>NZ_CM151224.1:4785000-4845470 GCF_056482945.1 Stenotrophomonas sp. 62841_Sma | reverse complement strand
CAGCAATAATCGTCCGGTGGCCGGGGCATGGACGCGACAAGGCGCCCAAACACAGGCCGGAAAGGGGGGAAATGGATGGCTCAGACTACCACCGAGCGCCCGCCTTCGGAATGCTTGTCCCCTACTTATTCACAAAAACATCCACAGCTATTGCACAGCCCAGTGAATTCGCGTAGCTGCCAGGGGTTGACTTGGGGCGGGGTACCTCTCTAGAATTTCCGGTTCTTTCCGTCCCATTCATACGAGAGGCCCCCAATGGCCACGAAGCGCACCTACCAGCCCAGCAACCTCAAGCGTAAGCGCGACCACGGCTTCCGTGCCCGTATGAAGACCGCTGACGGCCGCAAGATCCTGTCGCGTCGCCGCGCCAAGGGCCGCAAAGTCCTGAGCGCCTGATTGCCATGCCGCACATCGCGGCAGACGCAATCCCTTCGACAGTGAATACTGCAGACCCGCGCAAGCGATTCCCTCGCTCTGCGCGGGTTCGCACGCGTGCCGAATACTCAACGGTCTTCAACGGCGCCCGCCGTGTGTCCGATCCGCTGATGACCCTGCACTGGCTGCCGGCTGACCGGCCGGCCAGGCTGGGTCTGGCGGTTTCCCGCAAGGTTGATCCGAACGCCGTCGGGCGTAACCGGATCAAGCGCGTCCTGCGCGACATCCTGCGTCAGACACGTACCGACATCCAGCCAGGCGACTTTGTCGTCGTGGCTCGAAGTGCTGCGCGTTCCGCCAGCAACGACGAGATCCGCCAGGCCTTCCTGCGCCTGCTGCGTCGCCTGCGTGCATTGCCCACGCCGGGCGTGGACGGCACAATGCCGCCGCCTGATGGCATCGCAACTCCTTCTTTGACCGAGCCGGCATCGCGTCCCGGCCCCGCCGAGCCTGTCCGCTGATGAACCAGACCCGCGTATTCCTCATTTTTGCCTGGCTGATGGTGGCCGTGCTGCTGTGGATGGAGTGGAGCCGTGAAAAGGCTGCTCCGACCCCGGCACCGACGACCACGTCGGCCCCGGCCGCCGCACAGAGCGTTCCGGGCGCAACCCCGGGCGCCATCCCCAGCGCCCAGGTGCCGGGTGCCCCCGGCCAGGCCGCCGTGCAGGCCCAGGCCAGCGCCACCCCGGCCAGCCAGCGCGTGACCGTCACCACCGACGTGCTGCGTCTGGTGCTCGACGGCGGCCGCGTGCTCGATGCCGAGCTGCTGCAGTTCCCGCAGACCAAGGACGAAGGCAGCCCGCCGGTCCGCCTGCTGACCGAAGACCCCGCGCACCCGTACAGCGCGATCAGTGGCTGGGCCAGCGAAGACAAGAACACCCCGGTCCCCGGCGCCGACGGCTTCAAGCTGGTCGGTGACACCAAGGACTTCGTGCTGGCCAAGGGCCAGAACGAGCTGCAGATCCCGTTCGTGTGGACCGCCGACAACGGCGTGACCATCAAGCGCACGCTGACCGTCTCGCGCAACGAGTATGCCGTGCGCTTCAAGGATGAAGTCAGCAACGCCGGCGCCGCGCCGTGGAACGGCTACGTCTACCGCACCCTGGACCGCACCCCGACCATCCTGTCGCGGAGCATGACCAACCCGGATTCCTTCAGCTTCAACGGTGCCACCTGGTACGACAACGACAAGAAGTACCAGCGTCGTGCGTTCAAGGACTACCTGGAAGACGGCACGCTGAACCAGAACATCACCGGCGGCTGGCTGGCGATGCTGCAGCACCACTTCTTCACCGCCTGGATCCCGCAGAAGGACCAGACCGCACACTACGTGCTGTCGCAGGTGGCCGGTCGTGACCTGATCGAAGCGCGTGGTCCGGCCTTCACTGTGGCCCCGGGTCAGTCCACCAGCACCGAAGCCCGCCTGTGGGTCGGCCCGAAGCTGGTCAACCTGATTGCCAAGGAAGACGTGCCGGGCCTGGACCGCGTGGTCGACTACAGCCGCTTCTCGATGATGGCGGTGATCGGCCAGGGCCTGTTCTGGGTGCTGAACCAGGTGCACAAGCTGGTCGGCAACTGGGGCTGGGCGATTGTCGGCCTGGTGGTGCTGCTGAAGCTGGTGCTGTACCCGCTGTCGGCGACCCAGTACAAGAGCGGCGCCAAGATGCGTCGTTTCCAGCCGCGCATCGCGCAGCTGAAGGAACGCTATGGCGATGACCGCCAGAAGTTCCAGACCGCGATGATGGAGCTGTACAAGAAGGAAAAGATCAATCCGATGGGCGGCTGCCTGCCGATCCTCATCCAGATGCCGATCTTCTTCGCCCTGTACTGGGTGCTGGTGGAATCGGTCGAACTGCGCCAGGCGCCCTGGTTCGGCTGGATCCAGGACCTGACCGCACGCGACCCGTACTTCATCCTGCCGGTGATCAACGTGGCGGTGATGTGGTTCACCCAGAAGCTGACCCCGGCACCGGGCATGGACCCGATGCAGCAGAAGATGATGCAGTTCATGCCGCTGGTGTTTGGCGTCATGATGGCCTTCATGCCGTCCGGCCTGGTTCTGTACTGGGTGGTCAACGGCGGCCTGGGCCTGCTGCAGCAGTGGTGGATGACCAAGCGCCACGGCGGCGAGCCGGTCCCGGCCACCACCGCCCCGGCCCCGGTCAAGAAAAAGTAATCGGTAGAGCCGGCCGCTGGCCGGCTGACCCCAGCAGAAGCCCGCCGCAAGGCGGGCTTTTCGCATGCGGCGTTAGAATCGCCGGCACACCGTTCCTCCATCCATCGAGTCCGCCATGCCGCGTGCGTCGTCGTTCCGCCTGTTCCTGCCCTCGCTGTTGTTGACCCTGGTCGTTGCCGGCTGTGGCGACAAGGACGCGAAGGCACCGGTAACCGGCGTGACCCAGCCCAGCGCGCAGGCCGCGGCCGCCGCCGATCCCGCCGCCGCGCCGTTGCTGGCTGCGCTGCAGAAGCAGCTCGACGGTTACCGTCGGATCATCGTGCTGCTGGCCGACGAAGAACAGCAGTCGGCCGCCGACCGCGGCACCTCCACGCGTGTGGGCCAGCAGCTGTTCCATGATGGCCTGGAACAACGTACGGCCATCGCCGCGCAGTTCGACACCCTGCTGCGCGGTTCCAGTCCGCAGCGCTTCGCCACCCTCGGCACCGTGCTGGACTACATCGAGTCGGCGCCGGAACTGTTCGATGCCGACCGCTTGGCCTTCCGCGAAGTGCTGCGTGATCTGCATGAGCGCATTGGCACGGATTCGTCGCTGCAGGCGGTGAAGCTGCATCAGCGCATCGGCGAGGACCTGGAGGCGCTCGACGAGATCGAACGCAACTACAACCAGGAACTGACCCGCATCTTCAGCCGCTTCGAGCGCACCCGCGCCATCGAGCTGAAGCGCGAGAAGTGGGACGATTACATCGCGCACCTGCACAAGGACTACAGCCGCGAAGCGATCCTGCGCGACTACGGCGTGATCGAGCCGTACCCGATGTCCATGAAGGACAGCGACCGCGAAATCTTCGGCCGCGACCTGCCGGCCAAGACCGTGGTGCTGACCTTCGACGATGGCCCGCACAAGGCCTACACCGATGAAGTGGTGGCCATCCTCAAGCGCTATGACGTGCCGGGCGTGTTCTTCGAGGTAGGTCGCAACCTGGGCAAGGTCGAGGCCGACGGCAAGGTCAGCCTGGGCCCGATGGCGAAGATCAGCCGCAACCTGATGGAGGAGGGCTACGCTGTGGGCAACCACAGCCTGACCCATGCCCAGCTGTCGCGCACCACCGGGGATGCGCTGCGCCAGCAGGTACTCGACACCGACACGCTGCTGAAGGATGTCGACAGCAAGCGCGCGCCGCTGTTCCGCTTCCCGTATGGCGCGCGCAATGCTGAAGGCCTGCAGCTGCTCAACGAAGCCGGGCTGAAGTCGATCATGTGGAACATCGACTCGATGGACTGGGCCGACCCGGTGCCGGAATCGATCGTGCAGCGCGTACTCGACCAGGTGAACAAGGAACAGCGCGGCATCATCCTGTTCCACGACATCCACGATCGTGCGGTGAAGGCGCTGCCGCAGATCCTCGACCGGCTGATCGCCGATGGCTACCAGTTCGCCGGCTGGAATGGCCGCGACTTCACCGTCACCCGTGCGCGAAAGGGCGACGCCGGTGCCGCCACCGTCACCACCGGCTACGAGAAGTCGTGGGCGATCGTGGTCGGCATCGACAACTACGCCAAGTGGCCGAAGCTGGAGTACGCCAGCCATGATGCTCAGGCAGTGGCCGATACCTTGACCGGGCAATTCGGCTTCCCGTCCTCGCAGGTGATCGTGCTGAAGAACGAGCAGGCGACCCGCAACAACATCCTGGCCGCCTTCCACGACCGCCTGGCCGATGACCGCACCGGCAAGAACGACCGCGTCTTCGTGTTCTTCGCCGGCCATGGCGCGACTCGCCAGCTCGCCTCCGGGCGCGATCTCGGCTACATCATTCCGGTCGATTCGGATCCGAAGGAATTTGCCACCGACGCGATCGCGATGACCGACATCCAGAACATCGCCGAAAGCATGCAGGCCAAGCATGTGATGTTCGTGATGGATGCCTGCTACAGCGGCCTGGGCCTGACCCGTGGCGGTCCCTCGTCGTCGTCGTTCCTGCGCGAGAACGCCCGCCGCAGCGCGCGGCAGATGCTGACCGCCGGTGGTGCCGACCAGCAGGTGGCCGATGCCGGCCCCAACGGCCACTCGGTGTTCACCTGGGTGCTGCTGCAGGCGTTGGCCGGCAAGGGCGACCTCAACGGCGATGGCCTGATCACCGGTACCGAACTGGCCGCCTACGTGGCGCCGGCGGTGTCCGCGGTCTCGCACCAGACGCCGGCCTTCGGCAGTCTGCCCGGCTCGCAGGGCGGCGAGTTCGTGTTCCAGGTGCCGGACAGCCAGGAATTCCTCAACGCCGATACGCGGCAGCTGACCGCCGATGCGATCGCGCTGAACAACAAGGTCGATGCCGCCAGCGAGGCCAAGGGCAGCCAGGCACCGGTAACCGTGGCCGACCTGCAGGGTGGCAAGGCCAAGCTGGTGGTGCCCACCGCCGGCCCGGCATCCGACCGCCAGCGCGCGCAGCAGGCCAATGACCGTGGCCTGCAGCTGTACCGCGAGAAGCAGTACGACGAAGCGGTAGCCCAGTTCACCGAGGCGCTGAAGCTGCGCCCGGACTTCGCCCAGGCCGCCAACAACCTCGGTTTCGTCTACTACCGCCAGCAGCGCTATGCCGAAGCGGCGCGCTGGCTGGAGAACACACTGAAGATCGACCCCTCGCGCGCCGTGGCCTATCTCAACCTGGGCGACGCCTACTTCAACGCCGGCGACAAGGCCAAGGCCAAACAGGCCTACACCACCTACCTGGCGCTGCAGCCGCAGGGCAGCGGCGCGGCCCAGGCGCGTGCGCAGCTGGAGAAACTCTGAGCCATGAACGACGCGATCCGCACCGACACCATCGTGGCCATCGCCAGTGCGCCCGGCGCCGGCGGTGTCGGCCTGCTGCGCCTGTCCGGCCCGCGCGCTGCAGCGATTGCCAATGCGCTGGGTGCACCTGCACTGCGTCCGCGCCACGCGCACTACGCGCGCCTGCGTGATGCCGACGGCGAGGTCATCGACGATGGCATCGTGCTGTGGTTCCCGGCACCGAACAGCTTCACCGGCGAAGAGGTGGTGGAGCTGCAGGGCCATGGCAGCCCGGTGCTGCTGCAGCAACTGGTCGCGCGCTGCATCGCGCTCGGTGCGCGCCAGGCGCGCCCGGGTGAGTTCAGCGAACGCGCGTTCCTCAACGGCAAGCTCGACCTGGCCCAGGCTGAGGCCATCGCCGACCTGATCGCCGCGGGTGACAACCGCGCCGCACGCGCTGCACGCCGTTCGCTGGACGGCGTGTTCTCCCGCCGCATCGACGCGGTGGTCGAGCAGTTGGTGCTGCTGCGCATCCATGTGGAAGCAGCGATCGACTTCGCCGACGAACCGCTGGATACGCTTGGTGGGGCACAGGTGCGGCGTGGCCTGGAGCAGGCGCGCGGCGATCTTGCCCTGCTGCGGCGGGATGCCGAGCGCGGCCGCCGCCTGCGCGATGGCCTGCATGCGGTGCTGATCGGGCCGCCGAATGCCGGCAAGAGTTCATTGCTCAATGCGCTGGCCGGCAGCGAACGCGCCATCGTCACCGACATCGCCGGCACCACCCGCGACACCCTGCGCGAGACCATCCGCCTGGACGGCCTGGAGCTGACCCTGGTCGACACCGCGGGCCTGCGCGACGGTGGCGACGCCATCGAACGCGAAGGCATGCGCCGCGCGCATGTGGAAATCGAGCGTACGGACCTGGCGCTGATCGTGCTGGATGCGCGCGATCCAGCGGCCGGCGAAGCGGCGCTGGGCGATGCCGTGGCGGCGGTGCCGCACAAGGTCTACATCCACAACAAGTCGGATCTGCTGACGGCGCTGCCGACGCTGGACGATCCGGATCGGGTGTTCGTTTCGGCTGCCACCGGCGCCGGACTCGAAGATCTGCATGCGCGCCTGCGTTCGATTGCGTCGGCCGGGGCAGGCGAGCAGGTGGATGGCGAGTTCTCCGCGCGCACGCGCCACGTCGATGCGATCGAGCGCGCGCAGGAACATGCGCAGCGCGCCGATGGTGAGCTGGCGCATGAGCACCTGGAACTGGCCGCCGAGGAACTGCGGCTGGCGCATGACGCGCTGGGCGAGATCACCGGGCAGATGAGTGCCGATGACCTGCTGGGAAGGATCTTCTCCAGCTTCTGCATCGGCAAGTAAGGTCGGGGTCAGATCCCCGGAGGGATCTCTGACCCCGTCATCGATCAATCGCGCGGCTCATGCTCTGGCAGGCGCCAACCTTCGCCCTGGCAGGTGCCAACCTTCGCTCTGGTAGGTGCCAACCTTGGTTGGCACAGGGCGTCCGGGGTCATGGACGCCGGTTGGCAGAGCGCCGACCAAGGTCGGCGACTACCGGATCCATGGGGTCCCCCGCCTGTCACATTGCCGCCGCATACTGACGCCCATCACATACCGCTTGGGGAAGTCGCAGTGAAGTCGTGGGGTTGTGCGTTGCTGTTGTCGCTGGCCGTGGCACCATCGGTGGCCATGAGTGCTGAATCCTCCACCCCGGCCGCGCACAAGGTGTCGGTCTATGGCCACCGCGGGGCAAGCGCACTGCTGCCCGAGCACACCCTGGCGGCCTATGCGCAGGCCATCGCCGATGGCGCCGACTACATCGAACCGGACCTGGTGATGACCAAGGACGGGGTGATGGTGGCCCGCCACGAGAACGAGATCAGTGGCACCACCGATGTCGCCTCGCATCCCGAATTCGCCAGCCGCCGCACCAGCAAGGTCATCGACGGGCAGAAGGTCGATGGCTGGTTCACCGAAGACTTCACCCTGGCCGAGCTGAAGACGCTGTACGCACGTGAGCGCCTGCCGGAACTGCGCAGCACCGCCTACGATGGCCAGTTCCGCATTGCCAGCCTCGACGAGATCCTTGCGTTCCTGGTGCAGCAGGCCGGCCGCGCCAACCGCGGCATCGGCCTGGTGCCGGAGATCAAGCATCCGACCTACTTCCAGTCGATCGGCCTGCCGATGGAAGACAAGCTCCTGACCGCGCTGCGCGGCAACGCCTATACCAACGTCGGGCCGGTCACCATCCAGTCGTTCGAGACCGCCAACCTGCGCTACCTGCGCGGCAAGATCGGGCGGGGCAGCAACATCCGCCTGCTGCAGCTGCTGTGGAAGGGCGATACCCAGCCGGCCGACATCGCCAAGGCCGGTGGCACGCTGACCTACGCGCAGATGATGACGCCGACCGGACTGAAGGACATCGCCAGCTACGCCGACAGCATCGGCCCGGAGCTGCGCTCGATCATTCCGCTGGACGCCAAGGGCGCACTGGGGACACCGACCACGCTGGTACAGGACGCACATGCAGTGGGCCTGATGGTGATTCCGTACACCTTCCGCCCGGAGAACCATTTCCAGGCCAGCAACCTGCGCAAGGGCGCCGACAACGCGCGCAATGCCGAGGGGTCAATTGCCGAGATGCGCGCCTATCTGGCCACCGGCATCGATGCCTTCTTCACCGACGACCCGGCACTGGGCCGGCAGGCGGTGGATGGCATGGGCGCGGCGGGGAATGCGGCGAACTGACCGGCCAATGCCGCCGGGCATGGCCCGGCGCTACCGGATGTGACGGAATGCTCTGGTAGTTGCCAACCTTGGTTGGCATGCAGCGGGAGCGCCGACCAAGGTCGGCCACTACCGGTTCATGAGGTTGCCGGCCAGCGGCCGGCACTACCGGGGCGTTTTCTTCAGCCGCGCGGGTCTTCCGGGAATGCGGCGAACTGACGGGCTCTGGTAGATGCCAACCTTGGTTGGCATGCAGCGGGAGCGCCGACCAAGGTCGGCCACTACCGGGTCATGAGGTTGCCGGCCAGCGGCCGGCACTACCATCGCTCAGCCGCGCGGCTCGTCCGGCCGGCGGAACGGGATCACCACGTAGTCCTGGCCCTCGCGCGGCTGCCACAGCACCGGCACGCGCTGCGGTGACGGCGGCTCCAGCTCGTCGTCGGCCAGCGGTTCGACGTCTTCTTCTTCGTCTTCCCAGCTGTAGCGCGGACGCGGCGGCAGCGGGTCGGCGTTGCGGAACAGCAGCGCAGCAATGATGCCGGCGAAGGCGCCGCCCATGTGCGACTGCCAGGACACACCATCGGCGTGCGGCAGGATGGTCATCAGCATGCCGCCGTAGAACAGCATGCCGATCAGGCCGGTGGCGATGGCCGCGCGATCGCGGCGCAGCAGGCCCAGACTGGCCAGCAGGAACATCAGGCCATGGGTGACGCCGCTGGCGCCCAGGTGCACGCTGCCCGGATTGCCCAGCATCCACGCACCGATGCCCGAGCCCAGCCACAGCAGGGGCAGGGCGCGCACGGTGGCTTTCGGGTAGACGCTGCCGGCCAGCGTGCCGAGGATCAGGATCGCGATGCTGTTGGCGGCGATGTGCTCGACCGAGGCATGCAGCATCGGGCCGCCGATCAGGCCAAGCAGGCCCTTGGCTTCCAGCGGCGCGACCGCCCACGGTCGCCAGTCGAACGTACCCTGCAGGGCGAACACGGCCACCAGCACCAGCACGGCGGCCAGGCTGACATTGAACGCCCGCAGGATGCGCGAGCGGTCATTGCGGGGGGCCGGCACGTCGCCAGCGGGCAGGGGCGCGTTGTTGTTCATACCTCAGCAATGGCGGTGGTTGGTGCGAAACCAAGGCCACCGCCGCGGGAGAGTGGAAACGGCCGGCGGGACAATCCCACCGGCCGCGCCATCCAGCGGGTCAGGCTCAGGCCTGGCCTTCGCCTTCCTTCGGCGGGTACTTCAGGCTCAACACCACGGTAGCGGCGATGATCACCGCCACCACGCCCAGCGAGATCGGGGTCGGGATCTTGAACAGGTCGATGATCATCATCTTGATGCCGATGAAGCCCAGCACCAGCGCCAGGCCGTACGGCAGCAGGTGGAAGCGGTCGGCCATGCCGGCCAGCAGGAAGAACATCGCACGCAGGCCCAGCACCGCGAACACATTGGAAGTGAGCACGATGAACGGGTCGGTGGTGATCGCGAAGATCGCCGGGATGCTGTCCACGGCGAAGATCACGTCGGTCACCGCGATCAGGATCAGCACCGCGAACAGCGGGGTGAACCAGCGCACGCCGTCGCGCTTCACGCTCATCGCGTTGCCGGCGTAATCCGGCAGCAGGCGCAGGTGCTTGCGCATCCAGCGCAGGGCCGGGTTGGCTTCCAGATCGGGCTCCTGCCCGGCGGCGAACCACATCTTCCAGCCGGTGAACAGCAGGAAGGCGCCGAACACGTAGAGCAGCCAATGGAACTGGGTGATCAGCACGCTGCCGGCGAAGATCATGATCGTACGCAGCACGATCGCGCCCAGGATGCCGATGATCAGCACCTTCTGGCGCTGCTCCTCCGGCACCGCGAAGTAGCTCATGATCATCAGGAAGACAAAGATGTTGTCGACCGCCAGCGCCTTCTCGACCAGGTAGCCGGTCAGGAATTCGAGGCCGACCTTGTTGGCCACCACCTGGCCCGCGGTCTCATTCAGGTAGTACCAGAGGCCCGCATTGAACAGCAGGGCCAGCGCGACCCAGCCGATGGACCACCACAGGGCCTCCTTGAAGGTGACCTTGTGCGGTCCACCATGGCGCATCAACACGAGGTCGACCAGCAGGGCGATGACCACCACCGCTGCGAAGCCGCCCCACAACCACACGTTACCGATCGTCTGCATTGGGAATGTCCGTTGGAAAGATGAATGCCAGGCCGGACGGCGAGGATCTGCAACGGAGGATCGGGAGGGGGATCCAGGGACAGAGCTTCGCCAGTACGGCGAAGGTCTCGCTCGCAGTTCCAGTCGGCTGGAACTGCCGTTGCACCGGAGCCTGCGGGCTCGAAATGACGGCGACAACGTCTGGGAGCTACTCCCCTTCTGGCGCCGATTCTGCGGCCTGGCCGGGCTGCCGTCAAATGCCGGGCGGCCGGGGTCCCCGCTCTGGCAGGTGCCAACCTTGGGTTGCCATGCCTGCCTGCCCGCCGCGGTAGGTGCCAACCTTGGTTGGCACGCCGGCCGGCCCGCCCTGGTAGGTGCCAACCTTGGTTGGCACGCCTTGCCCGGGCCGTTCAGCAACGCCCGTCGCGCCAGCTCGACTCTACGAAAGCGCCCCCCGGCTACAATAGGTGGATGAATACCCCCCTTCCGATTGTCCGCCTCAAGAATGCGTGGCGTTCCAGCCACCCGTGGATCTTCCAGAAACTGGTCGAGAAGCCGACCGTCCGGCCCAAGCCCGGTTCCATCGTCGACGTGGTCGGCGTGGACGGGGAGTTCATCGGCCGCGGGTTCTACAACGGGCACTCGCGCATTGCCGTGCGCATCCTCGAAACCGACCAGAATGTGCCGGTCGATGCTGGCTGGTTCTCGCGCAAGATCGCCCAGGCGGTGTCGCTGCGCCGTGAGGTGCTGAAGCTCGACGCGGTGTCCGACGCCTGGCGCGTGGTGCACAGCGAGGGCGATGGCTTGTCCGGCCTGGTGGTGGACCGCTACGGCGACCTGGTGGTGGTCGAATTCTTCGCCGCCGGCATGTTCCGCCACCGCGAGTGGATCTACGACGCCCTGCGCGAGCAGTTCCCGGGCTGCCGCTTCCACAGCTTCGCCGACGAGCACGTGCAGAAGCAGGAAAGCTTCGACTTCCACGGCAACACCACCACCGAAGCGGCGGTGATCACCGAGTACGGCATCAAGTTCCGCGCTGACCCGGCCGGTGCGCACAAGACCGGCTTCTTTGCCGACCAGCGCGAGAACCGCGAGTGGCTGAGCCAGCAGGTGGAAGGCAAGAGCGTGCTCGACCTGTGCTGCAACACCGGCGGTTTCGCCGTGTACGCAGCGGCGCGTGGTGCCATTGAAGTGGTCGGCATCGACATCGATGAAGACGTCATCCAGATCGCCAAGGGCAATTCGCGCCTGAACAACGTGCGCCCGAAGTTCGTCCAGTCCGACATCTTCCCGTGGCTGCGCGACGCCGCCAACCGCGGTGAGCAGTACGACGTGGTGATCCTGGACCCGGCGAAAATGACCCGCGACCGCGACCAGGTGATCACTGCGCTGAAGAAGTACCTGGACATGAACAAGCTGGCACTGGGCGTGGTGAAGCCGGGTGGCCTGTTCGCCACGTTCTCCTGCACCGGCCTGGTGGCCGAGGACCAGTTCCTCGACATGCTGCGCCGCGCGGCCTACTTCTCCGGTCGCACGATCCAGATCCTGAAGGTGGCCGGCGCCGGCCCGGACCATCCGTTCATGGCCCACGTGCAGGAATCGCGTTACCTCAAGGCCGTGTTCTGCCGCGTGGTGGACTGATTTCCAGATGCAGAGTCGAGCGATGCTCGACTCGCGGTGCCTGATCAGTCGAGCACAGTTCGACGCTACAAATCCGCGGTCCGCAGCGCTATGGTCGGGCTCTTCCCATTGCCGGTGAGAGCCCATGCCATCGTTGAGCCACCTGTCCGTCGTGCTTGCCCTGGCGCTGTGCGCGCCGCTGTCGGCTCATGCCATCGAGTTCAGCGCACAGGAGCTGGCGCGCGCCAAGGCCCTGCAGCAGCGCCTGGTCACCCTCGACAGCCACCTGGATACGCCGGCCAATTTCGGCCGAACGGGCTTCGACATCGAGCAGCGTCACGACCGCAACGCGCTTTCGCAGGTGGACTACCCGCGCATGGTCGAAGGTGCGCTGGACGGCGGTTTCTGGGCGATCTACACCGATCAGGGCGACCGCAGCCCCGCCGCGCACCTCGCCGAGCGTGACCATGGCCTGCAGCGGCTGCTGGAGATCCGCGAAATGCTGGCGGCCAACCCCGAGCGCTTCGCGCTGGCATTGACCGCCGATGACGCGGCGCGGATCAAGGCCGCCGGCAAGCGCGTGGTCTACATCAGCATGGAAAACGCCAGCCCGCTGGTGGAAGACCCGAGCCTGCTGTCGTTCTACCACCGCGCCGGCCTGCGCCTGCTCAGCACCGTGCACTTCGCCAACAACGAGTTTGCCGATTCGGCCACCGACCCCAACGGGGCGGAGTGGAAAGGCCTGAGCCCGGCCGGCAAGGACCTGGTGCGGCAGGCGGTGAAGCTGGGCATCGTGATCGACCAGTCACATGCCTCGGATGCGGTGTTCGACGACCTGCTGGCGATGATGCCGGTGCCGTTCGTGCTCTCGCACAGCTCGGCCAAGGCGGTCTACGACCATCCGCGCAATCTGGATGACGCGCGCCTGCGCAAGCTGGCCAAGGCCGGCGGTGTGATCCAGGTGAACGCCTATGGTGGCTACCTGATCGACACCGCAAAGACGCCCGAGCGCAAGCAGGCCGAGGAAGCGCTGAGCAAGCAGCTGGGTGGCTGGGAAGGCATGGGCATCGAACAGGGCGTTGCCCTGCTGAAGGCCGAGCAGGCGCTGGATCACGAGCACCCGGTGCGCCATGCCAGCCTCGACGACTTCTTCGCCCACTTTGAGCACATCCTCAAGGTGGTCGGCCCCGAGCACGTGGGCATCGGCCTGGACTGGGATGGCGGCGGTGGCCTGAGCGACCTGCCCGATGTCAGCCAGCTGCCGAAGATCACCGCGTGGCTGCTGCGCAAGGGCTATACCGAGAAGCAGATTGCCGGCATCTGGGGCGGCAACCTGCTGCGGGTGATGCGCCAGGCGCAGGACTACGCTGCAAAGCAGGGCGGTTGACCGCCCTGCGGTAGTGCCGGCCGCTGGCCGGCATTGCCCGTATCAACAGGATGCGAGGTGCCGGCCAGCGGCCGGCACTACCGGTGATCCGGTTATTTCGCGATCAGCGCGTGGCGGCGGCTGTACAGGAAGTACAGCACCAGGCCGGCCAGGTTCCACAGCAGGAAGTACAGCTGGGTGCTGTGCGGCAGGCTGAGGAACAGGTAGATGCAGCCCAGCGCGGCCAGCGGACCGACCACGAAGGCCAGCGGGGTACGGAAGGTACGTTTGCGGTTCGGCTCGCGCAGGCGCAGCACCACCAGGCAGATGCCCACGGCGGTGAACGCGGCCAGGGTGCCGGCATTGGCCAGCGCCGCGATCTCGTCCAGGCGGGCCACACCGGCCAGCGCCGACACCACCACCGCGGTGAACAGCGTGGTCGCCACCGGCGTGCCGGTACGTGCGTTGACCTTGGACAGGCCACGCGGCAGCAGGCCATCGCGGCTCATCACGAAGAAGATGCGGCTCTGGCCGTACAGGAAGGCCAGCAGCACCGTCGGCAGCGCGATGATCGCGATCACGCCGATCACCATCGCCGCGGTCGGATGGCCCAGCTGGCGCATGATCAGGGCCAGCGGCTCGGCACTATGGCCGAACACCACGTAGCTCATCGCACCGACCGCGGCCAGCGCCACCAGCACGTAGACGATGGTGCAGCCGATCATCGAACCGATGATGCCGATCGACAGGTCGCGGCCTGGGTTCTTGGTTTCTTCGGCGGCGGTGGAGATCGCATCGAAGCCGTAGAAGGCGAAGAAGATGATCGCTGCCGCCGCCATTACGCCGTGTTCGACGCCATCAGGGCCCATCGACTTGGCAAAGCCATACGGCATGAACGGCTGCAGGTTGGCGCTGTCGAAGGCGGGCAGGGCCACGGCCACGAAGATGGCCAGCGCGATCAGCTTGAACACCACCAGGATGGCATTGAGGGTGGCGCTTTCCTTGGTGCCGGCCATCAGCATGCCGGCCACCAGCCAGGTGATGACGATCGCCGGCAGGTTGATCATGCCGCCTTCCACGTGCGGGCCGGCCGCCAGCCAGGCGGGCAGGTGCACGTTCCAGCCGAACTGGGTGTGGACCCATTCGAGGAAGCCGACGAAGTAGCCGGACCAGCCCACCGCCACGGTACTCACCACCAGTGAGTACTCCAGGATCAGGCTCCAGCCCACCACCCAGGCGAACACCTCGCCCAGCGCGCTGTAGCTGTAGGTGTAGGCACTGCCGGCGGCCGGCATCATCGTCGACAGCTCGGCGTAGGACAGTGCCGCGCAGGCGCAGACCGCACCGGCGATGGCGAAGGAGATCAGCACGGCCGGGCCGGCCAGGTTGGCACCGACGCCGATCAGCGTGTAGATGCCGGTACCGACGATGGCGCCGATGCCCAGCGCGATCAGGTGCGGCCAGCTGAGCGTCGGGATCAGGCGCCTGCCGGCTTCGTGGACGGTGACGGAATCTAGGGACTTGCGCCGGAACAGGGACATGCAGGCCTCGGAAGGGGTGACTAAGAACGACAAGTTCCCGAGTGTGACCGAACGCAGCGCAGCATTACCACTGACGGGGGTCATGCGAGGGTCAGATGCGTCACCGGCGCGGCTGTACTCCGAGCATTCTGCCGGAATCGGCACAAATGCTGGCAGGATTCGAAATGATTCGATCCCTCAAGGCGAGCCGGGAGGCGCTTGAAGCGTGAGAGCAGGGGCCAGATCGATGCTGACCCGCTGCGAATCAACCACTGGCGCCGCACCTTGGGTTCTCAACTGGGCCACCAGTACTTCGAAGCCCTGGGCGCGGCCGAACGCGTGCTCGTCCAGGGTCAACGGCAGCAGCTGCAGGAAGTCGAATCGTCCCGATGGCAGTTGCTGGGGTCCCGGGAAATGCAACGACGGAACGAAGACGGCCGCCTGCAGCATGCTCCCTGCGTGATCCACCGGCCCCCCCAGCTTCAGCCGGTCCCATGGCGCCAACGGATTGCCGGGCATGCGTGAGTGGCACAGCAGCAGGTGGTACGCGGTGAACCAGCGCAAGGTGGTCAGTGCCCAGGTCGCTTCTTCCTGCGTCTCAAGCATCAGTTCGATGCCCAACCCCGAATCGCCATCTTCGTGCCGCCCTTCCCAGGGGTTGGACAGGCCGGAGCTGACATAGATCCAGTGCCTTCGATCACCGTGCGGAGGGCAGGCATTGACGCCGACATGCAGCCAGCGCGGGTCGATCTGGTCCTGCTTGAAGACGTTGCGCAGCAGATCCATGTCGATCGGATAGATCCCCGGCCCGGTATCGCCGAACAACCGCCGGTACAGCGTCTCCTCCCGATATTCCCAGCTGCGCTCCAGCAGGGTGTCGTCGTCCATGGTGCTCACTCGGCCACCTTGCCGGGCCAGCGGCAGCCGTCTTCCTGCCAGGCCTCGACGTCATCGTGGAAGGTGGTGCGACGTCCGTCGCGGCTACGCTCGTAGCTCAGGTCCAGCACCAGCGCGCCCTGCGTGCTGAGCCGGTAGCGGCCGTTGAGGCGGCCGTTGATGCGCTCTTCCCAGACGCTGTCGAACTGGTAGGGGCGGTCTTCGGCCAGCACCGTGGTCTCCATCGAAACCTGCCGCAGCAGCAGGCGTTCGTGGTGCCCGGCGTAACGCACGTCGGCCTGGCCATCCTCCAGCCAGCGCCATTCCAGGTGGATGCTGTCGTTGCGACCGCCGCTCAGGCAGCGATGGTCCTGCGCGGTGCCGGCAGACGCAGTGCCGGCCAGCAGCAGCAAGGGCAGGGTGCAGCGAGCCAACCGGACCATCCACGCGCATCCATTCGAGAAGGGGGGCAGCATAGCGCGCCCTCCTTGCCACGGCCTCAGCCTCCGCGTGGCCGCAGGCGTGTACCGCCGCTCATCAGCATTCGCGGCAACGGCATCTGCAGGAAATCGTGCGGGAATGCCGGCGCGACCGCACTGATTGCATCGAGGCGGGCCAGCGCCTCGGCGGGAAGCGCCAGCTCCAGTGCGGCCAGGTTGTGCTCGAACTGCGCCAGGGTGCGGGCGCCGATGATCGGCAGCGCGCCCGCGCCGGGTCGCTGCAGCAGCCAGGCCAGCGCGACCTGGGCCGCCGAACATGAGAGATCGGCCGCGATCTTTGCAACTTCCCCGGCGATCTGCAGCGAACGCGGTGTCAACGCGCCATTGATCAGGGCCACGCTGCGGCGCGATCCGCCCGGCGTGGCCTGCAGCGTATCGGCGCTGGCCAGATCGGCCGTGCTGTACTTGCCGGTCAGCACGCCGCTGCCCAGCGGCGACCACGCCACCACGCCCAATCCCAGCGCGTCGGCCATCGGCAGCAGTTCGTGTTCGACGCTGCGCTGGATCAGGCTGTACTCGATCTGCAGCGCCACCAACGGCGACCAGCCGCGCAGGTCGGCCAGGGTCTGCATGCGCGCGATCTGCCAGGCCGGCGTATCGGAGATGCCGGCGTAGAGTACCTTGCCGCTGCGGACCAGGTCGTCGAAGCCCCGCATCACCTCGTCCACGCCGGTGGTGTCGTCCCAGGCGTGCAGGTACAGCAGATCCAGATAGTCGGTACCCAGCCGGCGCAGGCTGTCCTCCACCGAGCGCAGCATGCTCTTGCGATGGTTGCCGGCGTTGTTCGGGTCGCCGGGCATGGTGGCCAACGTGTACTTGCTGGCGATCACCAGCCGGTCGCGCTGGCCTTGCGCGAAGCGGCCGAGCAGGGTCTCGGCACTGCCATTGGTGTAGTTGTTTGCAGTATCGATGAAGTTGCCGCCCCGATCGACGTAACTGTCGAAGATGCGGCGGGCCTCGGCTTCGTCCGCACCCCAGCCCCAATCGGCGCCGAAGGTCATCGTGCCCAGTGCCATCGGGCTGATTCGCAGGCCGGAGCGGCCGAGCAGGCGGTAGTGGTCCAGCGACATGACAGGTTCCATCACAGGAGGGCGGGCATACCGCCGGGAGGCACAGCATCCGCCGCCCGATCCTGTGGATAAACTGGATGGAACCGGACTCACCATGAAGGTTGGCTTCACAATGAATCCCTCCGCACCGTTGTCGGCGGTGGTCGCCTTCGTCCACGTCGCCGACCATGCCAGCTTCACCCGCGCTGCCGATGCGCTGGGCATCTCCACCTCCGCGCTGTCACAGAGCGTGCGCGCGCTGGAAGCGCGGATGGGGGTGCGCCTGCTGCAACGAACCACGCGCCGGGTTGGCCTGACAGAACACGGTGCGCGCTTCCTCGAGCGTGTACGCGGCGGGCTGGAGCAGATCGAGTCGGCGTTCGCAGATCTCGACAGCGCGCGCGCGGTTCCTGCCGGCAAGCTGCGCATCACCCTGCCGAGGATCGTCGCCGAGCGCCGGGTGCTGCCGTCACTGCCCTCGTTCCTGGCGCGCTACCCGCAGGTGGATGTGGAGCTGTGCGTGGAGCCGGCGTTGACCGATCTGGTGGCCGAAGGCTTCGATGCCGGCATCCGCCTCGGCGAATCACTGGCGCGCGGCATGATCGCGGTACCGATCGGGCCGCCGGAACGGCAGGTGGTGGTGGCCACGCCCAGTTACTTCGCGCAGCACGGCATTCCGGCCAGCCCGCACGATCTGCAGGGCCACGCATGCATCGTCCACCGTCGTGCCAACGGCCGCTTGATGCCCTGGGAGTTCAGTCGCGATGGCCACGACATGGAAGTGGAGGTTGATGGGCGGCTGGTGTTCAACGATGCCGAACTGGCCTATGCCGCCGTGCTGGCCGGGCTCGGCATGGCGCAGGGGTTCGCGTCACTGGTGGCCAATGATCTGGCGGCAGGGCGCCTGCAGGCGGTGCTGCAGGACTGGCAACCGCCGTTCCCCGGTTTCCACCTGTATTTCCCCGCCCGCGAGCATATGGCGCCGAAGCTGCGGGTGTTCATTGATCACATGCGCGCGGAACTGCACGGCGGGTAGAGACCCGCCTCATGAACGCCGATGGCGCCAGCGCCGACCAAGGTCGGCGACTACCGGATCCCGCGCTCTGGTAGATGCCAACCTTGGTTGGCAGATGTAGCGCCGAGCCTGCTCGTCTGCGGTATCAGCCGTTCAGCCCCAACCGGATGCCGAACCCCACCAGGAACAGGCCGGCCACGCGGCGCAGCGCATCGCTGATTCGCGGGTGCTGGATCAGGCGGCGGCGGGCCAGGTTGCCCACGCCGATCAACATCGAGCAGTAGGCGATGCTGACCACCAGGATGATGCCCGCCAGCGCAGCGAAGGTGGCGATGCCCTGGTGTGCCTTCGGATCGATGAACAACGGCAGGAAGGCCATGTAGAACAGGATCGCCTTCGGGTTGAGCAGGCTGACCAGGATCGCCTGCTGGAAGTAGCGCCCCGGCTGCATGCGGATCGGGCCGGCGTCGCCGCCCTCGTGCTTCGGCGTGCGCAGCAGGCTGATGCCGACCCACACCAGGTAGGCCGCACCCAGGTACTGCACCGCGTGGAACACCAGCGGGTTGGCCTTGAGCAGCGCCGCCACGCCCGCCAACGCCAGCCACATCAGGATCTGATCGCCGACCAGCAGGCCGGCCAGCGCGGTATAGCCGCCACGCACGCCGCCACGGCCGGTGGCGGTCAGCAGCGTGAAGGTGCCGGGGCCGGGCAGGGCGAGAAACACCAGCACGGCGACCAGAAACGTCCACAGGTCCTGGATGCCCATCCACGGCATGGCGGCGTTCTCTTGTTACGGGGGGCCGCCATTGTCGGCCAGTGCCGCCGTTGGCGACAGGGGGCGGGTGAGGCCAGTGGGCATGCCAGACAGCAGCGGTTGCAGGTGCTGGCGCAGCTGCGCATGCAGTTGCCGTACCGCGGGCGAGAACTGCTTGCGGTGCGGGCATACCAGCTGCAGCGGGATGCTGCTGCCAACACCATCGAGCAGCAGCTGCAGGCGCCCGGCCAGCACGTCCTCGCGCAGGTCCAGCCAGGACTTGTAAGTGATGCCTTCGCCGGCCACGGCCCAGCGTCGCACTACATCGGCGTCGTCGCAGACCAGCGGACCGCGCACCGGAATCACGCTGCGACGCCCGTCGACCTCGAATGACCAGCGATCGTAGGCGCGGCCGTTGAGTTGATAGACCAGGCAGTCGTGCTCGCGCAGATCCTCCAGGCGGGTGGGCGTGCCACGCCGCTGCAGGTAGCCGGGCGAGGCGGCCAGCACGCGTCGATTGCCTTCCAGCAGCGGCAGGGCGACGTAGTTGGCGTCGTCGAAGTGGCCGATGCGGATGGCCACGTCGACCGGGTCGCGGAATACATCGGCCACCTCGTCGGACAGGCGCAGGTGCAGGCGCAGCCGCGGGTGCGCAGCTCGGAAGGCGCTCAGCCAGGGCAGCAGCAGGTTGCGGCCGAGGTCCGAGGGCGCCGACAGCTGCAGGGTGCCGTGCAGCTCGGTGTCCTCGCCCTGCACGCGGGCCTGTCCCTCGCGCAGGGTGGCCAGTACCTCCTGCGCATACGGCAGGTACAGCGCACCCTCGCCGGTGAGGCGCAGGCTGCGGGTGGTGCGCACGAACAGGCGCAGGTCCAGCTCGCGTTCCAGCCGCGCCACCGCCGCGGCGACCTGCCCGGGCAGCAGGTCGGCCTCGCGCGCCGCCTGCGAGAAGCTGCCCAGTGCGGCAGTGCGGACGAACAGCTGCAGATCGTCGAAGCGGATCATCTTCATTGCCAGAGTGAAAGTGCTGCCCGATTCTGCGCCTTTCTGCGGGAGCGCGTGCGGCGCAACCTGTCGCCTCCTTCCCCACTGGACCGCTGCCATGCGCGCCATTGCCTACACCCAAGCCGGCCTGCCGATCGATGATGCTCAGGCCCTGATCGACATCGAACTGGAGCTGCCGCAGCCCGGCCCGCGTGACCTGCGCGTGGCGGTACGTGCGGTGGCGGTGAACCCGGTCGACACCAAGGTCCGTCGCGGCGTGGCCACCGATGGCCCGCGCGTGCTGGGCTGGGATGCGGTCGGCATCGTCGACGCGGTGGGCAGCGAGGTGACCCTGTTCCAGCCTGGCGATGCGGTCTACTACGCCGGCGTCATCGATCGCCCGGGCAGCAATGCCGAGTACCAGCTGGTGGACGAACGCAGCGTCGGCCGCAAGCCGGCCAGTCTGGATGACGCCGCCGCCGCCGCGCTGCCACTGACCGCGATCACCGCCTGGGAGCTGTTGTTCGACCGCCTGAGAATTCCCGAGGGCGGCGGCGAAGGCCAGACCCTGCTGGTGATCGGCGCTGCCGGCGGTGTCGGTTCGATCCTGGTGCAGCTGGCGCGGAAGCTGACGAAACTGACGGTGATCGGCACCGCCTCGCGTCCGGATACCCAGGACTGGGCGTACGCAATGGGTGCACACCATGTGATCGACCACAGTCTGCCGCTGGCCGAGGGCCTGGCGCGGCTCGGCATCAGCGAGGTGCAGCACGTGGCCAGCCTGACCCACTCCGACCAGCACTACGCGCAGATCGTGGAACTGCTGGCGCCGCAGGGCCAGCTGGGCCTGATCGATGATCCCGGCCAGGTCGACGTGATGGCGCTCAAGCGCAAGGCGTTGTCATTGCACTGGGAGTCGATGTTCACCCGGCCGCTGTACAAGACCGCCGACATGCAGCGCCAGCATGACCTGTTGAACCGGGTGGCCGAGCTGATCGACACAGGCGTGCTGCAGACCACCCTGGGCGAGCATTTCGGGCGCATCGACGCGGCCAACCTGCGGCGTGCCCACGCGCTGCTGGAGAGCCACCGCGCCAAGGGCAAGATCGTGCTGGAAGGCTGGTAAGGCCCGGTTTTTCCTGTGGAGCCGAGCCTGCGCCCGGCTCTACAGCGTTTCATCCACGCATGGCGTGGATCAGCCGTGTCGACCCAGGTCGACACCTGCCAACAGCTGCGGAAGCCACTGCTCAGGCCACACCGTTGTCGACGTACTCGGCGAAACCGGGCTGCTGGCGTAGGCGTTCGAACCAGGCATCTACGTGTGCCAGTACCGGCTTGCTGCCCGGCGTGCTGCACCAGCGTTGGGTCGACAGCCCGAGCACGATGTCGGCCAGAGTGAAGGTGTTGCCCGCCACGTAGCCGTCGGTAGTGGCGAGCTGTGCATCAAGGACGCCCATCAGCCGGTTCCACTGCGCCAGGCTGGCCTCGGCACGGGCGTCATCCGGATAGTCCGGATGCTGGCGCACGCGTGCCATGAACACATGGCGCCATGCGCTGTTGAGGTCGCTGGCCTGCCAGTCCATCCACTGCTCCACCCGGGCCCGTGCCTGCGGCACCACCGGCAACAGGTCGTGGCGCCCGGCGCGCGCGGCCAGGTAGCGGCAGATGCTGTTGGATTCCCACAGCACGAAGCCGCCCTCGCGCAGCACCGGCACCTGTGCGTTCGGGTTCAGGCCGCGCAGCAGGTCGGCATCGGGTGCCGCATGGTGCCGCACCGCCAGGTCCAGCCCGGCACACAGCCACAGTACCTTGCGCACATTGATCGAGGTCGGCTTACCGTACAGTTCGAGCATGGCCTGACGCAGCGTTTGAGACGGGGCCAGCCTACACTGGTGGCATGAACATCGAATTTCTCATGATCCTGGCCGTGGCCCTGCTGCTGGCGACACTGGTGGCACTGGTCATCCTGCTGCGCCGTGGGGCAGGCGACGCGTCCTCGGGTGATCTGCACCAGCAGCTGATCAGTGAACGCGAACAGCACCGGTTGGCCCTGGTCGATGCCGGCCAGCTGCGAGGCCGTCTGGACGCGCTGACTGCGGAGCTGGAAAGCGAGCGTCTGCGGGGACTGCAACACGCCGAGGCCATTACCACGCTGACCACGCAGGTCGCGCGTGAGACTGCCGTGTCAGCCAGCCGCGAGGCACTTCTGGCAGAACGCGAATCGGCCTTGGCTCAGACACGCACGGCGCTGAACGAATCCAGCGCGGAACTGCAACAGGCACAGCAGCGCTATCAGCAGCTGCACGGCGAACATGCGCGCGCGCTGGCGAACCTGCAGCATTCGGAGCAAGCCAGCACGGAACTGCGAAGCTATCTGGAGACTGCGAAGGAAAAGCTTTCGGGCGCCTTTGCTGAACTGGCCGGCAAGGTCTTCGAGGAGCGCGGACAGCAGTTCGAAAAGAACGTGCGCCAGGCCACGGTGCAGTCGCGTGCGGATATCGAAGGTCTGCTGAAGCCGTTCGCCGACAAGCTGGGTGATTTCCGCACCCGGGTCGATACCCTGTATGGCGAGGAAGCCCGCCAGCGGGCCAGCCTGCTCGGCGCCGTGGGCGAATTGAAGACGCTGAACCAGGATATGGCCGCGCAAGCGTCCGCCCTGACCAATGCGCTGAAGGGCAGCGCCAAGGTCCGCGGCGACTGGGGCGAACTGATGCTCGACAACGTGCTGCGTGGGTCGGGTCTGGAAGAGGGCGTGCACTATCAGCGGCAGAAGCACGCCGTGGACGATGACGGCGCACGTCTGCGCCCGGACGTGGTCGTGCAGTTCCCTGACGAACGCAGCGTAGTGATCGATAGCAAGGTCAATCTGATCGCTTGGCAGGAGGCGATGAACGCTGCCACTCCGGAGGAATCCGAAGATGCGCTGCGCCGCCATGCCGTCGCGCTGCGCCAGCACGTCAAGGATCTCGGCGAAAAGAACTACCCCAAAGCACTTGGCACCGAGACGCTGGACATCACCATCGCCTTCGTTCCCATCGAAGGTGCATTGTCCGCCGCGCTGGGTGCCGATGGCAGCCTGCAGGCCTACGCCTTTGACAACCGCGTGGTGTTTGCTTCGCCCAATACGTTGATGGCCCTGCTGCGCGTGGCCGAGCGCCTGTGGACGCGCGACAAGGTGCAGAAACAGGCACTGAAGATCAGTGAGGCAGGCGGGTTGGTGCTGGACGCACTGACGGGCTTCCTGAAGGACTTCAGTGACATGGGCAAGAAGCTGGACGATGCTGGCAAGGCCTACGCCGATGCACGCAACCGTCTGATCGATTCGCCGCAGTCGGCCATCAGCCGTGCGCGTCGACTTGCCGAACTGGGCAGCAAGGCCAAGCGCGCGCTGCCGCCGGAGTTGACCCCGGATCCGATGCAGCAGCTGACTGCCCCGGAGGGCGGCGAAGAGACCTGAGTGCACTGACACACCACCTGCACCATGCAATGCGTATGCTGGTGGTCTCGATTACCGCCTGCAGGTCCGACCATGCGTCTGCGCTTCCTTGCCAGCCTGGCCCTGGCCGTCCTGTTGTCGGCCTGCAGCAGCACGCCGCCCGCCGCCGATGCGGCGGCACAGCCGGCGGCGGCAGACACGCCGGAAGCCACCGAGGCCTACCAGGAGGCGCGCGACGTCGACTGCCAGGCCGCCGGTGGCAGCCTGCAGCGGCTGGGCCGGCTGCAACGCGAGCAGTGCGTGATTCCCTATGCCGATGCCGGCAAGGCCTGCAGCCGCAAAAGCGACTGCACGGGCCAGTGCCTGGCCGGTCCCGAGGTGGGCGCTGGCAGCGCCGCTACCGGTACCTGCCAGCGCGATGTGCGCCAGAACTTCGGCTGCCGCCAGCGCATTGATGACGGCAAGGCGCAGGGCACGATCTGCGTGGACTGATCGTAGTGCCGGCCACTGGCCGGCAACCGCATGAACCCTTGCGAACGGTCGCACGATTGCCGGCCAGCGGCCGGCACTACCGCCATCGCGCGGCGCTATGCTGGTGGGCCATTCCCCGCTGTTGCCGGAGCCCCCGCGTGAGCACCCCGATCCAGGACATTTCCCTCACCACCATCGACGGCCAGCCGTCCTCGCTTGCCGACTACCAGGGCAAGGTACTGCTGCTGGTCAACGTCGCCTCCAAGTGCGGCCTGACCCCGCAGTACGAAGGCCTGCAGGCGCTGTATGCGGAAAAGCACGCGCAGGGTCTGGAAGTACTGGGCTTCCCCGCCAACAACTTCCTCGGCCAGGAGCCGGGCAGCGAGGCGGAGATCCAGCAGTTCTGCCAGCTCACCTACGACGTCAGCTTCCCGATGTTCTCCAAGATCAGCGTAGCCGGTGACGATACCCATCCGCTGTACCAGCAGCTGACCGCCGCCCAGCCGCAGTCGATCGGCGAAGGCCCGCTGCGTGAGCGCCTGGCCAGCAAGGAGATCCCGATCCACGCAGCACCGGCGGTGCTGTGGAACTTCGAGAAGTTCCTGGTTGGCCGCGACGGCAAGGTCATCGCGCGTTTCGCCCCGGACGTGGCTGCCGATGACGCGCGCCTGCGCGAGGCCATCGAGGCAGCGCTGGCAGCCTGAGGAAAGCGTGCCAACCAAGGTTGGCACCTACCGGAAAAGAAAAACCCCGCCGAGGCGGGGTTTTTCATGCGCTGCAGACCGGACTCAGTGCGTCCACTGCGGCATCGGCATCGCATCGACCGGGATCGGCGAATTGGCATCGTCGTGGCCACGGTCGCGCTTGCTGCGCAGATCGTTCTCGATCTGGTAGTTGCGGCGCTGCATCCACGCATCGCGTACCAGCGAGTACTCGTCCACGGCGGTGTCACGCAGGTCGTCGATTGCCAGCAGCTGCGCGCGGGTATCGACCAGCTGCATGCCCTGCAGGCCGATGCGGATCTTGTCCTCTTCGATGCGGCGGATCGGCGACAGCGGAATGTCACCGGCCAGGCCGAACACATCGCGCACGGTGCGAGGGCCGAAGAACGGCAGTTCCACGTAACGCGAACGACGCCAGCCCCAGGCACCCAGGGTCTGCCCGAAGTCCTCATTGCGACGCGGCACCATCGCCTTGCTGGCCGGATCGAACAGGCCGCCGATACCCAGCGTGCTGTTCATCAGGAAGCGGCCGAGGCTGTCCCACGCATCGGCACCGCGGCCCTGCAGCAGCTGGTTGGTGATGGTCACCGGTGCGCGCAGGTTGCTGAAGAAGTTGCTGACGCCGGTGCGGGCGAAGCGCGGCACCACGTGGGTGTAGGCCGTGGCCAGCGGGCGGGCGATGCCACGGTCAACCGCGTTGTTGAACGTGTGCACCTTGCGGTTGAACGGTTCCCACGGATCGTAGGCTGCCGCGCTGCCAGTGTTGCCGGCACCGCCGTAGAGGGCATCGAAGTCGTCGTCACCACCGGGGGCGGTCGCCGCCGCGGCCCTGGCCGCATCGGTGTCGGCGCTGCGGGCCGGTGCGGATGGCGGCGTGGCCGGCGCAGGTGCGGCAACCACGGCTGTTGCCGGTGCGGCATCGACCGTAGCGGTATCGGCGGTGGGGGCAGAGGCCTCGGCGATGGCGCTGGCCGGGACCACGGTGCTGGCTGCGGGCGCATCGCTGCGTGCGGGCTTGCCGGCGCAGGCGGTCAGGGCGGTGGCCAGGACGATCAGGGGGAAAGTGCGTACGACGTTCATGTCAGCTCGCAGCAGAAGTAGCGTTGAAATCCAGGTCGGGCGACAGCCGGTAGGCTGCGCTCAGCTCGTTGTAGCCGGCCGGCGCGCCGGAGACTGCCAGCGGGTGACCGCTCTTGCGCGCACGTGCGGCCAGCTCGGCCAGCAGCGCCAGGCCGGCGCTGTCCACGCGTTCGACCTCACCCAGCTCCAGCCGTGACAGCTTTGCCGGCAGGGCCTGCAGCTGCGGCCACAGTGCGATCACCGCGGCACGGTCGAGCACCCCGCGCAGGCGCAGGGTGTCGCCTTCCAGCAGCGCCAGTGCGTTACTTGCCATTGCCCGCGGGCCCGGCCTGCATGCTGCCGCTGTGCAGTTCGTTGGCCACCTGCTTGATGCCCTTCTGGCGCAGCGGGGTGTCGAACTGGTTGCGGAAGGTCTGCACGTAGGAAATGCCTTCGATGTTGACGTCGAAGATCTTCCACTGGCCGTTCACGTTGCGCATCCAGTACTCGACCGGGGTCGGTTCGTTGCCGGCGCGCACCAGTTCGGTGCTCACGCGCACGCCACGATTGCCCGGCAGCGGGCTTTCACCCTTCAGGCGGAAGCTCGGCTTGCCCTGGATGTTGAGCAGGGTGGAGCCGTAGCGCTGCATCAGGCTGTCGGCCATGGCATCGGCGAACAGCTTGATGTCGGCGTCGGAGGCGCCGCGGGCGTGCGGGCCCAGCACCAGGCGCGCGGCGTAGTCGCGGTCGAAGGTGCGGGTCAGCTCGCTGTCGATGTAGCTGCGCAGGCTGGCCGGGTTGCTGGTGAACTCGCTCTTGCGCTGCTGCAGCGTGGACAGGATGCGGCTGCTGGCATCGATCACCACCTTGCCGGCCTGGCTCTGCGTTGCGGCAGCGGCCGGCGCAGCGGCCTGGGCCTGGGCCAGGAACGGGGTGGCCGCCAGCAGCGCCGAGGCGAGCAGGGCCGGGATCAGTTTCATCTTCATGGTTGCGGTTCCGTTGCAGGCGCCTGCGCGCCATCGTTGGGCTTCTGAGCAGCGCCGCCACCGGCACCGCCACTGAACATGTACTTGCCGACCAGCTGGATCAGGTCCACCGCCGGCTGGGTGAAGACGATCTCGTCACCGGCCTTCAGCACGTCCGGATCACCGCCCGGCTGCAGACCGATATAGCTCTCGCCGAGCAAACCGCTGGTGAAGATGCCGGCCGAGGTGTCCGCCGGCAGGTCCTTGACCTTGCTGTCCATGCGCAGGGTGACGATCGATTCGAACTTCACCGGGTCCAGGTCGATCGAAGCGACCTGGCCGACAGTGACGCCGCCGATCTTCACCGGCGCCTGCTTGCGCAGCTGGCCGACCTGGGAGAAGCGTGCCTTCAGGTCGTAGCCTTCGCTGCCCCAGCTCCAGCGCTGGTTGGTCGAGGCCACGGCCAGCACCATCAGCGAGGCCAGGGCCAGCAGCAGGAAGGCGCCGACGGAAAATTCGAGTCTGGGACCGCGGATGGCCATGTGGATTACCTGATCGAGTCGTTGTGGCCGCGCGCGCCTGCGCACCGCCGGTGGAGGGGTTAGGTGAACAACATTGCCGACAGCACGAAGTTGAACATCAGCACCAGCAGTGAAGCGTTGACCACCGCACGGGTGGTCGCCACCGACGTGCCTTCAATGGTCGGCTCGGCGTGGAAACCCACATAGGCGGCAACCAGCGCGGCAGTGCCGCCGAAGATCGCCGACTTCAGCATTGCCACGCCGAAGTCGTCCCAGAAGTCCACGCTGTTGCGCAGCGCCGACCAGAACACGCCATTGTCCAGGCCCAGCACGTGCACCGCTTCGAAGTAGCTGGCACTGATTGCAAGCGAACAGAAGATGCCGGTCAGCAGCGGCACGGTCAGCACCGCCGCCCAGAAGCGCGGCGCCACCGCCTTGGCCACCGGGTCGATCGCCATCAGCTCCAGCGCCTTGATCTGGTCGGTGGCACGCATCAGGCCTAGCTCGGCGGCGATCGAGCTGCCAGCGCGGCCAATGAACAGCAGCGCGGTCAGCACCGGTGCCAGCTCGCGGTACAGCGAAAGCCCGAGCAGGGTCGACAGTGCGTCGGCCGCACCGAAGGTGGTCAGCGTGCGGTAGCCCTGCAGGGTCAGCACCAGGCCGACGAAGGCACCGCCGACGGCGATGATCGGCAGCGAGCGCGCACCGATCTTGTAGATCTCGCGGGTCAACTCGGCAAGGAAATCACGGGTCGGCAGCGAACCGCGCAGCACGGTCAGCGAGAACAGGCCGGCACGGCCCAGCGAGCGGGTGGCTTGAACGAACGGCATCAGGCGACCCTCGCGCGCGGCGCGGCATCGAACGGGATGGGACCATCGGGCTGGCCGTGCAGGAACTGCCGCAGCAGCGGGTCCTGGCTGGACTGCAGTGCCTCGGGCGTGCCCTGGAACACGATGCCGCCATTGGCGATCGCGATCACCTGGTCGCAGATCGGCAGGGTCTCGTGCACGTGGTGGCTGACGATGATGCTGGTCAGGCCCAGGCTGTGGTTGAGGCGCTGGATCAGGCTCATGATCACCCCCGAGGCGATCGGGTCCAGCCCGGTCAGCGGCTCGTCGTAGATCATCAGCGGCGGATCCAGCGCCAGTGCACGGGCCAGCGCCACGCGGCGCGCCATGCCACCGGACAGCTCGCGCGGCCAGGCATCGGCGGCGGCCAGCAGGCCCACCGAATGCAGCTTCATCTGCACCAGCCGCCGCAGCACGGCGGTCGGCAGGCGGGTGTGCGTACGCAGCGGCAGCGCCACGTTCTCGGCCACGGTCAGGTCGGTCAGCAGGCCGTTGCCCTGCAGCAGCACGCCCACGCTCTTGCGCATTTCCAGCAGCGCGCCGCTGTCATGCGGAATCGGCTTGCCGAACAGGGTGACCTCGCCGGCGACCGGGCGCAGTTCGCCGGTCAGCGCCGCCAGCAGGGTCGACTTGCCGCTGCCGGACGGACCCAGAACGGCGGTGATGCTGCCCTTGGGCACCTGCAGCGACACGTCGCGCAGGATCGTGCGTCCGCTCCGGTCGATGCGGACGTTGGATAACTGCACCAGACTGGAGGTGGAAGCCGACATGGGCACCATTAACGTTTTTTAGACATCGAAGGATCGGGCCCGTCGGCTGAACATAAGCAGACTGGACGGTGCAGTATTGTTGCACGACAAGCCTCGGCGGAGGCCGGGACAATCGACTGGCGTCCCGGAACAATCCGTACCGCTCGCGGCCCAACCATTGAATACTGCCTGCCGTCCTGCACACTGTGCATGATGAGTGACCCAGGCAGCGATTTCCGCCTCTACCATTCCAACTCCCTGGACGTGCTGGCCGCGCTGCTGGCGCGCAATGTGCGTGCGCCCGTTCCTGGCCAGCCGCTGCTGGCACCGGAAGTGGTGCTGATCCCGCAGGTAGCGATGCGGCGTTGGCTGCAAGCGACACTGGCCGCCGAGTTCGGTGTGGCTGCGAACCTCGAATTCCTCACCCCGGGTGAGTTCGTGGCGCGCGCGCTGAAGGCCAACGTCAGCGGCGAGCAGGACGACCTGGACGCGGCCGGCCTGCATTGGAAGCTGTACCAGGCCCTGCGCGACCCGGCGTTGCTGGCGCAGCCACCGATGCGCGCGCTGCAGTCCTATCTTGCCGGCGATGACGCATTGAAGCCGTGGGCGCTGGCTGGCGAGCTGGCCTCGGTGTTCGAGAAGTACCAGGCGTGGCGCCGCGACTGGCTGCTGCGCTGGGCGGCCGGTGCCGATCCGTCCGATCCGCAGGCGATCCTGTGGCGCACCATCACCCACGGCCATGACTACCGCGCGCGCCGCATCCAGGAATACCTGGACCGCTTCGAAGGGGCCGGCCAACCCTTGCCGAAGGGCTTGCCACCGCGCATGTCTGCGTTCGCGACGCTCAACATCTCGCCCGATGTGCTGCGGGTGATGGCCACCCAGGCACGTGTTGGCGAGCTGCATTTCTATATGCCCACCCCGGTGCAGTCGTACTGGGGCGATCTGCAGACCCTGGCCGAGCGCCTGCGCAGCGGCGCGCCCGATCCCTTCGGCGAAGCAGCCGGCGAAAACCGCCTGCTGGAAGCCTGGGGCGCGGCCGGGCGCGACTTCATGGCGGTGCTGGGCAGTTACGAGGTGGTGCATCCGGCCGGCGAAATCGCCGCCTATTCCGATCCGGAGGACGACACCCGGCCGACCCTGGACGAAGGCGGCCTGTCCGACAGCCTGCTGCATCGCCTGCAGCGCGATCTGTTCCACCGCCGCGCGCTGCCCTCGGGCGAGCTGCGCGACGGCCTGCGCAGCGACGACCCCAGCCTGCAGGTGCACGCCTGCCACACCCGCCTGCGCGAGCTGCAGGTGCTGCACGACCAGCTGCGCAGCCTGCTGCAGGACCCGCGCTTCGACCCGCCGCTGCAGGCGCGCGAGATCGCGGTGCTGGCGCCGGACATCGATCCCTACGTGCCGTACCTGGAAGCGGTGTTCGGCGGCCGTGGTGGCGAGGAGGAGCACATCCCCTATGCGCTGGCCGACAGCAGCCCGCTGGCCGGTGAACCGCTGGCCGATGTGTTCGTGCACCTGCTGGGCCTGCCGGTCTCGCGCTTTGGCCTGAATGAAGTGCTGGACCTGCTGGCCAGCGCGCCGCTGGCCGAAGCGGCCGGGCTGGAAGCGGTGGACTTCGACCGCCTGCATGGCTGGCTGCAGCAGGCCGGTGCACGCTGGGGCCTGGATGCGAAGCACCGCCACCAGCACCAGGCGCCGGCGGACGACGCCTACACCTGGCAGTTCGCGCTGGATCGCCTGGTGCTCGGCCATGCCACCGGCAGCGAGGCCGACCTGGCCGGTGTCGCACCGTGGATCGAACTGGAAGGCGGCGCGCTGGACGCGCTGGACCGGCTGCTGCGCCTGCTGCGCGTGCTGGCCATCTACCAGCGTCGCCTCGGCGAGCTGCTGACCCCGGCGCAGTGGCGACAGCGCCTGCTGTCGTTGCTGGATGCACTGCTGCCCTCCGCGCCGAGTTCACCCAACAGCCAGCGCGCGCTGGAGCGCCTGCGCAAGCTGCTCAACCAGTTCGCCGAGGATGCTGCCAAGGCCGGCTTCGCGGAAGGTGTGCCGCCGGAGGTGGTGCGTGCGCACTTCGCCGGCGCGCTGGGCGAGGCCGATACGCGCGCACCGCTGCTGACCGGTGGCATCAGTTTCGGCCGCATGGTGCCGATGCGCCTGCTGCCGTTCCGGGTGATCTGCGTGCTGGGCCTCAATGATGGCGATTTCCCGCGCCGTGACCCGGCGGCCGGTCTCAACCAGCTCACCGCCGAACTGGACACGCCGCGCCGCCGACCGGGCGACCGCTCCACCCGCGAAGACGACCGTTTCCTGTTCCTGCAGCTGTTCGCCGCCGCGCAGGAGGTGTTCTACCTCAGCTACCTCGGTGCCGATCCGCGCGATGGCAGCGTGCGCGAGCCGTCGGTGCTGGTCAGTGAACTGATCGATGCCGCCGCCGCGTATCACCTCGATCCGCCTGCGGCGGTCCGCGACTTCACCGTGCGCCATGCCTTGCAGCCGTTCTCGCCCGCCGCGTTCGGTGACGGCGACCCACGCCGCTTCAGCTATCGCCGCCAGTGGCATCCGGCGGCCGGTCGCCTCACTGGCCAGCGCGGTGGACTGCAGCCGTGGTTCGACGCACCGCTGCCACCGCCGCTCGACGATGCGGTGGAGGACGACGTCGCACTCGATACCCTGCGCCGTTTCCTGTGCGATCCGGCCGGGCAGTTCCTCGCACAGTCGCTGGGCCTGCGCCTGGCCGACGATGTCGAGGAGGTCGATGACCTGGAACCGCTGGTGCTGTCATCGCGCGGCCCGGAAAAGCGCAGCGTGCAGGCGGCGGTGGTGCGCGCCACGCTCAGCGGCGATACCGAGCCGTTGTACCCGCGGCTGCGCGCGCGTGGACTGCTGCCATCGGGTCCATTGGGCGAGCGCCAATTCGAGGGGGAGCAGTTGAAGACGCGCCCGTATGCCAGTGCGCTGCTGGGCTGGATGCAGGGCGAACCGCTGGAAAGCCGTCGCTACGAAGTGGACATCGACGGCGTGCGCCTGCACGGCCGCGTGGCTGATCGGCATCCTGAAGGGCTGGTGCGCCTGCGCGCCGGCACGCTCAATGGCAATGCAGTGATCCGCCAGGGCCTGGACTGGCTGCTGGCCAACGCCGCCGGCGATGCGTTGCCGCTGGTGCAGTTCCACGATGGCGGTGACGCCGGGCCCGGCCCGCATGTGCTGCCAGCACTGAGCGCCCCCGCTGCACGCGCGGCGCTGCGTGCGCTGCTGCAATTGCGCGAGCGCGGCCTGCGTGAGCCGCTGCGCTTTGCCCCGTATACCGGCTGGGTGCTGTACAACGCGCCAGCAGAAAAACAGCGTAGCGAAGGCTGGAAGCAGTGGCATGGCAGCGACCGCAGTTGGGGTGAATCCAGCAGCGACGCCTGGCAGCTGCTGCTGCGCGGTGCCGACCCGTTTGCCACCGATGCCAGCTATGCCGAGCTGCTGCGCAACAGCCAGGTGGTCTTCAGCGCGGTGCGCGAAGGCCGCACTCTCGGCACCGAAGCACGCCAGGAGGGCAACGCATGAACACCGCCATCGCTGATCAGGAAACCCGGCGTATGGCGGGCGATCCCTACCTGGCCCTGCCGCTGGACGGCATCCGCCTGATTGAAGCCAGCGCAGGCACCGGCAAGACCTTCACCCTGGCCACGTTGTTCACCCGACTGGTGGTGGAGCAGGGCCTGCGTATCGGCCAGATCCTGGCGGTGACCTTCACCGATGCGGCCACCCAGGAACTGCGCAAACGCATCCGCGAGCGCCTGGCGCTGGCCGCGCGCCTGGTCGATCTGGAACCGGCCGAGGGCGAAGCGCCAGACCTGCGGTTGACCCGCGAGGTACTGCAGCGCCATCTACAGGGCGGAACCGAGAGCGCGGTCGCACTGAAACGCCGCCTGCAGGTGGCTGCCGACGAGATCGATCTGGCGTCCATCTTCACCATCCACGGCTTCTGCACCCGCGTGCTGCGCGAGCATGCACTGGAAAGCGGCCATACCTTTGATCCGCCGGAACTGCTGGCCAGCGATCGTGAACTGCTGGAGGAGCTGGCCGCTGATCTGTGGCGCGTGCATGCCAATGACCCGGCCACATTGGAGCCGCTGACCTGGCTGTGGTCCAACCCGGACGCGCTGGCCGCCGATCTGCGCGCGCTGCTGGGCACGCCGCCCCTGCACCCGTTGCCACAGCCGGTGACGCTGGCTGATCCACACCCGGCCTTGCAGGCCACCGCCGCCGAACTGCAGCAGGCGCTTCGCGAGCATGGCGAGCAGTTCCTCATCGACCTCTGCGATGCCGTCGACAACAAGTGGATCAACGGCGTGTCCTACAAGCTGGGCTGGCTGCACCCGCTGGGCCGACAGCTGCTGGCCTGGGCTGAGCGCGGCGACCCGCGCGAGCTGCTGGCCAGCGAGCGCCTGCCGGCACTGCTGCCGGCGGTGCTGGCCGACAAGACCAACAAGAAGTTCCCCGACCGCACGCCATCGTCGCCATTGCAGGCGCCGTTGGCGCGCTATGTCGCGCTGCTGGCCGAACGCGATGCCTGGTTGCGTGGTACCGCGTTGAACTTCCTGCACGCGCTTCGCGCCGAAGCCACGCAGCGCCTGCAGGCGCTGAAGCGCACGCGCCGGGTACAGACCTACGACGACCTGATCGATGGCGTGGCGTTGGCACTGGAAGGCCCGCAACGGTTGACGCTGGTGAAACAACTGCGTGCGCAGTACCGCATCGCGCTGGTCGATGAGTTCCAGGACACCGACGATCGCCAGTGGGGCATCTTCCACACCGTGTTCGGCGATTCGCCGGAGGTGCGTGAACTCGGCCTGCCACCGGCGCTGTTCCTGATCGGCGACCCCAAGCAGGCGATCTACGGCTTCCGCGGCGGTGATATCCACACCTACCTGAAGGCCAAGCAGGTGGCACAGCAGGCGCCGGTGCTGGACCAGAACTTCCGCTCGCGACCGGCTGTGCTGCGTGCGTTGCAGGCGCTGTACGACAACGGTGGCGAAGACGCCTTCCTCGAACGCGACATCCAGTTCGAGCCGGTGCGGCCCGGTGGCGTGCGCATCGACGAGGACTACCAGCGTGATGGCCATGCCGCCACGGCACTCACCCTGCGCGTGCTGCGCAGTGGCGGTGACAAGGCGATGAGTGCGGACGCCTCGCGTGATGCCGCGACCCAGGCCTGCGTGGCTGCGATTCACCAGATCCTGGTCGAGGCGCGTGCGGGCAATGCCGTGCTGCGTGGGCGCCCGGTTCAACCCGGTGATATCGCGGTGCTGGTGCGCTCGCATCGCGAGGCCACGCTGGTGCAGCGCGCGCTGGCAGCGGTCGGCATCCCCGCCGTGGCGGCCGGCAAGCAGAGCCTGTTTTCCACCCCTGAAGCGCGCGATCTCCGTGCGCTGCTGCTGGCACTGCTGCAACCGGCCGACGAAGGCCGTCTGCGTGCGGTGCTGGCCACCGTGCTGCTTGGCCAGCGGGCCAGTGCGATCGCGGCGATGGAACGCGAGGGCGACCTGCAACGCGAGTTCCAGGCACAGCTGCTGCACTGGCGTGAGCGCTGGCAGCGCGGCGGACCGTTCGCAGTGATCGCCGACGTCTGTGCCGCGCAGGGCGAACGCCTGTTGGCGCTGATCGATGGCGAGCGCCGCCTGACCAATTACCTGCAGCTGGGCGAACTGCTGCAGGAAGCCTCGGCGCAGGCGCTCGGCATGCACGGCCTGCTGGACTGGCTGCAGGGGCAGATGGCCAGCGCTGACCAGGATGACGAGCAACAGCTGCTGCGCCTGGAATCGGATGCGCGCCGCGTGCAGATCATCACCCTGCACAAGAGCAAGGGCCTGGAGTACCCGCTGGTGTTCCTGCCGTTCGTCGGCATCGACGGCGGCGCGCCGAACACGTCGTCGCACTGTACGGTGCATGTGGATGGCCAGCGCCAGCTGCACTGGAAGCTGGACAAGGACGAAGCCTGGGAAGCGGCCAGTGCCCAGCGCGAGCGCGAGCAGCGCGCCGAGGATGCGCGCCTGCTGTATGTGGGACTGACCCGTGCCGAGCATGCGCTGTGGATCGCCGTGGGTGATCTGGCCGGGCTCGGCAGGACGCGGCTGGCGCCGCTGCTGGGTGACCTGCAGGCGCTGCGCGCGCATGCCGACGTGCACATCGATGACAGCGAGACAGCGGCCGCGCTGCCGCAGCTGGCGGCCGAAGTGGAAGGTGACCTTCCGGCGGTGCGTGCCCTGACCCGGCGCGTCCCGCACGACTGGTGGGTGTACAGCTTCACCCAGCTGGCCCACGCCGATGCCGGCGCGGGCAGTGATATCGAAGCCGCCGCCACCGAACTGCCGGCGCCCGCTGCCGACGAACCCGCTGGCCCGGAACTGCCACTGGAACCGGCGTTGCCGGAACCCGCCGCGGCGGCCGAAGACAGCACACCGGTCGACCCGCGCTTCATGGGCAGTCGCTTCGGCAACGTGCTGCACGAAGCGATGGAGAACGTCGACTTCGCCGCATGGGGTGATTGGCAGCCGGGTCTGCAAGCCCCTGAGGGACAGGCCGAGGTACTGCGCAAGGCGCTGCACGACGAAGGCTATGCTGACGTCGATCTGGATGATGGCGTGTCCGTACTGGTGCCGCTGGTCGGCCACACGCTCACCGTGCCGCTGCCCGAAGGCGGTGCGCTGCACAGCCTGGGTGAAGGCGAGCGCCGCGCGGAAATCGACTTCCATTTCGCCATCGAGCCGACCACGGTGCCGGCGCTGCTGCAGGTGCTGCATGCGCACGGTGTTTCCAGCACGCGACGCGGCTTCGGCCAGCGCCGCCGGTTGGAAGGGCTGATGACCGGCATGATCGACCTGACCTACGTGCGCGACGGGCGCTGGTACGTGCTCGACTACAAGTCCAACCGCCTGCCTGGTTACAGCCCGGACCTGCTGGCCATTGCCATGCGCCACAGCGAGTACGACCTGCAGGCGCTGATCTACACCGTGGCCCTGCATCGCTGGCTGCGTTTCCGCCTGGGTGCGGCCTACGACTACGAGCGCGACATGGGCGGCATCCGCTATCTGTTCTGCCGTGGCCTGGATGCCGCCGGTAACGGTGTGCATGTGGACCGCTTCCCGTTGGCGCTGGTGGACGCGCTGGATGCATTGTTCGCCGGTGGCGAGCAGGCCCAGGCCGAACTGGCCGCGCGTGCGCGTGGAGCAAGTGCATGAGCCTGCTGCAGGAGCTGTATCGCAACGGCCAGCTGCGCACCCTCGACCATGCACTGGCGACCAGCCTGCAGCGCTTGCGGGAGGACACCCCTGACAGCGTGGCAGTGGCGGCCGCACTCGCCTCGCTGGCGGTGTCGCAGGGCCACGCCGGTTTCGATCCGGCGCAACCGCAGCGACTGCTGGAAGGCGTGCCGGAGTGGCCTGCCGCGCAGGACTGGCTGGAGCAGCTGCGCGCATCGCCGTGGGTGGCGACGCCGGAGCAGGCCGATGCCATCGCCGAGGATGCGCCGCTGGTGCTGGAAAACGGATTGCTCTACCTGCGCCGTTACCGCGAGTACGAGCGTCAGCTGGCGGCTGGGCTGCAGCGCATCGGCCGGCATCCGCTGCCGGCGCCGGACATGGCAGCGTTGGCGCCTTTGTTCGCGCAGCTGTTCCCGCAGGCACTGGGCGGCGAAGATCATCAGGCACGCGCCGCCGGCGTGACCCTGCGCCATCCGCTGGCGCTGGTCACCGGCGGCCCCGGCACCGGCAAGACCACCACCATCGCGCGCCTGTTGCTGCTGCTGGCCGCGCAGGCCCGGCACGCCGGCCAGCCACTGCCCGAGGTGGCGCTGGCCGCGCCCACCGGGCGCGCCGCCGAGCGCATGGCCGAGAGCCTGCGCGTGGCTGTGCAACGCCTGCAGGAACTAGGACTGGACCCGGCGCTGTGCGCGGCACTGCCCAGCACCGGCACCACCCTGCATCGCCTGCTCGGGGTGATTCCCGATTCGCCGCGCTTCCGCCACCACGCCGACAATCCGCTGCCGGTGGACGTGGTCGTAGTCGACGAAGCCTCGATGATCGATCTGTCGATGATGGCCAAGCTGGTCGACGCGATCGCCAGCGGCACCCGGCTGATCCTGCTCGGCGATCCCGATCAGTTGCCCTCGGTCGAGGCCGGCGACGTGCTCAGTGCGATCCTGCGCGCCAGCGGTGATGGCATCGGCACCCGCGCCGATGACGCGCAGGCACTGCATGATCTGCTGCTTCCAGCCACGCTGCAGCCGCAGGCGGCACCACGCGCCTTCGCCGGGCGCCGCGTGCAGCTGCAGCGCGGCTACCGGCAGAGCAATGCGCTGGACCTGGCACCGCTGGCCCATGCCGTGCGCGACGGCGACAGCAGCACCGCGCTGCAGCTGCTGCGCAGTGGTGAACTGGCCGGCGTGCATTTCCACGAAGGCGAAGCCGATCCGCTGCGCGGCCAGCGCGAGCACCTGCTGGGCCACTGGCGTGCACTGGCCGATGCGGCTGATCCAGTGTTTGCCCTGCAGCAGGCCGGGCGCCTGCGCGTGCTGACCGCGCTGCGCGAAGGCCCGCAGGGCGCGCGCGGGCTCAACAGCCGCATCGAACAGCTGCTGGCCGGCAACACCCCCGGCTACTTCCAGGGTCGCCTGCTGCTGGTCACCGAGAACAGCTACCGGCATCGTCTGTTCAACGGCGATATCGGCATCTGCCTGCGCGATGGTAGCGGCGCGATGGTGGCCTGGTTCCCCGGCGACAGCGTCGACCAGCCACGCGCCTTCCACCCGGCCGCACTGCCCGCGCACGAAAGCGCCTTCGCGATGACCGTGCACAAGGCACAGGGCTCGGAGTTCGATGAAGTGTGGTTGCAGCTGCCGCGCCAGGACAGCCGCGTGCTGTCGCGCGAACTGGTCTATACCGGCCTGACCCGCGCCCGCCGGGTGCTGCATGTGGCCGGCAGCGCGGACGTGCTGCAGGCGGCGTTGAAGCGCCACGCCAGCCGGTTGGGTGGTCTGGTCTGGCGGCTGGGTGCGGAGGCAGTGGCCGAAGCACCGGCGCGCATTGAACAGCCCACAGTGCAGGGCACGTTGTTCTGAATCGGGCGCGATGCGCCCCCTGTAGAGTCGAGCCATGCTCGACTGCGCTGCAATAATGTAGAGCCGAGCCATGCTCGGCTGATGGGCCATGGAGTCGAGCATGGCTCGACTCTACAAAAGCGCGTTCTGATCGCTTCGGGGTTCATCCACACATTGCGTGGATCTACGCGATCAGTACCAGGCCATCCGGGAACACGATCGCCGCTTCATCAGCACTCACGTCGAAGAAGCCCACGCCGTGCTTCTCGGCCAGATCCTGCACGCGGCCATGCGCGCGCTCGGCCACCGAATAGGCGAACGCGCCGTAGATCACCTGACTACCGATGCTGTACTCGGTCACCTCGGCACGGTCGTCCTCGTCGTTGCTCAGCGGCCCGTTCATTGGCGGGAAGTCCTGTGCCATCTCCGCGAACCACGACTGCAGCGCCGGGCTGCTGACTGCCGGGTCGTCGTACTCGTGGCGTTCGTTCCACTGCGTCTGCTTCTCGAACCAGGCGATGAAGGCCGCCGCCTCACGTGGAGCGGTGCTGGCCTCGAACACCATCATGTCGTAACTCATTGAACCGTCCTGCGGGCGTGGTGAAAGGCTGCCGGGCGTCGCCCGGCGCTAGTGCTCATTATCAGGCCGATGCAGTGTTGGCATCCGCCAGCCCCGGCGCCAACGCCTTCGCCTCCGGGAACAGCGCGAAGCGCAGGCCGATCAAGCCCATCAGCGCCTCGTCGCGCGCCTTGCAGGCGGCCACGCTGCCGACCCGGCCCAGCGAGGTATCCAGCCGCTCGCGCAGCGCCTCGGCCGCCACAATCGGTTTGCGCGCGGCGATCTGACGGCGGTAATGCACGGCGATTTCTTCCAGGATGTGCTCGACCGCTTCGCGGCTGCGCTCGGGCAGTTCCAGCCGTGCGCGACGCAACTGCAGGATGTTCAGGCCGATGCGCGCTTCGTTGAGCATGTCCACCGAGGCGATGTCGCTGCCCTCTGGCGTCGCCGCCAGGCGCGGCGCGAGCAGGCCCAGCAGGTCGAGCATGCGCGCGGCGAAGCGCTGGCGGTCCTGCTGGCCACGGCCTTCGGCGGCTTCGGCCAGCGTGGTCCAGCCCTGCCGCACCAGGCGGCGCGCGGTCCACTCGGCACCTACCGAACGGAACAGGCGGGTCATCACCACCGCAAAGCCAATGCCGATGAACATCGCAATCGACGAGTTGAGGAAGGTCTGGATGTTGGCGCTGTAGGTGTTCTGCAGGCTCAGCAGTGCGGCCAGGTTCACCGTCAACGGCAACGCGAACAATGCGCTCTTGGGGTGGTGCAGCATCAAGCCCAGCGGCAGGAACGCCACCGCCAGCACCAATGCCAGCAGGCCGAAGTCGTGCACCGCCGGGAACACGCCGAACAGGTACACGCCAGCCACCACCGAGGCGACCATCGCCCACACCAGGAACGACACCATGCTCGGTGCCGGGTCGTCCTGTGCAGCGAAGAATGCAGCGGTCACCGCGGCCATCATCGCGCCGTTGCCACCACCTTCCCAACCCAGCGCGATCCACAGCACGCAGTAGCTCATCAGCGCCACGCCGGCACTTAGCGCGGAGAACAGCGCCATGCCGTAGTCGACGTGCTTGTCGGCGGCCACGCGTTCGGTGCGGATGCGGTAGTGCGCGCGGTCCAGCGGCGCGGTGCCGTGGTCGATCGCGTGCTGCAGGGTGCGGCAGTCCTGCCACAGGTCCACCAGTTCCTCCAGGCGCAGCAGCAGGCTGGCCAGCTGCAGGTGCTGCAGGTCGCGGTCCACCTGCGGCTTCAGTGCGCTGATGCGCGCGCGCAGGCGGGCGTACTCGCTGGCGTTGGTCGGCCCGTCCAGCCAGTCGTGGATATCGTCGACCAGTGCCGGCAGCCCTTCCGGTAGGGCCTGTCCGTCGCTGCGCAGCGCACTCAGGCGGTCGGCAATCGAGGACAGCACCGGCAACAGCAGCAGCATGCGCTCGCGCAGGCGCTCCATCGACACCGCCGAACCGGCATGGCGTGGATCATCACGGCGCAGGAACTCGATCAGCGCCTCGAACTGCACCAGGTCGGCGGCCAGCCGGTTGCGCGGCGCATGCGCGCGGCCACGTTCAAGGATCTGCCGGCACCACTGCGCGGCGTCCTCCATCCAGTTGCCGATGCGCGCGCGCAGCATCGGACGTACCGAGGCCGGGAACAGCAGCGACGCGAACAGCACCGCCACCACCGTGCCAAGGATGATCTCCTCGCTGCGTGCCACCACCGTGTCGAAGATGGTTTCCGGCGAGGTCACCGCCGGGAAGCCGATGAAGGCGGTGGTGTAGCCGGCCAGCAGGAACGCGTAGCCGCGCGGCCCGCGGTTGAGCAGGGCCATGAACAGGCAGCCGGCCAGCCAGATCGACATTGCCGCGCTCAGCACCAGCGGCGTCTCCACCAGAGCCGGCAGCACCAGCAGGGTGGCCAGGCCGGCCACCAGGGTGCCGACGATGCGGTATACGCCCTTGGCCCGGGTTGGGCCCAGCAGCGGCTGGCTGACGATGTACACCGTGCCCATCGCCCAGTACGGGCGCGACAGGTTGCCGGCCATGGCGATGTACAGCGCGGCCACCGCGGCCAGGTAGGTCTTGATCGAGAACAGCCAGGCCTGGCGGTCGGTCAGCGCGTTCATGGCTTACTTCGCTGCGGTCGAGGCGTTGGGCGCGGCGGCGCTGGCCTGCCAGCCACCACCCAGCACCAGGAACAGGTGGATCTGGTCGCGCGAGACCTGCGCTTCGGCGGCGGCCAGGGTGGCATCGCTGGTGGCCAGGCTGCGGTCGGCATCCAGGCTGGACAGGTACGGCGTGCGGCCGCCCTGGTACAGCCGGCGGTTCTGCTCGGCGGCCAGTGCGGCCTGCTCCTGCGCGATGCGCAGCGACTGCAGCCGCCGCAGGTCCTGCGCATAGCGGTCCAGCGCGGTCTGAGTCTCGCGCAGCGCCTGCAGCACGGTGTGGTCAAACTCGGCCAGCGCGGCATCAGCACCGGCTTCGGCGGCGTGGATGCGCGCGTGGGTGCCCGAGGACGGCAGCGTCCACGAGATCAGCGGGCCGATCGACCACTGCTGGGTCATCGGCGTGCCGAAGTCCTCGAGCAGGCCGGCGGCACCGAGCGAGGCACCCAGGCGGATGTCCGGGTACAGCTCGGCGGTGGCGACACCAATCCGCGCCGTGGCCGAGGCCAGCTTGCGCTCGGCCTGGCGCACGTCCGGGCGACGCTGCAGCAGTGCACGGCCATCACCGACCGGCAGCGGCTGCGCCAGCCTGGGGGCGTGCGCGCAGTCGATCACACCGGCCGGCAGCTGGCCCGGGGTCTGCCCCAGCAGCGCGGCCAGCGAATAGGCGGCGGCCGAGCGCTGCGCCTGCAGCGGCGGGAGTGCAGCTTCCAGCAGCGCCACCTGGGCATTGGCGCGGGCCAGTTCCGGCGGCGTGCCACGGCCGGCCGCGATCAGGCGCTCGGTGACCGTGCGGCTGCGCTGCTGCAGCTGCAGCGAATGCTCGGCCACGTGCAGCTCGTGGTTGGCGTGGCAGATTTCCAGATAGCTGTCGGCCACCTGCGCGACCACGCTGACCTGGGCCAGGTCGCGTGCTGCGGCGACCGACTGCTCGTCGGCACGGGCCGCTTCGGCGCCGCGCTTGAGCTTGCCGAACAGGTCGAACTGGTAGCTGACCGCGAACTTGCCATCGGCCAGGTTGATCACCGGCAGCTCGTGTTCCTGCAGGAACGATTCGGCCGACAGCTGCGCGCGGCTGACCCCGGCCTCGGCCTCGTACTCGAAGCCACCGGCGTCCAGCGCCTGTTCGTACACCGCCGCCGCACGACGCAGGTGCGCATCGGCGGCTTTCAGTTCAACGTTGTCGCGCAGCGCCTGGGTGATCAGGCCATCCAGCATCGGGTCGTTGTACAGCGACCACCAGCGGTCGGGCAGTGCCTGGTTGGCGGCGATCTGCGGGTTCTGGGTATCGATGAAGGCCGCATTGGCCTGCGGGCGCTTGAATGCCGAGCCTTCCGGCAGCGCGTAATCGGGGCCAACGGTCCTGCATGCGGCCAGGCTGGCCAGCGCGACGATCAGGCCGAGACGGGGCAGGGCGGCGTTCACAGGCCCGCCTGTGTCGGTGCGGTGCCGGCCTTGTCGTTGTGCGGATGGCGGCTGGTGTCCACGGTCACCGTGGCGGTGCGGCCGGCGATCAGTTCCACGCCCCTGGGTACTTCGTCGATGGCGATGCGCACCGGGATGCGCTGCGCCAGCCGCACCCAGTCGAAGGCCGGGGTCACGTTCGGCAGCAGGGTGCTGCCATTGCTGCGGTAGCGGTCCTCGATGCCGGCGGCGATGCTTTCGACATGGCCACGCAGCGGGGTCGATTCGCCCATCAGGCGGATGTCCACGGCTTGTCCCGGGGCCACGCCACGCAGGCGGGTTTCCTCGAAATAGCCATCGATGCGGAACGAGCCGGTATCCAGCAGCGCCAGCACCGGCTTGCCGGCCACCACGTAGTCGCCCACGCGCATGGTGCGGTCGTTGACCCGGCCATCGGCCGGTGCGCGCACCTCGGTGCGCCCCAGGTTGAGCTCGGCCAGGTCGACCGCCGCCTGTGCGGTGGCCAGCGCGGCCTGTGCGGCCTGCAGCTTGGCGCGGCGTACTTCGGCGTCCTCCGCGGCGACCAGGTCCTGCAGGCTGCGGTCACGGCCGATCTCGCGGTGCAGCTGTGCCACCGAGGCCTGGCGCTCGCCCAGGCTGGCCTTGGCCTGCTCCAGCGCGATGCGGTAACGGGCACGGTCGACCACGAACAGCAGGTCCCCCTTCTTCACCGCCTGGTTGTCGGCCACCTGCACCGTTTCCACCAGCCCGGATACGTCCGGCGCCACCTGCACCACGTCGGCGCCGACATGGGCATCGCGGGTCCACGGCTCATCCATGTAATAGACCCACAGCTGGCGCAGCACCAGCAGGGCGACGATCACGGCTGCGCTGGTGAGCAGCACCGGCAGGGTCTTCTTCACGATCTTGTTCACGATTGCATCCAACGCAGGAGGTGGAACAGCAGGCCAAGCACGATCCCGTACAGGGCCAGGTTGAACAGCGCCGGGTGCCATACATGGCGATAGGCGCCGGCACGCTGCAGCAGCGCGTGCAGGCCGCTGTTGACCAGATAGGCCAGCAGCATCAACCCGAGCAGGGTCGGGACGAACACTCCGTGGAGACTGAATTCACCGGGCATCGGTAGGGGCGGGGGCGAGGTGGGGGAGGGGAGGAACAACGAAACAGCAGCAACGGGTAAAAGCCGCTGGCGTGTGCACGGCAGCGGCGGTATTCGGGGGGCAGCGGTCTTACGTGATGCGGTCGGCGGCCTCGGCCAGCAGGCGCCATGCCTTCAGCACGGCGTGCAGTTCATCCATGGAAAGCTCTCCGAACACGTCCTGGCGCAGTCCGATCAACTGGTCTTCCAGCTCGCTGACCAACGCGTGTCCCGCGTCGGTCAGCCACAGCAGGTTGGCGCGGCGGTCGCTGGCGTCGCTCTCGCGGCGGACCAGGTCGCTGGCGCACAGCTTGTCCAGCAGGCGGACCAGGGAAGGACCCTCCATGCCCAGCTGCTGGGCCAGCGCCACCTGGCGGATGCCACCGCCAGAGCGACCGATCATCAGCAGGGGCATGGTGCAGGCGGTGGAGATGCCGTAGCTGCCGAGCCGGCTGTCGGCCAGGCGCTGCCACTGCCGCCCTGCGTACAGCAGGCCGGAGCTGAGCTGCATCTGCAGCACGGTGCGCTCGTCGAGGGGTCGGTCCATAAGAGATAGATAGGATACTACTAATTTCATTCCTATCAATGGGTTTTTATGAATGGGCGGGTGTGTTGAGTAAAGCCTTGCGCCACGTTGCTACGGGTGGGGCAGCGGGGGCCGGACGGGGCAGGACACGCCGTGAACCCCCCTCCGGGGTCCGGCCCAGCCGCTGGCGGCTGTGCGTTCGGGCGCTTGCGAGGCATGCTTCGCAAGCAAGCGCCCTCACCCTTGGGGGCTCGGCCGCGGCTTGCTCGTGTGCGCGTCCTGCGCACACGGCAAGACCGGCGTTGGGCGTCCTGCCCAACCCGTCCGAGGCATGCCTCGGACCCATGCCGCGGACGGTCCTGCCCCGCCCGACCCCAGCTGCCTGCCCATCACCCCGCGGGCGCGGTGGGTTGGCTCTTCAAAGGCAGAAGCAGAAGCAGTGCGGACCAACGGTCCGCACCCACCAATGCCGCAGCGCGCGGTGCTTCCGGAGCCATGAACCCCACCTTTTGCCCCCGCTTTCGGGCGGTCCGGCCGCGCCCGCAGGAAACTGTCAGGGATGGGGAAGGGCGGCAGGGCAGGACCGTGAGGCGCATGGATGCGCCGACCGAGCCCCCAAGGATGGGTTTACGGCGTGTCCTGCCCTGCCGCCCTTCCCCATCCAGACCCGTAACAGGCAGGCGCCGCCAGACCCCCGATGAACCCGACCAACAGGACGACCCACCCCCCGGTCGGGTACGATGCTCGCCCCCCGTTCGGGACGCTGTACGCAATGAGCAAGAACAACGAAAAGGCCGCCCCGCAGGGCGACGTGACCCAGGACCAGGCCGAGGATGCCGTGCGCACCCTGCTGCGCTGGGCCGGTGAGGACCCGTCCCGTGAAGGCCTACTGGATACCCCCCGCCGTGTCGCCGAAGCCTATGGCGACTGGTTCAGCGGTTACCGCGACGACCCGCGCGCCTACATGGAGCGGACCTTCGAGGAAGTGGCCGGCTACGACGAACTGATCGTCCTGCGCGACATCGAGTACGAAAGCCACTGCGAACACCACATGGCGCCGATCATCGGCCGCGTGCACGTCGGCTACCTGCCGGCCGGCAAGGTGGTGGGCATCAGCAAGCTGGCCCGCGTCGTCGAAGCCTACGCCCGCCGTTTCCAGGTGCAGGAGAAGATGACCGCGCAGATCGCCCAGTGCATCCAGGATGTGCTGCAGCCGATCGGCGTCGGCGTGGTCGTCGAAGGCGCCCACGAATGCATGACCACCCGCGGCATCCACAAGCGCGGCGTCAGCATGGTCACCTCGAAGATGCTGGGCAGCTTCCGCGACGACGCGCGGACCCGCGCCGAGTTCCTGCGCTTCATCGAAGTGGGCGGCAAGCGCTGAGCCGCTTGCCTGCACCCCGCCGGCCGCTGCGGGCCGGCATGCCCACGGCTGCCCGCGCGGCAGCCGTGCGTGGCGGCTCGTCCCTGTCAGCCCAACAGACCTCTTTCGCTGCATGAAGCATCGCGAACGCATCTCCCGTTACCGCCATCTGCGCGAACAGCCCCAGTGGAAGCTGCTCGCCGCCGACCACGCTCCGGAAATCATCGGCCTGCTGCAGGGGCTGCTGATGGACGGCGAGCGCACGCTGTCCTCGTCGGTGCTCAACGAGCGCCTGCAACGTGCGCTGGACCAGCTCAACGGCGACGAACTGTCGCGCGACCTGCCGCGTACCGCGCAGGCCTACATCGCGCACTGGCTGGCCCAGGGTTGGCTGGAACGCCGTTTGCCCGAGGGCGCAGACCAGGAGCAGTACGAGCTGTCGACCGCGGCGCTGCAGGCCATCCGCTTCGCCGATGGCCTGGAGCAGGCCCGCGTGGCCGCCACCGAAAGCCGGCTGGCGCTGGTCATCGAACAGCTCTCGCAGCTGGCCGCGCAGACCGAGTCCGATCCGGATGCGCGCCTGTCGGCGCTGCGCGACGAGCGCGACCGCATCGACGCCGAGATCGCCCGCGTCGGCGCTGGCCGCGTGATCGCGCTGGATGGCAAGCGCGCGCTGGAACGTGCGCGTCAGATCATCGGCCTGGCCGACGAGCTGACCGAGGACTTCCGCCGCGTGCGCGACGACTTCGAGCAGCTCAACCGCGATTTCCGCGAGCGCATCATCGACGACGAGGGCGAGCGTGGCGACGTGCTGTCGCAGCTGTTCGAAGGCGTGGATGTGATCGGCGAGAGCGATGCCGGCCGCAGCTTCCAGGCATTCTGGCGACTGCTCAACGACGCCGAACAGAGCGCACAGCTTGATGCTGCGCTGGAAGCGGTGCTGGCGCGTGGCTTTGCGCGCCGCCTGGACCGCAACGAGCGCAACTTCCTGCGCGGCTTCACCAGCACCATGCTCGAGCGCGGTGGCCAGGTGCACGATGTGCTGCAGAACTTCGCGCGCAGCCTGCGCGGCTTCGTGCAGAGCCGTGGCTACCTGGAACAGCGCCGCCTCAACCAGCTGCTGAAGCAGGCGCAGTCCGAAGCACTGGCCCTGCGCGACGAGTTCCCCGCACAACGCGGCATCGGCCGTGACCTGCAGCTGACCACCAGCCGACTGCGCTCGTGGTCGCAGTGGAGGCTGCACGATCCACGCAGTGCCCAGGTCGATGGCAACGTCGAATACAACGACGCGGCCGCGATCAGCCTGGAGAGCGTCGGCGATCTGGTCGCTTCGTCCGAAATCGACTTCCGCACCCTGCGCCGCGACCTGCACGACCTGCTCGATGCACAGCCGCGGCTCAGCATCGCCCAGGCCCTGTCGCAGCGCGAGGCGCCGCAGGGCCTGGGCAGCGTCATCGGCTACCTGTCGCTGGGCACGCGCTTCGGCAACGTGATCGCCGGCGAGCAGGAGCTCGCCGAATGGCGTGGTGGCGACGGCCAGATCCGTCGCGCCCGCATCCCGCTGGTTTGGTTTACCCAGGAGAGACGCCATGAGCTGGCATGAAGATCCCATCGACGCAGCGCAGGCCGACGTGGCGGAAGACGCCTACGAGGCCGAGCCGGTGGCGGCCGTGGCGCAGCCCCGCCGTGGCAACGACGTGTACTACCTGGGCGATACCGGACGCCTGCCGCTGGATGCGCGCCGCGCGCTGTGCCAGCTGCTGATCGGCCCCAGCATCGACCAGCTGCGCCACGCCAAGCTGTGGCCGGCGCTGATCCGCAGCGAGGCGGCCATCCGTTCGTCGCTGGCCGACCTGTTCCTGGAACTGGTGCTCGACCGTGACAGCGGTGTGGCCTTCACACGCCAGGCCGATACCGAAGACGTTGATGCGCCGGTGCTGCTGCGCACCTCGCCGCTGACCTTCATCGATTCGGTGCTGCTGTTGTACCTGCGCCAGCAGCTGGCCGAGGCCGATGCGCGCGGCAACCGCGCGGTGGTCGCCGACGCCGAGATGGCCGAAGCGCTGGCCATCTACGAGAAGAACCTGTCCACCGACCGCGCCGGCTTCAACCGCCGCGTCGCCTCGGCGGTGCAGAAGATGAAGGACAACCACATCCTGACCCGCCTCAGCGGCCAGGAAGACCGCCACGAAGTCTCGCCGGCGCTGAAGCTGCTGTTCTCCGCCGAAGACGTGTCCCAGCTTTCGGCGGTGTACCGCCAGCTGCGCGAAACCCCGGCCGCCGAGGCCTGAGAGACCCGACCATCGCATGGCTATCTCCAAGCACACTCCCGCACTGTTCAACGAAGGCCTGCCGGACCCGCGCCTGCAGCAGTTCCGCATGCGCCGCCTGCAGGTGCACAACTGGGGCACCTTCAACGGCCTGACCGAAGTGCCGATCGCCGAGCGCGGCTTCCTGTTCGTCGGCCGTTCCGGCTCGGGCAAGTCGACCCTGCTCGATGCGATGTCCGCGCTGCTGACGCCGCCGGCCATCGTCGACTTCAACGCCGCCGCGCGTGAAGCCGAGCGCAGTGGCCGCGACCGCAACCTGGTGTCCTACGTACGTGGCGCCTGGGCCGACCAACAGGACAGCGGCACCGGCGAAATCGCCACCCAGTACCTGCGCAAGGGCGCGACCTGGACCGCACTGGTGCTGGAATACCGCGCCGGCGATGGCCGCGTGGTCAGCCTGGTGCGCCTGCTGTGGATCTCCGGCAATGGCACCTCGGCTGGCGACGTGCGCAAGCACTACATGATCGCCGAGCGCCCGTTCGACATCGCCAAGGATCTCGGCGGCTTCGACCTGGACCTGCGCAAGCTCAAGCAGAAGCTGTCCGACCTGCATCACTTCGACACCTTCTCCGGCTATGCCGAGCGCTTCCGCGACCTGCTCGGCATCGACAACGAGATGGCGCTGCGCCTGCTGCACAAGACGCAGTCGGCGAAGAACCTGGGCGACCTCAACGTCTTCCTGCGCGACTTCATGCTCGACACGCCGAAGACCTTCGACGCCGCCGAGCGCCTGGTCAGCGACTTCGCCGAGCTCGATGGCGCGCACCAGGCCGTGGTCACCGCGCGCCGCCAGGTGGAAACCCTGCTGCCGGCACGCGCCTACTACAACGATCTGAAAGAGATGCACCGCCAGCGTGGCGACGACGAAGCACTGAAGCTCGGCGTCGACAGCTTCCGCGAAAGCCGCCGCCAGGCGCTGATCGAAGCGCGCCTGCGCGAGATGGACGTGCGTGACCGTGGCCTGCTCGGCGAAGAAGCCCAGCGCCGTGCCGCACTCGACAACCACACCGAGCGCCTGGCCGAACTGGAACTGCAGCGCCGCCAGCAGGGCGGTGAACGCATCGAGGAACTGGAACGCGAGCAGGGCCGCGCCGAAGCCGAGCGCGACCGGCGCAAGGCCAAGCGTGACCAGGCCCAGGAAGCGGCGCAGCAGCTGCAGGCCGAACTGCCCGACGATGCCCATGGCTTCGCCGAGCTGGTCGAGCGCGCGCAGAACGAACTGCAGGACCGCCAGCGTGCCTCGGCGGCACTGGACGATGCGATCAGCGATCGCCTCGGCGGCAAGCGCGACGACGAGCGCCGCTTCGGTGAAGTGCGCAGCGAACTCGAAGCGATGCAGCGCACGCCGTCCAACATTCCGGCGCCGATGCAGAAGCTTCGCGCGCGCCTGGCCGAGGAAACCGGCATCGCCGAAGCGGCGCTGCCCTTCATCGGCGAGCTGATCCAGGTCCGCTCGGAGGAGCAGGGCTGGCAGGGCGCCATCGAACGTGTGCTGGGCGGCTTCGCGCTGTCGCTGCTGGTCGATGACAAGCACTACAACGACGTCGCCGAGTGGGTGAACCGTACCCACCTGGGCATGCGCTTCACCTACTACCGCGTGCGCCGCAACGATGATGCGTTCGCGCGCGAGCCGTCGGCGAAGTCGCTGCTGCACAAGCTGGAGCTGCGCGAGCATGTGTTCGAAAGCTGGCTGCGGCGCGAGCTAGGCAAGCGCTTCGACTACGAGTGCGTGGATGCCAAGCAGCTGCGCAACGTCGACCGCGGCATCACCCGCGAAGGCCAGGTCAAGCATCCGGGCGACCGTTTCGAGAAGGACGACCGCAGCGCGGTAGGCGACCGCCGCCGCTGGATCCTCGGCTTCAACAACCACGACAAGGTGGGCGCCTTCGAGCGCGAAGCACAGGAACTGGCCAAGCGCATCGCCAGCTGCGAGACCGACATCGCGCGCCTGCGCGGCCAGCGTGACCGCGACAACGAACGCCGCCTGGCCTGCCACGAGCTGGTCAGCATCAGCTGGAACGAGATCGACATCGCCGCTCCGCAGCAGCGCCTGAGCGACATCGAGGCCACCCTGCGTGACCTGCGCGAAGGCAATGCCGATCTGGCCAAGCTGGCCAAGCAGATCGACGCCGTGCGCGCCGACATCGAACAATCCCGCCGCACCTATGAGGACGTCCGCGTCGAGCGCGGCCAGCTGGTCAAGGAGCGCGATCGCCTCGACCGCGCCCGCCAGCAGAGCCGTGCGCTGGTGCTGCCGAGCCTGGCCCAGGAGCAGGAAGCCGGCCTCGCCGAGCGCCTGCAGGAGCAGGGCCCGCTCAGCCTGGAAACGCTGGAAGCGCACATGCGCCAGGTCAGCAACGCGCTGAACGAGCAGCTGTCGTCCTCGCAGCAGGACCTCAACCGCATCGAGAACCAGCTGATCGGCTGCTTCCGTCGCTTCATCCAGCAGTGGCCGGAGGAATCGGGCGACTTCACCGTCTCGGTGGCCTCGGCCGAGGACTTCCTCGCCCGCCTCGAACGCCTGGAGCGCGACGGCCTGCCGCAGCACGAAGAGCGCTTCTTCGACCTGCTGCAGAACCAGAGCAAGAACAACCTGCTGGCCCTGCAGCGCCACAGTGCAGAGGCCCGCAAGTCGATCGGCCAGCGCCTGGACGAGGTGAACGCCAGCCTGGAACAGGTGCCGTTCAACCGTGGCACGCTGCTGACCATTGAACTGAGCGACCGCCGCCTGCCGGAAGTCGGTGAGTTCCACCTGCAGCTGCGCGAGGTGCTGTCGCAGCAGCAGACCGAGCAGCGCGAGCTGGCCGAATCGCAGTTCACCGTGCTGCGCCAGCTGGTCAACCGCCTGGGTTCACAGGAAGGCGAAGACAAGCGCTGGCGCGAACTGGTGCTGGACGTGCGCATGCACGTGGAGTTCATCGGCGTCGAGCTGGATGCGGAAACGCGCCAGCAGGTCGAGATCTACCGCAGCGGTGCCGGCAAGTCCGGCGGCCAGCGCCAGAAGCTGGCCACTACCTGTCTGGCTGCGGCGCTGCGCTACCAGCTCGGCGGTGCCGACAGCCAGCTGCCCAGTTACGCCGCGGTCGTGCTCGACGAAGCCTTCGACAAGGCCGACAACGAGTTCACCGCGCTGGCGATGAACATCTTCGACAACTTCGGCTTCCAGATGGTGGTGGCCACCCCGCTGAAGTCGGTGATGACGCTGGAACCGTTCATCGGCGGTGCCTGCTTCGTCGAAATCAGCGGCCGCCACGACTCCGGCGTGCTGCTGATCGAGTACGACGAAGAAGGCAAGCGCCTGAAGCTGCCCGAGCGCAGCCGCCAGCAGGCCAACGAACCGGAAGAAGCCGAGGCCTGACCCGGCCGATTGAATGGGAATGCCGGCCAGCGGCCGGCACTACCCATGGGCGGGGTTCATGACCCGGTAGTGCCGGCCGCTGGCCGGCAACCGCACTCACGCTCCGCGCAACGTATCCCACGCCATCCGCGCGATCAGCACCACCACCAGCCCCACGAACAGCTTGCGGATGAACGGCGTGCCGCCCTTCAGCGCCAACCGCGTGCCCACCACCGAACCGATGATGTTGGCCGCCGCCATCGGCAGCGCGAACAGCCACAGGATGTTGCCGGTCGGCACGAAGAACGAGATCGCTGCAACATTCGTCGCCAGGTTCACCACCTTCGACGCGGCCGACGCGCGCAGGAAATCCAACCCGAAGAAGCGCACGAACAGGAAGATCAGGAAGCTGCCGGTGCCCGGCCCGAAGAAACCATCGTAGAAGCCGATCGCTGCACCGATCGCCAGCGCGATCACCAGCTCGCGGCGGCCGATTTCCTGCGGCCGGTGCAGCGCGCCGAAGTCCTTTTTCCACAACGTGTAGGCCAGCATCGCGATCAGCAGCACCAGCACCAGTGGGCGCACCGCGTCCTTGGGCAGCAGGCTCACCGCGGTGGCCCCGGCGAAGGAGAAGATGAAGGCGGTGCCGGCCGCGAACAGCACCGGCTTCCACGGGAAGCGCACGTTGCGCGCATAGCGCCAGGCAGCCGCACCGGTGCCGAACATCGAACTGAACTTGTTGGTACCGAACAGCATCGCCGGCGTCTGCTGCGGCAGCACCGTGAACAGGCCGGGCAGCTGCACCAGGCCACCGCCACCCACGGCGGCATCCACAAGACCGGCGATGAAGGCGATCACCACCAGCCACCACAACTCAGGGGGAACCAGTTCCAGCACGGCGATCAATCAAGGTGGGGGCGCGACAGCATACGCCTGTCCTGCTTCAGCTGGCCCGTGCCGCGCGTGGATCAATCCCTGCAACCCGGCGACAATGCCGGCATGAGCCGAAAACCCGCCGATCCCTGTCCCTGTGGCCTTCCCGCCGACTATGCCGCCTGCTGCGGCCGTTTCCACGCCGGTGAAGCCGCGCCCGATGCCGAGCGCCTGATGCGTTCGCGCTACAGCGCCTACGTGCGCGGTCTGGCTGACTACCTGCGCCAGAGCTGGCACCCGGACACGCGTCCGGCCGAGTTGACGCTGGATGATGCACCCGGCCAGCGTACCCATTGGCTGGGCCTGACCGTGCACGAGCACACCGTCACCGGTGCTGACAGCGCCGATGTCCGCTTCACCGCGCGCTATCGCGTCGGCGGCGGCAGTGCGGTCAAGATGACCGAACACAGCCGCTTCCAGCGCATCGACGGCCGCTGGTACTACCTCGACGCGGTCTGAGCCCTACACGCTGCGCGCAGCCAGCACGCGCTGGCCGCCGTGCGCGCGCACCTGGTTGCGGCCGCCGTCCTTGGCCACATACAGGGCCTGGTCGGCGGCCTTGACCACTGCCATCGGGCGCGGATCCACATGGCTGTCGGCCAGGCCGATGCTCACTGTCACCTGTACCACCTGGCCGCTGCCACCGCGTCCGCGCTGCTGGCGGCCGGCTTCGTCATCGCGGCTGCGGGTGCTGCGGTCGCGCAGCTGCATGCGGGTCTCCTCGATGCTCTGCCGCAGCGCCTCCACGGCATCCATGCAGGCCGCCGCAGGGCGGTCCAGGAACACCACCGCGAACTCCTCACCGCCATAGCGGAATGCACGGCCACCGTCGCCCACCCGCGCCAGCCGCGAGGCCACCAGGCGCAGTACATCGTCTCCGGTGTCGTGACCATGGGTGTCGTTGAATGACTTGAAGTGGTCCACGTCCACCATCGCGATGCTGTAGGTGCCGCGTGCCCGCTGCAGGGTCTCGTTGAATGCCCGTCGCCCCGGCAGGCCGGTCAACTCATCGCGGAAGGCCATGTGGAAGGACTCCTGCAGCATCGCGCCCAGCATCAGCAGCAGGGCGGCGCTGCTCAGCGCCGGCAGCAGCACCGGCTGCAGGAAGATCCGCGGCAGCATCCACCACAGGCACAGCAGGGCCAGCAGCATCGCCGTGTGCAGTGGCCGAGGATGCCGCCACGCCTGCCAGCCCAACGCTGCGGTCGCCAGCAGGAACAGCAGCGCCGGCAGCTGCGCCAGCGCGTTCCAGTCGGCGGGAATCCAGGCCCAGTGACGGTTCGACAGCAGATCGTGCATGCCGCGCGGCTGCTGTGTGGCTAGCAGCAGGAAGATCATCACCGCGGTGCCGATGGCAATACCGCGCAGCAGCAGGTCCTGGCGCCGCCGTCCGCGCTCCGGCCACAACGCAAGGCCGGCAGACAACAGCGGCAACCAGGCCGAGATGGCGTGGAAGCGCAGCGGTGTCAGCGTGGTGACATGGCCATTGCGCAGGTAGCCAGCGACGTCCTGGTGCAGCAGCGCGAACATCACCGCCACAAGCATCAGCAGGCACAACGTGCGCACCTGGTGGTAGAGCAGGGCCAGGCCGGCACCGAGGCAGGCCAGCAGCCAGGGCAGGATGCGCTGCGCCGGGCTGGCCACGTCTGCGGTATCCAATGCGGTCCACACCACCACGGCAACCAGCACGGCAGGCAGCACGAACAGGTAATGCGCAGGCTGGCGGAGCGGATGCAGGGGCAAGCAGGAATTCCAGCGCGGTGACGACGCGGCCGCAGCATTGCCGTTAGCGGCGTTCGTGGTGGCTTCTTGAATGCGGCAGGCTCATCCATGTGAACGAAGTGACGCCGAACCATGACGTCGCACTCACCGTCCAGCGCCGATGCTGCCCACATGGACAGCGTACCCGCCGCCGTCGCTGCCCCGCAGCACGATCTCGCCCGCCAGTTCGCCCATGTACGGACGCGCAGCCTGCAGTTGGCCGCGCCGCTCAGCGCCGAGGACGCCATGCTGCAGAGCATGGCTGACGCCAGCCCGAGCAAATGGCACCTGGCCCACACCACCTGGTTCTTCGAACGCTTCGTGCTGGCGGGCTTCGGCACCGCGCCAGCGCATGACCCGGCCTGGGACTACCTGTTCAACAGCTACTACAAGAGCATCGGCCCGGCGCATGCGCGGCCACAGCGCGGGTTGCTGTCGCGGCCCTCGCTGCAGCAGGTGCGCGACTACCGCCAGCAGGTCGATGCGCAGGTGCAATCGCGGTTGGCGGCGGGCGATCTCGATGAACAGGCACTGCAACATCTGCAGCTGGGCCTGCAGCACGAGCAGCAGCACCAGGAACTGCTGCTCACCGACATCAAGCATGCGTTCTGGTGCAACCCATTGCAGCCCGCCTACCGCGAGGACCTGCAGCCTGCCACCAGCGCTGCCAGTGCGCAGGGCTGGATCGAATCACCCGAGCGCATCGTCACCGTCGGTGCTGCAGCCTGGCCGCAGCACACCGCGTTCGCCTACGACAACGAATCGCCAGCGCACCGCGTGCTGCTCCCCGCGCACGCATTGGCCGAGCGTCCCGTCAGCAATGCCGAGTATCGGGCCTTCATCGACGCCGGCGGCTACCGTGAACCGCGCTGGTGGCTCAGCGAAGGCTGGGCGCTGCGCGAAGCCGAGGGCTGGCAGCACCCGCTGTACTGGGATGACGCCCTGCAGCGCGAGTACACCCTGGGCGGTTGGCGCGAACTGGATCCGCACGCGCCGGTCTGCCACCTCAGCTACTACGAGGCCGATGCCTGCGCCCGCTGGTCCGGCGCGCGCCTGCCCAGCGAGTACGAATGGGAAGCCGCCGCTGCGTCGCAGCCGCTGCGCGGCCATTTCGCTGACGACGACCGGCTGCATCCGCTGGCAGCGCAGGGCAGTGGAATACGGCAGCTGTTCGGCGATGTCTGGGAGTGGACCCACAGCGCGTATGGCGCCTATCCGGGCTTCCGTCCCTTCGCCGGCAACCTCGGTGAGTACAACGGCAAGTTCATGTGCGGGCAGTGGGTGCTGCGTGGCGGCAGCTGCGCGACACCCCGCGGCCATGTGCGCGCCAGCTACCGCAACTTCTTCATGCCGCCGGCGCGCTGGCAGTTCTCCGGGCTGCGCCTGGCCAGGGACCTCACATGAGCACCGTGCATGACGCGCTGCAGGCATTGACCGATCTCACCCCCGGGCGGCAGCAGATCCTCTCCGACGTAGTGGCCGGACTCTCACGTACGCCGCGGCAGCTGCCGTCCAAGTACTTCTACGATGCGCGTGGCTCGCGCCTGTTCGAGCAGATCACGCAGACCCCCGAGTACTACCCCACGCGCACCGAGCTGGCCCTGCTGAAGCGTGTGCTGCCGGACATCGCCCGCAGCGTTGGCCCGCGTCTGCACGTGGTGGAGCTGGGCAGCGGCAGCGGACGCAAGACCGCGCTGCTGCTGGCCGCACTTCACGACCCGGTGGCCTATACGCCGATTGAAATCTCGCGGGCCGCGCTGCTGTCCAGCATCGATCATCTGGCGCCGGCGTTGCCGGAGGTGGAGATGCTGCCGGTCTGTGCTGACTTCACCCGCCCCGTCGCCGTTCCCATGCCCGAGCGCGAACCCGCGCGACGGCTGCTGTTCTTCCCCGGTTCCACGCTGGGCAACTTTGAAGGCGAAGACGCGGTCGCACTGCTGCGGGCGATGCGCCAGACGATGGGCCGCGACGGCCTGGCCCTGGTCGGCATCGATCTGCACAAGGACCCGGCGCTGATCGAAGCGGCCTACAACGACGCGCAGGGTGTCACCGCCGCGTTCACTTTCAACCTGCTGGCCCGGCTCAATCGCGAGATCGGCAGCGACTTCGACCTCGACGGCTTCCACCACCGTGCCTGCTACAGCACCGCGCGGTTGCGCATCGAAACCGATCTGGTCAGCCGCTGGGCGCAGGATGTGCATCTGGACGGCCGCGCCTTCCACTTCGCCGCCGACGAACCGATCCGTGTGGAGTACAGCCACAAGTACACCGACGACAGCTTCGAGGCGCTGCTGCAGCAGGCGGGCCTGCAGGTCACGCAGCGCTGGAATGCCGACAGTCCCGCCTACGGCCTGCGCCTGCTGCGTGCCATCTAGGGCGGCCGGCCAGCCGGTACCCCTTCAGGTTCTGCAGCACCGCTACCCCTAAGATGGCCGTGCAACGGCAACACGGAGGACGCCATGCCCATTCTGACCACCCTCGGCCTGGCGGCCGCTCTCGCCTCGCCCCCCGCGCTGCCTGCAGCACCGGATGCCAGCGTCGATCCGGCCTTCAGCCGCTGCCTTTCGGGCCTGCAGGCCACGGCCGCCAGCCAGGGCATCAGCGCCGAGCGCTTCAACGAAATCACCGCCGGCCTCACCCCGGACCCCAGCGTGCTCGGCCTGCTCGACGCGCAGCCGGAATTCACCACGCCGATCTGGGACTACCTGGCCGCGCTGGTCGATCGCCAGCGCGTGGCTGATGGTCGCGCCATGCTGCAGCAGCATCGCGACCTGCTCGATCGGGTGTCGGCGCAGTACGGCGTCGATCCGGCCACCATCGTCGCGGTCTGGGGCGTGGAGAGCGACTACGGCCGCGTGTTCGGCAAGCGCCCCCTGCTGCAGTCACTGGCCACGCTGTCCTGCGCCGGCCGTCGCCAACCCTTCTTCCGCGGTGAATTGCTGGCACTGCTCAAGCTGATCGACCGCGGCGACCTGCAGGCACAGGGCCTCACCGGTTCCTGGGCCGGTGCCTTCGGGCATACGCAGTTCATGCCCAGCACCTACGCACGCATCGCCGTGGACGGTGATGGCGATGGCCGCCGCGATCTGGTCGGCAGCATTCCCGATGCGCTGGCCTCCACTGCCAACTACCTCAAGCGTGCCGGCTGGCGCAGTGGCGAGCCGTGGGGCATGGAAGTTCTTGTTCCCGCTGGCTTCAACGCCAGCCAGGCCGGACGTACCCAGCGTCGCGCCCTGGCCGACTGGCGTGCGCAGGGCCTGACCGCGCTGGATGGCAGTGTGCTGGCTCCGGCCAACCTGCCGGCGGATGCGCGCGCCGCCCTGCTGCTGCCGGCAGGGATCAAGGGTCCGGCGCTGCTGGTGTTCCGCAACTATGACGCGATCTACAGCTACAACGCCGCCGAAAGCTATGCGCTGGCGATCGCCACGCTGGCCGACCAGCTGCGTGGTGGCAACGGGCTGGCTACCGCCTGGCCGACGGATGATCCCGGCATCGGCCGCGATGAACGCCGTCAGCTGCAGACCCTGCTGCTGGCGCGTGGCCACGACATCGGTACCGCCGACGGCATGATCGGTACCGCCACCCGTCGCGCGATCCAGTCCGAGCAGCAGCGCCTGGGCTGGGCCAACGCCGATGGGCGTGCCGGCCAACGCATCCTGCGCGCGCTGCAGGAAGAGGCGGCCGCCATCGCACCCGCTGCGCAGAAGGCCTTGCCCCAGGCACGCTGACCGCGACATCATCGCCGCGGTCTTCAAGGAGCGTCATCGCATGCAGTCGGATCCGGACATCAGCAGCGGCCTGTATCACGGGCTGGAGGCCTGGCACGTGCGCACCCCCAGCGCGACGGCGGTCATCAGCGTGTTCGGCGGACAGCTGCTGTCGTTCATTCCCGATGGGCAGCCCGATGTACTGTGGCTTTCGCCCACGCGCGCCGAGCTGCCCACGCCCATCCGCGGTGGCGTCCCTGTGTGCTGGCCGTGGTTCGGCCGCCAGGGCCAGAACAATGATGTGCCCGCGCATGGCCTGGTGCGCACCGCGCGTTGGGAGCTTCTGCAGGCCAGCCAGAGCGATGACGGTGAGGTCGAGCTGCAGTTGGCACCTGCACCCTGCGCCGATCCCGGCCTGCGCCTGCAGATGCAGTTGCGCATCTGCCGCCAGCTGCGTCAGCAGCTCGTCACCGAGAACACCGGAACCTCGCCGGTGACCTTCACCCAGGCCCTGCACAGCTATTTCCGGGTGGGCGATGCCAACCAGGTCGAGGTCGAGGGCCTCGATGGCCTGCAGTACCTGGACAAGTACGAGGACTATGCGCAGCTGCGCCTGCAACAGGGACCGTGGTCATTGCGCGATCCGCGTGACCCCGGTCGCAGCGATCGCATCTATACCGGTGCCGGCGGCCATTACGTGCTGCGTGATCCCGTACTGCAGCGGCGGATCGAGATCCGCAGCGAAGGCAGCCAGACGCTGGTGGCCTGGAATCCCGGTGCGGAGGCGGCAGCGAAAATGGCCGATGTCGGCGATGGCTGGCACGATTACGTTTGCCTGGAAGTGGCCAACGCAGGCCCGGAGCAGATTACGCTTGCGCCGGGTGAGCGCCATCAGCTGGTGCAGACCCTGGCCAGTACCGCGCTGTAGGCGCTGGCAGCGGTTTCAGTTTGTCGATGCAGTAGCAAGGACGGAAAACATGCAGGAAGCACAATGGTGGTACGCCAATGGCAGGCAGAGCAGTGGGCCGGTGGATCTGGCCGGTCTTCGCCAGCTGCAGCGGGAAGGAACGGTCACGGCGCGAACGCTGCTCTGGTGCGAGGGCATGCCCTCCTGGCGGCCGTTGGCGGAGCTGGATCAGGCCTCAACGCAGGTCGAGGTGGCTCCGGTCCTGGATATCGACGCAGCGCCTGCGGCTGAGGGCATTGCGCCGAGCGTCGGCGATCCGTCCGACCCCTATCGTGCGCCGGTCGCTGCACCGGATGTGGCTGCGGCTGCCGGGCTGGAGGGCGAGATGGCCTTGTACGCCAGCGTGGTCGGTGGCAATTTCCCGATCTATCGCCAGCGCTGGCGGCTGGATCAGGGCGGCATCGCCACGGGCAGTGGCACCTGGCACTGGCCGGCATTCCTGCTCGGCCTGATCTGGATGATGTACCGCAAGATGTACCGCCTGGCGGCGATGTGGGCTGGCCTGCTGCTGCTGATCAGCGTGGTGGAGACCTTGCTGGATGTGCCGGATGGCCTGTCACTGGTCATCACCTTCGCGCTCAGCATCACCACCGGCATCTTTGGCAACAGCTGGTACCTGGCACACTGCCAGCGCCTGATCGCCCAGGCCCGTGCCGTCACCGGCGGCGATGACGCACGGCTGCGCAGCGAGCTGACCGCGCGCGGCGGCACCAGCGTGGTCGCCACACTGATCGCCATCGTCATCGCGGTGGTGCTGAGCACCGTCGGCGCCGCATTGGCGGGATAGGGCAGGTCAGCGTCCCTGGCGGGGCCGCAGTACTACCAGGCACAGCGCACCGGCCACCAGGCCCCAGAACGCCGAGCCGATGCCGGCCAGCGAGACGCCCGAGGCGGTCACCAGGAAGGTGACCAGTGCCGCCTCGCGGTCCCGCTCTACTGCCAGCGCACTGGCCAGGCTGTTGGCGATGGTGCCGAACAGCGCGATACCGGCCACGCAGGCCACCAGCTCTTTCGGGAACGCCGCGAACAGTGCGGCCACGGTGGCGCCGAACAGCCCGACGACAATGTAGAAGGCGCCGGCCGCCATCGCTGCGGTATAGCGTCGTGCCGGGTCCTCATGCGCATCGCGGCCCATGCAGATCGCTGCGGTGATTGCCGCCAGGTTCAGTGCGTATGCACCGAACGGTGCCAGCAGCGTATTGACCACACCGATCCAGCCGATCAGCGGCGACACCGGGGCGTCGTAGCCGGATGCGCGCATCACCGCCACGCCCGGAATGTTCTGCGAGGCCATGGTGACCACGAACAGGGGCAGGGCGATGCCAGCCACTGCAGTCCAGGACAGGGATGGGGTCACCCATTGCGGTACAGCCAGTTGCAGCTGCACCTGCTGTGCGTGCAGCAGGCCACGGCTGGCCGCCACCGCGATGCCGACCAGCAGAGTGGCGATGACCGCATAGCGCGGGAACAGGCGGCGTCCGCCCAGCCAGGTGGCGAACATGGCCAGCGCCAGCACCAGTTGGGTGTTCATGGCCACGAACACGTCCAGGCCGAAGCGCAGCAGCACCCCGGCCAGCATGCCGGCGGCCAGCGCCATCGGCACCCGCTGCATCAACCGGGCGAAGATGCCGGAGAAGCCTGCCAGCATGCCAAGCACCGCAGCGAGCAGGAATGCACCGGTGGCTTCAGCGAGCGAGGCACCGCCTGCACCGACCACCAGCATCGCCGCGCCCGGGGTTGACCACGCGGTCACCACCGGCACGCGATAGCGCAGCGACAGCCCGATGCAGGTGACACCCATGCCCAGTCCCAGTGCCCACATCCATGAGGCGATCTGTGCCTGGTTGGCACCGACGGCTTGTGCAGCCTGGAACACGATGACGGCCGAACTGGCGAAGCCGACCAGCACAGTAATGAAGCCGGCAACGAGGGCCGGTACTGAAAGGTCGCGCCACCACGCTTGCCGCACCTGCATGTTCATTGCCGTCTCTCCACTGTGCATCCGTGCATTGATAGCCCTTGTGGCGTTGACCGCGCAACGCGCGGTCAACGCCACAGTGATCTTCGAGCGTATGTCATGCGTGATGTTGCGTTGGTTCTGTCATCACCCTGCAAAAAAATGCTTGACGAAATCCGCAAGATCTCTAGAATTCGCTCCCTTGCTGCAGCGCACCGCTTCTTCGGAAACGGCACGCAGACAGCAACGCCACCACCGCCGAACGAGATGATCGAACGAAGGTGTTGACGGACTCGAAAAGTCCGGCATAATAGGCGGCTCGCAACGACGAAAGGCCTTCGGGTCCAACGACGAAGCGGCATCGGCAACAACGTCCACTCCGGTGAGACGGCCTTGAAAAAAGGTGTTGACGAAGCGGAAAAGCCGGCTATATGGGCGGCTCGCTACGAAGGAAACTTCGCAGCACACGGGAACGGCGCTGAGGCCACTTCCCCGGATCT
>NZ_CM151224.1:4780000-4782500 GCF_056482945.1 Stenotrophomonas sp. 62841_Sma | reverse complement strand
CTGGAAAGAGCGGCCATAGAAGGTGATAGCCCTGTATCTGAAAGGGCCATTTCAGTGAAGACGAGTAGGGCGGGGCACGTGAAACCCTGTCTGAACATGGGGGGACCATCCTCCAAGGCTAAATACTACTGACCGACCGATAGTGAACCAGTACCGTGAGGGAAAGGCGAAAAGAACCCCGGAGAGGGGAGTGAAATAGAACCTGAAACCGTGTGCGTACAAGCAGTAGGAGCTCCGCAAGGAGTGACTGCGTACCTTTTGTATAATGGGTCAGCGACTTACTGTTCGTGGCAAGCTTAACCGTATAGGGGAGGCGAAGGGAAACCGAGTCTGATAAGGGCGCATAGTCGCGGGCAGTAGACCCGAAACCGGGTGATCTAGTCATGCCCAGGGTGAAGGTGCGGTAACACGCACTGGAGGCCCGAACCCACTCCCGTTGCAAAGGTAGGGGATGAGGTGTGATTAGGAGTGAAAAGCTAATCGAACCCGGAGATAGCTGGTTCTCCTCGAAAGCTATTTAGGTAGCGCCTCATATGTATCCTCTCGGGGGTAGAGCACTGTTATGGCTAGGGGGTCATCGCGACTTACCAAACCATTGCAAACTCCGAATACCGAGACGGACTGTATGGGAGACACACGGCGGGTGCTAACGTCCGTCGTGAAAAGGGAAACAACCCAGACCCACAGCTAAGGTCCCAAATTCACTGCTAAGTGGAAAACCATGTGGAAAGGCACAGACAGCCAGGAGGTTGGCTTAGAAGCAGCCACCCTTTAAAGAAAGCGTAATAGCTCACTGGTCGAGTCGGTCTGCGGGGAAGATTTAACGGGGCTAAGCAGTGAACCGAAGCTTGGGGTGCATAACTTTGTTATGCGCGGTAGAGGAGCGTTCCGTAAGCCGTTGAAGGTGGATTGAGAAGTCTGCTGGAGGTATCGGAAGTGCGAATGCTGACATGAGTAACGATAATGCGGGTGAAAAACCCGCACGCCGAAAGCCCAAGGTTTCCTTGCGCAACGTTAATCGGCGCAGGGTGAGTCGGCCCCTAAGGCGAGGACGAAAGTCGTAGTCGATGGGAAGCAGGTTAATATTCCTGCACCTCGCGTAAGTGCGATGGAGGGACGGAGAAGGTTAGGTGTACCAGGCGTTGGTTGTCCTGGGGAAAGGCGGTAGGTTTGGATCTTTGGCAAATCCGGGATCCTTCAAGACCGAGCACCGAGACGAGCCTTTAAGGCGAAGTCACTGATACCACGCTTCCAGGAAAAGCTCCTAAGCTTCAGCTTACGCAGACCGTACCGTAAACCGACACAGGTGGGTAGGATGAGAATTCTCAGGCGCTTGAGAGAACTCGGGTGAAGGAACTAGGCAACATGGCACCGTAACTTCGGGAGAAGGTGCACCCTTTTTGGTGGCTCGTGCGAGCTATAGCTGAAGAGGGTCGCAGTAACCAGGCCGCTGCGACTGTTTATCAAAAACACAGCACTCTGCAAACACGAAAGTGGACGTATAGGGTGTGACGCCTGCCCGGTGCTGGAAGGTTAATTGATGGGGTCAGCCGCAAGGCGAAGCTCTTGATCGAAGCCCCAGTAAACGGCGGCCGTAACTATAACGGTCCTAAGGTAGCGAAATTCCTTGTCGGGTAAGTTCCGACCTGCACGAATGGCGTAACGACAGCGGCGCTGTCTCCACCCGAGACTCAGTGAAATTGAAATCGCTGTGAAGATGCAGCGTTCCCGTGGCAAGACGGAAAGACCCCGTGAACCTTTACTATAGCTTTACACTGAACGTTGAGTTCGTCTGTGTAGGATAGGTGGGAGGCTATGAAACTGTGGCGCTAGCTGCAGTGGAGCCATCCTTGAAATACCACCCTGTCGTGCTTGACGTTCTAACCTGGGCCCATTATCTGGGTCGGGGACCGTGTATGGTGGGTAGTTTGACTGGGGCGGTCTCCTCCTAAAGAGTAACGGAGGAGCTCGAAGGTACGCTCAGCGCGGTCGGACATCGCGCACTGTGTGCAAAGGCATAAGCGTGCTTGACTGCAAGATCGACGGATCAAGCAGGTAGGAAACTAGGACTTAGTGATCCGGTGGTTCTGTATGGAAGGGCCATCGCTCAACGGATAAAAGGTACTCCGGGGATAACAGGCTGATACCGCCCAAGAGTTCATATCGACGGCGGTGTTTGGCACCTCGATGTCGGCTCATCACATCCTGGGGCTGTAGTCGGTCCCAAGGGTATGGCTGTTCGCCATTTAAAGTGGTACGCGAGCTGGGTTCAGAACGTCGTGAGACAGTTCGGTCCCTATCTGCCATGGGCGTTGGAGATTTGAGAGGGGCTGCTCCTAGTACGAGAGGACCGGAGTGGACGAACCTCTGGTGTTCCGGTTGTCACGCCAGTGGCATTGCCGGGTAGCTATGTTCGGAAGCGATAACCGCTGAAAGCATCTAAGCGGGAAGCGCGCCTCAAGATGAGATCTCCCGGGGCACAAGCCCCCTGAAGGAACCA
>NZ_CM151224.1:367500-4775000 GCF_056482945.1 Stenotrophomonas sp. 62841_Sma | reverse complement strand
CTGCAGTGGAGCCATCCTTGAAATACCACCCTGTCGTGCTTGACGTTCTAACCTGGGCCCATTATCTGGGTCGGGGACCGTGTATGGTGGGTAGTTTGACTGGGGCGGTCTCCTCCTAAAGAGTAACGGAGGAGCTCGAAGGTACGCTCAGCGCGGTCGGACATCGCGCACTGTGTGCAAAGGCATAAGCGTGCTTGACTGCAAGATCGACGGATCAAGCAGGTAGGAAACTAGGACTTAGTGATCCGGTGGTTCTGTATGGAAGGGCCATCGCTCAACGGATAAAAGGTACTCCGGGGATAACAGGCTGATACCGCCCAAGAGTTCATATCGACGGCGGTGTTTGGCACCTCGATGTCGGCTCATCACATCCTGGGGCTGTAGTCGGTCCCAAGGGTATGGCTGTTCGCCATTTAAAGTGGTACGCGAGCTGGGTTCAGAACGTCGTGAGACAGTTCGGTCCCTATCTGCCATGGGCGTTGGAGATTTGAGAGGGGCTGCTCCTAGTACGAGAGGACCGGAGTGGACGAACCTCTGGTGTTCCGGTTGTCACGCCAGTGGCATTGCCGGGTAGCTATGTTCGGAAGCGATAACCGCTGAAAGCATCTAAGCGGGAAGCGCGCCTCAAGATGAGATCTCCCGGGGCACAAGCCCCCTGAAGGAACCATGTAGACTACGTGGTTGATAGGTCAGGTGTGTAAGTACAGCAATGTATTGAGCTAACTGATACTAATGATCCGAGAGGCTTGACCATATAACCTCAAGTTGCCTTGGCTTTACGACAGCGTCGTAAGAGCATCCAAGTGCACGCTACGTCACAAGAACTACGAGAGGCAGGCGCCTTATCCAGCTGTATCGGATGGCGACGCTCCAACCGCCTCCCTGGTGAAATTAGCGCTGTGGAACCACCCGATCCCATCCCGAACTCGGAAGTGAAACGCAGCTGCGCCGATGGTAGTGTGGCTCAAGCCATGCGAGAGTAGGTCATCGCCAGGGTTTACACCCAAAACCCCGCTGCTCACGCAGCGGGGTTTTTCTTTGTGCACAGGAAATACCGGTAGTGCCGGCCGCTGGCCGGCAACCCGATGGCGTTACGTCGCCCGTTAGATTCAGGCCATACGCGGATATTCTCCGCAGGTAGCCACAGCGCCAACCAAGGTTGGCGTCTACCGAGGGCATGCGGACCCACAGTAGATCCACGCCGTGCGTGGATGGGCTGTCCCTGCAAAGATCGGTGCCAACCCCGGCAGCAGGCCAGACAGTGCGCGTCGCTGTGATTGCCGGCCAGCGGCCGGCACTACCAGTAGATCCACGCCATGCGTGGATGCCCTTCGTGAGGAACCACGGCGCCAACCAAGGTTGGCAGCTACTGGCAGCAAGGCCTACGCAACAAAAAGACGGCGCCCTGCGGGCGCCGTCTTGATCAGGATCGAACTGAAGGCCCGGTTCAGGCGGCCTGCGAGACCTCGTTCGGTTCCTGCTGGCGGAACACCGACACCGCCTCGGTAAGCGTACCCGCCTGCGATTGCAGCTCGCGTGCGGCGGCGGTGGCTTCCTCCACCAGCGCGGCATTCTGCTGTGTGGCCTGATCCATCTGCACTACGGTCTGGTTGATCTGCTCAATGCCGATCGACTGCTCCTGCGACGCTGCGGAAATCTCGCGCATCAGGTGGCTGACATCCTCCACGCCGCCAACAATGCCCTGCATGCGCTGGCCGGCGTCAGCTACCAGCTGGGCACCCTCACCCACCTGGCGGCCGGCTTCGTCGATCAGCTTCTTGATCTCCTGGGCCGCCGCCGCAGAGCGCTGCGCCAGTACCCGCACCTCGCTGGCCACGACCGCGAAGCCTCGGCCCTGTTCGCCGGCGCGTGCCGCCTCCACGGCTGCGTTCAAGGCCAGGATATTGGTCTGGAAGGCAATGCCGTCGATGACGCCGGTGATGTCGCCGATCCGCTTCGAGGCACCTTCGATGGCCTGCATGGTATTCACCACCCGCTGCATGGCTGTGTTGCCGTCACTGGCAGCGCTCTGCGTGGAAGCTGCCAACGCACTGGCCTCACGCGCATGGGCGGCGTTCTGGCGCACGGTGGCGGTGAGTTCCTCCATCGATGCTGCGGTCTCCTGCAGGTGCGCGGCCTGGCGCTCGCTGCGCTCGGACAACGCGCCGTTGCCGGCGGCAATCTCGCTGGCGGCGGTACTGATCGACGCCGCACATTCCTGGATGCGACCGACCATGCGTGCCAACTGACCGGCCGTGGCATTCGCATCGCGCTGGATGGCAGCGAAAGCACCGTGATACTCGCCGTGCATGCGCCGGTCCAGATCGCCATTGGCCAGTGCCGAGAGCATCTGCCGCACTTCGTTGACGGTGCTGCCGAGCGTATCGAGCAGCTGGTTGATGCCACCGGTCAGCCCATCGAGGAAACTGGCACCTTCAGTGACCTGCAGGCGCTGGTCGAGATCACCGGCCGCTGCCGCTGCGACGATGCCGGCCACGGCGTTTTCCAGCGCGAGTTCATGGGTGCGGTCATGCCATTCCACGGCGAAGCCCAGGCGCGCGCCCTGCGCATCGAACACCGGGGTGACCACCTGCGCGAAGTGCACCGGGCCGATCTGCACCTTGCCGTTGTGCGTGACCTGCAGGCCATTGAGGATCGCGCGGATGCGGTCCGGGTTGGCGTGGAAGCGGTGGATGCTGCTGCCGACCAGGCGCTCGGCATCGAAGTCGGGGAAGGCCTGGCGCAGTGTTGCCTGCTGGTTGCGCAGCAGGGCCACCACCGAGCGGTTCACGTAGCGGATCACGTGGTCGTTGTCGGCAATCATCATCGCGGTGCGCGAGGCATCCAGCGCCTGGCGGATCTGCGCATTCTCGGCATGCGCGTCAGCCTCGCGCCCACGCTGCGCCTGCACGTGGCGGGCGGTATCGGCCAGCGCATGGGCCAGCGAACCGGGTGCATAGGCCGCGGTATCCGCATGTGCGCTCAGATCGGTGCCCGTCGCGATATCGCGCGCCAGTGCCGCCAGGCGGCGTGGGCCGTGGCCAAGTGCCTCGGTCTGCTGCCGCAGGCGCAGCGCGACCTGGCCGAGGAACACGGTCAGGCTGGCGAACAGGCCGGCCTGCAGCAACGTCGGTCCCACGGCTGCGCCGTGCAGCAGCGGTACCAGCAGGGCGAGGGTGCCAACACCACCGGCCAGCCATACCGGCAGGCGATCGCGGTGGCTGAGCAGCACGCCCAGCAACAGCGCAATTGGCAATGCCGGTGACAGGCTGACGATCGCGCACAACAAGGCCAGCTGCAGCGACAACAGCAATGCCAGGCCATTGCGGGCGACGGCCCGGCCCGCCTGTGGACCGGCCAGCCAGAGGGCGGGCAGTACGGCGGCCGCGGCCAACGCAGCGCCCGGTACGTGGGGCCCACGCAGGGCCAGCACGAGGCCAGCCACAGCCAACGCCGCGCTACCGATCAGCAGTCGACGGTCAGCGCGGCGCGCGAGCTGCTGCAGATGCGGCATGCGGGCGGTATCGGGGGGACGGGAGGATGCAACGGACATCGGCGACTCCTGGATCAGCAAACGACAACAGCCACGCCGCGGCGCACGCAGGAGTGCGTGAGCAGGGCGCGAGCCGGGAATTCGGGGAATGCGGCGCGATCAGCGACGCGGAGACGGGACACCGTGGCCACATCCTGTGGGTGACGGTGCAGCAGAGCGGGCATGCGGACTTCCTTGCAGAACCAGACACACGCCGCAGGCCCGACCGGACCTGCGTGCTGCGGACGCAGGGGCCCGCAACTGATGTATCGGCCGCAAACGCGCGGAGTGAAGCGCGCGGATACGTTTGCTCAGCCGGCGTTGCCGTTGCTGAAGAAGTGCAGGATCACGCCCGCGATCTGTTCCGGGTCTTCCATGTGCAGGTGATGGTTGCCGGCAAACACCGCCAGACGGCCATCGCGCAGGTGCTGCAGGCGATCGCTGCGCATCGGCTCGGGATAGTACGACTGCGCCGGTGTGGCGTAGATCACCTGCGTCGGGCAGGCGATGGCCTGCAGCAGGTTGTCGATCTGGCCTTCGCTGAGGCGGATCGCAGTGGGCAGCATCAGGCGCGGGTCGCTGCACCAGCGGTAACCACCTTCGACCGGCTCCACGCCGCGCTCGACCAGCAGCCGTGCACAGCGCTCGCTGAGCTGGTTGGTCATCATCCGCGCGCGGATCGGCGCGGCGAGGTCGGGGAACACGCGCAGCTGCTTGCGTGCCAGTGCGCGTGTGGCATTCACATGCTCGCGCAGGCGGTTGGCGGTTTCTTCCTCAGGACCACGCAGGCCGCCGAGTGCTTCGATCGCCACCAGCCGTTCGACACGGTCGCTGACCGAGGCGGTGAGGCTGGCGATGCCGGCGCCCATCGAATGGCCAAGCAGGCTGAAACGGTCCCAGCCCAGCGCGTCGGCGACGTCGAGTACGTGACAGATGGCGGCGGCCGTGGTGTAGCTGGCACCGGCCGGCAGATGCGCGCTGTGGCCGTGGCCGGGCAGGTCGATGGCCACCAGCTGCAACGACGACAGGTGCGGCGCCAGCGGCACGAAGCTGGCCGCGTTGTCGAGCCAGCCATGCAGGGCCAGCACGCGCGGGCCATCACCGTAGTTGCGCAGGCCGGCGACGCGCGCGCCACCGACCTCGAGTTCAAACGGCTGCAGGCTCATGCCAGTGACGCCACGGCCAGCCGTGCCAGCGCACGCGCGTGCTCCGGTTCGGCGTTGAGGCAGGGGATGTAGCGCATCGTCGCGCCGCGCTCGGCCAGTGTTTCGGTGAAGCCCAGTGCCACTTCTTCCAGCGTCTCCAGACAGTCGGTGGCGAAGCCCGGGCACACCACGTCGATCTGCTTCACGCCGGATTCGGCCAGCGCCCACAGGCTGGGCTCGGCATACGGCTGCAGCCAGCGCTCGCGGCCGAAGCGCGACTGATAGCCCATCTGCCAGTCGTCCCTGCCCAGCTCCAGCGCCTTGGCGATGGCCTGCGCACTGGCCTCGCAGCGCTGCGGATACGGATCGCCGGCATCGGCCAGGCGCTGCGGAATGCCGTGGAAGGAGAACATCAGTTTCTGGCCACGACCGTGCTGTTCCCAGTAGCGGCGGATCGAGCCGGCAACGGCGTCGACCCAGCCCGGATCGACCGAATAGTCGCGTACCAGGCTCACGGTCACGCCCGGATTGCGGCGCTGCCAGGCATCGACGCGGTCTTCGACCGAGGCGGTGGTGGTGGTGGAGTACTGCGGGTACAGCGGCAGCACCACGATGCGGCGCGCACCGTCGGCCGCCAGCCGGTCGAGTTCGCTGGCCAGCGCCGGTTCGCCATAGCGCATTGCATGGCGCACCGTCAGGGTCGGCAACAGCGCTTGCATGGCCTGCGCCAGCTGGCGCGTATGCACCATCAGCGGAGAGCCCTCCGGCAGCCAGACCTGGGCGTACTTGGCCGCTGAACGGCTGCTGCGCAGCGGCAGGATCAGTCCGCGCAGCAACGGCTGCCACAGCAGTGCCGGGATCGAGACCACGCGGGGGTCGGACAGGAATTCAGCCAGGTAACGGCGTACGGCGGGGGCCGTCGGCGTCTCGGGCGTGCCTAGGTTGACCGCCAGCACGGCGGTATCGGGTGCGTCGAGCATGAGCGGTATTGTCGCCGATCCGGTGCCGCGCCGGGATGCAGGGTTCGGATTGCAGGCATAGCGCGCATCAATGTGAGCAGGGAACGCTCATTGGGGATTCATGACAACACTACTAATTTCAGTCACTTGCTATATCTTCCTATGGACTGACTTCTGGAGCCTGCCATGCGTCGCCCGATCCAAGCCCTGCTGATCGCCGCCAGCCTGCTGTCCAGCCAGGCCATGGCCGGACCGCAGGAAGACCAGCGTGCCCGCAATGCCGTGCGCGTGCTGGCTGAAATCCAGGAAATCCCTGAACAGGGCATTCCGGACAAATTGCTCGACGAAGGCCGCGCGGTCATCGTCATTCCCGACACGATCAAGGCCGGTCTGGTCATTGGCGGTCGTCGTGGCCACGGCCTGATGTCCGTGCGCATGCCCAACGGTGCCTGGTCCAATCCGGTGTTCGTGAAGCTCACCGGCGGCAGCATCGGCTTTCAGGCCGGCGTGCAGTCTTCCGATGTGGTGCTGGTGTTCCGCAACGACCGGAGCCTGGACAACCTGGTCAACGGCAAGTTCACGCTGGGTGCCGATGCAGGTGTCGCCGCCGGCCCGGTCGGCCGCAATGCCGCCGCCGCCACCGACGGTCAGCTGAAGGCCGAGATCTGGTCCTGGTCGCGCGCCCGCGGCCTGTTCGCCGGTGTCGCCCTGGATGGTGCGGTGCTGCAGATCGACGATGCCGCCAATCTGGACGCCTACGGCAGCAACACCACGCCGCGCATGATCTTCGAAGGCCGCGCGGCCGGTTCGCCGTCGATGGATGTGGTGACGTTCCGCGACCGCCTGGAAGAGGCCACCTACGCCGCGCGCAACAACCGCAACGGCAACGGTGGCAACGCGCCGCGTCCGGCAGCGGCCCCGGCGGTTGCTCCGGCGCCTGTTCAGGCAGCGCCGGCCGCCCCGGCCGAAGCCACCACCGCACCGCTGCAGAACGTGCCGCAGAACCCGCCGCCGCAGCAGCAGGGCTTCCAGCCGGTCAACGACGGCGAAATCCGCACGGAAACGCTGGGCGGAAACTGACTTTCGTCACGCGCGCCGGCTAACACTCGGTGCGCTATGCTCGACAGCCTGATCACTAACGTAACGAGCGTCTTTATGGGCAGTTTCAGCATCTGGCATTGGTTGGTCGTGCTGGCCATCGTCCTGCTGGTGTTCGGCACCAAGCGCCTGACCAGTGGCGCCAAGGATCTCGGTTCGGCGGTCAAGGAATTCAAGAAGGGCATGCGCGACGAGGACAAGCCGAACGCGCAGCTGGGCGATGAATCGCGCAGCCAGGACGCCTCGCGCGCCGCGCAGGACGAGCACGACCGTAACGCTCGCTGATCCGGAGCGGTCGCGGTGTTTGATATCGGCTTCAGCGAACTGCTGGTGATTGCGGTGGTTGCCCTGGTGGTGCTCGGTCCTGAGCGCCTGCCCAAGGCGGCCCGCTTCGCCGGCCTGTGGGTGCGACGTGCCCGTAATCAGTGGGATTCGGTGAAACAGGAACTGGAGCGCGAACTGCAGGCCGAGGACATCAAGCGGCAGATGCAGGACGTGCGCCAGGGCATGCAGGACACCGAGAACCAGCTGCGCGCCAGCGGTGAAGCGATCCGTCGCGAAGCGCAGGAGGCCCAGCAGCAGGGCGATACGCTGGCGCAGGAAGTACGCGCGCCGGCGCCCGCAGATCTTCCGCCGCACATGAGCGCCGTGCCCGACACCGATGCGCCGGCACAGGAGAGCGTTGCTCCCGAGCCGACGCCGGCGACGCCCCCTGATGCCGGTGCGACGCCGCCGCAGAGCAGCCCGGAGCGCCAGCCATGAGTGAACAGGATTTCGGCGAAAGCTCGCTGGTCGAACATCTGGTGGAACTGCGCGGCCGCCTGGTGCGCGCATTGCTGGGCCTGGGCGTGGTGCTGCTGGCGCTGCTGCCGTTTACCCAGAAGCTGTACAACGCGCTGGCCGAACCGCTGGTCTCGCAGCTGCCGAACGGGCAGACGATGATCGCCACCAACCCCGCCGGCGCCTTCTTCGCCCCGCTGAAGCTGACCTTCTTCGTCGCCCTGTTCGTGGCGGTGCCGTGGTTGCTGTACCAGCTGTGGGCGTTCGTCGCCCCGGGCCTGTACGCGCGCGAGAAGCGCCTGGCGGTGCCGTTGCTGGTGTCGTCGGTGCTGCTGTTCTACGCCGGCTGTGCCTTCGCCTACTTCCTGGTGCTGCCGGCGGTATTCCACTTCCTGACCACCTTCAGCCCGGACGTGATCGCGATCACTCCGGATGCGAACGCCTACCTGGACTTCGTGCTGGCGATCTTCTTTGCCTTCGGCGGCAGCTTCGAACTGCCGGTGGCAATGGTGATCCTGGTGCTGCTGGGATGGGTGACGCCGCAGCAGTTCAAGGAAGGGCGCGGTTACGCGATCGTCGGCATCTTCGTGGTGGCCGCAGTGCTGACCCCGCCGGACGTGGTCTCGCAGCTGATGCTGGCGATCCCGATGTGCCTGCTCTACGAACTGGGCATCCACGCCGCACGCTGGCTGGTGCCGTCGTCGGTAGTGAAGAAACCCGCCGCCTGAAAGAAAAAAAGGGGACGGAGGGGATTAAGTCGTTAGCTGCACACACTGGGCATAAACGACTTAATCCCCTCCCCTCCGTCCCCTTTTTCCGTCAGGCGTGGAACACGTCGCTTGAGGTCGGCGTGGTCGGGATCGGTGGGGCCGCGCGGCTGCCGCGATGCACGAACATCTGCTTCCACGCGGCGTAGACCGCGCCGACATACAGCGGCATCAGCACCGTGGTCAGCACCAACTGGGCGATGAAGGCCGCAGCCAGCGGGCCACCGATCAGCATCGCGACCTGGATCACGATCACGAACAGGATGTACATGCAGAACGCGGCGATCAGGCCGAGTACGGCGAACACGAACATCGCGCCGATGTTCTCGATGCAGCCCTGCAGGCTCAGGCGCAGCGCATGCATGCCGCTCTGCTTGTCGAACACCACCAGCGCCGGCTGGGTGAACATCGCCAGCGACAGCGCCACCGCGCTCAGGAACACCAGCAGCATCCACAGCGCGATGCGCTTGGCCGGCAGGTTGGCGACCAGTGCGGCCGCGTCGTCCGGCTTGATCTGCTGGCCGCTGCGGCTGATCTCTTCCATCTTGGTCATGACCTCGCTGAAGGCGGTGAAGCCCTCGCGGCCGATCATCATGAACAACAGCGCGCCCAGCAGCAGCACCGCCAGCACCTGGATCGCCAGCGGCACCAGCAGGTGGCTGACGCGGTGGTCGCGGATCGGCTGCAGCAGGTGCGAGGCCAGGCCCGGGCGGCCTTCGTCGATCTCGCCCACGGCATACAGCATGCCGCCGAACATGATCGGCGAAATGGCCAGGGTCATCAGCTGCACAGCCATGCCGGCGGCGCCGGGAATCAAGGTCGACAGCAGGGTCACCACCCAGCTCACCAGCAGCCAGGTCAGGCCGATCCGGGCCAGCTGCAGCGGCGCACGCCGGTACAGGGAGAACGTATCCAGCAACCACTGGGCGCCCGCCGAGGCCGGCAGCTTGCGAATCTCTTTCATGGACATCCGGGAAGGACAGGAGGGGGCCGGGCGGCTGCCCGTGCCGCCGATTATCCCTGTTTTGCCACCGGCTGGGCTGAAGACAGCCGCGCCTGGCGGACGAAGCGGCGCAACAGCTGGCGGGCCAGCGGCGCGGCACTGACCGCGCGCTCGATGCTGCGGGCGCAGCCGCCATGGCGGCCGATGCAGTCGGCCCGGGCGCGCACGTAGCCACGCATATGGTGGGTGGCGAATTCCGGATGGAACTGCACGCCCCACGCCTGGCGGCCCCAGCGGAAGGCATGGCAGCCGTCCAGCGGCGAGCGTGCCAGCACTTCGGCGCCGTCAGGTGCGCGCAGCACGGTCTGCAGGTGGGTGGCATGGGCGGCGAAATGCTGCGGCAGGCCCTGGAACAGCGGGTCCTGCGCGGCCTGCGGCTGCAGTTCCAGCTCGATCGTGCCGGACTCGCGGCCAGCCGGGTTGTAGGCCACCTCGCCACCCAGCGCGTGCGCCAGCAGCTGGTGGCCATAGCAGATGCCGAATACCGGCAGGTCGTCGTGGGCGGTCTGGCGCAGCCATGCGGCGCTGCGCTCGCTCCACTCGGCGTGGTCGGTGACGAAGGCGGCCGAGCCGGTCACCAGCACGCCGGCGAAGGCATGTGGGTCGGGCAGGGCGCCACCGTGTTCGACATCGACCACCACCGTCTCGTGTTCTTCCAGCCCGGCGGCGACGCGGATCCAGTGCGGAAAGCGCCCGTAGCGGCGCAGCGACGGTACCGGGCGGCCGGTTTCAAGGATCAGGAACGGGGCTGGGTTCATCCGGGGGCGGCAGGACTGACAGGACTTCCTCGATTGTAGTCAGCCCCTGCGCCACCTTTTCAAGCCCGGCCTGGCGCAGGGTTCGCAGCCCTTCAGCCCGCGCAGCCCGGCTGAAACCGGCCAGATCCATGTCGGCGCGGATCTGCCCGCGCAGCCGCGAACCCAATGGCAGCAACTCATACAGGCCGATGCGGCCGAGGAATCCGGTGCGCCGGCACTCCAGGCAACCGACCGGCCGACAGGGCGTGGCGGCATCTGGATATGCGGCATGGCTATCAGCCAGCACCGCCCAGTCGGCGGCGCCGAGGCTGTGCGGCTGCTTGCAGTGCGGGCACAGCGTGCGCACCAGGCGCTGGGCGAGGATGCCGTTGAGGGTGCTGGCCAGCAGGTAGTGCGGCACGCCCAGGTCGAGCAGGCGGGTGACCGCCGAGGGCGCATCGTTGGTATGCAGGGTGGACAGCACCAGGTGGCCGGTCAGCGAGGCCTGCACCGCCATCTGCGCGGTTTCCAGGTCGCGGATCTCGCCGATCATGATGATGTCCGGGTCCTGCCGCAGCAGCGTGCGCACGCCGCTGGCGAAATCCAGGTCGATGTTGGTCTGCACCTGCATCTGGTTGAACTCCGGCGCGATCATCTCGATCGGGTCCTCCACCGTGCACACGTTCACGTCCGGCGTGGCCAGGCGCTTCAGCGTCGAATACAGGGTGGTGGTCTTGCCCGAGCCGGTCGGGCCGGTGACCAGCACGATGCCGTGCGGACGCTCCACCAGCGCATTCCAGCCCGCCGCCTCCTGCGGGCTGAAACCGAGCTGGTCGATGCTCTTGAACGCGGCATCGGGGTCGAAGATGCGCATCACGCACTTTTCGCCGAAGGCGGTGGGCATGGTCGACAGGCGCATCTCGACCTCGCGGCCGCCCGGCGAACGGGTCTTGATGCGGCCATCCTGCGGGCGCCGGCGTTCGGCCAGGTCCATGCGGCCGAGCACCTTGATGCGGCTGACCACCGCGGTCATCACCGCCGGCGGTACCTCGAACACCTTGTGCAGCACGCCGTCGATGCGGAAGCGCATGCGCCCCATTTCGCGGCGCGGCTCCAGGTGGATGTCCGAGGCGCGCTGCTCGTAGGCGTACTGCAGCAGCCAGTCCACGATATGCACGATGTGCTGGTCGTCGGCATTGACGTCGCCGGTGCGGCCCAGCTCCACCAGCTGTTCGAAGCTGGGCAGGGTGGTGCTGGCCTCGCCGCGCACGTCGCCACGGGCGCCGCGCACCGAGCGGGTCACCCCGTAGAACTCCATGGTGTAGCGGTGCAGGTCCAGCGGGTTGACCACCGCCAGCTCGATGCGGCGGCGGGTCAGGTGCTGCAGGTCGCGGCGCCATTCCTGCACCAGTGGCTCGCTGGTGGCCACCAGCACGCGCTCGGCATCCACCGCCAACGGCAGGAAACGGTGGCGGCGCGCGTAGGCATGGGAGACCAGCGCGGTGACCGCGGCGACGTCGACCCGGGTCGGGTCGATGCGCAGGTAGCGGCTGCCGGTGCGCTGCGCCAGCCACTCGGTGAGGCGCTCCAGGGTCAGTTCGCCACCGCCGTTGGCGGCCAGCTTGAGGTTGGACAGCAGCACCATCGGGTGCACTTCACTGGCGTTGCGTGCGCCTTGCGCGGAAAAGCGCATGCGCTCGCGGTCCTGCTCGGCCACCAGGCCATCGGCGATCAGGGCCGCGGCAATCTGCTCGAACTGCAGGCGACCCCACGGCAGCGGTACGCCGCCAGCCTCGCCGGGCGTGCCCACCGGCAGCCGATGTTCCATCTGCCTGCTCCTCCCGGGTACGGAATGCCCCGCAGGTCGGCCGTTATACTAACGCACCCCCTTGCCGGCCAAGACTCGTACGCATGTCCGCGACCCCGACCGTTCCGATCACCTTCCAGGGCCTCATCCAGACCCTGAACCAGTTCTGGGCCCAGCAGGGCTGCGTGCTCATCCAGCCGCTCGACCTGGAGGTGGGCGCCGGTACCTTCCACCCGGCCACCTTCCTGCGTGCGATCGGTCCGGAGAGCTGGAACGCGGCCTACGTGCAGCCCTCGCGCCGCCCGACCGACGGCCGCTACGGCGAGAACCCGAACCGTCTGCAGCGCTACTACCAGTACCAGGTGGCGATGAAGCCGGCGCCGGACAACATCCAGCAGCTGTACCTGGATTCGCTGAAGGCACTGGGCATCGATCCGCTGGTGCACGACCTGCGTTTCGTCGAGGACAACTGGGAATCGCCGACGCTGGGCGCCTGGGGCCTGGGCTGGGAAGTCTGGCTCAACGGCATGGAGGTGACCCAGTTCACCTACTTCCAGCAGGCCGGTGGCCTGGAGTGCCGCCCGGTGCTGGGCGAGATCACCTATGGTCTCGAACGCCTGTGCATGTACCTGCAGAACTGCGACAACGTCTACGACCTGGTCTGGACCTACGGCCCGGACGGCCAGCCGGTGACCTACGGCGACGTCTACCACCAGAACGAGGTGGAGCAGAGCACCTACAACTTCGAATACGCCGACGTGGAAGAAATGTTCCACCGCTTCGATGCCTGCGAGCGTGAAGCGCAGAAGCTGGTGGAAGTGAACCTGCCGCTGCCGGCCTACGAGCAGGTGATGAAGGCCAGCCACACCTTCAACCTGCTGGACGCGCGCCGCGCGATCAGCGTGACCGAGCGCCAGCGCTACATCCTGCGCGTGCGCGCGCTGGCCCAGGCGGTGGCCAAGGCGTACTACGAGCAGCGCGAGAAGCTGGGCTTCCCGGGCGCGAAGAAGGCCTGACGGCCGCTCCCCCCCTTACTCCGGGGCGCCGGACGCGTTGCGCGCTGCGCCCCCACCACAGGATTGAAACGATGAGCCAACTGTCCCCCCTGCTGATCGAACTGGGCACCGAGGAGCTGCCGGTCAAGGCGCTGCCGGGCCTGGCCCAGGCGTTCTTCGACGGTGTCGTCGAAGGCCTGCGCAAGCGCGGCGTCGCGCTGGAACTGGGCGATGCGCGCCCGTTGTCGACCCCGCGCCGCCTGGCCGTGCTGCTGCCGGGCGTTGGCCTGGAACAGCCGGAACAGCACAGCGAAGTGCTGGGCCCGTACCTGAACATCGCGCTGGATGCCGAAGGCCAGCCGACCAAGGCCCTGCAGGGCTTCGCCGCCAAGGCCGGGATCGACTGGACCGCGCTGGAAAAGACCACCGACAACAAGGGTGAGCGCTTCGTGCACCGCGCGGTGACCCCGGGCGCGAGCACCGCCAGCCTGCTGCCGGAGATCCTGCGCGAGGCGATTGCGGCGATGCCGATTCCCAAGCCGATGCGCTGGGGCGACCACGCCTGGGGCTTCGCGCGCCCGGCGCACTGGCTGGTGCTGCTGCACGGTGCCAACGTGGTCGAGGCCGAGCTGTTCGGCCTGCAGGCCGGTCGCGTCAGCCGTGGCCATCGTTTCCACCACGACCAGGCGGTGTCGCTGGCCCAGCCGCAGGATTATGTTGAAGCCCTGCGTGCCGCGTTCGTGCTGGTCGACCCGAGCGAGCGCCGCGCGCGCATTGTCGCCGAGGTCGAGGCCGCTGCGGCCAAGGCCGGTGGCAGCGCCCGCATCACCGACGACAACCTGGAACAGGTGGTGAACCTGGTCGAATGGCCGTCGGCAGTGCTGTGCAGCTTCGAACGTGCGTTCCTGGCGGTGCCGCAGGAAGCGCTGATCGAGACGATGGAGATCAACCAGAAGTTCTTCCCGGTGCTGGATGCCGCTGGCACCCTGACCGAGAAGTTCATCGGCATCGCCAACATCGAATCGAAGGACGTGGCCGAAGTGGCCAAGGGCTATGAGCGCGTGATCCGCCCGCGCTTCGCTGATGCCAAGTTCTTCTTCGACGAGGACCTGAAGCAGGGCCTGGTGTCGATGGGCGACGGCCTGAAGACGGTGACCTACCAGGCCAAGCTGGGCAGCGTGGCCGACAAGGTGGCGCGCGTGGCCGCTCTGGCCGAAGTGATCGCACCCCAGGTTGGCGCCGACGCTGCGCAGGCCAAACGTGCGGCCGAGCTGGCCAAGAACGACCTGCAGTCGCGCATGGTCAACGAATTCCCGGAACTGCAGGGCATCGCCGGCCGCCACTACGCCGTGGCCGGTGGTGAATCGCAGGAGGTAGCGCTGGCCATCGACGAGGCCTACCAGCCGCGCTTCGGCGGTGACGACATCGCGCTGTCGCCGCTGGGCAAGGTGCTGGCGATTGCTGAACGTGTCGACACGCTGGCCGGTGGCTTCGCCGCTGGCCTGAAGCCGACCGGCAACAAGGACCCGTTCGCCCTGCGCCGCAACGCGCTGGGCCTGGCCCGCACGATCATCGAAAGCGGCTTCGAGCTGGACCTGCGCGCGCTGCTGGCCAGCGCCAACGCCGGCCTGGCCGCACGCAACGTGCAGGCCGATGTCGGCGAGCTGTACGACTTCATCCTCGACCGCCTGAAGGGCTACTACGCCGACAAGGGCGTGCCGGCCACGCACTTCAACGCCGTCGCCGAGCTGAAGCCGGCCTCGCTGTACGACTTCGACCGCCGCCTGGATGCGATCGGCACCTTCGCCGCGCTGCCGGAAGCCGAGGCGCTGGCTGCGGCCAACAAGCGCATCCGCAACATCCTCCGCAAGGCCGAAGGCGACATCCCGGCCCAGATCGACCCGGCGCTGCTGCAGGAAGACGCCGAGCGCGCGCTGGCTGAAGCGGTCACCGCGGCCATCGACGACACCGGCGCCAGCCTGCAGCACAAGGACTACGTGGCTGTGCTGGCACGCCTGGCCCGCCTGCGCCCGCAGGTCGACGCGTTCTTCGATGGCGTGATGGTCAATGCCGAGGATCCGGCGCTGCGCGGCAACCGCCTGGCGCTGCTGACGATGCTGGGCGAGCGCCTGGGCAAGGTGGCAGCGATCGAGCATCTGTCGAGCTGACGCCCGTATCGGTAGTGCCGGCCGCTGGCCGGCATTGCCACCGCGCATCGGATCGGTCTGTGGGTTGCCGGCCAGCGGCCGGCACTACCGGACACCGGGGGGGGCGTATCGGAGGGTCATTGCCGGCATCGCGCACGATGCCGGCATCCTCGGCTGCGATCACGACGATCGCCACAAAGGCGCGTATTTTGACCGCCACTTAACAACCGATCCCGAATGACGTGATGCATTTCGCATCGTCACCTTCGGTCGGTATGCTGTGCCGCATGCAGCCAAAGAAATACGCCCTGCCGCTGATGGTCCTGTCGCTGGCCGCCACCTCCGTGGCCCACGCGCGCGGCACCATCGACAAGGTGGACATCAAGGGATTGGACAAGGGCGACGACGCCGCAATCATCGAGAACATCCAGGAATCGCTGTCGCTGTACGACACGATCGGCAAGGAACAGGGCGAATCGCGCCTGGAGTACCTGCTGTCACAGGCCGAGCGGCAGACCCGCCAGGCACTGGAACCGTTCGGGTACTACAACCCGGTGATCAAGGTCGAGGCGCCGCGCGAGGACGAGCACGTGCGCGTGCTGATCCATGTCGACAAGGGCACCCCGGTGACCGTCCGCCGCGAGCACATCGACATCACCGGGCCGGCGATGTACGACCAGTACCTGCAGGACGATCTGGCCGCGTTCAAGCCGCGCAAGGGCCAGCGTTTCGAACATACGCAGTACGAAGCCAGCAAGATCACCGTCACCCGCCGCCTGGCCGAACGTGGCTATTTCGATGCCGACTACACCCAGCGTCAGGTGCAGATCACCCGTGCCGACAACGCCGCCGACATCGACCTGACCTGGGACAGCGGCCGCCGCTACAACATGGGACCGGTGCGTTTCGAGCAGGACTACTTCGTCGACAAGCTGTTCGATCCGCTGGTGTACTGGGAACAGGGCAGCTACTTCCACGAGGGCAAGCTGGACCGGCTGCGCGAGTCGCTGACCAAGCTGGACTACTTCAGCGTGATCGACATCCAGCCGCGGCCCGACCAGGCCGATGCGAACGGCGAAGTGCCGGTGGATGTGAAGCTGACCCGTGCCAAGCGCACCATCTACACCGCGGGTCTGAGCTACGGCAGCGAAAGTGGCCCGGGTGTGCGCGGTGGCATCGAACGGCGGTGGCTGAACAACCGCGGCCACAAGATGAACACGCAGCTGGACTATGCGCAGAAGCGCAAGAGCCTGGTCACCAGCTACCGCATTCCGGCCTTCAACTGGCTTGATGGCTGGTACACCTTCGCTGCCAGCGCCTACGACGAGCAGACCGACTACATCGACCTGCGCAACTTCAAGCTGATCGCCAGCCGCAGCGGTGAGATCAACGAACACTGGACCGCGATCGCCTCGATCAACGCGCTGCGCGAGCGCTGGCGCTATGCCTCCGGCACCGAATTCACCGACGCGGTCTACAACACGTCGACGCTGGTGTACCCGCAGATGGTCGCCGACTACGTCAACGTCGATGACGAACTGTTCCCGCGCAAGGGCATCAGCGGTACTGCGACGATGCGTGCCGGCGTTGAGGGTGCCGGTTCGGACACCAGCTTCGTGCAGGCCAATGCCGTGCTGCGCTGGTACATCCCGGTGGGCGAAAGCAACCGCCTGATCCTGCGCGGCGAGGGTGGCACCACCTGGACCAGTGATCTGGTGGCGATGCCGCCCAGCCTGCGCTACTTCGCCGGTGGTGACCGCAGCATCCGCGGCTATGCCTATCGCGAGGTGGGCCCGCGGACCCCGGCACCGGACAAGTACGCGCTGGGCGCCAAGAACCTGGTGATCGGCTCGGCCGAGTACGAGCACTACTTCAATGGTGGCCCCTGGGGTGCGGCGGTGTTCGTCGATACCGGCAGCGCCTTCGACAACACCATCGATCTGCATACCGGCGTCGGCTTCGGCGTGCGCTGGAAATCGCCGGTGGGCCCGGTGCGCGTGGATATCGCGCATGGCCTGAACAACCCGGATTCGCAGTTCCAGCTGTACCTCAACATCGGAGCGGACCTGTGAGTACGCCCGCACCCACTCCGAACCCGACCACGCCGCCGCGCGTGCGCTTCTACCGCCGCCGCCGCTTCTGGGCCTGGTCCGGTGTGGGCGTGCTGGGCCTGGTGCTGCTGGCCCTGCTGGCGGTGTACTGGCTGCTGCAGACCGTGGCCGGCCGTGACGTGCTGCTGGCGCAGGTGGTGGCACGGCTGCCGGTGGGCGCCAGCTTCACCTGGGACAAGGTGGACGGCCCGGTGGCCGGTCCGCTGACCCTGTACAACGTCGACTTCCGCTACGACGACATCCATTTCCACGCCGAGCGCGCCCATCTGGAGCCGGACCTGCGCCCGCTGCTGGGCCGCAAGCTGCTGCTGGACAAGCTGGAACTGACCAACGCGACGCTGAACCTGGCCAAGAGTGACGAGCCGTTCAAGCTGCCGTCGTGGCCCGATTCGCTGCCGCAGATCGAAATGCCGTTGGCGATCCAGGCCGATGCCATCGCCATCGACGGCTTCCGCATCAGCCAGGCCAACGAGCCGGTGATCGACATCAGTCGCGTGCGCGGCGGCATCGAGATCGCCAATGGCGAGTTCCAGGCACACAAACTGGTGGTGGACAGCGACATGGGCAATTTCACCGCCCAGGGTCGTTACATCCCGGCCAAGGACTACGACACCGATGTGACCGTCACCGCGGTGCTGCCGGCGCCGCGTGGCCGCACGGCCGCCACCGTCGGCCTGGTCGCCCGCGGTGACCTGTCGCACATGGAAGTGGCCGTAGCCGGGCGCGCGCCGAAGCCGCTGCACGCGATGCTGGTGTTCGATGGCCGCACCGATCCGAGCTGGAGCGCCAGCATCCGCAGTGACGAGCTGGATCTGGCGCTGCTGTCGCCGGCACTGGCCAGCTCGGCGATCGCGCCGCTGGCACTGGATTTCACCGCCGCCGGCAAGGGCGGCAACGCCAACCTGCGTGGCAAGGTGAAACAGGGCGATCAGGAACTGGAACTGGCACCGTCGGTGGTGTCGCTGCAGGACCAGGTGCTGAAAGTCTCACCGCTGCTGGTGAAGGGTCTTGGCGGTGAGGCGCGGCTGGAAGGCACCGCCGATTTCAGCCAGGAAGACCAGCAGAAGCTCAACTTCTCGGTGGTCGCACATGACCTGACCTACGTGCCAGCGGCGGACCCGAACACCGCCGGCAGCGCCCCGGTGCCGGTCACCTTGAAGGAAGCGCGCTTCGGCCTGGCCGGTACCCTGAAGGCCTGGGCGGCGATCGGCCGCGCCGAGGTCGAGCGCGACGCGCAGAAGGCACAGCTGCACTTCGATGTGCGCGGCAACGATCAGGCCGCGTCGATCCACCAGCTGCAGGCGCAGACCCCGGGTGGCCAGCTGCAGGTGGAAGGCCAGGTGGCGTGGGCACCGCAGCTGGACTGGGATGCCAAGGCCACACTGAAGGACTTCGACCCCGGCTATTTCGTGCCGGGCTGGAATGGCCGCCTGTCCGGCAACCTGGCCTCCAAGGGCCGCCAGCTGCCGCCGCCGGCAAACGAACCGCCGGGTACCGCCGGCACGTTGGAAGCCACGGTCGATCTGCCGTCGTTGAAGGGCGTGCTGCGTCAGCGCAACCTGGACGCGCAGGGCAAGTTCGCGCTGCAGGGCGCGCAGGGCCAGGGTGACCTGAAGCTGTCGCTGGGCAGCAGCCGGGTGACCGCTTCGGGCAAGGTCGGTGACCGCCTCGACATCGATGCGCGTTTCGAACCGCTGCAGCTGAGTGACCTGCTGCCGGGCGCCGATGGCGGCCTGCGTGGCCAGGTACAGGTGAAGGGCCCGCGCGATGCGCCGGACATCACCGCCGACCTGGTCGGCAACAACCTCAACTGGGACGGCTACGGCGCCGGGAGCGTGAGCATCAAGGGCCACCTGCCGTGGCGCGGCGACAGCGGCACGCTGGCGATCCAGGGCCAGCAGGTCAATGCCGGCATGCTGCTGGAACGCTTGAATGTGGATGCGCAGGGCAGTGTCTCCAACCTGCGCCTGGCCGCGCAGACCCGCAACGAGATGGGCGCGATCGAGCTGCAGGGCAGCGTGCGCCAGCAGGGCGCGCAGTGGCGCGGCGAGCTGGCCGCGCTGCGCATTGCACCGGTGAAGGGCGATGCCTGGTCGCTGCGTGCACCGGCGGCGTTCGCGATCAACGGCAGCACCTACACGCTGGGCGAAGCCTGCCTGGCCGCTGCCAGCAGCGGCACACTGTGCGCACAGGCCAACTGGCCGCGCGAGGGCCTGGTGGTGCGCAGTGATGCGCTGCCACTGGCGCTGGTGCAGCCGTGGTTGCCGCCGCAGTCCGGCCGTCGCATCTACCTGCGTGGCGATGTCAGCCTGGATGCGCAGATCCGCCCGCGCGGCAACGCCTGGGAAGGCCATGTGGAAGTGCGCTCGAAGGAAGGCGGCGTGCGCCTGGGTGAGAACCGCAATGCCGTGGGGGACACCACCCGTGGCGAGCTGGTGCGCTACGACCAGTTCTCGCTCAAGCTCGACATGACCCCGGCCAGCATCAAGGGCTACCTGGGCATGGGCTTCCAGGGCAACGGCTTCGTCGACGCCAGGATGCAGACCGGCTGGGAAGCCAGCGCACCGCTGAACGGCGAGCTCTACCTCAACATGTCGCGGCTGTACTGGCTGGAGCTGTTCTCGCCGGACATCGTGCGACCGACCGGCCTGATCGAAGGCCACGTCAGCCTGCGCGGCACGCGTGGCCAGCCCTCGCTGGGCGGTGACGCGCAGCTGAGCAACTTCAAGGGTGAATTCCCGGCACTCGGCCTGACCTTCGACCAGGGCAAGGGCAGCTTCGTGGCCCAGCCCGATGGTTCGGCCAAGATCACCGCGCAGGCCAACTCCGGCCAGGGCACGCTGTACGTGGATGGTGGCCTGTCGTGGTTCGGCGATGCACAGCCGCTGCAGTTGAAGATTCACGGCGACAACGTGCTGCTGTCCAATACCAGCGAGCTGCGCATCGTCGCCAATCCCAACCTCGACTTCACCCTGGCCAAGGCCGCGATGGAGCTGCGTGGCACCGTGCACGTGCCCGAGGCCGACATCGATCTGGAGCGCCTGGACCGCGGCACCTCGGTGTCCGAAGACGTGGTGGTGCTCGACCCGGCCGATCCGGAAGAGTCGCGTACCTCGCCGCTGGACATGGAGCTGACCGTCAGCCTCGGTGACAAGGTGAAGATGACCGGCTTCGGCCTGAAGGGCGCGCTGACCGGCAAGATGCAGGTCTGGGCCAAGCCTGGCCGCGAGATGACCGCCAATGGCGGGCTGGAAGTGAGTGGCCGCTACAAGGCGTACGGGCAGGACCTGACCATCACCCGCGGCAACCTCACCTGGAACTACAACGCGGTGTCCGACCCGCGCATCAACATCCGTGCCGAGCGCCGGATCGGTGATGTCACCGCGGGTATCGACGTGACCGGGCGTGCGCAGCAGCCGCGTGCGGACGTGTGGTCCGATCCGGCGATGTCGCAGTCCGAAGCCCTGGCTTATCTGGTGCTGGGACGCAGCCTGACCGGCGCCAGCAGCGACCAGACGCAGCAGGTCAATGCGGCCTCGGCGGCATTGTCGGCCGGCAGCGGCCTGCTGGCCTCGCAGCTGGGTGCCAAGCTGGGTCTGGACGATGCCGGCGTGAGCCAGTCGCGCGCGCTGGGTGGCTCGGTGATCGGCGTCGGCAAGTACATCTCGCCCAAGCTGTACGTCGGTTACGGCGTGTCGCTGGTCGGTGCCGGTTCGGTGATCACGCTGAAGTACCTGCTGCGTCGCGGCTTCGACGTGGAAGTGGAATCGAGCACGGTGGAAAACCGTGGGTCGATCAACTGGCGGCGGGAGAAGTAACGATGCGGTAGTGCCGGCCGCTGGCCGGCAACTGCACCGTATCTCCCGAGTTGCGTGGGTTGCCGGCCAGCGGCCGGCACTACCGTGCACGACGGCCCCAACCATCGGCCGTTGCCCCTTCCGCCCCCAGCGGCTATGGTCCCGGGCTGTTCTGTCGTACCGGATTGCCCCATGTCACCACGCAAAGCCCTTCCCACCGCCCTGGCCCTGGGCCTGACCCTCGCCGCCGGCGCCCACGCCGATGAAGGCATGTGGATGCCGACCCAGCTGCCGGAGCTGGCCAAGCCGCTGCAGGCCGCAGGCTTCAAGGGCAATCCGGCCGACCTGGCCAATGTCACCGCACCGCCGCTGAGCGCGGTGGTGCGTGCCGGTGGTGGCACCGGCTCGTTCGTATCGTCGGACGGTCTGCTGCTGACCAACCACCACGTGGCGATGGGCGTGATCCAGTACAACAGCTCGCCCGAGCACGACCTGATCAATGGTGGCTTCATCGCCAAGGACCGCGCCGACGAGCGCCCGGCCAACCCGGACTTCCGCGTGCTGGTCACCGTCGGCTTCGACAAGGTGACCGACCAGGTGCTGGCGCAGGCGCGTGGCAAGACCGGCCGTGCCTACTTCGATGCGGTGGATGCGGCCAGCAAGCAGATCGTGGCCGAGTGCGAGAAGGACGGCAGCGTGCGCTGCTCGGTGGCCAACATGTACTACGGCACCGATTTCTACCGCATTGCCCAGCTGGAGCTGAGCGACGTGCGCCTGGTGTATGCGCCGCCGCGTGCGATCGGCAACTACGGCGATGAGATCGACAACTTCATGTGGCCGCGCCACACCGGTGACTTCACCCTGCTGCGCGCCTATGTCGGCAAGGACGGCAAGCCGGCCGCGTACAGCAAGGACAACGTGCCCTACCAGGCGCCGGCGCACCTGCAGATGTCGGTGGAAGGTCCGAAGGAAGGTGACTACGCGATGCTGGCCGGTTACCCGGGCATCACCTATCGCCACCGTACCGCGGCCGAATTCGCTGGCCAGATCGATACCGTGCTGCCGCGCCGCGTATCGGTGTTCCAGCAGATGATCGACACCATCGAGGCCGCCAGCGCCAAGGACGCGCAGGCGCGCACCCGCTACGCCTCGCAGCTGCAGTCGCTGAAGAACAACCGCAAGCGCGCCGCCGGTGAGCTGGAAGGCCTGTTGCGCAGCGACGCCAAGGCCCAGCGTGCCGCCGACGAGACGGCGATGCTGGCTGCCACCGACCGCAAGTACCAGGGCGACATCAAGGCGCTGCTGACCAATCTGTCGCAGGGCGCGGCGGTGGGCGAGCGTGACCTGCTGCTGGACCAGATGGCCGCACAGAGCCAGCTGCTGCGCTCGGCGCTGCTGCTGGAACGCCTGCGCATCGAATCGGCCAAGCCGGACGCGCAGCGCGAGAGTGGTTTCCAGCAGCGCGACCAGGCGATGATCGAAGGCGTGCTCAAGCAGGTCCAGCGCCGTTACGCACCGGAAGTCGAGAAGGCGCTGCTGACCACCCTGCTGACCCGCTACCAGCAGCTGCCGGACGCGCAGCGCGTGGCCGAGTTCGATACGGCCTTCGGCCGTACCCCGGAGCAGCTGGCGAAGGCACTGGACACCCTGTACGCCGGCACCCAGCTGGGTGAAGAGGCACAGCGCCTGTCCCGTTTCGCTGCTGCGCGCGAAGGCAAGGCGCTGGCTGCCGATCCGCTGATCACCGTGGCCGCCCCGCTGGTGGCCGCGCAGCTGCGCATCGAGAACGAAAGCAAGACCCGCGAAGGCGAGCAGCTGCGCCTGCGCCCGGCCTACATGCAGGCGCTGTTCGCCTGGCGTGCCAAGCAGGGCCGCGCGGTGTACCCGGATGCCAACCGCACCCTGCGCATCAGCTACGGCAAGGTCGAGGCGCTGCATCCGCGCGACGGCGTGACCTACTCGCCGGTGACCACCGTGGCCGGCATCGTCGAGAAGAACACCAACGCCTATCCGTTCGATGCGCCCAAGCCGCTGCTGGCCGCGATCGCCAAGGGTGACTTCGGCAGCACCGCCGACCCGGCGCTGAAGACCCAGACGGTCAACTTCCTGACCAACCTGGATACCACCGGCGGCAACTCCGGCTCGCCGGTGCTCAACGCCAAGGGCGAACTGATCGGCCTGAACTTCGACAGCAACTGGGAATCGGTCAGCGCCAGCTGGTGGTTCGACCCGCGCTACAAGCGCGCCGTGCACGTGGACATGCGCTACCTGCGCTGGCTGCTGGCCAAGGTCTACCCGGCGCCGGAACTGCTGAAGGAAATGGGCGTGCCGGCCCAGTAAGAAGCCGGCCACGACCAATGGTCGTGGCCCGCACCGCGTAGGCCCCCACCTTGGTGGGGGTGGTTGCCCCCAACGAGCCCGCACCCCCGGCCACGCCTGGCCTACACTGCGGGTTCTTCCGACGGAAACGCGCGCGTGGTCTCCAGCTGGATCCTGCTGCTGGTCTCGGTTGCCTATGCCGCGCTGCTGTTCGGCGTGGCGTGGTGGGGTGACCGTCGGCCGATGTACCCCGACCGGCCGTGGCTGCGGCCGGTGGTCTACAGCCTGGCGCTGGCCGTGTACTGCTCGTCGTGGACGTTCTACGGTGCGGTCGGTACCGCCGTGCGCAACGGCGTGGGCTACCTGCCGATCTATATCGGTCCGTTGCTGCTGCTGTTGTTCGGCTGGCGCATCATCGAGCGCCTGGCGCTGATCGCACGCAGCCAGAACGTGGTGTCCATCGCCGACTTCATCTCTTCGCGCTTCGGCCGCTCGCGGCGGCTGGCGGCGCTGGTGGCGATCATCGCGCTGATCGGCATCATTCCGTACCTGGCCCTGCAGTACAAAGCGGTGGCGATGAGCCTGCAGGTGCTGACCGGCAACACCGGCCCGACCGGCTTCTTCACCGATCCCGCGCTGTACGTGGCGCTGCTGATGGCGTTGTTCGCCACCCTGTTCGGTACCCGCCAGGTCGATGCCACCGAACACCATCACGGCATGATGCTGGCGATCGCCTTCGAATCGGTGATCAAGCTGTTGGCGATGCTGGCCGTGGGCGTGTTCGCCTACCTGTGGCTGAGCAACCGCACCGACGCGGTGGTCGAATCGGTGCATACGCTGTTCACCGGCCTGCCGCCGGTGGGTTTCATCTCGCAGACCCTGCTCAGTTTCCTCGCCATCATCTGCCTGCCGCGCCAGTTCCACGTGGCGGTGGTCGAGTGCGGTGACGTGCGCGATGTGCGCCGCGCGCGCTGGATGTTCGGCGGCTACCTGGTGCTGATCTCGGGCATGGTGCTGCCGATCGCCACCGCCGGCGTGACCCTGTTCGGTACCGGCGGCAGCGTCGCCGACGACTCGATGGTGCTGGCCCTGCCGCTGGCCGAAGGCCGCAATGCGCTGGCGTTGATCGCCTATGTGGGCGGCTTCTCGGCGGCCACCGGCATGGTGATCGTGTCGTCCATCGCGCTGGCCACCATGGTCAGCAACGATCTGGTGATGCCGGTGCTGCTGCGCCGGAGCGGTGACCACCAGGAGGCCGCCGACGTCGCCTCGCGCGTGCTGTGGATCCGCCGCCTGGCGATCCTGCTGCTGGCGCTGATGGCCTACAGCTACTACCGCACCAGCAGCAACGACAGCACGCTGGCCTCGTATGGCCTGATGGCGTTCGCAGCGGTGGCGCAGTTTGCGCCGGGCCTGATCGGCGGCCTGTACTGGCGCGGTGCCAGCCGGCGCGGCGTCGAGGTGGGCATGCTGCTCGGCTTCGGCACCTGGCTGTACACCCTGCTGCTGCCTGCGATGACGATGGCCGGCTGGGTCGATGCTGGCTGGGTGCAGCACGGCCCGTTCGGCATCGAGTGGCTGCGCCCGCAGCAGCTGTTCGGCATGACCGGCTGGGACCCGCTGACCCACGGCACGTTCTGGTCGCTGCTGGTCAACGCGGCGACGATGATGCTGGTGTCCGCGCGTTGGCGGCCCGGTGTCGACGAGCGGCTTCGCGCCGCGCCGTTCCTCGATCCGTATGCCGAGCGTCCGTCGGTGGCCGGTGGCTGGCCCGGTCACGTGCACGTGGGTGACCTGCTGGCACTGGCCTCGCGCGTGGTTGGCGAGCGCCATGCGCGGCGTTCGTTCTTCGAGCAGGCGCAGTCGCTGGGCCGCGAGCTGCAATCCTCGGCGCCTGCGGACCGGCCGTGGGTGCAGTTCACCGAGCGCTTGTTGGCCGCATCGATCGGTGCGGCGTCGGCACGCCTGCTGCTGACCAGCCTGCTGCGTGGCTCGGGCATGGATCTGGGCGAAGTGGTGGCCGTGCTGGACGAAGCCGGGCAGGAGCTGCGCTTCAACCGCGAAATCCTGTCGACCACGCTGGAGAACATCAGCGCCGGGGTCAGCGTGGTCGATCCGGACATGCGGCTGACCGCATGGAATCGCCGCTACCAGGACATGTTCGGCTACCCCGACGGCATGCTCTACGTGGGCCGCCCGGTGGCCGACCTGATCCGCTACAACGCCGAGCGCGGCGAGCTGGGCGAGGGTGATATCGAAGTGCAGATCAACCGCCGCATCGGCTACATGCGTGCCGGTTCACCGCATGTGTTCGAGCGCACCCGCAGCGATGGCAAGGTGATCGAGATGCGTGGGCAGGCGCTGCCCGGCGGCGGTTACGTGACCAGCTACAACGACATCACCGACTACAAGCACGCGGAAAAAGCACTGCTGGAAGCCAACGAGACGCTGGAACAGCGCGTGGCCGAGCGCTCGCATGAGGCCGAGGTCGCGCAGCAGTCGAAGACCCGTTTCCTGGCGGCGATCAGCCACGACGTGCTGCAGCCGTTGAACGCGGCGCGCCTGTTCGCCTCGGCACTGCGCGACAGTGATCACGTGAGCGACGAGCAGAAGCATCTGGCCGAGCGTGTGGACGCTTCGTTGCGTGCGGCCGAAGAGCTGCTCGATGGCCTGCTGGATGTGTCGCGGCTGGATGCCGGCGGCCTGCATCCGGTGATCGGCGAGTTCGACGTGAGCGCGTTGATGCGTGAGCTGGCCGCGCAGTACACCCCGGTCGCGGCTGGCCGCGGCCTGCGCCTGGACCTGTTCGCACGCCCTGCGTGGGTGCGCAGTGACCGCCGCCTGCTGCGCCGCGTGCTGCAGAACTTCCTGGCCAATGCGCTGCGCTACACCCGCCAGGGCCGCATCGTGCTGGCCGTGCGCCAACGCGGCGATGAAGTGGAACTGCAGGTGTGGGATACCGGCCCCGGCATTCCCGAGCACCATATGCGGCAGATCTTCGACGAGTTCCACCGCTACCAGCAACCATTCGACTGGGGCGAACAGGGGTTGGGCCTGGGCCTGTCGATCTGCCAACGCATCTCGCGCCTGCTCGACCATCGGTTGAACGCACGCAGCCGGGTCGGCAAGGGCTCGATGTTCTCGATCATCCTGCCGCGGGTGGCACCGCTGCCGGGCTACACCGAGCTGGCCACACCCGCACAGACCGTCGCCGCGCCAGTACGCAGCGATTCGCTGGCGGGCCTGCGCGTGCTGTGCGTGGACAACGACGAGGAGATCCTCGACGGCATGCGCGCACTTCTCGGCCGTTGGCAGGTGCAGGTGATCACTGCGGCCACCGTCGACCAGGCGCTGGAGAAGATCGTCGAGCGCCCGCAGGTGATGCTGGTGGATTACCACCTGCACGACCGCATGGACGGCCTGGATGCGCTGGTGGCGCTGCGCGAGGCGGCCGGTTACCCGCTGCCGGGCGCACTACTGACCGCCGATGGTCGCGACGAGCTGAAGCGGATGGCGCGCGAACGCGGCTACCGCGTGCTGACCAAGCCGATCAAGCCGGCCTCGCTGCGCGCCTTCCTGGGCGCGCTGCGCGATGCGCAGTAGATCCACGCCATGCGTGGATGTGACGTCAGGTAGTGCCGGCCGCTGGCCGGCAACCACGTAATCGCGGAAGCGTTACCCCAGGCCGTGCAGGTGTTCGTACAGGATCGTCGCGCCGATGATCACCAGGATCACGCCGCCGATGATCTCGGCACGCTTGCCGACCATGCTGCCCAGCACGCGGCCGAGCATGATGCCGACGGTGACCATGGTCAGCGTGCACAGGCCGATCACTGCAGCCATCACGCCGATATGCACGTCCATGAAAGCCAGGCCGATACCCACCGCCATCGCGTCGATGCTGGTGGCGAAACCGGTCAGCGCCAGCTTCCAGAAGCCGTGGTGCTGCGAGGGGTCTTCGTCTTCGTCGGCACTGTCCGGACGCAGGCCGTTGTAGATCATGTGGATGCCCAGTGCGCCGAGCAAGCCGAAGGCGATCCAGTGGTCGAAGGCTTCGACGTACTGCAGGGCGGCACGGCCGAGCAGCCAGCCGATGATGGGCGTGATCGCCTCGATGACGCCGAAGATGATGCCGGCACGCAGTGCGTCGCGGAATACCGGCTTGCGCATGGCCGCACCCTTGCCGATTGCAGCGGCGAAGGCATCGGTGGACATGGCAAAGCCGATCAGGAGGATCGAAATGGGGGACATGGGCGGCGGCTGAGGTCGGGCTAGGACGGACGCACGGCCTGCGCTCGCGCCCAACCTGACGTTGCGCGCGCGGGCCGCTGGTCTCGCCAACCATCATGGTTGTCCACGCCACGGCGCACTGGCCGAGTATGTTGACGTGGACGATTCCTGCGTAGGAATCCGGCTACTCCCCAAGGGGACGCGCAGCTTAGCATCGCGATTCACGCGCGGCGCATTTCCAGCGAAACGCGCAGGCAGGGCTGGTTTGTATAGCGATGGCTATATCGAGAGCGCAGCCGTGCCTGGTAGTGCCGGCCGCTGGCCGGCAGGTGCACCATCAAAAGCGTGCCAAGCAAGCTTGGCACCTACCAATGCGGTATCAGATGATGTCGCGCGTTTCAGGCCAATGCCGGCCAGCAGCCGGCACTACCTTCAGTCTTCTTCCGGCGGCAGCACGATGGCGTCGTCGTCGATCGCCAGCTTGCCGGCCATCAGCACGGCCTGGGTGCGGTTGGTGACGCCCAGCTTGCGCAGGATGGCGGTGACGTGGGCCTTGATCGTCGCTTCGGAGACGTTGAGGTCGTAGGCGATCTGCTTGTTCAAGCGGCCGGCGCCGAGCATCTGCAGCACGCGGAACTGCTGCGGGGTCAGCTCACGCAGGCGCTGGCCGACTTCGCGTTCCTCGCTGCCGGTGGGCGGCACGTTGTGCGCTTCCGGCGGTGCCCAGGTCTCACCATCGAGGATGGTGCCCAGTGCGTGGCCGATGGTGTCCGAATCCGCAGACTTCGGAATGAAGCCCAGCGCGCCGTGGTCGAGCGCTCGGCGCATCACCGTGGCTTCTTCGCGCGCGGACACCACGACCACCGGCAGCTGCGGATGCAGCGAGCGCATGTGCACCAGCGCGTTGAAACCCTGCGCACCGGGCATGTTGAGATCCATCAGGACCAGGTCGGCGTCGTTGTGCTGGTCGGCCAGCGCGTACAGCGCTTCCACGCTGTCGGCTTCGAACAGCTGCACGCCGGGGATGACCCGCTGTACCGCCCCACGCAGGGCTTCGCGGAACAGCGGGTGGTCATCGGCAATCAGGAGGGTGGTCATGGGTCGAGCTTATCGATCAGGAAAAAGAGCGACGTGATGGCAGGTGCAGGACGGGTCGGACACGGCCGGGTCCCTCCTCCCGGCCACGTCCCTGGCGCGTCCTGCGCCTGCGGTCACGCCATCAGCGCACCTTGCGCTCGTCCACCAGCGACGCCACCACCGACGGATCGGCCAGGGTCGAGGTGTCGCCAAGCTGGTCCGGTGCGTTCTCGGCGATCTTGCGCAGGATGCGGCGCATGATCTTGCCCGAGCGGGTCTTCGGCAGGCCCGGCGCCCACTGCAGGTGGTCCGGCGTGGCGATCGGGCCGATCTCCTTGCGTACCCAGGCGACCAGTTCCTTCTGCAGCTCGTCGCTCGGAGCTTCTTCGGCCACCAGGGTGACGTAGGCGTAGATGCCCTGGCCCTTCACGTCGTGCGGGAAGCCGACCACGGCCGCTTCCGCCACCTTCGGGTGCGAGACCAGCGCGCTTTCCACTTCGGCGGTGCCGATGCGGTGGCCGGACACGTTGATCACATCGTCCACGCGGCCGGTGATCCAGTAGTAGCCATCTTCGTCGCGGCGGCAACCGTCGCCGGTGAAGTAGCTGCCCGGGTAGGTGCGGAAATACGTATCGATGAAGCGCTGATGGTCGCCGTACACCGTGCGCATCTGGCCCGGCCAGGAATCGCGGATGATCAGGTTGCCCTCGGTCGGGCCGTCCTGGATCTCGCCATCGGCATTGACCAGCGCCGGCTGCACGCCGAAGAAGGGCAGGGTGGCCGAGCCGGGCTTGAGGTCCATCGCGCCGGCCAGCGGCGAGATCAGGATGCCGCCGGTCTCGGTCTGCCACCAGGTATCGACGATCGGGCAGCGGCTGTCGCCGACCACCTCGTAGTACCAGCGCCAGGCTTCCGGATTGATCGGTTCGCCGACGCTGCCGAGCAGGCGCAGCGAGGCGCGCGAGGTCTTCTTCACCGGTTCCTCGCCCTCGCGCATGAGCGCACGGATGGCGGTCGGGGCGGTGTAGAAGATGCTCACCTTGTGCTTGTCGATGACGTTCCAGAAGCGCGAGGTGTCGGGGTAGTTCGGCACGCCTTCGAACATCAGCGAGGTCGCACCGTTGGCCAGCGGGCCGTACACGATGTAGCTGTGGCCGGTGACCCAGCCGACGTCGGCGGTGCACCAGTAGATGTCGTCCTCGCGCAGATCGAACACCGCTTCATGGGTGTAGGCCGCGTACAGCAGGTAGCCGCCGGTGGTGTGCAGCACGCCCTTCGGCTTGCCGGTGGAACCGGAGGTGTAGAGGATGAACAGCGGGTCTTCCGCGTTCATGCGTTCCGGCTCGCAGGTGGCCGGCTGGCTGTCCACCACATCGTGGAACCAGCGGTCGCGCGGCGCCTGCATGTCGACCGCACCGCCGGTGTGACGCACCACCAGCACGGTTTCCACGGTATTGGTGCCGGGCAGCTTCAGCGCAGCATCGACGTTGGCCTTCAGCGGAATCCTGCGGCCACCGCGCAGGCCCTCGTCGGCGGTGATGATCAGCTTGCTCTGGCAGTCGCTGACGCGGTCGGCGATCGAGTTTGGTGCGAAGCCACCGAACACCACCGAGTGGATCGCACCGACGCGTGCGCAGGCCAGCATGGCCACGGCGGCGTCGACGATCATCGGCAGGTAGATGGTGACCCGGTCGCCCTTCTTGACCCCGAGGTTGCGCAGCGCATTGCCGAGGCGGCAGGTGCGCTCGTACAGCTCGCGATAGGTCACGTGCTGCGCCGGTGCGTCCGGGCCGTCCGGCTCGAACAGCAGGGCGGTCTTGTCGCCACGCTTCTCCAGCTGGCGGTCCAGGCAGTTCACACTGGCATTGAGCTCGCCATCTTCGAACCACTTGATGTGGAAATCGGACAGGTCGTAGCTGACGTTCTTGATCTTCGTCGGCTTGCGCATCCACTCCAGGCGCTCGGCGGCCTTGCCCCAGAAACCATCCGGGTCGGTCACCGAAGCCTGGTACTGCTGTTCGTACGACGTCTTGTCGATGCGTGCCTTGGCGGCGAACTGCGGATCGACGGGGTAGATATCAGCCATGGCACCCTCACTTGCACGTTGACTTTGTATGTGCGGTCGCAGCATCGCAGCGACCGATCCCCTTCAGTTTGCCCCATCCACCCCCGGCCGCGTCACCACTCTGGTTAGACCATGGTCGAAAGTGAGCGCCCAGCAGGGCCGGGTTCGACCAATGGCGAATAGCCGCTATACATAATCGCCCCGCAGTCTCGGCTCGACCGTGCCCCACGCGCGGCATCACCTTGCCACTTGGGAGAGAGGGCAACATGAGCCACCGTACGTTGAAAGCCGTGCGCAAACCTTTGGCGGCCTGCCTGTTGGTCGCCCTGGTCGCACCGGGCATGGCGTTCGCTGAGACCGCCAAAGAGAAAGCGCTGGAAGCACGCGTTGCGGAACTGGAACGCCAGGTCCAGCTGCTGCTGTCTTCGCAGCAACAACAACAGACCCAGATCAGCCAGACCCAGCAGGCGGTGACCGAAGTCCGCACGGTGCAGGCCGAGCAGAAGCCGGTCGCCTCGATGCCGGCGGGCAAGCAGCCGATCCAGGTCACCACCATCACCCCGGGCGCCGCGCCGGGCACCACGGTCAAGATCGGCGGCTTCATCAAGGCCGACTTCCTCGCCACCCAGACCAGCGATGGCCAGCTGGCCGACGACGCCACCGGCCGCTCGCTGTACCTGCCGGGCCAGACCCCGGTGGAAGGCGCCGGCGGCAGCGGCAAGCGTTCGGGCACCGACTTCAACGCCCACGCCAAGTTCTCGCGCTTCAACCTGGGCATCGACAATGTGAGCGAATCGGGCAACAAGGCCGGTGCGTTCTTCGAGATGGACTTCTTCGGCAACTCGCTGGGCAACCAGACCGCGACCAATACCTACGGTGTGACCCTGCGCCACGCCTACATGTACTGGAACAACTGGATGGCCGGCCAGACCTGGTCCAACTTCATGGACGCGGCCGCACTGCCGGAAGCGGTCGACTTCGTCGGTCCCACCGACGGCGTGATCTTCGTGCGGCAGGCGCAGGTGCGCTACACCCAGGGTGGCTTCAGCGTCGCGCTGGAAAACCCGGAAACCACCACCCTCACCGGCACCCGCAACCCGGTCACCGGCGCCTGGACCAACGCCAGCGCCAACTCCGACCGTGGCAGCCTGCCTGATCTGACCATGCGCTATGGCTGGAAGGGCGACTGGGGCACCTTCGGTGTCGGCGGCATCGTCCGCCAGCTGAAGGTCGACAACCAGGCCACCGGCGCCAAGGCCGACAAGGTGGCCGGCGGCCTGACACTGGGCGGCAAGTGGGTGATGGGCGACAGCGATTCGCTGCACTACCAGCTGACCGGCGGCGAAGGCATCGCCCGCTACATCGGCCTGGGCATCACCGCCGATAGTGCCTACGACGTTGCCCGCGACGAGCTCAACCCGACCGGCGTGCTTGCCGGCTACGTGGGCTGGCGGCATGCGTTCTCGCCGAAGCTGCGCACCAACCTGATCTACGCGCGCAGCGACTACGACAACGACAGCATCCTCGGCCCGCTGGTGACCAAGAGCGTGCAGAGCATCCGCGGCAACATCTTCTACTCGCCGCTGCCCAAGGTCGATATCGGTGCGGAGCTGATGTACGGCCGTCGCGAAGTGGAGAACGGCAACAAGGGTGACATCACCCGGTTGCAGTTCACCACGAAGTACAGCTTCTAAGAGCGTGCCGGCCAGCGGCCGGCACCCACCGAGATAGGGTGCCGGTCACGGTCGGCATCTACCGAATTGTGTGCCGACCAACGGTCGGCACCCACCAACAACGATCGCTTCGGAGGGGAAGCGTCCCATGTCCAGTACACCCAGCACCGCCCATAAAGCGGGCACCCTGACCAAGGGCCACAAGAAAGTCATCTTCGCCTCGAGCCTCGGCACGGTCTTCGAGTGGTATGACTTCTTCCTGTACGGCTCGCTCGCCGCCATCATTGCCAAGCAGTTCTTCAGTGGCGTCAATGAGACCACGGGCATGATCTTCGCCTTGCTGGCGTTTGCCGCCGGCTTCTTCGTGCGTCCGTTCGGTGCGGCCTTCTTCGGCAGTCTCGGCGACCGCATCGGCCGCAAGTACACCTTCCTGGTCACCATCCTGATCATGGGCATCTCGACCTTCCTGGTCGGCGTGCTGCCCAACTACGCCTCGATAGGTTTCGCCGCACCGGTGATCCTGATCATCCTGCGCCTGGCCCAGGGCCTGGCGATGGGCGGCGAGTACGGCGGTGCCGCCACCTACGTGGCCGAGCATGCGCCGGACGACAAGCGCGGCCTGTACACCAGCTTCATCCAGTGCACCGCCACGCTCGGCCTGTTCATGTCGCTGCTGATCATCCTGGCCTGCCGCTACTTCCTCGGCAACGAAGCTTTCGAAGCCTGGGGCTGGCGTATTCCGTTCCTGGTCTCGATCCTGCTGCTGGGCGTGTCCGTGTGGATCCGCCTGCAGCTGAGCGAGTCGCCGCTGTTCCAGCAGATGAAGTCCGAGGGCAAGGGTTCCAAGACGCCGTTCCGTGACAGTCTGAAGGGCGGCAACCTGAAGCTGATGCTGCTGGTCCTGCTCGGCGCTGCAGCCGGCCAGGCCGTGGTCTGGTACGGCGGCCAGTTCTACGCGCTGTTCTTCCTCAGCAGCATGCTGAAGGTCGACGCCACCACCTCCTACCTGCTGATCGCGGCCGCGCTGGCGCTGGGCGTGCCGTTCTTCATCTTCTTCGGCTGGCTGTCCGACCGCATCGGCCGCAAGAAGATCATCCTGGCCGGCTGCCTGCTGGCGGCTGTTACCTACATCCCGATCTTCAAGGGCCTGACCCACTTCGCCAATCCGGCCATCGAAGAAGCCCGCAGCAGCTCGCCGGCCCTGGTCGTGGCCGATCCGGCCACCTGCTCGTTCCAGTTCGATCCGGTCGGCCTGCGCAAGTTCACCAGCTCCTGCGACGTGGCCACCGCCGCGCTGACCAAGGCCGGTGTGCCGTATGACGTGCAGCCCGCCGCCGCCGGTTCGCTGGCGATGGTGAACGTGGGCAGTGCCAGCGTCACTTCGTATGAAGCCGCTGGCCTGACCAAGGAAGACGGCAAGGCCAAGGCCGATGCCTTCGGTGCGGAGCTGAAGACCGCCCTGACCACCGCTGGTTACCCGGCCAAGGCCGATGGTGCACGCATCAACATCGCCGGCACGATCTTCATGCTGTGGCTGCTGGTGCTGTACGTGACCATGGTCTACGGCCCGATCGCCGCCTACCTGGTCGAACTGTTCCCGACCCGCATCCGCTACACCTCGATGTCGCTGCCGTACCACATCGGCAACGGCTGGTTCGGTGGCTTCCTGCCGGCGATCTCGTTCGCACTGGTGGCCGGTACCGGCAACCTGTACTACGGCCTGTGGTACCCCATCATCATCGCGCTGATGTCGGTGGTGATCGGCGGCCTGTTCCTGCGCGAGACCAAGGACGTGGATATCACCAAGTAGCCGGCGCGCCGACCAACGGTCGGCACCCACCGGGTTTCAGGGGCCGCGGTGCAGACCGCGGCCTTTCTGTTTGTGGGGTGGCGACTGGGGTCGGATCCCTTTCGCGCGCGAATGGGCTCCGACCCCAACCGCAGGACGTGCTACTCCGGGCATCCATCGCTCGGCTCAAGCTGTCGCCTTGAAAACGCTTCGATGCAGAACCGACGCTGCGCGCTCTCATCGCCTGCCTGGCGGATCTGCCTGCGCAACTGGTCGGCTCCCGGGCAACGCGCAGCGCTAGCGACAACAAGGTTGCACACAGGAACAAACGGGAAGTCGACGTCATGGCGTGGAGTGTTCAGCTTCTCGTCCCAGGCCGCGAACGGAAAGAGCACATGTAACAAGCCATCTGCGGCCTCGTCTTCGCTCGGTCGCGTGAGGGCGACATCCGGTGCATCCCTGAGCAAGGTGGCATAGGCTTCCAGAAAGCGACGGCCCCGACTATCGTGCTCTGCAGGTGTCTTCGCCTGCCGCAATGCTGTGTAATACGGGAAGAGGCTGTCTACATCGGGTCCGCTGCAGATCACGCCGGACGACCGTGAGCTGTCATTGACAGGGGTCTGTACACGGCAGGTCGTACGCTCAAGCCTCTCTGCAAGCGCCTCGAGCACCCTGCCAATACTGGCACCGGGTGTGGCATCGCCCTCGAGCTCGCCGACGACGGCGGCCAGGGTGTCGCCCAGCAATGGGATGTGTTCGTGCTCGGCGTTCAGGTCGATTGCCGCGACATCAATGGACTGCTCGCTGGCATCGGAAACTCCGGGCATGAGAAGACATCCGGTCAGAAATGCAAATACGCGTCGCATCTACGCATGCTATTGGAGGTGGGACACCACCTTCAGCACGCTGACGTCGTGAAGCAATGAAACAAGTACGAATCTACATATCAGCCCAGTACTCAATCGTACCGATGCGAGGTGACGTATCCAGCCACACGGAACACTGGGACTTCTAGCAAGAACTGCCAACTTATGACGCAAATGACCCGAATTCCCTTTGTTCGCCAGTGCGTCCCATAGCATGGGTGATTCATCGAATCGGATCGGGGCATGCGCAGCGTACTTCTGGCAGCGATCATCACTGTCTCAGCGTCATCGCCCGACGCAGAAACGCATGTAGCTGCCGACGGTGCGGCACCGCAGGGAAGCCTGCGAGTCGAGGAAAGATCGCCCGTGATCAAACAACTATGCAAGACAGAGGAGGTCTGGCTGTCCTGGAACAACGCCGTACCAAGCGCAACATTGGTGACCTGCGACTGCAGTTGCACATCGCATGACAACTCAGGATGGCTTGTCGAGGCGCAACCGGAAGTCGGCACCTATCGGGTGCATCGAGTCTCTCTCGGCAAGGTTTTCAGTCCCACGGAGTTCTGTCGGGCTGGTGCGCGGATTCAGGACATCGTCTCGTCGCATCCGTGGTGTCCAGGCGCCAAGCCGAGCATGCCGACGAATGCCGTGTTTGCGACGTTGGTGAAGCAGCCCACGGAATCGGGCGATGAGCCTTACTGCTTTATGCCCCACTTCTTCGTAGGTGATCGGAATGTCCCCCTGAAGAGGATTCCAATGTCGGGCGAACAGTTCTCCGACGCGCCCGCAGCAGAGTCAGCACTGATCGCGCGGGAGGTCGAGATGCTGCGTGACTGGAGACGGGAGTTTGCGCCTGAGTAGGGCATTGGTGCCCTCGGACAAGAAATGAGGGCTATACATCATGGAGTTTCAGTGATGTTTGTTTTGAAGCGCGTGGTACTGGCATTTCTTGCTGGCCCACCTCTGCTCTTATCTGCCTACGCCGTGGATGCCAGTGCGATCTATGGCGTCAACCACACTCATTGGGCGATCAACCGGTTCAGTGTCGATGGCCGTTCAGCCGTTGACATCATTGGGCCGTACCAAGGTGGCGGTGGAGGGTGCTGCTACGGCGCACCAGAGCACTGGTATCCGGGGCTGAAGGTGCGGGTTGACTGGGAAACGGGTGCCGGAAGCTCGGGAGATTTTCCTGGGACAGAGGATTGGTCAAAAGTTCTGGAGTGGGAGAAGAAAATCCTGGCGCAAAAGCGCAGGCACAGTAAAGTCGTCCCCGTCCCGGATTACACCGGCCAGGACGTCTGCGGCATCACCGTGCATTTCCTGCCCTGCGATGAGATTCAGGTCACCACCTCCTGTTACGCCTACGACAGCCCTGAGTATCCGATCAAGATTCCGCTTGAGTTGCCAGAACCGCCGTCATGCCCGGCAGAGCGTACCGAGCAGCAGAAGGCGTAGTGAGGGACGGGATTGCATGCGAGGGTGAGCGCATGCACGTTGGTGGCGAGGTTCCCGAATGAGACCCCGTGCGAAGGCGTGAAGGTTGGCATGCGAGTCGAGCACGGCTCGACTCTACAATCGGCCCATGACCACCACCACGCCGACCGACCTGCCCGCCATCCTGCACACCCTGCGCAGTGCCTGGCGGTCGCAGCGCCCTTCGCTCGACCAGCGCGAAGCCGACCTGCGCCGCCTGCGCGAGGCGCTGAAGCTGCGCCTGGACGAAATGGCCCAAGCCATCGCCGAGGACTTCGGCCACCGTGCCCACACCGAATCGAAGCTGGCCGACGGCATGAGCGTGCTGTCGGCCATCGACCACCTGCGCCGTCACCTGCGCCGCTGGTCGAAGCCGCAGCGCGTCGGTGCCGGCTGGCGGCTGTGGCCGGCGCGCGCGCAGCTGCGGCCGACGCCGCTGGGCGTGGTCGGGGTGATCTCGCCCTGGAACTACCCGGTCACGCTGGCATTGGTGCCGCTGGTCACCGCCATTGCCGCCGGCAATCACGTGTTGCTCAAGCCCTCCGAACACACGCCGTGCACCAGCGCGTTCCTGGCCGATCTGCTGGCCAGCGTGTTCCCGCCCGATCGCGTGGCGGTGGTGCAGGGTGGGGCGGATGTGGCCGCGGCGGTGTCGTCGCTGCCGCTGGACCATCTGCTGTTCACCGGCTCGACGGCCGTTGGCCGCAAGGTGATGGCCGCCGCCGCCGAGCATCTGGTGCCGGTCACGCTTGAACTGGGCGGCAAGTCGCCGGCCATCGTCTGTCGCGATTTCCCGCTGGACAAGGCCGCCGCACGGCTGGCCACCGGCAAGTGGTTCAACGCCGGGCAGACCTGCATCGCGCCGGATTACGTGCTGATCGACACCGCGCGCCAGCGCGAGTTCGTGCAGGCGCTGCAGCAGCAGGTGCGCGAGCGCTATGGCGATTTCGGCAGCGCCGACGATTACACGCGCATCATCAACGAAGGCCAGTACCGGCGCCTGCAGGGTTATCTGGCGCAGGCGCGCGAACGCGGTGTGCCGGTGATTCCGTTGGCGCAGGTGGATGATGCGCGGGCTGATCGTGAGCGGCTGCTGGTGCCCACTGTGGTGCTGGACCCGCCGGACGACCTGGACCTGATGCGCGAGGAGATCTTCGGGCCGATCCTGCCGGTGCGGGCGTACCCGGATCTGGATGCGGCGCTGGCCGACGTGCTGTCGCGCGACCGGCCGCTGGCGCTGTATCCCTTCAGCCATGACCGGGCCACGGTGGAGCGCATGCTCGGCCAGGTGGTGGCCGGCGGGGTGACAGTGAATGACACGCTGCTGCACTTCGCCGCCGATGGCCTGCCGTTTGGCGGGGTGGGGGCCAGCGGCATGGGTGCGTACCACGGCCGGGCCGGGTTCGATGCGATGAGCAAGCGGTTGCCGGTGCTGTGGCAGTCGCGCTGGGCTGCCAGTGACCGGCTGCGGCCGCCGTATTCGAAGATTGCGGGGTTGTTGAAGTTCCTCTTGCGGTGATCGGGTTCCGGTAGTTGCCAACCTTGGTTGGCACACGGTGATTGCTGGCGCCAACCAAGGTTGGCGTCTACCGGGGTATAGGGGCGCCCATCAGGGCCCACCCGGGTAGAATGGCCCCCATGAAGATCGCCTCGTGGAACGTCAATTCGCTCAATGTCCGCCTGCCGCACCTGGAGCAGTGGCTCAAGGCGTTCGGCCCGGACATCGTCGGTATCCAGGAAACCAAGCTGGAGGACCACAAGTTCCCCGATTCGGCGCTGATCGCCGCGGGCTACCGCAGCGTGTTCGCCGGCCAGAAGACCTACAACGGCGTGGCGCTGCTGTCGCGTGAGCCGGCGCAGGACGTGCAGATCGGTATTCCCGGCTTCGAGGACGAGCAGAAGCGCGTCATCGCCGGTACCTTCGGCGACCTGCGGGTGATCAACCTGTACGTGGTCAACGGCCAGGACATCGGCACCGACAAGTACGACTACAAACTGCGCTGGTTGGAGGCGGTGCATGCGTGGATCGCCGAAGAACTGCAGCGGCACCCGAAGCTGATCGTGATGGGCGACTTCAACATCGCCCCGGACGCGCGCGATGTGCACGACCCGGAGGTGTGGAACGAGAACCACATCCTGACCTCCACCGCCGAGCGCGGCGCGCTCAACAAGCTGCTGCAGCTGGGCCTGCACGATGGCTTCCGCCTGCACAACGACGAGGCGGGCACCTTCAGCTGGTGGGATTACCGTGCCGCGGGCTTCCGCCGCAACCTGGGCCTGCGCATCGACCTGACCCTGGTCTCCGATGCGCTGAAGGGCAGTGCGGTGGCCTCGGGCATTGATCGTGAGCCGCGCACCTGGGAACGCCCGAGTGACCACGCGCCGGCATGGGTGCAGTTGGGTTGAACGAACGGGGCCCGACGATTGCCGGGCCCGTTGTGATGCGTCTGCCGGCCAGCGGCCGGCACGACGGCCGCGTCAGCGTATGCTCTTGCGGGTGAACAGGTTGACGATCGCCAGCAGGATCACCGCACCGATCAGCGAGAACAGGAAGGTGCGGATGGTGATCGCTTCGTTGATGCCGCCGCCGAACAGCCAGCCGGAAATCAGCGCGCCGACGATGCCGACCACGATGTTGAGGATGATGCCCTGCTGGGCATCGCGCTTCATGATGATGCTGGCCAGCCAGCCTACGATGCCGCCGACGATCAGCCAGATGATGATGCCCATGATCGAACCTCCGGTGGGGAACTGTGACCAGTTGACGCGCACGGCCGTGAACCCGTCGTGGAATTGCGTGACGGGCGCGTGCGGATGAGCCTGCCAGCCACCCTCGACGGCCCGTGGCGCTTCGGCCCGGTGACGGTCTGGCGGTGCCCGCACGTGCCGGGCCACCGCGGCGAACCGCAGGCGCGGCAGGTGCTGGCGCAGGCGCTGGGCGCCGACCCGGAGACGCTGCCACTGGTCCGTGATGACAAGGGCCGGCCGGAGCTGAGCGGTGCGCTGGCACACTACGGCACCGGCTGGAGCCACAGTGGCGAGGTGCTGCTGGTGGCGCTGGGCGAAGGCGTGCGGCTGGGCGTGGACCTGGAGCTGCTGCGGCCGCGGGCCCGCCTGCTGGAGATCGTGCAGCGTTTCTTCCACCCCGCGGAAGTGGCCTGGCTGGAAAGCCTGGACGAGGCCGAGCGCGAGCACTGGTTCTTCCGCGTGTGGTGCGCCAAGGAAGCCATCCTGAAGGCGCACGGGCAGGGCATCTCGTTCGGCCTGCACCGCCTGCAGCTGGCGTCGGGGGCCGATGGCGCCCTGCACCTGCGCTGGTGCGACCCGGAACTGGGCGAGGCCGCGCGCTGGCACCTGCACGAATGGCAGGCCACCGGCCAGTTCCGTGCGGCATTGGCCTGGTATCCACACTGAAGCGGGGAATCAGCGCGCAAAACCGGCGATAATGGCGGCATGAGCGAACACCCACTTCCCGCCAGCGTGGCTGCCACGCTGGAACAGGGCCTGGCCAGCATGGGCCTGGACGCCGCGCTGGCGCCGCCGCTGCTGCGCTACCTGGCCCTGCTGCACCGCTGGAACGGCACCTACAACCTCACCGCAATCCGCGACCCGCAGGAGATGGTCACCCGTCACCTGCTCGACTCGCTGGCGATGCAGCCGTTCGTGGCTGACGGCAGCCTGGCCGACCTCGGCACCGGCCCCGGCTTGCCTGGCATCCCGCTGGCGATCGCCTGCCCGGGCCTGCAGGTCACCCTGGTGGAGAGCAACGGCAAGAAGGCGCGCTTCATGCGCGAGGCCGTGCGCCAGCTCGGTCTGGGCAATGCCCGCGTGGCCGAATCGCGCGCCGAGGCGCTGGACGAAGCTGGCCACTACGACCAGCTGACCGCGCGTGCGATGGACACCCTGGCCGGCATCGTCCGCGTCGGTGGCCATCTGTTGCGCCCCGGCGGCGTGCTGTTGGCCATGAAGGGCGTCTACCCGCATGAAGAGATCGCGGAGCTGCCGGCTGGCTGGCAGGTGCGCGAGGTGACCCCGCTGAGCGTGCCCGGCCTGGCCGGCGAACGCCACCTGGTCACTGTTACAGGTCCCTGATTCCCGTCGCCAGCCCCTTGTGGAACAAGAGGTTGGCGATCCACGATTTCCGCAAGGGCCCGGTTGTACGCATAATGACCGGTCCCAGCACACGTCGACGAGGCACACCCGCATGGCCCGCATCATCGCCATCGCCAACCAGAAGGGTGGCGTCGGCAAGACCACGACCGCCGTCAACCTGGCCGCTTCCCTGGCCAACGCACCCAAGCGCGTGCTGTTGGTCGACCTGGATTCGCAGGGCAACGCGACCATGGGCAGTGGCGTGGACAAGCGCGAGCTGGTCTCCTCCACCTACGATCTGCTGCTGGGCGAGTCCAGCGCCGCCGATGTGCGCGTGCAGACGGCCGAAGGCTACGACCTGCTGCCGGGTAACATCGACCTGACCGCGGCCGAGATCCAGCTGATGGCGCAGAGCGAGCGCGAGCAGCGCCTGAAGCGCGCGCTGGCACCGATCCGCGACGAGTACGACTACATCCTGATCGACTGCCCGCCGGCGCTGTCGCTGCTGACGCTCAACGCGCTGGCCGCCGCCGATTCGGTGATCGTGCCGATGCAGTGCGAGTACTACGCACTGGAAGGCCTGAGCGCGCTGGTGGAAACCATCGAAGCGCTGCGTGCCAACCTCAACCCGGCGCTGGAGATCGAAGGCGTGCTGCGCACCATGTTCGATGTGCGCAACAACCTGGCCAACGCGGTCTCGGCCGAGCTCACCGAGCACTTCGGCGACCGCGTGTTCCGCACCATCGTGCCGCGCAACGTGCGCCTGGCCGAGGCACCCAGCCATGGCCAGAGCATCGTCGGCTACGACCGCGCCTCGCGCGGTGGCGTGGCCTACCTGGGCCTGGCCGGCGAGATCATCCGCCGCAACAACGAACGCAACAAGGCCGCCAAGGCCGTGGAGACCGTCTGATGACCAGCAGCAAGCCGGCAGCCAAGAAGCGAGGCCTCGGCCGTGGCCTGGATGCCCTGCTCGGTCCCAAGGGGGCGGTCAGCCAGGTGCAGGCCACCACTGCGGTGATCGAGCCGCTGCCGGGTGAGGTGCTGCGCAAGCTGGCCGTCGGCCAGCTGCAGCCGGGCAAGTACCAGCCGCGCCGCGAGATGGACGAGGGCAAGCTCTCCGAGCTGGCTGATTCGATCAAGTCGCAGGGCGTGATCCAGCCGATCCTGGTGCGCCAGCTGCCGGCAGGCAACTACGAGATCGTCGCCGGTGAACGCCGTTGGCGCGCATCGCAGCTGGCCGGCCTGGACGAAGTGCCGGTGGTGGTGCGCGAGCTGGAAGACCGCACCGTCATCGCGATGGCGCTGATCGAGAACATCCAGCGCGAAGACCTCAACCCGCTGGAAGAAGCCGAAGCGCTGCAGCGCCTGATCAGCGAATTCACCCTGACCCATGCCGAGGCTGCCGAGGCCGTCGGCCGCTCGCGTGCGGCGGTGTCCAACCTGCTGCGCCTGCTGGAGCTGCCGGTGGCAATCCGCCTGCTGCTGGAAACCCGCCGCCTGGAAATGGGCCATGCCCGCGCGCTGCTGACCCTGGCCCCCGAGCTGGCCGGCAAGCTGGCGCAGGAAGCGGCCGATGAAGGCTGGTCGGTGCGCGAGGTCGAGCGCCGTGCGCAGGCCTTCGCCGCCGGCAAGGTGCCCAGCAACCGCCCGGTGGCCACGCCGAAGGTGCAGCAGGCCGACATCGCCTCGCTGGAAACCGAGCTGTCCGAAGCGCTGGGGGCCAAGGTGGCGATCAATCACGGCCGTGGCGGCAAGGGCAAATTGATCATCCATTACACCGACCTGGATACCCTGGACGGCGTGCTGGAAAAGCTGCGTACGCGCCAGGGCTGAGCCCGGCGCAAAGACAGGGGGGGCGGCCTGTTCCTGCCGCGTCCTGCAGATGACAGGGAACGCACCGCCGCGCGCGCCGGGGGATGCACTGCTCTCCGGCCCGTGGCCCATCCAAGGAGCAGGACATGAGCAACGAATACGAGTACGAGGACGTCAGCCCGGACGGTACCCAGATACTGAGGCACCGGCGCGAAAAGGACTTTGTGCTCGCCATCGGCGAAGAGCAGCACATCGAAGCGATCAGCGGCCATATCGAGCGCCATCTCGGACCGATCGCCACGGTCCTGCACGAACTCATTTCCGACCTGGTGCACATTGACGTGCACGTGGTGCCGGCCAATGACCACTGCCCGTACCTGCGCCTGGTCACCTCCGGCATGAGCGACCTGCCGATGACCGTGCCCGCCGACGTGGACGCGGATGTGCCGCGCTACATGGAGCTGATGGTGACCCTGCCGGCCGACTGGCCGATGTACCAGGACGCCTTCGAGGACGAGCGCAATTACTGGCCGGTGCGCCTGCTGAAGGGCATGGCGCGGCTGCCGCACGAGTACGACACGTGGCTGGGCTTCGGCCACACCATTCCCAACGGCCATCCCAGCGAGCCTTATGCGCCCGGAGCAGGCTTCGACGGTGCCATCGTGCTGATGCCGGTGACTGCTCCGGAGGACTTCGCCACGCTGGAGCTGGAGGATGGCAGGACCATCAGCTTCATGAGCCTGGTTCCGCTGTATCCGGAAGAGATGGACCTGAAGCTGAAGAAGGGCGCCGACGCCCTGCTCGACCGCTTCGATGCGAAGCAGATCAACGATGTGATCGAGCTGGGCCGCGTCAACGTCGCCAGGAAGCGTTTCGGTTTGTTCTGAGACCGGTAACATCAGGGGCCTGAATTTCTGCTTCCGGGCCCCTGCCATGACCATCCTGCTTACCGGCGCTGCCGGCTTCATCGGTGCCTACACCGCCCGCGCGCTGCTGGAGGCGGGCCAGCCGGTGGTCGGCCTGGACAACTTCAACGACTACTACGACCCGCAGATCAAGCGCGACCGCGTGGCCGCGCTGTGCCCGACGCTGGACCTGCGCACCCTGGACCTGACCGACCAGCAGGGCCTGGCTGCGCTGTTCGACGAGGTGAAGCCGACCGCGGTGATCCATCTGGCTGCACAGGCCGGCGTGCGCTATTCGCTGGAAAATCCGCAGGCCTACGTCGACAGCAATCTGATCGGCTTCGTCAACATGCTCGAGCTGTGCCGCCACCGTGGCGTGCAGCATCTGGTGTATGCGTCGAGCAGCTCGGTCTACGGTGATTCGGCCACGCCGCCGTTCTCCGAGGACCAGCGCGTGGACCAGCCGCGCTCGCTGTATGCGGCCACCAAGGCGGCCAACGAGCTGATGGCCTACACCTACGCGCAGCTGTACGGCCTGCATGCCACCGGCCTGCGCTTCTTCACCGTGTATGGCCCGTGGGGCCGGCCGGACATGGCACCGTTGCTGTTCTCGCGCGCGGTGCTGGCCGGGCGGCCGATCGACGTGTTCAACGAAGGCCGCATGCAGCGCGACTTCACACATGTCTCCGACATCGTGTCCGGTATTCTCGGCGCGCTCGCGCATCCGGCCGATGGTCCGGTACCGCACCGGGTGTTCAACCTCGGCAACCATACGCCGGTCGAGCTGGAGCGCTTCATCAGCGTGATCGAGCAGGCTGCCGGCCGCCCTGCGCAGAAGGTCTACAAGCCGATGCAGCCGGGCGACATGGTGCGCACGATGGCCGATACCCGGCGCGCCCATGACGCATTCGGCTTCGACGCGGTGACCCCGATCGAAGCAGGGTTGCCCCCCGTCGTGCAGTGGTGCCGCGAGTATTTTGGCGACCGCGCCTGAGGAGGGATCCTCACACAGCCGGATTCATCTTCGGATAACCTCGGCTTCGGAGAATGCGCGGTCTTTGTCCCCCTTTGGCCGAGTGCCTTATGAGCCAACCCGAGCTTTCCGTTGTCGTCCCGGTGTTCAACGAACGCGACAATGTCGCCCCGCTGGTTGCCGAAATCACCGCCGCGCTGCGTGGGCGGCTTCCGTTCGAGATCGTCTACATCGACGATCACTCGCGCGATGACACCCTGGCGGTGCTGCAGGGCCTGAAGGCGACCACCCCGGAACTGCGCGTGCTGCACCATGTGAACCAGAGCGGGCAGAGCACCGCCGTGCGCACCGGCGTCAAGCACGCGCGTGCACCGTGGATCGCCACCCTGGATGGCGATGGCCAGAACGATCCGGCGGACATTCCCAAGCTGCTGGCGGCGCGCGATGCGGCCGAGGCGCAGGTGAAGCTGTTTGCCGGCTGGCGCGTCAACCGCCAGGACAGCGGCAGCAAGCGCTGGGCCAGCAAGTGGGCCAACGCCATCCGTGCACGCATGCTGCGCGACGATACGCCCGATACCGGCTGCGGCATCAAGCTGTTCGAGCGCAGCGCGTTCCTCGACCTGCCGTATTTCGACCACATGCACCGCTACCTGCCGGCGCTGATGCAGCGCGCCGGCTGGAAGACCACCAGCGTGCCGGTCAACCACCGCCACCGTACCGCCGGTGTCTCCAAGTACAACAACCTCGGCCGCGCCCTGGTTGGCATCCGTGACCTGCGTGGCGTGGCCTGGCTGATCACCCGCAGCAAGCGCACCGCGGTGGAGGAGCGTTGATGGATCTGGAGCTGCATTGGCTCGACCAGCCGCTCACCTGGCTGTACTGGACCGGCCTGCATGTGACCGGCTGGAAGCTGATCGGCTATACCGGCGCGCTGATGTTCGGGGGCCGCTGGCTGGTTCAGTTCATCGCCTCCAAGCGTGCGGGCAAGCCGGTGATCCCACGCCTGTTCTGGTACATGAGCGTGGTCGGCAGCCTGATGACGCTGAGCTACTTCCTGTTCTCGGCCAAGCAGGACTCGGTAGGCGTGCTGCAGAACCTGTTCCCGGCATTCACCGCGCTGTACAGCCTGCAGCTGGACATCAAGCACCGCGGATGGAAGCGGGACAAGGCCAGCCACTAGGTCTTCGGGGCCTCATCCGGTAGCTGCCGACCTTGGTCGGCGCTGGGTTTGGGGGCCAACCAAGGTTGGCCGCTACCGGAGCCCCGGTCTGCCACGCTACGGTAGATGCCGACCTTGGTCGGCGCTGGGTTTGGGGGGCCAACCAAGGTTGGCCGCTACCGGGGCCCCGGTCTGCTGCGCAGGCAGGACCTTCGTCCCATGCCACGGGCCGTGGGCGGTGCCATCATCGGGGTCTGCCTTCCCGGGAACCTGTGCTCGTGAAAACCCGTCTTGCCGTTGCCCTGCTGATCGCCCTGTCCGCCCCTGCCGTAGCCCTGGCCGCACCGCCCGCCGCCGCCGCGCCGGCCAGCGTGGCCACCGAATCGCCCGCCGATGCCGCCTTCCGCGCGCTGTACGAGAAGGAATGGAAGTGGCGCCAGGAGGGCGGCGGCGAGGCCAGCGAGGACGAGGACGCGCCAGCCAACGCCACCCGCATGCCCGACGTCGGCCCGGCCGCGCAGCAGGCACGCCTGAAGGTGTGGGACGAGACCCTGGCCGCGCTGAAGAAGATCGACCCGAAGACCCTGTCGCCCGACAACCAGGTCAACTACGCGATCTACCGTGACCAGGTGTTCAACCTGGCCGAAGAAGTGCGCCTGCGTGGCTACGAGATGCCGTTCAACGCCGACTCCTCGTTCTGGTCCAACCTGTCCTTCATGGCCCGGCGCGAGATGAAGACCGTGCAGGACTACCAGAACTACATCGCACGCCTGAACGATGTACCGCGTTACTTCGGCCAGCAGACCGAAAACATGCGCGCCGGCCTGAAGCGAGGTTTCAGCGTGCCGCGCGCGGTGCTCGATGGCCGCGAAGTGTCCATCGCCACCGTCGCCGAGCTGATGGATCCCGCCGAGTCGCCGCTGTACGCGCCGTTCAAGAAGCTGCCCAACAGCATTCCGGCCGCAGAGCAGGCCAAGCTGCAGGCGCAGGCGCGCGAAGCAATCAGTGGCAAGGTGGTGCCGGCGTTCCAGCAGCTGCGCACCTTCTTCGTCAACGAGTACGTGCCGCAGGCGCGCACCACCCTGGCCGCCGAAGCGATGCCGGGCGGCAAGGCGTACTACAAGCAGCAGATCCACGAATACACCACGCTGGACCTGTCGCCGGACGAGATCCACCGCATCGGTCTGGATGAAGTTGCACGCATCCAGAAGGAAATGAACGACATCATCAAGCAGGTGAAGTTCAAGGGCAGCTTCGCCGAATTCCTGACCTTCCTGCGCACCGATCCGCAGTTCTATGCCAAGACCCCGGAAGAGCTGCTGTCGCGCGCCGCATGGATCTCCAAGCGGGCAGACGGTCAGTTGGGCAAGTACATGACCTTGCCGCGCGCGCGCTTCACCATCGTGCCGGTGCCGCCGGACATCGCGCCGTTCTGGACCGCCGGCCGCGGTGGCATGGGCACCTACTGGCTCAACACCTACAACCTGCCGTCGCGCCCGCTGTACAACCTGCCGGCGCTGACCCTGCATGAATCCGATCCGGGCCACGCGCTGCAGGGTGCCATTGCCGCCGAGCAGAAGAACCTGCCCGAGTTCCGCCGCAACGCCTATATTTCCGCTTATGGCGAAGGCTGGGCGCTGTACTGCGAGAAGCTGGGCGTGGAAATGGGCATCTACGAAACCCCGTATGAGGATTTCGGCCGCCTGACCTACGAGATGTGGCGCGCCACGCGCCTGGTGATCGACACCGGCGTGCACAGCAAGGGCTGGAGCCGCGAGCAGGCCTTGGCCTACCTGCGTGACCACACCGCGCTGAGCGAGCATGAAGTGACCACCGAAGTGGACCGCTACATTTCCTGGCCGGGCCAGGCCCTGAGCTACAAGCTGGGGGAGATCGCCATCGTGCGCCTGCGTGCGCAGGCAGAGAAGGAGCTGGGCGACAAGTTCGACATCAAGGGCTTCCACGACACCCTGCTCAAGCAGGGCTCGGTGCCCCTGCCGGTGCTGGAACAGCAGATCCAGGCCTACATCGCCGAACGCAAGAAGGCCTGACAGTGCAAGGGTAGTGCCGGCCGCTGGCCGGCAACCCGCATGCACCGCAAACGTTCGACATTGCCGGCCAGCGGCCGGCACTACCAGGGATCGGAAAACGGGGTCGGATCGCAGGATCCGACCCCGTGGTCTTTCAGCCCACCGCCCTTGGCTTGGCCACCCGCGCAGCGAAGGTCGGCAGCACCAGCAAGGTCAGCACGGTGGCGGTGATCAACCCGCCGATCACCACCGTAGCCAGCGGCTTCTGCACTTCCGCACCGGAACCGCTGGCGATCGCCATCGGAATGAAGCCGACGATCGCCACCAGCGCCGTGGTCAGCACCGCGCGGATGCGGCTCGATGCACCGTTGATCGCCGCCTGCAGCGGCAGGTCACCGGCATCCAGGCGCTCGCGGATCGCCTGCATCAGCACCAGGCCGTTCAAGGTGGCCACGCCGGAGACGGCGATGAAGCCGACCGCCGCCGACACCGAGAACGGCATGCCACGCAGCAGCAGCGCGAGAATGCCGCCGACCAGCGCCAACGGCACGCAGCTGAACACCAGAATGGCTTCCTTGCCGCTGCGCAGCGCCATGAACAGCAGGCTGCCGATCAGCAGGAACACTACCGGCACCACCGTCGCCAGCCGCTTCTCCGCACGCTGCAGGTTCTCGAACTGGCCACCCCAGGTCAGGTAGGCGCCTGGCGGCAATGCAACATCAGCCACCGCCGCCTGTGCCTCGCCGACGAAGCCGCCCAGATCGCGGCCACGCACGTTGGCCTGCACCACCACGCGGCGGCTGCCGTTGTTGCGGCTGATCTGGTTCGGTCCTTCGCTGACCGTGATGCGCGCGACCGACGACAGCGGAATCACCAGGCCCGCAGGCGTGGCGATCGGCAGCGAAGCCAGCTGGTCCGGATCATTGCGCGAGGCATCGTCCAGGCGCACCACCACGTTGAAGCGACGGTCGCCTTCGAAGATCTTGCCGGCGGCGGTACCACCGATGCCGGTGGCCAGCGCGTCACTCACATCCGCCGCGGTCAGGCCGTACTGCGCCGCCGCCACGTGATCGATGGCCACGTTGAGCGTGGGCAGGCCGGAGATCTGCTCCACCCGCACGTCGGCCGCACCGTTCACCGCACGCAGCTTCAACGCCACCTGGTCGGCCACCTTCTGCAGCTGGCTGAAGTCATCGCCGAAGATCATCACCGCCAGATCGGTACGCACGCCGGAAATCAGCTCGTTGAAGCGCAGTTCGATCGGCTGGCTGAACTCGAAGCTGTTGCCCAGCTGCTGCCCGGCCAGCTTCTCGAAGCGTGCCACCAGTGCATCCTTGCCCAGCTTCGGATCCGGCCAGTCCTTGCGCGGCTTGAGCACGATCACGCTGTCGGAAATGTTGGTCGGCATCGGGTCGATTGCTGCCTCGGCGGTACCGGTGCGCGAGAACACGGTTTCCACTTCCGGCTGTTTGGCAATCGCCTTTTCCAGCGCCAGCTGCATCGCCAGCGACTGCTCCAGCGACGTCGACGGCACGCGCAGGGCCTGCATCGCCACGTTGCCTTCGTCCAGCGTCGGCATGAACTCGCGGCCCAGCAGCGAGAACGAACCGATGCCCACCACCACCATCATCACCGCACCGGCCAGCACCGTGCGCGGATGCGCCACGGCTTTGCGCACCACTGGTTCGATGCGCGCACGCAGCACGCGGATCAGCTTGGTTTCGTGCTCGCCATCGTCAGCATGTGTATCGCCGTCCTTCACCTTGGGCTCGCGCACCAGCAGTGCGGCCATCGCCGGCACGAAGGTGAAGGAGAATATGAAGGCACCGACCAGGGCCAGCATGAACGTGGCCGCCATCGGGTGGAACGTCTTGCCCTCCACGCCTTCCAGGGTAAGGATCGGCGCGAACACCAGCAGGATGATCAGCTGCCCGAAGGCCGCCGGGCGTGCCATTTTGCGCGCCGAATCAGCGGCCACGCGCAGGCGTTCCATCGCGGTCAATGCACGGCCCAGTTCGGCGCGGCGCTGGCCCAGCATCAGCAGCGTCGATTCGATCACGATCACCGCACCGTCCACCAGGATGCCGAAGTCCAGCGCACCCAGGCTCATCAGGTTGCCGCTGATGCCGAAGCGGTTCATGCCGATCACCGCGAACAGGAACGACAGCGGAATCACCAGCGCGGTGATCGTCGCTGCACGCAGGTTGCCCAGCAGCAGGAACAGCACCACCACCACCAGCAGCGCGCCCTCGGTGAGGTTCTTGGCCACGGTCTTGATGGTGGAATTGACCAGCACGCTGCGGTCCAGCACCGGTGCCGCCACGATGTCGGCCGGCAGCGATTTGTTCACCTGTTCCAGGCGCGCCGCAGCTGCCTGCGCCACGGTGCGGCTGTTGCCGCCGGCGATCATCAGCGCGGTACCCAGCACGGCTTCGTGGCCGTTGCGGCTGGCCGCACCCAGGCGCGGTGCGCGGCTCAGGTCGACGTCGGCCACATCGGCCACGCGCACCACCACGCCATTGCGGGTGGCCACCGGGGCCTGCGCCAGATCTTCGGTGGTCAGCGCCAGGCCGTCAGCACGTACCACCAGGCCCTCGCCGGCACGCTGCACGAAACCGGCACCGGCCTGCACGTTGGAACGCTGCAGGGCAGTGACCAGGTCGGACAGGCCGAGGCCGTGCGCGGCCAGCTTGGCGCTGTCCGGATGCACGCCGTATTCCTTGACGTAGCCGCCGACCGTATCGACGCCGGCCAGCCCCGGGCTGGAACGCATCTGCGGCGCGATGATCCAGTCCTGCACGGTGCGCAGGTAGGTGGCACGTTCTTCCGGCGTGCGAAGCAGGTTGCCTTCGGGCGTGCGGTAGACCTCACCGGCCTGCCAGCCGGCTTCACCCGGCTTGGCCAGCTTGGCTGGATCGAACGCCGTGAAGTCCACCGTCCACATCAGCACTTCGCCGAGGCCTGTGGTGACCGGCGACAGCATTGGCGAGGCACCGTCGGGCAGGTCTTCCGATGCTTCGCGCATGCGTTCGGCTACCTGCTGGCGGGCGAAGTAGATGTCGGTGGCATCGGTGAAGATCGCGGTGACCTGCGAGAAGCCATTGCGCGACAACGAACGCGTGGTGGTCAGGCCGGGAATGCCGGCCAGCGCGGTTTCCAGCGGGTAGGTCACCTGCCGTTCGATCTGTTCCGGCGTCAGCGCCGGTGCCACCGTGTTGATCTGCACCTGGCGGTTGGTGATGTCCGGCACCGCGTCGATCGGCAGCTTGCCCAGCTGGAACAGGCCCACGGCAGCGATCAGCGCCGCCATGAACACCACCAGCCAGCGGTGCCGAACCGCTGTTTCAATGATCAGCTTGAACATGGTCGCCTCCTCAGTGGCCGTGCTCGGCTTCGCCCTTGGCCAGCTCGGCCTTGAGCAGGAAGGCGTTGGCACCGACGATGCGCTCGTTGCCGGTCAGCCCACCGAGGATCTCGATACGGTCACCAGCACGACGGCCAGCCAGCACCGGCTGCGCCTTGAAGCCGCCTTCGACGGCGACGAACACCGCGCTGCTGCCATCGACGTTCTGCACCGCATCGGCGGGCACGCTGAGCGAGCCATCCTGGCCTTCGGTGACGACCACCGCCGATACCGGCGAACCGGCCGGCGGCAGCGCGGCATCCACCGGCGTGGCACGGATCACCGCGACGCCGCCCTGCTGGCGGACATCGGCGGCCGACCCGGTGACGGTGGCGGTGAAGCTGCCACCCGGCACGCTCACTTCCAGCTTCATGCCCGGCGTGACCTGCGCGGCCAGCGCCGGCGGTGCGGTGAACACCAGCTCGTTCATCGTCGGGTCGGCGACGTCGGCCACCGCGCTGCCGGCGGCGACCACGCCACCCGGGGTGACCTGCACGTTGCCGACGATGCCGGCTACCGGGCTGGTGATGCGCACGCGACCGCTGCTGTCCGGCGAACCGTTGGCGGCGGCTTGAGCCTGCGCGGCGGCGGCCTGGGCCTGTGCCGCCAGCGAACGTGCGCGCGAGGTTTCCATTTCCTGGCGGGCGACCACGCCCTGGTCGACCAGCGCCTTGTCGCGGCCATAGGCCAGGCGCGCGGCTTCTGCTTCGGCCGAGGCGGCCAGCGCATTGGCGCGGAACACCGCGGCCTCGCCACTGACCACGATGGCCAGTGCCTGGTTCTGCTTCACCGCCGTGCCCGGCGCGACCAGCACGCGCTCGACGCGGCCGGTCACCGTGGAGGCAACCGAAGCGCGGGCGCCCACGGTGGGCTCGACCCTGCCGGACAGCCGGGTCGAGCCACCGCCACCGCGACCGATCGCGACCACTTCGATACCGGAGGCCTTGATCTGTTCCTGGGTCAGCTGCACCACGCCTTCATCGGCGTCGGCGGGGGCTTTCGCGGTTTCCGCCTTGGCCTCCTTGCTGTCGGCGGCATGGCCGTGGCCATCGTCGGTGCCGGCCTTGGCCGCAGCGGGGTCTTCATTGGCAGGCGTCTGCGCGTTGCCAGCGCAGCCGGCCAGCAGCATGGTCAGCAGCACGCCGCCGATCAGCGGGAAAGTACGGGAGAGAGTCATTTGGCCTCCACAAAAGGTGCGCGCCCCTCAAGGCGGGCAAGATCGATTTCGGCGCCGACGCGCGACAGGCGCGCATCCACGGCGGTGCCGCGGGCGGCGATGAGGGCGCTGCGCGTGCTGCGCAGTTCCAGCTGCGAGATACGTCCGGCGTCGAAGCCGACGCGGGCCAGGCGATACGCCTCTTCGGCGGCGACCACGCTTTCGTCGGCGGCGCGGGTCCGGCTTCCGGCGGCTTTCAGTCCGGCTACGGCGGAGAGACGTGCCGCCTCGCTGTCGCGGCGCTGCTGGTCCAGGCGGGCCTCGGCCGCGCGCTGGTCGGCATTGGCGGCGCGGATGCCCCCGCGGTTGCGGTCGAACAGCGGGATGCTGAGGCTGACCCCGAGGTTGTAGGCACGCTCGCCGCCTTCGCGGAAGCGGGTCTGTGCGGCGGTGACACTGAGGTCGGGCAGGGCGCGCTTGCGCTCCACGTCGACCAGCTTGCCCGCCGCATCGGCTTCGGCTTCGGCGATGCGCACCGCCAATGCGGTATCGGTGGCACCACGTGGCAACGGCGGGGCGCGGTCGAGCAGGCTGTTGTCGATCGACTGCACCGGCGCGTCCAGCAGTGCCGTGCCGGCCAGGCGTGCCAGCGCGGCATCGCGGAAGGCCTGAGCCTCATCCAGCGCGGCGCTGGCATTGGCCACTTCGCTCTGCGCCTGCACCGCGCGCAGCTGCGGTTCGCGGCCCTGCTTGACCATCGCGTTGACGGCGTTGGCGTCATCGCGGGTGAGGGTCAGTGCTTCTTCGGCCAGGGTGTAGCGGCGCAGTGCGCTTTCCGCCTGTGCGTAGACCACCGCCAGCTGGCTGGCCACGTCGCTGCGGCTTTGGGCACCACGCAGGTTGGCGGCCTGTGCCTCGGCGCGGGCGGCACGGACACGCGCGCCACGCTGGCCCCAGACCTCCAGCGGCTGGGACAGGGTGAGCACGGTATCGGCCTTGCCCATGCCGCCATAGGAGCCGGTGCCCCAGGCGTTTTCGGCGGAGTAGGAGAGGGAAGGATTGGGCAACGCACGGGCCTGGTCGGCACGCGCATCGGCGGCCTCGGCCAGTGCTGTACCCACACGGGTACCGGGCAGCTGGTCCAGGCGTTCAAGCAGGGTGTCGTAGGAGGGGGCGGCTTGCGCCATCACCGATGCCGCCGGGGCCAGGCCCAGCAACACGGCGACGACCAGCCCGGCCGCGCGCGGCGACCGAGGTGTCAGGATCGACATAGGGGGATTCCGGTTGTGAGTGAAACGGGAGCCCGCGATTGCGGGACGCGCTCAACTCACGCCCGGGGGGGACGCGTCAATTCATCCTGGGCGACCGCATAGGTCGCCACGTCGCCGGTATTCATCCAGCGCGCCGGCAGCGGCGTACCGAAGGCGGCGAAATCGTTCGCCGGCAGGCTCAGCGTGGAGTGGTGGCAGTGGTTATGCGTGCAGGCACCCGTGTGCTTGCTGTCGCTGTCGCTGTCACCGCCTGCGTCGTCCGCGAGGGATTCGACATGGGCGCTGCTGGCATGCGGTTCCACCGCACACACCAGTGCGTCGGCCACCGGCACGACCACGAATGCCGCCATCAGCAGCATCATCAGGTACGTACGCAGTTGGCGGGTGATCCGGCGCATGGAGGGGAGGCTAGCAAGCGGTTTTCGCCGGATACAATATCAATGGCCACCTCGGGAATTCGTCGGAACCTCCCGTTCAGGTGGCGTCCTGCACTGCGGATTGCCCTTGCACGGGCGGTCCATTGCACCTTGCAACGCCTTCGGTGACGATCGGGATTCGTCACCAGGGAGGGAACGATGAACGCACGCGTCGCTGCTGTTGGGCTGCTGATGGTGTTGGTCAGCCCCGCTGTCCAGGCTTCGGATGACGTCTACGTCGAGTTACTGTGGTCGCCGACACCCGCGGACGCCATCGCGCGATCAGTGGCCTACCAGTTCGTTGCCGATGGACTGCACGACCACCGCATCTGCGTTGCCGCCGGTGGAGAAGACGCCGATGTGGGCGGATTGGAACTCACCATTCGCGACGCCAATGGCGTTCGCATCTCGCAGGTCCGGCATGACGGTTTCCGTGGCCGCAAGACCTGTTTCCCAGCGGACCTTGGCACTGCGGGGACGGCCGGCACGTGGACGGTGGATGCCGTTCTTGGCGACGGCCGGACCGGCAAAGCCGCCGTTCGTGTCGATCACCGCTTGGAGGAGTCTCCGCTGTATCTAGGGCACGACGGCCCCTACGTTGCTGGCCGCCCGAACTACGACCCGTCCGTCCCGGCGGCCGAATGGGTGGGCAAGCTGGTCTGGGTGCTGGACGTGGATGCCGAAGGCAAGGTAACCCGCGTTGAAGTGGAAGTCGCCGAAGGCGTTGGCGAACGCTTGCGTGCCCGTGCAATGGCCGCTGGCTGGTTGAGCCAGTTCGGCCCTGACCCGGCGCGTGCGACCAAGCCATTGCGTTGGCGTCGGACACTGGAATTTGCTGCGGAATGATGGCCGCGCGGGGGCAGTGCCCTTCGTCTGGGTAGTGCCGGCCGCTGGCCGGCAACCTCACGAGCGCAGGCAATCGCCTGCCATCGCCGGCCAGCGGCCGGCACTACCGGTCTGCAGGCAGCTTCGCGATCACCTTGATCTCGAACTGGAACCCGTACAGCCAGGTCACGCCGATGCCGGTCAGGGTCGGGTGCGGCGCCTCGCCCCAGTACTCGGGCACGATCGCCCAGGCCTTCTCAAAGTTCTTCTCGGGGTCGACCAGGAACACGGTCACGTCGACCACGTCATCGAAGCTGCAGCCGGCGGCAGCCAGTACCGCATTGAGATTTTCGAAGGCGCGGCGCACCTGCGCTTCGAAGTCCGGCTCAGGCGAACCATCCTCGCGGCTGCCGACCTGGCCGGAAACGAACAGGAAGCCGTTGGATCGGATCGCTGGCGAGTAGCGGTTGCGCTCGTACAGGGTCTGGCGGCTGGCGGGGAAAACGACATCACGCTGTGACATGGGAAGATCCCGTGGGAGAGAACGCCCATCCTCCGCGCCAGCGCTGTCTGGATAAACCGCGATGATCGGCCTAGATTGATTGCCAATTCCAAACAATCATGGCCAGCCATGGACCGTTTCGAGGCGATGCGGGCCTTTGCCCGGGTAGTGGAGACCGGCAGCTTTACCCGCGCCGCGCACACCCTGCAGGTCAGCCGCACCACGGTCACCCAGCTGGTGCAGCAGCTGGAGGCGCACCTGCGGCTGCGGTTGCTCAACCGCACCACGCGCCGGGTCAGCGTCACCGCCGATGGCGCGGCCTATTACCCGCGCATCGCCCGCCTGCTGGCCGAGCTGGAAGAGGTGGAGGGCGGGCTGGGCGACGCGGCCACCCAACCGCGCGGACGCCTGCGCGTGGATGTGCCCGGGCCGTACGCGCGCTTGCGGCTGGTACCGGCGCTGCCGGATTTCCAGGCGCGCTACCCGGAGATCCAGCTGGACATCGGCGTGAGTGACCGCGAGGTGGATGTCATCGCCGACAACGTCGATTGCGTGATCCGTGGTGGCACCCCCGCCGACCCGGCACTGGTGGCGCGGCCGCTCGGCGCGCTGCCGATCGGCTTCCACGCCAGCCCGGGCTACCTGCGGCGCTTCGGCGTGCCGACCGACCCGCGCGCGCTGGAAGGGCCCGATCACCACATGGTCGGTTTCCTCAGCCCGCGCAGTGGCCGCGCCCGCGTGTTCACTGCACAGCGTGGCGATGAGCGCGTCGAGGTGCAGGGCCGCTATACGGTCGGCTTCGACGACGGCAACGCCTATCTGGCGGCTGCGTTGGCGGGGCTCGGCGTGGTGGCGCTGCCCAGCTACATGGCCGAACCGCACGTGGCGCGTGGTGAGCTGCTGCCGCTGCTGCGGGACTGGCAGCTGCCACCGATGCCGATGCATGTGATGTTCCCGCCCAACCGGCACATGAGCCAGCGGCTGCGGGTGTTCATTGATTGGGTGGTGGAAGCGTTGGGGTGAGTGCATCGGTCGCGTGCGAAAATCCGGCTGCACGTACTGGAGAACGCACACCCTGATGAGCCGCATCGTCGCACTGGATACCGAAACCACCGGCATCTCCCACCGCCTGGGGCACCGGGTGATCGAAATCGGTGCCGTCGAACTGATCGATGGCCAGCTCACCGGCCGCCAGTTCCACACCTACCTGCAGCCGCAGCGCAAGGTGGACTGGGGCGCGCAGCGCGTGCACGGCATCAGCGACGCGATGCTGGTAGGCAAGCCGCTGTTCTCCAGCAAGGCTGCCGAACTGCTCGACTTCCTGCGTGGCAGCGAGATGGTCGCGCACAACGCCACCTTCGACGTGGGTTTCCTGGACAACGAGCTGCGCCTGGCTGGCATCCCCGGCACGCTGGCCCAGCATTGCCGCATCACCTGCAGCCTGAAGCTGGCGCGCGGGCGCTGGCCAGGCCAGGGCAATAAACTGGACGATGTGTTGCAGCGCCTGCGCATTCCCAGCCAGCGCGGCCTGCACGGCGCGTTGAAGGATGCCCATCTACTGGCCCAGGTGATTCCGCATCTGCGCTGAGGCCTGGTCGCCGTTACATCGGCCGCAACCAGCGCTCGATCATTGCCACGCCACATGCCACCCCGTCCTCACTGCTCATCGCCACGCCCAAGGCCGCCGCGCGTGCGCGTGTTGCTTCGGTTGCAGCGAAGGTGATGGCTGCTGCCAGCGCTGCTGCATCCAGTCGCTTCGGTGACAACGGTGCCGGTGCTACGCCCAACCGATACAGGCGATCGGCCCAGAAGAACTGATCTGCGGCGAACGGCATCACCAGTGAAGGAATGCCGGCGCGGCAGGCCGAATGCGTGGTGCCGCTGCCACCGTGGTGGATGGCGAATGCGCAACGCGGGAACAGCGCTTCGTGTGGGGTCGGGCCCAGGACGAAGACAGAATCGGGCAAGCGCATCGCAGGCAGTCCCACCCAGCCGGGAAACAGCAGGACACGGCGCGGTGCCAACGCCTGCAGCAGGGCCGGCAACACGCGTTCGCGATCAAAGCCGGTCATGCTGCCGAAGCCCAGATAGACCGGCGGCGGTCCGGCGTCGAGGAAGGCCTGCAGATCGGCCGGCGGCGTCCAGGGCGCATCAGGAAACCGCCATTGGCCACAGACGATGTGGTCGGCCGGCCAGTCCGTCGGTGGCGGCAGCAGCTGCGGCGAGATGCCATAGAGCATCGGCAGGCCGGACCACAGCGAGCGGCGCGGCGATTGCCCCAGCTGCTTGCGGACCTCGTTGATCGGCTGGCGGAACTGGCGCCAGATCAGGCCGTTGACCAGCCCATAGCTGGCCCGGTTCAACCAGCCCGGCGAGCGTCCCGGCGGCAGGAACGGGGAGCGGAAGGCACGCGTCGGGGTCAGTGGAATCATGCCGGTCCCGATCACCGGCAGACCCCGGCGTTCGCCCACATTCATGCCGACAAAGGCCGCCAGCCCACCTGTCAGAATCGCGTCGCAACCCTCGGCCGCCGCGTCCGCCTGCCGCATCCAGCCAGTGACATGCTGCAGCGCCATCCGTGCCAGTCCGCTACTGGCGGCGGCAACACCGTTGCCACGCGAGACCAGCGCGACCACTTCGTCATGGATGTCACCTTCCAGGGACGCATGGGGCACATTCAGCGCCTGCGCGCTGCCCAGCGTGCCGCCATCGGCCAGCAGTGTCACCTCGTGGCCTGCGCCAATCAGCCCATGGCAGAGCATGGCCAGCGGACGCGTATCGCCTTCGGTTCCGTAGGTCAGGGCCAGCAGCCGCATGGAAAGCTCCGCAGTGAACCGGGCCAGTATGCCGGTTGGTGGGCTCCCGGCCCTCCCGGTTCAGTCCCGGCCTGTGGGTAACTTGCGCAAGTGCTTGAACCCGTGCATAATGCGCGGCTCGCTGTGTCCGGTTTTCTACCGGGCGGCGCCCCCGGGAGCACGTCCCCGGCCGCCCAACGCCAGCGTAACCCTTTGATTCTCTTGACGTGTGGTGGGCAACCATCGAGGCCGCCGTCTCCCGGGCTACGGGCTGACACAACTTACTATCGAGGTGCGCAATGTCCCGCGTATGCCAGGTTTCCGGCAAGCGAGTGCAGACGGGTAACAACGTCTCGCACGCCAACAACAAGACCCGTCGTCGTTTCCTGCCGAATCTGCACGAGCGCCGCTTCTGGGTTGCCAGCGAAAACCGCTGGGTGAAGCTTCGTGTTTCCGCGCATGCACTGCGCACCATCGACAAGAACGGTATCGATTCCGTTCTGGCTGAGCTGCGTGCGCGCGGCGAAAAGGTCTGAGGAGTAGACGATCATGGCAGGCAAGCGCGATAAGGTCCGTATGATTTCGACCGCTGGTACCGGTCACTTCTACACGACCGACAAGAACAAGAAGAACACCCCGGGGAAGATGGAATTCTCCAAGTACGATCCGGTCGTGCGCAAGCACGTCCCGTACAAGGAAGGCAAGATCAAGTAATCCGCAAGGATTGCTGATCCCCGCGAAGAAACCCGCCCTTGTGGCGGGTTTTTTCATGCCTGGCATCCAGATGGTGGGTGCCAACCTTGGTTGGCAACTTGTCCCGCCCCCGGTAGGTGTCGACCTTGGTCGACACGCTGTCCCTTCACCGGGTAGGTGCCAACCTTGGTTGGCACGCCGTCCCCACCCCCGGTAGGTGCCAACCTTGGTTGGCACACGGCTTCAAAGCAGTCGAGCGCGGCTCGACTCTACACACCCCGCTGGGCAGAATGGCCCATCACCTCCCGACGGGCGACGCGATGCTGTTCGAGTGGTTGCTGGGTTCCTACCTGCTGCTGATCGACTGGCTGATCCGGCTGGTCGCGCTGTGCTGGATCCCCACCCGCACCACGCCGGGGGCGGCGCGCAGCTGGCTGCTGCTGGTCGGCTTCGTGCCGCTGCTGGGCCTGCCGCTGTACCTGCTGTTCGGCCACCCGTGGCTGTCGCGCGAGCGCATCCGCCGCCAGGCCGAGGCCTCGCAGGTCATCCGCGAGGAACAGGCGCTGCAGCATCGCCTGCGCTGGACCCCGCAGCCTGACACTGCCTGCGCCGAGATCGTGCCGCTGGTGCAGCGCCAGGGCGATTTCATGCCGGTGCACGGCAACGCCGTCGATCTGCTGACCGACTACGACGAGTCGCTGCACACGCTGATCGCCGACATCGACCAGGCTGAAGACCGCGTGCACCTGCTGTACTACCTGATGTTCGATGACGCGGTGGGCGAGGCGGTGGTCGAGGCGCTGCAGCGCGCAGCGGCGCGTGGTGTGCAATGCCGCGTGCTGCTCGACGCAGTGGGTGCCAAGCGTGGCCTGCGCGCCTATCGCAAGCGCCTGGAAGCGCGTGACATCGAAGTGCGCGCGATGCTGCCCGGTGGCCTGCGCTGGCGCCGCAGCGGGCGCATGGACCTGCGCAACCACCGCAAGATCGCGGTGATCGACAACGAAGTGGCCTATGTCGGTTCGCAGAACCTGGCGGGCCCGCAGTTCGTGCCCGGCCACCCGAACCGCGAACTGGTGGCGCGCGTGCGTGGCCCGGCGGTGGCGCATCTGGAAGCGGTGTTCGCCAGCGACTGGTACATGGAGACCGGCCAGCGCCTGGACGTGATCGCCGATGTGCCCGAATGCAGCGACGACATCGCCACCCAGCTGCTGCCCAGCGGCCCGGCCTACCCGTACAGCAACGCGCGTGATGCGGTCGCGGCACTGATCCACCTGGCGCGGCGGCGGCTGGTGATGGTCACGCCGTACTTCGTGCCGGACGAAGCCACGTTGAGCGCGCTGCGCATTGCGGCGTTGTCCGGCGTGCAGGTGCAGCTGATCCTGTCGGCCAGCAACAACCAGCGGCTGACCTCGTGGGCGCAGGAGGCGTACTACGACGAACTGCTGCGCTGTGGCGTGCGCATCGCCCTGTACGAACCGCAGTTCCTGCACGCCAAGCACATGAGCGTGGACGAGGACATCGCCGTGCTCGGCTCGATCAACATGGATATCCGCTCGTTCGCGCTGAATGCCGAGATCGGCCTGATCTGCTACGACCGCGCGCTGGTGCAGCAGTTGTGCGAGATCGAGGATGGCTATCTGCGTGAGTCGCGGCAGCTGGACCTGCAGCAGTGGCGCAGCCGCCCCACGTGGCGGCGCAGCCGCGAAGGCATCGCACGGCTGGCCGATGCGTTGATGTAAGGCAATGCCGGCCGCCCGCTTCGGCAATCCGGCCTGTCATCGCCGATGGCCTACAATCGGCACATGACTGATTCACCGCGTAATGGCGAACTGGACCTGGCAATCATCGGTGGTGGTGCGGCCGGGGTGCTGGTGGCGATCCAGGTACTGCGCCAGGCCAAGGCGCCGCTGGCGCTGGCCATTTTCGAACCCGCCTCGCAGCTGGCGCAGGGCATCGCCTATGCCACGCCGTGGCCGGAGCATCTGCTGAACGTGCCGGCGGCGAAGATGAGTGCGTTTGCCGACCAGCCCGGCGATTTCCTCGACTACCTGATGGCCGCCAACGCCTACCCGGGCGAGGCGCGCGAGGTGCTGGGCGAGCGTTACGTGTGCCGCCACTACTTCGCGGCCTACCTGCAGCAGCGCCTGCAGGACGCTGCCGCAGCCAGCCCGGCGCAGCTGCAGGTGATCGCGCAGCCGGTACTGGGCCTGCAGCCGGATGACCACGGCTACCAGCTGACGCTCGGCGATGGCTACACGCTGCACGCCGCGCAGGCGGTGCTCGCCACCGGCAACAGCATGCGCCCGCTGCCGGTGGCCGGTGCCGATGCGCTGGCTGCCGACGATGTGATCGAGGCCTGGGACTACGACGGCGTACGCACTCTGGCCGGCGAACAGGCTGTCGCCATTGTCGGGTCCGGCCTGAGCATGGCCGACACCGTGCTGGCGCTGGTCGCTGCCGGCCACACCGGCACGCTGCATGTGATCTCGCGCCATGGCCTGCTGCCGTTGCCGCATGCGCATGGCGGCCTGCCCACGTTCGACCCGGCCACGCTGCTGCCGATGAACCTGCGCCAGCGCCTGCGCGCGTTGCGCGGGTTCGCACGCCAGTCACATGCCGACGGCCTGCCGTGGCAGGGCGTGATGGACCGCATCCGCCCACACGGCCAGGCGCTGTGGTACAGCCTCGACGAGGCCGACCAGCGTCGTTTCCTGCGCCATGTGGTGCGCTATTGGGACGTGCATCGCCACCGCATCGCCGAAGAGGTCGATGAACAGCTGCAGTCCCTCCAGGACAGCGGCCAGCTGCATATCCACCGGTCCCGCCTGCAACGCGTCTGGCGCGAAGATGATGTTCTGCGGCTGTCTGGCCGCGATACCTCCGGCAATGAGCAGCAGTGGACGATTGGCGGCGTGATCAACGCCACCGGCGTGGAAACCCGCGCCAGCGCACTGCGCAATCCGTTGCTGCAGCAGCTGCAGGCGGACGGCATGGCGCGCCCCGGTCCACATGGGCTGGGCCTGGACAGCACGGTGCCGGGCGACCGTCTGCGTGCCGCTGGTGGACAGCCGCAGGCGCGGCTGGGCGTGCTCGGCAGCCTGCGCATCGGCAGCCTGTGGGAAAGCCTGGCGGTGCCTGAACTGCGTCAGCAGGCGCAGGCACTGGCAACCCAGGTGGTCGCAGGAGCCGCGACGGCGATGCCGTAAAATGGGGGCATGGATGTCTCCCACCTGCTTGATGGCCTGAACCCGGCCCAGCGCGAAGCCGTCTCCGCTCCCCCCGGCCACCACCTGGTGCTGGCCGGTGCCGGTTCCGGCAAGACCCGCGTACTTACCCACCGCATTGCCTGGCTGCATGAAGTCGATGGCGTGCCGACCCACGGCATTTTCGCGGTGACCTTCACCAACAAGGCGGCCGGCGAAATGCGCCACCGCATCGACGCACAGCTGCCCAATGGCAGCCGTGGCATGTGGATCGGCACCTTCCACGGCCTGGCCAACCGCCTGCTGCGCCTGCACTGGCAGGATGCGAAGCTGCCGGAAGGCTTCCAGGTGATGGATTCGGACGACCAGCTGCGGCTGGTCAAGCGCGTGGTGCAGGCGCTGGAACTGGATGACGGCAAGTACCCGGCCAAACAGATCGCGTGGTGGATCAACGCGCAGAAGGACGAAGGCCGCCGCCCGCAGCACATCCAGCCCGAGCCGCACGACGCCTGGCTGGAAACCATGCGCCAGGCCTACATCGAGTACCAGGCACGCTGCGACCGCGCCGGCCTGGTCGACTTCGCCGAGCTGCTGCTGCGCGCGCACGAACTGCTGCGCGACAACCCGGCCCTGCTGGCGCACTACCGCGCCCGCTTCCGGGAAATCCTGGTGGACGAGTTCCAGGACACCAACGCCATCCAGTACGCCTTTGTGCGCGTGCTGGCCGGCGATTCCGGCCACGTATTCGTGGTCGGCGACGATGACCAGGCCATCTACGGCTGGCGCGGTGCCAAGGTCGAGAACGTGCAGGGCTTCCTGCGCGATTTCCCGGGCGCACAGACCATCCGCCTGGAACAGAACTACCGCTCCACCGCCAACATCCTCGGCGCCGCCAACGCGGTCATCGCGCACAACCCGGACCGCATCGGCAAGGAACTGTGGACCGACAGCGGCGACGGCGAGCCGATCGACTTGTACGCGGCGTACAACGAGATGGACGAGGCGCGCTACATCGTCGAGCGCGCGCGCCAGTGGGTGCGAGACGGTGGCAGCTATACCGAAGTGGCCGTGCTCTACCGCAGCAACGCGCAGTCGCGCGCGCTGGAAGAGGCGCTGCTAAGCGAACAGGTGCCGTACCGCGTGTACGGCGGCATGCGCTTCTTCGAACGTGCCGAAATCAAGGATGCGCTGGCCTACCTGCGCCTGCTGTCCAACCGCAACGATGACGCGGCGTTCGAGCGCGCGGTCAACACGCCGACGCGTGGCATCGGCGACCGCACGCTGGACGAAGTGCGCCGCGAGGCGCGCGCGCAGGGTATTTCGCTGTGGGAAGCGACCATGCTGGTCACCCAGGGCAGCGCGCTGGCCGCACGTGCGCGCAATGCGCTGGCCGGCTTCCTGGTGCTGGTCAACGAGCTGCAGGCGCAGACCCTGCACATGACCCTGGCCGAGCGCGTGGACCACGTGCTGGCCCGCTCGCAGCTGCGCGAGCACTGGAGCAAGGAAAGCCGCAACGCGCTGGACTCGGAATCGCGCACCGACAACCTCGACGAACTGGTCTCGGTGGCCTCTCGCTTCGTGCGTCGCGCCGACGACATCGAGGAAGTGGGCGAGGACATGGACGAGCTGGTCGCATTCCTGGCCTACGCCGCGCTGGAGGCTGGCGAGGGCCAGGCGCAGGCGGGCGAGGAAGGCGTGCAGCTGATGACCCTGCACTCGGCCAAGGGCCTGGAGTTTCCGCTGGTGTGCCTGGCCGGCCTGGAAGAAGGCCTGTTCCCCAGCGCACGTTCGCTGGAGGAAAGCGGGCGGCTGGAAGAAGAGCGCCGCCTGGCCTACGTCGGCATCACCCGCGCGCGCCAGAAGCTGGTGCTGAGCTACGCCGAATCGCGCCGCATCCACGGCCAGGACAACTACAGCCTGCCGTCGCGTTTCCTGCGCGAGATTCCGCGCGAGCTGCTGCACGAAGTGCGCCCGAAGGTGCAGGTCTCGCGGCCGGCCTCGATGGGCGCCAGCCGGGTGATGGGCCATGCCTCGATCGAGGCGCCGCCGCTGAAGCTCGGCGCGCTGGTCACCCATCCCAAGTTCGGCGAAGGCATGGTGACCGACTACGAAGGCAACGGTGCCCACGCCCGCGTGCAGGTCGAGTTTGCCGATGCCGGCAGCAAGTGGCTGGTGATGGCGTATGCCAACCTGACGGTGATCTGATCACCGTTCAGGGATCGGATCCCTTCTCCGTTGGAAAAGGGATCCGACCCCCATTAGGCTGCGCTCATGACCCGCAACGTGCTCTTCCTCTGCAGCCAGAACCGCCTGCGCAGCCCGACGGCCGAGCAGGTGTTCGCCGATTGGCCAGGCATCGAGACCGCCTCGGCCGGGCTGCTGGCCGATGCCGAGGAAGTGCTCAGCCCCGAGCTGCTGCAGTGGGCCGATATCGTATTCGTGATGGAGCGCGCCCACCGCAACCGGCTGTCCAGCCGTTACAAGGCATGGCTGAACGGCAAGCGGGTGATCTGCCTGGATATTCCGGACGACTACGACTACATGGGCCCGGTGCTGGTGGAGTTGCTGAAACGCAAGGTCACGCCGTTCCTGCGTTGAACGTTGGTGGTGTGGAGCCGGGCATGGCCCGGCTCTACAAGCAGGAAGGGCAGTGCCTCAGTCCTGCGCCCTGGAGGCGGCTGCCGCATCCTGCGCGGACATGCTCTGCTTGAAGCTCGCCGTGAAATCAGTGACGGCACGCTCCAGCGCTTTCTCCCAGTTTTCCGGCGAAACCACCTGGAACACGTTGGTGCCATGGCCCTTGGCGGTGAACGAGCGGGTCCGGTCTCCGTCGTGGGTGGTCACCTCGACGGACAGATCCGCGACCATCTGCTGCGCCCACCCTGCGGCGCGCCAGAAGTTGAAGGGTGCCCGGACCGCAAACTCATTCATCGATGCTTCCAGGCGAAGGCATTGCGCATCGCACTGGTCGGCGGTGCGATAGCCCATGTTGCGCAGCGCCTGGATGATGATCTCGCGGGTCTTTTCGGACGCCGTGGTGGATTCCAGTACGAGGTTGAAGCCATTGCCCTGGCGGATCTCTCCGCCCACATTCCTGGCCCTCTCAGATGCCGGGACAAGCGAAAGGAATTCCGACCGACGATTGTCGCGTACGGGGGCGACCACGACCGTGGTGCCCTGCTCGGGATTGACCCGGATGTCGGGCACGTTTACTCGGACCACTTCCGTGCGGATGCCGCAGCCGGTGAGGAGCAGCAGCAACGAAAGGCCAATGATCGACTTCATGTATTCCCCCTGTTGGAATGGTGTCCTTGCGGCGCGCATTATCGCGCGAGCCACTCCACCGCGGGCGGGTTTCCGGCCGGAAAGGCAGTCGAGCATGGCTATGCCGGTCGTCCTGACCGGCCCCTTCGGGCCGTCGCAAGCGACGTTGGCAGCGGCTCCTGCCGCTACCTTCGGCTCTACAGGGGTGCGCAAAGGGCAGCCGAGCATGGGCTCGGCTCTACAATAGAAGCCACACCTTCCAGGAACGCCCCCATGACCGACCCCACGCTGCAAGTCACCGTGAAGTTGAACGCCAAGCTGCAGCCCGAGCATCGTCATGAGCTCTTCGAGGATCCGCTCGATGCGTTGCTGCAGGCGGCCGAGGTCGGCGGGATCACTGGCGGTGGCACCGCGATGTCCGACGACGGCGAGGTCGAATACGGCGACATCGAAGTGGCGCTGGTGGACGCTGCAGGCGTGCCGAAGCTGATCGACCTGCTGGAGCAGCTGGGCGCGCCGAAGGGTTCGCAGCTGCAGGGTGCGGGCGAGGCCGACCGCAGCTTCGGCGTGACCGAGGGCCTGGGCATCTACCTGGATGGCCTGACCCTGCCGGACGAGGTCTACGAGCAGTGCGATTCCAACCACGTGTTCGAACAGCTGTCGGAGAACATCGACGGCCTGGGCGAGATCTGCAGCTGGTGGCAGGGCCCGACCGAGACCGCGCTGTACATGTACGGTGAATCGTTCGAAGCGATGCGTGATGCGATTGCTGAATTCGTCGGCAGCTACCCGCTGTGCCAGAACGCACGCGTGGTGCAGATCGCCTGAAGGTAGGGGCGCTGTAGAGTCGAGCAAGCTCGACTCTACGGCAGCAGGTTATCGGCAGGCTGACTGCCGGGCGTTGTCTCGCAGCGCCATGTCCTTGCCGATCTGGTAGCCGCCGAACAGCACCGCCAAGGCGATGATCGCGGCGACCATGATGGACTTCTGGGAACTCCAGACGGGCGGCTTGTTGTCCTGCATGTCGGTCGTCCTTGGGCGCGGCAGTGCGCCGCCCGCCGAGCATGCGCCGCCTGACCGGTGCGTGCAAGCGGGCGGTGCGCACGCCCCTGCACGGCGCCGGATTGATTCTGCTCAAGGCACGGCCTGCACATCCGGTGTGCAATGGTGTCGTTCCCATCTGGCAGACCGCCACGGAGCCCCACCATGTACAAGCGCATCCTGATTGCCACCGACGGATCCGAGCTGGCCGACAAGGGCCTGGCCAAGGGTCTGGAGCTGGCCAAGGACCTCAACGCCGAGGTCGATATCGTGACCGTTTCCGAGCCGTGGGCCGTCGGCATGTACGACGCCATGGGCTGGAGCGTGGGCTACATGAACAGCCCTGAATACAAGGCCGACCGCGAGGAAGGCGCGCAGAAGGTGCTGCAGCCGGCGCTGGCCAAGGCGGCCGAGCAGGGCATTACCGCCAACCCGGTGCACGTGCTGGACCGCTATGCGGCTGACGGCATCATCGAGACCGCCGGCGAGCGCAACAGCGACCTGATCGTGATGACCTCGCATGGCCGCCGTGGCGTGACCCGTGTGCTGCTGGGCAGCCAGACCGCTGAAGTGCTGGCACGCAGCACGCTGCCGGTGCTGGTCATCCGCTGATACAAGCGTTCCCGGGGAGGGGACCCGACGCCGGCCGCAGGATGCGCGCCGGCGTCATCTTTTGTAGGGCCGGCAGGGGCCCATCCACGTATGGCGTGGATCTACTGAAGCGCAGGGATCCGACCCCGGTCACATCACCAGCTGTACAGCTTCCAGTACACCGGCGACACGCCGTCCTTGTCGTTGTCGAAACGGCCATCGCCGTTCTTGTCGTACATATAGAACGGGGCACCGCGCGACGGGGTCACTTTGACCATGCGCAGCTGGCCGGACACGCGGTATTCCTCGATGACATCGCCGTTGTCCATGGTGCGCTTGGACACATCCGCGCCCTTGACGTCCACCGGGGGAGCGCCCGCGCCACCCATGCTGGCGCAGCCAGCGAGCAGGAGCAGGGAAGCCAGCATCAGGGTCTTCATCGGCGGGGGCCTTTGCCTGGAAAGAGCCTTGATTATGCCCCATCGCCGCGGCTGTGCCGTGTCGTCGCAGTGCAGGCACGGGCGCGTAGAATCGACCCATGAGCAGATTAGTCCTGATCGACGGGTCCAGTTACCTGTACCGCGCGTTCCACGCGCTGCCGCCCCTGTCCAATGCACAGGGCGAACCCACCGGCGCGCTGTTCGGCGTGGTCAACATGCTGCGCTCGACACTGAAGGAGCGTCCGGCCTACGTGGCGTTCGTGGTCGATGCGCCGGGCAAGACCTTCCGCGATGACCTGTATGACCAGTACAAGGCCAACCGCCCGCCGATGCCCGACGAGCTGCGCAGCCAGGTCGAGCCGATGTGCCGCATCGTCGAAGCGCTGGGCATCAGCATCCTGCGTGTTCCCGGCGTGGAAGCCGACGATGTGATCGGCACGCTGGCCCTGCAGGGCGTGGCGCAGGACCTGAAGGTGACCATCTCCACCGGCGACAAGGACTTTGCCCAGCTGGTGCGGCCGGGCATCGAACTGGTCAACACCATGACCGGCAGCCGCATGGATTCCGATGCCGCAGTGATGGAGAAGTTCGGCGTGCGCGCCGACCAGATCATCGACCTGCTGGCGCTGATGGGCGACACCGTCGACAACGTGCCGGGCGTGGAGAAATGCGGGCCGAAGACCGCCGCCAAGTGGCTGGCCGAGTACCAGCACCTGGACGGGGTGATGGCGGCCGCGCCGACCATGAAGGGCAAGATCGGCGAGAACCTGCGCGCCGCGCTGGAGCGTCTGCCGCTGAACCGCGAGCTGGTGACCATCCGCACCGACGTGGAGCTGGACGCCAGCCCGACCACGCTGGCCCTGCGCGAGCAGGACGTGCCGGAGCTGACCGAGCTGTATGCGCGCTACGGCTTCACCCAGGCGCTGAAGGAGCTGGGTGCACCGCTGCCGGCGCCGACGGCCGCCAGCGAAGCCACCCCAAGCCTGCGTGGCACCGCTGCTGGCTTCGCCCGTGGCAGCGCCGAGGCACCGGCCGCCGGCACGCTGGATCCGGCGCTGGCCGCACCGGGTGAATACGAGACCGTGCTGACCGTCGAGCAGCTGCAGGCCTGGGTCGAGCGCCTGCAGCAGGCGGACCTGATCAGTTTCGATACCGAAACCGATGCGCTGGACGCGATGCGTGCGCGCCTGGTGGGCATCAGCCTGGCGGTCGAGCCGGGCAAGGCCGCCTATATTCCGGTCGGCCACGATTACCCGGGCGCGCCGGCGCAGCTGCCGATGCAGCAGGTGCTGGACGCACTGCGCCCGGTGCTGCAGGACCCGGCGAAGAAGAAGCTGGGCCAGCATGGCAAGTACGACCTGCATGTGCTGCGCCGCCACGGCGTGGAGGTGCAGGGCTACCACGACGACACCATGCTCGAGAGCTTCGTGCTCAATTCCACCGCCACCCGCCACGACATGGATTCGCTGGCCCTGCGTTACCTGGGCTACAACACCATCAAGTTCGAGGATGTGGCCGGCAAGGGCGCCAAGCAGATTCCGTTCTCGCAGGTGGGCATCGACGAAGCCAGCCGCTATGCGGCCGAGGACGCCGACATCACCCTGCGCCTGCACCGCGCGCTGCAGCCGCAGCTGCTGGCCGAACCGGCGCTGGACAGCGTGTACCGCGACATCGAGATGCCGCTGGTGCCGGTGCTGACGAGCATCGAAGCCAATGGCGTGCGGATCGACACCGATGAACTGCGCCGGCAGAGCCAGGACCTGTCCTCGCGCATGCTGGCCGCGCAGCAGAAGGCCACCGAGCTGGCCGGCCGTAGCTTCAACCTGGATTCGCCCAAGCAGCTGCAGGCGGTGCTGTTCGATGAGCTGAAGCTGCCGGCGGTGGTGAAGACCCCGAAGGGCCAGCCCAGCACCAATGAAGAGGCGCTGGAGGCGATCGCCGACCAGCACGAGCTGCCGCGGGTGATCCTGGACTACCGGGGCCTGGCCAAGCTGCGCAGCACCTACACCGACAAGCTGCCGGAGATGGTCAACCCGGACACCGGCCGGGTGCATACCAGCTACCACCAGTCCGGTGCCGCCACCGGCCGCCTGTCCTCGTCAGACCCGAACCTGCAGAACATCCCGATCCGCACCGAGGATGGCCGCCGCATCCGCCGTGCGTTCATCGCCCCGGAGGGCTTCCAGCTGCTGGCGGCCGACTATTCGCAGATCGAGCTGCGGATCATGGCCCACCTGTCCGAGGACCCGGGCCTGGTGCGTGCCTTCGAGCAGGGCGCCGACGTGCACCGCGCCACCGCCGCCGAGGTGTTCGGGCGCACGCTGGAGGAAGTGACCCCGAACGAACGCCGCGCGGCCAAGGCGATCAACTTCGGCCTGATGTACGGCATGAGCGCCTTCGGCCTGGCGCGCAACCTGGGCATCGACCGTGGCCAGGCGCAGGACTACGTGGCGCTGTACTTCAGCCGCTACCCGGGCGTGCGTGATTTCATGGAGCGGATGCGCCAGCAGGCCCGCGACCAGGGCTATGTGGAAACCCTGTTCGGCCGCCGCCTGTACCTGAACGACATTCATGCACGTAACCAGGGCCTGCGCGCCGGTGCCGAGCGCGCCGCGATCAACGCGCCGATGCAGGGCACCGCCGCCGACATCATCAAGCGTGCGATGGTGGACGTGGACCAGTGGCTGCGTGACAGCGGCGCGCCGGCACGGATGATCCTGCAGGTGCACGATGAACTGGTGTTCGAAACCGAAAGCAGTTTCGTCGAGGAGTTGCGTTTGCAGGTGGTCGAGCGCATGTCGCAAGCGGCCAAACTGCGGGTGCCGCTGGTGGTCGATACCGGCATCGGCAACAACTGGGACGAAGCACACTGAGGGTGTTTCAGGCCGAAAACGACGTGAATTCGTTCATTCGTCAGAGGTTTCTGACTCGATCATGAATGTTGCCCTGATGGAGGTTCATTAAATTGGGCCCCTTCACGAACCGTTAGTGTTCGGAGTGCTTCTATAACTCTCGACAGGCGCAACGCCTGTTGTGGATCTCTCCCATCCCCTGGAGCAGATCTCGGAACGGGGACTCCTCCCCAAGTGCCCGTTCCCCGGCCCCGTTGACCTCCCCCTGGTCAGCGGGGCTTTTTATTTGTGCCGTTGCCAGATGACGTGGCCTGCGCCACGCTGGGCCACCGCTCCGCAGGGGAAGACAATGCCCGACCTGTTCGCACTGGCGATGCCGTGGTGGGAGTTCATCCTGCGCGCGGTGGTGGTCTATGTCGTGGTGCTGGGCATGGTCCGGCTCAGCGGCAAGCGCCCGCTGGGGCAGATCACCCCGTTCGACGTACTGCTGGTGGTGCTGCTGGGCAATGCCGTGCAGAACGCACTGCTCGGCACCGATACCTCGCTGGGCGGCGGCCTGCTGCTGGCGGCCACCCTGATCCTGCTCAACTACGGGGTGGGCTGGGTGAGCACCCGCAGCCGGCGCATCGAGCGCCTGGTGGAGGGAGAACCGGTAGTGATCGCGCGTGATGGGCGCCTGTTCGACGCCGTTCTGCGCCGTGAGCAGGTCACCCGCGCCGATTTCGAGGCCGCCATGCGCCAGCAGGGCTGCCTGGGCGTGGAGGATGTCGAGCTGGCCCTGCTGGAGATCAACGGGCACATCACCATCATTCCCAGGAAGAGCACCTGACGTGTAGCGTCGAGCAGGCTCGACGCTACGGGTACCCCTTCCCGCGCCCTCAGAGCGCGGCTTCGGCCTTCAGTGCCGGCCAGTTGCGGGTGGCGTCCACATCGCAGGCCACATGCGTGCCCTTGCCATCCTTCGCGCAGATCGCTGCCATGGCCTGCGGGATCTTCGGGTCGGCGGTATGCGAATACACCGCTGCCAATGCCAGGCACCCTTCGCGGACACCGGCGCCGCACAGCGTCTCGAAATAGGGCAGCGACGCGGCCCATTTCTCGGCCTCGAACAGCGCTTCGCCGGCAACCTTGCAGCCGAGCAGCTTGCCCCCGGTGCAGCAGGCCTTGGCGCCGTCCTTGCGTGCCAGGGTGGGGCAATCCAGTGGCAGCGGGATTTCCACGAACGTCACCGGCGGCGTGCAGCTGGCATTGCCTGCGGCGGGCTTGCGCTCGTAGTAGGCGAAGCGGTTGCCGCCGTCGACGCTGGCGAGGTTTCCGTTCTTCAGCGGTTGCAGCACGAAGTCGCTGCCGACATCGGGACGGATGAGGATGCGGCCGTCCTGCAGGCGCGCGCGCAGGCGCTGGTCGCGGCCCTCGGCCTCAACCAGGCCGCCATCGAGGAAGCGCAGCTGCGAGAGCACACCGTACTCGGCTTCATAGCTCCCACACGGCAGCGCAGTGGCCGGCACCGGAGCCAGTGAAGCGACCGGCGCAGCGGCCAGGCTGGCAAGCGCCTTGGCGCGGCCGCAGGCCACGCCGTCCGCGCGCTGCGCGCACGACAGCTGCAGCGCTTCGTGGGCCTGCAACAGGCGCCCGCCACTCCACAGCACCTCGGCAACGTCGGCACAGAAGGTCTCGCCGTGCTGCTGCCGGCACAGTGCGGCCAGCTCATCGAGCTGCGCGGACGGCAACACGGGATCAACCGAATGCTGCAGCCCGAGCAGGGACTTGCCGATCATCTCCAGCCCGACCACCTCGGCGATCGCCCTGCAACCCTCGGCGTTGAAGGACGCGGAATCCTCCTTGCAGATCTCCGGCTTCGGCGGCTCGGCCCGTGCAGGCGCCGGGGCAGCGTCCTTGGCCTGCTGCTGGTAGGTCTCCAACAGCTGGGAGCAGGCCGCGCCCACGCCCTCGACGCACCAGGCGTGCAGCTTCACCGGTGCGGCCTCCGGCAGTGCCTCCAGGCACTCGGAGGTGTTCATCACGCAACCATCTTCGATGGGCTCGGGCATCGTCCTGCAGGCGGCGGCGTGCTCACGGGTGAACTCGCGATAGGGCGTGTTGATCGTGCGGTCGTTGTCCGAGAAGAACCAGTTTTCCAGGCGTCCCGTGGACAGGTTGCCGGTGCCGAGCACGTCTTCCTGGCGGGCGATGCGCAGCTCCTCGGTGGCCTGGTAGGGGCCGGACAGGAAGGCGTGGCCTTCGCTCTCGATGGTCAGCGTGATAGTGCCGCCGCTGTCCTTGTAGGTGCCGCAGGCCATCGACTGCGCGGCAGCCGGCAGACTGGCCGAGGCCAGCGCGAGCAACAGCAGGGAGCGCCAGCCCGCAGCGCGGGGGCGGAGGGAAACAGCAGCAGGCATGGGGTCATCCTTGAAGGAGGCAAAGCAGGACCTGTCCGGTGCAGGGCGCACCACAGGCAGGAGAAAACGCCACGCGTCAGGCGTGGCGCTGGAAGGTCAGAGCCAGTCGCGCGGCACCAGGTAATCGGCCAGGCGTGCCTCGGCGCTACCCGCTTCCGGGGTGAAGCCGTACTCCCAGCGCACCCGCGGCGGCAGGCTCATCAGGATGCTTTCGCTGCGGCCACCACTCTGCAGGCCAAACAGCGTGCCGCGGTCGTAGACCAGGTTGAATTCCACATAGCGGCCGCGTCGGTACAGCTGGAACTCTCGCTCGCGCTCGCCGTAGGCGGTGTCCTTGCGCTGCTGCACGATCGGCAGGTAGGCATCCAGGAAGCCATCGCCGACCGCACGCAGATAGTCGAAATCGCGCTCGAAGTCGCCGTGCAGGTCGTCGAAGAACAGGCCGCCGACGCCGCGCGTTTCATTGCGGTGGCGCAGGAAGAAGTACTCGTCGCACCAGCGCTTGTGCGCGGCATAGCGTTCTTCGCCGAACGGGGCGCACAGGTCGCGCGCGACCCGGTGCCAGTGCTGCACGTCCTCGTCGAACGGATAGAACGGGGTCAGGTCGAAGCCACCGCCGAACCAGCTGGCCACCACTTCGCCGTCGCGCTGCGCCTGGAAGAAGCGCACGTTGGCATGCGTGGTCGGCACGTAGGGGTTGAGCGGGTGGAACACCAGCGACACGCCAGTGGCACGCCAGGAGGCGCCAGCCAGTTCCGGACGGTTGGCCGAGGCCGATGGCGGCAGGCGGCTGCCGGCCACGTCGGAGAAGCCGATGCCGGCCTGCTCGAACACCGCACCGTCGCGCAGCACGCGGGTACGCCCGCCACCGCCCTCGGCACGCTGCCACAGGTCTTCCTGGAAGCGGGCCTGGCCATCGACGGCCTCGATCGCCGCACAGATGCGGTCCTGCAGGTCGGTGAGGTAGGCGCGCACGCGCTCGAATTCGTTCATGGCGCGTACTTTACCGCAGGGCCCGCCCGAAGCTGCGGGCAGGCCCTGGCCGGCTCAGCGCTTGCGGTTGGAGTTGCGCGGCGCCGGAGCGTCGTCCTCGGCTGCCTCGTCAACCGCCTTCTGCAGAGCACCACCCAGCGTGATCAGCTCCCAGTTCTGGGTGCCGAGCACGTCGCAGGCCACGTGCAGGCCGCTGCGGTCGGCCTTGCAGAGCTGCTCCAGGGTTGCCCGTGCGTCCAGTTCCGCGCCGTTGCCCTGCGCGGTCACCAGGTTCTCGCACCCTTCGCGCACGCCGGCGCGGCAGACCGTGGTGTAGTGCTCGGCAGCCTGCAGCCAGTCGCCGGACAGCGCAAGGCGGTTGCCGAGAATGTTGCAGCCCTGCAGTTTGCCCTGCGCGCAGCAGGCTTCGGCACCGCCCTCGTTGGCCAGCGCCAGCGGGCAATCCTGCGGCAGTGGCAGCACCTTGAACCGCTTCGGTGCACTGCACCGGGTCGGGCCCTCGCCGGTGGGGACGAACACCTGGAAGCGGGTCCAGTTATCCAGGCCCAGCAACTGGCCGCCGGGCAGCGGGCGCAGCACGAAGTCGCCGTCCCGGTCGTGATGGATGCGGATGTCGCCCGCTTCGACGCGTGCGCGAAGATGGCTGCTCCAGCCCACACCGACCAGGCCGGCATCGCCGAAGTCCAGCGTGTCCATCAGGCCGCCGTCGGACCGGTAGTTGCCGCAGGGTAATGCAGTTGCGGGCTGCGGTCGCAGCGATGCGCCCACCGCCTGCAACGCCGGCAGGCGCTCGCAGGTGGCGGTGTCATTGCCGGGGGTGCAGGCTGCAGCCAGGGCCTGCACCGCCTGCTGGGGATCTCCCGCGTCCCAGGACAGCTCAGCCACGCGGGTGCAGAAGCCGCCGTGCGCTACCTCGCGGCACAACCGCAACAACTGTTGCCGCCGCTCAGCTGGAATGATCACCGGCACGGTCGGCGCCGTCATCGTCACCATGGCTTCGGTCATGGCGGCCGTCATCGCGGCCTTGACCAGCTGCTCCTGCACTGCCGGGTCGGCCTCGAGTGCGGCGGCACACGCCGGGGTTCCCTGTTCGAAGCCACCGTTGTCACAGGCGGCGGGGAGTTTGATGCCGGACAAGGCGGCGTCGAGCGCTGCCTTTGCCAGGGCGGGATCGGCCTCGACCGTGGGTTTGGCCTCCTCGTGCCAACGATCGGCCAGTTGCAGGCACATGCCGGGCACGCCTTCCCGGCACCCTGCTTCCAGCGCGGCCGGGGTCGCTTCGCGACGGTTGTCCAGGCACGCGGCCGCATCGGCCAGGCAGCTGCCATCAGCCGGCGTGGCGGCTGCGGCGCACTGTGCGGGGGCCTGCAGGAGGTAGACCGTGCCATCCACCTCGACCGTGCGGCCACGATCGCGCACCTGCAGCGCGCTGGGCAGGCCGTACTCCAGGTTCACCAGCTGCAGCTTTCCGTCGATCTGCTGGAACGCGACCGGAGACGGCGCACTGCCGAAGTGCTTCTGCTCGCCGCGGTTCGGTGAGCTGATGCGCAGCGTGCCGCTGCCTTCGTCGGCCTTGAACAGGCCGCATTGCGGCGATTGTGCGGCAGCCATCGGCGCGGCCAGCAGCAGGACCCAGGCCAGCCAGCGGCGGCGCGGTGCGGGTGAATGCATATCGTCTCCTTGACGATCGAACGGGAAGCTCCTGGCGCTACGGCGAACCCTGGCCCTCGCGCGGGGGCGTGCATTGTGCCGTGCCGGGCACGAGCTGGTAACGCTGGTAGGCCGTCTGGTTGTCCATGCCGAGCAGGTCGCCGTTGCCGAGCTGGCGCAGCACAAGGGTTTCGCCGTTCTGCTGCAGCTGGACGGCGCCTTCATGCAGGCGGGCATGCGCGCCATCACCGAAGTCGAGCATGTCGATCACGCCACCGTCGGCCTGGTAACGGCCGCACGGCACCTGCTGCAGCGGAACCAGGCGCAGGTCGGTGCCGAGTTCACGCAGCGGCGCGGTACGTCCACAGGCACTGACGCGGCCCGCATCGCAGACCACCTGCAGGGCCTGCACCGCCAACGCAGGTTCCAGCGCGTTCAATTGCTGCGCGGCCACTTCCACGCAGAAGCGGCCACTGCGGTGCTGCAGGCACAGTTGCTGCAGCTGATCGCGTGCAGCGGCCGGAAGCGGCGAACCCAGTGTGTCTTCGTCTTCCTGCTGCAGGCGTTGATTCACCCGCTGCATGGCGGCAGCCAATGCATCATTGGTCAGCGCCTCGCAGGCCTGCGGGTCATGCCCGGGCGTGTGTTCGCGGCAGGCAGGCGGGCGTTCAAAGCCCGTGGCACCGACGTCGTCGGTGGCCTTTGCTGGGCTGCCATCCCGCAGTTGTCGCAGCAGCGCCGAGCAGCCCGCGCCAACGCCTTCGTCGCACGCGCGCTGGATCTGGCCGGGCGAAGCCGCGGGCAGCTGCGCAATGCAGTGGCTGCCGGCGGCGCGGCAGCTGCCGGCAATCGCGGCGGGTTCGCTGGCGCAGTCCCGGGACTGGCGCAGCGTGTAGACCACCACGTCGTCTTCGATGCGCTGCCCATCGGCGCTGATCCGGACCGGCAGTGCCACGCCATCGTCGAGCATGACCAGTCGGGCCTGCGCCGCACTGCGATCGACCCACAGCGGCTCCGGCTCGCTGCCGTCGTCGCGGCGGTAGCCGCTGCTGGGTGATGTGAATATCAGCGCCATGCCACCGTCGGTGCTGCGGTATTCGCCACAGCGCAGCGCATCGGCGGCGGCAGGCAGCGCGGCGAACAGCAGCAGCGCGGGGAGAAGGGTCAGCAAGCGCATGCGACGGTCCTTGTCGTGCGGAAAAGGGGTGTGGCTCAGTGGAAGCGCGAGCGGATGTCTGGTCGCAGCAGTCGCCAGGCCAGCCAACCCTGCAGGCCGAGGAGTACGAATGACATGGCCACCATGGTCAGCGTGATCAACCAGCGCTTCAGATGGAGTTCCTGTTGCAGGACGGCGTCGTCGGAGAGAAACGGGATGACGTCGCGCATGAACACGTCCAGCCACCCGGCGATCGCAAAGTTGGTCAATGCACTCATCAGCAGGATCGCCACAAAGCTCCACAGGCCCCAGCTGCGCTCGCGCAGCAGTCCCCAGCTGGCCAGTGTCGAGGCAAGGCACAGCAGTGCGACGATCATCGACGCGGCCACCGGATGCGCCAGAAGCCAGATCAGGCTGTGCAGGTGCTGGAGTTGTACTTCCCTCTCAACCAGGTGCCAGATCGGAAGGTTGTGCAGCGGCCACAGCAGCAGTCCCTGCATCACGAAGTAGACCGTGAGCAGCAGTGACAGCCAGAACGAGGCGTGTGCGATCGGGCGCACCCAAGCGTGATAGGTCGGTTGGACCAGCGAAGGAATCGGCGGGATCGACATTGACATCCGGTGTCCTTGCAGTCGGTGCCCGCGCGCTCAGCGGGCCGTCACCCGGGTGGCGACGGCGGGCAGGATATGGTGTTCGCTTAGCGGTGCCAAGGGCAGGCCGTGCGGTGGCTGCAGCGGCACCCAGGCCAGTTCGGCGATCTCCGCGCGTGCCTGTGGCATGCCGTCCACCTGCACCCACCAGGCCTGGGCCTGCACGCGGTGGCCGGGCTCGTTCACCGCCCAGTCTTCGAACGTGCCCAGCGCGACGGCGGTCTCGACGCACAGCTGCACGCCGAGTTCCTCGTCCAGCTCGCGGGCCAGCGCCTGCAGCGGTGCTTCGCCGGCTTCGGGTTTGCCGCCCGGCTGGATGAAACGGTCAGCGCCGTGCTTGCGCACCACCAGCGCCCGGCCGCGGTCATCCAGGATGACCGCGGCCACGATGTGGATCGTGGCCGCGGCGTTGCTCACTTCAGGTTCTGCTCGAACAGCTTGAGGATGCGCTTGTACTGGTCCAGCCAGGAATCGGCGCGGACGTAGCCGTGGCGCTCCAGCGGGTACGGAGCGATCGACCAGTTGTCCTTGTGCAGTTCTATCAGGCGCTGGGTCAGGTTCACCGAGTCCTGGAAGAACACGTTGTCATCCATCATGCCGTGGGCAATCAGCAGGTTGTCCTGCAGGTTCTGCGCGTACTCGATCGGCGAGGACACGCGGTACGCCTCCGGATCGATGTCCGGGGTGTTGAGGATGTTGCTGGTGTAGCCGTGGTTGTACTGGTGCCAGTCGACCACCGGGCGCAGCGCGGCGCCGGCCTTGAACGTGCCCGGCGAGCGGAACAGCGCCATGAAGGTCATGAAGCCGCCGTAGGAACCGCCGTAGATGCCGGCGTGGTCGCGGTCACCCTGCTGGGTGTCGACCAGCCAGTCCAGGCCGTCCTTGTAGTCTTCCAGTTCCGGGTGGCCCATGTTGCGGTAGATCGCCGTACGCCAGTCGCGGCCGTAGCCCTCGCTGCCGCGGTAATCCATGTCCAGCACGATGTAGCCCTTCTGCACCAGCAGGTTGTGGAACATCTGCTCGCGGAAGTAGGCCGGGTAGCGCTGGTGCACGTTCTGCAGGTAGCCGGCGCCGTGCACGAACATCACGATCGGGTACTTCTTCCCCGGTTCCTTGTTTTCCGGTTCGTAGTACTTGGCCCAGACCACGCCGGCGCCATGCTTGGACGGCACTGCCACCAGCTTCGGCTGGATCCACTGGCGCGCCTTGTAGTCGGCGGTACGGGTGTCGGTCAGCACGCGGGCCTGGCCACCGGTGCTCGGCAGCACGGCCAGCTGCGGCGGCAGGTAGGCGCCGGAGTAGCGCACCAGCAGCTGCTGGCCGTCCGGCGACAGCGAGAAGTCTTCCACGCCGTTGAGGCTGGTCAGCTCGCGCACCTGGCGGCTGCCGGTATCGACCGCGCAGACTTCGTAGTCATGCGGCGCCTGCTGGTTGCACAGGAAGTAGAAGCCCTTGCCATCGGCCGACGGCACCGGCGCCGAGGTTTCCCACTTGCCGCTGGTCAGCGCCTGCGGCTTGGCCGTGCCGGCCTGGGTGTACAGGTGCGAGAAGCCCGATTCCTCCGACAGCAGCCACAGCGTGCGGCCATCGGCCATCCAGCCGAAATCATTGAAGCCCCAGTTGATCCAGCCGTTGTCGGTCAGGCGATGACGGTTCTGCACGCGGCCATCGGCAGCGTTGACGCTGATGATCCAGCGGTCCTTGTTGTCGTTGGCACGCAGCATCACCGCGGCCTGCTGGCCGTCGGCGCTCCAGCGGATGCCACCGCCCATGAAGTCGCTCATCACCTGCACGCTGCGGTCGCCCTTCAGCGCATCCTTGCCGGCCTTGCGGCGCAGCTCGGCCAGCGGGTCGGTGGCGATGCCGGGCAGGCTGGACAGCGAGACCTTCTCGGCCTTGCCGGTGCGCACGTCCACATACCACAGGGTGTGCGGTTCGAAGCCGTTGCGGCCGACGCGGGTGCGGGTGTCTTCGGTTTCCTCGTAGCCCGACTCGGTCACGTACAGCGGCATCTTGCCGCCGCGGCCGTCATCGAAGTCCTTCGGCTTGGTCACCACGATCAGGTGGGTCAGGTCCGGCGACAGCACGCTGTCGGCGATCTCCACGTCGGTGCCCAGGTACACCGGGCCCGGCGCGCGGGTCGGGTCGGCCTGGCGCCAACGCTGGTCCTGGTCCTTCAGTGCTTCGCGCTGGTCACGGTCGCGGCGCAGGGTTTCCAGCGTGCGCAGCTGCTGGTCACGCAGCACGTCGGCCTTCGGCGGCGTGCGCGGATCCTTCTCGGCCTTCAGGCTGGCCACCTGCTGCACGCCGCTGGCGGCGGTCCAGTGGAACCAGTTCTGGCCAACGCGCCAGATCACGCCATTGTCGGCAGCAAAGTTCACGTTGCCCGCGCGCTCGTTGCTGCGGGTCAGCTGGGTCAGCGCGCCGCTGCGCAGGTCGCGCACGAACACGTCGCCATTGCGGACGAAGGCGCTGCGGCTGCGGCTGCGGTCGTAGACCGGCTCGGCCACGTCCAGGGTGCCGCGCTGGTCATCGGCCACCTGTGCGGCCACGCCACCCGCCACCGGCTGGCGGAACGTATCGCGCACCGGGCTGCCGTTGCGCTTGAGCTGGTATTCCACCTGCTGGCTGTTCCACGACCACCAGGCCTTCTCGACCGGCGGACCGATCCAGTCCGGGTCGGCCATGGCCTGTTCGATGGTGATCGGCGTCGGCGCGGCATGCGCAGCCGGTGCGGCCAGCACGGCCGACAGCAGGAGGGACAGGGGCAGCACTCGGGACATGGGCGGACGGCACCAGAAGAGGAAACCGGCCAAGCGTAGCAGCCGCAAGGGCCCGGGGCAGGGGCCACAGGTCATGGCAGCGGGATTGGCAAAGTGGTGCAACCGGTAACCGGCCTCGCGCATCCATTCTCCTGAACCCGCATCATCCACCGAACAGGAGCCCGACCATGCAGGAACTGATCCCGATCACTCTCTTCATCTGCATCGCCTACGCGATCCACGCCATTGCCGATGCCCGCGCCCGCAGCAAGCTGGTGGCCCCGCACGTGCCGGAGGAAGTGATCCGCTCGCTGGCCGTGCTGGAAGAAGAACGCCGCCGCCAGGGGGCGCTGCGCTGGGGCATCAGCCTGGTCTGCCTGGCGTTGGCCATGGCCCTGCTGGAAGCCATCGGTGCCCGTGACCTGACCTTCGGTGCCGCCGCCGCGCTGGTCGGCAGTGCTGGCCTGGGCCAGCTGCTGGCCTGGCACTTCACCCGCCCCGCCGCGCGCAAGGGCTGAGGCAGGCATGCCACGGGCACAGGGGGCGCCCCGCGCATGAGCCTGCTGGGTGGAGCATTGGCTGCATTGCGGGGGCGTCGCCGCGACGTCCCCGCCGAGCTCATACCCGACGCAGATGACGACCGCGCTCTGGTCCGCGCCATCATCGATGGTTCGCAGCCGGCGTTCGCGCAGCTGGTGCAGGCGCATCAGCGCACCTGCGCGCACGTGATCGGGCGCATGGTTGGCGACCGCGATCAGGTGGCCGACCTGCTGCAGGAAACCTTCCTGGCCGTGTTCCGCCAGCTGCACCGCTTTCGTTTTGAATCCTCGCTGCGCACCTGGGTTTCCCGGGTGGCCTACACCACCGCGCTGCAGCACCTGCGACGGCGACGCCTGGAAGCGCAATGGATGGTTGCGGTGGAGGTGCCGGAAGAACTTGGCATCGGTGATGAAGGCCCGGGCCCGGCCGAACTGAGCGAGGCGCTGCAGGCGGGGCGCCATCTTGGCGTGGCGCTGGAGCGGCTGAGTGCACTGCAGCGCCTGATCGTCGGCCTGCACTACCTGGAGGACTTCGACCTGGCCGAGATCGAGCAGGTGACCGGGCTGGCACGCGGTACCATCAAGAGCCACCTGCACCGCGCGCGCCAGGTCCTGAAGCAGGAACTGACGCGGCATGCCGCCGCCGGAGAACTGCTGTGAGCCCATCGACCGACCCTCGCGATGCGGAAGAACGCGCGCTGGCGCAGGCGTTGCGTGAGCAGACGCAGCAGGAAGAGACGCCGGATGTGAGCGAGGCGCTGCAGAAGCGCATTGCCGCTGAATCGCGCGATAGTGGCGTGGGCTATGTGGTGGTGCAGGTGGTGTTGTTGGGGGCGTTGGTGGCGGCGGCTGTCTGGTATTTCTGGCATTAAGCGATTTTATAGACCGACACCAGTCGCATACGGCGTGAATCTTCCTATGCCATTCCCGAGGTCGCTGACTCGGATAATCCCCCACACCCGACGGATTGCGTCAGCTCCAGACGCTACGTGACGGTCTCCGCACTGAGGATAGTTGCAAAGAAATCTGCTGCTATTGATGTCGATGACCCTGCTGGAAAAATCTAAATCGTCAGCAACCGCTGACGTTGGCCAGGAGCCGCGCAAGCTCACGGTCATATCCAGCAGTATCAACTTCAAAGGAGCTGAACAATGTCGAAGATCTGCAAATCCGTGCTTCTCCCACCGGCACTCATTGCAATGCTTGGTCTATCCGGAATCGCATCTGCTGCGCAGGAAAGTGCGACCAATGATCTCACGCAGATCCAGAACGTCTCTGTGCTGGACATCAACCTCGTCAGCGGGGCGGAGCTGCAAGAAGGAATCAGCGATAGCGAGATCGCGGGTGTGCAATGTACCAACTACTCAAGCGGTGGAACCCACTGCGGTCACTACTCGTCGGGTGACGCAGAAGAGCTCCAGTTCGCGCATGTCGTTCCTGAAGTACAGAAGTTCAACGTCTAAGAACGCGGACGGCCGCCCTTGGGGCGGCCGTCCGCCACCAAGGAGAGGTTGATGAGAACTTCCGTAGAGGAAATCAGGAGAGCGATTGAGGATCCGCGTAGAACGGTTGACGTTTGCTCGGTACTTCTGGATGCATGGTTTGAAGCTGCTCCGCGTCGTTTGGGCGAAGCTCTTTCGAAATTCAGAGCGAAGAAGCTCGAGAACCACAAATGTGTGGAGAAATTTGAAAGAACGTTCAAGAACCTGGATCCTGCGGCAAGAAGAAGATTGCTTGGGTCCCCGTGGGTTTCTGGATTCATGGATGATCCAGATGGAGTCTCGCATGAAGATCCAGATGGAAGGCCCGTCTCGACCATCGAAGCACTTCATCTCGCCGCAAGGGCGGAGTGTCAAATTTCTCCAAACCATGAAGAAGCGGGAGGGTTGGACCATGGGAAGGAAGTCGAAAGCCCACTAGGGGAGTGGGTGGTAAGGCAGCGTGATTTCGGATTTGAAAAGGTTGAGCGGGCAAAAGTGGGGGGCGTGATCGCTCTGGACGTGGATAGTGGACTGGCACGCCGGAACGAACCTGAGAGCGGAACGTTCTGCAATCCATTCATGAGTATTTCACCAGAAGAGCTTGGGGTAATCCAAGAGAAGCTGGAAGCCGCCATAGAACTCGTGGATAAAGCCACTCCACATCTGGGTCTGCTGATTCGAATATTCACAAGGCGTGTGTTTGTGAGGAAGTCGATCCAGTTGGGTGATCAGGTTTCACCACTCAATCTTGGATCCGAGTATCGGCCTATTCATGTTGGTTGCATCCGAATTCTCAATGTTCACAGGCCAGAAATGACCGTGGATCTTTGCGCAGAGGCAATTCTGCATGAGTCCGTACACTCGTATCTCTCTGCCTATGAAGAGGTGCACGGGAAGTTCATGTCAGGTGCAATCAGGGTGCGCCCGGTTTCACCATGGTCAGGAAATTTCATTCCCAACCATTCGCTGGCACACGCGGTTTTTGTTTACTACGCCATCCATCAGCTTCTCGGGAGATTGGTTGGTGTCGGCGGCGAGATTGGAGAAGGAGCCGGGAGGAGAATGAAGCGACGACTGATGCACGTAGCGGGCGGATTCTTCATCGAACGGAAGATCTCGACGCTATTCGTACTGGAGTCACCCGCCTCATTGCAGCTGATGGCGGTCGTGGATGAAATTCAGGAGGAGATCAGGGCCCAGTACGGCCGAAAAGTGCAAAGGGAGATGCTGGAGAGCGTGGCATGAAGATTCCAACCATTGTCATCCACTCCGACCCGGAAGACGTTGTCGCAACCGTGCTGAGAGATGTCGAGGGTGTGAGTGTGATGCATCTGGACGAGCTGACTCAAAGTTGGTGCGTTCAGGAGGCTGAGATCATTGAACCCATAGTGGAAACGTCGATTCCTAACATGTGGTCCGCCTACATCATCAACAGAGTCTTCGATCTCTCTTGCACCGAGATTGGCAAGCGTCTTCGTGCATTCGGATTGCATGAGAACTGGGCACACACAGCTTTGGGTTCGGTTCTATCGCGAGCGCACACACTGACGTATGGAATTGGTCCTCGCGGAGTGAGTAGATCGCTTCTCCCCTTGAATGTGCAGTGGAAGCTTCTTTCCGAGCGTATTCCAGGCATTAGAACGCCACGTTTTGCTTTTGGGTTCGGTCATCGAATGCCTGATATGTCGCATCTGGACAAATTCGTACAGAAGTCAGTCTGGTCCTACTTCCGTTGGGACGGTGATTCTGATGTCGCAGAAGGGGAGCAGCAGTGGCATCCATTCTTCGTCGAACAGCCGCAAGGCATCCCAATCATATGTAGCTATCACGGAGAGGCGTTTGCACTGAGTTTCCCTAGGGGGCGACCCAAGGCGGATCTCGGGGCCTTTCCCGCTCTCATATGCGCATGCCGGGAACTTTTCGACAGCAGGATGGGCGAGATTCTGGTGTACCAAGAGAACGAAATCCTGACCTTCTGCGCCTGCAGCCCATACATGGCTGGAATAGGTGAGCTGGGAGAAAGGGAGCAACTTCTTCTACGGGGAGTTCCTTCGAGTTGAAGTTGAGGGCTCTGCAAAGGCCAAGGAGGGTACGTGCACGGTTACTACATCAAGATGTCGTTGATTCGATTCAAGCAGCGAGTCGGCACTCATCTGTCAATCGCTCTCATGCTGGGTGCGGGGGTAGGGATCACCACCGTGATGCTTTCCATTGTTCTCCAGGCATCGTCGGATCCCGCTCCAGGCCGGAGCTCGGCATTGTTCCGCCCTTACCTTGACGCGCGTCCAGATGCACTGCGCAGTGGCTCTCCGGATCCTGGTCAGTCACTGACCTGGCCAGACGCGAAGGTGCTTCTGAACCAAGGCCGGACGTGGAAGCAGGCAGCAATGGCAGGGGGCGCGGTGACGCTCTCCCGGCCGGGACAGCCCAGCGCAAGATTGCGCGCCAGGTTCGCCACGTCCGAAGTCTTCAGTGTCCTCGGCATTGCCGTTGTTCAAGGGCGCGCATGGACCGCCGAGGAGGGGCATGCTGCGAGTCGAATCGTGGTTCTGTCGCGTGCGCTCGCAGAGCGCGAGTGTGCACAGGACTGTGTTGGTCATCAGTTGGACCTGGGCAGACGCACCTATACCGTGGTGGGTGTCGCGGAGGATTGGCATCCGGTGCCTATGTTTCAGGGAGACCTCACACGCAGGCCGTTTGTGGAGCCTGACGAGATCTACCTGCCGCTTGAAACCGCAATCGCAGACAAGCTGACTGTTTTGGACGGGACTGCGATCTGGGGTGGTGACCAGGACACGGATCCTGCAGGGGCCAATGTTTCCTGGCTTCAATTGTGGGCGTGGCTGCCCACCGCAGATGATGTCGCCGCTTACCGCGCGAATCTGAACGCCTATGCGCATGAAAAGGGGCTTCGGATCGAGCCAGGCGCCCAGCAGGTGGCACTCTGGCCGTTGATGGATTGGCTGGACAGGCTGGGATTGGTTCCGGAGCAGGCCAGGATGCAGCTTCGGTTGTCGCTGATCCTGCTCGGCGTTTGCATCGTCAACGCGGCGGCGCTGCTGAGCTTCAGTCTGGGGCGCCGTCGGCGGGAGCTCGCGATACGACGTGCACTGGGAGCACGACGCCGAGACGTGTTCATCCAGCTCATGTGGGAATCCATCGCGGCGGGCGTCGCAAGCGGTGCGCTCGCTGTCGTCACCTATACGCTGGGAATCCGGGTGGTTGCTGCGGGAGACGTTCTGCCCAGCGCGATAACAGCGATGCATGCCGGGGCAATGCTGATGGCGGCTGGTCTGGGAGTCGTCACGACGTTGCTCTGTTCATTGGTCCCATCGTTTGAAATCTGCAGGGTCAGCTCACTGTCGAGTGCCTTCGCGAAGGGGGCTGCCTGAAATGTTCGAATCAATGAGGGAGACTCGACGACATCTGGGAAGCGCCGCACTGCTTGCAGTGCAGGCTGCGCTTGCAAGCCTGGCATGTGCGTTCGCACTGCAATCTGTGCTGGACAGCTTCGCCAGATTGAACACCCGCAGCATCCGGGACGCAGTATCGATTGGTGTGGTCAGGGTCTCGGATGTCGAAGAAGGCGCTGATGCTGCAGTGCTGCGGGCAGACCTGTCCGCGATCCGGCTGCCCGGTGTTCAGGGCACGGTTGTGAGCGACGCTGTTCCGTTCGGGGGAAGAGCCCATCGATACGGCGTGTGCACCAGCGAGTCGGCCATGGCGTACTCGATGAACGCGGGTACGACAGACGTTGCTGGATGTGATCGCATTCCCGTGGCAACTGCCAGCTCTGGCTTGCTGGCGATGCTGGGCGCGGGAATCGTCCTGGGACGGGATGCCACAGAGGACGACATGGCTGAAGGTGCTCCGGTAGTGCTGATCAGTGAAGCGCTGGCTGCCCGTCTGTTCGGAACGGAGAGTGCTGTTGGCCGCCACCTGTATTTCGGCCCCGGCAGCAGCCGGGTCATCGTGGGCGTATTTGCGTCTGTTGCTGGACCGGCACCAGGAGGCAATGAGCGGGACTCGCAATGGGCGCTGCTTCCGGGCCTTCCCACGGGCGCCAGTCGCTATTATCTGGCGAAGTGGAAGTCGGAGGTTGATCGTTCATCGCTTGATCGCACTGTCGATGCGCTGCAGCGGCCCTATCGGATCGTGAATTCGACCGGTGTCGAGACGCTGGCGGGATATCGCGACGCCTACGTCAAAGCTGATCGCTTCGCTACGACCGTGCTCGCGGTCATGACGGCCATCGTTCTCGGTGTGCTGATGGCCGGGGTTTCCGGAGTCGTAGGCGCCTGGCTTGATCGGCGCCGGCACTCCATTGGGGTTCGACGGACACTCGGTGCTCGCGGCTCAGTGATCTTTGCCGAAATCATGTTCGAAGTTTCACTGTTCACCACACTGGGCGCCCTGCTCGGCGCGTTGTCGTTGCAGTGGCTAGGGCCGCCACAGGATGGCATCACAGGTTCACTGTGGTTCTCGATATCGAGCGCTGTCGTGCTGGTGATGGCGGCCTGCTTGACTGCATTGGCACCCCGGGCCCGGCGAATCGCCAAGGAGCCGCCCTTGACCCTGCTGAAGCCCCTGTAGCCCGTTCATCCTGTCATCCAGCTTCCCTGCGACAAAGTGAAGCAGCGCGTCACCCGGTCGCATCCCACCTTAACGAAATCCTCCTAAAGTGGTCCGGTATCCCACCGGTCACAGGCAGGAGGCGTCCCTTGGACGCGTTGTTGTTGTCCCGGATCCAGTTCGGATTCGTCATCAGTTTCCACGTGCTGTTCCCCGCCTTCACCATCGGTACGGCCAGCTGGCTGGCCTTCATCGAATGGCGGTGGCTGCGCACGAAGTTGCCCGTGTGGCGCGAGCTGTATTTTTTCTGGCAGAAGATCTTCGCCGTGTCGTTCGGCATGGGCGTGGTCAGCGGCATCGTCATGGCCTTCCAGTTCGGCACCAACTGGCCGCGGCTGAGCGAGGTGGCCGGCACGGTCATCGGTCCGTTGCTGACCTATGAGGTGCTGACCGCGTTCTTCCTGGAAGCCAGCTTCCTCGGCGTGATGATGTTCGGCTGGGGCCGGGTCTCGCCGCGCCTGCATTTCTTCTCCACCTGCATGGTGGCGCTGGGCACGCTGTTCTCCACGTTCTGGATCCTGTCGTCCAACAGCTGGCTGCATACACCGGCCGGCTACGAGATGGTCAACGGCATCGTGCATCCGGTGGACTGGTGGCAGGTGGTGTTCAACCCCTCGTTCCCCTATCGCCTGGCGCACATGGCGCTGGGCTCGTTCATCACCACCTGTTTCGTGATCGGTGGCGTGGGCGCGTGGTACCTGCGCAAGGGCACACATGTCGAGGCCGGACGGCGCATGCTGATCGCGGCGGTGGCGTTCGCGGCGCTGACGGTGCCGGTACAGATCTTCGTCGGCGACATGCATGGCCTGAACACGCTCAAGCATCAGCCGATGAAGATCGCGGCGATGGAAGCGCACTGGCATGAAACCCAGGAAGGCGAGGGCGTGCCGCTGGTGGTGTTCGCGCTGCCGAACGAGAAGGAAGAGCGCAACGACTTCGAAGTCGCCATCCCGAAGCTGGGCAGCGTGATCCTCACCCACAGCCTGGACGGCACCTTCGATCCGCTCACCTCGGTGCCGGCCAGCGAACGTCCGCCGGTGACGCCGGTGTTCTTCGCCTTCCGCATCATGGTCGGGCTGGGCACGTTGATGCTGCTGCTGGCCTGGGTGTCAGCGTTCCAGCTGTGGCGCAGGAAGCTGCTGGATTCGCCGTGGCTGCTGCGCGGTTGGAACTGGATGCTGCCCAGCGGTTTCATCGCACTGCTGTCCGGTTGGTTCGTCACCGAGATGGGGCGCCAGCCGTGGGTGGTGTATGGCGTGCTGCGCACCGCTGATGCGGTCGGCCCGCAGAGTGCGTGGATGACGGCGTTGTCGCTGGGTGTCTATGTGGTTGGCTATGCCTTCGTGTTCGGCTGGGGCATCTGGTACCTGGTGAAGATCCTGCGCCACGGGCCGCAGCCGTATGCCGAGGGGCCGTCGCTGGACCATGGCAGCCATACCCCGGCACGTCCGTTGTCGGCCGCCGATGAACCGCTGGAGGAGCGCTGACATGGACCTGATGACCTGGCTGCCGGTGGCGTGGTTCGCGGTGATCGGCTTCGGCGTGCTGATGTACGTGGTGCTGGACGGCTTCGTGCTCGGCATCGGCATCCTTGCCCCGTTCGCCGAGGACGAGGAACAGCTGGACCTGATGATGAACACCGCCGCGCCGATCTGGGACGGCAACGAGACCTGGCTGGTGCTCGGTGGCGCCGGCCTGCTGGCGGCCTTCCCGAAGGCGTATGCGGTGCTGCTGTCGGCGCTGTACCTGCCGGTGCTGCTGCTGGTGGTGGCGCTGGTATTCCGCGGCGTGGCCTTCGAGTTCCGCTTCAAGGCGCATCGATCGCGCCGGTTGTGGAGCGTGGCGTTCGGCCTCGGTTCGCTGCTGGCCACGTTTGCCCAGGGCGTGATCCTCGGCACCCTGGTGCAGGGCATCCCGCTGGTGGACGGTGTCTATCAGGGCGGGCCGTTCGCCTGGTTCAGCCCGTTCGCGATGCTGACCGGTGCCGCACTGGTGGCCGGCTATGCGCTGCTGGGCAGCACCTGGCTGATCCTGAAGACCGAAGGGCGCGTGCAGGCGCTGGCGCGGCAGATGACCCGGCCACTGGTGGTGGCGGTGATCGCGGCGATGGGCCTTGTGAGCAGCTGGCTGCCGTTCCTCGATTCGCGGTTGATGGATCGCTGGTTCAGCGACGGCAACTTCTGGTGGCTGTCGCCGGTGCCGCTGCTGACCCTGACGGTAGCCGCCGCGCTGTGGCGCAGTGCCACCCACCCGCGCCGTGACCTGCCGCCGTTCCTGCTCAGCCTGGCCCTGTTCGTGCTCGGCTTCCTCGGCCTGGTGCTGGGCATGTGGCCTTATCTGCTGCCACCGTCGATGACCCTGTGGCAGGCCGCCGCGCCGGCGTCGTCGCTGGGCTTCACGCTGGTCGGGCTGGTCATATTGCTGCCGGTCATCCTCGGCTATACGGCGTGGTCCTACCGGGTATTCCGCGGCAAGGTGCACGCCGACACCGGTTACCACTGATCGATTGAACACGGGGCCTGCCGGTGCCGGGCCCCGTGTTGGGGAATGTGAAACCTGCACACCCTGCGCGGGACGTGCTAGCGTGCGCTCCTTTCCGGCGGCCAGGGGGGCAGCCGGCGACGTCCTGGACGGACGCACGGCTGCAGGAACGGGGGGGCCGCCGCGCGTCGCCGTAATGGCTCGTGCCTATCGTTCTCCCGTTGAAGCACCATCGCTAAATGATCGAATTCTCCATCGTCGACTGGGCCGCCTGGGCGCCCGGCCTGAGTGAGCGTAGCCAGTGGCTGGGCTGGGCCGATGCGCCGTACCCGCCGCATGGCGCGGACACGCCGGCGCTGGCCGAAGTGCCGGCGATGCAGCGCCGCCGCATCGAGCGGCTGGGCCGGATGGCGATCCAGGCCGCGTGCTGGTGCGAGGACGGGCAGGGCGCCGACAGTGACGTGCCGCTGGTGTTCGCCAGCCGCCACGGCGACGTGGCCCGTTCGATGGACCTGCTGGGCGCGCTGGTCGGCGACCAGCCGTTGTCGCCGACCGGATTCGGTCTGTCCGTGCACAACGCGATCGCGGCGCTCTACTCGATCGCTCGCGGCCACCGCGGCAACTACCTGGCGCTGGCGGCGGGCCAGGCCACGGTGGAGACGGCTTGCCTGGAGGCCGTCGGCCTGCTGGCCGACGGTGCCCGCGAGGTGCGGGTGGTGGTCTATGAGTCGCCACTTCCGGAAATTTACGCGACGTTCGCCGACGAACCCGACCCGTTCTTTGCCTGGTGCTGGCGCCTGACCGCCCCGGCAGAGGGCCGACCGACGCTGTCGCTGCAGTGGCAGCCGGCCGACGCCCAGGCCAGCACTGCGCCCGGCCTGCTGCCGCATGCGCTGGACCTGCACCGGTTCCTGTTGTCCGGCGCGCCGGCGCTGGAACACGTGGCCCACGGCCAGCGCTGGCGCTGGAGCCGCCGTGGCTGAGCTGCTGCGCCGCCTCGACCATGCCTGGCGGGTGTTTGGCACCGGCCTGAGCTTTGTCGCATTTGGCCTGGGCGGCCTGCTGCTGGGCGTGCTGGTGATGCCGGTGCTGTTGCTGATGCGCGACCCGGTGGTCCGCCGCCGCCGGGCCCGCCGCGTGGTCCAGGCCGCCTTCGCCAGCCATCTGCGGCTGATGCGCGGGCTGGGGGTGATGACCTACGAGATCGAGGGCGGCGAACGCCTGCAGCGCGACGGCCTGCTGGTACTGGCCAATCACCCGACCCTGATCGACGTGGTCTGCCTGATCTCGCTGCTGCCCAACGCCGACTGCGTGGTCAAGCGGGCCGTGGCCTGCAACCCGTTCATGCGCGGTCCGGTACGGGCCGCCGGCTACATCTCCAATGACGATGGCGCCGGCCTGGTCGATGACTGCGTAGCGGCGGTACATGCCGGCGGCACCCTGGTGATCTTCCCGGAGGGCACCCGCAGCGTGCCCGGGCAGCCGCCGCGGCTGCAGCGTGGGGCCGCCAACATCGCCGTACGGGGCCGCCTGGACGTCACCCCGGTGCGGATCACCTGCAGCCCGCCAACGCTGACCAAGGGGCAGAAGTGGTATCGTGTCCCCTCACGTCGCTTTCACGTTCGGCTGCAGATCGGCGAAGATATCCCGATCGCGCCATTTCTGGCCGAAGACGACTCGCCAAGGGGGGATGCCTTGGCAGCCCGTCGCGTCACCGAGCACCTTTCTCGTTATTTCGACCTGTCTGGAGATCCGAACCGTGCAAGCACTTGAGCACGAGATCAAGGAATTGATCATTTCCTCCCTTTCGCTGGAGGACATCACGCCGGAGGACATCGATCCGACCGCCCCACTGTTCGTCGAGGGCCTCGGCCTGGATTCGATCGACGCGCTGGAGCTGGGCCTGGCGCTGCAGAAGAAGTACGGTGTGAGCCTCTCGGCCGATTCGGAAGAAACCCGTCGCCATTTCTCCAGCGTGCGCGCGCTCGGCGAGTTCGTCGCCGCCCGCCAGTCGTAACGGTGCCAGGACCTGCCATGACCAAGAATGAACTGTTCGAACGCATCGTCAGCATCCTGACCGACAGCTTCGAGATCGAAACCGCCCGGATCACCCCCGAGGCCCGCCTGTACGACGACCTGGACATCGACAGCATCGACGCGGTCGATCTGATCGTTCAGCTGAAGCCGTTGCTCGGACGCAACCTGCAGCCGGAAGCGTTCAAGGCCGTGCGTACCGTGCAGGACATCGTCGATGTGGTGCACAGGCTGCTGCCGGACCAGGCAGCCGCCTGACCGCAGCGCCGGCGGCTCCACCATGGCACGCGCACGCACGGTCGTGGTGGCTGCGATCTCGCTGGCCTACCCGGTGCTGGTGTACCTGGCGATGGGCCGCTTCGAGCCACGCTGGTTGTCGCTGCTGCTGTTCACCCTGGCCCTGCTGCGCGCGCTGAGTACGCGCCAGCCGCTGTGGTGGGCCGCGTCCGCCGGCACCGGCCTGCTGGCGGTGCTGGCCACTGTGCTCAACCAGGCCCTGCCGCTGAAGCTGTACCCGGCGCTGGTCAACGCAGTGATGCTGGCGGTATTCGGCACCAGCCTGCGTTTCGGCCCGCCGCTGGTGGAACGCCTGGCACGGCTGCAGGAACCGGACCTGCCCCCGTTCGCGGTGGCCTATACCCGCCGCGTCACCCAGGTGTGGTGCGGCTTCTTCGTTCTCAACGGCAGCCTGGCCCTGCTGACCGCGCTGTACGCGTCGGACCGGGTCTGGATGCTCTACAACGGATTGTTGGCGTACGTGATGATGGGCGTGTTGTTTGCAGGTGAGTGGCTGGTGCGGCGGCGGGTGAAGGCGGCGCACGCGCATGGCTGAGTGGATTGCCCTGGACCGGCTGCTGCTGGAGGCGCGGCCGCATCGAAGCGTTGGCGTCTGCGATGGCGAGGTGATCGACCACGCCCGCTTCCGCCAGCGCGTACTGGCCTGGCGCGCCGCGTTTGCGGCGGCCGAAGGCCGTGACTGGGCCCTGTATTTCGATGATGCGGTGGCCTTTGCCGCTGCGTTGTTCGGTGCCTGGCATGCCGGCAAGCGGGTGTTCCTGGCTGCCGACAATCTGCCGGCCACGCTGCAGGCGCTGCAGCCGCAGGTGAGTGGTTTCGCAGGCGACGTGTCCGCCGATTATCGTGCGCTGGCGGCGCTGGACGCCGCACCGGACGAGGGTCTTCAGGCGCTGGACGAGCGCGCCTGCGAGCTGTGCGTGTTCACCTCCGGCAGCACCGGACAGCCCAGTGCGATCAACAAGCGCATGGACCAGCTGACGCGCGAGGTGGACGCACTGCAGGCTGCGTTCGGCACGCAGCTGGAAGGCGTGCAGGTGCATGGCACGGTGTCGCACCAGCACATCTATGGCCTGCTGTTCCGCGTGCTGTGGCCGCTGGCTGCCGGCCGCCTGATCCATCCACGCCGGTTCTTCCACGAAGATCTGGTGGGTGCGCTGGCCGGTACCGATACGGTGCTGGTCGCGACCCCGGCCCACCTCAAGCGCCTGCCCGAGCAGCTCGACTGGGCCAGCCTGCATGGCCGCCTGCGCGCGGTATTCTCCTCCGGTGGCCCGCTGCCGGAAGAAGCCGCACGCCAGGTGCGGCAGTGGCTCGGCGTGGCACCGACCGAGGTCTATGGCAGCAGCGAGACCGGCGGCATCGCCTGGCGCCGCTGGGACACCGACCTGCCGCCGTGGCAGCCGCTGCCCGGCGTGCAGTGGCGCATCGAGGAGGGCTGCCTGGCGGTGGCCTCCGCACATCTGGAAACCCCGGATTGGTGGCGTACCCAGGACCGTGTTGAAGCGTTGGCCGATGGCCGCTTCCGCCTGCTGGGCCGCGCCGACCGCATCGTCAAGATTGAAGAGCGCCGCGTTTCGCTGGATGCACTGGAACGTGCGTTGCGCGACGACGCCGAAGTGGATGACGTGCGCGTGCTGGTGCTGCCCGGGCAGCGCGAGCAGCTGGCCGCGGTGGTGGTACCGGCCGACCCGACGCTGCTGGAGGGCGGTGAGGCCGCGCGCCGCGCGCTGGGCCAGCGCCTTGGCACACGCCTGGCACAGGCTCATGACGCGGTCACCCGACCGCGCCGCTGGCGGCTGGTGCCGGCGCTGCCGATCAACGCACAGGGCAAAGTCACCCAGGCGGCACTGGCAGCGCTGTTCCAGCCGCTGATGCCGGTGCCGGTCTGGGATCACCGCGATGCGGCCAGCGCCACGCTGCGGATGACCCTGGACCCGGCGCTGCGGCCGTTCCAGGGCCAGTTCCCGCAGGCGGCGATCCTGCCCGGCGTGGCGCAGCTGGACTGGGCGGTGCGGTTTGGCCGCCAGGTGTTCGCCATGCCGGCAGTGTTCCTGCGCATGGATGCGGTGAAGTTCCAGCACGTGGCCCGCCCGGGCGATGAGCTGACCCTGCAGCTGGACTGGGATGCCGCACGCAACGTGATGGCCTTCCGTTACACCTCCAGCCACGGTGTGCATGCCAGCGGCAAAGTGGTCTTCGCCGATGCGGACTGATCCGGCCGGTGCCGGTGCCGCGTTCGCGCCACTGGTGGTGATTCCCGTCTACGACCACGAGCACGCCATCGCGGCGGTGGTCGACGGCGTGCAGGCCGCCGGCCTGCCATGCCTGCTGATCGACGATGGCTCGCATGAGGCGTGCGCGGCAGCATTGCGTTCGCTGGCACAGCGCCAGGGCGTCGACCTGCTGCGCCTGGACGTCAACCAGGGCAAGGGCGGGGCGATGCTGGCCGGTTTCGCCGAAGCCGGCGCGCGAGGCTACAGCCACGTGCTGCAGATCGATGCCGACGGCCAGCACGATACCCGCGATCTGCCACGCTTCATCGAAGCGGCGCGCGCCCATCCCGAGGCGGTGATCTGTGGCATTCCGGCCTACGACGCCAGCGTTCCCAAGGCGCGCCTGTACGGCCGCTACGCCACCCACATCTGGGTCTGGATCAACACGCTGTCGCTGCATCTGCGCGACACCATGTGCGGCTTCCGCGTGTATCCGCTGCCGCCAGTGCTGCGCCTGGTCGGCGAAGAGACCATCGGCCGGCGCATGGATTTCGATACCGAAGTGATGGTGCGCCTGTACTGGCGGCACCTGCCGGTCGAGCACCTGGCCACGCGCGTGACCTATCCATCCGATGGCGTCTCGCACTTCGATGTGTGGCGCGACAACGTGCGCATCAGCCGCATGCACACCCGCTTGTTCTTCGGCATGCTCTGGCGCGCACCGCGCCTGCTGTGGCGCCGCCTGCGGGGGCAGCGCTGAGATGGCGGCCGCGCAGGGGGCCCCGCACTGGGCCGACATCGGCGAATCCACCTCGGTGGCCGGCGTGCTGTTCCTGTGCTGGGTGCACCGCTGGTTCGGGCGCTGGCCGTTCCGCCTGTGCGTGTGGCCGGTGGTGGCCTGCCACTGGCTGGGCAACCGCGTCGGCCGCCAGGCCTCGATGCAGTACCTGCAGCGGCTGCAGGCATACAGCGGCGTGCTCGGCCGCACGCCGACCCGGCGTGACAGCCTGCGCCATTTCTTCGCCTTCGCCGATACGATGCTGGACAAGATCCTCGGCCTGGGCGGGCGCTATCCGGCCGAACGCATCCACCTGCATCGCGACCTGGTGCTGGAGAAGATCGCGCGCCGCGAAGGCGGGCTGATCCTCACCGCGCACATCGGCTGCCTGGAGCTGTGCCAGGTACTGGCCGAACAGGTACCGGGGTTCCGCATCACCGTGCTGGTGCACACCGCGCATGCGCAGCGCTTCAACCGCCTGCTGCAGCGGCTGGACCCGCTGGCGGCGGTGGAGCTGGTGCAGGTAACCGAAATGGGCCCGGCCACGGCAGTGATGCTGGCCGAGCGCGTGGCGGCGGGTGGCTTCGTTGCCATCGTCGGCGACCGCACGCCGGTGCAGGGCGGACGCAGCGTCACCGCCGATTTCCTTGGCCACCGCGCCCCGTTCCCGATCGGCGCCTATGTGCTCGCCGCCGCGCTGGGTTGCCCGGTCTACACGATGGCCTGCCTGCACCAGGGCGAGGGTTATCGCGTGGCGTTTGAACAGTTCGCCGAACGCATCGTGCTGCCGCGTGGCTCGCGCGATGCCGCACTGGCCGAACAGGCACAGCGCTTCGCGCGCTGGCTGGAACTCCAGGTCATCCAGTCCCCGTTGGACTGGTTCAACTTCTTCCCCTTCTGGGATCAGGCTCCGCATGACGACTGACGCCGTACCCGTGTGCCGCTTTGGCGATGCACCGTTGACCATTGAAGACGTGGTTGCCCTGGCCCAGCGCCAGTGCGACGCCGCCCTGAGCGACGCGCCGGCGTTCCGCAAGCACATCCAGCGCGGTGCCGATTTCCTCGACCGCCTGCTGCGCGAGGACGGGGTGATCTATGGCGTGACCACCGGCTACGGCGACTCGTGCACGGTGAACATCCCGCCGGCGCTGGTGGCTGAGCTGCCGCACCACCTGTACACCTACCACGGCTGTGGCCTGGGCCGTTACCTGGACCCGGTCGAGACCCGCGCGGTGCTGGCTGCGCGCCTGGCCTCGCTGGTGCGTGGCATGTCCGGTGTCAGTGTGCCGCTGCTGGAAGGCCTGGCCACACTGCTGCAGCACGACGTGCTGCCGATGATTCCGGCCGAGGGCTCGGTGGGTGCCAGCGGTGACCTGACCCCGCTGTCGTACGTGGCCGCGGTGCTGTGCGGCGAGCGCGAGGTGCTGCACGACGGCCGCGTGCAGCCGGCGGCGGATGTGCTGGCGAAGATCGGCATGACCCCGTTGAAGCTGCGGCCGAAGGAAGGCCTGGCGATCATGAACGGTACCGCGGTGATGACCGGCCTGGCCTGCCTGGCCTGGCAGCGCGCCGATTACCTGGCGCGCATGGCCACGCGGCTGACTGCGTTCAACGTGCTGGCCAGCGACGGCAACGCGCATCACTTCGACGAAACCCTGTTCGCCGCCAAGCCGCACCCGGGCCAGGGCCGCATCGCCGCGCGCCTGCGCAGCGACCTGCACAGCGAGCGTCCGCCGCGCAATGAACAGCGCCTGCAGGACCGCTACTCGCTGCGCTGCGCGCCGCATGTGATCGGCGTGCTGGAAGACAGCCTGCCGTTCCTGCGCCAGCTGATCGAAACCGAACTGAACAGCGCCAACGACAACCCGCTGATCGATGCTGACGGCGAGCGCATCCTGCACGGCGGTCATTTCTACGGCGGCCACATCGCGCTGGCGATGGACACCCTGAAGAACACCGTGGCCAACCTTGCCGATCTGCTCGACCGGCAGCTGGCGCTGGTGGTTGATGCCCGCTACAACCATGGCCTGCCGGCCAACCTGTCGGCGGCCACCGGCCCGCGCGCGGCCATCAACCATGGCCTGAAGGCGCTGCAGATCAGCGTTTCGGCATGGACCGCCGAAGCGCTGAAGCAGACCATGCCGGCCAGCGTGTTCTCGCGCTCCACCGAATGCCACAACCAGGACAAGGTCAGCATGGGCACCATTGCCGCGCGCGATTGCCTGCGCGTGATCGAGCTGACTGAACAGGTAGTGGCCGCGATGCTGGTCGCTGCCCGCCAGGGCCTGGCGCTGCGCGAACGGGTTGGCCTGAACGCGCAGCTGCATGGCAGTCTGGCCGACATGTACGCCGACCTGGGGCAGCGCATCGCCCTGGTTGAAGAAGACCGCGCGCTGGATCGCGAACTGCGGGAACTGCTGGTGGAGATCCGCGCGCAACGTTGGGAGCTGTATGCCGGTGAATGAAGCAATCGAACGGGTCGGCGAGATTTCGCTGACCCCGGCCTTCCATGACTGCGATCCGATGAACGTGGTCTGGCATGGCAACTACTTCAAGTACTTCGAGATCGCGCGCTGCGCGCTGCTCGGGCGCTACGACTACGACTACCCGCAGATGCTCGAATCGGGCTACCTGTGGCCGGTGGTCGATGCCCGGGTGAAATATGTGCGCCCGCTGCTGTTCAACCAGGCCCTGCGCGTGATCGCGCGCATCGTGGAATGGGAGAACCGGCTGAAGATCGAGTACGAGATTCTCGATGCGCAGAGCGGCCAGGTGCTGACCCGCGCGATGACCATCCAGGTTGCGGTGGACGCTGCCAGCAAGGAAATGCTGTACCAGTGCCCGCCGGTGCTGTGGGAACGCCTGGGAGTGCCTGCGCCATGAACCGAGCGAACCGTTTCGCCCGTGCGCTGCTGTGCGCGCTGCTGCTGCTGGCCGCACCGCTGGTGCAGGCGGCCGACCCCGCCATCGATGCGATCACCCAGGCGGTGGCGCGGCCGGATGTGCTGCGTGGCCAGTTCAGCCAGGAAAAGCAGGTCAGCGGCTTCAAGAACCCGCTGCGTTCGCAGGGCCGGTTCGTGGTCGCGCGCCAGCACGGCGTGATCTGGAGCACGCTCAAGCCGTTCCCCTCCGAAGTGGTGGTCACCGCCGACCGCATCCTCAGCCGCCAGCGCGATGGCAGCACCCGTGTCGAGCTCGATGCGCGGCAGCAGCCGGCGATGCGTTCGGTGAACGCGATCATGTTCGCGCTGATGAGTGGCGACGTGCAGGCGCTGTCCAGCCAGTTCAACGTGGCGGCCAGCCGTGAAGGACAGGGCTGGCGGCTGCGCCTGACGCCGAAGTCGGCGATGCTGGCCAAGGCTTTCGAATCGCTGACCCTGCAGGGCGACCGCTACGTGCGCCAGGTCGAGATCGTCGAGGCCAACAAGGACCGCACGCAGATCCAGTTCAGCGCGTTGAGCGAGACGCCGGCCACGCTCAATGCCGACGAGGCCCGCCGCTTTGAGTGAGGCCGCGGCATCGAACGCACCGGACCGGTTGCGGCGCTGGTGGCACTGGCTGGGCATCGCCTGGCTGCTGGTGCTGCTGGTGATGGGCGCGCAGCAGTGGCGCCTATGGAGCCAGCAATCGCGGATCGACACCGACATCCTCGCCCTGCTGCCGCAGGATGCACAAGACCGCCTGTTGAGCGATGTCACCCGGCGCATTGCCGATGGCAGTTCGCGGCAGGTGGTGGTGCTGCTGGGCAGCAAGGACGGCGCCGGCGCCAAGCGTGCGCAGACGGCTTTTGCCGCGGCCATGGCCAAGGACGCCGATCACGCCCTGCTGGTACCCAGCGGCTCGATCGAAGGCTGGTTCGATGAGGCGCGCGCGTTCTACGCGCCGTACCGTGACCGCCTGCTGACCCCGGCCCAGCGCGAGCAGCTGCAGGGCAGCGAGCCGGGCGCGCTGGCCGAACAGGCGTTGGCCGCGCTGTACGGCCCGATGGGCGCGCCGCGCCTGACCGACTGGCGGCAAGACCCGTTGTCGCTGTGGCCGCAATGGTGGCAGCAGCAGGCGCAGGGGTCGGGGCTGCGGTTGGGCGATGACGGCCTGCTTGAAGCCGAGGGCAGGCACTGGGCCGTGCTGCAGTTCGATACGCCCGGCTCGGCGTTCCAGCTGGATGGCGAGCGCCATCTCGATGGCCTGCTGGAACGTGCCGGGCAGGCCGCAAAAGCAGCGGCGCCGGAGCTGGAAATCCTGCACGCCGGCGTGCCGCTGCATGCCGAGGCCGCCGCGGTGCAGGCCAACCAGGAGATCAACACCATCGGTTGGGGGTCGCTGGCGGCGGTGCTGCTGCTGGTGTGGCTGGCATTCCGCTCGCTGCGGCCGATCCTGCTGGTCGCCGCCTCACTGCTGATCGGTTGTGGCGTGGCGCTGGCGGTGACCGTGCTGGTGTTCGGCAAGGTGCACGTGCTGACCCTGGTGTTCGGTGCATCGCTGGTGGGCGTGGCCGAGGACTACGGCATTCACTGGTTCGCCTCGCGCCAGGCCGAGCCGGCCGATCGTCGCTGGAAACTGCTGCGGCATCTGCTGCCTGGCCTGTGGCTGGCCCTGCTGACCAGTGCGCTGGCCTACCTGGCTTTGGGCCTGGCCCCGTTCCCGGGCCTGCGCCAGATGGCGCTGTTCTCGGTGGTCGGCCTGGCTGCCGCCTTCCTCACGGTGATCTTCTGGTTCCCGTGGCTGGATGGTGGCGAGATCCGCCAGACCCGCTTCTCGCAGTGGCTGGGCAACACGCTGGAGCGTTTCCCGCGCCTGCATGGCCGCCGCGCGGTGACGATGTTCGTGGTGATCACGCTGGCACTGTCTGCCATCGGCATCGCGCGCCTGCAGAGCAACGACGACCTGCGCAGCCTGCAGTCGTCGCCGCCGGCATTGATGGCGCAGCAGATCCGCCTGAGCCAGTTGCTGGGCATGCCCAGCCCGGCGCAGTTCTACCTGGTGCAGGGTGCCGATGCCGCGCAGCTGCTGCAGCGCGAAGAAGCGCTGACCGAACGCCTGCGTGTATTGGCCAACGACAAGCGCATTGGTGGCTATCGCGCGATCAGCGATTGGCTGCCGTCGCCGTCGCGGCAGCAGGCCGATGCCGCGCTGACCGCGAAGGTGGAACCCGGCGTGCTGTCAGCCGTGTCCGAGGCCGTGGGCGAGCCGCTGCAGCGACCGCAGTTCGCGGCAGCGCCGCTCAGCGCCGAAGCCTTCCTGGCCTCGCCGGCGTCGCAGCCGTTCCGTCATCTGTGGGTGGGTGAGGTCGGTGGGCAGATGATCAGCGTGGTGATGGTCGATGACCTGTCGCGCGCCGATGCGCTGGCCACCCTGCAGGGCGCGGCCGAAGGCCTGCCGGGCGTGCGCTGGGTGGATCGCACCGCCGACTTCTCCATGCTGCTGGGCCACTACCGCAAGCTGATGGGCGGGCTGCTGCTGGTCGGCATCGTGCTGGTGTTCGGCGCGCTGTGGCTGCGCTACCGCCGCCAGGCCTGGCGCGTGTTTGCGCCGACCCTGATTGCCGGTGCGCTGACCCTGGGCCTGCTGGGCCTGTTCGGCCAGCCGCTGCAGCTGTTCAACGTGCTGGCTTTGATGCTGCTGCTGGGCATGGGCATCGACTACGGCATCTTCCTGATCGAGCACCGCGGCGATGCCAGTGCCTGGCTGGCGGTGTGCGTGGGCGCGGCCAGCACCTGGTTGTCGTTCGGCCTGCTGGGCCTGTCGCAGACCCCGGCGCTGCGCGCGTTCGGCCTGACCCTGCTGTTCGGCATCGGCCTGGTCTGGCTGATCTCGCCGCTGTTCAGGCCGCCGCCGCACGACCTGCCGTCGGCCTGAGCCTGTTTCCCGACTTCCTTCTTTCCACTTGATCGAGCAACAAGGACGCACCGATGAATACTGCTGTGGATGCTGTCGAACGTACTGAAATCCTGATCATTGGTGCGGGCCCGGCCGGCTCGGTGGCCGCCGCGATGCTGCGCCAGCAGGGTCGCCAGGTGCTGATGCTGGAGCGTCAGCAGTTCCCGCGCTTCTCGATCGGTGAAAGCCTGCTGCCGCAGAGCATGGAGTACATCGAAGCGGCAGGCCTGCTGCAGGACGTGGTCGAGGCCGGGTTCCAGCACAAGAACGGCGCCGCTTTCGTGCATGGCGAGGCGCGTACCGCGTTCGACTTCAGGAAGAAGTTCTCGCCGGGTTGGGGTGCCACCTACCAGGTGCAGCGCGCCGACTTCGACAACGTGCTGGCGCGCGGTGCCGAGCGCATGGGCGCTACGCTGCGCTTCGGCGATGAAGTGCTTGCGGTCGAGCCGGGCGAGCAGCCGGCGGTCACCGTGCGTCGTCCGGATGACAGCGAGTACCGCATCGAGGCCGATTTCATCCTCGACGCCTCCGGCTTCGCGCGCCTGCTGCCGCGCCTGCTGCAGCTGGAATCGCCGTCCAACTTCCCGGTGCGCGGGGCGATCTTCTGCCACGTGCGCGACAACATTCCGGCCGAAGCGGACTTCGATCGCAACAAGATCCTGATCACCACCCATCCCGAGCACATCGACGTCTGGTACTGGACGATCCCGTTCTCCAACGGCTGCTGCTCGCTGGGCGTGGTCGCCGAGCCGTCGTTCTTCGAGCGCTACGAAGGCGACGACCTGCAGAAGCTGCAGGCCATCGTCGGCGAGGACCCCAACCTGACCCGGCTGCTGGCCAACGCCGAATGGGCGGTGCTGCCGGTGCGGCGGATCACCGGTTACTCGGCCAATGTCAGTTCGCTGTGGGGCCCGGGCTACGCCCTGCTGGGCAATGCCGGCGAGTTCCTCGACCCGGTGTTCTCCTCCGGCGTCACCATCGCCTTCAAGTCCGCGCAGCTGGCCAGCGAGTGCCTGGCGCGCCGCTATGCCGGTGAAACCGTCGACTGGGAAGCTGAATTCTCGATCCCGCTGCGTGCCGGCGTGAAGACCTTCCGCCGCTTCGTTGAAAGCTGGTACGAGGGCGGCTTCCAGAAGATCATCTACCACCCGCAGCAGCAGCCCGAAGTACGCGACATGATCAGTTCCATCCTGGCCGGCTACGCCTGGGACACCAACAACCCGTATGTGGCCGACGAAAGCGGCCGCCGCATGCGCGTGCTGGAGCAGCTGTGCAGCGCCTGATCGCCCGTACCGCGGCCGTGCTGCTGTGCCTGCTGCTGGCCGCCTGTGCCGGCCGCATGCCCAAGCCATTGGTGGAACTGCCGCCGCTGCGCCTGTCGCCGGCCAGCCTGCCGGCGCCGCTGGCATTGCAGCAGCAGCTGCATTTCCGTTTCGGTACGCATGAGCGCGACCTGGATGCTCTGCTGGAAGCCGATGCGCAGCAGGTGCAGCTGGCGGTGCAGGCGATGGGCCAGACCGGCGTGCGCCTGCAGTGGGACGGCCAGCAGCTGACCCAGCAGCGCGCGCCGTGGCTGCCGCCGCAGGTACGTGCCGAGCGTGTGCTGGATGACCTGCAGTTCGCGCTGTGGCCGACCGAGGCCATTGCCGCCGCGTTGCCGGCAGGTTGGCAGGTCAGCGATGACGGCCGGCAGCGCAGCCTGTCGCGCGACGGCACGGTGTGGCTGCAGCTGCAGCGCCTGGACGATGGCAGCGTGCAGCTGCACAACCGCGCCGAAGGCTATGCGCTGCGCATCGAATCGATCGACATGGCCGGGCAGGACCGATGAGTGCACCGATCTACCTGAACGACCTGGGCGTAGTCTGCGCGCTCGGCGATGGCCGCGCCGCGGTCGCGTCGGCGATGGTCGCCGATGTGCCGGGCGGGCTCAGCGACAACGACAGCCTGCTGCCGGGGCGCACCCTGGCGCTGGGAGAGGTGCGCACGCCGCTGCCGGCGCTGGAGGACCTGCCGGTGGCCCTGCGCGGGCGCAACAATGCCCTGCTGGACGTGGCACTGGCGCAGATCGCACCAACGGTGGCCGCCGCGATCGCCCGCCATGGTGCCGAGCGTGTGGCGGTGGTGCTGGGCACCAGCACCTCGGGCATCGGTGAGTCCGAGCAGGCCCTGCGCACCCACGCCGAACAGGGCCAGTGGCCGCAGGGCTTCGATTACGCCCAGCAGGAAATGGGCACCGCCGCGCAGTTCGTGCGCCAGCGCAGTGGTGCACAGGGGCCGGCATGGACCCTGTCCACCGCCTGCTCGTCCAGCGCCAAGGCGCTGATGTCGGCCGCGCGCATGCTGCGCGCCGGCATCGTCGACGCCGTGATCGCAGGCGGTGCGGACTCGCTGTGCCGCTTCACCGTGGCCGGCTTCAGCGCGCTGGAATCGGTGTCGGCCCTGCGCTGCAATCCGTTCTCGCAGCACCGCTCCGGCATCAACATCGGCGAGGGCGCCGCGCTGTTCCTGCTTACCCGCGAGCCGGGTCCGGTGTGCCTGGCCGGGTGGGGCGAATCGGCCGATGCCCATCACATGTCCGCCCCCGATCCGCAGGGGATGGGGGCCATCGACGCCCTGCAGCAGGCGCTGCTGCGCGCCGGCTGGGGCGCCGACGAAGTGGATTACGTGAACCTGCATGGCACCGCCACCGGGCACAACGATGCGATGGAAAGCCTGGCGGTCTCGCAGGTGCTGGGCAATGGCGTGCCGGCCAGTTCGACCAAGCCGCTGACCGGCCATACGCTGGGTGCCTCGGGCGCGATCGAGGCGGCGCTGTGCTGGATCCTGCTGGCCGAGAACCCGCAGCAGCAGCTGCCACCGCACTGGTGGGACGGCGTGCCCGACCCCGCACTGCCGGTGCTGCCGCTGGTCGCGCCGGGCTCCTGCCTGGCGCAGGCGCCGCGGCGGGTGCTGAGCAATTCGTTCGCCTTCGGCGGCAGCAATGCCGTGCTGGCACTGGAGCGTCGATGAACACGCTGTACGCGATCGAGGACGTGGTGCCGCACCGCCAGGACATGTGCCTGCTGGAGCGCATCACGCAGTGGGACCAGGACACCCTCGAGGCTGAACTGGTGGTGCCCGAATCCGGCCTGTTCGTGGAGAACGGCGAAGTGCCGGCGTGGGTCGGCATCGAATACATGGCGCAGGCCATCGCGGCCTGGGCCGGCTGCCGCGCGCGTGCGGCCGGCAAGCCGCCGCAGCTGGGCTTCCTGCTCGGCAGCCGCCGCTACAGCAGTGCGCGCAGCAGCTTCCCCAGCGGTTCGCGGCTGCGCGTACAGGCGCGCTGCGAGCTGTTGGGTGACAATGGATTGGGGATGTTCGCCTGCCGCATCCTGGCGGGCGAGGACGAATGGGCGACAGCCAACGTGTCGGTGTTCGAACCGGCCGACGCGATGGCCTATCTGGAGAGTGGACAGGCATGACAGGGAATCGAAGCGTGCTGGTGACCGGCGCCAGCCGGGGCATCGGCCGGGCCATCGCGCTGCGCATCGCGCGCGATGGCTTCGACGTGGTGGTGCATTGCCGCAGTCGCCTGGAAGAGGCACAGGCCGTGATGGCCGAGATCCAGGCCTTGGGCCAGCAGGCCCGCGTGCTGGCGTTCGACGTAGCCGACCGCGAGGCCGCACGCGCCGCGCTGGAGGCTGATGTCGAAGCGCACGGCGCGTACTACGGCGTGGTCTGCAATGCCGGCATCGCCCGTGATGGCGCCTTCCCGGCGCTGTCGGCGGAGGATTGGGACCAGGTCATCCACACCAACCTGGATGGCTTCTACAACGTGCTGCATCCGCTGATCATGCCGATGGTGCGGCGGCGCAAGCCGGGCCGCATCGTCACCCTGTCGTCGGTGTCCGGGCTGGCCGGCAACCGCGGCCAGGTCAATTACAGTGCCGCCAAGGCCGGCATCATCGGTGCCACCAAGGCGCTGGCGCTGGAACTGGCCAGCCGCCAGATCACCGTCAACTGCGTGGCCCCGGGCCTGATCGAGACCGAAATGCTCAACGATGAAGTGATCGAACACGCGCTCAAGCTGATTCCCGCCGGCCGCGTCGGTCGTCCCGACGAAGTGGCGGCCACGGTGGCGTTCCTGCTGTCCGAGCCGGCCGGCTACATCACCCGCCAGGTGATCTCGGTGAACGGAGGCATGCTCTGATGGCTGCCGATCGTCGCGTGGTGGTCACCGGTGCCGCCGCCATCAGTCCGCTCGGCCACGACTGGCCCACCATCGAAGCGCACCTGCGCAGCTGCCGCAATGCCGTGCGCACGATGCCCGAATGGGATGTCTATGCCGGCCTGAACACCAAGCTGGCCGCGCCGGCGCAGGACTTCGAGCTGCCGCCGAACTACAACCGCAAGACCACCCGCTCGATGGGCAAGGTCGCGATCATGTCGGTGCGCGCCACCGAGGTGGCACTGCGCGAGGCTGGCCTGCACGAGCACCCGGTGCTGCGCAGTGGCCGTACCGGCGTGGCCTATGGTTCGTCCTCGGGCAGCCACGAGGCCACCGGTGAATTCGGCCGCATGCTCAACGAGTTCACCACCGACGGCATCAGTGCCACCACCTACCTGAAGATGATGAGCCACACCGCGCCGGTCAACATCGGTGTGTTCTTTGGTTTGTCCGGGCGCGTCTACACCACCTCCAGTGCCTGCACCTCGGGCAGCCAGGGCGTGGGCGCGGCCTACGAAGCGATCCGCAGCGGCAAGCAGACGGTGATGGTGGCTGGCGGTGCCGAGCAGCTCGATGCCACTGCCGCGGCAGTGTTCGACACCCTGTTTGCCACCAGCGTGCGCAACGACGCGCCGCAGACCACGCCGCGCCCGTTCGATGCCGGCCGTGATGGCCTGGTGCTGGGCGAGGGTGCCTGCACGCTGATCCTGGAAGATCTGGAGCACGCGCAGGCGCGCGGTGCCACCATCCTTGCCGAGGTGGTCGGCTACGGCACCAACAGCGATGGCCAGCACGTCACCCAGCCCAGTGCCGACACCATGGCCCAGGCCATGCGCCTGGCGCTGGAGGATGCCGGGCTGGACGCGGCGCAGATCGACTACGTCAACGCCCACGGCACCGCCACCGACCACGGTGACATCGCCGAGACCCAGGCGACGGCGCAGGTGTTCGGCAGCCGCATGCCGATCAGCTCGCTGAAGAGCTACGTCGGCCACATGCTGGGTGCCTGCGGTGCGTTCGAGGCCTGGATGAGCATCGAGATGATGCGCGCCGGCTGGTTCGCGCCCACCCTGAACCTGGCCGAGGTCGATCCACGCTGCGGCCAGCTCGACTTCATCACCGGCCAAGGTCGCGAATTGCAGGCCGAGTACGTGATGAGCAACAACTTCGCCTTCGGTGGCATCAACACCTCGCTGGTGTTCCGCCGCTGGCGCGAGTGATCCACCGCCCCACCGCCGCTGTTCCCGCAACCTACCCGCACCCTCGACAAGGAGATGTTCCGATGCGCCGCATCCTGATGATCGCCACGGCCACCGCACTGCTGGCCCTGGCCTCCACCGCTTCTGCCCGCGATACCCGCGTGGAGCAGTCCCTGCAGGAACTGGTCAGTTCGCAGGCTGCCAAGGACGCCGGCATCGACGGCAGCGTCCGCTTCTACCTGGCCGGCCAGCCGGTCAGCGTGCAGCAGCGCCTGGGCGAAGACGTGACCAACAAGAAGACCAACGCCGCCAACAAGAGCGATGCCGAGGCCTGCCGCTGGGTCGCGCTGTCGGCGCTGCGCGCGCTGCAGGACGGTGCCAAGTCGCGCGGCGCCAACGCCGTGGTCGACATCGTCAGCTACTACAAGAAGAACGAGTTCAAGAGCAGCACCAACTACGAATGCTATGCCGGTGCGATCCTCGCCGGTGTCGCGCTGAAGGGCACCTACGCCAAGGTCAAGTAAGCGCCCGTGCGGCGGCGGCGTTGGCTGAACGCCGCCGCCACATTGCTGAATCCCGCCGGGGAAACGCCGCCGATCACGCCGCCATCGTCGGCTGACGGCTTTCCCCGGTGTCGGCTTTCCGACACAATCATGGCTCTTCCCGGGTTATCGTCCCGCGGACATGCACGCCTACGTCTATAAAAGCCAACTCAAGCCGGACACCTACGTCTACGTTCCCCGTCGCGATGATTTCAGCGCGCTGCCTGCGCCGCTGCTCACCTCGCTGGGGACGCTCGCCTTCGTCCTGGACGTGGCCCTGGATGCCCAGCGCCGCCTGGCCCAGGCCGATCCGGAAAAGGTCCGCAGCGAAATGAGCGAGCGCGGGTTCTACCTGCAGGTGCCGCCATCGGTGGCCAGCCTGATGCCGCGCCACTATGACTGACACGTCCCGTCCGCGCGCCCTGTCGATCGCCTTCGCCGTGGGCGCCGTGCTGGCGCTGGGCGCCGCCGTGGGCGGCGTTCCAGGCGCCATCCTTGCGGCACTGGCGCAGCCGGCGTTCGCGCTGGGTGTGTCGTGGTGGCGTCGCAGCCGAGCGCTGCTGCCGCTGAAGATCGTCGCGCGCCAGGACCTGCCGGCGCTGCTGGCGTTGTGGACGGCAGCGCCGCTGTTGCTTGCGTTGCTGCTGGCCTGGCCGCTGGCGGCGCTGCGTGACAGCGGCAGCCTGGCCGCGGTGCTGGGCCTGAGCGTGCTGGTCAGTGCCGGCCTGCTGGCGGCCTGGCGCACCTGGCCGTTGTGGAACGACGTTGAACGGCTTGATGGCAGCCTGGCCCAGCATTGGCAGGCACTGGCCGGGCGCGACCTGACCGCCTGGCGTGGCCTCGGTGTGGCCGCGCTGGTGATTGCCCTGGCGGCACTGGTGGTACTGCCGGCCTGGCCGGACCTGCTGCCGGAAAGCGCGCGCTGGCCCGCCACACTGGCAGTGCTGGTGCTGTCGCCGCTGCTGCACCTGTTGTTGCAACGGGTGGCACCGGCGCCGTTGGTGTCACTGCGTGCGAGCCCGTTGGCCACCGCCAGCAACGAGCACGAACCGATGTTCGCCGCCGCAGTCGAAACCACGCCGCTGGAGGCGATGGCGCCGCAGGAACTGACTCCGGCCCTGTATGAAGCCGCCCGCCATGGCCGCATCGACCGGGGCCTGCAGCTGCTGCAGGCCGGTGCCGATCCGTATGCGCTGCCGGACCCGAACTGGCGCGACCAGCGCAGCCTGGCAGTGCTGGCGGCGGTGCTGCCGGACCTGCGCCTGCTGCGCGAACTGATCGCCCGCGGCGTCGATGTGAATGCGCCGCACCGGGGCATGACCCCGCTGCTGGCCGCCACCCGCGACAGCTGGCACGGCCGTCCCGAAGCGGTGATGACCCTGCTCGCCAACGGTGCCGATTCGCGTGCCATCGACAGCGATGGCAACACCCCGCTGCACCATGCCGCGCGCAGTTCCGACCCGGGCGTGGCCGCGCTGCTGCGCGATGCCGCCGCCGAAGTCGACGCGCTGAACAACGAGGGCTGGTCGCCGCTGGCCGTGGCCTGCCAGGTCGGCAACTGGCGCCTGGCCCGCTTCCTGCTCGAACGCGGTGCGCGCAGCGAACCGGCCGAGGGTACGCCGGTGCTGCTGGCCGCCGCCGCCACCGAAGACGACGATCCGGCCGGCGTGCAGCTGCTGCTCAAGCACAAGGCGCGGGCTGACGCGCGTGATCGCCAGCGCCGCAGCGCGCTGCATGAGGCCGCACTGGCTGGCCACGTCGAGATCATCGGCGTGCTGCTGGGTGCCGGTGCCAATCTGGAAGCGCGCGATGCGCTGGGCCGTACGCCGTGGCTGGAAGCGGCCCGTGCCGGCCGCGCTGCCGTGGTCGAGCATCTGCTGCCGCACAAGCCGGATCTGGTTGCGGTGGACGGCGAAGGCCGCAATGCGGTGCAGCTGGCGGCGATGGCCGAGGATGTCTCGCCATTGCTGATCAAGCGCCTGGTCGAGCTGGGCATCGCCGCCGACGCCACCGATCCGGTTGGCCGCCGTGCGGTGGACTACGCCGCCGAAGCCGGTCGCTGGGCGATTGTGGCCCTGCTGGACCCGTCCTATCCGTTGCCGGCCGCCGTCAGTGATGGCCTGGCCGAGCGCGGCGAAGCCGCCAGCGCCAGTGGCCTGCTGCCGGACCGCCCGCCGCTGACCCTGCTGCGCGAAGCGCTGGGCTTCGGCAACACCGATGGCATGGCCGCGCTGGCCAAGCTGTGCCAGCCGGAAGAACTGGGTGGCCTGCTGCTCGATCCGGAACTGGCACTGGAGCCGCGTGCGGTCGATTGGCTGCTGGGCCACGGCGCCGATCCCTACGTGCGTGACGCCTGCTCCGACACGCCGATGTTCGCGCTGCTGTCGCGCGGCATCGATGCAGTGCCTGCGCTGCAGGTGATGCTGCAGCGTGGCCTGTCACCGGCCGGCCGCGGTGGCCTGGCGCGCTTCCTTGCCGCCTGCGCGCAGCACGACCAGGCCGCCCGTGGCCTGGAACAGCTGGCGCTGGAACTGCTGGAACGTGGCGCCGATCCGTTCGCGGCTTCGCCGGCGGGTGACCCGCCGTTGTCGCTGGCGGTGCGCCTGGGCTGGCTGCGCCTGCAGCAGGCCCTGCTCAAGGCCGGGGTCGACCGCGAAGCGCGCGACAGCCACGGCATGACCGCATTGCATCTGGCCACCGCATTGGCCCGCGAAGGCGCGCTGAAGCTGCTGGTGCAGCACGGCGCCTCGCCGGAAGCACGCGCTGCCGATGGGCAGACACCGCTGGGCGTGGCGCTGTCGATCGGTCGCCGTGACCTGGCCGACTGGCTCGACTGGCGGGTGTGGCCGTTGCCGCGCCGCACCCTGCGCGAGGCCGATCTGCCGGCCGCTGCGATGGCCGGTGACGTGGATGCGGTGCGCCGCCTGATCGATCTGGGATTTGCTGTCGACGCGGTTGATGCACAGGGCTGCACCGCGTTGCTGCGTGCGGCCGGTGGTGGTCACCTGGCGGTGACCGACCTGCTGCTGGCGCGTGGCGCCGATCCGCAGCACGCCGCTGCCAGTGGCGCGACGCCGCTGTCGGCGGCGGTCAGCATGCGCCAGGTGGACATCGTTTCGGCCCTGCTCGACGCCGGCGCCAAGCTGGAACACCGCCTGCCGGGCGGCGTGACCGTGCTGATGCTGGCCTCGGCGCTGGGCCTGCCGGACATCGTCGCGCGCCTGCTCACCGCCGGTGCCGACGTGCATGCCGGTGACGCGCAGCAGCTGGGCCCGCTGCACTGTGCCGCGCTGTACGGTTTCAGTGCCCGCGACCGCTCGCGCCTGCTGGCCCTGCTCGACACCCTGCTGCTGGCCGGCGCCGAACCGGACCAGGCCGCCGCCGGTTCGGTCACGCCGCTGCTGCTGCTGCTGGGTGCGCGTGCCGAGCCGGGTACCGCCTGCGACGAGCAGGTGGTGATGGCGGCGGTAGAGCGCCTGCTGGACGAGGACGTGAGCCTGGACGTGCGTGATCCGCGCGGTTTCGGCCCGCTGCATCTGGCCGCCCTGCACGGCCTGCCACTGCTGGTGCAGCGCCTGCTGCGCGCCGGTGCCGATCCGGAAGTGCGCGACAGCCTCAACCGCAGCCCGCGCGAAATCGCGGTGATGCGTGGCTTCATTGATGTGGCCGGCGAGTTCGAGCCGCGCGTGCCGGGCGTCTCGTCGATGGCGCGGTTCCTGCGCGACAACGGCTGATCCCTGGAAATGGGTAGTGCCGGCCGCTGGCCGGCAACCTCATGAAACCTCCGGGATCCCGAGGCTGCCGGCCAGCGGCCGGCACTACCGCAATCTGTGGTGGGTGCCGACCGTTGGTCGGCACGCCTACTTGCCGTCGCTTTCCGCGTCGGCCTCGAACAGGTGCATCAGGTCGTTGCGTGCATCGCGCGAGGTCTGGATCACCGCCGCCTCGTCGTCGTACACCAGGTACTGGTCGCGCAGCAGCTGCTCGTCGTGCTCACGGAAGCGCTGCACGTGGCGTTCAGCCACTTCAGGTGCAACACCCAATGCAGTCAGCACGCGCCCGCTCATTTCCAGGCTGGTGCCGAACACTTCGCGGAACGGCTCAGCCGACATGTCCATCAGGCGCCACGCATGCTGGCGGTTGCGTGCGCGCGCCAGCACCTTCGCGTCCGGGTACAACCGGCGCACCATGCGCACCGCGCGCAGGTTGGTCTCCGGGTCGTCCACGGTGATCACGAACACATCGATGTGCTCGCCGCCGGCCGCGCGCAGCATCTCCGGCCGGGTCGGGTCGCCGTAGTACAGCTGGTTGCCGAAGCGGCGCAGGTCGGCCACGGTATCGGGGTTCGCTTCCAGTGCCACGAACGGCACCTTCTGCGCGGTCAGCAGGCGCGCGATGACCTGGCCGAAGCGGCCCATGCCGGCAATCAGCACCTTCGGCCGGTTGTCCGGCGCCACCTTGTCGGCCTCGGCTGCCTCGCGCGGCGTTGCCTTCTCCTGGCCGAGCAGCTTGAGCAGCGCGATCATCAGCAGTGGCGTGATCGCCATCGACAGGCCGACGATCGCCACCAGGCGGTCATGGTTGGCGTTGCCCAGCAGGTGTGCGCGCTGCGCTTCGTTGAACACCACGAAGGCGAACTCGCCGCCCAGCCACAGCACGCTGCCCAGTAGCAGCGAGTGCCGTGAACTGAGCTTTGCGATGCGCCCGATCACGTACAGCAGGCTGAATTTGACCACCAGCAGGATCGCCACGCCGGCGGCGATGAGCCACGGCTCGGCAACGATGCGGTCGAGGTCGATGCCCATGCCCACCGCAATGAAGAACAGGCCCAGCAGCAGCCCCTTGAACGGCTCGATCTGCGCTTCCAGTTCGTGCCGGAACTCCGAATCGGACAGCAGCACGCCGGCCAGGAACGCGCCCAGGCTGGGGCTGAGGCCGGCCTCCTGCATGAACCAGGCGGTGCCCAGCACCACCAGCAGTGCGGTCGCGGTGAATACTTCCGGGCTGCGGGTACGCGCGATGATGCCGAACACCTTGCGCAGCACCGGTCGCCCGCACAGGATCACCACCGCCAGCGCGCCGAGGGCCACGGCGGCGTCTTCCCAGCGCAGGGTCTCGTTCTTTACCCCGCCCAGCAGCGGGATGGCCGCCAGCAGCGGAATCGCGATCAGGTCCTGGAACAGCAGGATGGCGAACCCGAGCCGGCCATGGTCGCTGTTGATCGCCTTGTGTTCTGACAGCAGCTGCAGGCCGACCGCGGTGGATGACAGCGCCAGCGCCACGCCCACCACCAGCGCGCTTTTCCACTGGAAATGGTCGAGCAGCAGCAGGCCGCCCAGCACCAGCCCGGACAGCGCCACCTGTGCCGCACCGGCACCAAACACCGAGCGCCGCATCACCTTCAGGCGGGCCGGCGACAGTTCCAGACCGATCACGAACAGCAGCATCACCACGCCGATCTCGGCGGCGCCGAGGATGCGGTCGGCGTCCTGCACGAAGCCCAGCCCGTCCGGGCCCAGCACCACACCGGCCGCCAGGTAGCCCAGCACCGCGCCGAAGCCGAACTTCTTGAACACCGGCACGGCGATGACCGCCGCCAGCAGCAGCACCAGGGCCAGTTCCAGACCACCGCTATGCATGGGAATACCTGGTCATCGGAGAAGCCCGCGGTGCGTCCGTTCGGGTGGGGGAAGGGGAGGCGAGTGCCACCGCGTCATTATGCGCGCCGGCCCGTGTATGCACGAGAACAACCTGCCGGGCAGGCGCCCTGCGCAAGGCTGCCGGGTTGACCTGCATGGCCCACGGGTCCAGACTGCCCGCCGCTGGCGGCGCGTCCGCCGGCACACGCATCCCGGAGTCCCCAACCCATGTCCAGCGACAGTAGAAGTCGACCTCGTTCGACGCCAGCGATGGCCACCGCCTGACATCGGGACGGTTTGCCTGCGTTGGTGTTGCGCGAGGTCGCACCCCCACAAGGCAAAACCGATGAACCAGAAGCAATTGCTGCGCCCGGTGGCCGATGCCGCCGCACTGGCCGCACCCCTGGCGAACTACAACACCGCCGACGCGGTGGAATTCCTCAATACGCTGGAACTGACGCGCGCTGCGGAAACGCTGGCGGCGCTGCCGTTGCCGCGCGCGGTGAAGATGCTCGAAGCACCGGAGCTGCACCGCAGCGGCGAGCTGGTGGCCGCGCTGCCGCCGGCGCGGGCTGCGGCGCTGCTGGGCCTGATGGCCGATGACCGCGCCACCGACATCGTCCACGAGCTGGATGAGGAAGAACGCGCGCGGCTGATCCCGCTGCTGGGCACCGACGCCCGCCAGGCCATCCAGAAGCTGCTCAGCTACCCACCGAACACTGCCGGTGCGCTGATGACCACCGAGTACGTGGCGGTGCCTGCCAGCTGGACGGTGGCGCAGACCCTGCAGCACATCCGCCAGGTCGAGCGCACCCGCGAGACGGTGTACGCGATCTACGTGCTGGAGCCGGCCAGCCAGCAGCTGCAGCAGGTGGTGACCATGCGCCGGCTGATCACCGGCCTGCCCGAGGAGTCGATCCTGGATGTGGCCCAGGTCAATCCGCCGGTGACCGTGGATGCGCTGATGGACCAGGAAGAAGTAGCACGGCTGATCCGCCGCCACGATCTGCTGGCGATTCCGGTGGTCGACGCGCAGCAGCAGATGCTTGGCATCGTCACCGTCGACGACGTGCTCGATGCGCTGATCGAAGAGTCCACCGAAGACGCGCACAAGTTCGGCGGCATGGAAGCACTGGACAAGCCGTACATGCAGATCGGCTTCTTCGAGATGCTGCGCAAGCGCGCCGGCTGGCTGAGCGTGCTGTTCCTGGGTGAGATGCTGACCGCGAGCGCGATGCAGCACTACGAGGATGAACTGGCGCGCGCCGTGGTGCTGACCCTGTTCATTCCGCTGATCATGAGTTCGGGCGGCAACTCCGGCTCGCAGGCTACCTCGCTGCTGATCCGCAGCCTGGCGCTGCGCGAACTGCGCCTGCGCGACTGGTGGAAGGTGGCCCTGCGCGAGATTCCGACCGGCATGGTGCTGGGCGCGATCCTTGGCTGCCTGGCCATCGTGCGTATCGTGATCTGGCAGCTGGGCGGCCTGCACGACTACGGCGAACACTGGATCCTGCTGGCGATCACCATCGGCGCGGCATTGGTCGGCATCGTCACCTTCGGTTCGCTGTCCGGTTCGATGCTGCCCTTCATCCTGAAACGGCTCGGCTTCGACCCGGCCAGCGCTTCGGCCCCGTTCGTGGCCACCCTGGTGGACGTGACCGGCCTGGTGATCTACTTCAGCATCGCCGCGATGATCCTGCACGGCACGCTGCTGTAGGCCGGAACCACCGTGCTCCGGTAGGTGCCGACCTTGGTCGGCACGCAGAACAAAAAGGGGACGGAGGGGATTAAGTCGTTTAAGGCACATGAGGCACAAACGACTTAATCCCCTCCGTCCCCTTTTTTGGGTACCGTAGGCGCATGAGTACCTACCACCTGCAGTCTGTGTTCCGTCCGCAGTCGGTCGCGGTGATCGGCGGCAGTCCACGTGAGCGTTCGGCCGGGCGCGCGGTGATGCGCAACCTGCGTGGCACTGGCTTCCCCGGCAAGGTGGCGTGGATCAACCCGCGACACGCCGAGATCGATGGCATCCGCACGGTCAAGCGGTTGAAGGACCTGGACTGGGTGCCCGAGCTGGTGGTGATCACCGCACCGGCGGCGATCGTGCCGCAGGTAGTGCGTACCGCCGCCGAACGCGGCGTGCAGGCCGCGATCATCCTCACCGCGCACCTGGGCGAAGGCCCGGGCTCGTTGTCGGAACAGGTGGAAACGGTGGCGCGCAAGCACGGCCTGCGCATCCTTGGCCCGCACTGCCTGGGCGTGATCGCACCGCATGCGCGGCTCAATGCCAGCATCGCCGCGCACTTCCCACAGGCCGGCGACCTCGCGCTGATCTCCGAATCCTCGGCGATTGCGGCGGCGCTGGTGGAATGGGGTGTGGCGCGCTCGGTCGGCTTCTCCGCCGTGGTCTCGCTGGGCGACACGATGGACGTCGACTTCGGCGACCTGCTCGACTACTTCGCCACCGACTATCGCACCCGCGCCATCCTGCTCTACGTCGAGCAGATCAAGGACGCGCGCAAGTTCATGTCGGCCGCGCGTGCCGCCGCCCGCGCCAAGCCGGTGGTGGTGGTGAAGTCCGGCCGCGCCGAGCGCGTGCAGCCGGGCAGCCGCGATACCCATGTGCAGGCCCTGGCCCGTGCAGATGATGTGTACGGTGCGGCCTTCAACCGCGCCGGCCTGCTGCGCGTGGGGGCGCTGGACGAGCTGTTCACTGCCGCCGAATCGCTGGGTCGGTTGGGGACGTTCCCCGGTCGCCGCCTGGCCATCCTCAGCAACGGTGGTGGCGTGGGTCGCCTTGCGGTGGACCAGCTGATCGCATTGCGTGGCACGCTGGCCAACCTGTCCGACAGCACCATCGAGAAACTCGACGCGGTGCTGCCGCAGGGCTGGTCGCGCAGCAATCCGGTGGACATCGTGGTCGATGCCGATGGTGACCGCTATGCCGCGGCCATCGAAGCGCTGCTGGCCGACAACGAGAATGATGCGGTGATGGTCGTCAACGTACCGACCGCATTCACGTCATCGGCGGACGCGGCGCAGGCGCTCACCCGCACACTCGGCCTGCGCCCGCGCCATCACCGCGACAAGCCGGTATTCGCGGTGTGGCTGGGCAACGACGACCAGGCCACGGCCACGCTCAACGCGGCACGCGTCCCGACCTACCCGACCGAGGCCGAAGCCGTACGTGGCTTCCAGCACCTGGTGCGCTACCGCGAAGCGCAGAACGCGTTGATGGAAACGCCGCCCAGCCTGCCGCAGGATTTCAGTGTCGACACGGCCGCCGCGCGCGCACTGGTCGATGCCGCGCTGGCCAACGGCCAGCAGTGGCTGGACCCGCTGGCCACCCATGAACTGCTCAAGGCCTATGGCATTCCGTCCGCGCCGGTGATGCATGCGCGCGATGCGCACGAAGCGATGGACCTGGCGCAGCCGCTGCTGGAACGCGGTGCCACGGTCGCACTGAAGATCCTGTCGCCGGACATTCCGCACAAGTCGGAAGTGGATGGCGTGCGCCTGAACCTGTCCACGCTGCCGGCGGTGCAGAGCGCGGCCAACGCGATCCTGTCGCGCGCACGCCAGCTGCGGCCGGATGCACGCATCGATGGCCTGCTGGTACAGCCGACCATCGTCCGCCCGAAGGCGCGCGAACTGATCGTCGGCATCGCCGATGACGCGACGTTCGGTCCGGTGATCGTGGTCGGTCGCGGCGGCACTGCCGTCGAAGTGATCAATGACAAGGCGCTGGCGCTGCCGCCGCTGGACCTGCGCCTGGCCCATGAGCTGATCGGCCAGACCCGCGCCTCGCGCATCCTCAAGGCTTACGGTGACGTGCCGGCGGCTGACGAGCGCGCACTGGCGCTGGCGCTGGTGAAGCTTGCACAACTGGCTGCCGATATCCCCGAGGTGCGCACGCTGGACATCAACCCGCTGCTGGTCGACGGCAAGGGCATCCTCGCCCTCGATGCCCGCGTAGCGGTGGCGCCGTCGCGCATCCTGCACAAGGGCCGCGGCCATCCGCGTTTCTCGGTGTTCCCGTACCCGAAGGAGTGGGAGCGCACCATCGAGCTGTCCGATGGCGGCCGTGCCTTCGTGCGCCCGGTGCGGCCGGAGGACGACGCACTGTTCCGTGCGTTCTTCGCCCGCGTCAGTGACGAGGACCTGCGCCTGCGTTTCTTCCAGTCGGTGAAGCACTTCAGCCACGAGTTCATCGCGCGCCTGACCCAGCTCGATTACGCACGCTCGATCGCGCTGGTGGCGATCGAACCGCGCAGCGGCGAAATGCTCGGCGCGGTACGCCTGCACGCCGATGCCGATTACCACCGTGGCGAGTACGGCATCCTGATCCGTTCGGACCTGAAGGGCCACGGCATCGGCTGGCGGTTGATGGCGATCATGATCGAGTACGCCAAGTGGCTGGGCCTGGACGTGGTCGAAGGCCAGGTGCTGCGCGAGAACAGCACCATGCTGGCGATGTGCCAGAGCCTGGGCTTCAAGACCAAGCTGGATCCGGATGACCCGACGGTGATGATGGTGACCCTGCCGGTGCAGCAGGTCGAGGTGCCGGCACCGGACTTGTAGAGTCGAGCTTGCTCGACTGTCGCCATCGGGAAGCAGTCGAGCTAGCTCGACTCTACGGCCAAGTTAGCGGAGGGGCTCCACCACCACCGCCGTGCCATAGCACAGCACCTCGGTCAGCCCGGTCATCACATCGGTGGCGTCGTAAAGCAAGCTCATGCTGATGATTGCGCTGCTGTCAGTCGTTCTGACGATTGAATACAGACTACAACGATGGCTTGTACCCTGCACCAGTGACGTCCGAATGGTCCCCGCATGTCGGCGTACCGGGTGCCTGCTGTGTCTCTTGCGTAGGAGTGACTGAATCACCAGAAGGAAAGAAGCGGCTACTGACGCATTTCGCTCTTCAACTCAGCGAAGAAGCAACGCTACCATTGCGCCACTTCGTGGCGGCGACCCTTCGTGACCTTACTGAAAGAAGATGTTTCCCGATGTTGCAGGCATGAGGAAATTTGTGAGGATCCAAGGTATCAACGAAAAGACCTTCGCCAGCTGCGTGTGCTGCCTAGCTATGGTGGCCGCAACTGCAGGCGGTCGGATCTTGACGTTCTTGTTCATAGGAGCGGTTGTCATTGTGATAGCCAGGCGTGCCGACGTCAGGCGCGAGCGGATTCGGGAAGAGCACGCGTCGAAATGATCACTTTGCAAGGATGCCGCTTGAGCTGCTCCTGCGGCTGATTCCCACAAGGACGCCAAGTCCGTACTGGTTTCAATGCGGCAGCTGATGGACCAGAGCAATCGTCATGACTCTTCTCGACGCTTGGCATGGAGTCCGCGCGAGTCATGCAGGGTATCTTGACCTGAGAACGACTGATGAGCCGGTCGAACAGCCGCATCGAATCAATCTCGTGCAGCGCTTGCTACACGCCGGATCGCTCAAATGCATTTCACTGCTGCAGCAGGTGGGTGCATCTCGTAAAGGAGAATCTCGCGCCGGGTCTGCTTGGGCTTGCCCAGGCCCTGCGCATCCCCAAATGTCAGTCGTATGATGTATTCCACTATGCGACTTAATAGTGTCCCCCAACGCCGAAATCCGTGGCGGGCACTGCTGCACAGTTCGCAGGGAGCCGTTCAGAACATCCCTAGCTCTGGTAAATCATTAGCTGGATCGCGGCGCTTTCGCCCTGCGATCCTTTGAGGGTCGATATGAAGATTACTGATGGATTTGATGGGCGGCATGGCAGGTTCTATTTCATTTCCCTGGTAGCAATGGCGTTTGCCTCAGCGCTGATGCTGGTGGCGGCGCTTCGGGGTGCTGAGCCTTTGCAGGTTCCTCAGGAGGTCGGAGTTTTTGTTACCGCATTTTCGCTGTTGTGTTCGACGGCAAGTTACCTGTTAATAGGGAAAATTAAGTTCTCGTTCCTGCTGCTTGGAATTTCGGCTGCCGTATTTTCTGCCGCTCTATGGTCGTTCGGTGCGCCTTTGTCGTTCGTGCTGCTTTTGGCACTTCCAGCTCTGCTCTTGTCTTTCATTTCAGTTATTTTTCGGGATAAGGTGGATGTGCAGATCGAGAGGGATGACTAGCGCTCTGTATCTATAGATTGGTTTGTTTCTAGTCCATCGATGACTGATAGCTGTGCGAGATTTGTCGTCCTCATGGCCTGCATCTACGGACGTTCTGAACAACTATTTCGGTAGTACCGTCCGCTGGCCGGCGGCCTGAGAGAAAATTGAGGCACACGTTGAGAAGCCATCCATGCAGCTGACATTTGGCGATACGCAGGGTCTGGGCAACCGCAAGCAGACCCGGCGCGAGATTTTCCTTTACGAGATGGACCCGCCTGCTGCAGCAGTGATGCGCATTGAGCGATTCGCGCATGTAGTTGGCGCTGCACGAGATTGATTCGATGCGGCTGTTCGACCGGGTCAGCGAGCTTGATGCGATCCCGGATGACCAGTTGTTTGCCGTAAGCATTGCCGACAACATCAGCGGCTTCGATGAACAGCGCATCGAGGAAGCTGCTCGGATGGCACCCGTGCACGACGATATCGCGGGGCTGCCGATGGGTTATCACGGTCTTATCGGAGACATGGGCAACTCGCTCTCAGGCGGTCAGAAGCAGCGCGTGATTCTGGCCCGTGCCCTCTGGCCTCGGATTCTGTTTCTGGATGAGGCCGCCAGCCATCTTGATGTCATGCGCGGTCGCTGGCATGGCTCCGTCACCGTGATGGCGCGACAATACCCCCATGACCAACCGTATCCCCCTGTTGCTGCTGCCCGGCCTGCTCAACGACGCCGAGCTGTGGCGCTCACAGTTGGCTGATCTTGCCGACATCGCCGATTGCACGGTGGGCGACCAGACCCGCGGCGAAACCCTGCAGGGCGTTACCGAGGACGTGCTGGCTCAGGCGCCGGAGCGCTTTGCGCTGGCAGGTTTCTCGCTCGGCGGCTTCGTCGCTCAGCAGATCCTGCGCATCGCGCCCGAGCGCGTGCTGCAGCTGGCGTTGATCGATACCTCGATCCATGCCGATTCGCCTGAACGTGCCGAGCAGCGCCGCAGCCAACGTGCCAGCGTGCGCCTTCCGGGAAAATTCCACGGCTTCGGTGACGCGTTGATGCGCAGCTACATCGATGCCTCGCGGCTGGACGACTACGTGCTGGTGCAGCGTGTGCGCGACATGACCGCGCGGTTGGGCGCCGAAGTGTTCCTGCGCCAGAGCGCGCTGGAGCGCCGCGATGGCCACGATGTGCTGGCCGGCTACCGCGATCCGCTGCTGATCGTCTGCGGCGCAAACGACCGCATCACGCCGCTGGCGGTGAGCGAGGAGATGCACGCCCTGGTGCCGCACTCGCAGCTGGTGGTGGTGCCCGATTGCGGGCACCTGGCACCAATGGAGAAACCGGACGAAGTGAGTGCGGCGATGCGTGGGTGGTTGCTGCAAGGCGAGGGATAGCGCTGCCTTTGGTAGGTGCCGACCCTGGTCGGCACGATGTGTCATCGACTGACCAGAGGCCAGTGCCGACCAAGGTCGGCACCTACGATTCCGATACGTAACCGCAGTTGGGATCAATCCCAGGCCGGGGCAATCCCTTCCGGATTCGCCAGGCGATGGCCGCGATCCAGCTTGGCGATCTGCGCCATGTCTTCGTCGGTCAGGCGTACGGCCGCTGCTTCCAGGTTGGCTGCCAGGTTTTCGCGCTTGGTCGACGACGGAATGACCGAGAAGCCCTGCTGCAGCGCCCAGGCCAGCGCAACCTGCGCCGGGGTGGCCTGGTGACGGCCGGCAATGGCCTGGATCACCGGGTCCTTCAGCACTTCGCCATAAGCCAGGCTCATGTAGGCGGTGATGTGGATGCCGTTGTCCTGCAGGAACTTCACCAGCAGGCGGTTCTGCAGGTACGGGTGGATCTCGATCTGGTTGGTGGCGATGGCTTCGGCACCGAGGATCTCGATCGCCTTGCGGCTCTGCGCGATGGTGAAATTGGAGATGCCGATCTCGCGGGTCAGCCCCTGCGCCTTGGCTTCGGCCAGTGCCGGCAGGTATTCCTCCATCGGCACATCGACCTTGTCATTCGGCGACGGCCAGTGGATCAGCGCCAGGTCGACGCGGTCGGTGCGCAGCTTCTCCAGACTGGTACGCAGGCTGGCCAGCAGCGCATCGCGCTTGAACTCGGTGATCCACACCTTGGTGGTCAAGAACAGATCATCACGCGGCACGCCCGACTCGGCGATGGCCTGGCCGACTTCGGCTTCATTGCCGTAGATCTGCGCGGTATCGATGGCGCGGTAGCCGACCTCCAGCGCATTGCGCACCGAGTCGATCACGGTCTGGTCTTTGAGGCGGAAGGTGCCGAGACCGAAAGCGGGGACAGTCATGGGAAGCTCCAACGGGGGGAAGGGAGTAGCAGAGGGAAGAGGGTAGGACAGGCACCGTATGCATGCCGGCAACGGTGCATTGCATGGATCAATGCGCGGTGGCGGCAATGCCGTCGGCGCGGTGGTCGACGCCATCGCGGCGGTCGAGGCGGCCACTGAGCACGGTCAGCGCGTAGGCCAGTACGACCACCAGCGCGCCCAGCCATGGGGTATGCATCAGGCCGATGTGCTCCACCACCAGGCCACCCAGCGAGGCGCCCATGGCGATGCCGACGTTGAACGCGGCAATGTTCAGGCCCGATGCCACGTCGCTGGCCTGCGGTGCATAGCGCTGCGCCTGCTTGACCACGTAGACCTGCAGGCCGGGCACGTTGCCGAATGCCACCGCACCCAGCGCCAGCACCGTCAGCAGCATCAACCAGGTGTTGTAGGCCGTGAACGTGAGCACGAACAGCACCAATGCCAGCAGTCCGAAGATGCGCTTCAGCGCGGGCACCGGACCCAAGCGGTCGGCCATGCGCCCGCCCCACAGGTTGCCGATCGCCACCGACACGCCGTACACCAGCAGCACCAGGCTCACGGCGTTGGCCGGCAGGCCGGTGACATCCTGCAGGATCGGCGCCAGATAGGTGAAGGCCAGGAAGGTGCCACCGTAGCCCAGCGCGGTCATCGCATAGACCAGCAGCAGGCGTGGCTGGCCGAGCACGGCCAGCTGCTGGCGGAGGCTGGCCGGCGCACTCTGCGGCAGGTTGCGCGGTACGAACAGCAGCGCGCCGATCAGGGCGACCACGCCGAGGCCGGCCACTGCCAGGAAGGTCGCGCGCCAGCCCAGATGCTGGCCGATGAAGGTGCCCAGCGGCACGCCGGTCACCAGCGCCACGGTCAGGCCGGTGAACATGATGGCGATCGCGCTGGCCGCCTTCTCCTTCGGCACCACGGCGGTGGCGATGATCGCGCCGATCGAGAAGAACACGCCGTGCGCCAGGCCGGTGAGGATGCGGGCGATGATCAGCGAGGTATACCCGGGTGCCATCCAGGCGACGACATTGCCGAGCGTGAACAACACCATCAGCGCCACCAGCAGTTGCTTGCGCGGTACGCGTCCGGTCAGCGCAGTCAGCACCGGCGCACCGATGGCCACACCCAGCGCGTACAGCGAGACCAGCAGGCCGGCCGAGGGCAGGCTGACCTGCAGGTCGCCGGCGATGGTCGGGATCAGGCCGACGATGACGAATTCGGTGGTGCCGATGGCAAAGGCACCGAGGGTCAACGCCAGCAGGGCGAGGGGAATGCCACGGATCATGACAGGGTCCAGCAGGAGGAAGAGGCTGCGCAGTCTGCGCCGCCGACCTTTGCTGAAAAACCGGTCTTCACGCCAATCACTATTGCCGTGCAGTCAATAATAGGGGCATGAAGACCACTCTCGATGAAATGCAGGCGTTCCTTTCGGTGATCGACAGCGGTTCGATCAGTGCTGCCGCCGAGCAGCTGGGGCAGACGCCCTCGGGTGTGAGCCGCGCGCTGGGGCGGCTGGAGGACAAGCTGGGGATCACCCTGCTGACCCGCACCACCCGCCGCCTGCACCTGACTGCCGAGGGCGAGGCGTTCCTGCGCCATGCGCGCGCGATCATCGATGCGGTGGAATCGGCCGAGGAACAGATGGCGGCGCGCCGCGAACGCCCGGCGGGGCGCCTGCGCGTGGATGCGGCGATGCCGTTCGTGCTGCACGTGATTGCGCCGCTGGTGGCCGGCTATCGCGCGCGTTACCCGGAAGTACAGCTGGAGTTGAACAGTTCCGACCGCTACATCGACCTGCTCGAACGGCGCACCGATCTGGCGATCCGGATCGGCCCGCTGGCCGACTCCACCCTGCATGCGCGGCTGCTGGGCCGCTGCCAGCTGCGGCTGGTGGCCAGCCCGGCCTACCTGGCCAGGCACGGCGAACCGGCCAGCGTCGCCGCGCTGGGCCAGCACACGCTGGTCAGCTTCAACGAGCCGGAATCACTCAACCGTTGGCCGCTGCCCGGAGAGTCGGATGGGCTGCTGCTGGTGCGGCCGGATATCGCCGTGTCCAGTGGCGAGACGTTGCGCCGGCTGGCGGTGGAAGGTGTGGGCATCACCTGCCTGTCTGACTTCGTCACCGATCGCGACCGCAGCGCCGGCACCCTGGTGCAGGTGCTGGCGGGGCAGACGCTGGATGTGTACCAGCCGATCCATGCGGTGTACTACCGCAACACCGCCGTGTCGTCGCGGATCAGCTCGTTCGTGGATTACCTGGCCGACGCGATGGCGCAGAGCGATTACGTGCGCTGAGGTTGCCGGCCAGCGGCCGGCACTACCGCATGCGCCGGTGGGCGCGGCCGCTCTGGTGGGTGCGGACCGTTGGTCCGCACTGATCCTGCCGTCGCCCGACCAATGGTCGGGCGCTACCCATGTGGCGGCGGACGCTGCCGGCCTGCGGCCGGCACATCGCGCGGGTAGTGCCGGCCGCTGGCCGGCAACCGGATCAATCAGGCCGCGCGCGCCAACGCGTCCTTCGCTGCCGCCGGGGTCGACAGGTCGAACACATCCACCGCGTCGATCAACCGGCTCGCCTGTTGTTCCAGGCTGCGTGCGGCGGCACTGGCTTCCTCCACCAGCGCGGCGTTCTGCTGGGTGGTGCCATCCATCTGGATCACGGTCTGGCTGACCTGTTCGATGCCCGCGCTCTGCTCCTGCGAGGCCGCGGAAATCTCGGCCATGATGTCGGTCACGCGCTGCACCGACGCCACGATCTCGGCCATGGTGTCACCGGCCTCGCGCACGCGCTGTGCACCGTGCCCGACCTGCTCAACCGACGCTTCGATCAACGCCTTGATCTCCTTCGCGGCCGCCGCCGAGCGCTGCGCCAGCGTGCGTACTTCACTGGCAACCACCGCGAAGCCGCGGCCCTGTTCGCCGGCCCGCGCCGCTTCTACTGCCGCGTTCAGCGCCAGGATGTTGGTCTGGAACGCGATGCCATCGATCACGCTGATGATCTCGGCGATCTGCCGCGACGAGGTCTCGATCGCGCCCATCGTCGCCACCACCTGGCCGACCACGCTGCCGCCCTGCGAGGCGACCGTGTGCGCGCCGATCGCCAGCTGGTTGGCCTGGCGTGCATGCTCGGCGTTCTGGCGCACGGTGGAGGTCAGTTCTTCCATCGACGCGGCGGTTTCTTCCAGATTGGCCGCCTGCTGCTCGGTACGGCGCGACAGATCATTGTTGCCGGCGGCGATCTCTGCAGCCGCAGTGTGGATGTTGCCGGAGGCGTGCTTGATGTCGGTGACGATGGTCGCCAGCTGCGCGGCGGTGGTGTTGGCATCGCCGGCGATGCGCGCGAACACGCCCTGGAAATCGCCATGCATGCGCGCGCCGAGGCGGCCATCGGCAATCGCGCGCAGCATGCTGGAGACCTCGCCGAGGTTCAGTTCGGTCGTCTGCATCAATCGGTTCAAGCCGTCGACCATCGCGCGGAAGTCATGCTCGAAGCGCGCGCTGTCGCCACGCTGGCCGAAGTCACCCATGGCAGCGGCTTCGGCCAGGCGGCGGATCTCGCCATTGATCATGCCGAGATTGACCTTGGCGGTATCCAGTGCGTCGGTGATCACTGCCTTCTCGCCGGGCAGGCGTTCCATGTCCTGGCTGAGGTCGCCGATGGCGTAACGGCCCATGATCGCAATCGCGCGCAGCTTCACCTGGATGTGCGCATCGACCAGCGCGTTGCTGTCGGCCACCATCGTGCCGAATGCGCCGGGGAAGGCACTGGCATCCATGCGGTGGCTGATGGTGCCGGCGTCATGCGCCTGTGCCATCGTGGCCTGCGCATCGAGCACGCCGCGCAGTGTGGACTGCACCGCCTGCATGGCCTGCGCGAGCCGACCGATCTCATCGCGGCTGCGCACCTGCACAACATGCTGCAGATCACCGGCGGCCACTGCACGCGCAGCGGCTTCCACCGCCAGCACCGGCTGCACCACCGCACGCCGCAGCCACCAGCCCAGGCCCATCAGCAGCAGCACGGCGGCCAGCACGGTCAGCGCCGCGCACAGCAGCAGCGTCTGCCGCGCCTGCTGCGAACGGGCCGCTACCGCCGCTTCGGCCACCTGCGTGGCGTGCGTACTCAACGCATCCAGCGCGGTTGCCACCAGGCGGTCCTTGCCGCGCACGAGGTTGTCGCCGGCGGCGGGATCGTAGCTGGCCTCGGCGAACGCCTGCAGCGCCGCGTGATAGTCCTGCTGCAGCTGCGCATGCAGGCCGATGAAGGCCTGCGCCAGTTCGCGCGTGCGTGCATCCGGGCTGCTGACCAGGCCCTTGGCCAGCTGCTCGACCAGACGGCCCTCGCTGTCGAAGGCGTCCAGGTGGCGTTGGCGCAACGCGTCGTCGTGGCCGCGCAGCAGCACGTTCTTCCATTCCTGCACCTGGCCGCGGAACTCGCGCTGCAGGCGTTCGGCATCGCGGCTGTGCGCGACTTCGGGTGGAACCTCGGTGGACAACTTCAACCAGGCGGAGGCGAGGCCGGCCAGAGCGCACAGCAGGACCACAGCCAGACCAACAGAAACCGCGCCGAGCAGCTTGGACTGCAGGCGCGGAGCACGGACAGACGCATTCATGTGGAAGGACTCTCGGGAAGGGGCAATGCGGTATCGACCCGCTGCGCACGCCCTGAAGTGGGATGCGCATCACATTCGCGTTTCGTTTAGTGATGTGAAGAAACTATTTCATAGGACAGATGTGTCCATATGGAACGAAAGCAGACCCTCGACAGAGGAATTAAATGTAACTAATGTTGTTACATGAAATCCGCGAACCCGCTCTCCGACGCCCTGCACGTGATGGCGCACCTGGTCGGCCATGCCGCCCCGCGCACGTCCGAACAGCTGGCGTCCTGCCTGCCGACCCATCCGGTGGTGATCCGTCGTCTGCTGGCACAGCTGCACAAGGCCGGCCTGGTGCGCAGCACCCGTGGTCACGGCGGCGGCAGCCTGCTGGCACGCGATGCCGCGGCGATCACCCTGCATGACATCTATCTGGCGGTGGGAGCACCGCCGCTGGTCCAGGTCGGCGCTCGCGATTCCGGCGGTGGCTGCCCGATCCAGCAGCTGGTCAACAGCGCCCTGCTCGAAGGCGCGCGCGAGGCGCAGCGGCTGCTTGAGCAGCGCCTGCAGGCGACCACGCTGGACCAGCTCGGCGCCGACTTCGCCCGCCATCTTGCCCATCACCGTTCCCTGGAAGGTCACCATGAATCCTGATGTGCTCATCGTCGGCGGCAGCTACGCCGGCATTGCCGCCGGCCTGATCCTGGCCCGTGCCCGTCGCCCGGTCACCGTCATCGATGCCGGTTCACCGCGCAATCGCTTCGCCAGTCATTCGCACGGGGTGCTGGGGCTGGATGGCATCAGTGGCGCCGAGCTGCTGAAGACCGCGCGTCAGCAGCTGCTGGACTACCCCACGGTGCGTTGGGTGCATGCCGAAGTGGAGCACGCCCGCACCACCGCCGAAGGCGTGGAAGTGCGTACCGCCGATGGCCAGGTGCTGGCCGCGCGCAAGCTGCTGCTGGCCAGCGGCATCGCCGACCAGCTGCCGGAACTGCCCGGACTGGCCGAGCGCTGGGGCAGCACCGTGCTGCACTGCCCCTACTGCCACGGCTATGAAGTCGGTGGTGGTGCCATCGGCCTGCTCGGCGGCCATCCGATGTCCGCCAGCAAGGCGCCGCTGTTTGCCGACTGGGGCAATGTCACGTTCTTCAGCATGGGTCTGGAGATCACCGATGAGGAACGCGCCGCCATGCAGCAGCGTGGCGTGCACATCGAGACGTCACCCGTGCTGGGTGTGCAGGGCGACCAGCCGACCTGGCTGGAAGTGGAGCTGGCCGACGGCCGCCGTATCGCACAGCGGGCGTTGTTCGTGCCGGCTACCCAGGCGATGGCCACGCCGCTGGTGCAGCAGCTGGGGTGCACATTGGTCGAGAGCCCGCTGGGGGTGCTGATCGAGGTCGACATGATGAAGCAGACCTCGGTGCCGAACGTGTACGCCGCAGGCGATGCGACCACGGTCGGCAACATCACCCTGGCCACCGCCGAGGGCGTGCGTGCGGGGATCGGCGTGCATCATGCGCTGGTGGCCGAGGACAGCGTGCCGCGCTGATCGCAGCACCGGTAGCCGCCGACCTTGGTCGGCGCCGCTCCATCCACGCATGGCGTGGAAGAGCAGTCGAGCAAACTCGACGCTACGGATCCCGGGCATCCATTCGCCCGTGCCCGTCGAGCAGGTGCCGGCCGAGGCCGGCACCGTTCCATCACCCCTTTACGCACAGCACCTGGCGCAGGGTGTGCACCACGTCGACCAGGTCGAGCTGTGCGGCCATTACATCGTCGATCGACTTGTACGCGGCCGGCGACTCGTCCAGCACGCCGCTGTCCTTGCGGCATTCCACGTGTGCGGTGGCTTCGCGGTGCTGGGCCAGCGTGATCTGCTGCCGCGCAGTGCCACGGCTCATCACCCGGCCGGCACCGTGGCTGCAGCTGTGGAAGCTGTCCGCGTTGCCCTTGCCACGCACGATGTAGCTGCGCGTGCCCATGCTGCCGGGAATGATGCCCAGCTCGCCTTCGCGGGCGCTGACCGCACCCTTGCGCGTCACCAGCAGCTCCTGGCCGTGGTGCGTCTCCTTCTGCACGTAGTTGTGGTGGCAGTTCACCGCCATCGCCGCCAGCTGGAACTTCGGCAGCCGGTGGCGCATCTCGGCCAGCACCCGCGACATCATTGCCTCGCGGTTCTGCCTGGCGTAATCCTGCGCCCACGACACCGCTTCAACGTAGTCATCGAACAGCGGCTCGCCTTCCATGAAGAACGCCAGGTCCTTGTCCGGCAGGTGGAAGCCGAGCACACGGCGCGCAAGATCTTCGCGCGCCTTCTCGATGAAGTAGGTGCCGATCAGGTTGCCGGTGCCGCGCGATCCGCTGTGCAGCATCACCCACACCGTGTCCGTTTCATCCAGGCACAGTTCGATGAAGTGATTGCCACCGCCCAGCGTACCCAGCTGGCGGTCCAGCTTGTCGGTGCGGATCCGGCGGTGCTTGTCCTTGATCTTCTCCAGGCCGGCGGCCAGCCCGGATTGCACCAGCCGGGTGTGGATGCTGTCGGGCATGCGGTGGTGCTCGCCGCCGCGACCGTTGCCGACCGGGATGCTGCGCTCGATGCTGTTGCGCAGCTGCCGCAGGTCATCGGGCAGATCGTTGGCGCGCAGCGTGGTACGCACCGCCGCCATGCCGCAGCCGATGTCGACGCCGACCGCGGCCGGGATGATCGCACCGCGGGTCGGGATCACCGAGCCCACGGTCGCGCCCTTGCCCAGGTGAACGTCCGGCATCACCGCCACCCACGGCCCGACGAACGGGATCGCGGCGATGTTGCGCAGCTGCTCATGCGCCTGTGCTTCCAGCGGCACACCGTTGACCCAGCCCTTGATCGGCGTGGTGCCCTCGGCGTGCAGCCATTGATAGTTGTGTTGAGTGTCCATGTCTTCGTGTTTGTCCTTGATGGGCCGGTGGCGCGTCCCTGCGCCACCGCTACCCCCTACCTGATCGTCACCAGCTGCTTCAGCACGCCATCCAGGCCGCCGAACACGGTGAGCTTGTCGATCTTCTCGGTGACCTTCTCCAGTGCCTCCAGCTCCTTCAAGCGCATCAGCACCGGGTTGTCCTCGATCAGCTTTGCGGTGTTGAGCTGCGAACGCGTGGCGTTGGCCTCCTCGCGACGGCGGATCACGCTGGCCTGGGCCTGCTTCTCGGCCAGCACCACACCGTTGAGGATCTCCTTCATCTCACCCGGCAGGATCACGTCCTTGATGCCCACGCCGAGCAGCCGCACGCCGTGGCCCTCGATCGCTGCCTGCACATGGGCGGCGATCTCGCCGTCCAGTGCCGCCTTGTCACCCAGCAGCTCGTCCAGGCTGCGCGCGGCAATCGCCTGGCGCAGGCCGAACTGCAGCTGCCGGTAGACGAACTCGTCGGCATTGCTGAGCGTACGGTGTGCACGCACCGGGTCGACCACCTGCACGGTCGCGGCCAGGTTCACCCGCAGGGTCACCTTGTCGCGGCTGAGCAGTTCCTGGCCGGACACGTCCAGCGAACGCGCACGCAGCTCCACACGCTCCACCGATACGTTGCCATTGAAGTTCCAGAACGCGTGCAGGCCGGCGTCCAGCGTCTGTCGCAGCGTGCCATCGATGAACAGCAGGCCGACCGACTCGCTCGGCACGGTGCTGATCACTGCCACACGCGGCAGCACGCCCAACTGGCCCAGGCGCTGCTGCACGTCCGCCGGAATGCGCGGCTCGTCACCCAGCGCCATCACGCGCACCTGGGTGTCGACCGAACCCCGCCAGTACAGACGGCGGCTGCCCGGCGGCAGCACTTCATCGATGCGGCCATTGCGCAGCAACAGGCCGACCTCGATGGCACCGACATTGGCCAGCACGAAGTGCGTGTCCAGTCGTGCGCCCAGCGCCTCGATCAGGCTGTCCTGGTCGCTGCCGGTGTAGGCCGCGCCCTTGGATGCGGTGTGAATGTCCACGTGCGGGCGGCCGCCGAACGGCGACAGGCGGTGCACGCCCGGCAGCAGGATCTGCTGGAAACGACGGTTGCGATACACCAGGCCGCGCTCGCCGTCGCCGATCACGACCTTGATGGTCCAGAACATGGGAGTCTCTCCTTGTATGGCTCTGGTGGTTCGACCCGTTGCGGATGAATCGCCATGACCCGGGTCGATCAGGTCGTGGCGAGGCTGCCTGCACACCACGTGCAGGCAGCGGAAGAGGGCGGCCATCGGCGGACGGTCCACGCGCGGAGCCTTCGGTGCACCGGCACGGCTGCCATCGTCGTTCCCGGCAGGCAGCACCGGTGCGGAACGTGGCTGGCAGTGGCGGCGGGCCGGGGCCCGGCGTGCGGTCCGTTGCCTTCCACGTTCCTGCCCGAAGGCGTTGTCTGTGGACGGCGACGATGGCCGCTGGGGCTTGCGCCCCGGGTGTTGCTTCAAGTCATGACGTGACAGGTCATGTGGTTTGGAGTGGGAATCGAACCCACGACAGACGGATTACGGATCCGTTGCTCTGACCAAGCTGAGCTATCCAGTTGGGGACCGCGCGGAATCGAACCGCGTACCGGCGAACCGATGCCTGCTTCCAGCAGGCGATCCAGGCGATGGCATGTCCGCGACCTCCGGCATACGCCACGGCAACGCCGTGCGCACCAGCCCGTGGTGGAAACGGGACCGTTGGAGAATCGAGGGTGCAGGCCATCGACATTATCGCGAGCGATAATGTTTTGATGCGATGCAGATAATGTCCAGGCGTCGCCACTCGCGCGAAGTAAATCCTTCGGCGGAGCGGAAAAAACCTGTGTCAGTGAGCGGCGGGTTGCCGCGCGGGGTGAAGTTCTGGCATCGCGGGTCCTTGTGCCGACGCAAACGAAAACGCCCCCGGGACTTGCGTTCCGAGGGCGTCGTCAAGCCTCGGAGATCGGGGTGGCCGATCTCCGCAGGGCGGGTATCAGGCCGTTGTCAGCTGGACTTCCTTGCCGAACGCGCGCGCCAGCACGTCCATGCGCAGGCATGGCAGCAGTTTGGCGATGGCGACGGAATGCGCGTTCAAGGGAAGTTTCCAGTGGTTGTTGAAACGAGGTGCGCACGATAAACCACGATTTACTCGTGCGCAACCATTTTGTTCAATTATTTTCTTCTTTACCGCGCAATGCCGGCCAGCGGCCGGCACTACCGGACTGTGCGATGCCGGCCAGCGGCCGGCACTACAACTCAGCCTTCTTCGCTAGCGGCGTCGAGTTGCGCGACATCCTGCACGCTCAGCGACACGTTGGCTGCGGCCAACAGATCGTGCAGCTGCTCGACGCTGGTGGCGCTGACGATCGGCGCGGTGATCGACGGCCGTGCGATCTGCCACGCCAGTGCGATCTGCGCGGCACTGGCGCTGTGCTTGCTGGCCACGTCATCCAGCGCCTGCAGGATGCGCAGGCCACGTGGATTCAGATAGCGCTTCACCACGTTCTCGCCACGTGCCGGGCTCTTGGCCGCATCGGCCGGCGTGCGGTACTTGCCGCTGAGGAAGCCGCTGGCCAGGGCGTAGTAGCCGATCACGCCGATCTGTTCGCGCTGCACCAGCGGTTCCAGCTCCTTCTCGTAGCCGGCGCGGTCGTACAGGTTGTACTCGGGCTGCAGGGTTTCGTAACGCGGCAGCTTGTAGTCGGTGGATACCTTCAGCGCATCGGCCAGGCGCGTGGCGCTGTAGTTGGACGCACCGATCGCACGCACCTTGCCGGCTTCGATCAGCCGGCCGAATGCAGCCAGGGTCGCTTCCAGCGGCGTTGACTCGTCATCCTCGTGGGCCTGGTACAGATCGATCACGTCGGTCTGCAGGCGGCGCAGCGAATCTTCCACCGCGGCGTTGATGTTGTCCGGGGTCAGGCCGGGGCGCTCGGCCCACTTGGCCACCTTGGTCGCCAGCACCACCTTGTCGCGCTTGCCGCTGCGGGAAAACCACTTGCCGATCAGCGTTTCCGATTCGCCGCCGGCATTGCCCGGCACCCAGGCCGAATACACATCGGCGGTGTCGACCAGGTTGAAGCCGGCATCGACGAAGGCATCGAGCAGGGCGAAGCTGGCCTTCTCATCGGCGCTCCAGCCGAACACGTTGCCACCGAAGGCGAGCGGACGTACATGCAGGCCGGAACGGCCCAGTTCGCGGGTTGCCGTCATGGGCACGGACTCCTTGGGGGAAGTGCTCCAGAATAAAACGCGTTGTGTGACCGTGCTGCGGCGGTGACCACAAAACAGTGTTCCGCGATGCGCACGCAGCTAACGTTTTGTGAACACCTGGGACGCCGCGGCTGCTAGTCTCGCCGCATCTTCCGCTGGAGTCGCTCCGATGATGCCTGCTTCGTCCCTGCGTGGTTGCCGCCTGCTGCTTGCTTCGGCCCTGCTTGCCGCTGTTCCCGCGTTCGCCGCACCGGCCACGGTGGCACCGGCGAAGATCCAGGTATCACCGGCCATCGATGCGGCGGTGAAGGCGTCGACCCGTGATGCCAACAACGTCAAGCGCGATGGCTTCCGTCATCCGGCGCAGACGCTGTCGTTCTTCAAGGTGACGCCGGAAAAGACCGTCATCGAGATCACCCCCGGCAACGGCTGGTACTCGGAAATCCTGGCGCCGCTGCTGCAGGACAAGGGCCACTATGTTGCCGCCGTGGTCGACCCGATGGCGGTGCCCGAGGGCCGCGGCCGTGACTACCAGCAGCGCAGCCGCGACAGCCTGGAAAAGAGGTACGCCGGTGCGCCGGCACAGTTCGGCAAGACCGCCGTGGTCGCCTACGATCCGGCCAAGCCGGTGTTCGGCCCGGCCAGTTCAGCCGACGTGGTGCTGACCTTCCGCAACGTGCACAACTGGCGCAAGGCCGGCCAGGCGCAGGGCATGTTCCAGGGCTTCTTCAACGTGCTCAAGCCGGGCGGCGTGCTGGGCGTGGTCGAGCATCGCGCCAAGGCCGACGTGGCCGACGACGATGACACCGGCTATGTCGGCCAGCAGCAGGTGATCGCGATGGCCGAGGCCGCCGGCTTCAAGCTGGATGCGCGCAGCGAGGTCAACGCCAACCCGCGCGATACCAAGGACCACCCGAACGGCGTGTGGACGCTGCCGCCGACCAACCAGCATGACAAGGCAGATGATGCGAAGTACCAGGGGATCGGCGAAAGCGACCGCATGACCCTGCGCTTCATCAAGCCGTAAAGGGGGGCGCCGGGCCGTGCCTGGTGAGCGCGCAGCGCGGTGTCGGGCGGAATGGGTAGCGGCCGGGCAATGCCCGGCGCTGCCACCAATGGAGTGTGCTGTTGAAGAAAGTGCTGTACTTCGCCTTCGCATTGATGGCGCTGCCGCGGTTGTACGACTTCGTGTTCCATGCGGGTCACGTGCATGATCTCGTGGCAGCGGCAGGTTTTGCGGTGCTGCTCGTGGGTTGCCTGTGGGACGAACGTGCGCGCAGGGCCTGCCCGCCGGTAGCGCGGCTACGGTATCGCGCCAACGCTGCCGCCACGTGCGGCGCCGTGGTGGTGCTCGTTGCGCTGTTGATGGAAAGGAAGGTCTTCGGCTGAGTGGTGATCGCGGCGGCGATGCGGGAATGGGACAATGCCCCACCCGCCGACTGCCGTGCCCGCAATGCTGATCGCCTTCAACAAGCCCTTCAACGTGCTCTGCCAGTTCACCGACCGCAGCGTACCGCCGCGGCCGACGCTGGCCGGGTTCGGCCTGCCGCCGCGCGTGTATGCCGCCGGTCGCCTGGACCATGACAGCGAAGGCCTGCTGCTGCTGACCGACAACGGTACGCTGGCGCACAAGCTGACCGACCCGAGGCACAAGGCTGACAAGACCTACTGGGTGCAGGTGGAAGGCATGCCCAGCGACGAACAGCTGCAGCAGCTGCGCACGGGCGTGGTGCTCAATGACGGGCCGACCCTGCCGGCGAAGATCGAGCGCCTCGATCCGGCGCCGTCGCTGTGGACACGCGATCCGCCGGTACGCTTCCGCAAGACCGTGCCCGACGCCTGGCTGGCGATCACGATCCGGGAAGGCCGCAACCGGCAGGTGCGGCGGATGACCGCGGCGGTGAACCTGCCGACGCTGCGGCTGGTCCGCGTGTCGATGGGGCCTTACCGGCTGGACGACCTGCAGCCGGGGCAGTGGCGGCAGATCGGTTGATGCAGAAAGGGCCGGATACCTTCCGGTGTCCGGCCCTCATGTAGTGCCTTGGGGTCAGAGTCCTTCCTGTGGAAAGGATCCGACCCCGGCAGGCTCAGGCGTCGCTGCCGATATCGCTGTGCTCGTCCACCACGGTGTCGTTGCGGCGGTCACGTGCGTTGATGCGCTGCGCCTGGCCATTCACCACGTGGCCATTGGCGGCCTTCTTCTTCTGCTGCTTGCGGTACAGCGCGTAGCCGAGCAGGCCTACACCGACCGCAGCGGCGGCCACGGCCACTGCCGGATTGCGGCGCACGAACTTGGTTGCGGCCTTGCCGCCGGTCTTCACTGCGCCGATGGCGGCGCCGGTCTTGATCCAGTCCGCATTGCGCAGGCTGCCACCGGCGCTCTTCAGGCCATCGCCGGCGGTGTGGGCCAGCTCCAGGGCGCGCTCCAGAGCGCGGTCGGTGATTACGGTCAGCTTGCTCATGCGGGGGTCCTTTGCCTCGGGTCGAAGTCCAGTGTCGCGTGTTGCCCGTAAACGGTATGTCAGTCGAGGTCACACGTGGCGTGACTTTACCGCAGCCATTCAGGATCAGGCAGGGTCCGCAGCCGGTAGTGCCGTCCAGCGGCCGCCATTACCGGTCAGGTGCCACGCGGCTTGGCCCGATGGGTGGCCGTCGCCGTCCACGGGTCATCCGGCCACGGATGGCGCGGGTAGCGGCCCTTCATTTCCTTTTTCACTTCCGCGTAGGTGTTTTCCCAGAAGTTGCGCAGGTCCTGGGTGACCTGCAGCGGGCGGCCACCGGGCGAGAGCAGGTGCAGGGTCAGCGGCACGCGGCCATCGGCGATGCGCGGCGTGTCAGCCAGGCCGAACAGTTCCTGCAGCTTCACCGCCAGCACCGGCGGCAACGGTTCGCCGCTCTCGCTGTCCAGCGCATAGGTAATTGGCCGCTCCAGTCCGGACGGCACGGTGATGCGGGTGGGCGCATGACGTTCGACCAGCTGCCGCTGCGACCATTCCAGCGGCGACTTCAGCGCTTCGCCGAAGCTGGACTCGTCCAGCGCATCCAGGCGGCTCTTGCCGGCGAACGCAGGCTGCAGCCATTGCGCGCACGTGGCCAGCAGGGCGTCGTCGCTGCAATCGGGCAGGCCGAGCTCGGGCATCCAGCGCCGCAGCGATTCCACCCGTGCCTGCCACTGGCGCAGGCCTTCGGTCCACGGCAAGGCCTGCAGGCCAAGTTCGGCGACCGCATCGGTCAGGGCCTGCGCGGCGTGCTGCGGATCGACCCGGCCGGCCGAGCGGCTGTCCAGCATGATGCGGTCGAAACGGGTCTCGCGCAGTGCCACCAGGGCGCGACGCTCGCTGTCCCAGCGCACTACGTCCTCGGTCACGAAGCGCTCCGGCCACGCCTTGCGCAGCTGGCCCTCGTCCACCGGTACGGCACGCAGCAGCAGCGCGTCGCGTGCCTCGAAGCGCAGTTCACTGGCTACCAGCCACGGCTCGCCGCGCAGGTCACTCAATTCGTGCAGGCGCGTGCTGCGGCCATTGGCCAGCAGGTAGCGCAGCGGATCGCTGGGATGCTGGACACCGATGCGGTCGGGGAAGGCATGTGCGAGCAGGTCGCCCATTTCGTGCGCTTCGATGCTGGCCGGTGGTGCGGCCTCGCAGCGCAGGCGGCGACGCCACTGCTTGGCGGCGGCATCGATCGCGGCCAGGCCGCTGCGGTTGGCGTCGCCCGGTGCGCGGCCATTGCGGAATGCCGCCAGCGCACGCCAACGCGCGGCCAGCGCATCACCGCCCTGGCGCAACGGATCGCGCGCCTCCAGCAGGGCGGCCAGATCGGCGGCCAGCGCCTGTGCGCGGGCATCGGGCGCGGCCAGCAGCATCGCCGCCATCCGCGGATGCGTGCCCAGCGCCAGCACACGGCGGCCAAGTGCGGTGATCGCACCGCTGCTGGACAGCGCGCCGAGCCGCTGCAGCAGTTCGCGGGCGGCACCCATCGGGCCGGCCGGTGGCGGATCGAGGAAGCGCAGGTCGCTGCTGCCCCAGGCGGCCAGTTCCAGCGCCAGTCCGGCCAGCTCGACCTGATCGATTTCGGCGCGGCGCTGCGGCTCCAGCCGCTGCGACTGCGGCCACAGCCGCCAGGCCACGCCTTCGGCCACGCGACCGGCGCGACCGGCGCGCTGGTCGGCCGACGCTTGGGCGATGGCCACCACGTCCAGCCGGGTGAAGCCACTGTTGGGGTCGTAGCGCGGTTCGCGCGCCTGGCCGCTGTCGATCACCACGCGCACGCCGGGCAGCGTCACCGACGACTCGGCCACGTTGGTGGCCAGCACCACGCGCCGACGACCATCACTGGCCGCCTGCAGGACCCTGGCCTGCTGCTCCACCGGCAGTTCACCGTGCAGGGCCAGCACTTCGACGCCGGCATCCAGCGATTCCTGCAGCCCGGCCTGCACCCGCGCGATCTCGCGCTGGCCGGGCAGGAACACCAGCAGGTCACCGGGATGTTCAGCCAAGGCCTGCTGCACCGCGCGGCGAACCTGCAGTTCCAGCGCCTCATCGCGGCGCGCCGGGAAATGGCTGACCGTCACCGGGTAGCTGCGGCCTTCGCTGCTCAGCCGCGGCGCATCGAGGAAGCGTGCCAGCCGTTCGCCATCCAGCGTTGCCGACATCACCACCAGGCGCAGGTCATCGCGCAGCTGTGCCTGCACATCCAGCGCCAGTGCCAGGCCGAGATCACCGCTGAGATGGCGCTCGTGGAATTCGTCGAACAGGATCGCACCGACCTCTTCCAGCATCGGGTCGTCCTGCAGCATGCGGGTCAGGATGCCTTCGGTGACGACTTCAATGCGGGTGCGTGCCGAAACCTTGTTCTCGAAGCGGATGCGGTAGCCGACGGTGCCGCCCACCTCTTCGCCCAGCTGCCGCGCCATGAACAGCGCGGCGCTGCGCGCTGCCACCCGGCGCGGTTCCAGCAGGATGATCTTCCGCCCCTGCAGCCACGGTGCATCGAGCAGCGCCAGCGGCACCTGGGTGGTCTTGCCGGCGCCGGGCGGTGCCTCCAGCACCAGTCGTGGCTGCGCGGCGAGGTGCTGCTGGATCTGCGGCAGCAGCGGGGAAATCGGGAAGAGCGGGGCGTTCATGTGCAAAGGATAAAGGGCCATGGCAGCCGCAGGTACAATGCGCGGGCACTTTTCCCCCGCGATGACCATGCACCTGATTGATATCGGCGCCAACCTGACCCACGACTCCTTCGACCGCGACCGCGATGCCGTGCTGGACCGCGCGCGCCAGGCCGGCGTGGTGCAGATGGTCATCACCGGTGCCAGCCGCGAGCACTCGCCGCTGGCCGTGCAGCTGGCGCAGCAGCACCCCGGCTTCCTGTACGCCACCGCCGGCGTGCACCCGCACCATGCGGTGGAGTACACCGAGGAATGCGACGCCGAGATGCGCGCGCTGCATGCCCACCCGGAAGTGGTGGCAGTGGGCGAGTGCGGGCTGGACTATTTCCGTGACTTCTCGCCGCGCCCGGCCCAGCATCGCACGTTCGAGCGCCAGCTGCAGCTGGCCGCAGACAATGGCAAGCCGCTGTTCCTGCACCAGCGCGACGCGCATGCCGATTTCATGGCACAGATGAAGAACTTCGAGGGCCGCATAGGCCCGGCAGTGGTGCATTGCTTCACCGGTGAGCGTGACGAGCTGTTCGACTACCTGGACCAGGACTGGTACATCGGCATTACCGGCTGGTTGTGCGACGAGCGCCGTGGCGGGCACCTGCGCGAGCTGGTGAAGAACATCCCGGCCAACCGCCTGATGATCGAGACCGACGCGCCGTATCTGCTGCCGCGCACGCTGAAGCCGATGCCGAAGGACCGTCGCAACGAACCGATGTTCCTCTCGCACATCGTGGAAGAACTGGCGCGCGACCGTGGCGAAGACGTGGCGGTGACCGCCGCGAATGCAACTGCCGCGACGCGTGCGTTCTTCCGCCTGCCGGACGCGGGTTGATTCCCTTCGTCGCGTCGAACGCGGCGACCGTGTGTCGTAGAGTCGAGCTTGCTCGACTCCCGTGCAAAAGCAGTCGAGCAAGCTCGACTCTACAGAAGCGGTGGTAGCGCTGGGCCATGCCCGGCGAACGCGGCGGCCAGATCTTCCAATCCTTCCCGATACGTCGGGAAGCGCGGCTCCCAGCCCAGCGCCTCGCGCGTACCGGTGCTGTCGATGCGCTTGTTGCTCTCGTAGAAGCGCCGCAGTGTCGGGCTCAGCGCCGGATCGTCCCAGGGCATGGCAGGTGGCATCGCAAACCCGCCCAGCTGCGCGGCGAAGGCCAGTACCTGCTGCGGCGGTGCCGGCTCGTCGTCGGCCGGCAGATACAGCCCATTCACACACGGCCGCTGCATCGATGCGGTAACGACCGTTGCCAGGTCATCCACGTGCAGTCGGTTGAACACCAGCCCAGGACGCACTACGTGGCGCGCACGTCCCTGTGCCAGCTGCAGCAGGGCATTGCGTCCGGGACCGTACAGGCCGGGCAGGCGGAACACCGCCGAGGCGATGCCGCGCTGCTCCGCCAGCGCACGCCACTGGTCCTCGGCGCGTCTGCGTTGCATGCCGGTCGTTTCAGTAGCATCGGCCACGCTGGTTTCGTTGATCCAGCCGCCGGCCCGATCGGCATAGACCGACGTGGATGACAGATAGCCCACCCAGCGAAGTGCTGGGCTTTCCTGCAGTGCCGGCAGCAGCTGACGCAGTGTAGGGTCACCCTCGGCATCGGGCGGCACGCTGCACAGCACGGCCTCGGCCTGCGCGATCTCATCGAGCAGGGCGGGCGACGGTGGCATGTCAGCTCGCAGCTGATGGCGCGGCAGGCCATCGTGCGGTGCCGACGCCGGGTCGCGCACCGTGCCGGCCACGTGTACGCCCAACGCCCGCAGATGCGTAGCCAGCACGCACCCGCTCCAGCCCATGCCGAGGATCAGCACCCGCGCCGGCAGCGCGTTGGTCTGAAACGCGGCGCTCACGCGCCGCGCAGCGCCTGGTAGGCCTGCAGGCTGCTGTAGGCGACCTGCAGCAGCAGAGCTTCCTGGTCGGCCTTGCGCGCGCGCGCCAGCATGTCGCCGACGATCTGTTCTGCCTCCACCTGCTGGCCGGCTTCCAGATCGCGCAGCATCGAAGCCTTCAACGCAGAGCCGGCCTGGGTCAGGGTGCCGCGTGCGGTGTCCTGCGCGGCATCAGGAATCGGTTCACCGGCAGCCTCGGCCACGGCCAGGCACTCGTCGTACAGGCCACGCACGATCGCCTCGCCATCATCGGTGGCGACGATGCTGCCGATATCCGCGCGCAGCAGGCAGGTCGCGGCGGCCAGCGCGGTCAGGAAGGTGTACTTGATCCACTGTTCCTGGCCAATGTGCTCGCTGGCCAGGTGATCGAGGTTGGCCTGCGCACAGGCGGCGGCGAAGGCACGCACGCGCGTGGAGATGGCACCGCCGTCGCGCTCGCCGAAGGTGAGCTTGGCCGGCTTGCCCAAGTGCAGCACGGCGCCGTCGGGGGCCTTGGTGGCACTGATGAAGCACAGGCCGCCGAGCACGGCGTCGCGGCCGAAGCGCAGGTCCAGCGCGTTGTAGTGATGCAGGCCGTTGAGGATCGGCAGCACGGTGGTGTTCGCACCGACTGCCGGCGCGATGGCATCGATCGAGCTGTCCAGGTCGTAGGCCTTGCAGCTGAGGATGACCAGGTCGAACGGCTTCTGCGCGGCCAATGCCGGGAGCGCATCGGCGGTGACGTGCTGCACCGGGAAGCTGGCGTCGCCGAGCGGGCTGCGGATGACCAGGCCATCGCGGTCCAGCTGGGCGGCGCGTGCGGGGCGCACCAGGAAGGTCACGTCCACGCCAGCCTGAGCCAGGCGACCGCCGAAGTAACCGCCGGTACCGCCGGCGCCGAGGATCAGGATGCGCATTGCACGTTCACCGTTTTCTGGGGAATCAGGAGTGCGATTGTGCCGGAGATTGCGGCCAACGGCGGAGCCCCTCGTGGTGGTTCGCGGAATGCACTGTTCACTGGGGTTGGCCGGGCGGGTAGGCCGCGCAGGGGACGCTGCAAGTACATCCATGTAAGCTCGGTCGCCGCATCCATGCGGCTCACGCCCCTGCGCAACCTACCCGCCCGGCCACGGACATGTTCCGGTTGCGGCCACCACGGAAGACAGATCAAGAGCGGAAGCGGGTCGCTCGCTGCGCTCGCTCGTGTAGAGTGGTGCTCAGGGTAGTTGTTCGCTGAAGTCTTCGGTGTAGCCCAATAGCAGTGTGGTGCGGGTGGCCAGCGTTGCAGCCAGTTGTGACCACGTGTCGTGCGTTCCGGCCGCGTAGATGCGCTGCAGGTCCGCGACCAACGCGCTCGCCTCTGCAGGCGACGGTGCGCGGTCGCGCTGGAAACCGAGCCACGATGCGCCGAGTCCGAACAGACGGTAGTCGTAGCGCTCCTGCAGATGCCGGATCAGGGCGTGGTTCTGGAAGAGGTCCCAGTCCGCGCTGAAGTAGCCGTTGGGCAGGGCGGCGATCAGCAGGTCATCACGGGTCACGGGCACCTGCTGCACGCAGACCGCGTCATCGATGATGAGATCAGGTGTCGCATTGGCAGCGACCAGCGCCTCGATGTCCTCGTCGCTGCACATCAACGTACCCGCCAACGCGGTCCACTGCAGCCGATGCGTGGAATGCTCAAGCTGCGCGACGACGTGCGCCAGCAACCGCTCGCGTGCCGCCAACGCATCTTCAGGCGTCGCCGGGTCTTCGTCCTCGTACAGCGCGATGCGCTCGTCGTCGGACGCGTGCATGCTGGTGTAGCGGCACTGGCCGACTTCGTCGAGCGTGCACAGATAACGATGAAGGGGATCAGCCACGTGCAGCGAGGCCAGGCAATCCAGCACCTCATCCAGCATGGGCGAATCGCTCAGCAGGACATGGCTGAAGGCATCGATCGGACCATCCGACACGGCCTTGTCCAACGCAATGGAAGTGATCTTCATCTCTACAGCCTAGCCGTAATCCGAAACGAAAAGAGCCAAGCATCGGCCTTACCGTGAACGCTCCATCCACGCATGGCGTGGATCCATCGTGTCGACCAAGGTCGACACCTACCAACAGCGACCGGAAACTGTCAGGGGTGGGGCGGTGTGGGGGTGCAGGACCGTTGGCGCCATGGATGGCGCCATCGAGCCCCCACGGACGGGTTTACGGCGTGTCCTGCACCCTCACACCGCCCCGCCCAACTCGTGATGCTTCCGCCTTGGCTGTTGCTGTTGCCGGCCAGCGGCCGGCACTACCACTGCAGGTGCAGGTGCAGGTGCAGGGCCGCAGGCCCTGCAGGCAACCCTCAGCTGCGCATGCCCACGCCACGGCGCAGCAGCCACAGCGCCAGCGCCGTCAGCACCACCACGAATCCGATCATCAGCCCGTAGGCCACCGGCAGCGGCACATCGCTGCTGCCCAGCAGGCCATAGCGGAATGCATTGACCATGTAGAAGATCGGATTCGCGTGCGTGGCGGCCTCGGCCCAGCCCGGCAGCAGCTTCACCGAATAGAACACGCCACCCAGGTAGGTCAGCGGGGTCAGGATGAAGGTCGGCACGATCGCCACGTCATCGAACTTCTTCGCATACACCGCGTTGATGAAACCGGCCAGCGAGAAGATCGTCGCACCCAGGATCACCGTGGTCAGCATCACCAACGGGTGCGGGATGCGCACCGGGGTGAAGAACATCGCGATGATCAGCACGATCACGCCCACCATCAGGCCGCGCAGCACCGCACCGGCCACGTAGCCCCACAGGATCACCCAGTTCGGCATCGGGCTGACCAGCAGCTCTTCCACGTGGCGGCCGAACTTGGCGCCGAAGAACGAGGAGCTGATGTTGCCGTAACTGTTCTGGATCACGCTCATCATCACCAGGCCCGGCACGATGAACTGCATGTAGGTGTAGCCGCCCATGTCCCCCACGCGCGACCCGATCAGGTTGCCGAAGATCAGGAAGTACAGGGTCATGGTGATCGCCGGCGGCACCAGGGTCTGGCCCCAGATGCGCATGATGCGGGCGACTTCGCGGCGCACGATGGTCATCAGTGCGACGCGGTTGCGCTGGCCGTCGGTCAGCTCGGTGGTGCTCATGCAGGCTTCTCCAGGTTGCCGGTGAGGCGCACGAACAGCTCCTCCAGGCGGTTGCTCTTGGTACGCATCGAACGCACGCGGATACCGGACTCGTTGAGCGTGGCAAACACGCGGTTGAGGTCCATTGCGCGCGGCATGTCGATGTCCAGCGTGTGCGGGTCCGGTGCGGTCAGCGTCGCGCCCTCGATCACCGGCAGCTGCGCCGGCAGGTCACCGTCGATGTCCAGCAGGAAGCCTTCCACGTCCAGCTTGGCCAGCAGGGTGCGCATCGGCCCCTGCTCGACGATCTGACCATGGTTGATGATCGCCAGGTGGCGGCACAGGTACTCGGCTTCTTCCAGGTAGTGCGTGGTGAGGATGATCGTGGTGCCGGCGGCGTTGATCTCCTTCAGCACGCGCCACATGTCGCGGCGGATCTCGATGTCCACCCCGGCGGTCGGCTCGTCCAGGATCAGCAGGCGCGGGCGGGTCATCATCGCGCGGGCGATCATCAGCCGGCGCTTCATGCCACCGGACAGCGTACGGCTCATCACCTGTGCCTTTTCCCACAGGTGGGCGCGCTTGAGTTCCTCTTCGGCACGCTGCTCGGCTTCCTCGCGCGGCACGCCATAGAAACCGGCGTAGTTCACCAGGATGTCGAAGGGCTTTTCGAACAGGTTGAAGTTGATTTCCTGCGGCACCAGCCCGATCAGGCGCATGGTGGCGCTGCGGTTGCGCACCAGGTCGCTGCCGAACACTTCCACCTGGCCCTCGCTGAGGTTGACCAGGGAGCTGATGATGCCGATCAGGGTGGACTTGCCGGCACCGTTGGGGCCGAGCAGGGCGAAGAAGTCGCCCGGGGCCACTTCCAGGGAAACCCCCTTCAGGGCCTGGGTGCCGTTGTCATAGGTCTTGCGCAGGTCGCGCACGCGCAGGGCGGGCGCCGTATCGTTCTGGGATGCCAAGCTCGAAGCCTTCGCGCCCATGGGCTGGCGCTGGAGAGGGGCGGGGAGGGGCTATTATAGAAGACCCCGAGGGCTTGCCCCGGCTACACACTGTCCCGAAAAGTCGTGCCTGTTCAATTCCCCCTCAAGCTGGTCGGCTGCCGCATGCTGGCCCCGACCGTCGGCCACTACCAGTTCGTGCGTGACGATGGACAGCCGCTGGATTTCCAGCCCGGTCAGTTCATCCAGGTCCATTTCAGCTACGCCGACGGCACCGAAACCAAGCGCAGCTACTCGCTGGCGACCATCCACGACCACGCGCTGGGCCCGGGCGAGGCGGTGGATATCGCGGTCAGTTTCGTGCCCGGCGGCGCCGCCACGGCCCTGTTCGAGGCGCTGGAGCAGGGCGGCCAGATCAGTGCGTCCGGCCCCTATGGCCGGTTCTGCCTGAATCCCGGTGATCACAACGCCCGCTACCTGCTGATCGCCACCGGTACTGGCGTTACCCCGTACCGCTCGATGCTGCCGCTGCTGGAAACGGCCATGGCCGAGCGCGGCGTGCAGATCGTGCTGCTGCAGGGCGCGCGCAGCCCGGGCGAGCTGCTGTATAGCGAAGATTTCTACAGCTTCGCCGAAAAACACCCGAACTTCCGCTATGTTCCATGCCTGTCGCGCGAACTTCCGGCTGATCCGCACCCGGACGTGCAGCACGGCTACGTCCAGCAGGCGCTGGCCGGCTTCACCCCGGACCCGGCCACCGACATCGCCTACCTGTGCGGCAACCCGGACATGGTCGATGCCTGTGCCGAACTGCTGAAGGCCGCTGGCCTGGGCAACCCGCAGATCCGCCGCGAGAAGTACGTCAGCAGCAAGTAAGTCAGGGTAGTGCCGGCCGCTGGCCGGCAACCGCGTGGACCCTGGTAGTGCCGGCCGCTGGCCGGCAACCCCATGAACCGGAGGCGGCATCACGCCGCCCCCGGTGCCCTGCCTCAGTATGGGATCCAGGCATCGCGCCAGGCGGAGCCGGTGCCCGGGTGGTAGGCTTCGGCATTGATTTTGCACCATTCGCCATGAGGGAACGGGCGGCAGGCATACAGCTTGCCGTCGGTGCCCTTCACCACGGTCTCGCCCGCCTTGTAGGAACCGATACCGGCCGGGTAGACGAAGTCGAAGTCGCCGCCCGGCAGGTGGGTATCAAGCTGGAATCGATGGCCCGGTTTCAGATAGACGCGGTTTTCGGTGGCCGAGGCAACCGGAGTGATCACGCCGTTGTTCATCACGCCTACGCGCACTTGCTGTGCACTGCTGTTTACCTTCTTGGCCAAGGCTAGTGGCCACTGGTTGGCAGCCGTCTGGCCGGTGGCCAGAGTGATACTTGGGCTTTCCAGGTCATTGCCAGTGGCGTTGAACGTGCGCAGGGTCAGGGTGGTGCCCGTTTCCAAGGCACCGCGGGCGGTTACCGCGCCGGCATCCTGCCACTGCGGCGGCGGAACCACGCCACCGCCACCTTCGAAGCGCACGTCCATGCAGGTGTAGAACGCTTCCTGCGAATCCGAGCGCTGCCAGGTGTTGTAGATGATGTGCTGGCCAGTGCGCTTGGGCAGCGGGCAGTCCAGCTTGTAGACACCGCCTTCGGACAGCGGCACGTTGCCCAGGGTGCAGAATTCCTGCAGGTCGGCCCAGCGCAGCGGGCTGCCCGGCTGCCAACCGTCACGGGTGACGTAGAACTTCCACTCGCGGGTGGCGTGCGGCGCCGGCGCCAGGAATTCGAAGGTGTAGCGGCCACGCGAATCGGCGCGCACCGGGGTGGTCGGCCAGTCGCTGCGATTCAGATCGAGGCCGCGGTACTTGGGGATGCTGGCGCTGCACAGCTCGCCATCGCGCACCAGGTCGCGGTGGTTGCCATTGGCGTTGCCGTGGGCGATCGCGCTCCAGTCATAGAACGGCTGCGCGCCGCCGATGGCCTTGGCCGCGGCACAGGCCGGGTTGGTCGGGTTTTCCGGATTGCCTTCGTGGCACTGCTTCACGCGGCTGAGCGGCTTGGACATGGTGCCGTGGGCGAGGGCGCTGCCGGACAGGGCCAGGCCGGCAACGACGGACAGAGCGAGGACTGCCCGGTGGGACAGGTGCATGCAGGAACTCCTTTGCGAAGTGTGGGAAACCTCGCGCAGTCTTCACATGCAGGGCCGTCGGCAACATCGGACAAGTTTGAAATCGATGGCGGCTGTGTTCGATCTGCAACACGGTGCTCACTGTGCCGCCTTCCGGGCGAAAGGCGGTGCACTGTGCACCGCCTCCCGCATCACTGCCTCAGTACGCGATCCACGCATCACGCCAAGCCGCGCCGGCACCCGGCCGATAGGCTTCGGCGTTGACGTTGCACCATGCACCTTCCGGGAACGGGCGGCAGGCATACAGCTTGCCGTCGCCGCCCTTCACCACGGTCTGGCCCGGCACGTAGCTGCCGATACCGGCGGGATACACGTGGTCGAAATCACCGCCCGGTGATGGCGTGCCGGGGTCGGGCACCTGGGTATCGAGCTGGAAGCGGTTGCCATCCTTCAGGTACACGCGGTTGTCGGTGGCCGAGGCGGAGGGCGTGATCACACCGTTGTTGAGCACGCCCACGCGCGCATGCTGGGCGCTGGCATTGACCTTGCGGGCCAGCGCCAACGGCCACTGCGCGGCCGCAGTCTGGCCACTGGCCAGGGTCGCTTCCACGCGTTCGACGTCATTGCCGTTGGCGTTGAACACGCGCAACGCCAGGGTGGTGCCGACCGGCAGCTCGCCGCGCGCGGTGACCGGGCCGGCATCCTGCCACTGCGCTGCGGGCGGGGTGCTGCCACCGCCTCCTTCAAAGCGCACGTCCATGCAGGTGTAGAACGCTTCGGTCGAATCCGAGCGCTGCCAGGTGTTGTAGATCACATGCTGGCCGCTGCGCTGTGGCAGCGTGCACTGCAGCTTGTAGGTGCCATCGGCCGACAGCGGCGTGTTGCCCAGCGTGCAAAACTCCTGCAGGTCGGCCCAACGCAGCGGGCTGCCCGGTTGCCAGCCGTCGCGGGTGACGAAGAAGCGCCAGTCACGCGTGGCGTGCGGCGCGGTCGCCTTGAACACGAAGGTGAACTTGCCGCTGGCGTCTGGCTGGATCGGTGTGGTCTGCCAGTCGCTGCGGTTAACATCCAGCCCGCGGAAGGTCGGGTTGTTGCCGCTGCACAGCTTGCCATCGGGCACCACGGCCTGGTGGTTGCCGTTGGCGTTGGCCTGGTTGATGCCATTCCAGTCGTAGAACGCCTGCGAACCGCCCACCGCTTTCGCGGCAGCACAGGCCGGGTTGGTCGGGTTCTCCGGATTGCCCTGGAAACAGGCATAGACGCGGCTGACCGGCGTGGTCATGGTGCCGTGGGCGAATGCGTTGCCGGCCAGGCACAGGCCCGCAGCGGCGAACGAGGTGGCCAGCAACAGCGGTGTGGATCGGAATGACATGGCGCTTCCTTGTGGTCGTCGAAAGAGAACGGTGACCGCAGGAGCTGCGCTGCACGGCGGACTTTCGGCGGCACCACGGCGAGTATCGAGTCGCGATGCAGGCTGAGGAACCACGGAAGCGCCGATCCGTGACTGGGGGTGTGAAGCCCTTCCCGCAGGCTTCACGCGGGACTGAACGGATGCGTTGGCGATCACGTCTTCGGCGTGGCATCGATCACGTCGTGGAGATCCTGCTACGTCGGCGCCATACCCACCCGGTCTGCCTGGCACGAGAAGCAGCCGTGGGCCGCGTTGTGCAGCTGCACGAAGGCCACGGCAGGGTCGGCAAACAGCGCATCCAGCCGGGCGGCAACATCAGTGCCCGCGCTGATCTCTGCGGCCAGCATCAATGCAGCGTGGTCATAGGCGCGCAACGAGATCGTACGGCGCTGTACATAGGCGGGTACCTCACCCGGCGGCAGCACGCAGCGCGTTACGCCACGCTGCACGAAGATCGGGCCCGAGGCGTGATAGGGCGAGTGCAGCGGCAGGTGCACATGGGACAACAGCAGCAGCTCGCTGCCGCTGGGCGGATCGCTCAGGCCGATCCGGCAGGGGTGTCCTCCTGTTTCGCCGGCCCAGCGACGCTGGATGCCCAGCGCAGCCAGCGCGGCGTCACTCTTCTCGAACAGGTGCTGGAAGGGGCGGTGGTCGAGGCCACCGAGGTACCACGCATGCATGGGCGTCTCCTAGGGTTGTCCACGGATTCTGCGCACGCACCGGCCGTCATGCTCGCCGTTTTCAGACCCGGCATCGCCATCGGGCCAGGCAGTGCCACGGGGATCGCACCGCAAGGCGCTAAGATGCGCGCGCCGCCCCGGCCGATGAGCGCCGCATGTCCCTGGATTTCCCCACCATCACCGTGCTTGGCTTCCTGCTCTGCATCGGCATCGCCGTGGGGTTCTCATTGCTGCTGGTGGTGCTGCGCGGGCAACCGGTGCTGCGCCAGTGGACCGCCAGCCTGTGGCTGCTGACCCTGGGCGTGACCCTGCTTGCGCTGCGCCCCTACCTGCCGTTGGTGCCGGCCATACTGGCCGGGAATGCGGCGATGGCCGGTTGCGCGGTGCTGATGCTGCGCGGCGTGGCGCTGCATCTGGAACAGCCGCTGCCGCTGTGGCGTCCGTTGTTGATGGCAGCCGCGTTCATGGCCTGCATCTTCGCCTTCCTGGTGCTCTGGCCGGACCTGGGCGTGCGCCTGCAGGTGTTCAGTGTGTTCACGCTGCTGGTCGATGGCTGGATTGCATGGCTGCTGCTGCGGCATGCCCCCGTGCAGCAGCGCACCAGCTGCCGTCTGGCGGCGGCGGTGTTCCTGGCCGAGGCGGCACTGCACGCGGTGCGCCTGTTCCTGCCGGTGGCGCCCGATGCCGGTGAGGACATCATGCGCACCGGCACGCCGATGTTCGTCACCTACATTGCCGGGGTGATGCTGGAACTGGCGCGATGCTTCGCGATGGTACTGCTGCTGGTCGAGCGCATGCTGGTCGATCTGCGGCGTGCGGCACGCACCGATGGCCTGACCGGGCTGCTCAACCGCAGCGCGGTGCTGGCCGACGGCCAGGCGCAGTTGCAGCGGCTGCGTCGGCAGGGCCGGCCGCTGGCCCTGTTGCTGGTCGACGTCGATCACTTCAAGCAGATCAATGACCGCTGGGGCCACCTGGCCGGTGACCAGGTACTGCGTCACTTCGCTGCGCTGCTGCAGCACGGTTTGCAGGGCCACGACACGCTGCTGGGCCGCTACGGTGGCGAGGAGTTCGTGCTGGTGCTGGCCGGCAGCACACAGGGTGAAGCGATGGCGTGGGCCGCCGCGATCCGTACCGCTCTGCAGCAGAAGCCGGCGCGGCTGGGCACCGGGCCGGTGACGGTCACCGCCAGCATCGGCCTGGCCATGGACGACGGCCATGGCGACCTGTCCACGCTGCTGGCAGCGGCGGATGCGGCGCTGTACCGGGCCAAGGCCGCAGGCCGCGACCGCCTGGCCTGCGCCACGCCCGCGGAGATTTCGCGTCTGCCCATCGCCGACGACGCCGTGCCCGTGTAAGTTGAGTCACATCTTCCGCGGCAGCCCGTCGTGGTTGCCAGGAACGTCCTCCAGGGGAAACGAGCACGATGCAAAGACACCACCTCGCGTTGGCCGCGGCGTTGGCCAGCCTGATGCTTGCCGGTTGCAGCCAGTCACCGTCACCCGGCGCCGAAAGCGCCAGCGATGCACCCAGCCGCCGTTTCGGCACGATCGACTTCCAGCCCTGCACGTTGTCCACCGAAGGCGCCAGCGCCAACGTGGAAGCGCAGTGCGCCACCCTGCAGGTGCCGGAGGACCGGGCCCAGCCCGATGGCCGACGCATTGGCCTGCGCATCGCCTGGCTGGAATCGGGCAGCAGCGGCTCCAGCCAGCCCGACCCGGTGTTCTTCCTGGCCGGTGGTCCCGGCCAGGCGGCCAGCGAAGTGGCGGTCATCGTCGATACCGCGCTGCGCCAGGTGCGCAAGCAGCGCGACATCTTCCTTGTCGACCAGCGGGGTACCGGCGGCTCCAACCCGCTCAGCTGCCTCGGCGCGGACGGCAAGGACCTGCAGATGGACGAGGACGCCGCTCCCACCGAGGCGTCGCTGCGCGACTACGCGCAGCGCTGCGCGGCCTCGCTGCAGGGGCGTGCCGATGCCCGCTTCTACACGACCACCGAAGCCATCGCCGACCTGGATGCGGTACGCCAGGCCTTGGGCGTGGACCGGATCAACCTGGTCGGCGGCTCCTACGGTACCCGCGTGGCCCAGCGCTATGCCGGTGCCTATCCGCAGCACACCCGCAGCATCGTCATCGATGGCGTAGTGCCCAATGAACTGGTGGTGGGCGGCGACTTCGCCACGACGTTCGAGGATGCGATCGCCCTGCAGTCGGCGCAGTGCCGCAAGGATGCCGCCTGCAGCAAACGCTTCCCGACCGACACCCGCGCGCAGCTGCGCAGCGTGGTCGAGACCCTGCGCCGTGCGCCGGTCTCGGTGGAGTATCGCGACCCCGGCACCAACCAGACCCGGCAGGATGTGCTGAGTCCGGACAGCGTGATCGGCCTGGCGTTCGCCTTCTCCTATGTGCCGCAGTATTCCTCGCTGCTGCCGCTGGTGCTCGATGAAGCCGCGCACGGCCGCTATGCACCGCTGGCGTCGCTGGCACGCGGTGCGAACCGCAGCATGGATTTCCAGATCAACCGAGGCATGCAGTGGTCGGTGATCTGCAGCGAGGATGCGCCGCGCTACAAGGCGCCGGCCGAGGACCCGGAGCGACTGTTCGGCAACGACGTGGCCAGCGCCTTCTTCGCGGCCTGCCCGGTATGGCCGCACCAGCCGGCGCCAGCGGCCAATGCCGTGCCGCTGCGCAGTGACGTACCGGCGCTGCTGCTGTCCGGTGAACTCGACCCGGTGACACCCCCGCGCTATGCCGAGCAGGTCCTCAAGGGCCTGCCCAATGGCCGCGCGCTGGTCGCCCGCGGCCAGGGCCACGGCACGCTGAGTGCCGGCTGCATGCCGCGCCTGCTCGGCCAGTTCATCGACAAGACCGATGCCAAGGCGCTGGATGCCGGCTGCCTGGACACGCTGAGCTACGTGCCGGCGTTCACCTCGTTCAACGGATGGGAACCATGATCGTCGCCGACAACCTGCACAAGGCTTTCGACACCCGCACCGGCCGCATCCAGGCGGTCTCCAACGTCGGCTTCCGCGCCGAGGACGGCCGCATCACTGGCCTGCTGGGCCCCAATGGTGCCGGCAAGACCACCACCATGCGCATGCTGTACACGCTGATGACCCCGGACCAGGGCAGCATCAGCGTCGATGGTGTCGATGCCGCACGCAATCCGGTGGAAGTACGCCGCCACCTTGGCGTGCTGCCCGATGCGCGTGGCGTCTACAAGCGCCTGACCGCGCGCGAGAACATCGCCTACTTCGGCGAGCTGCATGGCCTGTCGGCCGAGCGCATCCGCGAACGCATCGAAGTGCTGTCGCATGCCCTGGACATGGGTGACATCCTCGACCGCCAGACCGATGGCTTCTCGCAGGGCCAGCGCACCAAGACCGCGATCGCCCGCGCGCTGGTGCACGACCCGCGCAACGTCATTCTGGATGAGCCGACCAACGGCCTGGACGTGATGACCACGCGCGCACTGCGCCGCTTCCTGCTGGGCCTGCGCGAAGAGGGCCGCTGCGTGATCCTGTCCAGCCACATCATGCAGGAGGTGGCCGCGCTGTGCGATCACATCGTGATCATCGCCAAGGGCACGGTGATGGCTGCCGGCAGCGCCGATGAACTGCGTGCGCAAGCCGGCGAATCCAACCTGGAAGACGCGTTCGTGAAACTGATCGGCAGCGAAGAGGGCCTGCACGCATGAGCATGATGTCGACCCTGATGACGGTGATGCGCAAGGAACTGCGCGACCTTTCCCGTGATCGCCGCACGCTGCTGCTGACCCTGCTGTTCGGGCCGCTGCTGTACCCGGTGCTGCTGCTGGGCATGGGCAAGCTGGCCGAGAGCCGGGTACGCACCCAGATCGAACAACCGCTGCAGATTCCGACCATCGGTGCGGACAACGCCCCCAATCTGGTGCGTTTCCTCGCCGCGCAGGGGCTGAACACCACACCGGCGCCGAAGGACCTGGCCGAGGCCATCCGCAGCCAGGACATCGACGTGGCGCTGCGCATCAGCGATGACTTCGGCAAGGACTGGGCCGATGGCAAGCCGGCGCTGGTGGAGGTGATCAAGGACAGTACCCGCCGTGCCGCTGAAGTGCCCAGTGCGCGTCTGGAGGCGGCGCTGGCGACCTACAACGGCCAGGTCGGCGCGCTGCGATTGATGGCGCGTGGCATCGACGCGCAGGTGGCGCGGCCGCTGGACGTGGCACGCCAGGACCTGGCCAGTGCCGAAGCCAAGCGCGGCATGATCCTGTCGATGCTGCTGCCGGTGCTGCTCACGCTGACCTCGTTCATCGGCGGCGCCTATCTGGTGATGGATGCCACCGCCGGCGAGCGCGAGCGGCAGTCACTGGAACCGCTGCTGGCCACGCCCGGCTCGCGCAGCGCGATCGTCAGCGGCAAGATCGCGGCTGCCTGCGTGGTCGGGTTCGTATCGCTGCTGTTGACCCTGGTGGCGTTCAAGGTGAGCGCACAGATCGCGCCCGGCAACATCGGCCGCCAGTTCAACATGAACGTCGCCTCGATGCTGCAGATGCTGCTGGTGATGCTGCCGATGCTGATGATCGGCACCTCGCTGCTGACCTTCCTGTCGGCCGCGGCCAAGAGCATGAAGGAAGCGCAGAGCCACATGACCTGGCTGATGCTGCTGCCGATGATGCCCGGCTACGCGCTGGTGGCCTATCCGCTGAAGAGCGAGCTGTGGCAGTACGCTGTGCCGTTCCTGTCGCAGAACCAGATGCTGTTGAAGGTGATCCGCCACGAGACCATCACGCCGTCGGTCTGGGCCATCTATCTCGGTGCCAGCCTCGGCCTGGCCGCACTGCTGTGGTTCGCCGCCGTGCGCCGTTACCACAACGAGCGTCTGGCGATCTCGGGCTGACTGCAAAAAGGGGACGGAGGGGATTAAGTCGTTTTTAATCCTCCGCCCCCTTCTTCTGAGGGCGCCCCCGCTTGCGCAGCACCACGGGGCGGCCCAGTGTCTGTTCCACCATCCGCAGGTAAGCTGCATTTCCCAACGGATGCTGCCCGGCACTGTGCGCGCGTATTGCCGGCAGGTCGGCGGACGCGTTCACGTCCCGCAGGAACTGCGCATAGAGCGTCGTCCGCTGTCGCTTGGTCGAGGCCAGTGCCTGAAAGGCGGGGTGTTCTGTCAGCATCGGATCATCGCGGCGCTGCAGGTTTCCATGCACGCTCGACCATGGGTGATCTTCCGGGGCGCCTGTCATGCCTGCACGAACCGGATTGAGTTCGATGTAGCGATAAACGCTGAGCAGATAGGCGTCGCTGTCCACCATCGAAGAATGGAAGCGGCCCTGCCAGAGTGGTCCGCTGCGCTCATGCCGCTGATTGAACGCCTGGACATAGTTGTTGCCCTGCATCCGCATCGCGTTGGCCAAGCCGGCCTGAGTGGAGGGTGTGGCCAATAGATGGACGTGATTGCCCATCAATACATAGGCATGCAGCGCGACCTGATGCTTCAGGAAGGCGCTGTGCAAAAGGTGCAGAAACAGCTGGCGGTCGATATCGTCAACGAAGATCGCCCCCTTGTTCACACCGCGCTGGGTTACGTGATACGGCTGTTCGGCCAACATCAGGCGTGCTTGTCGAGGCATGGCAGTTCAGGGGGTTCAAGGAATCATCAGCCTGCCGCCTCCGTGACCGCGAAGGGCATCAGGCGATGCCGCGAGTTGATGTGGGGGAGGGCAGAAGCGACTTAATCCCCTCCGTCCCCTTTTCCATACCGCGCAGGCGTCACCCCCATCTCGCGCTTGAACACGGCGATGAAGGCACTGGGGGTGTCGTAGCCCATCGACAGCGCGACGCTGATCACCGGCTCGCCGGACAGCAGGCGTGGCAGTGCCAGCAGCACCCGCAGGCGTTGCCGCCACTGGCTTGGCGACAGGCCGGTCTCGGCCAGCCAATGGCGGGCGAGGCTGCGGCTGGACAGACCGCTGCTGGCGGCCCAGTCCTCGATGCTGCGGTTGTCGTGCGGTGCGCGCGCCAGTGCGGCGGCAAGTTTCTGCAGTCGCCGGTCACGCGGTTGCGGCAGGGCCAGCGGCAATGGCGAGCTGGCGGCAATCTCATCGGCGATCACACCGGCCAGTCGTGCCTGTGTGGCATCCAGTGGAACATGCGGCCACTGCAGCGCCCGAATCACCGCGGCCTGCAGCAGCGGCCCCGGCTGGAAGATGCGAGGGGCTGCAGGCAGGTCGGTGCAGGCCTGCGCGCTGAAGTACAGGCTCCAGCCGTCGAACGCACTGGTACTGGCCAGTGCGTGGGGCAGCGAAGGTGGTATCCAGGCGACATGACCCGCCGGCAGCAGCCAGTGCAGGTCGCCCACCTCGATCCGCAGCAGGCCCTGATGTGCACCCAGCAGCTGCCCGCGGGCGTGCTGGTGGCGTGCCGTGCGGCGCGGAGCCGGCAGGCGCAGCTGCGCCCCCAGCAATGCAGGCCCGTCGGCGGCATTGGCCAGCGCCGGGTCAATCAATGCGGTGGTTGTCTGATCTGCCATATCAATTGGCAGTTATACGGCAGAAACGTCGCGTCCGGGCTCAGACACTGGAGCCCACTTCAACGGAGCGCTTCCCCATGCAGCCACAGGACATTCTTCCGGACCATCAGAACGAGGTGCAGGTAAATGGCATCACCGTGCGCAAGGGCAGCGTGGGTGCTTTCCTGGCCAGCGTCCGCGACTGGCAGGATCCGTCCAGCGATCACGCCACACGCGCCACTGCCGAAGCCGACCTGCGTGCGTTGCTGCCCGGCCTGCATGCGCTTGGCCTGTTCCAGGTGCTGGCCGCGCGCGATCCGGCGTTGCAGCGCCTGATTGATGGCGCTGCCTGAAACGGACAAGGCCCGGACGGACCGGGCCTTGGCGTCATGGAGGTGGCAGAAACGACTTAATCCCCTCCGTCCCCTTTTTTGCGGTCAGCCGCCCGGTGCGAACACCAGGGTGCGGCGGGTGGTGACCGGCGCGTTGACCGGCTCGAAGCGCCAGCGCTTGACCGCGTTCAGGGCTTCGCGGTCGAAGGTCCGTCCCGACGTCGCGCGCAGCACGCGGGCGCTGACCACTGAGCCGTCGGTACCGACGGTGATCTCCACCAGCACTTCGCCCGACGTTCCCGAACGCAGTGCCTCGGCCGGATAGCGCGGCGCCGGCGTGCTGACCGGGCGGAGGGTGGGAGCTGCCGCGGCGGCTGCCTGGCGTGCGGCGCTGGCCTGTTGGGCGGCGGCCTGCTGCTGTTTCTGTTCGGCATCGCGACGGGCCGCGGCCTGGCGCTCCGCCTCCTGGCGCTCGTTGTCGCGGCGTGCGGCATCCTGCTGCGCGGCAATCTGCTTGGCCGCATCGGCTTCCTTGGCGCGCTGCTCGGTCAGGCGCTGCTGTTCGGCCTGCTGCTTGGTCCGGTCTTCGGCGTCCTTCCTGGCCTTCTCGGCTTCGGTCTCGGTGCGCTTGGCCGCATTTTCCACGCCCTTGGCCAGGCCTTCCTTCAGGCGCGGCAGGGCGGGAGCGGAGGCGTCCACCTTCTCGATCAGTGCCACCAGGCGCTGCGCCTCGGTGTAGTCCTCGCGGCCCAGGTGCTGCTCGGCGGCGATCAGGGTGTAGGGCAGCAGGTCGGTCAGCGCGCTCTTCACCGACGCGTCGTCCGGTGTCTTGTCGCGCAGGGCGAGGTAGTACTCGATGGCGTTGTCGCCGGCCGGCGCGTACATGCGGTTCTCGCGCAGTGCCTGGCTGGCCGATTCACGCAGCTGTTCGGTGCCCATGGACTGCACCTTGGCGGCGACCACCGGTGCGGCCGGTGCAGCGGCGGCGGGTGCGGCGGCCGGGGCCGGTGCTGCAGATTCTTCCTTTCCCGAGCAGGCGGCCAGCGCCAGTGCCAAAGCAACCGGCAGCCACCGGCGCGCGGCGGTGATCGTTGAGACGTGCGACATCCTGCTCCCCTCTAGAAGACGACGTGACGTAAATCATTGATACGCATGGCCGGGACCTGTGGTCCGGGCGCGGAACGATGACGTTTCCCGACGCCACCGCCGGCAACGGCGAGGGTGCAATCTAGCATCCCGGCCACCGCCGCGTACAAGGGGCAGGGGCCGGGATGGGGCAGCGGCGAAGGACCGCTGCCGGTTGCCGCATCAGTGGTCGTGCGACTTGCTGTGGCTGTTGGACATCAGCTTGTCGGTCCAGGCAATACCGATCGCCGACAGGATGAACACGCAGTGGATGATGGTCTGCCACAGCACGCCTTCCTGGGTCATGGTCGTGCAGGTATCGACACCAGCGTTGTAGAAGCTGGTCGAAGCCGACGACACTGCTGCTGCCCATTGTTCCGGCTTGCACAGCGGCAGTCCCTTCAGCGCGCTGGTGGCGATGAAGGTCTTCAGCAGGTGGATCGAGGAGATGCCGATGATCGCCATTGCCAGCTTCACCTTCAGCACGCTGGCGTTGACGTGGCTCAGCCATTCCGGCTGGTCCGGGTGGCCTTCCAGGCGCAGGCGCGAGACGAAGGTCTCGTAGCCACCGACGATCACCATCACCAGCAGGTTGGAGATCATCACCACGTCGATCAGGCCCAGCACGATCAGCATGATCTGCTGTTCGCCCATCGAGACCGAGTGGGACAGCAGGTGCCACAGTTCCTTGCCGAACAGGAACACGTAGACGCACTGGGCAAGGATCAGGCCCAGGTACAGCGGCAGCTGCAGCCAGCGCGAGGCGAAGATCAGCGAGGACAACGGGGACAGGGGGCGAGGACTGTGGCTCATGCAGGACAGTGCGTTTCGGGGGAGCCGCGAGGTTACCGGCCCGTCGTGACGGTGCCAACCCAACTCTCGCACTAGACTTCAGGTTCCTTTCCGCACCCCGAGCCGCCGCCATGATCGACCTGTATTACTGGCCCACCCCGAACGGCCACAAAGTGACCCTGTTGCTGGAAGAAGCCGGCCTGGAGTACCGCATCCATCCGGTCAACATCGGCTCGGGCGACCAGTTCAAGCCGGAATTCCTCGCCATTTCGCCGAACAACAAGATGCCTGCGATTGTCGACCACGCCCCGGCCGATGGCGGCGCCCCGCAGAGCGTGTTCGAGTCCGGCGCGATCCTGCTGTATCTGGCCGAGAAGACCGGCCAGTTCCTGCCCAGCGACCCGCGCGGCCGCGTCACCACTCTGGAGTGGCTGTTCTGGCAGATGGCCGGCCTGGGCCCGATGAGCGGCCAGATGGGCCACTTCAACGTGTATGCGCCGGAAAAGATCCCCTACGCGATCGAGCGCTACGACAACGAAGTGCGCCGCCTGCACGGGGTGATGGACAAGCGACTGGCCCAGCACGCCTTCCTGGCTGGCGACGCGTACACCATTGCCGACATGGCCAGCTACCCGTGGATCGGTGCCTACGACAAGCTGCCGGTGGATTTCGCCGCGTTCCCGAACCTCAAGCGCTGGCACGAAGCGATTGCTGCACGCCCGGCCACCCAGCGCGCCTATGCCCTGCGCCAGCAGGTGAACCCCAACGCCGGCAAGCCGCTCAGCGACGAAGAGCGCAAGCACCTGTTCGGCCAGCGTTGACCCGGAACGGTGGGTGCCGACCGTTGGTCGGCACGCCTCATGGGCAGAAGGTCATGCTGCCTTCCCGCACCGGCTTGGTTAGGATGGAGGCTGACCGCCCCGCGTCCATCGCGGTGGCGGACCTGTCGTTTGCCGGGATCCTCCATGCGCCACCTGTTCGCTTCGCTCGCCCTCATGCTCGCCACCAGTACCGCCGCCCACGCTGAAAAGCTGACCCTGGAAGCCATCACCGGCCCGCTGCCGCTTTCCGGCCCGACCCTGATGAAGCCGAAGGTCGCCCCCGATGGTTCGCAGGTCAGCTTCCTGCGCGGCAAGGACAGCGACCGCAACCAGCTGGACCTGTGGACCTATGACATCGGCAGCGGCCAGACCCGCCTGCTGGTGGATTCGAAGGTGGTGCTGCCCGGCACCGAGACCCTCAGCGATGAGGAAAAGGCCCGCCGCGAGCGCCAGCGCATCGCCGCGATGACCGGTATCGTCGATTACCAGTGGTCGCCGGACGCGCAGCGCCTGCTGTTCCCGTTGGGCGGCGAGCTGTACCTGTACGACCTCAAGCAGCAGGGCCAGGCCGCAGTGCGCCAGCTGACCCACGGTGAAGGATTCGCCACCGACGCCAAGCTGTCGCCCAAGGGCGGTTTCGTCAGCTTCATCCGCGGCCGCAACCTGTGGGTGATCGACCTGGCCAGCGGCAAGCAGCTGCAGCTCACCCGCGACGGCAGCACCACCATCGGCAACGGCGTGGCCGAGTTCGTCGCCGACGAGGAAATGGACCGCCACACCGGCTACTGGTGGGCGCCGGATGATTCGGCCATCGCCTTCGCGCGCATCGATGAAGCACCGGTGCCGGTGCAGAAGCGCTACGAGGTCTACGCCGACCGCACCGACGTGATCGAGCAGCGTTACCCGGCCGCGGGCGACGCCAACGTGCGCGTGCAGCTGGGCGTGATCGCACCGGCCGCCGATGCGCAGCCGCGCTGGGTCGACCTCGGCAAGGAACAGGACATCTATCTGGCTCGTGTCGATTGGCGCGATGCGCAGCACCTGAGCTTCCAGCGCCAGTCGCGCGACCAGAAGCAGCTGGACCTGGTGGAAGTGGCGCTCGATTCCAATCGCCAGCGCGTGCTCGCCCACGAGACCAGCCCGACCTGGGTGCCGTTGCACAACAGCCTGCGTTTCCTCGATGACGGCAGCGTGCTGTGGTCGTCCGAGCGCACCGGTTTCCAGCATCTGTACCGCATCGACAGCAAGGGCAAGGCCACCGCGTTGACCCACGGCAACTGGCCGGTGGACGAACTGCTGGCGGTCGATGAGAAGGCTGGCAAGGCCTACTTCCGCGCCGGCATCGAGACCTCGCGCGAAAGCCAGATCTACGCGGTGTCGCTGCAGGGCGGTGAGCCGCAGCGCCTGTCCAAGGCACCGGGCATGCACAGCGCCAGCTTCGCCCGCAATGCCAGCGTCTATGTCGACAGCTGGTCCAACAGCACCACGCCGCCGCAGATCGAACTGTTCCGCGCCAATGGCGAGAAGATCGCCACCCTGCTCGAGAACGATCTGGCGGACCCGAAGCATCCGTATGCGCGTTACCGCGATGCGCAGCGCCCGATCGAGTTCGGCACGTTGATGGCTGCCGATGGCAAGACCCCGCTCAACTACAGCCTGATCAAGCCGGCCGGCTTCGATCCGTCCAAGCGTTACCCGGTGGCGGTGTACGTCTACGGTGGCCCGGCCAGCCAGACCGTCACCGACAGCTGGCCCGGCCGTGGCGACCACCTGTTCAATCAGTACCTGGCCCAGCAGGGCTACGTGGTGTTCTCGCTGGACAACCGCGGCACCCCGCGCCGTGGCCGTGACTTCGGTGGCGCGTTGTATGGCAAGCAGGGCACGGTGGAAGTGACCGACCAGCTGCGTGGCGTGACCTGGCTGAAGCAGCAATCGTGGGTGGACCCGGCGCGCATCGGCGTGCAGGGCTGGTCCAACGGTGGCTACATGACCCTGATGCTGCTGGCCAAGGCCTCGAACCAGTACGCCTGTGGCGTGGCCGGTGCGCCGGTGACCGATTGGGGCCTGTACGACAGCCACTACACCGAACGCTACATGGACCTGCCGGCGCGCAACGAAGCGGGTTACCGCGAAGCGCGCGTGCTGACCCATATCGACGGCCTGCGTTCGCCGCTGCTGCTGATCCACGGCATGGCCGACGACAACGTCTTGTTCACCAATTCGACCAGCCTGATGAGCGCGTTGCAGAAGCGTGCACAGCCGTTCGAGCTGATGACCTACCCGGGTGCCAAGCATGGCCTGTCCGGCGCCGATGCCCTGCATCGCTACCGCGTGGCCGAAGCCTTCCTGGGACGCTGCCTGAAACCCTGATCCACAGCCGGGAAGGAGCCCGCCGATGACCCTGCCACCACCGATTCCCGCCCATCGACAGACGTCCGCCGGTTGGTGGTGCCGTCATTGGCGCTGGGCGATGCCGTTGACGGTGGTGCTGGTGCTGGGCGGCGCCGGTGGCGTGGTGACCTGGAGCGTGCTGCGCTGGAGCGAGGCGGCACGCGAGAGCCCGCCGATGCGCGAAGCGTTGCGCCGCGCGGGCTGCAGCATCGAACTGGTGGAAGCCTTTGGCGAGCCGCTGCATATCGAATCGATGCCGCTGGGCAGCATGCAGACCGCGATGAACGGCCAGCGCGACGTCGGCCTGACCGTTGCGCTGGAAGGACCGCATGCGCACGGCCGGCTGTTCGTGCAGGGCAGCCGTCGCGATGAAGTCTGGGATTACCCGGTGATGTATGTACTGGCCGAAGACAAGCAGACCTTCGACCTGACTGCACTGGATGACGACGAGGCTGCGGGGGAGTGCGAGCTGCAGGCCTGCCGTGAGCGTGGCGAATGCCCGCTGACCGCCGCGCTATGACCGCACGATCGCCGAGACCGAGGCTGTCGTGATCCGCCACAGTTGAATTCACTTGCCGATCGGGCCTCGGCTGAGCGCGGCATGTCTGGTCTGAGGCCAATCAGTGCCGACACCACACGACGCTGATGAACCAGTTCGCGAGTGGCGAAGCCTTCAATCCTCACTGCTTCGATAGCGTGGATTGATAGTGCGAACGACGTTCCGGATGGGTGGCACAGGTCCCCTCCAATGATTGAGCCGTTGCAGCGCAGATCTGGCTGCAACGATTCACTTCATACTGGAAGGAGCGTGCAATGCGAACGTATGCAACGTATGCGTTGTCCACGATCCTTCCGAACCCCTGTTCGATAGCGTCCAGAATGTGATCTACCGGCCTGCGGGTGACGAAGGTGCACAACGAGAGGAGCGCTCGATCCCAGGCATGTAGTGGGTGGGCAGGGTGAAGCCCGTAGCGTTTGATGTTGAAGGGAAGCCAGGGCAGCCCCCGTACGTGAGAATCTGATCGGACGCTTCAGGAACGCATGCGAGATTCAGCCATGGGTTCTGGCATTACACGCTGGACGGGGATCGACTGGTAAAGCTTGATGTGCGCCGCGCTCTACGAATTGCCGGGGCTATTTGTTATCGGTCAAGCCCTATGTTTTTGGGCTATCGAAATTGCTCTGTCAATCATTTCGGAAGTTATGTATGGAACAAAGCCAAGATGATCACCCAGCTCAAAATGTCTCCGGTACGATTCAAGGCGATCCACCTCCCCGGCAATCGCCAATGCCGCCAAGTGACGAAGCGGCATGGCGCCTTTAGCATCTGTTGGCAGATTTCTATAAGCAGCCAGTCCATCTTCAAGGCTTTGAGCATGCGCCCAAGTGATCGCTTTCTCTGACAATCTGGACACATCATTAGCTGAGAGCTCGACCAACTTCTCAGGGAGTTCATTGCTAACAATTACAGGGACATGATCTCTCCCCTCACCCAGGATTAGTCCAACTGTTGTTGAGAATTCCTCTGATGAGATTGAAGGCATAAGTGAAACGCGAAAATGATCCGACCTTTTCCCTACGTACGGAATAACCTGAACTTGGCGATGACCAAAATTCATTATGCAGAAGTAGTCTCCCACCTCATCTCTCCCACAGACCCAGCCTTGCTCCTTCAGGACTGAAACCACATATTTTTCGTTCATCACTTAGCACCTGGAAAATTCATAGCTTCAATTGGAATGCCATTTGGGTAACCGTGTTCTCTAAGCGGTATCCCGGGTATCAGGCCGAAATCGTCTGCAAATTTCCATCTGGGAATTGAACTGCCATCTCGAATTTGTGGAAGAATTTCAGGCTGTCGAATGCTCAAGTCTGCTCCTCCCGTTTTAACCCAAATGATTTTCAGCTTTCAATTCAACGCGGAAGACGTGCCTGGCTGGCGTACCGTCATGGCCTTGGAGCGCGGCGGCCGGTCCTGCCCGCGGGCGAACATCTGGTCATCTCCGCTCATCCAGCATGAGGGCGTGCCAACGGGATCCGTTGATCTTCACGACAACGCAAGAGTCCTGCGCGAAACGAAGGGCATCGTAGCCAGCTTCTATCCGGATCCGCCATTGCATGATCCCGATGTCCCAGATGTGGTCGCCGTGACCTCCAGCCGATTGTCGCCATCGCCGTGAGCGCGTAAGTTGCGGGCAACCCTTTGCTGGAGTGTCCCATGAAGCCGATCGCGCTGGCCGTTGCCCTGGCCCTGACTGCCGCCCCGTTGCTGTCCGCACCGCCGGCGCTGGCTGCACCCGCCGCCAAGGCCGCGACTCCCGCCAGCCCTGCCTGGGTCGCCCGCAGCAATGCACTGGCGCAGATCCTGCTTGATGCACAGGGTCCGTTCCAGCCGGAGGAAACCGGGTTCTTCGGCGTTCCCGGCTACGACGACAAGGTGGCCGACCTCGGCCCGGACAACGGCAAGCGCTACCGCGCCGCGATGGCCAAGGCCCGCGACGAACTGAAGGCAAAGCTGGCCGCCGAAAAGGATCCCAACGTCCGCCAGGACCTGGAGATCATGATCCATGCCGCCAGCCAGAACATCGAAGGCAGCGAGCTCAACGAGAAGTACCTGTTGCCGTGGAGCGATGCGCCGCAGACGGTGTTCAGCGGCCTCAACCTGCTGCTGTCCGACCAGGTGCCGGCCGAGCGCCGGGCCAAGGCGATCGACCGCCTCAAGGCCTATGCCGGCCTGCAGCCCGGCGGCACCGCGTTCACAACGCTGGCGCGCCAGCGCTATGAAGAGCGCTTGAAGGACAGCAGCCTGCTGCAGCCGACAAAGATCGAAGTGCAGCAGTCGCTGGACAACGTCGAGACCTACATCACCGGCATCGAGTCGCTGCTGAAGAAGTACCAGATCGCCGGTGCCGATGAAGCAATGAAGGCGCTGGCCGGGCAGATGAAGGACTACGCCAGCTGGACGCGCACCACCGTGCTGCCGAAGGCTCGCACCGACGCACGCCTGCCGGCGCCGCTGTACGCCTACCAGCTCAAGCAGGTCGGCATCGACATCGACCCGAAGCTGTTGATGCAGCGCGCGCAGCTGGAGTTCATGGAAACCCGATCGGCGATGCAGCAGCTGGCGCCGCTGGTGGCGAAGGACAAGGGCCTGAAGGTGGCCGACCCGAGCGACCCGGTGGCGGTGATCCGCGCGCTGAAGGCCGACAAGATTGCCGACGATCATCTGGAAGGCCACTACCGCAAGGTGATCGACGCGATCGATCCGCTGATCCGCGAGCACGCCATCGTCGACGTGCCCAAGCGTGCCATGCAGATGCGACTGGGTTCGGCCGCCGAGAGTGCTGCGAGCCCGGCGCCGCATTTCCTGCCGGCGCCGCTGGTCAACAACACCGGGCAGCAGGGCACCTTCGTGCTGCCGCTGGGCAACCCGGCGGCGGGCCCGGGCGCGCAGTACGACGACTTCAATTTCGGTGCGGCGGCGTGGACGCTGAGCGCGCATGAAGGCCGCCCCGGCCACGAGCTGCAGTTCACCGCCATGGTCGAGCGCGGCGTCTCGCTGGCACGCACCATGTTCGCGTTCAATTCGGTGAACGTGGAGGGCTGGGCGCTGTATGCCGAAGCCGAGATGGTGCCGTACGAGCCGCTGGACGGGCAGATGATCGCCCTGCAGTTCCGCCTTCTGCGTGCCGCGCGCGCGATGCTGGACCCGATGCTCAACCTTGGCCTGACCGATCGTGCCAATGGCGAGCGCGTGCTGATGGAGCAGGTCGGCCTGTCCAAGGCGATGGCCACCCAGGAACTGGACCGCTACATGGTGCGCATGCCGGGCCAGGCCGGAAGCTACTTCTACGGCTACACCCGCATTCTGGAACTGCGCATGCAGACCGAGCTGGCACTGGGCGCGAAGTTCGACCGCCTGGCGTTCAACAACTTCCTGCTCGACCAGGGCCTGCTGCCGCCGGACCAGCTGGCCGATGCGGTGAACAAGGTGTTCGTGCCGAAGTACAAGCGCTGAGCATCACCGGGTAGTGCCGGCCGCTGGCCGGCGTCGCGGGTTTCGTGCCAACCAAGGTTGGCACCTACCAGAGCGATGCGTCGGTTGTTGCAGGGGTAGTGCCGGCCGCTGGCCGGAAACCGGTGTTGGTAGATGCCGACCTTGGTCGGCGCTGTGGGTTTCGTGCCAACCAAGGTTGGCACCTACCAGAGCGATGCGTCGGTTGTTGCAGGGGTAGTGCCGGCCGCTGGCCGGCAATTGCCGTTGGTAGATGCCGACCTTGGTCGGCGCTGTGGGTTTCGTGCCAACCAAGGTTGGCACCTACCAGAGCGATGCGTCGGTTGTTGCAGGGGTAGTGCCGGCCGCTGGCCGGCAATTGCCGTTGGTAGATGCCGACCTTGGTCGGCGCCGCGGGTTTCGTGCCAACCAAGGTTGGCACCTACCAGAGCGATGCGTCGGTTGTTGCAGGGGTAGCGCCGGCCGCTGGCCGGCAATTGCTGTTGGTAGATGCCGACCTTGGTCGGCGCCGCGGGTTTCGTGCCAACCAAGGTTGGCACCTACCAGAGCGAAGCGTCGGTTGTTGCAGGGGTAGTGCCGGCCGCTGGCCGGCAATTGCCGTTGGTAGATGCCGACCTTGGTCGGCGCCGCGGGTTTCGTGCCAACCAAGGTTGGCACCTACCAGAGCGACGCGTCGGTTGTTGCAGGGGTAGTGCCGGCCGCTGGCCGGCAATTGCCGTTGGTAGATGCCGACCTTGGTCGGCGCCGCGGGTTTCGTGCCAACCAAGGTTGGCACCTACCAGAGCGATACGTCGGTTGTTGCAGGGGTAGCGCCGGCCGCTGGCCGGCAATTGCCGTTGGTAGATGCCGACCTTGGTCGGCGCCCCGGGTTTCGTGCCAACCAAGGTTGGCACCTACCAGAGCGACGCGTCGGTTGTTGCAGGGGTAGTGCCGGCCGCTGGCCGGCAATTGCCGTTGGTAGATGCCGACCTTGGTCGGCGCCGCGGGTTTCGTGCCAACCAAGGTTGGCACCTACCAGAGCGATGCGTCGGTTATTGCAGGGGTAGTGCCGGCCGCTGGCCGGCATTTCCCTTGGGCAGAGAGGATTCCTGAGGTTGCCGGCCAGCGGCCGGCACTACCGGCGGTGACCCTCTCGGGTCACCGCTGCGGCTGCGGTGTGATCACCTGTGTCGGCAACCGCGCGGGCGGTGCCGGATTCGGCACCCAGATCGCGACGCCGGCGGCGCGCTTCTGCGTGGTCGGAATACCGATGCCGACGCCGCCACCGACGTGCGAGCCGAACGTGCCGGCGCCGACCGACATGCCCACCGGCGAGCCACTGCTGCCCACGCCCATCAACACCACGCCATTGGCGCCGAGCGCGGCGGCCTCACGCTTCAGGCGTGCCACGGCGGCATCGGTCTGGCCCTGGGTGCCGAAGCCGACGGCGGACGCCGATTCCAGCTGGGCGATTTCCTGTGAACCGGCCGGTGGCGTCGAATAGATCTGCACCAGCGCCGGATCGATCGGTGCGCGGGCGCGGCCCAGCATCACCTTGGAGGTACTGGCACAGCCAGCGGCGACCAGCAGGATGGCCGCCAACGCGGCCCAACGGATGTTCATGGCACGACCCCTGTAGGACTGGTTGCGATCATCGGCGGGCCACTCTGAATCGGCGCCAACACCCGGGCCAGGGCACGCACGGCAGCACGCTAGCACGGCGGGGGTGACAGCCCCGCCAATGGCAGTAGGCGGCGGCAGCGGGAACGTCTATGGTTGGGGCAGGAACCAACTGCGGGAGAGCGGCATGGGTGTGATCAGTCTGTTGTGGGGCGTACTGGCGCTGTTGTGGATGATCCTGGCGCTGATTCCACTGCTGGGCTGGGGCAACTGGTTCCTGATCCCGTTCGCTGCGGTGGGCGCGGTGATCGCCGCGCTCGGCATCCTGTTCACCCACCCGAGCAAGCGCGGCCGGGCCTGGGCCGGCCTGGTCCTGAACGGCATCGTGGTGGTGGTCGGCATCCTGCGCCTGGGCCTGGGTGGCGGCGTGATCTGAGCCCGCACCCGGGTGCGACAGGGCGTCGCAGGCGCACGGCCCATGGCCGGGCAGGGGCGTACAATGAATGGCTGCGCGAGCCCCCCGCGTGCCTGTGAATCCGCGCCCGGCGCGGCTGCCCCATGATCATCCGACCCCGTCCCCACGGCTGGCAACTGCTTTACATCCTGCGCGGTTCGATCGTCAAAGCGATCGCGCCCAAGGTGCTGGCCATCCTGATCCTGTCCATTGCCGTGGCTGCGGTGGTGGAACTGGCGCCGCCCACCGGCATCGAACGCGTTTCCGTCACGCCGTTCACCCTGCTCGGCCTGGTCCTGTCGATCTTCCTCAGCTTCCGCAACAGCGCCTGCTACGAGCGCTGGTGGGAAGGCCGCAAGCTGTGGGGCCAGCTGGTCTACGAATCGCGCTCGCTGGCCCGCCAGGTGAACCTGCTGCTGGCCGATGACACCGGCCGCCGCCGCCGCATCGCCTACCTCACCACCGCCTTCGCCCATGCACTGGCCGGTCGCCTGCGCGGGCGCATCGTGGCGCTGATGGCCCTGCCGTGGCTGGACAAGCGCCAGCGCGAACAACTCGGGCAGCGCGAGAACGTGCCCGACGCGCTGCTCTCGATGATCGCTGCGGAACTGGCGCAGGCCCTGCGTGCCGGTGACCTCGACCCGATCCTCTACACCCAGCTGGAAGAACGCCTGCACGCGATGTCGTCGATCCAGGCCGGCTGCGAGCGCATTCTCACCACGCCGCTGCCGTTCGCCTACACCCTGCTGCTGCACCGCTGCGCGTGGATGTTCTGCGTGCTGCTGCCGTTCGGCCTGGCCAGTTCGCTGGGCTGGGGCACGCCGGTGCTGTCGGCGGTGCTGGCCTATGCCTTCTTCGGTCTGGACCAGCTGGGCGAAGAAATGGAAGACCCGTTCGGCCTGGAGCCGAACGACCTGCCGCTGGACGCGCTGGTGCGCACGATCGAGATCGACCAGCTCGACGCGCTCGGCGAACGCCCATTGCCCGAACCCCTGCTGCCGCAGGGCTACCTGTTGCAATAGCCACTCCTCGGAGCCTGCCATGTCCCACCCGCTTTACCGCCCGCGCCGCATGCGCCATGACGAGTTCTCGCGCCGCCTGATGCGCGAGAACACGCTGACCACCGACGACCTGATCTACCCGGTGTTCGTGCACGAACTGGCTGGCCGCACCGCGGTGCCGTCGATGCCGGGCGTGGAGCGGCTGTCGATCGAAGAACTGCTGAAGGTGGCCGAAGAGGCGCTGGAGCTGGGCATTCCGGTGATCGACCTGTTCCCGGTGATCGACCCGTCGCTGAAGTCGCTGGACGCGTCGGCGGCGTGGGCCGAAGACGGCCTGGCGCAGCGTGCGATCCGCGCGCTGAAGTCGCGATTCCCGGAACTGGGGGTGATGACCGACGTGGCACTGGACCCGTACACCACCCATGGCCAGGACGGCATCATCGATGACAAGGGCTATGTGCTCAACGACATCACCGTCGAAGCACTGGTCAAGCAGTCGGTATCGCACGCCGAAGCCGGCGTGGACATCGTCTCGCCGTCGGACATGATGGACGGCCGCATCGGCGCGATCCGCCGTGCGCTGGATGCCGGCAACCACATCAACGTGCGCATCATGGCCTACTCGGCCAAGTACGCCTCAGCGTTCTACGGTCCGTTCCGCGATGCGGTGGGCAGCGCGGCCAGCCTCGGCAAGGCCGACAAGAAGACCTATCAGATGGACCCGGCCAACGGCGATGAGGCCCTGCGCGAGATCGCGCTGGACCTGGAAGAGGGCGCCGACATGGTAATGGTCAAGCCGGGCATGCCCTACCTGGACCTGGTGCGCCGGGTGAAGGAAAAATTCGGCGTGCCGACCTTCGCCTATCAGGTGAGTGGCGAGTACGCGATGATGAAGGCCGCCTTCGCCAACGGCTGGCTGGACGAACGCGCCTGCGTGCTGGAGTCGCTGCTGGGCTTCAAGCGGGCCGGCGCCGATGGCGTGCTGACCTATTTCGCGCCGCAGGTGGCGCGATGGCTGCGCGAGCGCTGACAATAGCGCCACGATAGACGGAGGATTACGCGATGGGACCCGAACTGGGATGGATGCAATGGCTGATCTGGGGCATCGGTACGCTGGTGTTCGGCGCCATCATCGTCGGTGTCTTCATCGCGGCCTGGCGGGCCGGCAAGCGCCCGCCGGAGCAGCTCTCCGCCGCCCGCCATGTCGCCCGTGAGCAGGCCCTGCCGGACAGCGTGCAGGCCGAACTGGCCGCGTTGAACCAGCGCAAGGACAATGGCCAGCTGAGCGAGATCGAGTACGAGCAGCAGCGCGCCAAGGTGTTGTCGCGCTGACGGGTGGGTGCCAATCTTGGTTGGCACTTTCCCGCATGCCAACCAAGGTTGGCATCTACCAAGCGGCCATCCACGCACGGCGTGGATCTACCGCACGCACCTGGCGCCTCCATCGCCCGGGTAGCCGCCAACCTTGGTTGGCATTTGCCGTCACCGTGCGCCCGGTAGGCACCCGGCCACCGCCACCACCTTCGGCACGGCCAACCGGTACACATCCACGCCACCGGCACGCGGTGCCTTCGCCGCACTGCTGGCGACCATCATCTCGCCGGGCTTGGCGTTGTCGATCACCGGCGCGCCGGTCCAGCCGCTGGCCTGGTTGAACGACAGCCCCAATGGCTGCAGCGCCGCACCGGTCCACGCACAGCCGCTGCTCCACACCTGCGTGCTCGTGCCGTTGCCGCGGCTGAACACCACGGCGCCGTCATGCCCCAGCCAGTCGCCGTCGGTCTCGTCGTCGGCGCTGTTCAACGCGCTCAGTGCGCTGGCCGGGCCACGCAGTCCCTGCGCATCCAGCGTCGCCACGAACAGGTCCCAGCCGGCGCCACGGCCCTGCTGGCGGGCAAACAACAGCTGCCTGCCATCCGCGCTCAGGGCCGGCCCACGCTCTTCCCGGCGGCCCGCGTCGCCCGCCAGCAGCTGCGCGGTACCCAGTTGGCCATCGGTGGCGAGAGCGGCCCGATACAGCGCCAGCTTGCCCTCGCGGCCGGCCGCGAACAGCAGCCAGCGGCCGTCGCGGCTGAAGTAGGGATCATGGGCCTCACCGGCCACGCCTACCGGCAAGGCCTGCGCCTGCTGCCAGCGGCCGTCCACCACGCGCGCCTCCCACAGGCCCCAACCGGCCTCGCCACGGCGGGCGAAAACGATGCGCTGGCCATCGGCGCTGATCGTGGCGCGGCCCTCGTCGGCACGGGTCGAGACTACGCCCATGCCTTCGATGCCGTACTCGTTCAACGCCATCGCCACGGGGGCAGAGAGTAGACTGGCGGCAAGCACCAGCAGGGGCGGGGTGATGCGCATCATCCGGGTCCGTGCACGAAAGAGCATCAGTCTAGCCAGCTTGAGGATTCCATGACCGACCGTTACGCCGTCTTCGGACACCCCGTTGCCCACTCGAAGTCGCCGCAGATCCATGCGACGTTCGGTCGCCAGGAAGGCATCGCGGTGGATTACCGCGCGATCGACCTGGCCCCGGATGCGTTCCTGGCCGGCCTGGAAGCCTTCGCCGCCGACGGCGGTGTCGGTGCCAACGTCACCTCGCCGCACAAGGAAGCCGCGTTCTCGGTGTGCACCACGCTGACTGCACGTGCGCGCCGCGCCGGCTCGGTCAACACGCTGCTGCGCAAGGGCGACCGCTGGCATGGCGACACCACCGATGGCATCGGCCTGGTGCGTGACCTGACCGACCGCCATGGCCTGGACCTGCGTGGCCGCCGCATGCTGCTGATCGGTGCCGGCGGCTCCGCGCGCAGCGTCGCTCCGGCCTTCCTTGATGCCGGCATCACCGAGCTGGTGGTGGTCAACCGCACGCCGGAACGCGCCGATGAACTGATCGACGCGATGGGCGAACCGGGCCGCGCGATCAGCCGCTACTGGGAAGACCTGCGCGAGCTGGGCGACTTCGAGCTGATCGTCAATGCCACCTCGGCCGGCCGCGACCGCGACGTCGAGTTCAAGCTGCCGTTGTCGCTGGTCAACTCGATGACCACCGCCGTCGACCTGAACTACGGCGAGGCCGCCATCGCCTTCCTGGCCTGGGCGCGCGCAGCGAACTGCCGCAATACTGTGGATGGCCTGGGCATGCTGGTCGAGCAGGCCGCCGAGAGCTTCCTGCAGTGGCACGGTGTGCGTCCGCAGACCGACGAGGTCTACCAGACGCTGCGGCAGGGCTCGGCCGTGCTGGCCGGCGAGGACTGATCGATGGACAACACGACCCTGATGGTGACGGTGCTGAGCATCGTGGGCGTGCGCCTGCCGGTGCTGATCGCACTGTGCGTGGGCCTGGTCTGGGTGGTCGGCGCACCGCGCGATGCCACCCGCACCGGCGCCCTGGTCGGTCTGGTGCTGTTGCTGCTGTCCAGCCTCGGCGGCATGGCCGCCGGCATCCTGCCGATGTGGTTGATCAACAGCGGCAACTTCGACGCCATCTCGGGCATGAGTGCCATCCTTGGCGTGCTGCATTTCGCGCTGGCGATGGTCGAGGCCATCGGCGTGGTGCTGCTGGTGTGGGCGCTGGTGCGCCTGCTGCGTACCCGTTCGATCCCGGCGTCCTGACCGGTCGCGCCGGGCCATGCCCGGCGTATCTGGCCCATGAGCGGTCCGGCCATCGGACCGTGACCGCCGCCTGGCGTCGTCGCTGGCCCGTTCAGGGTGCCAGCGACGGTGAACGCGGCCGGCCATGCGACAATGACCGGCCTGATCCAGCCACGGTACTTCCCGGCGTGACCGAAACCGTCGCCGCTCCGCGCACGCTCGATGACACCTTGAAGGACGCGATCCGCAAGGCGTACACGACGCTGCAGGCCAATACCCCCGGCTTCTCCACCCGTCGCTCGCAGAGCCAGATGATCGGCGTGGTGTCGCGTGCGCTGTCGAAAAGCGGTGGCGTCGGCGTGGTCGAAGCGCCCACCGGCGTCGGCAAGAGCCTGGGCTACCTCACCGCAGGCGTGCCGATCGCGCTGGCCAGCAAGAAGAAGCTGGTGATCAGCACCGGCACCGTGGCGCTGCAGTCACAGCTGGTCGAGCGCGATATCCCGAATTTCCTCAAGGCAACCGGCCTGGAAGCGACCGTGGCGCTGGCCAAGGGCCGTACCCGCTACCTGTGCACGCGCAACGCCGCCGAGGCGCAGGGCGAGGGTTCGCAGGGCGGCATGTTCGAGGATGACGCGCCCTTGTTCGACCGGCCGCTGGCGCCGATCGAGATGGACATCGCCAAGCGCCTGACCGACGCCTTCACCGGCGGCAGCTGGGATGGCGACATCGACAACGCGCCGGAGACCATCAGCCCCGGCCTGCGCAGCCGCATCACCACGCCGGCTTCGGGCTGCGCCGGGCGTCGTTGTGCCTATTCGGCGCAGTGTGCGGTGCTGCGTTCGCGCAATACGGTGCGCGATGCGCAGATCGTGGTGACCAACCACGCGCTGCTGCTGTCGGCACTGTCGATCGGTGACAGCGACAACGGACAGCCGCTGATTGCGCCGCCGTCGGACATGCTGCTGGTGCTGGACGAAGGCCATCACATCGGCAACGTGGCGATCGACCAGGGTGCGGCCAGCCTGGCGCTGGACGAGATGGCCAAGCGCACTGGCCGCCTGCAGATCCTGATTGCCGGCGCCTACCGCGCGGTCGACAAGGATCGGTTGGGCAACCTGCTGCCGAACGAAGCGATCGACGTCGCCAGCAACGTGGCCAAGCAGCTGCGCGCGTTTCGTGACCACATCGAGCGGGTGTGGATGCCGGCACCGGCCGACGAAGAGCCGATGTGGCGCGCGGCCAATGGCCGCCTGCCCGAGGCCTGGCGCGAGCCGATCGAAGCGCTGGCCGACGACACCCGCAGCCTCTACAACTGGGCGCATGCCGCCACCGCGCAGGTCGCCAAGGGCAAGCCGGACGATGCCGCGCGCGAGCGCCTGCAGCGCAACCTGGGCATGGCGCTGGAAATGATCGAGCAGCAGTACAACCTCTGGCAGGCCTGGCGCCGCGAGGACAAGGACGGCGCGCCGCCGATGGCGCGCTGGGTCACCGCCACCCGCGACGGCGACCTGGTGCTGCATGGCTCGCCGGTGTCGGCCGCGCACGTGCTGCGCAAGCTGCTGTGGGATGAAGTGGACTCGGTGGTGATGACCTCGGCGACGTTGACCGGCGGTGGTGATTTCCAGTCGCTGGCGATCGACAACGGCATTCCGGAAGAGGCCGAGATGGTCTCGCTGTCGTCGCCGTTCGACCTGCCCAACCAGGCCGAGCTGATCGTGCCGAAGTTCCCGGTCACGCCGGACGACCGCGAAGGCCACCCGCGCGAAGTGGCGCGCTACCTGGACACCGAACTGGACTGGGCCAAGGGCTCGATGGTGTTGTTCACCTCGCGCTGGAAGATGGAGAAGGTGGCCGGGCTGATGTCGGCCGCGCGCCGCAAGCAGGTGCTGGTGCAGGGCGAGATGTCCAAGACCCGGCTGATCGACGAGCACCTGCGCCGCGTGGCGGCAGGCGAAGGCTCGGTGCTGTTCGGGCTGAATTCGTTCGGCGAAGGCCTCGACCTGCCCGGTGAGGCCTGCACCACGGTGGTAATCACCCAGGTGCCGTTCGCGGTGCCGACCGATCCGCAGACCGCCACGCTCAGTGAGTGGTTCGAGGGGCGTGGCCTCAATGCCTTCAACCTGATCGCGATTCCGCACGCGCTGCGCACGCTGACCCAGTTCGCCGGCCGCCTGATCCGCACCTCCACCGACACCGGCCGCGTGGTGATCCTCGATTCGCGGCTGCTGACCCGCCGCTACGGCAAGCGCATCATCGACGCGCTGCCACCGTTCAAGCGCGTGATCGGCTGACCGGTAGCAAAAAGGGGACGGAGGGAATTAAGTCGTTTATGGCAAAAACGACTTAATTCCCTCCGTCCCCTTTTTTGCGAGCACTGTACAGATGCCGGCCAGGGGCCGGCACTACCGCACGGGCTGACGATCGGACAGCGGCGCTTGGTGGTTACCGGGTGCCTGTTTCAGGCGTCCGGCAGCCTGGCCCATAGGCCTCCATGTAGGGTTTGCCGAAGCAGCGCAGTAGCCCATCAAGCACATCCAGGTTGGGCGGCCACGGCATCTGCACCTGCTGCCCGCCTTCGGTGGTGAACTGGTAGCGACCGTCCTTGATGTTCTCCACCATCGCGGTGGGCGTCGGTATCGCGACCAGCCTCGCACGAGCCTTCTCCAGGGCGCTGCGGTCCTGGCGCAGGAACGCGACCATGCCGTCCACGTAGGCATTCCAGTAACCCGGGTCGCCCGCGTTCACGGGTTTGTGGCTGCGTTCCATCAGCGTGATCGCCTGCGCGGTCTGCCCCAGCTCCGCGCGCAGCTGGCCCTCGTGCCAGGTGATGATGACGTTGCCTTCTGCCTTGGGCAGAGCGCCGTAGGCGGACAGCAGGTCGGCCGCTTCGCGGGTACAGCCACGGTCGGCCAGCGGGCGCCAGCCACCTGCCAGGTCCTGATCGAATCGGCCAGGTTCCATCGCCAGCATCGCTGCACGGTCGTAGCTGCAGTCGGGGGCTTTGGGCGGTTCTGCAGACATGCCCATGGCAGCGGCCAGCGCAAAGGAAAGCAACATCATCTCAACCTCCGTGTTGGTGACTTCCTGGACCACCATAACGGATCAGGAGGGGTAGCGCCGGCCGCTGGCCGGCAACCTCATTGATGTGGGGCGTCGCAGTGCAGATGCCGGCCAGCGGCCGGCACTACCGCACGGGGGTCAATCGCCCAGCAGGGCGGTGTTGCGTACGGCGCCCTTGTCGGCGCTGGTGGCGAGGAGCGCGTAAGCCTTCAGCGCGCTGGTGACCTTGCGCGGGCGCGGTGCGCGCGGCTTCCAGCCGCGGGCATCGGCGTCGGCGCGGCGCTGGGCCAGCGTGGCCTCATCCAGCAGCAGGTCGATGCGGCGGGCCGGGATGTCGATGCGAATGCGGTCGCCGTTTTCCACCAGGCCGATGACACCGCCACTGGCGGCTTCCGGCGAGACATGGCCGATCGACAGGCCCGAGGTTCCGCCGGAAAAGCGGCCATCGGTGAGCAGCGCACATTGCTTGCCCAGCCCCTTCGATTTCAGATAGCTGGTCGGGTACAGCATCTCCTGCATGCCGGGGCCGCCCTTCGGGCCTTCGTAGCGGATGACCACCACCTCGCCCGGCTGCACCTCGTCAGCGAGGATGCCGGCGACGGCGGCGTCCTGGCTTTCGTAGACGCGCGCGGGACCTTCGAACACATGGATCGACTCGTCCACGCCGGCGGTCTTCACCACGCAGCCATCGATGGCCAGGTTGCCGCGCAGCACGGCCAGCCCGCCTTCCAGCGAATACGCGTGCTGCAGCGAGCGGATGCAGCCCTCGGCGCGGTCCACGTCCAGCGTCGGCCAGCGCGTGGCCTGGCTGAAGGCTTCCTGGGTGGGGATGCCGGCCGGGCCAGCCTTGAAGAAGGTATGCAGGGTGTCGTTGTCACTGCGCACCACGTCCCAGCGTTCCAACGCGTCGGCCAGGCTGGCGCTGTGCACGGTCGGCACCGTGGTTTCGAGCAGGCCGGCGCGGTCCAGTTCACCGAGGATGCCGAACACGCCGCCGGCGCGATGCACGTCCTCGATGTGGTACTTCGGCGTGTTCGGCGCCACCTTGCACAGCTGCGGTACGCGCCGCGACAGCGCGTCGATGTGGGTCAGGTCGAAGTCGACCTCCGCTTCCTGCGCGGCAGCCAGCAGATGCAGGATGGTGTTGGTGGAACCGCCCATGGCGATGTCCAGGGTCATCGCGTTGGCGAACGCGGCCTGGGTGGCGATGCCGCGCGGCAGCGCGCTCGGGTCTTCGCCGCCATACCAGCGGTGGCAGAGTTCGACGATCAGGCGGCCGGCGCGGCGGAACAGCGCCTCGCGGTCGGCGTGGGTGGCCAGCGTGGTGCCGTTGCCCGGCAGCGACAGGCCCAGTGCTTCGGTCAGGCAGTTCATCGAGTTGGCGGTGAACATGCCCGAGCAGGAGCCGCAGGTGGGGCAGGCGCTGCGCTCGAACGCCGCCACCTTCTCGTCGGAGGCGCTGTCATCGGCGGCCACCACCATCGCATCGACCAGGTCCAGCTTGTGCTCGGACAGCTTGGTCTTGCCCGCTTCCATCGGACCGCCGGAGACGAACACCACCGGGATGTTGAGGCGCAGCGCGGCCATCAGCATGCCGGGGGTGATCTTGTCGCAGTTGCTGATGCACACCAGCGCGTCGGCGCAGTGCGCGTTGACCATGTACTCCACGGCGTCGGCGATGATCTCGCGGCTGGGCAGCGAATACAGCATGCCGTCGTGGCCCATCGCGATGCCGTCGTCCACGGCGATGGTGTTGAATTCCTTGGCGACGCCGCCGACCTGTTCGATCTCGCGCGCGACCAGCTGGCCGAGGTCCTTCAGGTGCACGTGGCCGGGCACGAACTGGGTGAAGGAGTTGGCGATGGCGATGATCGGCTTGTGGAAGTCGCCGTCCTTCATGCCGGTGGCACGCCACAGGGCGCGGGCGCCGGCCATGTTGCGGCCGGCGGTGGAGGTGCGGGAGCGGTATTCAGGCATGGCTGGCGGAACGGGCGGGCCGTACAACGTGGGGGTCAGCCGATCATGGCCAATTTTTTCGGTTGCTGCTGCAACCACCCGTTTTCGGTAGATGCCGACCTTGGTCGGCGCCGTGCCGTGTGTGCCAACCAAGGTTGGCACCTGCCAGAGCGGTGCGCCGCCCGGGGTCGGATCCCATCGCGGCGCGATGGGCTCTGACCCCAATGCCCGACGAAAATGAAAGTCCGTTCATCTTTCGGACTTTGCCGATTCCGGTTGCTGGTCCGGATTTGGCATCATTGGGGCATTGATCCGTCGACAGGGCATGAGGCCATGAAACGTTCCCGCACCACCGCGCTGCTGCTGATGAGCGCTGCGCCGCTGCTGTTCACCGCCTGCCAGAAGGAGCCGGAGGTGAAGGTGCAGGAAGGCCTGTACACCTCGGTGGAGGCCTGCACCGAGGCCACCGGCGATCCGTCGTCGTGCCGCAATGCCTTCGCCGAAGCGCAGAAGCAGGCCGCCGATGCGGCGCCGAAGTACGCCAGCAAGGAAGCCTGCGAGAAGGACTACAAGCCGGAACAGTGCGTGCAGCAGCACACCTCGGCCGGTACCTCGTTCATCGGCCCGATGATGATGGGCTTCTTCATGTCGCAGATGCTGAGCAACCGCGGCGGCCTCGCGCCGCAGGCGCCGGCGGCGTCGCCGGCCTACCAGGACAAGAGCGCCGGCTGGGCGCGCCCGGCTCCGGGCGGCAGCGGTGGCCTGAACACCGCCAGCGGCATCGGCGCCGGCAAGGCGGGCCTGGCCCCGGTCACCAGCGAGCCGAACCGTGCGGTCACTGCCAGCCGTGGTGGCTTCGGCAACACCAGCGCGCGCCGCAGCACCAGCGGCAGCTACGGCGGCTGATCGACCCATGCAGCGTATCCGGATTGCCGAGCGTGCCCAGTGGCGGGCACGCGCGGATGAAGCGGGTTTCCGCTTCCACACCATCGACGGCCAGCCGTACTGGGATGAAAGCGCGTACTACGCGTTCACCCTGCGCCAGATCGAGCAGGACATCGAAGACCCCAGCGCCGAGCTGCACCAGATGGCGCTGGACCTGGTCGGTGATGTCATCGGCAGCGAACGCCTGATGGACCAGCTGGCGATTCCGTCGCATTACCGCGACTGGATCACCGACAGCTGGCGCCAGCGCCAGCCGCATCTGTACGGTCGCCTGGACCTGGCCTACGACGGTACCGGCCCGGCCAAGCTGTACGAGTTGAACTACGACACGCCGACCTCGCTGTTCGAGGCCAGCTTCTTCCAGTGGCAATGGCTGGAAGACCAGCGCAATGCCGGTCGCCTGCCGCAGCATGCCGACCAGTTCAACGCGATCCACGAAGCGCTGGTCGAACGCTTCGGCGAACTGGCCACGCAGCTGCCGCCGCCGCTGTATTTCAGCGCCGTGGGCAGTTCGGAAGAAGACCGCGGCACCGTGGAGTACCTGCGCGACTGTGCGTCGCAGGCCGGCCTGCATGGCCAGGCGATCGCCATCGAGGATATCGGCCTGTCCGAGGACGGGCGCTTCACCGCGCTGGACGATTCGGTGATCGGCACGCTGTTCAAGCTGTACCCACTGGAAGACCTGATGGCCGAGGAGTTCGGCCGCGCGCTGCCCGGCTCGGGCGTGCAGCTGCTGGAGCCGGCGTGGAAGGCGGTGCTGAGCAACAAGGGCATCCTGCCGCTGCTGTGGCAGCGCAACGTGGGCCATCCGAACCTGCTGGAAGCGCATTTCGATGACGGCAGCACGCTGGCGTCGGGCTGGGTGCGCAAGCCGCTGTTCTCGCGCGAAGGCGCCAACATCGAGATGCACCTGGCCGATGGCAGCACCCAACGCAGCGACGGTCCCTACGACGGCCCGGCGATCATCCAGCGTGCGCATCCGCTGACCCGCTTCGAAGGCGGCTACCCGCTGATCGGCAGCTGGGTGGTGGGTGACCACGCCTGCGGCATCGGCATCCGCGAGGACGACAGCGCGATCACCCGCGACAGTGCGCGCTTCGTGCCACACGCGATCGTTGATGAGGCACCGACGCGGATCTACGTCTGATGACGGTGCGGCGCCCCCGGGCCGGCGTGGGCAACCGACGCCGGTCGTAGAACAACCGCTGTGGGTAGTGGCCGACTTTGGTCGTCGCTGTGGGTTCGTGCCAACCAAGGTTGGCACCTACCAGAGCGGTGCGTCGGTTGTTGCAGGGGTAGTGCCGGCCGCTGGCCGGCAATCGCCGTTGGTAGATGCCGACCTTGGTCGGCGCCGTTGATTCCGTGCCAACCAAGGTTGGCACCCACCAGAGCGGTGCGTTGGTTGTTGCAGGGGTAGTGCCGGCCGCTGGCCGGCAACCGGTGTTGGTAGAGGCCGACCTTGGTCGGCGCCGTGGGTTCGTGCCAACCAAGGTTGGCACCCACCAGAGCGATGCGTCGGCTGTTGCAGGGGTAGTGCCGGCCGCTGGCCGGCAATCGCCGTTGGTAGAGTCCGACTTTGGTCGTCGCTGTGGGTTCGTGCCAACCAAGGTTGGCACCTACCAGAGCGGTGCGTCGGTTGTTGCAGGGGTAGTGCCGGCCGCTGGCCGGCAATCGCCGTTGGTAGATGCCGACCTTGGTCGTCGCTGTGGGTTCGTGCCAACCAAGGTTGGCACCTACCAGAGCGATGCGTTGGTTGTTGCGGGGGTAGTGGCCGACCTTGGTCGGCGCCGTGGGTTTCGTGCCAACCAAGGTTGGCACCTACCAGAGCGATGCGTCGGTTGTTGCAGGGGTAGTGCCGGCCGCTGGCCGGCAACCGTTGTTGGCACCCACCAGATCGATCGTTGGTATCAGAGCAGCCCTTCGCGCTTCACCGCCAGGTAGCGTTCCACCAGCGCACCGGGCAGGGCATCGGCGGTGACGTCCAGCACCATTACCTTCTCGCTGCGCAGCGCCTCGTGCGCCTTCGCGCGCTGCTGCAGGTACAGCGCCGCTGCACCTGCCTGGGTGGCGTCTTCCAGTGTCTGCACTTCGCTGTCCAGCACGCCGTCCAGCTCACGCTCGCGCAGGCTGGCCACGCATACCAGATGGCGCTGCTGCAGCAGGCGCACCGCCGCCAGCAGGTCTTCGATGTCTTCGTCGCGCACGTTGCTGACCAGCATCACCAGCGCGCGCCGGCGCTGGCGCAGCGACACTTCGGTAGCGGCGGCCAGGTAGTCGGTGGCCACCGCGCGTGGCTGCAGGTCGTAGCTGGCGCGCAGCAGGTGCTCGACGGTGCCCATGCCGCGCTGCGGCGCCACCCAACGGCGCTCGCCACCGGTGGCGAACAGGCCGGCGGCGTCGCCCTGGCGCAGCGCCAGGTAAGCCACCACCAGCGAGGCGTTCAAGGCATGGTCGAAGTGCGAGAGCCCGCCTTCGCTGGCCAGCATGCGCCGACCGCTGTCGAGCATCAGCAGCAGCTGCTGGTTCTTCTCGTCCTGGTATTCGCGCGAGATCAGCTTGCGCGCACGCGCGGTGGCCTTCCAGTCGAGCTGGCGCAGGCTGTCGCCGATGCGGTACTCGCGCATCTGGTGGAAGTCGGTGCCTTCGCCGCGGCGGCGCTTCACGTGTGCACCGACCAGCCGCGAGGCCTGGTCGGCACTGAACAGGGCAAAGCGGGTGAGCGGCACGAAGTTCGGATAGACCCGCACGTCCAGTGCGGGCGGCAGCGTGCGTTGCTGCCACCACAGCCGCCACGGTGAACGCATGCGCAGGTGCACGCCTTCGAAGCGGAAATGCCCACGCTGCAGCGGCTGCAGGTGGTAGTGGAGGGTGGAAGCACTGCCCGCCTGCAGGCGCACGCGCTGCGGCAGTGATTCCAGCGGCCAGCCGCCGGGGACCAGGTCGAACACCTGCACCGTCATCGGTGCGTCCGCCTGCAGCCGCAGTGCAGCCTCGCGGCGCACGCCCAGTGCCAGCGCTTCGGGCAGTTCGCGCTGCACCTGCGGCGACGGGCGCCGCCACTGGCGCCACAGATCCATCAGCGCCGGCGCGGCAATCGCCAGCGCCGCCAGCGCCCAGCTCCAGCGCGGCAGCAGACCGCCCAGCACCAGACCGCCCAGGGCAGCCCAGGCCAGCAGCAGTGCCAGCAGCAGCGGGGCCGGCCTCATCGGCGCGGCGCTTCCACCTTGGCCAGCAGCGCGCCCAGCACGTCGTCGGCGTCCTGGCCTTCGATCTGCAGTTCCGGGGCCAGCGCGATGCGGTGGCGCAGCGCCGGGCGTGCGATGTCGCGCACATCATCCGGAGTGACGAAATCACGACCGGCCAGCACCGCCTGCGCGCGCGAGGCACGCACCAGCGCGATGCTGCCACGCGGGCCAGCGCCGACCGCGATGCCCGGCCACTGCCTTGTGGCTGCCACAATCCGCACCGCGTAGTCGATCACTTCGTCGTCGACGGTGATCGCCGCAGTGGCGCGCTGCAGTTCCAGCAGCTCACCAGCACCGAGCACGCGTGGCACCTGGCTCAGGTCGAAATCGCTGGCGGCGCGGCCGCTGGTGATCGCGGTCACCATGCGCTTCTCGTCCTCCAGCTGCGGGTAGTCGATCAGCACCTTCAGCAGGAAGCGGTCCAGCTGTGCTTCCGGCAGCGGGTAGGTGCCTTCCTGCTCCAGCGGGTTCTGCGTGGCCAGCGCCATGAACGGCGGCGCCAGGGTGAAGGCCTTGCCTTCGATGGTCACCTGGCCTTCCTGCATCACTTCCAGCAGCGCCGACTGGGTCTTGGCGGGTGCACGGTTGATCTCGTCGGCCAGCAGCAGGTTGGTGAACACCGGGCCGCGGCGGATCTTGAAGCTCTCGCTCTTCGGGTCGTACACCGCGTGGCCACTGACGTCGCTGGGCATCAGGTCGGGGGTGAACTGTACACGCCCGTAATCCAGCTCCAGGGCCTGTGCCAGTGCGCGCACCAGCAGGGTCTTGCCCAGCCCGGGCACGCCCTCGATCAGCACGTGACCACCGGCAAGCAGCGCCACCAGGATCTGGTCCAGCACATCGGCCTGGCCGATGAAGGCGTGGCCGACGGCATCGCGGATGGCATCGACGCGTTCGATCAGGCGGGCGTTGGCGGCCGCCGGCAGCTCGGGGACTTCAGTCATAGCAGGGATCTCATCTGGAGCAGCAAGCGGATGCGCTCGCGCAGGGCGGAGGAATCGTGCGGCGGTGGGGGCGTGAGCGCGCTGGCGACGCGGCCCTGCGGCCACTTCAGCAGCTCGGCGATGGCCTGATCGCGCGGCGCACCATCCAGTGCGGCGGCAATCGGTGCGCGCAGGCGCAGGCGGTGCAGGAACAGGGCGAGCACGGCCTCGTACAGGCGTATGCCGTGACCGAAGCGCAGCAGCAGTTCGCCACTGGCACGCACGTGCTCCAGCAGTGAACGACGTTCCAGCACCGGCGACGGCAGCAGGCTGCCGAAGCGCTGTGAACGGCCCCACAGCCAGCCCAGCAGGGCCAGCAGCAACGGCACCCACAACGGCCAGCCCTGATAGAACATGCGCGACCACAGCGATGGCGGGCGGCTGGCATAGACCAGCCAGACCGCACCCTTGCCATAGTTCGGATCGAGCAGGTAGCGGGTCAGGTCGCGATGCGACGCGTCGTGCAGGCCGTCGCTGGCCCCGCCACCTGCCGACGCCAGGCGCGCTGCCGGTGAGTCCACTTCGCTGCGCATGAACTCCATGTCGGCCAGCACGCTCACTCTGCCCTGGCCGTGGCGCAGGCGCGCGAACACCAGGTCGCGATCAGTGCCCCAGCGGCGTTCGGCCTGCGCACTGGCCGCAAACCCCAGGGTGAAGCGGCGGCCACCACAGAATTCGACGTGGCCAGGATCGTCGTCGACATGGAAGGCCTGGCAGTCGCTGCGCTGGAACAGGCTGTCCACGCCCAGCCGGTCCAGCAGGGGGCCCTGTGTGCTGCCGGCATCGTCCTCGGCCGGCGGCGGTGTACGTACCAGCAGGTGACCGCCACCGTCGACCCAGTCCAGCAGTGCGCTGGCGACGGGCGGCGGCAGTTCGCTGCTGTCCTGCAGCAGCACCACCGTGTCGTGGCGCCCCAGCGTCATCTGCTGCAACTCCAGCCGCGGTCGCGAATGCACGTCGATGCCATCGGCGCGCAGGGCCTGGCCGAGCACGTACAGCGGATTGTAGGCGGCCTCGCCCTGTGGCGGCAGCCGGATCGTCTCGGTCACCCGCTCGTGCGTGCGCAGGTAGAGGATGGTCAGCGGTACGCCGAACAGCACCAGCGCACCGAGCAGCAGCGACCAGAACAGGCGCGGACTCATGCCTGCCACCCGTACTGCTGGCGCAGGGTATCGGCCAACGCATCGAAATCGGCGCGGCTGGGCAGGCGGCCACCGTAGGCGGCGTACTGCCACATGCGCACGATGCGCGCGAACAGGTCACGGTCGCTGGCCTGGGGCATGCGTCGCGATGCGCGCAGGCATTGCGCTTCGGTGGCACCGGGTGGAAGCGCGATACCGCTGCGCTCGCCCACCGTGCGCACGCTGGCGCGGTACAGCAGGGCCAGCGCCTGCCGCGGCCGGCCCTGGTCCCAGAGCAGGCCGGCCTGGGTGGCCACGTCCGGCGGCAGCACCACCGGCAACTCCACCTGCTCCTCCAGCACCTTCGGTGCAGCGTCGGCCTTGCGCCGGCCACTGCCACGCAGCCACGGCAGCCACAGCCGCGCGGTCAGCAGCAGCACCAGCAGCAGGATGCCGAGCAGGCCCCACAGGCCCCATTCGGCCAGCCGTGCCAGCCAGGCGATGCCGTCCTTGCGCGCCTTGCGTTCACCTTTGCTGCTGGTGTCACGCTGCAGCTGCTTGTCTTCCTTCTTTTTTTCCTCGGCCTGCTCGATCGGCTTCCAGCGGGTCACCTGGCGGGTCGGGCGCTGCAGCGGGTCTTCATAGGCGCGGTTCACTGCCTGACGGAAACCGGCGGTGTCCACCGGCGCTGTACCGAAGATCATTGCCGGCGTATTGGCGGGGTCGTTGGCCGCGGTGGCCGGTTCTTCCGCACTGTCTTCGTCCTCTTCGGCATCGCCTGCCTGCTCCGCGACCGTCTGCGCGTCCTGCGCATGCACCGGTGCGGACACCAGCGGCAGTGCCAGCCACAGCAGCAGCGCCAGCGTCGATGCTGCCGGCAGCAGCCGCTCGCGCAGGCGGCGCAGGGCGATTTCGACGTCCCAGGCTTCCATCTGCGTTCGACGGTTCAGGTACAGGCCAAAGCCCGCACCGACGAAGAACGGGCCGATCAGCACCGAGGCCAGCCAGCACGCCAGGTTGAAGCCCAGCCGTGCCCATGCCGGCGTGTCCTTGCCAATCATGTCCCACGCCGCACGCCACGATTCGGACATCAGCTCCAGTGGCATGAACATGAACACCGCACCGATCGCGCCGGATACCAACACGGCTTCGAACGCCAGGCAGGTCACCGTCAGTACCAGTGCCGCGCCCACTGCGCCGGCTGCCACCGCACGACGGCGTGGGCCGCGTTGGCCCGGTGTGTTGCCTTCCAGCAGGTTCACCGGCAGGCACAGGCTGCGCAGCACGCTGAAGCGACGCCAGCCCAGGTAGCCCCAGAAGCCGCTGTTGCCCCAGTGGCGCTGCGCGCGCAGCGCGGCCAGCGTGCCGACCGGCTCACCGAAAATGCCGCGCGACAGCACGTACAGCGGCGCGCGTTCGAACAGCGGCTTGCACCACCACATCGCCAGCCAGGCCCAGCCGAAGGCATCCAGCCACCAGCCCAGCGCGTTGAAGATCACGAACAGCGGTGCACTGGCCAGCAGCCAGCTGCCCCACAGCGCACGCGCGTGACGGCGGGACAGGGCGGTGCCCAGCTCCATCGCTTCCCAGCCACTGCGGGCGCGCAGCGCCACGTCCAGGCGGTCAATGCGCATGGCCGCCTCCACGTCCGCCGCGCCACAGCCACAGCAGCACGCCGGCCCACAACACACCGGCCACGCTGAACTTGCCCCACGCCGGTACTTCGGCAAGCGAGGACCAGAAGGCTTCGATGAAGGCGGCCACCAGCAGCATGAAGGCGACGCCGAGGCACAGCCGTGCGCCGATGCGGCCGCCTTCGACCAGTGCATCCAGGCGGCTGCGCCGGCCGGGTGCCAGCAGCTTCATGCCCAGCTGCAGACCGGCACCGCCGGCGATCACGATCGCGGTCAGCTCGAAGGCACCGTGGCCGACCACGAAGCGCCAGAACGGGTCGCCATGGCCGATGTGCTGCAGGTGACCGGCCACCGAACCGATGATCACGCCGTTGAACAACAGCACCAGCAGCGTGCCCAGCCCAGCCAGCAGCCCGCTGGCGAAGGTGCGCAGGGCGATGCTGATGTTGTTCATGATGTAGTGGCCGAACATCATCCAGTCGGTGCCGCTGTCACGCCCCAGGCGCTCGGCGGCGGGATCGTACATGCGCTCCATCTCGGCGATCTGGCGGTTGTCCATCAGCATGTGGATCAGGTCCGGATAGACCTGCACCAGCACGAAGCAGGCCACCGCCGGCAGCGCGAACATCGCCAGCGCCACCCACATGCTGCGCGCCTGGCTGCGCACCAGCAGCGGGAAATCGGCCACCAGGAACTCCAGGGCACCCCGCCAGCGCGTCGGCGGCGTGCGGTACAGCACGCTGTGGCCCTGCTGCATGAGCTGCTGCAGGCGCTGCACCAGCTGCGGGCTGTAGCCGCGTTCGCGGGCCAGCGCCAGTTGCTGGCACAGCCGCCGGTAGCGCTGCGGGAAGGTGGTGTCGTCCAGTGCCAGGCCGCTGGCCTTGCGGCGCGTGCGGCGTGAGGCACCAGCACGCAGCAGCAGCCACTGCTCCAGGTCCTGCCATTCCTGCTGGTAGCGGGCGACGAACTGTTCCTGCTTCATCGCCGCCCCAGCAGCCAGTTGGCCATCGCATACAGGCGCAGCACCCCGACCTGGCCATGGGTGCCGGTCAGTGGCTCGGCAATACCGGCCAGCTCCTGCTGGCGCGCCGCGGACAACCGTGGCGCGCGCTCGGCGAAGGCCATCAACGCAGCCTGTTCCTCTGGTCGCAGGGGCTGCGGCGGGGCCAGCACGCTGTCGATGGTCGGCGGCGGTGGCAGGTACAGCGCGGGTGCGTGCACCACCACGGTGCCCGCCACCAGGTCGCCAAGGCGGCGGCCATGCGGATCGAACAGGCTGCTGATCAGGCCCAGCGCATAGCCGAACGGCAGCATGTCCACCGTGCGCAGCAGGTTGCGGGTGATCGCCGCCATCCAGCCTACCGGCGCGCCATCGCGGGACAGCACGCGCAGCCCCAGCGCACGCTTGCCCAGCGTGCGCCCCCACAACGCTTCGCAGACGATCGGGTAGGCCCAGTAGACCAGGAACATCAGCACCAGGTAGAGGCCGGAGCCGAACTTGTCCAGCAGCGCCAGCGGAATGGACACCAGCACCAGTGCCGCGATGCGCACGCCAAGATCGACCAGCCAGGCCATCGCCCGCGGTACCGGGCCGGCGGCAGGCAACTGCAGCGGCACACCCTCCGGCGTCACCACCTCGCGGTAGGTATCGAGCATCGGTGCGGCCATCAGCGCGATGGCCTTCGTTGTGGGCGCCGGAGTCCTCTCCGGCGGGCAGCCACAGGCATGGGGGTCTCGACAGGTCCTGGTCGGGCCAAGACTTTAGCAGAGCCGCATGGCAGCGTCGGGGGCTCAGCCCCGGTATTCGTCCTTCAGCCGCACGTAGTGGTCGGCCGAGTAATGCAGCGCCTCGATCTCCCTGTCACTGAGCGTGCGTGCCGGTCGTGCAGGGTTGCCGACCCACAGCTCGCCTTCGCCCACCACCTTGCCGGGGCCGATCACCGCACCGGCGCCGACGAAGCCATGGCGCTCCACGCGGGCGCCATCGAGGATGCAGGCGCCCATGCCGATCAGGCTGTAATCGCCGATCGTGCAGGCATGGATGATGCAGCCGTGGCCGACGGTCACGCCTTCGCCGATCAGGGTCGGGTAGCCGGCCTTGTTGTACGGGCTGTGGTGGCTGACGTGGATGATGGTGCCGTCCTGCACGTTCGTGCGTGCACCGATACGCACATGGTTGACGTCGCCGCGGATGACCGTGCCCGGCCACACCGACACGTCATCGGCCAGCTCCACGTCGCCGATGATGGTGCAGGCCGGATCGATGTACACGCGTTCGCCGAGGACGGGCATCTTGTCGCGGAAGGGGCGCAGCGGGTTCATCGAAGTCTCCGGAAATCAGGGCGTTCACGACGATGATACGCGCTCGGCCAATGGCGACCCCGCCGACACCCGCAACTGCCGGGATGCTTCATGCATCCGTGTCGACCAAGGTCGACACCTACCAGAGCTGGTAGCGCCGGGCCATGCCCGGCGAGCAAAGCGGTGCGTTACGCCACGCGTCCCCGGCGTGCGCGCTCCAGGTGCACCAGCAGCAGCGAGATCGCTGCCGGGGTCATGCCCGGAATGCGCTGTGCCTGGCCGATGGTCTGCGGGCGTACGCGCTCCAGCTTCTGCAGCGCTTCGGCCGACAGCCCGCGCACCGTCGCGTAATCGAAGGCTTCAGCGATCGGCGTGGCTTCATGCCGCTGCTGGCGCTCGATCTCCTCGCGCTGCCGGTCCAGGTAGCCGGCGTACTTCACACCAATCTCCACCTGCTCGGCCACCTTGCCGTCGGCCACGGCCGGACCCAGCGACGGCACCTGCATCAGCTTGGCGTAATCCAGCTCGGGGCGCTTGATCAGGTCCAGCACATTGGTCTCGCGACTGACCGCTACGCCCAGCGTCTCGTTCACTTCGCGGCCCAGTGCATTGGCCGGGGTTGCCCACAGCGCACCCAGGCGTGCGCGCTCGGCAGCGACGGCGGCCTGCTTGGTCTCGAACGCACTCCAGCGGCGATCATCCACCAGGCCCATTTCGCGGCCGGTCGGGGTCAGGCGCTGGTCGGCATTGTCCTCGCGCAGCTGCAGGCGGTACTCGGCGCGGCTGGTGAACATGCGGTACGGCTCGTTGGTGCCGTGGGTGATCAGGTCATCCACCAGCACGCCCAGGTAGGCCTCGTCGCGACGCGGGCACCAGCCGTCCAGCCCGCGCACCTGGCGTGCGGCGTTGAGGCCAGCCAGCAGGCCCTGCGCGGCGGCCTCTTCGTAGCCAGTGGTGCCGTTGATCTGGCCAGCGAAGAACAGGCCGTTGACCAGCTTGGTCTCCAGCGAGGCCTTCAGCCCGCGCGGGTCGAAGAAGTCGTACTCGATCGCGTAGCCGGGGCGGGTGATGTGTGCGTTCTCGAAGCCACGGATGCTGCGCACCATCTCCAGCTGCACGTCGAACGGCAGCGAGGTGGAGATGCCGTTGGGATAGATCTCGACGATGCCCAGGCCTTCGGGTTCGACGAAGATCTGGTGGCTGGCCTTCTCGGCGAAGCGCACCACCTTGTCCTCGATGGACGGGCAGTAGCGCGGGCCGATGCCTTCGATCTGGCCGCTGTACAGCGGCGAGCGGTGCAGCGCGTCGCGGATGATCTGATGGGTCTGTTCAGTGGTGTGGGTGATCCAGCAGCTGACCTGCTGCGGATGCTCGTCCACCGAGCCGAGGAAGGACATCACCGGCCGCGGCGAATCGCCGGGCTGCTCGTCCATCACGCTGTAGTCCAGCGAGCGGCCATCGATGCGCGGCGGCGTGCCGGTCTTCAGGCGGTCCACCTGGAACGGGCGCTCGCGCAGCCGCGCGGCCAGCGTGGTGGCCGGCGGGTCGCCCATGCGGCCGGCGGCGTACTGGGTCGGGCCGACATGGATCTTGCCGGCCAGGAAGGTGCCGGCGGTCAGCACCACGGCCTCGGCATCGAAGCGCAGCCCGGTCTGGGTGATGACCCCGCGCACGGCGTCGCCTTCGATGACCAGGTCGTCCACGGCGGCCTGGAACACGGTCAGGTTGGCCTGGCCCTCGACGATGGCGCGGATCGCCATGCGGTACAGGTTGCGGTCGGCCTGGCAGCGGGTGGCGCGCACGGCCGGGCCCTTGGAGGCATTGAGCGTGCGCCACTGGATGCCGGCGCGGTCGGCGGCATGCGCCATCGCACCGCCCAGCGCGTCGATCTCCTTGACCAGGTGGCCCTTGCCGATGCCTCCGATGGCCGGGTTGCAGCTCATCGCACCCACCGTTTCGATGTTGTGGGTCAGCAGCAGGGTGCGCACGCCGGTGCGGGCCGCGGCCAGCGCGGCTTCGGTGCCGGCGTGGCCACCGCCGATGACGATGACGTCGTAACGATGGAAGGACGGGTTCATGGGGGGCTGTTCAGCTGGGGGCGGGCGCGGACCGGGGGCGGCGCCGGGGTGGCGATTTTAGCGCCATTCGGGGCCGGGACGTCGGTGCCGGCCGGCCGGCGTCGAAATCAGCCCTAAAGTTGGCAGGATTTTTGCAGATAACCCAATAGCACCCATCGTGGCTGGCGCCGTAGGCGCCCGTGACCGGAATTGGAACAGGGGCCGGTACAGGCGCACGGTGGGGGAGCAGAGGGCCGGCAGTCGGGGGACTGTCCGGCCCTGTTTTTTTGCGGTTGTCGGGAAGGCGCCATCCACGCATGGCGTGGAGCTACTGACGCTGGGGCCCTCGGCGGTTGGCGACCCAACAAAACAAACGGCCCCGCATTGCGGGGCCGTCTGTCTTCAGAGGTGCCGACATCCGACAGGGCCGGAACAGGGGGGATCCAGATGTTCCTGTCGGATATCGACGTAGAGCTTTTTGCGGCGGCCCGTGTCGTTTTTGTCACTTTGTGACGTGGGCCGTCACTGTCCGCGTAGATTGCGGCTTAGACCGCGTGAAATGCAAGACGGTTCAGCGCTCAACTGTGCGCTGCGTCGCACGATCCATGTTGCGCCAGGGGGAACCGTTCATCCTCGGCGCACTCGGTGCCGGTGCCGGACGGGCCTGCGGCGGGGGCGCCGACGGCTGGGCGTTCGATTGCGGCGGGCGGCGCATGGAGTCCATGTTCCGCCACGGCGAACCCCCGTTGTACGACGGACGCGACGGCGGCGGCGGACGGTGCTCGCCGCCATTGCCCGGACGCGGCGGCGGGCGGTGGTTGTGCGGCGGACGGTAGATCGGGCGCGAGTAATACGGGTTGCCGTAGCCGCCGTAGTAGCCGCCATAGCCACCGTAGTAGGGGCCGTAGTTGTAGGGATAGCCGGCCGGGTAGCGGTATTCCACCGACGGCGCACCGTGGTAGTAGCTGCCGCTGCGGCCGCCGCCGACATAGTCGTAGGTGGTGCAGCCGGTCAGGGCCAGCAACAGGCCACCGGCAAGCATCAGGCGCATTTTCATGGTGGGTCCCCCCAGAGGACGGGTGTGCAGTCAGCTTCGGGCGCCAGCGTTGAATCGGCCCTTAATTCCGCCGGCCAGGATGAATGGAGGCGTAGGGCTGCATGCTGGCATGACCTGTGTCCCGGTCGCCAGCGCGGGGGCATACGTTAATCTTGCGTCATGAGCGATTCACTGTTGCCCCGCGCCGACGACGTCCTGCTTGCTGCCGCGAGGATCGCCCCGCATGCCAGCGTGACCCCGGTGCTGCGCTCGCACACGCTCGATGCGCTGGCCGGGGCACAGCTGGCCTTCAAGGCCGAGCACCTGCAGCGTGGTGGTGCGTTCAAGTTCCGCGGTGCCTGCAACGCGGTGTGGTCGCTGGAGGCTGATTCCGCCAGTGCCGGCGTGGTCACCCACTCCTCTGGCAATCACGGCGCCGCCCTGGCGCTGGCCGCACGTACCCGGGGCATTCCCTGTCACGTGGTGGTGCCGGAAGGTGCGGTGGCGGCCAAGCTGGCCAATATTGCGCGCCATGGCGCCACGCTCTGGCACTGCCCGCCGACCATTGCCGACCGTGAGGCCACCTGCGCCAAGGTGCAGGCCGACACCGGCGCGACCCTGGTGCATCCCTATACGAATCCGGCGGTGATGGCCGGGCAGGGCACCGCCGCCCTGGAACTGCTGCACAGCGACGGCCCGTTCGACGTGCTGGTGGTACCGGTGGGCGGCGGCGGCCTCGCCAGCGGCACTGCGCTGGCGCTGCAGCACGCCAGCCCGCAGACCCGTCTGGTGCTGGCCGAGCCGGCCGGTGCCGACGATACCGCGCGCTCGCTGGCCGCTGGCGAGCGCCAGGACGCGTTCACCCCGGACACGATCTGCGATGGCCTGCGTACCCTGATCGGCGCGCCCAATTTCGAACTGCTGCGCGCGGCCGGTGCCGAGGTGATCGTGGTCGATGACGCGGCGACGATGGCCGCGATGCGCCTGCTGTGGGAGGTGCTCAAGCAGGTGGTCGAGCCGTCCTCGGCCACCGTGCTGGCTGCGGTGCTGGCGCAGCCGCAACGTTTCGCCGGACTGCGCGTGGGCCTGGTGCTGTCCGGCGGCAACGTCGACCTGCCAGCGCTGCGCTGGGGCGCGCCGTGAGCCGCGACCGGCAGCGGCCTCGCACCGGCCTGCTGGGCTGGCTGTGGCGGCTGTTTGTCCTGCTGGTGATCTGGCTGCTGGGCGTGACTGCCTGGATCGTCTGGGTCGGCGAGCGTGACCAGGCCGCCAAGGCCGACGCCATCATCGTGCTGGGTGCGGCCGCCTATGACGCCAAACCGTCACCGGTGTTCGAAGAGCGTATCCGGCATGGGCTGGACCTGTACGAGGCCCAGTACGCGCCGCTGCTGATCTTCACCGGCGGCTACGGTGGCACCGGTGCGCGTTTTTCCGAATCGCAGGTGGCGCGGCGTTATGCGCTGAAACATGGCGTGCCGGACGATGCGATCCTGATCGAAACCGCCTCGCGCAATACCGTGCAGAACCTGGTTGAAGCCAAGCGGCTGATGGACCAGCGCGACCTGCACCGGGTGATCATCGTCAGCGATCCGCTGCACATGGCGCGCGCGCTGCGCCTGAGCAAGGCGCTGGGCATCGATGCGCTGGCCTCGTCCACGCCCAGCACGCGCTTCCGCAGCTTCCACACCAGCTGGCGCTTCCTGGTGCAGGAAATCTACTTCTTCCACCGCGACCTGGTGCGCCCGCCGCTGAGTTCGCCGGCCAATACCTGAGGGTGCCGCTGCGCTCGCCGGGCATGGCCCGGCGCTACCCGGTTCACGTGCCGGCCCATACCCGCCTTTGGTAGGTGCCGACCTTGGTCGGCACACTGCTGGCGGCACCGCGATCTGATGGGGTGTGCCAACCAAGGTTGGCACCTACCAGAGCGATTCGCGTACGGTGTGGCATGCGGTAGTGCCGGCCGCTGGCCGGCAGATGCCCAGCATGGAATCGTGAAGTTGCCCGCCAGCGGCCGGCACTACCGGACGATCAGGTCTGCTTGCGCCGGATCGGAATTGCCGACACCGGCACCGAGGCCACGTCATGCCCGCCTTCGCGGATCGGTGCGCCCGGGTCCGGTGCCCAGGCGTGCGCATAGATCACTTCCCAGCTGCTGGGCAGCTTGCCGTCGGCACGACGCATCGGTTCATACGCCGCTGCCGCAGCGGCGAAACGGCCACGCCCGGTCAGCGTGTGGCGTCGGTCCACCCGTGCATTGGTCGCGCCCATCGCACGCAGTTCGCGCATCAGTGACGGCAGATCGTCGTAGGTCAGGGTGAACAGGTCGCGGTCCAGCACCGGGTCGCGGAAGCCGGCCATCATCAGCGCATCGCCGAACTGGGCGATCTGCGCGAAGCGGCTCACGTGCGGGCGGTCATCGGCGGCGGCGAATGCCTCGTTGAGTTCGATCAGGGTTTCCGGGCCGAAGGTGGAACACACCAGCAGGCCACCTGGCTTGAGGACACGGCGGAACCCGGCAAACACCGCCGGCAGGTCGTCCACCCACTGCAGGCACAGGTTGCTGAAGATCACGTCCACGCTGTTGTCGGCCAGCGGCAGCGCGGCGGCATCACCGCACAGGCGCTGGAACGGCTTCCACCAGCCGGCCTGGCGCTTGGCCTGGTCCAGCATCGGCAGCGCCACGTCCAACGCGATCACCTGCGCCTTCGGCCAGCGCTTCTTCATCAACGCGCTGGCATGGCCGGTGCCGGCACCAATGTCCAGCACCACCTCGGGCTTGCGTGCCTCCAGGTAGTCCAGCGATTCGATCAGCCGCGACTGCACTTCGCGCTGCAGGGCGGCGGCGGCGTCGTAGCTGTTGGCGGCACGGGCGAACGCGCGGCGGACGTGGCGGGCATCGAAGTGGGACGGCATTGCGAAAGTCTCTTAGAACGTACCAGGGTAGGCGCCGCCGTCGATCAGCAGGTTCTGCCCGGTGAGGTAACCGGCCTGTGCACTGCACAGGAAGGCGCAGGCGGCGCCGAATTCGTCGGGTGTGCCGAAGCGGCCGGCGGGGATCTGCTGGCGGCGGCGTTCGGCCACTTCGTCGGCGTCGCCGTCCTTGCCCGCACTGTGGGCGAAGTTGGCGCGCAGGCGGTCGGTGTCGAACTGGCCGGGCAGCAGGTTGTTGATGGTGACGTTGTGGGCCACGGTGCGGCGCGACAGGCCGGCGACGAAACCGGTCAGGCCACTGCGCGCGCCGTTGGACAGCGCCAGGATGTCGATCGGGGCTTTCACCGCCGACGAGGTGATGTTGACGATACGGCCGAAGCCGCGCGCGATCATCGCGTCGACGGTGGCGCGGATCAGCGCGATCGGCGCCAGCATGTTGGCGTCCAGCGCGGCAATCCAGTCGTCGCGCTCGAAGGTGCGGAAATCACCGGGCGGCGGGCCACCGGCGTTATTGACCAGGATGTCCACCTGCGGGCACGCGGCCAGCGCCGCGACGCGGCCGGCTTCGGTGGTGACGTCGGCGGCGACCGCGCGCACCTCGGCGGCACCGGCCAGCGCGCGCAGCTCTTCAGCGGCGGCCTGCAGGGCGGCTTCGCCGCGGGCCACGATCACCACGTTGACGCCTTCACGCACCAGCGCACGCGCGCAGCCCAGGCCCAGCCCCTTGCTTGCGCCGCAGACCAGTGCCCAGCGGCCATTGATACCCAGATCCATGCGTCAATCCTGCGGAATTCGGAAGGCGCTCATTGTCCGCCATCGGCCGGTGACAGGCCGGCAACGAAGTGTTGCAGGGCGGCGGCGACCTCGTCGGCATGGCCGAGGAAGGGCGCGTGGCCACCATGGGCGATGGTCAGGACCTGCGCGCCCGGGGCCAGTGCCGCGGCGGCCTGCATTGCCGCCGGTGAGACCAGCCGGTCGCGTTGGCCGGCGATCCACAGGCTGGGCCTGCCCAGCGTCGGCAGCGCGCCGCGCAGATCGGTGCTTTCCAGCAGGCGCAGGCCCTCCAGCAGCGCGCGTTCGGTGGGTGCACCGCGCTCGACCAGGCGCTGGCGCAGGGTGCGCAGCTCTTCGCGGGCGTGCGCCGAGCCCATCACGTCCAGGGCGAGGAAGCGTTCCAGGGTGCCGGCGAAATCGGTGGCCAGCTCACGCCCGAACTGCTCGAACACGGCCGGTTCCACCGCGTGCGGCCAATCTTCGCCACGTACGAAGCGCGGTGTGGCGGCGATCATCGCCAGCCCACGCACCTTCGGCAGCGTCGCTGCCGCGTGCAGCGCGAACAATCCGCCCAGCGACCAGCCGCACCACACCGCCGGCGGCGTGGCCGCAGCAATGGCATTGACCACGAACGGCAGGCGCAGCGGCGTGGTGTCCTCGCGGCTGTGGCCATGGCCGGGCAGGTCTACCAGGTGCAGGGTGAACTGGTCCGCCAGGCGCTGCACCAGTGGTGCGAACACACCGCCCTGCAGGGCCCAGCCGTGGATCAGAACCAGGTCCGGCCCGCGGCCGGTGACTTCAATATGCATGGGGAACTACACGGAACTCAGGCAAAAGCGGGCAGCGGCGGTGGCGCGGCTTCACGCACGGCCAGGGTCACGCGGTCGCGCGCGCTGGCGATGGCCTCGACCAGGCCGCGCACCTGTTCCGGCGTATGCAGTGCGGACAGGGTGACGCGCAAGCGTGCCTTGCCTTCCGGCACCGTCGGTGGGTGGATCGCGCCGACCAGCCAGCCGGCCTGTTCCAGCGTCGTGGACATCGCCACGGCGGTATGGTCATCGCCGCACAGCAGCGGCTGGATCGGCGTTTCCGAAGCCATCAGGTCCAGGCCGTGGCGACGCGCTTCACTGCGGAACAGCGCGATCAGGTCGGTCAGTTTGGTGCGGCGCCAGTGGTCGCGACGCGCCAGGCGCACTGCTTCCAGTGCAGCAGCGGCCATCGCTGGCGGCACCGCAGTGGTGTAGATGTACGGGCGTGCGGTCTCGGCCAGGTGCTCGATCAGGTCGTCACGGCCCAGCACCAGTGCACCGGAACCGCCCAGTGCCTTGCCCAGCGTGACCAGTTGCAGCGGCACGTCGTCCACGCCCAGCCCGGCGGCGGCCACGGCACCACGGCCATCACCGACCACGCCCACGCCGTGCGCGTCATCGACGTAGAACAGCGCCTGCTGCAGGCGTGCCACAAGCGACAATGCGCGTAGCGGTGCGACGTCGCCATCCATGCTGAAGACACCATCGGTGGCCAGCATCGCCGCGCCATCGGGCGCGTGCTTGAGCTGACGCATCGCGCCTTCCGCATCCAGATGTGGATAGCGGCGCAGGCGTGCACCGGCCAACCGCGTCGCATCGAGCAGGCTGGCGTGGTTGAGCTTGTCCTGCACGCAGACATCGTTCTCTTCGCTCAGCAATGCCTGCTGCACCGCCAGGTTGGCGGCGAAGCCACTGCCGAACAGCAGCGCACGCGGATAGCCCAGCCACTCGGCCACTTCGCGTTCAAGTGCCTCGTGCAGGGCGTGGTGCCCGCAGACCAGGTGCGAGGCACCGGCGCCCGCGCCTTCGCGTGCGGCGGCGTCCTGCAACGCGTTGACCACGCTGAACTGCTGGGCCAGGCCCAGGTAGTCGTTGCTGCAGAAGCCGGTCAGCCACTGGCCGTCCACTTCCAGGCGTACGCCATCACGACGGGTGACCGTGCGCCGCGTGCGGCGACGGCCTTGGGCATCGCGCAGGGCGCGTTGGGCGTGGAGGCGGGCGGTCAGGTCGGGGCGGGCCATGGTGGCTGAATGCGACGACGGGGCGGCTAGGGTAGCGCGTTGCCGCGACGCCTGCTTGCGGCCCGTCTCAGGCCGCGTGAGCGCAGCCACAGCCGGGTGCATCGGCGCTGATATCGGCGTGCACGGTGCCGCCGTGGTCGTGGCCCTCGGCATCCACCTGCACCGCCATCGGTTGCAGGCCCAGGCGTGCGAACAAGGCCAGGTCGCGTTCGCTTTCCGGGTTGCCCGTGGTCAGCAGCTTGTCGCCATAGAAGATCGAATTGGCACCGGTCAGGAAGCACAGCGCCTGCAGTTCGTCGCTCATCGCCTCGCGCCCGGCGGACAACCGCACCATCGAGCGCGGCATGGCGATGCGCGCCACCGCGATCATGCGCACGAACTCGAACGGGTCCAGCTCGGCGCTGCCGTGCAGCGGCGTACCCGCCACCTGCACCAGCTTGTTGATCGGCACCGAATCGGGATGTGCCGGCAGCGTGGCCAGCGCCAGCAGCAGGCCGACGCGCTGCGCGCGCGTCTCGCCCATGCCGACGATGCCGCCGCAGCAGGTCTTCAGACCGGCATCGCGCACGTGCTCCAACGTGTCCAGGCGGTCCTGGTACTGGCGCGTGTGGATGATCGAATCGTAGTAGTCCGGCGCGGTGTCGAGGTTGTGGTTGTAGTAGTCCAGGCCGGCGTCCTTCAGCGCACGTGCCTGTTCGCCACTGAGCATGCCCAGCGTGGCACAGGTCTCCAGGCCCAGTGCCTTCACCCCGGCGATCATTGCCGCCACCTTCGGAATGTCGCGGTCCTTCGGCGAACGCCACGCGGCACCCATGCAGAAGCGCGACGCACCGGCGGCCTTGGCCTGGCGTGCCTTGGCCAGCACCGCATCGGTTTCCATCAGCTTCTGCGCGTTCACCCCGGTGTTGTAGCGCTGCGCCTGCGGGCAGTACGCGCAGTCTTCCGGGCAGCCGCCGGTCTTCACCGACAGCAACGTGGAGACCTGCACCTGCGAGGGGTCGAAATGCTCGCGATGGACCGCTGCGGCGCGGAACAGCAGCTCGGGGAACGGCAGATCGAACAGCGCCTGCAGTTCGTCGTGTTGCCAGTCGTGGCGGATGGCAGCAGCCATGGCGGGACCTTGGGTACGAGTGGAGCGAGGGCGGCAGTGTGGGTGGGGGCGTTCAGGCTGTCAACTTCAGTGTATTGAAAATTGTTTACGGTGCAGTGGTGGCCCGCTTCACCGACTAGCCGGTGACGCAACAACAGGCCGGCACGTGCTGCCGGGACACGCGTTGAAGCTGATCCGGAAAGAGGCGGTGCGCGGGGCCCTGGAGATACACTCAGGCGTGCACATTCAATCGGGTGCGTTGCAATGGACCCTCTCGACAGCTGGTTGCCCATCACCCGCGAAGAACTGGAAGCCCTGATCGCGCGGCAATTGCAGGACTGCTCACCGGGGCATCGAGCCATCTTCGAGTCTCTGCGTGTGCCATTGCGCGCAATGCCACTGCACAGGCTGCGTACCATCGAGTCGGTGTGGGTGGTCGCACATCTACCTGACGGGTTGCTGTACTACGAGGACGTCGAGGAAGGGTTCGAGGTGGGGGCGCCCGGCGAGGATGGTGTACTGCCGGACCGGGGTTGTTCCCAGCTTGCGCTGACCCACGTTCTCCATCGTTTGGCGATCTGAACATCGGGCGTGGCAGATCGTTGCATCTGTCCGGGTTTCGGGTGCGTTTCCGGCAGTACCAGTGCATTTCACCGCATCCTGCAAGGCCTTCAGCCACAGTAGCCGCTGTCCGCCTTCCCCCGCAGCGTCCAGACTGCCCTGCATGACCGATCTTCACCGCCTCCGCGGCCGCATCACCGCGCTGGTTCTCAGCGAGGCCTGGCGTCGCCGTGCCGCGCTCTGGGGCGGCGCTGTGGCCGTGGCGCTGGTGGCCATCCTGTTCGCCAAGGCCAGTGACGCGGCCTTCCATCTGTTCCAGCACATCACCTCGCACTCGCCGTGGTGGGCCCTGCTGCTCACGCCGGGCATCTTCGCGCTGCTGGCCTGGCTGACCTCCGGCGTGCTGAAGCCCACGCGGGGCAGCGGCATTCCGCAGGTCATCGCCGCGTTGGACAAGCCGGATGAGTCGTTCCGCAGGACCAATCTTTCGCCCGCGGTCTCGGCCGGCAAGCTGCTGCTGACCTCGTTGTCGCTGCTCGGCGGCGCGTCCGTTGGCCGTGAAGGCCCGACGGTGCATGTGGGCGCCAGCCTGATGTACCTGTTCGGCCGCTGGTTCGGCTTCAAGGACCCGCGCGAACTCTCGCACTTCCTGCTGGCCGGTGGCGCGGCCGGCATTGCGGCGGCGTTCAACACGCCGCTGGCCGGTATCGTCTTTGCCATCGAGGAGCTCAGCGGCCGTTTCGAGCATCGCTTCTCCGGCACCCTGCTGACCGCGGTGATCGTCGGTGGCGTGGTGTCGCTTGGCCTGCTGGGCAACTACACCTACTTCGGCCATGTAAGCGCACGCCTGCCGCTGGGCCAGGGCTGGCTGGCGATCCTGCTGTGTGGCGTGGTGGCCGGGTTGCTGGGAGGCCTGTTCGCGCGTGCGGTGCTGGCGAGTGCAGCGGGTCGTCCGCGTTGGCTGGGCCAGCTGCGGCAGCGGCATCCCGTCCTGCTGGCTGCAGGCTGCGGCCTGGTGGTGGTGGCGCTGGCGTTGACGTTCGGCGAAGGCGCGTTCGGCACCGGCTACGAGCAAGCGCGCAGCCTGGTGCAGGGGCAGGCGATGGTCGGCCATGAATTCGGTCTGATGAAGCTGCTGGCGAATCTGGCGTCCTACGTGGCGGGTATCCCCGGTGGCCTGTTCTCGCCGGCGCTGGCGGTCGGTGCCGGCCTTGGGCATAACCTGGCGGTACTGATGCCGGGCGTGGATCCGCGAGCATTTGTACTGTTAGGCATGTGCGCCTATCTGACCGGCGTCACCCAGGCACCGCTGACCTCGGCGGTGATTTCGCTGGAGCTGACCGACAGTGGCGACCTGCTGCTGCCGATACTGGCCACGGTGCTGATCGCGCGTGGTGTGTCCGGGTTGGTGTGCCGGGTGCCGATCTATCGTGGTCTGGCGGAGGTGTTGATGATGCCCGTCGTCGCGCCACACTCGCCTTCCAGCGGAAAGGATTTCACGAAGTGAGCTACACCATCGCCCCTGAACAGGTCATCGATTACCCGCCCGAGCGCTTGTGCGAGTTCCATGGCAGCGTGGTCGAGTACATCGACAACCGGGTGTTCATGCTGGATCCGGGGCAACTGGTCGGCGAGCCTGCCGCGCAGGCCTACCGGGAGACCGCAGCCAGGATGTTCACCGCCCTGGGCTGGCAGGGAGATGGCCGCATCGAGCTGTTGTGGCTGCCCGCCTTCGTTTTCCCGCTGTCGGAGCACATGGCGGATGTCGGCGTTGGCGTCTGGCACGTCAAGCAGGACGAAGACGGCATCTCCTACCTGTTGTCGCCGGTGCCGATGCCGTTCGAGGCACTGCACAACACGCCATACTGGAAGGAGGTCCGCCAGGCGGCAGACCGCAGGCGCGGTGCACTGGGCCGAGCGGTGGATGAAGTCCTGCACTATGTATGGGATCCAATAGGCATCCAGGCCAATCCGTACTGCCGTGGCGAGTACGCCGCCTACGCAGATCGCATCGAGTCCCAGCTGCTGCGCGGTGCAGGCGAACAGGAACTGTGTGCGGCCCTTGCCGGCATGGCGCGCAATGAGATGGGCGTCAATCCGGATGAGCACAGGACCCAGCGCGCCGCCGCCGCCCTGGTGGCCTGGCGGGCATCCCTGCGTGACTGACCCGATGAGACGGCCGACGGCACTGCGTCCGCTTTCCTGACCGTCCGGTGTGGTTGCCGGTGATGGTTCCGGCATCGCTGCGCGGGCAGGTTGGGGTATGCCTCTTGCCTACCTCCCTCTACCGGCGGATTGGCCCGCAGCGCTGCTTCGCGTTCTGTTGCCACTGCGGTGTCTGGTCTGCGGCGACCCGGGCCACGATGATCTTGACCTGTGCCGCGCCTGCCTTGCCGACCTGCCGTGGTCCGGTCGCGCCTGCCTGCGCTGCGCATTGCCGCTGCCCGACAACGCGTTGATCGTCTGCGGAACCTGCCGCGAGGAGGTGCCGCCACAGGCCGCCACGCATGCCAGCCTGCTGTACCTGCCGCCTGTGGATCAGCTGCTGGTGCGCTACAAGTTCCATCAGGATCTCGCCGCCGGTCGCCTGCTGGCGCAGTTGATGCAGCGCGCACCGCCGCCGTGGTCATGCCTACCGCTGGTGCCGGTACCGCTGCACCGGCGCCGCCTGCGCCAGCGCGGCTACAACCAGGCGGCAGAACTGTGCCGCCTGCTGCCGATGCCGGTCTGGCAGGGGCTGTACCGGCGGCGGCATACCGCGCCGCAGTCTGAGCGTACGGCCGAACAGCGCAGGGAAAACCTGTTCGATGCGTTCGATGTACGTGGTCCGGTGCCGCCGCGACTGACCGTGGTGGACGATGTGATGACCACCGGCAGCACGGTGATGGAGGTTGCGGAGACACTGCGGTGGGTGGGAGCGGACGAGGTGCGGGTATGGGTCTGCGCGCGGGCGCCGTGATCGCCCTCTTCATCACCAGGGGCTAGGATGAGCCCGGTTCCGGATCGAAGGAGTGGCCATGAATTCCCCCTTGTCTCCCTTGTTGTCGGCGGTTGGGCGCAGCTGGTGGATCCTCCTGCTGTATGGGCTGGTTGCGCTGGGCTTTGGCATCGTCGCCATCGGCTGGCCGCTGTCGGCGGCCATGGCATTGGCATGGACGCTGGGTGTGATGGCCATCGTTGAAGGTGTCATCAGCCTGTTCGCACTGGTCAGCGGCGGCAGCGGTGCCTCGCGTGGCTGGCTGGCGCTGTATGCCATCGCCTCGCTGGGCTTCGGCATCCTGGCAGTGATCAATCCGCTGGCTACCGCCAGCGTGCTGGTGCTTTTCCTGGCAGCGTGGCTGCTGGTGGCAGGTATCTATCGCATCGTGTTCGCGATCCGCGTGCGCAAGCAGATCCAGGGCGAGTGGCTGCTGATTCTCAGTGGCGTGCTGGCGGTGGTGCTGGGCCTGCTGTTCGCTGCCAATCCGTATGCAGGCGTGGCGGTGACCACGCTGTGGATCGGCATCGGCAGCCTGCTGTACGGGCTGTTGCAGGTGCTGGTGGCGTTCAAGCTGCGGAAGCTGAAGTGAGGGCTGCGCTTCCCCTGTTGCTGGGCATGGCGTTGACCCTGACCGGATGCATGCCGGGCGCTACACCCGGTGCGTTGGCAGGTAAGGATCATGCGCCACGCCCCGGCGTGGACGTGCGCCTGAGTGCGGTCGATGCGGCGGGCAAAGGTACGCCGGCGCAGTGGCAGGGCGAGACCCTGGCGCTGCGCGAGCCCCCGATTGCCGGCAGCGCGGATATTGCCGATGTGCGCTATGTGCTGGATGAAGGCAAGCAGCCCGGCCTGCAGATCCGCTATCGGCCGGAGGCGCATCAACGCATCCACGATGGCACCGCGGCCCTGGTGGGCCAGCGTGCAGCGCTCAGCGTGGATGGCCGCGTGCTGATGGTGGCGACGGTGCAGGGGCCGTTCGGCGAATCGATGATGCTGAGCGGGTTGTCCAGCGTTGCCGAGGCGCGGGAGCTGGCGAAGCACATCACTGGCGAATGACGGGCGCGCCATGAACCCGCGCTGCGCGCGGAGGTCGACCCAGGTCGACCGCTACCGGGCGAAGCGGGCTTCGATCTCTTCCAGAGATTTGCCCTTGGTCTCCGGCAGCCAGAACGCGGCCACCAGGAAGAACACGAAGGTGCACGCCGCCCAGAACACGAACATGCTGGCGTAGCCATAGTGGCCCACCGTGGGCAGGAAGATCGCGGCGATAGTGGTCGACACGAACTGGTTGATCAGCAGCGCGATGCTCATGCCATTGGAGCGGATGCGGTTCGGCATCAGCTCGGACAGCGCGAGCCACACGCAGACGCCGGGCCCGACCGCGAAGAACGCGACGAACACCAGGATGCAGGTGGCCACGGCCCAGCCGTGCGCCGGTGGCGGCACCGGGCCGATGCGCGCCTGCTCGATGCGCAGCGGAGCCTGCGCGGCCTTGGCCGGGTCGGCGAACGGATTCAGGTGCAGTTTGCGGAAGAACGCGCCGATCACGCTGTCCGGCTGCACAGTGCCAGCACGCTCGATGCGCAGCTCGCGGTCGGTCAGGTTGTCGCTGCGCAGGGCGCGCACATTGGTGAAGTCGCCGTAGGCGTAGGAGACGGTCAGCTGCATCGTCCGGCCCTGGCTGTCGATGCCATTGCTCAGGCGCTGCCACTGCGCATCATCCAGCACCAGCTGCAGGCCGTCGCCGCTGACCGCCGCCTGCAGCTGCGGCTGCACGTCGGTGCGGCCGCGTTCGGCCTGGAAGAAGAGGGTGGCGGCGGCCAGCAGGGCCACGCAGATGCCGCCACTGCCGAGCATCAGCAGGAACTTGCGGCCCTTGCGGTCGACCAGCAGCAGCGCGACCACGGTCATCACCGCATTGAGCAGCTTGATCGCCACATCGGCACCATTGGCCACCGAGCCGGACAGGCCGGCCTGGTTGAGAATGTTCACCGCGTAGGCCAGCACCGAGTTGATGCCGGTGGCCTGGGTGCAGGCCAGCACTACGCAGGCGAGCAGGAACGGCACCACGTAGCGGCGGCTGAGCAGCGGGTCGCGCTTGCCGCTGCCGCTGCTCGATTCCGGTGCCTGGATCTGTGCAAGCGTCGGCTCCACCTCCGAAGCGGGCAGCACGCGCTGCAGGCTGCGGCGCGCGTCATCGATGCGGCCGCGGCGCACCAGCCAGCGCGGCGATTCGGACAGCCAGAAGATGCCAGCGCAGAACAGCAGGCCCGGTGCCAGGCAGGTCCAGAAGATGGTGCGCCAGGCGTGGTCCTTCACCGCAAACAGCTCCTGCGCCTGCTGCGCGACCGGCAGTGAGCGCACGGCTTCGGCGGCGGCATCCACGGCGTGGGCGTGGTAGAGGCCGATCAGGGCAGCCAGCACCAGGCCAACGGTCAGCAGCAGCTGGAACATGGCCGCGCCGCGCCCGCGTCGCTCGGGGCTGAGCACTTCGGCCAGGTACAGCGGAATCACCACGCCGATCAGGCCGCCACTGATGCCCTGCAGCAGCCGGCCGAGCAGCAGGGGCGTGTAGCCGGAGGCCAGTGCCATGATCGGGATTGAGGCGGTGAACAGCAGCCCGGCCAGCAGCATCGCACCGCGGCGGCCGATCAGGTCGGCAATCATGCCAGCGAACAGCGAGGACAACACACTGCCCAGCAGCACTGCCGCCACGACGAAGCCGAGTTGCTGGCTGCTGAGCTGCCAGGCGTGGCTGGCGGTGGCTTCAAGATAGGGCAGGGCGCCGGCGATGATGCCGATATCGATGCCGTACAGCAGGCCACCGAGGCCGCCGATGAAGAGCAGGTAGCGTACGGGCCAGCGCGGAGCGGTGCTTGCAGTCATCGGCATATCCCAGGAGGCGTTTCGGTGCGGATTGCCTTCGTAGAGTCGAGCTTGCTCGACTGACCGCGCGGGGCGCGGCAGAGCAGTCGAGCAAGCTCGACTCTACAAAGGCGGTGCGTCAGGCATTTCCGGCGTTAAGGAGCGGCGGCACGTCAGGCGTTTGCGGCGTTCAAATCAACTACGCGCCCACCAACCACCACCTGCTGCAGGCGCAGTTCGGCGTCCAGCACCACCAGGTCGGCGCGGGCGTCGGGCGCGATGCGGCCGCGATCGTCCAGGCCCAGGTAGTCCGCCGGGAAGGTGGAAACACGTTGCGAGGCATCGGCCAGCTCCAGGCCGACGCGCACCAGATTGCGCAGCGCCTGGTCCATGGTCAGTGCGCTGCCCGCCAGCGAACCGGTAGCGAGGCGCACGCAGCCGCCACACTTGTGCACGCGCTGCTCGCCCAACGCATACTCGCCATCGGGCATGCCGGTGGCGGCGGTGGCGTCGGTCACTGCGTACAGGCGCGGGATCGCGCGCGCGGCCAGGCGGATCACGCCGGGGTGGATGTGCTGCAGGTCGGGAATGATCTCGGCGTACTGCGCATGCGCCAGTGCCGCCGCCGCAATGCCCGGGCGATAGTGATCGACGCCGGTCATGCCGTTGAACAGATGGGTGAAGCCGGAGGCACCGGCCTGCAGCGCGGCCACGCCTTCCTCGTAGGTGCCAGCACTGTGACCAAGCTGCACGCGGATGCCCATTGCCGAAAGCGCGGGAATCAGCGCGGTGTGCTCGCCGATCTCCGGGGCCAGCGTCATCACCCGGATCGGCGCCAGCGCGTGTAGCTGCTGTACCAGTGCCAGCGTCGCCTCGATCGTGCGGTTGGGCTGCGCACCCAGACGCTGCGGGCTGATGAACGGTCCTTCCAGATGCACACCGACGATGCTGGCGGCGTCTGCATCGGGTGCCGCCATGGTGGCGGCCACGCCCTGCAGCGCGTGCTCGATCTCGTCCAGCCCGGCGGTCATGGTGGTTGCCAGCAACGTGGTGGTACCGAAGCGCAGATGGGTGCGGGCGATGGTGCGTGCAACGTCGCCACCCTGCATCAGGTCCACGCCGGCCGCGCCGTGCACATGCAGGTCGATGAAGCCGGGCAGGATCACCGGCAGCTGCAGGTCGTCAGCGCCGCTGTGGTCATCCACCTGCAGTTGGCGCACCTGCGAATCGAAGTGGACGTGGCCACGCCGCCAACCCAGCGGGGTGAGGATGCGGCCATGCAGGGTGCGGGTGTCGGTCATGCGGTGGGCTCGGCGATGATCACTTCGATGCCCAGCCGCTGCAGCCCCTCACGGGTTGCGTCGTCAATGCCGGCGTCGGTGATGATGGCGTGGATCTGATCCAGCAGGGCGATGCGGTGCAGGCTGACGCGGCCGAACTTGGAGGCGTCGGTCAGCACCACGATACGGCGTGCGCGCTCGACCATGCGGTGGTTGAGGCGGGCTTCGGCTTCATCGTGGGTAGTCAGGCCGAACTGCAGGTCCAGGCCATCCACGCCCAGGAACAGGGTGTCGAAGCTGTACGAGTTGAGGCTGGCTTCGGCCTGGCTGCCCTGCAGCGACAGCGACTGCTGGCGCAGCAGCCCACCGGTCAGCAGCACGGTGATGCCCGCGGCATTGGCCAGTTCCCAGGCGATGTTCAGGCCGTTGGTCATCACCGTCACGTCGCGATGCGCGCGCAGGTGGCGGGCCAGGGTCATCGTGGTCGAGCCGGAGTCGATGATGATGTTGTCGCCGGGCTGCACCAGGCGCGCAGCGCGCGCACCGATCGATTCCTTCAGCGGCAGGTTCAGCGCGTCCTTTTCGTGGATGTCCTGTTCCTGCGGCGGTGTACGAACGAGCGTGGCGCCGCCATGGGTACGGTTGGCCAGGCCCTGCGACTCGAAGTGGGTCAGGTCGGCACGGATGGTCACCGCCGACACGCCGAAGCGCTCGACCAGATCGGCCACCTGCACCGAGCCGTGCTCGATCAGCAGCTGCAGGATCTGTTGCCGGCGGGAGCGGGTGTTGCGCATGGCCATTCTCGGTTTCGCGGGGAAAGGGGGGAGATTAGCCGTTCGCAGCAACGCCGGCAGCCGAGCCCGCGTTCTGCGTGCGGGGGCCGGCCGGGTTGGCGCTGCAGGCGCGGGCGTATTCGCCCAGGCACAGGCCGATACGGTGCTGCACCAGGGCGGTGGGGGTGTTGGCCAGGCGGCCCTCGCGCACGGCGCGGTACTGCTCCGGCAGGTACTGGCTGAGCAGCACCAGCGGCGGCGCATGCTGCTCCAGGTTGGCGAACAGGGTCTGCACCGCCTGCACCAGCGCCGGCTCGCCCCAGTAGTAGCGGCAGCGGTCGCTGAAGGAGTAACTGCGCAGCAGGCGCAGCGCCGCCTCATCGCCCTGGTAATAGGACTGCCAGTACTTCGGCTGCGCCACCATCACCTCGTCCAGCACCTGCGGCAGGCGCGAGCACTGTGCTGCCGGCAGCAGCTCGGCCTCGATTGCGGCCAGCGCGAACAGCGCTTCGCGATAGGCGAACGTCGCCGCCGGGCCGACCTTCAGGATGGCGAAGTGATCGCGCACCAGTGCATGCAGGCCGCTTTCGCGCTGGTAGTCGGTGGAATGCGCTTCGAACACGATGCGCGGCTGCTGTTCGAGGAAGCCGGCCAGCGTGCTGGCGGCTGCGGCATCGTACTCGTGCACGCTGCTGTGGTCGAAGTCCACGCCCGGCTGCACCACCATCGCGATCACGCGCTGCCACGCGTCGCGCAGCTGCGGCGTGTCGAACGCCTGCTGGTGGATGGCCAGGGTCTGTGCGGCGGCGGCCGGCGTGGTTACCTGCAGGCCTTCGGCCAGCGAGGCTTCGCCACCGGGAATCGGCACTTCGGTACCGATCACGTAGACCGGCGGCGGCAGGCCGTGTTCGGCGGCGGTACGTTCGGCGATCTCGGCCAGCTCGGCCGAACGCGCGGCGACGATGGCATCGGGCAGCGGCACCGGGTCATCGGCGCAGGACATGCTGCAGTCCAGGTGGATCTTGTGGAAGCCGGCGGCGACGTAGGCTTCGATCAGCACGCGCGCGTGGGTCATCGCTTCGGCGGCCGGGCGCTTCTGCCAGGCATTCGGGCCGAGGTGGTCACCGCCCAGGATCAGCCGTTCGCGCGGGAAGCCTTCCTCATCGGCCAGCGTGCCCACGTAATCGCGGTACTGCGGCGGGGTCATGCCGGTGTAGCCGCCGAACTGGTCGACCTGGTTGGAGGTGGCCTCGATCAGCAGCACGGTGCCGTGTGCCAGCGCCACGTGCATGGCCGCGCGCAGCACCTGCTCGTTGCTGCAGCAGACGCTGTACAGGCCGACGTTGGCACCGGCGCGGTGGGAGGCAAGCAGGGTCTGCAACGGGGACATGGTCAAGCTCCGGACATCAGGAAAACGAGGGTTGGCAGGCGAGCAGGGCAGCACCACGTGCGCCGCCGGCATCGCCAAAGCGTGGCGGCACGATCGGTGGCACCTGCACGCCCTTGAACAGATGGGCGGCGATGGCGGCGGGCAGGTGCTCGTACAGCGGCGCGTACTGCGAAAGACCGCCGCCGAGCACGATCACGTGCGGGTCCAGCGCCAGCACCAGCGCCGCCAGGCTGTGGCCGAGCAGGTCGCGATGGATGTCCAGCGCCTTGCGTGCGCGGGCATCGCCGGCTTCGGCAAGGGCGATCACCGCGCTGGCGTCGGCGGCGCTGCCACCGAGGTGACGCTCGATCATCGCCACGCCACTGCCGGACACATAGCGCTCCACGCAGCCCTGCAGGCCGCAGGCGCAGTCGATCAGCGGCAGGCCGTGGCGCTGCAGCAGATGACCGGGCACGCTCCAGTGGCCCCATTCGCCGGCCAGGCCGTTGAAGCCGGACAGCAGGCGGCCGTGCAGGCAGAAACCACCACCCGCGCCGGTGCCGAGGATGGCACCGAACATGCTGGGATAGCCGTCAGCGGCACCGCCGTGTGCTTCCGACAGGGCAAAACACTGCAGGTCGTTACCGAAATGCAGCGGCCGCTGCAGGCGCGCCTGCAGGTCGGCCGCCACGCTGTGGCCGGTCAACGCCGGCACGTTCGCGCTGAGCTGGCGGCCGCTGCGGCGGTCGCGCACGCCGGGCAGGGCGATGCCGATCGCCGCATCACTGCGGCCCAGCGCGGCATCGGCCTCGGCGACCAGGGTCACCACCGCCTGCAGGAAACCGTCGTAGTCGCCCTGCGGCGTGGCCACGCGGCGGCGCCAGGTGACCTGCATCGCCGCATCGCACGCCACCAGCTCGATCTTGGTGCCGCCGATGTCGATGCCGTAGCAGGCGTGGGTGATCAGCTCAGCCATGGTGGATGGTGACGCCCTTGACCACGCGGTTGACGGTGCCATCCGGGAACGGATTGTCCGGAGTCAGGCCCAGCGCAGCCGAGCGCTGCAGCGCGAACAGCTGCGCAAAGCCCAGCCACACCGGTGCCAGCCACGGATCATCCAGTGCCGGTACGGTGAGGGTGTACTCGTCGTCCGCACCGATGTCCGAATGCGGGCCGATCGCCAGTACCTGGCCGGCCACGCCATCGCGGCGCAGTTCTTCCAGCAGGTCCTGTTCGTAGCGGCGCGCCAACGGCTGCACGCTGCGCAGCACCACCACCAGGGTGTTGCCGTCCAGCGTCGACTTCGGGCCATGGCGGAAGCCCAGCGGCGTATTGGCCAGCGCCAGCACGCGGCCGGCGGTCAGTTCCAGCACCTTCAGCGCACACTCGCGTGCCAGCGCTTCCAGCGGGCCGCTGCCGAGGTAGATGATGCGGTTGAACGGGCGCTGTGCCAGCGCGGCCACCGGTGCATCCCACTGTGCCTGGCCTTCGCGGGCCAGCGCGGCGATCTGCTTCAGGCGCGCCACGCGCGCATCCCACGGCGAACGATCGAACACGGTTAGCGCGGCCAGCAGCATGCAGGTCAGGCTGCTGGTCATGGCGAAGGCACGGTCGCAGCTGGCCGAGGGCATCAGCAGGGTGCAGGTATCGGCACGGCCGGCGCCACGTCGGGCCAGTTCGCCATCGGCATTGCAGGTGATGTCGAGGAAGCGCGCGTCATCCACGTCGCTGCGCACGCGGTCGACTGCCGCCACGCTCTCCGGGCTGGAACCGCTGCGGCCGAACGAGACCAGCAGGGTCGGGCGGTCGCGCTGCAGGTACAGCGCCGGGTGGGTCAGCAGGCTGGTGGTGTGCACCACGCGCACATCGGCTGGCCACTGCGCGTTGATCGCATCGGCCACCATCTCGGCAATGAAGCCGGAGCTGCCGGCGCCGGTGAACAGCACGCGCTGGTTGGGATCGTTGAGGCTGTCGCCAAGGAAGGCCTGCAGGCGGTCGCGGGCACGCGACAGGTCCTGTGCGAGGGCGTCCCACAGCGCGGGCTGCTGGGCGATTTCGGTAGCGGTATCGGCTCCGCCAAGGCGCTGCCAGGCGGACACATCGGAAAGCAGGGTGACGTCCATTCGGAGGTTCCAGTTGGGCCAGCGCACCATCTGTGTTTTCTTTCGAAATGTCAAATAGCGAAAGTAAAAAGAAAGAAAATGGCGTGGTGACTTTTCCCGCCGTGGAGTGCTCCGAAAAACGAAAGAACCAGCCGAATGCCGTATCGCACAATGCTTAACAGGCGCCTGCAAGCGCTTACACAAAGTATTGCGGCGCAACAACTTTCGTTTCAATGGAATATATCTTCCTTTTTCCTTTCAATTTGTTGACATCTTTCGAATCGCTGCCCTAGAGTCGGCCCAATCGCTTTCGAAACGCCCGGTGAACGGGTTGGGAGTCCGCGTGGAAATCTGCGTTCGTCGCTCGCCGCTGATGCTGGCCCTGTTGCCGGCATTGATGCTGGCGTCCATGCCGGCCCGGGCCGAGCCCGTCGGCAACCTGCGTTCGGTCAGCGCCAGCGCCAGCCGCGACGGCGTGCAGGGCTGGGATCTGCAGACCGACAAGGGCGCGCGCATCCGCATCGAGCTGCCGGCCACCGACATCATCCGCGTGCAGGCCGGCCGCAACGGCAAGCTCACCGGTGCAGGTGACAAGGCCGCACCGATCGTACTGCCGCAGCCCAAGGCGAACGTGCGGGCGCAGCTGGAAGAAGACGCGCAGGAAATCCGCGTGCGCACCGATGCACTGGTGCTGCATGTACAACGGCAGCCGCTGCGCCTGCGCCTGGAACGCCTGGACAATGGCCAGCCCACCGCCCTCTGGCAGGAGCTGCAGCCGCTGGACCTGGATGCCACGCAGAGCGTGCAGGTGCTGTCCTCGCAGGCCGATGAAGGCTATTACGGTGGCGGCCAGCAGAACGGCCGTTACCAGTTCAAGGGCCGCGAGCTGGAAGTGTCCTACTCCGGCGGTTGGGAAGAGGGCGACCGCCCCAGCCCGGCCCCGATGCTGCTGAGCAGCCGCGGCTGGGGCATGCTGCGCAATACCTGGAGCGATGGCAGCTACGATCTGCGCGAGACCGACCAGGCCACGCTGCTGCACCGCGAAGACCGCTTCGATGCCTATTACTTCGTCGGCGCCAATCTGCCGAAGCTGATCGAACGCTACACCCAGCTGACCGGCCGCCCGAACATGGTCGCGCGCTGGGCGCTGTCCTACGGCGATGCTGATTGCTACAACGACGGCGACAACAGCAAGAAGCCCGGCACCGTGCCCGAAGGCTGGAGCGACGGCCCGACCGGCACCACCCCGGATGTGATCGACAGCGTGGCCAAGCAGTACCGCGCCCACGACATGCCCGGTGGCTGGATCCTGCCCAATGATGGTTACGGCTGCGGTTACAAGCAGTTGCCGGAAACGGTGAAGGGCCTGGCCACGTACGGCTTCCGCACCGGCCTGTGGACCGAGAACGGTGTCGACAAGATCGCCTGGGAAGTGGGCAAGGCCGGCAGCCGCGTGCAGAAGCTGGACGTGGCCTGGACCGGCAAGGGCTACCAGTTCGCGATGGACGCCAACCGCCAGGCCTTCAACGGCATCCTCGACAACTCCGATTCGCGCCCGTTCCTGTGGACGGTGATGGGCTGGGCCGGCATCCAGCGCTATGCCGTGGCATGGACCGGCGACCAGAGCAGCAGCTGGGACTACATCCGCTGGCACGTGCCGACCCTGGTCGGGTCGGGCCTGTCCGGCATGGCCTACGCCAGCGGCGACGTCGATGCGATCTTCGGCGGCAGCGCCGAGACCTTCACCCGCGACCTGCAGTGGAAGGCGTTCACCCCGGTGTTGATGGGCATGAGCGGCTGGTCGTCGAACGCACGCAAGCACCCGTGGTGGTACGACGAGCCCTATCGCAGCATCAACCGCGATTACCTGAAGTTGAAGATGCGCCTGACCCCGTACATGTACGGGCTGGTGCACGAGGCCGCGCAGACCGGTGCACCGCCGGTGCGTGGCCTGATGTGGGACAACCCGCGCGATCCGCACGCGCAGGATGAAACCTACAAGTACCAGTTCCTGCTCGGCCGCGACCTGCTGGTGGCGCCGGTGTACCGCAGCCAGGCGGCCAGCCGTGGCTGGCGCCGCGACATCCATCTTCCGGCTGGTGGCTGGATCGACTACTGGGATGGTCGCCGCGTGCAGGCCGCCGCCGATGGCCGCCAGCTCGACCGCCAGGTGGATCTGGCCACGCTGCCGGTGTTCGTGCGTGCCGGTGCGATCCTGCCGATGTACCCGTCGATGCTGTTCGACGGCGAGAAGCCGCTGGATGAAATGACGTTCGATCTGTATCCGCAGGGCGATTCGCAGTACACGCTGTACGAAGACGATGGCAACACCCGCCGCTACCAGCAGGGCGAATCGAGCACGCAGCAGATCCGCGTGCAGGCGCCGGCGCAGGGCAGCGGCCCGGTGCAGGTGCAGATTGATGCCGTGCAGGGCCAGTACAACGGCCAGCTGGCGCAGCGTCGTTATGGCCTGCGCGTGCTCAGCCGCCAGGCGCCGCGTGTGGTGCAGGCCGGTGGCCGCGCGCTGCCGGCGCTGGCCGATGCCGCTGCGTTCAACAACGCCAGTGAAGGCTGGTACTTCGATGCCAAGGAGCGTCGTGGCACGCTGCATGTGCGCACCGCCACACAGGACATCCGCCAGCCGCTGCAGCTGGACTTCGCAGTCGCTGCTGTCGTGGCCGACGATGCCTATCCGGCCGCGCCGGTGCTGGGCCGCGAACTGCCGGCCGACAGCCTGCTGGTGGTCAACCGCCCGGCCGAAGAACCCGGCCATGCGCTGGAAAATGCCTTCGATGATGATCCGGGCACCTGGTTCCGCAGCGTGCGCAACCAGGCCGTGCGCACCGGTGCGCATGAGTGGGTGATCGGCTTCGGCGAGCGGAAGATGATCGACGGCATCGACATCGCGCCGCGCAACGACAAGAACTGGAAGCACGGCCAGGTCCGCGACTACGAGGTGTACCTGGGTGACAGCAATGGCGAGTGGGGCGAGCCGATCGCCCGCGGCCGCCTGCAGCTGAAGGAAGGCGTGCAGCGCATCGACTTCCCGGCCCACGCCGGCCGCCTGCTGCGTTTCCGCGTGCTGAGCGTGCAGAACCCCGAAGGCGACGGCGCCAGCAGCACCGACCCGATGGTGACCGCCGCACAGGGCAGCGCCCGCGCGTTCGATGCATTGCAGCCGCGCGATGTCGGCCCGATCGCCTTGTCCACCTTCCACATTCTTGAACACCAGGAACCGGAGCGACCGGCCCGGCAGCACTATCTCTCCGAGCTGCCGGTGCCGGCCGCGCTGGCCAGCCAGCTGCGCACCGACCAGTCGTTCCGTGGCGATGCCGGCATGCGCATGAACGGCCTGCAGTTCCGTCGTGGCCTGGGCGTCGGCGCCAACAGCCGCATCGACCTGCGCCTGCAGGGAGGCTGGCACCTGCTGCGCGCCGACCTCGGCATCGACGACGCCTGCCGCACTGCCGGTGGCCTGCAGTTCCAGGTCTGGGGTGACAACCGCCTGCTGTACGACAGCGGCCTGGTGAAGGCGCCCGGCGTGGTCAAGCCGGAGCTGGACATCCGTGGCCTTTCCACCCTGAGCCTGCGCACGCTGGGTGCGCAGGGCAGCCAACCCGCCCAGGTCTGTGCCAACTGGGCCAACGCCGTGCTGATCGGCCAGGAGGGCGACTCCGCCAGCATCGTCGCCCCATGACCCCTACGTAACACCGCTCCTCCCCCCGCCCATTCCGACTACGGCCCTCATGGCCGTGGCCCGGGAGCGTTTTGCCCGCCGAACGCCCACGCGCTCACTTTTTGCGCCGCACCCCTGCCAGGAGAGAACCCCGATGTTGCCCGCACGCCACCACCGCCCCCCCTGTCGTTCGATCGCTCCGCTGTCGCTGGCCATTGCCGGCGTGCTGTTGTCGGTCGCCGTTCCTGCCTTCGCCCAGGAGAGCAAGGACAAGGCCACCGACCTGGCCCGCATCGAGGTCACCGGCTCCAACATCCGCCGCACCGACGTTGAAACCGCGTCGCCGGTGCAGGTGATCAGCAAGCAGGACATCCAGAACATGGGTGCGCGCACGCTGCTGCAGGTGCTCGACAACCTGCCGGCCGCTCGCCCGGCGCAGCAGGACGCGCGTTCGCTGTTCACCGGCTCCGATGGTGCCTCGCAGGCCAACCTGCGTGGCCTCGGCGCACAGGGCACGCTGGTGCTGCTGAACGGCCGTCGCCTGTCGTACTACGGTGCGCCGGCCGGCTTCCAGACCCAGTTCGTCAACATCGATGCGATCCCGGCTGCGGCCATCGAGCGCATGGAAGTGCTGACCGACGGCGCCTCGGCGGTGTACGGCACCGACGCAGTGGCCGGCGTGATCAACGTGATCACCAAGCGAAATTTCCAGGGTGCCGAGGTCAGCTTCACCAACGACACCTCCTCGCGCATCGATTCCTACGGCGAGCACCAGGCCAGCATCACTGCCGGCTTCGGTGACCTGACCGAGAACCGCTTCAACATCTACGGCGCGGTCAACATGTACCGCCGCGACGCGATTCCGCTCAGCGATTTCTACGACAAGCGCCCCGACCAGTACTACGTCAACAATCCGAACTATCTCAACAACCTGCGCCTGGGCGTGGGCAGCAAGCCGGGCGAGTTCAACCCGGGCAGCTACTTCGCCTTCGATCCGGTCACCGGCCGTCGCGTGCAGGAAGCTGCGCCGGGCTGCAAGAACGTGCTGACCAGTGAAGCGGCCGGCCCGCGTTGCGTCTGGGAAACCTGGATGAACAACGAGATCGATGCCGGCGCCAAGTCCGAGCGCAACACCGCCTACCTCAACGGCACCTTCCTGGTGGGCGACAGCACCGAGATCTTCGCCGAGGCGACCTACACCGACATCGACCTGCGCGCCAACGGCGGCACGCCGCGCACCTACGGCACCACCACCGGCAACCCGACCAGCTGGTTCTCGCGCAACACCGGCAACAACGTCAACCAGTTCCTGTACCCGTTCCTGGGCCCGAACAACGAGTACAACCACGCCAGCCCGGAAATGAAGGCGATGATGGGCGGTGTGGTCGGCCTGAATTACCTGCTGCAGGATGCCGGCCCGAACTACTTCGGCCAGCGCAACACCGACAAGAGCTACCGCGTGCTGGCCGGTGCGCGTGGCAACCGGGGTGACTGGAACTGGGAGACCGCGTTCGCCAGCGCCGGTACGCACTCCACCACGTACCAGACGATCAACGTCAACATCAAGGGCTTCGAGAAGGCGTTCGGCCCGTACTCGATAGATCCGGGCACCGGCCGCGTGATCATCTCCGACCACCCGGCGTACAAGTTCGGCGAGATCAGCGAAGCCAACGCTGCCTTGATCCGTGAAGCGTTCCCGACCTTCGATATCCAGTCGTGGACCCGCCTGCACACCCTGGACGGCAAGATCGAAGGCCCGTTGTTCCAGCTGCCGGCTGGTGAGATGCGTGCCGCGTTCGGCTTCAATGCCAGCCGTGAGACCTTCTATACCCCGGGCAACGCCGATGCGGCCAACGGCCTGATCACCCAGCAGGGCGGCTCCTGGTTCGACGGCAAGCGCAACACCTACGCGCTGTTCGCCGAGACCGTGGCGCCGATCACCGACAAGCTGGAACTGGACGCGGCGGTACGCGTGGACAAGTACCCGAACTTCAGCGCCAACGTCGCGCCGAAGATCGGCTTCAAGTACCAGGCGTTCGACCAGCTGATGCTGCGCGGTACCTACTCGACCGGTTTCCGTGCACCGAGCCTGGCCGAATCCGGCAACGGCGGCGTGTTCGCGCAGCTCGGCGGCTACCGTGACGAGCTGCGCTGCAACGAGACCAACGCCATTGCCAACCTGCTGCTGAAGTCGCAGCGGCCGGGCGATGTCGATCTGGGCAAGACCCTGCTGAACGTCGATTGCAGTCGCACCGTGGCACGCATGACCCAGCCGAACAAGGACCTGAAGCCGGAGAAGGCGAAGATCGCCACCCTCGGCTTCGTCTACGAGCCGGCAACCTGGCTGTCGGTGTCGGCCGACTACTGGTTCATCTACCGCGACAATGAAATCGTCGCGCCGGACTACCGCCGCATGGAAGACATCATCTCCTCGTCGCGTTCGCCGATCACCGACAGCGACCGGGCCAACCTGGCGCAGCTGGCGGCGATGTGTGCCGACCCGGCCAGTGGCGTGAGCTGCCCGTCGGTGCTGCCGGGCTATTCCGCCGGCAACGTGGCCAGCGTGGTGGGCCAGTACAAGAACCGCGGCAAGACCCTGATCGACGGCTTCGACATCGATGCGCGCAGCCGCTTCTCGCTGGGTGACTGGGGCAACCTGAACATCGGTCTGGCTGCCACCATCGCCAACCGCAACCGCTTCTACATGGACGAAGCGAGCGGCTGGTACTACGGCGACGTGGTGGGCTACTACAACAACCCGCGCCTGCGTGCCACGCTCAACGCCGACTGGACCTACAAGCAGGTCACCACAAGCATGTTCGTCAACTATGTGGGCGGCACCAAGTGGGCCACCGACCAGGTCGACGAAAAGAGCAACAACAAGGAAACCTGCACCGGCGGCTACCTGGCCCTGCAGAAGAGCAAGTGCGACGGTGCACCGTCGTGGTGGACCGCCAACATGAGCGTCACCTGGCGCCCGGATGATGCGTGGAATCTGAGCTTCACGGTCAAGAACCTGTTCAACCGCCTGCCGTTCTACGACCCGAACAGCTTCCTGGGTGACTCCAGTGACTACGCAACGATCTTCGGTCGTGGTTACAGTGTGACCATCGGCTACCGGTTCAAGTAATTCCGTTTGCGTGACCTGGCGTGCCGGCTTCGGTCGGCACGCTGCCAAGAGGAGAGATGTTTGCCATGAAGCGTAGGGAATTCATCGCGGCCAGCGCCGCTGTCGCCGCCAGCAGCCTGCTGCCGCAGACCCCGGCCTGGGCACGCGGGCGCAAGGTGCGCCTGGCCATGATCGGCACCGGCATGCGTGGCCTGGTGCTGCTGAAGGAACTGGTGCGCCGCGACGACGTTGAGGTGGTCGCCGTCTGCGATATCGAGCCGATCATGCTCGGCCGCGCCGTGGAGATGGTCAGCAAGGCCGGCAAGCCGGCACCGAAGACCTATGGCCAGGACCGCGACACCAATGCCTGGAAGCGCCTGCTGGAACAGAAGGGCATCGATGGCGTGATCATCGCCACGCCGTGGGAGTACCACGCGCCGATGGCGATTGCCGCAATGCAGGCTGGCGTGGCCGTGGGCTGCGAAGTGGTGGCCGGCATCACCCTGCAGGACCACTGGGACGTGTTGAAGACCCAGCTCAGCACCGGCACCCCGTACATGCTGCTGGAGAACGTCTGCTACCGCCGTGACGTGATGGCCGCGCTGCAGATGGTGCGCCAGGGCCTGTTCGGTGAGCTGGTGCACCTGCAGGCCGGCTACCAGCACGACCTGCGCGGCGTTAAGTTCAATTCCGGTGACCCGAACCAGCCCTACGACAGCGGCGTGGAGTTCGGTCCCAAGGGCTGGAGCGAAGCCCGCTGGCGCACCGAGCATTCGGTGGAGCGCAATGGCGAGCTCTACCCCAGCCACGGCATCGGCCCGTGCGCGATGTACACCGGCATCAACCGCGGTAATCGCTTCACCCACATCAACGCCTTTGCGACCAAGGCGCGCGGCCTGCACGAATACACCGTGGCCAAGAGTGGCGGCACCACCCATCCCAGCACCAAGGTGAAGTTCAAGCTGGGCGACATCGTGACCACCACGCTGGCCTGCGAGAACGGCGAGACCATCCTGCTGCAGCACGATACCTCGCTGCCGCGCCCGTACTCGATGGGCTTCCGCGTGCAGGGCACCAAGGGCCTGTGGATGGATGTGAACCATTCGATCCACATCGAAGGCCGCAGCCCGCCGCACCAGTGGGAAGAGTTCAAGAAGTACCAGGACGAGTATGAGCACCCGCTGTGGAAGCAGAATGCCGAGACCGCTTCCAGCGCTGGTCATGGTGGCATGGACTGGTTCGTCATCCATGCGTTCGTGGAAGCGCTGAAGGCCAAGGCACCGATGCCGATCGACATCTATGACGCGGTGACCTGGAGCGCGATCACCCCGCTGAGCGAGCAGTCGATCGCCAACAGCTTCCAGACGCTGGAATTCCCGGACTTCACTGCAGGTGCGTGGAAGCAGCGTAAGCCGATCTTCGCGTTCGACGGGAAGTATTGATTCGCTCTTGTAGAGTCGAGCCATGCTCGACTGTTTTGAACACAACGCCGGGCCATGCCCGGCGTTGCTGTTCGTGTGGGCATTGGCCCCTGTAGAGCCGAGCCCGTGCTCGGCTGCCCATCTGATCGGCCGACCTGTATCAGAAAACTCTGAAATCCGACCCATTCCACAGTTTCTGACTTGAATGTGTAAATCACATCGGAGATAACGTCCCCCGTGCGGTCAGGCCGCATTCCGGACCAGGGACGATCCGAAGCATGACGTGGTGAGGCAACCGCCCCACGTTCTCGTTCCCGCCGGTGCTGTGTTCGTCCAGGAAGGAGAACAGGGATGTTGGAACGACTGAAGACCATTTCGTGTGCCGCATTGGCGATGATCGCTCTGGGGAGCTTGGCTCCTTGGGCTGCGCAGGCGCAGGAGGTGCAGAAGAAGTGGGAGAGCTACCTGTCGATGGGCCAGCCGCGAGCCACCGAGGCAGCGGTGCAGAAAGACATCAAGGCGTTCTTTGCTCACTACGAGGACGACAAGCCGTTCGTCTGGGAGGTCAAGCGGCAGCGCGTGCAGGCAAGCAAGGTCGTCTACGACTACCGTGCGAAGCCCGAAGCGATCGTCACCACCGATTGGGTCTACACATACTCCGATCAGGAATACGCATCCGAAGCCGAGGCGCGTAATGTGATCCTGGCCCTCCGCGTGAGTGACCCACAGTGTCCAGCCACCACACTGTCGGAAGAGGAGTGGGTCGAGTTTCCGGGACTCGGGCAAGGCGACGACGGAAGCATCACGCACGAGGACAAGAAATTCCATTACACGCAACACAGATCCCTTGGCGGACCGTGTTCTGCGGTTCAGGGCTGGGAGTATGTACGCCGGGACAGAACCGCCCTATGCCCGAATCGGTCCGGCATGCTGTGGAACGATGCTATCCAGATGTGCTCGCTGGTACAGCAGGATGAGCCGCCGATGGCGCCCTTGCTGTCGTACACAAGCACGCCACTGCCGCCACAGCAGTGTCCGGTCGGCAACCCCTGTGATCCCACCACGGGCGACAAATCCCAGCCAGAGCTCGATTTTGATCTTGGATGGGTGAGCTTCGGCCGTCACTATCATTCGCTCTCCAGTACGGCGGGAGGTGCGTTGGGTACGGGCTGGACCCATTCCCACAATCTGCGGCTTACCGCAGGCGTAGACGATTCCACCTTCCCTCCCAGCCCCGAACTGAAAGTAGGGCTGATCGGCGCCGATGGCGGGCAGACAGCATTCCAGAAAGTGGGAGCAAGCTACGAAGCCATGGACGGAAGCGGCGATCGCGCAGTCCAGCAGGGCACCAACTGGCAACTTTCACGTGCTGGAGAGCGCATCCTGTTCGACGCTGCTGGCCTGATGCAGCACCGCGATTTCGAGGACGGAACCACGCTTTTGTACGCGTACGACAACCGAAGTCGCCTGCTCAGCATCACCCATTCAACCGGCCGGCGTGTGGATGTCCAGTACCTCGTGCCGGGCGACGATTCACTGATCTCGGCGCTGGTGATCGCGGGCCAGCCTGTGGTGAGCTACGCCTATTCACCGGCCGGCGAGCTGACCACTGCGACCTATGCAGACGGCGCCAGCCGTACATACCACTATGAGGACACACGTTTCCCGGGCTACCTGACGGGCGTGACCGCCGAAGACACCCGGCGCTACAGCTGGTTCGGCTATGACGCCAAGGGGCGGGTCACCTGCAGCCGCCATTCCGGCGATTGCAGCCAGCCCGACGTGGGCATTGATGGCGTGCGCCTGGAGTACACCCCGGCAGGCACCACCATCGTCACCGACGCGCTGGGCAAGCAGAGTACGTACGCATTGACCGCCAGTGGCAGCAGTGGCCTTCCGCGCAAGGTCAATGGCATCACTGAGAGCAATGGCAGCATCAGCCGCACCTATCTGCCCGAGGGCACCGATTTCCGGCGTCGCCTGCAGTCGGCAACAGACCGCCGTGCCGTCGTCACCCAGTACGCCTATGCGGAGGCCAGCGATGCTGCCGCAGGCGCCGTCAGCGTGACCACCACCACCGAAGCGGCCGGCACTCCGGATCAGCGCGTCAGCGAGACGCGCGTGGCGATGGACAGCAATCGGCTGGTGCAGCAGACCGTCGGCAACCGTGAGATCCGCATCGCGCGCAATGCGCGCCTCCAGCCGACCACCATCACCGTGCGCGACATGGTGACCGGTGACACCCGCGTCACCACGCAGACCTACTGTGAGGCCGAGGGCCCGGAGTGCCCGCTGGTGGGACTGCTGCGTAGCGTGGATGGCCCGCGAAGCGATGTGGCGGATGTCTCCACCTATGCCTACTACACTGCGGACGACGCGGGATGCTCGGCCAATGGTGTCTGCAGTTATCGCAAGGGCGACCTGCGCAGTGTGACCAACTCGCTCGGCCAGACCGTCGAGACATTAACTTACGATGCGCTCGGACGGCCGTTGTCGGTGAAGGACGGCAACGGCGTGGTCACCGACTACACCTACCATGCCCGCGGCTGGCCAACCTCGGTCACCGTGCGCGGCGCGACCACTGCCGAGAATCGGGTCACCCAGATCAGCTACTGGCCGACCGGCCAGGTGCAACAGGTCACCGAGCCTGACGGCAGCAGCGTTACCTATGTCTACGACGCCGCCCAGCGGTTGACGGACATCGCGGACAGTGCGGGCAACACCATTCACTATGCGTTGGACAACGCCGGCAACCGCCTCAAGGAAGACACGCTGGACACCGGCGGCACCCTGCGTCGCACCCTGGCACGGACGTTCAACACGCTCGGCCAGCTGACCGCGCTGAAGGACGCGGGCAACCACGCTACCGGCTTTGCCTACGATGCCAACGGCAACCCGCAGACCGTGACCGACGCCCTGCAGCGCGTGACCAGCCAGCACTACGACCCGCTCAACCGACTGGCCCAGACCCTGCAGGACGTGGGTGGCGTGGCGGCGGAGATCCGCAGCCAGTACAACGCGCTGGACCAGGTGACCCAGGTCACCGACCCGAAGGGCCTCCAAACCACATACGCCTATAACGGCTTCGGTGACCTCACCGGCCAGGTCAGCCCGGACAGTGGCGCCAGCAGCTTCACCGTCGATGCGGCAGGCAACCGCAAGACGGCCACCGATGCGCGCGGCGTCACCGCCACCTATCACTACGATGCACTCAACCGGCTGATCGGCATCGCCTATCCGGACCCCAATCTGGACGTGGGCTACAGCTACGACGTGGCGCCCGCTGCGTGTACTGCCGACGAGCGCTTTGCCAAGGGGCGCCTGGGGCAGGTGCTGCACGCCAATGGCAGCACCCAGTACTGCCATGACCGCTTCGGTCAGGTCACCCGCAAGGTGCAGACGCTCAATGGGGTGGCCAGTACCCTGCGCTATGCCTACAGCAAGTCGGGCCGCCTGACGGCGTTGACGTACCCCGATGGCAGTGTGGCCGACTACGTGCGCGATACCCTGGGGCGCATCAGCCAGATCGGACTGACCCGGCCCGGCCAAGCCCGCCAGATCGTGGTGAACAACGTGACCTACGCGGCCTTCGGCCCGGTGACCGGTTGGACCTATGGCAACGGCCGCCAGCTACAGCGTCCGCTGGATCTGGACTACCGCCCGCAAGCGGTGCATGACCCGGCCGCAGGCGGCCTGTCGCTGGGCTACGGCTATGATCCGGTCGGTTCGATCACCGAGCTGAAGAACGGCACTGGCTCGACGGTGCTGGCCAAGTACGCCTACGACGCGCTGGGTCGCCTGACCCAGACCCAGGACGGCGCGACCGGCACGCCGATTGAAACCTATGCCTACGACGCCACCGGCAATCGCACCGCGCTGACCACCTCGGCAGGCGCCGCCAGCTACACCTACCCCGCAACCAGCCACCGGCTGACCGCCGTGGACGGCGAAGCGCGCAACCATGACGCGGTGGGCAACACCACCAGCATCGGCGGCAAGACGTTCATCTACAACGATGCCAACCGCATGAACGCGGTGAAGCAGGGCAATGCCGTACTGGAAATCTACGGTTACAACCACCGCGGTGAACGCGTGCTGCGTACTCCAGCCGGTGGCGCAGCTCAGATCACGCTGTACGATGAGGCCGGGCAGTGGCTGGGCAACTACTCGGCCACGGGCCAGGCGCAGCAGCAGGCCATCTGGCTGGATAATTACCCGGTGGCGCTGATCAATGTGCCGGCTACCGGCGTGCCTGAACTGGCCTACGTGCAGCCGGATCATCTGGGCACACCGCGCGTGGTGATCGATCCGGTGCGCGATGTCGCGATCTGGGAGTGGAGCAACAAGAGCGAGGTGTTCGGTAACCAGATTCCGAGTGCCGATCCCGATGGCGATGGTGTGGCGTTCGAGCTGGCGCTGCGCTTCCCGGGCCAGCAGGCGACGGGTGCGAGTGAGCTGTTCTACAACTATCAGCGGGAATACAACCCGGTGGTGGGACGCTATTCGCAGAGCGATCCCATTGGATTCAGGGGTGGGTACTCGCTGTATTCTTATGTCGATGGTGATCCACTATCCAACGAGGATTCCATGGGCCTGAAAGGTGGAAGGCCGCCAAGTCTTGCGCGACAGGGTGGCGGCAACTCCGCTCAAAGGAGAGTTGCAGCGCGCGCCCAGCGTCAGGCAATCGAGTCAAACTCACATACCAATCCAATTTACTCGCGCGGGCTTTCGCCCGAGGAAGTGGGGTCGTTGGAGAACGCTGCTAGCCTCGTAAGTGAGCATGACTATACTCAGTATTGTGCGGTTGAAGTCTGTAGAAAGGATCAAAATCAGTGCACAAGTGGTGACGTCATGAGGGGTGGGTTTCCATCGAATCCCACCGTTGCCCAGGTCCATTCAAGAGGGTGTCAGTGTCTAGCCCCCTATTATTCTAATCCCTCGCATCCTCTGCTATCTAATCCTGAGGCGGATCCTCTTGATCTGATTGATCTGGTTCGAGACTCCATAATAAACTGGCGGTCGCGGAGGTAGCTAAATGATTTTGCGAGCATTCGGAGTTGTGGTTGGGCTTGTTACGATAGCGTTTGGCCTGGCAGTAATTGGAGGTGCATTGGTTGGGACTGGGCCTTGCCGAGTGAACTGTGATCTATACATGTCGATTATTCGACTTGTAGGGCAGGCACATTACAATAGAATAATTGGGGTGGTGTGGATCATCGGTGGCGCCATGTTTATTGTTGCTTCGATGTTGATTGGAAAGAGAAAAGCTCCCCTTCGCCGAGGCGGAAAGAAGGCGCGGTTGTAAGGGGTTCAAGTAGAGTCAGCATCGTTCAGTGCGAATGAATTGAAAGTCGTTCGACTGCTCTTCTGCTCGTGGCTTAGCTTCAGAGCGGGGTAAGGATGAGAGTTGTTCTGCCTTCGGCAACGTGGCTGCAGTCTGGAACGCAAAGTAGCCATGATGTCGAGCGACTGATGACCTCGGTAAAGCAGTCCGCTACCCCGTCTGGATGGAACTCGACAAGGAAGTTCTTCGAATGTCATTGGAATCAGTTTTCGAAGCCCTTTGCTTGCTCGCTATCGCAACGTTGTTGATGGCATTCGTTTCGCGGATTTTTCTGGTTTGGGAGCTAAAGAGAAATTCGCCTGAACTATGGGAATCTCTTGGCAGGCCTGCGATCCTGGAGCGAGATCATTTCTTGACCAAGTACCCGATCTGCGGATGGACGCGGGTGTACAACGGCGCATCAGGAGCGCGCAGGTTGTTGCTCTTGGTGTTCTGGGTCTCGTTCCTTGTATATTTTATATTGCTGATTCCCCTGATCGTGATCTGGATTATGCAGTGATCAAATCCTCTTCCGTTGGTCTGAAGTCATTGCCCTAAGCTCTGTCTATCTGACCAAGTAAGCCCAGCTCAGCTCAGCTCGGACGGCACGCCGATTGAAACCTATGCGAATACCTATCCGGTGGCGCTGATCAACGTGCTGGGCACTGGCGTGCCGGAACTGGCCTACGTCCAGCCGGATCATCTGGGTACGCCGCGCGTGGTGATCGATCCCGTGGGGCAGGTAGGTACTCTCGAGCGCTGCGCGATGCGCTGCGCGAGTAGAGCGATCAAGCGGGAGGCAAGGCGCATGAACTCGGATAGGGGGGAACCCCCTGGTTCCGAATGATGCCTGCCCTCGTCATGGGAGGTGCCACGCCAGCTTTGGGAACATGGCCATCTGCTTTGGTCTGACAGCAATGTTGTTCACGGCTTCCGCAGTCCTCCACAAAAGAACGCGATCGGCCTGCACGCCTCGGAGAGGTGCAAGATGGAAGCCAGGAAGATTCTTCGGTACGGGCTGGCCTGCGCGGTGTCGTGTGGAGCACTCTGGCTGTTCCTGCACTTTGCGGGCAGGACGCTTTACGCCTTCGACTCACATCATGCCTTCTTCTGGCTGTATTCCATCAGTCTTCTGTTGCTGGGAGTGGGCGCGCGGGTTCCCGCCGGTGGCCGCCTGACGATCAGGCGGCTTGCCAAGGGAGCTGGCTTGGGGCTGCTCGCGGGCCTTCTGGCTCAGGTCGTGGTGCTTGTAATGGAGGCCTATAGATTCAGCGGGTTCAGGTCATCGCTGCTCTGGCAGGTACCGGTTTCGCTGACGGTGATGAGCGTCGTGCTGCTCACGCCACTCTGGGGCGTAGTGCTGGTTGCCCTCACCGCCGCATGCCGCCGCGACAGCGACCCACATCAGGCTTCAAGCCCATGAAGCGCCTGACTGCCTTTTGCCTTGTGGTTGCACTGGCATCCTGTGCGGCGCATCCGAATCGCATCACGAAGTGTCCGCAGGCCTATCTCACCTACATCGGCACCGAGAGAGTCGACGGACTGACCTACGGGCGTTTCCGAATCACCCACAATGCTGATCAACCGCTTCAACTGTGGGTGGATGAAAGACGCAGGTTGAACGCAAGAACTGCTCGCGCAGAGATGAGGCGTACGGGCGAGGATGCCTGGCGGCCTTACAACGTGATCCTTGAGGAAATCACGCCGGGAGCAATCGGGCTGTCGATCGGGCAGGGTGAACAGCAGAGCGTTCTGTTCGATGGTGATGGCGTGTTCCTGTCCGGCCAATCCAGCGCGGACGCGGAGTACTCCATCGTGGTACGGGATATAGCCGGTTGCGAACATCGCTCCGCGTCGTTCATTCCCTGACGTTCCCGCCGGTGTGCGAGATTCTCGATCACCCTCGTTCAGCGGTACCCGCCGCATGGGCAGCGGGTGCCCCCACGGCGATTGCACCAGCGCGATCTCAATCTGCATGCCAATCCGCAGCCACCCGGTCCGCCAGCACCAGCTCGGTATCCGCCTGCCGGCCATCGCGCAGATAATGGATGCCCACACGCGTCCCACCCGGGCGCTCACGCAGCAGCGCACGCCAGTGCGCCAGTCTCCGCGTGGCAATCGGCTCACCTGAAATCATGACGATGCGATCATCCCTGCGTAATCCGGCGCGTGCACCGGCACTGGTTGGCGCCACATCGGCCACACGCAGTGCAGCGCCCTCGGACTGAAGCCACAACCCGCTGCGATCGAAGGCATCGGGCTGCGTGCTTTCGGCGTTGGGCACTAGGTACAGACGCTTGGCATCGTAGTCGATGCCCATGGAGAACCGCCGCAACACCCCGCCACCGAGAATCGCGCCATAGTCGGACAGGGCCAGCGCCCCCTTGTTGGTGCTGGACAGGTCGCCGACCAGGCCGTTGACTTCAATGCTGCCCATGCGCAGCACACCCAGCCGTGCCGGTCGCGCGCGGCCCGGCCCACCCAGACCCCATCCCAGCACCGCCTCCTCACTGGCGTGGTATTTCTCAAGCAGGCCATGCGCACGCACGAACGGGCTGCTCAGGCTCAGCGAATTGCGTGACCCGGTGTCCAGCCACAGCCGCAGCGGAATGCCGTCAAGCTCGCCATTCAGTACCGGTGCGCGGTCGTCCTGTTCGAACGGCAGCACCACCGCGCTGGCGGGCGGCTGGTAGTGGCCCGGTCGGGTGAAGCTGAGCACGCGCGCGCCATAGTCGAAGGTGGTGACGAAGCGCAGGAAGGTCTCGTAGCCGATGAAGCCATCGTGTGGCACGCCCATCGAGTTGATCTGCTGGCCCAGGTCGATGATGTGGAACACCGGGTTTGCAAGGTGCGCGCCACCGATGCGCAGGTGGCGGGCCTGTGCCAGGCCCAGGTCGCTGGCGTTGTCGCCGGCACCATGCACGCTCAGGCGGCCCGCTGTTGTCAGCCCCAGGCGCTTGGCGGCCGTGGGTGTCAGCAGGTTGATGGCGCCGGTGTCGACCAGGAAGCGTGCCGGCTGGCCATCCACCTCGGCCTCGATATAGACGTGGTTGTTGATCAGGTCGAACGGAACGCGGGTGGTGCCGCTGGCATCCTCGATGTAGCTGTCGGCGGCCATCGCCGGTGGCGCATACCGTGCGTCCGGCATCGGGCTGTTCACCCGATAGCGCTGCACCCGCACGTCGCTGCGCAATCGTGGATCGGCACTGCCCTGGGCATCGAGGGTGTCGGTGATGATGCGGTGGGGCAGCATCAGACCTTCCACGGCCCGGTAGTCTTCCAGTGCGATGGCGGTGGGTGTGCGCGCGGATGCAATGACCACGCGGCCGAGCAGGCCGCTGTCTCTGTCGAACCAGAGCTCGATCGGGTCGGCGCCCTCCGGGGTAGTGGCCAGGACGGTATAGCGCCGGCCGTCCAGCGTGTCGGCGCGGGGCGGGGCAAAGCGGGCGGCCGGATAGGCGCTGGACCAGTAGGTGCGCGTGACCAGCCAGGATTGCGTTCGCGCTGTCCGGCGCGGCACAGTGCCGTCCAGCAGGCCGACCTCACCACCGTAGTCGCGCCGCCAGGACAGTTGCCCATCAAACCCCTGCGCGACGATGAAGTCCCCCAGCTGCGCCTGTTCGGCATAGCGCCCGGCGCGCAGATCCTGGTTGAGCTCCCACCGCCCGTGCAGACCGCCCAGCGACTGCTCGCCCTCAGCCTGCAGGTGCTGTGCAGCCTGCCAGCGCTCGCCGCCACTGGCTGCGCGGGCCCTGGCCAGCACATCGGCAGCATCCACCCCTGCGGCGTGTAAAGGAACCGCCAGCATCCACAGCAGGCCACACAACATCCGTCGCAAACGCATCGCTTCACCTCCTTCGTTGGGTCCGAAGGTGATGGCAGCGCAGGGACGGGGGATATTCGACCGGGCGTGAAGGATTGGACGTTCAGTCGGACGTGGTGCGACGGCGCCGGTACTCGCTGGGTGTCTGCCCGGTGGCGCGCTTGAACGCACTGTTGAAGGTCGACTTGCTGCCGAAGCCGGCAGCGAGGCCGATGTCCAGCACGCTGCGGAGGTCGGACGGATCGGACAGGCACGTTCTCGCTGCAGCCACACGGAAGCCGGTCACGAACTCGGAAAAGTTCTGGCCCAGGCCCTGGTTGAGCGCCTGCGAGACCTGGTTGGATGACCAGCCGCTGCGCTGGCTGAGGGACTGGAGATCCAGCCCGGGCGCCTCATGCAGGCGTTCGTCCTGCATCAATGCAGTCAGCGCGCTGGCAATGGCCGCGCACTGCGTTGCATCGATGCCCGAGCGTTCGTAGCGTGCGCGGGGCGTATCCTCGGCGGATGCAGGCATGTCCATCAGGACGGGTGCCGAAGTGACCACACGTGCACGCAGCTGCTGGCGTACGGCCTGGCACGCCAGCAGGTACATACCTGCCGTGGTCACCAGGCTGAGCCCGATGCTGGCCAACAGCGGGGCGGCATCCGGCGGCCACCGGTTCATCGCGCTGGCCAGCCAGCAGCCCGCCATCACGATCGCCAGCCCGCGCAGTCCGCTGCGTTGGATGGCGGTTCCGCGCGGAGCCGAAGGCGTGCGCAGTGACAGCCACAGCGTGGCCAGCAGGTAGGGCGTGCCCTGCAGCAGCCAGCCATGGAAGCTGAGCTGGAACAGCGCCTTGCCGAGCGGCGAGGGTTCGAAAGGCGCAACAGCATTCAACAGGGAAATGACGAACGCGAGCATGGCCGGCAGCAGATGCGCCAGCGGCAGCAACGAAGTGTGGTCCGGCGCAGGGGACAGCAGCGCACGTGCGTGGCCGTACAGCAGCGGACCGAGCAGATAGACCAGCGGCACCTCGATGACCCGCAGCCAGCGCACCGCATCGGCCGACAGCCAGGCCTGGCCACCCAGCAGCACTAGCCCGGACAGGCTGGCGGTAGCAAAACAGGCGAAGAACGCAGTGAGCAGCAGATTGCCACGCCCCGTGCGGCCGACGCTTACGCCGGTGGACAATGCGGCCAGGCCGAGAATCGCAGCGCCTGCCGCCAGCTGCAGCAGATCCGATGGCGTCATGCCTGCAGTGTTGATGAAGCACGCGGCAACGTCCAGCGCGGGCTGGCAGCGTGCAGGCAGCAAGGGGGAAGATGGCGCGCCCGGAGGGATTCGAACCCCCGACCAATGGCTTCGGAAGCCACTACTCTATCCGGCTGAGCTACGGGCGCGTTGTAGAACCGCCGCGCCATCGACCAGTGCCGGGGCGGGCATCGCATCGCCATGGAGCGGTGCGGGACCGGCATTCTATCCAGTTTCGCCGAACAAATCTCCCCCCATGGGCAAAGCCCTGCCAGAGGCGCAGGAGTATCCTATCGCCATGGCTGATACCCCCCTTATTTCGCCGCAGTCGCCGGCGACGCCGCGTTGGCGGCATTACTGGAGTCTGATGCGCGCTGATCGCCCGATCGGCACGTTGCTGCTGCTGTGGCCCACCTGGTGGGCGTTGTGGCTGGCTGCGGGCGGCCTGCCGCCGCTATGGACGCTGTTCGTGTTCACTGCCGGCGTGTGGCTGACCCGTTCGGCCGGTTGCGTCATCAACGACTACGCCGACCGCTGGCTCGACCCGCATGTGGAGCGCACCAAGGCCCGTCCGCTGGCCACCGGCGCAATCAGCGGCCGTGCCGCGCTGGCACTGTTCGCGGTGCTGATGCTGGTGGCCTTCGGCCTGGTGCTGACCCTGAACGGGCTGACCATCGGCCTGAGCTTCATCGGCGTGTTCCTGGCCGCCAGCTACCCGTACCTGAAGCGCTATACCCATCTGCCGCAGGTCTACCTGGGCATGTCGTTCGGCTGGGGTATCCCGATGGCGTTCGCTGCGGTGCAGGGCGAGGTGCCGATGCTGGGCTGGCTGCTGTATGCCGGCAACATCCTGTGGTCCACCGCCTACGACACCTGGTATGCCATGGTCGACCGCGAGGACGATCTGAAGATGGGCTCGCATTCCACCGCGATCCTGTTCGGTGATCTCGACCTGGTCATCCAGGGCGTGCTGTACGCGCTGTTCCTGGCCACGATGGCGCTGGTCGGCGTGCGCGGCGGGCTGGGTGGGTACTACCTGGCCGGCGTGGCGGTGGCCACCGTTCTGGTGGTGTACGAGTTCTGGATCTGCCGAAACCGCGAGCGCGGCCCGTGCTTCAAGGCGTTCCTGCACAACAACTGGGTGGGCGCCGCGCTGTTCGCCGGCATCGCCGTGGACCTGGCGCTGCGTTGAGCCCAAGGTGAGGTAGAGCCGGCCGCTGGCCGGCTGTACCCGTATGCGGTCCCGAGGTTGCCGGCCAGCGGCCGGCACTACCGCCTTCCACCACCTGGGATGATGCTTGGATCTGGTAGAGCCGGCCGCTGGCCGGCTGCACCCGTGCGCGATCCCGAGGTTGCCGGCCAGCGGCCGGCACTACCGCCTTCCATCACCTGGGATGATGCTTGGATCTGGTAGAGCCGGCCGCTGGCCGGCTGCACCCGTATGCAGTCCCGAGGTTGCCGGCCAGCGGCCGGCACTACCGCCTTCCACCACCTGCGATGATGCTTGGATCTGGTAGAGCCGGCCGCTGGCCGGCTGCACCCGTGTGCGATCCCGAGGTTGCCGGCCAGCGGCCGGCACTACCATCCCGCCACCTACGACGATCCTTGAGTTTGGTAGAGCCGGCCGCTGGCCGGCTGCACCCGTGCGCGATCCCGAAGTTGCCGGCCAGCGGCCGGCACTACCATCCCGCCACCTACGACCAATAGGTGGCAGACAGCCCGCACCCCACCGCCCAGAATCGATCCATCGAACCTGGGAGGGTAGGCGATGGCCTCGACGGCAGCAGTACAGGACGGCTGGATGGCGCGCGCTGCGCTGCGCTCGGCCGCCTGGGCGGAAAAGTGGTTCCCCGATGCGTACGTGTTCGCGGTGCTGGGCGTGGTCATCGTCGCGCTGGCCGCGATGGGCTTCGGCTCGACCCCGCAGGCCACCGCCAGCGCCTTCGGTGATGGCTTCTGGAGCCTGATTCCCTTCACCATGCAGATGGCCTTCGTGGTCATCGGTGGCTACGCCGTGGCCACTGCACCGGTGGTCGCACGCTTCATCGATTTCCTCGCCCGTGTGCCGCGCACCGGCCGTGGTGCGGTGGTGTACGTGGGCCTGGTCAGCATGCTGGCCTCGCTGCTCAGCTGGGGCTTCTCGCTGGTGTTCGGCGGCCTGCTGGTGCGCGCGTTGGCGCGCCGTACCGAACTGCGCATGGACTACCGCGCGGCTGGTGCTTCGGCCTATCTCGGTCTGGGTGCGGTGTGGGCGATGGGGCTGAGTTCCTCGGCCGCGCAGCTGCAGGCCAATCCGGCCAGCATGCCGCCAGGGCTGGTCGAGATCACCGGCGTTCTGCCGTTCACCGAAACCATCTTCCTGTGGCAGTCGATCGCGCTGACCTCGGTGCTGATCCTGGTTTCGCTGCTGATCGCCTGGCTGACCGCACCGGCTGCCGGCAGTGCGCGTACCGCTGAGGATTTCCCCGGCGCCGCGCAGGCCGAGCCGGAACCGCTGCAGCGCCGCACGCGCCCGGGTGAGTGGCTGGAATACAGCCCGCTGCTGACTGTGCTGCTCTCGTTGCTGGCGTTCGGCTGGCTGTTCAACGAGTTCGCCAACAAGCCGGTGGTCACCGCCATCGCCAACCTCAATACCTATAATTTCATGTTCATTTCGCTGGGTCTGCTGCTGCACTGGCGGCCGCGCAGCTTCCTCAACGCGGTGGCCAAGGCCGTGCCCAGCACCACCGGCGTGTTGATCCAGTTCCCGCTGTACGGTGGTATCGCGATGATCCTCACCCATGCTGCCGGCGGCGATGGGCAGACACTGGCGCACCGCCTGTCGAGCCTGTTCGTGCACGTGGCCAGCACCGATACCTTCGCGCTGGTGATGGGCGTCTATTCGGCGGTGCTGGGCTTCTTCGTGCCCTCCGGTGGCGGCAAGTGGATCATCGAGGCGCCGTACGTGATGCAGGCCGCCAATGAACTGAAGGCACACCTGGGCTGGGCGGTGCAGGTCTACAACGCAGCCGAAGCGCTGCCGAACCTGATCAACCCGTTCTGGATGCTGCCGCTGCTGGGTGTGCTGGGCCTGAAGGCACGCGACATCGTCGGCTTCACCTTCATCCAGCTGCTGGTGCACATTCCGCTGGTGCTGGGCCTGCTGTGGCTGCTGGGCATGACCCTGGCGTATGTGCCACCGGTGATGCCCTGAAAGCAGGGTTGGCCTCCCTGCGTGAGCCGGGACGCCAGCCTCGTTCAGCGCGTGTTTCCGGCGGCGAACGCCATGAATGCGCGGACCCGCGCCGCCTGCATGAGCACATGCCGAACCTGCATGAATCCTTCAGCCGCTTGTGCTGCAAGGGGCTCTGCGCGTTCATTCACAGGCGTACACACAGGTGTAGCCGTCCGCCAACGCGCGATTAACTCTTCGCTGCAGACGATGGCCGCGTCCACCGCATTCCGCGCGTGGCTTTCGGAGAACGGACATGGCACAGCAGAACCAGAACCCGAACCAGAAGCAGCAAGGCCAGCAGAACCAGCAGGATCAGCAGCAGGGGCGTCGTGACCAACAGCAACAGCAGCAACAACAGCAGGATCAGCAGCGCAAAGAGCGCAACCAGCAGCAGGGCGGCCACGACGAAGAAGAATGACCGCGCCGCGCATGCGGAGTGACCGGTGAAGCCCCGCCTTGCGCGGGGCTTCGCTTATTCCAGCCCCCCGATGCGCTGCAGCACCGGCGCCGCCGACATGTCGTTCGGATTGGTGCCAGGCTGATCCTGCGGCACCTCCATGCCCATGCCGCGGTACAGATCAATCCAGTGCTGGGCGATCTGCCCGGTCTGCGGATTGCGGAAGTTCATCGGCTGCAACGCGAATACATGGTGCGCACGAAACGCACGTTCGATGAAGTCGGAACAGTAGTAGCTGTCCTCGTTCAACACATACGACGTGTTGTACGGCTTGCCCAGCATCGTGCGCGCGGTGGCGACCGCATCCTTGATCGCCGCCTGCTGCGGCGCGCGCAGGCGATAGACCACGATCTGCCGCTGCTTGGCGCGCGCCTCCTGGCGGAATTCGACCAGCGATTGCCGGCGCGATCCTTTCTCGTCTGCATGCAATACCTCCCAGCCCTTCGGCGCGGAAGCGACCAGCGCGACGTGATCGAAGCTGGGCGCGCCCTGCTTGCCGGTGGCATCGTCGATGGCCGCACTGAGACCGCTGCGGCCGGCGGTGACGAACAGCAGGTCGCCTTCCTGGACATCGACGGCCCTCGCCACCGCCGGCCACAGGGCGGGCAGCAGCAGGCCGATCAGGAGCAGGAGGCGATGCATGAGGACTCTCAGACAAGCGGAATGCCTGAATTGTAGGGTGCGCGGTAGCATGGAGCGACCGGACCGGATTCAGGATGTGCCCATGTGTCGATACCGTTCTGCCGCAGTGCTGATGCTTGCCTGTGGCGCGGTGCTGGCAGCCTGCGCGCCAGTGCCGCAGGCACCGCAGACCGCGACCGAAGCCTCACCTGCCGCAGCGGCGCCGGCGACCACCGTCGCCGAGCCAACAGCTGTGGCTGCACGCAGTGAGTGCCCCTACCCGGAATTCGATACGTTCCTGAAGCATTTCGGCAACGAGATCGCGCTGCAGGAAAAGACCACCGCCGATCCGCTGCTGGACAGCTACATCGATGCAGAGGCCGAGCCGGAACCGCGCAAGGTGGAAAGCCGGCTGGCGCGGGCCGATGTCGAGTGGCCGGTGATGCCTGATCCCGCCGCACTGGCCGGGCAGGGCCGCGAAATGCAGGTCAGCCTCCTGGCCGATGGACAGCGGCAGGTGCAGATCCGTACGCCGGACAGCAGCGACCAGCAGACCTATACCTTTGCGCAGGCGCCGTGCTGGACGCTGGTCAAGCGTGAGGATGAGTCGATCTGATGGCTGATCCGGCACAGGCGCGGCGGGCCAGCGGCTGCTAGGCTCGATCCCTGGTCCAGGCAGGGAGACGCCGATGCAGGCTTTCAGGAAGCGCACCACCACCGCCGCCATTGCCGCCGTATTGGCGATAGTCCCGTTCAGCGGCGCGCAGGCACAGTCGGTGCATGCCGATGACCGCACCTACTTCGCCAGCGCCGCGTCCGAACAGACCGCGCGCGACGCGTTGGGCAAGCGCGTCGAGGCCCTGCAGCAGGCGTCCACCCTCGCACCGGCGGAACGCTTCCAGCAGGCCGAGGCACTGGAGGCGCAGTGCCTGCGGCATCTCGGCTACCTGCATCTGCAGTCCGCCCGCAACGCGCGCGATCTTCGCCCGGCACAGGCGATGGAGCAGGCAGCGGGGCTGTGCAGCCGCATCGCTCGCAGTGGTCGCGCCGCACTGCGCGAGGCGCCCGCAGATGCGGCGTGGGCAGCACCGTATGGCTTCCTGCGCACTCGGGCGCTGAAGGAGGCTGCCACCCCGGCCAACGCCGCGCTTGATGAGGCCGTGGAGGCACTGGCCGATCCGGCGCTGGACAGCTTCGCGCGCCTGCGCGGGCAGATCCTGCGCAGCGCCGAGTATCCGCAGATCGAGCACGGCGGTCGTCACTGGGACACCGGACGCGACAAGCAGCTGCTGGCCCAGCAGCCCGACCGCGCCCTGCGCGAGGCCGGCTGGAAGGGCTACTGGCAGGGGCTGCACTCGCGCCGTGAGCCGATGGCCTCGGTGCTGCTGGGGCTGGTGCAGGTGAATGACGCCGCCGCACGCCTGCAGGGCGACGGCTCGGCGCCGGCATATGGCTACCAGCGCATGGGCCTGGATACTGCCGCAGTGGATGCAACGCTGGTGGCGATCGAACGGCACGCTGGGGACCGCCGTGCCTACCAGGACATGCTGCTGCGCCACGCTGCGCGATCCGGCATCGACGCGCCGCAGATCTGGGATACCACCGTGCCCGATGCCGGCTATACGCCACCAGTGCTGACGTTGGCGCAGCTGCGTGACAACGCCGCCGATGCCATGCAGCACCTGGGGCCGGCGTACGTCGCCGAACTGCGCGCGCTGCTCGATCCCGCCAACCAGCGCATGGATCTGGCCACCGAACGTGGTGACCGCAGCCAGGACGCGTTCCCGGTGAGCGCTCCCGGTGTGCCGGCAATGCTGTTCGTTGGCCTGCGCCGTGGTGATCTGGAAAGCGACGTCGAGATCGCCCATGAAGCCGGTCATGCCGTGCACGGCGAGTGGATGCAGCGCGGTCATGCGTCGCCGCTGCAGCGCAATGGCAGCCAGTGGCTGACCGAGGCGTTCGCGATCTACAACGAGCTGCGCTTCCGCGACCAGCTGTACCAGCAGGCAGAAGATCCGCGCGCCAAAGCCTATTACCTGAAATCGCTGCTGGACGACATGGTGCTGCAGCTGTTCACCTCTTCCGAGGAAGCGCAGCTGGAGCAGTCGATCTATCGGGGCGTGGCCGCCGGCACGCTGGGCACCGCCGATGACCTGGACGCGCTGACCGGGCAGGTGCTGGCGCGCTTCGGCCAGCAACCGGAGCGCTACCCGCAGCTGCGCAACACCTGGATCGGTAAGCGCCTGATGTATGAAGACCCGAACTATCTGGTGAACTACCTGTATGCGGGGCTGCTGGCCGTGCAGCTGTACGTGCAGGACCAGCGCGACCCCGAAGGGTTCCGTGAGCGCTATCTTGCCGTGCTTGGCGAGGGCTTCGACCGCGCGCCGAGCGAGCAGGTGGCGCAACTGCTGGGGCACGCGCCTGACTGGGCGGCCCTGGTGGATGCCGATCTGCAGGTGTTCAACCAGACGGCGGCGCAGCTGCAGGCGCTGCATGCGCAGATCGAGGCAGGGCAGGGTACGTGAACCCGGCGCGCCCCTTGCAGCAGGCGGCCGCCACCGTGTGGCTGCTGTTGCTGCTGTGCCTGCTGCCGATGGCAGCGCTGGCGGCAATCCCGGTCCCGGCGCTGGACGATCCCGTGGTGGACACTGCCAACGCGCTGTCCGTTGAAACCCGCGCCACCCTGCGCAGGCAGGCGCTGCAGCTGCAAGCGCGGAAAGGTGCACAGCTGCAGGTGCTGGTGGTACCCAGCGTGGGCAGCGAAGGCATCGAGGCCTATGCACAGCGGGTGTTCGATCAGTGGCAGCTGGGGCGCGCCGGTGTCGACGATGGTGTGCTGCTGTTGGTGGCGGTGCAGGACCGCCGCGTACGCATCCAGACCGGCTATGGCCTGGAAGGAGCGCTACCGGACGCGTACGCCGCTCGCATCATCGACAACGCGATCGTGCCGCGCTTCCGTGAGGGCGATGTCGACCAGGGCGTGCTCGATGGCACGACGATCATGGTGGCGCTGATCGATGGCGAGGACCTGCCGGCATGGGAAGAACCGTCGGCCAGCAATGTGCTGCCTGCGGACTGGCGACGCGCAGACTCGGTGGTGGCGTTGACCCTGCTGGCCGGTTTCCTGGCCGGGCTGTGGCGCTCGCCGCCGCCCCTCCCGCCGGCGAAGACCGAGGACGATTTCAGCGGCAGCCGTCGGGAGCGGCGGCGCAAGGCACTGGCCGCCAATGCATCGGCACCAAAACCAACCTGGCCGACCTTGCCGGCCTGGGGGCGCCCGATGCTGGTGACCGCTGTTGTGGGTGCGGGCATGCTCTCCGTGGCGCTGCTGCTGCCACGCCATGTGCTGCCGGGCCTGTGCTTCGTGCTGGCTCTGGGTGTGCCGGTGGCGACCCTGCTGGGCTGGTGCTGGCGCCGCAGCCGAGGTGTGCGCATCGTGCTGTGCGGGATGCTGATGCTCAGCGTGCTCTTCCTTGTGCAGGCGCTGCTGCGTGGCCAGCTGCCACCGAGCCTGGCCCGGCACCTGCTGCTGCAGGCCGCCGCGGGCGTTGTCACCCTGATGGTGTTCCTGCTGGTGCAGGCCTGCCGAACACGCTGGAAGAAGAACCGCAGCAGCTTCATCGTCCGCATGACGGTGCTGGTGCTGTTGACCCTCGGCTATGCCGCGGGCGCGTTGCTGGCGATCCATCGTGCCGAAGGTGACGATCCACGATTGCTGGCGATGATCGTGTCCGGGGTGTGTGGCGTACTGCTGTACTTCGTGTGGTTGTTCACCATGCTGCCGGGCGAGCGCGCACGCGGCCGGGCTTCATCATCCCGCGAACGCACGTCGTCCCGTTCGTCGTCCTCGTCGAGTTCGTCGTCGAGCAGCTCCAGCAGCTGGTCTGGAGGCGGCGGCCGCAGCGGCGGCGGCGGCGCGTCCGGCAGCTGGTAGTTCAGGTCGCCTGTACCCTCCAGCCGAGCGCGGCGTCCTCCACAACACCCGGGCCGGCCACGTCGCCGACCTGCAGCTGCAAGCCGCGCGCGTTCGGCAGGTCCTTCTGCTCGGGGAACCAGCGTCGATCCGCAGCGACCACGATCAGCAGGCCCTCGTCGTCGCCCATCGGCGCGAACTGCGGCGAAGGCGGGCTGATCGGTTGCAGGCCGAACCGCAGGCTGGACTGTTCGCGCACAGCGTCGACATCGTGGCTGGGCAGGCCGACTTCGCTCAGGCAGGTCAGTTCGCTGCCGTGGAACGCACCTTCGCGCGCGCTGGCCGGCAAACGGCGGCGGCCGATCAGTTCCAGGATCAGGCCGTCAGGGCCAGTGAAGTACACCGACTGCGACTGCCAGCTGCTCTCCAGCGCGAAGTAGTCAAGTCCCGCCGGATTGCGTTGCAGCGGCGTGCGCTCACGCAACCAGGTCATCGCCTCGCTGAAGCGGTTGTCCGGTACGTTGAAGGCCAGGTGCACGCCACCGACCGGATGATCAGCTGCCGGCTGCAGTTCGATCGTGCTCCAGCCGATGTGCACATGATTGCCGACCACGCGCTGCTGCAGCACGTCGTGGAAATATGCAGCGATGGTGGTGACGTCGGACACCGGGAGGGTGAGGTGAAGCAGGCGCATGATCGATCCTCCGTGGAGCGCATGCACCGAGTGTAGACCTGGCGGGATTGCGTGGGTGTCACCGCGGGCGCAACGATTCGTTGCGGTGGGTGCCGCGCTCGAAGATCACTCCACTGGCAGCCAGATTTCCACGCCGCCGTTGCCGCTGTGCTCATCGAAACGCATGTCGTAGCGTTCCAGATCGGGGGCATCGGCAAGGCTGAGCCCGGAGCCGGGCAGGTAGTGATCCAGCAGCCAGAACCAGGTCGAGCGGATGGTCGAGATGTGCCCGCCGTGCCAGGCCACCAGGTAGCGGCGCGGCGGAATGTCCACGCGTTGCCAGTGCGCAGGGACGCTCGGCACCGCGCTGGCCGGCAGCGCGGCGACGTAGTCGAAGCCGCCGTCGTCATCGCTGTTGCAGCACACGCCGAAGCTGATCGGCGCCGGCGCCGGCCATTCCCGGTTGAGCTGTGCCCACTGCCCGGGAATCGCACCGCCGCTATCGCGGGTATGCCGCATGCCGATACCCGCGACCTGGAAAGCAGGGGTATCGAGCAGGCGCGGCGCTTCACCGCAGGCAGCCGGCGCATCGTCCACGCGGATCGCCTGCACCAGCGCCAGTCCATCGGTACCTTGTTCGCGTACCTGCTCCGGGGTCTGCCCGAACTGTTCGCTGAAGGCGCGGGTGAACGCGGCATGGGTGGTGTAGCCCGCGCCCAGTGCCACCTGCAGGATGTCGCCCGCCCCGTTGGCCAGCCGCTGCGCGGCAGCGGTCAGGCGCCGTCCCCGCAGATAACGCACCACCGAGGTGCCGGTACGGGCCTGGAACAGGCGTGACAGATGGAACGGCGAAAGCCCCGCTGCGGCGGCAATATCGGCCAGTGCCAATGGCCGGTCCGCATGGGTTTCGATGTACCACAACGCCTTGCCTGCCGCGCTCATCCTGCCGTTCCCCGAATCCAATGCCGGCACAGTAGCGGATCGGCAGGCGCCGCGTTTAGCAGTTCTTGCGCTGCAGCGGCATCAAGCTGTCGCACTGACGTCATGGCTCCTTCACAGATCGCGCCGAGACTGCGCGCCTTGTCCAGGCCTGCGATATCCCTGCAGGTGCTGGCCCTGTCGCGTCCTCCCGGAGCCCTGCCGTGCATCGTTCGAAGCTTTCGCGTTCCATCCTCCTCGCCCTTTCCATGGCCAGCGCAGGAGGCGCGATCGCAGCGCAGGCCGATGCGGTCGATGCCCCGGCGGGCAGCCGTGCGGCGCCCACCCAGCTCGACGCGATGCTGGTCACCGGCACCCGCGCCTCCAACCGCACCCAGTTCGAAACGTTGGCGCCGGTGGACGTGTTCACCAAGGAAGACATCAAGTCCGTTGAATCCACCGACCTGAAGGACGTGCTGGCGCAGCTGGTGCCGTCGTTCGTGGTGCAGCGCCTGCCGATGGCGGATGGTCAGGTGTTCGTGCGCCCGGCCACGCTGCGTGGCCTGTCGCCGGATCAGACGTTGGTGCTGGTCAACGGTCGTCGCTTCCACCGCAGCGCGCTGCTCGGCAACCGTGGCGCGCAGGCGGCCGACCTGGCACAGATTCCGACCAGTGCGATCAAGCGCATCGAAGTGCTGCGCGATGGTGCGTCGGCGCAGTACGGCTCGGATGCCATTGCCGGCGTCATCAACATCATTCTGGAGGATGGCCCCGGTACCGAGATCACCGCCGGCTATTCGCAGTATGCGCAGGGCGATGGCGCCTCGCGCGATTTCAGCGCACGCACCGGCTGGTCGCTGGGTGACTATGGCAGCCTGGTGCTGTTCGCCGAATCGTCCAACTCCGACGCCACCTCCCGCACCCGCCAGCGCCCGGATGCGATCGCCTTCCAGGCCGCGCATCCGGATCTGGACGTGCCCAACCCGGTACAGCGCTGGGGCCAGCCGGAACTGGAAAGCCGCCGTGTCGGCTTCAACGTGAAGGCCAATGCCAGCGACACGCTGGAGTTGTATGCGTTCGGCCTGTACAGCCACAGCGATGGCGTCAGCGATTTCAACTGGCGCAATCCGGACACCACCACCGGTGCCTACCGCACCACGGCGATCTTCCCCGGCTGGAACCTGCGTTCGATCTATCCAGTGGGGTTCAGCCCGCAGTACGGCAACGTCCAGAACGACCTGCAACTGGTCGGTGGCCTGCGTGGCGAGATCACCCCGAAGCTGCGCTGGGATGTCAGCGCGTCGTATGGCCGCAACGCCATCGACTACAGCCTGAAGAATTCGATCAACGCCTCGCTCGGCCCGGCCAGCCCGACCGCATTCGATCTCGGCCGCCTGACCCAGACCGAGAAGAACGCCAACGCCGACTTCAACTACGAGTGGGATGTGGCTGCGCTGTCCAAGCCGATCAACGTAGCCTTCGGTGGCGAGTTCCGCCAGGAGACCTACCAGGTGCGTGCCGGTGATCCGGCTTCGTACGCAGTGGGCCCGGGCGCTGCCGCTGGCCTGGAAGCCAACTCCAACGGTGCGCCGGGCTTCTCGGCCAGCCAGGCTGGGCAGTGGAGCCAGCGCAGCAAGGCCGCCTACGTGGATATGGAAGTGCCGCTGGGCGAGCGCTGGAGCATCGGTGCGGCCAGCCGCTACGAGGATTTCTCCAGCTTCGGCAGCACGCTGGACGGCAAGCTCTCGGCGCGTTTCGCGATCACCCCGGACGTGGCCCTGCGCGGCACGGTGTCCACCGGCTTCCGCGCACCGACACCGGCGCAGCTCAATACCACCAGCACCACCCAGGGCCTGGATACGCGTACGCTGCAGATCTTCACCAGTGGCCGCCTGTCACCGAACGACCCGCTGGCGCAGATGCTCGGCGCCAGGCCGCTGAAGCCGGAAGAATCGCGTACCGCGTCGCTGGGCCTGACCTGGCGCACCGACCTGGGACTGTCCGGCTCGGTGGATGTCTACCAGATCAAGCTCACCGACCGCTTCAGCCAGTCGGCCAGCTTCGCCATTCCGGCCGGCACGCCGAATCCGCTGGGCTATACCTCGGTGAACTACTTCACCAACGACTTCGATACCACCACCACCGGCGTGGACGTGGTCGGCAACTACCTGCGCGACCTCGGCGCCGGCCGCATGACGCTGACCCTGGCCTACAACTACAACCGTACGCGGGTGGACAACGGCAGCACCTCGGTGGCCACCAACGAAACCCAGCGCGTGCTGTTCGAAGACCGCCTGCCCGAGCACAAGGGCAGCCTGACCGGCAGCTGGGACATCGGTGCCTGGTCGTTGATGGCGCGCATGCGCTACTACGGTGCCTGGACCGACGCCAGCGGCAATGCGGTGGGCGACATCTACCAGCGCTTCGGCGCGATGAGCTTCCTCGACCTCGCCGTGGGGTACCGCATCAACGAGCACCACAGCCTGCGCGTGGGTGCCGACAACGTGCTCGACCGCTATCCGGATGAGGCGGTCTTCCAGGCCAGCCGCGGCCTGGTTTACTCGCGCAACGCACCGTACGACACCGATGGCGCCAACCTGTACGCGCAGTACCGGTTGAGCTTCTGATGGACCGTACCCGCCGCTCCCTGCTGCGTGCCGGCACCTTGCTGCCCGCCGCAGCCGCATTGTCGTCACTGCCCGCCATGGCCGCCGCGCGTTACGCTGCGCCCATGCAGATTCCCGCAACGACCGTGGCGCCGGACGTGCTGGCCCGCGATGAAGGCTATTGGGCCTCCGTGGCCAGCCACTTCGACATCACCGATGAAGTGAACCACCTGGAGAACGGCTACTGGGGTGCAATGGGCCGCGAGACGCTGGCGAGCTACCAGCGCCACACCGCTGAAGTGAACCGTGGCAACGCCTGGTACGGCCGTCGTGAGTTCCCGGCGCAGTACACGGCGGTGCAGCGGCAGGTGGCCGAGCTGCTGGGCGTGGGTGCCGACGAGATTGCACTGACCCGCGGCGCCACCGAGGCGATGCTGGCCCTGATTGGCGGCTACAACCGTCTGCAGCCCGGCGACCAGGTGCTGTATGCCGACATCGACTACGACAGCATGATCGGCGCGATGCGCTGGCTGCAGCAGCGTCGCGGCGTGCAGGTCGAGCGTATCGCGCTACCGGCCGTGCCCGACCACGCGCAGATCCTGCAGGCCTACGAGGCCGCATTCGCGCGGCTGCCACGCCTGAAGCTGGTGCTGCTGACCCAGGTCAGCCATCGCCATGGGCTGGTGCTGCCGGTGGCCGAGATCGCCGAACGTGCGCGTGCACGTGGTATCGACGTGATCGTCGATGCGGCGCATGGGTTCGGCCAGATCGACTACGCGGTGCCGCAGCTCAAGGCTGATTTCGTCGGCATCAATCTGCACAAGTGGATCGGTGCGCCGGTCGGCGTCGGCGCGATGTACGTGCGCAAGGGCCGTGTGGCCGATCTTGACCCGTACATGGGGGAGACCGACGACGGCCGCGTGGGCAGCCGCGTGCATACCGGTACGGTCAACTTCGCCGCCTACCTGGCGCTGCCGGAAGCGATTTTCCTGCACCAGCGTATCGGCGTAGCCAACAAGCAGGCGCGCCTGCGTTACCTGCGCGAGCGCTGGACGGTACCGGCGCGGCAGATGGCACATATCGAAGTGCTGTCCTCACCGGATCCGGCGTTGGCGAGTGCATTGGCCAGCTTCCGCCTGCGCGGGCGTACCAGCGTGGCCGACAACATCGCGCTGCAGAAGCGCCTGCTGGATGAGCATCGCGTGTTCACTACTCATCGCGACGGGTTGGAGTCCGGCGCGTGCGTGCGGGTGACACCGTCGGTGTTCACCCGGCCTGAGCAGATGGATGCGTTGGTGCAGGCGCTGGACGCCCTGGCCTGACCCTGCTTTGGTGGGTGCCAACCTTGGTTGGCACATTCCGTCCGTGCCGGGGAATCTTCCGCCGGGCATGGCCCGGCGCTACCGCATCCCGGGCGCCGCGCATCCACGCATGGCGTGGATTTACGGCTCTGGTAGGTGCCAACCTTGGTTGGCACTTCCTTGCGCCTACCGCTCGATGGCCGGCAACGCATCCGACAACAACAACCGGTCGATCCTCCGCAGCGCACTTTCCAGCTGCCGACGATCCGCCGCCAGTCCCAGCGACAGCCGCACGCCACTCTGATGCAATACCCCCGGCGGGCAGAACGCCGATGACGGCGCAATCGCCAGCCCCTGCAGCTGTGCGGTACGCACCAGCGTGGCATCGGTCCACGGCGCGGGTATCCGGCACCACGCATGCAGGCCCTCTGCCCGCTGCAGCAGCGATGGCGCCAGCAGGTAGCGCGCCATGCGCATGCGCTCGCGCGCCTCGGTGCGCACCTGCGCCAGCAGTGACTGCGCCGAACCATCCAGCAGCAGCTGGCTGGCCAACGCCGAGACCAGCGGATGGCCCATCAACCGCGTCGCCCGCAGTGCGGCCGTCATCGCCTCGGCATGCGCGGCGCTCGGGCAACGCACGAAGGCGGTGCGCAGGCCGGGGCTGATCACCTTCGACAGTGTCGCCACGTAGAACACATGACGCGGTGCCAGCGTTGCCAGTGGTATCGGCGCCTCCTCGGCGAGGTGCCAGTACGGATCGTCTTCGATCGCAAGCAGGCCTTCGCTTTCCAGCACGCGCGCCAGCGCTTCGCGCCGATGCAGCGGCAGGGTCAGTGCGGTCGGGTTCTGGCAGGTGGGATTGAGATAGACCAGCCGCGCACCGCTACTACGCGCCTGCCGCAGCAGCGCCTCGGGGCACATGCCGTGCTCGTCGCTGTCCACCGGCAGCAAGCGCCGACCCAGTGCGGCGGCCGCCTGCAGCAGGCCCGGATAGACCAGCGCATCGCACAGGATCGCGTCGTCGTCGCGTCCCTGGCTGACCAGGATCGACGCCAGCGCCACCTGTGCACCCTCGGTCAGCAGCAGGCAGGCATCGTCCACCTTTCCCAGCATCGGCTGCAGCCAGCGCGCCGCTGCGTGGCGGTCGGTCGGGTTACCGCCGCCCAGGTGATAGGTCATCAGGTTCGGTGCGTTGCTGCGCGCAAGCACGGCGGCGGCACCGCGGCGCAGCGTCTCGGCCAGCGCATCGGCATCGGGCACCGGTGGCACGTTCATGCTCAGGTCCACCACCTGGTCGAAGCCGGCCTTGGGCGGTGCGATGAAACTGCCCTGTGGTCCACGCGCTTCGATCAGGCCACGCTTGCGTGCTTCATCGAAGGCGCGGGTGACCGTTGTCAGGTCGATACCGAGCTGCTGCGCCAACGCGCGTTGCGAAGGCAGGCGCTGTCCCGGTGCGAGACCACCGCGGCGCACCGTGCGTTCCAGCGAGTTGACGATGCGCAGGTAGATCGGCCCGCTGTGCGCGAGTACGTCCTGCACCCATTCGCGGGCTGCGACATCCGGTCGCGGCATGTACGGAGCATGTCGGGGCGTATCGTTGCTTCCAACGGCGGGAGCCTGTCCATAACCATCGGTCGGTTCGGACAGGTGACCGCCGTTGTTGTTTGCGGCGGCCACGCCGGCCAGCGTCAGTGATGTCATTGCGCGTCCTCAGCGCTTGGCCTGCCAGGGGCAGTAGCAGCCCACGGCAAGCAGTCCTTTCGGGCGCACGGTCTCGCCGCGCACCAGTCTGTCCAGCAGCGGTTCGACGAAGCTGTTGGCCGAGTTGCAGACCATGCCGATGCTGTACGGTCCTGCGTAGGCGAGGTGGCCCTGGCGATCCCAGATGGCTACGGCGGGGCTGGCCGGAATGTGTTCGATGCCGTCGATGGTCGGCAGGTTGATCACCTTGTTGCGCAGTGGCTCGGGCAGCTCGCCCTGCGTACCCGGGCGGCGGATGGCATAGAAGTCGATGCCGGCGCGGCGGTACATGCTGATCAGGTAGCTCAGGTGCGCACCGGTCTCGCGGTTGCACACGCCGCAGGCCGGGTCCCATAAATGCACCACGCGGATGCGGCCGGTATCACCGGCCAGATCGGCCGGCAGGCGCAGCTGCGAATCGTCGAAGACGATGGCCTGTTCGGTGAAGGTGGACTGCGCGCTGTAGCCGAAGTACTGCCACAGCGCAGCTGCCACGCCGGCCATGAACAGGCAGGCGAGGGCGATCATCGTCGGCAGCAGCCAGCGGCGACGCGGCGCGGCTGCGCCCATCAGGAATCTTCCCGGCCGAACTTGTGCACGTACTGCTTGCGCATCTCGCGGCAGGAATCGGCCTGCGCGCGGCGCTGGATCTCGCTACGCGACGGATCCTCGCTGCGCTGCACGCACTGCTCGATGGCGTGGCGTTCGGCGGCCTGCACATCCACGGTCTGCGGCTGCAGGCAGACCCAGGCCAGCGCGGCCAGCATCAGCACCACAAAGCCGCCGCACCCGGCCATCACCAGGTGGAACTTCAGTTTCTCGGCGCGCATCGATGCACGTCCCTTCATCCATACATTGCATACAAAATATCATCTTGTATGGATAAAGCGCCATGCGCCCCGTTCAGACGATGGCGTTGTGGCGTGCCTCGGGGGCCTCGGACAGGATCTCGTTCAGCTTGGCGAGTGCCCCGGCCAGCGCGCCCTGGTCGACCGCGCCGCCCAACGACAGGCGGATCGCATTGCCCGGTGGCGGTTCTTCCACGCTGAAGGCATCGGAGCTGGCAATGCCCAGCCCCTGCTCCTGTGCGGCCTGGATCAACCGGTACTGGTCGAGCCGCGGCGGCAGCGGCAGCCACACATGCAGGCCGGCCGGATGCGCCTGGGCACGGGCCGGCAGGTAACGGGCGGCAATGGCCTGGCGCTCGCGCAGTTCCTGCTGGAAGCGCTGCACCATGTCCTGGGCCTGGCCGCTGCGGATCCACTGCGAGGCCACCGCCACCATCGACTGGGTCGGCATCAGTGCAATTGCGCGCAGCGCATCCAGCACCGGTTCCATCGGCTCGCCGGCCGGCACCACCAGATAGGCGGTGCGCAGGCCCGGGGCCAGGCACTTGGACAGGGTGGAGATGTAATAGACCGGGCAGCCGGCATCGCGGTGCGCGGCCAGCGGCGGCGCGGCGTCTCCGGCCAGCAACCAGTAGGGATCGTCTTCGATCACGGTCAGATCGTGGCGCTTCGAGACCGCCAGCAGGGCCTGCCTGCGTTGTGCCGACATCGTCGCCGTGGTCGGGTTCTGGATGGTCGGCACCAGGTACAGCAGGCGCGGGCGGCGTAGCTGGCAGGCCTCCTCCAGTGCGTCGGGGAGCATGCCTTCGGCGTCCATCGCCACTGGCACCACGCCCCGCTGCAGCACGCGCGCGGCGGCCAGCAGGCCCGGGTAGGTCAGCTGCTCGGCGGCAATCAGCTCGCCCGGCTGGGTGCGGGCCAGGATCAGCGCGCACAGTGCGGTCTGCGCACCGGGGCAGATCACCACCTGGTCGGCACCGACCGTCCCCAGCATCGGTGACAGCCACTGCACAGCGGCGGCGCGGTCCTCGCGGGTGCCGGCGCCGACGTGGTAGCTCATCAGTTCGCCCTGGCCCAGCTGCTGGCCCACGTGCTGGAAACCGGCCTCCATGCCCTGTGCGAACGGCGCGCTGCCCAGCAGCGGCGGGATGTTCATGCTCAGGTCCACCGAGGTGCTGCGGTTGCCGGCCGACAGCGCGATGAAGGTACCGCCAGCGCCTTGGGCGTCGAGCAGGCCGGCCTGGCGCAGCTCGGCGAAGGCACGGGTGACCGTGGTCAGGTCCACGCCCACCTGCTGGGCCAGGTCGCGCTGCGGCGGCAGGCGGTCGCCCGGGCGCAGCACGCCGTCATCCACCGCCTCGCGCACCTGCTGGGCAATCTGCAGGTACAGCGGGCCGGCGCCCTCGCGGAAGGGGCGAACCCAGGTGCGATTGGGGTGTTTCAGGCGGCGGCCGGCGGCAGGTGGCGTCATCGGTCAGTTTTTTCCATACGTGCAGATGCACAAGTCCATACAATGCTGTATCTTGTATGGGCTTGATTGGAGTGGCTCGCCTTTTTGTAGGCGACCTCGTACCCACAGTGTAGCCGCTCCACGCCCGGGCGCTGCGCGCAGGCGAGCCGGTCAAGCGCGCTTCTTCAACAGGGTTGACCTCCAATGAATATCTGCTGGAACCGCATCCGCCTGGCGCTGGTCGCCCTGGCCTGCGTCGGCCTGTCGGGCTGTGACTGGGTGCTGCTGGATTCGAAGGGCATGGTCGGGCTCGCCCAGCGCGACCTGATCCTGATCTGCATCGGCCTGATGCTGATCGTGGTGATACCGGCCATCGTGCTGACCTTCGTGTTCGCCTGGCGCTACCGCGCCGGCAATACCAAAGCCAAATACATGCCTGACTGGTCGCACTCCACCAAAGTGGAGATCGTGGTCTGGGGCGTGCCGCTGATCATCATCGCGGTGCTGGCGGTGATCGTGTGGAAGTCCACCCACGAGCTGGACCCCTACAAGCCGCTGGACGTGGCCGGTGAGCCGCTGCACGTGGACGTGATCGCCACCGACTGGAAGTGGGTGTTCGTGTATCCGGACCTCGGCATCGCCACGGTCAACCAGCTCAACTTCCCGGTCGACCGCCCGCTGGCGTTCAACATCACCTCCAACTCGACGATGAACACCTTCTTCATCCCGCAGCTGGGTGGGCAGATCTACGCGATGGCCGGCATGCGCACGCAGCTGCACCTGATCGCCAACGAGCCCGGCCAGTTCCGTGGCATGTCCGGCAACTACAGCGGGCATGGCTTCTCGAACATGAAGTTCATCGCCACCGCCAGCAGCAACGAAGAGTTCGAGCGCTGGGTGGCCGAGGTGCGCAGCGCGCCGGACGCCCTCAGCTTCACGCAGTTCAAGGCGCTGGCCGCGCCGTCGAAGAACGCACCGGTGCAGCACTTCTCCAGTGTTGAACCACTGCTGTTCAAGAAGGTCATCGACCAGTTCATCGGCGTTGGTGAGAACACCGCTGCTGCGACCCCGGCGGGCGCTGCCGGTGGTGCCCAGGTTTCCCAGGAGTAACGAACATGTTGGGTAAATTGACGTGGGAGGCCGTGCCGCTGCACGAGCCGATCGTCGTGGTCACATTGGCGGCCATGGTGCTGGGTGGCCTCGCGCTGCTTGGCGCGGTGACGTACTTCAAGCTGTGGGGCCCGCTGTGGCGTGACTGGTTCACCACCGTGGACCACAAGAAGATCGGCATCATGTACGTGGTGGTAGCGCTGGTCATGCTGGTGCGTGGCTTTGCCGATGCGCTGATGATGCGCGCGCAGCTGGCCGCGGCTGGCCCGGGCAGTGACGGCTTCCTGCCACCTGAGCACTACGACCAGATCTTCACCGCGCACGGCGTGATCATGATCTTCTTCGTGGCCACCCCGTTCGTGGTCGGCCTGATGAACATCATCGTGCCGCTGCAGATCGGCGCGCGCGACATGGCGTTCCCGTTCCTCAACGCCTTCAGCTTCTGGATCTTCGTGGTCGGCGCCGCGTTGATGATGATCTCGCTGGGCGTTGGCGAATTCGCCATGACCGGCTGGGTGGCCTATCCGCCGCTGTCGGGCATCGAGTTCAGTCCAGGCGTGGGCGTGGACTACTACATCTGGGCATTGCAGGCTTCGGGCATCGGCACCTTGCTGACCGGCGTCAACCTGTTCATCACCATCCTGCGCATGCGTGCGCCGGGCATGACCCTGATGAAGATGCCGGTGTTCACCTGGACCGTGCTGGTCACCAGCGTGATCATCATCGCCGCCTTCCCGATCCTGACCGTGGCGCTGGGTGCGCTCACCCTGGACCGCTACCTGGACTTCAACTTCTACACCAACACGTTGGGTGGCAACCCGATGATGTACGTGAACCTGGTGTGGGCCTGGGGCCATCCGGAGGTGTACATCCTGGTGCTGCCGGCATTCGGCATCTTCTCTGAAGTGACTGCCACGTTCGCGCGCAAGAAGCTGTTCGGCTACAAGTCGATGGTGGGCGCCACCCTGGCGATCGGCATCCTGTCGTTCATCGTCTGGCTGCACCACTTCTTCACCATGGGTTCCGGTGCCAGCGTCAATGCCTTCTTCGGCATCATGACGATGATCATCGCCATTCCCACCGGCGTGAAGATCTTCACCTGGCTGTTCACCATGTACGGTGGCCGCGTCGAGTTCAGCGTGCCGATGCTGTGGACCGTCGCCTTCCTGGTCACCTTCACCATCGGTGGCATGACCGGCGTGCTGCTGGCCATTCCGGGCGCGGACTTCCTGCTGCACAACAGCCTGTTCCTGGTCGCGCACTTCCACAACACCATCATCGGCGGCGCGCTGTTCGGCTACCTGGCCGGCTTCGCCTACTGGTTCCCGAAGGTGTTCGGCTTCACCCTCAACGAGCGCCTGGGCAAGTGGTCGTTCGCTTGCTGGGTGATCGGTTTCTACCTGGCCTTCATGCCGCTGTACATGCTCGGCTTCATGGGCATGACCCGCCGCATGAACCAGTACGACAACCCGGCGTGGACGCCGTACCTGATCGCCGCCTTCATCGGTGCACTGTTCGTGTTCGCGGGCATCATCCTGATGCTGGTGCAGATCTACGTGAGCGTGCGCGACCGCAAGCGCAACCTGGACCTGACCGGCGACCCGTGGAATGCACGCACGCTGGAATGGGCCACGCCGTCGCCGCCGCCGTTCTACAACTTCGCCGTGGTGCCCAAGGCCGATGAGCTGGATGCCTTCCACGAAGCGAAGAAGCGTGGCCTGCCGCCGCCGCCGAAGAAGTACGCGCCGATCCACATGCCGAAGAACACCGGCGTGCCGCTGATCCTCAACATCTGGATCCTGGTGCTGTGCTTCGCCCTGGTCTGGCACATCTGGTGGATGGCCGCGGCCAGCTTCATCGCGATGATCGTGACCCTGATCGTGCGGTCCTACGACGAGGACGTGGACTACTACGTCAGTTCCGAAGAGGTGGCGCGCACCGAAGCGGCCAACCTTGCCAAGCTGAAGGAGGTACGCGCATGAACCTGTTGACCCGCCCGGAGCTGGCCAGCGACACGCAGGCGCACGAGGACCACCACGAACACGACCACGGCCACGAACAGGGCGGCATGAAGGTGTTCGGCATGTGGGTCTACCTCATGTCCGACCTGGTGCTGTTCGGTTCGTTGTTCGCCTCGTACGCGGTGCTCAGCACCGCCTACGCCGGCGGCCCCACCGGCAAGGACCTGTTCTCGCTGCCGTTCGTGATGGCCGAGACCTTCCTGCTGCTGGTCTCCAGCATCACCTACGGCCAGGCCGTGCTGGCGATGCATCGCCACGACACCTCGGCGGTGCTGCGCTGGCTGGGCGTGACCTTCGTGCTTGGTGCCTCGTTCATCGGCATGGAGATCTACGAGTTCTCGCACCTGATCCACGAAGGCGCGGGCCCCAGCACCAGTGCCTACCTGTCGGCGTTCTTCGCGCTGGTCGCCACCCACGGCCTGCACGTGGCCAGCGGCCTGATCTGGATGGCGGTGGTCATGCACCAGGTCTACAGCCGCGGCCTGACCCCGACCAACATCACCCGCGTGTCGTGCCTGAGCCTGTTCTGGCACTTCCTGGACCTGGTGTGGATCTGCGTCTTCACCTTCGTCTACCTGATCGGAGCCTTCTGACATGGCCCACGTCGAAACCTCGCGCGCCGGCAATGCGCACGGCTCCACCAAGTCCTACCTGATCGGCTTCGTGCTGTGCGCGCTGCTGACCGTGGTGCCGTTCGCGCTGGTGATGAACCCGGTGCTGTCGCGGCCGCTCACGCTGTTCCTGCTGGTCGGCTTCGCGGTGGCGCAGATCCTGGTGCAGCTGGTCTATTTCCTGCACATGGACCGTAAGTCCGAAGGTGGCTGGAACCTGGCCAGCTTCGTGTTCACCCTGGTGATCCTGTTCATCGTCGTCGCACTGTCGGTCTGGATCATCTGGAGCATGCACTACCACATGATGATCAACTGACCGTGGCCGGGGTGATCGGCATGGACCGCGCGATCACCCCGGCACCTCCGTCCTCTTTCCCCCACGGGCAGGCCTGACCGAGACCCCGCCCGCGTCTGCGTTGGTGGTACCCGTGAAGCGCTCTGCTGCTGTTGCCCGTTCGTTGTTCTCTCCCCGTTTCCGCCTGCCGCTGCTGGCAGGCCTGGCCATCGGCCTGCTGGCCGGCTGCAGTGCGCAGTCGCGCATGGACTTCTATTCCAAGGACATCGCCTGCGAAGAACTCGGCCAGCAGTGGTCGATGCCCGACAGCCACGGCACCGTGCGTGGGCCGAAGGACCTGCAGGGGCAGGTGACCTACCTGTTCTTCGGCTTCACCAGCTGCCCGGACGTGTGCCCGACCACCATGGTCGAGCTCAGCCAGGTCAAGCACCTGATGGGCAAGGATGCCGACCAGTTGCAGGTAGTGTTCGTCAGTGTCGACCCAGCGCGTGATACGCCGGAGGTTGCGCGCACCTACGTGGAAGCCTTCGACCCCAAGGCGATCGCACTGGTCGGCAACGAAGCGCAACTGGCCGCGATGGCCAGCGACTTCAAGGCGTTCTACGAAAAGGAACCCGGCCCGGTGCCGGACACCTACACCATGAGCCATATCGCCGGCGGCTACGTGTTTGATCGCCAAGGCCGTCTGCGCCTGTTCGCGCCCTACGGCATGCCGGTGGACAAGCTGTTCTCGGACGTGCAGCGCCTGCTGCTCGAGCCTGGCCATCCGGCCGCCGGCAACGGCCCGCTGGCCAGCTGCCACCTCAAGCAAGGCGACACGCTCGCCGCCCGGTAATCCTGGGCCATGCCCGGCTGATGCCGCCTGTTCGTCGCGCCCGCTGCCCCGGTAGGTGTCGACCTTGGTCGACACGTGGGTGCCGACCGTTGGTCGGCACACCCCCCCACACCAATCCCCCGGCCGGCCAGGAGAGCCAACCGGCCGGGGGCACCACTCAACGCCTTACTTGGTTTCTTCCCACTGCACCACGTCCGGCTCGGCCGCCTTGATGCCGGCGGTCGACAGCAGCTTGGTGGTCGCATCCAGTGCCGCGTTCACCGACGGATACTCCACAATCGCGCGGCCCGAGGCCTTGGATACCTTCACCACGGTGCCGCCGGTGGCGGTGGCCGCACGCTGCGCCGAAGCCGCATCGGTGAAGAACACCTTGACCCGCGAGGTCGCCACGACCGGCGCGCCATCGTTGGAGACAGCGGCCGCAAACTTGCTGGCACCGGCATCCGCACGTGCGGCCACACCGGTAGACGCATCCGTGGACCGCTTGCTGCGGGTGCCGACGGCCGCCGCGCTGGCATCAGCCCCGGTGGTGATCCGGAACTGGCCGCCGCTGGCCTGCTGCACGGTTGCCGACGGTGCCAGCTGGAAGCGCGAGCCGCCCACATTGAACGAACGGCCAGTGGCCTCCGCCTTCAACTGCTGCGTGTCTACGGTCGACAAGGTCTTCGCCGGAGGTGTCTGGCCCGAGCTCTGTGCCCAGGCGGTGGTGGTCATCGCCGCGAGGGCGAGGGTGCTCAACAGAATGGTCGTCTTCATCATCAGTGCCCCAGAACGCGGATCTTGAAGAATTCGAGGTTGCCACGCGATGCAGCGTTCGCGGCCTGCCCCAGGTCGGTGACTTCCAGTGTCCAGGTGCCCGTGGCGTTCTCATCCAGGAAGGCATTGCTGGACAGCAGGTCCCAGTTGGTGAAGTTGCGCTGGACGCCATTGAGGCCAGAGCCGATGGCGGTGAATGCCGGTTGCACCACGCTGCGGGTGCCACTGGGCGAGATCAGCACGAACTGCAGCTGGCGGGTGTTGCTGTGGTTGACGCGGAAGCCGAGCTGCACGCTCTCGATGTTGCGCGCACCGTTGGCGAGCTGGAAGGTCAGGCGCGCCGCGGCCGCCGAGGTATTGCCGATGGCCACGGTACGCGTCGTGTTGCGCCAGCCACTATCCACCAGTGCACCCAGCGGCTGGAAGTCTTCTGCGACCTGTACCGCGCGTGCCGCGTTGACCACACCGAAACCGTACCAGTTGCTGTAGGCACGGCCGGCGGCATTCACCGTCCAGCCCGGCACCAGCACGCGGCCGTCGGAGTGGGTCACCGCTGCCCGGTTCGGATCGGTGCGGGTGGCGGTGGTGGCCAGGATGTACTTCACATCGCGGTAGGACAGGTTCGGGTTGGTCTCCAGCAGCAGCGCCGCCACGCCCGACACCATCGGCGTGGCCGCCGAGGTGCCGTTCATCTTGCCGGTGTAGTTGCAGGTGCTGTCGATGGCAGACTGGTCGCCGTCCAAAGTGTTGCGCAGGCTCGTGTTCTTGTTGCTTCCCTGCGCGCAGCCGATGACATCGGTGGTGAGGATGGCCGGATCGTAGCGGATCGCCAGCTGCCCCGGCACGACCTGCCGCTGCCAACCATTCTCACCGCCGAAGCCGGACACCCACAGCGCCGAGCCGGTGGACGAGTAGGACGAGCGCACGCCATCGGCGCGCACGGCGGCAACGGTGATCACGTTGAACAGGTTGTTACGCGGGTCGCGACCGGCCGGAATGCAACCCGTGTTGCGGTTCTTGGTGTCTGCCGAGCAGATGTCGGTGCCATCCGAGCGTGCGCCGTTGTTGTGGTTGTTGCCTGCGGCCTTCACGTAGATGCCACCGCGGCCGCCACGGGTGCCGGACATGGCCTGCTCATAGGCGGCGATGTCGTTCTGGCTGTAGGCCAGCGGCAGGTTGGGGTTGCCCGGGCTGGAGCCCCAGCTGTTGTTGAAGACCCCCACGTCGGCCACTTCGGCGCCGTCCCACCACGAGTACTCGATGTTGGAATTCGAATTGCCCTGGGCATTGGACGCCAGGAAGTTGAAGCCCTTCAGGGTGGCCGCCGAGGCCACGCCGCGCACGCCCAGATTGTTGGCACCTACTGCACCGGCGATGCCGCCGACCATGGTGCCGTGATTGTCGCGGTCCGGATTGGACGGTGAAGGGTTGTTGCTCTGGTTGGCGAAGTTCTTGCCGGCGACCGCCGCAACGTTGGCGGCCAGGTCCGGGTGTGCGATCTGCAGGCCGTCATCGACGATGGCGATGGTGACGCCTTGGCCACGGATGCCATTGCGGAACAGGCCATCCACGTTCAGATCGTTGCCAGCCACCGGCAGGGTATCGCCCAGTACGGCCTGTCCGGTGTTGAGCAGATGCCACTGGCGCCCGGCCAGTGGATCGGCCTGCTGGGCCTGGGCGGTGGCGGCCAGGCTGCCCAGCACCAGGGCAGTGGCAAGGGCCAGGCGCGCGGAGCGCGGTGGCGCGGAGCGTTGCGTGTGTCGCTTCATACACGAATCCTTCTGTTGTGAATCGGCATGGCAGGACGGCGGGGCGGAACTGCCCCATCGCAACGAGCCAAACGCGACACAACGAACAACCCCCTACCTCTTCACACTCCCAATCTGCAGATGTGCCGATTGCGTCACAAACACTTATGCCGTGGGGTAATGACGACTGCAGCGGCCCGCATCTGGTAGGTGCCCACCTTGGTTGGCACGCGTATACACGCATGGCGTGGATCTACCCGGTGTCATCGCACGCCCTCACATCCGGCTGTGCTACTACAGCGCGTGCACCCTTCCGCATCGGAGCACGATGATGGTCAACCCTCTGGCCCAGGCCCATCGCGGCCTCGGCACCACGCTGTTCAGCCTGTTGAACCCGATACCCTTCGGCTTCTTCGTCGGCGCGCTGATCTTCGACGCGATCTATCTCAACAGCGCCGAGGTGATGTGGGGAAAGGCCGCTGCCTGGCTGATCACCTTCGGCTTGTTGATCGCCATCATTCCGCGCCTGATCAACCTGTTCGCGGTCTGGCGCCACAACGGTACCGCCACCCGCATCGACCGTATCGACTTCTTCCTCAACCTGGTCGCGGTGGTGCTGGCCATCTGGAACGCCTTCGTGCACAGCCGCGATGCCTATGCCGTCGCGGTGCCGGGCACGATCCTGTCGGCGCTGACCGTGGCCCTGATCGCACTGGGCCTGATCCTGCTGTCACTGCAGCCGCCGGTGCTGCAGGGAGGTCGTCATGGCTAAGCACATCCTGCCTACCGTGGGCGCCCTGGCGCTGGCCGTGATGCTGTCGGCCTGTGCCGGCAAGGCCGAATACCACCCCACCGACCAATCCGGTGCGAAGCCGCCGTTGCCAGCACCTAAGAACTTCCTGATGCCGCCGATGCAGGTGCCTCGTGGCGTGGGTTGGGCCGATGGGCAGTCACCCACCGTGGCCGAAGGCCTGAAGATCGAACGCATCGCCGCCAACCTGCTGCATCCGCGGCGATTGTTGACCCTGCCCAACGGCGATGTGCTGGTGGTGGAGGGCAATGGCCCCGGCGAAGAACCGGTCACCACGCCCAAGCAGTGGATCGCCGGCAAGGTCAAAGCGCGCTCGGGCAAGGCCGGCAAGGGCGGCAACCGGGTCACCCTGCTGCGCCGCACGCCGGGAACGAACACCTGGACCCAGCACGTCTATATCGAAGGCCTGCATTCGCCCTTCGGCATCCAGCTGATCGGCGACACGCTGTACGTGGCCAACACCGGCAACATCATGCAGTATCACTACGTGCCTGGTGAAACCCGCATGTCCGACAAGGGCCGCGAGTTCACCGACCTGCCCAGCACCATCAACCACCACTGGACCAAGGAACTGCTGGCCAGCCGTGATGGCAGCAAGCTGTATGTGGGCGTGGGTTCCAACAGCAACATCACCGAGAACGGCCTGGCCGTCGAGTACCGCCGTGCGGTGGTGCTGGAAGTGGACGTGGCCACCCGTGGCAGCCGCATCTTTGCGTCGGGCATCCGCAACCCGACCGGACTGGACTGGGAGCCGAGCACCGGCACGCTGTGGGCCGTGGCGAACGAACGCGATGAAATCGGTGCGGATCTGGTGCCCGATTACCTCACCTCGGTGAAGGAAGATGGCTTCTACGGGTGGCCCTACAGCTACTACGGCCAGCACGTGGACGAGCGTGTGCAGCCGCAGCGGCCGGACCTGGTGGCGAAAGCCATCACGCCGGACTACGCCATCGGCTCGCACGTGGCACCGCTGGGCCTGCTGTTCTACACCGGCCAGGCACTGCCGGCGCAGTACCACGGCGGCGCCTTCATCGGCGAACACGGCAGCTGGGATCGTTCGCCGCTGAGCGGCTACGAAGTGGTCTACGTACCGTTCAAGGACGGTAAGCCGACCGGGCGACCGCAGACCGTGGTCAGTGGTTTCGCCTCGAAGGACGAGAAGACGCTGATGGGCGCGCCAGTGGGCATGGCCATGGATGCCGAGGGTGCATTGCTGGTCGCCGATGACGTGGGCGACGTGGTGTGGCGGGTGTCAGCCAAGTAGTTCTGTAGCGTCGAGCCACGCTCGACTGCGTTGGATCTGGCCCTTGTAGAGTCGAGCCATGCTCGACTGCTTTTGCCAGCAGCAGTCGAGCATGGCTCGACTCTACAAAAAGCCATAAGCCGCCGAGCCTGGGCCCGGCTCTACATTTCCGAAGGCGCAGCGCGCAACCCGCTGAACACAGACTCGGCAGCAAACCCCACGCCACCCAGCAGCACGCCGAAATACACCACCGTAGCCACCACGAAACCGTAACCGGCCGCCACCGCGGCACCATCGCGCTGGATGAAGCCGATCGCAAAGGACATCAGCGCCAGCGCCGGCAAGGTATTGCTGAACGGAATCGGCCCGGCCGGCGCCATCAGCAGCAGGGTCGCGAACACCAGCATCAGGTTGTTCAGGCGCATCATTTTCTTCGAGCGCACCATCACTGCCAGCCGCATCGGCCGCGACAACCGCTCCATGCGGTGCACCCACTTCAGCGCACGGCCCAGGTTGGCCTTCAGCTTGTCGGTGGCGATCTCGCGGCGCGCCAGTTTCTGCGGCACCCACAGCGGGCGGTTGCGCACGCGGCTCAGGCCGATCAGCAGGATCGAAGCACCAAACACCGTACTCAGCCCGGGAATCGACACCGGAATGATGAAGATGGCCGAGAGCAGGATCACGATCAGCAGCAGGCCTTCATCGCCCAGCGCGCTGAGCAGGGTGCCGATACTGACCTGCTCACCGGGCAGCTCGTCGATCATCTGCTCGATCTGCTCGGCCAGGGGCGCGCTGTCATTGGTTTCGGGGGCTCGGTAGGTCATGCGTCGCAAGGTTCTCCAGGGAAGGGCGGTCAAGGGGCCGTCCTGCGGTGGGGGGACGCACAGGCTCCCGCAGTATCCCGGCCAACGTGGGCAAAGAGGTGAACCGGGCATGAGGGGTTAAACTGGCGTGCCCCGCACGAGTTGAACGCAATGGACATGGGCCGCAGGCAATCGACCATCGAACTGGTCGCCATCGATATGGATGGCACCCTGCTGGATCCCACCCACACGCTCACCGCGCGGGCCAAGCAGGCGATCGCGCAGGCGCGCGCGCTGGGCGTGCACATCGTGCTGACCAGTGGCCGCCCGGTTCCGGGCCTGGCACCGTTCCTGCACGAGCTGGGCATCACCGGCGACGACGACTACTGCATCGCCTGCAATGGCGGCCTGGTGCAGCGTATCGGTACGCGCGAAACGGTGGTCGAGTATCCGCTCAGCTTCGACGACTTCCTGTTCTGCGAGCAGGTGGCCCGCGACCTGGGCGTGCACTTCCAGGCGCTGGACAGCCGGCGCATGTATACGCCCAACCAGGACATCAGCTACTACACCGTGGCCGACTCGCATCTCTCGCGGATGCCGCTGTCCTATCGCCGCGTGGAAGACATGGACCCGTCGATGTCCTTCATCAAGCTGATGATGATCGACGCGCCCGACGTGCTGGATGCCGCCATCGCGCGTTTGCCCAGCGAACTGACCGAGCGCTTCGCGGTGCTGAAGAGCGCACCGTTCTTCCTGGAAGTGTTCGACCACCGCGCCGGCAAGGGCCCAAGCCTGCAGAAGCTGGCCGAGCACTTGGGCATCGACCGCGCCAACGTGATGGCCATCGGTGACCAGGAGAATGACCTGACCATGCTGCAGTACGCCGGTACCAGCGTGGCGATGGGCAATGCCATCAACGCGGTGAAGGCGGTGGCGCGGTTCGAGACCACCAGCAATGCAGACGAAGGCGTGGCGCGCGCCATTGAGCGTTTCGTCCTGCAGTAACCGCGCGCCCCTACGCCCCGGTAGGTGCCAACCTTGGTTGGCGCACGCACACCGTATGCGCCGACCAAGGTCGGCCTCTACCATGTCCCATCCGCCCTGGTAGGTGCCAACCTTGGTTGGCACACGCACACCGTATGCGCCGACCAAGGTCGGCCTCTACCGGGTCCCGTCCGCCTCGGTAGGTGCCAACCTTGGTTGGCACACGCGCACCGTATGCGCCGACCCAGGCTATACCCACGTATAACCCACCCATCCCCATCGCCATCCGCGCTGTACCACCGCGCAATGGCGAATGCGGCAGTGCGATGCAAGAATTTCGCACGTCGAAATCACCCCATCGAATCCCGCAGCAGATGATCGTCCTCGTCTGCTGACCGGCGCGCACCGCGCCGTCACTCCTTCAACGCAATCGCATCGCCAGCCAGGGCGCCGACACCGGTGCTGCAACGCGCTGGGCGTGTGCCTGCGCCGCTCTCTCCCTGCACCTGGATCTGCCGATGAACACCCCACCCACGACGCGCCTCGCCCTGGCCATCATCACGGCCATCACCGCACCTGCGTACGCCGCAGAAACGCACGATGCCGCGCATGACACCCCCACCACCTTGAACGCGCTGCAGGTCATCGCCACGCCGCGCGGCGCCGCCGTTGCGCCCACCCAGGTGATCGGTCCGAACCGCTACATCATCAAGGCCGAAGACCTCGACGCGATGGTCACCGGCAACAACGGCCTGGCCATGCTGAAGCAGGTGCCGGGCGCCAGCTACACCGCTACCGACGGGCTTGGCCTGGATATCTCGGCCACCAGCCTGTTCGTGCGCGGCTTCCGCATGAACGAAATGGGCATCACCTTCGAAGGCGTGCCACTGAACGACAACGGCTTCCTCTCGCTCACCGGCACCAGCGTGGTGAACGTGGGCGTGCCCGATGGCATCGGCGCGATCACGGTCAGTCCCGGTGGGGCACCGGTCAGTGTGTTCTCCAGCAGCGTCAACGGCGGCAGCCTGGAATACCGCCTGCGCGAGCTGCAGGACACGCCCAGCCTGCGCGTGAAGCAGGGCGTGGGCAGCAACAACACGCTGGTCACCACCGTGTCCGGGCAGAGCGGCCAGCTCGGCGAGCATGGCCCGAAAGTGCTGGTCGACCTGCAGCGCGTGTCCGCCGACAAGTACCAGGGCGAGGGCACCCAGAACTTCCTGCGCGGCGACCTGAAGCTGCAGCAGGACGTCGCCTGGGGCGACTTCACCGTGTTCCTGTCTGACAGCAAGGCCAAGGTCTGGGGCTACAACAACATTTCCTTCGACATGATCCGCAAGCTGGGCTGGAAGGCCGACATCTTCTATCCGGATTACGCGTGGGCCTGGTACGTGGCCTCGCCGGAGAATGCGGACAAATCCTGCGGCGCCTACACCTGCGGTGAGCTGTCCGAACTTATCCCGTACGACACTGGCCAGATCACCCGCGACCGCGTGTCCTCGATCAACCATCGCTTCCAGATCACCCCGGCGCTGAGCGGCAACGTGCAGCTGTACAACGCCAACAGCCACACCCAGGCCACGCTGACCGACCCGACCGTGCCGTCGCCCAACGACGCACCGTTCTCCGAACAGGTGCAGACGCCGCGTGTGAATCGGCTGGGTGGCATGCTCAACCTGCAGTTTGAGACCGGCGCGCACACCTTCACTGCCGGTTTCTGGCAGGAGAAGAGCAAGGCCGCGGCCAAGACCGAGTGGTACCAGCAGCCGCTGCTTGGCGAGGGCCCGCCGCTGAAGGCCACCGGTCCGTTCGATGTGTATGGCCCCGCGTTCAAGACCGACAACGCATCGAGCTGGGTGACCCGCTCGCGCCAGTTCTACCTGCAGGACGACATCGTGTTGAACGACACGCTGAAGCTGGGTGTCGGCTTCAAGGCCGTGGACTTCCGCACCAGCGGTGGCGGCCTGGGTGATGCCAAGGATCGCCCGGTGAACGGCACGCTGCGCGCGAAGAGCAACTTCCTGCCGCACGTCTCGCTGTTCTGGAGCCCGACCGAATCCACCGACGCCTTCATCGACTTGGCCAATACCATGAACGGCTATCGCGTGGCGCAGCGCGGCAACATCGGCTACACCGCCTCGGCGTGGACCATCACCGACCAGGAAGAGTTCGACCGCGTGGCCGGCACGCTGCGCCCGGAGAAGAACTGGAATCTGACCGTCGGCGCGTCGCATCGCTTCGACCGGCTGACGATCACCGGTGACGTGTTCTACAACGACATCCGCAACCGCCTGCTGTCGGCGGCCATTGGTACCCAGTTCGCGCAGATCAACACGGTGCGGCTGATGCCGAAGATGCACGTGATCGGCGCCGACCTCGGCATCACCGCCGACCTGACCGACCATCTGCAGTTCTACCAGGGCGTGGCCGTGGCCCGTTCGTACTACGACAGCGATTTCGTGGTGGGCGATACGGTGTATCCGATCAAGAGCAATGCCCAGCCGGGCTACCCGCAGATCTCGCTGGTCAGCGACCTGTCCGCCCACTTCGGTGACTGGCGCTTCGGTGCCACCAGCACCTCCTACCTGCGCCAGCCCTTCACCTACGAGAACGACATCCGCGTGCCGACCTTCTGGCAGGTCAACACCTATGCCGCCTACCGCTTCGGTGCGGACAGCGCCGTGCCCGGCCTGGAGCTGCGGCTGGACGTGAGCAACCTGTTCAACCGCCACAACATCGGCACCGCCACCATCGCCGGCTCGTCGTTCTCGGGGGATTACCAGACCCTGCAGCGCAGCGCCCCCCGGCAGCTGATGTTCAGCACCTCGATGGCGTTCTAAGTAGATCCACGCCATGCGTGGATGCACCTGGCGGTCCCCAGGCAGGTGCCCAGATCCGCCCACAAACCCGCCTTGCGCAATCAACAGGGATTTTCTGGCGGCGACGCAAGGTTCCCACAATGTTGCTGGGTCATGCTGTCGGCATGGCTCAGTTCAACCCGCGATCACCGTTGTTCGACATCCGGAGCCCGGGACGGCCCCGGCAGGCGCTGTCCGTGGCGCCTGTGATCGACCTGCAGGCCGAGTACCAGTTCTGGCACGTCTACGAGCGTGTGGTCCGCCCGTTGCCCGGTGGGGGGCTGCGGCTGGCCTGGCTGGTGTGCCAGAAGGTGTACCGGGACCGGTGGCAGCACCCGCACGACAGCGACGAGGCGGCGTTGTCGCGGGTGTTGTTCGGCGGGAACATGACGGCTGACCGGGCGTCGGAGCTGGCGGAGCTGCACGCGCTGGTCAGCCGTCGGGTGGCGTTGCTGGCGAGACGTGGGCGCGTGGATTCCGCGGCGTGATGTGCGGGGAGACGCCCTTGGCGTCGCCGGGCGACCATGACCCGCTTTGGTTGCCCGCTGCCGTGACCTGCTCTGGCATTGACCCATCCGCTGCCATGACCTGCTCTTGGTAGAGTCGACTGTCAGTCGACTGCTCTACTCATCGGCTCCTCAGAAAACCGCGCTTCGCGCGCGAGTCGACTAACTGTGATCTCTCTGTAGGTTGTTCATCCGGGACATCTTTGGAAAATGGCGGTTACCACACCTTTCCAGACCCCAAAGAGCCCGGATGAACCACCATAAAAATGCCCGTTTGACCGTCCATAGTCGAGCACTTCTTGTTCACCGCATTCTTCACGAGGGCCTGCGCCCGGAAGAAGCAGCTCAGGCGTGTGGCGTCAGCGTGCGTACGGCTTACAAATGGCTGGGCCGATTCCGGGAGTTGGGGCCATCGGGCTTGGAGAACCGCAGCTCAAAGCCTCACCAGACGCCGCACGCCACACCGGAGCTGGTGGTCGAGCAGATCAAGGAACGCCGCCGTAAGCGGCAGACCTACCTGACCATCTCCAAGGCACTGGGGGTCGGCCACAGTACGATTTCAAGGCTGATGCGCGCCCACGGCCTCAATCGGCTGTGTCAGCTTGATCCGCCCAAGGAGGTCATCCGATACGAATATGATCAGCCAGGAGGGCTGCTGCACCTGGACATCAAGAAGCTGGGCAACTTCCAGCGGCCAGGGCACAGAACCGATGCCAAACGCCGGGGAAACGCCGCGGGCGGTGGCTGGGGCTACGTCCACGTGGCCATCGACGATCACTCCCGAGTGGCCTTCAGCAGCGTCCACCCCAACGAACAGGGCGAAACCGCCTGCCAGGCGTTGCTGGGCGCTCTGGAGTACTACGCCAGCCTGGGAATCACCTTCAAGCGGATCCTGACCGACAACGGTGCCTGCTATCGCTCCACCGCCTTTGCCAAGCTGCTCAAATCCCTTGGAATCAAGCACATCAGAACCAAGCCCTACACGCCGCGGACCAATGGCAAAGCCGAGCGCTTCATCCAGACCAGCCTGCGCGAGTGGGCCTACGCCTGCGAGTACGCATCCTCGGACCAGCGCAATTCCGTTCTGAACCAATGGCTGCACCACTACAACTGGCACCGTCCCCATATGGCGATCGGCGGCCAGCCACCTATCTCCAGAGTGCCGCTGAACAACGTAGTGGGTTTACACAAGGGTCCTGTGCTCGCACCTTCCATTCTTTTCTAGTTTAGATGAGCGCTTCTCTGCGCAGGAACACGTGCTTCCGCAGTCGCTGTTGGATAACTTCACAGTGGCTGGTCTGCGTCGCCACCAGTTAGCCTTTCGTTACACCTGCGATGTACTGGGCATTGAGATCACCGAGGAAGACAAGCAGGAGCACGTTGAGAACGCCCGAGTAGATGAGATCCTTGAACAAGCACAGTCTGCAAGGTGGAGCGATGACCTGTTTCAGTACAACCTATGGCTCATCAAATCTGAGCGGCCGGTGCGGACTCGCAGGCTGTACTTATCGGCAGCCGCAGGTCTCATGCGCTCAGCAGGTGCCAGATCCCTGCTTGAACTGAATCAGCAATCCCTCGAGCGACACCTGACGATGGTGCCAGGAACGAGGGCCAATCTCAGCTCGGTGCTACGCTTCGCACGAGAGACGCTGGGCCACAACATTGCGCTGCCGCCGCGCCCCGCTCGTGAAGCCACAGAACCCAAGCCAGTTCGCCGCTTACGGGCGCTGCTGAAAGTAATAGAGGCTGATGGGAACTCGGCGGCGGTCGAAGACCTGGAAAGCGTCCTTTCTATTGCTCTTCAGATACCGTTGCGATCCATTAGGGCCAGAAAATGGTGGCCCGAGAAGCGCGGCGAGCGATGGCATGTCGTCTCCAAGAATGAGGCGATACCTTGTCCCGCAGCGCTTCAGGATGTCGCGTCAAGATGGGCACATACGCGAGCGGAGACTTAGCGGATCCGCAACCAAAGATGGTTCCATCTGCGCCGGACGAGGAATCGGCTCACTTGAGCGTGCCGCGCGATATGCCTTGGTTATGAGGCAGTTGTAGTGGCGGATAAGTGATGCCGTGGGGGCAGGGCCAGCCAACGCGCCGAACTGGCGGCATCCTGTAGTCGGTTAGCCTACTGGATCTTCCGCACAATGCGGCCTTGGTGGCGGCTGATCCACATCTCTACTCCGCGCTTTCCCGAATTCCAGCTCGTGCAGTCGCGCACGTGGGGAGTTCCTGAGATACATTGACGGTGGAGCGCCAAAAACGCGCGAACCGGCTCGGTTCGGCTCCGCTCGAGTAGTGCGGCCACGCATTGCTCTCCGTACGCGACGATCGTCGCTCGCTTTGCCGCGGGAGCCGACTTGATCCATCGGAAGCCTTGAGGCAAGCCTGAACGCTCCGGAAGATCAGGTAAAGCCTGCTCGCCGGCCAGCCACACGATCGCTTGGTCGAGAGGGACACCTGGCATCAAAACTGTCGCTGCCTTGCGCTCGACTTGGTCTTTGCCCTCTTCTGGGCTGCTGGCCACATACTCTTCTACCTCCCACATCTTCCCCATATCGACCACGACTCTGGATCCGCCGAGGATCCTCTGGATCGTCACGCATTCCCGCCCGTTCCAGAGTAGAGCCCATCGATCGTTCCGATAATTTCATCCCTGACCTTGTCGAATGGATGAAGCGCGCTTCGAGATGGACTGATTCTGCATGCCACGAGCATACCCATCGGGATCCCACGAGCCGCGACCGTATGCCCCGGCCTGGACGTCACAGGCTGGTAAATGAAACTGCCCGTGATTGCTCGCCGGCCTACACTGCAGCAGTAGGGTCACGGTGCGGGCGTACCACTAGGCTCACACGATAGACACTCCCGCGCGGAAGGCGCAAGGTGGGCGTATGCGCCGAGAGGAGGCACCTCATGAAGCCGAGCATCTTGGCTTTGGACCTTGAAGGTACGCTCATCTCCAATGCCATCAGTCAGATCCCCAGACCTGGTCTCTACCAGTTCCTGGAAGACGCGCGATTGTCGTTCGATGAACTGGTGGTTTTCACCACGGTGCCTGAAGGCCGCTTCAGGAGCATTGCCTCTTTGCTGACAGATGAGGGCAGTGCGCCAGGCTGGTTCGCGCTGCTTCGGTATGTCGATTGGTCTGGCAAGACGAAGGACCTAAGTTTCGTGTCCGCGGTACCGGGGGCGGCGTTGTTGCTGGATGACCATGGACCCTACGTGCATCCTGGACAGGAACACCTGTGGGTCGAAGTCCCCCTTTTCGGGTCTCCCTATCCTGCAGAAGACGATGGATTGAAGATCGCTTTGAAGCGCTTACGGGAGCGGATTAATGCTCTGGGGGAATGAGCGCTCTCCACCGACCTGGTCGAGCCAGAGTAGGGGGGCGCTTGAGCGCTGTTGGGCCACGCTGTATGGCAACGGCGGTACAGGCCTGAGCGTTGGGTGATGTTCACTGCCGTTCCAGTGCAGCGCGTACCCAACATCGCAAATCTGTTGATTGGCGAAGGTAGCGCGCCGGCATGGTTGCTGAGCTGCGATTTGTGGAGGGGATTAGCAAAACGAATGACCTCACGTTCGGCAACAATCCGCACGGTCACCGCGATGACCCGCCGCACGTCCACATGCACCTTCGTTGGCCCGCCAACAGCGGCACCAAGATCGGCCACAACTATCTGGACGACCGCGGGTTGCTCACGTTCAATCGTATGGGAATCAAGGGGCTGGACCGCCCCGCGAGGGATTACGCAAAGGGCGAGACCGCCATCACGATCGGACCCGGATGGCCAGCGGCTGTATGCCCATACCATCACCAAGAAGGGCTAGCTGCAGTTGGGGCGGCCGGGAGATCGCGCGTGCCTGATCCGTCCCCTGGACGAAGGTGGCTTCGACACCTGATCGACCGTGGCATTCCTGGACCTTGAAGCGGTAACGCTGACCGTGGACAAGAACTTGGCCATCGGTCGCGTCGTGGTTAGGACCGACAACGAGGAGGAAGTGTTCCGCTACGACCTGGATACCGGTTCACTGAGGTCGCCGCGGGCAATTGCCGTACCGGAGCCATCGGTGCATATGCCCGCCGCCAATCCATAGAGAATGAGGCTGGTAAGATCATAACCAATGTCCGCTGATGGCCGAAAGCGGATGCGCCGGCGGAGTGGACTGGCCTACCGAAGAAGCATCCTCTGCTGGAGCTCAGCACCCGCCACCAGGGCATGACCGGAGCCAGGTGGCTGCTTTACGAGCATTCAAAGCCGCTGCTCGATGTCCTGCTATCCACGGACGGGGAGCCAGATCAGAGCACCCCAAACGAAAGATACGGGCTGCTCGCTCCCATCCTCGCAGAATTCTGCAGTCTCCATCCTGTCGTTGAACTGGAAGGCGACTCGCGCCTGATCCGCAACTGCATCAGTCGTCAGCGGCGATCATCTTTGCTCACCTCTTCAACAAGAGATCGTAAGGAAGCTCATGCTTGATGTCAGCTCTCCTAGATGGGCGGAACGCGGCGTCATCATCGGTAGGAAGATCGCGCGCTTTCACCAAACACGCGGCGCCGCTGCAGGGAGAGGGAGAAGCGCAGTAATCCCTTGACCCATCTGAAGCATAAATCTATAGTGCGCGTCGCAAGCCGTGGGGCTATCGTCCCAGCAAGCCAATCCAGTGACGCATCGCGTCAACCATCTATGAATTGGCCAACCGCAGAATTGCTTGCCTCATGACCTATATATCAGTCGCCGCTACGCCATCCACTCGTCTTCGAACTGTCGCGTCGGCACAGATTCTGCATCGCGTGTTGCGCATCAACGCGTGCACCTAAAGTCATCCACTGGACCGCTCATCTAAGGAAGACATGCGGTCGCTGCCTCTGTAAGTGTCCTCTAGCCCCATAGGAAGTCACTCCTTGGCCAGCGGGGCTCGGGCCTTTCGGAAGCGGTGCTGAATGATTAAGGGCCATAGAAAGGTCCGAGCAGAGCATTGAAAGGAATTAGATGTGGGTGTGCCCAAGGACGAAATCCTGCGACTAACTGCTCTCAGCATCGTGAGCAATGTTTTGGCGCTTACGTCACCGCTCTATATGCTCCAAGTGTACGATCGCGTACTACCTTCGGGCACTTTGTACGCACTTGGACTGATATCGCTGATTGCAGGATTCCTGCTAGCGCTAGGGGGCGTAGTTGATGCCCTCAGAAGCCAGATCATGGTGCACTTGGGGGCAAGGCTCGAGCTACTGCTGTCGTCCAAGGTTCACTCATGGGCGTTCAGCAGAGAGGGGGGAGGGCCGTATGTGCCCACCGAAGCCTTCAGGGATCTCGAGCGGGTTTGTGGCTTCGTTGCAACGGGAAAGCCGATGCCACTTCTGGATCTGCCTTGGACACCTCTTTTTGTAGTGGTCCTGTTCTGGATTGACTCAGTGATGGGATACCTAGCGTCGGCGGGTGTCCTATGCGTGATCTTGCTAGCGATGTGGAGCGGTAGATCGGCCAGATCGGAGTCGATCAAGGCCCGCCCTCTTCGGCAGCGTGCTACAGCAATGCTGAATGACTCTTTGAATTCAAGAAGTTCAGTGGTGGCAATGAACATGCAAAAGGCTGTCGAAGGGCGATGGACGCAGGAACGCAACGCGCTACTTTGGCATCACGTCCTTGCAGGACTGACCAACGCACGATTTGCTGCGACATCAAAGGCAACTCGCCTCGCGCTTCAGTCAGCAGCGCTAGGTGTAGGCGCGGCATTAGTTGTCGAGGGCAGGATATCTGCCGGCATGATGATCGCATCGTCGATAATCCTTGGCAGGGCTTTGACGCCAATCGATCAAATTACGTCTTCATGGCGGGATATCACTGCAGCCTATGGCTCCTGGCGAGCAATGAAGACGCTACTCAATAGCGAGCCCGATGTCAGTATGCCGCTGGATCCACAGGCTGGAATGAGCGGCCTGACATGCAGCATTGGATCAGCATCTCCTGCTACTTGGAAGTACGCCAATCCGGCCCTTCGCAACATCGATTTCACGTTGGCCAAGGGCGAGGTACTAGCAGTCATTGGAGTGTCGGGCAGTGGGAAGTCGACGCTTCTTCAAGCGCTTGCCGGCGTACTACCTCTTTCCGCAGGAGCAGTTAGCTTTGACGGCTTACCTCTCCCTATGTGGCAGATGAAAGGCGGACGAATTGGCTACCTCCATCAGAACATAGAGCTTCTCTCCGGATCGATACTGCAGAATATTTCAAGGTTCAGTCCTGAGCACACCGCGGATAAGTTGGATGAGGCCATACGACTTGCGGCGCTTGAAGAGCTGATTTGCTCCCTCCCCGATGGGCTGCATACGGACGTTGGGCCCGCCGGGATCAACCTGTCTGCAGGCCAAAGGCAGAGGGTCGCACTGGCACGGGCGGTGTATGGCTCGCCAGATCTCGTTCTGCTTGATGAGCCGAATGCCAATCTGGATGAGCAGGGGGATCTCGCACTTCTGAACTGTATAACTACACTCAAGACAGCAGGCGCGACTGTGGTGGTTAGCACGCATCGGAAGTCACTTCTACCTGTATGTAGCAGAGTCCTGGTCATGAAGGATGGCCGTCTTCAGCGTATTGGAGAACGGATCGAAACGGTGGCTCGTGAGCATCCTACCGGAGCTCGCGCTGTAGAAAATCCGTCCCTGATCTCAGAGAAAGAAGATGGCGCAGCAGCATGACTGAACAGGATGGATCTGAGCATGTGTCCCAACGGCTGCGACGGAGTTCAAACCGGCTGCATCTCAGGGTCCTGATTACGCTTGGCTTGGGGTTTGGCGGCTTCTCGCTATGGGCAGCTTTAGCGCCTATTCCCGAGGGGGTGCTTGTCCCCGGCACACTTGTTCCCAACGGAAGCAGAAAGCTAGTTGATGCACTAACTTCGGGCAGGATAGTGTCGCTGAACGTAGTTGACGGGGCCTACGTAGAGAAGAATCAGCTGTTGGCAATAATAGATAGTACCGCCGCAAAGGCCGAGGTTGAGTCGGCAAGCGCTAGGCGGAATTTGGTTGTAGGAAAAATTGACCGTCTTGAAGTTGAGCTTGGCATTAGTCATGAATCATCAAATCTTGTCACTGACCGTTCCGAAAGTGATGATTCAATCCAGAGCAAGCTTAGAGTCGCCCGGTCTGAGGCAGAGCTTCAGAATTCCAGGTCTCTCCATGCCGATCTAAGGTCCGCTAAGTCGCTTGTGAACTCCGGCCGTCAGGCTGTAGGAATGCGTGATAAGCAACTAGCTCTGATCAGCGATCAGTTGAAGAACATGCGAATTCTGGCTGAAGAGGGGTTGATCCCGCGCAACCGGTATCTAGAGTTACAGAGGAGCTACTTTTCCATTCAGGCAGAGCTCGAGCGGGAGCGGAACGGTATCCGCCAAGCTGAAGCCTCAGTGGAAAAGATTGCAGCAGAAATAGAGAGAATCGATCGATCTAGAGACGCGGAGCGCTACGCAGAGCTCGCTGACCTGATTTCTGAAATGGAGTCATTGAATGCGGCATTGGATGCCGCACGATCGAGGGTCCTTGCGAGTCGGATCGTGTCACCAGAGAGTGGCTACGTCATAGGCCTATCCGTTCATACAGAAGGCGCATACGTCCAAGCAGGACAACGGATGATGGAGGTTGTATCGCCAACTGCAGAAGTTATCGCAGAAGGCGCGCTTCAGGTAGACAGGATTGCCGACATCGAAGTCGGTGACAGAGTGGACATTGGATTCACTGCGGTGGATCGAAATTCTAGTCCTCGTGGCCGCGGAACCATAACAAATATATCCGCCGATCGAATTATAGATCAACAAAATGGACAGCCCTACTACAAAATATCTGTACGTATGGATGGCTCTCCATCACAACTGAAGCAGAAGATTGGTATGCCGGTTGAGATATTCGTTCGGTCCGGCGAGAGAACACTTTTTGGATACCTGGTCAAACCCGTCGTTGATAGGGCTAGAACTGGTTGGGAGGGCGAAAGAACTCGCCCTCAAACAAAGTGAAGTAAAAACAAAGAAAAGGAGAATTCATGTCCCAGCACTACTACACGGCCATCCAAGAACAGCATCGCTCGACCATGACGGGACCGGCCGCATTTCCACCTGGATATCTTCATAGGCAGAGCTTTACCGTGTGGACAGCTCCGGCTGGATCTGTGCGCGCCGATGGCCAAGTATCGCACACTGGTCACGTTTTTCTGAGCGTTGAGCACTTTACATCCAGCGGATACCAGCGGTCTTCCATCGGTTTCTCCCCCGGCGCTGACTGGGGCTCGTCCCATGACAACATTAGCTTTGGTGACGTGCAGATGTACCCCGGAGCGTCAAGCCATACATTTTCGTCTAATAACCCAAACTTCCGTGCGTCCATCGATTCACTTCTACGAACGATAAATGGCTACAAAAACGGTGAGTTGACTCCGCCGGAGTACGATCTTGCATCGAATAACTGCATCGACTTTGTTCAGGAGACGCTGAAAGCGGCTAGTGTCAATGTCGAGCTGCAGAATACGCCAAATGGAGTCCTCGAGAATCTTCAATCAATTGGTGATGCATACATAACCCCAATCGCCATTGACTTGGATGGAGGAGGCGTCTCCACAGTTTCAATTGATAATGGCGTCACCTTCGATTTTGATGGTGACGGCGTTTCGGAAGCGACCGGTTGGATAGCTGGAAACGATGGGCTGCTTGTATTGGATCGCAACGGGGATGGATTGATATCGGATGGCTCCGAGCTATTTGGAGAGCATACGCTATTGGGAGATGGGACGAGATCTAAAGACGGATTCGTCGCGCTGGCGGAGCTTGATAGCAATGCGGATGGAATTATTAGCGAGCTGGATGATGCGTGGTCAAGCCTGGCGGTATGGCGGGATCTTAATCAAGACGGAATTTCTGACGAAGGTGAGCTGATCAGCGTTGAGCAGCTTGGAATTGATAGCATCAGCCTCGCCTCCGTGGCTGGCAGTGGCAGGGATTCTTACGGGAACATTCACACAGCCGAAGCCTCTGTATCGTGGAAAAATGGCGACTCCACAAGTGCTGTTGACATTCTTTTGAAGCAAGCGAACGACATGTTCTCAGCCTTCCAAGGTCCACCGGTTGATGACAGTGACCTCGTTGACGCCGTATGGCAGTTCGATGTCCACCCTCTCCACGACCAAGCAGTACAGCTGGCATAAGGAAGTTGATATGAATCCAAGCTTTCTTCTTCTGTTGGGCTTGTTCGGCTCAGTCCCGGAGCCGGTCGATCTGGTTGGCATGGAGCAAAGGCTCCTCCACTTTGATCAGGCCGGATATTCTTTTGATTCCAGTCTTGGGATATCTCCGGGCGGCGGTAGTGGCCTGAACCTTGAGAAGCTCTCGCTTGACTCGAAGGCAGGCAACTCACACTCAAGCTATCTACTTGGGAGGATACTCGCTGATCCACGGCTATCAAGGGGAATCGCCGACTATCGAGAGAGCCTTAGACTGCTTGAGCTTGCCGCCAAACAGGATCCGAAGAATGCGGTGGCTCGACTCTGGCTCGGCAACCTCATATTGGAACATGGTGAGGAGTTGATGCGCCCGGCGTCCACAGCGGTCGACTATTACCTAGAGGCCGCAGTGCTTGGTAATCCCAAAGGCTACGTGAACGTTTCGGCGATGTACTTCCTGGGTAAGGGCGTCTCTAAGAGTGATGAACTTGCCTTGATGTATGCAAAGTTGGCGGCCGATGCCGGAGACGGCGAGGCGAAAGGCATAGTTGCCAATTGGAATCGGCTGGTGGAGGAGCGGGATCGCTCTCGTTGATACGAGTCGCACACTGGCGTACCCGTGCATCGTGCGGGCGCGTCATTCCTCCGTACAATTATGCGCCATTTTCCTACACTTATTATATTTACACTGCTAGCCAGTCCTGCCTATGCCGGTGATGCTGAGTGCCGCCCGGGCCTTGATGGGGATGCTTCGGTTGAGATCTTGGCCTTGCTAGATTCCGCTCTCGCTATTGCCCCAGAGATCAAAGCAGCGCATTCGCGATCCAGTGCCCTGAAGGCTGAAGTTTCCTTGGCACGGGCAGCGCTACTGCCATCGGTTGAAGCAGTCTACTCTCAAGGTCGAACATCTTCTGAATTGAAGAGCGGGCGAAATGCGTTTACAGAGGACAATTATCCAACCCAGTCCGCAAACGTAACTATGAGGCAGCCTCTATACATAGCACCCGCATATGGCGGTCTCCGTGCAAGTAAGTACGATAGTAGTGCGGCTCAGCATGCAGCCAGTGATGAGTGGCAGTCTATTGTCGAGAGAGTACTCCTGTCCTATATGGAGGTATCTAGATATCAGTCCATTCTGGCGATGACGAACAAGAGAATCTCCGAGCTGGAGAGATCACTGGCTCGAGCGCATCGACTGATGTCACTAGGCGAGGGGTCTAGGCTTGAAGTGATGGAGATACAAGCTGAACTCAGTCGCCTAGCCGTGGATCTGGCCACAAACCAAGGGCGTTTGGCAATGGCAAAGCGATCACTGAGGGCTCTCTCCCTCAGTGACGTGATAGACGATCGCGATGTGCGGGCACTTCGTCTGGACCCCACCCAGTTGCCTCAGGTAATTGAGGCCAGTTACTGGGTGAAGCTAATGCGGATGAACAACCCACAGTTGGCTGCGTTGCGCGCGAGGGCCGCGGCGGCGAATGCGCTTGTAGATGCGGCATCCGCAAAGAGGCTGCCTACAGCTTCACTTGTTGTTATGGCATCAGATCGACTTTCAGGTGATGAGTACCGGATTGGTGAGAGGGCGAGAAGTGCTTACATCGGGATTGAAGTTGGGTATCGACTATTCCAGGGGGGGGCACTCAGGGCGGAGAGGGACCGTACAAAGCATCTCTCCAATGAAGCAATGCACCGTTACGAATCAAAGGAGCGTGAGCTGGAACGAGACGTCATCGATGCGGTAGAGCGCATCGGGGAGATATCCGTTCGCGCGCGTGCTACTACACAGCTTCTTCTTACACTAACCGATGTCGCTGACGCCTCCAAAATCTCTGTGCAGGCAGGAGAAGGTACTGTATCGGACGTCCTTGCTAAGCAGATGCGAGTTTACCGTGCTCAGATAGAGAAGGAGGAAGAGGCGTTCCGAGCCGCGGAGGCTTGGATCTCACTTTGGCGCCTATCCGGCGTTCTGGATCGTGAGAGAGCGCGCACTTTCGGACTTTGTTTTCAAATGACTCACCCCTGAAGAGCCGGGCCATCGTAAAGTAGAGAATTCGCTTCGCATGGCCCCCGTGGATCATGAGGAATCAGGCGATGAAGAGGTCTCGTTTTACCGAGGAGCAGATTGCCTACGCGCTTAAGCAGGTCGAGCTGGGGACGGCGGTCGGTGAGGTGTGCCGCAAGGTGGGCATCGCGGAGGCGACGTTCTACGTGTGGCGCAAGGAGTACGGCCGCTTGGGCCCCTCCTAGCTCAAGTGGCTGCGGTTGCTGGGGAAGGAAAGCCGCAAGCTCAAGCAGTTGGTGGTCGACCTGAGCGTGGGCAAGGCGATGCTGCAGGAGGTGGCTACAAAAAAGCTATTAGGCATGCCCAGAAGCGTGGGTGGGTCGGCTGGCGGCAGTGCGAGCGCGGGCTCGAGATAGCCATCGCTAGGATGCCGTTGGCAGCACCATCGGAACTTGGTGGTCACGCTGCCTGGCCGATCCTGATGGGCTGCGGCCCTGCCTGCCAGTACGTGAGCTTTTCGTAGACCCAACTGCCGGAATTGTTCGCAACGGATTCAAGTGCGGTGTGCACAACAACCGCAGTGTTCACAGTCGAGGCATTCTCGACGGCGGCGGGCAAGAGCGGGCGCTAGCTGTGATCTCTCTGTAGGTTGTTCATCCGGGACATCTTTGGAAAATGGCGGTTACCACACCTTTCCAGACCCCAAAGAGCCCGGATGAACCACCATAAAAATGCCCGTTTGACCGTCCATAGTCGAGCACTTCTTGTTCACCGCATCCTTCACGAGGGCCTGCGCCCGGAAGAAGCAGCTCAGGCGTGTGGCGTCAGCGTGCGTACGGCTTACAAATGGCTGGGCCGATTCCGGGAGTTGGGGCCATCGGGCTTGGAGAACCGCAGCTCAAAGCCTCACCAGACGCCGCACGCCACGCCGGAGCTGGTGGTCGAGCAGATCAAGGAACGCCGCCGTAAGCGGCAGACCTACCTGACCATCTCCAAGGCCCTGGGGGTCGGCCACAGTACGATTTCAAGGCTGATGCGCGCCCACGGCCTCAATCGGCTGTGTCAGCTTGATCCGCCCAAGGAGGTCATCCGATACGAATATGATCAGCCAGGAGGGCTGCTGCACCTGGACATCAAGAAGCTGGGCAACTTCCAGCGGCCAGGGCACAGAACCGATGCCAAACGCCGGGGAAACGCCGCGGGCGGTGGCTGGGGCTACGTCCACGTGGCCATCGACGATCACTCCCGAGTGGCCTTCAGCAGCGTCCACCCCAACGAACAGGGCGAAACCGCCTGCCAGGCGTTGCTGGGCGCTCTGGAGTACTACGCCAGCCTGGGAATCACCTTCAAGCGGATCCTGACCGACAACGGTGCCTGCTATCGCTCCACCGCCTTTGCCAAGCTGCTCAAATCCCTTGGAATCAAGCACATCAGAACCAAGCCCTACACGCTGCGGACCAATGGCAAAGCCTAGCGCTTCATCCAGACCAGCCTGCGCGAGTGGGCCTACGCCTGCGAGTACGCATCCTCGGACCAGCGCAATTCCGTTCTGAACCAATGGCTGCACCACTACAACTGGCACCGTCCCCATATGGCGATCGGCGGCCAGCCACCTATCTCCAGAGTGCCGCTGAACAACGTAGTGGGTTTACACAGTTAGTCGACCGCTCTTTGCATCTACTTCACAGAAGGCCGCGCTTCGCACGCGAGTCGACCAACGGTCGACTCCACCAAGAGCCAACCCGACCGGCATTTCTAAGGCTTTCCCCGATCCAACTGCCGATACCCGATCGCTTCAGCCAGATGCGCCGTCTGGATCACCTCGCAACCCGCCAGATCCGCAATCGTGCGCGCCACCCGCAGAATCCGGTGCATCGCCCGCGCAGAAAGTTGCAGACGCTCAATCGCCTGCTCCAACAGATCCTGATCGGCCTCGCTCAGTTTCGTACAGGCACGCAACGCAGCCGGCGGTAGATGTGCATTGAGCGCGCCACGTGCCTGCTGCCGGGCATGGGCGGCTTCCACCCGCTCACGCACCGATGCACTGGGCTCACCCAGCGGCGTGCTCTCGCGCAGCTCCACCGCGTCCATGCGCGTCACGCTGATATGCAGGTCGATACGGTCCAGCAGGGGGCCGGACACCCGCGCGCGGTAGCGGTTGATACGTTCGTCGCTGCACAGGCAGCGGTTGCTGCGGTCGCCAGCCCAGCCACAGGGGCAGGGATTCATCGCCGCCACCAGCTGAAAGCGCGCGGGATACTGCACGCTGCGTGCCGCGCGGGCGATGCGGATGTGACCGGACTCCAGTGGCTCGCGCAGGGTCTCCAGCGCGCTGCGGTTCCACTCTGGAAGCTCGTCGAGGAAGAGGACTCCATGGTGGGCCAGTGATATCTCACCGGGGCAGGGCGGGTTACCCCCACCCACCAGCGCCGCCGCACTGGCACTGTGATGCGGTGCCCGAAAGGGCCGCTGCCGCCATCGTCTTGGGTCCAACCCTTCGCCACTCACCGATGCAATCGCGGCCAGCTGCAGCGCCTCAGTCTCTTCGGTATCCGGCAACAGACTGGGCAGGCGCGAGGCCAGCAGTGTCTTGCCGCAGCCAGGGCTACCGATCAGCAAGCAATGTGTGGCACATTACACCCCATGACACTAGCTTACACGTACATCCGTTTTTCCACGCCTGAGCAGGGTGACGGGCACAGCTTGGAAAGGCAGCAATCTGCTATCGATGCGTTTGTGCGCGAAAATAATCTGACTCTTACGGAGAGCAGTGCATTCCAAGACTTGGGCGTCTCCAGCTATCGAGGCGCAAACCTCCGCAATGGCTTGGGGAAATTCATTGCAGAGGTGGATGCTGGCCGAGTGCCAAAGGGCTCGTACCTCTTGGTTGAGTCACTGGACAGGCTCTCTCGTCAGAGAGTGATGGACGCACTGACTTTGTTGGTGTCTCTAATAGACAAGGGCATCAGGGTTGTCCCGCTCAATGATGACGGGGCACAGGTGCTGGATAAGGGGGCGGGGCTGACTTCGCTGGTCATGGCGTTGAGCGTCATGCATCGCGCCAATGAAGAGTCTGAAACAAAGTCTAGGCGAGTGAAGGCAGCTTGGCAGGCGAAGCGCAGGAACGCTGCGAACAAGCCCGTTAGTCGTAGAGCGCCGGAATGGTTGGAATTTGACGAAGCGACTAGCTCGTTCAAACCCATCCAGGAGCGAGTCGATGTAGTCAGAAAAATATACGAGCTGGCTGACGCCGGTCTTGGACGCGGCCGCATCGTCAAGTACCTCAACTCCAATGGATTCTCCAGCTTCCGAAATCCAAGTGAGGGCTGGCAAACGTCATCCGTCTCAAAGATTCTTCGGAATCGCTCGCTTATAGGCTTCTATCAGCCTCATTGCATGTACTACGACACTGCGACGGGCGTGAAGAAGCGAGTACCTGACGGTGACGAGGTGCCGGACTACTACCCGAAGGTGATTGAAGAAGACCTCTTCTTGCGAGTTAACGCAAGGCAGTACGCTCCAATCGCTCCACTCGTTGGTCGGCAGGGAGTGACGCTGACGAACCTGTTCACGGGATTTGTCTACTGCCATTGGTGCGGTGCCGCTATGTCCATGGCAAACAAGGGGCCAGGACGCAAAGGCGGTCGCTACCTAGTCTGCTCCAAGGGGCGCCGTGGCAAGGATTGCAAGTACAGGTCGTGGAACTACGATGATGTGGAGATGTATGTCCTCTACGCGCTTCGCCAGCTTGACCTGGCAGCGGTGCTAGCTGGTGTGGACACCAATCAACGTCGGCAGCACATCCGCACCGAACTCGCCCGGACTTCCTTGGAGCTGGCTGAATCAGAGCGGAGACTCGCGAGCCTATCAAGCGAACTCGTCTCGCAAGCCCCAGCGAACGTCCGAACCCTTGTCGGTGTGATTGCTACGCTAGAAGCGGCGGTCGATGAGCAGAGGAGACGCTGCGACGAGCTGCAAGCGGAGGACGCGGCTCTTGGAGCGCCTGTTGAAGACCCGCGCACATTTGCTCAGAACCTGTTGCGCTTGTACGACGAGATGGCATCAGCGCAGACTCAACAGCTGTATCTTCTCAGGGTCAGGCTTAGGCAGCACATCTCGCGTCTTCTGAGTCGAATTGACGTCATGGCTGTGGGAAAGGGAGAGCCAACCGTTACGAAGGACGGTAACAATTCTCCCAAGCTCTTCCTCACATTCAAGGATGGTCGCCGAAGAATGGTGTTGCCAATAGGCAGGAACAGTGCCCACATAGCGGACCTGCCCCCGCTGCCTACGCCTACTCGATAAGGCAGAGAGCCCAACTCTCTGCCTTAAGGCCCTAATGGACCGTAGGTACTTCGGTCACAAGTCGACGCAAAGCCAAACTTGTTTGGACCTCGCGCTCACCTTGGCGTGAACTCGATGGCATCCGTAACGGCAATTCCATTCAGGCGACCACCAACGACTGCTACGCCGAACCCACAGACGTAAGCGCCTCGATTGTCCATCATCGGAGACGATGCTCCACCCTTCATAAGGGAGCCCTCATTCACTCTTGAGTTGGTTGCTTGGCTGGACGAGCGTAGAAGCAGCCCATCCGTTGAGCCAGCGGTTTCCAGCGTTCCGGTGAACAGGGTCTCGTTGGCCGTCTTGATGGGGACGATTACATTCTTAGCGAGCCCTTCAAAGTAGACGACTTGGCCATTTCTAAGCCGACTAGAGTCGACTGTGCGGTCAACTAGCCCACTTGATGCATCGATACTTCCACTTCTGACGGCCCGCACTAGGTCGACCTTCAGTTCCATGCAGGAGCCCGGGCGCCCTCCTTGGACGCCAGGGTAACGAGCGAGGTAGGTGGGCAAATTCGAGGCAATCTCCTCGAGTGATGGCGACCCCGAGTCACGCGCACAGGCCGTCACTGCGACTAGCGCGGCGGACAGGAGGGCAATCCGGAGTGACACGCGCACTGGTCGACCAGCTGCCAAACGATTGAGGGATGAATTCATTGTTGGAGGGCTTCCTTGTTGATGGCTTGACTGGGGAAAAAGACGGTGAGACTTCCGGCCGTTCGCCATTCCGGACCCTTACATGGCCGGAGCGAAGTGCCTCGCCTCGAGCGATATCTCTTCTCTACCACTGTAGCTCTGGCTGCTTAAAACACATGCACCTTAGCAAGTGCAAAAAACCCTGAAAGCATTGTCCTGCAATGGTTTAGGTGGCTTATCAGTACTCCGTTCTCGCAAGAACAAAGAATGCTTAGCTGAGCATGATGCTACAGATAATGTAGCATACGACGGTGCTCGAGATGGCCATCCTGTAGGTCGCTACAGGATGGCTCCGTCTCGGCTTATGGCGCTCCCTAAACTTCGCAGTCTGTTCACCAAGCGCTTGAAGGATGCGCGCTTGGCTATGGGCATCTCCCAGCGAGAGCTTGGGCGAAGGATTGGGTTGGCGGAGGATGTGGTGTCCAGCAGGGTGGCGAGGTACGAGTTGGGAACGTCTGAGCCAGATTTCGCGACCGCTGGTAGGCTGGCAAAAGAACTTGGGGTGCCACTTGCTTACCTTCTTGCTGAAACCGAAGCGCTAGGCGACATCATTCTTCTTGCTGCGACCCTGTCACCATCCGAGCAGCGCAAACTAGCTGCGGATTTGAAGGCAGGTCGCACTGGAAAGCCATGACCGTCTGCCTGGGGGGTTCGGATGAAGATTCAGATTCGTTGCCTTGATGAGCATGGCAACTACGTAAGAACTCTGACGGCAGAGGCGCTGCCGCTTCACCCCCGCTTGGTAGCGCCCGTGAACTGTCAGCTCAACCTGACTGATGATGACTTCAAACGGCTGATGCGTGCTTTCCTGCGCTTTACGCGCTCTATCGAGGCGCGTCAGGCTATCGGTGACATTGGCCTTGCTTTTAGCAATGGACAGCTATTGGCGTCAAAGATGCCTAGGCACTCTGACGTAAAGGTGCTAGCCATGGAGATGCGACCCTTCTTCCTTGAGAAGGACCCCCTCTGCTTCACCAAACTTCTCTCGCTGCGCTCGCTGGGGGCGAAGGAAGACTTGCGGCCTTGCTTGAGGCAGCATCGCCTGCGATGGGAGCACAGTGCTTTCGAAGGCCGAATGTCAATGACGGTTGATGGAACGACATTGAACACTTCGGCCGTGGTGCGCGCATGGTTCAATGACGACTTCTTTCACTCTGAGTCGAACAGAGCTAGTGAACTTTCACTAGTCCAGCTTGTGTCGAATGCAGGTGGGGAAAACCAAGCCATGTCGCTTCTAACGCATCACATGATTGAGTCGCTCCGAGTCATATCCGAGTTCTTTCAGGATATCTACGCTGTGAGCAGCGAATTCAGAGCGTGGTCAACCACCGTTCCGGGATGGACGAAGAGGAACTAGCTCTTCAGTTCTCGAGGCGCTTGTAGAGCCCGATAGACGCTGCTGCGGCTAATTGCAAATCTCTCAGCAAGCTGGTCAATGCTGAATCTTTCTTCCAGTCGCATCTTTCTAATCCGTTCCTCTTGGGCATCAGTAAGCGCCTTCTTGCGCCCGAACTTGGTTCCGTTCTTCTGAGCCAGGGCGATGCCATCACGCTGGCGCTCCGCGCGGATGTCGGCTTCAAACTCTGCGAACGCACCCAAGAGGTTGAACATCAGCTTGCCCTCTGGGGAAGTTGTGTCTAAGCCTTGGTCCAGGACACGGAGGCTGACATTCTTGCGCTTCAGGCGGTCAGCAATTTTGGCGAGGTCCAGCACGGAGCGTGCGATACGGTCTAGGCGAGAAATGACTAAGACGTCGCCATCACGAACGTAGTCGAGAGCCTCTTGAAGTGCCGGTCGGTTCTCGGCTTGACGTCCTGAGCGCTTCTCTTGATAGACCCTGGTGCATCCCGCCCTCGAAAGTTTATCCAGCTGCACCTCCAAGGACTGTCCTGCCGAGCTAACGCGGGCGTAGCCAACGATTTCCATGCATCTCATCCCATAACTCCTTAGAGATTGTGAGAATATCATTTTGGGATTAGTTTTGGAACGCGTCTTCAGTAGTCCCATGAGGTATACAAAGAGAGACACGTACTAGGGGATGCTTGGCGGATGGGGAAGCTCGAAGCGGTGAGAAACCACGTCTCGGTGCTACTGACAAAACACCGTATCCGTTGGGCCGCTCGGCTGAGGCGACGAAAGACCTTGGCAAGGCTCTTTGTGCTGGCGCTTGCCTTTCTTGCATCTGCTCTACTCGTGTATGCCTACGATGCAGAGCTACTTGAGCGGCTGTCATCGAAGGAAGGCTATGCAACGCTTACAAATCTCCTGGTAGGCGTTGGCTGCGCGATGGTCGGCGCTACAGCTATCGTCTTCACTCTCGTTCAATTCGCAACGCAGACAAATGTGGCGAGAATGCCAACCGAGCTTTTCCGTCTCTTCAGTTCGGACGTAACTCTGCTAGGTGCCTTTCTCGGCACAATGGCGCTTGCGATTGCGATAGCCGCCTCCCCGCTTATTGCTAGCCCAGAGCTAGCCGTTTGGCAGCTTTTCTGTGCGGCTTGGGCGGTCATCACCATAGTTCTGACATTCGTACTTGCCTACGAAAGGGCGCTTAACCTAATCAACCCCTCCGTGCAAGCGCGGGTTGCTGGGGGCAAGGCAAGGAAGAGCTTGGCGAGATGGGGAACGGTGGCGGATAGAATGCTGACGAATGCGGGGACGAGTCCTTCGCTTCAATTCGATGTATCGCGTCGGGCATTCTTTGCGACGAATCCTGGATGGGAAGGGGAGGCACAATCCATACTAGGCCAGCTGGTGCCCTACGGGGCCAAATTGGCTGAGCAAGGTGACCACGATTCTTTTGGACCCATTCTTGCTGCAACGGTGGACGTCCACCTGACCTGCTCGGTTTAATCGAGACAGTTTTAACTAGAAGACAGCGGGTTGCAGGTTGTGACGGGGTTGCTGCTTGAACTCCGTCGGAGTCAAGTATTGCAGGCTGCTATGGGGTCGCACCTCGTTGTAGTGAACGCGCCAGGCTTCGATCAGCACGGCGGCCTCGCGGCGCGAGCGGAACCACTCGATGGACAGGCATTCGTCGCGCAACTTGCCGTTGAAGCTTTCGTCTGTGCCGTTCTGCCACGGCTTGCCGGGGTCGTTGAGCACGGTGGCGATGCCCGAGTGGGCGATCCACTCCAGAATGGCGTGGCTGACGAACTCCGGCCCGTTGTCCGAACGCATGAACAGCGGCGCGCCGTGCAGGCTCACCAGCCGCGACAGCACTTCGATCACGCGCCTGGAGCGAATGGCCCCGGCCACGTCGATGGCAAGGCACTCTCGGGTGTATTCGTCCACGACGGTCAGGCACTTGATCTGTTGACCACTGGCCGTGGTGTCGAAGACGAAGTCATAGGCCCAGACCATGTTGGCCTTGAAGGGCGTATGAATGCGCGGGCGTACCGAGGCGATGCGCTTGCGTGGACGCTTTCGGGGCACCAGCAGTCCCGCCCGGCGCCACAAGCGATGCGTACGCGACCAACTCAGCTCGAAGCCCTTGCGGCGCAAGAAGATGCGGATGCGGCGGTAGCCGTATCTTGGGTACTGCGCCGAGAGCTCCCGCATCGCAGCGAGCACCGGCGCATCCCTGGCCGGCAGGCGCAACTGATAGCTCGGCGTGGCCCGGGACATTCCGATCAGCCCGCAGGCGCGGCGCAGACTCAGGCCCCGTGCACGCACGAAGTCCAGTTGCTCGCGCCGCGCCAGCGGGCTCACCATTTTTTTGCGTTGATCTCCTTGAGGATCTCAATGTCAAGATCGCGCTCGGCCAGCAGCTTCTTCAAACGGCTGTTCTCAAGCTCCAAGGCCTTGAGGCGTTTGACATCGGCTGCTTGCATCTGCCCGAAGTGCTTGCGCCAAGCGTAGATCGTGGCGTCGCTGACCTTGTGTTTCTTGGCGGCCTCCGCCACCGTCGTGCGATCTGCCTCGCGCAGGATCGTCACCATTTGCTCTTCTGAGAATCGACTCTTCTTCATGGGCTCATCTTCCGATTGGAGCCATCTTCCTAGATATCAATGTCTCGGAGAAACCGGGCAGGTCACACCGGGCTTACGTCCGAGCAAGGGGTAGGACGTTCATTGAAAATGGCTTTCTAGCAGAGTTGACGGAGAGTCGAGAGCCCTTCCAGATTGCAACGCTGGAAGATTTGCGCCGTGCCGGGCTGGCCGCACTCGCGAAGCGGGATGAACGTCAGGCGACGTTCATTTACAGAGCGCTCCAAAGCTTGTTTCTTGTGTACATGGAGATTGAGTACGCGCGCTCCTATGACACTAAGAGTCACGCCGCGCTCGTTGCCCAATATCTATACGCACTCGTCCATGAATCCGCTAGCCATAAGATGCCGGATGTGACGATGGAGGGCGGACGACTCGTTGGGCTTGTGGCGCGTGCGAACTTGAAAAGTGGTTTGACTGTAGATTTCCACACTGCAGTACAGGCGCTGGGAAGGTTGGGGACGGTAGCCGCAAATAGTCGTGAAATGCTCCCGGTGGCAATGGTAGTGGAAGAGGCGCTCCGAGACTCCGTGATGCTCGGCCTCATGACGAGCCAGCAGATGGTCATTGAGTTCGAGAGAATCCACCAGGTTGCTGTAGAAGTGGCAACAGTGGTAATGCTGAAGGCTCCAGAAGCAACTTCTCTTGAGGGCATCCATAGAGCCCACCTCGGCGGCTATTTTTCGGTGACGAACTCGGAGTCATTGCTTCCGCGAATCGAGCAGATGATGGAGCTTGAAGAGGCGGACGTCGGGAACTTTGCTCTACCTTCCGTTACTCGACTACTCGAGTGGGTTGATGCTGCGCGTCATCCTATGAGGGACCTAATGCTCGTCGCTCTCAGAATGAAATCATCTCTATGCTTCGACCTGTTGAGCTGGCCGATTGAGCTAACAGTACTGCTGCTCAGGTTGTCCCGTCGGGCGCAAGCACCCGGGGTTGAAGCCGCTTTGCTCGATATGGCGAACAGTACGTTAGCCGTGTTGACCTGGCTCCCGGAAGATGAAGAAGGCGCATTCACGGCTGAGGCGCATGGCCATCTTGAGCATCTGACGCGGGTTGCGGCCGTTGCGGGTCGGGCCGGCGCTCACAAGGTTTACTCGTCGGCTATCGAGCAGATGTGGGATTGGGGGTTCAAGCTGACAAAGACCAAAGTTGGTTGGGATGGTTTGCGAAGAGTTCTCGCCGGCTTGGTCGCTTTGGAGTTGAACTTCAGCGGCCACGATATGTTGGCTCTCGAAAGCCGCATCAATGACGAGATATCGAAACGCGGTGGCATACCATTCGGCTCGAAGCAGCTTATAGCAAAGGGGCTTGCGAAGGTTGCGAAGGAGCTGAGAGGGCGTCGTTATGTGAGCGCTGTGTATGAAAGTCTTCTGAAGGACGCGGAAGAATCTCAGGCTGAAGCGGCCCTCAACCAAATAGCGAACAGTCTTCTAGTTAGGTGAACTGCTGAGCTGCTCCATTGAGCTGGGCTTCTAGGCGCAATCCCTTAGCTGTAACCTCGAATGCGATTGAGCGCCTTTCCGGGAGCCAGTGGTCAATGTCCTTAGTAACGTAGTCGACAACGGCACGCGCATCATCGATGCGTTGGACGTCTGTGTTCTCCGGGCAGCTCATTTGCCTGCCGTGCGAGTCTTTCAACTTCATGGAGGCGTCGTGCACTACCGAACGGAGTCGGTCATCAGGCGTTTCTGACCAGCTGCAGTCGTCCCACAGTACGCAATGCAGGTGAAGTTGTGACTCGAAGCGTACGTTCTTCCACGTTCGCTCTACGAAGCCAATACCTCGAACTTCATTGCCCAGCCTGAGCTTCGCTTGGACCAACTTGCAGAAGAAGCTAAAGGTCCGAAGCGCCTCTGTGTCGGTGTACGTCCTGGCTAAGGTGATGGTCACTAGCTGAGCCGGGATGCCTCTCATGCATAGGTCATGTAGGAATTCTTTGTAGTGTCTCGGTGTCGTTGAAGGTCTATGTGTTGTTTTGATAGTCATTGGCTCAATTTATTAGGGCAACACTTCTCCAAATCAGTAGCCCCATTGCTCCCGATTGTGACGATTTGGCACCGTTACCGCTCTATGGCGGACTGGGCATTCATCCAAATCTTGAAGTGCACGTCTTATATCTAGAGCCGCAACTCAGGTTGTGTCGAACGACATGGGAATCCCAGTTCCCAGTGGGGTGTAATGCCGTGCAATTGGAATAGATGGTGCCCACCCGCAGCGGCGACCTCCAATGCACGCCGCGCATGCGCCTGCCCGCGCACGTCGGCCAGATCGGGCAGCGGTAACGGCGTCGTGTCCACGCGCTCTACGGGCGGCAGCAGGCGTGGGTTCCCCAACCCAGCGCAGCATTCCAGCAGCGTGCGCGCCACTCGCACATCAGCGTGCTCGGCCAGAGCTGCTTCTGCCGCATTCCCGGGTGGTACCACCAGAATGCGCCCGGCTTCGGCCGCCGCAATCGCTGCTGGCAGCGCTCCGGCCACCGGCCGCAGTTCACCGGTCAGGCCAAGCTCGCCCAGGAACTCGTACTGCAGCAGCGACTGCGGATCGACCTGGCCGCTGGCCGCCAGAATGCCCAGCGCGATGGCCAGGTCGTAGCGGCCGCCTTCCTTGGGCAGGTCGGCAGGCGCGAGGTTCAAAGTGATGCGCCGCTGCGGGAAGTCGAAGCGTGCACAGAGCAGGGCGGCTCGCACGCGCTCGCGTGATTCGCGCACGCTGGTCTCGGCCAGGCCGACAATCTGGGTGGCAGGCAGGCCGCCAGAGAGATGCACTTCCACCCGCACCAGTGGGGCATCGACCCCGGCGCGGGCACGGCTGTGGACCAGCGCCAGGCTCATGTGTGGTTTCCTGCAGACGGGCGCTTGATGGTGCGGCGGCGGTGCGCCGATCACCATCGGAGTACTCCGGCGGTGTATATAGGATTTGTCCGGCCAGCCACTACGTGTGGTTCAGTCGTCGGGACGACGTCAGATATGTCGTTCGGCAGACCTCATCAACTCAACAATGTTGTCGAGGAGGGAGATCGGAAGGTTGCGCGATGCCGTCAACATGTGGGCTTCCATCTGCAGGCGCATACCTTCAGGCTTCCCACCATCGGCGATGGTGTTCCCCGTAATCAGCCAAGATACGCTCACGCACGTGACCCTGCTCAACGCATGCAGATGGTCGATAGACGGCACGAAGCCTAGTTCGCGTTCCCAGTGGCCCACCGTCGCCCGGTTTACGTTCAGGGCTTTGGCGAGATCGGTTTGAGATAGCCCGTTGCTGATACGCGCAACGCGGATCCGGGCGGACAGTGAATCAGTGCGGAACTCCATGAATACTCCCCTTCCTATGCTCCCTTGCACAGGGCGTGCGGGGAAGTGTGTGAGCGCCAATACAGATCGTCAATTCTGTAGCAGTTCTACATATGTCGGTTCTCGCACGAATATCTTCTTGAATGCGCTGAGGACGCTGCTTCTGACACGTGGCGATACGGGATGAACGCCGCGTCCTCCCTATCTTTGGCCAAGACGTTAGCGACAGTGACGTCCTTTCGGGGCCAGCACGCAAGCGCAAATTCAAGCACTCGATTGGTGATGGTTGCCCTCTGCACGTAGTGAAAGCTGGGGCGCAACCGCCCGCGCGCGGCGGAAGCTGTGCGCGGCACAGCAGCGAGGTTGCAGCTGGATGCCGGCGGGCCGTTGAATCAAGTTGAGCCACAACGCTGATCACGTTCGCAGCTCAGAAGATCAAATGCCCACCATTACATGGAGTAAAGAAAAATGACCCAACGCACTGCTGGAAAGACTCTCTCGTCCCTCACGCTGATCATTGCGGGTGTCGCGGCAGCAGGTTCGGCTTCTGCTGCTGCATCGAACGGAGATTTCGCCAATGACATTGCGGCGTCGACGTCCATCCAGGCGGATATGCAGTCTCTGAGCATCAGTGAGTTCAGAGACGAAAAATCCGCGCTTCTCGCAGATGGGCACCATCACTCCGATTCATTCGGATCCCATCACCATCATGACACGGCGAGCAAGCAGATGGCATTTGCTTCGCGCATTGCCGCGGATTCCCGATTCGACGTCTGAAGAGAGAGGGGCGGGGATCTCTCCGCCCCTTGCACGTGAATCACTGTCATGAAGAGCCTATGGAGGCCGGAGGTGGCTTCTTGTCTTCGACCTCAAAGTGGATTTGAAGGGTGGATAAGAGCGGCCAGGAGCAAGTGGCGAGGACGGCGATCACCACATGGAGTAGGAGAATGAGTTCGATGGCCCAGGCCCAACCGCCAGATGTAGAAAACCCGATCTGCCTGATGGAAATCGCAGATGCAACAGAAAGCATGGAGTCGGTCGTCGAGGGCATCCTCTGGTCAAGACTCCGCAGGATGAGAGCGCGACTTCAGGAAGTGCTTACCGACCAGCAGTACGGGGCCATGGCTCGTGTCATGCACCAGATGTACCAGTCAATCGGTGCCGATCACCAAGCCCGCGTACTGCTCAGTTCCGAGTTCTGTGAGCAGTATCTGTGCCTGGAGTCCGCACGGAAGGGTAGGCTGGAGGCGGGAGCCGACGAGCAGGAGAGGGCGGAGGAACAGGCCCGCGCGCTTGGCGCGCTGCACGACATCATCGCTCGGGAGAAGTCGATCGCCGAACTGGCACAGGGACGGACAGGCAGGTACCTGAGGGAGGCGCGGCAGTGGCAGCTCTACAGTCCGGTTGGAGACTGCGTTGCGGAGAAGGATGCCACGGGCGTGTGGACCCTTCGGCAGTTGCCGAAGCTGGGTGACTGTATCGCGTTGGATCTTGAGAGCCCACCGGCGCGGCATCATGAGCCACGCTCTGGAGTGCTGAGCCAACCGTGCCTGCCGCTGACCGATGCGGAGCGCGAGCATATCTCGCGAAAGCTGTCAGACGCACTGGCGGCGATCGATAGTGCAGAACCCATGTACGGCCTTCTCATCCGCAACTTCGTCCGGCGGATCACCGTACGCAAGTCGGCAGACGTCACCTCCGATGAAGCCGGCCGCTACGGCTCGGAGCATGTGCCGAGGCAGCCGGGTTCCATTCGACTGCTGAACACGCATAACCCTGAACTTCTGGTTGAGGCATGCATGGAGAGCATCATGCATGAAAGCACCCACAACTATCTGGCCGCATGGGAGCTGGCGAACGGATTCTTCGTTGCCAATGACTACCAGCATCGTGTCGTATCTCCCTGGTCCGGGAATCCCATTCCCAACTCCTCCTACATCCACGCTGTCTTCGTCTACTACGTGTGCCACCGCTTGCTGAAACGTCATCTTGAAGTCTCGCCGGACCTGGGTGACACCGCCAAGCGCCACGTCCAACGCAGGCTGGCCGTCTGCGCTGCCGGCTTCCTGATCGAGCAGGATCTCAGTGGTCGGTTGATGACCAAGGACGCCATCAATAGTGAGGTTGGGCAGATGATCGATCGAATGCAGGCCGAAATGAAGCGGCAGTATCGCTATGGGGAGTGGCAGCAATGAGCAGAACGGTCGTCATCCATGCGGATCACCTTGACCCGGTCGCCCTGCGGGCCATGGCTACAGGTGTCCCTGCCATGCACATTGATGAACTGATCCCGGTAATGGAGGGCCAACCCTGGCCCGAAGTACTCCGCTTGAGCCCAGGTGCGCATCTCGAGCGTCTGTTCCGCGGAGCCAATGTGGTGAATCGGGTCTTCTCACTGGCAGGAACGCAGATCGAACAGTTTCTGGCCGAGCGCGGAGTGGACGCCCGCTGGTTCCATATCCGCCTGCAGCCGCTTCTGGCGCTGGGGGTGAGCCTCTGTCACGACACGGGCACGCGCGGTGTGTCCCGGTGCCTGGCTCCATTGAACGTGCAGTGGTTTGAACTCGAACGCGCTCTTCCAGGCGCGAACACGCCTGACTTCGCCTACAGTTTTGGCTACGAAGAACCAGACCTGTCCCGCATCGAAGACCCCATGCAGAAGTCGGTATGGTCACTTTTTGACTGGCGGCAGGAACGGCAGCTTGATGATGAAGAGCGCCGCAGACACCAGTTCCACGTTTCCAGGCCGAAGGGCGTCCCCGTGGTTGCGTGGTTCCTTGGGCGGGACTACAACGGAATCCACTTTCCCCGTGAAAGCGTTGAGGTCGATGGTGGTGTGTGCGAGCAACTAACGCGAGCGGCCGCACACGCCTTCCGATCCGAAGCGGGAGAGATGCTCCTGTACGTGACGGATGAGGCGGTAACCTTCCATGCATTCTCGCCTTACCTTCGTTCCGTCGCGGCCGATGCGGCTGTGCAGGATGCGTTGGATGCGTGGTTGCGTGCCGGCAACGCCGGAGGTGTGAATGCTGCTTGAAAAGCTGAGCTCGCTGCGCGAGTCCATGGGCTGGGTCTACGGAAGCGAGGATCTGTGCGTACTGCTGTATAGCTTGGTCAAGCGGATGCGCCCACGCATCGTGGTTGAACTGGGTACCGGGTTTGGCGTCACTGCGGCCTGGATGGCCGGTGCGCTGCGGGAGAACGGTGGCGGTGTCATTCACACCTACGACAATGGCTCGCACTTCTCCAGCGAGCCAGGCATCAGGTTTGTGGAGGGCCTGCAGGGGCCGTTTGCCGATCTGCTGCGGGAAAAGGCACAGGACTATCCCGCTTTCCTGAAGCACGTATTCCAGTGGGCTGGGGTCGAGAATCACGTTGTCCCCAACTGGCAGGAAATCGGCTTTGCCGATATTGCCCGGGCCCCCGCCTTTGACGGCGGAATAGACATGGTCTTCTCCGACTTCAATCACTCCCAGGACAGCATCCAGGCCTTGCTAGCGGCGTTTCTGCCGCGCATGGCGGAAAGCGCCTCGATCTTCATCGACAGTGCCTCTACCCAGCGGCTTGGTTACCTGACCCTGGAAGCCGTTGTGGACGCCCTGAATCAGAACAAGATACCCAGGGCGTTCATCAAGGATCGAAGCGAGAAGGGCATCGAAGCGATCCTTCGGATCGTCCAGCGCTCGCGCTTCCGCCTGATGCATCTGCTGGAAGCCCGCGACAGGGCGCAGAACAGCACAGCGTGGATCTCGATTGAACCGGTGGACGTGATTCCGACTGCGGCCACATTCCTGCATTAGAGAGACGTATATGTTAGGCCATTACTTTGCGCTTGCCCGCACAAGGCTTCTGGAAACCAAGGGAATGAGCGCCGCGCTGATCCTGGCGCTGGGGTTGGGCATTGGCGCGAGCATGACGATGTTGACCGTCGTGCGGACAATGACGTGGGATCCACTGCCGGGGCGAAGCGAGCATCTCTATCACCCCTTCATCGACGCACTCCCCACCTCCTACGACGTCAGGCCTGGCATGGACCCGCGGGTGGCCCTTACCTGGGTAGATGCCCAGAACCTGCTGCGGCAGGCCCCGGCCTCCCATCAGGCCGCGCTGGCATCTGCTCGTCTATTGGTGGATGCGCAGCGCAGCGTGCAGATTCCATTCTTCACGCAAGGGCAGTATGTCACTGCGGATGCGTTTGCCATGTTCGGCATCCCAGTGGTGCAGGGCAGGGCCTGGACGCGTGAAGATGATGCTGCCCACGCCCGGGTTGTCGTGCTGGGTCAGGATCTGGCTGCTCATTTGGGCGGTGAAGGCCTGGTGGGTACGACTGTTCGGCTGGGTGGCCAGGCATTCACGGTGGTGGGTGTTGCCGGTCCGTGGAGCCCGCGCCCACGGTTCTATACGGACCTTCAGCAGGACGTGTTCAAGGGGCGCGAAGACTTCTTCATACCGTTAGGTGTCGCGGCAGAGATGCAGATGACGGTGTCCAACAGCGTCTTTTCATGGAGTGGTGACAAATCCCCCAATCGCCTGCAGGACGCTCGCACGTCGTGGATCCAGTTCTGGGCGGAGTTGCCTGACGCGGCCAGTGTCGAGCAGTACGAGCGCTTCCTGGGCAACTACGCACGTGCACAGCACCAGGCGGGAAGGTTTGACAGGACAACTGCACCGCGGATGGTGTCCCTGAAGGACTTCCTGGTCGAGCATCGCATCATCCCCAACGAGGTGAAGCTGCAGTTGGCGCTGTGCCTGGGCTTCCTGATCGTTTGCCTGCTGAACATGAGTACCCTGATCTTCGCCCGCTTCATCCGCCGTTCCCATGAGATATCGATCCGTCGGGCGCTGGGTGCGCGCCGGCAGGACGTCATCTATCAGCTCTGCACCGAAGCACTGATCATCGGCGGCCTGGGCGGCGCGGTAGGGCTGATCGTTGCAGAGGCCGGCCTCTACCTTGTGCGGATGCAGCCGGAAGACTACGCCTCGCTGGCCAACATGGATCTGAGCATGGCCGCTCTCACCGTGGGCCTGGCGTGTGTCTCCAGTGTCATCGCTGCGTTCTTCCCTGCGCTGCGCGCTACCTCAGGCCGTCTGGCCATGCAGATCAAGGCGTCAGAATGAGCATTGCAGAAGCCCCCCTTATCGTCCGCGCGCTCACCCGCAACCGCTTCATCGCGTCCATTCTCCTGGTGCAGGTGCTGGTTGCCACGGCGTGCGTGACGAACCTTGCGTTTCTGCTGTCCGAGCGGCTGGGAACCCTCACCTACAAGACGGGCCTGGAAGAGGCGAACCTGGGCGTCATCGAGACCGAATACCTGGGGCCTGCAGCAGCCAACCCTGCAGCCTCGATCAGGACCGACCTGGAGGCCATCCGCCAGCAACCAGGCGTCGAACAGGTAATCGCAGCAGAGTCACTTCCGCTTGCCCAGCACAATTGGTCGGCCGGGTTCACCAACAAGCCGCTTAAAGGCAATGACATTTCCGGCATCGTAGAGGCCGAACCGACTGTCTATACGGCATCGTCGCCTGCCGCCAAGGTGCTGGGCCTGACCCTTGTTGCCGGCCGTGACCTGTCTGCGGGAGCATTCGTGCCGATGGAGGCCAGCGCCGACTACGCCGGGCTCTACAAGGCAAGCGAGGCCGTTGTCTCGCAGGCACTGGCAGACAAGCTGTTTCCGGAAGGCGGCGCAGTCGGCAAGTTCCTGTATGCCGATGCGCAGCATCCCATCCAGGTGGTCGGCATCGTCAAGTCGCTTTCCCGGCCTGTTCTGAAGACCGATGCAGACAATGACATGTCACTCATCCTGCCGCTGATTCCGGACGGGCCTCGCGTGATGTTCGCCATCCGTGCCGCGGATGGGCGGGTGGCGGATGTGATTGCGTCCAGTGAGGCGGCCTTGTCGCAGCGCGACGCAAACCGCACCATCGCCCGCAGCACCTCGTTCCGGGAACTGCGCGCCGACTACTTCCGCCACGATCAGACCATGGCGATAATGTTCCTGAGCTCCGGGTTGGCGCTGTTGGTGGTAACGGCTACGGGCGTGTACGGACTGGCCAGCTTCTGGGTTCGCAAGCGGTATCGTCAGATCGGTATCCGGCGCGCATTGGGTGCCCGGAAATCCGACATCCTCCGGTACTTCCTGGTGGAGAACCTGATTCTCACCGCCACCGGGTCTGTTGTCGGCACCGTACTGGCCATCGGCCTGAACATGGCCGTGGCCCGGTACTACGAGGTGGCCAGGATCGAGACGCCATTTCTCGCCATTGGCGTACTGACCGTGCTTCTGTTGGGCCAGGCCGCAGCATTTGTTCCGGCCCGACGAGCAGCCAAAGAAGCCCCGGTGGCGATCCTGCGCAGCGCCTGACCCGGACGGGTCTGTCATCCGGCCAGTGCTCGCGCCAAAGCACCGTTCCTTACGGCTACGCGATGGCGACTCGGAGGAGTTGCGATAGACAAGGCGTATAACAGGGCAGTGGAAGAAAGGAGTAACCGGCAATGCGATGCATTCGGATACTAACCCTCCTCTCGCTCATCCTGGGTCTGCTGGGGTGCAGGGACGAGGTGGAGAGTTCAACGTATCCCATGGGTCAGAGTGGAAAGACCTGCACTGCCGACAAGGGCTTTGATCGCCACCCACCAGAAGTGGTTGTTGCCGAGCTTTCCAGACGGGCGTTGGATAGTCGCAGGTTGACTCATAAAACAGTCTGCGGCTCGGTCACCAGTTGGGAGATCCTTCCCGCGGGGGCTTCGATCAATCAGATACCTCCGCCAAATGTTTATGTAAGCGTCCGGCTGAGGGAGGACGGCTCCGTTTCCGTTAGTACGGACCGCCCATGATGTCGGCGCTGCCCCTGATGCTCGAGCATCAGGCCAGGATCACAGGACGGTAGGATTGCTACGTGTGGTGCCGGGTTCGTCGAGTACCCGGAGAGGTCAGCCTCTGGCCGGAAGCGAATCTGATCGATGACGGCGTCGCAATTCGTTTAATGCGACGGAGCCCAATTTGATGATCTGCGGAGGGTAGACAGAGAACGCTCGATGGCGCGACGGGCACTCCGCGGGCTGACGTTGTGAGTCGCTGGCGAAGCGGCTAGAGGGATTACGACCAAGGGCGGCCCGCGGTCCTCAACAAACAACGCTGCTCATCAGGCACGTACTCATTGAAGCGTCGAAACAGCGCTTCGATCCACGAGGTTCCTGCACTCTCCACCAGCAACCCGACCTGGCTCTGGTGGTAGTCCCACCATCGCTCGAAACTGAGACGCAGGCGTTCGATATCCGGCGCCCGCGTAAGTGCATCTGCGGACATCCGGATCAGCACGCGCGAGGGCGCATTCTCCACGTCCATCACCAGCACGCCCTTGCACCGGATCTCGACGGACGTTGCCCCGGCATGGCGCGCGTGCAGTTCAAAGCCCTCGTGGGCCTTCGCGGTAACGAAGCCGAGCGCATCACTGTGCAGCAGGTGGTAATCGGCCGGCCGCAGCTTCTGGTAGGCCCACACTTGACCCCGCACACAGGCAGAAAGGTCCGCGCCATAAGCGCGCTCAGTCCTTTGGTCGCATCCGCTCGTGGATGAAGGCGGTCAGCGCGAGATCGGCCATCACCAGCCCCTCCATCACCCGATCGCCCACGTACTGTTCGGACTCGCCGTTCTGGCGCGTGCGCTCGGCGGCCAGCAGGATCTCCTGCACGATGCGCTGGCCGGTGAGGGCGCAGTCGGCATCGGACAACGCCATCTGCCGGCTGCGTAGATGGTGCCGCTCAGGCCAGGGCTGGCCGTCGGCCGCAGCGCCCGCGCCGATGGCGTGCAGGATGGCGATGAGGCTGTTGGGGTCCGGGGCCGGAGCGTTCGAGCGCGCTTCCTGGATGGGGCGCGGGGGCGGGGAGTGCGGTGTGGTCATGGCAGGCTCCGTGCATGCAGGCAGAAGCCGCCACCGATAAAGGTGGCGGGCAGAGCGTGGCTCGAAAACCGGATGTTGGGAACCGGCGGGTACAAGACCCCCACGCCCCGCCCGCCATAGCCGGCAGACGGATTGCCAGCCGGCACCACGCGCGGTGGTGCCGGCTGGCAAGCGCAAACTACTTCCCAACAAAACGGGCTTTCGAGTCCCGACCACCGATGCACGGTGGCGCAGTAACGATTACCTGCTGTTGTTCGGAATGCCAACGGGTTGGGGTCAATGCCGCCAAAACCCGAGACGCTTTTGGCATTGTCGCATAGCACCGGAAGCGGCGAGAGCCTTGGCGTGCTAGGCGGAGCGGCACTTCTGGAACGGAGTCGTCAGAACCTTCCGCCAGAGAAGCAGGGCGCGGCAAATGCGACAGCATTGGTCCGATGGCAATGTGTGATCGCCCGTACGATGGAACCGGTGCGACGGCCGCTGATGAGTGCCGCGTACTTCGCCTCCAAGCGTGAGTGACTTTCTGCCTATTGACCCCGTAGGACGTCACGCAGAATCTGACTACTGCTGTAGTCACCCGGAACTGTCCTGCGCGGAGCAGGAAGGATCTGCGGCGTTTGAACGGATTCAACCCACTGGCACAGGCCAATACAAGGATCACTGTACGTGTTACGCCGCAATCGACTTCTGCTGTTTGCGGGTCTGATCCCGCTTCCGTGGTTCCTGTTCTGGACCAGCGTTGCCGCCGTGTTCGCGCCGGGCTACAACCCGCTTGCGCAGCACGCCAGCGAGCTGCTGCAGGCGCCAACGCTTGCAAGCATCTGCGGCAGGATCGCCGCCATCGGCTCCGGTGTCGGCTTCGTGGCGTTCTCCATCGGGGTATGGCGGGAGTCCGGTCGCCGGATTGCAGTAGGTGCAATCTGCTGGTTGGTCTTTGGCATTTCCATGCTGACCAACGGGCTCTGGCCCATGGGCCATCCGATGCACGGCTTCTACACCATCGGTATCGCAAACATCATTGCACCGGCGATGTCGCACATCGAATTGAGCGCGTGGTCTGCCAACCGAAGGGCGTACGCCGTGACTGCTATGGTGAGCATCGCGAGCATCGTCTATCTCTGGTTGAACGTGGTGGGAGCGGATCCGGAGGGGTTCAGGGGGCTGACCCAGCGCGTGTTTTCATCGATCAACTCGCTGTGGCCGTTCCTGGTGGGGCTGTACCTGATGCGGCGGGGTTCAAGGGCACCGCAGATGCAGCCTGCACGTTGATGGATAGGCATCGGCAGGTCTGAGCAACAGAATGGCATCTGGCCAACAGCGGACTGGGCAGGCGAGAGCAGCGGGTGCTAGCGCTTTTTTCCTAGCCGAACCGGACAACCGGAGAAGATATGGTAGCCACCAAAGTCCCCCTGTCTGACTTCCCGCTATCCGTGATCAGCCTCGAAGAGCTCCTGCGCGAGGGCAGAGACGGAGAGGAGGCGACGTTCACAGACCAGGCCATCGCTGATTGGTGTTACGAGCTATTCGCTGCAATAGACAGCTGGACTGAAGTCTGGAGCGGGCACGTCGAGGTTGTGAGGGCGCGGGAAGTTGCGTACGACGTCGCATTGCAGTTCGAAGCCGATTTTCCTAATGCCAAGGATAGGGTTTTGGATGCTGAGCTCTATCAATCGTGGCTGAAACGGCTAGAACACAGGTAGCGCAATGTTACCGTCAGCGTATCAGGCGATTGCCAACGTCCGCTCATGGCTGATAGCTGACCTTACGTCGATGAGATGTATGGATTGGAAGTGATTCCGAAAGGACAACTGGATTCCGATGGCAGCATTCGATCATTCCCTGGTGACCCTCCGATTCTTCGGGGACGACCTCCTGCCCGAAGAAGTAAGTACCTTGCTCGGGGCGACTCCAACCGCATCGCATCACAAGGGCCAGGAACTCAGAGGCAACCAATCAGGCACCGTGCGTATCGCCAGGACTGGCAGCTGGCAACTTGATGCGGAGCGTCGTGAGCCTGAAGATCTGGAAGCGCAGATCTTCGAGATCCTCGATCAGCTCACGGGCGATCTCGCCGTATGGCAGTCTCTGGCACGCTTCCGGCCTGATCTGTTCTGCGGTCTTTTCATGGGTAGCAGCAACGGTGGTGTCTCGCTTTCGCCTAGCGCGCTGCTCGCTTTGGGTGAGCGCGGCATTGAGCTCGGGCTGGATATCTATGAAGCCGATGAAGAGGTGCGCGACGCCCAACGCCAGCAGGCCATCAATTGATGATCTCCCCACTCCCCGAAGCAACAAACGCCTTCAACTGCCGAACGAACTCCGCGTCGTAGGCTTCCCACTCCACAATCTCCCCAACCACCCGCAACGGCTGCGCACTCCGATACGACCGCGTCGGGTTCCCGGGAAACTTCTTGTTGGTCACGTTCGGGTCGTCCTCGAACGGCCCGGTCGGCGCCACCACATACACACGCGGCCGCCCTTCACCGCGGGCCATCTCCGCAGCCAGCCCGGCGCCCTTGGCAATCGTGGTGAAGTAGATGTGGTTCATCACCACACTGTCGCGATAGTTGGACCTGAAGCCCGCGCTCAGCAGTTCGCCCACCGCCAGATCAGCGCGGGTGCCGTGATAGAACGGCCCGGCAACCTGGTCGCAGGTGTCATGCGAAACGGGTGTCCATTCGGTGTCCTGCGCCATCGGCACTGCCCCTGCGTGTCCTGCCGGATCGACAGGCCGGCGAGTCTAGGGCGCCCGGAGGGCCTTGCTGCAAGGCCGCATCCGGGAAATACTCTGTAGTGGGAGGCGCGGTGCGCCTCCTTTTTTCATTCTGCGGCGCCGCGCCCTTCCAGTTCGCGCACGGCGGTTTCCAGCGCGTCCAGCTTCTCGCGGGTCTTCAGCAGCACGGCGCGCTGTACTTCGAACTCCTCGCGGGTGACCAGGTCGAGCTTGGCCAGGCCGGCCTGCAGCGCGCTCTTGAAGGTGGCCTGCAGTTCCTCGCGCGATTCGCGCAGGCCCGGCGGCACCAGGTCGCTGAGGCGACGGGCGAGGTCATCGATGTGGTTCAGGTCGATCATGGGGTGCTCCGTGGGGGTGGGCCCGTGCATCCGGCGCGGGCAGGCCATTCGGGCACAAGGATACTGCCGGCACCCATCGCCCGGACAGGCGGCGGCGGCTTCGCACGGGCCGCGTTCAGGCGCTATCCTCCACGCCGGAAGACAGGAGATAGACGATGAAGATGGTCATGGCGGTGATCAAGCCGTTCAAGCTCGACGACGTGCGCGAAGCGCTGGCCGAGCGTGGGGTCACCGGGATCACGGTGACGGAAGTGAAGGGCTTTGGTCGCCAGAAGGGCCATACCGAGCTGTACCGCGGCGCGGAGTATGTGGTCGATTTCCTGCCGAAGGTGAAGCTGGAAGTGGCGGTGACCGATGACCAGGTTGAGGCGGTGGTTGAGGCCATCGTGAAGGCCGCCGGCACCGGCAAGATTGGTGACGGCAAGGTGTTCGTGTACGACCTGGGCAGCGTGGTGCGTATTCGTACCGGTGAGCTGGACGCGGACGCGTTGTAACCCGTTCGGCGGGATGTTGTAGAGCCGAGCCGATGCTCGGCTTGCTCTTTGTAGAGTCGAGCTTGCTCGACTGCTCTGCGCTTCAGTCGAGCAAGCTCGACTCTACGAAACGGCAGCCGAGCATGGGCTCGACTCTACAAAGAGCGGTAAAGCGGTCGAGCAAGCTCGACCCCTACCAAAGCAAAGCATTTACCGGCGCTTGGCCCACTTGTAGAACCGCTTCCAGCCCTGGCGCACGGCGGCGACCCAGCCGGGGTCGGCCACCAGTGCAGCCTGCGCGGCACTCGGCGCCTGGCCGGTTACGCGCTGGCGGATCTTCAGCAGGTTTTTCATGTCGCTGCGGCGCATCTGCCGGCTCAGCGGGTTGCGGCGCAGCCAACGCGGGGCCCGCCAGGCCGAGGTGAAGTCCAGCAGCACCGGTACGCCGCTGCTGACCACCACGTTGGTGCCATGCAGGTCGTTGTGGGTGATGCCGGCGGCGTGCAGGCGGCTGAGCGCGTGCTGCAGCTGCTCGAATACTTCATTGCCAACGGCCTGTGCGGTGCTCAGGGTCTGGCCGGGAATGAACTCCATGCCCAGCGCCAGGCCACCGAGGGTGCCGAGCAGCGCGGGGGCATGCTTCCAGCCGCCGAGGCGCTGCAGCATGCGGGCCTCACGGCGCACCATCAGCCGGGCGATCAGCGAAACGGGAGTGCCGCGGTAGCGGGAATAGTCCTTGATGACCGCCTCGCGCCCGTCCAGGCAGGTGCGGTAGACGTCGGGGGCCAGGAAGCGTTCGCCGCGCTTGAGCAGCAGCGGGGTGGCGGCGTCATCGCCGCAGGAGGAGGGGGGCAGAGCGGGAAGATACATGTCGGGGTCTCGGACGACCCGGTGGGTGGCGCAAAGCGTCAAGCGAACCGGTGTTACAGGGAGTTACTAAGTTTTCGTTAATTTTAGTACTCGCCAGTTCGCTATTCCACGATTTGTCGGAGAAATGTCGGGGTCGTGGCTGGAACAGTTCGTCGCGCCCAATCGGACAATTCTGTCTCACTTGGCCGGTGGTTCTTTCAGAATCAATAGGTTGCGTTTCGCTCCGCTTCGTTCATCCGCGGCCCGCTGAACGTCACGCACGTCCGGCTTGACCCCGACGCACGGCCTGCCGACCATAAGCTGTTAATTCGCGACATCGGCGGCCGCCCCTTCCTGGCACGTCCCCGTCCCCTGCCGCGGTCCCCACCGGTGCTGGCCGTCCGGCCGTGCATCGCCCTGATTCCCGTTCCGGCTGCGGCTGGAGGAAAGTGTTTTGATCATCAAAATCGTCATTGCAGCGCTGTTCGTCGCCTGCGTGCTGTACATCCACTTCCGTGGCAAGGTCCGCGCGCGCTGGTCGCGCCAGCTGCTGGACCACTCCAGTTTCATGGCCCCGATCAACGTGGTCATGTACATGTTCTCGAAGGTGCCGACCACGCCGTTCCTGGACCCCGCCAAGGAATTCCCGCAGCTGGAGCCGCTGCGCCAGAACTGGCAGATGATCCGCGACGAGGCGCTGGCGCTGCGCGATGCACAGAAGATCGCTGCGTCCAGCACGTTCAACGACGCCGGCTTCAATTCGTTCTTCCGCCGTGGCTGGAAGCGCTTCTACCTGAAGTGGTACGGCCCGTCGCACCCGTCGGCGAAGGCGATGTGCCCGAAGACCACGGCGCTGTTGGAGTCGCTGCCGGACGTGCGTGCGGCGATGTTCGCGCAGCTGCCGTCGGGCAGCGAGCTGCGCCCGCACCGCGATCCGTTCGCCGGTTCGCTGCGCCTGCACCTGGGCCTGGCCACGCCGAACAACGACGGCTGCTACATCGAAGTGGACGGCATCAAGAAGAGCTGGCGCGACGGTGAGTGGATGATGTTCGACGAGACCTACATCCACCATGCGCATAACGAGACGCCCGATGATCGCGTGATCCTGTTCTGTGACATCGCCCGCCCGCTGCACTTCGGCCTGCCGGGCCTGTTCAACCGCGCGGTGGCGGCCACGCTGCTGGCCGGTGGTGCCTCGCCGAACCTGCCGGGTGACCCGACCGGTGGCGTCAACAAGGCGTTCGGCAGCGTCTACAAGGTGCGCCTGAAGGCCAAGGCACTGCGCGAGCGCAGCGTGGTGGCCTACCAGCTGATCAAGTGGGGCCTGGTGGTGGCGGTGATTGCGGGTATCTGGGCGCTTTGATCGTTACATGCGGTTGCCGGCCAGCGGCCGGCACTACCGGAACATGAAAAAACCCGCGCTGTTGCCAGCGCGGGTTTTTCTTTTGCATCGTTGGGTGCCGACCGTTGGTCGGCACGCCTCAACCCCGGTAGGTGCCAACCTTGGTTGGCACGCTTTCCGATCAACCCTTCAGTGCGGCCTGCACGAACGGCGGGGTCACCAGCACGCCGGTGTGCAGCGCGGCGGTGTAGTACAGGGTGTTGAAGGTCTTGGCGGCCGAGTCGGCCTGGCGGAAGTCGAAGCTGCTGTCGCCCTTGCGCGCCATGGTCACGCTCCACCAGCCGGTGGGGTAGCACGGCTGCGGGAACGGCAGGGTCTTGAACGAGCCGAAGCCGGCCTTGCCCATCTCGGTGCGCATTTCGTTGATCAGGTCCAGCTGCATCAGCGGCGACTCGGACTGCTGCACCAGGATGCCGTCGTCCTTCAGGGCCTTGAAGCAGCTCTCGTAGAAGGCCTTGTTGAACAGGCCTTCGCCGGGGCCGACCGGGTCGGTCGAGTCCACGATCACCACGTCCACGCTGCCGGCCGGGCAGTTGGCCATGTAGGCCACGCCGTCGTCGAACAGCAGCTCGGCGCGGGCGTCGTCGTTGGAATCGCACAGTTCCGGGAAGTGCTTGCGCGCCATCACCGTGACCTGCTCGTCGATATCGCACTGGGTCACGCTCTCCACGCCCTTGTGCTTGAGCACTTCGCGCAGGGTGCCGCAGTCGCCGCCACCGATGATCACCACGCGCTTGGGCGCGGCGTGGGTGAACAGCACCGGGTGGCTGATCATCTCGTGGTAGAAGAAGTTGTCCTTGCTGGTCAGCATGATGGCCCCGTCGATGGTCATCAGGTTGCCCCAGTCGGTGGTCTGGAAGATCTCGATCTTCTGGAACGGCGACTGCACCTCGTCCAGCTTGCCGGTGATGCGGTAGCCGATGGCCGAGCCGGTGCGCTCGAAGTGTTCGATGTACCAGTTGTTGCTGTCAGTCATTGGAAAACAGTCCTGTTCGGAGGGGTGGAGCCGGGCTGGCGGGCGGGGCCGCGTGGCACAGATGCCACATCCGGACGGATCGGCCCGTTCAGGTTGGAACCTGTCACGGGCGCGGGCGCGCATGATAACGAACCTGTGGGCATATAGGCGTTATCATGCCCCCCCTTTTATTGCCAACAAGGCCGACTGAAATGACCGATTGGTCCCTCGACCAAGCCCGCAAGACCTACTCGATCCCGCATTGGGCGGACGGTTACTTCGACGTGGATCAGGCCGGGCACATGGTGGTGAGACCGACCGGGGCGGACGGCCCGGTGGTGTCGCTGCCCAAGGTGGTCGACGCGGCCCGTGCGGCCGGCGCCAAGCTGCCGTTGCTGGTGCGCTTCCCGGACATCCTCGGCCAGCGCCTGGGCAAGCTGCAGGCGGCCTTCGCCCAGGCCCAGCAGGACTGGGAGTACAGCGGCGGCTACACCGCCGTGTACCCGATCAAGGTCAACCAGACCCGCGGCGTGGCCGGCACCCTGGCCAGCCACCACGGCGAAGGCTTTGGCCTGGAAGCGGGCAGCAAGCCCGAGCTGATGGCCGTGCTGGCGCTGTCGCGCCCGGGTGGCCTGATCGTCTGCAACGGTTACAAGGACCGCGAGTACATCCGCCTGGCCCTGATCGGCCGCAAGCTGGGCCTGCAGACCTTCATCGTCATCGAGAAGCCTTCCGAACTGAAGCTGGTGCTGGAAGAGTCCAAGGCGCTGGACGTGAAGCCGGGCCTGGGCGTGCGCATGCGCCTGGCCTCGCTGGGCGCCGGCAAGTGGCAGAACAGCGGTGGCGACAAGGCCAAGTTCGGCCTGTCGCCGCGCCAGCTGCTGGACCTGTGGAAGTCGCTGCGTGACACCGAGTACGCCGACTGCCTGAACCTGCTGCACTTCCACATGGGCTCGCAGATCTCCAACGTGCGCGACATCGCCAACGGCATGCGCGAAGCCACCCGCTACTTCGTGGAGCTGTCGCGCCTGGGCGCGAAGATCACTCACGTCGATGTGGGCGGTGGCCTGGGCGTGGACTATGAAGGCACCCGTTCGCGCAGCTTCTGCTCGATCAACTACGGCCTGCATTCCTACGCCAGCAACATCGTGCAGCCGCTGGCCAATGCCTGCGAAGAGTTCGGCCTGACTCCGCCGCGCATCGTCACCGAGTGCGGCCGCGCGATGACCGCGCACCACGCGGTGCTGATCGCCAACGTCTCGGAAGTGGAAGAGGCGCAGGAAGGCCGCGTGCCGGACCAGCACGACGACGAGCCGGCCGCGATCCGCCACCTGCGCGAGATCCACGACGAGCTGGACGTGCGCCCGGCGGTGGAGCTGTTCCAGGAAGCACAGCACTTCCACGCCGAAGGCCTGGCCAGCTACGCGCTGGGCCAGATCGACCTGCCGCAGCGTGCGCGCATCGACGATCTGTTCTACGCCATCGCCCATGGCGTGCGTGCGCGCCTGAGCTACGACGAGAAGAGCCATCGCCCGGTGCTGGACGAACTGAACGAGCGCCTGGTCGACAAGTACTTCGTCAACTTCAGCGTGTTCGAATCGATCCCGGACGTGTGGGCGATCGACCAGGTGTTCCCGATCGTGCCGATCGAGCGCCTGGACGAAACCCCGGACCGCCGCGGCATCATCGCCGACATGACCTGCGACTCGGACGGCATGGTGGAAACCTATGTCGAGAACGAGAGCCTGGACAGCTCGCTGCCGCTGCACAAGATGAAGCCGGGCGAGAGCTACCGCATCGGCTTCTTCATGGTCGGCGCCTACCAGGAAATCCTGGGCGACATCCACAACCTGTTCGGCGATACCGACGCGGTGGAAGTGCTGGCCGATGCCGATGGCTACGCCATTACCCAGCAGCGCCGTGGCGACACCACCGACGTGATGCTGGATTACGTGGGTTACCGCCTGGACGAACTGCGCGCGACCTACGCGCAGCGCGTGGCCGAGGCGCAGCTGTCGCCGGAACGTGCGCAGGAGCTGTCGGAAGCGCTGGAGGCCGGCCTGACCGGCTACACCTACCTGTCCGACGAACCGCTGGTCTGAGGTCAACGGGAACGCCGGGCATGGCCCGGCGCTACCGGCCCCGATGAGCGCGCGCGCGATCTTCCACCTGTTCCTGCATGCCGCCGTGCCAGCCCTGCTGGCATGGCTGTTCTGGCGCAAGCGCTTCGCCTCGGCGTGGCTGCTGATGCTGCTGGGCTGGATCATCGATCTGGACCACCTGCTGGCCGATCCGATCTATGCACCGAACCGCTGCAGTATCGGGTTCCACCCGCTGCACACTGCACCGGCCATCGCGGTCTATGCGGGGCTGTGCGTGCCGAAGAAGACGCGGTTGTTCGGCATCGGTTTGATCATCCACATCGTGCTGGACGCGATTGATTGCTGGTGGATGCATCACCGTTGATGCTGGGTGCGTGTCGACCAAGGTCGACACCTACAGGGGGCGCGATGGCCGAGGGAACTGATGCACTGCTTTGGTAGATGCCGACCTTGGTCGGCGCTTTTGATGCGTGTCGACCAAGGTCGACACCTACCGGGTGCACGGCGACCGGTCGGATTGGCGCTTGGTAGAGCCGGCCGCTGGCCGGCTTCCGCAGGGCGTTCCCGGTGATCACGTGGTTGCCGGCCAGCGGCCGGCACTACCCGCCGTTGGGTTGGCCAAGGTCGACACCTACCGGGTGCACGATGGCCGAGGGAACTGATGCACTGCTTTGGTAGATGCCGACCTTGGTCGGCGCTTTTGATGCGTGTCGACCAAGGTCGACACCTACCGGATGCACGGCGAACGGTGTTCCCGGTGACCACGTGGTTGCCGGCCAGCGGCCGGCACTACCCACCGTCAGGTTGGCCGCCTCACGCCACCGGCAACCACAACGTGGCCCGCAATCCCGGCTGCGCATTCTCCAGTGCCAACCGCCCGCCATAACTGGCAGCGATATCACCCACAATCGCCAGGCCCAGCCCACTGCTGCCCTCGCGCTCATCCAGCCGCACGCCACGCTGGGTGACCTGTTCCAGCGCGTCTGCAGCCAGCCCGGGGCCGTCGTCGCGTACCTCAATGCGCAACTGCCCTTCGCTGGTGTCTGCAGTGACGTCCACCTGTTGCTTCGCCCACTTGCCGGCGTTGTCCAGCAGATTGCCCAGCATCTCCTCCAGGTCCGCACTGGCACCGGTGAACTGCAGTGCCGGATCGATACCAGCCGCCGTGAACGTGATGCCACGTTCGCCATGCACGCGTGCCATCAGCCGGCACATCGCCTGTGCGACTGCCGCCACGTCGGTGCGCTGGCGATGGTCGGCGGCCAACCCTGCGGCCAGGTAACGGTCGACGCTGGCCTGCATACGCGCACTCTGCTCGCGTACGGTGGCGCGCCAGTCCGCGCCGTCGCCGTCGGCCTCAGTGGCCAGCACGCTCAGCGGGGTTTTCAGCGCATGCGCCAGATCCTGTGCACTGGTGCGCGCGCGCGCGACCATGCGTTGCTGATGCTCCAGCAACGCGTTGAGCTCCTCGCCCAGCGGTGCAACCTCCGCACCCAACCTCCGTGTATCGATGCGCTGCGCGTCGCCGCGCCGCACCCGTTCCAGCTGTGCACCGAGGCGATGCAATGGACGCAATCCGAAGTGCACCTGGCTGGCCAGCACCGCCAGCCACGCCGCGACCAGCACACCCAGCGCGATGGCAGTACGCTGGCGGAACGCGGCAACGTCTGCATCCAGCGCGCTGCGATCGGTTGCGACCACGGCCACGAACGGTTCGTTGGCGCGTGGCAGGCGCACCTGCTGCACGCGTGCGCGCAGGGATTGCTGCAGCGGCCCACTCAGATTGCGCGTGGCCGGCCCGCTGGCTGTGACGGGCAGGGTTTCATCCCACAGCGAGCGCGATTGCAGCAGTACGCGGCCATCGGCGCCGGCGATCTGCCAATAGGCACCGGAGAACACACGCTGGAAGCGCGCGTCATTGGGTTCCTGGCGCAGGCGCAGCTGTCCGTCCGCATCCACTTCGGCCTGCGCCAGCAGGGTCAGCATGTCCTGCTGCAGTTCATGGTCGAAGCGATCGCGCGCGCTGCGCTTGAACAGCTCGCCCAGCAGTGCACTGGCCAGCAGCGAGACCAGCAGCAGGCCGACACCGCCAGCCAGCAGCAGGCGCCGTCGCAGCGAGGGTTGCCGGCTCACGGCGCGGCCAGCCGCCAACCCTGGCCGCGTACGGTCTGGATCAGATCGATGCCGAGCTTGCGGCGCACCCGCCCGAGCAGCACGTCAAGTGCGTTGGAGTCCGGGTCATGGCCGCAGTCGAACACCTGTTCACCCAGCCGGTCGCGGCCGATCACCTGGCCGCTGTGGTGGATGAAGTAGCTGAGCAGGCGGAACTCCTGCGGGCTCAGCGCCAGCGCCTGCCCATCCAGTTCAAAGCGGCCGGCGTTGACGTCCAGCTGCAGCGGGCCGCAGTGCAGGCGCGGGCTGGCGTGGCCGTGGCTGCGGCGGATCAGGGCGCGCAGGCGCAGCACCAGCTCATCGGCCTGGAACGGCTTGGTGAGATAGTCATCGGCACCGGCATCGAACCCAGCCAGCTTGTCGTGCCAGCGCCCGCGCGCGGTCAGCACCAGCACCGGGAAGCTGCGGCCGTTGCCGCGCCAGCGCTCGATCACGCTCAGTCCGTCCAATCCGGGCAGGCCCAGGTCGACGATGGCGGCCTGCAGATCTTCGATCTGGCCGATCTCCTCGGCCTGGCGGCCGTCGGCGACCACGTGCACCACGTAGCCGGCCTGCTCCAGCAGGGGCAGCAGGCGCTGTGCCAGCGCGGCATCGTCTTCGGCCAACAGGATGCGCATCAGTCGTCGAGCTCCGTCTTCAGCAGCTTTCCGCTGCGCGCATCATAGTCCAGCTCCACTACCACGCCGTCGCCGCGCAGGATCTCCACTTCGTAGACGCCGTCGTCCAGCTCCACTTCCAGCAGCTGGCCCGGAAAGCGCTTGAGCGCATCGCGCACCACGCTTTCCAACGGCACGTAGCGGCCCTGCTGCACGGCGCGGCGCGCGACCTGCTGCGCCGGGTCCTGTGCCGGTGCGGCGGCGGTGGGGGCGCTGGCCAGGGCCAGCAGCAGGGGCAGGGTGGAGAGCATCGGGGCGCAGGGCGGGCTGTAGGAACAGGCGTGAGTGTGCCGGGGCTGACTAACAGCTGGCTAACAGTGCCGGCTAAGGAGCTGTTAACCACGGGGTGCATTGTGGCGTTGCCGGGATGGTCCGGCCACGAACACGAACAGGAGAACCCCCATGTTGAAGTCGCTCACCCTCGCCACTGTTGCTCTGCTGGCCATCGCACCGGCCGCACAGGCTGCACCGCTGGGCATGGCCCAGGTCGAACAGACCCTGCGCAAGGCCGGCTACACCCAGATCCACGAGATCGAACGCGATGATGGCCTGTGGGAGGCTGACGTGAGCCGCGCCGATGGCCGCTTCAGCGAGGTCTACGTTGACCCCAAGACCGGCGAGATCTTCGACGAGCACAGCGGCCGCGCGCTGTTGACCACCGAGCAGGTGCTGGCACGGGCACAGGCGCATGGCCTGCGCGAGATCCATTCGCTGGAACGCGATGGTGCGACCTGGTCGCTGGAAGCCCGCAATGCCCGCAACCAGAAGGTGGACGTGCGCCTGAGCGGCTATGACGGCCGCATCCTGCACAGCGAGCGCGACGGCTGGCTGGATTGATTCGCGTGCCGGTAGGTGCCGGCCGCTGGCCGGCACACGGGGAGAAAGCGTGTCGACCAAGGTCGACACCTACCGGTCGGATGGCGTGGGTTGGAATATGCTAATTTTGGTCGGCGGAAAAGGTACATCCGGCCCAAGCCTTTTCAGCCATCGGCCTCCCCACGTTCAGCCTCGATGATTGGCAGTTGAGCCGCAAAGAAGTTCGCTGCTACAAGTGCATTGATGAGCACGTAGCTGCAGATGGCAGTGTCCAGCCAGGCTCCCGAAAACAGTGAGATCGCCAGGCCCATCGACGCGAGAATGACCGTGGCAAGGAAGTTGCCACCCCTGGCTGCGCGCGATCTGGCCAGAGCGGTGGCCTGACGCCACCAGAATCCATCGGCGTAGCGGCGGCCCTTTGCTATACCGAGATTGTAGCGCTGGACATTGATACCCCGGATAAGGGCGTACATTTCCAACGGCAGCAGGATGAGCAGATTGAAAGCGATCAACAGCGGCGATAGTTCTTCCACGTAGTTTCCTTACCAAGCTGCGGGATTGCAGCGACAAACCAAGCTTGCTGGGTCGCTGCGACACATCCTGTCGCTCGTTCGGAACCTATACGTGGTCCGGACGTTGACGCTGGCCGGAAGGCCAGCGTCTTGTCTTATGGTCGGTCAGTGCTGCGGCTGGACGCGCCAGCGTCCAGTACGCAGCCAGGTCTCATGCGAATTGGGTGAGTACACGCTCAGAAGTCCCTGGTCGTTGGCGCACAGGTAGTTCCAACAGCCGTCTTCAAGGGTCAGATCCGCGAACGTCCGGCCATCCTGGCTGAGCAGGAGCTTGCTGTGGCTTGTGTGCCAGAAGACGCTCATGTTCTCCAAGTGGAAGGCGTCTCGTACGGAAATACTGTCCTTGTCCCGGCTCCATTCGTAGGCTTTGGTAGCACGGAACAACTCGTTGGATCCAAAGCACAGCAGATGATCGGCCATCCGAGTGACCAATACACCGGAACCATGGTTCATCCGTCCCTCCCACGTGCAATTGCGCCATCCTTTGCCGGGCACGAAGTACTTTACAGCGGGCTCGAGTTCAGTCTTCTTCTTGTCATTGCCGTAGATCCAATTGTAGGTGCAGAAGATCAGCAATGAGTGATGGCCCGGAAGTGCACGCAGGGCGTCAACCTCCATACCCTCTGGCAAGTTGGGTGTGCCTTCCCAGCGGGACCAAGGGCTGTCCAACGACTGAGTGGCAAACAGCACCGTCTCGCGATAGCTGCCAGTCTCCTCTGAATCGAACACCAACCCCTTCTTGGTGTACTTGTAACTACAGTCGCGGAGGAATCGCCAGATCCAGATGCCTTCGAACTGTACGATGTCATCTGTAGGCGAACAGGAATAATCCCCTTCGTTGATGGGATACGACGTTCGATTCCAGTGACGGCCGTCGGACGAGTATGCAAAGCCTTCGCTGTACCCGGTGAGAATCCAGGTGCCGCTGACCACGAGGATATTCTTGGTCGAAGTGGTTTCCACGCCAAAGGGGTGGACCTCCTCCCACTGCACGCGGTCATCACTGAGGTAGTAGCGGCCTTCTTGCGTGGCAACCAGCCAGCGGTCACCGTTGGTCTTCATATCCCGGATCTGCTCCGGGTCGCAGGGTGGGGAGGTGATATCTTCCCAATCGATGCTGACAAGCAGCACCTGACCGTCCTTCTCCACCGTAGCCGAACGGCTGGCCAGGTTCTTCTCGCGCTGCTTCTGGAGTGCAAGCTCCCGTTCACGCAAGCGCCGTTCGAGTACAGGTGTGGAGAAGTCTCCTTCTGCGAACAGTCCCAGCTGGCAGTCGGCATCGTCGCAGGCGCTCGAGAAGCTATCCAGTGTTTTCTCCAAACGCCGCTGATAGTGCTCGAACTGATCGCTCCACTGCTCATTTTCTGCAGAGTTGTCGAGATCAAAGTCCGCGTATCCGGAATCGTTCTCGAAGTCGAATCTGGGGAGTCCGAACCGACTTACCAGCGCATTGGCTGAAGACAAGGCACCGGCGTGGGTGGCGAGCAGATCAACCACCTTGCCGCGCATCTGGTTCAGCGTATTGGCACAGGACTTTCGACCCACCGAGAAGGCCGTAGATCCCACCGCGTTGGTGAATTTGCTGAAAATCCCTTCATCAAAGGGAGAGGCGCCAAGGAAGTAGCTGTAATCGATGGCCTTCATGCCGGCCTTGCTCAGGTCACCGGAGAGGTTGATGGCCGCCAGGCTTGCTGCGTGGAGCTCTCGCCTGGCATCAGTGAAGGTGTCAACGAGGCTGAATTCACGATAGCGCAGAACGTTGGACCAGCCAGCAGTCAGCCGCGACAGCCGCGCGCCTGCCTGCAGCACACGTTCGTGATCCTCATCCGCGAGTACCGACTGGATGGCTGCAAGCTGCTCCTTGAACTGTGCTGGCTTGAGCACTCCGAGGATGCGCATTACCTGCGGACTCTCAATTTTTCGTCCTTCAATGGAGAGCAGGAAGAATGCATCCAACAGCCAGCAGTACACGCGATTGTCATCGGTCAGCAGCACGCGCAGCTCTTCCAGCTGTTCAGCCTGCATGTGGCCGCGGGTGTCCCTCGAGAGGAAGCGCGACACTGCCGTAGGCGTATCAGCCTTGGCGGCCAGGTGGTTGATGAAGTCGCGGCCGAGTGGTCCGCACTCCGAAGCATCCGGCAGGCAGAGCGACAGCAACTCGATGTAGGTGCGCCGCTGGTCTGCGTCCTCGGCTGCATCAAGGAAGCTGTGCTGCTTGATGTCCGGTAGCCGGGAAACCAGCGAGATCTGCTCTTGCTGCTCTTCAGGGGGCGGAAATACGTCGGCCTGGACGTCAAGCCCATTGATGTCGCGGTAAATGGCGATGGCCAGCAGGCCCCCGCCCACGATCTCTGCGACCAGGTCACGCAACGTGTACGTCGTTGCCAGGCCGTCGAACTCGTCACCAAAGATGCGGGAGATGATTTTCTCACGCGCGGCATCTGAATTGCACAGCTCATCGTCGCTGATCAGCGCCATGATCCTGCTGTGCTGGTCGGACAGATAGTAGAGCGCATTGAATCCGATGCCGGAAACATTGGACTGGATGAACGCGGACTCGATCTCAATGTCTTCGGTGACGATTTGGATGTTGCGTCGGTAAAGATCGATGCCAGTAACATCCATCTGGTCGATGAGGTCGATGATGAAGTCAAGCAGGCGGGCCTCGTCATCACAGTTGACGCCAAGATTCTCAAGCGTCACCACCAGGTGATTGATGTCCTCCAGCGTCAGCTCGATATCCTGGTGCTTGAGCATGAAGTCATAAGCGAGCTGTACGACAAGAAGCGAGCGCGGGAGTGAGCGATAGCGCCGCTTGTTTGCCTCGATGTTCAGCGACCACTTGTTGAGCCGGACATTGTTTTCAAGGGGGCGAAGCCGGTTGCCAATCCTGTCGATTGCCTCGTCGAGGAAACAGCGGGTTTCGATGATGAACTCATTCATCGTCCCGAGATTGTTGCGGATGACGGCGATGGCCTGAGCGTTGATCAGGTTCTGCTGCTGAAGCTGTTGGAGATAGTACCAGGCAATCTTCTGGATCTTCAGCGTGTCATGTTGGTTGGCAAGCGCATTGTTGCGGGTCGAGCCGCTGATGGCGCCGAGCAGACGTTTGCAGAAGCCGGCCCCAGCCTGCTTCTGCAGCCGGTCCTGGCTGCTGGTCAGCAGTCGGGACGCATCCAGCGCCAATCGCTGGGTCATGGCCGCATTGCCGCGGTGACGTTCAACAAGATCTGCGACTGCTCGCTGTTCGTCCGCGTCGAGCGACGAATGGAAAACGTCCATGGATGTGTCTTCGATGATGCTGTTCATGGCTGGCCTTACAGACGGTTGAGTTTTTCGCGAAGTTGACGACTTTGGGCTTTCAGGGTCGCTATCTGCCCTGAAAAGTGCTTTTCAGAGAGCACCAGTCCCTTGTGGAAATCGGCATAGAACAGTTGGGATTCCTGCAGCAGCTCAAGGGATTGCTGCAGTGACAGCCCGTTCTCAACGACCTCGCGGGTTCCTTCCAGCGTCAAGCGGAATGCTTTTTCGACGTGGTTGTCCACGGCGATGGTCATTGCCATCGAGGCAATGATGCCGCCGATGATGCCGCCGACAAGGGCACCCGGTGGCCCGCCCACCATGCCCAGCGTCGCGCCGATGGAGGAGCCCAGGACGCCCGCGCTGGTCTGCAGGATGTTGGTGCCGGTCCGTGTCTCCAGCTCTGCAAACGTCATGCGGCCAACCCCGACCATCACCAGGCACTGGACCAAGTCGACGGCGCACACGGCCGCGCCGGCGACACCACCGCGGGCAAGGACGCTGGTGAAGCCAGCACCTGCAAACAGGGCCGGCATGGCGCGGGTGGCCAGTGCAACGCTTGCGGTCGCCGTGCCGGCTTTGAGCGCCGCATCGCCAGCGGCTATGACGGTGTTCTGCAGGATCCGGTGTACGGCTTGTTCGGTAGTGATCTTTCCATCGCGGACGTGCTGCAGGTGCTGGAAGGTGTTGATGCTGCCGGCGATCACCGAGGTAACCAGTGCGGCGGAGCCAGCGGCACGCATGCTCTGCTGCAGCGTCGCCCTGTTCAGGTAGCCATCCTGCATCTGTTTGTGAGCAGCTTTCCCCTCTGCGCTACCCGTGCCAAGCTGTTCGGCATCGCGCTTGCTGAGTGGAGTTGAGGCGGCTCCATCGACCTCTATGCTGTCTGCAGCTTTGTCGCGGACCTTGGCCGCAGCCTCGGACACGGCGGGACGCTTCTGCTGGTTCTTCAACACGTCGCGCTGGGCGGACTGACGGATACCCTCTATCTGGTCGGACGGCCCTACGAACAGATCGCTGTCTTGGTAACGATGAATGCCGTCCTTGCTTGAGCGGAAGGCCTTCTGGGTTGCATCAGCATCTTTGAAGTACTTGAGCTGCGCACCCAGCAGCTGCTCATCCCCTTTCATCACAACGATATCGTGGGTCGTGTGATTGCGTGATAGTGGGCTGTTGCTGAACGTGTCGGTGAACGCACGGACATCCTTGTCTTTCAGGATCGCATCAAGATTGAACGTTTCGGCATGCCACGCTTCGGCCGCAAATCCGCCTTTGATCGCTTTATTCTGGGCAGTCGAAGCAATTCGTTGCATGAGCATGGTGCTCTGATCAATCTGGTGGATCATCTGGCCGACCTTCTCGGCAGCGGCTCCCGTCCAGATTGGACAGACACTGACAGCGGCCGGGATTGCTTTTCTGGTTTGATCTTCCATGGAATTTCTCTCGGTAATCAGCATGCTCTGTGCGGGATCGCACAATGATCAGTAAAGGGAAATGACGCGTTGGTTGCGGTCAAGAATGGCTTCGCGAAGCCCACTGGGCTCAAGGACCCGGATGTTGTCCCCCAGGCTGTACAGCCACCAGAAATTCTCCTGGTCGTCTGGCAGGTGTGCGTGGATACGGACCCAGTCCGTAGCCTCCAGCGCTTCAAGATGCTGGTCTTCGCACAGTGGTGTTTCCCGGAGCGTCCAAGCAAGCTGGGGATGGATGTCGGCAATCAGTTCGATGTTTCCCGAGCCTTGCCGCGGCGTGAACGCTGCACCAGGCAGATAGTGGTCCATCTCGAACCCATCATCATCGGAGCGAATATCCAGAAGCGACGCCTGAGCGATGCGATGCAGTGCAAAGTGGCGTACATCCTGGTAGCCGGACACGCTTGCTATCAGATAGCTCGCTGGTCCGCGCGAAACGAGACCCTTGGGATGAAGGGTCATGCGTTTGCTCTCGCCTTTTGTGCGACTGAGATAATCTACTTGTAGCTGGCGTTGATGCAGCAGTGCCTCGGCAACCGTGTTCCAGACGGTTCCATCCACCACCGCGGGCAGCAGCGCCTTGCCATTGGGTATGCTGCGCACTCGCTGGGCCCAGCGACCGTGACCACCCGATATCTGGCCATTGATACGAGAGTGTGCATCCGAGAAGTGCGGCCCGAGCAGGGCCATGACATCAGGGGGAAGAAGGTGCCGCAGGTGATTCTCAGACAGGCAAAGGGCCAGTGCTTCAGCCGAGCTCATTACTGGAGCTCCTGCCCGCGCATGCGGCTCGTATGACCAGCGATAGGGCCGTTTTCGCCTGATTGCTGCGTCCTCGTGGTCCTTCGAACACATGAGGTTGAAACGGCCATTGAGCATTCCTTCCAGGTCGCGCTGCAATGATCGTGGGCTGATATCGAAGTCAGGATCCTCCTGAAGCAGCGCATCACGCAGCTGCACCGTCGAGATGCTTGCGGGGTAACGGGGAATCAGACGTAGCAGCACGACGTTGCGTCGTGTTGGGTCTTTCTTCTTGCGGGAGCTCATTTTCTGATCGACGCTCATGGCGGTGGTGCGACGTTCAGCGACGCCGTTGCCTTGAGCTTGATCGATGAATGCGACACAACCTGTCGCACGCCACAGAAGCCGGTGCGACGCCGCGCTGCTTCGGCGGGGAAATCGCCCGCCATTCGAAGGCTTGTATTGATCGTGTCAGCAAAGACGCCGCAGACGGCGGTCGGCCAAACTGGAAATCGAGGGGGGCGGTGTCGGTCGAAAAGCGACAATGCTTCTTACGCCAACGGCTCTTCTGCCGCTGACGCAACAACCAGCGTGCGACGTGAGGCCTCGCGATGCCGAGTCCAATGCTCATTGAGCCGTGCTTCCTTGTACGGTACTTCGTCCAACCTCGCCCAGCTTCTGGCGAGCCCCTGATGGCGACGATGACCTGAGCCGCGCAGATTTGCAATACAACCCATAGCAAATCCATTGCCGTCAAATTAATGGCGTTGGTGGTCTGCCTTGCCCTTATCGGTCACTGCGCATTTAGATTCGCAGGTGCGGGTGATGACGGCCTGGATCTGCGTGAAACCCAGAGCGTGTCGACCAAGGTCGACACCTACCAGCCGAGGGATGTCCCAATCGATGGGTCGGCGCTTACCAGCCAAACGGCGGCGGGTAATCCCAGTAGCCCGGGCCGCGGCCGTAGTAGCCGCCGTACGGGCCGTAGAAGCCCGGGCCCTTGCCTTCGCTCACGTGGATGTTGACGTTGACCCCGTGGGTCTTGCCTTCATCGGTGGTGTAGTTCTTGCTCAGGTTCAGCGTGGCGGCGTTGTAGTGGCTGTTGCCACCGTTCTTGGAATAGCCGATGCCGGTAGTGAAGCTGCCGGACACTTTGACCTTGTCGTCGGTGACGTCGGCTATCTTCGCGTCGTCGTGCACGCGCGGGCCGCTCTTGTCACCGTAGTACGTGCCCGGCGGGTCCTGCTGCAGGGCCGGGTCGTTGAGGTAGCGCATCGGCGCCTGCGGCAGCGTCAGGTCCAGGCCGGCGGCCTGCGGCGCGGTGGCGCCAGCGGCGGACTGGGCCAGCACGGTTCCCGGCAGGGCCAGGCACAGCAGCAGGGTCAGGGGGCGGATCATGACGGCGCTCCAGCGGACAGGTGGCCACGCAACACGCGGCGGTACAGGCCGACGCTAGCAGGGGTTGCTTGAATGATGCCTGTCGGCGCCGGATTGGGGTAGAGCCAGGCCATGCCTGGCTGCAGGTCACAGCCGCCCGAACCCGAACAGCCCTTCCAGCGCATGCCTGCGCCGCTCGATCCGGGCCCGCAGCAGCTGGGCGCCGATCATCGAATAAGTGATGCCGTTGCCGCCGTAGGCCATGGCGAAATGCACCCGTGGCCCCCACTGATCGTGCGGGCCGAAGAAAGGCAGGCCGTCGGCGGTTTCGGCGAAGGTGCCGGCCCAGGAGAAGGCGGGCACCGGATCCAGCCGCGGGAACCAGTGCTGGAGCTGTTTCATCAGCTTGTCGGCCTTGCGCTCTACGCGCCGATCGCGGCGGGCGGGGATGTCGATGGCGTCGTCCAGCCCGCCCACCAGCAGGCGGCGGTCGCCGGTGGCGCGCAGGTAGAGGTACGGGCGTGCGCTCTCCCACACCATCGTGTTGCGCAGCCGGCCCAGCACGTCCGCATCGATCGGGTCGGTGATGAAGGCATAGCTGCTGCGGTTGCGTGCGACGCGCTGATGCAGCCAGCGTTGGTTGGCATAGCCCATTGCCAGCACCACGTGGCGGGCGTGGATCGTGGCGCCGTCCTCGGTGAGGGCGCTCACGCCGCGTGCGGAGGGAGTGAGCGTGTGCAGCACCGTGCGGTCATGCACCTGGCCGCCGCGCCGGCGCACGCGCTGCAGCAACCCATAGGTCAGGCGATAGGGATCGACCCGCGCCGCCTGGCGCGTGAGCAGGGCACCGCCGGCGTCCACGTCGAAGCGTTCCTGCAGTGCCTCCGAGCCGAGCCAGCGGGCATCCAGACCGATGCCGCGCCGCGCCTCACCCTCGGCCATCAGGCGCGGCACGTCGCGATGGCGGCTGGCCAGGTACAGGCTGTCCATGCGCTGGAAATCAACGTCTTTCAGGCCGCGAGCCACGTCGCCCAGGGCCGGAATCGCCTCGGCACACGCCCGATAGGCAAGCGCGGCGGCGTCCTGGCCATGGCGCTGCGCCAGTTCCAGCAGATGGGTATCGATCTCGTACTGCAGCAACGCGGTGCTGGCAGCGGTGCTGCCCCAGCCGATGTCGCGCTGCTCGATCACTGCCACGTCGTGGCCATGCCGGGACAGTTCGTTGGCAATCAGCGCACCGGTGATGCCGCCGCCGACCACCAGTACGTCGCAGCGCAGGTCCTTTTCCAATGGCGGAAACGCCTGGATCAATCCATTGCGTACCGCCCACCACGGGTAGCCACTCTTGAGGTCCATGCGTCAATTCGCCGGATCGATTTCATGCTCGTCCGCAGGCTGATCTACAAGCAATCGAGCGAACAGGTCGGGAAGGTCACTCGCTACCGGGATGGCGTACTGACGTTCCATGCCAATGAATGGAATCCGCACTACCGGCATTGCTGCGTCCAGTGTGTCGAATCCATAGCCCTCCCCGCCGCCGTCCGAAGCGAACAGGAATATGCCCGGCGCGTATGATTCAACCTCATACTCACGATTGAAGTCGATGACCTCTTCTGCTTCCCAGAAGACAATGTAGTTGTCACCAATAAATCCTTCGCCGCCGTTGTGCGCCCTAAGGAATTCAAGGTAATTCTCGGGAAGTGCCACTCCCACGCGGGCTGACAGACCAGCAGTGGCCGACATTTCAGCCGGGCCATTGAGCTGTCCCTCTGTCAGGTGATATTCCATGGCTGCTCTTCCATGTCTCTCGGGGACTGGTTAAACCAGAAGTTTGCCTGCTGCTGATGAATGTCGCGATGGGGGATAACGTCATTGGCGGAGTCGGTTGGCGTCCACCATTGCCCGTAGATCAGGCCGTGGGACGGCCGGTATGCGGGGTCTGGATCAGTTCGGACAGATCGAAGCCCTGCAGGCGGGCGGCCGCCAGATAATGGTCCTGCACGGTCGCGTCCAGGCGCGGCTCGCGGGCCAGCAGCCACAGGTACTTGCGATCGGGGCTGCCGACCAGTGCCACGCTGTAGTCCGGCGCGACCTGGATCACCCAGTAGTCGCCCTTGGCGAACGGCAGCCAGCGCAGGCCCTTGGGCAGGAAGCTCACCTCCAGGCGCGCGCTGTCGTTGTCGACGGCGCAGGCCTCGCCGGTGGCTTCCTCGACCTCGCCGTCCATACGGCAGCGGTTGGTGACGCCGACGTTGCCGTTGTCGAGCAGGGTGTAGTGCGCCGACACGTCGGTGCAGCCTTCCGGTTCATGGCGCATCGGCAGGCGCGCGATCTCGTACCAGGTGCCCAGATAGCGGGGCAGCCTGAGGTCGGCAACGGTCTTCAGCGGCGGGTGCTCGGTCATCGGCGGTCGTGGCAGGGGTGGGCCTCCACGATGCCGATGGCCTTGCCATGGGCGGGTGAAGCCGGGGCGATGGCCGTGTCCAGAACGTTCCGTCGCCCCGGCGGAGCGCCCGTTGTCACCGGCGTGGCGGTATCCTGCTGCCAGCGCCGTGTTTTCCTGATCTAACCGAGGTGGAGGTGCCGATGTACCAGGTGATCCTGTTGAAGAGTGAATCCGCGTTCGCACGCGAACAGTGGCCGCAGGTCGATGACCTGGTCGACTACGAAGGCGTGGCCTACAGCCTGCGTGCCGGCCCGCGCCAGCCGCTGCCGACCGACCACGACTGGCACCCGGTGGCGGTGTATGCGCCCGATGAGATTACCGAGGAAGAGTTCCAGGACTGGTACGCGCTGCAGCAGCCGACGGTGGAAGAGCTGCGCCTGAAGTACTGATGCTCGACGCTGCCAGGGCCGTCCATCCGCCCTTGACCGGCTCTGCCGTATAGTCGCGCGCAGGCGCGGTGGTCCGCGCGAACCGGTGTGGCTGGCTTGTCTTCTTTCCTGCGATCGATCCGTGCACGGGGGCCCTGGTGGGTCCTGATGCTGTGCACTGCCCTCCTGCTGTCCGCGCCGGTGCTGGCACAGGATGATGAGCCCACGCCGAAGCAGCAGCTGGCAGATATCGATGCAAGGCTGAAGGAGGTCGACCGCAAGCGTGGTGATGCGGCCGCCATCGAGACGCTGGCGATGCTGTCCGAGAATGCCTCGCAGGCGCGGCGGGATGCTGAGGCACTGGAAAAGGAGCTGCAGCCACAGCTGGTTCGCCTCGACGAACAACTGGCGCAGCTGGGCACACCTGCCGAAGGCACCACCGAGCCGCCTGAACTGGCGGCACAACGGCGCACCATCAACAAGCAGCGCGACGGCCTGGCCGCGTCCTTAGCGCAGGCCAAGACCAGTGCCGTGCGTGCCCAGCAGCTGGCAGCCGACATCGACCAGCAGCTCACTGCGCAACGCGCCGAAGACATGGGGAAGAAGGTCGCCTCGCCGTTGTCTCCAGCACTGTGGAGCAAGGTGGCCGAACGCCTGCCGATCGATATCGCACGCGTCGCGCCGTTGGCCGAGCAGGGGCGCGATACGTTTGTCGCTGGCGTCCGGGCCAATGGCTGGGGCACGCCGTTGCTGGGCCTGGTGGCCGCGCTGGTGATGATGTTCCCGCTGCGGCTGTGGCTGCGCAGGCTGGGGCGGCGCTTTGCGGAGTCCGAGCGCGCGCCGGACGGTCGCCTGCGCCGTTCCGGCCTGGCCATGTGGCTGCTGCTGGTGGGGACACTGCTGCCCGGCTATGCCGTGGTTGTACTGATGGCAGCGCTTGATGCGATCGATGCCATCGCGCCGCGCCTGCAGGTGGTGGCCGATGGGTTGGAGACCGCAACGTTCCGCGCTGCGTTCATTGCGGCACTCAGCGCCTGCATGCTGGTTCCCAAGCGGCCGTCGTGGCGGTTGCTGAATCTGGATGACACCGCCGCGCTCAAGCTGCGCAAGTACGCGTGGGGCGCGGCGGCGCTGGCCTGGCTGAGCACGGTGCTGGTGGCCCTCGATCAGGCCACGCGTACCAGCGACGTCACCACGGTGGCGCTGGATGGCCTGATTGCGCTGACTTACCTGGGCCTGATCATGGCCATGCTGGTGACCCTGGCGCGCCTGCATCGCCGGCAGACCGCCGAGGCCGAGGCCAAGCTGGAGGCGCAGGCCGATGGCGTGGGCGCGGCCACTCCGGTGCGCCGCAGCAGCTGGCTGGTATTGGCACGCGTGGCGGGCAACGTCGCGGTGGTGGCCGCCATCGTCGCGACGTTGATGGGCTACCTGAACTTCGCCAAATTCGTGAACCAGCAGCTGATCAACGGCAGCATTGTGGTGCTGGCCGCGACGCTGCTGTTCAAATTCGTCGATGACCTGAGCACGTGGATGCTCAATGCCGACAGCAAGGTGGGCCAGACCATTCTGCTCAGCACCGGCCTGAGCGTATCGCGGCTGGAGCAGGCCGGCGTGCTGCTGTCGGCGGCGCTGCGTACCGTGGTCGTGCTGCTCACGCTGCTTGCCCTGGTGGCACCGTTCGGCAACATCGGTGCGGTGGTGGAGCGATTCACTTCGCTGCTCACCACGGGCATTCCGTTGGGCGGAACCACCCTGAAGCCGATGCAGATCGTGCTGGCGGTTGTGGTGCTCCTGGCCGGCCTGGCGATCACCCAGCTGGTGCAGCGCTGGCTGACCGATACCTACCTGCCCAAGACCGAACTGGACCTGGGGGCGCGCAACTCGGTCAGTACCGTCACCCGCTACGTCGGCATCATCCTCGCCGTGATCTGGGCGTTGACGGCGATGGGGCTGGAGCTGACCAAGCTGGCGCTGCTCGTCAGTGCGTTGTCAGTGGGTATTGGTTTCGGTCTGCAGGTGATCACACAGAACTTCGTCTCCGGCCTGATCCTGCTGGCCGAGCGTCCGGTGAAGATCGGCGACTGGGTGAAGCTGGGCGACCAAGAGGGCGACATCCGCCGCATCAGCCTGCGCTCGACCGAGATCCAGGTGGGCGACAAGTCCACCCTGATCGTGCCCAACTCCGAGCTGGTCACCAAGACCGTGCGCAACATGACGATGGGCAACAACCAGGGCCGCATCCAGATCCAGTTCGCGGTGCCGCCAAGTACCGATGTCGGCAGCCTGCGTCAGGCGCTGCTGGATGCGTACACCGCGCACACCAACGTGCTGAAGCAGCCGGCCCCGACGGTTTACATCGACAGCATTGCCGGTGGCCAGATCACCATCAACAGCTTCGCGTACGTGGCCAGCCCGCGGCAGGTCTACGCGACCCGCAGCGATCTGTACTTCAGCCTGCTGCAGATCCTGGCGGAGCGGAACATTCCGCTGTCGACCCCGACCGACATCCACATCACCCGCGATCCGTAGGAGTAGGGGTTTTTTTGCAGGGCTGCGCCCTGCACCCGCTACGAGCAGAAGCAACGGCAACAGCAACAGCAACAGCAACAGCAACAGCGTGCATTCCGTGGATTGGCGGGGCGGTGTCGGAGTGCGGGGACGCCGTAAATCCGTCCATGGAGGCTTGGCAGCCGCATCCATGCGGCTGACACCCCGCACTCCGACACCGCCCCACCTCTGACAGATTCCTGCGGCTGTCAGTGGGTGTCGACCTTGGTCGACACTTCTGTCAGATATCGAAATCAATCTGGGGTCAGATCCGTTTTCCTCCGGAAAACGGATCTGACCCCATCGGCATGTCCAACAGACCGCAGCAAACTGTCGAAGGCGGGGTGGGTCCGGTTGCGGGGGCGTGAGCCGCATGGATGCGGCGACCGAGCTTACATGGACGTACTTGCAGCGTCCCCCGCAACCGGGCCCACCCCGCCAAACCACGGAATGCCCGCTGTTGCCGTTGCTGTTGCTTCGGCTGTTGCTTCGGCGGGTGCAGGGCGCAGCCCTGCAAAGAACCCTATCCTCGTGGTCGGCTGCGCGAGGGCACCAGTGCGAACGTATCCACCGCCAGCTTCTCGGCGTGGTTCAACCACGCGCGGATCTCCAGATCATCCACTTCGTGATCCAGCCCGAACGACACGTTGATCTTGCCGTTGGCATCGGGCTGCACCCACTGCTGCGCCAGCACCACCTTGCGCTGCGAGGACACCGCCTCGATCCAGAAACCACGATCCGGGCGCGTGCTTGCCACCAGCTGCAGCATGTACTGGCCGGCACGGGTACGGCGGCCCTTCTGCGTAATCATGTGCGCCTGGCGCACGCTCGGGCGCGGGCCTTGGAACGCGTCCAGCGGTGCATCCACCGCGATGCCGCCACGCAGGTCGTTGTCGCGGTACAGCTTGATGCCGTTGTCGCGGTTGACCAGCAGGGCGCACCAGTCACCGTCGGCCGAGCCGTCCTCGAACGCGGTGCACCGGTCGACGTAGGCCAGGGTGTTGTCCGGGTTGGCATCGTCGAACTGGCGCGAGGTGTTCTCCAGGTATACCGACTTCAACCCCCAGTCCTTGTCGTACTCCAGCAGCACCGGCGGCTGCACGTGCTGCAGGCCGACCACCACCTGGTCATCGCCGTCGATCTTCAGCTCGCGGGTCGGTTCGCCCAGCCACAGCGAACGGGCGAAGGCCAGGTACTGTGGGTAATCGCGGCCGCCATCACGCTGGGTGGCCACGCTGGCGCTGGGCGCGCGCTGGGTATCGATCAGTGAACGCCCGAAGCCCATCGTCTTCAGGTTCGGGTCCAGCAGGCTGAGCAGGGTCGCACCCGAATCCAGGGTGGTGCCGGCATCGGCGCTGAGCTGCTGCGGAGCAATGCCATCGCCCAGGAACAGCAGCAGGTTCTCGCGCTTCTGCCGGGTCAGGATGTGGGTGAGATCGTTGGGCATCGCCAGGTGGTCGGAGGCGATCACGATCAGCGTGTCCTTGCCGTACGGGCTGGCCTGGATGCGCTGCACCAGCTGCGAGATCAGCCGGTCGCTGCACTTGAGCGCGTTGAGCATGTTGATGTTGCCGTACTGGCTCTGGTAGCGCTCGCCCTTGCACGACACCGGCAGATGACCGGCCGGGTGGTGGGTGTCCATGGTCAGCGTGGTCAGCATGAACGGTGAGCCGGCGCGCGAGAGCTGCTCGAAGCGCTGGTAGGCGGTGTCAAGCAGCACGTCGTCGTGCACGCCCCAGGCCGAGTAGTGGATGCGACCGATCTTCTTCTGCTGCTTGAACCACGCAAGGTCGTGCACTTCGTCGAAGCCGTGGCTGGCCAGGAACTGGCCCTTGCCGGCGAACTGGCCGTTGGCACCGCCCAGATAGTGGTTGGTATAGCCCTGCTGCTTCAGGTAATCGCCCAGGCACACGGCCTTGGGCAGGAAGCTGCCCATGCGGTCCATGCTGTTCTCATCGCCCTGCGAGGTGGTCAGCGGCACGCCGCACATCGACGACACCAGGCCGGCGATGGTCCAGCCGCTGCCCTCGGCCGAGGCCAGGTTGCGCACGTCCAGTGACTCGGACGCCAGGCGGTTGAGGTTGGGCATCAGGCCGGGAAACACGGCCTCGTCCAGGTAGGTACGTTCCAGGCTCTCGCCGTAGATCCAGACGATGTTGCGCGGGCGCTGCAGCGGCTGCGTCGGCACCTGGTACTCGGGGGCGATGCGGGCGAAGTCGACCGGACGCAGCTGCTGGTAGAGGCGTTGGCCGTCGCGGGCCAGCGGACTGATCATGATCGTGGCCACCCACACGGCCGCGAAACCGGCGAACAACGCGCCACCGTGGCCGGGCCGGCGCCAGCGCTTCACCCGCGTGGCGAACAGCGGTAGCAGCGAGACCAGCGCCAGCACGATGAAGCCGGCGATATAGCCCTTGAAGTCGGAGACACCGGCGCCTTCCATGTCGGCGCCGAGGTGGTACAGGGTGGCGGCATTGAGCCCATCACCGGACAGCTTGTCGATCAGCCACCACGCGCTGAGCATGAGCAGCAGCAGCGAGAACGCACCAGCCTTCCACCACACCCACTTGTCGGACGCGAGGAACAACCAGCACAGCAGCAACAACGACAGCAGCAGTATCCAGAGCATAGGCAGCTTCGGCAGTGACGGGGTGGTGGTGATGGACGTCGTACCGACGCGTGTCCATCCGACCGACGCTGCCACAAGCACATGCACATGACAGGCCGATGACCCGATAGTGCATGCACGAACCTGACTGAAATGTTTGTTGAAACAACACGCGCGCAATCGCGCTCAGAAGGTAAAACGAGCGTGAAGGGCTTCGTTGGATTGCATTAAAAACCGCATGAATACGGCGGTTTTCGCTGATGCGCTAGCGATGCCCGCGTTCTTCGCGTGCCCGCGCACGACGGTCGAACAGCAATGCACTGGTCACGATGCCAAGGCCGAGCACCACGCCGATGAACAGCAGAATCAGCGCAATGAGTGGGTAGCCGAACAGGTGCCAGCCGGTGTCGATCTTCATCATCATCGCCGCAGCCATGATCAATGCGGCGCTGATGATGCCGGCAGCCACGCGGTTGGCGATCTTCTGCAGGTTCTCCATCAACCGCGATTCTTCCAGGCCGGTTACCTTCATCTGCAGGCGGTTCTCGGCCAACAGCGCCATGATGTCCGACAGCTTGCGCGGCCCATCGCGCAGCAGCTGCTGCAGCTCCATCGCCTCGCTGGCGAGGTTGGCGGCTGACAGCGATTTCTTCAGGCGCGCACGCATCACGTGCTGCAGCTGGCGCTCGACGATGCGGCGGGTTTCCAGCTCGGGTGCCAGCAGCCGGCACACGGTTTCCAGGTTGAGCAGGGCTTTGCCCAGCAGGCTCAGTTCCGGCGGCGTGCGCAGGCCGCAGGCGGTGGCGATGCGCACCATGTCCAGCACCACGCGGCCTTCCGAGAAGCTGCCACTGGCGGCGTAGCGCGCGATCAGCTGGCCGGTCTCACGCAGGTAGCGCTCTTCGTCGAAGGCTTCCAGCCGCGTGCTGATGCTGATCAGGTCGTCGGCCACTTCTTCGCCACGGCCATCGACCGCGGCGAAGAGAATCTTCAGCAGTCGCTCGCGCAGGCGCGGCGGCATGTGCGCGACCATGCCCAGGTCGAAGATCGCCAGCCGTCCATCTGGCATCACCCGCAGGTTGCCCGGGTGCGGGTCGGCATGGATCTCGCCATGCACGAAGATCTGGTCCAGGTAGCCGCGGATCAGCGCCGCCGCCAGAGGATCCATCGATTGCTCGGTGCGGCGCACATCGGGAATCGCATCCACGCGCACGCCGGTGGCCAGTTCCATGGTCAGCACGCGCTGGCTGCTGTAGTCCCACAGCGGCTGCGGAATCCACAGGCGGCGGAACGGCTTCAGGTGCCGGCCGAAACGGGCCAGGTTCTCGGCCTCGGCGTGGTAGTCCAGCTCCTGCATCAGGGTCTTGGCGAACTCGTTGAGCCAGTCGCGCAGGCGCACGCGACGGCCCACCTGGGTCAGGTGGTCGGCGGCCAGCGCGAAGCTGCGCAGTGCCTCCAGGTCCGAGCGCAGCTGCGCGGCGACCTCGGGTTTCTGCACCTTCACCGCCACTTGGCGGCCATCGTGCAGCACCGCGCGATGCACCTGCGCGATCGAGGCACAGCCCAGTGGCTCGGGATCGAACGCGGCGAACAGCTTGTTCACCGGCGCGCCCAGCTCCTGTTCGACGATGGCATGGATGCGCTCGACCGGAATCTCGGCCACCTTTTCCTGCATGCGCTCCAGCGCCGTGGCGAACTCCACCGGCACCATGTCCGGGCGGGTGGACAGCATCTGGCCCAGCTTGACGAAGGTCGGCCCCAGCGCCTCCAGGTCGCTGACGAACTGTTCCGGGTTGCCATCGGCGGGGACGTCGGCCTGATTGCTGGCGGCATCCAGGTTCATGCCCGAGAACACGCCCGAATGGCGGTAGCGCATCAGCAGGCGCAGGATCTGGCTGCGCCGGTTCATGCCCTTGACCAGCGGGGGATTGCCATTGGCGGTGGGCGGATTGCTCAAGCGACACTCCCATGCGACGAATACAGGTAGTGCCGGCCGCTGGCCGGCAATGTCCGGATTCCGCAGTGTCGCCGGGGGGCGGTAGGCACGCGGTGAATCCGACCGCTTCCGCAGCTGCCCCGGTATCGTTCAGAATCCGCTCATTCCCTCACTTGGACGCCCCATGGCCGGTGCCAGCCTGTTCGCCCTGCTCGACGATATCGCCTCCCTGCTGGACGACGTCTCGGTCCTGACCAAGGTTGCGGCGAAGAAGACCGCCGGTGTGCTCGGCGACGACCTGGCGCTGAACGCGCAGCAGGTCACCGGGGTCAACGCCAACCGCGAACTGCCGGTGGTGTGGGCGGTGGCCAAGGGCTCGCTGGTCAACAAGGTGATCCTGGTACCGGCGGCGCTGGCGATCAGTGCACTGGAAGCCTGGCTGCACAGCCGTGGCTGGAACGTGCCGTTGATCGTGCCATTGATGATGATCGGTGGTGCCTTCTTGTGCTTCGAGGGCGTGGAGAAGCTGGCGCACCGCTTCCTGCATTCGGCTGATGACGATGCCGAGCATCAGGCCGAGCGCCGCAAGGCGCTGGCCGATACCCAGGTGGACATGGTGGCGTGGGAGAAGGACAAGGTAAAAGGCGCGATCCGCACCGACTTCATCCTCTCGGCCGAGATCATCGTGCTGACCCTGGGCGTGGTCGCCACCGCACCGTTCACCAATCAGGTGGTCACCCTGGCCGTGGTTGCACTGGCGATGACGGTCTTCGTCTATGGGCTGGTCGCGGGCATCGTGAAGCTTGATGACGTCGGCCTGTACCTGTCGCGCAAGGGCGGGGCTGTGGCCGCCTTCGGTCGCGGCCTGGTGGCCTCGGCGCCGTGGCTGATGAAGTTCCTGTCGGTGGCCGGCACCATCGCCATGTTCCTGGTGGGCGGCGGCATCCTGGTGCACAACGTGCCGGCACTGCACCACGCGGTGCAGGCGCTGGGCGGCGAAGGGCAGTGGGGCTGGCTGATCAGCGCTGCGGCCAACATGGTGGTGGGCATCATCGCCGGCGCCATCGTGCTGGCGGCGGTGACCGGGTTCCAGAAGCTGCGCGGGAAGTAAGCGGCGGCCCATTGCCCGGTAGAGGCCGACCTTGGTCGGCGCTTTGCCCCGGCGTGTGCCAACCAAGGTTGGCACCTACCAAAGCGCTGTCCCTTGCGTTGGTAGAGGCCGACCTTGGTCGGCGCTTTGTTCCGGCGTGAGCCAACCGAGGTTGGCACCTACCGAAGCGCTGTCCTTGGCGTTGGTAGAGGCCGACCTTGGTCGGCGCTTTGTTCCGGCGTGTGCCAACCAAGGTTGGCACCTACCAAAGCGCTGTCCTTTGCGTTGGTAGAGGCCGACCTTGGTCGGCGCATTGTTTCCGCGTGTGCCAACCAAGGTTGGCACCTACCAAAGCGCTGTCCTTGGCGTTGGTAGAGGCCGACCTTGGTCGGCGCTTTGTTTCCGCGTGTGCCAACCAAGGTTGGCACCTACCGAAGCGCTGTCCTTGGCGTTGGTAGAGGCCGACCTTGGTCGGCGCTTTGCTTCCGCGTGTGCCAACCAAGGTTGGCACCTACCAAAGCGCTGTCCCTTGCGTTGGTAGAGGCCGACCTTGGTCGGCGCTTTGTTCCGGCGTGTGCCAACCAAGGTTGCCACCTACCGAAGCGCTGTCCTTTGCGTTGGTAGAGGCCGACCTTGGTCGGCGCTTTGCCCCGGCGTGTGCCAACCAAGGTTGGCACCTACCGAAGCGGTTTGCGGTGGGCCGGGCGATCAACCCGCCTGTACGCGGTTCTTGCCCTGACGCTTGGCGGCATACAGCGCGTCATCGGCGCGCCGCAGCAGGGTTTCGGTATCGTCGCCGGGCTGCCATTGCGCCAGCCCGGCACTGAAGTGCACCGGCACGCGCTGGTCCTGTACGGTCAGCACGCGGTGCGCCAGTGAACGCTGCAGGCGCTGCACGGTGGCCATGCTGTCGGCACCCTGGGTCTCCGGCAGCACCAGCACGAACTCGTCGCCACCCAGCCGCGCGATGCCATCGGTGGCGCGCAGCAGCAGCTTGCACACGGCTACCAGGTGCTGCAGCAGCGCATCGCCACCGGCATGGCCGTGCGCATCGTTGGTCTGGTGGAAATCATCCAGGTCGATCACCGCCACGCCCAGTGGTGAGTTGTTGCGCGCGGCGCGCGCCAGCTCGCGCTGCAGCAGTTCGTCCAGGCCACGGCGGTTCAGCGCCTGGGTCAGTGGATCGATGCGCGCCAGGTCACCGGCCGCGCGCAGTTCCTGCTCAAGCTCGGCGATGCGCTGCTCGGCACGTTCCACTTCCTGGCGCGCGCTGGCCAGATGATCGCGCGCCTGCGCGGCCTGCTGCTGCACCTTGCCGGTATCGCGCATCACGTCCTGCAGCAGCTGATTGAGGTCGGCGATGCTGCGCGCTTCGCGCAGCTGCAGCGCATAGCTGCCAATGCGGTCGTGGTATTCGCCGGTGCTGGTGGCCATGCCGTCCATACGCTCGATGAACTCGCCCATCAACCCGCGCATCGCCGCCTTCGAATCGTCGATGCCCTGGCGCAGCAGCCCCTGCTTGTAGATCACTTCGCGCAGTTCGGCGCGGGTGCGCTCGACCGCCTCAGCTTCCAACGGCCCGTCCAGCAGCTGGCGTACTGCGGCGATCTGGCCCTGCAGCCAGCTGCGGTCATCCAGCAGCTCGCTCACGTTCTCCAGCAGCAGCGCGAACAGCTCAAGCAGCAGCGCCTGCTGCTCCTGCCAGCTCTCGGCACGCACGCCGACCTGGTGGCCGAGCTCGCGCACGCCCTGTTCGATCGGCTCCAGTGCGGTACCCGGCTGCCACTGGCGCAGGCGCGTGGCCAGCGCTTGGGCCTGCTCGCGCAGATCCGGGTCGTGCTGCAGCAGGGCCACCACCGCGCCGCCCAGCAGCAGGCGCAGCTGCTCGGACAGGCGCAGGCTTTCCGGCTGCCCGTCCGGTGAATGCTGCTCGATGGTGCGGATGTACTTGTCGATCAGCTGCCGCATCGCGCGCCCATAGCGCGGCCAATCGGCGCTGGCCTGCGCCGACTGCAGGCGGTCGCCCATGTCGCCCAGTTCGCCGGGCAGGGTGGCCATGCCATTGGCGAACGCGGCCAGCAGCGGCTCCGGTGCGTCGGCCCCGGCGAACAGCTGCTGCAGCGCCACGCCACCGCCACCCTGCAGCACCACCCGGTCACCCAGGCCATCGTCCACCACCGCGCGCACGCGTGCCGGCGGCCCAAGGGCGGTACCGGGGGCAGGGCGGTGGTCGGGCTGGTCCGTCATCGAGCAAATCCTGGGGCTGGCAGGGACTGGTTCCAGCATATCGGCGCGGCCGCCGACGGCTTGAACGGCTAGGATGGGCGACAGGATGCCGCAGTGGAGGTGGTGATGCGCGTGATGTTGCTGGGGGCGACCGGCCTGGTTGGCGGGCTGACCCTGTCCAGGCTGCTGGACGACCCGCGCTGCAGCGCCGTGATTGCGCCGACCCGTCGCCCGTTGGCTGTGGCCCACGCCAAGCTGGAGAATCCGGTGCTGGCCTTCGATGCGTTGCCTGGCGCGCCCGAGTGGGCACGCGTGGATGCGGTGATCTGTGCGCTCGGCAGCACCATCGCCCAGGCCGGCAGCCGCGAGGCCTTCCACCGTATCGACCATGACTACCCGCTGGCGTTCGCCCGCCTGGCGCAGGCGCAGGGTGCGCAGACCTATGTGCTGAATTCCGCAGCCGGCGCCAACCCGCAGTCGTCGATCTTCTACAGCCGGGTGAAGGGCGAGCTGGAGCATGACCTGCGCGCGCTGGGCTTCAACTCGTTGACCCTGGTCCGCCCCGGGCTGATCGGCGGCGAGCGCACCGAGGTGCGACGTGGCGAGCGCCTGGCGCTGACGGTGTTGGGGGCATTGGGGCCGCTGCTGCCACGGGCGTGGCGGATCAACCCGGCCAGCGAGATCGCCAAGGCACTGGTCGAGGCCGCGCTGGCCCCGCAACCGGGTGAGCATGTGGTGGCATCGAGCGCGCTGGTCGGCTGATGTCGCGTGCGCTGCGCCTGACCCAGCTTCAACAGCTGCTGCGCCGCCATCGACGGCCGGTGGCCGGGCAGGTGCTGGCCGAAGCGCTCGGCATCAGCCTGCGCACGCTGTACCGCGATATCGAGACGCTACGCGAACAGGGTGCCGACCTGCGCGGTGAGGCTGGCGTCGGCTACCAGCTGGCACCTAGCGATACGCTGCCACCGATGACCCTGCCGCCCGCAGAGATCGACGCGCTGGTGTTGGGTCTGCGCTGGGTTGCGGCCCGTACCGAGCCTGCGCTGGCCGAGGCCGCACGCGATGCTTTGGCGCGCATTGCGCATGTATTGCCTGCCGCGCGCCGCGAAGCGCTGCGTGACAGCGGCCTGCGCGTGGGTCCCTCGCGTGCGGCAGCCAAGGTGCCGGCGGCACGCCTGCAGGCCGTGCGTGAGGCTGTGGGGTCGCAGCAGCGCCTGAAGTTCGGCTACCAGGATGCACAGGGCCAGCGCAGCGAGCGCATTGTCTGGCCGTTCGCACTGGGCTACTTCGATGAAGTGCCGATGCTGGCGGCGTGGTGCGAAGGCCGCGAGGACTTCCGCCATTTCCGGCTGGACCGCATCCGCCAGGTGCGCGTGCTGGAGGATCGCTACCTCGTGCCGCGCGCCACCCTGCTGCGGCGCTGGCAGAAGGCGCAGGGCATCGCCCCGGACTGGCTGGACCGTTCGTAGCGTCGAGCGTGCTCGACTGCTTCCGTGCATCGCTTCCTGCTTCTGGGGACGGCGGCCTTCGCTCTTCGCTCCTGGTAGAGGTCGAGCTTGCTCGACCGCCTTTGATCTTCGCGAACAGCAGTCGAGCAAGCTCGACATCTACCAGAGCAACGGCAACAGCAGTCGAGCAAGCTCGACATCTACCAGGGCAGAGGCAACAGCAGTCGAGCAAGCTCGACATCTACCAGGGCGGGGGCAACAGCAGTCGATCACGCTCGACGCTACTGACAGAATCTGTCAGTAGGGCCGTACCACCATGAACGCTCCCAACAACGGAGGTTTCCCATGTTCACGCCCAGCACCCTGCTGCAGTACGTGCGCGACGTCGCCACCAGCGCCACCTTCTACAGTGGGATTCTCGGCAAGCCACCGGTCGAGCAGTCGCCCGGTTTCGCCCTGTTCCTGCTCGGCGATGGCGCCGCACTGGGCCTGTGGCAACGCGATGACGTGCAGCCACCCGTGTCTGCGCAGGCCGGTGCCGCCGAACTGGCGATGGTGGTCGCCAACCCGGATGCCGTGCAGCAGATGTACGATGCGTGGCGCGGGCTCGGCGTGCGGATTCTGCAGGCACCGGTGACACTGGAATTCGGCCACACTTTTGTCGGGGCAGACCCGGATGGCCACCGTCTGCGTGTGTACAGCCGTGCCGAAGGCATGGTCGCGCGCGATTGATTCAGAGAGGGAGCCGGCATTTGCCGGCTCCTGGACCTACCCTTGCTTCTGCGCTGCTTCGATGACGATTGAAAATGTCTCGTCGTCTTCCGAATCCCACTCAATGGCCAGCTGGGCCAGCTCTGCGACCACATCGCGGTCGGGATTGCATCGCCTGAGTTCCCTGATGAACTGCCGTATCTGACGGGGCGTCAGTTCACAACCTGGATAATCAAACAGATTGAGCGCGGCATCTGAAGAACGGTCCAGCAGTTCAGGTGCGAGGATGGAGTAGGCTTTGATGTAGCGGGAGAACGGAATATCCGACAGGAAGTTGTCCGTTGCAGTCATGATCGACGCATCATGTGGTGGGTCGCGAAGAAACTCCCTCATGACTGCCAGGACGACTTCCAATGACGGTGGTTTTGTCAGAGGTCTGTAGAAGTGGTCGGCGTATGCACAGCAGCCTTCGTGGGTGACCGCAGCATCCGATAGCGTTGCCAGCGTTGAGATCCAGACGTCAGCGTCCAGCGGCGTAGCCGGTTCGGCGTCCCCTTGTTGATCGGTTCTGGCGATGAGCGCCCGGACGATGGGCTCGCCATTGCGCCATGACTGCAGACGAGAATCGATAATCGCGTAAACCTGCTCCTGCTTGTCCCACATGGCGTCCGGTGAAGGCATTTCGCTTTGCGGAAAAAGGGAGAAGAAATCCGAGGAATAGGGTGCGCGTTTGCAGAAGTAGCGAACGGTAAACTCCAGCAGTTCCGGGGCGAACGCCGCGCCGGGGATTTCGTCCTGGAAAGCAGCTTCGATGCATGCCAAGGCATCTTCCGGCGAAAGAGCGGCCGCCACCGCAGATCCGATCGATGCGTCAAGGAACGCGCTATTTCGGGAGAGCCAACGCAGGAAGATGATGTCCAGAACCCAACTCGTGCTCGATGGATCCTCATCCCTCGGCAGCAGTGTGCTGAACGGGGAGGCGCGGAAAAAGTCATCGCCCGCCTTCAGGAATTCTTCGAGTGTGGGTGGTGTCTCGAACATGGAAACTCGACGTCTGCAGAGAGGCTCAATGCTATCGAGCTACTCTTGGGAATCCATGCAACTATTCTCAAAATGCTCCCTTGCGCTCTCGTCCGACCGTCGGAGAGCCCAGTAGATCCACGCCATGCGTAGATGGGGCGCGACGGAGCGGGCACAAAAAAACGCCGGGCATTGCCCGGCGTTTCTCCACTTCATGTGCCAACCAAGGTTGGCACCCACCAATCAGTTTCATGTGCCAACCAAGGTCGGCACCCACCGATAAGGTGGCCGATCAGCTGGCCAGCGCCAGATCGTCCATCATCGCGCGCAGGAAGCGGGCCGCTTCACCACCGGTGGCCGCGCGGTGGTCGAAGGTGACCGACAGCGGGATCACCTTGTGCGCTTCCACGCCGCCCATCACCGGGGTCATCTGGTGGCGGGCACGGCCGGCACCAACGATGGCCACACACGGCGGCACCACGACCGGGGTCGCGTAGCGGCCGGCGAACATGCCGAAGTTGGACAGCGAGATGGTGTAGCCGCTCAGTTCCGAGGCGGCGATCGAACGCGATTCCACCTGCTCGCGCAGGCGGTTGACGCCTTCGCGGATGCCGCGTGCGTCGAGCATGTCGGCGTTGCGCAGCGCCGGCACGAACAGGCCGTCGTCGGTGTCCACGGCGATGCCGATGTCCACCTGCGCGTGCAGGGTGCGGGTCAGCGCTTCACCGTCGAACCAGGCGTTCATCGCCGGCACCTTCTGCGCAGCGACCACGATCGAACGCACCAGGCGCGCGGTGACGTCGTTGCCCGGCAGCCAGGCGTGGATGTCGGCATCGTCGTTCAGCGTGGTCGGCACGACCTTGCTGTGCGCATCGGCCATCACGCGCGCCATGTTGCGGCGAACGCCCTTCAGCGGTTCCGGCTGGCCCTTGGCGACCACGCCCGGCGGCTGGGTACGCATCGGCTTGCCGGCAGCAGACAGCGGGGTGCGCGCTTCGCTCTGCACCGGGGCAGACACCTGCGCCGGGGCCGGCGCGGCATAGGCAGCAGCGGCCGGAGCCGGAGCGGCACCGATCTTGGCGCTGCCATCCGCAGCCGCCTGCTTGACGTCGGCCATGGTCACCGCGCCATCGGCGCCGGTGGCGCGTACGCGGGACAGGTCCACGCCCAGCTTGCGCGCGGTGGCACGCACGGCCGGTACGGCCTTGACGCCACCGACGGCCAGCGCCTGTTCGGCGTGCACGGCGTTGGAGCTCTGCATCGCGCCGACCACGGTACCGGCGTCATCACGCTCGGCGGCGGCGGGCTTGGCCGCTTCGGCGGCCACCGGTGCGGCAGCGGCCGGCAGCGGCGGCGGGGTCGGTGCCGCGGCCGGTGCCGCATGGCCGTGGCTGTGGCCGGTGTCCTGGCCATCGGCACGCTGCGGCAGGTTCGGGTCCAGTTCGAAGCTGGCCAGCACCGATCCGGTCGGGATGATGTCGCCGGCAGCGCCTGACAGCTTCAGCACCTTGCCGGAGAACGGCGACGGCACCTCGACGACGGCCTTGGCGGTCTCCATCGAGACCAGTGGCTCGTCCAGCTTGATCACATCGCCTTCCTTGACGAACCACTCGACGATGGTCGCGTCCGGCAGGCCTTCGCCCAGGTCGGGCAGGTTGAAGTTCTTGGTCTGGCTCATTTGCAGTTCTCTTCCAGCAGTTCCAGTTCGCGGGCCGGCAGCCAACCCGTCGCGCCATTGGCGCGCTCGGACCACCACCACCCGCCGTGTTCGTGATGAAGCTTCACCATCTCGCCGCTTTCCACATCCAGCTCGCGGGCGTCGTAGTCGCACAGCGCTTCGGCGCGACCCTCGTCCAGCAGCTGCAACCAGGCGATGGGCGCCCATCCAGCGCGCCCATCGTTGGTGCGTACCCAGGCAAACGCCGGCCATTCCTCGTCACGGACACCTACTTCGACGATCTGGCCGGTGTGGAACCGGAGCGGGTTGGGATACTGGCTGCGGTAAGCCCCCAGAAGGCGGGCCCGCATGTCAGCCGGCCGCCACCGCGCGCTTGGCCGCAGCCACGATCCGCTCAACGCTCGGCAGGTACTTCATTTCCAGGCGGAACAGCGGAATGTGGGTGTCGTAGCCAGTGACGCGCTCGACCGGGGCCAGCAGGTCGTAGATCGATTCCTCGGCCAGACGCGCAGCGATTTCGGCGCCGAAGCCCGCGGTCTTCGGGGCCTCCTGCACGATCACGCAGCGGCCGGTCTTGGCCACCGATTCGGCGATGGTGGCGAAGTCCAGCGGACGCAGCGTGGCCACGTCGATGACTTCGGCACTGATGCCTTCACCGGCCAGCTTGTCGGCCGCTTCCAGCGCTTCCTTCACCTGCGCGCCCCAGGTCACCAGGGTCACGTCGGTGCCGTCGCGCAGCACGAAGCAGACGTCCAGCGGCAAGGCTTCGCCGTCGTTGACGACCACTTCCTTGTACTGGCGGTAGATGCGCTTGGGCTCCATGTAGATCACCGGATCCGGCTCGCGGATCGCGGCCAGCAGCAGGCCGTAGGCGCGCTGCGGCGACGACGGCAGCACCACGCGCAGGCCCGGCACGTTGGTGAAGATCGCCTCGTTGGCTTCGCTGTGGTGTTCCGGTGCGCGGATGCCACCACCCCACGGCACGCGCAGCACCATCGGGCAGTGCAGGCGGCCACGCGTGCGGTAACGCAGGCGTGCGGCGTGGCAGACGATATGGTCGACCATCGGGTACATGAAGCCATCGAACTGGGCCTCTGCCACCGGCTTCATGCCCTGTGCCGCCAGACCGATGGTCAGGCCGGCGATGGTGGTTTCGTCCAGCGGGGTGTCGAGGATGCGTTCGGAGCCGAAGCGCTGCTGCAGGCCGGCAGTGGCGCGGAACACGCCGCCGTTGACGCCCACGTCCTCGCCCAGCACCAGCACCGACGGGTCGTGCTCCAGCTCCCAGGCCAGTGCCTGGGTGATGGCTTCGATCAGGGTGATGGGGGTGGTGGTCATGCTCTCTTCTCCGCGCGCGACGGCAGCGCTGTCGGCGGCGTTGGTGTGCGCGCCGGGCGCGCCGTTCTTGATCTCATCCATGGCGCTTCTCCAGGGCGATCGCCTGGGCACGCTGGGCCAGCAGGTCCTGCGGCGGATCGGCGTAGAGGAAATCGAACATCGCCTCAACCGGCTGCACCGGCGTGTTGAGGTACAGGTTCACTTCCTCGTCCACGCGCGTGCCGCATTCGGCGACCCAAGCAGTTTCCTCTTCTTCGCTCCACACACCGGCGTTGATCAGGTACTTGCGCAGGCGCAGCATCGGCTCGCGCTGCCAGGCATCCTTCACCTCGGCGTCGTCGCGGTAGCGGCGCGCGTCATCGGCGGTGGTATGGTCGGACAGGCGGTAGGTCATCAGTTCCAGCACGGTGCCACCGTCGCCGGCCAGCGCACGTTCGCGCGCCTGCTCCATCGCCGCCAGCACTGCGATCAGGTCGTTGCCGTCCACCTGCAGGCAGTGCAGGCCGCCGGCCAGGCCCTTCTGCGCCAGCGTTTCGGCACCGGTCTGGGCCGAACGCGGAACCGAGATGGCCCAGCCGTTGTTGACGATGCACAGGATCAGCGGCAGCTTGTAGGCGCCGGCCGAATTCAGTGCCGCATAGAAGTCGGTCTTGGAGCTGCCACCGTCACCGCACACCGCCACGGCGATCTGCGCTTCCTTGTTGAGCTTGAACTTCAGCGCCGCGCCTGCGGCATGCAGGCACTGGGTGGAGATCGGCACGCAGAACGGGAAGTCCCTGGCCGCGTTGCCGCCGTAATCGTTGCCGCGTTCGTCGCCGCCCCAGTACATCAGCACGTCGTGCGGGCGCACGCCACGCATGAACATCGCGCCATACTCGCGGTACGAAGGTGCGAACACGTCGTCCTTCTGCATCGCAGCGCCGATACCCACGTGCGCGGCTTCGTGGCCCAGGCAGGCGGCATAGGTGCCGAGCTTGCCGGTGCGCTGCAGCGCGATGGATTTGCTGTCGAACGTACGTACGAACAGCATCTGCTTGAACAGCGGTACCAGGACCTTGGGGTCGCGCAGCGACGCGGGTAGGTCATCGCGGACGAGCTTGCCGTCCGTATCCAGGTACTGCAGGTATTCGATCTTGAATTCAGCGGCAACCGTCATTGCGTACTGCACCTTCGACAGAGAAGTTACAAATGATATGAATCGCCATGTTAAGGAACGCGTACGGAATAGCCTTCCTGCGCCGCAACACGGCGATTCCCCGTTTTACCCCTGCCGGCGGGTGGGGGGCCAATAACAACAACGTATTCAGTCGTTGCTGCAAAGCATCAGAATACGCCTCTGGCTGACCGCCAGTACAACGGCGCGGACGGTTCCACGCGCAGCCCCGGCATCAGCCGATGCTCCACGACCAACCGCACGCCCCGGTATGGACCCGGCGGCTGCCAGCGCGGCGGCAACGCGCTACCCTTGCCGCCCCCGATCTGGTCCCGCCCATGTCCGTCGACAACAACCAACGCGATCTCGAAGCCGGCATCCACACCGACCTGCAGGGACGCCTGACCTATGGCGGCTACCTGCGGCTGGACCAGCTGCTCAGCGCGCAGCAGCCGCTGTCCAACCCGCCGCACCACGACGAGATGCTCTTCATCATCCAGCACCAGACCTCGGAGCTGTGGCTGAAGCTGCTTGGCCATGAGCTGCGTGCCGCAATCGGCTTCCTGCAGCGCGATGAAGTCTGGCAGTGCCGCAAGGTGCTGGCGCGCAGCAAGCAGGTGCTGCGCCAGCTGACCGAGCAGTGGTCGGTGCTGGAAACGCTGACCCCGTCCGAGTACATGGGCTTCCGCGACGTGCTGGGCCCGTCGTCGGGCTTCCAGTCGCTGCAGTACCGCTACATCGAGTTCCTGCTGGGCAACAAGAACGCACAGATGCTGCAGGTGTTCGAGCACGATGCGGCCGGGCAGGCGCAGCTGCGCACCGTGCTGGAGGCGCCCAGCCTGTACGAGGAATTCCTGAAGTACCTGACCCGTTTCGGCCACGCCGTCCCGGCGGTGTACGAGGCCCACGACTGGACCCAGCCGCATGTGGCCGATGACGCACTGCAGCCGGTCTTCGAACGCATCTACCAGGACACCGACCGCTACTGGCGCGAGTACTCGCTGTGCGAGGACCTGGTGGACCTGGAGACCGCGTTCCAGCTGTGGCGATTCCGACACATGCGCACCGTGATGCGGGTGATCGGCTTCAAACGCGGCACGGGCGGCTCGTCCGGCGTGGGCTTCCTGGCCAAGGCGCTGGAACTGACCTTCTTCCCTGAACTGTTCCAGGTGCGGACCAGCCTGCAGGCCGGGCCCCCGGCAGAACAGGGCTGATCCGTATTCAGCTTGGATCCCGGCCGGCGGCTGGATCGTTTCAGATGCAAGTTCAGGGAGCAGGCTGGCACCTGCCTCAAACGGCGTGTATTTGACGTGAACGCCAGAAGTCGGTGATCCTCGCGCGTTGCTCCAACTGCACATCGGACGTGCTCGTCATCCACCGAACCAGGAAATCCGCATGAGCGTAAACGCCACTGCGAACACCCCAGAGCCGGCGCTGCCGGACTTCAAGACCACGCTGGGCCACCCGCGCCCGTTGTGGATGCTGTTCATGACCGAGTTCTGGGAGCGCTTTGCGTTCTACGGCATCCGCTGGGCCTTGGTGCTGTACATCGTCGCCCAGTTCTACAACGGCAGCGCTGCCGGTGAAGGCGACGCCAGCCGCATCTACGGCGCCTACCTGGCCCTGGTGTATGCCGCAGCGATCTTCGGTGGCTACGTGGCCGACCGGGTACTGGGTTATCAGCGATCGATCCTGACCGGCGCGATCATCATGGCCGCCGGCCTGTTCATGATCTCGCTGCCGCAGGAGCACATCTTCAAGCTCGGCCTGGCCACGATCATCGTCGGCAACGGCCTGTTCAAGCCCAACATCTCGACCATGGTCGGCAAGCTGTACGGCCTGAAGGACGAGCGCCGCGATTCGGGCTTCACCATCTTCTACATGGGCATCAACATCGGCGCGATGATCGCCCCGGTGCTGACCGAGTACCTGGCCCGCAAGGTCTTCGGTACCGACGCGATGCCGTCCTACAAGGTCGTGTTCATCGCCTCGGGCGTGGGCATGCTGATCTCGCTGGTGTGGTTCTACATCGGTCGCGCCGGCCTGAAGGGCATCGGTGCACCGCCGGCCGGCGCTGAAGGCTTCGGCCGCATCATCATGGTGCTGGCCGGTGCCGTGGTCGCCATCCCGGTCGCCTACTTCCTGCTGGCCACCGGCGCCACCGCACTGGCCTGGATCCTGGGCGCGATGTTCACCGCGCTGGCCATCCTGCTGCTGGTCGAGGGCATCCGCGAGGGCAAGGTGCAGCGCGACCGCGTGATCGCGATGCTGATCATCTTCGCCTTCAATGTGATGTTCTGGATGTTCTTCGAACAGGCCGGCAGCTCGTTCACCTTCCTGGCCGAGAACATCGTCAACCGCCAGTTCGGTGACTGGACGTTCCCGACCGCGTGGTTCCAGTCGGTCAACTCGGTGGCCATCATCACCCTGGCGCCGATCATCGCCTGGATCTGGGTGGCCATGGGCCGCGCCAATCCGTCCATCCCGCGCAAGTTCGGCCTGGGCCTGCTGTTCAACGGCGCCGCCTTCGCGCTGCTGATGTTCGCCCTGTCGCAGATGGTCGTGGACGGCAAGATCCCGTTCTGGACCCTGTTCATGGTCTACGTCATCCAGTCGGTGGGTGAGCTGTGCCTGTCGCCGATCGGCCTGTCGATGGTGACCAAGCTGGCCCCGGTGCGCCTGGTCGGCTTCGGCATGGGTGGCTGGTTCCTGTCCACCGGCATCGGCAACAACCTGTCGGGCATCTTCGCTGGCGTGGTCAGTGGTGAAGGCGGCATGACGGTCGAGTCGGCCCTGAAGGGGTATACCTTCGGGTTCTGGGCCCTGATCGGCTCCGGCGTGGTGCTGTTCCTGGTGGCCCCGCTGATCAACAAGCTGATGCACGGCGTCAAATGATGATGAGAGGGTAGTAGGCATGCGCAGCAAGCTCGGTGGTGCAGTGGTGGTGGTCTGTGTGGCGCTGATCGGCGCCTGTTCCCAACCGCAACCGCCTGCCGCCGCCGAGCCTACGCAGCCTCTGGATACCCGACCCACCGAGCCACCGGTCGCTGACCCCAGCGAACCGGTGGCCTCGGGCAACACCCCGGTGGCGGCGGACATCGCCGCCATCGCAGGGCTCGGCGCGCAGTTCGACCCGGCCCGCAACCCCGCCGACGATCTGGCCACCGCCAAGGTGGAAGCCCAGCGCGGCAAGAAGCGCATCCTGCTCGAGGTCGGCAACGCCGCCTGTGAGCGCTGCCGGGCGCTGGACGAGGTGGTGGAAGGCAACGGCGACCTGCGCCGCTTCCGCGATGCCCACTACGTGTGGGTGAAGGTCAACACCAGCGACGAACAGCCCAACACCGCTTTCTTCGCCCAGTTCCCGATGATGGAACGCGACTACCCGTACCTGCTGGTACTCGATGCCGATGGCGGACTGCTGGTGTCGCAGGCGACCGGCGAGCTGCGCAAGGGTGAAGCCTTCCAGCCCGCGCGCGTGACCGCGTTCCTCAAGCAGTGGGCACCTGACAAACCGGAATAGGGTAGTGCCGGCCGCTGGCCGGCCGCTTCGGTGGATGCCGACGGCTGACCGCCACCCCCGGTGGGTGCCGACCGTTGGTCGGCACTGAGGCACATCCACGCATGAAGTGGGTCGATTGCGCGCGCCGTCACACTCTCTGAATCGGCGTCTCAACTTCACCGCACGTACGCCGTTACCGGCAAGGACCTCAGTCGACATCCCGTCGATGCAACCTTCCGGAACGCCCATGCACAGCGACCACGCCGAACGACTGCCCGAACCTGCCAGCGACCTGGCCGAGGCTGGGGCAGGCGAGGGCGTGACCCTGCCGCCGCAGGAGGCGTTGCTGGATGACGCCGGTACCGGCGAGGACACCGTTGAACTGGCACCGCCGCGTCACCGCCTGCCGCAGATCGCGCTGCCCGACAACGTGGTGCTGAAGGGGGCGGTGCAGAAACTGGTCGAGCAGAAATCACGGCTCGATGCATTGGCCGCCGACGGCCAGCTGGCCGGGCTGCTGCCGCCGGAATGGCAGGGCCATGGCGTGCGTGCGATCGAACTGTCCACGTTCATCCAGGGCGTGCTGCCGTTCCTGCAGCCGGGCGAACGCGGCGAAACCGCGCCCGCGCGCCTGCCGGTGCGCCATGTGCTGGGGGACGACAGCCGCTGGGGCCTGGAGGACGTCTCTGAACCAAAGTCGCTGGCCTGGTACCTGGCCAGCGACGAGCGCGCCACCGCCGGCAGCAAGGACGTGGCGGAGGCCTATCTGGTGGGTGCATTGGGGCTGGCGTGGATGCAGGAAGGGCGCAGCCGCCCCGGCTTCCTGCGCGCGATGGGCCAGGACAGCCTGGCGGCGCGGGTGACCATGCTCGGCTACCCGCCGGCCAACGAACTGGCGCTGTACAGCGTCACCGCGCACGGCCAGCCGCAGATCTGGTGCGTGCATGGCCGCCGCCGCATGCGCCCACTGGTGGCGCCGTGGCTGAGCGTGCCGCTGCTGACCGCCTATGGCGTGCCGGCGCCGGTTGCGTGGCCGTCCAGTTTCCCGCCGGTGGAGGCGGTGGCCGAACTGCTGGCGACTACACGGCAGGGGCGTGCGCTGCCGGAGGTGGACCTGGGCAAGGTCGTGGCGAAAATCGCCGAAGACACCGCGTCTGACGCCTGGCAGCCGGTCAGCCTGCTGCAGCTCAACACCTGGTCACCGCGTTGGCACTTCTTCCTGGGCACCTTCGTCGGCCTGCCGTCGCTGCTGCTGGTGGCTGCCGCGCTGGCGCTGCCGGGCGCGGTTGAAGCGGCCACGGTTGCCGCATCGCTGGGCTTCGCCGGCGGTGCCATCGCTGCGCTGGCGGTGCCGTGGATCCATGCGCGGCGCAAGCATCTGAGCTGAAGCATGAGCGCCATCCACGCGCGGCGTGGATCTACAGGGGGCCGGGTGCCGCGGTCTGCAGCTTTTGCCGGGCCCGCTCCATGGCGGTCTGCAGTCTTTGCTTGAGGACCTCACGAGAGGGCAGCGTGGTCAGGTATTCCGCAACATGGATGCCTGAGCGATCCAGCTCCAGCAATTCGATCTGACCCGCCTTTTTCCCCGTGCAGAGGATGATGCCCAACGGCGCCTGCTCGCCGTCCTCACGTTCGTAGCGGTCCAGCCAGCGCAGGTAGAGTTCCATCTGCCCTTTATAGGCGGGCTTGAACTCGCCGATCTTCAGCTCGATGGCGATCAGCCTGCGCAGACGCCGGTTGTAGAACAGCAGGTCCAGGTGGAAGTCATCGCCGTCGATCTGGATGCGCTTCTGGCGGGCGACGAAACTGAAGCCCGTGCCAAGTTCGAGCAGGAAGCCCTGCATCTCGCGAAGGATCGCGCTTTCAAGGTCTTGCTCGTCCCAGCTGTCCTTCAGGCCAAGAAAGTCCAGTACGTAGGGATCACGCAGTACCAGCCCTGGAGACAGCTGCTGGTTGCCACGCAGTGCCGCCAACTCATCGGCGATGGTCTGCTCGGGTTGACTGGAAAGCGCCGTGCGCTCGTACAACATCGAATCGATGCGCTGGCGCAGCATGCGCACACTCCAGCCCTCGGTGGCGGCCATCTGCGCATAGAAGTCACGCTTGAGCGGATCCGCCAGGGGGATCAGTGCGATGAAGTGGGTCCAGCTCAATTGTCGTATCAGCGATACGACAATCTGCTCGTCCGCAAATGCGGTGGAGAACTGCACCATCCGGCGCAGGCTCTTTTCACCGAAGGAGGTACCGAATTCGGTCGTCAGCGCCTTGGCTATCCGGGTGAAGACAAGCTCTCCGTAGCGGGCCCGTCGGCCCCTCAACTGATCAGCGTGGATGCGCCGCCCGATCCGCCAGTACAACAGCGTGAGCTCGCTGTTGATGGTTCTGTGCATCCTGTTGCGCGCAGCGCAGATCAGCTCTCTGAGATCGGCCAGCAATTCCTGGCCATGCGGCAGCGTTGAATGCGAGTCATCCATGAGGGGGCCCGTCCGATGTGGATCCGTGGCCGGGCTGATACCCGTTGAACGTTTACCGTCAGGCCGCACACGTGAGCAGTCCAATAGGAGAATTCACTGGATCAGCCCGTTTCGATACACCACCCTGGCGGAAACGGGCCGTATCGGGCCAATGCGGAAATGTCGCCGGGCGAGGGCGACACTTCAGGACGGGACCTGCGGGGGGGGTAATGCGTCCGATGGCATCGTTTGCGGTCGGTCCGCAGTCCGCCAAAGAGCGGGTCCCGTCAGATCAAAGGGGGCGGACGACAATCGCCCAGCCACTGTTCCGCTGCCGGTCGGGGTCGGAACCCGCGATCTGGGGGGCCAAAACGACTTAATCCCCTCCGTCCCCTTTTTTCTTTCAGACCCCTTCGCCCATCCGCTCCAGGCCTTCGCCGGCCAGGCGCAGGATCAGTTTTTCCAGCACCTGCTCTTCCTCTTCGCTCAGCACCGACATCAGTTTGCGGGTGATCTCGATCACCATCGGCGCGATGGTCTCGTAGACCTCGAAGCCGGCTGCCGACAGCGCCAGCACCGAGCGGCGGCGGTCGTCGCCGTGGGTCTCGCGCTTGATGAAGCCGCGCTCCAGCAGGCGGGCCACGGCACGGCTGACCGCCACCTTGTCCATCGCCGTGCGGTCGGAGACCTCGCTGGCTGAGGAGCCCGGGTACAGCGCCAGGATGGTGATCACCCGCCACTCGGGAATCGCCAGACCGTAACGATCGCCGTATAGCTTGGCGATGTTGCCGCTGACCCGGTTGGACAGCACGCTCAGCCGGTACGGCAGGAACTGTTCCAGGTCGAGCAGGACGTGCGAGGAACGCAGGCGGGTCGAAACGGGATCGGCGGGGCTCATGTTGCGGTGCACCTTGCTGGTGGTTTCAAGTGTAACTATAAGGGGTAGGTCCAGACCCTGCATTCTCGCCGGGTCCCTACCTGCCCGCACCTGGTTTGTACCGATGCGGTACCGATTCGGAGCCACGCCATGAATACCGCAGTCCCGACCGCCTCGCACCCCAACCCCGGCATGCAGGTCACCACCTTCGAGAACCCGATGGGCATCGACGGCTTCGAGTTCGTCGAATTCGCCGCCCCGGCCGGCCGTGGCCAGGAGCTGCACGAGTACTTCCGGAAGATGGGCTTCAGCGCGGTGCTCAAGCACAAGCAGCGTCCGATTACCGTCTATCGCCAGGGCGACGTCAACTTCCTGGTCAATGAAGACCCGGATTCGTTCGCCTCGGACTTCGCCGAAAAGCACGGCCCGTGCGCCTGCGGCTTCGCCATCCGCTTCAAGAAGCCGGGCGCGGAGGTCTACCAGACCGCGCTGGGCAACGGCGCCGAAGCCATCGCCTTCAAGCCGGACAGCAAGGCGGTCAGCGCGCCGGTCATCAAGGGCATCGGCGACTGCATGCTGTACCTGGTCGATCGCTATGGCAGCGCCGGCAGCATCTTCGATGGCGATTACGAGCCGATTGCCGGTGCCGACCTGCACCCGGTGGGCTTCGGCCTGACCTTCATCGACCACCTGACCCACAACCTGTACTTCGGCAACATGCAGCAGTGGTCGGATTACTACGAACGCCTGTTCAACTTCCGCGAGATCCGCTACTTCGACATCAAGGGGCTGAAGACCGGCCTGGTGTCCAAGGCGATGACCGCGCCGGACGGCATCGTGCGCATTCCGCTGAATGAATCGTCCGACCCGAAGAGCCAGATCAACGAGTACCTGGACGCGTACAAGGGCGAGGGCATCCAGCACATCGCCTGCTTCACCGAGAACATCTACGAGACCGTCGAAGCGATGCGCGCGCAGGGCGTGGACTTCCTCGACACGCCGGAGACCTACTTCGACGTGATCGACCAGCGCGTGCCGAACCACGGTGAAGACGTGGCGCGCCTGGCCAAGAACAAGATCCTGATCGATGCCGATCCGGAAACCCACCAGCGCAAGCTGCTGCAGATCTTCACCCAGAACTGCATCGGCCCGATCTTCTTCGAGATCATCCAGCGCAAGGGCAACGAAGGCTTCGGCGAAGGCAACTTCACCGCGCTGTTCGAAAGCATCGAGCGCGACCAGATCCGCCGCGGCGTGCTGTAAGGTCTGCAGGCAATGTCGGCCTCCCGCCGACATTGCCTGTCCGAATGGTAGTGCCGGCCGCTGGCCGGCAATCTCTGGAGTTTCCATGTCCACCGCCATCACCGCCCGCGGCTACCAGTCCGGTTTCGGCAACGAATTCGCCACCGAGGCCGTCGCCGGCGCGCTGCCGGTCGGGCAGAACTCGCCGCAGAAGGTGGCCCACGGCCTGTACGCCGAACAGTTGACCGGCACCGCCTTCACCGCGCCGCGCGGCAGCAACCGCCGCAGTTGGCTGTACCGGATCCGCCCGGCGGTGACCCATGGCGAGTTCACCCCGTTCGCGCAGTCGCGGTTGCAGTGTGATTTCGGCGCACAGCCGGCCTCGCCGAACCAGCTGCGCTGGAGCCCGCTGCCGCTGCCGGAATTGCCGACCGACTTTGTCGAAGGCCTGTACACGATGGGTGGCAACGGCTCGCCCGACGCGCATGCCGGCGTGGGCATCCACCTCTATGCCGCCAACCGCGACATGGTCGGCCGCTACTTCTACGATGCCGATGGTGAACTGCTGATCGTGCCGCAGCTGGGCGCGCTGCGCCTGCTGACCGAGCTGGGCGTGATCGAGATCGAGCCGCAGCAGATCGCGGTGATTCCGCGTGGCGTGCGCTTCCGCGTCGAACTGCCCGATGGCCCGAGCCGTGGCTACATCTGCGAGAACTACGGCGCGCTGCTGAAACTGCCGGACCTCGGTCCGATCGGGTCCAACGGCCTGGCCAACCCGCGCGACTTCGAAACCCCGCACGCGGCGTTCGAGGATGTCGACGGTGATTTCGAACTGATCGCCAAGTTCGAGGGCCGCCTGTGGCGTGCGCCGATCGACCATTCGCCGCTGGACGTGGTGGCCTGGCATGGCAATTACGCGCCGTACCGCTACGACCTGCGCCGCTTCAACACCATCGGTTCGATCAGCTACGACCACCCGGATCCGTCGATCTTCCTGGTGCTGCATTCGCCCAGCGACACGCCCGGCACCAGCAACATGGACTTCGCGATCTTCCCGCCACGCTGGCTGGTGGCGCAGAACACGTTCCGTCCACCGTGGTTCCATCGCAACATCGCCAGCGAGTTCATGGGCCTGGTGCATGGCGCCTACGATGCCAAGGCCGAAGGCTTCGTGCCGGGTGGCGCATCGCTGCACAACTGCATGAGCGGCCACGGCCCGGACGCGCCGACCTTCGACAAGGCCTCCAATGCGGACCTGTCCAAGGCCGATGTGATCAAGGACACGATGGCTTTCATGTTCGAGACCCGCGCAGTGATCCGCCCGACAGCACAGGCGCTGGCCGCCGGCCATCGCCAGGGCGATTACCAGCAGTGCTGGAACGGCCTGCGCAACAACTTCCGGTCGTCCCGCTAGCTTGGTGGGTGCCGACCTTGGTCGGCACGGATCCTGATCGCATCCACGCCATGCGTGGATGCTCTCCGCCGGAACCTGCGCTTACGCCACCTCCGCGAACGCGTCGCAATGCTCCAGCGGCAGCGCTTCCAACAGGCGCTGGCGTACGCGCTGGCAATAGCCGTCCGAGGTCAGCCCGGGCAGCATCTGCATCGCCGACTGCAGCCGCTGCAGCACCTCGTCTTCCGCACGCGCCTGCTGCAGGTCGCGGAACAGTGCTGCCGCCTGCGGGTGGCGCTGCATCTCCAGGATGCCCAGCACATAGATGCGCGCGGCCACCAGCGAGCGGCGGCGTTCGACCGCGGATGCAGCAAGCGCTGCAGGTGCGCCTGCCGGCGGTGTGGGCACCGGCGCTACCGCGGTTGCGGGCGACGGTGCTGGGACGCCAGTGCTCAGGTACCCCGCCTGCACAAGCTGGATGACCATCGCAGGTGCGTCCTGGCCGAGCAGGCCGGTCAGGTCGGCAATGGTGCGCTGGCCGTCGCACAGGATCAGCAGCCGTCGCTGGCGCATGTCCAGCGGCGCGCGGTGGGCCTGCAGCGCGGTTCGGGCGAGATCGGTCTTGCGCGGTTGCATGGAAGGGACGGCCAGATCGGTGCTCGCCGAGCCTGAACGAAGGCGATGAAACCGCGATGACAATGCAGCGCCTGCACACAGGATGGGCTAGCGTGCAGCCACCTTCGTGCCAGGGAACCGCACCGATGAAGCACCTTCCGCTTGCTGGTCTGTTGCTCCTTTCGCTCACCGCCTGCGGCGGCCAGGACAAACAGGGGGCGGCCGGCAGCGGCAGCGATACCCCGGCCGAAACCGCCTCGGCGACGGGGCCCGCGCAGTCGACGGATCCTGATCTGGCAGCCCGTCCAGCCAATGACCGCCGCGAGGACAGTCCCGCGCACCTGGAGGGCTTCGCCGGCGCGAAGCTGGGTGCCGGCATCGCTGAGGTCCGCAGTGGCTTCGGCGCGCCGTTGCAGGGGCTGGGCACCGATGCCAGTGGCAAGCCGCTGCCGGTCGACGACAGCAACGATGGCTGCTATTTCCTGCGACCGCAGGATGCCGAAGACCCCCGCCTGATGATCGAAGGCCGCAAGCTGGTGCGCTACGACGTGCGCAGCGCCGACATCATCGCACCGGGCGGCGGCAAGGTCGGCATGACCCTGGGCGAGTTGCAGGTGCTGTACCCCGAGCGCGGTGACGTCGGCCCCGACAAGTACGACGAGAAGGCCCAGCACCTGCGCGTGCGTCCGGCGCAGGAGGGTGGGGCGGTGATCGACTTCGCGCTCGGTGCCGATGGCCGGGTCAATGCCTGGCGCGTCGGGCAGACCCCGCAGGTCGATTATGTGGAAGGCTGTGGCTGATCCTTGATCCACGGCCCAGCCATGCGCGCGGGGCCAGCGTAGAATCGCGCCACGACCGCTGGGGGAGTGCTCGATGATCGCCATTGCCATTGCCTGGTTCCTGCTCGGCCTGCTGCTGCTGGCGCTGGGCGGGGACTCCATCGTCAAGGCCGTGTCCGGCCTGGCGCAACGTTTCGGGGCCAGTCCGTTCACGGCTGGCCTGTTGCTGCTCGGGGTGACCACTTCGCTGCCGGAACTGGCGGTCAACGCGCGCGCGCTGGCGGTCGGTCAGCCGGAGCTGGCGCTGGGCAACGCGGTGGGCAGCAGCATCGTCAACCTGGGCCTGACCCTGGCCGTGGCGGCCATGGCTGCGCCACTGCTGCTGCGCGCGCGCCTGCAGACGGTGCTGTGGTGGTCGCTGCTGGCGGCCGGCGTGCTGCTGATCCTGTTCGGTCTTGATGGTGGCCTGGCACGCTGGGAGGGCGGCGTGCTGCTGGCCGGCTTCATCGTGGTGCAGGTGCTGCTGCTGCGCCGTGGTCGCAGCGAGAGTGCGGAGGTGCAGGCGGTCATCGCCGAGTCCGCACTGAGCCGCACCAGCCTGCCGTTGAATGTACTGCGGGTGCTGATCGCCGCGCTGGCCCTGTACTGGGGCGCACGCCTGGTGGTGGGGGCCGCAGCGGACTTCGGTACTGCACTGGGTTGGACACCGCTACTGGTCGGTCTGCTGCCGGTCGCGATCGGTACCGCGCTGCCGGAGGTGGCAACCGCGATTGCTGCCGCACGCCGTGGTCATGGCGACATGGTGCTGGGCCACGTGCTGGGTTCCAGCGTGGTCAACCTGTTGCTGGTGATTGGTGCGATGGCCGTACTGCAGCCGCTGGCCCTGCCGGCCTCGTTCGTGCGCCTGGAATTGCCGGCGCTGCTGGCCTTCGCACTGGTGCTGTACCCCATGCTGCGCGGCGACCTGAAGATCAGCCGCGGCGAAGGCGCGATCCTGCTGGTCGCGTTCGCGGGCTGGTTCGTGCTGGAGCTGCTGTTGGTGGGTGCCCCGGCGTTGTAAATCCAGGCCATGCGTGGATGCGGTTGGTTCTGTGCTGACCAACGGTCGGCACCCACCACCGATCACCCGGTAGCTGCCAACCTTGGTTGGCACTCGGGGAAACAGAGCGCCGACCAAGGTCGGCCTCTACCGGGCATTGCAGTCGGTAGATCCACGCCATGCGTGGATGCGGTTGGTTCCGTGCCGACCAAGGTCGGCACCCACCACCGGTCACCCGGTGGGTGCCAACCTCGGTTGGCACTCAGGGAAACAAAGCGCCGACCAAGGTCGGCCTCTACCGGGCATTGCAGTCGGTAGATCCACGCCATGCGTGGATGCGGTTGGTTCCGTGCCGACCAAGGTCGGCACCTACCGGTCACCTCGCCGATGATGCGGTAGCTGCCAACCTTGGTTGGCACTCGGGGAACAAAGCGCCGACCAAGGTCGGCCTCTACCGGGCATTGCGGTCGGTAGATCCACGCCATGCGTGGATGCGGTTGGCTCCGTACCGACCAACGGTCGGCACCCACCACCGATCACCCGGTGGGTGCCAACCTTGGTTGGCACTCGGGGAAACAGAGCGCCGACCAAGGTCGGCCTCTACCGGGCATTGCAGTCGGTAGATCCACGCCATGCGTGGATGCGGTTGGTTCCGTGCCGACCAAGGTCGGCACCCACCACCGGTCACCCGGTGGGTGCCAACCTCGGTTGGCACTCAGGGAAACAAAGCGCCGACCAAGGTCGGCCTCTACCGGATTCACCGGTTCTGCGTGGTTTCTTCTTCCCGCACCGGTTCCGGCGGCGGCAGCTGCTCTTCAGCAGCCGGCTCGTTGCCGGGCAGGCTGGGGCGGGTTTCCATCAGCAGCGACAGCGCGGCCTTGGCCATCATGTGCGCGCTGATCGGTGCGGTGATGAACAGGAACACGGTGATCAGCAGCTCGCGCGGCTGCGGGTCCTGGCCGAGAAAGATGTGGTAGCACACCGAGCACACCAGCACGCAGCCCACGCCCAGCGTGCTGGCCTTGGTCGGTGCGTGCAGCCGCTTGAAGAACGTGGACAGCTTCACCAGGCCCAATGCACCGACCAGGATGAAGAAGCAGCCGAACAGCAGCAGGATCGACAGGCCGATCTGGATCGCGGTGATCATTCGACGATGTCCCGGCGCAGCACGAACTTGCTCAGCACCACGGTGCTGCCGAAGCCGAGCATGGCGATGATCAGCGCCGCCTCGAAGTAGATCGGCGAGTTGAGGTACATGCCGAACAGCATCAGCTCGGCAATCGCGGTCACCGACAACGTGTCCAGCGCGAGGATGCGGTCGGGCACGGTCGGCCCGCGCAGCAGGCGCCAGGTGGCCAGCAGCATGGCCAGGCCGACCACGTGCATGCACACCACCAGGGTGGTCTGGATGACTTCAAAACCGGTCATGGGAAGATCTCCATCAACGGCGCCTCGTAACGGCGCTTGATCGTATCGATCAGGTCCTGTGGGTCCTCCAGGTGCAGCACGTGCACCAGCAGGAACTTGCGGTCGTCACTGAGCGCGGCCGAGACCGTGCCCGGGGTCAGCGTGATCATGCTGGTCAGCGCGGCGATGCCGTGGATGTTGGCGATGTCCAGCGGCAGCCAGATGAAGCCCGGATGGATGTTCTTCTCCGGGCCCAGCACCTGCACGGCGACGCGGATGTTGGACATCAGGATGTCCCACAGGGTGACGCACAGCAGCTTGGGCAGCGGGCGCAGGGTACCGATGCGGGCGAACTCGCGGTCCAGACGCGCGGCGAACAGCGGCACCACCACGCCCAGCACCAGCCCCAGCACGAACTGGCCGAGGGTGAAGCTGTCGGACATCAGCAGCCAGAACGCCACCACCATGATGCTGAGCATCGGCGAGGGAATGATGCGGCGGAACAGGGAACGCTGGGCGGTCATGGCTGGCGGATCTCCGGCGTGGTCGCGCGCAACTGCTGCACGTACTCGCTGGGGTGCAGCAGCTGTGCGGCGGTGGCGTCGGTGTAGCGCATCAGTGGCGCGGCGGCCAGGGTCATGCCGATGCCGTAGGCCAGCAGGATGCAGGCCGCGTACAGCTCGACCCGGCGCAGGCGTGCCTTGCGCGGCTTCGGTGCATCGGCCTCGACCGGCGGCACGCGCCAGAACAGGCGGATGCCGCCACGGGTCAGGCCCATGATCACCAGCAGGCTGCTCACCAGCACCGCGGTCCACACCGGGGCGGTGTACTGCGCCGGCATTCCGGCCAGCAGTGCGGCCTTGGCCAGGAAGCCGGACAGCGGCGGCAGGCCGGCCACGGACACCGCGCCGATCAGGAACAGCACCGCCGGCGTTTCCTTGCCCGGCATCGGCGCGACCACTTCCTTGCGGTCGCTGGCGCCACCGCGGCGGCGGCGGATCAGGTCGGCAATCAGGAACAGTGCGGCGGCGACGAAGCTGCTGTGCGGCAGGTAGTACAGGCCGGCGGACAGCACCTGCGGCGTGCCTACCGAGAAGGCGATGAACAGCGTGGCTGCCGAGACGATCACCAGATACGAGATCAGCACGCGCAGGCGGGTCGCGGCCAGCGCACCGAGGCCGCCAAGTACCAGCGTTGCCACGCCGGCCCACAGCAGCCAGTCGCGGCCGTAGCCGGCCATCGCACCGGCATCGTCGCCGAACCACAGCATCTGGATGCGCAGCACCGAGTACAGGCCGACCTTGGTCATGATCGCGAACAGGGCGGCCACGGCGGCCGGTGCGCGCGAATAGGCTTCCGGCAGCCACAGGTACAGCGGCATCAGTGCAGCCTTGGCGCAGAACACCAGCAGCAACAGGCCCATCGTGGCCTTTACCAGGGTCAGCTGCGCCGGCGGCACCTCGGCAATGCGCTGCGACAGCTCGGCCATGTTCAGCGAGCCCAGCGAGGCGTACAGCAGGCCCAGTGCGATCAGGAACAGGGTCGAGGCGGTGACGTTGAACACCACGTAGTGCAGGCCGATGCGCATGCGCAGGCCGCGGCCGCCACTGAGCAGCAGGCCGTAGGAGGCGATCAGCATCACCTCGAAGAACACGAACAGGTTGAAGATGTCGCCGGTCAGGAACGCGCCATTCAGGCCGACCAGCTGGAACTGGAACAGTGCATGGAAGTGCGGTGCGCGCCGGTCCCAGCCCGAGCAGGCATGCAGCAGGCAGGGAATGGCCAGCAGCAGGGTGGTCAGCAGCATCCACGCCGACAGCCGGTCGGCCACCAGCGCGATGCCCAGGCGCGACGGCCAGTCGCCGAGCAGGTAGACGTTGATCTCACCAGTGGCGGTGGCGGCAAACAGCAGGCCCACCGCCAGCGCCAGCGCCGACAGCGCAGTCCAGGCCACCGCGCGCTGCACCTTGGGGCCATAGCGGCGGTGTTCGACGAACAGCGACAGTGCAGCACCCAGCAGCGGAATCAGGATGGGCAGGATCACCAGGTGGTTCATGCGCGGTCCTCGCCCTGGCGCGGCAGCACGCTCTCATCCTGCAGGTCGTCATCCGGCTCGTGGGCGTCCACATGGTCGCTGTGGTTGTCGCTGCGGCTGCGCATGGCCAGCACGATGCTGACCGCGGTCATCGCGAAGGCGATCACGATCGCGGTCAGCACCAGCGCCTGTGGCAGCGGATCGGTGTAGTTGCCCAGGTGACTGTCCACGCCTTCCTGCAGCACCGGTGCCTTGCCCAGCACCACGCGGCCACCGGCGAAGATCAGCAGGTTGGTGGCGTAGGACAGGAAGGTCATGCCGAGGATCACATCGAAGCTGCGCGCACGCAGCAGCAGGTAGATGCCGATGGCGGTCAGTACGCCGATCGCGGTAGCCAGGGCCAGTTCCATCAGTGCATCTCCCCGGTGCGTGCCGAACGGCGTTGCAGGTCGATCTCACCCTTGCGGGCAGTGCGGGTACGCGACGGCTTGATCGTGCCCATCATCGACAGCATCAGCATGGCGCCACCGAACACCACCAGATAGACGCCGATGTCGAAGCCGATCGCACTCGCCAGCGGCACGTCGCCGATCAGCGGCAGGTGCAGGTCGAGGTGGCCGCTGGTCAGGAACGGCACGCCGAACAGCATCGACGCGCTGCCGCTGAGCAGGGCGATCAACAGGCCCATGCCGATGCAGCGGATGTAGTCGAAGCCGAAGCGCGACTCCACCGACGCGGTGCCCTGGATCACGTACTGGATCAGCAGCGGCACCGCCAGCACCAGGCCGGCGATGAAGCCACCGCCCGGCGCGTTGTGGCCGCGCAGGAACAGGAAGATCGATACGGTAAGCGTCAGCGGGAACATGATCTGCGCCAGGTCGGCCGGCACCGGCAGCTTGATCGGCGGGCCGGGCATGATCTGCTCCGGCGCCATCCGCGTGCGACGCAGCAGCGCATGCACCACCAGTGCGGCGATGCCGAACACGGTGATCTCGCCGAAGGTATCGAAGCCGCGGAAGTCGACCAGGATCACGTTGACCACATTCTGGCCGTAGGCCTCGGGCAGGGCACGGGCGAGCAGCTCGCCGGCCATGGTGTTCGGCGGCAGCGTCATCGCCGAATAGGCCAGCGCACCCAGGCCGGCGCCGGCGATGATCGCGATCACCGCATCGCGGCGCTTGCGCCAGCGCGGCCGCTCCGGCCCGGACTGCGCGGGCAGGTAGTTCATGCCCAGCAGCATCAGCACCAGGGTCACCATCTCCACCAGCAGCTGGGTCAGCGCCAGGTCCGGTGCGGACAGGAACACAAAGGTCAGCGCCACCATCAGGCCAACGCCGCCGACCAGCAGCACCGCCAGCAGGCGCTGCTTGTAGACACGGAGGGTGGCAACGGCGCAGGCCATCATCACCAGCCACAGCACCCAGCCCAGCAGCGGGATCGGCTGCGGCGCGGTCCAGTTCGGCGAGGCCGGGTTGGCCACGAACGGCGCGGCGGCGACCGCGATCGCCACCAGCACCAGGCCCAGCAGCATGCGCTGCAGGCTGCCATTGGCGATGCCGTTGGTCAGGCGCATGGCCAGCGCGGAAAGGGCATCCAGCTGCGCATGGAACACGTTGCGGCCGGTGGTGCGGGTTTCCACCCCGTGCAGGTTGATCAGCTTGCGCAGGCCGAAGTACAGCGCCACGCCACCGACCACGCCGATCGCGCTCATCGCCAGCGGCAGGTTGAAGCCGTGCCATACGGCCAGGCTGTACTCGGGCATGGCGTTGCCGAGGATCGAGGCCGCAGCGGCATGCAGCACTGGCGCCACGGTCAGTGCCGGGGCGATGCCCACCGCCACGCAGATCACCACCAGCAGTTCCACCGGCACCTTCATCCAGCGCGGCGGCTCATGCGGCACGCGGTCGAGGTCGTGCGGGCCGGGGCCGAAGAAGGTGTCGTGCACGAAGCGCAGGCTGTAGGCCACGCCGAACACACCGGCCAGCAGCGCCGCGATCGATACGGCCGTGCGCATCGCGCCCGGGCCGCCACCGGCGGTCAGCGCTTCGGCGAACAGCATTTCCTTGGACAGGAAGCCGTTGAGCAACGGGATGCCGGCCATCGCCAGCGAGGCGATGATCGCCAGCGCGCTGGTGAATGGCATCAGTTTGCGCAGGCCACCCAGCTTGCGCATGTCACGGGTGCCGGTTTCGTGGTCGATGATGCCGGCGGCCATGAACAGCGAGGCCTTGAAGGTGGCGTGGTTGAGGATGTGGAACACGCCGGCCACCACCGCCATCGGCGTGGACAGGCCGAACAGCAGGGTGATCAGGCCCAGATGGGAAATGGTCGAGTACGCCAGCAGGCCTTTCAGGTCGTGCTGGAAGATCGCATTCCAGGCACCGATCAGCAGGGTCAGCGCGCCGATGCCGCTGACCGTGTAGAAGAACAGGTCGCTGCCGGCCAGTGCCGGGTGCAGCCGCGCCAGCAGGAACACACCGGCCTTCACCATGGTGGCCGAGTGCAGGTAGGCAGAGACCGGGGTCGGCGCCGCCATCGCGTGCGGCAGCCAGAAGTGGAACGGGAACTGCGCGCTCTTGGTGAAGATGCCGGCCAGCACCAGGAACAGTGCGTACGGGTACAGCGCGCTGGCGCGGATCTGCTCGCCGGCGGCCAGCACCACGTCCAGGTCGAAGCTGCCGACGATGCGGCCGATCAGCAGCACGCCACCAAGCAGCGCCAGGCCACCGCCGCCGGTGATCACCAGCGCCATGCGCGCGCCCTCGCGGGCGTCCTGGCGGTGCGACCAGAAGCCGATCAGCAGGAACGAGCTGATGCTGGTCATTTCCCAGAAAATCATCAGCAACAGCAGGTTGCCCGACAGCACCATGCCCAGCATGGCGCCCATGAACAGCAGCAGGTAGCAGTAGAAGCGGTGGGCGTTGTCCTGCTGGCTCAGGTAGTAGCGCGCATACAGCACCACCAGCGCGCCGATGCCGAGCACCAGCCCGGCGAACATCCAGGCCAGCCCGTCCAGGCGCAGGGTGAAGTCCAGACCGATCTGCGGCAGCCAAGGGACCATCGTCCGCACGACCTGGCCGTCGAGCACCGACGGGGTCAGCCAGCCGAGGATGGCCAGTCCGCCCAACGGCGCCAGCGCCGCCAGCCAGGCAGCAGTCGAGCGCGAACTACGGGGGAAGGCCGCAACAGCCGCTGCCATCAGGAACGGCAGGGCCAGCAGCAGGGGCAGGCTGGGGAGCATGCAGGGAATCCATGATTCACGAGCAGGTCAGGGAGGATAACAGGCTGCGAAATGTCGCCGAAACCCATCGAACAGCGATCAATTGCATGTAACGTCCGCTGATTCATTTTTTCTGCAGTGCAGCATCACGTTGCTGCGGTCCCTCCCCGGTTGCTCTCGGGGGACACCCTACGCCCACGCAGGGAGACCGCAGGCCCTGTCGCACAGGGGCTGCCGTCGACGGGCGGGAGGTGGGGAACGGATCACCGGTGCAGGCTGGCAGGGCCGTCGTGGAGTGCGGGTGACGGAATCTGCCCGTTCAGGAAACGAGGGGCACCGTCGGCCACGGGCAGGTCAGTAGCGCCAGTCGAGCTTGCGGTAGAACTTGGCCATCACCCAGGCCGGGCCGATCAGCAGGTAGGTCAGGTCGGTCAGGAAGCTGGGCTTGCGGCCCTCGAACTTGTGACCGATGAACTGCGCGATCCAGGCCACAACGAATACACCCACCGCCAGCCAGAACAGGTTGTGCAGGCCGATCTCGGCCTCCAGCAGCCTGCACAGGCAGCCGAATACGAAGAACTGGATGAGCATGCCGATGCCCAACGGGCGCGACAGCTTGTTGTAGAAGCACCAGGCGCTGAACATCGCGAACGCCGACCAGATGCCGTACTGGAACCAGGTGATCAGCGGCGGCAGGCACCACAGCAGGGCCACCACCGACCACAGGATCGCCGGCACCGCCACCACGTGGATGCGCTGGTTGATCAGATTGCGGTGGTCGTCGGAGTAGCTGGCGAAATAGCGGTCGATCGGCCGCGCAAGCTCGGTGGATGTCTGCATGCTGCGTTGCTTCCTCGGACAACGGTAGTGCCGGCCGCTGGCCGGCAATCCAGAGCATAGCCGAGTTCGCGAGGTTGCCGGCCAGCGGCCGGCACTACCCCCAGGCAACCGTCAGTAGAGCCAGGCCATGCCTGGCTGCAGGTTCGCGAGGTTGCCGGCCAGCGGCCGGCACCACCCCAGGCAACCTGCAGTAGAGCCAGGCCATGCCTGGCTGCAGGTTCGCGAGGTTGCCGGCCAGCGGCCGGCAGTACCGCATTCAGAACGCCCCCAGCCAGACCGGCGGGGGGCGCAGGGCATCAGTCGACGCTGATCCCGGCCAGGCGCTGCAGCGCCTCGGCGTACTTGGCGCGGGTGCGCTCGATGATCTCGGCCGGGATGGTCGGGCCCGGGGCGGTCTTGCCCCAGTCCAGCGTCTCCAGGTAATCGCGCACGAACTGCTTGTCGTAGCTCGGCGGGCTGGTGCCCACTTCGTACTCGTCGGCCGGCCAGTAACGCGAGGAATCCGGCGTCAGCATCTCGTCCATGATGTACAGGCGACCATCGGCGTCGGTACCGAACTCGAACTTGGTATCGGCCAGGATGATGCCGCGCTCGCGGGCGTATTCGGCGGCGAACTTGTAGATGCGCAGGGTGGCATCGCGCACGCGCTCGGCCATCTCGGCACCGACCTGCTTCACCATCGCATCGAAATCGATGTTCTCGTCATGGTCGCCCACGGCGGCCTTGGTCGAGGGGGTGAAGATCGGCTCCGGCAGCTGCTCGGCCTGGCGCAGGCCGTCGGGCAGGTCGATGCCGCTGACCTTGCCGGTGCGCTGGTAGTCCTTCCAGCCGCTGCCGATCAGGTAGCCGCGGGCGATCGCTTCCACCGGCACCGGCTTCAGCTTGCGGGTGACCACCGCGCGCTTGGCGTACAGGGCCGGGTCCACGCCTTCGGGCAGCACGCTGGCCACGTCGATGCCGGTCAGGTGGTTGGGCATCAGGTGCGCGGTCTTGGCGAACCAGAAGTTGGAGACCTGGCAGAGCATCTCGCCCTTGCCCGGAATCGGGTCGGGCAGGACCACGTCGAACGCCGACAGGCGATCGGTGGCCACCATCAGCAGGTAGTCGCCCGGCGGGGTCCCTGCTGGCAGCCGCTCGCGCGGGATATCGAACACATCACGCACCTTGCCGCGATGGCGCAAGGGCAGGCCGGGGAGATCGGATTGCAACAGCGTGGTTGGCACGGGCACTCCTGGGGCGTTGTCGATACGGCTGCCCAGCGGACCCGGCGGGCCCGCTGACCAGCGGGCGGCCTAGTGTAAAGCCGTCCGGGCCCGCTGTGACGTAAAATGAGCGTCCATTTCGTCGGTCGACCCCGGAGCGCCATGCGCTGGTACGGAAAACTGCTCGGATTCATTGCCGGCGCCCTGCTGTTCCGGCCCAATCCGCTGTTCGGCGCGGTGGTCGGCCTGTTGATCGGCCACGCCTTCGATTCGGACTGGTTCCGCCTGAACAAGGAGAACCCGTACCGGGAGCTGGGGCTGACCTCCGAGGCCACCGATGCCGAGGTCGAGCGCGCCTACCGCAAGCTGATTTCCCAGTACCACCCCGACAAGCTCGGCGGCGCGGCCCCCGAGCTGCAGCAGCAGGCCGAGCAGAAGTCGCGGCGGATCAACGCCGCCTACGACCGCATCAAGACCCTGCGCAAGCGCTGACCCTCTTTCCTACCGTTGCAAGGCCCGGCCATGTCCAACTGCCTCATCGCCCCCTCCATCCTGTCCGCCAACTTCGCCCGCCTCGGCGAGGAAGTCGACAACGTCCTCGCCGCCGGCGCGGACTGGGTCCACTTCGACGTGATGGACAACCACTACGTGCCGAACCTGACCATCGGCCCGATGGTCTGCCAGGCGCTGCGCAAGCACGGCGTGACCGCGCCGATCGACGTGCACCTGATGGTCGAGCCGGTGGACCGCATCATCCCGGACTTCGCCGAAGCCGGTGCCACCTACATCAGCTTCCACCCGGAAGCGAGCCGCCACGTGCACCGCACCATCCAGCTGATCCGCTCGCTGGGCTGCAAGCCGGGCATCGTGCTCAATCCGGCCACCCCGGTGGACATCCTCGACTGGGTGCTGGACGACCTGGATCTGGTGCTGCTGATGTCGGTCAACCCGGGCTTCGGCGGCCAGGCCTTCATTCCCTCGGCGCTGGACAAGCTGCGCGTGGTGCGCAAGATGATCGATGCCAGCGGCCGCGACATCCGCCTGGAGATCGACGGCGGCGTGAAGGCCGACAACATCGGCGAGATCGCCGCTGCCGGTGCCGACACCTTCGTTGCCGGTTCGGCCATCTTCAACGCCAAGACCAGTTACCAGGACGTGATCGCGCAGATGCGCGCGAATGTCGCTGCGGCACGCTGACAAAAAAGGGACGGAGGGGATTAAGCTCGCCTGATTCCCTCCGTCTCCCTTTTCCGCCCATGGCTCTGTTGAACATCCGTCCGGCCACTGTGGCCGATGCCGGCCTGATCCTGCATTTCATCCGCGAACTGGCCATCTACGAGAAGGCCGAGCATTCGGTGCAGACCGATGAGATCGGCATCGCCGAGAGCCTGTTTGGCGCCGATGCCACGGCGCGCGCGCTGATCTGCGAAGCCGACGGCGAGCCCATTGGTTACGCCGTGTATTTCTACAACTACTCCACCTGGTTGGGCCGCAAGGGCATCTACCTGGAAGACCTGTATGTCAGCCAGGAAAAGCGCGGCGCCGGTGCCGGCAAGGCGCTGCTGAAGTACATCGCACGCCAGGCCGTGGCCGAGGGTTGCGGTCGTTTCGAATGGTCGGTGCTGGACTGGAATACCCCGGCCATCGAGTTCTACACCGCCGCTGGCGCCACGCCGCAGGACGAGTGGACCGTGTACCGGCTGCAGGGCCAGGCATTGCACGATTTCGCCAACGGTTGAAGCGAAGTGCATCTACGCATGGCGTGGATCTACCCACCGGGTGGGTGCGAACCGCGACCCGGTGGGTGCGAACCTTGGTTCGCACTCCCTACGCACCAAAAAAAAGCCACGCCAATCACTGGCGTGGCCTCGCTGCATGCGTGGGAGGCTGATCCTGCCTCCATCCGTCGTCCCTGCTATGGCCTTCCATTCTCCAGCAGCTGAATGACACCTGCGTGACATTCACTGCGGACAAACGGCGCATTGCTAGCCTGTGCCACCCCCGTCCTGGAAGCACCGCATGACCACTCCGCGCTGGCGCCTGATCCTCAACGGAAAATCCGCAGGCAATGACGAGCTGCGCGACGCGGTCGGTCATTGGCGTGGGCAGGGCGTGCAGCTGGAAGTGCGGGTGACCTGGGAAGACGGTGACGCCGAACGCTACGTGGCCGAGGCGATCGATCATGGCGTGGACGTGATCGTGGCCGCCGGTGGCGACGGCACGCTCAGCGCGGTGGCCGAGACGCTGGCGCATCGTGAGGAGCCGGCAGATGCGTTGCCCTCGCTGGCGCTGATCCCGATGGGGACCGCCAACGACTTCGCGACTGCGGCCGGCATCCCGACCGAGCCGAAGGCGGCCTTGGCCTTGATCGGGCAGGCCACGCCGCATGCCATCGATCTGCTGCGCGTGGACGCCGATGGCACGCAATGGTGGTGCGCCAACCTCGCCAGCGGTGGCTTCGGCACGCAGGTGACGGTGGAGACCGATGCCGGCCTGAAGAAGATGCTGGGCGGGCTGGCCTACGTGATCACCGGCATTGCCAAGCTGGGGCGGATCGAGCCGATCCATGCGCGCCTGTCGGGCCCGGATTTCGCGTGGGAAGGCGACTTCATCGCGCTCGGCATCGGCAATGGCCGCCAGGCCGGTGGTGGCCAGCAATTGTGCCCGCAGGCGCTGATCGATGATGGGCAGCTGGACGTGACGGTGCTTCCGGAGCTGGAAGGTGAAGTCACCGCCACGCTCGGCCAGATGTTGAAGTCGGGCACCCAGGCCGCACTGGAACAGCTGGCAACGCGCGCGCGCCTGCCGTGGCTGCAGGTGGAATCCGAGCGTCCGTTGACGCTCAACCTGGACGGCGAACCGGTACAGGCGCGCCAGTTCCGCATCGCGTGCGTGCCGGGCAGGGTGCGGATGCACCTGCCCGTGGGCTGTGCCCTGTTGTCCGAGCCGCGCTGAGCCGGACCGGAAGTCCTACAACGGGGGGATGTCCTGCTCCTTCGCCGGGAACCCGAATGCTTCACGCTTCTCGCGGATGTACTGCGGCAGCGGCGGCCGGGCAATGCCGTGATCGATCAGCCACTGCTGGCACTTCTTCTGCCAGGGCAGCAGGTCCGGTGTGGTGATTTCCCAGTAGATGGCTTCGACCATGGCCATCCGATCGGGCGCGCCCGGTTGCGCCGATGACGGCGATGCAATCGTGGGGTCCGCGCCATGCTCAAGCAGCCAGTAAGCCTGCTCGAAGCCGCCACGGCCGGTGTACCAGCTGAGAACGGTATCGGCCTGGCCGATGTTGGATTCGTTGACGTGCGCGCCTCGCTCCACCAGCAGCTGGATGTTCTTCCACAGGTTGCCGGAAATGAAAGCCTGGAACAGCAGCGTTTCGGTGTTGGAGGTGCGCGTGTCCGGGTCGCCGCCATGATCCAGCAGCAGGGCCAGGTAGCGCGGATCGTCCATCTTCGCGGCATAGACCATGGCGTTGTTGTGGCGGAACGTCTCGCCGTCCAGCGTTTCAATACGCCGTGCATTCGGGTCGGCGCCGTTGTCGAGCATCGCGCGCAGGCCTTCCAGGTTCTGTGCGCGCAACGGCCACGCGATGAGCGGAATGCCATCCTGCTTCGAGAACTCCTTGTCGGGGTTCACGCCTTCGGTCTTGATCAGGCGCGTGATCGTCGCTGCATCACCCTGTTCGGCGGCGATGGCCAGTTCAAGTGCCTTGCCCTCGAAATAGCGCTCCGCGCCATGTGAAGACGTGCGCGCGCAGGCGCTCAGCAGCATCAGCAGCATCAGCGCCAGGCAGGAAAATGGCGTAAAGGAACTGTGAGGGTGACGGTGCATGTGATCCCTTGACATGGACGCGTTCGGGGGATGATAGCGTTGGCCGTGGTCATTCCAGCAGGTCCTGGATGACCGTGTCTTCACTGATGAGCAATGGAGTCTGCCATGAGCGGTCACGATCCCGAGCAGCAGGAACGCCTGTTGCAGGCCCGCGCCAAGAGCGTTCAGGCGCAGCAGCACCTGGTCGAGCAACTGCAGGGAGGTGGACATGCCACCGAGGCGGCGCGCTTGCGCGAGACCTATCACGCCCGCGAGCTGGGTTCGCTTGCTGATGATGTGTATGCCTCGGCAAAGGGCAAAGGTGAGCCGCCGGTCGGGTGGACGCGGGCCAGTGCCGTGACCGACCCGGACACGCTCAAAGCGGCGGGCATCAACCTGGGGGCGGCCGACCTGAAGAAGCTGATGCGGCCGAACGACTCGGGCTTCCGCGCAGAGATCTACATTCCGGACAAAAGGGTGTTCGGTGATGACGCCAAGCCGGTGCTGGTGTTCAAGGGCTCAACGGGCGAAATCATCGATCCCCGGGCGAAAGGCGGGCGGCGTGAGTCCGGAGGCGAGGATTTCCTCAACAATGGACGCCAGGGCGTAGGCATGCAGAGTGATTACTACGATCGGGCCATGGCACTGGCGAGTCGCTTGAAGACCTCTGGTACCCAGTTTGAACTCGCCGGTCATTCGCTTGGCGGCGGCATGGCCTCTGCCGCTTCGGCGGTTACCGGTGTACGTGCGACCACCTTCAATTCGGCCGGGCTGCATCCGGCCACCGCCGATCGCTACGCGAAATCCCACGGATTGCCGGTGTTCAACACGCGCGACACGGTGCACACCTACCAGACGTCGGGTGAAGTGCTCAACGATGTGCAGAATGGATTGAAGCGGCTCAACGAGCATCACCGGCAGGGCTTTGGCCTGTTGGCCAGCGAGACCAGCCAGCTGCTGCGTCAGCCCGGCGTGCAGCAGATGGTTACCCGCAAGCTGCAGGAGATGATGCCGGCGGGTGCGCAGACGGCCACGGCCCAGCTGGTTGACCAGCTGGCGTCGAAATCCGGGGCAGAGGCATTGCGCAATGTTCCGGTGGCCGCGGGCAGGATGGAACTGTTGCTGGACGCCAAGACCGAAGTGAACGGAAAGGTGGTGGACCGCCGCCATCGAGAAGCGCCAAGCCAGCTTGCCGAATACGGTGGCCCGCTGGCCGAGGTGCTGATCGCAGGTGCGCGCGGCATGCGTGCCGGACGGGTTGCCGGTGAACATGTCGAGCAGGTCGGCGCGCTGGCGGGCCGGGGCATGAGCCTGTCCGGCGTGGCCGTCGAGCGTGCGTCGACCCTGCAGGGAAATGCGATCGGCACCGTGGTCGACTACGGTGGCAAGAGCATGCGGGTGGGCATCGAAGGCGGTGCGACGGTCATTGCCAAGGGTCGCGAGCTGCAGGGTCTGGTCGAATCGGTCAGCCACCGCGTGCAGGCCAAGGGCAGTTACGGCTGGAACATCGGGGCCAGCGTGCTGGGTGCGCTCGGTGCCGACGACATGGCCAGACAGATGCGTGAGCACGGTGATGCGGCGCGCAATCAACACGAAACCAAGGCCCGTGAAGCCACCCGTGAAGCGGCGGCGGATGCCGGCCGCATCCGTGCCGGCGGCCATCATCTGGGCGGCCAGCTGCAGCAGGGCGTGCATGGCGTGGCCAATGGGCTGCGCAACGGCTATGCCGTGTACGGCGCGACTTTCCACATGGGCATGAACTGGAGCAGCCATCAGATCACCGGGCTGACCTCGCAGGCGCCGGCCGTGCTGGCCGGCACCGTCGGGCTGGGCGCGATGGCCAACAAGGGCATTGCCACGCACCTGCCCACGCCGGCACTGCCGCAGAACCTGGTCAACCTGGCCAAGACGTCGTGGGTGATCGGGCGCGGCAGTGCGACCATGGGGGAGTCGGTGGACCGGCATGGCATGAGCGAGACGATGAACCCCAGTCTCGACGCGGCAATCGCGAGCCAGGAGGCGGCCGCGCGCAAGCTGCTTGGACGGCCGCATGCGCAGCTGCAGGAGGGGGGCGCGAAGATACCCGCGCTGAACGATCCGGGGCACATCGATTTCCATCTGTTCAAGGGCGCGCAGACCGGCGTGCACGGCCTCGATGTGGCACATGGCCGCATCCCGAACCTGCAGAGCGATCAGCTGGCCGGGGCGTTGGCTGCGCAGGCCAAGCGCGAAGGGTTGCAGGCCATCTCCCATGTGCTGCTCAGTGACGACCGCACGCGGGCATTCGCGATCGACACCCCGGATCTGCAGGCGGCCCACCGCCGACATGCGCATGTGGACGTGGCGGCCGGCATGGCCCAGCCGCTGGCCGTGAGCACGGCGCAGGTTGACGCCCTGAACACCGGTCGCGAACAGGCGACGGCAGCCGGACTGGCCCAGCAACAGGGGCTGGAGGCCCAGGAGAACGCCCGGCGGATGGGCTAATGGCCGAATGAACCGCGACGCCGCGACGGGGTTCCCCTCCCGCCCCGGCTGCGATACAGTCAAGGGGTGTCCAGCCTGACGACCCCGCATACCCTTTCTTCCGCACGCCGTTGGTGGCGATGGTGGCCCGTTGCCGTCGTCCGCCCCCATAACGCTGTGTCCCGGAAGGAAAGTCGTCTTGAACTCGCACGCTCAGTTTCTGCAGCAGGCCGCTGAAGGCCACACCCATATTCCCGTCGTCCGTGAAGTGCTGTCCGACCTGGACACGCCGCTTTCGGTCTATCTGAAGCTCGCCGACGGCCCCAATACCTACCTGTTTGAATCCGTCGAAGGCGGCGAGCGCTTTGGTCGTTACTCGATCATCGGCCTGCCGGCGCGCCGCGTGTATGCCTTCCATGGCCACACGCTGACCGTGCGCGAAGACGGCCAGGTGGTGGACACCCGCGAGGTGGCCGACCCGTTCGCCGAAGTCGAGGCGCTGCGCAGCGCCCACTCGGTGCCCAAGCTGGAAGGCCTGCCGGGCTTCACCGGTGGCCTGGTTGGCTGGTTCGGCTTCGAGTGCATCGGCTACATCGAGCCGCGCCTGGCCCCGCCGGCCGGCCGCGATGAGCTGGGCACGCCGGACATCCTGCTGCTGGATTCCAACGAGCTGGCGGTGTTCGACAACCTCAAGGGCCGGCTGTACCTGATCGTGCATGCCGACCCGCGTGTCGAGGGTGCGTTCGAGCAGGCCCAGGCACGCCTGGATGCATTGACCGCCAAGCTGCGCGCACCGGGGGCCGGCTATCCCGCACCGCTCAACAGCGATGTGCTGGACGAGTCCGATTTCGTCTCCGGGTTCACCCGCGAAGGCTTCGTCGATGCGGTCCAGCGCAGCAAGGAATACATCCGTGCCGGCGACATCTTCCAGGTGGTGCTGAGCCAGCGCCTGAGCGTGCCGTTCAAAGCGCGCCCGGTGGATGTGTACCGTGCGCTGCGTGCACTGAACCCGTCGCCCTACATGTATTTCCTTGATGTCGGCGACCTGCAGGTGGTCGGTTCCTCGCCGGAAATCCTGGTGCGTTTGCAGGATGGCGAAGTGACGGTGCGTCCGATCGCTGGCACCCGGCCGCGCGGTGCCACTGTCGAACAGGACCTGGCGCTGGAAGCCGAGCTGCTGGCCGATCCGAAGGAGCGCGCCGAGCACCTGATGCTGATCGACCTCGGCCGCAACGATGCTGGTCGCGTGTCCAAGGCCGGCACCGTGGAAGTGGGCGAGCAGTTCGTGATCGAGCGCTACAGCCACGTCATGCACATCGTCAGCGAAGTGACCGGGCAGCTGCAGCCGGGCCTGAGCTATGCCGACGTGCTGCGTGCCACCTTCCCGGCCGGTACGGTCAGCGGTGCGCCGAAGATCCGCGCGCTGGAAGTGATCCGCGAGCTGGAACCGATCAAGCGTAATGTCTACGCCGGCAGCATCGGCTACATCGGCTGGCACGGCGATGCCGATACCGCGATCGCGATCCGCACCGCGGTGATCAAGGATGGCCGCCTGTACGTGCAGGCCGGCGCCGGCATCGTCTACGACTCGGACCCGGACAAGGAATGGGACGAGACGATGAACAAGGGCCGCGCGCTGTTCCGCGCCGTCGCCCAGGCCGCCAAGGGCCTGTAAGCCTGCCTCGCCACGGCCGCTGCGCCGTGGTCGTTCCGCCGTTCCCGTTCAAGACAAGGAGTACCGCATGAAGCTGCTGAGCGCATTGCTGTGGTCGTCACTGCTGGCCACGATGGCCCCGTCTGCGTGGGCGCAGGCCAACACCATTCCCTCGCAGCCGCACCTGCTGGTGAAGGGCGAGGCGCGCCGCGAGGTGATGCCGGACCGGTTCGGCCTGCAGTTGAACATCGAAGAGACCGACATGGATGCCGATGCCGCGCGCCGCCGCGTGCAGGACAATGTCGCCCGCGTGCTGGCGCTGTTCAAGCAGTACAAGGCGGTGGAAGGCAGCGTACGTGCGGACAACCTGCGGATCGGCCCGGCAACCCGCTATGAGCAGAACCGGCAGGTCTTCGTCGGCACCCGCGTGTCGCGCCAGCTGCGTGCCAGCTTCGCCAGCGTGAAGGCGATGCAGGACGTGCTGGGTGCACTGAAGGCCAACGAGAACCTGCAGGTCAGCAGCGTGGCCCCGACCTACTCGGGCGAAGTGGCGCTGCGGCGCGAACTCAAGGGTGAGGCCGCCGCGTCGACGCGCCAATCCGCGCAGGGCCTTGCCAATGCCTACGGCACGAAGCTGCGCGGGCTGTACAGCATCTCCGATGTGGCGCCGAACTTCGCCTATGGCGTGCAGGCGGGCAATTGGCCCAGAAGCGACGACATGGTGACACCGCCATCGCCGCCGTCACCTGCGGCGCAGATGGACATGATCGAGACCACTGGCTCACGCCTGCGCGAATCCATCGAAGCCGGCCCCATCACCTACACCGAAAACGTATACGCCATTTTCCTGATAAGCGACGGAACCTGACCATGTTGTGGATGATCGACAACTACGACAGCTTCACCTACAACCTCGTGCAGTACCTGCAGACGCTGGGCGCCGAGGTGAAGGTGGTGCGCAACGATGCGATGAGCGTGGATGAGATTGCCGCGCAGAAGCCCGAACGCATCGTCATCTCGCCCGGCCCGTGCACGCCCAACGAAGCGGGCGTGTCGCTGGAACTCATCCAGCGCCTGGGCCCGACCACGCCGATCCTCGGCGTGTGCCTGGGCCACCAGGGCATCGGCCAGGTCTACGGCGGTACGGTCATCCGCGCCGGCAACATCATGCATGGCAAGACCTCGCCCATCCGCCATCAAGGCAAGGGCGTGTTCGCCGGCCTGCCGGACCGTTACCAGGCCACCCGCTACCACTCGCTGGTGGTGGACAAGAACAGCCTGCCCGAGGTGCTGGAAGTGACCGCCTGGACCGAGAACGACGACGGCTCGATCGAAGAGATCATGGGCCTGCGCCACCGCCAGTTCCCGGTGGAGGGCGTTCAGTTCCACCCCGAATCCATCCTCACCGAACACGGCCATGCCCTGCTGCGCAATTTCCTGCAGCGTCCGGCCGCCTGATCCCAGGAGCATTCCCATGAGCTTCTCCCCCCAGGAAGCCCTGCAACGCACCATCGAGCACCGCGAAATCTTCTTCGACGAAATGGTCGACCTGATGCGGCAGATCATGCGCGGCGATGTCTCGCCGATGATGACTGCCGCCATCCTCACTGGCCTGCGCGTGAAGAAGGAAACCATCGACGAGATCGCCGCTGCGGCCACGGTCATGCGTGAATTCGCGCTGGCGGTGCCGGTGGCCGATACCACCCACCTGGTCGACATCGTCGGCACCGGCGGCGATGGCTCGCACACCTTCAACATCTCCACCTGCGCGATGTTCGTCGCGGCCGCGGCCGGTGCGCGCGTGGCCAAGCATGGCAACCGCAGCGTATCGTCCAAGTCCGGCAGCGCCGATGCAGTCGAAGCACTGGGTGCGGCCATCGAGCTGCAGCCGGCGCAGGTGGCCGCGGCCATCGAACAGACCGGCATCGGTTTCATGTTCGCGCCGATCCATCACCCGTCGATGAAGGTCGTCGCGCCGGTCCGCCGCGAGATGGGTGTGCGTACCATCTTCAACATCCTTGGCCCGCTGACCAACCCGGCCAGCGCACCGTCGGTGCTGATGGGCGTGTTTCACCCGGATTTAGTGGGTATCCAGGCACGCGTGCTGCGCGAGCTGGGCACCGAGCGCGCCATGGTGGTCTGGGGCCGCGACAACATGGACGAGATCTCGCTGGGCGCCGGTACCCTGGTGGGCGAGCTGCGCGACGGCAAGGTACGCGAGTACGAGATCCACCCGGAAGACTTCGGCATCGCCATGTCGGCCAGCCGCAACCTGCGCGTGGATGGCCCGGAGCAGTCCATTGCCATGCTGCGCGCCGTGCTGGACAACCAGCCCGGTCCGGCGCTGGACATCGTGGCCCTGAACGCCGGCGCCGCGCTGTACGTGGCCGGCGTGGCCAGCGACATCGGCGACGGCCTGGCCCGTGCCCGTGCCGCCATCGCCAACGGCAGCGCCCGCCAGCGCCTGCAGCAGTATGTAGAGACCACCCGCGCGCTGGTTGCCTGAGCGCGCGGTTCAGCCTGACCCTCTTGATGGCCGATAATGGCCGTCCTCACCGCCCCCGCACCGAATCGAAGACGATGAGCGACATCCTGCAGACGATCCTGGCCCGCAAGGCCGAAGAAGTGGCCCAGCGCCGTGCCCAGCGTCCCCTCGAGGACCTGCAGGCCGCCGTGGCCAGCGCCCCGCCGGTACGTGGCTTCGTGCGCGCGCTGCAGGCGGCAGTGGCCAACGGCGATCCGGCGGTGATCGCCGAGGTGAAGAAGGCCAGCCCGTCCAAGGGTGTGATCCGCCCGGATTTCCGCCCAGCCGACATCGCCGTCAGCTATGAGTTCGGCGGCGCCAGCTGCCTGTCGGTGCTGACCGATGTGGACTTCTTCCAGGGTGCTGATGCCTACCTGCAGCAGGCCCGTGAGGCCTGCACGCTGCCGGTGCTGCGCAAGGACTTCGTGATCGACGCCTACCAGGTGTACGAGGCGCGCGTGCTGGGTGCCGACTGCATCCTGCTGATCGTCGCTGCGCTGGACGACACGCAGTTGGCCACGCTGTCCGAACTGGCGATGTCGCTGGGCATGGACGTACTGGTGGAAGTGCACGACATCGACGAGCTGGAGCGTGCGCTGCAGGTACCGGCACCGATGATCGGCATCAACAACCGCAACCTGCGCACCTTCGAGGTGTCGCTGCAGACCACGCTGGACATGCAGAAGGCGGTGCCGCGCGATCGCCTGCTGGTCACCGAGAGCGGCATCCTCGGTCCGCAGGACGTGGCGCTGATGCGCGATGCCGGCATCCACTCGTTCCTGGTGGGCGAAGCCTTCATGCGCGTGGAAGAGCCGGGCGAGGGCCTGCGTCAGCTATTCTTCGCGGCATGAAAACGCACTATCCGACGCCGCGCGACGATGCGCCGCTGGTGGTCTTCGATTTCGACCACACCCTCTACGATGGCGATTCGGGTACTCACCTGTTCGCTTCGCTGATCAAGCGCAACCCGCTGCGCATGCTGGCGGCGCTGCTGGTCACGCCGATCGCCGGGCCGATGGTGGCGCTGCTGCCGACCCGCCGTACCGGCATTTCGGTCTATGTGTGGATCGGCAGCTTCGGCCTGCACCGTGCGCGCGATTTCAACAAGGTGATCGACGCCTATGTGCTGCGCAACGAGGCGCAGATGCGCGCCAAGCTGCTGCCACAGGCGCTGGAGGTGTTCGCCGCGCACCGGGCCAAGGGTGACCGCGTGGTGGTTGCCACGGGCGCGCCACCAGAGCTGGCACGCGCGATCCTGGCCTTCGTCGCCCACCAGGACGTACCGGTGATCGGCACCGAGGTCGGCCCACGGCTGGGTGGCGTCGGCCCGACCCGCCACTGCCACAACGAAGAGAAGATGCGCATGCTGCGCGAGCGCGGCTACGGCGACATCGATATCGCCTACTCCGACAGCACCGCCGACCTGCCGTTGCTGCTGGCCGCCAAGGCGCCGGTGGTGGTGAACCCGAAGCCGGGCAGGGTGGACTTCTTCCGCCGCGTGCTGCCGGCCGGCACCCGCATCCTCAACTGGGGCTGCGTGGACCGCGGCGGCGACAAGGCCTGACCTCGCCGCACGGTGACGGATCTGCCGGCCAGCGGCCGGCACTACCCTTCTCCGTCCCGGTAGTGCCGGCCGCTGGCCGGCAAATGGTCCTGCGCCCGGTGAGCAGTCAGCGCGCCAGATACCCGGTCAGCGCATGCCCGATCTGGAACAGGCTGATGCCCAGCACCAGCACGCCCACGGCCACCAGCACCCAGCGCTCCTTCAGGCGCTTCACCAGCAGTGCGGCCACCGGCGCGGCCATCATGCCGCCGATCAGCAGGCCGGCCACGATCTGCAGGTGATGCAGCCCCATCGACAGCAGGAACGTTGCTGAAACTGTCAGGGTGACCACAAACTCGGCCGCGTTCACCGTGCCGATGGTGGTGCGTGCCTGGCCGCCGCGGGCCAGCAGGGTGGAGGTGGCCACCGGCCCCCAGCCGCCCCCGCCGCTGGCATCCAGGAAGCCGGCGACGAAGCCCAGCACGGGCACCCGCTTGACCTCGCCCTTGGGCATCAGGCGGCCGGCGGCACGTGCCAGGATGATGATGGCCAGCACCAGCAGGTACAGGTAGATGAGCGGGCGGATCACCTCGCCGGGCAGCTGGGTCAGGCCGTAGGCACCCACGGCGCCGCCTACGGCGCCGGGCAGCGCCAGGCGCAGGAACAGGCGCTTATCGACATTGCCGGCGACCAGATGCGACACGCCGGAGGCGCCAGTAGTGAACACCTCGGCGGTGTGGATGGCTGCACTGGCCTGCGCGGGCGGAATGCCCATGGCCAGCATCACCGACGACGACACCAGGCCGAACGCCATGCCCAGCGCGCCGTCCACCAGCTGGGCGCCCAGGCCGATGAGGATGAACCACCAGAATGCGCTGCTCAGTTCCATGCACCGAGCCTAGCGCGTGAAAGAGTGCGGACCAAGGTCCGCACCCACCGGCTGCTCAACGATCAACGGGTGCCGTACAGCACCACGGTCTTGCCGCGGGCGTGCAACAGGCCATCGGTCTGCAGCTTCTTCAGCACGCGGCCGGCCATTTCGCGCGAGCAGCCGACCAGGCGGGCCAGTTCCTGGCGCGAGACGCGCAGCTGGCTGCCCTGCGGATGGCTCATCGCCTCCGGCTCCTGCGCCAGGTCGTGCAGGGTGCGCACGATCCGGTCGGTAACGTCCAGGAATGCCAGGCGGCTGGCCTTGCGGCTGGTGTCGAGCAGGCGCTTGGAGATCTGCTGGCCCAGCGCGTAGAGCAGGCGCGGGGCATCGGCCGACAGCGGGCCGAGGAACAGCTGGTGCAGGCGCTCGTAGCTGATTTCGGCCAGCTCGCAGGCGGTACGGGTCCTCAGGATCACCTCGCGGCGGTCCGATTCAACGAACAGGCCCATCTCGCCGACGAACTCGCCGGCACCGAAGTAGCCCAGCACCAGCTCGCGATCGTCATCTTCCTCGGCCATGATCGAAACCGAGCCGCTGATGACGTAATACAGGGTTCCCGCCGGGTCACCGGGTCGGAAGACGTCGGTACGGGTGGGGTATCGCCGCCTGTGGCTGTGCGCCAGGAAACGATCGATTGTGGCGATATCCAGGGCCAGTGGACTGCTAGCTAGGCGCACGGTTGACACGATAGGAGCGCTCCCTCTGCGCATGAACGGATTCACGGGGTCGATAGCGGAGCTTAACCAGCGCAATTGTTAAGGGCAAACAGTGTGCCAGATGTGAGCGCTCTTCACGTTCCCCCCGGGGACAGTTTGCCCCATAATTCCCCCTTTCCCTTCTTACACAGGAATCGACCGCCGTGGTCAAGCCGTTGCCTCGCCTGAGGCTGCAGGGTTTCAACAACCTCACCAAGGCGCTGAGCTTCAACATCTATGACGTGTGTTACGCGCGCACCGAAGAGGAGCGTCAGCGTTACATTGAATACATCGATGAAGAGTACAACGCCGACAGGCTGACTCAAATCTTGACCGATGTCGCCGAGATCATCGGCGCCAACATCCTGAACGTGGCCCGCCAGGACTACGATCCGCAGGGTGCCTCGGTGACCATCCTGATCTCCGAAGAACCGGTGATCGACAAGAAGCAGGCCGGCAAGGAGCTGATCTCCGATGCCGTGGTCGCGCACATGGACAAGTCGCACATCACCGTGCACACCTATCCGGAAACGCACCCGCAGGAAGGTATCGCCACCTTCCGCGCCGACATCGACGTGGCCACCTGCGGCGTCATTTCGCCGTTGAAGGCGTTGAACTACCTGATCGAAAGCCTCGAGTCGGACATCGTGATCATGGACTACCGCGTCCGTGGCTTCACCCGCGATGTGAAGGGCAAGAAGCACTACATCGATCACAAGATCAACTCGATCCAGAACTTCCTGGCCAAGAACATCAAGTCGCGTTACGAGATGTTCGACGTCAACGTCTACCAGGAAAACATCTTCCACACGAAGATGCACCTGAAGGACTTCGACCTGGACCAGTACCTGTTCGAGGAAAAGGCCAAGAACCTGTCGTTCAAGGAACGCATGAAGATCGAAGCGCTGCTCAAGCGCGAGATCGAAGAGCTGTTCCACGGCCGGAACCTGTCCGAGTAAGCCCCATGTGCGATGCCCGCAGGCATCGCCGCCCAGGCGGGACGACCCGCCCCGTGGAACCAGTGCCCCGCACGCGTTACAGTTCCACGGTGATGTACCGACCCACGGCCCGGTGTGAAAACACCGGGCCGTTTCGTTTTTCTCAAAAAAGGTAAGGAGCCCCCACCCATGCCCTGGATCTACCTGCTGCTGGCCGGCCTGTTCGAGATCGGTTTCGCCCTCGGAATGAAGTACTCCGAAGGCTTCAGCAAGCCCCTTCCCACCGCTGCCACGGTCGTGTCCGCGCTGATCAGCCTGTACCTGATGAGCCAGGCGATGAAGAGCATCCCGGTCGGTACCGCCTACGCGATCTGGACCGGTATCGGCGCCATGGGCGTGGCGGTGCTGGGCATCTACCTGTTCAACGACAGCGCATCGCCGGCCCGCCTGGCCTGCGTGGGCCTGATCGTGGCCGGTGTGATCGGCCTGAAGCTGGTCTCGCCCAATTAACTGGTAGTGCCGGCCGCTGGCCGGCAACCTCCGGATCTTCTGCGGCGTCTGCGTGGTTGCCGGCCAGCGGCCGGCACTAGTTGGCGGTCACAGCCGGTAGGCGATGGTCTTCATGACCTTGGAAGCCAGCGCCATCGCGCCCGGGATCGGGAACGGCAGGCGGCGTGCGCCGGCCTGCTCGGCGTGGTCCGCATGGCGGGCCTCGTCTTCCTTCATCACGGCGATGACCGCGCGGCTGCGCAGGTCGCCGGCCGGCAGGTCGACCAGGTGCTCGTCCAGATGGGCTTCCACCTGGCGCTCGGTCTCGACCACGAAGCCCAGGTTCCAGCCGTCGCCGCGCAGCCCGGCCAGGGTGCCGATGGTGTAGCTGCCGGCGTACCAGAGCGGGTTGAACAGGCTCGGACGGCTGTCCAGTTCGCCCAGGCGGGTGGCGCACCAGGCCAGGTGGTCGGTTTCTTCCTGGGCCGCTTCCAGCAGGTGTTCACGCGTGGCCGGGTCGCGGGCCACGGCCGCCTGGCCGAAGTAAAGGCCCTGTGCGCAGACCTCGCCGACGTGGTTGATCCGCATCAGGCCGGCCGCGTGGCGGCGTTCGGTGCTGTCCATGCCCGGCTCGTCGGTGTCCGCAGCCGGATAGGGGCGGGCCGCCGGCGGGTTGCCGAACACCGTGTCCAGGGCGCGCTGCGCCTCGGTCAGCAGGTGGTCCAGCGGGGTGATCTGGCGGAGCACGGTCATGGCGGTACACGGTGGGGCGGAAGACCCCGCGATTCTCGCCCGACCCCGTCCCCCTGCCAACCCGGTCAAGGGCCGGCTTGCAACGGGGGGCTGACCTGCGTACAATCCCGCCTCTTACGCTTCACCTTTTCACAACGCGTGGCAGAGTTCCGGCGAGCCTTTCGCCGCAATGAGCCCGACCTAACCTAGAGTTCTTCATGAGCACTTTCACTGCCAAGAACGAGACCGTCCAGCGCGACTGGTACCTCGTCGACGCCGAGGGCAAGACCCTGGGCCGTCTCGCCACCGAGCTGGCCCGCCGTCTGCGTGGCAAGCACAAGCCGGTCTACACCCCTCACGTTGATACCGGCGACTACCTGGTCGTCATCAATGCAGAAAAGATTGCCGTCACCGGCAAGAAGCTGCAGGACAAGATGTATCACCGTTTCACCGGTTACATCGGCAACCTGAAGACCGAATCCCTGGCACAGGCGCTGGAGCGCCACCCGGAGCGCGTGATCGAGATCGCCGTGAAGGGCATGCTGCCGAAGGGCCCGCTGGGTCGCCAGATGTACCGCAAGCTCAAGGTCTACGCCGGCACTGAGCATCCGCACGCCGCACAGCAGCCGCAGGTTCTGGATATCTAATCATGGCTATCACTCAAAACTACGGCACTGGCCGCCGCAAGTCCTCCACCGCTCGCGTGTTCCTGCGCAAGGGTTCGGGCAACATCACCGTCAATGGCCGTCCGCTGGACGAGTTCTTCGGTCGTGAGACCGCGCGCATGATCGTGCGCCAGCCGCTCGAGCTGACCAAGAACACCGAAAGCTTCGACATCCTGGTCACCGCCGCTGGCGGCGGCACCACCGGCCAGGCCGGTGCGATCCGTCTGGGCATCGCCCGTGCTCTGGTCGAGTACGACGAAACCCTGAAGTCCGAGCTGCGCAAGGCTGGCTTCATGACCCGTGACGCCCGTGAAGTCGAGCGTAAGAAGGTCGGTCTGCACAAGGCCCGCCGCGCCACCCAGTTCTCCAAGCGCTGATCTACCGCGCCTGGTTGGGCTCCTCCGGGAGCCCGCTGGTTGGACAAGCAAAAGCCCGGCTTCGGCCGGGCTTTTGTCGTTCTGGGGTCGTGGATTTCCTGGTTGCCGGCCAGCGGCCGGCACTACCCGTGGTCCGCATGCCTGACCCCGGTCTCTGTCTGGAGAAGAGCCCCCTTGTTGTTCAAGGGGGTGCGCCGACAGGCGCGGGGATAAGGTGGAATGCGCGACCAAATTAAAAGCAAAAGGCCAGATCTTTCGATCTGGCCTTTTGCTTTTAATTTGGCTGCCCCGGATGGATTCGAACCACCGAATGCCTGAGTCAGAGTCAGGTGCCTTACCGCTTGGCGACGGGGCAAAACGTGCAACTATTTTCTCACTTTTCACGCTGAAAAACAACTTGATTTTCAGTGTGGTGGCTATGGGTGGACTCGAACCACCGACCCCAGCATTATGAGTGCTGTGCTCTAACCGGCTGAGCTACATAGCCTTGGTGAGCCCGCTATTCTGCGGATGTGTATCGCCCCTGTCAACACTTTTGTATCGTGCTTGTGGGCCGACAGGCGGCATGGGATAGTCCCGACCAGTAGATTTTTTAGGAGTCCGCATCGTGATCGATCCGGACGGCTATCGACCGAACGTCGGCATTGTGCTGATGCGGCAGGACGGCCAGGTGTTCTGGGCACGACGTGTGCGCCGGGACGGCTGGCAGTTCCCGCAGGGTGGCATGAATACCGACGAGACGCCTGTCGAGGCCATGTATCGTGAACTGCAGGAAGAGACCGGCCTGCTGCCTGAGCACGTGGAAGTGCTCGGGGCAACGCCCGGCTGGCTGCGTTACAAGCTGCCGGCGCGGGCCATCCGCCGCAACGAGCGGCAGGTCTGCATCGGCCAGAAGCAGGTCTGGTTCCTGCTGCGCCTGACCGGCGACGAATCCCACGTGAAGCTGGACCACACCGACTCCCCCGAGTTTGACCACTGGCGCTGGGTGGACTTCTGGTACCCGGTGGAGCACGTGGTGATGTTCAAGCGTGGCGTCTATGCGCGCGCCTTGCGACATCTGGCGCCGTTGGCGCGCGGGGTGGCCGGGCAGGGCGTGACCGCCATGCCCAAGAGCGCTGCGGAGGCCTGGATGCCGGGCCATACCGCCGGGCATGACCGCCCACGCAAGCGCCCACGGACCCGCGGCTACTGGCCGAAGAAGGCCACCGGCGATGGTCCGGCCACGTGACCGGCTGAACCGTATCGAGAATGGTTCAGGTCTCTGATTGACAACCATTCTCGTTTCCATTGGAATAGCCAACAGGCCACTCTTGGCCTGCCAGCCCGGTTCACGCCTGTGTACGTCTGCATCTGCAACGGAGTCACCGACCACCAGATCCGCGAAGCCGCCAGCCATGGCGTCAGCACGGTGGCCGAACTGACCATGCGTACCGGTTGTGGTGCCACCTGCGGTTCCTGCCTGGACATGGCCGGCGATCTGCTGGCCAAGGCGCGTGCCACCCACGATCTGCCGCTGCCGGTCCTCGGTCTGGCCCAGGTCGCCTGATCGTCTCTTTCGCGGCGCGTTGACGCCGCGCTTTCGCATCCTTCACGTGCGGCCGCACAGGCCAATGCGCACGATTCGCGTTCCTTCACGGCCGCGCGCAAGGCGTTAAAGTGCCTGCGTTTTCAGCGTGCAGGAGCACCCCCATGAAGGGCGACACCAAGGTCATCGAATTCCTCAACAAGGTCCTCTACAACGAGCTGACCGCGATCAACCAGTACTTCCTGCACGCCAAGATGCTGAAGAACTGGGGCATCAAGGAGCTGGCCGAACACGAGTACAAGGAATCGATCGACGAGATGAAGCATGCCGACATGCTTGCCGACCGCATCCTGTTCCTCGAAGGCCTGCCGAATTTCCAGGCGCTGGGCAAGCTGCGCATCGGCGAGAACCCGACCGAGATCCTGCAGTGCGACCTGTCGCTGGAGCGCGACGGCGTAGTGACCCTGCGCGAGGCCGTGGCCTACTCCGATTCGGTGGGCGACTACGTCAGCCGCCAGCTGTTCGTGAAGATCCTCGACTCGGAAGAAGAGCACATCGACTGGCTGGAAACCCAGCTCGACCTGATCGAGCGTATCGGCGAGCCGAAGTACCTGCTCAGCAAGCTGGAAGAGTGACGTAGCGTCGAGCTTGCTCGACTGTGATCAGCATGGCGATGGTCGAGCAAGCTCGACGCTACCGATGCTGTGCCAGGTAGCCCGTCAGCGCCACGCGCGCCCGGGCGAATTCGGCAACCAGCAGCGCCACCGCCACTGCGGGGCGCTGCAGGCTGCCACTACGGGCTTCGTGCTCGATCCGCTGCGCGATTGCCGACAGCGACAACGCCCCCACGTTCGCACTCGATGATTTAAGGCTGTGGGCGATTGCCTGCAGTCGCGGCTCGTCGCTGCTCTGCGCGGCCTGCTGCAGCTGCTGCACCATCGCCGGCGCATCCTCCAGGAACACCGAGACGATCTGGAGGGCGGTATCGCCGATCACCGCGTGCAGTTCGTCCAGCACATCACGGTCCAGCACCGGCTGTGGCTTGGAGCCGACTCGGCTGTCATCGTCTTGTAGAGCCGAGCCATGCTCGGCTGATGGAGCGCGACTGCTATTGGCCGTCAGCCGAGCATGGCTCGGCTCTACAGAAGGCCGTGCAGGTGATGCAGCTCTACCGCCCCCCCAGCGCTTCAACAGCGCATGCAAGGTGGCGCGCGCGATCGGCTTGGACAGGTAATCGTCCATGCCGGCCTGCAGGCAGCGTTCGCGGTCACCGGCCATGGCGTTGGCCGTCATCGCGATGATCGGCAACCGCGAGCGCCCGGTTTCCGTTTCTTCCGCACGCCAGCGGCGCGTGGCGGCGTAGCCGTCCAGCACCGGCATCTGGCAATCCATCAGCACCACGTCCACGCCGCCCTCGCGAAGGGCGGCCAGTGCCTGCTCGCCGTCGGCGGCGTTGCGCACCTCGCACTGGAACACGCGCAGCAGATGCTCGGCCACCATCCGGTTGACCGTGTTGTCTTCCACCAGCAGCACGCGCAGGTGCAGTGGCGGCAGCGTCGGTGCGGGCAAGCCGTCTTCGGCATTGGCCAGCAGGGCGGCAGGGCGGGCAGGCGTGGCAGGCGCCGCCAGCAGTGCATGCAGGGCTGCATCATCGAAATGCGGGAGCAGCTGGCGTTGGCGCGGGCGTTGTGCAGGCGTGTCTTCCTGCAGCCACAGTACCTGCAGTGCATCATCGTCGCCGCGCTCGGCCAGCGCCTGCTGCAGCGTGACCTCGCCGTTGCGGCGGGTGCGGGAATCGACAATCAGCCATGCCGGTGCTGGTTGTCCGGGCCGCGCGGGAGCGCGCAGGCGCTCGACCACGGCATCCAGCTGTGCCAGCACCTGCACCTGCAGCCCATGGTGGGCGGCGATGCGCTCGATGCGTGCCTGCAGCGTTGCATCGGCGCTGAACAACAGTAGCGCTGCGGGGGCGCGCGCCATCGCAGGCAGGTCGCCGGGTACTTTCAGCAGCGGGATCTCGAACCAGAACGTTGCGCCCTGGCCGGGCGTGGACTGCACGCCGATCTGCCCGTGCATCAGGTCGATGATGCGCTTGCAGATGGCCAGGCCCAGGCCGGTGCCACCGTAGATGCGCGTGGTCGAGGCATCGGCCTGGCTGAAGGACTGGAACAGGCGTGCCTGCAGTGCCTCATCGATGCCGATGCCGGTGTCGATGATCTCGAAGCGCAGCTGGTGCTGGGCCGCACCTTCGCCCAGGCGCTGCACGCGCAGCTGCACCTGGCCGCGGGCGGTGAACTTGATGGCGTTGGCCAGCAGGTTGCTCAGCACCTGGCGCAGGCGTACCGGGTCGCCGCGCACCGGCAGGCGCACCGATGGGTCAAGCTGCAGGGCCAGGGACAGGCCCTTGGCATCGGCGGCGCGCTGCATCAGCTGCACCACGCCATCGAGCAGGTCGCGCAGGTTGAAGCTGGTGATCTCCAGTTCCAGCGCCTGCGCTTCCAGCCGGGAGTAGTCGAGGATGTCGTCGACGATGCGCAGCAGCTGCTGTGAACTGGCCGAAGCGGTGGCCAGCATCTGCCGCTGGTCTTCACCCAGCGGCCCGCGCGCGATCAGCTCCAGCATCGGCAGGATGCCGTTGAGCGGCGTGCGGATCTCGTGGCTCATCGTGGCCAGGAACTCGCCCTTGGCCAGCACGGCCGCTTCGGCGGCCTGCTTGGCCTGCAGCAGCTGCTGTTCCAGCTGGCCCTGGCGTTCGGTGGTATGGCGCAGCTGGTCGCGCTCGGCGGCCAGCGCGCTGTGCTCGCGCTGCAGCTGGGCCAGTGCCCGGTTGCGCGCGCGCAGGCGCAGGCCCAACAGCAGCAGTGCGACGGCCGCAGCAAGGGCAACCAGCAGCACGCCCCACAGCGGCACGTCAGAGCACCGCGTTGTGGAAGTCGAAGTTCAGGTCACTGCCGGCCGACTGCACCATGTTGCCCTGGATGTAATCGACGCCGCCGACCCACATCGCTGCCGCGGCCTGCGGGTCCTCGATCTGCTGGCCGATGATCTGCAGCCCGGCGGCATGCGCCTGTTCGATCGCCTTGCGCAGTTCCTCGCGCGTGGCCGGGTTGGAATGGCTGCTGGAGAAGCGCGCGGCCATGCGCACGAACGACAGCGGCAGCTGGGTCAGCAGTGCATCGGCTTCGCCACTGGGTTCGAACTGGCTCAGGCAGAAGCGCACGCCGGCGCCGGCCATGCGCTGGCAGAACTGCTGCAGCGGCACGGTGTGGATCAGCGCGTCGGGCAGGCGCACGTCGATCACCAATGCACTGCCGGGCAGGTCACGCTGCTGCAGCGATTCCAGCAGCCAGTCGCCAAAGGCATCGCGCTGCAGGGTGCGCAGCGACTGCGAAACGAACAGGTGCAGCGGTTGCGTTGCGTGCCGGTACAGGTCCAGCAGGCCCAGCGCATGGTCCATCACCTGCTGGTCGAGGTCGGCGATGCGGCCTGCCGCTTCGGCGGCGGGAATCACCTGGCCGGCCGCCAGCACCGTGCCGTCGGCCTGGCGCAGGCGCAACAGCAGCTGGTACTGCGCGGTGTTGCCACCGGCGACGGCGACGATCGGCTGATAGGCCAGCTCCAGCTGGCCCTCCAGCAGTGCCAGGTGTTCCTGTTCGGTGACGGCCTGGCGGTGCACATGGCCTGCCACGCCGGCGCTGAGCAGGCGTGCCTGCAGGGTGGTGCGCTCGACCGCTTCCAGTGCAGCGTTGGCATCGTCGAAGCCCGGCGACAGCGGCGCGTAACCCACCACGCCGCGCAGATGCACCGATTCATCATCGCGGATCACGAAGGCGCGCGCCGAGAGCTGCTCACGCAGGGTCGCGGCGATGCTTTCCAGGCTGTCTTCATCGGTATTGCGGGCCAGTAGCAGGAAGCTGTTGTCGTTCAGGCGTGCCAGCAGGTGCGGATGGCCGGCCTCGGCCAGGCGCTGCCCGGCCTGCACCATCAGGCGCTCGAAGGCGGCGTAGCCATAGCGTTCGCGCAGGCCCAGCGCGCTGGCCACTTCAATGAAGAACACGCCGCCCCGGTCGCGATGGGTGAGGGTGGCGTTGAGTTGCTGCAGCACGTGGTGACGTGTCGGCAGGCCGGTTTCCGGATTGCTGGTGGCCGGTGCGCCGGTAGCACCAGGCAGGGTCGCTGCCTGCGCACGTGCGCGGCGGATGCGGTTGGCCACGGCGGCGATCAGGTGGCGGGGGCGGATCGGCTTGCTCAGATAATCGTCGGCGCCGCTGTCGAGCACCTCGAACTGGCGTTCCGGGTCCGGATCGCCGCTCAGGAACACGATCGGCAGCAACTGCAGGCCAGGCTGCTGGCGGATCAGCGCGGTCAGGCGCATGCCGTCCAGGCCGGGCAGGTGCAGGTCCATCAGGATCAGGTCGGGCCGATGCTCCTTGATCGCCTGCAGCGCGCCGTCGGCATCGCTGTGCACGATCGCCTGCATGCCGGCGCCATGCAGCACGCTCTGTGCGAACAGGGCCTGCGCGCGGTCGTCCTCGACGATCAGCACGCGGTAGGGCGAATCGGAGGGCGGCGGCGCCTGGTCGTTGTTGCCAGCCTCGGCCAGCACGGCCGGGGCCGGCAACGGCGGCGGTGCGCTGCCGATCGATGCGGGTGCGTCGGAGGCGGCCAGCGGCGGAACCGCGGCCGGCGCTGCGGCGACCGCGCTCGCCGGTTCAGCGGTCCAGCGTTGCCAATGATCGGCCGGAGGGGTTTCAGCGCGTCCCGGGCGGGCGCCCGCGGGGGATTCGTTTGCGGCCATCGGTGCTCCTGGTGTTCGCGTCCATTATGCGACAAGCCCGGCGATCAACCGGTACCGGGCTGGCGTGGACTGTCGGGCGACGCACTGCGTGCCAGCCAGCGCACGCCCTTCCACAAGGTGCGCCAGACCAGCCACACCAGCAGCGCGCCGGCCAGGCTGCAGGCCAGCACCACGATCAGCGCGATCCACGGGTGTGCCAGGGCCAGGGCCAGGCCACCGACCACCACGGTGTCCTCGGCGGCGGAGGCCACCCAGTTGCTGGCAGGCTCGGGCGAGGTATTGAGCAGGGCGCGGGTGCCGGCCTTCAGGCCATGGCTGGCCAGCGCGACACCGGCACCGGCAGCAAGTGCGCCGGTGCCCAGCTGCCCATCCGGCGACAGCGTGGCTGCGGCAAGGAAGGCACCTGCGGGTACGCGTGCCAGGGTCTGCACCAGATCCCACGCCGAGTCGACGCCGGGAATCTTGTCGGCGAAGAATTCGGTCACCGCCAGCGCTGCCGAGGTGCCCAGCACCCACCACGATTCGGTGGCCTGCAGGGCCGGCGGCAGGTCGACCCAGCCGAGCAGGCCGGCCAGGCCGACACCGAACACGGTGAGGTAGACGCGGATGCCGGCCAGCCAGGCCAGCAGGATGCCGATCACGAACAGGTGGGCTTCGGTCATGGCGATGCTCCGGCGACGGAACTGTGCAGGGGACCACACTATCGACGATGGCATGCCTGAACGCCACAGACGGTGGCTCGCCACTGCGCAGGAAACCCACCCGTCCTGTCATACACTAGCCCGTCGTTTGCCACAGGGGCCGTACCGGTGTCGCCCTCGCGATGCCCCGGAATCCACCCATGACCAACCGTCCTCCCATGCGCGTGCAGGTTCGCCTGCCCGGCGCGCCGCAACCGCCGGCCGACCGTCGCCGCCTGCTGGTGATCGGCGGCATCTGGCTGCTCAGCCTGGTGCTGGCCGTGCTGGGTGGCTGCTGGATGGCCACGCCGCGCGATGCACAGGGCCAGCGCCTGCAGGCCGCCGAGAAGCGCGCCGAGACGTTGCAGGCGCAGCTGACCGAACTGCGCCAGAAGCAGGCCACGCTGGAAGCCTCCGACCGCATCAGCCGCGCCGCCAACACCGAGGTGCAGTCCTCGCTGGCCGAACGCGATGAGGAAATCGCCGGCCTGCGTGCCGACGTTGCCTTCTATGAGCGCCTGGTGGGTTCGACCAGCCAGCGCAAGGGCCTGAACACCCATTCGATCGAGTTCAGCCCGGAAGCGGCCGGCACCTGGCAGTACACCGCCGTGCTGACACAGAACCTCAACCGCGGCGCCATCAGCCAGGGGCAGATGCGTTTCACCGTGGAAGGCGTCAAGAACGGCAAGCTGGCCACGATCAGCTGGGATGATCTGCACCAGCGCAGCAAGGTACCGGGACAGGATTACTCGTTCCGGTACTTCCAGCAGCTCACCGGCAGCGTGATGCTGCCGGCTGACTTCACCCCGCAACGCGTGCGGGTGACATTGGGGAGTGGTACGGGGGGTACCACCCAGGTATTCGACTGGAAACAGGCCGGTGCGCCGGCCGCCAAAGGGGAGTAGGCAGATGTTCGGAAGCAGCAAATCCAACCGTGAAGGCCAGCTGGTGGTGGATGCCCTGATCGGCAACCAGGTGGTGATCCGCGGTGATGTGGAATTCAGTGGTGGCCTGTATGTGGAAGGCCGCATCCATGGCAAGGTGATCGCCGCCGAAGGCGCCAGCGGCGCGACCCTGACGGTCGCCGAGCATGGCGTGATCGAAGGTGAGATCCGTGCCCAGGTGGTGGTCATCAGTGGACGCCTGGACGGCGACGTGCATGCCACCGAGAAGGTCGAACTGACCCCGAGCGCGCGGGTCAATGGCAACGTCCATTACCAGGTGGTGGAGATGAATGCGGGTGCCCAGCTGAACGGCCGCCTGATCCATGCCAGCGCCCCGATGGCGGCCCTGCCGGCCCCGGAAGGTGATGAGGCCAATGGCGGCAAGGGTGACACCGCCGCACGCCGCAAGCTGGCCGAGGCGATGGCTTGAAAGCCATCGTCGGCACCCCCATGCTGACACCATGAGCACGCTAGTCTCCCTGCCCGGCGCCACCCCGGTTGCCGCGCCCGATTACCAGTCGCTGGAGCGCCCGCTGAACTTCACCGAGTCGGCGGCCGCCAAGGTCAAATCCCTGATCCAGGAAGAGGGCAACCCCGACCTGGCCCTGCGCGTGTACATCGAAGGCGGTGGCTGTTCGGGCTTCCAGTACGGGTTCGAGTTCGACGAGAACCGTGCCGAGGATGACCTGGCAGTACAGACCAGCGGGGTCACCCTGCTGGTCGACCCGCTGAGCCTGCAGTACCTGATGGGCGCCGAGGTGGACTACACCGAGAGCCTGACCGGTGCACAGTTCGTGATCCGCAACCCGAACGCAAAGACCACCTGCGGCTGCGGCAGCAGCTTCAGCATGTAAGAGGCCTGTGGCCGGAATGTGCCAACCAGGGTTGGCACCTCCGTAGATCCACGCCATGCGTGGATGCTGTGCCTGCACGCCCACACCGGCAGATTGCGCACAGCGCCGAACTTGCCACCTGCATCGATTGGCGGCACGCTTGCCGGATGCCCAATACTCCTTCGCCGCTTTCCGGTTTCGCCTTCGTTGGCGAACCGCTGGAGCGCGCCGATGCCCTGCGCGACGATGCCGATGCACTGGCGCGCCTGTGGCCGGGCGCGCGCATTCTCGTGCTCGATCAGGACGGCAGCGCCTTCACCGGCGATGACGACCAGCCGCTGGCGCTGACCGGCGCCGACATCGGCGGCGGCCCCGGTGCCGCGATCTTCCTCGGCCTGCGTGGCGAGCAGGCCTGGTTCTCGGTCGAAGCCGCCAACGTTACCGTCACGGCCCCGCGCCGCCTCGACCTGCGCCAGGCCGCACTGCTGTGGCCGATGGCCGATGCGACCGCCTTCAGTTATGCCCGCGGCATGTCCTACTGGCACTCGCGCACCCGCTTCTGCGGCGTGTGCGGCGGTGCCGTGGCGTTTGCCCGTGGCGGCTTCGTCGGCCGTTGCGCGCAGTGTTCCACCGAGCATTACCCGCGTGTCGATCCCGCCGTGATCGTCGCCGTGGAAAACCAGGGCCGGCTGCTGCTGGGCCGGCAGTCGAACTGGGCACCGCGGCGTTACTCGGTGCTGGCCGGCTTCGTCGAACCCGGCGAGACCTTCGAGCAGACCGTGGTGCGTGAAGTGCACGAGGAGAGCAAGGTACGGGTGACCGCCTGCCAGTACCTCGGTTCGCAGCCGTGGCCGTTCCCGGGCGCGCTGATGATCGGTTTCCGTGCACAGGCGCAGGATGACCTGCCGACCGTGGATGGCGAGCTGGAAGATGCGCGCTGGTTCAGTGCCGACGAGGTCGGTGCTGCACTGGCACGCGATGTGGAGGACGATGGCCAGGGCATCCGCCTGTCGCCGCCGATCTCGATTTCGCGCGGCCTGATCGAACACTGGTACCGGCAGCAGAAGGGCTGAGCGGGGCTGACGGTGGCGCCTGTATTGCCGCCACCTGAACACGGCCCGGGTTACAGTCCGGTTCACCGCTGAGGGCGCCGCTGCGACAGGTAAGGTAGCGACGCCGAGCGTTCTGTTTCGTAGGGAGACCTGCCATGTTCACCACTCTGGCCGCCGTGCTGGTGGCACTGGCCCTGGGCCATGTTGCCCCGGCCGCTGCCGCCTCGCTGCGCCGTTTCGACGGCTTCCGGCGTTGGCTGGGCTGGCTGGACGCGCGCGGTGGCAAGGCCTGGCAGGGGCCGGCCGGCGTTGCCCTGGCACTGCTGCCGCCGCTGCTGCTGATGGCGCTGCTGGCGTGGTTGCTGCGTGGGGTGCTGTTCGGCCTGCCGTCGCTGCTGCTGGGCGTGGCGGTGCTGGCGTGGTGCTGGGGCCCGCGCGATCTGGACCGCGATATCGAAGCGATCATCGATGCCGATGACGCGGCGACGCGCCAGGCCGCGGTGCGTAACCTGCAGGCGGCCGGTGGCAGCCTGCGCGAGGACATTCCGTCACTGGTCGAGGCAACCGTGCTCAACGCCTTGCGGCGCTGGTTCGCGGTGCTGTTCTGGTTCCTGCTGCTGGGCCCGGCCGGTGCTCTCGGTTACCGGCTGCTGGCGCTGATGGCGGAAAGCCCGATGCGCGCCCGCGTGCCGGTGGAGCCGCTGGCGCTGGCGCAGCGCCTGCTGGGCTGGATCGAGTGGCCGGTGGCGCAGCTGATGGCATTCTCGATGGCGCTGGTGGGCAACTTCGATACGGCGTGGAAGGCCTGGCGCCAGGCCCACGGCGAGCGCCTGGCCGGCAACATCGGCTTCCTGGGCGCGGTGGCGCGGGCCAGCGTCAATGCTGAGCTGCGCGAGGATGCGCACGATTACACCGAGGCGGGGCTGTTGCCGGTGTGGCAGCGGTTGCCGGACCTGCGGGATGCGATGAGCCTGGTGTGGCGGATGCTGCTGCTGTGGCTGGCGATCCTCGCCCTGCTGGTGATTGCAGGCTGGGTGACGTAGTTGCTTTGCAGGGCTTGCAGCCCTGCACCTGCAGAGGCAACAGCAACAGCAACAGCAGCTCTGGATTGGTGATGGTTGGGCGGGGCGGTGTGGGGCTGCAGGACACGCCGTAAACCCGTCCTTGGGGGCTCGATGGCGCCATCCATGGCGCCAACGGTCCTGCAGCCCCACACCGCCCCACCCCCGACACATTCCCGGTGACGGTGGATGAACTGCGATTGCCGGTAGGTGTCGACCTTGGTCGACACGGTAGATCCACGCCATGCGTGGATGCAGAGCGAAGCGATCCGCTTCCGCTTTTGATCTTCTCTTTCTTTCCCGTGGTGGACGCGCACGGAAACTGTCCGTGGCCGGGCGGGATGGGTTTGCGGGGGTGTCCGCGGCATGGATGCCGCGGCCAAGCCTCCACGGAGGGATTCACGGCGTCCCCCGCAAACCCATCCCGCCCGGCCAACCCCATGATCGACAAACGTCGCCCACCACGAGGGGCTGCGCCGTTGGCTGGAAACCTAGATCGGTGCCAGTGCAGTGAACGGCGCCCACGGCAGGTTGCGCAGCAGCGCATACCCGGGCAGCACCCAGAGCCAGAACACGGGATTGGCCAGCACCCGCATCAGCGGGTCGAGCACACGCGGGCGGATGCCGGCGATGTTCAGCAGCATCAACAACAGGAACGGCAGGCTGATGACCAGCAGCGGGTTCATCGCCATCGCGCCGGGCAGGTCGAAGTGGACCAGGGAATACAGGCAGCGCGTGCTGCCACAGCCCGGGCAGTACAGGCCGGTCAGCGCGTACAGCGGGCAGCTCGGCAGGGGATTGCCGGCGACATACGGATTGACGTTGCGCAGCACCACCGTGGCACCCACGGCCAGGCCGGCGGAAACCAGCAGCGGTGCCCAGCGGGCGAGTCGGGAACGAGCGGGAAGCGCGGACATGCAACAACGGATCCGGCGCAGGCGCCGGATCCGTCCAGGCGTATCAGTAGTTGCCGTTGCTCATCGCGCCCATGCCGCCGAGCACAACGAAGAACAGCACGTACAGCACGACCAGCACGACCCAGGCGATGGCCGACCACATGGCCCACTTCTTGGCCTTGGCGGCGGAGTCCTGGGCGCCGGCGATGTCGCCGGCCGCCAGCTTGCCGTTGACCTGGGCGGCGTAGACGATCGACACGATGCCGGCCGGCAGGCAGCAGAACAGGGTGCTCAGGATGGCCCAGACCAGATTGTTCGGGACCTGCGGAGTGGCGGTGTTCATGGGTTCAAGCTCCTTGATGGGTGGTGGTGGTGAATCATTGGTCGGAAAGAGCGCCCAGTACGGCCAAGCCGCCGAACAGCCCGAACCACAACAGCAACAGGACCGGCAGGGCCACGGCCGAAGCCACCGCCCACCAGCCCGCCTTGCGCGACGCACTGTAGGCCCCCGGCAGGTCGCCGGCCGCGCGGCGGCCATCGACCTGGGAGGCGTACACGATCGACACCACGCCCAACGGCAGGCAGCAGAACAGCGTCGTCAGGATCGCCCAGACCAGATGGTTGGGGATGTAGACCGGACGGCTGAGCGGTGGTGGTTGATTCAAAGCGAGACTCCATTCCTTGGTGGCCGGCCATGATGAATCGGCCGGACCTCCCCCCTGTGGGTGCGTAATCTACCGCAACCTGCGTTGCATGTATGCGTTTACAGTCACGACATGTCGCGTACACCACTGGACGGTGACGTATGTGGGGGAGTCCGCTGGGCCCGCTCAGCGGGCCCATCTCGTCAGGCGTGATCGCCGCGCAGGGCTCGCACCTGGGCCTCCAGCACCGGTGCGCTGGTGCTGTGGCCATCCACGGCCGCTGCCGCCACCACCTCGACGGTGGCGCGGAAACGGCGCGGCACGCGCATGCGGCCCAGGCGGCTGTCGCGCCGGCTCCACATGCTCGACCACATGCCGCGCAGCGCCATCGGCACCACTGGCACCGGCCGCCGTTCGAGGATCTTCTCGACGCCGGACTTGAACGGTGCCATCGCGCCATCCTTGGTCAGCGCGCCTTCCGGGAAGATGCAGACCAGCTCGCCTTCGGCCAGCGCAGCGTCGATGTCATCGAACGCGCGCTGCATCAGCGCCGGGTCTTCGCGCGCACCGGCGATCGGGATCGCCTTGGCGGTCCGGAAGATCCAGCGCATCACCGGGATGTTGAAGATCTTGTAGTACATGACGAAGCGCACCGGGCGCGGGATCGTCGCCGACAGGATCAGTGCGTCCATGTAGCTGACATGGTTGCAGACCAGCAGCGCGGCGCCCTCGTCGGGCACGTTGGCCTCGATACCGTGCGGGCGCAGGCGGTACAGGGTGCGCACCATCAGCCAGCTGAGGAAGCGCATCAGGAATTCGGGGACGATGGTGAAGATGTAGATCGCCACCAGTGCGTTGGCGATGGCCAGCGCCAGGAACTGCTGCGGGATGGACCAGTGCAGCAGCTTGTGCGCGGCCAGCGACAGCAGGGCTGCGCCGACGATGAAACCGGAGTTCTGGATGTTCAGCGCCGCAAACACGCGCGACATCTGCGCCTTCGGCGTGCGGCTCTGGATCAGCGCGAACAGCGGCACCACGAAGATGCCGGTGAACAGGCCGATGCCGATCAGGTCGATGACGATCCGGATGCTGCCCGGCTGCTGCAGGAACGTCCCGATGGTCAGTCCGTGCACGGTCGCTTCGCCACTGCGGGCGAAATACAGGTCGAGCAGGAACGCGGTCATGCCGAACGCACCCAGCGGCACCAGGCCGATTTCCACCGTGCGTGCCGACAGCTTCTCGCACAGCAACGAGCCAACGCCGGTGCCGACCGAGAACAGGGCCAGGGCAAAGATATACAGGGTCGGCTCACCGCCGAGGTTGGTCACGGCATAGGCCGGCAACTGCGAGGTCAGCACGGTGCCGACGAACCAGAACCAGGACACGCCCAGGATTGAATTGCGCACCGCCTTCTGCTGGCGCGCCATGCGCAGCACCGCCAGTGATTCGGGCAGCGGGTTCCAGTTGATCTTCAGGTTCGGGTCGCCGGCATCGACCTTGGGAATCAGGCGCGCGGCGATGTTGCCGCAGATCGCCAGGCCGATGATCGCGCAGGCCGCCACCACCGTACCGTGGCTGCCGGCGACGGTGAACACCAGGCCGCCGACGATCATGCCGGACAGGATCGACATCGAGGTGCCCATTTCAACCAGGCCGTTGCCACCGGTCAGCTCTTCGGGCTTGAGCACCGACGGCAGCACCGAGTACTTCACCGGGCCGAACAGGGTCGACTGCATGCCGGTGCAGAACAGGGCGACCAGCAGCACCGGCAGGCTCTGAGTGAGGAAGCCGGTGGCTGCCAGCGACATGATCACGATCTCCATGGTGGTGGTGATCACGATCAGCCGCGATTTTTCCAGTTTGTCGGCGATCTGCCCGGCCAGCGCCGAGAACAGGAAGTACGGCAGGATGAAGATGGCCGGTGCCAGCGTGGCGTACAGCCCCAGTTCTTCCTCCGGTACGGCCATGAACAGCAACATGCTGATGATCGCCTGCCGGTACACGTTGTCGTTGAACGCTCCGAGCGCCTGGACGACGAAGAACGGCAGGAAACGGCGCTGGCGCAGCAGGGCGAACTGGTTGTGACCGGACATGGAGCCTCCTTGACCGGCGCAGCCTAGCATTCCTGCCTATCCGCCGGGACCATGGCGGGATGCATCCACGCATGGCGTGGATCTGCTGAAGCCCCACAACTGTGGGTGCGGACCGTTGGTCCGCACACCTTGATAGGTCTCAGACGATATCGTCGACCACGCCGCCATCCACGCGCAGCGCCGCACCCGAGGTCGCCGAGGCTTGCGGCGAGGCCAGGTACACCACCATGTTGGCCACTTCCTCGACCGTGGCGGTGCGCTGGATCACCGAAGACGGCCGGTGTGCCATCACGAACTCGCGGCCGATCTGCTCCAGTGGCTTGCCGCTGCGCTGGCGTTCATCTTCGAACATCGCCGCGAAACCGTCGGACAGGGTCGGGCCGGGCAGCACCGCGTTGACGGTGACGCCGCTGCCGGCCACGCGCTTGGCCAGGCCGCGCGACAGCGACAGCTGCGCGGTCTTGCTGACACCGTAGTGGATCATGTCGGCCGGAATGTTGCGTGCCGATTCGGATGAGATGAACAGTACGCGACCCCAGCCGGCATCGACCATGGCCGGCAACAGTGCCCGCGACAGGCGCACGCCGGACATCACGTTGGTCTGCCAGTAGCGTTCCCAGGTCGCGTCTTCGGTCTCGAAGAAGTCCTCGGGGCCGAAAATGCCGGCGTTGTTGACCAGGATGTCGACCTTGGGCAGGCCTGCCAGCAGCGTGTCGACGCCGGCCGCATCGGAGAGGTCGGCGGCCACGCCGAGCACGTCGGCACCCGGAACGGCGGCGAGCAGGCGCTGGCGGGCGCGTTCGACGCTGTCGGTGCTGCGGCCGTTGAGAATGATCCGCGCGCCCGCGTTGGCCAGGCCCTGGGCAATCGCCAGGCCGATGCCGGCGGTGGAGGCGGTGACCAGCGCGGTACGGCCGGTGAGTTCGATCTTCATGGAGGAATCCGGGGCAGGGGATCACCCAGTATCCGCGCGGGAACGTGATCGGGATGCATCGCCATACGCAACGCACGGTTGCACGCGGTGCAGTAGATCCACGCCATGCGTGGATGGAATGTCCGAGCAGCGATGAGGGATCAGGTCAGGCTGGTCACCGCCTCATTCGCCGCCGCCCGCACCTTCGGCAGCATCCGCAGCACAAGCGCCATCTGGGTGCGGATCAACTGCAGCTTCGCCGGCATCGTCTCGTCGATCTGCTCCAGTTCGGCCGCCACCGCGCGATCAGCGTCGTTGTCGTCCTCGCTGACCGGCTGCCGTGCGGTCAGGGCCGAGGCCAGCTGCTGCAGTGCCTTGCGCACGCGTTCACCGGCTGCCAATGCCAGCGGGTCGCCAGCATAGCTGTCCACCTGGTCACGATGCGCGCCCAATGCCGACAGATGGCCGAGCAGCGTGTTGGACAGCGCCAGGAAGTGGAAGCCGGCATCCAGATTGCGGCGCACATGTCCGGGCTCACGCAGCATGTTCGACAACGCGGTGGATAGCGCGGCGTCGGCGTTGTGCATGTCGCGGCGGGCGATGCGGTAGGCCAGATCGTCACGCATGCCGCTGCGGTACTGGCCCAGTACCGAATCCAGGTAGCGCGCGGCGGTGTCCAGCACGCGCGCCAGCACAAGGTGCAGCTGGCGGCCCTGCCAGTCGGGCAGGATCAGGAAGGCGGCCGCGGCGGCGATTGCACAACCCAGCAGCGTATCGACCATGCGCGGCACGATCAGCACGAAGCCGTCGCCGATCAGGTTGAAGCAGGTCAGTGCCATCACCGTGATCGCCGCCGAGGCCACCAGATAGCGGTCGGTGCGGGTGAAGAAGAACAGCAGCGCCGACAGCAGCGCGATCAGCAGCTGTACGTGCAGCTGTGGGAACAGCTGCAGCAGTGCCCAGGTCAGCACCAGGCCGGCCACGGTGCCGACGATGCGTTGTGCAAGGCGCTGGCGGGTCGCGCCGAAGTTGGGGCGGCACACGAACACGATGGTCAGCAGCACCCACGAGCCGTTCTGTGCATTGAACAAGCGGATTGCCGCGAAGCCGGCGATCAGGGCCAATGCCATGCGCAGGCCGTGGCGGAACAGGACCGAGCCGGGCGTGAGCTGCTGGCGCACGCGCACGCCCATCTCGCGCAGGGTGTGCGGGTTGCTGTCGCGCAGGCGGGTATCGACGTTGTCCAGGCTGGCCTCGGAGCGCTCCGCATCCAGCAGGCGGCGCTCGATGCTGCGCAGGTTGTGCACCAGCAGATCCAGCGAGCCAAGCAGTCGCTGCCACTGCGGCCGCTGCTGGTCGCGCAGATAGGCCAGCGCATCGGCCAGGTCGCGCCCGGCCTGCTGGTTGCTTTCGCCATACACGAACGGACGGCGCAGGCGGATCGCCTCGCCCAGCCGTGCGCAGGCCTGCCCCTGCAGGTCGAGCAGGCGCTGGCAGCGGTACAGCACATCGCTGTGGAAGAAGGCATCGACCAGCGCACCGTACGGGTAGTGCGAGGAGCTGGCGCGCTCGTGGAAATCCTGTGCCATGTAATAGAGGCGCAGGTACAGGCCGGAGTTCACGCCGGGCCGCCCGGAACGGCCGAAGCGGGCCAGGATCGCGGTCTTGGCTTCATTCAATGCACCAACCACGCGCCGGTTCTGTTCGGCCAGGTCGAGCTGGCGACGCTGCAGGTCGGCCTCGCGCACCGGCTCGAACAGTGTTGCCTTCAACTGCAGGTAGCGGCCCAGTTCAACATACAGTCGCGCCACGCGTTCGCGTACCGGACGGTTGGCGAACAGTGCGGTCCACAGGATCGACAGCAGGCCGTACCAGACCGCACCGGCCAGCAGGTGGCTGACCGCGTCCAGCGCGCTGTGCAGGTCGCTGGCGCCATGCTGCTCCAGCCCGATCATGGTGTAGATCGCCAGCGTTACCGTGGCCTGGGCGATGGACGCATAGCGCTCGCCGAGCGCACCCAGCAGGGTCAACCCGAAGGTGGACAGCGCCAGCGCGCCGATGAAGATCCATGGCCAGGGGAACAGCCAGATCACCGAAGCGGCGGCGAGGCAGAAGCACAGCAGCGACAGCAGTACCGCCTTGGTACGGCCCCACCAGTTGTCATCGGTCTCGGCGATGGCGCTGGCAATGATGCCGAGGAACACGCCGGGCAGGGCAGTGAGCGCGTCCAGCTGCCAGCACACGGCAAGCGCTGCGGTCAGGGCGATGAACACCCGAAGGCCATAACTGGCCTTTTCGTGGGCCCACAGGCGGCTGAGGCGGGATTCGCGGGCGGGCATGCAGGCTCGGTGGAAGGGTCTCCCACCATTATTGCGGGTGCGGGGTGAAGGGGACAGCCCGCGAGGGAATACCCGGTAGTGCCGGCCGCTGGCCGGCTCTCATGCGCCCGGACGGAGGTGCAAGGAGCCGGCCGAAGGCCGGCACTACCGGTTTGCCGGGCATTACATGTCGAACCGCACGCTCACCGCGAACGTGCGCGGCAGGCCGGCGCCGGCGTTGGACCAGTACTTCCGGTTGGCCAGGTTCTCGACGCTGGCACGCAGAGTCACCGGATGGCCGGACGCCAGCAGGCGATAGCCGATGCCTGCATTCACCAGCGTGTAGTCAGGCAGCTTCAGGGTGTTGTCGGCGTCGTACCAGACATCGCCGTAGTAGCGCACGGCGGCATAGGTCTCCAAGCCGTCTACCCACGGCAGCTGGTAGGTGGCGTGCAGTACGCCGCTCCAGCGCGCAGCACCGGCGGTACGGTTGCCTTCCTGTGCGGCGCTGCCCGGGGACAGCTTGTCGTAGGTCGGATCCAGCCAGGTGACGCCGCCGCCGACGGTCAGTGCATCGTTGAGGTGCAGGTCGGCACTGGCTTCAATGCCTTCGTACAGCGTGATGCCGTCCTGCACCAGGCGCTTGCCGGCCGGCGTGAGCTCATCGATGTTGGCACCACGTTCCAGCCGGAACGCGGCCACGTTCGCATTCCAACGCGCCGCTTCGACCTTGGCCCCGATCTCGTACTGCTTGCTGATGGTGGGATCGAGCACGTCACCGGCGTTGATGTAGCTGTTGCCTACGCGGCTGCCCGCTTCGAGCGACTCGATGTAGCTGGCGTAGAGGGTGACCGCCTCGCTGGGCTTGAACATCACGGCGTAGGTCGGGGTGACCGGGTAGGTGTGGTACCGCCCCTTGGTTTCGAAGTCGTTGTAGCGCCAGCCCGCCAGCACCGACCAGCCGCTGCCGAGGTTCACCGTATCGCTTGCGAACACCGCCTGCTGCACCGTCTCGTCGCCGCGGGCCATCACCCGCGAACCAACGGCGTCGTGGCGGATGGCATGGCGCTGGTACAGGTTGGCGCGGCCAATCAGGTTCCACTCGTAGGGGCGGTCCCAGCCCAGTCCGGTCTGGTGGCTGATGCCCGTCACCACCTGATGCTGAAGGGGGCCGGTGCGGAAGCTGCCCTGCAGCATCGCCTGGGCCAGCTTCCACTCGCTCTTGCCACCCAGTTCGTAGACGTTGACGTCGTAGTCGCCGTTGAGATCGTCGATGTAGGCGAAGATCTTGTTGACGTCATTCCACGAGGTGGTGACGCCGTAACTCAGGCTGGCTTTCCAGTCGCTGTTGATCTGCCAGTTCAAGCCGGTCGACAGCAGGCTGGAGCGTGTGTCGTAGTAGGTGCCGGGCACGCTGTTGTCGGTATCTCCGGCGATCGGCCGCGGCAACGAGGTCAGGCCACGGAAGTAGTACTGCGGTGATTCCTCGCGCAGGTCGCGCGACTGGAACACTCCGTCGAAGGTCCAGGTGAGCGCATCGCTCAGGCGCGCGTCCAGCGACAGCGCGCCTACCTTGCGATCGACATGCCCGCCGTTGAAGGTCTCACCCTTTTCCTGGAAGGCGTTGAAGCGGTAGCCGAACATCTGCTCGTTGCCGAAGCGGCCGCCAACGTCGATGCCGCCGCTGACGATGCCCTGTTCGCGCCAGCCCAGCTGGGCGGAGAAGGTGGGCGTGTCCGTCGGCTTCTTGGTGATGTAATTGACGATGCCGCCGGGGGTGCCGAAGCCATACAGGAATCCGCCCGGGCCTTTCAGCAGATCGACCTGTTCCATCACTTCCAGCGGCCATTCGGTGCCCCAGGAAGAGACCTGCAGGCCATTGACCCGGTAGCTGTCGTAGTTCAGCTCCAGACCGCGGTTGCGGATGGGCGAGCTCCAGCCACTGGCATAGGCGCTGACCTGGGTGCTGACCGAAGGGTCGAGCAGGAAGGCTTCGCCCAGCGAGACCACCTGGCGCTGCTCGATCTGCTCGCGGCCAACAGCGGTGATCGCGAACGGAGTGTCGCGCAGGGCGCGGTCGCCCAGTGCGCCAGCGTCGGTATGGGTGCGTTCGGCGGTGACCTTCACCGCATCCAGATCGGTGGCGTTACGGCTGACGGCCGGCGCTTCGGCATGGGCAGCGCAGGCGGCTGACAGGGCGATGGCCAGCAGGGCCAGGCGGGGAGAACGGGAAGGCAGCATCGATGGTGGTCCTCGACGGACGGCCACAGGCCATCCGCCCACGGGTGGGGGAAGGGGCAGTGGCTGGGATCACGCAGGCTGGCCGGAGATGGCAGCGGGGCGCCGCGAAGGGGCGCAGGACCATGGCTGGATGAGAATTGTTCTCTTTTCGTTACCGTGCGTCAAACCCGGAGGTATGCGGACCAACGGTCCGCACCCACCATCCGTGCCCACGGTTCGTACCCACCATCCGCTCCCACGGTTCGTACCCACCATCCGCTCCCACGGTAGTGCCGGCCGCTGGCCGGCAGATTGGCTGTACGGAGAACGCCGGCCAGCGGCCGGCGCTACCAGTAGATCCACGCCCTGCGTGGATGGGCCCTTCTACGCCCGCTGTGCGCGCTTGAGCAGCTTCGCTTCGCGCCTGCGTGCGCGACGTGCGCGCCAGCGCTCGGCCAGGCAGGAGAAGATCACGTACAGCGCCGGCGTGCTGAGCAGGGTCAGGCTCTGCGAAAACAGCAGGCCGCCGATCATCGCGATACCCAGCGGACGCCGCAGCTCGGACCCTTCGCCGAGGCCGATCGCCAGCGGCACAGCAGCCAGGATCGCCACCATCGTGGTCATCATGATCGGGCGGAAGCGCACGATGCTGGCCTCGCGTGCCGCTTCGCGCGGTGCCAGCCCATGTTCGCGCTGCGCCACCAGCGCGAAGTCGATCATCATGATCGCGTTCTTCTTGACGATGCCGATCAGCAGCACCAGCGCGATCATCGAGATCACCGACAGTTCGGTATTGGTGCCGAACAGCGCCAGCAGCGCGCCCACGCCGGCCGCCGGCAGCGTGGACAGGATGGTGACCGGGTGGATCAGGCTCTCGTACAGCATGCCCAGCACCAGGTACACGGTCAGGATCGCGGCAAACACCAGGATCAGCATGTCGCTGGGGTCGGAGTTGAAGCCGAAGCCGGCGTCATCAGCCAGGCGGATGTCGCCGGGCATGCGCATGCCGGCCACGGTCGCGTCGATGATCGCCTTGGCCTCGCCCATGCTCACGTTCGGCGCCAGGTTGTAGCTGAGGTCCATCGTCGTGTACTGGTTCTCATGGGTGATCTGCGAAGGCGCCAGCCCCGGCACCTGCTTGGCCACCGCCGTGAGCGGCACCATGTCGCCGTTGCGCGCACGCACATGCACCTCGTCCAGCGCCGCCGGAGTAGCGGTCTGCGAGGGCAGGGCGTTGACCACCACGCTGTACTGGTTGATGTCCGAATAGATGGTCGAGATCTGGCGCTGGCCGAACGCACCGTACAGGGCGCCGTCGATGGCGCCGACCGAAACACCCAGGCGGGCGGCCTTGGCACGGTCGATCTCGATGTTCTGGCGCAGCCCGGCATTGTCCACATCGGTGCCGACGTCGCGCAGCTTCGGGTTCTTCTTCAGCTCCGCCTGCAGCTTGGGCAGCCATTCCTGCAGTGACGCCAGGTCATTCCCCTGCAGCGAGATGCGGTACTGCGCGCCCTGGCTGGAGCCACCGCCATCGTTGCTGGGCAGGTCCTGGATCGCGCGCAGGCGCAGCTGCAGGTCGGGGTAGCGGTCGGCCTTGGCGCTCAGTCGCGCCAGGGCATGTGCGGTGGTTTCGCGGCGGCCTTCCTTGCGTGATTTCAGCTCGACGTTGAACTGTGCGCTGGAGCCCTGGCGACCGCTGCCCAGGCGCACACCCACGGTCTTCACCGCCGGGTCGGCCATCAGCATGTCGGTGATGCGGCGCTGGCGGGCGACCATGTCCTCGAAGGAGACGGTGGCGCTGGAGTTGGCGCGGCCCCAGATCAGACCGGTGTCCTGCGGCGGGAACGCGCCCTTCTTCACCGCGCCGAACAGGAAGACGGTGGCACCGATCAGCAGCAGCGGCGTCAGCGACAGCAGCAGCGCATGGCGCAGCGAGAAATCCAGGAACACGGTGTAGATGCGCAGCATGCGCTCGTGGCCGGCATCCAGCCAACGGCCGAAGCGCGACGGCGGCGCCGTGTGGTCGTGGGCGCTGAGGAAGCGGCTGCACAGCGCCGGGGTCAGCGTCAGCGAGACGATCATCGAGACCACGATGGCCGCGACCAGGGTGACGGTGAATTCGCGGAAGAACGCACCCATCATGCCGCTGGCGAACAGCAGCGGGATGAACACCGCCACCAGCGAGGCGGTGATCGAGACGATGGTGAAGCCGATCTCGCGCGCGCCGGTCAGCGCTGCCTGCATCCGCGGCATGCCTTCGTCGAGGTGGCGCATGATGTTCTCGATCACCACGATCGCATCGTCGACCACGAAGCCGATCGCGATCACCAGCGCCAGCAGGCTCAGGTTGTTGAGTGTGAAGCCCAGCGCGTACATCACCAGCGCGGCGCCGGCCAGCGACAGCGGCACGGTGACTGCGGCGATCAGCGTGGGTGCCAGCCGGCGCAGGAACAGCGCCATGGTCAGCACCACCATCGCCAGGCTGATCAGCAGAGTGATCTGCACTTCATGCAGCGACGAGCGGATGGTCGGCGTACGGTCGAAGTACGGTGTCATCGTGGTGCCCGGCTGCAGGTAGTCGCGCAGCGCGGGGATCTGTGCCTTGACCCGGTCCACGGTCTCCACGATGTTGGCGCCGGCGCGGGTGAACACGTACATCACCACCGCCGGCTTGTGGTCGAACCACGCCGCCTGGTAGGCATCCTGCTGGCCGTCGTAGACGTTGGCGATGTCCTTCAGCCGGATCACCCGGCCATCGCCCTGGGTCTTGACCACCAGGTCGGCGAAGTCGGCGGCGCGTGCCACCGAATCGTTGGCGATGATCGCGGTGGTGGTGTTGCCATCGCTGAGGAAGCCGGTGGGCGAGGTCACGTTGGCCGCGCGCACGGCGTTGCGCAGGTCGTCGGCGGTCAGGCCGAGTGCGTTCATCAGGCGCAGGTTGACGTCCACGCGTACCGCCGGCGTCGAAGCACCGGCGATGTCGACCGAGGCGACGCCGCTGATCTGGCGGATGCGCTGCGCCAGCAGCGAGTCGGCCACGTTGTACAGCTCATCGGCCGACTGCGTCTGCGAGGTGAGCGCGATGGCGATCACCGGGTCGTCGTTCGGGTTCGCCTTCTGGTACATCGGCGAGCCCATGCCCGAAGGCAGGTCGGCCTGTGCCGAGTTGATCGCGGTCTGTACGTCCAGCGCGGCCGAATCGATGTTGTGGCCGCTCTGGAAGATCATGAACACCAGCGAGCTGCCTTCCGAGCTCGACGAGCGCATGCGGTCGATGCCCGGCAGCTGGCCGAGATGACGTTCCAGCGGCGCGGTGACCGTGGAGGCCATGGTTGCCGCATCGGCACCGGACTGACTGGCGTGCACGAAGATCACCGGGATCTCGATGTTCGGCAGCGCCGACACGCCCAGCCGCAGGTAGCAGATCAGGCCGACCATGAACAGGCCGATGGCCAGCAGCGCGGTGCCGATCGGGCGGCGGATGAAGGGGCCGGACAGGTTCATCGTGCGGCCCCCCGCGGCAGCGGGGCGTGGATCATGCCTGCGGCTCCTGCAGCGAACCGTCGCGCAGTGCGCGCTGCTCGCGGCGGCGGGCCAGCCATTCGGAGAAGCGCTCCATATACAGGTAGATCACCGGCGTGGTGTACAGGGTCACCAGCTGCGACAGCAGCAGGCCGCCGACGATGGCGATGCCCAGCGGGCGGCGCAGTTCCGAACCGATGCCGGTACCCAGTGCCAACGGCAGCGCGCCGAGCATGGCCGCGGCGGTGGTCATCATGATCGGGCGGAAGCGCAGCAGACAGGCGCGGCGGATCGCTTCATGCGCGTTGGCGCCGGCGCGGCGCGCCTCGATCGCGAAGTCCACCATCATGATGCCGTTCTTCTTGACGATGCCGATCAGCAGCACGATGCCGACGATGCCATCCACCGACAGGCTCAGCCCGCACAGCATCAGTGCCAGCAGCGCGCCGACACCGGCCGGCGGCAGCGTGGAGATGATCGTGATCGGGTGGATGTAGCTCTCGTAGAGCACGCCCAGCACGATGTAGATCACCACCAGCGAGGCCAGCAGCAGCCACACCACATCGGTCTGGCTGCCGGTGAATTCGGCGGCCTTGCCGATGAATTCGGCATGCAGGTGGGTGGGCATGTCCAGGCTGTCCTTGGTCTCCTGGATCGCCCGCACCGCTTCGGACAGCGAATAGCCCGGCGCCACGTTGAACGAGACCGTCACTGCCGGCAGTTGCTGCTGGTGGCTGACCACCAGCGGCGCACTGCTGACCTTGCCTTCGGCCAGTGCCGACAGCGGAATGATGCTGCCCGCGCCGACGGTGATGCCGGTGTTCTGCGCGCCGATGCCGGTAGCCGTCGATGAGTTCGACGAGGTGACCTGGCCGAAACTGGTGGCATTGGTGCCGGTCAGTGCACCGGCACCATTGGAGGCAACGGCCAGCTGTTCCATCAGCGCGGTGCTGGTGCGGAACTCCGGCGCCACTTCCAGCACAACCCGATACTGGTTGAGTTCGGTGAAGATGGTCGAGATCTGGCGCTGGCCGAACGCATCGTAGAGGGTGTCGTCGATGGTCTGCATCGGCACGCCCAGCACGCTGGCCTTGTCGCGGTCGATGTTCAGTTCAAGCGCGCGGCCCTGGTTGGACAGGTTGTTGTCGACGTCGGCCAGTTCCGGGCGCTTGCGCAGCGCTTCGGTCAGGCGTGTGGCCTGGGTGGCCACGGTCGCCGGATCCACGTCCGACAGCGAGTACTGGTACTCGGTGGCGGCCACGCGGGTATCCAGCGTCACGTCCTGGACCGGCTTCAGGTACAGGGCCACGCCCGGAATACCGGCGACGGCCTTCTGCAGGCGCGGCAGGATCTTGTCCAGGCCGTCGCGCTCGCCGCGTTCCTTCAGCACGATCGACAGCTGGCCCTGGTTGAGCGTGGGATTCATGCTGCCCGCGCCGATGAAGGCTGACACGCCGGTCACGTCCGGGTCCTGGCGCAGCGCTTCGGCCACCTGCTTGGTGCGCTGCTCCATCTGCGGGAAGGCGATGTTCTGGTCAGCCTGGACCACGCCGGTGATCAGGCCGGTGTCCTGTTCGGGCAGCAGGCCCTTGGGAATCAGCACGTACAGCAGCACGGTCAGCACCAGTGCGCCGCCGGCCACGGCCAGGGTCAGGCGCTGGTGGTCCAGCACCCAGTCCAGGCTGCGCTCGTACAGGCCGACGGTGCGCGTCCACAGGTTCTGCTTGCCGGCCGCCGCCGCACGCTCATGTGCGTCCTCGCCTTCGGGCAAGGCGTCGGGCTTGAGCAGGTAGGCGCACATCATCGGGGTCAGCGTCAGCGAGATCAGCATCGACAGCACGACGGCGATGCTCAGCACCCACGCGAACTCGTGGAACAGGCGGCCGGTGACGCCGGGCATCAGCAGCAGCGGCAGGAACACCGCCACCAGCGAAACGGTCAGCGACAGCACGGTGAAGCCGATCTGGCGCGCACCGATTTCGGCCGCTTCCTTGCCACTCTTGCCCTGCTCGATGTAACGCACGATGTTCTCGATCATCACGATCGCATCGTCGACCACGAAGCCGGTGGCCACCACCAGCGCCATCAGCGAGAGGTTGTCCAGCGACATGCCGGCAAAGGCCATCACCGCGAAGGTGCCGGCCAGCGACAACGGCACCGCCACCGAGGGAATGATCGTGGCCCACAGGCGGCGCAGGAACACGAAGATCACCGCCACCACCAGGCCGATGGTCAGGATCAGGGTGAACTGCACCTCATGCACCGAGGCGCGGATGGTCTCGGTACGGTCGTTGAAGATCTCCAGGTGCACGTCGGCTGGCAGCACGCCCTGCAGCTGCGGCAGGATCGCGCGGATGCGCTCGACGGTCTGCACGATGTTGGCGCCGGGCTGGCGGCGCACTTCCAGCAGCACCGCCGGCTTGCCATCGGCCCAGGCGGCCAGCTGGTCGTTCTCCACGCCATCAACCACTTCGGCCACGTCGGACAAACGCACGGGACGTCCGTTCTTGTAGCTGATGATGGTGTCGCGGTACTCGGCGGCACTGGTGAGCTGGTCGTTGGTACCAATGCTGTAGGACTGGGTCTTGCCGTTCAGCGAACCCTTCGGCGCGTTGACGTTGGCCTGGGTCAGCGCGCTGCGCAGCTGCTCCAGGGTCAGGCCCATGTTCGACAGCTGGGCCGGATTGACCTGGATGCGCACGGCCGGGCGCACGTTGCCGGCGATCGAGACCAGGCCCACGCCCTGCACCTGCGACAGTCGCTGGGCCAGGATCGAGTCGGCGTAGTTGTTGACGTCGCGCAGCGGGCGCGTGTCAGAGGTCAGTTTCAGGGTGACGATGGCCGCGTCGGCCGGATTCACCCGGTTGTAGACCGGCTGGTAGGGCAGCGACGAGGGCAGCGTGGCCTGGCGGATCGCCGCCTGCACGTCCTGCGCGGCAATGTCGATGTTCCGGTCCATCGAGAACTGCAGGATGATCGTGGACAACCCGGCCGACGAGTCGGAGGTCATCAGCTCCAGCCCGGAGATCTGCCCGAACTGGCGCTCCAGCGGCGTGGTGACCAGCGAGGCCATGGTGGTGGCGTTGGCGCCGGGGTACTGGGTGGTGACCACCAGGCTGGGCGCATCGATTTCCGGCAGCGCCGACACCGGCAGCTTGCGGTAACCGAGGATGCCCAGCAGCAACAGGCCCGCCATCAGCAGCGAGGTGGCGATGGGGCGGCGGATGAAGATCGTCGAAAAGCCCACGGACTGATCCTTGCTGGCACTTCAATGTCGGCGCCGGCAGGCTTGCCGGCGCGAGGGAGGTCGGTAGCCTGCGCTCAGCGCGGGCCGCCGCCACGACGGCCACCGCCGCCGTTCTTCTGCTCGGCGGCCTTCAGCTCGGCTTCGGTCGGCACCGCCGGGGTTTCGCCCGGCTTCAGCGCGGTGACCTTGCTGCCCGGCTTCAAGCGGAACTGGCCTTCACTGACCACCCGCTCGCCGCCCTTCAGGCCCTCGGCGATCTGCACCTGGCTGTCACCCACTTCCACGCCGCTGCGCACGGTCTGCATCTTCACCGTGTTGTCGCCCTGCACCACATAGACGTACTCGCCGTCCGGGCCACGCAGCACCGCCTGGGTCGGAATGACCACGCCACCGGCAATCGTGCGCAGCTGCATGCGCACGTTGACGAACTGGCCCGGCCACAGGCCGTTGTCGGTGTTGTCGAAGATCGCGCGCGCCTTGAACGTGCCGCTGTCGGCACTGATCAGGTTGTCGACCACGTCGAGCCTGCCGTCGCCGGACAGCACGTGCGAATCGGCGCGGTCCAGTGCCGCGACGGGTACCGCACCGGCGGCCTGTGCCTGGCGCACATCGCCGAGCTGGCGCTCGGGCAGGTTGAACAGCACGTGGATCGGATGGATCTGGGTCAGCGTGACCAGCGCGGTGCCGGCGTTGACCACGTTGCCGGCGTCGACCGCGCGGATACCGGCGATGCCGGTGATCGGCGCGGTGACCTTGGTGTACTGCAGCTGCACCTGCGCCGAGCGCATGCTGGCCTCGTTCGCCGCGACTGCGCTTTCGTACTGTGCCACTTGGTTTCGCTGTGTATCCAGATCGGTCTTGGCGACGAACTGGCGATACTCCGGCGCGTTCGAGCGCTGGTAGTTGGAACGCGCGGTGGCCAGCAGCGCCTCGTTCTGGCGCTTGGAGGCCACGGCCTGGTCATAGCTGGCCTGGGCGGTGCGCGGGTCGATCACCGCCAGCACATCGCCCTTCTTCACTTCCTGGCCTTCGCGGAAATTCAGGCTCATCAGCTGGCCGCCAACCTGCGGGCTGACGGTGACGGTGTTCATTGCGGTCACCGTACCCAGCGCACTGGCATAGACCGGCACGTCCTGGCGTGCCGCATCCACCACGGTCACCGGCACCGGGCCGGCATCCGGGTCTTCACCGCCCTGGCGCGCAGCTGCCGCCGGGCTACCGGCCTTGTCCTTGCCCCCGCCGAGTACGCGCAGGCCGACCACGGCCAGCACCAGTACCGCCACGACCAGCAGCACGATCTTCCAAACACGTGACATTCAAGGACTCCAAGAGGGCTGGACGGGGCACGGCCCCGGTTGGCAATGCGCAAAGCATACCTGCGCCACATCACGTTTCCTGCATGACGGATGGGACGGGCGCTAAGACCGGATCCGGCCGCGGAGGTTCCCGTAGCGGCGGTGTTGCCCTACATTCAGCTGGAACCCCCTGCCGTGGAGATCGTGATGCGCCGTTCGTTGCTGCTGTCCGCCCTGCTGCTGGCCTTGCCGGCTCTTGCCCACGCCCAGGACGGGCAGCGCCCGGAGGTGACCGCTGCCGCCCAGCGGCTGCAGGCCAAGGTGGTGGAATGGCGGCGCGATTTCCACCAGCACCCGGAACTGTCCAACCGTGAGGTGCGCACCTCGGCCGAGGTCGCCAAGCGCCTGCGTGCGATGGGCCTGAAGCCGAAGACCGGCATCGCCCACCACGGCGTGGTGGCGATCATCGAAGGCGGCAAGCCCGGGCCGAAGATCGCGCTGCGCGCGGACATGGACGCGCTGCCGGTGACCGAGCAGACCGGCCTGCCGTTCGCCTCCAAGGCCACCGACCAGTACCGCGGGCAGACCGTGGGCGTGATGCATGCCTGTGGCCATGATGCGCACACCGCCACCCTGCTTGGCGTGGCCGAAGCACTGGTGTCGATGAAGAAAGACCTGCCGGGCCAGGTGATGCTGATCTTCCAGCCGGCCGAGGAGGGCGCACCGCCGCCGGAGGAGGGCGGTGCCGCGCTGATGCTGAAGGAAGGGCTGTTTGCTGACTTCAAGCCGGAAGCCGTGTTTGGCTTGCATGTGTTCTCCAGCGTGCAGGCCGGGCAGATCGCCGTGCGTGGTGGTCCGTTGATGGCTGCCTCGGATCGTTTCGGGATCAAGGTGATCGGTCGCCAGACGCATGGTTCGGCGCCGTGGAACGGTGTTGATCCGATCGTCGCCACCGCTGACCTGGTCGGCACGGCGCAGACCATCGTCAGCCGCCGCGCGAACCTGTCCAAGCAGCCGGCGGTGCTGACCTTCGGCGCGATCAACGGTGGCATCCGCTACAACATCATTCCGGATGAAGTGGAAATGGTCGGCACCATCCGTACCTTCGACGAAGGCATGCGGCAGCAGATCTTCGCCGACCTGCGCAACGTGGCCGAGCACACCGCCGCCGCGCACGGTGCCAAGGCAGTGACGGACATCTACGAGTCGGAGGGCAATCCGGCCACGGTGAACGACCCGGCGCTGACCGCGAAGATGCTGCCGAGCCTGCAGGCGGTGGTGGGCAAGGACAACGTGTACGAGCCACCGCTGCAGATGGGTGCGGAGGATTTCTCGCTGTACGCGAAGGAAGTGCCGGGGATGTTCTTCTTCGTCGGTTCGACCAGCGTGGGCATCGACCCGGCGACGGCACCGGCGAATCATTCACCGAAGTTCCTGCTGGATGAGAAGGCGCTGGATGTCGGGTTGCGGGCGTTGCTGCAGGTGAGCCTGGATTACCTGCACGGTGCAGGTACTCCCGCGGGGTGAGGGTTTCCGGCAGGGCTTGCAGCCCTGCACCCGCAGAGGCCAAGGCAACAGCCGGAGCAACGGCAGAAGCCGGCTATCTGTGGGTTGGCGGGGCGGGTCCGGTGGCAGGGGACGGCGCAAGTACGTCCCTGTAGCCTCGGTCGCCGCATCCATGCGGCTCACGCCCCTGCCACCGGACCCACCCCGCCTTCGACGGTTTCCCGCGAACTGTCGGAACGACATTCTGCTTCTGGTGGGTGTCGACCTTGGTCGACACGGCGGACGTCATGAATGTCTGAAGCATCTGCTTTTGATTTTGATTTTCTGATCTTTCCCGTGGTGGATCGGCGGCAGAAATGTGTCCGGGGGCCGGGCGGGTGGGGATGGCGGGGTATCCGCGCCATGGATGGCGCGGCTAAGCCTCCAGGGACGGATTCACGGCGTCCCCGCCAGCCCCACCCGCCCGGCCCGCATCCGGGAGTCGGGGCTTCCCGCGACCCACCCACCACGGAGGGGCTCCGCCGTTGGCCGGCCCGGCCGAAGGCCCGCCGTCCGCGCGATACAATGCCCCCATGAACACCCCACAGGATTCCAGCCTCGGTCGCGAGGTCAGTTACCCGTCGCAGTACGATCCCGGCCTGCTGTTTCCCATCCCCCGCAGCGGTGCCCGCGCCGAGATCGGCCTCGATGACGCCGCGCTGCCGTTCATCGGCCATGACCGCTGGCACGCCTTCGAGCTGAGCTGGCTCGACACGCGTGGCAAGCCGCAGGTCGCCGTCGCCACCGTGCAGGTGCCGTGCACCTCGCCGCGGCTGATCGAATCGAAGTCGTTCAAGCTGTACCTGAATTCCCTCAACAGCACCCGTATCGACAGCGCCGAGGCACTGCGCGCGCGCATCGTCGACGACCTGTCTGCCTGCGCCGGTGCGCCGGTCCAGATCGCGTTCGGCCTGCCGGGCCTGCGTGAGACGCCGCTCGGTGAATCCATCGACGGGCTGGACGTGGAGATCGACTGCTACGGCCCGCCGCAGGCGGACTTCCTCGCCGCTGATGCAGGCGAGGTGGTGGAGGAGACCCTGGTCTCGTCGCTGCTGAAGTCCAACTGCCCGGTCACCGGCCAGCCGGACTGGGCCACGGTCAGCCTGCGTTACCGTGGGCCGAAGATCGACCGCGCGGGCCTGCTGCGCTACCTGGTCAGCTACCGCGAGCACGCCGAGTTCCACGAGCAGTGCGTTGAGCGGATCTTCAGCGAAGTGTCCGCCCGCTGCCAGCCGCAGTGGCTGGAAGTGGAGGCCCGCTATACCCGCCGTGGTGGCCTGGACATCAACCCCTGGCGCGCCAGCCCTGGCATCGCCGCCCCGGCCGCGACCTACCGCGAACTGCGGCAATAACCGCCGCAGGCGGTTACGGGTAGTGCCGGCCGCTGACCGGCAACCGCAAGGAACCCGCGTCCCGGGCCAGGGCAAGCCGGCGAGCGGCCGGCACTACCGGGCACCGGCTCTCCCGATTGTTCAGCCGCCCCCGGGGGTGGCTTCACATCTGCACCATCCCCATTTAACAACCGCCATGGCACCGTGCGAACCACGTAGTCATGCAGACGGGAGTTGTGGATGAGTACCGAGAAGAAAGCCGATTTCTCCGGCGTCAGTGCCAGCGTCGACAGTACCGCCGAACAGGTGCCGAAGGCGGACTTCTCCGGCGTGAGCGCTTCGGTGGACAGCACCGCCGACGTTGTGAGCGGCGGCACCTACACCGTGCAGAAGGGTGACTCGCTGTCGAAGATCGCCAAGCAGCACCTGGGCGATGCCAACGCCTGGAAGAAGATCTTCGAAGCCAACCGCGATGTGCTTGATGACCCGGACAAGATCTTCCCGGGCCAGACCCTGAAACTGCCGCCGAAGTAAGCCGGCGATCGAACGCCGTCCGACAATCCCTGGGAGGAACCCCGAATGATCAAGACCACCCCGCTCCAGACCGCCCTCATCGCCGCCCTGCTGGGCAGCGTTGCCCTGGTTGGTTGCAAGAAGAAAGAAGAGTCGACCGACAACAACGCCGCGCCCGCCGCAACCGCGCCGGCCGAGCCGGCACCGGCGCCGATGACCGGCGCGCCGCCGCCGATGGCAGAAGCCGCTGCCGTCAGCGTCTCGGCCGTCACCGTCGGCAAGACCGCAGCCGCCGACAAGTCGGTTGCGACGACAGCATTGTTCGCACCGAAGGATGACGTCATCGTCTCGGTCAAGACCGACGGCGCTGCCAACAACGTCACCGTTGGCGCGAAGCTGACCTACCAGGACGGCCAGGTGGCCGGCGAACAGAACGCCACCCTGAACTCCAGTGGCGCGGAAACCACCAACGTCACGTTCAAGAATGCAAAGGGCTGGCCGGCCGGCAAGTACCGCGCCGAAGTCACCGTCGATGGCAAGGCGGCCGGAACGCCGCAGGAGTTCGAGGTCAAGTAAGTCCTGCCGACTCTCTCCCGGCAGGGCTCACGATGGACGCAGCCGCGAGGCTGCGTCCTTTTTTGTTGGGCGACGGTTGGCGCTATCCACGCATGGCGTGGATCTACTGACAACCGGGCTGTGCTTCATCCACACCGTGCGTGGATGGATCACAGCGTTGCCGGCACGCAGTACCGCCGCGTATGGCGCGGCTTTGCCCCGCGCGGCTGAAAACGCGACAATGCAGGGGTTTCCCCGCCGCGCGCCCACCCTGACGGCGACGGGGGAAAGCGCGGGGCCCGGCCTCGCGCGCGACACGGTTGCACGTGGCCCGGCGCTGGCGCCGGCCTTCCCCTGAGCATTGCTACAGAGTCCAAGTCCCCCATGTCCAAGATCCTCTACACGCTGACCGACGAAGCACCGTTCCTGGCCACCCAGTCGCTGCTGCCGATCGTCGACGCCTATACCTCCACTGCAGGCATCGCGGTGGAAACCCGTGACATCTCGCTGTCCGGCCGCATCCTGTCGCTGTTCCCGGAACTGCTGAGCGACGCGCAGAAGGTCAGCGACGACCTGGCCGAGCTGGGCCAGCTGGCGACCACCCCGGACGCCAACATCATCAAGCTGCCGAACATCTCCGCTTCGGTGCCGCAGCTGAAGGCGGCCATCAAGGAACTGCAGGACCAGGGCTATCCGCTGCCGGATTACCCGGAAACCCCGGCTGACGACCAGCAGCGCGAGTACAAGGCGCGCTATGACAAGGTCAAGGGCAGCGCGGTGAACCCGGTGCTGCGCGAAGGCAACTCCGACCGCCGCGCACCGCTGTCGGTGAAGAACTATGCGCGCAAGCACCCGCACCGCATGGGCGCCTGGGCCTCGGATTCGAAGTCGCACGTCGCGCACATGGCCGCCGGTGATTTCTACGGCAGCGAAAAGTCGGCCACCCTGGCCAACGCCGGTTCGCTGAAGATCAGCTTCCACGGCAAGGACGGCAGCACCGTCGTGCTGAAGGAAAAGACCGCGGTCAAGGCCGGCGAGATCGTCGACGCCGCCGTCATGAGCCGCAAGGCATTGGCTGCCTTCATCGGTGAGCAGATTGCCGATGCCAAGGCCCAGGGCGTGCTGTTCTCGCTGCACCTGAAGGCGACCATGATGAAGGTCTCCGACCCGATCATGTTCGGCGTGGCGGTCAACGAGTTCTACAAGGACGTGCTGGCCAAGCACGCCGACGTGCTCAAGCAGGCGGGTTTCGATGCCAACAACGGCATCGGTGACCTGGCCGCACGCCTGCCGTCGCTGCCGGAAGCCACCCGCGCTGCGATCGAAGCCGACCTCGCCGCCGAGTACGCACAGCGTCCGGGCGTGGCCATGGTCAACTCGGACAAGGGCATCACCAACCTGCACGTGCCGAGCGACGTGATCGTCGACGCCTCGATGCCGGCGATGATCCGCGACTCCGGCAAGATGTGGAACGCCGAAGGCAAGCTGCAGGACACCAAGGCGGTCATTCCGGATCGCTGCTACGCCGGTGTGTACCAGGCCGTCATCGACGACTGCAAGGCGCACGGCGCCTTTGACCCGGCCACCATGGGTTCGGTGCCGAACGTCGGCCTGATGGCGCAGAAGGCCGAAGAGTACGGCTCGCACGACAAGACCTTCCAGATCGCTGCCGATGGCGTGGTCAAGGTCACCGACGATGCCGGCACCGTGGTGTTCGAGCACGCCGTGGAAGCCGGTGACATCTGGCGCATGTGCCAGACCAAGGACGCGCCGATCCAGGACTGGGTCAAGCTGGCCGTCGAACGCGCCCGCCTGAGCAGCACCCCGGCCGTGTTCTGGCTCGATGCCGCCCGCGCCCACGACGCGCAGGTCATCGCCAAGGTCGAGCAGTACCTGAAGAACCACGACACCAGCGGCCTGGATATCCGCATCCTTCCGCCGGTGGAAGCCACCGCGTTCTCGCTGGACCGCATCCGCAAGGGCGAGGACACCATCTCGGTGACCGGCAACGTGCTGCGCGACTACCTGACCGACCTGTTCCCGATCATGGAGCTGGGCACCAGCGCCAAGATGCTGTCGATCGTGCCGCTGATGGCCGGTGGCGGCCTGTTCGAGACCGGCGCCGGTGGTTCGGCCCCGAAGCACGTGCAGCAGTTCGTTGAAGAGGACTACCTGCGCTGGGATTCGCTGGGCGAATTCCTGGCCTTGGCCGCGTCGCTGGAACACCTGGGCAACCGCTACGACAACGCCGCAGCCCGCGTGCTGGCCAAGGCGCTGGACGAAGCCAACGGCCAGTTCCTGGACAACGACAAGTCGCCGTCGCGCAAGCTGGGTGGCATCGACAACCGCGGCAGCCACTTCTACATCGCGCTGTACTGGGCGCAGGCGCTGGCCGCGCAGGACGAAGACGCCGCACTGAAGGCACGCTTCGCCCCGCTGGCCAAGGCGCTGACCGACAACGAGCAGAAGATCGTTGACGAGCTGATCGCGGTGCAGGGCAAGGCCGTGGACATCGGCGGCTACTACCGTCCGGATGTGGCCAAGGCCAGCAAGGCGATGCGCCCGAGCGCGACCTTCAACGCCGCGCTGGAGCAGCTGCGCGGCTGATCCATCGCCGCTCGGCCGTGACACCGGAACCCGCGCTTCGGCGCGGGTTTCTTTTTGGGCCAGGATTACTGCGGCCCTTCATCCACGCATGGCGTCGATCTACCGGGGACCAGAACCGTGACATCCATCGGCTGTCGGAATGCCGTCAAAGGGGCATGAAACTTGCCCGCGATGGCCGTCGCAGAACGGATAGGAGACAGCCTGCAACCGCCCTCGATCTGAGCAGTCGATCACGACGGCTGCCGCTGGCGATGCCCTAGCCTTGGCGACGCGAGGCCACCGGGGAGGTGGCCGCACGGGGAACACGGATGGCACGCGTGCTGGTAGTGGGAACCGACATCCAGGGCGAGCAGGCCCTGCTGCAGCGGCTGCGCGTGGCATCGGCCCTGCCGGACGGTCAGATCCGCCGCAGCCAGGACCTGGATGATTGCGATCTGCTGGTCATCCGCGATACGCCGGCGCTGCGCAACGCGGCCCAGCGCATGCGTCAGCAGCGTCCGCGACTGCAGTGCTGGATCGAAGATCTGGGCGGCCAGCTGCGTGACGGTGATGGGCACCAGGACGTGCTTGACGATGGTGCCATCGGCCGCGCGCTGCGCCGCATGCAGTTGGCACCGGAGCCCATGGCCATGCACGCACCCGCACCGATCCGTCTGGCTGATGGTGCACACGCCATCACCCGCCTGCTGCGCGAGCGGCTGCCGCTGCGACAGGGGCAGGCACTGTTGAGTGATGCGAGCGAGCCTCTGCTGCTGATGGATCTGGAGCACGACCAGGCCGTGCTGCTGCAGGAACCGGCTGCGGCGCTGGTGGAGCGTCTGGCCGATGCCTTCGAACACCTGCAACTGGATGCGCTGACACCCGCACGCCTGCAGGCGCTGGCCGGTGAGCGGCCACGCCAGCCACTGCGACCGCTGCTGTGGCAGTGGGCACAGCGCAGCCGCCATTGGCAGGCATTGGACGAACGCCTGCGTGGCGCTTCAGTGAAGCTGCTGCGCTGGCCGGACTTCCGCGTACTGGGCCACGACCATGATGGCTTCCGCCTGTGTTCGCTGCTGCTCAAGCGCGCGTGCACGGTTGACGAGTGCGTGATGCTGCTTGAGTTGCCGGCTGCGGCGGTGCGCGATTTCATCCATGCCGCCTACCTGTGCGGCTACGCGCAGCTGCAGACTGCACCGGCGACGCCGCTGATGGCGACAGGTGGCACCCGCACCGACAACGGCCTGCTTGCCCGCCTGTGGCGGCACCTGCGCGGGAGCGAACGCAATGCGTGAGCACAAGGTGGTGGTGCTGGGCGGCATGGGCAGCGGCAAGTCGACCCTGGTACGCAGCATCGCGGCTGGCGCGGTGGTCGACACGGATGTGGCCAACAGTGATCGCCTTGGCGCCGACAAGGCCTCCACCACCGTAGCGCTGGACTACGCAGACATCGACCTGCCCAATGGCGAGCGCCTGCGCCTGTACGGCACGCCGGGCCAGCAGCGTTTCGATTTCCTCTGGCCGATCCTGCTGCAGGGCGCCCGCGGCGCCGTGCTGCTGCTGGATGCGCGGCGCGCCGGTCTGGCCAGCGAACTGGAAGGCTACCTGCAGGTGCTGCAGCCGTTCGCTTCATCCCTGGCACTGGTCGTGGCGGTCACCCACCTGGACCAGGCACCGCAGGCCGCACTGGACGACTGGGCCGCCCGTGCCTGCCTTGACGAGCAGCCGCTGCCGCTGCTCGCCGTGGATGCCCGTGACCGCGAACAGGGACTGCTGCTGATGGATGTACTGATGAGCGAAATGGAAGCGCACGCACTGGTGGCGGCGCATGGCTGACGGGCAGGCGGCGGTACTGCCTGATGCCGGCCAGCGAGAGCGCCTGCAGCCCTTGCTGCAGGATCTGCTGCAGCGTGTTGAAGGCGTGCGCACGGTCGTGCTGGCCAGCGTCGATGGCTTCGCCCTGGTCAGTGCCGGGGCCGAAGGGCGCGGTGAGCGGCTGGCGGCGATGACCAGCGCGATGCTGGCGCTGGCCGCGGCAGTGGGCCGCGAACTGCTGCTGGGCGATCTGCAGACGCTGATGCTGGAGGCCGCGGGCGGCAAGGTGCTGATGCTGGCGATCCAGGCCGAAGGGCGCGCACCGCTGCTGCTGATGGCGGCCTGCGACCAGCGCAGCGTGATCGGCCAGGTGCTGTGGCAGAGCAGGGAATGTGGCCAGGCGATCCTGGCCGAACTCGGCGGATCGTGAGCCCGTCCGCAGGGGAACGAGGGGCTCGAACCAACATCGACAAGGGGTGCGACGTGGCTGGATTGAATGAATCGTTGAACGCACTGATGGGCATCGACGGCGCGCAGGCAGTGGCGCTGGTCGACTACGAAAGCGGCATGCTGCTGGGCGAAGCCGGTGCCGGCATGGACATGGAAGTGGCCGCCGCCGGCAACACTGAAGTGATCCGCGCCAAGATGAAGACCGCCGCGTCGCTGAACCTCAACGACAGCATCGAGGACATCCTGATCTCGCTGGGCAAGGCGTACCACATCATGCGCCCGGTGGCGAAGAAGAAGGGCCTGTTCTTCTACATCGTGCTGGACCGGACCAAATCCAACCTGGCGCTGGCGCGGCGCAAGGTGCAGGACGTGGAGGCCGAACTGGCGATCTGAGCCGGTAGTGCCGGCCACTGGCCGGCATCTGCATGGATCCATCGGCGGTCCAGGGGCTGCCGGCCAGCGGCCGGCACTACCTCTGCGCTCGACGGCATCACACACGCCAGCGTATGGTGAAGCCGGTCCTCCCGGATGAGCCCTGCATGTCCACGCCTGACATCGTTGCCGAGCTGGCGCCGCGTATCGCCGGTGCCATCCGCGATGGTTTCGAGCAGTACCATGCCCGCTTCGCGGCGATCACCGCGCGGGCGCGGCAGCGCTTCGAGCAGCGCGATTGGGCTGGTGCGCGACAGGATGCGGTCGAGCGCATCGCCCTGTACGACCTGTGCATCGCCGAGCAGATGGATGCGTTGCGCCGCCTCGCCGATGACGCGATCGGCGAGCGCGCGCTGTGGCTGCAGGTGCACGCGCAGTACAGCGCGCTGCTGCAGGGCCTGATCGACGCCGAGCTGTACAAGACCTTCTACAACACGCTGTCGCGGCGCCTGTTCGCTACCCGCGGCGTGGACCCGGCGCTGGAATTCATTGCTTTCGACGTCGAGCCCTCCGATGCAATCACCCATCCTGTCGCGCGGCATACCTACGCGGTCTCGCCGACGCGGCCGGTGGAGGCCCTGCAACGCGTTCTGGCCGACTACCGCTTCGACATCCCCTATGCGCACCAGCTGCGTTGTGCGGCGGCCATCGCCGTGCGCCTGCAGGACGACCTCGCCCATTGGGGGGACACGCCGGTACGCAGCATCGAACTGCTCGACACGGTGTTCTACCGCGAGCGCCGCGCTTACCTGGTTGGCCGCGTGTTCGGCGAGCATCGCTTTTCGCCATGCGTGATTGCCCTGGTCAACGATGCGCGCGGCCTGCGTGCCGATGCGGTGCTGACCCGGCGCCGTGATGTCGCCCATCTGTTTGGCGTGTCGCGCAGCTACTTCCAGGCTGACCTGGGCACCGTGGGCGACGCGGTGGTGTTCCTGCGCAGCCTGCTGCCGGGCAAGCCGATCGACGAGATCTACACGGTGCTGGGACGTGCCAAGCAGGGCAAGACCGAGCGCTACCGAACCTTCTTCCGACACTTCAACGAGCATCCGCAGGAACGGCTGGTGCATGCCGAAGGCACGCCGGGCATGGTCATGGCGGTGTTCACCCTGCCCAGTTATCCATTGGTGTTCAAGCTGATCCGCGACCGTTTCGCCTGGCCCAAGGCAATGTCGCGGCAGCAGGTGGAAGAGAAGTACGCGCTGGTGTTCAATCTCGATCGTGTCGGCCGCCTGCTTGATGCGCAGCCTTATCGCCACCTGCGTTTCCCGCGCGAGCGCTTCGCGCCGGCCCTGCTGGAAGAGCTGCTGCAGCAGTGCGCGCAGAGCGTACGTGTCGATGGCGACGAGGTTGAAGTCGCACTGTGCTATGTGCAACGTCGTTTCCGTCCTTTGAATCTGTACCTGCGCGAGCAGTCCGGCGAGGCGGTGCGTGCGGCGGTGCTCGACTACGCGCAGGCGATCACCGACATGGCGCGCAACAACATCTTCCCCGGCGACATGCTGCCGAAGAACTTCGGTGTGTCACGGCACGGCCGGGCCGTGTTCTATGACTATGACGAGCTGTGCCTGGTCAGCGACTGCGTGTTCCGCGCCTGGCCGCAGCCACGCACGCCAGAGGAAGCGATGGCCGACGAGCCGTGGTTCCATGTCGGCCCGCGCGACGTGTTTCCCGAGCGCTTCGGTCCGTTCATGGGCCTGCCTGCTGCGGAGCTGGCAGCCGTGCGCGAGCACTACCGGCACCTGTTCGACCCGGGCTGGTGGCAGGGCCTGCAGGAACGCTTCGCCCGGGGTGATTATCCGGACACGCCACCCTACGCGGGCGCACACCGGCTGGCGTGAACCGGCTGTCATCGCGGCTGGGACTGGGATAGGCTCGCCGTTCATCACCAAGGATCCGGCAATGATGCGTTCCCCACTGTTTCTCGCCCTCGCGCTGGCCGTAGGTGCCGGCGCCCCCCTGCTTGCAGGCGATGCAACTGCGCAGACCGCACGTGCTGTACGTGCGACTGCGGAAATGAGCATGGTGCTGTCCGGTCATATCGAGGTCACGCCGGAGGGCGCGGTCCGTTCGCTGGTGCTGGACCAGAAAGCCATGGTGGCCCCGAGCATCGCCTCCTTCGTGGAAGGTATCATCGGTGGCTGGCGCTTCGAGCCCACGCTGCGCGATGGCCAGGCAGTGGCCACGCGGGCCCCTTTGCGCGTTCGCCTGCGTGGCAAGGCTGCGGCCGATGGCGGTTATGAAATCAGCATGACCAGTGTCGACTTCAGCGAGTACGATCCGAAGGCTACCGATTCGGTGACCCAGCTGCACATGACGCCGCCGCGCTACCCGGAAGCGGCCTACCGTAACGGTGGCCAGGGTGAGGTGCTGCTGTTGGTCAAGGTGGCCCGTGACGGAACAGTGGCCGATGTGGCCGCCGAGCAGGTGAACATGGCCGTGGTCGCACCTGAGCGGACCCTGGCCAAGATGCGTGACATCCTGGCCAGAGCCAGTGTCAGTACCGCCCGCACGTGGACCTTCAAGCCGCCGACCACCGGCGAGGACAGCACCCGGGACAGCTGGACGGTTCGCATCCCGGTGAACTTCGCCCTGAACAATGATCCCAATGCAGTGGCGGAACGCTATGGCCGCTGGCGCGCCTTCATTCCGGGGCCGCGGCAGACCGTCCCGTGGCGCGAGGCGGACCCGGTCGAGCAGGTCGGCAGCGATCTGCTGCCGGAAGGCGGCGTCTACATGGTGGACGGCGCCAAGCGCGGCCTGCGCCTGCTGACCCCGCTGGCGCAGGGCTGAGAACCGCTGCGGAGCCGGGCAGCCCGGCTCCGCGTCAGTCGGCGTACGGGTAGACCACCACCCGGTTGCGGCCCTGTTCCTTGGCCATGTACAGGGCCTTGTCGGCCAGCCGCAGCGCCTGTTCTGCGTCGACATGGAAGCTGGGGAAGTGGGCCACGCCCAGCGATACGGTGATGGTGCCGACCGGTTCGAACGGATGGTCGGCGATGTGCTGGCGCAGGCGTTCACCGGCCTGGCGGGCCGATTCAGTACTGATGCCCGGCAGCAGCAGCAGGAACTCCTCGCCGCCGGCGCGGCAGAGGATGTCGCTGTCGCGCGAGTAGCGGCGCATCTGGTCGGCGATGTGGACGATGGCGTTGTCGCCGACGTCATGCCCGTAACTGTCGTTGATCGACTTGAAGCGATCGATGTCCAGCGCCAGGATCGCGAACGGAATGCCCTGCACCTGCAGCGCATCCAGCGCCTGCTGCAGCCCGCGGCGGTTGAGCAGTCCGGTCAGCGGGTCGGTGCGGCTGGCACGGTTGAGCGTGCCGATACGATCCTGCAGCGCATTGAAGCTGTGCAGCACCGCCTGTTTGAGCTGGGCGACCTCGAAGTACCAGGCGCGGATGCCGCTGACGTGGTTGATCGCGTTGCCGGTGTCCTCGCCGCCCTGCACGTTGCGCGCCAGTTGCCACAGCGGCATCGAAATGCGGCGCGCGAACCACCAGGTGACCAGCAGCGACAGCAGGCCGAGTGGAATCGCATTCCAGATCACTGCGGTCATCAACCGCGACAGCGGCTGCAGGGTGGCCTCGGTCGGGCGCTGCGCGATGATGCCCCAGCCGGTGGCCGCCACCGGTGCATAGCCGGCCAGCATCGACACGCCGCGGTTGTTGCGTACCTGTTGTGCGCCCCGTTCTCCGCGCACCACGGCCTTCACCGCCGGGTTGCCGACCACGTAGTCACCCACCCGCTTGCCATCTGCGTGGTACAGCAGGCGGCCATTGCGGTCCACCACGTACAGGTAGGAACCGTCGCGGTAGTAGTGCTTGCCCAGCAGCGTGTGCAGTGCACTGCGCTGGCGCAGGTACAGGGTGCCGCTGACATAGCCGCGATAGCGGCCCTGGCGGTCGAAGATCGGGTGCGACAGCGACACCAGCAGCTTGCCGGTGGCCGATTGGTACGGATCACTGATCATCGGCTGGCGCGCCGCCAGTGCCGCGTTGTTGCCGACACTGTGCAGCACCTCACCCTGCAGCTGCAGGGTCTGCGGCGAGGTGGCGATCACCAGGCCGTCGGCGTCCACCACCAGTGAGGAGTTGAAGCTGCTGGACTGCAGCTGCAGGCGGCTGGCTTCATCCTGGGCCTGCTTCGGATCAAGGTCGTCCTCGCCCAGGCGGGTCGCGGCATAGGCCAGCTGCTGCTGCGCGGCCAGCAGGAAGTTCTGGGTGGTCTCGGCCAGCTTGGTGGCGTAGACGCGGTTGGCTTCCAGGGTATTGCCGACCAGCTGGTCGCGCTGCACCCGGTAGCTGGCCAGCAGGGTGTTGGCCAGCGCGATGATGGCGCTGAGCAGGGCCAGGGCGAGGATCAGCTTGCCCAGGTTGAGGCGGGGAGACAGCGTTCGCATGCGTCGACGGATCCGGCAGGAGGCTGGACCCGACCGGTTCTCCGGAAGGGGCGACAGCGGGAATCGGTGGCAGGGCCCACGGGGGCCGGGCAGGGTATCGCGCGGATTATCGCCAAAAGCGGGCGCGAACGAAGTGAAGTGCGTCGCCCTGCAGGCAAAAAAAAACCTGCCGCAGCGAGCGGCAGGTTTCTTCTGATGCAGCGCCAGGGATCAGCGCTTCATCGAACCGAAGAACTCGTCGTTGGACTTGGTGTTCTTCATCTTGTCCAGCAGGAACTCCATCGCGGCCATTTCATCCATCGGATGCAGCAGCTTGCGCAGGATCCAGATCTTCTGCAGCAGCTCCGGTTCGATCAGCAGGTCTTCGCGGCGGGTGCCGGAACGGTTGATGTCGATGGCCGGGAACACGCGCTTTTCAGCGATACGGCGGCTCAGGTGCACTTCGCTGTTGCCGGTGCCCTTGAACTCTTCGTAGATCACCTCGTCCATCTTCGAGCCGGTATCGACCAGCGCGGTGGCGATGATGGTCAGGCTGCCGCCTTCTTCCACGTTGCGCGCGGCACCGAAGAAGCGCTTCGGGCGGTGCAGGGCGTTGGCGTCGACACCACCGGTCAGCACCTTGCCCGAGCTCGGCACCACGTTGTTGTAGGCGCGGGCCAGGCGGGTGATCGAGTCGAGCAGGATCACCACGTCCTTCTTGTGCTCGACCAGGCGCTTGGCGCGCTCGATGACCATTTCGGCCACCTGCACGTGGCGCGCGGCCGGCTCGTCGAAGGTCGAGCTGATGACCTCGCCGCGCACGGTGCGCTGCATCTCGGTCACTTCTTCCGGGCGCTCGTCGATCAGCAGCACGATCAGGTGCACGTCCGGATGGTTGGTGGTGATGGCGGTGGCGACCTGCTGCATCATCATGGTCTTGCCGGCCTTCGGCTGCGACACGATGAGCGAGCGCTGGCCCTTGCCCTGCGGGGCCATCAGGTCGAGGATGCGGCCGGTGATGTCTTCCGACGAACCGTTGCCGCGCTCCAGGGTGAAGCGGCGGCGCGGGAACAGTGCGGTCAGGTTCTCGAACAGCACCTTGTTCTTCGACGCTTCGATCGGCTCGCCGTTGATGGTGTCGACGATGTTCAGCGCGAAGTAGCGCTCGCCGTCCTTCGGGAAGCGGATGCGGCCGGAGATGTGGTCGCCGGTGCGAAGGTTGAAGCGGCGGATCTGGCTGGGCGAGATGTAGGTGTCGTCCGGGCCGGCCAGGTAGCTGGCTTCGGCCGCGCGCAGGAAGCCGAAGCCGTCCGGCAGGATTTCCAGCACGCCGTCGGCGGCGACGCCGTCACCGTGGCGGGTCAGCACCTTCAGCAGGGCGAAGATCACGTCCTGCTTGCGGGCACGGGCCACGCCTTCGGAGATCTGCAGCTGCTCGGCGATTTCCAGCAGCTTCTGTGCCGGCATGCGCTTGAGGTCGCTCAGCGAGTAGACCGGGAAGCCCTCGGGCACGTTGGCGTGCGGGCGCGGCACGAACGGCTGCTGCTCGCCGCCGTCGTTGGGCAGGCCATCGTCGCGGAAGCGGTTGTTGCGGTCACGGTCGCGGCGGTTGCGGAAGCGGTCACGGCGGTTGCCCTGACCTTGCCCCTGGCCCTGCTGGCCGTTCTGGTTGTACGGGTTCTGGCCCTGGTTCTGGCCGCCCCCCTGGTGGTTCTGCTGGCGCGGCTGGCCGGATTCGCGACCCTCACCGCCTTCGCCACCGCCACTGCTGGCAGGGGCCTCGGCGGCGGGCGCGCTCGGTGCAGGGGCAGCAGCCGGTGCCTCGGGCGCGGCGGCCAGCGGCAGGGTCGGCTGCGCCGGCGCGGCGCTGGTTTCGGCGGCTGCCGGAGCGGCGGCCTTGCTCACGCGGGGCTTGCGCACGCGCTTTTCGGCGGGCGCATCGGCGCTGCCGGTTTCGGAAGTGTTATCGGACAAGAGCGTTATTCCTCGCTTGAAGGTGCGAGCGCCCGGCTGGGGCGGCGAACGTTGGGAATGGGTCTGGAAGAAACTGCGTCCAGAGGGTGCGGCACGCGAACGCGGCCGGATATGCCGACACTATCATCGGCCTGCGGCGCCACGCAAGGGTCGCCGGGAACAGCATTCATCATGGGCGCGGGGCGCCCGCCGGCAGCCGCGGTCGGCGGCTGCCGGAGAACAGCAGGATCAGGCCAGGGCCTTGTCCAGCAGTCCGGCCAGCTGGGCCTTGCCCACCGCACCGATCTGCTCGCCGACCTTCTCGCCGTCCTTGAACACGACCAGGTACGGAATCGAACGCACGTGGTACTTGGCGGCCAGCGCACGGTTGTGGTCGACGTTGACCTTGGCGATCTTGGCGCGGCCCTGGTAGGCATCGGCCAGTTCGTCCAGCGCCGGGGCGATCATCTTGCACGGGCCACACCACTCGGCCCAGAAATCGACCAGCACCGGTTCCTTGGAATTCAGCACTGCGCTATCAAAGTCGGCGTCGCCGACATGTACAACCTTGTCGCTCATCTTGGTTTCTCGTCTTGGATTGCACCCGGCCATGCCGGAGGTGGGTGAACTGGGCCATGCCCGGTGGCGCGACCCTCGTCGTTGCCTCGCGGCGCACTGCCGCGGTGCGTTCGGCGGGATGCCTGGACGCTCACGGCCGGCAGTGTACCCCTATCGCAGGGCGGGGACAGGCGCCGGCTGGAACCCAGCGTATCGTGATCGCTTCGATGCCTGGTATGTGTCGGATTTCACTGTCTTCCTGTACATGGGGCTGGCAGCGGGCGACACCAGCGGCCCTGGCAGGGCCGTTCAAGTCCGGTGTGGCTGGGTGAAGGGTGCCGTCTCTTGACTTTATGAGACAGCTCATTCCGGTTTGCCGGCCCGAGTGCGTTAAACTGGGGCATTGTGCGGCGCGCGGACCGGGTGGTCCCAGCCTGCCAACCCGCCGCAGGGGCCGCAGTTTGCGACGGTGCCCCTAGACGATGAAGTGCCAGCCGCCCCACGGGCCGGCGGCCATACCAAGACGGACTCATGAGCGACAAACCGCTGACCGATTTGACCTTCTCCTCCTTCGAGCTGCATCCGGCCCTGCAGGCCGGCCTTGAAGGAGCCGGATTCACCCGCTGCACCCCGATCCAGGCGCTGACCCTGCCGGTCGCGCTGCCCGGTGGTGATGTTGCCGGCCAGGCCCAGACCGGCACCGGCAAGACCCTGGCCTTCCTGGTCGCTGTGGTGAACCGCCTGCTGACGCGTCCGGCCCTGGCCGACCGCAAGCCGGAGGATCCGCGCGCGCTGATCCTCGCCCCGACCCGCGAACTGGCCATCCAGATCCACAAGGATGCAGTGAAGTTCGGTTCCGACCTGGGCCTGCGTTTCGCTCTGGTCTACGGCGGCGTGGATTACGACAAGCAGCGCGAACTGCTGCAGCAGGGCGTGGACGTGATCATCGCCACCCCGGGCCGCCTGATCGACTACGTGAAGCAGCACAAGGTGGTCTCGCTGCACGCCTGCGAGATCTGCGTGCTGGACGAAGCCGACCGCATGTTCGACCTGGGCTTCATCAAGGACATCCGCTTCCTGCTGCGCCGCATGCCCGAGCGCACCACCCGCCAGACCCTGCTGTTCAGTGCCACCCTCAGCCACCGCGTGCTGGAGCTGGCCTACGAGCACATGAACGAACCGCAGAAGCTGGTGGTTGAAGCCGAGACCATCACCGCCGCGCGCGTGCGCCAGCGCATCTACTTCCCGGCGGACGACGAGAAGATCCCGCTGCTGCTGGGCCTGCTGTCGCGCAGCGAAGGCGCGCGCACCATGGTCTTCGTCAACACCAAGGTGTTCGTCGAACGCGTCGCCCGTTCGCTGGAAAAGGCCGGCTACCGCGTCGGCGTGCTGTCCGGCGACGTGCCGCAGAAGAAGCGTGAGAGCCTGCTCAACCGCTTCCAGAAGGGCCAGCTGGAAATCCTGGTGGCCACCGACGTGGCCGCGCGTGGCCTGCACATCGATGGCATCAAGTACGTCTACAACTACGACCTGCCGTTCGACGCCGAAGACTACGTGCACCGCATCGGCCGTACCGCGCGCCTGGGCGAAGAGGGCGATGCGATCAGCTTCGCCTGCGAACGCTATGCGATGGGCCTGCCGGACATCGAGGCCTACATCGAGCAGAAGATTCCGTCCGAGCCGGTCACCAAGGAACTGCTGACCCCGCTGCCGCGCCCGGAACGCCCGGCCCCGGCTGCGGGCGAGGAAGGCGAGGACAACGAAAGCGTCGGCCAGATCTTCCGCGAAGCGCGCGAAGCCCGCGCTGCCGAGGAAGAGCGCCGTGGCGGTGGCCGTAGTGGCGGCCGTTCCGGCAGTGGTGGTGGCCGCGGTGGCCGCGACGGTGAGCGCAGCGGCGAGCGCCGTTCGCGTGGCCCGCGCAAGCCGCGCGTGGAAGGCGAGCAGGGCGCTGCCGCCCCGGCCGCCGGTGCCGAAGGCGCTGCCGCGCAGGCCCCGCGTCCGCCGCGCCCGCCGCGTGCTGAAGGCGCACCGGAAGGTGCGGTGGACGGCGAGCACAAGCCGCGCAAGCGCCGTCGTCGTCGCCACGGCCGTCCGGTCGAAGGTGCCGAGGGTGTGCAGAACGCCGCCGGCAATGGCGCCAGCCCGGTCACCCCGGTGCAGGTGGTGGCCAAGCCGGTGCGCACGGCTGCTGATACCGGCGATTCGTTCCTGACCCGCATCGGCCGCAAGATCCGCCGGATGCTGTCGGGCAGCTGATCCGCCGATGGTGGTGCCCCATGGGGCAGGGTAGTGCCGGCCGCTGGCCGGCAACCCACGAAGCTGCCGGCCAGCGGCCGGCACTACCGATGGCGCTACCGATCCGTCGCGCCGCTCCTGCATAATCGGGGCATGAGTGTCCTGCGCTTCGACAATGTCAGCAAACAGTACGCCGGTGGCCACGAGGCGCTGACCGATGTCAGCTTCGAGGTCGCGCCGGGCGAGATGCTGTTCGTCACCGGCCATTCCGGTGCGGGCAAGAGCACCCTGCTCAAGTTGATCCACCTGGACGAGCGGCCCAGCCGCGGCGCGGTGGTGTTCGACGAGCGCAACCTGCTGAAGGTGCGCGGTGGCGACGTGCCCCGCCATCGACGCGCGGTCGGCGCGGTCTACCAGGACCACCGCCTGCTGATGGACCGCTCTATTGCCGAGAACGTGGCGCTGCCGCTGATCCTGCGCGGCACCCGCCGTAGCGACATCAACAAGCGTGTGCGCTCGGTGCTCGAGCGGATGGGCCTGGGGCATCGCGAGAAGGCACTGCCCTCGCAGCTGTCGGCCGGTGAGCAGCAGCGCGTCGGCATCGCCCGCGCCATTGTCGGTGAGCCCAAGCTGCTGGTGGCCGATGAGCCGACCGGCAACCTCGACCCGACCCTGGCGGCGGAGATCATGGCCCTGTTCGCCGAGCTGCCCGCGCGCGGCACCAGCGTGCTGGTGGTCAGTCACGACCTGCCGCTGCTGCGCCGCATGCGCAAGCGCGTGCTGATCCTTGACCACGGCCGGCTGGTGGATGACATCTCGCCGCAGGACCTGGCGGAGTAATCGATGGCGAAGAACGAAAACAGCGAAGCCGCCGCCCCGTCGCGTGTGGGCGTCTGGTTCCAGCACCACGTGCACAGCGTGGTGTTCAGCCTCGGCCGCGCCTGCCGCAAGCCGTGGGCGACCCTGCTGACGGTGATGGTCATGGCGCTGGCGCTGGCCCTGCCGCTGGGCCTGTCGATCGCGCTGGACAACCTCAAGCAGTTCGCCGGCAGCGTGCAGCAGTCGCGCGACATCAACGTGTTCCTGAAGGGCAACGTCGATGGTCCCGGCGCGCTGCGCCTGGCCGGCCAGCTGCGCGATCGCGATGACGTGGCCGAAGTGAACGTGCGCACGCCCGAGCAGGGCCTGCAGGAACTGCGCGATGCCGGCCTCGGCGAGGCGATCGATGCACTCAACGATAACCCGCTGCCCTCGCTGCTGGTGATCACTCCGGGCCAGGGCAAGGACGACGCACGCCTGGCGCGCGCGCTGGAAAGCCTGCCCGAGGCCGACCTGGTGCAGCACGATGCGCTGTGGCGCCAGCGCCTGGATGCCTGGCTGGCGTTCGGTGCAAGGCTGGTGCAGGTGCTGTCGGTGCTGCTCGGCGTCGGCGCCGCGCTGGTGGTCGGCAACACCGTGCGCCTGGACATCCAGGCCCGCCGCGAAGAGATCGGCGTGCTGCAGCTGCTCGGCGCCAGCGATGGCTTCATCCGCCGCCCGTTCCTGTACCTGGGCGCGTGGTACGGCCTGGGTGCCGGTGCGGTGGCGCTGGCCCTGATCGGCGCCGCCGGTGCCGCACTGCGCGTGCCGCTGGCTGAACTTTCCCGCAGCTACGGCAGCCCGTTCGTGCTGCACGGCCTGGACCTGCTGCATGGCGGCCTGGTCCTGCTCGGCACGCTGCTGCTGGGTTGGCTGGGCGCGTGGCTGGTGACCGGCCACTTCCTTCGCCAGACCCGCCCGACCGACACCTGAGACCGGCATGCAACCGCAAGCGCTGAAGCACCTTGATGGGCCCGCGACGCGGGTGATGGTGGTCGATGGGTCAAAGCTGGTCCGCAAACTGATCGCCGACGTCCTGCAGCGCGACCTGCCGGGCGTGGAAGTGATCGGCTGCGACAGCATCGAGGATGCGCAGCTGGCGCTGGCGCAGGGCCCGGTGGATCTGGTGACCACCTCGCTGACCCTGCGTGATGGCGACGGCCTGGCACTGGCGCGGATGGTCCGCGAAGCCGCAGGCCAGGCCTATGTGCCGGTGATCGTGGTCTCCGGCGATGCCCAGCAGCATCTGGAGCAGCGCCGCTTCACCGAGTACGTCACCGACTATTTCGACAAGGCGCTGGGCCACGAGGCACTGGCGACCTTCATCCGCGGCTACGTGCAGCCGCAGACCATTCCCGGCGCCACCATCCTCTACATCGAGGACAGCCGCGTGGTCGCCGAGGCTACCAAGCGCATGCTGGAACGCCAGCAGTTGAACGTGCTGCACGTGGTCAGCGCCGAAGAGGCGTTCACCCTGCTCACTGCCGAGTCGCTGGGCCGCAGTCGCCACCGCATCGACCTGGTGCTGACCGACGTCACCCTGAAGGGCGAACTGAGCGGTCGCGACGTGGTGCAGCGCGTGCGCGTGGACTTCGGCTACGGCAAGCGTCGCCTGCCGGTGCTGGTGATGACCGGCGATGGCAACCCGCACAACCAGACCGGGCTGTTGCAGTCCGGTGCCAACGACCTGGTGCTCAAGCCGATCGAAGAGCGCCTGCTGGTCACCAAGGTGCTGTTCCAGCTGCGCCTGGCCCGGTTGAACGATGGACCCCTGATTCGATGAAGTGGCGTGATGATTGATGAAGTAGCCGGCACCCCGACGATCCAGCTCGAGCCGAGCTGGAAGCAGCATGTCGGCGATTACCTGATGCAGCCGCAGATGCGCGAGCTGTCCAGCTTCCTGCGCCAGCGCAAGGCCAGCGGTGCGGCGGTGTTCCCGCCCGGCCCGCAGATCTTCGCTGCGTTCGATGCCACGCCGTTCGAGCAGGTGAAGGTGGTGATCCTCGGCCAGGACCCGTACCACGGCCGCGGTCAGGCGCATGGGCTGAGCTTCTCGGTGGCGCCCGGAGTGCCGGTGCCGCCGTCGCTGCTGAACATCTACAAGGAGATCGAGAGCGATCTCGGTATCCCGCGTCCGGACCATGGCTGCCTGATCCCGTGGGCGCAGCGCGGTGTGCTGCTGCTCAATGCCGTGCTGACGGTGGAAGAGGGCCAGGCCGGTGCCCACCAGGGGCGTGGCTGGGAAGGTTTCACCGACCACGTGGTGGATGTGCTCAACCGCGAACGCGACGGCCTGGTGTTCATGCTCTGGGGCGCGTACGCGCAGAAGAAGGGCAAGGTCATCGACACCCGCCGCCACCGTGTGCTGAAGTCGCCGCACCCGTCGCCGCTGTCGGCCCACCGCGGCTTCCTGGGCTGCCAGCATTTCTCGATGGCCAACGAGTACCTGCAGCGCCGCGGCCAGGCCCCGATCGACTGGTCGCTGCCGCCGCGTTCGGCGCTCTGAGCGGGCCGGGCAGTAGCCCGGCGCCGCCAGCGATGGATCAATGGCCCGCTGCTGGCGCGATATCCGCGCGCCGATAGTAGGCACGCGCGCCTTCGGCGATCACGCTGAGGGCTTGGGCCGTGCCGTCGCCACCACGGTGGAACAGCAGCTCCGCACCTACGCTGCCGGCGAGGAAGCGAACAGGGGTCAGTGCCTGGAGCATGACGGCCTTGCCCCGTCCTGGAAGGCGCAGTTCCAGTCCCGCTTGGCCTGCCTGTACGTCCAACGTCGTGGCTTCGAACCAGTCAGCGAGACCGCCGCGGACGTCCATCGGCAGCGCGCCATCGAGTACGAAGTGGCCGCTGAAACCTGGGTAGCTGTCGCGCAGAAGCGCCGGGTCAAGCGTGCGGATGACTGGTTTGGCATTGTGGCCGAGTGCGTCGGAAAGGGCATTGCGGATCTCCCCGCGCAGTGCGGGGCCGTTGTCGCCATTGGTCAGGATGACGAATCCATCGCCGCTCTCCGGGTAGCCTTCGATGCCGGCGTGATAGCTGTCATTGCTGCCATTGTGGAAGAAGCGGCGACTGGCGCCGTTGCCGGCGAGCTCCGGTCCCAGGCCACGACCGGCCGGCGCCACTTCGCTGACCATCTGCAGGGCCAATGACTGCGGCAGCCATCCATCCTTGGTGCGGATGCTGCGCAGCAGGGCCGCGACGAACAGGCCCATGTCGTTGGCGCTGGTCCACAGCCCGGACGCCGCCTGTTCCGGAAAGCTCTGCCAGCCGCGTGGCAGGGCCTCCGGCAGGCCTTTGTTGTCGTGCGCATGGGCAACGTTGCCGTAGCCGGCAGGCAAGGGGCTCTGGTACGTGCTGCGGGACATGCCCAGTGGCGCGAACACCTCGCGACGTGCGACGTCGGCGAATGCTCTGCCCGTCAGGTCTTCGATCGCCAGCTGCACCACCGTGTAGCCGCCACCGGAATAGTCGACCTGCTGGCCGGGCGCGTGGATCAGGCGTATCGGTTCATTCTTTGCAGGCGCCAGTCCATCCAGTGTCTGCAGCAAGGTCGGCAAGCGTTCGGCGGGCTGGTAGTCCTGGAAGCCATGCACATTGAAGCCGGCGGTGTGCGACAGCAGCATGCGCAGGTTGATCGGCGGGTGCAGTCCCTGCGCATCGGCAGGCACATGCCAGCGGCGCAGGCGTGGATCGATGTTCTCCTCCAGCGAGACCTTGCCGGCAGCAACCAGCTTCAGGGTGGTCGCCGCAGCGCCCATCTTGCTGACCGAGCCCACCGAGAACACGGTATCGGCATCCACCGCGTCGTGCGTGCCCGCCTGGCGCAGGCCGTATCCGGCGGCGTACACCACCTTGCCATCGCGGATCACCGCAACGGCGGCACCCGGCACCTTGTAATGGGCAAGGCGTTCCTCGATCGACCACTGCGGCAGCGCCGCGCCCAGCTGCGCGGTGCTGGGGCGCAGGCCATGGGCCATTGCCTGGGCAAAGCGCGCAGCGTCTTCTGCGCTGGCGTCAGTGGCCATCACGTGGAACGGGGTCAGGCAGACCAGCAGCGAACACAGCAACAGGCGGTTCATCATCGACATCCTTGCGGGAGTGGAAGAGGGTTGGGATCGGCGCAGGCGTTGCCACGCACGCCTGCCGCGTCCGATCGTTGCGGGTGGAACAGGTTGCCGCCGCAGCGCAGAGGGCGATGCGGCGGCGGAGTCAGCGTCGTTCGCGGCGGGCGCCCTGCGTCAGCAGGTAATCGCGTACGGCCGCGGTGCCGGCCTGGTTCAACGGTGTCCGCCAGCGGCCCAGCCAGCCGTCGGCTTCCACCCCCAGGTTGATATCGGCGCCGTGCGCGAGCAGGTACTGCACGGTGACCAGATGCCCTTCGCGCGAGGCATTGATCAGCGGCGTCTCGTCATAGGTCACGACCCGGTTGACGTCTGCACCGGCCTGCACCAGCTGCTCGACGATGGGTTGCAGGCCCAGCGCGGAGGCGACGATCAACGGATTGCCTTCGCCCAGCGCAGCGCGATCAGGGTCGGCTCCCAGCTGCAGCAGGGCGTCGACCATCACCGGATCGCGTGCGCGGATGGCCTGGATCAGCGCCGTGCCATCGCCGAGCACGCGCGCATCGAGATCGACGCCCGCCACCGCCAACGCGCGCACCTGCGCGACGTCATGCGTGCTGGCGGCCTGGAGCAGAGTGTTGACGCGCGTATCGGAGGTGCTGGCCGCTGGTGAGGCCAGTCGTGGTGAGACAGCCACCGCGGTGCCGACGCAGGCCAGCAGAAGCAGCAGGCCCAGCATCAACAGACTGCGGCGCCGAGGGGCGTACGACGGGGCGTCCAGCAGTTGGTCGATGCGCTGCGCCAGCTGGCTGCGTGCACTGAACATGCCCAGTGCAAGCGTCGGCGCCTCTTCGCGCAGGGCCTGAAGCTGTTCGATACCGGCCAGCAGCGAGCCTGCATAGTCCAGCGGTTCGCGTGCCTGCATCGCAGCGCGTGCATCACAGGCCATTTCGCGCAGTAGCGCCAGGCGTGCCTGGGCAAGGTGCAGGAGTGGATTCCACCAGAACAGTGCTGTTCCCGCCCGCAGCAGCGTGCTTGTCCACAGATCGCGTCGATCCAGGTGTGCAACCTCGTGGCGGACGATGTCGCGCAGCACGTTGTTGTCCAGCCGTGCCAGCAAGGGGCGGGGCAGCAGGATCTGCGGGCGCCACAGGCCGACCACCATCGGCCCGACGACGGCGCAGGTGGCGATCGTCACGTGGGCGGGCACGATGTCGGCCAGGGCCGCGCGCAGTCCGGCGGACGCCGGTTGTGCCAGCCGCCGCAGCCGGCGCGCGTGCAGCATCGCGTCCAGCAGGCGCATGCCCAGCCACAGGGTGCCAAGCAGCCACACCACTGCAAGCACTGTCGGCAGGGTCTTCGGTAGTTCGACGTAATAGATGTCGGGCTGCCGTCCAGCTTCGAAGATGGCCTCTCCCGCCGTTGCGCCTTCGCCGGGCAGGGGGTGGAACGCGGCGGCGGGCGGTGCCGGTGCAGGCAGGGTGGTCGACCAGCCCGGCAGGAAGGCGCTGAGCGGCAACAGCAGGGCCGCTGCCATCGCGGCGGTCAGCAGCCAGGAGCGCTGTTCGGCACTGAGGGCCCGCCGCCGTGCCAGCCACAGTGCGGGCAGCAGCACAACGGCAGACAACAGCAACTGCCGAAGGCCCAGTGCCATCGCCATGTCGATGAGGTTCATTCCTTCCTCCCGGCCCTGGCATCGCTGATGCGCTGCTGCAGTGCCTGCAGTTCGTTGCGGTCGATTTCGCGTTCGTCCACCAGGTGCTGTGCCAACACGTTCGGTGAGCCGTCGAAGAACTGATGCAGCAGATGGTCGAGCGCTTGCCGGCGGGCCTGCTCGCGGCTGAGCGTGGCGTGATAGATGTAGGCGCGACCTTCCTGGCGATGACTGACAAAGCCCTTCTTCGCCAGCACGTTGAACATGGTCAGCACCGTGGTGTACGCGACCGGCTTGTGTTCGCCGAGCACATCCGCCACATCGCGGACGGACGCTTCGCCCTTGTCCCAGAGGATGTCGAGGATGGCCTGCTCGGCGGGGGTGGGATTCTGCGAGACAGGGCGGGCCATGCGCTTCTACGTATGAATTAGTTGATGCATCGGAGCATGTCGCCGGATGGCTGTCAACGGGTTTCTTAGTAGTAAAGGTGCGGCCCTCAGCCTTCGGGCCTGAACACCCGGCAACGTCTTCTGGCCTGAATGGGCCTCAAGAACGGCCCGTTCAGCTCCGCTTGACCGGAATCGGCCGGTTTCCAGCAGGTAATTGATTGAATTCCAAGGGATTGTGAATCCCGAAAAGCGTGCTCGCCACTGTCATCAAATCGCGCTACGGTAGGGCTCTGTTTGGGACCAGTGTTGCATCAATAGGATGCTGGAACTTTTTCCTCCTTTAGCAGTCCAAATGCCGGACTGCTAAGATGGGTGCCTATGAGCCAGAACACCTCTACTGCCCTTGTGGCAAACAATCTCCCGATTCCCAGTGCGCTCGGTTCGCTGGACGCCTACATCGGTGCCGTGCACCAGATTCCGGTGCTGTCGGTCGATGACGAACAGGACCTGGCCCGTCGCTTCCGCGACGGCAACGATCTCGACGCCGCCCGCGAGCTGGTGCATTCGCACCTGCGCTTCGTGGTGCACGTGGCCCGCGGCTACAACGGCTACGGCCTTGCGCTGGGCGACCTGATCCAGGAAGGCAACATCGGCCTGATGAAGGCGGTCAAGCGCTTCGACCCGGACATGGGCGTGCGCCTGGTCTCCTTTGCCGTGCACTGGATCCGTGCCGAGATGCACGAGTTCATCCTGAAGAACTGGCGCATCGTGAAGGTCGCCACCACCAAGGCGCAGCGTAAGCTGTTCTTCAACCTGCGCAAGTCGAAGACGCGCCTGGGCTGGATGAACGCGGCTGAGGTCAGCGCGGTGGCGAAGGACCTGAACGTGTCCGAGCGCGAGGTCATGGAAATGGAGTCGCGCCTGTCCGGTCGCGATATCGGTTTCGATGCGCCGACCGACGAGGACAACGAACACGCGCCGCCGTCGCCGGCTGCGTACCTGGTTGCCAACGACGAAGACCCGTCGATGGCCTACGAACGTGCCGACAGCGAAGACAACCAGATGCAGCTGCTGCGCGAAGGCCTCGCCGAGCTGGATGCGCGCTCGCGCGACATCATCCGCCGCCGCTGGCTGGATGCGGACAGCAAGGTGACCCTGCAGGAACTGGCTGACGAATACGGCGTGTCGGCCGAGCGTATCCGCCAGGTTGAAGCGAACGCGCTGAAGAAGATGAAGGCGCTGTTCACCGCATAAGCGGAAAGGCGTCGCAATTGTGAAAGGCTCGGCAGCAGTGCCGGGCCTTTTTCGTTTGTGGGGCTTAGCTACGCATGACGTGGCTCTATTCTGACGCCAGGACGGTGGTTGCGCCGACCTGATCATGTGCTGGATGCTGATGTTCACGCTGTACCACGCAGTGGCACGGTATGATCATGCCACGCGTCTTCCTCACACGAAGTTTCAATCGCAGCATGCGCAGGACCACCCTGTCCGACGCTGCGCTGTACCGGTCGGTACGTGAAATGGAAGCGGGTCTGGTGGATGCTGATCTTGGCGGCGGAATCTTCAAGAAGCGCGTTGCCTTGCCGGGGCGAGGAAAGCGTGGGAGCGTTCGAATCATCGTCGCCACACAGCGAGGCGGGCATTGGTTCTTACTTTTCGGCTACGAGAAGAATGAGCGTGCTGCGATCACGAATGCGGAACGCGATGCGCTGCAGTTGTACGCATCGGAGTTCCTGAAAATGAGTGCGGCGCAGTTGAATCGTGCCGTGGAGTACGGGGATCTACAGGAGATCGACCATGACGAAGACCCCTGAGCGACGGCGCGCGAAAAGTGCGCTTCTTGAAGCGGTGCATGATGCCGCTGTGAGTCTGCACGCGCATGGTTTCATCGATAAACGTCGATTGAGCAGCTACGAAGCGCTTTGCCTTGAGCCGGTGCCTGAGTACAGCAGTGCCCAGATACGTGCCCTGCGTACGTCATTGCAGCTCAGTCAGCCGGTCTTTGCGGGAGTTCTCAATACCAGCGTTTCCACCGTACGCAGCTGGGAGCAGGGCGAAAAGAAGCCCAGCGGACCGTCACTGAAGTTGCTTAACCTGATTGATCGGAAGGGACTCGAAGCAGTCCTGTAAAGCAAAGGCCCGGTTCTGCCGGGCCTTTGTTTTTCCGAGGCGTTCAATCCACGCATGGCGTGGATCTACTGCTGATTCCAGTAGAGCCACGCCATGCGTGGCTGCTCTGCTATCGCGTGGGCCTCAGCCCTCGCGTGCGATCGCCCGCCAGCCGATGTCGTTGCGGTGGAACTCATTGGCCCAGGTCACCTTGGCCACGCCTGCATAGGCATTGGCCTGCGCGTCGCGCACGCTGTCGCCCAGCGCCGCCACACACAGCACGCGGCCGCCGGCACTGACCACCTGGCCCTGTGCATCCAGCGCGGTGCCAGCATGGAACACCTTGGCACTGGCCGGCACATCATCCAGGCCGGAAATCACGTCACCGGTGATCGGTGCTTCCGGGTAGGGCTTCGCGGCCAGCACGACGCCCAGCGACGGGCGCGGATCCCAGTGTGCTTCCACCTGATCCAGCCGGCCATCGATGGCGGCTTCCACCAGCTCGACCAGGTCCGACTGCAGGCGCAGCATCACCGGCTGGGTTTCCGGATCGCCGAAGCGCACGTTGAATTCGATCACCTTCGGCGCGCCGCTGGCATCGATCATCAGGCCGGCGTAAAGAAAGCCGGTGAACGGGATGCCGTCGGCGATCATGCCCTGCACGGTCGGGTTCACCACCTCGCGCATCACGCGGGCGTGCACCTCCGGGGTGACCACCGGGGCCGGCGAATAGGCGCCCATGCCGCCGGTATTCGGGCCGGTGTCGCCGTCGCCGACGCGCTTGTGGTCCTGCGAGGTGGCCATCGGCAGCGCATGAACGCCGTCTACCATCGAAATGAAGCTGGCTTCCTCGCCGTCGAGGAATTCCTCGATCACCACGCGGGCACCGGCATCGCCGAAGGCGTTGCCCGAGAGCATGTCACGCACAGCGTCTTCGGCTTCGACCTGGGTCATCGCCACGATCACGCCCTTGCCGGCGGCCAGGCCATCGGCCTTGACCACGATCGGTGCGCCCTTCTCGCGGATGTAGGCCAGCGCGGCGTCCACCTCGGTGTGCACGGCGTAGAACGCGGTGGGGATGTTGTGGCGGGCCAGGAAGTCCTTGGCGTAGGCCTTGCTGCCTTCCAGCTGCGCGGCAGCGGCGGTCGGCCCGAAGATACGCAGGCCGGCGGCGCGGAAGCGGTCGACCACACCGGCCACCAGCGGTACTTCCGGGCCGACCACGGTCAGCGCCACGCCTTCGGCCTGCGCCAACGCCAGCAGGCCGTCGATATCGGTCACCTTCACCGCCACGTTGCGGCACTTGTCTTCGCTGGCGGTGCCGGCGTTGCCGGGCGCCACGATCACTTCGGTGACACGGGAGGACTGGGCCAGCTTCCATGCCAGGGCGTGTTCGCGGCCGCCTGAGCCGATGACAAGGATTTTCATTGAGAGGAGATCCTGGGAGACAAACATGGTTGAAAACAGCAAATCATTCAGATGGGCTTCTTGTCGGAAGCCAAGAGCGCTACCTCTGCATTGAGCTTCCTGATATCAAGCTCAGCTTCGTGTTCAGATGCCTTCACTGCGGATGCACGTCGTGTTGCTTCGAACGCAGCGTAACGTTCTGTGATGATGGTCTCCATCTGCTGCTTGGATACTCGCCCGGGGCCGTCGAGAATGGCGCGTTCATTGAAATCAAGGAAGCGATCGGTCTGCTTGATCCAGTCCGACATACGGGTTTCGATTCGTCTCTCCGCCCGATCCTCAGCGAAGTCCAGAAACATAGAGACCAACCGGTTGAGCTGTTCAAGTTCTGGCTGGAGTAGGTAGTTCTTGGAGATGACGGCATCCGATTTACGAGGTGTTTCGCCTGCCCAGTTGGTCAGCCCCATGTGGGGCGCGTCGGGGGATGCGCGTTCCACGATTAGTTGGGCGGCGGTGCGGCCGGTGACTGCGTAGACCAGCTTGTTCTGAATGGTGGCGAAGAACGTTCTAGCGGTGGAGGCGGTGCCGTCGTAGTCGGAGCTGCTGATTTTGAAAAGGTCACGCAACGTCTGATAAAAGCGCTTCTCCGTGCTGCGGATGTCACGGATTCGGAGCAGGAGTTCCTTGAAGTAGTCAGCACGCTCGGCGTCTTTGAGCCGCTCGTCGTCTAGAAGAAAGCCTTTGACCAGATACTCGGACAGGGTATCACTGGCCCATCGGCGGAACTGGCTCCCTCGGGGCGACCGGACGCGGAAGCCGACCGCCAGGATCATCTCCAATCGATACAGCTGAATCGATCGGCTGACTGTGCGCTTGCCCTCGGTTTGAACTGTCAAGTAATCCTTGACGGTTCCGTCGGCTTGTAGTTCGCCATCCTGCAGGACATTCCGGATGTGAAGGCTGACGTTCTGCTTGGTGGTGTCGAAAAGCTCAGCCAGCTGGCCTTGTGTCAACCAGACTGTGCCGTCTTCGGCACGCAGATGAATGGCCGTCCGACCATCCTCGGTGCGATAAAGGATCAGCTCGCCGTGGTTTTTGATCATGACGTTGTCCCTGCCTTGCCCAATACTGTCATTGGCAGTGAAATCTCCCAATGGTCGTCAGTCGATACCCACCGGCCGCTTGGCAACACGGCTGCCAGAGACGGCGGCGGTGAACTTTACTGCACTATCCTTTCGATCAAAGCGAGCGCCGGAGGGGCAATTGCAGGAATGCTGCTTGCCACTGTCATCAGGTCAGCAAGAATCGAAAGGCCTTCCCTCAGCGCATTGGAGTTCGGCATAGTTTCGCCTGCGTCCTTAAGGGTGCTTATATCGAAAGCGGTTGCCTTAAGTAGATCAAATATTGCTTCCTGCCCGACAATGCCATAGTTCTCGATTGCAGCAATCAAAGACCGAATCCTCTCCAAGAGGATGATCTTCGCTTCTGGCGCGAGCTCTGATGCAACAATGTCATCAAGTGAAGTCCGCAGAGCGGACAGGGCGTGATCCAGGCGGTCCCCGTCAAGCTTCGCAGTCCGGCGTTCGCCATTCACCAATTTTGCCTGCATTTTCAGGTAGGTGATGGAATGGGAATCCACATGCTTGAAAAAGTCATTCCAAGACGACTGGAGGGTTGCCATAGACATCGCGGCTGTCAGTCTGGAGCGCCAGTGATCGACGCCTGCGGTGCAATCAGGGTGAAGCTCCACGATCTGTCGCGCAGCCTCGCCAGAAAGCGACAGCAACGCACCAATGTGTTCTGGGACTTCATGATCGTGATCAATGCCAAACAGAACCTTCCAATTGTGCAGGCATGGATTGGATGGGGGTAGTTGCTTCGCACGCAACAGGATGTCAAGAAGTCTGGATGCTGCATTATCCATGGATACCTCGTGAGCGGATCAGTGGCGGAAGTGGCGCACGCCGGTGAACACCATGGCCAGGCCATGTTCATCGGCGGCGGCGATCACTTCGGCATCGCGCATCGAACCGCCCGGCTGGATGACCGCCTTGATGCCGGCGGCGGCAGCGGCATCGATGCCGTCGCGGAACGGGAAGAACGCGTCGGAGGCCATCACCGAGCCCTCGACCACCAGGTTCGCATCGGCGGCCTTGATGCCAGCGATGCGGGCCGAGTACACGCGGCTCATCTGGCCGGCGCCGACACCAATGGTGCGGTTGTCCTTGGCATAGACGATCGCGTTGGACTTCACGAACTTGGCCACCTTCCAGGCGAACAGCAGGTCGGTGAACTGCTTGTCGGTCGGCGCCAGCTTGCTGACCACCTTCAGTTCGTCGCGGGTCATGCCGCGGTTGTCCGAGGACTGCAGCAGCAGGCCCGAGCCGACGCGCTTGCTGTCGAAGTTGTTCAGGCCATCGCCGTGCGGGATGCGCAGCACGCGCACGTTGGCCTTCTTCTGCGCGTATTCCAGCGCGGCCGGCTCGTAGTCCGGGGCGATCAGCACTTCGACGAACTGGCGGTCCAGAATCACCTTGGCGGTGGCGGCGTCCAGCGGTTTGTTGAAGGCAATGATGCCGCCGAAGGCGCTGGTCGGGTCGGTGGCGTAGGCCAGCTCGTAGGCATCGCCGTTGCCGGCACCGACGGCCACGCCGCACGGGTTGGCGTGCTTGACGATGACGCAGGCCGGCGCATCGAACTGGCGCACGCATTCCCACGCCGCGTCGGCATCGGCCAGGTTGTTGTAGCTCAGTTCCTTGCCCTGCAGCTGCTGGAAGGTGGCCAGCGTGCCCGGCACCGGGTACAGGTCGCGGTAGAACGCGCCGCTCTGGTGCGGGTTCTCGCCGTAGCGCAGGTCCATCACCTTCACGAAGGTGGAGTTCATCTGTGCCGGGTACTCGGTACGCGCCGGCACCGCAGCGTGGGTGGCGGTGACCGCCGACAGGTAGTTGCTGATCGCGGCGTCGTACTGGGCGACGCGGTTGAACGCGGCCACCGAGAACGCGAAGCGGGTGGCAGCCGACAGCTGGCCGTTGTTGGCCTCCAGCGAAGCCAGCAGCTCGGCGTACTGCGACGGATCGGTAGCCACCGCCACGCGGGCGAAGTTCTTGGCTGCCGAACGCAGCATCGCCGGGCCGCCGATGTCGATGTTCTCGACCGCGTCGGCGAGGGTGCAGTCGGCCTTGGCGGTGACCGATTCGAACGGGTACAGGTTCAGCACCAGCAGGTCGATGGCGCCGATGCCGTGCTCGGCCATCACCGCATCATCCAGGCCGGAACGGCCCAGCAGGCCGCCGTGCACCATCGGGTGCAGGGTCTTGACCCGGCCGTCCATCATCTCCGGGAAACCGGTGACGTCGGCGACGTCCTTCACGGCCAGGCCCATGTCGCGAATGGCTTTTGCGGTGCCGCCGGTGGACAGCAGTTCCACGCCACGTGCGGCCAGCGCAGTGGCCAGCTCGACCAGGCCGGTCTTGTCGGAAACGGAGAGGAGGGCCCGGCGGACGGGCAACAGATCGGCAGTCATGGGACAGAATCGGCAGCGGAGCGGGGCCGATATTGTAGGCGGTGGGGGCCGGTGGCGGGTGCCGCAGGAGCAGATTCGCCGCGTTCAAGGCCGGCTTGACCGTGATGGGCACGATTGGCGGGCTTGTCAGCCATCGCCGGGCACGGCACGGTGCCGCCTGTCCCCCGTGTGCAGGATGCCGCCCCATGACCGTCGCCAAGCGCCTGCAGGCCGCCCTCGATGCCGAAGGGGCGCTGCTGTTCCTGGCCCGCTATGTGCGCCACGCGCGTTGTGGCCAGGCCGCGGCCTGGTGCGCCTCGGCCGATGTACCGACGCTGCAGGCTGAAGCCGCCGAGCGCTGGGGTGAGCAGGCCGAGATCCTGTCCTGGGAGGTGCAGCGCCGTGAACGCCGGCGCTGGCGGCGGCTGGAGTTCAAGGTCTACCTGGACGACGACAAGTGCTGGTATGGCGATGCCATCGCGCCCTACCGGCGCGCACCGAGCGTGGCCGAACTGCTGCAGGTGATGCATGCGCAGTACTGGCTGGACCCGTTCGAGCTGTATCTGTACGCCGATGGCCTGGATGAGGGCGCCATCGTGCTGCCCGCCGGCGGCATCATCCACTTCCAGCGCTCGCCCGGCGGTGTGTACCGGCTGCTGGCGCTGCAGGCGGGGTTCGCCGATGCTGGGGCGCGGGAGCGGGCCGTGCAGGCGGTGCGCAATGCCATGCAGCGTAGCCATGACGCGGTCTGGTTGCGCCGCCATATCGATCCGCAGCTGCCATGGCAGGACTGGCTGGGCCCGGCGGAACTTGCCGGTACCCGTATTTGATGGGGTAGGCTGTGGCCGCACTGCCAAGGACCAGCGGATACAGATCGTGTCGATCTATGCACTGAAAGGACGTTTCCAGGACCTGTTGCGTCCGGCCGTACGCGGCCTGTACCGCATGGGGATCACCGCCAACGCGGTGACCGTGGCCGCCGCCGTGGTTTCGCTGCTGGTGGCCGTTGCCGTGTGGTGCTGCGCGCCTGCCCAGCCCCTGCTGTACCTGCTGCTGCCGCTGTGGATGCTGCTGCGCATGGCGCTCAACGCGGTGGATGGCATGCTGGCCCGCGAGTTCGGCCAGCAGTCGAGGCTGGGCGCCTATCTGAACGAGCTGTGCGATGTGATCGCCGACGCGGCGCTGTACCTGAGCCTGCTCAGCGTGCCGGGCGTGCGCCCGGAAGCGCTGTGGCTGCTGGCCTGGACGGCGGCCCTGAGCGAGTACACCGGGGTGCTGGGGCTGATGGTCGGTGCCAGCCGCCGCTATGACGGCCCGATGGGCAAGAGCGACCGCGCGTTCGTCATCGGCGTGCTGGGCCTGCTGTTGGCGTTCGGCTGGGGGGCTGCGATGACTGTCACTGGCGTGGCCGCGGCCATGGCGGTGCTGTGCGTGCTGACGATGATCAATCGCGTCCGTCGCGGACTGCGGGAAGCGGCGGTTTCGCCGAATTAATCAAGCAGATACAAAAAGACAATCAGGAGATTGCATGCGTCAGGCGCAGGAACGGGAATTCCACAGCTTCGACCAGGTACCGCTGTTCTACCGGTACTGGGCGGGCACCACTGCAACGCCGGCCACCAAGGCCATCGTGCTGCTGCACCGCGGCCACGAGCACTCCGGGCGGGTCACCCACCTGGTCGATGAGCTGGACCTGCCCGACACCGCCTTCTTCGCCTGGGATGCGCGCGGCAATGGCCGTTCGCCGGGTACGCGTGGCGATGCACCGGGCTTCCCGGCGCTGGTGCGTGATCTGGACAGCTTCATCGCCCACATCGGTGCCGAGCACGGTATCGCGGTGCAGGACATCGTGGTGATCGCACAGAGCGTGGGGGCGGTGGTCGCCGCCACCTGGGTGCACGACTATGCACCACGCCTGCGCGCGCTGGTGATGGCTTCGCCGGCGTTCAAGGTGAAGCTGTACGTGCCGTTCGCACGCCCGGGCCTGGCGCTGATGCAGAAGCTGCGCGGCAATTTCTTCGTCAACAGCTACGTCAAGCCGCAGTGGCTGACCCATGACCCGGCGCGGGTGGAAAGCTATCGTACCGACCCGCTGATCACCCGGCCGATCTCGGTGCGCGTGCTGCTGGGCCTGTACGAGGCGGCCGACCGCATCGTGGCCGATGCGCAGGCGATCAGTGTACCGGTGCAGCTGCTGGTGTCCGGCTCGGATTTCGTCGTGCACCGTGGCCCGCAGGACCGCTTCTACGAGCGCCTGTCCAGCCCGATCAAGGAGCGCGTGCACCTACCGGGCTTCTTCCATGACACGCTGGGCGAACGTGATCGCGCGCCGGCACTGGCGCGCATCCGCAGCTTCATCCAGGCGCGTTTTGCCGAGCCGCTGCGCGAGCTGTCACGGCGCGACGCGCATCGCCATGGGCCGACCTTCGAGGAATCGGAGATCCTGGCCTGGCCACCGGAACGCAACGGCCTGGCCGACCTGCGCTGGCGCGTGGTACGTGGCGGCCTGCGCTTCGGCGGAACGTTGTCCGAAGGCATCGCGCTGGGTCTGCAGACCGGATTCGATTCGGGCAGCACGCTCGACTACATCTATCGCGATGAGGCGCGCGGCAAGGGCCCGTTGGGGCGCATGGTCGATCGCAACTATCTGGATGCGATCGGCTGGCGCGGCATCCGCATTCGCGGCCAGCACCTGCAGGAACTGCTGCGCGACGCTGCCCAGCGCCTGCGCGGGCAGGGCACGCCGGTGCGCGTGCTGGACGTGGCTGCCGGCCATGGCCGCTACGTGCTGGAAGCGCTGGGCCAGGGCGAACAGCGCGCCGAGCGCATCGTGCTGCGCGACTTCAGTGATCTGAACGTCACCCAGGGTCAGGCCTTGATCGAGCGCCTGGGGGCGGCCGACATCGCGCGCTTCGAGCAGGGTGATGCGTTCGACCCGGCACAGCTGGCCAAGGTCGATCCAGCACCGACGCTGGCCGTGGTATCGGGCCTGTACGAACTGTTCCCCGACAACGATGCGGTGCTGCGCTCGCTGCAGGGCATTGCTGCGACGGTGCCGGCGGGCGGCTACCTGGCCTATACCGGCCAGCCGTGGCACCCGCAGCTGGAGTTCATCGCACGCGCACTGACCAGCCACCGTGGCGGCGCCGCGTGGGTGATGCGCCGCCGTACCCAGCAGGAAATGGACGAGCTGGTGCGCCTGGCCGGGTTCGAGAAGGTGGCGCAGCGTATCGACGACTTCGGCATCTTCACGGTGTCGCTGGCGCGCCGGACCGCGTGATGGCGACGCTCGCCGCATCCCCGCTGGCCGCAGAGGGGCGCCCCTGGCGGCGCGCCCTGTTGTGGCTGGCCCTGCTGGGCCCATTTTTCTTCGCCAGCTATGGCTTCGCCAACTGGATGGCCGGCCGCCATGCCGAACTGCCGGTGATGGCGTTCGGATGGGAAACGCAGATTCCGTTCGTACCGTGGACGATCGTGCCGTACTGGTCGATCGATCTGTTCTATGCGGTTTCCTTCTTCCTGTGCCGGCAACGGTTGGAGCTGGACCGGCATGCGTTGCGGTTGTTCAGTGCACAGTTGATCGCGGTGACCTGCTTCCTGCTGTGGCCACTGCGCTTCAGTTTCGAGCGGCCGGAGATCGGCGGTGTGTTCGGTTGGTTGTTCGATGTGCTGCTGGGCTTCGACAAGCCGTTCAACCAGGCGCCATCACTGCACATCGTGTTGCTGATCGTGCTGTGGGTGAAATTCGCGCAGTACCTGCATGGGGCGTGGCGTTGGGTACTGCATGTGTGGGCGCTGCTGATCGGCGTCTCGGTGCTGACCACATTCCAGCATCATTTCATCGATATCCCGACCGGCCTGCTGGCCGGTTGGCTGTGTGTCTGGCTGTGGCCGGAGCAGGGCACGCCACCCTTGCGTGCCTGGCGCACCGCGCGTGACGCCAAACGTTGGCGCCTGGCAGCGCTGTACCTGCTGGGGGCCGCTGCATTGCTGGTGCCGGTGGTGCTTCTGCGTGGCGCGGCGTTGTGGCTGCTGTGGCCGGTGGTATCGCTGCTGCTGGTGGCGTTGGCGTATGCGGGGCTCGGTACGGCGGTGTTCCAGAAGCGTGCCGATGGTCGCCTGACCATGGCGGCACGCTGGTTGCTGGCGCCGTACCTGGGTGCGGCCTGGATCAATTCGCGGCTGTGGACGCGCCGCGCGCCGCAGCCGGTGCCGGTGATGGACGGTGTATGGCTGGGGCGTGTTCCCTGCGCTGCATTGCCGGCACCCTTGGTCGGCGTGGTCGATGCCTGTGCCGAACTGTCCTGTCGTGCACCGGGCGCGGCGTATGCCAGCGTGCCGATGCTGGACCTGGTGGTGCCCACGCCGCACCAGTTGCGCGAGGCGGCCGAGGCCATCGAGCGGCTGCGTGCGCACGGACCGTTGCTGGTGTGCTGCGCACTGGGCTATTCGCGCAGCGCCGCCAGCGTGGCGACCTGGCTGCTGCGCAGTGGCCGTGCGGACGATGCCGAAGCAGCGGTGGCGATCGTGCGCGCTGCACGCCCCGGCATCGTGCTGGGCACGGCGCATCTGCAAGCCATCACTGCTGCAGCGGGAGTGCGCGCATGAGTACGGTTCCCGATCTGGCGACCATGCAGTTGCTGCTGAGGCAGGGGCGTTGGCCGGCGCTGCTGTCGCTGGGCCTGTTGCTGGTGGCGTTGCTGCTGCTCGGCACCGAACCGGGCCTGGCGATGATTGCCGCCGGCCTGTTGCTGCTCAGTGTTGCCGCGGGCATCGCACAGATCTACCACGCGTGGCGGGTGGCGCTGGATGCCAGCCTGCTGCAGCTGCTGCGCGATGAAGGCCTGGAGGGTGACGCCGCCGCGCGCCGCACCGACCAGCTGCTGCACGCCAGTGGCCTGCGCCGCATGCAGCCCGACGCGCCGCTGCGCGGCTGGGATGCGCGCTGGGCCGGCATGCGTCGCCTGCTGCTGCGCCAGTACCTGCTGACCGCAGTGCAGTTCGCACTGCTGGTGCTGGCCGTGTTGTGGCCGCAGACGTGAACGGGAGGGACCGATGTTCGCTGAATTGATTGCGCGCGCCTGCAGTGGCGCGATCCATGTAGTGACCGGCGCCCGCGCGCTGTGGATCGGCTGTGCGCCGTCCAGCGAACGGCGCGTGTATTACGGCAACCACGCCAGCCATGGTGACTTCGTGCTGATCTGGTCGTCGATGCCACCGGCACTGCGGCGCCAGGTGCGCCCGGTGGCCGCGGCCGAATACTGGCAGCGCGATGGCCTGCGTCGCTACCTGATCGATGCGGTGTTCAACGGCGTGCTGGTCGAGCGCGAGGCCGGCCATCGCCAGCAGGATCCACTGCAGGCCCTGCGTGACGCGGTGGACGAAGACTGCTCGCTGATTCTGTTTCCGGAAGGTACCCGCAACGTGGGCGAAGAGCCGCTGCTGCCGTTCAAGAGCGGCATCTATCACCTGGCACGGCAACGCCCGGAGCTGGAATTCGTACCGGTGTGGATCGACAACCTGAAGCGGGTGATGCCCAAGGGCCGGTTCCTGCCGCTGCCGCTGCTGTGCACGGCCACCTTCGGTACGCCGCTGCGGCTGCAGGCCGACGAGGACAAGGCCGCCTTCCTGGCCCGCAGCCGGCAGGCGCTGCTGGACCTGGCGCCGAACGGGGGCAGGGCATGAGCTTCCTGATCGATGTGTCCGGCGACCTGGCCACGCAGAGTGTCGGTCAGCAGACCGGCCTGCTGTTTGCTGGCGTGGGTGCGGTGCTGGTGCTGGCCACGCTGGTGGCCGAGACATTGCGCTGGCGCCAGCGTGGGCAGCCCAGCGCGGTGATCGCCAACCTGGTCTCGCGCATCCGCGCGTGGTGGGTGATGGCGATCGTGGTCGGGCTGGCGCTGTTCTTCGGTCGTGCCGGGGTGATCGTGCTGTTCGCGATCATCTCGCTGTTCGCACTGCGCGAGTTCATCACCCTGGCGCCGACCCGCTCGGGCGACTACTACGCGCTGCTGGCCGCGTTCTACATCGTGCTGCCGTGGCAGTACTACCTGGTCTGGATCGACTGGTACGGCATGTACACGCTGCTGATTCCGGTCTATGCGTTCCTGTTCCTGCCGATCCTGTCGACCATTGGCGGTGATACCACGCACTACCTGGAGCGGACCGCGAAGGTGCAGTGGGGGTTGATGATCTGCGTGTTCTGCATCTCGCATGTGCCGCTGCTGCTGAACCTGCACGTGCCCGGCCATGACCCGGCGCGCAACGTGCTGCTGTTCGCCTTCCTGGTGATCGTGGTGCAGTCTTCGGACGTGCTGCAGTACATCTGGGGCAAGCTGCTGGGCAGGCATCTGATTGCGCCGAAGCTGTCGCCGTCGAAGACGGTGGAGGGCTTCGTGGGCGGCGTGCTGAGTGCCAGCGCGCTGGGCGCGGCACTATGGTGGATCACCCCGTTCACACCGCTGCAGGCGTTCGGCCTGTCGCTGCTGATCAACCTGATGGGGTTCTGGGGCGGCCTGGTGATGTCGGCGATCAAGCGTGATCGTGGCATCAAGGACTGGGGCCACATGATCGAGGGCCATGGCGGCATGCTCGACCGGCTGGACTCGGTGTGCTTCGCCGCGCCGGTGTTCTTCCACGTGGTGCGGTATTACTGGAAGGCGGGCGGCGGCGGTTGATTCTGCCGGCTTCCATCCACGCATGGCGTGGATCTACTGGCGGGCGGGGGCGGTTTACTCTGCCGGGCCTTCATCCACGCATGGCGTTGATCTACCGGTAGTGCCGGCCGCTGGTCGGCAACTGCAACATCCTGCCATCGTTCATGGGGTTGCCGGCCAGCGGCCGGCACTACCCTGGTGCGCGCTTACGCGCTGATGCCGTATTCCTTCAGCTTCTTGCGCAGGGTGGCACGGTGGATGCCCAGCATCGCGGCGGCGCGGCTCTGGTTGCCTTCGCAGTGGTTGAGCACTTCCACGAACAGCGGAATCTCCATCTCGCGCAGCACGATCTCGTAGACATCGTCCGCATCGCAGCCATCAAGGTCACGCAGGTAGCGGCGCACGGACTGGGCGACGTGTTCACGCAGCGGTGGCCGGGGAGCGCCACGACTGTTGTCAGGACGAGAAAGGACAGCGTTCAAGGGGGTTCCCGATTCGGTTGGCCCGTGCGCGCGGAGCGCGCGGCCGGACGAGGTGGTGGCGGCCAGTCTAGCGCGAGCGTGCCCGGCCTGCCACGGCTGGTCGCCTCTCCCCGGTCAGAGGAAGTCGAAGGTGAATGCGACGGTGGACGCAGCGGGCTCCTGCAACCGGAAGGCGACGCGCGCGCTCTGGCCCGGTTCCAGCAGGGCTGCACCGGGGTTCTCGCCCAGGTACTGCGCGGGCGTGAACACGCCGCTGCCGATCACCCGGCCATCGGCATCGGACAATGACAACCGCAGGTCCGGCCACGCCTGTGCCCAGCGCGCATCGTTGCGGATGCTGGCCTGCACCTGCAGCACACCGGCCTGGCCCGGCAGGGGGCGGATCTCGCGGCTGGTCATGGTGAACGCAGTGGGCTCGTGCCAGGCAGGCAGGCTGCAGCGCAGCACGCCGCACAGCGTGCCCAGCCATGCGCGGTTGCCGGCGTCGGCGGCCAGCCGCGCGCGGTCGGCCAGCACGCTCTGCAGTACCAGCAGCAATGCCAGCCCGGCGACCAGCAGCCAGTGCCAGCGGGGTGTTGGCAGCGTGCGCGTGCGCGCGCTGCCGAGGAAGCTGGGGGCATCACTGGCGACCGCCGTTGCCTGCACCGCGACCGGCGCCGGTTCGATGGCCGCTGCTTCATCAACGATGACAACGTCATCGTCGTGTCGCATCTCTGTCGCCGGTGGGCGTGCCAGGTCGATGGGCTCGGCCTGCATCTGCTCCACAGGCGCTGCGTGCCGGGCTTCGTCCTGCATGCGCGCATCGGTCGCAGGCGCAGGTTCACCCTCCGGCGTCGTGCGCAGGAAGGTGGCCAGGGGACGGCGCGGTGGGTTCGGCTCGGACATGCTCAGGGCGCGGGCTCGGATCCAGCGGTCATTCAACCACGATCAGGCGCGGCGCACGCCGGTGATGCGCATCCAGTCGCCATCCTGGGTGGCCTGCAGATCGTCGAACCATGCTGCATAGCGCTGCAGCAGTTCGCCTTCCTGGCCATGCAGGATGCCGGACAGGGCGATGCGGCCACCGGCAGCAACGCGCGCAGCCAGCAGTTCGGCCAGCGCATCCAGCGCCGAGGCGAGGATGTTGGCGACCACGATCGGATAGGTCGCGACCGCTTCGTCCTGCGGCAGGTACACATGCATGCGGGCCTGCTCGCCGTTGCGCTCGGCATTGTCGGCGGTGGCGACCAGGGCCTGCGGATCGTTGTCCACGCCGATGGCTTCGGCGGCGCCCAGCTTCAGCGCGGCCAGTGCGAGGATGCCCGAGCCGCAACCGAAGTCGAGCACGCGCTGGCCCTGCAGCAGGCCATCGACCGCCAACTGGTCCAGCCAGCGCAGGCACAGTGCGGTGGTCGGGTGGGTGCCCGAACCGAACGCCAGGCCCGGGTCCAACCGCACCACGGCGGCATCGGCGGCCTGTGCGGCATCGGGCAGTTCATGGTTCCACGGCACGATCCAGGTACGGCTGCCGAAGTCCATCGGCTGGAACTGGTCGAGCCAGGCACGTTCCCAGTCTTCATCCTCGACCGCGCGGAAGCTGCCGCTGCTCCAGTCCAGCTCCGGATCGAAGGATTCCAGTGCGGCCAGCAGCAACAGCGCGTTGCTGTCGGCGGGGAACAGCGCGCTCAGCACCAGCGTGTCCCACAGCGGGGTCTCGCCCACGCCCGGTTCGAGAATGGCCTGTTCGTTGCTGGTATCGGCCTCGGCATCGAGCAGGGTCACGGCCAGTGCACCAACGTCCTCCAGCGCATTTTCATAGCGGGGCTGGGTGGCTTCGGTGCAGCGCAGGGTCAGTTCCAGGAACGGCATGGTGGTTGGGGGCAATCGCAGGAAAGGGGGCCATGCTAGACCATCGGGGCGTCTCCGTATTGCCTGAGATGCCGCTCCGAGATGAACGAAGCCCGTTCAGACAGGCCCGTCGGGCCTTGCTAAACTTCGTGCTTTCCTATGCGCCGCATCGCCTACCGCCGCCGATGGCCTTCGCTCCGACCCTGAAAACCTGGTTGCTCGTACTGCCGGCTGTGGCCGTGCTGGGCGTGGCCGGTTATCGGGCCAGCGGCCATGCTGCGACGTCTTCGGTAGCGTCGGTGGATCTGGCAGGTGCGGTCGCGGCCGCTGACAGTGCGGCGCCGCTGCCGGTGATGCCGGAGGCGCTCGCGCGCCGCCTGGCACCCTTCGAGCGTGGCAACGCATTGCCGTCCGGGCTGCCCCTGGATCTCCGCGCCGATATCGAAGACGCCACCGACCTGTATGCCTATGCTCAGCGGTTGCGTGCCCAGGCGGACGAAGGCAACCACGAGGCGCGCTGGATGCTCAGCCGTGTCTATGACTACTGCGCGCAGTACGCGGTCGATCCGGGTGGCTACCGCTTGGACAACAACGTGCTGGCCGGGCTGGGCCTGACCGCCGCACCGGCGATGGTGCAGGCGCGCGAACGCGTCGCGCAGCGTTGTGGTGGTTTCGTGCCGGGCGACAAGCTGGGCACGGCCTTGGTGCTGTCCGAACGTCGCAAGGCGGCCGCACAAGGCAATCTGGCTGCTGAGGCTGCGTTGTTCGCCGAGGGCGAACCGCTGCAGGACAGCCCCGAGTACCGCCGTGACCTGGTTGAACGGGTGCGCACCTCGCGCGACCCGGAGGCCTTCATGGCGATCGCACCGGGCATGGGCGTGCGCGCCTCGGGTGACCGCGCGCTCAACGGCCTGGTGGCGGGCGAGCAGCTCAGTGAACTCGCATGGCGGCTTGCGGCCTGCGAACTCGGTCTACCGTGTGGGGCAGACAGTGTGCTGGTCAACAGTTTTTGTGCGAACGGAGGGATCTGTTCGCAGGATGGTACGCAGGATTTCCGGGATTTCGTGTATGACGCTGCGGTATCGCGGCAGGGCGCTGGGAAGATGAAGGAATGGATCAAGCGATTGGTTGGAAAGAGGAACGAGCAATGAACTACCGCCGATTCCTGCACGGGGCCAAGTTCTGGTTCTGGGTGGCCCTGTTCGTGGCCTACTCGGCCGGCGCGGTTGGCCTGTTGATGATCGATACCTATGAAGATCGCTACCGGCATCTGTCGAAGGTGGAACTGACCACGGTGAAGGCGCAGGAAGACGTGCGCCGTGCCGGTGCCAGCCAGGTGGCCGCGGTCTATCGCGCGCAGAGCGGCATGCCGTTCGCGTCGCTGCCGGCGGGCAGCACCTTCCAGGTGGTGTGGCCGGATGGTTCGACCGAGACCATGGTGATCGTCGACCCGACGTCGCCCAATGGCGTGCGTCCGCTGGCGAACTCGCAGATTCCGGCCGAAGCTGCCGACAAGCGCTGATGCGCCTGCTGTAGCGCCGAGCCCACGCTCGGCTGAGCTTTCCGGCAAGCCGAGCATGGGCTCGGCGCTGCAGCAACAGAAAAGGGCGGGGATATCCCCGCCCTTTTCATGTCCAGCACGTGGCGCCGATCAGGTCAGCGCGATCGGCTTGTTCTTGCGTTCGGCCAGGCGCTTTTCCAGGTAGTGGATGTTCTGGCCACCGGCCTGGAAGCCCTTGTCGCGCATGATCCGCTGCTGCAGGGCGACGTTGGTCTTGATGCCATCGACCACCATTTCGCTCAGTGCCACGCGCATGCGGGCAATGGCGGTTTCGCGGTCCGGGCCGTGCACGATCAGCTTGCCGATCATCGAGTCGTAGTTCGACGGCACGCGGTAGCCACTGTAGATGTGGGTGTCCACGCGCACGCCGGGGCCGCCCGGCGGATGGAAGCCGGTGATGGTGCCCGGGCTCGGCACGAAGGTTTCAGCATCTTCGGCGTTGATGCGGCACTCGATGGCATGGCCGGTCAGCACCACGTCGCTCTGCTTGATCGACAGCTTCTGGCCGGCGGCGATCTTCAGCTGCTCGGCCACCAGGTCGATGCCGGTGACCATTTCGGTAACCGGATGTTCCACCTGGATGCGGGTGTTCATTTCGATGAAGTAGAAGCGGCCGTCCTCGTACAGGAACTCGAACGTGCCGGCACCACGGTAGCCGATGCGTACGCAGGCTTCGGTGCAGACCTTGCCGATCTGCTCGCGCTGCTCGGCAGTGATGCCCGGTGCCGGCGCTTCTTCCACCACCTTCTGGTGGCGGCGCTGCATCGAGCAGTCACGCTCGCCCAGGTGGATGGCGTTGCCCTGGCCGTCGGCCAGTACCTGGATTTCCACGTGGCGCGGGTTCTCCAGGAACTTCTCCATGTAGACCTCGCCATTGCCGAACGCGGCCTTGGCCTCGCTCTTGGTGGTTTCGATCGAGGTCTTCAGCGAGGCTTCGGCGTGCACCACGCGCATGCCGCGGCCACCGCCACCACCGGCCGCCTTGATGATGACCGGGTAGCCGATCTCACGGGCGATCTTGGTGTTGGCGACGATGTCTTCGCCCAGCGGGCCGCCCGAGCCGGGCACGCACGGCACGCCGGCGGACTTCATCGCGCGGATGGCTTCGACCTTGTCACCCATCATGCGGATGGTGTCGGCCTTGGGGCCGATGAAGATGAAACCGGACTCTTCCACGCGCTCGGCGAAGTCGGCGTTCTCCGACAGGAAGCCGTAGCCCGGGTGGATGGCCTGGGCGTCGGTGACTTCCGCCGCGGCGATCAGTGCCGGGATGTTGAGGTAGCTCTGCGGCGACGGCGCCGGACCGATGCAGACCGACTCGTCGGCCATGGCCACGTGCTTGAGGTTGCGGTCGACCGTGGAATGCACGGCCACCGTGCGGATGCCGAGGGTGTGGCACGCGCGCAGGATGCGCAGCGCGATTTCCCCTCGGTTGGCGATGACGACTTTGTCGAGCATGGCGTGCCCCTCAGCCGATCACGAACAGCGGCTGGTCGAATTCGACCGGCTGGCCGTTCTCGCCGAGGATGGCGACGATGGTGCCGGACTTGTCGGCTTCGATCGGGTTGAACATCTTCATCGCTTCGATGATGGCCAGGGTCTCGCCTTCCTTGACCTGCTGGCCAACGCTGACGAACGCAGGCTTGTCCGGGGCAGACGACGCGTAGAAGGTGCCGACCATCGGCGAGCGCAGCACGTGGCCTTCCGGCAGCGCCGGGCCCGGCTTGGCGGTGCCACCGGTGGAGGCTTCGGTCGGCGACTGCATCGGCATCGCCTGCGGCGCCGGAGCGGCCGGAGCGGCGTACACCGGGGCGGCGACCGGGGCGGCATAGCCGGCCACCGGGGCGCGCGACAGGCGCACCGACTCTTCGCCTTCCTTGATTTCGATTTCAGCCAGGTTCGACTCTTCCAGCAGGTCGATCAGCTTCTTGATTTTGCGGAGATCCATGGTGGCCTCTTTGCTCTTGATGTCAGTGTGGTGGGAAGCGCATCGCGCTCGGGTCAAAGCAGTTCGTAGAACTCGCGCAGCTGCCGCGTACGGTCGCGCGTCTGGGTGATCAGGCACTGCATCTTCGCAGGGTTGCGCGAGGTGCCGTCTGCATTGAAGGCGTAGACTGCCTCGCAGTCTGCATCGCGCAGGGTTATCCAGATGCGCTGGGCCTTCACCAGCTGCTGTTCGGCCGCTGCGCAGCGGCTGCAGCTGCCATCGGCGGCCTGCGCCTTCAGTTCGCCGCGCGCCTGGACGTAAACGGCGTTCAATGCGCTGTCGGCGTCATCCAGGCGATCGGAATCGCACATGTCGCGCTCGTAGCCGCCGGTCGCCTGCGCGCAGTCAATGCCGGCGGCCGCGCGCTCGGCGGCGATGCTGGCGCCGCACACGCCGGCCCACAGCACGATGCAGGCAAGCACTCTTGGGAGCATCTTCACGCGCGGGCCGCCTGCACGCGCAGCAGCGCCGCGTCCATCGCGTAGCGGTAGCTGTCGGCGCCGAAACCGCAGACCACGCCCACGGCCTTGTCACTGAAGTAGCTGTGCTGGCGGAACGGTTCGCGGGTATGCGGGTTGGACAGGTGGATCTCGATGAACGGCACCGCCACCGCCGCCAGCGCATCGCGCAGGGCGACCGAGGTGTGGGTGAAGGCGGCGGGGTTGATCAGGATGAAAGCGGTTCCGTCGTCGCGTGCGGCCTGCACGCGGTCCACCAGCACGTGCTCGGCATTGGACTGCAGGCTCTCCACCGCGTGCCCGGCAGCCGAGGCCTGGGCGGCCAGCGCCTGGTCGATGTCGGCCAGCGTGGTGTGGCCGTAGACCTCCGGCTCGCGGGTGCCGAGCAGGTTGAGGTTGGGGCCGTGCAGGACCAGCAGCTTCGCCATGGGATCCGGAAGACGGGAAAGGGCGGCAGTCTGGCGGAACCGGCGGATGCTGTCCAGTTCGGCGAAGTTTGCAGCGTTTCAATCGTTTGTTTGAAATTCCCCGGAGGGCTTGCGGCCGTATGGCGGGCGCTGGATCAAGGCGCGCTGAACGCCGTGCAGCTGGGGGATGCGTGCACGTAGGCCGACGATGGCGGCAGGCCGGGCGATGTCCGATGCCGCAACGGGCTGTGATGCGGTAGATCCACGCCATGCGTGGATGAAGGAAGTTCGGTGCGCAGCAGGCTACGCACCCACCGAGGGGCAGCCCAAGGTGCGCTGCACGCCACCCACCGCCCTCGCCACGCACCCGCTCACGTCTCCAGCGGCACCGTCGGCACCACGTTCGGGAACACCTCCTCCAAGGGCTCCCGTTCCCCCGGCTTCGGTGCCGGCCAGTTGTAGGCGTTCACCGGCTGCGCGCGGTTCACCCACAACGCGTAATACAGATGGTCGGCGCGGCCATCACCGGTATTGGGGTGGATCAGGATGGTCAGGCCCAGGCTGTTGAGCTGCAGCCAGGGCACCAGCACCGGCAGCAGGTCGTTGGTGAAGCCGAAATAGAACGACGGGGTGACGTGCGGTCCGCGTGGTTCCAGGTTCCAGTTGCCCAGCTCCACCGGGAAGCGCTCGGCCGCCCAGCGCCGCAGCAGCGCAGCTTTCTCGAAACTGTCCTCGTCGAAGTAGATATGCGCGTGATAGCTCTTGATGTCGGTGTAGGCACGTGGGGTCGCGGGCAGGGTGGCCTCCCCGGGACGCACGCTGGCTGGGCGCGGGGTCGGTTCGCTGGCGGTGACCTGGCCCCAGGGGCTGCTGCCCTTCACCGGCGGCGGGACGATGGCACGGAAGCCGGGGCGCCCGGGTTCGGTGGTGTTCACCGTGCTTTCGCCGCGCGGGGCTGCGGCGGCGGTCGACGCACTGGCCAGGCCGCCGGCGGCCAGACCGGCCGATGCGATCAGGCGGCGGCGTGTGGGCGAAAGCAGGTCGGCCCAGTGGGCGTCATCGTCGCCGGCGTCGATCAAGATCAGCGGGTCCGGGTGCATGAAGGGCTCCGTGGCGGCATCGTGTGGGCAGGCAAGCACGCTCGGGCACCTGCATCCACAGCGTCCAATAAGCAGGTGGCATCACCTCATGCAGGTTTGCGCCGTCGTCGTTGAGCCCGGCTGCAGGGCGGGCTAGGGTGCAGGTCTGCCGCCCCGGAGCCCGCCATGACCTCGCCCGATGCCGATACCCAACGCAAGCGCGCGGCCTTCCGCCAGCTGCATGCAGCAGGGTGCTTCGTACTGCCCAATCCATGGGACGTAGGCAGTGCGCGCTACCTGCAGCGGCAGGGCTTCCAGGCACTGGCCACGACCAGTGCCGGTTGTGCCTGGAGCGAAGGGCGGCCGGACGGAGCGGTTTCGCTGCAGGCCACGCTGGACCATCTGCGCCTGATGGCGGCAGCGACGCCGCTGCCGTTGAACGCCGATTTCGGCGATGGCTTCGGTGAAACGCCGCAGAAGGTGCAGGAGGCGGTGGCCGCGGCGATCGACACCGGCATCGCGGCGTTGTCGATCGAGGATGCCAGCGGCGTCGCCGATGCACCGCTGCGTCCGATCGATCAGGCGGTGGAGCGCCTGCGCGCTGCCCGTGCAGCCATCGACCGCGCGGGCGGCGACGTGCTGCTGGTTGGCCGTGCCGAGAACTTCTTCGTCGGCGTGCCGGATCTGCCGGACACCCTGCAGCGCCTGCGCGCCTATGCCGAGGCCGGCGCCGATGTGCTGTATGCACCGGGCATCAGCACGCGCGAACAGATCAGCGCGGTGGTTGCCGCCGCAGGGTCGAAGCCGGTGAACCTGCTGGTCGGTGGGCCGACACCGCTGAGCCTGCAGGACATTGCTGCACTCGGCGTCCGCCGCGTCAGCCTGGGCGGCGCATTGGCCCGTGCTGCATGGGGCGGACTGATGCAGGCGACACAGCCGATCGTGCAGGACGGACGCTTCGACGGACTGCAGCCGGCGGCTTCCGGGGCCGTGTTGAACGCGCTGTTCCGTTGAGCGGAATCCCGGTGCAGTCCCAGACCAGCAGGGATAGTAGATCCACGCCATGCGTGGATGGATGCGCCTGCGATTACAGCGCTTCCATCCCACCCTTGGGCAGCGTCACCCCAGGCTCCAACGCTGGCAGCAGTTGCCGCAGCAGCGCGGGATTGTCCAGCAACGCAGCACCGTCAATGAAACTCCATTGGGCTGTGCCGACGCCGCGCACGGCGAGCATGAACGAGGTGCTGCGCATCGGCGCCTCGCGCACGCGCAGCAGCGACTGGCGTGGCACGAAGCAGACTTCCTCATCACCGGCTGCATAGGTGTGGCCCGGCACGCCGGCCTCGTCGCTGATGATGGTGACCCCGGCCTTGCGCAGCTCTTTCAGGGTGTCGCGAGTCATACGCGCATAGGCCTCATCGCCCCCGGCCAGGCGCTTCAGGCTGGGATGGGTTCGGGCGATGATCAACTCGGCATCGCCGCGGGCGAATGCGCCCATCATTGCCTGCACGTCATGGCGCAATGCGGCTGAGTCTTCCGGACTGAGCTCACCGGCCAGCACTGGCGCAACGGCCATTGCCATCGGCAGGGCCAGCAGAAGGGCGAGCAGGTATCGGTGCATCGTCGGGTATCTCAGCGGGAACCGCCGCACTATACGGCGGATGCGGAAACAGCGTCCCACGCATGGCGCTGGTGTCCCGGGTGCCATTACCTACTATTGGTAGGTAGTGAATTCCGGACATCCCCCATGCACACCCTCATCGTTACCGCCCATCCTGAATCCGCCGCGTTGACCCATGCCATCGCCAGACGCATCGGCGAAGCCATCACCGCAACGGATGCCGCCAATACCGTGACCCATGCCGATCTGATGGCCGAAGGCTTCGATCCGCGCTTCAACATGCACGACCAGGCGCTGTTCCGTGGCACCGGCGCACCTCCAGCCGACGTCGCCGCCGAGCAGGCGCGGCTGGATGCTGCCGACACGCTGGTACTGGTCTACCCGCTGTACTGGTGGTCGTTCCCCGCGCTGCTGAAGGGCTGGATCGATCGCGTGTTCACCCAGGGCTGGGCCTACCAGGACGGTGCAGACGGCAAGGTGCAGAAGAAGCTGCAGCGGTTGCGCGTGCACCTGGTCGGCATCGGTGGAGCCGGCGCGGACATGATCGAACGGCGCGGTTACGGCGCGGCGATGAAGACGCAGATCGACATGGGCATCTTCGACTACTGCGGCGCGCGCGTGCTGACGTCAGACCTGCTGCTGGATGCCGATACCGGTGCGGCCGAAACGCATCTGCAGACCGCACTGGCGATCGGCCGTAAAATCGGAACTCCGATGCACTGATCGCCGTGTTCCGCCGATGCCTGCCAACGCCGCTCCCACGCGCCGCCGATTGACCCGCGAGCAACGCGCCCGCCAGTTGCTGGACGTGGCCTGGGCGCTGGTTGGCGAAGAAGGCACCGACGCGTTGACCCTGGGTCGGCTGGCCGAGGCCGCGGGCGTGACCAAGCCGGTGGCCTACGATCACTTCGTGACCCGCAACGGCCTGCTGGCCGCGCTCTACGATGACTACGACGGTCGCCAGACGGTGGTCTTCAACGAGCGCATCGGCCGCGCCCGGGCGCAGTTGGCCGATCGTGCGGCGGCCATCGCCTCCGGCTACATCGACTGCATCCTCAGCCAGGGCAGTGAAGTGCAGGGCATCCTGGCCGCGCTGGTGGGCGCTCCGGAACTGCACGAGGTACGGCGGCGTTACCAGCAGGATTTCATCGACAACTGTGACGCCTGGCTGGGCCCGTTTGCTGCCGACGGCACGGTATCGCTGGCGGGACGCTGGGCGATTCTCGGTGCGGCTGAAACCCTGTCCGAGGGTGTGGCTGCGGGCGCGCTGGACAAGGCCGACGCCGGGGCCGAACTGCAGCGGCTGATCGTGGCAACGGTCAAGCGGCGCTGAGCCGCTCAGGCGTCGGCGGTGCTGTCGGCCAGCGCCGCGAACCCGGCGGCCAGCCGCTCGCGCACAAGGGCATCGCGTGCGTCGCGGCTTTCAGAACCCAGCACCACGGTGATCAGGCGTACCGGCTGATCCCGCCCGGGCACTGCCCGGCAGGCGGTGGCGGCCAGGCAGAAGCCTGCGGCCTGGGTGTAGCCGGTCTTCAAGCCATCCACGCCGTCATCGCCAAGCAGGGCGTTCTGGTTGCTGCGGCTGAAGCTGCCGTGCGCGAACACGCGCTGCGCGGTGATCGCCAGGATCTGCGGATAATCGTTCAACAGGCAGGCGGCCAGCACCGCCATGTCGCGCGCGCTGGACGCATGGTGCGGGGTGGTGATGCCGGACACGCTGGCGAACCAGCTGCTGCGCAGGCCGAGCTGGCGTGCGTGCCGGTTCATGCGCTCCAGGAACGCAGGCTGTGATCCGTCCAGATGGCGCGCGATGGCCAGCGCCGCGTCATTGCCGGAGACGATCATCAGTCCTTCCAGCAGGCGCGCGAGGGTGACTGTTTCACCGGGCACCAGGCCCATGCGCGTTTCATCATCGGCCACCGCGTGCACATCCCCGGCGGCGATGGTGACCGCTTCGTCCCACGCGCCTCCGTTCTCTTCGACGCATTCGTACGCGGCATAGGCGGTCATCAGCTTGGTCAGCGAGGCCGGTTGCCTGGCGATGTCCGCGTTGTGCTGGTGAATCACCGCGAACGTTGCCGCATCGAGGGTGATGAAGGACAGCGGTGCACGCGCGGGAGCAGGAGACGGCATGGAAACGAGGATGGCAGTGGGGGCCTGCAGGATAGTGCGCAGCGGCTGCACGAAGCTGCAACATTGAAACGATATAACGTATCGTAATTGTGGGCCGCCGATGGCCCGACGGGCCACCCGATGACTGCACGCATTCCACGCCGCTGGCTTCATTCTTCGTTGCTGCTCGCGCTGGCCGCACTTGGCGGCTGCCAGCCCAATCTGCGCGCCGAGGCTGTTGCTTCCGGCCCAGCGCGCCCGCACAACGTGATCGTGATGATCAACGACGGCGCCGGTTGGGGCACCTGGGACGCCGCCGCCTACTGGCAATACGGCGGCCGCGAAGGGGCCCCGTATGCGGATTTCCCGCAGCGCCTGGCGGTAACCACCTTCCCGTTGAATGCCAGCAGCCAGCCGACTCGCGACAACGCACAGACCCTGGGTTACGACGCGGGCAAGGCCTGGGATGACACACCGGTTCCTGCGCAGGACCTGCCGTTTGCGGGCTACCAGTACCTGGCTGCGGTGGCTACCGACAGTGCGGCGGCGGGTACCGCGTTGTCCTCGGGCATCAAGACCTATAACAACGCCATCAACTTCAACAACGATGGCCAGCCGATCGAGTTCAATACGCTGCGCGCCAAGCGGCTGGGCATGGCCACCGGCGTGGTGACTTCGGTACCGTTCGCGCATGCCACGCCGGCCGCGTTCGCGGCGCAGAACGAATCGCGCAACAACTATCACGCCATCGCCCATCAGATGCTGGCGCAGAGGCATATGGATCTGGTGATGGGCACCGGAGGCCCTGGCTACAGCGTTGATGGTCGCGCCTGTGACGAGAGTGCCGGCGCGGCCAAGGCCGAGGGCTGCGCGAACCCGTGGGAATGGGTGTCGCAGCAGGATTGGCAGCAGCTGGAAGCGGGCAGCACCATTGCCGGCAATCCGTCGGGGCCGTGGCGCCTGATCCGCAGCAAGGAAGCGTTCGCCGCGCTGGCGCAGGGACGGTTGCCGGCCGACCGGCCGCTGATCGGTGTACCGCGCGTGGCCAACACGCTGCAGCAGGCGCGGCAGCTGCAGGTGCTGGGCAAGGATACGGCCACGCCTTCCGGTGTGAGGAAGATCGACAGCGTGCCGGATCTTGCGACCATGACCCGTGGTGCGCTGCAATTCCTGCAGCAGCGTTCGTCCAACGGCCTGTTCCTGATGGTGGAAGGTGGCGCCACCGACTGGGCCGCCCATACCAGTGCCTGCGGCACTGAATGGCACTACGGCCAGTGCAGCGACCAGCCGCAGTACGGCCGGCTGATCGAGGAAACCGTGGAGTTCAACGACGCGGTGACAGCAGTGATCGAGTGGATCGAACGCAACGGTGGCTGGGAGCGCAATCTGCTGATCGTCACCACCGACCACGACAACAGCATGCCGATGGGCCCGGATGCACAGAACGTCGCCTTCGAGCCGGTGCGCAACAACGGCCGTGGACGCATGCCGGGGATCAGCTTCCGCCCGACCGGCAACCATTCCAATGCGCTGGTGCCGTTGTGGGCCAAGGGTGCGGGCGCGGAACTGCTGGGCCAGCGCGTGCGGGGCGTTGATGCCGGCTACCGTCAGCACGTGCGCTGGAACGACGGCAGTTACATCGACAACACCGACGTGGCTGCCGCGGTGCAGGAAGCGCTGCAGCGTTAGGGGTGTGCCGGCCGCTGGCTGGCAGCTGCAGATTTCCCGGTCGGCGAGGTTGCCGGCCAGCGGCCGGCACTACCGGGGGCGGTGCTGGGCGGCGGCGTCGGCGACGGGCTGGCCAGCTGGCGTGCCAGCTCGGCGCTGGCCACGTGGCCGTGCAGGAACAACAAGCCGCTGAAGATGTTCATGAGCGTGCCTCCACTTGAGTGGATTGCACGATACGGGCAGCATGGACAGGCAAAAAGCGACATTTCCGCAAGCATGCCTTGAGAGGATTTCAAGCCTGATGTCCCGCCCTCCGCTCCATGCCCTGCAGGGCTTCGTGGCTGCTGCCCGGCTCGGCAACCTGTCGCGCGCGGCGGCGTCGATGAACCTGACCGTCAGTGCGCTCAGCCATCAGATGCGGCAACTGGAAGAACGGCTCGGGCAGCCGCTGCTGATCCGCCAGCCGCGTGGTGTCACCCTCACCCTTGAGGGGCAGCGCCTGCTCGACCAGGTCGGACCGCATCTGGATGCGATCAACGAAGCCTTCCAGCCCTATGCCGCACGTGCCGAGCACGTGTTGACGATCAGCGCGGTGCCGTCGATGGCGTCGGCCTGGCTGGTGCCGCGCCTGGGTCACTTCGTGGCCGAGCATCCACAGATCGAGGTCAACCTGCAGTCGAGTGAACGCCTGATTGATTTCGAGCGGCAGCGCCAGTTCGACGCCGCGCTGCGTCTGGGCAGCGGGCAATGGCCGGGCCTGGTGGTGGAACCGCTGTTCGACGAGTGGCTGGTGCCGATGGCGAGCCCGGCGCTGATCGAACGCATGGGCGGCATTGACCGTGTGCCGTTGACCCGGTGGCCGCTGCTCGGTGATCCGGACGGCGCGTGGGGCGCCTGGTTCGCGTTGAGCGGGCAGAGCCCGCCGTCGCGTTTCGTGGCGGTGCTGGATGATTCGGAGGCGCACCATCGCGCCGCTCTGGATGGCGTGGGCGTAGCGCTCGGGCGGGTGACGCGGGCGCGGCTGCTGCTGGATTCGGGCCAGCTGGTTGCACTGTCCAGCCAGCGCCTGAAAACCGACTGGCCGCATTGGCTGGTGTACCCGCAGCGCTCGGCCAGCCATCGCGGTTTCCTTGCGTTCCGCGACTGGCTGCATGCGCAGGCCGCCGAGCACGTGCGGCACATGGCAGACGCACATCTATAGCGCCGAGCCATGCTCGACCATTGCATCTGGATCTGCAGCATCGAGCCATGCTCGACTGCTGGTGCTCGACTCTACAGTCATCGCACCAGCGTGACCGCCTGCCCGGCACGCGCGAACGCTTCCTCAAGCAACGGGCCGGCCTTGATCGCCTCCACTTCCTCGAACAACGCCCGCAATGCATCGGCCGGGCGTGAGGCCGGCGCCGCCACTGCCTGCTGGATCGCGGTGAAGCGGTCGGCCAGCACGCGATGGCCGGGATGGGCCTGTGCCCAGGCCAGCAGCGGCTGGCGTACGCCGGCGGCGGCATCCAGGCGCTGCTGATCGAACAGCGTGATGGCGGCTGCCGAGGTCTCCGCCCGCTCGATCGTGGCATGGCGCAGTTCGCGACTGAGGAACAGGTCATAGGCCGCGCCACGCCCCACCGCGATGCGCAGCCCCTCGCGATCCAGGTCGGCTACCTGCTGCGCAGGGCTGTCCGCGCGAACCAGATAGGTACCTTCGATCTCCAGGTACGGGGCACTGAAGGCAATGTGGTCGGCACGTGCCGGATCGATGGCCAGGAAGGCCAGATCCCAGCCGTCTTCGCCTGCTGCCTCGACCACCGAGGCTGCGGCATCGTGGCAGGTGAAGCGAGCCTGCACCCCCATCCGTTGCGCCAATGCGGTAGCCAGTTCCAGCGAGGGGCCGCGCGGTGAGCGCGCATCGCCCTGTGCCAGCACCGGGTTGCCCAGGTTGATCGCCACGCGCAGGAAACCGTGCGGTGCCAGCGTACTTCGGTGGTCGGCCAGGGACATGCGGGACTCCACGGGGCAGGGGAGACCCAGCATGCCAATAACGGTGTCCGCGTGGCGTGGAATCAGCCGCGCGCGGCGAAGGTGCCGTGGAAGCCCAGTGGTACCGCATAGGGCAGCCAGGCCTGTGCCAGCGGACCGTCGTCCAGGTGGCGGGCATCGAGCACCGCCAGGCCGCTGCGCTTGTTCACCGGGTCAAGCAGGGTGCCGATCAGCCAGCCATCATCGGCGTTGCCGCTGCCCGGGCGCGGTACGAACACATGCTCTTCGGCCATGATGTCCGGGCCATAGTTCCACAGCTGGCGGCGCCCGTGCTCGATGTCGAACGCGGCCACGGCGTTGAAGTACGGCGCATTGGCCGTGCCGTCGATGGTCGGCGCATACAGCCGTGCGCCACGTGTGTTCGCCGAGCGCGGGTCGAACAACGGAAACTCCACTGCGCTGATGCCCAACATCTGCCAGCGGGCCTGTCCACGACGCAGGTCCAGATGCAGCTCGACCAGGCTGGCGCCACTGTTGGCAGCGTGTGCGCCATCACCGGCCATCGCTTCCTTCATCGGCGAGCGCGCCTCATTGATGTCATCGTGGCGCACTGCACGCAGCACGATGCCGCCATCGCGGGTGAACGCATCGCCGAAGTGGTAGATCGCCGCGAACGGGGCTTCGAACCACTGCGCCTTGTCCGGCGCATCCTTGGCGACCACCGCGATGCGCACGGGGCGCTGCGGTGCGAACTGCATGCGCTCGAAGAAGCTGCCGCCTGTGCCGGTGAAATCGAACGGCATCATCACGAACACCAGGTGCTGGTCGGTCATCGCGAAGGCATGCAGGTAGCCATGCTCGGGTGTTTCGATCACATTGGCGCTGCGCAGCTGGCCGTTCGCACCGATGTGCCAGACCAGCAGGCCATGGCCACCCATCAGGCTGATCGAGCCGAAGTTCCAGACGCTGCCGTCGCGGTCGCGCAGCGGGTGCGCCGAGAACGGCAGTGCGGCGAGGTCCGGACGCCAGGTCACCGGACCCAGCGTCTGCAGGGAATCGGGGTCTACTTCGAATGCCGACCCGGACTCGCACAGCGCGAACAGGCGGCCATTGATCATGGTTACCGAGGTATTGGCCACGTTGGCATCGTCGTTGTTTCGAACTGCCAGCGCACCGGGAACGCTGGTGCCGGCAGCTGGATACTGGAAGCGGCCGGCCTTCTGTTCACGGGTGAATTTCGGCGTGGCGACCATGCGCCCGTGATGGGTCAGGCTGCCGTCACCATTGAAGCGCCAGCCATGCACCATGCCATCACCGTCGAACCAGTGGTCGTAGCGGAAGCCATCGCGCTCGGTCCAGGCCGGGCCGTTGCGGTACAGCGTGCCTGCCAGGCCCGCTGGCAGCTTTCCCTGCAGTTGCACGGTGGCCGGGCCGAGGCTTTCGCTGCCGACGCTGCGCCAGCCGAGCAGCCACGGGTGTTCCTGCATGCCCTGCGCGAACCGCGCCGGGTCGCCGGCGAAGGCGGGAGCGCTGCGCAGCGAGGTGGCGCCCAGGGCCAGACAGGCACTGCTGCTGAGCAGGGTACGAAGGAAGCGGCGACGGTCCATGGTGGCCTCGGGTATGGATGCGGGAATCAGCGCAGGGTGATGTCGATGGCGGTGCCAGCCGCCGGCACGTCGACGCGCGCCTCGTCGAAGGTCGGCTTGCGCATCACCTGCGGGTTGTTGCTGAAGCCGTAGCCTTCCACCGGCATGCCGACCAGGTTGGTGTCGAGCTTGCCGTTGTCGTTCTCGTCGTGGGTGAGCAGTACGGCATAGGTGCCGGCCGGCAGGTTCTTGAACACGAAGCGGGCGCTGTCACCGCTGGGCGCCGCCTGCTGGGCCTGCACGGGCCTGGCCTTGCCGTCCCAGGCGGCCGCGCTGTCAACCAGCGCAACGCGCAGGGTGCCGGTCTGCACGCGGACGTCGTGCACGGTCACGGCCAGGTCGGCGGCGTGGGCACTGCCGGCCAGGGCCAGGGCAGTCAGGGCGGTGCTGAGCAGGGCGGTGCGGATCATGGCTGTGGCTCCGGAAGTGGGTGAGGCGGTGTGGAGCCAGTCTGCGTCGGGCGGTGCACCGGGTTCAGGGCCAGTGGTCATCGATTCGACGTGCCAGAAGTCACTTTCTGCGCCGGACCCATTGCCGCCGGCGTGCGCGGCCGTCAGCATCTGGCCATGCCCAGCCTGTTCCGCCATCTGTTGCGTCCGCTCAGCCTCGCCGGCCTGGTCACCGTGCTGGTGGTCGGCCTGTCGTTCGCAGTGCAGCGCAGCGGCGCCGGGCTGAGCCTGCTGCTGCTTGCTGTGTTCCTGCTGCTGTTCGTGGTGCACGGCTGGGCGTCGATGCCATCCCGCGTGCGCGCCGTCGCTGCGGTGTTGCAGGCGCTGTTGGCGGTTGTGCTGGTTGCGCTGCAGCCGCGTACCGGTACCGCCCCGGTGCTGCTGGTGGTGCTGGTTGCACAGCTGGCCGAACACTGGCCGCCGCGCTTCGTGCTGGGTGTTGCGCTGCTGGCCAACCTGGCGGTGTATGCCGTGCTGCGCCACAGCGGCTTCAGCCAGCCCCTGCTGGTGGTGCTGCTGTATGGCGGTTTCCAGGCCTTTGCCGCGCTGACCGCGCACTATGCCCGCAGCACGGCGCTGGCCCGCGATGACCTGGCCCGGGTCAACGCCGACCTGCTGGCCACCCGCGCGCTGCTGGCTGACAGTGCACGCGATGCCGAGCGCCTGCGCCTGGCCCGCGAACTGCATGATGTGGCCGGGCACAAGCTCACCGCGATGCGGCTCAACCTGCGCGCCCTGGCCGCTGACCCTGCGCTGGCCGGTCGCGAAGGGCTGGTGCTGGCCGAACAGTTGTCCGGCGAGTTGCTGGCCGACATCCGCCAGGTGGTGCAGTCGATGCGCGATGATCGCGGCCTCGATCTGGCCACCGCGCTGCATGCGCTGGCCGCACCCTTCCCACGACCGAAGCTGCAGCTGCAGATCGGCGACGGGGTGCGCGTGGCTGACCCATTGATGGCCGAGACCGTGCTGCGGCTGGTACAGGAAGCCCTGACCAACGCCGCCCGCCACGGCAATGCGGACACCGTGTGGCTGACGATCAGTGAAGAGGATTCCCAGTTGCGTATTGATATCCGCGATGACGGCCAGCGCGCCGAACGCATCCGCGAGGGCAATGGTATCGCCGGCATGCGCGAGCGTCTGGCGGCCGTACAGGGGCGGCTGGAGTTGGCCCGAACCGTGCAGGGCGGCATGCATCTGACCGCGCGGTTGCCGGCATGAGCCCGGCCGCAATCCGCGTAGCGCTGGCCGACGACCAGGCATTGGTGCGTGCAGGCCTGCGTGCGCTGCTGCAGGGCCTGGGGGTGGACGTGGTGCTGGAGGCCGAGGATGGCCAGGCCCTGCTGGATGCGCTGGATACGCAGCGCGTGGACGTGGTGCTCAGTGACATCCGCATGCCCGGGCTGGATGGGATCGAGGCACTGCGCCAGCTGCGGGCGCGCGGCGATGCCACGCCGTGGCTGCTGCTGACCACCTTCGATGAAAGTGATCTGCTGCTGCGCGCCAGCGAGGCCGGCGCACAGGGCTTCCTGCTCAAGGATGCCGCGCCGGCCGACCTGCGCGAGGCCATCGAACGCGTTGCCGCTGGCGAGACCCTGCTGCTGCCGGTCAGTACCGATCCGGTGCGCGCGCGTTACCGCTTCCACGACGAAGCGCCGCCCACCGATACCTTCGGCGAACGTGAAGTGGCAATCCTGCGCCTGCTGGCTGGGGGCTACAGCAACAAGGAGATCGCGCGCAGCCTGTTCCTGGCCGAGGGCACGGTGAAGAACTACGTGTCCGCCATACTCGACAAGCTCGGCACCCGCGACCGTACCCGCGCGGTCCTGAAGGCGATTACCCTGCGCATCATCTGAGTCAGCCGCGTAAGGAGCGTCAATGAACCCGATCCTGCATGTGGAAATCCCGGCCAGTGACCTGGACCGGGCCATCACGTTCTACCAGCGATGGCTGCAGGTTGCGGTGGACAAACCTATCGTGCTGCACGACTGCCGGATGGCCTATCTGCCGTTCTCCGATGAGGCCGCCGGTGCCAGCATTGCGCTGGTGCACGGCGCGGACTATCTGCCTTCCGAGCAGGGCGCGCGCATCTACATCGGCGTCGATGACCTGGATGCCAGCCTCGAGCGTGCGCTGCAGGCCGGAGCCGAGCTGCGCTTCGGCCCGGCCGATGCGGGTGACTGGCGTGTAGCCGAGATCCGCGACAGCGAAGGCAACCGTATCGCATTGCAGGCGCGCACAGCGCCGTAACGTCAACGCTGCGGTGCGCGCATCTGTAGAGTCGAGCTTGCTCGACTGATTTTGACGTCGCCGTAGATGCATCAGTCGAGCAAGCTCGACTCTTGTGTCTTGGATCGTGCCCTGATCAGGCACAATCCCCCGGTGACCCGGGAGGCTCCGATGACGCTGCCTCGGCTCTTAAGCCTTCGAGCTTGCAAAGTAGATTCAGCGCGTCGGCGGCCTGACACCGCCATGGAACTTGAACGGTATCTTAGGCCCGCCATCGGGTGAGAGCCTGTACTCACAAGGGCAAGTCTGGCGGCTTCCGATCACGATCGTAAGTTCAAGCTGGAGCGAAATCATGCAATTTATCGGCATCGACGCAGCCAAGGCGACTTTTGACATCGCCCTGCCTCTATCTCACGGCAAGTATCGAACCAAGGCCAAACTCCCCAATACGCCAAAGGGTTTTGATGAGCTTCTGGCTTGGCGCGCCAAACATGCGCCGAACGCGGCGGTAGGTATGGAGGCTACAGGCATCTATCACGAGGCCTTGGCTCAAGCACTGGTGGAGGCAGGGGTCGTGGTTCATGTGGCCAATCCCGCCCGAGTAAAGGCGTTTGGGCAGGCGGAGGGGATGCGGACCAAGACTGACCGCAGCGACGCCAAGCTGATTGCCCGTTTTTTTGAGGCACAACGCTCGGAAAAGCTATATCCCTACGTTCCACCGACGCCCTCGGAGGTGAAGCTGCGCGCCTTGGTACGGCGTCGAGATGACCTCCAGGAAATGCTGCAGATGGAGCACAACCGCCTGGACGTTGCCGATATCTCGGTCCAGCAAGGGATCAAGGATGTGATCCGGACGTTGGAAGAGCAGATCAAGCAGGTCCAGAAGGCGATTGAGGACCATATCGATAACGATCCGGACCTGCGCCGGCGTCATCAACTGCTTACCAGCATCCCCGGTGTAGGCAACACCAGCAGTGCCCAGCTGTTGGCCATTCTGGGGGATCTAAGCAAATACAGCGACGTGCGCCAGGTGGTTGCCCACGCGGGCCTGAATCCGGCCCAGCGTCAATCAGGAAACTACGAAGGCAAATGCCGGATATCACGCGTCGGCGACGCCAATTTCCGCAAAAAGCTGTACATGCCGGCGCTGACCGGGAAGACCCACAACCCCACACTGAAGTCCTTTGCAGACCGGCTCAGCGCGAAAGGCAAGCCCTTCAAGGTCGTCATGTGTGCAGTGATGCGCAAGCTCATCCATCTGATTTGGGGCGTACTGAGAAGTGGCCGACCCTTTGAGCCTGACGTCGCCCTTGCCTAGGCGAGGGCGACACGGTATCTACAGCGTCGCGGCGCGTGAGCGCTGCAGCCAGTCGTTGATTGCGGGATCCAGCCGCGGGTCGTCCGGAAGCTGGATGCCGAAGCGCTGCTCCAGCACGTCGCGCACATCACCCACATCATGCAGCGGGCGCTTGTCCGGTGCCTGTCCGGGGCGGTACTCGGTGTAGTTGCCGCTGCCGATGGTGCGGCGCCAGTCCGGCCCGGTCAGCGACGCGCGCAACTGGCCGGGGAAACTGGAATCGGGATGGGTACATACGTACCAGTTGCCCACCACGTTGTCGATCGGCGCCGGCGCCTGCAGATCGAAGCGGTACATCACCCGCCAGCCGTCGCTGGATTCGGCCGACAGCATGAAATCACCGCCGTCTTCCAACCGCTGCAACAGGTAGCGTTCGTGCGGGGTGGCCTGCGGCTGCGGGTCATGCAGGCGCAGCGGTACGGTCGGCGTCAGGCTGCCAAAACCGGCATCCACCAGCCAGTCATCGCCGTCCACGTGCACGCGCAGCAGCAGATGGGTACGCGCGGTCAGTTCGCCGTCCTGGGCGGCCAGCAGTACGCGCGCGCTCAATGGCTGGGCATCGAAGCCCAAGGCCTGCAGCAGCGCCAGCAACCCACCATTGAGCTCGAAGCAGTAGCCACCGCGGCGCTCGTCAAGCAGCTTGCGCTGCACGCTGTCCAGGTCGATCGGCACCGCATCGCGCAGCAGGCAGCTGAGGGTTTCGAAGGGCAGCAGTGCGTTGTGGCGCTGCTGCAGCAGGGTCAGGCCGGCCAGGGTCCGTGGTGGCGGCGCATCCAGCTGCAGGCGCTGCAGGTAGCGGGGGACATCGAGCGTCGTCATGGGGGCACCGGGCGGGGAAGGGAGGTCCACTGTGCTCCCCCAACCGGGGTTGAGGTCAAGCACGGCGGCCGTGTCATGCCCCCGTCGCCTGCACCCGGTACAAAGACCGCGTCCGCCAGTGACGGGGGACGCAGACGAAAAAAGGCCTAAAGTTGCCCTGAATCCGGCCGATACAGGTGCGTCTTTCCGCCTGGAGTCTGTCATGTCGGCCGTTGTCCCCCACCTCCGGTCCCTGCGCACGCGTCTTGCCACGTTGCGCTCGGCGTCCCCCGGCCTGCTGCTGTGGCTGCAACCACACCGGCTCAGCGTGGCCAACAAGCTCAAGGCGACCCTGTGGGTCTGTGGCCTGGGGCTGGTGGCGATCGCCGCTGTCTACGCCTGGACTGGCCATGCCAACGCCCTGGCCGCGCGCAGCCAGGCCAGCTACCAGCGCGGCAGCGATCTGGCTGCCAGCCTGTCCACGCGGGTGGCCGAAGCGCGCCGCCTGCAGACCCAGTATGCACGCAGTTTCGATGATGCTGACCGCAGCCAGTTGCTGGCAACACAGAAGGCCCTGCAGGCTGACCTGCAGGCGCTTCGCGCGATGCCGATGGACGCCGGCCGGCGCATGGCGCTGCAGGTGCTGACCGAATCGGCCGACGCGTTCTCGCAGGGTGTCGCCGCCCTGTTCGAACGGGTCGACGAGATGGGCCGCGGTGAGGCCGGCCTCGCTGCACAGCTGCAGCAGGCCGCCGAAACCCTGCAGGCGCAGGTGGATGCGCTGCAGCGGCCGTCGCTGGCGCTGTCCCTGCAGAAGATGCGAAGGCAGGAGGCCCTGCTGCTGCTTGACGGTGATTCCACCCACGCCGACCGCGCCAGCGAGGAAAAGCTGCCGTTCGACCTCGCGCTGGCGGGCCTGCCCGCGGATGCGCAGGACGCCCTGCGCACCGGGATGGAGGGCTATCAAGGCGCCCTGCTGGGGTATACCGCGGCCCGCGTCGGCCTGGATGTGGAAGCGCAGTCGCTGCTGGATACCGCCGCGGGCGTAGCGCCGGCGCTTGCCGCTTTCCAGCAGGCGCAGGTGGCAGCGCTGGCCAAGGTGCAGGCGCGCCAGCAGGTCGGCGCGCGCACGATGAGCGTGCTGTTCGCACTGACCCTGCTGCTGGTGGCCGGCGTGCTGATCACCAGCCTGGTGCTGGTGCTGCGTGCGGTGCGCCAGCCGATCCAGGACACCCTGCGTTTCGCCAGCGACATCGCCGACGACCGCCTCGACACCACTCTGCGCGTCTACAACGCCAACGATGAGATCGGCCAGCTGGCCCGACGCCTGGTCGACATGCAGCAGCGCCTGCGCGCGCGCATCGAGACCGAACGTGCTGTGGCGCGCGGCAACACCCGCGTGCGCCAGGCGCTGGACAGTGCGCAGACCGGGCTGATGGTGGTCGATGCCGAAGGCCTGGTGGCGTACGCCAATCCGGCGCTGCTGGAGCAGTTTGAACTCCAGGTTGAAGATCTGGTGGGGAGCGATGCGGTGCGCCTGCATCCGGCACTGGTAAGCCTGGCCGGCGTGCGACAACGCGAAGAACGCGAGATCGGCCATTCCGGTGTGCGCTATCAGCTGGTCGTCAATCCCATTGTCGACGAGGGGCATTTCCTCGGCGTGGCGGTGGAATGGCGCAGTCGCGCGCTGGAAACCCTGCTGGAAACCGAAGTGGCAGCCCTGGTCGACGCGGCCGCGCACGGTGACCTGCACGGTCGCATCGCGCTGGAGGGGAAGCAGGGCTTTGTGCGTACGTTGTCGACCAGCATCAATCGCCTGTTGACCACCTTCGAGACCAACCTTGGCGATCTGCAGGCGCTTCTGGCCGCGCTGGCCCGAGGTGACCTCAGCGTGCGCATGGAAGGTGAACTGCAGGGCGTGTTCGCGCGCATGCGCGATGATGCCAACGCCACCGTCGCGCAACTGGGCCGCATCGTCACCCGCATCCAGCAGGCCACGTCCAGCCTCGACACCGGTGTTGGTGAGATCGTCGCCGGTCACCATGATCTGTCGCAGCGTACCGAACAGCAGGCGGCCAACCTGGAAGAGACGGCAGCGTCGATGCACGAGCTGACCGACACTGTTGGCCGCAATGCCGATGCCGCGGGCCGTGCGGATGCGCTGGTCAAGGGCGCGGCGGCAGTGGCCCAGCGTGGCGGCGAGGCGGTCGGCCAGGTGGTGGCAACCATGCATGGCATCAGCGAAGCCTCACGGCGGATCGGTGACATCACCCAGCTGATTGATGGCATCGCCTTCCAGACCAACATTCTCGCGCTCAACGCAGCAGTGGAAGCGGCGCGTGCCGGAGAGCAGGGCCGCAGCTTCGCCGTCGTGGCTGCCGAAGTGCGCCTGCTGGCTCAGAGCAGCGCGGAGGCGGCCAAGCAGATCAAGGGATTGATCGAGGATTCGGTGGCGCGTGTGGGCCAGGGCAACCAGCAGGCCGAACAGGCCGGCACCACGATGGGCGAGATTGTCGGCAGCGTGCAGCAGCTGGCGGATCTGCTGGCCGGAATCCGCAGCGCGTCGCAGGACCAGCATGCCGGCATCGCCCAGGTGAACCAGACCATCGTGCAGATGGAGGCCAGTACCCAGCGCAACGCCAGTCTGGTGGAAGAGGCGGGGGCCTCGACCGCGCAGATGCAGGCGCAGGTGCATGCCCTGGCAGAAGCCGTGGGCGCGTTCCGTCTGCAGTCGATGCCACAGGCGCGCGCTGCGGCCTGATCCCGCTCCGGTAGTGCCGGCCGCTGGCCGGCACCGTCGATGATCCTGCCGGCCAGCGGCCGGCACTACCCTTTTGGCTCAGTACACGTCGCGCCGGTAGCGCCCGGTCTCCAGCAGCGTTTCCACAACCTCATCGCCCAGCGCAGCGCGCAGCACCTGGTCCACGCCTTCGGCCATGCCCTGCAGCGAGCCGCAGACATGAATCACCGCGCCACGCTGCATCCATTCGCGCAGCGCATCGGTGGCGGCATGCAGGCAATCCTGCACGTAACCACCTTCGCCATCGCGCGAGAACGCCAGGTCCACCCGCGCGAGATGGCCATCGGCCTGCCACGCTTCGATCTCGTCGGCGAACAGGAAGTCGTGCGCGCGCTGGCGCTCACCGAACAGCAGCCAGTGCCCGTGTTCGCCTGCATGGGCAGCTTCGCGCAACAAGCTGCGCAGACCCGCGATGCCGGTGCCATTGCCGATCAGCACCATCGGCACACCGCCAATGCGATGGAAACCGGGGTTGCGATGCACACGGGCCACGATGCTGGCACCGACCGGGGCATGCAGCGCCAGCCAGCCCGAGCCCAGCCCGGCTCGACCCGACAGGTCATGCACCAGGCGCACCACCAGTTCCACCACTTCATCACTCGTGGAGGAGGCGATGGAGTATTCGCGTCCGGGCAGCGTTGGCAATCCGGACAGCCACAGGCAGGCATCCTGCACCGTCAGCGCGGCGTCGGCCTCGGGCAGCTCGCGTTCACTGGCCAGCGCCAGCAGGGTGCGTGGGTGGCCGTCCACCAGCAGCGGCTGCAGCGGATCCAACCCCTGTGCCTTCAACACGGCGCTGGCGTGCCGTGCGTTGTGCCGGGGCGCGATATGCAGGATGTCGCCCGCCTGCCACTGCACGTCGGCCGGTGGCGCAAGACGGATGCGCCAGATGGCACCACCGATGCTGCCCGGATTGAGCCGGTCGCGGCCGAGCAGCCGCCACTCATGCATCTGCGTGGCCGCCGGCAGCACGCTGTCATCGGTGACGATGCCGGTCAGCGCGCCCAGCTGCAGCTGCCATTGGCGCAAGGCCGCTACCGAGGCGGCATCGACTTCGATGCGGTCGAACAACGGGCGCGCGCCGTTGCCGAGCAGCCAGCCATCAACCTGGCGACCGAAGCCGCAGTAGTGCGGGTACTGTCGGTCACCCAGCGCCAGCAGTCCAAACTGAAGGCCTGACAGGTCGAGTGTCTGTGCCATCAGCCGTCGTGCAGCGCCTCGCGCCGCATCCGGTGGCTCGCCGTCGCCGAAGGTGCTCAGTACCCACAGCACCTGCGCGGTGCGTGCCAGCTGCGCGGCATCGACGCGGGCCAGTGGCAGCACCTGCACCGCATGACCGGACGCCTGCAGCTGCGCGGCGGCGCGCCATGCCAGTTGTTCTCCCAGTCCACTCTGACTGGCATGCACCACCAGCCACGGCGTACCACCGCCATCGGCAGGCGTTGCTGGCAGCGACTGGCGCAGGTCACGCGCGGCGCGCTGGCTGCGGCGGCGGTCCAGGTAGAGCATCCAGCCGGTGATGAAGAACAGGCTCATGCCCAGGCTGCTGAGCATCACCACGACACGCCCGGGCACGCCGAAGTAGCTGCCCGAGTGCAGCGCGAACACGCTGGTGGCCAGCTGCGCGCCGGCGCCCTGGCGCGCATAGGGGCGGGCATCGAGCGTGGCCCCCGTGCCTGGGTCCAGCTGCAGCAGATCATGCGCGCGGTCATGCTGGCCGCCGCGCTGCGACGGATCACCGGCCATCACCCGCACGTTCAGTGCCTGCCCCGGCTTCTCCGGCAGGCGCAGGTCGATGTAGCCGGTGCGCACGCCGGGCAGTGCGTACAGCGTGGCTTCGATGCGTTCCAGGTTCAGGGCGGCGTCGGTGGCGACCTTGTGCTTGGCGGCCGGTGCGACGCCCAGCAGGGTGTTGGCGGCACTGCGATACCAGTCGAACGACCACCACAGGCCGGTCAGCGCACTCATCAGGTAGATCAGCAGCACCCAGGTGCCGACCACCGAGTGCAGGCTCCACAGGAAGCCACGGCCGCTGCGTTTCCATTCCACCGCCAGCCAGCTGCGCCAGTGCCACCAGCGCCGCGGCCAGCGCAGGTAGAGCCCGGACAGGGTGAAGAACAGCAGCGCGATGGCACAACTGCCGGTGATCCATTTGCCGCGCTCGCCGGCGGCGAGGTGGCGATGCAGATCCTCGACGAAATCGAAGAACGCCTGCCCGCGCAGGGCGCTGAAGCGCTCGCCGGTGTACGGATCGAAGTAGACCCAGTGTTTCTTGCCGCCGGCGAAGCGCGCCACCGAGGGCCGTTGCCCGGTGGCATCCACGCGCAGGCGTTGCAGGGGGCGATCACTGCCGGCCTGCAGCAGCGGCACCAGTTCGCTGAGTTCAAGCGGAAGCTGGCCGTCGGCATGGTGCTCGGCGATCTCGGCGAAGCCGGGATTGGCCGCCCGCAGCAGTTCATCCTCGAAGGACAGCACGGCGCCGCTGAGGCCCATCACGGCCAGTACGGCACCGGCGGTGATGCCCAGCAGCCAGTGCAGTTGGAACAGGACGTTCTTGAACATCGAAGGAGGAGGGCCTGGAAGGCTGCCGCCCGCATCCTGCGCAACAGCAAATGAGAATTAGTCGCGGAATTCTCCGTGGCGCCCCGGCTGCGGTCAAGCAGGGGATATCGGCCGGGCGGCGCCCGGCACCCGCGGTAGTGCCGGCCGCTGGCCGGCAACCTCAGAAGCAACAGCCGAAGCAACAGCGGGTTTCCTGTGAGGAGGCGGGGTGGGTCCGGTTGCGGGGGACGGCGTGAATACGTCCATGTAGCCTCGGTCGCGCCATCCATGGCGCTCACGCCCCCTCAACCGGACCCACCCCGCCTTCGACAGATTTCCGCGATCTGTTGGAAATGCTCTTGGGGATCTGACCCCAGAATTTCATTCGATATCTGACGGATGTGTCGACCAAGGTCGACACCTACCGAAAAGCACCGGGAATCTGTCGGGGGTGGGGCGGTGTGGGGCTGCAGGACCGTTGGCGCCATGGATGGCGCCATCGAGCCCCCATGGACGGGTTTACGGCGTGTCCTGCAGCCTCACACCGCCCCGCCCAATTCTCAGCACTGCAGGGCCGCTTTGGCTGTTGCTGTGGCCTCGGCAGGTGCAGGGCGCAGCCCTGCCGAACCCTCACTTCACCCAGCTGTCGATCTCGCCGTGGGCGAACGGTCCCAGCTTCGCCTTCACCAGCCGGCCCTGTGCATCGAACAGCACGCTGTAGGGCAGCAGGCCCTGCGTATTGCCCAGCTGCACGCTGGCATCGCGTGGCCCGGGTGTCTCGATCACGATCGGGTAATCCACCGGTACCCGCTGCAGGAAACCGCGCACGTCTTCCGGCGTATCCAGCGCCAGGCCAAGAACCTGCACACCGTTGTCGCCCTGGGTGTGGGCAAAGCGCGCCAGTTCAGGCATTTCTTCAACGCAGGGCGCGCACCAGCTGGCCCAGACATTGATCAACAGCGGGCGGCCGGTAGCGTGCTGGCGCAGGTCCAGCGGTCGGCCTTCAAGATCGGGCAGCGACAGCGCGGGCAGGCTGTCGCCGACCTGCAGGGCGGGTGCCACCGCCGCCACCGCAGGCGCCGCTGGCATGGCCTCAGGCGCAGCCGGCGCGGGAGCCAATCGATGCCCGGCCCACAGGCCGAGGCCGGCGGCCAGCACCGCTGTCCACAGCAGCGCTGGCCGTTGCCATTTCATCGTGCGGTGCGCAGCAGCGCTTCCTCGACCACCGCCTGGGTCAGCAGGGTCGGCAGCACGGTCGGCGGTGCGCCGGGGCCGTACACCACGTACAGCGGCACGCCCACGGCCTTGTGCTCTTCCAGGAACGTGGTGATCTGCGGATCGACGTTGGTGTAGTCACCGCGCATGTACACCGCGTTGGTGCGCTTGAGCAGTTCCTTGAACTCTGGGCGCGACAGCACGGCGCGCTCGTTGGCCTTGCAGCTCACGCACCAGTCGGCGGTCATGTTCACGAACACCACGCGGTTGTCGGCGCGCAGGCGATCCAGCAGCTGCGGCGAGTATTCGACCACGTTGTCAGTGGCCGCCTGTGCGGCACGCGCCGGCGCTGCCAGCTGGGTCACGCCCCAGGCCGGAACCAGTGCACCGATCGCCAGCAGCACGCCGAGCAGGGTGACGGCGCGCGAGCCGGTCCAGCGGTTGCGTTCAAACAGCCACAGACCGAAGGCCAGCAGCAGCAGGCCACCCAGCACCAGCGCCATGCCGTCCACGCCGCGCTGCTTGCCCAGCACCCACAGCAGCCACAGCACGGTGGCATACATCGGGAAGGCCAGCACGTGCTTGAGCGTTTCCATCCACGGGCCCGGCTTGGGCAGGCGGCGCGCCAGTGCCGGCACGAAGCCGATCAGCAGGAACGGCAGCGCCAGGCCCAGGCCGAGGAACAGGAACACGGTCATCGCCTTCAGCGGCGGGGCAATGAACGCGTAGGCAATCGCGCCGCCCATGAACGGGCCGACGCAGGCACTGCCGACCACGCAGGCCAGCGCACCGGTGAAGAAATCACCGGCCGGGCCACTGCGGCTGGCCAGCGACTGGCCGAGGTTGCCGATGCCGCCGCCCAGTGTGAACACGCCGGACAGGCTCAGGCCCACCGCGAACATGATGTAGGCCAGCGCCGCCACCACGCCCGGGTGCTGCAGCTGGAAGCCGATGCCGACGGCGTTGCCGATCGCGCGCAGGCCAACCATCAACGCACCGATCACCGCGAACGCGACCAGTACGCCCAGCGTGTACCAGAGGGCATGGCTGCGCGCGCGCTGCGGGCTTTCGCCACTCTGCGCCAGGCTCAGGACCTTCAGCGACAGGATCGGCAGCACGCAGGGCATCAGGTTCAGTACCAGGCCACCGGCCAGCGCCAGCAGCAGGACCCATACGAACGAACGGTCCGGATTCGGCGTGGTCACCGGCGGTCGCGTGCGCAGCGCGTTGTCACCCTGTGCATCGGCGGCGAACTCACGGCTGGCGGTGCCGTCACCTGCAGCAGGGGTCGTTGCATCCGTATTGGGCACGGTTGGCAGCAGGCGCAGCGGTGCGCCGTTGGCGGCTTCGCGTGGTGCGCCGTTGGCAGCGGGCAGCGGGCTGATCACCTCATTGCGCGGTGGCGCCTGGTCGGCACTGCTGCTGACCTTGCCGGCCGGAATGGACAGCTTCACCCGGCGGGTCATCGGCGGGTAGCAGATGCCATCGGTCTGGCAACCCTGGAAGGTCACCACCAGAGTGCTGTCGACCGCATCGGCGATGGAGCGGCGCAGCGGCAGCGGCACTTCCACCTGGTTGAAGTACACCGAGACATCGCCGAAGTGTTCGTCGCGATGCGACTGTGCGGCAGGCCAGCGCAGCTTGTCGGCCAGCACCCCGGTGCTGCCGTCCAGCTTCACCGAAGTGCGGTCGCGATACAGGTAGTAGCCCGGCGCCGGGCTGAAGCGCAGCAGCAGGGTATTGCCGTCGCTGGCGATGGCGTCGAAGCCGAACGCCTGCTCCGACGGCAGCGGCAGCGCCTGGCTGTTGCTGGCCGCGCCCGGCAGGCGCAGGCCACCGCTGTTGCCGGCACCGGCCAGCGGGTTGTTGAACGGGCTTGCCGCACCGGCACGCGCGGCAGGCACCGCGGCCGCCGCACCGGCGCCCGGCAGGGTGACCTGCACCACGCGCTTCTGCGGCGGGTAGCAGACACCGGCATCGGCGCAGCCCTGGTAACGCACTTCCAGGCTGATGGTGCCGGCGGCGTCGGTCGGCGTGCCGGGCAGGGTGGCCTGCAGGCGTTCGCGATAGGTTTCGACTTCGCCGAAGAAATCGTCGTGGTGCTTGTCGCCCTTGGGCATCTGCAGCGCGCCGGCATTGAAGGCCGGGTCGGCCTTGACGCTGGTGCGGTGGCGATACAGGTAATAGCCCGGTGCGATCTTGAACTGCAGTTGCACCTGGCCCCGTTCGGGGGCGCTGGCGGTCAGCGCGAACGCCTGGTCCACCGGCAGCAGGTCCTTCTCATCCAGCGCGAAGGCCGGCAGCGAGAGCCACAACAGGGCGCACAAGGCGGCGCCGCGCGCAAACAGAGTCTTCAATCAGTGTCCTCCCGGGTCTGTGCCCGGATCCAGTCCAGATACGCCGGCAGGCCGGCCCGGGTTTCGACCGCAATGCACTCCGGGAGTTCATACGGATGCAGTTCGACGATCCGGGCAATCGCGTCATCGACGCGACTCGCGGTGGTTTTCACCAGCAGCTGCAGCTCGGCGTCGGTGGTCACCTCGCCCTGCCAGCGGTAGGTCGACTGCGCGCTATCGAGGCGGGTCACGCACGCGGCCAGGCGCTCGCCGACCAGCGCGTGCGCGATGCGCTCGGCACTGGCCCGGTCCGGGCAGGTGGTCAACAGCAGCAGGACGGGATCGATGGTCGACATGACCGTCGAGTATAGGGCCGCCGCCGGGTCAGGGCCCGGCGGCGGCAGTGGACCGCTGCGTTGCGCGGTCAGTTGGCCAGCTGGCAGGAGGTCGGCTTGGCCGAGGTGAACAGGCCAGGGGTCGCCCACTCGGGGTGGTCGATGAACGGGTTGCGGTTGCCCTGGAAGCTGTAGATCACGTCGTTGCGGGCACGCTCGGCATCATCCGGCGGATCGGACAGGTGCCAGTCGATCAGCGTCGAGAGCAGGCCCATGTAGGCCGGCGAACTGCTGGTCTTGACGATCCTGCTGCGGTCGTCGGTCAGCTCCAGGTCCGGCTCGGACTGGCCGGTGGCCGCATCCTTGCCGCCCTCGTAGCGGATCGCCATGTACATCACCGCACGCGCCATGTCGCCCTTGCGCTTGCCCCACACCTCGAAGGTACCGGTGTTGCCGTCCGGCGTGCGCACCCAGTTGGAGTTGCCCGGGTAGCCGCCGCTGCCGCCGCCCTGGCCGTTGTTGGCCTCGGTGGCGCGTTCGCCGCAGTTGGCGTCGCACTTGCCGAACGGCTTGTTGCCACGGTCGGCGTTCCACTGCGCGTCGGTCAGGTACAGCATGTGGGTGTCGGTGTACGGCGCGTACGGCAGGCCCTTGTCGCCGGTGGTGCTGGCAAAGCCCAGCGAGTTCGGCCAGGTGTGCTCGCGGTTGTACTTCAGGCCGCCGCCGCTGCCGGCGCGGTCGGTCACCTTGGCGTAGCTGCGGTTGCGGTACGCATCCAGGATCCTGCCGCTGTTGTTCGGATCCTCGTCGGCGATTTCCAGGATGGTCCAGGTGCTGGTGCCCGAGCCGCTGTACGGGTAGGCGGTGTGGCCCTTGATGGTGGCGTGCAGCGAGCAGCGCAGCTGGCTGGGGCTGCTGGTATTGACCTTGGAGTAGTAACCGGCCGGCACGCCCGGGTTGCCCGGGTCCGGATTGCCGCCGGTGCTGGCCACGGTGAAGGCGATGCGGCTGTCGGCGGCGGGGTGCGCCCCCTGCAGGTCGGTGATGCGTGCGGCGCGGATGTCGAAGCGGCAGGCTTCACCGGCCACCAGCGCGGTGTTGGTGGACAGCTTCACGCTGCGGCCGCTGGCCGGGTAGGTCAGCGGCACGCTGCCGGAGGTGCCGCAGCTCAGGGCGAAGGCGCCACTGGCCAGGTTCACCGTCTCGCTGAACACCACTTCCAGGTCGGCGGCGGCCGGGAAGGTGCTGCTGCCCTGCGCCGGGGTGGTGGTGGACACCGACGGCGGCGTGTTCGGGCCCGGGGTGCCACCCCCGCTGAAGGTCTGGCCGTTGTTGCAGCTGCCAAACGTCTGCTTGGCCGATTCGGCCCAGGTGAAGTGGGCGTACTGGCTGCCGCTGCCGGTCAGCTGCAGCGAGGTGCCCGGGGCCGTGCTGTTGGTCTCGGCCACCGGAATGTTCTGGCTGGTCATGCCGGCGGCAGGGCCACCGGAGGCGGTGATGGCGCCCTCGTAGCTGAGGAACTGGACCACCTTGCCGCTGGCATCGACCAGGGCGATGCCGTCGTTCGGGCCGTTCTGCAGGCCGTTGGTCGGGTAGCTGACCACGGCCAGGGTGGCGCTGCCGCAACCCGCGGCGGTGCCGGCCGGGACCGGATTGTTGGCGTAGACCGTGGCGGCCGAAGGATTGCTGCCGTTGTAGAGATAGAGGCGGTAGCCGGACAGGTCCTCGCCCGCGGTAGCGACCACTTCGATGGCTTCGCCGACGTCACCGGCGGCGGTGCTGTCGTCGTAGTGCAGTTCGTTGATGAAGACCTCGGCCTGGGCCGGCGCGGCGGCCAGCGCCAGCAGGCAGGCGGCGGCAAGCGGGGACAGCAATCGCATCGACTACTCCTTGTGATTGGGAATGCGCGGCCGAGCCTAAGGCCGATCCAGTGACACTTTGTCGTAAATGAACGTCAGATATCTGACAGTGCGACGCGAGTCACCAAAAGTCGAGGATTCCAGAGACAGGGTTGCCGCGTTGCACCGGCATCCAGGCCTTCACATGGGCGCAGATCGAGTGGGCCCGGGGCAGTGAAATTTTTTCCGCGAGCGGCCTTGAAAGGTCCGGGGCCAGCTCCATCTCTGTCCTGCTCCCGATTCATCGGGCTTTTTCGCGAGCAATGCTGGCAGTCACCTGGGGTGAGTGCTAACATCGCCAGACTTTTTCAGACCAATCAATAACTTAAGAGGTCTCTCATGAGCATCAAGCCGCTGCACGACCGCGTTGTGGTCAAGCCGATCGAAGCCGACGAAATCTCCGCCGGTGGCATCGTCATTCCGGATTCGGCCAAGGAAAAGTCCACCAAGGGTGAAGTCGTGGCCGTCGGCCCGGGCAAGCCGCTGGACAACGGCAGCGTGCGCGCGCCGTCGCTGAAGGTCGGCGACAAGGTCATCTACGGCCAGTACGCCGGCAGCTCGTACAAGAGCGAAGGCGTCGAGTACAAGGTCCTGCGCGAAGACGACGTGCTCGCCGTCATCGGCTGAGCCTCGGCGCGACCTGTTTCAACCTGATCCCCAAATCCCAGCCGCCGGGCATCGTCCGGCGCTACCAATGAGGTAATTGCAATGGCTGCCAAGGATATTCGTTTCGGTGAAGACGCCCGTTCGCGCATGGTGCGCGGCGTCAACGTTCTCGCCAATGCCGTCAAGGCCACCCTGGGCCCGAAGGGCCGCAACGTCGTGCTGGAAAAGAGCTTCGGCGCACCGACCATCACCAAGGACGGCGTCTCCGTCGCCAAGGAAATCGAACTGGCTGACAAGTTCGAGAACATGGGTGCGCAGATGGTGAAGGAAGTTGCTTCCCGCACCAACGACGACGCTGGCGACGGCACCACCACCGCCACCGTGCTGGCCCAGGCCCTGATCCGCGAAGGCGCCAAGGCCGTGGCCGCCGGCATGAACCCGATGGACCTCAAGCGTGGTATCGACAAGGCCGTCGTGGCCGCCGTTGCCGAGCTGAAGACCATCTCCAAGCCGACCGCCGACGACAAGGCGATTGCCCAGGTCGGTACCATCTCGGCCAACTCGGACGAGTCGATCGGCCAGATCATCGCTGACGCGATGAAGGAAGTCGGCAAGGAAGGCGTGATCACCGTTGAAGAAGGCTCGGGCCTGGACAACGAGCTGGACGTGGTCAAGGGCATGCAGTTCGACCGCGGCTACCTGTCCCCGTACTTCATCAACAACCAGCAGTCGCAGACCGCTGACCTGGATGACCCGTTCATCCTGCTGCACGACAAGAAGATCTCCAACGTCCGTGACCTGCTGCCGGTGCTGGAAGGCGTCGCCAAGGCCGGCAAGCCGCTGCTGATCGTGGCCGAAGAAGTCGAAGGCGAAGCGCTGGCGACCCTGGTGGTCAACACCATCCGTGGCATCGTCAAGGTCGTGGCCGTCAAGGCACCGGGCTTCGGCGACCGTCGCAAGGCGATGCTGGAAGACATGGCCGTGCTGACCGGCGGCACCGTGATCTCCGAAGAAGTGGGCCTGTCGCTGGAAAAGGCCACCATCAAGGACCTGGGCCGCGCCAAGAAGGTGCAGGTCTCCAAGGAGAACACCACCATCATCGATGGCGTGGGTGACAAGGCTGCCGTCGACGCACGCGTCGGCCAGATCAAGACCCAGATCCAGGACACCTCCTCGGATTACGACCGCGAGAAGCTGCAGGAACGCGTGGCCAAGCTGGCCGGTGGCGTTGCCGTGATCAAGGTCGGTGCTTCGACCGAAATCGAAATGAAGGAAAAGAAGGATCGCGTCGACGACGCCCTGCACGCTACCCGTGCAGCCGTTGAAGAAGGCGTGGTCCCGGGCGGCGGCGTGGCCCTGGTCCGTGCGGTCACCGCACTGGCCGGCCTGAAGGGTGCCAACGAAGACCAGAACCACGGCATCCAGATCGCCCTGCGCGCGATGGAAGCCCCGCTGCGCGAAATCGTGGCCAACGCCGGTGAAGAACCGTCGGTCATCATCAACAAGGTCAAGGAAGGCACCGGCAGCTTCGGCTACAACGCCGCCACCGGCGAGTTCGGCGACATGCTGCAGTTCGGCATCCTGGACCCGACCAAGGTGACCCGTTCGGCGCTGCAGAACGCGGCCTCGATCGCTGGCCTGATGATCACTACCGAAGCCATGGTTGCCGAAGCTCCGAAGAAGGACGAGCCGGCCATGGGTGGCGCCGGTGGCATGGGCGGCATGGGTGGCATGGGCGGCATGGACTTCTAAGTCCCCGCATTTGCCCCGCAATGAAAAACCCCGCCGCAAGGCGGGGTTTTTTTGTGGCCGGCTGCAATGGCATCGCTTTTCGAGCGGCTTATCCTGCGTCCTGCAGGGTGTGTGTGCCTGCTTCCTGCGGCGTCATCAGTGCTGCATGCAACCAGGTCATGAAAGCAGGTATCGCCGCGTTGGCCTCGCCGTCCGCACGCGTCACCGCGTAGTAGGCGAAGGCCTGTGGCCAGGGCTGGTCGATCACCACCTGCAGCCGGCCATTGGCGAGTTCTTCGGCCGCGTGGATGTCGCGCACCAGGGCGATGCCTTGCCCGGCCACCGCCGCGCGGATCAGCAACAGGTCGTCATCGAACGCAGGGCCGCGCTCCAGTCGTTCATCGCCGGGCAGATCCAGTGCCTGGAACCACAGCCGCCAGTCGCTGCGGTCGGCGTCCTGCAGCAGCGGCAGCTGCAGGCAATCCTGCACTGTACCCACGGCAGGCGCGCTGGCCAGCAGCGCAGGGCTGGCAACCGGCAGCAGTACCGGCGCCAGAAGATGCTCGGCATGCAGGCCAGGGTAGCGGCCCAGTCCATGACGGATCGCGATGTCCACGCCGTCGCGGCGCAGGTCGACCAACGCCGCGCTCGAGTCCAGCTGAACGTCCACCTGCGGATGCAACGCACTGAACCCGCCCAGTCGCGGCGCCAACCACTGTGCGGCGAAGCTCGGTGCCGCGCTGATGCGTAGCGTGCACCGCGTTTCCCAGCGTTCGAGTGTCTGCAGGCTCTGTGCGATCTGGTCGAAGGCCTGCAGCAGCTCCGGATACACACGCGCGCCGGCTGCACTGAGCACCACGCCATGCCGGGTGCGGTCGAACAGGCTCACGCCCAGCCGCTCCTGCAGCTGTCGAAGCTGCTGGCTGATTGCACCAGGTGTCACCCCCATCGCATCGGCGGCGGCGGTCAGGCTGCCATGTCGGCCGGTTTCAACGAAGGCCCGCAGGCCCAGCAGCGGCAGCACCGCACCCATCTCAACTCTCCTGTAACCGCGTCGGCACGCGCCGCGCTGCGACAGCATATCGACCGCACTGCAGGCTGTCGCGCGCGCGTCGCGCACGTTGAGCCCCGCTCAACTCCCCGTGCAGAAGACATCGTTTCCCCGCGACGCAGGCCTTTCCTAGACTGCCTGCACGGCTGCTGCAGCGCCCGTTCCCGCATCGCCCGGCCACCTTCAACGGCCGATGCATGCCGTCGCTCCCTGCCGTCCAGGATTCCCATGAACGAACCTTCGCTGCACCTGTACTCCGACAGTTCTCCCAATGGCTTCAAGGCCACCATCGCACTGGAAGAACTGGGTCTTCCCTATCGCCTTCACCACGTCCACATCGCCGATGGCGAACATCGCCATCCCGACTTCCTGCGGCTCAACCCGCATGGCCGCATTCCCGTGCTGGAAGATCGCGCGCGCGGCATCGTTGTCTTCGAATCGGCGGCGATCCTGATGTACCTGGCCGAACAGGGCAATGCGTTGCTGCCTTCCGAACCGGCTGCACGCTGGGAGACGCTGACCTGGCTGATGTTCCATGCCGCCAGCGTCGGCCCGATCCTCGGCCAGCGCGTGCATTTCGAGCACTTCGCACAACAGCCCGATTCCGCGGCAATCGAACGCTACCGCCGCCTGAGCGACGAGCTGTTCGGCGTACTCGACCAGCGCCTGCAGGGACGCGAGTGGTTGGCTGGCGATCACTACTCGATTGCCGACATCGCCCACTTCGGCTGGCTGTACATCGCCCGCATCATCGACATCGATTTGTCGCGGCATCGCCATCTGGATGCGTGGTACGCACGGGTTGCCGCACGCCCTGCGGTACAGCGCGGCGTGCAGCTGCCCGAGCCGGCCACCGGACCGTAAGGAGGCGACGCATATGAACGATTCCATTGCAGTGCCGGGCGCGTCGGCGCCGGTCTTTGCCACGCACCCGGGCTACCAGCGCATGTTCCGCGCCGACGCGCTGACCCTGGGCATCTACCTGCCGCTGCGCTTCTACCAGGGCGACATGGCCGTGCTGCAGGGCCAGGCGCGGCTGGTGGAGGAGATCGACCGCCACGACTTTGCCGCGGTATGGGTGCGCGACGTGCCGCTGTTCGATCCGCTGTTCGGTGATGCAGGCCAGCTGTTCGATCCATTCACCTACCTTGCGTGGCTGGCAGCGCGCACGCAGCGCGTGGCCCTGGCCACCGGCAGCGTGGTGCTGCCACTGCGCCATCCGATCGATCTGGCCAAGGCCTCGGCGTCGCTCGATCAGCTGTCCGGTGGGCGGCTGGTGATGGGTGTGGCGTCCGGTGATCGACCGCTGGAGTTCCCGGCCTATGGACTGGAGCACGCGGCGCGCGGAGAGCGTTTCGCCACCGCAATGAACGAGATGCGCCGTTGGCTGCAGCCGGGCACGGATGGGCGGATGACACATGCCGGTGCCGAGCAGGGCGTGCAGTTGCTGCCGCCCACGGTCAGTGGCCGCGTTCCGCTGATCGTCACCGGTGGCGCACGCCAGCCACTGGAATGGATCGGCCAGCATGCCGATGGCTGGCTGACCTACCCAGAGGCCACCCATGACAACGCTGGTCCGCAGCGGCTGGCCGCGAAGATCGGCGCTTGGCGCGCGCTGATTCTGGACGGCGGCTTCCGTCCGCACATGACCAACGAATGGATCGACCTGGTGGACGATCCGGATCATCCACGCATGCCGTTGCGGGGTGGCTTCACCCTGCGCACCGGCCGCAAGGGCCTGATCGATCTGCTGCAGGCCTGGCAGCGGGCCGGCGTCAACCATGCCGCACTGGGGATCCAGTTCGCCGAGCGGCCTGCCGGCGAGGTGCTGCAGGAGCTGGCCGAGGAGGTACTGCCGCTGTTCCCGTCGCATCCGGGGCCGGCGGCGAAGGTGATGGACTGGTAGCCACGCCGAAGGGGATGGCATATGATTAGGCGCCTAATCATATGCTCATCACGAGATGATCGAAGCCAAGCACCATGCCCTGATGGATGAGGCGCAGCGACGCGGCCACGCCAACGTCGCGCAGCTGCGCCTGTGCTTCCAGCTGCTGTCGTTGTCGTCGTCCATCGACCACGATTGCGCCACCCGGCTGGCGCCACACGGGCTCAGTGAGGGTCGCTTCATCGTGCTGTTCCTGCTGCATGGGGCCGGTGGCACGCTACCGCCCCACGAGCTGGCCGAACGCGCAGGCGTCACCCGCGCCACCATCAGCGGCCTGCTCGATGGCCTGCAGCGCGAAGAACTGCTGCAGCGTCGCAGCGATGCTGAGGATGGCCGTCGCCTGCAGATCGTATTGACCGCACGGGGAAAACGCTTGGCCGAGACACTGTTTGACCAGCACACACAGTGGATCGGTGGCCTGTTCAATGGTCTGGATACCGATGAACAGCAGCAGCTGTCGCGGTTGCTGCACAAGGTCTGGCAGCACACCGATGCTGGACGAGAGTCTGCAGCATGAGCCCGGCGATTGCGGCGCAACGCCTGCATGAACTCAACACCGGTCGCGTTGCCACCACCCATCTGGCCGAATGCCTGGCAGTGGATTTCGCCGCGTTGCTGCAGGTGGTGGCGCCTGCGCTTGCACCGGAAGCGCTGCAACGCATGCGGGATGCCTCAGGCAAGGGCATCACGCTGCGCATGGCCTTGGCCGCGCAACTGCTGCGTGAGGCGGGGCAGGGTGCGCCTGAGTTCTGGCAGGATCACAGCTCCGATACCGTGCGTGGCTGGGCCTGCTATCTGGTCGGCAGCGATGCCCGCGCAACGTTGGCAGAGAAGCTGCAGCAGATGCGCACGCTGGCCGATGACCCACACTTCGGTGTGCGCGAATGGGCGTGGCTGGCGCTACGCACGGACATCGTTGCCGCGCCGATGCAGGCGCTTGAGTACCTGCAACCCTGGACACAGGAAACATCGCCGTGCCTGCGCCGCTTTGCCTGTGAAGCGCTGCGCCCACGCGGTGTCTGGGCCACGCATATCGCACTGTTCAAGCAGCATCCGGAACTTGCGTTACCCATGTTGGAAGCACTGGCTGACGACCCGGAGCGCTATGTGCAGGATTCGGTCGGCAACTGGCTCAATGACGCCGGCAAGACTCAGCCGCAGTGGCTGCGCGAGCTGTGCACGCGTTGGCAGCACGAGCGCCACAGCGACGCCAACGCCTACATCCGCAAACGCGCACTGCGCTCGTTCCGGTAGTGCCGGCCGCTGGCCGGCAACCGCGCAACCTCGTAAACCTCAAGGACGAACCACCATGTCGCACACCTTCATCGAGCTCTACACCGCCACACCTGCCTGGACCGCACTCCCGCCCGAGCAGCGGAATGCCTTCTTCGCCCGTATTGGCGCCGGCATGCAGCAGTTCGATCCAGCCCGCATCACGCCGCTGGCGATGGGCCGCATTGCCACGGACGTACCGCACGGCAGCGATGAGCAGTTCTATGCGGTCTGGCGCTGTGCAAGCCGCGAGGAGGTCGATGCGCTGGTGGCCGGCATCGCCGCGACCGGCTGGCATGCGTACTTCACCACCACCCATGCGGTAGGCGCGATGGACAGCATGGCCCAGCACCTGGCCGACCTGGCCGCCCTGTAGCGGGGCGGCAGACGCCGGCAGATCCCGGGCCTCGGCATGGGAGGCACATGCGCCTGTCACCCAGACACGGTAAACAGTGCATTGCCCATGTCCATCCGCAGGGAAGTCGATCATGCAGAGCACGCTCCAGGTCACGCTGTTCGGCCCTCTTGGCGACAGCCCGGCGTTGCAGTTGCCGGGCCTGGAGGGGCCGTCGGTGGCCATCCAGGAATCGGCCCTGCGGCGGTTGGTTTCCGACCTCTACACCGCGCGTTCCCTGCTCAACCCCGAGCAGCTGGACGAAGCCAGGCAGGAGCTGGACCGCGTGCTGGAGCGCTGGGCCGACATCCATGAGGGCCTGCTGCTGGATGTGGAAGTGCATGGTAAATGAGCAACTTCGCGTGGCTGCCGCCGCGTAGGCATGGCTGGTGCGCACCTCGCTGAACCGCGTCCCCAGTTGCGGATGAAACATTTTGCACTGCGCAAAAGCTGTGTTATCAATAGATCCCATGAACGCAGCCGCCGCCCGCTTTTACTGGTATTACTTTCCGAAGCCACTGGCGGAGGAAGGACTGCGCTCACCCTGAAGAAAGCTTCAGACGCATTCCCGAAAGCCGCCAGCGAACCTGGCGGCTTTTTTCATGCCGCCACGCTGGGGACCCCCAACGTTCCGGAGATCTCCCGCAATGCCCCCGCACACCGACGACCTGCGTATCCGCACCATCGAACCGCTGACACCGCCTGCCCAGCTGCTGGCGATGCTGCCCTGTGACGATGAAGCCTCCGACACCGTCAGCGCCTCGCGCGCGGCCCTGCACCAGATCCTGCATGGCCGTGACGACCGCCTGGCGGTGGTGGTTGGCCCGTGCTCGATCCACGACCCGAAGGCCGCCATCGAGTACGCCCAGCGCCTGAAGCCGCTGCGTGACGCGCTGGCCGGAGAACTTGAAATCGTCATGCGCGTGTACTTCGAGAAGCCGCGCACCACGGTGGGCTGGAAGGGCCTGATCAACGACCCGGACCTGGACGGCAGCTTCAGGATCGACAAGGGCCTGCGCATCGCCCGCGGCCTGCTGCGCGACATCAACAAACTCGGCCTGCCGGCCGGTGTCGAATTCCTCGACGTGATCTCGCCGCAGTACATCGCCGACCTGGTGGCATGGGGCGCGATCGGCGCACGCACCACCGAAAGCCAGGTGCATCGCGAGCTGGCCTCGGGGCTGTCGTGCCCGGTCGGCTTCAAGAACGGCACCGATGGCAACGTGAAGATTGCGGCCGATGCCGTGGGTGCGGCATCCAACCCGCATCACTTCCTGTCGGTCACCAAGCAGGGTGGCACCGCCATCGTGTCGACCACCGGCAACCCGGACTGCCATGTGATCCTGCGCGGCGGCAAGCAGCCGAACTACGACGCCGGCAGTGTCGCCGAGGCCTGCCAGGTGCTGGCCAAGGCCAAGCTGCCGACGCGCCTGATGATCGACGCCAGCCATGCCAACAGCCTGAAGAACCCGGAGAACCAGCCGAAGGTGATCGACGACATCGCCGTTCAGCTGGAAGACGGCGAACAGCGCATCGTTGGCGTGATGATCGAGAGCCATCTGGTCGGTGGCCGCCAGGAACTGGTGGAAGGCCAGCCGCTGGTCTATGGGCAGAGCATCACCGATGGCTGCATCGACTGGGACACCACCGTGACGGTGCTGGAGCGACTGGCTGCGGCCGTGCGCGCCCGTCGCGACGTGAAGGTATCCGAAGCAGCTTGATGGAAGCCGCCTGAGTGCGGCACGTGTGTGGATGGCGGCCAGCGCCTGCGGGGGTGCGGCCGCGATCAGGGCCGGTCGGAGTTGGAGACCGGCCCATCTGCACCGGCGATGCGCCTGGCGCTGCGCATGAGCGACAGCGCCAGGTACATCGCCGGGGTGGCAGTAGATCCACGCCATGCGTGGACGATTCGCCGTCCCCGGCAATGACGGCTACGACCCGCTGGAGGCCACATCAGCGCCGCCAGCGCGCTTCAGGCTACTGATGAGCCTGCTTCTGGCAGATATCCATCAGAACCATACTTCACTGATTTCGCTGAAAAATTTCCGCGCAGCAGGCGGGCCTTGCGTTTGTCACGCCTGGCCTGCCGCAAACGCCCATTCCGACCGTTCCGCCTATGGCTCACGGTTGTCCTTCCGGGAGTCGCCAACCCACGGCGGCAGAAGCGGAAGGCAAGTCATGGACTTGACGAAATTTATCACGGTGATAAATTGAGGCCCGAGCTGTGGAGGGTCGATCCGGCGCAGTTGCCGCAGCCAACGGAATGCGGCAGGTCGCGCCGAACGATCAATGTTCGCGGATCTCCCTTGATTGATCTGTTGGCTTTGCAGGAATGCGTGCGCACAGGCGGGTTGCAGCCTGACGATGTCTGGGTGGCTACCCGCAAAGCACAGAGAGATCTGGAAAACCTTCGCTGGACGCTGGGCGACCTTCTGGACTGTCTGCTGTGCCTGCAAGCGGAGGACCATAGGGGATCAGAGTGGTGCAGGGACCAGTTGGGCACCTGGCATCCATGTGACGCCTACGCAGTTCGCTATGACGATGTGCAGAAGTGCCGGATGAACCGATCCGACATCAACTATTACCTGAAATTTTCTGTTGGCCGGTGTGGAACGTTGCGGCTCGTATTTCTCAGCTGCCATCTGTAGAGCATCATGCGTTTCATTGGAGCGCGCCATGAACAAAGCCACGTCCCGACTCTGTCCCGCCTGCGAGCAGGCACCGCTGGTGGCATCCACACGCGAACGGCACTTCACTCCGCGCGGCAATCCTGTGGTCGTCGAACTGCTGGCGATGGAGTGCCCCGCATGCGGCGCTACGGCAACCAGCGCCGCACAGCAGATCGAGAACCTGAGACGACTTGCCGCACGGCGCGCCCACTACGGCGGGCTGCTGCTGGGCGAGGATGTGTTGGCGTTCCGGCGCCGCTACGGCTTGACCCAGCGCGCAGCGGCCACGCTGTTTGGAAAAGGCGCGATCGCGTTTTCCCGCTACGAGAACGAGACGACCTATCCCGACGATGCCACAACCATGCTGCTGTCGTTGGCTATGGAGAAGCCCGAGGTCGTGCGCTGGCTTGCCGAGCGCACCGGCACGGCGGTCCCGCTGCTGGACAGGCTGCAGGACGTTGCAACCAAGCCTCCCCGGCGTGTGTCGCGGGCCCATCGGGTTGCACCCGGTACGCCAACTGGTCCAGTCCGCGCAGTGCGTTGATTCGACTCTACTCAATGTCCGCCGTAGATCCACGCCACGCGTGGATACCGCTCTTCTGTAGCGTCGAGCCATGATCGACTTGCGCGAGAAGCGCGTTGGTTCCCTGCAAAGAGCAGTCGAGCATGTCTCCACGCTACATGGCCTTCTTCGCGCGCAACCTCGCCAAGGCCAGATACATCGCCGGGGTCGTGTACAGCGTCAACCATTGGCTGACCAGCAAGCCGCCGACAATCGCAATGCCCAGCGGTTGCCGCAGTTCCCAGCCTTCGCCGTTGGCCAGCATCAGCGGCAACGTGCCCAGCAGCGCTGCCAGCGAGGTCATCAGGATCGGCCGCAGGCGCAACCGCGCGGCTTCCATCACTGAATCCTGCGCGCTCAGCCCGCGCCGCTCGCCGGCCAGCGCGAAATCCACCAGCAGGATGGTGTTCTTCATCACCACGCCCACCAGCAGGAACAGGCCGAGCAGGGCGATCAGGTTCAGTTCGTTGCCGAACAGCCACAGCGCCAGCAGCGCGCCGACACCGGCCGAAGGCAGGGTGGACAGGATCACCAGCGGCTGCAGGAAGCTCTCGTAGAGGATGCCCAGCACCAGGTAGACCGCCAGCGTGGCGCCCAGCACCAGCCATAGCTGGCGCGCGCGCAGCTGATCCAGCCCGCCGGCTTCACCGGACAGTTTTCCCTGGACCGAACGCGGCAGCATCAGTTTCGACATCGCAGCATCAATCGCCTGCGTGGCCTGTTCCAGGCCCACCCCCGGTGCCAGCGCGAACTCGATCCAGATCGAGGCGAACTGCTCGCTGTGGTACACGCGGTCCGGTGCCATGCCATAGCGCCAGCTGGCGATGCTCGACAGCGGAATGCGCTGGCCGTTGCCATCGATCACCTGCAGGCGTGACAGCGTGCCCGGGTCCTGGGTGTGCTTCGGGTCCAGCTCCATCACCACGCGGTACTGGTTGAGGCTGTCGTACAGCGTGGCGACCTGGCGCTGGCTGAAGGAGTTGTTGAGCATGTTGGCGACGGTGCGCAGGTCCACGCCGTGGCGCGCGGCTGCTTCGCGGTCGATGTCCAGCATCACCTGGCGCATGCCTGCTTCTCCCTGTGCTTCCACGTCCACCAGTTCGGGCAGGCCACGCAGCGCGGCAGCCACCTTCGGCGCCCATTCGCGCAGTGGTGCTGTATCGGCCGACAGCAGCTGGAACTCGTACTTGCCACTGCTGCCGGCGCCCTCCAGGCGGATGTCCTGGTCCACCCACAGATAGAGATTGCCGCCGGGCAGCTTGGGCAGCCGCGCGCGCAGGCGGTCGATCACCTGTTGGCTGGACACCTTGCGCTCGGCCAGCGGCTTCATCTTGATCATGATGAAGGCGTTGTTGACCCCGTTGCTGCCACCGATGTAACCGATGATGTCCTCGATGGCCGGATCGGACAGCAACAGCTTCCTGTACGCGTCGATCTTCGGTTGCATGGCCTGGAAGGACAGGCCGTCATCGCCGCGCGCGAAGCCGCGCAGCTGCGCGGTGTCCTGCTTGGGCACGATGCCCTTGGGCACCTGCTGGAACAGCCACGTGTTAAGCGCGATGACTGCAACGAAGGCCAGCAACGGCCAGCGCAGCCGGCGCAGGCTGGCCTGAAGCGTGCGCAGGTAGGCGCTGCGCACACGTTCGAACAGCGCATTGCTGCCCCGCTGCCAGCGCGAGGGTTGCTGCGCGGCATCCACGAACAATCGTGCACACAGCATCGGCACCAGGCTCAGCGCGACCAGCACGGAGACCGTCATGGCCGCCACCAGGGTCAACGAGAATTCGCGGAACAGGCGTTCGACGAAGTCGTCCAGGAACAGGATGGAGACGAACACCACGGCCAGTGCAACGTTCATCGACAGCAGCGTGGCACCGACTTCCGATGCACCCCGTACTGCCGCCTGCCAGCGGTCGGCGCCCAGTTCGCGATGGCGGGCGATGTTCTCCAGCACCACGATGGCATCGTCCACCACCAGCACCGCCGCGACAATCAACGCCATCAGCGAGAGCGTGTTGAGCGAGAAGCCCATCAGCGCGATCAGCGCCAGCGTACCGAACAGCACCACCGGAATCGCCACGCTGGGCACCAACGCTGCACGCCAGTGGCCGAGGAAGCCGAGCACCACCAGCACCACCAGCACGATCGCCAGCACCAGCGTGAGCTCTGCTTCGTGCAGGGTGGCGCGGATCACCGGCGAGCGGTCCATCACCAGCCGCATGTCCACGCCGGAGGGCAACAGCGCATGCAGTTGCGGTAGCTGCGCCTGGATGGCATCAACGGTGGCGATGATGTTGGCGCCGGGTTGGCGGCTGACGATCAGCAGCACGGCGGGGCGTTCGTTGTGGAAGCCGCTGGCGTAACGGTCTTCCACGCCATCGGCAACGGCGGCGACATCGCCCAGCCGCAGCGTGCGGTCGTCGCTGACCTTCAGAGCCAGTTCGCGGTACTGCGCGGCCTGGCGCAGCTGCAGCGGCGCTTCCAGCTGCCACTGCTGACGGTCATCGCCCACGGCACCCAGCGGGCGCATGGCGTTGGCGCGGCCGATAGCCTGGGCCACGTCCTCCAGCGCCAGGCCTGCATGGTTCAGTGCATTCGGGTCCAGCGATACACGCACGGCGGGCAAGGCGCTGCCGCCCACCTGCACTTCGCCCACACCTGGCACCTGCGACAGCTTCTGCGCCAGCACGGTGGAGGCCAGGTCATACAGCTGGCCTGGCGAACGCGTGTCCGAGGTCAGTGCCAGCGCCAGGATCGGTGCCTGTGAGGGATTGACCTTGCGGTACTGCGGCATGCCGGGCATACCACTGGGCAACTGCCCGCGTGCAAGATTGATGGCGGCCTGCACTTCACGCGCTGCCTCATCGATGTCGCGGCCGAGTACGAACTTCAGTTCGATCTGGGTCTGGCCCTGGGTGCTGGCCGAGTCGATGCGTGAGATGCCGGGCAGGCTGCCCAGTGCGCGCTCCAGCGGCGTGGCGACGGTGGCTGCCATCGACTCGGGCGAGGCGCCGGGCAGGCTGGCACTGACTTCAATGGCGGGGTAATCGACCTGTGGCAGTGGCGCCACAGGCAACAGGCGCAATGCCAGCAGGCCAGCCAGCGCCAGCGCCACCGCCAGCAGGATCGTCGCAACCGGGCGCTGCACGCAGGCCTGCGCCAGGCGCGCGATGGGGGTCACGCGCGCGCCTCGTCAACGGCCACCGGGGACGTCGCACGGCCACGCTGCAGGCGATCAAAGGCCAGGTAGATCACCGGCGTGGTGAACAGGGTCAGTACCTGGCTGACCAGCAGCCCCCCCACCATCACCCAGCCCAGTGGCTGCCGCAGCTCGGCGCCGGAACCACTGGCCAGCATCAGCGGCACTGCGCCGAACAGCGCGGCCAGCGTGGTCATCAGGATCGGCCGGAAGCGCAGCAGCGCGGCCTGATGGATCGCCTCGCGCGGTGACATGCCACGTGTGCGCTGCGCGTCCAGTGCGAAGTCGATCATCATGATCGCGTTCTTCTTCACCAGGCCGATCAGCAGCACGATGCCGATCACCGCGATCAGGTCCAGGCTGCGTCCGCTTACCCACAGTGCCGCCAACGCACCGACGGTGGCCGAGGGCAGGGTGGAGAGGATTGTGATGGGGTGGATGAAGCTCTCGTAGAGCACGCCCAGCACGATGTACATCACCACCACCGCGGCCAGGATCAGCCACAGTGTGGACGACAGCGAGCTGCTGAAGGCCGCTGCGGCACCCTGCAGGCGAAGTTCGATGCTCTGCGGCAGGTTCACCTGTGCGTGCGCGGCGTGCACGGCATCCACCGCTTCGCCCAGCGAAGCGCCCGGGGCAAGGTTGAACGACAGCGTGGCCGCCGGGAACTGGCCCACGTGATTGCGTAGCAGTGCGGACGGACCCACCTCTACCCGCGCCACTGCACCCAGCGGCACGGTCTGCCCACTGCTGCTGCGCACACGCAGACCCGTGATCGCCTCCGGCCCGGGCTGTCGTGAAGGATCGGCCTCCAGCACCACCCGGTACTGGCTGGCCTGGGTGAAGATGGTCGAAATCTGGCGCTGCCCATAGGCGTCGTACAGCGCATCGGCTACTGCTTCCACGCTTACGCCCAGGCGCGCCGCCGCATCGCGGTCGATCGCCACGCGCGCCTGCCGGCCCTGCATCTGCAGATCGCTGGCGACATCGCGCAGTGCCGGTTGCTGGCGTAGCGCCTGCAGCAGCTTCGGGGTCCAGCGTTCCAGTGTTTCAAGATCCGGCGTGGTCAGGGTGAACTGGTACTGGGTGCGGCTGATGCGGTCTTCGATGCCCAGCTCCTGTACCGGCTGCAGGTACAGGGTGATGCCGGGGATCTTCGACACGCGCTGTTGCAGGCGCGCCATCACCACGGCGGCGCCATCGCGGTCGCCGTGCGGTTTCAGCTCGATCAGCAGGCGGCCGGTATTGAGCGTGGCATTGTTGCCGTCCACGCCGATGTAGGACGACACGCTGGCCACCGCCTGGTCGGCTTCGATGGCCGCCGCCAGCGCCTGCTGGCGCTCGCGCATGGCCTGGAATGAGATCGCCTGCGGCGCTTCGCTGATGCCCTGCACCAGGCCGGCATCCTGCACCGGGAAGAAACCCTTGGGCACGGCGAAGTACAGCGCCACGGTCAGTGCGAGGGTGGCAACGGTGGCCAGCAGCATCAGCGGCTGGCGCTGCAGCACCCAGCGTAGCTGGCGGTCGTAGAGGCCGATGACGCGGTCGAAGACATCGGGCGCATGTGCAGTCTTCGCGTGCGGCTTCAGGAACCGCGCGCACAGCATCGGCGTCAGCGTCAGCGAGACCACCAGCGAAATGCCGATGGCTACAGCCAGTGTCACTGCGAACTCATGGAACAGTGCACCCACCAGGTCGGCCATGAACAGCAGCGGGATCAGCACCGCGATCAGCGAAACAGTCAGCGACACCAGGGTGAAGCCGATCTCGGCTGCGCCTTTCAGCGCTGCATCGCGGGGGCTTTCGCCTTCCTCCAGATGGCGGGCGATGTTCTCCAGCATCACGATGGCATCGTCCACCACGAAGCCGGTGGCGATGGTCAGCGCCATCAGGGTGAGGTTGTTGAGCGAATAGCCGGCCAGCAGCATCACCGCGAAGGTGCCGATGAGCGACAGCGGTACCGCGACGCTGGGAATGAGCGTGGCCGGCAGATTGCGCAGGAACACCCAGGTGACCAGCACCACAAGGCCGATGGCCAGTACCAGTTCCTTCTGCACGCCGCGCACCGACGCGCGGATCGATTCGGTACGGTCGCTCAGTACATTCATCTGCACACCGGCGGGCAGCGTGGCCTGCAGCTGCGGCAGCAGCGTACGCACCTGCTCGACCACGGCGATCACGTTGGCGCCGGGCTGGCGCTGGATGTTCACCAGCACTGCCGGGGTGGTGCCGCTCCAGGCGGCCAGCTGCCGGTTCTCGGCGCCATCGGTAATGGTGGCTACATCGCCCAGCCGCAGCGGCGCGCCGTCGCGCCAGGCCAGTACCAGGGCACGGTACTCATCCACGCTGCGCATCTGATCGTTGGCATCGAGCATCACCGCGCGGATCGGGCCGTCGAAACTACCCTTGGGCAGGTTGACGTTGGCGGCGGCGATGGCGGTGCGGATGTGGTCCATGCCCAGGTTGTTGGCGGCAAGCGCCGCCGGATTGACCTGGATGCGCACCGCCGGGCGCTGGCCCCCGGCCAGGCTGACCAGGCCGACGCCGGGCAACTGCGCCAGGCGCTGGGCAATGCGCGTATCCACCAGATCGTGCACCTGCGGCAGCGACAGGCCTTGCGAGGTCACCGCCAAGGTCAGGATGGGGGTGTCGGCCGGGTTGACCTTGCGGTACACCGGCGGCACAGGCAGGTCCCCGGGCAGGAAGCTGCCCGCCGCGTTGATGGCGGCCTGCACGTCCTGCTCGGCCACACCCAGCGACACCTCCAGCCCGAACTGCAGGGTAATGACCGAGGCGCCACCGGAACTGGTCGACGACAGTTGTTTCAGGCCGGGAATCTGGCCGAGTTGGCGCTCCAGCGGTGCGGTGATGGTGCGTGTGGTCAGTTCGGGGCTGGCCCCCGGATACAGCGTGGTGATCTGGATGATCGGGTAATCGACCTGCGGCAGCGCCGCCACCGGCAGCAGGCGATAGGCCAGCACGCCGGACAGCAGCAGCGCCACCATCAGGAGAGTCGTTGCGACCGGGCGCAGGATGAACGGGCGCGAGAGGTTCATGCGCCGGCCTTGGTCGCGGCCTCCTCGGTGATGATCTCCACCGCCGTGCCGTCTTCCAGCCCGTCGATGCCTTCGATCACCACCTTGTCCCCTGCGGCCAGCCCGGAGCGCACGGCCACGCGTCCATCATCGGCTGGACCGAGCACCACGGTGCGGCGTTGTGCCTTGCTGTCCTTGTCGACGATATGCACGTAGTTGCCCTGGCTGCCGAACTGCACGGCAGCATCGGGAATCAGCAGCGCGGGCTGCTCGCCCAGCTGCAGGCGGACGTTGACGAACTGGTTGGGGAACAGCGCCAGATCGTGGTTGTCGAAGTGCGCACGCAGTTTCAACGTGCCGGTGGTGGTATCGATGCGGTTGTCGACGCTGGACAGCGAGCCGCGGGCCAGCTGCCGGCGTTCTTCGCGGTCCCAGGTTTCCACCGCCAGTGCCGGTTGCGCCTGCACGGCATCGAGCAGCGCAGGCAGCTCGGGTTCGGGCACGGTGAACAGCACGCTGATCGGTGCGGTCTGCGCCAGCGTCACCAGGCCTTCGGCATCGCTGGCGCGCACCAGGTTGCCCACGTCCAACCGGCGCAGCCCGACGCGGCCACTGACCGGCGCGGTGATGCGGGTGTACTGCAGCTGCAGGCGCGCTTCATCAACGGACGCCTGATCGCTGAGGCGGCGGCCCTGCAGCTGGCGCACCTTGCTCTGCTGGTCGCTCAGTTCCTGCCCGGACACGTAGTTCTGCTTCTGCAGTTCGCGGTAGCGCTGCAGCTGGCGCTCGGCGTTTTCCAGCTCGGCCAGATTCTGCTGCTGGGTACCCTGCGCCTGTGCCAGCTTCACTTCATACGGGCGCGGGTCGATCTGCGCCAGCAGATCGCCGGCCTTCACCTGCTGGCCTTCCTGGAAATGCAGCCGCAGCAGTTCGCCATCCACGCGGCTGCGTACCACCACGCTGTGCAGCGGGGTGACCGTACCGACCGCCTTCAGGCGCAGCACCAGCGGCTCGGCGCTGGCGCGTGCCACGCGTACCGGCACCGTCTTGCCCGGCGCATCGTCGCTGCTGCCGGCGCCGTTCCGGGGCCACAGCCACCACGCCAGAACGGCGACGAGGGCGATGGCCAGCACCGCCCACAACAGGCGGGCACGACGGAAGCGGGAATTTTCGGCGACAGACATGGGGCATCCTGCGCCCTGCGCGCGCAGGGACATGCGGGCCCGTCGGCGCGTTCACGGCACCACGGGCAGCGGGGAGGGAGTTGTCTGGCGGGGCCGCGGGCGCGGCGTGGCTGGATGCCGTCGCGGCAGCGACGGGGTGACAATGGTAGCCAATCACCCCGGCCAATGCCGCATGACCATGGTCATGCAACGCATTCGGTAGTGCCGGCCGCTGGCCGGCAACCTGCCGGAATCTGCGGGCGTGTGCCGTGTTGCCGGCCAGCGGCCGACACTACCGACAAACAATCAATGCAATTCGTCGTGATAGACGAACTTCGGCATTTCCCAGCGGTAGTGGATCGCCAGCAGGCGCAGCGCGAAGCCGCCGCCGAGGCAGCACAGGATCGCGGTGGCGTCGGCCACGCCCCAGTGCAGCAGCAACAGGTAGGCCGCGCCGGTCAGCAGCGCGATGATCGCGTACAGCTCCTTCTGGAAGATCAGCGGCACCTCGTTGCAGAGAATGTCGCGCAGCACGCCGCCGAACGCGCCGGTCAGCATGCCGGCGATCAGCACGATCGGCATGGCATGGCCGGCCTCGCGCGCGATCGAACAGCCGATCAGGGTGAAGGCGATCAGGCCCAGGCCATCGAGCACCAGGAAGGTGCGGCGGAAGTGGTGCATCCAGCGCGCCACCCAGGTGGCGATCAGCGCCGCGCACACGGTGAAGCCCAGGTACTCGGGATGCTTCACCCAGCCCAACGGGTAGTGGCCGAGCAGGATGTCGCGCAGCGAACCGCCCCCGAGGGCGGTGACGCAGGCGATCATGACCACCCCGAACAGGTCCATGCGGCGACGCCCGGCGGACAGCGCGCCGGTCATGGCTTCGGCGGAAATGGCGATCAGGTAGATGATGGACAGCAGCATGGGACAGGCTCCGGGCGCGGTGGGGCCGGCCATGCGCGACTACCGCCACTGCCTGCGCAATGACGGGATGACGATGACCGGTGCCGCTCCCGCTGTCCTTTTGCCTGAGAGTTCAGCGGCGTTGGCCGCGTGCCCCTTCGGCGGATCGTCCCGGGCATGCCCGGTGACCTCTCTCCAGCTCGGCGAGTCGAATGCATGGTTGGTGGGATTCCAGCCCACCGGCCTGAGCGATCATGGGAGCCTGCGCCTTCGGCGGGCGCCAGCGCGGCGCCTCTCTCCTGCATTCGGGCGCCAGTATATCCGCTGCAGTGCAGCACGGCATAATCCGGGCATGGCCCCGTCCCTCCGCCCGTGGTTCCTGTACCTGCTCGAATGCCGCGATGGCAGCTACTACGCCGGCATCAGCACCGATGTGGAGGCGCGTTTCGCCGCCCACCAGGCCGGCAAGGGCGCGCGCTACACCCGGGCACGGCCGCCACTGCGCGTGCTGGCCGTGCGCGAGTACCCCGACCGGGCCGCCGCCTCACGCGCCGAGTGGCAGCTCAAGCAGCAGCCCCGCGAACGCAAGCTGGCCTGGCTGCAGGCCCCGGTCCTGTAGATCCACGCCATGCGTGGATGGGCCACTTGGCCCATGCCATGATCGCTCCGCGCCCAGAGCTGGAGACCCGGATGTCCACGATTGCCCTGCTGTTCGCTCTTTCCGCAGCAACGAGCCCCACTGCCGATCCGGCCACCCGCGAGGCCATTGAAGCCACCTGCCATGATTACGTCGACGGCCAGCTGGAAGCCGACCCGCAGCGCGTCGCCCGCTCCCTGCACCCGGACCTGGCCAAGCGCGCGGTCCTCGGCGATACGCCCGACGAACGCCTGGGCCTGCGCCGCATGTCGAAGGAAGAACTGGTGGCGCTGACGAAGCAGGGCGCCCTGAAGACCCCGAAGGATCAATGGGACCGCCGCTGCACGGTGCTGGACGTGACCGGCAACGCGGCCTCGGTACGGCTGGAAACCCCGTGGTTCGTCGACTACTTCCACATGGGCCGCTTCGACCAGCGCTGGGTCATCGTCAATGCACTGTGGTACCCGAAACCGAAGGCGCGGTAGAGCGATGCGTGCCGCCGGCAAAGCATGGATCTGCGTCGTCATGCTGGTCGCCGGCATCGCGCTGCTGCCTGGCCTGCTGTACCTGCTCGGGTTGGCGCTGGTGGAAGGCCGGCCGAACTTGGCCGACCGCACGCCCAGTGGTGTGGCCGCGTGCAGCAGCGAACCGCGGGCGGGATACCAGCCGATGAATCCCTGGAGCTTCACGACGCGGTTCTTCGATCCTGAAGCGTTGAAGAAGGCGACTGATGTCGAGCGCGAAGCGTTCTGGGTTGCACGCCGCCACCTGATGCGGCAGCCAAGGCACGACATGCTGCGCTGGCATCTCAGCAGTACCGCACTGACAATCTGGATCACCCGGCATTGGAGTACCGCGCAGATTGCTGATGCCGCGAGGAAGGAGGATTTCTGCCGCACCTGGTCGAAACGGCGGGTGGCCCGATGAACCGGTAGATCCACGCCATGCGTGGATGGTGTTGACGGGGTCAGAGCCCTTTCCTGCGGAAAGGGATCCGACCGCGCAGCAGCCGGCCAGCGGCCGGCACTACCGTCGGGGTCGCCGGTCTTCCTGATCATCACCGAAGATGATGCGCGCGCTGCGCTGGTAGCTCCAGTACGCAACGGCCCAGTTCAGCAGCACCACGATGCGGTTGCGGAAGCCGATCAGGAAGAACACGTGCGCGGCCAGCCAGAACCACCAGGCCAGCACGCCGGAAAGCTGCAGCCTGCCCAGGTGCACGATGGCGGCCATGCGGCCGATGGTGGCCAGGTTGCCGAAGTCGGCGTACTTGAACGGCCCCGGTGCGGCCTTGCCATGCAAGCGCGCGCGGATCACCTCGGCCACGTACTTGCCCATCTGCTTGGCGGCGGGCGCGACGCCGGGCACCGGCTTGCCATTGGCCTGGTTCAGTGCGGCCAGGTCACCGGCCACGAACAGCTCGGGGTGGTCGGGCAGGGTCAGGTCCGGCTGCACCTGCACGCGGCCGGCGCGATCCAGCGGCACCTCCAGGGTGCGCGCCAGCGGTGAAGCGGCCACGCCGGCGGCCCACACCACGGTGCGGGCCGGCACGAACTGATCGCCGAGCTTGAAGCCCTGGCTGTCGATGTCGCTCACCGGGGTACCGGTCAGCACCTCTACACCCAGTTTTTCCAGTTGCCGCCGTGCCTTCAGCGAAAGCACTTCCGGGAACGAAGACAACACGCGCGGGCCGGCTTCGACCAGCCGCACCTTGGCGCTGGCCGGATCGATATGGCGGAACTCGTTGCGCAGCGTATGCCGCGCGATTTCTGCCAGGGTGCCGGCCAGCTCAACACCGGTAGGTCCACCGCCGACCACGGCGAAGCTCAGCCACGCCGCCTTCTTCGCCGGGTCCGGTTCGGCCTCGGCGCGCTCGAACGCCAGCAGCAGCTTGCGGCGCAGTGCGATGGCATCGTCCAGCGTCTTCAGCCCGGGCGCATCATCGGCCCATTGGTCGTTGCCGAAGTAGGCGTGGGTGGCGCCGGTAGCCAGCAGCAGGCTGTCGTAGTCCAGCGTGCTGCCATCGGCCATGCGGATCTGCCGGGCCTGCTTGTCGATGGTCACCACTTCGCCGAGGCGGACTTCCACATTGCGCTGGTGGCCGAGGATGTGGCGCAGCGGCGCGGCGATGTCCGGCGCGGACAGGCCGGCGGTGGCCACCTGGTACAGCAGTGGCTGGAACAGATGGTGGTTGCGGCGGTCGACCAGGGTGATGCGTATGCGCTCGCGGGCCAGGGCACGGGTGGCCCAGAGACCGGCAAAACCGCCGCCGACAACAACCAGGTGGGGAACGCGCTCGCGACTCATCGACTCACTCCAGTGGGGGCATTGGGGGAAGCGCCTGGCATCTTCGCACGATGGCGCCCTGTCACGTCAGCGCCCGCATGGATCGGCGATACTCGGGTTCAGGCAACTGCCCGTGAGGAGCCCATGAGCGAACCGGAAAAGCGCATCGCCCTGTTGATCGACGCCGACAACGCGCCGGCCTCGAAGATCGACGAGGTCCTGGCCGAAGTCGCCCGCTACGGCGTGGCCAACGTGCGCCGCGCCTATGGCAACTGGAAGAGCCCGCGGTTGAAGGGATGGGAGGCGGTGCTGCACGAGTACGCGATCCGCCCGATCCAGCAGTTTGCCTACAGCAAAGGCAAGAACGCGTCGGACATGGCGATGGTGATCGATGCCATGGACCTGCTGTACGCGCGCAATCTGGATGGCTTCGCGATCGTGTCCAGCGATGCCGACTTCACCCCGATGGTGATGCGCCTGCTGACCGATGGCGTGAAGGTCTATGGCTTCGGCGAGAAGAAAACGCCGGAACCGTTCGTCAATGCGTGTTCGAAGTTCACCTATCTGGAAGCGCTGGGCCAGACCCATGCCAGCGTGCAGGATACGGAACAGTCATCGAACGAACAGGCACCGAACGAGCCAGTGGCCAACGACGATGCGCGTCCACGCAAGAGCGGCGCGGAAATGCGCAGCGATACGCGGCTGGTGAAGATGCTGCGCCGTGCGGTGTCCTCGGCCGAGGGCGAGGATGGCTGGTCGCACCTTGGCCCGGTCGGCAGCCAGATCGGCAACCAGGCCTCGTTCGATCCGCGCAACTACGGTTACGGCAAGCTCAGTGACCTGCTGGCAGCGATCGGGCTGTTCGAGCTGAAGAAGGACGGCAAGTCCTCCTACGTGCGCGCGCTGCCGAAGAAAAACCGGTAGTGCCGGCCACTGGCCGGCAAGCCCCAGATGCCAGATCCCGCATCCGGCACGCACATCTCCACTCCGATCAGGCGTATCGTTGCCGCTCGCATTGCCAGCAAGGAAAAACCCGCATGTTGAAGATCTGGGGCCGCCGCAATTCCAGCAACGTCCGCAAGGTGCTGTGGTGCGCCGAGGAAATCGGCCTGCCGTACGAATCCATCGAGGTTGGTGGCAGCCATGGCGGCACGCAGACGCCGGAGTACCTGGCGATGAATCCCAACAGCCTGGTGCCGGTGATCGAAGACCATGGCCTGCCGCTGTGGGAATCGAATGCCATCGTGCGCTATCTGAGTGCGCGCTACGCGCTGGGCACGCTGTACGCCGAAGACCCGATGGAACGCGCCCAGGCCGAGAAGTGGATGGACTGGAGCACCTCGCGCATGGCGCCGCTGTACACCGACCTGATCTGGGGCATCATGCGCACCGCCCCGGCTGACCGCGACGAAGCGCGCATCAATGCCGCCATCGTGCGTGCCGGTGACTACCTGGCGATGGCCGATGCCACGTTGGCCAGACAGCCGTGGCTGTCGGGCGAGACGTTCGCGATGGGTGACATCCCGCTGGGCTCGCTGATCTACGCCTGGTTCGAATTGCCGATCCAGCGCCCGGACCTGCCGCACCTGGCCGACTGGTACGCCCGCCTGCGCGAGCGACCGGCCTACCAGCGCGGCGTGATGTCGCCGCTGACCTGAGGGGTAGCGCCGGGCCATGCCCGGCGAGCGTGGTATGCGGAGGACCGCCGGGCATGACCCGGCGCTAGCGTTCGTCTGCCTCAATACAGATCCGTCGGGTCCATACGGACCGACGGTAGAGTCGAGCTTGCTCGACTGTTTCTGGCGCACGGCAGTCGAGCAAGCTCGACTCTACGCAGCATTGGGCAGCGCCCTCAATACAGATCCGTCGGATCCACATCCAGGGACCAGCGCACCTTGCGTGCTTCCGGCAGCGCGTACAGCTGCGGTACCAACTGCCCGAGCACGCCGTGCAATGGCGGCCGCTGCAGGGCAGACAGCAACAGCTGGGTGCGCTGGTAGCCGGCACGCCGCGGCATTGGCGCCGGCATCGGCCCGTAGGCCTCGACCACATTCTGTTCCCCCAGCAGTTGCCGCGCCGCCAGCAGGAACGCATTGGCATGCTCGACCTGCTGTGCCTCGGCGCGCATCAGTGCCAGATGCGCGAACGGCGGGAATCCGGCGGCCTGGCGCTGGTTCAACTCGGCCTGCGCGAACGGGTGGTAGCCACCGCTCACCAGGGTTTCCAGCAGCGGATGCCCGGGGTGATGGGTCTGCAGCCAGACCTCGCCGGGATCGCGTGCACGGCCGGCGCGGCCAGCGACCTGGATCAGCTGCTGTGCCAGTTTTTCACTGGCGCGGAAGTCCGCGGAGAACAAACCTTCGTCGATGCCCACCACCACCACCAGTGTCAGCTTCGGCAGGTCGTGGCCCTTGGCCAGGATCTGCGTGCCGACCAGGATGCCGGGCTGGTCACCCAGTTTCGCCAGCTGCTGTTCCAGTGCGTCGCGTCGTGAGGTGGTGCCGCGGTCGATGCGCACCACCGGAAAATCGGCGAAGGCGGCGGTGAGGTGCTCTTCCAGGCGTTCGGTACCGATGCCCTGCGGCTGCAGCGCCAGGCTGCCGCAGGCCGGGCATGCCAGCGGCGCCGGTTGCCGCGCACCGCAGTGGTGGCATTGCAGGCGACGGCCGCCACCATGCACGGTCATCGGCGCATCGCAGCGCTGGCACGGCGCGGTCCATCCGCAGTCGTGGCACAGCAGCACCGGTGCGTAGCCACGGCGGTTCTTGAACACCAGCACCTGCTGGCCACGCTGCAGGTGCTCGCCGATGCCGGCCAGAACATCGGCCGAGAGGCCATCGTGCAATGGCCGTTTGCGCACATCAAGGATGCGCACGCGCGGTGGTCGTGCATCGCCGGCACGCTGCTTCAGGCGCAGGTGGGTGTAGCGCCCGGCATAGGCGTTGTGCAGTGTTTCCAGCGAGGGCGTGGCACTGCCGAGCAGCACGGGAATGCCGAGCGCCTTGGCGCGCACCAGGGCGAAATCGCGCGCGTGGTAGCGGATGCCGTCCTGCTGCTTGTAGCTGCCGTCATGTTCCTCGTCGATGATCAGCAGACCGGCCTGCGGCAGCGGCGTGAACACTGCCGAGCGGGTGCCGACAATGACCCGTGCTTCACCACGTGAGGCGGCTGCCCAGACGCGAGCGCGCTCGTTATCGTTCAAGCCCGAATGCAGCGCATGCACGGCGATGCCGAGGCGGCCGCGGAAGCGTGCCAGGGTCTGCGGAGTCAGGCCGATTTCCGGCACCAGCACCAGCGCCTGCCTGCCCTGTGCCAGGCAATGGATGATCGCCTGCAGGTAGACCTCGGTCTTGCCGCTGCCGGTCACGCCATCCAGCAGGAAAGGCTGGAAGCCGTCGGCGGCGTTGATCGCAGTCACGGCCTCGGCCTGGTCCGGGTTGAGCGTGGGCCCGGGCAGCGGCTGCGCATGCTGCGGTGCCACCGTCATCGCCACGCGCTCGGCCAGTGCACGCTTGGCCAGACTGCGTGCGGCGGTGCGCCAGTCCTCCATGCGTTCGCCCAGTACGTCTTCATCCACCACGGCCTCGGCCAGCAGTTCGGCCAGCTGCCGCGGGCGGCTGCCGGCGCGCAGCTTCCCGCGCTGGGCATGGCCTTCGGGTGTCAGTTGCCAGCCCCAGTGATGGGTGTCGGGCAGGGCCTCGCCGTGGCGCAGCGGGCCGGGCAGGGCGGTGCTGAGTACTTCGCCCAACGGCGCGTGGGTGTAGCGCGCCAGCCACTGCAGGCTCTGCCACAGCTCACCCTGCAGCAGCGGCTGCGGGTCGCACCAGGCCAACGCCTGGCGGAGTCCCTGGCCGTCGTCGGTCTGGCCGTGTCCCACCACCACACCGACCAGCTCACGGTTGCCGAACGGCACCTTCAGGCGGCAGCCGACCGCAACCGTGGGGGTCACGCCCTCCGGCGACAGGTAGTCGAACAGGCGGGGCAGGGGGACGGGCAGGGCGACCTGCAGGGTCGGAATCGGTGAAAGCATCGGGCCAGTGTACCGGGCCATGCGCGCGCGAATGGCGGGGTGGGCGGCGGCGGGACGGCGCCCGTTGAATCATAAATGTCACCTAAATATCGGTGTCCATTGGAGATTCAGTCTTATCCACATGTTCTGTGGATAACGCTGTGCGTTACCGGTCGGCGGGCGCGCAGGAGGCCGATGGCGACGGCCTCACGCTCCGGTTGGTCAAAAAATCGCCATACTTTAAAATCCATCAAAATCAATTACTTAAGTGTGAAACAATGCTGAAACAGAGTGAATTCAGCTGGATGCCACAGTTTCCTGCGCAGGCAGCGTGGTGCTGTGCACAACCTGCAGCACGAAGTGCCTGTGGGCGCAAGTCCTACGGGCGCCGATGGCCTGCCGCTATCATGCGGGCAGACCTTTGGAGTGATCGATGACGGCTGTGCCCGCCCCTGTTTCCTCGACCGCGGCCGGTGCGCTGTCGGCGTTCCTGCGAGGTGTTGAACGCCGCGCCCTGGTGGTGGCTGAACTGCAGTGCGGCGATGCTGCCCGGGCCGAACAGACACTGGTGGCGGTGATGCGCGCGTTTGCGGCGGTCGCCAGTGACCTGCCGATGGCGCAGTGGCCAACCCGCTTCTGGACCCTGCTGGGCCAGCGCCAGGCGCTGCGTGAGCCGGTGGGCGGCCAGTGGGAGCCGCCGCTTGCCGCCTTGGGCCAGATGGGACCGTTGCCGCGCCTGGCGCTGTTGCTGCGGGTGGGCGGCAGCCTGGATGAAGGTATCGCCACGCGCGTGCTCGACCAGGACGAAGCCGGCTACCAGCAGCTGCTGGCCGATGCCTGCCCGCGTGACGCGCACGGCCAGCCCGACGCCTCGGCCTGGCGCCAGCTGGCCGAACAGGTGCAGCTGCGCATCCGCGATCTGCCCGTCAAACGCCTGCAGCAGCTGCAACAGCCGGCCGCACCGACGAACAGCAGTGAAGCGCCGACCTCCAGCTGGCGCACCCCGCAGCGCGACGAGCGGGCTGCAGCCACTGGCAAGCGCCGCCGCGCCAATGCCAAGCCGCGCTGGCGCGGTCCGTTGATCCTGCTGATAACCGTGGTGGTACTGCTGGCCGCCGCGCTGGGCTGGCGCCATTGGCAGGGACATTCGTTCGGCAGCGACGCACCGCTGCCGGAAGGCGTGGTTGGTGAGGCGGGTCCCGTCACGGTGGAAGCACTGCCGCCGAGCAAGGTCAATGCCACGCCGGACGCGACCCCTGCGCAGGCGACGGACGACGCCACGATGCTGGCCGACCGCGACTATCCGCTGGTGGCCGATGCCGATCTGTATGCGTGGACCGCCGCGGGCGGCCCGCTGCCGGTGGACGAGTCGCAATCCAAGCCGAGCCGGCCGGAGCCGGCCAGCGCCACGCTGGAAACCGCTGCTGCCGATGAATAAGACCGTATTCGCCAGCCTGCTGCTGGCCCTGCCGTTGTCGCTGTCCGCCGCGCCGCAGACCTTGAACGTGCCGCTGCCGCCGCCAGTGCCGGGCAGTTCACCGGTGGCCCCGGCCACCACAGGTACGACGCCCGCTGCGTTCGCCCAGCTCGATGCCCAGCAGCAGCGCCAGCGCCGCGCCGACTACGCCGCATGGCGGGCATTGCCGGAGGGCGAGCGTGAGCGGATCCGTCAGGCCGCTGCGCGATTCAATGCGTTGCCGGCCGACCAGCAGCAGCGCCTGCGCCAGCAGTTCCAGGCGCAGGACCAGGCCTTCCGCGAAGGCTGGCGGCTGGGCCCGCAGCTGGGCCTGGAGTTCCCCAAGCTGCACGGCCTGTTCGGCTTCGTGCCGCCGGAACAGCGCGAGGCCGCGCTGGCCGTGCTGCGCCAGCTCAGCCCGGCGCAGCTGGCCCAACTGACCCTGGTGGCACAGCGCACGCCACCGCAGGAGCGCGACAAGGTCCGCGGCGCGTTCCTCGCGGTGCCGCCGGCCGAGCGCGATACCTGGCTCAAGCGCCAGGCCGGGCAGTAGAAAGAAAAGGGGACGGAGGGGATTAAGTCGTATTCGGCACAGTCGGGCTTGAAACGACTTAATCCCCTCCGTCCCCTTTTTCTGTTCGTAACGTGATCGCAACGCGTGATGCCGGGGCCTGCCGGAACCCAGCATTCACGCCATGTCATGGGAATGCGCGCGCTGCACGCGTAAGATGGCGGCCCGCAACCCGGTGCCTGTGCCCTTCGCGCGCAACCGTAGTTCGCGTCAAGCACCTTATGTCTACTGCAACCTCCACGCCGCGCTTCAGCAAGGAAGTCGGCGCTACCGGTCTGCTCGCCCTGCCGCTTGTGCTCGGGCATGTGTCCACCGGTCTGATCTCCTTCGTCGACAACGTCATTGCCGGCCACCACGCCACGGCGACCCTGGCCGCGGTGACCATCGGCACCGCCCTGCTGTGGCTGCCGATGCTGATCCCGATCGGCACCCTGATCTCACTCACCGCCTCGGTGTCGCAGCTGCATGGCGCTGGCCGCGAGCGCGAGATCGGCCCGCTGTTCCGCCAGGCACTGTGGCTGGCGCTGGGCCTGGGCCTGATCATGTTCACCTTCCTCACCGTGGTGCCGCCGCTGCTGCCTGCGTTCGGCATCGCACCGGACATCGTGCCGGGGGCCACCGCGTTCCTGCACGCGGTGCGCTGGGGCGGACCTGCGCTGACCCTGTACTTCTGCATGCGCTATCTCAGCGAGGGCATGCACTGGACGCTGCCGACCATGCTGCTCGGCTTCGGTGGCCTGCTGGTGCTGGCACCGATGGGCTACGTGCTGGCCAACGGCAAGCTCGGCTTCCCGGAAATGGGCGCCGAGGGCCTGGGCATCGCTTCGGCGGTGATGATGTGGCTGCAGGCGATCGCCTTCGCCACCTACCTGTGGTTCACCAAGCGCTTTGCCCACCTGCAGCTGTTCTCGCACTTCGAAGGACCGCGCTGGAAGGCGATCTGGGACCTGCTGCGCACTGGCCTGCCGATCGGCATCACCGTGCTGATGGAGGGCGGCCTGTTCATCGTCACCGCGCTGCTGATCGGCCGCCTTGGTGCCAATGAAGCGGCCGCGCACCAGATCGCGATCAACGTCGCCCAGCTGTGCTTCATGATCCCGATGGGCGTGGCCGAGGCCACCACCGTGCGCGTCGGGCATGCGGTCGGTCGTGGCGATGGCTTCGGCGTGCGGCGCGCGGCCTGGGCCGGCTACGCGATCATCATGGGTACGCAGACGTTGTCGGCAGCGGTGCTGCTGTTCGGCCATGACGCCATCGTCGGTGTCTACACCAACGACCTGGCGGTGGCCGGCCTGGCCTCCACCCTGCTGCTGTACGCGGCCACCTTCCAGTTCCCGGATGGCATCCAGGTGCTGTCGGCCGGCGCGCTGCGCGGGCTGAAGGACACCCGCGTGCCGATGTTCATCGCCATGTTCGCGTACTGGGGCCTGGGCATGCCGCTCGGCGCCGGGCTCGGCCTGGGCCTGGGCATGGGCCCGCAGGGCATGTGGATCGGCCTGATTGTCGGCCTGACCGCCGCCGCCATCCTGATGGGCTGGCGCCTGCGTCGCAGCAGCCTGCGCATCGGCCAATCGATGTTGTCCTGATCGTCCCGCCCGCCCTGCCGACCCATGGCGGGCGATCCCCTGACTTGTGTCCGATGCCGCATCACACGGCACCGGCTATGCTGGCACCACGGCAAGAAGCCATCCGGAGCGTTCCATGAATCAACCCGTGCCCCCGCTGCCCCCGGCGCGTCGCAACCCCGTCGCCAGTTTCTTCATCGGGCTGTGGGACGTCATGAACTTCACCCGCCGGTTGATCCTCAACCTGGTGTTCTTCGGCCTGCTGTTCCTGCTGCTGGTGATGTTCGTCATCGCCGCCGGCATGGGCGCCGGTGCCAGCAAATCGCTGCAGGACCGCACGACCCTGGTGATCGCGCCGGAAGGCCGCCTGGTCGAGCAGTTCAGCGCTGACCCGGTCAGCCGCGCGCTGGCCAAGGCGGTGGGCGACAACGGTGCCGAAGAGATCCAGCTGCGCGACCTGCTGCGGGTGATCGAGTCGGCCAAGGAAGACAAGAAGATCGAGCGCGTAGTGCTGGAGCTGGACAAGCTGCAGCCGTCGGGCTTCGCTTCGCTGCGTGAAGTGGCCGCGGCACTGCAGGACCTGCGTGCGTCCGGCAAGCAGCTGGTGGCCTACAGCGAGAGCATGGGCCAGTCGCAGTACCTGCTGGCCGCACAGGCCGACGAGGTCTACCTGGACCCGATGGGGTCGGTGGTGCTCGAGGGCCTGGGCCGCTATCGCCAGTACTTCCGCACCGGCCTGCAGGACAAGCTGGGTGTGGACGTGCACCTGTTCAAGGTGGGCGAGTACAAGTCCGCCGCCGAACCCTACGTGCTCGACGCCGCTTCGCCGGCCTCCAAGGAAGCCGACCTGTTCTGGATGAACGACGTGTGGCAGCGCTACCTGGGCGACATCGCCAAGGCCCGCCGCCTGGATCCGGCACAGCTGGCCGCCGGCATCGACACGCTGCCGGAAGGCATCGCCGCTGCCGGTGGTGACCTGGCCAAGTTCGCCCTGCAGCAGAAGCTGGTGACGTCGCTGAAGACCCGCGAGGAATTCGAGGATCTGATGATCGAGCGCGGCGTGGCTGACGACGATGCCGACGGTGGTTTCCGCAACATCGACTTCGGCTCCTACCTGGGCCAGCTCGATGCGCGCCGCAACCCGGTCGACAGCCGTCCGCAGGTGGCGGTGGTGGTGGCCGCCGGCGAGATCAGCGGTGGCGACCTGCCGGCCGGCCGCATCGGTGGCGAATCGACCTCGGCGCTGCTGCGTGCCGCGCGTGACGACGAGAACGTGAAGGCCGTGGTGCTGCGCGTGGATTCGCCGGGTGGTGAAGTGTTCGCCTCCGAGCAGATCCGCCGCGAAGTGGTGGCCCTGCAGGCCGCCGGCAAGCCGGTGGTGGTGTCGATGGGCGACCTGGCCGCCTCCGGTGGCTACTGGATCAGCATGAATGCCGATCGCATCTATGCCGATCCGTCGACCATCACCGGTTCGATCGGCATCTTCGGCATGGTGCCGAACTTCAGCCGCGCGCTGGACAAGATCGGCGTGCACACCGACGGTGTCGGCACCACCCGTTTCGCCGGTGCGTTCGATGTCACCCGCCCGATGGATCCGGCTGTGGGCCAGGTCATCCAGTCGGTGATCAACAAGGGTTACGCCGACTTCACCGGCCGCGTCGCCGACGCCCGCAAGAAGCCGGTCGAGGCCGTCGACGAAGTGGCCCGTGGACGCGTGTGGAGCGGTGCGCAGGCCAAGGAACGTGGCCTGGTCGATGCCTTCGGTGGCCTGAAGGATGCGGTGGCCGATGCCGCCAGCCGCGCCAAGCTGGGCAAGGCTGATGCCTACCGCGTGCGTTACATCGAGAAGGCGGCAACGCCGTTCGCGCAGTTCGTCAGCGGTTTCGCCGGCAGCCGTGCAGGTGCCTGGATGCTGTCCGACTCGGGCATGGCGCGGATGGTGCTGGCGCGCACGATGCCCGAAGTGGATACGCAGCTGCGCTTTGTCGAGAACGCGGCCCGCGAGAAGGGCAACGGCACGCCGGTGAAGGCGCTGGCGTACTGCTTCTGCGGGTTCTGATCGGAAGCCATCCACGCACGGCGTGGATCTACTGGAAGCGCCCGGCCTCGGCCGGGCGTTTTCGTCTGCGGGGTTACTGCGTCGCGTCGGCCTCGGCCTTGCGCTCACGCGCGCTGGCATCGTCCACGGTCTTCTGCACGCCCTTGGCGCGGTCCAGCGGTTCGTTGATTGCGCGCGACATCGCCCGGGGCACCGGTGGCTTTTCCGGGTTCGGCGCCGGTGGGCGCTGGCAGCCCGCCAGCAGCGCGGTGGCCAGCAGGGACGTGGACAGGATCAGGATGCGCATGGCGGCACTCCGTGATGGGCGTGCGGGCAGTGTCGCATCCTCGGCAGGGGGCGGCCGTGAGCGCGTATCCTTGCCGCATCGAAACACAGCGGGCGCGGCCCGGGAGAACACATGACCCAGCAACGGTGGCGCCTGGACGGCCAGACCGCCCTGATCACCGGCGCCAGCGCCGGCATCGGCCTGGCCATCGCGCATGAACTGGCTGGCTTCGGCGCCGATCTGATGATCGTCGGCCGTGATATCGACATGCTGGAGACCGCGCGCGACGAACTGCTGGACGTGTATCCGCAGATGCAGGTGCATGCGCTGGCCGCCGATGTCTCCGACGACGAGGACCGCCGCCAGATCCTGGACTGGGTGGAGGACCATAGCGATGGCCTGCACATCCTGGTCAACAACGCCGGCGGCAACGTCACCAAGGCGGCCACGGAGTATTCCGAGGACGAATGGCGGAAGATCTTCGAGACCAACCTGTTCTCGGCCTTCGAGCTGTCGCGCTATGCACATCCGTTGCTGGCACGCCACGCGTCGTCATCCATCGTCAACGTCGGCAGCGTGTCCGGCCTGACCCATGTGCGCAGCGGCGTGGTCTACGGCATGACCAAGGCGGCGATGCATCAGATGACCCGCAACCTGGCCGTCGAGTGGGCCGAGGATGGCATCCGGGTCAACGCGGTGGCGCCGTGGTACATCCGCACGCGGCGCACGTCCGGTCCGTTGGCGGACCCGGACTACTACGAGGAAGTGATCAACCGCACGCCGATGCGTCGTATCGGCGAGCCGGAGGAAGTGGCCGCAGCCGTGGGCTTCCTGTGCCTGCCGGCGGCCAGCTATGTGACCGGCGAGTGCATCGCGGTGGACGGCGGTTTCCTGCGCTACGGGTTCTGATCTTTCAGCAGGTAGTGCTGGCCGCTGGCCGGCAACTGCACTCATCTGAAGATCCTGTGGTTGCCGGCCAGCGGCCGGCACTACCGGTGGGTCTCACCCCGGTACCGGGCAGTTGCTGGCCTCCAGCACACCCTGCAGCCGCTCGCGTTCACCGCGCGCGGTATCGCGGTTCTCCGGCGCGGCGAAGCGCTCACGGCCGCGGGCATCGCGGAAGCGCTGCTGCCAACCACCGCAGCGCTGCGCTTCGGGAAGCGCTTCGCAGTGGTCGCGCACCACTTCACAGCTGGCGGCATTCACCGGCGTCACTCCGCCAAGGCCCTGTACCGTCATCAGCTCGCAGCGGCCGGGCGCGGCTTCGTACTCGTACAGGTAGCCGCCGCCCTGGCTGTCGGTGCACTGGAAGATCGGAGGAAGCGGCGGCTTCGGTGGACCGTCACCTGCGGCGGCGCGGGCCTCGGCATTGCGGCGCAGCGTCGCGCTGTCGAGGATCTGGTCGTCTCCTGCGTGTTCGACCATGCCTGCTTCCATGATCGTGCGTCCTTCGTCCGCGCGTCGTGGTTTTGCTGGGGCCGCAGGGGCAACGGCCGGTCCGGACGGCACCGGCGCAGGTGTTTCAACGGGCACGGATGCAGGTTCGGCGGCTACAGGCGCAGCGGCGGCCGGCTGCGAGTTGGCCGGGTCGGGGATGCGCAGCACCTGCTGCTTGCTGCCGGTGGCGCACGGCGTGCGCTGCAGGGTAGGGACGTCACTGCTGCTGGAGGTACAGCGGTAGATCACGCCCTCTTCGGCCAACGCGCTTCCGGGCAGCAGCACCAGGAGCAGCCAGATCACTCGGTTCATGCGCACAGCGTACAGGCTGCGACGGCGTGCTGCGCTCAGCGTTCGCAATCGCGCGACAGGCGCGCATCGATACCGCGCTGTTCGTTGCTGATGGCGGTGCGTTCACTCTGCAGCGCGCTGTTGTAACGGCGATCCAGCTCCCAGCGGCGGTCACTCAGCCGTGCGCAGACTTCCTGTGGTGGCAACGCATGGCAGCTGTCGCGGACCAGCACGCTGCCGGCCGGCACCTGCACGTCCATGCCGATCGAGGGGCGGCGATAACCCGTGCCTTCGCCGATCGGCGTGCCGATGGCCGGGCGTGGTCCGGGATAGGCTGGGCCACGATGGCCGTGCGGCAGCCAGACACTGGTCCACAGCGGCACCCAGCGCGGATTGCCTTCGTTGTTGTCGCTGGTATAGCGCCGTCCGTCCTCGCTCACGCACTCGTACATCGGCTGCGGCGGCTGGATGTAGACGTGGCGGACTTCGCGCTCGTGGATGACCGGGGTTTCGCTGGGCGGCGGAGGCGTGGCATCACTGCGCACCACCCGTGGAGCGGGATCGCGCGGGCGCTGCAGGTCGCGCACCTGCTGGCGGCCGCTGTTGCACGGCCTGTCCTGCAGGGCGACGGCACCGTTGCTGGCAACGCAGCGGTAGACACGCACGTCCTCGGCCGCGGGTGCCGTCCACGGCAGCAGCAGACACAGGCTCAAGGTGGCGCGCAGCAGGGTCATGGCGGCAGGGTGCGTGATTGTCCGCAGCAGCGCAATCGCCGGCTCAGGAGCGCAGCACGTTGCCGCTGAGCGCGTCGCGGATCGGGGTGGGCTGGGCCAGGCCGCCGGTCTGCCCATCGAGGATGCCGTCGAGCAGGCGCAGCAGGCGCGGGTCCAGTTCTTCGCGGCTGCGTGCCGGTGGTTCGCCGGCCAGGTTGGCGCTGGTGGAGACCAGCGGGCCGCCCCAGGCGCGGCAGAGTTCGGCCACCAGCGGGTGCGCGCTGATGCGCACCGCGATACCGCTGTGTTCGCCGGTGACCCAGGGCTGCGCGCGCGGGCCGGCAGGCAGGATCCAGGTGTTGGCACCGGGCCAGCTGGCCAGCACCGCGCGCTGGCGGGCGTCGGGCAGCGCCTGCAGCCGCACCCAGCCTTCCAGCTGCGCCAGTTCGGCCGCGACCAGGATCATGCCTTTCTCGATCGGGCGCTGCTTCAGCCGCAGCACCATGTGCACCGCAGCTTCGTGCGAGGGATCACAGCCCAGGCCCCAGACCGCTTCGGTCGGGTAGGCGATCACGCCGCCCGCGCGGAGCGTGGCGACAGCAGAGTCCAGGGTGAGTTCTTTCATGGCGGCGACCGGCCCGGCGTGGGCCTTCATTATCCCCCTGCCGCGTGCAGAAGGGGTGGACCCTGGCACCCGGTAGTGCCGGCCGCTGGCCGGCATCAGCGGTAGGTACTGACTGCTGATGGTGGGTGCGGACCGTTGGTCCGCCCCCCTCATCCACGCATGGCGTGGATCTACTTCTTTGCGGCGGCCTTCTTCGCCGGGGCTTTCTTCGCGGCAGCCTTCTTCACCGCTTTCTTTGCCGGGGCCTTCTTGGCAGGCGCTTTCTTTGCAGCGGCCTTCTTCGGCGCCGCTTCCTTCTTCACCGCCGCCTTCTTTGCCGGGGCCTTCTTCGCGGCAGCCTTCTTGGCGCCGAAGCCCTTGCGCACCGGCTTGCCGGTTTCTTCCATCAGCTGCTGCACTTCGGCCAGGGTCAGCGAGGCCGGTTCGCGATCCTTGGGGATCTTGCCGTTCATCTTGCCGTCGCTGATATACGGGCCGAAACGGCCGTTCAGCACCTGGATGTCGCTGCCCTCGAACTCCTTGATGATCCGGTTGCGCGCGATCTCTTCCTTCTCTTCGATCAGGAACACGGCGCGGGCCAGGTCGATGGTGTACGGGTCGTCTTCCTTCTTCAGCGAGGCATAGGTGCTGCCGCGCTTGGCGAACGGGCCGAAACGGCCGATGCCGACGCTGACCGGCTCGCCCTTGTCCTCACCCAGCGCGCGCGGCATCAGGAACAGTTCCAGCGCGTCTTCCAGGGAGATGGTGTGCATCGACTGGCCGGGGCGCAGCGAGGCGAACTTCGGCTTCTCCTCGGCGTCCTCGGCGGTGCTGCCGATGGCCGCATAGGGCCCGAAGCGGCCCAGGCGCACGCTGACCGGCTTGCCGGTCTTCGGGTCGGTGCCGAGCTCGCGCGCGCCACTGGCCTCGGCACGGTCGACCGATTCCTTCTTGTCTTCCACCAGCTCCTTGAACGGCTCCCAGAAGCGGGCCATCAGCGGGATCCACTCTTCTTCGCCACGCGAGACGGCGTCGAGCTCGTCTTCCAGCTTGGCGGTGAAGTCGTAGTCCACGTACCGGGTGAAGTGGCTGGACAGGAACTTGGACACCGCGCGGCCGACGTCGGACGGGCGGAAGCTGCGGCCTTCCATTTCCACGTACTTGCGGAACAGCAGGGTCTGGATGATCGAGGCGTAGGTCGAGGGACGGCCGATGCCGTACTCTTCCAGCGCCTTCACCAGCGCCGCTTCGGTGTAGCGCGGCGGCGGCTGGGTGAAATGCTGTTCGGCCTGGATGCGTTCCAGCGGCACGCGGTCGCCGGGCTTCATCGCCGGCAGCTTGCGGCCTTCGTCCTCGTCTTCGGCGCTCTTGTTGTCCTTGCCTTCTTCGTACACGGCCAGGAAGCCGGGCACCACCACGGTGGTGCCGCTGGCGCGGAACACGTGTTCGCTGCCGGCGGACAGATCGACGCTGACGGTGTTGAGGGTGGCCGGAATCATCTGGCAGGCCACCGCACGCTTCCAGATCAGCTCGTACAGCTTGCGCTCGTCATCGGTCAGGTAGCGCGCCACCTGCGCAGGCGTGCGCAGCGCCGAGGTCGGGCGCACCGCTTCGTGCGCTTCCTGGGCGTTCTTCGACTTGGTCTGGTAGGTGTTCGGCTGGTCCGGCAGCGAGGCGATGCCGTAGTCGCGGGCGATCACGTCGCGGATCTCGGCCAGCGCGTCCTGCGACAGGTTCACCGAGTCGGTACGCATGTACGAGATCAGGCCGACGGTGCCTTCGTCACCGATCGCCACGCCTTCATACAGCTTCTGCGCCACCTGCATGGTCTTGCGGGTGGTGAAGCCGAGCTTGCGCGAGGCTTCCTGCTGCAGGGTGGAGGTGGTGAACGGCGGCGCCGGGCGGCGCTTGCGCTCCTTGCTGGCCACATCGGTGACATGCAGCGAGCCCTGCGCGGCCTGCTGGATGCGCAGGCGCGCGGCCTCGGCGGTGTCGCCGTCGGTGATGGTGAACTGTTCGAACTTCTGCCCGTCCAGCTTGATCAGCTTGGCGTTGAAGTGCTGTGACGGGTGCGCGCACTCGGCGGCGATCGACCAGTATTCGCGGGCGATGAAGGCTTCGATCTCTTCCTCGCGCTCGACGATCATGCGCAGCGCCGGGCTCTGCACGCGGCCGGCGGACAGGCCGCGCTGGACCTTGCGCCACAGCACCGGCGACAGGTTGAAACCGACCAGGTAATCCAGCGCGCGGCGCGCCTGCTGGGCGTCGACCAGGTCGCTGGCGATCGCGCGCGGCTGGCTGATCGCTTCCTTGATGGCGCGCGGGGTGATCTCGGTGAACACCACGCGCTGCATCGGCTTGTCCTTGACCAGCCCGCGTTCCTTCAGGATCTCGGCGATGTGCCAGCTGATCGCTTCACCCTCGCGATCCGGGTCGGTCGCCAGCAGGATGTCGTCGGCGCCCTTGGCGGCCTTGGCGATCGCATCGACATGCTTTTCGTTCTTGTCGATCACGTCGTAGTGCATGGCGAACCCGTTGTCCGGGTCGACTGCGCCTTCCTTCGGGATCAGGTCGCGCACGTGCCCATACGAGGCCAGGACCGTGTAGTCCTTGCCGAGGTATTTGTTGATCGTCTTGGCCTTGGCCGGCGATTCGACGATGAGCAGGTGCTTGGGCATGTCAGGAAAGGTCTGTGGGCGGACCGGGGGAGAGGGGCCGCTAGGGTGGAGCAAACGGCCGCATTAGTGAAGCGGCCACGGGCAAATCCATAAACTGAACGCCCGGTAATGTGCCGGGCGTTCAGGTTTCACCTTATTAGAGGAATCACGCCCGGCCAGCCCATGTCAAGCAGCCAGGCGTGAGGATGGCCGTTCATGAGGCCATCTTGGCGATGAAGCCAACCGCGAACACCATGAGCGCCAGGCCCACCAGCGACAGCAGGCCGGTCAGTACGAGCACCAGCACGGTCACCGTGCCCAGCTCCCGGCGCTGCAGCTGCGGCTGGTCGGTGTAGGCCCAGCGGTCGACCACCAGGGTGTCGCAGATCATGTCGTGCAGGCCCTGCTTGCGCTCGGTGAAGGCGGCCATCAGGAAACCGATGCCGAGGGTGAAGGTGCTGAGCACCGCGGCCCAGTAGCGACCAAATGCGCGGGCCTTGGTCAGGCGCTCGCCATTGCTGCGCACGACCTTGATGCCGACCGCCATCTTGCCCAGCGTGGCACCGCCCTGCGAGGCATGGAACCAGGTGTAGTACGCCATGCCGATGGCCAGGTTGATCAGGGCACTGGCCAGCTGGGCCACGATTTCGATGGCCGATTCGCCGCTGCCCACCGCACCCATGCTGGCACCAAGCACCACACCGAGGATGGCGCCGATGATGCCGCCGGGGATGGCCAGCACGAAGTAGTCGATCATGTAGGCCGCCACGCGCTTCCAGAAGCCCGCGTAGACCACTTCGCCGCCCATCACCGGCTGGGCATGGCCGCCGCCGCCGAGCACCGCAGGGGCGCTGTAGGGCGAACTGCTGAGGGCGCCGGTGCCAGGCAGTGGCGCCGTACCGTTGTCGATGGCGGCATAGTCGCCACGCAGGTCGAAGCCGCCACTGCCGGTGGCCGTGCTGGCGTCGGCCAGTGTCTGCAGTCCCAGTTCGTCGACCACCTGGCGCAGCGCAGCCCACTGCGCCATGCCTTCGCGCCAGACCAGGGTGTCCAGGTTCAGCTGGCCGCGCTGGAAGCGCTGGCGGATCTCCTGGACCGGCAGCGGGCCCTGGCGTTGCTGTCCTTCGGCGTAGTACCACTCAGTCATTGCATGTTCCCTGTTGAATCATCCTTGGAGGTGCTGGCGTGCGCGTGGTTCAGCCGCGGCACGTCGGCGGCAGGTACTTGTCGTTGCTTTCGCCACTGCATTCCCAGCGGCCGCTGTCGCGATCGTATTCCAGCCACAGCAGGTCGCCATCAAGGCTCTTGCCGGGCAGCGCCAGGGTGGCTTCGATGCCGCAGTGGCCATTGTTGAAGCGACCGATGTTCACCGCCGACAGCCCTGCATGGGCGAAGTCACCCGGGGCCGGGAAGCCGGCGTCGTTGGCACCGGGGCAACGGCCTTCGTCATCGGCGAAATGCTGCACCTGGTCCTTCAACGGCTGCAGCGCGGTCACTGCGCCGGCGACCTTGGCGCGCACGGTGTAGTCGTTGTAGGCGGGCAGCGCGATGGCAGCCAGGATGGCCACGATCGGGACCAGCACCAGCAGCAGGCCGCCGCCGATGATGGCGGTCAGGGCGCAGCCGGACAGCTTCTTCTTCGGCGCCGGCAGGGCGGTGGCCGATGCACTGGTGGTGTAGGGCGTGGACGGCGGCAGTACCGGCGGCTGCGGCGGAGGCGGTGCCACCGGTTCCGGATCGGGCTCGGGTTCCACCGGCGGTGCGGCAGCGTCCAGCGCCGGCACGATCAGGCCGAGTTCGTCGACCACGGTGCGCAACGGCTGCCATTGCGGCAGGCCGTCGCGCCAGACCAGGGTGTCCAGGGAGATCTGGTTGTTGCGGAACAACTCGACCAACTGTTCCGCCGGCAGCGGACCCTGCTGCCGGTTGCCTTCTGCATGGAACCACTCGCTCACGGGGACGCTCCTGAATGCGCTATGCCCCCAAGTGTACGGTCAGTGCAGGGGTTCTGGCTCGTCCATGAACATCTGCGTCTCCATCCAGGCATACGCCGCCTCGGAGCCGGGCTGGTTGAACAGCACCATCAGCACGACCCACTTCAGGTCGTCCAGGTCCAGTTCGTCCTGGTCCAGGGCCATGGCCCGGTCCAGCACCAGCTCGCGCTGGTCGGCGTCGAGGATGCCGTGCTGTTCCAGGTACAGCAGGAAACCACGGCATTCCACGTCCAGCTTGTCCAGCTCGGGGCCGTGGTAGACGCGCACGGGGCCATCGACCCGTGCCTGGGCCACGCTCGGCCGCTGCGCGGCCAGGGCATCGAGCCAGTCGAATGCCTTGTTGATCTCGGTTGGGCTGAAACCGGCCTGGATCAGGCCGTTCTGAAGCGAATCGCGGTCACGGATCAGGTCCGCATCTTCGCTGAAATAGTGTTCAAACAGGTACAGCAGTACGTCCAGGATGCTCTCTTTCATTGCCCCTCGGCCTGCGTCGCGCGACGCTGTGGAGGTGAAGAAACTAGGGAGTTCGACAGTAGCGGCCGTGTACGCACACCACGATTCCCGCCAGTTCCATGGCCAGCAGCATGGAGGACACCTGGGGCGCCGTCAATCCACAGCGCGTGATCAGTGAATCCATACCGCTTGGGTTGTGGTCCAGGGCCCGCCACAAGCTCTGGTAGTCAGGGTCGTCGGCCCAGCGCGCCGGCAGGAGTGCCGGCGGTGCCTGTTCAGTGGGGGTGGCGAGCCGTGATTGCAAGCCCGGCAGCTGCTGGCGAAGGGCGGGCGCCAGCAGTTCAAGGACCTCCTCCGGGCGCTCGACCAGTGCGGCACCCTCGCGGATCAACCGGTGGCAGCCCGCGGCGCGTGGGTTGAGTACCGAACCGGGCAGGGCACAGACCTCGCGGCCGGCCTCGGCGGCCAGGCGTGCGGTGATCAATGCGCCGGAGCGCTGGGCGGCCTCGACCACCACCGTCGCCAGCGCCAGCCCGGCCACCAGGCGGTTGCGGGCTGGAAAGTGACCGGGGCGTGCCGGTATGCCCGGCAGGTACTCGCTGAGCACCGCGCCTTCGGTGGCGATCCGGGCCTGCAGCCTGGCGTGGCTGTCCGGGTAAGCCCGGTCCGGGCCGGTGCCGATCACCGCCACGGTGCAGCCCCCGGCGTCCAGCGTGGCCTGGTGGGCGGCCGCGTCGATGCCTGCCGCCAGGCCGCTGGTCACCGCCAGCCCGGCTTCGGCGAAGCAGCCGGCAAACCGGGCGGCCAGGGCGCGTCCGCCCGGCGTCGGCGAGCGGCTGCCGACCAGCGCCACCGACGGGCGCCAGGCCAGGCTGGGGTCGCCGGCGATGAACAGCGCCAGGGGTGGGTTGGGGACATCCAGCAGGGGCGGGGGGAATGCCGGATCGGTGAAGGCCAGCAGGTGCTGGTTGTCGTCTTCCAGCCAGCGCCGTGCCACGGCCCAGGCCCGGGTGTCCGGGCATTCCAGCGCGGCGCACTGCTCGGGCGTGCAGCCGTGCGCGCGCCAGTTCGCGGCGCCCTGCGCGATCGCAATCTCCGCGCTGCCTGCGGCCTGCAGCAGGGCCCGCCGTGGCGCCAGCGCGCCGCCTGCCATCAACAGGCGCAGCAGCGCCTCGTCAGCTTGGTTGGTCATCTCCCCACTATCGAGCGCATACAACAAAGGCGCCCTAGGGCGCCTTCGCATGTGGCTGTCAGGTTTTGCCGGAGGTGCCTGCCGGCCAGCGGCCGGCACTACCTGCAGTGGCCGGGCAACACGGGACTGCTTACTTCGCGTCCGGGTGCAGTGCGTTGAACCCCACACGTACCGGCTTCACGCCCTGCATCACCAGCGCGTAGCTGACGTTGTCGAAGGTACGGAACACCATGGCGTGCGCGGCGTATTCGTCCGGCAGCGAAACCCGGCCGGCGCCGGTGCTGAGCGAATCGTCCATGCGCGACGAGGTGGGGTACTTCATGCGGTGCGCCACGTGGCGGCCCGGGCGCCACAGCGAGAACACGGTGCCGTTGTCCACGCCCTGGGCGCGACCTGCGGAAATCGCGATCACATCGCGCGGGCCAGCGGCGGTGAACATGTCGGTGACGGCCAGCACGCGCACATCGACGCCCTCGACACCGGCGGCCGGGACATGGGGGACGAACTGCAGGTCATACGGCTTGGCCTCGACCGGGACCAGGCGGTCGCCGGCACGCACCTCGCGGCCGCCTTCGTTCTTGTCCAGCACCAGGGTGGACGCCTCGACCTTGCCGCCGGCGACATGGGTGATGGTGCCGGTGGCGACCTGGGCCAGCTCATAGCCGAGTATGCCGCGGCGGTGGTTGGGGGCGTTGTAGGCCCGCCACAGGTTGCCGCTGCCGGGGGTGACGTCGCCGTTGGCGGCCAGGTCCTCGGTCGGCTTGGGCTGGGCGTAGCGCACGGTCGGGCGGACCACGGCCCAGCGCTGGCCCAGCTGGGCGTCGGCCAGGCGCACGTAGACCGCACTGCCGCTGGTGACGCGCAGGCGTTCTTCTTCCAGGCCGGCCACGTAGGGTAGCTGCTCGATGCTGTCGACCACGCTCAGCTGCTTCAGGAACGGCTCGACCTGGGCCAGCGGAATGGCATCGATCGGGGCTTCCTGGCGCGGGCCGGGCTTGGCAGCGACGGTTACCCGGTCCAGATAGGCCAGGCTGAGCACGTCACCGGGATAGATCAGGTGCGGATTGGCGATCTGCGGATTGGCCTGCCAGATCTCCGGCCACAGCCACGGCTTCTGCAGGAAACGTGCGGCGATATCCCACAACGTATCCCCTTTTCGGACCACATAGGTGTCCGGGTGCCCGCCATTCACTTCCACGGCGGTAGCATAGGCAGCCACGGTCAGCATCGCCGCGGCGACGACCGTACGAAAACGAAGCAACATAGGTGTGAAGCCCTGATTCCCCAACAGGTCCGCGCACTATAGTCCAGAAACCGGGGCGCAAGGCAAGCGTTGGAGCTAGAATCTGCGACGTATGCCGGCGTGCCGGCCCCCTATCCGGAAACAGCCATGGCCCTTCTCCCCATTCTCGAGTTCCCCGATCCGCGCCTGCGTACCAAGGCTGCGTTGATCGAAGCCGCCGAAGTCACCACGCCGGCCTTCCAGGAACTGATCGACAACATGTTCCTGACCATGTACGACGCCCCGGGCATCGGCCTGGCCGCCACCCAGGTGGACGTGCACAAGCGCTTCATGGTCATCGACGTCAGCGAAGAAAAGAATGAACCGCATGTGTTCATCAACCCGGAAATCGTCGCCAAGGACGGAGGCCGGGTGTATCAGGAGGGCTGCCTGTCGGTTCCGGGCATCTTCGCCGACGTGACCCGCGCCGATACCATCACCGTGAAGTACCTGGACCGCAACGGCCAGGAACAGCAGCTGGAAGCCGGCGAAGTGCTGGCCACCTGCATCCAGCACGAGATGGATCACCTGGACGGCAAGCTGTTCATCGACTATCTGTCGCCGCTCAAGCGCGAGATGGTGCGCAAGAAGCTGGCCAAGCAGCGCAAGCACGTGGCGTGATCGCCAATCCGGGCCGCCCTTCGGGTGGCCCGTGCCTGCGCGACGCGCGCGGGCTGTACGGCGCCGGCCGACGGCGCCGTTTTCTTTCCTGCACGAATCCATCCTGCAAGTGGGGTAGCCATGAGGATTGTCTTTGCCGGTACGCCGGAATTCGCGGTGTCGTCGCTGCGCGCGGCTGCGCGCCACCATGAGGTCGTGGCCGTCTACACCCAGCCTGATCGTCCGGCCGGCCGTGGCCGTGGCCTGGCGCCGTCGCCGGTCAAGCTTGAAGCCGTGGCCCGTGGCATTCCGGTCTACCAGCCCGAATCGCTGAAGGATGAAGCCGCCCAGCAGCAGCTGCGCGACCTGCAGCCGGACCTGATGGTGGTGGTGGCCTATGGCCTGATCCTGCCGAAGGCGGTGCTGGCCATTCCGACCCACGGCTGCTGGAACGTGCACGCCTCGCTGCTGCCGCGCTGGCGCGGCGCCGCGCCGATCCAGCGCGCGATCCAGGCCGGCGATGCGAAGACCGGCGTCTGCCTGATGCAGATGGAGGCCGGCCTGGATACCGGCCCGGTGCTGCTGCACCAGGAGCTGCCGATCGCGGCCACCGATACCGGTGGTCAGCTGCATGACAAGCTGGCGGAACTGGGCGCGCAGGTGCTGTCCGACGGCCTGGGCCTGCTGCGGGCCGGCATCAAGCCGATCGCGCGGCCGCAGCCGGAGCAGGGCGTGACCTACGCGCACAAGCTGGACAAGGCCGAGGCCCGTCTGGACTGGGCGCTGGATGCAGGGGCGCTGGCACGCACCGTGCGCGCCTTCAATCCGTGGCCGATCGCCGAGGCGACGCTGGCTGGCGAGCGGGTGCGCATCCATGGCGCGGTGGCGCTGGATGAGGCCCACGGCCAGGCGCCGGGCACGGTGCTGGCGGCCAGCCGCGATGGCATCGATATCGCCTGTGGCCAGGGCGCACTGCGCCTGCGTGTGCTGCAGCGGGAAGGTGGCAAGGCGATTACTGCGGCCGACTACCTCAACGCCCGCCGCGATCTGCGCGTGGGGGCATAAGCGGTGTCGAAGCAGAACGATTTCTCCGTCGCCAAGGCGGCGCCGGGCGCGGCCACGCGCATGCTGGCCGCACGTGTGCTGGCACAGGTGTTCACCCGTGGCCGTTCGCTGAAGGCCGAACTGGCCTGGGCGCTGCCGAAGCTGGCCGACAGCCGCGACCGCGCGCTGCTGGAAGCCCTGTGTTTCGCCGTCCTGCGCCGCCGCTGGAAGCCCTGTGTTTCGCCGTCCTGCGCCGCCGCAGCACCTATGACGCGGCGCTGCAGTCGTGGATGCAGAAGCCGCTGTCGGCGCGTGATGCCGATCTGCGCACGCTGCTGATGGTCGGGTTCGCCCAGCTGGACGTGCTGGAGCTGCCGGCGCACGCGGCGCTGTCGGCCACCGTCGATGCCGCGCGTGCACTGGGCCGTGAGCGCCAGGCGGGCCTGGTCAATGCGATCCTGCGCCGCGCGCAGCGCGAAGGTTTCCCGGAGCAGCCAGCGCGCGATGCCTTCCCGGAATGGCTGGCCGATGCGGTGGAACGCGATTGGCCGGTACAGGCCGACGCGATCTTCAGCGCCAGCCTGCAACCGGCGCCCCTGTGGCTGCGCGCCAACCGCCAGCAGGGCGGTCGTGACAAGGCACTGGCCGCGCTGGCCGAAGCCGGCATTGCCGCAGAAGCCAGTCCGCTCAGTGCCGACGCGTTGCGCCTGGCCTCTCCGGTTGCCGTGAATCAGCTGCCCGGCTTCGCCGAGGGCGCGATCTCGGTGCAGGACCTGTCGGCGCAGTGTGCCGCCGATGCGCTGGCCCCGGTGGCCGGTGCCCGCGTGCTGGACGCTTGTGCGGCACCCGGCGGCAAGTCGGCGCATCTGCTCGAGCGCGACCCCAGCCTGCGCCTGCTGGCGCTGGATATCGACGCGCGCCGCCTGGCCCGTGCACGCGATACCTACACCCGTACCGGCGTGGGCGAGCATGCGCAGACCCTGGCGGCAGATGCCAGTGATCCGGGCGCCTGGTGGGATGGCGTGCCGTTCGACGCGATCCTGCTTGATGCGCCGTGCTCGGCGACCGGCGTGATCCGCCGCCAGCCGGATGTGATGTTCCACCGTCGCGCCGAAGACATCGATGCACTGGTCGGCGTGCAGGCGCGCCTGCTGGAAGCCTGCTGGTCGATGCTGCGCCCGGGCGGCGTTCTGTTGTATGCCACCTGTTCGATCCTGCGCGCCGAGAACATCGATCAGGTGCGCGCGTTCCTGAAGTGGCATCCGGATGCCGTGGCGCAGCCGCTGGGCGATGCATTCGGCGTGGATTGCGAAGGGGTGGCGCGCCAGCGGCTGCCGGGTGAAAACGATGCTGACGGTTTCTTCTACGCGCGTCTGTTAAAAGCAGCCTGACCCCCGCTGCCGTTTCGAGTCCCATGCTGAAAGCCCACGCGTCGCGCCAGACGTGGTTGTTGGTGGTGATGGCCCTGCTGGTGCTGGGGGCCGGCCTGGGCCTCCGTGATCCATGGCCCTCGGACGAGCCACGTTTCGCGCTGGTGGCCAAGCAGATGGTCGACAGTGGCTACTGGTTGTTCCCGCATCGCGGCCCCGAGTTGTATTCGGACAAGCCGCCGATGCTGATGTGGTTGCAGGCGGCGATGTACAGCCTGGTCGGCCACTGGCGGGTGGCGTTCCTGCTGCCCTCGCTGCTGGCCGCGCTGGGCACGCTGTGGTGCGTGGTCGATCTCGGCCGCCGCCTGTGGACGCGGCAGGTGGGGCTGTACGCGGGCTGGGCACTGCTGTTCGCGCTGCACTTCACCTTCCAGGCGAAGAAGGCGCAGATCGATCCGCTGGTGGTGCTGTTCATCACCCTGGCCAACTACGGCCTGCTGCGCCATCTGCTGTTGGGTCCGGCCTGGCGCTGGTGGTGGCTGGGCTGGTTCTTTGCCGGCATCGGTGTGATCACCAAGGGCGTAGGCGTGCTGGCGCTGATGATGATCGCGCCGGCGGCAGTCGCATCCGTGCTGCACTGGCCACGGGTACGCCTGCACGTGCGCGACCTGCGTTTCTGGCTGGCACCGTTGGCCTTCCTGCTGGCGGTGTCGTTGTGGCTGGCGCCGATGCTGCTGGCAGGCTTCGCCACCGGTTCGGAGCCGTACCGCGCCTACATGGACGACATCCTGTTCCGGCAGACCGCGCGGCGCTATACGCAGTCCTGGGACCATCACCAGCCGTGGTGGTACTTCCTGGCGATCATGCCGTCGATGTGGATTCCCGCGTTTCTGCTGCTGCCCTGGGCGCTTCCGGCCTGGTTCCGGCGGCTGCGCCGGCGCGATGCGCGCTACCTGCTGCCGTTGGCCTGGTGGCTGCTGGTCGTGCTGTTCTTCTCCCTTCCGCACGGCAAGCGCGACGTCTACATCCTGCCGGCATTGCCGATGTTCTGCCTGGCGTTGGCGCCGTTGCTGCCCGGGTTGCTGAGGCGGCGCGATGTGCAGCGCGTGCTGGGCGCATTCACCGCGTTGCTGGCACTGGCGCTGGGGCTGGTCGGTGCGCTGGCGCTGCTGGGTGATCCGGATTTCGAAGTGCGCCTTACTCATGGCCGCGGGTTGCTTCCCGGTGCCACCGATGCGCTGGCCTGGGCGGCGATGGCGATGGCGGTCTGGTCGGCCTTGAGCCTGTGGGTGTGCGGGCGCCAGCGTCGGCACGTTGCCCTGGCCTCTACCCTGGCAGGAGTCTGGGTGCTGTACAGCCTGGTCGGCTATCCGGTGTTGAACGACTCCAGCTCGGCCCGTGGCCTGATGCGTGAAGTGAGTGCACGCATCGGTCCGCAGGCCGAGCTGGGACTGGTGGCATGGAAAGAGCAGAACCTGCTGATGGCCGATCGCCCGGCGGCCACCTTTGGATTCGAAGCACGTTGGCATCAACAGCTGCAGGCGGCCGTGCGCTGGCAGCGGCTGGTTCCGCAGCAACGCTGGCTGCTGGTGAACGAGGATGCGATGCAGGCCTGCATCGATCGTGCGCGGGCCGAGATGGCGGGCATTTCCAATCGTCGCCGCTGGTGGCTGGTGCCTGCCGATGCGGTCGCCGGCGACTGCCGGCCGTCAGTGGCGGAACTCGAGCACGAGCGCCGCCTGCAGGGGCCCGGCATCACCGATTGAGCGTTCGGGGAACGTGGCTCAGGTGCTGGCCAGGGCGGCGTGATAGCTGGCCAGCGTGGCGTCGGCGAATGTCTGCAGGCCGAACTCCCGCTGTGCATGGCGGCGTGCTGCGCGGCCCTGTTCCGGCAGCGCATCGCGCTGTGCGTACAGCGCCTGTACCTGGGCGGCGATGGCGTCGATGTCGCGTGTGGCAACCACCCAGCCATCGACGCCTTGTTCGATGTTCTCCGGCAGGCCCGCGTAGTCGCTGACCAGCATCGGCTTGGCGCTGGCCATCATCTCGCGGCAGGCGAAGGAGATCGTCTCGACGTCATGGGACAGTACGAAGCCAGCATCGCCGGCCGCGATCAGGACACGGGTATCGGCCAGCAGGCCGGTGAAGTGCACCTGCGCGGCCACCTCGCCCAGCGCCTGCACCTGTTCGCGCTGCTGCGCGCTGGGCAGGTGGCCGGCCACGGCCATGTGCACATGCGGACGCACCGCATCGGGCAGCCGTGTGATGGCCCGGGCCAGGTCGATCCAGCCCTTGTAATCGTCGGTGCCGGCGTTGCTGACCAGCACCAGCGCCTGTGGATCCTGCGTCCACTGCTGGCGCAGCGCGCTGCCGGTGCCGGCCGGCTGCGGTGAGTAGCGCTCCAGGTCAACGCCATTGCGGACCACGTCGATCGGGCAGCGACGGTACGGGCCCTGTTCCAGCAGGCGCTTGGTGTCGGCCGAGACCGCGATCAGCCGATCGGTGGCCCAGCGTGCGCGCAGCGCATTGCCAAAGGTATTGGTGGGTTTGCTGTTGTGCTTGGTCAGCACGATCGGCGGGCGGCGCATGCCCAGCAGCCCCTGCATCACGAAGCGGTGGTCGCGTGCACCGTTGACATGGATCAGGTCGATGCCTTCATCGTGGACCAGCCTGCGCAGCGCGCGCTGTTCGGCCAGCTGCCGGGGCAGCGTTGGCAGGCCGCTGCCGAACGCAATCGGCAGTGTGCGGGCAATGCCTTCATCGGCCATGGTCCGCAGCAGGCGGCTGTCGGCCGGCGCGGCGACGTGGAGCGTGTGCTGGCCGTGCAGCGCACGCGCCAGCGAGACGATGTACGTGGTGTGGCCGCCACCGTCGCCGTAGTGGAAGTTGGTGTACAGGATTTTCATGGGGGGTCTTCAGGCAACGCCCACGCAGTGTGACACAGCGTGGTCAAGGCTGGTCCGCGGAAGGTGCCGGGTCGGCCACCGCCTGTCCATTGTCCAGCATCCACAGCATGATGGTCTTCTGCCGCACGTAGTTGGCGCGGACGTAGGCGTAGACCAGACCATGCCAGCCGTCGCGGAAGCCGCCACGGAACAGGAAGCCGCGCCAGAACCGCCAGGCCGGCGCCAGCACCAGCTTGCCCAGCGTGGCCCGCTTGCCGCGTGCGAACTCGTGCTCGGCCATCATCCGCGCGTACTTCTCGGTCTTGGCCAGCTGCTGCTGCAATGACCGGTACGGATAGTGGATCAGGTCGCCGCGCAGGGTGCCCACACTGCCGTCGACACTGGCCGCCTCGTGGATCTCGCGCTTGCCGCGCCAGCCGCCGCGGCGGCGGTCGAACAGGCGCATCACCCGGTCCGGGTAGGCATTGCCATGGCGCAGGAACTTCCCGAAGTACTCCGAGAGGCGGGCGAAGCGATAGCCGGCCTGGCCGCCGAAGCCACCGTCGCGGGCCTGCTCGATGGCCGTGCGCAGTTCGGGGCTGATGCGCTCGTCGGCGTCCAGGCACAGCACCCAGTCGTGGCTGGCCTGCTCGACGCAGAACGCCTTCTGGCTGCGGAAGCCCTCGAACCGGCGCTGCAGCACGCGGGCACCGGCGGACTCGGCGATGGCTACGGTGGCATCGGTGGACTGCGAGTCCACCACCACGATCTCATCGCAGAAGGCCAGCGAGGCCAGGCAGTCGCCGATGCGCCCGGCCTCGTTGAACGCGATAATGCACGCCGAGATGCGAGGCCGTTCGATGGGAGCGGTCGTGGAGGACATGATGGCCGGGTACCTGTTGTTTGCGACGGAGCGCTATGCGCTGCCTATTCTCGCCCCGTTGGCGCAGGCCTTGCACGCGTCCGGGCAGGAGGTGGCGGCCTGGTTCGAGGACGGCGCGGCCGGCAGCAGCCTGCCGGGGGTGCCCAACGTGGGCCTGAAGCAGGCCCTGGCAATGCGTCCGCGGGCGGTGTTCAGCGCGGCCAACTGGGTGCCGACCTTCCTTTCGGGGGCCAAGGTGCAGCTGTTCCATGGCTTCAACGTGGAGAAGCGGGACAGTGCGCGCGGCCACTTCCGGGTGCGCGGCATGTTCGACCTGTACTGCACGCAGGGGCCGGCCACGACCGCACCGTTCCGCGAGATCGCCAGCCTGCAGGGCCACTTCGCCGTGGCCGAGACTGGCTGGCCGAAGCTGGACCCGCTGTTCCGCGATGACGGAGGCGAGAGTTCCGCGCTGCGCGCACCGGCCGGTGACCGCCCGGTGATCCTGTTCGGTTCCACCTTCACCGAGCGGCTCAGCGCGGCTCCGCACCTGCATGCGCAGATCGCCGCTGATATCGCCGCCGGTGACCACTACTGGCTGCTGACCCTGCACCCGAAGTGCCCACCGGAACTGTTCGAACGCTACCGCGCGCTGGCCGGTGCCAATGCCCGCTTCATCGAGCCGGAGCAGGTGATGGCCGCGCAGCGTGCCGCCGATGTGCTGGTGTCGGACACCTCATCGATCGTTTCGGAGTTCATCGTCCAGCACAAGCCGGTGGTGACCTTCCGCAACCGCGTGCCCAAGCCGCACATGATCGATTTCGACGATGCCACGCAGCTGCCGGCGATGCTGCAGCGCGCACTGCACCCGGACGCCGTGCTGCAGGCGGAAATCGTGCGCTACGCCGATGCCATCCACCCTTACCGCGATGGCCGCTCCAGTGAACGGGTGATCGCGGCCACCGAGGATTTCCTGTCTGGTGAAATGGGTGCGTTGCGGCGCAGGCCATTCGGCAGCTGGGTGCGCGATCTGCAGATCCGCAAGGACCTGGGGTATTGGGGCCCGTCGCAGCGCTGATGCCTCGCTGACCCCGCTCGCGGTAGTGCCGGCCGCTGGCCGGCAACCTCGGGAATGGCGGCAGTTGCCGGCCAGCGACCGGCACGACCTGTAGTGCTTACCAGCGCAGCTTGCGCCGCGCCAGCGCCGCCGCCAGTTGCTCCATCACGTGTTGCGCCTGCGCCTGCGGCAGGTAGTGCAGGGTCAACGCCACATCACCATGTGCACCGGCGGTGTCCAGTTGCAGGCTGCTGGTGCCCAGCAGTTTGTCCAGCGGCGAGCGTTGCAGGCGCAGGCCCTGCACCTTGTCCAGCTCGGCCCAGCGCCACCAGCGCTTCCACCAGCCGCCGCGCACCGCCACATAGTGTTCGTCCAGGTACCAGCCCATGCGTGCCATCTGCCGGTGCGCGACCAGCAGCGCCACCGGTAGCCACGCCAGCACCAGCAGGCCCCACGGGCCCCAGCGCCAGTACGCGGCCGCAGCCAGCAGCGGCACCAGCACCAGTGCGCCCAGGCACAGCCGCCACCAGCCGCGCTGCGGAATGGACTGCCATTGCAGCGGAGGCCACTGCAGCTGCGGCAGCAGGTGCTGCACCAGCTGCTCACAACGTGTACTGGACGCCAGCGGCGCGAGTTCGCGCAGGGCGCGGTCCTCATCGCGCGCGGGGCCACCGGCGGCACTGTCGATGCGCAGCTGACGCAGCCCGAACCAGCGCTGCAAAGTACCTTCGCGCAGCGTCCAGGCCTGGATGCGCCGGCGCGCCACGCTGCTGCGGGTGCGGCTGAGCAGACCGGCCGATACGGTCAGGCGTCGGTCCTGCTCGCTGAGGGTGAAGCCGTGGTAGCGCAGCAGCGTCAGCACCACCGACAGCACGCGCAGCGCCAGCCAGCCCAGCAGCAGCGCGGCAGCCAGCAGCAGAAACGCGCCGGTCACGCCGGGGTGCAGATGGCTGGCGTAGCCAAAGGCTTCGCGTCCACCGCGCTGGAGGGCATCGTCCATCACCGGCCGTGGCACGGTCTGGAACAGCACGCCGAACGCGGCGATCGCCAGCGCCCAGCCGCGGTTGGAGAGCAGGCCCATGCGTACCACGTCCCAGCTCGACAGGCGCAGCAGTACCTGCTCGTTCTCAGTCGCGGTGCTGGCAACCGGGTCGGGCTCAGTGATGCCGGCGGCCTGCGGCGCCTGCCCGCGCTGGCGGACCAGCCGTTCCAGCGCCAGCGCCTGGTCCAGCTTCAGCACCCGCATCTCCGCTTCCGGGCGCACGCCACCGGCCGATTCCAGGCGCAGCTCGGCCACACCAAACAGGCGGTGCAGCGGGTTCTGCCGCACCTCCACGTTGTGGATGCGCGCGAACGGAATCTCGCGCCGGTTGCGCGCGAGCAGGCCGCTGCGCACGGTGATCGCATCACTGCCGATACGGTAGCGGTAGCTGAGGTACTGCAGCACCGACACCAGTACCAGTGCGGCAATTGCCGTCAGTGGAATCAGCTGCGCCCACATCGGGTCGCGGTCGCCGCGCTGGCCGAACACCAGCAGTGCGACCAGCGGCAGGAAGTAATGGCGCAACTGCATCAACAGTACGAACAACCACGACCACGGATGCAGGCGGTGGTCCTCGCCACCGGCGGGCAGTGCTGCAGGCAGAGGCGGTGGCAGGCTCACAGGGCGTCGGCGTCCTGGTCGAGCTGGTGGGACAGGGTATCGCGCAGGCGCTCGGCATCCGCCTCGTCCAGGCCGCTGACGGTCACCGCGCTCATGCGGGTGCCGGCGGTGTGCACGATCAGCGTGGCCAGGCCAGCACGGCGTTCCAGTGGGCCGCGGCGCAGGTCCAGGTGCTGCACGCGCGAAATGGGGATGCGCGTTTCCAGCTGCCACATCAGGTCGCGGCGCAGGCCCAGCCCTTGGGCATCCAGCCGCCAGCGGGTGCGGACCAGGCGCCGGCGGCCGAGCCAGGCGCCGAAGACGATGCCGATCAGCAGCCCAAGGGCGGCCGTCCACAGGCCGCCGGGCAGGTCGAAGAACCACGCGGCTGCGGCCAGCGGCAGGCCCGGCACAAACAGGCCGCCGAAGGCACCTTCCAGTGCGGCCAGCCGCGCGGCGCGGCGCGGCAGCGACTGCCAGGCATCGGTGGTCGGAGCAGTAAGGGGAACGTCGGTCACGCGGGCTCCGTCAGGTGGCAGGGCGGGCGGTGGCGGCCGTGGCCGCACCGCGCAGACGGTAGCAGGTCGGCTGCGTTACTGGGCAGCCTGGATCAGCGCGTCCACATCCAGCATGTGGCCGGCACGATCAGCCTTGGTGCGCAGGTAGTGCTCGTTCTCGGCGGTGATCTCGCCGGTGACCGGAATGCAGTCCAGCACCTCGATGCCAGCGTTGCGCAGGCGCTGCGCCTTGGTCGGGTTGTTGCTGAGCAGGGCCACGCGCGAAATGCCCAGGCCGCGCAGCATCGCCACCGCGCTGCCGTAGCGCCGTTCGTCGGCGCCGAAGCCGAGCTGTGCATCGGCATCGATGGTGTCCAGGCCGTCATGCTGGTAGCCGTAGGCACGCATCTTGGCCGCGATGCCGGTACCGCGGCCTTCCTGGTCCAGGTACAGCAGCACGCCGCCGCCCAGTTCCTTCAGCTTGCGCAGGCCGCGCCGCAGCTGGTCGCCGCAGTCGCACTTGAGCGAACCGAACAGGTCGCCGGTCAGGCACGAGGAGTGCACGCGTACCGGTACCACCGCCGACAGATCCGGTTCGCCGACGATGATCGCGACCTGGTCACGCTGGGCGACGCCACCACGGAACACCGCGAACGTGGTCATGCCGACATCGCGCAGCGGTACCGGCGAACGCGCCACCAGTTCGTAGTCATGCGCGGCATGTGCTGCGCCCTCGGCCAGGTCGCACAGCGCAACCTCGGCCGCGCCATCGAAGGTGTGGTCTTCGGCGTCCAGGCGCACCGCCACCATCGCCGGCAGCAACAGGCCGAGGCGGGCCAGTTCCACCGCGCCGGCATCGAAGGCGTCACCGGCGCTCCAGCCGTCCGGCATCGGGCCCGGTTCACGCAGGTAGCCCAGCGAGGGCAGGGCATCGAAGGCAACACCGGCCAGCGGCAGGCGCGCACCCTGCGGGGCCTCCACGCCAAGCACGCGGGCGCGGGTGGCGGTCAGGAACAGGTAGTGCCGCTCGCGGGCGGCATTGGCGAAGGCAGCGAAGCTGCTGGCCGTGGCGCTGTCCAGCGCGATCACCGCCAGGCGCTGGCCCTGGCCATCGTGGAGCAGCACCGGGCGACCGGCACGCAGTTCGGCCACCGCGCGCTCGCAGCGGATCGCGGCCGGATCGCCGAACAGGGAAGAAGCAGCAGACATGGCAGGACCGGGGGAGTCGGACATCGCAGTCTCTATGGGGGCGCCGGCGTCGTATTCAACGTGGTGCGGCCGCCGGTCGCAGGGGCCGGATGGGCCTGGGTGCGGCGGCCGTCAGTGCGGATGCTCTTCGGTCGCGTACGGGTCTTCCTCGCCGCTGCCCGGTGGCCGCAGCGTATAGCGCTTGTAGGTCCACTGGTACTGCGCCGGATCGCGGCGGGCAATGCGCTCGATGCCGGCATTGAGCGCGGTGGCGGCCACCTGCGGGTCGGGGTCGGCCACGGCGGGGTCGGTCGGTTCGATGTGCAGGGCGAATTCCATGTCCGGGCCGATGCGCTCGCACCAGCCATACAGCACGGTGGCGCCGGTGCGCTCGGCCAGCCGGTTGACCAGGGTCATGGTCAGCGCCTGCACGCCGAAGAACGGCACGAACACGCCATCGCCGGCCTTGGGCTGCTGGTCGGGCAGGATGCCGGTGGCACCGCCGTCCTTGAGCACCTTGAACAGCTGGCGCACGGCCGGGCCTTCGGCGCGCACCTGCTGTACGTTCTGGCCGCCCCGCACCAGCTGCAGGAAGGCATCGCTGGCCTCGTCCTCCGGTGGCTTGTAGACGATGGCGATCTGCCCGCGCGAGGCCAGCCACTGGTTCAGCAGCTCCCAGTTGCCGAAGTGAGGTGCGGCCACGATCACGCCCTTGCCGCTGGCCAGGGCCGCGTCGTACAGGGCCTCGCCGTGGCGCTGCTTCAGGTGCAGGCGCAGGTTGTCGGCCGGCGCCTGGCTCCACAGGCGCAGGGTCTCGATGGCCTGCAGGGCGGTGGAGCGCAGCAGCTCCCGGTGCAGGCGGTCGCGCGTGGCGCGGTCCAGGTCCGGGTAGGCCAGCTCCAGGTTGCGTCGGGTGACGCGGCTCTCACGGGCGTTGAGACTGATCCAGGTCCAGGACAGGGCACGGGCGATTCCCCGCAGCAGCGGCCAGGGCAGGCGGGCGAACAGGGTGGTGGCGCGGTAGACCAGCCGGGCTTTGCGTTGCGGATTCATCTGCGCCAGTTTAGCCAATGGCGCTGCTATCGTGGCCGGCCCCGTTCATTGGAGCCCACGATGCTCGTCCTTATCCAGCGTGTCAGCCAGGCTGCCGTCCACGTCGATGACGAAGCGGTCGGCCAGATTGGTCCGGGCCTGCTGGCGCTGGTGGGCATGGAACCGGGCGATACCGAGGCCCAGCTGCGGCGCATGGCCGAGCGCCTGCTGGGCTACCGGGTGTTCGCCGACGAGGCCGGGAAGATGAACCGCTCGCTGCGCGACACCGGCGGCGGCCTGCTGCTGGTCAGCCAGTTCACCCTGGCGGCCGATACCCGTTCGGGCATGCGGCCCAGCTTCACCAGCGCCGCACCGCCGGACGAGGCTGAACGCGGGTTCAATCGATTTGTCGAGATCTGTCGTGAAAATCACGCGCCAGGGGTGGAAACGGGCCGATTTGGTGCCCATATGGTCGTCAGCCTGGTCAATGACGGTCCCGTGACCTTCCTTCTCAGGCCCTGAGCCTGCGGGACCACCGCCCGGCAGGCGGGGCCCCGGGCTGGTATAATGCTACGTTCCCTATTTCTCCCTAGCCGGTGGCGCGAGCACTACATGGCCAACGAACGTCCTGCCCAATCCGAAATCAAGCAACTGATCAGCAAGGGCCTGGAACAGGGCTACCTGACCTACGCCGAAGTCAATGACCATCTGCCGGACGACATGGTCGACCCGGAACAGATCGAAGACATCATCGGCATGATCAACGGCATGGGCATCGATGTCCATGAAGTTGCGCCGGATGTGGAAACCCTGCTTCTCAACGATGGCAACACCGGTAACCGCGAAGTCGATGACACCGCGGCCGAAGAAGCCGCCGCCGCGCTGAGCGCGCTCGACACCGAAGGTGGCCGTACCACCGACCCGGTGCGCATGTACATGCGCGAAATGGGCACCGTCGAGCTGCTGACCCGCGAAGGCGAAATCGCCATCGCCAAGCGCATCGAGGAAGGCCTTTCGCAGGTCCAGGCCGCCCTGGGCCAGTTCCCGGTCTCGGTCGAGTCGCTGCTGACCGACTACGAAGCCCACAAGGAAGGCAAGAAGCGCCTGGCCGAAGTGATCGTCGGCTTCAACGATCTGGCCGATGAAGTGCCTGCGCCGGCCGCTGCCGCGTCCGATGACAGCGATGATGCCGACGCCGAAGGCGACGAGGACGAGGACGATGATGTCGAGGGTGGCGAGGAAGAAGCCGCACCGACCGGTCCGGATCCGGAGGAAGTCGCTGCGCGCATGCAGGCGCTGAGCGATGCCTTCAATGCCTTCAAGAAGGCCGCCACCAAGGGCGACAAGAAGAACCTGCCGCGCCTGCGCGAAGAGATGTCGGCGGTGTTCGTCACCCTGAAGCTGCCGCTGCCGCTGACCGACGTGCTGACCAAGCAGCTGCGCGACACCATGGCGTCGATCAAGGCCCATGAGCGCCGCGTGCTGAATCTGGCGACCGTCACCGCCCGCATGCCGCGCAAGGACTTCATCCGTTCCTGGGAAGGCAACCAGACCAATCTGGAATGGGTGGAAGATGCGCTGAAGCGCAAGCAGAAGTGGTCTTCGGCCCTGCGCGAAGTAAAGGACCAGATCATCGCCGAACAGCAGGCGACGATCGACATCGAGAAGCTGACCCAGCTGGACCTGGAAGAGCTGAAGGAAATCAGCCGTGCCATGGCCTACGGTGAAGCCAAGGCGCGCAAGGCCAAGAAGGAAATGGTCGAGGCCAACCTGCGCCTGGTGATCTCGATCGCCAAGAAGTACACCAACCGCGGCCTGCAGTTCCTCGACCTGATCCAGGAAGGCAACATCGGCCTGATGAAGGCCGTGGACAAGTTCGAGTACCGCCGCGGTTACAAGTTCTCGACCTACGCCACCTGGTGGATCCGCCAGGCGATCACCCGCTCGATCGCCGACCAGGCGCGCACCATCCGTATTCCGGTGCACATGATCGAGACGATCAACAAGTTGAACCGCATTTCCCGCCAGATGCTCCAGCAGTACGGCCGCGAGGCTACGCCGGAGGAGCTGGCCAAGGAAATGGACATGCCGGAAGACAAGATCCGCAAGGTGATGAAGATCGCCAAGGAGCCGATCTCGATGGAAACCCCGATCGGCGACGACGAGGATTCCCATCTGGGCGACTTCATCGAGGACACCAACGTGGAGTCCCCGATCGAGAACACCACCAACATCAATCTGTCTGAAACCGTGCGCGACGTGCTGGCCGGCCTCACCCCGAGGGAAGCCAAGGTGCTGCGCATGCGCTTCGGTATCGACATGAACACCGACCACACCCTTGAGGAAGTCGGCAAGCAGTTCGACGTGACCCGCGAGCGCATCCGCCAGATCGAAGCGAAGGCCCTGCGCAAGCTGCGTCACCCGAGCCGCTCGGAGCAACTGCGCAGCTTCCTGGATATCGATTGATTTCCAGCGGCTGTTGAAGCCTTGAGAGAAACCCCGCTTCGGCGGGGTTTTTCTTTGCCCACCATATCCCTGTAAAGCCGAGCCTTTGCTCGACTGAGGCTTATGATTACGTAACAAGTAATGTAACGGAAGGCCCGCGTCGAAGCTGGCTCTTCGTGAATATGTCCATTATTTTCAAGCTCATAGGTGCACGGCCGCGCTTGCAGTCCCGCTTTTTTGATGCTAATTACGTAACAAATTTCGTATTACGTAATGCACATGCCACGCGCTCAACGCCCACAGGTACTGGATCTGATCGCTCAGCTGGCCCCCGGCCAGCCGCTACCTGCCGCGGCGCTGGCCGAGCGTCTGGGGGTGGACCGGATGGCGCTCAGCCGGCTGGTGGCCGCCAGTGGCCCGCAGGTGGTGCGCATGGGCAGCACCCGGGCAACCGCCTATGCACTGCGGCGGCCCACCCGGGCCGGCAGCGAATGGCCGCTGTACCGGCTGCGTGAAGATGCGACGCTGGAGGAGCTGGGGCGGGTAATTGCGCTGGTAGGAGGCGGCTTCCACGTCGATGCCGGGCCTGACTGTCCGAACCTGCGACGCGCGCCCGAAGGTGACGTTGCCGCCTTCTTTCCTGACTTGCCGTGGTACCTGGATGACCTGCGACCGCAGGGATTTCTTGGTCGCAGCTTCGCCCATGGCCGTGCGCAGGCGCTCGGCCTGCCGAAGGACCTCAAGAGCTGGCAACCGGACGATGTGTTGATGGCCCTGGTAACCGCTGGCGGGACTGAAGCGGGCGATCTGCTGCTCGGTACCGCCGCCGTGGAGGCGGCGATGGAGACGTTGCAGGTGCCGATCGATCGGGTTGCGGCCGACGATCGTCTTGCACAGTATCGCGAGCGTGCGCGTGCTGCGCTGGACGGAGAGGACGTGGGCTCCTCGCCGGGTGGCGAGCAACCCAAGTTCACCGCCACCGTAGAGGACTACGGCAGGCGCCGCTCGGTCCTGGTCAAGTTCGCGCAGCCCGATGAAGGCGCCGCCGCCCAGCGCTGGAGCGATCTGCTGGTCTGCGAACATCTGGCGCTTGAGGCCCTGCGCGAGTCCGGACAAGCCGCGGCGTCCAGCGAACTGCTGCAGTCGCCCACGCACACCTTCCTGGAAATCGAGCGCTTCGACCGCACGCCCGATCTGCTGGGGCGGCGAGGCCTGGTCTCGCTGCTGTCGCTATCGTCTGCGTTCACCGGCGAGGTCACCCCAGCGTGGCCGATTGCAGGCGCCGAACTGCGTGATCAAGGCTGGCTGACGGCCGACACCGTGCAGGCGATGGGCCGACGCCATGCGTTCGGGCGGCTGATCGGCAACAGCGACATGCACCACGGCAACATCGCCTTCCACTTCATTGATCGCGGCCCGCTGCCGCTGGCGCCGGTCTACGACATGCTGCCGATGTCGCTGGCGCCGTCAAAGCTGGGCGTGTTGCGCGCGGACGAGCCGCTGTCGCCGGTCGCGCCGCTGGGCAGTGGTGATCTGCAGCATCTGCGCTGGGCGGCACCGGTGGCTGAAGCATTCTGGCAGTGCGTGGCTGTTGACGGGCGGATCCAGTCGCCGGCAATGCGGTCGTTGGCGGGGGCGAACGCCGAGCGGGTGCGGGAGATGGGCGCGCGGTTTGGGTGAGCCAGCTGTTGCGCAAGCCTGGGCGCGTGGCGTTGCGCAGCGATGGCTGAGGGTTTTTCAGTGTGTCTTGGCGCTGGCGGGTAGCCGGTTGAGCGCAGGCTCCACTACACTGTAAAGCTGCGCAGGGCCTATAGCTCAACGGTTAGAGCAGGGGACTCATAATCCCTTGGTTCCAGGTTCGAATCCTGGTGGGCCCACCAACCCAGCATGCATGAACGGCTGCTGGTCTGCCTTCAAGGCAACATCTGATCCACACGCAAGGATCGAACATGCCCGACACCCGCGCCCCGGTGGAAGACTTCACCACTGAAATCGAAGACAGCCGGCATCTGTTCGCCTGGTGCCTGGTGCGCTACGGCCAGATTCCCGAAGCGCTGGCAATCGAACAGGCACGCGAACGCTATCCGGACCAGGCCGCCGGCCACGAATACGAGCACGAACTGCTCTTCCACGACGAGCCCTGGCATTGGGCGATGCTGCATGTGCTGGGCGAAGGGTACTGGCACCAGAACCCGGAACTGTTGCAGCCGTCGCTGGAGTACGACACCGAATTGGACGCGCTGTGCCTGGCGCGCGGCGAGCCGATTCCCTTGCTGGATGAGGATGAGTATCTCGGTGCGCTTGCGCACGCGCGCCATATGCATGCGTGGACGTTGATCCATCAGGCAGGGATTGCCGAAGAGCAGGCACAGCGGCAGGCGCTTGAGTACTACGCGTACTTTCCGCCGCATCATCGCTGGCGCATGTGCGTCCACGATGCGCGCGCTGCATGGGTCGACGTGATGAGCGTACTGCACATCAATGACTACTGGAGCCGGCCCGAACTGCAGAGGCCGCCTGAGGCGTACTGGCGCGCGTCACGTGCATTCGCCCTGGCACAGGGGCTCCAGCTGCCGGAAATTCCGCCTCCCTCATGAGAGGGCGCTGCAAGGGTGGCATGATGCGGCTTCCGCCGATCCGTACGACAAGGAGCCCGCATGAAGCGCAGTGCCCGTATGTTCGTCGCCCTGACTACCCTTGCGGCACTGCCTGCCGCTGCCGAGCCGTCCGACTCACCCAGGCGCCCGTCGGTTGACACCCTGCAACGCCTGATCGTCGACAAGGCACCGCAGACGCGCGTAGCAACACCGGACCACGAGCGCATCACCGCACGGCGCATCGATATCGTCGATGACACGGGGGTGATCCGCATGACGCTGTCCGGAAAGACACCGGCACCGATCATCGATGGCCTGCAGTACAAGCGCGCCTTCAACGTGGCCGGCATGGTGCTGTACGACGACAAGGGCAGCGAACGCGGTGGCTTGGGCACCGCCGATGTCGACGGCGGCATGGCGGTGCTTGCGCTGGACCATCCGGCGATGGATGCGATCGGCTGGCGGGTATCGCCGGACGGCGCGGTGAGTTTTTCGATCAACCAGGCGCCGAAGCTGATCCGCGAGCCTGCGCTGGGCAACAAGCTGATTCCTGGGGTGCAAGCACCGACCCGCATCGGTCTGGTGGTCGGGCCTGACGGCACGCCGGCCATCGCCTTGAACGACAAGGCAGACCGCACGCGACTGCGCCTGACTGTCACTGCGGAAGGCTACGGTGCGATCGAGTTCCTCGATGCGCAGGGCAAGGTGATCCACACATTGGCGCCGGAGGCTGAGCTTCGGCGCTAGCGCGTGGGGGGCGCCGATCGGCGCTTACCCGCGCCGCCCTCTGCCATCAATGCTGTACCGCCCGGCCCCGGTGCAGGCCAGCAGCAGGAAGCCACCGGCCAGCCCCAGGTTCTTCAGGAACATGATCTGTTGGGTCTGGTCGGCGAAGTTGTGATGGAAGATGAAAGCGGTGACCAGGCTGAAACCCACCAGCACGATCGACACCAGCCGGGTCTGGAAGCCGAACAGGATGCACAGTCCGCTGCCGATCTCGAAGGCGATGGTGGGCCAGAGCAGGATGCCGGGCACGCCCATCGCTTCCATGTAGCCCTGGGTGCCGCTGAGATCACCGAGCTTGCCCAGGCCGGAGATGAGGAACAGCGCCATCAGCAGGATGCGTGCAAGCAGGTAAGCGAGCGAATGGGATGAGTGGCTCACGTCGGTGTCCTCGGAGATGGCCGGCGAAGGCGATCGGAGCCCACCGGCAGTGAAGCCCGTGTCTACGCCAAGGGCAAGGCGCCTTGACAGCTGGCCGTCCGCAGGAGACCTTTCTCCCATGACGATTGATATTGAATCGCTCAGCCTTCGGGAGCTGGGCGCCTTGGTAGTTGCCGCTGAACAGCGGAAACAGCTGATTTCCAGCCGCCGTCCGGCCAGTGCGGTACGGCGGATGTTGAAGGCCGCAGCAGCAGAAGCGGGGTATACCCTCGAAGAGCTGTTCGGCGGAGAGGCGAACGAAGAGGCCGCTCCCCGCCGGAAACCGGCACGGCGCAGAACCGGGAACGTGGCTGCCAAGTACCGTGACCCGGAGTACAAGCGCCTGACCTGGTCCGGCCGCGGGCGCATGCCGCGCTGGCTGGCGTCCAAGGTGCAGAAGGGCCACAAGGTGACCGACTTCCTGATTCCTGGCCTGGCCCGGCCGACGGCGCGCAAGAGCAGCCCGATCGGCAAGCGCACGGTTTTCAAGAAGGATTGAACCTGCCGCGCTGCTACCCTGCCGGGGTCTTTGAACGAAGGAACACGGGATGGCACACGATGGCAGCATGACGATCTCACCCAGAGTCCTCTACATCGCGGCAGGCGCGGCGGTGCTGGTCAGCCTGCTGGCCTGGGCGGTGGAATGGAGTGGGATGGCCTATGTCTGCCCGTACTGCCGCGTGCAGCGCACGGTCATCGGCGTGCTGGGTGTGCTGACGCTGTTTGCACGACCGGGCGGCCTCATCGTGCCGTGGTTGTCGTATACCGCGGGCGGCTTCGCATTCGTGGTCGCGGCGATGCAGCACTTCAACGGCTGGAAGCGTATTTCCGCCGGAGATTTCAGCTTCAACGCGCAGTGGTATATCGACCCGTGGCTGCTGTCAGGTTGCGCGATGCTGATCCTGGTGGCGCAGCTGATGCTGGTGCAGACCGCATGTCGGCGCAGTCTGCACTGAAGCCTGCCCACGGGCGTAGCGTCAGGCGTTCTGGAACACCGCCAGCTGCGCAGCAAACGCACGCTGGTAGGCGGGGCGCTGCGTTGCACGGCCCACATAGGCCACCACCTGCGGGTACTCATCGAGGAGGCCGCTGCTCTTCAGGCGCAGCAGCACCGAAACCATCATCAGGTCGCCGGCGCTGAACTCGCCCTCCAGCCACAACGCCGATCCCAACCAGGCGGACAGCTGTGACAGCCGCATACGCACGCGCTCATCGAGCATTGGCAGACGCTGCGCATACCAGGGCTGCTCGCGCTCCAGCACCCAGGCCATCGAGCGCTCGACGATGGGCGGCTCCACCGTATTCAATGCAGCGAACACCCACATGATCGCGCGCATGCGTGCATCTGGATCAGCAGGAAGCAGGCCGGCATGCTGCTCGGCCAGGTGCAGCACGATCGCGCCGGATTCGAACAGGACCTGGCCGCCGTCCTGCCAGGTGGGGATCTGCCCGAAGGGGTTGCGGGCCAGGTGCGCGGGCTGCTTCAGCTCGGCAAAGCCGAGCAGCTGCACGTTGTAGGGCACGCCCAGCTCCTCCAGCGCCCAGCGCACGCGCATGTCACGGGCCAGGCCCTGGCCGCGGTCCGGGGAAGTGGCGAAGGCGGTGAGGATCGGGCACATCGTGGCACTCCTGCAGGTCGAAGGGCCTGCCTTTCCTGTTCCGACGAACGACGGGGCGGGAAATCGACACCCTTCCCGGGACGGCGGGCGATACACTGCCCGCCACCCACCACACCTGTGCCTCCTCATGTGGCAGCGCCGCACTTCCCTGGCCGAACTGCAGCAGCAACGCGATGTGCTGCAGGCTGAGATGGATGCGGACGCCCAGCGATGGGTCTCACAGCTTCCGCCGGATGATCTCGTGGCAGCGCTGATGCCGCAGGCGCGCCGGCTTCAGGAGCTCAATCAGCTGATCCTGCGGGCTACACCGCCGCGTGAGCTGATGAAGCGCCTGAAGGCGCTTGAGCGACAGCTGCTCGAACCCGGTACACAGAACGCAGGCGTGCGGAGGGGACTGGAAGATGAACTGCGCGATCTGCACCTCTATTTCAGCAATCCCCGCCGTCGCCCATTGACGGCAAAGGTCATTCTCATCCTGTTTGCCTGCGTTCTGGCCGCCTTGTTCCTGCCGAGGCTGCTTGTGGACCTGCTGATCGCTCTCTAGGCCGGCCTCACCCCGCCCGATGCAGCTTCCGGTACTGATCCGGCGTGCACTGCGCGTGCCGCTTGAACATCTCAGCGAAGGCGCTGACGCCGGAATAGCCCAGCTCCTCGGCGATCCGGCTGATCGGCCGGCGGGTGCACAGCGCCTCGGTGGCGCGCACGAACTTCACCCGTCCACGCCAGTCGCCGAGCGACATGCCCAGCTCGCTGCGTGCCATGCGCTCCAGCTTGCGCACGCTCATATGGTGCCGCTGCGCGATTTCGGCAACCGATTCGGCCACCGACAGGTGTTTCTCCATGTACGCCATCACCTGCTTCAGTGCATCGCTGCTGGCGATCGGCAGGAAGCTGGGCAGAACGGCCGCATTGACGATCTGGTCGATGACCACGGCGGCCATACGCCGCTGGGCCGGGGTCTGCGGATCGGTCACGCCCTGCCGTGCCAGTTCGTGCAGCAGCTCGCGCAGCAGCGGGCTGACTTCCAGTGCACGGCAGCGATCAGGCAAGCGGCGTGACAAGGCCGGCGACAGATAGGCCGAGCGGTAGGCCAGCTGCGAGCGGTTGCGCGAATAGTGGGCCATTCCCGGTGGAATCCAGATCGCGTAGTGCGGCGGGGACACCATCCATTCGCCGTCGATCTTCATCTCCATCACACCCTGCGCGACGAAGTTGAACTGGCCCCACGGATGGCTGTGCGTGCCCCAGTCCGTGGGCTCCATCGCACCCTGCCGGAAGTAGATCGGACCGGGCAGCTGGTGGAAGGTGGGGATTGGCTCCATCGGTTGCCGCAAGCCGGGGTCGGTGTGGCGCATTTTCGGGATGTCCTCGATATGCGCCAAGCGTACGCTGGCCATTCCCCTACGTACACCCGCGTTCCGTGAACTATCTTTTCCCGATCCTCGCCTGCCTGCTGTGGGGCGCGAACACCATCGTTACCAAGCTTGCTTCGGGCTCGGTCGGTCCCATCGACATCGGCTTCTTCCGCTGGCTGGTCGCGGCGGTGGTCCTGCTGCCGTTGGCGCTGCCACGTCTGCGCGAAAACCTGCCGACCGTGCGCGCCAATCTCGGGCGCTTCCTGGTGCTGGGCTGCCTGGGTGGGGTGATGTACCAGTGCCTGGCCTACTATGCGGCGCACTTCACCTCGGCCACCAACATGGGGGTGATCCAGGCGCTGATTCCGTTGATCGCGCTGGCGCTGTCGCGCGTGTTCATGGGCCATCCGGTGCGAGGCACTTCCATTCTTGGCGCGGTGATCTCCACCGTCGGCGTGGTGGCGGTGGTCTCGCAGGGCGACCTGGCGCGGTTGGCAGCGCAGGGCCTGAACCGCGGCGACGCGATCATGCTGATCGGTGCATTGGCGTTCGCCGCCTACAACGTGCTGATGCAGCGCTGGAAAATTCCGCTGTCGGTGCTGGAGTCGCTGTTCCTGCAGGCCACCGCTGCATCGCTGATCCTGTTGCCGGTACAGCTGCTGGTCGGCACCGGGGTGAACAACCTCACGGCGGTCGGCTGCATCGGCTTCGCCGCCGTGTGCGCTTCGATCCTGGCGCCGCTGACCTGGATGACCGGACTGTCACGCCTGGGCGCTGCGCGCGTCTCTGGCTTCTTCAACCTGGTGCCGATCGTGACCGTCGCGCTGGCTGTACTGCTGCTGGGAGAATCGCTCAGTGGCTGGGTACTGGGTGGTGGCCTGCTGGCGGTGTCCGGCGTGGTGTTCGCTGAGTACAGCGCCAGGCGCGCCGCCGCAGTGCCGAGCGAGCAGCCCGCATAGGGCTTCGGTCATGCGGGATACGTGTCTCCACTCAGCGCCTGTTCCACCCGCTGTTGCAGCGCGTCTGCATCATGGCCGCGTTTGCCCTGCAGGCTGAGATACAGCGAAAGCGGGTCAACCACATCGCCAATACTGGTGAATGCCGGCGGATAGGCCCAGATCTGCAGCCGTGCGCTCTGAAGGCAGTCCGGGCCGGGCATGGGAAGTGCGCCCAGCAACCGCCACGCATCGATGTGCAGTGCGCGGGTGCCACCGATCGGGGGCGGTGACGTTTCAGCAAGCGCATCGAGGCCTGCCATCGGCGCCGGATGCCCCGCATCGCGGAGTGCCTCGGCGGTCGGGCCCCAGCAGACATCCACTTCCTTCAGGATGGGGGAACGCAGGAACGGCTGTGCCCTGGCCCAGACCTCGTCGCGGTTGCCGGCCAGCTTCAGGAAGCGCTCGCGGCCACCGGTGGAGCGCTCGACCAGGCCGCGACCGACCAGTTCGGCAGACAGGCGCGACGCCGTCATCGAGGTGTAGCCGGCGGCGGCGCTGATCTCGCGCGGTGACCACCAGCGCGTCTGGCCACTCAGCAGCACGTGGATCAGTACGGCCTGCGCCGAAGGCAGCAGCGAGATGGCTTTCTTCTCATGATCGGGGTCGTCGCGGAACTCAATGGCCAGGCTCGGCGCGAACAACTGGGTGTGCGGGACCACGAAGTCGATGTGGTTCTCGACCAGGAAGCGGCGCTGGGTCGGCGTGAGATAGGGCGAGACGTACAGCACCAGTGCATTCGCTGCAGAGCGCAGGCAGCGCACATCCTGGATCACACGGGTGCTGGATTCGCCCGGCTCGCGGGCCACGGCGAGCATGGCGGGGGTTTCCCCGTACAGCATCAGCCCGGCGAGGTGGTAGCGCGATGCCATCGCGTGGGGAATGGCATGCAATGAAGCAAGTGGATGCACTGCCGAGGCGAGCCCGGGGAGAATCCTGCGCAGGTACCGCTGCGCGTCAGCGACCAGGTCGGTCAGGCCGGTGCGAACTGCCGTCGTCATCTCGTACTTCCCTTGCGGCGGCATGTCCGGAAGATCGGAACCCGGCCACACCGTCACATTCAGTGGTGAACCTGGAGACGGGTGTGCAGTGTCGGGGCGCGTGGCGATCCATGCGGTCCTGCTCCTTAGCCGTCATGACATCAAGTGTTGCCGGGAACCTTGGAGATTCCGTCGAAAAACGATGGAGATTGGGTGGAGGCGGTGTGCATCGTGGCCGGCGGACTCCCCTTCCGCCGGCCACGAGCACGGACCTGCCCGTCAGAAGCGCTGCGAGTACTTCACGTACACGGTGCGGCCGATATCGAAGCCGCCGTAATAGGGGAAGGAGCTGGACGGCTTGGAGAACATGATCGGGCCCTGGTGGTTGAACACGTTGTTCGAACCCAGCGCCACGGTGCCGTCCCACGGCAGCTTGTAGCTGACCTGGATATCGTGGAAGGCATTGGAACCGACCTTGCGCAGGGCATCCGGCTCACCGTAGGCGTAGCGGTCGGGCAGGGTGCACGGACGGTTCGGTACGCAGTTTTCAACCATGCCGGAGTAGTAGCGCACGGTGTACTGCGTGCTGAAGTTGCCGAGCTGCCAGTTCACACCCAGGTTCGAGCGCAGGCGGGAAATTCCCGGCTGGCCGATCCGGCCCATCATGATCGTATCGCCGGCCGAGTTCTGGTTCTCCTCGTCGTACTTGGAGACATAGCTGTTCTGCAGGTCGATGGTGAAGCGGCCGAACGAGAACTCGGGCAGGCGGTAGCGGATACCCAGGTCCCAGCCTTCGGTTTCCATAGAGCCCAGATTGGCCAGACCGTAGAACATGCTGGTGATGTGGCCATCGCCAGCGCGCTTGACGCTGCCACAACGCGAAGCGTTGCCGAGCACGTAGCAGTCACGCAGGATGCGATCGACGCTGTCCTGGATGATCATGTTGGTGATCTTGTAGCTGTACCAGTCGAGGTTGATGTCCAGCCCGTCCACCCAGCGCGGGCTCCAGACCACGCCCACGGTCTTGCTCTTGGACTCTTCCGGGCGCAGCTTCGGATCGGAGCCGGTGGTGAACTCGTCAGGCGTGGCGCACGGATAGCTGGCGCAGGGCTTCAGGCTCTGGTTCAGCTGCTGGTAGCCCAGCGGGACGCCGGCGGCGTTGCAGGCGGCATTGCCGTTGACGCTGTTGGTGGCGCCGATGCCGCACGGGTCGACATAGGTTTCGAAGCTGGTGCCCAGGCCGCCATACAGATCGGAGATGCTCGGTGCGCGGAAGCCTTCGGCGAAGGTGCCACGGATCATGAGCTCTTCGATCGGACGCCAGGCGAAGCTCGCCTTGGAGTTGGTGGTGCTGCCGAAGTTGCTGTAGTCGGAGTAGCGCGTAGCCAGGTTCACGGTCAGTTCCTTGGCGAACGGCAGGTCGCGCAGGATCGGCACGTTCACTTCGGCGAAGAACTCGTTGAGGCTGTAGTCGCCGGCGGTGGTGGATGCGCCCAGTGCAGTGCTCTGGCGCGACTGGGCGAAGGCATCGGGCACGAAGCGGCCTTCTTCCTTGCGGTACTGATACCCCAGGGCGACGGACAGGTCACCGGCAGGCAGTTCGATCACCGGGCCGGAGATGTTGGCGAAGTAGCTGCGGGTCTTGGTGATGCCGGTATCGTTGAACGTCGGGAACAAGAAGCGCTGCAGTTCGGGATCGGAGAGAGAGCCAGCCCCCGCGACCCCGAACGGCAGCAAAGGATTCCAGGCCAGGCAACCCGAGACCGGCGATGCCGCCGTGCCACACCGGGCCACACCGTTGGCATCGAGGTAGGAGGGCCCCAATGCCTGCCGGGAAGCGATCAGGCTCATGTCGCCACGGCCTGTTTTTGTAACTTCATTGCGGTTGAACAACGCGCCGACTTCCCAGTCGTACGTCTTGGTGCCCAGCTCGAAGTAGCCGGACAGACTGGGTGCAACCCGCAGCGACTTCAGCTTGCTTTCGGTCGTGCGCGGCACTTCCCACAGGCGGCGATTGAACGCGATGCCGTGGTCGAGCGGGTTGAATACGCTGGCCGCGTCCAGGGGCGTGCCGAACTTGGTCGACTGGTACGGGTAGCCCGCGATCTGCTGGTCGGTGGTGCGCTCGTTGTAGCCGATGTCGGCAGTGAACTTGATCTGGTCGGTCAGGGCGTAGTCCGTGCTCAGGAACAGCGAGCGGCGCTCGATGCCGGTCTGCAGGTGCATCTGGTCGTTGCCGTTGGCGAACTCGGCCGGCGTGATCGGGTGGTAGTCGTTCGGGTTCTTCGGATCGCCGCCACGATTGAGGGTCTTGAATACGGCATCACCGGTATTGCACTTGTAGAGCGCCGGGTCGCACCAGGAACCGTTCTGGCTGATGTTGCTCCAGTCCGCGCCCGGGTAGTTGGGGCCGGCGCCACCGTACCGGGAGAACTCGCGGTCGCGGGCAAACACCGGGTCTGACTTCTGGTATTCCAGTGCGAGCGTGTACCCGCCACGCTCCCCACGGGCGCCGGTGACCAGCGAGAACGTGCTGTCCTTGCCATCGCCCTGGCTGAACTGCCCGTGCTGCATGGACACTTCCAGGCCTTCGTAGTTCTTGCGGGTGATGATGTTGACCACGCCAGCGATTGCATCCGAGCCGTACAGCGAGGAGGCGCCGTCCTTCAGCACGTCGATGCGTTCCACCGCGCTCATCGGAATCTGGCTGAGATCCTGCAGGCCGCTGGTGGTGGCGCCGAGCCGCTTGCCGTTGACCAGAACCAGGGTGCGCGTGGCACCTAGATTGCGGATGTTGACGTAGTAGCCGCCAACGTTCTCGCCGGACGCCAACGCGCGCGCACGCGAAATGGTCGGCGCGCCGGTGGAGGTCAGGTTCTGCAGCAGGTCGGCGATGGTGGTGAAGCCCTGCTGCTCGATCATCGCGCGGGTGATGGCGATGATCGGCTGCTGCGTTTCGATATCCACGCTGCGGATGGCCGAACCGGTAACCTGGATGCGATCGAGGTTCTTCGGTGTTTTATCGCTGTCATCCTGCGCATGCGCGGCCGGTGACCAGGCAGCGGCCAAGGCCGTGCCCACTGCCAGGGAAAGCAGGGTGTACTTGTAGTGCATTTGGCTCTCTCCAAATCCAGTTGAATGGGTTTCCGCATCGCTGCGTGGAAACCGATCTGAAATCCCGCTGTGCGGAATCGGAAGGAACCTAACACTCCGTTTACAACTCGATTACGTTATGGACGCGTTATCGTCGCGCGCCGGATACAGCGTTCATGCACAGGCCATGCACGAAACCGCGACGCGCACCAAGGGTGCTCTGCTTCAGTCTGGCTGCGGGCTGATGACAGACTCCAGGAGACATCCGATGAATATCCCCGGCAAACCAAGACCCACGTGGAAGCAGTGGCATGTGCTGTTGCTGGTGCTTGCCATCGCACTGTTGGTGACGCTGATCATCGTCATCGCGCCATGGTGAATCGTCGGCGTTCTGCTCAGGTACCGTGAACGCGGAAATGCGACGGGATGAGGGAGTCAGGGCGCGTTGAGGGTGGTGATGCATGCATCAATTCGTACTCACCCACTCGGCACATTCAAACCTCCACAGTGGTCCCGAAGGCAACGCACTCGCGCTGTCATTCTCCATAGACCATCGAGCACACAGGAGCGATTCCATGAGCACCCAGTCCACCATCGAACACCGCCTCAACGATCTGATCGAGATCGCCCGCGACGGAAAGTCGTTCTACGAGGAAGCTGCGACCAAGGTGAAGGATGCCGAACTGTCGGCCCTGTTCACTCGTATTGCCGGCGTCAAGGGCCGCATCGTCGCCGCACTGAGTGGCTCCGTTGCTGCCAGCGGTGGCAAGCCGGCCGAGCACGGCACCGTGGTCGGTTCGATGCAGCAGTTCTATGGCAAGGTCCGCGCTGCATTCGGCGACACCAACTATGGTTACGTGGCCGAGCTGGAAGAGTCCGAAGACCGGCTGCTTGGCGCGTTCAAGGACGTGCTGAAGGACAACGAACTGCCGCCGGCCGTGCGCCAGGAAGTCACCCAGCTTCTGCCTGAAGTGCAGGAGTGCCATAACGTGATGCGTGCTCGCAAGCACGCCATGAAGGCGGCCTGACGATCATCGGCGGCCTTCTCCCCGGGGCCGCCACGGTCGGGGCAGCGTGGCTGCCCCGGCCAACCTGGAGGCGGCGTGCAGGACTCAGCGTGGCGCATCGGGCGCGATGTCCTGCAGGTGCAGAACGCGCCCCATCAGCTCGCTGAAGATGGGAGCTGCGACTGCTCCACCACCGTAGCCTCCGCGGCGTGCATCGGGATCGTCCACTACCACGGCGACCGCATAGCGTGGATGTCGCGCTGGTATGACCCCCGCAAACAGGGACATGTAGTGGCGCGCGTATCCACCGGCAGCCGCCTTGCGCGCGGTTCCGGTCTTTCCGGCGATGGCATAGCCGCTGATGCGGGCCCGCGTCGCGGTGCCGCTGGGCTCGGTGGTGGTGGCAATCATGTCCATCACCTGGTCGGCCACGTTTGCAGGCATGGCACGGCTCATCGCTGTTGCGCGACCATGCTCGAAGGTCGGTTGCACGCGCAGGCCATGGTTGGCCAGCGTCGCGTAGGCATTGGCCAGCTGCAGCGTGGTCATCGACAGCCCGTACCCATAGGCCAGGGTCTGCTTGCTGGTGCCGCTCCATGCAGCAGGAGCGGCCAGTACACCGTTGCGCTCGCCGGGAAATCCGCTGCCCGAGACATGCCCTGCGCCCAGTGCGGCAAACATCGCGTGCAGCTGCTCGCGGCTCAGGCGGTGCGAAATCAACGATATGCCCACGTTTGAGCTTTTCTTCAGGACGTCGCTGGTATCCAGTACGCCCAGATCCCGATAGTCACGGGTGGTGAAGCGCCCATTGCGGATCCAGCCTGGGTGGGTGTCGAACGTGCTGGCAGACGTGATCACGCCGGCCTCGAGCGCTGCAGCCACGGTGAAGGGTTTCACCGTGCTGCCGGGCTCGAACACATCGGTCACCGCACGGTTGCGGCGTGCATCGGCGGCGCCGGTACCGGGCGCATTGCTGTTGTAGCTGGGCCAGTTGGCCATCGCCAGGATCTGGCCGGTACCGACTTCCAGCACCACGATGCTGGCGGCAGCCGCGCCGTAGCGCTGTACTGCCGGACCGATTCCTGCCTGCAGGATGTGCTGCATACGGCTGTCCAGCGACAGCACGATGTCCTCGCCGGGACGCGCCGGACAGCCACGGTCGCGCAGTTCGACCGGGCGGCCCTTGCGATCGATGATGACGTCACGGTAGCCGGCCTGTCCGCTCAGGCGCGCGTCGAACAGGCGCTCAAGGCCTTCAAGCCCACGGCCTTCGATATCGGTGATGCCGACGGTCTGCGCGAACAGCTCCGACTGTGGATAGAAGCGTTTGAACTCCTGCTGCAGGTGGACGCCTATGGGGGCCCTGGCCTGCAGTGCTTCAAGGCGGGCTGGATCGCCGCGACGAAAGCCAGGCAGATAGACGAAGCGTCGTTGCCGGTTGCGCGCCAGCAGTCTGGTCAGCACCGTCGCATCGGCCTCCAGTACCGAGGCCAGCTGCTCGACTGAACCTGATGCGTCGAAGAAGGCGCGCGGATCGATCCACAGGGATGCCACAGGAGCCGATCCGGCAATGACGATGCCGTGGCGGTCGTACAGCGTTCCGCGATGCGCGCGCAGCGGATGGTGGCGGAGCATCCGTGCTTCGGCCTGGTGCCGGTAGAAGTGGTGATGGATGATCTGGACGTCAGCGGCCCGCGCCAGCAGCAGGCCCGCCAGCACGGCCAGTGCGGCGCAGGTCAGGCGGTAGCGGCGTCGGAAGTCATGGGCACGCGCGCGGCGTGGCGCCATGGTGGGGGTGCGCATGCGATGGGGCATCGAGACAATGGTTACAGCGGTTGCCCGGCGATGTAGGCCAGCAGTGCGGAAGCACGGTCGATGACATTGGCGTGGCTGCGGCCATCGGCAACAGCCATGCAGGCGATCTCCGCATCGCGCAGCGTGGCCAGCCGGTCCTGCAGGACCGGATAGGGTTCGGCCGTGCGATAGGTTGCGGTGTAGCCGGCATCCAGCAGCGGCTGGACCTGCACGGGATGGCTGTCGTGCTGGTTGCGCAGGGTGTGGTCGATCCGTGCGACATCACAGGAGGCGATGGCGTTGAACGCGTACTCCCATGCCACGGCGTTCGCCATGCCCTGGTCGATCTGGCTGAGCAGCGCTGCACGAGGTGGTTCGATGGGAGAACTGGACGATGCCGCCCCTGTGGTGGCTACCGGCATGGCGAACAGAAACAGGATCAGCGGGAGGTTCAGTCGCACGCGCGCGGCTCCGGGCGTTGCAGGAGGGATGGTGCTTCTGCCGCAGACCGGCTACGGCCCAGCAGCAACACCGCAAGGCTGGCCAGCAGCGCGGCGATGGCCGACGTCCACAGTGCACTGGCAAATCCATGGCTGTAGATCGCCTGTGCGAAGGCGGCGGTGCGCGCATCGGCGAAGGTGCCGGTAGCGATCGCATCGGCCATGGGCAGTACGTTGCGCGCGGGAACCGCTGCGGACAGTGCGCTGCGGATGCCCAGGCTCAAGGCACTGGACAGTACGGTGAATCCGAGCAGGATGCCGACAAAGCGCGTGGTCGCGCTGATGCCGGAGGCCATGCCGGCGCGCTCGCGCGGCGCCGCGCCGATGATGGCTTTGGATGTCTCGCCATTGAGGATGCCGCCGCCGGCACCGATCACCACCATTGCGACGAGTGCCAGCCAAGGCAGGTGCTGCCACGCGGCCAGTCCGGCCACGGCATTGCCCGCGGCGGTGACCGACAGCCCGATCGCCAGCACCGCCGGACTGGTCAGATGGCGACCGAGCCGCCGGCCCACGCTGGGAAACAGCAGCATCGCCGCAGCGAACGGAAGCATGCCAGCACCGGCAGCCAGTACGCTCAGGCCGATGCCGTTCTGCAGGTACTGCGGCAGCATCGATGCCATCACCTGTGCGCTGACCGAATAGCCGACCATGGCAATGAGTGCGCCGACGAAACGCGGACTGGCCAGCAGCCCGAGATCGACCATGGGATGTGACCGTGCCCGTTCAACGATGACGAAGGCAACAGCCATGATGATGGCCAGGCCCAGCCCAATCAGCGCCGGGGCCGATGTCCATCCTTCTGCCAGTCCTTCCACCAGGAAGAACACGATGCCGAAGATGGCAGCGCTGAACGTGATGATGCCGGGCGGATCGAGCGGGCGGACCACGCTGTCTGACGACTCGGGTATCCAGCGCAGCGTGCCGTAGCCGAGCAGGCCCAGGAACGGCAGGATCGCGACGAACACCGCGCGCCAGCCCCAGAGTGCGGACAGCACGCCGCCGATCAGCGGTGAGAGCACCATCATCACGCCCATGGCTGTGCCCCAGAACGCCCATGCAGTGTCCTTGGCGGCCCCCTCGTGGTACGTGTGGCCGATGATCGACAGCGAGGGTGCCAGCAGAAAGGCTGCACCAATGCCCTGCAGAGCCCGCGCCAGGTAGAGCAGGGCAGCACCGGGCGCCAGTGCGCAGAGCAGAGAGGTGAGGGCGAACAGGCTGATGCCGATCAGCAGCACCCGGCGGCGGCCGTAGCGGTCGGCGACCGCACCGGCGGGCAGCAGCAGTGAGGTGAAGGACAGGATGTAGGCACTGATCACCCACTCGATATCCGCGAATCCGGCGTGCAGGTCACGTGCGATGCTGGGCAATGCGACCGCGACGGCATTGGTCTCCAGCACGGTCATCGTGCAGCCCAGCGAGGCCACCAGCAGGACCGCGTCAGGCAGCGTGTGCCGTGCAGGCGAAGGGGGAGGAGAGGGCGGCACCGGTCACTCGCAGGAAGGGGAGGACGGCCATTCCATCAATGATCGGTGTTTGTTTCATTCTCGGTGTTTTCTGGTTACGTTAGCTTGAACCTAACGAAATGCCGCCCATGGAACGCCGTCACCTGGAGTACTTCGTCACCCTGGCCGAGGAGCTGCACTTCGGTCGTGCGGCCCTGCGCCTGGGAATTGCCACTCCCACGCTGAGCGTGCAGATCCAAGACATCGAGCGTCGGCTCGGCACGCGCCTGTTCGACCGCGGCCGGCGCGAGGTGCTGCTGACCTCGGCAGGCGAGGTGTTCCTCGCGGAAGCCCGTGATGTGCTGCGCCGGTTCGAACAGGCCGAAACCCTGGGCCGGCGCGCGGGGCGGGGTGAGATCGGCAAGATCGAGATCGGCTACGTCGGCTCGGCGCTGTATGCCGGAGCATTGCAGGATCAGCTCAGCCGGTTCCGCAGCCGCTACCCGGGCGTGGAACTGCAGGTGAGCGAATGGCCGATGGGCGAGCTCCCGCAGCTGCTGCAGGAAGGACGGGTGGATGTGGTGTTCTGCCGGCCTCCGATGGATGTGCCCGACAGTTTCGGCGAACACACCCTGGTCGAAGACCAGTTCTGCGTGGCGCTGCCGGAAACCCATCCGCTGGCGCAGGCCCGGTCGCCGGTGCAGCCGGCGTCATTGGCCCGGGAGGGTTTCGTCATGCCGGAGCAGCCGGTGGGCGCAATGGAAGTCGGGCGCCGCGGCGGGTTCATTCCACGTATCCGTTCCCAGCCCGGGCATCTGGCGGCGGTGTTGGCCGAGGTGTCGGTCGGCGTTGGTTCGGTGGCGATCGTGCCATCGGTACTGCAACGCACGCTGGTGCTGCCCGGAATGATCTATCTGCCACTGGCGGGCCCCACCATCGTCTCGACCATCGCTGTGCAGTACCGGCGGGCAGAGACTTCGCCAGTGGTGCGGCGGCTGATCGAGCAGGTGAAGGAGACACCGTGCAGGCGCATCGACATGTTGCCCCTGGCCTGAGCGCCGCGCGGCAGGTGGACGATTGCTACACTGGTGCCACCTGCATTCGCATTCGATGGACACCATGAACAACGGGAACGGTCCGCAGACAGTTCGCTGAGCCGCAACAACGATGCAGACGTTGTTGCGGTGATCATCCCTGCGATGCACGCGAATTGGATGGATCACCGCCGGATTCACTCTGGGCGGAGACTCCCCATGTTCAATCGACAGGCCCCGCGTTGGGCCCACCCGCTGCCATCGGCCATTGTGCTGATGGCGCCGTTCGACCTCCTGGCCTCGCTGGCCATGGACATCTATCTTCCTGTGGTGCCGATGATGCCGCAGGCATTGCAGACATCACCGACGCTGGTGCAGCTCACCTTGAGCATCTACCTGCTGGTACTTGGCCTCGGCCAGTTGCTGTTCGGCCCGTTGTCCGACCGCATCGGGCGGCGGCCGGTCCTGTTGCTGGGGGCGTTGCTGTTCGCGCTTTCGTCGTTCGCGCTCGCCATGTCCAGCAGCGGCGCAGCATTCCTGGCCTGGCGAGCCGTGCAGGCGGTGGGAGCGTCGGCGGCACTGGTGGCGACCTTTGCCACGGTGCGTGATGTGTATGCTGATACAGCCGAAGGCGCGTCGCTGTACGGGCTGTTTGCCTCGATGCTGGCCTTCGTGCCGGCGCTGGGACCGATCCTCGGCGCGCTGCTGGCAGGCGCCTTCGGCTGGCGCGCGATCTTCGTTCTGCTCGGCGTACTGGGCATGATCGCCGGCATGCGCGCGGTACGGCATTGGCAGGAAACCCGCCCGCAGTGCCGGGACGCGTCGCGACCCGCGCTACGACGCATCCTCGGCAGCGGCGCGTTCTGGGTCTACACGCTGGGCTTCAGTGCGGGCATGGGCACGTTCTTCGTGTTCTTCTCGGTCGCGCCCCGGCTGCTGGTCGGGCGCATGCAGTACTCGCCGCTGTCGTTCAGCCTGGCCTTCGCCACGGTGGCGCTGGTGATGATCGTCACGGCGCGGATGGCGAACGTGTGCATTGCCCGCTGGAACCTGCGCGGTACCTTCCTGCGTGGCCTGTGGGTGATGGTGGCCGGGGTACTGCTGATGGCGTTGGCCGCAGCGTGGCCTCCCTCGTTCGTCGGAGTGGTGCTGCCCATGTGGGGCATCGCGGTGGGGCTGGTGATGGTGGTTTCGGTGGCTGCAAGCGGCGCGCTGCGTGATTTCGCCGATGCGTCAGGTACGGCGGTGGCCCTGTACTACGCCGTGCAGAGCCTGATCGTGGCAGGCATCGGCACGCTGGTTACCCTCGTGCTGCCCGGCGATACCGTGTGGCCGCTGGTGGCCTATGGGTTGCTGTTGCCACTTGCCAGCCTGGCAGGTGCCGCCGCGCTGCGGCATCGCGCATAACGCTGGGTGGCGGGCAAAAAAGGGGGCGGCCGCAAGGCCGCCCCAACCCGTCAAGAGAGCACGTGTTTAGAAGCGCACAGACCAGCGTGCGGTGGCGCCATGGTCGCGGCTTTCACTGCCGAACTGGCCGCTGTAGCCCAGCTCCAGCTGCTGCCGCGGGGTCAGCCACGCTGCCAGGCCCAGCTCGGCCACGACGGCGTTGTCGGCAATCGGTGCGCCCTCGACTGCAAAGGTGGTGCTGCTGTTGGCGAAGGCCAGGTTGGCCACCTGGCTGCGGTCACCGAAGGCGCGGCGATAGCCCACGCCACCGCGCAGGTGCAGCCAGCTGTCCTGCTGGAACGATGCCTTCAGGCCCTTGTCGAAGCGCAGGCCAGCGGTGGCGATGGTGGTGCCGGTGTCGTCCACCTTGCCGTGCAGTGCGGCCGCGCCGCCACGCTCGTTGACCTGCTTCAGGTCCACTTCCACGCGGGCGACCTGCAGGTACGGCTCCAGCCCGCCTTCCGCATTGCCGAAGCGGTAGCCCGCTTCGATGAAGGCCTGGCGCGTACGTGCGTTGTAGCGCGCGCTGAGGCTGTCGCTGAAGCCGGCGAAGGCAACATCACGCGTGCTCTTCACTTCGTTGCGGCTCCATGCCATGCCACCACGCAGGCCGAAGCCGCCCCAGGTGTGGCTGGCATAGGCGCCGAAGTGCGTGTTGTCGATCTTCGACTTGGCACGACGCTCCTGCTGCTTCACGTCGGTGCGGCCTGTACCGGCCAGCACGCCGATCTGCCAGCCACCGAACTCGCGGTCGATGCCGACCAGCAGGCCGTTGCTGTTGGCGTCGGTGCGCGCGGTGTTGCTGTTGCCATCCAGCTTGCTGTTGCCGCCCAGTGCCTGCACCCAGGCGCCGGTGGCATCACCCGCATCGGCACCGGGTGCGGTGGCACCGGCACGACGTGACAGTGCGGCATCGCGCACATAGCGGCTGCCCTCGACCAGGGCCAGCGCCGTGGCCGGATGCAGCTCGCCGCTGAGGCCATCGAGCACGCCACCCACCTGTTGCGGGAACAGTTGGGTCAGCGGCTTGGGCAGGCCCTGGTTGATCGCCAGTCCATCGGCCACCGCCGCGGCCGCACGCTGGTTCGGCGTGGTGGCGGCGCTGGCGAGCGAGGCACCCCGGGTCACGTCGATGCGGGTGCCATTGGCGCCGTAGGCCAGGCTGAACTGCAGGAACGGCGAGAACGCGCTGAAGTCGGTTTTCGCGAACTGGCCGCTGACACCGCCGTCGGCGCGGATGAAATTGAACTGCTCGCCGAGGTAGTAGGTACCCGGCTCCGGCAGTGCGACCAGGGTGCCGCCGAGAGTGGCGGTGCCGGTTACGTGCAACTGGTCACTGCGGCCGCCCGGGGCAAGTTCGGCGGCATAGACGCCGGTTACGCCCTGCACGTAGTTGCCGTTGATGGTCAGCGTGCCGATCGAATTGCCGGGCGCGATGATGCCGTCCACACGGGTGTTGCCCAGCGTGCCGATGCCCTTCAGCAGGCCGTTGGCACCGACCGTGGTGGTGCCGCCGGTCTGCGTGCCGTTGAAGGACACCACGCCACCGTTGACCGTCAGGTTGCTGCCCTTCAGCAGGCCGCTGCTGCTGACCGTGCTCACGCCTCCGGTGGTGTTCAGGGCGGTGGAGACCAGCGAGCCGTTGAGCAGGAACTGGCCACCCTGGACTTCGACCGCTGACGTGAGTGTGTTGGTGCCGTTCAATTCCAGCGTGCCGTCCTGCAGCACTGCGCCGTTGAAGGTGTTGCCACCACTCAGGCGCAGCCAGCCGATGCCGGACTTGATCAGCTTGCCGGGGCCGCCGATGTCGTTGGTCCAGTCATCCCAGGCATCGCCTTCCCACACCTTCAGGCCACCGGCCTTCTGGTTCATCACCACGTTGGTGTCCACGCGCAGCGAGCCGTAGCCTTCGATGGCCTTGCGCAGGTCGACCATGCCCCAGCCGTAGATCTCATCGACGCCCGGATCGCCCAGATCGCGGGCGGTGGTCAGCAGCACGTCGCGGACCTGTGCGCTATCGAGATAGGGGAAGCGCTCAAAAAGCAGCCCGAGAGCACCGGTAATGTGCGGGGCCGCCATGGACGTTCCGCTCTTCTCTCCATAGCCGTGCGTCGGCACGCGCTGAGTTACTTCAAGCGAGATGTTGCCATTCGCATCGGTGCGAATATCTGCCGTTGGCGGGGCAGAGGGGTCGTAGGTAGTTGAGTTGATGTCTGTCCCAGGCGCCGCAATGCACCAGTTGGCACTCAGGCCACATTTGTTTGATCGATTGCTCAGCGTCAAGTCCTCCTGGACGTTGACCACGCTGAGCCAGTACCGCTCGATGTCGGGAAGGGCTCGCGGCAAGGTTGCATATATGCCGGCAATCGGACTTTCCTCAGGCGTGGGAATTTCCACATCAGTGTTGCCGGCTGCCCAGACCTGAATCATGCCCCTGGCGCGTGCGCCATCCGCGAAGATGGAGAGTCTCTCAAGCCATTCGGGATCGCTGTATCGGCTATCAAATTCAGCTGCTGACTTGGGCTCTTCAGCCAATCCCCAGCTGTGATTGATCGCACGCACGCCCTGGGTATTCATCTGATCGTATAGATCGACAAGCGCCGAATTCTCTGGCCCTGTGGACTTAACCCGCGTATCAAGACCGAGTCCTTTGAGATAGATCTCGGTGACGCTGTTAAAGAACAATCTGGCGACGGTCAGATCTGCACCGAATCCCACGCCATGCATGCCTGCGCCATCCCGATTTGCAGCGATGGTGCCACCCACATGGGTGCCATGATCCTCATAGGATGCGTTTCGCAGGAGCTCGCTAATCTGCGGGTCGCGCAGAATCAGATCGGCAATGAACTTGGGCATCTTGGGATCAAGCGTATACCGCTGAACCTGCACCTCATCGCCAGCACTGGAGAAGCATGCATCCGGACCCGTCAATGCAGTCCTGTTCGTACACCGGCTGCCATCGCTCAACAGATCAGCAATAGTGATGCTGCGATGATTCTTGCCGGCGAATTCCGGGTGATCCAAGCCGGTGCCGCTGTCGAACACCCCCAGCCGGACGCCAGTGGCGGTCAGCCCCCGCGCGTACGCAAATTGGGCATTCATTGCACCCAGACCCCAGTCGGCATTGAATTCGTCCGTGCGCCAACTGGACGGGTCACCCGCATTGCCGGGAATCGTCGTGGTGCTGGCAACCGCCGTGGCTGCTGCAACCGGCAACTGAGGCGGGGCAGAAGGGATCGCCGACATGGCCGGTTGCGCCCAGGCGGCCTGCAACTGGCGCTGTTGCTGCCAGGTGTCGAGTGATTCGCTGGCCATGGCGGGCAGCGCACTTGCCAGCAGCAGCGAACTGGCGACTGCCAGCGCCAGGCGGCTGTGCAGCGGGGAACGGGAGTGGGACGAACGGCCGTGCAGCGGGTGATTCATCGGACAACTTCCTTGGATGACGGACTACAAAACCGTTAACGCCAAGGCACGGCGATACCCCCCAGCTATGTGGCAGGAATTTTATGAACACGTTAATTGGGCGTGACGCTGGCGTTCACTCCATCTCCCGGAGGCCTCGCTACCGTGGCCCGGCCTGGGCTCACCAGGCTTATCAAGGAGTGATGTCGATGCGTACTTTCAGGAAAATGATCGCGGGTGCGGTGTTCGCCTTGGCCTGCAGCGGTTCGGTTGCTGTGGCTGGGCCGATTCCGCCATGCGATCTTCCCTGTTGGAAGGCTTACCAGGCGTGTCTGTCCGGTGGCGTTGATGCGATGGAATGCCAGTACGAATACGATCGTTGCATCATGGATCGCTGCGGCGCTGTGTAAGCAGTGGCAATGCAGGATTGATGACGAGCCCCGTCCCTGACGGGGCTCTTCTGTTTCAGCGCCGCCCGCTTGCAGGCCATGCACGCAGCAGCGAGGATGGGGAATCGCATCGGAGCCGCCGCACATGGCCGTCAAACGTGTCGTCGCCAACATCGCCACGCCTGACCCTGCGCGTGCCGCAGCGTTCTATGGCGAGCTGCTGGGCATGCCGGTGGTGATGGACCACGGCTGGATCGTCACCCATGGCGGCGAGGGCAGCGCGCTGGCGCAGGTCAGCTTTGCCACTGAAGGGGGATCCGGCACCGCGGTGCCGGACCTGTCGATCGAAGTGGACAATCTGCAACAGGTACTGGATCGCATGCACGCGGCCGGCATTGCGCTGGAGTACGGCCCCGCCGATGAACCCTGGGGCGTGCGCCGCTTCTTCGTCCGTGACCCGTTCGGGCGGCTGTTGAACATCCTCGCCCACATCTGAGCAGCAGAAAGCCCGTCAGCGACGTTTGGCACCGGTTGGTGGCACGCCGACCATGCGCAGGCAATCATCCACCACGGCGGCGATGAAGGCATCGGCATCCTGTGCGGGTGTGGCGATCAGGTCGTCGGTGGCGCCGTGCACGCCGGCATAGATCAACGAGGCGGTGACTTTGGGCGCTGGAAGCTGCCACAGAGCTGCGGCATTGCCTGCTTCGAGGATGCCCAGCAGTTGCTGCTGGATCGCATTGCGTTCGGCGTTGCCACGCTGGTGGTGATGATGGTTGGCGTACACCACGTCGTGCAGTGCATGGGTGCGCACATAAAGTTCGATGTTGGCGCGGATCCAGGCGCGCAGGCGCGCTACGCCATCGCTGGCCGGGTAATGCTGCACGGCGCGGTCGACGTCTTCCATGAAACGCCGGGTATAGCGCTGCGCCAGCGCCTGCAGAATCTCGGTGCGCGAGGCGAAATAGGTATAGAAGGTGCCCTTGGCAACGTCGGCTGCGGCGACGATGTCGCTGATAGTGGTGGCATCCACTCCCTTTGACAGGAACAGCGCCTGCGCGGCGTCCATCAGTTCTTCCTGGCGGGTTTCCGCTGGTTTGGTGCGTGGCCTGGCGACAGCTGGGGTCTGCATGTGGGAGGGATCCGGGTGCGACGGGAACCATTCTAGCTGGCCTGTGGCACCGACTGACCGTCAGTCATTGACCGACGGTCAGTCAATGGCTAGGATGCGCACACATCCTTCCCCCGGGAGCCGTACATGCGACGTTTCCAGCGGCCGGCCCTGGTGCTGGCGGCCTACCTCGGCACATTCCTCGCCTCGCTGGACATCAGCATCGTCAACGTCGCCCTGCCGACCCTGCAGCAGGCGTTGAATACCGACATGGCCGGCCTGCAGTGGGTGATCAATGCGTATGCAATCGCGCTGTCGGCGTTGATGCTGTCGGCGGGGCCGCTTGGGGACCGTTACGGTCATCGGCGGATGTGGCTGCTCAGCGTCGCCACCTTCACGCTGGGGTCGCTGCTGTGCGCCTGTGCCGGCAATCTTGCGACCCTGGTAGCCGGGCGTGCAGTGCAGGGCATCGCCGGCGCCTTGTTGATTCCCGCCGCAATGCCGATCCTCAGCCACGCGTTTCCCGACGCGCGCCAACGTGCACGTGCGATCGGTGGCTGGTCGGCGTTCAGTGCGCTGGCCCTGGTGCTTGGCCCGCTGCTGGGCGGCGTGCTGGTACAGCGCGTCGGATGGCCCAGCATCTTCCTGATCAACCTGCCGTTGGGCCTGCTCGCACTGGCGCTGGGCGCCTGGGGAATTCCGGAGCGGCGGCATCCGCAGCACGCTGCGCTGGACCCTGCCGGGCAGCTGCTCAGCGTCGTCGCGCTGGGTGCGCTGAGCTATGGCCTGATCGCGATCGGCGCGCATGGCCTGCTGGCCCCGGTGACGCTGCTGGCGCTGGGCGTGGCAGCTGCCGGGTTGATCCTGTTCGGCATCGTCGAACGCCGGGTGGCACGCCCATTGCTGCCGCTGGACCTGTTTGCTGACCGCCGCTTCGGCATGTTCAACCTGGCCTCGTTCGTCCTGGGCTTCACTGCCTATGCCAGCCTGTTCTTCCTGTCGCTGTTCTTCCAGCAGGCGCAGGGGCACAACGCTGCGCTGGCAGGCTCCCAGTTGGCCCCGCAGTTCCTGTTGATGGGTGCCGTCTCGCTGTTGTTCGGGCGTCTGGTCGCCCACCTCGGGCTGCACGCCGCGCTGGTGCTGGGCTATGCCCTGGCCGGGGCGGCGCTGTGCGCGATGGCCACGTTCGAACCGGCTACTTCGCACGCTTGTTCCAGTGCTGTGCTCGTGCTGCTTGGCATTGGAATGGGGCTGGCAGTACCGGCGACCGGCATGGCGGTCATGGCCAGCGCGCCGGTCGAGCGCGCGGGTATCGCCTCAGCCACGATGAACGCGTTGCGTCAGGCAGGCATGAGCTTGGGCATCGCGCTGCTGGGCAGCCTGATGGGCCAGCGCGCCGTGCAGCAGTTCGCCGCGTCCGCGCAGGCGGCCGGGCAGCGGGAGCTGGCGGCACAGGCGCGCGAACTGATCCTGCAACCGGGCTCGATGCACGCCACGCCGCAGATGCTGACGTGGTATCGCAGTGCGATGGCCAGTGGTTTCGGATGGGCGATGGCTGTGGCCGGTGCGCTGGCCCTGCTTGCGGCGCTCGGACTGTATCGGCAGCGCGCACCGGCCTGACGCGCTGCATTCAGCCCTGCTGGCGTTGCGGACCCGCTGCCGTGCGTTCGATCTCCTGAGGCTGTTGTTGCTGCTGGCGCGCATTGGCGTGGCGAGCGTGTCCACCTTCACGACCGATCTCGGCCATGTGCTGGCGGTTGCGGCTGATCGCCTCGCCGCCCTTGCGGCCTGCGACACGTGCCTCGGCCGGACTGAATTCATGCGCGTTGCCGGAGGCATGTGCGGCGCGCCCGCCCTTGGCCGCGATCGCGCGCTGCTTTTCCTGGTCCATTGATGCGAAACCCCGGTTGGAGCTGCGCGGGTTCTGCTCAGTCATGTGAAATCTCCTGCGGTATGGGCGTCGCCTTCGTAGACGACGGCATCCATGCTTGGCCATCGCACGCTAAGTCCAGGTCGCCATCTTGGCCCTGGTTTTCACGCGCCCTGCGCACGGGGCTGATCAGGCAGCCATTCAGGCGGGCGCTGCCTTCGCTGCCGCCAGTGCCATGCCACTGACCACCGACCCGATCGTCTCTACGTCTGCCAAGGGAGCTCCCTGGTTCAGTCGCGCCTGCAGAGCTCCGTGGGAGACGGCGAAGACGATCGCTTGGCCGAGCAGGGCGTGGGTACGCAGCACCGTCTCGGCGCTGGATGGTTCGCTGCCGCGCAGGCACGCTACGCAGGCGGCCAACGTGGTGTGCAGGGGTTCGAACAGCGTACGGTGGGCACTGGCGAACGCCGCCGTCGGTTGGATCTGTTCGCGCGCCAACAGCAGCGTGCGTGGACCCGCATCCGGCGCCGACAGCAAGGCATGGACGAATGCCCGCATCAACTGCTGCAGCTGCTGCGCGGCCTGCCGCGCGCCGCTGGGTGGCGTTGCCGGCAGCGGCAATCGCTCGGCAATGGCTTGAGCGCAGCGCTGCAGCACGGCGGCATACAGTTCCTGCTTGCCACCGAAGTGATAGGGAATGGCTGACTGGCTGCAGCCGGCCTTGTCCACCAGCTGGCGGGTACGCACACCCTCCACGCCGAACGCGCTGAACAGCTGCAGCCCCGCGTGCAGCAGTCGGGCTCGGGTCTGCCCGCTGCGCGTCTCGGCCGCGCGCCGCCGTGCCGGTGTCTGCAGATGGGCGATGAACTCAGGCATCGGCCTGCATCAGCCGTGTCGAGTTTTCATTGAGCGCGGTACCCGCGTCCGCGCCGACGATGACCGTACCGCCGATGTTGGCCATGTGCCGGCCGAATGCACAGTTCGGTTCGAAGGCGAAACACATGCCGGCCTGGAGGGGCAGTTCGCGCCCGACAGTCGGCAGCGGCGCGATGTGCGCATAGCGCGCGGCCTCCGGCAGCGCTTCGATGCCCGGTGCACGGCCGAAGCCAATCGGTCCATAGGGGTTGAGGCTGTGGACCAACGGATGCACGTGCCAGCCGCCCGCCTCCAGCAGGGGCGCTTCCATCGCGTCGACGACATCGCCGAAAGTATTGCCCACGCGCAGTGCGGACAGGCCTGCTTCGTAGCTGCTGCGGGCGACGGCAGCGGCGCGATGGATGTCGTCGTGCACCTCGCCAATGGCAACCGCGGCCTGATGCTGGGTTTCCATCAGCCCGTACAGTGCGAAGATCTCCGACAGCACCAGGTCACCATCGCGCAGAATGCGCGGCGGCTGCGCACGATACTGCCAGGCGGGTGGTCCCCAGCCCACATACTCGGGACCCGAGCCGAGCAACACCTCGGCGGTATAGCCCCCCAGCGAGAAACAGGCGGCGGTCACTGCGGCAACCAGTTCGGCTTCCGAAACACCGGGGCGAGCAGTGGCACGCAGCGCCTCGCTCATGGATTCACCGATCCAGGCGGCATGCGCAATCAGCGCCAGTTCCTCCTGGCTCTTTACCGAGGCGCGCTGGAAGAACGCACGATATACCGGTACGAATTCCGCGTTCGGCACCGCCGCCTGCATGCCCTGCAGGGTGCGCGCGGGCATCGCGCCGTCGAAGTAGAACGGTGGATAGGGCTCCAGCCCCAGCACGCCGATACGTGCCGTGTGCAGGCCACATTGCTGCAGCCAGCGACCAACCTCCAGACCGGATTTTCCAACCCACAGCTGTTCGGGTGCGATCCACTGCAGGTCGCCGCGCAGGCAGGCCTGCAGGTGGTCGGCAATCATCAGCGAGGCAAAGGTGAACACCCGTGGCGGCTGGTCGCCGACGAACACCACGATCGAGCCGGGCCGGTCATTGGTGAAGTAGCAGTCCGGCGAGAACCCGGCCGGTGCGGCGGCTTCCCGGTCGCCATGCACAACCAGGGCATCGAGGCGTTCACTGGCCATGAGGTCGCGGGCCAGGGCCCAGCGGCGGTCGCGTTCCATCAGGCTGAGCGGTGCGGGCGGCGTGCGCATGAGGAGTATTCCAGGGGAAGGAGCGCGCAGGCTCGATCACGCAGTTGAATGAATCAACCGCTTGAATCGGCATTGCACGTGCGCTGCTGCGGGGGCAGCTGAAGTCGGCGATTGCGCAGCGTTGTCGATGATCTTGATGGGGCCACCGTTGCTGTTGATAGGATGCGCAACAACGCCACTCGCCTGGCCACGACAGGGACGTAGAACATGAACAGGATTGGATTGATCGCAGTGCTGGCCTGTACCGCCCCCGTCCATGCGGCCAGCCCCCTGTTGTCCGGCAGCTTCGTCCACGTTGGCTACTCGGGCAGCGACGAACAACTGCCGGCCGCGCAGTTGCCGCTGTTCCTGGATGAACTGCAGGACCTGGGCAACGACACGATCATCCTCGGTCAGGTGCGTGCCACCCGTGCCGGCGTCGGCTGCGCCAGCGGCGTGCAGGATTTCGAATGGATTGCCGGCTTTCCCGGCAAGCTCGGCACCGTGCTCGATGCGGCGGCCGCGCGCGGCATGAAGGTCGTGGTCGGCACCACCTACAGCTCGGGGCAGTGCGCCACCTTCTGGCAGGGGCAGAACGCAACGGCCGTGGCACAGGATGCGGCGCAGTCGCTGGCCCAGCTGGGCCAACAGTACGGATCGCATCCGGCGTTCGCTGGCTGGTACATCACCGACGAGCCAGCACAGGTGCCGGCTGATCGCGCGCCGTTCTACCGTGCGATCGTGACGGCGCTCAAAGGCAGTACACCCTCGCGGCCGGTGATGGTGGCCCCCTACCTGGCGTCATCCAGCGTGGATCCGGCCAGCGTGGGCCGGGCTGCTGCACAGTTCCGTACGGCCACCGGCGTGGATGTGCAGATCTGGCAGGACGGCATCGGCGCCGCCTCGCATGCACGCCTGTTCCAGTGGGATCGCCCGGGTCATTCCACCGAGGCGTATTACGAGGCGCTGTCGGCGGCGCTGGGGGCCAGCGGCCTGTGGGCCGACATCGAACTGTTCAACCATGGCAGTCCCTTGTTCCTGGAAACCGGCAACGGATTGTCCGGTGCCTATCGCTCCGCGTCGGTGCAGCGCATCAACCAGCAGTTGTGGAGTGCGCGTTCGGCCGGCAAGCGCGTTGCCTGGCTCAACCAGTACCACATGTCCGAGGTGGTCGGCCCCGGCCAGGGCTATGCCGAATCGTCGCGGATGATGAACACCTATCGCGGGCTGTATGGGCTCGGCGCGTCCTACCTCGTCGATCCGGTGCAGACCACGTACAGCTACAGCGTGGTACCGGATGCGAACTATCCGGACAGCAGTGGCCACGAGCTGTTCGATCGTCGGGTGGGGGATCCGCGCAACCCGATGGATGCAGGCTGGGTAGGCGTGCATGGCAACGCCAGCATCACCATCGACCTGGGCCAGCGCCGGCGGGTGGACTGGATCGGCCTGCATACGATGACCCGCCCGGCGTGGGGCATCGTCAGGCCGACAGCTGTGGAGGTGATGTGTGCCGAGCCGGGCGCCGCTGCGGTGAAGATCGGTGTGCTGTCGGCGCCATTCCCCCAGGCCGGACTGAGCGGTTCGACCGAAGAGGAATACGTGCTGGGCAACGCCGCGCCGCTGGCCGCGCAGTGCCGCACGCTGGAGCTGCGGTTGGCCAATGGCAGCTGGACGTTCCTCAGCGAAATCGAGATGGCGGCCGAGCAGTAAGCGCCTCAGCGTTGGGGCGTGCCGCGCAGTCGCTGCGCGAACGGCCGCTGTTCAAGCGCCTGCAGTGCGTCGCGCAGCACCTGCTCCAATGACTGTCCAAGATCGGCATCGAGGCTGCGCGCCGCGCGTGCCGTGGCCTGCCACTGCGCCTGCAGCGCCGGCAACGCCTGCAACGCGCGCGGGCTCAGCTGCAGGATGCGCTCGCGGCTGTCTTCACCGACCGCAGCGTGCAGCCAGCCGTCGCGCACCATTGCTGAAACCGTCTGGCTGAGCGCCGAATGGCTGAGCCCGCAGGCCAGTGCGAGATCCTTGATGCGGCAGGGTCCCTGCGCCATCAGCGTGCGCAGCACCGGGGTGTAGCGCGGCCGGTAGTCCAGCTTCAGGTCGCGGTAGGCCTGCTCGACCGCCGGGTCCAGCTGGTCGAGCAGGGCCCGCAGCAGTGTTCCCAGGGTGGCATGTTGGAGATCCATGGTGGCGATGATATATAAGCACTTACATATCATCAACATGGGGTGCGGTCATGGCGGTTTCGTGGATGCTGGGCGCGCTGCTGGCGGCGTCCTGCCCGGCCCAGGACGCGGTGCTGCAGGCGGCGGCCACGGCGATACAGGCGCAGTACCTGGACGTGGCCGAAGGCGCGCACATTGCCGAGGCCGTGCGCGGCTGGTCCACCCAGCAGCGCTATGTGGACAGCTGCGCGGACCCCAAGGCGTTCAGCGCACGCTTGAACCAGGATCTGGACGTGTTCGATGGCCACTTCCATGTCGAGCGGGTGGATGCCCGCGCCGGCCAGGACGACTGGCTGATGGCCTGGCGCGCAGACGCGCGCAGCAATGGTGCGGGCGTGCGCGAGGTGCGGGTGCTGGAAGGCAACATCGGTTACCTGCGCCTGAGCACCTTCTATCCGCTCGATCTGGCCCGGCCGAAGCTGGCCGCAGCCTTCACCCTGCTGGCCGACACCGATGGCCTGGTGCTGGACCTGCGCCAGAACGGTGGTGGCGATGACGGCAGTGCGGACCTGCTGGTGCGGACCCTGCTGGCGGCGGAGATCACCCAGGTGCAGTCACTGCAACGCCGTGGCCAGCGCCGTCCGGTACCGTTGCCACCGGCGAGCCTGGGGCTGTACCTGAAGCCGCTGGTGGTGCTGATCGACCGCCGCACCGGGTCGGCCGCCGAATTCGTCGCGTACTCGCTGCAGGCGCAGGGGCGGGCACGTGTCGTTGGTAGTCGAAGTGGCGGTGCGGCACATATGTTCGATGATCCTGTGCTGCTGCCGGATGGCTATCAGATCAGCATTCCCAACCGGCAGCCGATCAACCTCCGTACCGGAACCAACTGGGAACGCACCGGCGTCACGCCTGATGCAGCAGGCGGTGACGATCCGCTGTTCGTCGCCCGGCAGCTGCTGGCCCGATCGGCATCGCCAGAATGAACGCACAATTGCAACCGCGCCCTATCGCAGACGACATGCAGCGTGCCTAGAATCGATGCATCCCGGTAGTTCCCGGGCGCTTCGAGTGAATGGACTCAATGAAGATTCTGTTGACCGGCAGTTCCGGGCGGATCGGGCGTGCGATCTTCGGCGCGCTGGCGGCGGCCCACGAAGTGGTGGGGCTGGATCGCAGCCCATTCGCTACCACCCGCATCATTGCCGATGTCACCGATCGTCAGGCCGTGAAGCGGGCAGTGCAGGGCGTCGACGCGGTGATCCATACCGCGGCCCTGCACGCACCCCATGTCGGCCTGGTGCCGGATGCGGTATTCCAGCAGATCAATGTGGAGGCGACCGCACACCTGTTGCAGGCTGCCCGCGAGGCCGGTGCACGCCGCTTCGTGCTGACCAGCACCACGGCGCTGTATGGCCATGCGGTGGTGGCGGGCGGTTGCCGCTGGATCGATGAAGATACCGAGCCGCTGCCACGCACCATCTACCATCGCAGCAAGCTGCAGGCCGAGGCGTTGGCTGAAGCCGCTGCGGCGCCGGGCTTCAGCGTGCGCGTGCTGCGCATGGCCCGCTGTTTCCCCGAGCCACCGGAGCGGATGGCGATGTTCCGCCTGCACCGCGGCATCGACGCGCGCGACGTGGCCAGCGCACATGCCGCGCTGCTGCACGATGAGGGCGCTGCCTTCGCACGCTACATTGCCTGCGCACCGACGCCGTTCCTGCGCGAGGATTGCCTGGAACTGGCGACCCAGCCGCGCAGGGTGCTGGCCCGCCGCGCCCCGCAGTTGCTGGCCGAGTTCGAGCGCCGTGGCTGGCCGCTGCCGCTTAGCATTGACCGCGTCTACGACAGTGCACTGATGCGCCGCACATTGGGCTGGCAGCCGCGCTTCGGCCCGGACGACGTGCTGCAGCAGTACGCGGTTGGCAGCATCGAGGTGCTGCCGCGGGCCGAATGGATCAAGGACCGCGTGGCCGAATAGGGCGGCAGCCGGGCGGGTTCCTGACCCGACCCTGAGCAGGTTCAGGAATGTGCAGATGGACCGCCTCAACCTCGTTCGCAGGCGGCCGCTAACCCGGTGCGCTTCCAGCGCCGGGCGTGTCCCGGCGGCCGGTGGCCTGCGCGACGGATCGCGCACCTGCGCGGTGCCCTCGCGGTGCCGGTCGTCCTGAACTGCCTTGCGGATCCTTCCATGCCTTCTCCCCGTTCCGCCGCTGCCCGCCGCCCGGGCAGCATCGCCCACAAGCTGATGCTGGGCACCGCTGCGATCGCGCTGCTGTGCTTCGGCCTGACTGCGTTCCTGATCTACCGCCAGGCCAGCGCCAGCCTGATCGACGCCTCGCGCCAGACCATGGCCAGCGAAGCCACCGCCGAAGCCCGCCAGGTCGCGGCCGATCTGGGCACCGCCTTTGCCAGCAACGACGCCATGGTCGAGGCCGTGCTCGCCCAGCGCGCGCGCGGCGATGTTCCGGACCGTGCCAGCCTGGCTGCCGTGCTGGGAGAGCAGCTGCGCACCCACCCCGAGTGGCTGGGCAAGAGCACCATGTGGGAGGCCGACGCCTTCGATGGCAAGGATGCCGAGTTCGTCAACACTGAAGCGCACGATGCCACCGGTCGTTACATGAGCTACTGGGCCTGGCACGATGGCAAGCCGCAGCAGTCGACGATGACCGATTACACCGAGACGGCCAGTGGCTCCGGTGACTGGTACATGGTGCCCAGCCGCGACAAGCTGGCGAAGGTAAGCGAGCCCTACGCCTACGACATCGGTGGCCAGCAGGTGCTGATGAGCACGCTGAGCACGCCGATCATCGAAAACGGCCGGTTCCTCGGTGTATTCACTGTGGACTTCTCGCTGGCGGCGCTGCAGAAGCACCTGGCCACGCTGAAGCCGATGGGCGCCGGGCGCGTCGAACTGCTCTCGCCGAATGGCGTGGTGCTGGCCTCGGCCAATGCCGCCGAAATCGGCAAGCCACGTGGCGACGCATTGACCCGCAGCATGCTGGCAGACATCGCCGCCGACCGCCGGTTCGAAGCCTTCACTCCGGATGCCGCCGGCAACGTGCGCGTATACGTGCCGCTGCGTGTGGGCGATGCGCCGCAGCGCTTTGCACTGGGTGTGGTGATGCCGCACGCGGTGATCGTGGCCGAGGCGCGCCAGCTGCTGTGGCTGACCCTGCTGGTTGGTGTGGTGGCCGCGCTGACGCTGAGTGCCGGTGTCTATGTGCTGCTGCGCCGGTTGGCGATCCGCCCACTGGCCGAAGCCGTGCGCGTGGCCGGCGACGTCGCCGCGGGCAAGCTGGACAGCACCCTGCCGGCACGCAGCAACGACGAAGTGGGCCGCCTGCTGGACGCGATGCAGGGCATGCGGGGGCAGCTGCAGTCGGTGATGGCGGCGCAGGCGGAAATGGCGCGTCGCCATGGCGCCGGTGAAATCAGCTACCGCATGGACGCCTCGGCGTTCCCGGGTGAGTACGGCCGGATGGTGGCTGACAGCAACAAGCTGGTGGCCTCCAGCAACGCCGTCACCCAGCGCCTGGTCGACGTGATGCAACGCTATGCGGTGGGTGACCTGAGCGTGGACATGGAAGCGCTGCCGGGCGAGAAGGCGGTGTTCACCGCTGCAATGGCCACTACCAAGAGCAACCTGGCTGCGATCAACGATCAGATCCAGCAGCTGGCCGCTGCCGCCGCCGCCGGCGATTTTGCGGTGCGCGGCGACACGCTGCGTTTCGACCACGACTTCCGCCGCATGGTGGAGACCCTGAACACCATGATGCAGGTCAGCGACCACAACCTGGCGGCGCTGTCGACGCTGCTGCGCGCGATTGCCGCAGGCGACCTCAGCGCGCGCATGCAGGGCGACTTCCACGGGGTGTTCGCAGTGATGCGCGACGATGCCAACAGCACCGTGCAGCAGCTGACCCAGATCGTTGGCCAGATCCAGCAGTCGGCGGCCAGCATCCGCCTGGCGGCGGGTGAGATTGCCGCCGGCAACAGTGACCTGTCGCGCCGCACCGAGCAGCAGGCGGCGAACCTGGAAGAGACCGCGGCCTCGATGGAAGAGCTGACCTCCACGGTGCGCCAGAATGCCGACCACGCGCTGCAGGCCAACACCCTGGCCGGCTCCGCAGCGGGCGTGGCCAGCGAAGGCGGGCAGGTGGTCAGCCAGGTGGTGCAGACCATGGAACAGATCGAGGCCTCCTCGCAGCGCATTGCCGAGATCATTTCGGTAATCGATGGCATCGCGTTCCAGACCAACATCCTGGCGTTGAACGCGGCGGTGGAAGCGGCGCGTGCCGGCGAACAGGGCCGCGGATTCGCCGTGGTCGCCAGCGAAGTGCGTGCGCTGGCCCAGCGCTCGGCAGGCGCGGCCAAGGAGATCAAGGAGCTGATCGACGCCTCGGTGGCGCAGGTCGGTGCCGGTGCGCAGCTGGTGCACGGCGCGGGCCGCACCATGCAGGAAATCGTCGGCCAGGTCGGCCGAGTGAACGAGATCATGGCCGAGATCTCGGCAGCCTCGCGCGAGCAGTCGGCGGGCATCGAGCAGGTCAACCAGACCGTGGTGCAGATGGACGAGACCACCCAGCAGAACGCCGCACTGGTGGAAGAGGCCAGTGCCGCCGCGCGTGCGATGGAAGAACAGGCCGAGCAGCTGGCGGTGGCGGTCTCGCGCTTCCGCCTGCAGGCCGAGCCGGTGGCTACGGTCCGCCGCGCGGCCTGATCCTGTTGCGCGCACATGAAGACGCCCGGCCAAGGCCGGGCGTCTTCATTTCTGCTTGATGCTATGCCAGGCCGGAGTGCGGCGGCAGCATCGCGTCAGAACATGCCTTCGAAGGGATTCCAGCTGGCTTTGCCCTTCACCTGCTCCAGGTAGTAGCTGTAGTTGGTGCTGGCGGCAACCAGGAAGTTCATGGCGATGAACAGCGGGCGCGCGATGATGTCCGGCAGGAGCAGGGACACGATGCCCAGCACGAGGCCGATGCCGATCACCACCAGCGCCTTGCGCCACATGCCCAGAATGAACAGGTAGATGAAGCCGAAGAAGAAGGCGAAGAAGTTGATGTTGATCTTGAGGCGGTCGCCGAAGGACAGCGCCTTCCAGGCTTCCTTGAAGCGCGGCTCCTTCGGAGCGCCGTGCTGCTGGAAGAAATTGAAGCGGAACTGCCACTTCGGGCTGAAGCGGGAGAGGTCGACGGTGTTCATTGACGATTACGTCCTTGTAGGAAAACGGTTACATGATACGAGGCCGACGGTTCAGGAAACTACCCTCAACCGTCAAAAATGTGACGCGCCCGGCATGTGCAGGCCTGCGGCGGGGCGCCGCACCGTCACCCATCCGCCTTGTTTTTAGGATAGGGTGCGCAGTTCCGCTGCCGCCCCAGCTGAACCCGGGCGGCGGCGGGATGTCCATGGAGGTTGCATGACCACACCTGCTATACCGGAAAACGCACCGGGACCGGTGCTCCTGCCGACACCTGAAGTGGTGCAGGCACAACAACTGCTCGCACGCCAGCAACTGGCGGTAGCGATGGACCGTGCACGCACGGCCGCTACGCAGAACGCGGCTGCGGCCGCGCTGGAAAGCGAGTAATCCGCAACACCGCCGATCGCGCTGGCGTGCTGCCAGCGCGATCGCGGCGCGCGCCGCCGGTCAGAACCGCGCGGTCATGCTCATGAAGTAGCTGCGCCCGGCCACGAAGTAGTCGGTGGAGCCTTCCGCATACAGCTTCTTGTCGGCTAGGTTGCTGACACCGCCGCGCAGGGTCAGCACCTCGTTGACGTTCCAGGCAGCGGTCAGGTCATACAGGGTGTAGGCCTTGAGGAAGGTCGTGGCGGTACCGGTCTGCTTGCCGGTGTACTGCGCCGACAGGCTGCTGGAAAACACCGTATTGGGCGTCCAGTCCAGCGACGAATAGCCGGAAAACTCCGGCGTATCGATCAGGTTCCTGCCGGTGGTCAGGTTCTTGGCTTCCTTCATCCAGGTGGCCGAGGTGCGCCAGCGCCACTGCTCGCCGAAGCGGAAGTTCAGGTTGCCTTCCATGCCGCTGGTACGCGCGCGCTGCACGTTGCTCATGCGCGTCCACCAGATGCCGTTGAACTCGCCCAGCGGCGCGTATTCGATCTTGTTCTTGAAGTCGGTATGGAAATAGGTCAGGCCGGCATCGAGCAGGTCGTTGTCGAAGCTGATGCCGATCTCGCGGTTGGTGCTGGTTTCCGGGTCCAGGTCCGGGTTGCCGGCCATGTAGCAGCCGCCACGGGTATAGCCCAGCGGAATCAGCGAGGTGCAGCCGCGGCCGCCGGACTGGGTGGCCGCGGTGGCCGAATTCTCGGTCAGGCTGGGCGCGCGGAAGCCCTTGGAGACGCCACCGCGGATCGTCCACTGTTCGGCCGGGTGCCAGACCAGGTACGCACGCGGGCTGACGTGGCTGCCGAACTTCTCATGGTGGTCCAGGCGTGCGCCCAGGGTCAGCGCCAGCGTGCGGTGCAGCTTCAGTTCGTCCTCAACGAACAGTGCCCAGGTATCCACTTCCAGGTTGGAGCCGCTGACGGCATTGCCGGCATAGTCGATCGGCGCGCGGCCGATGGTATCGGTATTGGTCAGTTCCTGGCGCTTCCACTGGCCACCGACGGCGAACTGGTGTTCAACGCCCAGGGTGAACGGCGTGGTCAGGCTGCCTTCGATGATCGTATCGGTCGCCTCGGAGCGGCCGGTGGCGCCGATGTCGTTCTTGTACTCGGTCCAGTAGGCGCTGAGCTTCGAGTTGCCGAAGCTCCACTTGCCATCGTGGTTGAGCGCCAGCGAGCTGCGCTTGAGTTCGCTGGCACCCCAGGCGCCTTCGTCCTGCTTTTCCAGCGACGCGTCGATGAAGGCCTGCTGCACGCCGTGGCCGGCTTCCAGCGACAGTTCCTGCGCATCGCTGAGCTTCCACTGCAGCAGCGCGTCGACATTGCGGTCCTTCTCGCCGGCGTAGGCATTGCCATAGACACCACCGTTGGAGCGGTCGGAGTCGCGGCGCATGCTGTTGGCACCGATGCGCAGGCCGAAGCGCTCGCCGAGCGGACCGGAGAACGTCGCACCGATCTGCTGGGTATCACCGCGCTTGCCATCACCCGGGCGGGTATAGCTGTGGGTGGCGCTGCCGTTCCAGTCATCACCGATGCGCTTGGTGATGATGTTGATCACGCCGCCCATGGCGTCGGAGCCGTACAGCGACGACATTGGTCCGCGCACCACCTCGATGCGTTCGATCTGGTCGGGCGAGATCCAGTTCAGATCCTGGCGGCCGAGGTCGGGACGGTAGTTGGTCGAGGCCGAGCTGCCCATGCGCTTGCCGTCCACCAGCACCAGCGTGTAATTGGACGGCATGCCACGCAGCTTGATCTTGGACTGCTCGCCGACCGCGCTGAGGCCACCGGTCACGCCCGGCACGCGGCTGAGCAGGGTGGCCAGGTCGTGCACCGGCTGGCGCTCGATGTCCTCACGGCTGATCACGCTGATGCTGGCCGGTGCATCCTTGATCCATTGCTGGTTGCCCGAGGCGGTGACCACCACGGTATCCAGATCCTTGGTGGAGGCATCGGCGCTGGCCTCTGCGGCGGCCAGGCCGGGCAGGGCCAGCAGGCAGGCGGTGGCCAGAGCGCAGGCCAGGCGGGTGCGCGGCAGGCGCGCGGAAGGGGTACGGAACGACAGGGACATGACGGCTTCCATCGGAGGAGGGGGACCCGGTGGAAGCAGCAGGCGCACGCAGACAGCAGGCAGCCCCCTTCCATGGGTCGTTGGGCGCTGGGTTGGAACCGGCGCAGCTGGGTGGGTCTCGGCCGTGCGGAAGACGGTGACCTGCCTGGTTAATGAAATGATAACCGTTCGCGTTTGTTACGATCCAGTACCTGGGGCGACCAAGTGACATCCGTTCCCCTGCCCCGGCACTCGCCTGCTGTTTGCTGAATGGGGATAAATCCCGGCGTAGACCTTCGCACTCGGCTTACATCCGGCGCCCTAGACTGAGCCGCATTTTCGATTCCGCCCCGTTGGAGATCGTGTGGGTTCCGGTAGTGACAGACAGCGACTGCGTGGCGTGACGCCGACGCAGCCAGGACAAGTGCGGGCGCCGGGAAAGCGCGCCGGGAACCTTGGTGCATGCAGCCCGGCCGGGATGGCCGGCCGTGCCGACTGCGCGGAGTAGGCGGCAATGGAGGTGCAGACCATCCATGCGGAAGCAGATACGTCCCGGCTTGATGCCGGCTGGACGCTGCTGCCGGCCGAATCGCCGTTGCAGATGCCCGAGCAGACCCTGCGCGAAGGCCAACTGAAGGTTCGCCGCCACCGCACCTCGCCGCGGCTGATCGGCCTGCGCCGGTTCTATATCTTCGGCGGCACGCTGGCGATGACCGCCATCGCTACCCGGATGATGTGGCGGGTGCTGTCGGCCAATGGCATCAGCGTGCTCGAGGCCTGCCTGCTGGTGCTGTTTGTCGGCCTGTTCGCCTGGATCGCGCTGTCTTTCGCCAGCGCCGTGGCCGGCTTCCTGACTGCCGTGTTCGACCGGGGGTATCGCCTCGGCATCGACCCGGACAAGCCACTGCCGACAGTGCACAGCCGCACCGCGCTGCTGATGCCGACCTACAACGAAGATCCGCGCCGGCTGCTGGCCGGCCTGCAGGCGATCTACGAGTCGGTGGCCGCCACCGGCCAGCTCGACCGGTTCGACTTTTTCGTGCTCAGTGATACCCGGCGCGAAGACATCGCACGGGCCGAGGAGCAGGTGTTCGCCGAACTGCGCGAGCGCGTGCCCGATGGCCAGGCGCGGCTGTTCTACCGCCGCCGTGGCGACAACAGCGGGCGCAAGGCCGGCAACATCGCCGACTGGGTCCGCCGCTTCGGCGGTGCCTACCCGCAGATGCTGATCCTCGACGCCGACAGCCTGATGACCGGCGACAGCATCGTGCGCCTGGTCGCGGGCATGGAGCACAACGCCGACGTCGGCCTGATCCAGACCCTGCCGTCGGTGATCGGCGGGCGCACCCTGTTCGCGCGCATGCAGCAGTTCGGCGGCCGTGTGTACGGTCCGGTGATCGCCCGTGGCGTGGCCTGGTGGCACGGTGCCGAGAGCAATTACTGGGGCCACAACGCCATCATCCGCACCCGCGCCTTCGCCGATCAGGCCGGGCTGCCGGCGCTGCCGGGGCGCAAGCCGTTCGGTGGCCACGTGCTCAGCCATGACTTCGTCGAAGCGGCGCTGATGCGTCGTGGCGGCTGGGCCGCGCACATGGTGCCGTACCTGGGCGGCAGCTATGAAGAAGGTCCGCCGACCCTGACCGACCTGCTGGTGCGCGACCGCCGCTGGTGCCAGGGCAACCTGCAGCACGGCAAGGTGGTCGGCAGCCGTGGCCTGCACTGGATCAGCCGCATGCACATGCTGATCGGCATCGGTCATTACTTCACCGCGCCGATGTGGGCGATGCTGATGCTGATCGGCATCGCCATCCCGCTGTTCCAGGAAGGCATCGACTTCAACGCCCTGCTGCACCTGTCGCCCAGCGTGTACTGGCGGGCCCAGGACGAGGAACAGGTGGTGCGCCTGTTCGCGGCGACCATGGCGGTGCTGCTGCTGCCCAAGGTGCTGGGTTACCTGGCGATGCTGCTGGACCCGGTCGACCGCCGCGGGTGTGGCGGTGCCCTGCGCGCGTTCGTCTCGATGCTGGTGGAAACCGTATTGGCCGCGTTGATGGCGCCGGTGGTGATGTACGTGCAGTCGCGCGGCGTGGCCGAAGTACTGTCCGGCCGCGATTCGGGCTGGGACGCGCAGCAGCGTGACGATGGTGGCATTTCGTGGCTGGCGCTGATCCGTGGCTACGGTGGGCTGGGGGTGTTCGGCGCCTTCATGGGCATGCTGGCCTGGGCCGTGTCGCCATCGCTGGCCGCGTGGATGGCGCCGGTGGTGATCGGCATGGTGCTGGCGGTACCGGTGGTGGCGCTGACGTCTTCGCGTGGCCCCGGCGCCTTCCTGCACCGTCTTGGCCTGCTTGATATCCCCGAGGAGAACATCCCGCCGCCGGTGCTGGTACGTGCCGCGCAGCTGCGCCGGGAAGCGGCCGAACAACCGCCGCTGTACTGATCGTCCCGCGGCAGCGGCATAATGCGGCTCGAACTTGAAGGAGCCGCATCATGCTGCAAACGGTGGAACAGGAGACCGGCGCCTCGCCGCAGTGGTCGGTGATCTGGCTGCACGGCCTCGGTGCCGATGGCCACGACTTCGCGCCGATCGTGCCGGAGCTGGTGCGTCCGCATTGGCCGGCGCTGCGCTTCGTGTTCCCGCATGCACCGGTGCGGCCGATCACGATCAACAACGGCGTGCCGATGCGCGGCTGGTACGACATCGTCGGCATGGATTTCCGATCGCGCGCCGACATGGTGGGCGTGCAGGAATCGGTGGTGCAGCTGGATGCGCTGATCGCGCGCGAGATCGAGCGTGGCATCGCGCCGGAGAAGATCTTCCTGGCCGGTTTCTCGCAGGGGGGCGCGATCATCCTGACCGCCGCGCTGTCACGCACTGCGCCGCTGGCCGGCCTGATCGCGCTGTCCACCTACCTGCCCGAAGCCGACGGCGCAAAGCGCGCTGAAGGCGCCGTGCAGGTGCCGGTGTTCATGGCCCATGGCAGCAGCGATCCGGTGATTCCGCAGGCGGTGGCCGCACACAGTGCGCAGGCACTGCAGGCGCTGGGCCTGGAGGTGGAATGGCACAGTTACCCGATGGCCCACCAGGTCTGCGCCGAAGAGATCCAGGCGCTCGGTGACTGGTTGCAGGAACGCCTGGGCGCTGCCTGACCCATGCCGCCGGCCAGCGCCCCGCCCTGGATGCCGGAACTGTGCCGCCTGCCGCGGCTGGCGGCGATGCTCGGCCTGGCCGAACTGGTGGTGGTGGTGCTGGCCCTGGCCCCGGATGGCAGCCGCCACTGGACTGTGGGCGAACTGCTGTCGGCCAGTGGTTTCGCGTTGTGGCTGGCGCTGGCCGTAACGGCCAGCCTGTGCCTGCTGCGGAACGCGTTGTCGAGGTTGCCACAGGTTCTGGGGGCGGTCTCGGCCATCGCACTGGCGACGCTGATCGCGGTGGTCTGCGCGGGCATCGTGCATGCCCTGTACGCGGTGCTTGGCGACAGCTTCGCCCGCGGCATCAGCTTCTGGCGCTTCACGCTGGGCAGCGCGGCGACGACGGCGCTGATCACTGCCTTGGCCCTGCGCTACTTCTATGTGAGTGATCGCTGGGCCGCGCAGGTACAGGCCAACGCACGCGCACAGGCCGATGCCCTGCAGGCGCGGATCCGCCCGCATTTCCTGTTCAACAGCATGAACCTGATCGCCAGCCTGCTGCATCGCGACCCGGTCGTGGCCGAGCGTGCGGTGCTGGACCTGTCCGATCTGTTCCGTGCCGCGCTGGGGGCGGGCGAGGGTGATTCCACCCTGCGTGACGAATGCGAGCTGGCCGAGCGCTACCTGTCGATCGAATCACTGCGCCTGGGCGAGCGCCTGCAGGTGCGCTGGCAGCGCGACGAACCGCTGCCCTGGGATCTTCCCCTGCCTCGCCTGGTACTGCAGCCACTGGTGGAGAACGCCGTGCTGCATGGCATCTCGCGGCTGCCCGAGGGTGGCACCATCGAGCTGCAGCTGATGCGCCAGGGCAATGAACTGCAGATCTGCGTGCGCAATCCGGCGCCCGACCCGCAGGCCCCCGGGCTGGCCCTGGCGCGCGGTGCCGGCCATGCCCAGCACAGCATCGGCCATCGGCTGGCCTGGCGCTTCGGCAGCGCCGCGCGGATGACGGCTGGCTGGAGCGAGGGCTACTATGCCTGCCAGGTGACAGTGCCGATCCAGTGAGGGAGCGATCGTGAGGGTAGTCATCGCCGATGACGAACCGCTGGCGCGTGAGCGCCTGCGCAGCCTGTTGGCCGCGCAGGACGGCGTGGATGTGGTGGCCGAAGCCGGCAACGGCGAGCAGGCCCTGCACGCGTGCGCGGAGCTGCAGCCGGACCTGGTCCTGCTGGATATCGCCATGCCCGGGCTGGATGGCCTGGAAGCCGCCCGCCACCTGGCCAGCTTCGAGCCACGGCCGGCGGTGGTGTTCTGCACCGCTTACGATGCGCATGCGCTGTCGGCGTTCGAGGCGGCCGCGATTGATTACCTGATGAAGCCGGTACGTGCCGAGCGTCTGGCCGCGGCCATCGCGCGCGCGCGCACGTTCCTGGCCGGCCGCGATGGTCAGCCACAGGACCACCGCGGGCAACAGGCGCGCAGCATGCTGTGCGCGCGCCTGCGCGGCAGCCTGCGCTTGATTCCGCTGGACGACATCCATTACCTGCAGGCCGAAGAGAAGTACGTGGTGGTGCACCACGCGCGCGGCGAAGACCTGATCGAGGAATCGTTGAAGTCGCTGGAGGAAGAGTTCGCCAGCCGCTTCATCCGCATCCATCGCAACTGCCTGGTGGCGCGCCATGAGCTGGTGGAGCTGCGTCGTGGCACGGGTGGGCAGGTGCAGGCGATGTTGCGCCATGGCAAGCAACCGCTGGAAGTCAGCCGCCGCTGCGTGGCGACGCTGAAGCAGGAACTGCGGCATCTGTGAGTGTTCCGCGCGGCCTGCGGCCGCGACTGCTTACAGATCAACATCAAGATCAACAGCAACAGCAACAGCAACAGCAACAGCAACAGCGGGTCATGGCTCGGTATTTCTACGTGCTGGGTCGGGCCGGGGTGGGGTGGCGGGACACGCTGCAAGTACATCCCTGTAAGCTCGATGGCGCCTTGCTCGTGTGCGCAATCCTGCGCACACAGCAAGACCGGGGTTGGGCGTCCTGCCCAACCCGCCCGAGGCATGCCTCGGGCCCATGGCGCCAACGGTCCCGCCACCCCACCCCGGCCCAACCCTCTCGTTCTCCACTGCATCGGACAGCAAAAGCATTGTTGTTATCGGGTGGGGAGGGAAATATAGAGTCGAGATCCTATGTTCGTGGTCAAGCCTGCTGGAAGCAGGCTTGACCCACCTTCAGCATGGCCGGATCGAAGTCCCGGCCGCTTTTGAAGACACCCCAGGCGATCCTGGCCAGCTTTCTGGCCAGGATGTTGAAGACGGCGGTGCTGGGGTGACCGCGTTTTGACAGCTCGTCGTAGAGCGGTTGCCCCCGACGACACCGCTTGAGCCCCATGGCGGCCATGTAGAGCATCTGGCGCAGCACTGGCGCGCCCTGTTTGGACAGCCGACGCCGTCCCGTTCTTCCGCCAGACTCGTTAGGCCGGGGATCCAGGCCGGTGCAGGCGATCCACGCGTTGGCGTTGGCCAACGGCCAGCGCGTCATGTAGTAAATCAGGTGAGCGGCGACGGCGGGGCCGATACCAGGGATGGTCAACAGGCGCTTGTAGAGCGTGCCATGCTCTCCATCGCGACCCAAGCGCTGCAGTTCGCTTTCCAGCTCGGACAGCGTCCCAGCCAGAGCGCAGAACAGATCTGACAGCTCCCCGGGGGCACTTTTGCTTACCCCGAAGGATTGCTCCAGGCGCGCGCGTGTCTTTACCAGCGTCTGCCGCTTGCGCAGCAAATCGTGCATCTGCTGCTGCTCGTCGGTACGCGGTACGTATTCACGCAGGCGATCGTTCTCCTTCTTCACGTACCGGGCGATCGCTTCGGCGTCCATGGCGTCCGTCTTGCCACGCGAGCCCGTCGCCCGGCCGTAGTACTTGATCAGACGTGGATTGATCACATAGACAACGTGGCCTGCCTGGCCAGCCATCCGAGCCAACAACTCGTAGTACCGCCCCGTCGCCTCCATGCCAATCCGACATCGCTGGGGCAAGGTGTTGAGCCACTTGGCTATGCCGGCCTGGGTGTTGGCGATCCTGTCGCCGGCCTTGCGGTCGGCCACTGCCGGCACGAACTCCTTGGAGTCCACGTCCACGCCAATATCGAGAGAATCAGACATTTGTACGGCTCCCAGCTATCTTTAAGGGGCTGGGGTGGTACCGCACCGACGTTAGCTTGCCTACATCGACGATCCCCTTTGGGGGCCGTACGATCCTTTATCGACGTTCGTGTGCGGGATGGGGATCGCTCGACTCGTCTGTCGGCTAGTATCCGCAGATGCATGCTTGACGGTCCCTCCACCCTGGCTCCTACATACCGCGTAGGAGCCGGGAGGAACATACAAGCCATGCTCGACTCAGAGCGAAGCGACCCGCTGTTGCTCTGCTTTTCTTTTGATCTTCCGTGGCTGGCGCGCACGGAAACTGTCATAGGACGGGCGGGGTGGGCTGCGCAGGGGCGTGAGCCGCATGGATGCGGCGACCGAGCTTACATGGACGTACTTGCAGCGTCCCCTGCGTGGTCCATCCCGCCCGGCCAAGCACGGCTGTTGCTTCAACCGTACCCCCCACCAGCCACGAGGGGCTCCGCCGTTGGCCGTATCCGCGCCGAAGGCGCGATAATGACCGGATGGAAACCGTCCGCATCGCCACCCGCAAGAGCCCGCTCGCCCTCTGGCAGAGCGAACACGTCGCCGATCGCCTGCGCCAGGCCCACCCCGGCCTGCATGTGGAACTGGTGCCGATGAGCACCCGCGGTGACGAGGTGCTGGACCGCTCGCTGGCCGCCATCGGTGGCAAGGGCCTGTTCCTGAAGGAACTGGAGCTGGCCATGCTGCGTGGCGAGGCCGACTGCGCCGTGCATTCGCTGAAGGATGTGCCGATGGAACTGGATGAACCCTTCGCGCTGCCGGCGATGCTGACCCGCCACGATCCGGCCGATGGTTTCGTCTCCAACCTGTACGCCTCGCTGGATGCGCTGCCGATCGGTGCGCGGGTTGGCACCTCGTCGCTGCGCCGCCAGGCCCAGCTGCGCGCGCTGCGCCCGGACCTGGAACTGCTGGACCTGCGCGGCAACGTCAACACCCGCCTGGCCAAGCTCGACAACGGTGGCTACGACGCCATCGTGCTGGCCGTGGCCGGCCTGGAGCGTCTGGGCCTGGGCGCGCGCATCGTCGCGCGCCTGCAACCGCCGCAGTGGCTGCCGGCCCCGGCGCAGGGCGCGGTGGCGGTGGAGTGCGACGGTGGCAATGCGCGCCTGATGGCGCTGTTCGCGGGCCTGGATGACGCGGAAACCCGTGCCTGCGTGGAAGCCGAGCGAGCGATGAACCGTGCGTTGCATGGCAGCTGCCACGTGCCGGTGGCGGCGATCGCGCAGTGGCAGGGGACCGACCTGCACCTGCAGGGCCTGGTCGGCAGTGCCAGTGATGGCCGTGCGGTGCGTGCCGAGGCGATCGGCCCGGCCAGTGACCCGGAAGCACTGGGCCAGCGCGTGGCGAAGATGCTGCTGGACGCCGGTGCCGGCGAACTGCTGAACGTCTGAGCCATCGCAGCTAGTGCCGGCCGCTGGCCGGCAACCTCGTGCTCCGATTGAATGCAGTTGCCGGCCAGCGGCCGGCACTACCGAAAGAAGAACGGGCGCCTCGGCGCCCGTTCTGCTTATTTGAACTTGTAGACCACGTTCATCGTGGTCAGCGTATCGGTCTTGCGCTTGTCCTCGGCCACGTCACTGTTGTAACGCGCCTGCCAGCCGGCCTTCAGCGCCAGATGTTCGTTCATGCTCACCGAAACACCGAAGTCGTTCTGGCCGAAGGTGTTGTAGGAACCCGACTCGACCAGCAGGGTGTTGACCAGGTCGGTGTTGTCGGTCAGCGAGTACTTCATGTCGAACAGGCCGCGGCCGATCATGCCGGTGCGGGTGCGGTCGTCCTCGGTGCTGTGGGTGCGGCGCACACCGGGGCCGATCTGCGCGTCGAACGAGAAACGCTCGGTGTTCCACAGGCGGGTGCCGTAACCCAGACCGAACGAGCTCTGGCGGTCGTAGGTGGCGAAGTCATCGCGCTCGGTACGCACCGTGGCCGTCAGCTGGCGGTGCTCGCCCAGCTGCAGCGCGCTGCCGGCACTGCCGGTGTAACGGTTGGCGGTGGTGTTGTTGCGGCGGCTGGTGGAGCCGTCGTCGCGGGTCTCGATCACCTTGGAGCTGGAGCGCAGGCCAGCCAGGTCCATGCTGTGCACCCAGTCGCCATCGGTGTAGCGCAGGCGCAGGCGGCCGTTGAAGCTCTCGGTGCTGCTGTTGCCGCGTGCCGAAGCGAAACCGAGCTCGCCGCCACTGCCGCTCCACGGCGAGGACATCGCCGCCAGTTCGGAGGCATCCTGCGCATACGCGAGCGGTGCGCACAGCAGCAGGGGGATCAGCAGGGACACGCGCAGGGACATCGGGGCTTCTCCGAAGCGGTTGACAGCCGGTGATGATACTGGAAGCGTGATGGCGGTCCGAATCGATCCAAACGGTTTCTTCAGCAGGCGTTGCCGCGATCGCCTATTCAGGGCAAATCGACGCGCAATGCCGGGTCGTTGAAGCGCGAATAGCGCAGGCGCAGCTGGAAGCTGCGGCTATTGCTGCTGCCGCTGCGTACGATCTGCCGCGGCAGGCCCTGCGCGTCCACCCAGTACTCCAGGCGTTCGCCGGGCTGCGCGCCACGCAGGCGGTAGTGACGCGTCTCGACCCCGTCCAGCGACTGGCTGCCCAGGTCTTCGGCCTGCAGATCGGCGGGCAGGGCATCGGCCGGCAGCGGGTTGCGCCATTGCTCGAGCAGGCCCGGCGGGGTCGGCACCTGCCGGATCGCGTCGTCGGCCTGCAGGAACATGGTGTCGCCGATGATCGTCTGCGGACCGGCTGGGGTCTGCACCCGGAAGCGGTCGGGGGCGACGAAGTCCATGGCGCTGCGCACCGGCTGTGGCGCGCCCAGCACCTCCAGTTCGGCGTGGAAGCTGCGCAGGGCCGAGAAGCGCTGGCTGGCGCCCAGCACCGCCTGCGCCGGATCCGCCGCAGGCACGGGCGCTTCGGTGCTGGCCGGCGCGGGCGCGCGATCACAGGCGGCCAGCAGCAGGCAGGCCAGCAGGGACAGGGCAGGCAACCGGCGCATCGGGTGTTCCAGAGGGGTGGGGGCGACCACGATAGCCCAAACGTCCCACACAAGACCCGCGACTCGGACATAATCGGGGGTATGGACCGATACGAACGCATCACCGCCCTGCATCGTCTGCTCAAGTCCGCACGCTATCCGGTGACGGTGGCGACCCTGCAGGACAAGCTCGGTTGCTCCCGTGCCACCGTCTACCGCGATCTGGCCTTCCTGCGCGATGCGCTGATGGCACCGATCGAGGGCGACGGCGAAGCCGGCTTCCGTTACCAGGCCGACGAGAGCGACCGCTTCGAGCTGCCCGGCCTGTGGCTGAGCTCGGAGGAGCTGCATGCCCTGCTGGCCTCGCAGCACCTGCTGGCGCGGACCGGTGGCGGCGTGCTGTCCTCGGTTCTGGCACCGCTGCAGCAGCGCATCGAGAGCCTGCTGGCGGCCCAGGCTGGCGTTTCCAGCTGGCCGGTGGACCGGGTGCGGGTGATTCCGCACCGTGGCCGCAAGTTCGATGAAGGCAGCTTCCGCAGCGTGGCTTCGGCGGTGCTGGAGCGCCGCCAGCTGGCGTTCGAGTACCGCGCCCGTTCCACCGACGAGCCGACCAAGCGCACCGTTTCGCCGCAGCGCCTGACCCACTATCGCGACAACTGGTACCTGGATGCCTGGGACCATGACCGCGAGGCGCTGCGCAGCTTTGCCGTGGATCGCATCCACAAGGCGCGGGTGATCGACAGCACCGCCCGCGACGTGGCCGACAGCGAGCTGGACGAGCAGCTCGGGGCCAGCTACGGCATCTTCTCCGGTGCGCCGAAGGGCTGGGCGACCATCCTGTTCAGCGCCAAGGCCGCGCGCTGGGTGGCCGACGAGCACTGGCATTCCAAGCAGCAGGGCCGCTTCCTGGCCGATGGCCGCTATGAACTGAAGGTGCCGTACAGCGTCTCGCGCGAGCTGCTGATGGACGTGCTGCACTACGGCTCGGATGCCGAGATCGTCGAACCGGTGATGCTGCGCGAGCAGGCCAAGGCGCTGCTTGAGCTCGCCCTGAGCAACTACGACAACTCCTGACACTCCCCCCGAGAACCCTTCCGCCCATGAAGAAGACCCTGTTGCTGCCCCTGCTCGCCGCTGCGCTGGCCCTGACCGCCTGCGGCAAGTCCGGCGAGCCCTCGCAGAAGCTGGTGGTGGCCGCCACGGCCGTGCCGCATGCCGAGATCCTTGAAGTGGTCAAGCCGATCCTCAAGCAGGAAGGCGTGGACCTGGACGTGCGCGTGTTCAACGACTACGTGCAGCCCAACGACCAGCTGGTGCAGAAGCAGGTGGACGCCAACTACTTCCAGACCGAGCCGTACCTGGATGCCTACAACCGCGATCGCAAGACCGATCTGGTGAAGGTGATCGGCGTGCACATCGAGCCGTTCGGTGCGTATTCGCGCAAGATCAAGTCACTGGCCGAGCTGCGCGAAGGTGCCGACGTGGTGATCCCGAACGACCCGAGCAACAACAGCCGCGCGCTGATCCTGCTGCACAAGGCCGGTGTGATCGAGCTGAAGGATCCGACCAACGCGCTGTCGACCCAGCGCGACATCACTGCCAACCCGAAGAACCTGAAGTTCCGCGAGCTGGACTCGGCGATGCTGCCGCGCGTGCTGGACCAGGTCGACCTGGCCCTGATCAACACCAACTATGCGCTGGACGCTGGCCTCAACCCGACCAAGGACGCACTGGCGATCGAAAGCAAGGATTCGCCGTACGTGAACTTCCTGGTCGCGCGCCCGGACAACAAGGACGACGCCCGCGTGCAGAAGCTGGCCAAGGCCCTGACCAGCCCGCAGGTGAAGGCCTTCATCGAGACCAAGTACAAGGGCGCGGTGCTGCCGGCGTTCTGACGGCCGCTGGCCATGTGGTAGTGCCGGCCGCTGGCCGGCAATCTGCAGACGCCGCCAAACATCATGGGGTTGCCGGCCAGCGGCCGGCACTACCCTCAGTCGACGTGGAAGGCGAGGGTGGCGGCCACCGCCTGCTGCCATCCCGCATACAGCTTCTCGCGCCGGGCCACCTCCATCTGTGGCTCGAAGCGCCGGTCCAGGCCCCACTGCGCGGCGATCTGTTCGCGGCTGGTCCAGAACCCCACCGCCATCCCGGCCAGGTAGGCCGCGCCCAGTGCGGTGGTTTCGGTCAGCCGCGGCCGCAGCAGTGGCACGCCAAGGATGTCGGCCTGGAATCCGGCCAGGAAGTCGTTGCCGATCGCACCGCCATCGGCGCGCAGCTCGGTCAGCGCGATACCGGCATCGGACTGCATCGCATCAAGCACGTCGCGGGTCTGGTAGGCCATCGCTTCCAGCGCCGCGCGCACGAAGTGCGCCTTGCGGGTGCCACGGGTCAGGCCGAACATCGCGCCGCGCACATCACTGCGCCAATAGGGCGCACCGAGGCCGACAAATGCTGGTACCAGGTAAGCACCGCCACTGTCGGGCACCTGCGCGGCCAGCGCCTGGCTGTCGCTGGCGCGTTCGATCATGCGCAACCCATCGCGCAGCCACTGCACCACCGAGCCGGCAATGAAGATCGAGCCTTCCAGCGCATATTCCACGCGCCCGTCCAGGCCCCAGGCGATGGTGGTCAGCAGTCCATTGCGCGAACGCACCGCCTGCGTGCCGGTGTGCATCAGCATGAAGCAGCCGGTGCCATAGGTGTTCTTGACCATGCCCGGCTGGAAGCAGGCCTGGCCGAACAGCGCCGCCTGCTGGTCACCGGCGATGCCGGCGATCGGAATCGGGTGATCGAAGAAGAACTGCGGCCGGGTATGCGCGTACACCGCGCTGGAATCGCGCACCTGCGGCAGCATCGCGCGCGGGATGTCCAGCAGCGCCAGCAGGTCGTCATCCCAGTCCAGCGTGTGGATGTTGAACAGCAGCGTGCGCGCCGCGTTGCTGTAGTCGGTCACATGCGCCTGGCCACCACTGAGGTTCCAGACCAGCCAGCTGTCGATGGTGCCGAACAGCAGCTCGCCGCGCTCGGCACGCTGCTGCGCGCCCTGGACGTGGTCGAGGATCCAGCGCACCTTGGTGGCGGAGAAATAGGCATCGATCAGCAGGCCGGTGCGCTCGCGGATCAGCGCCTCATGCCCTTCGGACTTCAGCCGCTCGCAGATGGCGTGGCTCTGCCGCGACTGCCAGACGATGGCGTTGTGGATCGGCTGTCCGGTGGCACGGTCCCAGACCACGGTGGTTTCGCGCTGGTTGGTGATGCCCAGTGCGGCGATGTGGCGCGGGTCGATCTGCCCGCGGCTGAGCAGTTCGGTCAGCGTGGCATAGACGCTGGTGAGAATCTCGCGCGGGTCATGCTCGACCCAACCCGGCTGCGGGAAGATCTGCGCGAATTCGCGCTGCGCGCTGCCGACGATGTCGCCGGTGCGGTCGAACAGGATCGCGCGCGAACTGGTGGTGCCCTGGTCGATGGCCAGCACGTAGCGGGGCGTCATGCAGCGTCTCCGGTAGCGATGGTGTTGGTAGAGTCGAGCCTGCTCGACTGCTTTTCATGTCAGTCGAGCAAGTTCGACTCTACCGTCTATCGATCCACGCCTGCAGCCGCGCCACCTGCGCAGCATCCAGCCGCAACCCCAGCTTGCTTCGCCGCCACAGCACGTCCTCGGCGTCCCAGGCCCATTCGTGGTCGCGCAGGAAAGCCACTTCCCGCGCATGCAGGCCGCCGCCGAAGTCCTCTCCAAGATCGTCCATGCCCCGTGCACCCTGCAGAAGGGCGGCGCTGCGGCTGCCGTAGGCTTCGGCCCAACGCCGTGCGATCTCCACGGGCAACCACGGTGCCAGCGCCTGCAGGCGGGAGCGCGCCTGTGTGGCGTCACCCCAGTCGCTGCCCGGCAGCGGGTCTCCGCCTGCCGTCCAGGCCGGTCCCATCTGTGGCAGGGCAGGGCGCAGCAGGTTCAGCGCTTCCTCGGCCAGCACCCGGTAGGTGGTCAGCTTGCCGCCCAGCACATGCAGCGCCGGCGCCGGGTTGGACTGCAGCTGAAGGCGGTAGTCGCGGCTCAGCGTTGCCGCACGCGGGTCCGGGTCGGCCAGCAGGGGACGTACACCTGCGAACTGCCAGACCACGTCTTCCGGAGTGATCGGCTCACGCAGATAGCAGTTGGCGGCCGCGCACAGGTAGCTCACCTCGGAAGGCAGCACGCTGCAGCGCGCCGGGTCACCACGGTAGTCGGTGTCGGTGGTGCCGACTAGCAGATGCTCGTGGGCGAACGGCAGCAGGAACACCACGCGGCCATCGGGCTGCTGCAGCAGGCAGGCACTGTCATCAGGCCAGGGGCGGCGCAGCACGATGTGGCTGCCCTGTACCAGCCGCAGCGCGGGGCCGCCGCTGCGGGCCTCCATCTGCTCCAGCAGGCCACCGGCCCATGGGCCAGCCGCATTGGCGACGGCGCGCGCGGTCACATGCTGCTGGCCATCGGCGGATTCCAGTACGGCCTGCCAACGGCCCTGCACAGGGCGCAGTTCGATGCAGCGGCTGCGCACATGTACCTGTGCGCCACGCCAGGCAGCATCCAGGGCATTGAGCAGTACCAGACGCGCGTCATCGACCTGCGCGTCGGCGTAGCTGAAGGCCTGCCGCAGATCCGGGGAGAGCCAGGGGCCGAGCGGATCATGCTGAAGGTCCAGGGCGCGCGAGGCGGGAAATGCCGGGCTGCGTGGGCCCAGGTGGTCGTACAGCCACAGTCCCACGCGCAGCATCCAGCGTGGGCGCAGGTGCGGTTCCCACGGCAGCACGAAACGCAGCGGGCGGACCAGATAGGGTGCCTGCCGGCGTACCACTTCGCGTTCACCCAGTGCCTTGCGTACCAGGCCGAACTCGCGCTGTTCCAGGTAGCGCAGGCCACCGTGGATCAGCTTGCTGCTGGCGCTGGAGGTATGAGCAGCGAGGTCGTGCTGCTCGCACAGCAGCACGCGCAGGCCGCGGCCGCTGGCATCACGGGCGATGCCGGCACCGTTGATACCGCCACCGATCACCAGCAGGTCGACGTCGTGCATCGCGCCTCCGCATCCTGTGTGTGTAGAGTCGACTGTCAGTCGACTGCTGTTGCAAAAGTCGAGCATGGCTCGACTCTACGAAAGGCAGTCGAGCAAGCTCGACTCTACGAAAGGCAGTCGAACAAGCTCGACTCTACAGAACGCGGGTGACGGAAACGACGACGGGCCCCGAAGGGCCCGTCGCGTTACATCAGTGAAGCAGTTGCAGCCTGGATCAGAAGCGGGCGCCGATGCCGAAGCCGACGGTCCACGGATCCATCTTGGCTTCGCCGATCTTCTCGCCGCCAACCTTCACGTCCGGGCGGGCGCGCATGTAGCGGGCGTCAGCACGGGCGAACCAGGTGGAGTTGATGTTCATGTCCACGCCGACGGTGCCGATCACGCCCTTGGCATCCTTGAAGCGGATGTCGGTGTCAGCGCCGTTGCCCAGCTTCTCGTTGCTGAAGCTCGACTGGTAGTAGCCCACGCCCACGAACGGACGGAACACGTTGTCAGCCTGGCCGAAGTGGTACTGGCCGCTCAGCGCGACCGGCTGCTGCTCGACCGAGCCCAGGCGGGCGTTGTTCGGGCCCTTGAACTTGTTGTCGAACTTGTCGGCGGCGCCCCACAGTTCAACGGCCCAGTTGTCGTTGATGTAGTAGCTGAAGCTGACGGTCGGCGCCGGGCCGCCATCGGTCTTCTTCACGCCGGTGATCGGGTCGTTCTTCGGTTCCAGCAGCGAGATGCCGCCAACAACGGCAAAATGCTTGCCCGAAGCGGTGTCGGTGCTGCTGCTGTCCTGGGCGAAAGCGGCCGGCGCGAAGGCGGCGGAGGTCAGCAGGGCGAGACTCAGGATACGGATGGAGCGCATGGGGGTATCTCCTAATGTTTCTTGTTTTGGGCCCCCGGTTGCGGGGCGAGCACACCGTAGTCGCCCCAACATGAATCGAATCCGACGCACGTTAAAAAATAGTTTCCCTTGTTCAGCGATCAGCTCGAAAAGCCTGTATTCATGGGGTTTTCGGCCATCAGTTGCATTCATTCAGTTGGAGAAGATGTGAGCGCGGCGACGATGTGCATCGGCCTGCAAGCGCAGGTGAACGTGGATTGCAGGGTGCTGCTGCTGGGCTCGATGCCGGGCGTGGCGTCGCTGCAGGAGCAGCGCTACTACGCCCATCCGCGCAACCGCTTCTGGCCGCTGATGGCGGATATCTGCGGTTTCGATGCGGATCTGGCTTATGCACAGCGGCTGCAGGCGTTGAACGCCGCAGGTATCGGTCTGTGGGATGTGATCGGTCAGTGCGAGCGGCGTGGCAGCCTGGATGCCGACATCGTGCGTGGCACGGAAGTACCCAATGCGCTGCCGGCATTGATCGCTTCGCTTCCTGAGCTGGAGCTGATCGGCTGCAACGGTGCGGCATCGCTGAAGGCATTCCAGCGTTGGGTGCTGCCCGGCCTGGAGGCGCCGCCAAGGCTGCTGGCGCTGCCGTCCACCAGCCCGGCCAACGCGGCCTGGTCACTGCCGCGGCTGCGCCAGGCCTGGCAGCCGGTAGCCGACGCACTGGCGACATGAAGCGGACATCGTCCGGACAATACGCTACCGACTGGTCGCGGCCGCAACCCATGAGCAACAGCGTGTCCCGGCTGCGTGAGTACTGAAAACACCTGTAACGGTTGGCGCTGGCCCCCGCTGGCCGCACAATAGACGTTTCCCTACACCAGATTGCCGGAGTTATCCCCATGGCCGAAATCAAGGAAGCACTTGTCCCCGATATCGGTGACTACAGCGATATCCCGGTAATCGAGGTGCTTGTCGCCGTCGGCGACACGGTCAAGAAGGACCAGGGCCTGGTGACGCTGGAAAGCGACAAGGCGACCATGGAAGTGCCGTCGGCCGTCGCCGGCGTGGTCAAGGAGATCAAGGTCAAGGTCGGTGACACCCTGTCCGAGGGCAAGGTCGTGGCGTTGATCGAAGTGGCTGAAGGCGAGGCGGCCAAGCCGGCCGCTGCCGCCCCGGCACCGGCCAAGGCCGCTGCCCCGGCTGCCGCCACCCAGAGCGCGCCGGCCCCGGCCGCAGCTGCGCCGGCCGCTCCGGCTGCCAGCGGTGGTGCGGTTGAAGCGCTGGTGCCGGATATCGGCGACTATTCCGGCATTCCGGTCATCGAAGTGCTGGTCGCCGTCGGCGACACGGTCAAGAAGGACCAGGGCCTGGTCACGCTGGAAAGCGACAAGGCCACCATGGAAGTGCCGTCGTCGGTGGCTGGCGTGGTCAAGGAACTGAAGGTCAAGGTCGGCGACACTCTGTCGCAGGGCAATGTGGTCGCCATCATCGAGGCCGAGGGCGCTGCCGCGCCGGCGCCGACCAAGGCAGCCGCTGCTGCCGCTCCGGCTGCCGCCGAGACCGCCACCAAGGTCGAGCCGGTCGCTGTGCCGGCGCAGCCGGACAAGCTGGCGGCCCGCGAGGTCGCCTCGGCCGGCACCCCGTCCAGCCCGCCGGTGCAGTTCAACGCCGATGGCGTGCTGCCGGCCAAGGTGCCGTATGCCACCCCGGCGGTGCGTGTGTTCGCCCGCGAACTGGGCGTGGACCTGCTGCAGATCAACGGCACCGAGAAGGGTGGCCGCATCACCAAGGGTGACGTGCAGAAGTTCGTCAAGGCCGCGCTCAGCGGCGGCGTGCCGGCTGCCGGCGGTGCTGCTGTCGCTGCCGGTGGTGGCCTGAACCTGCTGCCGTGGCCGAAGGTCGACTTCAGCAAGTTCGGCGAGACCGAAGTCCAGCCGCTGTCGCGCATCAAGAAGATCTCGGGTGCGAACCTGGCCCGCAACTGGGCCATGATCCCGCACGTCACCCAGTTCGAACAGGCCGACATTACCGACCTGGAAGGCCTGCGCGTGGCGCTGAACAAGGAGAACGAGAAGGCCGGCATCAAGCTGACCATGCTCGCCTTCCTGATCAAGGCCAGCGCCGCGGCGCTGAAGAAGTTCCCGGAGTTCAACGCCTCGCTCGATGCCAGCGGTGAAAACCTGACCCTGAAGAAGTACTTCCACATCGGCTTTGCAGCCGACACGCCGAACGGCCTGGTCGTGCCGGTCATCCGCGACGTGGACAAGAAGGGCGTGGTGCAGATCGCGCAGGAAACCGGCGAACTGGCCAAGAAGGCGCGCGACGGCAAGCTCGGCCCGGCCGACATGAGTGGCGGCTGCTTCTCGATCAGCTCGTTGGGCGGCATCGGCGGCACCGCGTTCACCCCGATCGTCAATGCACCGGAAGTGGCCATCCTCGGCGTCTCCAAGTCGTCCATCCAGCCGGTCTGGAACGGCAAGGAATTCGCACCGAAGCTGATGCTGCCGCTGTCGCTGAGCTACGACCACCGCGTCATCGATGGCGCCCTGGCCGCACGCTTCACCACGTACCTGTCGCAGGTACTGGCCGACATGCGCCGCGTGCTGCTGTAAGGCACCGCTTCGCCCCCACCGTGCGGCCGCCGCCCCAGGCGCGGCCGCGTGAACAGATGCAGTGACAGCCCGCCGGTACCGCCGCGCGGGCACGAGGAAAACCCACCATGGCCACGATTGAAGTCAAGGTTCCCGACATCGGCGATTACAGCGATGTGCCGGTGATCGAAGTGTTGGTCGCCGTCGGCGACACGGTGAAGAAGGATCAGGGTCTGGTGACCCTGGAATCGGACAAGGCCACCCTGGAAGTGCCGTCCTCGGCTGCCGGCGTGGTCAAGGAAATCAAGGTCAAGCTGGGCGACACCCTGTCCGAAGGCGCCGTGGTCGTGGTGCTGGACGCCGAAGGTGCCGCCGAAGCCCCGGCCAAGGCGGCCGCGCCGGCCCCGGCAGCGGCCGCTCCGGCCAGCAAGCCGCCGGTGACCCCGTCGCACCGCGCCCCGGCTGAGCCGGCGGCGCCGAAGCCGGCGCTGTCCAGCGGCAAGCCGGCCGACATCGAATGCGAAATGGTCGTGCTGGGCTCCGGCCCGGGCGGCTACACCGCCGCTTTCCGCGCTGCCGACGTCGGCCTGGATACGGTGCTGGTCGAGCGCTACGCCAGCCTCGGCGGCGTCTGCCTCAACGTGGGCTGCATTCCGTCCAAGGCGCTGCTGCACGCTGCAGCGGTCATCGACGAAGTGGCCCACGCCGGTGATTTCGGCGTCGAGTTCGGCAAGCCGACCATCACCCTGGACAAGCTGCGCGAGTACAAGGAAAAGGTCGTCAGCCAGCTGACCAAGGGCCTGGCCGGCATGGCCAAGCAGCGCAAGGTCCGCAGCGTGCAGGGCGTCGGCAAGTTTGTCTCGGCCAACGAGCTGGAAATCACTGCGGCTGATGGCAGCACCCAGCTGCTGCGCTTCCAGAAGTGCATCATCGCCGCCGGTTCGCAGGCGGTGAAGCTGCCGAACTTCCCGTGGGACGACAAGCGCGTGATGGACTCCACCGACGCGCTGGAGCTGGCCGAAGTGCCGGGCTCGCTGCTGGTCGTCGGCGGCGGCATTATCGGCCTGGAAATGGCCACCGTGTACAGCGCGCTGGGCAGCAAGGTCACCGTGGTCGAGTTCATGGACCAGCTGATGCCGGGCGCCGACAAGGACCTGGTCAAGCCGCTGGCCGACCGCCTGAAGAAGCAGGGCATCGAAGTCCACCTGAAGACCAAGGCCTCCGGCGTCACCGCCGATGCCAAGGGCATCACCGTGACCTTCGACGCCGCCGAGGAAGGCCAGTCGCCGGCCCTGGCGCAGGGCACCTTCGATCGCGTGCTGGTGGCCGTGGGTCGCTCGCCGAACGGCAAGAAGATCGATGCCGAGAAGGCCGGCGTGCAGGTCACCGACCGCGGCTTCATCCCGGTCGACCGCCAGATGCGCACCAACGTGCCGCACATCTTTGCCATCGGCGACATCGTCGGCAACCCGATGCTGGCCCACAAGGCCACGCACGAGGGCAAGCTGGCTGCCGAAGTGGCCGCTGGCCACAAGAAGGAATGGGTCGCCCGCGTGATTCCGTCGGTGGCTTACACCAACCCGGAAATCGCCTGGGTCGGCGTGACCGAAACCGAAGCCAAGGCCAAGGGCCTGAAGGTCGGCGTGGCCAAGTTCCCGTGGGCCGCCAGTGGCCGCGCGATCGGCATCGGCCGCACCGAGGGCTTCACCAAGCTGATCTTCGACGAAGAGACCCACCGCATCATCGGTGGTGCGATCGTCGGCGTGCACGCCGGTGACCTGCTGGCCGAGATCGGCCTGGCCATCGAGATGGGTGCCGAAGCTGAAGACATCGGCCACACCATCCATGCCCACCCGACGCTGAGCGAATCGGTGGCGATGGCCTCGGAAATCTACGACGGCACGATCACCGATTTGTACATGCCGAAGAAGAAGTAAGGCGCTTGGCCGTGGTAGCGCCGGGCCATGCCCGGCGGACTTGCCACGTCAACCGAAGAACCCGGCGAAAGCCGGGTTTTCTCTTGCCCGCCATCGTCGTATGACCCTGTCGATTCTGTCGTACATGGCCTGATGTGGCCCATGGCGACCCTTGCGCTCGGCGCGCGGTAGTGATTTTCATTGGGAGCCCATACGTGGCTCTCAATGCGCAGATAGGGGCATCGCGCTGTCAATCGCGGCGATGGATGTCGTGTACGGCCTCTGGCGCGTCTCGGTATCGCTTGCGGGCGCTTCGGATGGAGCGGCGAACCTCATCGTGGTGAAAGGTTGCTGTTTGATATGGCCGGAAATCAGGAACTATCTTCACCCGCCCAATCATCGGCCAACCGGGGCGACCCCAACCATGACGCATCCGCAATCTCCTCAGACCGGGGAGCTGATTGAAACGTTTAGATACAGCAAGTGGCCGCTTGCACTGATGTACGCATTGGCAGGAATATTTTTTCTGGCAGCTGCATTCCTGCTCGTACTGAAGAATCACGTACCGGTCGATGGCTACAGGACCATCCACATGGGCGTGGCACTTGTGCTGGTGTGTGGACTGGCTGTTCTGGGCCTGACGGTATGGCAGGGAACGCTGCGCAAGGCGCGGTATGAAGTCTATGAGCGCGGGATCACTGAGGTTGTCGGCAGGAAGCGCACCTATATCGCGTTCGCTGAGATGCAGGACCTCTACCTGTTTGGTACAGGCAAGCTGGGAGCGGCGGGGTTTCTTACCGATGTCGCCTACCGCCTCGCACCAACGACAGCCTTCCACTGGGCAAACCAACATCTTGGGCGGCATCTCGAATTCATGCAGCTGGTCTGCCAGCTGCACGTGCGGGAACGCCTCCCGGTGATGATCACGGCATTGAGCTCGGACTCAGTGGTTACCTTCAACTACGTCTCCAGCGCACAGGTCTGGAAAAAGCGCATCCTGGGGAAATACCTTGATGTCACAACCCAGCCCATCCTGCTGACCCGCACCCATATCGAGGTGGGTGGGCGCCGCATTCCAGCTGCAGCGCTGGCCCAGGTCGATATCAACCAGTGGAGCGAGCGCATCACGATCAAGGATGCATCAGGTGCCGTGGCGCTTTCCACGATAGCGAATGGGATCTTCAGTCTGGATCTCTTCCTGGAAACGTTGGCCTGGATCCTTCGAGATGAAAATCGCACCTGACTGAACGGGCAATAAAAAGCGCGGCCCCGATGTTCCGGAGGCCGCGCCAGGAGAGAGAGTGCCGTGGAAGGGGCGGGGGATCAGAACACGAAGCTGACGCCGGCCACCGGGCCCTTGAATTCCTGCTTCAGGCCGATGGTGCCGTCGCTGCCCTTCTTGTCCGCGTCGAGCTTGAACCAGTCGTAGCCAGCGAACACACCGAAGTTCTTCGTGAAGCGGTAATCGACGATGGCGTTGGCGCGGCTCAGGTCGCCCTTGTAGTCATCGAAGCTGCCCCAGCGGGTGTTGAGGTACTGGCCCTGCAGCGTGATCATCCACTTTTCCGACGGGGTGAAGCTCAGGCGCGCACCGACCACCGGCGCCACGCCGTCCGTCTTCTCATTGAGGAACTGGCCTTCGTAGACGGTACCCAGATCGGCGTAGGCCTTGGTGCTGACCTTGGCGTACTCGGCACCCAGCTGCAGGCCGAGGTCGAAGGTATCGGTGTCCACCACCGAGTAGTCATAGACCAGGCTGGCGACCTGGTACTTCAGTTCGCCCTTGACGAAGCTGCCGGATGGCACGTTGACGTCACCGAAGGAGATGTCCTGGCCGAGGGTCTCGCGGCGGTCCTTGTCGTACTTGAAGTAGTTGAACAGCAGGCGCTGGCGGTTGCTGATGCGGAACATGCCGTCGATGCGCGGTTCCCACTCCTTGCCCCCCAGCTTGAAGTCCTCGGAGAAGCCGATGTCCTGGCCGGCGACGTTGGTCTTGCCGCGAAGGGTGTTGTCCGAGTCGATGTTCATCGCACCCAGGCGCAGGGCGAAGCGGTCGTCGCCTTCAGCGGCGTGGGCGGCAGTGGCGAACGAAGCGCCGGCGGCGAGCAGGGAGAGGGCGAGCAGGGTGGGTACGGGGCGCATCGAAGAGTCCTTGCAGTGGTTCATCAGAATGAAGACCACTGTGCCGGACAGGCCCGTCCACCATCCGTGAACGTATGGTCCACGAAGTGTGCACGGTTCAGCGCTGTCGCGACGATGCAAAAAGATGGCCCCGGAGCCGGGCTTCGGGGCCATCGTGGGACCTGCGGGGCGGAGCGTCGACGAGGTTGCTGCAGGCAGGTCGAAAGATCGGACCGGCGCATTCGGCGAAAGTTCCGCGGCCTGCGACCAAAGTTCAATACTGCGCTGCAACATCATACGGACGTCATTGTCCCCTGGGTGGCACGCAAAAATGTAACCGTTACCGCAACTTGCGGCCTCCCGGGATGAACAGGGAGCGGTTGTCTCGCAAATTGTCCCATTGCTATAATTTGGCGGCTCGATGAGGCCCCCCTGCTGTAGTCGCCTCAGCCCTCCACTTGTAACCACGCGGGACGTCCTGTGCTGAACTCCGTTGATGCGGGTCGGCGACTGATGCTGCGCGCCGCGGTCTATCCGCTGGCCGCAGTGGCTGTCCTGGCCCTGGCCTTCCTGCTGGTAGGTCCGAAATATGCCCTCGGCGCGCTGGCGTCCGGTGTGGCCATTTCGGCCGGTGGCTGGGTGGCGGCACGGATGGCACTGGGCGGTGGGGCACTGGCCGCAGGTTCGGCGATGGCTCGCCTGATCATTGCGATCGTGGCCAAGTGGGTGGTGGTTTTCGGCGTCCTGCTGGTGGGGTTCCTGGTCTTCAAGCTGCCTGCATTGGCGCTGTTGGCCGGTATCGCCGTCGGCTTGATGTTCCAGGTCCTGGCGATGGCCAGGCGTTGACAGAATTCAATTAACTGAAGGTTCCGGACACATGGCGGGCGAGGCTCTAACCCCTACCAGCTACATCCAGCATCACCTGCACAACCTGACCGCGCCGGTCGGCAAGGGTGAGGGTATGTTCTGGCATATCCACGTCGATACCTTCCTCACCGCGGTCCTGATGGGCCTGGTGATCGTTGTCGCGTTCTGGTTGGGCACCCGCAAGGCCACCGCCGGCGTGCCGGGCAAGTGGCAGGCCTTCGTCGAGATCTGCCTGGAGTTCGTCGACCGCCAGGCCAAGGACACCTACCACGGCAAGAGCAAGCTGGTCACGCCGATCGCCATCACGATCTTCTTCTGGATCCTGTTGATGAATCTGCTGAAGATGATCCCGGCCGATTTCATCGCCAAGCCGCTGGAATGGGTGGGCGTGCACTACTGGAAGCCGGTCCCGACCGCTGACGTCAATGCCACCCTGGGCATGGCCATCAGCGTGTTCTTCCTGATGCTGTTCTTCGCGCTCAAGTCCAAGGGCCTGGGCGGCTTCATCAAGGAATTCCTGACGGCGCCGTTCGGCAAGTGGATGATGCCGTTCAACCTGATCCTCAACATCGTCGAGTGGCTGAGCAAGCCGATCTCGCTGGCGATGCGACTGTTCGGCAACATGTTCGGCGGCGAAATCGTGTTCCTGCTGATCTGGGTGCTGGGTGGTGCCGGTTTCTTCGGTGCCATTGCCGGTGGTGTGTTCGGCCTCGGCTGGATGCTGTTCCACCTGCTGGTGATCCCGCTGCAGGCCTTCATCTTCATGATGCTGTCGATCGTGTACCTGAGCCTGTCGGAAGACGCTCACTGAGTTTCAAGCTTCAACGCGTTTCAACCTTCATCCGTTTCATCACCCTTAGCAACTTAAGTTCCTGGAGATAACCATGTACTTCGCCGTCCTGACCAACTTCGCGCAGATTCAGAGCTCCACCGCCCTTGCCGTCGGCATCATGATCGGCCTGGCCGCGCTGGGCGCCGGTCTGGGTCTGGCCATCATGGCTGGTAAGTTCCTGGAGTCGGCCGCCCGCCAGCCGGAACTGATCCCGGTCCTGCAGGTCCGCATGTTCATCACCGCCGGCCTGATCGACGCCGCGTTCATCATCTCGGTCGCCGTCGGCCTGCTGCTGGCCTTCGCCAACCCGCTGTCGGCTGCCTTCGCTGGCGCCGTCACCAAGGCTCTGGCCGGCTGATACAGCGGTTTGAGACGACCGGGTGCTGATGCACCCGGTTTCGGATGAAGGCCGGATGCGCCGCTACGGCGGCGCGTCCACCCCGAAACCAGCGATCGAGCTAACCATGAATATCAATTTCACCCTTCTTGCGCAGGCGCTGGCCTTCGCTGGTCTGATCTGGATCATCGCGACCAAGATCTGGCCGCCGCTGATGAACGCGATCGAAGAGCGCCAGCAGAAGATTGCTGAAGGCCTCGCTGCTGCCGACCGCAGCCAGAAAGATCTGGCCCAGGCGCAGGAGAAGGTCAACGAAGCGCTGAAGGAAGCACGTACCAAGGCCAACGAGATCATCGATCAGGCCCACGCACGTGCCAACCAGATCGTTGATGCTGCCCGTAACGAAGCGATCACCGAAGCCACCCGTCAGAAGGAACTGGCCCAGGCTGAAATCGACGCCGCCGCCAACCGTGCCCGTGAAGATCTGCGCAAGCAGGTGTCTGCGCTGGCCGTGACCGGTGCCGAAAAGCTGCTCAAGCGCGAAATCGACGCCAACGCCCACAAGGCGCTGCTCGACGAGCTGGCCTCGGAGATCTAAGGATGAGCCAGGCCCTCACGCTTGCCCGCCCGTACGCCCGCGCCGCGTTCGCGACCGCGCGCGACGAAGGCGCGTTCGCGCCGTGGTCGGACGCCCTGGCGTTCTCCGCCCACGTCGCCGCCGATCCGCGCGTGGCGGCCCTGCTCGCCAACCCGGAGCTGGGTCGTGACGACGCCGTCGCCCTGCTGGCGCCGGTGTCCCACGGCGAGACCTACTCGCGCTTCCTGGCCATCCTGGCCGAATCGCATCGTCTGCCGCTGCTGCCGGAAATCTCCGGCATGTTCGACGCCCTGCGCGCCGAAGCCGAGCACGTGGTCAAGGCCACGGTGACCTCGGCTTCCGAGCTGTCGGCCGGAGAGCTGGACGCGATCAAGGTTGCGCTGCGCAAGCGCTTCAACCGCGAGGTCGACGTGACCACCGCGGTCGATGCTTCGCTGATCGGCGGCGCCGTGATCGACGCCGGCGACGTGGTCATCGATGGTTCGCTGAAGGGCAAGCTGGCCCGTCTGCAGACCGCGCTCGCTAACTGAATTCATTTAACGTCCGGCCCCGCTGCCGGCACTAGGACTTGACGATGGCAACCACGCTCAACCCCTCCGAAATCAGCGAACTGATCAAGAACCGCATCGAGAAGGTCAAGCTGGCCGCGGAATCGCGCAACGAAGGCACCGTGACCAGCGTGTCCGACGGCATCGTGCGCATCTTCGGTCTGGCCGACGTGATGCAGGGCGAAATGATCGAACTGCCGAACAACACCTTCGCCCTGGCCCTGAACCTGGAGCGCGACTCGGTCGGCGCCGTGGTCCTGGGTGACTACGAAAACCTGCGCGAAGGCGACGTCGCCAAGACCACCGGCCGCATCCTGGAAGTGCCGGTCGGTCCGGAACTGCTGGGCCGCGTCGTGAACGCGCTGGGCGAGCCGATCGACGGCAAGGGCCCGCTGGGCACCGACCTGACCGCTCCGGTGGAGCGCGTTGCTCCGGGCGTGATCTGGCGCAAGTCGGTCGACCAGCCGGTGCAGACCGGTTACAAGTCGGTCGACTCGATGATCCCGATCGGCCGTGGCCAGCGCGAGCTGATCATCGGTGACCGCCAGACCGGCAAGACCGCGATGGCGATCGATGCGGTGATCAACCAGACGGGCACCGGCATCAAGTGCGTGTACGTTGCGATCGGCCAGAAGGCTTCGACCATCGCCAACATCGTGCGCAAGCTGGAAGAGAACGGCGCGCTGGCCCACACCATCGTGGTGGCCGCGACTGCTTCCGAATCGGCTGCCATGCAGTACATCAGCGCCTACTCGGGCTGCACCATGGGTGAGTACTTCATGGACCGCGGCGAAGACGCGCTGATCGTGTACGACGATCTGTCCAAGCAGGCCGTCGCCTACCGCCAGATCTCGCTGCTGCTGAAGCGCCCGCCGGGCCGTGAAGCCTACCCGGGTGACGTGTTCTACCTGCACTCCCGTCTGCTCGAGCGCGCTGCCCGCGTGTCCGAGGAATACGTCGAGAAGTTCACCGAAGGCAAGGTCACCGGCAAGACCGGTTCGCTGACCGCGCTGCCGATCATCGAAACCCAGGCCGGCGACGTGTCCGCCTTCGTTCCGACCAACGTGATCTCGATCACCGACGGCCAGATCTTCCTGGAAACCGACCTGTTCAACGCCGGCATCCGCCCGGCCGTGAACGCCGGTATCTCGGTGTCGCGCGTCGGTGGCTCGGCCCAGACCAAGATCATCAAGAAGCTGTCGGGCGGCATCCGTATCTCGCTGGCCCAGTACCGCGAGCTGGCTGCGTTCGCGCAGTTCGCCTCGGACCTGGACGAAGCCACCCGCAAGCAGCTGGAGCGTGGCCAGCGCGTCACCGAGCTGATGAAGCAGAAGCAGTACGCGCCGATGTCGATCGCCAACCAGGCGCTGTCGATCTACGCCGTCAACGAGGGTTACCTCGACGACGTGCCGGTCAACAAGCTGCTGGCGTTCGAAGAAGGCCTGCACGCCCACTTCGCCAACACCCAGGGCGAGCTGGTCAGCAAGGTCAACGCCACCGGCGGTTGGGACAACGACATCGAAGGTGCCTTCAAGAAGGGCATCGCCGAGTTCAAGACCACCGGCAGCTGGTAATCGCGGTCCTGTAGAGCGGAGCCTCTGGCTCCGCTGGACCAGATGACAAACGGTTGAACAACGCGGGGCAGCAGCCCCGCGCCACGGGAAACAAGAGATGGCAAGCGGACGCGAAATCAAAACCAAGATCAAGAGCGTGCAGAACACCCGCAAGGTGACGCGCGCCCTGGAAATGGTCTCGGCCTCCAAGATCCGCAAGGCGCAGGATCGGATGAAGACCTCGCGTCCGTACGCGCAGGCGATGAAGCAGGTGATCGGTCACCTGGCCCAGGCCAGCACCGACTACCAGCATCCGTTCCTGGTCGAGCGCGAGCAGGTCAAGCGGGTCGGCTTCATCGTGATCTCCTCCGATCGCGGCCTGGCCGGCGGCCTGAACAACAACCTGTTCCGCAGGATGCTGGGCGAAGCCAAGGCATGGCAGGACAAGGGCGCGGAAGTGGACCTGGTGACCATCGGCCAGAAGGCATCGACCTTCTTCCGCCGCGTGAAGGTCAACATGGTCGGCAGCGTGACCCACATCGGCGACGTGCCGAAGCTGGAATCGCTGATCGGTGTGATCAAGGTCATGCTCGACGCCTTCACCGAAGGCAAGGTCGACCGCGTGTACCTGGTCTACAACCGCTTCGTGAACACCATGACGCAGAAGGCCAGCTTCGATCAGCTGTTGCCGCTGCCGCCGGCTGAGAAGCAGGTCGCTCACCACGACTGGGACTACCTGTACGAACCCGATGCCGCGACCGTGCTCGAGCACGTGATGACGCGTTACATCGAGTCGCTGGTGTACCAGGCACTGCTGGAAAACGTCGCCTCCGAGCATGCCGCACGCATGGTTGCGATGAAGGCGGCGAGCGACAACGCCAACAAGCTGATCGGCGAACTGCAGCTCGTCTACAACAAGGCGCGCCAGGCAGCGATCACCCAGGAAATCTCCGAAATCGTCGGCGGCGCGGCAGCAGTCTGACCGCGTTCGTTCAAAGCACACATTTAGAGGATGCAGCAATGAGTCAGGGCAAGATCGTTCAGATCATCGGCGCGGTCGTCGACGTCGAATTCCCGCGTGAGTCGGTGCCGAAGGTGTACGACGCACTGAAGGTCGACAACACCGAAATCACCCTCGAAGTCCAGCAGCAGCTGGGCGACGGCGTGGTGCGTACCATCGCCCTCGGTTCCACCGACGGCCTGAAGCGCAACCTGGTCGCCACCAACACCGACCGCGGTATCTCGGTGCCGGTCGGCGCTGGCACCCTGGGCCGCATCATGGACGTGCTCGGCCGTCCGATCGACGAAGCCGGCCCGGTGGCCGCCAGCGACAGCTGGGAAATCCACCGTGCGGCCCCGTCGTACGAAGACCAGTCCCCGGCTACCGAGCTGCTGGAAACCGGCATCAAGGTCATCGACCTGATGTGCCCGTTCGCCAAGGGCGGCAAGGTCGGCCTGTTCGGCGGCGCCGGCGTCGGCAAGACCGTCAACATGATGGAACTGATCAACAACATCGCCAAGGCGCACAGCGGTCTGTCCGTGTTCGCCGGCGTGGGTGAGCGTACCCGTGAGGGCAACGACTTCTACCACGAAATGAAGGACTCCAACGTCCTCGACAAGGTGGCGATGGTGTACGGCCAGATGAACGAGCCGCCGGGCAACCGTCTGCGCGTCGCCCTGACCGGCCTGACCATGGCTGAGTACTTCCGCGACGAGAAGGACGAAAACGGCAAGGGCAAGGACGTCCTGCTGTTCGTCGACAACATCTACCGTTACACCCTGGCCGGTACCGAAGTGTCGGCACTGCTGGGCCGTATGCCGTCCGCCGTGGGTTACCAGCCGACCCTGGCCGAGGAAATGGGCGTCCTGCAGGAGCGGATCACCTCGACCAAGAACGGTTCGATCACCTCGATCCAGGCCGTCTACGTTCCCGCGGACGACCTGACCGACCCGTCGCCGGCGACCACCTTCGCCCACCTGGACTCGACCGTCACCCTGTCGCGTTCGATCGCCTCGCTGGGTATCTACCCGGCCGTCGATCCGCTGGATTCCACCAGCCGCCAGATGGACCCGCTGGTCATCGGCCACGAGCACTACGACACCGCCCAGCGCGTCCAGCAGACCCTGCAGAAGTACAAGGAGCTGAAGGACATCATCGCGATCCTGGGCATGGACGAGCTGTCCGAAGAGGACAAGCAGGCCGTGTCGCGCGCCCGTAAGATCGAGCGCTTCTTCAGCCAGCCGTTCCACGTGGCCGAAGTGTTCACCGGTTCGCCGGGCAAGTACGTGCCGCTGAAGGACACCATCCGTGGCTTCAAGGCCATCGTCGATGGCGAGTACGACCACCTGCCGGAGCAGGCGTTCTACATGGTCGGCGGCATCGAAGAAGCGGTCGAGAAGGCCAAGAAGATGGCCGAGAAGGCCTGATCCGGGACGGGCGGGAGCGATCCTGCCCGACCTGACGCCGGCGCCGGGCAACCGCCTGCGCCGGTGGACTCCCACGGTGGCATTGCGCCGCCGCGAACAGCGAAGAGATTTGCATGAGCACGATCCGTTGCGACATCGTCAGCGCCGAGCAGGAAATCTTCCGTGGCGAAGCGACCCTGGTCGTGGCCACCGGTGAGCTGGGCGAACTGGGCATCGCGCCCAAGCACGCGCCGCTGATCACCCGCCTGAAGCCGGGCAAGGTGGTGGTGACCACGCCGAACGGCGAGCAGCTGGATTTCGCCATTTCCGGCGGCATCCTGGAAGTGCAGCCGCAGGTGGTGACCGTGCTGGCCGACACCGCGATCCGCGCGCAGGACATCGACGAAGCCTCGGTCCGCAAGGCCAAGGAAGAAGCCGAGCGCATCCTGGCCAACCGCGGCGAAGCGATGGAAGTGGCTGAAGCCCAGCAGAAGCTGGCCGAAGCCGTCGTCCAGCTGCAGGCGCTGGAGCGCCTGCGCAAGAACCTCAAGCACTGAGGTTTCTCGCGCTGCATCCACGAGAACGCCGGCCCTGTGCCGGCGTTTTTGTTTGTGCGGGGTAGAGTGCCGGCTGGGTAGAGTCGACTGTCAGTCGACTATCGCGCGCAGCGCGGGATTTCCGCAGTCTGATGGAAGAGCAGTCGACCAACAGTCGACTCTACCGATCCCGATCCCGATCCCGATCCCAGCGCCGTATCAGCGGTAGACCATGCAGCGCATCAGCAGGAAGGAAACGCACGCCAGCCCGCCTTCCACCAGCGGCTTGGCCAGCCAGGTGTACTGCAGGCCCAGCGCGTGGTCGACCAGGCTCACCAGCAACGTGCTTGTCGCGGTCAGCAGCAGCCACAGCCCGAAGAAGCGTGAAAATCGACGCCAGCCAAGGCGCGCGTCACCTGCGTTGGCAAAGGTGTAACGGCCGTTGAGCCAGAAGCCCAGCAGCATCCCGGCCAGGCGTCCGGCAATGTTGGCAGGCACCACCGGCAGGCCCAGCGCGGTCGCGGTGACGAACACCAGCCAGTCGAGCAGCAGCTGCACGAGCCCGATGATGAGATAGGTGCTTCCCTGGCGGACGAGGCCCATCAGTGCGGTGAAGGAGGTGGGATGCACATGTTAACGGCCCACGCTCTAGAATCATCGGCAACGAACCACGGACTGCCGTTTCCATGACCCAACCCCTGCACGTCATCATCCTCGCCGCTGGCGCGGGCAAGCGCATGAAGTCGGTGCTGCCGAAGGTGCTGCAGCCGATCGCCGGCCAGCCGATGCTGGCGCATGTGATCGATGCGGCCCGTGAACTGCAGCCCTCGGCGATCCACGTGGTCTACGGCCATGGTGGTGAAGCGGTGCGCCAGTACTTCGCCGACCAGCCCGACCTGCAATGGGCTGAACAGGCGCAGCAGCTGGGCACCGGCCATGCGGTGGCCCAGGCGATGCCGCAGGTGCCTGACGCCGCGCAGGTGCTTGTGCTGTACGGCGACGTGCCACTGATCCGCGCGCATACCCTGCGCGACCTGCTGGCGCAGCCGGGTCGCCTGGCGGTGCTGGTCGCCGATGTCGATGACCCGACCGGTTATGGCCGCGTGCTGCGCGATGCCGAAGGCAAGGTGGGATCCATTGTCGAGCAGAAGGACGCTACCGACGACCAGCTGCGTGTGCGCACGATCAATACCGGCATCATTGCCGCCGAGTCGACCGCGCTGCGGCGCTGGCTGTCGCAGTTGTCCAACAGCAACGCGCAGGGCGAGTACTACCTGACCGACGTGTTCGCCTTTGCCGCGCACGAGTACACCCCGGCCGAAATGGCACTGGTGGCCGACGCGCAGGAAGCCGAAGGGGCAAACGATCCCTGGCAGCTTGCGCAGCTGGAGCGTGCCTGGCAGCGCCGCGCGGTACGGGCCCTGTGCGCGCAGGGCGCGCGCGTGCGTGACCCGGCACGACTGGATATCCGTGGCACCGTCACCGTGGGCAGCGATGTGCTGATCGATGTCGACGTCGTTCTGGAAGGCCACATCGTGCTCGGCGACGGCGTCACCGTGGGCCCGTTCAACCGGCTGAAGGACGTCAATCTTGGCCCGGGCACCGAAGTACGTGCGCACTGTGATCTGGAAGGCGTGGTCACCGAAGGCGCAGCACTGGTCGGTCCGTTCGCGCGGCTGCGTCCGGGGACCGTGCTCGCCGACGGCGTGCACGTGGGCAACTTCGTCGAGACCAAGAAGGTCACCCTCGGTGTTGGCAGCAAGGCCAACCATCTGACCTACCTGGGCGATGCGGTGATCGGTAGCAAGGTGAACATCGGTGCCGGCACCATCACCTGCAACTACGACGGCGTGAACAAGTCGACCACCACCATCGGCGACAACGCCTTCATCGGTTCCAACAGTTCGCTGGTAGCACCGGTGACCATTGGCGACAGCGCGACGATTGCCGCCGGTTCGGTCATCACCCGCGACGCCCCGGATGGCAAGCTGACACTTGCACGTGCACGACAGGAAACCATCGATGGCTGGAAGCGCCCGCTCAAGAAGTCCTGAGCCACGCATCCCGCATGCCGACGAACTCGGCATGCTGCCGGCAATTGAACAACGTGCCGGTGAACTGCTGAAGGGTCACCAGGCCTACCCGGTGTTTGCCGGGCATGGTCTGGACCTGCCGACGCTGCAGGATGGCCTTCAACGTGGCCAGTTGTGGGTGGTGGATGCGGCTGACGGTGGTATCGCGGGTTACCTGCTGGCCGGTGAACTCTGCGGTGAATTCCATGTGCTGCAGATGGACGTGGATCCCACGCACGCGCGGCGTGGCCACGGCCGCGCTTTGCTGCGCCATGCCTTGGCGCAGGCGAGGGCGGGGGGTTACGCGGCCGCGGTGCTGACCACGCTGTCCGATGTGCCGTGGAATGCGGCCTTCTATGCCAGCGAAGGATTCGACGTAGTGCCCGAGGCGCAGTGGAACGATGGCCTGCGCGCGGTGATGGCCGAAGAGGCTGCGCTCGGGTTCCCGATGCACCTGCGGGTGGCGATGCGGCAGGTTTGGTAGGTGCCGACCTTGGTCGGCACATCCGCGCATGGCGTGGACCTACCCGCTCAACCCACCGGCAACAGGATCGACACGCACAACCCGCCATCGCCGCGATTCTGCAGTGATACCCGGCCGCCATGCGCTTCCACGATCTCGCGGGTCAAGGCCAAGCCCAGCCCGGTGCCATTGCGCTTGGTCGAATAGAACGGCATCAGCGCATTCTGCAGCACCTGCTCGTTCATGCCCTTGCCGCGATCCAGTACGTCCAGGCGCAGCCACTGCGGCAGCCGCGTGAGTTGCACCTGTACGTCGTCGTTGGGCGGTTCTGCTTCGGCGCAGGCTTCGTGCGCGTTCTTCAACAGGTTCAGCAGTGCCTGCCCGAACTGGGCGATGTCGATGCGGCTGCTCAGTTCCTCGTCCGGCTCACGTTCCATGCCGAATGGGATCTGCTGGCGCAGGCTGGACAGGAAGGGGGCCCAGTGCACGGTCTGCAACTGCGGTTGCGGCAGCTTGGCAAAGCGCGCATAGCCGCGGATGAAGCCTTCCAGGTGGCGTGCGCGATCCTCGATGGTGGTGAAGATCTCCGGCAGCCGGTCAAAGCGCTCACGCTGCACCAGCACACCGCCGGAATGGGCGAGCGATGCGATCGGCGCCAGTGAGTTGTTGAGCTCGTGGCTGATCACCCGGATCACCTTCTTCCAGGTCTGCACTTCCTGGCGGCGCAGCTCGGCGGTCAGCAGACGCACCAGCAGCAGGTCATGCGGTCGGCCGTTGAGCTGGAAGGCGCGCCGCGACAGGTGGTAGACCTGCTCGTCGTCCTCGTCGCCATCCTCTCCCTCGGCATGCACCGCGAACAGGCTGTCGCCACCGCGGGCGATGGCATCGCGCAGCTCCACCGGCACCTGTTCCAGCACGTCCTCCAGGCGCTGGCCTTCCAGCTTCCAGCCGCCATGCAGCAGCTTGCGCGCAGCCAGATTGGAGAACACCACGCGGGCGATGCCATCACCGCCCGAGGCGATCAGCAGCATCGCCACCGGCGTGTTCTGCACCATCGTGTCCAGCAGAAGTTCGCGTTGCACCAGGCCCTGCCGCTGTGCACGCAGCACATCGCCCAGTTCGCGGTGTGCCTGCACCAGGTCGCCGAGCTCGTCATTGCCGGGCCAGTGCACGCCGAAGTTGTATTCGCCGTCGCGATAGCTGCTGGTGGTGCCCGCCAGGGCCCGCATCAGTGACCGCACCGGGGCGGTAGCGCGACGCAGGGTCCACCACATCAGCGACAGCAGGATCAACGCCGACACCGTGGTCACCACCCAGCCATGGTCCATCCAGTAGGCCAGCAGCCACGGCAACGCGGCGGCCAGCGCCAGCACCGGCAGCAGGCGCAGGAACAGGCGGAAAGTGAACGAGCGCCGCTTCATTCGCGCGGGATACCGTGGCGGTCCATGCGCCGGTACAGCGCCTGGCGGCTCAGGCCGAGTTCGGCGGCGGCCTGGGCGATGACGCCATGGTTGCGCGCCAGTACCTCTTCGATGCGGGCGCGGTCGGGGTCATTGCCCGCACTGGGGGCCGGGCGCGGTGCTGCGGCTGCGCGCGGCAGATTGAGATCGGCCACTTCAATGCGGTTGCCGGTGGCCAGCAGTTCGGCGCGCTGGATCACGTTGCGCAGTTCGCGCACGTTGCCTGGCCACGGGTGCCGCTGCAGGGCGGCGGTGGCGGCGCTGGACAGGGGCTTGCCAGCTGTCAGGAAGCGCTCGGCCAGCGGCACGATGTCGCCCGGACGTTCGGCCAGCGGCGGCAGCACCAGTTCCACCGTGTTGAGGCGGTAATAGAGGTCTTCGCGGAAGGTGCCGTCGCGGATCATTGCCGGCAGGTCGGCATTGGTCGCGCTGACCACGCGGACCTTGACCTGGCGTTCGCGGTTGGAGCCCAGGCGCTCGAAGCGGCCGGTTTCCAGCACACGCAGCAGCTTCATCTGCCCGCCCAGCGACAGGTTGCCGATCTCATCCAGGAACAGGGTGCCACCATCGGCGGCCTCGAACTTGCCTTCGCGCGCCTTGTTGGCGCCGGTATACGCACCGGCCTCGGCACCGAACAGTTCGGCCTCGATCAGTTCCGAAGGCAGCGCGCCACAGTTGACCGCCACGAATGGACCCTTGGCCACCAGGGAATTGGCCTGGATGATCTGCGCGATCTTCTCCTTGCCGGCACCGTTCGCGCCGGTGATCAGTACCGGCAGTTCCGAGCGTGCGACCTGGCAGGCGAGAGCGATGACGCGCTCGCTGGCGGGGTCGGCGAAGACCGCGCCGCACAGGTCGTACTTCTCTTCCAGCGCATTGCGCTGGCGCAGTTCACGGCTGCGGCGCCGGTCCAGTTCGCGGCGCGCCTCGGACAGTTCCAGCAGGTTGTTGACCGTGGTCATCAGCTTGCGGTCGTCCCAGGGCTTGGCCAGGTAGTCGGCCGCACCGGCCTTGACCAGATCCACCGCGCTGCTGAGGTGGGTCCAGGCGGTCAGCAGGATCACCGGCAGATCGGGATGGCGCGCGCGGATCTGCGCGAACAGGGCCTCGCCTTCTTCGCCGGAGGTGGTGTCCTCGCTGAAGTTCATGTCCTGGATCACCAGGTCGACCGGCTGCGACTCCAGCAGGGCCAGCCCTTCGGACGGGCTCTGCGCCTGCAGGGTGTCGATGTCGTGCAGGGAGAACAGCACGTCCAGCGCGGTACCCACGCTGGCGTTGTCGTCGATGATCAGGATCGCAGGCATCAAGCGGTTCTGCAGAAAGGGATGGGCGGCGCCGTTGGAGCCGTTCGTGTCCACGCACCGGGAGAGCCCGGCGCCACCCATCAAGCATAGCCAAACCCGTGGCTGTGCAGGAGCGGCCCTCGCTCAGCGCCGGGGAGGCGCCGGGGGCCGTGGCGGCGCAGGTGGCGGCGGCACCTCCAGCGCCTGGCGCCAGGCTGCGGCGTCGACCGCCACCGTCAGTTCGCGCTTGTCGCGGCGCAGCAACAGATAGGCGGTGGCTGCGTTGGAATGACGCAGGGCCTCGGCAAGGTGTTCGACCCGGCGCACCGCCGTGTCGTCCACGCGCAGGATGCGATCGCCACTGCGCACGCCGAAGCGCATTTCCGGGCTGGCGGCCTCCACGCGCACCTGGCCCTCCGTTGAGCGCAAGGACAACCGCGCGGCATCCTGGCGCCACTCCAGTGTCTGCGCACTGCCACCGCCGGCCAGCGCCGGCAATGGCAGGAGCAGCATCAGGCACATCGCGCGGGCACGCATCTCACGCGCCCCGCGTGGCGACCGCAGGCGGCACCGCTGCCGCACGCCGCGCCGGCCCGAACACGGCGATCTGGCCCAGCACCCACAGCAGCAGTGCACCCAGCGGCAGGTAGTACAGCGGCATGCGCGGCAGCTCGTACAGGTTCATCAGCGCCAGGTTGATGGCGTAGGCCGCCAGCATGCCCAGCACGATGCCCAGCGTGGCCAGCAGGAAGTTCTCGGTCTGGAAGTAGCGCAGGATCTGCCCGCGGGTCGCGCCCAGCGCACGGCGGATGCCGATCTGCTTGCTGCGCTGCTGCACCCAGAAGCTGGCCAGGCCGATGATGCCCAGCGCGGTGACCACCAGCAGCGAGATGCTGACGGTGATCAGCAGGCCGACCATCGCGCGGTCGTTCTTGAAGAAGTCCTTGCGCTGGTCTTCATAGGTCAGCTTGTCGCGCATCAGCCGGTTGGGGTCGTTGCGTTCCAGCGCGGCGGCACCGGCATCGAGTACTTCCTTGCGGCGTTCCGGCGAAGTGCGCAGCACATACGTGCCACCTTCGTCGAAGGTGCGCCGCATGGGCAGCAGCATCGAGTTGGTCCAGTTGTCATTCCAGCCGTTGGGCGTGCTGAGCGTGTCGACGATGCCGACCACATGCAGCGGCTGCTTGCCCATGTAGTAGGTCTTGCCCAGCGCACTGCCATTGGGTTCCATCTTGGCGGCGGTGGCCTGGGTGAGGATGACCGGGATCGCGTTCTCCTTTGCGCCGCCCTTGCTGGCGTCTTCGAAGTTCTGGTACTCGTCGGGCAGGAAATCGCGGCCTGCGATCAGGTTGATGCCCATCGTGGCCAGCCCGTTCTCGGACAGGGTGTACATCGAGGCGTTGGTGGTCGGCCGTTCCTGGTCGATCACACGCGAAATGCTGCTGCTGGAGGAGCCGTTGCGGAAGGGGACCTGGTTGATGATGGTGACGTTGCTGACGCCGGGAATCGCGCGCAGCGATGCCAGGTCCTCGCGGGTGCGGGCCATGGCGTCGGTCTGCTTGCCGATGCCGCTGACGCGCAGCATGACCAGTTCGCTCTCGGCGATGCCGCTGGGCATGCTGATCTTCTCCACGCGCTGGCTGACCAGGAACAGCGCGTTGCAGACGATGGCGCAGGTCAGTGCGACTTCCAGCACGATCAGGGCAGCGGCGGTCTTGTGCCGGCGCAGCGTGCTGAGGATGGGGCGGATGTCCATGGGAGTCCTCGTTCGGGTGCTTACTGCGACTTGAGCTGGATGGCCGGGGTGACCTGCATGGCGCGCCAGGCGGGCAGGAACCCGGCGGCAAGACTGGCGAGCAGGGTCAGGCCCAGCGCGAGCAGCAGCATGTTGCCGTCCAGGTGGGCCAGCTTTGCGTATTCCACCGGTTGCTGGCGCACCGCGAACAGGCCAAGCAGGGCCAGACCGATACCCAGCACGCCACCGACAACGCCGACCGCACCGGCTTCCACCAGGCACTGCAGGAAGATCTGGCCACGGCTGGCACCGAGGGCGCGGCGCACGCCGATCTCACCACTGCGGCGCAGGAACTTGGCCAGCAGCAGGCCCACCGTGTTGACCAGGCAGACACCCAGGAAGCCCAGCGCCAGCCACAGCTGCAGGCGCACATCGCTGGGGACCGCGCCATTGAAGTCCAGCCATTCCATCACGGTGCGCAGGCGCACGTTCGGCGGATGCTTGAAGCGGCCGGCCTCGCGCTGCTGGGTCGAATAGTTCTCCAGGTAGCGGCGGTAGTCGGCGGCCTTGGCCGGGTCCATCTCCACCCAGTACTGCAGCCACGCGCACGGTGCGTTGAGCGAGTAGCTGTTGCCGTCGGGATTCTCGCCGAAGCAGTTCATGTTGCCGTTGTTGCCCAGCTTCAGGTCGAAGGAGGTGGAGATCGGCAGCAGCAGGTCCTCGTTCTTGCCGTAGCTACCCGTGGTCAGGTCGTAGAAGTGCGGCTCCGGACTCCATTCCTTCATCACGCCGACGATGCGGTAGCTCTGCCCTTCCATGCGCAGGTCGCGGCCCACGCTGTTGGCGCCCTGGTACAGCTTGTCATTGAGCGCCTTGGAGATGACCACCACGCGTGCACGGCCTTCATCGTCCTCGCGCGTCCAGGCGCGGCCGTACTGCATGGGCACCTCGAACATCGGGAAGAAGTCGGCCGAGGTCCAGCGGGTGTCGATGCTGAAGGGCTTGAGAGTGCTGTTGTCCGGTTCGATGGTACCGCCGCCGCCGCTCATCAGTGCCTGGCGCTCGCCCTTGGCTTCGCGCAGCAGGGCTTCACCGTCGAAGCGGGTCAGCTGGGTTTCCGGTTCCTCGCCAGCGACATAGGCGCCGGTCGCGGCATCAAGCTGCACATAGAACAGCTGGTCACTCTTGCCGGGAATCGGGTCACCGGACAGCACGTGGAACACGGTCAATGTGGTCATCGAGGCGCCGATGCCTAGCGCGATAGCGATCACCATCAACGCGGTCAGTACCTTGTTGCGGCGGAAGCTGCGCACCGCCAATCGGGCGTAGTAGGCGAACATGGTCGGGCCCTCACTCGTTGACGGCGACAATGTGGCGCGGCGGGGTGGCCAGCACCGGCTCGCGCACCAGGTCGGTCACCTGGCCATCGACGATGTGCACGTTGCGCTGCGCGCGCGCAGCCAGTTCCGGATCGTGGGTGACCATCACGATGGTGGTGCCGGCAGCGTTGATCTCCTCCAGCAGTTCCATCACGCCGCGGGCCATCTGTGTGTCCAGGTTGCCGGTCGGTTCGTCGGCCAGCAGCAGGCGCGGGCTGCCGGCAAGCGCACGCGCGATGGCCGCACGCTGCTGCTGGCCACCCGACAGTTCATTCGGATAATGCTTCATGCGCGAGCCGAGGCCGACCTGGCTCAGCGCCTTCTCGATACGTTCGCGGCGCTCGTTGGCGCTCATCTTCCGATAGCGCAGCGGCACGTCGACGTTGTCGAACAGGTTCAGGTCGGGGATCAGGTTGAAGCCCTGGAAGATGAAACCGATCTTCTGGTTGCGCAGGCGGCTGCGGGCATCATCGCCCAGCGTGCTCACGTCCTGGCCGTCAAGCATGTAGGTGCCGCTGGTGAAGGTTTCCAGCAGGCCGGCGATATTGAGGAAGGTGGTCTTGCCGGAGCCTGACGGGCCGGTGACGGCGACGAACTCACCTTCCTTGACCTGCAGTTCCAGCGAGCGCAGTGCGTGGGTTTCCACCTGTTCGGTGCGGAAGACCTTGGCGACCGAACGCATTTCGAGCATGTACATGGGGTGTCCTCTCTCCAGGATTCAGGTATCAGGTATCAGTTGACGGAGACGCGTTCGGCGTCCTTGAACAGGTCGCTGCCAGAGACCACGATGCGGTCGCCCGGCTGCACACCCGACTTGATTTCCACTTCGCCCAGGCTGCTGACGCCCAGTTCCACCGGACGCCGCACCGCAGTGCGGCCGTCCATTACGTAGGCGATGCCGTTGCCCTGTTCGACGAACGGGCCGCGCTCGACCTTGAGTACGTCCTTGCGGGTATCGAGCAGCACGCGTACCGACATCCGCTGGCTCTGGCGCAGGCCTTCCGGCTGCGCGCTGGCGAAGCGCACGCGGGCGTTGACCTCGCCGTTGACCACTTCCGGCGACACCGCACTGATCTCGCCCGGGAACGGCTTGCCGTTGCCGCCGGTCAGCTGTGCCGGCATGCCGATCGCCAGGTCGCGGGCGAAGCTTTCCGGCACCTTGATCTCGACCTCGAACTTGGACAGGTCGACCACGCCCAGCACGGGCGCATTGGCGGCCAGGTTGGTGGACTGGACGGCCTGCACCTGGCCGACCTGGCCGTCGAACGGTGCGCGCAGGGTCAGCGCGTCCACCTGGCGCTGCACCTCGGCCACCACCGCCTTCTGGCGGTCGGCCAGCAGGCGCTTGTTGCGGGCGTCCAGGTCCGCGCCCTGGCTCTGCAGGCGGGCATCGGTGGTGGCGTTGGCCAGGGTGATGTCGGCCTTCTTCAGCGAGTCCTTGGCCTTGGCCAGATCGATCTGCGGTACTGCACCGCCGTCGTAACCGCGCTGGTAGCGCTGCAGGTCGCGGTCGGCGGCCTGGCGCTCGATGGTGGCCTGGTCGGTTTCCTTGCGCGACTTGGCGCGGGCCAGAGTGGCGTCCAGCGCGGCGCGGCTGGCCTCGGCTTCCAGGCCGGCCAGGGTGGCCTGCTCCTGGGCCAGCTTGCTGCGCAGTTCCGGGCTGTCGATGACCGCCAGCTCCTGGTCCTTCTTGACCACGTCACCGGCAACGACTTTCAGGTCCACGGTACCGGCCGAGATGGCGTACAGGATCGGGCTGTTGGCGGCAATCACCCGACCGTCAGCGGCGATGTCGCGGACCAGGTCACCGCGCTTCACTTCGGCGATGCGCACGCGGCTGCTGTCGTAGGAGCGGCTGGCGTTGGACCAGGCGTACACGGCCCAGCCGATGCCGGCCAGCAGCGCGATGGCGCCCAGTGCCGGCCAGCGGTAACGCTGCCAGTTGGCGCGGGTGGTGCCGGCCGGGGCGGAGGAAACGATCTGGTCCTGTGCGGAGGTGTCGCGGATCATCGGGTGCGTGCCTGACGGTGGTAGTGGGTACCAAGCACGTAGCGTGCCAACTTTATTTCCTTGTGGGTCAATGGGTTGGGAGTCGCCCTGAAGTGTCCGGGTGTCCGCGGACACCTTTCCGGACACTTTCATTAAGCGGACAGGAGGGGGAGCGCGGGCCCGCAGGCTAGAATGCGGCGATCGTCTTCAAGGAAACGCGTGACATGTGTGGAATCGTGGGTGCGATCGCTGATCGCGACGTAGTGCCGGTGCTGATCGAAGGCCTGAAGCGCCTTGAGTACCGTGGTTACGATTCCTCGGGCATCGCGGTGATCGACCATGCCGAACGGCCGGATGTGCGCCGCGTGCGTCGTACCGGCCGTGTGTCGGAAATGGCCACTGCGGCCGAGGCCGAGGGCTTCAATGCAGTGCTGGGCATCGGCCACACCCGCTGGGCCACCCACGGTGGTGTCACCGAGGCCAACGCGCATCCGCACATCAGCCACGGCGTGGCGCTGGTGCACAACGGCATCATCGAAAATCACGAGGAGCAGCGCGAGAAGCTGCGTGCGCTGGGTTACACCTTCGAGTCGCAGACCGACACCGAAGTCATCGCGCACCTGATCCATCACCACCTGAAGGACGGCGACGACCTGCTGGTGGCGCTGCAGCATACGGTGAAGGAGCTGACCGGTGCCTACGCACTGGCCGTGGTCAGCCGCGCGGAGCCGGAACGCTTCGTCTGCGCGCGCATGGGCTGCCCGCTGCTGATCGGCCTGGGCGAGGGCGAGAACTTCGTGGCGTCCGACGTTTCGGCGGTGATCTCGGCCACCCGCAAGGTGATCTTCCTGGAAGAGGGCGACACCGCCGAGATCCGCCGCGACGGTGTGCGCATCTTCGACGAGCACGACCAGCCGATCGAGCGCGAGGTGCACCTGTCCGACGTATCGCTGGCATCGCTGGAGCTGGGCCCGTACCGCCACTTCATGCAGAAGGAAATCCACGAGCAGCCGCGCGCGCTGGGCGACACCATCGAGGCAGCGATCGATGCCGGTGGTTTCCCGGCCGAACTGTTCGGCAAGAATGCCGAAGCGGTGCTGTCCGGCATCGAAGGCGTGCAGATCATCGCCTGCGGCACCAGCTATTACGCCGGCCTGACCGCGCGCTACTGGATCGAAGCCATCGCCGGGCTGCCGTGCAGCGTGGAGATTGCCAGCGAGTACCGCTACCGCGCCGCGTATGCCAACCCGAAGCACCTGATCGTCACCATCTCCCAGTCCGGCGAAACGCTGGATACGATGGAAGCGCTGAAGTACGCCAAGTCGCTTGGCCACAAGCACACGCTGTCGATCTGCAACGTGCCGGAAAGCGCGATTCCGCGCGCCAGTGAGCTGGTCTGCTACACCCGCGCCGGCGCCGAGATCGGCGTGGCGTCGACCAAGGCCTTCACCACCCAGCTGGCCGCACTGTTCCAGCTGACCGTGGTGCTGGGAAAGCTGCATGGCCGCATCGACGCGGCGCAGGAAGCGGACTACCTGGAGCAGCTGCGCTTCCTGCCGGGCAGCGTGCAGCACGCGCTGAACATGGAGCCGCAGATCGCCGCCTGGGCCGAGCGTTTCGCCCGCAAGAGCAGCGCGCTGTTCCTGGGGCGTGGCCTGCATTACCCGATCGCGCTGGAAGGCGCGCTCAAGCTGAAGGAGATCTCCTACATCCACGCTGAGGCCTATCCGGCGGGCGAGCTGAAGCATGGCCCGCTGGCGCTGGTGGACGAGGACATGCCTGTAGTGGTGATCGCGCCCAACGACAGCCTGCTGGAGAAGGTGAAGTCGAACATGCAGGAAGTGCGCGCGCGCGGCGGCGAGCTGTTCGTGTTCGCCGACCAGGACAGCAACTTCAACGAGTCCGAAGGCGTGCATGTGATCCGCACGCCGCGCCATGCCGGCGTGCTCAGCCCCATCGTGCACACCATCCCGGTGCAGCTGCTGGCGTACCACACCGCACTGGCACGTGGCACCGACGTGGACAAGCCGCGCAACCTGGCCAAGAGCGTGACGGTGGAGTAACTCCGGGCAGATCCGCTGGCATCGCAGACGAGGGCGGCCCGATGGGTCGCCCTTTTTTCATGCCGGCATGGCATTCTCTGCACCCGAATCGGCGCATCACGGAGGATGCCTGTGCCACGCTGCAGTGCGGCGATCCATGCAATGCAGAGCGCAGCAGGCGAACCCGGAGGCGTCCGCATGTCCCGGCCGGGCCATGCCGGGAACCCATTTCACTGCTGGCAGTCCACACCCGCAACGGGTGTGCGTAGCCATGTCCATTCCGCGCGTGATGGCGCGCATTACAGGGGCTGTAGATGAAGAAGCTGCATGGAGTCGCGTTGGCAATGGCAATCAGTGCGCTGTCCGGTTGCGCGACTGTGCCTATGACCGAGAAGAGCGTGGTTGATACGGCGAAGACCTTCCCGGCACCGCAGGACGGCAAGTCCGGTGTGTATGTGTTCCGCAACAGCTTCGTCGGCAAGGCACTGAAAAAAGACGTCCTGATCGACGGAGAGTGCTTGGGCGAAACCGCCGACAAGGTGTTCTTCTATACCCAGGTCACGGGTGACAAGGAGCATGTGATCTCCACTGAGTCGGAGTTCTCGCCCAACGACATCAAGCTATTTACCGAAGCCGGTCGCAACTACTTCATCCAGCAGTCGATCAAGATGGGCGTTTTCGTAGGCGGCGCCAAGTTGACGGTGGTGCCGGAAGCTGAAGGCCGCAGCCAGGTGATGCAACTGAAAATGGCCCAGAACGGTCGTTGCTCGAAGTAGGGGAAGGTGGCCGGCGGGGCGAGATGCTCCGCCGGCCGGACCACAAGTGGGACAGCCACCGGGTGTTCTGTCCGCCGTCGGCAGCAGGCAATCAATCTTTAATGCGCGACATCGCCTGTATTCAGCGGCGGTTTCAGCCGCGGTGCCATTCTCTGGATCGTCAGTTGGTTCCCACGACGAACTGTCCTATCGATGCCGGTAGTGACCGATGGTCGCAGTCGTAGAATCGATTTGACCGAGGGCCGGGTTGAGCGGTTGAACCCACCTCGTTCGCGTTGCAGCACGTCGTCTGCCGATCCATTTCCACCGGCAGCCGGGTGCGCCAGACGTGCGCTGAAAGGTCTGTTCCCGGGGAGGGGGCGTATCGGAAGAGCACACTTTTTTGACTTCAGTGACCTGCACCAGGAAACAAGAATGAACGTCCGCGAACTCCTGCAATCCAAGAAAGAGGCTGTCATCACCATCGACGCCGAAGACACCATCGGTGCCGCCGCCCACAAGATGAGCGCGAACAAGATCGCTGCGCTGGTGGTGATGAAGGACGATGCCCCGGTCGGCATCATTTCCGAGAAGGACATCGTGCGCACCCTGGCCGACGACGGCCCGCAGGCCGGCCGCCGGGTGATTTCCAGCCTGCCGTCCACCGGCCTGGAAGGCATTGCGCCGGAAGCGACCCTGAAGCAGGCCATGTCGCTGATGACATACTCGCGGCGCCGTCATCTGATGGTCACCGAAGGCACCCGACTGGTTGGCATCCTCAGCCTGGGTGACATCGTGAAGAACCTGCTGGGCGAGCTGGAGCTGGAAAAGGCCGTACTGCAGGACATCTACATGGCCGCCCACTGAGGGCTGGACCCTTGGATGCAGAGAAGCCGGGCATTGCCCGGCTTCTTCGTTCACGGCTTCGGTGATATCAGAAAGTGACCTTCACCGAATCGGCGCTGTAGTTCGCCGGACCGTGATAGACCACTTCGATGTTGTTGCCATCCGGGTCGAGCACGAACGCGCCGTAGTAGCCCGGGTGGTAAGGGCGTTCACCCGGCGCGCCGTTGTCGGTGCCGCCGGCGGCGATCGCGGCGGTATGGAAGGCATCGACGGTGGCGCTGTCGCGTGCCTGGAAGGCCAGATGGTGGCGCCCGGTCAGCTGGCCGGCGGCGGCCTCGCTGCTGGCGCTGGAAATGAACAGCTCATCGGCCCAGAAGTAATCCTCGCCTTCGCCGGCGATCGGGATGCCGATCGTATCGAACACCGCCTGGTAGAAGCGCCGGCTGGCTGCCAGGTCACGCACCACCAGCTGCAGATGGTCGATCAAGCGCCCGCGGTGCAGTTCCATCGTTTCCATACGAACCTCGCAAAAAAGGGGACGGAGGGGATTAAGTCGCTTCCAGCCAATAGTGCCAGAAACGACTTAATCCCCTCCGTCCCCTTTTTGGGTCAGACGTTGGCGATGATCTCGACCCAGTAGCCGTCCGGGTCCTTGATGAAGGCCAGGTTCTTCATGCGGCCGTCGGTCAGGCGCTTCTGGAAGGTCACGCCCAGGTCCTCGAAGCGCTGGCAGGCGGCTTCGATGTCCGGCACGGACACGCAGATGTGGCCGAAGCCGCGCGGGTCGCTGTTGCCGTCGTGGTAGACCGCGCCGTCCTGGGTTTCGGTGCCGTGGTTATGGGTCAGTTCCAGCACGCCCGGCAGGCCGGCCATCCACACGCGGCGCTGGCTGTCGTCTTCCGGCACCACCGCGCCGGCCTGCACGTAGGCCAGGAAGTACAGGCTGAACTGGGCTTCGGCGAAGTCGCGCTTGTCGATCAGCTGGTAGCCGAGCACGCGGGTGTAGAAGTCCAGCGAGGCGGTGATGTCCTTCACCCGCAGCATGGTGTGGTTGAACACGAAGCCGGTGGTCTCGGCCGGGGCCTGGGCGGCGACGCCGGGGACATCGCGCAGGGCGGGAATGGTCATGGGGGAGGTCCTTCAGACAGGGCCGTTGCTGGCCGGATGGGGCCATTCTACCGGCCGTCACCTGACGGCACCGCGACGTACAATGGGCGGATCGCACCGTTCCGTTCTGAGCATTGCCCGCCATGTCGCAGCGTGAATGGGTGGCTGCCGCCATCCGCAAGATCGAAGCCGATTTCAACCGTTCCGCCGATACCCACCTTATCCCGCTGGCGCTGCCCGGGTTCGCGGGCATCGATGTGTACTTGAAGGATGAATCGAGCCATCCCACCGGCAGCCTCAAGCACCGGCTGGCGCGCTCGCTGTTCCTGTATGCGTTGACCAACGGCTGGCTGCGCGAAGGACGGCCGGTGATCGAGGCCTCCAGCGGCTCGACCGCCGTCTCCGAAGCCTATTTCGCGCGTCTGCTCGGCCTGCCGTTCATTGCGGTGATCCCGGCGACCACTTCGCCGGAAAAGATCGCCGCGATCGAGTTCCACGGGGGCCGCTGTCACCTGGTCGAGCGTGCCTGTGAACTCAACGGTGAATCGGAGAAGCTGGCCCGCGAAACCGGCGGCCACTTCATGGACCAGTTCACCTATGCCGAGCGCGCTACCGACTGGCGCGCCAACAACAACATCGCCGAATCCATCTTCAAGCAGATGGCCGAGGAGCCCAGCCCGGTTCCGGAGTGGATCGTGTGCAGCCCCGGTACCGGCGGTACCGCAGCGACGCTGGGCCGCTATGTCAGCTACCGCCGGCATGACACCCGCATCCTGTGCGCGGACCCGGAAGTGTCGGTGTTCTTTGATGGCTACCAGGCTGCCGTGGCCGGCGAGCAGGACTGGCGGGGCCTGACCTGCAGCGGTGGTTCGCGCGTGGAAGGCATCGGCCGGCCGCGGGTGGAGCCGAGCTTCATCCCGACCAGCGTCGATGCAATGGTGAAGGTGCCCGATGCACTGAGCCTGGCCGCGATGCGCCATGTCAGCCGCCAGCTCGGTCGACGCGTGGGTGGCTCCACCGGCACCAACTTCATCGGTGTGCTGCAGGCCGCGCAGTGGATGCGAGACGCGGGCCACCAGGGCAGCATTGTCAGCATCCTGTGCGACAGTGGCGAGCGCTACGCGCAGAGCTATTACGACCCGGCGTGGTACGCGCGCCAGGGCATCGATGTCGACGGCGCCGATGCACAGCTGGCAGCGGCGGTGGCTGGGCAGGGACTGCCCGAACTGCCGTGGTGCAGCCTGGAAGCGTTGTAGCCGGCAGGCGTTTCCGCCGGGCCATGCCCGGCGAGCGCAGCGGTGTGTCGTACCCCGATCAATACCCCGCCGCGGTGAACGCATCCAGCACTGCATCTCGCAGCGCATCGGGCAAGGCCTCGATGTCCATCGCGCGATCATCCAGATGCAGGCTTGGGTCCAGAATGCTGGCACGGCCCTGGGCCAGCGCCTGCAGCCACAGCAGCACGCAGATCACGAACTCGCGCTCATGGCCCAGCCGTAGCTGGCTGGCGCCACGTTCGATCACCTCGAACGGGTACCACTCCTGGGCATCGTTGAAGGTGCCGCCCTGCTGCAGCACTGCCTGCAGTTGATGCAGGTGACGCGGGGCGTCGTCGCCGGCATCGCACAATGCGGCGATCCAGGTCAGTTCGGCCGGGCTGGCGGACAATGCCAGTGACCGGGCCGGTGAGGCGGATGCAACTGCAGCCAGACCTTCCATGTAGGGCCTCGTTCGGTGCGTACCGCTGCGGACTCCCCCGCAGCCAGAGCTTCGATGCGTGACCGTAAGGCCGATGTGAATGCCGCGCCCCCTTGTCAGCCACGCCTGCCAGCGCCATATCTACCAAGCTGCCCGCCCGCCGGGCCCGTTCCCTGGAGATCTGCCGTGACCGTTGCCAACCCCCTGCTCGATTTTTCCGGCCTGCCGCGCTTCGAGGCGATCCGCCCCGAGCACGTGGCGCCGGCGCTGGACGTGCTGCTGGCCGAGGCCGAAGCCGCCGTCAGCGCGGCCGAGCAGGTGCAGCCGGTGCGCTGGGAGACCTTTGTGGCCCCGCTGGATGACGCCACCGAGCGCCTGTGGCGCGCCTGGGGCCTGGTCGGCCACCTGCAGGGCGTGGTCAACACCCCGGAACTGCGCGAGGCCTACAACAGCAACCTGCCGCGGGTGACCCGCTTCGCCAGCGCGCTCAGCCAGAACCTGGCGTTGTACCGGCAGTACCAGACGCTGGCCGCCAGCACCGAGGCGGCGCGCTTCGACGAGGCCCAGCGCAAGGTGCTGGACAACACGCTGCGTGACTTCCGCCTCGGCGGCGCCGAGCTGGCGCCGGAGGCGCAGCAGCGCTTCGCGGCGATCAAGGAAGAACTGTCGGCGCTGTCGGCGAAGTTCTCGCAGAACGTTCTTGACGCTACCGATGCCTGGTCGCTGATCGTCGAGGACGAAGCGCGATTGAAGGGCCTGCCGGAAGACGTGAAGGCCGCCGCGCATGCCGCAGCACAGAAGGACGGCAAGTCTGGCTGGAAACTGACCCTGCAGATGCCGTGCTACCTGCCGGTGCAGACCTGGGGTGAGGACCGCGACCTGCGCGAGATCCTGTACCGTGCCAGCGCACAGCGTGCGTCCGAATTCGGCGATGACACGCTGGACAACAGCGGCAACATCGACCGCATCCTCGCCCTGCGCGCGGAACTCGCCGCACTGCTCGGCTTCGGTTCGTATGGTGATTATTCGGTGGCGACCAAGATGGCGCAGGACCCGGCCGAGGTGCTCGGTTTCCTGCGTGACCTGGCCTCGCGCGCCAAGCCGTTCGCGGCCAAGGATCGTGCTGAACTGGAACAGTTCGCACGCGAGCAACTCGGTATCGACAGCCTGCAGGCCTGGGACCTGGCATTCGCTGCCGATCGCCTGAAGCAGGCGCGTTACAGCTATTCCGAACAGGAAGTGAAGCAGTACTTCACCGAACCGAAGGTGCTGGGCGGCCTGTTCTCGGTGATCGAGCAGCTGTACGGCCTGCGCGTGCAGGAGGACAGCGCGCCGGTGTGGCACGAGGATGTGCGCTTCTTCCGCCTGGTCGATGCGCAGGGTGCGCTGGTGGGCCAGTTCTACCTGGACCTGTACGCGCGCGAAGGCAAGCGCGGTGGCGCGTGGATGGATGATTGCCGTAACCGCCGCGAGCGTGCCGACGGCAGCGTGCAGACGCCGCTGGTCTACCTGGTGTGCAACTTCGGCCGTGGTGCCAACGGCAAGCCGGCGACCTTCAGCCACAACGAAGTAACCACGTTGTTCCATGAGATGGGCCACGGCCTGCACCAGCTGCTGACCCGCATCGGCGAACTGGGTGTGGCCGGCATCAACGGCGTGGAATGGGACGCGGTGGAGCTGCCCAGCCAGTTCATGGAGAACTTCTGCTGGGAATGGGACCACCTGCAGGGCATGACCGCGCATGTTGAAACGGGTGAGCCGCTGCCGCGCGCGCTGTACGAGCGCATGCTGGCTGCACGCAACTTCCACAGCGGCATGGCCACCGTTCGCCAGCTGGAGTTCGGTCTCTTCGACATGCTGCTGCACAGCCAGTTCGAACCGGCACAGGACAGCGTGCTGGCACTGCTCGACCGCGTGCGTGCGGAAGTGGCAGTGAACCATCCGCCGGTCTGGAATCGCTTCCCGCATCAGTTCAGCCACATCTTCGCCGGCGGCTACGCAGCCGGTTACTACAGCTACAAGTGGGCCGAGGTGCTGAGCGCCGATGCCTATGCGGCGTTCGAGGAGGCGCCGCAGGCGCTGGCTGAAACCGGCGCGCGCTTCCGCGAAGAGATCCTGTCGCGCGGTGGCAGCCGCCCGGCGGCGGAGAACTTCAAGGCCTTCCGCGGCCGCGCACCGCAGATCGACGCGCTGCTGCGCCACTCGGGCATGGCGTAAAGTGTTTGGTAGGTGCCAACCTTGGTTGGCACGTTACCGCGATCCACGCATGGCGTGGATCTACCGGAATGTTCGGACATGGCGTAACGCCTTGGTAGGCGCCAACCTTGGTTGGCGAAAAGCCCAGGCCAACCAAGGTTGGCCTCTACCGGGCGTCGCGCCTTGGGGTCATTCGGCGTAGATCATCTTCCTGGTCATGCCGCCGTCCACGATGAAGTCCTGGCCGGTGGTGAAACCGGACAGCGACGACAGCAGGTACACCGCCAGTGCACCGATGTCTTCGGGGCGGCCGACCCGGCCGACCGGGTGTTGCGCATGGTCGATGGCTGAGTATTCCGGCGCGTGGCGCCGTGAGGGTGCCTGCCACGCAGTGGTGCCGATCCAGCCGGGGCTGATGCTGTTCACCCGCACCGCCGGGCCGGCGCTGATCGCAAGTGCATGGGTGAAGGCCACCAGCCCACCCTTGGCTGCCGCGTAGGCTTCGCTGTGTGCTTCGGATTGCCAGGCGCGGGTGGAGGCGATGTTGATGATCGCACCGGCGGCGCTGGCGATCAGTGCTGGCAACGTGTGCTTGCTGCACAGGAATGCACCGTGCAGTGACGACAGCCGGCGCTGCCACTCGTCCCAGTCCATATCCTGCAACTCTGTGCCGTGTGGACCGGCGATGCCCGCGTTGTTCACCAGTCCGTCGATACGGCCGAAACGCTGCAGGGCCACGGCGATGAAGTCGCGCACGCTCGCTTCGTCGGTGATGTCCAGGCGCTGGAACGCGGCATCCTCGCCGCGCTGCCATTCCGCCAGACACGCTTCTCCGGCCTCCACGTCCAGGTCGCCGATCAGCACGCGTCCACCGGCACCAAGTACGGCCTGGGCAATACCACGGCCGATGCCGTTGGCACCGCCGGTGACCAGCACAACCTTGCCCGACAGTGGCGCGGCCGGCCATGCGGCGATCGGCGGCACCGTGCTCACGTCAGGTCTTCGCCGCGCAGGCGGCGATGCCAGCCGTCCACACCGATGCGGTCCAGGGTCTGGATGTTGCGCTCGACGATCACGTCCGGGTCCGGATAGACATCCACCGCGCGTGCCACGCTGTCTTCGCGCAGCAGGTGCAGGGTGGGGAAGGGTGCGCGGTTGGTGTAGTTGCTGGCGTCGTCCGCGGCCACTCCATCGAACTGGTAGTCCGGGTGGAAGCTGGCCACCTGCAGGATGCCCTGCAGGTCCAGTGCCTCGATCGCCGCATCGGCGTTGTCGAGGAAATCGTTGTAGTCGAGGAAATCGGTCAGCACCTGCGGATGCACGATCAGCGTCGTGTCGATCTGCTCGGCCGGCGTATCGCGCAGCAGCACCAGCTCCTCGGCCAGCTGTTCAACCAGCGCTTCCGGCGTGGTCGCATCGCTGAGCACGATGCGGACCTGGTCCTTCACGTACACCGCCTTGGCGAACGGGCACAGGTTCAGGCCGATGACGATGCGCTCCAGCCACAGGCGGGTGGCGGCGATCGGGTCATCGGTGGGCAGGTGGGAATCGGTCATGGCGGGCACGTGGGCTGGCGGGGCCGCCATTGTAGGCAGTGTGCCGGTGCTGCGCTGTCCACTGTGCAGGAACTGGACAGTGGCGAAGCTGGAAATTCCTGAAGATTCAAACCGTTGCGCGTTACCGATGGATGGCCGATTGCCAGTCCGGGGCGACGGGCGTGGAATGGATGCACGACACAGGAGGACACCCATGACTGCATCTTCCCCGTGGCTGCCGGACGCCCTCTGGGCCGGCGCCTTCTTTGATGGCCACTGGCAGGCTGCCCCGCAACGGCACCCGGTGATTGAACCGGCCACTGGCCGGGAGCTGGGCGAGATCGGCCTGGCCGACCCGGCGCAGATCGCGCGTTCGGCGGCTGCCGCGGCACAGGCGCAGCAGGCTTGGGCGGCGGCGCCCTACGAACAGCGTGCCGACGTGCTGCGCAAGGCCGCGCGTCTGGCCGAAGAGAACATCGACACCCTGGTCGAGTGGCTGGTGCGCGAAAGCGGCTCGACCCGCCTGAAGGCCGGCTTCGAGGCCAAGGTGACGATCAAGGCGCTGCACGAGGCCGCCGCACTGCCGTCGCGCAGCACGGGTGAGATCCTGCCCTCCGAGCCGGGCAAGCTGAATCTGGCGCGGCGCCGCCCGCTGGGTGTGGTCGGGGTCATTTCGCCGTTCAACTTCCCGCTCTACCTGGCGATGCGTGCGGTGGCCCCGGCGATCGCGCTGGGCAACGCTGTGGTTCTCAAGCCGGACCCGCGTACGGCAGTGTGTGGTGGCGCGGTGATCGCGCGCTTGTTCGAGCAGGCCGGCCTGCCGGCGGGCGTGCTGCACATGCTGCCGGGTGACGGTGCGGCCGGGGCCGCGCTGACCAGTGACCCGCACGTGGCGATGATCCAGTTCACCGGTTCCACCGCCGCCGGGCGCAAGGTGGGCGAAGCGGCGGGCAAGCACCTGAAAAAGGTTTCGCTGGAGTTGGGTGGCAAGAATTCGTTGATCATCCTGGACGATGCGGACCTGGACCTGGCGGTGGCCAACACCGCGTGGGGCGTCTACCTGCACCAGGGCCAGATCTGCATGGCGACCGGCCGCGTGCTGGTGCACCGGAAGATCCACGACACGTTCCTGCAGAAACTGGTGGCCAAGGCCAACGCGCTGAAGGTAGGCGACCCGGCACGTGAGGACGTGGCGATCGGCCCGCTGATCAATGCTGGCCAGCGCGACCATGCTGCACGCGTGGTCGAGCAGGCGGTGCAGGCCGGTGCCACGCTGGAAGCGGGCGGCACGCACCGGGAGCTGTTCTTCGCACCCACCGTGCTCGGCAACGTTGCGGCCGACAATCCGGCCTTCAGCGAGGAAATCTTCGCGCCGGTAGCGGTGGTGGTGCCGTTCGACGATGACGACGAAGCCGTGCGCCTGGCCAACGACAGCGAGTACGGGCTGTCGATGGCGATCGTGTCCAGCAACGTCGGCCGCGCGCTGAAGATCGGCGAGCGCCTGCGTACCGGTCTGCTGCACATCAACGACCAGACCGTGAATGACGAGGTGATCAACCCCTTCGGCGGCGTCGGCGCGTCCGGCAACGGCACCAGCATCGGTGGCCCGGCCAACGGCGAGGAGTTCACCCAGTGGCAGTGGTTGACCGTCAAGGGCGAAGCGCCCGCTTACCCGATCTGATCGAAGGAGCCATCACGATGAACGACAACAACGCAACGCGTGAGATCACCGCCGCCGTGGTACGCGGCAAGGAGCAGCCCTTCGTCATCGAGCAGGCGACGCTGCGCGGTCCGCAGGACGACGAGGTGCTGGTGAAGGTGGTGGCCACCGGCCTGTGCCATACCGACCTGATCGTGCGCGATCAGTACTATCCGGTGCCGCTGCCGGCGGTGCTGGGCCATGAGGGGGCGGGCATCGTCGAAGCGGTTGGCCCGAACGTGCGCGACCTCAAGGCGGGGGATCACGTGGTGCTGACCTACGGCGCCTGTGGTCACTGCAATCCCTGCCGGGGGGGACACGGTGCTTACTGCAGGGATTTCTTCGCCCTGAACTTCGGTGGCGATGATGGCCACGGCCATACCGCGATCACCGATGCGCAGGGCCAGCCGCTGCACGATCATTTCTTCGCCCAATCCTCGTTTGCCACCTACGCGCTGGCCCGCGAGATCAATGCGATCAAGGTGCCTGATGACGCACCACTGGAACTGCTGGGCCCGCTGGGGTGCGGCATCCAGACCGGTGCCGGTGCGGTGCTCAACTCGCTGCAGGTGCGGTCGGGCAGCAGCTTTGCAAGCTATGGTGCCGGTGCGGTGGGCCTGAGCGCGGTGATGGCGGCCAGGGTGGCCGGGGCCACCACCATCATTGCCATCGACGTGGTGCCTTCGCGCCTGGAGCTTGCTCTGGAGCTGGGGGCCACCCACGTGGTCAACAGCCGGGAGACCGATGTGGTCGAGGCGGTGCGTGCGATCACGGGTGGGGGTGCTGACTTCGCGCTGGAATCGACCGGTCGTCCGGACGTGCTGTCCGCTGGCGTCGAGGCGCTGGGTGGGCTGGGCATGATGGGCGTGGTCGGTGCGCCGAAGCTGGGCACCACCGCCAGTTTCGATGTGAACAACCTGCTGCTCGGCGGTCGCAGCATCCGCGGCATCGTCGAGGGCGACAGTGTGCCGCAGGTGTTCATTCCGCAGCTGGTGACCCTGTTCCAGCAGGGACGCTTCCCGTTCGACAAACTGGTGAAGTTCTATCCGCTGGAACAGATCAACCAGGCGGCCGAAGACAGCACCCGTGGCATCACCCTGAAGCCGGTGCTGCGCATCGCGGCGTAGTTTCCCTTGTTGGTAGTGCCGGCCGCTGGCCTGCATGGGGCAGATCCGTTTTCCATAACGGCTCTGCCCCTTTGTTTGAACGCGTCTTGAAACGGAAACGCTCCGTTGCCGAGACGTAACATGGCGTTGCCGCTGGCGGGTGTACGCTGCGTCCATGATGGCCACGACAGTCGGGCAGCAACAACTGGTGGCGGCACGTGCCGCTTTCGCCGACGGCGATGCGCGCTCATTGGGCGTGTTGCCGCTGCCGCTGCAGCAGTCATGGCTGCGTTCGCGCGCGGCGGGCCTGCAGCCGGGGCAGGAGCCGGACTATCGGCCGCTGCTGGGCGATGGCCGCCATCTGTCCCATCCCGATGACCGGCGCCTGGCGCGTTGCGTGCAGCCGGAGCTGGAACAGCTCTGGGCGGCCTTCGGTGGGCGTGGCTGGACGATGTTCTGCGCCAACCGCGACGGCCTGGTGATCGCGCAGCAGGCCCACGGGCTGGAAGATGCTCCCTTGCTGCGGCCGATCCAGGTCGGGCGACAGCTGGGCGAGACCGAGATCGGCACCACCGCGCCAGCGGTCAGCCTGGCCGACGATGTGCCGGCACTGGTGCGCGGCAACGAACACTACCTGCAGCGGTTCGCGCCGGTGTTCTGCCTGAGCGAGCCACTGCACGATCTCGACGGTCGGGTCTGCGGAGTGATCGACATCACCGGTCTTGGCGAGCGCGATCCCGCGCTGCTGCAGGGCTATTTCCGGCAGGCTGCGCTGGCCAGCGAAAATCGCTTGTTCCACAGCCTCACTGACGTGCACCTGCTGGCCGTGCAACATGATCCGCGCTGGCTGGCGTCACCGCTGCAGGGGCTGCTGGCGGTGCAGGAGGATGGCCAGCTGCGTGCAGCCAACCGCGTTGCACGGCGTCTGCTGGGCCTGCCACGGCGCGGGCCGTTGCCGCTGCTGGGTCTGGAAGCGCTGTTTGCCGGTGCCAGTGCGGCGCAACGGCGTCGGCTGCTGCAACCGGGCGCAGCGCATCGGGTCCGGCTGGGCGAGGGCAGTGCGGTCTACCTGCAGCGTCTGCAGGGGCCGCGGGGCGCGGCGCACCGGTCTACTGTGCGGAGCACCCCGGCAGATCCAGGCGCGCCGCTGCTGCGTGACCAGCAGCGTGAGGCCGCGCGTCGCGCGGCCCTGGCCGCTGACGGCAACCTCAGCCTGGCCGCACGCCAGTTGGGAATCTCGCGTACCACGCTGTACAAGCTGCTGCGCGATTGACCGCGTAGTCCACCGGGCAGGGCCCGGCGGGGGCATCAGTCGCGGAAGTTGTTGAACTGCAGCGGCAGTTCGAACTTGCCGGCCTTGAGCACGGCGATGGCGTCCTGCAGATCGTCGCGCTTCTTGCCCTGCACGCGCAGCTTGTCGCCGTTGATCTGGCTTTCCACCTTCAGCTTGGCGTCCTTCAGTGCCGCCGCGATCTTCTTGGCGATCTTCTGCTCGATGCCCTGCTTGACGGTGATCTTCTGCCGGGCCTGGGCCAGGTTGGTTTCGATGTCGCCGAACTCCAGGCTGAGCACGTCGATGCCGCGCGCGGCCAGGCGTGCGCGCAGGATGTCGTTCATCTGCTTGAGCTGGAACTCGGTCGGCGCCGTCTGGTTGATGACATCGCCATCGCGTTCGAACTTGGCGTCCACGCCCTTGAAGTCGAAGCGGGTGGCCAGTTCGCGGTTGGCCTGGTCGATGGCGTTGGTCAGCTCGTGGGTGTCGACTTCGGACACGACGTCGAAGGAAGGCATGGGCGATGCTCCGCAGGATTCAGTGGTGGCCATTCTATCGCGCCGGCCCGCATGCCCGCTTTCTGTAGAGTCGAGCCAAGCTCGACTCGCTCCCTCCCTTGTAGCGCCGAGCCATGCTCGGCGGCTTTGTGAAGAGCAGTCGAGCAAGCTCGACTCTACAAAACGGCCAGTCGAGCAAGCTCGACTCTACAAACCGGTGCTGTCGGCGATAATGGGCCATGAACGTGCAACGCTCCCCTTCGCGTGCGGTGGCCTGGATGGTCGCTGCGGTCGCCTGTTTCTCGCTGATGGACGCTGGCATGAAGCAGCTGTCGGCCAGCTATCCGACCTTGGAAGTGACCTTCCTGCGCGGCGCGGCCTCGTTGCCGTTCGTGCTGGTCTGGGTGCTGGCCAGCGCCGGCCCGCGCTCGCTGATCCCGCGTCGCTGGGGGCTGCACCTGCTGCGTGGCGCGCTGGGCATGGCGATGATCGGCTGCTTCGTGTTCGCCCTGCGCGACCTGCCGCTGTCCACCGCCTACACCATCTATTTCGTCGCCCCGCTGCTGATCGCCGCATTGTCGGTGCCGCTGCTGGGCGAGCGGGTCGGGCCACGGCGCTGGGTGGCCATCGGCATCGGCCTGGTCGGCGTGCTGGTGGTGCTGCGGCCGGGCGTGGACGGCTTCATTTCGGTGCCGGGGCTGATGGTGCTGGCCGCGGCCACCGCGTATGCCGTGGCGGCGATCACGGTCAGCCTGCTGACCCGCACCGATACCTCACAGTCGATGGTGGTCTGGTTCCTGGTGATCATGGCCATCGGCGCCGGCCTGCTGGCGATTCCGGGCTGGGTGCCGCTGCAGCTGGCGCATGCGCCGCTGATCGCCGGCATGGGACTGGCTGGGGCGCTGGGCCAGATCGCCCTGACCAAGGCCTTCCAGCTGGGCGAGGCGTCGATGATCGCGCCGTTGGAGTACAGCGGCCTGGTGTGGGTGATCGGCTGGGACCTGGCCTTCTGGGGCCAGCTGCCGGACAGCTATACCTGGGTGGGCGCGGCGATCATCGTCGCCTCGGGGCTGTACCTGCTGCACCGTGAGCGGGTGAACCGGCAGGAACCGCCGAAGCCGCTGGATCATCCGTAGAGTCGAGCTTGCTTGTATGTTCCTCCCGGCTCCTACGCGGTATGTAGGAGCCAGGGTGGAGGGACCGTCAAGCATGCATCTGCGGATACTAGCCGACAGACGAGTCGAGCGATCCCCATCCCGCACACGAACGTCGATAAAGGATCGTACGGCCCCCAAAGGGGATCGTCGATGTAGGCAAGCTAACGTCGGTGCGGTACCACCCCAGCCCCTTAAAGATAGCTGGGAGCCGTACAAATGTCTGATTCTCTCGATATTGGCGTGGACGTGGACTCCAAGGAGTTCGTACCGGCAGTGGCCGACCGCAAGGCCGGCGACAGGATCGCCAACACCCGGGCCGGCATAGCCCAGTGGCTCAACACCTTGCCCCAGCGATGCCGGATTGGCATGGAGGCGACGGGGCGGTACTACGAGTTGTTGGCTCGGATGGCTGGCCAGGCAGGCCACGTTGTCTATGTGATCAATCCACGTCTGATCAAGCACTACGGCCGGGCGACGGGCTCGCGTGGCAAGACGGACGCCATGGACGCCGAAGCGATCGCCCGGTACGTGAAGAAGGAGAACGATCGCCTGCGTGAATACGTACCGCGTACCGACGAGCAGCAGCAGATGCACGATTTGCTGCGCAAGCGGCAGACGCTGGTAAAGACACGCGCGCGCCTGGAGCAATCCTTCGGGGTAAGCAAAAGTGCCCCCGGGGAGCTGTCAGATCTGTTCTGCGCTCTGGCTGGGACGCTGTCCGAGCTGGAAAGCGAACTGCAGCGCTTGGGTCGCGATGGAGAGCATGGCACGCTCTACAAGCGCCTGTTGACCATCCCTGGTATCGGCCCCGCCGTCGCCGCTCACCTGATTTACTACATGACGCGCTGGCCGTTGGCCAACGCCAACGCGTGGATCGCCTGCACCGGCCTGGATCCCCGGCCCAACGAGTCTGGCGGCAGAACGGGACGGCGTCGGCTGTCCAAACAGGGCGCGCCAGTGCTGCGCCAGATGCTCTACATGGCCGCCATGGGGCTCAAGCGGTGTCGTCGGGGGCAACCGCTCTACGACGAGCTGTCAAAACGCGGTCACCCCAGCACCGCCGTCTTCAACATCCTGGCCAGAAAGCTGGCCAGGATCGCCTGGGGTGTCTTCAAAAGCGGCCGGGACTTCGATCCGGCGATGCTGAAGGTGGGTCAAGCCTGCTTCCAGCAGGCTTGACCACGAACATAGGATCTCGACTGCTTCGGTGGCCGGACGAAAAGCAGTCGAGCAAGCTCGACTCTACCGACCCCCACCGTCATCCCCGGTACACGCTGCTTAGAACCAAAAGGAATAACATTCTGGCCCATGGCGCGGGCGCGCGACCGCCTGCGCTGGTAGGCTGCACGCCCCCTTCCGTCACCCAGCCGGTGAGCCACGCCCGTGATCGAGTTCCAGCGCCTGCACAAATCCTATGCCGTTGCCGGCCGCGCAGTCAGCGCGCTGCAGCCGCTGGACCTGACCATCGAGGCCGGTGAGGTATTCGGCATCATCGGCCATTCCGGCGCCGGCAAGTCGACCCTGATCCGCATGATCAACCGCCTGGAAGAGCCCAGCGGTGGTCGCCTGCTGATCGGTGGCGAGGATGTCACCGCACTGGATGCGGACGGCCTGCGCGCGCTGCGCCGGCGCATCGGCATGATCTTCCAGCACTTCAACCTGTTGTCTTCGCGCACGGTGGCCGGCAACGTTGCCTTCCCGCTGGAGCTGGCGGGCACGCCGAAGGCAGAGATCGATGCACGCGTGGCCGAGCTGCTGCAGACCGTGGGCCTGGAGGCGCACGCGCAGAAGTACCCGGCACAGCTGTCCGGTGGGCAGAAGCAGCGCGTCGGCATCGCCCGTGCGCTGGCGACCCGCCCGCAGATCCTGCTGTGCGACGAGGCCACCAGTGCGCTGGATCCGCAGACCACGGCCTCGGTGCTGTCGCTGCTGTCGAAGATCAACCGCGAGCTGGGCCTGACCATCGTGCTGATCACCCACGAGATGGATGTGATCCGCCGTGTCTGCGACCGTGTCGCCGTGCTCGACGCCGGCCAGATGGTCGAGACCGGGCCGGTCACCCGGGTGTTCCTGCATCCGCAGCACCCGACCACGCGCCGTTTCGTCAGCGAATCGGAGCACGTGGATGAAGGCGCGCTGCATCGTGATTTCGATGCCGTCGGTGGCCGCATCGTGCGGCTGACCTTCCTCGGCGGAGACACCTACGAACCCCTGCTCGGCAGTGTCGCGCGGGAGACCGGGGTCGACTACAACATCCTGTCCGGCCGTATCGACCGGATCAAGGACACCCCGTATGGCCAGCTGGTGGTCGCCCTGGTGGGCGGTGACCAGTCCGCCGCGCAGGCCGCGTTCGTCGCCGCCGGCGTGCATGTTGAGGAACTGCGTCGATGATCATCGCTACTGCCGGCGGCTTCTTCCGCCACCTGGATGCGGGCAAGTGGGCCGACATCGGCCAGGCCACCATCGACACCCTGCTGATGCTGCTGGGTTCGCTGCCGCTGACCCTGGCCATCGGCCTGCCCCTGGGCGTTCTGCTGTACCTGTTCGGCGCACCGCAGATGAAGCGCCGTCCGTTCGCCTACGGCGTGCTGGCGTTGGTGGTGAACCTGCTGCGTTCAGTGCCTTTCATCATCCTGATGATCGTGCTGATTCCGGTCACGCTGTTCCTGATGGGGACGTCGCTGGGCGTGCGGGGTGCGATCGTGCCGCTGGTGATAGGCGCAGCACCGTTCTATGCGCGCCTGGTCGAGACCGCGCTGCGTGAAGTCGACCGGGGCGTGATCGAGGCGACCCAGTCGATGGGTGCCACCACCTGGCAGCTGGTCACCCGCGTGCTGCTGCCCGAGGCGCGCCCCGGCCTGATCGCCGGTGCGACGGTCACCACCGTGGCGCTGATTGGTTTCACCGCAATGGGCGGTGCGATCGGCTCCGGCGGCCTCGGCGACCTGGCGTTCCGCGATGGCTACCAGCGCTCGCACACCGACGTGGCCCTGGTCACCGTGGTCCTGCTGCTGATCCTGGTGCAGTTGCTGCAGATGCTCGGCGACCGCCTGGTCGCGCATTACAGCCGCAAATGACGAGGCGCCGGGGCGCTGCCCCCGGCGTCGCCCGGTGCATCGCGGCAGCCGGCCAGCGGCCGGCTCTACCCCATTGCCTGGAAACGGTAGTGCCGGCCGCTGGCCGGCAATCCCACCTGCAATCAACGCACGTTCGGTACTTCGTAGCCCAGCTTGCCGACCTGCTCCGGGTGCTGCGGCACGCGCTTGAGCTTGTCGGTGTTCACGCCGTACTCGTCACGCAGGCGCTCGGCCAGCTCCTTGTACAGGGCTTTGTCCATGTCCGGCGTACGCGAGAAGATCCAGGCCATTTCGCGGCCCGGGTAGCCGATCAGCGCCCACGAGTAATCCGGCGCTACTTCCAGCACCCTCGAATGCGTAGGCACGACACGGTAGAACCAGGTGCGCCAGCCGTGGTTGCCGCTGTCCGGGTCGACGCTGGCGCGGGCACGCACTTCCTGCAGCGGTTCGCCGAAGCCATCACGGTAGCGGTAGGTGATGCCGACCTTGTGCGCATCGCGCAACTCGTACTCGTTGACGCTGGCGACATGGCCACGTTCGATGAAGTTCGGCACGCGGCCGATCACATACCAGGTGCCCATGAAGCGCTTCAGGTCGATCGGTGCGTCCAGGGCAGCCGCACCAGAGGCGCTGCTACGGGGCGACGGCGGCTCACTGGCGGCCACGGCGGGGCCGGCCAGGGAAAGGGCCAGCAGCGCGGCGCAGAGCGGGCGGATCGAAGTCATGCGGGAGCGGGCTCCAGTGGGCTTGCACGCGCATGGTCGACTGTGTGCACGCGATCCGTCAATGGTGTCGCAACCTGTGAGAAGGGGGGTGCCCATGCTGTGTTGCATTGTCCACCGGAGAAGCCCCATGAACGCACGTTCCGTCCGCCGCTCTGCAACTGAACGCGTCATTCTCGAGCGTGCCGACCCGCGCCTGCTGCGCAGCGTGCAGCAGCTGGCCCTGGCCGGTATGGCGCTGGTACTGGTCTGGCCGGCCGCGCGCGGCAGCAGTGCCTGGCTGGGCTGGCTACCCATGTGGCTGGTGGGCATGCCGCTGGTGGCCTGGTGGGCGTTGCTGCGCTTTCCGTTGCCGCGCCTGTCGTGGCTGCGGCTGGCGCGTCGTACCGGTGGACAGGCGCGTCGCCGTAGCGGCGGGGCGGCGCGAGGCCGTCGCGGCTCCACCGCCGCGGCCTGACCTTCGACACGGGGGCGCCCGCGGCGATCCATGCTAGCGTTCCACGGCTTATGACTGCCTGGAGCTGCAATGTCTCGACTCGCTTCCGCCTGCCTGCTGGCCGGCATGATGACCGCTGCCTCGGTGGGGACCGCCGTGGCCGCTGAAGACACCGATCGCTACGCCTGGCTCGAAGACGTCACCGGCGACAAGCCGCTGACCTGGGTCAAGGAACAGAACGCCAAGTCCGAGGCGCGCCTGGCGCAGACCCCGGCCTTCAAGCAGATGGAGACCAGCATCCGCGAGGTGCTCGACTCCGATGCCAAGATCCCCGGCGTGCAGAAGATCGGCGACTACTACTACAACTTCTGGAAGGACCAGCAGCACGAGCGCGGCCTGTGGCGGCGCACCACCCTGGCCGAGTACCGCAAGGCCTCGCCGCAGTGGGAAACCGTGCTCGACCTGGATGCGCTGAACAAGGCCGAGGGTGAGAACTGGGTCTGGCACGGCGCCGATTGCCTGCGCCCGGATTACAGCCGCTGCCTGATCGCGCTGTCGCGCGGTGGCGCCGACGCCGACGTCACCCGTGAGTTCGACCTGGCCAACAAGACCTGGATCAAGGATGGCTTCTTCCGTCCCGAGTCCAAGGGCGGCCTCAACTGGGTCGACCGCGACACCGTGTTCGTCTACACCGACTTCGGTGCGGGCTCGATGACCACCTCCGGCTACCCGCGCGTGGCCAAGCTGTGGAAGCGCGGCACGCCGATGACCTCGGCCACCGTGGTGTACGAAGGCAAGCCGGAAGACATGTACATCGCGGCGATGCACGATGACACCCCGGGCTTCGAGCGCAACCTGGTCAGCCGCACGCTGGCGTTCTACAACAACGAGCTCTACCTGCGTGGCGACGATGGCACGCTGACCAAGATCGACGCGCCGAATTCGGCCGAGAAGGGCCTGCACAAGCAGTGGCTGACCCTGGAACTGCGCGATCCGTGGACCGTGGGCGGCAAGACCTACGCGTCCGGTTCGCTGCTGGCGACGAAGCTGGACGACTTCCTGGCCGGCAAGCGCGACTTCGAGGTGCTGTTCACCCCGACCGCGACCACCTCGCTGGCCAGCGCCACCTGGACCAAGAGCCACCTGGTGCTGAACGTGCTGGATGACGTCAAGAACCGCCTGTCGGTGCTGACCCCGGGCGCCGATGGCTGGCAGACCAGCCGCTTCGTCGGCGCGCCGGCCTTTGGCACGCTGGCCGTGGGCGCAGTGGACAGCAACGACAGCGATGCGGTGTGGCTGACCGCCACCGACTACCTGACCCCGACCACGCTGGCTCTGGCCGAGATCGGCCAGGCGCCGGAAACGTTGAAGACCATGCCGGCCTTCTTCGATGCCAAGGGCAAGGTGATCGAGCAGCACTTCGCCACCAGCAAGGACGGCACCCGCGTGCCGTACTTCGTGGTGCATGACAAGGCGATGAAGCTGGACGGCTCCAACCCGACCCTGCTGTACGGCTATGGTGGCTTCGAGATCTCGCTGACCCCGAATTACTCCGGTGGCATGGGCCGCGCCTGGCTGGAGAAGGGCGGTGTGTACGTGGTCGCCAACATCCGTGGTGGTGGCGAGTACGGCCCGCGCTGGCACCAGGCAGCGCTGAAGCAGAACCGTCACAAGGCCTATGAAGACATGGCTGCGGTGGCGCGCGATCTGGTCAAGCGCAAGATCACCAGCGCCAAGCACCTGGGCGTGCAGGGTGGCAGCAACGGTGGCCTGCTGACCGGCAACATGCTGACCCAGTACCCGGAACTGTTCGGTGCAGTGGTGGTGCAGGTGCCGCTGCTGGACATGAAGCGCTACAGCCACCTGTTGGCCGGTGCCTCGTGGATGGCCGAATACGGCAACCCGGACACCAGCGACTGGGAGTTCATCAAGACCTTCTCGCCGTACCATCTGTTCAACGAGAAGAAGAACTACCCGCCGGTGCTGTTCACTACCTCCACCCGCGATGACCGCGTGCACCCGGGCCATGCCCGCAAGATGGCGGCGAAGATGATCGACGCCGGCAAGGACGTGACCTACTACGAGAACATCGAAGGTGGCCACGGCGGCGCAGCCAACAACGCGCAGGCCGCACACATGTCCGCACTGGCCTACAGCTTCCTGTGGGAGCGGTTGGGCGGCAAGTAAGCAGAACGGAAAACGCCGCCCCAGGGCGGCGTTTTTCGTTGGGTTCACGTATCCACGCATGGCGTGGATCTACCTACGTATCGTGCGCTGGGTCAGTAGATCCACGCCATGCGTGGATGCCGTTCGCGCAGATCGATCAGGCGCCCCAGCTCTTCAACCCGCGTGCAATCCGCGCCACCGCCTCCTGCAGCCGCGGCACTTCCTGGGTATAGGCCAGGCGCACATGCTGGTTGGCGCGATGGAAACCGAAATCCAGCCCCGGGGTGAACGCCACGTGCTCGGTTTCCAGGAAGTGCGCGCAGAACGCCTGCGCGTCGTCAGTGAACGCGCTGACATCGGCGTACAGGTAGAACGCGCCCTGCGGCTCGACCTCGATGCGGAAACCCAGCTCGCGCAACGCGGGCAGCAGGAAATCACGGCGCTGGCGGAACGCCTCGCGGCGCTGTTCGAAGATCGCCATCGATTCTTCGCTGAAGCAGGCGAGTGCGGCATGCTGGGCGATGCTCGACGCGCTGATGTACAGGTTCTGCGCCAGCTTCTCCAGGTCCGGCACCGCCGCCGGCGGCGCCACCAGCCAACCCAGCCGCCAGCCGGTCATGCCGAAATACTTGGAGAAGCTGTTCAGCACGAACGCGCTGTCATCCACCTGCAGCACGCTGGGTGCATCCAGGCCGTAGGTCAGGCCGTGGTAGATCTCGTCCACCACCAGATGGCCGCCACGCGCGTGCAGGGCCTGCGACAGTGCCGCCAGTTCGTCGGCAGACAGCACGGTGCCGGTCGGATTGGCGGGGGAGGCCACCAGTGCGCCGACGCTGTCGGCATTCCAGTGCTGTTCCACCAGCGATGGCGTGAGCTGGTAGGCGGTGTCCGGGCCGACCGGCACCAGTTGCGCACCGCCTTCCACCAGGCGCAGGAAATGACGGTTGCAGGGATATCCGGGGTCGGCCAGCAGCCAGTGGCGGCCCGGATCGACCAGCAGGCTGCTGGCCAGCAGCAGCGCACCGGAGCCGCCGGGAGTGACCAGGATGCGTTCGGGATCGATATCCAGCCCGTAGTGGCTGCGATAGAAGCCACTGATCGCCTGGCGCAGGGCCGGCAGGCCACGTGCGGCGGTGTAGCGGGTATGGCCGGCGGCCAATGCGGCCTGGCCGGCACGCACGACCGGTTCGGCCGTGGTGAAGTCCGGTTCGCCGATTTCCAGGTGGATCACATCGTGGCCCGCCTGTTCCAGCGCCTGCGCGCGGGCCAGCAGGGACATCACGTGGAACGGAGCGATTTCATGGCTGCGCCGGCTGTAGCCCGGCGTGTGGGGCAGGGTACTCATGTGCCCATGGTACGCCGGGCGGCAAGGGTGCGCCGCAGCGGTGGTAGAGTCGAGCTTGCTCGACTGCGGTTGCGGTCAGTCGAGCAAGCTCGACTCTACCTATGCCACGGACGCCATTGCGTAACCGCACCAGGACCCCTATCTCATGAAATCCACCCTCTGCCTGTTGCTTGCGAGCCTGATGACCACCACTGCCACCGCCGCCACGCCGCCCGTTCCGCCGGATGCCGCCAAGCATCCGCATGTGGTCAAGGCGCCGTTCGGCGCGACCCGCAACGACGACTATTACTGGCTGCGCGACGACAAGCGCGAGAACAAGGACATGCTGGCCTATCTGCAGGCCGAGAATGCCTATGCCGACCAGTTGCTGGCGCCGCTGAAGCCGCTGGAAGACACCCTGTACAAGGAGATCGTCGGCCGCATCAAGCAGGACGATTCCAGTGTGCCGGCGCGCGAGCGCGGCTACTGGTACTACAGCCGCTTCGAGACCGGCCAGGACTACCCGATCCACGCACGCCGCAAGGGCGGCATGGATGCCGCCGAGGAAATCCTGCTGGACGTCAACACGATGGCCGCCGGCAAGGGCTACTTCAGCGTCGGCTCGATGGAAGTCAGCCAGGACAACCAGCTGCTGGCCTGGGCCGATGACGATGTCGGTCGCCGCCAGTACACCATCCGCTTCAAGGACCTGGCCACCGGCAAGGTGCTGCCCGATGTGATCACCGGCAGCTCCGGTGACCTGGTCTGGGCCGACGACAACCGCACCGTGCTGTACGTCGAGAACGATCCGGAAACGCTGTTGACCGTGCGCGTGAAGAAGCACGTGCTGGGCACCCCGGCCAGCGCCGACACCGTCGTCTACGAAGAGAAGGACGACAGCTTCTACATGGGTATCGGCCGTACCCGCGATGATCGCTTCATCACCATCGGCGTGCACAGCACCGTGTCCTCGGAAGAGCGCTACGCGCCGGCCAGCGACCCGACCACGTTCACCGTACTGGCGCCGCGCCAGCGCGATGTGGAGTACGACGCTGACCACTACGACGGCCGCTGGGTGATCCGCACCAACGACGGTGCGAAGAACTTCAAGCTGGTCACCGCACCGACCGATGCGACCTCGCGCGCACAGTGGAAGGACTGGATCGCGCATGACGATGCGGTTTTCATCGAAGGCTTCGAGCTGTTCGATGCGTACACCGCCATCGCCGAACGTTCCGAGGGCCTGGAACGCATCCGCCTGCTGTTCAAGGATGGCCGCAGCGACTACGTGAAGGCCGATGAGCCGGCGTACTCGATGGGCCTGGGCGACAACACCGAGGCCGATACGCCGTGGCTGCGCTACGTCTACACCTCGATGACCACCCCCACCACCGTGTTCGAGCTGAACACCGCCACCGGTGAGCGCCGTCAGCTGAAGGTGCAGCCGGTGATCGGCTATGACGCGTCGAAGTACGAAACCGATCGTGTCTGGATCACCGCGCGCGATGGCGTGAAGGTGCCGGTGTCGCTGGTCTACCGCAAGGGCTACCAGAAGGATGGCAAGGGCGCGCTGTTCCAGTACGCCTATGGCAGCTACGGCATGTCGATGGATCCGTACTTCAACCAGACCGCGGTGAGCCTGCTCGATCGTGGCGTGGTGTATGCCATCGCCCATATCCGTGGCGGCCAGGAGATGGGCCGCGACTGGTACGAGAACGGCAAACTGCTGCACAAGCAGAACACCTTCAACGACTTCATCGACGTCACCCGCGGCCTGGTCGCACAGGGCTGGGCGGCGAAGGATCGCGTCGCCGCGTCCGGCGGCAGCGCCGGTGGCCTGCTGATGGGCGCCGTGGCCAACCAGGCGCCGCAGGACTACCGGGTGATGGTGGCGCAGGTACCGTTTGTCGACGTGGTCACCACCATGCTCGACCCGACCATTCCGCTGACCACCAACGAATACGACGAGTGGGGCAACCCCGAGCAGAAGCAGTATTACGACTACATGCTGTCCTACTCGCCCTACGACAACGTGAAGCAGCAGGCGTACCCGGCGCTGTTCGTGGGCACCGGCCTGTGGGATTCGCAGGTGCAGTACTGGGAGCCGGCCAAGTGGGTGGCCAAGCTGCGTGACGACAACACCGGCCATTACCCGATCCTGTTCCGCACCAACATGGAAGCCGGCCACGGCGGCAAGTCGGGGCGCTTCCAGCGCTACCGTGAACTGTCCGAGTCGTACGCGTTCGTGCTGCAGCAGCTGGGCATCGCCCAGCCGTAATGGTGCAGGGGTGCCGGGCGTTGCCTGGCATCCCGAACCGGTATCCTTGCGGCCATGAGCCAGCCCGACCCCTCCGCACCCCGCGATGCTGCCACGCCACCGCGCGTGGTGCGTTTCCGCTGGGCGTGGTGGCTGCTGGCCTACGTCAGCCTGGGCACCGGTATCGTCGGAATCTTCGTGCCGGGCCTTCCCACCACCGTATTCATCCTGATCTCGGCCTGGGCTGCCTCGCGTGGTTCCGAGCGCCTGCACAACTGGCTGCTGCAGCACCCGCGCTTCGGCCCGGCCATTGCAAACTGGCAGGCACACGGGGCGGTCAGCCGCTACGGCAAGTGGATGGCCACGATCACCATGGCAGTGTGCGCCGGCATCATGCTGTGGTGCGTGCCGATCGCCTGGGTGAAGTGGTTCTCGATCGGCAGCATGACCGTGGTGGCGATCTGGCTGTGGACCCGGCCGCTGCCGCCGCCTGCAGATTGAACGCCTGCGGTGGTGCCGGCCGCTGGCCGGCAACCCGATCCCCTGCACCAACCGCTCAGCCGCCAATGGCTATACTCGGGGCATGAAGATCCCCCATCGAAACGCCATCCTGATTCCGCTGGCAGCGGCCTCGCTGCTGCTCCTCGCCGCTTGCGGCAACAAGGGCCCGCTGGTACTGCCGCAGAAGCCGGTGCCGGTGGAAGAAACCGTCGAACCGGTTGCCGAGCCCGCTACTGAAGCGACCCCGGCGGAGACCCAGGGCAGCGCCACGCCGGCCACGACCGTGGACCCGGCTGCACCGACCACGCAACCGGCGCCTGCACCTGCGAAGAAGGTGGGCGGCGGGAATGAGTAAGGCCAGTTCCAAGGCGCTGCGCTTCAGCAAGATGCATGGCGCGGGCAATGATTTCGTAGTGATCGACCTGCGTGACGGCACTGCGCCGCCCACGCCTGAACTGGCCGCGCGCCTGGCCGACCGCCACACCGGCGTCGGCTGCGATCAGATCCTGACTATCGAAGCGCCGCGCGCGGAAGGCTCGGTGGCGTCGTACCGCATCTGGAATGCCGACGGTTCCAACTCCGAGCAGTGCGGCAACGGCGCGCGCTGCATCGCGGCCTGGCTGGTGCGTGAGGGCAGTGCGCAGGGGGATCAGTTCGTCATCGACAGCCCGCTGGCCAGTCATGCGGTGAAGGCCCTGGGCGATGGCCAGTTCGCTGTGACCATGGGCGTGCCTGCGTTCGAGCCGGTCAACGTGCCGCTGGTGGGCTTCGCCCATGCACGCGAGGAGTACCTGCTGCCGTTGCAGGGCGAGAGCATACGCTTCGCCGCGGTGTCGATGGGCAATCCGCATGCGGTGATCGAAGTGGGCCTGATCGATGCAGCACCGGTCGAGCGCGTCGGTTCGCTGCTGCAGCAGCATGCCTCGTTCCCGCGCTCGGTGAACGTGGGTTTTGCCCAGGTGATGGGCCCGGCGCATGCACGTCTGCGTGTGAATGAACGTGGCGTCGGCGAAACCCTGGCCTGCGGCAGCGGCGCCTGCGCCGCTGCGGTGACCCTGATGCAGCGTGGCCGCCTGCAGCGCGATGCGCGCATCAGCCTGCCCGGGGGTGACCTGCGCATCCAGTGGCCGGGCGATGGCCAGCCGGTGGTGATGGCCGGCCCGACCGCATTCGTCTTCGAAGGGGAGTGGATCGCATGACCGAAACCGTCGACAAGCTCGGGGCCCATGAAGTCGCTGCGTGGTTGCGGCGACATCCCGGCTTCCTCAAGCAGTTCCCGGACCTGGCCCTGACCCTGGTGGTGCCACGCGACGACGGCCCGACCGCGTCGCTGGCCAGCTACCAGCTGGAAGTGCTGCGCGAGAAGAACCGCGAGCTGGCACGACGGTTGGCCGATCTGGGTGCCACCGCCCAGGTCAATGAACGCCTGGCAGTGCGCACGCATCAGCTGACCCTGGCGCTGATGAAGCAGGACAACGCCGCCGACACCCTGCGTGCGATGGCTGCCTCGCTGCAGGAAGATTTCGCCGGCGACCTGGTGCGATTGGTGGTGCACACACCGGTGGCCGGGCTGGAACAGGCCGACTGGCTGCAGGTGATCGCCGCCGATGATGCGCAGCTGGGCCCGTTCCGCGACTGCCTGAACGACGGCGAGCCGATCTGCGGGCGCCTGCAGCCGGAAAAGAATGCCGTGCTGTACGGCGTGCGCAGCGAAGAAGTGCAGACCACCGCGCTGCTGCCGTTGCCGGGCGTGGGCCTGATTGCTGTGGGCAGCCACGACCCGAACCGCTTCTACCCGGGCATGGGCACGCTGTTCCTGCGCATGATGGGCGATGCGTTGGCCACCGGCCTGAAGCGCTTCCCGGGCTGAGCAGGACACGACGATGAGCGCGGTACAGGCCTTCCTGCAGCATCTGCAGGTAGAGCGGCGGATGTCGGCGCATACGCTCGATGCCTACCGCCGTGACCTGGACGCGTTGTCGGTCTGGGCCGAGCCGCGCGGTGTTGCGGTGGACGCACTCGATGCCGAGGCGCTGCGCCAGTTCGTTGCCGATGAGCACCGCAGAGGCCTGTCGGCCAAGAGCCTGCAGCGCCGCTTGTCGGCGTGCCGCAGCTTCTACGCCTGGCTGTTGAAGCATGGACGCATCGAGGTCAGCCCGGCGGCGACGCTGAAGGCGCCACGCGCACCGCGCCGGTTGCCGCAGGTGCTTGACGCCGACGAAGCCGTGCAGCTGGTCGAGCTGGAGCCGGAAGGCGAACTCGGCCGCCGTGACCGCGCGCTGCTGGAACTGTTCTATTCCTCCGGCCTGCGCCTGAGCGAAGTCTGCGCGCTGACCTGGCGTGACCTGGATTTCGACAGCGGCCTGGTCAACGTGCTGGGCAAGGGCAACCGCCAGCGTCGCGTACCGTTCGGCCGGCCGGCACGCGAAGCGCTGCAGGCGTGGCGTGCGGAAAGTGGCGGCGGCCCGGCCTCGCCGGTGTTTCCCGGTCGCAACGGACCGATCAGCCAACGCGCGGTGCAGATCCGCATCCGCCAGCTGGCGCAGCGCCAGGGCCTGTTCAAGCACGTGCACCCGCACATGCTGCGTCACAGTTTCGCCAGCCACATCCTGGAATCGTCCGGTGACCTGCGTGGCGTGCAGGAACTGCTTGGCCATGCCGACATCGCCACCACGCAGATCTACACCCACCTCGATTTCCAGCACCTGGCCAAGGTCTACGACGCCGCGCATCCACGTGCGAAGCGCCGCAGCAAGGACGACAAGGCTGAATAGCGCGCCCTTGATCTGGATCAGGGCAGGGCGGGCGCTATCGGCGCATCGTGGCCGCAGGCCACGAGGACACCGCCACCATGGCGAAGCCCATACCGTTGCATCCCAAACACCCCGAGCGCATCTGTTGGGGCTGCGACCGCTACTGCGCGGCTGACGCCCTGGCCTGCGGCAATGGCTCCGGCCGCACCCAGCATCCGATCGAGACGCAGGGTGAAGACTGGTACCTCGCCTGGGGCATCGAGCCGAATCCGGATCGGCCGTCGCAGGCAAAACGCTGAACGGCAGGTGTTCCACGTTCGGGCGGCGGGGTCCGCGCGCATTGCGATGCGCTCGTCAGAAAGACGCCCTCCTGTCGATGGGGCGCGGCCAAGCGCTGAACGGCAGCCATCCGCACAGGCTTGATCGCACCCGGCGCTGTCCCCATGTCCCGGGAACAGCTATCGGAGGCCGCATGGACCCCAGTCAGAATCCCAACGTTTTCCACGCCACCACCATCGTCTGCGTCCGTCGCGGCGAGCACGTGGCCATTGCCGGCGACGGCCAGGTCACGCTGGGCCACACCGTGATGAAGGGCAATGCACGCAAGGTGCGCCGTCTCGGTCGTGATGGCCAGGTGCTGGCCGGCTTCGCCGGTGCCGCCGCCGATGCCTTCACCCTGTTCGAGCTGTTCGAGGCCAAGCTGGAAAAGCACGGCCAGCTGCAGCGCGCTGCGGTCGAGCTGGCCAAGGATTGGCGCACCGAGCGCCGCCTCGGCAAGCTCGAAGCCCTGCTGGCGGTGGCCGACAAGGAAACCTCGCTGATCATCAGCGGCACCGGCGATGTGATCGAGCCGGAGGACGGCATCATCGCCATCGGTTCCGGTGGTTCCTATGCACTGTCGGCCGCGCGCGCGCTGATGGCGCACACCGAACTGGATGCGCGCACCATTGCCAGCGAAGCGATCGGCATTGCCGGCGACATCTGCATCTACACCAACCGCAACGTGGTGGTCGAGGAGCTGTGAGGGGCGTGCCGGCCGCTGGCCGGCAACCTCATGATCCCCCGCACGCGTGCCTGGTTGCCGGCCAGTGGCCGGCACTACCGACAATGAATCCGTGAGCACATCCATGTCGAAGATCGAAGTTTCCTCCGCCACCATGACCCCGCGCGAGATCGTGCAGGAACTGGACCGGCATATCGTGGGCCAGCACGACGCCAAGCGCGCCGTGGCCATTGCCCTGCGCAACCGCTGGCGCCGCATGCAGCTGGTGCCGGAGCTGCGCAATGAAGTGATGCCGAAGAACATCCTGATGATCGGCCCGACCGGCGTCGGCAAGACCGAGATCGCGCGCCGCCTGGCCACGCTGGCCAACGCACCGTTCGTCAAGGTTGAAGCCACCCGCTTCACCGAAGTCGGCTACGTCGGCAAGGACGTCGAGCAGATCATCCGCGACCTGGCCGATACCGCGGTCAAGCTGTACCGCGAACAGGCCAAGGTGCGCGTGCGTACCCAGGCCGAGGAGCGCGCCGAAGACCGCATCCTCGATGCGCTGCTGCCGCGCCGCAGCGGTGGCATCGGTTTCGATCCGGAAGTCGCCCGCAACGAGCCGTCGGCGCAGGACAACGAGACCCGCATCAAGTTCCGCAAGATGCTGCGCAACGGTGAGCTGGACGAACGCGAGATCGAGCTCGATCTGGCCGCCAATGTCAGCATGGACATCATGACCCCGCCGGGCATGGAGGAAATGGGCCAGCAGCTGAAGTCGATGTTCGCCAACCTCGGCGGCGGCGCCAAGGCGCACAAGCGCACGCTGACCATCAAGGCCGCGCGTCCGCTGCTGATCGAGGAAGAGGCCGGCAAGCTGGTCAACGAAGACGACATCCGCACGGCGGCGATCGAGGCCTGCGAGCAGCACGGCATCGTCTTCATCGACGAGATCGACAAGGTTGCCAAGCGTGGTGACAACGTGGGTGGTGGCGACGTCTCGCGCGAAGGCGTGCAGCGCGACCTGCTGCCGCTGGTGGAAGGCTCCAACGTGTCCACCAAGTACGGCACGATCAAGACCGACCACATCCTGTTCATTGCTTCGGGCGCGTTCCACCTGGCCAAGCCCAGCGATCTGATTCCGGAGCTGCAGGGCCGCTTCCCGATCCGCGTGGAGCTGGGTGCGCTGAGCAAGGGTGATTTCGTGCGCATCCTGACCGAGCCGAAGGCCGCGCTGACCAAGCAGTACGAAGCGCTGCTGGCCACCGAAGGCGTCAAGGTCAGCTTCACTGCCGACGCCATCGATCGTCTGGCCGAGATCGCCTTCCAGGTGAACGAGCGCCAGGAGAACATCGGTGCCCGTCGCCTGCACACCGTACTGGAGCGCCTGTTGGATTCGCTCAGCTACGAGGCACCGGACCGCGACGGCGAAACCCTGGCCATCGACAGCGCTTATGTCGATGCGCACCTGGGTGAGCTGGTGCAGGACCCGGACCTGAGCCGCTACATCCTGTAACGCCCGACGCTGCAAAGCATGAGGCCGCAGAAAGGCGGCCTTCTGCTTTGGCAGTCAGCGCGAGTGCCGTGTGCGGTAGGCCTGCAGCACCTGGTCGATCACCGCACTGGTGCGGGCGGCGCTGATGCCGTTGGATGGTGAGTGGCCGCTGCCGCGCAGCTCATCCACCAGAGTGGCGATCAACGGCTGCTGGATCGACGGCGGGTTCGGGATGTCGAACGCCTGCACGCCCGCTTCCGTCTCCAGAACCACTGGAACGTCCTCGAAGGTGGCAAAGCGCAGTTGTCCGCGATCGCCGGTGATTTCGATTTCATCCTGGCGGCGGAACGCGCAGAAACTCCATTGCGCGATGCCGTGCGCCCCCGTCCCGGTGCGGAAGCACATCGAAACGCTGTCCTCGGCGGCGTAGGCGCCGGTCAACGAGCTGGCCAGGCCACGCACATCGCTCAGCGGCCCCAGCAGATGATCCAGCAGGTCCAGGGTGTGCGAGCCCAGATCGACGAACAGCCCGCCGCCGGCGATCGCCGGGTTGGTCCGCCAGAAGTCCGGCGATGCAGCGTTCGCCGAATGCGGCCGGTGCAGGGTGGCGTGCACGCTGCGCGGCGTGCCGATCGTGCCGCTGTCCAGCAGCTGCTTCACCTGCGCGAAGCGGGGCAGGGCGCGGCGGTAGTAGGCCACGAACACCGGCACGCCGCTGCGCGCGCTGGCCTCCAGCACGCGTTCGCATTCCGCGTGATCCATGGCCATCGGCTTTTCTATGTAGACCGGCTTGCCCGCGGCAATCGCCTGCAACGCGTAGTGCATGTGCGTGGAGGGCGGCGTCGCAACGTAGATCGCGTTCACTTCCGGGTCGGCGATGAGTGCATCGGCGTCGGCGTACCAGCGGGGAATCGCATGGCGCCGCGCATAATCCTCGGCCAACGCCGCATTGCGGCGCATGACCGCCGCCACCCGTGAGCCCGGCGTGTTGGCCAGGGCCGGCCCGCTCTTCTTCTCGGTGACGCTGCCGCAGCCGATGAAGCCCCATACCACGTTGTCCAGGATCATCACGATGCGTCCAGAAAAGGGAAGGTCCGCCGGGTTCAACCCAACAGTGAGCGTAATCGATCACCGGCGGAGGCGGAGACATCGGCGCCGGTGGGCAGGAAGCAACGAAGCTGCCACTGCCGGGTCCGGATCGCGTCCTTTGCGGCCGGCGTGCTCCACGGCGGATAGACACGGAGGGCGCGCTTTCCGCCCTCGCCATCGCGCGACATCACGCCGCGCTCGATCAGCAGGTCACGACTGAAGATGAACTGCCCGCGCTGTGTTCCGTCGAAGACCGCGATCACCACGAAGTGCACAGCATCGGCTGCATCCAATGGAGCGATATCAGAACCGGGGGCGGGGCGCTTCCACAGGGTTACGAACTGGCCGGTCTTGGTGGGGGTGATCTTCGCGACGCGGAACACGATGCTGTGACCCTCAAGGGCAAAGCGGCAGGCACCGTACTCTGCGCTTTCCGCTTCCTCCACGATCGGTCCGGTCAACTGCAGCCCTGCGGGCAGGTAGAGATCGTGCAGTGCCGCAGTGGCGGCAGCAATGCCGCTCATGCTTCCGGCAGCGGCTCGGGCACCGTTCCGGGCACGAACACGCCTTCTTTCACGTAGGCGGCCAGGGTCATGTCCAGCGCAAGCATGCCGTCACGCTTGAGATCCATCAGTTCCGGTTCGACCATCGCGCCATGCAGTACGCCCAGTACAGTGGCGTGCAGCATGCGCGCGGCGATCTTCGGGTCCGCGCCTTCGCGCAGCTGGCCCAGGTCCTGGGCCCGGCGCAGGGCGCGCTCCATCCGGTCCAGCGCGTCGCGGAAGCCGGCCTGCTGCATTTCGGTCAGCACCTTGGTATCGGCCGAGGCGTCGCTGCGCAGCATGATCTCCATGGTCTTGCGCAGGCGTTCGTCCTCGGACAGCTCGATGAACGAGTGGATCATCACTGCGCGCAGGTCGTGCACCGGTGTGTCGCGCTGGTCGGTGGAGGTGCGCTCCAGTTCCTGCATGAAGGGCAGGTGCACCCGTTCGACGATCGCGGCCAGCACCTCGCTCTTGTTCTTGAAGTGCCAGTACACCGCGCCACGGGTATAGCCGGCGCGGGCACCGATCATCTCCAGCGTGGTACGGGCCACGCCGTGTTCATGGAGGCAGGCTTCGGCGGCGTCAAGGATGCCTTCCCGGGTTGCCTGGGTGTCCTCTTTGGTCTTGCGGGCCATGGGTGTGGGTACGAGTGCGGGTGAAACGTGGCTGAATTGTACCGGTTTACAAACAAACAAGCATGTATGTATATTTCGCACCCATCATTCCCGTCGTGTGCGTGGCAGGCCCGTCCGGCTCCCACTCCACCCGGGTGGGCGCTGTTCGCACGGTCTTCACCTTCGCTGGTGGAGGGTCCGCCGTATCAGCGCTGGCTGAGACCCTTTCCTTCAAGAGCCTTTCCGTCATGTTGCTGAGCCGAATCCGACCCTTTGCACTGTCGCTGGCAATCGCCGCGACCGTGGCTGCCTGCGGCGGCCAACCCCAGGCCCCCGAACAGGGCCCGGGTGACGTCACCGTGGTCACGCTGAAGTCCGAGACCGTGGGCCTCACCCGCGAGCTGCCGGGCCGTACCAACGCCTTCCTGGTCGCCGAAGTGCGTCCGCAGGTCAACGGCATCGTCGCCAAGCGCCTGTTCACCGAGGGCGGCATGGTCAAGGCCGGCGAGCCGCTGTACCAGATCGAGGACGCCAGCTACCGCGCACAGGCCAACAGTGCCCGTGCCCAGCTGGCGCGTGCCGAGGCCACCGCCAACGCCGCGCGCCTGAGCGCCAAGCGCATCACCGAGCTGGCCAAGGTTGATGCGGTCAGCCAGCAGGACCTGGAAAACGCGGTGGCCGCGCAGAAGCAGGCCGAGGCTGACGTCGGCGCCGCCAAGGCCTCGCTGGATGCGGCCAACGTCACTCTGGGCTACGCCCGCATCACCGCGCCGATCAGCGGCCGCATCGGCAAGTCCAGCGTCACCCAGGGTGCGCTGGTCAGCGCCGGCCAGGCCAATGCGCTGGCCACCGTGCAGCAGCTGGACCCGATCTATGTCGACCTGACCCAGTCCTCGGCCGAGCTGCTGCAGCTTCGCCGTGAGCTGGCCGCGGGCCGCCTGCAGGACAACCAGACGCTGCCGGTCAGCATCCTGATGGAAGACGGCAGCACCTTCGAGCACAAGGGCACGCTGGAGTTCTCCGAAGTCAGCGTCGACCCGGCCACTGGCAGCTTCGGCCTGCGCGTGAAGGTGGACAATCCGGACGGCCTGCTGATGCCGGGCACGTACGTGCGCGCGGTGATCGGCGGCGGCGTGCGCAGCGATGCAGTGCTGGTGCCGATGGCCGGCATCGCCCGCGATCCGAAGGGTGACACCTCCGCGATGGTGGTCGACAAGGACAACAAGGTCGAAGTGCGCCCGGTCAAGGTCAGCCGCACGGTCGGCGACAAGTGGCTGGTCGAGGACGGTCTGAAGGCCGGCGACAAGGTCATTGTCGAAGGCCTGCAGAAGATCGGCCCCGGCATGCCGGTCAAGGCCACCGAGAAGGGCGCTGCTCCGGCCAAGCCGGCAGCGGCCGCCCAGCCTGCCGCTCCGGCCGGCGACGCGAAGTAAGCGGAGAACCCCATGGCACGCTTTTTCATCGATCGACCCATCTTTGCATGGGTGATCGCCATCATCATCATGCTCGCCGGCGGCCTGGCCCTGTTCAAGCTGCCGGTCTCGATGTACCCCAACGTCGCACCGCCGGCGGTGGAAATCAGCGCCACCTACCCGGGTGCATCGGCCAAGGTGGTCGAGGACTCGGTGACGCAGATCATCGAGCAGAACATGAAGGGCCTTGATGGCCTGATCTATTTCTCCTCCAACAGCTCGTCCAACGGCCAGGCCACCATCACCCTGACCTTCGAGAGCGGCACCAACCCGGACATCGCCCAGGTGCAGGTGCAGAACAAGCTGCAGCTGGCCATGCCGCTGCTGCCGCAGGAAGTGCAGCGGCAGGGCATCAACGTGGCCAAGTCCAGCTCGGGCTTCCTGAACGTCATTGCGTTCGTGTCCGAGAACGGCAGCATGGACGCCAACGACATCGCCGACTACGTCGGTTCCAATGTCGTCGACCGTCTGAGCCGCGTGCCGGGCGTCGGCAACATCCAGGTGTTCGGTGGCAAGTACGCCATGCGCATCTGGCTGGACCCGAACAAGCTGCATACCTATGGCCTGTCGGTTGCGGAAGTGACCGCAGCAGTCAAGGCACAGAACGCCCAGGTGGCCATCGGCCAGCTCGGCGGCGCGCCGTCGATCAAGGGCCAGCAGCTCAACGCCACCATCAATGCGCAGTCGCGCCTGCAGACCCCGGAACAGTTCCGCAACATCATCGTGCGCGGTGCGCAGGACGGTGCCGAGCTGCGCCTGGGCGATGTCGCCCGTGTCGAACTGGGTGCAGAGTCCTACGACTTCGTCACCCGCTACAACGGCCAGCCGGCCAGCGGCCTGGCGGTCACCCTGGCCACCGGCGCCAACGCGCTGGATACCGCGGCCGGCGTGGATGCCGCGCTGCAGGACATGAAGAGCTTCTTCCCGGCCGGCCTGAAGGCCGAGATCCCGTACGACACCACCCCGTTCGTGCGCGTGTCGATCAAGGGCGTGGTGCAGACCCTGATCGAAGCGATCGTGCTGGTGTTCGTGGTGATGTACCTGTTCCTGCAGAACTTCCGCGCCACCCTGATCCCGACCATCGCCGTGCCGGTGGTGCTGCTGGGTACCTTCGGCGTGCTGGCGATGCTGGGCTTCTCGGTGAACATGCTGACCATGTTCGCGATGGTGCTGGCGATCGGCCTGCTGGTGGACGATGCCATCGTGGTGGTGGAGAACGTCGAGCGCATCATGTCCGAGGAAGGACTGTCGCCGCTTGAGGCCACCCGCAAGTCGATGGGCCAGATCACCGGCGCGCTGGTGGGTATCGGCCTGGTGCTGTCGGCGGTGTTCGTGCCGATGGCCTTCATGAGCGGCTCCACCGGCGTGATCTACCGCCAGTTCTCGGCCACGATCGTTTCGGCGATGGCGCTGTCGGTGCTGGTCGCGATCGTGCTGACCCCGGCGCTGTGCGCGACCATGCTCAAGCCGCTGAAGAAGGGTGAGCACCACGTCGCACACAAGGGCTGGTCCGGTCGTTTCTTCAACGGTTTCAACCGCGGCTTCGACCGCACCAGCGAAAGCTACCAGCGCGGCGTGCGCGGCATCATCCACCGTCCGTGGCGCTTCATGGGTATCGTGGCGGCACTGTTCGTGCTGATGGGCGTGCTGTTCGTGCGCCTGCCCAGCTCGTTCCTGCCCAACGAAGACCAGGGCGTGCTGATGGCGCTGGTGCAGGCGCCGGTCGGTGCCACCCAGGAACGTACGCTGGAATCGATCGCGGCACTGGAAAACCACTTCCTGCAGAACGAGAAGGATGCGGTGGACTCGGTGTTTTCGGTGCAGGGCTTCAGCTTCGCCGGTATGGGCCAGAACGCGGGCATGGCATTCGTCAAGCTGAAGGACTGGAGCGAGCGTGACGCCGACAATGGCGTGATGCCGATCACCGGTCGCGCGATGGCGGCACTGGGCCAGATCAAGGATGCCTTCATCTTCGCCTTCCCGCCGCCGGCCATTCCGGAACTGGGTACCGCGTCGGGCTACACCTTCTTCCTGAAGGACAACAGCGGCCAGGGCCACGAGGCACTGGTGGCCGCGCGCAACCAGCTGCTGGGCCTCGCCGCCGGCAGCAAGAAGCTGGCCAACGTGCGCCCGAACGGCCAGGAAGACACCCCGCAGTTCCGCATCGACATCGATGCGGCCAAGGCGACCTCGCTGGGGCTGTCGATCGACCAGATCAACGGTACCTTGGCCGCCGCATGGGGCAGCTCGTACATCGACGACTTCGTCGATCGTGGCCGCGTCAAGCGTGTGTTCGTGCAGGCCGACCAGCCGTTCCGCATGGTGCCGGAGGACTTCGATCTGTGGTCCGTGAAGAACGACAAGGGCGAGATGGTGCCGTTCAGCGCGTTCGCCACCAAGCACTGGGACTACGGTTCGCCGCGTCTTGAGCGCTACAACGGTGTGTCGGCGATGGAAATCCAGGGCGAACCGGCCCCGGGTGTCGCGTCCGGTGATGCCATGGCCGAGATCGAACAGCTGGCCAAGCAGCTGCCGGCGGGCTTCGGCATCGAGTGGACGGCGATGTCCTACCAGGAACGCCAGGCCGGCTCGCAGACGCCGCTGCTCTACACGCTGTCGCTGATGATCGTGTTCCTGTGCCTGGCCGCGATGTATGAAAGCTGGAGCGTGCCGACCGCGGTGCTGCTGGCGGCCCCGCTGGGTATCCTCGGCGCGGTGCTGGCCAATACCTTCAAGGGCCTGGAACGCGACATCTACTTCCAGGTGGCGATGCTGACCACGGTGGGCCTGACCAGCAAGAACGCGATCCTGATCGTCGAGTTCGCCAAGGAAAACCTGGAGAAGGGGGCCAGCCTGATCGAGTCGATCATGCACGCCGTGCGCGACCGCTTGCGCCCGATCGTGATGACCTCGCTGGCCTTCGGCATGGGCGTGGTGCCGCTGGCAATCTCCACCGGTGCCGGCTCCGGTGCCAAGCAGGCGATCGGCACCGGTGTGCTCGGCGGCATGATCGTCGGCACCGTGCTCGGCGTGTTCTTCGTGCCGCTGTTCTTCGTGGTGGTGCAGCGCGTGTTCAAGCGCAAGTCCACGACGTGACCTGAAACGGTAGTGCCGGCCGCTGGCCGGCACCTACTGCCCGCGTGATGTGAATCCAACGAGGTTGCCGGCCAGCGGCCGGCACTACCTCCTGCCATCCGGCAGTACCGATGGAAGTCATTCCCATGAAAAGTGCATCCCTGTTCCTTTCCATTGCCGCCGCGCTCGCGCTCGCCGGCTGCTCCACCCTGGTGCCGAAGAACACCGCCGTTGCTCCGGCCATTCCGGCGCAGTGGCCGGCCGAGGCCGCGCAGGGCGAGGTGGCCGATGTCGCCGCCGTCGGCTGGCGCGACTTCTTCACCGATGCGCGCCTGCAGCAGGTGATCGACCAGTCGCTGCAGAACAACCGCGACCTGCGCGTGGCCGTACTCAACGTTGAACGCGCGCGCGGCCAGTACCGCGTACAGCGCGCCGACCGTGTGCCCGGCGTGGCAGTCACCGGCCAGATGGACCGCCGTGGTACCGACGCCGGTGTCACCGAGCAGTTCACCGCCGGTGTTGGCGTAGCCGAGTTCGAGCTGGATCTGTTCGGCCGCGTGCGCAATCTCAGTGAAGCGGCGCTGCAGCAGTACTTCGCCGTGGCCGCCAACCGCCGCAACGCGCAGCTGAGCCTGGTGGCCGAGACCGCCACGGCGTGGCTGACCTACGGGGCTGATGCGCAGCGGCTGAAGATCGCCGATGCCACGCTGAAGACCTACGAGGATTCGCTGCGCCTGGCCGAGGCCCGCCACGAGCGTGGTGGCAGTTCGGCGCTGGAGCTGACCCAGACCCGTACCCTGGTCGAGACCGCACGTACGGATGCTGCACGCCTGCGTGGCCAGCTGGCCCAGGACCGCAATGCGCTGGCGCTGCTGGCCGGTGGCCAGCTGGATCCGGCACTGCTGCCGGACAGCATCGAACCGCAGCTGCTGGCACTGGCACCGCCGCCGGCCGGCCTGCCCAGCGACGTGTTGCTGCAGCGCCCGGACATCATGGCCGCCGAACATCAGCTGCTGGCGGCCAACGCCAACATCGGTGCGGCACGCGCGGCGTTCTTCCCGAGCATCTCGCTGACCGGCAGCATCGGTAGTGGTTCGAGCGAATTGTCCAACCTGTTCGACAGTGGCACCCGCGTGTGGAGCTTCCTGCCGAAGATCACGCTGCCGATCTTCCAGGGCGGCAAGCTGCGCGCCAATCTGGCCATCGCCAATGCGGACCGTGACATTGCGCTGGCGCAGTACGAGAAGTCGATCCAGGTGGGCTTCCGCGAAACCGCCGATGCGCTGGCGTTGAACGTCAGTCTGGATGAGCAGGTGAGTTCACAGCAGCGCCTGGTGGAAGCGGCCGAACAGGCCAACCGCCTGTCGCAGGCACGCTACGACGCTGGCCTGGACAGCTTCGTGACCCTGCTTGATGCGCGCCGTACCGCCTACAACGCGCAGCAGACCCAGCTGCAGGCGCAGCTGGCCCAGCAGGCCAACCGCATCACCCTGTACAAGGTGCTGGGCGGCGGCTGGCACGAGCGCGGGTAAGCAGTGCTTCTGGTAGGTGCCAACCTTGGTTGGCACGGATGCGTCAGCGCAGGCGGCTGGCCCTGTGCCAACCAAGGTTGGCACCTACCTGGAGATCGAGGGTAATGCCGGCCGCGGGCCGGCATTGTCATTTCAGGAGCTGCTACACCGCTTCATCGTCGCGCCGCGCTGCATGGCAGGCGCGCACACGCGCCAGCGCGTCGCCAGCTTCGCGCGCCATCTGCTCGTACTCGCGCCGGATCTCTTCCAGCCGCTCCTCGTCCAGTTCTTCCAGATCCAACAGTTCGTTGTTGGCTTCGGCCGTCGCGCGGATCAGCTCGTCCAGCTTGATCTGCATCGCGGCGGTATCTGCGTTCTGCGTGTGCTGGATCAGGAACACCATCAGGAAGGTGATGATGGTGGTACCGGTGTTGATCACCAGCTGCCAGGTGTCGTTGAAACCGAATACCGGGCCACTGATGCCCCAGATCACCACGATCGCTACCGCGGCCAGGAAGGTCCACGGCGAGCCGGTGGCGGCCGCGGCCTTCTTGGCGATCGTATTGAACAGGTTGCGTGCTTTCATCGTCGTCGTCCCACTCAGGTGACGAGGATGATCGGCAGCGGCTCGTGCAGGGGCTGTGCAGCTCAGGCGCGCAGGCGCGGGGCGTCCTGCAGGCGCACCGGGCTGGTCTGGTAGACGTGCTGCCAGCAACGGTCGACGAATTCGCGGGCCTGGGCTTCGCTCAGGCGCGGCATGATCTGCAGGGCGTACTGGGTCTGGAACATCTCGTCGCGCTGCGCATTGCTGGCGCGCGGCTGGGTGATCAGCGAATCACAGGCGAACTTGATCCACGGTACGTAGGAGCCGAACGAGTTGTGCGGTAGGGCGCCGTCGGCATGCTGGCGGCGCCAGTGGTCAAGCTCGGCGTCAACGTTGATGACCGGGGGAATGGTGGGAACTTCGGCGTGCATGTCGATCCAATCGGTTGAAGTGGATGGGAGTGGGGGTTCATCGCAGTGTGGCGCATGCGCCGGTGCATGCCGTGTCAGCGCGGCGTGGAGCCGGCGTTGCGATTGCCTATCAATTGCGCATGCTCGACCGCGCCGAGGTCTTCGGCGATGTCGGCCATCGCGTTGCACAAGCGCTCATGGTCGAGCGGGTGGCCGCGCACCAGTTCCAGCTGCAGGCCCTGGTAGGCAGTCCAGAACAGTGCTCCACGCTGATGCAGCGCGTACTGCTGCTGCAGGCGCTTGCGGATGGCGTCGAGGATCGGGTCGGGCGTGGGGCGTACGGCGTGCGCGCACATGGCTGGCTCCGCCGGGGAAGGAAGCCCCGGTAACCCCACCCTAGGCGCGGCAGCGGGGTGGAGTGTTACCGCAGCGTGTGCACGCAGCGCAGCTGACTGTGCACAGGTTCACGGCATTGGCCGCAAACGCTGCCGGCACTAGGGCGTGCCGGCACTGAAGCGTTCATTAAGCGGGTTCAACAGCACACTGCGTGGTGATCATTCACCGATGTCTTCGTTCCAGATCTCCGGGTGTTGCGCAATGAAGCCGCCCAGCAGGTCCACGCATTCCTGGCTGTCCAGGTCGATCACGTTGACGCCGTTCTCGCGCAGCCAGTCGATGCCACCCTGGAAGGTGCGCGATTCGCCCACCACCACGGTGCCGATGTTGAACTGGCGCACCAGGCCCGAGCAGTACCAGCACGGCGCCAGGGTGGTGACCATGATGGTGTCCTGGTAGCGGCGCTGGCGGCCGGCCTTGCGGAACGCATCGGTCTCGCCGTGCACCGACGGGTCGCCTTCCTGCACCCGGCGGTTGTGGCCGCAGCCGAGCAGGCGGCCGTCGTTGTGGTACAGCGCCGCGCCGATCGGCACGCCGCCCTCGGCCAGGCCCTGGCGGGCTTCGGCGATGGCGGTCTGCAGCAGGGCCTGGTAGTCGGGCGTGGTGATCATGCGGGGCTCCGGTAAGTCGTGGCCCGCCATGATACGGGCAGGGGGTGCCGCTGGCCCCCGGCGGTGCGATAATCGGGGCCATGAGCGAATCCCCCTACAAAGCCGGTACCACCCATTTCGGGTTCCGCGACGTCGCCGCCAAGGACAAGCAGAAGCTGGTCGGCCAGGTGTTCACCTCGGTCGCGCGCAACTACGACCTGATGAACGACCTGATGAGCCTGGGCGTGCACCGGGCGTGGAAGCGCTACTACGTGGCGACCGCGCAGGTGAAGCCGGGCGACCGTGTGCTCGACCTGGCCGGCGGCACCGGCGATATCGCCGCCCTGCTGAAGGAGCGCGTTGGCGCCGAGGGCTCGGTGGTGCTGGGCGACATCAACGCCGGCATGTTGTCGGTCGGCCGTGACCGCCTGACCAACCGCGGCCTGGTGCTCGGCCTGGACTACGTGCAGTGCAATGCCGAAGCCCTGCCGTTCCCGGACAACAGCTTCGATCTGGTCACCATCGCCTTCGGCCTGCGCAACGTGACCGACAAGGACGCTGGCCTGCGCGAGATGTACCGCGTGCTGAAGGTGGGCGGCCAGGCCCGCGTGCTGGAATTCTCCGAAGTCACCGCCGACTGGTTCAAGCCGATCTACGACTTCCACTCGTTCAAGATCCTGCCCAAGCTGGGCAAGCTGTTCGCCAACGATTCGGACAGCTACCAGTACCTGGCCGAGAGCATCCGCAAGCACCCGCCGCAGGATGAGCTGAAGGCGATGATGGGGCAGGCCGGCTTCGAGCGCTGCCACTACAAGAACCTGACCGGCGGCATCGTTTCGATCCACTCCGGCTACAAGCTGTAGTTCCTGCTCTGGTAGGTGCCAACCTTGGTTGGCACACGCCTGCACCGGGCGCTGACACATCCGTGCCAACCAAGGTTGGCACCTACCGGTAGAGGCCAACCTTGGTTGGCATGCGCCCGAGGCGCAGCGCAGCCCCGGCCGCCCGTACCGCGTCCGCCGCCATTCCGGTAGAGGCCAACCTTGGTTGGCATGCGCCCGAGGCGCAGCGTAGCCCCGGCCGCCCGTACCGCGTCCGCCGCCATTCCGGTAGAAGCCAACCTTGGTTGGCATGCGCCGCAGGCGCAGGATCGGCCCCGGCCGCCATTACCCCGCACCGCGCAACGCCTGCGGAGCCGGAGGGAGTTACCATTGGGGGTCTGATCCCCGTAACGGTCCCGATTCATGCGTAATCCGCTGATGCTCCTTCCGCTGGCCGTGGCCCTGGCCGCCGGCTGCTCCCAGGAGGCGGCCGCGCCCGCCGCCGCCCCGACTGCCGCCAAGGCCCCCGCCGCCCCCGTGAACGCCGAGAACCGCAGCCACGACGAAAGCTCGTACGCCGAGCCGGACAAGGTCGTCATCAAGGACATCGCGCTGGACCTGAAGCTGGACTTCGACCAGAAGCAGATCGGCGGCACCGCCACCTACACCCTGGAATGGAAGCAGAAGGATGCCAAGCAGCTGGTGCTCGACACCCGCGAGCTGACCGTGTCCAAGGTCGAGGCCGTCGCCGCCGATGGCGCGCGCAGCCCGCTGAAGTTCGAGCTGGCCGCCGCTGACAAGGTGTTCGGCAGCAAGCTGACCATCGAGGCCCCGGAACAGCCGGCCAAGGTGGAAGTGACCTACCACACCGCGCCGACCGCATCGGGCCTGCAGTGGCTGGCACCGTCGATGACCGAGGGCAAGAAGCTGCCCTTCATGTTCAGCCAGTCGCAGGCCATCCACGCCCGTTCGTGGGTGCCGCTGCAGGATACCCCGAGCGTGCGTTTCACCTACAGCGCGCACGTGGTCTCGCGCCCGGACGTGATGGTGCTGATGAGCGCCGACAACGATCCGAAGGCCGCGCGTGACGGTGACTACACCTTCAAGATGCCGCAGCCGATTCCGTCCTACCTGCTGGCCATCGCTGCCGGTGACCTGGTGTTCGAGCCGATCTCCGGCCGCTCCGGCGTCTGGGCCGAGCCGACCATGGTCAACAAGGCCGCCAAGGAATTCGAAGACACCGAGAAGATGATCGGTGCCGCCGAGAAGCTGTACGGCGAGTACCGCTGGGGCCGCTACGACATGCTGGTGCTGCCGCCGTCGTTCCCGTTCGGTGGCATGGAGAACCCGCGCCTGACCTTCGCCACCCCGACTGTGATCGTCGGTGACAAGTCGCTGGTCTCGCTGGTCGCCCACGAACTGGCGCACAGCTGGTCGGGCAACCTGGTGACCAACGCCAGCTGGAAGGACATCTGGCTCAATGAAGGCTTCACCACCTACGTCCAGGGCCGCATCACCGAAGCTCTGTACGGCAAGGAAATGGCCGAGATGGAGAAGCAGATCGACCAGACCGACCTGCTGGCCGAAGTGAAGGACATGAGCCCGGCTGACCAGGCGCTGGCGCTGCCGCCGCTGAACCAGCGTGACCCCGACGAAGCCCTCAGCCAGGTCGCCTACGTCAAGGGTTCGTGGTTCCTGGAATTCCTGGAGCAGCGCTTCGGCCGCGAGACCTTCGATCCGTTCCTGCGTGGCTGGTTCGATGACCACGCCTTCCAGAGCGCGAACACCGACCAGTTCGTCGAGTACCTGAAAAAGAACCTGCTGCCGAAGAATCCGTCGGCAGTGACCGATGCCGAACTGAAGGCGTGGCTGGACGAGCCGGGCATCCCGGCGTTCGCGGCCAAGGCGCAGTCGCGCAACTTCAGCAGCGTCGATACCGCGCGCATCGCGTTTGCCAGCGCCGGCACCGTGCCGAGCAGCCAGGTCATCGCCGACTGGAGCACGCAGGAATGGGTGCGCTTCATCGACGGCCTGGGCGCGACCCAGCCGCTGGACAAGCTGGCCACGCTGGACAAGGCCTTCCACTTCACCGGCACCCCGAATGGCGAGATCGCCATGCGCTGGTACCCGCTGGCGATCCGCAGCGGCTACGAGCAGGCCAATGAAGGCGCGGCCGCCTTCATCGAGCGCGTCGGCCGTCGCAAGCTGATCCTGCCGATCTACGCCGAACTGGTGAAGACGCCGAAGGGGCTGGAGCTGGCCAAGCAGGCCTTCGAAAAGGCCAAGCCGGGCTACCACCCGATCACCACCGCCTCGGTCCAGGACATGCTGGCCAAGGCCGAAGCCAAGTAAGAAAACGCGCCGGGCATCCCCCGGCGCTTTTTTTGTAGAGTCGAGCTTGCTCGACTGGCTCTTCAACAGCAGTCGAGCAAGCTCGACTCTACAGATATGCGAAAACACGAAGGACCTCCGCCATGAAACGACTGATCCTGCTCACCGCCTGCACCCTGGCCCTGGCTGCCTGCAGCAACCCCGAGGAAGAGCGCAAGGCGCAGGAAGCCGCCGCGGCCGCCGTGCAGGCACAGAAGGAAGCCAAGGCCGAAGACGTGGCCAAGCAGTACGACATGGCCGTGGCCGCACAGGACTGGGAGCGTGCGCGCCTGCATGGCGCCTCGCTGCTGGACCAGTACAAGGACACCGCCGCCGCCGAGCGCATCGCCGCAGGCTTCGACGAGGTCAAGGCCAAGGGCGATGCCGCGCGCGACCTGCGCCGCATGCAGGCGCTGTGGCAGTACAACCAGATCCCGGTGGGCAACAAGGGCAACCAGGTCTCGGCGCAGATCTACAGCAAGGAACGGGTGGACGTGGATGGCAGCGGTGCCAAGCCGGTGCAGCTGGTGTTCCGCGATCATCCGGAGTGGAAGCGGCATGCCTACCTGGTGCTGCAGGCCGGCGATTTCCGTTGCCCGCAGTGCACGGTGAAGGTGACCGTGGACGACGGCAAGCCGATTTCCATGGCGGCCTGGCGCCCGAAGACCGATGAAGCCATCGCCCTGTTCATCACCGACCAGAAAGCACTGTGGAAGCTGGCAGCCAAGGGCAAGTCGATCAGCATCGAGTTCCCGGTCAAGGCCGGCGGCACGCGTACTGCCGTGTTCGAAACCGGTGGTGTCGACGCCAGCCGCATGCCGCAGTGGTGGCAGTGATGGTCGCGACGGGCAGCGCAGTGCACGCGCTGTCCGCGATCCGGCACTGGGTGTTCGACATGGACGGTACGCTGACCGTCGCCGTGCATGATTTCGCCGCGATCCGCCGCGCACTGCAGATCGTCGCGGAGGAAGACATCCTCGACCATATCGCAGCGCTGCCGGATGCGCCGGCGCAGGCCAAGCGCGAGTGGCTGCTGGATCACGAACGTGCGCTGGCCGAGGAGGCACTGCCGGCGCCGGGCGCGGTGAAGCTGCTGCGCGCGCTGGCGGCGGCGGGCTGCCGGCTGGGCATCCTGACCCGCAACGATCATGCGCTGGCGAAGCTGACCCTGGACGCGATCGGGGTCGGGGAACTGTTCGACGATGCCGACATCATAGGCCGCGATGAAGCGGTGCCCAAGCCGTCGCCGGATGGCCTGCAGCAGCATCTTCGACGCTGGGGAATCGGGGCTGCGGAGGCGGTGATGGTCGGAGACCACGCCTATGACCTGGAGTGCGGGCGCGCCGCGGGCGCCCATACCGTGCTGGTCAACCTGCCGGAGAACCCGTGGCCAGGCAGTGCCGACTGGCATTTCGCTGATTGCCGTGCACTGTTGGCGGCCTGGCAGCAGAAGGGGTAGTGCCGGCCGCTGGCCGGCAGTGTCGACCAAGGTCGACACCTACCGGATCACCCGTGGCCGGACCGCGCCGGCTGGCATTTCGCCGATTGCCGCGACCTGTTGGCCGCCTGGCAGCAGAGGGGGTAGTGCCGGCCGCTGGCCGGCAGTGTCGACCAAGGTCGACACCTACCAAGGCACAGCGTGTCGACCAAGGTCGACACCCACCGAGCAGTTGCGCGGGCAGTTCGGTTTACGCGCCCAGCGCGTAACCGAACTGCTGCTTGAACTGCTCGTTGAACTCGTCAAAGGTGAAGCGCTGGTTCTGCGTGCCCGGGTGCTCCACCTTCAGCGCGCCCATCAGGTTGCCCATGCGGCCGATGGTCAGCCAGTCGTAGCCCTTCTGGATGCCGTAGATCAGGCCGGCGCGGAAGGCGTCGCCACAGCCGGTCGGGTCGACCACGCGGCGTTCGTGCGCCGGCGGGATGTCGTAGCTCTTTTCCGGGGTGTGGATGACCGCGCCCTTCGGGCCACGGGTGGTGATGTAGGCCTTGACCCGGCTGACGATCTCCTTCTCGTCCCAACCGGTGCGTTCCTGCAGCAGGTTCGACTCGTAGTCGTTGACCACCACGTAGTCGGCCTGCTCGATGAACGCGCGCAGCTCCGGGCCGTTGAACAGCGGCATGGCCTGGCCCGGGTCGAAGATGAACGGAATGCCGTCTTCGTGGAATTCCTGCGCGTTCTGGATCATGCCTTCGCGGCCGTCCGGGCCGACCAGGCCCAGGGTCACGCCCGGTACGCCACGCACGTGGTTTTCGTAGGAGCGCATCATCGCGCCCGGGTGGAAGGCGGTGATCTGGTTGTTGTCGTGGTCGGTGGTGATGAACGCCTGCGGGGTGAACAGCTCATCGATCACGCGCACGCGCGACAGGTCGATGCCCAGGCCGTCGAAGTATTCGCGGTACGGACCGAAGTCCGAACCCACGGTGCCCATCGGGATCGGCTGGCCGCCCAGCAGGTGCAGGTTGTAGGCGATGTTGCCGGCGCAGCCGCCGAACTCGCGGCGCATGCGCGGCACCAGGAAGGACACGTTCAGGATGTGCACCTTGTCCGGCAGGATGTGATTCTTGAACTGGTCCGGGAACACCATGATGGTGTCGAAGGCAAGAGAACCACAGATCAGAGCGGACATCGATGTAAGCCTATGCGGTGAATTTTGGGGTGGGCCGGCCCGGTTCGGCGGGCAAGCAAACGGCGCCCTTGGGCGCCCGACGGCGCAAAGGTTACCCGCTGGTGCCGCTCAGGGCCAGAACCGGGTGAGACCCGATCAGGCCGAAAGCCTGTGAAGACGCGGGTTCAGCTAGTTTTTTCCTTGCTCGGCGGCAGGCGGGTTGCTAGGCTTGTCGGCCTCGATTTCTGCCCATTTTTTCGCCATCCCGCGGCGGGCACGACACCCCTCAGGACTCCTTCCTCAGATGTTCAAGAAACTCCGTGGCATGTTCTCCAACGACCTGTCCATCGACCTGGGCACGGCCAACACCCTCATCTACGTGCGCGGGCAGGGGATCGTGCTGAACGAGCCGTCGGTCGTGGCCGTGCGCCAGGACCGTGCCATTGGTGGTACCCGCTCGGTGGCAGCCGTAGGCGCCGAAGCCAAGCAGATGCTTGGCCGTACCCCGGGCCACATCACCACCATCCGCCCGATGAAGGACGGCGTCATCGCCGACTTCACCTACACCGAGGCGATGCTCAAGCACTTCATCAAGAAGGTGCACAAGTCGCGCGTGCTGCGCCCGAGCCCGCGCGTGCTGGTCTGCGTGCCGGCCGGCTCGACCCAGGTCGAGCGCCGCGCGATCAAGGAATCGGCCGAGGAAGCCGGTGCCCGTGATGTGTTCCTTATCGAAGAGCCGATGGCCGCCGCGATCGGCGCCGGCATGCCGGTCACCGAAGCCCGTGGTTCGATGGTCATCGATATCGGCGGCGGCACCACCGAGGTGGCGGTGATCTCGCTCAACGGCATCGTCTATTCGGCCTCGGTCCGCATCGGCGGCGACCGCTTCGACGAGTCGATCACCAACTACGTGCGCCGCAACCACGGCATGCTGATCGGTGAAGCCACCGCCGAGCGCATCAAGGTCGAGCTGGGCTGCGCCTACCCGCAGGCGGAAGTGATCGAGATGGAAATCTCCGGCCGCAACCTCGCCGAGGGCGTGCCGAAGATGATCAAGATCAGCTCCAACGAGGTGCTCGAGGCCCTGCACGAGCCGCTGTCGGGCATCGTCAGCGCGGTCAAGCTGGCGCTGGAGCAGACCCCGCCGGAACTGTGCGCCGACGTCGCCGAGCGCGGCATCGTGCTGACCGGTGGTGGCGCCCTGCTGCGTGACCTGGACCGCCTGATTTCCGAGGAAACCGGCCTGCACGTGCAGGTGGCGGACGATCCGCTGACCTGCGTGGCCCGCGGCGGTGGCCGTGCGCTGGAGCTGGTCGACATGCACGGCAACGAGTTCTTTGCGCCGGAATAAGCCGTCCCGGCTGCCTGCGCCCGCAGCGCCCCTCCGGGGTGCGGCCCACCATGAGGGTAGGCCGGCACCGGCGGGGCGTCCGCGTGTTTCCCTTCCGCCTTCTGCCAGTTGAATCGTTGCCGTGCCGCCCTACGCCGGACCTCCCGTTGCTTCCCGATCCGGTGATGCCGCCAGCCCGCTGCGTCTGCTGGCTTATCTCGCACTGGCCATCACCCTGATCGTGCTTGACGACCAGGCCGGCTGGCTTGCGCAGCTGCGCGGGCAGGCCAACAGCCTGGTGCAGCCGGTATGGGCACTGGCGGGACTGCCGGGCAAGCTCGGCAACCAGGTCAAGGACTCGGCGGCCAGCCACGGCCAGCTGGTCAACGAGAACCGTGAACTGCGCAACCAGCTGCTGCTGGCCAACGCCCGCCTGACCCGCCTGCAGACCGCCGCGTTGGACAACGCCCAGCTGCGTGAACTGCTGAACGTGGCCGAGCGCAGTGGCCTGGACGTGCAGCTGGCGCCGATCCTGGACATCGACCTGGATCCGGTGAAGCAGCGCCTGGTGCTCGACGCCGGCAGCCGCGAAGGCGTGCACGTCGGCCAGGCGGTGATCGATGCCGGCGGTCTGATGGGCCAGGTGATCAGCGTCACTGGCGGTACCTCTACCGTGCTGCTGCTGACCGACCCCGACCATGCCGTGCCGGTGACGGTGGCCCGCAACGGCGTTCGCCTGATCGTCTACGGCCGCGGCGACAAGCTGGAACTGCGCGACATCCCGCTCAGCGCCGGCGTGGAGGTGGGCGATGAGATCGTCACCTCCGGCCTCGGTGGCCGCTTCCCGGCCGGGTTCCCGGTCGGCACCATCACCGGCCTGCGCCCGGACGACACGCACGCCTTCCTGGTCGGCGAACTGAAGCCGGCGGCGCAGCTGGACCGCGGCCGCGACGTGCTGCTGCTGCGCCCGGGCGCGGCAATTCGCTTGCCTGCGGCCAGCGAATTGCCGCCGACTGCACCTTCGGTGCAACCGGCCCCCGCATCCTCCCTTACCCCCGCGCCTTCAGCGCGCCCCCCTCAACAAGAGGGGGGCTCTCCACCCGATGCTGGGTCGGCGACGGTAGTGCCGGCCGCTGGCCTGCAACCGACTCCGTCTTCGACGAAGCCGGTTGCCCCCGCATCCTCCCTTGACCCCGCGCCGTCGGCGCGCCCCCTTGAGCCGACTGCACCTTCGGCGCAACCGGCCCGCGCATCCTCCCTTACCCCCGCGCCTTCAGCGCGCCCCCCTCAACAAGAGGGGGGCTCTCCACCCGATGCTGGGTCGGCGACGGTAGTGCCGGCCGCTGGCCGGCAACCGACCGCGCCGGAGGCCCAGCGATGAGCCGCCTGCGCGACAACCCGTGGGTGCTGCCGGCCAGCCTGGTGGTGGCGCTGCTGCTGGGCCTGCTGCCGTTGCCGGCGCTGCTGCAGCCGCTGCGCCCGTATTGGCTGGCGCTGGTGCTGGCCTATTGGGTGATTGAAGCGCCTGAGCGTGTCGGCCTGGGCGTCGCTTTCGCCAGTGGCGTGATCGCCGATCTGCTGTACGGCGGTGTACTCGGCGAACAGGCGCTGCGGCTGGTGATGCTGGCCTTCATCCTGCAGCGCTTCCGCGCCCGCATCCGCTTCTTCCCGATGTCCCAGCAGATGCTGGCCATCGGCGGCCTGCTGTTCAACGACCGCATCGTCAGCGCGCTGGTCCACATCGTGGTGGATGAGCCGACCCTGCCGTGGTCGTACTGGTGGGCGCCGCTGCTGGGCATGGGCCTGTGGCCGCTGGTGTTCGTGCTGCTGGACGCGGTGCGCTTCGGCAAGCGCGGGCGCTGAGCCATGATTCCGCGCCGCCAGGTCAAGAATCCGCATGCCGAAGCCGAACAGTTCCGCCGCCGCGCGGCGCTGGGCTTCCTGGGTGTGCTGGTCTGCCTGCTGGGCCTGGGCGGCTGGTACTTCAAGCTGCAGGTGCTGGACCACGACGTCTACGCCACGCGCTCGGAAGCCAACCGCATCAAGCCGCGGCCGGTGGTGCCCGGGCGCGGCATGATCTACGACCGCAACGGCCGCCTGCTGGCCGAGAACGTGCCGGCCTTCCGCCTGGACGTGACCCCGGACAAGGTCAAGGACATGGACGCCACCCTGGAAGGGCTGGCGAAGATCATCAGCATCAGCCCGGAAGAACTGGAAGCGTTCAACAAGTCGCGCAAGGCGCGCCGCAAGTTCCTGCCGGTCACGCTGAAGCTGCGCATGAGCGACGAGGAGATGGCGCGCTTTGCCGTCGACCGCTGGCGCTTCCCCGGCGTCGAGCTGGAACCCTACCTGACCCGTCGCTATCCCTATGGCGATCTGTTCGCGCACATCATCGGTTACGTCGGCCGCGTCGATGACAAGGACCTGGAAATCCTCGGCGAGGGCAATGCCGCGCTGACCCACATCGGCAAGTCCGGCCTGGAGCGTTATTACGAGCAGCAGTTGCGCGGCAAGGTCGGCTACGAGCAGGTCGAGACCAACGTGCAGGGCCGTGCGATCCGGACCATCGGCCGCGTTGCCGCGCAGTCCGGCGCCGACCTGCGGCTGTCGATCGACGCCGACCTGCAGCGCGCCATGGTGGCCGCCTTCGGCGACCAGGAAGGCTCGGCAGTGGCGATGGACCCGCGCACCGGCGAAGTACTGGCGATGGTCAGCCTGCCGTCCTACGACCCCAACCTGTTCGTCAACGGCATCTCGCATGCCGATTTCAAGGCGTTGAACGAAAACCCGTCGCGGCCGCAGTTCAACCGCCTGGTGCTCGGTGGCGTCGCCCCCGGTTCCACGCTGAAACCGCTGATCGGCCTGGCCGGCCTCGATTCGGGCGTGCGCCGCCCGGAAGACAAGGTGTTGTCCACCGGCATGTTCTACCTGCCGGGCACCTCGCGCGGCTGGGGTGACGCCCACCGTGGCGGCCACGGCTGGACCGACCTGCGCAAGTCCATCGCCGAATCGGTCAATACCTATTACTACAAGCTGGCGCTGGACCTGGGTATCGAGCGCTTCGACCATTACATGGAGTACTACGGCTTCGGCCAGCCGACCGGCATCGACCTCACCGGCGAGATCGGCGGCATCCTGCCGTCGCCGGCCTACAAGCGGAAGAGCCGCAAGGAAGCCTGGTACCCCGGTGATACGGTCAACATCAGCATCGGCCAGGGCGACTGGAAGGTCACCCCGCTGCAGCTGGCGCGCGGCGTCAGCGGTCTGGCCGACGGCCAGCTGCGCACCCCGCATCTGGTCATCCAGCAGCGCGACGGTTTCGACAGCGACTGGTCGGCGATGCCGGCTGGCGAGAGCAAGCCGGTCAGCCCCAACCCCAACAACGTGCAGGCCGTGCGCGAGGGCATGATGGCGACCATGCGGCCCGGCGGCAGCGGCTGGCGCGTGGCGGTCGGTGCGCCGTACGTGATGGCCGGCAAGACCGGTACCGCGCAGGTCATCAGCCGCAAGGGCACGGCGGCGGTGAATCCCAAGAGCCTGCCGATGCACCTGCGCCACCGCGCGCTGTTCGTCGGCTTCGCGCCGGTCGAGAACCCGGTGATCGCGATCGCGGTGGCCGTGGAAGGCGGTGGCTATGGTGGTTCGGCCGCTGCACCGATCGCGCGCAAGGTGTTCGACGCCTACCTGCTGGGCAAGATGCCCGAAGGCATGCAGCCGTTGGACAGCGAGCGCGGCACCACTGCCATCGGCGCCACCGCGTTCGACAACGAAGACGCCGGCGCGCGCCAGGCCGGCGACCTTGCCGCTGCGCAGCTGGGTGAACATCCGGTGCTGGTCGGCGTGCCTGCGCCGGAACCTGTACCCGCACCGCAGCCGGGTACGCCGGCCGCCGCCGCGCTGCCCGCCACGCCGCGCCCGACTCCCGCGGAGCCCGCACGATGAGAGTGTTCCTGCGCTGGGCTGGCGACATGCTGCGCCGCTTCTTCAGCACGCTGGACTGGGTGCTGTGCCTGGCCCTCGGCGCGCTGATGGTGATCGGCCTGGCCACCTTGAAGAGCGCCGGTGGCGACGGCCTGGTGATGGCCCAGGGCGCGCGCTTCGCAGTGGGCATGGCGGCGCTGTGGGGCATCTCACGGGTACCGATCCTGCGCATCCGCTCGGCCACGCCGATGATCTACGCGATCTCGATGATTCCGTTGCTGGCGGTGTTCGTGCTGGGCACCGGCAAATACGGCCGGCAGTGGCTGGACCTGAAATTCTTCTACCTGCAGCCGGCCGAGCTGCTCAAGGTCAGCCTGCCGATGATGGTGGCCTGGTACCTGCACAAGATGCCGTTGCCACCGCGCTTCAATACCGTGCTCGTGTCCCTGGTCATCATCGGCGTACCGACCGGCCTGGTGATGCTGCAGCCGGACTTCGGTACCGGTGTGCTGATCGCCGCCAGCGGCGTGTTCGTGCTGCTGTTGGCAGGCCTGCCGTGGTGGTGGGTCGGGCTGGGCGTGGGTGGCGTGGCTGCGGTCGCGCCGGTGGCCTGGTTCTGGCTGCTGCGGCCGTACCAGAAGGACCGCATCATGATGTTCCTGGACCCGGAGATGGATGCGCTGGGTGCTGGCTGGAACATCATCCAGTCGAAGATCGCGATCGGTTCCGGCGGCTTCGATGGCAAGGGCTGGGGCGAGGGCTCGCAGTCGCATCTGAACTTCATTCCCGAGCAGACCACCGACTTCGCGTTCTCGGTGCTGAGCGAGGAATTCGGCTGGATCGGCGTGGCCACCGTGCTGGCGCTGTATCTGGTGGTGATCGGGCGCTGCCTGTGGATTGCCAGCCAGTCGCGCGATTCCTATTCGCGCCTGCTGGCCGGCGCCACCGGCCTGGCGTTCTTCGTCTACGTGCTGGTGAACGGCGGGATGATCTCGGGTCTGCTGCCGGTGGTGGGCGTGCCGATGCCGCTGATCAGCTATGGCGGTACCTCGGCGGTCTCGCTGCTGGCCGGCTTCGGGTTGGTGATGGCCGTGCGTAGCCACAATCCAGTGCACGGCGGCTACGGGTAACAACGGCCGCGCCTTTCATCGCGCTTCCATATGCTCGATTGCTTCTCGCTGTTCTGTAGAGTCGAGCCGTGCTCGACTGCTTCTGCAGCATGAAAGGCAGTCGAGCACGGCTCGACTCTACAAACGCAGAAGCACCCTGACAGCTTCACGCAAGCGCGCGTTGCTACCGTGGCCAGCGTGGACTGGAAACGAATGCTTGGCGGCTGCCGTGAGGCGGTGCGCACGATCGACCTGCCGTTGCTGGTCGCGTTGTTGATCCTGATGGGCGCGGGGCTGGCGGTGCTGCACAGCGTTTCCGGTCCGGTCACCGGGCAGGCGGCGCGCTTCGCCGGTGGCCTGCTGGCGATGTGGCTGCTGTCGCGTGTTTCGCTGCTGCGCCTGCGCGCGTGGACACCGGCGCTGTACGCGCTGTCGATGCTGCCGCTGATGGCGGTGTATGTGATCGGCACCGGCAAGTACGGGCAGCGCTGGCTCAACCTCGGCGTCTTCTACCTGCAGCCCTCCGAGCTGCTCAAGCTCAGCCTGCCGTTGATGATGGCCTGGTACCTGCACCGGCAACCGCTGCCACCGTCACCACGCACGGTACTGACGGCCGCAGTGCTGATCGGCGTTCCCGCCGTGCTGATCCTGATGCAGCCCAACCTCGGCACCGCCACGCTGGTCACCGCCAGCGGCGTGTTCGCGTTGTTGCTGGCGGGCCTGCACTGGGGCTGGGTGGCGACGGGTGCGGCAGGGCTGGCGGTGGCCGCGCCACTGGCCTGGCTCGGCGTGTTGCGGCAGTACCAGAAGGATCGCGTACTGACCTTCCTAGACCCGGCAGCAGACCCGCTCGGCACCGGCTGGAACATCCTGCAGTCGCGCATCGCGATCGGTTCCGGTGGTTGGCAGGGACGTGGCTGGGGGCAGGGCACCCAGGCCACGCTGGATTTCCTGCCCGAGTACACCACCGACTTCGCGTTTTCGGTGCTGGCCGAGGAATTCGGCTGGATCGGTGTGGCGACGCTGTTCGCGCTGTACCTGTTCGTGGTCGGGCGTTGCCTGTGGATCGCAGTGCACGCGCGCGACACCCATGCGCGGTTGCTGGCCGGCAGCCTGGGGCTGGCGTTCTTCGTCTACGTATTGGTGAACGGTGGAATGATTTCCGGCCTGCTGCCGGTGGTGGGCATTCCAATGCCGTTGATCAGTTATGGCGGGACATCAGCGGTCTCGTTGCTGGCCGGCATCGGCCTGGTGATGGCGGTACGTGGGCACCGCCCCGTGCACGGGGGATAGGGTTTCCAGCCAACGGCGCAGCCCCTCGTGGGTGGTCGTGTAACGCGGCTCATGTGTGGGGCGGGCGCGGTGGGTTCGCGGGACACGCCGTAAACCCGTCCTTGGGGGCTCGATGGCGCCATCCATGGCGCCAACGGTCCCGCGAACCCACCGCGCCCGCCCCCTGACAGTTTTCGGGCGTGTCCACCCACGGAAAAGAAAAAGAAGATCAAAAGCAAAACCAGCTTGGCCGCCCGCTTCATTGCTTCCTGTAGAGCCGAAGGCAGCGGCAGGAGCCGCTGCCAACGTCGCCCATGGCGACGGCCCGAAGGGTGCCGGTCAGGACGACCGGCATAGCCATGCTCGGCTCACGAGCAAGCGCAGCACCGCGACCCGCTTTTGATCTTCTCTTTATTTCCGTGGGTGGACGAACACGGAACCTGTCCGTGGCCGGGTAGATGGGCTGCGCAGGGGCGTGAGCCGCATGGATGCGGCGACCGAGCTTACATGGATGTACTTGCAGCGGCCCCTGTGCAGCCCATCTACCTGGCCTCACCCGTGAACTGCATTTCGCGGCCACCCACGAGGGGCTGCGCCGTTGGCTGGAAACTTCCTGACTCTGCGCAACGCCCGTTGTGGAAGCGTTCTCACAACGATGCACGGCAGCACGCCCACTGACCAAAGTCCGGAAAAAACGTTAGCTGGTTCACACTTTTACAGCGCGTTGATCCTGATCAATGGACTTGTCGTAATCGGCCTGCACAATGGCGGCCCGTTCGGCACGGCGCGCCGTCAATCGTTGCAGCGCGAGGGGGCGTCGGGCGGGAAGCAGTACTGATCCAACGGGTACAGGGAGCGCGGAGCACTGCCACTGGGGAGCGGCAGCCGCGCGGGTACCGACCGGATCCGGTCGCCGGTTGCGTCTGCGGGGATGGGGACGCAACCGGCAACCTCTATCTGAATGGGGAAGTGTGATCACGACGTCTTCACATTTCCCGCTGCTCGCAGGCAAATCGTTGTGATTCATGGTGTTAGGGGTTTTAATTCATCCATGACCTGCTAACCTGCGACGATGATTCGACGCACTCTGGCCTGCATGCTCACCCTCGGCCTGGTCGCCTGCGCGACCCAGCCGAAGTCCCCACCGTCTTCGCCCCAGGCCAGCAGTACGCCGCGCCAGCCCGCCGCCAAGGCCCATGGCCCGGCCGAGGCCGCGCCCGAAGCCGCTGCCGCCACCGCGCCGCCGGTCGATCTCACCCCGGTGCCGTTCGAGGTCGCACGGGCCCGCTTCATTGCCGATACCGCCAAGCGCTATGGCCTGAAGCCGGAGCAGATCAGCAGCGTGCTCGACCAGGCGCAGGTGCGCCAGCCGATCATCGCCGCGATGTCGCGCCCGGCCGAACGGGTCAAGCCGTGGAACGAGTACCGGCCGATGTTCATCAGCAAGGCGCGCATCGATGGCGGCCGCGCGTTCCTGGCCCAGCATCGCACCGAACTGGATCGCGTCCAGCAGCGCACCGGTGTGCCGGCCGAAGTGATCGTGGCGATCATCGGCGTGGAAACCAGCTACGGGAAGAATGCCGGCAGCCACCGCGTGCTCGATGCGCTGTACACGCTGGCCTTCTATTACCCGCGCAGCGGCGACCCGGCCAAGCTGGAACGCGAAGTGCGCCGCGAGCTGTTCTTCCGCGATGAGCTGGCCAAGCTGTTCGAGCTGGGCCGCGAAGAGAACCTGGACATCACCACGCTCAAGGGCAGCTATGCCGGCGCGATGGGCATGGGCCAGTTCATGCCGTCCAGCTACCTCGATTACGCGGTGGACGGTAACGGCGACGGCCGTCGCGACCTGTTCACCAGCTACGACGACGTGTTCTCGTCCATTGCCAACTACTTCGTGAAGAAGGGTGGCTGGGTGCGTGGCGGGCAGGTGGCCGTGCCGGCCACGTTGGCGCCGGGCCGCGAGGAATTCAATCCGACCGAATGGATGCCGACCTGGTCGCTGGCCGACCTGGCGAAGCGTGGCTACCAGCCCAGCGCTGCGGTGCAGCCGGGCGCCACCGCCACGCCGATCACGCTTGAAGGCAGCACCGGCAAGCAGTACTGGCTGGGCTTCCAGAACTACTACGCGATCACCCGCTACAACCTCTCGAAGATGTACGCGATGGCCGTGTTCCAGTTGTCCCAGGCCATCGCCGGACAGGAGCTGCCCCCGGCATGAACATCAGATGGCTGGTCCCAGGCTTGATCGTCCTCGCGCTGGCTGCCTGCAGCAGCGCGCCGAAGAAGTCGGCCACGGCCGGCCATGGTGGCAAGTCCGGCGGCACCCTGGTGCAGGGGCGCGGCTCGCGCCCGGCACACTGCCCGGAAGGATCGCCCTATGCGGCGGCCAAGGAAGACCTGAGCACCCGCGGCAACTACACCGCCGGTGGCCTGTACAAGCCGGGCGTGCGTGACAGCACGCCGGACTACATTCCCAACGTGGCCTGCATCCCCGAGCCGGAAGTGACCGCGGAAGAACGCTCGGCGATCGGCAACAAGACGCCGTACGTGGTGCTGGGCAAGTCGTACAAAGTGCTCGACGACACTCGCAACTATGTCGAACGCGGCACCGCGTCGTACTACGGCGCCAAGTTCCACGGCCGCCTGACCTCCAACCGCGAGGTCTACGACATGTACCAGTTCACCGCTGCGCACAAGACGCTGCCGCTGCCCAGCTTCGCCCGCGTGACCAACCTCGACAACGGTGAGTCGGTGATCGTGCGCGTCAACGATCGCGGTCCGTTCCATGATGGCCGCGTGGTCGATCTCAGCTATGCCGCCGCTGTGCGCCTGGGCATCACCCAGCGCGGCACCGGCAACGTGGAAGTGCGCGCGCTGCAGCCGGGTGAGGGCAACCTGCTGGCGCAGAAGCCGTCGCGCCGCGAGCGTCGTGCTGCGGAGGCGGCCGCCGCCAGCGCTGTAGCCAGTGCGCGCCCGGCACCGGCCGCGCGTGCCGCCGCCGACAGCGACATCGATCGCCTGGTCAAGGGGCTGCCGGCCGATGGCATGCCGGCGCGTGGCCAGCCGGCCACCACCCAGGGCGTGGCCAGCACCGTGCCGGATGTGGCGGTCAGCAGCCTGCCGCCGAGTGCTCCGCCGGTGCGCAGCACCACATACGCGCCGGCTCCGGCGGTCGTTGCCAGCACCACGCCGCGCGCCGCTGCGCAGGCACCGGTCCGCACCGCCGCCGCTACCCCCAGCCTGTCGCAGCAGGTGGTGGGCGCAGTCATGGTGCAGGTTGCCAGCTTCTCCAACCGTGACAACGCCAACCGCGCGATGGGCCAGCTCAACGCCGCCGGCATCGTCGGTGCCACCATCAGTGACATCGCCGCCGGTGGCCGTACGCTGTTCCGCCTGCGCGTTCCCGCCAGCGACCATGCCAGTGCCGCGGAACTTGTCGGCCGCATCGCCGGTCTGGGGCTGGGTTCGCCGCAGATCGTCAAGGATTGATCCACCCGGGCCGGTGCTGCCGGCCCATGCTGCCCCGGCCTTACAATGGCCGCTACGTTCCACCCTCCATTCCCGGCCGTCCCCTGGAGCCTGCTGTCCAATGAATTTCCGTTCCGCCGCCACCGCCCTGGCCGCCACCCTGGTGGTGGGCCTGGCTTCCGCCCAGACGCCGCTGCCGACTCCGGCCACGCCGGCGCCTGCCGCCGCCGCTGCCGCCCCGGCCACCGTCGCCACTCCGCCGGCGCCGGCGCCGAGCGTGTCCAAGGCCTGGGTGCTGATGGATTACGCCACCGGCCAGGTGCTGGCCGGTGAAAACATCAACGAACAGCTGGCTCCGGCCAGCATCACCAAGGTGATGACGTCCTACGTGATCGCCGCCGAGGTCAAGAACGGCAAGGTCCGTGCGGATGACCAGGTGATGATGAGTGAACGCGCCTGGCGCGAAGGTGGCGCGGGTACCGATGGCAGCTACAGCGGTTTCCCGGTCAACCAGACCGCACGCCTGGAAGACATGGAAAAGGGCATGGCGATCCAGTCCGGCAACGACGCCGCGATCGCCCTGGCCGAACATGTGGCTGGCAGCGAGGAAGCCTTTGCGTCGCTGATGAACAGCTATGCCGCGAAGATCGGCATGAAGAATTCGCACTTCGTCAACGCCCATGGCCTGACTGCGCAGGGCCACCACAGCACCGCCTACGACCTGGCGCTGCTGGGCCGCGCGATGGTGCGCGATTACCCGGAAACCTACGCGTACAACAAGATCAAGGAATTCCAGGTCGGCAACATCAAGCAGCCGAACCGCAACCTGCTGTTGTGGCGCGATGGCAGCGTGGACGGCATCAAGACCGGCCACACCTCGGAAGCCGGCTACTGCCTGATGAGCTCGGCCCAGCGCGGCGACCAGCGCCTGATCGCCGTGGTGCTGGGCGGCCAGTCGGAAAAGCAGCGTGCCGATGACAGCCTGGCCCTGCTGAACTGGGGTTTCCGCTTCTTCGAGACCCACCGCCTGTACGAGCCGGGCAAGGCCGTGGCCGAGCACAAGGTCTGGAAGGGCACCACCGACAAGGTGCAGCTGGGCGTGGCCCAGCCGATGCTGGTGAGCGTGCCGCGCGGCCGCTACAACGACCTGAAGCCGAGCATCGACGTGCCCAAGACCCTGGAAGCACCGTTCACCGCCGGCCAGCAGATCGGCACCGTGAAGGTGATGCTGGATGGCAAGCTGGTGGCCGAAGCGCCGCTGGTGGCGGTGGCTGCCGTCGAACAGGCCGGCTTCTTCAAGCGCCTGTGGGACAGCTTCTGGATGTGGTGGGAATCGGAATGATCCACGCCCCGGCGTGGTGAAGGAAAAGGCCGGCAAATGCCGGCCTTTTCTGTTTCGGGATGCCGCTTGCGCATGAATCCTGCCGGATGTGGGTAGTGCCGACCGCTGGCCGGCTCCTCATGAACCCATCCGGATATGCCGGCCCCGGTGTGCCGACCAACGGTCGGCACCTACCTACAGCGAGCGGCTGATGGTGAAGCTGCCGAACACCGGCGCTTCGCGCTGGCCGTTGAACTCGCGCGTGCTGTGGTAACGCGCCGCAGCGAACTTCCAGCGTCCGTACATCACCGCCACGCCATAGCCGCCGTAGGCCACCACATGGCGCTTGTCCACACTGTGGCTGTTGCGGAACGTGTTGCCATCCAGCGTGATGTCACGGATCACCCAGGCGGCGTCCGAGGTCGCGAACAGGTGCCAGGACCAGCCATTGGTACGGCCGCCGCGGGTCGGCGCAGTGTTCTCACCGGCCGGGCGCAACGGCGTGCTGCCGAAGTCGTCCGGCAGCTTCCAGCCGAAGCGCACTTCACCGCCAAGGTTGGCCTTGGTTTCCAGGTTGCCGATCGATCCGCCGTAGTGGCTGATCGCGTCCCAACCCCAGCCGTCGGCATTGACGCTGGCATCGCCCGGCCAGCGGCGCATGCGCTCATGGGTCAGCATGAACAGGGGCTCGTTGTGCAGCTGGTTGTCCCAGCCCTTGAATTTCTCGTCGCCCAGTACTTCGTGCACCGCATTCTGCACCTGCTTGCCCTGTGCCCACGGGCCAACCACGCCCAGCGTCAGCTGGGTGGTCTGCAGGCGGTCGCCGCTGCGCGCATTGAAACCGAAGTTTGCGATCAGTACGCCGGCGTAAGGGCGGTCGTCCTCGATCAGGTCCCTGCGGCTGAAATCGGTCGGGGTGAAGATGCCCTGGCCGATGCTGAAGATCATGTTCTGCTGTTCGAACTTGCCCGGATGCAGCCCTTCCAGGTACTGGTTCACCCAGCGGGCCATGCGTGGCAGGCAGGGGTCGTCGGTGTAATCGACCAGATTGGGCGAGACCAGGGTCAACAGTGCACCATTGGTATAGCCCTGGTCCTGGTGGCGGCCGCCGAACAGGTCGTTGTCAACGCGGAAATTGACCTGCGGAGGGTGGTCGCGCATCGCGTCCGGGCCACATTGTTCGGCCGCCTGGGCGGCGAGGGGGAGGGCAGCAGCCAGCAGGCCGGACAGCCCGAGGGCTGCAAGGCGGCGTTGGGAAGGGGGGCTCATGTGGAGGTTTTTTCTGTCTGTCGTTATATGCCGCGACACGGTACTCGTGCGGGCGTGATGGAACGAGCGCGTTCGAATCACTTGTCTGTTCCGAAAACGACATTGTCTCGTGAAGACAATCCTGCACTGTCCTGCGGCGCCCCAAGGGGCAATGGCCAATGCTGAACGGCTGTTCAGCTGCAACGCAGCGACTCACCGGTGCACTGTTTGACGTTGATGAATACTCTTGGGTTTGTTGGCCTGCGGCCCGATAATGGGGGCATGGAAATCAAGTCCGACAACCCCGACCACGGCTTCCAGTTCCCCGGCCAGTTCGAGCTCAGTGCCATGGGCCCGGCCAACCGCGGCCTGGAACATGAGCTTCCCCGCCTGCTGCTGGCTGCCGGCATCGATGTGGTGAATGAACGCATCAGCTGGAAGCATTCCTCCAACGGCAAGTACGTGTCCGTGCGCATCGTGTTCAAGGCCGAGAGCCGCGAACAGTACGACCTGGCGCACCAGGCACTGCGCGACCACCCGGAAGTGAAGTGGACGCTGTAGCCGACAGCTGCCCGGCCGAAGCCGCCCCGGAAGACCGCGCGCCGCGCCCGGCGCTGGTCCGCGACCTCGGCCGCCAGGCCTATGAACCGGTGTGGCGCGCCATGCAGCGCTTCACCGACCAGCGCAGCGAGGCCGACGCCGATGAGCTGTGGGTGGTCGAGCACGACCCGGTATTCACCCTGGGCCAGGCCGGCAAGGACGAGCATGTGCTGGCGCCGGGCGAGATCCCGGTGCTGCACGTGGACCGCGGCGGCCAGGTGACCTATCACGGCCCCGGCCAGCTGGTGGTCTATCCGCTGCTGCGCCTGCCACGGCTGGGCATCGGTGTGCGCGACTACGTGTGCCGCATCGAGCAGGCCATCATCGATACCCTGGCCGAGTGGAACATCGGCGCCGAACGCCGCGAGGGCGCCCCGGGCGTCTACGTCGGTGGCGCCAAGATCGCCGCGCTCGGCATCCGCGTGCGCCGCGGCTGTACCTTCCATGGCCTGGCCTTCAACGTGGCCATGGACCTGGAACCTTTCCACCGTATCAACCCCTGTGGCTATCAGGGGTTGCAGGTGACCTCGGTAGTAGACTTGGGCGGGCCCTCCGGGATGGAGGCCGTCAAGCCGGTGCTGCTGGACCACCTGGCCCGCCAGTTCGGCCTGCTGCTGCAGCCCACGCCCGAACTGCCTGATCTTTCTGCGGCCGCCTGACCGCCCCCCGGAACTGCCATGACTGAAACCACCGCCCGTTCCATTCCCCTGCAGATCGTGCAGGGCGACTCTCCGTCCGCCGCGCCGTTGCAGGCCGGGGTCAAGCAGCTGGGCGGTGACAAGATCAACCGCTCGCCGGTGCAGTTCGCCGACGCGCCGGTGCTGCGCAAGCCGTCCTGGATCCGCGTGCGCATTCCCTCGGGCAATGCGGTGCAGAACCTGAAGGCCAAGCTGCGCGAGAACCGCCTGGTGACGGTGTGCGAGGAAGCCAGCTGCCCGAACATCCACGAGTGCTTCGGCCACGGCACGGCAACGTTCATGATCCTCGGCGAGGTCTGCACCCGCCGCTGCTCGTTCTGCGACGTCGCCCACGGCCGCCCGAAGCCGCCGGATGCCAACGAACCGGCCAGCCTCGGCCAGACCGTGGCCGACATGGGGCTGAAGTACGTGGTGGTGACCAGCGTCGACCGAGATGACCTGCGCGACGGCGGTGCCCAGCACTTCGTCGACTGCATCAGTGCCATCCGCGCGAAGTCGCCGGGCACCCGCATCGAAGTGCTGACCCCGGACTTCCGCGGCAAGGGCCGCATGGAGCGCGCGCTGGAGATCCTGGCGCAGAACCCGCCGGACGTGTTCAACCACAACATCGAAACCGTGCCGGACCTGTACCGCAACGTGCGCCCGGGTGCGGACTACCAGTGGTCGCTGAACCTGCTGAAGAACTTCAAGGCGCAGCACCCGGACGTGCCGACCAAGAGCGGCATCATGCTGGGCCTGGGCGAAGAGTTCGAGCAGATCAAGGCCACCATGCGCGACCTGCGCGCGCACGACGTGGACATGATCACCATCGGCCAGTACCTGCAGCCGACCGCGCATCACCACCCGGTGCTGAAGTACTGGACCCCCGAGGACTACAAGGCGCTGGAAGACTACGGCTACGAGCTGGGCTTCAGCCACGTGGCCTCCGGCCCGATGGTGCGCTCGTCGTACCACGCCGACGTGCAGGCCAAGGGCGCCGGCGTCTCCTGACGCCCCAGGCGGGCGCGGCCCGCCGCCTTCGGTGGGTGCGAACCTTGGTTCGCACGCCTTTGCCTGCTGTAGAGCCGAGCCCATGCTCGGCTGCTTGCTGGTGGCCTGCCGAGCAAGGGCTCGGTCACGCCTTCGCCTGCATTCACAATTTGCTACACCGGCCCGGCTAGGCTGGTTTTCCACCGAGCGCGGCCGGGTGACAAACCCGGCAACTTTCGGCACTGTCGTGGTGTCTTAACACCCCGCAGTCTCCCCCTTGGCAAGGCGCCTCCGAGCACGTCAATGAAATTCAAAGCCCCCGCATTCCTGATGGCCCTGGCGCTGGTCGCGCCGCTGGCGCTGGCGGCCAAGGCCGATTCGCCGGCATTGCCCGCTGCGGCAACCGCCGATCAGGTGACCACCTCCAAGCTGGTGTACGGCCTGCTGTCCGACAGCCGTTACGCCTATCGTCCGCGTGCGCTGGACGAGGCCACCTCCAAGGACGTGTTCAAGCGCTACCTGGAGACGCTGGACGGCGGCAAGCAGTACTTCACCCAGGCCGACGTGGCGCGCTTCGCGCCGTTCGAAGCCAACATTTCCTCGGCCATCCGTGGCGGCGAGCTGGAGCCGGCGTTCCAGGTGTTCGCGGTCTACAAGCAGCGCGTCGGCGAACGCGTGGCCTATGCGCGCAAGCTGCTCAAGCAGGAGCCGGACTTCACCACCGACGAGCGTTTCGAATACGACCGCAAGAAGGTGCCGTGGGCGGCCAGCAGCGCTGAACTGGATGAGCTGTGGCGCAAGTCGGTCAAGAACGACTGGCTGCGCCTGAAGCTGGCCGGCAAGAAGCCGGACGACATCCGCAAGACGCTGGACAAGCGCTACGCGACGCTGGAGAAGTCGGTCAATGAACTGAAGGGCGAAGACGTCTTCCAGTTCTTCATGAACTCGTACACCAGCGCCGTTGACCCGCACACGGATTACTTCACGCCGCGCACCGCCGAGAACTTCAACCAGGCGATGTCGCTGTCGCTGGAAGGCATCGGTGCGCAGCTGCAGCGCCAGGACGACGTGGTGGTGATCCGCGAGATCATCGCCGGTGGTCCGGCCGCCGTGGATGGCACGCTGAAGCCGGGTGACCGTATCGTCGGCGTCGGCCAGGGCAAGTCCGGCCTGGTCGAGGACGTGATCGGCTGGCGCATCGACGACGTCGTGGCCAAGATCCGCGGCGCCAAGGATACCCAGGTCAAGCTGGAGTTCATCCCGGCTGCTGAGGGCGCCGACGGCAAGCACCACACTCTGGTGCTGACCCGCCAGAAGGTGCGCCTGGCCGAACAGGCCGCCAAGGGCGAGACCATGACCATTCCGGCCGCCAATGGCGAGCCGGCGCGCAAGGTCGGCGTGATCAAGCTGCCGACCTTCTACCAGGACTTCGAAGGCCGTCGCCGCAACGCGGCCGACTACGCCTCGGCCACCCGCGACGTGGCCAAGCTGCTGGCCGGCTTCAAGAACGACAAGCTGGACGGCGTGGTGCTGGACCTGCGCAACAACGGTGGTGGTTCGCTGGATGAAGCCATTGAACTGACCGGTCTGTTCATCGAGCAGGGCCCGGTGGTGCAGGTGCGCGAGTCCGGTGGCCGCGTCACCGTCAACAGCGACCGCAACCAGGGCGTGGCATGGGATGGCCCGCTGGCAGTGCTGATCAACCGCGGTTCGGCCTCGGCCTCCGAGATTTTCGCCGGCGCCATCCAGGACTACGGTCGTGGCCTGGTGATCGGTGAAACCAGCTTCGGCAAGGGCACCGTGCAGAACATCGTCGACCTGGACCGTTGGCCGAGTGGCGAGACCCAGCGCTTCGGCCAGGTGAAGCTGACCATCGCCCAGTTCTTCCGCATCAGCGGCAGCAGCACCCAGCACAAGGGTGTGGTGCCGGACCTGGCCTTCCCGGCCAGCGTCGATGCCACCGAGTTCGGCGAGAGTACCTACGACAACGCGCTGCCGTGGACCCGCATCGCTGCCGTGCCGCACACCCAGTACGGCAACTTCGCGCCGCTGCTGCCGAAGCTGGAAACCCGCCATGACGCGCGCATCGCCGCCGACAAGGAATTCCAGTGGTGGAACGAGGACGTGCAGCAGTTCCGCACCGAGGCCGCGAAGAAGTACATCTCGCTCAACGAGGCCACCCGCCGCGCCGAGCGTGAGCGCCAGGACACCCAGCGCAAGGAGCGCCAGGCGATGCGCAAGGAGCTGGGCCTGGCCCTGGACCCGCTGGCCGATGACAGCAACGACGACGGCCTGACTGGCAACGAGCGCGACATCGTCAAGGATGCCGCCCGCGAGAAGGCTGCCGAGAAGCGTCCGGACCCGCTGCTGCGCGAGTCGGCCTCGATCCTGGCCGATGCGGTGAACCTGCTGGCCAATGACCGCCCGCTGTCGGCGCAGGTGCTGCCGCAGTCGACCGGCGCTGGTCGCTGGGCGGACTGAGCCGGCGACGGCATGTGATACCCGAGGGGCCGGCATTGCCGGCCCCTTTCTGTCTGGGGACCTCGTTCACGGTAGCGCCGGGCCATGCCCGGCGAGCGAAGTGCCACAAACGACTTAATCCCCTCCGTCCCCTTTTCTGTGCATGAACCGGCAGCAACGGGGTGGCTCGGTCACGCCGGTTTCAACCTGCCGCACACGGCCGCAGGGCTACCCTTGGCGGTACCGTCCTCGCAGGAGTACCCATGCGGGCCTCCCGTCTTTCCAGTGCTGCCGTGGCGCTCGCCAGCGCCCTGATCCTGTCGGCCTGTGGTGGCCGCGCCGCCGACAGTACGTTGCTGCGCGAATCCTTTGATTCCGGCGACACCTTCTCGCGTACCGTCGATGGCCGCCCCGGTGACGCCTGCGAGGCCGCGCGGCGCACCCTGCTCAGCCAGGGCTACGCCATCGCCCGCTCCGACGAAGCGCAGGTGGAAGGCAACAAGAACTTCCAGCCACGCGAGGACGACCACGAGCAGCTGGTGCTGCGCATCTCCTGCGCGCCGCGTGGCAGCCAGACGCTGGTATTCGTCAGCGCAGTGCAGGACCGCTACGCGCTGAAGAAGAGCCCGACGTCGGCCAGCGTGGGCGTTGGTGCGCTGGGCTCGGTGTCGCTGCCGTTCGGCAGCAATGACGACTCGCTGGTGAAAGTGGCCAGCAGCACCGTCACCGAAGCCGGGTTCTATCAGCGCTTCTTCCAGCGCCTGCAACAGTACCTGCCGGCGGATGCTGGCAAACCCGCACCGCCTGCGCTCGCACCGCCCGAGCCTGCATCGTCCGAGCCCGCACCGGCCCGCAGCACGGATCAAGGGTGATCGTGCGCGGCACGTTGATGGGCGTGGCACTCCTGCTGATGCCCGCGCTGGGCATTGCGTCCGCAACGCCGGACTGCACGCAGGGCCTGCTGCAGCGGCTGGGATGGCGCTTTGACGAGGTCACGGCCGGTGCACCACAGGTGCACGGCGGCCCGGTGTGTACAGGTGCCTCGCTGGCTGAAGCACAGGCGGCAGGCGATCTGCGCGTGGGGTGGCTGGCCGGAATGTCCGCTGCAGCACGCCAGGCGTTGCTGCAACAGTTGCTGGACGATCCGGCCACGGTTTGTGCCTATGCGTTCCAGCTGGGCGCAGCCACGCAACGTGCGGCCTCGGCACTGCAGGACAATCCCACCTTCCGCTTCTCCGGCCCGCAGCTGGGCTGGATCGGCTTCGGCCTGCAGGGCCCACGCGCGCAAGGCTGGCAGCGCACACGCAGTTTCGGTCGTGGCTTCGTGCCGAGCGCGGGTAACAGTCATGCACTGGAGGCGTTCTACAGCGGTGCCGTGCGTGCCGAATGCGGGGTCGGCCGCCAGGTCGCGCAGCTGGCCACGCAACGAGAGCTTTATGGTGATGCCGCGTTCGATACGGAGTTCGCAGCGGATGAACTGTCGATCGGCACCTTCCTCGCCCTGCACGAGACCGACAGCATCCTGCTCGGTGCCCACGCGGGTGATTTCTTCGCTGATGGCAAGGCGGTGCGCACCTCGGCGATGGGACGGCAGGCCTTCGTTGGCGTGCCCGGCTTCATCGAGCACGTGTACGACAAGGGCACGCTGGACGACCTGAGCAACCAGGCCGAGAACTTCGTCGTGGTCGAGGTGGGCGAGGGCGCCGCGCAGGCACTGGCTGCGCATGGCGGCCTGGCCTGGTACGACCAGCGCAATGCCGAACTGTGGGCACTGGCGCAGGACATCCCGCGCATCGGCCAGCGTTACTTCGAGCGCCTGCTGTTCGAGCGCGATCCCAACCTACGTGCACGGCTGGAACCGCGCTACCACGACACGCTGGCACGCATGGACCAGCTGCTGGACGATCCGTTCTACCAGCAGTTCGTGATCTATGTGCATCCACGCGGTATACGTCCCATCGGCTACCACATCGCCCGCCTGCTCGATCGCAACCCGCGAACGCCGTTTTCGATCGACCTGGCGGTGCACAATCTGCATACCACGCTCTACCGGCGTTGGCGCGAGGCGCAGCTGCGCCACTGCGCGGCTACCGGCAGGCCAGGCAGCCTGACCCTAGACCCCAACTGAAGGTGAAACAATGGATATTGCAATGATCGGCCTCGGCCGCATGGGCGCCAACATGGCCCAGCGCCTGCATCGCGGCGGCCACCGCGTGGTTGGCTACGACCCGGGCGAGGGTGCCCGCCAGCGCGCTGCCGAGGCCGGCCTGGAAGTGGTTGATTCGCTGGCCGCCGCGGTTGCCGCGCTGCCGGTTCCGCGCGTGGTGTGGCTGATGGTGCCGGCCGGCGAAACCGTCGACCAGACCCTGGGCCAGCTGACCCCGCACCTGGCCGAGGGTGACATCGTCATCGATGGCGGCAACTCCAACTACCAGGACTCGATCCGTCGCGCCAAGGCACTGGCCGAAGACGATCTGGGCTACGTCGACTGCGGCACCAGTGGTGGCGTGTGGGGCCTGCAGGAGGGCTACAGCCTGATGGTCGGTGGCGAAGCGTCGGTGGTGGAGCAGATCGCACCGCTGCTGCGCACGCTGGCACCGGCCGAAGATCGTGGCTGGGGTCGTGTCGGCCCGTCCGGCGCTGGCCACTTCACCAAGATGGTCCACAACGGCATCGAGTACGGAATGATGCAGGCCTACGCCGAAGGCTTCGCGCTGATGGAGCGCAAGCGGGAAATGGAACTGGACCTGGCCCAGGTCGCCGAAGTCTGGCGCCACGGCAGCGTGGTGCGTTCGTGGCTGCTGGACCTGAGCACCGAAGCCCTAAAGCGCAATCCGTCGTTGGATGGCATTGCACCGTACGTGGAAGACTCCGGCGAAGGCCGCTGGACGGTTGCCGAAGCGATCGCACTGGATGTACCGGCACCGGTGATCACCCTGTCGCTGCTGGAACGCCTGCGCTCGCGCGAATCGAATTCGTTCACCGACCGCCTGCTGTCGGCGATGCGCAACGAGTTCGGCGGCCACGCCATCAAGAAATCGTAAGCACCGCGGTGGGGTCGGAGCCCTTCGGCGTTGCCGAAGGGCTCCGACCCCATGAAGCCAGTCGAGCATGGCTCGACTCTACAAAAGCCGTCTCCGATGGTTTCCACGTCGATGTGTCGACCAAGGTCGACACCTACCGTCGGGCGCGGGAATCTGTCGAAGGCGGGGTGGGTCCGGTTGCGGGGGCGTGAGCGCCATGGATGGCGCGACCGAGCCTACAGGGACGTATTTACGGCGTCCCCCGCAACCGGACCCACCCCGCCATCACACGGATAGCTTGCCTTTGACGTTGACGTTGCCGTCGATTCGGCAGGTGCAGGGCGCAGCCCTGCCGATCACCCCAACGCGATTCGCCGCCCTTCGCGCGCGCTGTCCATGCCGGCCTGCAGCAACCGCATCAGCTGCAGTGCCTGCACCGCACTGACCGTCGGCTCGCCATCGCCGTGCATCGCCGCCGCGAACTGCGAATACAGCCGCCGGTAGTCGCCCGGCAGGTTGTCCACGGTACTGCGCTGCACATTGTCCTCAGCATCGCAGCGCACCAGCTCGCCGTGCCGTGGGTCGATGCCCCAGCCTGGCGCCCCTGGCGCAACACCGCGCCGCAGCTGTGCCTCCTGCACGTCCAGCCCATGCTTGATCCAGCTGCCACGGCTGCCATGCACACTGAAGTGCGGCGTGGGGGCTGCAACCAGCGAACCGGCATGCACGATCGCGCGATGCCGCGGGTAGTGCAGCACCGCGTGGAAGTAATCGATGCCGCTGCCACCTTCGCGCTGCACGGCCAGATCGGCATCGATGGCCTCGGGCCAGCCGAACAGCACCAGCATCTGGTCCAGCAGGTGCGGTCCGAGGTCGTACCACAGGCCGCTGCCCGGTCCGTCCTGCTCGCGCCAGCGGTCGCGCACCTGCGGCCGGTAGCGGTCGAAGTGCGCATGGCACTCGGCCACGTCACCGAGCGCGCCTTCGGCCAGCAGCGCCTGCAGGGTGAGGAAGTCGGCATCGAAGCGCCGGTTCTGGAACACGGTCGCGATGCGTCCGGCATCACGTGCCGCAGCCAGCACCGCTTCGGCTTCAGCGACATCCAGCGCGAACGGCTTGTCGACCAGCACATGCTTGCCCGCGGCCAACGCCGCGATCGCCAGCGGTGCGTGTTGTGCGTTCGGAGTGGCGATCACCACCGCGTCCACCGCCGGGTCGTCGAACACCTCCTGCGGCGTGGCGCGCACGTGCACGTCGCTGAACGCGCGCAGCAACGTGTCGCGCTGCGAACTGACGATGCTGTGCAGCACCAGCCCGGGCGTGTGCTGGATCAGCGGCGCATGGAAGACGCGGCCGGCGAGGCCGTAGCCGATCAGGGCCAGTTGCAGGTCGGGGCGCATGAGACGGCTCCGGCAATGGGGAAGGGCAGGGTAAACGACACCTGCGTACAGGCCAAAACTGAACCGTTGCCGTTGGAATCGCCTCGATTCACAGCGGCATGACCGCAACGCCACGCCTGCTCTACGGCGGCTTGTCCAGACTGGCAGCACATCCCGAAGGAGTACGACACGATGAGCAATACCACCCGCACGCTGATTGCTTCCGCCCTGACCCTGGGCCTGGCGCTGTCCTCCTCGGCTGCCTTCGCCAAGGACCCGGCCGCGAAGAGCCCGCCGACCAGCACCCATCCGGCAACCCATGCTGATCGCCATGACTCCAACGAGCCGGTGACCGATACCTGGATCACCACCAAGGTGAAGGCCGATCTGCTGGCCAGCAGCAACGTTCCGGGCACTGAAATCAAGGTGGAAACCGTGAACGGCGTGGTCAGCCTGAGTGGTGCCGTGGCCACCCAGGCCGAGAAGGACAAGGCGGTCACCACCGCCAAGGGCATCAAGGGCGTGACCCGCGTCGATGCCGCTGCATTGAAGGTCAGCGCTGCTGCCAAGCGCTGACCCCGGAGGGCGCCCCGCATGGGGCGCCCGCTGCCTGGGTAGAGTCGAGCTTGCTCGACTGCCCTTTGGGTTGCAGCCGAGCACGTCCCGGCTCTATCGTGGGTTTCCGCAACCCGTTCAGCCAACCAGGCTGGAAACTCCAGAGTTGTGACCGCCTGCGCTATATTGCCCGTTCCGCCGCAGCCGGGCCGGTATCGGCCTACGCTCCGCGGCTGTGCTGACGAGGAACTATGGCGCTGGTTTTCAGTGATGACATCTGGGACCGTTGGCGGTTGCCGGCCCTGGCGCTGGCCGCCGCCGCGATCATCGTGGTGCCGTGGTTGACCCTGCGCCAACTGCAGCAGGACAGCGAAGATGCGATGGCCTGGGTCAATCATACCCAGGCCGTGGGTGTGGCCCTGCAGCAGCTGCAGGCTGATGTACGCGATGTCGAATCGGCTGCGCTGACCCTGTCCAAGGGTGTGGATGCGCCTGGCCTGCGCGAGCGCATGGCCAAAGCCAATGATCTTCCCGGTCGCCTGGCTGAACTGGGCCGGATGACCCGCGACAATCCTGAGCAGCTGATCCGCATCGGCCGTATCGAGTCGATGCTGGAAGGGCGCATGGCGCTTGCCCGCGAACTGGCAAAGTCCGAACCCAACAGTGATCAGCGCGAGCTGGTGCAGGACCTGAGCACGCGCTATCCGATCCGTGGCCTGGTGGAGGAACTGCAGGCGAGCGAGCAGACGCTGCTGACACAGCGCGCCGAGCAGGCCGCACGCCAGCGCAAGCAGACCGAGCTGGTGTCGTGGAGTTCGCTGGTGATCCAGCTGGCGCTGCTTGGCCTGGTGCTGTGGCTGCTGCAGCGGCAGATCGGTCGCCGCCTGCATGCCGAACGACAGTCGCTGCGTTCGGCCGCGCGTGCAGCCTCGGTGCTGCAGACCGTGCGTGAGCCGATCGTGCTGCTCGACCGCGACCTGCGTGTGCAGCTGCACAACCCTGCCTTCGCCGAGCTGTACGGGCTGCAGGATGAACGCGCCGATGGCCTGTTGCTGGACACTGTCGGCGACGGTGCATGGAAAGACCCCGTGATGCGCCAGCGACTGTCCGATGTGCTGTTGCGCGGCCGCGAACTGTGGGACTTCGAGCATGAACAGCGCGCCGCCGATGGCATGGTGCGCTACATGCTGCTCAACGCGCGGCGCATGCCGCTGCCGGACACCGACGACGAAGTGGTGTTGCTCACGGTCAGCGACGTCACCGTGCAGCGTGCCGTGCAGCTGCGGGTGGAGGAACTGAACCGCCAGCTGGAAGGCAAGGTTGCGCAGGTGTCCGAGGTCAACAGGGAACTGGAAGCCTTCAGCTACTCGGTGTCGCACGACCTGCGTGCACCACTGCGCCACGTGGCCGGTTTCTCCGACAAGCTGTCGCGCCATCTGGGCGACGCCGCCGATGACAAGAGCCGCCATTACCTGGAGGTGATCTCCAGTTCGGCGCGGCGCATGGCGGCACTGATCGACGACCTGCTGGTCTACTCGCGGCTGGGCCGCGCGGCAATGCGCCAGCAGGCGGTGGACATGCAGTCGCTGGTGGCCGATACCCGCGCCATGCTCGATTCCAACCTGCAGGCCGAGGCCGAGAACAGCGGCCATGCGCACCACGTGGAGTGGAGCATCGCGCCGCTGCCGATCGTCGTGGGCGATGAGAACATGATCCGCCAGGTCTGGCTGAACCTGCTCGGCAACGCGGTGAAGTACTCGGGCAACCGCGAACCAGCGAAGATCCGCGTGGACTACCAGCCGCAGCCTGACGGCGGTCATCAGTTCACGGTCAGCGACAATGGTGCAGGCTTTGACATGGCCTACGCCGGCAAGCTGTTTGGTGTCTTCCAGCGCCTGCACAAGGCCAGCGACTACCCGGGTACCGGCATCGGCCTGGCCAGCGTGCGCCGCGTGCTCACCCGTCATGGCGGCCGTATCTGGGCCGAGGCTGAACCGGACGTCGGCGCCACCTTCCACTTCTACCTGCCTCCCGCGATCGATGCGGACAAACAAGGGCCTTCTGCATGACCACTCTGCGCACCATTCTTCTCGCCGAAGACAGCCCGGCTGATGCCGAAATGGCGATCGACGCCCTGGAAGAGGCGCGTCTGGCCAACCCCATCGTGCACGTCGAGGATGGCGTGGAAGTGATGGACTACCTGTTGCGCCGTGGTGCCTTCGCCAACCGCGAGGAAGGCCTGCCGGCGGTGCTGCTGCTGGACATCAAGATGCCGCGCATGGATGGCCTGGAGGTGCTGCGGCAGATCCGCGAGCACGAAGAGCTCAAGCGCCTGCCGGTGGTGATCCTGTCGTCCTCGCGCGAGGAAAGCGACCTGGCCCGCAGCTGGGACATGGGCGTGAACGCCTATGTGGTCAAGCCGGTGGACGTGGACCAGTTCTTCGGCGCGGTGCAGACCCTGGGCAAGTTCTGGGCGTTGATCAACCAGGCACCGGAACTCGAGTGAGCCCATGCCCCTGACCGGTCCCGCCCTGGGGGCGCTGCGCATCCTGCTGGTGGAGGACTCACCGGAAGATGCCGAGCTGATGTCCGAACAGATGCTCGACGCGGGCCTGGAGGCCCGTTTCGAGCGCGTCGAAAGCGAGGCCGAACTGCGCCAGGCACTGGTCGCGTTCCAGCCGGACATCGTGCTGTCCGACCTGAGCATGCCGGGGTTCTCCGGTGATGACGCGCTGCGCATCGTGCGCGAGACCTCACCGGAAGTGCCCTTCATCTTCGTCTCCGGCACCATGGGTGAGGAGAATGCGGTGGCGGCGCTGCAGAAGGGCGCCAACGATTACATCATCAAGCACCTGCCGGCGCGCCTGCCGTCGGCGGTGGCGCGTGCGATCCGCGATGCACGCAGCGCCATAGAGCGCGCGCGGGTGGAAACCGAACTGATGCGCGCGCAGCGCCTGGAAAGCCTGTCGCTGCTTGCCGCCGGCCTCAGCCACGACCTGCGCAACATCCTGCAGCCGCTGCTGATCATGCCGGACCTGCTGAAGGCGCGCACCGAGGATCCGCAGCTGCACCATCTGGCCGATGTCATCGCCGAGTGCGGCCGCCGTGGCCACGAGATGGCCGAGTCGATGCTGTCGTTCGTGCGCGGCTCGCGCAAGCCGAGCGAGCGCATCGAGATCGATGGCCTGTTCGATGCGGTGGCGCTGCTGTTGCGCAGCAACGTGCCCGATGCGGTGCGCCTGGAGTTGCAGGTGCAGGACGAAGGTCTGGTGGTCGACGCCAACTACACCGAACTGCAGCAGGTGATGCTGAACCTGGCGCTCAACGCGATTCAGGCGATGCCCAACGGCGGGCGCCTGAGCCTGACTGCCAGCCATGCCGGCGAGCGCGATGGCGTGGACTGGATGCAGATCTGCGTGGCCGATGAAGGCATCGGCATGGATGCGGACACGCTGTCGCACCTGTTCAATCCGTTCTTCACCACCAAGGCCGATGGCACCGGCCTGGGGCTGATTTCCTGCAAGCGCATCGTTGAAGGCGCCGGTGGCAGCATCCACGTCAACAGCCAGCCGGGGCAGGGCACCTGCTTCGAGCTGCGCCTGCCGATGCATGAGGCCATCGATGGCAGCGAGCCGATCGAGCAGCTGGTGGCGCTGGGCAGTGGCCAGTCGATCCTGGTGGTTGACGGCGAAGCCACGCGCCTGTCGCTGCTCGGTAATGCGCTGTCCAGCCAGGGCTATCAGCTGCAGCTGGCATCCGATGGTCCGGCGGCGCTGCGCTGGATGCAGCAGGAGGCGTTGCCGGCACTGGTGATCGCCGATGCCGGTTCCAAGCTGCTGCCGGCCAGCCAGCTGCTGGGCGAGATGGCTGTACTGGGCTATCGCGGCCCGGCGCTGGTGCTGGAAGACGCAACGGTGGATGTATCGGCCGATGCATTCCCCGCTGGCGTGGAAGTGCACGTGCTGCGCAAGCCGCTGCAGATGCAGCAGGTGTTCCGCGCGGTGGCCGAAGCGCTGGGCTGATGCCGCGGTAGTGCCGGCCGCTGGCCGGCATCGCCGTGCGATGGGATCACTGCGGTTGCCGGCCAGCGGCCGGCACTACCAGTCCCCGGTTTCCCTGGAGATGCGTGGCTGGTATTGGCCGCTGCCGATGCAGCAGGTCTTCCGCGCGGTGGCCGAAGCGCTGGGCTGACGCCCCGGTAGTGCCGGCCGCTGGCCGGCATTCCCGTGCGATGGGATCACTGCGGTTGCCGGCCAGCGGCCGGCACTACCGGTCCCCGGTTTCCCTGGAGATGCGTGGCTGGTATTGGCCGCTGCCGATGCAGCAGGTGTTCCGCGCGGTGGCTGAAGCGCTGGGCTGACGCCGCGGTAGTGCCGGCCGCTGGCCGGCATCGCCGTGCGATGGGATCACTGCGGTTGCCGGCCAGCGGCCGGCACTACCGGTCCCCGGTTTCCCTGGAGATGCGTGGCTGGTATTGGCCGCTGCCGATGCAGCAGGTGTTCCGCGCGGTGGCCGAAGCGCTGGGCTGATGCCCCGGTAGTGCCGGCCGCTGGCCGGCATTCCCGTGCAGTGGGATCACTGCGGTTGCCGGCCAGCGGCCGGCACTACCGGTCCCCGGTTTCCCTGGAGATGCGTGGCTGGTGTTGGCCGCTGCCGATGCAGCAGGTGTTCCGCGCGGTGGCCGAAGCGCTGGGCTGACGCCGCGGTAGTGCCGGCCGCTGGCCGGCATTCCCGTGCGGTGGGATCACTGCGGTTGCCGGCCAGCGGCCGGCACTACCGGTCCCCGGTTTCCCTGGAGATGCGTGGCTGGTATTGGCCGCTGCCGATGCAGCAGGTGTTCCGCGCGGTGGCTGAAGCGCTGGGCTGATGCCGCGGTAGTGCCGGCCGCTGGCCGGCATTCCCGTGCGGTGGGATCACTGCGGTTGCCGGCCAGCGGCCGGCACTACCGGTCCAGGGTTTCCCAGGGGAACCGCGGCAGCGCGTCCACCGCCTGTTCCAGCCGCCGCGACCAGTTCTGGTGAATATCGGCATACAACGCCGAATCCGCGCCCAGCCGCAGCTGCTGGCCGATGCGCAGTTCGCCATCGCGCAGCAGCGCCAGGTCGATCGGCAGGCCCACCGACAGGTTGGAGCGGATGGTGGAGTCCAGCGAGACGATGGCCGTACGCGCGGCATCCTCCAGGTGTGTGGCCGGGCTGAGGATGCGGTCGAGGATAGGTTTGCCGTACTTGGACTCACCGATCTGCAGGTACGGCGTCTCCGGCGAAGCAGCGATGGCGTTGCCGAGCGGGTAGATCATGTACAGCCCGGGACGCTCGCCGGCGATCTGGCCGCCGAAGATCAGCGTGGCCTGGGTGTTGACCCCGTCATGGCCGTGTTCGCTGTGGCTGCTGTGCACCTGGCTGTCCACCAGCAGCTGGCCGACGTACTCGGCGGCTTCGAACAGATGGGCCATGTCGCGCAGGTTGGGCGTGCGCCGTTCGCCGGCATCGCGCCCCAGGCGCGACACCAGCAGCTGGGTGGTGGCCAGGTTGCCAGCCGCCATCAGCACGTAGGCTGCCTGGCCGGGGTACTCGAACACGTGCAGCTTGCGGTGCACGCGCACATCGTCCAGCGAGGCATTGGTCCGGGTGTCGGCGGCGAAGACCAGGCCCTCGTCCACCTCGATTCCAACGCAATAGGTCATGTCGGTGCCCTATCATGTGCGTCCCGGATTGTAGGCAGGCCGCCGTGACGACGGCATGTCCACGCCCCCCCCAAGTGCCGTCACCTGAACCGCATGACCACCGTGCTCCTGAGCCTGGGCAGCAACGTCCAGCCCCGTCGCTACCTCCACGCCGCGGTGGCGGCCCTGCGCGAGCGCTTCGGCGCGCTGCAGGTGTCGCCCGCCTACCGTACCGCCGCGGTCGGCTTCGATGGCCCGGCCTTCCTCAACAATGCGGTGGCGATCGAAACCGACCTGCCGCTGCAGGAACTGGACGAGTGGCTGCATGCGCTGGAAGACGCGCACGGGCGTGACCGCAGTGGGCCGCGCTTCTCCGATCGGACCTTGGACATCGACGTAGTGTTCTACGGGGATCTGGTGGTGGAAGGTCCCGGCCACCTGCGCATTCCGCGCCCGGAGCTGAAGCACGCCTTCGTGCTGAAGCCGCTGGCCGACATCGCACCGGGCTTCATCGACCCGGTCAGCGGGTTGGACCTGGCAACGCTGTGGAGTGCGCACACGCAGTTTGGCGAGGCGTTCGAGGTCGTGGACCTGGAATGAGGGTGGTTGCCGGCCAGCGGCCGGCACTACCGCTCGCGCCGGCTGCTGGCCGGCAACATTTCAACTGACCGTACGCCCACCATCCACGCGCAGGGTGTGGCCGGTGACGAAGCTGGCTTCGGCCACCAGCCAGTAGACCGCCTCGGCGATCTCCTCGACCGTGCCGATCCGTGCCAGCGGCGTGCGTGCCAGCAGCGCCTCGCGGGCGAAATCGTCCTTGCCCTGTTCCGGCCACAGGATCGCCCCCGGCGCTACCGCATTGACCCGCACTTTCGGCGCCAGCTCCAGCGCCAGCGAGCGGGTGGCCATCTCCAGCGCGGCCTTGGCCATGGTGTAGGCGATGTGGTCGCGCATCGGGTCGGTGCCGTGCAGGTCGGTCAGGTTGACGATGCAGCCCTGCTGGCGGCGCAGGTAGGGCGCCGCCGCCTGTGACAGCAGCAGCGGCGCGCGCGCATTGACCGCATACAGCTCGTCCATCGCCTCGGCGGTGACCTGGCCGAGCGGGGTGGGGAAGAAGTTGGAGGCGTTGTTGACCAGTGCATCCAGTCGCCCGAAGTGGGTGACGGCCTGCTCCACCAGGTCGGCCAGGGCGTCGGCGTCGCGCAGGTCGGCCTGCAGGGCCAGCACGCTGCCCGGGCGCACGTTGTCGAAATCGAACGCGGCCTGCTGCAGCTCCGCGCTGGAGGTGTTGGCGTGCAGCACCACCGACCAGCCACAGGCATGGAACTGGCGGGCGATGGCTGCACCGATCCGGCGCGCGCTGCCGGTGATCAGGACCACGGGGTGGGTGTCGCTCATCGAGGGTCCTCCAAGGCTCGGCTATCCTGTGCACCATTGTCACCGCATTCGAAGACGCCATGCAGCCCACCTTCCCCCTGCCCGAAGCCGATGCCCTGGCCCACAGCGACCAGCTGGCCGCCGCCCTGCGCGCCGAAATCCTTGCGCAGGGCGGGGCGATGCCGTTCTCGCGCTTCATGGAACTGTGCCTGTACACCCCCGGCTGGGGCTATTACAGCGCCGGCGCCAGCAAGTTCGGTGGCAGCGGTGACTTCACCACCGCGCCCGAGCTCGGCAGCCTGTTCGCGGGCGGCGTGGCCAACGCGCTGGCGCCGGTGTTCGCCCAGCTGGGTGCGCAGGCGCGGATGCTGGAACTGGGCGGTGGTACCGGCGCCTTCGCCGAAGCGGTGCTGCTGCGCCTGGCCGAGCTCGACGCGCTGCCGTCGCGCTACGCCATCCTCGAACCCAGCGCCGACCTGCGCGAGCGCCAGCAGCAGCGCCTGCAGCAGAACCTGCCGGCCGAGCTGGCCGCGCGCGTGGACTGGGTCGACCGCCCGTTCGAGGAGGACTGGGAGGGCGTGGTGTTTGCCAACGAGGTGATCGACGCGCTGCCGACCCCGCGCTTCCTGATCCGGGATGGCGAGGTCTACGAGGAAACCGTCGAGCTGGATGCCGAAGGCAACTTCATCCGCGGCGCGCAGCCGGCCGACATCCTGCTCAATGGCGCGGTACGCCACATCGAGCGCTACCTGGAAAAGCCCTTCGCCGAGGGCTACCGCTCCGAAGTGCTGCCGCAGCTGCCGTACTGGCTGCAGGCGGTCGCCGGTGGCCTGCAGCGTGGCGCGATGCTGTTCGTCGACTACGGTTACAACCGCGGCGAGTTCTACCAGCACGACCGCGACGATGGCACCGTGCGTGCGTTCTACCGCCACCACGTGCACAACGACGTGCACCGCTGGCCGGGCCTGCAGGACATCACGGCGTCGGTGGATTTCACGGCGATGGCCGAGGCCGGCATGCACGGCGGTTTCGAGCTGGCCGGTTACTGCAGCCAGGCCAGTTTCCTGCTTGGCAACGGCCTGGACCAGGTGCTGCTGCTGGCCGAGGAACGCACCGATGAAGTGGGGCGCATCCAGCTGCGCGACCAGGTGAAGAAGTTGACCCTGCCGACGGAGATGGGCGAGCGCTTCCAGGCCATCGGCCTGCAGCGCGGCGTCGATTTCGAGCCGGCGTTCGAGCTGGGTGACCTGAGCTGGCGCCTGTGAACCACGCGTTGCCGGTGATCAAGCCACTGCGGCGGCCCCGGTTGTGGGCCATGCTGTGGGCGGCGGCAGTACTGCTGGTGATCGTGGTCTGCCTGATCCCACCACCGCCGATTCCGTTGCCGGAAAACAGCGACAAGGGCGAACACTTCCTCGCCTATTTCATCCTGGCCGGCAGCGCGGTGCAGCTGTTCCGTCGCGGCTGCCCTCTGCTGTGGGTGGGCGTGGGCCTGGTGCTGATGGGCATCGGCATCGAGTTCGCGCAGGGCGCGCTGACCAGCAACCGCATGGCCGACCCGATGGATGCGCTGGCCAACACCATTGGCGTGCTGGCCGGCATGGCCACCGCACTGACCCCGATGCGCGACCTGCTGCTGCGCTGGCGCGGGTAAAGGCGTGCCAACCAAGGTTGGCACCTACCGGTAGATCCACGCCATGCGCGGATGGAATTCGTAGATCCACGCCATGCGTGGATGGAATCAGTAGATCCACGCCATGCGTGGATGGAATCAGTAGATCCACGCCATGCGTGGATGGAATTTCAGTAGATCCACGCCATGCGTGGCCATGCGTGGATGAACTGCCCGGGGTGCCGACCAAGGTCGGCACCCACCAGGACAGACCTGCAGTCATTTCCCCAGCGTGACCTCATCCAGCACCCACATCGCCGGGCGCGTGTCGCCGGTGAAGTTGATGCACAGATCACCCGTGCCCTGGGTGTCCTTCGGCAGCGTCGCACGCAGGGTCACGAAGCCATCGGCATCCGGCTTGGCCGGCAGCGGTACCTCAGCCAGCACCTTGCCGCTGCAGTCGCCGCGACGCACCAGCATCTCCCCATGCGCGCGCTTGGCCTTCTCGAAGCGACGCTTGGGCTCGTCGTGGGCCAGCTGGAAGTAGTACGGAATACGGCCCGCGCGGACTTCCACGCTGCCGACGCCGTCCAGCTGTGCCTGTGGCCAGCGCCAGCACGGCTGGAAGATGTCCACGTTGAACACCGCACGCGTTCCCTCGCGCGGGCCATCGTCTTCCAGGCGCAGCACCAGGCCCTTCTTGCCCACGCAGCTGAGCAGTTCATCACTGCGGCGGCTGAGCAGCGATTGCGCAGTGAAGTCCGCGACCGTCGGCTTCGCGGCCAGCATCTGGCCCTGGTAGAACGCAGCGGCCTGCACGGTGGCGGGCAGTTGCGCCGTCAGCGGCTGCTGGTACAGCGGCGACTGCGCGGTCACCGGCTGGCCATCGGTGCTGTAACGCACTTCATAGCCCAGCGGATTGGCCAGCGACACGGTCACGGTGTTCTTCGCGCGATCATCGGTGTAGTCCACGCCCACTTCGAACGGGGTCTGCGCGTAGGCCAGGCCCCAGGCACGGTAGCGCTGCAGCTGCGCCGGCAGGCGTGCGAGGAAATCGCGGAAGTCGCGATGTTCCGGCGTGCTCCAACCGGTCTCGGCCACAGCGGCCAGGCGCGGGAACAGGTTGTGCTGCAGGCGCGCATAGCTGCGCGTGTGCTCGGTGAACATGTTGGCCTGCAGGCCGAGAATGTGCCCGCGCTTGTCTGCGGCCAGTTCGGCCGGCACCGGCTCGAAGTTGTAGAGCTTGCCGAGATTGACCTGGCTCGGACGGCCCGGCGGTTCGTTCGGCGAGGCAGTCTGCAGGTAATCCAGGTACAGGTAGCCGACCGGCGACATGATCACGTCATGCCCGGCGCTGGCCGCAGCCAGGCCACCTTCGGTGCCCTGCCACGACATCACCGTGGCCTGCGGCGGCAGGCCCCCTTCGAGGATCTCATCCCAGCCGATCAGGCGCCGGTCGTGCTCCTCCAGGAACGTCTCCAGGCGCTTGATGATGTGGCTCTGCATGGCCATTTCATCCTTGATGCCCAGCGCATGCATGCGCTCCTGCACCTGCTTCGAAGCTTCCCACTGGTCCTTGACCGCCTCGTCGCCACCCACGTGCACGTACTTGGCGGGGAACAGTTCGATCACTTCTTCCAGCACGTTCTCGAGGAAGGTCACCGTGCTGTCTTCGACGTTGAACAGGTTCGGGAACACGCCCCATTCGCTGAGCGGCTTCAGTGGTGTATCGATGGTGCCCAGTTCGGGATAAGCGGCGATCGCAGCGGTCGCATGGCCGGGCACGTCGATTTCCGGAATCACCTGGATATGCAGTTTGGCGGCGTAGGCGATCACTTCGCGGATCTGGTCCTGCGTGTAGAAGCCGCAGTACGGATGCTCCTGGCCGCTGACCGGATCGATGCCACCGTCGCCGGCCGGCAGGCGGCAGCTGCCCACTTCGGTCAGCTTCGGGTAGCGCTTGATCTCCATGCGCCAGCCCTGGTCATCGGTCAGGTGCCAGTGGAAGGTGTTGAGCTTGTGCGCAGCCATTGCGTCGAGCACGCGCTTGATCTCGTCCAGGCTCTGGAAATGCCGCGCCGAGTCGAGCATGAAGCCGCGCCAGCTGAAGCGTGGCGCATCCTGGATCTGCACCGCTGGCAGCACCCCATTGCTGCCGCCGGTGGCGAGCTGGGCGAGGGTGGTCGCGCCATAGAACAGGCCGGTTTCGTTGCCGGCCTGGATCAGCACGCCCTGCGCGGTGCTCTCCAGCGTGTAGCTTTCGCCGCTGTCGCGGAAGGTGGGCACGATCTGGAAACGGATGCTGCCGGCCCTGGCTGCAGCCTTGCCTTTGGCCAGGACCAGGCGCGGCCCACCACTGCGGGCCAGCAGGTCGGCGAACTGGGCGGCGACGCGCTGCGCGACTTCGCCTTCGGCCTGCAGCACGGTGTCGGCGCGAACGGTGATGCCGCTGCCCTGGCCGGCCTGCACATTGCTGGGGGCGGGAATCAGCATCAGGCTGCCGGCGCGCAGCTGCGGGCCGGGTGCTTCAGCGGCAGGCGTGGGATCGGCGGCGAGTGCCGGCAGTGCCGGCAGCAGGGCGAGCAGGCTGCCCAGCAGCACTGCGCTGCGCATCCGGGCGCGGGAAGGCTTGACCATCGGAACGACTCCTTGGAACGGTGCGATGAACGCTATACATGAAAAACGCCGGGCCCGGAATGACCCAGGCCCGGCGTGCGTGCACGACTCGGCGATGTTGCCGCCGCTGGATCAGTACTTGAAGCGGAAGTTGAGGTAGTACTGGCGACCGTTGCTGTAGAACGAGGTCGGGATGGCCGCGGTCTGGTAGTACTTGTAGGTCGGGTTGTTGAGGTTGAGCGCATCGAAGCTGATGCTCAGCCAGTCGGTGGCCTTGTAGCTCAGCGACGCCGACAGGGTGCCGAAGTCATCCTGGTAGTACGGGTTGGCGCCGGACAGGCCGATCAGGAACGACGAACGGCGGGTGTAGCTGACGCGTGCACCGAAGGTATCGTTCTCGAAGTAGGCACCGACGTTGTAGGTGTTCTTCGAAGTACCCAGCAGGTTGTCGCTGCCATCGGCCCAGGTGTGGTCGGTGCTGCCATCGGCGTAGGTGTAGTTGGCATTGACACCGAAGTACTCGCCGATCGGCTGCTCATAGGCCACTTCGATACCGCGCACCTTGCCGTCGGCATTGCGCGGGCGGGAGATGTTGTACTCCTCGAGACGGTTGGTCAGCTCGCTGAACAGCATTTCCTTCTCGGTGCTGAAGGCGACGTAGTCCTTCAGGCGCATCGAGTAGGCACCGATCGACAACATGCCGCGCGGCATGAAATACCACTCCAGGTTGGCGTCGAAGTTGGTCGACACCACCGGCTTCAACTTCGGATTGCCGCCACCGCCGGTCCGGTTCAGGTCCGAACCGTACGACGAGGCACCCAGTGCCGAGAAGTCCGGCAGGGTCTGGGTCTGCGAGGCGGCCACGCGCAGTACCAGGTCGTCACGCAGGTCGTACTTGAAGTTGGCGCTCGGCAGCACACGGTTGTGCTTGTTCTCGAATGCTTCGCGGGTCCACGCGCCAAACAGGCTGCTCACGTCCGGCACGGTCGAACCGGTGGCGGCGGCGTAGGTATCGATATCCTGCTTGATGTTGACGTAGCGCAGGCCGACGTTGCCGCTCCAGCGGTCGCCGCTGAAGTTGCCCTGTACGTAGGCAGCGAAGTTCTTCTCGGACACCGTCCACTCGGCGCCGTAGTTGTGGCGGCCGGTCGGGCCGTCATTGCCGGACAGCCAGGTGGAGTTGTTGGTCACTGCTTCCTTCAGTGCGCCCGGGGTGAAGTACCACAGGTCACGCGGGAAGCTGCCACCGATGCCGTTGGCGAAGCCACCGGGGAAGTTGGCGGTGGCGCCGTTCTTCAGCGCATTCCAGATCGCGCCCGGGGTTGCGCCTTCCGGCGACTTGGCCTCGCGCTTGTGGTCGCCGAAGCGGGCGCCGAAATCAATCGAGTTCAGTACGCCAGCGTCGGCGAAGTACTGGTTGAAATCGAGCGTGGCCCACTTTTCCTTGTCGATCGCGGTGACCTGCTGGTTGCCCCAGGTGCCGAAGTCGGTCACGCCGCTCGGGCCGATGTTGCCCCCGACGTTCCAGTCGATCGGCGAGCCGTTGCCGTGGGTCGCCCAGGTGGCGCCGCCACCACGGGCCAGGTTGACTTCGGCGATGTACTGGCGCGGCGTTTCGCCGGTGCCCTTGGTGCTGCCAGCCTGGAATTTCATGCCCAGGTTGTCGCTGATCTGCCAGTCGGCATCGAAGGTGATGTAGTTGGTCTTGGCCTTCGACTCGCGGTAGATCATGTCGTACACCGCGTAGTCGCGGTCGGCCTGGCCGGCGAAGGTGGCGTTGGACAGCACGCCATCCTTGATGACGTAACCCGGATTCGGGGCCTGGCCCGGAATCAGGATCTTGTTGCCATTGGCATCTTCAACGGTGCGGTCATTGAGGATGCGGCCACCCCACAGCATGAAGTTGCGGTTGTAGTTGTTCGCCTTCAGTTCCGAGCTGAAGCCTTCCAGGCCCAGGGTCAGGTTGTCCATCGGCTTGAACTGCAGCGACACCAGGCCGCCCTTGCGCTCGCGGGTCTGTTCGAACAGGGTCGAGCCGAGCAGGCCCGGGGCATAGACGCCGGCCAGGTCCGGGTTGGACTTGGCCACGGTGCCATTCGGATCGATCTGGAAGAAACCGCCCGGGATTTCCTGCGCTTCGCGGCGCAGCTCGCGCTTCTGGCTGAAGGCCTGCACCATCACGCCGAAGTTGCCTTCGTCGTTCTTGTAGTTGAACAGTGCCGACAGCTGCGGGTCGTTGGACTTGGCCTGGTCCGAACGCACCATGCCGATGGAGCCTTCCGCAGTGAGCTGCTTGGAGAATTCCAGCGGCTTGCGGGTGAGGATGTTGACGGTACCGGTGGTGCCACCGTCCTGCAGCTTGGCCTGCGAGGACTTGTTCACTTCCACCGAGCGCACCAGTTCCGACGGCAGCAACGAGTAGCTCACGCTGCGGCCGACGTTGTTGCCCTGGCTGAGCACGAACCAGTCGGCGGTGCCGACGGTGTGGCCGTTGATCAGGGTCTGGGTCAGGCTCGGGCTGGTACCACGCAGGCTGACGCGGTCGGCTTCGTCGAAGCCGCCTTCGTCGGCGCTGGACGAGCTGATGTTCACGCCCGGCAGGCGCTGCAGGGTGTCGGCGACGTTGTGCGCGGGCAGCTTGCCCACGTCTTCGGCGGTGACCACTTCCACGCGCGCATTGGCTTCGCGCTTGGTGTCCAGCGATTTTTCCATCGACCCACGGATGCCGGTGACCTGCACGGTATCCAGGTCGGTGGCGGTCTGGGCGGCCTGCTGCGCATGTGCACTGAAGGCGATGCAGCTGACGATGGCGGCCGAAAGCAGGGTCTTGCGGGTGTTCATGATGTCTCTCCTCATCACTCGATTGGATGCCGGCGGCGGTGTTCGATTACGGTTGCGATGACATGCGCGGGGCGGCGGCGAAGTCCCGTGCGTTGGCGTGCCACGTACTGCGTGCTGCGATTGCGTTGAAGCCTGTTGCGGTGTCAGGCGGCCGACTGCTGCTGCAGGTACCAGCTGGCAGCGCCGACCACGCCCAGCTGGCCGTGCTCGACGACCTTCACCGGGATGCGTGCCAGCGCTTCGCCCATCGGCCCCTTCTGCAGGTAGCGTTCGACGAAGGTGCTGGCGTGCAGGTATTCGCGGATCTGCGGCAGGATGCCGCCGGCCAGGTAGACACCACCATGGGCGCCGTAGAACAGCGCCATGTCGCCGATGGTGCTGCCGAGCAGGCCGCAGAACACATCCAGCGCCTGGCGCGCATGTGCATCGCTGTCGGCCATGGCCGCAGCGGTGACCGCGTCGGGGCTGGCCAGGGTCGGCGCCTGGCCCTGCAGTGCGCACACCGCGCGGTACAGGTTCATCAGGCCCGGGCCGGAGATCGCGTGTTCGATCGACACGTGCGCGCGGTCGCGCTGCATGTGGCGGACGATGGCCATTTCCAGTTCGGTGCTGGCGGCCAGGGTCGGTTGCCCGGCTTCGGTCGGGAGTACCACCGGGCCGTGCGCGGTGGGGATCCACAGCGCGGCGCCGAGGCCGGTGCCGGGGCCGACCACCAGGGTCGGGCCGCGGGCGGCGGTTTCCGGTCCGCACAGGTGCAGCACGCCACTGGCGTCAACCTGCGCGGCGGCGTAGGCCACGGCTTCGAAGTCGTTGACGATGTAGACCCGCTGCAGGCCGACGTCGGCTTCCACCTGGCGCGCCGACAGCGGCCACGGCAGGTTGGCGGTGATCACCGTGCCGTCCTCGCGGGCGTAGCCGGCACTGGCGACCACGCAATGCGTGGGCCGCGGGCCTTCGCCGAGGAAGTCGGACAGGATCGCGCTGAGGCCGGCATGGTCGGCGTTGCGGTACTTGCGGTACTCCAGCACCTGCACCGGATGGGCGGCATCACCGCTGGCCTGGACCCGGGCCACGCGCACATGGGTGCCACCGACGTCGGCGGCCAGGAACGTCGGCGCGACTCGGGACAGGACATGGGCCGGGGCGGGGTGGCTGGCGGTCACGCGGGCTCCTGCTGCAGGTGGGGTCGGCCCCGGGATCGGGGGCGGCGATTGGGGCGGAGTCTGTAACCCCGCTGACAACGATGTCAACGAGTTCGTGACACTTTCGTTGCTGCATCGCAACGAATGCGACATGCAGTAAACGTTTACATGGCGTGAGTGCGGCTTTCACGTGGGAACCGTTGCCGCACATGGGCCAAGGCCTCCGGCGCATTCAGCACGATGCGTTGCGATCGGGTTGCGCAGTGCAGCACGAGGTTCACAGGGCTGCGCGTGGAAGTTGACAAACCGCGGCTGTCCATCGAAAGAATGTGACAACGTTGTTCCCAGCCACTCTCCGACGCCGCGTTCTGCGGCCGTCGCCGCAGGAGCCCTCCTGATGTCCGCCGTCCCCGCTGCAAGCGCGCGCCCGAACGTGGCCACCTCCATCGCAATCGTTGGCGTGTTGTTCTTCCTGATCGGCTTCTTCACCTGGCTCAACGGCCCGCTGATCACCTTCGTCAAGCTCGCCTTCGAACTCAGCGAGGTCGGCGCCTTCCTGGTGCTGATGGTGTTCTACCTGTCCTACTTCTTCCTGGCCCTGCCGGCGTCGTGGATCCTGCGCCGCACCGGCATGAAGAAGGGCCTCAGCCTGAGCCTGCTGGTGATGGCCGGTGGTGCTGCGTTGTTCGGTGAGTTCGCCACCCAGCGCTGGTACCCGGGCGCGCTTGGCGGCCTGTTCGTGATCGGCAGCGGCCTGGCCCTGCTGCAGACTGCGATCAACCCCTACATCTCCATCCTCGGCCCGATCGAGACGGCGGCACGCCGCATCGCGCTGATGGGCATCTGCAACAAGATCGCCGGCATGCTGGCGCCGGTGCTGATCGGCACGCTGGTGCTGCACGGCATCGGTGACCTCGATGCACAGGTGCAGGCCGCAGATGCGGTCACAAAGGCCGCGCTGCTGAACGAATTTGCCGCCAAGATCCACACCCCGTACCTGGCGATGGCTGCGCTGCTGGTGGTGCTGGCGGTGGCCGTGCTGTTCTCGCCGCTGCCGGAAATCAAGTCGTCCGAAGCCAACGCCACGCCGGCGGCTGCCGGTGCCGCCGAGCGCCGCAGCATCTTCCAGTTCCCGCACCTGTGGCTGGGCGTGCTGTGCCTGTTCGTCTACGTGGGCGTGGAGGTGATGGCCGGTGATGCGATTGGTACTTACGGGCATGGCTTCGACCTGCCGCTGGACCAGACCAAGTTGTTCACCTCGCTTACCCTTGGCGCGATGCTGGTGGGCTACGTGGTCGGCCTGCTGCTGATCCCCAAGGTCGTTTCGCAGTCGCGCTACCTGACCATTTCGGCGGTGCTGGGCGTGGTGTTCTGCCTGGGCGCCTGGGCCACCCACGGCTATGTATCGGTGGCCTTCGTGGCCCTGCTGGGCTTCGCCAACGCCATGATGTGGCCGGCGATCTTCCCGCTGGCGATCCGCGGCCTGGGCCGCTTCACCGAAACCGGCTCGGCCCTGCTGGTGATGGGCATTGCCGGTGGCGCGATCATTCCGCAGCTGTTCGCCGTGCTCAAGCAGCACATCGACTTCCAGCTGGTGTTCGTGTTGCTGATGGTGCCGTGCTACCTGTACATCCTGTTCTACTCGGTGGTCGGCCACCGCGCCGGCCTGCCGCAGGACAAGGCCTGATCGGCGATGATGGACGGCAGCCAACCCCAGGGAAAACCCATGCGCAGAGCGACCATCAAGGACGTTGCGGAAAAGGCCAAGGTCTCGCTGAAGACGGTCTCGCGGGTGATCAACAACGAGCCTTCGGTGATGCAGGCCACCCGTGCGCGGGTGCTGCGTGCCATCGCTGAACTCGATTACGAACCCGATCCATCCGCGCGCAACCTGCGCAGCGGCACCACCTTCGTGATCGGGCTGGTCTACGACAACCCGAACCCGTACCACATCATCGGCGTGCAGAACGGCGTGCTGGCCGCGTGCCGCGAGACCGGTTTCGGCCTGCAGATCCATCCCTGCGATTCCAGCTCGCCGCTGCTGGCCGATGAGCTGGCCGACTGGGTGCAGCGTTCGCGCCTGGCCGGGTTGGTGCTGACCGCACCGATGTCCGAGCGCCGCGACCTGATCCAGGCACTGACCGCGCGCGGCATCAAGCTGGTGCGCATCATTGCCGCCACCGAAGACCCGGCCGATGGTGCCTGCGTATTCGTCGACGACCGCGAGGCCGCCTACGAGATCACCGAGCACCTGATCCAGCTGGGTCACCAGCGCATCGGCTTCCTCTGGGGCGGCATCTCGCACCGCTCCTCGGGCGAGCGTTATGCCGGTTACGAAGCCGCGCTGAAGGACTACGGCATGACCGTGGACAAGCACCTGGTGGTGCAGGGCGACTACACCTTCGACGATGGTTTCCGTGGCGCACGCCGCCTGCTGGCGCTGCGCGAGCCGCCCACGGCCATCTTCGGTTCCAACGACGAAATCGCCGCCGGTGTGCTGGCCGCCGCCAAGTCGGCCGGCATGAACGTGCCGTATGACCTGTCCATCGCCGGTTTCGAGGACAGCCCGTTCTCGCGCCAGTCGTGGCCGCCGCTGACCACCGCCAAGCAGGCCACCGAAGACATCGCCCGCCACGCCGCGCGCCTGCTGATCGCACAGCTGCGCAGCGACGCCTATGACGATGCGCCGGCACCGCTGCACAACCAGGGCTTCGTGCCGCAGCTGGTGGTGCGCGGTTCGACCGCGCCGATGCGCCCGGCCGGCGCACGCCCCCTTCCTTCCGATCCTGCCTGAGCCTGCCATGTCGCTGTCAGACCCCACGTCCACCCTGATGTTCGCCGAGGCCGCTGAAGCGGCCGACGTGGTCGCGCGCCAGTTCTCGCGCAACCACGCAACCATGGAAACCCTGGCCGCCAGCCTGCGTGCGGCGCCGCCGCCGTTCGTGGTCACCTGCGCACGCGGCAGCTCCGACCATGCCGCCACCTATGGCAAGTACCTGCTGGAAACCCAGCTGGGCCTGGTGGTCGCATCGGCTTCGCCGTCGGTGGGTTCGGTCTATGCCGCACCGCTGCAGCTGCGTGGCGCGCTGTTCATCGTCATCTCGCAGTCGGGCAAGAGCCCGGACCTGCTGCGCAACGCGGAAGCTGCCAAGGCCGCCGGCGCGCGCGTGATCGCACTGGTCAACGTCGAGGATTCGCCGCTGGCGCAGCTGGCCGATACGGTCATTCCGCTGCACGCCGGTGCCGAGAAGAGTGTGGCGGCGACCAAGAGCTACCTGGCGTCGCTGGCCGCGCTGCTGCAGTTGGCTGCCTACTGGAAGCAGGACGCAAGCCTGCGTGCGGCGCTGGACCTGCTGCCGGACGCGATGCGCGAGGCCTGGCAGTGCGACTGGACGCCGGTGACCGAGGGCCTGGTCGAGGCGACCAACCTGTTCGTGCTCGGCCGTGGCCTGGGCCTGGGCGCGGCGCAGGAAGCCGCACTGAAGTTCAAGGAAACCTGCAGCCTGCATGCCGAAGCCTACAGCTCGGCTGAAGTGAAGCATGGCCCGATGGCGCTGGTCGACCGCGGTTTCCCGGTGCTGGCCTTTGCCCAGCCGGATGAAACCGGCGCCGGCACGCGTGCCGTCGTCGAGGAATTCACCGCGCGCGGTGCACAGGTGTGGATGGCCGGTGCCGGTGGCAACCTGCCGGTAGCGGCCGCGCCGCATCCGCTGTGCGCACCGCTGCTGACCGTGCAGAGCTTCTACCGCGCGATCAACGCGCTGGCGCTGCGTCGTGGCTTCAACCCGGACCTGCCGCCGCACCTGAACAAGGTTACGGAGACGGTGTGATGGCCACGGTCCTGCGCAACGCCCGCATCCTGGCAGGCGACGAATTCCGCGATGATCTGGCGGTGGTGATCGAGCACGGCCGCATCAGCGCGCTGCTGCCCGATGCAGCGCCGCAGCTGGGCCAGGCCGCCGAGCAGGTGGACCTGGGCGGTGGCTGGCTGCTGCCCGGTTTCATCGATGTGCAGGTCAATGGTGGCGGCGGCGCGCTGTTCAACAACACGCCGGACGTGGCGGCACTGCGCACCATCGCGCAGGCGCACCGCCGCTTCGGTACCACCGCGATGCTGCCGACGCTGATCAGCGACGACGTGGGCGTGATGCGTGAAGCCATCGATGCGATGCGCGAGGCGATCGCGCAGGGTGTGCCAGGCGTGATCGGCATCCATCTGGAAGGACCGTACATCGCGCCGGCCCGCAAGGGTACGCACGATGCCAGCAAGTTCCGTGTGCCAGACGAAGCAGAGATCGCGCTGGCCGCATCGCTGGACAACGGCGTGACCCTGCTGACGCTGGCACCGGAACGCGTGCCGCTGGAGACCATTCGCGCGCTGGTCGAGCGCGGCGTGGTCGTTGCCGCTGGGCATACCGCAGGCACCTACGAAGAGATCCGCGCCGGTCTGGATGCAGGCGTGCGTGGCTTCACCCACCTGTACAACGCGATGTCGCCGCTGCAGGGCCGTGAGCCCGGCGCGGTGGGCGCTGCGCTGGAAGACCGCGACAGCTGGATCGGCATCATCGTCGATGGCGTGCATGTGCATCCGGCCAGCCTGCGCGTGGCGCTGGCAGCCAAGCCACGCGGCCGCCTGCTGCTGGTCACCGATGCGATGCCGCCGGTTGGCGCCGACGATCCCAGTTACGTGCTGTACGGCGAAACCATCACCGCCATCGATGGCGTGGTGCGCAATGCGGCCGGTTCGCTGGCCGGTTCGGCGCTGGACATGGCCACTGCGGTGCGCAACACCGTGCAACTGCTCGGCCAGCCGCTGGCCGAAGCCGCGCGCATGGCCTCGACCTATCCGGCCCAGTTCCTCAACGTTGACGATCGCCTGGGTCACATCGCCGAGGGCTACCAGGCCGACCTGGTGCTGCTGGACGATGCCCTGCAGGTGCGTGGCACCTGGATTGCCGGACAGTACGAGGCCGCTTGATGAACAGTATGCCGCCGCGCCGCCTGGGCTCGATCGATGCCCTGCGCGGCATCACCGTGGCGGCAATGCTGCTGGTCAACAACCCGGGTGACTGGAGCGCGGTGTTCGCGCCGCTGCGTCATTCGGAATGGCATGGCTGCACGCCCACCGATCTGGTGTTCCCGTTCTTCCTGTTCCTGGTGGGCGTGTCGATGGCCTTCAGCGTGGCGCCACGCGCGCTGGACACGGCGGCGCGACCCGCGTTGGCGCGCGGCGCTCTGGAGCGCGCACTGCGCATCCTGGTGGCCGGTGCGTTGCTGCACCTGCTGATCTGGTGGGCGCTGGATACCCATCACTTCCGCATCTGGGGCGTGCTGCAGCGGATCGCGGTATGCGCGGCGCTGGTGGGCGTGCTCGCGGTGTATGCGCGTCCGCGCGCACAGGCGGCCGTACTGGTCAGTCTGCTGGTGGGGTATACCGTGCTGCTGCTGGGCGTCGGCGATCTGGCGCCGTGGACCAATCCGGCCAGTCGTCTGGATACCGCGCTGTTCGCACCGTGGATCTACCAGTGGCATGCCGATACCGGGCTCGGACATGACCCGGAAGGATTGCTGAGTACGCTGGGCGCGCTGGCCAGCACGGTGCTCGGCCTGCTTGCCGGTGGCCTGCTGCGCAACGGGCGTTCGGCGGCATTGGCCGGGCTGGGCGTGGCGACCGCTGTGCTCGGCCTGTTGCTGGACATCGTGTTGCCGCTGAACAAACAGCTGTGGACGCCCAGTTACGTGCTGTGGACGGGCGGTCTTGCGGCGCTGGCGCTGTGGCTGGGCCACGTGCTGATCGACCAGAAGGGCTGGCCCGCGCTGGGCCGGCGCTTCGGGGTCAATGCAATCACCGCCTATCTGGGCGCATCGGTGATGTCGGTGGTGTTGATGGCGACCGGCGCCTGGGGCTGGATCTGGCAGCATCTGGCCACCGCGATGCCGCAGTCGCTTGAGCTGGCGTCGATGCTGCAGGCGCTGGCATTCGTCGCGCTGTGGTGGGGCGTGGCGTGGTGGCTGGACCGGCGGAAGATCTATCTGAAGATCTGACCCCATCCGCCAACGGCATCCACGCATGGCGTGGATCTATCAGGTGCCATGAGTGAATCGATTGGCGATGCAGGGTCAGTAGATCCACGCCATGCATGGATGCTTTGCGCGTGATTCCCAAGTGCCGAAAAAATGAACGATTTCAGCCACATCACATTGGCGTGAGGACCGGGCGATTTCACATCTGAACTGTGATTCTCTGCACGCAAGTTCACCTGTCGAAACGGTTCACCACACGGCAGACTGCAAGCGCAGTGCCGCACATGCGCAGTTCCTGATTTCCCGTCCAGGAGTGCCCCATGTCCCGTGCCGTTCCGCGTGCGTTCCGCCCGCGCCGCCTTGCTGTTTCCGTGTTGCAGGCGCTCGCCGTTCCGTCTCTGCTTCTGACGACCGCCAGCGTCGCCTGGGCGGGCTGCAACAACCCGGCACCGACCGCCGGCCAGACCGTCACCTGTGATGCCAACGCACCGAATCCGCAGACCGTTCCCGTTGCCGCCAGTGGCGCGGCCGGAATCACCGTCAACGTCGGCAATGGTGCCCAGTTGCAGCAGAGTGGTGGTGGATCGGCCCTCGTGCTGGTCGGTGCCGGTGGTCACCTGCTGTCAAACCAGGGCACGATCAGTTCGGTGGGCGGTGCGGCCGTGCAGCTTGGGGGCGGCAGCCGCGTCGAGAACCTTGGCAGCATCAGCACCGGCAACACCATCGCCCTGCAGTTCGTCGGTGGCGGTAACAGCGTGTTGATCAACCGCGGAACCATCAGTGGCCGCACAGGCGTGCAGTTCGATGCGGGCAACGATCGCCTCGAGATGCAGGCCGGCAGCATCACCGGAGGCGTCCTGCAGGGCGATGGAAACGATGTGCTGCTGCTCAGTGACGGCACGATCGACAGCGTCGACCAGGGCGGTGGCGATGACCAGATGACTGTCACCGGCGGCACCGTCACCGGCATGGTGGTGCAGGGCAGTGGCCGCGATGATTTCGTCATGAGTGGCGGCACGATCGGCGCGCTGCAGCAGGGCGACAACATCGATACCTTCCGCATGAGCGGTGGCCGCATCGTCGGTGCGTTCGAGGATGGCGACCAGGCCTGGATGACCGCTGGCCGCATCGGCCGGGTCAACATGAAGCTGGACAAGAACCTGTGGGACCAGTCCGGCGGCACCGTGGACGGCAACGTGGTCACCGGCTTCGACACCGACACCATCATCATCTCGGGTACGGCCTACATCGGCGGCAACATCAGTGTCAGTGGTGGTGCCGACAGCGTGACCATCACCGATGGCACCGTGCGTGGCCAGGTGCTGCTCAGTACCGGCAACGACATCTTCAACTGGAGAGGTGGCGGCATCGTCTATGGCGCGATCGACATGGGTCCTGACAACGACGTGGCCAATCTCGCCAGCCTCAACCAGGGCAACCTTGGTGCAGTGCCGCTGTTCGACGGTGGCAGTGGCATCGATCAGCTCAACTTCAACAACGTCAAGGCTGCAGGCATGGGACGCTTCCAGAACTGGGAGATAATCAGCCTGGCCAACAGCACCGAGCTGACCTTCGATGGCGATCTGGTGCTGGGTGACAGCGGAACCGGCACCGGCACGCTCACGGTGGATGACACCAGCACTGTCTACGCGGGCAGTGGCGGCCATGCCGTCCGTCCGTTCAACAGTGGCGCACTGGTGGAGATGGTCAATGCCGGGCGTATCGACCTGACCGGTACCGGTGCTGGCGACGTGTTTACCGTGCGTGGCAACTATCGTGGTGACGGCGGTGGCCTGTACCTGCGTACCGTGCTCGGCGCGGACAATTCCACCAGCGACCGCCTGGTGATCGATGGCGGTACCGCCACCGGCACCACCGGCATCGGCGTGCTCAATGCCGGCGGCAGCGGCGCGGCCACGCTGGCCGATGGCATCCTGGTGGTGCAGGCGTTGAATGGTGGCCGTACCGCGCCGGGCGCGTTCTCGCTGTTCGCACCGGTTGCGGCCGGTGCCTACGAGTACTTCCTGTTCAAGGGCGGTGTCAGTGCCGGTACCAGCGAGAACTGGTACCTGCGCTCGACCGTGGTGGCCGGGCCTGCACCGGCGCCCAACGGAAGCGGTATCAATGGCGTGCCGCCGCCGCCGACGCCACCCGTCGCACCCCCACCACCGATCACCCCGGCACCGCCACCGCCGCCCGAAGGCGCCACCGATCCGGATCTGACCGCAGGCGAGACCGCGCCGCCACCACCGCCGCCGGAACCCGTGCCGGTGGCGCCGCCCAGTGATCCGGCGGTGCCGGATGTGCCGGTGGCGGGTGGCAGCCTGCCCGGTACCGGTACCGGTACGCCGCCGACGCCGGGCGCGCGCCCCGCCGAGGGCGCAGTGGTGCCGCTGTACCGCGTGGAAACCGCCACCTACGCCGTGGTGCCGCCGCTGCTGCGCGAGACCTCGCTGGCCAGCCTCGGCACGTTCCATGAGCGGCAGGGCGAGCAGCGCCTGCTGTACAACCAGGGCGCATTCCGCACCGCCTGGGGCCGGTTGGTGGGCCAGAGCAGCGAGATCCATTGGAAGGGGGATGCGCAGCCCGGCTTTGATGGCGATGTGATGGGCCTGCAGGCCGGCCTCGATGTGTGGGCTGCTGCCTCTGACAACCATCGCAACCAGATCGGTGTATTCGTCGGCCGCACCCGCGCGCAGGGCAAGACCACCGGTCTGGCACTGGGCTGGGAGAATGTGCAGGTGGGCCAGAACCGCCTGGACGACAAGCACGTGGGCCTGTACTGGACGTTCACCGACAGCAGCGGGGGCTACATCGACGCCGTGGCGATGCAGAGCCGCTACGACGGCCGCGTGCGTTCTTCGCGTGGACTCGGCTTCGGGATCAAGGGCGATGGCACCAGTGTGTCGGTGGAGGCGGGCAAGCCGCTGCTGCACCTCGGTCAGTCCGTATGGTGGCTGGAACCGCAGGTACAGGTGATCTGGCAACGCACCGCGCTGGACGACCGCCGCGATGAGGTATCGAGCGTGCGTTTCGACAACGACAATGCCTGGACCGGTCGTGTTGGCCTGCGCCTGGCCGGCGATTACCAGTTGGCCGACAACGGCTGGCAACCGTACTTCAAGCTCAACTACTGGCATGGCCGTTCCGGCGAGGACCGCGTCGGCTTCGACAACGACACGATCATCAATTCGCAGCGCTCGCGTGCACTGGAAGCAGGCGTGGGTGTGGTCGGGCGCTTCAACCGCACCATCAGCGCCTATGCCGTGGCCGACTACACGCGCGAGCTGGGCGGCGACCGCAACGAGAAGCGCCGCATCATCGAAGGCAACATCGGGCTGCGCGCGGACTGGTAGCGCCGGGCCATGCCCGGCGGCATGACCCGCTCTGGTGGGTGTCGACCTTGGTCGACACGTCCTGAAATGCCGTTCGCTTTGGGCGATCGGGAATTGCTATGAATTGATGAATCCGTAGATGAGATTACCTCTCTCGAAATGGACATGAAGAACGGCTTCGCTGGGCTCGCCGTCCTCGAGGAGATAGCACTCAACTGCACTGTCACCATCTCCACGGTCATATGTGGTCATCAACGGTATCAAGTCGTCTGCTGCGTCGCGCGCAGGTGGAGGGATGGAAATGGCGGCACCTTCTAGGAAGTACACCGGCAGAAGTTCGTAGATTTCCAGAATCATGACTGAGGTCAGGCCAAAGTCTTCCTGCAGTGTGGTGCTATCCCGATCTGATATCGCCTGCACGAATCTCCGAAGTAATTCATATCTCTTGTCGTCCATTGCTTGATCTGATGGCTTTCTCATGGGGCGATTTCTCCAGCAGGATTGCAACATCTAGCAGCATTCGTTGGCTCGTATCGGCAGCAGCTCGGGCGCGACCAACGCCCCGGCATGATCGGCCAACACCACCACTGCATGCAGCAGGCCTTCCTCCATCTGCGGCGGACACTGTGCCGCCGCGTCCTCCATCTCGCGCGCCGATTGTGCGGCCAGCAACACACCGCCGCAGGCGGACAATGCGGCAAGACAGCGCGTCGCCTCGGCCAGTTCCCGACCGCGCGCCTCGCTGAGTTGCCGCTCGCGCCACGCCTGGCCGTCGGCTCCGTGGCTGTGAGCGACGCCGTGCAACCGCGCGAAGAATGCGGAGGGCGGCGCCTGTTCGTGGACTTCGGTGAGCGCATCTTCCAACGCTTCGGCTGCGGTGTTGGACAGCTGCAGGCCGGGCAGGGCAGCGCCGAGCAGTGCCTGCAGGCGTGGATAGGTGGGGTAGGGCGTGTTCATGGCAGCAACCTCACAAGGCAAGGCCACCTGCGGGATGCAAGGTGGCGGGCGGTGCGGGTTGGCGTGCCGGTCAAAATCAAAGCGAAAAAAGCCGACGGATCACGAGGATCCCCACGCACCGCCCGCCATGGGCGAGCCGGTGCATTGTCGCGATTGCCGTTGATGCGGCAAATCGATCGCTTCGATGTTTGATTCAGGACGCCAATCCCGGCCAGCGCAAAGTACGTTGGCGCAGCCACCTTCGCGCTTTCACTCGAGCAACGACATGAGCAAAGTTGTAAATCACGCCCCGCATGGGGAGTGCCAAAGCCGACACACAACGACGGCGGCAAGCGCGTATGCTGCGGTACCTGCTCACGACGAAGGAACGTCGAATGTCTATTGATCTCCGCGTGATGGCCACTGCACTGGGCGCCCTGTTCTGCACCACCGCCCAGGCCGTGGCACCAGACGCCATCGACCTGCCGACAGCACAGGCACAGGCCCAGTTGCTGGACATGCTGGAGAAGGAATCGCTGTACCGCGACCGGGTGGACTGGCGGGCCATCCGCACGCGCCTGAAGGCGGCGCAGAACGAGCCGGCTGAGGCCCGTGCAGTGCTCCGGCAGGCCATCGGCCGCAGTTCCGGCGGGCACGGGGCTTGGATCAGCGCAAAGCAGCTGCAGGCGAAGGCAGAACGCCTGGCGCGCGCCAATGGCACAGCGACAGTGGCCCAGAAAGCAACGACGGCCCCGGCCGAAGCACTGGACCCGCGCATCGGCCGGGTGGAGATCGAGGGCTACAGTGTCATGCAGGGCCTCACGGCGCACCAGCAGATGAAGGAGCGTGCCAAGCGCTGGCAGGCGATCATCGATGACCAGGACAACGGCAGCCGCTGCGGCTGGATTGTCGATCTGCGCGGCAACACCGGTGGCAACATGTGGCCGATGCTGCTGGGCGTGGCCCCGCTGTTGCGCGTCACGCCCAGCGCCGACGAGAACGTGGGTTCCTTCGCTGCCGCAGAGGGTCCGTCGCTCTGGCAGCTGACCTCGTCCAGTGTGCGTCTTGGCGATCGCGTGCGGATCGATCTTGGTGGGCCCGGCTATCTGCTCAAACATCCGGGCGCGCCCGTCGCCGTGCTGACCGGGCCGCGCACTGCCAGCTCCGGAGAGGCCACTGTACTTTCCTTCCGCGGTCGGCCGCAGACGCGCAGTTTCGGCCAGCCCACCTCGGGGCTGTCCACCGCCAACGTGATGCGGCCGCTGGCTGATGGCAGCGCGCTGCTGCTGACCACCAGCGTGATGCGGGACCGCACCGGCCGCGGCGACGGGCTGAAGATATCGCCCGACCAGCGAACGGACGGCGATGCAGCCACCCTTGCTGCCGCACAGGCATGGCTGCTGGCCCGGCCGGCGTGCGCTGGGCACTGATGCCGTTCGCCGCTATGCTGCGGCGCTGGACACTGACAAGGATGCGTCAATGAACTCTCGACTTCCCGCACGCGCGATCCTGGGCGCAGCATTGCTGCTGGCCTGTGGCGGCCCGGCACTGGCAGCACCCGCTGCGGCCGTGGAACTGCCATCTGCCGAAGCACTTGAACAGATGCTGCATCTGCTGGAGACTCAATCGCTGTACCGCGATCGCGTCGACTGGAGTGATGCCCGCGCGCGGCTGGCCGCCGCAGGCGATGATCGTGCAGAGCAGCGCCGCGTGCTGGATGAGGCGGCCGCGCGTAGCAGTGGTGGGCATGGCCGATGGATATCGCCCAGCCAGCAGCGCGATCGCTCCGGTCGCGCCCAGCGTGTGAATGCTGGGCAGGGCGCTGCGTTGGCAGAATCCCCGAAGGTCGATGCCCGCATTGGCGTGCTGAAGGTCGGCCCCTTCGTGGAGGATCTGCAGCGCAGTGAACAGGAGCGCTATGAGGCGCGCAAGGCCTACGCGCTGGCCCTGCAGCAACGCGTCGTAGACCTGGATGACGGCACGCGCTGTGCCTGGGTGGTCGACGTGAGCAGTAATGGCGGCGGCAACATGTGGCCGATGCTGCTTGGGCTCTTGCCCTTGCTGCACGGCACGCCGGATACACAGGGGGCGCTGATCGGCGCCTTCCGCAGTGCCGATGGTCTGCAGTGGTGGCGGCAAGGAGAAGGAGAGGTCAGGCAGGACGGCACGCAGGGGCTGCGCTCGCGACAGGCCGCCTATCACCTGCGTGCGGGCACGGCGCCGGTGGCGGTGGTGATGGGGGCAGGCACTGCAAGCTCCGGCGAAGCAGTGGCACTCGCGTTTCGAGGGCAACCTGGGAGTCGTAGTTTCGGTCAGCCGAGCGCGGGCTTTTCTACCGGCAATCGACCGACGACGCTGGTGGACGGTACCACCTTGTTGGTGACCCACAACGTGATGACCGATCGTAACGGGCAGGGCGACGGTGGCAGAATGCAGCCGGATCAGGCTACGGCCAGCGGGCCGGCCACCCTTGCCGCCGCCCAAGCCTGGCTGCTGGCCCAGCCCGCCTGCCAGGCGCGCTGACCCATGATCCTGATCGGCCAGCAGGAACGGGTGCTGATCGTCGGCCCAACCGAAGCCCACCATTGCCTGCGCTGCCAGACGGAAACCGAGTTCGCGCCTCAGCTGCGTTACAAGATGGCGCGCATCGACCTGCTGTTTGGCCTCACCTACCATCGCCGCTACGAGCTGGCCTGCAGCCGGTGCGGGCACGGCTGGGTGCTGGACACCGACACCATGGACCAGCAGCTGGGCGGGGTGCCGATCCCGTGGCGGCACCGCATCGGCCTGCCGCTGATGCTTGTGGTGGTGGCCGGTCTGGCGGCGTTGGGCTGGCTGTGGCGGCACGGATTCCTCGGTTGAGGAGCGGGCCTGTTAAAGTCTGCCCTGCAATCACGTACCGGAACCGACCATGGACCACGACACCCCGTTCGAACCCCTCAACGATCTCGAGGTGCGCCTGCTGCAGGCCCAGGACGGCACGCTGACCGCAGCGCAGTTCCTCGACGGCCTGCTGACCTCGACGGCGTTCGTGCTGCTGGACAAGGCCATCGGCGAAGATGGCGCTTGGGACGAGAGCATTTCGCCGCTGGTGCTGACCAGCGAGAGCGGCGAGCCGATGTTCGCGGTGTTCACCGCCCCCGAGCGCGCGGGCCTGTGGCACGAGCAGCTGCCGCAGTTTGCGCATGCCATGCCGATCGCGGTGCACGCGCTGCTGGCCGGTATCGGCGATGGCGTCGGCCTGGTGCTGAACCCGGGCCTGGACGTGGGCATGGAGATGATTCCCGATGCCGTGGCCCAGCTGAAGCAGCGTGCGGCGGCAATCACCCGCGGCATGGCGCACTGAATCCAGGGATTGTCTGGTTGCCGGCCAGCGGCCGGCACTACCCGTGATGCCGGACGGCGGCGATGGCTTGCAAGTGCGTCCTGTTCAATGGAAAGGAGCATCGTGGGCAAGCGTTCTAACCGATCGCTGTGGGTCTATGAGATCGGCCTTCTTGCGGGTTTGGCACTGGCAGCTGCGTTCATCACCCGGTTCAATCCGGTGGAGACGCTCCGGTTGGGTGGTTGGCTCTTCCTCTTGATGCAACCTATCTTGTTGGGTGCTCATGCAGTCGACCACTTCTCGCGCAAGCGTCGTCGATAGACGGGCGATGTGAAGGTGCCGGCCAGCGGCCGGCACTACCAGGGCTTCAGCGGGCGGCGGCGATGGCTTTTACCCGCGCCTTGGCCAGCGCTTCGCCGATGGCGGGACCCTTAAGGTGCGTCGTATCCAGATCCCGTGCCTGCACTGACAGCGCCGCCTGGTGCAGGCGCTTGAGCGTTTCGCCCTGTGGGTAGTCGGCGTCCTCGAAACCGAGCCGGCCGCGCTTGTCGGCCTCGCAGCACAGCGCGATGCGGGCCACGCGTTCCGGCCGGCGTAGTGCATCGCAGCGGCCCAGCAGTTCCAGCACGGTGGCATCGCGCAGTTCGTCGATGCGGTGCACGTTCAAGTGCTCGCGGCAGACCGCTTCGGCCAGTTGCTGGTGCTCGGTGGGAATCTTCAACCGCGCGCACAATGCCTTCAGCGGTTTGATGCCGCGCTGCTCGTGCATGATGTGGCGCGGCCATTCCTCCGGCGGGGTCAGGCCCTTGCCGAGATCGTGGGTGAGGGCAGCGAAGCCGACCAGGTCATCACCCGGTGCCAGTTTCGCGGCCATGTCGCTGACCATTTCCTGGTGGATGCCGGTGTCGACTTCCGGATGGAATTCGGGACGCTGCGGCACGCCGTACAGCGCTTCCAGCTCGGGCAGGATCGGGCCCAGCGCCTGCGCATCGTGCAGCGTGCGCAGGAAGGCGGAGGGCCGTTCACTGACCAGCGCCTTGCGCAGTTCCTGCCAGACGCGTTCCGGCACCAGCGCGTCCAGCTCGCCACTGGCGGCGACCTCGCGCATCAGCGCCATGGTCTCTTCGGCGACGGTGAAGCCCAGTGGCGCGAAGCGCGCCATGAAGCGCGCCGCGCGCAGCACGCGCAGTGGATCTTCCACGAACGCAGGGCCGACGTGGCGCAGCACGCGCTGCTCAAGATCGCGAACGCCACCGTAAGGATCGACCAGCGTGCCGGTTTCCTCATCGCAGGCGATCGCGTTGATAGTGAAGTCGCGGCGCTGCAGGTCTTCTTCAAGGGTGACCGCCGGATCGGCATCGACCACGAAGCCGCGATAGCCACGGCCGGATTTGCGCTCGGTGCGAGCCAGCGCGTACTCCTCGCCGGTCTTCGGGTGCAGGAACACCGGGAAATCGCGGCCCACCGCAGTAAAGCCCTGCGCTTCCATCTGCGGGGGCGTGGCGCCGACGACGACCCAGTCACGGTCGCCGGCCGGGCGCTGCAGCAGGCGGTCGCGCACGGCGCCGCCGACAAGATAGATCTTCATGGGGGGATGATCGCACGGTAGGTGCATGAGCATCGGTAGTGCCGGCCGCTGGCCGGCAACCCTTGGACAATGGCGGTTGCCGGCCAGCGGCCGGCACTACCGATGAAGAGGAATCACGGCAGGCCGCGCCACTCCGGCACGAACAGGCCGGCCAGGAACCACAGGCCGTAGACGATCCACAGGCAGAGGAAGTACAGCTTGATCTGCGCTTCGTCCCACAGGCTGCCCCAGCTGTCGACGAAGGCCAGCGACTTCCAGCCTTCCATCCAGGCCGCGCCACCCCAGCGCAGCACCCAGGTGGCGAACAGGCTCCAGGCGGCGAATATCCCGATCCAGGCCAGCAGGCTCATCGCTTTCCCCTCCCCGGGAAACGGATGCCGGGTAGTGCCGGCCGCTGGCCGGCAACCCTTGGATAATGGCCGAAGCCGGCCAGCGGCCGGCACGACCGCAGTGCGATCAATCGCCGCCCTGGTCAGCGTTGGCGGCGCAGCTGAAGCTCTTGCGCTTGTCCACCAGGCGGCCCATCAGACGGTCGCTCAGAGGCAGCGCATCACCATTGAGGCGCCAGTCGTAGATCACGCTGAAGGCCAGCACGCGCGCGACGTACTCGCGGGTTTCCTTGTAGCTGATGGTCTCGATCCACAGGTCCGGGTCATAACCCGGGCGCTGGCCCTGCCAACGCGCGGTCGGGGTCGGGCCGGCGTTGTAGGCGGCGATGGTTACATACGGCAGGCCGTCGTACTTGTTCATCAGCTGGCGCAGGTACGCGGTACCGATTGCGATGTTGGTGTCCGGGTCGTACAGGCTGTCGGCGCCGCCGTAGCCGGTCAGGCCGATCGACTTGGCCACGCCGGCGCCGGTGGCCGGCAGCACCTGCATCAGGCCCATGGCGTTGGCAGGCGAGCGCGCGCGCGGGGTGAAGGTGCTCTCGGCGCGGATCTCTGCCGCCACCCAGGCCGGATCGATCGCGTTGCGTGCCGATTCGCGGCGGATGGTGGCGTCGTGGTGCAGCGGGAAGCGCAGGTCGTACAGGCGCTGTTCCTGCGGCTGCTTGCCGAGCGCGAACACGGCGCGGTCGAACCAGCCGTTGTCCTGCGCGACGCGTACCGCGAGGCGGCGCTGGGTGTCATCGAAGCGCGACAGCGCGCTGTTCCATTCGGCCACGGCCCAGCCGGCGCGGTCGATCTGGTACAGCGCCATCGCGCGCTGGATGGCCGGGTCGCGCGCGATCACCGCCTGTGCCTGCGCGCTGTCGTTCGGCTTCCAGGGGCACAGGGTATAGCCCTGTTGCAGCTTGTCGGCGGCCAGGAACCCGTGGAAGGTCGGTGCACGTGCCGCATCGCGGAACAGCGGCTGGGCCTGCTGGGCCTGGCCGGTCTTCTCCAGCATGCGGCCTTCGAAGTAGCGCCAGCGCGGGTCGCTGCGCTGCTTGCTGGCCATCTTGCGGATCGCGGTCAGCGCCGCCGGCCAGTCGCCGCGCGACATCGCTTCGCGCACGCGCCATTCGTGCAGGCGTTCGTCATACGCCGATTCGGGCACCGCGTTGAGGCGGCGCGCCGAATCGGGCAGGTAGGAGGCCACCGTCCACAGCGCGATCTGGTACAGCACCTGGCCCCGCTGGTCGGCACTCAGGCCGAGCGCCTGTGCGTACTGCGGCAGCTGCTGTTCGGTGGCGCCGGGGTCGGCCTTGGCCAGCTTGGCCAGGCCATCGGTGGCGATGCGTCGGCTGCGCTCGTTGCGCGGCCAGTTCAATGCGCTGGCATTGGGCTTGTCGACGAAGGCGGCGTAGCTGTTGGCCTGCGCCAGGTCCGCGGCGGGCAGGCCGCGTGCGGCGCTGCGCATCACGGCCGGCTGCTGTGCGTCGGCGGCGGCATCGATACGCTCCCAGCGCAGGGCGTCGCTCAGGCCGCCTTGTGCCTGCAGCACGGCGAATACCGCGTCGCAGCCGTCCGGCAGCGACTTGCCGTTCTTGCGCCACAGGTCCTGTGCCTCGCTGATCCACTGCGGATCGACCTTGCCCGTCACCTGGCGCGCGGTCAGCTGCGCACAGCGCAGGCCGGCATTGTCGGTGGGCGCCCAGTTGGCCAGCAGGGTCGGCCAGTCCTGGCGGCGTGCGACCGAGGGCAGCCACACGCTGCGGAAGGTGGTAGCCACGGCCTGGCCGTCGTAGCGCTTGAGGAAGGCCTGCGCCTGCGCGGTATCGACGGTGTCGATGTTGCGGCGCAGGTTGGCGTACTCCAGCCAGCCGTATGCAGGATGGCGGCTGAGTGCGGCGGCTTGGCCGGGATCGAACTGGCCGCGTTCGGCGGAAGCGATCGCGGCCTTCAGCTGCGCGTTCTGGGCGTCGAGGGACTGGGCATTGGCGCAGCCGATCAGCAGCGTGGTGGCCAAGGGCAGCAGGGACAGGGCGGTCGAAGAGCGTCGGGTCATGGCGGGCAGCATAGCGGGCAATGGCTGAATTCAGTTTCGCATTGCGTGCACGCGATGGGTCGGCAACGGCAGCTGAATGCTCGTGCTGCAGGCACTGCCTCGCGAGCCTGCGGGCGACGTAGTGTCGAGCTTGGGCGAACGGCCCGGCTGCAGGGAGCGGCACATGGCGTTCAGTAGCGCAGGAAGAAGCGGCCCGCTGGCGGACATCAATGTCACGCCACTGGTGGATGTGATGCTGGTGCTGTTGATCATCTTCATCGTGACCGCGCCGATCGTGGCCCGGCCGATAGCCGTGCAGTTGCCACAGGCCACCGATCGCGTGGTCGACCGTCCCGAACCGCCACCGCCGATCGAGCTGCGCCTGGACGCTGCCAACCAGCTCAGCTGGAATGGTCAGCCGATGGTGATCAGTGAGCTGCAGGCGCGCCTGCAGGCACAGGCGGGCGAACATGCCGGCAACCTGCCGGAGCTGCGTATCGCCACCGATCCGGCGGCCGAATACGAAGGCATGGCGAGGATTCTGGCCGCAGCCGAGGCGACCGGCATGGAGCGCATTGCGTTCGTGCGGTAGTGCGATGTCTCACTGCCGCTCATGCGGTGATTGCTGCATGAGCGGCGCTTCCCCTGCTGACAGCGTCGCATCCAGGATCCGCAGAAAGGCCATTTCAATCTGCGCTGGAACCGGGGTTGGATGTGCTCGCCACCTTCCGGTCCCAGGGGCACGTTCAACGTCGAAAGCAGTCAACTCGGCTCTCTCGAAATCCACCACAACCGTCAATCCCTCTCCCGAGGCCAAGGCCGCATCGTTGGGAGAAGGGCAGTTGTTGCACTCGATCACGCCGCCTGCTCTCGATTCGCCCGCCAGGGAAAAAAGCAGCGTCATCACCGTCGTGACACCCAGCACCGTACTCACCGCTTTCATGATCGGCCCTCCCGCGAATGGCTGGAGGTGCGAGTCTGCGCTGGATCGACTAGCGGCGCCTTCTGAAAGAGAGAATTTCAAACTATTCCTGAAACGGTCCGGCAAAGACCTTTTCCATGAATGTGGCAGCCCCCGGCGCGCGCTGTCGCAGCCGGCATCAAGGCTGCCTGTCGTGAACAATATCGTCCGGTCATAACCTGCAGCCATCTGACGCAATTGGCCTGCAATTGCGTCAATTTCGCGTGAAAGAGTGTCGATCATCACGCCGCGATTTTTACCACTTGTTTACAAAGGAGACGGCGCCGCCATGCAGGGAGGGAGTGCGGCAGCCCATGTCCCGACATTCCTTTGGAGAGAGAGCGAATGAATCACCTGCACCACCGCCCTTTGGCGGTTGCCGTCGCGCTGTGCGTGATGACCCTGGCACCGTTGGGTGCCGCTGCACAATCCACCACCAACCTCGATGCGGTGGAAGTCACCGGTACCCGCATCAAGCGCGCTGAAGTCGAAGGCCAGGTGCCGATCCAGACGCTGACCCGCGGTGATATCGAACGCACCGGCCTGACCTCGATCGGCGAAGTGCTGCAGCAGCTCACCGGTTCCGGTTCCGCGCTCAATGCCAAGTTCAATTCGTCCGGCAACTTCGGCTTCCCGCCCGATGGCAGTGGTGTAGGTGCTGGCTCGGCGCAGGTGGACCTGCGCCATCTGGGCGCCAAGCGCGTGCTGGTGCTGGTTGACGGCATCCGCTGGGTCAATGAGTCGTCCGCCTCCGGTGTGGGCTCGGCCACCGACCTCAACACCATTCCGCTGGCCATCGTCGAGCGCATCGAAGTGCTCGAAGATGGCGCGTCGTCGCTGTATGGCTCCGATGCCATTGCCGGCGTGGTCAACATCATCACCCGTCGTGATTTCGATGGCGGCCAGGTGACCCTGAACTACGGCGAGTACAGCAAGGGCGATGGCACGCAGAAGGGCGTGGACCTGGCCTGGGGCAAGAGCGGCGACCGCTTCAGCCTGTTCCTCGGCGCCAGCTGGACCAAGCAGGATCCGGTGTTCGCCAAGGACCGCGAGCAGTCGCGCTTCCCGATTCCCGGCACCGGCCTGGCCTTCGGCAGCGGTGGCATTCCGCAGGGCCGTTTCATGTTCACCGACCCGAACACCGGTGCGGTGCAGAACATCGTGCCCAATACCGGCGTGAGCAACCCGCGCTACGACGGCAGTGCCGGCTGCGCGCGCACCGATGACTATCACTGCTTCACCAGTGCTGATCGCTTCAACTTCGCCGAATACAACATGGTGCTGACACCGTCGGAGCGTAAGGGCCTGTTCGGTCAGTTCCGCTTCGACATCACCGACAACGTGCAGTGGTACGTCAAGGCACTGGGCAACCGCCGTGAGTCGACCAACCAGGCCGGCCCCGAGCCGCTGTTCTTCGGCCCCGATGGCGCCACCGGCAATCCGCTGGCCGACAACATCACCGTGTCTGCGCTCAACCCGTACAACCCGTTCGGCTTCGACCTGGTCTCGGGTGACAACCTGAGCCTGATCGGTCGCCGTCCAGTAGAAGGCGGCGCGCGCGTGTTCAAGCAGGAAGTGGACACCACGTATTTCGCCACCGGCTTCGTCGGCAACTTCCAGGCGGCTGACCGCAGCTGGTACTGGGACGTCAACGGCATGTACAGCAAGAACAAGGCCGAACAGACCAACTACGGCAGCTACAACATCTACAACGTCAACATGGCGCTGGGCGATCCGTCCGTCTGTGCGGCGACGCCGGGCTGCGTGCCGCTGAACATCTTCGGCGGTGCCGGTTCGATCACTCCGGACATGCTGAAGTGGATCCAGCCGGTGGTGCGTGACCGCAGCCAGAACGAACTGAGCCTGTTCACCGCCAACCTGTCCAGCGACCTGTTCACGCTGCCGGCCGGCCCGGTGTCGTTCGCTACCGGCTTCGAGTATCGCAAGTACGAGGGTTCGTACCAGCCCGATCCGCTGACGGTGGCGGGCCACTACAACGGCGTGCCTTCGCAGCCGACGTCCGGCTCGTATGACGTCAACGAGGCCTATCTGGAGTTGAGCGTGCCGATCTTCGCCGACTCTTCATTCGGCAAGAAGCTGGACCTGAGCCTGGCCGGCCGCTATTCGGACTACTCCACCTTCGGTGGCGAGTTCACGCCCAAGTACGGCCTGCGCTGGCAGGTGACCGACGATTTCGTGCTGCGCACGACCTATGCCGAGGGCTTCCGTGCACCTTCGATCGGTGAGTTGTACGGTTCGGCCGCGCGTGCCGACCTGCAGTTGTTCGATCCATGCTCGGTGGGCCTGGGCGGTACGCCGCCGCGCGGCAGCGCCGCCAACTGTGCCGCGCTGGGCGTGCCGGCCGGCTTCCAGCAGGCCAACTCGCAGATCTCGGTGACCACCGGCGGCAACCGCGAGCTGGATCCGGAGCGCTCGCGCAGTTTCAGTGCCGGTTTCGTGTGGAGCCCGTGGTTTGGCAACAACACCTCGTGGTCCGAGCGCTTCGACGTGGAGGTGACCTTCTATCGCCATGCCATCGATGGCGCGATCCAGGCAATCAACGCGCAGACCCAGCTGGACCTGTGCGTGGAAACGCTGGATCCGATCTACTGCGATGGCATCACGCGCGCCAATACCGGTGCAGTGAGCAGCTTCAACAACCGCCTGACCAATCTCGGCTCGATCAAGACCGATGGCTGGGACGTGGATCTGTTCTGGACGTTGCCGCAGAGCTCGATCGGCCAGTTCAAGCTGGGCTGGAAGAACACGTTCGTCGGCCGCTACGAGGCCACCGGTGCGGCGGGCCAGAAGCAGCCGCAGAAGCCGGGCGTGGAAGTGGCCGACAGCTCGATTCCGGAATGGACCAGCAATGCCAGCATCGGCTGGACGCTGGACCGCTGGAGTGCCAACTGGACCGTTCGGCATATCTCCGAATTGACCGAGAACTGCGGTGACGCCTCTGTATTCCCGGTCTGCAGCAACCAGGCCGCAGGCACCAATACGCTGTCGGCTACCACCTTCCATGACATGCAGGTGGGCTACAAGATCGACTGGATGAAGGGGCTGCAGCTGACCGCTGGCCTGAACAACGTGTTCGACAAGGATCCGCCGATCTGCCTGTCGTGCTCGTTGAACGGTTACGACGCTTCGACCTACGACATCCCGCGTGGCCGCTACTGGTACCTGCGCGCGGACCTGCGTTTCTGATGAAGGGACGGCGCCGGGCTCCGCCCGGCGCCGTTGCAGCGTCGAGCCATGCTCGACTCCATGAAGGTGGTCAATCCGGAATGTCCTGTTCCGGGTCATCCTGTTCAAGGCTGGCACGGCGGAACGCGGTGCGTGCCCATCCCAGTCCGGCCACGATCATCATCGGCCCGACCGCGAAGGCGGGCAGTGAGGGGATGCGGAACTGTGGCAGCGTTTGGACCAGCAGGTTGTACAGGATCCAGGCCACCAGGATCAGGCCGATCCCCGCGCACAACAGTCCGAACAGCACCTGTGGAATGCCCATTGCCAATCCCAGCGCGCGCTCGGAGCGGGTGGGAGTGGGGATGGCGCGCAGTTCACGGCCCAGATCGAACCAGAACAGGATCGCTGCGGGCAGGCCGATCAGCAGAAGCAGGATGAAGTAGCCATTGCCTGTAGCGACCATCAGCGGCAGCGAAGAGAACAGGGCCACGAGCGATAGACCGAGTTTCGTGCGGGTGCGCATGGCCGGTCGTCCTGGAGGGGGAAGGCGCGAGGTATCCGTCTGCGCGACGCTACACCTGCAAGGGCAGCGCGGCAACGGGGGCGCTGGGCGCCCCCGTTGTGGTGTCGAGCCGTGCTCGACGACCCCGTGTGATCGAGTCGAGCATGGCTCGACGCTACAAGGCCGGTTGGATCAGAACGCCCAGGTGAACGTCAGCGAGCCATTGCGGCCGTCGCCGTAGGCACCGTAGCCGGTGATCTGCGAGTAGTACTTCTTGTCCAGCAGGTTGTTGAGGTTGGCCTGCACGCTGAACTCCGGCGAGATGCGGTAGCGCACGAAGGCACTGACCAGCGCGTAGCCTTCCTGTTCGAAGCGGCCCACTACCGGCGCAGCGTAGTAGATGCGGTTCTGCCAGTTGGCACCGCCGCCGACGGTCAGTTCCTGCAGCGATTGCGGGGTGTAGCTGGTGAACAGCTTCAGCGCGGTCTGCGGCAGGTTGGTGTTGATGTCGGCGCCGTTGATGTCCTTGGCCACGTAACGTGAAGCACCGAAGGTCGCGTTCCAGCCCGGTGCCAGTTCGCCGTTCACTTCGAACTCGAAGCCGCGGCTGACGGTGCCACGTGCAGCGATGTAGGCGGTCTCGTTCATTTGCCCGTCGACCTTGTCCATGGTTTCCTGGCCAACGTTGTCCTGCTCGATGCGGAACACTGCCACGGATGCATTCAGCCGGTTGTCGAACCACGCGCCCTTGACGCCGACTTCGTAGCTCTTGCCATCGACCGGATCGAGGTAGCTGCCCTGCTTGTTGCGCAGCGTCTGCGGCTGGAAGATCTCGGTATAGCTGGCGTAGGCGGAGTAGGTATCGTTGATGTCGTAGACCAGGCCGGCATACGGCGTGGTCACTTTGTGCGAGCGGTCGTTGCCTTCGTCTTCGCTCTTCCAGTCGGTGTAGCGCGCACCGATGATCAGCTTCAGTGGATCGGCCAGCGACAGGCGTGCGGCGGCATAGCCGGCCTTTTGGGTGATGGTGCCCTGGCTGGCAAGCTTCAGCGGTCGCCAGTTCGGCTGCGGGAAATCACCGGTCCAGCCGAAGTAGCTGGCCAGCGGCAGGTACTGTGCATTCGGATCGTTGAAGTCAGGCTGGAAATCACCATAGTTGGCGAACTCACGCTTGTTGTAGCTCAGGCCGGCCATGAACTGGTGTTCGCGTCCGAACAGCTGGAACGGCCCATCGATGTAGCCATCGATGCCATCAACCTTGCGCTCGGTGTTGTAGAAGCCGGCCATCGGCGTGATGCCGGCGCCCGTGGTCTTGTTGAACGCGGTGTAGGCCGGATAGAACAGCTTGTCGTCGGCCTTGGTGCGGTCGTGGGTGGCGCCGATCTTGAACTTCCAGCCGTTGCTGAAGGCATGCTGCAGGGTGGCGAACGCACGCTTGCTGGTGGTGTCCCAGTAGGTCCAGTCCGGCGACGGATTGAACGAGGTCGGATAGTTGGTCGGGCTGCCATCGGCGTACCACATCGGGAAGCCGCCCCAGGTCGCGCCGTTGGCGCGCTTCTGCTGGTAGTCGTAGCCCACGCTGAGCTGCGTGTCCGGGGTCAGGTCGGCGTCGATGACGGCATAACCCAGCGTCTTGCGCTGGTTGTAGCGGTCCATCTGGCCATCGGTGTCCAGGTAGCTGCCGATCACCCGGCCGCGCACCGTGCCACTGGCGTTCAGCGCCGTGCCCACGTCCACGGTGGTGCGTGTGCGGCCCCAACTGCCGACGTTCACCGAGATGCTGCCGGTCAGTTCTGCGCTGTCGGCGTGTTTCCGGATGAGGTTCACCGAGGCGGACGGATTGCCGGCACCGCTGAGCAGGCCGGTAGCGCCGCGTACCACTTCCACGCGGTCGTACAGCGCAAGATCGAGGCCGGAATCGCCGTAGCTCCAGTTCTGCACCATCTGCGTCGGCAGGCCATCGAACTGGTAGGCATCGATGTAGAAGCCACGCGCGTAGAACTCGGTGCGCTCGCTGTCGGACTGGGTGCTGGTCACGCCGGTGGTGTTGGCCAGCACGTCGATGATGTCGTCCAGCTTCTGATCTTCGATGCGCTGGTGGCTGATGATGCTGACCGACTGCGGGATCTCGCGCGGTGCCAGATCGAAGCGGGTACCGGCCGAGGTGCGGCGCACCGAATAGCCTTCGGCACGTTCGCCCTTGACCACCACCTTGTCCAGCGTGGTCGGATCGGCGGCGGTGTCGGCGAAGGCGGCCGGGGCCACGGCGCAGAGAACGGCAAGCACGGCAACGGACAGCCGCTGCGGCTGCAGGGTACGGAAGGCGGGACGGGTCATGGGGGTCCTGGGGACGAGCACGCGCGTTCGGCCGGCATCCAGGAGGCGAGGCGCTACGGGTAGGGGAAGGGCGGGCAGGCCGTCCTGGCACCACCGGAAACGAAAGAAATGGTAATACGAACTATTCCTATTTACAAATCATGAACGGTTCGGTGCGCGGGTGCGCCGTGGCGATCAGCGCAGCAACGGCAACGGGTTGCGGGGGCCGTTCGTGCCGTAGATGCCCCAGTGCAGATGCGGCGGCGTGCCCTTGGCATTGCCGCTGTCGCCCACGTGGCCGAGCAGGTCACCGGCCTGCACCACCTGGCCGCGCGCCAGGCCCTCGGCCCAGCCTTCCAGATGCGCGTAGTAGTAGCGTTCCCGCCCGGGCCCGATCACCCAGACCTGGCGACCACCGAGGCCGCGTTCGCTGACATCCGCGATGACGCCGGCAGTGACGCTGCGCACCGGCGTGCCGCGCTGGGCGAAGATATCGATGCCGGCGTGGGAGCGGTCGCGGCCGCGCGGCGCGCCGAAGGTATCGGCGATCTGGCGGGGGCGCACACCCTCCACCGGCACCGGGAGTTCGGTGGCCGGCGGCATCTGCGCGAGTGTCCACAGCATCTTTGGTGCGGCGGCCCAGGGACTGTTCCACAGCGCCATCGCGGCAACGACGGCAATGGCCAGCCACAGACCGCGCAGCAGCCAGCGGCGCAGGCGACCGGCAGGAGAGGACGGAGTGCTCATGGTCTCCGACTGTAGCGTCGAGCCATGCTCGACGGCTGTTGCTCTGCAGTAAAAGCGCAGTCGAGCATGGCTCGACGCTACAGAACCGGTGCCAGCGGGACCTCGAAACTTCGCTTCAAGGTGCCCAGTGCCACCGAGGTACGGAAGCGCTCGATGTTGTCATCGCCACCGAACAAGCGCTCGGTGATCGCCTCGTACTCCTCCATCGACGCCGCCGAAAGCAACAGCAGGAAATCGCCATCGCCGGTGATCGAGTAGCACTGCTGCACGGCCGGGTCGTCCTGTACGCGGCGCTTGAACGGCGCCACCCGCTCGCGCTGCTCGCTGACCACGCGCACCTCGACGATGATGGTCAGCGGCCGCCCGACCTTGGCGGCGGCGACCACCGCTACATTGGCCGCGATCACGCCGCTGTCCTGCAGGCGCTTGATGCGGCGCTGCACGGCCGGGGTGGACAGGTGCACGGCCTCGGCGATTTCGCGCTGCGGCAGGGTGTTGTCCCGCTGCAGCAGGTCGAGGATGGCGCGGTCGAAGCTGTCGAGCACGGGGGCGGTGGCCATGGCGAGCAGAAGTTGCACGAACGGGCTGTCAATTGAGCCAAGTGCTCGGCGCCGGCGCAATAGACTTTGCGCATGCAGACCTCACGACTCGCGCCGATGTTGCCGGCGCTGGCGGTGCTCGGCTCGGTCACCTCGCTGGCCATCGGCACCTCCTACGCAAAACACCTGTTCCCGCTGATCGGTGCCCAGGGCACCAGCGCGCTGCGCGTGGGCTTTTCGGCGCTGTTGCTGCTGCTGTTCTGGCGGCCATGGCGCTGGAAGACCAGCCGCGTGGATGCGATCACCATCCTGCGCTACGGGCTCACCCTGGGCCTGATGAACCTGCTGTTCTACATGGCCCTGCGCACGATTCCCTTCGGCATCGCGGTGGCCATCGAGTTCACCGGGCCGCTGACGGTGGCGATGCTGTCATCACGGCGACCGATCGACTTCCTGTGGGTGGGCTGCGCGGCGGTGGGGCTGCTGTTGCTGTTGCCGATCGGTGGCGGCCCGGCGCTGGATCCGGCCGGCGTGCTGTATGCCATGGGTGCGGCGGCGTGCTGGGGCCTGTACATCGTGTTCGGCAAGCGTGCCGGCCATCTGCACGCCGGGCATTCGGTGTCGCTGGGGCTGCTGGCGGCGTCGCTGGTGGTGGTGCCGGTGGGCGTGGTGCATGCCGGCGCCGCACTGCTCGATCCGAAGATCCTGGCCGCTGGCCTGCTGGTGGCGTTGGTGTCCAGCGCGATCCCGATGTCGCTGGAGATGATGGCGCTCAAGCGCCTGCCCAAGGAGACCTTCGGCATCCTGATCAGCATGGAGCCGGCAGTAGCCGCGCTGTGGGCGATGCTGCTGCTGCACGAGCACCTGCATGGATTGCAGTGGCTGGCGATCGGCTGCACGGTGCTGGCCTCGGTGGGCAGCACGATGACCGCGCGGCGGCTGAAGGTGCCGGTGGTGCAGGCGGGGTAGCGCCGGGCCATGCCCGGCGGAGAGCGTGCCAACCAAGGTTGGCACCCACCAGGAGCGGTCAGCGCAGGGCGTCCGCCGGGACGTCGATCTGCATCGCCAGGGCGAGGTGATCGGAGAACGCGGCCGGTACGGCTTCCACGGTGCGGGTCTGCAGGCCGCTGCTGACCAGGATGTGGTCGATGGCGCGATCGGGGCGCCAGCTGGGGAAGGTCGGCACGATGCAGCCCGGTGGTTGCAGGCGGGTCTTCTGGTACAGCACCTGCATTTCCGGGCGTTCTGCCAGGCAGTTGAAGTCGCCCATCAGCACCGCATTGGGATGGTCGGACAGCAGCTCGGCGATGAAGCCCAGCTGCGACATCCGCGAACCCGCGCCCAGCGACAGATGGGCTACCGCTACCGCCAGGCCATCGGCGCCGTCGCCGAACTTGGCCAGCAGCACGCCGCGCCCGCCGATGCGGCCGGGCAGGGCGTGATCCTGCACTTCCACCGGTTCCAGCTTGCTCAGCAGGCCGTTGGCGCTGGAGGCGACCCCGCCCATGCGCCGGTTCGGCTGGTGGCTCCAGTAGTTGAAGCCGGCACGCTGGGCCAGGTAGTGGGTCTGGTTGGTGAAGCCCGAGCGCAGGCTGCCCGGGTCGGCCTCCTGCAGGCCGACGATGTCATGTTCGCGCGCCAGGGTGGCGATCGCGTCCAGGCTGCTGCGCTTGCGGCCCGCCGGCAGCGCATGTGACCAGCTGCGGGTCACATAGTCGCTGTAGCGGCGGGTACTTGAGCCGGCCTGGATGTTGGCCGTCAGCAAGCGCAGGGTCCGTGTACGGGGGGAATTCACGGCCGGGAAACGCTTCTCTTGGATCAGTGAGCCTGGGCCGCACCGCGTTCGCGGGCGATCAGGTGGTCGGCAATGCGCAGCATGTCCGGGAAGCTCTTGCCCTTCACCAGGTACTTGCCGTTGACGATGATCGACGGGGTGCCGCTGATCTGGCTGCGCTGGGCGAACTGCTTGGCCGAGTTGGTCTTGGCATTCACCGCGAAGCTGCCCATGGTGGCGGCGAACTGCTTCGGATCCACGCCGTAGGCACCGTAGAACTTGGCGATGTCGTCAACCGAATCGGTGCCGCGCTCGCCCTTCAGGGTCTTCTGCGAATGGATGGCAGCGTACAGGGCTTCGTGGGTCTTCTCCTGCACGCCCAGGGTCTGCGCGGCGTAGAAGGCACGGGCGTAGTTGTCCCAGGTACCGCCGAACATGGCCGGCACGTAGACGAAGTTCACGTCGCTCGGCAGGCCGGCCTTCCACGGGCCGACCAGCGGCTGGAACGCGGCGCAGGCCGGGCAGACATAGCCGAAGATCTCGGTCACTTCGATCTTGCCGGCGGCCGGCTGGAACGGCTGGCCGTTCGGGATCACCTGGTAGTCGGCGCCTTCCACCGGGGCCGGGCCGGTCAGTGCGGTGGTGGTCGGGGCCGGTGCAGCGGCCGGGGCGGATTCAGCCGCGGCCTTCTCGCCTTCGGCAGCGGCCGGGGCGGCGCCTTCGGTACCCGCTGCCGGAGCGGCCGGTTCGGTGGTCGCCGGAGCTGCAGCCGGTTCGGCCGGGGCCGCGGTGGTGTTGGTGCTGCCGTCGTCGGCCTTGCAGGCCGCCAGGATCGGCAGCAGCGCTGCGAGGGCGAGGGTGTAACGGATCTTCATGGAAACGTCTCCAGCATCTGGAAAGGTGGGGCCGGCGTCATGCGCCGGCCAGGGGGAAATGATGACACGCGGCGGCGACAGCGCCGTGTCGGTGGTGGGTGTTGGTTCAGCGGCCGCGGGCGGCGCGGGCCTGGGCGATCAGCGCCGAGGCGATGCGCAGCTGGTCGTCGAAGCTGTCGCCACGGACCAGGTACTGGCCGTTGATGATCAGCGCCGGGGTCCCGGGGATCTTGGTGCGCTGGGCGAACGCGCGGGCGGCATCGACCTTCTTCTGTACGGCATCGCCGCGCAGGGCCTGCAGGTAACGGTCCGGGGTCACGCCGTAGGCCTTGTAGAAGGTGGCGAGCTCATCGGCCGAGACGTTCTGCATCGGCAGCGAGCCGTCCTGGTGCAGTGCCTTGAACACGGCGGCATGGCTGCGCTTGGCCACGCCGACTTCGTCGGCGGCGTAGTAGGCCAGTGCCCAGGCATCCCAGGCGCCGCCGAAGGCTGCCGGTACCGGAGTGAAGCGCACATCGGCCGGCAGCTTGGCTGCCCAGGCTTCCAGCTGCGGTTCGAAACGGGCGCAGTGTGGGCAGGTGTAGCCGAAGACCTCGACCACCTCGATCTTGCCGGCCAGCGGCTGGAACGGGCCCGGCTGGGCGATGCGCTCGTAGTCCTTGCCTTCGACCAGCGGGGCATTGGCGGGGGTGGCGGCGCAGGCTACCAGCGGCAGCAGCACCAGCAAAGACAACAGCAGGCGGGAAATCAACCTCATCGACACGCATCTCCGTTGAAAAAAGCAACGCCGGCGCGGTCGCCGGCGTGAAGGAAACATACCGCAGCCGCGGGCCGGCGTGGCGACCCGGGCCGACCAGTGGTGGTCAGGGGGCGGCAGCCGGTTGTGCCGGCGCGGTGGCAACGGCCATGTCGTCGGCCTTGTTGTGCAGGCCCTGCAGGTAGCTCGACAGCGCCTGCACCTCCTGCTCGCTCAGCTTCTGCGCAACCGCAGCCATGATCTGGAAGTGCGCCTTGTCGGTTTCGTTGGTCTGGCCAGCCTGGTATTCCTGCAGGCGGCGCGCGACATAGCTGGCGTGCTGGCCACCGATGTGCGGATAGGCCGGCCCCGGATTACCGGCGCCGCTGGGGCCGTGGCAGGCCATGCAGGCCGGCAGGCCACGCTTGGCATCGCCGCCACGGTACAGCTGCTGGCCGATCTCGTAGAACTTCATGCCCTTGTAGGGGCCGTCGGTGACCGCCGTGTCATCGGCGATGCCGGCAGTGGCCTTCTGCGTGGCGAAGAACGCGCCGATGTCGCGCATGTCCTGCGGGGTGAGGTTCTGCACGAACGGCACCATCGCCACCGCCGCGCCGGAGCTGCGCTGCCCGTTGGCGATCAGGGCCATCTGCTGGGCGACGTAGCGTTCGCTCTGGCCGGCGATGGACGGGTACATCTCCACCGTGGAATTGCCGTCGGCGCCATGGCAGGCCGCGCAGGCCGAGGCCTTGGTCTGGCCGGCCTTGGCATCGCCCCAGTGGGTCTTGCTGAAATCGACCTCCAGCGAGGCGGTGTTGATCGGCCCGTTGTCGGGCAGCGGGGTCAACGTGGTCTGCGCGAACGCAGCGGCGGCAACGACTACGGCAGTGGCAAGGGCGGATACGGCAAGAACGCGAGCGTGGCGCATGCTAAAGCTCCGTATGGACCGGGCCGGGCGGTGGCCGCCGGCATCGCCCGGATTATCAACGCCGTTTCCGCGCACGGTCAACGCAGCAGTGCAGCAAAATGCCCGCAAAGGCCGCCGGCACGGGCGCGCGGCGCCGCAACATGCGATCCTAGGCACATGTCATTGCTCATCGAACGCGCCCGTTACCACCTTTCGGCCCATAACGTGCGGCAGCTGCCGCCCGACGAAGGGGCCGAAGTGGCCTTCGCCGGCCGCTCCAACGCCGGCAAGTCCAGTGCGCTCAACGCGCTGACCCGCCAGAACGCCCTGGCCCGTGTCTCCAAGACGCCCGGCCGCACCCAGCAGCTGGTGTTCTTCCAGGTCACCCCGGAAGCCCATCTGGTCGATCTGCCCGGTTACGGTTACGCCAAGGTGCCGCTGGACCTGCAGGCGCACTGGCAGGCCTTCATCGACAGGTATTTCCGCACCCGCGAAGCCCTCAAGGGCCTGGTGGTGGTGATGGATATCCGCCACCCGCTGAAGGACTACGACCGGCAGATGCTGGCCTATGCCGTGCAGCGTGGCCTGCCGGCGCATGCGTTGCTGACCAAGGCCGACAAGCTGAGCCGCAGCCAGCAGATGCAGACCCTGCAGAAGGTGCGCAAGGAGCTGCAGTCGGCATACGGCGACAGCGTCAGCGTGCAGGTGTTCTCCGGCGAAGACCGTACCGGCGTGGACGAAGCCCGCGGCGTGATCGGCGGCTGGCTGGGGCTGGAGTAAGGCGGCCTGCGGTCGGCCTGCCTTTTCGTCGGGGTGTACGGATGGAAGGATTTGCTGCAACGCTCTGGCAATGGCACGGGGCGGGTGACGGTGCTCGCGTCGAAGCGGCCTGCACCTTGCTCTCTGCCCTCGATTTCCTCCAGCAGGACGCATTGGGCCAAGCCGCAAGGCTGCCGCAGTGTCTTGCCTGTGAGGTCCAGTCATCGGTCCTGATGCCTCTGGTGGTCGTCATGGACGGTCTGGCCGATCAGGTGCCGCCATTGGGCCAGCAGGCGCTGCTGAGGCTTCGCGCATCCTGCGCTGAGCTCGATGCGACCTCGCTCAACTGTTCTGATTCCCGGATCTTCGAACACGCGCAGTGGCAGGCGATCCGTATGGACGCGCGGCAAGCGGGTTCGTACTTGGCGTTGCAGGAACTGCTGCCGTACCTGGACGAACTACGAGACGCGCCGCGTCTGGCACCCGGCCGCTAGGGCCGGGCATGACCCGGCCCTAGCGGTCTGCTTCCGGGTAGTGCCGGCCACTGGTCGGCAATACCTCATTTCAACGGCGAGTACTCCGCCGGCACCCACGCATAGGCCTTGCCCTCGCCACGCACATGGCCCAGACCGGGGAACGGCAGGTGCGCACCGGCCACCCACCAACCGTTGGCGGTGGCCTGCTGCAGCAGGCCGCGACGGCTGGCGATGGCCGCCTTGCGGTCCGAATCGGCCTCGAAGGCCGCCTCCGGGTGCGCGAACTGCACTGCGTGGAAGTGCAGCACATCACCCCACACCAGTAGCGACTGGCCCTGGCTGTCGAACCGGTAGGAGACATGGCCGGGCGTATGGCCATGGGTGTCCATCGCCACCGCGCCACCGGGCAGGGCATCGCCGGGACTGAAGGTGCGCAGGTGGCCGCTGGCCTGATAGGGCGCTACCGCGTTGCGCGCCAGCGGGAAGGCAAAGCGCACGCCCTTCGGCGCGGTGGCCTCGCTGGCCGGGTTGAGCCAGTAGTCGGCATCGGCCTTGGACAGCCACACCGTGGCATTCGGGTAGGCCGGCTTGCCCTGCGCGTCGAGCACGCCGCACAGATGGTCCGGATGGGCGTGGGTCAGCAGCACCTCATCCACCTCGGCCGGGTCCACGCCGGAGGCGCGCAGGTTGCCCAGCACCTGGCCCAGGCCGGGGCCGAAGCACTGCGCGGTACCGGTATCGACCAGGGTCAGGTGGTTGCCCTGGCGCACCAGGAAAGCATTGATCGCGGTCTGCAGGCCCTTCTTGTCTTCGGGCACGTAACGGCCTTCCAGCAGGCGGCTGACCAGCGTCGGCGGCACGCCCACGACTTCCTGCCGGCCCAGCGCGACCACGCCATCGAACAGAGCGGTGACCTGCAGCGCACCGACGCGCTGGTGGTAGACGCCGGGGACCTGCTGGGTGGGGGCAGGCGACGTGGTTTCGGCCAGCGCGGCCAGTGGCAGGGATGACAGGGCCAACAGCAGGGCGTGGTGCAGCGGCAGGGGACGCAGGGACATGATGGTTCTCGGTGGACGACGGGTGGTTCCGTTGCCGCATAGCGTGCCGTGGTCGACGTGTGTGCGGCGCTCAAACCACTACGCGGAATGCTCAGGGAGGGGTGTTGTCTGCAGGGCTGCGCCCTGCACCCGCAGAGGCAACGGCAACGGCCGAAGCAACAGCAACAGCGGGCTATCCGTGGGATGGCGGGGTGGGTCCGGTTGCGGGGGGCGCTGCAAGTCCCCCTCCGGGGCCCGGCCCAGCCGCTGGCGGCTGTGCGTTCGGGCGCTTGCGAAGCAGTGCTTCGCAAGCAAAGCGCCCTCACCCATGTAAGCTCGGTCGCCGCTTGCTCGTGTGCGCATTCCTGCGCACACGGCAAGACCGGGGTTGGGCGTCCTGCCCAACCCGCCCGAGGCATGCCTCGGGCCCATGCGGCTCACGCCCCCGCAACCGGACCCACCCCGCCTTCGACAGTTTTCTGCGATCTGTTGGAACGACGTATTGCCCTGGTGGGGGTCGACCTTGGTCGACACGATAGATCCACGCAATGCGTGGATGATTCATTCGATATCTGACAGAAAAATCGTGTCGACCAAGGTCGACACCTACCAACAGCCGCGGAGATCTGTCAGAGGCGGGGTGGTGTGGGTGGGCAGGACCGTTGGCGCCATGGATGGCGCCATCGAGCCCCCATGGATGGGTTTACGGCGTGTCCTGCCCACCCACACCGCCCCGCCCCGCCTTCCCTCGGATAGCCGCTGTTGCTGTTGCTGTTGCTGTTGCTTCGGCCGTTGCCGTTGCCTCTGCGGGTGCAGGGCGCAGCCCTGCCGAACCCCTTCAAATGTCTGTGGGAGCCAGTCCGTATTGCTCGGCGAAGCGCTTGCTGAAACTCGCCGCAGACCGGTAGCCCGCGCGTGCAGCGACGGTCTTCAATGGCAGGTCCGTGGTGTAGAGCAGCTGCATGCCATGCGCCAGCCGGGCCTCGGTAAGCAGCTGGCGCAGGCTGGTGTCCTCGGCCGCAAGGCGACGGCGCAGGGTCGCGCCACTCACTGCGAACTGTTCTTCCACATCACGTGATTGCCAGTCGCGTGCCGGTTCGGCGGCGATGCGGTCGCGGATCTGTTCGCCCAGGCTCGGTGCCTGTGGCAGCAAGAGGTTGCCGTGGCCCTGCCGGCACAGGGTCAGCACCAGCGAGGCCAGGGCCAATCGTGCCTCGCTGTAACGGCCGTCCTGCAGCGATTGCCGCCACTGGCGCAGCACCGGGCCATGGTCGATCAAAGGCAGACGTGCCATCGCCTGGCCCGGCGCGGGAAGGTCCTCGCTCCACAGCGTGCGTGCGGCCGCCAGTACTTCGGCACACAGCGGCACGATGGCACTGAGGTAGCGGCCGGTCCCCGGGTCGGGGCTGTTGACCACATCGATGCGGCAGCGCTGGGTCAGCAACAGGATGTCGCCAGGGATGAATTCCAGCGACTGGTGCGCGGTGCGCACCTGCTTGCGGCCCTCCAGCAGGATCGCGAACTGCGGTTGCGGAATCTCCACCGAGCTGGCGCCATGCTCTTGGCGAGCGGTGATGCAGGCATAGCCTTCGGCGCGCTCACAGCCCGCCAGACTGGCCATCTCGGCCAGCAGTGCGGTGGCCGGGGGCAGCATGGCGGTCATGTCACGTGTGCGCCGAGCAGGCGACCGACGCCGGCGGCCGCGGCCATCGCCAACGCGCCCCAGAACATCACCCGGATCGCGCCGCGTACCGGCGGTGCGCCGCCGGCCTGGGCCGCCATCGCGCCGGTCAGGCACAGGCCGAGCAGGGTGCTGGCGGTGGTCATCATCGCGACCTTGTCGACCGGCGCGAGCAGCGCGGTCAGCACCGGCAGTGCCGCACCACAGGTGAAGGCGCCGGCCGAGGCCAGCGCTGCCTGCAGCGGGCGCGCGCGCAGGGTATCGATGATGCCCAGCTCGTCGCGTGCGTGGGCGCCCAGCGCATCGTGGGCGGTGAGCTGTTCGGCCACCTGCCGCGCCAGTGCCGGCTCCAGGCCGCGGTGGCGGTAGATCGCGGCCAGCTCTTCCAGCTCGCTGTGCGGATCTTCGTGCAGTTCGCGCTTTTCCATCGCCAGGTCGGCATCTTCGGTGTCGGCCTGGGTCTGCACGGAGACATACTCTCCAGCGGCCATCGACATCGCGCCGGCCACGGTGCCAGCCACGCCGGTGGCCAGAATGGTCGCCGCGGAGGCGCCGCTGGCGGCCACGCCGACCACCAGGCCGGCCACCGAGACGATGCCATCGTTGGCCCCCAGCACGGCGGCACGCAGCCAGCCGACGCGCTCGGAGCGGTGCAGTTCGGGGTGTCGTGAATGGCGGCTCATGGCCCCGAGTGTACGAGGGTCAAGAGGGCGTCGGTAGGATGCTGAAAACCGTCTCCGTCGCATGACGCAACGGGTCGCCACGCTATAGTGCGCCCTTGCGATGGAAGGCCCCGGGCCCCACATCCCCCGCCACTGTCCAGCGAGCCTTCCCCTTGTCGAGCCCCAGCCACGTCGCCGATACACCCATTACCGACCGCTCGCAGCTGGTGGAGGTGATCGCCTCCGGCGAGAAACCCCGCGCGCAGTGGCGCATCGGCACCGAGCACGAGAAGTTCGGGTTCCGCCTGGATGACCTGCGCCCGCCGACCTTTGAAGGCGAGCGCGGCATCGAAGCGCTGCTCAACGGCCTGGTCCGCTTCGGCTGGGAGCCGGTGCAGGAGAACGGCAACACCATCGCCCTGCTGCGCGATGGCGCCTCGGTGACGCTGGAACCTGCCGGTCAGTTGGAACTGTCCGGCGCGGCGCTGGAGACCATCCACCAGACCTGCGTGGAGACCGGCACCCATCTCAACGAAGTGGCACAGGTGGCCGGTGAGCTGCAGCTCGGCTTCCTCGGCATGGGCTTCCAGCCGAAATGGAAGCGCGATGAAATGCCGTGGATGCCGAAGGGCCGCTACAAGATCATGCGCGCCTACATGCCCAAGGTCGGCTCGCTGGGCCTGGACATGATGACCCGCACCTGCACGGTGCAGGTGAACCTGGACTACGCCACCGAAGCGGACATGGTGAAGAAGTTCCGCGTGTCGCTGGCGCTGCAGCCGATCGCCACCGCGCTGTTCGCCGATTCGCCGTTCACCGAAGGCAAGCCCAACGGCTACCTGAGCTACCGCTCGCACATCTGGACCGACACCGACGCCGACCGCACCGGCATGCTCGACTTCGTGTTCGAGGATGGCTTCGGTTACGAGCGCTATGTCGATTACCTGCTCGACGTGCCGATGTATTTCTCCTACCGCGATGGCATCTACCACGACGCCAGCGGGCAGAGCTTCCGCGATTTCATGCAGGCCAAGCTGCCGGTGCTGCCGGGCGCGCTGCCGACGCTGCGCGACTGGTCGGACCACATGACCACCGCGTTCCCGGAAGTGCGCCTGAAGAAGTACCTGGAAATGCGCGGTGCCGACGGTGGCCCGTGGAGCCGCTTGTGTGCGCTGCCGGCATTCTGGGTGGGCCTGTTGTACGACGACACCGCACTGGATGCGGCCTGGGACCTGGTACGTGATTTCACCCTGGCCGAGCGCCATGCACTGCGCGACGGCGTGCCGAAGCATGCGATGAACCTGCCGTTCCGCACTGGCAGCGTGCGCGACCTGGCCCGTGAAGCGGTGAAGATTTCCGTCGAAGGCCTCAAGCGCCGCGCGGCGCGCAATGCCGACGGCCAGGACGAGAGCAAGTTCCTGGACGTGCTGCAGGAGATCGTCGAGTCCGGCCTGACCCCGGCCGAACGCAAGCTGGCGCTGTTCCATGGCCGCTGGCACGGCGACGTCGATCCGGTGTTCCGCGAGTTCGCGTACTGACACTGTTCCGGCGGGTGCCAACTGGGGCCGGCACCTGCCGTTGCGTCACCACCCGCGCGCTGCGAACAGGCGCGCGTAGATGCAGCGAACCACATCCTGCTTGCTGCGGTTGTAGGCCTGCACGTTGGCATTGCCCTGCAGTGCTGCCTGCTTGGCCTGTGCATAGCGCCTGCGGTCATCTTCATGGCTGCGCAGCCAATCGCGGAACAAGCAGTGGCGGAGGTGCTCGGCGCAACCAGGTGCGAACACGTGCAGGTTCACGCGCGGCACGTGCAGTCGCAGCATGCGGTGCTGGTACCACGAGGGTTCGCGGATGGTAAGCACGTAGCCCAGTGCCTGCAGCGCTGGCAGCCAGGCCGCTTCGTCGGCGGGATCGGCAACCAGCAGGTCGATGTCCAGTACCGGTTTGGCCGGCAGGCCCGGCACCGCGGTGGAGCCGACATGTTCAATGCCCAGCGCGGTGTTGCCGAGTGTCGCCTGCAGCTGCGTGCGCTGCTGCTCGAACTGGTCGGCCCACAGCGTGGACCAGGGCACCACCTGCAGCGCTTCCGGCTGCGGCGCGCCGAGAACCCAGGGATTCTCCTCAGGGTCGCCATCGGCGAAGGTGGTGATTGCGGTGGGATCGAACGGGATATCGGACATGACCATCATGGTGCCATGCCCGGCGGTGATGTCAGCCCGGCTTGCCGTCGCGCCGTGGGCTCAGGTAGATCCAGCCCAGCCGTGCCACCCACGGTGCCAAGGCCAGCAACCAGCCGATGGCAGCGGCGAAATGCCACGCGTAGGCGTCGGGCATCAGCTCGGCGACGATGCGCATGATCGCCACCGCCTGCAGCGCGATGAACGCAAACCAGGCCACTGCCGGCATCACCAGCGGTCGGCCGGAATGGCCCTGGGTGACCCGGGTCACCATCGCCACCAGCAGGCTGCCGAACAGGCCCACGGCGAGGGCATGCAGCGGCGCGCGGCCGAGCAGTTGCGGATGGCCCAGCATCTGGCCGATGTCCTGCAGCAGATACAACGCGAAGCTGATCGGCAGCCACGCCAGTGCCAGGAACAGGGCCGCGAGCAGGCCCGGCATCGGCCCGCGTGGCCACCAGTGCCATAGCGCCTGCAGCGACAACATCAGCAGCGGCGCATCGGCCAGCCACAGCAGGTGGTCGACCTGCAACGCGCTCAACAGCAGGCGCAGCATCAGCAGCGCCCACATCGCAGCCAACCAGCGCAGCGGGCGCCACGCCACATAGCCATCCACCACGTTGTTGGCGAAGAACGGGATCATCCGGTGCGCGACGGTGAGGTAGACCGGTAGCAGCAGGCCGAAGGTGCCGAGTGCCACCGTGACTGGCATCAGCGTGGCGTGGCCGCGCCCCACCGCCATGAACAGCAGCAGCCCCAGCCAGCCCAGCAGCAGTGCGGCATAGCAGGCGCGCGCATGCCAGTTGCGGTTGGGACCGGCGGCCTTGAGCACGCGTCCCAGCACGATCAGTCCGGCGCTCCAGCCGGCCAGTGCCAGCAGCAGGCCGGGCCACAGCCCGGGTGTCCACCCGCAGGCGGCGGCAATCAGCAACGCCTGCCCACCAAACAGGCCGATGCCGACCGGCGCATAACGGCTGCGTGGCAGCTCCGGCTGTGCCATCCAGCGCGGGAACACGGTGAGCAGGAAGCCGAAGATGAAACTGGGCAGTACCAGGTACTGCATCAGCAGGGCGTGCAGCCATGCCGCAGGTAGGGGCGGCGGTTGTGGTGCCCACAGCCCGCGCAGCGCGCCCAGCCACAACGCCCACCACAGCATCGCCAGCAGCAGGTTGCTGGCGCCGATGAAGAACAGCAGCCGGTGCGGCGCACGCATCAGCATCGCGGGGGAGGGCAGGCGGGCCATGCGGCGAGTCTGCGCCCCGCGTGTGGCGCGGGCCTTGACCTTCGTCATGTCCGAGGGGGGAGGCAACCGCTTCGCTCGCCGGGCATGGCCCGGCGCTACCCGTCATCTTTCCGGTAGCGCCGGGCCATGCCCGGCGGACGGGCCGTGCAACGCAAACAAGAAACCCCGGCAGTGCCGGGGTTCTTCGTTCACAGTCGCCGATCGATCAGGCGGCGTTCTTCATCGTCGCCATGTCGATCACGAAGCGGTAGCGCACATCGTTCTTCGCCATGCGCTCCCAGGCTTCGTTGACGTTCTTGATGTCGATCATCTCGACATCGCTGACGATGCCGTGCTCGGCGCAGAAATCCATCATTTCCTGGGTTTCGGCCATGCCGCCGATCGCCGAGCCGGTCAGGTGCTTGCGGCCGAAGATCACGCTGCCGCCGGTCAGCGGCGGATCCAGTTCGGTCAGCACGCCGACCAGGCACATGGTGGCCTCGCGCTTGAGCAGGCCCATGTACGGGTTGGTGTCATGGCCAACCGGAATAGTGTTGAGCAGGAAGTCGAAGCTGCCGGCGTGCGCCTTCATCTGCGTGGCATCGCGCGAGACCAGCACTTCATCGGCGCCCAGGCGCTTGGCATCGGCACCCTTTTCCGGCGTGGTGGTGATCATCACCACGTGCGCGCCGAGGGCCTTGGCGAACTTCACGCCCATGTGGCCGAGGCCACCGAGGCCGATCACGCCGACCTTCTGGCCCGGGCCAACCTTCCAGTGGCGCAGCGGCGACCAGGTGGTGATGCCGGCACACAGCAGCGGCGCGGCTGCCTTGAGGTCGAGGGTGTCGGACACCTTCACCACGAAGCGCTGCTCGACCACCACGTGGTCGGAATAGCCGCCATACGTCGGCGCGCCGCTTTCGCGCTCACGGCCGTTGTAGGTCCAGGTCGCGCCTTCGGCGCAGTACTGCTCCAGGTCGTGCTCGCAGGCGTCGCAGTGGCGGCATGAGTCGACCATGCAGCCCACGCCGGCGTGGTCGCCCACCTTGAAGCGGGTGACGTTGCTGCCGACCTCGGTGACGCGGCCAATGATCTCGTGGCCCGGCACCATCGGGTAGATCGAGCCACCCCAGTCGTCGCGGGCCTGGTGCAGGTCGGAGTGGCAGATGCCGCTGTAGAGGATCTCGATACGTACATCGTCCGGGCCGACCGCGCGGCGTTCGAACTCGTAGGGGATCAGCGGGTCGGTATGTGAATGGGCGGCGTAACCACGGGCGAGGGACATGGGGAATCCTTGGCAGGGTTTGTCGAAAGGCGCTTTACAATACGCCCCGTACCCAGCGGCAAAAAGCCCGGATATCGGCATGATTCATCAAGTGAGACTGCACAATCATGGCCACTGACAATCTCTCCCACCTGGCCGCGTTCGCCGCAGTCGCCCGCCACCGCAGCTTCCGCCGTGCCGGCGCCGAGCTGGCGCTGTCGACCTCGGCGGTGAGTTATGCGATCCGCGCGCTGGAAGAACGGTTGGGCGTGGGCCTGTTCCATCGCACCACCCGCAGCGTGGCCCTGACCGAGGCCGGGCAGCGTCTGCTGGAGCGCCTGCAGCCGGCCTTGGGGCAGGTGCACGATGCGTTGGAGGAGATGAACCAGTTCCGTGCCGCACCGGCCGGCCTGCTGCGCATCAATGCCACCCGTGCGGCGGTGGCGACACAGCTGGGACCACGGCTGGCGCGCTTCCTGCACGCCCATCCCGACGTGCGGGTGGAGCTGACCGAGAACGACGGCCTGGTCGACATCGTCGCCGAGGGCTACGACGCCGGCGTGCGCCTGCACGAGTTCGTACCCGAGGACATGGTGGCAGTGCCGATGGGGCCACCACTGCGCGGGCTGATTGTCGGATCGCCGGACTACCTGCGCCGACGTCCGGCCCCGCAGCATCCGCGTGACCTGGCCATGCATGAGTGCATCCGCTTCCGCTTCGCCAGCGGGCATCTGTACAAGTGGCAGTTCGAGCGCGGTGGGCAGGCGCTGGAGATCGACGTGCCCGGACGGCTGACGCTGGGCGAGCAGGGCACCGTGGTCGGCGCGGTACTCGATGGCATCGGCCTGGCCTACGTGCTGGAAGACACCGCGCGGCCCTACATCGAATCGGGGCAGATGGTGGCGGTGCTGGAAGACTGGAGCGAGCCGTTCGCCGGCTTCGCGCTGTATTACCCGAAGCAGCGGCAGATGCCCGGTGCGCTGCGTGCGTTCGTGGATATGCTGCGCGAGTGAATCGCGGTGGATGGCGCAGTGCCGTCCAATGACCGACTCCAACGAGAGCTTTCCGGGGAGATCCACGCCATGCGTGGATGGCGTTCACCCGCTAGAGTGAGTCTTCTCAACAAAAGGACGTCATTGAGCATGCTCGCCGATCTCGAACAGGCTTCCGGCCAGACCTTCCCGCCGTTGTTCCGCCAGCTGGTGGAAGGCAACCGTTTCAGCTGGGGCGAGCAGGGCCCGAACTGGTACCGCACGGTGTTCCCGCAGGTGCAGCCGCAGCCGCCGGTACTGCTGTATGCCAACGACTATGAACCGATCGAGCCGAGCGAACTGCGCGCAGCGTGGGAAGATCTGACTGCCGAAGATCATTACAACCCGCTGCGCGATGATCTGAAACTGCTGCCGTTCGCGCGCACCGGCGCGGGTGATCATTACTGTTTCTGGACCAATGCACCGGGTTCCAGCGAGTCGCCGGTGCTGCTGGTCTGGCATGACGATGATCGCGCCGATCTGCTGGCCGCGAACTTCCAGGACTTCCTGTTCCGCAAGATGGCCGAAGCGGTGGTGGAGCTGGAGGAAGAGGATTCGCTGCTTTCGGAGGGCGATATCGGAACCAATCTGCAGGCTTGGCTCGGTACCCATCGTGGCTGGCTGCGAGGGGACCAGGTAGCGGCGCTGGAGGCGTTGTATGCACGCGTGGATGACATCACTGCGGGTGAGATCAGTGACGAGGACGTGCAGCCGCTGTTGCAGCTGATCGCGTTCGACGGTATCGACAGCGAAATGCCCTACGTGCAGGCGTGACCTGATCCGAAGCGCTGCCGGTAGAACCTCGCCATGCGTGGATGCGGCCGGCTACGGCACCTGCAGTACGGGTGCCAACAATTCCAGGCAATCACGCAGATGCACCTCTACCGGCGCATCCTCGGCCACCACACCGATCACGCGTTCGCGCAGCGGCTCGGCCACGGCCATCGCCAGGATCAGCCGTGCCATGCACGCGGCATCTCCCTCGCGCAGCAGCCCGCGCTGCTGCTGACGCGCCAGCCAGTCGGCCAGCAGCGCACGGCCGCGTTCGATGCCATTGTCCAGATAGGCCTGCAGCAGCGCGTCCTTGCCGGGAAAGTCGGTGGCCAGCAGGCGGAATACCTGCACTGCCTGCGCCGACAGTGCCTGCGCGCACACCGCGTGCAGGATGGCCTGCAGCAACGGCATCACCTCATCGGCGTCGTGCGCATCGCGCTGCAACTGCGGCGCGAAGCCGTCGGTCCACTCGCGCACGGCCAACCCGACCAGTTCTTCGCGGTTGCTGGCGTGGCGGTACACGGTCTTCTTCGCTACCCCGGCGTGCGCCGCCACCGCTTCGATGGTGGTGGCCTCGTAACCCTGTGCCAGCAGCAGCTCCAGCGTGGCCTGCAGCACCGCGTGGCGGACTTCGGCTTCCGGCCGCGCAGGGCGGCCGCGGCGGCGGATTGGTGAGGGTGGCTCGGGCAGGGTGGTGCTGTTCATTGCGCCCATCTTACCGCATTCGGATAATTGCGAAACGAAGAACGTTTCCGTATTGTCAGGTCTCCCGACATGCAGGAGACCCCGATGGATACCGCTGTGAACGCCGGCGCCTGGCTGGACCACCACGATCTGCTCGACCCCGCACCGATGCGCTTGGAAACCGGCATCCAGCGCCGCGAAGATGGCACCCTGCTGGTGGCGGTGCGTACCGATCTGCACGGTTGCAAGGGCCGCATGCTGGACTGGTGGTTCACCTTCTTCGAGACCACACAGCACATCCGCTGGTGGCATCCGGTCGATCATGTCGAGCATCGCGGCTGGGACGCGGCCTGGCAGCGCGGACGCAGCTACCACGGTGCCAGCATCCACGCGGTGGAATCGCTGGCCGACATCCCGCCGGTGGCGGCGCGCCTGAAGTTCCATGACCCGCGCACGTTGCTGGTGCCCGGGCGCCTGCAGGCGGCACAGGATGCAGGCGATGTATCGGCAGTGATCGCCGCGCGCATCGGCTTTGGCGACCACGTACGCCTGGATGCAAACGGTGATCCCTGCGACGGGCAGATGCTGCACGTGGCGCGCGATACGCCGTTTGGCTGTGTGCTGCGCAGCCGCTTCGTGCTCGGCCTGGACAGCACCGATCCGCAGCGCGATGCCGGCGATGCGGTCGGCCTGGGCCTGCTCAAGCACTGCTACACGGAGTTCAGTTTCCTCTCGCGCCTGCTGCCGTCGCTGTACTACGGTGAGCGCGCCAACGGTGAAGCAGTGCCGTTGCCGTGGTGAACGATGCGCCGGTCACTCGGCCAGCGCGTCGTAGCCTTCGCCGCTGAACTGGATCAGGCAGAAGCCATGCCCGAACGGATCGGCCAGCACGGCGATGCGGCCCCAGCGGCGCTCGCGCACAGGCTGTTCGAGCGTCGCCCCGGCCGCAACCGCACGTGCCAGTGCCGCCTCGATGTCATCCACCACCCAGTCCAGGTGCAGCGGCGTCCAGTGACGCTCGTAGTCGCGCACGTCGCCATCCGCGGTGGCTGCGCTGCCGGCCTAGTTCTGCAGCAGGTACAGCGGCGTTGGCCCACCGAGCAGCTCCACGGCGCCCGGGCCTAGACGGCGCCCGATGCTCAGGCCGAAGGCTCGGATGTAGAAGTCCTCGGCAGTGGCAAGATCGGGGACATCGAGGTTGACGATGAACGATGCGGTGGGCGTATCCATGGCCAGATCCGGTGGATGCGGGTGGGCAGTGTACGCCCGCATCCACGCATCGCGTGGCTCTACTGCGCGCGCGGGTAATCGAGGTAGCCTGCCTCGCCGCCACCGTAATAGGTATTGCGGTCGGGCGTGGCCAGCGCGTCGTCGCGTTGCAGGCGTTCGACCAGATCCGGGTTGGCGATGAACGGCTGGCCGAATGCGGCCAGGTCGATGGTGCCGGCCTCGACCAGCTGCAAGGCGCGTTCGCGGGTCATGCCACCGGCCAGGATCAACGTGCCACCGTAGACCTGCTTGAACTGCTGCAGGAACGCCTCGCCCAGCACCGACTGGCCCGCCTGCAGGTTGTCGTTGAGATGCACATAGGCCAGGCCGCGCTTGCCCAGTTCCTCGGCCAGGTACAGATAGGTGGCTTCGTTGTCGGGGTAGAACGGCATGTCGAAGGTGAGGTTGTTCGGTGCCAGGCGCACGCCGATGCGGTGCGCACCGATGCGCTGGGCCATCGCATCCACCGTCTCCAGGATCAATCGCGCGCGGTTCGGCAGCGAGCCGCCGTAGCGGTCCTCGCGTTCGTTGATGAGCGGGTTGAGGAACTGCTCGAACAGGTAGCCGTTGGCGGCATGCAGTTCGATGCCATCGAAGCCGGCAGCGATGGCGTTGTCGGCGCCGCGTGCGAAGTCGTCGATGATGCCGGGGATCTCCGCAGTCTCCAGTGCACGTGCCGGGGTGGGATCGGCATGGCCGCGGCTGCCGTCGTCCAGATAGACGAACGAGGTGTTCTTCGGTGCGCTGGCCACCGGGCGGGTACCGGCGCTGACCGGTTGTCCGCCCTCAGGCTGCAGCGAGGCATGCGACATGCGGCCGACGTGCCAGAGCTGGGCGAAGATCGTGCCCTGCGCGGCATGCACCGCCTCGGTGACGAGCTTCCACCCGGCCACCTGCTCGGCCGACCAGATACCCGGCACATCGATGTAGCCCTGGCCCTGCGGCGAGACCGGCGTGCCTTCGCTGATGATCAGGCCGGCGCTGGCACGCTGCCGGTAATACTGCGCGGTGAGCGCGTTGGCGATCGCGCCGGGATTGCGGGCGCGGGTCATCGGCGCCATTGCGATGCGGTTGCGCAGGGCGGTTCCTGACAGGTCGAACGGGCGGAAGAGGGCGGTGGTCATGTCGGTCATCTCGGTGCGGGGGAGAGGCGCCAGCGGCGCGATGCACACAGGATGGAGTTGACATGCAGGCGCATAAAGCGCTTCGATCTCCCTTGGTGCGGGACTATTTGTCCCCAATGGAGTGAGAGCGATGCTGCCTCTGGAATCCTTGAATGGCCTGGTCACGTTCGTCACGACCGCGCGCTCGGGCAGCTTCACCGAGGCGGCAGACGCGCTGGGCATCTCGCGCTCGGCGGTGGGCAAGGCCATCGCCCGTCTGGAAGCGCGGCTGGGCGTGCGCCTGTTCCATCGCACTACGCGGCGCATCGCGCTGACCACTGATGGCGAGGCGTACTACGCCTCCTGTGCGGCGGCGCTGGAAGAAATCTCCGCGGCCGAGGCCTGTCTGGGTTCGGCGGGCCTGCCCAGCGGGCGGCTGCGCATCGACATGCCGTCCTCGTTCGGGCGGCTGGTGGTGCTGCCGGTGCTGCTGCGGTTGTGCCGGCAGTATCCGGACCTGCAGTTGACGATGACCTTCACCGATCACTTCGTCGATCCGGTCGAAGAGGGCATCGACCTGCTGATCCGTTTCGGTGGGCTGCACCAGGCCGAGCACCTGGTCGCGCGCCGGTTGGGGCGCCAGCGCCTGGTCACCTGCGCATCGCCGGCGTACCTGCAGGCGCATGGCGTGCCGCGCACGGTGCAGGAACTGGCGCAGCACCGCAGCATCGTCGGCTTCCGCCACGGGCAACCGATCTGGTGGCGGATCGGCAGCGAGGAGGACGAGGGAACGTTCATTCCCAGTGCGCCCTATCAACTCAACGATGGCGACGCGGTGATCGAAGCGGCCATCGCCGGCCTCGGCATCTGCCAGATGCCCATGTCACTGGTGCGCCGCCATCTCGATTCCGGCGTGCTGCAATCGGTGCTGGACGAACACATGCAGCGGTACATCGACATCCATGCGCTGTGGCCACCGACGCGCCACCTGCGGCCGAAGGTGCGCTATGTGGTGGATGAGTTGACCCGGTTGGCGGAACAAGGTCTGTTTGATTGAGCGGGGCCCGTACACCGGGCCCCGCCTGTGGAAACGCTGCGCCAGGCCTACTTGAAGTTGTAGCGCAGGCTGGCCATGTAGCGACGGCCCAGTGCATCCAGTACATACGGGAACGGCCCGATGTCATCGCCCACGTTGATCACCGACAACGTCACGCGCGCGGCGTCGGTGATGCGGTAGGTGACGTTGGCGTCCCAGGTGGTCCAGCTGTCGCGGTAGAAGTACTGACGGCTTTCCGGGGTATCGGTCATCGTGTACTGGGCGCGGCTGGTGTAGTTGGAGGCCACGCCGTAGTTCCAGTTGCCGATGCGATGCTGGGCCGTCCAACGGAACTGGCGCTTGGGCTCGTTGAAGCTGCCCGCCTGTTCGACGAACGGCACGTCCCGGTTCGCGGCCTGGCCACGGTTCTTCGGCATGTAGCCGTAGAAGTCCAGGTCCAGTACGCCGAAGCGCGACAGGTCCCAACGGTAGCCGACTTCGGCGGTCCAGCCACGGAACATCAGCACCGGGCCGTTGCCATACTCGGTCTTGATGCTGGTAGCCACGCCGGTGTTCGGATCACGCGTCACCAGGCTGCAGAAGCGGTTGGCGTTGGGGACGTTGGCGGCGTTGAAGTCGGCAGTGTCGAAGCAACCGGTGATGATGTCGTTGGCGCTCAGCGACGTGATCACGTTGTTGATCTTGATGTCATACCAGTCGGCGGCGACGCGCAGGCCCGGGATCCATTCCGGCGCGAACACGATGCCGGCCGTCCACGACTTCGCCGTTTCGTTCTGCAGGCGGGTGCTGCCGTTGGTCGAACCCAGCGTATTGGTCGGCTGCTGGCGGAAGGTGTTCGGATCGGCACCCGGGTAGGCGGCGAAGAACGCCTCGCAGTTGCGGCGACGCACCGCCGGATTTGAGCCGCCGCTGATGTTGTCCAGCGAGCACACTTCCGGGATGTTGTAGTAGGCCGGCTGCTGGGTGGTGTAGAGCTCGGCGATGGAGGGCGCGCGTAGTGACTGGGTCTTGTTGCCGCGCAGCTGCAGGCCGGCGATCGGTTCGTACTGGATGCCGTAGGTGAACGCATTGAACGCGCCGGCGACGGAGTTGTCGACGCGGCGGAACTTGGCGGTCAGGTCCAGGCGATGCAGGCCCGGAATATCCCAGTCGGGATTGAACAGCGGTGCCAGCACTTCGGCGAACACTTCATTGGTGTGGTACTTGCCTTCCGCCGCCTGGGTCGGCACTGAGCGGCCCTGGCCCAGGCGCTGGTACTCGCTGGGGGTGAAGGAGCCTTCTTCGCGGCGGTGTTCGAAGCCGGCCGCTGCGGACAGCTCGCCGCCGGGAAGATCGAACAGGCCGCCGGATACCGACGCATTGATGACGGTCTGGCGGGTCTGCGCCTTGGCCACGGTCCGGGTGGAGACATAGTCCAGGGCTTCGCGCGACGCCTGGTTCTCGCCGAACAGATTCAGCGGGCGGCAGTTCGCATCGGCCGTGGTGCCCGGGCGGGTGGCATCACAGATGATGCGCCCGCTGGCGTCGGTGGTGACGTTGATCGCATTGATGAAGTTCTGCTGGATCAGGCCGGTGCCGAGGTAGTCGAAGTCACCGCGGCCGTGGGTGACGCTGGCTTCCCAGTTGAAGCTGCGCTTTCCGACCTCGAAGAAGCCGTTCAGGCCGAGCACCGCACGGGTCAGGCGGGTTTCGGTGCTGGCGTTGTTCATCGACAGGTCGCGCGAAGATCGCGACAGGCGGAACGAGGTGATGCCGTTGTCGGCGAGGATCTTGCGGGTTTCCGCACTGAGGAACGGATTGCTGGCGCTGAAGGTCAGTGCACCGCTGGCGGTACCGCCGCCATCCAGGCGCGCATTGCCGAAGGACACCGCGTTGTAGACGTTCTGGTCGAGGGTTTCGCGGGCGGTCGCTTCGTATCGCGAAAGTTCGAAGAAGCCACGCACGTTGTCGGTGAAGTCGAAGCTGCCGGTGGAGAATACCGAGCGTCGTTCGAGGTCGGCGATCAGCGGCACCGTCTCGAACAGGTTCAGGCCGTCACCGCCGGAGGCGTTGCCGCCCGCGTAGCTGGTGCCGGGATTGAACTCGACCAGCTTGCCCTCGTTGTTGAACTGCCACAGTTTGTCTTTGTTCGGGCCGAAGCCAAGGATGTCGCCCAGGCCGTTGCGCGTGTAGCTGCCGGTCGCCGGCATCACCAGGCCACCGAAGGTCATGCTGGCAATGCGCCGGTTGCGGATCCAGACCTGGTCGGGGATACCATCGCGGGGCCCGGTGTTGAACGGAATGCTGCCGTCGATGCGGCCATCATTGGTTGGCCGGCGCAGGGGCTGGGCAGTGGCATTGGCCGCTGTGGGATTGGCCTGCAGGCTGTAGCCCTGGCGGTAGAAATCGCGTTGCAGCGCGTTCACCCCATCGGCGTTGTCCAGTTCCGCCGCCACCACAATGTGGCCACGGCCATCAGCGAAGTCGGTACCGAAGATGGCCGACCAGGAGTAGCGCTCGTTGTCGTTCTTGCTGGTCCTGCCGTAGCCCAGCTCGACTTCGGCACCCTCGAACCGGTCGCGCAGGATGATGTTGTTGACGCCGGAGATCGCATCCGAGCCATAGGTGGGTGCACCGCCAACGCTCAGGCTTTCAATGCGTTGCACCATGACGCTGGGAATGGCGTTCATGTCGACCTGGATGCCCGAGCCGCCGCCGGCTCCGAAGATGGTGGGCGGTGTAGAGGTGACGAAGCGGCGTCCATTGACCAGGGTCAGCAGGCGATTGCTGCCCAGCCCGAACTTGCTGGCGAAGTTGACGCCTGCACCGAAGCCGGCCTGGTCGCCGCGCGAACTGACGCCGGCACTGACCCCGGGAATCCGGGTCAGGGCATCGATGAGGTTGGTGTCGCCATAGTTCTCGATCGATTCACGGCTGACCACCGCGGCGGGCTCGAGCGTGTCGAAACCGGCGCGGTAGATGCGCGAGCCGGTGACGGTCATCCGGTCCAGCTGCACGGGGGTCTTGCTGCTGGCGGGCTCGGCCTTCTGTTCCTGCGTGGCGGCCTGCTGCGCCATGGCCGGTGCGGCGGCCACCAGCACCAATGCCGAACCCAGCGCGACAGACAAGCGACTGCGGGCGAACAACGGTCGGTACATGATTTCTCCCTGGTCACGCCAATGTGACTCGGGGGTAAACGCGGGCGGAAGGCAGGCACCCTACGTCATGAAAAAGTAACAAATGAATCTATTTATTGTTCATTCATATTCTCGGCTGATCTGTCCCTGGGGCATGCCTCGGCAGCACCAGATGGCTTCATTCGCCCCTGTGTGTATACTATCCCCCAGTATAGTTCCGAGGTGGCCCCGCCATGCCGCACTCCCCCGAAGAGAAGAAGAAGGTCCTGGCCCGCGTGCGCCGTATCCGCGGCCAGTGCGATGCGCTGGACCGCGCGCTGGAAGCCGGTGCCGACTGCGGGCCGGTGCTGCAGCAGATCGCCGCCATCCGTGGCGCGGTCAACGGCCTGATGTCCGAGGTGATGGAGGCCCATCTGCGCGAGGAGTTCGGGCAACCCGCTGCCTCAGACGAACAACGCGCCGAACGCGTGCGCGACATGAGCGCGTTGATCCGCTCGTACCTGAAATAAGCATCGGCGACATATCCCGCCGATCGTCCTGCCATTCCCTTTCCGCCTGATCCTGGAGAAGCCACCATGAAGTCCCGTGCCGCCGTCGCCTTTGGTCCCGGCCAGCCGCTGCAGATCGTCGAGATCGACGTCGCCCCGCCGAAGAAGGGCGAGGTGCTGGTCAAGATCACCCACACCGGCGTCTGCCATACCGATGCCTTCACCCTGTCCGGCGATGATCCGGAAGGCCTGTTCCCGGTGGTGCTGGGCCATGAAGGCGCCGGCATCGTGGTGGAGGTCGGTGAGGGCGTGACCAGCGTCAAGCCCGGCGACCACGTGATTCCGCTGTACACCGCCGAGTGTGGCGAGTGCCTGTTCTGCAAGAGCGGCAAGACCAACCTGTGCGTGTCGGTGCGTGCCACCCAGGGCAAGGGCGTGATGCCCGACGGCACCAGCCGCTTCAGCTACAACGGCGAGCCGCTGTACCACTACATGGGTTGCTCGACCTTCAGCGAGTACACCGTGGTGGCCGAAGTCTCGCTGGCGAAGATCAATCCGGACGCGAACCCGGAGCACGTCTGCCTGCTCGGTTGTGGCGTCACCACCGGCATCGGCGCGGTGCACAACACCGCCAAGGTGCAGGAAGGCGACAGCGTGGCGGTGTTCGGCCTGGGTGGCATCGGCCTGGCGGTGATCCAGGGTGCGCGCCAGGCCAAGGCCGGCCGCATCATCGCGGTGGACACCAACCCGTCCAAGTTCGAACTGGCGCGCGAATTCGGCGCCACCGACTGCATCAACCCGAAGGACTACGACAAGCCGATCCAGCAGGTCATCGTCGAGATGACCACCTGGGGCGTGGACCACAGCTTCGAGTGCATCGGCAACGTCAACGTGATGCGCGCGGCGCTGGAATGCGCGCACCGTGGCTGGGGCCAGAGCGTGGTGATCGGCGTGGCCGGTTCCGGCCAGGAGATCTCCACCCGTCCGTTCCAGCTGGTGACCGGGCGCAAGTGGATGGGCACCGCCTTCGGCGGCGTGAAGGGCCGCAGCCAGTTGCCGGGCATGGTGGAGGACGCGATGAAGGGCGATATCGAACTGGCACCGTTCGTCACCCACACCATGGACCTGGACAAGATCAACGAAGCCTTCGACCTGATGCACGAAGGCAAGTCGATCCGGTCGGTGGTCCACTACTGAGCCGCGTCATGGGCTGGCTGGATGCTCTGCGCCGGCCGCGTGCGGAAGACCCGCGCGCGGCCCTGGTGGTTCCGATCGAGCAGGCGTTGCGTGCGCTGGGCTGGGTAGTGGGCGAGGTGGGGCCACCGCGTGCGGTGACCTCGGCCTTCGGCAGCGACGATGGCATGCCGTTCGAGCAGTGGCTTGCGCAGGTATTCCTGCCGCGCCTTCATGAGGCGCGCGCAGCCGGACAGTGGCCGCCGCGCAGCGATGTGGCCGTGGCGGCCTGGCGCAATCTTGATGACCAGCCTGGCGTCGAATCGTTGCTGCGCCTGCTGGCGCAGCTGGATGAACGGATCAACAAAGGCATCCACGCCGCGCGTGGACAAGCCGACCAAGGTCGGCATCTACCAGAAGCACGCGTGCGCTGGCGCGCCGCGCAGGAGAACACCATGGAACGTATTGAACACCGCGCCTGTTTCGGCGGCTGGCAGGACGTCTACCGGCATCATTCCACCACGCTGGGCTGCGACATGCAGTTCGCCGTGTACCTGCCGCCGCAGGCGGAAACGCAGAAACTGCCGGTGCTGTACTGGCTGAGCGGGCTGACCTGCACCGAGCAGAACGTCATCACCAAGGCGGGCGCGCAGCGCTACGCGGCCGAGCATGGCGTGATCATCGTCGCGCCCGATACCAGCCCACGCGGCGATGACGTGGCCGATGCCGAGGGCTATGACCTGGGCAAGGGGGCGGGGTTCTACCTCAATGCCACCCGTGCACCGTGGGCGAAGCACTACCGCATGCACGACTACGTGGCGCAGGAACTGCCGGCACTGATCGAGGCGAATTTCCCGGTCACCGATGCGCGCGGCATCAGCGGCCACTCGATGGGCGGTCACGGTGCGCTGGTGATCGCGCTGCGCAACCCGGGGCGCTACCGCAGCGTGTCGGCGTTCTCGCCGATCGTTGCGCCCAGCCACGTGCCGTGGGGGCAGAAGGCCTTCCACGCCTACCTGGGCGACAACCCGGCGGACTGGGCGCAGTGGGATGCCAGCGAACTGGTCGCCGTGGCCACTGAGCGCCTGCCGTTGCTGGTCGACCAGGGCGAGGCGGACGAATTCCTGCAGACCCAGCTGCAACCGCAGCGCCTGCAGCAGGCCTGTGATGCCGCCGGTCATCCGCTGACCCTGCGCCTGCAGCCGGGCTACGACCACAGCTACTACTTCATCGCCAGTTTCATCGGCGAGCACATCGCCCACCACGCCTGCGCCCTGCACGGCTGACGGCTTTCCGGTAGTGCCGGCCGCTGGCCGGCAACCTGCAGCCCTGTGATTCCCCGGGATTGCCGGCCAGCGGCCGGCACTCCCATGGCGGGGCACGCGAAGTGTCGTATTGCCGTATTGGATCACGTGGCCGTGTCGCGGGCGGGGCTATCGTGCGCCCATACGGCCTTGCGGATCGGGGGATGCATGCCGGTAGTGCTGGCGCTGCTGTATGTGCTGTGCCACGGCCTGGTCGTGGCCCTGTGGCCGGGTCCCGCCGGTGCGGGTTCCTTCGGGTTCCTCACGGGTGCCCCGTTGCTGGCGGCGGCGGCCTGCCTGTGGCGGGCGCGGCGCGACCGTGCCGCGCTCGGCTGGCGCGCCACCGCCCTGGCGCTGCTGCTCTGGGCGGGTGGCATGGCCGTCAACATGATCGATGCGCTCGGTGCCGGCCGTGCCGATGTCACGCCGCAGGCCAGCCTGTTCCTGTATGTGCTGTACGGCGTGCCGCTGGTGTTCATCCTGGCCCGTGCACGCCGCGAGCGGCTGAGCATCAGCCTGATCGACGCGGCGATGGCCGCGTTGCTGGGCGTGCTGTTCTTCGTGCATGCGCAGTCGTTCGCCGCGCGCGTCGACATCGACGACCACGCGTTGTCCAACATGCAGCGCATGTTCGATATCCAGAATCTGTGCATTGCCGGGTTCGCGGTGGTGCGCTGGCTGGTGGGCGACGTTCCGGAGCGGCGCAACTTCTTCCGCGCGCTGGCGATCTACGCGGTGGGCTACCTGATGGTGGCGTACTACATCAACCACTACACCTCGGAACAGTCCTTCGGTGCCTACAACGATCTGCTGATCGACCTGCCGTTCCTGCTGCTGGCGTTGCTGGCGGTGAGCCAGGCGCCCGCGCCGACGTTCGTGATGCACCCGAGGCTGGGCAGAACGGTGCAGGCGGCGGGGCCGATGATCCTGCCATTGCTGCTGCTGGTGGTGGGTACCCTGGTGGTCGACCATGCGCGGCCGCTGGCGGTCACTGGCTTCGTGGTGGCAACGCTGGGCTTCGGCGTGCGCAGCATCCTGTTGCAGGTGGACTTGATGGAACGGCAGGCATCGCTGGACCAGCTCGCTCGGCAGGATGGCCTGACCGGTGTGGCCAACCGGCGTGAGTTCGATGCACTGCTGCTGGCGGAATGGAACCGTGCGCGGCGCAGCGGCAGCGAGTTGGGGCTGCTGTTGCTGGACATCGACCATTTCAAGGTCTTCAACGACCGCCACGGACATCCGGCCGGGGACCGCTGCCTGCAGGCCGTGGCCACGGTCCTGAAGATCAGTGCCGGCCGTGCCGGTGACAGTGTTGCCCGTTACGGCGGCGAGGAATTTGCGGTGATCGTGCCCGGAAGCCCGCTGTCGGGCGTGCTGGCGCTGGCCGAGCGCCTGCGTGAGGCGGTGGCGGCGCTGCCACTGCCGGAAGGGTCGGTCAGTATCAGCATCGGCGTGGGCTACCTGCACCCGCCGGCTCTGGCCAGCGCCGATCAGTTGCTGGCGGATGCCGATGCCGGCCTGTACGCCGCCAAGCGTGCCGGTCGCAACCAGGTGATCCTGCATGCGCACGTGCTCGACGACGAAGGCAGTGCGCATGGCAGGATGGATTGCTGAGCGCGCCGGGTGCCCGGTCCCCGTGCGTGATTGCGCACGGGCGGTGCGGCCGGGTCAGCGCTGCCGCAACCAGCCAGTGGGATCGAGCAGCCTCAGCCCGACCGGTGACAACGAGCGCTGGCGCAACGGCAGGTTTGCCGCCTGCACGGCCATCGCACAGCGCGCCAGCTGCTGGCGCAACGGTGCCAGCGTGTCATCTTCGCGCGGGCGTGCATGCCGCCACTGGGCGATGCGCAGCAGGCAGACCAGCAGGTCCAGTTCGCTGGCCGCGATGAACGGTGAGCCAGCGGGCAGCAGGTCGATCGGGGCGGTGGGCGTGGCCAGCAGCGGCAGCAGGCCGACGAACGCGTCGCAGCCTTCGGGATCAATACCGAGGCTGCTCAGCTGGGCGAGTCCATCGGCCTGTTGATCAGGATCGTGCAGCTGGCGTATCGCCGCCAGCAGTGCCTGTTCGCCGCGGCCGAACTGGCGGCCGAAGGCGCGGTAGTTGACGCGGGTGGGAAACAACGGGGAACGGGAGGCCATGGTTGCTAGGGTTGTGGGTCGCGGGTTTCCACCAGCACGGGACAGGGCGCGTGGTCGATGGTCCATTGCCCGATCGAGGGTTCGAACAGGCGTTCCAGGCGGGACAGGTGGCGGTGGCCGATGACGATCAGGTCGCACTTCAGGCGCCGGGCCTGCTCGCTGATCACTTCGCCCGGGTCACCCGAGGGAATCTGCGCGATGGCGTCGACGCCGCGCTCGCGCAGCTCGGCCAGGGCTTCGGCCAGCACCGCTTCGGCCCGCGAGCGCTGGCGGGCGGCTTCCGGGTACTCGATGCGGTCGGCTTCGCTGGCATCGGCCGCCAGCGCGAATTCGGGGTCGAGCACGCACAGCAGGTGCAGGCGGCTGTGGGGGCCGGCGATGGCTGCGGCCAGGTCCAGCACGCGTGCGTGCTGGGGGCCACCGTCCAGGGCGACCAGCAGGGTATTGAACATGGATGTCTCCTTGGCAGGCCGGGGATGGTCGCCGATGTCACTGCGCGCACCCATGCCGTGCGCGGCAGTCAATGAATGCGTAAAACGCAATCCGCTGTGGTTACAAGTGTCGTAGAGTCATCTGATTTACTGGAGACTGTCATGCCCCTGCCGGACCTGAACCTGTTGCTGGCACTGGACGTGCTGATTGACGAATGCAGCGTGGCCGCCGCCGCGCGGCGGATGAACCTGAGCGCGCCGGCGATGAGCCGTACCCTGGGCCGGATCCGCACCGCGCTGGGCGACCCGGTGCTGGTGCGTGCCGGCCGCGGTCTGGCCCCCACGCCCCGCGCGCTGCAGCTGCGTGAGCAGGTCCGCGATGTGATCGAGCAGGCCCACCGTGTGTTCAACGCCGGTCGCGAGATCGACCTGCGCACCCTGGAGCGCACCTTCAATGTCCGCGCCAATGATGTCTTCATCGGTGGATTCGGCGGACGCCTGCGTGAACTGTTCCGCCAGCAGGCGCCGCGCGCGGTACTGCGCTTCGTGCCCGAGGGCGATACCGACGACGACGCGATGGCGCAGGGCCGGATCGACCTGTACATCAGCACCGCCGGCAAGCATGCACCCGATACCAAGGTGCAGAACCTGTTCAGTACCTCGTTCATGGGCGCCGCGCGCGAAGATCATCCGCTGTTCAATGAGGAGATCAGCGCCGAGCGTTTTGCTGCCTGCGACCACATCGCGGTGTCGCGGCGGGGACTGCCGCGTGGCCCGATCGATGACGACCTGGCCACGCTGGGCCTGCAGCGGCGGGTGGCGCTGATCAGCCCGACCTTCCACGGCGCGATCTTCGCGGCCGCCGAATCGGACCTGATCCTGCCGCAGATGCCGAGCGTGATGCTGGAGCGGATCGTCAGCATGCGCCTGCCGCTGCGCCTGTTCCCGCTGCCGATCCCGGTGCGCACCGCCGCCATCGTCCAGGCCTGGCACCCGCGGCTGGACAACGATGCTGCGCACCAGTGGCTGCGGCGCTCGATCAAGACCATGTGCGAAAGCGCAGGGGAGGCTTCGCGCTGACACTTTCATGCGTGCGCGTGACGCACGCCTGGGATGCGGGCTGCGCCATTTTTCGCAGGGTACCAGCTCCCTAGACTGCGCTCCCCGGAGTTTCACTGAGCGCATTCCAATGACCCCCAACATGCCGTGCACTGCACGGATCGGTGCCCGGCGATGAGTACGCCGGCCGCCGCTGTCCCGGCCGCTGCTGCGCCCCGTCCTGCCGCCGCCCCCGGGCTCGACCGCCGCGTTCTGGTCGGCCTGTGTGGCGTGCTGCTGGCGGTGCTGGTGTCGGGCTTCAACGAGAACATCACCAAGGTCGCCCTGGCCGACATCCGCGGTGCGATGGGTTTCAGCGTCGATGACGGCAGCTGGATCGTCGCCCTCTACAGCGCGATGTCGGTCAGCGCGATGGCCTTCGCCCCGTGGTGTGCCGCCACCTTCTCGCTGCGCCGCTTCGCGCTGGCGATGATCGGTGGCTTCATGGTGCTGGGCGTGCTCTGCCCGCTTGCGCCGAACCTGCAGGTGTTCCTGCTGCTGCGCGCGCTGCAGGGGCTGTGTGGTGGTGCGCTGCCGCCGCTGCTGATGAGCGTGGCACTGCGCTTCCTGCCGCCCGGCATCAAGCTGTATGGCCTGGCGGGCTACGCGTTGACCGCTACCTTCGGCCCGAGCATGGGCACGCCGCTGGCCGCGTTCTGGGTCGAGCAGGTGGGCTGGCACTGGGCGTTCTGGCAGATCGTGCCGTACTGCCTGGCTGCCATGGCGATGGTCAGCTGGGGCCTGCCGCAGGACCCGCTGCGGCTGGAGCGTTTTGCCCAGTTCGATGGCGTGGGTCTGGCGCTGGGCCTGCCGGCGCTGGTGCTGCTGGTGCTGGGCCTGGTGCAGGGCCCGCGCCTGAACTGGTTCGACTCGCCGATGATCACCCTGATGATCGGTGGCGGCGCCGGCCTGATGGTGCTGTTCATGATCAATGAGTGGTTCCACCCGCTGCCGTTCTTCAAGCTGCAGCTGCTGGCCAACCGCAACCTCAGCTACTCGCTGGTGACGCTGGGCGGCGTGCTGTTCGTGCTGCTGGCAGTGATCTCGATTCCCTCCGGTTTCCTGGCCAGCGTGCAGGGCTACCGGCCATTGCAGACCGCACCGATGCTGCTGTGGGTGGCGCTGCCACAGGTGATCGCACTGCCGTTGGTGGCGGCGTTGTTGAACATCCGCGCAGTGGATTGCCGCTGGGTGCAGGCCACCGGCCTGGCGATGCTGGCGCTGGCCTGCTGGCTGGGCTCGCACCTGGATGTGGCCTGGATCCGCGACAACTTCCTGTGGGTACAGCTGCTGCAGGTATTCGCCCAGCCGATGGCGGTGTTGCCGCTGCTGATGCTGGCCACTGGCGGGCTGGCACCGCAGGACGGTCCGTTCGCCTCGGCGTGGTTCAACACGGTCAAGGGCTTTGCTGCCGTGCTCGCCAGCGGCGTGCTGGATGCCGTCGCCCAGGGCCGCCGTCATTTCCATTCCACCGTACTGGTCGACCGCCTCGGCGAGCAGCCGTGGCTGGCCGAGGGCCCGCAGCTGGGCGCGCGCCTGCATGCGCAGGTGCAGGCGCTGACCTCGGCCGACCTGTACTGGGTGGTCGCGCTGGTGGCGCTGGCCTTCATTCCCCTCATTGCCTGGATGCCCACCCGCATCCATCCGCCACGTGCCGTGGCCTGAACCTTTCGCAGGAACCCCCTCATGACGATCAATCGAACCACTCTCAATACCGGCCTGGGCCTGGGCGTGCTGGCCCTGGCCATCGGTGCCTGGCTGCTGCTGCGCGACGGCGGTCACCAGACCACCAACAATGCCTATGTCGTTGCCGACTACACGCTGGTTGCGCCGAAGATTCCCGGCTTCGTCAGTGCCGTGGAAGTAGAGGACAACCAGTCGGTGAAGGCTGGCGACGTGCTTGCCCGCATCGACGACCGCGACTACCAGGTGGCCCTGCAGGCGGCCCGTGCCGACCTCGCCAACGCCCGTGCACAGCTGGCCAACGCGCAGGCCGCACTGGCCCAGCAGGACTCGCTGATCGAACAGGCCAAGGCCAGCGTCGATGTCAGCCGTTCCGAACTGACCCTGGCCAGCGCCGACCAGCAGCGCTACCGCGAACTGGCCCGTGACGGTGCCGGTACCGTGCAGAACGCACAGCAGGCGCAGTCGAAGCAGGCCGTGGCCAGTGCGCATCTGCAGCAGGGCCAGGCCGCGCTGTCGACCGCACGCCAGCGCACCGACATCCTCAGCGCGGGCGTGCAGGCTGCACAGGCGGCGGTGCAGCGTGCGGAAGCGGCGCAGGCGCGTGCCGAACTGGATCTGTCGCACACCGTGCTGCGCGCGCCGATCGACGGCATGGTCGGCCGCCGTGCGGTACGCGTGGGCGCCTACCTGACCCCGGGTACGCCGGTGGCTGCGGTGGTACCGCTGAAGCGCGCCTTCGTGGTCGCCAACTTCCAGGAAACGCAGATGACCCGCATGCAGGCCGGCCAGCAGGTCGAGCTGAAGGTGGACGTGTTCCCGGGCAAGCCGTTGCGCGGGCACATCGACAGCATCGCACCGGCCACCGGCGTCACCTTCGCCGCCGTCGCACCGGAAAACGCCACCGGCAACTTCACCAAGGTGGTGCAGCGCATTCCGGTGAAGATCGTGCTGGAGCCGGGCCAGCCGCTGCTGGACCAGCTGCGTGCCGGCATGTCGGTGGAAGCCAGCGTTGACCTGGGCAGCCGCGCGCGCGCGCAGAGCGTGCAGCACAGTCCGGGCCACAAGAGCGGGGAGGGCGCATGAGCGCAGTCACCGTGTTCCGCACCTTCGTTGCGGCCAGCCTGTGCACGGCCTTGGCTGCCTGCACGATGGGGCCGGACTTCGTACGCCCGCAGGCGGAACTGCCCAGCCACTGGCAGGGTGAGGCCGTCGCCGGCAACGCCATCGACCAGGACGCGGCCTGGTGGGCCGGTTTCGACGATCCGCTGCTGGGGCAGCTGGCCAACCAGGTGCTGGCGGCCAACCTGGACCTGCAGCTGGCGGCCAACCGCGTGCAGCAGAGCCGTGCTGCACGCGGCATCACCGCCGCCGATCGCCTGCCCAGCGTCAGCGCGAGCGCCAGTGGCGTGCGTGCACGCAACAGCGAGGTGGGCCTGAATGATCCGTCCGGCAACGGCGGCCGTGATGACTACGGGCTGTTCCAGGCCGGTATCGGCCTGAGCTGGGAACTGGACCTGTGGGGCCGCGTGCGGCGGCAGGTGGAAGCGGCCGACGCGCGCGTGCAGATGGCCGAGGAGGATGCACATGCAGTGCGCATCGCGCTGCTGGCGGAAACCGCGCGTGATTACCTGCAGCTGCGCGCGACGCGGCAGCTGCTGGCGATCACCGAGGATAACCTCAGCATCGCCCACGACATCAAACGCCTGACCGAAGCACGCCAACGCCAGGGTGTGGCCAGCACGCTGCAGGTGTCCAGCGCGGCCGCGCAGGTGGCATCGCTGCAGGCACGCATCGCGCCGTTGCAGCATCGCGAATCGCAGCTGCGCAATGCGCTGGCGTTCCTGCTGGCGCAGCCGCCGCAGGCGCTGGACGCGCAGCTGCAGGACGCACGCCGTGACTGGCCGGCGTTGCCGGCCGTAGCGGTGGGGCTGCCCAGTGAACTGGCCGAGCGTCGCCCGGACATCCGTCGTGCCGAAGCGGCACTGCATGCGGCAACGGCAGGCATCGGCGTGGCCAAGGCCAGTTTCCTGCCGCGCATCACCTTGAATGGCGACGCCGGCTTCCAGGCCAAGCAGCTGGATGATCTGGATGGCTGGAACGCGCACCGCTTCAGCATCGGTCCGTCGATCAGCCTACCGATCTTCCAGGGCGGACGGCTGAAGGCCAATCTCGCGCTGAGCAGGCTGCAGCAGCAACAGTCGGCGCTGCAGTTCCGCCGTACCGTGCTGCAGGCCTGGCATGAAGTGGACGACGCCATCGATGGCTATGCCGCCGAGCAGCAGCGCACGGTGCAGCTGCATGTGGCGGTGGACGAGAGCGAGAGCGCACTGGGCGCGGCGCGCCGGCAGTACCAGGCTGGCGTGGTCGACATGCTGGATGTGCTGACCACCCAGCGCATCGCGCTGGACAACCAGGCCGCGCTGGCCAACAGCCAGGCCACCGCCGCGATCGCGCGTGTAGAGCTGTACCGCGCGCTGGGCGGAGGCTGGTAGCGATAGGGAAACGCCGGGCCATGCCCGGCGGTTCGTCGGTAGTTGCCAACCTTGGTTGGCAGTTTTTTTGGAGCGCCAACCAAGGGTGGCGTCTACCAGAGCCCGTCGTGCGCCGGGCCACGTGCTGTGGACCCGGTGGACGCATCAACACCGGTCCGCTACCTCGCCGTAAAACCAGTATTCCTGTTCCAGACCGTCATCGTGGTCGGTGGGAGGAATGCTGACCTGCACACCTCGCTCCTCAACGCCTTGGGGTAGGACGAGCTGCCATTCGGCGGAAAGACTGCGCGAGGTGATGGCGGTGACCTGGCCATCGGCTGTCGAGGCGACGTGGCCCTGGAAGTACGCTTCGTCCAGGTAAAGGCAAATCTCGCTGGAGAACATCCCTGGCTGGGCGATGCAGCAGGTTACCCGCACAGTAGCTTGTGAAGCGGGCCGCGACTGGATCAGATTTGCGCAGGCGCTGATGAGCGATTGGGCGCAGGCACGCTGGATTCTCAGGGTGGTGGCCGGGCCTTCGATCAGACCGGCTCGGGTCGGAACCTTGTAGTTCCAGTAGCGAGCTTGACTGCCCAACTCCTCTGGCGAGGGAAACGCACCACTGAAGCAGTCAGCCCAATGCTGCAGGTCGCGTAGTCGGCGTGGGGCATCGCGCAGCTTCTTCTCGCCGCGCGTACCCGGCCGGGTGATGGCATCTCTGTTTCTCATCCCCACAGTGTGCCAGCCACATGCGCGGCGGGTTGGAAAGCGCCAACCGAGGTTGGCATCTACCGGAGCAGCCCTCGGAAGCGCAGGGCCATGTCCGGCGGCGCGTCAGTAGTGGCCAACCTTGGTTGGCAGCCGTTTGTGCAAGCGCCAACCAAGGTTGGCGTCTACCAGAGCATGGTCATCGGCACCGGGTCGATCACGACACGGGCACGGTAGCGCCGGGCCATGCCCGGCGGGCGGGTGCCTCAACGCACGTCGCGCAGTTCCCAATGGTGGCCTGCCAGCAGGCGCAGGCGCTGCTTGAACACGTCACTGTCGATGCGGGTGGTGGCCACCAGGTTGATGCGCAGGTCCTTCTGCTCGCCGGTCACGGTGGCATCCGGATCGGTCACGCCCCACTGCGGTTCCACCGCGTCCGGGTCAGGCTGCTTGGCCTTCCAGCGCTCGAACAGGCTGCCATTGCGCAGCGCATCCTGCAGCTCTTCGGCGAAACCGGCGGCGCCCTGCGAATGGAAGGACAGGTCAGGATCGTTGCCGCGGGCCTTGGACGGGTCGGGCAGGCTGATGTGGTACTGCGCAGGCATGGAGTTCTCCTTGAAGTGCGGGAAGACTGGCATAACCGCGGTGGAATCGATGTGCAGATCCGCGCCGCGTCGGGGCCTCACTCGAACCGATGCGGCCCATCGGCGAAGCCCACGGTGACTGCGCCCTTGCCGACGTTGACCATGCCGGTCAGGCTCATCACCGATTCGTACACGGTCACGCCATGGGTGGCGCAGACCTCTTTCAGCTGTGCATAGCCGGGCAGGGTGCGCAGCTCTTCCAGCTCACCGCCGTAGCTCACGCACACCGTCGGTGTCATCAGCCCGGCACGAACCCGCTGGCCGACCACCGCGAACAACTTCTGCACGGCGTTGTCGAAGCCCTTGATCTTGGCCACCGGCCCGGTCTCGCCGCGGTAACCGTGCAGCACCGGCTTGATGTCCAGCGCACTGCCCAGTGCGGCGCTGAGCAGGCCGACACTGCGGTCGCCCTTGTGCCGCGCACGCGCGCGCATGTAGTACAGGTCACGGGTGACCATGTAGCCGTGCACGTTGCTGGCCAGCTCCTCCAGCCGCTCGCGGATCTGCTGCACGCTGGCGTTGCTGTCGCGCAGGCGCACCGCTTCCACTGCGGTCACCGCCTGCGCGGCGAACAGGTTCTGGGTGTCGAGCACGCGCAGCGCGAACGGCGAGTTGTAACCCGCTGCCTGCCGCACCGGCTTGTAGTCGTTGAGGATGGCGAAGCTGGCCTGCAGCGCGTTGTCATGGATCGGGCTGCGGGTCTTGGTGATGGTCATGCAGAACACGTGGTCGTAATCGATCACCAACTGCTGCAGGAACAGGTCGCGGATCTGGTTGACGCTGAAGGGGATGGTTTCCGCTTCAGCACCGTGTTCGGCCACGTGCGCGTGCAGGAAGCTCAGTGTGGCCTGTTCATCGCGATGATCGGCCAGCACCGCTTCGCCGATGCGTACGGTGATCGGCAGCAGCACGATGTTGTGGGTGGCGATGAAGTCCGGCGGCAGGTCGCAGGCCGAGTCGACGACGATTCCGATGCGCATCCGCGGCTCCCCCTCCAGGGCGGTTGTAGGTTCGGAAACGTGAAATCTATCTCAAATCCCAGCCAGGCGCGCGAGGGAAACGCGCCACGCCCTGTTCAGCGACTGCGCTGCACCGCCACCGGCAGGGTGGCCAGGCGCAGCCATTCGGGCTGCCGCAGCAGGTCAGGATCGGCCAGAACGGCAGCCATCAGCGGGTGCGCGTCGTTGCCCCAGAACAGCTCCTCATCGATAGCCAGGGTCGGCACACCGAACACCCCGGCGCCAATTGCGGCCTCGGTGTTACGGCGTAGCTGCTCCTTCACCGCCGGGTCGGCGATGGCGCTGGCGACATCGTCAATACCCAGCTGTGCGGCCGGTTCGCGCAGGGCGTCAGGGTTGTCGGCCGCGTTGCCGTCGCGCCAGATCCAGTCGAACAGGACGTCCACCGCCTGCACGCTGGCACCGGCGGCCAGGCACAGGCGCAGGGCGGGCAGCGGGTTGAACGGATGGCCGGGCGGGAATCGCAGCGGTGTGCCCTCGGCCTGCGCGGTCCACAACAGCTGGCGGTAGATGAAGCGGCGCTTGGCCGGAATCTCGGCCGGCCCGAGGTTGCCCAGGTGATGCAGCACCGCACCGAAGGCGATCGGCACGGTCTGGATCTGCGCGAACTGCGGCAGCTGCTTCAGCTTCTGCCAGTGCAGGTAGGAGTAGGGCGAGATGAGGTCGAAGTACCAGCGCAGTGTCGCCATCGGTGTGTCCTCGTGTGCGGTCAGGGCTGCGCGTTGCGCTGCAGGTAGCGGTCACGCAGTTCGGTCTGGCGCGAGCGCATCGGCATCGCACGGCCGCCCAGCCAGACCTGCTCGGCATAGTGCGCCACGTCCAGCGGATCGCCCTCCCACAGCACCAGGTCGGCGCGCTTGCCGGGCTCGATGCTGCCGATCTGGTCGGCCACCCCGAACGCCTGTGCAGGCACCCGGGTCAGGCCGGCCAGGCCATCGGCCCACGGCAGGCCGTTGGCCACCGCGTTGCCGGCCAGCTGGCGCATCTTGCGCGCGTTGTGGGTGGCGTCGCCGCGCTGCACGAAGGACACCGCCACGCCGGCACGCTGCAGGCGCGCGGCGTTTTCCAGGGTGGCGCCGATCTGGTCGAAGCTGGCCGGCAGGTTGGCCAGCACGTCAACGAACACCGGCACCTGTGCGGCGGCCAGCTCCGGCGCGACCTGCCAGGCTTCGCTGGCACCGGCGATGGCGATCTTCACCTTTTCGCGGGTGGCCCAGCGCAGCAGCTGGCGGATATCGGAGGCGCGATCCACCTCCACCACGATGCGGCCCTGGCCGGCCAGGTAGCGACTGAGTGTGCGGCGTCCGGCTGGCGTCAGCAGCGCGTGCGGCGAGTCCGCAGCCACCTGTCCGCGTGCTTCGTCGATCATCTGCTGCAACAGCATCCATTGCGCGGCGCGCGAATGCCCGGTCAGTTCGGAGGCTGCCGCGCCGATGCGCAGGAACAGGGCACGCGGGCCGATAGGATCGGTGCTGCCATCGAGCCGCATCACGCCGCCCTGGCCGGCCACGAAACCACCGCCGGTGGCAGCGCCCAGCGCGGTGAAGCCGATGCCTTCCAGGCGCGTGACCGGAATCAGCACTGAGGCCGGGTTGTAGGCGAGGGTGACGTCGAATTCCGGCCGCAGTGGCTGCTCACCGAGCTTCAGCGAACTGTCCACCGTGCTCGATTCACCCGACACTTCTTCGATACCGGTCTCGGTGATGCCACCGAACAGTGCCGGTGTCAGGGGACGGCCATTGGCCTCGACCACGCTGGCGCCGGCCGGCGCCGACAGGCCGTTGCCCACCGCGCGGATGATGCCGCCCTGCACCAGCACATCGGCGTTCTGCAGGCTGCCACGTGCGCTGGCGGTGTGCACCGTTGCGTTGCGCACCAGCAGGTCTTGCGCCGATGCCGTGGTTGCCAGCAACAGCAACGCCACCACGGTAGCGCCGGGCCATGCCCGGCGACGCTTGTTCAACACGCCCATCAGCGCACCTCCTGGCCAAGCTGGAAATCGGAACGCGGCGTCGCTGCCGGTGCACTGCGGTCGTACAACCTGCGGCCATCAATGAAGACCTGCTCGGCCAGCGCGTACGAGCTGAAGGGATTGCCGTTCCAGACCACCACATCGGCCATCTTGCCGGCCTCCAGGGTGCCGGTCTGGCCTTCAATGCCCAGTGCCTTGGCGGCGTTGGCGGTCATCCAGGTGATGGCATGTTCGGGCGTGATCTCCGGCATGCGCGCGCGGCGCGCGGACGCCATCACCTTGGCCGCTTCCTGGTTCAGGCGCTGGATGCCTTCGGGTGAGTCGGAGTGGACGATGGCGCAGCTGTTCTTCGGCCGGTCGACCAGCGCGATGTTCTCCGGGATACCGTCGAAGGCTTCCATCTTGAAGCCCCACCAGTCGGCCCACAGCGCACCGCAGACGCCGTCGGCGGCCAGCCGGTCGGCCAGCTTGTAGGCCTCCACGCCGTGGTGGAAGGCGGCTACCTTGAAGCCGAATTCCTTGGCCAGATCGAGCATGGTGGCCATCTCGTCGGCGCGGTAGCAGTGGATGTGCACGCGGATGTCGCCTTCGATCGCACCGGCCAGCGTGTCCAGCTTGAGATCGCGCTTGCCGCCGGCATCACCGGCGCTGTCGCCCTTGTCGCTGCCGAACCAGCCCTTGCGCTTGGCCGGCTTCGGCTTGTTCTTGGCGATGTAGTCGGCGGCATCGATGAAGGCGGCGCGGTAGCCGGCCACGTTGCCCATGCGCGTGGCTGGGGTCACGCCCTTGCCTTCGCCATAGACCCGCTTGGGGTTCTCGCCGCAGGCCATCTTCAGGCCCCAGGGTGCACCGGGGAACTTCATCGCCTGGTAGGTCACCGCGGGTACGTTCTTGAGGGTCACGCCGCGGCCACCCACCAGGTTGGCCGAGCCCGGCAGCACCTGCATGCTGGTCACACCGCCGGCCAGCGCGGTGGCGAAGCCCGGGTCCTGCGGCCACACCGAGTGTTCGGCCCAGACGTTGGCGGTGACCGGTGCGGTCATCTCGTTGCCGTCGCTGTGCGCGCCGACGCCGGGGCTGGGGTACACGCCCAGGTGCGAGTGCACGTCGATCAGGCCAGGGGTGACCCACTTGCCCTGCGCATCGATGCGGGTGACACCGGCATCGGCCTGCAGCTGGCGGCCAACGGCGACGATGCGGCCCTCGCGCAGCAGCACGTCGGCATTGTCCAGGCGCTGGCCGGTGCCGGTCAGCACGGTGGCGTTCTGGATCAGCACCGGCGCATCGGGATGCGCCTGGTAGGTGCTGGGGTAGGGATCGGCGACGAAGCGCGAGGCGCCCACCGCCGGAGCCGTGCTCAATGAAAGCAGTGCCAGGGCTACCCCGGCGCGCAACAACGTCGATGCCATGCAGTTCCCCTTGCAGCTGGTCCAACCGTCGACGCTAGCCCGGAGGCGGCGGGCTTGCCAAGTGACCTTCTTCACAGGCCTGTCGACGGTGGCTCGACGGCACCGGCCGGGTGGCTGAAAATACCCGGTCCCCCGCCGTACCGGACTGCCCATGAAGAGCAAGCAGGAAATCGTCGACAACTGGCTGCCGCGCTATACCGGCGTACCGCTGGACCAGTTCGGCCAGCACATTCTGCTGACCAACTTCGGCGGCTACCTGCATACGTTCTCCGAGCTGACCGGCGCGCCGGTCATCGGCCTGGACCGGCCGATGGCCAGTGCCACCATCGATGGCATCACCATGATCAACTTCGGCATGGGCAGTCCCAATGCCGCGATCATCATGGACCTTCTGTCGGCGGTGATGCCCAAGGCGGTGCTGTTCCTGGGCAAGTGCGGTGGTCTCAAGCGCAAGAACCAGCTGGGCGACCTGGTGCTGCCGATCGCTGCGATCCGTGGCGAGGGTACCTCGGGCGACTACCTGCCGCCGGAAGTACCGGCGCTGCCGGCCTTCGCGCTGCAGCGTGCGGTTTCGACCATGATCCGCGACCTCGGCCACGATTACTGGACCGGCACCGTCTACACCACCAACCGCCGGGTCTGGGAGCACGACGAGGCCTTCAAGGAGCGGCTGCGGGCAATGCGCTGCATGGCCATCGACATGGAAACGGCCACGGTGTTCGCCGCCGGCTTCGCCAACCACATCCCCAGCGGCGCGCTGCTGCTGGTTTCGGACCAGCCGATGATCCCGGACGGGGTCAAGACCGAGGCCTCCGATGCCAAGGTCAGCTCCCAGTTCGTGGAAAACCATATCCAGATCGGCATCGAGGCGCTTAAGCTTATCCGGCGCAACGGCAAGTCGGTCCGCCACCTGCGCTTCGACGAATGATGATGAAGGCCGGGCGCGGGGCGTCCGGGCCTGGGAGTAGGTAATGGACGTTGCCGCGCAAGTGGTGGAATTCTGGAAGGAGGCGGGCCCTGCGAAGTGGTTCGCCCGCGACGACGCGTTCGACGCGCAGTTCCGCCAGTTGTTTCTGGATGAGCATTTCGCCGCCGCTTCGCGCGGGCGCGAGCATTGGCTGGGCAGTGCCGAAGGGGCGCTGGCCCTGATGCTGCTGCTGGACCAGTTCCCGCGCAACTGCTTCAGGGGCACTGCCCATTCCTACGCCACCGATGGCCTGGCCCGGCATTACGCCATGCGTGCCATCGAGGAAGGCCTGGACCTGCAGCTGGTGCCGAAGCTGCGCGCCTTCATCTACCTGCCGTTCGAGCACTCCGAGGATCCGCTGGACCAGGACCGCTCGGTGGCGATGTTCGACGTGCTGGGTGACAAGGAATACCTGCAGTACGCCGAACTGCACCGCGACATCATCCGCCGCTTCGGTCGCTTCCCGCATCGCAACGCCGTGCTGGGCCGCATCCCCACGCCGGAAGAACTGGATTACCTGGCCGAAGGCGGGTTCGCCGGCTAAGAAAAAGGGGACGGAGGGGATTAAGTCGTTTATGGCAAAAACGACTTAATCCCCTCCGTCCCCTTTTTCAGTGCCGATCAGTACTTCGGCACGCCGTTGTCGACGTCTTCCGACCAGGCGTTGATGCCGCCGGTGACGTTGAACACCTTGGTGAAGCCGAGGGCGCGGAACTGCTCGGCGGCCTGCGCGCTGCGGCCACCGTGGTGGCACATGAAGGCCAGCGCGGTGTCCTTCGGCAGGGCTTCCAGCGCGGCGCGGCCGTTGCCGTCGAAGCTCTTGAACGGTACGCCGACGGCTGCGATGGCGCGCTCGTCGGCCGGGCGCACGTCCACCAGGGTGATGTTGCCGGCACGCACCAGGTCGTCGGCGTCGCGCACGCTGATTTCCTGCACCGGCTTGGGCGCATTCGGGTTGTCGATCGCCAGGCCCTTGCCGCGGATGTCGTCCACCCAGTCGATGGTGATGCCGTTGGCGCGACGCGCGCTGGCCAGGTCGAACTGCACGCGCAGGCCGTTGGACTCGGCGGCAATCGCGCCTTCGTCGTGCGGGGCCAGCTGGAAGTTCGGCTGGAAACCGGCGTCGATGGACAGCTGCAGGGCAGCGCCCGGAGCATCGGCCAGCGCGCCCTTGAGCATTTCCACGGCGGCCGGGGTGACGGTGATGCTCGGCGGGGTACGGTCCGGCGCGGCCAGGCCCAGCACGCTGCTCAGCTCGCCGCTGGCCGCCATCTGCAGCACGATGTCGCTGCCGCCGACCAGTTCGCCGTCGATGTACAGCTGCGGGATGGTCGGCCAGTCGCCGTAGGCCTTGATGCCTTCGCGGATTTCCTGGTCGGCCAGCACGTTGACGTGGGCGAACTCGACGCCGAGGTCCTGCAGGGCGCCCACGGCCTTGGCCGAGAAACCGCACTGCGGCATCGACGGCTGGCCCTTCATGAACAGCACGACGCGGTTGGCGTTGAGGATGGATTCGATGCGCGAACGCAGGGCGGGATCGAGGGACATGGACGTCGGGGTTCCGGGAATTCGAATCATCAATTCTAACCCCCATGGCATCATGGGGGATGAGCAACGCAGGAACATTGCATCGCATCCCGGCCCGCCCCTGGCGCTGGCTGCCCTGGCTGGTGGCGTCGCAGCTGGTCGTGATCCTGGTCTGGGCCCTGGACGGCTGGCAGTGGGGGCTGCCGCTGATGGTGGCCAGCCACGCATTGTTCATGGTGCCGGTGTTCCTGCCCAACAGCCGCTTCTATGCGCCGGTGCTGAGCCGACTGCCGGAGGTCGGTAACACGGTATGGCTGACCATCGATGACGGCCCCGGTCCGGAAACCCGCGCCGTGCTCGACCTGCTGGACCGCCACCAGGCACGCGCCACCTTCTTCCTGGTGGGGGAACGCGCGCTGGCACAGCCGGAACTGGTGCAGGAGATCCTGCGCCGTGGCCATGACCTGGGCAATCACAGCCACAGCCATCCGCAGGCGCGCTTCTGGCGGCTGGGCCCGGCGGCGATGCGCGCCGAGATCGAGGGCTGCCAGCATGCCCTGCAGGCGGTAAGCGGCCAGCCGGTGCGCTGGTACCGCTCGGTGGTGGGCATGACCAATCCGTTCGTGGCGCCGGTGCTGCAGCGGTTGGGGCTGGTCCGGGTAGGCTGGAGCGCGCGCGGCTACGACGGCGTCGGCTGCACGCCGGACGGCGTGCTGGCACGGCTGCTGCCAGACCTGTGCCCGGGCGCGATCGTGCTGCTGCACGAAGGTGCCGCCCATGGGCACAACCTGGTGATCATCGAGCGCGTGCTGCAGGCGCTGGACGAGCGCGGGCTGAAGGCGCAGCTGCCGGCCGGATAACCGGTAGCGCCGGGCCACGCCCGGCGCTACCGGATGCGGTGCGCCACCAGCAGCCAGCTGTTGAACGGGGTACGCCCGTGCAGCGGCCGGGGCGACGTCACCTGCAATCCGGCCTCGATCAATGTCGCCTGCAGCACCTGCGGATCGGGATAGTGGCGCGGTCGTGTGCCCATCCAGCCGATCAGCCAGGCCAGCCGGTCGGCCACCCGTGTGGTGCGGTCGCGGCCATCGCCGGTGGCCAGCGGTGTACGCAGCAGCAGGCAGCCGCCGTGGGCCACCTGCGCGCTGGCCGCGCGCAGCAGGGCCTGCTGTGGGCCCGCGTCCAGATACTGAAGCACGTCCAGCAGCAGGACGTGCCCGGCCTGCGCCGGCAGCGGCGCCTGCACATCCACGCAGTCGAAGCGCACGTCCTGCAGGTCGGCGGCAGCACGTTGCGCGCGGGTGATCTTGCCGGCATCCACGTCCACGCCCAGGTAATGCTGGGTACCGCCGCGCTGGCGCAGCACATGGGCGAACAGGCCCAGCCCGCAGCCCAGGTCCAGCACCGGCTGCCCATCGTCAGGCAGATGCTGCAGCACGCCGTCGTACAGCGGATCGCTGCCAAGTTTGCCGCGTGTGTAGTAGTAGTCGCGGCGGCTGCCCCAGGCCTGCGCCGGCCGGAATGCGTCGGCGATCAAGCGGGCTTGCGGGGCCGCCAGGGGAGTGCAGGGCAGGGGCGTGCCAGTCCGTGGCGTGCCGTCCATCGCCTCAGTCCGTGCCGCCAAGCAGGTGCGCGGCCACCGGCAGGGCGCGCGCGCTCCACAGCGCGTACATCCGCGCCGAAGGGTGCAGGCCGTCTTCGGCAATCATCGCCGGGTCGTCACCGTGGTCACGGCTGATATCGGTGATGTCGACGAAGGCCACGCCCTGCTGGGTGCTGATCACCTCGGCAGCCGCGTTGAACTCGTCGGTCTCGATCTCGATGGCGGCCAGGTCGCGGCCACTGCCGGCGCCGAACGGGGTCGCACCCCAATCGGGGAAGGACAGCACCAACACGCGGCCGGCGTCACCGCCAGCGAAGCCGATCGCCCGCTGCAGCAGGGCCTGGAACTGGCTGCGGTATTCGTCCAGCGGACGCCCGCGGTACTGGTTGTTGACGCCGATCAGCAGGCTGACGAAATCGAACGGCCCCTGCGGCGCGGCCGCATCGATGCCCGCATCGAGTTCGTCGGTGGTCCAGCCGGTGGTCGCAATGGTCTGCGGATCGGACAGCTCAGTGCCCTGTGCACGCAGCGCGGCAGCCAGCTGGTGCGGCCAGCGGCCTTCGACTGCAACCGCTTCACCGATGGTGTACGAATCGCCCAGCGCCAGGTAGGACAGGGTCACAGGTCAGGCCACCGAACGGCGCGGCTTCAGCGGCACGACCTTGGTCGCGTCCTCGGCACGGCGGGCCAGGGCACGGTCAATGCGCGCGAATACATCGCGCATCACCGAGGCTTCCGGCATCAGGGTCACGCGGAAATGGTGGCGGTAGGGCACGTTGAAGCTCGAGCCCGGCACCACCAGCACGCCCTCGTTGTTCATCAGGTCCAGCGCGAAGTTGTGGTCGTCAAAGCCCTTTGCCGCAGCGCCGACCACGGCCGGGAACGCGTACAGCGCACCGGCGGGAGCGACCAGCGACAGGTGCTCGCTGGCTTCGCAGGCCTCGATTACCGCGCGGCGGGTTTCATACAGGCGGCCGCCCGGCGTGCACAGCTCGGAAATGGTGTCCGGGCCGTTCACCGCGGCCTCGATGGCGTACTGGCCCGGCACGTTGGCGCACAGGCGCAGCGCGCCCAACAGGTCCAGTGCCGCGCGGAAGTCACCCAGGCGGGCATCATCGCCGCTGAGGTGGGCCCAGCCCACGCGCCAGCCGCAGGCGCGGTGCACCTTGCTCAGGCCGCTGAAGGTCAGGCACGGATGATCACCGGCCAGCGGTGCGACCGGCTGGAACACCGCGTCGTCGTACAGGATCTGGTCGTAGATCTCATCAACCAGCAACAGCAGGTTGTGGCGGCGCGCGATCTCCACCACGCGCTCCAGCAGTTCGCGTGGGTAGCTGGCGCCGCTGGGGTTGTTCGGGTTGATCAGCACGATGGCGCGGGTGCGCGAGGACACCAGCGTCTCGATCTCGCTCGGGTCCGGCTGGAAGCCGTTCTCCGGTGCGCAGCGGTAGTACACCGGGCGGCCATCGTTGAGGATGGTCGAGGCCGACCACAGCGGGTAGTCGGGCGAGGGCACCAGCACTTCGTCGCCGGGATTGAGCAGCGCACGCAGCGACAGGTCGATCAGTTCGCTGACGCCATTGCCGAGGAAGACGCGGTCCGGGTGCGCATCGGGCGCGCCACGGCGGGCGTAGTAGCTGGCGATGGCTTCACGCGCGACCGGCAGGCCCTGCTGGTGCGTGTAGGGGTCGGTGCGGCCCATGTCGTCGGCGATCGCACGCTGAAGGTGCTCCGGCGCGCGGAAACCGAAGGCGCCGGGATTGCCGATGTTGAGCTTGATCAGCTTGCGGCCCTGCGCCTCCAGCTCCCGGGCTCGCCGCGCCAGTTCTCCGCGGATTTCGTAGCGCACTTCGGAAAGGCGCTCGCGGATGGCCAGGGGCTTGGGCGAGTTGGTGGACATGGGGGCTGGGCCGTCAAAAGGCATGGGGCTTCCATCCTACCGGAATTGCTGCAATGCATGGCAAGGGCTCCGGGCCCGTCATTGCTGGGCTGGCAGGGCGCCGGCACAGGTAGAATGGCGGCGATGACCCAGACCCCCGATTTCATCGCCCTGCAGACCATTGGCTGGCCCTGGCCGGGCCCGGCGCAGCAGGCCGACTGGCAGGCCGCGATGGCCGCACATCCGCAGGCCCGCCCGGCACGGGTGATCGAACAACACCGCACCCACTACGTGGTGGCCGATGGCCCGGATGCGTCGATCAAGGCCGAGTCCCTGCCGGAATGGCAGCGCCCGCGCTTCCCCAGCCATGAACGGCCAGCGGTGGGTGACTGGGTGCTGCTCGATGGCATCCGCATCGTCGCCCTGCTGCCGCGGCGTACCGCGATCAAGCGCGGTGCGGCCGGCGAGCATTACCACCAGCAGGTGATCGCCGCCAACATCGATACGGTGTTCATCGTCTGTGGCCTGGATGCCGACTTCAATCCGCGCCGCATCGAGCGCTACCTGCTGCTGGTCGGTGGTGGCGGTGCAGAACCGGTGGTGGTGCTGACCAAGGCCGACCAGACCGAGTACAGCGAAGACGCACTGGCGGTGCTGGAAGAGCTGGAGATGCAGGGCATCGCGCTGCATGCGATCAACGGCCTGGATGCCGACAGCGTGGCGGTGCTGCAGCCGTGGCTGGGCCCGGGCCGCACGGTGGTGCTGGTCGGTTCCTCCGGTGCCGGCAAGTCCACGCTGACCAACACCCTGCTGGGCGAGCAGCGGATGAAGACCAACGCGGTGCGCGCCAACGATTCGCGCGGACGCCACACCACCACGCACCGCGCGCTGATGCCGCTGCCGACCGGCGCCTGCCTGATCGACACCCCGGGCATGCGCGAGCTGAAGCCGACCGGCGAAGAGACCCTGTCCGAGGGTGGGTTCGCGGACATCGAAGCGCTGGCCGCACAGTGCCGTTTCAACGACTGCAAGCACCAGCAGGAGCCGGGCTGTGCCGTGCGTGCAGCGATCGAGGCCGGCGAGATTGAAGAGAGCCGGCTGCTGAACTACTTCAAGCTGAAGGAAGAAGTGGCCGCCGCCGCCGCCAAGCTGGCGGTGCGCCAGGCCGAAACCGCGCAGGAACGCGGCGGCAAGAAGGGCAAGGGCCAGCAGTTCCGCCCGGCCGGCAAGCCGCGCAGGCGTTGATCGGTATCACGGGGTCGGATCCCATTGCACCGCAATGGGCTCTGACCCCTGCAATGAAACCCGCCTCTGCCTGCTTCGGGTGGATGCCAACTGCCCGCTCCTGGTAGGTGCCAACCTTGGTTGGCACGGATGTATCCGAAGCCCGCCTCTGCCCGCTCCTGGTAGATGCCAACCTTGGTTGGCACGGATGTATCCGAAGTCCGCCTCTGCCCGCTCCTGGTAGGTGCCAACCTTGGTTGGCACGGATGTATCCGAAGCCCGTCTCTGCCCGCTCCTGGTAGGTGCCAACCTTGGTTGGCACGGATGTATCCGAAGCCCGCCTTCGGCGGATGCCAACCAAGGTTGGCAGCTACCCGATCCATTGCACCTACCAACGTGCGGGCAGGGCGCTATAGTCCGCGCATGGAACCGACTGCGACGCTGGACCGTGACGTGGCCCACCATGCAGCGCTCGATGCGCGCCTGGTCGAGGCCGTGGGAGGCATCCGCCTGCTGGGCCTGACCAGCTGGCCAGCCACGGTGCAGGCACCGTTCCTGGACAGCGTGGCGCGTGGCCAGCCGGTACTGCCGAAGGTGGATTACCCGAAGCTGGACTTCAGCGAAGAACGCCGCGCGCTGGCCGCGATCGCCGCCGACTGTGACGACAGCCATCCGCTGGGCCACTACGTGCGGCAGTCGGCACAGAGCTGGGACCTGGCCGCACAGCTGCTGGAAGGGCTGGGCACCGCTGCAGTCGATACCTGTTCTGTGCAGCTGTTCGGCGCCCCCGAGCAGCCGCTGCCGGGCAATGGCCCGAGCACGCGCGAAGCAGCACGCCACTTCATCCAGATCGCCGCCGAACTGGACCACGAACTGCTGGCGCCGGAAGAACAGGTGCCGGTCTCGGCCATCGCGCTGCAACTGCAGCTGCAGAACGATCTGGACGCGTTCTTCGAATCGCGCATCATCCAGGTACAGCTCGACCCGGAGCTGGTGTCCAAGGCCGCCGCCGGCCCGACCCGCATCCGCCTGCGCACCAGTGCGCGCTTCAGTGCCTACGACCGCGCGCAGCTGTTCCACCATGAAGCGCTCGTGCATTCGCTGACCGCCCTGAACGGCCGCGAGCAGCCGGTGCTGCCGAGCCTGGCACTGTCCTCGCCGCGGGTGACGGCAACCCAGGAAGGGCTGGCCACCTTTGCCGAGCAGATCACCGGCAGCATCGACATCGAGCGCCTCAAGCGCATCAGCCTGCGTACCGAAGCGATTGCGATGGCCCGCGAAGGTGCTGATTTCATCGAAGTGTTCCGCTATTTCTGCGATGCCGGGCAGAACGCGGAGGAGAGCTTCGCCTCGGCACAGCGCGTGTTCCGTGGGGTACCGCCGAGTGGCGGCCTGGCCTTCACCAAGGACACGGTGTACCTGCGCGGCCTGGTGTCGGTGCACACGTTCTTCCGCCACATGCTGGCCGAGGACCGGTTGCAGGTCTGCCGTTGGTTGTTCGCGGGCAAGATGAGCCTGACCGATGCGATCGCGTTCGCGCCGTTGTTCGATGCGGGGGTGCTGAAGCCGCCGCGCTGGCTGCCGCACTGGATGAGCCGGGCGAACGGCCTGGCCGGGATGCTGGCGTTCTCGCTGTTCGCCAACCGGATACGGATGGACCAGCTGGCGCCGGAATGAAATGCGTTGGCGGCTTGTGGCGTCTTGATTGATATCGGAGAGAGCGGGGGGCTTGCGCCGGCCAGGACACGCCGCAAGTACGTCCCTGTAGGCTCGGCCACGGCATCCGTGCCGTGGACGGTCCTGGCCAGCGCAAGCCCCCCGCTCCAGACAATTTCCTGCGAGACGGCCAGCAATCCACCAGAGGGATTGCGTTTGAAAAGCTTGAAAAGCAAAGAGCCGGGCAGTGCCCGGCTCTTTGCTTTTGCTTTTGCTCTTGCTTTCAATTGCCTCCGCGCCGGCGCGGGGAACTGTCCAGCGCGGGTAGGCAGGCCCATGCAGGACCGTTGGCGCCATGGATGGCGCCATCGAGCCCCCACGGACGGGTTTACGGCGTGTCCTGCATGGGCCTGCCTACCCGCGCCATGCAGGAACACTCGATGCGCCGCAGCGCCCGCTTTCGACTTAGAACTCCGCCGCCACCGTCATGAACAGCTGCCGCGGCGCGCTCGCATGGATCGCATAGCGCTTGCCCTCCGGATCGGTCGGTGCGAACGAACTCAACTGGCCCGCATAGCGCTTGTTGGTCAGGTTGGTCGCGTTCAACGACACCCGCACGTTACGCAGGCCCAGGCCCGGGCCGAAATCGTAGCCCGCACCGGCGTCGAAGGTGGTCACGCCCGGCACCGACTGGTCATTGGTGTAGGTGTAGTAGCGCTTGCCGGTGTACTTGGCACGCAGGCTGGCGAAGAAGCCATCGCGGTTCCAGCTGATTTCACTGGAGGCCATGCGCTGCGGCGTATCCACAGTGATCTTGCCGGCCACCGGCACCACCGCGCCGCCGGACAGGTAGTCGTCCTCGTAGGTGGTCTTGTTCCAGGACAGCGCGTTGTACCACTGCAGGCCGTCGATCGGCTTGAGGATGAAGGTCAGTTCCGCGCCGTAGCTCTTCACCGAACCGACGTTGATGAAGCGCGTCACGCACTCCGGACGCGTGCCGACTTCGATGCTCGAGCACGGGTTCAGCGACAGCAGGCGGTTGTCGAACTTCACGTTGTAGCCCGCGATCGACGCCTGGTACTTCTCGCCGAAGGTACGGAAGCCGGCTTCCAGGCTCTTGGACTTCTCCGGCTCCAGCCCGGCACTGGCCGCGAACGATTCCGGTGACACCTGCAGCGGGCCGCCGCTGCCACCACCGACGAAGGCGGCGATGTTCTCGGCGTAGGAGGCGAACAGCTCGTTGTTGGCGTTGAGCTTGAAGCCTACGCCCACCTGCGGCAGCACCGATTCCTTGGCGGTCAGCGTGCCCGAGGCGATGCTGGTTTCCACGCCGGGGTTGGCGGTGGCGCGCATGCGGGTGTTGGGGCTCTTGATGCCCACGTCCACGGTCAGGCGCTGGTCCAGGAAGCGCATGCGGTCCTGAACGTAGAACTGGCGCGTGCGGATGTCGAAGTCTTGGTTGAACAGCAGGCGGTCCGGGTTCTTCAGGTACAGGTCGTCCAGGAACGGGCCGCTGATGTAGTAGAAGTTGCGCGAAACGTTGTGGTCGTTCTGCTCGTACCACAGGCCGGCTTCCAGCTCGTGGATGCCCACCGTCCACGACAGTGCGGCGGTCAGGCCATCGCGGTTGATCGTGTAGTTGGTGCTGCGGATCGAGATCGGCAGCATCTTGTCGGTGCCCGGGTAGGACGGCTGGCCCGGTGCCCACCAGTGGCCCTGGCCACGGTTGTCGTGGTGGTAGGCCAGCAGCTTCAGGCGACCCTGCTCACCCAGGCGCAGGTCGGCATCCACCGAGTACAGGTTGTCGTCACGCAGTGCACGGCTCTGGTAGTACGCATCGTCGATGCTGGTGACGCCACCGCTGAACTTGCACTTGCTGCGGTCCAGAGTTCCCTGCGCGCAGTACGCAGCAGCCACGGCTCGATCCCAGTCCGGCGCGTAGATGTTCCAGTCATAGCCCAGGCCACGTGCCAGCATGTCCTTGGACAGGTAGGCGTAGTTGGCCTGGCTGGCGCGCGAGGTGGCCACGAACGCACCGAAACGATGGTCGCCCACGTTCCACACCGCCTTGGCGTTGAACTGGCGGGTGGTCTGGTTCTGGTACGGCGCAGCCCACATGTCCTGGTCCTGGTGCACGCCGGACACGTAGGCCGAGAAGCCGTTGATGTCGCCGGTATCCACGCGCAGGTAGCCACGGCGCTGGCTGTTGTCGCCAACGGTGACGCTGGCGCGGCCTCCGAATTCGGTGGACGGGTCCATCGAGAAGTACTGGATGGTGCCGCCCAGGTTGCTGGTCGAGGCCACGCCCAGCGAACCGATGCCCTGCGACAGTTCGGCACCGGCCAGGTTCTCGGCGATGATCGCGCGGGCGATGCTCAGGCCGTTGTAGTTGCCGTAGCTGTTGTCGCCCAGCGGGATGCCGTCCAGCGTGTAGCCGAGGCGGCTCTTGTCGAAGCCGCGCAGGCTGATGGTCTGCGATTCTTCGTTGGCGCCGAAGGCATCGTTGGACTGCACCGACACGCCCGGCAGCCGGTCGAGGATCTTCTGGCCGCTGGTGCCCGGCGGCAGCACCTGCTTGTCGACGGTGGTGATGCGCTGCACCTGGCGGGTCTCGCCCTGGCCGATCACGGAGACGGTATCCAGCGTCTGCGCGCTCAGCGCGGCATCGGTGCTGGCGCCGGCATCGGCGGCGGTGGCGGCATGGGCGCTGGCGGCGGCGGAGAGCGCGATCGCCACGGCGATCGTCAGGTGTCGGGTCTGCATGGTGGTCCGTTGCATTGGGGGTGGTCACCGGCACGCGTGCGCGGTGCATGGCCACTATGCGAACGGAACATGAAACCTTCTTTACGGAAAACCAACGAACGGTGCAGGACAGTGGTGCGTGTCCTGCAACCTGTTCGTCATGGTGGTATGCCGGAGAGAATCAGAAGCGCTCACCGGGCCACCTGAATTTGAGCTGGTCCATGCAGTCACGATCATGTTCGGAGAATGAGAACCCGATCTGGATGCCGTTCAGTACCGTGCCGAACACCGTCGACTCGTCCAGACTATGCCCTGACGGGACGGAAAGGACGTTGAAGTCGGGGTAGCGACGACCCATCTGCTTTCGCGAGATGCAGGCGCCGCCCAGCGACAGCGTAATGCCTTTGATGATTCGCCCCGACGCATCGCTGTAGATCTGGCCAGAAGGTGCCCTGATCCTCCCAGCGACCACGAACGGCGCCAGATCGATGGTGGCGCTGTCGCCCCGGCCCCTTCCTGCTTCCGAACGCGAGCCGGCCGGAGCCAGTGGTGACAGCTGCGCGACAAGGTCAGAGCGTGCCAGCTGCAAGGACCAGCGCTCCACGAGCCGCCAGGTTGAGTCCGCCTCTTCTGCAGTGGCAGCGGGTGGGGTTGCCGCCAGTGACGTGGCGGCGACCGCAAGAAGCGCAATCAGCATTGCACGCATGCCAACCTCCTTGATCCGCGATGTCAGCCGTTCGTCCATTGGGCGCGGCAAGCGCTGGCAGGTATAGCACCGGTTCTGCCGATGCATCGGGAAGTGCGTCTCAGAAATGCAGAAACAAAAAGGGGCCGGATCCCCCTCGCGAACGAAGGTTCACCGGCCCCGCGCACTCCGTGGGGGAGGCGGTCCACGCGCTGCCTGGAGACGGGCTCAACCCATGTACAGGCCACCGTTGACCGGATAATCGGCGCCGGTCACGTACGAGGCTTCGTCCGAGGCCAGCCATGCGCACAGGCCGGCCACTTCTTCCGGACGGCCCAGGCGTCGCACCGGCACCGAGGCGGCCAGCCGGTCCAGCACGTCCGGCGGGAAGCTGCTGATCGCCTGGCTGGCGATGTAGCCCGGCGACAGCGTGTTGACGGTGACCCCGCGTGAGGCCACTTCGGCGGCCAGCGCACGGCTGAAACCATGCATCGCGGCCTTGGCGGTGGCGTAGTTCACCTGGCCGATCTGGCCCTTGTGGGCGCTGACCGAACCGATGTTGATGATGCGGCCCCAGCCCCGCGTGGCCATGCCGTCCACCACCTGCTTGGTCAGGTTGAACAGCGCATTGAGGTTGGAGGCGATCACCGCGTTCCAGTCTTCCACCGTCATCTGCCGGAACAGCAGGTCGCGGCTGCCACCGGAGTTGTTGACCAGCACGTCCACTTCACCGACTTCGGCGCGGACCTTGGCGAACGCCGCGCTGGTCGAGGCCCAGTCGGTCGCGTTGCCTTCGGAGGCGATGAAGTCGAAGCCCTGTTCGCGCTGCTCGCGCAGCCAGTTGGCCTTGCGCGGTGAGTTCGGCGCGCAACCGGCGACCACGGTGTGGCCGCTGCGGGCCAGGCTCTGGCAGATGGCAGTACCGACACTGCCCATGCCGCTGGTGACGTAAGCGATTCGAAGCGTCATTGCAGAAGGCTCCTTTGGTAAGGGATCAGGCCGCGAGCGGGTACAGGCCGAACAGCAGGCTGCCGACCATCAGCAGCATCGAGATGGCGATAGCCCACTTCAGGGTGAACTTCTGGTGGTCGGCGAACTCGACCTTGGCCAGGCCAACCAGCAGGTAGGTGGACGGCACCAGCGGGCTGAGCAGGTGCACCGGCTGGCCGGCCAGCGAGGCGCGCGCCATCTCCACCGGGGTGATGCCGTAGTTGCCGGCGGCCTCGGACAGGATCGGCAGCACGCCGAAGTAGAACGCGTCGTTGGACATGAAGAAGGTGAACGGCATCGACGCTACTGCGGTGATCACCGCCAGGTACGGGCCCCACGATTCCGGGATCACCGCCAGGAAGCTGTGCGACATCGCCTCGACCATGCCGGTGTTGTTGAGGATGCCGGTGAAGATGCCTGCGGCGAAGATCAGCGACACCACCGACAGCACGTTGCCGGCGTGGTTGACCACGCGGCGGCGCTGCTCGGCCAGGTTCGGGTAGTTGATCACCAGGGCGATGGCGAAGCCGACCATGAACAGCACCGGCATCGGCAGCACGCCGATGATCAGCGCGGTCATCAGCGCCACGGTCAGGGCCAGGTTCACCCACAGCAGCTTCGGGCGCTTGATGTCCTCGGCGTCTTCCACGGTCGGCAGCGCATTGCTGTCGTCGGACACGCTGTTGTCCATCCAGCTGCCACCTTTGGGCAGGGTCACCACGCCGAGGCGACGGCGTTCCTTCAGGCCCAGGTACCAGGCCAGCAGCAGCACGCCGGCACAGGCGATCACCATCGACGGGATCAGCGGCACGAACACATCGGCCGGGTCCACGTGCAGCGCGGTGGCCGCGCGGGCGGTCGGGCCGCCCCACGGGGTCAGGTTCATCACGCCGCCGGCGAGGATGGTCACGCAGGTCATGTTCAGCGCGTTCATGCCCAGCCGCTGGTACAGCGGCAGCATCGCCGAGACGGTGATCATGTAGGTGGTCGAGCCATCACCGTCCAGCGAGATCAGCATCGCCAGCACCGCGGTGCCGAGCACGATCTTCATCGGATCGCCCTTGACGAAGCGCAGGATCACCCGCACCAGCGGATCGAACAGGCCGGCGTCGATCATCACCCCGAAGTAGAGGATGGCGAACATCAGCATCACACCGGTCGGCGCGATCTTCTTGATGCCCTCCAGCATCATCTCGTCGATGTTGGCGCCGAAGCCGCCGATCAGCGCGAACAGGATGGGGATGGTGATCAGGGCGACGAGCGGCGACAGGCGTTTGCTCATGATCAAGTACATGAACGTAATGACCATGCCAAAGCCGAGGATGCTCAGCATCATCTGCGGACTCCTTGCGAAAACAGGACGTGGGGGAGTGGAAGGGGCCCGGGCGGCATGCCCGGAGCATCAGGTCTAGAAGTCGTACTGCAGGCGGCCGGTGACCGCACGCGTGCGGTCCACCGTGATCCCGGCGAGGCGGTCGCGGTTGCGGCTTTCGATCACGTTGAGCATGAAGCGCAGGTTGTCGCGCAGGTACCAGTTGCCACCCAGCGTCCACGCTTCGGTGCTGCCGCGGCGCAGGTCGGCTGCACCGTCGAGGTGCTGTGCGCCCCACATCTGGTCGTAGCGCAGTGCCACTTCGAAGGCACCGGCCTTGTGGCGGATGTCCTTCACCCGCGCGAAGCGGCCGGTCTTGCGGTCGTAGGCGCGGCTTTCGCCGGTGACGAACCAGCTGAGCATGCCGTAGGCGGCCATCACGTCACCGCGCTGCGCGCCGTCATCGAAGGTGGCACCACTGAACTCGCCCTGCCACGACAGCGGGCCGCGCACCTGCGCGTATTCCAGCGACCACTTGTTGACGTCGGTATCGCGGCCAGCGGAGAAGTCGACCAGGGTCAGGCGGCTCTCGTCGGACAGGTGGCCGGCCGGGCGCGGGCGGATCTTCAGGCCCGGGACGCCGTTGGCGCCCGGGTTGTCGTAGGCCTCACGGGCCAGCGACAGGCCCAGGTGCAGCACGTCGCCATCGCTGGGCGAGGGCGCCCAGGTGACGCGGCCACCGGCGGCGCGGCCCTTCACCTGCCAGGCGTCGATGCTTTCCAGGCTGTAGATGCTGGCCGCCCAGGTGAAGTCGCCGGGGTTGGCCTGCCACGATGCGCCCAGGCGATACAGCGGCGCCAGCGTGGTGCCGGCGTTGCCGCGCTCCAGGAAGCTGCCGTAGTTGGAGCTGGTGCGGTCATCCAGCGAGAAGTACTGCTTGAACTGGCCCACGGTGAGCTTGCCGGCCTTGCCGAAGCTGCGTGCCAGGTACACGTCCTTGGCCTCGACGCGGTCGCCGGAGAAATCGGCTTCCAGCTTGTAGTCGACCACGAAGAACTTGCCGGACACATCGACCCAGGCACGGCGGATCTCGGTGTCATCCTTGTTCGGCGTACCGCGGTTGTCGTTGTCGAAGGTGGCGAAGTCCAGGTGCAGGCGGCCTCCGAGCGAAGCCGTGACCGGACGATCGTCTTCGGCGGCAAAGGCCGGCGCCGACAGGGCAGCCAGCGCCATCATGGCGGCAGGGCGCCGCCAGGCAAACGTGAATTCCACAAACCCTCCCAGGTGCGCGCCAGGCGCGCGGCAATCGTGGGCACCGGACGGTGCGCGGCCGCAGTCTGGGTTGCCGTAGCTGTCATCGTCCTGTCAACGGATTGTGCGGTGCAGCGTAAAACCGGCCACTGCGCTCACTGGGCCACGCCCGGCAAGCGCGGCGGCGGCATGCGGTAGCATTCGTTTCCCCTCCCACCCCCGTGCCCATGCGCCTGCTGCTGGTCGAAGACAACCCGGATCTGGCCGATGCGATCATCCGCCGCATGCGCCGCAGTGGGCACGCCGTGGACTGGCAGGCCGATGGCCTGGCGGCCGCCAGCGTGCTGCGCTACCAGAGCTTCGACCTGGTGGTTCTGGATATCGGCCTGCCCAAGCTCGATGGCCTGCGCGTGCTGGCCGGCATGCGCGAGCGCGGCGACAGCACACCGGTGCTGATGCTGACCGCGCGCGACGGCATCGAAGACCGTGTGCAGGCGCTGGACGTCGGCGCCGACGATTACCTGGGCAAGCCGTTCGATTTCCGCGAGTTCGAAGCGCGCTGCCGCGTGCTGCTGCGACGCGCGCGCGGCCAGGCCAGCGAAGTGGTGCAGATCGGTGGCTTCCAGTTCGACAATGCCGCGCACCGGGTCAGCCTCGACGGCGAACCGATCGAACTGCCGAACCGCGAGTACCGCCTGCTGGAGATTCTGGTCGGCCGCCTCGGCCAGGTGGTCGGCAAGGATGAGATAGGCAATGGCCTGTTCGGCTTCGACGATGAAGCCGGCCCGAATGCCATCGAGCTGTATGTGGGGCGCCTGAGAAAGAAGCTGGCAGGTGCACCGCTGCGCATCACCACGGTGCGCGGCGTTGGCTACCTGCTGGAAGCCAGTGATGACAGCGCCGACGCCGATGGCTGACGCGCGGACCGCGAACGCCGCACCGGGCTCGCTGCGGCGCACGCTGCTGCTCTACCTCGGCGCGTTGCTGGCGGTGTTCGCGGTGGCTCTGCTGTTTGCCGCGCGCGGCTATGGCCAGCGCGCCGCCAACCGTTCCTACGATCACCTGTTGGTGTCCTCGGCGTTGTCCATTGCCGATTCGGTGGCCCTGGTCGATGGCCAATGGCAGGTCGATCTGCCCTATGCGGCGCTGGACCTGCTGGCGATGGCCCCGGAAGACCGCGTGTTCTATCGGGTCGCCGACAGCCGTGGCAACCTGATCACCGGCTATGGCGACCTGCCGGCGCCGCCGCGCCGGCCCGGCACGCAACCGCAGCTGTTTGATGCGGCGTACAGTGGCGAGACCGTGCGCTTCGTGGTGGTCGGCCGCAGTTTCGCCGCCGCCTCGGCGCAGGGCGAAGTACAGGTGCAGGTCGGCCAGACCCGGCGTGCGCGTGAAGCGGTCGCGCAGGACATGGTCAACCGCGCACTGCTGGCGATCGGTGTGCTGTCCGGCCTGCTGCTGGCGCTGGTGGCCTTTGGCGTGCATCGCGCATTCCGGCCATTGGTGCGGGTGGAACGCGAGCTGTCACGCCGCGAGCCCTCTGACCTGAAGCCGCTGGATGCCCGTGTACCGCGCGAGATGGACCAGATGGTGGCGGCGTTGAACCGCTTCATGGAACGCCTGTCCAGCAGCAACGAGACCTTGCGCGCGTTCATGGCCGAGGCCGCGCACCAGATGCGTACGCCGTTGGCGGCATTGCGTGCGCAGGCACAGCTGGCGCTGGATGACGACGATCCCGAAGACATGCGGCGCAGCCTGCAGGCGATCGAGCGCAACGCCACCCACATGAGCCGGTTGTTGAATCAGTTGCTCAGCGATGCCAGCGTGATCCATCGTTCGCATCTGCAGCGCTTTGCTGCAGTGGATCTGGCCGAGACCGTGCACCAGGCCCTGCATGAAGCGCTGCCGCAGGCCGGCCCGGCGCCGCGCGTGCAGCTGGCGATGACTGCCGAGCCGGTACAGGTGCATGGCGATGCGCTGCTGCTGCGCGAGGCGATCAAGAACCTGGTCGACAACGCGTTGAAGTACGGTGGTGATGGGCCGTTGCAGATCGCATTGACCGTGGAAGGCGGGCAGGCCGTGCTGACCATCGCCGACCACGGTGCCGGCATTGCCGCCGCCGATGCCGAACGCGTGTTCGAGCGCTTCGCCCGTGGCGAGGGCGCGCCGTCCGGCGGCGCCGGGCTTGGCCTGGCCATCGTCAAGCGTGTGGTCGACAGCCACGGTGGCCGCATCGACCTCAGCAATCGTCCTCAGGGCGGGCTGATCGCCACCATCCGCCTGCCCCGGAGCAGTCCATGATCCGCCTGTTCACTGCTGCCGTTGCCTTGCTGCTGGCCCTGCCGGTGCTGGCTGCGCCAGGCGATGTGCGCCGTTTTCCCGCACAGGCAAAGACCACGGCGCAGCTGCGCATCCACGGCACCACCGACATCGAAGTGTTCGCGGTGGTCATCGCCGACTACCAGCGGCTGCACCCGGGCACCGAAGTGGTGTACGAGGACATCATCACCCAGGACCTGTACGCGCGGTACCTGCACGACCGCGGCGGACCGGCATCGCCGGACCTGCTGATCTCCAGTGGCATGGACCTGCAGACCAAGCTGGTCAACGATGGTCATGCACTGCCGCACCGCTCCGCTCAGACCGCCGCGCTGCCGGCCTGGGCGCAGTGGCGCAACGAGGCATTCGGCATCAGCTATGAGCCGGTGGTGATGGTCTACAACACCCGCGCGCTGACGGCTGCGAGGGTGCCGCACACGCGCCGGCAACTGCTGGACCGGTTGCGCGCCGAAGGCGCACCGCTGCGCGGCAGGGTCGGCACCTATGACATCGAACGCAGCAGCGTCGGCTACCTGCTGTCAACGCAGGATGCGCAGCGTGGCAGCATCGCCGGTGCGCTGCTGGGCGCGCTGGGCGACAACGATGTGGTGCGGGAGGAGCGCACCGGCGTGCTGCTGGACAAGGTGGCCAGCGGACAGCTGTCGCTGGTCTACAACGTGCTCGGCTCTTACGCGCAGGCGCGCATCGACGCGGGTGCTCCGCTGGCGATTGTGGAGCCTGAGGACTACACGCTGGTGGTACTGCGTACCGCGGTGATTCCACGCACCGGCCCACACCCGGAAGAAGCCCGGCGCTTCCTCGACTACCTGTTGTCGCCGCGTGGCCAGCAGGTGCTGTCACGCGAGGCACGGCTGATGCCGATCGTCACCGGCAGCGCACGTGGCGACGATGCGCCCGGCCGCAGCCGCCGCCCGATCCAGCTGGGCCCGGGCCTGCTGGTGTACCTGGATGCGCTCAAGCGCCGCCAGTTCCTCGATGCCTGGCGCAGCAGCGTGGAGCCGGCAGGGCGCTGAGGCGACGGCCTGCCCGTACAATGGCGGCATGAGCGAATACACCATCCTGATCGCCGATGACCACCCGCTGCTGCGTTCGGCGGTGGTGCAGTCATTGCGGCAGAGCCTGCCGCTGGCGCAGGTGCGCGAGGTCGCCAGCGCCGAGGCATTGGCCGAAGCCCTCGACGCGCACCCGGACGTGGACCTGGTGCTGCTCGACCTGACCATGCCCGGCGCGCACGGCTTTTCCGCGCTGCTGCACGTGCGCGGCTCGCATCCGGACATCCCGGTGGTGATCCTCTCGTCCAACGATCACCCCCGTGTGATCCGCCGCGCGCAGCAGTTCGGCGCGGCTGGTTTCATCCCGAAGTCGGCCCCGGCCGAGACCATTGGCGAGGCCGTGCAGGCGGTGCTGGACGGCGGACTGTGGTTCCCGGCGATGGCCGCCGAACGCTCCGAGGCCGACGCCCTGCTGGCCAGCCGCCTGGCCCAGCTGACCCCGCAGCAGTTCCGCGTGCTGCTGTGCCTGGCCGATGGCCTGCTCAACAAGCAGATTGCCTATACGCTGGGATTGGCCGAGAACACGGTGAAGGTGCATGTCACCGCGATCCTGAAGAAGCTCGAATGCCACAGCCGCACGCAGGCCGCAGTGCTGGTGAAGGCGCTGGAGCCCGAGGGCGACGCCGGCGGGAGGCTGTAACACACCGATCACTGCGCCCCGTGCGTCGCTCCCCAGGCCTGCAATGCCAACAGCACAGCCTCGCGGGGCAGAAGCTCTTGTTCGATCCGCCCCTTCGGTTGCATGAGTAGATGGCGATGGAACGCCTGCTCGTCTTGGTCCAGTCCCAAGGGTGGGGTGGAATCGGTGGGAACCGGCTCCTTCACTGCCAGTGCCGCGCAGTAGCGATCGAACATGGGGCGGTCCATCAGTACGCGCTGCAGTTCCGGCAGGTGCAGGCGCGCGCGGCCCAGCATCAGCAGGCCCCAGCTGTCCATGTCTCCCCAATAGCACACTGCGCGGCCACGCAGCCAGGGAGCCTGTAGCCATCCCAGATCCAGGCCTGAACCGAGCACAGCCACGGTATCGGTCAGTGCCGGCAGCAAGTGAACGCAGTGCTCGTTTTCGACCAGCAGCAGCCGTGTGCCGGGCAGCGGCGCGTGCATCAGCTCACTGGCTCGCACCCGGATCTGGTCGAAGGGCAGCAGCCCCGCTGTCAGCGGCACCACCCGCAGCCAGTGTTCGCCGCAGTCCTGGCCACCGAGGAAGGCAGCCAGGCCCTGCGCACTGGCCTGGTTGTCGAAGCGCTGGTCGAGCAGGGCAGTGACCAGGCCCTGGTGGCGTTCGAGGAACTTCGTGTCCATGCCGCCGAGGGCCAGCGACCGTAGTGGCTGCCCTTGGGCGATACCCGGGGTTAGCAGTGCCGCCACCGCGCACGCGCGAACTACGTCTTCGTCGCTGCGTTCGCGCCATAGGGCGCGGCGGCGCGCCAGCAGCCCGCGCATATCCTGGGGGGCATGCTGCTGCAGGAACTGCAACCGCTGCGCTTGGAGCTGGACGTCGGCGCCGGCCGCCGCCGCCCATTCCTGCAGGCTGGCGAACTCCCACGCGACCGGCAGCTCGATGGCAGATGCGACGCTGCGGTAGCGGCGTGGCTGCCAGCGTACGTGGCCTACAGCAACGCTACGCCAGTGCTGGAGATGCGCACGCACGACGGAGGTGTCCCGTTCCAGCTGCAGTGGCGTGGGTTGCGGGATCTCTACGATCCGTGGCCACGCGGCGGCATCAAGTGTCAGGTCCACGCGGGCCTGCGCTTTTTCCCACTGGCGCGCCAGCAAGAGGCTAATCTGTTCAGGCGTTTTCATCTGCGGAGGGCCTCTGCGGCCCGCCGTACCTGGGCGTGATCCTCCAGCGCCTGCCAACTCAGCGATGTCAGGGTCGATTGGCGGCCCCGCCGGTGGACCACGATGGCCGAACGCGTATGGTTGCGCAGCAGGCGAAGTTCCTTGTTCGGGGTAACGAACAACGGGTGCAGGCCGAATTCGTGAAGTGCCCGCACAATGCGGCCGGCCACCGCGTGCGAGCTCTTGGAGAACGCTTCGTCCAGCACCACGGTGGCGAACAGAGGGCGTTCATTGCCCAATGGGCACAGTGCGTAGCTCAGCGATGCCGTCAGTACGTAACTGGCGATGATCTCTTTCTCACCACCGCTGCCTCCTTGGGAACTGGTCCGCTTTTCAATGATGCGTCCGCTGCCGCGCTCGCAGACCAGCACTGCGAAACGCAGGCGGTAGCGCGGGTCGAGCAGAGCCAGCGCGCCCTGGGTCTTGCGCCGTTCGGCGGCGTCGCGCAGCAGCGCGACGACCTGCGCCAACGCTTCATAGTGGGCTTCGCCTTCGTCGTCCTTCAACTGTGCCGCTCGCAGGTACTGCCGTGCCTTCTGCAATGTGCGTAATGACTCGTGCTCCACGCGCTGGGGCTCAAGTTGCAGATAGCGGTCCTGCTGGAAGTCGACCCGGCACAGCGTGGTATTGAGCGCGTGGATGCGCTCTTCGATCTGTGCAACTTCGATGTCCACTTGGCTGAGGAGTTGAGTGACGCCCTGGTCGGAGGACTGGTTCAGGTAGTCCAGGAAGCGGCTCAGCCGCTCGGGCAGGGCTTCTTCCACCAAGGTGGTCAATCGGGCGCGATAGGCCGGAACATCCTCCACGCTGATCCCGGCCTCGCTCAGCGCACCGGTATCTTGCGCCTTGGCGGCGGCCAGCTCGCGCAGGAGCGCCTGGGTCAGGGTGTTCAGGCGTGTCGAACTGCGTTTGACCTCATCGGCCATACGCTGGCTGGCGACACGCTCCTGGGCATCCAACGCGTGTGGATCGGCAGCCAGGGGAGCGGTGAAGTGAGCAGCTGCACGTTGCCGTTGCTGACTGTCCAGTGGCGCCTGGATACTGGTGCGAGCTGCGTCCATCTGCTGCGCAGCTGCGGCGATGTCCTTCTCGAACTGCGCGGATGAGGCGGTCAAGGCCGCGCGTTCATCCAGCTTCATCCGCGTATGCGCCTGGGCTGCTTCCAGGGCCAGGCGCGCGTGTTCAATCTTGGAGCTGGGGGACGTCAGCTCTTGCAGCTGGGAAATCAGGTGCTGCAGTTCCTGTTCAATCCGGCCATGATCGAAGTCCTCCAGACGCATCGCTTGCAACTGGGTGATCAGCTGCAGGCCACGCTCGGTGGTCTCGGCACACTGGACCGCGTCGTGCTTTATAGTGTCGGCCCTGGCAGTGTCCTCGGCATTTTCGCGCACTGATCGCTCCAGCTGCTGCACCCGGTCACGGTTATCGAAACCGGTCATCCAGTCGCGGTCCAGTGGCTTCTGGTCCTGTTTTTCGAATCGTCCGCCACTTCCGGAGAGACCGCCCTGCACGGTCATCGCATGTGCTGTGCGGTGTAGCGCCTGTGTGTCGGCTACGCAATGGCGATCCTTTCCTGAGACCAAGGCCTTCACGGCGTCGCGGTGCGGGCCGGGGGCGTACTCCAGCATGCGCGCGAACCCGTCAGCGAAGAACGAGGGTGCCCGTGCGGATGGTTGCGCATCTAGCAGGCGCACATGTAGCTTGTTGTCCCGGCTGTTGATCCAGGCCAAGGCCTGCGCGAATCGTGCCGCGGGCACGATCAGGCGCAGGCGGTCGCTGCCCAAGGCACGCTCGATCGCGCCGCGCCATTGCGCATGCTCAGGTAGGACCTGCACCTGTTCGGCTAGGAAGGGAAGGTCGTTCTCGTCCAGTTGCAGATGATTGGCCATCTCGAGGCGAAACATCTGCTGGGCTACCGGGACATTGGACGTGGTATGGCGGCGTGCCTGCGCCAGTTCGGCGGCCAGCCTCTTCCGGTCGTTGTCCAGCGCCTGCCAGCGTGCGCCGGCCTCCCAAGCGGCACTGCGCTGTTGCTGGGATGCCTGTGTCTGGGCGTCGCGCAGTTCGGCCAGCGCTCGTTGGTTGTCATGCCATGTCGCATCATCCGTAGGGACCGGGAGATCCAGTCCGGCGGCGATCTGACGGTAGTGTGCGGCCCGCTCGCGCTTCTGGTCCAACAGCACCTGCTGTGCGTCGATGCGTTGCCGGAGCACTTCCAGTTGGGCGCCGCCACTGCCAATGTAGATGGCCTGCAGCTGGGTTTCCCGCTCGCGCGCCTGCGCGATGTCCTGCTCGGCCTGCTGTTGCTGCCGTTGCACCTCCGTGCGCTGCTGCTGCAGCTCTGTCAACCATGCTGACCACAGGTCGTGCCTACGCTCCGCATACCAAACCGGCAGCAGCGACTGCAGTTCCTGGGCCGCTTGGTTCTCGGCCTGCACCGCCTGGTAGTCCTTCCAGGTGCGCTCCACCGGCAGCAGCGCGTCGCGCTGCCGGCGCGCGGTTTCCAGTTCGGCGCGGATGCCAACCAGCACCGTGAACTCGTCCGCCACCGCGCGCGCGCCTTCGAAGCCGGAACGGTCATCCAACACCAGTTCGCGGAACACCTCGTCGATGCTGTTGAGCTGCTTGAGTCCGGCGGCACGGTTGAGCAGCGAAAAGGCGTTCTCACCCACCTCGAAATGGCTGCGCAGCCGGGACAGGAACGTCTGCTTTGTTTCATAGACCTTCACGCCTGGGACCTGGCGTTCCAGTTCCTTCAGGCCTCGTGCGCTGCCATCGCGATGTGCTTCCAGCCAGGCGTCCAGTCCGGGTTCGTCGGAGAGGCAGAACAGCCAGCGCCTTTTCAGGTCGGCCAGCGCAGAACTGGTGCCATCGAACCAGAACACGGCGCCGACGCGGACGGTGGACGCACCGTCGCTGAATCGCGCAGCGATCGCGCTGACCACGGCGCCCGGGCGACCGATGTGGGCGGTATCGCTGCTGTCGTTGCCGGCACCAGACACACCCCGTACATAGGACACCAGATCGCGGTCACTCTCGTGTCCGCCAGTGGAGGCAAGGTTATATCGGGGCGCGGCCACCAGCAGCGTCATCAGCGCGTCGATCAGGGTGGTCTTGCCACTGCCCGTCGGGCCTATGATGGCGGTGCCGGCCAGGTCCATGCATGCGCTGTGGCGCCCTTCGAATGGCCCCCAGTTGTACAGGTCCAGATCGGTCAGGACGCTGCTGGGCAGCAGGGATGAGTCGCTCATGCCTCCTCCCGCGCATTGTTGTCAGCGGATTCACCCGCGCGATCGGCAGCGTCGTTCATGGCCTGCAGCAGGGCCTGCAGGTTTTCCGGGTTGGCAAGGTGGACAATGATCGGACGGATGGTGACGCGTTCCTGCTCGTCGATGTCCGATACCAATCCATGGCCTTTGAGTTGTTCCAGTAGTGCCAACAGCCGCTTGCGCTCCTGCTGGTCGCTGCCGAGGAAACCCAGGTAGGCCTGCAGATGCGGCAGCAGGTCATCGATATCCAGCTGTGGGGGGAGGGCGCCGACGCCCGACTCAATTTCGTGGGCAATGAACTGCTGGCGCAGGATCGCCACCAGCAGCGACTGTTCCAGGGTTAGACGCTGCTTGCGTACCAGCGGGTGTGACCACTCATCCAAGTCATCGCCGCCATCGGCCACGACCAGATAGGCCAGTCCACGGATGTCATCGATGCGGACGTCGAGGTCGAGGTTGGCCAGCACCGCACGGATGGTATCCGCCTGGCTCAGCACAATCTGGTACAGATTGGGCTTTGCACCGTCCACAAGGCCGTGGCGGAGCAGTTCAAGCATAGCTTGCCGCACCAGCGTGTCCAAGGGGAGTGTGGTCGACGGCGCTGGGGTCGGATCGGGAACGGAGGGCATCAGAGCCTCGCTATCGGAAAACGGGAATGAGCTGGATGCTTGAGTCATGGTTCCCACGCGAAGTCGTTCAAGGCATCCGGATCCAGCCGGACGTGCGGCACTGTGAAGCGCAGCGTGCCACCATCGCGGGCCAGCACATTCAGCTGCTCGGTGTCGCCAGTGAAGTCACTGGCGGCTTCGCGTGCCATGCCGATCCATACCGCCAGGCTCTCCAGATCATGCGTGGGCGGTAGTGCCGCAGCCAGTTCGACAAGCGACACCGGTGTGCCGGCCTCGCGAACCCAGTCGAGTGTGTCGTGCACCAGTGCTTCCCGATCGAGGCCATCAAGCGCGTCCCAGAAGTCCGGTTCTACCTCGGTGATGTCGGCGGCGTGGCGCTCCAGCGCCAGCTCGCGGCGCGTTTCTGTATCCAGGTCCTTGCAGCGCAGGCGCTCGACTAAGGGCAGACCACCGCAGGAGAAGGCGATTGGAGGCAGCGGCGAGTGAGCGCGTCGTTCGGACTGGCGCGACCAATCGACATGCTGCGCCGCTTGGAACACGTCATTCAGCAACTGGCCCACGCGGTTGTGTTCGGCGGCCACGCCGGTGCGCAGGAACCCACGAACATCGCGCTCGCTGCGCGAGCGAGTGCGGATCACGACGGCTGATTCCTTCACCAGGCGCAACACCAGTAGTCGCAGTTCGGTTTCCTGTGGTGGATTCAGGGCATTGCGCGCGCCCTCGTGCTCCAGGATCCTGCGCAGGCGCCGCTGCATGGCATGCAATTCGACGTCATCGCGCAGTTGCAGGTGGAAGGTCTGGAATACCCGTCCTTCTGGAGTCTGGAGGAGTTCGTCATGGCCATCCAGGAAGGTCTGCAGGATCGCGCCGCGATGATTGCCTTCGGCGACGATGTCGTGACGCAGACGCTGATCGGCCTCGCGCCAGGAGTCTTCCACGCGCCGGAAGTCTGCGCGCAGGCCGACGGCGAGGGTGTACAGTTCACGGATCGCCTCGCTGGCTTCCTGTGCGCTGGCCACTTCGACATGCCCGGCCTCGGCGCGTGTCAGTTCATCCTGCAGTGTTTTGATCTGCTGACGCAATTGTATCGCGCGGGCTTCCGGGTCGCTATTCAATCGCGCATCCAGATGCTCGATCTCGCGCTGCACTACCGCCAAGCGCGAGGCCGTGGAGGTCATGATCCGTCCTTCCAATGAACCGATGAAGCGAAGCGCGCTTTCCAGTGCATCGGTGGCGTGCAGCCGACTCTCGCGTTCAATCACCAGCGAGCGCCGAATCCAGTCGCGTAGTTCACGCCGTGCGACTGCTGCGGGATCCCCTTGGATGTCCAGTTCGCTGTTGCCGGCGTGGGCGCTGAACAGGTCGGCCAGGGCCGTCTGCGCGTCCTCGACCGGAACGCCGTCCGAACTGCCCTCGAACAGCGTCTGCAGGCAGCTGAGCATCAGTGGTGCCCGGCGTGCAGCGACGATCTGCCACGCTGGATGCCGAGAACGTGCCAGCAGATAGCGTTCAAGACGTTCGCGAGGGCCGTTGATCATGGTGCATCAAGCAGGTGGAATGCCTTGCTACAGTGCCACGCCTTGCCGCGAGGGGCCAGCATGTGGCCTCAAGCGCATCCGGTAAGCGGATCCCCATCGTGTGTGCCGCCATTCCAAAGGTGACAACTGTCACCCGCGATACCGCACCAACAACTGACTCATCAGCGCCCGCAGCGCCGGCGGTTTCACCGGCTTGGCCATCATTCCCCAGCCACGCTCGGCGGCCATCTCGCGCAATCCCGCATCGCGCTCGGCAGTGACCAGCACCACCGGCGGGCGGGCCCGCCACAGCTCTGCCAATGTCTCGTACAGCACCGGGCCGTGGTGGTCACCCATGCGCACATCCAGCAGCACCAGCTCCGGCACGGTTGCCGTCGTGGCCAACTGCAGCGCTGCCTGCGGGCCATCGGCCAGCAGCACCTCGCAGCCCCAGCGCTCCAGCAGCGCGCGGCTGGCCGCGCACACGTGCGGATCGTCATCGATCACCCACACCCGGCGCCCTCGCAGCGGGTTGTCCGCCGCCGGTTCCTGCGCGAGCACCGGCGCGGGCGCGGTGGCGGGTATCGCGCTGGCGTCGCCGAACGGCACGCCCACGGCGAACACGCTGCCCTGGCCCAGCTGCGAGCGCAGCCGGATCGGATGTCCGAGCAGGCGGCCGATGCGGTCGACGATGGCCAGGCCAAGGCCGGCACCGCGCTGCTGGCCGTCGTGCAGGCGGCGGAATTCCTCGAAGATCTCGCCCTGCAACGCATCGGGGATGCCGGGGCCCTGGTCGTGCACTTCGATCCACAGCAGGCCTTCGCGGCGACGGCAGCCCAGAAGCACGCGACCGCGCTCGCTGTAGCGCAGCGCGTTGGACAGGAAATTCTGCAGGATGCGGCGCAGCAGCGCTTCATCGCTGACCACCACCGCATCGGTATCGACCCAGTCCACCACCAGGCCACGTGACTGCGCGGCGATGCCGAATTCGCGCGCCAGTGTCTGCAGCAGCGGCCCGAGCCGGAACGCCTGCACACGGGTCGGCAGGCTGCCCGATTCCAGCCGCGCGATATCGAGCAGGCTGTTGAGGATCGCATCCTGCGCGGCCAGTGCAGCGTCGATGTGATCGCTGGTCTGCTGTTGCGCCGGGTCGCTCAGCTTGCCGCGCAGCACCGAGACGAACATGCGTGCTGCGTTGAGCGGTTGCAGCAGGTCGTGCACGGCCGAGGCGACGAAGCGGGTCTTGTAGCGGTTGGCCTGCTCGGCTTCGCGACGTGCTTCGTCCAGGTCGTGGGTACGTTCGGCGATGCGGTGTTCCAGTGCATCGGCCAGCGAGCGCAGTTCGCGTGCAGCATTCTTGTAGCTGGTGATGTCGGCGTAGCTGGTGACGAAACCGCCGTCGGGCAGCGGGTTGCCGCGGATTTCCAGCACCGTACCGTCGTCCTTCTCACTTTCGCGCATGTGCGGACGGCCGCTGCGCAGGTGGTTGAGGCGACGCTCGATGGCCTCGTCGACCGGGCCGGGACCGAGCAGGCCACGGCGTGCGTTGAAGCGGAACAGTTCCTCGATCGGCCGCCCTACGCGCACCAGGTCCAGCGGGAAACGGAACAGTTCCAGGTAGCGCGAATTCCATGCGACCAGACGCAGGTCCCGGTCGATCACCACCACGCCCTGCGGCAGGTGTTCAAGGCTGCGGCTGAGGCCGCTGTCGGCATCGGTGGCGGCCTGCAGCAGGCCATCCTGTGCGGTGCGCAGTTCCTGTGCATGCTGCTTGAGCAGGGTTTCCAGCTCGCGGCGGCTGCGCAGGCGATGCTTGGCCAGGCGCCGGCGCTGCTGCACGAACAGCACCAGGAAGCCCAGCGCCAGCCACGCAGCACCTCCGGTAAGCGCGGCCGCACGGCCCGCGGCGGTGGCGGCACTGGCGTCGTGCAGCAGGTGAAGGTTCCAGTCTTCGGCCGGCAGCGCAAGGCTCTGCCACAGCATCGGCTGCGGCAATGCCGGATCCAGCAGGCGCACCATGCGGCCGCCATCGGCCAGTACATCCTCGGTACGTGCGCGCAGTGGCTGCAGGGTGCGATCGGCGTACTGGCGGGCGTCCAGCATCTCGCGGCGCTCATCGGCGCCCAGTGGGCGCAGCAGGCGGTAGCGCCAGCTGTCACGGTTGGCCAGGAACACCACGTCGTGGTCGTCACTGGCGAGCACCACGTCAGGGCTGCTCAGCCACTCCTGCTCCAGTGCCGACAGCTCGACCTTGATCACAACCACGCCGAGCCGCTTGCCGTCTTCCTCGATGGCCTGAGACAGGTAGTAGCCGGGCACGCCGGTGGTCATGCCGATGCCGTAGAAGCGGCCGCGGCCCTGGGCCAGCGCCTGGCGGTAATAGGGACGATAGCTGTAGTTCTCACCGACGTTGGTGGTCGGCTGGTCCCAGTTGCTCGCCGCCACCGCCACGCCATCGTGGCCGACCAGGGTCAGGGTCGAGGCACGGGTGACTTCATTGGCGCGTTGCAGCTTGAGGTTCAGCCGCTGCCGTTCGGTGGGCGAGGGCGGTACGCGCAGCGCGTGCAGCAGATCCGGATCCAGTGCCAGTACCTGCGGCAAGGTGCCGAAGCGGTCGATGCGCTGCTGCAGGCCCTGGCCATACAACTGCAGCTGGCGTTGTACCTGGCTGCTTTCCTCGCCGAGGGCGCGCCGCCAGGCGTAGTGGCCGGCGGCGACCGCACACAGCACGGTGCCGCCGACCATCACCGCGATGGTCAGCAACAGCATCCGGTGGCGGCTGAGCCAGTACATGGCGGCAGTCTACGCAGGGCCGGCGGGCGTGGCGTGCACGCCCGCCGGGATCTGACGTGGAAGGGGTCAGAAGTGCATCTGCGCGCGCAGTTCGAAGATCTCCGGCGTGCTGTGCACGCCGCGACGGCTGGCGTCGACCTTGACGTAGTTGGCCTGGAACTTGAAGTGGCTGGTCAGGTACCAGTTCGCACCCAGAGTGAGGTCGTGCTGGCGGCCGCCGAGGATGCTGCCATCGTCGAGGTCCATGCGGCTGTAACGGGCCACCAGTTCCACCGCGCCGTAGTCGTGCGCCGGCTTGATGTTGGCCACCGCACCGGCGTTGTACGGGCGCGATTCGCCGGTCAGCACCCAGCTCGCCATCGCGTACTGGCCGCTGCCGGTGTAGTCGGGCTTGCCGTCATGGCGGGTGACCGTGGCGCGCAGGGCTTCGGCCTGCACCGAGAACGGGCCGCGGATCCAGATGCCTTCCAGGCCGGTGCGGCGGATCTGGTCGGCGGTGACCAGCGCGCCGGAATCGACATAGCGGATGTCGGTCAGGCCGGCTTCCGGACGTGCGCGCAGGCGCGCGCTGGCCTCGTGGTGCACGTCGCGGCCATCGCTGTAACCGCGCGGATTTTCCTGCGAGTAGGCCAGGCCCAGGTGGATCACGTCACCCGGCGCCTTCACCGGGGTCCACACCGCACGCACGGCCTGGGTGGTGCCGGGGTTGTCACCCTGCAGGTCCTTGCCGCCATAGGCGCCGGCCTGCAGCAGGTACTGCGGGCGCTCAAGCACCCATTCCACACCCGTGCGGCGGCCAGCGTAGAAGGCCTGCACCGGCAGCGCGGTTTCCAGGAAGCTGCCGGCGCGCGAGGACGTGTTCGCGTCCAGGCCGACCGGGGTCTTCATGTAGCCGAAGCGGAAGCGGCCGATGTCGCGGCCGAAGAAGGCCTTGCTTTCGAAGCGCACGAACACGTCCAGCCAGGTATCGGACTGGAAGTCGTAATAGACCATCGCGTCGTAGACGCCCTTCTTCTTCAGCGTCGCACCGAACTCCTTGCGGCGCACGGCGTCGTCGTCCTCAAGGCCGCTGCCCGAGGAGAAATCGTTGTAGTCGTAGGCGATGTTGGCGGTAGCGGCCAGCTCGGTGCCGTCGCCGAAGGCGTACTTGGTCGGCCAGTTGTCGAAATCGGCAGCCGAAGCGAAGGCGGGAAGCGCGGCCAGCGACAGGGCCAGCAAGGTGGGAATCGGGCGCATGTTGGGTGCGGCTCTCTCAGATTGCGTGTGGACAGGACAACAACGGCCGCAAGGGCCGGAACTTTCGCAATGACGCGCCCGGCCGTTCAGCTCGGGCCACCGGCCTCCCCGTGATCGGGCGGTGCGGCGCCAGTGTAGGCATCGCGGCCACCTGAACCGGGGGGCTAGTACCAATAGGTTATCTGCGCCAGCGTGCCCGGCGCGTACAAAGGCGTCCATTGGTCGCACCCCCTGCGCGTGCTGCACAGGGCCTGCGGTCAGTTTCCACGGTAACGGTTCCCGTGCAGTCCCGGGGCCGTACGTGCCTGAAAACGCCCCTTCCGGAGTCCGCCATGCACATCCCGACCGCAGCACCGGTGCCTGCAAAGCCGTTGCCGATCTATCGCCAGCTGTACTTCCAGGTGATCGTGGCGATCGTCCTGGGCGCCATCCTCGGCCACTACGAACCGTTGATCGGCGAGAAGATGAAGCCGCTCGGCGATGCCTTCATCAACCTGGTGAAGATGATCATCGCACCGGTGATCTTCCTGACCATCGTCACCGGCATCGCCGGCATGACCCACCTGCGCACGGTGGGCCGCGTATTCGCCAAGGCGATGGCGTACTTCCTGTTCTTCTCCACGCTGGCGCTGATCGTCGGCATGATCGTGGCGCACGTGGTGCAGCCCGGCGCCGGCATGAACATCAATCCGGCCGAGCTGGACCAGACCGCGGTGCACAGCTACGTCGAGAAGTCGCATGACCTGACCCTGGTCGGCTTCCTGATGGACATCATCCCGAAGACGCTGCTCAGCGCGTTCGTCGATGGCAACATCCTGCAGGTGCTGTTCGTGGCCGTGCTGTTCGGCATCGCGCTGGCATCGGTGGGCGAGAAGGGCAAGCCGATCGTGAACTTCCTGGAGGCGCTGGTCGCCCCGGTGTTCAAGCTGGTGCACATCCTGATGAAGGCCGCGCCGATCGGTGCCTTCGGCGCAATCGCCTTCACCATCGGCAAGTACGGCGTTGGCTCGCTGATCAACCTGGCCTGGCTGGTGGGTTCGTTCTACCTCACCGCCTTCCTGTTCGTGGCGGTCATCCTGGGCCTGGTCTGCCGCCTGTGCGGCTTCTCGGTGTTCAAGCTGGCGCGCTACCTGAAGGCCGAACTGCTGCTGGTGCTGGGCACCTCCTCGTCGGAGTCGGCGCTGCCGTCGCTGATGGAGAAGATGGAACGCGCCGGCTGCAGCAAGTCGGTGGTGGGCCTGGTGGTCCCGACCGGCTACTCGTTCAACCTGGACGGCACCAACATCTACATGACCCTGGCGGCGCTGTTCATCGCCCAGGCCACCAACACCGAACTGACCCTGGGCCATCAGATTGCCCTGCTGCTGGTCGCCATGCTCAGCTCCAAGGGCGCGGCCGGCGTCACCGGCGCCGGCTTCATCACCCTGGCCGCCACCCTGGCCGTGGTGCCGGAGGTGCCGGTGGCCGGCATGGCGCTGATCCTGGGCGTGGACCGCTTCATGAGCGAATGCCGCTCGCTGACCAACTTCATCGGCAATGCCGTGGCCACCGTGGTGGTCTCGCGCTGGGAGGGGGCGCTGGACCGCAACCGCCTGAAGCTGGCGCTGGATGGCCGCGAAAGCGAACTGCCGCCGCTGGTCGATGCCGTGCCCGAGGCGCTGCCGGCCAGGGGCTGATCCAGGTGTGTGGTACCGCGGGGCCGATCACGACAGTGGTACGGCCCCGCGGCGTTTCAAGGCGACCCATGGCTGTCATGCGGAGCGCCGAAGCTGGTCTCGCGGTACCGTCGCATACGGCACGGAATTGTGCGGTCGCAGCATGCTTGCGACAGGATAGCGACAGGTCCAGACGCTCCAACGGGGGTATCATCCCCTGTCCCTTCTGCCCATTCATGTAACCCACATCGATGTCCAACGAAGATTTCAAACAGGCCGCCCTCGATTACCACCGGATGTCCCCGCCGGGAAAGATCAAGGTTTCCGCTACCAAGCCCATGCTGACCCAGCGCGACCTGTCGCTGGCGTATTCGCCGGGCGTGGCGTACGCCTGTGAAGCGATCAAGGCCGACCCGCAGCAGGCCAGCGAGCTGACCGCCCGCGGCAACCTGGTGGCGGTGATCTCCAACGGCACCGCGGTGCTGGGCCTGGGCAACATCGGCGCGCTGGCCGGCAAGCCGGTGATGGAAGGCAAGGGTGTGCTGTTCCAGAAGTTCGCCGGCATCGATGTGTTCGACATCGAAGTGGATGAAACCGACCCCGACAAGCTGGTCGACATCATCGCCTCGCTGGAGCCGACCTTCGGCGGCATCAACCTGGAAGACATCAAGGCGCCGGAATGCTTCGTGGTCGAGCGCAAGCTGCGCGAGCGCATGAAGATCCCGGTGTTCCATGACGACCAGCACGGCACGGCGATCATCGTCGGCGCAGCGGTGCTCAACGCCATGGCGATCACCGGCAAGAAGATCGAGGAAGTGAAGCTGGCGACCACGGGCATGGGCGCGGCCGGCATTTCCTGCGTGAACATGCTGGTGCAGCTGGGCCTGAAGCCGGAGAACATCCTGGCCTTCGACCGCGAGGGCGTGATCCACACCGGCCGTACCGACCTGGACCCGGAAAAGCAGCGCTATGCGCGCGACACCGACAAGCGCACCCTGGCCGAGATCGTCGACGGCGCGGACATCTTCCTGGGCCTGTCGGCGCCGGGCATCCTGACTGCCGACATGGTCAAGACCATGGCGCCGGATCCGGTGATCTTCGCGCTGGCCAACCCGACCCCGGAAATCATGCCGGAACTGGCGCGCGCCGCCCGTCCGGACGCGATCATCGGCACCGGCCGTTCGGACTACCCGAACCAGGTCAACAACGTGCTGTGCTTCCCGTACCTGTTCCGTGGTGCGCTGGACGTGGGCGCGACCGCGATCAACGAGGAAATGAAGATCGCCTGCGTGCGCGCCATCGCGGCGCTGGCGCGTCGTGCGGCCACCGACATGGGTTCGGCCTATGGCGGCGAGACCCCGAGCTTCGGTCGTGAATACCTGATCCCGCGCCCGTTCGACCGCCGCCTGCTGGTGGAGCTGTCGGCCGCCGTGGCCCAGGCCGCGATGGACTCGGGCGTGGCCTCGCGCCCGATCGACGACATGGGCGCTTACCGCGACAAGCTGGCCCAGTTCGTCTACCGCACCAGCCTGATGATGAAGCCGGTCTACGACCGCGCGCGCAGCGACAAGCAGCGCGTTGTGTATGCCGAGGGCGAAGAGGAAGTGGTGCTGCAGGCGGTGCAGAACGTGGTCGATGACGGCCTGGCGCACCCGATCCTGATCGGCCGCCCGGAAGTGATCGAGTCGCGCATCGAGCGCCTCGGCCTGCGCCTGAAGATCGGCGAGAACGTTGAAGTCACCAACATCAACGACGACCCGCGCTTCAACGAGTACTGGCAGTACTACCACGGCCTGACCGGCCGTCGTGGCGTGACCGTGGCCGCGGCGAAGAACCTGATGCGTTCGCGCCCGACCCTGATCGCTGCAGTGATGGTGGCCCGTGGCGAAGCCGATGCGATGCTGACCGGCATCGTCGGCCGTTTCCACAAGAAGCTGGGCTACGTGCGCAGCGTGCTGCCGCTGGAGCCTAAGGTCACCTCGACCTCGGCGATGACCGGCGTGATCAACCAGCAGGGCGTGTTCTTCTTCGTCGATACCCACGTGCAGGAAGACCCGACCGCCGAGCAGCTGTGCGAAGCGACCCTGCAGGCGGCCTACCGCATGAAGCTGTTCGGCATCGAGCCGAAGGTGGCGCTGCTGTCGCACTCCAACTTCGGCAGCCACGATTCGAAGGACGCGCTGAAGATGCGCCAGGTGCGCGAGCTGCTGCTCAAGCGCAACCCGCGTCTGAACGTGGATGGCGAAATGCAGGGTGACACCGCATGGGACGAAGCGCTGCGCCAGAAGCTGCTGCCGGGCTCGACCCTGCAGGGTCGCGCCAACCTGTTCGTGCTGCCGAACCTGGAAGCGGCCAACATCGCCTACAACCTGGTGCGTGTGTTCACCGACGGCGTGGCGATCGGCCCGATCCTGATGGGCGTGAACAAGCCGGTGCATATCCTGACCACCAGCGCGACCTCGCGCAGGATCCTGAACATGACCGCCATTGCGGCGGTGGATGCGCAGATCCGCAAGCAGCTGGAAGCGGAAAAGAAGGCGTAAGCCTTCTTTCCAGCGTCAGCTGCAGAAGCGCGCCCCCCGGGGCGCGTTTCTGTTTCCGCAAAGCGGAAACGGGTAGTGCCGGCCGCTGGCCAGCAACCGCAATCATGTCCACCACCACCGCAGCCGGCCAGCGGCCGGCTCTACCGCCCGCCGGCCTGTGCCACACGCGCTACGCCGCCCGGTCATGTCCCTGCAACGCCGTTGCGGCCCAATACCCCCACGCGGCCCGGCCGTGGGAAGGGACCGGACCGGCCTTCCCACCCTGGGCCCGACCAACTTTTCATGGGCGAGGGTGTCATGCGCAATCGAGTGACGCGGCGGTACTTCCAGCAGCTGTTCGCGCTCTACGCCGGCTTCGTGCGGTCGCGCTGAGGCAGTGATGTGGTAGCGCCTGGCCATGCCCGGCGAGCGCGCAGCGTGGCGAATCAGGCATTTCGCCGGGTGTGGCCTGGCGCTACCGAGCGAACGTGGCAACCAAGGTGTGCCGCAGTGGCAGCTATTGAGCTACCGAAATATCTCCGATGGTCACCCTTCCGCCGCCACCGCCACCGCCACCATATCCCCAGCCACCTCCGCCACCAAAACTGCCGCCTCCGTCGCCACCGCCACCTCCTCCACCTACGTTGGAGCCAACCCAGTTGCTGCTGTACTCAGAGATCTTTTCCCACAGCACAGTTCCTTTCCTGTAGCGATATTTCGCGCAGACGCTGCCGTTGCAGAGCTCCACAGTCTTGGGGGATCCTTTCGCGTCAATCCAAGAATCAACTTTTGGATTGATCGTTGATCGGAGGAATCCATGTGCTTCACCGTCCTGTAGGTAGGGTCCATCGAAACTGCAAGACTTGCCGCAGTAGAATTTCCCAACCGACGCTGCGATTGCTGTGCCACCCAGGCACGCGACCACGATCATCAGCCAGCGATTGCGTTTCGACTTTCCTTTCATTTCATTTCTCCTTTTCTTCGATTCGATATCTCGATATGCCATCGGTTCGATTCCCGTTGCTGGTCCGGTGAGAGTTGGCTCCAGAGTCGCTCGGCATAGCGAAGCCCCTTGCCGCCACTGGCCTGGCTGAATGCGCGCGCATAGGCGTGTGCGCGTGCTGCATCGCGAGGCACATGCAGGCCATCCTCAAAGGTGGCCGCAAGAAGCATCAGGGCATTGCTGTCACCCGAGTCCGCGGCTTCGTTGAGGAATCTCACTGTCGCTTCCTTGAATCGCTTGACGAGCTCTTCATCGAACATGGAGTGCTCATCGTCGAACTGATGAGACGCCAGTCCCGAGAACATCAATTTCGCAGTGGAGTCGCCGTCTGACGCCGCGTAGTAGGCGAGGTCATAGATGGAGTGTTCTGATTCAAGAGCGGAGCAGTCTGAGTCACCCAGAACGTTTTCCCGGAACTCACGCTGCTGGTCGGGAGTCAGTCCCGTCGGAATGTCTGTTTCCGCCAAGCTTGCGGCGTTTGTGCAACGCGCTATGTCCTGCGCCAGCAGAAGGGCCTGCTGGGGCGACAACTTTCGGCGAATTGCAATCAACTGAGTCCCGGCGGCGGCAACGCTTGCGGCCTGCGTCGTCTCGATCGCAGCATCTTTTCCGTTGATACGAACCCGTACGGTCTGCTGCTCTTGGGGGGCAACAGCGAGAACGCTCGGCGTGTTGCTTCTCGTCCAGATCGCGGTCGTGATCAGTGCAATGGCTGCTCCTGTCACCAGCACAACGACCGCTTTGCGCCTACCGACCTTGGTTCTGATTTTCATGCAAGCAAGGTTAGCGACCCTCGCTCAGTCACGATGTCGGTTGCTGCCGCGTGCTGTTGTGAACAGGCGCCTATCCGACTTGTCGGATTACTCCGCGTGAGATCGTAATGAGATCCCGTTGGGCAGGTCATGCCGGGCCATGCCAGGCGGGCGCGCAGCGCGGCGAAACAGGCATTTCGCCGGGCAAGCCACGGTGCTACCTGCGGTCAGCGCTTGCCGCGCCGTGCCGGCGCCGGTGCCGGTGCATCCGAACGCGGCTTGGCGTACTGCGCCCACAGCGCCGGCAGTGCCTTGCCGGTGTGCTTCTGCCACAGCGCCGGTGCATAGCGGCCGTCGCGCAGGGCCTTGTCCAGTGCCAGCACCAGGCCGGGATGTTCCGCCTCCGCCCACTTCAGGAACGCACCGGTCACCCGGTAGCCGCTGTCGACGTTCTGCCCCTTCTCGACCTTCACCGGCAATGCCCAGCCAGCGGCGGCGTTGTCCATGCCGTAGCGGTCGCGCGCGTAGTCGGCGATGCCTTCCACCAGCCAGCCCGGTACCCGTGCATCGCCATAGCCGGGATACCCCTGCACGATGTGCATCGCCTCGTGGGTGACCAGGTCGATGTCGTTCGGGTGCTGCGCCAGCCAACCCGGATTGATGGTGATCGTCGCTGCCTGGTCCTTGTCGCCGACGAAGGCGATGCCGGTGTAGGCCGGATCGATCACGATGCGCACCATTGACGGCGCAGCGGGATGGAAGTCCGCACGTTCGCGCAGGTACGCGAAGAAGAACGTATCGATCACCCGCTTGCGCTGCGGTGCGGCCAGGGCGCCACGGGCGTCCTGGTAGTTCAGTGTCACGCCGTCGCGGGTCAGCTGCGTATCGAACGCCTGGGTCTGGCCGAAGCTTGAGAAGGACAGGGCAACAAGGGCCAGAGGCAGTAGACGGAAGCGCATGCAGCTCATTGTACGGTGCCGGCCGCCAGCAGTTCGATCTCCGCCAGCGGCAGCCGTGCCGGTGCCGCCAGGCGCAGGCGGTACTCGCTGTAACGACCGGGTTTGGCGATGCGGAACGGACGGGTCTGGCGGGCGGATTCGAAGTCTTCGCCGCTGCGCTGGTCGAGCACGGCCCAGCTGCCGCCGCCGTTGCGCGCCTCCAGCGTCCACTCACCGCCCTGGATGCGGCCGTCACCGCTGGTCAGCGTGTACATTGTCGGGGTGCCCTCGGCCAGGCCGGTCAGCGCGATGGTTGCACCGGCGCCCAGACCCACCGTGGTGCCGGCATCGTCATCGACCAGCGCGGGCAGGGCACGGCCATCGGCCAGCGTCGCCTTCGCGCCGCTGCCGAGCAGGTCGTGCAGCAGCTGCGGGTGCTGGCCGCGCGCGGTCAACGAGCGCGGCACATCGTCCACGCCGCTGCCCCAGCGCGAGGGGCGGGGTCCCATCACGAAGTCGAGGGTCGCGCCCTTGGCGATCAGGTCGTGCGGCACCCAGGTCTTCGTCCACGGCGTACCGTTGATCTTCAGCGACTGCACGTAGACGTTCTCACGCGAGTTGTTGGCCGCGTTCACGGTCAGCACCGCGCCACCCTGCAGCTCCACCCGTGCATGCTCGAATGCCGGCGAGCCGATCACGTACTCCGGGGCGCCCATGCGCAGCGGGTACAGGCCCAGCGAGGCCAGTACGTACCATGCCGAGGTTTCACCGTTGTCCTCATCGCCCGGGTAGCCCTGGCCGATCTCGCTGCCGACGTACAACCGCGACAGGATCTCGCGCACGTGCTGCTGGGTCTTCCACGGCTGCCCGGCGTACAGGTACATCCACGGGATGTGGTGCGCCGGCTGGTTGCTGTGCGCATACATGCCCATGCGCACGTCGCGCGCTTCGGTCATCTCGTGGATGGTGCCGCCGTACGAGCCGGCCAGTGCCGGGTCCGCGGTTTCAGGTGTGGCGAAGAAGGTATCCAGCTTCGCCGCCAGCTTTTCGCGGCCGCCATACAACGCGGCCAGGCCTTCGCCATCGTGGGCGGCGGTGAAGGCGAAGGTCCAGCCATTGGATTCGGTGTAGTCGTGGCCCCACACGCGCGGATCGTAGGCCTTTGCGTCCACGCGCCAGCGACCATCGGCCTTGCGGCCCTGGAAGAAGCCTGCCGCCGGATCGAACATCGTCGCGTAACTGGCGGCGCGATGGCGGAAGTAGTCGGCCTCGGTGCTGTAGCGCTCGCGTGCGGCGGGCGCGGTCGCGCGCTTGGCCAGGGCATCGGCCATGTTGGCGATGCCAAAGTCATTGAGTGCGCCTTCCATCGTCCACGACATGCCTTCGTGCACGTCGGCACTGGCATAGCCGCGGAAGGTCGAACGGTTCATGCCCTTGCGGCCGACATGGCGGTCCGGCGGCACCACGGTCGCGTTCTTCAGCGCGGCGGCATAGGCCTCGGCCGGATCGAACCCGCCGATGCCCTTCAGCCATGCGTCGGCGAAGGCCACATCGGAGCTGGTGCCGACCATCAGATCGGCGTAGCCCGGCGACGACCAGCGTGCGATCCAGTCGCCGGCGCGGTACTGCTCGATGAAGCCCTGCACCAGCTGCCCGGCATCGTCGGGCGTGAACAGCGCATAGGCCGGCCAGGTGGTGCGGAAGGTGTCCCAGAAGCCGTTGTTGACGAATACCTTGCCGTCGCGCACGGCGGCATAGCTGCGGGTCGCGCTGCCCTCGGTGTTGTCATCGCTGGCGCTGGCCTGGTTGGCGTAGCGCCACTCCGGTGCGGCGGCGCTGCCCACGTTCTCATGGCCGGAATTGGGGTACAGGAACAGCCGGTACAGGCTGGAGTACAGCGTGGTCTTCTGGTCGTCGCTGGCATCGCCGATGTCGAAACGGGCCAGGCGCGCATCCCATGCATCCTGCGCACGGCCGGCCACGCTTTCCAGCGTATCGGCTGCGGCGATTTCCAGGGCAAGGCTGTGCCGTGCCTGCTCCACCGAGATCAGCGAGGTGGCGATGCGCATGGTCACCCGCCGGTCGCTGCCGGCATCGAATTTGATGTAACCGGTCGGTCGGCCGGTGTTGAGGCGCCCACTGCTGCGCCACGGCCTGTCGAAGCTGGCCACCACGTACATGCGACTGGCGCCGTTGGACAGCCCGCTGCGCGTATCGGTGTAGCCGGACAGTGTCTGCGTGGCAGCGTCCAGGGTCAGGCCACCGCGTGCATCGACATTGTCGAACAGCAGGTTGGCGTCGCCGCCCTCGGGGAACTCGAAGCGGAACAGCGCGGCATGATCGGTCGGCGCGATGGCGGCCGCGATGCCGTTGTCGAAGCGCACGTCGTAGCGATACGGGCGCGCGCTTTCATGGCTGCGCTCGAACGACAGCGCGCGCTTGCGACGGTCGGCCTCCGGCACGCCACGGCTGGCCGAGGGCATCACCTGGAAGGTCTGGCGGTCGCCCATCCACGGGCTGGGCTGATGGCTCAGCGCAAGCGCCTGCAGCTGCGGGCGGTTCTGTGCGTCGTTCTGTTCGTTCCAGCGGTACAGCCAGTTCAGTGCGCCGGCATCGGTCACCGGGGTCCAGAAGTTGAATCCGTGCGGTACCGCGGTGGCCGGGAAATTGTTGCCGCGCGAGAAGGTGCCGTTGGCCTGGGTGCCACGGGTGGTCAGCACCCAGTCGGAGACGCGCGCTGGCTGCTGACGTGGCACTGTGTCCAGGCGCACGTCATCGATCCAGCCCGAGACCGGTGCACCGTCGGCACTGGCCACCTCCAGTTCGATCGCCACCACGCGGCGGCCCTTCAGCGCGGGCACGTCGCCCAGCCGCACCGCCTTGCGCGCCCACTGCTGCGGATACAGCGTCTTCGAATCGCCCTGCGCGCGCGCACCGATGGCCACGCCATGCTGGTCGCGTGCAGCGCTGGCCGAAACGCGGCTGCCATCGTCCAGCAGCAGGTCCAGTGACACATAGGTCGAGGCCACGGTGTCCTTGCCGACGATCTCCGGCAGCACCAGCCACGACAGGGTGGTATCGGCCTCGATGGTCATGTCCGCCTTGAACAGCTCGCGTCGCGCGCTGCCGCCTTCGCTGCTGTAGCGCAGTGCATGCAGGCCGCTGTAGCCCGCATTGCGCTTGGCGGCGTAAGGCGCAGCAGGGCCGTTGCCGATCGTGACCTGCAGTGCGCCTGCGGCCGGTGCCGGCGCCGGCTGGCCCGGTTCGAACGAGGTCTGCAGTCCCTGTGCCAGCACCGGCATCGCGGTAGTCGCACAGGCCAGGGCCAGGGCGAGCGGAAGCAGGGCGCGGCGTGGATCGGACAGGGTCATGCAAGGGTCTCCCGGAAGGGCAGGCGGCGGGCAGAACCCGCATCGGCGGACACCACGGACAGCATCGCTCCGCCCGCCGGGATGGCAGTGGAAGAAGCGATACCGGTCCGGTGGGGGCGGGCCATGCGATCGGGTCGGATTGGAGTGGGCCGGTTTACGACCTGGCCCGATCCTGCAACAGCCGTGGCAACCTGACAAGTGCCATTTAGTTCGATCCAAATGCGGGAAATATTGTTGTCGGCGGATTTTCGGCGTGAACCTGCAGGATCGATCGGGAATTTCCACCGGCACCCCGTCCCGAGGTGGCATGCAGGGCCGCAGGGAATCGGCCCGGTACGCGCAAAGACCCGTTGCGGCGCAATGTCGGGGCGGCCCAGATGCTAGAATCACAGGCCTCGCAACCCGTTCATCGACATCCGCCATGAGCCATACCGCCACTGCGCCCGCCAACGCCGAGAAGCGCTACACCGTGCACCGCAGCGATCTGCCGCTGAGCTGCCCGACCCCGGAAATGGCGCTGTGGAACTCGCATCCGCGCGTGTACCTGCCGATCGAAGACGAGCCCAACGGCGAAGCGCAGTGCCCGTACTGCGGTTCCGTGTTCGTGCTGGCCGACTAAGCGGCCGCCCCTTCGATGCGCCGATTGACCGTGGTGCAGTTGCTGCCGGCGCTGCACTCCGGCGGTGTCGAGCGCTCGACCCTGGAAATTGCTGCGGCCCTGGTCGCTGCCGGCCATCGTGCGCTGGTGGTCTCCGCCGGTGGCCGCCTGGTGCAGCCGCTGCTCGATAGCGGTGCCGAGCACCTCACCCTTGATATCGGCCGCAAATCGCTGCTGACCCTGCGCCACCTGCCGACCCTGCGCCGCCTGTTCGCTGAAGTTGGCGCCGACATCGTGCATGCCCGTTCGCGGCTGCCGGCCTGGCTGGGCCTGTACGCGATCCGCGCGATGCCTGCCGCACAGCGCCCGCATTGGGTGACCACCGTGCACGGGTTGAACTCGCCCAGCCGCTACAGTGCGGTGATGACCAGCGGTGAACGCGTGATCTGCGTGTCCAACACCGTGCGCGACTACGTGCAGCGGCACTACCCGACGGTTCCCGAAGCGAGGCTGCAGGTGATTCCGCGCGGCGTCGATGTCGCACAGTTTCCCCGCGTGGCCCGCGCCGACCGTCGGCCACGACTGGCGCTGGCAGCCGATTACCCGTGGCTGGCGCAGGTTGAGGGCCCGCTGCTGCTGCTGCCGGGGCGGGGCACCCGGCTGAAGGGGCATGCTCATGCGCTGCAGTTGCTGGCGGATGTGCGCGCGGCCGGTGTGCCGGCACAGCTGTGGATGCTGGGCACCGATGAACCCGGCCGTGAAGCCTACGTGGCCGACCTGCGCCGGCAGGCGGCTGCTTTGGGCGTGACCGACGCCGTGCAGATCAGCACGCCGACCGCGCGCATCGCCCAGGCCTATGCGGCCAGCGATCTGGTCCTGCAGCTGTCGGACAAGCCCGAAGCGTTCGGCCGCACCGTGGTCGAAGCGTTGTCGGTCGGTCGCCCGGTACTGGGCTGGGACCATGGCGGCGTCGGCGAACTGCTGCAGCAGCTGCAGCCGGCCGGCGCCGTGCCGCTGGGCGATGCACGGGCGCTGGGTGAACGTGCGCTGGCCCTGCTGGCGCAGCCGCCGTCCTTGCCGACCCGCATCCCGTTTACCCTGCAGGCCATGCAGCGCGACACCCTCCGCCTCTATGCCGACCTCGCCGGCTGACCCCGCAACCCTCGTGCGCGAGGACCGCGCCGGGCGCTGGGCGCCCTGGTGGGTGCTGGCGTACGTGGCGCTGTGGCCGTTGCCGGGCATCGCCGAAACCGTGCTGGGTCTTGGCGCGCTGTATGCCGCGGTGCGCATGATCATGCGCCGCCTGCAGCGCCGCCCGCACCTGCTGACACCCGCCGCGTGGGCGCTGACCTCGATCCTGTTCCTCGGTTACTGGCTGCCGCAGGCGTTCTCCGCCTTCGATGCGATCGATCCGGCGGCGTCGTGGACCAAGGCGGCCGCCGGCCTGCGCTACCTGCCCTTCATGTGGCTGGTGGCGATCGCCGTGGCCACGCCGGAACGCCGGCGGCTGACCTTCGGTGGCCTCGCATTGATTACCGCCGCGTGGACGCTGGATGCACTGGTGCAGGCGGTCGTGGGTACCAGTCCGTGGTTCTGGTCACTTGAGCAGCTGAAGTTTGCAGTAAGCGGTCACGCGTTGTGCCCGGCCAGCGAGGCAGCATGGGTCGATCGCCTCAGTGGCGCGCTGGGGCCGTGCAACCTGAAGTTCGGCCAGGTGCTGGCCAGCCTTTCACCGTTCCTGTTGCTGCCGCTGGCGCGCCGCTTCGGCAATCCAGGGTGGGTCCTGGCTGCGGCGGCGCTGGGCTGCGTGCTGCTGCTGGCCGGCTCGCGCGCGTCGTGGATCACCTTCGCGCTGGTGCTGGCCTACAGCGGCGTGCGCCAGTTCGGCTGGAAGCGGTTGGCGCTGCTGGGGCTGGTCGCTGTCCTCGGAGCGGGTGTGCTGACCGCCAGCGTGCCGCAGCTGCGTGAGCGCTTCGCACGTACGGCGATGGCCTGGGAGGGGAGCGAACGCGGTGTCGACGAGGCGTTGTCGGGGCGCGCGCGGATCTGGGACGCCGCGGCCTGCATGATTGAAGAGCACCCGATCAACGGGGTCGGCGCGCGCGGTTTCCGCGATGCCTATCCGGCCTGCGTGTCTGGCGACGAACCGGCGGTGTGGGGCGATGCCCCGGCGTTGCATGCCCATCAGATCGTGCTGGAGATCCTGGCGGAAACCGGTGTGATCGGCCTTCTGCTGTGGTTGGCTGCGGTGGCCCAGGCCTGGCGGGCCTGGCGATATGCACCGGCCGCCGCCCGTGAGCGTGCGCGCCCGGCGATGCTGGCGCTGGCGGTCACCGTATTCCCGCTCAATACCCATCTGGCGTTCTATTCCGCGTTCTGGGGGGGCCTGACGGTGATGCTGGCCGCGTTGTTCGCCGGCAGCCTGTTGGCCCGCGAACCGGACGACGCACCGAAAGCGGTGTGATCGCGCATCCACGAAACGAGCGAAAGGAGCAGGCTTCTCCCGGGACATTGCGACGCCCGGATTCCTGCAGGCGTAAAGATGTGCGTGTCACGGATTGGCTTGTCACGACAAGCGTGTTTTTTTACGGATCTATTCTTGAGATCTTGATGTTTCTGGCAATTACTTCGATGTAGAACGCGTTGCTTTGAATTATGTAGTGAGTGTATTCGCCAGCTTCATAGTCTTCCCATCCAGGAAAGCTTGCAGACCTTTCGGCCTTTAAGGTTTTCAGCCATGAGGAGTTCGGGATGAGCCAGTAGCACGAGGCGAAGGTGTCATCTTCGCGATCTCTGTAATACTTCAAATCTCTGTGCCGCTGGTACCGAGCCGCCCAGACGCCGGAGAATTCGAACAATCCTTTCAGCTTTGAGTACCGGGACGGGGATTTCCATATCTTGAAGGTTGCAGTCAAGGAGTCGCCTTCAAACTGCACTGCCAGATCGTCATTTGGGGCTTGCCAGTAAGGAAGCTCCACCGCGCAGGCAAAATCTTCTGTTGTGTTCATTTCTTCCTTGCGTGATGGCGTCGCATGCTTTTAATCAATTGTGCGGCCTTCTTCTCGCTTGGTGCGTGCGTGGTTCAAGTGTTCCCGGTCCGCCATACAAGCCGTTATCTGTAGAAATCGCTGCGGCCGCCAGGCTGGCGCTTGAACCGCCGATGGATCCACAGGTACTGGTCCGGGGCTTCGCGCACCATTTCTTCGATGGCCTGGTTGACCCGCGTGGTATCGGCTTCCACATCCTCGCTGGGGAAATTCTCCAGCGGTGCGCCGATCTTCAGGAAGTACTTCCCGCCCTCGCGGCGGTGGAAGTACGGAATCACCGCGCAGCCGGTCATCCGCGCCAGCTGGTGGGTGGCGGTAATGGTGGATGCGGTATGGCCGAAGAACGGCACGAACACGGTGTCCTTGCCACGCATGTCCTGATCCGGCGCATACCAGAGGAAGCCGCCCTTCTTCAGGTGGCGCACGGTCGCGCGGATGTCCTCGTTGGCGAACATCGCCTTGGCATAACGCAGGCGGCCAAACTTCACCGCCCATTCGTACACCGGGTTCTTGTGCTTGCGGTACATGCCCGACAGGTCAACGTAGTCGCACAGCAGGCGGCCGCACATCTCCAGCGTCATGAAGTGGCCGGAGACCAGCAGCACGCCGCGGCCTTCGGCCTGCATCTGCCGCAGATGCTCGAGGCCTTCGATCTTCACCTGCGGGCGGATGCGGTCGATGCTGCCCCACCAGGCGCGGATGCACTCGAGCACGCCCACGCCCAGCGCGTCGAAGCTGTCGCGCACCAGGCGCTGGCGCCAGGCTTCGTCCTTCTCCGGGAAGCACAGCTGCAGGTTGACCTCGGCGGCGCGACGGCGGCTGCCGAGCAGGCGCCAGCTGATCCAGCCGACGCCCCGGCCGAGCGCACGCTGCAGCATCCACGGCAGGCGGGCGATGGCGAAGGCGCCGAGCATGGCGGCGAACATCGGCCAGTTGCGGGGATCGCGCAGCGACGGGCGGACGGCGGTGGTGGCATCTGACATGGCGCCATTCTACCAACCCGGCTGCGTGTCTTTCCCGGGGGGCTCCCGTATCCTTGCCGCATGCGTAAAGACCCTGTCGAATGGATCCTGCGCGGCCTGTACTCGGCCGTGCTCTACATCCTGCTGCCGATCACCGTGTACCACCTGGTCTGGCGCGGTTTCCGGGTCCGTGAATACTTCCGGCGCTGGGACGAGCGTTATGCCTCGTATCCGCAGCCGACCGGCCAGCCGCGGGTCTGGCTGCACGCGGTCTCGGTGGGCGAGGTCAATGCCGCCGCGCCGCTGGTGAATGCCCTGCGCCAGCAGCGTCCGGACATCCGCTGGGTCATCACCACCATCACCCCGACCGGCTCGGAGCGCGTGCGCGCGCTGTGGGGAGACGCGCTGGACCATGTCTATCTGCCGTACGACGTACCGGGCAGCGTCAACCGCTTCCTCGGCCATTTCCAGCCCAGCCTGGCACTGATCCTGGAAACCGAGCTGTGGCCGAACATGCTGTTCGGTTGCCGCGACCGTCGCATCCCGGTCTACATCCTCAACGCCCGCCTGTCCGCGCGTTCGCTGCGCGGTTACCGGGTGCTGGCGGCGCTGATCCGCCGTGCGCTGCGCACGGTCACCTGCGTGGCCGCGCAGTCGCAGGACGACGCCGAGCGCTTCGTGCAGCTGGGTGCTGCGCGTGAACAGGTGCAGGCGCTGGGCAACCTCAAGTTCGATATCGCCACGCCGGATGTGCGGGGTTTCGTCGAGCAGTTCCACGCCTGCGTGCCCGCCGGGCGCCCGGTGTGGATCGCGGCCAGTACCCACGATGGTGAGGAGCAGGCGGTGATCGACCTGCATCGGCGCCTGTGCCAGCAGCACCCCGACCTGTTGTTGCTGTGGGCGCCGCGGCACCCCGAGCGCTTCCCGAAGGTGGAGGCGCTGGCGCGCGAGCAGGGCTGGAACGTGACGACCCGTCGCGCGAAGCAATGGCCGGAGGCCGGCACGGATGTATTCGTCATCGACACCCTGGGCGAGCTGATGCCGTTCTATGCCTGCGCGCAGGTCGCCTTCGTCGGCGGCAGCCTGCAGCCGATTGGTGGCCACAATCTGCTGGAACCGGCGGCGATGGGCACTGCCGCTGTGACCGGTCCGCACCTGCACAACTTCGCCGAGATCTCACGGCGCATGCGTGAGGCCGGTGCCTTGCTGATCGGCGAGGACGTGCAGGCGGTAGGTGACCTGCTGCAGCACCTGCTGGGCGACGCAGCGGCGCGCGAGGACATGGCCCGTGCTGGATGCACGCTGGTCAGCAATGGCCGCGGTGCCCTGCAGCGCACGTTGGCGCTGGTCGCGCCACATCTGCCGCCGCCGCGCAGCTGAGCCGGGCAGCAATACCGCCAGGGCGGACACTACGAGGACCGACTGACGTGATCGACTGCATCAATTCTGCTTAGCAGCCGGATTCCTGTCGCAGCAGGACCGGATGCGTGGCTGCGAACGTGTTTGTGGTCACATCGCGATGCGCACGGTACGGATTCTGATACCGCCCTTTGGCGCAGGCTGCCAGCCTGCTGTCGACCGCGCATGGGCGGAATCAAGAGGGCTTGCGATGGACAGCGACAACCGCCGTGGCCGGCACGCGCTGCTGGGAATGGATCACTTCGCGTTGGTGGCGTTGACCCTGTTGCTGGGGGGCAGCGTGATCGCCCTGGTCGGCCAGTACACCGCCGCCCAGGCCGGCCCGGCCATCGTACTGAGTCTGCTGCTGGCCGCACTGGGCACAGCGCCGATGCTGTATTGCCTGCACGTGCTGAACCAGCAGCAGCCGGAAGCCGATGGCCTGTACGGCCCGCTGCGGGCCGCCTGGGGCACGGCAGTCGCGCGCCTGCTGGGTGCTGTGCTGCTGCTGGAGCTGGTGGTGACCAGCGCCGGCGTGGCGCAGTCCATGGCGGGCCACGCGCGTGCGGTGTTTGCCAGTCGCGGTATTGAAACCGGCAGCGCATTGCCGGATCCGGTGATGGCCGTCACCAGCCTGCTGGTGCTGGGTGCGTTCGTGTTGCTGCCTCCGCGTCGCATCGCGCTGATGGTCTGCGTGCTGTTGACGGCGAAGATCGGTGTAGGGCTGTTGCTGCTGGCGCTGGCGGTCCGCCATGTGCACTACGCGAACTGGATTCCGTGGCTGCCGGACGCCACCGCGCCCTATCGGTTCGGACCCGGCGGTGTGCTGGCGGCAAGCGTGCCCTTGCTGGCGGTGTTTGCCAGTGTGGGTCTGGCATTGGGGTTTCCTGGGCGTGGCCCGCAGGTGCGTGCGCGGTCACCAGGGCTGCTGGCGGCCGCGCTGCTGCTGGCAATGCTGCTGCTGATCGTGCTGGCGGCGTTGCAGGCCGGCCTGGTCGAGTTCCCGGCATTGGCCAGTACGCGGCCGTTGTCGGTGGCATTGCAGGGCCATCCGCAGTTGCAGTGGCTGCTGCCGTTGCTGCCGCTGGCGGGCATGGCCGGGTTGGCAGCACTGCTGCTGGTGCTGTTGTCGTTGGCCACACATCTGGCAGCGCAGCTCTGGCCTGTGGCCGCGGATGAAGCGCCCGGGTTCCGGACGCGGCTGATACCGGTCACCGTGGTGCTGGCGGCGCTGCTGGCGTTGGGAACACCCGTCGATGCATTGCCGGTGCTGCCGGGCCCGGCCACCCTGCTGGTGATGGCGGCTTTGTGCCTGGCAGCACTGCGTGTGCGCGCGCCGATGCCGGGTGCTGCGATGGTGCTTGCGCCCCTGGCCGCGGCGCTGTGCGTGCTGGCCGCAGTGGAGCGGGCAGGCGCGTGGCCGGGCTGACGGCCGGCGGATCTGCGCCATGTCTGGGTGGGGCCGTACGCGCTGCCCACAAAAAAGCCACCCTCCCGGGTGGCTTCTTCATTGCCGGCAGGGCGACGACTCAGTGCGTGGTCGTCGACGGGTTGCCCGCGTCCTGGGTCAGCAGGCGGTTCACGTCCTGCAGCTCGGCCACGTCCAGCGCACCCAGCGACTGGCTCAGCAGCAGGCGGTTCTGCAGGAAGGTGTAGCGGGCCTGGGCGTAGTCCAGCTGTGCCGAGAACAGGATGCGCTGGTTCTGGATCACGTCCAGCACGGTACGGGTACCGACTTCCAGGCCGACCTGCGACGCGTCATACGCGCTCTGCGCCGAGACCACCGCCAGGCGGCGGGCTTCCACTTCGCTGATGCCCTGCACCAGGGTCTGGTAGGCATTGCGGGTGTTGCGGTCCAGGGCACGCTTCTGCTGCTCGTAGCCGTCCTGGGCGATGTCGCGCTGGGCCAGTGCCTGGCGGACGCCGGACTGGGTGGCACCACCGGCGAAGATCGGCACGCTCAGGGTCAGCCCGATGCTGTTGGTGCGTGCATCCGGCGACAACGAGCCGGCACCGGTGCTGTCACCCCAGGTTGCGCTCTTGCCCCAGCTTCCGCCCAGCGACAGGGTCGGGTAATGGCCGCCACGAGCGGCCTGCACGCCAGCCTCGGCGGCGCTGACCTTCAGTTCCTGGGCCTTCAGCGCCGGATTCTGGTTGGTGGCCTGGTGCACCAGCTCATCGATGTTGCCACGGTTGGCCGGCACTTCCGGGCGGAAGTCCGCCGGCAGGCCGCGCAGGTTGACCACCGGCTGGCCGGTCAGTTCGGTCAGGGCCTGGTAGTTATCGGCCAGGGTGTTCTGCGCAACGATGGTGTTGGCACGCGCCTGGTCGTACTGGGCGCGTGCTTCGTGCACGTCGGTGATCGGCGCCAGGCCCACTTCCAGGCGCTTGTCGGCGAAGTCGAACTGCTTCTTCGCGGCCGCTTCATTGGTCTGTGCGGCGTTCAGCGATTCGATTGCCACCAGCACGTTGAAGTAGGCCGCCGAGGTGCGCACGATCAGGCTGTCGTTGGCCGAATCGAGGGTGAAGTCCGCCGCCTTGCTCAGCTCGCGCTGCGAACGCAGGTTGTTGATCTGGGTCCAGTTGAACAGCGTCTGGCTCCCTTCGATCGTGTAGTTGCGGCGCTTGCTGGTCACGGTGCCGGAGTTGGCGTCATGGTCCGCCTCGCTGCGCGAGCGGTTCAGCGTGGCCTGGCCGTTGATCTGCGGCAGCAGGGCAGCGCGGGCCTGCACGGCGCCTTCCTTGTCGTACAGCCGGGTGGATTCGGCGGCGGACAGCTGCGGATCGCCATTGCGCGCCATTTCGTAGACCTGCAGCAGGTCGGCGGCATGGGCGGACAACGGCAGCAGGGCAGTGGCCAGCGCAACAGCGAGGGATCGGCGGATCATTGCGGCTTCCTTGGACTCAGAGGTGGAACTGGGGGGCCGGGGCGGCACCACGCAGGTAATCAATATCGGTCTCGAACAGGGACTCGGTGCTGCCGTCGGCCTTGACCAGCAGGGCCTCCATCGCCGGCGAACGGCCATGGATGACGAACAGGCGACCACCCGGACGCAGCCACGAGGCGAACTGTGACGGCACCACGTCGACCGCACCAGTGACACAGATCACGTCAAAGCGGCGTTCGGTCTGCCAGGACAGGGCGTCGGCCACTTCCACGCGGACGTTGGTGCCCAGGCCGGAAGCATCCAGGCGGGCACGCGCGGCGGCGGCCAGTTCCGGGTCGATCTCCAGGCTCAGCACGTCGCGCGCCAGCGCGCCGATGCAGGCTGCCAGGAAGCCGCTGCCGGTGCCGATTTCCAGCACTTCGTCACCCGGCTGCAGATCCAGTGCCTGCAGGGTACGGCCCTCGATGACCGGCTTCATCATCTTCTGGCCATGGCCGATCGGGAGTTCAACATCGGCATAGGCCAGTGCCCGGTGTGCATCGGCGACAAAGGCCTCGCGCGGCAGGCGGGCCAGGACGTCGAGCACCTTGATGTCCAGCACGTCCCAGGGACGGATCTGCTGTTCCACCATCAGTTCGCGGGCGTGGGCGTAATCAATCGTCATGAGGTTCAAATCCAGCGCAGTGGGCCGGCCATTTTACCGGTGCCGGAGGCCGGCGGCGCGCCCAGAGCATCAGCTGCCGGGTGGCCGGGGTCGCAGTGCCGGAAGTCATCGCGACCTCCGGTTCGTTCAGTTTTGGTTATCCGGCCGTCCCGGCCCCTCTTGGGGCGTAGGCGCGCAGGAAGAAGTCGATGCTGGCGGTCACATGGGCAAGAGGGTCGCACTCCACCGGTGACAGTGGCATGCCGCACATCATATGCATGTGCACTTCGCCCTTGACCAGGGTAAGGAACTGCTGGCCAGCCAGGTAATAGTCGGGGATGTCCAGTTCGCCGCGTTCGCCGCGCGCGCGCAGGAAATCGGCCAGGGCCTCGCAGGTACGTTCCGGGCCGGCCTGCCAGAACAGCTCGCGCAGGCGTTCGTCGGTCTCCGGCGCCATCATCATGCGCTGGATCGAGATCGCTGCGTCGGAGGTGATCAGCTCGAAGAAGGCCAGGCCGATGCCGATCAGCTGGTCGCGCAGGGGGCCGTCCGCGTCGGCCACGAACAGCGCATCAGGCAGCATTTCAATGCATTTTGACTGCACGGCCTCGGAGAACAGGGTCTCCTTGTCGCCGAAGTGGCTGTACACAGTCAGCTTCGAGACGCCGGCCTGAGCGGCGATGGTGTCCATACTCACGCCGGTATAGCCCTGTTCGATGAACAGTGCCTTGGCTGCTTCAAGGATCGCCGCGCGCTTGCCGAGGTCCTTGGGACGCCCGGGTCCGGCGGCCTTGGCAGCGGGCTTGGCCGACGGCTTGCGGGAAGTGGGAGAACTCATCGCGACAATACTAGACCAAGCGGTTCGATATTTATACTATACCGGCCGGTTTATTAAATTGGGCCGGCAGTCGCGGCTCCCCCCTTAGTTGCAACCCTGCGTTTTCAGGACGTTGACCGATGAAGATCGTGCGCTGGATGGGCGGTATGGTGTGGGTGGCTGCGCTGGCAGCCTGTTCGGGACAGGAACAGGCGCCACAGGCGGCCGTACCGGTGCTGGTGGTTCACCCCGGCGAACAGGCCGGGCAGGCCCCGGCGGCGTTCCCGGGCACGGTGCGTGCCCGGCAGGAAAGCCCGCTGTCGTTCCGCGTCGGTGGCAACCTGGTCAAGCGCCATGTCGATGCCGGGCAGCGGGTCAAGAAGGGCGATGTGCTGGCCGAGCTGGACGTGGCCGACTTCGCGCTGCAGGCCCGCGCCTCGCAGGCGCAGCTGGCTGCGGCCGAAGCCGATCTGGTACGTGCCCGCGATGACCTCAAGCGCTACCAGGTGCTGGCCGACCAGCAACTGGTCAGCCGCTCGCAGCTGGACCAGCAGTCCGCCGCCTTCAAGGCCGCGCAGGGCCAGGCCAACGCCGCCCGCGCCAACCTCGATGTGCTGCGCAACCAGGCCGATTACGCCCAGCTGCGCGCACCGGCCGACGGCGTGATCGCCAGCCGCGAGGCCGAGGCCGGGCAGGTGGTGTCGGCCGGCCAGACCATCTTCAACCTGGCCGCCGATGGCGGGCGCGAAGTGCTGATCGACCTGCCCGAGGCCACCATCCGCGACTATGCGGTGGGCCAGCCGGTCGAGGTGGAGCTGTGGAACCGTCCTGGCCAGCGCCTGCCGGGCACGATCCGCGAGATCGCCGCCGCCGCCGATCCGCAGGCACGTACCTACGCGACCCGGGTCAGCCTGGCCGCCGATGCGCTGGCCGATGTCGAACTGGGCCAGAGCGCACGCGTCTACAGCAGCGCCGGCCGCCACGGCACCCTGCAGCTGCCGCTGGGCGCGCTGCAGCGCGGTGCCAACGGTACCGCCAGCGTGTGGCTGGTCGACCCGGCCAACAGCACGCTGAAGGCTGCAGCGGTCACCACCGGTGCGTTTGGCAGTGAGACCGTGCCGGTGCTGTCCGGCGTGAGCGCAGGTGACTGGGTGGTTGCTGCTGGTGGCCATCTGCTGCGTGCCGGTCAGCCGGTGATCGCCGTGGACCGGCAGAACCGTCCGGTGCTGAAGCCGGCTGCGCCGGCCGCTGCCGCCAAGGCCAAGGAGTAAGCCGGTGCGCCGCTTCAATCTCTCCGAGTGGGCGCTGGCCAACCGACCCCTGGTGCTGTTCGCGATGCTGGCGTTCGCGCTGATCGGCGCGTGGTCGTACAAGCATCTGGGCCAGTCCGAGGATCCGCCGTTCACCTTCAAGGCGATGGTGGTGCGCACGCTGTGGCCGGGCGCTACCGCCGAACAGGTATCGCGGCAGGTGACCGAGCCGCTCGAGAAGGCGCTGATGAATACCGGCGAGTACGAGTTCATCCGCTCGTATTCTCGGCCGGGCGAGTCGCAGATCATCTTCATGGCGCGCGACAGCCTGCGGTCCAAGCAGATCCCCGACCTCTGGTACCAGGTGCGCAAGCGTGTGGGGGACATCCGCCCGACACTGCCACGTGAAATCGTCGGTCCGTTCTTCAACGATGAGTTCGGCGATACCTACGGCAACATCTATGCGTTGACCGGCAAGGGTTTCGACTACGCGGTGATGCGTGATTACGCCGACCGTATCCAGCTGGAGCTGCAGCGCGTGCCCGACGTCGGCAAGATCGACCTGGTCGGCCTGCAGGACGAGAAGGTGTGGATCGAGCTGTCCAACACCCGCCTGGCCACGCTGGGTGTGTCGATGCAGCAGGTGCAGCAGGCACTGGCCGACCAGAACGCGGTCACCGGCACCAGCTTCTTCGAGACCGCCACCGACCGCGTGCAGCTGCGCGTGACCGGCCAGTTCAACGACATCGACGCCATCCGCCAGTTCCCGATCCGTGCTGGTGACCGCACCGTGCACCTGGGCGACATCGCCGAGGTCAAGCGCGGCTTCGCCGACCCGGCGTCGCCGAAGATGCGCTTCATGGGCGAAGAGGCCATCGGCCTGGCGGTGGCGATGAAGGATGGCGGTGACATCCTCAAGCTCGGCGCGAACCTCGATGCAGAGTTCGAACGCCTGCAGAAGACCCTGCCGGCCGGCATGCAGCTGCGCAAGGTGTCCGATCAGCCGCAGTCGGTGGAGGAGTCGGTCGGCGAGTTCGTGCAGGTGCTGACCGAAGCCGTAGTGATCGTGTTGCTGGTCAGCTTCTTCTCGCTGGGCCTGCGCACCGGCCTGGTGGTAGGTGTGACCATCCCGCTGGTGCTGGCGATGACCTTCTTCGTCATGCACTACTTCGACATCGGCCTGCACAAGATCTCGCTGGGCGCGCTGGTGCTGGCGCTGGGCCTGCTGGTGGACGATGCGATCATCGCGGTGGAGATGATGGCCACCAAGATGGAGCAGGGCTACGACCGCCTGCGTGCGGCCAGTTTCGCCTGGGAGTCGACCGCGTTCCCGATGCTGACCGGTACGCTGATCACGGCGGCCGGCTTCCTGCCGATCGCCACGGCGGCATCGAGCACGGGTGAGTACACCCGCTCGCTGTTCCAGGTGGTGACTATCGCACTGGTGGTGTCGTGGATTGCCGCGGTGCTGTTCATCCCGTACCTGGGCGACAAGATGCTGCCGGACCTGTTCAATCCGCAGCCGCCGAAGCCGGGCAGCCTGTCCGCGCGCTGGCTGGCCAAGCGCCAGCAGTGGGCCGACCGCTATCCGGCGCTGGCCAACCTGATCGCGCCGCCGCAGCACGGGCACGACCATGATCCGTACCAGCGCCCGTTCTATCGCAGCTTCCGTCGCTTCCTCGATGGCTGCCTGCGCCACCGCTGGTGGGTGATCGCCGCGACCATCGCCCTGTTCGTGTTCTCGCTGATGATGTTCCGCTTCGTGCCGCAGCAGTTCTTCCCGGATTCGACCCGGCCGGAACTGATGGTGGACATCGAGCTGGCCGAGGGTGCGTCGTTGCGCTCGACCCAGGCCCAGGCCGAGAAGCTGGAGAAGCTGCTGTCCAACCGCGATGGCATCGCCAACTACGTGTCCTACGTGGGCACCGGTTCGCCGCGCTTCTACCTGCCGCTGGACCAGCAGCTGCCGGCCACCAACTTCGCCCAGTTCGTGGTGCTGGCCAAGGACATCAAGTCGCGCGAAAGCACCCGTGACTGGCTGCTGCATGAGGTGATCCCGAAGTTCCCGGACGTGCAGATGCGCGTGACCCGCCTGGAGAACGGCCCACCAGTCGGCTATCCGGTGCAGATGCGTATTTCCGGCGAGCACATCGAGAAGGTGCAGGCGATCGCACGACAGGTCGAGGCCAAGGTGCGTGAGAACCCGCACGTGATGAACGTCAACCTGGACTGGAGCGAGCCGAGCAAGGTGGTGCGGTTGGTGATCGACCAGGAGCGTGCGCGCGCGCTGGGTGTGAGCAGTGCCCAGGTCAGCCAGTTCCTGTCCAGCTCGCTGGCCGGGCAGTCGGTGAGCGTGTATCGCGAAGGCAACCGCCAGATCGAGATGCTGCTGCGCGGGCCGGCCGATGCACGCAACCAGCTGGAGCTGCTGTCCAGCCTGTCGATGCCGACCGCCAACGGCGGCAGCATCACGCTGTCGCAGGTGGCGACGATGGAGTACGGCTTCGAGGATGGCATCATCTGGCACCGTAACCGTCTGCCGACGGTGACCGTGCGCGCCGACATCAGTGATGGCATGCAGCCACTCGACGTGGTGCATCAGATCCTGCCGACGCTGGATGGCATCCGTGCCGAGCTGCCGAATGGCTACCTGCTGGAAACCGGCGGTACCGTGGAGGATTCGGCACGTGGCCAGAACTCGATCAAGGCCGGCATGCCGCTGTTCCTGGTGGTGGTGGCCACGCTGCTGATGCTGCAGCTGCGCAGCTTCTCGCGTGCGGCGATGGTGCTGGTGACCGCGCCGCTGGGCATCATCGGTGCGACCCTGTTCCTGCTGCTGTTCCGCGCCCCGTTCGGCTTCGTGGCGCTGCTGGGCACGATTGCACTGGCCGGCATGATCATGCGCAACTCGGTGATCCTGATCGACCAGATCCAGCAGGACATCGATGCCGGGCATGACCGCTGGCATTCGATCATCGATGCCACGGTGCGCCGCTTCCGCCCGATCGTGCTGACCGCGCTGGCGGCGGTGCTGGCGATGATTCCGCTCTCGCGCAGTGCGTTCTATGGCTCGATGGCGATCTCGATCATGGGTGGCCTGATCGTGGGCACTGTGCTGACCCTGGTGTTCCTGCCGGCGCTGTACGCCGCGTGGTTCCGGGTCAAGCCGGACGAATCCGGGGCGTAACGCCCCGGGTTCGGCGGCCACTGCCCTGGTAGGTGCCAACCTTGGTTGGCACTGATGCGTGCATCCACGCATGGCGTGGATCTACTGCAGCTGCAGGCCGTTCCGCAGCACCGGCAGCAGCCATTCGATGAACACCCGCACGCGTTGCGCGCGGTGCTGCCGATGCGGCTGCAACAGGGTCACCGGCAGCGGTTGCGCCACGTGCTGTGGCATCACTTCCACCAAGGTTGGTAGTTTCTGCAGTAGAGCCACCCCATGGGTGGCTGCGGAGGACCAGGCTCAGTCATCCACGCATGGCGTGGATCTACTGATCTGCGTGGCGTGCATCCACGCATGGCGTGGATCTACTGCAGCTGCAGGCCGCTCCGCAGCACCGGCAGCAGCCATTCGATGAACACCTGCACGCGTTGCGCGCGGTGCTGCCGATGCGGTTGCAACAGGGTCACCGGCAGCGGTTGCGCCACGTGCTGTGGCATCACTTCCACCAGCGCACCAGATTGCAGTTCGGCCTGCACGTCGTAGCGCGGAATCTGCAGCAGGCCCAGCCCCGCCACGCAGCACGCGATCGAGGCCTCGGCGCTGTTTACCCGTACCCAGCCAGGCATCGGCAGCGTGCGCAGCTGGCCACCGTCCTGCCATTCCCACGGTTCCACCCGCGCGGTGGTCGGCGATGCGTAGTTCACCGCGCGGTGCTGCTGCAGGTCGGCAGGATGCTGCGGTACGCCGTGTTCGCGCAGGTAGGCCGGCGCGGCGACGTTGACGAAGTCGAGCTGTCCCAGCATGCGGGCCACCAGGCTGGAGTCACCCAGCTGGCCGACCCGCAGCACCGCATCACAGCCGTCTTCGATCAGGTTCACCGCGCGGTCGGTCATGCCCAGGTCCACTTCAACCTGCGGATGGCGCGCGAAGAAGTCGGGCAGGGCCGGGGCGAGGATGCGGCGGCCGATGCGGCTGGGCACGTCGATCTTCAGCAGGCCAATCGGTTGCGCGTCATCCTGGCGGAACAGCGATTCGGCGTCTTCAACCTCGGCGATCAGGCGCAGGCAGCGGGCATGGAACACGTCCCCATCATGGGTGGTGGACACCCGACGGGTCGATCGCTGCAGCAGGCGGGTGCCGAGCCGCTGCTCCAGCTCGGCCACCGCCGCGGAAACGGTGGAGCGGGGCAGGCCGAGCTGGTCGGCGGCGCGGGTGAAGCTGGCGCACTCCACCACCCGGGTGAAGATGCGGAAGCGATCGATCCGGTCCATTGTTCGCTGGCTCTGGAAAGTTAAGTCAATGTGGCGGGCTTTATCCGCAATTTCTGCACGATATCGTCGTCAGGGCAGGGTTGCCACCCCGGGCAGCCCCCATCCGAGACCGACGCCATGACCGACCATTCCCTCAAGGGCAAGACCGTGCTGATCGCCGGTGGCGCCAAGAACCTGGGCGGACTGATCGCCCGCGACTTCGCCAGCCAGGGCGCCAAAGCCATCGTCATCCACTACAACAGCGCCGCCACGCAGGCCGATGCAGAAGCAACCGTTGCCGCCTTGCAGGCGGCCGGCAGCACGGCGGTGGCCCTGCAGGGTGACCTGACGTCGGCGTCGGCGATGGAGCGCTTGTTCGCCGATGCCGTGGCTGCAGTCGGCCGGCCGGACATCGCCATCAATACCGTCGGCAAAGTGCTGAAGAAGCCGATGCTGGAGATCAGCGAAGCCGAGTACGACGAGATGAGCGCGGTCAATGCCAAGGCTGCCTTCTTCTTCCTGAGGGAGGCCGGCCGCCACGTCAACGACGGCGGCCGCATCTGCACTCTGGTCACCTCGTTGCTGGGTGCGTTCACGCCGTTCTATTCCAGCTATGCCGGCACCAAGGCACCGGTCGAGCATTTCACCCGCGCGGCGTCCAAGGAGTTCGGTGAGCGTGGCATCTCGGTGACCGCGATCGGCCCCGGTCCGATGGACACGCCGTTCTTCTATCCGGCCGAGAGTGCCGATGCGCAGGCGTACCACAAGACCGCGGCGGCACTGTCGCCTTTCACCCGCACCGGCCTGACCGACATCGCCGACATCGTGCCGTGGATCCGCTTCCTGGTCACCGACGGCTGGTGGATGACCGGGCAGACGATCCTGGTCAATGGTGGGTACACCACCAAGTAACGCAGCCACGCAGGGCGTGGCTCTACTGCGGTGGTAGGTGCCAACCTTGGTTGGCACGGCTGGCGCATCCACGCATGGCGTGGATCTACAGTAGAGCCACCCCATGGGTGGCTGCGCACAATGTCCAAAGGGAGGGGCGCCACGCATGGCGTGGCGCTATCGGATCAGTTGAGTTTGGCCAGCACCGCGTCGGTGGCGGCAGCGGTGCTGACGGCCTGGCCCTTCGCCGCCAGGTCGGCAGTGAACACACCATCATCCAGCACGGCGTGCACCGCCGCTTCAACCGCGGCGGCTTCCGCTTCCAGCCCCAGCGAATGGCGCAGCAGCATCGCGGCGCTGAAGATCGTCGCGTATGGGTTGGCGATGCCCTTGCCGGCGATGTCCGGCGCCGAACCATGGATCGGCTCGTAGATGCCGACTGCGCCCGGCTCACCCAGCGAGGCCGACGGCAGCAGGCCCAGCGAGCCGGCCAGCATCGACGCCTCGTCGGTGAGGATGTCGCCGAACATGTTCTCGGTGACGATCACGTCGTACTCGCGCGGCTTGGCGAGCAGGTGCATCGCCATCGAATCGACCAGCTGGTGCTCCAGCGCAACGTCCGGGAACTCCTCGCGGCCGATGCGCGCGGCCACGTCACGCCACAGGCGCGAGGTTTCCAGCACATTGGCCTTGTCCACCGAGGTGACCTTGCCGCGACGCTGTTGCGCCAGACGGAACGCACTGCGCAGCACGCGCTCGATCTCGGCCACGGTGTAGCGGCACAGATCGCTGGCGCTGTCGGCGTCGCGGGTCTTGTCGCCGAAATAGATGCCACCGGTCAGCTCGCGCACCACCACGAAGTCCACGCCCTGCAGCAGCTCGGCCTTGATCGGCGAGGCGTGCAGCGCGGCTTCATGGGTGCGCACCGGGCGCAGGTTGGCGTACAGGCCCAGCGCCTTGCGGATCGCCAGCAGACCTTGCTCCGGGCGCACCTTGGCATTCGGGTCGGACCACTTCGGGCCGCCGACCGCACCCAGCAGTACGGCGTTGGCGGCCTGGCAGGCGGTCAACGTAGAGGCGGGCAGTGGCTCGCCATGGCGATCGATGGCGACGCCACCGATGTCGTGCTCGCTGAAGGTGAAGGTGTGGTTGAAGCGTTCGGCGACGGCCTTCAGGACGGCGACTGCCGCGGCGGCCACTTCCGGGCCGATGCCATCACCGGGCAGGACAACAATTTCAGCGTGCATGCTCACTCTCGTAGCGTTCGATTTCAGGGACACGGCCCAACAGATACCCCAACTGGTCGACACCTTCCAGCAGGCAGGTCTGCGAGAAGCCATCCAGCGGGAAGGAATAGACGCGACCATCTGGCGTGCGCAGTTCGCGCGCGGCCACGTCGATGGTCAGCTCGTCGTCCGGGCGCTGCATCAGCGCCTGCACATCGGCCTCGTCCAGCACGATCGGCAGCAGGCCGTTCTTCAGCGAGTTGCCGCGGAAGATGTCGGCGATCTCGCTGCTGACGATGGCACGCAGGCCGAGGTCGGTCAGCGCCCAGGGTGCATGCTCGCGCGAGGAACCGCAGCCGAAGTTGCGGCCCGCCAGCAGGATGCTGCGGCCGGCGTTGTGCGGCTGGTTGAAGGCGAAGTCGGCCACCGGGGAACCGTCGGCCTGCCAGCGCCAGTCATTGAACGCGTTGCGGCCGAGGCCGGCACGTTCGGTGGTGGACAGGAACCGCGCCGGAATGATCTGGTCGGTGTCGATGTTGGTCTGCGCCAGCACCACGCTGGACGAGGTCAGGGTACGGAAGCCGGCCATCACGCCACCTCCTGTGCGAACAGTTCGCGGGTGTCGGCAACGTGCCCGTTCACCGCGGCCCACGCCGCGCTCATCGGCGAGGCCAGCAGCGTGCGTGAACCGGGACCCTGGCGGCCTTCGAAGTTGCGGTTGCTGGTGCTCACGGCCAGCTGGCCGGGCGCGACCAGATCGCCGTTCATGGCGATGCACATCGAACAGCCCGGCTCACGCCATTCGGCACCGGCCGCGCGCACGATCTCATGGATGCCTTCGGCCTCGGCCTCGCGCTTGACGATCTCCGAGCCCGGCACCACCAGCATGCGAACCCGCTCGGCGACGCGGCGACCGCGCAGCACCTGCGCCACTTCGCGCATGTCGCTCAGGCGGCCGTTGGTGCACGAGCCGACGAACACCACGTCCACCGGTGTTCCGGCCAGCGCCTTGCCGGCCTGGAAATGCATGTAGTCCAGGCCTTTCTGTGCGGCAGCATCGTTGGCCGCCGGAATCGGCGCATCCACCGCGATGGCGGTGCCCGGATGGGTGCCCCAGGTGAGGGTCGGGCGGATGTCGGCAGCGTCGATGTGCACTTCACTGTCGAAACGCGCGCCCTCATCGCTGCACAGCTGCTGCCAGCGCGCCACGGCAGCGTCGAAGTCGGCGCCCTTGGGTCCGCGCGGGGTCGCGGCGACGAAGTCGAAGGTGACCTGGTCCGGCGCCACCATGCCGGCACGCGCACCCGCTTCGATCGACATGTTGCACAGGGTCATGCGCTGTTCCATGTCCATCGCTTCGATGGTGCTGCCACGGAACTCGATCACGTGGCCGGTGCCACCGTTGACGCCGATCACGCCGATGATGTGCAGGACCACGTCCTTGGCGCCAACGCCGGGTGCCAGCGGCCCATCAACGGTGATCGCGAAGGTCTTCGCCTTGCGCTGCAGCAGGCATTGCGTGGCCAGCACGTGGCCGACCTCGCTGGTACCGATGCCGAACGCCAGCGAACCGAACGCACCATGGGTGGAGGTGTGGCTGTCGCCGCAGACGATGGTCATGCCGGGCTGGGTGAAGCCCTGCTCGGGCGCGATCACGTGGACGATGCCGCGGTTGTCCGAAGCCATGTCGAACAGCTCGATGCCGTGCTCTGCGCAGTTGCGTGCCAGCGTGGCGACCTGTGCCTCGGACGCCGCGCTGGCGTAGGGCAGCGTGCCATCGGCGGCAGCCGGCAGGGTCGGCGTGGAGTGGTCCATCGTCGCCTTGGTGCGATCCGGGCGGCGTGGCGACAGGCCGCGCTCGCGCAGTTCGGTGAACGCCTGCGGCGAGGTCACCTCGTGGATCAGGTGCAGGTCGATGTACAGCACGGCGGGCGCGCTGTCGGATTCAGGGACAACCACGTGGGCGTCCCACAGTTTGTCGTACAGGGTGCGGGGTGCGGAAGTCATGCGTGTGCCTGGCAGAAGTACGAAGGTGCGGACATCAGGAAAGATAGCGAAAAGGTCATGTCAGCGGCGGCGAGCGAGCACCCGCAACCGCACGTAGTCGGCCAGCGGCTGGCCGGCGGCATTGCGCGGCAGCTCGGCCAGCAATGCGGTGGCGGCCTCGCGCACGGTGGCGCGTGCCTCGGCTGGCAGGTCGTCCAGCAGCGGTGCGGCGAATACCCGCAGCCAGCCGGCCACGCCGGTCGGCAGTGCGGTCGGTCGCGGCGTGCACTCGATCAGCTGCACCTGGAAGCCATGCTGGCGCAGGCGGTCGGCGTAGGCATCGGCAGTGGGGAAGTACCACTGGAATGCGCTGGCGCCGTGGCCATGGGCCGCGCGTGCAGCCTGCACCGCCGCGATGATCGTGGCCACGTTGCCATGGCCGCCGAACTCGGCAACGAAGCGGCCGCCCGGGCGCAGTGCGCGGCGTACACCTTCCATCACCCGGTCGGGGTTGCTCATCCAATGCAGCGCTGCGTTGCTGAATACCGCATCGAACTCACTGTCGAACGACAGCGCGTGGCCATCCATCACCTGCGCATCGACGCCGCGCGCACGCGCGGCGATCACCAGCTCCGGCGAGGCATCCACGCCGTGGATGTGCGCGCCGCTGAGCGCCAGCTCAGTGCTGAGCACGCCATCGCCACAGCCCAGGTCGAGGATGCGTTCACCGGCGCGCGGGTCGAGCAGGCGCGATACCGCACCGCCGAGCAGCGGCACGAAGCCGGCGTCGATCGCATAATCCTGGGCGTTCCACTGCTGGCCAGCGGCGCTGGTTGGGGTGGGGGTGTCGAAGGCGCTCATGGCGGGGTCCTCAGGCGGTGGCGGGGGTGGCAACGTCGCTGTTGCTGTGGGCGGCAGCCTGGCGCTGGCGCAGCAGGCGGTTGGCCACATCCAGCCAGGCCAGCGCGGAGGCTTCGATGATGTCCTTGCTGGTGCCGGTGCCGTCGTACTCCACGCCCTCGTGGCGCACGCTCAGATTGGCTTCGCCGCGCGCATCGGCGCCGATGCCGACGCTGTGCACGTGGTAGCTGTCCAGCATCAGCTGCACGCCGGTAGCGGCCGACAGCGCGCCGAACAGCGCATCGACCGGGCCATCGCCCTGCGCGGTCTCGGCCACGCGGTTGCCGTCCGGGTCGGACAGTTCCACCAGCGCATTGGCGCGGCTGCCGACGTCGCTGATGGTCATCGACGCCAGGCGATAGCCCTGCGCGTTGGAGCCGCCCTGCATCAGCGTCTGCAGGTCGGCATCGGTGACTACGCGCTGCTGTTCGCACAGGCCCTTGAACTGCTCGAACACCAGCTTCAGTTCGTCTTCGTCCAGCCAGAAGCCCAGCGCACGCAGGCGCGCTTCGACGGCGGCGCGGCCACTGTGGCGGCCCAGCACCATCTGCGAATCCTCCCAGCCCACGTCTTCCGGACGCATGATTTCGTAGGTGCCGCGGTGGCGCAGCATGCCGTGCTGGTGGATGCCCGATTCGTGGGCGAAGGCATTGGCACCGACGATGGCCTTGTTGCGCTGTACCGGCATGCCGACCAGGCGCTGCAGCAGCTGCGAGGTGCCGACGATGCGCGGGGTGTTGATCGAGCTGTCCTGTTCGTAGAAGGCCTGGCGCACCTTCAGCACCATCGCGATCTCTTCCAGCGAACAGTTGCCGGCGCGCTCGCCGATGCCGTTGATGGTGCACTCGACCTGGCGTGCACCGCCTTCGATGGCGGCCAGCGAGTTGGCTACGGCCAGACCCAGGTCGTTGTGGCAGTGCGCGCTGAAGATCACATTGGCGGCATTCGGCACGTCGGCGACGCCGGCGATGACCTGCTGGAACATCGCGCGGATCTCTTCCGGCGTGGTGAAGCCGACGGTGTCGGGCAGGTTGATGGTGGTGGCGCCGGCAGCGATGGCCACGCGCGCGACTTCGATCAGGTAGTCCAGCTCGGTGCGGGTGGCATCCTCGGCCGAGAATTCGACATCGTCGATGTAGGAGCGGGCCAGCGAGACGTGCTTGCGTACCGACTCCAGTACCTGCTCGCGGGTCATCCGCAGCTTGTGCTCGCGGTGCAGCGGGCTGGTCGACAGGAACACGTGCAGGCGCGGGTTGGCAGCGGCCTCCAGCGCACGTGCCGAGGTTTCGATGTCGGCCTGCAGGCAGCGCGACAGCACCGCCAGGGTCAGGCTCGGGCGGCGCAGTTCGCGGCCGATCAGTGCCATCGCCTCACGGTCGGACTGCGAGCTGGCAGGGAAGCCGGTCTCGATGATGTCCACGCCCAGTTCGTCCAGCGCACGCGCCATCACCAGCTTCTGCGGCGGGCTCATGCTGCAGCCGGGGGACTGCTCGCCGTCACGCAGGGTGGTGTCGAAGATGCGGATGCGCGGGGTGGTAATTCGTTCGATGGTGGTCACAGGGAAATCTCCTCGACAGCGGGTGCGACGGCTTGCAGGGGGGAAGGGGAAGAGGTGGGGGAAGCGATGGCGCTGGCCTTGGCGGGCGAGCGCGGTGTTTCGCTGCGCCGTCGCCGTGGTTTGCGTGGCGGGCGCGGGCGGATGTCGGTGAGCAGGCCGGCGAGGACGCCGGCATCGATGTTGCCGCCGGAGACCACCGCGCACTTGCGGCGGCCGGCGACGCGGCGGCCGGCGGCCAGCGCCAGCGCACCGGCGCCCTCGGCGATGATGTGTTCTTCCAGTGCCAGGCGGACCAGGGTTTCGCGCAGTTCGGCTTCGCGCACGATCACCACGTCGTCCAGCAGCGAGGTGCACAGGCGGCGGGTCAGGAAGCCGGGAATCTTCACCCGCACGCCGTCGGCCAGCGAAGCAACGGGGGCGATCTCGCGCACGTCACCGTGGATCGCGCGGGCCATCGAATCGACACCCTCCACCTGCGCGCCAACGACGCGGACGCCCTGCGATTTCAGTGCCAACGCAACGCCGGAGGCCAGCCCGCCGCCGCCGATCGGCACGATCACCACGTCCGGCGCGTGTGCGGCCAGCTCGATGCCGACCGTGCCCTGGCCGGCGATCACATCGGCATCGTCGAACGCGGACAGGAAGCGGTAGCCGTGGCGTTGTGCCAGTTCGACCGCGAAGGCGTAGGCCTCGTCATAGCTGTTGCCGTGCTGGCGCACGGTCGCGCCCCAGTGGGCGACGCCGGCGATCTTGGTGGCCGGTGCGCCGTGCGGCATCACGGTGATGGCCGGCACGTCCAGGCGGTAAGCCGCCCACGCCACGCCCTGGGCATGGTTGCCGGCCGAGGCGCAGATCACCGGCCGGGTATCGCCGCGCTCGCGGCCGGCCAGCAGCGCGTTCAACGCGCCGCGCACCTTGTAGGAGCCGGTGCGCTGCAGGTTCTCCAGCTTCAGCCAGGTGCCGAAGCGCTCGGCATGGTGCAGCGGGGTGGGCGGCAGGAAGCGGCGCAGTCGGGCCTGCGCCGCCAGTACGTCGGCGACGCTTACGTCGCCGACATCGCTTTCCTGGCTGGCATCAGCGGCCGGCATGGGCCACCAGCGGGGTGCAGGCGACCGCCGCATGCGGGCACGGGCGGCGAAGAAGACGCCTCCGTACCGGCACCGTGGTCGCTACGGTACGGGTGTTCATACGGATGCTCCTTCCACGGCGGTGACCTGCACGGACACGCAGTCGTAGATCTTCTCGATCTGCCGGCACAGCGTTTCCGCCGGGCGCTGGCCATCCACCACCAGCTGCAGGTGCCAGCGGCCATCGTCGGCGGCCACTGGCGCACCGCTGATCGCGCGCGGCGCGAAGCCACGGCGTTCGGCCATGCCGATCACGCGCAGCAGCGCGCCTTCGGCCGGGTGCAGCACCAGGTCAAGCCGGTATTGCATTGGGGGTCTCCTGGCGGGCGTGGGCGGGATTGCTTTCCAGCATCGTGCTGTTGGCGGTGTTCGGCGGCACCAGCGGCCACACGTTGGCGCGCGCATCGATGGCCACGTGCAGCAGTGCCGGTCCCGGTTCGGCCAGCAGCGCGGCCAGCCCGCCTTCGACGTCATCACGTGCGTCGATGCGGGTCGCGGCGATGCCGAACACCTGCGCCAGCGCCACGAAGTCCGGGTTGTCGGACAGGTCGATCTCGCTGTAACGCTCGGCGAAGAACAGCTCCTGCCACTGCCGCACCATGCCCAGCGAACTGTTGTCCAGCAGCACGATCTTCACCGGCAGGCGGCAACGCGCGATGGTCGCCAGCTCCTGCACGTTCATCATGAAGCTGCCGTCGCCGGAGACCAGCACCACGGTGCGATCGGGGCAGGCGAACTGCGCACCCATCGCGGCCGGCAGGCCGAAGCCCATGGTGCCCAGCGCGCCACTGGTCAGGTGGTTGCGCGGGTGGTTGAAGCGGCAGTGCTGCGCCACCCACATCTGGTGCTGGCCGACATCGCAGGCGATCACCGCATCGGCCGGTGCCAGTTCGCTCAGGCGCTTCAGCATGGCCGGTGCGTAGATGTGCTGGCCCGGCGCGTCGTAGCGTGCGGCGAAACGATCGCGATGCTGCGCGCAACGCTTGCGCCATGCGTCCTGGTGGGCCTTGGGGGAGGGGAAGGCCGCACGCAGGGCGCGGATGGCATGGCCGACATTGCCGGGCACGGCGACATCGGCGCTGCGCAGCTTGGAGATCTCGTAGGCGTCGGCATCGATGTGGACGACACGGGCGAACGGTGCGAACTCGGCCAGCTTGCCGGTGGCACGGTCGTCGAAGCGTGCACCCAGCACCAGCAGCAGGTCGCTTTCCTGCACCGCCATGTTGGCCGCGCGGGTGCCGTGCATGCCCAGCATGCCCAGCGACTGCGGATGGTTGGCCGGCAGCGCGCCCAGCCCACGCAGGGTCATCACCGTGGGGATGGCACTGGCCTCGACGAAGTCGCGCAGGTCCTGCACCGCGTCGCCCAGCGCGATGCCACCACCGGCGTAGACCACCGGCTTTTCGGCGGCTGCCAGTGCGGCGATGGCCTCGGCGATGGCCGCTTCGGCCGGCGCAGGCGGCGGCTCGATGCTGCTCGGCACGTGCGCTGGCAGATGACTGGCATCGGCCAGCTGCACGTCCTTGGGCAGGTCGATCAGCACCGGGCCGGGCCGGCCTTCGCGGGCGATGCGGAATGCATCGGCGACCACGCGCGGCAGGTCATCGACGCTGCGCACCAGCCAGCTGTGCTTGACGATCGGCATCGTCAGGCCGAACACATCCAGTTCCTGGAAGGCGTCGGTGCCCAGCAGCGGCGTGCCGACCTGACCGGTGATGCAGACCATCGGTACCGAATCCAGCATCGCATCGGCAATGCCGGTGACCAGGTTGGAGGCGCCCGGGCCAGAGGTGGCCACGCAGACACCCACCTGGTTGCTGGCGCGGGCGAAACCGTTGGCGGCCAGCGCCGCGCCCTGCTCATGGCGTACCAGGATGTGCTTCAGCGACGAATCCACCAGCGCGTCGTAGAACGGCATGATGGTGCCACCGGGATAGCCGAACAGCGTGCGGACGCCTTCGGCCTCCAGCGCCTGGGTCAGCCAGCGCGCGCCGTTGGGCGGCGCGCTGCGATGTGTCGAAGAGTTCATGGGGGAACCTTGCAAAGCGGGTGGGGGAGGGCCGCGCGGTTACGCGGCCTGTCCTTGCAACCAGACCATCTTGGCGCGCAGTTCCTTGCCTACCTTCTCGATCGGGTGCTCCAGGTCGGCCTGCTTGAACCTGTTGTAGTTCGGCAGGCCCGCTTCGTACTCGGCCACCCAGTTCTTGGTGAAGGTGCCGTCCTGGATGTCCTTCAGCACTTCCTTCATGCGCGCCTTGGTGCCGGCGTCGATCACCCGCGGGCCGCTGACGTAGTCGCCGTACTGCGCGGTCTCGGAGATGAACTCCAGCATGCGCGAGATGCCGCCTTCGTAGAACAGGTCCACGATCAGCTTCAGTTCGTGCAGCACTTCGTAATAGGCGATCTCCGGCTGGTAACCGGCTTCGACCAGGGTTTCGAAACCGGCCTGCACCAGTGCCGAGGCACCGCCGCACAGCACCGCCTGCTCGCCGAACAGATCGGTCTCGGTCTCTTCCTTGAAGGTGGTCTGGATCAGGTTGGCGCGAGCGCCGCCGAGGCCGGCCGCATAGGCCTGCGCGTGCTGCGCAGCCTTGCCGCTGACATCCTGGTAGACCGCCCAGATGCACGGTACGCCGCGCCCGATCTCATACTCACGACGCACCAGCGCACCCGGGCCCTTCGGCGCAACCAGCACCACGTCCAGGTCGGCGCGCGGCTCGATCATGCCGTAGTGCACGTTCAGGCCATGCGCGAACAGCAGGCAGGCGCCCTGCTTCATGTTCGGCGCCAGCACGTCGTTGTAGAGCTTCTTCTGCACCATGTCCGGGGTCAGCACGGCGACCAGGTCGGCGTCTTTCACCGCTTCAGCGGGCGCGATCACGGTGAAGCCATCGGCCTGCGCCTTGGCTTCGGTCGGGCCACCCGGACGCAGGCCTACCACCACATCGAAGCCGGATTCACGCAGGTTCAGCGCGTGGGCGCGGCCCTGGCTGCCGTAGCCGATGACGGCGATCTTGGTCTGGGGCAGGTCGTTGGTGCTCATGGGGGAGGTTCCTTGCGGTGGGAAGAAAAAAGAACGGCCGGTCGTCGAGGTGACGTGCCGGCCGGTCAGGGGAAAGCGGTGGAGGAGGCGCCGCGCGTTGCACAGGCACAGCCACCACGAGGCGTCGCGGTGGTGCAGGTCCGGGTTGTGCGATCGGCGTTGTGCATGGTGGTTGCGTCTGAAACCAGGTTCTGAAATGAAAAAACCCGCACCGGGGCGGGTGCGGGTTTTTGAAGAGTTCCGGTGTGTTTGTTGCTTACACGCTGGCTCGTCCCGCACCTGTTGGTTGGGTAATAAGTACGAGCACAAGAATCGAACGCAGCGAGGCGGCGCCGGTGTCGGCGGCTTCGATGTGGGTTCGCGGTGGCGTGTTGTGATGCAACATGTGATCGAGAGGAACACAACCGTTTCGGCGATGTCAACCCTCGTGACGGATTTTTTTTCGGTTTCCGCTGCATCCAGCGCAATCGCTTGCGGCACAAGGATGGTTGCCGCTGAAAGTGTTTCGGTGAACCCGAATTCACTCCTTTCAGGCCGGCTTTTGCGCGGAATCCGGCGGATTTTCGCCTTGGTGGGGGCGGACCTTCCGCACCCACCCCAGGATCAACGTCCATGACCTCTGCCCGATACCGCATGCAGGCCGCAGCGGCGAAGATCGAGGGACCACCCTTCCATCGGAACCCGACCGTGTCCCGACGCCTTGCCCGTTCCCTGCTGGCCGCTGCTCTGCTGGCCGCTGTGCCCGCACTGTCTTCTGCCGCCGACCGCATCACCGGCCACACCTTTGCCACCCGTTCGGAGGTGATCGCCCCGCATGCGATGGCCGCCACCTCGCAGCCGCTGGCCACCCAGATCGCGCTGGACGTGATGAAGGGCGGTGGCTCGGCGGTGGACGCGGCGATTGCCGCCAACGCCGCGCTCGGCCTGATGGAGCCCACCGGCAACGGCATCGGCGGCGACCTGTTCGCCATCGTGTGGGACCCGAAGACGCAGAAGCTCTACGGCTACAACGGCTCGGGCCGCTCGCCGAAGTCGCTCACCCTGGCCGAGTTCCAGCGCCGTGGCCTGAAGGACATCCCGGCCACCGGTCCACTGCCGGTGTCGGTACCGGGCGCTGTCGACGGCTGGTTCGCACTGCACGACCGCTTCGGCCGCAAGCCGATGGCGGACAACCTGGCACCGGCCATCCGTTACGCCCGCGAGGGTCACCCGGTGGCTGAGGTGATCGCCTACTACTGGGACCGCTCGGTGCCCAAGCTGTCGCAGTATCCGGGGTTCAAGGAACAGTTCACGATCAACGGCCACGCCCCGCGCAAGGGTGAGATGTGGAAGAACCCGAATCTGGCCAGCACGCTGCAGAAAATCGCCGACGGCGGTCGTGATGCCTTCTACAAGGGCGATATCGCCCGCACCATCGGCGACTACTTCAAGGCCAACGGCGGCTTCCTGAGCTACCAGGACATGGCCGACCACCACGGTGAGTGGGTCGAACCGGTCAGCAGCAACTACCGTGGCTACGACGTGTGGGAGCTGCCGCCGAACAGCCAGGGCATCGCCGCGCTGCAGATCCTCAACGTGCTGGAAGGCTACGACTTCTCGAAGATTCCCTTCGGTTCACCGGAGCATGTGCACCTGTTCGTTGAAGCGAAGAAGCTGGCCTTCGCCGATCGCGCGCGCTTCTATGCCGACATGGCGTTCCAGCCGGCGCCGGTGCAGAAGCTGATTTCCAAGGACTACGCCGCACAGCGCCGCGCGCTGATTTCCATGGACAAGGCGCTGAAGGAAGTGCAGCCGGGCACGCCGAAGCAGCTGGAAGAAGGCGACACCATCTACATGACCGTGGCCGACGCCGACGGCATGATGGTGTCGCTGATCCAGTCCAACTACCGCGGCATGGGCAGCGGTATGGCGCCGCCGGGGCTGGGCTTCATCCTGCAGGACCGTGGCGAGATGTTCGTGCTGCAGAAGAACCATCCCAACGGCTACGCACCGGGCAAGCGCCCGTTCCAGACGATCATCCCGGCGTTCATCACCAAGGGCGGCAAGCCGTATGCCAGCTTCGGCGTGATGGGCGGCGCGATGCAGCCGCAGGGCCACGCGCAGATCGTGATGAATCTGGTGGACTTCGGCATGAACCTGCAGGAGGCCGGTGATGCACCGCGCATCCAGCACGAAGGCTCGACTGAACCGACCGGGCAGGCCACGGCGATGACCGACGGTGGTGAAGTGAATCTGGAAACCGGCTTCCCGTATGAAACGGTGCGTGCGTTGATGCGCAAGGGGCATCGCATCGTGTTCGCCGACGGTCCGTATGGTGGGTATCAGGCGATCATGCGTGATCCGGAATCCGGCGTTTACTACGGTGCGTCTGAGAGTCGAAAGGATGGGCAGGCGGCGGGGTATTGAGGTTTCCCGGCCACCGGGCGGAGCCCCCTCTGCGGTGGATTCCGTAAAGCTGGGTTTGGCCGGGCGGGTGGATTGTCTGGGGGCCGCTGCAAGTACGTCCATGTAAGCTCGGTCGCCGCATCCATGCGGCTCACGCCCCCAGCCAATCCACCCGCCCGGCCACGGACAGTTTCCTGTGGCTGCCACCGCAGGAAGAGAAAGAAGAAGATCAAAAGCAAAGGCAACAGCAACAGCAACAGCCGCGCGCTGTGGGTTGGGGTCGGATCCGTTTTCCGGAGGAAAACGGATCCGACCCCTTCCTGTTTTCCGATACACCTCATCCACGCATGCCGTGGAAAACCCACCGTCACACGGAAACTGTCGGGGGTGGGGCGGCGTGGGCTGGCAGGACCGTTGGCGCCATGGATGGCGCCATCGAGCCCCCATGGACGGGTTTACGGCGTGTCCTGCCAGCCCACGCCGCCCCGCCAAACCAGCAGCAACCCAGAGCCGCTTTTGAAGTTGCTATTGCCGCTGCTTGAGAAAAGCGGTGCAGCCGCAGGCTGCAAAACACCCTCAATCCTGATCGTGCGCGCGCGCCGCCTCCGCCTGGGTCTCCTCCTGCGCCGCCATCTCGCGCGCGATCCACGCATCGATCATGTGCCGCTGGCGCTGCGCCTGCCGCCGCTCGCGCGTGTACTCCTGGTCCAGCACCCGGTACAGCGACACCATCACCAGCACCATCAGCAGCGCGAATGGCAACGCCGCAATCGTGATCATGCCCTGCAGTGCATCCAGGCCACCGGCCAGCAGCAACGCCGCTGCAATCAGCGCCACCGCGATGCCCCAGGCCAGCTTGCGCTTCAACGGCGGATCGCCTGCCTCGTCAGTGGACATGCTGGCCAGTACCAGCACCGCCGAATCGGCTGATGTCACGAAGAAGATCATCAGCAGCACCAGTGCGATGCAGGAAAGCAGCAAGGGCAGCGGCATGCTGTCAAACAGGGTGAACAGCACCGTTTCATAGCCATTGCCCAGCGCCTGCACCAGGTCGGCGTGGCCGAAGATCTGCGCCCACAGCGCAGTACCACCAAACACCGCGAACCAGAAGAAGCCCAGCACCGTGGGTGCCAGCACGACGCCGATGACGAACTCGCGGACGCTGCGCCCACGCGAGATGCGCGCGATGAACGAGCCGACGAACGGGGCCCAGGAAATCCACCACGCCCAGTAGAAGATGGTCCAGTCCGCTACCCATGTGCTGCCCGAGAACGGCGACATGCGCAGGCTCATCGTCACCAGCTGGTTGAGGTACGACCCCAGTGTGGTGGTGAACGTATCGAAGATGAATCCGGTCGGACCCAGCACCAGTACGGTGGCCGCAAGAAGCGCGGCCAGCGCAAGGTTGAAGTTGGACAGCCACTTCACCCCGCGCTCGACTCCGCTGGCGGTGGACGCCATGTACAGCACGAACGCGATGGCGATGATGGTCAGCTGCAGTGGCACACCCGCGTGCAGGCCGAACACGCGTTCCATGCCGGCAGCGATCTGGATGGTGCCGAAGCCCAGCGTGGTGGCCACGCCAATGGCAGTGGCAACAACCGCGGCGATGTTGACCACGCGTCCGATCCAGCCGCGATGGTGCCGGCCGATGATCGGTTGCAGCATGTCACTGACCAGTCCACGGCCATTGCGGTTGAACTGGAACCAGGCCATGGCCAGGCCGATCAGCGCGTAGATCGCCCACGGGTGCAGGCCCCAGTGGAAGAATGCATAGCGCATCGAAGCCCGCGCCGCGTCCATGCTCTGCGGTGCGAGGCCTTCCGGAGGCTTGGTGAAGTGGGAAATCGGCTCGGCGGCGCCCCAGAACACCAGGCCGATGCCCATGCCGGCTGCGAACAGCATCGACATCCAGCTGGCGCGCGAGAACTCCGGCTCGGCATCTTCACCGCCGATGCGCAGGTTGCCGAAGCGACCGAATGCCAGATACATCAGGAACGTCAGTGCCAGGAACACGACCAGAAGATAGAGCCAGCCGACACTGCGGATGACATCGGCCAGTACCGACTGCACCACGGTATTGAAGGGGCCGGGTGCAACACCGGCAAGCAGCACCAGAAGCAGAACCAGTGCGATGGAAACGCGAAACACCATGAAGGAGCTTCTCCGATCAAGGGATTGAGGGGAGCGAGCAGAGCTTGCTGCGAGGGGCCGGCGACATGCAGCACAGACCGGGCAGGGGCCGCGGAGGCGGCGGGGAAACACCGGCCGCAGCGGCACGATGCGTGTGCACGTTACTGAATGCGATGTCACGGTTCTGTTAATACAGAAACAGCGGATCCACGCCGTGCGTGGATGGAACAGCCAGGAGCTGCAGTGCGTTCTATGCTCTAATGCACACCAAGAAGCGGGGGTACCGCGGCCATGTGGCCACGGTTGAGACAGTCCCTTGGAACCTGATCCGGCTCATACCGGCGTAGGGAAGCTTTGCAGTGCAGCCATGCCCGGACTCCGCCCAAGGACCGTCCGGGCGCGGCAGCAGTGCGCCGCCGCTTCGTCCCTGACCTTCCTGGACGATGCCCGATGAACGCACAGCTCTCCGCCCTGCAGCAACAGGCCCAGCAACTCTCCGAATCCGTGACCCGGCCCATTCCCGGCTCGCGCAAGATCCACGTGCCCGGTTCACGCCCGGATCTGCAGGTGCCGATGCGCGAGATCGCGCTGACCCGCACGCCGACCTTGTTCGGCGGCGAAGAGAATGCACCGGTGACCGTTTACGACACGTCGGGCCCGTACACCGATCCGGAGGTGCGCATCGATCTGTCCGCTGGTTTGCCGGCACTGCGTCGCGGCTGGGTGGAAGAACGCGGTGATACCGAGCGGCTGGAAGGACTGAGCTCTTCGTTCGGTCGCGATCGCGAGCATGACCCGAAGCTCGATGCGGTGCGCTTCCCCGCGCGCAGCCTGCCTCGCCGTGCGCGTGCAGGTGCCAACGTCACCCAGATGCACTACGCGCGCCGCGGCATCATCACGCCGGAAATGGAATTCGTCGCCATCCGCGAGAACCAGCGGCTGGACGCGATCCGCGATGCCGGCCTGCTGCAGCAGCACCCGGGCGAGGCGTTCGGCGCTTCGATCCAGAAGATCATCACCCCGGAGTTCGTGCGCGACGAAATCGCCCGCGGCCGTGCGGTGCTGCCCAACAACATCAACCATCCGGAAAGCGAGCCGATGATCATCGGCCGCAATTTCCTGACCAAGATCAATGCCAACATCGGCAACAGCGCTGTTTCCTCGGGCATTGCCGAGGAGGTGGAGAAGCTGGTGTGGGCGATCCGCTGGGGCGGTGACACGGTGATGGACCTGTCCACCGGCAAGCACATCCACGAGACCCGCGAGTGGATCATCCGCAACTCGCCGGTGGCGATCGGTACCGTGCCGATCTACCAGGCGCTGGAGAAGGTCGACGGCCGCGCCGAGGCGCTCACCTGGGAAATTTTCCGTGACACGCTGATCGAACAGGCCGAGCAGGGCGTGGATTACTTCACCATCCACGCTGGCGTGCTGCTGCGCTATGTTCCGCTCACCGCCAAGCGGGTCACCGGCATCGTCAGCCGCGGTGGCTCGATCATGGCCAAGTGGTGCCTGGCACACCACAAGGAGAACTTCCTCTACACGCATTTCGAAGACATCTGCGAAATCATGAAGGCCTACGACGTGACCTTCTCGCTGGGCGATGGCCTGCGCCCGGGCTGCATCGCCGATGCCAACGATGCCGCGCAGTTCGGTGAGCTGGAGACGCTGGGTGAGTTGACGAAGATCGCCTGGAAGCATGACGTGCAGACCATGATCGAAGGCCCCGGCCACGTGCCGATGCAGCTGATCAAGGAGAACATGGACAAGCAGCTGCGCGAGTGTGGCGAAGCGCCGTTCTATACGCTGGGCCCGCTGACCACCGACATCGCACCGGGCTACGACCACATCACCAGCGCGATCGGTGCGGCAATGATCGGCTGGTTTGGTACGGCCATGCTCTGCTACGTGACGCCGAAGGAGCACCTCGGCCTGCCCAACCGCCAGGACGTACGCGACGGCATCATGGCCTACCGCATCGCCGCGCATGCGGCCGACCTGGCCAAGGGACACCCCGGCGCACAGGTGCGCGACAACGCGCTGAGCAAGGCACGCTTCGAGTTCCGCTGGGAAGACCAGTTCCATCTCGGGCTGGACCCGGAGAAGGCCAAGGAATTCCATGATGAGACGCTGCCGAAGGATGCGCACAAGCTGGCGCACTTCTGCTCGATGTGCGGCCCGCACTTCTGCTCGATGAAGATCACCCAGGACGTGCGCGACTACGCCGAGGCCGGCATGAAGGGGAAGTCGGAAGAGTTTCGCGCGGCCGGCGCCGAGGTCTATCACCAGGGCTGACGTGTAACGGGTAGTGCCGGCCGCTGGCCGGCATTCCGTCGTGCGTGGGACCGGGAGAGTGCCGGCCAGTGGCCGGCCCTACCGCTCATCACGTCGCTCCCGGCTATCCTCCGCCCATCACCCTGGGGAAGGACGCCATGCCCGTTGCCATCACCACCCGCTGGCTGGCCATTGCCCGCCGCCATCCTTCGGCCTGGCTGCTGGGTGCCCAGTTGATCGCGGTGCTGCTGTATCCCGCACTTGATGACACCGCCGGCGGCCGTGCGGCACTGGGCATGTTCGGCATGGCGGTACTCGGCCTGGCGCTGTGGGTGGTCCAGCGCAGTCCGCTGGGCACCTGGCTGGCACTGCTGCTGGCCATTCCTTCGGTGGTGTTCTCGCTGGCCGGCGCACTGCTGGATCGCAGTGCGCTGCTGACTACCGCGCAACTGCTGGAAAGCCTGCTGTACTTCTATACGGCCGGTGCGCTCATCGCCTACATGCTCCAGGACCATAAAGTCACCCGCGATGAACTGTTCGCAGCAGGTGCGACATTCACGTTGCTGGCGTGGGCCTTCGCGTTTGCTTTCGCCGTGTGCCAGCAATGGTATCCGGGCAGTTTCCAGGGCACCGGTGGTGGCGCGCAGCGCACCTGGATGGAGCTTCTTTATCTGAGCTTCAGTTTGCTCTCGGGTGTTGGCTTGAGCGACGTTGTGCCACTGCATCCGCAGGCGCGCGCCTTGGTCATGCTGGAGCAGTTTTCAGGCGTGATGTACGTAGCTTTGGTGGTTTCGCGACTGGTTGGATTGACCATGCTGCGGCGCATGTGAAAATGAACGCCAGATAAAAATTTCGCGCCCCGCAGGGCGCGAATGGTGCTGCAGATTATGTGAATGCGTCGGCGAGAGAGAGCCTGGATGTCGACCACGCGATAGGCGAGGTAACCCGCATAGGCTAGTATTCGCCCGCTTCATTGTTTTTGCGGTATGCGCCGATGCTTTGTGCGGAGTCTGGCTTTTTGCTGTTCCCAGGACGGGAGGGTATCGAAGGCAAATGCTGCCCCGGACCTGTCTCTACTGTGTAGCGGAAAATGAACAGCAGTGAAAACCAGCCCCCCGGATTCGATCGGATCCGGATAGGAGAGTGCACTGTCACTCTGTCCTCGCGCGAAGTCGAGGTCGTCGGTGCGCGTCGCCCGCGTCGGCTGACGCCGAAGGCGCTGGGCGTGCTGCGTGTGCTGCTGCGCCAGCCGGGGCGTGTTGTCACCCGCGATGAACTGTTCGCGGAAGTCTGGCCGGACACGCTGCCGACCAATGATGTGCTTACCCAGGCCGTCACCCAGCTGCGCAAGGCGTTCAGCAACGACGACGACAACGGCCAGGCCTATATCGAGACCATCGCCAAGACCGGCTATCGCCTGCTGGTGCCGGTGCAGGTACTGGACGATGTCGAGCCGGCGCCGCCCGCGGGAGCCGATGACGAAATCGTGGACATGCAACCGGCGATGGCCATCGCCGAGGTGATGCCGCCACACGTGCAGGCATCGCGCCGCCGCTGGCGCCACGTCCGCCGGCGCGTACTGCTGGTGCTGGGCGTGCTGATGCTGGCCACGGTGGTGGTGCTGACCGCGCTGCTGCTGCGGTGGGCACCGGCCAGCAGTTCAGCTGTGGATGCGGCCGTGGAGAACGGCACGCGCGTGATCGGCAGCCCGCAGCGTCCCTATCGGTTGATCACCGCGACCAGCGGCTTTGAAACCTATCCCACGCTTTCACCCGATGGTTCATTGGTGGCCTATGAGGGCGCCAACGAAGACGGGCAGGGCGGTGGCGCGATCAAGGTGCAGACCTCCGGCAACGCGCCTGCGCGGCAGCTGCTGGCTCCGCCGGCCGGCTCGGTCGATCGCTTCCCGAGCTGGTCGCCGGATGGACGCGAGATCGCCTTCGCGCGGTTCAGCAACAACGGCGGTTGCCAGGTGCTGATCGCCAGCGCGACCGGTGGTGCCCTGCGCCAGGCCACACGGTGCGATGGCACCGAGCTGCTCAGTTTCGACTGGACGCCGGACGGCCGTGGTCTGGTGTTCGGCAGCATGGTGGGGCGCTATGCCCATCGCGGCATCCGCAAGCTTGATCTGGCCAGTGGCCAATGGGAGGCGCTGGACTACGGTGTCGCCGAGGATGACTTCGACTATGCGCCGCGCTACTCGCCTGATGGCAAGTGGCTGGTATTCGTGCGCAATCCGCAGCTGGGCGACCTGTGGCGCATGCCGGCCGCAGGTGGCACGCCCGAGCAGCTGACCAACGAGGCCGCTGAACTGCGTGGCTGGGCCTGGTTGCGTGATGGCCGGACGATCGTGTTTGGACGCCGTGTCGACAGTGAGGTGCGCCTGTACTACCTGGACGTCGAGAGCCGCACGCTGCGCGACGCCGGGCTCGACGACGCACAATGGCCGGCGACGGCGCGCCGCGCGGGCATGCTGGCCTTCGTTCACCGCCGCGCGCAGTTCGGCATCTTCAAGGTGCCGATGGAGGGCGGTTCACCCCCGCAGCGCCTGTTTGCGTCCAGCGGCCGGGATGGGCAGCCGATGGCGGCGCCGGATGGACGCCAACTGGTGTTCACGTCCGATCGTTCAGGCAGCTTCGCGCTGTGGTGGGCGGACATGGAGCGCCCCGATTCGCTGCGGCCTATCGAAGGATTGCGGCCTGAGGCACGTCAGGCACCGGACTGGTCGGCCGACAGCCGGCGGTTGCTGGTGGTGGGGCGCGACGAACACGGACGCACGGTGGTCTATGAGATCGCCCCACGTGACGAACGCGTCCAGCCGTTGCCGGTACCGTCGGAGCAGCCTCTGCAGGCACTGTACGGCGCAAACCCGGACCAGCTGCTGGTAGTCGAGCGCGATGACCAGCAACAGACCCGGCTGAGCCTGTTTGATCGAAGCGTGCAGCCTTGGCGCCGCCTTGCCAGCATCGAGGGCGTGTCTCAGGCGCGGTTCGATCGCAGCAGCGGGCGTGTGCTGTTCACCCGCCTGGCGGCAGGCGGCCTGTGGTCGGTGGATGCGCCGCTGGCGCCAGGCAGCGTGCAGCAGATCAGCGATGACCAGCCCAGCCGGTGGCGGTACCGGGCCTGGACCGTGGCCGGCAACAGTGCGATCGGCTATCTCGGTACGTCCACCCGCTGCGGTACGACACTGGTGCTGATCCAGGCCGGGCGCGAGGAACCGGAACGCTGCCTGGATGCGGAACGCCTCAGTGCCGGCAACGGGCTGAGTGCCGGCGCCGATGGGCGCACGCTGTTCGTGGCAATGGCGGTCAGCGACGGTGCCGACATCGGTGTGATGCGTTTGCCCGAGCGCTCGCCGACGCTGCTTCCGGCGTTCTCCAAGTTGTTGTTGTTCAACGGAAATGGGCCTTCGTAATTTCTTCGTGGCGACCTCGCCGCGAATTCGTGGCGATCTCGTCTGACTTTCCTGACGTGGTGCCGCCTGATTTGGCAAAACGGAGGCCTGTACTAGGCAAATCCGTGGTGCCCCCATGCGTCAACTCTCGCTGGCCGATCGCGGCCAAACCGTCTCTCTGGACCGGTCGCTCGACGATGCTGCGCCGACCTGCCTGGGCGTGGCCCGGCTCGGCAGCCTGCAGACCGCAGGCAGCAGCTTCACTGTGTGGATGCAGGTGCGCGGCAGCTCCTGGGTGGAAGCCAAGGAAGGACGCTTCCGCTTGCGCCAGGGCGAGTGGATCGCCTTCGAGAAGGAGTCGCGGCCGCTGGTGCAGGCCGGTCGCAACGGCTTGTGCGTTGGCCTGAACCTGACGGTCGAAGCGCTGCGCGTGCTGGCCGAGATGGCCGACTGCGGTCTGTATGCCGGGCGTGGCCGCATGAACCGTGGCGATGCCCGCGTTGCGCTGCGCCTGTGGCGCGATGCGCTTGCCAGTGGCCAGCCGGCACAGGCACTGCGCCCGCTGCTGCTGCACCTGGCGGGCCTGCAGCGTGGGCTGGCCGACAACGTGCAGCGTTGCCCGGGGCGCTCGCGCAGCCGCAAGCGCCAGGTGTTCGGCCGCATGCAGCGCGCCCGCCTGTACCTGGAAGGCAACAGCCACCGCGTGGTGCGCATCGGTGAACTGGCCGAGCTGACCAACTTCTCCAGCTGGTATCTCTCCAAGACCTTCCAGAGCCTGTACGAGGAAAGCCCGCAGTCGCTTTCGGCGCGGCTGCGCCTTGAGCGCGCTGCCGACCTGCTGCGTGACACCGACATGATGGTCGGCGAAGTTGCTGCAGCCAGTGGCTTCGACAACTGCTGCAGCTTCGCGCGTGCGTTCCGCGCCCGCTACGGCCAGTCCGCATCGCGCTTCAGGGAGAACGGCGGCTTGCTGCCGCCACAATCTGCAAAGTCTCCGGTTGGTTCGCGCAAATACAGCGCTGCAACGCAATCGTAACGTGCTGGGGTGTTTTAACACGCTACTAACACGTACCTTGGAGAGATAGATGAACGTTCGTATTCCTGCAGTGCGGCTCGGCTTGTTGCCGGCCGGCATTGCGCTTGCCTTGGCACCGTCCTTCGCTTCGGCGCAGGACGCAGCTGCCGGCGGCACGACCGACCTGGACCGCATTTCGGTTACCGGTTCGCGCATCCGCCAGGCGAGCATGGAAACCGCGCAGCCGGTGATCGCGCTGCAGCGCGCAGACATTGAAAAGCAGGGCTTCACCAGCGTTGCCGACATCGTGCAGAACCTGTCGGCAACCGGTTCGCCGGCGATCAGCCGCGCCGATGCCCTGAGCTCGGGCGAAGAAGTCGGCGGCCAGTATGTTGACCTGCGCAACCTCGGCCCGCAGCGCACCCTGGTACTGCTGGACGGCAAGCGCATGGGCGTCAGCTCCGGCGGCTACACCGATCTGGCGTCGATCCCGACCTCGATCGTCGAGCGCGTGGAAGTGCTGACCGACGGCGCATCGGCTATCTACGGCTCCGATGCCATTGCCGGCGTGGTCAACATCATCACCCGCAAGAACTTCGATGGCCTGGAAGCGAGCGTCTACCGCGGCCAGTACGGCCAGGGCGACGGCGACAAGGAAACCTACAACTTCGTCTACGGCATGACCAACGACCGTGGTTCGTTGACCTTGGGTGCCGAGTACAGCGACGAGAAGCCGGTGCTGGCCAAAGACCGCCGCTTCAGCGCCTATGCCAATGGCCCACGTCATCCGTTCCCTACCGAAGATGACGCCAACGGCTGGTCGGCGATCACCGAGAAGGGCGTATTGGTCAACGGCGGCAACAACTACGTCGTGAACCCTGGCGCCGATCCGACCGATTTTGCCAACTACCATGAGCTGACCAACGCCGACCTGTCCAACCCGACGCAGCAGATGTATCTGTCGACCGGGATCAAGCGTCGCTCTGTGTTCGCCAACGGCCAGTACGATTTCACCGACAACATCCGCGGTACCGCCAACGTTCTGTACACCGAACGCGAGGCGCTGCAGCAGATCGCCGGTTACCCGTACCGCTCCAGCGCGTATGGCACCAAGCTGTCCAAGGACAGTGCGTTCAACCCTCTGGACCAGGATGTCGACTTCATGCGTCGCACCTGGGAAATGCCGCGCCAGACCAAGTCCGAGCTGAATACCTTCCGCTTCTCGGCCGGCCTGGAAGGCTCGTTCGAGTTCGGCGATAAGTACTTCGACTGGGATGTCGGTTACGTCTACAACCGTAACAAGGGCACCAAGACCGGCACCGGCAACCTGTTCATCCCGAACGTGAAGAATGCCGTCGGCCCGTCGTTCGTCGAGAACGGCGTCGCGTACTGTGGTGCCCCGGGGGCGGTCATCGCCGGTTGCACCCCGTGGAACCCGCTGCTTGGTTATGGCATCGACGGCGCTGGCTCGCTGTCCAACCCGGATCTGCAGAAGTACCTCTTCCTGCCGACCCACGACACGTCGCTGACCACCTCCAAGGTCTACAGCGCCAACCTGTCCGGCGCGCTGTTCACCCTGCCGGCCGGTGACCTGTCGTTTGCAGCAGGCTACGAGCACCGCGAAGAGCAGGCCGAATACAACCCGGATGCGCTGCTTCAGTCGGGCCTGAGCACCGACCTGGCCGGTGCGTCCACCGCCGGTGGCTACAAGCTCAACGAGTTCTTCCTCGAGCTGAATGTACCGATTCTGGCCGACCTGCCGTTCGCCAAGGAACTGTCGGTCGACATGGCCGGTCGCTACTCGGATTACAACACCTTCGGCAACACCTTCAACAGCAAGTTCGGCCTGAAGTGGAAGCCGATCGATGATCTGCTGGTGCGCGGTACCTACGCCACGGGCTTCCGTGCGCCGACGGTGGCTGACCTGTACGGCGGCACCTCGCAGACCTTCGACAAGTACACCGATCCGTGTGACACCCTGTTCGGTGCGGCAGTACGTAACCCGCAGGTTGCCGCGCGCTGCGCCGGTGCCGTCCCGGCCAACTTCCGCCAGGAAGCATCCGGCGGTATCGATGCCACTGGCCCGGGGTCTCAGTCCAACTATGCCTACCTGTCCGGCTCCAATGCCGAACTGCTGCCGGAAACTTCCAAGACCTGGACCGTCGGCCTGGTGTACAGCCCGAACTTCGTACAGGGCCTGGACATCAGCCTGGACTGGTGGAAGATCCGCATCGACAACGTGATCGCGGCCGAATCGGTTACCTCGATCCTCAACCAGTGCTACATTCTGGGCAACGCCAACGCGTGTGATCGTGTCACTCGAGATCCGGAGAACGGCTCCCAGGTGACCGACGTCACCCGTACGCTGATCAACGGTGGTTACCAGGAAACCGCTGGTTACGATCTGGGCATCAAGTACCGCCTGCCGGAGTTCTCCTTCGGCAACATCGTCATCGACTGGAAGACCACCTACGTCGATTACCTGGAGTACAAGCGGGACAACGAAGAGCAGACTGCCGTCGAGCAGCACACCGGCTGGGGCACTGGCGACTGGGGTGGCAACTTCCGCGTGCGTTCGAACCTGAACATCGATTGGAGCCTGGGCAACTTCGGTGTCAACTGGGGCATGCGCTATTACTCCGGCCTGAAGGAAGAGTGCTCCTACGACCGCACCGGCGGTGCCGAGTGCAACAACCCGGACTTCTCCTCGGCCTACACCCTGGCCATTCCGGTTCGCAACACCGGTTCGAACACCTTCCACGACCTGCAGGTGCGTTACAACACTCCCTGGAACGCCACCATCTCGGCAGGTGCCAACAACGTGTTCAACCACGAGGGCCCGGTCATGTACAGCCAGCCGAACTCGAGCTTCTCGTACTACGGTGGCTTCGACATCGGTCGCTTCTACTACATGAAGTACACCCAGCGCTTCTGATCCATCAAAGCGTGACAGCAGAAAGAGGAGGGCGGGCCGCAAGGTCCGCCCTTCTTGTTTGCGCGCTGCACCGACTGAGGAGATCCACGCCATGCGTGGATGAGTCTTCAGGCACAACGGAAAAAGGCAGGCCATCCGGCCTGCCTTTCATACCCAGAGAACTCGCCCGGGACGGCGCCTCAGGCCTCGCTGGGTACCAGTCCCATCAACGCATTGGCATGCTCGCGCCACTGCGGCAGCCTGTTGAGTACACCTGCGCGCTGCAGGTAGTCCTCATCCACCGGATCGCCGTTGACCAGCGCCAGCGCCACATGCACCGCACCGGTCACCCAGAAGCTGCGCGTATTGGCGCGCTGCGGCTGCAGGTGGAAGGCAACCGCTTCGATGATCGGCATCGGCAGGCCCCACAGGCCCAGCAGGTAGGCGCCGGCCTCGGCATGGCCGGGGCGGGTGTCACCGGCCAGCGACGGTTCGCTGCGCTCGTTGCGTACGCCGGGCAGCAGCAGGCCGATGTCGGCCAGCAGAGCGGCGGTCGCGCCCAGTTCGGCACTGGATTCGGGCAGCAGGCGCGCGGCCAGGCGCGAGGCGAGCAGGGCGCGCTGCTGCAGCGAATTGCGTTCGGCGGTGGACAGCGTGGGTGCGGAAAACACCTCGCTGGCCAGCACCAGGTCGCGCAGCGTCGACAGGCCCAGGCGGGTCACGGCCGTGCGCAGGTCAGCGATGGTGCGTCCCTGGCTGAAGAACGCCGAGTTCGACAGCTGCAGCACCTTCGCGGCAATGGCCGGGTCGGCCGCCACCAGCTTGGCGACGTCGGCGCTGTCGGCGTCGTCGTCATGCTCCAGCGCCTGGGTCAGGCTCAGGTACAGGTGCGGCGGCGAGGGCAGCTTCTCGATACGGCCGATGGCATCGCGCAGGCGTGGGCTGTCCAGTACTTCGCGCAGCTCTTCCAGGCTGGTCAGCGCTTCCAGCAGCACTTCCGGTGCCAGTGGCAACGGCAGGAAACGATGAGCGACACCGATCAGGCGTGCCGGCGGCGGCCGGTTGCCGTGCTGGGCATCGATCAGCGCGATGCGGATGGTTTCCGGGCGCAAGGTCCGGATCTGGCCCAGCAGCGTGGTGGCATTGAGATCCGGCAGCTGCGGGCAGACGATCACCGCATCCACGCCCTGCGTGGCCACCGCAGTCATCGCGGTCTGGCCATCGGTGGCGGTCAGCGGCTGCCAGTCTTCCCCAAGATCGGCAATGAATTCGGTCAGCTCGGCCGGCAGGCTGGCTGCATCCCCAACAAGCAGAATACGCACGACACATTCCCCTGGCTGTCTCGACGATGGATGTCGACGACGTGTGAAGTGACGCAATTTACCTAATACGGCGGCACGTGTGATGTGCCGTCGTCATGAAACGTGACCCGCATCGCTCCGGCGGGGTGCCGCCGGAGCGATCCGGTTCAGGCTCAGGCCTTGCTGTCGAGATGGCGCTGGTGCGCCTCGATCAGGATCTGCTTGGCCTCAGCGGCGCCGCCCCAGCCGTCGAGCTTGACCCACTTGCCCTTCTCCAGGTCCTTGTAGTGCTCGAAGAAGTGGCCGATGCGCTCCAGCCAGTGGCTGGACACCTGTGCGATGTCTTCGACGTGGGCATAGCCACTGAAGATCTTCGACACCGGCACGGCCAGGATCTTCTCGTCGCTGCCCGCCTCATCGCTCATCTTCAGCACGCCGACCGGACGGCAGCGCACGACCGAGCCCGGCACCAGCGGCAGCGGCAGCACCACCAGCACGTCGGCCGGATCGCCGTCGCCGCACAGGGTGCTCGGCACGTAGCCGTAGTTGCAGGGGTAGCGCATCGGGGTGGACAGGATACGGTCGACGAAGATCGCGCCGGTTTCCTTGTCCACTTCGTACTTCACCGGCTCCGAGTCCTTCGGGATCTCGATGATGACGTTGATTTCTTCCGGCGGGTTCTTGCCGGGCGAGACGAGTTCCAGACCCATGGTCGTGCTCCAGGTGGGGGATATAGACGGATAGCCCCCCATTTTATGCCTTTGCCGGGCGCTGTGCAGAGGGAGGGGCCGACGGCGCTGCGGGGCGGGGGCCTACCGGGCAGGCCGGGATTGGCTGATGGGGGCGGCCGGCATGGGAGCGCAGGCTGGTCCAACCTTCCCAAGGAGTCTGCCCATGAACGTGTCTGCCCTGCCGTTTGGCCTGACCTGCATGCTGCTGGTTGCGCCTTTGGCCCAGGCGTCCCCTTATGTCGACCTGATCGACTACCCGCACCAGGAGGCCAACTGGGACCGCTTTTTTGCCCTGGAAGGCCGTTTGCAGCATGGCTTCGACGCGATCTGTGGCGACACCTTCTGCGAGGGCGAATACAGCGATATCCGCGCCCTGCGCCTGCGCTGTTCGGTGGATGCGGTGCGGGGAACCGTGCATGAATGCCTGTGGGCATTCGCCGCCAGCGATCTGGAGGTGTCCCGCAACGATGGCGCGATCGTGGCCCGGCAGCCGACCTGGTTGTGCCGCCTGCCGCTGGTGGCGGGTACCCCGGTGGAAGCCTTCCATGCCGCGCTCGCCGCCCGCAATCCACTGCATGACCCGCTGCCGGGGACCTCGCAGAGCGTCTATGACGGGCTGACCGGGTGCATCCATTGATGCGAACGTGACTGATTCTCATTAACGGAGTAGCATGCGCGGCGCCTTCCGTCTGTCGTCCCGGTTCCGCGCATGTCCTCCAATGCCGCCTCCCTCACCGAACTGCTGATCCGCGAGCGGCCTGCGTTGCTGCGCCGGGTGCAACGCATCCTGGGGGGCGACAACGGCGCCGAGGACGTGATCCAGGCGGTGTGGTTCAAGGCACGTGGCGTCGATGACAGCCAGGCCATCGACAACCCGCGCGCCTATCTGTACCGGCTGGCCGCCAACCTGGCCACCGACCATGGCCGCGAATCGACCCGGCGCAACCGTCTGCTGGCCGACCACTACCTGTGGGGGCCGGACGAGGTGATCTCGACCGAGGAGCAGGCGATGGCACAGGACGAGCTGCAGCGGGTGCTTGACGCGGCGGGACACCTGCCGGAGCCGACCCGCACCATCTTCCGGCTCAACCGCCTGCAGGGCCTGACCCAGGCCGAGATCGCCCGCCGTCTGGGGGTGTCGGTGACTACCGTCGAGAACCATGTGCGCACCGCGCTGCAACGCCTGGCCTGGGCGCGCAGCGGCCGATGATCGCCCCGCCTTGGGGTTGGCCCTCGCTGAAACGTCTTGATCACTGGACCGTGGATGCGGTCTAGTTCCTCCGCCCGCGCTTGAATGCGCCTGTCCGCCAGCCGATGAGCCCGCCGAACACGCTGCCCGCCGCCAATGACGATGTCCTGGCCGAACAGGCCCGGGGCTGGATCGCGTGGCTGGCCTCGGGTGACATCGGCGAGGGGCGCATGCATGAGTTCGAACGCTGGCTGGCACAGCCGGGGCACCGTCGGGCCTTCGAGCACGAGCGCGCGCTGTGGCGCAGCGTCGGACCACGCCCGCAGGCCCGGCCCGCCGAGCGCCGGCGCCCGCGGCGGCTGCGCTGGGCAATGGCCGTTGCAGCTGCGCTGGCGGTGCTGGTGGCATGGCCGGAGGCTTGGTTGCGGCTACAGGCCGACCATCGCAGTACGCATGTCGTGCAGAACGTGCAACTGCCCGATGGCAGTCGCGCCGTGCTGGATGCGGACAGCGCGATCGCCGTGCGGTTTGATGCCGATGCACGCCGGATCGAGCTGCTGCGCGGGCGCGCCTGGTTCGAGGTCAGCCCGGATGCCCAGCGGCGTTTCAGCGTGCGCGCGGGCAATGGTGTGGTCGAGGACATCTCGACCGCGTTCTCCGTCGCACGCGACAACGATCAGGTGGAAACCCAGGTCGGACAGGGCAGGGTGCGCGTGGCCAGCCCGGCCGACGGTGGCTGGACCTACCTGCAGGTGGGACAGCGTGCGGTCTATGACGAGCGCAGTGGCGTGACGCGTCTGCAGGATGTGGCGGCCGACAGTGTGGGCGCGTGGCGGCAGGGTGAACTGCTGCTGGAGCAGGCCAGCGTCGCCGAGGCCGTGCAATGGGTCGGGCGCTATCGCGCTGGCCCGACCTTCGTGCGTGGCGATCTGTCGCAGCTGCCGGCCGTCAGTGCAGCGTTGCGCATTGATCGTCCGGAGCAGGCGCTGGACGCGTTGGCGGCAACAGCAGGTCTTCGGGTTACTCGTCTTCCATTCGGCGTCGCCATCGTGCAGTAGATCCACGCCATGCGTGGATGACCGTCCCTGTGCCGACCAACGGTCGGCACCCACCACTGCAAGCAGCCGACCAACGGTCGGCACCCACCGCGGCAACCAGCCGACCAACGGTTGGCACCCACCGCAGCAACCAGCCGACCCACGGTCGGCACCTGCCGCGGCCGCAAATCGCTCTTGGGGTTGCCGCGCTTTCATCCGTCTTACTCCGCGAACGTACCCGCCGCCGCCAGTACGTCGCCGTGTCCGCCCGTGTTGCGGATGTCGCCGCGCCCGCGGCACCGATTACCTGACAGGTTCCCCCATGTTCGATTTCCATCGTCCGGGCCGCATGCCGCGCCCGTCCCGCCTGTGCATCGCCCTGCTGGCGGCCGGCCTGGCCAGCGCCGCGCCCTCCGTACTCGCGCAGGATGCCAGCGGTGACCACGCTGCCGTGCAGCGCTTCGATATCCCCGCGCAGCCACTGGACGAGGCGCTGCGCAGCTACATGCGCCAGTCCGGCGTGCAGGTCGTGTACCCGGCCACCCTGGCCCGGGGGGTGACCTCGCGTGCGGTCAGCGGCAGCCTGTCGGCCAGCGAGGCGTTGCAGCACCTGCTGCAGGGCAGTGGCCTGGCGGTGCGCCGGGTCAGTGCCGATGCGGTGACCCTGGAAGCGGCAGCGTCGGCGCAGGCCGACAGCGGTGTGATCGTCACCGATACGCTGAGCGTGGCCGGCGACCGTATCGACAGCGGCGCAACCAGCGACGAGGCGCGCCTGCTCGACGGCTATCGCAGCGTCGGCTCCACCACCACGCTCAACCGCACGCACCTGGAGCGATTCCGCGGTACGTCCAACGGCGACATCGTCAAGGGCGTGGCTGGCGTCACCGCCGGTGATCCGCGCGTGGGCAACGGCTTCGACGTCAACATCCGTGGCATCCAGGGCCAGGGCCGCGTGCCGGTGATCATCGACGGTGGCCAGTCCAGCATGGATACCTACCGTGGTTATGCCGGCCAGTCGCAGCGCACCTACCTCGACCCGGACCTGATCTCCAGCCTGACCATCACCAAGGGCCCGAGCCTGCAGGCCAACGCCTCCGGTGGCATCGGCGGCGTGGTCGAGATGGAGACGCTGAAGATCGGTGACGTGCTGCGCGAAGGCCGGGACTTCGGCGTGCGCGTGCGTGGCGGCCTGGCCAACAACAGCGCCAACAACCTGCCGTCCTACAGCGCCGCGCCGCGTACCGACCGCAGTGCCACCGGCAGCCAGTTCTTCAACGTGGCCGCTGCGGGACACTGGGATCGCTTCGACCTGGTTGCCGCCTACGCCTACCGCGACAACGGCAACTACTTCTCCGGCAAGCATGGCTACGATGACTTCCCGCAGACCCGGCGCACGCTGGCACCGCTGAATCCGCCGCGTACCGAGGTCTTCAATACCTCGGCCCGCTCGAAGTCGGCGCTGCTCAAGGGCACCTGGCGCATCGACGATGCACAGACCCTGGAAGCGGGCTACCGCCGCTACGAGGGCACCGCCGGCGAGATCATGGCCTCGCAGATCATCCGTGTGGATCGTGACCGCATTCCGCAATGGGACCCGGGCCACGTCGACATGGACAGCTATACCCTGCGCTATCGCTTCAACCCGGACAGCGAGCTGGTCGACCTGCGCGTCAACGCCACGTACACCGACACCGACAGCGTGATGTACAACAGCCTGACCGGCATCACCCCCTGGTACTTCGATCGCCGCACCGAGTGGTACGACGCGCCCAGCTTCAGTGGCGACCCCGGTTACAAGGATGCCTACCGCAATCCGCTGCGGCAGAAGCGCTTCGGCCTGGATGCCAGCAACACCTCGAAGTTCGATACCCACGCCGGTGCATTCACCCTCGACTACGGCCTGTCCTACAGCGATGAGGACATTGCACCGGGCAGTTCGGGGCCGGTCATGCACGATGACCTGATCAACAACCGCTTCCTGCGCAACGCCGAGCGCAAGGAATACAGTGCCGTGGCCTCGCTGAAGTGGCAGCCAGATGAGCATTGGGAACTGCTGGCGGGCGGCCGCTGGAACCGCGTGGATGTGCACGACCGCAACCGCCTGGCCACGCCCGATGCCTACGAGGTGCAGGGCCAGTACCGCTACACCGAGCTGCTCAATGGCAACCCGGCGCTGCCGTCGTGGCGGGCCAAGCGCATCGCGCTGCTGAACTGGTATCCGGACGCCAACGGCAATTTCACCCAGGAATCGCTGCTGGCTTCACCGTACAAGAAGGGTACGGTGGGCGACATCGGTGGCTGGAACTTCTACGACGCCGGCAAGGCGCAGGACCTGGAGGTGCCGGTCAGCTGGAGCTGGTCGCAGCCGATCCGCCGTCGTGACACCGCGTTCTCGCCGACCGCCAGCGTGGCCTACCGCTTCAGCGAAGACACCATGGTCTACGTGAAGTATGCGGAAGGCACCAAGCTGCCGAGCCTGTTCGAGACCACGCTGGGCCTGTTCACCGCCGCCAAGCCGGTGGGCGAGCTGAAGCCGGAGCGTGCGCGCAGCTGGGAGATCGGTGCCAGCACCATCCGCTATGACCTGTTCACCGCCGGCGACCGCCTGGCGCTGAAGCTGGCGTACTTCGATACCCGCATCGACGACCTGATCACCCGTGACTACCGCACGCTCTCGGCCGGCCTGATCCGCAACGTCGACCAGTTCAAGGTCTCGGGCATGGAGTTCCAGTCCAGCTATGACAGCGGCAAGGTATTTGCTGATCTGTCCGCGCACTATTACTTCAAGGCCAAGACCTGCGCACCGGACATCGCAGCCGAGCGCCGTGCCTATGGTGCACAGCGCAGGAACGATGAACTGGCCAACACGCCGAACTGCGTGGACGGCGGCTTCGAGGGCTCGTACACCAATACGCAGAACCCGCCGCGCTACATGGTCAACCTGACCCTGGGCTCGCGCCTGTTCGACGAGCGCCTGACCTTCGGTACCCGCGTGGTCCACAACGCCGGTCCGATCAGCAAGCTGGACAAGGATTGGAACGTGGGTCTGTCGGCGATCCAGCAGCTGTACCGGCCGACCACCCTGGTCGACCTGTTCGCCAGCTGGAGCTTCAACGACCAGCTGTCGGTGGAGGCGGGCGTGGACAACGTCACCGACCGCTACTACCTGGATCCGCTGGCGCTGGGCGTGATGCCGGCCCCGGGCCGTACCGCGAGGCTGGCGCTGACCTGGAAGTACTGATCGTCGGGGTCGGATCCCTTTCCTGCAGAAAGGGCTCTGACCCCAGCGGGAGACAACGGTAGCGCCGGGCCATGCCCGGCGCCTTCCTCCAGCCAGTTACAGCCCGGTCGCCGCCTTCACGGCATCTTCGTGCAGCGACTCGTTCAGCTCATCCACCACCGTGGTCCATGCCGCATCGGCCTGCAGCGACTCGGACAGGAACTGGCGCTGGGCATCGTTCCAGTACGGCGCTTCGACCACTTCCACATCGGTGGCCAGCTGGTGTTCGCGGATGAAGCGGGCGATGCCCTCGGCGCTGGCATCCAGGCCCAGCTGCAGGAACAGGTTGGTCATGCGCGGTTCGGTGGTGATCATCGTCGGTTCCTGCGGGAAGAAGGGATACGCCATTATCGGTGCACATGGCCTTGGGGAAAGCCCCGTGGCGAACGTCTACAGCAGGACGACCCCCTTGGCATCCCCCATGAACGCACACATCGCCCCTGAAGACAGCCGCAGCCTGCGGCTCAAGGCCGCCACCCGCGACAGCCATGGCGCGCTGGACAAGCGCATCATGGCCGGCGACATCTTCGCCGACCGCAGCAACTTCGCCCGTTTCCTGCGCGTGCAGTACCGCTTTCATCGCAGCATCGATGCGCTGTATGCCAACCCTGCGCTGGATGCACTGCTGCCGGACCTGGGTGAGCGCCGCCGCCTGACCCAGGTGGCGCGCGACCTGCAGGATCTGGAGCAGACCCTGCCGGGGGCCGACATCGCGGCGTTGCCGTCCGATCTGGAGCTACCCGCCGCATTGGGGTGGCTGTATGTGGCCGAAGGCTCCAATCTCGGCGGCACCATTCTGTACAAGATGGCTGCCAAGCTCGGCCTGGATCGTGATTTCGGCGCCCGCCACCTGGCCGCACACCCGGATGGCGCGGCGCGCCACTGGCGTGAATTCACCGCTGCGCTGGATGCGGTGCCGCTGAGCGCCGAGCAGGAGCAGCAGGTGATCGATGCGGCGGACGCCGCCTTCCGCAGCGTGCACGGCCACGTCGAAGTGGAATTCGCCTGATGCACGCCTCCCGCCTATCGGCGCAACGCTGATGCGCTGGCTCTGGTTCGCGCTGGGCTGGCTGATGGTCGGCCTCGGGGTGATCGGCGCGCTGCTGCCGGTGATGCCGACCACCATCTTCCTGATCCTGGCCGTGGGCTGCTTCGCGCGCAGTTCGCCGAAGTTCGAGCAACGCCTGCTGGCGCACCCGCGCTACGGCCCGTCACTGCGGCTGTGGCGCGAGCAGGGCGCGGTGTCGCGCAAGGGCAAGGCGTTTGCCAGCGCCGGCATGGCGGTGGGCTTCGCGCTGTTCTGTTGGGGCGCACATCCGTCCTGGCGGCTGCTGCTGGGCGTGGGCCTGTTCTTCGCGCTCAGCGCCGGCTACGTGCTCAGTCGGCCCGCACCGCGGTTGGAGCCCAACCCGGTCGTGGAAGTGGACGACGCCAATGATCCGCGCACGGTACGCCGCCGTGCAGCGACCCCTGATGCTGATGGAAAACGAGACGATGCTGCCTGCTGACCTGGCCCCCGTGGCTGCCCCTGCACTGACGCCCTGGGGCATGTATCTGGCCGCCGACGTGGTGGTGAAGACAGTGATGATCGCGCTCGCGCTGGCGTCGCTGGCCACCTGGACCGTGCTGCTGGCCAAGGGCTGGGAACTGGCCCGCCAGGCACGGCAGCTGCGCGCAGCGCGTGCGCTGCTGCTGCAGGCGCCGAGCCTGCCCGGCGAGAGCGCCGACGCCAGTATGCAGCAGGGTACCGCACTCGCCATGCTGGACGCAGCGCGCACCGAACTGCGCCTGTCGCAGGAACTGGATAGCCGCGACGGCATCAAGGAGCGCGTGGCCTCGCGCCTGGACCGCATTGAACTGGAAACCGCGCGCGTGCAGCGACGCGGCATCGGCGTGCTCGCCAGCATCGGCGCGGTGGCGCCGTTCGTCGGCCTGTTCGGCACGGTGTGGGGCATCATGAACAGCTTCATCGGCATCGCGCACAGCAACACCACCAACCTGGCGGTGGTTGCGCCCGGCATCGCCGAGGCTCTGCTGGCGACCGCGCTGGGTCTGGTCGCAGCGATTCCCGCCGTGCTGGTCTACAACCACTTCAGCCGTGTACTGGCCGGCCTGCGGGGTCTGCTCGGTGATCTGTCGGCGGCCGTGCAGCAACTGGTCTCACGCGATCTCGATCGTGCCGTTCCGCGTACCGCAGCGGCGCCGCTGCGTGCGGTGCACTGAGGCGCGACGATGGCGATCAGGACCGCGTCCGACCGTGACGATGCGCCGGAAGAAGCGCATGAGATCAATGTCACGCCCTTCATCGACGTGATGCTGGTGCTGCTGATCATCTTCATGGTGGCCGCACCGCTGGCCACCGTGTCAGTGCCGGTGCAGCTGCCGGCCAGCAATGCCAGTGCCACGCCGCCGGAACAGGCACCGGTGTATGTGACCGTGCAGGCCGATCTGTCGCTGCGCGTTGGTGAACAGGCCGTGGTGCGCGACAGCCTGGCGGCTGCATTGCAGGCGGCCACTCACAGTGACACCACGCAGCGCATCTTCCTGCGTGCCGATACCCGTGTGCCCTATGGCGAACTGATGGCCACGCTGGATGCGCTGCGAGCGGCCGGCTACCTGAAGGTGGCACTGGTCGGCCTGGAGCAGGGCGCACGATGAGTGGACTGCGGCGCTGGGCGACCAGCCTGGCGATCGTGCTGCTGGTGCATGCGCTGTTGATCGGCGCGGCCTGCTGGTGGGCGGCCCGTGCGCCGGCGCTGACGGCTGCGGTTCCGCCTGCGGCGCTGATGCTGGAACTGGCGCCGATGGCACAGGCACCGCCGGTGCCGCCGCGCGAGGTCGCGACCGGGCCGCTGCAGCAGCAACAACAGCGGCAGGCGCCGACGCCGGCCGTGCGTGAACAACCCAAGGCGCCGGTGCAGCCGCAGGGTGACCTGCCGCCGCCGCGTACACCGGAGCCGACGCCGTCGCCGGACACCGCTGACGCCAATGTCGCGCAGACCAGCGCACCGCCGCAGGTGGCGGCTGATGCGGCCACACGCTACACCGCACCGCAGACCACGGCGGGTGAGCGCAGTCGTGCCGAGGCGACCTGGGAAGGACGCCTGCTCGGGCACCTGCAGAAACACCGCCGCTATCCGCGCCAGGCCGAGCGGCTGCGCCAGCAGGGTGTGGTCTACGTGCGCTTTGCGGTTGCCCGCGATGGCGCGGTCTCGGGGTTGAAACTGGGCCGCAGCAGTGGCTTCGCGCTGCTCGACCAGGAGACGCTGGACACCGTGCAGCGGGCCAGCCCGGTACCGGCGCCGCCGGCCGAAGTGGCCGGCGACCCGGTGGAAGTGATGGTGCCGGTGTCGTTCTTCCTGCGCGGGCGGTGACCTTGTAGCGTCGAGCTTGCTCGACTGCTCCTGCGGTGTGGGCCAGAAGCAGTCGAGCAAGCTCGACTCTACGGGTTTGCGCATGGTGTGGATCTACAGCAGCGGCACCAGCAGCAGCGCCACGATGTTGATGATCTTGATCAGCGGATTGATCGCCGGACCGGCGGTGTCCTTGTAGGGATCGCCGACGGTATCGCCGGTTACCGCCGCCTTGTGCGCTTCGCTGCCCTTGCCGCCGAAGTGGCCGTCCTCGATGTACTTCTTGGCGTTGTCCCAGGCACCGCCGCCGGTGGTCATCGAGATGGCCACGAACAGGCCGGTCACGATCGTGCCGATCAGCAGGCCGCCCAGTGCGCGCGGCCCCAGCAGCAGGCCGACCACCACCGGCACCGCCACCGGCAGCAGCGAGGGCACGATCATTTCGCGGATCGCCGAGCGGGTCAGCATGTCCACCGCCTTGTCGTACTGCGGCTTGCCGGTGCCCTGCATGATGCCGGGGATCTCGCGGAACTGGCGGCGCACTTCCTCCACCACCGCACCGGCGGCGCGGCCGACCGCTTCCATCGCCATCGCACCGAACAGGTACGGAATCAGGCCGCCGATCAGCAGGCCGATGATCACCGTGTGGTCGCTGAGGTCGAAGCGGAATTCCTGCCCCGGATGTGCTGCCTGCAGGTTATGGGTGTAGTCGGCGAACAGCACCAGTGCCGCCAGTGCCGCAGAGCCGATCGCATAACCCTTGGTCACTGCCTTGGTGGTGTTGCCCACCGCATCCAGCGGATCGGTGATGTCGCGGATCTCCGAGGGCAGCTCGGCCATCTCGGCGATGCCGCCGGCGTTGTCGGTGATCGGTCCATAAGCATCGAGGGCGACGATCATGCCGGCCATCGACAGCATCGCGGTGGCGGCGATGGCGATGCCGTACAGGCCCCCAAGCGCGAACGCGCCCCAGATGGCCGCACACACCGCCACCACCGGTAGCGCGGTGGACTTCATCGAAATGCCAAGGCCGGCGATGATGTTGGTGCCATGCCCAGTGGTCGAGGCCTGTGCCACGTGCTGCACCGGCTTGTACTGGGTGCCGGTGTAGTACTCGGTGATCCACACGATCAGGCCGGTCAGCACCAGCCCGATCAATGCGCAGCCATACAGCGCCATCGGCCCATGCACGTTGTCACTCATCAACCCGGTGGTGATCGGGTAGAACGCAATCGCGGCCAGCACGCCGGACACGATCACGCCCTTGTACAGTGCGCCCATGATCGAACCGCCCGGCTTCACCTTGACGAACAGCGCGCCGATGATCGAGGCGATGATCGACACGCCGCCCAACACCAGCGGATACAGCACCGCATTGGCGCCTGCCTCGGCCAGCATCAGGCTGCCCAGCAGCATGGTGGCGATCACGGTCACCGCGTAGGTCTCGAACAGGTCGGCGGCCATGCCGGCGCAGTCGCCGACGTTGTCACCGACGTTGTCGGCGATCACCGCCGGGTTGCGCGGGTCATCCTCGGGAATCCCGGCTTCGACCTTGCCGACCAGGTCGGCACCGACGTCCGCGCCCTTGGTGAAGATGCCGCCGCCCAGGCGCGCGAAGATCGAGATCAGCGAGGAGCCGAAGGCCAGGCCGACCAGGGCATGCAGCGCCTGTTCCATCGGCAGGCCCATGCGCAGCAGCAGCGCGTAGTAGCCGGCCACGCCCAGCAGGCCCAGACCGACCACCAGCATGCCGGTGATCGCACCGCCGCGGAAGGCGACATCCATCGCCGCGCTGATGCCGTGGCGTGCAGCTTCGGCAGTGCGTACGTTGGCGCGTACCGACACGTTCATGCCGATGTAGCCGGCCGCGCCGGACAGCACCGCACCGATGGCGAAGCCGATCGCGGTGTACCAGCTGAGGAAGATGCCGACCAGCACGAACAGCACCACGCCGGCGACGCCGATGGTCAGGTACTGGCGGTTGAGGTAGGCACGCGCACCTTCCTGGATCGCGGTGGCGATCGCGACCATGCGTTCATTGCCGGTGGGTTGGCGCAGGATCCAGCGCGCCGAGACGATTCCGAACAGGATCGCGAGAATGGCGCAGCCCAGCGCCAGTGACAGCCCGTGACGTTCCAGCATTAGACCCCTCCGCAGAATGGATGTAGGCATCCAGTGGCGATGAACGGCACCACGAGGGGGACGACGGGCTGCAGCCTGGAACCAACCCGTACCGACCTTGGTGGTCGTCCGACGTATGGCGGTGTTCAGCATTCCCTGGTGCCCGCAGTATGCGTGCCGCCATCTGTAGAGTCGAGCTTGCTCGACTGGCTTTTGCGAGCCGCGCCGCATCACCCGTGGGCGCCCTCCCGCTGAACGCATCGCCATGCGCGCGGAACCCGCCGCCAGTCCATGAGCATGCTTCGAGATCCACAGGCCTTTGCACCCCGTTAAGCCAGCCTCTGCAAGCCTGCGCTCAGTCCCGTAGGAGATTCCCCATGCGCCTGTCCCTGTTGATGCTTGCCGCCCTGGTCCCGGCCGTACCGGCACTGGCCGCGGAAACCCCGGAGCTGCAGCGCGCCGTGGGTGCCCCCCAGGCCGTGGGCGCGGTGCACACCCTGCGGCAGATTCCCGAGGCCTGCGCGCGCCTGGAAGGTGCCTTCACCGGTCAGGCGGCCGAGCCGTATCGCTTCGCGCCGGTGCGGACCAGCGAGCAGTGCCAGCCGCGCGCGCGTTTCGTCGACTATGCCAAGGCGCAGCCAAGCGCCGACAAGGGCTGGAAGCTCAATGATGTGATCCGCGTACCCAATGCCGCGTGCCCGGCGCAGCAGGCGGTAGTGCGGGTGTGGCGCCTGCCATCGAGCAACAAGGTCGAGCTGGACGGGCAGGGCCAGTCGCGCATCTATCTGGAAGAGGCCAAGAAGCAGGCCGCCGCCGGCCAGATTCCGCAGGTGACGATGTTCGTCGCGCAGCTGCAGATGGAAGGCAAGGCCTGCAATTGAGGCCGTCCAGCAGCGCGCATCAACGCATGGCGTGGATCTACTGACGTGCCCGGCGCTGCGCATCCACGCATGGCGTGGATCTACTTCGCTGCGCATCGGTAGTGCCGGGCCATGCCCGGCGGGCAACCTGGTAGTGCCGGCCGCTGGCCGGCAACCCTGCAATCATCACTCCGCCAGCGTCGCCCCGCGCGCCACCAGCAGCTCTCGCAGGGCCCTGCGATGGCAATGCGCTTCATCCTCGCAGTAGCACCCCACGCTGATGTCGCTGTGCTGTGACATCGCGGCCAGAAGATCCAGCGCGTGGGCTGCATCCGGCGCCTTCATCTCGGCCTTGTAGTGGCGGAAGAACGCATTCCAGTCGGCCGCGGTTTTCGCTTCGTGCGCCCGCTTTACCAGTTCCGCGCTGGGTGACAGGGTCGGGAACCAGACGTCGTACCAGTCCTGTGTCGCGAACTCACTGCGCGGCACGCCGCGTGGCGGCCGCCGCACGGTACCGATGCGCAGCCCTTCGCCGGGGTGGCGCGGCGTACCCAGTCGAACAACACGCAGTGCCATGATGACCTCCGGGCGGGGCATCCATCATCCTGCGATGCACGTGCGCCAGGTGTGAACCGCTGTGGAAACGAAAAGGCCCGGGCGCCTGCGCACCCGGGCCTTTTCCCATGCTGGCAACGATCAGTTGCCGCGGCAGTCCTTCAACCACAACACACGACCAATCTGGTCGTAGCTGTCGACCACGCCGGTCAGCGTCACCTTCTCGCGCGGGCGCAGGGCCAGCGCATACGCGGCCTGGTTGGCTGCAAACGAGCAGGAAATGGCCACGCGCTCAAAGTCGATGCTGCCATCGCTGGGCAGGTCGAAGCTGGTGTTGTAGGTGCCGCCACTGCGCAGCACGGAGGTGATGCGACCGGTGATGGCGTAGGTCTTGCCCTTGTAGCGCGGCTCGACCGCGGCCGGGTTGTCCTTGTTCTGGTTGCGCAGCTGGAAGCCGAAGCGGTCGGCGGCAATCGTTACCACCGACGCCTGCGGAGTGGCCTTGGCTGCCTGTTCGCCAGCCTTGCCCGGCTTGATCTGGTTGAGCAGCTTGCACATTTCTTCGCGCACGCCATCGGCCGAGGCAATGGCGCCCTTGTTGACCTTCACCACCATGCCGACGGTGCCCTGGCCGCCTTCGGAGGTGGCACTGATGATCATCGGAATCGGCTTGTGGGCCATGGATTCCGGCTCTTCGATCAGCATCGAGCCGCCTTCCACGTCCTCGCTGAGGACGTCCATGTTGGCGTTCTTGGCGATCACCCGCATCTGGCCGATGGCACTGGCCACGGTCAGGTCTGGATGGGTGACCGATGAGGTGAAGGTCGTGCCGACGAAGGGATTGCCCTTCTTCTGGAAGTTGCTTTCGCAGGTCGCAGCGAAGGCCGGCGCGGCGGCACCGCACAGCAGCGCGGCGATCAGGATCGGGTGCTTCATGGTTACAGTCCTTGTGAAATGGCAGCACAGGCCCGCGCCTTGAAGGCCGGGCAGCGTCGAATCTGGCTTGCGGCGGCCCCTTTGCCCCGGGCCGGAGCCCGATTGTGGGGTGCTTCGACGGCCGCCGCAATGTGCCCTGCGCTCCGCACAGGGCTCAACACAAAGGGGCGTATACGACTTAATCCCCTCCGTCCCCTTTTTCGGCTCAGCCCTCGAAGGCCGGCAGCTTCTGCTTCACGGCCACGTTCTTCAGCGTCACGTACTTCGGCAGGCCGTCGGTGCCGTACGGCAGCGGGGCTTCGCCCTTGATCAGCGGCGACAGGTAGGCGCGTGCCTTGGCGGTGATGCCGAAGCCATCGCGGCGGATGAAGCCGGCCGGCATCTTCTTCTCGTGGTTGGCGATCTTCGACAGCGGCGCCGCTTCGATCTTCCAGCGATAGGGCGCATCGCTGCTGCGCACGATCACCGGCATCACACCGTTCTGGCCCTTCAGTGCCAGCTGCACGGCGGCCTTGCCGACCGCCTGCGCCTGCTCCCAGTCGGTCTTGCTGGCCAGGTGGCGGGCCGAGCGCTGCAGGTAGTCGGGCAGCGCCCAGTGCACCTTCAGGCCCAGCTGGTCCTTGACCCGGCCGGCCAGGTGCGCGGCCACGCCGCCCAGCTGCGAGTGACCGAACGAGTCCTTGCCGCCGCCCGCGTCGGCGACGAAGCGGCCATCGGCGGTCGCGATACCTTCAGACGCCACCACCACGCAATAGCCGACGCGCTCGACCACGGCCTTCACCCTGGCCAGGAACGCGGCCTCGTCGTAGGCGCGCTCGGGCAGCAGGATGATGTGCGGCGCTTCGTCATCACCGTTGCCAGCCAGGCCTGCGGCGGCGGCCAGCCAGCCGGCGTGGCGTCCCATCGCCTCGTAGATGAAGACGCGAGTGGAGGTCTCGGCCATGGCCGCCACGTCCAGCGCCGCCTCGCGCACCGAGACGGCGGTGTACTTGGCCGCCGAGCCGAAGCCGGGGCAGGTGTCGGTCACCGCCAGGTCGTTGTCGATGGTCTTGGGCACGCCGATGCAGGTCAGGTCGTAGCCGGAGGCCTTGGCCAGCTGCGAGACCTTCAGCGCGGTATCGGCCGAATCGTTGCCGCCGTTGTAGAGGAACCAGCGCACGTCATGCGCGCGCAGTACCTCCAGCAGGCGGTCGTAGCGGGCACGGTCGGCGTCCAGCGATTTCAGCTTGACCCGGCACGAGCCGAAGGCGCCGCCCGGGGTATGGGCCAGCGCGCGGATGGCCGCGGCGCTCTCCTTGCTGGTGTCGATCAGCTCCTCGCGCAGGGCGCCGAGGATGCCGTTGCGGGCGGCCAGGACCTTGATGCCCTTGGCCCGCGCCTGCTCGATCACCGCTGCTGCGGTGGCATTGATGACCGCAGTGACACCGCCGGACTGGGCATAAAGGAGAGTACCGTTGCGCATGCTTCTACCTGCTCGGGGGAGGGGACATTGCAGGGACATTACCCGGATGCGGTAAAGTGGCGCTATTGCGGTGCAGCGATACCGGACCGTCCGGGACGCGAACCTTCTTTGTTTTCAACACGTTGGAGTCAGGTCAATGCGATTGGTTCTGTTGGGACCGCCCGGTTCGGGCAAGGGGACACAGGCGACGCGCCTGAAGGAAAAGCTGGGGATCGCCCACATTTCGACCGGTGACATGCTGCGCGCGGAAATCGCCGCGGGCACGGAGCTGGGCAAGCAGGCCAAGACGGTGATGGATGCCGGCAACCTGGTGTCGGACGACATCCTGCTGGGCATGCTGGAGTCGCGCCTGACCCAGGCCGATGTCGCCAAGGGCTTCATCCTCGATGGCTACCCGCGCAATGTGGCCCAGGCCAACGCGATGGACGGCCTGCTGGCCAAGATCGGCCAGCCGCTGGATGCCGTGGTGCAGCTGGACGTGGCCACCGAGCTGCTGGTCGACCGCATCGCCGGTCGTGCCAAGGAGCAGGGCCGCGCCGATGACAATCCGGAAGCGGTGCGCCAGCGCCTGCAGGTCTACAACGACCAGACCGCCCCGGTGGTCGATTTCTACGCCGGCCGTGGCACCCTGGCCCGCGTCGATGGCGTCGGTGAGCTGGACGAGATCGAAGCCCGCATCCTGGCGGCGATCAAGGCCTGATCCGGCTGGGCCGGCGCGAACTGCCGGCTCATTGGGCGCAAAAAAACACAGGCCTGGTCCGCGAGGATCAGGCCTGTGTCGTTTGATAGGCGCCAGCAGAGGGCTTGCTCAGGGCCCCGCAGCATGAGCTCCCTTGGGGATGGCCTCTTGGGGAGTAGGACCGGTTCGGGTACTGCGGCTGGCAGTTCGAATTGTGTCCGGGTTCACAGAACATCGCTATCGGGATTTCCCTGACAGATGATTGGAGTTTTCTCACATCCTGTGTAGGACTTGTCTTACCCCGGATCGGACATTGGCCCTATACAGCCGTCATCGGTCACAATCCTCGGTCATGAGCAGCGTACATATCCTTGCAATCGCCGGCACCTTCATGGGCGGCGTGGCCGCCTTGGCGCGGGAACTGGGCCATACGGTCAGCGGCAGCGACCAGGCCATCTATCCGCCGATGTCGACCCAGCTCGAACAGCTGGGCATCACCCTGGACCAGGGTTACCGCGCCGACAGCGTGCCGGCCGGCACCAATGAGGTGGTGATCGGCAACGCGCTCTCGCGCGGCAACCCGGCCGTGGAGGCCGTGCTCGACGCCGGCCAGCGCTACATCTCCGGCGCCCAGTGGCTGTCCGAACAGGTGCTGCCGGGCCGCGACACCCTGGCCGTGGCCGGTACCCACGGCAAGACCACCACCACCACCATCCTCACCTGGCTGCTGGAAAGCGCCGGTCGTTCACCCGGTTTCCTGATCGGCGGCGTCGCCGAGGATTTCGGCGTCTCCGCCCGCCTGGGGCAGGGCCGCGAGTTCGTGGTCGAGGCCGACGAGTACGACACCGCCTTCTTCGACAAGCGCAGCAAGTTCGTGCACTACCGGCCGCTGGTGGCCATCCTCAACAACCTTGAATACGACCACGCCGATATCTTCCCCGACGTGGCCGCGATCCAGCGCCAGTTCCACCATCTGGTGCGCACGGTGCCGGCGCGTGGCCGACTGATCGTCAACGGCGAGGATCAGCATCTGGCCGAAGTGCTGGCGATGGGCTGCTGGACGCCGGTCGAACGCTTCGGATTCGATCCGTCGCTGGAATGGCATGCCGAGCTGCTGGCCGCCGATGGCAGCGCCTTCCGCGTGCATCACCGCGGGCAGGCAATGGGCGACGTGCAGTGGTCGTTGCTGGGCCGCCACAACGTGCTCAACGGCCTGGCTGCGCTGGCCGCCGCGCATGCGGTGGGCGTGGCACCGGCCGACGTGATTCCTGCGTTGTCACGCTTCCGCAGCGTCAAGCGCCGCATGGAAGTGATCGGCCAGCATGACGGCATCACCATTTACGACGATTTCGCCCATCACCCGACCGCGATCGCCACCACACTGGAAGGCCTGCGTGCCAAGGTCGGTGATGCGCGCATCGTGGTCGCGATGGAGCCGCGCAGCAATTCGATGCGACTGGGCGCACACGCGCAGGCGCTGGCTCCGTCGCTGGCGCTGGCCGATGAAGTGGTGTTCCTGCATCGCCCGGAACTGGCCTGGGATGCCGCTGCGGTGATCGCCGCGGTGCGTGGCGAAGCGCACGCGGTGCCCGATACCGACGCGTTGCTGGCGCAATTGCAGGCCAGCGCGCGCAGTGGTGACCACGTGGTGTTCATGTCCAACGGTGGCTTCGACGGCGCGCCGCGTCGCTTCCTCGCCGCGCTGCAGGCCCGATGAGCGTCGACGGTTCGCTGCCGCTGTTTCCGCTGCACACCACGCTGGTGCCGGGTGCGGCGGTAGGCCTGCGCGTGTTCGAGCGCCGCTACCTGGATCTGGTCCGCGACAGCGGCCGCAGTGGCGAAGGCTTTGGTGTCTGTCTGATCCTCGATGGCGAGGAAGTCGGCGCACCAGCGACGCCGGCCGCCTATGGCGTGCAGGTACGCATCGAAGACTTCGATGTCGGCGCCGACGGCGTGCTGCAGTTGCGCCTGCGTGGTACCCGCCGCTTCCATGTCGAGCGCACCCGCGTACGCGACAACGGTCTGGTGGTAGCCGACGTGCGTTGGTGCGACGAAGATCCGGACGATGAGCTACGGCCGCAGCATGCGCTGCTGGCCACGGTGCTGGGGCACATCATCGAACAGGCCGGCGAGGCCTATGCGCCGGCCAACCCGGCGTTGCTGGACCAGGCCAGCTGGGTCGGCTGGCGGCTGGCCGAACTGCTGCCGCTGAGCGAGCAGCGGCGCCTGCAGCTGCTGCAGATGGATGACCCGCACCAGCGGTTGCAGCAGTTGCTGGGCTGGATGCCGTAGCCGATAACCGCCAACCAAGGTTGGCCACTACCAGAGCGCAGCGGAACCGGGAATCGCCAACCAGGGTTGGCGAATACCAGAGCGCAGCGGAACCGGGAAACGCCAACCAGGGTTGGCGACAGCCGGAGCGCGGCGGAACCGGGAAACGCCAACCAGGGTTGGCGACTACCAGGGCGCAGCGGAACCGGTAGCTGCCAACCTTGGTTGGCAGCCTTCACCCGAAGCGCCAACCAAGGTTGGCGACTACCAGAGAAGCACCGGCGCCATCACGGCGTGGTCTTCAACCGCAGCACCGGCAGCCCGGTTTCGCTGTGCACGTCTTCGCGCTGCGGCAGGTCCTGCACGGCGTCCTTCACCGCGTTCAACGCCGGGTCGACACCCCGCAACGGGTGCCACATGCCGATCCATTCGAAGTGGCGCTCGTAACGCAGGGTCTGTGCACTGCCCAGCCACAGCGGCGTGTTGCCCGGCTGCAGCTGCGCGGGTGCCGGCCACAAGCGCAGCACATAGCGCTCATCCGGCTTCGCACCCTGGCGCACCATCAGCAGTGCTTCCACGCGGGTGTCCAGCGTGGCCGGCAATACCGGCAGCTCATCGGCGCCGGTGTTCTTGTCCAGCATCAGCAGCGCCTGCTGCCAGCCGGCCTGCTCCTGCCGCTTCCAGCCGCGGGCTTCCAGCTGCGCCTGCAGCGGCGCCAGCGGGCCCGCCACCTGCACGTCCAGCGGCCAGCGCTGGTCGTCGTCGAATTCGTTGCGGCGCGCCGGCAGCGTGGCCCAGTCGTGCTGCCACCAGGCTTGCGCATCCATCGCCTGCGGTGCCGGCAGGGTCGGCTCGAACCGCTCCAGCTTCACCGGAATGTGGCGCGGCGCGTACCACATCGCCGCCACGGCGAAGACGCCGTAGAACAGCCAGGCCACCGGCTTCACCCAGAACGAGCGGTTGAAGCGGCGGCGGTAGGCGATGCCCAGCACCAGCAGCCAGAACGTGCCGAACAGCATGCCGCCGATCACATCGCTCAGCCAGTGCGCGCCCAGGTACAGGCGCGAGAAGCCGATCAGGCTGACCACGATGCCCGACACCAGGTAGGGCCAGACGCGGGTGCGACCGGGCATCTCGCGGGCGATCAGCACCGCGAAGAAACCGAAGGTGATGGTGGCCATGGTCACCGACACCGACGGGAAGCCAAAGCCGCTGCTGGCATCGACCGGGCGCACCACATCCACGGTGGCGCCGAGCAGCATGGTCAGCGCCAGGCCGAAGGCAAGCGCGGCCAGCCAGTGCGCGGCTGCCATCCAGCGCCGGCGCCAGATCAGATAGCCCATCGCCGCCGCGGTGGCCGGCAGCAGTACCTGCCAGGCGCCCAGCGATGCCAGCGCGGCCATCGGGTAGTCGGCCAGCGGATTGCGCAGCGCCAGCATGGCCTGGTGCACCAGGAGGTCGATCGCCAGCGGCTCGCCGTGTGCGACCACCACGGTCAGCAACGCGAACCAGCCCCAGCCCAGTACCAGCAGCATCAACGCCAGCATTGCCAGCGGCACGGACTCACGCCGCTTCGGGTCCAGCACGCCAACGGTGTAGCGGCCCAGCGTCGGGTGACGGTTGGACCAATCCAGCAGGCGCGCCAGCCAGTTGTCCATGCGCGCGGCCGACCAGCGATAGCCGTACAGAACGATGGCCCAGACCAGGCCGAGGATCACCGCCAGCAGGCCGACCACCACCACCAGTCGTCCGGCCACGGCGGCCACGGCGTCATACGCCTCGCCAAGAATCCAGCCCGGCGCCAGGAACAGCACCGCCCAGGAGATGCTGGCGATGCCGCTGGCCTGCACGTAACGGCTGGCGGGCATCTTCATCATGCCGGCGATGGCCGGCACGAACGGTCGGATCGCGCCGACGTAGCGTGCGATCAGGATGCTCTTGAAGGCATTGCGGCGGAACAGGTTCTCGCCGCGATCGAGCAGCTGCGGGTAGCGGCTGAACGGCCATACGCCGCGCAGGCGGTCACCCCAGCGGCGGCCGATCCAGTAACTGATACCGTCGCCGGCAAATGCGCCCAAGGCTGCAGCCGCCACCGCGTACGGCCCGGAGATCTGGCCCAGGCCGATGAACACGCCCACCGCGAACAGCAGCGGCAGCGCCGGCACGATGGCGCCAAGAATGATCACCGCATCGCAGAAGGCGATGAGGAAGATAACAGCACCCGCCAGCACGGGGTGAGCGGCAATCCACGCGAGCGTGGCGTCGATCCATGAAGAGTCCATTGCCCGATTATAGGGGCGTGAAGGTGACTGGTTCCCAGCCGCTTCGTGACCGTTTGCAACCGGCGCCTTCGCCTAGAATGGCCCCATGCCGCATACGCCAGACGCTCCACCGCACGCTTTGAAGGCCGACAGCTTCGGCCAGATCCTTCTTGTGAAAGGGCCCGATGGCCCCTTCGTGCGCCGTGATCTGGGCGCCACACCGCTGTGGCTGCGGCTGCCGGCCTGGTGGCTGGCCCGCCGCGAAGCACGCGCGCTGCGCCACATCCACGGCATGGCCGATGTGCCGCAGCTGCTGGCGTGGGATGGCCGTCACCTCGACCGCAGCTTCATGGCCGGCGATGCCATGTACCAGCGTCCACCACGCGGTGACCTGGCCTGGTTCCGCTCGGCGCGTCGGCTGCTGCAGCAGCTGCACCGCAATGGCGTGGCCCACAACGATCTGGCCAAGGAAGCCAACTGGCTGGTCACCGACGATGGCCGCCCGGCGCTGATCGACTTCCAGCTGGCGGTGATCGGCAACCCGCGCTCGCGCTGGATGCGGCTGCTGGCCCGCGAGGACCTGCGCCACCTGCTCAAGCACAAGCGCATGTACTGCCGCGAGTCGCTCACCCCGGTGGAGAAGCGGTTGCTCAAGCGCACCTCGTGGGTGCGCGAACTGTGGTTTGCTACCGGCAAGCCGGTCTACCGCTTCGTCACCCGCCGCATCCTGCATTGGGAAGATAACGAAGGGCAGGGGCCGAAGCCGTGAGCCGTGCGTCCGTCGTGAGCAGGCCGCCAACTGCCTGCAGCGTGCTGCGTGCGCAGTTGCCCGGTGCCGACTTCGTGCACGCCTGCCAGGCGACGACCCGTCGCGATGGGCGCTCGGCCCTGCAGGCCTACCGCGATATGGCCGCGACCATTCCCGGCTGGTTCGATGGGCTGATGGCGCTGCGCAACCACGGCATGCGCCTGCTCGGCATGAAGCACCTGGGCTCGTTGCGGGCGGTGCAGGTTGTTGCGGATCCTCAACCCGGCCAGCGGCTGGGCATCTTCACCCTGCAGTCGCTGGACGTCGATGCCATCGTGCTGGAAGACGACGACCGCCACCTGCGTGTGCAGTTGGCCCTGCAATGGCAGGGCGATGTGCTGGAAGTGGCGACGGTGGTGCATACGCACAACGCGTTCGGGCGCGTGTACATGCTGCCGGTTGCGCCCGTGCATCGGCTGATCGTGCCGCATCTGCTGGAGAAGCAGGTGCGGTTGTACCGGTAGATCCAGGCCATGCGTGGATGTGGTTTGTGATCCGTGGGCTGCTTAACGGCTGAACGGCTCATTGCCAAGTGCCGCATAAATGTGGATTCCGCTGGCAGCAGAAGGCTCGCGACATCCAAACCAGGGACAACCCGCAAAAGAATCATTGAGGTGATGCATGTGGTATTGCGCACACGCCATTTTCTACTACGAGAGTCCAGGACAGGGGGCGTTCCGGGTGCATGAGAACGTGTATCTGATCAGTGCCGACAACGATGAACACGCTCTTGAGAATGCAGAAGCGCTTGCTTCCGGGTATGAGGATCTGACCGGTCGCCTGGTGGGTGAAGACGGTAGGCCTTCCCTCTATCGATTCGCCGGAATTCGCAAGCTGATATCAGTGGCGAGTGATGAGGACACTGCCGAGGGACGCCTGCACTCGGGTGTGGAGGTCACGTACTCCGTCATGACGGTGGATACGTTGGACCAGGTGAAGCGGCTTGCCCGTGGTGATGGCGTGGCAGTGCTGTACCAGGAATAGAAATGTAGAGCCGAGCCATGCTCGGCTCTATAGGGGGCGGTGGCCTTACGGCGTCGCCGGCACCACCTGCTGGCCGATGAAGTTGCGCTTGGCATCGAAGTCATAGGCGATCTGCAACTGCCCCACATCCGGGCAGGCGTGGCAGTCGCGCAGCGGCGTGCGGTACAGCAGGCGGATGCCGCCGTTCTCCAATGGCGAAGCGCCGGCCGATTGTGCCGGTGCGAACGGCGTGGCTTGCGGGTTGGCCTTCAGCAGCTCCTGCACAGTGGGGTCGGCACGCAGGGTGTCGTCCAACTGCACGGCATCCACATCGATGCGCTTGCCGCTGGCATCGACCAGGCGGGTGCCTTCATTGGTGTTGGCGCGGAACGGATACTCGACCGTGGCAATGCCCAGTCCTTCGTTCTCGTGCCAGGCGGTCACATAGGCCAGCTCGCCGCCGCTGGACAACTGCTCGGCGGCGGTAACGGCATCGGCGCTGGCGCCACCCGCGCGCATCGCATCGCGCAGGCAATCGCGGGTCGCGGCGTTCTCACCCTGGCGGCAGGCGTTGAGATCGCCATCCCAGACCACCGCCTCGCTCCAGCGCATCTTGCCGTCGGCGGCGGCCTTCTCCGCGCTGGGCGCGTCACCGGCGGGCGGCTCCTTTCCGGGTTCCGGCGAACGGCCCTGGCAGGCGGTCAGCAGGACAAGCCCCAGGGCAGGCAGCAACAGGCGGGAACGGCGCATGGCGTGGACCTCGTGCGTTGTCTGGAGGCCCAAGTATCGTCAAGGGCGGGTGAACTCCGCGTCGGCGCGGCATACTAGCGGCTCATTGCATACGCTGGAGTGTGGAACGTGGGCAGTCTGCAGGGCAAAACGCTTTTCATCACTGGTGCCTCGCGCGGCATCGGCCTGGCCATCGCACTGCGCGCTGCGCGCGACGGCGCCAATGTGGCCATTGCAGCCAAGTCGTCGGTGCCGAATCCGAAGCTGCCGGGCACCATCCATACCGCAGCCGAAGCGGTAACGGCAGCCGGTGGCCAGGGCCTGGCCCTGAAGTGCGACATCCGCGAGGAAGAGCAGGTGCAGGCGGCGGTGGCGGCCACGGTCGATACCTTCGGTGGCATCGACATCCTGATCAACAACGCCAGCGCGATCTGGTTGCGCGGCACGCTGGATACGCCGATGAAGCGCTTCGACCTGATGCAGCAGGTCAATTCGCGTGGCAGCTTCCTGTGTGCGCAGGCCTGCCTGCCGTACCTGCAGCAGGCGCCGAACCCGCACATCCTGACTCTGGCGCCGCCGCCGAGCCTGGAGCCGAAGTGGTGGGCACCGCACACCGGCTACACGCTGGCGAAGATGGGCATGAGCTTCGTCACCCTGGGCCTGGCCGCCGAATTCGGTCCGCAGGGCGTGGCGGTGAATGCGCTATGGCCGCGCACGGTGATCGCCACCGATGCGATCAACATGATTCCGGGCGTGGATGCGGCTGGCTGCCGTACGCCGCAGATCATGGCTGATGCCGCACATGCGGTGCTGGTGCGTGAAGCGGCCGGCTTCCACGGCCAGTTCCTGATCGACGATGAAGTGCTGGCACAGGCCGGTATCACCGATCTTTCCGGATACGCGGTGGATCCGTCGCGGCCGTTGTTGCCGGATCTGTTCCTGGATTGACCGCGCGTCGCTGGAAGAGGCCGAGGGCTGCGACCCTCGGCCTAGCTGCGCTAGAATGCGTGGCTGTAATCGTTTTCAACAAGGATGTGAGCACATGTCACGCACTCTTTCCGTCGCGGCGCTGGCCGCTTCGCTGTCGTTGATCCTGACCGCCTGCGGTGGCAAGGCACCCGTAGCTGCGGGTGGCGCCGCTGCCTCCGGCACGCCGGACGCCAGCACGGCCCCGTCCGATACACAGCAGCAGTTGACCGCCAAGCTCAACGCCTACATCGGCTGCTTCAACGCGCTGGATTCGAAAACCCACGGCAGCATCCAGTCCTACACGCGCTGGATCAAGGATGTCGACGCTGGCCCGACCGGACGCGAGACGCACGTGTACGGCCCGTTCGAGATCAGCGACTACGACATGAAGCAGTGCGACGCTCCGGTGACCGAGGCGATTGCTGCCAAGCCGGCGCTGGCCGAACTCGATGCGGCTGCAGGTCACTACCAGCAGGCGCTGAAGGCGCTGGTGCCGGTCAGCAAGGACGCGCATGACTACTACGATCGCCAGGACTACGAAGACGACCAGTTCGCCAAGGGCAAGCAGCTGCACGCGCCCTTGATGGCTGCCTTCAAGGATTTCGTGGCTGCCAGCGAAACGTTCAATGCCGAGCTGGAGCGCCAGAACGACGCCGCCCAGCGCGAGCAGCTCAAGGCGCTGGAACAGGCCGAGGGGCGCACGCGCGAGTACTACCGTCTGGCGATGATGCTGGAAGCCAAGGCCATCATGGATCTGATGAGCGAGGATGATTTCGATCAGGCCAAGGCCCGCGAACGCCTGGATGCCTTCAACCGCATTTCCGATGAAGCGCACGCCAAGGTTGCCGACCAGGAACCGGGCAAGTCGGACTGGGAAGGCTTCGAGCGTGGGGCCGAGAATTTCCGGCGCGAAGGCAAGGAGCGGCTGCAGCGCGTCAGCGAGAAAAAGCCTTACACCGATTTCGAACGACGCATGCTTGATTCGCCGTCGATGGCGCCGCGTGGCTCTGCCAGCAAGCTCATGCAGGAATACAACACGCTCGTTTTCCAGAGCAACCGCCAGTGACCGGCGCGCCAGCACCCATGCGAGAGACCATGACGACTTCCTGTCTGCGTATCGCGCCGCTGCTGCTGATCGGCGCTGTGGCTGGCCTGAGCGGCTGCAACAAACCGGCAGGGTTGTCGCTGGCCGACCCCAGCCTGGAGAAGGTGAACGCCTACATCGAGTGCTACAACGGCGTTGAACAACCCATTCATGAGGGTTTCCAGACCTACACCAGCTGGATGAAGGACCCTGAAGCCGGCCCGACCGGCAATGAAGCGCAACCGCGTTCGCCCGGGAAGGTGCTGTCGCACCGCGTCGAGTACTGCGGCCAGCCACTGACCGACGCGCTGGCGAAGACCCCGGCCTTGCCGATGGATGGCCCCGCGCGTGACTATCAGCAGGCCTTCCAGGCATTGAACACCCTGGTCGAGCGCGCCGATGGATACTTCACCCGCGAGGATTATCGTCGTGATGGCGGTGAAGGGATGCGCAGCCAGCATGCCCCGCTGATGCAGGCCTATGCTGATTTCTTCAAGGCCAGCGAAGCGATGGATGTGGCGCTGGAAAAAAACGAGAACGATCGCCGTGCCGCGCAGCTGAAGCAGATCGAGGAGAGCGAAGGGCGCTCGCTGGCCTACTATCACCTTCGCCTGCTGGGCGACGGCAAGCTACTGGCCACGGCGTTCCAGGACGACGCACCGGATGTTGCGGCGCTGCGCGTGCAGCTGGCTGACTATCAGGCACTGGTGACGGAAATCCAGAACGGCGGTGTCGGCAAGGACGACCCGATGTGGGGCCACGTGCAGCGTTCGGCGGACAAGCTGGTGCGTACTGCGGGACGTGGCGTCGAGCGCCTGGAGCAGCACAAGCCGATCACCGCCGAAGCGCTGGCGGCAGAGCGGAAGGCGTCGGGCAGTTGGCTCACCACCGACCCGGAAGGGGCGCAGTCAACGATCCTCGCCGCATACAACGATCTGGTGACCACCAGCAACCGCATGCGATGAGCAACGGCACACGCATCCATGCGTAACCGCCGAGAGGTAGTGCCGGCCGCTGGCCGGCATCTGCCTCAATGGTTGAACGCATCCGGCAGCTTGCCGCCGCACTTGCGGCAGTGCAGTGCATCCGGTTCATGGCCTTCCAGCCCACAGTCCGGGCAGCCGCGCGCATCGCGGCGCGCGGCCTGCTCGGCTTCACGCATGGTGCTGGCCAGTTCGGCGGTATAGATGCCGGTGGGCACGGCGATGATGCTGTAGCCGATCAGGATCAGCACCGAGGTGACGAAGCGGCCAAGCACGGTCTGCGGCACGATGTCACCGAAGCCTACCGTGGCCATGGTCACCACCGCCCAGTACATGCTGGCCGGGATGTTGGTGAAGCCGTGTTCGGGGCCCTCGATCACGTACATCAGCGCACCAGCGATGATGGTGATGGTGATCACCGTGAACAGGAACACCAGCACCTTGCGCCGGCTGCGCCACAGCGACGTCATCAGTACGCCGCTTTCCTCGATGTAGCGGGTCAGCTTGAGGATGCGGAACACGCGCAGGATGCGCAGCGCGCGCACCACCAGCAGGCTCTGCGCGCCGGGGATGAACATCGACAGGTAAGCGGGCAGGATCGACAGCAGGTCGATGATGCCCCAGATACTCGTCGCGTAGCGCAGCGGCCGTTTGACCACCGCAAGCCGCAACAGGTACTCGGCGGTGAAGATGATCGTGAAGCCCCACTCAAGCACGTATAGCCAGGTCGACCACTCGGCATGCAGGTGCTGCACGCTGTCGATCATCACCACCAGGATGCTGGTGATGATCGCCACCACCAGGATCAGGTCGAAATTGCGCGATGGCCGGGTGTCGTGGCGGTAGATGATGTCGAACCAACGACGGCGCCAGCCGGTCTCGGTGGCGGGGTTCAACTGGGGGGCGGTAAACGGTCGCATGGGCACATTGTGCCGCAGGGGTTCCGGCGCGAGAATGGGCATTCCTGAACCCTGCCGACTGCCATGACCGCCGCTACCGATCCGCTGATCTCCCTTTCGCACTATTACCTGCCGGTCTACAAGCCCCGCCAGGTGGTACTGGAACGAGGCCAGGGCGCCCGCGTGTGGGACAGCCAGGGCCGTGAGTTCATCGACCTGGCCGCCGGCATCGCCGTGTGCGGCCTGGGTCACAACGATCCGGACCTGGTGGCCGCACTGGTCGAGCAGGCCGGCAAGCTCTGGCACACCAGCAACGTGTTCTACAGTGCACCGCCGCTGCACCTGGCCGAGGAGCTGGTGAAGGCCAGCCGCTTCGCCGAGCGCGTGTTCCTGTGCAACTCCGGCGCCGAAGCCAACGAAGTGGCGATCAAGATGGTCCGCAAGTGGGCCTCCAGCCAGGGCCGCCCGGCCGACAAGCGGGTGATCATCACCTTCCGTGGCAGCTTCCACGGCCGCACCATGGGCGCGGTGACCGCTACCGCCCAGCCGAAGTACCAGGAAGGCTACGAGCCGCTGCCCGGTGGCTTCCGCTACATCGATTTCAACGATGAGGTGCAGCTGGAAACCGCGATGGCCGCCGGCGACGTGGCCGCAGTGATGCTGGAGCCGATCCAGGGCGAGGGCGGCGTGATGCCGGCCAAGTCCGGTTTCCTCAAGCGCGTGCGCGAACTGTGCGACCAGCACAACGCGCTGCTGGTGCTGGATGAAATCCAGGCCGGCATGGGCCGCACCGGCACGCTGTTCGCGCACTGGCAGGACGATGTGGTACCGGACATGGTCACCCTGGCCAAGGCGCTGGGCGGTGGCTTCCCGATCGGCGCGATGCTGGCCGGCCCCAAGGTCGCTGAAACCATGCAGTTCGGCGCGCACGGCACCACCTTCGGTGGCAATCCGCTGGCGGCCGCCGTCGCGCGCGTGGCGCTGCGCAAGTTGGCCTCGGCGGAGATCGCCGCCAACGTCAGCCGCCAGTCGAAGGCGCTGCGCGATGGCTTCGCCCGCATCAACGACGAGTTCGGTGTGTTCAGCGACGTGCGTGGCCGTGGCCTGATGCTGGGCGCGGTGCTGAGCAAGGACTTCGCCGGCCAGGCCGGTGCGATCCTCGACCACGCCGCCGAGCAGGGCCTGCTGACCCTGCAGGCCGGCCCGGACGTGCTGCGCTTCGTGCCGTCGCTGAACATCACCGACGAAGAAGTGGCCGAAGGCCTCAAGCGCCTGCGCGCAGCGATTGCTGCGTTCATCGCCGCGCGCTGACGCCGCGGCGCTGGGGTCGGATCCCTCTCCTGCGGAGAGGGCTCTGACCCCGATCAGCTCACCGCGTAACGTTTCAACACCTTGCCCAATCCCCGGCCATCGCGCACGGTTTCCGCGTGCAGGCCGGCGGCGCGTGCGCCGCGCACATTGGCGAACAGGTCATCGACGAACAGCGTGCGCGCAGGTGCCACGCCGAGTACCTCAAGCGTGCGCAGGAATACCGCAGGCGCCGGTTTGCGCAGGCCGAAATCCGCGCTGCAGAACACGCGGTCCTGCAGGGCCGGGAACAGTTCCGGTAGCAGGGTGGGCAAGGCCTGTTGCATCAGCGCGCCGTTGTTGGTCAGCACTGCCATCGGCAACTGCAGGGCCTGCAGCCGCTGCAACACGGCAGCCTGCGGATGGCTGGCGGCCTGTCGCGCCGCGATCCAGGTGTGCACATCAACGGTGCGGCCCAGCTGTTTGCTCAGCTGCGCCAGATAGGCCGGGCCATCCAGCGTGCCATTGTCATGTGCCGCTTCCAGCCCGCTGTCGTACAGCGCGGCCTGCACGGTTTCCGGCATGACATCCAGCGCCTGCGCAAGGTGCAGCACGCGCTGCGCGCGCTGGTAGTGCACCAGCACGCCATCCACATCCAGCAGCAACAGGTCGATCCGCATTGGTCGAGCATGCCATTGCAGTGAACACGCGGGAAACCCTGGAGCAGCCATGCGACAGACGGTCGCAGACGCGGCCGCAGGGGCCTGCCTAGAATGGCGCTTGAATCCGCAGGAGATGCAACGATGAAGGCTTGGATGGTGGCAGTGGGACTGGGCGCGCTGATGCTGGCGCCGTCAGCGATGGCGCGGGTGTGTGCGGTGAGCATCGACAGCACCGACCAGATGAGCTTCAGCAGCCGCGAGATCAAGGTGGCCGCTGATTGCACCGCCGTGGACCTGACCCTGCGCCACACCGGCAAGCTGGCCGCTACCGCGATGGGCCACAACTGGGTGCTGACCCGCAGCGCGGATTACCAGCCGGTGGCGATGGCTGGCATGCGCATGACCCTGGCCGACAGCTACCTGCCGAAGGCCGACAAGCGCGTGCTGGCGCACACCAAGGTGATCGGCGGTGGTGAAACCGCGCGCGTGCGCTTCTCTACCCAGGGCCTGCAGAAGGGCGGTGACTACACCTTCTTCTGCTCGTTCCCCGGCCACTTCGCGATGATGAAGGGCAAGTTCGTCTTCGGTTGAGCAGCCACGCATGGCGTGGCTCTACCAGGAAAAAAAGGGGACGGAGGGGATTAAGTCGTTTGTGCACAAACGACTTAATCCCCTCCGTCCCCTTTTTCGTGCAGAGCGGGCTCAGCCCTTGGCGGCCTTGAACGCCACGCGTGCGGCGGCCAGCGTGGCCTCGATCACCGCATCGTCGTGCGCGCTGGACAGGAAGCCGGCCTCGTACGCCGACGGTGCCAGGAACACGCCCTGGTCCAGCATCGCGTGGAAGAAGCGGTTGAACGCCGGGATGTCACAGGCGGTGGCCTGCGCATAGGTCTCCACTTTTTCACTGGTGAAGAACAGCCCGAACATCGCGCCCACGCAGGTGGTGGTCACGACCACGCCGGCGTCGGCGGCGGCCGCTTCCAGGCCGGCACACAGGCGCGCGGTGCGCTCGGCCAGGTCGGCGTGGAAACCCGGCTGCTGGATCAGTTCCAGCATCGCCAGGCCGGCGGCCATCGCCACCGGATTGCCGCTCAGCGTGCCGGCCTGGTAGATCGGGCCGGCCGGGGCGATCTGCTGCATCAGTTCGCGGCGGCCGCCGTAGGCACCCACCGGCATGCCGCCGCCGATGATCTTGCCGAAGGTGGTCAGGTCCGGGGTGATGCCGTAGTGCGCCTGTGCACCGCCAAGGGCAACGCGGAAACCGGTCATCACTTCGTCGAAGATCAGCAGCGCGCCATGCTTCGTGCACAGTTCGCGCAGGTGCTGCAGGTAACCCTCGCGTGGCGGAATGCAGTTGGCGTTGCCGACCACCGGTTCGATGATCAGGCCGGCGATGTCGTCACCCTGCTGTTCGAACAGGGCAGTAGCCGCTTCGAAGTCGTTGTAGGGCAGGGTCAGGGTCAGTTCGCTCAGGCCGGCCGGCACGCCGGGGGAGGTCGGCACGCCCAGGGTCAGCATGCCGCTGCCGGCCTTGACCAGGAACGAGTCGCCATGGCCGTGGTAGCAGCCTTCGAATTTGACGATGCGGTTGCGGCCGGTGGCGCCGCGCGCCAGTCGGATCGCCGACAGCGTGGCTTCGGTGCCGGAGTTGACCATGCGCACCATCTCGCATGACGGCACCAGTCGGGTGATGGTCTCGGCCATGGTCACTTCGGCCGCGCACGGCGCACCGAAGGACAGGCCATTGTCGATCGCCTTCTTCACTGCCTGGCGGACGGCCGGATGGTTGTGGCCGACGATCATCGGGCCCCAGGAACCGACATAGTCGATGTAGCGGTTGCCGTCGACGTCGTACAGGTAGGCGCCGTCGGCACGCTCGACGAAGAACGGTTCGCCACCGACCGACTTGAACGCGCGTACCGGCGAATTGACGCCGCCCGGCAGCAGCTGCTGGGCGCGGGAGAACAGGGCGTGGGACTGGTCGTGGTTCATGCGGATTTCCTGGGCATTACGCGAACTGGGCGAGGAAGGCGCGCTGAACCGCAACCGGGTCTTCGGCGGCGAACACGCTGCTGACCACGGCGACCAGATCGGCGCCGGCGTCGATGATGGGACCGACATTGTCCGGCGTCAGGCCGCCGATCGCCACCCGCGGCACGCCCAGTGCGGCGCCTTGCCGCAGCAGGTCGGTATGGGCGCGGCTGTTGGTGACCTTGGTGGTGGTCGGGAAGAACGCGCCGAAGGCCACGTAGCTGGCGCCTGCGGCCACGGCCTGCTCGGCATTGGCCAGCTGGTCGTAGCAGGAGGCGCCGATGATGGCCTCGGCACCAAGCAGCGCGCGCGCGCTGGGGATGTCACCGTCGGTGCCGCCCAGATGCACGCCGGCGGCGCCGACCGCCTTGGCCAGCGCCGGATCGTCGTTGACGATCAGCGGCACGCCGTGTTCCGCGCACAGCGCCTGCAGGGCGGTGGCCTGCTCGCGCCGCAGCGCGTCACTGGCGGTCTTGTTGCGGTACTGCAGCCAGGTGGCGCCGGCGGCCAGCAGCGGCGCGGTGCGGGCCAGCAGGCGTGCGGTATCGGGCTCGTCCGGGGTGATCAGGTAGACGCCGCGGGGCGCCGGGGAAGCAGAAGTCATCGATGGCTACCGGTGAGTGGGCCGCGATGGGACAATGGCGGCCCGTGAATCCAGCCTTGATTATCCGATGAGCGATGCCACCCCCACCACCTTGCGTACCTGGATGTGCGTGGTCTGCGGCTTTCTTTACAGCGAAGCGGAAGGCTTGCCGGAAGAGGGCATCGCGCCGGGGACGCGCTGGGAGGACATTCCCGAGACCTGGACCTGCCCGGATTGCGGCGTGACCAAGGCCGATTTCGAGATGGTCGAGGTCGATTGATGGCGGGGCCTGCAGGCCCTTCTGTGGGTGCGGACCGTTGGTCCGCACACCGGACACCCTCAATGCAGCCGCGGCACTGGCCCGCCGAGGTCGATCAGCTTCTCGCGCAGCCACTGCGCATCGCTGGCTTCCGGGTTGCGCTTCAGATACTGCCCCAGGTCATGGCGGGCACCGGCCAGGTACTCCAGCTGCAGGTAGGCCAGGCCGCGATCACGCAGCGCGTCGTCCTGCTCCGGGGCCAGCTTCAGCAGGCGGTCGGCACTACGTGCGGCACGGTCCCATTCGCCCGCTTCGGCATACACACCGTGCAGGTTGCGCAGCATCCGCATCAGGATCGCGCGCGCAGGGGCCGGGTCGAGGATCTGCGCCAGCACCTGGTCGTCGGGCATCTGCCCGCCCAGGTGTGACTTGGCCCGCTCGCGCAGTTCGTCCACGTCCAGCGGGCGGCCGCCATTGAACGGATCCATCACCAGCACACCGTCGTCCACCGGCAGGCGCACCAGGAAATGGCCGGGGAAGGACACGCCGTCGAGCGGAATGCCCAGCCGGCGCGCGACTTCCATCTGCACCAGCGCCAGCGAGATCGGGTTGCCCAGGCGGCGCTCGAATACCTGGTTGAGGTAGCTGTTGCGCGGGTCGTAGTACTCGTCGTGGTCGCCGCTGTAGCCCAGCTCGTCGAACAGGTGGCGGTTGATCGCCGCCATCTTCAGCGGGCTGTTGTCGATGCTGTCCACTTCCGAGCGGAGGTGGTCGACATGGCTCTGGATCAGCGCGTCGTAGGTGGACGGCTGCAGATCGGGGTATTCATCGCGCGCGATCAGCAGCGCGGTCGGCAACAGTGGCAGCGCCTCGTCTTCGAGGTCGGCCAGTGCATCCCAGTCGGGGAGTGAGATCTGGTCCTGCATGACCACAGACTGGCGGCAATTGCAGGCGGTTTCAAGCGGTGCCGCGTGAAAAGAACATCGCCTTGGAAATGTCGTGTCGACCAAGGTCGACACCTGCCAACAGCCACCGGCCAACTGTCAGAGGTGGGGCGGTGTGGGCTTGCAGGACCGCAGGCGCCATGGATGGCGCCTACGAGCCCCCAGGGGCGGGTTTACGGCGTGTCCTGCAAGTCCACACCGCCCCGTCATCCCTCGGTAACCCAGCTTTTGCCCTTGATGTTGATTCGGCGGGTGCCGGCCGCTGGCCGGCCGCATCGTCTACTTTTCGATGCCCGGGCCGAAGGTCAGCTGGGTGCCGTCCTTCAGCTTGAGCTTCTCGGCCTGACCGGCGTTGAGCTCCAGCACATAGCGCGCCGGTCCACCGCTGGGGTAGGGCGGGCACATGTCGCCGGCCGAGCACGGCGGCACATCGCGCTGCTGGCTGACCAGCTTGCGCTGGCTGTCGAAGTACAGGATGTCCAGCGCAAGCTTGGTGTTCTTCATCCAGTACGCCTGCATTTCCTCGCGGTCGTGGATGAACAGCATGCCGTGATCGGCGGCCATCTGGTCGCGGAACATCAACCCGCGCGCGCGGGTTTCATCGTTGGTGGCCAACTCGACCTGGTAGCGGGCGCCATCCAGCTCGACCCAGTGGCGGGCCGCGTCGGTAGCACAGCCGGCCAGGGCCAGCAGCGGAAGCATCAGCAGCGAACGCAACAGCGACATCGTCAGGATCCTTCGAAAGGGTCAGAGCACGACCGGCGGCTCACCACCGACGATCACCACATCGGCGCGACGGCGCGCGAACAGGCCGACGCAGACCACGCCGGGCAGCTGGTTGAGCTCGCGCTCCAGCTTTTCCGGATCGGTGATCTGCAGGTTGTGGATGTCCAGGATCTGGTTGCCGTTGTCGGTGACCACGCCTTCGCGCCAGGTCGGCTGGCCGCCGGTCATGTCGCGGATCTGGCGGGCGACCAGGCTGCGCGCCATCGGGATCACTTCCACCGGCAGCGGGAACTTGCCCAGCACCGGCACCTGCTTGCTCGGGTCGACGATGCAGATGAAGCGCTCGCTGGCCTCGGCGATGATCTTCTCGCGGGTCAGTGCGGCGCCGCCACCCTTGATCAGGCACTTGTTGGCATCGCACTCATCGGCGCCGTCCACGTACAGCGACAGGTTGCCGCTGTGGTTCAGCTCGATCACCTCGATGCCGTGCTGCTTCAGGCGCGCGGTGCTCTGTTCGGAGCTGGACACGGCACCCTTGATGCGGTGCTGGATGCGGGCCAGGGCATCGATGAAATAGGCCACGGTGGAACCGGTGCCGACACCGACGATCATGCCGTCTTCAACGTACTCGATGGCTTTCTCGGCGGCCAGGCGCTTGGCTTCGGACATGGGAGAACTCTCAGGCAGGGAATCAGGATTTCTTTTCCAGCGACAGCAGCAGCTTCCACTGCGCGGCGGTCACCGGGAACACCGACAGGCGGTTGCCCTTGGCAACCAGCGGGAAGCCCTCGCCGAGTTCTTCGGCGTGCAGCTTGATCTCGTCCAGCGCGATCACCTGCTTGAGCTTGCGGTCGAAGGCCACGTCCACCAGCATCCAGCGCGGGTTCTCGCGCGTGCTCTTGGGGTCGTGGTAGTCGGATTTGGGGTCGAACTGGGTGTCGTCCGGATAGGCCGGGCTGGCGACCGTGGCCAGGCCGACGATGCCGGGCACCTTGGTATTGGAGTGGTAGAACAGGATGCCGTCGCCCACCTGCATGCCATCGCGCATGAAATTGCGCGCCTGGTAGTTGCGCACCCCGTTCCAGGGTTCGACCTTGACCTTGGCCAGGTCATCGATGGAGAAGGCGTCCGGTTCGGACTTCATCAGCCAGTAGCGCTTGCGGGCGGTCATGCGTTCACGGGGGCAGCGGAGGGGAACAGGGTGCCGTCTTCGGTGCAGATCGCATCCACCGGCACGTCCCACGACGCCACCGGCAAGGACTCGACCTGCTGCACCGCGAACGCAGCGCCGACCAGCCAGGGCGGCGCCGGCCGATCGTGGCGGAAGGCGAAGCTGCGATCATACCAGCCGCCCCCCATGCCCAGCCGCCGGCACTGTGTGTCGAAGCCCACCAGCGGGGTCACCACCAGCGCCATCTGCGCCGGTTCCAGGGTGTCTTCCACGGCCACATCCGGCTCGGGGATGCCGTAACGGTTGCTGGTCAATGCTTGCCCGGGCCGCCATGGCGCGAAGCGCAGCGTGTCGCCGGCCAGAATCGGCAGGCAGTAGGTCAGTGTGTCGGGTAACTGCACCTGCCACCGGTGCAGGGCGATTTCGCCATCCAGCGCCCAGTAGCCGGCCACGGCGCCTTCGCGCGGGGCGAACGGCAGGGCGAGCAGGGCGTCGGCAAGCGATTCGGCGGCGGCGATGCGCTCAGCGGCGGAAAGGTCGCGGCGGCGTTGCCGCAGGTCGTGGCGCAGGGCCTGGCGCGGGTCGGTCATGGCAGCGTGCGGCAAGGATCAGCCGTCATTGTGCCGGAAAGAACAAGGGCGACGCCCGAAGACGCCGCCCTTGCTGGAATATTGCATTCTCCGCAATGTCGATGCATGCGAAACGACCTTGAACCCGGGGGCTCAAGTGGGAACGCTGGAGAACCATCGGGCTTCCCGCTACAAGGCGGACCTGCACTCCCGGCGCTGTCGCGCTCCCGGTGTCGTTCTTAAGGGACAAGGCGAATGTTTGCACATGCCGTCGAGTACCGCAGAGAACGCGTGGCCATTATAGCCAGCACGCAGGATCTGGATAGGCCGTTCGTCGGCAACAGTCCGTGCCAATTCAGATATGAGAAAAGGGGACGGAGGGGATTAAGACGTTTCCGGCACGGAAGGGGCGAATGCGCCTTGATTCCCTCCGTCCCCTCTTCTACGGGGTGCCGTCGATCGCGCGGTCCAGGCGCCGGTTCAGGTCGGCCAGCGTCTGCTGCAGGGCGACTGCCTGGCGGGCGTTCTCGTCGCGCAGCAGTTGCAGTTCATGGGCCAGGTTCAACGCCGCCAGCACGGCGACGCGGTCGACCGCGGCCATGCGGTTGCTGCCGCGGATTTCGCGCATGCGCGCATCGAGCAGGCGCGCGGCGGCCATCAGGCTGTCGCGTTCATCGCCGCCGACACCCACGGTGTATTCACGATCGAGGATGCGGACACTGACCGGTTCGGCGCTCATGTGTGCTGCTCCAGGGATTTGAGCCGGCTGATCATTGCTTCCACCCGCGAGCGTGCCTGCTCGTTCTTGGCCAGCAGCGTGGAACGCTCGGCCACCAGCTGTTCCTGCTGGTGGCGCAGGCTGCGGTTCTCCTCGGCCAGGCGCTGGTTGCGTTCAAGCAACGCTTCCACGCGGGCAGCGAAGTCCTGCAGCTGGGCAAGGGGATCGGCGGGTTCCATACGGGCACGATAGGCAAGCCGGGTAAGGGCGGTCAAGCGTTGTCGCAGCAAGGCCTGACGGTCGCAGAGAGGATGCCGTCGGGTTGCTACACTACGGGGTCTCACGGGCGCGCGCGTGCGCGCCCCGGGTTTCCTTTCCGAACGAGCCGCACGATGACCGAACTTCCCTCCGTCGACGACGTTACCCGCGCCAGCCAGGAACTGGGCCTGGGCGCCACCGCTGCCGAGCTGCACGGCGCACTGTGCGGCTGGCTGGCCGCCGGTGGTGCCCCCGGCAATGATTGGCCGGCGCGTGTGCTGGCCGACGACAACCTGCCGCCGGTGGCCGCCGACAGCGTGCTGGGGCAGCTGCTGCAGGTCACCATCAAGCAACTGGAAGACCGCGATTTCGCCTTCGAACTGCTGCTGACCGATGGCGACGACGTGTCCGCGCAGGCTGATGCCATGTTCAGCTGGACCCGTTCCTTCCTGGGCGGCTTCGGCCTGGGCAGCGGTGGCCGCCGCCCGACCCTGTCCGAAGAGGGCGAAGAAGCGCTGACCGACATGGCCAGCCTGGCGCGTGCCTCCAGCGAGGATTTCGAGGCCGGCGGCGATGACGATGACGAAGCCCTGTCCGAGATCGAGGAATTCATCCGCGTGGCGGTGTTGCTGCTGCACGGTGACGTGGTGCTGGCCTCGCGCCATCGGCAGCGCCTGAACTGATGGACATCAAGCAGCGCACCGGCATCGCGGCCGGCGAATACAAGCGTCGGCGCCGCCAGCTGATGGACATGGCCGGCGAGGATGCGATCCTAGTGCTTCCCGCCGCCGCCGAGAAGGTGCGCAGCCTCGATACCCATTACCCGTTCCGGCAGGATTCGGACTTCCAGTACTTGAGCGGCTTCCCGGAGCCGGAAGCGGTGCTGGTGTTGATCCCGGGCCGCCGCCACGGCGAGGCCATCCTGTTCTGCCGCGAGCGCGATGCCGAGCGCGAGGCCTGGGACGGCAGCCGCGCCGGCCAGGAAGGTGCGGTGGCGCAGTACGGCATGGACGATGCGTACCCGATCGACGATCTGGACGACATCCTGCCGGGCCTGCTGGAAGGGCGTTCGCGCGTCTATTACCACTTCGGCCGCGACGCCGATTTCGACCTGAAGCTGATCGGCTGGGTCAACCGCGTGCGTTCGCAGGTGCGCCACGGCGCGCAGCCGCCGCATGAGTTCCTGGAGCTGGGCCACCTGCTGCATGAGCAGCGCCTGTTCAAGTCCGGTGCTGAAGTGGCGCTGATGCACCACGCCGCGCAGATCAGCGTGCGTGCACATCTGGCGGCGATGAAAGCGGCGAAGGCCGGCATCCACGAATACGAACTGCAGGCCGAACTGGAACGCGTGTTCCGCGCCAACGACGCGGTGCCGGCCTATTGCAGCATCGTCGGTGCAGGTCGCAACGGCTGCATCCTGCATTACCGCGACAACAACGCACGTTCGCGCGATGGTGAGCTGGTGCTGATCGACGCCGGTGCCGAATACCGCGGCTATGCCAGCGACATCACCCGCACGTTCCCGGTGAACGGCCGCTTCAGCGCCGAGCAGCGCGCGCTGCACGACCTGGTCGGTGACGCGCAGGCCGCGGCACTGGCCCAGGCCAAGCCGGGCGTGGCCTACGAGATGGGTCACCTGGCGGCGGTGCAGACCCTGACCGAAGGCCTGCTGCGGCTGGGCCTGCTGAAGGGCACGCTGGAAAAGAACCTGTCCGAGGGCCTGTACCAGCGTTTCTACCGGCACAAGACCGGGCACTGGATCGGCATGGACGTACACGACGTGGGTGACTATCGCCTGGCCGGCGATTCGCGGCTGCTGGAGCCGGGCATGGCGTTCACCATCGAGCCGGGGCTGTATATCGGCGTGGACGATACGACGGTGGAACCGCGCTGGCGCGGTATCGGCATCCGTACCGAGGATGACGTGCTGATCACCGATGACGGGCATCGCGTGCTGACCGAAGGCCTGGCGCGCAGCGCCGACGAGATTGAAGCGGTGATGGCGGGGTAAGGGGTTTCGGCAGGGCTTGCAGCCCTGCACCTGCAGAGGCAACAGCCAAAGCCAAGGCCAAAGCGGGCTATCCGTGGGATGGCGGGGCACGGTGGGTTTGCGGGGACGCCGTGAATCCATCCCTGGAGGCTTGGTCGCCGCATCCATGCGGCTCACACCCCGCAAACCCACCGTGCCCCGCCTTCGACAGGTTCACGCGGCTGTTGGTGGGTGCCGACCGTTGGTCGGCACATCTGTCAGATATCGAATGAATCATCCACGCATGGCGTGGAACTACTGGCAAGCGCGGCTGTTGGTAGGTGTCGACCTTGGTCGACACAGAGCAAGCGCAGCGAGCGACCCGCTTCTGCTTTTCTTTTTTCTTTTCCGTGGTTGAACGCGCGCAGGAAACTGTCAGAGGTGGGGCGGGGTGGGTTCGCGGGGGTGTCCGCGGCATGGATGCCGCGGCCAAGCCTCCAGGGATGGATTCACGGCGTCCCCCGCGAACCCACCCCGCCCCGCCAAGCGCAGCTTTTGATTCAGCGACCAACCACGAGGGGCTCAGCCGTTCGCCGCCGCAAACTCCGGCCGCGTCAGGTTGTCCGCCTCGCCCTGAGTGCACAGCACTTCGTCTTCGATGCGGATGCCGCCATACGGACGGAAGAAATCCACGCGGTCCCAGTTGATCGCATCGCCATGGCCGGCATCCTTCACTTCATTCAACAGCATGTCGATGAAGTACAGGCCCGGTTCGATGGTCACCACCATGCCCGGTTCCAGCACGCGGGTCAGGCGCAGGTACGGGTGGCCCGCCGGGCGCTCGATGCGGCCGCCTTCGTCGCTGGCCGCGAAGCCGGCCACGTCGTGCACCTGCAGGCCGATCAGGTGGCCGATGCCGTGCGGGAAGAACGCGGCGCTGACGCCGGTTTCCACTGCGGTCTGCGGCGACACCTTGATCACGCCGAAGTCCTTCAGCACGCCCATCAGCGAAAGATGCGCGTCCACGTGCAGCTGCTTGTAGTCGAAGCCCGGGCGCACCGCTGCGCACATCTGCTGCTGGGCAGCGTCGACGGCGGCGATCATCGCCGCGAATTCGTCGTGGCCCTGTGCGGCGTAGGTGCGGGTGATGTCGCTGGCGTAGCCGTGCGCGCTGGCACCAGCATCGATCAGGAAGCTGCGCAGCGGCTGCGGCGCCTTGCGGCCCAGCTCGGTGTAATGCAGCACGGCGGCATGTTCGTTCAACGCCACGATGTTGCCGTAGGGCAGCTCGTTGGCGTCCTGGCCGACGGCCTGGCAGTACGCCATGTGGATGCTGAACTCGTCGGCGCCGTTGCGGAACGCGGCTTCGGCGGCGCGGTGGCCGCGCACGCCCAGCACCTGCGCCTGGCGCATCAGCGCGATTTCATACGGCGTCTTGCTGCCGCGGTGCCATTCCAGGTAGTTCACCACCGGCGCCGGGTTGTTCGGCACGTAGTTGCCCAGCGTGCTCTGCGGCTCGCCGAGGATCGCGCAGCGCGACGGGTCGGCCGGCAGCAGGGCCAGCGCCTCTTCGGGCTTGCGGATGATGTGGATGTCGAAGTGCTCCACCCACCAGCCACTCGGTGCGTCCGGTACCACGTGCCAGTAATCGAACGGCTGGTGGAAGATCACCGCCGGACGCTTGCCGGGGGTGAACACGATCCAGCTGTTGGGCACGCGGGTCAGCGGCAGCCAGGCCTTGAACTGCGGATTCACCGCATACGGGTAGTCGCGGTCGTCGAACACCTGGTAGTGCAGGGTGCCGCTGGGCACCACCAGGTGATCGAAGCCGCCGCGGGCCAGCGCCTGTTCGGCGCGTCGGCACAGCACGGCCAGGTGGTCGGGATACAGGGCGCCGGGGTCTTGCTGGATCATTGCGGTGGCTCGACACGGAAAACGGCCCTAGATTCTGCCGCATACCGCGAAAAACCGCTGTGCCGGAACCGGCACTCAGACCGTCGAAACCGGTCCCTCGTCGCTGTCCTCGCCCACCCACTGGCGCAGCAGCTGCCGATGTTCGCGTGACAGGGTCAGGAAGCGGAAGCCGGTCCAGCTCTGGCCGGGAACGTGTGCGGGCTCGCTCCACAGCAGGTGCACGCCCACGTCGATGGCCTGCTGGCGGCCATCACCCAGCGGCAACGGGAAGCGCAGCTGGTACAGCGCATCCTCGCGCAGCGGCACGCTGGCCAGCATCAGCATGCCGGTTTCGGAGACATTGCCCAGGCGCCCGACCACGCACTCGCGCATCTGGTCGGTGACCGGCACCAGGTCCGAGACCTGGCGGCGCGGCGCGCGGCGGGTGTCCTGCGGCGGTACGGCTTTCATGCGGGGGTCTCCTGTGCGCGGCCCGTGGCCAGTGCGCGCAGCGCACCAAGGCTGGCTTCCCAGGCACGGTCGACCAGCCGGCCCTTGTCTTCGGTGACCAGTTGCGCGCGCCCGGCACTGATCTGCCGTGCCAGCGTATCCAGGTCGGTATCGGTGATCTTCTGCCCGCGTGGATTGACGAACAGGGCGTGGCCGGTCAGCAGGCTGTACCAGGACAGGCGCTGGCGGCGCAGCGTGCCATCACCGGTATCGATGTCGAACCAGCTGCCGAACGGCAGCGTGGACAGTTGCTGGTAGGCGGCTTCTTCGGCACTGCTGCGGGGCGTTGCAGGCGCCGTGCCGGTGGGCGCGCCGGCGTGTTCGCCGAGGCGCGCACGTGCCTTCAGGCGGGCACTGAGTTCGGTACGCGAGGTGCTTTCATCCTCGCCGCCGGGCGTGGCCAGCCTGCGCGCGACGGCGGCGGCTTCCTCGGCGTGGTAGCCGACCTGCAGCAGTGCGGCCTCCACGTCCGCTGCCAACGCGGTATCGGTGCCGCCTGGGGCGTCGATGGCCTGTGCGGTGATGGCAGCGATGCGCTCGGTCTGTTGCAGGCGTTCCTGCCACTGTGGCGAATCATCGCCATGGCGCAGGCGGGTGAGGGTCAGTGCATCGGCCCAGGCCTGGCGCAACAGGGTCTGCACGAAGCGCGGTGGCGACTGCGTGTCGCAGCACTGGTCGATCTGTGCGGTGGCCTGGCGACGGGCCAGTTCCAATCGTTCCTTGCCGCGCGCGGCCTCCACGTGGCGGCGCTCGGCCAGTTCGGCACGATGGGCCGCCGCGCGCTGGTGCTGCTGCACGTCTTCGTTGGCGGCGGCAAAGGCCTCCGGTGCGCGCGCATCCTGCCCCAGCAGGCCCTGCACGCTCTGCGCCATGCGCTGCAGCAGCTGCGGGTCGACATCGTCGTCGCCCAGCCAGTTGGCGCCGACTTCGGCGATCTGGTTGAGCAGCTCACGCGCGGGGTGTTCGTCGCGTACGAAGAAGCCCGGGTCGGCCATGGCCGCGCGTGCCAGGGGCACCTGCAGGCGGGCCAGCAGGGCGGCCGGCACCGGATCGGGACGTTGCTGCTGTTGCACCTGCTGCATCAGCATGCGCAGCAGGTCCAGGTTGTCCCGGTCGTGACTGCCCAGCTGGGCCTGCGCACCATGCTCGCTGCGCAGCTGCGCGACCACGGCGGCCTGCAGGTCGGCCACGCCGGTTGCCGCACTGGACTGAGCCTGCAGGCGCGCGAGTACCGCGTCGACTGCCGCGCTGGGCACTGCGCCGCTGTCCGCCGGGGCAGGGTTGGCGTGCCGGGCCTGCTGCAGCAGCTCATGCAAAGCACTGCCGGTGGATGTGGTCACGCCCGGCGTGGCGGGGCCGGCTGCGCCACCCTCGTGGAAGGCGTCCTGTACCAGGCTGGACCAGGAGCCGGCCGGTGCCGAACCGTTCCAGCCGGTCAGGGGGGCCGCGCTGCGCTTGGCCGGCTGTGTGGTGCGGCCACCACCCACCGACTGGGTGATGATCCGCCGCGTGCTCGACGAGCGTGCCAGGTAGGGGGTGTAGACCAGCCCCGGCAGTACGCCGGACTGGGCCAGCAGGGCATTGGCACGGTCAAGGATATCGCCCAGCCGTTCCAGCACCTGCCGTTCGAAACTGCGATACAGCGCCAGCTGTACCTCGACGCTCAGCGCGTCCTGTTCGGCAATCCGGCGCACCATCGCGCACAGTGCCTGCGGCGCCAGCGGCAGGGTGTCGGCCTCGAAGGCCGGCGCCGCCGCCAGTACCCCCAGGCGTTGGCCGAGCAGGTTCAGTGTGTTGGTTGAACGCAGGGTTTCGCGCCGTACCATCTCGGTCAGCAGCAGGTCGCGATCCACTTCGTGCTCATCAACCAGCGACAGCCCGAGCATGCCCGGCAGCGCTGGCGGCGTAGCACTGGTGCTGACACCGTTGGCCGGTTCGCGCAACCGTGCGAGGGCGTCGGCAACGGCATCGAGCATGCGGTCGGCGAAGTGGCCAGCGAAGGCGTGCAGCTGTCCACGCTGGGCCATCAGCTCGGCCTGCTGCTGCGGATTGCGTGCGCGATCGGCGTCGTGCAGCAGGGTCTGCTCCAGCGCTTCGACAGTCAGGATCAGGGGCGCGGCCAGCGTCTGCCGGCACAGGCCGATCAGCGCGCCCAGCAGCTCACGTACCCGCGGTGGCAGGTCGCTGGCGGCCAGGCGGTTCTTGTCGGCAGGAGTGATGGAAAAGACAGCTGACATCGGCAGGCGGTATCCGGATTCCCGCGGATCGATCTGGTGAATCTACCGTGTCGGCCGCTGTCGGCGCTACTTTAGGGCGAATGTGCATCCCGTTCGCCAGGCATGGCCCGACCGATGAACGGTAGTGCCGGCCGCTGGCCGGCAATCCGCGCCGATCGAGCTGCCGGCCAGCGGCCGGCACTACCCCCTGTCAGGCGAGGATCACTCCTCCAGGAACAGGCTCACCACATCGTTGGTGAAACGGCGGCCCAGTTCGGTCGGCTGCACATGGCCATCGGTCACGTCCAGCCAGCCGCGCTGCACGGCCTCGGCCAGCGGTGCATCCAGCACGCTGCGCGACAGCCCGGTACGCGACTCGAAATCGCGCAGGCCGAAGCCTTCGTGCAGGCGCAGCAGATTCAGCATGTATTCGAAAGGCAGGCGCTCAGGCGCGATCACATCGTCACCCCCGAACGAGGCCGGGGTGCCCGCGCTGTCCAGATAAGCCTGCGGATGCTTCAGCTTCCAGCGTCGCAGCACGTGTTCCTCGGCGCCCGAGCTGATCTTGCCGTGCGCGCCGGCACCGATGCCCAGGTAATCGCCGAAGCGCCAGTAGTTCAGGTTGTGCGCGCTCTGCCGGCCAGCGCGTGCGTAGGCGCTCACCTCGTACTGGCCGAAGCCTGCCTGCGCCAGCAGGGCCTGGCAGTGTTCCTGCATGTCCCAGGCGTTGTCTTCATCGGGAATGCCCTGCGGCGGCCGCGCGAAGAACACCGTGTTCGGTTCCAGGGTCAGCTGGTAGTGCGAGATATGCGCCGGCTGCAGCGCGAACGCACGTTCCAGATCGGCCTCGGCACCGGCCAGGGTCTGTTCCGGCAGTGCGTACATCAGGTCGATGTTGAAGTTGTCGTAACCCGCGTCCTGCGCCATCTTCACCGCGCGCTCGGCTTCGCCACTGTCGTGGATGCGGCCCAGGCGCTTGAGCATGGCGTCGTCGAAACTCTGGATGCCGAAGCTGAGGCGGTTCACGCCGGCTGCGCGGTAGCGGTCGAAACGGCCATGCTCGGCCGTGCCCGGGTTGGTTTCCAGGGTGATTTCGGCATTGGGCGCGAAGCGCAGGCGTGCGCTGGCCTGTTGCAGGAAACGGTCGATTGCTTCCGGCGGGAACAGGCTGGGCGTGCCGCCACCGAAGAACACGCTGTGCACCACCCGGCCCCAGACCAGCGGCAGGTCCTGGTCGAGGTCGCGCAGCAGCGCATCGATGTAGGCATCGAACGGCAGCTCGCCCTTGGCCTGGTGCGAATTGAAATCGCAGTACGGGCATTTGCGCACGCACCACGGCAGGTGCACGTACAGCGACAGCGGGGGCGGTACCAGGCGCGGCGCGGCGTTGTGATCCGCCGAGCAGGCTTCGCCGGGCAGGTGGTTGCAGTGGTCGTGGGCGTGCGGCATGGGCTTCTTCGGTAGTGCCGGCCGCTGGCCGGCTTCCCTGGTTCGATCGGGTGGCGTCAGTACAGCGTCGCCAGCTGCTGCTTGAGCTGCTGCAGGGCAATGGCACGGTGGCTGATGGCGTTCTTCAGTGCCGGCTCCATCTCCGCAGCGGTCAGGCCGTGGGTGGTGTCCAGGAACACCGGGTTGTAGCCGAATCCATTCGTGCCGCGCAGTTCACGGATGATCTGGCCCTCCCAGCGACCTTCGCAGATCAGCGGCTGCGGATCGGTGGCGTGGCGCAGCAGCACGATCACCGCATAGAAGCGGGCACCGCGCTGGCCATCGGGAACGTCGGCCATCGCCTCCAGCAGCTTGGCGTTGTTGGCCGCGGCATTGGTCGGGTGGCCGGCATAGCGCGCGCTGTACAGGCCGGGTGCACCGCCGAGGGCATCGACGATCAGGCCGGAATCATCGGCCAGCGCCGGCAGGCCGGTCGCTTCGCAGGCCGCGCGCGCCTTCAGCAGCGCGTTCTCTACGAAGGTCAGGCCGGTTTCTTCCACGTCGCCCAGGCCCAGCTCGGCGGCCGAGGTGATCTGCAGCGGCAGGTCGGCGAGGATCTCCTGCATCTCCACCAGCTTGCCGGCGTTGTGGCTGGCCAGTACCAGTTTCTTCATTGACGGGGCTCCAGCAGGTCCCAGGTGTTGCCATACAGATCGCGGAACACCGCGACCGTTGCATAGGGTTCTTCGCGCGGCGCTTCCAGGAATTCGACCCCGGCGGCCAGCATCGCCGTGTGGTCGCGGTGGAAGTCGTCGGTGTTGAGGAAGAAGGCGACGCGGCCACCGGTCTGGTTGCCGATGCGGCTGCGCTGTTCCTCGTCGCTGGCACGGGCCAGCAGCAGGGCGGCAGCGCTGCCGTCGGTCGGGCCCACCACCACCCAGCGCTTGTGGCCCTGGTCGATGTCCTCCAGCAGCGCGAAGCCGAGCTTGCCGGTGTACCAGGCAATGGCTTCGTCGTAGTCGGCCACCACCAGGGTGGTCAGGGCGATGCGCCGGTTCATGCCGACAGCGCCGCCTGCTGTGCGTCCAGCAGCTCGCGCACGCCCTTTTCGGCCAGGCCCAGCAGCGCGTCCAGCTCGTCGCGACGGAAGGCATGGCCTTCGGCGGTGCCCTGCAGCTCGATGAAGCCGCCGCCGTCGTTCATCACCACGTTCATGTCGGTGTCGCAGTCGCTGTCTTCGGCGTAGTCCAGGTCCAGCACCGGGGTGCCGCGGTAGACGCCTACCGACACCGCGGCCACTGCGCCCAGGATCGGGTTGCGCTTGATGTCGCCGCGCTTCATCAGCACGTTCACCGCATCGACCAGCGCCACGTAGGCGCCGGTGATGGCGGCGGTGCGGGTGCCGCCGTCGGCCTGCAGCACGTCGCAGTCGAGGGTGATGGTGCGCTCGCCCAGCGCGTTGCGGTCCACGCAGGCACGCAGGCTGCGGCCGATCAGGCGCTGGATTTCCAGCGTGCGGCCGCCCTGCTTGCCACGGGCGGCTTCACGGTCGCTGCGGGTGTGGGTGGCGCGCGGCAGCATGCCGTACTCGGCGGTCACCCAGCCTTCGCCCTTGCCGCGCAGGAAGCCCGGCACGCGGTTCTCGACGCTGGCGGTGCACAGCACACGGGTTTCACCGAAGCACACCAGCACCGAACCTTCGGCGTGGCGGGTGAAGCCGCGTTGGATGACGACCGGGCGGAGCTGGTCGGGCTGGCGGCCGCTGGGGCGGGAATCGGACATGGTGCGGGTTCCGTAATGGCGAGGGAGTACGCCGCCACGCCCGCGGCCTTCACGGGGCGGGCAAGGGGGCTCTGGTGAGGGCGCTAGGGTACCATTCCCCCTTTGCACGCACCGGACACAATCCATGATTCGAAGCATGACCGCCTACGCCGGCGGCGAGCGGGTCACCCCGTGGGGCACGCTGGGCTGCGAGCTGCGCTCGGTCAACCACCGCTTCCTGGAGGTCGGCACCCGCCTGCCCGAGGAACTGCGGGCGCTCGAGCCGCAGCTGCGCGAGCGTATCGCCGCACGCCTGAGCCGCGGCAAGCTGGATCTGGTGATGCGCCTGCGCGCGCCGGAAGCGGCCGCCAACCTGCAGGTGGACGAGGCCCTGCTGGGTCAGCTGGGCCGCCTGGCGCACCGCCTGACCTCCGATTTCCCCAACCTGCAGGTCAGCTTCACCGACCTGCTGCAGCTGCCGGGCGTCACCCGCGGCGAGGCCACCGATGCCGCTGCCCTGCAGGTCGAGGCACTGGCCCTGCTGGACCAGGTGCTGGACGGATTCGTCGAGGCCCGTGAGCGCGAAGGCGGCAAGTTGTCGGCCGCCATCAGCGAACGCGTGGACGGTATCGAACGCATCGCTACCGAAGTGCGCACCTTGATTCCGGCCATTCGCGACGGCCAGCGCGCCAAGCTTGCCGCACGCCTGGCTGACCTGCCGCACCCGGTCGACCCCGGCCGCGCCGAGCAGGAGCTGGTGCTGTGGCTGCAGAAGCTGGACGTGGATGAAGAGCTGGACCGCCTCGGCAGCCACATCGTCGAGATCCGCCGCGTGCTCAAGCAGCGTGAGCCGGTTGGCCGCCGCCTGGACTTCCTGCTGCAGGAGTTCAACCGCGAAGCCAACACGCTGGGCTCGAAGTCGGTGGACAGCCGTACGTCCAATGCTGCGGTGGAGCTGAAGGTGCTGATCGACCAGATCCGCGAACAGGTGCAGAACATCGAGTGATAGGGCGTGGCCGGGCGTGCCGTCAGGTCATCGAAGATGCGTGCCCTGGCGGTTGGGACGAGCGTGTGATGGGTGATCATTGATCCGCCTGGGTACGCATTTGGGGGATATTCAACGTCTCCCCTTCGATGCGCGGGCTGCGCCTACCTCCCTAGCGCTGCAGCAGTTCGGTGTATTGCTTGTAGCTGAACTGCTGGTTCCGTTTCTGATTCCCGGTACCGACAAGGACGTCAACGCTTTGCAGGACTTTGACAGCCGCGCTGGCGGTGGGAAATGTCACCCCCAGCCTTTCAGCTGCAAATGTAATGGTGAAGCGCGGCATCGTAGGCAGCATTTCGAACAAGCGGATCGCCTGCACCGTGCCGTCTTTCGCAGCCATGACCTTTCTCCGGTCGGCTGCGATGAGTGAGGCGATGTCGATGATGTTTCTTTGGGCGTTCTCGGCGGCTTCGGTCGTGCAGTCGAGGAAGAAGCGGATCCAACTCTCCCAGTCGCCATCGGCGCGGATGGCCGACAGGAGCCGGTAGTACTCGTCTTGATGTTTCTTGAGTTCGCCAGAGACATAGAGCAGTGGCTCCGGCAGCAGCTTCCAGTCTTCCAGCAATGCTGCAATCAGCAAGCGGCCTATGCGCCCATTGCCATCAAGGAACGGGTGGATCGTTTCGAACTGTGCATGGATCAAGGCAATGCGGACCAGAGGAGGAAGGTCTGTCGTAGGCTCGTGGATATAGCGCTCCATCTCACCCAGCAACCGTCCGACTTCCATGTGAGGAGGGGGGACGTAAAGAGCATTGCCTGGCCGGGTACCTGCGATCCAGTTCTGGGAGCGGCGCACTTCACCAGGTAACTTCTGCTCGCCGCGCGCACTGTTCAAAAGGATGCTATGTGCTTCGCACAGCAGGCGCGTTGAGATCGGCAGGCCCCAATCGTGTTTCAGCTGGTCTCGCACATACGCGAACGCTTGCAGGTAATTCGTCACGTCGCTGACGTCTGTGGTACTGGCCACGTCGATTCCGGATTCTTGATCCAGCAGATCCGTCAGTGTCGCCTGAGTGCCCTCCATCTGGGAGGTCAACAAGGCCTCCTTGCGGATGGAGCTGTAGATCAGCCATTCAGCAGAAGCGACCAAACCTGACATGGCGGAGAGCCGTCCCAGCGCCGCCTCGGCTGCCGCATTGGCCATGTAGCAAGCAGGATCAAGGGGCGGCATCGTGGGCGGCAATGGATGGGGCACGAAGGCCTTGACAAGCTCGCCGCCCGAATCGGTGGTGGTGTAAGTGCCGGTGGTCCTGGGCATTTGCGCTCCTGGCGAGGCGTTGTTAAAGGGATCTTTAAGAATCCCGGCCGCTATTAAAGCATGCTTTAATAGTGCTGAGGTTGCTCCCAGTGGCACGTTATCCGAGCAAACCGATGAAGTGGTGCCGCCGCCATGGCTGCGGATCTCAACGACGGGGGATGCGCGCCCGAGGCAAGAACATCTCAAACCACGCTGACGCCCGCCGCTCCCTCGCTCAAGCGCCCCAGCACGGCCGCCTGGCCGAACCCCGCGTCGTGGAAACAGGCCAGCACCGCATCCACCGCTTCCGGCGCACAGGACACCAGCAGGCCGCCGCTGGTCTGCGGGTCGGTCAGCAGTGGCTGCCAGTGGGTGGCCAAGCCTTCGGCGAAGCGCACCTCGGCGCCGTACGAGGCCCAGTTGCGGTTGGAGGCGCCGGTTACGCAGCCACGTTGCAGCAGGTCCAGGGTCTGCGGCAGCAGCGGCACCTGTGCACTATCCACCTCGGCGGCCACGCCACTGGCGCGGCACACCTCCAGCAGGTGGCCGAGCAGGCCGAAGCCGGTGACGTCGGTCATGGCATGCACGCCGTCCAGAGCGGCAAGGGGCAGGCCCACGCTGTTCAGGCGGGTGGTCGACTCGATCATCTGCCGGTAGCCCTCGGCATCCAGCACTTCTTTCTTCAGCGCCGACGAATACACGCCCACGCCCAATGGCTTGCCCAGCACCAGCACATCGCCGGCGCGGGCATCGGCATTGCGCTTGAGCCGCTGCGGATCGAGCACGCCGATCGCGGCCAGGCCGTAGATGGGTTCCACCGAATCGATGCTGTGGCCACCAGCCACCACGATGCCGGCATCAGCGCAGGCGCGTTCGCCACCCTGCAGGATGCCGCGGATGGTGTCCTGCGGCAGGCTGTTGATCGGCATGCCGACGATGGCCAGCGCGAACAGTGGCCGCGCGCCCATCGCGTACAGGTCCGACAGCGCATTGGTGGCGGCGATGCGGCCGAAGTCGAACGGGTCGTCGACGATCGGCATGAAGAAATCGGTGGTGGCGACGATCGCCTGCCGGTCATCGAGGCGGTACACCGCGGCGTCGTCGCTGGTCTCGCGGCCGACCAGCAGTTCGGCCGGTGCGGGAAGCGCTGGAACGCCACGCAGCAGTTCGGTCAGCACACCCGGCGCGATCTTGCAGCCGCAGCCACCGCCATGCGCGAGAGACGTCAGTCGTTGCGGGGCATCGGCCGTTGAAGGAGCGGGGGACTGCGCGTGCGTGGCCATGCCGACATCTCCTGCGGAAACACGAATGGCGGAAGGCAGCAGGAGTCGAACCTACCAGGGAACGATCGACGCCCCCTACTGGGTTTGAAGCCCAGCCGCATGCCCGGATGCGCATGCCTTCCGAAAGTACGGCGGTACCGGTGGGCTCAGTCGCGGGCCGCGTTCCACTGCAGGTCGCCGCGCGGCCGATGCTGGTCACCGACGCGTCGAGTGTAGCCAACGCGATTGAAGAACTCCAAGATCTGGATGCTGCGTTTGCGGCCCAGGCCGATGGCATCGCGGAACGCCGCCGCATCCACCGTGCCGCTGGCCTGTGACAGCTGCGCGACGATAGCAGCGAGTTCCGCAATGCGCGCGGGTGAATAGAACAAGTCCGGTACCACCTGGAACAGTTCACCACGTGCGGCGGCGCGGCGCAGGACGGCGCGGACCTCGTCTTCGGCCAGTCCGGCGTCGGCGGCCAGGGTGCGCACCCACGGTGGATCGAAGCCACCGGCATGCAGTTGCGGCAGCACGCGTTCCAGCAGAAGGCGTTCGCGTTCCGGCGGCGCATGGTCATGGCCGGGCAGGCGCCACCACGCGCCCACGCGCTGCAGCGTGCCATCGGCCAGCAGATCCTGCAGCAGCGCATTCCAGAGGCTCGCTGCAAGCGAGGGCAGGGTGCTGCGCTGCAGGCGTCCGCTGTCGACGCCGGGTTCGTCCGGGCGTCGTTCATGCCAGCCGCGCAGCGAGGCGATCACCTGCTCGCGCAGCGCCTGCCAGTGCGAGGCGAGGATGATCACCGCGTCATCGCGGGTAGCGATGCGTCGCGTGTCCTCGGGCAGGTCGATGCGGTCGGCAGCGCGTCGGCAATAGCGTTGCAACGCGGTGAGGGGAATGCCGGCAGGTGCCTGCTGCAGCAGCGGGACAACACCGGCACCGGCCGCCAGCTGCTCCAGTGCCCCCAGCCAGGCCAGCCGCGCAGGACTGCGCCGACGCCGCTGCGGAGGATCCGGATCGAGCACGACGCCACCGCCCAGCGTGTGGGTCGCGGCGGAATCGCGGGCGATGAAGCGATCGCCACACATCGCGCAGACCTCTGCATCGAACACCAGCTGCACCAACTGACCATCGCCTTGGTCGTGGTCTTCCAGCAGCACCACATGGGCCTGCCGGTGCATCGTGCCCCAGTGGATGTGCAGCGGTGACCAGTCGCGCAGTGGCGGCGCCAGTGCGGAAAGTCGCAGGCGCACGTCGACGCGGGTAGTGGCCAGCAGCGCGCGTGGATCGGCAATCCAGTCGCCACGGCGGATGTCGTCGCGGGCGATGGCGGCCAGGTTCAGTGCGCAGCGTTGCCCAGCCATCGCGTGCTCGCTGGCCTGGTTCTGCGCATGGATGCTGCGTACGCGCACGTCGGTGGCGGCTGGCATCAGCTGCAGATGCTCACCCACCGCGGCGATGCCGCCATGCACCGCGCCGGTTACCAGTGTGCCGTGGCCGGCCAGCGAGAACACGCGATCCACCGGCATGCGGAACAGTTCGCTGCGCAGTTCGGCCTGGCGTGTGCTGGCATCGTCCTCCGCCCATGCGTGCAGCTGGGTACGCAGTGCGCTGATGCCGGCATCGTCGGGTGCGGTGCTGTTGCAGGCGAACAGAGGAGAATCCTGCAGCGGTGTCGCGGCCAGCAGCGCGGCAATCTCGATCTCGACCCGGGCGAGGCGTGCCGCATCCACACGGTCGATCTTGGTCAGCGCCACCGCGCCGCGATCCACGCCCAGCAGCTGCAGGATGGCCAGATGCTCGCGGGTCTGTGGCATCACGCCGTCGTCGGCAGCGATCACCAGCAGGGCGACATCGATACCCGTGGCGCCGGCCACCATCGTGTGCACGAAGCGCTCATGGCCAGGCACGTCGACGAAACCCAGCGTCGCAGCCGGGCCTTCGGCGTCCCTGCTTTCCACCGGGACATAGGCATAGCCCAGTTCGATCGATATACCGCGCGTTCGCTCTTCCTGCAGGCGATCGGTTTCGATGCCGGTCAGTGCGCGTACCAGGCTGGTTTTGCCATGGTCGATATGCCCGGCGGTGCCGACGATCATGCCTGCAGCGTGCTCCACTGGGCGAGGAAGTCGGCTTCGTCGGCCGGTTCCAGGCAGCGCAGGTCCAGCCACAGCGCGTCATCGGCAATGCGGCCCAGCACGGGCCGCGGCAGCTGACGCAAGCGCTTGGCCAGGCGATCCAGTCCGCCACGGCGCGCGCTGGTAATGCGCAGTCCGGCGCTGGCCAGCTGCGCCTGTGGCTGGGCGCCGCTGCCGATCTGGCTCTGCATTGGTGACTGTTCAAGATCGTAGTCGGCCGCCAGGGCGGAACGCATCGGCTGCAGCAGGCGCTGAGCCTGCACATCGATGTCCTCCTGCATGCGTGACAGGGTGCGCAGGGTCGGCAGCCGCTGTGCCAGCAGCTCCGGCTCGCGGTACAGGGCCAGCACCGCTTCCAGTGCGGCCAGGCCCATCTTGTCCATGCGCAGTGCCCGCTTCAGCGGGTTGCGGTTGATCCGCGCGATCAGGTCGGCGCGGCCGGCGATGATGCCGGCCTGCGGACCACCCAGCAGCTTGTCGCCACTGAACGACACCAGATCGGCGCCGGCCGCCAGCGTTTCCTGCACGGTGGGCTCGTGCGGCAGGCCGAAGGCCGCCAGATCACACAGGCTGCCACTGCCTAGGTCCACCACCAGCGGCAGGCCATGCTCGTGCGCGATCGCGGCCATCGCCGCGGTGTCGACCTTGGCGGTGAAGCCGGTGATCGCGTAGTTGCTGGCGTGCACCTCCATCAGCAGTGCAGTGCGCGCGCTGATGGCATTGGCGAAGTCGGCCGGGTGAGTGCGGTTGGTGGTGCCCACTTCCAGCAGCCGCGCGCCGGCACTGCGCATCACATCGGGAATGCGGAAGGCGCCACCGATCTCCACCAGCTCGCCGCGTGACACCACCACGTCGCGACGGTTGGCCAGGCTGTTGAGCAGCAGCAGGACCGCCGCTGCATTGTTGTTGACCACAGTGGCGGCTTCAGCGCCGGTCAGTTCGCAGATCAATGCCTGCACCCGTGCATCGCGGTCGCCGCGACGGCCGCGGCTGATGTCGAATTCAAGATCCACCGGCGCGGTCATCGCGCGGGTGACCGCGTGCACGGCGCCATCGGGCAGCAAGGCGCGGCCGAGATTGGTGTGCAGCACGGTGCCGGTCAGATTGAACATCGGCTGCAGATCCTGCCGTGCGTCAGCGGCCAGTGCGGCCTCGACTGCTGCCACCAGCGCCGGGCCGTCAACCGCTTCCTGCAGCTGCGTGGCCGAGAGCTGGCCGGCGCTGATACGGTCGCGCAGCACCTGCAGGTGCGAACGCAGCAGCTGGGTGATACGGCTGCGGCCGTGGCCCTCGATCAGCGCTGCCAAGGCAGGCAGACGCAGCAACCGGTCCAGCGAGGGCAGGGCAGCGGCCGATGCCGGGGTGGGGGGCGTGGCTGTCATCGCCTCACTCGCCGTCGGATTGCCACAGCAGCGGATTCTGGCTGGCGCGCGCATACCCTTCCTCGCCCAGCAGCAGGTCCAGCGCCAGCGTGCCGAGGTCGTCGGCCACCGGCTCCAGCGACGGGTCTTTCTCCAGATACAGGATCTTGCGGTAGCTGTGGCAGTGGTCGCAGGTCTCGGCACGGACCGCGCTCTCGCGCACCGCCTCGCCGCTGTCGCCGTCCACATCGGCCAGGGCGCGATAGGCGATGTCCTTGCCAGCGGCACCACACTGGCTGCACTGCACGCGTACGTAGTGCCACTGGCAGGCACACAGCGAGCACGACAGGTAGCGGTAGGAGGCATAGGGCGGCCGCGCCTGCACCACGCTGACCACCGGCAGGGTGCCGCACAGCGGGCACAGCCCCGGTGCATCGGCCAGCGGCTTCAGCTCGGTGGGGCGGAAGCTGTCCGCCAGCACCGCCCAGTAGACCTGCAGCGCGTTCATCACCAGCAGCGCAGCCACCGCATCCACCGACGGCGCGTCATCACGCTCCAGCACCGCATGCGCCTGCGCATCCAGCCACCCGTCATCGGCAGCAGCAACGCGCTGCAGTTCCTGGCGGGTTTCCGCCGGCAGGCCGGCTTCTTCAGCGCAGTGCTGGCATAACGTGCGCAGCCAGCCGCGCCAACAGCCATCCAGCTGAAGTGTGTTGGCCGGCCGCAACGGCATCCCGGCGCCGGCCGCCGCACTCGACTGCTGTGCACGCGCCTGTGCCTGAAGTTCCTCGCGTTGCTGCGGTGTCAGATCCTCCAGCAGCGCCTGCTGCGCATCGGCCAACGCCGCCAGCAGCTGCAGGTAACCACCGATGGCACTGTGTGCAGCCAGACTGCGCAGGCGGTCCGCACGTCCGGCAAACAGCGACGCGGTATCGGGCAGGATGATGCGCGGAACATCGCGCGAGGCCAGCGTCTCGATCTCACCGGGTTCAAGGATGCGTTGCGCCATGCAGGGCCAGCCAGAAGAACCAGGCTCCATCCTCGCCGTTGTCGACGCTGGCGTCCAGCGTGTCGAGGCAAAGCAGTCGAGCATCGCTCGACTCTACAAAAGCCGGTTTCGATCATTGCCATGTTCATCGTGTCGACCAAGGTCGACACCCACCAAAAGCACCGGGAAACTGTCGAAGGCGGGGTGGGTCCGGTTGCGGGGGCGTGAGCCGCATGGATGCGGCGACCGAGCTTACATGGACGTACTTGCAGCGGCCCCCGCAACCGGACCCACCCCGCCATTCCCCAGGAAACCCGCTCTTGACGTTGATGTTGACGTTGATCCAGCGGGTGCAGGGCCGCAGGCCCTGCCGCTACCCCTCTTCCCGCCGTCCGCGCAGGATGTCCCGGAACCACTGCCGGTGATGCTTGTACGCCCACCCGTAGGTCACCTTGCCCTGGGTCATCGCCCGCACCGAGCCCTTGATCCAGATCGCTGCATAGATGTGCACCACGATCGCGCACACCAGCACCCAGCCGAACAGCGCGTGGGCCAGCACCGAGAAGCGGATCACCCCGATCGGAAAGAAGTGGCTGAAGTACTGCCGCCAGATCACGAAGCCGGTCAGCAGCAGCGCCGACAGGCAACCGATGATGGCCCAGAACAGCAGCTTCTGGCCGGCATTGAAGCGGCCCACCGGCGGCAGCTTCTCATCCTCGTTGCGCAGTACATCGCGCATGCCGCGCATCCACTTGCCATCGTCGGCGGTCGGCAGATTGTCGCGCCACATGCGGAACGCCAGCAGCGCAAAGCCCACCACCATGGCCAGGCCGATGAACGGGTGCAGGATGCGCGTCCATGGCCCACCGCCAAACAACTGGGTCAGCGGGAACAGGGCAGGGTGGAACAACGCCAGCCCGGACAGCGCGGTCAACACGAAGCAGATCGCCACAATCCAGTGATTGATGCGGGTCGGCGCGCGGTAGCGGATGATCTGCCGCGGGTGCGGGGCGTACTTCATGGCCGCTGCTCCTCTTCGATCTTCTTCGCCTCGTGCTCGGCTTCCTCTTCTTCCTCGTCATTGACCGTGTTGCGGCCGATGCCGATGTAATGCAGGAAGCCGGCGAAGGCGGTAGCGGCAATCGCCAGCACGCCCAGCGGCTTGGCCACGCCCTTCCACACCTCCACCATCGGGCTGATGCGCGGGTCCTTCGGCAGGTCGGCATACAGTTCCGGCTTGTCCACGTGCTGCAGCACGTACATCACATGGGTGCCGCCCACACCCTGCGGGTCGTACAGGCCGGCGTTCTCGTAGCCGCGCGATTTCAGGTCTTCTACGCGGCCGGCGGCATGCTCGGTCATTGCCTGCTTGCTGCCGAAGGTAATCGCACCGGTCGGGCAGGTCTTCACGCAGGCCGGTTCCTGGCCCACCGCCACCCGGTCCGAACACAGCGTGCACTTGTAGGCCTTGTGGTCCTTCTTGGAGATGCGCGGCACGTCGAACGGGCAACCGGTCACGCAGTAGCCGCAGCCGATGCAGTTCTCTTCCTGGAAGTCGACGATGCCGTTGGCGTACTGGATGATCGCGCCCGGCGACGGGCAGGCCTTCAGGCAGCCCGGATCGCTGCAGTGCATGCAGCCTTCCTTGCGGATCAGCCACTCCAGCTTGCCCTTCTCGTCCTCGTACTCGCGGAACTTCATCACCGTCCACGACTGTTCGCTCAGGTCGGGCGGGTTGTCGTAGCTGCCAACGCAGCTGCCGACCTCGTCGCGCAGATCATTCCACTCCATGCAGGCGACCTGGCAGGCCTTGCAGCCGATGCACTTGCTCACATCGATCAGCTTGGCGACCTGGCCGGTGTGCGCGCCACGCGCCTCCGGCGAGGGCGTGGTGGTGGCCGAGCGGCGGATGATGTCCAGGGATTGCAGTGACATGGCGTGTCTCCTACACCTTCTCGACCTTGACCAGGATGCACTTCGATTCGGGCGTCTGCGAGTTGCCGTCACCGATGGCGTTGGTCAGCGTATTGGCGATGTATCCGGGCTTGGCCGCACCGAGGAAACCCCAGTGGATCGGCACGCCCACCTGGTGCACGGTTCTGCCATCAATCTGCAGGGCCTTGATGCGCTTGGTCACCATCGCCACCGCTTCGATATGCCCGCGCTTGGAACTGACCCGCACGCGGCTGCCGTTGTTGATGCCCAGCTCGTCGGCCAGGGCCGCGCCGATCTCGACGAACTGCTCGGGCTGGATGATGGCGTTCAACTTGCCGTGCTTGGTCCAGAAGTGGAAATGCTCGGTCAGGCGGTAGGTGGTGGCTACATGCGGGAACTCGTCCGGCGAACCGATCTGTGCGCGATCGCTGGCGAACACGCGCGCCGCCGGGTTGTTCAACGTCAGTGCCTGGCCCGGGCTGAGCGGGTTGCTGCGCAGCGGTGTATCGAACGGTTCGTAGTGCTCCGGGAACGGGCCCTCGGCCATGCCGGCCTTGGCGAAGAAGCGGGCGATGCCTTCCGGATTCATGATGAACGGGCCCATGCCCCCGGCGGGATCTTCATCGGCCTTGAAGTCCGGCACGTCCACGCTGCCCCAGTTCTTGCCGTTCCAGGCCAGCAGCGTGCGCCGCGGATCGAACGGCTGGCCGGCCACGTCACACGAGGCGCGGTTGTACATCACCCGGCGATTGGCCGGCCACGCCCAGGCCCAGCCCAGCGTGTTGCCGATGCCGGTGGGGTCGCTGTTGTCACGTCGCGCCATCATGTTGCCGGTCGGGCCCCAGGCGCCGATGTAGATCCAGCAGCCGGAGGAGGTGCTGCCGTCGTCGCGCAGGTCGCCGAATGCCGCCAGCTGCTCGCCGGCCTTGCGCACCAGCTTGGTCGGGTCCTTCGGATCGAACACGTCGGCCAGTGCCTTGCCGTTGTATTCCATCGCCAGTTCTTCCGGCGTCGGCAGTTCCGGGTTGGAGTACTTCCAGGCCAGGTCGCGCACCGGCTCCCACCACGCACCGCCGTCCTTCTCGTACATCGCTTTGATGCGATGGAACAGCTCGGACATGATCTCGATGTCGCTGCGCGCTTCGCCCGGCGGGTTGGCCCCCTTCCAGTGCCATTGCAGCCAGCGCGAGGAGTTCACCACCGCGCCGTTTTCCTCGGCGAAGGAAGTGGTCGGCAGGCGGAATACTTCGGTCTGGATCGTGCTCGGGTCGACGTCGTTCAACGCACCGTGGTTCTGCCAGAAGGCAATGGTCTCCGTCTCCAGCGGGTCCATGCTGACCATGAACTTCAGCTTGGAGAACGCGCTGATCAGCTTGCCCTTGTTCGGCGCCGAGGCCAGCGGGTTGAAGCCCTGGCAGATGTAGCCGTGGATCTTGCCCTCGTTCATCAGCTCGTACGCCTGCAGCATGTCGTACGGCTTGTCGAGCTTGGGCAGATGGTCGAAGCACCAGTTGTTGTCGGCGGTAGCGGCGTCGCCCCACCACGACTTCATCAGGCTGACGTGGAACTTCGGGTAGTTCTGCCAGAACGACATCTGGTTGGCGCGCAGCGGCTTCTGCGTGCGCTTGGCGATGTAGGCGTCATAGTCCTGCTCGTCCTGCTTCGGCAGGGTCAGGTAGCCGGGCAGCAGGTCGGACATCAGGCCGATGTCGGTCAGGCCCTGGATGTTGGAATGCCCGCGCAAGGCGTTCATGCCGCCACCGGCCACGCCGATGTTGCCCAGCAGCAGCTGCACCATGGTGCCGGCGCGCACGTTCTGCGCACCGATCGAATGCTGCGTCCAGCCCAGCGCGTACAGGATGGTCATCGCCTTGTCCTTGCCGGCGGTGGACGCGATCATGTCCCAGACCTGGCGGATGCTGTCGGCGGGCGTGCCGCAGATGCGTTCGACCATCTCCACGGTGTAGCGCGCGTAGTGCTGCTTGAGCAGGGTGTAGACGCAGCGCGGGTCCTTCAGCGTCGGGTCGCTGCGCACGAAGCCATCGTCACCGTACGCGTAGTCCCAGCTGGAGCGGTCGTAGCTGCGCTTCTCTTCGTTGTAGCCCGAATACAGGCCGTCCTTGAAAGCGAATTCATCCTTCACCAGGAACGACATGTCGGTGTAGTTCAGCACGTACTCGTGCTGGATGCGGTCCTCGGTCAACAGGTAGTTGATCAGACCGCCCAGGAACACGATGTCGGTGCCGGTACGGATCGGCGCATACACGTCGGCCACCGCGGCCGAGCGGTTGAAGCGCGGATCGACCACGATCAGCCGGGCCTTGTTGTGTGCCTTGGCCTCGGTCACCCATTTGAACCCACACGGATGCGCCTCGGCGGCATTGCCACCCATGATCAGGATCAGGTCGGCATTCTTGATGTCGACCCAGTGATTCGTCATCGCACCACGGCCTAGCGTCGGGGCAAGACCTGCCACCGTCGGGCCGTGTCAGACACGTGCCTGGTTGTCGAATGCCAGCATGCCAAGGGAGCGCACGACCTTGTGGGTCAGCACCGCGGTTTCATTGCTGGTCGCCGAGGCCGCCAGCATGCCGGTGGTCAGCCAGCGGTTGACCGTCTGCCCGGCCTCGTTCTTCTGCACGAAGTTGGCATCGCGGTCTTCCTTCATCAGCCGCGCGATGCGGTCCAGCGCATCGTCCCAGCTCAGCCGCTTCCACTCGTTCGAGCCCGGCGCGCGGTACTCGGGGTAGAGCAGGCGCGACTTGCTGTGGATGATGTCGGCCAGGCCGGCACCCTTCGGGCACAGCGTGCCGCGGTTGACCGGATGGTCCGGGTCACCCTCGATATGGAAGATGCTCGGCTCGGCGTTCTTGGCGCCATCGCCGAGGCTGTACATCAGGATGCCGCAGGCCACCGAACAATACGTACAGGTGTTGCGGGTCTCGGTCGCGCGGGTCAGCTTGTACTGCCTGACCTCCGCGAGCGCGATGCCGGGCGCGAAGCCCATCAATGCCAGGCTGGAGCCGACCAGGGTTGTCCCGGTCACTTTCAGGAACTGGCGGCGGCTCATCGATGGCATGCCGTTCTCCTGGGATGGCGGGGAGGCGCAGGCCTCCGGGCTGTCGTTGGGTACGGCCCGGTTATAGCACAGGCCCCCGCATGCCCATGTGGCACAAGGCCCGGCGCCTGCCGGACGGGCGCGCAACGCGGCCGCTCTGGTAAAGTTGCGTGCCCGCCCCCCCGGGGAAGCGTCTGCCGGGCCTGGTTCCAGGATGTTCCGCGCAGCCCCCGCCGTCCTGGCGCGATCCTCCGCGCCGGATCTGGAACACCGAGGAAAAATTTTGCGAAATCAACCAGTTGGGTTCCGCGCATGAGCGCCCCGTCGAAGCCGTCGGACGCCGTTGCGCGCGGCACGCTGTACATCGTTGCCGCCCCGTCCGGCGCCGGCAAGAGCAGCATCGTCAATGCCACCCTGGCGCGTGACCCGCAGATCGCCCTGTCGATCTCCTTCACCTCGCGCGCGATGCGCCCGGGTGAGGTGAATGGCCAGCACTACCATTTCGTCTCTGCGGAGAAGTTCGAGGAAATGATCGCCGCCGGCGACTTCTTCGAGCATGCCTGGGTGCACGGTGACTGGAAGGGCACCGCCCGCCAGTCGGTGGAGCCGCAGCTGGCCGCCGGCCAGGACGTGCTGCTGGAAATCGACTGGCAGGGCGCGCAGCAGGTACGCCAGCTGGTGCCGGGCACGGTCACCGTGTTCATCCTGCCGCCGTCCAAGCAGGCCCTGCAGGACCGCATGCGCAAGCGCGGCCAGGACAGCGAGGCGGTCATCGCCCAGCGCCTGGGCGCCGCCCGTGACGAGATGCTGCACTTCAACGAGTTCGACTACGTCATCGTCAACGAGGTGTTCGACACCGCCGTGGACGAACTGTGCGCCATCTTCACCGCCAGCCGCCTGCGCCGGGAGGCCCAGAAGGTCCGCCACGCAGGCCTGATCCAGGCCTTGTTGACCCCCGATCCGGGCGCAACTGACTGATTCCAAAAGAATCGGGTAGGGGCTGGCTTGATTTTGTCCAGCCCCTGCCAGTACACTCCGTCCCCTTTCCCTCATTCGACTGAGCGGCCGACCGGTCGCCGGGAGCCCGTATGGCCCGCATCACCGTAGAAGATTGCCTGGAAGTCGTTAACAACCGTTTCGAACTGGTCATGATGGCTTCCAAGCGTGCCCGCCAGCTCGCCAACGGCGTGCAGGCCACGCTGGACAACAGCGAGACCGAGGACAAGCCGACCGTGCTGGCGCTGCGCGAAATCGCTGCCCGCAAGATCGACAACGCGCTGATCGACGAAGTCGAGAAGGCCGAGCGTGAGCGCGCAGAGCGCGAAGCGCTGGAGTGGGCTGCCGCGGAAGTGGTCGCCGACGAAGACATGTCCAAGAACGACGATTGATCGCATCGATCAACGTAATCGTTGGATGTGCCGAACAGCCCGCCCCGTGCGGGCTGTTTCGCATTCAGGATTTGCCGTAAACGTCGCGCTGGAATAGGCTTCGGGCATGAACCCAGGCCCCACTGCCAAGGTCGCCGCAGCCCCCGCTGCCGCCGTACCCGACTACGTCCTCCAGCTTGAACGCGCCGCCCATTACCTGCCGCCGGAACAGCTGCCGCTGTTGCGCCGTGCCTGGGAAGTCGGAGCCGCCGCACACGCCGGGCAGACGCGCAAGTCGGGCGAGCCCTATATCACCCATCCGGTGGCCGTGGCCCAGGTGCTGGCCGAGCTGGGCCTGGACGTGGAAGCGCTGATCGCCGCGATCCTGCACGACACCATCGAAGACACCCCGCTGACCCGTGAGGCGCTGGCCGCCGAGTTCGGCGAAGCCGTGGCCGAACTGGTCGACGGCGTGACCAAGCTGGACAAGCTGAAGTTCCGCGACCGCCAGGAAGCGGCCGCCGAGAGCTTCCGCAAGATGCTGCTGGCGATGTCGCGCGACCTGCGCGTGATCATGATCAAGCTGGCCGACCGCCTGCACAACATGCGCACGCTGGGCGCGCAGAGCCGCGAAGCGCGCGGCCGCATCGCCCGCGAGACGCTGGAGATCTACGCGCCCATCGCCCAGCGCCTGGGCATGAGCCTGGTCAAGAGCGAGCTGCAGAACCTCGGCTTCAAGGCGCTGTATCCGTGGCGCCACGCGATCCTGGAAAAGCACATCCGCAGCCAGCCGGTGGTCCGCCGTGAAGCGCTGGCGCAGGTGGAAGTGCAGCTGTCGCAGCGGTTGGCGAAGGAAGGCATCGAGCACCGCCTGGTCAGTCGCATCAAGACCCCGTGGAGCATCTACAACAAGATGCGCGACGAGAACAAAACCTTCGACCAGGTGATGGACGTGTTCGGCTTCCGCCTGGTGGTGCGCAGCGTGCCCAGCTGCTACCACGCGCTGGGTTCGGTGCATGCAACGTTCAAGCCGCTGGATGGGCGTTTCCGCGATTTCATCGCCATTCCCAAGGCCAACGGTTACCAGTCGCTGCATACGGTGCTGTTCGGGCCGTATGGTTCGCCCATCGAAGTGCAGATCCGCACCGAAGAGATGGACCTGATCGCCGAACGTGGCGTGGCCGCGCACTGGACCTACAAGTTCGGCGGCGATTCACCGAACAGCGCGCAGAGCCGCGCACACGCCTGGATCGTTGAACTGATCGACTCGCAGCGTGCCGCCGGTTCCTCGCTGGAGTTCCTCGACAACGTCAAGGTCGACCTGTTCCCGGACGAGGTCTACCTGTTCACCCCGAAGGGCAAGATCCTGGCCCTGCCGCGCAATTCCACCGCGCTGGACTTCGCCTACGCCGTGCATACCGACGTCGGCAACATGGCCGTGGCCTCGCGCGTGGACAAGAAGCTGGTGCCGTTGCGCACCAAGCTGGTGTCGGGCCAGTCGGTGGAGATCATCACCGCACGCTCGGCCACGCCGAAACCGCAGTGGCTGGAATTCGTGGTTACCAGCAAGGCGCGCACCGCCATCCGCCACCAGCTCAAGCAGCTGGAGCACGAAGACGCCGTGCAGCTCGGCCACCGCATGCTCGACCGTGCGCTGGAGGCGATGGATTCCTCGTTGGAGCGGCTGCCGAAGGGGCGCCTGGATGCGTTCCTCGCCGAGCACCGCTTCCCGCGCCTGGAGGCGCTGCTGGCCGAAGTCGCACTGGGCAACTGGATGCCGACGCAGGCTGCACAGGCGCTGATGGCCTACGCCGAACTGCGTGGCGGCCCGCATTCGCGCCACCACTCGCAGGAAAAGATCCTGATCAACGGCAGCGAGCGCGGCGTGGTCACCTTCGCCGGTTGCTGCCAGCCGATTCCCGGCGACGAGATCATGGGCTACCACACCGCCGGCAAGGGCATCGTGGTGCACCGCATGGACTGCCCGAACCTGGCCGAGCTGCGCAAGTCGCCCGAGCGCTGGGTGCCGATCGGCTGGGACACCACCGTTTCCGGTGACTACGACACCTCGCTGGTGGTGGAAGTGGAGAACGGCACCGGCGTGCTGGCGCAGCTGGCCGCCGCCATCGCGCAGAGCCATTCCAACATCGAGCGGGTGGACTACCTTGACCGTGATTTCAATGCCGCCGTGCTGGCGTTCAACATCCAGGTGCGCGACCGCAACCACCTGGCCGAAGTGATGCGCCGCCTGCGCCGCCTGTCGGTCGTGCAGTCGGTACGCCGCCAGTAATGCGAACCCGGTAGTGCCGGCCGCTGGCCGGCAACTTCGCGGTGCTTCCGACGTTCATGGGTTTGCCGGCCAGCGGCCGGCACTACCGAAGCGGCGCGGTAGATCCACGCCATGCGTGGATGCGCCCCCACCCGGTACAATCACCGCTCTGTTTTCCCCCAAGCACCGGAGCGACCCATGTCCCGCCAGATCATCAACACCGAAAAGGCTCCCGCCGCCATCGGCCCGTACTCGCAGGCCGTGCGCGCCGGCAACACCGTGTATTTCTCCGGCCAGATCCCGCTCGACCCGGCCACCGGCGATATCGTCGGCGTCGGTGACGTCGAAGCGCAGGCCCGCCGCGCCTTCGACAACCTCAAGGCCGTGGCCGAAGCCGCTGGCGGCTCGCTGGACAAGGTCGTGCGCCTGGGCCTGTACCTGACCGACCTGGGCGAGTTCGCCAAGGTCAACGCCGTCATGCAGGACTACTTCCAGGCCCCGTACCCGGCCCGTTCCACCATCGAAGTCTCCGGCCTGCCGAAGGGCGCCAACTTCGAGGTCGACGCGGTGATGGTCATCGACTGACCGCCACGTGGCACGCAAGGCGGCGGTCACCCCGGTCCTGTCACCGTCCGGCGAAGCATCCCTGGCGATGCTCGCCGGCGTCGGTCCGGCCGTGGCCGCCAAACTGCAGGCGCGTGGCCTCACCACCCTGCAGGACCTCTGGCTTCATCTGCCGCTGCGCTATGAAGACCGCACCCGGCTGACCCGCATCGAAGACCTGCGCAACGGCGTACCGGCGCAGGTGGAAGGGCGGGTGGTCGCGGTCGAGCGCGGCATGCGCTACCGGCCGATGCTGAAGGTCGCCGTGGAGGATGAAGGGCAGGGCACCCTGGTGCTGCGCTTCTTCCACTTCCGCCAGCAGCAGGTCGGCCAGTTCGCGGTCGGCAACCGGCTGCGCTGCTTCGGCACGCCCAAACCCGGCCACCTCGGCCTGGAAATCGTCCACCCCAGCTACCAGGTGCTGGGCCGCAACGACGATCCCGAACTCGGCGACCGCCTCGACCCGGTGTATCCCACCGTGGAAGGCGTTGGCCCGATGACCATGCGCAAGCTGATCGGCCAGGCGCTGGATCGCCTGCCCGAGGAAAGCACGCTGGAACTGCTGCCCAGCGGTTGGCTGGATGGCCTCGGCCTGCCGTCGCTGCGCAGTGCGCTGCTGACCGTGCATCGGCCGCCGCCGGATGCCGATCTGGCCGCCTTGGCAGCAGGCACCCACCCGGCGCAGCGTCGCCTGGCGATGGAAGAACTGCTGGCCCATCACCTCAGCCTGCGTCGTCAGCGTATTGCCTTGCAGGCGCACCATGCGCCGCCGCTGGCCGGTCCCGGCAAGCTGGCCAAGGCGCTGCTGAAGCAGCTGCCGTTCGCGCTGACCGGCGCCCAGGCGCGCGTGTTCAAGCAGATCCGCGAAGACCTCGCGCGGCCCAGCCCGATGCTGCGGCTTGTGCAGGGCGACGTCGGCTCCGGCAAGACCGTGGTCGCCGCACTGGCCGCGATGCTGGCAGTCGAGCAGGGTAAGCAGGTGGCATTGGCAGCGCCCACCGAACTGCTGGCCGAGCAGCATCTCAACAACCTGCGCGGCTGGCTGGAACCGCTCGGCGTGCGTATCGCCTGGCTGGCCGGCAAGGTCACCGGCAAGGCGCGCGCCAAGGTGATGGAGCAGGTCGCCAACGGCGAAGCGCAGGTGGTGGTCGGCACCCACGCGCTGATGCAGGAGGCGGTGGTGTTCCAGGACCTGGCCCTGGCCATCGTCGACGAACAGCACCGCTTCGGCGTGCACCAGCGGCTGGCCCTGCGCGACAAGGGCGCGGGTGGCAACAGCGTGCCGCACCAGCTGGTGATGACCGCCACGCCGATTCCACGCACGCTGGCGATGTCCGAATACGCGGATCTGGATGTGTCGGCCATCGACGAACTGCCGCCGGGCCGCACCCCGGTGCAGACCGTGGCACTCAACAACGACCGCCGTCCCGAACTGATCGAGCGCATCGCGCTGGCCTGCCAGGAAGGGCGGCAGGTGTACTGGGTGTGCACGCTCATCGAGGAAAGCGAAGAGCTCGACGCCACGCCGGCGCAGGCCACTTACGAATCGCTGCAGGCGCTGCTGCCGGGCGTGCGCGTGGGGCTGGTGCATGGCCGCCTGAAGGCCGCCGAGAAGCTGGCGACGATGGTGGCGTTCAAGGCGGGTGAGATCGATCTGCTGGTGGCGACCACGGTCATCGAAGTGGGCGTGGACGTACCGAACGCTTCGCTGATGGTGATCGAGAATGCCGAGCGCCTCGGCCTGGCCCAGCTGCACCAGTTGCGCGGCCGCGTGGGCCGCGGTTCGGCGGTGTCGCGCTGCGTGCTGCTGTACCAGGCGCCGCTTTCGCAGATGGCGCGCGAGCGTTTGCAGACCATGCGCGAAACCAACGATGGCTTCGTCATCGCCGAGAAGGATCTGGAGCTGCGTGGCCCGGGCGAACTGCTGGGCACCCGCCAGACCGGCCTGGCCGGTTTCCGCATTGCCGATCTGGCCCGCGACGCCGGCCTGTTGCCCGGCGTGCACGATCTTGCCGAACGCCTGCTGGCCCAGCAACCCGCGCTGGCCGATCGCGTGGTGCAACGCTGGATCGGCACCGCCGTGCGTTACGCCTCGGCGTAATGCCGCATTGGTGGGTGTGGACCCTGGTCCACACATCCACGCATGGCGTGGATCTACTGCGCGCTGCGCGCGTGAGTCGAGCATGGCTCGACTCTACAGACAGCGCTTTCGATCACCTTCCCGTCATCCCCGCATGGCGTAGATCTACAGCGCCAAACGTTCCGACAGGCCGGGAAGCACGAGATACTCGGAGGCCTTCCCGACGCGCTCTTTGCTGACAAGCCCGGAAGCCACCAATCCGTTCAGATCCTTCAACGCGGTCGGATAGGTAATGGTGTGTGCCGCCTGGTGGCTGGCGACGGTGTAGGTCCGGTCAGGATCCTTCAGCGCGTTGGCCAGCAACGCGCGCTGACGATGATTGAGAGGCACACCGCCAAGCCGGGCGGTTCGCAGCACGCGTCGCGCTGCCTGATCCTCTGCATGCTTCCTGGCGATGTAGGCATGCAAACCCTGGATCGATTGCTCAATGGCCTCCAGTTGTTGCGCCACGAAGTAGCCAAGATCGCAGTTGTCGCTTTCGGTGTAGAGGTAGGCCCGCATGTACTTGCCTGGGGACTTCTTCAACACGCTGGAAATGGAGAAGTACTCGGTCATCCAATATCCGGCATTCATCATCGCCCAGTAGAACAGTGCGCGCGCCGTACGGCCATTGCCATCCACGAAAGGATGGTCGTAGCCAATCTGGAAATGCAGTGCGATGGCCTTGGCGACTGGATGCACGAACGGTGTGCTTTCTTCATTGATGAACGTGCACAGCCGCTCGATCCGTGCGGGCACTTCCTCGGCCGGAGGAGGGATGTGCAGCAGCGTAGGTGGTGAGCCGCGATCGAAGATCGCAACGTTGTCTTCGGCGGTTCTGAAACGCCCGCTGTCGGTTGGAAGCTCCAGCGTGCCGTCGGTGAGGATGCTGTGCAGCTCCAGAATCTCGCCGGGAGTGATCGGGCGTATGCCGCGCTCGCGGATCACGTTCATTGCCACGTAGTTGTTGTAGATCATGCGCTCGGACTGGTCGCGCGGCGCACGGCCTGTGCTCAGCATTTCCTTTGCCACCGCCCGCGTGGTCGAGGCGCCCTCCAGCTGCGATGAGGTCATCGCTTCCTCGATCAGCGAGCGGATCAGGAACCGTCCTTGGCCGCTGGCAGCATCCACACCCTTCACCGAGCCTGCGGCCTCCCGATCAATGTAGTGCAGGTGCCGCTGCATTGAATCGGTAAGTGCCAGCTTGAAGGGTTGCTGCGTCTTGTCCAGCAACAGCGGTAGCGGCTTCAGCAATGCTGCGCGCGTCCACGTGATGCCCAGCCACCACTGCTCCGCGTTCAGGCCCGCCGGTGGCGCTCTGTGGCGGACTTTGTCCCAGTGCTCATAGGCGCCGTTCACCTCGGGCCCGATCCGGGCGTCCAGGATGGTACCGAGGGTCTCCATGTACTTCCGGGTGAGGGTTGCCAGATCGGGAGCTGGCGCGGGCAGCTTCATGGTTGTTTTCTATAAAATGTTCAACACTTTTTATAGCAAATGATGTTGGGCGCTCCAAGCGACCCGAACTAGAATCTGTTCATGTTCGTGAGTGCGTTGGGCGGGGGCGTTGGTGGGGGCAACGGATCCAACCCTCTCCACTACATCTTTGCCGCCGGGGCAGACCGGTATTGCAACGGTCATCATCCCGGTCCACACTTCGTTGCCGATCTGAAGACGGCAACGATGACCCACAAGATCCCCCTGTTGATCGACACCGACCCCGGTGTGGACGACGCCCTGGCCCTGCTGATGGCCTTTGCCGATGAACGGCATGACGTGGTCGCCCTGACCATCGCCGCCGGCAATGTCGGCCTGCAGTACACCGTCCGCAACGCCCTCAAGCTCTGCGACATCGTCGGCCGCGCCGACGTACCGGTGTTTGCCGGCAGCCCGGATCCCCTGCTGCATCCCTCCGTTGACGCCGCCCACGTGCATGGCCGTGACGGCTACGGCGACGTGGACCTGCCGCCGCCGAGCCGCCAGGCTGAAGCCGAGCACGCCGCACTGGCCATCCTGCGCCTGTCGCACGAGCACGCCGGTGAACTGATGCTGGTGATGCTTGGCCCGCTGACCAACCTGGCCCTGGCACTGAAGCTGGACCCGACCCTTCCCGAGCGCATCAAGCGCATCGTGGTGATGGGCGGTGCGGTCACCTGCCACGGCAACATCACCCCGGCGGCCGAATTCAACATCGCGTTCGATCCGGAAGCGGCGCACGTGGTGTTCACTTCGTTCAAGCACCTGCTGGTGTCGGACTGGGAGGCCACCGTCGCCCATGGCCTGCCGCTGCAGGATGCTGAAAAGTGGCTGCAGGCCGATTCCGACCGCGCCCGCTTCTACGAACTGATCTCGCGCAAGACCCGTGGCCTGTCCGAGGACAGCAAGGGTGGCCGCTGGTATACCGCCGATGCGGTCGCCATGGCCTGGGCGCTGAACCCGGAAGGGCAGCTGCAGGTCGAATCGCGGCCGCTGAACGTGGAGCTGAACGGTACGTTCAGCCGCGGCGCCACCATCGTCGACTGGAACCGCCAGACCGGCCAGCCGGACAACTGCGATCTGCTGATGGCCTACGACCAACAGCGTTTCGAGGCCCTGGTGCGCCAGGCCCTGGGCGCGGACTGAAGTCTGTTGACCCGCACCGGTTGCCCCGAGCGGCAACCGGTGCTTATAATGCCGCTCTTGACCACCAGCCCATTTACGGTGTGAGCCCATGAAGGCCGATATCCATCCGAACTACCGCGACGTCGTCTTCCATGACGTCACCTCCGATTTCAAGTTCCTGACCCGCTCGACCATGGGCACGAAGGAAACCATCCAGTGGGAAGACGGCAACGAATACCCGCTGGTCAAGGTTGAAATTTCCTCTGCTTCGCACCCGTTCTACACGGGCAAGCACAAGGTCATCGACACCTCGGGCCGTATCGACAAGTTCCAGAAGCGCTACGCGCGCTGATCTGTCGATCCAGCTTCGAACCGACGGCCGCGCTCTGCGCGGCCGTTTGTTTTTCCCCAACGCCAACCCAACGGGCGTTTGGATGGACGGAACACTGCGTTCGTGTGACAACACTTTTGCCGATCCGGTCCGCTCAACGGCCGGCGTCTGGCCGCCTGTCGTATACGACTTCTGTCTAGCGCCGGGCAAATGCTGCTGTGCGATAATGACCTGATCCCCGGCACAGGCCGAGGACGTCATTCACGTGCCTGACCAATGCGCTTGGGCAGGCGCCTTCCCATGAAGGAGCGCACACAGTGTCCGATCTTGATCAGGTCACGCTCAACGCCGGCGATAAGTCGGTCGTTCTGCCCGTCATCAAACCCACCCTTGGCAACGACTGCGTCGACATCGCGAAGCTGACCAAGGAAACGGGGTATTTCACCTACGATTCCGGCTTCACCGCGACGGCCAGCTGCAAGTCCGCCATCACCTACATCGACGGCGACAAGGGCGTGCTGCTGTACCGCGGCTACCCGATCGAACAGCTGTCGGAAAAGTCGAGCTACGTCGAAGTGGCCTACCTGCTGATCAACGGCGAGCGCCCGAGCGCCGAGCAGCTGAAGGCCTTCACCGACGAGCTGGCGGCTGAAGCCAACGTCGATGAGTCGATCAACACCCTGATCGGCAGCTTCGCCAAGGATGCACATCCGATGGCCATCCTGACCGCCGCCATCGCGCAGCTGTCGGGCATCTACCACGCCTCGCTGGACCTGTCCGACGCCGAACAGCGCCGCCAGGCCGCTGTGCGCCTGATCGCCAAGGTGCCGACCCTGTCGGCGCTGATCTACCGCCACGGCAAGGGCCTGCCGGCCAACAAGCCGGACACCTCGCTGGACTACGTCAGCCGCTTCCTGAAGCAGACCTTCGAGTCGGCTGATGGCCAGTACGATCTGAACCCGGACGTGGTCAAGGCGCTGGACCTGCTGTTCATCCTGCACGCCGACCACGAGCAGAACGCCTCGACCTCGACCGTGCGCCTGGTCGGCTCGACCGGTGCCAACCCGTACGCGTCGGTTGCCGCTGGCGTCACCGCGCTGTGGGGTCCGGCCCACGGCGGTGCCAACGAAGCCGTGCTGAAGATGCTGGAAGAGATCGGCAGCGCCGACAACGTCGAATCCGCCGTGGTCAAGGCCAAGGACAAGACCTCCGGCTTCCGCCTGATGGGCTTCGGCCACCGCGTCTACAAGAACTTCGACCCGCGCGCCAAGGTCATCGGCGAGATGACCAGCAAGGTGCTCAAGCAGCTGGGCGTGCAGGATCCGCTGCTGGACGTGGCCGTGAAGCTGGAACAGGCCGCGCTGCAGGACGAGTACTTCGTCGCCCGCAAGCTGTACCCGAACGTCGATTTCTACAGCGGCATCATCTACAAGGCGCTGCAGATCCCGACCGAAATGTTCACCGTCATGTTCGCCCTGGGCCGTACCTCCGGCTGGGTCTCGCATTGGCTGGAACAGCAGGTTGATCCGGAAATGAAGATCGGCCGTCCGCGCCAGGTCTACACCGGCAGCGACGTGCGCGACTACCAGGGCTGATCGCCCGCGTAGATTGTGCCGAGAACGCCCCGCATCCGCGGGGCGTTTTTTTTGCTTCGGCTCTGGTAGCTGCCAACCTTGGTTGGCACGCACGATTCCCGGCATGTGGTAGGTGCGGACCGTTGGTCCGCACGGCAACCAGACACCTACCCGGCATTACACCTCTGAATACCGGCTCGGCGAACACCCCAGCTCACGCCGGAACGCGGCAGAAAACGCGCTGGGGCTCGCATACCCCAGGTCCAGCGCCACGCGTGTCACCGCCTGCCCCTGGCCCAGCCGTTCGATGGCCGCCAGCAGGCATACCTGCTGCCGCCACTCGGCGAAACTCACCCCGGTACCTGCGCGGAACGTCCGCGTGAAGGTGCGCCGGCTCATGCCTGCATCCGCAGCCACCTCATCAAGCCCGATGGCGAGCGAGGGCGCATCGAACAGCGCCCGGCAGACGCGCGCGAGGCGTGCATCGGCAGGCAACGGCGCATGCAGGGAAAGCATCGGCATCGACGCGATCTCCGCGACCAGCAACTGCATCAGCTTGCCCGCACGCCCGTCCTCGTCGTACAGCGCAGGCAGGTCCACTGCGCCTTCCAGCAGCTGCCGCAGTAGCGGCGAAACGGCATACACGTGGCACTGCGCCGGCATCGCCACTGCAGCAGCCGCCTCGATGGAAAGGAATGCGTTGAGCATCGTCACCGGCCCGCGCATCGTCATCTCGTGCACCAGCCCGGCGGGTACCCAGCAGGCGCGCTGTGGCGGCACCAGCCAGCGCCCCTGCGGTGTCGTCACGCTGATGGTGCCGCGCGCGGCGAACGCGAACTGCCCGCGTCGATGGGCATGGCGCGGAAAGGTGGACGACGCTGCATAGTCGTTCGAGGTGACCACGACATCGCGCGGCAGGTCTTCATAGGGATCGAGCAGCGAATTGCGCATGGCCCGGATTCTATAGCGGTTGACCTGTCATCGACGGTGGGCTGGGCCTGCGCTGCCTAGCATCAACACTCCTCCTCACTGCGGCAATGCTTCATGGCCAACACTTTTCATCGCGTGGGGCAGGGGCCTCACTCCGTCCTGGTCCTGCATGGCTGGTTCGGCGACGCACACGCGTTCGAACCGATCGAGCCATGGCTGTCACGCGACCACTTCAGCTACATCTTCATGGACTGCCGTGGCTACGGCGGCATGCGCGATGTGGCGGGGCAGTACAGCATCGACGAAATCGCCCGTGACGCGCTCTCGCTCGCCGATGCACTTCAGCTGGAAACGTTCAGCGTAGCGGGGCATTCCATGGGAGGCATGGCGATCGAGCGCATCGCCGTGCTCGCGCCCCAGCGGGTGCGCTCCATGCTGGCCATCGCACCCGTCCCCTGTGGTGGCATTGCCTATGACGCATCCACGCGAGGACTTCTGGAGAGCGCTGCCGGCAGCGTGGCCAGCCGAAGGGCCATCATCGATCGCAGTACCGGCGGGCGGCTCCCCGCAGCCTGGCTGGATTGGAAGGCCCGTTACTCAATCGAGCGTTCCACGCCGGAGGCGTTTGCTGCATACCTTCCTGCGTGGGCAGATACGGATTTCAGCGACGAGATCGTCGGTGACCATCGGTTGAAGGTGGTGGTGGGTGGGAATGATCCCACCTTCAACCGTTCACTGATGGGGCGCACCTATCTGCACCGCTACCGGCAGGCCACGCTGGAGGTTCTGGAGGATGCAGGACACTACCCGATGAATGAGACACCCTTGGCCCTGGTGGCGGCCATGGAGTCCTTTCTGTTGTCATTGCCCGGGAGGTAGAGTCGACGGTCAGGCGACTCGCGCGCGCAGCGCTGGCGTTTCGCGCAGTGTCAGAAAAGCAGTCGACTGGCAGTCGACTCTACAAAGGCAAGGCAATGAGGCTTTTTGCATTTACCGAATGAGGGAAATTGCATAAGCCTGGAACGTTGAACTAATTCAAAGATTCTTCTTAACGCTCAACGTTTTAGGAATGCTTGAATGGCCTGCAGGACAATGGGTTTCTAACATTCTCTCCGTCGCCCGCAACCACCTCTGCGGGCGGCGCCTCCCTCCCTTTCTCCTTAGGGGAGGGGGGCTTTCTCATTCCCCCTTGTCCGAGAGAGACAACCCATGCACGCCATTCTCAAGAAGGCCGCGCTCGCTGCAGCGCTGGCCACGGCTTCGCTGTCCGCGCACGCCGTGGAAACCAAGATCACCGTCTACGCCGACGTCGACCCGACCCTGGCGCTGCTGCGCGACGATGGCACTCCGCTGCCGGACATCCTGCAGATGACCCACGATCCGTTGCGCGGGCTGCTGCCGTCCACGCAGCAGGTGCGCATCCACTCCAACGATATCGACAAAGACATCCAGGTTCGCCTCCGCGACGACCCGGTGCTGCTCAATGGCAGCACCCGCGTGCCGCTGGCCGTCAGCCTGAATTCCGGTGCGCTGACCACTTCGGTCACCGAGTTGAAGGCGACCGACCTGTTCAAGGGCGCCAGCTCGACGCCGGGTGCCTCCATCTCCATGCCGCTGACCATTGCCCAGGCCGGTACCGGCGGGCCGCTCACGGTCAACGGCCGCTACGAAGGCGTTGTCTTCATCGTCATGAATCAGAAGCCCTGATTCAACGCGGTTCCTGTGCCGGCCCCTGAATCGGGCCGGCCGTTTCTCCAGCGGTACCCCCATGACCCCACACGCCCCCGCCGTCACCCGGCTGGCGGTCGCGCTCGCCCTGGCGCTGGCAACGCCGCTGGTGGCGGCGCGCGGCGTCCCGCCCGGCTTCGAGGATCTGGTCGAAGGCCAGACCGAACAACTCGACATCCAACTGTTCGGCCGCTCGGCCGGGCTGTCGCCGGTGCGCGTGACCCTTGAACACGTGCAGCTGGAAGATCCGGCAGGCGTGCTGCAGGCGCTGGATCTGCCCGTCGAGGCGCAGTCCGCGCTGCTGCCCGCGTTGTCACAGCCGATGCCGCGCAACAGCCATCTGGCCTGCCGCTTCGGTGGCGCCACCGCCGGTTGCGGCTATCTCGATCCACCGGAGGACCCTGCCGCCGTGCGCGCGCTGTACGACGAAGGCGAGGGCGCGGTGCGCCTGTTCGTTGCCCGCCAGTGGATTCCCGGCAAGCCGGCCGCAGAGCGCTTCCACACCGTCAGCGCCAACGCCGAAAACGCCTTCCTGCACCAGCAGGTGATCAATGTGAGTGGCAGCCGCGACTACCAGACGCTGTCCGCGCGTGGCACCGGCGTGCTGGGCCTGTTCGACCGCGGGCATGTTTCCGCCGAATGGAACTTCAACCAGCAGCGCTACCGCAGCCGCGGCAGTGACAGTGAATTCCAGTTCGACAACGTCTATTACCGCCACGACCTGGGGCAGGCGCACTACCTGCAGGCCGGGCGCATGGACCGTCGCAACCTGTCCAGCCCGCAGGGCGGCACCTTCAGTTTCAGCATGCTGCCGCTGGACCGCCTGCAGGGCCTGCGCGTGGGCACCACCCAGGCCTATGTGGACGCCGATGCTGCCGTGCAGGCCACGCCGCTGACCGTGCTGCTGGCGCGCGATGCACGCGTGGATGCCTACGACGGCACGCGCCTGCTGCAGACCTCCTACCTGCAGGCCGGCATCAACCAGATCGACACCCGCAACTTCCCGTCCGGCAACTACAACGTCACCCTGCGCATCTACGAAGACGGCGTGCTGGTGCGCAGCGAAGACGCGCCGTTCGACAAGGGCGGCGACTGGACCAACAGCCAGTGGCAGTGGTTCGTGCAGGGCGGCAAGCGCAATGAGCGTCGTAGTGACCGCTTCGATGGCGAACGCGTGGCCGTGGCCGGCATGCGCGTGCCGCTGGGCCGCGACGTGGCGATGGTGGCCGGCGCCGCCGACCTGGGCGGCTTCCGCTATGGCGAGCTTCGCGTGGACCTGCGCCGTCTGTATGCCACCCAGGAACTGCGCGCCAGCTTCGGCGGCATGCGCGGCAACGATGGCAGCACCGGCCAGCAGTACCAGTTGTCGTACCGCCGCACCGCATCCTGGAACATCTACCAGCAGCGCATGCGCGGCAAGGCCTGCCAGTTCGAGGCCGACGCGCGCGACCAGCTGGGCTGCACCAACTCGCTCAGCGCCTCGATGGCGCTGCCGCTGGCCGGTGGCAGCGCCTATGTGGGCTACACGCGGCGCCAGACCTGGCGCGCGGGACGCATCCTACCGGGTGCGGAAGACGATCCGCTGGCCGGGCTGGACCCGCTGCTGCCGCCGCCGGCGCCGTGGCAACCGCGCCGCGAGCCGCAGCTCAGCCGCACCTGGCAGGCCAGCTTCAGCCGCAGCCATCGCTGGCAGGATTTCAGCGTCTCCACCCGCGTGGGTGTGTGGCAGCAGCGTGCCAGCGACAGCCTGCGCGGCAGTGATCAACGCGACCGCGGCATCTACTTCGACCTGAGCCTGACCCGCCTGCTGCGCGGCACCGCCGGCAGTGGCCAGCGCCGCTACAGCGTAGACGTGCGCCAGCCGCAGCATCAGCGCCCGGACATCAACTACAGCGTCGGCCACAGCCTGCGCCAGGACGTCGATGCGCAGTACCGCGAGCTGTCAGCCGAACTGCGCGCCAACAACAGCGACCGCTACAGCGCCACGCTCAGCGGCCAGCTGCAGAACAGCCTGGGCCAGAGCGGCGCCACGCTGGCGCACTACCAGCAGCGCGGCCGCAGCGACACCGCCTACAGCGGCATGCACAGCTCCGGCTTCGCACTGGGCAAGCGCGGCTTCTACTGGAGCGGCAGCAACGGCGCCGACGCCGGCCTGGCCGTGCAGGTGGCCGACACCGACGACGTCGACCTGCGTGGCGTGGCGGCCGAACTGCAGGTGGGCGGCCTGCGCAGGCAACGCCTGCAGATTGGTGAGCGCCGGTTGCTGCCGCTGTCGTCGTACCAGTCGCACCGTGCCGAAGTACAGGATGCCAGCACGCTGGACAGCATCGCCGCCATCCGCGTGACCGGCGTGGGTGGCGCACGGCCGATGTTCCTCAGCCCCGGGCGGCTGATGCGCATGCCAGTGCCGATCGAGGTGACCTACACCTTCATCGGCAACGCCAAGGATCTAGCCGGAGCGCCGCTGGGTGGCGCCCGCATCCTCAACGCGCCGGTGCCCGGCACCAGCGCCAACGGCGGCTTCGTTGCCGACTTCCCGCGTCGCGAAACAACGCTGTACCTGCTGCAGGACGACCGCCTGCTGCACTGCCCGTTGCAGGTGCGCGAGCGCCGCCAGGTGGTGCTGCTGGTCGGCGCCGTGCACTGCGAGCCGCTGGCCGTGGCCCAGCTGCCGCCGCAGATCCGCCAGCAGGCCCGCGTGACCCGCCTGCTGCAGGAACGCGCGTTGATTGCCGCCACGCCCCAGACCGCTGCTGCAGGAGGAACGCCATGAACCGGCGTGTGTTGTTGGTGTTGATGCTGGTGTGTGCGCTGGTGGTCTTGGCGCCGAGGGCGTGGGCGCAGTGGCCGCCGGAGACGCATCCGGCGGATCAGCACAGGGACATCGTGATGACCTGGGATCGCTCAGCGGTGCCGGGTGATGTGGAGTTATGGGCGCCGCGGACGGTGCTGGGGTTCAGTCACGACTTGGCGATGAAGTACGGGCAGATCCATGTGGTTTGTGGGTCTGCATCTGATAGTGAGTTTGGGAGGTGCCCAACGGAAGGAGTTCCGGCGATATCGACCGGGAGAACTGAGATTGCATTGCGCCTTGTAGATCTGCGGACGGGGCTGCATGCAGAGATTCGTGCGCAGGGAAGCCTGCAGCGGGCTATGTCGGGCTATCGCTGTGGTTTCGATTACTGGGACGGTGAGCAGCGACAGCTGAATGCAACATTCTGGTACCGATGTGGAGCGGATGAACCGATCGGTACAGGTGCGGCTATGACGGTTCCGGCGTCTGAGCTTGCGAGGCTCGTCGCCGGCCACTGGAAGGCCACGATGCGTCTGAACATCAAAGCCGACCCTGCCGCAGCACCAGTTGCCACAGCCACCTTCAACTTCGATTTCACCGTAACCGACTACGACGCCATCTCGATCTACTTCCCCGGCTTCGACGGCGTTGCACCCCTGGTCAACATGGATCTGCGCTACGACCCCATCCGCCAGGTCGTCGCCGGGCGCAAGGACGTGGATATGTGCCTGTATGACGGTGTGGGTTCGCAGAGCGAATTCCTCGGCGTCACCGTGCGCGACAGCGGGCCGCGCCCACCACCAGGGCGGGACTTCGCGGTCTGGCATCAGGACGGTGGCAGTGATGACACCCAGCGCCTCGACTACCAGGTCGGCCTGAACTACGGCGGCAATCTGCTCGCGATGAAGCACGGCGAGGAGCAGCTGCTGCGTGGCATCGACAGCGCGCAGCTGCGCATGGTGCTGCTGCCGGGCATCAGCCAGCCCGTGTACTGCGTGCCCACGCCACTGACGCTGGAAACACCGCCCACGCCCATCGCCAGTCAGCGCCCCGGTCTCTACGAGGGCGAGCTGACGGTAGAGCTGCGCGTGCCGACCGCCAAACCCTGATCCCCACGGAGGCTCATCATGAAGAAGCTGCTGTTCTGCCTGTTGCCGTTGAGCGCACTGCTGGCCCCACCGGCACAGGCCAATCTGTCCATTCATCCGATGCGAGCGGCGGTGGATGCCAAGCACGGCACGAAGATTCGCGTGTACTCGCAATCCACACGACCGCAGTACGTACAGGCGCGCCTGCTGCGCATCACCAGGCCGGCACAGGTGGGCGAGGAAGAGATTGAAGTGGAAGCCGCCGATGCGGCGATTGCCATCACGCCCGGCAAGTTCGCACTCAGCGGTGGTGGCAACCGCCTGATCCGGGTGATTCCGCTGCAGACCGTCGAGAAGGAGGCGGCCTACCGCATCTACTTCGAGGGCGTGAATGGCCCCGACGGCACGATCCTGGAAGGCGACGAGCAAGCGGCGCAGGCCAACGTCGGCGTCAGCCTGGTCTGGGGGGCGCTGGTGAACGTAGTGCCTGCCGAGGGCAGCGTGGATCTGAAACTGCAGGGCAACACTCTGCACAACAAGGGCACCCTGCGTGTTGGCATCACTGGCGCTGCCGAGTGCAGTGCCGGTGGCGTGTGCACACCGCGCGAGCTGTCGAAAAGCCTCTACCCCGACGCAGCGCTGACCTTGCCGTTCCAGCTCCAGCCCGGCAACACCTTGCAGCTGCAGTACCGCCTGTCGAACGACGGCTATCGCGATCACGTAACGACCCTGGCGCCCAGCGCCTGACGTCCTCCGCCCCGCGCATGCGCGGGGCTTCATTTCTCTTGTTTGTTAAGGAATAAACATGAACCACATCTATCGCCGTATCTGGAACAAAGCCAAGCAGTGCTGGGTGGTTACCAGTGAGCTGGCTAGCTCACATGTGAGGGACGGACGCATGAAGCTGCGCCATGCCATGGCATGCTTCGCTCTCCCCATTCTGACTTTGAATGCGGTAGGGCCTGCATCTGCGCAGATCGTGGAATCCAGCGCGCACTGTGATGGTCCCGAGAGGACTATGGATAAGTGTCAGGATTCGACACTATTTGCGTCTTCGGGGTGGGGGCTCGCGGAGAAGGAGTACAGGTGGAGTGCTGGAAATGGTGTTGCCCGTGGCAACAAGTCGATTGCAGTGGGGCAGTCTGCCATAGCGGATGGTGTCGATAGCGTTGTTATGGGCTATTACGCGTCAACCTTCGGTGGCCACAATGTATCAATTGGTGCCTATGCAAAGACTTGGGGCCTCGGTGGAATGGCACTTGGAAACAACGCGGTAGCTGAGCTGGAAAACGGTATTGCCATTGGCAGTGGATCGAATTCCGGTGCGCTACGTGCAGTTGTGATAGGAGCTGATTCCTGGGCCAGGGGAAGGAATCAGGCGCAGGCGCAAGGTTCAGTTGTCCTCGGATGGAATGCGGGTTCATCGGCAGACTTCGGAGTGGCATTGGGTGCGTCGTCAGTGGCAGATGTGGATTACACGGTCTCCGTGGGAAACAAGGAGCTCAAGCGTCGGATCGTCAATGTAAAAGATGGCTATATCAATGCTGGAAGCACCGATGCGGTGAACGGGAGTCAGCTCTTCAGGACCAATCAGAATGTCAGCACGGCACAGACTGCGGCAGATGTCGCTCAGAAGAACGCAACGACAGCGAAGGCTGCGGCTGATAACGCACAGGGCACTGCAGACGTTGCGTTGCGGAGGATTGTCTCCCTGAATGGAATGATCAAGGCTGGTTCGCATTCCGACTCCTTTGTGATCGGAACGGACTCGGTCTCTTCATCGGCGAGCACCGTATCGGTGGGCAATGCGAGCAAGAAGCGTCGCATTCAGTATCTTGCCGACGGTGTGATTGGTGCCGGCAGCACGGATGCCATGACGGGTAATCAGCTGCATGCCACCAACACGAAGGTGGCGGCCGTTGAGAAAACTGCCAATGCCGCGAAGACGGATCTTGTTGCAGTGCGCGACCTGGCGCAGAAGGCCACCCAGCGTATTGACGCGGCCGCACCGGCGCTGGGCAGGGGCGCGCTTGCAGAAACGGGAGCCTACGGTGCCAGCGCTGCGCTTGGCGATGCCGCCAAGGCCTACAACAGTGGCAGCGTGGCCTTGGGGGCCAACGCGTTGGCGGGTGTGGACGTGGACGGAAAGAAGATTGTCGGGTCGAACTCAGGTGTCTCCCTGGGCGCCAACAGTCGAAGTGGCAATGGAGGCGTGGCTGCGGGCTTCAGGGCCGATTCCACCGGAACCTGGAGCGTGGCGATGGGGACCGATGCCAAGGCGCAGGCCGACCAGAGTACCGCTGTCGGCTATCTGAGCAAGGCGGCCGCCAGCCAGAGCACCGCTTTGGGCCGCGGCAGCGAGGCAACTGCGCAGTACGCGAGTGCACTCGGAAATCTGTCGAAAGCAACCACGGTCAGTGCGGTCGCGCTGGGCGATCGTGCCCAGGCCAAGCACGAAAATGCGGTGGCACTGGGGGCTGGGTCCGTCACCTATTCCGCCAACTCAGTCTCGGTGGGCAACGCCTCGGTCAGGCGAAAGATCCAGTACGTTGCAGATGGCAGTATCAGCAAGAGCAGCACGGATGCTGTAACCGGCAGCCAGCTGTTCGATACCCAGCAGACTGTAGCCAAGGCTCAGACGACAGCTGACGCCGCAAAGACCAGTGCCGACAGCGCGTTGACCAAGGCCAACACTCTCTCCGGGCTTCTGAGCCAGACCGCTGCCTCGGGCAATGTCCGCCTGGGCGCAACCAACAGCGGCACCGTACTGGACGTGCGGAACAGCGCCAATGCGAGCCGCAAGATCACCGGTGTTGCCGATGCAGCGTTGTCCACCACCAGCACCGATGCGGTGACCGGCCGGCAGCTCAACGCCACCAACAGCAACGTCAGTACCGCACTGAGTGATGCCAGCGCGGCCAAGACCGCTGCGAACTCCGCCCTGACCCAGGTGGGAACGCTAAACGGGCTGCTCAGTCAGGCCAGTGCCAATGGCAATGTCCGCGTGGGTGAGAAGAACAGTGGCACCGTGCTGGATGTGCGCAACAGCGCAAATGCGAATCGGAAGCTGACCGGCGTGGCTGATGGAGTGGTCAGCGCCAGCAGCTATGACGTCGTCAACGGCAGGCAGCTCAATGCCACCAATGACAAGGTGGCGATGGTGGAGGGCATTGCCAGGTCTGCGGGCACGGAAGCTGCCGCGGCAAAGACCGATGCAGCCAAGGCGCTGGTCGAGACAGCAGCGTTGGGTGGGCTGGTGGCGCAGGTATCTGCGTCTGGCAATGTGCGCCTGGGTGAGAGGAATAGCGGTACGACATTGGATGTGCGCAATAGCGCCAATGCCAATCGGAAGATCAGTGGTGTGGCGGATGGAGCCTTGAGCGCCAGCAGTGCCGAAGCTGTGTCTGGTAGGCAGCTGTACTCAATCAATTCACGGGTCTCAGATCTTGAGGGTGTCGCGCAGTTTGTGAGTATCGGGTCAGCTCCCATCAGTGAGCGCGCACAAGCGGGTATGGCAGGCGTTGCGGTGGGGAATTCAGCAAAGACGGGACTGGAGGGAGGAACCGCTGTGGGTACTCTTGCAGAAGCGATGGGCAGGAATTCCACTGCAATTGGTCGAGGCGCAACTGTCTCTGTTGGCTCCGAGAATGGATTTGCAATGGGAGCCGGCGCAGAAGTTGGCGGAGCCGCTGGCGGCGCGAGTGGTGGCGTCGCGATCGGTGCTGGCGCAAGAATTTAAGGCGGGGCTCACGGCTCGCTGGCACTTGGAAGGAGCTCTCACGCGAATGAAGAAGGTGTTGCGTCATTTGGGAATGCAGGCATGCAGCGCCGCCTTGTAAACATTGCCCGCGGCACCGCCGACCACAACGCCACCACCGTCTCCCAGCTCAAGGATTCCCTGGCCACCCTCGGCGGCGGCGCAGGCATGGATGCCAGCGGAAACATCATCGCTCCGGCCTACACAGTACAGGGCGGAACGCAGAGCACCGTCGAGGATGCGCTGACGGCACTCGATGGCGCCGTCATCACCGCCAGCCGTCGCGCGGACAAGGTGGAAGGTCAGCTCAGCTCGATCTTCCAGAATTCACCATCGGCTCGTGCCGACGGCATGAGCCAGATCGCGCTGAATGGCGTGAACGGCATGGTGCTGACCAATCTTGCCGATGGCCGAGTGGCGCCAGGAAGCCGTGATGCCGTAACGGGCAACCAGCTGTACGCCGCAGAGCAGAAGATCTCGCAGAATCGGAATGATCTGGAGGCGATGCGCAAGGAGCGGGAGATGGGACAGCAGGCAATGCGAGGGTTGGATGCAAACGGCCCAATCGACTTCGGTGGTGCGCGTTTGACTGGTCTGGCTGATGGCTCCATTTCGGCAGATAGTCGAGACGCAGTTACCGGCCGTCAGCTGTTTGGTGTCGATGATCGGGTATCTCGGATGGAATACCAGAACCGTTTCTTCAAGATCAATACAGATGAGCTTAGTGAAGACGCGTCCGCTGGCTTCCTTGGAGTGGCGATTGGTGATTCTGCGCGAGCAGGAATTGACGGTGGAACTGCCATCGGGGCCTACGCCGCGGCGCTTGGCGTGAATTCGGTTGCTCTTGGACGTGGGTCTTGGGTCTCCGAAGAATCGAGGGGGGGCTTCGCCGTGGGCGCTGGTGCTCAGGTATGGGAGCGCAACGGCATGGCCATTGGTGAAAGTGCAATTGTCCTCAAGGGTGCGGATGGATCCCTCGCATTGGGAGCTGGTGCGGTGGCTACTGAGAGTGGTACGGCCTCGTTCGGTAGCGAGGGTATCGGACGCCGCCTCGTAAACATCGCCAACGGCACCGCCAACCACAACGCCGCCACCGTCGGCCAGCTGCGCGGTGCACTCTCCGCCCTTGGTGGTGAAGTGGATGCCAACGGCAACATCGTTGGCCCGCGCTTCCACGTCCAAGGCCAGACACAGTCCACGTTGAACGGCGCACTGGAGGCGCTGGATGGTGCGGTTGTCACCAACACCTCGCGCATGAACAACGTGGAGACCCAGCTCCGCTCCGTTTTTCAGGACACTCCCTCGGTCCGCGCCGACGGCGTCAATCAGCTCACCCTCGCCGGTGCCAACGGCATGGTCATCTCCAACGTGGCCAACGGCCTGATCGCGGCCGGCAGCCGTGATGCGGTCAACGGCGGTCAGCTGCATTCGATGCAGCAGCAGCTCAACGGCCGCATGGACGGTCTGGAGCAGCGCATCGACGATGCCCCGGCACCGCGTGCACTGGCGACGTCCTCGGTGCCGAAGCCGCAGGCCCAGGAAACTTCGGTGGTACCGGAGGGCAAGGATTCCCAGCAGGTCGCTTCGGTAGGCGAGGGCGACAAGCCCACGCCGCAGCCGAAGGCCAAGCAGGACGACACGCCGAAGCCGCAGGTCGACACCGCCGAGCTGGAGAAGATGCTGGCCCGCGCCAACGAGTACACCGATGGGGCGATCAGCAACTTCGAACGCCGCCTGGACAAGATGGACAAGCGCTTCAACCGCATGGCGGCGATGAGCAGCGCGCAGACGGCGATGGCGATGAACACCGCCGGCCTGGCCACCTACAACCGCCTCGGTGCGGGTGTGGGCTACAGCGAGGGTGAGTCGGCGATGGCGGTGGGCTACCAGCGCGTGCTCAACGAGAAGGGCTCGGCCACCTTCAGCCTCAATGGTGCGTTCACCAACAGTGGTGAGCGCAGCATGGGCGTGGGTGTGGGCATCGGCTGGTAAGCCATGGAGCCCCGGCGTGACGCGCGTAATCCACCCCGTCGCGCCGGGGTCCTCGCCCAGGAGATGGCAATGTACAGATGGGTAAAGGGAATCATCAGCTATCGCACGTTCTACATCTGGCGGGCGCGCTATCGCTACTACACACGGAACCTGGATCTGTGGACGCTGATGAGCGGGCTGTGCATCGCCGGTCTGTTGCTGGTGCTGTGGTACATGTGGCGGATGCTGAGCGTGCCGACGCCGCGCGTGCATCCGGAGACAGCGGCGCTGCGCATCGAGGGTGTCACCAGAGAGGCGATCCATCGCATCGTGCTGGTGCGCCACGCGGGCAGCACGCCGGGTGCTCCGTTCACTACGCCGGAGGAGGTGCGGGCGAGCACGCTGCGCACGATGCGGGTACGGCAGGTGATGGACAGCGAAGTGGTGTGGCGGCTGAAAGCCGACATGCTGGCGGACATCGCTGACTACATCACCGCCACAGGTGGGTGCTTTCCCTACGATTGCCGGCGGGTGCTGGATCGGTTGGACTACGTGCGCCAGGCCGGTGAGGAGAATGCGCAGATCAACGCGGCGCTGGCGACGATCCTGGAGGTGTCGTTGGACCAGATGCCGTCGTTGGAGGCAGACGAGCATGAGCGGGTGAAGAGTGGTTGGTCGGATGGATTCAACGACATCTACTACCAGTCCTGGGTGTTGCGGGACCTGCAGGCCATGCACGCACAGATGATGCGGGAATATCCGCAGCGTGCCCCCGCACCGTGGTTGCCGCGGCTGCTCAGCGACCCGCTGCGCGATACCCGTTTTGTCTGGTAGCGGGAGCAAGATGGGCATCATCTGCCAGGGCAGGTAACACCGCTTTTGTAGAGTCGAGCTTGCTCGACTGCTCTCCGCTCAGCCATCGAAATGCCCGAAGCACAGTGCGGACCAGCGGTCCGCACCTACCAAACACGGGTGCAGCGCCCCTGTAGAGTCGAGCCACGCTCGACTGCTCTCCGGTCAGCCATCGAAATGCCCGAAGCACAGTGCGGACCAACGGTCCGCACCCACCCAAGGCAGGCACCGCTGCGCTCGCCGGCCATGGACCGGCGCTACCGTCACCCGCCGATGTACGCGGTGATCTCCGCTTCGGCCAGCACCTGCCGCAACTGTGCCACGGATGCGCGCCGCATCGGCTTCTCATCCACCGGTGACAGCGGTGCCTGACGCAGGGCGTCATACGGCAACACCGCCAGGTCGAAAGTCAGCTCTTCGGCACTGAACACCCACACCGGCACGTCCAGGCAGCGCTCGCGGTCCATGCGCAGGCGGCGTGTTCGCGATTCGGCGGGGATGCCGTGTTCGTCCAGGAAGCGGTGCACGGCTTCCGGGTCGTCACTGTGCAGGTGCAGCTGCACGGGGCTATTGGCGTCGGCGGTGCCGTCCAGCACGGGACCGGCCAGGCGCGGGGCGAAGCCGTGCAGGAACTCCAGAGCACGCATGGCGGCTTCGCGGCGGCGCTGCAGTTCGTTGCCGTGCTGCGGCCCGGAGAACAGCCGCTGGTACTCGCGCAGGGCGTCTTCGATCTCGGTGTTGCGGGGCAGGGAGGCATCGTCGTGGATGCCGAGCCGGCTGGCGGCCTTCAACTTGGCCTGGTGGTAGTCGCGGATGCCGCCTTCGGCCATCAGGCGGGCGGCTTCGTGGGCGAGGCGGTGGCGCCGCTCGCGGGTCTGGCTGGCAGCATGCTGACGGGCGCGATGCATGCGATGACTCCCTGTTGCGACCTGGCTACAGACTAGCGCACGGATGTGACATCTGCGTGGGTATGGCGGATGCAACCGCTTTGGTAGGTGCCGACCTTGGTCGGCACGGGGCGCCAACCAAGGTTGGCATCTACCAGGGCGGCATCGGTGCCAACCGAGGTTGGCACCACCAACGCTTTGGTAGGTGCCGACCTTGGTCGGCACGGGGCGCCAACCAGGGGTGGCAACTACCGGGGCGGCATCGGCGCCAACCGAGGTTGGCACCCACCAACGCTTTGGTAGGTGCCGACCTTGGTCGGCACAGGGCGCCAACCAAGGTTGGCAACTACCGGGGCGGCATCGGCGCCAACCAAGGTTGGCACCCACCAACGCTTTGGTAGGTGCCGACCTTGGTCGGCACAGGGCGCCAACCAAGGTTGGCAATTACCGGGGCGGCATCGGTGCCAACCGAGGTTGGCACCCACCAACGCTTTGGTAGGTGCCGACCTTGGTCGGCACAGGGCGCCAACCAAGGTTGGCAACTACCAGGGCGGCATCGGTGCCGACCAAGGTTGGCCCCACCCACGCTTTGGTAGATGCCGACCTTGGTCGGCACAGGGCGCCAACCAAGGTTGGCATCTACCAGAGCGGCACCTACCGAACCCTTCCTCAGAAGATATCGAACGCGGCGGCGTCGGCCTGCGGCGTATTGAGGTTCAGGTCGTAGTCGGTCAGGCGGTCCATGTCTTCCACCTTCACCCACTCGGTCGCGCCGTTGAGGGTGGCCTGGACCATGCCGCTGGGCGGCTCGTTCTGCGCGATCGGGGTGTCCTTCAGCGCGGTGCGCATGTAGTCGATCCAGATCGGCAGGGCGGCCTTGCCACCGTACTCGCGGTAGCCCAGCGAGCGGAAGTCGTCGCGGCCCACCCACACGGTGGTCACGTACGGGCCGCCGAAGCCGGAGAACCAGGCGTCACGGTGGTCGTTGGTGGAGCCGGTCTTGCCACCCACGTCCTCGCGGCCGAGCACCTTGGCCTGGGCACCGGTACCGCGCTGGACCACGTCGCGCATCATCGACACCAGCTGGTAGGCAGTGCGGGCGTCGATCGCGCGCGGGGCGGTGCGGGCATCGGGGTTGACCGGCGCGGCCGGAGTTTCGGTCTTGGCTTCGGACTTGGCCGCAGCGGCCGGGTCGACCTTCGGGGCCGGGGCGCCGAAGTTGAAGCCGTCCACCACCTGGTTGACCGGCTGGTCGCTGCTGCCGGCGCAGTCGCGGCAGGCCAGTGCCGGGTTTTCCTTGAACACCAGGTTGCCGTCGCGGTCATTGACCTGGTCGATCAGCCACGTATCCACGCGCGAGCCGCCGTTGGCGAACACGGCGTAGCCACGGGCCACCGACAGCGGGGTCAGCGAGGCGGTACCCAGCGACATCGACAGGTTCGGCGGCAGTTCCGATTCGGCGAAGCCAAACTCGCTGATGTACTTGCGCGCGTAGTCCACGCCCATGCCATCAAGCAGGCGTACCGAGACCAGGTTGCGCGACTGCACCAGCGCTTCACGCAGGCGCATCGGGCCGCGGAAGCCGCCACCGTCGTTCTGCGGGGCCCAGGTCTTGCCGCGGCGGTCGCGGAACACGACCGGGGCGTCGAGCACGATCGAGGCCGGGTTGTAACCCTTGTCGAAGGCGGCGGCGTAGACGAACGGCTTGAAGCTCGACCCCGGCTGTCGACGGGCCTGGGTGGCGCGGTTGAACTTGTTGCCGGAGAAGCTGAAGCCACCGACCAGCGCTTTCAACGCGCCGTTGTGGGCATCCAGCGAGACCAGTGCGGACTGGCCGCGCGGGATCTGATCCAGCAGCCACTCACCCTCCTTGGCCCCGGCGCGCACGCGCACGATGTCGCCACGCTGCACCAGCTTGCCCGGGGTCTTGTTGGTCCACTTGGCGGCGCCGGCCGGCAGCACGATCTCGCTGCGGTTGGCCAGCACCACCGTTGCGCTGCCATCGGCGCCGGTGCTGGCGACGATGGCCGGCAGCAGGCCGGCCTGGCCGTACATGCCACGCAGGTGCTCGGCCAGGGCAGCGGCGTCTTCGCCGGCCCCCACCTGCACCTGCTTCTCCACGCCGTGCCAGCCGTGGCGGTGGTCGTACAGCAGCAGGCCGTCGCGCACCGACTGGTTGGCGGCGGTCTGCAGGGTGGCATCGATGGTGGTGGTGACGTGGTAACCCTTGTTGACCACATCGCCGCCGAAGCGGGCGATCATTTCCTGGCGCACCAGCTCGGCCACGTAGGGGGCATCGACCTGCACCGGCGGTTCATGCGCGGTGGCGTGCATCGGCACGGCCTTGGCCGCATCGGCCTCGGCCTGGCTGACGAACTTCAGGTCGGCCATGCGCTGCAGCACGTAGTTGTCGCGGCGCTGGCGGGCACGTTCCGGGTTGGAGATCGGGTTGCCCGAAGACGGGAACTTGGGGATGCCGGCCAGCGAGGCCATTTCATCCAGGTCCAGCTCGTTCAGCTTCTTGCCGTAGTAGAACTCGGCGGCGGCGGCCACGCCGTAGGCGCGGTTGCCGAAGAAACTCTTGTTCAGGTACAGCTCGAAGATCTCGTCCTTGCTCAGCTCGGACTCGATCTTCCGTGCCAGCAGGATCTCGGCCAGCTTGCGGGTGTAGCTGTACTCGGAGCTGAGGAAGAACTGGCGGGCCACCTGCTGGGTGATGGTGGAGCCGCCCGGCACGCGCTTGTCGTTGGTGGTGGCCAGCAGCCACACCGCTCGGCCGATGCCCATGTAGTCCACACCGCCATGCTCGTAGAAGCGGGCATCCTCGGTGGCCAGGAACGCCTGCTTCAGGCGCTCGGGCACGTCCTTCATGGTGATGGGGGTACGGCGGGTCTCGCCGAACACCGCCATCAGCTTGCCGTCGGCGGCATAGACGTACATGGGCTCCTGCATTTCCACGTCGCGCAGGGTCTGCACGTCGGGAAGCTTGGAGGACACGGCGTAGTACAGACCGCCCACGGCGGCCGCGCCGATCAGCGCCAGGACCAGGACAATCAGGAAGATCCAGCGCAGCCAGCGGCGGAGTCGAGTCATCGGGTTCAGATTCCGATTGCGAATTTCGTGGTCGCAGAGTATAGATTACGCAAGGTGGCGGCTGGGGTCGGCACCGGGGAGCGCAAGGGGAACAGTCAGGGGCTGCATGGTGAATCCGTGAGGGACTTCACAGCAGGGCCGTTGCCATTTGCTAAGAATACGTTATTAATGCTCGGGCGCAGGTCTTGCGTCCAAGTGCCCGTCGGCAGGGGAGAAACCGTGGGGCTCATCCCAAAAAGTCAGTCGCCGCTTGTAGGCGTCGACATCAGTTCGACTGCGGTAAAGCTTTTGCAGCTGTCCCGCAGTGGCAATCGTTTTCGTGTGGAACATTACGCTGTGGAACCTCTTCCGCCGAATGCGGTGGTGGAGAAGAACATCGTGGAAGTGGAGGCCGTGGGTGAGGCCATCCGCCGTGCGATGAACCGCTCGGGGAGCAAGGCCAAGCTGGCCGCTGCCGCCGTCGCCGGTTCGGCGGTGATCACCAAGGTGATCCCGATGCCGGCCGAGCTCGACGAGAACGACATGGAAGCCCAGATCGAGCTGGAAGCGGTCAACTACATTCCGTACCCGATCGAGGAAGTGAACCTGGACTTCGAGGTGATCGGGGCGATCCCGAACAACCCGGAGATGGTCCAGGTGCTGCTGGCCGCGTCGCGTTCGGAGAACGTGGAACTGCGCCAGTCGGCGCTGGAGCTGGGTGGCCTGCAGGCCAAGGTGATGGACGTGGAGGCCTTCGCGGTCGAGAACGCCTATGCCCTGGTTGCCAGCGAGCTGCCGGTATCCATCGAGGGTGTGGTCGCGCTGGTCGACATCGGCGCCACCATGACCACCCTCAATGTCCTGCGCGGCGGCCGCAGCCTGTACAGCCGCGAACAGGTGTTCGGTGGCAAGCAGCTGACCGACGAGATCATGCGCCGCTACGGCCTGAGCTACGAGGAAGCCGGACTGGCCAAGCGCCAGGGCGGGCTGCCGGAAAGCTACGAGATGGAAGTGCTGGAGCCGTTCAAGGAAGCCACGGTCCAGCAGATCAGCCGCCTGCTGCAGTTCTTCTACGCAGGCAGCGAGTTCAACCGCGTTGATCACATCGTGCTGGCCGGCGGCTGCGCCGTGCTGGGCGGTCTGCCGGAAATGGTCGAGGAACAGCTGGGCGTGCCGACCGTGGTCGCCAACCCGCTGGCGCAGATGACCCTGGGGCCGAAGGTGAACGCGCATGCGCTGGCCCAGGATGCCCCCGCGCTGATGATCGCAACCGGTCTGGCGCTGAGGAGCTTCGACTGATGGCACGCATCAATCTATTGCCCTGGCGCGCCGAGCGGCGCAAGCAACGCCAGCGCGAGTTCTACGCAATGCTGGGCATGGCCGCGATCGGTGGCCTGCTGCTGTCGCTGGTGATCTGGTTCTACTACGACCGCCAGGTGAGCGGCCAGATGGACCGCAACGCCTATCTGGAAGCCGAGATCGAGAAGGTCAAGGAACAGAACAAGGAGATCGACCGCCTCGACGCGCAGAAGGAACGCCTGCTGGCCCGCAAGAAGGTGATCGAGGAACTGCAGGCCAAGCGCTCGCAGATGGTGCACCTGTTCGATGCGCTGGTGCGCACGATTCCCGATGGCCTGGTGCTGACCGCGCTGAAGCAGGAAGGCGACGTGCTGACCCTGGAAGGCCGCACCCAGTCCAATGCCCGTGTTTCGGCGTACATGCGCAATCTGGAGACCTCCGGTTGGATGACCAACCCGGAACTGTCGATCATCGAAGCGCGTGATCCCGAGAAGGACAAGGACGGCAAGGTGGGCCCGCTGGCCGACATCAAGGCGCTGCCCTATGTGTTCGTGGTCAAGGTGAAGCTGCCGGCACAGAGTGAGGAAGTGGCCGGTACGCCAGGCCTCAACGCCGATGGTTCGGTGGCAACGCCGGCTCCGCCCGCAGTGGCACCGCTTGCAGCCGGCCCGGATGCAGCGGCACCTGCTGCACCGGCCGCAGGCCAGCCTGCTGCTGCACCGGCTGCACCCGCACCCGCCGCCGCGCCGGTCAACGCACCTGCTGCCACCCCGGCCCCGGCTACGCCGAACCAGCCGGCAGCCCCGGCTGCAAAGCCTGCGCCGAAGCCCGAGGGCAGCCGCCTGGCGCAGCCGCCGCAGGCCTTCAACGCCCCGCTGCAGGGGGATCGCGCATGAGCCAGAAAATCGATCTGAAGAACCTGGATTTCAACGACATCGGCAATTGGCCGCAGAAGGCCAAGATCGTCTTCTGCTCGCTGTTGGCGCTGGTGATCATGTTCGTGGCGTGGATGCTGCTGATCAGTGGCAAGCGCGAGGAACTGGCCGGCCTGGAATCGAAGGAAGTCGAGCTGCGTTCGGAGTTCACCAAGCAGCAGGAGCGTGCGGTGAACCTGGCGCCGCTGAAGCAGCAGCTGGCACAGATGGAACAGGTGCTGCAGCAGATGCTGCGGCAGCTGCCCAGCAAGACCGAAATGCCGGACCTGATCATCGACATCTCGCAGACCGCGCTGTCCAGCGGCCTGACCAACGAGCTGTTCGAGCCGGAACAGGAGCAGGTCAAGGAGTTCTACGCCGAGAAGCCGATCAAGCTGCGCATGGTGGGCAGTTACCACCAGTTCGGTGCCTTCGTCAGTGGCGTGGCGTCGCTGCCGCGCGTGGTCATCCTGACCATGCACGACATCAACCTCAAGCCCAAGGACAAGACCAGCGGCAACGCCCGCAGTGGTGCGCTGGAGCTGTCCGGCACGGTCAAGACCTACCGCTATCTGGATGAGACCGAGGTGCAGGCACAGCAGGCGGCTGACGCCGGCAAGGAGGAGAAGAAGTGATCCGTTCCCTCTTTGCGCGTTGTGGGATGGCTGCCGTCGTGCTGATGCTGGCCGCGTGCGGCCGCGATGTGACCAGCACGCCGGGTGATGCGCCGAATCTTGAAAAGTGGGTGGAAGGCGAGCGTGCGCGACCGGCACAGCCGCTGGAGCCGCTGCCGGTGATGCAGCAGTTCGAAACCTTCGAATACTCCGCACAGGGTCTGCGCGACCCGTTCACCGATGCCTGGACCAATCCGCAGCAGGGGAATGGCGGATTGCGTCCGGATCCGAACCGGCGCAAGGAGCCGCTGGAAGGCTTCCCGCTGGACGCACTGGACATGGTCGGCACCATCGGCACCGGCGCCGCCACCGTGGCGCTGGTGATGGGGCCGGACAAGGTGACCTACCGGGTACGCCCGGGCGGCTACCTGGGGCAGAGCGACGGGCGGGTCACGGCGGTCTTCGAAGACCACGTGGAGCTGATCGAACTGGTGCCGGATGGCGCGGGTGGCTGGCTGGAACGGCCGGCAACGCTCTCGCTTGAAGATCAATGATCGTTTACTGGGGATAGCACGATGACCTTTCACCAAGCCAAGGGGCTGCGTCCCATCCGGCGCTTTACCTTGAACCGTGTCAGCGCGTTGGGAGTCGCGCTGATGCTGGCCTGCGCTCCGGCGCTGGCCGCCGCACCCGCGGAAAAGCCGGTGGGCGCCACCGTGGCACCGGCGGCAGCGCCGGCCGGCCTGTCGGTGGCCAAGATCGATTTCAAGCGCGGCGATGATGGCGCCGGGCGCCTGATCGTCCAGTTCGACGGCCAGGGCGCGGTTCCGGACCTGCGTACGCAGGGCAACAGCGTGGTGGTCGATGTCGGTAACGCCCGACTGCCGGCCAACCTGCAGAAGCCGATGAACGTCATCGACTTCGCCACGCCGGTGCAGCGCATCGACGCCAAGCCGTCCGGTGCCGGTACCCAGCTGGTGCTGAGCACCGGTGGCGCGGTGGAGTCGCTGGCCTACCAGAGTGGCAACGAGTACGTGGTGGAGATCAGCCCGCGGCAGGCGCCGGCCGCCGTCGGTGCCGTCACCGCCGGCAGCGTCACCCAGGCTGCCAAGGCTGTTGGTCAGCGCGGTTTCACCGGCAAGCCGGTGACCTTCAACTTCCAGGACGTGCCGGTGCGCACCGTGCTGCAGTTGATCGCCGAGGAATCCAATCTCAACGTGGTGGCCTCCGATTCGGTACAGGGCAATGTGACCCTGCGCCTGGTCAACGTGCCGTGGGACCAGGCGCTGGACATCGTGCTGCGTGCCAAGGGCCTGGACAAGCGTCGCGATGGCAGCGTGATCTGGGTCGCTCCGCAGGCTGAGCTGGCCAAGTTCGAGCAGGAGAAGGAAGACGCGCGCATCGCCATCGAGAACCGCGAAGACCTGGTCACCGATTACGTCCAGATCAACTACCACAGCGCCACGCAGATCTTCAAAGCGCTGACCGAGGCCAAGGGCATCGGTGGCGGCAGTGGTGGCGGCAATGGCGGTGGTGGCGGCTCGTCGCAGGAGGAGAGTGGCTTCCTGTCCGGGCGTGGCCGCATCGTCGCCGACGAGCGCACCAACACGCTGATGATCAGCGACATTCCGAAGAAGATCGCGCGCATGCGCGAGCTGATCAGCGTGATCGACCGCCCGGTCGACCAGGTGCTGATCGAAAGCCGCATCGTCATCGCGACCGACACCTTCGCCCGCGAGCTGGGTGCGAAGTTCGGCATCAGCGGCAGCCGCGACAACGTGTACTTCAGCGGCAACCTGGAATCCAATCGCCTGACCCGCGAATCCCAGGTCAAGGCGGCGCAGGACAATGCCAAGGCCGAGCGTGACTGGATTGCTGGCGGCCGTGTCGGTCCGCCGCCGGTACCGACGGGTTCGGCCATTACCCGTGGCCTGAACTGGAGTTTGCCGGTAGCCGCGACCAGCAATCCGGGTTCTCTGGCCTTGTCGATCCTCAACGCCGGCTATCTGCTGGACGTGGAGTTGTCGGCCATGCAGGAAGAGTCGCGAGGCGAAGTGATCTCCAACCCGCGAGTGGTCACCACCAACCAGCGTGAGGCAACGATCAAGCAGGGCAAGGAAATCGGCTACGTCACCATCAGTGGTGGCGGTGCCAGTGGTGTTGCAACGCCGAACGTGCAGTTCAAGGAAGTGGTTCTGGAGCTGAAGGTCACACCGACCATCACCAACGACAACCGCGTCTTCCTCAACATGCAGGTGAAGAAGGACGAAGTGGACCAGCTCATACAGCTGGACGGCTACGGCACGGTGCCGTCGATCAACCGGCGCGAGGTCACTACCGCGGTGCTGGTCGAGGATGGGCAGACCGTGGTCATCGGTGGTGTGTACGAGTTCACCGACCGCAGCAGCATCAGCAAGGTGCCATTCCTGGGCGACGTGCCGTTCCTGGGCAACCTGTTCAAGAAGCGCGGCCGCAACAAGGACAAGGCCGAGCTGCTGGTGTTCGTGACCCCGAAGGTGCTGCGCGTGGCCAAGCAGAACTGAGCCCGCGCCTCCGCGAAACGCAGAAGGGCCGCCCTGCGCGGCCCTTCTGCGTTTCCGCCCGTAGATCCACGCCGCCCATGTCCAGTAGATCCACGCCATGCGTGGATGGGCCGTTCAGCCGTTCTTGATGCCATTCGCAGGGCACCCTGCGATGATGTCGGGAACCCGTGCCGTCCTGCGCCGGTCAAAGGCCCCCATGAACCTGCCACCGCCGATGCCCGAAACCGTCTCGCCGCCGTCCGCGCCGGCCACCTCCCGCCTGCATGCCGCTTTCAGCCAGCTGCGCGACGCATTGTCGGCCGAGATCGTCGGCCAGGCCGCGCTGGTCGAACGCCTGCTGATCGCGCTGCTGGCCGATGGTCACCTGCTGGTGGAAGGCGCTCCGGGCCTGGCCAAGACCACGGCGATCCGCGCGCTGGCCTCGCGCCTGGAGGCCGACTTCGCCCGCGTGCAGTTCACCCCGGACCTGTTGCCGGCCGACCTGACCGGCACCGAGATCTGGCGCCCGCAGGAAGGCCGCTTCGAATTCGTACCCGGCCCGATCTTCCATCCGATCCTGCTGGCCGATGAAATCAACCGCGCTCCAGCCAAGGTGCAGTCGGCACTGCTGGAAGCGATGGGCGAGCGCCAGGTCACCGTGGGCCGCCACACCTATGCGCTGCCGCCGCTGTTCCTGGTGATGGCCACGCAGAACCCGATCGAGCAGGAAGGCACCTTCCCGCTGCCGGAAGCGCAGTTGGACCGTTTCCTGATGCATGTGCGCATCGGCTACCCGGACCAGGCCGCCGAATCGGAGATCCTGCGCCTGGCCCGCGAGCGCGCCCGTGGTGCGTTGGGCGAAGCCGCACAAGCGCCGGAAAAGCTGCCGATGCAGGATGTGTTCGATGCCCGCCGCGAAGTGCTGGACCTGCACATGGCGCCGGCGCTGGAACGCTACCTGATCGAGCTGGTGCTGGCCTCGCGTGATCCGTCGCGCTATGACGCTGGCCTTGGCCGCCGCATTGCCTGGGGCGCCAGCCCGCGCGGTTCCATCGCGCTGGAACGCTGTGCACGCGCGCGCGCCTGGCTGGCCGGCCGCGACTTCGTCACCCCCGATGACGTGCGTGCGGTTGCCGCCGACGTGCTGCGCCATCGCGTGCTGCCCAGCTATGAAGCCACCGCTGAAGGCTGGGATGGCGAACGCCTGGTGCAGGAGCTGCTGGCCCGGGTGCCGGCACCCTGAGCCTGCGCATGACCGATCCATCCCTGCACCACGCCTCCTCCGTCAGTGACGGTGACGGGCTGCGCCCGCAACTGTCCGAACTGGTGGCGCTGCGCCGCCTTGCACAGCGACCGCCGCCGCCACGCCGTGGCCGTGCCGGCAACGCCGGGCAGGCGCCGTCGCCGCTGCGCGGGCGTGGCATGGAATATGCCGAGTCACGCGAGTACGTGGCCGGTGATGATGCACGGCATATCGACTGGCGGGTGACCGCGCGGACCGGACGTGCCCATACCAAGCTGTTCCAGGCCGAACGCGAGCGGGTCAGCCTGATCGTGGCCGATACCTCGCCGGCCCTGTACTTCGGCACCCGCGTGCGCTTCAAATCGGTGCAGGCTGCACGCGCGGGCGCCGTCGCCGCGTGGTCGGCGCAGCGTCGTGGCGATCGCATCGGCGCCCTGCGTGGCAGCGACCGTGAACCACCGATTGCACCGGCAGGCGGCCCGCGCGGCGTATTGCGCGTGCTGGACGCGCTCACCCGCTGGTATGCGCAGCCCCCGGCCGATGACCTTGGCCTGGAACGTGCGCTGGACCATGCCGGTCGCGTCCTGCGCCCGGGTGCACGTGTGCTGGTGCTGGCCGATCCGCAGCGGGCCATCCGTATTCCGCCGGCGCGCTGGAGTGCGCTGGCCCAGCACCACGACCTCAGCCTGGTGCTGCTGGTGGATCCATTGGAACTGCAGCCTCCGTCAGCCGCGCTGCAGTTCCAGACCCTGCAGCAGCGCATCGGCCTCGACCTGCGCCGCAGCGAGGTCCAGGCCCATTGGCAGGCCCATTTCGTTGAACCGCTGCAGGACCTGCGGCGCCAGCTGGGAGCGCGCCGCGTCGATGTGCAGGTGCTGTCCACCGACGCGCCCAGTGATGCCTGGCTGGCGCCATCCCCGACCGAGGTGCCGGCATGAGCGCGAACCTGCCGCTGCGCGATGTGCAGGTGCCCCCCGCTCCATCATGGTGGCCGCCGGCACCGGGCTATCTGATGATCGGCGGCGTGGTGCTGCTGTTGCTGGTGGTGGCGGCCTTCTTCTGGTGGCAACGTCGCCGTCGCCGCCAACGCTGGTTGCAGCTGTTCGATCAGGAGCTGGCATCTACCGCCGATGCTGCTGCGGAACTGGCAGCCATCGCCGGACTGCTGCGTCGCGCCGCACGCCAGGCGCAGCCCGGCAGTGAATCCCTGCGCGATGACGCCTGGTGGCAGCGCGTGGACCCGAAAGGCACGCTGCCCGCGGCACGTCGCAGTCTGCTGGCGGAAGGCGCCTATCGCCCATGGGTGGACGCCAACGATGTGGCGGCGCTGCGCAGCTGGGCGCGCGAACGCTATCTGGCCATGCTGCTGGAGCGGCGCCGATGAATCTGCTGGCAAGTTACTGGCCATGGCCGGACCTGCAGCTGGCGTGGCCGTTGGCCCTGCTGGCGCTGCCGTTGCCGTTGCTGATGCGCTGGTGGAAGCGTCGTGCCGATCCCGGCGCTGCGCTGCGGGTGCCCTATGCGGCGACGGAACTGGAAGCGCTGTCCGGTGGCGGCCGCGTTGACGTGTCGTGGCTGCGCACGCTGCTGTTGTGGCTGGGTTGGTGCGCGCTGTGCGTCGCACTGGCTCGCCCGCAACAGCTGGGTGAAGCGATCACGCCGCCGCAGGAGGGCCGGCAGATGATGCTGGCGATGGACGTGTCCGGCAGCATGGGCGAGGGCGACATGGTGCTGGGCGGGCAGGCGGTGGATCGCCTGACCGCGGCCAAGGCCGTGCTGGCCGATTTCCTTGACCGTCGTGCCGGTGATCGCATCGGCCTGCTGATCTTCGGCGACCGCGCCTACACGCTGACGCCGCTTACGGCCGATCTGGCCAGCGTGCGCGACCAGCTGCGCGACAGCGTGGTCGGCCTGGCCGGGCGCGAGACCGCCATCGGTGATGCCATCGGCCTGGCGGTGAAGCGCCTGCGCAGTCAGCCTGAAGGCCAGCGCGTGCTGATTCTGCTGACCGACGGCGTCAGCAATGCCGGCGTGCTGGAACCGCTGCGTGCCGCCGAAGTCGCGCGTGCCGAGGGCGTGCGTATCCACACCGTCGCCTTTGGCGGTGATGGCAGCATGCGCCTGTTCGGTATTCCCATTTCCGCCGACCAGGATCCGGTCGACGAGGCTACCTTGAAGAAGATCGCGAGCATGACCGGCGGCCAGTTCTTCCGCGCCCGCGACACTGCACAGCTGGCCGGCATCTACGCCGAACTGGACCGGCTCGAGCCGATCGCCGCGAAGGGGCCAAGCCTGCGACCGCGCGAGGAACGCTATGCATGGGCGCTGGGCCTGGCCTTGCTGCTGGGCGCATTGGCCTGGCTGTGGCCGGAGCGTCGCCGATGATCGCGCTTGCTTCGAATCTTCCCGACTGGAACGCGCTGCACTTCCTGCGTCCGGAATGGCTGTGGGCGTTGCTGGCGCTGCCGTTGATCATCGCTGTGGCGTTGTATCGGCAGCGGCGCAGCGACGTGTGGCGAACAGCGGTGGATGCCCACCTGTTGCCGCATCTGCTGGCTGCGGGCACGCGCCACCGTGCACGCCTGCCCTGGGCCGTGCTGCTGGGCTGGACCCTGGCAGCGCTGGCCATGGCCGGGCCGAGTTGGCGGCAGCAGGCACAACCGATGTTCCAGCCCAGCGCACCGCTGCTGGTCGTGCTGGATCTGTCCAGCCGGATCAATGCCACCGATCTGCCGCCGTCGCGCCTGCTGCAGGCTCGGGCGAAAGTGGGCGAGCTGCTGCGTGCCCGCCAGGGTGGCCAGGTGGGCCTGGTGGTCTATGCCGAGGATGCCTACACCGTGGCACCGCTGACCGATGACGGCAGCAACGTCGCGCTGTATCTGGACGCGCTGTCGCCGGATGTGATGCCGCGCGACGGACAACGCGCCGACCGTGGCATCGACTGGGCGACGCGGTTGATGCGCCAGATCGGGGCATTGCGGGGGCAGATCCTGCTGGTCAGCGATCAGGCGGATGATGAAGCGGCACTGGCCGCAGCGCAGGCGCGCAGCCTCGGCATGCAGGTGTCGGTACTGGGGCTGGGCACATCTGCCGGTGCGGCGTACCGGGATGGCACTGGGCAGATCCGCCAGGCCGCGCTGGATGAAGGCAGCCTGCGTGCGGTGGCGACCGCAGGCGGAGGCCGCTATGCCCGCATCGCCACGGATGACAGTGATCTGCGTGCGCTGGGCGTACTTGATGCACGCGAAGGTACTGCGGCGCAGCGGCCCGGCGAGGGCAAGCAATGGCGTGATGAAGGGTTCTGGCTGCTGCCACCGGTGATGCTGCTGGCGCTGCTCGCTTTCCGTCGCCGCGCGCTGCTGGCGGCGGTGCTGGCGGTGGGCCTGTTGCCATGGATGAGTGATGTGCAGGCGCAGGCGCAGGCGCCTGCGGTGCCGGCCGCACCGCCGGCGCAGGGCACGCTGTGGAAGCGCGCCGACCAGGTGCAGCACCAGCGTCTGGCCGAAGGTGCGCAGGCTTACCGCAACGGTGATTTCGCCAGTGCCCGCAAGCAGTTCGAGGGCATCGACAGCGATGCGGGCTGGTACAACCTGGCCAATACGCTGGCCCGCCAGGGCAACTACGACGAAGCCATTGCCGCCTACGACCGCGCGCTGGCACTGCATCCCGGCATGGCCGATGCGGTCGCCAACCGTGCCGTGGTCGATGCCGCGCGCAAGCGCAAGCCGTCGGGTGGCAAAGGCCAGGATCAGCAGAAGCCACCGCAGAACGGGCAGCAGAAGCAGCAGAACGATTCACAGGGCCAGCAGAATCCGCAGGGCCAGCAGCCGCAGCAGGGCCAGCAGAATCCCGGTCAGGGACAGCCGCAGTCGGGTCAGCAGGGCCAGCCCAATCCCGGTGACGACAAGAACCAGTCGAGCCCGCAGCCCGGCGAGCGCGGCCGCGATGGACAGCAGGCGCCGCCACAGGTGGAGGATGCCAAGGCGCAGGCCCAGGCTGATGAGCAGCAGCGCCAGCGCATGCAGCAGGCCATGCAGCAGGCACGTGAGGGCAAAGGGGATCAGGATGGCAAGCCCGTGCCAGGCAGCGACGGCACCACCCCACGCCAACGCGAGGAGCAGCAGGCGGTGGAGGCGTGGATGCGGCGCGTGCCGGATGATCCGGGCGCATTGCTGCGGGCCAAGTTCCAGCTGGAAAACGAACGCAGGAAGAGGGAAGGGCGATGACGCGGGCGATCAACATGCACGGGCACTGGCCCCGACAGGTACTGGCGGCGCTGCTGCTGTGGCTGCCGCTGCTGGCCTGGGCGCAGCCGCGTGCGTGGCTGGACCGCGACCGCATCGCGATGGGTGACACGGTCACGCTCAATGTCGAGAGCGACCAGGGCGCCCCTGACTTCACACCGTTGCGCACCGACTTCGACCTCAGCGGGCAGACCAGCAGCCGCCAGGTAGCGTGGAGCAATGGCAGCATGCAGCAGCGCAATCTGTATGGCGTGGCACTCACGCCACGGCGTAGCGGTGCACTGGTGGTGCCGGGCCTGCAGGTGGGCAGCGTACGTACCGCACCGTTGACCCTGCAGGTGGATGCCGCTGCCGTGGCAGGTCCCGACAGCAATGCGGTGGCGTTCATCGAAACCGCTGTCGATGACGAGACACCGTATGTGCAGCAGAGCGTAGGCGTGGTGGTGCGGTTGTATTTCGCTTCGCAGCTGGCCTCCGGCGAACTGGTGCTGGATACACCGGCCGGCGCGTCGTTGCAGCGGGTGGGCGATGACCGCACCGATGTGCGACAGGTCAACGGCCGCCGCTACAACGTGGTCGAGCGGCGCTTCCTGCTGATCCCCGAGCGCAGCGGTGCACTTCGGCTGGCCGGTGCGCGCTTCAGCGGGCGCAGTGCCGGTGGCTTCTTCGACGATTTCTTCGGCGGCGGCGACGGGCGCATGAATGCCACTGGCGCGGACCGCACGTTGCAGGTGCAGGCGCAACCGGCACAGGCGCCGCAGCCATGGCTGCCGCTGCAGGGCCTGCAGCTGCGCTACACCAGTGCACCGACCAGCGCCCGTACCGGCGAGGCGGCCAACGTGGTGGTGGAGGCGATTGCCGAAGGCGCTACCCGCGCGCAGTTCACCGATCTGCCGGTGCCCGACGTCGGTAACGCCGCGCAGGTGTTCGCCGAACCTGCGCAGTACGAAGAGACCTTCAATGGCAGTACGCCGCGGCTGAAGATCACCCGCCGCTATTCGATCGTGCCGCGCCAGCCGGGTTCGCTGGTGGTGCCGGGGCCGCGCCTGCCGTGGTGGGACGTGCGCAATGGCAAGGCACAGGAAGCGAAGCTGCCGGACCTGACGCTGGCCGTGGTGGCCGGTAACGGGGCTGGCATTGCGTCACCTGCACCGCTGCCGCCGATCGACACCGATGCGGCGCTGCCGGATGGCGATGGCCAGGACAGCCGTATCGCGGCGACCGATCCGCGCGCCAGTGGTTTGTCCGAGCGGCCATGGCCGTGGATGGGCGCCGCCATCGGCCTGGCGTTGCTGTGGCTGTTGACGCTGTTGTGGGGCTGGCAGCGAGGCCGTCGCCCGCGCGTGGCGGCACCCGTGGCGGCCAAGGGCGCTGTGCCGGCTGTGGCGACTGGACGTGCCGGCGTGGCCGAACTGCGCCGCGCGCTGGATGGTGAAGGGTTTGATCAGGTGGAAGCGCAGCTGTGTGCGATGGCCGGTGTCGAACGTATCGAGCAGGTCATCGACCGCCTGGCTGACCCCGGACAGCGACGGGTGCTGCAGGAGCTGCAGCAGGCCCGATGGGGCGGGCAGGGTGATCTTGCGCCGCTGCGCACGCGCCTGCGCGAGGTCTTCCGTGACGGACCGCACTGGTCGGCGGCAGCAAAGACCGCTGACACTGGCCTGGCGCCGCTGTATCCGCCGCGGCGAACCTGAACCGGCGCCGCTTGCGCGCTTTGTTAGAGTGCATTCATTTTTCGAGGAAACCCGCGCATGACAGCAGCTGCTGCCGACAAGAAGAAGTTGCCCCTGCATTGGAAGATGGGCATCGGCTTTGCGATCGGCCTGATCCTGGGACTGATCGTGCACGCCCTGGGCGGCAGCGTCGATGGTCTGCAGGCCGGTGCCAAGTGGGTAATGGACTACATCACCACCCCGGCTTCGGGCCTGTTCCTCAACCTGATCTTCATGCTGATCGTGCCGCTGATCTTCTCGGCGCTGATCATGGGTGTGTCGGAGATGGGCGACATCCGCGCCCTAGGCCGCATCGGCTGGAAGACCCTGGCCTATACCGTGCTGCTGTCCGGCATTGCCGTGGGCATCGGGCTGGTGCTGGTGAACCTGCTCAAGCCGGGTGTGGGCGTCGACCCGCAGGTCGCTGCGATGATGCTGTCGGAGAACGCCGAGCGCAGCAAGGAGATTGTCGCGGGCATCCACGGCACGCCGAAGGGCATGGACATGCTGCTGTCGATCGTGCCGAGCAACGTGCTGCAGGCCGCGTCTGACAACGGCGCGATCCTGTCGCTGATGTTCTTCGCGCTGATGTTCGGCATCGGCATGGTGCTGACCGACAACGAGAAGGTCGCGCCGCTGCGCCGCGCCATCGAAGGCGTGTTCGAAATTTCGATGACCCTGATCAACCTGGTCATCCGCCTGGCCCCGTATGCGGTGGCCTGCTTCATGTTCAACCTGGCCGCGCTGTTCGGCTTCGAGCTGATCGTCCGCCTCGGTGCCTACGTGGGCGTGGTGGTGCTGGCACTCGGCCTGCACATGGTGGTGAGCTACGGTACGGCCGTATGGCTGTCCGGTCGTTCGCCGCTGTCGTTCTTCCGCGATACCCAGGAAGCGACGGTGATGGCGTTCTCCACCGCCTCCAGCAACGCCACCCTGCCGACCGCGCTGCGCGTGGCCGACCAGATGGGCCTGCCGCAGCGCGTGTCGCGCTTCGTGCTGACCGTGGGCGCCACCGCCAACCAGAACGGCACCGCGCTGTTCGAGGGCGTGACGGTGATCTTCCTGGCCCAGTTCTTCGGCGTGGACCTGAGCATCGGCCAGCAGATCATGGTGATGGCGGTCTGCATCCTCGGTGGCATCGGCACGGCCGGCGTGCCGTCAGGCTCGCTGCCGGTGGTGGCGATGATCTGCGCGATGGTGGGCGTGAACCCGCTGGGCATCGGCCTGATCCTGGGCGTGAACCACTTCCTGGACATGTGCCGTACCGCGCTGAACGTGACCGGCGACCTGGCCCTGACCACCCTGGTGGCCAAGGGCGAATCGCACGATGGCCCGGCGCTGGGCCCGCAGCAGGACTGAGTCCGGATTCCCGTCCCCGGACTCCGGGGACGGTAGTGCCGGCCGCTGGCCGGGTACGCGTCATCGCATGCGCGCTGCCGCTCCCACGTTTCGCGATGCGAATCGCGGGCCCCCCTTACCGGCCTCCACACCCCGGCGCCTATGGCGCAGCCCCCGAACTCCGGGGGCGGGTAGTGCCGGCCGCTGGCCGGGTACGCGTCATCGCATGCGCGCTGCCGCTCCCACGTTTCGCGATGCGAATCGTGGGCCCCCCTTACCGGCTTCCACACCCCCGCGCCTATGGCGCAGCCCCCGGACTCCGGGGGCGGTAGTGCCGGCCGCTGGCCGGCAACTTCATGATCTTCATTGAATTCTGCGCAACTGCCGGCCAGCGGCCGGCACGACCGGGCAAGGTGAACCGACCCCCCGCCCGGCGACTATGGGACAATAGGCCGCCCGCACGTCCGCGGCCGCCTCCCGATTCCGACAGAACCATGACGCAGCCTACCCGTCGCCAGTTGGCCAACGCCATCCGCTTCCTTGCCGCCGATGCGGTTGAAACCGCAAAGTCCGGCCACCCCGGCATGCCCATGGGCATGGCCGACATCGCCGAAGTCCTCTGGAACGACTATCTCCGCCATAACCCGAGCAATCCGCACTGGTTCAACCGCGACCGTTTCGTGCTGTCCAACGGCCACGGTTCGATGCTGCAGTACGCGCTGCTGCACCTGAGCGGTTACGACCTGCCGATCGAGCAGCTGAAGCTGTTCCGCCAGCTGGGCAGCCACACCGCCGGCCACCCGGAACGCCACGAGACCCCGGGCGTGGAAACCACCACCGGCCCGCTGGGCCAGGGTTTCGCCAATGCCGTGGGCTTCGCCCTGGCCGAGAAGCTGCTGGCACAGCGCTTCAACCGCCCGGAACTGGAAGTGGTCGACCACCGCACCTGGGTGTTCATGGGCGATGGCTGCCTGATGGAAGGCGTGTCGCATGAAGCCGCTTCGCTGGCCGGTACCTGGGGCCTGCACAAGCTGGTCTGCTTCTGGGACAACAACCACATCTCCATCGACGGCAACGTCGAGGGCTGGTTCACCGACAATACCCCGGAGCGTTTCGAGGCCTATGGCTGGAACGTCGTGCGCGATGTCGATGGCCACGACCCGGAAAGCATCAAGGCCGGCATCGAGGCCGCGCTGTCGCAGAGCGACAAGCCGACCCTGATCTGCTGCCGCACCACCATTGGTTTCGGTTCGCCGAACAAGGCGGGCAAGGAATCCAGCCACGGCGCACCGCTGGGCAAGGACGAGCTGGAAGCCACCCGCAAGCAGCTGGGCTGGGAATACGGTCCGTTCGAGATCCCGCAGGCGATCTACGACGGCTGGCGCGCCAATGGCGCCGGCACCCTGCGCCAGGCCGAGTGGGAACAGCTGTTCGACAAGTACGCCAGCCAGTACCCGGCTGAAGCGTCCGAGCTGACCCGCCGTTCGCACGGCGAGCTGCCGGCCGACTTCGTTGCCAAGGCCGATGCCTACATCGCCCAGGTGGCCGCTGAAGGCCCGACGATCGCTTCGCGCAAGGCCTCGCAGCTGGCCATCGAAGCCTACGCCCCGCTGCTGCCGGAAATCGTCGGTGGCTCGGCCGACCTGGCGCACTCCAACCTGACCCTGTGGAAGGGCAGCAAGTCGGTCGCCAGCGACGACGCCAACGCCAACTACGTGTACTACGGCGTGCGCGAGTTCGGCATGACCGCCATTGCCAACGGCCTGGCCCTGCACGGCGGCTTCATTCCGTTCGACGCCACCTTCCTGGTGTTCAGCGATTACGCCCGCAACGGCGTGCGCATGAGCGCGCTGATTCCGGCGCACGCCATCCACGTCTACACCCACGACTCGATCGGCCTGGGCGAAGACGGCCCGACCCACCAGCCGGTGGAGCACCTGGCCTCGCTGCGTTACATCCCGAACAACGACGTGTGGCGTCCGTGCGATGCGGTCGAGTCGGCGGTGAGCTGGAAGGCTGCGATCACCCGTCAGGATGGTCCGAGCTGCCTGGTGTTCAGCCGCCAGAACCTGCCGCACCAGCCGCGCGACGCCGAGCAGATCGCCCAGATCGAGCGCGGTGGCTACGTGCTGGCCGATGCCGCCGGTACCCCGGACGTGATCCTGATCGCCACCGGTTCGGAAGTTTCGCTGGCGACCGAAGCCAAGGCCCAGCTGGACGCGGCCGGCCTCAAGACCCGCGTGGTCTCGATGCCGTCCACCGACGTGTTCCTGCGCCAGGATGCGGCCTACCGTGAATCGGTGCTGCCGAACGCTGTGCGCAAGCGCGTTGCGGTGGAAGCCGGCGTCACCGGTTTCTGGCGCCAGTTCGTCGGCCTGGACGGTGCGGTGATCGGTATCGACACCTTCGGTGCCTCGGCCCCCGCCGACCAGCTGTACAAGCACTTCGGCATCACCACCGCCCACGTGGTGGAAGCGGCCAAGGCGCTGTAAGCAGCCTCGCGAAGCAGGAAGGGAAAGGCCGGCGCATGCCGGCCTTTTCTTTGCTCGAGAGAAAAGGGGACGGAGGGGATTAAGTCGTTTGTGCACAAACGACTTAATCCCCTCCGTCCCTTTTTTCGTCCGGCATGTTGCGCCCTGCGGCACCAGTGTCGCGTTGGCCTCTTCATCTAGCCTGCATTCCTTGCGAAAAGGAGGGCCTGCCGAGGTACCCCCGGAAGTAGTCATGGACAAGAAGAGCGGCGCAGAAACCCATGGTGGATTTGCGGGGTGTAAGGTGATGCCTTACACTGGCGCCGCATGATCGTCAGCTTCAGGCACAAGGGCCTGAAGGCGCTCTATGAGCGGGGCGACATGTCCGGAGTCCGTGCCGATCATGTGGCTCGGTTGCGGCGTTTGCTTCTGCAGCTGGATCAAGCCCGGCTGCCTGGAGACATGGGGCTGCCCGGAAATCGCCTGCACCCCCTGCGCGGGAGCTATAGCGGCTACTGGGCTGTAAGTGTCTCGGCGAGTTGGCGATTGGTGTTCCGCTTTCGTGGGCTGGACGTCGAACTGGTCGATTACCTTGATTACCACTAGGAGTCTGCTCGATGCCGTTGCATGATCCACCGCATCCCGGAGAGTCGCTGCGCGAAGACATCCTGCCGGCGATAAGCATGTCGATCAGTGCGCTGGCGCAGCATCTTGGCTATTCGCGCGGACAGCTGTCGACCATCATCAACGGGCACGCTGGCATCTCCGCGGAACTTGCATTCCGCCTTGAGCTTGCAGGTCTGGGCAATGCCCGCATGTGGCTGGCGATGCAGGCGGCATACGACCTGTGGCAGGTCGAGCATCGAACGCATCCACCGATTGCCCGTCTGTATCTTGAGGATGCAGTGAGGATAGAGCGGTAGATCTACGCCATGCGTGGATGAGAAAAAGGGGACGGAGGGGATTAAGTCGTTTGTGCACAGACGACTTAATCCCCTCCGTCCCCTTTTTCAGGCGGTGCGTGCCAGTGCGAGGCGCAGCAGTCTCGCGTCCAGGCGCTCGCCGAAATCCTTCGGTGCCTGCAGGCCCATGCGCTGCAGGTACACCGCATCGCCGTCGCCAGCCGGTTGCCGCAGCGCTGCCCAGACGGTACGCAGTTTGTCGCCGCGGGTCTGCGTGTTGGCCTTCAGCCAGCCCAGCGCTTTCACCAGCACCTGCTCGATCTCGTTGAAATCGCTGCCCAGTGGATAGTCGGGCAGGCTGCCATCGGCGCGGAACGGTGCCAGTGCCGCGGACAGTGCCTGCGGCGTGTTGCGCTGCTGGCGCTCCGGATCCGGTTGCGTGGCCGCCAGCAGCTTGCGCGCGGCGTGCGCCTGCTGCAGCAGACCTTCCTGGAACGGTGCCTCGGTGATCGCGGTCATGGCCTGCACGCAGTCCGCGTCGGTCAACCCGCGCAGATCGGCAATGCCGTACTCGTTCAGATAGATATCGCGCAGGTGTCGTGGAATGGTGGTGTGACCGTAGTTCCAGCGCACGTTCGAGGCACGCTGACCCTTCTCATCGCGCGCGGCGCGGAACATCAGCACGCTGCGCGCTTCCGGCAGTGCATGTGCCATCGCCACGAAGTTGTACTGACCACCCACGCCGGACACCACACGTCCATCATCCAGCGCATCCGACACCGCTGCGCCCAGCGCGGTGGCCATCATGCAGGAGTTGAAGAAGCGCGCGTGGCGGCGCTGCAGGCGTTCCAGTGTCTCGTTGCCACCGTACAGCTGGTTGATCTCGCTGATGCGGCGCATGCCGATCGCACGGCATTCGTCTTCCGGCAGCGTGCGCAACCACTCGTAGAACTCCGGCGAGCCCAGGTAGAAGGCGCCATGCAGATACTCGCCCTCGGCAGCCAGGGTGGCGTGGTCGATGGACAGGGTGCTGCCGTTCTCGATGCGCTGCATCAGCGCCAGATCGTCGTGCACCTTGCGCTTGATCACGCCGGTCTGCACCAGCCGGCGGAAGCCCTCGTTGAGCATTTCGCTGCAGCCGTACAGGCCCACTTCGAACGGGTCGACGCCGCCGATCTCCTGCACCAGCGGGTGGCTGGCCAGCTGCGGATCCAGCGCATGCAGCACGCGCCGGTAGCGCGCGTTGTCGGTGTGGCGCAGCACCAGCGCATGGCTGAGCGCGTCGGCCAGCGTGCCGATGCCGATCTGCAGGGTGCCGCCGTCGCGCACCAGCGTGCTGGCATACAGGCCGATCGCGTAGTCGGCATCGCCGACCGGCTGCCGCGGCAGCCCGAACAACGCCGGGTACGGTGGTGGCGGGGTGATCACCAGATCGAAGAACGACACATCGACCGTGGCCGAGCCACCCAGGTAGGGCAGCTGCGGATCGATCTCGGCGATCAGCAGCGGGCGAGGCAGCCCGCGAGCGGTCATCGCATCCAGCGTGTCCTGGGTGATGTCGTTGTTGCACGACAGCGAGAGCCGGCGGTCGTTCGGCCGCATCGCCACCTTCTGCACGATCACCTGCGGCGCGCGCTGCGCCACCGCATCGGCGGCGTGGGTGTAGTTCAGGCTGGTATAGCTGGACTGCGCCTGCCGCGAGCCGAGCAGGGCGCCGGACTGCATGTAGAACTCTTCCACCTGCACATGTGCCGGCAACGTGTCGCGCGCGATCGCATCGGCATAGGCCAGGCGCGGGAAATCGTCGCCGAAATGGCGCTGCGCGAACGGCGCCATGAAGCGCGCTTCCAGGCCGTTGCCGCGCGCCTTCGGCGGGTTCAGCGACAGCGCGGTATACAGCTGCAGCGGCCGCGACGGATCGTGCTCGACGCGTGCGTAAAGGGCATTGAGCAGCCGATGCGGCTTGCCCAGTGCCAGCGGTGCCCCGATCCGCAGCGGCCCGTCCACGCGCGCAAACAACCAGTCGACGGCGGCGTCCAGGTCGGTGAGGTGTTCGGTCATGCGCGGCGGTCCTGCGTGTGGGGGAGTGCGGGCATTACAGCATGTCGGGCTTGAACCGCCGTCGACGGGAGACTTCGGCGCCAGACACCATGAACTGCCCATCGCCCCGGTAATGCATCGTGCGCGGCAGTTTCGGCCGGGGCGCAACATGGGCGCGTACGATTTCCCAGATGAACAGGTTGTTCGACGCCACCTGGCTGTCGTCGTACAAGCGGCATTCGAAGCACGAATGGCATTGCCCGACCAGCGGCGCGCCGACCTCGCGCGCGGGCAGCGCATCAAGCTCGAAACGGGCGAACTTGTCGACCTCGCGGCCGCTGCAGTTGCCGATGTCCACCACGGTATCGAGCAGTTCCACCCCCGGCACATTGATCACGCACTCGCCGCTGCCACGCGCCAGCGCATGGCTGTGGTTTGCGTCCCACAGGAAGGTGGCGACCAGCGAAGGCGAGAAGCCCATCACCATGTGCCAGCCCATCGTCATCAGGTTGCGCTGGCCGCGCCAGGCGGTGCTGACCAGCACGACCGGCCCGGGTTCGAGGAAGCGGCGGGCCTGCTCGACCGGGAATTCCTTCTTGGGCAGCGCTTTCATCCGGGGCCTGGGGCGGGAGGAATCGATGCTGGCGCAGCCGGGATGAACCTGGAGTCGAGGGGCTTGACAGACGATTCGATTACGCGCGTAATCGAATCGTCGATTACGGATGTAAACCATGACCCCGATCAGCGAAGCCGAAGCCGTTGTGATGGAGGTGCTATGGCAGCAGGCACCGCGTAGCGCCGATGACGTGGTCGCCGCACTGGCCCACCGTGACTGGGCCGAGCCGACCATCAAGACCCTGCTCAACCGCCTGCTGACCAAGGGCGCGATTACTGCCGAGCGCGATGGCCGGCGCTACCTGTACCGGCCGCTGCTGCAGCGGCAGGCCTGGGTGGAGGCGCAGAGCCAGGACTTCATTGGTCGTGTCTTCGAAGGGCGCGTTGCGCCGCTGGTTGCGCACTTCAGCGAACGCGGCCAGTTGAGTGCGCAGGACATCGCCGAACTGAAGAAACTGATCCAGGAGCTGGACCATGACTGAGCTGCTCGATGGGCTGTGGCAGGCCAGCCTGTGGCTGGCGGTGGGCGTGGTCGTGCTGGCGGTACTGCGACCCTTGCTGGTGCGGCTGGGGGGCGTGGCGTTGGCCTACCGCAGCTGGTGGCTGCTGCCGTTGCTGCTGCTGGCACTGATGCTGCCGTTGCCGCAGGTGGCACTTCTGGAGCATGTGCCAACGCTGCCGCTGAAAGTGGTACCCGGCGCCGTCGAAGGCATGGCAGGGCAGTCGTTGCCGTGGGCCGGGCTGTTGCTGCTGGCATGGATGCTGGGGGCGGTCCTCTGTCTGCTACGCGATCTACGTGCGCAGCGGCGTTTTGAACGTGGCATGGGCCAACTGTGTGCACGCGCCGATGGCAGCTGGCAGGCCAGCGCTGATCCCGGGCTGCCCGCGCTGGTCGGCCTGTGGCGTCCGCGCATCGTGGTAGGCCCGGATTTCGACCAGCAGTTCACCGCACAGGAGCAGGGCCTGATCCTGCAGCACGAGCGCAGCCACCGTCGCAATGGCGATCACTGGGCCAATGGGGCGCTGCTGATGGCACGCGCGGTGTTCTGGTTCCATCCGCTTCTGCCGTGGGCCTCCCGCCGATTCCTGCGTGACCAGGAGCTGGCCTGCGATGCCCGCACCATTGCCCCGCAGCCTGCGCTGCGCGGTCTCTACGCCAGCACGCTGCTGAAGGCGCAGCTGGTCCATCCGGTTGCGCCAGCGGTCTGCCATTGGCGCAGCCAACCCGTGTTGAAGGAGCGTATCGCCATGTTGAAGCAGTCCAAGCGGAAGGCATTGCCGTGGGTGTCGGGGCAGGTGCTGGTGGTCGGGTTGTGTCTGGGAATGGGAGCGGTGGCGTGGGCCAGCCAGGGCGGCGTGGCCGGGAGCCCGAGGATCGGTGTCGAGCCGTTCGAGCACGCTGAAGAAGATGCGGCCAAGGCAGGGCTGGATCGTCCGATCCAGGTCGACAAGATGCCACCGCCGTCCTACCCGAAGTCTGCGGTCGAGCAGCGCCAGGTCGGCGTGGTGAACCTGCGCGTGGAGGTGGATGCGCAGGGGCGTCCCGCCGATGTCCAGGTGCTCAGCGCTACCAATCCCGGCGTGTTCGATGCGGTGTCGGTGGCGGCTGCGCGCAGCTGGACCTATCGTCCGGCAATGAAGAACGGCAAGCCGGTGGCAGGCGCAGTGAAGATTCCGATCACTTTTGCGATGGACGACACCGAGGACGCGAAGTGAAGTGCGCGCCGCTGTGGATGACGGCGGCGCTGTTGGCCGGATGCGCCAGCCAGGAGCGGCTGACCACGGTGGATACCCGCAGCGAGAATGTCGGCCACCAGCGCCTGCAGCCGCAGGCGGGCGGTGGCAGTGGGCAGTTGCAGGTGTATTCGCTGGGTGCGACCGAGGGTTACCGGATGCCACAGCTCTACGCGGCACCGGACCCGGAGGTCGGTGATCGTGACCCGCGTGCGGAGCTGGCACCGACCACCATCTGCCTGCAGGTGGTGGTTGATGCACAGGGCAGTGTCGAACGCAGCGTGCCGCTGACCGATCGCCCTGAGTGCGCGGCAGGTGCTGCAGGCGAGAATGCGCCCCTGCTGCAGGCGGCGCAGGAAGCCGTGGCGATGTGGAAGTACTCGTCCGCAGCGGTCTGCCACTTCGCGGCTGGCAAGGTGCCTGCCGACCGTGGCGACTGTCGCGGCGCCGAGCGCGTCGAGCCGGTGGCGGTCACCCTGCAGTATGCCTTCACCTTCGAGATCGTGAAGGGACAGCACGTGGTGCGTACGCAGGGAAAATGACCGCTTGCGATGACCGGGGCAGCGCCGGGCCATGCCCGGCGAGCGCAGCGGCGTGGATCAGGCCCCACCCTGGATGTTGGCCTTCACCGCAGGCTGCATCAGCTTGGGTTCTTCCAGCGTAGCATCGCGTGCCTGGCGCACGCTGACGAACTCCGCCTCGGCCACGCCGTCATGCACGTGGATGTTGTGTGCGCGCTGTTCGCCGATGGTGGTTTCGTTGGCGAATGCACGACCACCCGGACCGTAGTCGTGGCAGACGAACACGCGCGTCGCATCGGGCAGCGCCAGCAGGCGCTGGATTGAACGGTACAACTGCGCGGCATCGCCACCCGGGAAGTCGCAGCGGGCGGTACCGCCATCGGGCATGAACAGCGAGTCACCGGTGAACAGCGCATCGTCGATCAGGTAGGCGATGCTGTCGCTGGTATGGCCGGGCACGGCGATCACCTGACAGCGCAGTTCGCCCAGAGCAAAGGTTTCGCTATCGCTGAACAGGTGATCGAAGATGTCATCGGCCGCAGGAAGCTGCAGGCCGTAGCGCGGTGCGAAGGTGGCCTGCACCGCGCGGATGCCTTCGCCGATGGCCAGCGTGGCCTGCGGGAAGCGCTCCTTCAGACGGCGCCCAGCCGACACATGGTCGGCGTGGGCATGGGTTTCCAGCAGCCAGCGCAGCTGCAGGCCCTGTTGTTCGATGGCCTGCAACGCGGCATGCAGCGGCGCTTCACTGCTGGCGTCGGTATCCGGGTCGTAGTCCAGGACCGGGTCGATCAGCGCTGCCTCGCCGCTGGCCGGGTCGCTGACCAGATAGCTGAAGGTGTTGCTGTCACGGTGGAAGAACGACTGCACCTGGACCGGCATCGGAACTCTCCTCAGCGCGTGCCGAGCACGCGGTTCAGCAACTGCGCCAGGTTCTCACCGGCCAGTCGCAGCTGCGCTTCGGCCAGCGGCCGGTAGCGCTCGGTGTATTCGTCACCGATTTTACGCGAGGCCGGATAAACGCCAGCTTGCATGGAGATGCGGCAGCTGGCTTCGGCCCACGTCTGCGGGTCGCGCTGCGGGTTGGACTGGCGCGCCAGCTTCGGCGCGCGCTGGCTCTGCAGCAGCGGGAGATAGCCGGCGTCGTCCAGCTTGCGGGTGTTGAGCATGCCGCTGTCCCACAGCGAGTGCAGGTTGGTACCGCGGTTGCCGAACTGCAGCTGGAAGTCGTTGCCGCCCTTGTCGTGGGCGTAACCGGCGTGCATCGGCTGGTGGATGTCGCCGACCAGGTGCACGACGAACTTCAGCGCCTGCAGGCGCTCGCCGTCGGTCAGGCTGCGGTCGCCGAGGATGGCGCTCTGTGCCTTCAGGGCCTCGACGATGCAGTTGCCGTTCTTGCAGTGCTTCGGTGCTTCGTAGTGGCAGTTGTCTTCGGCGATGTTGACGTAGTGCCAGCCGGCCGAGCGACGGCCCAGGCCCGGGTCTTTGGCGCGCAGCTGGTCGGCCCACGGCGCGATGCTGGCCAGCGTGGCATCCGGTTCGGTGGCCAGCAGGCGGTCCACTTCGGCGCGGGCGGTGGGGTTGAGGCGGGCGTCGGCGACTTCGGCGACAAGGCGGTGGCCTTGCGCGCCCCAGGCATGGGCGGGGGCGGAGACGGAGAGCAGGGCCGGCGCCAGGGCGGCGGCGAGGAACAGGGAGTGCAGGGCTTTCATGCGCACATTCTAGCGGGGGTAGGTGAATTGAAGAGCGGCGCGTTCCTGTCTGCTGGGGGCTGGCTGCAGGGGCAGGCGCTGCGGGACACGCTGCAAGTACGTCCCTGTAAGCTCGGCCGCGGCATCCATGCCGCGGACGGTCCCGCAGCGCCTGCCCCTGCAGCCCCCATCCAACTTGGCCGCGGAGGCGGATGCAAACGTCAAAGGCAACATCAAAAACAAATGCAGGATCAGAATCGGCCTCCTGCAATTACAGGCAATCATTGCGCCTCGGATGCACGGGTTCTGCTCTTGCCTTTGCTTGAGCTGGCACGCGCGCAGTGATGGGAAGGGGCGAGGCGGGGAGCAGAGCCGGGACCGTTGGCGCCATGGATGGCGCCATCGAGCCCCCATGGATGGGTTAACGGCGTGTCCCGGCTCTGCTCCCCGCCTCGCCCCAGCTCCGAAACCGCTTCAGTCCCAGGAACAAAAAAGCCCCGGCAATCACCGGGGCAACATGCTGCGAGGGTTTTGCGTGTAGCGGGGGAGCGGGGCGAAGCCCCCGCGCTCAACACGCCGCCTTAGAACTTGAAGACGTACGAAGCGCCGTAGACCAGCGGATCGATGTTGACCGTGCCGATCTTCTCGCCGTTCAACTTCACCTTGCTGTCGATGTCGATCCAGCGCATGTCCACGCGCAGTGCGCCCTTCTCGCCGATCGCGAAGTCCACGCCCGCATGCGCGGCCAGGCCCCACGAATCCTGCAGCTTCAGGCGGCTGTCCTTCAGCGCACCGGTGGTGTCTTCGCTGAAGAAGGTCGTGTAGTTCACGCCCGCACCGATGAACGGCGACACCTTGCCCTTGCTGTTGAAGTGGTACTGCACGGTCACCACCGGCGGCAGCTGCTTGGTGCTGCCCACGCGGCCCAGGCCGTTGATGTTGATGTCGTGCTTGAACGGCAGCGCGGCCAGCACTTCGATGCCCAGGTTGTCGGCGATGAAGTACTCACCGGTGATGGTCGGCTTGACGTCGTTGTCGACGTCGACCTTCAGGGTGTGGTTGGCCAGCCAGCCGTTGTTCGACTTCGGGGCCACCTGGTGCACGCCGGCGGAGAGGGTCCAGTCGCCCTTGGACTGGGCCATGGCCGGGGCGGCGGCGAGGGACAGGGCGGCGGCCAGGCTGGCCACGATCAGGGGGGAGGTCTTGCGCATGGGGGTGATCTCGTTGCTGGGTGGATGCGGCCAGTCTCGGCCTCACATCGCGCTAACGCTTTGATCCGGATCAAATCCTGCCCGCCGGCCTGCTGCCTGCCGGGGCTGGCCGGCGGTGGCCAGCCCCGGTTTGCTAGACTTGTGGGCCCTATCCATCCCGCCGCACCCGTCGCGGCCGCAGGAGCTTGAGAACATGGCAATCAAGGTTGGTATCAACGGTTTCGGTCGCATCGGGCGTAACGTCCTGCGCTCGGCGGTGCTGAACTTCGGCGACGACATCGAAATCGTGGCCATCAACGATCTGCTGGAGCCGGACTATCTGGCGTACATGCTCAAGTACGACTCCGTGCACGGCCGTTTCAAGGCTGACGTGGCGGTGCAGGGCAACGACCTGCTGGTCAACGGCAAGAAGATCCGCCTGACCCAGGAACGCGACCCGGCCAACCTGAAGTGGAACGAAGTGGACGTGGACGTGGTGATCGAATCCACCGGCCTGTTCCTGACCAAGGAAACCGCGCAGAAGCACATCGATGCCGGCGCCAAGAAGGTCATCATGTCGGCCCCGTCGAAGGACGACACGCCGATGTTCGTCTACGGTGTGAACGACAAGACCTACGCCGGCCAGGCGATCGTCTCCAACGCGTCGTGCACCACCAACTGCCTGGCCCCGCTGGCCAAGGTCATCAATGACAAGTGGGGCATCAAGCGTGGCCTGATGACCACCGTGCATGCGGCTACCGCTACCCAGAAGACCGTCGATGGCCCGTCCAACAAGGACTGGCGTGGTGGCCGCGGCATCCTGGAGAACATCATTCCGTCGTCCACCGGTGCGGCCAAGGCCGTCGGCGTGGTCATCCCGGAACTGAACAAGAAGCTGACCGGCATGAGCTTCCGTGTCCCGACCTCGGACGTGTCGGTGGTCGACCTGACCGTCGAGCTGGCAAAGGAAGCCACCTACGCCGAGATCTGCGCTGAAGTGAAGGCACAGAGCGAAGGCCCGCTGAAGGGCATCCTGGGCTACACCGAAGACAAGGTCGTGGCCACCGATTTCCGCGGCGAGACCTGCACCTCGGTGTTCGACGCCGAAGCCGGCATCGCCCTGGACGGCACCTTCGTCAAGCTGGTCACCTGGTACGACAACGAGTGGGGCTACTCGAACAAGTGCCTGGAAATGGCCAAGGTCGTCGCCGCCAAGTAAGGCTGGCCAAGATCGCACGCGGACCCCGGCCTGGCCGGGGTTCGTCGTTTATGGGGCCAGCCCTGTCGTAGCATGGGGCGGTCGACCGCTGCCGCTGGGGCGCGGGATTGCAATGGAAGCATGCAATGGAAGCATTGATAGCCCTGGTGGTACTGGTTCTGCTGGCCATCCCGCTGCTGCTGGTGGTAGCGCTGGTGATGATTGCCGGCCTGCGCCGCCGTGTGGCCGCGCTGGAAGGTGCCTTGGCCGCCGCGCCGACCGCCCGCCCGGCTGCAGCCGAGCCTGCGCCGGAACGGGCTGCGCCCATGCCTGCGGCCAGTGCCGATCCACCGTTCCTGCGGCCGGTGGCGGCTGCCGCGCCGCCTCCCCCCAAGCCAACGCCGCCGCCGGTGCACGAACCGGTGCCTGCGGCAGCGGAGGCGCCGCGCCCGGTCGCACCACCGCCGGTGCCACCCGTGCCAGTGCAGCCGCCGTTGCCTTCCGAACCGACGCTGCCGAACTTCATCGAGCGCGGCATCGGAGCGGTCAAGCGCTGGTTCACCGAGGGCAACGTGCCGGTCAAGATCGGCATGCTGGTGCTGCTGGCCGGTGTTGCCGCGCTGTTGAAGTACGTCAGTGACCAGGGCTGGCTGGTGCTGCCGATCGAGCTGCGCCTGGCCGGTGTCACCGTGGGTGCGCTGGGCCTGCTGGCGTTCGGTTGGCATCAGCGCGAGCGCCGGCGCTTGTTCGCACTGGCGCTGCAGGGCGGTGCCATCGGCGTGCTGCTGCTGACCATCTTCGCCGCGTTCAAGCGGTTCGAGCTGCTCAACCCCGGGTTTGCCTTTGCCAGTTCGATCGCGCTGGTGGCCGGGCTGTGCGTGCTGGCGGTGGTGCAGAACTCGCGCACGCTGGCGGTGCTGGGCATCCTCGCAGGCTTCATGGCACCGCTGTGGCTGTCCACCGGCAGCGGCAACCACGTGGGGTTGTTCAGCTACTACGCGGTGCTCAACGCCGGCATCTTCGCCATTGCCTGGTTCCGGCCGTGGCGCGCGCTGAACCTGCTGGGCTTCGCCTTCACCTTCGGCATCGGTACGTTCTGGGGCGTGCTGCAGTACGCGCCGGACAAGTTCAGCAGCACCGAGCCGTTCCTGCTGCTGTTCTTCGCCTTCTACCTGCTGATCCCGCTGCTGTACGCACGCCGGCAGCCCGCCGGGCGGCGTGACCTGGTCGACGGCAGCCTGGTGTTTGGTACGCCCTTGGTCGCCTTCTCGCTGCAGGCCGGCATGCTGCACGAGCAGCCAATGACGCTGGCGCTGTGCGCACTGGGCCTGGCGGCGATCTACGCCGTACTGGCGCGGGCACTGATTGCGCGCGCGTCGTACACCGTGCTGGCGCAGTCGCATGCGGTGCTGGCGGTGGGCTTCGCCACGCTGGCGGTGCCGCTGGCCTTGTCGGCGCGTGCCACCGGCGCGGTGTTCGCGCTGGAAGGTGCAGGCCTGGCCTGGCTGGGCCTGCGCCAGAAACGCTGGCTGCCGCAGGTGTCCGGTGCGTTGTTGCAGATGGGCGCAGCGTTCGCTTTCGTGGCCGGTGGCGATCACTGGCATGAGGACCTGCGCTTCCTGCTCAACCCGACCGCGATCGGTGCACTGCTGCTGGCCGTTGCCGGCTTCGCGTCGGCCTGGAGCTACCAGCTCAGGCAGCGCCACGAGATTGCCCTGGTCTACTACCTGTGGGGCCTGCTGTGGTGGCTGGGTGGCCTGGTGCACGAGATCACCCGGTTCTTCCCGTACCGCACCGAAGTGGATGCACTGCTGGTGCTGGCTGCGGTGACCGCATGGCTGGCCGCCGAGGTGCAGCGCCGCCAGCCGGCGCGTGCGCTGGGGATGACCGCACTCGCGATGCTGGCGCTGGGCTTCCCACTGGCGCTGATACAGAGCGACGCGCACCATCAGCCGTTCGCCGGCTACGGCGCGCTTGCCTGGGCAGTGTTCGCGGTGCTGGGCGTGCGCACGCTGCTGTGCCTGCGCCAAGGCGGCAATACCGTGGCACGCATCGCGCAGTTCCTGTGGTGGCTGCTGTGGCCGTCGCTGCTTTCGCTGCTGGCTCTGTGGGGCGGTGGCGAGGCCGATCTGGCACAGGGCTGGACGACGCTGCTGGTGACCCTGCCGTGGCTGCTGATGGCGGCGCTGTCGCTGTGGCGCTGGAATGCGCTGCGCTGGCCGCTGGGTGAAGCGTTCGACCGCGTGCGCCAGCCGCTGCAGTGCGTGCTGTTCGGCCTGTTGTCGATCGGCTGGCTGTCCGGCCAGCTGTTGCCGGGCGATGCCGCGCCGCTGCTGTGGCTGCCGGTGCTGAATCCGGCGGAGATCGGGCAGTGGCTGAGCCTGCTGCTGCTGGCGCGTTGGCTGTACAGCGATCAGGCGCCGCAGGCGCTGCTGGGTATCCGCATGCCGCTGCTGTCATTGGCAACCTTCGTCGCGCTGACCAGCGTTGTGCTGCATGGCGTGCATCAGTGGGGCGGCCTGTCGTGGAACGCGTCGATGATGCGCTTCAGCCTGGCGCAGACCAGCCTGACCGTGCTGTGGAGCGTGCTCGGCGTGATTGCCTGGGTGTGGGGCTCGCGCCGCGGCCAGCGCGTGTTGTGGATGGTGGGTGCCGTGCTGATGGGCGTGGTGCTGGCCAAGCTGGTCATCGTCGATCGCCAGCACCTGGGCAACCTGCTGGGCATCGCATCGTTCATCGCCTACGGCCTGCTGTGCACGGTCGTGGGTTATCTGGCACCGGCACCGCCGAGCGCGGCGCCGACCGTGGAGGAAAAACAATGAAGACGTGGAGCAGGGCGCTGCTGCCGGCGATGTTCGGCATGCTGGCCGCCGTCACCGCACAGGCCGCCGATTACCGTACCCAGTACGCCGAGCAGTGGCCGCTGACGTTGTCCAGCGCACAATCGGGTGCCTACCGTGTTGTGCTGGAACCGGCGATCTACCGTCGCGCCGGTAGTGCGGACCTGGGCGATGTGCAGGTGTTCAATGCCGCCGGCCAATCGTTGCCGTCGGCCTTGCTGGCGCCGGACCAGCCGCTGGCACAGCCGCCGGTGCAGCGTGAGCTGCCGTGGTTCGCGTTGCCGCCGCTGGCCGAAGCGCAGCGCAACGACCTGCAGTTGCTGACCGAGCGCGATACCGATGGTCGCGTACGCCGGGTCGAGGCGCGTGTGGGTGGTGGTGCGGTAGCGAACGGGCAGGGCGGTTGGCTGATCGATGCCAGCGTGCTCGGCCAGCAACCATTGGCGGCACTGGTGCTGGATTGGGCGGATAGTGGCCAGCCGTTGCAGGCACAGGTGCAGCTGGACGTCAGCGACGACCTGCAGCACTGGCGTGCGATTGGCCGCGACATTCCGCTGGTGGATCTGCAGCGCGCCGGCAAGCGCCTGCTGCAGCGCCGTCTGCAGGTGGATGGTGAAGCGCGCTATCTGCGTGTGCTGGCGCAGGGCGATGCCCGTCTGCCAACGCTGCGCAGCGTACTGGCCGAGTTGCCGCCGGCACCGGCCACACTGCCGTGGGAGTGGCTGTCGCTGGAACCGACCTCGAAGCGCAAGGGCGAATACACCTTCGAGATGGATGGCCGCTTCCCGGCGGCGCGTGCTGACGTGGCCAGCACCGACAACAGCCTGGTGCAGTGGACATTGTTCAGCCGCGATGACGAGAGCGCGGAATGGCAGCGCCGCAGCGCACCGTGGATTGCCTACCAGCTGCAGCAGGGCGCCCAGGGCCAGCGACAGCAGTCCGCCGCCCAACCGCTGGGCGGCATCCACCGCGACCGTTACTGGAAGCTGGTAGCAAATCCGGCTGAAACGGCGACGGCTCCAACCCTGCGTCTGGGTTATCAGCCGGAAGTGCTGGTGTTCCTGAGCCAGGGCGCGGCGCCGTATGCGCTGGCGGTGGGCAGCTCGACTGCGCGCCGGATGGAGGCGCCGATCGGTGTGCTGATCGAGGAGCTGCGGCAGCGCAATGATCCGTCGTGGCAGCCGACGCTGGCGCGCCTGGAAGGCAGCCCGGAGCCACTGGCCGGTGAGTCGGCACTGAAGCCGCAGCACGACTGGAAGTCGTGGCTGCTGTGGGCGTTGCTGGGGCTGGGTGTGTTGGTTGTTGGCGGCCTGGCGGTCAGTCTGCTTCGGCAGAAGCCGGCGCCTTCGGCGTAGGTTCCGGCGAACGGCGCAGCCCCTCGTGGGTGGCCGTAGCGTCGGTAGAGTCGAGATCCTATGTTCGTGGTCAAGCCTGCTGGAAGCAGGCTTGACCCACCTTCAGCATGGCCGGATCGAAGTCCCGGCCGCTTTTGAAGACACCCCAGGCGATCCTGGCCAGCTTTCTGGCCAGGATGTTGAAGACGGCGGTGCTGGGGTGACCGCGTTTTGACAGCTCGTCGTAGAGCGGTTGCCCCCGACGACACCGCTTGAGCCCCATGGCGGCCATGTAGAGCATCTGGCGCAGCACTGGCGCGCCCTGTTTGGACAGCCGACGCCGTCCCGTTCTTCCGCCAGACTCGTTAGGCCGGGGATCCAGGCCGGTGCAGGCGATCCACGCGTTGGCGTTGGCCAACGGCCAGCGCGTCATGTAGTAAATCAGGTGAGCGGCGACGGCGGGGCCGATACCAGGGATGGTCAACAGGCGCTTGTAGAGCGTGCCATGCTCTCCATCGCGACCCAAGCGCTGCAGTTCGCTTTCCAGCTCGGACAGCGTCCCAGCCAGAGCGCAGAACAGATCTGACAGCTCCCCGGGGGCACTTTTGCTTACCCCGAAGGATTGCTCCAGGCGCGCGCGTGTCTTTACCAGCGTCTGCCGCTTGCGCAGCAAATCGTGCATCTGCTGCTGCTCGTCGGTACGCGGTACGTATTCACGCAGGCGATCGTTCTCCTTCTTCACGTACCGGGCGATCGCTTCGGCGTCCATGGCGTCCGTCTTGCCACGCGAGCCCGTCGCCCGGCCGTAGTACTTGATCAGACGTGGATTGATCACATAGACAACGTGGCCTGCCTGGCCAGCCATCCGAGCCAACAACTCGTAGTACCGCCCCGTCGCCTCCATGCCAATCCGACATCGCTGGGGCAAGGTGTTGAGCCACTTGGCTATGCCGGCCTGGGTGTTGGCGATCCTGTCGCCGGCCTTGCGGTCGGCCACTGCCGGCACGAACTCCTTGGAGTCCACGTCCACGCCAATATCGAGAGAATCAGACATTTGTACGGCTCCCAGCTATCTTTAAGGGGCTGGGGTGGTACCGCACCGACGTTAGCTTGCCTACATCGACGATCCCCTTTGGGGGCCGTACGATCCTTTATCGACGTTCGTGTGCGGGATGGGGATCGCTCGACTCGTCTGTCGGCTAGTATCCGCAGATGCATGCTTGACGGTCCCTCCACCCTGGCTCCTACATACCGCGTAGGAGCCGGGAGGAACATACAAGCTTGCTCGACTGCAAAGCTGCGCTTGGCCGGGCGGGTGGGCTGGGCAGGGGACGCCGTGAATCCCTCCCTGGAGGCTTAGCCGCGCCATCCATGGCGCGGATACCCCTGCCCAGCCCACCCGCCCGGCCTCTGACGGTTTCCGTGTGCGTCCACCCACGGAAGAGAAAAAGAAGAGCAAGAGCGGAAGCGGGTCGCTTCGCTCGACGGCCACCCCTTCCTTCTTCATCCGACACCACCAACTGCTCTTGCCTTTGCCATCCGCTCCACCGCAGGAACCTGTCGAAGCCGGGGCGGTGTGGGTTGGCAGGGGTGTCAGCCGCATGGGCCCGAGGCATGCCTCGGGCGGGTTGGGCAGGACGCCCAACCCCGGTCTTGCCGTGTGCGCAGGACAGCGCACACGAGCAAGCGGCTGCCAAGCCTCCATGGACGGATTCACGGCGCCCCCTGCCAGCCCAGACCGCCCCGGCCCAGCCCCAGCACCACGAAGCGCCAGCGCTTTGGCCGTTGCCGTAGCTGTTGCAGTTGCTGTGCGCCTCTGCCTGCCGCAGGCATCGGCCCTCCCACCACCCGCACCCGATACAATGGCCGTCTGCCGTAGCCCGGCATCCCGTCCCTGAGCCAAAGAGTTGCCCATGTCCATCGTCCGCATGACCGATCTCGACCTCTCCGGCAAGCGCGTGCTGATCCGCCAGGATCTGAATGTGCCGATCGAGAATGGCCGCATCACCTCCGAACAGCGCATCACCGCTTCGCTGCCGACGCTCAAGCGCGCGCTGGAGCAGGGCGCGGCGGTGATGGTCACCTCACACCTGGGGCGCCCGAAGGAAGGCGTGTGGAGCGAAGCCGATTCGCTGGCGCCGGTGGCCCAGCGCCTGTCCGAGCTGCTCGGTCGCGAGGTTCCGCTGGTGCGCGACTGGGTCGACGGTGTCGACGTGCAGCCGGGCCAGCTGGTGCTGCTGGAAAACTGCCGCATGAACGTCGGCGAGGGCAAGGACGATGAAGCCCTGTCGAAGAAGTACGCCGCCCTGTGCGATGTGTTCGTGATGGACGCCTTCGGCACCGCGCACCGTGCGCAGGCCTCCACACACGGTGTCATCCGCTTCGCCCCGGTTGCTGCCGGTGGCCCGCTGCTGATGGCCGAACTGGACGCGCTGGCGCAGGCGCTGGATGCACCGGCCACGCCGCTGCTGGCCATCGTCGCCGGCAGCAAGGTCAGCACCAAGCTGGAACTGCTGGCCAACCTGGTCGGCAAGGTCGATCAGCTGATCGTCGGTGGTGGCATCGCCAATACCTTCATCGCTGCCGCCGGCTACAACGTCGGCAAGTCGCTGTACGAGCCGGACCTGCTGGACACCGCGAAGAAGATCGTGGCCGATGCCAAGGCGCGTGGCGCCGATATCCCGCTGCCGGTGGACGTGGTCACCGCCAAGCAGTTCATGCCGGACGCGGTTGCCGAAGTGAAGGCGGTCGACGCCGTTGCCGAAGACGACCTGATCCTGGACATCGGCCCGCAGACCGCGGCGCAGTACGCGCAGTTGATCGGGAAGGCCGGTACCGTGGTCTGGAACGGTCCGGTCGGTGTGTTCGAATTCGAGGCCTTCAGCAAGGGCACCGAAGCGCTGGCCCGTGCCATCGCCAGTTCGCCGGCATTTTCCATCGCCGGTGGCGGCGACACCCTGGCCGCGGTCGACAAGTTCGATATCGCCCAGCAGGTCAGCTACATCTCCACCGGTGGCGGCGCGTTCCTGGAGTTCCTGGAAGGCAAGACCCTGCCGGCGGTGGCCGCACTCGACGCGCGCGGCGCATGAGTGCCGATCGCAGCAAGGATGTCCTGTTCTTCGACCTGGATGGCACGCTGATCGATTCGCAGGTGGGTATCACCGCCTGCATCGCCTATGCGCTGCAGAAGATGGACCATCCGGTGCCACCGCAGGAGACCCTGCTGGGCTGGATCGGTCCGTCGCTGCGCACCACCTTCGCGCCGCTGTTCGGTGAACCGGCGCGGGTGGAACAGGCGGTGGGCTACTACCGTGAGCGCTTCGACGTCGAGGGCTGGCGCGAGCACACGGTGTACCCGCAGGTGGAAGACACCCTTCGCACGCTGCATGGTCGTGGCCATCGCCTGGCGGTGGTCACTGCCAAGAACGAGCCGCACGCGCGCCGCATCCTTGCCCACCTGCCGTTCGGTGGGCTGTTCGAGGAGATCGTCGGTTCAACCCTGGATGGCTCGCGCAGCCACAAGCCAGAACTGGTCGGTGAGGCGCTGCGTCGGCTGCAGGTGCAGCCCGCGCAGTGCTGGATGATCGGCGACCGCCGCATGGACATTGAAGGCGCGCGTCACCATGGACTGCGCAGCGTCGGTGTGTTGTGGGGCTTTGGCGGTGAGGCCGAACTCACCGAAGCCGGTGCCGGGCAGCTGGCCCGTGAGCCGGCGCAGCTGGAAACGCTGCTGGCGTGATGCGCCGTTGATCGGTAACGCCGGGCCATGCCCGGCGCTACCGCCACCCTGCGCCAGCGTATGTCCGGACGATGTCCGTTCCATGACCCGCGAAGTCAGGCAGCACAAGGCTGTAACCGTATACATGCGGCGTGAAGGATGTGCTAATTTCCGTTCTTTATCGGGAGAGGCCCATTCACCATGTTCGAGCGTCAGCGTCGCACCAAGATCCTTGCCACCCTCGGTCCGGCCACTGATCCGCCGGGCGTGCTGGAGGATCTGTTCCGCGCCGGCGTCAACGTGGTGCGCCTGAACTTCAGCCATGGCGATCCCTCCGGCCAGGCCAAGCGTGCTGCCGAAGTGCGCGCTGCCGCGGCCCGCGTGGGCGTGGAAGTCGGCATCCTGGCCGACCTGCCGGGCCCGAAGATCCGCATCGAGCGCTTCGCCGAAGGCAAGGTACAGCTGAAGGCGGGCAACCGCTTCGACCTGATTGCCAGCACCAGCGCCGGCCCGGGTGACGCCACCCAGGTGGGCGTGAGCTACCTCGGCCTGCCGCAGGACGTGGGTCCGGGCGATGTGCTGCTGCTCGACGACGGCCTGATGCAGCTGCAGGTGGTGGAAGTGCAGGGCGAACGCATCATCAACACCGTACTGAACGACGGTGTGCTGTCCGACCGCAAGGGCCTGAACAAGCAGGGCGGCGGCCTGTCGCTGGGCGCGCTGACCGAGCGCGACAAGGAACTGATCGGCATCGTCGCCAAGATCGGTGTCGACTTCATTGCCGTGTCGTTCTGCCGCAATGCGCAGGACATGAACGACGCGCGTGAGATCGCCCGCTCGCACGGCTGCGATGCCGCGCTGGTGTCGAAGATCGAGCGCACCGAGGCGATCGAGAACCTGGAAGAGATCGTCGAGGCCAGCGACGTGGTGATGGTGGCCCGTGGCGACCTTGGCGTGGAAATCGGCGATGCCGAACTGCCGGGCCTGCAGAAGAAGATCATCAAGGCCTCGCTGGCGCAGAACAAGGTGGTGATCACCGCCACGCAGATGCTGCAGTCGATGGTCGAAAGCCCGATCCCGACCCGTGCCGAAGTGCTGGACGTGGCCAACTCGGTCATCGATGGCACGGACGCGGTGATGCTGTCGGCCGAGACCGCTGCCGGTGCCTGGCCGGTCAAGGCCGTGGAAGCGATGGCGCGCATCTGCCTGGGTGCAGAGCGCCAGTTCCAGACCGAGACCGACTTCAACGCCTCGCCGCGCAACCTGGAACGTGCCGACCAGGCCATTGCCATGGCCACCATGTTCCTGTCGCAGCACGTGGGCGTGCGCGCGATCGTGGCGATGACCGAATCCGGTGGCACCGCCCGCTACCTGTCGCGTTTCCGCGCCAAGGCGCCGGTGTTCGCGGTCACCCGCCACGACGGTGCACGCCGCCAGATGGCGCTGATGCGCGATGTCTACCCGATCAACTTCGACAGCCGTGGCCTGACCCCGCGTGAAGCCGCACGCGGCAGCATCCGCCTGCTGGTGGAAGCCGAACTGCTGCAGGCCGGTGACCGCGTCGTGTTCACCAGCGGTGAGCACATGGAAACCCTGGGCGCGACCAACACCCTGCGCCTGCTGGAAGTGGGCGAAGACGGGCGCGCCAGCGGCCTGGGCGATCTGTAAACCCAGGCGGCCCCGGGTCGGAGCCGCTGCGCGGGTCCGACCCGGGGTCAGATCCCCGAAGGGGGCGTGACCCGGCGCAACAGGACATCGCCTGTCCGGTGCGGACATTGGAATCGTTTCCAGACTGCCCTGCACGTCGGTGCAACGGGCGGCGGGGCTATACTTACGTTTTTCCCGCACCCGCCACAGGAAGTACATGAGCATCGAACAGCTGGCTGAAACCGCCCAGGCCATGGTTGCCCCGGGCAAGGGCATCATCGCGATCGACGAATCCACCGCTACCATCGCCAAGCGTTTCGCAGGCGTCGGTATCGAGAACACCGAGGAGAACCGTCGTGCCTACCGCGAACTGCTGCTGACCACGCCGAAGCTCAACGAGCACATCTCCGGCGCCATCCTGTTTGACGAAACCATCCGTCAGTCGACCAAGGACGGCGTGCCGTTCGCCAAGTACATGGCCGACCACGGCATGATTCCGGGCATCAAGGTGGACAAGGGTGCGCACCCGCTGGCCGGCTGCCCGGGCGAGCTGGTGACCGAAGGCCTGGACGGCCTGCGCGAGCGCCTGCAGGAGTACTACAAGCTGGGTGCGCGCTTCGCCAAGTGGCGCGCGGTGATCAACATCGGCGAGAGCATTCCGTCGGGCACCTGCATCGAGTCCAACGCCCATGCGCTGGCCCGCTATGCCGCCCTGTGCCAGGAATGTGGCCTGGTGCCGATGGTCGAGCCGGAAGTGATCATGGACGGCGACCACGACATCGAGACCTGCTACGAAGTCACCGAAGCCACCCTGCGTTCGCTGTTCGACGCGCTCTACCAGCAGAACGTGCTGCTGGAAGGCACCATCCTGAAGGCCTCGATGGTCATCTCCGGCAAGGGCTGCGATGAGCAGGCCGACGTCGAGGAAGTGGCCGAGTCGACCGTGATGTGCCTGAAGAGCACCGTGCCGGCCATCCTGCCGGGCGTGGTGTTCCTGTCCGGTGGCCAGAGCGACGAGCAGTCCACCGAGCATCTGAACGCGATGAACCAGCTGGGCAACCTGCCGTGGCCGCTGAGCTTCTCCTACGGCCGCGCCATGCAGCAGGCCGCGCTGAAGCTGTGGGCCAAGGACATGAAGGGCAACTACGCTGCCGCCCAGAAGACCGTGTACGAGCGCGCCAAGGACAACGGCCTGGCCGCGCTGGGCAAGTGGAACGGTTGATCCGTCCCATCGCAGGATGAACAGGGCAACGCCGGCATCACGCCGGCGTTTGCTTTTGCGGGTATCTTTTCCGCCCCCACGCACCGGGCCGGTGTGCGGGACATACATGGAAGGCCAAGGAGAAAAAACATGCGTTTGGCAGCAATCACACTGGCCGTCGCCACGGTCCTGATCGCCGGCGGTTGCAACCGCATCGGTGGCGGTGGTGACGCAGGCAAGGCCGCGTCGCTCGATTTCGACAAGCCGGTGTCCGGCGAGATCACCTCGCGCAGCGGCATCAACTTCAACGACGGCAGCCATCACCAGCTGTACCAGATCAAGCTGGAAGACAGGGAACTGGTCGGCCTGAAGCTCACCGGCGCACTGACCGGTTCGATCGCCGTGTTCAACAACGGCAGCCTGGTGTCCACCAGCAATACCGGTTACGAACGCGAAGGCGATGTCTCGCTGGCCTTCCGTGCCAACGGTGGCGGCACCTACCAGGTGGCGGTCAACGCCAACGGTCCGAGTGCCTTTGGTCCGTACCGCCTGCGCGCCGAGAAGCTGAAGCCGTACGACGGCAAGCCGCTGGTGGGCAGTGGTGAGATCGTCGACATGCTGGCCAGCAACTCGCAGGACTACACCCTGCAGGTGGAGAAGGCGGGCCTGTACGAGATCCGCCTGGTCTCGGATGTCTTCGATCCGGTGCTGAAGCTGTCCGGCCAGGGCGTGGATGCCGAGAACGATGATGGCGGCGACAGCACCAACTCGCGCCTGAACCTCTCGCTGAAGCCGGGCAAGTACACCCTGACTGCACGCGGCCTCGGCGACGGCGTCAATGGCATGTTCACCCTGTCGGCCACCCGCATTGAACTGCCAGGCAACCTGGTGGATCGCGATGGCACGGCACTGCCGAAGTCGGGCAGCGCGTACACCATGCTGGACAACGAAGGCCGCCGCCGCTTCCTGCTGACCCTGGATCGTCCGGCCGACGTGCGCCTGGATGCGATTTCCAGCCAGGTCGATACCGTGCTGCGCGTGGTCGGCGGCGCCGTCGAGCTGACCGACGACGACGGTGGCAATGGCACCAATGCACGCCTGGAAGAGACGCTGCCGGCCGGTCACTACACCGTCGACGTGTCCAGCCTGAACAACGGTGCGGGCCTGGTGGAAGTGCGCGTGCAGGTCGAAGGTGCCAGCGCCGACGGTGCTGCCGCCTCGGCCGCACGCGCCGCTGCGGATGCAGCTGCTGCCGTGGCCGATGACGCCGCTGCTGCGGTGGAAGCAGCCAGCCGTTGAGGTGATCCACACGTAGCGTGGATGACCTCAAGGCCGCAACGGGAAAGGCCGGGCAATGCCCGGCCTTTCCTTTTACCGGAAGCGCTGCGGTTCAGTGCGCAGCGGCGAAGCCCGCATCGCCCAGAGGCGGCAGCATCGACCCGCGCGGTTCGTTGTCCGTGCTTTGTCCCGCGGCGCTCAATGCCTGCTGGTAGGCCTTCGCCGTAGCAGTGTTGAACGCCACCAGCACGATGCGCATCGGCTGTGCATGGCTGCGCTGCCACGCCAGTGTTTCCGTCACTGCGATCTGCGCGGCCTGGTACAGCGGATAGCCATACACACCGCAGCTGATCGCCGGGAACGCGATCGACTTCACGCCCAGCGACTCGGCCAACTGCAGCGATTTCCAGTAGCAGTTGGCCAGCAATGCCGGTTCGTCGCGCTGGCCGTCGTGCCAGACCGGGCCCACCGTGTGCAGTACATGCCGCGCAGGCAATGCGTAAGCGTCGGTGGCGCGCACTTCGCCGGTTGGGCAACGCACGCCCGGACGCAGCTCCGGCAACTGCTCGCACTCGGCCAGCAATGCCGGCCCGGCAGCGCGATGGATCGCGCCGTCGACGCCGCCGCCGCCGAGCAGTGTTTCATTGGCCGCGTTGACGATCGCATCCACCGCCAGGGTCGTGATATCGCCCTGCCAAACTTCGATCTTCATGCGTCCGTCTCCTGCCTGTGAGGTGTTCCGCGCAGCATCTGCGCCGGCTGTTCCCACGGTAGGGGACAGGGCATCGATACTGCGTCATGACCGTCTCACGCGCTGCGATCCGACGGCCTTCACGCACGATGGCGGGCGACGCCTTCACGCAGGCTGAAGCAGAAAGGGCTCAGAGCTTTTTCCCGCACGGAAAAGGCTCTGACCCCTGCGATCCATGGTTCTGGCAAACCGGGTCAGAGCCCTTTCCCTGCAGGAAAGGGATCCGACCCGATGCATCACGGCAGGCCGGCCAGCCAGTCGTCGTCGGAACCCTCATTCACATCGGCGAACAGCGGTGTGGAGAAATAGCGCTCGCCGGTATCGGGCAGCATTGCCAGGATCACCGAGCCCGGTTCAGCGCGGGCGGCCACGTCCAGCGCGCTGGCCACGGTGGCGCCGGCGGAAATGCCGACGAAGATGCCTTCCTCCGCAGCCAGGCGACGCGCGGTGGCGATCGCGCGGTCATCTTCGACCGAGACCAGTTCGTCCACCACATCGCGGTTGAGCACGTCCGGCACGAAGTCCGGGGTCCAGCCCTGGATCTTGTGCGGCTTCCAGTCATCGCCCTTCAGCAGCGCGGCACCGGCCGGTTCGGTAGCGATGATACGGGTCTGCGGGCGCGCGACCTTCAGCACTTCGCCCACGCCGGTAAGCGTGCCGCCAGTGCCCCAGCCGCTGACGAAGTAGTCCAGCCGCTTGCCGGCGAAGTCGCGCAGGATCTCGGCGGCGGTGGTGTTGCGGTGATAGGCCGGGTTGGCCGGGTTGGCGAACTGGCTGGCCAGGAACCAGCCGTGCTGCTCGGCCAGTTCGGCCGCCTTGCGCACCATGCCGCTGCCGCGCTCGGCGGCCGGGGTCAGGATCACCTTGGCACCATAGGCGCGCATCAGCTTGCGGCGCTCCACCGAGAAGGTCTCGACCATGGTGGCCACGAACTTGTAGCCGCGCGCGGCGGCGACCATCGCCAGTGCCACGCCAGTGTTGCCTGAAGTGGCTTCGACAATGGTGTCGCCCGGCTTGAGCAGGCCGCGTGCCTCGGCGTCGAGGATGATCGCCAGCGCCAGACGGTCCTTCACCGAACCGCCCGGGTTGAACGACTCGACCTTGGCGTAGACGCTGACCTGCGCGGGCGCCAGGCGCTGCAGCCTGACGATGGGGGTGTTGCCGACGGTATCGAGGATGGAGTCGTACAGGGCCATGGAAGCGCTCCGGAAACGGGGCCGCGCCGGGCTTCGGCGGGCGAAGGGGGGAGGGCTGGCTGTTCAGGCCAGCGGCTGCCGGCTGACCGTAGCGCCGGCATATGACGCCCGGAAATGACCAGATACCTTTCTTAAACAACCTTTGGTTATAAGCTGGTGACGGCAATTGACCCTAGAGTGGACCTCCGCCCCACGCCGCCTGCCTCCCATGACGCTGACCCAGCTGCGCTACCTGGTTGCCATCGCCGACGCCGAGCTGAACATCACGCTGGCCGCCTCGCGCGTGCACGCCACCCAGCCCGGCCTGTCCAAGCAGCTCAAGCAGCTGGAGGACGAGCTGGGTTTCCTGTTGTTCGTGCGCAAGGGCCGCAGCCTGGAGTCGGTCACCCCGGCCGGCACCGAGGTCATCGCCCGCGCTCGTGCGGTGCTGGCCGAGGCCAACAACATCCGCACCTACGCGGCCAACCAGCGCCGCGAGAGCCAGGGCCAGCTGATCCTGACCACCACCCACACCCAGGCGCGCTTCGTGCTGCCGCCGGCGGTGGCAGCGATCAAGCAGGCCTATCCCCAGGTGAGCGTGCACCTGCAGCAGGCCGGCGAAGCCGACGCGCTTGACCGCTTGAACCAGGGTGATGCCGATATTGCGATCATCAGCACCGCTGGCGGTGAGCCCACCGATGGCATCGCGGTGCCGCTGTTCCGCTGGCGACGCCTGGTGGTGGTACCGAAGGGCCACCCGCTGGACCGCGCCGGCCGCGCCCCAGACCTGGCCGCGCTGGCCCGCCAGCCATTGATCAGCTACGAATCCTCGACCCGGCCGAATTCCTCGTTGCAGCGCGCCTTTGCTGCGAACGGCCTGGTGCCGGATCTGGCGCTGACCGCGCTCGATGCCGACCTGATCAAGACCTACGTGCGTACCGGTCTGGGCGTGGGCCTGCTGGCGGAGATGGCGGTCAGTTCCAACGACGAAGACCTGAGGTCGTGGCCGGCCCCGGAGCCGATCACTGAGTGCATTGCCTGGGCGGTGCTGCCTCGCGATCGCGTGCTGCGTGATTACGCGCTGGAGCTGGTGCACGTGCTGGCACCGCAGATCGATCCGCGTGATCTGCGCAGGGTGCTGGATGGCAACCAGGCGGCGGCGTGGCCGGTGCCACCGACGTGGGAGTCACTGACCCAGACCATCACGGTGTGAGGGGTTGGTCGAGCAGGGCTTGCAGCCCTGCACCTGCGGTAGTGCCGGCCGCTGGCCGGCAACCTCAGAAGCAACAGCAACAGCAACAGCAGAAGCAACAGCAGAAGCTGGCATTGCGTGGGGTGGGGGGCGGTGTCGGAGTGCGGGGACGCCGCAAGTACGTCCCTGTAGGCTTGGCAGCCGCATCCATGCGGCTGACACCCCGCACTCCGACACCGCCCCACCTCTGACAGATTCCGGCGGCTGTTGGTAGGTGTCGACCTTGGTCGACACGGTAGATCCACGCCATGCGTGGATGCTTTTCGATTCCAGTTCGAAATGTTCGATTCCGATGGAGATTCATCCACGCATGGCGTGGATCTACTGCAGATCGCAGAAATCTCTCGAAGGCGGGGTGGGTCCGGTTGCGGGGGCGTGAGCCGCATGGATGCGGCGACCGAGCTTACATGGACGTACTTGCAGCGGCCCCCGCAACCGGACCCACCCCGCCTACCCACAGGAAGCCAGCTTTTGATGTTGCTTCGGCTCTTGCCGTGGACGTGGCCTCTGCGGGTGCAGGGCGCAGCCCTGCCGAAAAACCCCTCCTGCGACGGTTCGTCGCACGGGCAACCCTGGACCCGGCTCTACACTAGCGGGGTGACCCGCCTGTCCCGCCCGCAGCGCCTCCTGCTCCAGCTCGCCGTCCTGGCGACGCTGCTGATGGTGCTTGCGCCGCTGGTCAGCCGCGCGCTGCAGGCGCAGCCGATGGAGCATGCCGCGATGGCAGGCATGGACCACGCCGCCATGGGCCATGACATGCACGACATGGCCATGGCCGGGCACGATCAGCACGGCGCCGCGCCGGCCGCGCCCAGCCGCCCGCCCGACCCCCACGCCATGCACGGCGAAGCCTGCGAATACTGCGTGCTGGCCATGCGCCTGCTGCCGTGGCTGGCGGTGCTGGTGCTGCTGTTGCCGCAGCTGTGGCGGCCGCGGCTGGTGTTCCCGTGGTCGCAGCAGGTGCTGCCGGCGCTGCGTTGGCCGGCGCATGCCGCGCGCGGGCCGCCGCGCCTCTCCTTCGTCCGCTGATATCCCTATCGAATCTGCCGCACGACGCCTGACCGGGCGCCGTGCGCGCGTGCGTACTTTGGAGCTGTTCCGATGAAAATGACTTCCCGCCCCGCGGGCGCCTGCGCGCGCCTGCCGGTTGCCCTTGGCCTGGCCGTGGCCGCGTCACTGGCCCACGCTGCGCCTGCCGAAGAGGCGCGTACCCTCGACACGATGGTGGTCACCGCCGCCGCACCGTCGTCCCCGCTGCACTGGGTGACCGATCCGCGCCTGCCGCGGCAGCCGGTGCCGGCCAGCGACGGTGCCGATTACCTGAAGACCGTTCCCGGTTTTTCCGCCATCCGCAACGGCGGCACCAACGGTGACCCGGTGCTGCGCGGCATGTTCGGTTCGCGCCTGAACATCCTCAGCAACGATGGCAACCTGATCGGTGCCTGCCCGTCGCGCATGGACAATCCGCTGTCCTACATCGCGCCGGAAAGCTTCGACCGGCTGACCATCATCAAGGGCCCGCAGAGCGTGCGCTGGGGGGCGGGCGCGTCGGCCGGCACCGTGCGTTTCGAGCGCGATACGCCGCGCTTCGAGGAGCCGGGCCTGCGTGCCGATGCCAGTGCGCTGGTCGGTTCGCGCAACCGCAACGACCAGGTGCTGGACCTGACCCTGGGCAACCCGACCGGCTACGTACGCGCCAGCGGCAACCGTTCCGAAGCCGATGACTACAAGGACGGCCACGGTGACGTGGTGCCGTCGAAGTGGCGCAAGTGGAACGGCGACGTGGCCATCGGCTGGACGCCGGATGCCGACACGCTGCTGGAAATTTCCGCCGGTGCCGGTGATGCGATCGCGCGTTACGCGGGCCGTGGCATGGACGGTGCCGCGTTCGAACGCACCAGCTACGCGGCGCGTTTCGAGAAGCGCAACCTGCCGGGGGCATGGGACACGTTGCAGGCCAACGTGTACTACAACAACGCCGACCATGTGATGGACAACTACACGCTGCGCACGCCGAACCCGAACAGCATGATGCCGATGCCGATGGCGTCGAACGTGGATCGCCGTACCCAGGGCGGCCGGGTCAGTTCCGAGTGGCGCTGGCAGGACGTGCAGCTGGTGGCGGGCGTGGATGGCGAAGACAGCCGCCATCGCGGGCGCATGGGCATGGGTCGCGGCACCTATCGCCAGGCGGCGTGGGAGACCGATGCCAACTTCCGTCGCTATGGCGTGTTCACCGAGTTGACCCTCGGTGCCGGCACCGACCAGCGCTGGATCAGCGGCCTGCGCATTGATCGCGCCAGCGTGCGCGACGAGCGGCAGTCGATCCGCGGAATGATGGGCAACATGCCCAATCCGACCGCGGGCCAGCGTCGCAAGGAATGGCTTGGCAGTGGTTTCCTGCGCTACGAGCAGGATCTGGCCGACGGCCTGACCTGGTATGCCGGCCTCGGCCACAGTGAACGCATGCCCGACTACTGGGAGCTGTTCTCGCCCAACCACGGCCCGGCCGGTGCAGTGAACGCGTTCACCGGCGTGCAGCCCGAGCGCACCACCCAGCTTGATGTGGGCATGCAATACAAGGGGCCGCGTGTGCAGGCGTGGGTGTCCGCGTACGCCGGGCAGATCCAGGACTACATCCTGTTCACCTACCACGGCAGCGGCATGATGGGCATGAGCCAGGCCCGCAACGTTGATGCACGTATCGCTGGTGCCGAGGCGGGCCTGGAAGTGAGCGTGGCCGAGCAGTGGAAGCTGGGCGGCACGCTGGCCTATGCCTGGGGCGAGAACCGCGACCAGCATCGCCCGTTGCCGCAGATGCCACCACTGGAAGCACGCCTGAGCGCGAACTGGGAAGGCCAGCGCTGGAGTGCCGGTGCGCTGCTGCGCGCGGTGACCCACCAGCATCGTGTCGCAAATGGCCAAGGCAATGTGGTCGCGCAGGACCTGGGGCCGAGTGCCGGCTTCGCCACCTTCGCGCTCAACGCTGCTTACCGCTTCAGTTCGCAGCTGCAGCTCAGCGCGGGCGTCGACAACCTGTTCGACCGTGCCTACAGCGAGCACCTGAATCTGGCCGGCAGCGCCGACTTCGGTTTTCCGGCTGACCCGGTGCGCATCAACGAGCCGGGCCGCAGCCTGTGGATGAAGGTGAACTACCGGTACTGATCCGCCGGGTGTAAAAAAAACCGGGGCCGGATCCCCGCCAGGATCCGCCCCCGCCCGACGCCCTCTGCCGGGCAGCTTCGACTCTACGATGGCAACGCCTGCGGTGCACGGCTGGATACACCTCGACACATGCCGACACCGCTGCGGTCAGCCTTGCACGGAACGGGTTCACGGCGCTATCGCGACGCCGGTTCCACGCCAGTAAACGCTTGGCACATATCGCTTCTGTGGGCGCTTGCCTACACTCGGCGGCCGTGGATCACTCAGGACCGTTCATGTTGGCTCGCATCGCTTCGACCCTGGCCCTTGGCCTCAGCCTGGCCGTGCTGGCCGGGTGCGCGGGCAAACAGGAGGCCGCCGCCCGTCGGCAGGGAGAAGCGGTGCCGGTCACCGCGCAGGTCGTGCAGTCCACGCAGTGGAATGACACGCTGCAGGCACTGGGTACGGCCAAGGCGCGCGAATCGATCAGCGTCACGGCCAAGGTCAGCGAGATCGTCGAGAAGGTGCACTTCGAAAGCGGCCAGCATGTTGCCGCCGGTGCGCCGATCGTGACCCTGCGCGGGCAGGCCCAGGAGGCCGCGCTGGTGCAGGCGCAGGCCACCTTCCACGAGGCCGACCAGCTGTACAGGCGCCAGCGCGAGCTGGCCACGCAGCGGCTGGTGTCCAGCGCCACGCTGGATACGCAGAAGTCGATCCGCGATGCCGCCGAGGCGCGTGTGGCGCAGATGCAGTCGGACATCGGTGACCGCCGCGTGCGTGCACCGTTCGCCGGTGTGCTCGGCATCCGCCAGGTCAGCCCGGGCACGTTGCTGACGCCGACCACGGTGATCGCCACGCTCGACGACATCGAACACATGCACATCGATTTCCAGGTGCCGGAAGTGGAACTGGCCGCGCTCGGCGTCGGTGACAAGGTCAGTGCCACCAGCGTGGCGTGGCCGGGCCGTACCTTCGAGGGCGTGGTCAGCACCATCGACGCACGCATCGATCCGGCCACCCGTGCGGTGACCGTACGTGCCGACTTCGCCAATGGTGACCATGCCCTGCGCCCGGGCATGCTGCTGGACGTGCGCCTGTTCCACCCCGAGCGCCCGGCGCTGGTGATTCCGGAAATCGCCGTGGTGCAGGTCGGTCGCGATACCTTCGTGTACCGCATCACCGCCGACGACAGCGTCGAGCGCGTGGATGTGGTCACCGGCGCGCGCCGTGCAGGCGTGGTCGAGATCAGGCAGGGCCTGGAAGCGGGCCAGCGCATCGTGGTCGATGGCACCGGCAAGCTGCGCCCGGGCCTGAAGGTCGCAGCCAAGGACGCGGCACCGGCCACGGGTGCCAAGCCGGCTGATGCACCGGCGCCGGTCGCGGCCGAGGGCCACGGCGGATGAAGCTGTCCGACATCTCCATCCAGCGGCCGGTGTTCGCCGTGGTGATGAGCCTGTTGCTGCTGGTGCTGGGCGTGATGTCCTTCACCCGCCTGACCCTGCGCGAACTGCCCGCCATCGATCCGCCGATCGTTTCGGTATCGGTGGATTACACCGGCGCTTCGGCCGCGGTCATCGAAAGCCGCATTACCCAGGTGCTGGAAGATGCGCTGGCCGGCATCGAAGGCATCGATACGATCAACGCGCGCAGCACCAACGGCCGCTCGCAGGTCAGCATCGAGTTCACCTCCAACCGCGATATCGAAGCGGCGGCCAACGATGTGCGCGATGCGGTCAGCCGCGTCGCCGACCGCATGCCGGAGGAAGCGCGTCCGCCGGAGATCGCCAAGGTCGAGAGCGATGCCGACCCGATCATCTGGTTCAACATGGTCTCCTCGACCATGGACACGCTGGAGCTGAGCGACTACGCCGACCGCTACGTGGTCGATCGTTTCTCCAGTCTCGATGGCGTGGCCCAGGTCCGCATCGGCGGTCGCCAGCGCTATGCGATGCGGATCTGGCTGGACCGTGACCAGCTGGCGGCGCGCGGACTGACCACCGGCGACGTGGAAACCGCGCTGCGCAACGAGAACGTGGAACTGCCGGCCGGCCGCATCGAGTCGACCGACCGCGATTTCACCCTGCGCGTGGAGCGCAACTACATCAAGCCCGAAGACTTCGCGACCATCCCGCTGGGCAAGGGTCGTGACGGTTACGTGGTGCGCATGGGCGATGTGGCGAAGATCGAGCTGGCCTCGGCCGAGCGCCGCGCGTACTACCGCAGCAACGGCGAGCCGGGCATCGGCCTGGGCATCGTCAAGACCTCCACCGCCAACTCGCTGGACGTGGCGCGTACTGCGCGCGCTGAAGCCGAACGGGTCGCGCTGACCCTGCCCAAGGGCACGCAGATCTTCGTTGCCTTCGACAACACCACCTTCATCGAAGCCGCGGTGGACCGCGTCTACGCCACGCTGGTGGAGGCGATGATCCTGGTGCTGGCAGTGATCTGGCTGTTCCTCGGCAGCTTCCGCGCTGCGCTGATTCCGGCGGTGACGGTGCCGGTCTGCCTGGTCGCGGCATTCATCGCGCTGTATGCGTTCGACTTCTCGATCAACCTGCTGACCCTGCTTGCCCTGGTGCTGTGCATCGGCCTGGTGGTGGACGATGCGATCGTGGTGGTGGAGAACGTGCAGCGCCGCATCGACCTGGGCGAACCCCCGCTGGTCGCCTCCAAACGCGGTACCACGCAGGTCGCCTTTGCGGTGATCGCCACCACCGCGGTGCTGGTGGCGGTGTTCCTGCCGGTCGGGTTCCTGGAAGGCAATACCGGGCGCCTGTTCCGCGAACTGGCGGTGGCGCTGGCGGCGGCGGTGGCGTTGTCCGCCTTTGTGGCGCTGACGCTGACGCCAATGATGGCCTCCAAATTGCTCAAGCCGCATACCGGGCAGGCACCGCGTGGCCTGCATGGCTTCATCAACCGCAACCTGGAACGCCTGGCCGGGGCCTATGGGCGGGTGCTCGACCACCACGTGGACCGCACCTGGATCTACCTGCTGGTGATGGTGGCCGCACTGGCCGCCAGCTGGGGCCTGCTCAAGCTGCTGCCGTCGGAACTGGCGCCGGCCGAAGACCGCGGTTCGTTCCAGATCATGATCGATGGCCCGGAAGGCGCCGGCTACGACTACACCGTGCAGCAGGTGCAGCAGGTGGAATCGATGCTGGCACCGCATGTTGGCCCGGACAAACCGATCGTGCGCGCCAATCCACGCGTGCCCGGTGGTTGGGGTGCCAGCGAGGAAATGCACACCGGCCGCGTCAGCATCTTCCTGCAGCCGTGGCGCCAGCGCAGCGAAGGCACGCCGGAAGTGGCCAACGAACTGCAGAAGGAACTGGACACCATCCGCGGCGTGCGCGTGCGTACGCAGGTGGGCGGTGGCCTGGTGCGCAGCGGCGGGCAGCCGTTCCAGATCGTGCTGGGCGGCCCGGAATATGCCGAGATCGCGCAGTGGCGCGACCGTATCCTGCTGCGCATGGCCGACAACCCCGGCCTGGTCGGCCCGGACTCGGATTACAAGGAAACGCGGCCGCAGATGCGGGTCAACATCGACCGCCAGCGTGCGGCCGACCTCGGCGTGCCGGTCACCGCGATCGGTTCGGCACTGGAAACCATGATGGGCTCGCGCCGCGTCACCACCTTCGTCGACAACGGCGAAGAGTACGACGTGCTGGTGCAGGCCGGTCGCGATGGCCGTGCCAGCCCGGCCGACCTGGCCGCCATCCGCGTGCGCGCGACGTCCGGCGAACTGGTGCCGCTGTCCAACCTGGTCACGCTGAGTGAGGTGGCCGAGGCCGGCACCCTGAACCGCTTCAACCGCCTGCGCTCGATCACCATCAACGCGGGCCTGGCGCCGGGCTATCCGCTGGGTGAAGCCATTGCCTGGGCGCAGCAGGTCACGCGCGAGGAGCTGCCGCAGTACGCACAGGTGAACTGGAAGGGCGAATCGCGCGAATACCAGAGTGCCGGTGGCGCGGTGCTGCTGACCTTCGCCATGGCGCTGCTGGTGGTCTACCTGGTGCTGGCCGCGCAGTTCGAGAGCTTCATCCACCCGCTCACCATCATGCTGACCGTGCCGCTGGGCGTGCTCGGCGCGCTGGTCGGGTTGTGGGTGAGTGGCGGTACCGTGAACCTGTTCAGCCAGATCGGCATCGTCATGCTGGTCGGCCTGGCCGCGAAGAACGGCATCCTCATTGTTGAATTCGCCAACCAGCTGCGTGACGACGGAAGAACCGTGCGCGAGGCGATCATCGAATCGGCGATGGTGCGCCTGCGCCCGATCCTGATGACCTCGATCGCCACCGTGGTCGGCGCGATTCCGCTGGTGGTGGCCGGTGGCCCCGGTTCGGCCAGCCGTGGCACCATCGGCATCGTGATCATCTTCGGTGTGACCCTCTCGACGTTCCTGTCGCTGTTCGTGGTGCCGGCGTTCTACGCGCGGCTGGCGCCGTACACGCGCTCGCCGGAAGCGGTGAAGCGCGAGCTGGAGAAGCAGGAGGCGGAGTCGCCGTCGGTGGGTGGGCATGCCTGATCCGACCACCGTGCTGCGAGGCGACGGCTTCCAACTGCGCCCCTGGCGCCCGGATGATCTGGAATCGCTGCTGCGCCATGCCAACGACGCCGAGGTATCGCGGGGCCTGCGTGATCGTTTCCCTTACCCGTACACGCGCGAGGATGGCGAGGCCTTCCTCGCCGGTCGCGTGCTGGCCCCTGGCACCCTGAACCTGGCCATCGAGATCGACGGCCAGGCCTGCGGCAGCGTCGGGGCCCAGCAGGGTAGTGCCGAGCGCGGGCACATGGCGGAACTGGGCTACTGGCTGGGCCAGGCCTACTGGGGCCAGGGGCTGATGACCCGGGTGGTCGGCCTGTTCGCACCCTGGGTGATGGACGAGCTGCGCCTGTTCAGGCTGCAGGCCGGGGTGGTCGACTTCAACCTCGGCTCGGCCCGGGTGCTGGAAAAGAACGGCTTCCAGGAAGAAGGCGTGGACCGCTGCGCGGTCTACAAGCGCGGGGTGCTGCACGACCTGCGCCGCTTCGCCCGGGTGCGCACGCAGCTGCCCTGAACACGCGGGCCGGCCGCGGTAGAGCCGAGGCCGTGCTCAGCCGCCGTCATCACCACGCCGAGCATGGGCTCGGCTCTACAACACAGCGCTACCGCAGCGGCCTTCGATCAGGGAGAATCGACCGGTCCCCTCCAGCCGACGGGACGTCCTCACAACCCGCCGACTGGAGAGAGCGCGCGTGGAAGCTACCGTACATTTCATCAACAGCATCATCTGGAGCAAGGCACTGATCTTCGTGTGCCTGGGCGCCGGCCTGTTCTTCAGCCTGCGCACGCGCTTCATGCAGGTCCGCGGCTTCCTCGAGATGTGCCGCCTCACCGTCAAGGGTGAGAAATCCGACGCCGGTGTGTCGTCCTTCCAGGCCCTGGCCATGTCGATGGCCGGGCGCATGGGTATCGGCAACATCGCCGGCGTGGCCACCGCCATCGCCTTCGGCGGCCCCGGTGCGATCTTCTGGATGTGGGTGATGGGCTTCCTCGGCGCCTCCACCTCGTACGTGGAATGTACGCTGGCACAGATCTACAAGACCAAGGACGCCGAAGGCCGCTACCGTGGTGGCCCGGCGTACTACATCGAAAAGGCCATGGGCCTGAAGTGGTACGCGCTGGTCTTCGCTATTGCCACGATCATTGCCGCCGGTTTCCTGATGCCGGGCGTGCAGGCCAACGCCATCGCCGACAGCATCATCAACGCCTGCCGTGGCACCGCGCTGTGTGGTCCGCTGGATGGCCAGACGATGGGCATGGAGTCGGTGCAGGCGCTGAAGCTGGGCATCGGCATCGTGGTGGCGCTGCTGCTGGGCGTGGTGATCTTCGGCGGCGTCAAGCGCATCGCCAACTTCGCCGAAGTGGTGGTGCCGTTCATGGCGGCAGCCTTCATCCTGACCGCCATCGTCATCATGATCATCAACTACGATCGCGTGCCGGAGATGTTCGGCATCATCTTCAGCAGCGCCTTCGGCACCCACGCCGCGTTCGGCGCGATGATGGGCCTGGCGGTGGAGTGGGGCATCAAGCGCGGCATCTACGCAAACGAAGCCGGCCAGGGCTCGGGCCCGCACGCGGCAGCCGCCTCGGAAGTCTCGCACCCGGCCAAGCAGGGCTACGTGCAGGCCTTCGCCATCTACTTCGACACCATGATGGTGTGCACCGCCACCGCGTTCCTGATCCTGGCCAGCGGCACCTACAACGTGTACTCGCCGGCAGGTGCCGGCGCCCCGCCGATCTTCCAGGGCCTGGCCGGCATTCCGGAAGGCGCGGGCTACGCCCAGGCGGGTGTGGAAGCCGTGCTGCCGGGCTGGGGCTCGGCGTTCGTGTCGATCGCGATCTTCTTCTTCGCCTTCACCACGATCATGGCCTATTACTACATGGCCGAAACCAACCTGACCTACGTCAACCACAACAAGAAGCGCCCGCTGACCGTGCTGGTGCTGCGCCTGGGCATCATCGGCATGGTCGTGTTCGGCGCGTTCCATAATGCAACCCTGGCCTGGGCGCTGGGTGACATCGGCGTGGGCCTGATGGCCTGGCTGAACATCATTGCCATCCTCATCATCCAGAAGCCGGCCATGCTGGCCCTGCGCGATTACGAGCGGCAGAAGAAGCTGGGCCTGGATCCGATTTTCGACCCCGATGCCCTGGGCATCAAGAACGCCGATTTCTGGCGTCAACGCAAGCTGGAGTTGTCCCGTAGTGAATGATCCCTGGAAGAACGCCCGCCGCCCGTCGTCGCGACCGCCGCGGGCCACCCCGCTGCCACCGCGTGAGGGCGGCACCCCGCCACCGCCGGGGCGTGGCAATGACGAACTGCGCCTGTATGGCTGGAACGCCGTGCAGGCCCTGTTCGCCAAGCGCCCGCAGGCGCTGCGCAAGCTGTACCTGGTGGACGCGCTGATTCCGCGCATGCAGCCTGTGTTGAAGTGGTGCGTGGCCAACCGTGTGGGCTACCGCGTGGTGGAGGAGGGCGACCTCAACAAACTGGCCGCTACCACGCACCACGAAGGCCTGGTGGCCGACGTGCTGCGCGCGCCTGTCGTACCGCTGGCGCAGTGGCTGGAGGATCTGGGCGAAGGCCCGGCGTTGGCGCTGTGGCTGGACGGTGTCGGCAATCCGCACAACTTCGGTGCGATCCTGCGCTCGGCCGCGCACTTCGGCGTCAAGGCGCTGCTGCTGCCGTCCGGCAGCACGCTGGCGCTGTCCGGTGCCGCCGCACGCGTGGCCGAAGGTGGCGCCGAATCGGTGCCGCTGGTGCAGTTGCCGGAGACCGCCCAGGCGATGGCGCAGCTGCGTGCAGCCGGCTTCGGGCTGGCGGCGACCCTCGTTGAGGGTGGCGACGACGTGTTCCGCGCATCGCTGCCGTCGCGTCTTGTGTACGTGATGGGCGCTGAAGGCGAGGGCATGGACCGCAGCCTTGCCAGCGAATGCGACCTGCAGGTCTCGATTCCCGGCAGCGGCGCGGTGGAGAGCCTGAACGTGGCCTCGGCCACGGCCGTGCTGCTGGCACAGTGGGCGAGCAGCCGCGATTGAACCTCTGCGCGCGGTCAGATCCCTTGCCAAGGCGAGGGATCTGACCCCGTCCGGTTCCCGGTGCAGGATCTGCAGTGGTGGGTGCGAACCTTGGTTCGCACCGCCCTTCCCGCTGCGTTCGCCGGGCATGGCCCGGCGCTACCGCATCACTCGTTCGGCGGCGTGGTCGCCTTGGCTTCGCTGCCGAAGTTGCCATCGGCCTCTGCCGCCAGGTACGCGAACACGGTGTACGCGGCCACGTTCTGCGCCAGCGCCTTCGGGTCGATCTTGTCCAGCGTGTCGTCGGCGGTGTGGTGCAGGTGGAAGTAATCCGAGCCGTCCTGCGCCAGCCATGCCCACGCGCCACCCTTGGCGGCCAACGGGCCGACGTCCGGGCCCGGGCCACCCTTGTCGGCCTGGTACTCGATGCCCAGCGGCTTCATCACTTCGGCAATCTGCTTCGTCGCTTCGCGCGAGCCTTCCGGGTTTGGCGAACCGGTATTGAAGGCATAGATGCGGCCGGCGCCGAAGTCACTCTCGGCCGCCAGCTGGTGCAGGGCCACGTCCTTGGCATGCGCCTCGGCGTAGGCCTTGCCGCCATACAGGCCCTGTTCTTCGTTGGCGAAGGCGATCACGCGGATGGTGCGCTTCGGCGCCTGCTTGAGCTGGCCGATCAGATGGCCCGCAGCCATGGTGATGCCCACGCCTGCGCCGTCATCCACCGCGCCGGTGCCCAGATCCCAGGAATCCAGGTGGCCGCCGATCACCACCACTTCCTTCGGCAGGCTGCGGCCGGTGATCTCACCGATCACGTTGTACGAGGTGGCGGTGCCATCCCAACCGCAGTCCAGCGCCACCTTCACCGTGGTGCTGCCACGTGCCAGCAGGCGGGCCAGCTGGTCGGCGTCGGGCACCGACAGTGCTGCAGACGGCACCGGGGTCAGGCCGTCGTCGAAGCGGGTGATGCCGGTGTGCGGCACGCGATGCGAGTCGGTACCGGCCGAGCGCATCAGGAAACCGACCGCGCCCTTGCGAATTGCTTCGGACGGGCCCTTGCTGCGGATCGCGCCACCACGGCCATAGTCGCGGCCATCGCGGAACGGCAGCATCTGGTAATCGACGAACGCGATCTTGCCCTTCAGCGAACCGACCGGTGCGGCCTGCAGTGCGGCCAGGTCGGCGAAGCGGACCACTTCGGCTTCAACGGTGCCGCCCGGGCTGCCACCCAGCGCCGTGATCTGCAGCGGCTGCGGGTTCCTGCCGGTCACCGCGGCGTGTTCACTGCGGCGCTCCCACTTCGGGAACGTCACTGGTTCCTTCCACACCTTGTCGAAGCCGAGGGCCTTGAACTTGGCTTCGGCCCAGGCCACGGCGCGGGCGTCGGCCTCGCTGCCGGCGATGCGCGGGCCGATTTCGGTGGTGAGCGATTCAACCACCTTCCAGCCGGTGTCATCGGCCAGCGCCTGGTCGCGCAGCTGCGCAGCGGTGGACAGCGACGCCGGGGGCAGGGTGGTGGTGTGCGGCGCCGCGAAGGCCGGGGCGGCCAGCAGGGCGAGGGAGGATGCGATGGCAAGGACGCGGCGACGCATGGACAGCTCCGGGAAGGGACCAAGCCTTGGAGCTTAACAGTCGTTCAGCCCGGCGCATGGGCGGGAGGTCATGGCTGCTGCGAACGCTGTTTTCCGCCATGTCCGGCAAAGCGAAAGCCCCGCCGGGGCGGGGCCTTCGTGCAGTCGCGGTAGTGCCGGCCGCTGGCCGGCACCCGCATGTTCCGATGTTGCCGGCCAGCGGCCGGCACTACCGTTCTGCGACCTTACTTCTTCAGGCTGTCGCGGATCTCGCGCAGCAGCACCACTTCCTCGGCCGGTGCGGCCGGGGCGGCTTCCTGCTTGCGCGACAGGCGGTTGATCGTCTTGACCACCAGGAAGATGGCGAAGGCCACGATCACGAACTGGATCAGCGTATTGATGAAGTCGCCATAGCCGATCACCACGGCCGGGATTTCCTTGCCGTCGGCACCGATGCTGGCCGGTGACAACGTCCAGGCCAGCTGCGAGAAATCCACCTTGCCGATCAGCATGCCCAGCGGCGGCATGATGATCTTCTCGACCAGTGCGGTCACGATCTTGCCGAAGGCCGCGCCGATCACCACGCCGACGGCGAGGTCGATGACGTTGCCGCGCATCGCGAATTCCTTGAACTCGGTGAGCATTCCCATTGTTGTTTTTCTCCGGTGGGGGAAGTGGACAGCGCGCAGGGTAGCGCAGGTGATGTCAGCCGGCGATCACGCCGTGGCGCTCGGCCACGTTTTCCAGGCGGGCACTGAAGCGGTCGCCGGGCTTCAGCGCGGCCACTCCGGACGGGGTACCCATGAACACCAGGTCGCCGGCACGCAGCTGCCACAGCTTGGACAGCTCGTGCAGGATCTCCGGCACGTTCCAGATCATCTGGTCCAGCAGCGCCTGCTGGCGCACTTCGCCGTTGACCTCCAGCGACAGGTTCAGCGCGGCCAGGTCGCCGACTTCCTCGGCGTGGACGATTTCACTGATCGGCGCGGAAGCATCGAAGCCCTTGGCCGCATCCCACGGGTGGCCCTTGTCCTTGGCGGCGGCCTGCAGGTCGCGGCGGGTCAGGTCCAGTCCCACGGCATAGCCGTAGACCAGTGCCTCGGCGTCGGCCATGGCCAGCTCGCCCACGGGCGCGTCACGGCCAATCGCCACCACCAGCTCCACTTCGTGGTGCAGGTTGGCGGTTGCCGGGGGATAGGGAATGGCATCGTCGTGGCCGACCACGATCGCATCGGCCGGCTTGCTGAAGAACATCGGACGGCCGCGATCGTCGGCCGCCGGCACTGCTGCGCCCATTTCGCGGGCATGGTCGGCGAAGTTGCGGCCGACGCAGTAGATACGGTGCACGGGGAAGCTGCCGCCACCGGCTACCGGCACACGCGGCAGGGCTACGGCAGGGATCACATCGGAGACATCGGACATGCGGGCATCCAGGAAGGGCGTGCCCGCAGTCTAGAACGCATGGCGCCCGCCGTCAGCGGGCGCGGAGGCCGTGGATCAACGCGAGGCCGGCAGCACCGGCTTGCGCACCACGCGGTACTCGCCTTCGACCACGGTCGGATCGACCGGACGGGCAACGCCCGGCTTGCGCGAGGCCAGCAGCTTCCACGCCAGGCCGACCAGGATCATCGCCGCACCGACGAACACGCCGATGAACACCATCGCGGCCAGGATCGCCAGGCCGAGCAGGCCCACGGCAACACGCACCAGCGGGTGACGCGGCTTGCGCGGCGCGAACAGGGTGCGGAACTGGTTGAAGGCGGATGCGCGATTGAACATGGCGGCTCGATAGGCTGGGATCAGCGAAACCAGAGTATCGGGAGGTGCCACTGTCATTGAGTGAAAAACTCGTTAAATATAGCCTATGCTTATTACGAATCAATGACTTGTGTTCATGTTGCAGCCAGTCACCTGAGCGGGCGTGCGACAATGCGCGTTTACTGTCCGAGCCTTCGCCATGACTGCCGCCGCTGCCCTGATCGCCCTTGATGCCATTGCCGATGGCGCGTTTGCCGAGGTCGAGGCGGTGGTTGATGGCGATGCCGAATCGCTGGTGCTGTACCGCGACGGCGCGCAGGTGCGCGCGTTCCTGAACATCTGCCCGCACGCCGGCCGTCGCCTGGACTGGGCGCCGGGCCAGTTCCTGAAGAGCCGCGAGGGCCACCTGGTGTGCGCCGCCCACGGCGCCTCGTTCGCGCTGGACAGCGGCGACTGCATCGCCGGCCCCTGCAAGGGCGACCGCCTGCGCGCCGTGCCGGTGGACGTGCGCGACGGGCAGGTCTATCTGGCCTGAGGCCGGAAGCAGTCGAGCATGGCTCGACTCTACAAAGGCATCCACGAGCATCCACGCATGGCGTGGATCTACTGTGTCGACCAAGGTCGACACCTACCAAAGCGGTGCACGACGCCAGCGGTGCACGACGCCGTTCCGACAGATCGCAGAAATCTGTCGAAGGCGGGGTGGGTCCGGTTGCGGGGGCGTGAGCCGCATGGGCCCGAGGCATGCCTCGGGCGGGTTGGGCAGGACGCCCAACCCCGGTCTTGCCGTGTGCGCAGGAACGCGCACACGAGCAAGCGGCGACCGAGCTTACATGGGTGAGGGCGCTTTGCTTGCGAAGCACTGCTTCGCAAGCGCCCGAACGCACAGCCGCCAGCGGCTGGGCCGGGCCCCGGAGGGGGACTTGCAGCGTCCCCCGCAACCGGACCCACCCCGCCATCCCCCAGGAAACCAGCTTTTGACGTTGACGTTGCTTCTGCAGGTGCAGGGCGCAGCCCTGCCAACAAACCTCAACCTCAGAACATCAGGTTGATCATCAGCACCACTACGCAGGTGTAGATCAGTGACAACGGTCCGCCGACCCGCCACATCTCGCGCGGGGTGTAGTTGGCCGGGCCGGTGATCATCGAAATCACCGGGTTGGAGGCCGTCATCAGATTGTTGGACGCCGACAGCGCCACGATCAGCGCGAACGCCGTCGGGTTGCCGCCCGCCGCCAGCGCAAGGTTCACCGCAATGGGCACCATCACGATGGTGGCGCCCACATGGCTGATCACCAGCGAGAACGCCGTGGTCAGCAGCGCCAGCGCCACCTCCAGCACCCACACCGGGATGCCGGTGGGCAGCTTGTCGATGGTATGGCCGGCCACCCATGCCGCCGCGCCACTGGAATCCATCGCCCAGCCGAGCGGGATCAGCCCGGCCATCATGAACACCGTCTTCCAGTTGATCGAGGCGTAGGCCTCGTCCATGCGCAGCACGCCGGTCAGCAGCATGCCGGCCACGCCGGTCATCAGCGTCAGCGCCACCGGCAGCTTGCTGGTCAGCGCGATCAGGATGGTCAAGGCGAAGATCGCCATCGCGATCTTGAACTTGTGCGGGCGCTGCTCGCCGGTCGGGTAGTCGGTCACCACCACGAAGTCACGGCTGCGGGCGGCCTGCGCCAGGTCGGTCCAGATGCTGTGGAAGACCAGCATGTCGCCGGCGCGCAGCTGCACGTCGCGCACGTCCTCGCGGATCACCTGCTTGTCGCGGTTGATCGCCAGCAGGCTGATGCCGCGCTCCTTGCGCAGGCGCAGGTCGGCCGCGCTTTTGCCGATCACGTTCGAGGTCGGCGGCACCACGGCCTCGGAAATGCCGGCGCGGCTGGGGTTGAACAGGTCGCCCAGATGCTTCAGCCGCGAAGACATGCGCAGGAACTGGTTCTGCGCGAAATCGTTGATCTGCTCGCGCGGGCCCATCGCGCCGAGCACGCTGCCGACCCAGATGCGCATCTCCGCCGGTGGCGCCAGGCGGGTGTCATTGCCGGTTTTCAGGGCCAGCAGCAGCGGGGCATCGTGCAGGTTCTCGGCCTCGCCCAGGGTCATGCCCACCAGCGGGCTTTCGGCACTGACCACCAGCTCGAACACATCGCCTTCGATGCCATAGGTCTTGGCGAAGTAGCTCTCGGTGCGTGCGGGCGTGACCCCGTCGTTGACCAGGTTCTCTTCTTCGATCAGCTTGCGGTCGCCGTAGTAGCGGAAATACAGCAGCGAAGCGATCAGCAGCGCCACGCCGATCGGCAGCGGTGCGAACATGCGCAGCGGCTCGATGGTGGCCAGGCCGGAAGGCAGGTTGTTGTTGGCCGAGGCCAGCAGATCGTTCAGCAGGATCAGCGGTGAATTGCCGACCATGGTCAGCGCACCACCCATCACGATTGCCGCCGAAATGGGCAGCAGCAGGCGCTGCAGGGTCAACCCGGTGCGCGCGGCCAGTCGCGAGGCAACGGGCAGGTACAGCGCCATCACCGACGGGTTCTGCATGAAAGAGGAATTCAGGCCGGCAATTGCCGTGGTCATCATCAGCAGCCGCTGCTCGACGCCATGGCCGCGCCGCAGCAGCCACGCGGCCAGCCGGTTCAGCGCCCCGGTGCGGTCCAGGCCCGCACCGAGGATGGTGGTGGCGATGATGCTCATCACCGCGTTACCGGAGAAGCCGCCGAAGATTTCCTCCGGCGCGATCAGCCCGGTGACACCGAGCACCACCAGGACCACCAGCGCGACCACGTCGGCGCGGATGCGCTCGAACAGGAACATCGCCATCGTGAAGCCGACCAGCCCGAGCACGAGCTTCATGTCGTTGGTCAGCGTCAGCGCGGTATCCATGTGGGGCGCGGTGTCCTCAGGCGATCGTCAGGTGCGGTCGTACAGCAGGTCCCAGACGCCGTGGCCGAGCTTCTGGCCGCGGGTCTCGAAGTGCGTCTGCGGCCGCCAGTCCGGGCGCGGCACGCTGCCACGCGGGCCGGCGCGGTTGACCAGGCCAGCGGTGGCGTCGAGCACGTCCCACATCTGCTCGGCGTAGTCTTCCCAGTCGGTGGCGCAGTGCAGGCGGCCGCCCGGGCGCAGCTTGCGCACCAGCAGCTCGGCAAATGCAGGCTGCAGCAGGCGGCGCTTGTTGTGGCGCTTCTTGTGCCACGGGTCCGGGAAGTAGATGCGCACTTCATCCAGCGCGCCATCGGCAATCTCGTTCTGCAGCACTTCCACCGCATCGTGGTGGTACAGGCGCACGTGGTCGGCGTTGTCGTCGGCCAGCGCGTTCAGCAGCCGGCCCACGCCGGGCGCGTGCACTTCGATGCCGATGTAGTCACGCGACGGATCATGCTGGGCGGCGAAGCGCAGCGCGGCACCGTTACCGAAGCCGATTTCCAGCACCTTGTGCGCCGGGCGGCCGAAGGTGGCGTCCAGATCACGCGGCTGGCCGTTGTAGTCGATGCCGAAGCGCGGCCAGCGTTCGTCGAACGCGCGCTGCTGGGCAGGCGTGAAGCGGCCCTGGCGCAACACGAAGCTGCGCACCTCGCGGCGGCCCTCGCTCACGGTGAAGGGCTTGGGCGGGGCCTTGGAACCGGCGCTGTCGAAGGGATTGGTCATCAGCCGATCAACCCATCCACCGGGGAGGAGGCGCTGGCGTAGCGCTTGCGCGGGATGCGCCCGGCCAGGAAGGCCTCGCGGCCGGCCTCGACCGCCTTGCGCATGGCGCTGGCCATCAGCACCGGGCTGCGCGCACCGGCAATGGCGGTGTTCATCAGCACGCCGCCGCAGCCCAGCTCCATCGCGATCGCCGCATCCGACGCGGTGCCCACGCCGGCGTCGACGATGATCGGCACCTTGGCGTCTTCGATGATCTGCAGCAGGTTGTACTTGTTCTGGATACCCAGGCCCGAACCGATCGGCGCGGCCAGCGGCATCACCGCAGCGCAGCCGATCTCTTCCAGGCGCTTGGCCAGGATCGGGTCGTCGGAGGTGTAGACCATCACCTCGAAGCCGTCCTTGACCAGCTGTTCGGCGGCCTTGAGGGTCTGCACCACGTCCGGGTACAGCGACTTCTGGTCGCCCAGCACTTCCAGCTTGGTCAGGTTGTGGCCGTCCAGCAGTTCGCGCGCCAGCCGGCAGGTGCGCACCGCGTCTTCGGCGGTGTAGCAGCCGGCGGTGTTGGGCAGGATGGTGTAGCGCTCCGGCGGCAGCACGTCGAGCAGGTTCGGCTCGCCCGGGTTCTGCCCGATGTTGGTGCGGCGGATGGCCACGGTGACGATCTGGGCGCCTGCAGCCTCGGTGGCCAGGCGGGTTTCTTCCAGATCCTTGAACTTGCCGGTGCCGGTGAGCAGCCGCGAGCCATAGGTCTTGCCGGCGATCACCAGCGAATCGGGGGAGACATGAACGTTCATGGCGCGATTATCGCTTATCCGCCTGAAGATGGGATCACGCAATGGCGTGCAGCCAGCAGAAGGGTAAAGGTAGTGCCGGCCGCTGGCCGGCAGATGCAGGGTGCCTGACGGCGTCGGATTGCCGGCCAGCGGCCGGCACTACCCGGGATGGCCTCAGCCCCCGCCCAGCGCGTGCACGATCTCCACCACGTCGCCTTCGGCCAGGAGATGCTCGCCATGGCGGCTGCGGCTGACGATCTCGCCGTTGACCTCCACCGCCACCCGGCGCTGCAGCAGCTGCTCGGCCTCAAGCAGGTCGTGGAGGGTCGCCGAGGCGGGCAGGGTGCGGGGTTCGCCGTTGAGCTGGATGTTCATCCCCGCATTGTCGCTGATAGCCCGTCGGGATCGGAACGTTTGTAATTTGAACCGGGCGCCAGCTCCGGCACAGCAGGGTTCGGCGTGGTCAGGCGACAATCCATGCGGCGGCGCAGCGTGAGCAAACGGCGGCGCGGTGAAACCATTGACCGTGCGCCGGCGTACGTGCGCCGGATTCCAACTTGTTTACCCCACAGGAGTTCCTAGATGCAGCTCAGCAAACACCCGATCCGCTCCCTCATGGCGGCTGCGATCGCACTGGCCGCGCTGCCGGCCATGGCAGGCGAAAATCCGTACTCCAAGGCGGTGTTCTTCGGTGACAGCCTCACCGACGCCGGTTACTTCCGCCCGCTGCTGCCCGAGGCCACGCAGGGGCTCTCCGGCCAGTTCACCACCAACCCGGGCTGGGTGTGGTCGCAGCAGGTCGCCAATTACTACGGCCTCAACAAGGACCCCAACGGCAATGGCCAGAACGGCGACAACTACGCTGTCGGCGGCGCCCGCGTGTCGGTCGAAGGCAGCGGTGCCCTCGGCGCGATCCCGTCGTTGAAGTCGCAGGCGGCCCGCTACCTGGCGGCAAACGGTGGCAAGGCTGACCGCAACGCCCTGTATACCGTCTGGGGTGGCGCAAACGACCTGTTTGCCGCCGCCGGCGCTGCCGGTGCGGGTGCGCCGCCAGCCCAGGTGCAGGGCATCATTGGCGCGGCGGTCACCGACCAGATCGCGCTGGTCGGCGCCCTGAAGCAGGCCGGTGCCCAGTACGTGCTGGTGCCGAACCTGCCGGACGTGGGCATCACCCCGCAGTTCCGCGGCCCGAACGCGGCGGCTGCCACCGCCATGTCGGTCGGCTACAACAAGGCGCTGTATGGCGGCCTGAAGCAGGCGGGCATCGAGTTCATTCCGCTCGATACCTTCAGCATCCTGCGTGAAGTGACCGCCAACCCGGGCATGTACGGTTTCACCAACGTCACCGGCACCGCCTGCAAGATCAACCCGGCCAACACCACGGGCAGCATCATCGGCTGCAACCCGACCACCTACGTCAGCCCCGATGCGTACCAGACCTATCTGTTCGCCGATGGCGTGCATCCCACCGTTACCGGTCACCAGCTGCTGGGCCAGTACGCCGTCTCGGTGCTGGAGGCTCCGCGCCTGCAGCAGGTGCTGAGCCACTCGGCACAGACCGTCGGCCGTTCGCGTGCCGACCAGGTCAGCAACCACCTGGGCGCCCGTCCGGCCGATGGCCTGTCGTGGTGGGGTGGCGTGCGCGGTGACCTGCAGCGCTATGACCACGCCGACCTGTACGACGGCGTGGCGCCGGCCGGCCTGTTCGGTGTCGACTGGGCACGCAACGGCGTGGTGGTCGGCGGCTTCGCCGGCTTCGGTCGCATGAGTGCCGACTTCGGCAACAGCCGTGGCGACTTCACCCAGAAGGACACCACCGCCGGCCTGTTCGCTGCCTGGTATGGCGACCGCGTCTGGGTCAACGGCCAGGTCAGCTACACCTGGTTGTCGTATGACGTGAACCGCAAGGTCCAGCTGGGCCCGGCTACCCGCGAACACGGTGGCTCGCCGGACGGCAGCAACCTGACCGCTGCACTGAATGCCGGTTACGAGTTCGGCACCGAAGGTGGCTTCCGCCACGGCCCGATCGCTGCGGTGATCTGGCAGAAGGTCAAGATCGACGGTTACAGCGAAAGTGCTGCTGCGGGCACGCTGGCCACCGCGCTGGGCTACGACCGCCAGAACGTCGACTCGACCGTCGGCCGCATCGGCTGGCAGGCCCGCTTCGATGGCGGCACCGTCAAGCCGTACGTGCAGGTGACCTACGACCACGAGTTCGAGGACACCAAGCAGGCCAGCGCGTGGCTGCAGACCCTGCCGGAACTGGGCAGCTACCGCGTGCCGGGCCTGGACTTCGACAAGAACTACGCCACTGCCGTACTGGGTGCGCGCATGGACCTGTTCGGCCTGCAGGGCAACGTTGGCCTGAGCACCACGGCCGCGCAGAAGCGTGCCCGTGACGCGACGATCTTCGCCACCGTGGGTGGCAGCTTCTGATGAATGCAACATCCCGGGTACCGCAAGGTGCCTGGGATGCCTGCACGGCAGCGCCGGGCCATGCCCGGCGGGTGCGGCGACTACCATTGCGCAACACCGGCCGCTCCGCATAGACTTTCACCCGCAATGCGGGCGTAGCTCAATGGTAGAGCTGTAGCTTCCCAAGCTACTGACGTGGGTTCGATTCCCATCGCCCGCTCCATGTCTCCAGGGTGTTCACCCCAGGCAGACGCGGCGCAATCGTTGAACCACACCGAAGTCCAGCGTGTGGCTGCAGCGCCCTGATTTCTCTCTTCAATGCGTTGGACTGTGGCTTCTCCGAACCGCAGCCCAAGTGACTTGTTTACAAGGCGCATTGCAATCGCGTTCGAATCGTCGACGCTGGCTCCTGCAACCTCCGCTGTCTGCCGGGTCCGCCGGGCCGCAGGGTTCAGTTGGTGCTGGGCTTGGGGATGCTAAAAGATCGTTAACCCTTGCCTCCCATCGTCCGCTGCCCGGAGCGCGAATGATCCCCGCACTTTTGCCCCTCAGGCGTTGCTTTGATTTTTCAGGGCGATCCAACCGGAAGGAGTTCTGGTCGTACTCCCTGTCTGCTGCCCTTGTGGTGGCAGTGGGCTACACCTTGATGGACGGCGGATACTGGCTGACGGGCACCGTGCTGCTCGATGGGGAGGCCTTCGAGCCGTTCCGGACGCTGGGGTGGGTCATGACGGTCTGCGCGGTCATCGTCCTCCTTCCGCCCATGCTGGCCCTGGCCGTTCGACGACTGCACGACATCGACGAGTCCGGCTGGTACGTCGTGATCGCCTTCATCCCGTTGGGTGTGTTCGTCCTCTTCCCGGTCATGCTTCTGCCGGGCAACGAGGAAGAGAATCGATTCGGCGGTGTTTCCGGCCTGCCGGGTGCCTGACTCAACGCCGGGCGAAGTCCACCAGGTCGGAAGGGTAGTGGGGGCAGGTGCGTAGCGTGGCGTCGTCACCGCCATACAGCACCACCAGCGCAGCCACTTCAAATGCCCAGTAGCCCCACGCGTTCGGCCCGATCAGGCGCCGGGTCCGCTTCTGAGCCTTTGGCGGCAGCAGGAAGAAGTCGCGGTACTGCACCTGCAGGTAGCCGGCCAGCAGTGAAGGGTCGAACGCTTCACCGTCGCGCAGCGGCGCGAACAGCTCAGCGAACGGTCGCGGATGAAAGACCTCATCACTGGCTTCCACCAGGCCCAGCGCCGGCGCGCTGAGGTAGTCCAGCACGCGGTCGGTGTCGAAACAGAGCACCTTCTCCACCAGCGCCGGCAGGCGTTCCTGCGCATCCAGCAGCACGCCCAGTGACAACAGCTGCAGTGCGTATTCGTAGTGCTGCGTTGTACGCGATTGCAACGACGCAGCCAGCGCGATGTCGTGGCCTTGCTGTTGCAGGCTGTCCCGGGCAAGGGCCAGCAAACGCGCATGCTCGAGCCAGAGATCTGCTACGTCGGCATGCATCTGCTGCAACGCCGTGGGGGCGAAGCCGCGGTCAACGCCTTTCAGCAGCAGGTTGCTGCCGGTTTGTGCAACCGTCTCCCAGCCGTAGGCATGCTCCAGGGCCGCATGTCCCTGCAGCGGTTCCTCCATAGATTCACCGCCATTGCGCGCATGGCGTGCAAGCAAGGCCATGCCTGCGTTCCAGTCCGCCTGCCAATCCGGCAGGCGAAGCGTGCGGCGCGGCTGGCCCGGGGCCTTGGCCAGTGCTCTCCATCGCGGCAGCACGTCCTGCAGCAGATTCCGGCGATTCACGGCAGTCATCGATTCCATCATCAGCGAGAGTCTAGCGGCATTGCCGGCTCGAACCCCATTGCCTGGCAGAGCGTTGAAGGTTTGAATGGTGCACAGTCGCCGCCGCCCAGCCTGCATGACCGTTGATCGAATCGCCCTCCGCCGTTTCACCCAGTGGCTGCCGTTCCTGATATGGGTAGCGATCTGCGTGGTGTGGTGGTCGCCTTGGGGTGTGGTCGTTGGCCTGGCCGCATGCCTTGCCCTGGGCGGCGTGCTGCAGCACTTCGATCTGGTCGGCGATGCCGTAGGGGGCGCACTGCTGCGCTCGCGGGCGAAGCTGCCCTTCGCCCCCCGGCCGCCCACGCATGATGTCCTGTTGGATTGGGGCGAGCTGGGCATGGGCGGGCCGGCCTACGGCACCCTGATGCTGCGCGATGGCGCCATTGTCGAGGGCGTATCCACCGCAGGCAGCCACGATGCCAGCGGCGAGTGGCTGGCGCTGGCGGGCAGCGCGCTGCGTGTGGCCAGTGGCTACAGTGATCGCAGCGAAGCGGTGATCGTCTACGACGAAGCGGACAAGAGGGTGATGCACCTGCTGGCGATTGTTCCCAGCCTGTTCTGGCAGGAACTGCACGAGCGCCGGCAGCTTGGCGGGGATGCCGAAGCCGCGATGTGGTTGCGGGATATTCCCAGTCGATCGACCACGCTGCGCCCCTGCCGGGGTTTATGGCTGGAACAGGAGCATCCGGCGCTGGCCGCCGGGGTGCCGCAGGTGTTGCGGCATGTCCTGCCTGATGCCCGGGTGCTGCAGGCCATCCCGCTGCTTCCCGACGACCTGCGCCTGACTGCGCATCCGACCTTGTTCGCACGCATCTGCCCGTACGCGCTCTGTCTTGATGGCGAGCCCAGTGACCGTCACGCCTGCGATCTGGAGACGGTCATTGCCAGCCCGTCCGGACGATGCGTGGTGGTGGCGGGCAGCGTGCTTGATGGGGATCTGCGTCCCATCGAGGGCGTATGGCTCGTCCACTGGCAGGGGCGTTGGCAGGCCATTGGCCGCCGTGCGATGGGCGGCAGCGGCAAGACCCGGAGTGGGGCCTGGATCGATGTCATCGCGGTCGGCGATGACGGAACGCTTCGCTGCGAAGCCTATGAGGAACACTGGACGTTCGAGGCGATCAAACGCATCCCCACGCCACATACGGCATTGGCGCTGCCTGTGGAATGGCGGGAAACCGCATTGGCCGTGCGTGTCCGTGATGGGTGCTTCTCGCTGCGCCTGCCCCGCGCGGATCAGCGGCCCTCAGTCACGGGTTAGACTGCGTCGAATCAAACAAGGAGGTTCCGGCATGCGTCGTCGATGCAGGCCGGGAAAGCGCTGGAAAAGCTGAAGAAATGGGCTGCGGGCAGTACCGGGTGCGGATGACCGGCCTTCCGTATGGCTCATGCGCCTGCCGCCTGCACCTGTTGCGCATACTCCTCGGTAAACAGCCCTGACAATGCCCGGCGCTGCTCTGCATCGATGGCGCGCGAGGCGTTGGTTGTGTAGTCGAAATGCACCATCACGCAGCGCCCGCTGGCCACCAGGGCCTCGAACTGGAACGCCTGCTGCACGATCGACAGCGAGGAGCGGCCGATGTTTTCGATGCGGGTCTCGATGCGCACTTCGTGTCCCGGCTGTATCTGCTGCAGGAAGTCGATCTCGTAGCGGCGCAGGATCAGCGTCAGGTCGCGCATGCTGGCCTCGCGACTGAAATGACGGAAGATCTCCTGGCGACCTTCCTCGAACCAGACGGGCAGGGCGGTGTTGGTGACGTGGCCGAGTACATCCACTTCGGAGAAACGCGGAAGGATCGTCAACGGCATGAAGTCTCCGGGGTGTAGTGGGCGGGGTCTCCGGCGACGATGCTGCCATCGCCGGAGACAGTGCGGCGACTACCGGCTTTCAGTCTGAGTAGAAGCCGTTGCCGAGGGTGCCGGGCAGGCCGGGTTCCGGCCACGGCATCAGTGACGTGCAGGCGTCATACAGCGTGCAGAAGTCCTGCCGCAGTTGTGCAGGCACCCAGCTGCCATAGGAAACGTCGGTCGAGTCGCCCTGGCAGGCGTAGGAAACATCGATCCAGCGGGTATTGGCGTGTGAGGCAACGCCCTGGTGCTGTGTCTTGCCCGTGCAGTAGCGCAGGCCCTGGCCGATCAGGGTGTTGTTGGCATCGAAGTAGAGCCGGGAGACTGCGTGGGTGGGCGCAGCCTGTACGTGTGCGGCGCTCCCCATCAGGCCAAACAGCAACAACAGCGGAATTCCCATTCGCATCTGTGGTTCTCCTTGGGTTGTGCAAGCCGGCCGTGTCCTGTCCTGTAGCCGGCAACAACCATCTTCGCACAGCCCCGGCAGGCACGCAGATACGGCGGCCTGCAGGGCATCATCCGCCCGCCACACGCCCGCGCTATGCTGCGCGCCTGCCGTCCGATCCTGCCGCGATGAAGCTCGCCATCCTGTCCCGCAACAGCTCCCTGTACTCCACCCGCCGGCTGGTCGAGGCGGCGCGCGCGCGCGGCCACACCGTTCGCATCCTCGACCCGCTGCGCTGCTACATGCGCATCGCCGCCGATGGTTTTTCGATGCACTACAAGGGCCGGCCGATGACCGGCGTGGACATGGTCATCCCGCGCATCGGCGCCTCGATCACCCGCTATGGCACCGCCGTGCTGCGCCAGTTCGAGCTGATGGGCGCGCGTACTCCCAACCCGTCCGATGCGATCCTGCGTTCGCGCGACAAGCTGCGCGCGCACCAGTTGCTGGCAGCCAAGGGCATCGACATGCCGGTCACCGTGTTCGGCGACAACCCCGATGACACCGTCGACCTGCTGTCCATGCTCGGCCCGCCGCCGCACGTGGTGAAGCTCAACGAGGGCACCCAGGGACGGGGCGTGATCCTCACCGAGAAGGCCAGCGCTTCGCGTGGCATCGTCGAGGCCCTGCGGGGCCTGTACGCCAACTTCCTGATGCAGGAGTTCATCGGCGAAGCCAAGGGCGCCGACCTGCGCTGCTTCGTGGTCGGTGACCAGGTGGTGGCGTCGATGCAGCGCCAGGCGCCGGAAGGTGACTTCCGCTCCAACCTGCATGCCGGCGGCACCGCGGTGGCGGCCAAGGCCAGCCGCGCCGAACAGCAGGTGGCGGTGCGTTCGGCCAAGGCGCTGGGCTTGTCGGTCTGTGGCGTGGACCTGATCCGCTCCGCGCGTGGCCCGCTGGTGCTGGAGGTCAACTCCACGCCCGGGCTGGAGGGCATCGAAGCCGCCTGCGGGGTGGATGTGGCCACGCGTATCATCGAGCACGTCGAGAAGATCAAAAAATCATGATTAATCAATGACTTGAAATTCTCATGGGCAAATGAGGCCGGCTTTAACACGCCTTTAATCGGCGTCGGCGTAGCCTTCAGCGAACCGCAGCTCTGCCTCTCAGCAGGATCGGTATCGGGATACGACTTCAGACCCAGGCGGGGCACCGCCTGGGTCTTTTTTATGCCGCCGGAAGTCCCTTGTGGAGGCAGCGTGACGGCCGTAGAGTGGCGCCCATCGTTCCTGGATGGATCCGGAGGCTGGCGATGTACCGCATCACGATGATCGCGTTGTTGCTGGGGCTGTCTGGCGCTGTCTCCGCCAAGCCGGAGAAGACCGCCATACAGATGGACGGGCAGGCACCGGTGGCCGAGCAGGTCCGGCGCGTTGAGAAGGCCCTCGATGACGGCGAGTACAGCGAGATTTCCGCCGATGACCGCGCCCAGGTGCAGCAGGCACTGGCGCGCATCACCCAACGCATGGGCGACCACCGCACGCTTCAGGAGCTCCCGCCGCAGGTCCAGGCGGAGGTGTTCAACGACCAGGAGCGGATCAATACCGTTCTTGTCCGCGCCCACGAGGACAGCCGCCAGATCTGCCAGCACACCCGCACCACCGGCAGCAACATGCCTAAAAGCCGCTGCCTGACCGTGGCCGAGCGCCGCCGGATCGAAGAAAAGGGCAAGGCACTGCTCAACGACCAGCGCACCTTCAATAACTTCAACCCCGCCACCAACCACTAGGCCGTCCGGTGCCCCTGCGCGTGGCACTTGCTGGCGTGAAGGTGGTGCGAATACAGTCAACACTCAACTCAAACAAGGATTCGTTTGTCATGAAGTCCCTCCTGATGTCGGCGGTCCTGATCTCGGGCCTGACCCTGGCCACCGCCGCCTCTGCATCGAACCAGTCCGGTGAGGTCTTTGTCCCCGGCAAGCCGCTGCAGCAGCAGATCGAGCGCATCGAAATCGAACTCAACGATGGCGAGACCTACAGCGAACTGAAGCAGACCGACCGCAGCCGCGTACGCGAGGCGCTGGTGCGCATGCGTACGGCCGTCGAGCAGCATCCTGACCGCGATTCCATGCCTGAACAGGTACGAACCGATGTCTTCAACGACCAGCAGATCGTGAACACGGTTTTGACACAGGCACGTGAAGATAGTCGTCTAATATGCCAACGTGAAAAGGCCACGGGTTCGAACCGGTCCACGACGCAGTGCACTACCGTTGCCGAGCGCGCCCGGCGGAAGGACAAGGCACAGCGTGATATGGGCCAGGCCCAGCGCATCGGCAAATTCGTAAATTAGAGGTGACAGTGAGAATCCTGGTAATCGAAGACAACAGCGACATTGCGGCCAACCTGGGCGACTACCTGGAGGACCGGGGCCACACCGTGGACTTCGCGGCTGACGGGGTTACCGGTCTGCACCTGGCCGTGGTGCACGAGTTCGACGCGATCGTGCTGGATCTCAATCTGCCAGGCATGGACGGCATCGAGGTCTGCCGCAAGTTGCGCAATGAAGCGCGCAAGCAGACCCCGGTACTGATGCTCACCGCCCGCGATTCGCTGGACAACAAGCTGGCCGGCTTCGATTCCGGCGCGGACGACTACCTGATCAAGCCGTTCGCGCTGCAGGAAGTGGAAGTGCGTCTGAACGCCCTGTCGCGACGCGGCAAGGGCGTGCAGACCCGCGTGCTGGAAACCGGCGATCTGGAATACAACCTGGATACGCTGGAAGTGCGCCGCCAGGGCAAGCTGCTGCAGCTCAACCCGACCGCGCTGAAGATCCTGCAGGCGCTGATGGAAGCGGCCCCGGCCGTGGTGACCCGCCAGGAGCTGGAAACCCGTGTGTGGGGTGAAGAACTGCCCGATTCGGATTCCCTGCGCGTGCACATCCACGGCCTGCGTGCGGTGGTCGACAAGCCGTTTGAAGTGCCGCTGATCCAGACCCGCCATGGCATCGGATACCGCATCGCCACCCCGGAAGCCTGATTCGGTGGCAACCAAGGGGGAGCGCCGGCGCACGCCTTATCGGCGGCGCCTGCGCAGCCGCATCATCGTTTCGTTCGTGTTGTTGGGCTTCTGCCTGACGACACTGTTTGCGTTCGCCACCAACTGGGCCCGCCTGCGCGTGGAAAACCAGCTGGTGGAAGAGCTGATGAACCGCAACATCGACGAGTATGCGCGCCGCTATTACGAGCACCCCGGGCATAACCCGGACGCACCGGTACTGCAGATCAAGGCCTATGCCTATTCGAAGGACAAGTTCGACCGGGTGCGCGAAGAGCGCGCGCAGTGGGCGGGCTTCTCCGATGGCATCCACAGCGTCAGCGGCGATGAGCACGGCGAGCCGTACTCCTACAAGCTGGCCGTACGCAAGACGCCCGACGCCTGGTTCTTCCTCGCCTATGACATGACCGACAGCGTGCGCGGCGGCAAGCAGCTCAACCGCGCGCTGGTGCTGTCGGTGCTGGTGTTCAGCGTGCTGTCGCTGGTGCTGGGCTGGTGGTCGGCCTCGAAGGTGATGAAGCCGGTGTCGGATCTGGCCGCGCGGCTGCGTGCCTATCGCGGCGGCACCAGTGACCCCGAGCCGTTGGCGCCACGCTTCCCCGACGACGAAGTGGGGCAGCTGGCGCAGGCGCTGGACGACTATTCCTCGCGGCTGACCGAAGTGGTGCAGCGCGACCGTGAATTCAATGCAGACGTCAGCCATGAGCTGCGCACGCCGCTGGCAGTGATCCGTGGCGCCACCGAGCTGCTGCTGACCCGGCCCGGCCTGGACGAGAAGGTGCTGCAGCGCCTGCAGCGCATCCAGCGCGCCGAACAGCAGTGCAGCGATCTGATTGGCGCACTGCTGCTGCTGTCGCGCAACGAGCGCGGGCAGGGCACCAGCAACGTCGCCCGCGTGGCCGAGCAGCTGCTGGATGCACACCGTGCGCAGCTGGGGGGCAAGCCGCTGGAGCTGCTGCTGGAAGGTGAGCGCAATCTGGTGATCGACGCGCCCGAGGCGGCGTTGTCGGTGGCACTGGGCAACCTGATCGGCAACGCTGTGAAGTACTCGCAGGACGGCGAGGTGCGCGTGTTCGTCGGCACCAACTCGGTGTCGGTAACCGACAGTGGCCCGGGCCTGAGCGAGGAAGACGCGGCCAAGCTGTTCCAGCGTGGCTACCGCGGCACGCATGCCGGCCACTCGCAGGGCGGCGGCATCGGCCTGTCGATCGTCAGCCGCCTGTGCGACCTGTACGGCTGGCAGGTAAGCGTGCGCCCCGGCGGCCAGCGTGGCGTGATCGCCACCCTGACGTTCTCGCCGAAGCCGTTGTAAGCGGTAGGTGCCGACCTTGGTCGGCACAAACCCTGCGACCTTGCATCGCGCCCTGTGTCGCTTGTGCCACCACCGTGATCGCTGCCGCGCCCCGCGCGTGTAGATCCACGCCATGCGTAGATACGCTTCGGTAGTGCCGGCCGCTGGCCGGCAACCAGGCCTCAACCCCCGGCCAACCCCAGATACCGCGCATGCAGCTGTTCCACCTGCACCTGCAGGTCCTCCGGCTGCCCATCATTGACCACCACGTCATCGGCCAGCGCCAACCGCTGTGCGCGGCTGGCCTGCGCAGCAATCATCCGGTCGGCCAGCGCGGCATCAATGCCATCGCGCTGCATCAGCCGCGCATGCTGCACGGCTTCGGGCGCATCCACCAGCAGCACCCGGTCCAGCCACGGGTAGGCCTTCCGCCCACCGACCTCGGTCAGCAGCGGAATCGCGGCAATCGCATAGGGGCTCTCAGCCTGCTCGCACTGCTGTTGCATCAGCAGGCGGATGGCGGGGTGGGTGATGGCTTCCAGCGCCGTCCGCTCGGCCGGGTCGGCAAACACGTGGGCGCGCAGGCGCCCCCGGTCCAGGCTGCCATCGGCCAGCAGCATGTCGGCGCCGAAACGCTCGGCAATGCGGGCCAGGGCGGGGCTGCCGGCGGCCACCACGGCCCGTGCGGCCAGATCGGCGTCGGCCACCACGATCCCCAGCGCCTCAAAGCGCCGGGTCACCTCACTCTTGCCCGAGGCGATGCCCCCGGTCAGGCCAACCACATAGCGGCTCATGGGGACTCCCCTCAGCGCAGCCCGCTCATCACCAGGTATTGCTCCACCAGCGGCGCACCCCACATGAAGTACAGCCAGCCGGCGATGGCCAGATAGGGGCCGAACGGGATGGGCGTGGCCCGGTCACGGCCCCGGCTGTACAGCCAGATCGAGCCGATGATGGCGCCCAGCACCGACGACAACAGGATGATCGGCAGGATGCCCTTCAGCCCGCACCAGGCGCCCAGCGCCGCCAGCAGCTTGAAGTCGCCGTGGCCCATGCCTTCCTTGCCGGTCAGCTGCTTGAACAGCCACCAGACCGTCCACAGCGACAGGTAACCCACCGCCGCACCCACCAGGGCGGGCTTGGCCGGCATGTACAGGTTGTCGATGCTGCCTATCAGCCCCAGCCACATCAGCGGCAGGGTCAGCTGGTCGGGCAGCAGCTGGGTGCGCAGGTCGATGCCGGACAGGGCGATCAGGAAGCAGGTCAGCACGATGGCGCCGAAGCCCTGCCAGCCGAAGCCGAACTGCCAGACGCAGGCCAGCACCAGTACCGAGGTCAGCGCCTCCACCAGCGGGTACTGCAGCGAGATCGGCGCCTTGCAGTGGCGGCACTTGCCCCCCTGGATGATCCAGCTGAACAGCGGGATGTTCTCGTACCAGCTCAGCTTGTGCTTGCAGTGCGGGCAGTGCGACGGCTCCACCACGATCCCCGGAGGCGGGGGCTCATAGAAGTCCGGTTCCTCCAGGACTTCGCGCGCATCGCGCTTCCACTGCCATTCCAGCCGCTTGGGCAGCCGCAGGATGACCACGTTCAGGAAACTGCCCAGCAGCAGTCCCAGGGCGGCCGCGGCGGGGTAGCCGAGGCCGGGATGCTGGTCGAGAAATGCCATTGATACCTTTAGCCGACGACGGCGCCGAGTTTGAAGATGGGCAGGTACATGCCGACAACGATGCCGCCGACGATGGTGCCAATGAACACCATGATCATCGGTTCAAGCAAGCTGCTCAAGGCATCCACCGCATTGCTGACCTCCTGTTCATAATACTCGGCCACTTTGAATAGCATGGCATCCAAGGCGCCGGCCTCTTCGCCGATGCCGGTCATCTGGATCACCATGTGCGGGAACAGGTTGGTCTGCTTCATGGCCATATTGACCGGGTAGCCCACCGAGACATCGTCTCGCATGCGCAGCACGGATTCTTCATAGACTTTGTTGCCGGTGGCGCCAGCGACGATGCCCAATGCCTCCACCAAAGGTACGCCTGCCTTGAACGTCACTGCGGTGGTGCGGGAGAAGCGGGCGATGGCGCTGTTGTGCATGATCTGGCCGATCACCGGCACCTTCAGGATCAACCTGTCCATGGAGTGCCGCATCTTGGGCGAACGCTTGTAGGCCGCGATGAAGGTTACAACTGCAGCGGCCAGTATCAGTACCATCAACCACCACCATGACACCATGAACCGCGATAGATTGACGATCATCTGGGTGAAGGCGGGAAGCTCTGCGCCGAAGCCCTTGAACACGTCTTCGAACTGCGGCACCACCCATACAAGCAGGATGCCGCTGACAATCAAGGCCACTGCCAGCACCATGACCGGGTAGAATAGCGCCTTCTTGATCTTGCCCTTCAGAGACTCAATGTTCTCTTTATAGGTGGCGACGGTGTCGAGCACCGTTTCCAGCACGCCGGCGCCTTCACCAGCGCGGACCAGATTGCGGTAGAGGTCGTCAAACTGCACCGGATGCCTGCTTACTGCCTCATAGAGTGAAGAGCCGCCCTCGATATCTGTCCGAACCGTTTCCACCATCTTCTTCATGCGGGGGTTTTTATGCCCGCTGCCGATGATGTCCAAGGCGCCGACGATCGGAACGCCGGACTTCATCATGGTCGCCATCTGTCGGCTGAAGAACGCGATGTCCTTCGACGATATCTTGCTGCCGGCTGCGCCGAACAGTGGCTTGGGCTTGGGTTTGACGGTGCCGGGATTTATGCCCTGACGTCGCAGCTCTGCCCGAAGCAGATTCGCGTTCTTCGCGGCCTGCTCCCCCTTCATCTTCATACCCCGCTTGTCGGTCCCTTCCCAGACAAACGGCTGCAACTCCGTGGTGCTGCGCGCCACGGGCTCCTTCTTGATCGCACTGCGACTGACAGACATGTTGGCTCCCCAAGACCCGCCATCCCCAGGCGGGCGTCTAGCCGTTGATGGTAGCGGGTTCATTGCCGTCTGGGCAGGTTGTCAGCAGCCCAACTAGCAATTTCGTGCCCAGCGCCGACCAAAGGTGACGCACTGCGTCACATTGCCGCGTCCATCGCAGATTCGGATGCGGGGGGTTCCCATCCGCAAAATTGCTGCCATCATGGGCGCGGGGGAAATCTAGGGGGAGGCGTGCCGGGTTGGCACGCAACCTGCGTTGATCCACCCGCAGGGGGCAGGAGCCCGCTCAATCGGCTCCGGCCGGGACCGATCCTGCCTTCCGAAATCAACCACCACTATCTTGGGGATGTACCAATATGAAGAACCAGAAGGGCTTCACCCTTATCGAGCTGATGATCGTTGTTGCGATCATCGCTATTCTGGCTGCCATTGCGCTGCCGCAGTACCAGAACTATGTGGCTAGGTCGCAGTTTACCGCTGGCATGGCTGAGGTCTCGGCCGGCAAGACCGCTTACGAAACCAAGGTGAACGATGGTGTTACCACCGCGGCTGAGTACACCGATGTTTCTAATCTGGGCCTGAAGAATAGTGATCGTTGCACGATGAGCGCGACTGCTCCGAGCAACACCGGCGTTGGCACTCTGGTTTGCACCCTGAAGGGCAATCCGAAGGTGCTCGGCAAGAAGATCACTTTGGATCGCGATGCCAACGGCAATTGGTCCTGCAAATCTGATCTGGTCGCTGCTGACAAGCCGAAGTACGCTCCGGCCACCTGCCAGGGCTGATACGTAGCAACGAGTGAAGGAAGGCCCCGCATAGTCGGGGCCTTCTTAGTTTGTGGGGAATCCTGTTCGAGCCTATGGGGAGGCGCGATGCGTTGGCATGCCGGCTTTACTTTGATTGAACTCATGATCGTAGTTGCGATCATCGCAGTTCTGACCGCAATTGCCGTTCCTGTGTATCAAACCTACGTCGCCAGATCGCAGGTTGCGGCTGCCTTGGCCGATATTCGGCCCGGCAAGACTACGGTGGAATCTGTAGCCCAGGATAGTCGTAACGCAAATCTGGTCGATGCGGTTTTTGTTGGCCTGCACCCCACATCTCGATGCACTGCGGTGTCTGCAGTACTTGACGAGGCTGGGGTAGCCAGTATTGGCTGCACGGCCTCGGGAGCGCCTCCTGTGAAAGGAAAGATTCTGTTGCTGAAGCGAGGCGCCGATGGCATCTGGACCTGCGACGGCAGCGCCTTCGAAGCGCGCTATCGCCCAACGGGCTGCTGATCACACTTCAGCACTATGCTGGGATGTTGGCCGTCCCTTGACGGAGCTATCATCCCCGGGGGAGTCAGGATCGTGCCTGCCGGGCTGGGAGTGCCGGGCAAGGCAGTGTTGCTCATGGATTGGCGATGCCGTCGGCCGTTGGGTCGTGGCAGGTTCTGCTGCCCGGTGCCGTGCCCTTGGAAAGTGCCCGGTACTGCCAGACCCATGAGCCAAGGATTTCTATGAACGCCGTAACCACCGCCAATCTCGTCGGCATCACCGGTCTGGCCCGCCGCCTGGTCCAGGATGGTGCACTCGACGAGGCCTCCGCCCGCGACGCGATGGCCAAGGCCGCCGCGGCTCGACAGCCGCTGCCCACCTGGTTCGCGCAGAACAAGGTGGTTGGGGCGGCCCAGCTGGCAGCCGCCAACGCGGTCGAGTTCGGCATGCCGCTGTTCGACGTATCCACGTTCGACGCCAGCCAGAACGCCATGAGTCTGGTCAGCGAGGAGCTGCTGCGCAAGCACAACGTGCTGCCGCTGTTCAAACGGGGTGGCAAGCTGTTTGTTGGCACCAGCAATCCGACCCACTCGCTGGACGAAATCAAGTTCCACACCAATCTGGTGGTGGAGCCGATCCTGGTCGATGAGGACCAGATCCGCCGCACGCTTGAGCAGTGGCACGCCAGCCACGATGCCATCGGAAACGCACTGGGTGGCGATGACGAGGGCATGGGCAACCTGGATGTCGCGGCCGGTGACGAAGATCTCGGCGCCAGCAGCGGCGACTCCGGCATCGACGCCAAGGGCGACGACACCCCGGTGGTGAAGTTCGTCAACAAGGTGTTGGTCGATGCCATCCGCAAGGGCGCATCGGACATCCACTTCGAGCCCTACGAAGACGATTACCGCGTGCGCCTGCGCATCGACGGTCTGCTGAAGATGGTGGCGCGCGCGCCGGTGAAGTTGAACCAGCGCATCGCTGCGCGCCTGAAGGTGATGGCGCAGCTGGACATCGCTGAGAAGCGGGTGCCGCAGGACGGGCGCATCAAGCTGAACCTGTCCAAGACCAAGCAGATCGATTTCCGCGTCAGCACGCTGCCGACCCTGTTCGGTGAAAAGGTGGTGCTGCGTATCCTGGATGGCAGCGCGGCCAAGCTGGGCATCGACAAGCTGGGCTACGAGCCGGACCAGCAGAAGCTGTTCCACGACGCCATCCACAAGCCCTATGGGATGGTGCTGGTGACCGGCCCGACCGGATCCGGCAAGACGGTGTCGCTGTATACCGCGCTGGGCATCCTGAACGATGAGACGCGCAACATCTCCACCGCCGAAGACCCGGTGGAAATCCGCTTGCCCGGCGTCAACCAGGTGCAGCAGAACAACAAGCGCGGCATGACCTTCGCTGCGGCGCTGCGCTCGTTCCTGCGACAGGATCCGGACATCATCATGGTCGGCGAAATCCGCGACCTGGAGACGGCCGAGATTGCGATCAAGGCGGCGCAGACCGGCCACATGGTGCTGTCCACGCTGCATACCAACGATGCGCCGCAGACCATCGCGCGTCTGATGAACATGGGTATCGCGCCGTACAACATCACCAGCTCGGTGACGCTGGTGATCGCCCAGCGCCTGGCACGCCGGTTGTGCGGCAACTGCAAGCGACCGGCGAACCTGCCGGAGCACGCGCTGCTGGCCGAGGGCTTCACTCAGGCGCAGCTGGATGCGGGCATCCAGTTGTACGAGGCGGTGGGCTGCGATGAGTGCACCGAGGGCTACAAGGGCCGAACCGGTATCTACCAGGTGATGCCGATGACCGATGAGATCGCCACGATCGTGCTGGCCGGTGGCAACGCACTGCAGATTGCCGAGGCGGCGCAGCAGATCGGGGTGAATGACCTGCGGCAGTCGGCGTTGAAGAAGGCGGCAGCGGGTGTGACCAGCCTGGCCGAGATCAATCGCGTTACCAAGGATTGAGGTAAATCCACGCCATGCGTGGATGACGCGATGCATGGGGGTTGCCGGCCAGCGGCCGGCACTACCACGTTGGTGGGTAGATCCACTCCATGCGTGGATGGCGCGATGCATTGGGTTGCCGGCCAGCGGCCGGCACTACCGCGTTGGTGGGTAGATCCACGCCATGCGCGGATGGCGCGATGCATGGGGGTTGCCGGCCAGCGGCCGGCACTACCACGTTGGTGGGTAGATCCACTCCATGCGTGGATGGCGCGATGCATTGGGTTGCCGGCCAGCGGCCGGCACTACCGCGTTGGTGGGTAGATCCACGCCATGCGCGGATGGCGCGATGCATGGGGGTTGCCGGCCAGCGGCCGGCACTACCACGTTGGTGGGTAGATCCACGCCATGCGTGGATGACGCGATGCATGGGGGTTGCCGGCCAGCGGCCGGCACTACCGCGTTGGTGGGTAGATCCACGCCATGCGTGGATGACGCGATGCATGAGGTTGCCGGCCAGCGGCCGGCACTACCACGTTGGTGGGTAGATCCACGCCATGCGTGGATGACGCGATGTATTGAGTTGCCGACCAGCGGCCGGCACTACCGCGTTGGAGGGTGGATCCACGCCATGCGTGGATGCCGCGGCGGCGCACGCCAACCAAGGTTGGCGCCTACCAGGGCCGTTCGGCCCTTACTCCATCCCCAGCTTCTTCAGCTTGTAGCGCAGCGCGCGGAAGGTAATCCCCAGCTGCGCAGCCGTGCGGGTCTTGTTCCAGCGGTTCTCTTCCAGCGCGCGCTGGATGGCGCTGCGCTCCAGCTGCTCGATGTACGAGGGCAGGGCGGCACCGCCCGGCTGCAGGTCGGCCACGGCTTCGGCGGGAGCAGCGCCGCCGGGCGCACGCGGGGCGTGCTGCGGCAGGCGCAGGTCGTCGGCACCGATGCGGTCTTCTTCGGCCAGTGCAAGCGCGCGCTCCAGAATGTTCTCCAGCTCGCGCACATTGCCCGGGAACGCATAGTGGGCCAGCGCTTCCAGCGCCGACGGCGCCAGCAGCGGGGTGGCACGGCCGTGGCTGCGGGCCAGGCGTGCCAGCACGGCGGCTGCCAGCTCGGGCAGGTCCTGGCGGCGCTCGCGCAGCGGCGGCACCTTCAGTTCGATCACGTTGATGCGGTAGTACAGGTCGTGGCGGAAGCGCCCGTCCTCGACCAGCTCGGCCAGGTCACGGTGCGTGGCCGAGAGAATGCGCACGTCCACCGGTTCTTCGTTGGCCGCACCCACCGCACGCACCGACTTTTCCTGGATCGCGCGCAGCAGCTTCACCTGCATCTGCAGCGGCAGCTCGGCCACTTCGTCCAGGAACAGGGTGCCGCCGTGTGCAGCCTGGAACAGGCCCGGCTTGTCGGCATGGGCGCCGCTGAAGCTGCCTTTGCGGTGGCCGAAGAATTCGCTTTCCATCAGCTCGCCGGGAATGGCACCGCAGTTGACCGGCACGAACGGACCAGCCGCACGCGCGCCCTGGGCGTGGATGGTGCGCGCGACCAGTTCCTTGCCTACGCCCGATTCACCGAGGATGTAGACCGGCGCCTGGCTGCGCGCGACCTTGCCGATGGTGGTGCGCAGAACGTCCATGGCCGGCGAAGCGCCGAGCAGGCGTGCAGCCTGTTCGGTGGCGGGGCCGGGCGCAGGGCGTTCGGTGTTGTTGAGTTCCAGCGCGTGCTTGACCAGGCCGCGCAGCACCGAGATGTCCACCGGCTTGCTGACGAAGTCGAAGGCGCCGGCCTTCAGCGCTTCCACGGCCAGGTCCATGCTGCCGAATGCGGTGATCATCGCCACCGGTGTGCGCGGGTAGTGCTGGGCGATCTCGCTGACCAGCTCGATGCCGTTGCCATCCGGAAGGCGCATGTCGGTGATGCACAGGTCGTACGGGTTGCTGGCCAGCAGCTCGCGCGCTTCGGCCAGGTTGGCGGCGGTACTGATGCGCAGCCCCATGCGGCCGAGGGTCAGTACCAGCAGTTCGCGGATGTCGCGTTCATCGTCGACGACGAGGGCGCTGCGGGTTTCGTTCATGGGCGTGAAAGATAAACGAGGGGGCTGGAAGCGACAAATGTTTGACGCACAGAATTGGAATCAGGTGGGCAACAGCGTGTGCGGGCCGGGAAGCACCAGGCGGAAGCACGAGCCTCCTGCCGGCACCGGGATGTAGTCGAGCCGTGCCTGGTTGGCGCGGCACAACTCGCGGGCGATGTACAGGCCCAGCCCGGTGCCGTGCTCGGAGGTGGTGAAGAACGGACGGAACAGCTGTGCGGCCACGCTCTCGGGAATGCCGGGACCACGGTCCATCACGTCTATCACCGCGCTGCGCTCGTGCTGCGCCACGCGCAGGCGCACCCGTGCCGGTTGCTGGCCGATGCGGCCGTATTTCAGTGCGTTGTGCACCAGCACGGTGAGCACCTGGTACAGGTGTTTGCTGTCGACCTGCGCCATCACCGCCGTGTCGCTGATGATCGGTTCGATGCTGTCGGTTTCCAGCGTCTGGCCCTGCTTGTACTCCAGCACGAAGCGGCGCACGAAGGCGACCAGGTCGACGTTCTCGGGTGTGGCGCGCTCGCGCCGTGCCAGCCCCAGCACGCTCTCGACGATGCCGTTGGTGCGCTGGCATTGCTGGCGGATGATCTGCAGCAGGCGGCGGTCGCTTTCGTTGAAACCGGTGCCTTCCTCCAGCAGCTGCACGGCGTAGTTGATCGCCGCCAGCGGATTGCGGATTTCATGGGCGAGGCTGGCCGAGAAGCGGCCCATCGCCGACAGGGTGAGCGATTCGGCGCGCCGCGAGACCACGCTGGAGTCGTCCAGGAATACCAGCGCCAGTTCGCTGCCGGCCAGCAGGCGGGCGAAGCGCGGTTGCACTTCCGGCTGGTCGGGGTTGAGCTGCAGCGGCAGTTCGTCCTGCGCCCAGCCGTTGCGCCAGCGCTGCAGGCGGCGCGCCAGTTCCGGCGCGGCACTGGCCAGATCCAGGCGTCCCGTCTCACCGATGCCGTCGTTGTCGCCGAGCAGCATCGAGGCCGCTTCATTGGCCAGGGTGATGCGGTTGTCGGCGTCCACCACCAGCACGCCGGTGCGCATGCGGCGGATGATCAGTTCGTTGATCTGGAACAGGTTGGCCACTTCGTCGCCGCGCTGGTTGGCCAGCTGCTGGTTGCGGCGCGCGCGGTTGCCCACCTGGTAGCTGATGAAGGCCAGCGCCAGGTAGCTGGTGGCGAACATGGCCAGCTCGGCCAGCGTGCGGGTGGGATCACCGCCTTCGAGCACCTTCCAGAGGTATTCGGTACCGGTGGCCAGGCTGGCCGCAACCGCCAGGCCCAGGCCCCAGCTCAGCGGCAGCAGGGTGGCGGCGGCGGCGATGTTGAACAGCAGCGACATCGAGATGCCGGCGCTGGCACCGGGCAGGGCATGCGCCAGCAGGGTGGCGGCGATGATGTCCACCAGCACGCTGCTGACCACGATCGGGCGCAGCCAACGTTCGTTGCGGCCGATCGCCAGGGCCAGCAGCGACAGCAGCAGATAGATCGCCGCGACGGTATCGGCCAGACGCGGGTGATGGGCCTCGCCGACCATGCCGGACAGGGGGCTGTAGAGCAGGCCGGCGATGACCGCGGCGATCAGCACCCGGTACAGCGCGAAGAAGTACAGCTCACGCCGCGGAATCGATTCGATGCGGTCGATCAATGAAGCACTGGGTGACACGCCGGAACTCCCCTTCTGGCTGCCTGGGTCTGGAATCTGCGGCGGCCCTGCCTGGCATCCCCTGAAGCCGGGCGGGTTCGTCGCTTCTATGTGGCCTGCGGTGGAAGCCGCCGGGCAAGCCCGACACTACACACCTTGGTTGACCAGTATAGGGCCCCCGGCAGGACGCCGCCGGAGCCGCCCGGATCGCGCATTTGGCCTGCCGTGGATACCGGTGGTCAGCGCCGGCCCGGGCGCAACTGCCTGAATGGCGGTGGAAATCTGGCCGGGTGTGGCGTTTTGTACAGACTTCTTTGCGCCCCGGCGCCGGCTCGGCCACAATAGTGGGCCCGCCGCGGTCCATGCCGGCGCCCCGCCGGGGCCCTGAGGAATTGCGTGCGGTCGTTCCTATTCCCACGGTGACGCATGAATTTCCACGAATACCAGTCAAAACAACTGCTTGCCGAGTACGGCATCCCGGTCCCGGCCGGCAAGGTCGCTGCGACCCCGGACGAAGCGGTTGCCGCTGCCAACTCCCTGGGCCAGGGCCCCTGGATGGTCAAGGCGCAGATCCACGCTGGCGGCCGCGGCAAGGCTGGCGGCGTCAAGTTCTGCAAGACCACCGACGACGTGAAGGCCGCTGCGGCCAAGATGCTCGGCACCAAGATGGCCACCTACCAGACCGCTGGCGTTGAACTGCCGGTCAACCTGGTGCTGGTGACCACCGCCGGCGAGATCGTCAAGGAACTGTACCTGTCGGTGCTGGTCGACCGTGGCACCAAGACCATCACCTACATCGCCTCTTCGGAAGGCGGCGTGGAGATCGAGCAGGTCGCCGCTGAAACCCCGGAGCTGATCCACTCGCTGAACGTCGACTTCGTCGAAGGCGTGCAGGGTTACCACGGCCGTGATTTCGGCTTCAAGCTGGGCCTGACCGCCAAGCAGGCCGGCCAGTTCGCCAGCATCATGGTGAACCTGTACCGCCTGTTCAACGAAAAGGACCTGGCGCTGGTTGAAATCAACCCGCTGGCCATCCTGGACGACGGCAACCTGTACGCGCTGGACGGCAAGTTCGACAGCGACGACAACGCCGCCTTCCGCCAGAAGGCCCTGGTCGCCATGCGCGACAAGACCCAGGAAGATCCGACCGAAGTGATCGCTTCGGAGCTGGACATCAACTACGTCACCATGGACGGCAACATCGGCTGCATGGTCAACGGCGCAGGCCTGGCCATGGCCACCATGGACGTCATCAAGCTCAACGGCGGCGAGCCGGCGAACTTCCTGGACGTGGGCGGCGGTGCCAACAAGCAGCGCGTCATCGAAGCGTTCAAGCTGATCCTGTCCTCGGACAAGGTCGAAGGCATCTTCGTCAACATCTTCGGCGGCATCGTCCGCTGCGACATGATTGCCGAAGGCATCATCGCCGCCGTGAAGGAAGTGGGCGTCAAGGTTCCGGTCGTGGTGCGCCTGGAAGGCACCAACGTGGAAGAAGGCAAGCAGCTGCTGCGTGACAGCGGCATGGCCATCATCCCGGCTGACAACATCAACGATGGCGCCAAGAAGATCGTTGAAGCTGTCAAGAACGCTGCCTGATTCGACACCAAGGAATTCCCATGTCTGTTTTGATTAACAAGAACACCAAGGTGATCGTGCAGGGCTTCACCGGCCAGCAGGGCACCTTCCACGCCACTCAGATGATCGAGTACGGCACCCAGGTTGTTGGCGGCGTGACCCCGGGCAAGGGTGGCACCACCCATATCGACCTGCCGGTCTTCAACACCGTTGCCGACGCCGTGCAGAGCACCGGCGCCAACGCTTCGGTCATCTACGTGCCGCCGCCGTACGCGGCCGACGCGATCCTGGAAGCCGCTGCTGCCGGCATCAAGGTCATCGTCTGCATCACCGAAGGCATCCCGGTGCTGGACATGCTGCGCGTCAAGAACGTGCTGACCCGTTCGCATCCGGACACCGTGCTGATCGGGCCGAACTGCCCGGGCGTCATCACCCCGGGTGAGTGCAAGATCGGCATCATGCCGGGCCACATCCACCAGCCGGGCAAGATCGGCATCGTGTCGCGTTCGGGCACCCTGACCTATGAAGCGGTCAAGCAGACCACTGAAGTCGGCCTGGGCCAGTCCACCTGCATCGGCATCGGTGGTGACCCGATCAACGGCCTGAACTTCGTCGACTGCCTGAAGCTGTTCAACGAAGACCCGCAGACCGAAGGCATCATCATGGTTGGCGAAATCGGCGGTGACGCTGAAGAAGCCGGCGCCGAGTACATCAAGAACCACGTGAAGAAGCCGGTCGTCGGTTTCATCGCCGGTGCGTCGGCTCCGGCCGGCAAGCGCATGGGCCACGCCGGTGCGATCGCCTCGGGCGGCAAGGGCACTGCTGAAGGCAAGTTCGCCGCCATGGAAGCTGCCGGTGTTGTCACCGTCCGCTCGCCGGGCGACCTGGGCGCTGCCATCGCCAAGCTGGTGAAATAAGACCGCTTGTGTAGAGTCGAGCCATGCTCGACTGACGCTCTTGCTTCAAACAGAAAGGCCGCCTCCGGGCGGCCTTTCTGCGTCTGGTGCCCGGCCATCCAGGAAAGCCCATCCACGCATGGCGTGGATCTACTGAGCCGGGGCTGTCCACGCAGTGAGCGCGCCCGGCGCGCGCATGGCGCAGCGCTACAATGGGCACATTGCAACCACAGGCTGGATTCCCATGGCTTCGATCCGCATCGCGATGGCGCAGTTCGACTTCCCGGTCGGCGATGTCGCCGGCAACACCGAGCGCATCATCGAGATGATCGGCCAGGCGCGCGACGAGTACGGCGCCGAGCTGGTGATGTTCCCCGAGCTGGCGGTGAGTGGTTATCCGCCGGAAGACCTGCTGCTGCGCCCGGGCTTCCTGTACGAGTGCGAGCAGGCGATGGCCCGCATCGCTGCTGCCTGCCGTGGCATCACAGCCGTGGTTGGTTGGCCGCAGGCGGCCGGTGCGGTGGTCTACAACGCCGCCAGCGTGCTGCGCGATGGCCTGGTCGAGCAGACCTACCGCAAGCGCGAGCTGCCCAACTATGCGGTGTTCGACGAGCGCCGCTACTTCGATGTCGATCCGGATGGCGGCAGCTGCGTGTTCGAGGTCAACGGCATTCCGGTCGGCCTGCTGATCTGCGAGGACCTGTGGTTCGCCGAGCCGCTGGCCGACACCGTGCGCGCCGGTGCGCAGCTGGTGGTGGTGCCGAACGCCTCGCCCTACGAGCGTGGCAAGCATGCCCAGCGCGATGCGGTGCTGGCCGCACGCACCCGTGAGAGCGGGGCGGCGATCGCCTACCTCAACGTGGTCGGTGGCCAGGACGCGCTGGTGTTCGACGGCGCCTCGGTGGTGGCCGATGGCGACGGTACCGTGCACCCGGCCGCCGCCGCCTTCGTCGACCAGTGGCTGGTGGTGGAGTACGACGGTGAAAGCCGCCGCTTCATGCCGCACGTGTGGATGGACGATGGCGACGAGAGCATGGACGCGCTAGCCTGGCGTGCGGTGACCCGTGGCATCCAGGACTACTGCCGCAAGAACGGCTTCAAGAAGGTGTGGCTGGGCTTGTCCGGCGGCATCGATTCGGCGCTGGTGCTGGCCATGGCCGTGGACGCGATGGGCGCGGAAAACGTCACCGCCGTGCGGTTGCCGTCGCGCTATACCGCGGGCCTGTCCAACGACCTGGCCGCCGAACAGTGCCAGGCACTGGGCGTGAAGCTGGAGGCGGTATCGATCGAGCCGGCGTTCAAGGGCCTGATGGAATCGCTGGCGCCGATGTTCGAAGGCACTGCGCCGGACGTGACCGAAGAGAACCTGCAGTCGCGCAGCCGTGGCGTGATCCTGATGGCGCTGGCCAACAAGTTCGGTGGCCTGCTGCTGACCACCGGCAACAAAAGCGAATACGCGGTCGGTTACGCCACCATCTACGGCGACATGTGCGGTGGCTATGCGCCGCTGAAGGACCTGTACAAGACCGAAGTGTTCGGGCTGTCCAAGTGGCGCAACACCGTGGGCGGCGCGCCGGTGATCCCACCGGCCGTGATCAGCCGCCCGCCGTCGGCCGAGCTGCGCGAGAACCAGCTGGACCAGGATTCGCTGCCGGCCTATGACGTGCTGGACGGCATCCTGTACCGCTACATCGACCAGGAGCAGTCGCGCACGGAGATCGTTGCGGCCGGCTACGACGCGGCCGTGGTCGACCGGGTGCTGCGCCTGGTGCGCATCAGCGAGTGGAAGCGGCACCAGGCCGCGCCGGGGCCGAAGGTCTCGCGCCGGGCATTTGGCCGCGAGCGTCGTTACCCGATCAGCAACGGCTACAAGGGCTGAAGCTGCGGTTGGCGGGTAGTGCCGGCCGCTGGCCGGCAACCCCGCATACCGCGTATCCACGCATGGTGTGGCTCTACTGCGTTCGGTAGTGCCGGCCGCTGGCCGGCAACCCGCATACCGCGCATCCACGCATGGCGTGGATCTACTGCGTTCGGTAGTGCCGGCCGCTGGCCGGCAACCCGTATACCGCGCATCCACGCATGGCGTGGCTCTACTGCGTTCGGTAGTGCCGGCCGCTGGCCGGCAACCCCGCATACCGCGTATCCACGCATGGCGTAGCTCTACTCCGTTCGGTAGTGCCGGCCGCTGGCCGGCAACCCGCATACCGCGTATCCACGCATGGCGTGGCTCTACTGCGTTCGGTAGTGCCGGCCGCTGGCCGGCAACCCCGTACACCGCGCATCCACGCATGGCGTGGATCTACTGCGTTCGGTAGTGCCGGCCGCTGGCCGGCAACCCGCATACCGCGTATCCACGCATGGCGTGGATCTACCGGGCGTCCTCAAGCAGCTGTTCGAGGCTGGCAGTTTCCGCAGCGTCGTTGAAGCGTCCGTCCCCCAGCCGTGCCCGCACAAACGCCAGGCCATCCGCCGCCGCCGCGTCCAGCGTGCCGCGGTGGTCGACCGGGTAACGCCGGAACGCGACCGGCTCGCCTCGCAGGGCCAGGCCTGCGGCATACAGCAGGGTGGTCAGATAGGGCACATCGCGGTCCTCGCTGCCGTGGCCGAGCATCAGCGGTTGGCTGAAGCCGCGGCGCGGTACGCCGAGATAGTCGTACAGCACCGCCCAGATGCCCGGCACGCTGGTCAGCGGTGCAGTGAACATGCTGCCGGTATCCGCACCGTCCAGCGTGGCGGCCAGTTCGCCCAGGCACTGCTCGCGTGCCACTGCCACGCGGGCGCGGCCGGTGTCGCTGAGGACGCGGTCGATCTGCGGCGCGACCTGCAGCAGGCCATCAAGCAGGTACGCGTGATAGGCGTTGAGCGCGCCAGGATTGGCGGTGCGGTTGTCGGGCTTCATCACCAGCGCGGTCAGCTCGACTGCGGTAGGCGTGCCGGTGGTGAAGCTGCCACGGTAGTGCAGGGAAGGACCACCATAGGTGGGCGCCAGATGCCCGGCTGTGAGGGCTGCAGCGCCACCCTGTGAATGACCAACAGAGACCCAGCGCGGCGACAGCGCTGCGTTGCCCAGGTACTGGCGGCTGGCCTTGACCAGGTCGATGGCATTGCGCGCGGCCGTGCGGACGTGCAGATAGGCATGCTCGCCGGGGCTGCCGAGCCCCTGGTAGTCCGCGGCGACCACCGCATAGCCCAGGGCCAGGAACTGATCGAGGAAGCGCCCGTCGCGTTCGGGTTGGTAGGGGCCGGACACCGAGGGCGCGCAGCGATCGGCGATGCCCTGGGTGCCATGTGCCCAGGACACCACCGGCCAGCCGCCCGCTGGAGCCGCTCCGGCGGGCAGGTACAGCAGGCCGGTGCCTTCGGCCAGCTGGCCGCGAAGATCCGGGGTGCGGTAGTGGAGCTTGTAGGCCTGCGCAGCCTTGGACGGCACCCATGACGCGCGATAGGGGGCAGCAGACAGCAGATCACCCGGTGCACCCGGTGCGGCAGCCAGGGGGCCCGAGGACAGCGCCAGCACGGCGGTGGCGAGGAGGCAGGCGAGGGGGCGGAAACGGCGGGGCGGTAGGGTCATGGGGCGCTCCTTCACGGCCGGGATGGCCGTTGCGCCGCAGTGTGGAGGGCGTCGCCGGAGCGGGATGCGACCGGCGTCGCATCCGCCGGGAATTCGTAGAATTCCTAGTGTCGTGGTCCATGGGCGTACGAACCATCCACGCATGGCGTGGATCTACCGACAAAGAAAAGGCCCCTTTCGGGGCCCTCTCTTACTTCTTTTCCAGTCGCGCGTTGCGCTGGCCGGTGCTGGCGGATTTCTCGCCGGCGAACGGGTTCAGCTTGCGGATCATCCACGGGTACTTCGGCCACTTGCCTTCCAGCCACGGGTGGTCCGGCTGGTTCAGCTGCAGGACGCGGCGGGCATCGTCGGCCAGGGTCTTGTTGCCCAGGTGGGTGTAGGAATCGGCCAGCACAGCCACGGCGTCGTACTGGAACGCGCTCTGCGGGTAGGTTTCCAACAGGTAGTTGGCGCGGCCGGCGGCCGAGACCCAGGCGCCGCGGCGCATGTAGTACAGGGCGTTGTCCAGCTCATGCTGGGCGAACACGTCACGCAGCTCCAGCATGCGCTGGCGCGCATCGGCGGCGTAGCGGCTGTTCGGGTAGCGGTCCACCACGATGTTGAAGTCCGAATACGCCTGGTGCGGCGTGGACAGGTCGCGACGGCTGGCATCCAGAGACCATACGCGGCGCAGGAAAACCGTACTGCGGTTGGAGTTGGCCAGGCCGCGCAGGTAGTACAGGTACGCGATGTTGCGATGGGTCGGGTAGGTACGGATGAAGCGGTCGATGCTGGACACCGCGTCATCGTGCTTGCCGGCCTTGTACTGGGCGTAGGCGGTCTCGATCATCGCCTGCTCGGTGTACGGACCGTACGGATACTGGGCCACCAGGCGGCGGAAGCTGGCTTCGGCGCCGCTCCAGTTGCCACCCTGCATCAGCTTGTGGCTCTTCTCGTACAACTGTTCGACCGGCGTCCCTTCATCGGGGCGATCGCCCTTCTTGGCACCACGGTGGCAGCCGGTGGCGGCGATGACCAGCACCAGCAGCAGGGCGGTGAGGCGGACGGGCGCGGAGAGCATGGCGGAGCGTCGGATCATGGGGTCGAGGCGGGACGCGGCTGGAATACGAAGGGTCGATGATAGCCTAGTGTCCTGTCCAGCGACTGAAACCGGCCGCCGGGACCCCAAAATTTCAAAGAATGCCCCCTGCCATGTCTGAACAACCCTCTGAATCGGCCCGCCAGGCCATCGTCCCCGACACCGCTGCCGGCCGTCGTTTCGACGCCGTGGTGGCCGAACTGTTCCCCGAATACTCGCGTTCGCGCCTGACCGAGTGGATCAAGGCCGGTGAGGTGCTGCTGGACGGCGCCCAGGTGCGCCCGCGCGATCCGCTGCGCGGCGGCGAGCTCGTGACCCTCAATGTGGTGCTCGAGACCCAGACCGACGCCCAGCCGGAGGACATCCCGCTGGACGTGCTGTTCGAGGACGAGCACCTGCTGGTGATCAACAAGCCGGTCGGCCTGGTGGTGCACCCGGGCGCGGGCAACCACAGCGGCACCCTGGTCAACGCCCTGCTGTTCCGCGACCCGTCGGTGGCGGTGCTGCCGCGCGCCGGCATCGTGCACCGCCTGGACAAGGACACCAGCGGCGTGATGGTGGTGGCCAAGACCCTGGAAGCGCAGACCGCACTGGTCGAGCAGCTGGCCGCGCGCGACGTGCACCGCCAGTACCTGGCCATCGTGATGGGTGCGCTGGTGGCCGGCGGTACCGCCGATGCCCCGATCGACCGCCACCCACGCGACCGCCTGAAGATGGCCGTGCGCGAGGACGGCAAGGAAGCGATCACCCATTACCGCCTGCGCGAGCGCTTCCGTGCGCACACTGCGCTGGAGTGCCGCCTGGAAACCGGCCGTACCCATCAGATCCGCGTGCACATGGCGCACGTGCGCCATCCGATCATCGGTGACCCGCTGTACGGCGGTGCGCTGAAGCTGCCCAAGGGCGCCAGCGATGAGCTGGTAGCCGCGCTGCGCGGCTTCAAGCGCCAGGCCCTGCACGCCGAGACCCTGGAGTTCACGCACCCGATCACCGGTGAGCCGGTGCGCAACACCGCGCCGGTGCCGGACGACATGCTGCACCTGATGAAGGTGCTGCGTGAAGACAGCGAAGCCTTCGCCGCACGCGAGCGGGACCGCTGGTGATGGCCGCCGCGTTGCCTTTGCTGCAGGCGGACTGGCCGGCGCCTCCGGGCGTCCATGCGCTGACCACGCGTCGGCACGGTGCGGGCATTTCGCCGGCGCCGTTCGCGCAGTTCAACCTGGGCAACCGGCACGCGGCCGATGGTGATACCCCGGCCAACGTGGAGCACAACCGCCAGCTGCTGCTGCAGGGGCTGGCGCTGCCGTCGGCACCGCACTGGCTGCGCCAGGTGCACAGCAGTACCGTGCTGCGCTTCACAACGCCGCCAGTGCCAGGCGCAAGCGAACCGGTGGCCGACGCTGCGGTGACCTCGGTGCCCGGCGTGGTGCTGGCGATCCTGACCGCCGACTGCCTGCCGGTGGTGTTCGCCGCTGCCGACGGTAGCGAGGTGGGCGCCGCTCACGCTGGATGGCGCGGGCTGGCCGACGGCATGCTGGAAGCCACCGTGGCCACCATGCAGACCCCGCCCGCGCAGCTTCGCGCGTGGCTGGGCCCGGCGGCCGGGCCGGCCGACTACGAGATCGGCGAAGAGGTCTTCCACGCCTTCGTCGGCCATGATCCGGCGGCTGAGGCGGCGTTTGTGGCGACACGCCAGGGGCACTGGAAGGTGGACCTGTTCGCCCTGGCACGTCAGCGCCTGCAGGCGGCGGGCATGGACCCGGCGCAGGTGTATGGCGGCACGGTGTCGACGATGGCCGATCCCGACCTGTATTCGCACCGGCGCGACCGTCGCACCGGGCGCATGGCGACCCTGGCCTGGATCGCGCCCTGACCACGCCGTTGTTCGCGCGCGTGCTGGGGCCGGCCTTCGCCACCTTGGCCGCGCCGGTGCAGGCGCTGCATGCCGCGCCGTTGCCTTGCCGCTACGTGGGGCAGGCGCGCATCGTGAGAGGGCGGCACTGGCTGGTGCCGCTGCTGGCCGCGTTGGCGCAGTTGCCGAAGGACGGCGACGCGCTGCCCACCGAAGTGGCGTTCAGTGCCCACGGGCAGGGCGAGCAGTGGGCGAGGCGGTTTGGCCGCTGGCCGATGGTGTCGCGGCTGTGGGCGCACGAGGGGTACCTGCGCGAGCAGTTGGGCGCGGTGCGCTTCGAATTTGATCTGCAGGCCCGCGACGGTGGCATCGACTGGTCGGTGCGGCGGGTCTGGGCGTTCGGGCTGCTGCCGCTGCCGAGGCGCTGGTTTGGTGGTGTGCGTTGCCGCGAAGCCTGGCAGGGTGAGCGTTACACTTTCCTAGTCGATGTGACCTTGCCCTGGGCCGGAGCCCTGATCCGCTATGAAGGCTGGCTCGAACCGCAGTGATTCCGCCGCCGAGGCCGGCAGCGCGGTGATCGTGTTCGATGGCGTGTGCGCGCTGTGCAACCGCTGGGTGCGCTTCCTGCTGCGTTTCGACCGCAAGGGCCGCTACCGCTTTGCGGCGATGCAGGGCGCGCAGGGCAGCGCGATGTTGCGCGCGCACGGTCTGGACCCGCAGGACCCGATGTCGTTCCTGTTGCTGGACGAACAGGGCGCCTGGACCGATACCGATGCGATCCTGCGCGTGCTGGCGGGGCTGGGCGGCGTCTGGCGTCTGACCGGTGCATTGCGCGTGCTGCCGCGCAGCTGGCGTGATGCCGCGTACCGCGCGCTGGCCCGCAACCGCTACCGCTGGTTCGGGCGGCATGACGCCTGTTACCTGCCCGCACCGGAGCAGGCCGCGCGGTTCCTGGATTGAAGAAAAAAGGGGACGGAGGGGATTAAGTCGTTTGTGCACAAACGACTTAATCCCCTCCGTCCCCTTTTTCCCTCAACCCTCCAGCGCGTCCAGGTAGCTGCGTCGCCAGTGGTTGATGTCGTAGGTGCGCAGGTGCTCCATCATCGCGTGCCAGCGTTCCTTGCGCCTGCGCAGCGACATCGTTGCCGCGGTGGCGATGGCGTCGGCCACGCCGTCCAGATCATGCGGGTTCACCAGCAGCGCCTGCTTGAGTTCGTCGGCGGCGCCGGCCAGCAGCGACAGCACCAGCACGCCGGGGTCTTCCGGGTCCTGCGAGGCCACGTACTCCTTGGCTACCAGGTTCATGCCATCGCGCAGCGGCGTGACCAGGCCTACCGCCGCCGCCCGGTAGAAGCCGGTGAGGGTGGCGTGGGTGAAGTTCTGGTTGACGTAGCGCAGCGGCGTCCAGTCCGGTTCGGCGTGGCCACCGTTGATGTGCCCGGCGATCTGTTCCAGCTGGCTGCGCAGCTGCCGGTACTCGGTGACATCGCCGCGCGAGACCGGGGCGATCTGCAGGTAGGTCAGCGAGCCGCGCTGATCCGGATGGCGCTCCAGATAGCGCTCGAAGCCGAGGAAGCGTTCGGGCAGGCCCTTGGAATAGTCCAGGCGATCCACGCCGATCGCCAGCTGGCGGTCACGCAGGCTGTTGCGCAGGTTCTTCACAGCGGCCTTGGTGGCGGCGGTGCCGGCCTGTCGCGCGATCAGCTCGGTGTCGATGCCGATCGGGAACGCCGCCGCACGGAAGCGGCGCCCGCCCGGTGCTTCCAGCTCGCCGTTGTCGAGCACGCGGCCGCCGCCGAACAGGCGCAGGTAGGTCTGGAAGCGATCGGCGTCGCGCTGGGTCTGGAAGCCGACCAGATCGTAGGCATACAGCGCGGAAAACAGCCGCAGGTGGTCGGGCATGGCCTGCAGCAGATCGGCCGACGGCATCGGGATGTGCAGGAAGAAACCGATGCGGCAGCCGATGCCACGCTCGCGCAGCAGCGCACCAAGCGGGATCAGGTGGTAGTCGTGGATCCAGACGATGTCGTCCTCGCGCAGCAGCGGCGCGAGCTTGTCGGCGAACAGCGCGTTGACCTTATGGTAGGTCTCGCGGGTGCCCCGGTCGTAGTCGACCAGATCCAGGCGGAAGTGCAGCAACGGCCAGAGGGTGCGATTGGCGAAACCGTTGTAGTAGCCATCCACCTCGCGCTTGCTCAGGTCCAGGGTGACGAATTCGATGTCACCGTCCTTCTGTGTGTGCAGCGTGCCGCTGCCGTCGCGCACGCTCTTGCCGCTCCAGCCGAACCACATGCCGCCACGTTCCTTCAGCGCGGCCAGCAGGCCCACCGCCAGGCCGCCGGCGCGGTTCTCGCCCGGCACCGCCACGCGGTTTGAAACCACCACCAGACGACTCACGATGCCTCCTGCCAGGACCGCGACAGGCGCATTGCGGCGGTGATCAGGCCGACGTGCGAATAGGTCTGCGGGAAATTGCCCCAGGCCTCGCCGCTGTCGAAGGCCAGATCCTCCGACAGCAGGCCCAGGTGGTTGCGCTGTTTCAGCAGCAGCTCGAACATCCCGCGTGCTTCGTCCATGCGCCCAATCGCCGCCAGCGCATCGATGTACCAGAAGGTGCAGATGGTGAAGCTGGTTTCCGGCTCACCGAAGTCATCCGGCGCGACATAGCGGTACAGCGAGTTGCCATGCTTGAGGTCGCGCCCGATGGCGTCGACGGTGGCGATGAAGCGCGCATCCATCGCGTCGATGAAGCCGATGTCGGCCAGCAGCAGCAACGAGGCATCCAGCCGATGGCCACCAAAGGTATCGGTGAAGTGGCCCAGCTCCTCGCTCCAGGACTCGGCCATGATGCGCGCGTGGATGGTGTCGGCACGCTCGCGCCAGTAGTGGGCGCGGTCATCGCGCTTCAGGCGCACGGCGATCTTGCACAGGCGATCGCACGCCGCCCAGCACATCGCGCTGGTGTAGGTGTGCACCTCGGTGCGGCCGCGGAACTCCCACAGGCCGGCATCGGGTACGTCGTGCAGGGCGAACGCCTGTTCGCCCAAGGGTTCCAGGCGGGCGAAGGTATGCGCATCCCCGGGGTCCTGCAGGCGGCGGTCGAAGAACAACTGCGTGGACGCCAGCACCACGCTGCCGTAGACATCGTGCTGGCGCTGCACCCAGGCCAGGTTGCCGCGCCGCACCGGGCCCATGCCACGGTAGCCGGACAGGCTGGGTACTTCGTCCTCGTCCAGCTTGGCCTCGAAGCCGATGCCATACAGCGGCTGCAACGTGCCATCGGTGGTGGCCAGGTTGAAGATGTAGCCGAGGAACTGTTCCATCGTGCGCGTTGCGCCGAGGCGGTTCAGTGCGCGCACCACGAACGCGGCATCACGCAGCCAGCAGTAACGGTAGTCCCAGTTGCGCACGCTGCCGGGCGCTTCCGGAATGGAGGTGGTCATCGCCGCGATGATCGCGCCGCTGTCCTCGTACTGGCACAGCTTCAGGGTGATCGCACTGCGGATCACCGCGTCCTGCCATTCCAGTGGAATGGACAGGTAGCGCACCCATTCGCGCCAGTAGTCGCGGGTGCGCTGGAAGGCTTCCTGCACATAGCCACTGATCGAGCGGTTGAGCGATTCATCCACGCCCAGGATCAGGTGGATGGGATGGTTGAGCACGAACGGCAGGCCATCGCGGATGAAGCGCACCGGCACGTCGGTGGTCAGCCGCAGCACGTGTTCGGGCAGGATCCAGCGCACGTGGTTGCTGCCCCAGGTGGACTCGGGCACGCGTGCGCCCCAGTCGGCCAGTGGCCGTGCGTGCACGGTGATGCGTGGGCTGCCGGCCAGTGGTCGTACCTGGCGGATCAGGCTGACCGGTCGGTAGAAACGGTCGTTCTGGCGCCAGCGCGGGGCGAAATCAAGGATTTCCAGTTCACCACCGTGCGCGTCGCGCAGCACGGTACGCAGGATCGCGGTGTTGGTCAGGTATTCCTGCTCGCTGCTCGCGAAGTCCTCCAGCTCGATGGCGAAGTCGCCACCCGTCTGCTGGTTGGGGCCGAGCAGGGCACAGAAGGTGGGGTCGCCGTCGAAGGTGGGCAGGCAGCTCCAGACAACGCGGGCACGTTTGTCGACCAGGGCGCCGAAGCTGCCGTTGCCGACCACGCCCAGATCAAGATCGGGTTGGGTCATCACGCGGTACATCTCGGTTGCGGCCGTGGGGTGGCCGGGTCAATAGGCATTCTCACGCAGCCAGGCGTGCACACTGCGTATGTCGGGCAGCGCGAACACGGCTTTGCTGGGTTCCCGTTCGCCTACCAGTACGCTCCAGCCATGCTGGCCATTGGCGGCGTCGAAGCCGAACTCATCGGTCAGGTCATCGCCGAGGAACACCGGCAGGCGGCCGCGGAACGGCAGGTACTGCATCATCCGGCGCACGGCACGTCCCTTGTCGGTGCCGACCGGAACGAACTCGACCACATGGTCACCGGGCTGCAGGCGATAGCTGGCACGGCCACGCACATGGCGGTCGGCGAAGGCGCGCACATCACTTGCCGCGTGCGGCGCACCGCGCCAATGCAGCGCCAGGCCGACGCCCTTGTCTTCCACCAGCACGCCGGGATGGCCATGGGCAAAGCGCATCGCCTGCTGGTGCAGCGCGTGCAGCCACTCGGCGGTGTCGTCGTCGTGTTCGTCGCGCAGGACGCGACCGTCTTCGCCGCGCAGTTCGTGGCCATGCAGGCCGGCGGCGGGCAATTTCAGGGGAGCGAACAGTTGATCCAGCTGCTCAAGCGGGCGACCACTGACCAGTGCCACGGCACCTTCCAGGCGGTCGCTGATGCGGCCGATGGCTTCACGCACATCCGGCAGCAACTGCACGGCATCTGGGCGTGCAGCGAATTCGATCAGGGTGCCGTCGACATCGAGGAACAACGCGCAGGCGTCATCCAGCAATGGCGGTGGCGGACGCAGGGGGAGCGGTTCAGCCATGACGCCCAGCTTGCCAGCGTGGGCGTGTACGTGGGGTCGAGGGCAGGCTACGGATCTGGTAGTGCCGGCCGCTGGCCGGCACCGTCATGGCCCCTGGATGCACCCTGAGGTTGCCGGCCAGCGGCCGGCACTACCGGACTGATGAATCAGAACGTATAGCGGACGCGGCCGTAGTAGTACGCGCCATTGCTGCCGATCGGCGACAGCACGTCGTACGGCAGGTTGCCGAAGTAGTGGATATCGCTGTTGGATCGATCCGGGTAGTTGTCGGTCAGGTTCTGGCCGCCGATGGCCACGCTCCATTGCGGGGTGATGCGGTACTCCACTTCCGCATCCAGCTGCCATTCGGCCTGGTAGGTCTGGCGCGGGATGTAGCCATCACCGAAGTTGAACACGCGGGTGGCGCTGCCATAGCGGTTCACGCGGGTGCTAAGCGACCAGTGGTCGTTGCTCCATGCGGCCGAGAGACTGCCGCGCGTACGCGGGGTGGCATCGGTGAGGGTGTTGGTCTCTTCGATGCCGAACAGCATATAGTCCGGGTTCAGCGCGCGCAGCTGCGCCGGCGTGGCCAGCACGTTCTTCAGCGTGGTCTTCGTGTACGCATAGGTGCCGGTCAACAGCAGCTGGCCATCGCCCAGCGACTGGCGCCAGTTGCTCACCAGTTCGGCGCCGCGGGTGCGGGTGTCGGCGGCGTTGACGAAGAAACTGGCGCTCTGCAGGCCGCTGACGCCGTAGTTGGCCGCCACGTAGTCGGTCAATGCATCACCGGTGATGCTCTCCGACAGCGCGATGCGGTCGTCGATGTCGATCTGGAAGAAGTCCAGCGACAGGTCGAAGTGCTCGCCGATGCGGCTGGTGAAGCCCAGCGAGGTATTGATCGACTTTTCCGGCTTCAGGTTCTGCGCACCCAGGCCACGGGCGATCGGATTGTTGACCGACAACAGGCGGCCCTGCACCAGCTGGCCGCCGGCGTTGTAGCCGGTGGAGGTGGATTCGTAGCCGATCTGCGCCAGCGACGGTGCGCGGAAGTTGTTGGAGATGGCGCCGCGCAACGCGAACGCCGGGGTGAATTCATAGCGCAGTCCGAGCTTGCCGGTCAGTTCACCGCCGAAATCGTCGTTGTGCTCGTAGCGTGCGGCCAGATCGGTGGAGAACTTCTCGCCGAACTGGCTGGACAGGCTGGCGTAGGCGCTGGCCACGTCGCGCGACAGGCGCGCCGCATCCTGCGGGGTCAGGCCGCCACCGGCCTGCGAGCCGGTCGGGCGATCGGTGTAAGGGCCGGCGGCGTAGCTGGCCGGGTCGCCGGGACGGGTCTGGTAGCGCTCGTGCCGTGCTTCCACGCCCAGGCCCAGGGTGTGGCTGATGCTGTCGCTCTGGGTGAACACACGACTCAGGTCGAGGTTGCCCACGGTCTGTGCGTATTCGTAGTCGGCGGTCTTGAAGCGGGTCGGGCTGGTCGGGCCCAGCGACGCGTTGAGCGAATCACGCAGGCGGTAGGTGAAGTCGTTCTGGCCGTAATCCAGGCTGCCGTCGTAGCTCCATTCACCCCACTGGCCGCGCACGCCGGCCACGGCCTGCACGTCGCGGTTCTCGCCTTCGGAGATCGGCCGGTAACCGTTCGGATAGACCTGCTTCCAGTTGGCATCGCCATCGGGGTAGCGGAAGTAGTTCGCACCTTCGGTATCACGCTGGTTGAAGGTGCCGAACGCGTAGAACGTCGACGTCTGGCCTACCGGAATCTCAGTGTTCAGCCACAGGTTGATGTCCTTGCTCTTGCCATCGCCCAGCACGTAGTTGCGCTTGCCCTGCAGCGCCAGGTTGTCCGGCGTCTGGTCCCACGGCGGAATCTGGTCGAAGCCGGCGCGGTTGGTGCCGTTGCGGTGCTTGTACTCCAGGCCGACACGCAGGAAGCCGCCGTCCTCACCCAGCGAGGTGCCGACCTTGGCGCTGATGTTGCCGGTCTGGCCGTCGGTGAGGGTGCGGCCGATCGGCTTGAGGTCGGTGTGGTTGGCGCCGTAGCTGGCCTCGATCTCGCCACCGTCGCCGCCGTTGTCGAGGATCACGTTGATCACGCCGGCCACGGCGTCCGAGCCGTACAGCGCACCGGCGCCGTCGCGCAGCACTTCGATGCGCTTGATCGCGCTGACCGGGATCGAATTGAAGTCGACCGGCGTGGTGCCCTTGCCGATCTTGCTGTCGGTGTTGACCAGCGCGGTGTGGTGGCGGCGCTTGCCATTGACCAGCACCAGCACCTGGTCCGGCGACAGGCCACGCAGCTGTGCGGCGCGCACGTGGTCGGCGCCGCCGGAGTTGGACTGGCGCGGGAAGTTGAACGACGGCAGCAGGGCCTGCAGCGCACTGCCCAGCTCACCGTTGACCACGCCCGCCTTGCGGATGTCCTCGGCGGTGAGCACGTCCACCGGCGAGGTGGATTCGAGCACGGTGCGGTCGGCGGCACGGGTGCCGGTGACGATCACGGTGTCGAGGTTGGTAGCGTCCTGGGCCAGAGCCGGGACGGCGGTGGAGGAAAGCGCGAGGGCGATGGCGAGGCCGAGCGGCGACGCGGGCAGGCGGATGGACATGGGGGCTCCAGCAACAACGACGACGGGGAAGGGGGAGATAGTTTCACTTACATCCATCCGGATGAAGCGATATATTATCTTCGCGTGATGGCCGGTGCCGATGCAAGTCCCTGCCGGTCCGGCATGAGTTGATGCCCCGTTGGCATCAGCACGCCGGACCGGTGGCGCTGTACGCTGCCGGCTCGCCTTGTCCCCCTTCCCCGGAGCTGTACCAATGAAACACCTTGGCCTCGTCTTCGCCGTGCTGCTGGCCACCAGTGGCTGCGCCAGCCTGTCCTCTCAGGCGCCCAGCGCCTATGCCACGGCCACCACCGCCGAACTGAAGGGTGATGCCGCACGCCCGTCCGCCGGCCACGGCTGGGTGCGCAGTGAGCTGTACTTCGGCGTGGGCGAGGAGCAGGGCGCCGGCAAGCGTCCGCAGGCCGACACCATCAGCGAGACGCAGTGGCGCGCTTTCCTGGACAAGGAAGTGACCCCGCGCTTCCCGGATGGCCTGACCGTGTTCGATGCCTATGGCCAGTGGCTGTTCCGCGGCGATGCCTCGCCCAACCGCCTGCGCACCAAGGTGCTGGTGGTGCTGCACGAGGACACCCCGCAGCGCCGTGCTGATATCGAAGCGATCCGCCTGGCGTGGAAGCAGCAGACCAAGCATCAATCGGTGCTGTGGTCGCGGCAAGCGGTCGAGGTATCGTTCTGAGTTGAAGGTGCCGCCGCGGTGCCGCAGGGAGCGATGATGAACTACAGGGAATGCCTGCTGGGCCTGGTATTGGCAGGTGTGCTGGCACCGACGGCGCAGGCGCGTGGGGACGATAGCGAAACGCTACGCTTCCAGGTGGCCGCGCATGTGCAGGCGCATGCCGATCCCCAGCAGGACGGCAGCATCGCAGTGCAGCTGTCACCGTCAGGCAAGCGCCAGACGCTGGCGGGTGCGGCGGATGCCGATGGCAATTCGCGCTGGTCGCTGGAAGACGTCGATTTCGATGGATACCCGGAACTGGTCGCGCGTGCATCGGTGGGCATGGTCAACGAGGCGGTGGCGGTGTACCGCTTCGACCCGGCCAGTGCCGGGTTCCGCGCGCTGCAGGCCGACACCCACGGCAAGGACAGTTGCGGTGACCTGATGGGGTTGAGCGTGGATGCTGCCACTCGAACCCTGACCAGCAGCTGCCGCAGTGGCCCGATGTGGTACGCCGACCAGTACCGGTTTGCAGGTGCGAAGCTCTATCTCTACCGCAGCGAAAGCGTGCTGATGCTGGGCGACACGGTGAACGCCGCGCTGCATTGGGAACAGACCGACGAGCAGGGCCCGCTGGCGGTCTGGCGCACCTATGATCCCGCTGGTCGTGTGTTGGAGAGCGCCATCGGCGATGGCCTGGGCGCACCGCCGGATGGGCCGCTGCGTGGCCAGCAGGCCACCGTGGTGCCAGCGCGCCTGTTCCTGTTCGACCGACCCGGTGCGTCGAGCACCAAGCGTTACCTGGTGCAGGGGGACCGCGTAGAACTGCTGGATGAACAGGACGGTTGGGTGAAGCTGCGCTACCGCAACCCGAAGCAGGGCGCGGTGGTGGGCTGGATCAACGTTAAAGATTGACGAGACGTCTACCCGCAGTTTGCACATCGAGGCGATGGGCAACTTGCCCACAGGGGCATCACTTCTACGGGTCTAGCCTCGGATGCTCCCCCGTTCGAGGATGTATCCGATGAGCAAGCGCGTGGCAGAAATCGTGGTGGACGCCCTGCAGCAGGCTGGTGTCCGCCGTTGCTACGGCATCGTGGGCGATACGCTCAATCATGTGACTGATGCGATGCATGGCAGTGACATCGCCTGGGTGCACGTACGACATGAGGAAGTGGCCGCATTCGCCGCAGGCGCGGATTCGCTGGTCAGCGGCCAGTTGACTGCGTGTGCTGGCTCCTGCGGCCCGGGAGGCCTGCATTTCATCAATGGCATCTTCGAGAGCAATCGCAACCGCGCGCCGATGGTGCTGATCGCCAGCCAGATCGTCACCAGCGAGCTGGGCATGGAGTTCCCGCAGGAAGTGGACTTCAAGGCGGTGTATGGCAGCTGCACGGTGTTCTGCGAGCAGGTGCACAGTGCCGAACAGGCGCGCCGCGTGGTCACGCTGGCCTGCCAGGCCGCGATCAGTCGCCGCGGCGTAGCGGTGGTGATCCTGCCCGCCGATATCAGCCAGGCCGAAGTGAAGCACGACGTGCCGTTCTCGGTGCACTACACCCAGCCTGTGCTGCGTCCCTCCGACGCGGAACTGCAGCGTATCGCCGAGTTGTTGGGGCAGGGCAAGCGCATTGGTGTCTACGCTGGTGCCGGTTGCCAGGGCGCGCACGCGCAACTGCTGGAACTGGCCCGGCGCCTGCAGGCGCCGGTGGCGCACACCTCGCGCGCCAAGGATTTCGTCGAGCCGGACAACCCGTACAACATGGGCATGACCGGCATCTTCGGCATCGAATCCGGCTTCCACACGCTGATGGAGTGCGACACGCTGCTGCTGCTCGGCGCTGATTTCGCTTGGGGCCAGTTCTATCCGGACAAGGCCACGATCATCCAGGTCGACCGCGATGGCAGCCACCTCGGCCGCCGCCATCCGGTGAACCTTGGCGTGGTCGGTGATATCGCGCCGACGCTGGACGCCTTGCTGCCGATGCTGCCGCCGCGCGAGGACAGCAGTTTCCTGGACGAGTGCATCGAGCGCCGTGACAAGGCACTGAAGAAGCGCGAGAAGGAAGAGCAGCCCGGTGAGGGCGAGTTGATCCATCCGCAGCACCTGACCGCGCTGCTGTCGAAATATGCCACCGATGATGCGCTGTTCACTGCCGACGGTGGCTCGCCGATGGTGTGGGTGTTGCGCCACATCCGTGTCAACGGCCGCCGCCGCACGCTGACCAGCCTGCTGCACGGCACGATGGCCAATGCGATGCCACAGGCACTGGGCCTGCAGAAGGCGTTCCCGGGCCGGCAGGTGATCTCGCTGTCCGGCGATGGTGGCCTGGCAATGCTGCTGGGCGACCTGCTGACGGCGGTACAGGAGAATCTGCCGATCAAGGTGGTGGTGTTCAACAACGGTTCGCTGAATTTCGTCGAGCTGGAGCAGAAGGTGGAGGGGCTGCTGGACAACTACACCGACCTGAAGAACCCGGACTTCGGCCGCCTGGCCGAGGTGATCGGCTTCCACGGCCGCACGGTGACGCGCAGCGAGGATCTGGAGGAGGCGGTGCAGGACTTCCTGGCGCAGCGCGGCCCGGCGCTGCTGGACGTGCATACCAGCCGCGCCGAGCTGGTGATGCCGCCGCAGATCGAGGCCAAGCAGGTGGCCGGCACTGCGTTGTACGCGGCCAAGGCGGTGTTGAACGGCCGCTTCGACGACGTGAAGCATCTGCTGGTGGACAACTTCCTGAAGAAGTAGGGGGTTGGTTGATGCAGGGCTGCGCCCTGCACCCGCGGTAGTGCCGGCCGCTGGCCGGCAACACCAACAGCAGGAGCAGGTTTCTGAGGGATGGCGGGGTGGGTCCGGTTGCGGGGGACGCTGCAAGTACATCCATGTAAGCTCGGTCGCGCCATCCATGGCGCTCACGCCCCCGCAACCGGACCCACCCCGCCTTCGACAGATCATCGCTGCTGTTGGTAGGTGTCGACCTTGGTCGACACAGTAGATCCACGCCATGCGTGGATAGCGTGGAAATGATCGAATTGTTCTCGTAGAGCCGAGCCATGCTCGGCTCAGCGCGAAGCGACCCGCTTTTGCTTTTGATCTTTTGATTCTCTTCCGTGGCTGGCACGCGCAGGAAACTGTCAGGGGCCGTTCGGGATGGGCTGCGCAGGACCGTTGGCGCCATGGATGGCGCCATCGAGCCCCCAGGGACGGGTTTACGGCGTGTCCTGCGCAGCCCATCCCGACCGGCCCAACCCAGAAATCGCTGTCCGCGACCAACCCAGCCACGAGGGGCCCCGCCGTTGGCTGGAACCCATCATTCCACGACGGAATTGGCGCCCGGGCCCCGCTGGGCCTACCATCGGCGGTCCCCACCCCCACCACCCCTTCCATGTCCGCTCCCGCTTCCGCCGCACCGCGTCGCTGGTTCGTCTCCGGCGACTTCAACGGCTTCTTCGGCCTGGTCGTCGACAACCTCTCCATCCTCGGCTTCATCGCCATGGCCCTGGTCGGGATCTTCCAGTTCCCCGCCGACGTGGTGTTCGGCCGCATGTTCCCCGGCACCGCCTTCGGTGTGCTGGTGGGCAACCTGCTGTACACCCTGATGGCCCGCCGGCTGGCTGCGCGTACCGGTCGCGACGATGTCACTGCCATGCCGCTCGGCCTGGATGCACCGACCAGCATCGGCATGGCGTTGCTGGTGCTCGGCCCGGCCTTCATCGCCTTCAAGCAGCAGGGCATGGATCCGCACGAGGCGGGCATCGCCACCTGGCAGCTGGGCATGGCTGCGCTGGTCATCATGGGCGTGCTCAAGTTCGTGCTGTCGTTCTTTGGCGAAGCGGTCACTCGCGCGCTGCCGCGGGCCGCGCTGCTGGGCTCCATCGCCGGCATCGCGCTGGTGCTGATGGGCCTGCTGCCGCTGCTGGAAACGCTGCGCTCGCCGCTGGTCGGCTTCACCACGCTGGGCTTGCTGCTGTATGTGCTGATCGCCAAGGGCAAGCTGCCGGTGCGTGGCCCGGGCGTGCTGCTGGCCTTCGTGTTCGGCACCGTGCTGTATTACGGCCTTGGCCTGGCCGGGCTGGGCGCACCGGGCTTCCACGTGCCGGCGTGGGTGCCGCCGCAGGTGGTGCTGCCGCTGCCGACGCTGGGCTTCCTCGACGGCCTGCCCACCGCGATGACCTACCTGCCGCTGCTGCTGCCGTTCGGCCTGCTGATGGTGGTCGGTGGCATCAACGTGTCCGAAAGCGCACGCGCGGCCGGTGATGACTACCGCACCCGTGACATCCTGCTGGTGGAAGCGGTGGCTACGCTGGTGGCCGGTGTCTGCGGTGGCGTGGCGCAGACCACGCCGTACATCGGCCAGCCGGCCTACAAGCACATGGGCGCGCGCAGCGGCTACACGCTGCTGACCGGCCTGTTCGTCGGCATCGGCGGCATGCTCGGCATCATCTCCGGGCTGGTGCAGTGGCTGCCGCTGGCGGTGCTGGCACCGATCATCGTGTACGTGGCCATCGACATCACCACCCAGGCCTTCCAGGCCACGCCGCGCCACCATACCGGTGCGATGGTGTTCGGTTTCCTGCCGTCGGTGGCCTACCTGCTGGCGATCAAGGCGCCGGGTTGGATCGCCCCGGACCAGCTGCCGCAGCTGCTGACCAAGCTCGACGGCCATGGCCTGCCTGAGCTGGCGGTGATCTTCACGCTCGGCAACGGCTTCATCATCACCTCGATGCTGTGGATCTCGGCGGTGGCGGCGATGGTCGATGGTCGCCTGCGCCGCGCCTGCGGTTTCCTGCTGGTGGCGGCGGTGCTGACCCTGTTCGGCCTGATCCACTCGGTGGACCCGCGCGGTGGCATCTACCTGCCGTGGGATCTGGACGGCCTGGCGCGCATCATCAGCTGGCAGTTCGCCGGCGCCTATGTGGCATTGGCGCTGCTGCTGGGCCTGCTGTCACTGCAGAAGCAGGCGGTGAAGCCGCTGGGTGAAAACAGCTGACCCGTGGTAGTGCCGGCCGCTGGCCGGCATGCTCATGGAGCTCGGACGCATCGTGCAGTTGCCGGCCAGCGGCCGGCACTACCGCTCCCCATCCAGCTCGGGGTAATGGCGGAAGATGCCGTTGGTGTTGAACGGCAATCGCCGTTCCGAGTCCAGATAGGCGGCGATGTTCGGCCGCTTCGCCACCCGCTCCTGCAGCGCACGCAGCAGGGGCAGGGTCGGCGCCAGTGCCTGCATCCGGCGCGGGAACATGTAGTCCAGCCCGCTCAGCAGCTGGAACAGCGACAGATCCACATACGAATGTTCGCGCAGTGCATGACGGCCACCGTTGGCGGCCAGCACCTGCTCGAAGTAGCCGAGGAACTTCGGCAGCCGTTCGCTGCGCAGCGACGCGGCACGTGCCTTGGCCTCGGTCTTCTGCTCTTCGTAGTACTTCGATGCAGCGATCGGATGGTGGGTGTCATGCACCTCGGCCACCAGGTCGGCGATGGTCAGCTGCAACTGCAGCGCCTGCATCCGCCGCGAGGCTGCCTGTGGCACCAGGTCCAGCGTCGGGCCCAGGAAATCCAGGATTGCCGCGACCTGCGCGATGACCTGGCGACCGGCCTTCAGGAACGGCGGCGCGAAGGGCTGCGCACCTTCACTGCTGCCATCGAGAAACGGCTGCATCACTGCATCGCCGTGCACCCGCGCCATGTCGATGTAGTCGGCACCGGCATCTTCCAGCGCCAGCCGCACGAACTCGCCACGGCCCTGGATGCCGGTCCAGTAATACAGCGCGTACTGCATGGCTGTGTCTCCACGGGACAGGATGCATAGCGTCGCGCTGCTCGCGCAAAGCGGGCGTGAGTGCAATGCCTACCTGGCGTTGGATGTCGGAGTGTTCAGGCCGATGGCGCGACGGTGATGATGTCGTGTTCATTGACGCTGCCAGCCAGCGTGTAGCGATATCCCTTGGCCAGGACTTCAACGTAGCTGTCATGTGCGGCAAGGATGAAAAGCTGCAGGTCGTGGACATTGCGGGGATCGTAGTGCGCGAGCAGTGCCGCCAGGCCAGGATCGTGGATGACCCGGTAGAAGCCGGGGAAAGGGCAGAGACCGGTTTGCCGCCAGTGCGCGGTTTCATCGGCTGGTCCGGTTTCCTCGACGATCTCACCGTGGCGCATCTCGTGAAAATTTCCGCCCCGGCAACGCGCTTCATGGACAAGTTCGAAATCCACCTGCAGTGAGCGGTAACGCATGCCCGGCTGCGCTGCATAGTCCTCCAGCGTCTGTGCCTCCACGTTCACCTGTGCGCTCGCGTTCTGCTCTCGATACACCAGTGTCAGGTCGAGCGTGCTGATGCGGAAAGGCACCGGTTCCGGGCGAAGCTCCATGGGTCGTTCGTCGAAGGGGCTGGACTGCTCATTGGGCCGCCCGTCGCACTGCGCTGTCAACGCGTTTCCCGAACCTTACCGGAACGGGTGGGGAACCCACGGAAATCAGCCGGGTCACACCTTGTCCATGCGTGTGAGATCGAGGTGCTGCATCATGCAGAGTGGAAAAGCGGTTTGGCCCTGGGTGTTGGGCGTGGTGGTGATCGGTGGCGCGGGCGGTTGGCTGTTCCGCGACCAGCTGAAGAGCCTGGCGGACGGAGTTTCGGTGCCGGTGCAATCAACCCCGGCCAGTACCGGCGCACCGGCACAACCGAAGGCGGCCGCAGAACCCGCCCCAACACCACCCCCGATCAAGCATCCGCTGGATACCGAGGCGGCGGCCGACCCTGCGTTGCCCAAGCTGGCTGACAGCGATGCGGCGGCCTGGGGCGCGCTGAGCCAGTTGTTCCAGGGCGAAGGGCCGCTGACCCTGCTGCTGCGCGACCACCTGATCCAACGCCTGGTCACCCAGGTCGACAACCTGGACAAGCCCAGCGTGCCGCCGACCGCGCTGGCCGCGCGCCCGCTGCCGGGCAACCTGCAGGTCGAGCCCGGTGAGGGCGGCGAGCGGATCGCCGCCAGCAACGCGGCGCGCTATGCGCCCTACGTACAGGCCTTCACCGCGCTGGACCCGGCGGCAACGGCCACGTCCTACAAGCGCTTCTATCCGCTGATCCAGCAGGCTTACGTGGACCTTGGCCGGCCCGAGGGCTATTTCAACGACCGTCTGGTCACGGTGATCGACCACCTGCTGGAGACCCCGGAACTGGCCCAGGCGCCGCTGGTGCAGCGCGACGAACGGGGCCGCTATCGCTTCGTCGATCCCACCCTGCAGTCCCGCTCGATCGGGCAGAAGGCCCTGCTGCGCATGGATGTGGCGCAGGCAAGGGCCATCAAGCAGCAGCTGCGGGCGATCCGTACTGCGATCACCCGCGGCTGAGCCTGCAGGCGTCAGAGGGCCTGCAGGAAGGCTTCGATGTCCTGCAGGTCCCGCCTGCTGAGCCCGCGCGGACGCAGCAACGGATCGGGTGCCGGGAAGGGGGCTGCGTCTGGCGGGAGACCCGCCGGAGCCCGCGGTCGGGCACCGCCCACGTTGTAGAACGCCAGTACGCCAGACAATTTCGGGATCATGCCGTTGTGCATGTAGGGCGCTGTGGCGGCAACGCCACGCAGCGACGGTGTACGAAAACGGCCGCTGTCGGCGGGATCACCGGTGACCTCATAACGTCCCAGATCCTGCCGCGAACGCCCGTGGAAATGCAGGCCCAGGTTGTGGAAGCCGTTGTCGGTCAGCGCCGGTCCGTTGTGGCAGTTCATGCAACCGGCCTGCGTGCGGAACAGGTGCAGGCCACGCAGCTGGGCATCGTCCAGCGCACGCGCATTGCCAAGCAGGAAGCGATCGAAGCGACTGTTGCGTGGCGACAGGCTGCGTTCGAACGCGGCGATGGCCTGGCCGAGCTGCGCGGCATCGATGCGCGGCTGCGCGAACACCTCGTTGAACGCACGGCGATAGGACGCATCACGGCGCAGGCGACGTACCGCTCCCTGGGACGTGAAGCCCATTTCGATGGGATCGGAAATGGGATGCAGGGCCTGTTCCTCCAGCGACGCTGCGCGACCATCCCAGAACAAGGGCGCCGCATGCGCACTGGCCACCACGCTGGGTGCATTGCGGCGACCGGGCTGGCGGTCGTGGCCGAATGACACGCGACGGCCATCGGCCCAGCCCAGGTCCGGGTCATGGCAACTGGCACAGGCCAACTGTCGCGAGCGGGACAGGATCGGATCAAAGAACAGTCGACGGCCCAGCGCTACTTTTGCGGGCGACGATGGATTGTCTGGCGCATCAGCCGGGGCAGGCAACGGAGCCAGTTCCTGCCAGGCGACGCCGGGTTCCACCTCTGGCGCTGGCCACCGCATGCTGGGGTTGCTGTAGAGCGCGCGCAGGCAGGCGCTGTCCGGACGCGCGGGAAGCACGTCGGGGCACGGGGTATGACGCGCAGGTGCAGGCATGCCCGCGCCGCCCAGCAACAGGGCGGTGACGGGCAGTAACAGGTGCAGAGGATGCGGGCGCATCGTCAGCAGCGGCCCGGTGCGGGCACACTGGGCCGCCGGCTCAGAACGAGTAGCCCAGTTCCAGCCAGTAGCTACGGCCGGGCTCGTAGTAGGTCGTGGTTGCCGTGGTGCCGGAGATGCGGTTGCTGCGGTTGAGCACGTTCTGCACTTCCACCCGCACATAGACCTCCTGGTTGGCCTTTGCTGCGAACGCATACTGCAAGGTCGCATCCCACGTCCAGCCGCTGGGATTGCGGATGTCCTCGTAGACCACCAGCAGATCGTCGCCATGTGGCTCGTACCGGCTTGTCTTCAGCAGTCCCTCATAACCCGCACGGAAACTGAAGAAATTGGACCAGGTCAGGCCCGCAGCGGGAATTTCGGTGCGGGTGGCCAGTCGGGCCGACCACGGGCGCACGTAGTCGCGGGCTGGCAGGTCGTACCGATGGATGGCCTTGCCGTGGTAACTGATCAGCTCGTAGAAGTCGCCGATGGACGTGGGGGTGGTGGCGTCTTCGTAGGTGTTGTAGCTGCGGCGCGACTCGGTGTGGTCCAGGGCCAGCTGCGCCGTGGACTGCGTGCCCCACAGCGTCAGCGGTTGTTGCGGCGAAACAGATAGGGTGTAGGTGCTGCTGCGGCTGCGCCCGGCGTTGGCGTATTCGTACAGCACCGCCTTGTAGACGCCCTTGTCGTAGGTGTCGGTGATGCGCTGGCGGACGATGTCATCGCGGTTGCTGCGATCGACGTACTTGACGTTGATGTCCAGTCCGGCGAACTGCTGCCGCCATGCCAGCGACCACTCATCAGTGTAGGGTGTATCCAGGTCGGACACGCGATTTGCCGTGGTCGCGCGGGTGCCGGTCAGGCTCTCCCAAGGAGTGCTGCTGCTGGTGCGGGTCAGGTCTTCCTGCAGGCGCTCGCGGCCTTCGCTCAGCAGGTAGGTGAAGAAGTTGCGACCATAGTAGCGGTTGCGGCCCACGGTCAGCACGCTGTTGCCGGTGCCACCGACGTCCCACGACGCGGCAAATCGCGGCGAGATGTGGGTGCCTTTCCAGAAATCATTGCGGTCCAGGCGCACGCCCGGGCGCAGGCTGACATCGCCGATGCGGATGTCGTCCTGGACATAGGCATCCCATTCGGTGCCCGACACCTCGAACGCTCCGGCGTGGTAGAGCACCAGCTTGGAAAAGTACTGGCCTTTTCCCGCGGCGAGCACCGACGTTCTGGTGAACACGGGCGACAGCGAGCAGGAATCGGTGTCCTCCACGCCCGTGGTCAGCATGCAGCTGGTGGCGGTGCGTGGCGTCTGGTAGTTGTAGTGATCGTTCAGCCGCTCGTAGTCGGCGTTGCGTCGTTGCACACCCGCGCCGAACGTCAGGTGGTGCTCGGCCGTGCCCCACTGGAAACGTTCGCGGCTGGCAGAGAAGCGGTAGCCGATCTTGCGGTCGCGCTGGTCGATGTTGCCCCAGCTGCCTTCCTGGCTGTAGTTGCCGACACCCCAGTTCTTGTCTTCCGACGGAGCCCAGGTCTTGAAGTAGTCGTAATCGCTGCGGCGCGAGCTTTCCAGATCACTGTAGGTCAACGCGTTGCCGAACGACCACGTGCCGGTATCGTAGTCGGCGCGCAGTGATGCCACCGGCCCGCCCGACTTCAGGTTGAACCACGAATTGCGCGAGCTGTGAATGAAGTAGGCATCGTCGGTAGGCGAATAGCTGACGTTGGCGCGCAGCGTCAGTCCCTCGCCGTTGCTCCAGTCGGCGGCCAGCGTGGCGGCGGTGCTTTCACGCACCTGGGTACGTTTGAAGTCGTCGTTCGGACTCACCTTGCCGCCGTTGTAGGCGCGTAGCGGAATTTCCGAACGGGTGCGGGTGACCGTGCCGATCAGGCCGATGCCATTACGACTGCGCCCCTCCAGGCGTGCGCCGATCTTGTACTTGTCGTACTGCTGCTGGAAGGTGGGTAGCGCCGATTCCTCGAAATTCTCGGCTTGGCCCGGATGCATGATCAGTTCGTTCCACGCCGAACGGGCCATGCGGAACCACACCTTGCCCGACAGGCTGTCACCGGCGGTGCGGCTGCTCGCATCGATGACGCCACCGGTGAAGCCGCCGTAGGCCGCAGGCACGTTGCTGTCATAGACGGTGACTTTTTCCAGTAGGTCGGGGTCGACGGTGATGCCCTGTGCGGCGCTGGGAACGTTGATGGACGAGTAGGCATCGCCATTGTGGCCGGGTGCCACGTTGCTGGCCGGGTCAAGATCATTGTTGAAGTTCGCGCCGTCGATCAGGAACAGGTTCTGGTAGAACGGTGCGCCGTTGATCGAGAAGTCCACCGGACGGATCTCACCGCCGTTGCGCGCACTCCAGCCGGTGTTGCTGAACTGCACGGCAGGGTTGATGCGAAGCAGTGAGCCGAGGTCGCCGTTGCCCTTGGCATAGCCCTGCAGGTAGTCCTGGTCCAGGGTCATGCCTTCGGCATACAGGAAGTCGCGGGAGGCGACACTGCCGACCCGCAGCGGACGCAGCCGGCGGGTGGTCAGCGCGGGTGAAGGTGCGGGTTGCACGGTGTAGCTGCCATCGGCGCGGCGAACGGCGCGCAGGCCGCTGCCCTGCAGCAATGCGGCAAAGCCGGCGTCCACATCGAGTCCTTCCGCCGTCGTCGGTGCGTGGCGGCCACGGGTCAGGGCGGGGTCGAAGGACAGGGCAACGCCGTGTGCGGCGGCGAAAGTGCTCAGCGCACCGCCGAGCGGCTCGGCGCTATGCGGGACCGGCGCAGCGTCGGTGGGCGAGATCTGAGCGAAAGCCGGGGGGGCAGCGAGGGCGACGGCCAACAGGCTCAGGCGCAGGCGGGAAGAGGTCATGGGCATGGGCGAGGGGAAGAGGAAGGGTCTCATTCCCTCTGCCCCTTGAAACGGGAAAAAGTGTCATCCCGGTGTGTCGAGGCCGCGCAGCTGTATCCACAACCCGTGCTGGATCTGCAGGGCATAGGTGGCCGCGAGCATCGACAGGCACCGATCCAGGTCATCGGCCGGGTACGCGCCGGAAACCGGCATCGAGGCGATGGCCGGGTCCACGCGCAGCCAGCGCCGGTGATAGCGGCCAAGTTCCAGCATGAACTGCTGCAACGGCACCGCGTCAGCGGTCAGCATGCCGTGGATCCAAGTGTCGCTGCCGGCGCGTGCCGGGCCAGGTGATGGCAGCGAGGTCCGGTTCCAGCGCAGTTCCTGCCCGGCGTCGACCTGGCGATGGTGGCTGCCGGATTCGACCCTGACCGCGCCCTCACTGACTACCAGCAAGACATCGTCGTTGAACAGCCGCACGCTGAAGCGGGTGCCCAGCGCCCGCAGCGCGCCGAACGGCGTCGCGACCCGGAATGGTCTTGCCGGATGCTGGATGTCACGTGCGGTCTCCACCAGCATCTGGCCACGACGCAACCGCAGCAACCGTTGGGTACCATCAAACGCGATGTCGACGGCGGTATCGGTATCGAGGTGCAGCACGCTGCCATCATCCAGCACCCGCTGTGATCGTTCGCCCACGGCGGTACGGACGCTGGCATCCCACGCCGCGTCATCCCACAACCTCCATGCCAGCCAACCACCGAGTGGTGCAACCAGCAGTGCGGCAACGCTGCGCAGCACGGCGCGCCGGCCGGCAGACGCAGGCCGTTGCAGCGTGCGTTGGGCCAGCGGCGCAGGCACCTGGGCAGCCAATGCCAGCAAGCGTTCCGCACGCTGCCACGCGCGGGCATGTTCGGGATCGGCATCGTGCCAGCGCTGCCACCGCGCGCGCTGGGCCGCGCTGCCGTCCTCGTGCAGGCGCATCAGCCAGTCGGCTGCCTGCTCCAGTACGCGGGGCGGAAGTGCCGGTTCGGCGGTGGTCTCAGCCGGCATGCGCCAAGCAGCCCAGCAGTGCCCGTTTCATGTGCCGCTTCACCGTGGACAGCGACAACCCCAGCTGTTCGCTGATGGCTTCATAGCGGAGCCCATCGAACTGCGCCAGCAGGAACACCCGGCGCGCCATTGCCGGCAACCCGTCCAGCATCGCATCGATCTGCTGCAGGGCCTCACGTACCAGGGCCTGTTCTTCCAGCGAGGGCAGCACCGGCTCTGGGAACTGCGCCAGGTATTCCAGGTAGGCGCGCTCCAGCGCCTGGCGGCGGAACCAGTTGGCGGTCAGCCCACGCGCCACGGTGGTCAGGAACGCACGCGGCTCACGCAGCGCAGCGAGATCGCGTCCCTGCAGCAGCCGCGCGAAGGTGTCCTGGGTGAGATCGTCGGCCACATCGCGATTGCCCACGCGCCCGCTCAGCCAGCCGTGCAGCCAGACGCGATGATCGCGGTACAGCATGCCCAGTTGTTCGTGTCGGGGGCCCATGAAAGGGGATGCGTGGTCTTGATCGAAATGAGAATGATTCGCAAGTATCGCATCCGCGATGCCCGGATTCCAGTGCCAGGCGCGCAGTGGCTTGCGCAGGATCAACGCGCCGACCACACCCGCTCCGGCATGCTGGCCGCAGGCTGACTGGCCTCGGGGTGCAGTCGCAGCCACCCTTGAAACGGGGTGGGGCAACCGCATCTTTCCAGCATCGCCGGCGCGGGCCGGCCCTGATGACCGATGAGGATTCGCAATGCGGATGGACAAGCTCACCTCGCGTTTCCAGCAGGCGCTGGCAGACGCACAGTCGCTGGCCGTGGGCCGCGACAACAGCATCATCGAACCGGTTCACCTGTTCAGCGCGCTGCTGGACCAGCAGGGCGGCAGCACGCGCCCGCTGCTGGCCCAGGCCGGGGTGAACGTGCCGGTGCTGCGCGAGCGCCTGACCGAGGCGCTGGATGCACTGCCGAAGGTGTCCGGCCAGGCCGGCAACGTCTCGATGGGCAATGACCTGGGGCGCCTGCTGAACCAGACCGACAAGCTGGCCCAGCAGAATGGCGATGCCTTCATTGCCAGCGAGTGGTTCGTGCTGGCGGCGCTGGACGACGGCGGCACGCTGGGCATGGCGCTGCGCGCCGCCGGTGCCGACAAGACCCGCCTGCAGGCCGCCATCGACAAGCTGCGTGGCGGCGAGAACGTGCAGTCGGAGAATGCCGAGGAACAGCGGCAGGCGCTGGAGAAGTACACCATCGACCTGACCGCGCGCGCCGAGAGCGGCAAGCTCGATCCGGTGATCGGCCGTGACGAGGAAATCCGCCGCACGATCCAGGTGCTGCAGCGCCGGACCAAGAACAATCCGGTGCTGATCGGCGAACCCGGCGTGGGCAAGACCGCCATCGTGGAAGGTCTGGCCCAGCGCATCATCAACGACGAAGTGCCCGAGGGCCTGCGCGGCAAGCGTGTGCTGTCGCTGGACATGGGCGCGCTGATTGCCGGTGCCAAGTTCCGCGGTGAGTTCGAAGAGCGGTTGAAGGGCGTGCTCAACGACCTGGCCAAGAGCGAAGGGCAGATCATCCTGTTCATCGATGAGCTGCACACCATGGTCGGTGCGGGTAAGGCCGACGGCGCGATGGATGCCGGCAACATGCTCAAGCCGGCGCTGGCACGCGGCGAGCTGCACTGCGTCGGTGCCACCACGCTGGATGAGTACCGCAAGTACATCGAAAAGGATGCCGCGCTGGAGCGCCGCTTCCAGAAGGTGTTCGTGGGTGAGCCGTCGGTGGAAGACACCATTGCCATCCTGCGCGGGCTGAAGGAAAAGTACGCGGTGCACCACGGCGTGGAGATCACCGACCCGGCCATCGTCGCCGCTGCGACGCTGTCCAACCGCTACATCACCGACCGCCAGCTGCCGGACAAGGCCATCGATCTGATGGACGAGGCGGCCTCGCGCCTGCGCATGGAAATCGACTCCAAGCCGGAGGAGCTGGACCGCCTGGAACGCCGGGTGATCCAGCTGAAGATCCAGCGCGAGATGCTGAAGAAGGAAAAGGACGAAGCCTCGCGGCAGCGCCTGGCCGATCTGGAGAACGACATCGATGCGCTGGAGCGTGAGTTCTCCGACCTCAATGAAATCTGGAAGTCGGAGAAGGCCGCGCTGCAGGGTGCGACCAAGATCAAGGAGCAGGTCGAGCAGGCCAAGCTGGAGCTGGAAGCCGCGCAGCGCCGCCAGGATTTCGCCAAGATGAGCGAGATCCAGTATGGCCTGCTGCCGCAGCTGGAAAAGCAGCTGGCCGCTGCGCAGGAAGCCGAACACAGGGACTTCAAGCTGGTGCAGGACCGGGTCACCGACGAGGAGATCGCCGAGGTCGTGTCGCGCTGGACTGGCATTCCGGTCAACAAGATGCTCGAAGGTGAGCGCGACAAGCTGCTGCGGATGGAAGAGGTGCTGCACAACCGCGTGGTCGGCCAGGAGGAAGCGATCAAGGTCGTCTCCGATGCCGTGCGCCGTTCGCGTGCGGGCCTGTCCGATCCGAATCGCCCGGCCGGTTCGTTCCTGTTCCTCGGCCCGACCGGCGTCGGCAAGACCGAGCTGTGCAAGTCGCTGGCCGAGTTCCTGTTCGACAGTGCCGACGCGATGATCCGCATCGACATGAGCGAGTTCATGGAGAAGCACAGCGTCGCCCGCCTGATCGGTGCGCCCCCGGGCTACGTTGGTTACGAGGAGGGTGGCTACCTGACCGAGGCCGTGCGTCGCCGTCCGTATTCGTTGATCCTGCTGGACGAAGTGGAGAAGGCGCATCCGGATGTGTTCAACATCCTGCTGCAGGTGCTGGACGATGGCCGCCTGACCGATGGCCAGGGCCGCACCGTGGACTTCCGCAACACCGTCATCGTGATGACCTCGAACCTGGGCTCGCACCAGATCCAGGACATGAGCGCTGATGACAGCCCTGAGGCCTACACGCAGATGAAGGCGGCGGTGATGGGCGTGGTGCAGGCGCACTTCCGCCCGGAGTTCATCAACCGCCTGGACGACATCGTGGTGTTCCACCCGCTGGACAAGCAGCAGATCAAGCAGATCGCGCGCATCCAGATGCGTGGGCTGGAAAAGCGCCTGGCCGAACGTGGTTTGAAGCTGCTGGTGTCCGATGCAGCGTTCGACCTGCTTGGCAACGTTGGTTTCGATCCGGTGTACGGCGCACGTCCGTTGAAGCGGGCGATCCAGGCGCAGCTGGAGAACCCGCTGGCGCAGAAGATCCTGTCCGGTGCCTTCGTCAACGGCGACACCATTGAAGTCGGCAACGACGGCGGCCACCTGGTGTTCGCCAAGGCGTGATTCACACGGGGCGCTGCCTGATCGCGGCGCCCCGTTTCCTGCGGAGTACGCCGGGCCATGCCCGGCGCTCACTCAGAAGCGGTGCGTGTAGCCGCTCATCAGGCCGAACTGGTTGGGCTTCTGCACGATCGGGCTGTCGGCGGCGTCGCCAAGCAGTCGCGTGCCCTCGGCCGAGATGTACCAGTTGCCGTTGCGGCCCACGCGGTGGCTCCATTTCAGGCCAAGACCGGCGCTGACCAGCCCAGCCTTCGGCGTGTGCTGGGCAAAGCCGGTGCGCGCCGCCTGTTCCGGGCTGACGCCGTACCAGGTCTGCATGTAACCGCGATTGCCGTAGTCGGTGGAAACACTGCCGCTGACCACGCCACCGGCCAGGTCGAACAGCGGCATGCTCAGATTCAGATGGATCTGCTGGGTAGCCAGGCCGTTCTCGGCCTTGTCCTCGTCCTTGCGGGTGAACTGCCAGGCGCCGCTCAGCACGGCTTCGCCCAGCGTATAACCAGCGGTGAGACCGACCAGGGGACGGGTATCGATATCACCCATGCCGCGCAGGAAGTCCGAACCGCCGAGCAGGGAGTCCTTGTCGCGGCGGATGCCGCTGGCGCCGACGTAGGCACGCACACGGGTGTGCTCGCCAATGGACGTGCCCCAACCGATGCCACTGGTGCCCAGAAACCAGCCCCCCGGCGAGGTGACATCGAACGACAGCGACGGCGTCGCGCGGTATTCCTCGCTGCCGCTGTAGCGCGGCGTCACGCCACCACCAGCGGCGAGCTCGAAGGTCCAGTGGTCATCCTTGGCGTGGGCGATCGGCGCGGCGAACAGCGGCAGCAGGGCCAGGCACAGCATGGTGGGGGAACGGCGAAGCTGGGACATGGAATCTCTCGACAATGGGAGGAAAGCAGCGCGCGCATCCGGCGAGTGCTGCAGGGTCGCCAGCGTGGCGATATGCCGGCGACCGATCCCTCCGCAGTTGTGCGGGAGTTGTAATCAACTGTAATGGCGCCCGTGGGCGTTCAGCTGGCAGCCAGCGGCCAGTGCATTTCCAGGCGTGCGCCGCCGAGGCTGGCGCGACTGATGCGCAGCTCGCCGCCGTGGCGGGCCGCAATGCGGCCGACGATGGCCAGGCCCAGGCCGAAGCCGCCGGTATCACGGCTGCGGCTGTCATCCAGGCGGGTGAACGGGCGCATCACCTTTTCATGGTCGGCCTCGGCGATGCCCGGGCCGTCATCGTCCACGCGCAGGCAGGCGCGTCCGCCCACACCCACCAGCGACACTTCCACCTGCGAGCGCGCGTGGCGCAGCGCATTGCCTACCAGATTGCTCAGCGCCAGCTGCAGCAGCCGCGGTTCGGCATCCACCCGCGGCAACGCACTGGGCTGCACGCGCAGCGCCACGCCGGCTCGTTCGGCATCACGGCGTGCATCGGCCAGGCAGGCCTGCAGCCAGTCGTTGGCTTCAATGCGCTGCATCGGCTCGCCTTCGCCGGGATGCTCCAGACGCTCATAGGCCAGCAGTTCGCTGACCAGCCGGTTGAGTTCGGCCAGGTCGCCGTGCAGCCCCTGTGCCAGCCGTGTACGGCGTTCGTGATCGTCGCTGTCCTGCATCAGGTCCAGGCCGAAGGCCACGCGCGCGATGGGCGTGCGCAGTTCGTGCGATATGGCATGGGTGAGGTCGCGCTGGCGCTGCACCAGCTCGGCCACGCGCGCGGCCATGCGGTTGGAATGGTCGACGATGACGCGTATCTGCGAGCGTGGCGAAACCTGCGCGCGCGCCTGCAGATCGCCGGCACCGATGCGATCGGCGTGCACGCGCAGCGCGTCCAGATCGCGCCAGAGCAGGCGCACCCAGGCGTACAGGCACAGCCCGAACAGGGCTAGCATCACCGAATAGGCGATCAGGGTGAGATAGAGGGTCATCGACGGCTCGCCTGGCAGATGCAGGCGCAGCCAGGGGCCATCGGGATGCAGTGGATCAAGCGGCGCCAGTACGATCTCGAACTTCTGCCGGGAAATGAGCCCGTTGCGCTGCAGCTGTTCCTGTTCGCCGGCCGCGAGGGCCGGTGCTGACGGCAGCAGAGCCAATGCGATGCCATAGTGGGGTTGCCATTGCGCCAGCTGATCCTGCTGGGCGGCGGAGTCCTTTCCGTCCAACCCCTGCCGCAATGCATACAACTGGCCACGCACCTGCTCTGCGAACACACGCTGCTGGAACGGCAGGTAGATGCGATCGAAGATCACGTTGATCAGCAGCAGGGTGATCAGGAAGCTCGCGCCGACCACCAGCCACAGGCGCAGGAACAGCCGCTTCATGCCGTCCAGGCCGACGGATTGAACTGGTAGCCGCGGCCCCACACCGTCTTGATCCGCCGCGGTTCGCGCGCGTCATCGCCCAGCTTGCGGCGAAGCTTGCCGATGCTGACATCGACACTGCGGTCCAGCCCGTCGAAGCCGATGCCGCGCACCGCCTGCAGGATCTGGTCACGCGAGAGAATCTGCCCCGGCTGGCTGGCCAGCAGCCACAGGATCTCGAATTCGGTGGTGCCCATGTCCACCGGCTGGCCGTGCAGATGCACCTCGCGCTGCATGCGGTCGATCAGCAGCTCGCCGTGCATGAGGCGGCAGGGGCTGCCGGTGTTGCTGCTGCCATGGCGGCGGCGCAGCAGGGCGCGCAGGCGGGCCAGCAGCAGGCGCGGCTCGATCGGCTTGTGCACATAGTCGTCGGCGCCCGATTCCAGGCCGAGCACCTGTTCGATGTCGTCCTCGCAGGCGGTCAGCATCAGGATCGGCACATCGGAGAAGCTGCGGATCTGCCGGCACACATCGATGCCGCCAAGGCCGGGCAGCATCAGGTCCAGCATCACCAGTTCCGGCGCGTGCTGGCGGCAGGCTGCACCGGCGAGGTCGCCACGGGCCACATGCTGCACGGCGAAGCCATGTTCGTGCAGGTAGTCGCTGACCAGTTCGGCCAGGCGGCGGTCGTCCTCCACCAGCAGCACCGGGGTCGGCGAGCCGCTGGCGGCGGGTGTCCAGGGGGATGACTGCATGCGCTTGGGCCTCCGTGCCCGGGCAGGAGCGCCCGGCGGCGAAGCCTAGCAACGGCCCATGACGGCTGCCTGAATCGCGGCCAACCTGATAACCGGTGGTACTGGCGTCATCGCCAGCAGCTTTCAGCGCGTGGTTCTGGCTGGCCTATGGTGGCGGTTTCCCCGGATGGAGCCTGGCGCAATGAGCGACCCGCAGTGGCAACTGGAAACCCTGGCCGTGCATGGCGGCTACCGTCCCGACCCGACCACCCGTGCGGTGGCGGTGCCGATCTACCAGACGGTGGCGTATGCCTTCGATGACACCCAGCACGGCGCCGATCTGTTCGACCTGAAGGTGCCCGGCAACATCTACACCCGCATCATGAACCCCACCACCGACGTGCTGGAACAGCGCCTGGCCGCACTGGAGGGTGGCATCGGCGCGCTGGCACTGGCCTCGGGGCAGGCGGCGATCACCTATGCCATCCAGACCATTGCCGAGGCCGGTGACAACATCGTTGCCTCCAGTGCGCTGTATGGCGGCAGCCTCAACCTGCTGGCGCACACGCTGCCGCAGTACGGCATCCAGGCGCGCTTCGCCGACCCGGCCGATCCGTCCGCCTTCGCCGCGCTGATCGACGAACGCACCAAGGCGGTGTTCGTCGAATCGATCGGCAACCCGCGTGGCAACGTCACCGACATCGCGGCGATTGCCGAGGTCGCGCATACCGCCGGCGTGCCGCTGATTGTCGACAACACCGTGGCCACGCCGTTCCTGCTGCGCCCGTTCGAGCACGGCGCCGACATCGTGGTGCATTCGCTGACCAAGTACCTCGGCGGCCACGGCAACAGCCTCGGCGGCGCGATCGTCGATTCCGGCCGCTTCGACTGGGCTGCACAACCCCAGCGCTTCGCACGGCTCAACCAGCCCGACCCCAGCTATCACGGCGTGGTCTATACCGAAGCGCTGGGGCCGGCGGCCTACATCGGCCGCGCGCGGGTGGTGCCGCTGCGCAATACCGGCGCGGCGCTGTCGCCGTTCAATGCGTTCCTGATCCTGCAGGGCATTGAAACCCTGGCGCTGCGCATGGAGCGCATCAACGCCAACGCGCTGGCTGTCGCGCAGTTTCTGAAGTCACACGCAAAGGTGGCCTGGGTGCGCTACGCCGGGCTGGCCGACGACCCCGAGCATGCCGCCGCGCAACGTTACCTGGGTGGGCACGGCTCGGGCGTACTGACCTTCGGCCTGCCGGGCGGCCGTGAAGCCGGCGCACGTTTCCTCGATGCGCTGAAGCTGTTCACCCGCCTGGTCAACCTGGGCGATGCAAAATCGCTGGCCACCCATCCGGCCTCGACCACCCACCGCCAGCTGGATGCCGCCGAACTGGCCAAGGCCGGTGTCAGCGAAGACACCGTGCGGCTGTCGATCGGCATCGAGCATATCGGCGACCTGCGTGCCGACCTGGAGCAGGCCCTGGCTGGCGCCTGATAGCCGCACGCTTGGTCGTCATCGCCACAGGCGATCACCACCGGCACCGCGATGCGCTACGGTGGAACTGCCTCTCCAAGGCATGGCAACGTGGCGATCCAGATCCCCGGTCGATGCGGGTCGACCGGGGATTCTTTTGTTTCCGGGGTCAGATGCACCGCCGTGTCGACCAAGGTCGACACCTACCAACAGCCGCAGGAAATTGTCGAAGGCAGGGTGGGCCCGGTTGCAGGGGCGTGAGCGCCATGGATGGCGCGACCGAGCCTCCATGGACGGATTCACGGCGTCCCCTGCAACCGGACCCACCCCGCCATCCCACGGAATGCCAGCTTTTGCTTTTGTCGTTGCTTCAGCAGGTGCAGGGCTGCAAGCCCTGCCGCACCCACACTCCTCACACCACCGGAATACTGTGCTGTCCCAGCCCGCGATACGGCGGCGTGGCCATCACCATCTCGGCCAGCGAATAGGCCAGCTCGCGCTCTGCCATCACCGTGCCATCGGCACCGTGCTCCAGCAGGTGCTTCACCTCCGCATCGCTGTGCGCACGCGCCAGCAGGGTCAGATCCGGATTGATCGCACGCAGCTTGGCCAGCGCCTCACCGGCTTCCAGCGGCTGAGGAATCGCCAGCACCGCAATCTTCGCGCGTTCCGGATGCGCTTCGGCCAGCACGCGGTCGGCAGCAGCACTACCACGGATCGCCGCCAGGCCCTTGGCGTGCGCCTGTTCGACGTGCTCCTTGTTGTCATCGATCACCAGCACCGGCACGCCACGATCGCGCAGCACCTGCGCCAGCTCGCTGCCGACCCGGCCGTAACCAATGACGATGGCATGGTCATGCAGGTCACGCGAGGGGCCGGTGGCCTCTTCCGGCTCGGCGGCCTGGGGCGACTGCTCCTGCTTGGCCTGCCAACGGTCAAGCAGCCCGAACACCAGCGGGTTGAGCATGATCGACACCAGCGCACCGGCCAGGACCAGCGACTGGCCTTCCTTCGGCAGGATCTGCAGCGCGACGCCGAGGCCGGCGATGATGAAGGCGAACTCGCCGATCTGCGCCAGGCTGGCCGAGATGGTCAGCGCGGTGCTGGTCGGGTGGCCGAACGCACGCACGATGAAGAACGCGGCGGCCGACTTGCCGAACATGATGATCAGCACCGTGGCCAGCACCTGCCAAGGGTGCTGGACGAGGATGTTGGGGTCGAACAGCATGCCGACCGAGACGAAGAACAGCACCGCGAACGCATCGCGCAACGGCAGCGAATCATGTGCGGCCTTGTGGCTCAGCTCCGATTCGTTGAGCAGCATGCCGGCGAAGAACGCGCCCAGCGCGAAGGACACGCCGAACAGCATGGCCGAGCCGAACGCCACGCCCAGCGCGATCGCCAGCACCGACAGGGTGAACAGTTCGCGCGAACCGGTGCCGGCGATGCGTTCCAGGATCCACGGAATGACCCGGCGCCCGACCACCAGCATCACCGCCACGAACAGGCCCAGCTGCACGAAGGTCCAGCCGATGTCGGCCAGCACGCTGCCCAGCGAGTGCGATTCCTTGGCCGCATCGGGGCCGAACACACCGGCCATCACCGGCATCATCACCAGCGCCAGCACACAGGCCAGGTCTTCCACGATCAGCCAGCCGACCGCGATCTTGCCGCGCATGGTCTCCAGCAGGCGGCGCTCCTCCATCGCCCGCAGCAGTACCACGGTACTGGCGGTGGCCAGCGAGAAACCGAAGATGACGCCATGCAGGGCTGGCCAGCCCATCAGCGAGGCCACGCCCCAGCCGAGCAGGGTAGCGACCGCGATCTGGCCGATGGCACCGGGGATGGCGATGGCCTTGACCGCCATCAGGTCCTTCAGCGAGAAGTGCAGGCCGACGCCGAACATCAGCAGCATCACGCCCAGCTCGGCCAGCTGGTTGGCCAGCGCCTGGTCGGCGACGAAGCCGGGGGTGAACGGGCCTACGCAGATGCCAGCAACCAGGTAACCGACCAAGGGAGACAAGCGGAGCTTGTTGGCCAGCGCGCCGAAGATGAAGGCGAGCCCGAGGCCAACGGCAACGATGTTGATCAGGTCGGTGTCATGGTGCATCGGCACTCGCAGAAAAACGGGGGTATCCCGATTTTCACCGATGACGCCAGATACGGCAAACCTTAAATGCGAATGGGGTCAGATCCCTCTCCCGCAGGAAAAAGGATCTGACCCCACCAGGGAGTTGCCGGCCAGCGGCCGGCACCACCAGAGAGGCGCCCGCCAGCGCTTACCAGGTGTACTTGACCCGGCCGTACACGTACGCGCCGTTGAAGCCGAACGGCGAGTAGTTGCTGTACGGCAGCATGCCGAAGGTGGAGTTCTGCAGGTCTTCGGTGCGGTCCGGGTACTTGTCCAGCAGGTTGTCGGCGCCCACGGTCAGGGTCCAGTTGCTGCTCGGCTTGTAGCTGGCCGAGGCATCCACCACCCAGGCGTCGCCGTAGGTCTGGTCGCGCAGTGCGGTGGCCGAGTTGCGCACGGTGAATTTGCCGTAGCGGGTCGCGGCCAGGCCCAGTTCCCAGTGGTCCGAACGCCAGGTGCCGCTCAGGATCGCCTTGTCGCGCGGATAGCTGTCCTCGATGCGGCCGATCTCATCGCGGCCGATCAGCGACTGGGTCAGGCCCAGCGTGCCGAACACCGCCGGGGTGCCGCCGACGCGGCGCACTTCGGTGTCGTTGTAGCTGTACGCGGCGGTCAGTTCCAGGCTGCTGGCGCTGAAGGGCACCGTGTAGCTGGACACGAAATCGACACCGCGGGTGCGCGTATCCAGGCCGTTGGTGAAGTACGAGAACGCGGTCACCTGCGGCAGGCCCAGCGTGCCCAGCAGCGCGCTGGTGGCGGTGTTGGTGGTGATGCTGGACGACAATGCGATGCGGTCATCGATGTCGATCTGGTAGGCGTCGACGGTGATGTACAGGCGGTCGACCGGCTGCAGCACCAGGCCCAGGCTGTAGGAGGTGGAGGTCTCGGCCTTCAGCGGCGAGGCGCCCAGCGCCTGCGCAGCCGGGCTGGTGGTGGGGAAGGTGCCGCGCTCGACGAACACGCCGTTGAGGAACTGGCTGGTGACCGCCTGGTAGCCCTGCTGCGCCAGCGACGGTGCACGGAATCCGCTGGACGCGGTGGCCCGCAGCGCAACCTTGTCGGTGAACGCGTAGCGCGCCGACAGCTTGCCGGAGAAGCGGTCGCCGAAGTCCGAGTAATCCTCGTAGCGGCCGGTGATGCCGGCCGAGAACTTCTCGGTCAGGTCCGCTTCCAGGCCGGCATAGACCGCGTAGTTGTGGCGGTCGGCATGCACTTCATTGGTGGGGGTGAAGCCACCGAAGCCCTGCGCGCCACTGCCGGTGTACGAGTTCAGCTCGCCCGGCTTCTGGTCCCACTTCTCCTTGCGGTATTCACCACCGAAGGACAGCGTGACCGGGTAGGCCAGGCCCCAGTCCAGCGACTTGGTCAGATCGGCGTTGAAGATGTCCTGCTGGTACTTCAGCGTGCCGTCGTAGAACGAGCGCGGGCTGGTTGCGCCGAGGCTGTAGTTGATGCTGTTGCGGGTGTGGAAGTCGAGGGTGTTCTCGCCGTGGTTCAGGCTCAGGTCCCAGGTCCAGCCGTTGTCGGTGTTGCCCTTGACCCCGGCCACCAGCGAGCGGTCCTTGGAGTACTGGTTGATCTCCGGCACGAAGCCGTCCGGGTAGGTCTGCGCCAGCAGCGCGCTCTGCCCGCTGTGGTTGCGCGAGCGGTAGAACGCGAACGAGGTGATGTCGCGGTTGCTGAGCAGCGCGCTGGCGTAGCCGGTCACGCGGTCGCTGAAATCGAAGCTGGCGTTGACCGAAGCCGCAGTCGCATCCACGCGCGGGTCGCCCACGATGAAGGTCTTCTGGCCGATGCTCGGGAAGTTGCCGGTGTTCGGGGTGGTGCCGCGGTACGGGCCGGCGCGGTTGCTTTCGTCCTGCTGGCTGATCTGGCCGGCCACGTGCACGCGGCCACGGCCGTTGCCGAACTCGACGCCGGTATCGCCGGAGAGCTGGTACTTGTTGCCGTCACCGGCCGAGTACTGGCCGTAGTCCACCGCCAGGCTGCCGCCACTGCCGCTACCCTTGAGCACGATGTTGATGACGCCGGCGATGGCGTCCGAGCCGTACTGCGCCGACGCACCGTCGCGCAGCACTTCCACGCGCTCGATGGCGGCGATCGGGATCGCATTGATGTCCACCGCCGACGAACCACGGCCGATGCTGCCGTTGACGTTGATCATCGCCGAGGTGTGGCGGCGCTTGCCGTCGACCAGCACCAGCACCTGGTCCGGTGACAGGCCGCGCAGCTGCGCCGGGCGCACGCCGCTGGTGCCATCGGTCAGGGCAGGGCGCGGGAAGTTCAGCGAGGGCAGGGCGCGCGACAGCGCGGTGGCCAGCTCGCTGGTGCCGGTGGACTGCAGGGCTTCGGGGGTGATGATGTCGATCGGCGACTGCGATTCGGCCACCGTGCGGTCGGCCACGCGGGTGCCGGTGACGATCACCGTGTCCAGGGTGTTGGCGGCGGTGCCGGCCTGCTGGGCAGCGGCAACGAACGGAGAGCCACCGAGTGCGACAGCGACGGCGGCGGCGATCAGGCTGGTCTTGCGGGTCATCGGGACGGAGCTCCGGTTGGCGGGGGCGGCACCGGAATCGACATCACGGGGGTGAGGCGGACGGCGGTTGTTGCGGTGCGCAAAGCAGGAATTAACGGGATATTCAGTGCGTGTCAAATGCCGGTCATCGGAAAAAACGTTGCAGCAGCAACCATTTAGCCCGGATCGGCACTGGCGCGGGAGGGAGCCCGGGACGCGCGCGGCAAGGACGTGGGAGAGAGGAACGCCGGCCGCCGCGCATCCCGGGACGCGTCAAGTATTCGTTAACGCTAGAATTGCGTCGCAGGAACAGTGCTCACCAGCACATTCCATCTGGTTATATGGACGCCTCCCCCGATGATTTCCCTTCGTAATTTCGCCTTGCGCCGCGGCGAGCGGCTGCTGTTGTCCAATGTCGACCTGACCCTGCACGCCGGTTACCGGGTGGGTGTGGTCGGCCGCAACGGTGCTGGCAAGTCCAGCCTGTTCGCGGCGGTGAAGGGCGAGCTGGAGGCGGACAAGGGCGATGTCGATCTGCCCGGCAAGGTGCGCATCGCCAGCGTCGCCCAGGAAACCCCGTCGCTGCCCGACCCGGCGCTGAGCTTCGTGCTGGGCGGTGATACCGAAGTGGCCGCAGTGCTGGCCGCCGAGGCCGAGGCGACCGCCCGTGAAGACTGGGAAGCGGTGGCCGAGGCGCACACGAAGATGGCCGAGCTCAATGCCTACGACGCGGAAGCGCGCGCCGGCAAGCTGCTGCACGGCCTCGGTTTCCCGGCAGAGACCCACCACCGCGCGGTGTCCTCGTTCTCCGGCGGCTGGCGCGTGCGCCTGAACCTGGCCCGCGCGCTGATGATGCCAAGCGACCTGCTGCTGCTGGACGAACCGACCAACCACCTGGATCTGGACGCGGTGTACTGGCTGGAGCAGTGGCTGCTGAAGTATCCGGGCACCCTGCTGCTGATCTCGCATGACCGCGAGTTCCTCGACAACGTGGCCACCCACACCCTGCACCTGCACGGTGGCGGCGCCAAGCTCTACCCGGGCGGTTACACCGATTTCGAGCGCCAGCGCGCCGAACAGCTGCGCCAGCAGCAGATCGCGCACGAGAAGGAACAGGCCGAGCGTGCCCACCTGCAGAGCTTCATCGACCGCTTCAAGGCGCAGGCCAGCAAGGCCGCGCAGGCGCAGAGCCGCATGAAGCGCCTGGCCAAGCTGGCCGGCACCGAAGCGGTGCGTGCCGAGCGCGAGTTCCGCATCGAGTTCGCGCCGCCGGCCAAGCTGCCGTTCTCGCTGATCCGCCTGAACCACGTCGAGGCCGGCTACGGGAAGGACGCGGTGATCCTGCACAACGTCGGCTTTGGCCTGGAAGCGGGCCAGCGCATCGGCCTGCTCGGCCCCAACGGTGCCGGTAAGACCACCCTGGTGAAGACCCTGGTGGGTGAACTGGCACCGATCGTTGGTGAGCGCATGGCGCACCCGGACCTGAAGATCGGCTACTTCGCCCAGCACACGGTGGAGTCGCTGCACGAAGGCCAGTCGCCGATGGAGCATTTCCGCGAGATCGCCCCGGACGCACCGAACCAGTCGTTCCGCGATTTCCTCGGCAAGTGGAACTTCCCGGGCGACCGCGCGTTCGAGCCGGTGGATGGTTTCTCCGGCGGCGAGCGCGCGCGCCTGGCGCTGGCGCTGATCGCCTGGCAGCAGCCGAACGTGCTGCTGCTGGACGAACCGACCAACCACCTTGACCTGGAAATGCGCGAAGCGCTGGCTGAGGCACTGGCCACCTTCGAAGGCGCGATCGTGATGGTCTCGCATGACCGCCATCTGATCGGCCTGGTCTGCGATACCTACTGGCGCGTGGCCGATGGCGTGGTCGAGCCGTTCGACGGCGACCTCGACGCCTACGCGGCCTGGCTGCGCACCCGCCCGCAGGCGCAGGGCACCAAGGCGCGCATGGAACAGGTGGAAGAGCCGGTGGTGGTCAAGACCGCGCCGGTGGCTCAGGTGGTGCAGAAGAAGCCGGTGAACCCGCACAAGCTGGCCGCTGCCGAAGCCAAGGTGGCCGAGCTGGAAAGCGCCCTGGCCGAGCTCGACCGCCAGCTGGCCGACCCGGCCAACTACGCCGATGCCACCCGCATGGCGGTGATCGGCCGTGACCGCGAAACCGCTGCCGCCCAGCTGGAAAAAGCCGAAGCGACGTGGATGGAGCTGCTGGAGTCCTGATCACGCAAAAAAAGGGGACGGAGGGGATTAAGTCGTTTGTGGCACAAACGACTTAATCCCCTCCGTCCCCTTTTTCATCCCTGTGCCTGCAGCCATTCGCGGAACCGCTTCGCCGGCTCACGCTCGGCACGCGAGCGCAGCCGGGTCAGCCAATAGCGGCCCAGCTCCAGCGTGGTGCTGAATGGCTGCAGCAGGCGACCCTCGGCCAGTTCCTGCTCGAACATGCGCAGCGGCAGCAGCGCCACGCCGGCACCACCCACCGCGGCCATCGCCACCGTCAACGACGAATCGAACACCGGCCCACGGGCTTCCACGCCACTCACTCCTGCCGCCTGCAGCCAGCGCGGCCATTCGTCGCTGCGGTAGGAGCGCAGCAGGGGCAGGGTGCCCAGGTCGCGTGGCTGTTTGAGCCGCCGCGCCAATGCCGGTGCGCACAGCGGTGCAAACGGCGCGTCGAGGATCGCTGTGCAGGCCTGGCCCTGCCAGTCGCCATCACCGAAGCGGATCGCCAGGTCCAGGCCCTCGCCGGCCAGATCGATGCGGTTGTTGTGGGTCTGCAGTCGCAGCTCGATGTCCGGGTGCGCGGCCTCGAACGCAGCCAGCCGTGGCAACAGCCAACCGGTGGCGAAGGTGCCGACCACGCCCAGCGTCAGTACTTCACGTGCCGGGCCACCGGTGTAGCGCGCGATGCTGGCCGAGATGCGCTCAAACGATTCGTTGAGCACCGGATACAGCGCCGCGCCCTCCTCGGTGAGCGCCACGCCGCGCGGCAGGCGATGGAACAGGCGGATGCCGAGCCGGTCCTCCAGCCCGCGGATCTGGTGGCTCAGCGCGGCCTGGCTGACGCACAGCTCCAGCGCGGCACGGGTGAAGTTCTGGTGGCGTGCGGCCGCCTCGAAGGCACGCAGCGCGTTCAGCGGCAGGGTAGGGTGCAGCATCAGAGTAGTCGTGAGCCAGGGTGATGGCTGATCCTACCTTCCCAGTAGCCAGTTCAGAAGAATTAAAGGGTTGATTGCGACAGGTATTAATCCAGCTAATGCCTTCCGCTGATTTTTCGCGCTGGTCGCCTGCGTGCGAGGCTTCAATAATCGGGCGGTCCCCAGGAGAACCCGCATGCTCGCCCGTCGCCGATTCCTGCAGTTCAGTGGTGCCGCCGTTGCTTCCTCGCTTGCCCTGCCGTTGCTGGCCCGTGCGGCGGGCAAGACCGCCGCCAGTGCACCCACCGATGCCGCCCTCACCGCCGCCACCGACTTCGCCGCACTGGAAAAGGCCTGTGCCGGCCGCCTCGGCGTGACCCTGTTGGACACTGCGAGCGGTCGCCGCATCGGTCATCGCCAGGACGAGCGTTTCCCGATGTGCAGCACGTTCAAGAGCGTGCTGGCCGCCACCGTGCTCAGCCAGGCCGAGCGCAGGCCCGCGTTGCTGGACACGCGCGTGCCGGTGCGCGATGCCGATCTGCTCTCGCACGCGCCGGTCACCCGCCGCCACGCCGGCAAGGACATGACCGTGCGCGATCTGTGCCGTGCCACGATCATCACCAGCGACAACACTGCCGCCAACCTGCTGTTCGGCGTGGTCGGTGGCCCGCCCGCGGTGACTGCGTTCCTGCGCGCGAGCGGTGATGCGGTGAGCCGCAGTGATCGCCTGGAGCCGGAGCTGAACAGCTTTGCCAAGGGCGATCCGCGCGACACCACCACGCCGGCGGCGATGGCTGCGACCCTGCAGCGCGTGGTGCTGGGCGAGGTGCTGCAGCCGGCGTCGCGGCAGCAGCTGGCCGATTGGCTGATCGACAACGAAACCGGCGACGCCTGCCTGCGCGCGGGCCTGGGCAAGCGCTGGCGCGTCGGTGACAAGACCGGCAGCAACGGCGAGGACGCGCGCAACGACATCGCCGTGTTGTGGCCGCTGGCCGGCGGCACGCCCTGGGTGCTGACCGCCTACCTGCAGGCGGGTGCGATCAGCAACGAACAGCGTGCCACGGTGCTGGCGCAGGTAGGCCGCATCGCCGATCGGCTGATCGGTTGAGGTAACCGGGGTCATTCAGAAGTGGCTTGCCGGATCGGTTCGGCGCGCGCATCCTGCGCGCGTTCGAATCACACGGAAGTCCCCCATGAGCCATGAACTGATCTACCTGCTGCTGATCTTTGCGCTGCTGGTGATCCCGCGCGCGCTGCAGCGTTTCAGCCTGCCCGCGCCGCTGACCTGCCTGCTGTTCGGCATCATCGGCATGCTCTGGCTGGGCGACCAGGCGCACGACGCAGTGATCGGTCTGTTGGCCACACTGGGCATTTCCTCGCTGTTCCTGTTCGCCGGCCTGGAAGTGGATCTGCAGGCGCTGCGCCGTGGCATGTGGCCGCTGCTGGCGCATCTGGTGATCCGTACCGGCACGCTGTTCGGTGTGGGCTGGCTGGCCTGGCGCTACGCGGGGCTGCCGTGGCAGGCCGCCGGCCTGCTGGCGCTGGCGCTGCTGACGCCGTCCACCGGCTTCATCATGGATTCGCTGTCGCGGCTGGGCCTGAGCGAGGACGAGCGGTTCTGGGTGACCAGCAAGGCCATTGCCGGCGAACTGCTGGCGCTGGCGGCGTTGTTCATCGTGCTGCAGGCCGGCGACCCGGGGCACATGGCGCTGTCCAGCCTGGCCCTGCTGGCGATGATGGTCGGCCTGCCGCTGCTGTTCATCGCGCTGGGCCGCTGGGTGGCGCCGCACGCGCCGGGTTCGGAGTTCTCGCTGCTGGTGATGGTGGGCATGGTCGCGGCCTACATCACCTATCTGCTGGGCGTGTATTACCTGGTCGGTGCGTTCATCGCCGGTCTGGTCGCGCGCCTGCTGCACCAGCGCATGCCGCTGCTGGCCTCGCATGAGAACCTGCACGCGCTGCGCCTGTTCGCTTCGTTCTTCGTGCCGTTCTATTTCTTCAATGCCGGCACCAAGGTGCCCAGCGAAGCACTCAGTTTCGAGGCGCTGGGGCTGGGCATCGTGATCACCCTGGTGGTGCTGCCGCTGCGCATCGGCGTGGTCTGGCTGCAGCGCCGGGTGATGTTCGGCGAGAGCTTCCGCAGCAGCCTGCGGGTCTCGCTGGCGCTGGCCCCGACCCTCATCTTCACCCTGGTGCTGGCGGCGATCATGCGCGAGCGCTTCCAGATCCCGGCGGTGCTGTTCGGAGCGCTGCTGCTGTATGCGGCGCTGACCACGCTGCTGCCGTCGCTGGTGTTCCGCACGCCGTTCGATGTCGATCCGGTTGAACAGGAACCTGCGGGTGAAGGCGAAGCCGCGCCGGTGGCGGCCACCGAAACCCTGCCAGAGGCATCTGCAGTCGATCGCTGAGTGGATGCTGCGCGTGCGGTTTGCGCACTTCGGCCATGGCCGTTAGGGTTGGGGCATGAAACTGCCTGCCGTTGTCACCGCTTCCGCCCTCCTGCTCAGCCTTGCTGCGTGTTCGCAGCGCTCCGATACGGTCGCCCATGATCTGGCGACCGCACCGGCCGATGCCTTCATGGCCGCCATCGCCGCGCATTGCGGCCAGGCTTACGCCGGCAAGGTAGTGGAGGACACGCCGGCACCGACCGGCAAGGATCCGTTCGCCGGGCAGCGCCTGGTCATGCATGTGCGCGGCTGTGCCGATCCGGCGCACGAGCTGCGCATCCCGTTCCATGTCGGCGATGACCACTCGCGGACCTGGGTGCTGACCCGTACGGAAACCGGCCTGCGCCTGAAGCACGACCATCGCCACGAAGACGGCAGCCCCGACGCGATCACCCTCTACGGTGGCGACAGCACGCCGCCGGGCACCGCCGAGCGCCAGCAGTTCCCCGCCGACGCCGATTCGGTGGCGATGTTCCGCCGCGCCGACATGCTGGCCTCCACGCACAACACCTGGGCGATGGAGATTGATCCCGACCAGACCTTTGTCTACGAGCTGACCCGCCCGGAGGGCCGCCGCTTCCGCGTGCAGTTCGACCTGAGCAAGCCGGTTGCCCTGCCGCCTGCACCGTGGGGCGACGATAAAGCGTCCGCCCCGTGATCCCAGGGTCGGATCCCTCCTGCGGAGGGCCTCGACCCCAGAAAGGCCCTCAGTAGATCCACGCCATGCGTGGATGCGGGATACCGGACCGGGGCCAGAGCCCTGGCCGTCGGCCAGGGATCCGGCCGTGTACTTACCGCGTACCGAAACGCGCGCGGCAGCCGTTGCTCACCCACACCTGGCCACGTGAGTAGCCCCAGCTGCGGCCTTCCTGGCAGGCACTGCCGGACAGCTGCTGCTGCAGCACCGGACGGCCCTGACGCTCATCCCAGTCGCAGGTCTGCGAGCGGTTGTTGTTGCTGCTGCAGGTAACCGAGTAATTGCTGTTGCCGCCCCCCCAGCCACCGCCACCGCCGCCCCAGCCGCGGGCTTCGGCGAATTCGGCACGGCAGCCGCCACTGACCCAGACCGCGCCGTTGCGCACGCCCCAGGTACGCCCTTCGTTGCAGGGGCTGCCGGACAGCTGGCGGACCAGGCGGGCATTGCGCCAGCCGACCGGGCAGCTGCGCTCGCGGTTGTTCTGGCTCTCGCAGCGGATGGTCTCGCCAGGCCGGCCGTTGTTGCCGCCCCAGCCACCGCCATTGCCGCCGCCCCAGCCGCCGCGGGCCTCGACGAATTCGGCGCGGCAACCGTTGGTGACCCAGATGCTGCCGTTACGGCTGCCCCAGGTGCGTCCTTCATCGCAGTCCGAGCCGGACAGCTGGCGCACCAGCTGCGCATTGCGCCAGCCGGTGTTGCAGACCCGTTCGCGGTTGTTCTGGCTTTCGCAGCGGACCACGCCGCTCTGCGCATGCGCGGAAGGGGCGGGCAGGGCAAGGGTGCCCGCGGCACCCAGGCTGAGGGTTACGGCCAGGCTGGCCAGGGACAGCGGTTTCATGGCGGCATCCCATACGGTGGCAGGTGCCCGACTATAGGGAGGGGGGCGATCAAGCCGGTGTGACTGGCCGGATTTGCCCCGGCCGGGGCCTCGGCCGCAGAATACGAGGCTTTCCGGCCCCCATCCGGTGCCGGCGTTCTCCAGCGGAGCTTCCCCCCATGCGTACCCACTTCTGCGGCCTGGTCGATGAGACCCTGATTGGCCAGACTGTCACCCTCGCCGGCTGGACCGACGTGGCCCGTAACCAGGGCGGCGTCTGCTTCATCGATCTTCGAGATCATGAAGGCATCGTGCAGGTGACCGTGGAAGTCGACAACGCCGACGTGTTCGCCGTGGCCGCGTCGCTGGGCTACGAGGATGTGCTGCAGGTGGAAGGCGTGGTGCGTGCCCGCCACGCGGTGAACGACAAGATGCGCACCGGCAAGGTGGAAGTGATCGCCACCGCCATCACCGTGCTGAACAAGGCCGCGCCGCTGCCGTTCCACGCCCACGAGAATCCGGGCGAGGAAACCCGCCTGAAGTACCGCTACCTGGACCTGCGCCGCCCGGAAATGCAGCGCATGCAGCGCACCCGCATCAAGCTGGTGCAGGCCCTGCGCCGCCATCTGGACGAAAAGGGCTTCCAGGACATCGAGACCCCGATCCTGACCAAGGCCACCCCGGAAGGCGCGCGCGACTTCCTGGTGCCGGCGCGCATGCACCCGGGCGAGTTCTACGCCCTGCCGCAGAGCCCGCAGCTGTTCAAGCAGATCCTGATGGTGGCCGGCTTCGACCGCTACTACCAGATCGCGCGCTGCTTCCGCGACGAGGCCCTGCGTGCCGACCGCCAGCTGGAATTCACCCAGCTGGACATGGAATTCGCCTTCGTCCGCGAGCGCGACGTGCAGGATTTCGTCGAGGACATGATCCGCGCCATCTTCAAGGAAGTGGTCGACGTCCAGCTGGATGCCAGCTTCCCGCGCATGACCTGGGCCGAGGCAATGCGTCGCTACGGCTCGGACAAGCCGGACCTGCGCATCGTGCTGGAGCTGGTCGACGTGGCCGAGCTGGTCAAGGACAGCGAGTTCGCCGTGTTCACCGGCCCGGCCAATGACGCCGAAGGCCGCGTCGCCGCGCTGCGCATCCCGGGCGGTGCAGCGCTCAGCCGCAAGCAGATCGACGAATACGCAGCGCATGCCGCCAAGTACGGCGCCAAGGGCCTGGCCTACATCAAGATCGCCGACAACGGCGAAGTCAGCTCGCCGATCCAGAAGTTCTTCAGCGAGGAATCCTTCGCCGCGCTGGTCGCCCATGTCGGCGCCGGTAACGGCGACATCGTGTTCTTCGGCGCCGGTGGCTATAACAAGGTCTCGGACTTCATGGGCGCGCTGCGCCTGAAGGCCGGCAAGGACTTCGGCCTGGTCGCCGACGGCTGGGCACCGCTGTGGGTCACCGACTTCCCGATGTTCGAGTGGGACGAGGAAGAACAGCGCTACGTCGCCCTGCATCACCCCTTCACCGCACCGGCTGTGGACGACATCGCCGACCTGCGCGCCAATGCCCGTACCGCCGTTTCGCGCGGTTACGACATGGTGCTCAACGGCAATGAAATCGGCGGCGGTTCGATCCGTATCCATCGTCCGGACATGCAGAGCGCGGTGTTCGAACTGCTCGGCATCGGTGCCGAAGAGGCCCGCGCCAAGTTCGGCTTCCTGCTCGACGCGCTGAACTACGGCGCGCCGCCGCACGGTGGCATCGCCTTCGGCATCGACCGCATCGCCGCGCTGATGGCCGGCACCGAGTCGATCCGCGACGTCATCCCGTTCCCGAAGACCACCGGTGCACAGGATCTGATGACCGACGCGCCGTCGCCGATCGTCGACGCGCAGCTGGCCGAAGTGCACATCCAGGTTCGCCCCAAGACCAACTGATCAGGAGATCCAGGCAATGACCGAGTTTGCGTTTTCGCTGGAGTGGGAAAAGCTGGGCAATGAAGGCTCCGAGGCCACCCTGGTCACCGAGCGTGCGCGCGTGTTCGGTGGTTGGCTGGTTCGCGTCGGAACCAACCCGGCGGCGATGGCCCTGACCTTCGTCGCCGACGGCGAAGGCCGTTGGGACGGTGAAGACTTCGGCGTCGAGGATTACGAGGACGACGAAGAGGAAGAGTACGACGAGGACGAGGAAGGCGAAGAAGAGGACGAGGACGAAGAGGAGTACGAGGAAGAGGACGAGGAAGAAGAAGCGGAATCGCCTGAAAAGGCTTGACCCGCGCTTCGCCCTGACGTCAACTTCCTGCATGTATTCGATCCGCCGCGCTACCGTGGACGACGCGCCGACCCTGTCGGCGCTGGCCGCCCGCACGTTCACCGAAACCTTCGGCCATCTGTATCCGCCGCAGGACCTGCAGGCCTTCCTCGAGGAGGCCTACACGGTCGAGCGCCAGCGCGTGATCCTGGCCCACCCGGATTACGCGGTGTGGCTGCTGGAGCTGGACGGGGAGGCGGTCGGCCATGCCGCCGCCGGCCCCTGTGGCCTGCCGCACCCGGACGTGAAGCCCGGTGACGGCGAACTCAAGCGCCTGTACCTGATCAAGACGCAGCAGAGCTGCGGCTGGGGCAGCCGCCTGCTGGAAACCGCGCTGGCCTGGCTGGAACACGAAGGCCCGCGCACGCTGTGGCTGGGCGTGTGGTCGGAGAACTTCGGCGCACAGCGTTTCTACGCCCGCTATGGATTCGAGAAGGCCGGCGAGTACCTGTTCCCGGTCGGTGATACCCAGGACCTCGAGTTCATCCTGCGCCGCGCACCGCGCGCGACCTGACGTTCACCGCCGCTTGCTGCGCGCGCGTGTTCAATCACCGTACGTTTCCGCCCCGCTGACCGCCAGGCTGTTTGCATGACTCCCCCCGTATTGCTGCTGCATGGCATCTGGAATGCCCGTGCCTGGGTCGGGCCGCTGGCCTGGCGCCTGCGCGCGCGTGGTTTCCAGGTGCACGCGTTCGGTTACTCCTCGGTGTTCGGTGGCCCCGACGTGGCCGTGCCGCAGCTGCTGGAGCGGCTGGCCGATGCCGGCCCGTTGTCGCTGGTCGGCCACAGCCTGGGGGGATTGCTGGCGCTGGAGGCCTTGCGCCGCCAGCCGCAGCTGGACGTGCAGCGCGTGGTCTGCCTGGGCTCGCCGCTGCGCGGCAGTGGCACTGCGCGTTCGCTGTCCGAGCACGGCTGGGGCCTGGCGTTGGGGCGCAGCAGCGATCTGCTGCTCGATGGCCTGCCGGACTGGCAGGGCAGGGCCGAGGTTGGCCTGATCGCCGGTTCGGTGCCGCACGGCCTGGGCAGCCTGCTGGGCGCCATCGACGATGCCTCCGACGGTACCGTGGCCCTGGCCGAGACACGCCTGCCGGGCCTGGCCGACCATTGCGTGGTGCGCACCAGCCACAGTGGCCTGGTGGTATCGCCCGATGCCGCGCGGCAGACCGCGCATTTCCTGCGCCACGGCCAGTTCGATCACAGCCGCGACGCCGCCGCTGCGTAAGGCGGTTCGCCGGGCAGGGCGGTGCACTCTCGGTAGCGCCGGGCCATGCCCGGCGGCAGTAGATCCACGCCATGCGTGGATGGCGCCTTCCCGATATCCCTTCGGCCCTAGACACGGTTGCCGCCCCCGATCAGGTAGAATCCGCGCCTTGATCCTGAAGCAGCCAGACGGTAGCACCCATGGGTAGAGGCCCCTCCATCGAAGCCCGCAAGAACGCGTCCGACGCGAAGCGCGGCAAGATTTTCACCAAGATCATCCGCGAGATCGGCGTTGCCGCGCGCGGCGGTGGAGGCGACCCCAACAACAATCCGCGCCTGCGCGTGGCCGTGGACAAGGGCCTGGCCGTGAACATGTCCAAGGACGTGATCGAGCGCGCCATCAAGAAGGCTACCGGTGAACTGGAAGGCGTCGATTACGAGGAAATCCGCTACGAGGGCTACGCCCCGGGTGGCGTGGCCGTGATCGTCGACTGCCTGACCGACAACCGCGTGCGCACCGTGGCCGATGTCCGCCATGCGTTCAGCAAGTGCGGCGGCAACATGGGCACCGAAGGCTCGGTCGCCTTCATGTTCAAGCGCCTGGGCGTGCTCAGCTTCGCCCCGGGAGCCGACGAGGAAGCCATCACCGAAGCGGCCATCGAGGCCGGCGCCGATGACATCGTGGTCTACCCGGACGACGGCTCGATCGACGTGGTCACCAGCCCTGACGCGTTCAACGCGGTCAAGGATGCGATGGCCGCCGCTGGCCATGTCGCCGACCACGCCGAAATCACCTTCCGCGCGGACAACGACATCAAGGTCGAGGGCGAGGTTGCCCTGCAGGTCAAGAAGCTGCTGGACATGCTTGAAGACCTGGACGACGTGCAGGACGTGTACTCCAACGCCGAACTCGGCGCCGACGCCTACGCCTGAGCCGTCCTCGACGGCCTGGGCGCGGGCCGTTGAACGGTCACCGCGGACAGTCATGAGCCCATACGCCTGCCAGCGCCTCCCGTTCCGCCCCGCCAGGAGTGCAGCATGACCCGCATCCTCGGCATCGACCCCGGTTCGCAGCGGACCGGGGTCGGCATCATCGATGTCGACGCCACCGGCCGTGTCAGCCACGTGCACCACCAGCCGCTGGTGCTGCTCGGCGCCGACGATTTCCCGCAGCGCATGAAGCTGCTGGTGCTGGGCCTGGCTGACCTGTGCCGCGAGTACCAGCCGCAGGAAGTGGCCATCGAACGCGTGTTCATGGCCCGCAACCCCGATTCGGCGCTGAAGCTGGGCCAGGCCCGTGGCGCGGCGATTTCCGCCGTGGTGCTGCGTGACCTGCCGGTGCACGAATACGCCGCCAGCGAGATCAAGCTGGCGGTGGTCGGGCGCGGTGGCGCCGAAAAGCAACAGGTTCAACACATGGTCGGGCTCATGCTCAACCTGAAAACCAAGCTGCAGGCCGACGCGGCCGACGCGTTGGCAGTGGCGATCACCCATGCCCACGTAAGGGCAACGGCCAACCGCCTGGGGCTCAGTGCCCGCCAGGCGTGGGGCCGCAAATGAGGAGCTGCACGCAATGATCGGTCGACTGCGCGGCATCGTCGCCTACAAGGCGCCGCCGTGGCTGGTGGTGGACGTGAACGGAGTGGGCTACGAACTGGAGGCGCCGATGAGCACCTTCTACGACCTGCCCGAGCTCGGCCGCGAGGTCACCCTGTACACCCATTACTCGCAGAAGGAAGACAGCGTCTCGCTGTACGGCTTCCTGCGCGAAGGTGAGCGGCGCCTGTTCCGCGACGTGCAGAAGGTCAGTGGCATCGGCGCGAAGATCGCGCTGGCCGTGCTGTCCGGCGTCACCGTCGAGGAATTCGCGCGCATGGTCCAGGCCGGTGACATCACCGCGCTGACCCGCATTCCGGGCATCGGCAAGAAGACCGCCGAGCGCATGGTGCTGGAGTTGCGCGACCGCGCCGCCCAGTTCGGTGCCGGCGGCGCGCTGCCCACCGGCAGCGGCCCGGCCCCGGCCGATCCGCTGTCCGATGCCACCGTGGCCCTGCAGCAGCTGGGCTACAAGCCGGCCGAAGCGGCGCGCATGGCCCGCGATGCCTTCAACGAAGGTGACGAAGTGGCCACCGTGATCCGCAAGGCGCTGCAGTCGGCACTGCGCTGACCCGCCTTCCTTTCCCCAACCCACCGCCTGAGCTTCGCCAGGAGTCCCATGTCCAGCAGTCAAACCCCGCACGCGGCCGCCCCAGGCGGTCATGGTCACGCCCCTCCAGCCGGAGGCCTGGCGCTGATCATCGGTGCGATCGGCGTGGTCTTCGGCGATATCGGTACCAGCCCGCTGTACACCCTGAAGGAGGCGTTCTCGCCGCACTACGGGCTCAACAGTGACCACGACACCGTGCTGGGCGTGCTGTCGCTGGCGTTCTGGGCGCTGAACATCGTGGTCACGCTGAAGTACGTGACCATCATCATGCGCGCCGACAACGACGGCGAGGGCGGCATCATGGCGCTGATGGCGCTGACCCAGCGCACGCTGCGCAACGGGTCGCGCTCGGCCTATGTGGTCGGCATCCTCGGCATCTTCGGTGCCTCGCTGTTCTTCGGCGATGGCGTGATCACCCCAGCGATATCGGTGCTGGGTGCGGTGGAAGGCCTGGAAGTTGCCGCGCCAGGACTGCACGCCTTCATCGTTCCGATCACCGTGGTGGTACTGCTGGCGGTGTTCGCGGTACAGCGCTTCGGTACCGCGAAGATCGGCAAGCTGTTCGGGCCGATCACCTCGATCTGGTTCATTTCGCTGGCGGCGATCGGCATATACAACATCGTCGATGCACCGGAAGTGCTGAAGGCGTTCAACCCGTGGTGGGCAATCCGCTTCTTCATGGAGCATGGCTGGCACAGCATCTTCATCCTCGGTGCGGTGGTGCTGGCAGTGACCGGCGGTGAGGCGCTGTACGCCGACATGGGCCACTTCGGTGCCAAGCCGATCCGCCACGCCTGGTACTTCTTCGTGCTGCCGTGCCTGGTGCTGAACTACCTGGGGCAGGGTGCGCTGGTGCTCAACCACCCCGAGGCGGTGAAAAATCCGTTCTTCGAAGCGGTGCCGTCGTGGGCGCTGTATCCGATGATCATCCTGGCCACCATGGCCGCGGTGATTGCCTCGCAGTCGGTCATCACCGGCGCGTTCTCGGTATCGCGCCAGGCCATGCAGCTGGGCTACATCCCGCGCATGCGGATCAAGCACACCTCGCACGACACCATCGGCCAGATCTACATCCCGGGTATCAACTGGGGCATCGCGGTGATGGTGATCGGCCTGGTGCTGGCCTTCCGCAGCTCCTCCAACCTGGCGGTGGCCTACGGCATCTCGGTGTCGGCCACCATGCTGATCGACACCCTGCTGCTGGCCCTGGTGGCGCGCTCGCTGTGGCCGAAGGCGCGCAAGTGGATCCTGCCGCTGTGCGTGGTGTTCTTCGTCATCGACCTCGGCTTCGTCATCGCCAACGGCGCCAAGCTGCTGCAGGGCGCCTGGTTCCCGGTGGTGCTGGGCATCTTCCTGTTCACCATGATGCGCACCTGGCGCCGTGGCCGCGAGCTGCTGCGCGATGAGATCCGCAAGGACGGCATCCGCCTGGATACCTTCCTGCCGGGCCTGATGCTGGCGCCGCCGGTACGCGTGCCGGGCACCGCGGTATTCCTCACCGCCGACCCGACCGTGGCCCCGCACGCGCTGATGCACAACCTCAAGCACAACAAGGTGCTGCACGAGCGCAACGTGTTCCTGCACGTGGAAACCCTGCCCATTCCCTATGCGATGGAAGGGCAGCGGCTGAAGATCGAATCGGTGGGCGACGAGTTCTATCGCGTCTACGTGCGCTTCGGTTTCATGGAGACCCCGGACGTGCCGCTGGCGCTGATGCGCTCGTGCGACCACGGCGGCATCTACTTCGACCCGATGGACACCACCTTCTTCGCCAGCCGCGAAACCATCGTCGCCACCGCCAACCGTGGCATGCCGATCTGGCGCGACAAGCTGTTCGCGCTGATGCACAGGAACGCCGCCCCGGCCACGGGCTTCTTCCGGATTCCGGGCAACAGATTGGTGGAACTGGGCGCGCAGGTGGAGATTTAATCTCCACCTGCGCTACGTCCCACGATTTGCTGCGCAAACCGTGGGTCCCGCGCGCATTCCACCTTATCCCCCCGCCTGTCGGCGCGCCCCCTTGAACAACAAGGGGGCTCCACTTGCGGAGATGCCGCGCGCTTGAAGCTTGGCCCACTCTGCTCTCCAGTTTCCTCCACGCCTGGATCTATCGTGTCGACCAACGGTCGGCACCCACCAAAGCAGAACGCCGTTCCGACAGACCGCAGGAAACTGTCGAAGGCGGGGTGGGGCCGGTTGCGGGGGCGTGAGCCGCATGGATGCGGCGACCGAGCTTACATGGGTGAGGGCGCTTTGCTTGCGAAGCACTGCTTCGCAAGCGCCCGAACGCACAGCCGCCAGCGGCTGGGCCGGGCCCCGGAGGGGTACTTGCAGCGTCCCCCGCAAGCGGACCCACCCCGCCATTCCCCAGGAAGCCCGCTTCGGCTGTTGCTTTGGATGTTGCCGTTGCCGTTGCCTCTGCGGGTGCCGGGCGCAGCCCGGCCGAAACCCGCGCTTTTGCCGCATAATCAGCACATGACCGACGACCGCATCATCGGCGCCGGCGCCACCCGCGAGGATGACGCCGCCGACGCCAGCATCCGCCCCAAGCGCCTTGCCGACTACCTCGGCCAGGTGCCGGTGCGCGAGCAGATGGAGATCTACATCCAGGCGGCCAAGGGGCGCGGCGACGCGCTCGACCACGTGCTGATCTTCGGGCCGCCCGGCCTGGGCAAGACCACCCTCAGCCATGTCATCGCCAACGAGCTGGGCGTGGCCCTGCGGGTCACCTCCGGCCCGGTGATCGAGAAGGCCGGCGACCTCGCCGCGCTGCTGACCAACCTGCAGCCGCACGATGTGCTGTTCATCGACGAGATCCATCGCCTGTCGCCGGTGGTGGAGGAAGTGCTGTACCCGGCGATGGAAGATTTCCAGATCGACATCATGATCGGCGAGGGCCCCGCCGCCCGCTCGATCAAGATCGACCTGCCGCCGTTCACCCTGATCGGTGCCACCACCCGTGCTGGCCTTCTGACCGCGCCGTTGCGCGACCGCTTCGGCATCGTCCAGCGCCTGGAGTTCTACAGTGTCGAAGAACTGACCCGGATCGTGCGCCGTTCGGCGGCCATCCTGGCCATCGACTGCACGGCCGATGGGGCAGGGGAGATCGCGCGCCGCGCGCGTGGCACCCCGCGTATCGCCAACCGCCTGCTGCGCCGCGTGCGCGACTATGCGCAGGTGAAGGCCGGCGGCCACATCGACGAGGCCGTGGCCCAGGCCGCGATGAAGATGCTCAAGGTCGACCCGGAGGGCTTCGACGAGCTTGACCGGCGCCTGCTCAAGACCATGGTCGACTACTTCGACGGCGGCCCGGTCGGCATCGAATCGCTGGCGGCGGCGCTGTCTGAAGAGCGCGGCACGCTGGAAGACGTGGTCGAGCCGTACCTGATCCAGCAGGGCTTCCTGGTGCGCACCGCGCGTGGCCGCATGGCCACCCACAAGGCCTACCGGCACATGGGCCTGAAGCCGAAGAACCCGCCGCAGGACCTGTTCGCGGAGGTTCCCGATGTCGGTTGAGCCCCGATTCAGTTGGCCGACACGCATTTACTGGGAAGATACCGACGCAGGTGGCGTGGTCTACCACGCCCGCTACGTGGCCTTCATGGAACGGGCCCGGACCGAATGGATGCGTGCGCTGGGCTACGGCCAGGAGCGCATGCGCGCCGAGCACGGGATGGTCTTCGCGGTGCGCTCGATGCAGATGGATTTCATCAAGCCGGCACGGCTGGATGACACCCTGCAGGTGAGTGCCCGCCTGGTCCAGCTGAAGAAGGCCAGCATGGTCTTCGACCAGCAGATCCTGCGCGACGGCGAGCTGCTGCTGTCGGCGCAGGTCCGCATCGCCGCACTGGAAGCGGCCAGTTTCCGCCCGCGTGGCATGGACGAGGCCGTCCTTGCCGTGCTGCAACCCCACCTCCACCCCGAATCCGAACACTGAGGAACAACGGATGATCGCAACGCTCCTGGCCCTGCAGGCCACGGTCACCGAGGCACTGCCGGCCGACGTCAGCAATGCCGCGACACAGACCCTTGCCCAGGCCACCACTGGCGGCGGCATCAACTACCTCGAACTGATGGCCAAGGCCAGCCTGCCGGTGAAGATCATCGTGCTGCTGTTGCTGGTCGGCTCGTTCGTCAGCTGGGTGATCATTTTCCGCAAGGCCCGTGTGTTCAAGCAGGCCACCCGCGAAGCCGACGAGTTCGAGAACCGCTTCTGGTCCGGCGCCGATCTGGGCAAGCTGTACAGCTCGGCCACCGACCGCAGCCGCAATGTCGGCGGCCTGGAAGCCATCTTCGAAGCGGGTTTCCGCGAGTACACCCGCCTGCGCGACAAGCGTCGCCTGGATGGCCGTGCGCAGCTGGAAGGCGCCCAGCGCGCCATGCGCACCACCTACACCCGCGAAGTGGACCAGCTTGAGCGCAATCTGGAACTGCTGGCCAACATCGGCTCGACCGCCCCGTACGTGGGCCTGGTCGGTACCGTGTTCGGCATCATGGTGACCATGCACGACATGATCAGCAGCGGTGCGCAGGCGGGTATCGCCGCCGTTGCGCCGGGCATCTCCGAGGCACTGTTCGCCACCGCCATCGGCCTGTTCGTGGCGATCCCGGCGGTGTGGGCCTACAACCGCTTCACCACGCGCGTGGAGCGCATGTCGGTGCGGTTCGAGACCTTCGCCGAAGAGTTCAGCTCCATCCTGCAGCGCCAGAGCGCTGGCGACGAGTAAGCGCCTGACCCGGGAGTCCAAGCCATGTCCGCTGCCATCGGTCGCCGCAAGCGCCGCAAGCTGAAATCGGAAATCAACGTCGTTCCCTACATCGACGTCATGCTGGTGCTGCTGATCATCTTCATGGTCACCGCACCGCTGCTCACGCTGAGCTTCGACGTCGACCTGCCGCAGTCCAACGCCAAGGCGCTGGAGAGCAAGCAGGACCCGGTGATCGTCTCGGTGCGCCAGGACGGCCAGCTCAGCCTGAAGCTGCCCGACGCCAAGGACCCGACCGCCGTGTCGGCCGAGGAACTGGAAGGCCGCCTGGCCGGCATCGCCGCCCAGGACAAGGGCGTGCGCGTGATCGTCGCCGCCGACCGCGCCGTGGCCTATGAGAAGGTCATCGCCGCGATGGATGTGATCAAGCGCGCCAAGGTAGACAAGGTAGGCCTGGCCACCGATGCACGCTGACGCCCTGCCACCTCCGCATCAGCGCGAACCCGGCTGGGGCCTGCCCCTGGCGCTGGCGTTGCTGGTGCACCTGCTGGTTGCGCTGGTCTTCATCGGCGCCTGGCTGTGGTCGCCCGAGCGCAACACCGATGCCGCTGCTGGCGACCCGTCGGTCGAGGCCAGCCTGGCGCTGTCCGCGTCCGAGGCCTCCGCTGCACGCCAGGCCCTGCGCCAGTCGGAGAAGCTGGAGGACCTGCCGCCGCCGGTCGCCGAGCCGATCCCGGTCCCTGAAGACACCATTCCGCCGCCGCAGCCGATTCCCGAACCGCGCCCGCAGGACGCCCCCACGCCGCAGCAGCAACAGGCGCAGGAGCGTGTCGCGCAGCCGGACACCAAGGACCAGGAAGCGGTGAGTGCGCTGGCCATCTCGCAGGAGAAGGCCAAGCAGGAACAGGAAGCCAAGCGCCGCCAGGAGCAGATCGACCTGACCGAACGCAAGCGCCAGGAGGAAGCGGAGCAGAAGCTGCGCCTGGCCAAGCAGCAGGAAGCGGACGAGAAGAAGAAGCAGGCCGAGCAGGAGCGCGTGGCGGCTGACAAGGCCGAGGCCGAGAAGCAGAAGAAGATCGCCGAGATCCGTGCTCGCCGCGAGCAGGCCGAGAAGGAAGCCAAGCTGGCCGAGCGGAAGCTGCGCGAGGTCGCCGCCGCGCGCAATGCCGCCGGCAGTGCCGCTGCCGGTGCCAGTGGTGCCTCCCGGCCGGCCGCCGGTGGGGGTGGCAACAGCGATGATCTTTCGGCCAAGTACGCGGCCGCGATCCAGGCCAAGGTGCTGTCGCAGTGGGTGCGCCCGGATACGGTGCCGCTCGGCCAGCGTTGCCAGATCACCATCACCCAGATTCCGGGGGGCACGGTGATGCAGGCCAAGGTCAGCCCGAACTGCCCGTACGACGAGGCCGGCAAGCGTTCGATCGAGGCCGCCGTGCTCAACGCGCAGCCGCTGCCGTACCGCGGCTTCGAGTCGGTGTTCGCACGCACGCTCAACTTCACCTTTACCGCCCAGGATCGCTGAGGCGGGCAGGGCTGGGTGGCCATCGGGCCACCTGCGCCCACGGATGTCGCGCCTGCCTCTGGCGGGCCCGGTTTCGACCGGGCAGGCTGGGGGCTGCTGTGGAATACCACCCTGCGGGGCGGTGTGGCCGGGGCAGGCGGTGCGATGTTAGCCACGACGTTAACGGTGCGTGAGAGGACGGGCTGGAACTGACCCGGAATTCACGTACCCTTGGTTCATGATTGCGAAGCGGTTCACTCCCGCTTTGTTATCCCTCGTTCCGGTTTCCCCCTATTGAGCGCTCCATGAAAAAGATGCCTCGCTGGCTTGCCGTGTTTGCGGCCCTGTTGCTGCCCTTTGCTGCCGTCGCGCAGCAGAAGGGGCTGGATATCGACATCATCGGCGGCAATGCCTCCGCGCTGCCGATCACCATCGTGCCGATGCCCTACCAGGGTTCGGCGGCTGCACCGCAGACCGACGTCGCCGGCGTGGTCCGCGCCGACCTCGAGCGTTCGGGCCAGTTCCGCACGCTGCCGGAAGCACAGATCGTCGAAAAGCCCGTGCGGGGCGGCGATATCCAGTTCGCCACCTGGCGCGCGCTGAAGCAGAACTACATCGTGGTCGGCCGCGTGCTCGATGCCGGTGCCGGTGCCTACCGCGTCGAGTACGAGCTGTTTGACGTGCCCAAGGGCGAGCGCCTGCTGGGCCTGGCGATGACTGCCCGTGGCAACGCCATGCGCGACGTTGCCCACCAGATGGCCGACGCCATCTACGAAAAGATCACCGGTGTCCGTGGCGCCTTCTGGACCCGCATCGCCTACGTGACCGCCAGCGGCAAGGGCGACGCCATGCGCTATGCGCTGATGGTGGCCGACTCCGACGGCTACAACCCGCAGACCATCGTGCGTTCGGCCGAGCCGCTGCTGTCGCCGTCGTGGAGCCCGGATGGCAGCAAGCTGGCCTACGTCAGCTTCGAGCGTGGCAATTCGGCCATCTACATCCAGAACATCGGCACCGGTGCGCGTGAGCTGGTCACCAGCTTCCGCGGCATCAACAGCGCCCCGGCGTTCTCGCCGGACGGCCGCAAGCTGGCCCTGACCCTGTCGCGTTCGGGTAACCCGGAAATCTACGTGATGGACCTGGGCAGCAAGCAGCTGACCCAGCTGACCAACCACTTCGCCATCGATACCGAGCCGACCTGGGCACCGGACGGCAGCGCGGTGTACTTCACCTCCGACCGCGGCGGCCGTCCGCAGGTCTACAAGGTCGGTGCGGGCGGCGGCAGCGCCGAGCGCGTGACCTTCCAGGGCAACTACAATGCCAAGCCCTCGGTGTCCTACGATGGCAAGAAGATCGCCGTCGCCCAGGGCTCGGGCAACAGCTACAAGATCGCGATGATGGACAGCTCGCTGGGTTCGCCCCGCTGGAGCACGCTGTCCCCGGGTTCGCTGGATGAATCTCCGAGCTTTGCGCCCAACGCAAGCATGGTGTTGTACGCCGCCCGCGAGGGTGGCCGTGGTGTGCTGTACGCCGTTTCTGCCGATGCGCGCGTGCGCCAGCGGTTGGTTCTGGCTGACGGAGATGTGCGCGAACCGGCATGGTCCCCATACCGTACCCAGCGCTAAAAGAGTGTTAATATTTTCGCTGTCTTGAACCCCTCATCGGCCTAGGAGCCACAAAGGTATCGCCATGAACAAGTCCACCCGCGTTCTGCTTGTTTCCCTGCTGTCTGTGGCCGTCCTGGCCGGTTGCTCGAAGAAGGTGAAGGAAGAGCCGGCAGCCCCGGTTGACACCGGCACCTCGACCACCACCCCGACCGCTCCGTCGACCTCCGGCCTGTACGGCCCGGGCGACCTGGACACCGACGCTTGCCTGCGCCAGCGCGTTGTCTACTTCGACCTGGACAAGGAAGACGTGAAGCCGGAATTCCAGGCCATCATGGCGTGCCACGCCAAGTACCTGCGTGACCGTCCGTCCTCGCGCATCACCCTGCAGGGCCACACCGACGAGCGCGGTTCGCGCGCGTACAACCAGGCCCTGGGCGAGCGTCGTGGCAACGGCGTCAACTCGGCCCTGCAGGCCAACGGTGGCTCGGCTTCGCAGCTGACCGTCGTGTCCTACGGTGAAGAGCGTCCGGTCTGCACCGAGTCGAACGAGTCCTGCTGGTCGCAGAACCGTCGCGTCGAAATCGTCTACACCGCGCAGTAATCCATGCGTATTGGCATCAAACTGATGCTGGTCGTTGCGGCAGCCCTCGTGGCTGCCGCACCGGCGCATGCACAGCGACAGAGCCTGGCCGACCGCGTTGGCGCGATCGAGCAGCAGATGTACAACAACAGTGCCAACCAGGACCTGTTGAACCAGATCAATCAGCTGCGGCAGCAGGTCACCAGCCTGCAGGCCTCGATCGAGCAGTTGCAGCACGACAACGCCCAGCTCAAGCAGTCCGCCCAGGACCAGTACCTGGATCTGGACAGCCGCCTGAACCGGTTGGAAGGGGGCAATGCCGCCCCGGCCCTGCCGCCCGTTCCGGCGAGCGCGCCGAAGGCCGCCCCGGCCCCGGCAAAACCCGCAGCGGCGGCCACTTCCGAGCGGCCGCCTTCCGTCCATGGTGATGCCGGCAGCCTTGCCGCCACCGGCGACGAGCGCACCTCCTACAACGTCGCCTTCGATTCGCTGAAGGCCGGCAAGTACGATGATTCGGCGCAGCTGTTCCTGAGCTTCCTGCAGCTGTACCCGAACGGCGTCTACGCGCCGAACGCGCTGTACTGGCTGGGCGAGAGCTACTACGCCACACGCAATTTCCCGATGGCCGAGACCCAGTTCCGTGAACTGCTCTCGCGCTATCCGACCCACGACAAGGCCGCAGGCGGCCTGCTCAAGGTTGGCCTCTCGCAGTATGGCGAGGGCAAGGTCGACCAGGCCCAGCAGACGCTGGAGACCGTCGTGGCGCAGTACCCCGGCTCGGACGCCGCGCGCACCGCGCAGGACCGCCTGCAGTCGATCCGCCTCGGCAAGCAGATCCGCTGATCCGCTGACCGGGCGTACAATGGGTGCCCTGTAGAGCCGAGCCCACGCTCGGCTGCTTTCGTTTCCGGTTCAGCAAACCCGCCCGGATCCGGCAGCTCGCATTACCGGCTGGGCCACACCCGACCGGCTTCAGTTGTAGAGCCGAGCCATGCTCGGCTGCTTTCGTTACCGGCCACGGTAGCCCACCCGCCACGTGTCCCACCAAGAAGTCCCCGCCATGACCGCCGTTACCTCGTCCAGCGCCGCCGCCACGCCCAGTGAGATCGTGCAGTCGCCCCTGCCGCGCCTGAAGATCACCGAGATCTTCACCTCGCTGCAGGGCGAAGCCGATACCGCCGGCTGGCCGACCGTGTTCGTGCGCCTGACCGGCTGCCCGCTGCGCTGCCAGTACTGCGATACCGGCTATGCCTTCCACGGCGGCACCTGGTGGGACATCGACGACATCGTGACCGAGGTGCTGTCCCAGGGCGTGCGCCACGTCTGCGTGACCGGTGGCGAGCCGCTGGCGCAGAAGCGCTGCCTGGTGCTGTTGGAAAAGCTGTGCGATGCCGGCATGGATGTCTCGCTGGAAACCTCCGGTGCACTGGACGTCAGCGCGGTGGACCCGCGCGTGTCGCGCGTGGTCGACATCAAGACGCCGGGCTCGGCCGAAGTGGCGCGCAACCGCTGGGACAACCTGCCGTTGCTGACCGCCCGCGACCAGATCAAGTTCGTCATCTGCAACCGCGAGGATTACGACTGGGCCAAGTCCCTGTTGGCCGAGCACGATCTGGTGAAGCGTTGCACCGTGTTCTTCTCGCCGAGCAAGGGTGAGATCACCGCGCGCCAGCTGGCCGACTGGATCGTCGAGGACCGGCTGCCGGTGCGCTTCCAGATGCAGTTGCATAAAATCCTGTGGAACGACGAGCCGGGCCGATGAGCCCAGGCAGCGTTCCCTGATGTAGCTCCGGCGCGGGACAGCGTGCTGGCTTTCCCCTCCCAACCGGATGTTTTACCCATGAAGAAGGCAGTCGTGCTTCTCTCCGGCGGCATGGATTCAGCCGCCGTCATCGCCATGGCCCAGGAACAGGGCTTCGCCGTGCATGCCCTGAGCGTGCGCTACGGCCAGCGCCATACTTCCGAACTGGATGCCGCCGCCCGCGTGGCCAAGGCCCAAGGCGTTATCGCGCACAAGACCGTGGACGTGGACCTGCGCAGCATCGGCGGCTCGGCGCTGACCGACGACATCGACGTGCCCGAGGCCGGCGGTGCCGGCATTCCGGTCACCTACGTGCCGGCACGCAACACCATCATGCTGTCGCTGGCGTTGGGCTGGGCCGAAGTGCTCGGCGCCAACGACATCTTCTGCGGCGTCAATGCCGTGGACTACTCCGGCTACCCGGACTGCCGTCCCGAGTTCGTGGCCGCGTTCCAGGCGCTGGCCAACCTGGCCACCAAGTCGGGCGTGGAAGGCGCGGGCATCAAGGTGCACGCACCGCTGCAGTTCCTCAGCAAGGGCCAGATCGTCAGCGAAGGCGTGCGCCTGGGCGTGGACTTCGGCCTCACCGTGTCCTGCTACAACGCCGACGCCAACGGCGCCGCCTGCGGCCACTGCGATGCCTGCCGCCTGCGCGCGCAGGGCTTTGCCGAAGCCGGCGTCGCCGACCCGACGCTGTACGCCTGATCGCGCAATCACTCTCTCGGTGGGTGCGAACCGTTGGTTCGCACTCCTTGGCCTACCGCTGCCGCAACCACCCCGACGCGTCAATAAACGCCCGCACTGCCTCCGGATCGGCATAGTCCAGCTCGATCATCCGCGCGATCGCCGCCTTCTCATCGGCCTGCTGCCGCATGTACCCCTGCGCGATGCGATACCCGGCGTAATAGCCCACATCACTCACCCCGAACGGATTGCGGGCGCTGTTGTAGAGCCAGTTGTCGAGATTTTCCCCGTTCATCTCAGCAATGAAGCGTGTGCGGATTTCCGCTTCGTGTGTTGCGCCGTAGTCGTAGAAGGATAATGCCGGCCGGCGCCCGCTCAGCCGCTCCGCCACATACTCGGCCACACCCTCGCGCACCGCGTACTGGGCCAGGCTGCCGGTGGTCTCGCGTTGCTGGGTATGTACGTACTCGTGCAGGTTGTTCTGCGCGTTGTTCGCCCCCGGGCGGCTGTCGTAGAAGATCCGCAGGCGGCTGCGCATCGGCTCCGGCAGCTCGCTCACGTCCACGCGCTCATCGCCCAGCGCCATCTCCGCTCCGATCAGCACCTTGTCACCCAGCGTCGTGCCGCCGGTACGCAGAACTCCGACCGCATAGGTGATGGTGGCGGGGCGCAGGGCGGGGTAAAGCTCCCGGAACGCAGCCAGGTCCCGTTCCAGGGTGGCGCTGGCCTGCTGCGCGTTGGCGGTCAATGGCCGTACCGACGTCCAGAAGCGCGGCCACGTACGCATGGCCGTGGCGTATTCGCGGGCGGTGTAGTTGCGGACCTGCATCAGCGCATGCAGGCCGGGGCTGCCCGGATCGATGTAGCGCTCCTGCACCAGTGCGACCTGGCGTTCAACGTCGGGCTCGGTGCGCACCGCGTCATAGGTGGCCCAGAAGCGGCCGATATCATCGGTGACGACCTGGGGCGGGGCGGCCAGTGTTGCGCAGGGCAGCAGCAGGGCGGCAATGAGGCAGAAGGGCAGGCGCATCCGTGGCTCCGGGGAAGGATCACAGATGGGATGCGACGGAGGCCCGGAAGGTTTAAGCGGGCTCACCGGATCGGGTAGTGCCGGCCGCTGGCCGGCAACCTCATGCACCAGGGTTTCACCAGGCCCGGCAAAGTAGGGTAGAATGCCCACCCCGCCGAAAGGCTGGGGCAGTGCAATGGGCCGTTAGCTCAGTCGGTAGAGCAGAAGACTTTTAATCTTTTGGTCGAAGGTTCGAATCCTTCACGGCCCACCATTGCGACAGAAGGGTTTCGGAGCGATCCGAAGCCCTTTTTGCTTTCCGCAAAAGCGACTCTTTTCCGCAAAAGCCCCACAGTCGCCCAGGTCGCCGAATAGGGCTTGTTTGGGGGGAGCTGCTCTGCGAGAGTCACGGCATCAAGGAAGCCAAGAGGTCCGCATGAGCGCCAAACCAGCAGCCCAGATCCTCGAAGCCCTTTGGGAGCGCCTTCATTCCGATATCGACCCCTCGCAGCACTTTCCCCAGGTCACGCCTAAGCTGGCGCACTACACAAACCTTTTCACGGCCGAAGCAATCTTCAAGGGCGATGAGTTCTGGATGTCCCATCCTTTCCTTATGAACGATCGAGAGGAGCTACGTTGGGGGATTGAGAATGGCACTGATAGGTTCTTTGAAAGCAAAGCAATATCAGAGGCGGTGGCTTCGGAGGATCACCACCGAGTCGTCATTGAGGCCCTGCAGGATGCAAGGGATACCGACGGCACTAAACACTCGTATGACACGTACATTGCCTGCTTTAGCAAGCATGATCCAGGTGATAAAGACGGCCTCCTTTCGATGTGGCGCGCTTATGGCGCTGACGGCGGAGGTGTCGCTATCGTCTTCGATTCGTCGAAGCTGGCGGAAGATACAGACTCACCATTGATAGTCGCGCCCGTAGAGTACCGGTCGACTCAACAGCGCGTCCAATGGATGGATTGGGCAATCGCGCAGACCGCCGACGCGATCAAGGCCCTCGGGCCATCGGCTAATCGCTCTGATCTTGTAAGCGTGGTCCAGTATTACTACGCCCGTCTGCGCAGGGCAGCACTGTTCTCCAAGCACGAGTCTTTCAGTGAGGAGAAGGAGTGGCGAATTGTCTACGATCCAATTGCCGACAATTCGGGTGGCAAATACGACGAGCTAATGAGCTACGCAATTACTGCAAAGGGAGTTCAGCCAAAACTGAAGCTGAGGCTTGGCGCCAAATCCATCGGCAACCCTCTGCATTTGGAGGATATTGTTGAAGCGATAATTCTAGGGCCTACTGGAGGCTCGCTCATTGCCGAGCATGCGATGAGACGTTTGTGCAGAGCTGCTGGCAAGCCCAGGCTCGCCGACAAGGTCGTCAGTTCGAGAACTCCTTACAGGCCGTAGAAGGGGAGCGCTCGCCCACGCAGCGAGAGCTCACTACGCTCCACCGTCCGGCAGTTCATTTGGTTGGGGACACTTTCTCTCCCTTCCTTTTTCGAGTGTAACTCTCAGTCATAACAACCGAACGATGGCCCAACTGCTTCTGCGCTTGACGAATATCGCCAGCTGAATCAGCCTTGTCTGTACCAGCTTTAGCTCTCAGGTCGCGAAATTGAAAAGCCGCCGTGAGCACGCCAGCACGGGCGCGCGCTGCGTCAAACCGGCTTCGCAGCTGGCCCTTGCTCAGCGGCTGCCCGTACTCATCCAGCAGCAGTGCCGTGTGCACGATCACCGCACCATTCTGCTTGCCGCGGCGCTTGAATGTCCTGGCACCGAAGCGCGCCAGCAGCTCGGCTAGCTCACCCTCGATGGCAATCCGCAGCTTATGCTTAGTCTTGCTCTGGCTGATATGCAGGAAGCCATCGCGCACGTCTCGCCGATCCATGCTGAGAGCATCGGACGGGCGCTGGCCAGTCAGGTAGGCCAGATCCAGCGCATCGCGCAGCGGCTGATCTGCTGCATCCCACACTGCCCGGTATACGTCGTCCTCGACGTACACATCGCGGCCCGCTTCGCCGTAACCACGCACGCCCTTGCAAGGGTTTTCCGCGTCGGTGAAGCCCCATTCCCTACACTTGTTCCACAGATGGCTCAGCAACGCTTTCTCGCGGTTGGCGCTGACCATGGCCACCGTCCCGTTCTTCGTTCGCCAGTCCAGGTACTGCCGAACGTGAAGCGGCCGGAGCTTCGCCAGCGGCGCTGGTGGATTGCAGAAGAATTCTTCAAGCTTCGCCAGTTCTGCCAGGTTGACCTTTGCCGTTGATGCGCGCTTCTTGGGGATAACCAATTGCTTGTAGCGAGCCGCTGCATCCCGAAAGGTCACGATCTCCGGAACAGCCGCTTCGGTCGCCATCAGCTCCGCCCACTTGCGAACGGCCTCCGGGTAGCTTTTACCCAGCGGAGTTTCTCGCCGCGGCTTACCGCCATGGTCGAAGAAGTAATACGTGGTTTTTCCCCGCGGCCGCTTCCGCATGTGCGGGATCGCGCCCGGATCCTTTGAACGTCGTCCCATTACGCAGCAGGCCTCAATGCGTTGCTTGACCACCCACCTTCTACATCAGGTGTTTTCTTCGCTGACCCATCGACGGCCGACCACATCACCACCGGCCAGCCGGCAGCGTTGATGGTATGGGGGATTCCGTTCCGGGCCAGATTCTGGATCTGCCGACGCTTGGTGTGTGCGCCTGTCAGCTCCGCCACATCGCCGTGCGCGCCAGGGCGCATGATTTTGTCAGCCGTTGACACGGCGCACCTCCCGCGGCGAGCCCAGCAGTGGAAGCTGCAGCACATTCTGTGGCAAAGCCGGTTCCGCCTTGCGCGCGCTGCGCGCGGGGCGGTTGAGCCTGCGCCATGCAGCAATGGCCACGTCGGGCTCCGCGTGCTTGCTGGTGGACCTGCAGGCGCACTCGACCAAGTGGCCACCGCCGGCGGAAGCGCAGCGCTTGTCGTGGATGTGGCGCGCGCGGTGTCCGGCGGCGCAGTTCGGCAACCAGATGAAGACCCAGGTGCAGCAGGACGGGCAGAACATCGCCGCGAATGCTGAGGCGATCCGGGGTGTGAAGGCCAGCGTGGACGGTAAGGCGGACGCATCCATTGTCGAGACCATGCAGGTGACGGTCGGCAACCTGGGCGCAGGTGCGAACCTGATTCCCAACAGCACGTTCCCGGGCTGGAGCGCCGCGGGCTGGACCGTCCCCAGTGGCTTCGCCATCGCCAATCACGCAGGGACCAACTACATACCATTCGGCTACCAGTCTGCCTATTGCGGCATGCGGCCTGCTACTGGGGCCGTGGGCGACCGTTACTGGACCAGCGTCGGGCCCATGCCCGTCACCCCAGGTAAGCGTTACGCGCTAGCGGCACGGGCTAACCTGCACCGCTGTCGTGCCGCCTTCTACATTGAGTGGTACGACTCGGCGGGGGGTGTGATCGGGAACACGGCGGCGTCGGCCCCTTGGGTTAACCCGATTGGCGCGAACGGCCAGCACACGCCACTGCGCGTGGACCAGTACCCACGAGGGTACGTCATGGCGGCGGCCCCGGCAGGCGCAGTCACCGCAAGGGTGGTCATGATGATTGAGCGCATCGCCGACGCAGTCCCGTCTCAGTATTTCTGGGTTTTCGACCCGATTTTCTGCGAGGTGCCTGCGGACGCGACGGAGGTTCCGGCATATCGGCCGGGCGGGCTGGAGGCATCGGCTCGCTGGGGTATCGACGTGACCGCAGACGGCAAGGTGGCGGGTATCGGGCTGGCAGCTACTGGGCAGTCGTCGTCGTTCGACGTTTACGCCGACGTGTTCCGGGTGTCTGCGCGTGCTGGTGGCCAGCGCACGGAGTACAGCGACGGGAACTGGCGGACCTACTACCCGAATGGGCAGCTCGCCACGCGCATGGGCTGGTGGGCATAGCAAAGGGCGGGAGGCGACAACCTCCCGCCAATCATTAGAGGAGTTGAGCGCATGCCTGCGGGCATCCAGACCTTCAATCTCGACGGGTCGCTGGAGATTGATTACACGACCCGCTTAGGGCTGTTCATCGGCACGGTTCAGACCGACGCCGTGCACGGTAATTCGACTTGGGTTGGGCCACTGCCACCAGGGGATTTTCTCTTCTACGTGGTGCCGCCTCCGGCGCAGCCTGGCCGCACCCCAACCGTTTGGTACTCGGATGGCCGGGTGTATTGGGGAACGGATGTGGATGGCAACGGGCAACCAGTCTTCTCCCTGGTTCCGGCAACTGTCCTTTACGGGGTGCACTGAAATGCTAATAGGAGGGTTTGAGGCATACACCCCATCTGGAACGGTGCAGGTCCGAAGCGATCTGCTCAACTTCCATCTGCGCCACAAGTTCGATATCAACGAAGCTGGTGCCGTTGCGTACCAGGTGTCTGGGATCGTAGTAACCCGGTACGTCACGCGTGACTTCCAGGCCAAGAGCCCCGTGGTTGCGGTCACCGGTCCGAAAAACAATTTCGGACTCAGCGTGATTCTGACCAATCTCGGCGGCAACAACTGGCGAGTATCAGCCTACACGGGCTCATCGTTTGTGTTCGGTACGGTGTGGGTATATGACTCGGTTGTGACCGGAACGCCGGGCAACACCGGAATAGAGGTCTACCGAGAGCACACCGGCGAGCTGGCTTTCGCTTCCTGGGCGAAGCCCCTACGCATCATGGGCGTGACGACTGCCCCGTTCGGGGCGGCCGAGGGCGCCTACATGCAGGTCCCGGCTGGTCGGCGGTACGCGGTGATCTCGTCTCGTTCGTGTCAGCGGATCGAGCGTGGCGTGGGCTTCCGCTTGACCGGGCCGCAGGGGGACGGGACCGGTGCAGCGGGTTCGGGGCGCTTCTACTATGCCGGTGCGACTGCCCTGATCCCGCAGTCCGACAATGCGACACAGTTCAGCGCATCGGGCCACTTCGTGCTGATCGACGTGACCGGCCACTAAGCTGCAGCGTCACGGCGACTGAACGACGGGGCGTGTCAGATTGCGCCCATGTGCTATTCCGCCCAGATCACCGCCGCATATCAGAAGCTAGGGCCCCAAGAGCGACAGGCAAGAAAATGCCCCCTTGATTCAAGGGGGCAAAACTGCTGTCGGTGGGAGCTATGGATCAGCCGAATCCGCAGTCCACCATGCTGTCGTCGAAGGTCTCGCATCTGCGGATGCCGTTAGCCTCAGTACATGCGGTCCCCGTGCGAGGCCGAACAGAGCATTGCCCCCCTCCGAAGTCACCGCCGCCACCTACACCGCCGCCACCACCGCCACCGCCACCTGGAGGGGTTCTTGTTTGAGGGATGGGGGGATCACCTATGTAGTTTCCAGAATCATCAAGCGTGTATTTAACGCACGCAGTGCCATTACATACGGTGATTGTGTCGCCAGATTGTGGCTTCTCGGGTGCGCTTACCTTAACGTAGTTCTTTATTTCACTTAAGGTTCTGTTGGTGGGGAACGGGGAGCCGAGGTCGCAACCTCCGCAAAGTATAGAGTAGTTTGCGGATGCCGCGCTAAATGATCCAAAGCTAATGGATAGTCCTGCGGTCAGTGTGGCAATAATCAAAGCAGCGATCCATAGTTTTGATATATTGCTTCTGCGGCTGGGTGTGGGGCTCTTCAAGTCATGCGCTGTTTCCACGGTTAAATCCCTTTTGTGGTGGATTTCTTGATTAGAGGCAGCAATTATTGGTTATTTGAATGGATAGTCTGTTTGCGATTTCAACCTCCCTCGATGAAAGCGATTTGGATTCTCGAGAAATCAACTCTTGAAGGCTTGGGTTAGGCGCAAGTGAGTAAGCGGACTTGAAGTATGCCAACGATTGGGATGGGGATTTTTCGGTGAGGATGCCATTATCGAACGCGTTTCCAAGCGCCATCAAGGCATCTACGCTGCCTGTCGATGCAGCGTATTGGAGGTTTTGCATCGCCTCAATACGGTAGTTGGTTAGTCTTTCCGGATGGGATAGGTAATCTGAGCGATTTCCCAAGATGGATTTGGAATCCATCGCAAACATTATTTTGGCCTCGATCGATCCCTGGTCAGCAGCCCTCTTTAGCCACGGCTCGTATGAGAGTTCCGGATCGCTCAGCAATGCTTCGCAGCTGGCAAGGTTTTTCTCGAGCGAGCTCTTGTACTGTTCTTCAATTCCCTGTGATCTGTAGATTTGAAGGAGGGATAGGGGAGGGGTATCTAGCGCTGATTTGCACTGATTGACTGCTAGGTATATGTCATATGTCGCAGTTGCGTCCCCTGCCCTGGATCTCTGTAGGAGTGACTGTACATATTTCAGGGCGTCACCTTGAGGCGGCGATTGTGTTCGTGAAATCGAGTAAGCGTGGCCCCGATTTGGGATTACGACCTTAGGGTCAATTTTTGCTCTAGAAACGAGATGGGAAAGATCCTCGCGAACTGGCGATGCTGAGGAGTGCTCAAGCTCCTCATTTTTTAAGCTTGTGGGTTGGGGGGCGAGATTATTTGTAGGTTGCATTGAGTATGTGGCGACTGCGGCGGCTGCAAGTAGTGCGATGGCGGTGCCTACGTAAGCGGCGCTTCTTCTCATGCTGACATCCTCTTAAATACTTCTTTGGCGTCCTCATGCTCTGAACTCGGCTCCGTTTCGCCTTAGTTCTGCATTTCGCGGGCCAGGTCAATGCGTCTTTCTGATCGGGGCGCGCAAGGGAAACGCATAGGACGACTGTTGAATGGTTTGAAGCTCTCAATAGGTAGTCAAAAATGCAATAGGGAACATCCTTCCTCGCGTGTAGGGTTTTCCCTATGCGTCGAGGTTGCAGGCTAATCAACGCAGGTGGCCCGACAGTGCTGGCGCCGACTCTTCGGGCATTCTGACTGTACCGGATGCGAGGCCGCAGGCAGCTCAACCCGGGGGCGCTTGAGCAGCGCCGCGCCGGCGCCCATCCCGAACGATTCAGGCAGGTCACCGCCACGTTCGCAGGATCTGCGACGGTCGGTCGTATTCTTCCGGCCATGCCGCTCCCCGCCGACTTCTACTGGACGACTAGGTCGGCCAGCCACCCGAATGACACCCCGACTGTGATCGCCTGCCATGGGGTGTGGGTGGTGGCCATGGCTGAACGGGTGAACGATGGAATCTGGATTGCCTCGCTGGACCGGCACCGGCACGGCCCGGGAGGTCCGTTCCGCTGGTGCAGCAGCTACGCGCAGAGCCGGGCCGGCGCCGAACAATGGGTGGTCAGGCACGAGGCGAGGTTGCGCGAGGACGTGGCCTTGATCCGGGCCTGGCAGGAAAAGGTTCGGGGCAATCGGCTGGCCAAGGCCGACCAGGATCCGCCATTCGGATGGATGGGATAGGCCTCGTTGAGGCCGCTGGATGGGTTGGAAATCCGTTCCGCAAAATTCCCGGGGCCTTTGCGGCCCAAGGCTTTCAAGTGTCAGTTTCGAGGACTCAAGCGGAACGAATAGCGGCGTAACACATTGAAAGTAATGCAATTGTCCTGTGACTTTTAATCTTTTGGTCGAAGGTTCGAATCCTTCACGGCCCACCATTGCATCCAATGACCCAGGTCATTCAGAAAGGCACCGCAATGCGGTGCCTTTTTTGTGGCGCTCGTCCAAGGCAACTACTTCGTCCGCGCATTCTTCGCTTTAGCCGCCGCCGCGTCGGCAGCCTCCTGTGCGGCCGTTGCTGCCGCATTCGCAGAGCGTGCCGCCTCCGCTTTTGCGGCCTCGAAATAGGTGAGCCGCTGCAGGTTGGTTCTGCGTTCCAGTTCCATCGCTGCGGCGAAGCTCTCCGGATGCTTTGCAGCACAGGCCTCCTGCACCAGTTGCACGGCACGATCAGACAGCCCGGGCTGGATGTTGCCGAGCAGGCAATCGGCATACGGTACGGGCGCGGCCGGGCTGGCGGCCAGCGCGGCGATGAGCACGGCACTCAACATGCAAACCTCCTTGTAGGTTTCGAAGGGACTGGCGACCAGCCCGTCCCAAGTATGGACCGGTTCTGGGTACAACGGCGGGTACGCCGGCCGGACATCCCGGCACACCCGTTCCGCCAGCCTGCGGCAGGCGAAGAACAACCCATCGCCCCCCCTTCATCCAGATGGCAGTCGGGCGTGGCCATCGACCGGCAGCGCTCAGCGGCGTGCAGCATTTCCGCCACGGTCAGCATGCCAACGGCGGCACGCTTCTCGCGTGCCATCGCGGATGCGCTTGAGGCATCCCCAGAATGCGCATCCACGCATGGCGTGGATCTACTTTCGCCTGAGGACAATCGCTGCGATGACGGCTGCGATGCCGACCGGGATCAGGACGACCGCCAGAAGAATGATCCAGTGCCAAATGCTGAAGCCCCCCATGTCCCAACTCCTTGTAGGAAACGACGAATGCTAGCAAACGCGATTGCAGTCATTTCCCGATACAGTTCAAGCATCGCGCAGCGCCGTAGCATACGTGCAGGCTTGCCGAATCGGCCGACGCCTTGGCCTTGGCGTTATGCTCGGCACTTTCCCAGGATGGGCCGCTCCATGCGCTTGATCGTGCTGTCGCTGTTGTTGTCCGCCATCTCCGCCGCACCCTTGATGGCCGCCGAGCCGGCGCCGTCCGCACAGGCCGCCGCCGCAACCTCGCTGGTCATCGGCGAGACCTTCACCATTGAATCGAAGGCGCTGGGCGAAACCCGCCGCATCAATGTTTACCGCCCGCAACCCTGGGGTCTGGACCCGAAGGCACCATTGCCGGTGCTGTACATGGCCGATGGCGGCATCGGCGAGGACTTCCTGCATGTGGCAGGGCTGGTGCAGGTGCTGAGCGGCAACGGCAGCATGCGTCCGTTCCTGCTGGTAGGCATCGAGAACACCGAACGCCGCCGCGACATGACGGGCCCCAGCAGCGACCCACAAGACCAGAAGATCGCGCCCCGCATCGGCGGTTCAGCGGCCTACCGCAGCTTCCTGCGCGATGAACTGATGCCGCAGGTGCGCCAACGCTACCCGACCACCGACGAGCGCGCGCTGATCGGTGAATCGCTGGCCGGCCTGTTCGTGGTCGAGACGCTGCTGCAGGAGCCGACACTGTTCAACAGCTACATCGCACTGGACCCCAGCCTGTGGTGGAACCGGGGCACGATGCTGGCCGCTGCGGCCAAGCAGTTGCCGGCGGTGACGCGTGCGCAGCCGCGCGTGTTCCTGGCCAGCAGTGGGCAGCCGGAGCTGGCTGCGTCCGCCGCGCAGTTGGCCACGCTGCTGCAGCAGGCGTCGCCGTCGCCGCTGGTGAAGTACCTGCCGCTGCCGGAGGAAACCCACGCCACGATCTATCACCCAGCCGCCTTGCAGGCGCTGCGCACGCTGTTCCCGGCACCGCCGCCGGCCTCGCCCTGATCCGGCGTGGCACTGCACCGCATGACGTGTGAGGATGCGGTAGCGGCGCCACCTGAGGGCGTCGCCCGCAACGGGAGAGCGTGGATGCAGCGTGTGCGTGGATGGAGTGTGGCGGCCTGCCTGGCCGTGGGTGGCTGTGCGATGTCGGTGGCACCACCGGCAACGCAGAGTGACGCGAAGGAAAGCGCGGCAACGGCGGTGCCGGGCGTAGTGCTGCCGGATACCGAAGCGCTGCGCGTACATGACCCGGTGGGGCGCGACTACCCGATCTGGGTGGCGCTGCCGGCCGACTATGCGGCGCATCCGGAAAAGCACTATCCGGTGCTGTACGTGACCGATGCGCTGTACAGCTTCCCGCTGGTGCGCAGCGTGCGCAATCTGGTGGGGCAGCAGGGCGTCAACATCGAGAATTTCATCCTGGTCGGTCTGCCGCCGCAGGAAGGCCTGACTTCAAAGCAGAGCCGCTCGCGCGACTACACGCCCAGCAATCCGGCGCGCACGGTCGATGGCTATTACAGTGATGACGTCACCTACGGCGGTGCCGCGCACTACCGTGATTTCCTGGCGACACAGGTGCTGCCGATGGTCGATGCGCGTTATCGCACCGATCCCGCCCGGCGCATGTTCGCGGGTCATTCCTATGGCGCGCTGTTCGGGGCCTATGTGCTGACCACTCAACCGGACATGTTCAGCACCTACATCCTGTCCAGTCCTTCGCTGTGGTTCGACCAGCTTCTGCTGCCGCGCATGCAGGATGCCGCAGTCATCCCGACGCAACCTACGCGCGTGCTGCTGTCGGTGGGTAGCTACGAGACGGACAAGCCAGGGCCACGTTATTCCACCGGCAACGACATGCTGAGGCAGACCGCGGACTTCACTGCCCAGCTGAAGCGCACGGGGCGCAAGTTGAAGGTGGACAACGTGGTGATTGACGGCGAGGACCATCTCACGGTTTACCCGCGGGTGATCACTCGCGCACTGCTGGAGGTGATGCCGGGTGAAGGGCCGTACACCGGCGGTTGATGGAGGGCTGCATCCACGCATTGCGTGGATCTACCGGTGGTGTTGACGTGGATCCATGCCGAAGAGAAACGGAATCAGTAGATCCACGCCAGGCGTGGATGATTGCCTCAGGCCGCGCTGGCCTGCGGCGGCGGTATCAAGGTGGCATCTGCTGCATGGCGGAAACACAGGCGGATGGCATCGAGCAGCTCGCTCATGCTGTACGGCTTGGGCAGGAAGTGGATGCCGGCGCGCAGCTGCGGCAGCACGCGGTGCTGGTCCATGCCGGAGGTGACCAGGATCGGCAGCTGCGGCAGGTGCTCACGCACGCGGTTGGCGGTTTCGAGGCCGCTGATGCCGCCCAGGCAGACGTCGGTGAACAGCAGGTCGAACGGTTCACCGGCGTTGAGCAGGCCCAGTGCGGCCTCGGCGCTGCTGACAGCGGTGACCTGGCAGGCCTGGCTTTCCAGGGCGAGGCGACTGAGTTCCTGGGTTTCCTCGGCGTCCTCGATCAGCAGGACGCGCGGTTCCACAAAGCGCTTGGACAGCAACATGACGCGGCAACTCCGGACAACAGGGGGAGCGAAAGGCGCGCAAGTATGCGCAAGCCGGTAGTGAGCCCGGCGTGCACGGCAAGCTAAGTGGGCGTTACAGCTGTCCGCGCCGTTGGCGGCGCACGTACCAGGCCAGGATTGCGACCGCGAGCAGGGCGGTGCCGATGCGCAGGCTGGTGGCCTGCCAGCCGAGCGCGACGGCGTCATCAAGGCTGAACACATTCCAGGCCAGGTTCATCGAAACGTGCAGGACCAGGCCGCACCACAGGGTGTCACCGTCGAGGTGGTCGAGCCAGGCGAAGATGAAGCCGCCGAGGGCGATCACCGCGCCGACGAACAGCGCGATGCCGCCACCGTCGAACCCACCGAAGCCCAGCCAGTGCACCATGCCGAACAGCAGCGCCTGCGGCAGCGCGAGCAGCGGCCACGGACCACGCACGATCTTCACCAGCAGCACGAAGCCCAGGCCGCGGAACAGCACTTCCTCGGCCAGTGGGAACAGCACGGCCAGCATGGTGGCGTCCAGCGCGGTCAGCGCGGTGTTCGGGGTGCCGAGCATCGCCAGGCCCAGCCAGCACGGCAGGCTGGCCAGCAACACCCACATCGGGCCGCCCCAACCATTCCCGCGCAGCCCGAGGCTGGCCAGCAGGCCCATGCCACGGGGCCGCAGCAGCGTGGCCAGCAGTAGTGCCACCAGCACCGCCAGCGCGTTGTCCAGCAGGCTGCCGCCGTAGGGTATGGGCAGGGCGGGAATCGGAGTCCCTGCGGCCGCAGCGATATCGCGCAGGTTCAGGCCCAGGCCAACGCCCAGCAGGACCAGCAGCAGGCGCGCGGCGGTGGGCAGGCGGGACAACGCGGTCATGTACGCACTCCCTGCGGAACAGGGGCCCAGTGTGTGCGACTGCCGCCGCATCGGCGCGCGTCGGAAGTCCCTGTGCCATCGGTCATGCGTTGCCGCACAGTCATCACCGCACAGGTACAGTCGATGCAGGACCGACAGGAGTAATGCCGATGCTGTGCCCCGTGTGCAAGACCCAGACCCTGCAGATGGCCGAACGCCATGGCATCGAGATCGACTATTGCCCCGGCTGCCGGGGCGTGTGGCTGGATCGTGGTGAACTGGACAAGATCATCGAGCGTGCCGGTGCCGGTGCCGGTGCCGGTGCGGCCGTGCCGCCGCCCGCGCCTGTACAGCAGCATCCGGCATCCTCTCCGCCGCCGGTGATGCACCGTGATACCCGCCACTTGGGCCAGCGCTACGAGGACAATCGGGGCCACGGATACAAGAAAAAGAAGAAGGACAGCTTCCTGTCGGAGCTGTTCGACTTCTGAGGCGTTGTAGAGTCGAGCTTGCTCGACTGGCTCTTGTTACCAATAGTCGAGCAAGCTCGACTCTACGGATCAGGTGCAGTCGAGCATGGCTCGACTCTACATGGAGCGCGTGATCACGGCCGCCGCAGGATGAACTCGCGGTCGTGGGTGTCGCCGACGATGAAGTCGTACTCGCCAACCTTGCTGCAGCCGTAACGCGCATAGAAGCGCTGTGCGCCGAAATTCTCTTCCCACACGCCCACCCACAGGGTGCGGCGCTGCGGCTGGTCCAGCCAGGCCATGAACGCGTCCATCATGCGTGCACCATGGCCGCCGTTCTGGTGTGCGGCCAGGATGTAGAACCGCTTCAGTTCGATGTCGCCGTCGCGTGCATCCGTGTGCGGCAGGGTGTTGGCACCGGCGGCCAGATAGCCGACCACGGCGTCACCGTCCATCAACAGCCAGATGGCACTGCGTGGATCGGACAGTTCGATGCGCTGCGGCTCGCTGCTGTAGTGCGCCTGCAGGAAATCGTGCAGCTCCTGCGGCGGATAGGAATCGCCCCAGGTTTCGTTGTAGGTGGCAATCGCGATGGCCGACAGCGCGTCGACGTCGGCAAGGGTGGCGCGGCGGATCTGCAACGACATGGCGGTGCCTGCATTGGAACGTGGCGCAGTGTAGCCGGCCCCGGCGGCTGCCGGGGCTGGCCATTGCTCACGATCTGCTGCTCAGAACCACATGCGCACGCCAGCCACCCAGCGCGTGTCGCGCGCGTGGTCACCGGCATAGTCGGCGGTGTCACCAAACGTGCGTTCGTGGCTGATGCCGATGTAGGGCGCGAAGCGGCGGCTGAACTCATAGCGCAGTCGCAGCCCGGCTTCGACCTTGTTCAGGCCACGACCGATGCCGTACTCCTTCTCGTCCTTGGCCGCGACGGTGGCTTCCAGCAGCGGCTGCAGGATCAGGCGGTTGGTCAGCAGCACGTCGTACTCGACTTCGGCCTTGGCCAGCACCTGGCCGCCGGAGCCCATGTACAGCGTGGCCGAGCTCTCGAACTTGTACGGCGCCAGGCCCTGGATGCCGACCGCCGCCCACGTGCGCGAGTCGGCCGGGCGGAAGTCCTGGCGCACGCCGACCAGCACGTCCCACCATGGCGACACGCTGCGGCCATAAAGCGCTTCCAGCGACGACGATTCGGTGCGGCCACGGCTGCGTTCGCCATCGGTGCGCAGCCACAGGCGGTTGATGTTGCCGCCGATCCAACCGGTCGCCTCCCAGGCCTGGCCGTTGCTGCTCTTGCCATCCCAATGTTCCAGACGGTCGATCAGCAGCAGGCTGTTGATCTCTGGCGCATGCTCCATCGCACCATGGGCGATGGGCGGGAAGGCCGCGGCGCGGTCGGCATCGGTCGGCACCGGGATGGGTTCGCGCGGTTCGGTCGGTGCAGGCGATCCGTGGTCCATCGCGGCGTGGTCCATCATGGAATGATCCATCGTGGAATGGTCCATCGTGGAATGGTCCATCGTCGCCGGCTGCCTCGCGCCATGGTCTATCTTCGAGTGATCCATGGCTGAGTGGTCCATCGCGCCCGAATCCATCTTCGAATGATCCATCTTCGAATGATCGACCGGTTCGACCGGTGCCTTCACGGTCTTCGCGGGCGGATCCATCGCGGCCATGTCGTGACCAGCGTGCGACTGCGCGAACACCGGCAATGCAGCGGCCAGGCCCATGGCCAGCAGGCTGGGGGAAAGCAGTGAGCGGCTCATTCTTCGATCCTCACTTCGCGCATCATGCCCGCTTCCATGTGGTACAGCAGATGGCAGTGGTAGGCCCAGCGGCCGAGTGCATCGGCGCGCACGCGATAGCTGCGGCGGGTGCCCGGCGGCATGTCGATGGTGTGCTTGCGCAGCTGGAACTCGCCCTGTGCGTTTTCCAGGTCGCTCCACACGCCGTGCAGGTGGATCGGGTGCTGCATCATGGTGTCGTTGACCAGCACGATGCGCATGCGCTCGCCGTAGTTCAGCCGCAGTGGTTCGGCGCTGGCGAATGGGATGCCATCGAACGACCAGGAGAACTTCTCCATGTGTCCGGTCAGGTGCAGCTCGATCTCGCGGTTCGGCTCGCGGCCATCCGGGTCTTCGAACAGGCTGCGCATCGCACCGTAGGTCAGCACCTGGCGGCCGTTGTCGCGCAGGCCGATGCCGGGGTCGTCCAGCTTCGGTTCGGAGGCCGAGCTCTGCATGTCCACCAGCGGGTTGTTGCGTTCGCTGGCAGGGTGCTTCGGTGCCTTGCTGGCGGCATCGCCGCCGCCGTGCGCGCCGTGGCCCATGCTGGCGCCGCAGCCACCTTCCATGCTTTTCATCGCGGCCATGTCGTGACCGCCGTGGCCACCACTGCCCATGTCGTGACCCATGTCGCTCATCGTCAGCAACGGACGTGGGTCGCGCGCGGGAATCGGTGCCTGCAGGCCATGGCGAACCGCCAATGTTCCGGCGGCGTAGCCGGTGCGGCCCATGTCCTGGCAGAAGATGGTGAAGGCGTCCTGGCCGCTCGGTTCGACGATCACATCGTAGGTTTCGGCCGGGGCGATGCGGAACTCATCGATGCTCACCGGGTGGATGTACTGGCCGTCGGCAGCGACCACGGTCATCTTCAGGCCAGGAATGCGTACGTCGAAGTAGGTCATCGACCCGCCATTGATGAAGCGCAGCAGCACCTTCTCGCCGCTGCGGAACAGGCCGGTCCAGTTGCCGGCCGGGGCGGTGCCGTTCATCAGGTAGGTATAGGTGTGCGCGTTGATGTCGGAGATATCGGTGGGCGTCATCCGCATCCGGCCCCACATGCCACGGTCGGACAGCGCCGCCGACCAGCCGTCGCGTTTCGCGTCGCGCAGGAAGTCGGGCAGGGTGCGCTTGTAGTAGTTGTCGTGCTCGGCCAGCTTCTTCATGCGGCGGAACAGCGCGCCCGGGTCCATGTCGGTCCAGTCCGACAGCATGATCACGTGCTCGCGGTCGTGGTGGTACGGCGCCGGTTCGGCCGGGTCGATGATCAGCGCGCCGTACAGACCAGCCTGCTCCTGGAACATGGAGTGGCTGTGGTACCAGTAGGTGCCCGACTGCTTCAGCTCGAAGTGGTAGTGGTAGGTCTCACCAGGGCCGATGCCGTTGAAGCTCAGGCCGGGCACGCCGTCCATGTTGGCGGGCAGCAGGATGCCGTGCCAGTGGATCGAGGTCGGGTGGCGTTCCAGCGTGTTGCGCACGAACAGGTCGACGGTCTGGCCTTCGCGCCAGCGCAGGATCGGTGCCGGCAGCGAGCCGTTGACGGTGATCGCCGGGCGGGTGCGGCCGGTGAAATTGGCGAGCGATTCGCCGATGGCCAGTTCGATGCGGGTGTCGCTTAGCACGGCGGGGGCGCCGGCCAGCCGGGGGGCGGCCGTGGCGGCGGCGAGCGCGCGCTGCGGCACGCCGACAGCGGCGATGCCGGCAACCACGCCGCCGGCGGCCAGGCCCTGCACGAACAGGCGGCGCGACGGCATGGGCACAGCGCCCGGACCGGGGGGAATGCGGGTATTCATGGTGGTGACTCCAGACACGTAAAGACGCCGGCAGGCGGCCGGCTGCGGTGCGCAGGGCGCACGATGCGTGTGGAATCAGCCGATGGGAGGACGCGAGATCGGCGGCAGCGGCGGCGCCGGGCGGCCATTGGCCGGCATCGGCTGCGGGGCCAGCGACAATGCCGGGCCGGCCATGACAGGCAACGGCAGCACTACCAGCAGCGGGTGCTGGGCACAGCTGCGCACGCAGTCCTTGATCTGGCAATGAGCATCATGGGCGGGGGCCTTGGCCTGCGGAGCCTCGTCGGCCTGCATGCCGGCGTGGTGGTGGCAGTCGGCGGTGCCGCCATCAACGGCAGCGGCAGCGGCGTGGGCCATCCGGCCCATTTCCTCGTGACCGCTGGCCATGGCCGCGTTCAGCCCGTTGAGCAACAGGCTGAGCATGAGCACGACACGGAGCAGGGTCGAGGCCAGGGACATGGCGCTAATCTAGCTGCAAGTGATTGCGGATGCACTTCCGGCTGAATGGCCGGTTCAAGGTTGGACCAGCACCAATGTAGAGCCGCTACCCTTCTTCGCGCACGATCTCGACCAGGCGCGGGCCGTAGCGGCTCAGCTTGGTGCCGCCGATGCCGCCGACCCGGGCCAGTTCGTCCAGGCTGGTCGGGCGCTGTTCGGCGATGTTGCGCAGAGTGCTGTCGTGGAAGATCACGAAGGCCGGCACGTTCTGTTCGCGGGCCAGTTCGGCACGCAGGCCGCGCAGCGCGTTGAACAGCGCCAGATCCTGCGGCAGCACCGACAGCCCGGTGCGCTGCGCGCTGCGCTCGCGCCCGCTGGTGCTGCTGGCCGGGTCGCGGCGCATGCTGATCTGGCGGCGGCCGGTCAGCACGTCGCGGCTTGCATCGGTCAGGCGCAGGCCACCGTGGCCCTCGCTGTCCACTTCCAGCAGGCTGGCGGCGACCAGCTGGCGGAACACGCTGCGCCAGGTGCGCGCGTCGAGGTCGCGGCCGATCGCGTAGGTGCTGAGCTTGTCGTGGCCCTGCTGCTTGACCTTTTCGTTCTCGCTGCCGCGCAGGACATCGATCAGGTGGCCGACGCCGAAACGCTGGCCGCTGCGATAGACACAGCTCAGTGCCTTCTGCGCCGGAATGGTCGCGTCCCAGGAGGCGGGCGGGGTCAGGCAGTTGTCGCAGTTGCCGCAGGGCTGGGGATAGGTCTCGCCGAAACCGGCCAGCAGCACCTGGCGACGGCACTGCATCGACTCGCAGTAGCCCAGCAGGTGGTCCAGCTTGGACCGCTCCAGCTGCTTGCGCTCTTCGCCGGCTTCGGACTGCTCGATCATCTGCTTGAGCAGCACCACGTCGCCCAGGCCGTAGCACAGCCAGGCCTCGGCGGCCTCGCCATCGCGGCCGGCGCGACCGGTTTCCTGGTAGTAGCCTTCCATCGACTTGGGCAGGTCGGTATGCGCGACGAAGCGCACGTCCGGCTTGTCGATGCCCATGCCGAAGGCGATGGTGGCGCACATCACGATGCCATCCTCGCGCAGGAAGCGGCGCTGGTTGCTGGCGCGTACTTCCGGTGGCAGGCCGGCATGGTAGGGCAGGGCGTTGAAGCCCTGGCCGCAGAGGAATTCGGCGGTCTCTTCGACCTTGCGCCGCGACATGCAGTAGACGATGCCGGCCTCGCCGCGGTGGCCGCGCAGGAAGTCGGTCAGCTGCTTGCGGGCGTTGTCCTTCTGCACCACGGTGTAGCGGATGTTGGGGCGGTCGAAGGAGCTGACGAAGTGGCGTGCTTCCTGCAGATCGAGGCGCTCGGCGATCTCGCGCTGGGTCGGCGGATCGGCGGTGGCGGTGAGCGCGATCCGCGGGATCTGTGGCCAGCGCTCGTGCAGCACGGTCAGCTGGCGGTATTCCGGGCGGAAGTCGTGGCCCCACTGCGACACGCAGTGCGCTTCGTCGATGGCGAACAGGGCGATGCGGCTGCGCGACAGCAGCGACAGGAAGCGGCCGGTCAGCAGGCGCTCGGGGGCGACATAGAGCATGTCCAGCTCGCCCGCGAGCAGTTCGCGCTCGACGCGCCCGGCGGTCTCGACGTCCAGGGTGGAATTCAGGTACTCGGCGCGCACGCCGAGCTGGCGCAGGGCTTCGACCTGGTCCTGCATCAAGGCGATCAACGGCGAGATGACGATGCCACAACCGTCACGCAGCAGGGCCGGCACCTGGTAGCAGAGCGACTTGCCGCCGCCGGTGGGCATCAGCACCAGGGCATCATGACCGGCAGCCACATGCTCCACGATGTCCTGCTGGGGACCACGGAAATCGTCGTAACCAAAGACGCGTTGAAGCAGGTCGTGCGCGGGACGGGAAGCCATCCGGCTAGTTTACCCCGGCGGGGGTGTCTCGGCAGGGCTGCGCCCTGCACCTGCAGAAGCCTTCAAGCCAGAGCAACGTCAAAGGCAACAGCCGGCTCTGGGGTGATCCGTGGGTTGGCGGGGCGGTGTCGGATTGCGGGGACGCCGCAAGTACGTCCGTGTAGGCTTGGCAGCCGCATCCATGCGGCTGACACCCCGCAATCCGACACCGCCCCGCCTTCGACAGGTTCACGCGGCTGTTGGTAGGTGTCGACCTTGGTCGACACATCTGTCAGATATCGAATGAATTCATCCGTGTCGACCAAGGTCGACACCTACCAGAGCGGACCCACCCCGCCTACCCACAGGAAACCAGCTTTTGACGTTGATGTTGACGTTGATTCGGCGGGTGCAGGGCTGCAAGCCCTGCCGACCCCCCTCAATCCTTACTGGAGCAGCGAGCGCAGCATCCAGGCGTACTTCTCGTGGGTCTGCAGGCGCTGGGTCATCAGATCCTCGGTCGGCGCGTCGTCCCCCTTGGCCGCCACGTCCAGCACTTCACGTGCCGTACGGCAGACCGCTTCGTTGGCGACCACCAACTGGCGTACCATTTCACGCCAGTCCGCACTGTCGGTCAGGCCCGGTTCCTCGGCGATCGAGGTCAGCGCAGCGAATTCCCGGTAGGAGCCCGGGGCATTGAAGCCCAGCGCGCGGATGCGCTCGGCCACGTCGTCCAGTGCCGCCCACTGCTCGGTGTACTGCGTCTCGAACATGGTGTGCAGCGAGTTGAACATCGACCCGGTCACGTTCCAGTGGAAGTTGTGCGTCTTCAGGTAGAGCGTGAACGCATCGGCCTGGAAGCGCGACAGACCGTCGGCGATCTTCTTGCGGTCGCCCTGGGTGATCCCGATATCGATGTTCGGCGCCGACGGTGCCGCCGCTGCAAGCTTCTGCTTGCCGGTCTTGGCCTTGGTCGTGCTCTTGGTCTTCGCCATGGGGTTCCTCCTTGTGGAATCGTTGGCCTTCACAATAAACCGGTCGTGATGACTGGTCGCTTTCAAAGTTTTGAACGAACCGATTGATGAACTCTATCGATAAAAATCCATCACCCCGCCTGCGCCAACAGCGCGCCGCCATCGACGGCGCCATGAGCCGCGACCGGGGCCGTTTGCTGGGGATGCTCTCGCGTTGCCAGGCCAAGCCACAGGATGCGGCACTGGCCGCCACTTTCGAGCAGGCCTTGCAGGCGTCGGTGCAGCGCCGGATGACACGGGCGCAGCAGCAGCCGTCCATTACTCTGGACCCGCAGCTGCCGATTGCGCGTGAAGCCGACGCCATCATCGGGCTGATCCGCGACCACCAGGTCGTGGTGATCGCTGGTGAAACCGGCTCGGGCAAGACCACCCAGCTGCCGAAACTGTGCCTGGCCGCAGGCCGTGGCCAGGCCGGCATGATCGGCTGCACCCAGCCGCGACGGATTGCCGCACGTGCGGTGGCCAGCCGCGTGGCGCAGGAACTGCAGAGCGAACTGGGCCAGCTGGTCGGCTACCAGGTGCGCTTCAACGACAAGGTCAGCGAAGACAGCCGCATCAAGTTCATGACCGACGGCATCCTGCTGGCGGAAATTGCCAGTGACCGCTGGTTGTCGAACTACGACACGATCATCGTCGACGAGGCGCACGAACGCAGCCTCAACATCGACTTCCTGCTGGGCTACCTGAAGCAGCTGCTGCGCAAGCGCCCGGACCTGAAGCTGATCGTCACTTCGGCCACCATCGACACCGAACGCTTCGCCCAGCATTTCGACAATGCGCCGGTGATCAGCGTTGAAGGCCGCACCTACCCGGTGGAAGTGCGCTACCGCGCGCTGGAAGGCGAGGGCGAAGACCAGGGCGAACGTACCGTCAACGACGCCATCGTGTCGGCCATCGACGAAATCACCCGCCTGGATGCGCGCGGCGACGTGCTGATCTTCCTGCCGGGCGAACGCGAGATCCGCGATGCGCACCAGTCGCTGGAACGCCGCAAGTACCGCAATACCGAGGTGCTGCCGCTGTACGCGCGCCTGTCCAACCAGGACCAGGACCGGGTGTTCAACCCCGGACCGAACCGGCGCATCGTGCTGGCCACCAACGTGGCGGAAACCTCGCTGACGGTGCCGCGCATCCGCTACGTGGTCGATCCGGGCTTTGCCCGCGTCAAGCGCTACAGCCCGCGCAACAAGCTGGACCGCCTGCACATCGAGCCGATCTCGCAGGCCAGCGCCAACCAGCGCAAGGGCCGCTGCGGCCGTATCGCCGAGGGCATCTGCTACCGCCTGTATGCCGAGGCCGATTTCCAGGCGCGGCCCGAGTTCACCGATCCGGAAATCCGCCGCTCCAGCCTGGCCGGGGTGATCCTGCGCATGCTGCAGCTGGGCCTGGGCCGCATCGAAGAGTTCCCGTTCCTGGAAGCGCCGGATGAGCGCGCGGTGGCCGACGGCTGGCAGCAACTGACCGAACTGGGCGCGATCGACGCCGAGCGGCGCATGACCACCATCGGCAAGCAGATGGCACGCCTGCCGGTGGACGTGAAGCTGGCGCGCATGCTGGTGGCCGCGCAGGCTGCCGGCTGCCTGCGGCCGATGCTGGTGATCGCCTCGTTCCTGGGCATCCAGGACCCGCGCGAGCGCCCGCCCGAAGCGCGTGGCGCGGCCGACAGCGCGCATGCGCAGTTCGCCGATGGGCGGTCCGAATTCGTCGGCGTGCTGCGCCTGTGGGATGCCTATCGGCAGGCCCACGAAGACCTGACCCAGTCCAAGCTGCGTGACTGGTGCGGCCGCCACTTCCTTGGCTTCCTGCGCATGCGCGAGTGGCGCGAGCTGCATCGCCAACTGCGCCTGCTGTGCGAGGAACTGGGCTGGAAGGAAGAAGCCAACGAGGCCTCGATGGCACCGCTGCTGGCCGGCAGCAGCGCACCGGCCCCGGCGCGTGATGATGCCGCCGCAGTGAAAGCCACCCGAGGCCAGCTGCACCGTGCCGCGCGCCTGGCCCGCGAAGGCAAGGCCGAGGCCGTACCGGCGCCGGTAGCCGTGCGTGCGCAGAAGGAACAGGCGCCGGTGGGCGGCGGTTTCAGCGAGCGCGTGCGTGCCGCTGCGTACCAGACCCTGCATCGCGCGCTGGTGGCGGGCCTGCCGACGCAGATCGGCCACCGCACCGAGAAGGGAGATTTCCAGGCGCCACGCCAGCGCCGCTTCCTGCCGTTCCCGGGTTCGGCGCTGTCCAAGCGGCCGCCGCCGTGGCTGCTGGTGGCCAACCTGCTGGATACGCAGAAGGTGTGGGGCATGACCCTGGCGGCGATCGAGCCGGACTGGGTGATCGCCGAACTGCCGCACCTGCTGCTGCGCAAGCACTTCGATCCGCACTGGTCGCGCGCGCAGGGCCAGGTGCTGGCCTCCGAGCAGATCAGCCTGTTCGGCCTGGTGCTGGCGCCGAAGAAGCCGGTGCACTACGGTCGCATCGCGCCGGGCGAAGCGCACGACATCTTCGTGCGCCAGGCGCTGGTGACCGGCGAGATCAACACCCGCGCCAGCTTCGTGGCGGACAACCAGAAAGTGCTGGAGGTCGCCCGCGAAGAAGAAGCCAAGCTGCGCCGCGCCGGCATTGTCGCCGACGAGGACTGGCAGGCGCGCTGGTACCTGGACCGGGTGCCGCCGCAGATCCATTCGGCCGCGGGGCTGGATACCTGGTGGAAGGGGCTGGCGCCGGAACAGCGCAAGACCCTGCACTGGTCGCTGGTCGATCTGTTGCCGGGTGAGGGCAGCGAACAGGAGCGCTATCCGAAGTACCTGCCGCTGGGCCAGGCGCGCCTGCCACTGCATTACCGCTTCGAACCGGGTGCCGACGACGATGGCGTGACCCTGGACGTACCGCTGCACCTGCTCAACGCACTGGACCCGGTGCAACTGGGCTGGCTGGCGCCGGGTTTCGTCGCCGACAAGGCCTCGGCACTGATCCGCAGCCTGCCCAAGGCGATGCGCCGCAACTACGTGCCGGCACCGGACTTCGGCCGCGCGTTCTACGAGGCGTTCCCGCAGCCGAGTGCCGATGCCATTACCGGCGAACTGGCGCGCTTCCTGTCACGTGCGACCGGCGCAACGGTGACCGCGCTCGATTTCGAGCCTGGTTCGATCGAACCGCACCTGCACATGAACCTGCGGCTGCGCGACGAGCAGGGCAAGGTGCTGGCGACCTCGCGCGATCTGGATACGCTGCGCGCGAAGTTCGGTGGGCGTGCCGGCGATGCGTTCGCTGCACGCGCTGGGCGCGAGATGGCCGCCGATGGCCTGCGCACGTTCCCGGCCACGCCGATTCCGCTGCAGGTACCCGGTGAAGCAGGCGTGCCGGCCTATCCGGCGCTGCTGGACGAGGGCGACAGCGTGGCGCTGCGCATCTTCGCCGATCGCCAGCAGGCGCTGGAGGCCCATCCGCTGGGCGTGCGCCGTCTGCTGGAGATTGCCCTGGCCGAGAAGGTGAAGCAGGCACGCAAGCAGCTGCCGGTCGGTGCCAAGACCGGCCTGTTGTATGCGGCGATCGAGTCGCAGGAGCGCCTGCGTGGTGACCTGGTCGATGCGGCGATGAACGCGGTGCTGGCCGAGGGGCTGGAAGACATCCGCGATGCGGCAGCCTTCGAGCAGCGTCGTGAGCACGCGGCCAAGGCGCTGTTCGGCGAGGCCATGTCGCGGCTGAAGCTGGCCGAAACCATCCTGGCCCTGGTGGCGGAACTGAAGCCGATGCTGGAAGCACCGTTGATGGGCTGGGCGCGCGGCAATCTGGACGACATGGAAGCGCAGCTGGTCGGCCTGATCCATCCCGGCTTCCTGCGCGACACGCCGGCCGACGCGCTGGCACAGTACCCGCGCTATCTGAAGGCGATGATCCTGCGCACCGAGCGCGCCAAGCGTGATCCGCCACGTGACCAGGCACGCATGCTGGAACTGCATCCGTTCCTGGAAGCGCTGGCAGCGGGGGAGCAGCAGGGACTGCGCGAGCGCCCGCAATGGCAGGCCCTGCGCTGGGATCTGGAAGAGCTGCGGGTGTCACTGTTCGCGCAGGAGCTGGGTGCGCGCACCGGCATCTCGGCGAAGAAGCTGGCGCAGCGGGTGACCGCATTGCGCCAGGCGTGACGTCGTTGCTGCAGAGCCGAGCCCACGCTCGGCTCTGCAGCAACGTCACGGCGTTACTTGGTTCGGCGCACCTTCGGCTGGGTGTTCACGCCGTCGACCTTCAGGTACCACACGCCCATCACACCGGGCTTGATGCTGACGGCGGGGGACTGCTTGCGCACACCGGCCAGGGTGCTTGCATCGGTCTGCTCCCATTCCTGGCCGTTGTCCAGCACGTAGACGCGGCCCTTGCCGAAGCCGCGGAACTCGCCCTGCAGCACGCCGGTGATCGGCTCGCTGCTGCCGAAATCGAAGAAGCCGCGATTCTTCACGATCACTTCCTGACGGCCTTCCTCGCGCGCCGTTTCCCGTACGGCCGCAACCGCCTGGGTGGTGGCCGCTTCGACCTTGCCCTGCAGCCAGCGGTTCAGCGTGGCCAGTTCCTGCGCGTTGAGCTTGTCCAGGCCGGCCGCCTTGAACTCGGCCGGTGACATCTGCTGCTGCAGGTCACCCTCCACCACGCGCTGGGCCAGCGCAGGCGCCGACAGGGACAGCAACAGTGCGGCACAGGCCAGCAGCCGTAGGCGGAAACGCGGGACGATCGAGGACATGTCGGGACTCTCCTGGGTTTGCCCGCGAGTGTAGCGGCATGTCTTCATGCCGGGTGATGGTGGCCGCGGTGATTGTCCCTGAACGGCGCCGGCGCTAGTGTAGGGGCCTCTGTCTTACCTGCTCGATGCTGTGAACCGCGCTTCCGTCCCCGGCCTGGATGCCTTGTTGAACCGCCCCTCGGCAGCCGTGCTGCCTGCTCCGCTGCGCCAGGCCCTGCGCGGGCACTGGGAAGCGCAGGACTGCGACCATCAGATGCGCGCCAGCTGGTCGGTGCTGGGCGACACCCTCGACGCACTGGCGATGCTCTCGGCCGACGAAGGCGCGGTGGTCGCGGCCCTGCTGTTCGATCTGCCCGGCCTGCGCGCCAGCCTGGAGCAACTGCCGCTGGGCAACCACAAGGCCGCAGTGGTCGGCCTGCTGGATGGCCAGGATGCGGCCGATCCGGTGTGGGCGCTGCACGCCGGCCGCGAGGCCGGGCGCAACAGCGAAGGCCTGCGCCGCCTGCTGCTGGCGATCATCCGTGACCTGCGCGTGGTGCCCATCCTGCTGGCGCGGCAGCTGGCGCGCATGCGCGCGGCCGACAAGCTGGACGACGAGCAACGCCGCGCGCTGGCGCAGCTGACCCGCGACATCCATGCGCCGTTGGCCAACCGCCTGGGCATCTGGCAGCTGAAGTGGGAGCTGGAGGACCTGGCGTTCCGCCACCTGGAACCGGAGACCTACCGGCGCATTGCGCGGGAGGTGGACGAAACCCGCATCGCCCGCGAGCGTTACGTCGAGAACGTCAAGAAGGTGCTGTCGCGCGAACTGGTCGCGCAGGGCATCAAGGCCGAGGTCAGTGGCCGCCCGAAGCACATCTACAGCATCTGGCGGAAGATGCAGAAGAAGCGGCTGGCGTTCGACCAGCTGTACGACATCCGTGCGGTGCGCGTCATGGTCGACGATGTCGCCGCCTGCTACGCCGCGCTGGGCGTGGTGCATGCACTGTGGGCGCCGGTGCCCAGCGAGTTCGACGACTACATCGCCCGGCCCAAGGCCAACGACTATCGCTCGCTGCATACCGCCGTGGTCGGCCCGGAAGGGCGCACCATCGAAGTGCAGATCCGTACCCACGAGATGCATTCGCAGGCCGAGCTGGGCGTGGCCGCGCACTGGAAGTACAAGGAAGGCGGCAAGGGCGCGGAGAAGTCCTTCGACCGCAAGATCACCTGGATGCGCCAGCTGCTGGAGCAGGCGCAGGACGGGCAGGGCAATGAACTGGCCGGGGCACTCGATGCCGAGCTGACCGAGGACCGGGTCTATGCACTGAGCCCGAAGGACGAGGTGCTGGACCTGCCGCAGGGCGCCACGCCGCTCGATTTCGCCTACCAGGTGCACACGATGGTGGGCCATCGCTGCCGTGGTGCGAAGGTCAATGGCCGTATCGTGCCGCTGACCTACCGCCTGCGCAGCGGCGACCGCGTCGAGATCCTGACCGGCAAGGAGGCCGATCCGCGCCGCGACTGGCTGATGCCGGCCAACGGCTTCCTGGCCAGCAACCGCTCGCGCGAAAAAGTACGCAGCTGGTTCCACAAGCTGGACCGCGCGCGCAACGTGCAGGCCGGGCGCGAACTGCTCGAGCGCGAGCTGAAGCGTCTGGGCCTGCAGCATTCTGATCTGGCGGTGGCGGCGAAGAAGTTCCATGCCGACAGCGTTGACGACCTCTACATCCAGGTGGCGCTGGGTGACACCGGCCCGAACCAGGTCAGTCGTACCCTGCTGGAAGCCGAACGTGCAGCGAGCCAGCCGACGCCTGCGCCAGCCCTGCCGCGGCCGACCGCGCGCCGCGAGAACCTGGGCAAGTCCAAGTTCACCGTGCAGGGCGTGGGCAACCTGCTGGTGCAGCTGGCGCGTTGCTGCCAGCCAGTGGCCGGTGAACCGATCGTCGGCTACCTGACCCGTAGCCGGGGTGTCACCGTGCATCGTGCAGACTGTGCCGCGCTGGCCCGGCTGGCAGCCACCAGCCCGCAGCGCATCCTGCCGGTGGAGTGGGGCCAGGCCGGTGGCGGCTACGAAGTGGACGTGGTGGTCACTGCGGTCGACCGCCGCTGGCTGCTGAAGGACATCACCAACCTGATCGCCCAGGAAGACGCCTACGTGCTCGACATCCACAGTGACAACGTGCGCAACAGTGGCCGTGCCCACCTGCGCCTGCGCCTGAAGGTGAGCGACTACGGCCAGCTGTCGACCCTGCTGGGCAAGCTGGATGCGCTGCCCGGCGTGAGCGAGGCGCGTCGCCTCGGCTGAGCTTCACGCTGCCCCGGCTACCCTGCACGCATGGAACGCGAGCCTCCGCATCGCCCGCATGGCGCTGAACATCCTGCGCTGGACCGCGTCCGCCGCGAAGGCCGTTGGTGGTGGCTGCAGGCACGTCACGCGCGCCGGGTGTGGCGCTGGGCGCTGGTCGCGGCGCTGGCGGTGTTCGTGCTGCTGGTGCTGCTGCGCAAGCCGCTGGCCGACTGGTTCTGGGATGAGCCTCAGATTGAACAGTTGCTGGCCGAAGGCGATCGCGCACTGGCGGCTGGGCGGCTGAGTGCCGCCGATGGCAGTGGTGCGCGTGAGCGCTACCAGGCCGTGCTGGCGCTGGATGGTGATCGTCCGCAGGCCCGTGAGGGGCTGGCCCGTACCGGCGCCGCGGCCCTGCAGCAGGCCAGCGAAAAACTGCAGGCCAACGACCTCGAAGGCAGCGCGCAGGCGCTGGCACTGGCCCGGGAACTGCAGGTGCCGCAGGGCGATGCGGATGCCGTGGCACGCCAGCTGCAGGCCCGGCGCAGCGCAGGCGCCGGCATCGGTGCACTGCTGGCGCAGGCGCGCAACGCCTTTGCAGCGGGCCGGCTGGACGACGGTGACAGCAGCGCGCTGCCCCTGTTCCAGGGCATCCTGGTACTGCAGCCGGACAATCTGCCGGCGCTGGAAGGTCGCGAGGACGCACTGAGCGATCTGCTGCAGCAGGCCCGCATCCTGGCCGGGCGCGGCGAGCTGGCCGAGGCAGCCGCGATACTGCAGCGTGCGCGCCAGTTCGATGCCGGCCACGCCGATCTGCCCGCCAGCCAGGAAGCATTGGCACAGGCCGTCGACCAGCGCCTGCGCCAGGCCCAGCGCGCCTTGCAGCGTCGGCAGCTGGAATCGGCAGCGAAGGGATTCCTCGCCGTGCTGGCAGTGGCGGTTGATGATTCCAGTGCCCAGCGCGGCCGCGAACAGACCTTGCAGGCGGTGCTGGCACGCAGCCAGAAGCAGGCCGACGATTTCCAGTTCGAAGCGGCGCAGGCCGATGCCGCACTGGCAGCGGAACTGGGTGCTTCGCCGGCCGCGCAACAGCAGCTCGCGCAACGCCTGCAGCGCGCCCAACAGGCGCAGAAGGCGCTGCAGCAGCCGGCGGTCAGCAACACGCAGCGCGAGCGCCAACTGCGCGACCACCTGCGCAGGATCGAGCGCGCCGAACGTGCCGGGCAATGGATCAGCCCCCCCGGGCACAGTGCGTTCGACGCGTTGCGCGAAGCGCAGTCACTGGCGCCACGCGATGCACGGGTGAAGGCTGCCGCAGCGCGGCTGCTGCCTGCCAGTCGCCGCTGCTTCGACGACAACCTGCGGCAGAATCGCGTGCAGGCCGCAGGTGCCTGCCTGCAGGCGTGGCAGACCCTGTCGCCGACCGCGGTTGGACTTCCCTCGGCACGCCTGCGCCTGGCCCAGCGCTGGCTGGCGATCGGCAGCGAACGGCTCGGCAATGGAGACCTGGCGTTTGCCGCACACGCCGCCGAACAGGCACGGTTGCTGCAACCGGACCTGGCCGAGCTGCCGGCGTTCGAAGACCGCCTGCGCCGCGCCGGCGGTCGCCCGGATTAGGTGAAGAACACCCGCTGCACGGTCGCGCGGGCAGCGTCGAGGGAGAAGTGCTCTGCGATGTTGGCCAGGCCGGCGTCGGACAACTGCTGCCACAGCTGCGGATCCTGGTACAGGCGGACCACCGCATCGGCGAAGCCCGCCGCATCATCCGCCACCAGCACGTCCTGGCCCGGGTGCAGGTGCATTCCTTCCACGGCGCAGGTGGTACCTACCACCGGCTGGCCATGGGCCATGCTCAGGTTGATCTTGCCCTTCACGCCGGCGCCGAAACGCAGCGGCGCGATGGAAATGCGTGCGCCGTCCATGTAGGGCGTGATGTCCTCGACGAAACCGTGCATCTGCACGCCGGGTTGGCGTGCGGCCAATGCCAGCAGCGATTCCGGTGTGGCGGCACCGATGCAGTGCAGGCGTACCTCGGGCAGGCGGGCGCGGATGCCGGCAAAGACTTCGCCGATGAACCACTCCATGGCATCCAGGTTCGGCGGATGGCGGAAGCCGCCGACAAACACCAGATCATGGCGCTGTTCGAACGGTTTGCCGGCGCCGGCGACGTCGTGCAGGTTGGAGATCAGCTCCACCTGCACGGAAGGGGCGTCGGCCTGCAGCTGCTCGCGCTCGGCGGCACTGACCAGCACGGTGACGTCGCACTGCTCCATCACCGCCAGCTCGCTGGCGCGGGTGCGCTCGGCGGCGCGCAGCAACCCGGCATCACCGGCGACTTCGGCACCACGACGTTCGCGCAGGTAGTGCAGGTCCACGGTGTCGAACACGGTGCGGGCCTGCGGCGCATAGCGCTTCAGCAGCGGCAGGCACTCGTGGGCGACATGGTGGCGGACCAGCAGCGCCACGTGGAAACGCGCACCGTGCGTTCGCAGCCAGCTGGCGACGCCATCGAGGAACGGCGCATACCAGACTTCCACGCCCATCCGCTGCAGTGCTTCGGTGGCGGCACCGCCATGTTCGCGGCGGGTGGGAACAAACACCACATGAGCGCCGCCCTGCAGCAGCAGGCGGATCAGGTTCACCTGGCGCAGTGACGCCGAATCGCGATCCGGCTGGGGTACTTCCTCGTCCAGGATCAACACCTGGCGTCGGCCACGCAGCAGCAGCACGGGTGACGGCACTTCGCCCACCGCCGGATGGCGGGCCAGCTCGGTGGCCCAGCGGGCGGCGAAGATGGCCTGGTTGCGCACCTGGTAGGCCTTCACCCCGCTGCCGGTATCGGTGCCGTTGCTGGTGCCTTCATCGTGGATCACCCGGCTGGCTGGTTGCACCAGCACACGCAGGCCCTGGGCGCGAACGCGGAAGGCCAGGTCGGTGTCCTCGTAGTACGCCGGCTTGTAACGGGTATCGAAGCCGCCCAGCTGCTGCCAGAGGGCGCGCGGCAGCATCAGCGCCGCGCCGGAGCAGTAGTCGACGTCGCGCAGGCTGGCAAAGCGTGGGTCGTCCGCCGCCTCGAAACGGCCGTAGCTCCAGCCGCTGCCGTTAGCGAAGATCACCCCCCCTGATTCCTGCAGGCGGCCATCCGGGTACAGCAGCTGGCTGCCGACCAGACCGGCGTCGGGTGTGCTGGCGAACGTGTCCAGCAGGGCATCCAGCCAGCCCGGCTGTGGCACCGTATCGTTGTTGAGCAGCACCACATAGCGGCCGCGTGCGCGCGACACGCCATCGTTGCAGGCCTCGATGAAGCCGCCGTTGTACTCGCGCACTTCATAGCGCAGTCCGGCGACCTGCGGCATCCATTGCAAGGTGGCGTCGCTGCTGCCGTCATCCACGACCAGGATCTCGCACGCCGCCAGCGGCGGATGTGCCGCCAGGGCGCGCAGGCAGGCCAGGGTATGGCCGACGTGGTTGTAGACCGGGATGACGATACTCACTTCCGGCGTTTCGCTGAACGGCACCGTGAAGGGGGCGAAATCCTGTGCCGGCGGCAGGAACAGCGGCGTTCGCGGCGCAGGAACGGCGCGCTGGGTATGCACGCGGATGCGCTGCCAGGTCGCCCGCCACCCACGGGTACGCAGGCTGGCCAGGCTCCGGCGGGCCAGGCCCGTGAGGCGGTTGATCAGGTATCGGATCTCGGCCAGGGACATCGCCATCCGGTTGCAACTCCAGCTTAAGCAGGGGAACCCGGGAGAATTCGCCAGCCGCAGCGGCTGGGGTAGACTCGCCAGACCCTACATTCTCGCATTCCCGTGCCCCGACGCTACGATTCCGACGACATCGACGATTTCGACGACGACGACCAGCAGGACAACGGCCCGCTGTGGCGGCGCCGGCTGATCACCTGGAGCATGGCTGCGGTCGCGTTGGGATTGGGTTTCCTCATTCCCTATACGCTGTACCTGAACCAGCAGGTGACCCAGCGTTTCGGCGAGCTGCGCTGGCAGATCCCGACGCGCGTCTACGCGCGCCCGCTGGTGCTCACCCCCGGCAAGGCGATGGATGCGTCCACGCTGAAGACCGAGCTGGCCGCCTCCGCCTACCGCGATGACGGCCAGGGCAAGGAGCCGGCCACCTATGCGGTGAACGGCGGGCGCTTCGTCATCTCCAGCCGCGGCTACAACGACGTCGATGGCCGGGTTGCCCCGCGCCGGCTCGAGTTGTCACTGGCCGATGGTGCGGTCGCCTCGCTGCGCGACGCCGACAACCGCAAGGCCTTGAAGGCCGCGCGGTTGGACCCGGCCCGCATCGCCACCCTGTACGGCCAGAAGCAGGAAGAACGCCGCCTGATCCGCATGGACGAGGCGCCGGACCTGCTGGTGACCGGCCTGCAGGCGGTGGAGGACAAGGACTTCAACCGCCACCACGGCATCGACCTGTCCGGCATCGCGCGCGCGGTGTGGGTAACCATCCGCTCCGGTGGCCAGAGCCGCCAGGGCGCCTCTACGCTGACCCAGCAGCTGGCCCGCAGCGGCCTGCTCGGCATCGGCAAGGAGCAGACGGTTACCCGCAAATTCAACGAAGTGCTCTACGCGCTGATCATGGAAGCGCGCTACGACAAGCGCACCATCTTCGAGGCCTACCTCAACCAGGTGTACCTGGGCCAGCGTGGCAGCCAGGCCATCCATGGCATGTCCTCTGGCGCCGAGTTCTGGTTCGGTCGCGACCTGCAGTCGCTGGAGACCGAGCAGATCGCGCTGCTGATCGGCCTGGTCAAGGGCCCGTCCTTCTACGACCCGCGGCGCAATCCGGAACGCGCGCTGGATCGCCGCAACTTCGTGCTGGGCAAACTGCACGAAGCCACGCTGATCGATGACGCCGAGTACCAGCGTGCGTTGAAGGCCCCGCTGGGCGTGCCCAAGACGCCGGGCCTGGTTGCCGCCAACCGCTTCCCCGCCTATGTCGATCTGGTCCGCCGCCAATTGGGGCACGACTATCCGGAATCTGCCCTGCAGGGCGCCGGCCTGAGCGTGATGACCGGTATGTCGCCGTCCGCGCAGGCCTATGCCGAAGGCGCGGTGACCCGCACCATCAAGTCGCTGGAGAGCAAGCGTCGCCCCGAACTGCAGGCCGGCATGGTGCTGACCGACGTGCACAACGGTGACGTGCTGGCGGTGATCGGCAGCCGTGAAGTGTCCGAGGTCGGCTTCAACCGTGCGATCGAAGCACAGCGCCCGGTCGGCTCGTTGCTGAAGCCGTTCGTGTACCTGCTCGCGTTGGCGCAGCCGGACCGCTACTCGCTGGCCAGCTGGGTCGACGATTCACCGGTGACCGTCCAGCTCGGCCGCGGCCGCAACTGGAACCCGGGCAACGCGGACAACCGCAGCCACGGCACCGTGCGCCTGATCGACGCGCTGGCGCATTCCTACAACCAGGCCACGGTGCGCGTGGGCATGCAGGTCGGTCCCGAGCGCGTGACCCAGCTCATCCACGTGCTGGCCGGCATCAAGGCCGAGGCGAATCCGGCGGTGATTCTCGGTTCGACCGACCAGAGCCCGTACGCGATGGCCCAGCTGTACCAGTTCCTCGCGTCCGGTGGCGAAATCCAGCCGCTGCATGCGGTGCGTGGCGTGCTCGATCCGCAGGGCAAGCTGCTCAAGCGTTACGACAAGACCCCGGCACCGGCCCAGGAAGGCGACTCGATTGCCGCCAACCTGATCAGTGTCGGCCTGCAGCAGGTGGTTGCCAGCGGCACCGCGCAGCGGCTCAACGCCGATGGCCTCGGCCGCCTGCAGCCGGCCGGCAAGACCGGTACCACCAACGATGGCCGCGACAGCTGGTACGCCGGTTACACCGGCGATCATCTGGCGGTGATCTGGATCGGCAACGACCAGAACGAGCAGGCCGGCCTGTACGGTGCCACCGGCGCGATGCGGGTCTGGTCGGGCATCTTCCAGCGCCTGCCGAGTGCGCCACTGCGGGTCAGCAACAAGGGCCTGGACTGGCAGTCGGTGGCGCCGACCGGACTCAACAGCACGGATGAAGGCTGCCCGGGCGCGCGTCGTTTCCCGTTCGTGGTGGGCTATTCACCGGCCTATGCACCGTGTGCGCCGGCGGTGTCGCCGGACGGGCAGGGTGCCGAAGGCGAGGGCGGTGGCTGGCGTAGCTGGTTCGGCCTGGACCGCAAGCCTGAGCCGCCTGCTGAACCTGCCGCGGCGCCCGCCGCCGCCACTCCTCCCCCGAGCCGATGATGCCGATGAACATGCGATCCCTGCTGCAGCCCCTGGCCCTGACCGGCCTCAGCCTGGCCCTGGCCGCCTGCGTCAGCAGCGCACCGCCGGTGGCCAAGCCGCCGGTTGATACCACCACGCCGGCACAGCGCCTGGCTGCGGTGGATGCGGCCGCAGGTCCGGACGACAAGGAGCTGTCGGTGCAGCCGCTGCGTGATTCGCAGGTGGAAGACCTGCGGGTGACCGCACAGACGCAGCGCCAGGCCAACGACCTGGCCGGTGCCGCCAGCAGCCTGGACCATGCGCTGGAAATCGTGGCCGGTGACCCGGCGGTGTTGCAGGAGCGTGCCGAGCTGGCGCTGCTGCAGGGCCAATGGGCACAGGCGGAGACGTTCGCGCGCAAGGCGGTGGATCTGGGCTCGAAGACCGGGCCGCTGTGCCGCCGGCACTGGGCGACGATCGAGCAGTCGCGTCTGGCGCGCGGCGAGAAGGAGAACGCGGTGTCCGCGCATGCGCAGCTGGAAGGCTGCACCGTGCCGGGGATCAAGCGGTACTGAGGTATTCCACTCCATCGGGCGCTGCCCCCTCTGTGGCGCGCGCGCACTGATGGATGCGGGTGATGGGCCGGGTGGGTGGGGCGTGCAGGACACGCCGTAAACCCATCCCTGGGGGCTCGATGGCGCCATCCATGGCGCCAACGGTCCTGCACGCCCCACCCACCCGGCCCGCTATACATCGCGCGGGCCGCAGGCAAGAACAAAATCAAAATCAAAAGCGGGTCGCGCGCTGCGCGCGCTCGCGGTAATTCGTCCTCTTTTCCCGTTCCCTCAACCGCTTTTGACATCCCAGTCGAGCAAGCTCGACTCTACGAAGCGCGTGCCTCCGTCACCGGGGCACTGTCGAAGGTGGGGGACTGTGGGTTTGCGGGGTGTCCGCGGCATGGATGCCGCGGCCAAGCCCCCAGGGACGGGTTTACGGCGTCCCCGCAAACCCACAGTCCCCTGCCAGCCCTCGGTGCAACCCAGAGCCATGACCGCCGTTGCCGTTGCTGGTGCTCTGGCTCCGGCTTGAAACGGGTGCCGGGCAGCGCCCGGCCGGGTATCCTTTCCCTCTGATGTCCGACCTTGTCCATGCCAGCCGCGAAGCCCTCAGCGACGGCGGCGCGCTCGCCTCTCACCTGGATGCATTCGTCCCGCGTCCGGCACAGCTGCACCTGACCGAAGCCATCGCCGATGCGCTGCAGCAGCGTGATCTGCTGCTGGCCGAGGCCGGTACCGGCACCGGCAAGACGTTTGCCTATCTGGTGCCGGTGCTGCTGTCCGGGCTGCGTACCATCATCTCCACAGGCACCCGCGCGCTGCAGGACCAGCTCTACCATCGCGATCTGCCGCGCGTGCGCCAGGCGCTCGGGGTCGGCCTGCGCAGTGCGCTGCTGAAGGGGCGTGCGAATTACCTGTGCCGCTACCGCCTGCAGCAGGCGCGTGGAGAGCCGCGTTTTTCCAGCCCCGAACAGGCAGCGCAGTTCCAGCGCATCCTGGCCTGGTCCGGTCGCTCGGAGTTCGGTGACATCGCCGAGCTCGACGGGCTGGCCGACGACTCCCCATTGCTGCCGATGGTCACCTCCACCGTCGACAACTGCCTGGGCACCGATTGCCCGTTCTGGGATGACTGCTTCGTGGTGCGCGCGCGGCAACGCGCGCAGGCCGCCGACGTGGTGGTGGTCAACCATCACCTGCTGCTGGCCGATCTGGCGCTGAAGCAGGACGGCTTCGGTGAGCTGTTGCCCGGTGCACAGGCCTTCGTCATCGACGAGGCGCATCAACTGCCCGAATTGGCCGCGCAGTTTTTCGGCGAAGGCTTCGGCATGCGCCCGTGGCAGGAGCTGGGACGCGACTGCCTGGCTGAAGCACGCGGTGTGGGCGGCGCGCAGTCGGCGCTGCAGGAACCGGTCGACCAGTTGCAGCAGGCGCTGCTGGCGCTGCGTTCGGCGATGGAGGGACTGCCGCCGCGTGGCACGCAATGGCGCGCGCTGGCGATGCCACAGGTGCGCGACGGATTCGATACGGTGATGGCAGGGTTGGTGACCCTGGAGCAGGCATTGCAGCCGCTGCGCGAAGCGGCGGCGGGTCTGGATGCCTGTCATGCGCGGGCGCGCGAGGCGGTCTCGCGGCTCAGCCGCTGGTTGGGCGATGACGAGCCCACTCTCGACTTCGATACCGATCCGGCGGACACAGCCAGCGCGGCTGATGTGCTCTGGTACGAGCTCACGCCACGTGGTTTCCGCTGCCAGCGCACGCCGATGGATGTATCCGGCCCGTTGCGCGAGCATCGTGAGCGTAGTCGCGCGGCATGGATCTTCACCTCGGCGACGCTGACCGTGGGCGGTGGTTTCGACCACATCGCCACGCGCCTGGGCCTGGATGATCCGCACACGCTGGTGCAGCCAAGCCCGTTCAATTGGCCCGAGCAGGCGCTGTGCTACCTGCCCGAAGGCCTGCCCGATCCGGCGGCGCGCGGGTTTGGCACCGCGCTGATCCAGACCTTGCGGCCGGTGTTGCAGGCCTCGCAGGGCAGGGCCTTCCTGTTGTTCGCCTCGCACCGTGCATTGCGTGAGGCCGCCGAGGCATTGCGCGACGGGCCATGGCCGCTGTTTGTGCAGGGCGAGGCACCGCGCGCGACGCTGCTGCAGCGCTTCCGTGAATCCGGCAATGGCGTGCTGCTCGGCTCGGCCAGTTTCCGCGAGGGCGTGGATGTGGTCGGCGAAGCGCTGAGCGTGGTGATGATCGACAAGCTGCCGTTCGCGGCGCCGGACGATCCGGTGTACGAGGCGCGGCTGGAGGCGATCCGCAGCCAGGGCGGCAATCCGTTCCGCGACGAGCAGTTGCCGCAGGCGGTGATCGCATTGAAGCAGGGTGTCGGCCGCCTGATCCGCAGCGAGAGCGACCGTGGCGTGCTGGTACTGTGCGACCCGCGCCTGCTCAACCGGGGCTATGGCCGGGTCTTCCTCGATTCGCTGCCGCCGTTCCGGCGTACTCGCAGCCTGGCCGATGTGCAGGCCTTCTTTACGCCACAATGGGCGCCCGTGTCCGATGATGCGGCTGCCCCAGTCGCTGTTGCGACCGGCCCTGAGCCGGCGCCCGGTGCCACGTTCCCCCTGTTCTGACCCGATCCGATGAAACTGCTCGCCTTTGAAACCGCCACCGAAGCCTGTTCCGTTGCCCTGCATGTCGATGGGCAGGTGCTGGAACGCTTCGAGATTGCCCCGCGCCGGCACGCCGAACTGAGCCTGCCGTGGGCGGAGGCGCTGCTGGCCGAAGCCGGCATCAGCCGCCGCCAGCTGGACGGCATCGCGCTCAGCCGTGGCCCCGGTGCGTTCACCGGCGTGCGTCTGGCGATCGCCATTGCGCAGGGTATCGCGCTGGCCCTGGACCGCCCGCTGCTGCCGGTCTCGACGCTGCAGGTACTGGCGCTGCGGGCACCGACGGAAGAAACGCAGATCCTGTCAGCGATCGATGCGCGGATGGGCGAACTCTACGTTGCCCGCTTCGAGCGCGTGGACGGCCTGCCGGTGGCGCGTGATGCCGAGCGCGTATGCGCACCCGCTGCGGTATCGCTACCGGAAGGGCTGTCCGCCTACGGCGTCGGTACCGGGTTTGGTGCGGCCGAGGGTGCGCTTGTTACGCAGTTGGGCGCTGGCCTGCGCGGCGTTGATGCCACTGCGTTGCCGCGGGCGTCGGACGTGCTGGCACTGGCGGTGCCGGCCTTCGCGCGCGGCGAAGCCATCGCACCGGAGAAGGTCGAGCCGGCGTACCTGCGTGACAACGTGGCACTGACCCTGGTCGAGCAACAGGCCGCGCGCGAGGCGAAGGCGAAGGCCAACGGCTGAGCCCCTCGTGGCGGGGTTGGTTGATCGCGTAAATCAAAAGCCGCGCTTGGCCGGGCGGGGTGGGTTCGCGGGGGACGCCGTGAACCCGTCCCTGGGGGCTTAGCCGCGCCATCCATGGCGCGGATACCCCCGCGAACCCACCCCGCCCGACCTCTGACAGTTTCCGTGTGCGTCCGCCACGGAAAATCAAAAGAAAATCAAAGTCAAAAGCGGATCGTTTCGCTCGCATCCACGCATAGCGTGGATGTGTGTCGACCAAGGTCGACACCTACCAACAGCGGAGCGGGACGCGATGCGCCGGGATCTGTCAGAGGTGGGGCGGGGTGGCTGGGCAGGACCGTTGGCGCCATGGATGGCGCCATCGAGCCCCCAAGGATGGGTTTACGGCGTGTCCTGCCCAGCCACCCCGCCACACCAAATCCACAGTCCAACCGCCGCCTTTGACGTTGACGTTGACGTTGACGTTGACGTTCAGCGGGTCCCGGGCCGCAGGCCCGGGCAACAGAACCCTACCGATCGTCGTGCAGGGTGCCGCCCGGCAGGAACACCCACGTGCGCGTGACCTGCAGGATATCGATCTCATCCTCGGTCTTCGGCAACGGCGGGAACGGCTGCGCCAGCTTCACCACCCGCAGAGCCGCCTCATCCAGCAACGGCGTCCCGCTCGAACGCAGGATCCGGCTGCTTTCCACGCTGCCATCGCGGCGCACACCCACGCTGATCACCACCTGGCCACCCAGGCGGCGCTGCCGGGCCTCGTCCGGGTAGTTCAGGTTGCCGACGCGCTCGGCGCGATCGACCCAGGCACGCAGGTAGTTGGCATAGGCATATTCGCGCGTGCTGGCCGACACGAACTTGCGGTTCGGACGCTTGGCGTACTGCGCCGAGCGCAGGTGCACTTCGGCGGCCAGGCGCGCCATCTCCACGTCGCGCTGTTCGCGTGCGCTCAAGGGCGCATCCGGTTCGGGCTGATCCGGCGTGGGCCGGGACTGCGCCTGCGCCACCATTTCTTCGCCATTGCGGCTGCTGACCACCCGTGCCTGCGGCGGCGGAACCGGTGCGGCCGATTGCTGCTGCTGCGGAATCGGGCTGATTCCGGACTGGGCCTGCGGCACGATGCCGGCCTGGTTGTCACGCGGACGCTGTGCGCGGTCGTGTTCGCCACCGCCTTCCTGGTTGGCTGCGGCCAGGAAATCAGCCTGCTTCGGCGTCAGTGCGGTGCGGGTCTGGCTGAAGATCACTTCCAGCGTCGGCACCAGCGGTGCATCGCCCTTCACGGCGAAGCCCACGCCCAGGATCAGCAGGGCGTGGACCAGCACCGACAGCGCGATGGTCGCCCCCAGCCGTTGCGCTTCGCGCGGCGGCGGGGGCAGTACGGCAGGTGCGGCAGACATCAGCGCAGGCCGGCCTCGAGTGCGTCGAACAGGGTGCCGGCAATGTTCAGGCCGTACTGTGCGTCCAGTTCGCGCACGCAGGTCGGGCTGGTCACGTTGACCTCGGTCAGGTAATCACCGATCACGTCCAGGCCGACGAAGCGCATGCCGCGACGCTTCATCTCCGGCCCGACCTGGGCGGCGATCCAGCGGTCGCGCTCGCTCAGCGGGCGGCCTTCGCCGCGGCCACCGGCGGCGAGATTGCCGCGGAATTCATCACCCTGCGGGATGCGCGCCAGGCAGTAGTCGACGGGTTCGCCATCGACCAGCAGGATGCGCTTGTCGCCGGCGGTGATGTCGGGAATGAACTTCTGCGCCAGCGCCATCCTGTGGCCGCCGTCGGTCAGGGTTTCCAGGATCACATTCAGGTTCGGATCGCCCTGGCCGCTGCGGAAGATCGAGCGGCCGCCCATGCCATCCAGCGGCTTCAGCACGGCCTGGCCGTGTTCCAGGGCAAAGGCCTTCAGCGCCTTGGCATCGCGGCTGACCAGGGTCGGCGGGCAGCACTGCGGGAACAGCAGGGCGGCCAGCTTCTCGTTGTAGTCGCGCAGGCCCTGCGGGTTGTTGACCACGCAGGCACCGGCAGCGGCGGCCACGTCCAGCACCTGGGTGTCGTAGATGTACTCGGCGTCGACCGGCGGGTCCTTGCGCATCAGCACGATCTGGCCGGGACCGAACTCGGTACGGCTGAACGCACCCAGCTCATACCAGCCGACCGGGTCGTCGCGCACCTGCAGCGGTGCGGTCTGGGCCACCGCCACGCCACCTTCCAGGGCCAACCCGCCCGGGCGCACGTAGTGCAGGGCATGGCCGCGGCGCTGGGCTTCCAGCAACATGGCGAAGGTGGTGTCCTTGGCGATCTTGATGTGGGCGATGGGGTCCATCACCACGATGACGTTCAACGGCATGGGCGCACCTGTCTGGCAAGGCGTTGATGGTAGCGGCAACGCCGGTCGCGCGCCTCCCCGCCGTACTGCAACGCAGCGTCCGCCCGGCGGTCGCGCACGCATTGCGAAACCCGTCACGTTCAGGAGGGTGCCATGCCCCGCGCCATGGGGCGGCCTTGAAGCGGGCGCGGAAAGTGCGATATAGATACGCTTTCGTAGCGGCCCCCGCCAGAGATCGGGCCGTGCGCTTGGGGATAGGCAATGACTGAAAACACGACTGCGGGCGGGGAACTCGCAGGACTCCGGGTGATGGTCATCGATGATTCGAAGACCATCCGCAGGACTGCGGAAACGCTGCTCAAGCGCGAAGGCTGCGAGGTGGTCACCGCCACCGACGGCTTCGAAGCGCTTGCGAAGATCGCAGACCAGCAACCGCAGATCATCTTCGTCGACATCATGATGCCGCGCCTGGACGGCTACCAGACCTGTGCGCTGATCAAGGGCAACCAGCTGTTCAAGGCGACCCCGGTCATCATGCTGTCGTCCAAGGATGGCCTGTTCGACAAGGCGCGGGGACGCATCGTCGGCTCGGAGCAGTACCTGACGAAGCCTTTCACGCGTGAAGAACTGCTGGGTGCCATCCGCACATACGTCAACGCCTGACCAGGGGGAAAGGCACAATGGCTCGTATCGTTCTGATCGAGGATTCACCGACCGACCGCGCGGTGTTCACCCAGTGGCTGCGCCGTGCCGGCCATGAGGTGCTGGAAGCGGACAACGCCGAGGATGGACTGCAGCTGGTCCGCGACCAGGTGCCGCAGCTGGTGCTGATGGACGTGGTCCTGCCCGGCATGAGCGGCTTCCAGGCCACCCGCGCGATGGCCCGTGACGCGGCGATCAAGCACATCCCGGTGATCATCGTCAGCACCAAGGCGATGGAAACCGACAGGGCATGGGGCCTGCGCCAGGGCGCAGCCGATTACATCGTCAAGCCGCCGCGCGAGGATGAACTGATCGCGCGGATCAACGAACTGGTGGCCTGATGCGCTCGCCCTTCGACATTCTCGAAGCCTACGAACGGCGCAGCCTGGCCCATGCGGTGCAGCTGCCCGAACGGCAGTTCGCCCAGGACCTCTGGCGTGGCGTGGGCTACCGCGTCGGCCAGCGCCGGCTGGTGTCCGATTTCCGCGAAGTGGTGGAAATCGTGCCGATGCCGCCGGTCACCCCGGTGCCGTGCGCGCAGCCGTGGCTGCTGGGCGTAGGCAACCTGCGCGGCAACCTGTTCCCGGTGGTCGACCTGAAGTACTTCCTGGAAGGCACGCGTACCGTGCAGCAGGAAGGCCAGCGCGTGCTGATCATGCGCCAGGCCGGCGGCGACGTCGCGCTGACCATCGATGAACTGTTCGGCCAGCGCAGCTTCGAACTGGACCAGCAGATCGCGGCCGGCACGCTGGCCGAAGGACGTTACGGCCACTTCGTCGATCGCGCCTTCCACGCCGACGGCCACGACTGGGGCGTGTTCTCGCTCTCGCTGCTGTCGCGTACCCCTGAATTCCGGCAAGCCGCGGCCTGAGGCCGGGCATCGCCCCCTGCATTGAAGATCGAGGTTGAACGATGAGTACTGCTTCGGACGCCACCAAGACCGGCAAGCTGCGGCTGGGCGGCAGCAACCTCTGGTTGTTCCTGCTGCTGGCATCGATGATCCTGTTCGGCGTCAACACCGGCGTCGCCACCTGGCAGGGCAGTCGCCTGGCCGATGCCGGTTCCAAGGCAGCCGACCTGCAGGTGCTGTCGCAGCAGCTGGCCAACCAGGGCCGTGACGCGGTGGGCGGCAACGCGCAGGCGTTCACCGCCTTCAAGGCGACCCGCAACGCGATCGAACAGAACGTGTCGACCCTGCAGGGGCGCTACGGCAAGGAGCCGGGCGTGTCGGGTGCGATCGCCACCCTGGCCGAAACCTGGGCGCCGCTGGGCAAGCAGGCCGGGCAGCTGGTCGCCAGTGAACCGGCGGTGCTGGCGCTGGCCGGCAATGCCAACAACTTCACCGGCGCGGTGCCGGGCCTGCAGGCCCAGCTGAACGAGCTGGTGCGTGCGATGTCCGCCTCCGGCGCGCCGTCGTCGCAGGTGTACAGCGCCCTGCAGCAGGTGGTGGTGGCCGGCTCCATGGCCCGTCGCGTGACCGAAATGCGCGCCGGTGGCAGCGCCGCTGCCACCTCGGGCGATGCACTGGCACGCGACATCACCGTGTTCTCGCAGGTGCTCGACGGCCTGCGCAACGGCAACGAGGAACTGGGCATCACCGCCGTGCGCGGTGCCGCCGCCGTGGCCGCGCTGGAGCAGTCGCAGCAGAAGTGGGAGGCAATGAAGCAGGACGCCGATGCGATCCTGGCCAGCTCGCGCCAGCTGTTCGCCGCCCAGTCCGCCGCCACCGCGCTGGGCCAGGGCTCGGCGCACATGCTGGACGACAGCCGCAAGCTGTTCGAGGCGTTCTCCTCGTTCGGCTCGGTGTCCGATACCCGCCTGTTCCCGAACTTCTGGATCGGCGTGGTCTCCGGTGCGCTGTCGCTGATCGCGATCATCGGCTTCGTCTCCACCAACGTGCGCAGCCGCTCGCGCGAGCAGGAACTGCGTTACCAGACCCAGGTGGAATTCAACAGCCGCAACCAGCAGGCGATCATGCGGCTGCTGGACGAAATCTCCTCGCTGGGTGAGGGCGACCTGACCGTGAAGGCCTCGGTGACCGAGGACATGACCGGCGCCATCGCCGACGCGATCAACTACGCCGTCGACGAACTGCGCCACCTGGTGACCACCATCAACGACACCTCGGCCAAGGTCGCGCTGTCCACCCAGGAAACCCAGGCCACCGCCATGCAGCTGGCAGAGGCGGCGGGCCACCAGGCCAACCAGATCACCTCGGCCTCGGACCGCATCGGTGAAATCGCGGCGAGCATCGAACAGGTGTCGCGCAACTCGGCCGAGTCGGCCGACGTGGCACAGCGCTCGGTGGTGATCGCCGCCGAAGGTGCCGGCGTGGTGCGCGAGACCATCCAGGGCATGGACCAGATCCGTGACCAGATCCAGGAAACCTCCAAGCGCATCAAGCGCCTGGGCGAGTCGTCGCAGGAAATCGGCTCGATCGTGGAACTGATCAACGACATTTCCGAGCAGACCAACATCCTGGCATTGAACGCGGCGGTGCAGGCGGCTTCGGCCGGTGAAGCGGGCCGCGGTTTCGCGGTCGTGGCCGACGAAGTGCAGCGCCTGGCAGAACGCACTTCGGGCGCAACCCGACGCATCGAGAATCTGGTCCAGGCCATTCAGGCCGATACCAACGAAGCGGTCACCTCGATGGAACAGACCACCGCCGAAGTGGTGTCCGGTGCACGTCTGGCCGAGGACGCCGGCACCGCACTGACCGAAATCGAGCGCGTGTCCAATGCACTGAACACCCTCATCAAGAACATCTCCATCGCCGCCCAGCAGCAGTCGGCTGCGGCCTCGGACATCACCCGCACCATGGGCGTGATCCGGCAGATCACCGGCCAGACCTCGCAGGGTGCCGGGCAGACCGCCGAATCGATCGGTCATCTCGCGCAGCTGGCGGCCGACCTGCGTCGTTCGGTCGCCGACTTCAAGCTGCCGGCGTGACGCGGGCAGGGCGGCGAGCAAGGAACCAGTCGATGAAGCATTTCCATTCCCCACGCCAGAACTCGCGCGGCTTCCGCGCGGCGGCGAACGGAGCGCGTCCATGAGCAGTCTGCGCGATGCGATGAGCCACGCAGCGCTGGGCTGGGTCAAGCCCGAGCTGGACGAGACCCTGCGCCAGGTGCGCAACGAGGTCGAGTACTACGCGGAAGACCCGGCCGATGCCAGCCGCATGCGCATCTGCGCCGGCTACCTGCACCAGGTGCAGGGCACCCTGCGCATGGTCGAGCTGTACGCCCCGGCGATGGTGGCCGAGGAGCTGGAACAGCTGGCCAATGCCATCGGCGCCGGTAGCGTGGCTGATCGGGATGAAGCCTGCGCGACCCTGATGCGCGGCAGCGTGCTGCTGCCCGATTACCTGGAGCGCCTGCAGAACGGCCACCGCGACATTCCGATCGTGCTGATGCCGCTGCTCAACGAAATCCGTGCCGCGCGTGGCGAAGAGGGCGTGCATGACAGCGTGCTGCTGGCGTTCGCGCCGGACAGCGTCAGCGCCACCGAGGCCGAGCTGGACCATGCCCGGGGCAGCCTGAGCGGGCGCAACCGCGAGCTGCTGGATACCGTGGGCAGCGCGGTGAAGGAAGAACTGCTGCGCATCAAGGATGCGCTGGACCTGCACCTGCGTACTGGCGGTGCGCCCGAACAGCTGCAGACCCAGGCCAACGAACTTGGCGCCGTGGCCGATACGCTGGGCATGATGGGCCTGGGCGTTGCCCGCGGCGTGGTCGTGCAGCAGCGCGATGCGCTGCGTGGCGTGGTCGAAGGGCGCCAGCAGATCGACGAGAACCTGCTGCTGGATATCGCCGGCGCATTGCTCTACGTGGACGCGTCGCTGGACGACCAGGTCGCCCATCTGGGCGCCGGCGGCAGTGGCGAAGATGACCCCAGCGCGGTGGAGAACCGGCGCACGGTGGAGGTGCTGGCACATGAGGCCATCGCCAACTTCGCCGCCGCCCGCGAGCATTTCGTCGCCTTCATCGAAACCAGCTGGAACCATGCCGAGCTGCAGGACGTGCCGCGCCTGCTGGGCGATGTGTCCGGTGCGCTGCGCATGCTCGACCTGAACACCGCCGCCGATTACCTGCGCGGTGTGCAGCAGTACATCGAAGCCGAGCTGATCGGTCGCCAGCGCGTGCCCAGTGGCCGCCAGCTGGACACCCTGGCCGATGCCATGGCCAGCCTGGAGTACTACCTCGAGGCTCTGCGCGACCGCCGCCCGGGCCGCGAGGACATCCTCGACATCACCCGCAGCAGCCTTGAAGCGCTGCGCTATTGGCCGTTGCCGGACCGCAATGCAGTGGCGCCTGTTGCCGCCGCGCCGATTCCGTTCGCATCGCTGCTGGTGGACCGCGAGCCGATCGCGCTGCAGACCGAGCCGGTACAGCCGGAGCCCATCGAGATTCCGGTGCAGCCGGCCGCGCCCGCCGCCGGCACGGTGCCGGTGCCGCTGCCGGACTTCACCTTCGATCCGCCACCGGCCGCGCCTGCACCGGAGGTGGTGGACAACCGCCTGATGTTCGGGGCGCTGGGGAGTGTCGCCTCCACACCGCTGTCGCTGCATGACGACGCGGATGCACCGCTGGTCTTCGCCGCCTCCAGCGCGCCTGCGCCCGAGGTACCGCAATGGGATCTCGCACCGTTCCATCCGGACTCCGAGCCGACCGCGAGTGCCGAAGTCGAGCGCAGTCCGACCTTCGCCAGCTTCGACCCGGTCAGTTTCGAACGGGCCGAAACCAGCGTGGAACCGGCGCCGCAGTGGACACTGTCGGAGGCAACACCGCCGGCATTGGCCGATGTGGCTGTGATGAATGTCGAGGACGACGTCGACGCGTCGGTGCCCTTTGACACCGCTGACGTTGCCGCGCCCGTGTTCGACCCGGTGGCTGCCGAGCACGATGTGGTCGCCGCCGGTGACGACGTGGTGTTCCGTTTCGACGCCGATGCGCTGGACAATGCCGACGACGTGCTGTCGCTGCACGCGATGGAGACGCTGTCGCTGGACGACGACGCCGGATTGCACCCGGCGCTGGAGATCGTCGATCCCGCTGCATCCGTGCGGGTGGACGAAAGCCCTGTGGTTGCCGAAGCGGACGCGGTTCCGGCGGATGTGCAGGAGGACGTGCCCGCGCCGATGGCCGAGGTGCTGACGCCGGTCTCCGATGCACCGGCACCGGCGGTGTCGGTGATTGATATCGACACCATCGCGCCCATCGACTTCAGCGAAGCCGACGCGCAGTTCTTCGCCGAGCTGAGCGCCGCGGCGGCCGATTTCAATCCGCAGGCCATGGCGGCTCCGCCCGCTGCGGACATCCCGGTCGTGGCCGGCACCGAGACCGGCTTCGAGGCAGGCTTCGACGACGATGCCGAGAACATCGACGAGGACATCCGCGAGGTGTTCCTGGAAGAGTTCGACGACGAGCTGGCCAACCTGGGCACGCTGCTGCCGGCATGGCGCATGCAGCTGGACAACATGGACCGGCTGCGGCCGATCCGCCGCATCTTCCACACCCTCAAAGGCAGTGGCCGCCTGGTGGGTGCACGCACCCTGGGCGAGTTCGCCTGGAAGATCGAAGGCATGCTCAATCGCGTGCTCGATGGCAGCCGCCCGGCGACTCCGGCGGTGCTGGCGATGGTCGACAACGCCCATGCCGCGCTGCCGCAGCTGAACGCCGCGCTGCGCCATGGCCAGCGCATCAGCGTGGACCTGCAGGCGATGCAGGCCATTGCCGATCGGGTCGGTGCCGGCGAGGAGACCTTCTACGTGCCGTTGCCGGCTGCGGCCGCACCGGCAGCGACACTGGCCGAGTCCGAAGGCGAAGACGAAATCAGCCGCCTGCTGGAAGCCGAGGCCGCTGCGTCGGCGCAGGCCGATGCCACGGCGGTGGCGGAAGACGCCGGTACCCCGGCCAACATCGACAGCGTACTGCGCGAGATCCTTGAGGCCGAGGTCGAAGTCCACCAGGCGACCCTGCAGGAATGGCTGCGCTCGGCGCAGCAGGCACCGCAGCCGGTCAGCGACGCACTGCTGCGTGCGGTGCACACCATGAACGGCGCCTTCGCGATGACCGAAGTGCCGGAAATCACGGCGGTCACCGGCGGTGCCGAGTCCTACATCAAGCGTGCACTGGCCGCCGACGTGGTGCCTGGCGACGAGGGCGTAGCCGCACTGGATGCGACCGCGCAGGCGATCACCGCGACCATGGAGGCGCTGCAGGCCGAACAGCCGCGGATTGTTCCGCAGGGCGCGCTGGTGCAGCGGCTGCAGGCATTGGCCGGCGAGCTGCCGGAAGCGCGCTGGCCGCTGTTCGCGCTGGAAGACGAGGACGAAGAGGGCGTCGAGCTGGCGCCTGATGCCGAGCAGGCATCCGCGGCCGAAGCGCCGCTGGCCGGGCTGGACACGCTGGACGAAACCAGCATGCCGTCCGCTTTCGATGCGGCGACCGATTTCATTGCCGAGCCGCAGTCGCATGCCGAAGATGCGCTGGAACCGGTTCCAGCTGCAACCGGGCTGGAGGTGCTGGACGTCGCAGCCGACAGCGGCCTGGACGTGGGTGAGCTGACCGCCAGCGACGATCTTTCGCGTTACTTCGACGCCGGCTGGCCGTCGGTGCCGGGCGAAGGTGAACCTGCCGCGGACGACACCGGCGCGATTGAATCGATCCAGCCGATTGAACGTGCGCCTGATGTTGCCCAGCACGAATCAGATGCCGTGCCGGCGATCGCGACGGTCGACGACGCTGACCTGACCATGGCGGACGATCTGTCGCCGTACCTCGATGCCAGTGCGCTGCCGGTGGATGACCGCGACGCGGAAGAGTTGCCGGTGTCTGCGGAAGTTGACGCGATCGACCTGAATACGCCGTTGCCGTTTGATTCGGGCAGTGACGATGACAACGTCATTGACGACGCTGCTGCACTGCCACTCGACAGCGAGCTGTCGAGCCTGCAGGATGAAATGGCTGTGCCGGGTTTTGCAGAACCGGTCACGCTGGCAGCCGCGCTCGAGGCCGGCCTGCACGTGATCGAGGAGGAGCAGACCCTGGACGACGACGGGCAATGGCCCGTGATCGGCCTCCAGGCCAGCGAACTCGCGCCGGGTGAGGCAGATGCCTTTGCCGAGGATGCGGACGTCGGCGGGGAGGCGGCGGTCGGTGAAGGAGAGAGCGCCGATCAGCCGTCCCCGGCGACGGTGATTGAGGAGATCACCGCGGAGGCGCCGCAGGGCGGCACTGCTGCGGTGCGCTTCTTCGAAATGGAAGACGCACCGGGCCAGGGTACGGTCGATACCGATGCACAGGTTGCAGCGACCGACATCGTGCCGCGTGCGCCGCACCACGAGCAGGCACCTGTTGCGGCGGATGCCGAAGACGGCGCCGATGCACTCGACTTCAGCGTGTACGACCGCGAGCTGGTCGATATCTTTGTCGAGGAAGGCAAGGACCTGCTCGACCACTGCGATGGCCTGATCAGCGAACTGCGCGATGCACCGCAGGACCGCGAGGTGCTGGCCGGCCTGCAGCGTGACCTGCACACCCTGAAGGGTGGCGCACGCATGGCTGGCATCAACGCCATCGGCGACCTTGGCCACAGCATCGAATCGCTGCTGGAGGCGGTGGCCGCTGGCCGCACCGAGATCGAACGCCGCGACGTGCAGCTGCTGGAGCGTGGCTTTGACCGCCTGCACCAGCTGCTCACCCGCACCGGCGCGCACCGTGTGGTGGAGCCGGCGCAGGATCTGGTCGAAGCCTTCGAGGTCCGCACCACCATCGATATCGCCGCAGCCGCTGCGGCCGCGCGTGCGGCCAGCGAGATCGAGACCGTGCCCGCACAGGCCGCGGGCCCGCTGGCGACCCCGATCGAAGCGCCGCTGTCGGCTCCGCTTCCGGCCGAGGGCGTGATCGATGAAGATCCGCTGGCGCGTCCGCAGCAGGAGCAGGTGCGCGTGCGTGCCGACCTGCTCGACCGCCTGGTCAACCATGCCGGTGAAGTGGCGATCTACCGCTCGCGGCTTGAACAGCAGCTGGGTGCCTTCCGTGGTGCCATGGGCGAACTGGAGCGCACCAATGCGCGACTGCGCGACCAGCTGCGGCGTCTTGACCTGGAAACCGAGGCGCAGATCGTCGCCCGCTACCAGCGCGAGCAGGACCAGGCCGACCAGAAGTTCGATCCGCTGGAGCTGGACCGCTTCTCCACCCTGCAGCAGCTCAGCCGTGCGCTGAACGAATCGGCGGCTGACCTTGGCGGCCTGCAGGGCGTGCTCGATGATCTGTCACGCCAGTACGATTCGCTGCTGCAGCAGCAGTCGCGCGTCAGCTCCGAGCTGCAGGATGGCCTGATGCGCGCGCGCATGGTGCCGTTCGATGGCCTGGTGCCGCGCCTGCGCCGCGTGGTCCGCCAGTCCGGCATGGATACCGGCAAGCAGGTCCACCTGACCCTGGAAGGAACCCACGGCGAACTGGACCGCAACGTCCTCGACCGCATGGTCGCGCCGCTGGAACACATGCTGCGCAACTCCGTGGCCCATGGCCTGGAAGCGCCGGAACAGCGCCGCGCCGCCGGCAAGCCGGAGGAGGGCGAGATCGCCATCCGCCTGCACCGCGAAGGTTCGGAAATCGTGCTGGAAGTGGCCGATGACGGTGCTGGCCTGGACCGCGAGGCGATCCGCCGCCGCGCCATCGACCGTGGCCTGCTGGCCGCCGATGCGCAGCCGAACGAGCAGGAGCTGGACAACCTGATCTTCGCGTCCGGCTTCACCACCGCCGACCAGGTCAGCCAGCTGGCCGGTCGTGGCGTGGGCATGGACGTGGTGCGCAACGAAGTGCGCCAGCTCGGTGGCTCGGTCGACATCCAGTCGGTGCGGGGCCAGGGCGTGCGCTTCACCCTGCGCCTGCCGCAGACGCTGGCCGTCACCCAGGCGGTGTTCGTGCAGATCGGCGAAACCACCTTCGCGGTGCCGGTGGCCTCGGTCAGTGGTATCGGCCGCCTGTCGCGCGAGCGTTTCGAAGCCGCCGACAGCAGCTACCGTTACAGCGGTGAAGACTATCCGCTGTACGACCTCGGCAGCCTGGTCGGGCAGGCCCCGGCGCGTGCCGATGGCCAGGACCAGGTGCCGCTGCTGCTGGTCCGTGCCGGTGATCTGCGTGCCGCCGTGGCGATCGACCAGGTGCTGGGCAACCGCGAAATCGTGGTCAAGCCGGTCGGCCTGCAGATCGCGTCGGTGCCGGGCATCTACGGTGCCACCATCACCGGCGATGGCCGCGTGGTGGTGATCCTGGACGTGGCGCCGCTGGTGCGCCGCTTCCTCGCCAACCCGACGCTGCCTGTGCTGACCAACGCACCGCGCCAGGAGCGCCAGGTGCCGCTGGTGATGGTGGTCGACGACTCGCTGACCATGCGCAAGGTCACCGGCCGCATCCTCGAACGCCACAACTTCGAGGTCAGCGTCGCCCGCGACGGCGTGGAGGCGCTGGAGCGGCTGGAAGAGCGCGTGCCGGACCTGATGCTGCTGGATATCGAGATGCCGCGCATGGATGGCTACGAGCTCGCCACCGCGATGCGTGCCGACCCGCGCTACAGGGACGTGCCGATCGTGATGATCACTTCGCGCAGCGGTGACAAGCACCGCCAGCGCGCCTTCGAGATCGGTGTCCAGCGTTACCTGGGCAAGCCGTACCAGGAACTGGACCTGATGCGTAACGTGTACGACCTGCTGGGGATCGCCCGTGTCCGTGAGTGAAACCCAAGCGGCTCCGGCCGTGGCCCTGCTGGCTCGTCCCGGCGCGGCGCGTGAGCGCCTGCGTGAGGCGTTGTCGCACGCCGATGTGCAGCTGGTGCTGGAAGATGATCCCAACACGCTGGAGGCGCGGGTCCTGCAGGAGGCGCGCCCACAGTTCGTGGTGATCGCGCTGGAAGCCGCCATCGAGGACGCCTTGGAGCGCCTGGAAGCGGTGCTGTCCGCACCGGGTCTGACCCTGGTCTTCGACGAGGCCGAACTGGCTGCACGTCGTGATGGCTGGGAGGCTCAGCGCTGGGGCCGTCATCTGTCCGCCAAGCTGCATGGCCACCAGCAGGTGTTGCCGCCGGGGGCCGAAGAAGAACCCAGCCTGCAGCTGGAGCCGGGCCACCCGGCACCGCCACCGGCGCCGCAGGAAGAAGCGCTGCAGCCGCACCTGGAGCAGGCATTGAGCTGGGCCGACGAGGTCCCCGCTGACACTCTGTACTCGCCGCCTGCGCAGCTGCACGAACCGATCGCGCTGGAACAGGCGCTGGCGGCCTTGCAGCCGGTGGTGCCTGAGCGGCTGGAGGCCCCCGCACTGCCGTCGCTGGCAGAGACCGCGTCCGCAGCACCGCCGCTACCGCCGGTCTCCTTCGACCACACCGCCTGGTCGCTGGTCGAGGACGAGGCCGATGCCTCGGCAACCGCTCCGCACCACGCTGCCGTGGAGGCTCCGCTGCCTTCCTTCGATACCGGTCATCTGAGTCTGGTCGATCTGGACGCTGCTGCGCCCGTGGGCGCACGCGCCGGATCGCTGCTGGTGCTGGCCGGCATCGGTGGCCCGGATGCGCTGCGTCGCCTGCTCGGCGCGCTGCCGCCTTCGCTGAGCGTGCCCGTCCTGGTGCACATGCGCCTGGATGGCGGGCGCTACGGCAACCTGGTCAAGCAGATGGCACGCGTGTCGCCGTTGCCGGTGCAGCTGGCTGAAGCCGGCCAGCGTGCAACTCCGGGTGAAGTGCACGTGCTGGCCGATGACATCGGCGTGCAGGCAGCCAGTGACGGCCTGCATTTCGTCAGCGACGCGCAGGGCATTGCGATTGCCGCGCTGCCAGCTGACCACACCGCGCTGGTCCTGCTCAGCGGCGCTGACCTTGCGCATGTTGGTCCGGCGCTGGATCTGGCCGCCGCCGGTGCATGGGTGGCCGGGCAGGTGGGCGAGGGCTGCTACGACCCGGCTGCAGCCACGGCGGTGGTTGCTGCCGGCATGGTGGCTGGTGAACCGCAGGAACTGGCGCAGGCGATTGCCGTGCGCTGGGGTGAGCAGGACGACAACGGAGAAGCACCATGAGCTATGCCAGCAATGACGAAATCCGTGGCGTCCTGATCCAGGCCGGCAACGCGCGCGTGCTGCTGCCCAATGCCACCGTGGCCGAAATGATGTCGCGCGTGCCGGTGCAGCCGGTCTCCGATGCGCCGCGCTGGCTGGTCGGCGAGATCGGCTGGCATGGCTGGCAGGTGCCGCTGGTGTCGTTCGCGCGCCTTTCCGGGCTGGGCGAGGAAGCCGTGGGCGGCCACAACAAGGTGGTGGTGCTGAAGGCCCTCAGCGGCAACGCGCAACGCCCGTATTACGCCCTGCTGACGCAGAACTTCCCGCAGCTGATTTCGGTGCCGCGCGACGGGCTGCTGGCTGACGCCTCGGAAGAAACCCTGCCGGACATCGTGCACATGCGTGTGCTGCTGGGCGAGCAGAGCGCGCTGCTGCCGAACCTGGACGCGCTGGAAGCCGCCCTGGATTCGCTGGCGGCCTGATCGGACATCCGCCGGGCATTTTGAATTCCTGGTAGTGCCGGCCGCTGGCCGGCAACCGCATGATTCCGTGGAGGCCGGCCAGCGGCCGGCACTACCAGGAATCGGGCCTTACCCCAGATCCCCCAACCGTGCCTGCAACGCTGCAATCGCGGCCAGGCCGGCCGTTTCCGTGCGCAGGATGCGCGGGCCCAGCTGCAGGCCCTGGAATCCTGCCGCCGCCAACTGATCCCGGTCGCGCGGCGACCAGCCACCTTCCGGGCCGATCGCGATCACGATGCCGCCTGCCGGAGCGGCCGCCAGCGTCGACAAGCGATGTGTGCCCAGCGGGTCCAGGGTCAACCGCAGCGTATCCACCGGCAGTGCCGCTGCCGCCTGCGCCAGCGACAGCGGTGATCCCACCTGCGGAATGCGCGCGCGCCCGGACTGGCCGCAGGCCGAGGTCACCACATTGTTCCAGTGCGCCACGCGCTTCTCCGCCCGTGCTGCATCCAGCTTCACCTCGGTGCGCTCGGCGTTGACCGGAATGATCGCCGCCACGCCCAGTTCGGTGGCTTTCTGCAGGATCAGGTCCATCTTCTCGCCACGGGCGATGCCCTGCAGCAGGGTGATCGTCAGCGGCGATTCGTTGTCGATGGCCTGCACGGCGTCGATGCGCACCTGCACTTCGCGCTTGCCGGCCACGGTCAGCGTGGCGCGGTAGTCATGGCCGTCGCCGTTGAACAGCACACAGGTATCGCCCTCGCGCAGGCGCATCACCCGCACCAGATGGTTGGCGGTCTCTTCCGGCAGGGTCACGGTCTGGCCGCTGTGCAGCGCCAGGTCGATGGGGCAGCGGGTCACGCGCATGCAATCGCCTCGTCAATCGCCGCCAGCGTGGTATGTGCCAGCAGCTCCAGTTGTTCGTCATCCACGCAATAGGGTGGCATCCAGTACAGCACGTCGCCCAGCGGACGCAGCACCACGCCACGTTTCAGCGCGGCCTTGTAGGCGTGCAGGCCCAGCCGCATGGCCGGGTCGAACGGGGGGCGCTTGTTGCCATCGCGCGACAGCTCGAACGCCACCACCATGCCGGCCTGGCGCACGTCGGCCATGTGCGGGTGGTCGGCAAACGGAGCCGCCAGCGTGCCCATCACCGAGGCGATGCCCCGGTTGCGCGCGATCACATCGTCGTCGCGGAAGATGTCCAGCGTCGCCAGCGCTGCGGCGCAGGCCAGCGGGTTGCCGGTGTAGCTGTGCGAGTGCAGGAACGCACGCTCGCGCGAGTCATCAAGGAAGGTGTCGTACAGCGTCTGCGTGGCCAGTACCGCGGCCAGCGGCAGGAAGCCGCCGGTCAGGCCCTTGGACAGGCACATCAGGTCCGGCATCACGCCGGCCTGCTCGCAGGCGAACAGGGTGCCGGTGCGGCCGAAGCCTGTGGCGATCTCGTCGGCGATCATGAATGCACCGTGCGCATCACACAGTTCGCGAACCCGCTGCAGGTACACCGGGTCATGCATGCGCATGCCGCCCGCGCACTGCAGGCGCGGCTCCAGGATCACCGCACAGATCTCGCCCGGATGCTGGTCGAACAGTGTGGCCAGTCCATCCGCGGCCTGCCGCGCGCGATCTGCCGCACTCTGGCCCGGCTCGGCCAGGTAAGCGTCGGGCGAGGGCGCGAACAGGCCTTCGGCCAGCAGCGGCGCATAGACGCGGCGATACAGCGGGATGTCACCCAGCGCCAGCGCGCCCAGGGTCTCGCCGTGGTAGCCGTTCTCCAGCGCGATGAAGCGCGTGCGCCGCGGCTCTCCGCGGTTCTGGAAGTACTGGAATGCCATCTTCAGCGCCACTTCCACGCCAGCTGAACCGTTGTCGGCGTAGAACACCTTGGCCAGCGGCTCGCGGCCGGGCTGCCGCGGCGCCAGCGCCAGCAGGCGTTCGGCCAGGGTGATCGCCGGCTCGTGGCCGAAGCCGGCCAGCATCACCTGTTCCAGCTGCCCGGCCTGGGCGGCAATGGCACCGCCGATGCGCGGCTCGGCATGGCCGAACAGGTTGGTCCACCAGCTGCTGACCGCGTCCAGGTAGCGGTTGCCGTCGTGGTCGAACAACCAGGCGCCCTGGCCGCGTGCGATCGGGACCAGTGGCAGGGTGTGCGGATGCTCGCGCATCTGCGTGCACGGGTGCCACAGCACCTTGAGGTCGCGTTGCCGCCAGTGCTCGACCAGCGGGGAGGGGGTTGGGTCTGCTAGCATTTCGGGCTCATGAACATGTTGCTGCCTGCACATTCTATCGGCCCCGGCGCAGGCGCCGGCCGCCGCGGAGATTCCGCATGAACGATGACCGTGTCGGCCGTCGCTTGCCGATCATCCATCGGATCACCGATGAGGAGAACGGTCCCTTCCAGCGCCAGCACCTGGACCTGGAGTTCTCCAACGGCGAACGCCGCCGCTTCGAGCGGCTGGTCAGCCGGGGGCATGGCGCGGTGGTGGTGGTGCCGATGCTCGACGACGAGACCGTGCTGCTGGTACGTGAATACGCCGCCGGCATGCACCGCTACGAGCTGGGCCTGGTCAAGGGTCGGATCGACGCCGGCGAGACCCCCGAGCAGGCCGCGGACCGCGAACTGAAGGAAGAGGCCGGTTACGGCGCGCGCCGGGTGGATGTGCTGCGCGCGATGACCCTGGCCCCGACCTACATGAGCCACCAGTCGTGGCTGGTGGTGGCGCGCGACCTGTACCCGGAAAAGCTGGCCGGCGACGAGCCGGAAGAGCTGGAAGTCGTCCCGTGGAAGCTGGCCGAGCTGGACCAGCTGATGCTGCGCGAGGACTTCTCCGAGGGACGCTCGCTGGCGGCGCTGTTCATCGCCCGCCAGTGGCTGCAGGGATTGCGATGATCAAACTGACCACGGACCTGCGCGAGACCGCCATCGCCATTGCCCAGGAAGCCGGACAGGCCATCATGCAGGTCTATGCCGATGGCTTCGACGTGCAGCTCAAGGACGACAACAGCCCGGTCACCGCCGCCGACCTGGCCGCCAACCAGGTCATCGAGCAGGGCCTGCAGCAGCTGACCCCGGATCTGCCGATCCTGTCCGAGGAGTCGGCCCAGGTCACGTGGGAGCAACGCCGCCACTGGGGCGCCTACTGGCTGGTCGATCCGCTCGATGGCACCCGTGAGTTCGTCAAGCGCAACGGCGAGTTCAGCGTCAACATCGCGCTGATCTACCAGGGCGCACCGGCCTTCGGCGTGGTGCTGGCGCCGGTCACCGGCATCGTCTGGCATGCCATGCGTGGTGAGCTGGCATACCGTCGCCAGGGCCTGCACGACACCGTGCTGCGCACCCGCACGCCGGCCACCGCACCGCTGCGGGTTGCCGCCAGCCGCTCGCACCGCTCACCGGAAACCGAGGCGCTGCTGGCGCGCATGGGCCGCATCGAGACCATCGCGCAGGGCTCGTCGCTGAAATTCTGCCGGATCGCCGAAGGTGGCTTGGATGTCTATCCGCGTCTGGGCCCGACCTCCGAATGGGATACCGCCGCCGGCCAGTGCGTACTGCACGCCGCCGGCGGTGCGGTACTGTCGGCAGCGACCGGCAAGCCGTTCCGCTACAACCGCCGCGAGACCCTGTTGAACGGCGATTTCATTGCCCTTGGTGATACCAGCCTGCCGTGGCGCGACTGGTTGTCCGACTGACCCTGGAGGCCGCATGAGCGCGCATGACACCCCCATCGCCGGCAGTGCAGCCAGCAACGAACTGGAACGCCTGCTGGCGATCATGGCGCGCCTGCGCGATCCGCAGGGCGGCTGCCCCTGGGACCTGGAGCAGAACTTCGCGACCATCGCGCCGTACACCATCGAGGAAGCCTACGAGGTGGCCGATGCCATCGATCGGGGCGACCTCGATGATCTCTGCGATGAGCTCGGCGACCTGCTGCTGCAGGTGGTGTTCCATGCGCGCATGGCCGAGGAGCAGGGCGCCTTCGCCTTCGCCGAGGTCGCGCGCGCGATCAGCGACAAGATGCAGCGCCGCCACCCGCACGTGTTCGCCGATGTCAGCGTCGATGACGCCGACGGGGTGACGCGTAACTGGGATGCGATCAAGCGTGCCGAGCGTGCCGCCAAGGGCGAGCAGGACACCTCCGCATTGGCCGGCATCTCGCGTGGCCTGCCCGAATGGCAGCGAGCGGTGAAGCTGCAGTCGCGCGCGGCCAAGGTCGGTTTCGACTGGCCGGGCCCGTTGCCGGTGCTGGACAAGGCGGCGGAGGAACTGCAGGAGCTGCGCGAGGAGTTCGAGCGCGGCGATATTGCCGGCAACAAAGCGCGCCTGCAGGAAGAGCTGGGCGATCTGCTGTTCGTCTGCGCCAACCTGGCACGCCACGCCGATATCGATCTGGGTGCGGCGCTGCGCGGGGCCAACCACAAGTTCGAACGCCGCTTCCGTGCGATGGAAGCGCAGGCTGACGCCCAGGGTGGAGCGCTGGCGTCGATGGACCTGGATGCGCAGGAAGCACTGTGGCAGCACGCCAAGGCGGCGGAGAAGGCGTGAAGACGCTCGCGCTGTTCCTGCTGACCGCGCTGGCCGAAATTGTCGGCTGCTACCTGCCGTGGTTGTGGCTGCGCAAGGGCGGCAGCGTGTGGCTGCTGCTGCCGGCTGCCGCCAGCCTGGCCCTGTTCGCCTGGCTGCTGACCCTGCACCCGACCGCCAGTGGCCGGGTCTATGCGGCCTACGGTGGTGTCTACATCGGCACCGCGCTGTTCTGGCTGTGGCTGGTCGATGGCATCCGCCCCAGCCGCTGGGACCTGTTCGGCGCAGCCCTGTGCCTGGCCGGCATGGCGGTGATCATGTTCGGGCCGCGCACGCCCCCGGTGTAGCGTCGAGCCATGTTCGGCCGCTTCGGCTTTTGTAGCGTCGAGCCATGCTCGACGGCTTCCGCTCTTATGTAGCGTCGAGCCATGCTCGCCTGCAACTGGGAGGGCCAGTCGAGCATGGCTCGACGCTACAAAGGCAGCGCCACCGGATCATGCACTGCCTTGTCAGAATCGGCCACGCTGTCCAGGCCGCTTTCCCTCCCGGGAAGGCGCATGATGGCGGTGACCACGGCCCCCGGAACACGCACATGTCCCGCTTCGCCAGCTTCCGCGAGTTCTATCCGTTCTATCTCAGCGAGCACCGCCACCCGGTATCGCGCCGGCTGCACTTCGTCGGCAGCTGCGGCGTGCTGCTGCTGGTCGTTGCAGCGATCCTGCGCGGGCAGCCGGTGCTGTTGCTGGCCGCCCTGTTCTGCGGTTACAGCTTCGCCTGGGTCGGCCATTTCTTCTTCGAGAAGAACCGCCCGGCCACCTTCCAGCACCCGCTGTACTCGTTCATGGGCGACTGGGTGATGTTCGCCGACATCCTGCGCGGGCGCGTGCCCTGGTAGCTCCGCTGTGAATGTGGCCTTCACGCGCTATGCTGGGGCCTGGACGTCATAGATAAGGAAAGCAAGATGTTCCCGACCATGTTCTTTACCGTGGTACTGGCCTTCGTGGCCGTGGTGATCCTGTTCAAGGCAGTACGGATGGTGCCCCAGGGCTACGAGTGGACCGTCGAGCGCTTCGGGCGCTACACGCACACCATGACCCCCGGCCTGCATTTCCTGATCCCGATCGTGTACGGGGTGGGGCGCAAGGTGAACATGATGGAGCAGGTGCTGGACGTGCCCAGCCAGGAAGTGATCACCAAGGACAACGCCGCCGTGCGCGTGGACGGCGTGGTGTTCTTCCAGGTACTGGATGCCGCCAAGGCCGCCTATGAGGTGGCCAACCTGGAAGTGGCGATGATCGCCCTGGTGCAGACCAACATCCGTACGGTGATCGGTTCGATGGATCTGGATGAATCGCTCAGCCAGCGCGAGGTGATCAATGCCCAGCTGCTGAGCGTGGTCGACTATGCCACCAATCCCTGGGGCGTGAAGGTCAACCGCATCGAGATCCGCGACATCCAGCCGCCGCGCGATCTGCTGGATGCGATGGCGCGGCAGATGAAGGCCGAGCGCGAGAAGCGCGCGCAGATCCTCGAGGCAGAGGGTTCACGGCAGTCGGAGATCCTGCGCGCCGATGGCGAGAAGCAGGCCACCGTGCTGGAAGCCGAAGGCCGCCGCGAAGCCGCGTTCCGCGATGCCGAGGCGCGCGAGCGCCTGGCCGAGGCCGAAGCGATGGCGACCAAGGTGGTGTCGGCCGCGATTGCCGAGGGTGACGTGCAGGCGATCAACTACTTTGTCGCGCAGAAGTACGTGGAAGCGTTCAAGGAGCTGGCCAGTTCGCCGAACCAGAAGCTGGTGCTGATGCCGATGGAGGCCAGTGGCGTGATCGGTTCGATCGCGGGCGTGGCCGAACTGGCGAAGCAGGCGCTGGCCAGCCAGGACAACAAGGCCGCCGGCAAGCGGCCGCCGCCGCTCGGAGGCTGACATGCGCTGGGAAGTCGTCGGTTGGGGCGCGCTGGCGCTGCTGCTGTTCGCGGCCGAAGCGCTGGCGCCGGGTGCGTTCATGCTGTGGATCGGCATTGGCGCGGCGGCAGTGTTCGTACTGGTTGCGGTGTTCAGCGACATTCCACTGTTGTGGCAGGTGATCGCTTTCGTCCTGCTGAGTGTGGTCTCGATCCAGTGCTACCGGCGCTGGGGGAGGCCGCGGGCACGGCCCAGCGATGCGCCGTTGCTCAACCGCCGTGCCGAGCAGCTGGTCGGCCGGGAGGTGGTACTGCAGCAGGCTATCGTCGGTGGCCAGGGACGGGTCAGCATTGACGATGCGTCCTGGCAGGTGAGCGGTCCGGAGCTGCCTGCCGGTACGTGGGTACGGGTGGTGGCGGTGCAGGGCAGCACGCTGCTGGTCGAAGCGGTGGCCTAGGGGTTCCCAGCCAACGGCGGAGCCCCTCGTGGGTGGTCGCGGAAGGCGGTTCATGTGTCTGGGTCGGGCGGGTTGGGTTCGCGGGACACGCCGTAGACCCCGCTCCGCGGTCCGGCCCAGCCGCTGGCGGCTGCGCGTTCGGTCGCTTGCGAAGCAGTGCTTCGCAAGCAAAGCGCCCTCACCCATGGGGGCTCGATGGCGCCATCCATGGCGCCAACGGTCCCGCGAACCCAACCCGTCCGACCCCCGACAGTTTCCGTGCGCGTCCAGCCCACGGAAAAAGAAAAAGAGCAAAGAGCAAAAGCACTCGCTCCGACCCGCCCAGGCCGAGTCAATCCAGAGCCGATGAACTCAGGCTTTGCGCTCCAGCTGTAGAAAGCGGCGTCGGCCGCAGGCCGGCCAAACACCCCGCTGCGCTGCGGCGCGACCTGCGGGCGACCGATCTGGGATAATGGGGATTCTTGTTTCCTCTGCTGCCGGACCCGGTCATGACCCAGAAGACGCTGCTCAACGATACCCACCGCGCCCTTGGCGCCAAGATGGTCGATTTCGGGGGTTGGGACATGCCCATCCACTACGGCTCGCAGCTCGACGAGCACCACCTGGTTCGTCGCGAGTCGGGTGTGTTCGACGTCAGCCACATGACCGTGGTCGACCTGCGCGGTGACCAGGTCAAGCCGTTCCTGCGCCGCCTGCTGGCCAACTCGGTCGACAAGCTGAAGGTGACCGGCAAGGCACTGTACTCGTGCATGCTGAATCCGCGCGGCGGCGTCATCGACGACCTGATCGTCTACTACCTGGGCGACGATTTCTTCCGCATGGTGGTCAATGCCTCCACCCGCGAGAAGGACCTGGCCTGGCTGCGCGAGCAGGCTGCACCGTTCGGCGTCACCGTCGAGCAGCGCCCGGACCTGGCCATCCTCGCCGTGCAGGGCCCGCAGGCGCGCGACATCGTCATCGGCCTGGCCCGCGAAAGCGATCGCGCAGCGCTGGCCAAGCTGGGCCGTTTCGCCGCCCTGCAGGTGCAGTCCGATGACGGCGTCGAACTGTTTGTCGCCCGTACCGGTTACACCGGCGAAGACGGCTTCGAAATCCTGCTGCCGCAGGACGCCGTGGTCGCGTTCTGGAACCGCCTGCTGGCGGCGGGCGTGAAGCCGGCGGGCCTCGGCGCACGCGACACGCTGCGCCTGGAAGCCGGCATGAACCTGTACGGCCAGGACATGGACGAAGAGATCAGCCCGTACGAAGCGGCGCTGGCCTGGACCGTGTCGCTGGACGAAGGTCGCGACTTCATCGGCCGCGACGTGCTGGAAGCGCAGAAGGCTGCCGGCACCGCCCGCCAGATGATCGGTCTGGTGATGGACGAGAAGGGCGTGCTGCGCCATGGTCAGGCGGTGACCACCGCCGGCGGCCAGGGCGAGATCCTGTCCGGCACCTTCTCGCCGACCCTGGCCAAGGGCATCGCCTTCGCCCGTGTACCGGCCGGTGAACTGGGCGAGGTCACCGTCGACATCCGTGGCCGGCAGGTGCCGGTGCGCGTGGTCAAGTTCCCGTTCGTGCGCGAAGGCCAGGCCCAGCCCGGCGTGCTCGCCGACGCCTGATCCGAAACTGCCGATCGTCACTGACAGCAGTGGCGGCCGGTTGGTTACACTAGCCCCGTTTTTCCCACCCCTGCATATCTCTGGAGCAGTCCCATGAGCGAGATCCCCGGCGACCTCAAGTTCCTCAAGTCCCATGAGTGGGCCCGTGTCGAAGGCAATGGCCGTGTCACCGTCGGTATTTCCGACCACGCCCAGGGCCTGCTGGGTGACCTGGTCTACGTCGAACTGCCGGAAGTCGGCGCCGACGCAAAGGCTGGCGAGCAGATCGCCGTTGTCGAGTCGGTGAAGGCCGCCTCGGACGTCTACAGCCCGATCAGCGGCAAGGTCGTCGAGGTCAACTCGGCGCTGTCCGACAAGCCGGAAACCATCAATGAAGATGCCTACGGCGAAGGCTGGATGTTCGTGGTCGAACTGACCAACGCTGAAGAGGTCAACGAACTGCTGGATCCGGACGCGTATGCCGAAGCCCTGGAAAACGACGACCACTGAGTCGTCACTTCCGGGTTCTGGAACGGCCACCTTCGGGTGGCCGTTCTTGTTTTGGCGAGTGCGTCGGACTCATGACGGCGGGTTCGCTCTGCACCCTTGGCGTGGCATCAGCCGACAGACGAACGGTGCCGATCAGCGTGCGCAGTTTTGCGCAAATCCGCGTTTCCGCCCCGCGCCGAAGCGATCGAATGTGAAAACTTTTCGCCCCCCGTTGCGGCCCCGTTGTGCTGGCGTTGGCGACGGTGCGGGTGACCATCGGCGATGCACGTGCGCTGTTGTCCGGAACATGTGCCTATCTGCGCAGAGTGCTTATTTCAAGTGTTTTTTGTTCAGAGAGCGCATCGACTTCGTCGTATGCGGCGCGCGTGCGCGTCGCTTCAATGGTCGTTGCAGGGCGCGCACGGCGGTGGCGAGGGCGGCGTCCGGGATGGCGCGGATGTGAAAATTTTTCGCGGGGGTTGTTGACAGTAAAAAAAACCGTGATTAGGTTTCGCCTCAGCAGACCTTGCCTGCCCAACCGAGTGCGCAGAATCAATCGTCCGATGCGAAGCAGCCCCTTCAAGACCACCGCGACCCTGATGACGGTGGACATGGCCCCGCTTCCCCCGGAGAAATGCAAGGCAACTCCCGTTCCGATGTCCGCTCCGCCGATCGAGGCGGGCATTGCCGCATCCGTAACGGCGCGCCTGACGCGCCGGCGGTCCCCGCACGCAGCATCCGCGGGTTTGATCCACCTGGGCGTTTCAACTCCCTATCACTGACGAGGAGCCATCCCATGGCAACCAAGAAAGCTGCGAAGAAGAAGCCCGCCGCCAAGAAAGCGGTGAAGAAGGTCGCGAAGAAGGCCGCTGCCAAGAAGGCAGTGAAGAAGGTCGCGAAGAAGGCGACCGCCAAGAAGGCAGTGAAGAAGGCTGCGAAGAAGGTCGCCAAGAAGACCACTGCGAAGAAGGCAGTGAAGAAGGCGGCGAAGAAGGTAGCCAAGAAGTCCACTGCCAAGAAGGCCGTCAAGAAGACCGCGAAGAAGGCCGTCAAGAAGGTAGCCAAGAAGGCCACCAAGAAGACTGCCAAGAAGGCAACGGCCCGCAAGCCGGCCAAGAAGGTCGCGAAGAAGGCAACTGCCAAGAAGGCCGTCAAGAAGACCGCCAAGAAGGCAGTAAAGAAGACCGCGAAGAAGGCGACCAAGAAGGCTGCCCCGAAGAAGGCAGCGAAGAAGGTTGCCAAGCGCAAGCCGGCCGCCCGCAAGAAGAAGGCTGCTCCGGTCGCTCTGCCGGCAACCCCGGCGCCGCTGATCTAAGTACTTCCCGATAGCCGCATCCTGAAACCCCCTTCCCTGACTGCCCAGCGGGGAGGGGGTTTTTTTATGGGCCGTTTGTAGGGTCGAGCCGTGCTCGACTGCTTTTCTGACGGTCGACGCTAGCGGTGCGGCGCCGGTGGAAAGCGCTCCACCAGGAAGTCCAGGAAGCTGCGCAGGCGGGTCGAGTGGTAGCGATCGTGGGCGTAGACCACGTGCATCGGCCGACCGGTCTGGCCGAACTCAGGGAGCAGTTGCACCAGGCGTCCGGTGTCGATGTCGGCAGCCAGCAGCAGTGCCGACTGCAGCACGATGCCCAGCCCATGCAGCGCTGCCGTGCGCAGCGCTTCGCCGTTGTTGATCTGCAGCCGGCCGCCAGGCACACGCTCGAGTTCGCCAGCATCGGCCTGCAGCCACTGTGCGAGTGCGCTCGGTTCGAAGGACAGGCACTGATGCAGGGCGAGGTCCTGCAGGCTGCGAGGCGTGCCATGCCTGGCCAGGTACGCCGGCGATGCGCACATCATCAAGCGATACGGTGCCAGCGCACGCGCCACCAGCATGCTGCTGTCGGCCAGCGTGCCGATGCGCAGCGCCGCTTCGAAACCCTCCTCGGCGAGGTCGACCACGCGGTCGCTCAGCGTGACTTCGACCCGGACATCCGGATGGCGCGCCATGTATTCGGCCAGTGCCGGTACCAGTGCGTGCGTGCCGAAGATCACCGGCGCACTGATGCGCAACGTGCCCGCCGGTGCCAGCTGCTGGTGCTGCGCCTGTGCGTCCGTTTCTTCCACCAGCCGCAGGATCTCCCGGCAGCGGGTGTAGTAGTCCTCGCCGAAGGGCGTCATGTGCTGGCGCCGGGTGGTACGGCTCAACAGCTGCATCCCCAGCCGTGCTTCCAGCGCACGCAGGTGCTTGCCGGCCATCGTCGCCGAGATATCCATCGCCGCCGCAGCAGCGCTGAGGCTGCCCTTGTCCACGATCAGCACGTAGACCTGCATGCTCTCCAGCAGATTCATCTGACACCCCGGGTGTTGAATGCTGAAACCTGCGCGGAGTTTATCAATCAGGGGTGATCAAACAGCATGTACTGCACGGGCCGGATGTACCGGCTGGCGGATTGGGAGAACATCATGGATCTGGGGCTTGAAGGGCGTACCGCGCTGATCACCGGGGCGGGCAGTGGCATCGGTGCCGGTGTGGCCAGGCTGCTGGCGGCACAGGGAGTACGCATTGCGATCAGCGCACGGCGTGCCGAGCCGCTGCATGCACTGGCGGCAGAGATCGAATCTGCAGGCGCGCCGGCACCGATCGTCCTGCTGGGCGACCTCACCGATGCGGAGCAGGTACGCCACATTGCTGATGCAGCCTCGGCGGCACTGACGCGTGTCGACAGCCTCGTCAATGCGGCTGGAGGAGGCCGGCCGACCACGGTGGATGCGGGGGATGATGTCTGGGAGGAAGCCATGGCCTTGAACTTCTCTTCGGCACGACGCCTGACCCAGGCACTGCTGCCGGCGATGCAGGCGCAGGGCTGGGGGCGGGTGATCAACCTCAGCGGTTCAATGGAACCGCGCGCGGTGAATGCTGCCACGGCGGCGAAGGCGGCGTTGCATCTGTGGAGCAAAGGGCTGTCGTCGGCGCTGGCCTCACAGGGCATCACGGTCAATGCAATCGCGCCGGGACGCATCAACAGTGCTCAGATCCGGGACCGCCTGCATCCCACCGAGGAAAGCCGGCGTGAGTTCATCGAACGCAACATTCCGATCGGGCGTTTTGGCGATCCGGAGGAGGTGGCGCCGCTGGTGGCCTTTCTGGCCTCGCCCTTGGCCGGCTACATCACCGGCGCGGTGATTCCGGTGGATGGCGGCATGCACTACTTCGCGCATTAGCCTTCCGTTTGTAGAGTCGAGCGGTGCTCGACTGCTTTGCTCTACAACTGCCAACAAAAAGGGCGACCCGCAGGCCGCCCTTCGCACACACGGTGAAGCCCGCCAACTCAGCGCGGCGAGGCCACCGCACGGTTGCTCGAAGCACCCTTGCCCTTGCGCTTGTCCTGCTGCGCCGGGCTCGCGCCTTCGGCCATCAGGTTGTCGCTGCCGAAGTCGGTGTCCACGTCCAGCCAGCGCTGCGTCGGCAGGCCGAGCGCGGAATCGAGCACCGTCGGCAGCAGGCCGCTGGGCAGGCCGCTTTCGCCGTTCCACATGATGGCGATGCCGAGATCGCGTTCCGGTACCAGCGCGACCAGGCCGCGATAGCCCTGCACGGCACCGGCATGGAACACCACATCGTGGCCGGCGTAGTCGAAGGTGCGCCAGCCCAGTGCGTAGCCGGCCGAATGCAGGCGCTCGCGGCGCCAGCCCGAACGCATTTCGCCCGGGGTGTTGATCAGGCTCGAATGCAGGGTGGCCAGCAGCGGTGCCGGCAGCACGTCCGGGCGATGGCCGGTGTGGGCCAGCAGCCACTGCGCCATGTCGCTGGCGCTGGCGTTGACGCCGGCGGCCGGGGCGACGCGGTAGTAGGTCGGCTTCGGTGTCAGCGACACCCAGCCATTGCGGCTGCGCACGTGCGGACGCGCCCAGCGCGAGCTGGCCTGGATGCCGGCCAGGCCGAGGCTGGCATCGTTCATGCCCAGCGGCTTGAAGATGCGGCGCTCGACCGACTGCTCGTAGAAGCTCCCCGAGGCGGCATAGACGACGTCGCCGATCAGGCTGAAGGCCACGTTCTGGTAGGCGTAGCAGTCGCCCGGCAGGCACTTCAGGCTGGTATTGGCCAGCTTCTGGGTGAGTGCGTAATACTCGGCGTTGCCTTCGATGTCGCGGTCGTAGGCGTTGTACGGCAGGCCGACGCGATGGCTGAGCACGTCGGCCACGGTCAGGCGATCGGTCGCTTCCGGAGAGTTCAGGCGGAAGCCCGGTACGTAGTCGGTGACCTTGCTGTCCCAGCGCAGCGTGCCATCGTTGACCAGCAGTCCGGCCATGGTGCCGGCGAAGGCCTTGGACAGCGATGCCAGGCGGAACACGGTGTGGGCGTCGACCGGCAGCGGGTTGTTGACGTCGGTAACGCCATAACCACGCGCGCTGAGTACGCGGCCACCCTGCACGATGGCCACGGCCATGCCGGGCACACGCTCGCCATAGGTGAGCTGCTGCGCCATCGATTCGATGTTGGCCACGTTGAAGCCGGCCGCCGGCAGCTGCACCTGCGGCACCAGGCCGGTGCGGTAAGCGGCGGGCTGGGTGTGGGCGACGGCGGTGGCGGCGGATTCGATGTTGGCCGGCATCGGCGGCAATGGCGGCGGGGTCTGCGCGGTGGTGGACAAGGCAACGGGCATCAACATGCCCAGCAAACCGGTGGCCGCCGAACGGATCGGACGACGCAGGCTGTTCTTTTTCATCGTGGAGACCCGTGCGCGACTGCTGATGGCGATTCTAGCGCCGCTTTTCCCTTGTGCACAAACAAAGCGAAGATGAATGCGCATCTCGTTGAAAAAGTTGGAATTTTGACGCCCCGAAAGCATGTGTCGGAACGTGTCGTCCCGGCGGGGCCGTGACACTGCGTTGCGGCGTTCTGCGTGGTTGCTGCTGGCGATGTTGCAGTGCATTGGCTAACGTACGCGCTTCACCGCCCCCGGAGCCTGCCATGCCGCTGTCCAACCGCCGTCTTCTGGCGAGGGACACCGCGTGAGCGCGGTGAAGGGCAAGGGGCCGTTGCGTGGGCTGACGGCGGCACTGCGTGAGTCGCCGGCGCTGTGGTGGTCGTTCCTGTACTTCTTCTGCCTGCTCAGCGGCTACTACGTGCTGCGCCCGGTGCGGGAGGCGATGGCCGCCTCGGCCGACCTGGAAACGGTGTTCCCGTCGATGCTGATCGCCTGGTTCGCCAGCCATGGCATCGCGCTGAAGGATTTCGTCCTGCAGTTCCTGTTCTCCTGCGTGTTCGTGATCATGCTGGTGCTGCAGCCGGTGTACGGCTGGCTGGTCAGCCGCTTTCCGCGGCGGGTATTCCTGCCGGCGGTGTATGGGTTCTTCATCGTCACCCTGCTGGGCTTCTACGCGCTGTTCGACAGCAACGTGCCGGGGCGCGGCATGGCCTTCTTCCTCTGGGTGATGGTGTTCAACCTGTTCGCGGTGGCGGTGTTCTGGAGCTTCATGGCCGACGTGTTCTCCAACGCGCAGGCGCGGGCGTATTACGGCTACATCGGCGCGGCTGGCACCATCGGCGCGTTCCTGGGCCCGCTCATCACCAGCGCGCTGGCACAGCGTGTGGGCATCGCCAACCTGATGCTGGTGTCTGCGGGTTTCCTGATTGTCTGCTTGTTGAGCATCTGGCGGTTACGGCACTGGGCGGTGCTGCGCGAACGCGAGCAGCAGCTGGTCTCGGGCGAGAAGCCGATGGGCGGCAGCGTGCTTGACGGCCTGAAGCTGATCGCACGCGAGCCGCTGCTGCGCTGGCTGGCCGTGCTGGTGGTGTTCGGCGTGGGCGTGGGCACCCTGTTGTACAACCAGCAGGCCAGCATCGTGCGCGCGGCCTTCAACGACCCGGCTGCCAGCACCGCGTTCTTCTCGCGCATCGACCTGGCGGTGAACGCGCTGACGCTTCTGTTGCAGTTGAGTCTGACTCGCTGGCTGTTGTCGCGCCACGGCATAGCCCCGGCCCTGCTGATTCCCGCGTTCGCCATCCTGATCGGCTTCTCGGTGCTGGCCGCATCGCCGCTGCCGATGATGGTGGCGGTGGTGCAGGTGCTGACCCGCGCCAGTGAATTCTCGCTCTTCAAGCCGGCACGCGAAACCATCTACACCCGGGTGGACCGCCAATGGCGCTACAAGGCCGGTGCGGCCATCGACACGGTGGTCTACCGTGGTGCCGACCTGAGCTTCACCTGGGTGCACAAGGGCTTGTCGCTGTTTGGTTCACACGTGGTGTTCATCGGTGGCGTGGTGGCTGCCGCGTGCATGACCGCCGCCGCATTCGGTGTGCTGCGCGAAGAAAAGAAGCTGCCGCGCGACCGCTGAGCCGCGCGGGGTCGGCTCCCTCTCCCACGGAGAGGGCTCTGACCCCATCACCCCATCCATCTATCCAAGGAACCGCCCATGTACTGGATCGCACTCGCCCTGACCCTGCTGGTCGCCCTGCTGCACGTCTATTTCCTGGTCCTGGAAATGTTCCTGTGGACGCGCCCGCTGGGCCTGAAGACCTTCCGCAACACGCCCGAGAAGGCAGAGACCACGCGCGTGCTGGCGGCCAACCAGGGCCTGTACAACGGCTTCTTGGCGGCGGGCATCGTGGTGGGGCTGGTGATCGATCAGCCGGTGCTGGTGACGTTCTCGCTGGCCTGCGTGGTGGTGGCCGGGTGCTATGGCGCGTACAGCGTGAGCCGGCGCATTTTCATGATCCAGGCCGTACCGGCGATTCTGGCGTTGGTGTTTCGCGCGCTGGCGTAGTTTCCAGCCAACGGCGCAGCCCCTCGTGGGGTGGTCGCGTAGAGCTGTTCATGTGATTGGTGGGGCGGGTGGGCCGTGCAGGGGACGCTGCAAGTACGTCCATGTAAGCTCGATGGCGCCATCCATGGCACCAACGCCCCTGCACGGCCCACCCGCCCCACCCCTGACAGTTTCCGTGCGCGGCCAGCCCACGGAGAAGAAAAAGAAGATCAAGAGCAACAGCAACAGCGGGTCGCTGCGCTCGTGGGTTCTGCGCGCATGAAAAAAGCGGCCGATGGGCCGCTTTTGCTTTTGTTCTTCTTTTTTCTCTTTCGTGGGTGGACGCCGCAGAGATCTGTCAGAGGCTGGAGGGGGGGGCCGGGCGGGGTATCCGCGCCATGGATGGCGCGGCTAAGCCTCCACGGACGGATTCACGGCGTCCCCGCCTGGCCCCACACCTCCAGCCCAACCGATGAACGGCCTTCAGCGTCCACCCACGAGGGGCTGCGCCGTTCGCGGGAACACTACTTCACCGGCGACAGCCACATGTCGATCACCGCGCTGAACACCTCGGTGCCCACACGGTCGCGCACGCTCACCGTCACCGGCAGCGCGTAGCCTTCAGCCGTCGCCACGATCGGCTGCGCCGGCAGCGCCACTGCATGCAACATGCCGCGTGCCTTGGCCAGGTACTGCACCTGCATGCCCTTCGGGATCCAGCGCATGCCCTTCGGCAGCGAGGCATCGACCATCAACCCGGCGGTCAGCTCGGCCAGGTTGCACATCGCGATCGCGTGCACCGTGCCGATGTGGTTGCGCACCTTGCGGCGGTCGGCCAGCGTGCCTTCGCAGCGGCCGTGCTCCAGACGGGTTATGCGTGGCGCAATGCTGGCGAAGTAGGGCGCCTTGAAGCACACCGCGCGTGAGAACAGCCAGTTGCCGGCAGGCCAGCGCTGCAGGCGGTGGTAAAGCGAGAGCAGGGGCGTGGACATGGTTGATGTTCCGGTCGGCGGATAAAGCGACGGCGGGCCGAGGCCCGCCGTCGTGGCAACGCGTGTCGCGGGCGATCAGGCCGCCTGCGAATGGGGGTCCTTGTGCTGGCGGTCGTAGTAGCTGGCCGCGCGCAGTTCGTGGGTGTCGAAGTCGTCCACGGTGATGGTGTCCAGGGTCAGCGTACGCAGTTCTTCCAGCAGGCTGCGCTCGTCCTGGGTGATCACGCCTTCGGCCACGGCCTCGTCCAGCTGGCTCTTGAAGTCCAGCGCTTCGATGCCCTTGCTCTTCAGCGCCTTCAGGAACTTGCGCTCCACCGGCTCGGCCATGATCGCCTTGCTCAGGTAGCTGTTGATACGGCCGCCCGGGTTGTTCTCGCACGGGGTCAGGAACACGCCGCTGGCCAGACGGTCGCGGGCTTCGTTCGGCGCCATCAGCAGAGCGGCAACACGGCGGCTCAGGCGGTCGCCGGGGGCCTCGGCACGACGGCCCAGCGGGAAGATCAACGCCCACATCAGCCAACCGATCGGACGGATCGGGAAGTTGCGCAGCGCGGCCGACAGCGATTCTTCGATCTTGTGCACGCTGTCATGGAAGGCCCAGGCCAGCAGCGGCTGGTCGGCCTGCGGTGCGCCTTCGTCGTGGTAGCGCTTGAGCATGGCGCTGGTCATGTAGACGTGGCTCAGCACATCGCCCAGGCGGCCGGACAGCGATTCCTTGAACTTCAGCTTGCCGCCGAGGGTCATCATCGAGATGTCGGCCATCAGCGCCAGGTTGGCCGAGTAACGGTCCAGCTTGCGGAAGTAGCGGCGGGTGTAGGCGTCACCCGGGGCAGCACCGAAGCGTGCACCGGTCAGGCCGAACCAGAACGAACGCACGGCATTGGAGAGGCCATAGCGGATGTGGCCGAACAGGCTGCGATCGAACTCCTGCAGACCGGCACGGGTATCCGGATCCTGCGCGGCCTTCATTTCCTTCAGCACCCACGGGTGGCAGAGGATCGCACCCTGGCCGAAGATCAGCAGGCTGCGGGTCATGATGTTGGCGCCTTCCACGGTGATCGCGATCGGCGCGGCCTGCCAGCTGCGGCCGGCGAAGTTGCGCGGCCCCAGGATGATGCCCTTGCCGCCGATCACGTCCATCATGTCCGAGATCACTTCGCGGCTCATGTTGGTGCAGTGGTACTTGGCGATCGCCGACGGCACCGACGGCACGTCACCACGGTCAACCGCCGCGGCGGTGGCCTGCGACAGCGCACTGATCTTGTAGGCCTTGCCGCCGATGCGGGCCAGCGCTTCTTCCACGCCTTCGAAGCGGCCGACCGACAGGCCGAACTGCTTGCGGATGCGCGCATAGGCGCCGGTCACCGCGGCACCGGCCTTGGCACCGCCGCTGGCGGTGGACGGCAGGGTGATCGAGCGGCCCACGGCCAGGCACTCGTTGAGCATGTTCCAGCCCTTGCCGGCCATGGCAGCGCCACCGATCAGCTGGGTCAGCGGGATGAACACGTCCTTGCCGCGGATCGGACCGTTCTGGAACGTCGAGTTCAGCGGGAAGTGGCGACGGCCGATTTCAACGCCGGCGGTGTCGCGCGGCAGCAGGCCCAGGGTGATGCCGATGTCGCGGGTATCGCCGATCAGGCCATCCGGATCGTACATGCGGAAGGCCAGGCCGATCAGCGAAGCGACCGGGGCCAGGGTGATGTAGCGCTTGTCGAAGGTCAGCTTGACGCCGAGCACCTGCTCGCCGTTCCACTCGCCCTTGCAGACGATGCCGTAGTCCGGAATGGAGGTGGCGTCGGAGCCGGCGAACGGACCGGTCAGGCCGAAGCACGGCACTTCGCGGCCATCGGCCAGGCGCGGCAGGTACTGGTCCTTCTGTTCCTGGGTGCCGTAATGCACCAGCAGTTCACCCGGGCCCAGCGAGTTGGGCACGCCGACGGTGGAGCTGACCACCGAAGACACCGACGCCAGCTTCTGGATCACCTTGTGGTGGGCCAGCGCAGAGAAGCCCAGGCCGCCGTATTCCTTCGGGATGATCATGCCGAAGAACTTGTTCTTCTTGATGAAGGCCCACAGTTCCGGCGGCAGGTCAGCGTGGACGTGGGTGATTTCCCAGTCGTTGACCATGGTGCACAGCTCTTCCACCGGGCCATCGAGGAAGGCCTGTTCTTCGGCGGTCAGCTGCGGCTTGGGATAGTTGAGCAGGATGTTCCAGTCCGGATCACCGGTGAACAGTTCACCCTCGAAACCGACCGAGCCGGTTTCCAGCGCGATGCGCTCGGTCTGCGACAGTGGCGGCAGCACCTTGCGGAACACCTTCATCATCGGGCCGGTCAGCAGCGGCTTGCGGATGAACGGCAGCAGCAGCGGCACGGCGATGACGGCCAATACAGCGGCTGCGACGATCGTGGCGGTCTGGTTGACGTAGGGAATGAACCAGCAGGCGGCCAGCAGGGCCACGCTGATCAGCGTCCAGGTAACCAGCCGCATGCGGTGGTAGGCGACGAACGCGCCTGCCAGCAGCAGGGCGAGGAAGGGAAGAACGATGCTCATGAGCGTGCTCCGGTGACGTGCTCGTTTGTGGCGGACGAAGCCGCAGCGTCTGCTGCGGGCAACACGTCCAGATAGTCCAACACAGTAGCGGTAAAGGCGTCGTTGTCATCGCCGGCTACCATGTGCGTGGCCTGCGGCAGCTGTACATGGCGCGCGTGCGGCGCCAACGCCAGGAATTCGGCCACGGTCTGCGGCGTGACCAGGTCGCTGCGACCGCCGCTGACCAGCAGCAGCGGGCACTTTACCTGGCGCGCGGCTTCGGCCAGTGCGTCCTGGTGCTGTTCGCTGTCGCGGGCCAGTTCGGCCACCAGGCGCGGATCCCAGTGCCAGCGCCAGCGGCCGTGACCGTCTTCGCGCAGCAGCGCGCGCAGCGACTGCTCGGATTTGCGCGGACGGTGCGGCATGTAGGCCGAGATCACGTCGGCGGCCTGGCTCAGCGAGGCGAATCCGTCGGGATGGGCGGTCATGAAGGCGAGGATGCGCTCGACACCGGCGGTATCCCAGCGCGGGGTGATGTCGACCAGCACCATCGCCGAGAACAGGCCCGGCCAGCGCGACTCGGCCAGCAGACCGAACAGGCCCCCCATCGAGGCCGCAACCAGCACCGGCGGGCGTGGCTGTTCGCCAGCCAGCACGATCAGGTCATCGGCGAACTGTTCGCCGTGATAGGGCAGGTCGGCGGCATTCCAGTCCGAATCGCCGTGACCACGTGCGTCATAAGCCAGCGTCTGCAGGCCGGCTGCAGACAGGGCACGCGCGGTGGCATTCCAGGCGTGACGGGTCTGGCCGAAACCGTGCGCGAACAGCACCCGGCCACGACGACCGTGGTCGCTGGCAGTGGCGGCGAGGCGGGCACCATGGGCCGCCTCCAGGTGCAGGTCATGGAACGCAGCGGGAGTAGGGGACGTAACCATACTTGCTAGTATGGATCGCTTGTGAGGGAAGTCAATACTGCATCGTATGGTGCGGTGCGGCAGCCCTGCGGGAGAGCCCTTTGACGGTTTCGCCCGCAACGGCGTACTGCAACGAACCCCGGCGTATGGTTAAATCAGCCCATGAATCAACCTGACGCTTCCGCCGGCGAACCGCGCGCCGGCCGCAACAGCCGCCTGAGTGCCGAAGACTGGGCCCAGGCGGCCCTCGACCTGATTGCTGAACAAGGCGTAGGCGCCGTTGCGGTGGAACCGCTGGCGCGGCGCCTCGGCGTGACCAAGGGCAGTTTCTATTGGCATTTCCCCTCGCGTGACGCCTTGCTGCAGGCCGCGCTGGAACGCTGGGAACTGTTCGAACAGGAACAGGTGTTCGGCAGCCTGGAAGACGTACCGGACCCGCGCGTGCGCCTGCGCCAGCTGTTCCAGATGGTGGCGCATGAAGTGCAGCCGCACATCATCTACAGCGAGCTGCTGAAGGCACTGGACCATCCGATGGTGCGTCCGGTGATCGACCGCGTGTCGCAGCGCCGCCTCGACTATCTGATCGCCTCGTTCCGCCAGGCAGGGCTCAGCTCGACCGATGCGCGCCACCGCGCACGCCTGGCCTACGCGGCCTATGTCGGCTTCCTCCAGCTGTCGCTGCAGCTGCAGCAGCCCAAGCAGGCGCGCGAGGATTTCGAGGCCTATGTCGAGCATCTCATCGAGACGCTGATTCCGAACGGTTGAGCGTCGTTGCTGCGTTGAATGCAGAAAGGCCGCGGCAATGCCGCGGCCTTTTCCGTTGGTGCTGCCGCAATCTGGCAGGCACAAAAAACAACGGCCCCTTGCGGGGCCGTTGCTGCATCAGCTGATCAGTGGATCGATCAGAACTTCTGCTTGTACTGCATGTACATGTAGCGGCCCGGCAGGTCGTACTGCGGGTCGAACATGTTGTACGAGGTGTAGTACGAAACCGGCGGGCCCTTGTCCCACGCGTTGTTCAGGCCGACCATGATGGTGCCCTTCCACGGCGTGTTGTAGCGGAACTGGATGTCGTGGTAGGTCGTGGCACCAATGTGGTTCGTTCCCTTCGCGCCATCAGAGCAGTATGCGAAGGTTTCCGGTTCCTTGACTGGATCAAACGGGCACGGTTCGGTCATGCCGGACTTGTAACGGATGCCGTAGTTGACCCCGAAGTCCCCGTAGGACCAGTCGACATACAGATTGGAACGGATGCGCCAGTAAGGGTCCTGATCGCGGTAGCGACCCTGACGACCATCAACCGGGGAATCCGGGGTCGATTTGGTGTCCCACTTGGACAGGTAGGTGCCGTCCAGAGTGATGGTGAACTGGCCGATCGAAGTTTCCGGCAACTTGTACAGGATGCCCAGATCCCAACCTTCCACCTTGTACGACGCCAGGTTCTGCAGCGGCATGTTGACGTTGGTGATGGTGTAACGCTGGTTGGTGCTGCCGTAGTTTGGATCGCGGGTGATCAGGCCGCAGTAGGCCGCCTGCTGCTGAGGTGTGCCGCCGTAGCAGTTGCTCATGATGTCCTGGATCGCCGGACGGGTGATGGCGTCTTCAACCTCGATCTGCCACCAGTCCAGAGTGACGTTCAGGCCGGTGACGAAGCTCGGGCTCCATACCAGGCCCAGCGTCTTGCTGGTCGACGTCTCAGGCTTCAGGTTCGGATTGGCCTGCCAGGTGAACGGCACAACCGTCTGCTTGCGGCCCGCACCGGCGCCAGGCTGCACGAAGCCAGCTGGAACACCCTGTGCGGCACATTGCGCAGCAACCGCACCGGTACGCAGGCCTGCGTTGGAGGAGCAGGGATCGATGTAGCTCTCGAACGAGTCAGCATCGCCGCGATACAGGTTGTTGATGCTCGGGGCGCGGAAGCCTTCCGAGTAGTTACCGCGGATCATCAGGTCGTCGATCGGCTTCCAGCGGAAGCCGAACTTGTTGTTGGTGGTGTTGCCGAAGTTGCTGTAGTCGGAGTAGCGCGATGCCACGCTGAAGTCCAGCAGCTTCGCGCCCGGCAGATCGGCCAGCACCGGGATCGACAGTTCCACGAAGAACTCGTTCAGGTCGTAGGCACCCTTGGTCGGTGCAGCACCGTTGCCGGTGCTCAGGCCCGAGGCAATGAAGGCGTCCGGATCAAACTGACCGGTTTCCTTGCGGTACTCGTAGCCGGCAGCGAAGCCCAGCGCACCGGCCGGTAGCTGCACGATCTCACCGGAGATGTTGGCGTAGTAACCCTTCGACACAAGGCTCGCTGAGTCATGTGCGGTGAAGGACACGTAGTCCAGCGCTTCCTGCGAGACCGAACCCAGACCACCCAGCGCATTGATCGGCACGCACCCGGCGATGACGGCACCCGCCGAGTTCAAGCATGCGGGCTTGCCATCGCGCAGTGCCGACGGACCGTAGGCTTCTTCCAGGCGCTGCACATTGAACAGACCGTAGGTCAGATCGTTCTGGTCGGTCTTGTCGTAGCGGTAGCCGACATCCCAGTCGAAGTTGCGGCCGGCGAACTCGAAGAAGCCTTCGAAACCACCGTAGAAGTGCCAGTTCTTGACGTTCTGGTTGAACGAACGGCCACCGGATTCATTGAAGCGACGATTGACGCCCTCCAGTTCGACGCCATACGGGTTGTACATGCTGTCCGCGCTCAGGTCCATGCCAGTGACCGGCATGGCGGCCAGCAGCTGCTCGGACTTGCGCTCGTTGTACATCGCCTCGGTGCGGAAGGTGATGTTGTCAGTCAGGTTGTACGAACCCAGCACGAACAGCGAGGTGCGCTCATTCGGGGTCAGCAGGTAGTTGTCCGGCGCGGTGTTGTAGCCATGGATGTTCGGATCAAACGGGGTTTCAACACCGTTGAGGATGATGTACTGCTCGTCGTTGCGCGTGTAGTTGCCGGGGATGCCGGTCGCGCTCTGACCGCTGTAGAACGGCGGGCCGCCGGCGGAGATCTTGCGGTCACCGGCCATCACGGACTTTTCGTTGACGTAGGACGCACCGACGGTAATCGAAGCGCGGTCGGTGACGGTACCCAGAGTGAAGTCGTACGCTTCACGCTCACCGTCGCCGGCGCTGTACTGGCCCTTATAGGCATTGACTTCAGCGCCGTCGAAGTTCTGCTTGGTGATGATGTTCACCACGCCGGCGATCGCGTCCGAACCGTAGATGGTCGATGCGCCGTCCTTCAGGACGTCGATGCGCTCGATCATCGCGGTCGGAATGGTGTTCAGGTCGACGCTGCCATCCAGGCCGGTGGTCCAGCGACGGCCATTGACCAGTACCAGGGTGCGCTCGGAACCCAGGTTGCGCAGGCTGACGCCGGCCGAACCGTCACCGCCGTTGTTGTAGGTACGGTTCAGGGCGGCGCCGTTGGCGGCAACGCGCTGCAGGATGTCGGCGACCGAAGTCACGCCCTGCTTGTCGATGTCGGCGCGGGTCAGGCTCAGGACCGGCTGCGAGGTTTCGATGTCGGTGCTCTTGATGCGCGAACCGGTGACCGAGATGCGGTCAAGGTTGGTCGCTTCCTGGGCCTGGGCGGTGGCAGTGGACGCCACACCGGCAACGAGCGCGACCAGAACGGCATCGCGCAGCTTGTTGGACTGGAAATTCATTGGCTCTCTCTCTCCAAGAAATCTTGGCTGGGTTAATGCCCGGCGGGGGAGCGAAAAGCGCTCCCAAATCGCGAGGCTGAGCCGATAGTAGCGGGCGTTCGCCAAGAATTAAAGCTGCGTTAATCAAGTCTATGATTTTGGTAAAAATGAAAATTGATGCACGAAATCAAGGGGTTGAATCGCAGATGACATCACTCTGTCTCGTTTGTTAGCGCAAAGTGACGAAAAAAGTTTCCGTTGATGTGTATCGCAGTATGTCGACGTGAATTGCGCGGTATCCAATTCGTCGAAAAGCGCTCTGCGTGTATCACGAACGCGCATACGCAACGGGCGCCTTTCGGCGCCCGGGAGAAGTCACTGCAGGAAGACCCAGGAGGTGGGGTCAGAGATCCTGTTCGTAACGCACATACGGCACGGTGCCGTCGTCATTGCTTTCATTGCGCGGGGAGAACGGATTCTTGCCGCGGCTGATCACGTTCTCGGCGCCAACGGTAAGTTGGCCAGACCACGGGGTACGCCAGGTCAGGCCGATGCCCAGGCCCTCCCACTTGCCGGGCTTGCCCGGCACGTCGATCACGCGGCCGATGATGCTGCCGGTGAAATTGCCGTACCCGGCGCCGATGCTCAGGCTCTTGCTGTCCCAGCGGTCGACGATGGACGGTGCGGCGTCGGCCAGCGGCACCAGGCGCGCCTTGGCGTAGGTACCGGCAATCGAGACAAAACCCTCGCGGCCGATGTTCTTCTGCGCGAATACGGTCAGGTCGTTCTGCTCGGCGCGCAGCGAGGGGGTCTTGTTCGGGCCGGACAGCCACGCCGGCAGCGTTTCACGGCCGGTGCCGGCGGTGATGCCGAGACGGCTGCTGCCGCGGTTCAGCGCGGCGGTACCGGTGAAGCGGCGGCTGTTGAGGTCGTCGTCGTCACCCAGGCTGGCCAGCATGCAGTGACTGGCCAGGCCGCTCATGCTGGTCCCGCTGCTGCTGTTGCAGAGCAGGCCCAGCGAATCGCCGGAGGACAGGCCGAAGGCCGCATCCAGCGAGTTGCGGCCGAAGTGCCAGCGGGCGCCGGCGGCCTGTTCACCGGTGGGCTCCAGGTACAGCAGGGCCTCGACCTTGCCGCTGCCCTTGTTCCATACCGGCAGCACGGTCCGGGTGTCCTTGCTCTGCGCGTGCACGCCCGTGATCGCGCCAAGGGCGATCAGCAGGGCCAGCGGTAGACGCAGGAAGGTACGCATCGGACCAGTTCAGACAGGGACGGACAACGGAAGTTCCCGCGGAGACGGGAACTTGATCCTAGGGTGTTTATGAATTCTTAACAAGCCTTGATCCCCCCAGATGCAAGACAAGCCGTTTACTGAAGCCGTTCAGGCGCCGGTACAGTCCCCTCGGCACCGTGGAACAGTATGCCGAACTCCGTCAAAGGAAAGTGATACTCCCGCCCGCAGAATTCGCAACGGACCTCGACGGCGCCGGTGTCCGCGGCTGCGGCACGGGCCTCGTCCTCGCCCAGCGACTGCAGCATCGACGCGACCCGCTCGCGGGAACAGGAGCAGGCGAAGGACAGCGGCTTGCCGCCCATCAGTTCCGGCTTCTCTTCGTGGAACAGGCGATGCAGCAGCTGCTCGGCCGGGGTCGCCAGCAGCTCGGCCTTGCCCAGGGTCTCGAACAGGGCGCTGGCACGCGCCCAGCCGTCCTCGTCACCCTCGTCGCCCGGCAGCTTCTGCAGCAGCAGGCCGGCGGCGCCGTTGCGGTCGGCGGCCAGCAGCAGGCGGGTCGGCAGCTGTTCGGACTGGCGGAAGTAGTCCTCGAAGGCCTCGTCCAGCTCCGGTGCGGTCAGCGCGACCAGGCTCTGGTAGCGCTGCGGCTCGCGCGGGTCCAGGCCCGGGTTCTCGATGGTGATCGCGAGCAGGGCGTCATCACCCAGGCTGGACAGGTCGCGCGGCGCATCGGTGCCCTCGCTGAGCTGGGCGATGCCGCGCAGGGTACCGGCGGCGGTGCACTCGGCAAACAGGGTGCGCAGCGCGGTGCTGCTGCGCAGCTGGATCGAGAGGCGGCCATCGATCTTGGTGTGGCCGGTGAACAGCGCCGAGGCCACGCAGGCCTCGCCGAGCAGTTCGGCGGCGGTATCCGGGTACTCGGCGTGGGACAGGATCTCCTGCCAGGTCGCCTGCAGGCGCACGTGGACGCCACGGACGCCAGCGTCGGGAAGCAGGAAGCGGATCAGGGAATCGGGGTTGGCGGTCATCGGCTCACATCGCGCGTAAACGAGGGCGGTTGCCGGATAATGCGCCGACAACCGGATAGAAGAAGGATGCACCAGTAATGGGGGCAGGGGGAGAGCAGCACAAGGTGGAGGCCATCGCGGAAGTCCCGCGGCGCAGGCGCTGGCGCTGGAAACGGCTGCTCTGGCTGCCGCTGCTGCTGGCCGCTTTCAGCTGCCTGCAGGTACTGGTGCTGCGGTTCATCGACCCGCCGGTATCCACGGTCATGCTGTGGCGCTATGGCGAGGCATTGGGGGAGGCCGACTGGTCCTATCGCCTGCACTACCAGTGGCGCGACCTGGACCAGATGGCAGCGAGCCTGCCGATCTCGTTGGTGGCCGCGGAGGACCAGCGCTTCCCCGACCACAACGGCTTCGACCTGCAGGCAATCGAGAAGGCCCGCGACCACAATGCCAAGGGCGGGCGCCTGCGGGGGGCCAGCACGATCAGCCAGCAGGTCGCCAAGAATCTGTTCCTCTGGCAGGGCCGCAGCTGGGTACGCAAAGGCCTGGAAGTCTGGTACACGGTGCTGATCGAAGCACTGTGGCCGAAGGAGCGCATCCTGGAGATGTACGCCAACATCGCCGAGTTCGGCGATGGCGTGTATGGCGCGCAGGCAGCGGCGCAGACGTTCTGGGGCAAGGATGCGTCCCGGTTGAGTCCGGCCGAGAGTGCACGGCTGGCGGCGGTGTTGCCGGCACCGCGGCGCTACAACGCGGCAAAGCCCGGGCCGTACGTGCAGCGGCGCGCGGCATGGATCCAGCGCCAGGCTCGGCAGCTGGGCGGCGCGGCGTACCTGTCGGAAGACTGAGGACACCTGCCATCGGGGCGGCAGGCCGTGCACCTGCAGGCGACGTACAATCCGGGCATGAACCGCGAACGCCTTACTGTCGTCATCGCCGCCTACAACGAGGAGCAGGCGCTGCCGTGCCTGCATCCCCGCCTGTGTGCGGTGCTGGACGGAATGCCCGACATCGATGGCCACATCCTGTATGTGGACGATGGCAGCCACGACGGTACCTGGCAGGTGATCGCAGGATTGGCGCAGGACGACGCGCGCGTATCGGCGTTGAAGCTGTCGCGCAATTTCGGCAAGGAGGCCGCGCTGACTGCCGGCCTGGATCTGGTGCGCGACGGCGCGGCGATGATCCTGGATGCCGATGGCCAGGACCCGCCGGAACTGGTGCCGCAGTTCGTTGCGCGCTGGCGCGAGGGCCATGACAACGTCTATGGCACGCGCATGGCCCGCGATGGCGAAGCCTGGATCAAGCGCGCCACGGCGGCGGCGTTCTATCGGGTGATCGGTCGCCTGTCACGCACGCCGATCCCTGCCGACACCGGTGATTTCCGTCTGTTGTCGCCACGCGCGCTGAGTGCGCTGCGCGAGATGCGTGAACGCCACCGCTTCATGAAGGGCCTTTTCAGCTGGGTCGGATTCAAGCGTATTGCTGTGCCCTACCACCGTCACGCGCGGGTGGCCGGCTCCAGCAAGTTCAGCCTGTGGCGGCTGTGGAACTTCGCGCTGGAGGGCATCACCGGGTTCTCGACCGTTCCCCTGCGGGCGGCGACCTACATGGGCCTGGCAACGGCGGCGGTGGCCTTTGTATTCGGCGTGTGGGTGATTGCCAAGGCGGCCCTGTACGGTGACCGCGTGGCGGGTTGGCCGACGATGATGGCGGTGATCCTGTTCCTGGGCGGGGTGCAGTTGATCGCGCTGGGCCTGATCGGCGAGTACCTGGGACGGCTGTACGAGGAATCCAAGCAGCGCCCGTTGTACCTGGTTGACGCGTGGCTAGCATCCGCCGTGGCAGACTCGGCCCTGCAACCCACCCTCGGAGGGCAGGCAGATGACCACGGTACGGCAACTGTTGGACGGCAAGTCTCCTGAAGTACATGCGGTCGCGCCGGATGCGGCGGTGATCGATGCGATCCGGTTGATGGCGGAAAAGGGCATTGGCGCGGTGCTGGTGATGGACGGTCCGCGGCTGGTCGGGATCCTTTCGGAGCGCGACTACGCGCGCAAGATCGTGCTGCGTGATCGTTCGTCGCGGGATACGGCGGTGGCCGAGATCATGACGGCGAAGGTGGTGACGGTCTCGCCGGGCGAGCAGGTGGAGCACTGCCTGCAGCTGGTGACCGACTACCGCATCCGCCACCTGCCGGTGGTGGAGGGGGCACAGGTGCTGGGGGTGATTTCCATCGGCGACCTGGTGAAGTCGGTGATCGATGCGCAGCGGCGCGAGCTGGATCAGCTGCAGCAGTACATCGTGGCAGGGTGAGTTGTTCGCTGGCGGGCCTGCGGCCCGCCGGCCCGCTTTTCGAAGCTCAAAGCCAAAGCCAAAGCCAAAGCAGCGCCTTCCTGCTACGTCGGAGGGCGGAGGGCATGGCCGTGCAGGACACGCCGTAAACCCATCCATGGGGGCTCGATGGCGCCATCCATGGCGCCAACGGTCCTGCACGCCCATGCCCTCTGCCTCTGGATACATTGCCGCGAGCGTGGTGAGATTCGCCGCAGACGATCTGCTTTTGGTAGCTGCCAACCTTGGTTGGCAACAGCTTTTGAATTTGCTTTTTTCTTCTGACTTTGAATTTCCGCTCTCGTTCCGCGCGCAGGAACCTGTCCGGAGCCGAAGCAAGGCGGCAGGCAGGACCGTGAGGCGCATGGATGCGCCGACCGAGCCTACAGGGACGTATTTACGGCGTGTCCTGCCTGTCGCCTTGCTCCGGCTCTACGCGCGGGAAAAGAGGCGCCGCGAACAACGCTGTAAACCTACTTCGCATACTGCCCGCCGCAGTCGGCATCCTTCCCCGGCCCCAGTTCGATGGTCGCCAGCAACGCCGCCGGCGGGGCAATGCTGCCCAGTGCCAGGGCCACCGCGCCACGAATCCCCAATGCCTTGAAGTCCGGGCGGAACGAGGGATCCTTGAAGGTGCCGGAGATGTGCAGCGGCGAGCGCAGTACCAGGATGCTCTTGTCCTTCGGGCGCGGTTTCAGCAGCAGGTCCAGGGTCTCGTCGCGCAGGCTGACCGTGCCTTCGCCGATGAGGATCGTATCGGTAGTGTCCACCGCCAGCGCCTGGCTGGTCATCAGGCCGTCGCGCACGCCGAAGTCGGCGAAGGCGCAGCGCAGGGGAATCTGTTTGTCGCCGGTCACCAGGAATTTCAGCGATTCGGTGATGTCCAGCCCTGCCAGTTCCATCACCAGGTTGCCGACATGGCCGCGGCCCATCGCCAGGCCGACCTTGCCACTGCTGCTGCCGAGCATCGCGGCGATCGAGTTGCCGCGGCCGCTCAGGTCCACCTCGCCGCCGATGCCGCCCTTGGCCTGCTCGGCCAGTTTCGCGTCCGGAAACAGCTGGCCGAGCTGCACGCCGCGCACGCTGGCCTTCAGGGCGGTGCTGATCTGCGGACGGCGCGCGTCCATGCGGATCGTGCTGCGGATATCGCCTCCGGCCACGCCGAAGTTCAGCGGGTCCAGCCGCAGTACGCCGTCATCCAGCAACAGGTGCGCATCCATGTCATCCAATGGCAGCGATGGCGCGTTGATGCGGTGGGCTTTCCAGCGCACGTCGGCATCCATCGCGCGCAGCTTGCCGAGGTTGTAGGGCGTGTCGGGCAGCACGCGTGCGCGGGCGGCAACCCGTGCGGCCTCGGCCTTCTGTTCGGCGTTGGCGGTTTCGCCGCGGCCGGTTTTCGGTGGGGCACCGACGAAGCCGGCAAGGTCATCGAAGTCCAGGCGCTTGGATTCCAGCGTGGCGGTCAGCCGCGGCCGCGCACCGCCCACTTCGAACTGCAGATTGCCACCGAGGTCGCTGTCGCCGACCTTGCCGGTGAAGGCGTCGTAGCGCCAGACGTTGTGGTCACGCTTGAGCCGGCCGTTCAACGCATAGGGTGGCGACGGCGGAATGGCAATGCCGAGCAGCGGATAGAGGTCGGCGAGGTCCTGGCCGCTGAGCGCAAACTGCAGATCGAACACGCGCAGCTGGAAGGGATTGGTCAGCGTGCCACTGGCTACCGCGTGGGTGGCGCCTGCTCGGCCATCGAGATGGATGCGGAACGGATGGTCGCTGTCGGTCAGCTCCAGCGGTGATTCCGTGCCGCCACGCAGGGTGAACGGATTGCCCTGCCAGTGTCCCTTGCCCTGTACCAGCAGCGGTGGCGCCGCATCGGCCTGTTTCGGCTGGGCGCTGCGCACGTTCACGCGGATATCGGTACGGCCGAGCGCGTCGAGGAACTGCAGGCGACCGTCATCGATGCGCAACCGTTTGAGCTGCGGGCTGGTCCCACCGGCGCTGCCACCGAGGAAATTCCAATTGCCCGGGTCGCCCTTGCGCGGCGCTGTTTCCAGCAGCACGTCCGGCCGGGTCAGGCGTACTTCGGGCAGCTGCACGCTGCCGCGCAGCAGCGGCCACACCCGCACGTCGATCTCGACGCGGTCTGCGGTGGCCATATCGGGTTGCTTCGCCCAGCTGGCATTTGCGAAGGTGATCGCATCGGCGCGGATCGTACTGGTGCGGCCGAGGTCGACATCAAGGTTCCCGATGTGCAGCGCACGGCCGGTGCGTGCCTGCACCGCGCGCTCAACCGGCCCCTTGAACCAGTTCCAGTCCCACAGCGCGATCAGCAGCAGGAGTGACGCCAGCAGGAAGATCAGGATCGTGAGCCAGCGCCGGCCTCGTGGGCCGGGGCGGCGGAGGCGCCAGCGGGTCGTGCGCTTTGCGTCAGGGGAGGCGGCAGCATTCACGCCGCCATGGTTGCCCCCTCTTCGTGGACAGGGCGCGAAGCGTCCATGTGCGTGGTGTGCACACGCCGCGTTCGAACGCTGGTTTACAGCACCTGCATGGTGACCGCGACGAAGTGGCAGACGCTGCCACCGATCACGAACAGGTGCCAGATCGCATGCGAATACGGGATCGATTCACGGTGGTAGAAGTAGGTCCCCAGCGTGTACGACAGGCCACCGGCGAACAGCCAGGTGAGGGTGCCGCCGTCGATCGAAACCCACATCGGCTTGATCGCCACGACCACCAGCCAGCCCATGGCGATGTAGATCACCGTTGAGAGCACCTTGAAGCGGCCGGTGTAGAACAGCTTGAACACCACGCCGCCCAGCGCCAGCGCCCAGATCGCGGTGAACAGGCCCCAGCCCCACGGACCACGCAGGCCGATCAGGGTGAACGGGGTATAGGTGCCCGCGATCAGCACGTAGATCGCGCAGTGGTCGAACACCTTCAAGCGGCCCTTGGCGACCGGATGCTGGATGGCGTGATACAGGGTGGAGGCGGTGTACAGCAGCAACAGCGCGATACCGAATACGATCGCACTGGCCAGCTGCCAGCCGTCGCCGTAGATCGCAGCCAGGGTGATCAGCACCGCGCTGGCGGCCAGGGCGAACACCGCGCCCAGGCCATGGGTCAGGGCGCTGGCGATTTCTTCACGGATCGAAGCAATGGACGTCGTGGACATGGGCATGGGCATCGTTCACGGGGAGGGGGACCCGCGTCCCCCTATCATCGCCGCGATGGCCGCCGTGTGCACGCCCGTCACCGTATGGTGGGTGAATCCCTGCGTTGCGCCGATGAATCCGTGAGCGGCAGATCCACGCCATGCGTGGATGAACCAGCCGCGACGGCCGGGGGCAGAGCCCTTTCCTTGCGGAAAGGGATCCGGCCCGCTGGCATCAGCCCACCGAAACCGTATGCGCCGCTTCGCGGGTGGCCGAGAAGCGCACGTCCGGCGAGCGTTCCTGCGCCAGCTGCAGGTTGACCCGGGTCGGTGCCAGGTAGACCAGGTGGCCGGCTGCATCCAGCGCCAGGTTCAGCGCATTCTTCTCGCGGAACTCTTCCAGCTTCTTCTCGTTGCTGCAGTGGACCCAACGCGCAGTGGTCACGCTGACCGGCTCGAACGTGGCTTCCACGCCGTACTCGTCCTTCAGGCGGTAGGCGGCCACGTCGAACTGCAGCACGCCGACCGCACCCAGGATCAGGTCGTTGCTGGTCAGCGGGCGGAAGAACTGGGTCGCACCTTCTTCGGACAGCTGGGCCAGGCCCTTCTGCAGCTGCTTGAGCTTGAGCGGATCGCGCAGGCGTGCGCGGCGGAACAGTTCCGGCGCGAAGTTGGGGATGCCGGTGAAGGTGACCGCTTCGCCTTCGGTGAAGGTATCGCCGATGGAAATGGTGCCGTGGTTGTGGATGCCGATCACATCACCCGGCCACGCCTCGGCTGCGATCTCGCGGTCGCTGGCCATGAAGGTCAGCGCGTTGGCCAGCTTCATTTCCTTGCCGGTGCGCACGTGGAAGGTCTTCATGCCGGCGCTGAAGCGGCCCGAGCAGACCCGCATGAACGCCACGCGGTCACGGTGCTGCGGGTCCATGTTGGCCTGGATCTTGAAAACGAAGCCGGTCAGCTTGTTCTCTTCCGGGGCGATCTCGCGGCCGGTGGTGGAACGCGCCTGCGGCGACGGGGCATGTTCGACGAAGAAGTCCAGCAGCGGCTGCACGCCGAAATTGTTCACGCCCGAGCCGAAGAACACCGGGGTCTGCTTGCCGGCGCGGTAGGCGTCCAGGTCGAACGGATGGCTGGCGCCCTGCACCAGTTCCAGTTCGTCGCGCAGGTCGGCCAGCATCTGTGCACCGATCTTCTCGGCCAGGCCGGGCGCATCGATGGACGGGAAGATGGTCGAGTCCTGGCGGGTGAAGTTGCGGCCCGGTTCGTACAGGTGCACTTCGCCGGTCAGCAGGTGGACCACGCCCTTCAGGCGCTGGCCCATGCCGATCGGCCAGGTCACCGGCGCGCACTGGATGCCCAGCACGGTTTCCACTTCATCCAGCAGCTCGATCGGGTCCTTGCCCTCGCGGTCGAGCTTGTTGATGAAGGTCATGATCGGGGTGTCGCGCAGGCGGCAGACTTCCATCAGCTTGATGGTGCGCTCTTCCACGCCCTTGGCCACGTCGATGACCATCAGCGCCGAGTCCACCGCGGTCAGCACGCGGTAGGTGTCCTCGCCGAAGTCGGCGTGGCCGGGGGTGTCGAGCAGGTTGACGATCTTGCCTTCGTACGGGAACTGCATCACCGAGGAGGTGACGGAGATGCCGCGCTCCTTTTCCAGCGCCATCCAGTCGGAGGTGGCGTGGCGGGCGGCCTTGCGGCCCTTGACCGAACCGGCCATCTGGATCGCGCCTCCGAACAGCAGCAGCTTTTCGGTCAGCGTGGTCTTGCCGGCGTCAGGGTGGGAGATGATGGCGAAGGTGCGGCGACGCGACGCTTCGTTGGCGACTTCGGACATGGCAGTGGCGCCCGCCCGGGGCGCTTTTCAAAGAGATAAGCGCCCGATTATACCGGCCGGGGCCGTTCAGCGCCCGATGCCGCCCTCGACCTCGTCCTGGCGGGCGAACTGCAGTTGGCCCTGTTCGGCGAAGATGCGTGCCGGCACCGAGCGCAGGCCCATGCCGCGGTTGACCTGCACCACGAAGTGCAGGTGCGGCGCGCTGCTGAAGCCGCTGTTGCCGGACAGGCCGAGCGGCTGCCCGGCCCCCACCGCCTGGCCGCGACGCACGCGCATGCCGCCGGCCTGCAGGTGGCCGTACAGCGCCATGCTGCCGTCGCTGTGCAGCACACGGATGAAGTTGGCGCGGGCACCATCACGTTCGCGGTCCTGGCCGTTGCCACGGAAGCCATCCTGGATCTGCATCACCGTGCCCTCGCGCGCGGCCAGCACCAGGGTGCCCTCCGGCAGCGCGAAGTCGACCGCGTCGCGGTTTTCCTCGTCATCGTGGCTGAATCGGCCCTGTGGCGCCTGGTCCACGCGTGGGCGGGTCGTATCGAACGGCAGGCGGTAGGCGACATCCTCGGCCTGTGCGGCCGGATTGCCGGGCACCGACTGCAGGCGCAGGTCCAGGGGGCGGCCGTTGGACGGGGCGGGCAGGTGGCCGACCACCAGGCTGCTGTCGCCCTGGATCAGCGACTGCACCGGCAGGCCTTCGACCGGGCGTCCGGGCGCGGCGCGCAGTTCGACCTGCAGCGGACCGGCCAGTGCGTTGTCGACCCGGGCCTGCCAGTGCTCGCCGAGCGGCTGCAGGCGCAGCTGGGCCATCGGCGCAGCGCTCTGCGCGGTCTCGCCACGGGAGGGCGGAGCGGCCGGGGCGGCCTTGGGCACCAGTCCCCAGCCCTGGCGCCAGTCACCGGCGCTGGCCGTCGTGCTCGCCAGCAGGGACATCAGCAGGCAGGTCAGGGGCAGGCGCAGCATCAGTGGTTCCAGAGGGTAGGGACCGCCGGGACTGTAGCCGATCCTGAACAGGACGACCGCGACCGCCTTCGCATAGTCGCGTTGAAAATATTCATCGCTTTATCCGCATGAAGGGATTGACAGTGTCGGAAAGGGCTGGCATCGTGGCTCCACCATCGAGACCGGCAGAGGGACAGGCCCTTTGAAGCCGGGGCAGCCCGCGGATGCGAAAGCGTCTGCGTAGGTGCCAAATCCTGCGGGGACCGTGGCGTCCACCGAAAGATGGTTCGAACCATGCACCACACGTGCATCTCGAACGCGGGCCCCGCGAAGGCTCGATGGCCGATTCCCCAACCGGATCCCGCCATGAGCTTCGCCGCCAGTACCGCGCTTCGCCCCGAACCCTTTGTCCCCGTCAGCGTGCCGGTCGAAGACCGCGTGCATGCCGAGCGCGGTGAGTTCGCCGCGGTGCTGTCGATGCGTCACGCCGGCCCCAGCCCGGTGCGCCTGCGCTATGAGTGGGTCGGCCCGGCCAATGCGCCGGTGGTGGTGCTGGCCGGTGGCATTTCCGCCCATCGCCACGTGGCGTCCAATGCACAGTTCAGCGAGAAGGGCTGGGCCGAAGACCTGGTCGGCAGCGGGCGCGCGCTGGATCCGCAGCAGCTGCGTGTACTGGCCTTCGACTTCATCGGCGCCGACGGTGCACTGGATGTGCCGATCGATACCGCCGACCAGGCCGATGCACTGGCGCTGCTGCTGGACCATCTCGGCATCCGCACGCTGAAGGCGTTCGTGGGCTACTCCTACGGGGCGCTGGTCGGCCAGCAGTTCGCGATCCGCCACCGTGCACGCGTGCGCCAGTTGGTGCTGGCCAGTGGCGCGCATCGCCCGCATCCGTATGCCGCCGCCTGGCGCGCATTGCAGCGCCGCGCGGTCGCGTTGGGCCAGCTGCAGTGCGGCGAAGACCACGGTCTGGCGTTGGCCCGGCAGTTCGCCATGCTCAGCTACCGCACCCCGGAAGAGTTCGGCGAGCGCTTCGATGCCGCGCCGGAAGTGATCAATGGCCGCGTGCGCGTGGCCGCCGAAGACTATCTCGACGCTGCCGGTGCGCAGTACGTCGCGCGCACGCCGGTGACTGCTTACCTGCGCCTGTCCGAATCGATCGACCTGCACCGCGTCGACCCCACCGCGATCCTGCCGCCGACCGTGGTGGTGGCCGTGGAGGGCGACCGCCTGGTGCCGCTGGCCGACCTGGTCGGCCTGGTCGAAGGGCTGGGCCCGCGCGGCAGCCTGCGCGTGCTGCGCTCGCCCTATGGCCACGATGCCTTCCTCAAAGAAACCGATCGCATCGACGCGATCCTCGCCACCGCCTTCCGCACCTCTGGAGAGTCCGCATGAGCCTGCACGCCAACGAGCCGTCCTGTAGTCGCACCACTGCCGCCGTCCGTGCCGGCATCGATCGGGACACCGCACATGGCGCGGTCACGCCGCCGATCGTGCTGTCGTCGAACTTCAGCTTTGAAGGTTTCGGCAACAAGCGCCAATACGACTACACGCGCAGTGGCAACCCGACCCGCGACCTGCTGGGTGAAGCGCTGACCGAACTGGAAGGTGGCGCCGGCGGCGTCATCACCGCCACCGGCATGGGCGCGATCAACCTGGTGTTGAACGCGCTGCTGCAGCCGGGCGACACCCTGGTGGTTCCGCACGATGCGTACGGCGGCAGCTGGCGCCTGTTCAACGCGTTGGCGAAGAAGGGCCACTTCGAGCTGGTCACCGCCGACCTGACCGATCCGCGCGCGCTGGCGCAGGCGCTGGCCACGCAGCCGAAGCTGGTGCTGGTGGAAACCCCGTCCAACCCGCTGCTGCGCATCACCGACCTGCGCTTCGTCATCGAGGCCGCGCACAAGGCCGGTGCGCTCGTGGTGGTCGACAACACCTTCCTGTCGCCGGCGCTGCAGCAGCCGCTGTCGTTCGGTGCGGACCTGGTGCTGCATTCCACCACCAAGTACATCAATGGCCACAGTGATGTGGTGGGTGGTGCGGTGGTCGCGCGCGATCCGGCACTGCATGAGCAGCTGGTGTGGTGGGGCAACGCACTGGGCCTGACCGGTTCGCCGTTCGATGCCTTCCTGACCCTGCGCGGCCTGCGCACGCTGGATGCGCGCCTGCGCGTGCATCAGGAAAACACTGCTTCGATCGTTGCCCTGCTGGACCAGCATCCGGCAGTCGGCGCGGTGTACTACCCGGGCCTGGCCGATCACCCGGGCCACGCCATCGCCGCGCGCCAGCAGAATGGCTTCGGCGCGATGCTGTCGTTCGAACTGGCGCACTGCGCCGGCGATGATCCGCATGCGGCGGTGCGTGCGTTCGTCGATGGCCTGCGCTGTTTCACCCTGGCCGAATCGCTGGGTGGCGTCGAGAGCCTGATCGCGCACCCGGCCACCATGACCCATGCAGCGATGACCGCCGAAGCGCGCGCGGCCGCCGGCATCAGCGAGGGCCTGCTGCGCCTGTCGGTCGGCATCGAGGCCGAGCGTGACCTGCTGGCTGATCTCGGCGCAGCGCTGCAGCGCGCCGAAGCCGTGATCGATGCGGCTGCGCGCCGCAAACAGGTGGTGGATGCATGAGCGCGCTCGCCGCTGACATTCCTGCGCTGGGCGTGGGACGCCTGGCGCTGCTCGGCACCGGCACGGTGGGCTCTGCCTTCGTGCAGCGCTACCAGGCGTTGCAGGCACGCGGGTTGGAACTGCCCAGCGTGCAGTGGCTGGCCAATTCGCGCACCGCACTGGCGATCGACCGTGATCTGGCGTTGCCGCTGGAGCTGGCACGACGCGCACCGCGTGACGGTCTCAGCTCACCGCCATGGGCGAGCGCCGAAGGGCTGGAACGGGGTGACGTGGTGGTCGATGCCACTGCCAGCGAAGATGTGGCCGCACGTCACGTGCAGTGGCTGGCGCGTGGGGTGCACGTGGTCACCGCCAACAAGCTGGGCCGCGGTGCGCAGCTGGCACGTGCCACGGCCATCGCCGAGAGCTGCGCAGACAGTGGCGCACGCTATGGCGACAGCGCCACCGTCGGTGCCGGCCTGCCGTTGCTGAGCAGCCTGCGCGCGCTGGTAGCCGGTGGCGACCACATCCACGCCATCGAGGGCGTGCTGTCCGGCTCGCTGGCGTGGCTGTTCCATCGCTATGACGGCCAATCGCCGTTCTCGGCGGCGGTGCGCGAGGCGCTGGCGGCCGGTTATACCGAACCGGACCCGCGTCTGGATCTGTCCGGCGAGGACGTGCGCCGCAAGCTGCTGATCCTGGCGCGCAGCAGCGGGCTGGCGCTGGATGCTTCGCAGGTGCAGGTGGATTCACTGGTGCCTGAAGCGCTGGCAGCGCTGCCGCTGGAGGATGCGGTGGCTGCGCTTGAGCAGCTGGATGCGCCGCTGCAGGCGCGCTGGCAGCAGGCACGCGACAATGGTCGTGTGCTGCGTTTCGTCGGCCGCGTTGATGGCGAGGGTGCGCAGGTAGGCCTGCGCGAGTTGCCGGCCGATCACCCCTTGGCGCAGGGTGCAGGCACCGACAACCGCGTGGCCATCCACAGTGATCGCTACCGCCGCCAGCCGTTGCTGATCCAGGGGCCGGGCGCGGGTGCGGAAGTCACTGCGGCCGCGTTGCTGGATGACGTGCTGCGGATCGTGGGTTGATGTCCGTGCTGCTGCGCTCGCCGGGCCATGCCCGGCGGGCCCGCAATCTCAACGCGACCTCAACGCCTTCAACAATGCCGCATTGAACTGCTTCGGGTCCTGCACCTGCGGCGAATGGCCCAGTTCGGCGAACTCGACCAGCGTCGCGCCCGGAATGGCCGCCGCCGCTGCTCTGCCCAGCACCGGATAATTGCCCAGCGTCGCCTTCACCGCAGGCGGCGCCAGGTCACGGCCGATCGCGGTGCGGTCCTTCTGGCCGATGAACAACGTGGTCGGCACCTGCAGATTCTTCAGTTCGTAGACCACCGGCTGGTTGAACACCATGTCCGATGCCAGTGCCTGGCTCCATGCAACGACCTGCTTGCCCGGGCCTTCATACATGCCCGACTGCATCCGCGCCCACGTTTCATACGCCGGCTTCCACTTGCCGTCGTAGTACACGTCCAGCTGGTAGCGGCGGATGCTGTCATAGCTGATGTTCATTTCGCCGGCGTACCACGTGTCGACGCTGCGCCAGGGAACACCCAGCGCCTTCCAGTCTTCCAGCCCGATTGGATTGACCAGTGACAGGCTGCGCAGGTCCTGCGGGAACATCAGCGCGTAGCGCACCGCCAGCATGCCGCCCATCGAATGACCGACCAGGTGCACCGGTACATCCCCCAGTTGCAGTTGTTGCAGCAGGGCATGGGTGTTGGCGGCCAGCTGCGCGAACGAATACTGGTAGCGTTCGGGCTTGCTGGATTTGCAGAAGCCCACCTGGTCCGGGGCGATGACCCGGTAGCCGGCGTTCAGCAGCGGTGCGATGGTCTGTTGCCAGGTGGCTGCGCAGAAATTCTTGCCGTGCAGCAGTACCACCACACCGATGGCGCGGCGCTTGGGCAGGACATCCAGATAGGCCATCTCCACAGGCTGCCGCTGTGATTCCAGCGCGAACGTTTTGACTGGATAGCCGTAGTCGAAACCCTCCAGCCGCGGCCCGTAAGTGGGCGCGGCCAGCGCGGACAGCGGCAGGCAGGCAAGCAGGGCAGCAGCGATCACGCGCATGGGGCCAATCCGGGGTAGGGGAGCCCCGAGCCTAACCGGAACGCGGTGACGGTGTCGTCCGATGTTGAGCCGGGCTCATGCCCGGCTGCAGGGTAGAGCCAGGCCATGCCTGGCTGCGGCCATCAGCACTCGATGACGTTCACCGCCAGGCCACCGCGGCTGGTTTCCTTGTACTTGTCCTGCATGTCGCGGCCGGTATCGCGCATGGTCTTGATCACCTTGTCCAGCGACACCTTGTGCTTGCCGTCGCCGCGCATCGCCATGCGCGAGGCATTGATCGCCTTCACCGCACCCATCGCATTGCGCTCGATGCACGGGATCTGCACCAGGCCGCCGATCGGGTCGCAGGTCAGGCCCAGGTTGTGTTCCATGCCGATTTCCGCAGCATTCTCGATCTGGCTCGGGTTGCCGCCCAGCGCCGCGACCAGGCCGCCGGCCGCCATCGAGCAGGCCACGCCCACTTCGCCCTGGCAGCCCACTTCGGCACCGGAAATCGAAGCGTTTTCCTTGTACAGGATGCCGATCGCCGCCGAGGTCAGCAGGAAGTCGAACACACGCTGCTCGTTGGCGCCCGGGCAGAAACGGTCGAAGTAATGCAGCACGGCGGGCAGCACGCCGGCCGCACCGTTGGTCGGCGCGGTCACCACGCGACCACCGGCGGCGTTTTCTTCGTTCACCGCCAGTGCGTACAGGTTGACCCAGTCCAGCGTGGTCAGCGGATCGCGCATCGCCGCTTCCGGCTTCGACGACAGCTCGCGGTACAGCGCCGGTGCACGACGGCCGACCTTCAGGCCACCCGGCAGCACGCCTTCCTCGCGGATGCCGCGCGCGACGCACGACTGCATCGCGCTCCAGATCTCGCGCAGGTTGGCGCGGATCTCGTCTTCGCTGCGCCAGCACTTCTCGTTCTCGAACATCAACTGGGCAATGCTCAGGCCGCTGCGTGCGGTCTGCGCCAGCAGCTCGTCGCCGCTCTTGAACGGGTAGGGCAGCGGGGTCTCGTCGGGCACGATGCGGTCATCGGCCGCGTCGTCCTGGTTGACCACGAAGCCGCCACCGACCGAGTAGTAATCGCGGGTGGCGATCACTTCGTCGTCGGCGTTGTACGCGGTGAAGCGCATGCCGTTGGTGTGGTACGGCAGCTTCTGGCGCTTGTTCATGCCGAGGTCGCGCTTCTCGTCGAAGGCGATCTCGTGCTGGCCCATCAGCTGGATGCGCTTGCTGCTGCGGATGCGCTCCAGCGTGGCCGGGATGATGTCCGGGTCGATCAGGTTCGGCCGCTGCCCTTCCAGGCCGAGCAGGATCGCCTTGTCGGTACCATGGCCGCGGCCGGTCAGCGCCAGCGAGCCATAGACATCGGCGCGGATGCGCGCGACCTCGTGCAGGCGGCCCGGGTCGAGCAGCCAGCGGTGGATGAATCGCTCGGCGGCCTTCATCGGCCCGACGGTGTGCGAGGAGCTCGGGCCAATGCCGATCTTGAAAACGTCGAACGTGCTGACAGCCATGGTTGCCGTACTGCGGGTACCGGAAGAGACCGCTATTCTAGCGGTTCACGCCGCACTTCAATGGCTGCGGCGCAGCATTTCCACCAAGGGGACCCTGCCGGTGTTGACTCTGTTCCAGCGTGACGACTGCCACCTGTGCGACATGGCGCTGGCCGAGCTGGCCAAGGCCCGGGCGCCGGAATTCGAATCGGTGTTCCTGGATGACCAGCCAGCGCTGGAATCGCGCTACGGCGCGCGGGTGCCGGTGCTGCGCGACGAGCGCGGCGACCGTGAGCTGGACTGGCCGTTCGACGCGGCTGCGGTTCAAGCCTGGCTGGCCGTCGAACGGTAGTGCCGGCCGCTGGCCGGCACTACCGGAGATGATGGCCGGGGCGGTGCCCCGGCCCGTTGATCATTTCGCGTCGAACTTCACGATCGTGCTGATCGCGGTTTCGTCCGGGATGGTCTTGGTGTCGGCCCAGTCACCGCTGCCGACGCCGAAGTCCAGGCGCTTGACGGTGGCCTTGCCGGTCAACACCGGCTGGGTGCCCGGCTTCCAGGTGAAGGTAAGGGTGACCGGCTTGCTGACGCCGCGCAGCTCCAGCGTGCCGTCGGCGGCGAACTGGTCGTTGCCCACCGCACGGAAGCCCTTGGCGGTGTAACGCGCAGTGGCGAACTTGCCGACGTTGAAGAAGTCGGCGGTCTGCAGGGTCGAGTCGCGGTCGCTGTTGCCGCTCTTGGCACCGGCCAGCGGAATCACCACGTCCAGCGAACCGGCGGCCGGGTTGGCCGGGTCGAAGCTGAGCTTGGTGGCAAAGCCCGGGAAGCTGCCGGTGAACACTTCGCCGTCGTACTTGGTGGCGAACACCAGGATCGAGCCGGCGCCGGGGGCCTGCGCGTAGTCCGCGGCGAGCGCCGGGGCGGTGGCCAGCATGCCGGCCAGGGCGGCGGCCACGGCGGCCGGAGTGGTCAGTTTCAGGTTCATCGGTCAGTCCTTCTGAGGGGAGGCGAGCCAGCCGCGCGGCAACATGCGGGACAGCGTTGCATCGCGCTGGAACAGGTGGTGGTAGAAGGCAGCGCCGGCATGGGCCAGCACCACCGCGATCAACAGCCAGAAGCCGTATTCGTGGATGGCGTGGGACACCGCGACGACCTGCGGATCCGGGCCACTCAGCTTGGGCACATCAACCAGGCCGAACCAGCGGAACGGGCGCAGGCCACTGGCCGAGTCGTACAGCCAGCCCGACAGCGGGATGGCGAACATCAGCACATACAACAGCACGTGGGTGGCGCTGGCGATGCGCTCCTGCCAGCTGGGCACGCCCGGCACCGGCTTGGGGGCGCCGGCGTACAGGCGCCAGCCGAGGCGGAACAGCACCAGCGCCAGTACGGTGATGCCGATCGACTTGTGTGCGGTGTAGACCCAGAAGTACTTGGGCGTCTTGGGCAGTTCGCCCATGGTCAGGCCGACCACGCCCAGGGCGAGGATCAGCAGTGCGATCAACCAATGCAGGATCTGGCTGACACTCCCCCAGGCGGCGGGGGTGTTCTTGGCGGTCATGAAAGGTCCTCTAGCGGGCCGTCTTGGGGTCGGAGTGCGGAACGGGAGCGGGAGTTCCCGGGGCGTCGCTGCGGTCGAGGGTGGCTTCAGCCTCGATCCTCAGCTGTACTGCATCACCGATGACGCCCGGCCAGGCGGTGATGCCGAACGCGCGCCGGCTCAGCGTGGTGCTGGCGGAAAAACCGGCGGTGCGTCGGAACGGGGGAAGGGGGTAGCGCTTGATGGCGTTGAGGGTCACGTCCAGGGTGACTTCCTGGCTGACGCCGCGCAGGGTCAGGGTACCGATCACGTGCGCACGCTTGGCATCGATCGGTTCGACCCGGCTGGAGACGAAATGTGCCTTCGGGAAACGCTCGCCATCCAGAAGGCTGCGGGCCAGCGTGGCCTGGTTCCATTTGGCATCACCAAGGTCCAATCGCGACACGGGGACCTCGACATCCAGTGTGGCCTCGCGCCAGTTGTCGGGATCGAACTGCAGGCGGCCCTCACTGCCGGAGACCGTACCCATCGCCTGCGAGTAACCCGCGTGGTCGATGGTGAACAGCACACGCGTATGCACCGGATCGAGGCGATAGGTATCTGCATCCGCCCAGGCGGGGGCGGTGGCGAGCAGCATCGGCAGCAGGGCCAGGCAGGGACGCATCGATGGCGTGCTCCGGAAGGGGGACGTTGCGATCATACGCACAGCCCCCCGCCAACGTTGCGTGCATGGCTGCAACAGTTCGTGGTGGGTCCACCGGTGGAAACAGGCTGTTGCAGCCATGAACCCGGCCCTGTGTGACAATCGGGACAGGACAGGGGGTTCAGGATGACGAGCGGTTGGCGCCTGTGGTGCCGAGGCATGGCGGGAATGGGGCTGCTGCTGATGGCGTTCGCCACGGCGGCCACGGCCCTCGACATGGCGGAAACACCGCGCCTGCGCCGTTTCGGTGCAGCTGAAGGCATGCCCTCGCGCATGGTGCTGGCGCTGGCCGAGGACCGCCAGGGCCATATCTGGGCGGCCACCGATGGTGGCCTGGTGCGCTATGACGGCGGCAACCTGCGGGTCTGGGAACATGATCCGGAGCAGCCGGGCTCGCTGCCCGGCAACGAGATCGAGACCCTGCTGGTCGATCCCCTGGACCGCGTCTGGGTCGGCATCAATGGCAAGGGCGTGGCCCGGCTGGATGCCGACCGCGAACGCTTCAAGACCTTCGATGCGGTCAACGGCCCCTGCATGAGCCAGTTCTGGACGCTGGCCTACGCCGAGGATGCACTGTGGATCGGCACCAGTGGCCATGGCGTCTGCCGTTTCGGTGAAGACGGCAGCCTGCGCTTCTTCGAGCATGATCCGGCCCGTCCTGGCGGGTTGCCCAGCAATACCATCTACAGCAGCCTTGTCGACGCGCAGGGGCGACTGTGGATCGGCACCGAGGCGGGCATTGCGCGCTGGAACGGGACTGGATTCGAGGCTGTCGCGCCGCGCGAACTGGGGGCGCTGAGTGTATTGCGGCTGAGCCGCGACCCCGATGGCTCGATCTGGGCCGGCAGCCAGAATGACGGCCTCTACCGTATCGACGCGCAGGACCGGGTCAGCCGTCCGCGCTGGGCCGACAGTGCACACCTGCGTTCGGCACTGGTGCTGGCCGATCGCCAGGGCGGTTACTGGGCGGGCACCTCCGATGGCCTGTTGCGTGGAGATGCCAGCATGCTGCGGCGGCTCGACGGCGACCGCGGCAGTGGCTTCCTCACTGCCCAGAGCGGTGTGCTTGATCTGATGCAGGACCATGAGGGCGGATTGTGGGTGGCGCTGCTGACCCAGGGCCTGGCCTACCTGCCGCCGGACTGGCGCCGGTTTTCGATCTGGAACCAGCTTGACGGCAAGCCGCTGGACAGCCAGTACCTGCTGAGTGCAGCCAGTGATGGCCGGAATTACTACGTCGGCTCAGCGCATGGCGTGTACCAGCTGGACGCGCAGGGAGTACTGAAGTTGCTGGCCAGCGATCGCGAGATCGGCAGCGGGGCGGTGTGGTCGGTGCTGCCGCGGCCGGACGGGCGCCTGTGGCTGGGGCGTGCCGGCCGCATCAGCGTGTACGACCCGGCCACCCGCGCGCTGCACGATTGGCATATCGATGGGGGAGCCGATCTGCGCCAGCGCATCGATCTGATGCGGCAGGCCCCCGATGGCACGGTCTGGCTGTCGGTGATGAACCTGGGCCTGCAGCAGCGCAGCGCCGATGGCCGCGTGCTGCGTAGTTATCCGCTGGAGGATCTCCGCAAGACCGCCGATTCACCGGTCGAGCAGATCCGCTTTGATGCCCAGGGCAAGGCCTGGGTGATGGGCGACATGGGGATCTGGCGTGAACAGGCCGGGCGCTTCGAAGCGGTGCCGGGCGTTTCGCGCGGGTTGATCTACGATCTGGTGTGGGTGGATCCACAGCAGCTGTGGCTGGCCCGGCAGGGGGCTTTGGAACGCTACCAATGGGATGGCATGAGCCTGCGCCTGATCCAGCGCATCGATGGCAGTGCTGGCGTACCCTCGGTCAGCATGGGAGGACTGGCGCTGGCCGAAGACGGCCGCCTGTGGGCGACCACGCCACGTGGCCTGCTGCGGTGGGACCCGAAGACGCGCCGCCTGCAGCAGTTCAACGAACGCGATGGCCTGCCCGACGCCGAGTTCACCAGCAGGCCGCCGGCGGTGAATGCCGATGGTCGCGTGCTCGCGGTGGCCCAGACCGGCCTGGTCGTGTTCGATGTGAATGCTGCCGATGCGGTGCTGCCGCCGTCGTCGCTGGTGATCGCCGAGGTCCGCGTGCGGCGTGATGATTCCCGCGGCTGGCAACCGCTGCCGACCACCGGCACGCTGTTGCTGGGGCCGGATGATCGTGATCTGCAGATCGATGCGCGACTGCTTTCCTATGCCAATCCGCAGGGCAACCGTTACCGCTTCCGGGTGCAGGGCTACGACCAGAACTGGGTGGAGCAGGGCGGTGACGGCCAGCGCACGCTGTCGCGGCTGCCGACCGGCAGCTACGTCATTGAAGTCCAGGCGGCAACGGCCAGTGGCACGTGGACGCCTTCACAGCGGTTGCAGGTGAAGGTGCTGCCGCCCTGGTGGCGCAGCGGCATGGCGATCTTCGGCTACCTGCTGATCGGCTCGCTGCTGCTGCTTATCCTGGTGTGGTCGATCCGTGCGCGCCTGCGCCGCCGCCAGCAATGGCAGTTGACCGTGCACAAGCAGCAACTGGCAGAGCAGGCCTCCCAGGCCAAGAGCCGGTTCCTGGCCACGCTGGGCCATGAGGTGCGCACGCCGATGACCGGTGTGCTCGGCATGAGCGAGTTGTTGCTGGCCACCCCGCTGGATGCGGTGCAGCGCAGCTATGCAGGCTCGATCCAGCAGGCTGGCAGCCACCTGCTGCGGCTGGTCAATGACGCACTGGATCTGGCCCGCATCGAGGCCGGCCGGCTGGAGCTCGACCTGCGCCCGTTCGATCTGGCTGGCCTGCTCGACCAGGTGCAGGCGTTGATGGAGCCGATGGCGAAGCAGCGCAACCTGGGGTTCCAGCGTGGGGGCGATCCGCTGGGGCCGATCAGCGTCAGCGGCGACGAGATGCGCGTGCGGCAGATCCTGCTCAACCTGCTGGGCAATGCAATCAAGTTCACCGAGCGCGGGCACGTCGGCCTGGCCGTGCGCCTGGAAGAGAACGGTGGCGGACTCTGCTTCGAAGTGCATGACACCGGCCCGGGCATCAACGCCGAACAGCAGGACCGCCTGTTCCATCGCTTCGAACAGGCGGACGGCCCGCGCACCGCGTCGCGCTATGGCGGCAGCGGGTTGGGCCTGGCGATCTGCCAGGAGCTGGCCGTGGCCATGAACGGACGCATCGAAGTGGACAGCCAGCCGGGCAAGGGCGCGCGATTCCGGGTGTGGTTGCCGCTGCCCTGGATCCGGCAGGCCGCCAATGCGCCGGGCGAGTCGCCGGTGCTGCCGGTGCTGCCGCCGCTGCGCATCCTGCTGGTGGAAGATGACGCGACCGTGGCCGAGGTCATCGCCGGCCTGCTGCGTGGCCGTGGTCACGACGTGGTGCACGTGCTGCATGGCCTGGGCGCGCTTTCGGAGATTGCCACCGATGGTTTTGACGTGGGCCTGCTCGATCTCGATCTGCCCGCGCTGGACGGCACCGCCATCGCTCGCCAGCTGCGCACCATGGGCTATGAACTCCCCCTGGTGGCGGTCACCGCGCGCTCCGATGCCTACGCCGAGACCCAGGTCCTGGCGGCTGGGTTCGATGGCTTCCTGCGCAAGCCGGTGACCGGTGACATGCTGGTGACTGCCATTGCCCAGGCGCGCGCAAAACGACAAACCGCCCTTTGAATGCGCCAGCGCCGGGCGTGAACGGCGCGACTTTCGGTTTACCATGCCGACGCCCGTAGTGCGGGAATCATCAGAAGCAGCGTGAGGAGGCAATCGGTGGTGTATCTGCGGGCGGCGATGCTGCTGCTGGTCCTCCTGTGCTGCCTGTCGCCCGCTGCGGCGCAGCCGGTGCCACCGAGCCCGCGTCAGGTGACGGTGTTCGACGGCTTGCCGTCCAATACCGTGAACCGCATGGCCGAGGATCGTTACGGTTACCTCTGGATCGCCACCAACGACGGTCTGGCCCGCTACGATGGGCGCAACTACCGGATCTGGCGTTCGGAAGACGGCCTGCGCGACAACCGCATCTGGACGGTGCTGGTCGATGCCCGCAACCAGCTCTGGATCGGCACCGAGAACGCCGGTCTGGTACGGATGTCGGCCGATCGTCGCCAGCTGCATTTCTACGACCGCAGCAGCCAGCCGTTGATGGGCACCAACACGGTCTGGAGCCTGGCCACCACGCCGGATGGTTCAGTCTGGTTCGGCACCCACGAAGGTGGTCTGTACCGCCTGGACAACCAGGACCGGCTGCAGCGCTTCCTGCCCGAAGCGAACAACCCACGCAGTCTGCCGGCCGCATCGGTGCCCTATCTGGCAACCCTGGCCGATGGCAGCCTGTGGATCGGCACCAAGCATGGCGTCGCGCGCTGGACCGGCACGGACTTTGAACGGGTTGGTGCCGGCATTGTTCCCAGCCTGCTGATCAATGGCCTGACGGCCGAGCCCGATGGCAGCCTCTGGATCAGCACGATGGCCGGTGCCATCGTGCGTCGTCCCGATGGTCGTTTCGAGGCACCGTCCTGGAAGCTGCCCGAAGGCGAACAGGTGCTGGGCATGATGCTGCGCGACGAGCAGGGCGGGCACTGGCTGGACACCCGCACCGGCCTTGGCCGCGCGGTCGATGGCCAGTACCAGGCCGTGCCGCTGTACAGCGCGGTGGCGCGTGGCCCGGTACGCCCGAACTGGACCGGCGCCTACGAGGATCGCGAGGGGGGCATCTGGCTGGCCAGCACCAACGCTGGCCTGTGGCACCTGCTGCCGCGCTGGTGGCAGTTCTCGGTGCTGTCGCGGCTGGAGGACGACCCGCGCTCGCTGCGCAATGCCTTCGTGCTGGGTACCAGCCCGTCCAGCAACGGCGGCATCTGGACGGTCGGCAGCCACGGCGCGCTGGACCGCTTCGATCCGAAGACCGGCCGCATCGAACAGCACCGCACCTGGGTCAACGGCATGCACTGGCTGACCTCGGTGCGCGAGGATCGTCGCGGCCAGGTCTGGATCGGCTCCAACGACGCGCTGCTGCGCTACGACCCGAAGCGGCGTGATCTGCGCCGCTGGGGCCGGGATGCCGGCGCCGACGCGACCATGGAAGGGGTCATCGAATCGATGATGACCTGTGATGGTGACAGCCTCTGGCTGATGCTGCCGTCGGGTCTTCAGCAGCGCGATCTGGATGGGCGCCTGCGGCGCCAGCTGGACAATGGCCAGCGCGGATTGCAGCAGGGCCAGCTCAATCTCGATGTGGAATGCGGGCCGCAGGACCATATCTGGCTGGCCAGCAGCCGAGGCCTGCTGCAGTGGCTGCCGGAAAGCGAGCGCTTCCAGCCGGTGCCGGGCGCACCGGCGACCGCGATCCATGCACTGCACGTGGGCAGCGATGGCCAGGTCTGGCTGTCCGAGGATGGCCGCCTGTCGCGCTACCGCTGGAGCCAGGGCCGGCTGGAGCGGCAGGCCGTGATCGGTGCCGAGCAGGGCTACCCGGCGATCTCCGCTTCGGGGCTGGTGGTCGATGCACAGGGGGTGGCGTGGGCAACCAGCGCGCGTGGCCTGGTGCGCATCGGCGCCGATGGCCAGAGCGTGCGCCTGTATGGCGTGCATGACGGCCTGCCGAGCCAGGAATTCCGCGAGCACACGCTGGTGATGTCGGGAGACGGCCATCTGGTGGCGGGTACGCCGGCCGGTGTGGTGGTGTTCGACCCGGAGCAGGTGCGGCCCTCGATGCGGCGTGCGCCGCTGGTGATCGAGCGGGTGGAGGTGCGCCGCAACGAGCAGGTGCTGGACCTCACCCACGACACGCCGTTGCAGATCGCCGATGGCGACCGCGATCTGCGCATCGTCGCGCGCCTGTTGTCGTTCGCCGATTCTGCGTCCAATACCTATCGTTACCGATTGGCCGGCTATGACCCGGACTGGGTGGAAGTGGGACCGGCCGGTGAGCGCCTGTTCTCGCGGCTGGCACCGGGCAGCTATCGGCTGGAAGTGCAGGCGCGGTCGGCCGACCATGTCTGGTCACGGGTGCAGAGCCTGGAATTCCGCGTGCAGCCACCGTGGTGGCGCAGCCTGTCCGGCCTGCTGGTGCTGGCCTCGTTCGCGCTGCTGCTGACCAGCTGGTTCGCCTGGCTGTACCGTCGCCGCCTGCAGCGTCGCCACGCCTATCAGCTGGCGCTGCACAAGCAGGAGCTGGCCGAACAGGCGTCGGCGGCCAAGACCCGCTTCCTGGCCAACCTTGGTCATGAGATCCGCACGCCGATGACCGGTGTGCTCGGCATGAGCGAGCTGCTGCTGTCCTCACCGCTGGATCCGCAGCAGCGCGGCTATACGCAATCAATCCGCCACGCCGGCGAGCACCTGCTGCATCTGGTCAATGATGCGCTGGACCTGGCGCGGATCGAATCGGGCCGTCTGGAGTTGCAGTCCAAGCCGTTCGCGCTGAGCTGCCTGCTGCAGGACCTGGCGGCGCTGATGGGCCCGTTGGCTGCACAGAAGGGCCTGCGCTTCACCCTCGACAACCAGTTGCCGCCCGGCCTGCAGGCCACCGGCGATGCGATGCGGGTACGGCAGATCCTGCTGAACCTGCTCTCGAATGCGGTCAAGTTCACCAGCCGCGGCACCATCACCCTGCACGCGCGCAGCGACGCCGAGCTGCGATCTCTGCATTTCGAAGTGCGCGACACCGGCCCCGGCATCAGCCAGGAGCAACAGCAACGCCTGTTCCGCCGCTTCGAGCAGGCCGATGGTGCACGTACCGCGGCGCAGTACGGCGGCAGTGGCCTGGGCCTGGCGATCTGCCGCGAACTGGCGCACGCGATGCAGGGGCGGATCCAGGTGGAGAGCCAGCTCGGTCGCGGCACCTGCTTCGGCGTGACGTTGCCGTTGCCGATGGTGGTCGATGCCGATGCCGAAGCAGATGGTGAAACGCACCGCGAGGACGCGGCCAACATGCCGCCATTGCGGGTACTGCTGGTGGAGGACGACGCGACTGTGGCCGATGTGGTGCGCGGGCTGCTGAGTGCGCGCGGGCACGAGGTGGTACATGCGGGCCATGCGCTGGCGGCACTGCGTGAGATCAGTGCCGGTGATTTCGACGTCGGCCTGCTGGATCTCGACCTGCCGGGCCTGAGCGGCTTCGAGCTGGCCCAGCATCTGCGCAACCAGGGCTACATGCTGCCGCTGCTGGCGGTGACCGCGCGTACCGACCCGGACCTGCAGCAGCAGGTGGAGGCGGCCGGCATCGGTGGCTTCCTGCGCAAGCCGGTGACCGGGGAACTGCTGGTGGAAGCGATCGCCCGGGTGATGGGAAGGTAGGTTCGGCAGGGCCTGCGGCCCTGGTACACGCCATCGCATGCGCGCTGTCGCTCCCACGCTTCGCTGCGCGAAACGCGGGCCCCTCTTACCAGCGCCCATACCCCCGCCGCTTCGCGGCCGCCCCCTGACTCAGGGGGCTCTCCTCCAGACCCGTCGCGGTCTCCAGTAGATCCACGCCATGCGTGGACGAATCTCTGTCAGATATCAAAATGGATCTGACCCCATGTACATTTCGATATCTGACCGATGTGTCGACCAAGGTCGACACCCACCAACAGCAGCGCCCATCTGTCAGAGGTGGGGCGGTGTCGGATTGCGGGGTGTCAGCCGCATGGATGCGGCTGCCAAGCCTACAGGGACGTACTTGCGGCGTCCCCGCAATCCGACACCGCCCCGCCATTCCACGGAATGCCCGCTTTTGACGCTGACGTTGATTCGGCGGGTGCAGGGTGCAACCCTGCCGAACCCCCTCACTCCGCGACGTGCTCGACCTGCCGTGGCTCCGGCTTGGTGTCCGGCAGCTGCCAGAAGATCATCGTCGAGGTCAGGGTGATCGCGCCCACGCACAGGAACGTCGCATGCAGTGCCGCGGTGGCGCTGTTGCTGTCCAGGTGATTGCCGAACGCGGCCAGCAGGCTGCCGGCCGCCGCGGCACCGAAACCGGCGGCGAGCATCATCACCATCGACAGCAGGCTGTTGCCGGAACTGGCGAACTCGCGGTCCAGATCCCGCAGCGTCACGGTGTTCATCACGGTGAACTGCAGGGAATTGACCGCACCGAAGAAGGCCAGCTGCAGCAGGCGCCAGGCCAGGTGCTGGCCGGGTGTCATCAGGATGAAGCTGGCCATCGCCAGGCCAACCAGCACGGTGTTGACCATCAGCACGCGGCGGTAGCCGTAGCGCTCGACCAGCTTCACCGCCAGCTTCTTCGACACCATGCCGGCCGCCGCCACCGGCACCATCATCAGGCCGGCGTTCATCGGGCCAAGGCCCAGGCCGACCTGCAGCAGCAACGGGATCAGCATCGGCATGGCGCTGCTGCCGATGCGCGAGAACAGGTTGCCAAGGATGCCGATGCGGTAGCTGGGCACGCGGAACAGGGCCAGCGAGAACAACGGCGCGGTGGAGTTGGCGGCATGCAGCCAGTAACCGACCAGTGCGGCCAGGCCGGCCACGGTCATCAGCATCACCAGCGCATGTGGCGTTCCGAGCCCGGAGATGCCGTCCAGCGCCAGCGACAGCACCACCATCGCAAAGGCCAGCATGATGTAGCCGCGCAGGTCGAAACGGGTGCGATGGCTGGCGTAGTGGTCGGGCATGATCTTCATCGCGGCGATGAAACCGATCACGCCGATCGGCAGGTTGATCAGGAACACCCAGTGCCACGACGCGATCTCGACCAGCCAGCCACCCAACGTCGGGCCGATCAACGGGCCGACCAGCGCGGGGATGGCGATGAAGCTCATCGCGCGCAGGAAGTCCTCGCGTGGCACCGAACGCATCACTGCCAGGCGGCCGACCGGCAGCAGCATCGCACCGCCGATACCCTGCAGCACACGTGCCCCAACCAGCTGGTGCAGGTGCTGGGCCAGCGCGCAGGCCAGCGAGCCGAGGGTGAACAGGATGATCGCTACCAGGAAGGTACGACGCGTGCCGTAGCGGTCGGCAATCCAGCCGGAGGCAGGGATGAAAGTGGCCACTGCCAGCGCGTAGCTGAACACCACCGACTGCATCTGCAGCGGGCTCTCGCCCAGGCTGGCCGCCATCGCCGGCAAGGCCGTGTTGACGATGGTCGAGTCCAGCATCTGCATGAAGATCGCCAACGAAACCAGCCACAGCAGGGGGCGCTGGCGGTTGTAGGTCGATGGCGATGTGGACATGGGGTGCGGCCGGTGCAGCGTGGGGGACGCCATGATCGCGCACTGCGGGTCACGGCGCGATCAACATCGCGCCGCAACCGCATGGGCATTGTTCAGCGCTGGCTGTGCGCGTGCACCGCGTCGACCAGCACCTGCACGTGCGCCGGGTCCATGTCCGGCGACATGCCGTGGCCGAGGTTGAACACATGGCCCTCGCGCGAACCACCGTTGCCGGCGGCATAGGTGTCGAGCACGCGTGCTGCAGCGGCGGCGATCGCATCCGGCGAGGCGTACAGCGTGGTCGGGTCAAGGTTGCCCTGCAGGGCGACGCGGCCACCGGTGCGGCGCATCGCTTCGTCCAGGTCCAGGGTCCAGTCCAGGCCCAGCGCATCGGCGCCGGTCTGCGACAGCGCTTCCAGGTGCAGGCCGGTGCCCTTGCCGAACAGGATCAGCGGCGTGCGCTCGCTGCCTTCGCCGCGCTCCAGGCCCTCGGCAATCCGCTGCAGGTAGCGCAGCGAGAACTCGCGGTACATCGACGGCGACAGCACGCCACCCCAGGTATCGAATACCTGCAGCGCCTGTGCACCGGCCGCGCGCTGCGCGCCGAGATAGGCGATCACCGCCTCGGTGGTGACCTCCAGCAGGCGGTGCAGGGCCTGCGGATGGTTCAGTGCCATCGCCTTGATCCGCGCGAAGTCCTTGCTGCCGCCGCCTTCCACCATGTAGCAGGCCAGCGTCCACGGGCTGCCGGAGAAACCGATCAGCGGCACCTGGCCGTCCAGCTCACGGCGGATCAGGCGCACCGCGTCCATCACGTAGCCCAGGTCCTGTTCCATGTCCGGCACCGCCAGCCTGGCGATGGCCGCTTCATCACGCACCGGGTGGCGGAACTTCGGGCCTTCGCCTTCGACGAAGTACAGCTCCAGGCCCATCGCATCGGGAATGGTGAGGATGTCCGAGAACAGGATGGCCGCATCCAGCGGGAAGCGGCGCAGCGGCTGCAGGGTAACCTCGCAGGCAATCTCCGGATTCTTGGCCATGGCCAGGAAGCTGCCGGCCTTGGCCCGGGTCGCGCGGTACTCCGGCAGGTAGCGGCCGGCCTGGCGCATCAGCCAGACGGGGGTGCAGTCCACCGGTTCGCGGCGCAGGGCGCGCAGCAGGCGATCGTTGCGGAGAGGGCTGGTCACGATGGGCATTCCTTGGACGAAAGTTGGCAGCGGCGTCAGTCGCCGTGCGAGAGGATCTGGAAACCGAGATGCAGTTCGGCATCGCGGGCCTTCTCGAAGGCATGGCGGGCTTCGTCGGCCTGCAGGAACAGCTCGCGCCGCAGCTGCGAGCGGCTGCCGACGCGGCCGCTCTCGCGCAGCAGTTCCCAGCCGCCGAACAGATCCGGCTGCAGGCTCAGGCGCAGGAAGCGCGGTGCCTGCGCACCGGCGTCGGGATGTTGCAGGTAGACGTGCATGGCGCCGATTGTAGCGGGGCCAGGGTGACCCCGGCCGCAACGCGGTGGTGCCGGCCGCTGGTCGGCAATGTCATCAACGGGGAAGCCGGCCAGCGGCCGGCACTACCAGGCTGCGCGGCAGGATTGCCGGCCAGCGGCCGGCACTACCGGGCCGACAGTACCTTCAGCACCGCCGCCTCATCCACGTCCGGCACCACTTCGGCGCGGCCCATGCCACGCCACAGCACCAGGCGTAGGCGGCCGGCCACGTTCTTCTTGTCCAGCCGCATGCGGCCGAGCAGGGCCTGCGGGTCCAGTCCTGCGGGGATCGCCACCGGCAGGCCGAGGCGTTCCAGCAATGCCTGCAGGCGCGCACGGTCGGCGTCGTCTGCCAGCCCCAGGTCGGTGGACAGCTTCGCCGCCAGCACCATACCCACCGCCACCGCCTCGCCGTGGTTCAACGCATCGCGGCCGGGGGCGGAGTAGCCCTGTTCGGTCTCGATGGCGTGGCCGAAGGTGTGGCCCAGGTTGAGAAGGGCGCGCTCGCCCTTCTCGAACGGATCGCGCTCGACGATGGCGGCCTTGTGCCGGCAACTGCGCGCGATGGCTTCAGCCAGCACTGCATCCTCGCTGGCGAGCAGTGCATCGGCATGCTGCTGCAGCCATTCGAAGAACACCGCGTCGCCCAGCGCGCCGTACTTCACCACTTCGGCCAGGCCGGCGCGCAACTCGCGCGGCGGCAGGGTGGCCAGCACGCGGGTATCAGCGATCACCGCGCGCGGCGGATGGAACGCGCCGACCAGGTTCTTGCCGGCTGGAATGTCGACCGCGGTCTTGCCGCCCACCGACGAATCGACCATCGCCAGCAGGGTGGTCGGCAATTGCACGCAGTCCACGCCGCGCATCCAGCAGGCGGCGGCGAAACCGGCGAGGTCACCGACCACGCCGCCGCCGAGGGCGAACACACAGGCGTCGCGGGTGGCGCCGATCGCGGCCAGCGCTTCGATCGCGCGGCCGAATTCGGCCAGGGTCTTGGAGGCTTCGCCGGCGGCCAGCACGTGCTCGCCGACGATCAGGTCGGGGCGTGCGGCTAGCAGCGCCTGCTTCACGGCGGCCAGGTAGCGCGGAGCCACTTCGCTGTCGCTGAGCAAAAGCACGTGGCGGCCGCGCACATGCGAGGCCAGCGCGGAGCCGTCGGCCTGCGCGCCAGCGCCGATGGTGATGGAGTAGGGGCGGTCGCCGCCAACGGCGACCTGCAACAGGGCGGGGGAAGTCATGCGGTCAGGTCCTGGCGCTGCCATTGCGTGGCCAGCTTGACCACCAGGTGGGCGGTCGCGTCGGCAGCGGTATACGGGTCGGTATCGAGGGTGAGGTCGGCCAGTTCGCGGTACAGCGGGTCGCGGTGCGCGGCCAGATCGTGCAGCACCTGCTCGCGGTCCGGGCGCTGCAGCAGTGGCCTGCCTTTGTCGCGGGCCAGGCGTTCCAGCTGCGCGGCCACGCTGACCCGCAGGTAGACCACGAAGCCGCGCTGGGCGATCAGCGCACGGTTGTCCGGATCCAGTACGGCGCCGCCACCGGTGGAGACCAGCTGGCCGCGGCCTTCCAGCACACGGGCCAAGGCTTCGCGCTCATGGCTGCGGAAGCCGGTTTCACCCGAGTGCTCGAAGATGGTCGGGATGCTGGCGCCGGCGGCATCGACGATGGCCTGGTCGACATCGACGAAGTCCAGCGTGAAGCGCTCGGCCAGGCGGCGGCCGATGCAGGTTTTGCCGGCGCCCATCGGGCCGATCAGGATCAGGTTCGGAGCAGGATTCATGCCCTCTGATGCTAACACCTCCGTGCCCTTGCCTTTACGTTCTTCACGTCAGGGTAGGCGTTCCTGCGGGGTCTCCCGCGCCAGCCGGAGTACAGGTCATGACGGTCGCCAAGGTCATCGAAATCACCGCCTCCTCGCCCAAAAGCGTGGAGGACGCCGTGCGCAGCGGGCTGAAGAAGGTCTCCGAGACGGTCAAGGGCATCCAGGGCGCCTGGGTGAACGAGACCAAGGTGGTCACCAATGGCAGCGGCGAGATCACCGAATGGCGGGTCAACCTGCGGGTGACGTTCCTGGTGGAATAGGCGCGCTCAGCGCACGTCCTGTACCTGGCGCTGGCCGTCCAGCACCACCACGTGGTCGGCCAAGGCGGGCAGGGCGTGCAGTGCCTGCCGGCTGACCCGCTCGTAGTACTGCACGAAGCGCTCCAGCTGTGGCCGGCTCATGCCGTGCCGGCCCGGCTGCGCGGCCTGCAGGTTCTGTTCCTGCTGCCAGCGCCAGCGCGGTACCACCGAAAAATCCGGTGGCTGCAGGAACCACAGGCGGTCGCAGCGCTGCCACAGCGCCGGGTAGTCTCGGGCCAGCGCCTGGTTGCACCAGCGACGCCATCGGCCATCGGCGTCGGCCTCGCGTTCCAGCGCGTTCAGCGGGCTGTCCAGCGCGTCGTCGTCCTGCGCGGGCGTGCCCAGGAACCAGCCTTCGAATACCAGCAGGTCCAGCGTTTGTTGCAGCTGCGGCCATTGCGCTTCGGGCAGGCGTTCGTCGGCCAGCTTGTCGAAGCGCGGCATGGCGAAGGGCTGGCGTGCGGCCACCGCGTCCAGCACGGCATGGGCCAGCGGCAGGTCGTGGGTGCCGGGCGGGCCGCGGGTGATCAGCAGCGGATGCACCTGGCGGGCCAGTCGCTGGCGCTGCGCACGGGTGAGGTAGACATCATCGATCGACAGCGTGGCCGCGTTCAGGCCGCGTGCCTGGGCACGCGCCACCACCTGCGCGGCCAGCGTCGATTTGCCGCTCCCCTGCAGGCCGCTGATCGCCAATACTGGAACCGCTGCACCGCTGCCCAGCGCATCATCCAGCGCCTGTTCGGCCAATGTTTCGGGGAATCCTTTCACCTGGGGCATATACGCAGCAGCGGCCATGCAGCCACAATAGCCCAATCCGTGTGAGAAGAACGCAATCATGAGCGACCTGTACGCCGAAGCCCTGTCCACGTTTGCCGGCCTGTTCGAAGAGGCCAAACAGAGCCGCGAGGTCGAGCCGAACGCGATGACCGTGGCCACCGCCGATACGCAGGGCCGTCCCTCGGCGCGCACCGTGCTGCTGAAGGCCTTCGACGAGCGTGGCTTCGTCTTCTACACCCACCTGGACAGCCACAAGGGCCAGGAGCTGCAGGCCAATCCGCAGGCCGCACTGCTGTTCCTGTGGCGCAGCCTGCGCGAGGCCGGCATCCAGGTGCGCATCGAAGGCCGTGTCGAGCAGGTTGCCGATGCCGAGGCCGACGCCTATTTCGCCAGCCGCCCGCGCATGAGCCAGATCGGTGCCTGGGCCTCGCAGCAGTCGAAGACGTTGGCGACGCGCGAGGAATTCGACGCGCGCGTGGCCGAGATCGAAGCCCGCTTCGAAGGCAAGGACGTGCCGCGTCCGGACGGCTGGAGCGGCCTGCGCGTGGTGCCTGACCGCATCGAGTTCTGGTACGGCGCGCAGTTCCGCCTGCACGAACGCTGGTGCTATGAAGCCGGTGCCGAAGGGCGCTGGAGCAAGCGCCTGCTGTACCCGTGATCGACAGCGCGCCCACCATCCGCCAGGCCACGCCGGCCGATGCGGCCGCGTGGGCGCAGTTGCGTCTCGGCCTGTGGCCCGATGCCGATGATCCGTTGGAGGAACTGGCGGAGTCGCTGGCCGATGCCGAAGGCGCGGTATTCCTCGCTTGTCTGGCCGGTGGCGAAGCGGTGGGCTTTGCCGAAGTACGCCTGCGCCATGACTATGTGAATGGCACCGAGTCTTCGCCAGTCGGCTTCCTGGAAGGCTGGTACGTGCAGCCTTCTTGGCAGGGCCATGCCGTGGGCCGTGCGTTGCTGATGGCAGTGCAGGACTGGACGCGTGCGGCGGGCTGCAGTGAGCTTGCGTCTGACAGCCGCGTGGAGGATGTGCACGCGCATGCTGCGCACCGCGCCTGCGGCTTCGAGGAAACCGAGCGCGTGGTGTATTTTTGCATGGCACTGGATGCCGAACCGCCTAGGTAGCCCATGCTTTTGTAGAGTCGAGCCATGCTCGACTGATGTTGCTTCAGTACCGCACTCGAGCAAGCTCGATTCCACTGGAGCTGGCTGTCGCATTCGGACCGGCTCGCTTCATCTGTGACCACTTCGTCATCGCGGCCCTTCGAAGGATGCATCCAACGAGTTGGGACGCCACTCGACCTGAAGTTGCCTCTCTGCAGTGCTTTTTGCTGCGCTGGCGAGAGAGCTAGTGTTCCCGCTTGTTCTCGCAGAGATCGAAGTAAGGTCGTCTGATTGCAGCTGATAATTCACCGTAGTGTGAAGAGAATGCATAGTTGCGCCTTTGGCGGTCGCGAACTGATGAAAGCTGAGGAGAAGTGGAGTGTCGAAGTTGGCTTTGGCCTTCGTGTCGTTTGCCTTTCTCGTCCTCCAATCGGGAAGAGCGGAATCGAAGGATCTGGACTATCGGTTGGTACTGACGGCGGATACCGGGATTGTGGATGGGCAGGTAGTGCGCTATCTGACAATGTTTGAGGACGCCTGTCTTACCGTGCAGAACCTTGTGCCTGGCGATGTAGCGAAGGTTAAGGTCGAGAAAAGGCTCTGCAATCTGGAGGGCAAGGACATTGCTGCTGAATTTGTTGATGTTAAATTCAAGCGCGGCGTGTTCACCGACGATGGACTATTTTTCGAGGTTAGCGCGACTCCCTTCAGACCTTTGGGTGAGAGAAGGCTCTATTGCCAAGTAAAGTTTGATGGTGGTGAGGCTGAGCAGCTGTCTTGCGAAGATAGGTAGTCTGATTAGTGAGGTACGGGCCTCCTGTTGAACTGAAGGGCTGTTGCAGAGCGCGCGCATTCTGGGTTGTCGCATTCGGACCGGATCGCTTCATCTGCGAGCAGGCCCGCAACCGGCACACTCAGCGGGATACCCTCGACTTCCGGAGTTTCCATGCCTTCTTGGCGTTGCATGTTTGCCGTGCCATCCCCGCGTGTTGGCATGGAAGCACTCCTGCTGCTGCTCGCCCGCATTGTCGCCGGGGTGATGTTCTGTGTGTCCGGCTGGAACAAGGTGTTCACCGATGCGGGACGCGAGCGGATGGTGCATACGCTGGTCGATGCGGGGATTCCGTTCCCGGTGTTCAGTGCGCCGGTGCTGGGCGCGATTGAATGGATTGCCGGCGGACTGCTGGTGCTGGGGCTGCTGAGCCGCCCTTCGGCATTGCTGCTGGCGGGCATCTGCGCGGTGGCCGCATTGACGGATGGCATCGCACGCATTCCCGCAGGATTGAGCGTGCCGGATTGGTTGAGCTGGTTCTTCTACCTGAGCGAAGTGCCGCTTGGAGTGCTGCTGCTTTGGATTGCGGCGGTGGGTAGCGGCCGGTTCGCCATCGAGGCGCGTTGGGTACGGTGAGTGCGCCTCGTCCGCGCGCAGCCGGAGTGCGCCTGTAGCATTTGGTGTGTTCCGGTAGATCCACGCCATGCGTGGATGAGATGCTTGACGGAAGAGCGGTGCGAACCAAGGTTCGCACCCACCAGGCAACGAGTGGTTACAACCCCTCCGCGCGCAGCCAGCGCCACAGCGTGGTGCGTGAGACGCCCAGCGCCTGCGCCATCCCCTCGCGATCATTGCGATGTTCCTGCAGCAGCGTCTCCAGCTGCGCACGCGGCGGGCGCTTGCCGTTGCTTTCCACCGGCAATGCCGCGACACCTTCATTCATAAGTTCGGGGGCCAACTGCAGCAGTCGTGCAGCATCAATCAGGCCTTCTCCTGGCTGCCAGTGGATGCGCAGGCGATCCACCAGATTACGCAGCTCACGCACGTTGCCGGGCCACTCGGCGGTGGTCAGTACCGCCAGTGCATGCTCATCCAGTGGCGCATCGATGCCGCGCAGCTGGCGGAAGAAGTGCTGTGCCAGCAAGGGGATATCCGCGCGCCGCGCACGCAGCGAGGGCAGGGCGATACGCAACGCGGCCAGGCGGTAGTACAGGTCGCGCCGGAAGCTACCGGCTGCCGCGCGCTGTTCCAGCGACTGCAGGGTCGCGGCCACCACGCGCAGGTCCACCGGTGTCGGTTCGGTGGCACCCACGCGCAGCACTTCACGTTCCTCCAGCACACGTAGCAGGCGAGTCTGCAGTGGTAGCGGCAGTTCGCCGATCTCATCCAGGAACAGCGTACCGCCGTCTGCGGCCTCGACCAGGCCGACACGGCCGCCACGACGCGCACCGGTAAAAGCGCCATCGCTATAGCCGAACAGTTCCGCTTCCAGCAGTGATTCGCTGATGGCGCCGCAGTTCAGCGCCACGAAGCGTCCGCGACGACCGCTGGCGGCGTGCAGCTGGCGCGCCACCAGTTCCTTGCCGGTGCCGGTTTCGCCGCTGACCAGCACGGTGCTGTCATGTGGGGCGTAGAGCGCGATCTGCGCGCGCACCCGCGCCATCGCGTCGCTGTCGCCGAGCAGTTCATGCGCATCGGAACGCGCTGCCGGGCGCCGGCGTGGGGCAGGGCGGTTGCTGCCGGAACTTGCCAGAGTCTGGGTCAGTTCCAGCGCATGTTCGAACGCCTGTCGCACCGAGTCGGCCGAATACAGCAGCACGCCGGGCAGTCCGGCCTGTTCGGCGTGGTCGATGGCCATGCCGGTGCCGACGATCACTTCGATGCCGTTGGCGCGCAGGTCGGCGATGCAGTCGCGCGCGTCCTCGCGGGTGACGAAGCGCCGATGCTCGATATCCAGGCCGAAACTCTGCTGGAAGTTGCTGAACACCGGCACGTCGCTGGCGTGGGTGACCAGGCCGATGCGGCTGGCGATGCGTCGCGCGCGCGCCAGCGCCTCCATCAGGTCGAAGCCGTTGGCCTGGATCGGCACCAGTGGCAGCTCCAACCGGCCGCGCAGCCAGGCGGCGTTGGAGCCGCCGGCAATCACCACATCGCAATGCTCGCGGCGCAGGCGCTGGCCGATCACCTCCACCGCTTCCTCGAAGCCGAGGTTGATCTGCTCGATGCGCGCGCGGCGGTCGAACTCGGGAATGACGTCGCCGAGCAGGCCGGTCAGTCGCGAGACGCTGACCGTCCAGATCACCGGGCGGCCGGGGTCGGCATCGGCATGGCGCAGGGGTGAGCGGGGCAGGTACATGGCGGCGGGTTCAGACGGGGTGTTTCATGATACATCTGTTTCAATGTTTCATTTGTTTCGCGGTTGCGTGTCGGTCATCCCCGTGAAATCAATCGCTTGCAGCTTGGCATGGTGCTTGCGCCTACCCATCCGTTCTTCAACCTGGATTGCCGCATGACCGCTTCCACCCCTTTCTCCGCCGGTGCCCGCTTCCGTGAGGCCCTGGCTGCCGAATCGCCGCTGCAGGTGATCGGCGCGATCAACGCCAACCATGCCCTGCTGGCCAAGCGCGCCGGCTTCCGCGCGATCTACCTGTCCGGTGGCGGCGTTGCCGCGGGCTCGCTGGGCCTGCCGGACCTGGGCATCAATACCCTGGAAGACGTGCTGGTGGACGTGCGCCGCATCACCGATGTCTGCGACCTGCCGCTGATGGTCGACATCGACACCGGCTTCGGCCCGAGCGCGTTCAACATCGCGCGCACCGTGAAATCGCTGATCAAGGCCGGCGCGGCCGCCTGCCACATCGAAGACCAGGTCGGCGCCAAGCGCTGCGGTCACCGCCCCGGCAAGGAGATCGTCTCGCAGGGTGAAATGGTCGACCGCGTGAAGGCGGCCGCCGATGCCAAGACCGATCCGGACTTCTTCCTGATCGCGCGCACCGACGCCATCCAGGTGGACGGCGTGGACAAGGCTATCGAGCGCGCCATCGCCTGTGTCGAGGCCGGTGCCGATGGCATCTTCGCCGAGGCTGCCTACGACCTGGACACCTACCGCCGCTTCGTCGACGCGGTGAAGGTGCCGGTGCTGGCCAACATCACCGAATTCGGCGCCACCCCGCTGTTCAGCCGCGATGAACTGGCCTCGGCAGGCGTCGCGATCCAGCTGTTCCCGCTGTCGGCGTTCCGTGCCGCCAACAAGGCTGCCGAGAACGTCTACCAGGCGGTGCGCCGCGATGGCCACCAGCGCAATGTGGTGGAGACCATGCAGACCCGCGAAGAACTCTACGACCGCATCGGCTACCACGCCTTCGAGCAGCAGCTCGATGCACTGTTCGCCGCCAAGAAATAAGCAGTACCCTGCACCATCAAGTTTTCGGAGGGAAACATGAACGATACGACCGCAACCCCGACCTTCAAGCCGAAGAAGTCCGTCGCCCTGTCCGGCACCGCCGCCGGCAACACCGCGCTGTGCAGCGTGGGCCGTAGTGGCAACGATCTGCACTACCGTGGCTACGACATCCTGGACCTGGCCAACACCAGCGAGTTCGAGGAAATCGCCTACCTGCTGGTGCACGGCAAGCTGCCGACCCGCGCCGAGCTGGTTTCGTACAAGGCCAAGCTGAAGTCGCTGCGCGGCATTCCGGCAGCAGTGAAGGCGGCGCTGGAAGAACTGCCGCCGTCGGCACACCCGATGGACGTGATGCGCACCGGCGTGTCCGTGCTCGGCTGCGTGGCGCCGGAGAAGGACGATCACAACCATCCGGGCGCGCGTGACATCGCCGACAAGCTGATGGCCTGCCTCGGTTCGATGCTGCTGTACTGGTACCACTGGAGCCACAACGGCCGCGCCATCGACGTGGAAACCGACGACGACTCGATCGGTGGCCACTTCCTGCACCTGCTACATGGCGAGAAACCGCAGGAATCGTGGGTGAAGGCGATGCATACCTCGCTGATCCTGTACGCCGAGCACGAGTTCAACGCCTCGACCTTCACCTGCCGCGTCATCGCCGGCACCGGCAGCGACATGTACAGCGCGATCTGCGGTGGCATCGGCGCGTTGCGCGGCCCGAAGCATGGCGGCGCCAACGAAGTGGCGTTCGAAGTGCAGAAGCGCTACGACAACCCGGATGAAGCCGAGGAAGACATCAAGGCGCGCGTTGAGCGCAAGGAAGTGGTGATCGGTTTCGGCCACCCGGTCTACACCGTCTCCGATCCGCGCAACAAGGTGATCAAGGACGTGGCCCGCGAGCTGTCCGAAGAGCAGTCCAGCATGAAGATGTACGACATTGCCGAGCGCCTGGAATCGGTGATGTGGGACATCAAGAAGATGTTCCCGAACCTGGACTGGTTCAGCGCCGTCAGCTACCACATGATGGGCGTGCCGACCGCGATGTTCACCCCGCTGTTCGTGATCGCCCGCACCGCCGGCTGGAGCGCGCACATCGTAGAACAGCGCATCGACGGCAAGATCATCCGCCCGAGCGCCAACTACATCGGTCCGGAAGACCGCGACTTCGTCGCCATCGACAAGCGCGTCTGATCCACCTGCTGTACCCATCCGGCCGGCCCCGTGCCGGCCGGATGCTTTCGCCGCCGCACCGCCGGCACCCGGCCCGCCTCAAGCACTCCGCCAGCCCATGAATACCGATTACCGCAAGAACCTCCCCGGCAGCACGCTGGATTATTTCGACGCGCGCGCCGCTGTCGATGCAATCCAGCCCGGCGCCTATGCCACCCTGCCATACACCTCGCGCGTGCTGGCCGAGAACCTGGTGCGCCGCTGCGATCCGGCTACGCTTGGCGATTCGCTGAAGCAGCTGATCGAGCGCCGCCGCGACCTCGACTTCCCGTGGTTCCCGGCACGCGTGGTCTGCCACGACATCCTCGGCCAGACCGCACTGGTCGACCTGGCTGGCCTGCGTGATGCGATCGCCGACAAGGGTGGCGACCCGGCCAAGGTCAATCCGGTGGTGCCGGTGCAGCTGATCGTCGATCACTCGCTGGCGGTGGAGTGCGGTGGTTTCGATCCGCAGGCGTTCGAGAAGAACCGCGCCATCGAAGATCGCCGCAACGAAGACCGTTTCCACTTCATCGATTGGACCAAGCTGGCGTTCGAGAACGTGGACGTGATTCCGCCGGGCAACGGCATCATGCACCAGATCAATCTGGAGAAGATGTCGCCGGTGGTCTACGTGCAGGACGGCGTGGCCTTCCCGGATACCTGCGTGGGTACCGACAGCCATACCCCGCACGTGGATGCACTGGGCGTGATCGCGATTGGTGTTGGCGGCCTGGAAGCCGAGAACGTGATGCTGGGCCGCGCCTCGTGGATGCGTCTGCCGGACATCATCGGTGTCGAGCTGACCGGCAGGCCGCAGCCGGGCATCACCGCCACCGACGTGGTGCTGGCGCTGACCGAGTTCCTGCGCAAGGAGCGCGTGGTCGGTGCGTATCTCGAATTCTTCGGCGAGGGTGCTGCGGCACTGACCATCGGTGACCGCGCCACCATTTCCAACATGTGCCCGGAGTACGGCGCGACCGCCGCGATGTTCTACATCGACGGGCAGACCATCGATTACCTGCGCCTGACTGGCCGCGAGGAATCGCAGGTGGCGCTGGTGGAGAACTATGCCCGCACCACCGGCCTGTGGGCCGATGATCTGGCCACCGCGCAGTACGAGCGCGTGCTGCGCTTCGATCTGTCGACCGTGGTGCGCAACATGGCCGGCCCGAGCAATCCGCACCGTCGCCTGCCGGTGGCCGAACTGGTCGAGCGCGGCATTGCTGATGCGGCCAAGCTGGAAGCGGGCAAAGTCGAACAGGCGCAGGGGTTGATGCCCGATGGCGCGGTGATCATCGCCGCCATCACCAGCTGCACCAACACCTCCAATCCGCGCAACGTGATCGCCGCCGCGCTGCTGGCGCGCAAGGCCAACGAACGTGGCCTGCTGCGCAAGCCATGGGTGAAGTCGTCGCTGGCGCCGGGCTCGAAAGCGGTGCAGCTGTACCTGGAAGAATCCGGCCTGCTGCCGGACCTGGAGAAGCTGGGCTTCGGCATCGTTGCCTTCGCCTGCACCACCTGCAACGGCATGAGCGGTGCGCTGGACCCGAAGATCCAGCAGGAAATCATCGATCGCGACCTGTATTCCACCGCCGTGTTGTCGGGCAACCGCAACTTCGATGGCCGCATCCACCCGTATGCGAAGCAGGCCTTCCTGGCTTCGCCGCCGCTGGTGATCGCCTATGCCATCGCCGGCACCGTGCGCTTCGATATCGAGAAGGACGTGCTGGGCGTGGACACCGACGGCAACGAGGTGCGCCTGAAGGACATCTGGCCGAGCGACGCCGAGATCGACGCGGTGGTGAAGGCCTCGGTGAAGCCGGAGCAGTTCCGCCGCGTCTACAACCCGATGTTCAACGTGCGCGTGGAGCACGGTGCGGCGGTCAGCCCGCTGTACGACTGGCGCCCGCAGAGCACCTACATCCGCCGTCCGCCGTACTGGGAGGGCGCACTGGCCGGTGAGCGCACGCTGTCTGGCATGCGCGCGCTGGCGGTGCTGCCGGACAACATCACCACCGACCACCTGTCGCCGTCCAACGCGATCCTGGCGTCCAGTGCCGCCGGTGAGTACCTGGCGAAGATGGGCCTGCCGGAAGAGGACTTCAATTCCTACGCGACCCACCGCGGTGACCACCTGACCGCGCAGCGCGCTACGTTCGCCAATCCGAAGCTGTTCAACGAGATGGTGCGCAACGACGATGGCAGCGTGAAGCAGGGCTCGCTGGCGCGCGTGGAGCCGGAAGGCAAGGTGATGCGCATGTGGGAAGCGATCGAGACCTACATGGACCGCAAACAGCCGCTGATCATCATCGCCGGTGCCGACTACGGCCAGGGCAGCTCGCGTGACTGGGCCGCCAAGGGCGTGCGCCTGGCTGGCGTGGAGGCGATCGTGGCCGAAGGCTTCGAGCGCATCCACCGCACCAACCTGATCGGCATGGGCGTGCTGCCGCTGGAGTTCAAGCCGGGCACCACCCGCCTGACCCTGGGCATCGACGGCACCGAGACCTTCGATGTGATCGGCGAGCGCACCCCGCGCGCCGAGCTGACCCTGGTCATCCACCGCCGCGACGGCCAGGACGTGCTCGTGCCGGTCACCTGCCGCCTGGACAGCGACGAGGAAGTGGCGATCTACGAGGCCGGCGGCGTGCTGCAGCGCTTCGCCCAGGACTTCCTGGAAGGCGCCAAGGTGGCGTGATGCCGGACTGAATGCCTGCCCCCGGAGGCCGGGGGCGGGCTTGTCCGACACCAGGGCAGGGCGCACACTGACCTGGCAAAAACTGCCAAAGGAGAGTTTCATGGCCACCATGAACATTTCGCTGACCGATCCGCTCAAGCAGTTCGTGGACGAGGAAGTGCGCGAAGGCGGCTACTCCAGTACGTCGGATTATGTGCGTGACCTGATCCGCCAGCGTCAGCGCAGCAAGGCTGAAGCGCTGCTCAAGCAGTTGATTGCCGAGGGGCTGGCTTCTGGGCCTGCCGTTCCGGTGACTGCGGCCACATTCGAGCGGATGCGTCGCGAACTGACCGAAAGGATGGAGCGTGAAGGCGATTGAATGGAGGCCCCGGGCCGAGACAGACGCAGCCGACGCCGCGCTGTGGTACGCACGACAGGGAGGGCTGGCACTGGGTCAGCGCTTTCTCGCCGAGCTGGAGGCCACGCTTCAACGTATTGCGATGTTCCCTGCGTCAGATTCCGTCCGCCATGCCGACCTCGCCGCACAGTTGCCGGCACTCCTGCGCTTCATGCAGGTTCCGGGCTTTGAACGCTATCTCGTCTACTACCTCGATCTGCCGGACCGCGTGGACGTCATGCGGGTGTGGTGCGTTGATCGTGGCCTTGACGCACTGATGCAAGACATTTCCTGAAATCCAAACGCTTGGATCCGACGATGAATTTTCTTCCGCAACTCCGAATTCCCGCCACCTACATGCGCGGCGGCACCAGCAAGGGCGTGTTCTTCCGCCTGCAGGACCTGCCCGAGGCCGCGCAGGTGCCGGGCGCCGCGCGTGACGCGCTGCTGATGCGCGTGATCGGTTCGCCCGATCCGTATGGCAAGCAGACCGATGGCATGGGCGGCGCCACCTCCAGCACCAGCAAGTGCGTGATCATCTCCACTGCCTCTGTGCCGGATCACGATGTCGACTATCTGTACGGTCAGGTGGCGATCGACACCGCCTTCGTCGATTGGAGCGGCAACTGCGGCAATCTCAGCACTGCGGTGGGTCCGTTCGCAATCGCCAACGGTTTGATCGATCCGGCCCGGGTACCGCGTGACGGCCTGTGCACCGTACGCATCTGGCAGGCCAACATCGGCAAGACCATCATCGCCCACGTGCCGATGCGCGATGGCGAAGTGCAGGAGATCGGCGATTTCGAGCTGGACGGCGTGACCTTCCCGGCGGCCGAGATCCAGCTGGAATTCATCGATCCGTCCGATGACGGCGATGCGGGTGCGATGTTCCCGACCGGCAATCTGGTCGATACCCTGGAAGTGCCCGGCGTGGGCAGCTTCGAGGTGACCATGATCACCGCTGGCATCCCGACGATCTTCCTCAACGCTGCCGATCTGGGCTACAGCGGCACCGAGCTGCAGCCGGCGATCAACGAGGACAAGGCCGCACTGCAGAAATTCGAGACCATCCGTGCACATGGCGCGCTGCGCATGGGGCTGATCAAGAACCTGGAAGATGCGGCGACCCGCCAGCACACGCCGAAGGTGGCCTTCGTGGCGCCGGCGCAGGACTATGTGTCATCCAGCGGCAAGGCCATTCCGGCCTCGGCCATCGACCTGCATGCGCGCGCACTGTCGATGGGCAAGCTGCACCACGCGATGATGGGCACCGCCGCCGTGGCGATCGGCACTGCCGCGGCTATTCCGGGCACCCTGGTCAATCGTGCGGCCGGCGGCGGCGAACGCGAAGCGGTGACCTTCGGTCATCCCTCCGGCACGCTGCGCGTGGGTGCGCAGGCCGGCCTCGTTGACGGCCAGTGGACAGTAAGCAAGGCCATCATGAGCCGCAGTGCCCGCGTGCTGATGGAAGGCAAGGTGCGGGTGCCGGCCGAGTAACCCGCAGGTCGGCGCTGGCATCACACGCTTCGGTAGATGCCAACCTTGGTTGGCATGGCATTGGCACCGCCCGGGCAATGTCCAGCGCCAACCACGGTTGGCGACTACCGGGAGGCGCGGCCTGACCCGCTTTCTGAAGAGGAGATCGACGATGTCCGACAACCCCACCCCATCCAACGAGCGTGCAGCGTGGGATGCGCTGCTGGTGGACATCGTCGATTACGTGCGCGACGCACGCATCGACTCACCGCTGGCGTTCCAGACCGCGCACCACTGCCTGCTCGACACGCTGGGCTGCGGTTTGGAAGCGCTGTCCTTCCCGGCCTGCAGCAAGCTGCTCGGTCCTCTGGTGCCGGGCATCAGCGTGGTCAACGGTGCGCGCGTGCCGGGTACGCACTACGTGCTGGATCCGGTGCAGGCCGCCTTCAACCTGGGCGCGATGGTGCGCTGGCTGGATTTCAACGACACCTGGCTGGCCGCCGAATGGGGCCACCCGTCGGACAACCTGGGCGGCATCCTCGCCGTCTGCGACTGGCTGGGACGCAACGCGCAGGCCCTGCGCCGCCCGCCGCCGACCGTGCACGACGTGCTGCTGGCGATGATCAAGGCGCACGAGATCCAGGGTGTACTGGCCCTGCAGAATTCCTTCAATCGGGTCGGGCTGGACCATGTGGTGCTGGTCAAGGTCGCCACCACCGCTGTGGTGGCGCAGCTGCTCGGGCTGGATCGCGAACGCATGCTCAATGCAGTGTCGCTGGCCTGGGTCGATGGCCAGGCGCTGCGGACCTACCGGCACGCGCCCAACACCGGTTCGCGCAAGAGCTGGGCCGCCGGCGATGCCACCAGCCGTGGCGTACGCATGGCGCTGATCGCGGCAACGGGTGAAATGGGCTATCCGAGCGTGCTCAGTGCACCGACCTGGGGCTTCGAGGCTGTGTCCATGCATGGACAGGCACTGACGCTGGAGCGGCCGCTGGGCAGCTATGTGATGGAGAACGTGCTGTTCAAGATCAGCTACCCGGCCGAGTTCCACGGCCAGACTGCGGTGGAGGCAGCGATCGCGCTGCACCAGCAATTGCGCGCGATGGGGCGGCAGGTCGAGGATATCGCGCACATCGCCATCCGCACCCAGGAAGCCTGCATCCGCATCATCGACAAGAGAGGCCCACTGCACAATCCGGCCGACCGCGACCACTGCGTGCAGTACATGATCGCCATCGCGCTGCTGCATGGGCGGCTGGTGGCCGAGGACTATGAGGACGACGTCGCCGCCGATCCGCGCATCGACGCGCTGCGCGCAAAGATGGCCTGCCACGAGGATCCGCAGCTCAGCGCCGACTATCTGGACCCGGACAAGCGCAGCATCGCCAACGGCCTGAGCGTGCGCTTCAACGATGGCAGTGAACTGCCGGAAGTGCTGGTGGAGTACCCGCTTGGCCACGCCCGACGCCGCGGAGAAGGCATTCCGCTGCTGATGGACAAGTTCCGCCGGCACCTGGCCCATCGCTTCCCGACCGCCCAGCAGCAGCGCATCCTGGCCGCCTCGCTGGACCCGGTGGCGCTGGCGGCGATGCCGGTGACCGATTACGTGGATCTCTATCTGCCGGGGTAGCAACGCTTTGGTGGATCTGACACCACGCCTGCTTGCCAGGCACGTGGCTCGGCTCGCTTTGGTAGGTGCCAACCTTGGTTGGCACGGCCGACGCCAACCGAGGTTGGCGGCTACCGGTTCCGCCGGCCAGCGGCCGGCACTACCCGCCCGGGCAATTGCCGAATCCGCGTCAACACCTTGACGCGGCCTGCCTATAATGGCCACCTCGATCAAGGAGTGACGACATGAGCGGTCCGGCACGGCGGAAGCGGTGGGGATGGGCGGCGGCGGTACTGGCAGGAGGCCTGTTGCTGGGCCTGGCCGGTTGCCGCAACGACAGCGGGCAGCTGCCCAAGGCCAGCGGTGAAGCGATCACCACCCAGGCCGAGCAGGTGAAGGAATTCACCCTGCTGCGTGCCTACCCGGACCAGAAGAATGACGGCCTGTCGCTGGCGCTGGAGTTCTCGCGCCCGCTGGTCGGCACCCAGGATTTCGACAAGCTGGTGCGCTTCGAAGAGAAGGTCGGCACCGACGACAGCAGTTGGACGTTGTCCGATGACGGCCTGACCCTCCGCTATCCGTTCGTCGAGGCTGGCAAGGAGTTCAGCCTGGTGGTCTCGCCCGACCTGCTGGCCGCCGATGGCAGTCGCCTGGGCAAGGAACTGAAGCAGAAGGTGTTCAGCGGCGAGCTGAAGCCGGTGGTCGGCTTCGCCTCGCAGGGCAGCGTGCTGCCGGCCAAGGACAGCCGTGGCCTGCCGGTGGTCTCGGTGAACGTGCCCGAGGTTGACGTCGAATTCCTGCGCGTGCGCGAGAAGGACCTGCCGACCTTCTTCAGCCAGTACCAGCGCGGCGGCCGCCGTGGCAGCTGGGAGCTGAGCAGCGACTACGAACGCAGCCCGATCAACAAACTGGCCGAGCCGGTCTACGTCAACCGCTTCATCCTCGGCGGCAAGAAGAACGAGCGGGTGCTGACCTACCTGCCGACCCAGGACATCAAGGAACTGCAGGAGCCGGGCCTGTACTTTGCCCTGCTCAAGCGCACCGGTGACTACGAAGGCGAGTTCGATACCGCGTTCTTCTCGGTCAGCGACATCGGCCTGCATACCCGTGCCTACAAGGACAAGCTGTTCGTGCACACCGCCGGCCTCAAGGACGGCGCGCCGCTGAAGGGCATCGACCTACGCGTGCTGGATGCCAAGGGCGAAGTGGTGCTGAAGGGCAGCACCGACGGCAACGGCAATGCGCTGCTGAACTACACGCTGGATGCCACTCACGTGCTGGTCGCCAGCACGGGCAAGGACACCAGCTTCCTGCCGTTCAACCAGCCGGCGCTGGACCTGAGCGAATTCGCCGTGGCCGGCCGTGACAATGCCTGGTTCGACGTCTATGCCTGGTCCGGGCGCGACCTGTATCGCCCGGGCGAAACCGTGCGCCTGTCCGCCCTGCTGCGCGACAACGATGGCAAGCCGGTCAAGGCTCAGCCGGTGTTCCTGCGCCTGAAGCAGCCCGACGGCAAGACCTTCCGCGAGACTCGCCTGCAGCCGGGCGAGCAGGGCTACATCAACTTCGAGCAGGTGATCCCCGCCGAGGCGCCGACCGGGCGCTGGCAGGTCGAGTTCCGCACCGATCCGGCCAGCAAGGAAGCGATCCAGGGCATGACCCTGCGCATCGAGGAGTTCCTGCCCGAGCGCATGAAGCTGGACCTGGACAGCGCGCAGAAGACGCTGAAGCCGGGCGAGGACCTGCGCCTGCAGGCCAATGGTGCCTACCTGTACGGTGCGCCGGCGGACGGCAACCGTTTCACTGCGCGCATGGCGGTGGCCGCCGAGCAGCAGCCGGTCGAAGGCCTGCCGGGCTACTTCTTCGGTGACCCGACCCTGCAGCTGCCGCGCGAAGCCAAGGACGTGATCGACATCACGCTGCCGGCCAACGGCCAGCTGCGTGAGGATGTGGCATTGCCGGAAGAGGCCGCCAAGGCCAAGGCACCGATCGCCGTGGTGCTGTCCGGCAGCCTGTATGAAACCGGTGGCCGTACCGTCACCCGCACCCTGAAGCGGGTGATGTGGCCGGCCAACGCGCTGGTCGGCGTGCGCCCGCTGTTCAACCCCGAGGATGGTGCCGACTCCAACGGCAATGCACGCTTCGAGTTGATGCGCGTGGATGCTGCGGGCACACCGCAGCCGGCCAAGGGCCTGAAGATCACCCTGGTGCGCGAGCTGCGCGACTACCACTGGACCTTCAACGACAACCGCTGGGACTACGATTTCACCCGCCGCTTCGAGAACAAGGAAACGCGCACCGTCGACGCCGGCAGCAGCGCGGTCGCCTTCGATTTCCCGGTGGAGTGGGGCGAGTACCGGGTGGACGTGTTCGATCCGTCCACCGGCCTGACCAGCCGCTACCCGTTCCGTGCCGGCTGGAGCTGGGGCGACGACAACCGCGGCCTGGACGCGCGCCCGGACAAGGTCAAGCTGGGCCTGGACAAGACCGGCTACAAGGCCGGTGACACGCTGGAGGTGACGGTGACCCCGCCGCATGCCGGCAAGGGCATCCTGATGGTCGAGACCGACCGCATGCTGTACGTGCAGGACATCGACGCCAAGCCGGGTTCGACCTTCAAGATTCCGGTCACCGCCGATTGGGAGCGGCACGACGTCTACATCACCGCGCTGGTGTTCCGTGGCGGCAGTGCGCCGAGCAAGATCACTCCGGCCCGTGCCGTGGGCGTGGTGCATGTGCCGATGGACCGCAAGGGCCGCACCGTGGCCGTCGGCCTGGCAGCGCCCAAGCAGATGCGACCGGAGCAGGACCTGCCGGTGACGGTCAGCGCGCCGCAGCTGGCTGGCAAGATGGCGCACGTCACCGTCTCGGCGGTGGACGTGGGCATCCTCAACATCACCCGCTTCCCGGTACCCGATGCCGGTGCGCACTTCTTCGCCCAGCGTCGCCTCGGCATTGATGCCTATGACATCTACAGCCGGGTGATCGAGAGCTTTGACGGCGGTGCCGGCAAGCTGAAGTTCGGTGGCGACATGGCGCTGCAGGCGTTGCCGCAGGCCAAGCGCCCGACTGCGCGCGTGCAGACCGTGGACCTGTTCTCCGGCCCGGTGCAGCTCGATGCCAAGGGCATCGCCCGCATCCGCCTGAAGGTGCCGGACTTCAACGGCACGCTGCGGGTGTCGGCACTGGTCTACAGCGATGACCAGTACGGCAAGCGCGATGTGGAAACCGTGGTGCGCGCGCCGATCCTGGCCGAAGCCAGCATGCCGCGCGTGCTCGCCCCGGGCGACCGCAGCACCGTGACCCTGGACGTGCAGAACTTCACCGGCAAGCCGGGCCAGTTCAACGTGAAGGTGGAAAGCGAAGGCCCGCTGAACCTGGGCGAGGGCAGCCGCAGCGTGCAGTTGAATGCCGATGCCAAGACAACGCTGAGTTTCCCGCTGTCCGCGCGTGAGGGCCACAGCGTGGCCAAGGTGCGCGTACGTGTGGACGGCAACGGCTTCAAGGCCGACCGCCGCTACGAACTGCCGGTGCGTGCCGCGTGGCCGCAGGTGCTGCGTTCGCAGGTGCGCACGCTGGATCCGCTGGCAGCGGTCAGTCTCGACAACAGCCTGACCGATGGCCTGATGTCCGAGTCGGTGAATGCCCGCCTGCTGGTCAGCCCGCTGCCGCCGATCCCGTTCGCCAGTGCGCTGCAGGGCGCGCTGAACTACCCGTACGGCTGTGCCGAGCAGACCACCAGCAAGGGCTACGCCGCGCTGATCCTGGACCAGGCGACGTCGTCGATGCTCGGTGCCGATGGCCTGGATGCCAAGACCCGTCGCGAACGCATGGAAGGTGCGTTCGGTCGCCTGGCGTCGATGCAGGTGGCCAACGGCAACTTCTCGATGTGGGGTGACGACGGCTACGTGAACCCGTGGCTGACGCCTTACATCACCGAGTTCCTGCTCGATGCCAAGGACGCCGGCTTCGCGGTGCCGGACAACGTGCTGCAGAAGGCACTGAACCGGCTCAGCGAGGACCTGCTGTCCGGCGGCAACCAGTTCTACGGCCAGGACGACCGCGAGAAGCTGAAGTTCGCCAACCAGGCGTATTCGGGCTACGTGCTGGCCCGGGTCAACCGTGCGCCGCTGGGCACCCTGCGCACGCTGTACGACAACGAGCGCAGCAAGGCGGTCGGCGGCCTGTCGCTGGTCCATCTGGGCGTGGCGCTGTCGCTGCAGGGTGATGCCAAGCGTGGCCAGGCCGCGCTGACCGCAGCCTTCGCCAAGTCCAGCAGCGAACGCCCGTCCTACTTCGGCGACTACGGCAGCGCCATCCGTGATGACGCGCTGATGATCGCGCTGACCCACGAAAACAAGCTGGCCAAGCCGGCCTGGGATGCGCGTGCGCTGGATCTGGGCCGTGGCCTGAATGCGCGCCGCAATGCCGGCTGGATGTGGCTGAGCACGCAGGAACAGGTAGCGATCGCCCGCCTTGGCAAGGCACTGGCCGCCAATCAGAAGGCGCTGGTGGCCGGTGAGCTGGTGATCGGTGGCAACACCGAAGCCATCGGCGAGCGCAAGCTGTTCGGCCGCAATTTCAGCGCCAGCGAACTGGCCAGTGGCGTGCGCTTCACTCCGCAGGGCCAGCCGCCGATGTTCGCCAGCATCGACGTGGCTGGCATCCCGCGCAGTGCGCCGGCACCGGACAACAGCGTGCTGGGCATTGAGCGCAGCTACTTCGGCACCGATGGCAAGCCGTGGTCGCCGCGTCCGCTGAAGGAAGGCGAAGCGCTGATCGTGCGCGTCACCGTCACCGCCGACACCACGATGCCCGATGCACTGCTGACCGACCTGCTGCCGGCCGGCCTGGAGATCGAGAACTTCAACCTGGGCGATGCCAAGCAGTGGGCCGACGTAGTGGTTGATGGCATCACCATCAGCGACCGCGGCGAAGCTGCCGACACCAAGCACGAGGAGTTCCGCGACGACCGCTATGTGGCTGCGCTGAAGCTCTCGCGTGGCAGCAAGGCCAACGTGTTCTATCTGGTGCGTGCGGTGACCCCGGGTACCTACTCGGTGCCGCCGCCGCTGGTGGAGGACATGTACCGGCCGCAGCTGCGTGGCGTCGGCCGCAGCAACCCGACCACGATCACGGTGGTACAGCCGTGACCGCGCGGACGGGCCGCGACGGCGCGGCCCGTCCCGCTGGCAAGCTCCAATCCGGCACGCTGCAATGAAGAAGACGATGTCGATCCGGCTGGCGGCCCTGCGCCGCCGGTTGCGGCCGCTGTGGCCGTGGCTGCGCTGGGGCACGGCCGCCACGCTGGCGCTGCTGCTGGTGCTGGATTTCGCCTTCCCGCCGCCGCTGCCGAAGCAGCGCGATACCAGCACCCTGGTGGTGGCTGCCGACGGTACGCCGCTGCGTGCGTTCGCCGATGCCGAGGGCGTGTGGCGCTATCCGGCATCGATCGACAGCGTCTCGCCGCTGTACCTGCAGGCGCTGCTGACCTACGAAGACCGCTGGTTCTGGCGCCATCCGGGTATCAACCCGCTGGCCATCCTGCGTGCCAGCGGCCAGCTGCTGCGCGGTGGTCGCATCGTTTCCGGCGGCTCGACCCTGACCATGCAGGTCGCGCGCATCCTCGACCCGCATACGCGCACGCCCTGGGGAAAGCTCAAGCAGATGCTGCGCGCGGTGCAGCTGGAAGTGCATCTGAGCAAGCAGCAGATCCTGGCCCTGTATCTGGAGCGCGCGCCCTACGGTGGCACCATCGAGGGCGTGGAAGCGGCCAGCTGGGCCTATCTGGGCAAGCCGGCGGCGCAGCTGTCACATGCCGAGGCCGCCTTGCTGGCGGTACTGCCACAGGCACCGAGCCGGCTGCGCCCGGACCGCCACCCGGAAGCCGCGCAGAAAGCGCGCGACAAGGTGCTGTCACGCATGGCCGAACTGGGCGCGTGGACGCCGGAGGAAGTGCAGGATGCGCGCATCGAGAACGTGGTGGCACGCTCGCTGCGACCTCCGTTGCACGCCGCGCTGCTGGCGCAGCGCCTGCATTCGGCGCATCCGGGCCAGGCGCGCATCCAGAGCAGCATCGACATCGGCCTGCAGCGCACGCTGGAAGAACGCGTGGCGAGCTATTTCTCGACACTGCCCGAGCGTACTTCGGCGGCCTTGCTGGTGGTCGACAACCAGTCTCTGCAGGCGCGTGCCTACGTCGGTACGTTGTCCTTTGGTGACCGCCAGCGGCTCGGCCACGTCGACATGGTGCAGGCCTGGCGGTCGCCGGGCTCCACGCTCAAGCCGTTCCTGTATGCGATGGCGCTGGACGATGGCCTGATCCATTCGGAAAGCCTGCTGGTCGATGCGCCACAGAGTTTCGGCAGCTACCGGCCCGGCAATTTCGACATGGCCTTCAATGGGCCGATTGGTGCCTCCAGTGCATTGCGGCTGTCACTCAATGTGCCCTCGGTGGACCTGCTGCAGCGGGTCGGGGCCGCGCGCTTCGCCGCGCGCCTGTCGCACTCCGGCATCCAGCTGCGCTTCCCGCCGGGCAGCACGCCCAACCTCTCGCTGATTCTGGGCGGTACCGGTGCGCGGCTGGAAGATCTGGTCGGTGCGTTCGCCGCGCTCAACCGCAACGGCATCGCCGGGCGTGTGCGCTACACCGATGACGAACCGATGATCGAGCGGCGATTGGCCTCGCCCGGCGCCAGCTGGATCGTGCGCGAAATGCTGGAATCGAACCCGCGCCCAGGCTACAGCGCTGGCACCTTCGATGTTGGCGGTCGCCCGCGCGTGGCCTGGAAGACCGGCACCAGTTACGGGTACCGCGATGCGTGGGCAATCGGCAGCACGCGCCACTACACCGTGGGCGTGTGGGTGGGCCGGCCGGACGGCACACCGCTACCGGGCCAGTACGGCGCGGTGACCGCGCTGCCGCTGATGTTCGAAGTGGTGGACAGCCTGCCGCGCCAGCGCGGCGATTCGGCTGCTGCACCGATGCCGGCCAGTGTCAGCCAGGAAGACATCTGCTGGCCGACCGGTGAACGCGCCGTAGGCCTGCCGACGGCACTGTGCCAGCGGCGGATGTCGGCCTATCTGCTGGACGGCGCGGCACCACCGACCTTCCCCGAGCGCGAGGCGCGGCGCTGGCAACCGGGCCGGCAGCGTTACCTGGCTGATGCGCGGACCGGACTGCGTGTATCGGCCGATTGCCGTAATCCACATGAGGAAGTAGCGCGCGAGATCGCGCGCTGGCCGGCGTTGTTGTCACCGTGGCTGCCCAAGGCCACACGCGCTGCCTCGCAGTTGCCGGCGCTGTCGCCGGATTGCCGCGACGACGGGCGTGAGGCCAGCGTGGCCCTGCACATCGATGGCCTCAATGATGGCGCTGCACTGGCGCGTGCACCCAATGCCGAACATGGCGTGCGCCTGCAGCTGCGCGCGCTGGGCAGCGAGCAGGCGGTGGACTGGCTGCTGGATGGCCGTTGGATCGCGCAGACCCGTGGCGCGCAGTTGATGCAGCGCGAGTTCGCCGAGCCGGGCGCACACACCCTGACCGCGCTGGCGGCGGATGGCGCGTGGACGCAGGTGCGGTTCAACGTTCTCAGGTAGATGCCGACCTTGGTCGGCGCGCGGTCCAACGCCAACGACACCGCCGTGCTCTGGTAGGTGCCAACCTTGGTTGGCACGCGATAAATGCGCCCACCAAGGTGGGCATCTACCAAGGCGTATGCGGGGCCGCTATTCCCCGATCCACCCATCCAGCAGGTCGGCGAATTCGTCGGCGTGTTCCTCTTCCTGCGCCAGTATCTCTTCAAGGATGCGCTTGGTGGTGGTATCGCGGTCGCCGATGAAGTTGATCATCTCGCGGTAGCTGTCGATGGCGATGCGTTCGGCCACCAGGTTCTCGCGCACCATGTCGCGCAGGTCGCTGCCTTCCTTGTACTCGGCATGCGAGCGCGCGGTCAGCGTATCGGGGTTGAAGTCCGGCTCACCGCCGAGCTGGACGATGCGCTCGGCCAGCTTGCCGGCGTGCGCCTGTTCCTGCTGTGCATGCTCGAGGAATTCGGCTTTCACCGCGTCGGCCAGCATGCCCTTGGCCATGAAGTAGTGCCGGTAGTAGCGCAGCACGCATACGTACTCGGTGGCCAACGCATCGTTGAGCAGCTTGATCACGACCTTGCGGTCGGCGCTGTAGCTGTCGGTGATCGCACCGTCTTCGATGTTGCGCCGAGCGCGTTCGCGCAGGGTCTTGCGGTCACTGATACCGGGCACCTTTGCGGCAGGCTTTGCGGCTTTGGCTGGCTTGGTGGACATGGCTGGCCGTTTCCTCTTGCGGTGGAAGATCAGGTTGGCAGGTGCTCCAGCACGTATTCGGCCGAAGACACTTCGAACTGGCCGGGCTGCTCGATCCAGGCCGCACGCACCACGCCATCCACCACGTACAGGGCGAAACGGCGTGAGCGGATGCCCATGCCCGAGGCGCTGGCGTCGAGCTCCAGGCCGAGCGCACGGGTCAGTTCGGCATTGCCGTCGGACAGCATCAGCAGGCCGTCGGGCACGCTCTGGTCGGCGGCCCAGGCCTTCATCACGAACGGGTCGTTGACCGCCATGCAGTAGACATCGATGCCGCGCTGGCGGAACGCCTGGAATTTCTCGACGTAGCCGGGCAGGTGGCGCGCCGAGCAGGTCGGGGTGAACGCGCCGGGCACGGCGAACAGCACCACCTTGCGTGCGTCGAACAGCGAATGCGTATCGAGCGTTTCGATGCCCTCGCGGATGCGCTTGAGGGTCACTTCCGGAATGCGGTCGCCGACATGGATGGTCATGGGGAACTCCTTGCTGGGGCAGGCTAGTGGGCCGGATGGGACAGGGGCGTCAAGACATTGGAAAACCCGTGTGCAGGCCCCATCTTCAGGCTTTGCGGCAGGGGCTTCCAGCCACAGCGTGGCGCAGGGGGATGGCAGCCGCATTGCGCAGGATCAGTCGGCCTCACCGGGGCCGCACGAGGGGCGGCGTAGCATCGCCGGCGCGTAGAATGAACCTGGGGCGGCGCCACCGGCGCGGCCGAAGCAGATCGAGGTAGCTGGATGGAATTCAAGGATTACTACGCCACCCTGGGGGTGGAACCGAGCGCGGGCGAGGCGGAGATCAAGACCGCCTACCGCCGGCTGGCACGCAAGTACCACCCGGACGTCAGCAAGGAGGCCGGGGCCGAAGACAAGTTCAAGGCGGTCAACGAGGCCTACGAGGCGCTGCGCGATCCGGAAAAGCGCGCGGCCTACGACCAGCTGCGCGCGCAGGGCTATCGCCCGGGCGAGGAGTTCAACGTGCCGCCGAACTATGGTGGTGCTGGCGGTTTCAATTTCGAGGAAGTATTCGGCGGTGGCGGCCCCAATGGCGGCTTCAGCGACTTCTTCGAGAGCCTGTTCGCGCGCCAGCGTGGCGGTGGTGGTGCTGGTCCGGGGCCGGGCTTCAGCAGCCAGGGCCACGCGCCCAACCGCGACACCCGCGCCAAGCTGTCGGTTCCGCTGGAAGCGGCCTACAGCGGCGACAGCCTGCGCATCACCGTCAACGGCAAGCAGCTGGACGTGCGCGTGCCCAAGGGTATCCGCCCGGGCCAGGTGATCCGCCTGGCGGGGCAGGGCAACCATGGCGGCAACCTGCTGCTGGAAGTGGAATACGCCGCCCACCCGCAGTTCGAGGTTGATGGCCGCAACATCCTCTATACGCTGCCGGTGACCCCGTGGCAGGCCGCGCTGGGTACGAGCATCAGCGTGCCGACCCTGGGTGGAGCGGTGGAACTGAAGATTCCGGCCGATTCCGATGCCGGCCGCAAGCTGCGCCTGCGTGGCCGTGGGCTGCCGGGCAATCCGGATGGCGACCAGATCGTCGAGATCGAGATCGTGGCCCCGGCCGCGACTGACGAGGCGCAGAAGAAGGCGTACCGGAACCTGGCCAAGGCCTTCGGCGAGACCATTTGAAGGTAGTGCCGGCCGCTGGCCGGCAACTTCATTGCCCGGGACGGTGATGCGTGGTTGCCGGCCAGCGGCCGGCACTACCGCGCGTGTCTCAGCCCTGCCCGGCGAACACCCGCTCCAGCACCTCGGACAGCTCGTCTTCCGAGAACGGCTTGGTGATGTAGGCCTTGGCGCCCTGGCGCATGCCCCACATGCGGTCGGTGTCCTGGTCCTTGGTGGTCACCAGGATCACCGGGATATGCCGGGTCGCCTCGTCGCGGGCGAGGGTGCGGGTGGCCTGGAAGCCATTGAGGTTGGGCATCACCACGTCCATCAGGACCAGGTCGGGCAGCTCGGCCTTGGCGGTTTCGACCCCGGCGGCGCCATCGGTGGCGGTCAGGATCTGGTGCCCGAGCTTCTCGACGATGCGCTGTATCCCCAACAGCTGCGACGGTGAGTCGTCGACGATCAGAATGCGTGCCATGTTGTTCCCCATGTAATGCCCGCAGTGTAGTGCGGGCCCATTACTGGCGGGAGGGGCGCATCTGCCGTCCGTCGCCTGCCTGCGACGTTCAGTCGATCCGCACCACGGTGCGGCCCAGCGAACCGCCCGCCAGCATCCGTTCGAACACGGCAGGAAGGCCATCGAGGCCGACTTCGGCGGTGCAGATGCGGTCCAGCTGCTGCGGCTTCCAGTCACTGCCCAGCCGCGACCACACTTCTTCGCGCAGCCCGCGCGGTGCATTGGCCGAGGACACGCCCAGCAGTGACACGCCGCGCAGGATGAACGGCATCACCGTCATGTCCAGCGTCGGGCTGGCTGCCAGGCCGGCACTGACCACGCTGCCGTAGGGCACCGTCTGTGCCAGCAAGCTGGCAAGCATGTCGCCTCCGGCATTGTCGAGGCCCCCGCCGAAGCGGGCCGACTGCAGTGGGCCGGTATCGGCCAACGCCTCACGTGGCAGCACTTCGGCGGCGCCGATGCCATGCAGGAAGTCCGACTGCTCTGGCTTGCCGCTGACCGCGTGCACGGTGTAGCCGGCGCGGCTGAAGATCGACAGCGCCAGCGCGCCGACACCACCGCTGGCGCCGGTGACCGCCAGTGGGCCGAGCTCCGGTGTCTGCCGGTTGTCCTGCATGCGCAGCAGCGCCAGCGCTGCCGTGAAGCCGGCGGTGCCCAGCACCATCGCCTCACGCGGGGTCAGCCCGGCCGGCTGGGCGATCACCGCACGCGACTCCAGCCGCACATACTGGCTGTAGCCGCCATCGCGGGTCTCGCTGAGGCCGCAGCCGGTGGCCAGCACCGCATCGCCTTCACGCCAGTCCGGGTCGGTGCTGGCGACCACGGTACCGGCCACGTCGATGCCGCCCACCAGCGGGAAACGGCGCAGGATCCTGCCCTTGCCGGTGCCCGCCAGCGCGTCCTTGTAGTTGACCGAAGACCAGTGAGCGCGGATCAGTACCTGGCCGGGGTTGAGGTCGTCGACATTGAGCTGGGCCAGGCCGCTGCGGTAGCCGGCGTCGTCGTTTTCGATGCGGAAGGCGGTGAACGGGGTGGTGGGGGCCATCGGCGTTGCCTGACTTCGAGGAAAACGCCACCTTACCCCGTTGCCCCCCTTTCGATCCTGCCGATCCGCCCCATCTTGTATGATCGGTAATGGTTTCACGGCTGGTGGTGCGGGAAGGGCCCGCGCCGCAGCCCAAATCTTGATGGAGCGTGCATGGCCTGGAATACACCCGGCGGCAACAAGGGCGGACAAGGCCCCGAGGACAATCGACGCGGGCCCTTCGGGTCGCGCGGCGGTGGCAATGGTGGTGGCTGGGGCGGACTGCCCGGGCCGCTGAAGGACCTGTTCGACGGTGGCATCATGCGTTGGGTGGTGGCAGCCGTGGTGTTGCTGGTGCTGTTCTCCAGCTTCCAGCTGATCGGCGAACAGCAGCGTGGCGTGGTGCTGCGCTTCGGCCAGTTCTCGCGCATCCTGCAGCCCGGCCCGAACTTCAAGCTGCCGTGGCCGATCGAATCGGTCACCAAGGTCAATGCCACCGAGATCAAGACCTTCTCGATCCAGGTGCCGGTGCTGACCCGCGACGAGAACATCGTCAACGTCTCGCTGAACGTCCAGTACCGCATCGACGACCCGCAGCAGTACCTGTTCGGCACGGTCGATGCCAACCAGGTGCTGGAGCAGTCGGCGCAGAGCGCGGTGCGCGAGGAAGTCGGTCGTGCCGACCTCAACGCCGTGCTGAACAACCGTGGCCCGCTGGCCGTGGCCGCCGAGGAGCGCCTGCAGGCACTGCTGAAGGCGTTCAAGACCGGCCTGACCGTGACCGGCCTGACCCTGCAGGACGCCCGTCCGCCGGAAGAAGTGAAGCCGGCCTTCGACGAGGTCAACGGTGCCCAGCAGGTCAAGGAACGCTTGATCAACGAAGCCCAGGCCTACGCCGCCAAGGTCGTGCCGGAAGCCCGGGGCCAGGCCTCGCGTGCCCGTACCACCGCCGAAGGCTACAAGCAGGCCGTGGTGTCCAAGGCCGAGGGTGACGCGCAGCGCTTCAGCCTGTTGCAGGCCCAGTACAAGGACGCCCCGGAAGTGACCCGCAAGCGCCTGTGGCTGGAGACCGTGCAGCAGGTGCTGAGCGAGAACCGCAAGGTGATCGGTGGCGATGGCCGCCAGCTGATCTACGTGCCGATGACCGGCGATACCCGTCCCACCACCTCGGCGCCGCCGGGAGTGACCAATCCGGAGGTGGTGATGCCGTCGCTGCCGGGTGCAGCGGCGGAAGCTTCCCGTGATCCGGGCCGGCCGGTGGGCCGCCCGACCGGGCGACCGAGCGGCCGTGAGGAGGGCAGCCGATGAAGAGTCCTATCTGGATCGCCGTGATCGTGGCGGTGGTGCTGGGCCTGCTCGGCTCGGTGTACGTGGTCCGCGAGGACCAGACCGCCATGGTGCTGAACCTGGGCAAGGTGGTGCGTTCGGACATCAAGCCGGGCCTGCACTTCAAGGTGCCGGTGGTGGAAACGGTGAAGGTCTTCGACCGCCGCTTCCAGGTGCTCGACACCGCCCCGGCGCGTTACTTCACCGCCGAGCAGAAGGACGTCAGCGTCGACTTCTTCGCCATCGGCTACATCTCCAACGTGGGTGACTACTTCCGTGCCACCGGTGGCGATCCGCGCATCGCCAACGCCCGCCTGGCACCGATCATCACCGACTCGCTGCGCAACCAGATCAACTCGCGCACCCTGCAGCAGCTGGTCTCCGGCGACCGCAGCGAGCTGATCGCCGAGCAGCTGAAGGGGATCAACGAAGCGGTGGCCGGCCTCGGCATGCAGATGATCGACCTGCGCATCAAGCAGGTGGACCTGCCGACCGACAGCCAGGTGATCAATGATGTGTACGAGCGCATGCGCGCCCAGCGCAAGCAGGAAGCGGCCAAGCTGCGTGCGGAGGGCGAGGAGCAGTCGCTGACCATCCGCGCCCAGGCCGACCGTGACAGCACCGTGCTGATCGCCGAAGCCGAGCGTGATGCCCAGCGCCTTCGCGGTGAAGGCGACGCCGATGCGGCGCGCATCTACGGCAAGGCCGGCTCGGCCGACCCGTCGTTCTATGCGTTCTACCGCAGCCTGGAGGCCTACCGTGGCTCCATGACCGACGGCAACGGCGTGATCGTGCTCGACAAGAACGACCCGTTCCTGCAGTACCTGAAGAACGACCGCTGAGGTCGCAGGGCAGTACCCCACGGGGCCCGGCCAGATGCCGGGCCCCGTGCTTTTTCCGGAGTCCCCCATGAAAGATCTGTTCGCCGCCGTCTGCCTGGTGGCGGTGCTGGAAGGCCTGTTCCTGTTCGTCGCCCCGTTCGCCTGGAAGCGCATGGCCGAGCGCCTGCTGGACCTGCCCAGCCCGGCCCTGCGCAGCTTCGGCGGGCTGGTGCTGCTGGCCGGCCTGAGCCTGCTGTGGTGGGCGCGGCATTGAAAGGGTAGTGCCGGCCGCTGGCCGGCAACCTGGGATTGCCGGCCAGCGGCCGGCACTACCGGGAGGCGCCTGACCGGCCGGTACATGCGTGACCCGGCTCTGGTAGATGCCAACCTTGGTTGGCATTGCCGGCCAGCGGCCGGCACTACCGGGAGGTGCCTGACCGGCCGGTACATGCGTGGCCCGGCTCTGGTAGCTGCCAACCTTGGTTGGCATTGCCGGCCAGCGGCCGGCACTACCGGGAGGCGCCTGACCGACCGGCACATGCGTGGCCCAGCTCTGGTAGATGCCAACCTTGGTTGGCATTGCCGGCCAGCGGCCGGCACTACCGGGAAGCGCCTGACCGGCCGGTGCATGCGTGGCCCGGCTCTGGTAGATGCCAACCTTGGTTGGCATTGCCGGCCAGCGGCCGGCACTACCGGGCGGGGCGGCTGACCGGCCGGTGAAGCCGTCCGTCGGAAAGGTGGCACCCGACCCCGGAAACCCGGATAATGCACAAAAGCCGGACGGGCCTCCCCGTTCGGCTTTTTCCGTGTCTGGGCCTTCCATCGCCGGCTGCTCCCCGTTTGGAGCCGCCCTCCAGGTGCTGGCCAGCCCCGCCACGGTTCAACCGTCCGCGGCCCCGATGGCCGCAACATATGAGGAGCCCGTCATGGGTCAGTCTGTCGTAGTGTTGGGTGCCCAGTGGGGCGATGAAGGCAAGGGCAAGATCGTCGATCTGCTCACTGAGGAAATCGGCGCCGTCGTGCGCTTCCAGGGCGGCCACAACGCCGGCCACACCCTGGTCATCAACGGTAAGAAGACCGTCCTGCACCTGATCCCGTCGGGCATCCTGCGTGACGATGCGCTGTGCCTGATCGGCAACGGCGTGGTGATCTCGCCGGCCGCGCTGCAGAAGGAAATCGCCGAGCTGGAAGCCTCCGGCGTGGAAGTGCGTTCGCGCCTGAAGATCTCCCCGGCCGCGCCGCTGATCATGCCGTACCACATCGCCCTGGACCAGGCGCGCGAGCGCGCTGCCGGCGGCAAGGCGATCGGCACCACCGGCCGTGGCATCGGCCCGGCCTACGAAGACAAGGTGGCGCGTCGCGGCATCCGCATCGCCGACCTGCATTACCCGAAGCAGCTGGAAGAACTGCTGCGCACCGCGCTGGATTACCACAACTTCGTGCTGACCAAGTATCTGAACACCGATGCGGTCGATTTCCAGAAGACCTTCGACGAAGCGCTGGCCTTCGGCGAATACGTGCAGCCGATGAAGTCCGACGTGGCCGGCATCCTGCACGACCTGCGCAAGCAGGGTAAGCGCGTGCTGTTCGAAGGCGCGCAGGGTGCGCTGCTGGACATCGACCACGGCACCTACCCGTACGTCACCAGCTCCAACACCACCGTCGGTGGTGCACTGGCCGGTTCCGGCGTCGGCGCCGATTCGATCGACTACGTGCTGGGCATCGCCAAGGCCTACGCCACCCGCGTCGGCGGCGGCCCGTTCCCGACCGAACTGGACGACGAAGTCGGCCAGGGCATCCGTGACCGCGGCGCCGAGTACGGTGCCTCGACCGGCCGTCCGCGTCGCTGCGGCTGGATGGACATCGTCGCGCTGAAGCGCGCCGTGGCCATCAACGGCATCAGCGGCCTGTGCATCACCAAGCTGGACGTGCTGGATGGCATGGAAAAGCTGAAGGTCTGCATCGCCTACGAATACAACGGCAAGCGCACCGAGTACGCGCCGCTGGACGCGCAGGGCTGGGAAGACTGCACCCCGGTGTACCTGGAGTTCCCGGGCTGGAGCGAGAACACCCACGGCATCACCAACTGGGACGACCTGCCGCCGGCCGCACGTGCCTACCTGCGTTCGCTGGAAGAGCTGGCCGGTTGCCCGATCAGCATCGTCTCCACCGGCCCGGACCGCGACCACACCATGGTCCTGCAGGATCCGTTCGCCTGAGGTAGCGCCGGGCGCTGCCCGGCGTAGGTGACAGGAAGAGCCCCGCGAAAGCGGGGCTTTTTCGTTACTGTGTCGGCACGGCCAGCAGGGAAATGACGTGATGACCTGGATGTCAGCGTGAAGGGTGTAACGGTGGTGCGGATCACCCTGTGGGTGCTGTGGAGCCTGTGGGCGCTTGCCTGCGCGGTGCTGGTGCTGGGCGCGATCGCCAACCACATGGCCTCACGCACGCAGGTGCTGCCTGTGGTGCTGAGCCCGGGTGCGACGGCCGAGGTCACGGTCTACCGCTTCATCGATGACCAATTGCGGCTGCGCCTGCGTTACGCGGATGACGGTACTTCCACGGCGATCGATCCTGAGGTGCGCCTGCGCGTGGAAACCCCGACAGATCAGACCGACTTCCGCGCCGAAACGCGTTCGGGCGTGCCGGGTTCCGGCATCACCCGCGCGCTGGAATCGGTTGTGCCTGCTGGATTTGCCGCCTCGTACTTCGGTTATGGCCGGGGGGATGCGCTGCCGCGCGGGCGTTCGTGGCTGCGGGTGACCGTTCTGGAGGTCGAGCCCGCGCTGGCGGGGCGCGTGGCCTCGGTGGAACTGCTGCCACCGATGGACGTACTGAAGCTGACCGACCTGGACTACGCGTGGCTGTGGCCGTTCTTCTTCTGGAAGGTGGCGGCGTTGTTCCTGCTGATTCCGGGCGCTGCCCTGGTGGCATTCACCATCACCTTGCGGCGCTGGCAGCGTCAGGCGTCGAAGCCGCCTGTTTCAACAGCGGATACGGATTGATCGACTCTCCCTTCCACCACTGTTTTTCCGGGCCCAGCAGGTGCACCTCGAAGTGCAGGTGCGGGGCCTCGGCGCTGGCGTTACCGGTGCTGCCCACGTAACCGATCACCTCTCCGCGCTTGATCACCTGCTTCTCCGCCAGGCCATCGGCGTAGCGCTGCAGATGCGCGTAGTAGTAGCACCAGCGCCCGCTGGGCTCGAACTGGTAAATCGTCAAGCCGCCGCGCTCGCTGTCGAACAGTTTTTCAACCGTTCCATCGGCCACCGCCAGCACCGGCGTACCGGTATCGGCCATGATGTCGATGGCATCGTGTACGCGGCCCTCGCTGCGTGCATCGGTGAAGGTATCGCGCAGCTGGGACGCATGGATACCCTGCACCGGCAGCAGCAGACCGGACGGTGCATCCGCAGTCTGCGCGGCCGACGGCGCGGTGTTGGCGGGTGGGGCTGTTGCGGGTGTCGCTACAGATTCCTTCGCCGGCGCCGCTGCCAGTGCCGATTGCGCTTGAGGCAGCGGGGCGGGTACCGGATCACCTGCATCGCGGTGCAGCCACCAGCCTGCACCCAGCCCCAGCAGAACGCCCAGCACGATCAGTTGCGAAAGGCGCATCGGCTCACTCCTGCATCACCACGGGTACCGAGGTATCCACGGCATCGGCCACGCGCAGCGCATCCCAGTTGGTCATGCGCACGCAGCCATGCGATTCGGTCTTGCCCACATGGCCGGGTTCGGGCGTGCCATGCAGGCCGTAATGCGGCTTGGACAGATCGATCCAGACCCGCCCGACCGGATTGTTCGGGCCCGGTGGCAGGGTGGCCTTCTTTTCGCCCTTGCGGGCATCCCAGAACAGTTTCGGGTTGTAGTGGAACGGCGGGTCGCGGTAAACGCCCAGGATCTTCCATTCGCCGATCGGTAACGGGTCGTGCTGGCTGCCCGACGACACCGGCACCTGTGCGATCACCTTGCCCTGCGCATCCAGCAGCTGCAGCGTGGAATCGGATTTGTCGACCACGATCTTCGCCGCCTTCGGCAATGCGGCCAGTGCGATGTTGGGTACCTGGATGCGGCTGCCAGCCTTGGTCAGGTCCACGCCGGGATTGAGCACTTTCATCAGCTCAGGGGAGGCATGGAAGCGCTCGCCGAGGGCTTCTTCCACACTGCCGTAGCCCAGCGATGTGAGCTTGGCCTGGGCGGCGGGCCCTTTCGGAGTGGCCTGGAACGGACCGGCGACATCCTCAGCAGTCAGCGTGTAGCTGGCCAACGGCCCAACGGTATCGGCCTGCAGGGCCTTCCAGGTGGTGTCGTCCAGTTCACCCGTTACGTCCAGCCCATGCGCTGCCTGGAAACCCGACACCGCGCGTCGCTGGTTGCTGCCCACTTCGCCATCGATCTGGCCAGGGGAGAAATTCGCGCGATCCAGCAGCACCTGGGCGTGCAGGGCGGAGTGGGGTGCCACATCCGGCCCGGCTTTCTCGGCAATGGGGGCAGGTAGTTCGGGCGGCGTCGCCTGCGCGAAGGCTGGCGACGCCAGCAGCGAGAGAGCGAGCAGGGTGGATCGGGACACGGGCAAGGGCATTGGGATCTCCAGCAGGTCACGCCACCACCTTGCCCGCAGCCGCCGCCGAGCCACCGTGAAAGGGATCTGATGCCCGCATGAGCAGCCATGGGTATTGCAGCTGTGTCCAGCGCGCAGGTGCTGCTGCGCCGGGGGCTCACCAAGGTGAACGGTGGCCGACGCCGTCGACGGATGGCGATCAAGATTGCCTGCCGGGCCGCCGATAAGGGCGCATCCCCCCGTTTTGGATACCCCCATGAACTACTTGAGGAACGTCAGGGTTGCCTGGCGTCTTGGGCTGGGCTTTGGCCTGTTGCTGCTGCTGGTTGCCGCCGTGGTGGCCACCGGCGCCACCGCCAGTGTCGTGCAGAAGCGCGCGATGCAGCAGGTGGTCGACGTCAGCGTGGCCAAGGTGCGCCTGCTGTCGCAGATGCTCGATGCCAACAACCAGATGATGGTGGTGCGCCGCGAGATGCTGATCCGCCAGGGCGACGACCGTGGCCACGACGAGCAGCGCATCGCCGATCTGGTGAAGCGCTACGAGGCCAGCTGGACCGCCTATCAGGCGCTGCCCAGCGACGCCGACGGCAAGGCCATCGCTGAAACCATCGCCGCCAAGCGTGCCATTGCGCGCCCGCTCAACAAGCAGACCAGCGAACTGATGGAGCAGGGCGACTACCCGGGCGCCGTAGCGCTGACCCTGGGCCCGGTGCAGGAAGCGGCAAACGGCTGGAACAAGGCGCTGTCCGATGGCGTGGACTTCGAAGAGAAGGAAAGCCGTGATGCCGCCGCCGAGGCGATCCGCCTGGGTGAGCGCAGCCTGCTGCAGCTGCTGGTGCTGGGCGGCGTCGCGCTGCTGGTGGGCATCGGTGCCTCGGTGATGATCGGCCGCAGCCTGACCGGTCCGCTGGCCCGCGCGGTGAACCTGGCCGAGCGCCTGTCCAAGGGACAATTGGACCAGGAGTTCCGCCTTGGCGGCCGTGACGAACTGACCCAGCTGGGCGAGGCGATGGCCAGCGTGCGGCAGAGCGTGCAGGCGGCGATCGGCGCACAGCTGCAGATGGCTGAGCAGCATGAGGCGGGCGCGATCCGCTATCGCATGGACGCCAGCGCCTTCCCCGGTGACTTCGGCCGCATGGTGCAGGCCACCAACAGCCTGGTCGAATCGCACGTGCAGGTGGAGCTGCTGATGGCCGAAGTGATGCAGCGCTACGCCATCGGCGACCTCAGCCGCGACCTGCCCGACTACCCGGGCGAGAAGGGCACGCTGACCCGTACGTTGGCCGCGGTGAAGCAGAGCCTGATGGCGATCAACGCGCAGATCGATGAACTGGCCCGCGCCGCACGCGCCGGTGATTTCAGCATGCGTGGTGATGCCGCTGCGTTCCAGTACCAGTTCAAGGCGATGGTCGAACACCTCAACGGCATGATGGCCAGTTCGCAGGCCAGCATCGCCGATGTCTCCGACGTGCTGCGTGCGATCTCGCACGGCGACCTGACCGCACGCATGGATGGCGAGTACGACGGCGTGTTCGCACGCATGCGTGACGACGCCAACACCACCACCGCACAGCTGACCGGCATCGTGCGTGGCATCCAGGTGGCTGCCGACAGCATCAACAACGCGGCGCAGGAACTGGCCGCCGGCAACAACGACCTGTCGCGCCGTACCGAGCAGCAGGCAGCCAATCTGGAAGAAGCGGCCGCATCAATGGAGGAACTGACCTCCACCGTGCGCCAGAACGCCGAGCTGGCGCGTCAGGCCGACAGTGAAGCGCATGCCGCGGGTGCCGCCGTACGCGAGACCGAGCAGGCGATGGCACAGATGGCATCGGTGATGGGCGAGATCGACCAGTCCTCGGCACGCATCTCGGAAATCTCCACGGTGATCGACGGCATCGCGTTCCAGACCAACATCCTGGCGCTGAATGCTGCAGTGGAAGCCGCGCGTGCAGGCGAGCAGGGCCGTGGATTCGCCGTGGTTGCCAGCGAAGTGCGCACGCTCGCGCAGCGTGCCGGTGTCGCCGCCAAGGAGATCAAGGAGCTGATCGAAGACGCCGCTGCGAAGGTGAAGAGCGGCCTGGCAGTGACCGTTGAATCGGAAGCCGCGATCGCGCGCGTGGCACAGGCAAGTTCGCGCACCACCCAGCTGATGAGCGACATCGCAGCGGCCAGCAAGGAACAGGCCGCCGGCATTGAGCAGGTCAACCAGGTGGTGGTGCAGATGGACCAGGTGACCCAGCAGAACGCTGCGCTGGTGGAAGAAGCCACCGCTGCCAGTCGCGCGCTGGAAGAACAGGCGCATGCACTGACCACGTCGGTGTCGGTGTTCAAGGTGGAAGGCGCAGCAGCTTCCGCCGTGACGCGTCGCGCAGCCTGAGCAGACTGCTGAACCCGTGACAGGAATACGGCCGCCCTGAGCGGCCGTATTCCCATTGCCTGCTCAGACAGGCCGACACACCGCCATCATTGTTCAAGAACACTGCCGAGCATGGCCCCCACCGCATACAGCACGACCAGGGTAGGGGGCATCACCAGCAGGTAGACGGTCGTCCAGGTCTTTCCGGATAGCCACCCACCCATGCCGATGACGTTGAGTGCTGCGGTCTGCAGCATCACCGGCAGCTGCATGAGGATGTAGGCGCTCTTGGGGTCGCTGTTGGCCTGGGCATCGAGCACCAGCCAAGTGGTCAACGCGAGATAGAGTGCGCATACGGCTAGGCCGGTCCAGCTGAGCCAGCGTGACTTGCGCATGCCGCCTTCTCCGTTCCGTCTGGACTACCAGCGTAGCGCCGCGTGCGCCGCCGTGCACTTCCTTGGGCCGAGCCAATGAGTGAAGCTGCAGGCGGGGAGCCGTGCGAAGAAACTTGATGGGTGATCAACGTGATGAATGCAGTGATGCTGCCGGTCGTGATGCTGCCAGGCCTGGATGGCACCGGCCTGCTGTCGGCGCACTTCGTAGAGGCGATGCAGGCGCGGGGCATGCAGATGCAGGTACTGCCGATGCCCGCGCAGGGGCCACAGGACTACACCACGTTGGCGTCGACTCTGCGCCCGCGGCTTCCTGCATCTCCCTTTGTGCTGTTGGCCGAATCGTTCGCCGGGCCACTGGCCATCGAACTGGCGGTGGCCGGGCAGCCTGGATTGCATGGGTTGGTACTGAGTACGACCTTCGCACGGCGGCCGGTACCGCTGCCTGCGGCGAGCGCACAGATACTGGCTCCAGCGTGGCCCTTGCCGCCACTCGCATTGATGGCCCGGTTGTTGCTGGGGCAATGGCGGACGCGCGCGAACCTGCATGAGCTGCGCCTCGCAATCGCGCAGGTGCCGGCTGCAACCCTGCGCCAGCGTGCTGCGGCGACGCTGCAGGTGGACGTTCGTGCACTGCTGCCGGAACTCGTGTTGCCGACGCTTTGCCTGCATGCCCAGCAGGACCGCCTGCTGTGGCCGCCCAGCGTGGCCGAGCTGCAGGCCTTGTTGCCCGATGCCCGCCATGTGTCGTTGCAGGGGCCACATCTGCTGCTGCAGGCGCGCGCTGATGCAGCTGCAGCCGAAGTTGCCGCGTGGATGAGGACGCTGTCGCCCTGATTGAAGGGCTCAGCCGCGCGCGCGGGTACGTGCTGCTTTCTTCGCCGCCACCTTGCGCACGGTCTTCTTCGCCGCACGGGTCTTCGCCGCCTTCTTTGCGGCAGCGCTGCGTGAGGCGGTGGTGCTGGCCTTCTTGGCCGTCGTCTTCTTTGCTGCCTTCCTCGTGGCCGCCTTGCGGGCCGGGGCCTTCTTCGCTGCTGCCTTCTTCGTAGCGGCCTTCTTCGCCACCTTGCGCCCACTGCCGCTGCGCTTGCCACCGCCATCCTGCTTGTTCACAGTGGCCCAGGCGATGCGCTCTGCGGTGCTTTCGCTGGCACCGCGCTCGCGCTCGCTCTCTTCGATGTGCTCGGCCTGGCGCTTCTGCTTTTCGGTATAGGCGGACTTGTCACCGCGGGGCATGGCCGGTTCTCCGGTGGGGGCTGGCCCCACGGTGGGCCTGGCGGCGTTAAGCGCAAGTCCCGCAAGGGTGATCGCACCGGCAAGGGCGCCTCGGCTATGCTTGCCCCATGCGAGTCGAGCCCGCCGACATCGAAGCCCTGTTCGACGCCATCCCGGATGTGCTGTTCTTCATCAAGGACCTTCAGGGGCGTTACACCCACGTCAACCAGACCATGCTGCGGCGGCTGGGTCTGCGTGCGCGCAAGGACGTGATCGGGCGTACTGCGGCCGAGATCTACCCGACCGGCCTCAGTGCGGACTACGTCGACCAGGACGCCCGCGTGCTGTCCGGTGAGGTGATCGAGAACCTGATGGAGCTGCACCTGTTCGCCAACCGCGAACCGGGCTGGTGCCTGACCTGCAAGCGCCCGCTGGTGGTCGATGGGGCCATCGAGGGCCTGATCGGCATATCCCGCGACCTTGGCCAGAAGGACAGCCTGGGCACCCAGTACGAGCAGTTACGGCTGGCTCTGGCCCACCTCAATGCGCACTACGCCGAGAACGTGCGCATGCAGACCCTGCTGGATATCACCGGTTTCTCGCTGTCCAAGCTGGAGCGCAGCTTCCGCAAGGTGTTCCAGATGACCCCGCAGCAGGTGCTGACCCGGCTGCGGATCCAGATGGCCATGCACCTGCTGCACGGCGACGACAGCATCGCCTGCATCGGCCAGGCCTGCGGTTTCAGCGACCAGAGCGCCTTTACCCGCAAGTTCAAGGCTGAAACCGGTTTCTCGCCGCGCGCCTACCGCGCCCGTATTGGTGGCAACGTCGGCGAGCCGGCGCTGGCCTGAGCCGCCTGCTGCGCTGTGCCTATCCCCGTGGGCACGGGACAGGGTAAGGTGTCGCCCCTGTAGCCCGCCGCCAGCCCCGCCGATGCCCAACTCGATTCCGACCGCTTCGCCGTCCCGCCTCGGACATTCGCTCAAGCCCCGCCAGCTGATCATGATGGGTCTGGGCAGCGCCATCGGCGCCGGCCTCTTCCTCGGCTCGGGCGTGGGTGTACAGGCGGCCGGCCCGGCAGTGCTGGTGTCGTATCTGGTCGCTGGTGCGCTGGTGATCATCGTGATGAACGCACTGGGCGAGATGGCGGCGGCCAAGCCGACCAGTGGCGCGTTCTCGGTCTATGCCGCTGATGCCATGGGAGCCACCGCCGGCGCCACCGTGGGCTGGCTGTGGTGGGTGCAGCTGGTGATCGTGATCGCCGCCGAGGCGGTAGGCGCGGCCGGGCTTCTTGCCACGGTCTGGCCGGCGATACCGGTACCGATGGCGGCGCTGGCCTTCATGCTGTTCTTCACCGCGATCAATCTGCTCGGGGTGAAGAACTTCGGCGAGTTCGAATTCTGGTTCGCCATCCTCAAGGTGGCGGCGATCCTGGCCTTCATCGCCATCGGTGTGGCGCTGCTGATGGGCTGGCTGCCGCAGGTGACCTCGCCGGGCCTGAGCAACTTCACCGAACACGGCGGCTTCGCACCGAAGGGCCTGGCCGGAATCGGTGCGGCGCTGCTGGTTGTCGTTTTTGCCTTTGGCGGTACCGAGATCGTAGCCGTGGCGGCGGCCGAAACCGAAGATCCCGAGCGCAGCATTGCTCGTGCCATCCGCACCGTGGCCTGGCGCATCCTGGTGTTCTACATCGGCTCGCTGAGCGTGATCATCGCTGTGGTGCCATGGACCAGCGAGGCACTGAAGTCGCCGTTCGCCGCCGTGCTGGATATCGCCCGAATCCCGGGCGCGGGTACAGCCATCACCCTGATCGCCGTGATCGCGCTGCTGTCGGCGCTCAATGCCAACCTCTACGGTGCCTCGCGCATGATGTATTCGCTGGCGCAGCGCCGCGAAGCGCCGGCCGTGTTGGGCTGGACCGATCCGCGCCAGGTGCCGGTGATCGCCGTGCTGGCCAGCGTGCTGTTCGGTTTCGCCGCCACGGTGATGGAGCTGCTGTTCCCGGACCGGGTGCTGCCGGTGCTGCTGAACATCGTCGGTTCCACCTGCCTGCTGGTGTGGACGCTGTCGCTGGTGTCGCAGCTGGTGCTGCGCCGCCGCGCGGATCGCCTGGGTACCCGCCTGCCGTTCCGCATGGCCGGCTTCCCGTGGCTGACCGTCTGTGCGCTGGCGATCCTGGCACTGATCTTCGGCCTGCTGCTGAGCGAGTCGCACACCCGCCTGCAGTTCCTGTCGATGGTGGCACTGACTGCCACGATCGCCGCCAGCAGCGCCATCGCCCGGCGCATGCGCGAGGCGTGACTGAAGCTGCCGGCCAGCGGCCGGCACTACCACGGGGGCTGCACATCCGCCGTGCCATCCTGATCGTGTGGGCCGTTCGCGGCCCGTCGACCAGGAGTACCGCATGCTGCGCAGCCGCCCCTTCCTGATGTTCACCGGCCAGGCCGAAGCGGCCCTGGCTCTGTATGCCGAGGCCTTCGCCGATTTCCGCCTGCTGGCAATGCAGCGCCATCCGGACGGCGCCGGTGCCGGCGTGCGCGGGCAGGTCCGCCAGGCCATCTTCCTGCTCGGTGGAACCCACTACCTGTGCTTCGACAGCCTGGACGTGCACGATTTCACCTTCTCACCGTCGATCTCGCTGTTCGTGGAGTGCTCCGGCGCCGAGCAGTTCGAGCGTGCCGCACGCGTGCTGGGTGAGGGCGGCCATTGGTTGATGCCGGTAGGCGACTATGACTTCAGCAACCGCTACGGCTGGGTGCAGGACCGCTTCGGCGTGTCGTGGCAGTTGAGCCTGGGGCAGATGCCGGATCCGTGATCGGATGTTTGTGGGTGTGGACCTTGGTCCATACGCGCTTATGAAAACGGCCCGCTTGCGCGGGCCGTTTTCTTTACCGATGCAGCGAGGAATCACGCCTCGACTTCATCATCCTTGTAGGCATCGACCGGGATGCAGGCGCACATCACGTTCTTGTCGCCGTACACGTTGTCCACGCGTGCCACCGGCGGCCAGTACTTCTGCAGCTTCAGGCTCGGCAGCGGGAACGCAGCCAGTTCACGCGGGTAGGCGTGGGTCCACTCGCTGGCGGTCACCGCGGTCGCGGTATGCGGCGCGTTCTTCAGCGGGTTGTCCTCGCGGTCCAGGCGGCCGTCTTCGATTGCGGTGATCTCTTCGCGGATCTGGATCATCGCGTCGATGAAGCGATCCAGCTCATGCAGCGATTCGCTCTCGGTCGGCTCCACCATCAGCGTGCCGGCCACCGGGAAGCTCAGGGTCGGGGCGTGGAAGCCGAAGTCGATCAGGCGCTTGGCCACGTCCTCGGCGCCGATGCCGCTGGTCTTCTCCAGCGGGCGCACGTCCAGGATGCACTCGTGTGCCACCAGGCCGTTGCGGCCGGTGTACAGGGTCTTGAAGTGCGGGGCCAGGCGCTTGGCGATGTAGTTGGCGTTGAGCTGCGCGACCTGGGTGGCCTTGCGCAGGCCGTCGCGGCCCATCATCGCGATGTACATCCAGCTGATCGGCAGGATCGAGGCGCTGCCGAAGCTGGCCGCGCTGACCATGCCGACCGGGCCGTTGTCACCCAGCTTGCCCGGCAGGAACGGGGCCAGGTGCTCCTTGACCGCGCACGGGCCGACGCCCGGGCCGCCACCACCGTGCGGGATGCAGAAGGTCTTGTGCAGGTTCAGGTGCGAAACATCCGAACCCCACTTGCCCGGCTTGGCCACGCCGACCAGGGCGTTCATGTTGGCACCGTCGGTGTACACCTGGCCGCCGTGCTTGTGGATGATCTCGCAGATCTCCACCACCTCTTCCTCGAACACGCCGTGCGTGGACGGGTAGGTCATCATGATCGCGGCCAGGCGGTCGCTGTACTTCTCGGCGTTGAGGCGGATGTCCTCGACGTCGACGTTGCCGTTGGCATCGGTCTTGGTCACCACCACCTTCATGCCGCACATCTGTGCCGAGGCCGGGTTGGTGCCGTGCGCCGAGTCCGGAATCAGGCAGATATCGCGATGTTCCTCACCGCGCGAGCGGTGGTAGGCGCGGATCGCCAGCAGGCCGGCGTACTCGCCCTGCGCGCCGGAGTTCGGCTGCAGGCTGACCGCGTCGTAGCCGGTGCATTCCACCAGCATCGCTTCCAGCGTGTCGATCAGTTCCTTGTAGCCCAGCGCCTGGTCGGCCGGCACCAGCGGGTGGATCTGCGAGAACTCCGGCCAGGTCACCGGAATCATCTCGGCGGTGGCGTTGAGCTTCATGGTGCACGAGCCCAGCGGGATCATCGTGCGGTCCATTGCCAGGTCCTTGTCGGCCAGCGAACGCAGGTAGCGCAGCAGCTCGTGCTCGCTATGGTGGGTGTTGAACACCGGGTGGGTCAGGAACGCGGACTGGCGCAGCAGGCCGGCCGGCAGCGCATCGGCAGTGCTGGCATCCAGTGCGTCGACGTCCAGCGAGGCACCGAACACGGCAGCCACGGCGACGATGTCGGCGCGGGTAGTGGTCTCGTCCAGGCTGATGCCGACCGAGTCGCTGTCGATCGCGCGCAGGTTGTAACCGGCGGCGCGTGCCTTGGCGTGGATCTCATCGGCATGCACGCCGGTGACATGCAGGGTGTCGAAGAAGTCACCACCGACCTGCACGCCGGCGTTGCGCAGCGCGGCGGCCAGGATCGAGGCCAGGCGATGGGTGCGGCGGGCGATGCGGGTCAGGCCGTCCGGGCCGTGGTAAACGGCGTACATCGAGGCCATCACTGCCAGCAGCACCTGTGCGGTGCAGATGTTGGACGTGGCCTTCTCGCGGCGGATGTGCTGCTCGCGGGTCTGCAGGGTCAGGCGGTAGGCCGGGTTGCCCTGCGCGTCGATCGAGACGCCGATCAGGCGGCCCGGCATCGAGCGCTTGTAGGCATCACGGCAGGCCATGAAGGCGGCGTGCGGGCCACCGAAGCCGAACGGCACGCCGAAACGCTGGCTGTTGCCGACCACGATGTCCGCGCCCCATTCGCCCGGAGCGGTCAGCAGGGTCAGGGCCAGCAGGTCGGTGGCCACGGCCACCAGGCCGCCGCGCGCGTGCACGGCATCGACCAGCGCCTTGTAGTCGCCGACCTGGCCGAAGGTATCCGGATACTGCAGCAGCAGGCCGAAGGCTTCCGCTTCCAGCGCTTCGGCCGGAGTGCCGACGCGCAGCACGATGCCCATGGGCTCGGCGCGGGTGCGCAGCAGCTCCAGGGTCTGCGGGTGCACGGCGTCGTGCACGAAGAAGGTGTCCGACTTCGACTTGGCCGAACGCTTGGCCAGGGTCATCGCTTCAGCAGCGGCGGTGGCTTCGTCCAGCAGCGAGGCGTTGGCGATTTCCATGCCGGTGAGGTCGGCGCACAGGGTCTGGAAGTTGATCAGCGCTTCCATGCGGCCCTGCGAGATTTCCGCCTGGTACGGGGTGTAGGCGGTGTACCAGGCCGGGTTTTCCAGGATGTTGCGCAGGATCACGTTCGGCGTGTGGGTACCGTAGTAGCCCTGGCCGATGAAGCTGCGCAGCACGGTGTTCTTGTCGGCGATCGCACGGATCTTCGCCAGTGCCTGCACTTCGGTCATCGATTCCGGCAGTGCCAGCGGCACCGGCGACTTGATCTTGGCCGGTACGATGGCATCGGTCATGCCATCCAGCGACGCGTGGCCGACGACATCGAGCATCTGCGCGATCTCGGCGTCGTTGGGGCCGATGTGGCGCTCGACGAACGCATTGTGGTGCTCGAGCTCACGCAGGGAAGGGGTGTTCTGGGACATGGCGAAGGATCCGTCAGGAAAGGGCACACGCACGGGCACAAGCCGCCGGTCGGCGGTCTGCGGGGCGCCCCTCTGTCCTTTTGCCTGAGAGTTTAAAAGCGCGGCGGACCGCAGCTTCGTGCCCCTTCGGCGCCGGATCGAACCGGTCTCTCCAGAGTTCTGTTACGGGTGGTATCGGGCCTGAGCGATTACGGGCGTTGCGCCTTCGGCAGCGGTGTTCCGCTTCTCCCACCGTGTTGCCCGCTGATTATAGCCCGTTGCGGGCCCGCCGGCCGCCTCCAGGCATGGCCGCCTCCAGGCATGGCCGCCGCGCCTGAATGGCCGATGGCCCGGCCGTGCGTTTTGTGCACCGCTGCATGGCATCGGGCGCAATCCCCACCTATGATGGGCGGATACCCGAATTCATCTGGCGCCGTCCCTGCAGAAGGGGACCGGCGCCCGCCGTGCGTGCCGCGCATGGCCCTGCCGGACGCCTTCCCCATGACCGCCGCTGTTGCTCCCTCCACCCGCCGCATGGCCCTGCTGCTCGCCGGTCTGGCCATGTTCGGTCCGTTCTCGATCGACACCATCTTCCCGGCGTTCCCGCAGCTGGCCCAGCGCCTGGCGGTGGACGAAGTGGCGGTGCAGCAGACCATCAGCGTGTACCTGCTGTTCTACGGCCTGATGAGCCTGGCGCACGGCCCGCTGTCCGATGCCTGGGGCCGCAAGTGGGTGATCCTCGGTGGCCTGGTGGTGTTCGTCGGCGCCTCGGTCGGCTGCGCGCTGTCCACCGACCTGACCACGCTGCTGGCGTTCCGCGCGCTGCAGGGCCTGTCGGCGGGTGTCGGCATGATCGTCGGCCGAGCGGTGATCCGCGACCTGTACCACGGCCATGACGCGCAGCGCCTGATGAGCCAGGTGTCGATGCTGTTCGGCATCGCCCCGGCCATCGCACCGATCATCGGTGGCTGGATCCTGCTCAGTGGTGCCGGCTGGCCGCTGATCTTCTGGTTCCTGGTGGTGTTCGGGCTGGTCCTGCTGGCGGCCACTGCACGCTACCTGCCGGAGACCCATCCGGTTGAAGCGCGCGTGCCGTTGTCGCCGCGCACGTTGATGCGTGATTACCTGCGCATCGGCTTCAACCCGCGCTTCCTGCGCCTGGCGCTGGCCGGCAGCATCGGCTTCGGTGGCATCTTCCTGTACATCTCCTCGGCGCCGGTGTTCGTGATGCAGCACCTGCATCTGGGCGAGGGCGGCTTCGCCTGGCTGTTCATCCCCACCATCGGCGGCATGACCACCGGTTCGTTCCTGTCAGGGCGCATGGCCGGGCACACCACGCCCACCCGCCAGGTCGCCATCGGTTTCGGCCTGTGCGCGCTGTCGGTGCTGTTGAACGTCGGCTACGTGGCGCTGGCCCCGCAGTTCGTGCTGCCGTGGGCGGTGCTGCCGATCTTCCTGGGCGGCATGGGCATGGCGTTGATCTTCCCGATCCTGGCGCTGGCGGTGCTGGACATGTACCCGCACCAGCGCGGCCTGGCCTCGTCGCTGCAGGCCTTCGTGCAGCTGATGATCAGCACCGTGGTGGCCGGCGTGGTATCGCCGCTGCTGAGCGCCAGCCCGCTGCACCTGGCGTTGGGCCAGGCTGCGTTCTTCGGTGCTGGTTTCGTGTTCTGGTACTGGGAACACCAGCGTGAACGTGCAGCGCAGGCAGTCTGCACGGGTCACTGAGCAGCGTGCAGGGGTAGGGCAGGCCGCGACGCCGGCAGCGCTTGCGACGGGAAACCACCGGACTAGGCTGGGCACTCCAGCCAGCCGGTGCACGGGTGCACGACAGCCAGCCAATCCGATGTCGTTGCATGAGGTTCCCCCATGGCTGCGCAGCAGACCTACCGCCTGTTCGAGGTGGCGCTGAAGGAGCGCCGCGTTCTCTCCCCTTCCCTGGACCGCATGGTGTTCACCGGTGCCGACGTGGCGCGGATGAAGACCGAAGGCCCGGACCAGCGGATCAAGGTGTTCTTCCCCTTGCCCGGCCAGGACCTGCCGCAGGTCCCCAGCGGCGAGGACTGGTACCCGCGCTACCGGGCGCTGCCGGATGATCAGCGCCCGCCGATGCGCACCTACACCATCCGCCAGCTGCGCGCCGAGCAGGGCGAGGTCGACGTCGATTTTGTCATCCACGGCGTGACCGGTCCCGCCTCGCGCTGGGCCATGCATGCCCGGCCGGGCGACCGCGTGGTGCTGCTGGCCCCGGATGCCGACTGCGCCGACAGCAGCGAGGGCTGGGAATGGAAGCCGCCGGCCGGCGTTGGTCAGGTGCTGCTGGTGGCTGACGAGACCGCGCTGCCGGCAGTGGCCGGCATTCTCGAGGAACTGGCGGCCATGGTGGATCCGCCGCGCACGCTGGCCCTGCTGGAAGTGGCGCAGGCCGGCGATGCGGTTCCCCTGAAGGCGCCGGCCACGGCCGAGCTGGTCTGGTTGCCGCGCGGGCAGGCGGCGTACGGGCAGCCCCTGCTGCAGGCAGTCCAGGCAAGGTTGGCTGCGGCCTCGGGTGTGGCTGCCGGTGATGCGCTGGAGGAGATCGACGTCGATACGCAGATCCTCTGGGAGCAGGCCGATAGCCGCGTGGCTGGGCCGCTGTACGCCTGGGTCGCAGGTGAGGCCGGGGCCGTGATGGCGATCCGTCGCCATCTGGTCCGTGATTGCGGGCTGGACCGCCGCGCGATCACCTTCATGGGGTACTGGCGGCACGGCAAAGTGCTGGACTGAGGCGACGTGAAGCAGCGCTGCGGGCGGGGTGCGCTATCCTTGCGCCCCCCTTCGCAGCGGTACCGCACCATGTCCACCAGTTCCAAGACCCGCCGCGACCAGCGCCGTCGCCAGGAAAAGCAGGCCGCCAACAAGGCCGCCGCGCAGGCATCGCCGGTGGAACCGCATGCCGAGCTGCGCGATGCGCAGCGCACCCTGCTGGCCGGTGTCGTGCGCCGTGACGGCGAATGGGTGCTGGGCATGGACGGCCGCATCGCTGGCCACAGCGAGAGCGCTGCGCAGGTGCTGGCGCTGATCATGCAGGCCGGTGAACTGCACGAGCGCAACGGCACGCCGGTGCGCCTGATGTACTCCGATGCGCTGCGCGATGCCGCGCAGGCCGAAGCGAAGGAGAAGGGCCAGACCTTCGAGGAATTCAAGGCCGAGCTGGCCGCAGCGATGGCCGCAAAGAAGAACAGCTGACAGGCATTTCGGTAGAGCCGGCCGCTGGCCGGCTGCCAGACAGATGTCCACCGTGCAGTTGCCGGCCAGCGGCCGGCACTACCGGAAAGGGGCGGATCCTTGCGGACCCGCCCCTTTTCTCATTTCGCCGCCGGGGCCGCGTTGGCCTGCCAGCCGCACATCTGGCCTTCGTTCTGCTGCTTCAGCCACTCGTTGACCGGGGTGAAGTACTCGATCATCGGGCCGGCATCGAGCTTGTCGGTGCCGGTCAGCTCCTTCAGCGTGGCCTGCCACGGCTGACTGGCACCCTTGCTCAGCATCGCCCAGTACTTCTGGCCGGCTTCCTTGTTGCCGTAGAAGGTGCACTCATGCAGCGGGCCCTTGTAGCCGGACGCGTCGCACAGGCCCTTGTAGAACTGGAACTGCAGGATGCGCGCCAGGAAGTAGCGGGTGTACGGGGTGTTGCCCGGCACGTGGTACTTCGCGCCCGGATCGAAGAACTCCTCGCCGCGGGTGCTGGCCGGTGCCACGCCCTGGTACTTGGCCTTCAGGTCCCACCACGCCTTGTTGTAGTTGTCGGCGGTGATCGAGCCATCGAACACGCCCCAGCGCCAGCGGTCGATCATCAGCCCGAACGGCAGGAACGACACGCCCGACAGCGCCATGCGCATCTGGTTGTTGATGACCGCTTCGCGGCTTTCGGTCGGCGCATCAACCAGGCCGATCGAGCTGAGGTACTTGGGCGTCATCGCCAGCACGATGGTGTCGCCGATCGCTTCATGGAAGCCATCGTTGGCACCGCCCTGGAACAGCGGCGGCAGCGGGTTGTAGGCCAGGTCGTAATAGATGTGGCCCAGCTCGTGGTAGATGGTGGTGAAGTTCTCTTCGTTCGGCTTGATGCACATCTTGGTGCGCACGTCGCCTTCCATGTTCATGTCCCAGGCGCTGGCGTGGCAGACCACGTCGCGGTCATCGGGCTTGATGAACTGGGTCTTTTCCCAATACGACTGCGGCAGCGACGGCATGCCCAGCGACACGTAGAAGTCCTGGGCGCGCTCGGTCATCTGCCTGGCGGTACGCAGTTCGGCCTCGCGCTGTGCCTTGTACTGCGCCGCTACGTTGGCATCCTTGCCGGCCTTGGCCAACGCCGCGCTCAGGTTGGTCTGGTACTGCTTTTCAAGCGCTGCAGTGATGTCCAGGCTGCCGGCACCCGGATACGGCTCCAGCTGGTCCCACAGATTCGACCAGTCCTGCTGCCACATGTTGCCCAGCAGGTGTGCGGCGATCAGGCCATTGCCCACTTCCGCCTTGTCCTTGCCGTAGGTCTTGTCCAGCTTGCCGCGTGCGTAGCAGTGCAGCTGCTCGTACATCGGCTTGACCTGTTCCCACAGGCGATCGGTTTCCGGGCCGATCTGCTCCGGCGGCATGTCGTAGCCGCTGCGCCACATCTGGCCGGCATCGGTGAAACCCATGCCCTTGGCGCCTTCATTCACCAGGCCGACGAACTTCTGGTAGTCGCCGCGCATGCTCTTGGTGGTGCTGTGCCAGCCCTGCCAGGCGTCGAGCTGCTTGTCGTAATCGCGGCTGCGCGCCAGCACCTGTTCCAGCTCGCCCAGCTGGCGGCAGGAGTTGGGATCGTTGGCATCGGTGCAGTACTTGCCGGCACCGTAGCTGCCTTCCATGCGGGTGGCGATCTGGGTCAGCTCGGCCAGCTTGGCCGGGTCACGCGGTGCCGGCATCGAGGACATCAGCTTCAGCAGGTGGATCGCGCGCTTGCTGTCCTCGCTCATCGGCTTGCCGTCGAACTTGGCGGCCTGTTCGATCCAGCTGTTGAGCTGGGTCAGCGAGCGCTCGTTGGCCTTGGCCGCGATGCGTTCCGAATCACTGTTGATGTAGGTGGAGGACAGCCACTGCGCCGAGGTCATCTCCGGGTAGGCGGCCTTGAATTCGGCATTGATGCGGGCCACGAACTGGTCGGCGGTTTCGCCGGCCGGGGCGCTGCTGCTGGCGGTATCGGTGCCTGGCGCAGCTTCCTTCTTGCAGGCGGCCAGGGCCAGCGTGGCGGCGGCGATTGCCGAGGCCAGCAGGAGATGACGGTGTTTCACGGGCGGTCCTTGGGTGGTGAACGACGGCCGAAGGCTAGTGGGCCGTCGCCGCCACCGCAAGTGGCGGAAGTCGGTTGGGTTCGGCAGGGCTGCGCCCTGCACCCGCCGAAGCAACGGCAAAGGCCGAAGCAACAGCAGAAGCGGGCGATCCGTGGTTTGGCGGGGCGGTGTGGACTTGCAGGACACGCCGTAAACCCGTCCATGGGGGCTCGATGGCGCCATCCATGGCGCCAACGGTCCTGCAAGCCCACACCGCCCCACCTCTGACAGTTCCCCGCGATCTGGTAGATCCACGCCATGCGTGGATGGAATCTGTCAGATATTCGAAATTGATCGATTGAGATTCAACAGGTCGCAGGAAACTGTCAAAGGCGGGGTGGGTCCGGTGGCGGGGGTGTCAGCCGCATGGATGCGGCTGCCAAGCCTCCAGGGACGGATTCACGGCGTCCCCCGCCACCGGACCCACCCCGCCATCCCACGGAATGCACGCTGTTGCTGTTGCTTCGGCCGTTGCGGTTGCAGTTGCCTCTGCAGGTGCAGGGCTGCAAGCCCTGCCGAACAACCCTCAACCCTCGCAGTTGGCGAACACGTCGCGGTCGCGCTCGTACAGCGAGGTCTTCACCTGCATCAGGCCCAGCACCGACGGGAACAGGTTGTCATGATCGGTATAGGCCGCCGAACGCTTGCGCAGGCACTGCAGGTCCAGCCCGCGGCTGCTGGCGAAGCCCTGCGAGAACCACATCGTCATCGGTACCCGGGTCTGCTCGGCCGGGGCGATGGCGTAGGGCACGCCATGCAGGAACAGGCCCTTCTCACCCAGCGACTCGCCGTGGTCGGACAGGTAGATCATCGCCGTGTCGTAGTCCTGCATGCCCTGCAGCGTACCGATGGTCTTGGTCAGGAAGTGATCGGTGTACAGCACGGCGTTGTCGTAACTGTTGGTGATCTCTTCGCGCGAGCAGCGGCCGATGTCGCGGGTATCGCAGGTGGGGGTGAAGCGGCGGAACGCGGGCGGGTAGCGCTCGAAGTAGGCCGGGCCGTGGTTGCCCAGCTGATGCAGCACCACGACGCGGTCGCCCGGCTTTGCACGTACCTGGGTGGCCAGGTCCTGCAGCAGGATTTCATCCATGCAGCGGCCGTCAGCGCACAGGCCCGGGGTGGTCGCATCGGACAATGACTGGAAGTCCAGGCCTTCGCACACGCCCTTGCAGCCGGACTGGTTGTCACGCCACAGCGGCGCGATACCGGCACGGTTCAATACGTGCAGCAGCGACTGGTGCGCGCGGATCTTCTTCTCGTCGTAGTCGTGCCGGCCCCATGGCGAGAACAGGCACGGCAGTGAAACCTCGGTGCTGGTGCCGCACGAGTGCATGTCCGGGAAATTGATCACGCTGGCCTGCGCCAGTTCCGGGGTGGTGTTGCGGCCACCGTTGAGCCCCCAGTTCTGCGCGCGCACCGTCTCGCCCATGACGATCACCAGCAGGCGCGGCTTGCTGGCCGGCGCGCGCGGGGTAGCCTTGGCATCGATGCCGATCGGCAGCTTCGGCGCGCGCTGCACCGGGTTGTCGCCGCGCAGTGCACGCGGCATGCCCAGCAGTACGTTGGCCGGTGTCGCGAGGTAGCGCACTTCGCGCTGGTTGCGCATCAGTGCCGAGACGTCCTGGAACGAGATCAACGCGCCGCCGACCGCAGTCACCGCCGCCACCACCAGGAAGCCGAGGCGCCACAGCAGGTTGCGGCCCCAGCTGCGGCGACGCAGCTGCACACGCCACAGCACGATCATCGGCAGCACCGCCAGCAGCAGTACCGGCCACAGCAGTGACACGGTCATCAGCTCGCGGCTTTCCTTGGGATCGGTCGCCAGCACGTTGCGCAGCATGTCCGCATCCAGGTAGATGTGGTAGCGGCTCATGTAATGCGCAGCGAATGCGGTCACCAGCAGCAACAGGCTGATCACCACCTTGGCGTTCCAGCGCCAGACCAGGATGCCCAGCAGCACGCCGTGCGCACCCAGCAGCAACAGCAGCAGCGACAGCGCGTAGCGCAGGCTGCCCGGATGGCTGGCCATCGCGCTGTGCCAGAACAGGCCATTGCCTGCCACTGCGAAGAACAGGCTGGTCAGTGCGATCAGTGCTTCGGTGGACAACTGCGGCCGCCAGCGGCGAAGGTTCGCCAACGCGGGAAGGCGGGCGGGGCGTTGGACCGATGCACTCATGCGTTTGCCTCCTGGCGGTGGGGACGGTCCAGCTGACGGCGGGCCAGGACGCGTTTGACGATCAGATACAGGCCCAGCGAAAGCAGCCAGCAGATCAACGCAGTAGCAACGTCATGCGAAAGGAAATGCGCGCCCCGCAGCTGCTGGCTGACGCCGAATACCAGGCCGGTGCCAAGGCCGATCCACAACCCGGCCCAGCGCCATGAAGGGCGCCACAGCAAGGCGAAAAAGTACAGGGACAACCATGCATAACCTGCGCTGGCGTGGCCGGCCGGGAAGCAGGCCTGCGCGGCCATGCCTGCGGGGCGCGCCGTGAAAAGCCCGATGAACGGCTGGTGGCCGCCGTAGCGCAGCAGGTCCCAGGGGCATTCCATCGGCACCAGCGACTTCAGCAGGGAGATCACACCTGTGCCCAGGGCCATGGCAATCACGACATAAAGCAGCGCCCACCGCAGGGTGCGATCGCGACCCTTTCGCCAGTGGTGGAAGCACAGCAGGATCGCCACGAGCGCAGCAGCCGTGCTCAGCCACTTGCCGGCCTTGTGCACCACCGTGCGGGTGACCCAGGCGTCCTGTAGCGCCCAATGGCCACCCTCAAGGCGGAACAGGTGATCGGCCACCCATTGGTCGCCGCCGAAACCCATCAGCAGCGTAAACACGGGCAGACCAATTGCGACAGGCAGCCAGAGGTGAGTTACGGCGAATTTTGACGCCAGTGGCGATGTCGCAAGCGGCGCTACCGAATCAAGGGGACGGACGGGCATGCTGGGAAAGGGCGGGTCGGGAATCCGCGGCCATGCTCGTCACCTGGATGTCGGAGAAGGGTCGGACGCTCGTTCGTGCCGGGTTAATGCTTGTCCGGCACGTGTCAGCGTTCAGTCTTCTTCGGCGGTCGCGCCGGCCCGTTCGGCGTGGCATTCCGCGTCCCACGCGGTACCGGGAAGCAGTTGCCAGCGATTCCTGTTGGCAATACCGATATCGATCACCTTGCCCGGGTCCACGCACGGGCTCATCGCATCGTCCAGCACCAGCAGCCAGCGCTTGCCCGGTGCCTCGGCCAGCCACGGGCCGGCGTCGTGCCACTGCTCGGCCCAGGGCCGCTTGAAGCCGAACTCGCGCACCGGCCGGTCGGCCTGCAACAGGTTCTGCTCGCGCCAGGCCACCAGCGCCAGTTCGGCGTCGGGTCCGATCCGCGCGCCCACCCGGCGCATCAGTGCCGACGCCGAAGCGAAGGGGTCCAGTGCAGGCATCAGCACCAGGCCGTAGAGCATCCACAGCATGCCGTGGGTCAGCAGTACCAGCGTCGCGGCACGGCGTACCCGCAGCCACACGATCAGCGTGGCCAGGGCAATGGCGAAGGTCAGCAGGCCATCGCCCAGCACCGGCAGCAACGTCTCGGGCATGGCGCGGCGTTGCAGTTGCGCCAACGCCCATGGGTGCTCGGTCATCAGCATCACGCCGAGTACGCCGGTGGCCAGCATCAGCACCACGCTGTAGCCGAACAGGTAGCGGCGCACGCACACGCGGCGCAGCAGGCCGGGCAGCAGCGGCGCCACGGCCAGTGCCATCGCCGGCAGCATCGGCAGCAGGTACACCTCGCGCTTGCCCGGGCTGGCACTGAAGAACACCAGTACCAGTACGGCCCAGCCCAGCAGCAGCCACTGGCGGCGATCGCCACGACGGATGCGGCGCCACCAGGGCTTGAACAGCATCGGCAGCAGCAGGCTGCCCGGCAGCCACAGGGTCAGGATCACCTGCAGGTAGTACCAGGCCGGCTGCCGGTGGTGCCAGGCATTGGCGTAGCGGGTGCCGGTCTGCTTGAACAACAACTCGTGCGCGTAGGCCTGCAGTTCGGCGCTGGGCGTATGCAGCAGGGCCCAGCCCAGCGGCGCCAGCCACACGCCCACGCCCAGCAGGAACGCCGGGATCAACCACAGCAGCGTTGCCGGGTGCGGACCCTCCACACGGTGCCCGCGACGGCGTTGGTACAGCCACCAGCCGAACCAGGGCAGCACCAGCAGCAGCGGCAGGAAACCCACGCCCTTGGTCACCGTGCCGACACCGGCGGCGAAACCGGCCAGCCACAACGCGGGCAGGTTGCGACGTTCGCACAGGTGCCGCATCAAGCCCCACAGGGCGACGGTGGTCATCCCCACCAGCACCATGTCGATCTGCGCACGCTTGGCCATCAGCCCGAACTGCAGCGTGCAGAACAGCGCCGCGAGGGCATAGATGGAATGCCGCGGCGACCACAGCCGCCGTGCCAGATCCGACACCAGCCACAGACTCAGCAGGGCGCCCAGCAATGACGGCAGCAGGAACGACCATTGCCAGCTGCCGACCACCTCGTAGGCGGCCGCCTGCAGCCACATGAACACCGGTGGTTTCTCGGCATACAGCTCGCTGCCACGATGCGGCAGCAGCCATTGCCCGCTCTCGACCATGGTCCGTGCGGCCAGCACGAAGCGCGGCTCGTCCGGTGGCTGCGGCTGCCGAAGGCCGATGCCCGCTGCCAATGCAGCAATGATCAGCAGCCACAACAGGGGCAGGCGCCAACGGCGGGGCAGGGCTACGGGCACGGCAGGCTCCGGGAGCAAAACGGCCATTCTGAGGTGGCGGGGGTGGGAAAAGCGTCAGAAGGGGGCGGGACGACCGCATTCCGACATGGGCGGCGCTACCATGGTACGAACTTCCGTGGATGTTTCGTGCATGCGTCTGTTGGTGATCGAGGACAACCGCCAGCTGGTGGCCAACCTGTTCGACTATTTCGAGTCGCGCGGGCATGTGCTGGACGTGGCCCCGGATGGCATCACCGGCCTGCACCTGGCCGGCAGCCACCCCTACGATGCGGTGATCCTGGACTGGATGCTGCCGCGCATGGAGGGACCGGAAGTGCTGCGCCGGCTGCGTGCCGAGCACGCGTCGGAGGTGCCGGTGATCATGCTGACCGCGCGCGATGAACTGCCGGACAAGATCGCCGGTTTCCGCGCCGGTGCCGACGACTACCTGACCAAGCCGTTCGCCCTGCCCGAGCTGGAGGTGCGGCTGGAAGCGCTGCTGCTGCGTGCGCAGGGCCGCAACCCGCGCAAGCGCCTGCAGGTGGGCGACCTGGTGCTGGACCTGGCGACGCTGGAGGCCCAGCGTGAGGGCCAGGTGCTGCACCTGTACCCGGCCTGCCGCAAACTGCTGGAAGTGCTGATGCGGGCCAGCCCGGGTGCGGTGACGCGACAGCAGCTGGAGTTCGCCCTGTGGGGCGACGAGCCGCCGGATGGCGACCTGCTGCGTTCGCATGTCTACGAGTTGCGTCGCAGCGTTGACGGTCCGTTTGCCGAGAAGCTGATCCACACCCTGCCGCGTGTGGGTTACCGGTTGGCGGTAGTGGAGGGTGCCGACGCCGGCAGGAATGCTGATGAGGGCGCGTAAGCCGGGGCCGTTGTACCGGCGCGTGGTGTGGTGGTTGCTGGGCTATCTGGCGCTGCTGTCGATCGCGGTGTTCAGCGTCGGCAACTACGTGCACGAGCACGCCGAGCATGCTGCCTGGCGCGCGCTGCTCAACTCCGAGCTCGACAGCATCGTCGAGCATGTCGAGCACGAACCGCACTATCGCTGGCAGGATTCGGACACGCTGAGCCTGTACCGCTTCGACGCGGTCAACCTTCCCGATAGCCTGCGTACCCTGCATCCAGGGCTGCACGACGGCGTAATGGTCAAGGGCCGCGAGACGGCGGTGATGGTGCGTGAAACCCAGTCGATGGGACGGGTCGCGCTGGTACTGGACATCTCCGACTTCCATGACCTGGAACAGTTCGCCACGCGCTGGGTGATGCTGGCCGGGGTGATCATGATCTTCGTTACCGTGCTGATGGCTTCGTTCGGCATGGAGCGGATGGTGCGTCCGCTGAGCCTGCTGGCACAACACATCGCCGCGCTCAGGCCGGGCGTGCAGGGGCAGCGCATCGAGGTCGACCCGCGCGGCAGCTCAGAGCTGCACACCATTGCCAATGCGCTGAACGATTACCTGGACCGCAACGAGCAGTTCGTCGAACGCGAGCGGGTCTTCATCAGCACCGCCAGCCACGAATTGCGCACGCCGATTGCGGTGATGACCGGTGCCGCCGAACTGGCGCTGGAACAACCGGGCCTGCCCGAGCGCGCGCGCCAGCAGATGCAGCGGGTACTGCGCACCGCGCAGAGCGTGGAGCAGCTGATCGAACTGCTGCTGGTGCTGGCGCGTGATCCGGCGCGACTGGCGGCGCGTGCCGAGCGCATCGCGCTGGACCAGCTGCTGCCGGAGATCGTCGACGACCATCGCCACCTGCTGGGCGACAAGGACCTGAGCATCGGCATCCAGGCCGCACCGGTGGACATCATCGCGCCGCTGGCGGTGGTGCAGGCAGCGATCGGCAACCTGCTGCGCAACGCCATCGAGAACAGTGGCCGTGGCCACATCGAATTGCGCCTGAGTTCGTCGGCGGTGCTGACCCTACAGGACCCGGGACATGGCATGAGCCCGGAAGAGATCGCGGCGATCCATGCGCGGATGGCCCGTGGCGAACGCGCCGATCGTGGCGGCGGCATCGGACTGGATCTGATCGCGCGGCTGTGCGAGCACCTGGGCTGGACCCTGCAGTTGCAGCCCTGCGAGCCGCGTGGCACGCGTGTCACGCTTGATTTCGGTGCCTCGCGACCGCGCTGATCCGGCCGTTCGTGTAAATGCCAACCTTGGTTGGCATGCCGTTCGTCGACCAAGGTCGACGCCTACCCAGGCGGTGGCTGTCCGTGTCCTGGTAGATGCCAGCCCTGGTTGGCATGCCCTGGCGGTGGCTGGCCGTGCTCTGGTAGATGCCAACCTTGGTTGGCATGCCCCGGCGGTGGCTGGGCGTGCTCTGGTAGATGCCAACCTTGGTTGGCATGCCGTTCGTCGACCAAGGTCGATGCCCACCCAGGCAATGGCTGTCCGCTTCAACGCCCGTTCGGTCGCGCCACGTGCTGGTCGATCAGGATCACGTTGCCGTCGGGATCGGCCAACTGCAGATAGCCCGTACCCTGGCCATCAGGATCGGTGCGGACCGCCAGTTCGATGCCCCTGGTATCCAGCTCTGCCTGCAGCTCACGCACATCCTGGAAGTGGGGCAGTTCCTGCTTGTGCTGGTCCCAGCCGGGGTTGAAGGTCAGCAGGTTGCCCTCGAACATGCCCTGGAACAGCCCGATCACCGTGCCGTTGCTGCGCATCACCAGCCAGTTCTGTGCCGGATCGCCGCCGGTGACCGAGAAGCCCAGGGCTTCGTAGAAGGCACGGGAGGCCGCGAGATCCTTCACCGAGAGGCTGACCGAAAAGGCACCAAGCTGCATGAGTGGGCTCCCTGACGGGATGGGGGGTGTCGGCACTGCAGCATGACCGGGCGTGAAGACAATGTTAATCTCGATCTGCGCCGCCTTATGCGGCGCTTTTTTTTCTCCGCTCTTTCGATCGACAGAGGATCCCATGCCGACCGAACCCGCTACTGCCCTGATCAGCAACGATATCGTTGGACTGGGCCTGATTGCCGCCACCCTGGCCCTGATCTTCTGGGCCGCCAGTGGTCCAACCCCGCTGCTGAAGAAGATCTTCGCCTGGGTGCCGGCCCTGCTGCTGTGCTATTTCATCCCCGCCGTCTACAACACCGCCGGTGTCATCGATGGCCACAACACCTCGCTGTACAACCCGGTCGCGCGTGACGTGCTGCTGCCGGCCGCGCTGGTCCTGCTGACCCTGTCGATCGACCTGAAAGGCGTCATCAAGCTCGGCCCGAAACTGCTGATCGTGTTCTGTGCCGGTACCGCCGGCATCATGCTCGGCGCCATCGTTTCGTTCCAGCTGATGAAGCTGATCCATCCGGAAACCGTGGCCGGTGATACCTGGGCCGGCATGGCGGCGTTGGCCGGCAGCTGGATCGGTGGCGGCGCCAACATGGTCGCCATGCGCGAGGTGTTCGGCACCGATGCCACCACCTTCGGCCAGTTCGCGGTGGTTGACGTGGCCTGTGCCAGCCTGTGGATGGCGATCCTGCTGTTCCTGGCCAACCGCGCACAGCAGATCGACACCCGCAATGGTGCCGACACCCGTGCCATCGACGAGATGAAGGCGCGCATCAGTGCCTACGAGGCGCAGAACGCGCGTATTCCCAGCATGACCGACCTGATGGTGATCGTTGGCGTGGCACTGGGCGGCGTTGGCCTGGCCCATGCCATCGCCGCGCCGCTGGCAGGCTGGTTCAAGGCCAATGTCAGCTGGGCCAGCCAGTTCAGCCTGGACAGCCAGTTCGTCTGGGTGATCCTGCTGTCCACGGCGATGGGCCTGGGCCTGAGTTTCACCCGTGCGCGCCGGCTGGAAGCGGCAGGCGCTTCGCGGCTGGGCACGGTGTTCCTGTACTTCCTGATCGCCTGCATCGGCATGCAGATGAACCTGCTGTCGCTGCTGGATCGGCCGTGGCTGTTCCTGCTCGGCGCGATCTGGATGGCTACGCATGTGCTGGTGCTGTGGGTAGTGGCCAAGCTGCTGCGCGCGCCGCTGTTCTTCTTCGCCATTGGTTCGCAGGGCAACATCGGCGCAGCCGCTTCGGCCCCTGTGGTGGCGGCGGCGTTCCATCCGACGCTGGCGCCGGTGGGCGTGCTGCTGGGTACGGTGGGTTATGCCACCGGCACGGGCCTGGCCTACGTCACCGGCCTGATCCTGAAGTGGATGGCCACCGGCTGAGTTCGGACCGCCCTGGCGTCATGCTTCCGTAGATCCACGCCATGCGTGGATGCATTTCATGGGTCTCCATGAACAAGGAAGGGGTCAGATCCGTTTCCCGGAGGAAACGGATCCGACCCCGGACTCAACTCGATATCTGCCAGGCTTCATCCACGCATGGCGTGGATCCACTCAACGTCACTCGAGCGCTGTTGAACCGGACCCTCAACAGCAGCGGCCACCGTTGCGTCCGCCATAACGCGCTTCCTGGCGCTCGCGGAAGAACGTCTTGTAGTCCATCGGCTCCTGGTCCGGATGTTTTTCCAGCATGTGCCGGACGTAGTTGTCGTAATCAGGAATGCCACAGCACAGTCGTGCGGTCTGCACCAGGCGCCGCCAGATGCGGCGGTGCGCCTGGTACTGGCCGGCGGGAACCAGTTGGGTACTCATCACAGATCCACCATTTCATGCGGCTTCAGCGCCACGTACGGGGTCTCGCGGTCGGTACGCTGCGGGTTGCGGCGTGCAGCCAGGATGGTCTTGATCGAATACACCAGCACCGCGCCCACCACCAGCAGGAACAGCGCGGTCAGGCCGGTGTTGACGTAGGCGTTGACCACGATCTGCTTCATCTGCGCCACCGACTTGGCCGGTGCGGTGATCGTGTCGCTGGCGAGCGCGGCCTGGAATTTGTGCGCCTGGGCCAGGAAGCCCTGTGCCGGGTTGCTGTCGAAGATCTTGATGAAGCCGGCGTAGGTGGTGCAGATCAGCAGCCACACCGCCGGTACCGCAGTCACCCATGCATAGCGGTCACGCTTCATCTTGAACAGCACCACCGTGCCCAGCATCAATGCGATGCCGGCCAGCATCTGGTTCGAGATGCCGAACAGCGGCCACAGCGTCTGGATGCCGCCGAACGGATCGACCACGCCGGTGTAGAGCAGGTAGCCCCACAGCGCCACGCAGCCGGCGGTACCGATGATGTTGGCGGTCCACGATTCGGTCTTCTTCAGGGCCGGCACGAAGTTGCCCAGCAGGTCCTGCAGCATGAAGCGGCCCGCACGGGTACCGGCGTCCACCGCGGTGAGGATGAACAGCGCTTCGAACAGGATCGCGAAGTGGTACCAGAACGCCATCATCGCGTCGCTGCCACTGGGAATCGCTTCGTGCAGGATCTGCGCGATGCCTACCGCCAGTGTTGGCGCGCCACCTGCACGATGCAGGATGGTGGGTTCACCAATGGCCGCCGCGGTCGCGGTCAGCTGCTCGGGGGTGATGGTGAAGCCCCAGGTGTTGGTGATGTAGTGCGCGGCCGAGGCCGCATCGGCACCGATCACCGCCGCCGGGCTGTTCATCGCGAAATAGATGCCCGGATCGATGATCGAGGCCGCCACCAGCGCCATCACCGCGACGAACGATTCCATCAGCATGCCGCCGTAGCCGATGTAGCGCATGTGCGCTTCATTGGCCAGCAGCTTCGGCGTGGTGCCGGAGGAAATCAACGCGTGGAAGCCGGAGACCGCACCGCAGGCGATGGTGATGAACAGGAACGGGAACATGCCGCCCTTCCACACCGGACCGTCGCCGCTGGCGGCGAACTGGGTCAGCGCCGGCATCTTCAGTTCCGGCATCACCACCAGGATGCCGATGGCCAGCGCGATGATGGTGCCGATCTTGAGGAAGGTCGACAGGTAATCACGCGGGGCCAGCAGCAGCCACACCGGCAGCACCGAGGCGACGAAGCCGTAGCCGATCAGCATCCAGGTGATCTGGGTGCCGGTGAAGGTGAACGCCGGGCCCCAGACCGGGTCGGCGGCGACCTTGCCGCCGTACCAGATCGCGGCGAGCAGCAGGATCAGGCCAACCACCGAGATCTCGCCGATCTTGCCGGGGCGGATGTAGCGCATGTACACGCCCATCAGGATCGCGATGGGCATCGTCGCAATCACCGTGAACATGCCCCACGGGCTTTCGGCCAGCGCCTTGACCACCACCATCGCCAGCACTGCCAGGATGATGATCATGATCAGGAACGCACCGAACAGCGCGATGGTGCCGGGCACCTGGCCCATCTCTTCTCTTACCAGGTCACCCAGCGAGCGGCCATTGCGGCGGCTGGACAGGAACAGGACCATGAAGTCCTGCACCGCGCCGGCCAACACCACGCCCACCACCAGCCACAGCAGGCCGGGCAGGTAGCCCATCTGCGCGGCCAGCACCGGGCCGACCAGCGGGCCGGCGCCGGCAATGGCGGCGAAGTGGTGGCCGAACAGCACGTGTTTGTTGGTCGGGACGTAGTCCAGGCCATCGTTGTTGATCACCGCCGGGGTGGCCCGGGTCGGATCCAGCTGCATCACCTTGTTGGCGATGAACAGGCTGTAGAAGCGATAGGCGACGAGGTACAGCGACACCGCCGCGACGACGATCCACAGGGCATTGATGTGTTCGCCGCGGCGCAGCGCCACGGTACCCAGACAGAACGCGCCGAGCAGAGCGAGTACCGCCCAGCCCAGTTTGGAAAACCCTTTCATGAGGTGCTCTCTCCCGGAAAGACAGACAAAGAGTCCTGCTTGCCCACGACAGGGTCAATTGGCACAGGACGAATCGGCGGTAGTACTTTGGTCGTACGGCGGCTGCGCTGACGTGCAGCGAACATCAGGGATGGAACAATCGGTTGCGGAGCCATCCATTGGCCTACGGCCGTGTGGCGTCCATCTTCAGTGGCACCCATCCAACAGGAGTCGCCATGAGCTTTCCCGAACCGGTCCGCGTACTGCGCACCATCCGTGGCATGCCCACCTCCGACGGTGCCGGCGTGCGCCTGACCCGCGTCATCGGCGGCCCGACGCTGCCCGACCTGGATCCGTTCCTGCTGCTTGATGAGTTCGGTACCGACCGCGCCGAGGACTACATCGCCGGCTTCCCGGAACACCCGCACCGTGGTTTCGAGACCGTCACCTACATGCTCGACGGGCGCATGCGGCATCGCGACAACCATGGCAACGAAGGCCTGCTGACCCCGGGCAGCGTGCAGTGGATGACCGCTGGCCGTGGCCTGGTGCATTCGGAGATGCCCGAGCAGGAAAGCGGGCAGATGCGCGGGTTCCAGCTGTGGGTGAACCTGCCGGCGAAGGAGAAGATGACCGAGCCGAAGTACCAGGAATTCGCACCCGAGCGCATTCCCGTGGTGCACCCGGAGCCGGGCGTGGATGTGAAGGTGATTGCCGGCAGCGTGGACGGCACCGATGGCCCGATCGTGCAGCCGGCCACCGATCCGCTCTACCTCGACATCACGCTGGCGCCCGACCGGGCCTGGAGCTATGCGCTGCCGGAGGGGCACAACGCGTTCGCCTACGTGTTCGAAGGTGCGATGACCGTGGGTGAGCAGGACGCCGCGCGCGACGTTGCACGCCAGGAACTGGCGGTGCTGGGCGGTGGCGAGCAGTTGCACCTCTCGGCCGGCAGCGAAGGTGCGCGGTTGATCCTGGTGGCTGGCCGTCCGCTGCGCGAACCGGTGATGCGCCACGGGCCGTTCGTGATGAACACGCGGCAGGAACTGATGCAGGCCTTCGTCGATTTCCAGGAAGGCAAGTTCTGAGAGAGTGCCGGCCGCTGGCCGGCAGCAGCCTCGGACAAAGGCGGATCGGGGTGCCGGCCAGCGGCCAGCACTACCGTCGGATCGGCTCGCATTGCGGGGATGCTGCCAGGCAGTCATCCCCGTCACCTTCAGCGCCCCGCGGCCACGGCCGACGGAGTCAGGCTCATGCCCTGCGCCAGCTGCTGCAGCGAGCCCAGTTCCTGCGCGCTGTCCGGATACAGCGAAATCTGCGCGTAACGCCCTTTGTCGAGCTTGACCACACTGATGCGACGCTCGGCATAGCCGGGCGGCTGCTGGCCACCCAGATCGGGCTGGTACCAGTACAGCGATTCACCGCCGAAGCTGCCCTTTTCCTGGCGCAGCGAGCGGTTCAATGGAAGGTTGGGATCGCGCGCACTGAGCATCAGGCTCAGTACCTCGCGGCCATCGCCGGTGCTGGCGCGGCAGACCAGGAAATCGGCCTGTGCCTGCTGTTGCCACTGCAGGCCGCTGCTGGCCGGCAATGAAGGACATTCGGTGGGAGCCTGCGCGGCGGCCTGGGCCACCGCGAACAGCAGGCTCGACAACACTACAGGCGCGAACTTCATGCATCCCCCAAGGTGGTGTGTCGTTGGCTCCGCCGGATGGACCGGCAGCCTTGGCATCCCATCCCCGGATGCCGCCCCGGCCGGCATGTGCACGGACGGTCAACTCAACCTTAACGGAACGTGAGCGATCGCACAAATCGCGGTTACACGCGTAACCATTGCGGCCGATGGTCGGCCGCAATGGTCCGCACAGGCCTCAGCGGTCGTTGCCGATCCACTTGTAGATGATGCCGCCGATCGCGCCGCCCAGCAGCGGGGCGACCCAGAACAGCCACAGCTGGCTGACCGCGCCGCTGCCGGCGAAGAAGGCCACCGCCGTGGAACGGGCCGGGTTCACCGAGGTGTTGGTGACCGGGATGCTGATCAGGTGGATCAGGGTCAGCGACAGGCCGATCGCCAGCGGGGCGAACCCGGCCGGTGCCTTGCCGTGGGTGGCGCCCATGATCACGATCAGGAACACGGCGGTCAGCACCACTTCGCACAGGAAGGCCGCGGCCACGCTGTAGCCGCCGGGGGACAGCGCGCCGTAGCCGTTGCTGGCGAATGCACCGGCCTGGCTGCCATCAATGGCGAAGCCGCTGGCGCCCGATGCGATCTGCAGCAGGATGAAGCCGGCCAGCAGGCCGCCGGCGACCTGGGCGATGATGTACGGGATCAGGTCCTTGGTCGGGAAACGACCGCCGGCCCACAGGCCGACACTGACCGCCGGATTGAAGTGCGCGCCGGAGATATGGCCGAACGCATAGGCGCCGGTCACCACGGTCAGGCCGAAGGCCAGCGCAACGCCGAGGAAACCGATACCCAGCGGATTGCCGTCACCGCCGAACTTGGCGGCCAGCACGGCACTGCCACAGCCACCCAGAACCAGCCAGAACGTGCCGAGGAACTCGGCGGACAAGCGTTTACCCATGCTCATGTGTTGCACTCCTTTGACGGTCGAAAGTGTGATTTATGTCACATTTCAATGATCAGCGGGTGACTGTAGTGTCAACGCCGGGTGCAGGGATACACCTTCGGATGTGTGCAACACACGATGTTCAGTACTGCGGCAGCGGGATGAATTCCTTGTCGTCGCCCGGAATGGTGCCGAAGCGGCCGGCCTCCCAGTCGTGCTTGGCCTGTTCGATACGTTCCTTCGAGCTGGACACGAAGTTCCACCACAGGTGACGCGGGCCATCCAGCGGCTCGCCACCGAACAACATCGCCTTCACCGGCGTCTTTGCGCGCAGGCGGCCACGCGCACCAGCCTCGGGGATCACCAGGTGCTGGGCAGGGATGTCCACGCCATCCAGCTGCGCGTCGCCTTCGAGGATGTACAGCGCGCGCTCGCGGTGGCCGTTGTCGATATCGATTTCCGCATCCGGGTCGAGGTCGATCGCCACGTTGAGCGTATCGGCGAACACCTTCACCGGCGATTCTTCGCCGTAGGCGCGGCCGGCAATGACGCGCAGCCATGCGCCATTGCGGCGCTGCTCCGGCAGGGTGGCGGCGGCATGGTGGTAGAACGCCGGTTCGATTTCCTCATGCGATTTCGGCAGCGCCACCCAGGTCTGCATGCCGTGGATGGGGTTGTCATGGTCGCGGTCCGGCTGCGGCGTACGCTCGGAATGGGCGATGCCGCGGCCGGCGGTCATCCAGTTGACGTCACCGGGACGGATCACCTGATCCGAACCCAGCGTGTCGCGGTGGCCGATCGCGCCCGACCACAGGTAGGTGACGGTAGCCAGGCCGATATGCGGATGCGGGCGCACGTCGATGGCGGTGCCGGGGTGCATGAGTGCCGGGCCCATCTGGTCGACGAACACGAACGAGCCGATGCTGCGCGCCTGCAGGGTGGGGACCGCGCGACGGACTTCGAGTCCGCCGATGTCGTGCACGCGCGGGGCGATGATGGTGGTCATGCGGGCGTTCTCGCTGGCAGGGATCAGGTGGGCAGCATCGCATGCAGCGGTGACGGGGACATGCCCCGTATGGGTAACAGGTTGTTCCGTAGAGTGGAGCTTGCTCGACTGGGGTTCCAGCCAACGGCGCAGCCCCTCGTGGCTGGTTGCTTGGCCGTGTAAAGCAAAAGCCGCGCTTGGCCGGGCGGGGTGGGTTCGCGGGGAACGCCGTGAATCCGTCCTTGGAGGCTTGGCCGCGGCATCCATGCCGCGGACACCCCCGCGAACCCACCCCGCCCGGCCTCTGACAGTTTCCGTGTGCGTCCAGCCACGGAGAAGAAAAAAGAAAATCAAAGTCAAAATCAAACGCCGGTCGCTGCGCTCCTGGTGGCAACCAAGGTTGCCACCCACCAGTTCGTAGTGATCCACACCGCCCCGCCCAACAAACAGAAAAGCCAGAGCCGGCTGTTGCTCCGGCTCTGGCTTCGGCTGTTGCTGTTGCCTCTGCGGGTGCCGGGCCGCAGGCCCGGCCGATCAACTCACACCACCGGTTCGCGCAGGGCGGGGTTGTCCCAGCCCGGGCGCGGTGCGAAACGGTCACCATGGCGCTGCTGCAGCGCCTTCAACCGCTCGACGATCGCGTCGGCACCCACCGCGCGGATGTGCTGGATCGGACCACCGCGGAACGGTGCGAAGCCGGTGCCGAAGATCACGCCGGCATCCAGCAGGTCCGCATCGGCCACCACGCCTTCGTGCAGGCAGGCCACCGCTTCGTTCAACAGCGGCAGGATCAGGCGGTCCTCCAGATCGGCCGGGGCCTGGTAATCGCTGGCCACGTCCGGCTTCTTCGGCTTGCCGTTCTCCCAGGTGTAGATGCCCTGGCCATCCTTCTTGCCGCGCTTGTCCGGTTCCACCGTCTGCAGCGCGGCCGGAATCTGCAGGCCCAGGAACGGTGCCAGTTCGCGGCCGACACCGGCGGCTACGTCCAGGCCCACGGTATCGATCAGTTCGATCGGGCCCATCGGCATGCCGAACTTCACCGCCGCCCTGTCGATCACCGGGCCCGGGATGCCTTCGGCGTAGGCAGTGGCGGCTTCCAGCATGTACGGGAACAGCACGCGGTTGACCAGGAAGCCCGGGCTGCCGGCCACCGGCACCGGGAACTTGCCCAGTGCCTTGCAGAACGCGGCCAGGCGACGTTCGGTCTCAGGCGCCATGCCGTCGTGATGGATGATCTCCACCAACGGCATCTGCGCGACCGGGTTGAAGTAGTGCAGGCCGGCGAACTGTGCCGGGCGCTGGATATGGTCGCGCAGTTCCACCAGCGGAATCGACGAAGTATTGGTGGTCAGCAGCGCGTCCTGCTTCATCTTCGGTTCCAGCGTCTGGTACAGCGCACGCTTGGCTTCCGGGTTCTCGATGATCGCCTCGATCACCAGGTCGGCCTCGGCCACGCCGCTGCCTTCCAGGTCGGCACGCAGGCGCGCGGCCACCGCGGGACGCTTGCTCTCGTCGCGTACCTTCTTGGCGAACAGCGCCTGCGCGCGCTCCATGGCCGGGTCGATGAAGCGCTGCTCGCGGTCCTGCAGGGTGACCTCGAAGCCCTTGTAGGCGGCCCATGCAGCAATATCGCCGCCCATCACGCCGGCACCGACCACGTGCACGTGGCGGATGCCCGAATCACCACCGCCCAGGCCCTTCAGGCGCTCGGTAAGGAAGAAGATGCGGATCAGGTTGCGCGCGGTGGGGGTGCTGGCCAGTTTCACCACGGCGCGACGTTCGGCATCCAGGCGTGCCTGCACCGGCTTGCCACCGCTGCGCTGCCAGGTGCTGATCAGCGCATACGGCGCGGGGTACTGGTCCTTCTTCGCCTTGCGTGCCACCTGCTTGACCATCTGCGGCGCCAGCAGCGTGCGTGCCAGCCAGGTGTTGGTCGCCCATGCCGTCGCGCGCTGCTTGAACGGGCGGGTGGTGCCGGACAGCGCCAGCGCTACGGCCGTGTCGAGCACCACCGCCGGTGCCACCACCTTGTCGACCAGGCCGATGCCACGTGCAGCCGAGGCCGACAGGGTGCGGCCGGTCAGCATCATGTCCATCGCCGCCGGTGCGCCGACCAGCTGAGGCAGGCGCGCGCTGCCACCCCAGCCCGGGAAGATGCCCAGCTGGGTCTCCGGTAGGCCGATGCGGGTGCTGCTGTCATTGGAGGCCACGCGGTAGCGGCAGGCCAGCGCCAGCTCGGTACCGCCGCCCAGGCAGTGGCCGTGGATGGCTGCCACGGTCGGGCAGGGCAGTTCAGCCAGCTTCTGGTAGGTGGCCTGGCCGCGACGGATGGCGTCGTTGACGGTGCCGCGGCGGTCGAACTCCTGGAACTCCTTCAGGTCGGCACCGGCAATGAAGCCGGCCTTCTTCAGCGACTGGATCACCACGCCCTTGGGCGGGTCCAGTGCAATGCGCTCGAGCAGGTCGCCCAGTTCCAGCAGCACGTCCTGCGACATGGCGTTGACGCTGCTGTCCTGACGATCCAGGGAGAGAACCACCACGCCGTCGTCGCGGATCTCGGGGTGCCAGTGGCTGAAGCGGAGACCATCGAAGCCTGAGAGCATGGACGTTCCATCCGGTTGTGTATGGAGAAGCGGCTATGATCCAGAGGTTGTTTCCCCCGCGTCAAATCCCAATAGCAGGGGAGTGGCGACCCCGGATCCATGGCCGTGGACCGGGACGCTAACGGAACGGTGGTTAAAAGCTGGTGCGGCGCCAGGTGATCGGCGACTGAACTTTTCCCGGGATTGGCAGTCTCATTGCCCGACGTCGGTTGGGCTGACAGGAGTGCGGCCCCTCATGGCCGATGTTGATACACCTCAGGAGCTGGATCTGGAACTGGTCCGGCGCGTGCAGCACGGCGAGAGCGCCGCGTTCGATGTCCTGGTGCGCAAGTACCAGCATCGCGTGGTGGCCCTGGTCGGTCGCTACATCGCCGACTGGAGCGAATGTCAGGACGTCGCCCAGGACACTTTCATCCGTGCGTACCGCGCGATCGGAAGTTTCCGCGGCGATGCCCAGTTCTCAACCTGGTTGCATCGAATCGCCGTGAATACCGCCAAAAACTACCTGGCTTCACACAATCGCCGGCCGCCGACCGATGACATCGACATCGGTGACGCCGAACAGTTCGACAGCGGGACGCGCCTGCGCGACACCGATACGCCCGAACGCGAGTTGATGCGCCAGGAACTGGAACAGACGGTGATGAAGGCCGTCAATGCGCTGCCGGAAGAACTCCGGTTGGCGATCACCCTGCGCGAGGTGGAAGGCCTGAGTTACGAAGATATCGCGCAGAAAATGGGGTGCCCGATCGGCACCGTGCGTTCACGGATCTTCCGGGCGCGCGAGGCGATCGACACCGAACTCCGGCCGCTGTTGGACATCGGCAGCGCCACCCGTGAGAAGAGCCGCGTATGACCAGTAATCCGTTCAACGAATCGCAGAACCACCAATCGCCCGCCGGGCAGCGCCTGGACCAGCGCCATCGCGAACAGCTGTCGGCCCTGGTCGATGGCGAGCTGGGCGCCGACGAAGCGCGCTTCCTGCTGCGCCGGATGGAGCACGACCCCGAGCTGGCCGGCTGCCAGGAACGCTGGCAGCTGCTGGGTGACGTGATGCGCGGGCAGGCCTCGGCGCTGGCGCCGGCCGGCTTCAGCGCGGCCGTGGCCGCCGCCATCGCTGCCGAACCGGCGCCGCAGGCCGAGCCGCGCCGCGAGGTGCGCCGCAGCGGTTGGCGGGCCTGGGGCGGTGGCGCCGCACTGGCCGCCTCGGTGGCGGCGGTGGCGCTGTTCATGGGCGGCGAGAAGCTGAAGGAAGCCACCCCGGGCGAGCCGTTGGCACCGCAGGTGATCGCCAGCCAGGCCGAACTTGCGCCCGCGCCGACGACGCCGGCTCCGGTAACCGAAGCCTCGGTGGATACCGCCGCAATGGCCGTGGCCGGTGTACCGGCAGTGGCCATGGCCGCGGCCAGCCGACGCCAGGACACCCGTCGCGCCAGCGCTACCCGCAGCCAGCAGGCTGCGCGTGCCGCCCAGCGCGAGGACATGCCGCAACGCGCCGTGGCCGCCGCACAGGCGCCGCTGACCCCGACCGTGCCGGCCAATGCCAGCCGCAACATGCCGTTCGGTGAGGTTGGTGGCCTGCAGGCGCGACCGTGGCCGCGCTCCAGCCTGGCGCCCGCTGCCGGTGGCGCGCTCAATGCGAGCTTCCCGGCCCACGCCGGGGGCGCCGCGTTCTACCCGTTCGAGCCGCGCCTGCAGGACGACCTGCCGGTGCCGCCGCGCCCGCGCGACTGAGCCGGGCGCTTTCACGCCCCGCCGCCGGCGGGGCCCTTATTCCTCTTTCCATCCGATCCGGAGGTTGCCGTCCGATGACTCCCCGACTCCGCACGCAGGCCATGGGCCTGCTGGCCCTGACCCTGCCGTTGGTGGCCTGCGCGCAGGCCCCGGCTCCGGCCGCCCAGACCCAGGCCGCGCCGGCCGCCGCGCCGCGGGCCCCGGCCCAGCCGCTGGTCACGGGCCTGCCTGACTTCACCAATCTGGTCGAACAGGTCGGGCCTGGCGTGGTCAACGTCGACACCACCATCGTCCGCAACAACCGCCAGGCCTCGCGGGGCCCGATGGGCGGCGACGATGACATGCCGGAGTTCTTCCGCCGCTTCTTCGGCCCGGATTTCCCGATGCCGGGGCAGGGCCCGGGCGGTCCGGACGGTGGCCCCAGCATCAAGGGCCGCGGCATGGGCTCGGGCTTCATCATCTCGCCCGATGGCTATGTGCTGACCAACTACCACGTGGTGGCCGATGCCAGCGAGGTGAAGGTCAAGCTGGGTGACCGCCGTGAGTTCACCGCGAAAGTGGTGGGCAGCGACCAGCAGTACGACGTGGCACTGCTGAAAATCGACGGCAAGAACCTGCCGACCGTGCGCGTTGGCGACTCCAACTCCCTCAAGCCGGGTCAGTGGGTGGTCGCGATCGGTTCGCCGTTCGGCCTCGACCACTCGGTCACTGCCGGCGTGGTCAGCGCCCTCGGCCGCAGCACAGGTGGTCCGGACCAGCGCTACGTGCCCTTCATCCAGACCGACGTGGCGATCAACCAGGGCAACTCCGGTGGCCCGCTGCTGAACACCCGTGGCGAAGTGGTCGGCATCAACTCGCAGATCTTCTCCGCCTCGGGCGGCTACATGGGCATCAGCTTCGCGATCCCCATCGACCTGGCGATGAGCGCGGTCGAGCAGATCAAGAAGACCGGCAAGGTCACCCGTGGCCAGCTCGGCGCGGTGGTGCAGGAAATCGACGGGCTGAAGGCGCAGGCGATGGGCCTGCCGGACAGCCGCGGCGCCCTGGTCAACCAGATCGTGCCGGACTCGGCTGCAGCCCGGGCCGGGGTGAAGATCGGTGATGTGATCCGTTCGGTGAACGGCGCGCCGGTCAACAGCTGGTCCGACCTGCCGCCGCTGATCGGCGCGATGGCACCGGGCAGCCGGGTCACCCTGGGTGTGATCCGTGATGGCAAGCCGCGCGACCTCAGTGCCACCCTGACCGCACTGACCGAAGACGGGCAGGCCGGTTCGCGTGGCCCGGCCACCGGCGACAGCGATGCGGCTCCGCAGGCCGGCGCCAATGCCCTGCTGGGGCTGGACGTCAGTGACCTGACCGCACCGCAGCGCAAGCAGCTGGGCCTGGAATCGGGCGAAGGCGTGCGCATCACCGGGGTCAAGGGCCAGGGCGCGCGTGATGCGGGCCTGTCTCCGGGCATGGTGATCCTGCAGGTGGCCAGCACCCAGGTCGGCAGCGTGGACGCGCTGAACCGTGCGCTTTCCAGCTACAAGAAGGGTGACGTGGTGATGCTGCTGGTGCGCACCGGCAGCGGCAACAGCGCGTTCGTCGCGGTCAAGGCCGGCCAGTAAGGCCTGCCGGGGCCGCTTCGGCGGCCCCTGCTTTTCCCCGAAGCCCCGCCCTGGCGGGGCTTCGGCCATTCCGGGCCCGGTCCGATGAGGCCGTTTTCGCGGGCGGGCGCCGGGCATGCGATAATCGACCGTTACCCTGACGACGCCGCGCGCCGCCGCCACCTATGTCTTCTGATTCGATGCGGAACATCCGCAACTTCTCCATCATCGCCCATGTCGACCACGGCAAGTCCACGCTGGCCGACCGCATCATCCAGCTCTGTGGTGGCCTGCAGGCCCGCGAGATGGAGGCGCAGGTGCTCGACTCCAACCCGATCGAGCGCGAGCGTGGCATCACGATCAAGGCGCAGTCGGTGTCGCTGCCATACCTGGCCAAGGACGGGCAGACCTACCACCTGAACTTCATCGACACCCCCGGCCACGTCGACTTCTCCTATGAAGTCAGCCGCTCGCTGGCCGCCTGCGAAGGCGCGCTGCTGGTGGTCGATGCGGCCCAGGGCGTGGAAGCGCAGTCGGTGGCCAACTGCTACACCGCCGTGGAGCAGGGCCTGGAAGTGGTGCCGGTGATCAACAAGATCGACCTGCCCACCGCCGACATCGAGCGTGCCAAGGCCGAGATCGAGGCCGTGATCGGCATCGACGCCTCCGACGCCGTGCCGGTCAGTGCCAAGACCGGCCTGAACGTGCAGGACGTGCTGGAAGCGATCGTGCATCGCATCCCGCCGCCGAAGCCGCGCGACACCGACAAGCTGCAGGCGCTGATCATCGACTCCTGGTTCGACAACTACCTGGGTGTGGTCTCGCTGGTGCGCGTGATGCAGGGCGAGATCAAGGCAGGTGACAAGCTGCAGGTGATGTCCACCGGCCGCAACCACCAGGTCGACAACGTCGGCGTGTTCACCCCGAAGCGCAAGGTGCTGCCGGCGCTGCGTGCAGGTGAAGTGGGTTGGGTCACCGCCAGCATCAAGGACGTGCACGGTGCGCCGGTTGGCGACACCCTGACCCTGGCCGGCGACCCGGCACCGAAGCCGCTGCCGGGCTTCCAGGAAATGCAGCCGCGCGTGTTCGCCGGCCTGTTCCCGGTCGATGCCGAGGACTACCCGGACCTGCGCGAAGCGCTGGACAAGCTGCGCCTGAACGATGCCGCGCTGCGTTTCGAGCCGGAAAGCTCCGAGGCGATGGGCTTCGGCTTCCGCTGCGGCTTCCTCGGCATGCTGCACATGGAAATCGTGCAGGAGCGCCTGGAGCGCGAATACAACCTGGACCTGATCAGCACCGCGCCGACGGTGGTGTATGAAGTCCTGAAGACCGATGGCTCGATCATCAACATGGACAACCCGGCCAAGCTGCCGCCGGTGAACCAGGTCGAGGAGATCCGCGAGCCGATCATCCGTGCCAACGTGCTCACCCCCGAGGAGTACATCGGCAACATCATCAAGCTGTGCGAAGAGAAGCGCGGCAGCCAGATCGGCATCAACTACCTGGGCAGCCAGGTGCAGATCAGCTACGAGCTGCCGATGGCCGAGGTGGTGCTGGACTTCTTCGACAAGCTGAAGTCGGTCAGCCGTGGCTATGCCTCGCTGGACTACCACTTCGTGCGCTTCGACGCAGGCCCGTTCGTGCGCGTGGACGTACTGATCAACGGTGACAAGGTCGATGCACTGTCGCTGATCGTGCACCGCAGCCATGCCGACCGTCGCGGCCGCGAACTGTGCGAAAAGATGAAGGACCTGATCCCGCGCCAGATGTTCGACGTGGCCATCCAGGCCGCCGTTGGCTCGCAGATCATCGCCCGTACCACGGTCAAGGCCATGCGCAAGAACGTGCTGGCCAAGTGCTATGGTGGCGACGTTTCGCGCAAGAAGAAGCTTCTGGAAAAGCAGAAGGAAGGCAAGAAGCGCATGAAGCAGGTCGGCCGCGTGGAGATCCCGCAGGAAGCGTTCCTGGCCGTGCTGCAGATGGACAACAAGTAAGCCCGCACCGGCCCTGCGGGGCCGGTCGTCTGGTGACGTTGCAAAGGACCCTGAATGAAACTGTTTGAGATCCTCCTGGTCGTGCTGACCCTGGCCTCGGGCCTGATCCTGCTCGCGGACAAGCTGTACCTCGCCAAGCGTCGCGCCCAGCGCGCGGGCCTGCTCGATTCCGAGCCGGTGCTGGTGGACTACTCGCGTGCGTTCTTCCCGGTGCTGGCGATCGTGCTGATCGTGCGCAGCTTCATTGCCGAGCCGTACAAGATCCCGTCCAGCTCGATGATGCCGAACCTGCTGATCGGCGATTTCATCCTGGTCAACAAGTTCTCCTACGGCCTGCGCCTGCCGATCAGCAACACCAAGTTCGTGCCGGTGGGCGAGCCCTCGCGTGGTGACGTGGTGGTGTTCCACTTCCCCGGCCATGGCGAGAACGATCCGGCCAAGGGCGAGAACTTCATCAAGCGCGTGATCGGCGTGCCGGGCGACACCGTGGTCTTCGAAGGCGACGGCGTGATCCTCAACGGCGAGCCGCTGAAGTACGACAACAAGGGCATCTACGCCGGCCACAAGGGCCAGGGCGAGGGCGCCAACCTGCTGGTCGAGCACCTGCCGGGCCGCACCCACACGGTGCTGGAGACCGACTATCCGCGTGGCCAGGGCCAGTGGACCGTGCCGGCCGGCAAGTACCTGGTGATGGGCGACAACCGCGACAACAGCGATGATGGCCGTTTCTGGGGCCTGCTGCCGGAAGAGAACCTGCGTGGCAAGGCGTTCCTGATCTGGCTGAACTGCCAGGGCTGGTTCTGCAAGGATGGCTTCGAGCCGTCGCGGATCGGCTCGAGCATCAACTGAGCGGGCACCAACTGAGTATTTTCACATCCAACGCGTATCTGGGGAGAACGCAATGAAGACGATGAACACGCAGCGTGGCATGACCCTGACCTCGTTCCTGACGGTCCTGATCGTGGTTGGCTTCTTCCTCTACATCGGCATGAAGCTGTTCCCGATGTACCAGGAGTACTACGCGGTGCGCTCGGCGATGAAGAGCCTGGCCAACGAGCCGGGCGTGGGCAGCATGGAGCCGGCGCGCATCCAGGACCTGTTCTTCAAGCGCCTGTACATCAACTATTCGGACAACGTGAAGCCGGCCAACGTGAAGTTCGACCGTCGCGACAATGGCTGGACCCTCAAGGTCAACTACGAAGTGCGCCGTCAGCTGATCGGCAACCTCGATGTGGTTGGCAAATTCGATTCTTCCCAGGACCTGACACGAAGCGGTGCCCAGTAAATTCATCCAACGTGGCGACCTGATCGGTCATGCCTTCAGCGACCCGGCCCTGCTCAAGCAGGCGCTGACGCATCGCAGTGCCGGTGCGCCGCACAACGAGCGCCTGGAGTTCCTCGGCGACAGCATCGTCAACATGATGGCGGCCGAGGCGTTGTACCGACGCTGGCCCAAGGCTGACGAAGGCGCGATGACCCGTGCCCGTGCCGAGCTGGTGCGTGAAGGCGCGCTGGCGGTGATCGGGCGCACCCTGGAACTGGGCGAGCGGCTGACGCTGGGCCCCGGCGAAATGAAGTCCGGTGGTCATCGCCGCGATTCGATCCTGGCCGACGCGGTGGAAGCCGTGGTGGCCGCGATCTACCTGGATGCCGGCTTCGAGGCCTGCCGGGCGGTGGTACTGCCCTGGTTCAGCGCTTCGATCGAGGCACTGCCGGCTTCCGGCCGGCCCGAGAAGGACCCCAAGACCCGCCTGCAGGAATGGCTGCAGGCTCGACAGAAGGCGTTGCCGCAGTATGAACTGGTGTCAGAATCCGGTGACGACCACGCCAAGCACTTCCGGGTACGCTGCAACGTAGCCGACCCGGCCGCCAGCACCGAGGGCGAAGGCGCCTCGCGGCGGCTTGCCGAACAACAGGCGGCTGCAGCCGTCCTAGAACAACTGGATTCCAAGTGAGCGAACAAACTTCCCATCATTGCGGCAGCGTGGCCGTCATCGGCCGCCCGAACGTGGGCAAATCGACCCTGACCAATGCCCTGGTCGGGGCCAAGGTCAGCATCGTTTCCAACCGCCCGCAGACCACGCGCCATCGCCTGCTGGGCATCGCCACCTATCCGGAAGGCCAGCTGGTGCTGGTCGACACTCCCGGCCTGCACAAGGTGCAGAAGCGGGCGATGAACCGGGTGATGAACCGCGCCGCGCGCGGTTCGCTGGAAGGCGTCGATGCCGGCCTGCTGGTGATCGAAGCCGGTCGCTGGGACGAGGAAGACAGCCTGGCCTTCAATGTTCTGCGCGACGCCGGTATCCCGGTGGTGCTGGTGGTCAACAAGATCGACCGGCTGAAGGACAAGGGCGCGCTGTTGCCGTTCCTGCAGGAAGTCACGGCCGGCCGCGATTTCTCGTCGGTGCATCCGATCTCGGCGCAGAAGCGCAACGGCCTGGAAGCACTGGTACGCGACGTACTGGCGCTGCTGCCGGAAGCGCCGCCGATGTTCGGCGAAGACGAGATCACCGACCGCAGCCAGCGCTTCCTGGCCGGCGAACTGGTACGTGAACAGCTGATGCGCCAGCTCGGCGAAGAGCTGCCGTATGCCACCACCGTGGAAATCGAGCGCTTCACCGAAGATGGCAACCTGCTGCGCATCGGTGCGGTGATCTGGGTCGAGCGCGAGGGCCAGAAGGCGATCGTGATCGGCAAGGGTGGTACCCGCCTGAAGGAGATCGGGGCCAAGTCCCGCCTGCAGATGGAGCGCCTGTTCGGGGCCAAGGTGTTCCTGGAGACCTGGGTGCGCGTGCGTGAAGGCTGGTCCGACGACGAGGCCGCACTGAAGGCCTTCGGTTACGAGTAAGTCGTTGCAGTCGCTTCGATGATGATCGAGGACGACACCGGCTTCGTGCTGCATGCACGGGCCTATCGCGAGACCAGCCTGCTGGTCGAAGTGCTGAGCGCGCAGCATGGCCGGATCGGCCTGCTCGCGCGTGGCGTATCCACCGCCAAGGGACAGGTGCTGCGCGCGGCCCTGCAGCCGCTGCAGTGGATCCGCTTCAGTGCCCAGCAGCGGGGCGAATTGGCCCAGCTGCGGGGTGCCGAGGCACTGGATGCTGCCCCGCGCCTGGTCGGCCAGGCGATGCTGGCCGGCTTCTATCTGAGTGAATTGACCCTGCGCCTGGCCCCGCGCCAGGACCCGCTGCCGGAGTTGTACCTGGCCTACGGCGAGGCACGCGCGCGGCTGGCCGTGGGCGCCGGCCTGGCCTGGACCCTGCGCCGGTTTGAGCGCGAGCTGCTGTCTGCGCTGGGCCTGGGTTTCGATCTGGACAGCGCCAGCGACGGCCAGCCGATCGACCCGGCCGCGCGCTACGAACTGGACCCACAGGAAGGCGCGCAGCGCCTGCTCAGCGAGCGCGGTGGGGAACGCCGGGCGGCCGCGACGGGTTCTGCGCTGCTGGCGCTGGCCGCCGATGAAGAGCCCGATGCCGCCGACCTGGCCAGCCTGCGCCTGCCGATGCGGCGGGTGCTGGCCCATCACCTGGGGCCGCGCGGCCTGAAGTCCTGGGAAATGCTCGAGCAGCTCGCTCCCAGGCGTTGAGGGGTGTTCGGCAGGGCTTGCAGCCCTGCACCTGCCGAGGCCAAGGCACGAGCAACAGCAACAGCAACAGCGTGCATTCCGTGGGATGGCAGGGGGGGGCCGGTTGCGGGAGACGCCGTAAACCCGTCCATGGGGGCTTGGCCGCGGCATCCATGCCGCGGACACTCCCGCAACCGGACCCACCCCGCCTTCGACAGTTTCTCGCGAGCTGTCGGAACGGCACTCTGCTCTGGTGGGTGTCGACCTCGGTCGACACAGTAGAGCCACGCCATGCGTGGATGCGTTTCGATTTCAATTCGAAATATTTGATTCCGATTGAGATTCATCCACGCATGGCGTGGATCTACCAGCCGTCACCGGGAATCTGTTGGGGGTGGGGCGGTGTGGGTGGGCAGGACCGTTGGCGCCATGGATGGCGCCATCGAGCCCCCATGGACGGGTTTACGGCGTGTCCTGCCCACCCACACCGCCCCGCCCAACAAGCAGAAAGCCAGAGCCGCTCTGGCTCTGGCCTTTGACGTTGCCCTGGCTTGAAGGCTTCGGCAGGTGCAGGGCGCAGCCCTGCCGAGCAACCCTCAATGCAGCAGGGCAGCCACCGCGTCGCGGAACCCCGCCTGGGCCTGCCCGGACTCCGGCGCATGATGCAACTGGCGCACCGCCCGGCCCAACCGCGCCGCGCCCACGAAGCCACAGCTCGCCTGCAGCCGATGCAACTGGCTGCGCAGCTGGCGCTCGTCATGCTGGTCCACCGCCTGCTCGACCGCATCGCGTACGCCCGGCAGCTCGGCCAGGAACAGCTCGCGCAGCGCGATCAGGTGGTTGCGCTGGCCATTGAGCGCGGCCAGTGCCGCAGTCTCGTCCCAGTCCTGTACCTGCAGCTCGACCGCGGCCGGCGCCTGGGCCATGACGATCCCGGCCGGGCTGTTGACCAGGGCGCGGCGCACCGCCTTCAGCAGCTGGTCGCGGCCCAGCGGCTTGACCAGCGTGTCGCTGAAACCGGCCTCGCGCAGGCGCGCATGGATCGAGGTATCACCGTCGGCGGTATGCGCCAACGCCGGGGTGTCGGGATGTGAACGGCGCAGTTCGCGCAGCAGCTGCGCGCCGTTGCCGTCAGGCAGGTTGACGTCGATCAGCCACAGGTCATGCGCGCCGGGCTCGGCGCTGGCCAGGGCACTGGCCAATGAGTCTGCGGTGTCCACGTCCGCCGGTAACGTTTCCAACGCCGCCTTGAAAAAACCGCGGCTGATGATGTCGTCCTCGACAAGCAGGAAGCGGGGCCGGCTGGCCCGCGGGGTCATCTGCATCAGGGCTGCCTCCATGTCAGCTGTTGCAATCATCAAGCACAGCGGCGGCGGGCGCAAGCGGGTCCGGACCCTGCCGGTCAGGATCTGCGACAATACGCCCCCATTTTTGCCCGCAGCCTGTTGCCACGTGGCCCGATCCCGCTCCCGCATCGACCGTACCCCGTTCCAGACCGAGATCCTCGACCTCAGCCATGATGGTCGCGGTGTCGCCCGCCGTGAAGGCGAGGGCGGCAAGGTCACCTTCGTCAGCGGCGCCCTGCCGGGCGAGGTGGTCATGGCCGAACAGACCGCCCGCAGCCGCCATTTCGACGAAGCGCGTACGGTGGAAGTGCTGCAGGCCTCGCCGCAGCGCGTCACCCCGAAGTGCCCGCACTTCGGCACCTGCGCCGGCTGCGTGCTGCAGCACCTGGACGAAGACCAGCAGATTGTCGCCAAGCAGCGCGTGCTGATGGACAACCTGGAGCGCATCGGCCACGTGAAGCCGGGCACCGTGCTGGCGCCGCTGGTCGGCGAGAGCTGGGGCTACCGGCGCAAGGGTCGCTTCTCGGTGCGCCGGGTCGAAAAGAAGGACAAGACCCTGGTCGGATTCCGTGAACAGGATCCGCGATTCGTCGCCGACCTCAGCCAGTGCCTGACCGTGATCCCCGAGATCGGCACCAAGGTCGAGGCGCTGTCCAGCTTCATCGAATCGCTCGATGGCAAGCGTGACATCCCGCAGATCGAATTCATCGCTGGCGACCAGGCCGTGGTCCTGACCGTGCGCCACCTGCAGCCGCTCAGCGATGCCGACCGCGTGGCCTGGGCCGCCTTCGGCCAGCAGCATGGCTTCGTGATCTACCTGCAGTCCGGTGGCGTGGATACCGTGCAGCCGCTGGACGGGCAGGGCGTGCCGCTGTCGTTCCGGCTGGCGCCGTGGGACGTGGAGCTGGCGTTCCGTCCGTTGGACTTCATCCAGGTCAACGCCAAGCTCAATGAGAAGATGATCGCCCACGCCCTGGACCTGCTGGAGCCGGGTGAGGACGAGCGTGTGCTGGACCTGTTCTGCGGCCTGGGCAACTTCACCCTGCCGCTGGCGCGCCGCGTGCGCGAAGTGGTCGGTGTGGAAGGTGATGCTGGCCTCGTCGCGCGGGCCCGTGAGAATGCCGAGCGCAACGGCCTGACCAACGCCCAGTTCTTCAGCGCCGACCTCACCCAGGACCAGCGCAGCACGCCGTGGATGCGCCAGGGCTTCGACAAGCTGCTCTTGGATCCGCCGCGCTCGGGCGCGATCGAAGTGCTGCAGCAGTTGCCGCTGAAGCAGTTCAAGCGCATCGTCTACGTCAGCTGCCACCCGGGTTCGCTGGCACGCGATGCCGGCTATCTGGTCAACGAACAGGGCTTCACCCTGGTCAGCGCCGGTGCCATGGACATGTTCCCGCACACCGCACACGTGGAAAGCATCGCGGTATTCGAGAAGCGCTGATCGGCTGTCATGCCCATCGCGCATAATGGCGCGATGGGCATCGAAATCGAACGCAAATTCCTCGTCAGCAGTGATGGCTGGCGCGCCGCCGCGCACCGGGTGATCCCGATGGCGCAGGGCTACATCAACGACATGGGCGCGCTCGACCGCGGCACCCAGAACGCCTCGGTGCGCGTGCGCATCGAGGGCGACCACGCCGCGCTGAACCTGAAGTCGCGCACCATCGGCCACACCCGCCAGGAGTTCGACTATCCGATCCCGGTGGACGATGCTCGCGCACTGCTGGCGCTGTGCGTGGGCGGCCTGATCGACAAGCGCCGCCATCTGGTCGAACACGTCGGCCTGACCTGGGAGGTGGACGAGTTCCTCGGCGACAACGCCGGCCTGGTAGTGGCTGAGGTTGAGCTGGACAGCGCTGACCAGACCATCGACCTGCCGGACTGGGTGGGTGCCGAAGTCACCGATGATGCCCGCTACTACAACGTTGCCCTGGCCAGCCACCCGTATTCAGAGTGGTGAAACCGCCCAAAAGGGGACGGAGGGGATTAAGTCGTCTTTACCCCATCTGTGCGGAAAACGACTTAATCCCCGCCGTCCCCTTTTATCGAGGGTGTCGGCCCCCATGTGGAAAGGATGAGAATCGACATCTACTCCGACGTGGTCTGCCCCTGGTGCTGGATCGGCAAGCATCGTTTCCAGCAGGGCGTGCAGTTGCTGGGCGCCAACGCGCCTGAACTCGATATCCACTGGCAGCCGTTCCAGCTCGACCCGGATGCTGACGCCACCCCGGTGCCGCTGCGCGAGGCCTATGTGCGCAAGTTCGGCGGCGTTGAGCGTACCGAACAGATCCTCGGCCAGACCCAGACCACCGCGCGGGCCGAGGGCCTGCCGATGGACTTCAGTCAGGGCCAGGTGCGGGTGACCACGCTGCCGGCGCACCGGGTATTGTGGCTGGCGGGCGAGCACGGCGTGCAGGATGCGGTGGGCGAAGCACTGTTCCGCGCCCACTTCGAGCACGGCCAGAACCTGGCGGACCCCTCGGTGCTGATCAAGGCGGGCGCGGCAGGCGGCCTCGACGCGGGTGAAATCACGCAGATGCTGGCCTCCGACCGCGGCTTGGCCGAGGTCGAAGCCAAGCTGGCGCAGGCTCATGCATTGGGCGTTTCTTCGGTGCCGACCTTCGTCATCGATGGGAAGTGGGCCATTTCCGGGGCGCAGCCCCCCGAGGCCTTCGCCAACGCCCTGCGCCAGATCGCCGCCGAGCAGGGCGCGCCTGCGGCCCCGGCTGACGGCGACGAGGCCTGCGGTCCGGACGGCTGCAAGGTCTGATCGGATCCGAAAAGGGGACGGAGGGGATTAAGACGTATCCAGCCCGTAGGGGCCGATTGCGGCTTAATCCCCTCCGTCCCCTTTTTCTGACCACTGCGCCTGTCGGCCGGTTCTGCGACAATGCGGCACTGCGCCATGCGGGCGCGCGTTGTGGAGATCGACCATGCTGCTGATCGGCGTTGCCGGCACCGAACTGACCGCCCAGGAACGTGACTGGCTGCAGCACGATGCCGTGGCCGGAGTGGTGCTGTTCAAGCGCAACTTCGCCTCGCGCCAGCAGGTGACCGATCTGAGCGCGGCGATCCGCGCTGCCGCGCCGCGCCCGCAGCTGATCTGCGTGGACCAGGAAGGTGGCCGCGTGCAGCGTTTCCGCGAGGGCTACAGCGAGTTGCCGCCACTGCAGGACATCGGGGCGATGTACGCCACCGACCCGCAGCAGGCGCTGGCCCTGGCCGAGCAGCACGCCTGGCTGATGGCCAGCGAAGTGCGCGCCAGCGGCCTGGACCTGAGCTTCGCGCCGGTGGTCGACCTTGGCCGTGGCAACCGCGCCATCGGCAACCGCGCCTTCAGTGAAGACCCGCAGGTGGTGGCCGCGTTCACCGCCGCCTACGTGCGCGGCATGCATGCGGTCGGCATGGCCGCCACGCTCAAGCATTTCCCCGGCCATGGCACCGTGCTGGAAGACACCCACGTGGATACCGCGATCGACCCGCGCGCGCTGGACGAGCTGCGCGCCCAGGACCTGGTCCCGTTCCAGGCCGGCATCGCCGCCGGTGCCGACGCGGTGATGATGGCGCACGTGATCTATCCACAAGTGGCACCGGAACCGGCCGGCTATTCGCCGCGCTGGATCCAGGACATCCTGCGCGGCGAGCTCGGCTTCCGCGGCGTGGTGTTCTCCGATGACATCGGCATGGCCGCCTCGCACAGTGCGGGCGGCGTGCCGGCGCGCGTGCACGCGCATCTGGATGCCGGCTGCGACGTGGTGCTGGTCTGCCACCCGGAACTGGTCGATGAAGCCCTGCACGCGGTGCAGGGACGCTCCCTCAATACTGCTGCGCTGCTGGGCCTGCTGGGCCGCGGCGCGCTCGGCTGGGACGGCCTGCTGGCCGATGCCCGCCATGGCGACACCCAATCCCGTCTGCTTGAAACCCTTGGAAGAACCGTCTGATGCCCAACCTCACCATTTCCCAGGCCCTGGCCCAGGCTGACCTGCTGGTCGACCGCCCCACCATCGACAAGGCCATCGCTGGTATCGCCGACGCCATCGCGCGCGATTACAAGGGCGAGGTGCCGCTGTTCCTGTCCATCATGCACGGTGCGCTGCCGTTCGCCGGCCAGCTGGCGCTGGAACTGGGCGCGCGCGGCCAGGACGTGCAGTTCGATTACCTGCACGCCACCCGTTACCGCGGTGAAACCACCGGCGGCGACCTGGTCTGGAAGCACAAGCCGGCCACCTCGCTGTTCGGCCGCCGCGTGCTGCTGGTCGACGATATCCTCGACGAGGGCTACACCCTGCAGGGCGTGCGCACCTGGTGCCTGGAACAGGGCGCGACCGACGTGCGCATCGCCGCGATGACGGTGAAGAAGCACGACCGCGCGCTGCCGGACGTGACTGCCGACTACGCCGGCATCGAACTGCCGGACCGTTACGTGTTCGGCTTCGGCATGGACGTCAACGAAACCCTGCGCTGCGTGCCGGCCATCTACGCGATGAAGGAATAACGGCGCAGCCGCCCGCGGCGCGTCTTCTTCTGCCGCCGGCATCCTCGGGTGCCGGCGTTCGTCTTTTCATGGAGTGCTTCGAATGCAACAGATCGCCCTGGCCGTGATCGGCGGTACCGGTGTCTATAACCTGGCCAAGCTTGACGACGTGCAGACCCACGAGGTCGACACCCGCTTCGGCCGTCCGTCGGGCCCGGTGCGCGTTGGTACGCTGCTTGGCCATCGCGTGGCATTCCTGGCGCGGCATGGCGAAGGCCATTCGCTGCCGCCGCACAAGATCAACTACCGCGCCAACCTGGCCGCGCTGCAGCAGCTGGGCGCGCAGCGCGTGCTGGCGTTGAACACGGTGGGGGGCATCACCGAACACTTTGGTCCGCGCGTGCTGGCCTGCCCGGACCAGATCATCGACTACACCTGGGGCCGCATCAGCACGATCTGTGAGGAAGAAGGCACCGACGTGGTCCACGTTGATTTCGGCCACCCGTACACACCAATGCTGCGCAGCAAGATCCTGGCTGCGGCCAAAGTGACCGGCGTCACGGTCCATGACGGTGGCTGCTACGGCGCAACACAGGGCCCGCGCCTGGAAACCATCGCTGAAATCGCCCGTATGCGCCGCGACGGCTGCGATCTGGTGGGCATGACCGGCATGCCGGAAGCCGCCCTGGCACGCGAGCTGGGGCTGGATTACGCCTGCCTGGCGATCATCGCCAACTGGGCTGCCGGCTGTGGTGATGGCGAGGAGATCACGATGGCCGAAGTGCTGGCCAACGTGCAGGCGGCCGGCAACGGACTTCCGGAACTGGTGGGCGAATTGGCACGGGGGTGATTGTCTTCCCCGAGCAAGCTTTGCATACTCAGCTTGTGCGCGGGTTCAGCGTACACCACCCATTCATTGCATAAGGTCTCGCATCACCATGCCGAACGGTACCGTCAAGTGGTTCAACGACGCCAAGGGATTTGGCTTCATCTCGCCGGAGGATGGCAGCGCCGACGTGTTCGCGCACTTCTCCGCCATCAACTCCAAGGGCTTCCGCAGCCTGCAGGAAGGCCAGCGTGTCACCTATGACGTGACCCAGGGCCCGAAGGGTGCCCAGGCTTCGAACATCACGCCGGCCGAGTGATCCACTCGACAGTGCGTTGAAAACCCCGCTTCGGCGGGGTTTTTTTTGCGCGGATTGCCCGCGACCCGCTCGCGATCCACCCGCCTCGGGCACAATGCGGCCATGACGGAACGACTGCGCATCGCCGTGATCGGCTACGGCACCGCTGGACAGGCAGTGTCCATCCTGCTCACCCGTGACGGCCACGAGGTGGAGATCTTCGAACGCGTGCCCACGCCGGGGCCGGTGGGTGCCGGTTTCCTGCTGCAGCCCAGCGGCCTGCAGGTACTGTGGCAGATGGGCCTGCTTGATTCCGTGCGCGCACATGCCGCGCCGGTGCACCGCCTGTATGGCGACACGCCGTGCGAGCGCGCGGTGATGGACATGCGCTACGAGGGACTGGATGCGCGCCTGCACGGCCTGGGCATGCAGCGCGGGGCCTTGTTCTCGCTGTTGGACGAGGCGCGTGCAGGCGAGGGCCAGCTGCATGCCGGTACCACCATTACCGGGGTGGATGCCGAACACGGCCGTCTGCGCGACAGCGACGGGCGCACGCATGGCCCGTTCGACCTGGTAGTGGTCGCCGATGGCGCCGCGTCGACGCTGCGCGGCACGATCGGCGGCGGTGCCGGGCTGGATCGCGTGTATCCGTGGGGGGCGCTGTGGTGCTTGCTGCCGGCCGAGGACTGGCCGCACGTGCAGGAGCTGCGGCAGCGTTACGTGGCCGCGCGCAAGATGATCGGACTGCTGCCGGTCGGCACGCGCCCCGGTGATGACACGCCGCGCCTGAGTTTCTTCTGGAGCCTGCCACGCGCCGACTTCGAACGCTGGCAGGCCGATGGCATGACGCCCTGGCTGGATGAACTGCATGCACTGTGGCCGCAGGCCAGTGCGCGCTTCGCCCATCTGCGTGATGCCGGCCAGTTGGCGCGCGCGGTCTACCGTGATGCGGTGATGACGCGCTGGCACCACGGCCGCATGGTGCTGGCCGGTGATGCCGCGCATGCGATGAGCCCGCAGCTGGGGCAGGGCGTGAACATGGCGCTGTTGGACGCGCTGGCGCTGCGCGATGCGGTGCGCACCTACGGCGGCAGCACGGTCGCGCTGCAGGCCTACCAGGCGCAACGCAGGGCACACGTTGCGGTGTACCAGCGCTGGAGTCGTTGGCTGACGCCGCTGTTCCAGTCCGACCGCGACGCCTGGGCGAAGGCGCGTGACGTGCTGCTGGGGCCGATGGGGCGCCTGCCCGGTGGCCGTGGCCACATGCTGCGCGTGCTCAGTGGCACCCAGCACGGCTGGTTCGGTGCACTTGCACTGGATCCGGCGTTCGTCGACGCACTGGCCACTGCAGCGGAAATGCCTCGTATCAACGCGATTTCGGCCAATGCGTGAAGCGCGTCGTCACCTGAATTAACGGTTGCCTCACCGCCGATATGCGAGAAGTAGGTTGCACGCGATTGCGCGTCGCCCGTTTTCCTTTCCGTGATCAACATCGCGCGTGGCCCGGGCGGCGCTGCCGTTGCGGCCTGTTGCGGCCCGGACGTGCCGCCTGTTGTTGAAGAGGAGGACGCCATGTTGTTCGCGGTCGAGGAGCTGGAATCGGAAATCTGCAAGCTGCGCGGATTGCTGCAGATGCTGCACGAGGACCAGCCCGACGTACTGGAGGACGTGTTCGAGTTCCATGTCGGCAGCCTGATCAGTCATGCATCAGCGGAGCACCACGCGCGCATCCGCACCTGCGCGCAGGAAATGCTGGCGGCGATCCAGGCGTTGCCGCGACGACGTGAGGGTGACACGCCTGATTTCCAGTTGATGCCGCAGCTGGGCATTCGTCCGGCCTGATTCAAGCCACCGGCAGTTGCACCAGGCCGTTTTCCACGCAGGCGACCCTTTGCTCGCCGCGGGCGGGCACGGGCACGATGCCGGCAGTGAACGCGGAGAAGGCCGGCAGCACCGTCATCCGCTCACGCAGCCAGAACGCGGGGAAGCGCCGTCGCAATGGCGGCAAGGCGACCTGCGGATGCAGATGCCCGGCGATCACATGCAGCCCTGCATCGGGCATCGGCTCATGGCGAAGCAGGAACGGCTGCAGCCGTACTTCATCGTGGATCTGTACCTGCAACTGAGCATGCGGCAGCTGGCGGTCGTGATTGCCACGCAGGACATGCACGTCCAGCGAAGCATTGCGTTCGCGCCATGCCAGCCATTGCTGGTACCACGCAGCGCGATGCGCCGGTCCATGCAGGATGTCACCCAGGATCCACAGCTCGCGACAGGCATGCCTGTCCAGCAGCCCCTGCAGGCGTTGCAGGTCTTCGCCGGTGCCGCCGCTGGGCAATGCGATGCCGGCGCGGCGGAATACATCGGCCTTGCCCAGGTGCAGGTCGGCGATCAACAGCGCCTGCCGCGCGGGCCAGTACAGCGCACGCGCGCCAAGCAGAATCAGCGATTCGCCGGCGCGCAGCAGCGGCAGTTCATCGGCCATGGCGGCGCTCCAGCTGCTGCGCCGCACGTTGCACGCGGGTGCGCCAGTCCTCGTTGCTGAACTGCCCGCGCTGGCGTTCGGCCCATAACGGGAAGCCCAGTGGCGTGAGTGATGTCGGGTGCTGCACCGAGAGGGCCTGCATGCCGATCCTTGCCAGGACCTGCTGTAGTCCCGGCAGGTCCAGGCTGTCATGCAGCACTTCGCGTTCGGCCAATGCCAATAGCAGGTGACCGGGGTCATGCTCGCGCAGTACGTCGTAGAGCAGGCCTGCCGAGGCCTGCAGTTGGCGCAGTGATCGCGGCATACCGCCGGGCAGGCTGGGGACCAGCAGGCCCGCTACGCGTGCGATGCCACGGAACTGGCGGCGCGCCAGCTCGCCCAGGTTCACCGCGGCACGCAGATCGTCCAGCAGCTGATCGGCGGTGAACAATGCTCGCCATTGCGCCGCATCCAGTTCGATCGCCTGCGCCGGTGCCAGCACCAGGCCATGATCGTTCACCGCGTAGCCGATGCTGTTGCGCTGCCGGCGGGTACAGCGCAGTGCCAGCAAGGCGGCCAGCGCCTCGTGCACGTGACGGCCGGCAAAAGGGTAGACGAACAGGAACTGGCCGTCGCGGCGCCGCACCTCTTCCACCAGCAGATGCTCTGGTCCGGGAAGCGTCGACAACTGCTGCTGCAGTGCCAGCAAGGGGGACAACCAGCGTGATTCGGCACTGTCGTCGGCGCCGGACAGTACCCACTCCAGCTCGCGGCCGAGCGGCATCGACAGTGGCAACTGGCCTCCCTGCCAGCGCGGCACCACACCATCACCGCGCCCTCGTGCCAGCCGCACGAAGGCGGTCATGTCGCGCAGCTGCACCAGTTCCAGCAGGCGCCCGGCGAACTGGAAACGGTCGCCGCGACGCAGGCGGCTGGCGAACTGTTCCTCCACGGCACCCAGGCCACCACCGCGCAGGAACTGCACGCGCACGCTGCCATCGCTGCTGATGGTGCCGATCGACAGCCGATGGCGCAGTACCTGGCGGCGATCGTGCATGCGGTAGTAGCCGTCGGCATCACGCACGACCTTGTGGAAATCGGGGTACTGGGCCAGGGCCTGGCCACCCTGCACGATGAACGTCAGCACGGCCTGCCATGCGTCGTCGCCGAGAGATGCGAAGGCATGGGTACGCCGTACCTGCGCCAGCAGCGCATCGCTGTCGAAGCCACCGGCCAGCGCGCGGCTGACCGCATGCTGGGCCAGTACATCCAGCGACAGCGTCGGCGGCCTGCGCGCTTCGACCACGCCTTCGGCCAATGCACGGCGCACCGCGGCGTATTCGGCCAGCTCCAGCGCATGGCTGGGCACGCACAGGATGGAACCGCTGGCACCCGGGCGGTGACGCGCACGTCCCGCGCGTTGGCGCAGGCGGGCCACGCCCTTCGGGCTGCCCAGCTGCAGTACCTGCTCAACCTCGGGGAAGTCCACGCCGAGGTCGAGGCTGGAGGTGGCAACCACGCAGCGCAGCGCGCCCGCGCGCAGGCCATCCTCGACCTGCTGGCGCAGCGCTGGATCCAGCGAGCCATGGTGCAGCGCAAGCGTGTCCGGGGCTTCCGGCCAGACCGCGGCCAGCGCCTGATGCCACAGTTCTGCCTGCGCACGGGTGTTGGTGAACAACAGGCTGCTGCGTGCCCGCATCAACGCGTCCAGCACCCGCGGCAGCTGCGCCAGGCCCAGATGCCCGGCCCACGGAAAACGTTCGCCGGGTTCCGGCAGCAGGCTGCGCACGCTGATCGCGCGCGGGCGCACGCCCTGCACGATCGGCGCGTCGGGCTGCCCGGGCAGCAGCACGTCGCGCGCCTCATCCAGGTTGCCCAGCGTGGCCGAAAGCCCCCACAGCTGCGCTGCAGGCGCAGCTTCGCGCAACACCGCCAGGTTCAACTGCAGCAGCACACCGCGCTTGTTGCCCAGCAGCTCATGCCATTCGTCCACCACCACGCAGCGCAGCTGGCGCATGCGCGGCAACGTATCCGGATAGCTCAGCAGCAGCGCCAGTGATTCGGGCGTGGTGACCAGTACGTCGATGCGGCCTTCGCGGGCCTGGCGCCGCTCGCGGTTGCTGGCGTCACCGCTGCGCAGGCCGACACGCCATCCCAGTCCCAAGCCGTCGACGACGGCCTGGAGCGCGCGTGCGGTATCACTGGCCAACGCGCGCAAGGGCGTTACCCACAGCACCTGCAATGGGCGCACCGCACTGGCGCGGCGGGGCGAGGGCGGTGGATCGATCAGCGCCTGCAGCAACGGCCCGCCGAACATCGCCAGCGTCTTGCCGCTGCCCGTGGGCGTATGCAGCAACCCGGATTCGCCGGCCAGGTAGTGGCGCCACATCGCGCGCTGGAAGGGCAGTGAGCGCCAGCCGCGTGCCGCGAACCAGTCTTCCAGCCTGCGCAGTGCCTGGCTGCGGGTCATCGCGCCAGCGCCTGCAGGCTGGCCAGCTGATCGGCCTCGCTGGCAGGCTTGTCGTGGCGCCAGCGCAGGATGCGCGGAAAACGCACGGCGATCCCCGATTTGTGCCGGCTGCTGCGGTTGACCGCTTCGAAACCCAGCTCGAACACCTGTTCGGCGCGTACGCTGCGCACCGGCCCGAAACGTTCGCGGGTGTTGGCGCGGATCCAGCGGTCAAGCGCGAGGATCTCCTTGTCGTCCAAGCCCGAATACGCCTTGGCCACCGGCACCAGCGTGTCGCCGTCCCAGACGCCGAAGGTGTAGTCGGTGTACAGCGTGCTGCGCCGCCCATGGCCAGCCTGTGCGTACAGGAGCACCGCATCGATGGTGAGCGGATCGACCTTCCATTTCCACCAGTCACCGCGGCGTCGCCCAGCCAGGTAGGGCGAGCCGCGTCGTTTCAGCATCAGCCCTTCCACGCCACGTTCGCGTGCCACATCGCGCATCGCCGCCGCCTGCGCCCAGTCGACGGCGGCAACGTCGGGCGACAGCTGGATCCGCACATCGTCCAGTGCACCGATGACCGCGGCAAGCCGCGTACGCCGTTCCTGCAACGGCAGCTCACGCAGATCCGCGCCATCGTGCTCCAGCAGGTCATAGGCGAGCACGCGTACCGGCGTGTTGCGCAGAGTCGCTGCTCCTGGCTTGCGACGCTGGATGCGGGTCTGCAGGGCGGTGAATGCGCGCGGCAGGTTGGCGGTCTCGTCCCAGGCCAGCAGCTCTCCGTCCAGCACGCAGCCCTCCGGCAACGCCATCGCGGCGTGCTCGATCTCGGGGAAGCGGCCATCCAGTCGTTCCTCGCCACGGGACCACAGCGCGACTTCGCCACGCCGGCGCAGCAGCTGCAGGCGTATGCCATCCCATTTCCATTCCAGCAGCCAGTCGTCGATCGCGCCGAGGCGTTCGGCAGGATCGCCTTCCAGAGGGGAGGCGAGGAAGAAGGGGTAGGGCTGCTGGCGGTCGGACGGCAGCTCGTCCGGTGACAGCAGTTGAGCCAGCAGCCCGGGCGAGGGGATCCACTCGCCGAGCATGCGCTGGGCGATGCGTGCGATGTCCAGGCCGGACCGTTCCGCCAGTGCCTGCTGTACCAGTCGCTGCGAAACGCCAACGCGCAGGGCGCCGGTCAGCAGCTTGTTGAACACCAGGCGTTCGCTGCTGCACAGCTGCCGCCACCCGGCGACGACCGCAGCGCGGCGTACTGCCTCGGGTTGGTTGGCCACGGCCAGCAGATGCTGTTCGATCCATTCGGCCAATGGCCGGTCGAGCGAAGGCTGCGCTGGATCATCCAGCAGAAGCGTCAGTGTCTCGGCCAGGTCACCGACCTGGGCATAGCTGTCCTCCACCAACCATGACGGCAGTGCCGATTCTTCGGCAATCCAGGCGCGCAGTTCGCCACTGGCGGCGATCTTCCGGCGTGCACCGCCCACCTTGCCGCCGCTGAGCAGGTACAGCGCCCACGCCGCATCATGCGCACGCGCGTGGCGGAAGTAGTCGACCAGCGCCGCACGCTTGTCCAGTGTCGCGGTGCTGCGGTCCAGGCGCTGGTAGAGCGCAGCGAAGGCCTTCATTCCTCGCTCCCGAAATCGGTGCGGAAGGCTTCGGCAGCCACGCCGCGCTCGCGCAGGAACGGAATCAACGCATCGGTATTGCCATGGGTAGCGATCACCCGCTGCGCGCCTGTCTGTTCGATGGTCTGCAGCAGTGCTGGCCAATCGGCGTGATCGGAAATGACGAAACCGCGATCGACATTACGGCGCCGCCGATTGCCGCGCAGCTGCATCCAGCCGGATGCGAAGCCCAGCTGGTGGCGGCCGAAGCGGCGCATCCAGGGCGTACCCGCAGCCGACGGCGGCGCGAGGATCAGCTGGCCGGCGGCATCAGGCTGGCGGCCCTGCTCGGCCACGGTGAGCGTCTCCAGCATCGGCACCCCGGCCTGCCGGTACACCGCCACGCCATTGGCGATGGCGCCGTGCAGCCAGGCTGGTCGATCGTCCAGCGGCAGCAGCTCGGCCAGCACCCGCTGTGCCTTGCCCAATGCGTAGCACAGCAGGATCGCGGCTTCGCCACGTTGTTCGCATTCGCGGCGCCACGCCACGATCTCTGCAGCCACCGCCGGCGTGTCCGGCCAGCGGTAGATCGGCAAGGCAAAGGTGGCCTCGGTGATGAAGGTATCGCAGGGCACCACTTCGAACGGCGTGCAGGTGGGATCAGGCTGTCGCTTGTAGTCGCCGGAGGCTACCCATACCTGCTGCCCGTCGTCGATGCGTACCTGTGACGAACCGAGCACGTGGCCGGCCGGATGCAGCGATATCTGCACCTGCCCCAGGCGGAACGGCACACCCTCGGCATGCGCCTGCACCGGCACGTCACCCAGGCGCCAGCGCAGGATCGGCAGGCTGCCTTCGCTGCAGTGGTACTCCCCCATGCCCGGGCGGGCATGGTCGCCGTGGCCATGGGTGATGACCGCGCGCGCTACCGGTCGCCACGGGTCGATATGGAAATCGCCGGCGGCGCAGTACAGCCCCTCCGGGCGCAGCACCACCAGATCGTCGTTGCCTGCCATGCGGTCACTGTGGCCTGCGTCTCGTGCAGGGGGTGAGAACCGGCCTGAACACGGGCTTGGCAGGCGATGCGGCACAATCGGGCCGCAGACCTCTTGCCGCCAGGATGGACCGGATGAGTGGACCCAGCTTCAGCAGCAACGCACCGTATGAAACCCATGTGGTGTTGAACCAGCCGCCGCCGTTCGCAGGGCGACAGTTGTGGACCGACGACGTGGCGCTGATGGAGGCCGTACAGCGCGAAGGCGCCGCCAGCTTCGCGCCGCGACTGGGTGTCTATGGTGCACTCGCCGGTGATGAACTGTACCGGCTGGGCTTCGATGCCAACCGTGATCGTCCGCGGCTGCGCACGCATGATGCACAGGGCCATCGCATCGACACCGTGGAGTTCCATCCGGCCTATCACCAGTTGATGGACACGGCAAAATCGCACGGCGTCGCTGGATTGTCCTGGCATGAGCCGCAGCCCGGCGCGCACGTGGCACGAGCGGTGTTGAGCTACCTGCATCACCAGGCCGAGGCGGGCACCAGCTGCCCGTTGACCATGACCCATGCGGCAGTGGCGGTACTGCATTCGCAGCCGCATCTGGCCGAGTGGGCGCGCAAGGCCGCTGCGCCGGTCTATGACCCGCGCGACGTGCCGGTGGCGGACAAGGCCGGCATCACCCTGGGCATGGGCATGACCGAGAAGCAGGGCGGCTCGGATGTCCGTGCCAACAGTACGCGCGCCGAACCGATCGATGGCGAGCGTTACCGTCTGGTCGGCCACAAGTGGTTCTTTTCCGCACCGATGTGCGATGGCTTCCTGGTGCTGGCGCAGGCGCCGGGAGGCCTGACCTGCCTGCTGATGCCGCGCCGGCTGGCCGATGGTGACCGCAATGCGTTCCGGTTGATGCGGCTGAAGGACAAGCTCGGCGATTGGGCCAACGCTTCCAGTGAGGTCGAGTTCTGCGGCGCACAGGCATGGCGCGTGGGCGAAGAGGGGCGCGGCGTGGCCACCATCATCGGCATGGTGATGATGACCCGCCTGGACTGCATGCTGGGTGCAGCGGCGGAGATGCGCATGGCGCTGGCGCAGGCGCTGCACCACGCACGTCATCGACGTACCTTCGGCAAGCTGCTGGTCGAGCACCCGCTGATGACCAACGTGCTGGCTGATCTGGCGCTGGAGTCGGAAGCGGCCACGGTGTTGGCGATGCGGATCGCGCGCGCGGTGGATCGCGCCGGTGTGGATGCCAATGAAGCCGCGATGGCGCGGTTGGGGACGGCGCTGGGCAAGTACTGGCTGTGCAAGCGCGCGCCGGCCTTTGTCAATGAAGCGCAGGAATGCCTGGGCGGAGCGGGCTACGTGGAGGAGTCGATGCTGCCGCGCCTGTACCGGCAGGCACCGTTGAATTCGATCTGGGAGGGCAGCGGCAACATCCAGTGCCTGGATGTGCTGCGTGCGCTGGCGCGCGAACCGGAGGCGATGGCGGCGCTGCGCGGTGAGCTGGCATCGGTGGCTGACCGTGATGGGCGCTATGCAGCGGCATTGCAGCGTTGGGCAGCGGCACCGCCACCGGAGGAAGCGCAGGCGCGGCTGTTCTGCGAGCGCACTGCGCTGCTGCTGCAGGCGGCGCTGCTGCTGCGTGCGCGCAGCCCGATGGCGGAGGCATTCGTGCGTAGCCGGCTGGAAGGGGAGCACGGGCTGGCGTTCGGGACGCTGCCGGCGGGGGTGGAGCTGACGGCGATGCTGGCGCGCGCGCTGCCGTAGGAGGCGGCCAACGGCGGAGCCCCTCGTGGTGGGCGCTGATACTGATGGGTGGGCCGCGCGGGTAGATCGCGCAGGGGGCGCTGCAAGTACGTCCATGTAAGCTCGGGCGCGCCATCCATGGCGCTTACGCCCCTGCGCAACCTACCCGCGCGTCCGTGGACACTTTCCGTACGCGTCCAGCACGGAATCAACAGAAAGAGCAGAGAGCGAAAAGCAGAAAAGCCGCGGCAGTGCCGCGGCTTTTCCTGTGCAGCCGAGCCGATGCTCGGCTGGTCGGTAGCGCCGGGCCATGCCCGGCGAACGAACCGTTAGTGCTTGGCTTCTTCCTTGGCGGCGTTGGCCTTGGCGTCATTGGCGACATCGCGGGCCTTGTCGGCGACCTTCTGTGCGGCGTTCGCAGTGGCGTCGCTGGCATGTGCGGCGGCATCGGTTGCGGCGTCCTTGGCCTTGTCGGCGGCGTTGGCGGTGGCGTCTGCAGCCTTGTCCAGCGCCTGCTGGGTATCGGCGGCGGCCTGCTCGGACGCGGCAGCGGTCTTGTCGGCGGCGTCGCGGGTGGCTTCGGCGGCCTTGTCCACGGCGTCACGGGCGGCAGCGCCTGCGCTGTCGGCAGCCTGCTGTGCGTCCTGCTTGGCCTGTTCGGCTTCCGGGCCCTTGCAGGCGGCCAGGGCCAGCAGCAGGGAGGCGGCCAGCAGGGTGGTGGTGATCGGACGAATCTTCATGGCGGTCTCCGGTACTGCAATGGATGGGGACGCCAGCCTATTCATGCCGTTGTGAAGACGGGGTCGCGATGCAGCGGCTCAGTCGCGCGCATTCGAAAAAAGAAAAAGCCGCTGGCGAACCAGCGGCTTTTCCAGAACAGCGTGAAGAAAGAAGTTATTACTTCTTGGCTTCTTCAGCAGCGTCCTTGGCCTTCTCAGCGGTGCCTTCAGCAGCCTTGGCAGCGTCAGCAGCGGCGCCGGCAGCGGCGTCGGTGGCAGCAGCGCCAGCCTGGGCAGCAGCGTCAACCGAAGCGTCAGCAGCGGTGGCGGCGGTGTCAGCGGCCTGCTGGGCAGCGTCGGCGGTCTGGGCGCCAGCAGCGGCGGCCTGGTCGGCAGCAGCCTGGGCTTCGGTGGCGGCTTCGTTGGCCGAAGCAGCGGCGTCCTGGGCAGCTTCCTGCTTCGAGCAGGCGGCCAGGGCCAGAGCCAGGGACATCGCGACCAGCAGCTTGTTGATGCTCATTGTGTGAATCCTCGTCGTTAGAATTAGGCAACGCGCATGCTGCGCGCCGACAACATGATGACAAGCCAAGATTGGGTGTCAAGCGATCCCGCATTCATTTTTGCGAAATCATCGTTAAATCTTTTTAAATCAATTCGATGGCGATTGCGGTTGCTTCGCCGCCGCCGATGCACAGGGTGGCAATGCCGCGCTTGCCACCGCGCGTGCGCAGGGCGTTGACCAAGGTCACCACCAGGCGTGCACCGGAGGCACCGATCGGATGGCCCAGCGCGCAGGCACCGCCATTCACGTTGAGCTTGTCGTGCGGGATGCCCAGTTCGCGCATCGGCGCCATTGCGACCACGGCAAAAGCCTCGTTGATTTCGAACAGGTCGACCTGGTCCAGCGACCAGCCGGTCTTGTCCAGCAGCGTGTGCAGCGCGCCGATCGGGGCGGTGGTGAACCACTCCGGCTCCTGCGAATGGGTCGCGTGGCCGACGATGCGCGCCAGCGGGGTGATGCCGCGAGCGGCTGCATCTTCCTCGGTCAGCAGGACCACTGCAGCAGCGCCGTCGGAGATGCTGGAGGAACTGGCGGCGGTGACGCTGCCGTCCTTCTTGAAGGCCGGGCGCAGGGTCGGGATCTTGGCGATGTCCGAGCGGCCCGGCTGCTCGTCGGTGGCGACCTCGACCTCGCCCTTGCGGGTGGCGACCTTCACCGCGACGATTTCATCGGCGAACGCACCGTTGGCCTGCGCCGCCTGCGCGCGCTTGACCGATTCGATGGCGTAGGCGTCCTGCTCTTCGCGGCTGAACTGGTATTTGTCCACGGCGCATTCGGCGAATTCACCCATCGCCTTGCCGTCATAAGCGTTGACCAGGCCATCGTGGGCCATGTGATCGACCGCCTGGAAGTTGCCGAAGCGGTTGCCGGTGCGCGAGTTCGGCAGCATGTGCGGCGCGTTGGACATCGATTCCATGCCGCCGGCGACAACGATGCTGGCCGAACCGGCCTTGATCAGGTCATGACCGAGCATGATGGTCTTCATGCCCGAGCCGCACACCTTGTTCAGCGTGGTGGCACCGGTCGACAGCGGGATGCCGGCAGCGATCGCCGCCTGGCGGGCGGGCGCCTGGCCGAGGTTGGCCGGCAGCACGCAGCCCATGAGGACTTCGGAAACGTCGCTGGCCGGGATGCCCGACTGTTCCAGGGCGGCAGCGATGGCGGCCGCGCCGAGGGTCGGGGTCGGCACGCCGTTGAACTGGCCGAGGAAGGAGCCGATGGCGGTGCGCTTGGCGGCGGCGATGACGATGTTGGACATGGCAATCTCGTTGATGCGTAAGCAATGTTCGGAAAGGAGACCGGGGGCCGTTGGATGTGCCCCGGTTTCCCGGCAGACTGCGTGGGGGTCGACCCAAGTATAGAGGGTCGGGGAGGGCCGCCGCTGGGCGCGGCCGCACGCCTGCCGGGATGAAGGCAGGACAACGTTCATGGGAAGGAATCGATGGAACGCACGATGATGGTGAGGTCTGCCCTGGGAACCGCGCTGGTGGTAGCGCTGACGGCCTGTGGTGGAGGTGGCGGGGGCGGCAACGTGCGCATCGATACCCCGCCACCACCGCCGCCACCGACTACCCCGCCACCGACGACGCCACCCCCGGTCAAACCGCAGGAGCCGGCCTTCGACGCGCATCTGTCAGTCACCAATGCGCGCGCCGCACAGGCTGCCGGCCTGACCGGCCAGAACGTGCGCATCGGCATCGTCGACTCCGGCGTGCAGCGCAATGCGGTGGCGTTGAATGGCCGGGTGCTGGCCAACCTCAACTACATCGATCCGGCCAGGAACAATCTGGGTGTCGATGATGTGGTCGGCCACGGCACCGCCGTGGCCAGCCTCGCCGCCGGCGCGGCAACGGGCTCCTGGCCGGGTGGCATCGCGCCAAAGGCGCAGATCGTGTCGGCACGGATCATTGCCGACAAGCCGCCCGTCGATGACGGCAGCGGCAAGGGCAATTCCTTCAGCGGCCCGCTGGGCGTGGCCCAGGTCCACCAGGACCTGATCAGCTACAACGTGAAGGTGATGAACAATTCGTGGGGCGGCCTGTACTGGACCGACCTGCCGACCACCGCGCAGGTGGCCGCCGAATATCGCCCCTTCGTGATCAACCATGGCGGGCTGGTGGTGTTCGCCGCGGGCAATGACGGCCGCAGCGAGCCGAGCAGCCTGGCCGCACTGCCCAGCCAGCAGGGCGTGGCCGGCACGCTGCCGGCTGCCGACCTGGAGCGCGGCTGGCTGGTGGCCACCGCCGTGGATCCGTATGCGCCCGGTACGCTGGCCAGCTATGCCAATGCCTGTGGCCAGGCGGCCCGCTACTGCCTGGCGGCGCCCGGCAGCGCGGTCTACCCCGATGCCAACGGTGGCAGCTACTACTGGAACTACGGCACGTCATTCGCGGCGCCCTTGATTTCCGGTGCGGCGGCGCTGGTCTGGGAGCGCTTCCCGTACTTCAGCAACGATCTGGTGCGGCAGACCCTGCTGGGTACCGCCAAGGACATCGGTGCGCCGGGCGTGGATCCGGTGTTCGGCTACGGCCTGCTCGACATCGGTCGTGCGATCAACGGTCCGGGTCGTTTCGACTGGGGTGATGTGGTCGCCAACGTGGATCTGGCCTCGACCGGCTCGGCGTGGCGCAACGATATCGTCGGCAGCGGCGGGCTGGTCAAGCAGGGCGGGGGCACCCTGGTGCTGGCCGGCAACAACAGCTACACCGGTGCCACCCGCATCGAACGCGGCATCCTGTCGCTGCAGAACGGTGGCGTGATCCGTTCCAACGTGACCATCCTCGGCCAGTCCGATCCGGATTCGACCGGCCTGCAGTTCAATGGCGGCACGCCCCGCGTGATCGGCAATGTGGTCAACGGCAGCAGCGTATTCCTCACCACCGGCAACACCACCGGCACCATCGAGGGCAACTACACCCAGCAGGCCGGCGCACAGTTGATGATCGCACTGGGCGCCAATGCGCTGCAGGTCACCGGCAATGCCGCCATCGACGGTGGCGTGCGCGTGCATGGCTTCGTTTCCGGCTACGTGCCACAGAACGGCAGCCGGCAGGACCTGATCCATGCGGCAGGCGGACTCAGCGGCACCTTCAGTACGCCGGCTACCTCCAGCGGCCTGCAGGGGCTGTCATTGCTGCAGAGCAGCTACGGCTATGACAGCAACAACGCGTGGTTGAACCTGACCCAGGTCAGCGTCACCGCAGCGGCCAGCGGGCTGGGGGCGTCCGCCCAGGCGGCAGCACAGCGCCTGGAAGGTGCATTCGCAGCGCTGGACAAAAACACAGGCCTGCAGGGATCGGCCTTTGGTGCAGCGGCCGGTGCCCTGCAGTGGACCGGCGGTGGCCCGCAGGGCCTGGCCGCCAGCCTGCAGAGCCTGTCCGGTCAAGCGCATGCGCGAGCCGAAGCAGCGACCTTCGACAGCATCGACATGTCGCGGCGTGCGATCGCCGAGCGCTTTGATCGTGTACAGGCCGCACCGCGCCTGCGCGGGAGCTGGCAGAGCGCGCTGGGTGAGGCGGGGCAGGGCAGCTTCGCCGGCAACGCTGCCGACAGCCGGGGCTGGATGGCCGGCCAGGATCTGCCACTGGGCAGCAACGGCCTGATGGGCGTGGCGTTTGGCGAGACCCGCAGCACTGGTGGCAGCAGTTTCGGCGGTGATCGTGGGCGTGATCGCCAGGCGCAGGCACAGTTGTATGCCGGCTGGAATCTGGGACGTGGCTACGCGCTGGCCCAGGTGGGGAGCGGACAGTTCACCCGCGCGCTGGATCGTCAGCTGCTGCTCGGTGCGGGTGCCTATGGCGTCTCCGCGCGGTACGGCGGCCGTTTCAGCAGTGCCAGCGTGGAGGGCGGGTACCGGCTGGGGCGTGCGGGCGCATCGATGACGCCCTACGTCGGTGCCAGCACCACGCGTGTGGAGACCGACGCCTTCAATGAACTCGGCGGCTTTGGTTTCGGCCTGCGGGGCGATGCCAACCGCGTGCAGCGCAGCCAGATGCTGGCCGGTATCCGCGGCGAGCGCGGCTGGGGGCGTTGGACGCTGCGTGGGCATGCCGAATGGCAGCAACGGCTTGATGGTGCGGATGCGGACTGGCAGGCCAGTTTCGTCGGCGTCGATGCCTGGGCGCCGTTGGCGGGCTGGAACGCGCCGCGCGGCAGTGCGTTGATCGGCGTGGCGCTGGAATCGTGGTGGGGCCGCAATGGCCGCCTGAGCCTGGGCTTTGACCAGCGCGTTGGTGGCGAAGGTGCGCGGCAGGCCGCCTTGCGCTACAGCACCGGCTTCTGAAGGACGGCTCGCGCCGGGTCATGCCCGGCGCGACATCGGCGGGTTCAACCGCCGCGCAGGTTGCCCAGGCGCGGGGTGCTGCGGCCCAGCGGCATCTTCAGCTTGCCGATCGACAGGATGCGGCTTTCGGCGATGCGGTCGGCGGCACGCTGCGGCGCGATGTTCTCGCGCTGCGACAGTTCGAAGATGCGGGTGAGGTTGTGGTAGATGCTGCGGATCAGGCGCATTGCGCGTTCGCGGTTGTAACCGTCGATCTCCAGCGACACGTTCATCACGCCACCGGCGTTGACTGCATAGTCCGGCGCATACAGGATGCCGCGCGCATGCAGCTCGTCGCCGATCTCCAGGCTCGACAGCTGGTTGTTGGCGGTGCCGCAGATGATCTTCGCCTTGATCCGCGGCAGCGTGTCGGCGTTGATCGCACCTTCCAGCGCGCACGGTGCGAACACGTCGGCGTTCACCTCGTGGATCTCATCCGGTTTGACCGCTTCGGCGCCGAAATCGCTGACCGCGCGATCAACCAGCGCGCTGTCCAGGTCGGTGACGTACAGCTTGGCACCGCGGTCGCGCAGCAGCTTCACCAGTTCCATGCCGATGTGGCCCAGACCCTGCACGGCGATGCTGGTCTTGCCCACTTCCTCATGGCCGAACTTGAAGCGCATCGACGCCATCAGTGCCTGCAGCGCACCGTAGGCGGTGAACGGGGCGGGATCGCCGGAGCCACCATGGACCTGGTGCACGCCGGTCACGAACTGGCTTTCCAGGTAGATGTTCTCCATGTCGTTGACGTCGGTTCCGACGTCCTCGGCGGTGATGTAGCGCCCGCCCAGCGAATCGACATAGCGGCCGAAGGCACGGAACAGCACCTCGGTCTTGTCCACTTTGGGGTCGCCGATGATCACCGCCTTGCCGCCACCCACGTTGAGGCCGGCCAGTGCATTCTTGTAGGTCATCGTCCGGCTCAGCCGCAGCGCATCGGCCAGCGCCTCGTCGGTGCTGGCGTAGGGGCGCATGCGCACGCCGCCCAGGGCCGGGCCGAGGGTGGTGTTGTGGATGGCGATGATCGCCTTCAGGCCGGCGTCGTGGTTGTGGCAGAACACCACCTGTTCGTGGCCGGTGGTGGCGAGGGTTTCGAATAGCATGGCGTCTCCGATGGCGCGATCAGCGGCGAACTGCAGCGAACGGCCAGTGAACGGTAGGGTCCCAAAACAAAAAAAGCGACGTCGTCGGTGCAGGGGGACGGGTCGCGCGGCGCCATTCTAGTCCATTCCCCCGGCCGGTGCCGTCGACATCGGTGGCCTTCCGGTTAAAGAAGATGAAAGTTCGGCCGATGCTGCGACGACGGCGGGTGGCCGGATTCGCGTGAAGAGGCAGGGCGGTCAGTGACGGCAAGGGCACCACAACGACAGGGCGGGCGGCGATGACGCCGGCCTGGTGGCGATCACTGCGTGGCTGGCTGGCGCGCTCGACCGGGACGGCACCGTCCCGGTTGGCGGCGGCGTCGCGGCAGGCGGTGGCGGCGGCTGCGGCCAGCCTGCAGGGCGAGGCTCTGCCCTCGGCCGAGATCGCTGCACATCTGCAGCGTGGCCTGCATGCACTGGCCCTGTACCCGCGCCTGGCCGGTGAATCCACGGCGGTGCAGGCCGCGGGGTTGGGCGAGGCGGTGGCGCGCGCGCTGCAGGACCGGGACTGGGCGGCCCGTCAGCTGCCGCGCCGCCCGCAACTGCTGCCGCAGCTGATCCAGACGGTCAACGACGATGCTGCGTCGGCGCGGGTGATGGCGGCGATCATCGGCCAGGACCCGGTGCTGACCGGCAACCTGCTGCGCATCGCCAACAGCCCGGCCTACAAGGTGCACGAGCGCCCGGTGGAAAGCCTGCAGCGGGCGGTGACGCTGGTCGGTACCGAAGGCGTGCGACAGATCATCAGCGCAGTTCTGGTGCAGCCGGTGATGCAGGTGCAGTGCGGGGTGTTTCCGCAGTTCAGCACGATCATCTGGGAGCACGCACTGCTGGCCTCGCGCGCAGCCGCTGACCACGCGCGCACGGTCACTTTCGGCGATGCCTTCGCCGCCCAGTGGCTGGGCCTGGTACAGGGGCTGGGGGCCGCGCTGGTGATGCGCCAGCTGCTGCAGGAAGCGCAGGCACGAGATGAAACGGTGGAACCGGCGCTGGCGCTGCAGCTGCTCCAGCAGTGGTCGCTGCCGTTGGCGCAACGCGTGGCCGCGGCCTGGGAGCTGCCTGAGCCGGTGCACCAGGCGCTGGCGCCCGAGGCGGATGGCCCGCTGGCCGACAGCCTGCGCCTGGCCAGCGCGGCCGCAGCGGCCAGCCTGCTGTGCCGGCACGGACATGCCAGCCAGAGCCGCATGCTGGCCCTGCTTGAACAGTTGCCTTCGGCGCCGCCGCATGCGCTGCGCTGGATCTGGCGGCGCCTGCATGGGCGCAGCGTGGAAACACGGGATGACGCCGGACAGGAAGAGGCGGGTCCTGCGCCCTGAGCGCTACAGCTGCGATTCCACCGGCAGCCAGCTGATCACCCGCGCGGTCCAGCGCTTGCCCAGGCTGGCCCCGGGTTCGGCCTCCACCCAGTGCGGCGGTGGCTGCCGCTGCAGCCAGCGCAGGTCATCATCGCGCCCCAGCGCCAGCCACCAGCTGTGCTCCGGGCCGGCCAGGCGCAGGTACTCGTCGCGCAGCTGTGCACCGAGCGCCGGGTCATCGAACAGCACGCCCATTTCGGTATTGAGGTAGGCCGAACGTGGGTCGAGGTTGAACGAACCGACGAAACCGCGGCGGTCATCGACCACGAATGCCTTGGTGTGCAGGCTGGCGCCGCTGCTGCCGAACAGGCTGGCATCCAGCTGGCCGTGTGCCTTCAGTTCGTACAGCTGCACGCCGGCCTTCAGCAGCGGCACCCGGTAGCCCATGTAGCCGCCGTGTACCGCTGCCACATCGTTGGCGGCCAGTGAGTTGGTCACCACGCCCACCTGCGCGCCGCGTGCGGCCAGCGCCGACAGCGCCTCGACCCCATCGTAGCCGGGCACGAAGTAGGGCGAGATCAACAGCGCACTGCGCCGCGTGCTGCGCAACTCGTCGCTGAGACGGCTGACCAGCCAGCCGCGGCGATCGTCATCGCGGTGCTTCATCGGCGGATCGGAAGCGATGCGCACGTTCGCGCTCCAGTGCAGCGGTTCCGGGCTGGGCCGCTGCAGCGCGCGCGACTCGGCCACGCGTTGCAGGTAGGGCTGTGCCTTGGCATGCATGGCATCCAGGTCCGACTGCCGTACCAGCTGCTGCAACTGTGCATCGGTATACGAGGCCAGTGCGGAAATCGGGATCGCCGTGCTGCTGTTCCAGTAGTCGTCGAAGATCTGGTTGGCCTGCTGCACGGCGGGGCCGGCCACCACCAGATCCAGGTCCTGGAAGTTCACATCGTCGCGCGCGCTGAAGTATTCCTCGCCGATGTTGCGGCCACCGACGATCGCGATGCGGCCGTCGGCGATCCAGCTCTTGTTGTGCATGCGGTGGTTCACGCTGAAAGCGCGTTGCACCAGCTCCAGCGTGCGCGCGATGCCGCTGCGGTTGCGGAACGGGTTGTACAGGCGGATCTCGATGTTCGGATGCGCATCGAGTGCCATCATCAGCGCGTCCTTGTCCTTGGCGTTCATGTCGTCAAGCAGGATGCGCACGCGCACGCCGCGCTCGGCGGCGTCGTACAGCGCCTTGGCCATCAGATGGCCGATCAGGTCGTCGTGCCAGATGTAGTACTGCAGGTCCAGGCTGCGGCCTGCGTGCGCGGTGATCATCGCGCGCGCGGCGAAGGCATCCATGCCATCACTGAGGAACGCCACGCCGGACTGCCCGGGGTGTGCGTCCTGCAGCGGCACGATCTGCTGGTCGATGCGGGTCTGCGCCGGCTGCAGTGGCAGCACATGCGAAGGTGCGCCCTGTGCCTGCGGGGTGAGGTGGTCGGCCAGCAGCAGCCCGGACAGGACCAGCAGCAACAGCGCGGCGAGGATGATCGCAGCGACGCGCAGCAGGCGTCGCCACAGGGGCTTGGGCAGGCTCATGCCCCGATGGTAGATCCACGCCGTGCGTGGATGAAAGCCAATAGACCCGCTGCAGTAGATCCACGCCATGCGTGGATGGCAGGGACTTCGCGGTCAGAACCGCTCGTCGCTGCCCAGATAACGCCACTGCCCCGCAGGCAGCGGTCCCAGTGCCACGCGGCCAATCCGCAGCCGACGCACGGCCGCGACCTGCAGGCCGGCAGCGGTGACCGCCACGCGCAGGCCCTTGGCCGTCAGGCCCTTGCCGGCGAAGCGCAGGCGCTGCTCGCTCTGCCAGCTGACCTTGGCGCCGCCCGATTCCTGCTGCAGCCGCGCCATCAGCCACGGGCCGCGCTCGGGACCGCCTTCGGCCACTTCGATCAGGTATTCCTGTTCGGTGCGGCCCAGATTGCGCTGCAGATGGGCCAGCGTGGCCGGGTCCTGGCTGACCACCACCAGGCCGCTGTCGCTGGCCGGAAGCGAGGCGGCCAGCTGCAGGCCGTGGAAGTGACGCTGAAGCGGACGGATGTCGCTGGCATCAAGTTCGCTGCGGCTGTCACTGCTGACCAGCGCGCACAGGGTTTCAGCGGCAACGCCTGCCGGCTTGTGCAGCAGCATGCTGACCCGCTCGGCCTTTTCATCACTGGCCTGCTCGGCCACGACGATCACCGCGCTGTCATCGACCGGGCGCTGCGGCTGCTCGACCACCTCGCCATTGACGCTGACCCAGCCGCCTTCGATGTAGCGCCGCGCTTCACCGCGCGGGATGCCGAGCAGGGCGGACAGGCGTTTGTCGAGACGGATCGGTTCCATGGCGGAAAGGTCAGGCAGGGGGCGCGCAGTGTAGCCGCTGCGGCCGGTCAGCGCTGGCCGCGGTTGGCCAGCTCGGTCAGGTACAGGCGGGTATCGAACTCCAGCTGCAGGTACTCCGGCTCCATGTGCTGGCACAGCTGGTAGAAGGCCTTGTTGTGATCGGCTTCCTTCAGGTGGGCCAGTTCATGCACCACGATCATGCGCAGGAACGCCGCTGGTGCCTGGCGGAACACGGTGGCGATGCGGATCTCGCGGCTGGCCTTGAGGCGACCGCCGTGCACGCGGGAGATGGCGGTATGGGTGCCCAGCGCATGCTTGATCACTTCCAGCGTGTTGTCGTAGCAGACCTTGTTGAGCGGCACCGACTTGCGCAGGTAGCGGTCCTTCAGCTCCTGCGTGTAGTCGTACAGCTGGCGGTCGCTGCGCACCTCGTGCGGATCGGGATAGCGCTGCTGCAGCCAGGGGCCGAGCTTGCCCTGCGCCAGTAGTTCACTGACCTGGGCGACCAGGGGTTCGGGATAGCCGGTGAGGTACTTCAGGACTGCCATGCAGGGGCGGCGGGGCGTCGGTAGAATGGGGCATCCAAGATTACACGCGGTACGCATCGACCATGGCAAAGCCCAACGCGCTGCAGGAACAATTGCTCAAGGCCGGCCTGGCCAAGAAGTCGCAGGCCAGCGCTGCCGCGAGCGCGCAGGCCAAGGCCCGGCAGGGCAAGGCCGAATCGACCTCGGCCGATGTCCAGCGCGAGGCTGAACGGGCCCGCGCCGAGAAGGTCGAGCGCGACCGCGCACTGGCCGCCGAGCGCAATGCCCAGGCCAGGCAGGCTGAACAGAAGGCCCAGGCCCGGCAGATCATCACGGCCCATGCCGTGCCTCACAAGGGCGACGACGAGTACCGCTTCAGCGATGGCGCGGCGATCCGCACCCTGCTGATCGACCCCAAGCTGCGCAAGGCGCTGTCGGTGGGCGTGCTGGTCATCGTTGCCCACGGCGAGGGCTACGCCCTGCTGCCGCGCGCCGCTGCCGAAAAAGTGCGTGAACGCGCCCCGGAGGCGATCATCGTCGACCACGGCCAGCCGGGCTCGACCGCCGAGATCTCCACCGGCAATGCCGAGGACGACGCCTACTACGCGCAGTTCCAGGTGCCGGACGACCTGGTCTGGTAAGCAAAAAGGGGACGGAGGGGATTAAGCCGCAAATGGCCTGATCCGGCCCGTCTGCCTTCTGCTCGGCTTGCTGAAGGCCCGCCGGTCATGGCCCGGCGCTACCGTTTACTGCGCGGTGTAGCGTCCCCATATCAGGCGACACACCTGCGGAGGATGGCCATGGCCACCGGTTGGGCGGGAGACGGCGCGGTCCAGGACCAGATCGACGCCACCGTCGACGATGCGATCGCCCGCGCGCGGCGCCAGCTGCGCGAGGGGCCTGGTCTGGAACATTGTGAGGAATGCGACGCGCCGATCCCGTTGGCGCGGCGCCAGGCCGTGCCCGGGGTACGGCTGTGCGTGGCGTGCCAGCAGGCGCATGATGACGAAGCGCAGGCGCATGCCGGCTACAACCGGCGCGGCAGCAAGGACAGCCAGCTGAGGTAAGGGGTGTTTTATTGCAGGGCTGCGCCCTGCACCTGCAGAAGCAACGTCAACATCAAAGGCTGGCATTCCGTGGGTTGGCAGGGCGGTGTCGGAGTGCGGGGACGCCGTGAACCCGTCCATGAAGTGACCCCCGAGACTTGGACGGGGTCAGGCGGCCGATTGGGCCTGCTCCCGGTACTTTACCGGGCTCAGACCTTTCAGTTTCAGTTTGATGCGCTCTTCGTTGTAGTACTGGATGTATTCCACCAGCCCAGCTTCCAGACTCTCGATGCTGTCAAAGCTGTTCAGGTAGAAGAATTCCGACTTCAGCGTCCCAAAGAAGCTCTCCATCGCCGCATTGTCCAGGCAGTTGCCGCGCCGGGACATGCTTTGTTTCAACGAGTGCTTTTCCAGCATGTGCCGGTAGTTTTCATGCTGGTACTGCCAGCCCTGGTCGGAGTGGATCATGGGGCGCTCATCCGGGGGAAGCTTCTTGATGGCCTCCTCCAGCATTTGGCCCACCAGATCAAATACGGGCCGACGCTTGATCTGATAAGCCACGATTTCACCGTTGTAGAGGTCCATGATCGGCGACAGGTACAGCTTCATGCCCTGCACCTTGAACTCGGTCACGTCAGTCACCCACTTCTGGTTGGGGCGCTCGGCATGGAACTGGCGATTGAGGTCATTGCCAACCACAACATTGGCCGCCCCCTTGAAGGCCTGGTAGCGCTTCACACGCACCCGCGATTTCAGTCCCATCTCCCCCATCAGGCGCTGAACCCGCTTGTGATTGGTCCGATGACCCTGATTGGCCAATTCCAGCGTCACCGTGCGATAGCCATAGCGCCCTTGGCTTTGATCGTAGATTGCACGGATGCGCTCGCACAGGGCTGCCTCATCCTGATCCGGATGGGCCAGGACATGGTTCTGGTAATAGAACGTACTGCGTGACAGCTCAGCTGCTTCGAGCAGAAGCGACAGCGTATGAACCTGCCTCAATCCCTGGACGGCTTGCGCTTTGCGTCCTGCGCCGCCTGCTCTTCCCGGATCAAGGCATCGAGTTTTTTTAGGTAGTCGGTCTCCGCACGCAGATAGGCGACTTCCTTGAGCAGCTCATCGCGGCTCATATCCTCAGGTGGCTTGGACGAACGGGTCTTTTTCATCGGCTTTCGGGGCGGCGGCGGAGGGGGTGCCAACGCTTGGGCACCGCCTTGAGCATACAGGCGCCGCCATCGCCCCACCGCGCCGGCATCGCCAATTTGAAAGTAGGTGGTGGCCTCCCGCCCGGACATGCCGTCCTGGCTCATTTTCTCCAGGACAGCCAGTTTGAACGGGAGGTCATAGGACCGGGCATGGCGATGAAATCCCCGCCAACCATGCAGCCGATAGGTCGCCACCCAGCGCCTGACCGTGGAGAACTCCAGGCCGTGGCGACGGGCAATGGCTTTGACCGATGTGGAGGTCTTGCAGGCCTCTTTGGCGACCTGCAGTTTGAAACGCGCGTCGTATTTGTTCATGTATCCCTCGGGGTTGGATCTGGTGTCCAACTCCCGGGGGTCACTTCACCATGGGGGCTTGGCCGCGGCATCCATGCCGCGGACACCCCGCACTTCGACACCGCCCCGCCTCTGACAGATTTCCGCGATCTGTTGGAACCCGCTGCTGATGCCGACCGTTGGTCGGCACGGGGTCGGATTCAATTTTGACTATCGATATCTGACAGATGTGCCGACCAACGGTCGGCACCCACCAACAGCGCGCGGAAATCTGTCAGAGGTGGGGCGGTGTGGGTTGGCAGGACCGTTGGCGCCATGGATGGCGCCATCGAGCCCCCATGGTGAAGTGACCCCCGGGAGTTGGACACCAGATCCAACCCCGAGGGATACATGAACAAATACGACGCGCGTTTCAAACTGCAGGTCGCCAAAGAGGCCTGCAAGACCTCCACATCGGTCAAAGCCATTGCCCGTCGCCACGGCCTGGAGTTCTCCACGGTCAGGCGCTGGGTGGCGACCTATCGGCTGCATGGTTGGCGGGGATTTCATCGCCATGCCCGGTCCTATGACCTCCCGTTCAAACTGGCTGTCCTGGAGAAAATGAGCCAGGACGGCATGTCCGGGCGGGAGGCCACCACCTACTTTCAAATTGGCGATGCCGGCGCGGTGGGGCGATGGCGGCGCCTGTATGCTCAAGGCGGTGCCCAAGCGTTGGCACCACCTCCGCCGCCGCCCCGAAAGCCGATGAAAAAGACCCGTTCGTCCAAGCCACCTGAGGATATGAGCCGCGATGAGCTGCTCAAGGAAGTCGCCTATCTGCGTGCGGAGACCGACTACCTAAAAAAACTCGATGCCTTGATCCGGGAAGAGCAGGCGGCGCAGGACGCAAAGCGCAAGCCGTCCAGGGATTGAGGCAGGTTCATACGCTGTCGCTTCTGCTCGAAGCAGCTGAGCTGTCACGCAGTACGTTCTATTACCAGAACCATGTCCTGGCCCATCCGGATCAGGATGAGGCAGCCCTGTGCGAGCGCATCCGTGCAATCTACGATCAAAGCCAAGGGCGCTATGGCTATCGCACGGTGACGCTGGAATTGGCCAATCAGGGTCATCGGACCAATCACAAGCGGGTTCAGCGCCTGATGGGGGAGATGGGACTGAAATCGCGGGTGCGTGTGAAGCGCTACCAGGCCTTCAAGGGGGCGGCCAATGTTGTGGTTGGCAATGACCTCAATCGCCAGTTCCATGCCGAGCGCCCCAACCAGAAGTGGGTGACTGACGTGACCGAGTTCAAGGTGCAGGGCATGAAGCTGTACCTGTCGCCGATCATGGACCTCTACAACGGTGAAATCGTGGCTTATCAGATCAAGCGTCGGCCCGTATTTGATCTGGTGGGCCAAATGCTGGAGGAGGCCATCAAGAAGCTTCCCCCGGATGAGCGCCCCATGATCCACTCCGACCAGGGCTGGCAGTACCAGCATGAAAACTACCGGCACATGCTGGAAAAGCACTCGTTGAAACAAAGCATGTCCCGGCGCGGCAACTGCCTGGACAATGCGGCGATGGAGAGCTTCTTTGGGACGCTGAAGTCGGAATTCTTCTACCTGAACAGCTTTGACAGCATCGAGAGTCTGGAAGCTGGGCTGGTGGAATACATCCAGTACTACAACGAAGAGCGCATCAAACTGAAACTGAAAGGTCTGAGCCCGGTAAAGTACCGGGAGCAGGCCCAATCGGCCGCCTGACCCCGTCCAAGTCTCGGGGGTCACTTCATGGACGGGTTTACGGCGTGTCCTGACCACCCACACCGCCCCGCCATCCCACGGAATGCCGCTCTTGATCTTGCTTCGGCTTCGGCCTCTGCAGGTGCAGGGCGCAGCCCTGCAAAGAAGAACCTCCCTCAGCCGTCGCCCTGGATGCCGCCGGGGGCCTGCGCCGGGTCGCGCCAGCGGCGCACCGTGCGCTGGAAGAACAGGTTGTTCGGCAGCTGCAGCACCGTGCCCTCGTGGCCGTCGCCGGTTTCCTGCAGCGTGGTGTAGATCAGGTTCACGTCGATCACCCGGCCCTTCAGGCCCGGCTTCTCGCCGTTTTCCAGCACCTCGATGTAGTCGTGCAGGCGGAACGGGCGGGTGGTAAAGATCAGCAGCGTGCAGAAGATGTTGGACAGCACGCTCCACGCCGCGAAGAAGGCCACCGCGCCCACGGCTGCAAAGCCGGTGAACGCGGTCCACAGCACCGACGGCTTCGCGCCGAGCAGGCTGAGGATGTACAGCAGGGCACTGAAATAGACCACGAAACTGGTGATCCGGCGCGCGCCCATCACCATTTCCGGCGGCAGCGTGTAGTGCTCGGCAAAGCGGCGGATCAGGCGACGGGCGAGCACGCGCAGGAGCCATGCGACCAGCAGCACCAGTACGATCTGCAGGGCGACGCCGGCGTAGTTCAACCACGGGTGGGTCCAGGCGGGCAGGTGATCCTTCAGCGACAACATCATGGGGCGAAAACAGGCGGCGGGAACGGCCCCTGATGTTACCCGGCGCGTGCGGGGGATTCGACCGCCGGGTTCCAGGCCACGCACACCAGCTCCTGGCGGTGCTGCTGCAGGCAGGCGCGGCCATTGTCGGGACGCAGCTGCAGTGACAGGCCCAGCGCCTGCAGCAGGACACAGGCGGTGATCACCAGCAGGGCGGCGCAGGATGGGCTGGACATGGCAGGACTCCTGTACGGCAATTTCGCGAAGGACCTTTCATGGATGCAGCAGCCACCCAAAAGGTTGCATGCCATCGATCATCGATCGGCTCTAAACCTTTTCCCGGGTCGCCGCATCCAAGCGATATGCTCGACACCACCATGCCCGCGCCGCCTGCCGCCAACGACGCCGTCGATGAACCCGCCCTGGTGCGGGCGGCGGCCGCCGGAGATACCGCTGCCTATGAACTGCTGTACCGGCGCCACGCGCCCCGTGTATTCGCTGTGCTGTGGCGGCTGTGTGGCGGCCAGCAGGCACGCGCCGAGGACGCGCTGCAGGAAGCGTTCCTGCAGGCGTGGAAGGCGCTGCCGGGCTTCCGTTTCGAGAGCAGCCTGTCGACCTGGCTGCACCGGCTGGGCGTCAACGCGGCACTGATGGAGCTGCGCGGACGTGCGGGCGGGCAGGATCACGACAGCCTCGACGAAGTGGACGGAGGGTTGCAGGAGCTGGCAGTGCACGATCGTTGCGCCGGCACCGAACGCGACCTCGAACGGGCACTGTCGACACTGCCGCCACGGGCACGTGCGGTACTGGTACTGCACGACATCGAAGGCTGGAAACACCAGGAAATCGCCGAACAGCTGCAGATGGCCGTCGGCAGTTCCAAGGCACAGTTGCATCGTGCGCGCGGCCTGTTGCGCGCACGGCTGGGAGACATGACATGAGTACACACGACCACGATTCCGACCACGATCTGCTGGCCCGGCTGCGCGCGCTGCCGACCGAACGCGGCGTACCCACCGATGGCTGGGCACGCCTGTCGGCGCAGCTGCCGCCGCGTGAACCGCAGGCGGCACCTGCGCCGGGCGACAACGTGGTGGCCCTGCCAGCGCGCTCGCGGCGTCGCTGGTGGCTGCCGGTCGGTGCGGCATTGGCGGCCAGCCTGGTGCTCTACGCGGTGGCGCCGTGGCGCCATGCGCAGCCGGACGCGCCGGTGCCGTCTACCCTGCAGCTGCAGGCGGCGGTGATGACCGAGCAGTACCAGCAGGCCGTCGCTTCGCTGCCCGATGGGCGGGCGCCGGAATGGCAGCCGGCGCTGCACGAACTGGATGAAAGCGCAGCGCAGATCCGTGCCGCCTTGGCGCAGGACCCGCGTGCGCCGCACCTGCTTGGCCAGCTCAAGCGCACCTACGCGCTGCGGCTGGAATTGACCCGGCAGGCGGCCTATGCCGCCGAGTCCGGCTTGACGACCTGAGGAGACCCCCATGACCCGAACCCTGATTTCCTGCTGTGTCGCGCTGCTGCTGGCCCCTGCCGTGGCGCTGGCCGACACCCGCATCGACGAGCGCCACACCCTGGCCACGGGCGGTCGCATCGAGCTGAGCAATGTGGCCGGCAAGGTGACCGTGCGTGGCTGGGACCGCAATGACGTGCAGCTCACCGGCACGCTCAGCGACGGCCTGCAGCTGCGTCAGGAGAAAAGTGCCAACCGTGTGCGCTGGGAGATCGAATACCCGCGCCGCAGCAGCAATGGTGGCGCGACGCTGGTACTGAACGTGCCGCGCTCGGTGGAGCTGCTGCTGAGCACGGTCAGCGCCAGCCAGGACATCAGTGGCATCGATGTGCGACGGCTGCAGGCCGACACGGTCAGCGGCAGCCTGAGCGCGGCTGGCCGCAGTGGCGACAGCAAGCTCAACACGGTCAGCGGCAGCGTCAGCGCACGCCTGCAGACGCCGAAGCTGGACGTGAACACGGTCAGTGGCCGGATCGAGGCCGGCGGCGGCGTGTCCGGTGATATCGGTGCGCAGACGGTGTCCGGCCGGGTCGAGGTGGACGCCGGGCGCGTGCAGCGGCTGGCGGTGGAGACCGTCTCGGGCAGCATCGATCTGGCAGCGGCCGGGTTGGCTCCCGGCGGCCGCATCAACCTCGAATCGGTCAGTGCCTCGGTCACGCTGAGCCTGCCGCGCACGGTGTCGGCACAGCTGTCGGTGAACAGCTTCAGTGGTTCGATCAACAGTGACGCCGGGCAGGTGGAGCGGCCGCGCTATGGGCCGGGCAGCCACCTCGATACGCGTCTGGGCGGCGGTGATGGTGACATCCGCATCCAGTCGCATTCGGGCAGTGTGCGGGTACGCCTGGACCGCTGAACGCGATCCGGCAGGCCGCGGCGGCAGCGCCGCCGCGGACGGTACTGGGTCAGCTGGCTTTCTTCAGCGCCCAGGTGGTGCCGAGGACTTCGATCTTGCCACCGGCCTTGCGGAACGCTGCCAGGTCCGAAGCGATCGAATCGCTGCTGACCACAGTGCTGGCGGCCGCGCCCTTGCGTTCGCTGCGGATGCTGTTGCTGGCCTTCGCGGGGGTCTTTGCCTTGCGGGGCATGGTTGCTCCTGTCAGGTGGAAGGGGAGGAAAGCGCCCAGGCATCGGCCTGGCGCAGGTAGTCCTGCCGCTCGCGGCGGCAGTCATCGCCGCCCATCGAAAACTGGCGGCAGATCGCCGGGCGCTGCGAATAGATCGTGCAGCGCAGGTGATAGGGATCGATCGCTGCGCACCAGCCTTCCTCGTTGCGCGCCATCACGGCACGGCCGTGGGTGTCGCGTGACAGGAACTGGCCGGGCACGTGGTCGCCGGGCTGCAGCAGCACGGGCAGCCGGCAACAGACCGCGTCACAACGGCGGCAGTCGATGGGTGCAGGTGCTGCGTCAGGTTGTAAGGCCACAGGGGCCTGGCGGGTGCCCAAAGCGGGTCTCGATGGCGGCTCAGGTGCTGCGCGGACCATGAACGAGCCAGGAAGGCATGGCCGCTAGGCCCGCGGGGCGGGCCAGGCTGCACTGTGGACACACACCGGCGTGGCCGGCGGAAGGTGCAGCGTGGTTCTAGCCGACCAAGAGTAACTTAGGCCGCGTAACGTTTTGTTAATCCTGGCTGGCTGCCGCCAGCGCAAGGCCCTGGACCACGCCCAGCGAGGGCTCGCCGTGGACCATGCGGGCCCCCGGGAAGGCCTCGGCCACGGCCTGGCGCAGGTAGCCGGCACGGGACATGCCACCGGTCAGGAACACCGCGTCCGGGTCGCCGCCGATGTCGCTGCGGACCTGGGCCAGCAGCTCGCGGATCTGCTCCAGGTAGCCATGGGCGGCGGCGGCCAGGCCGTCGGCGCTGCTGTCGGCATGCAGGTCGCGGGCGATGTAGTCCAGCGTGCTGCGGTGTTCGCTGGCGGCGCTGAGGGCAATCTTGGCGCGTTCGACATCGCGGTACAGGCGGGCGGTGTTGCCGGTGTCCTGCAGGGCCTGCAGGCGCGCGCCCCACGGTTCGTCGACATGGTCGTATTTGTGCTGGCGGAAGTCGCGCTGGCGCGTCATGTCCTGCACGGTGGCGGCTTCCACGTAGTGGTGGGCGGGCACGCGGGTGATGCCGCGGCCGAACAGCGGCATGTAGCTGGACAGGCTCAGCGCCAGATCGATGTCGGTACCGCCACGGGCGATACCCCAGGCGCGGTGGATGCGCGGCGCAGCATCGCCACCAACCTCGGCGTGGGCGATATCGGTGGTACCGCCGCCGATGTCAACGATCACCGCCTGGTGCCGCTCGCGGCTTTCGGCGTGGTAATGCATGGCCGCCGCGGCCGGTTCCTCGAGGAAATCGATCTGGTCGAAACCGGCCTGGGTGGCGGCTTCGCGCAGGATGTCCAGTGCCTGATCGTTGCCGGCCGCGCCGATCGAGCTGCGGAACTGCACCGGGCGGCCGAGCAGGGCGGCACGCAGCGGCTGGCCAAGCTGGGCGCTGGCGGTCAGGCGGATGTGCTCGAGGATGTGCGCGGCGATGCCGGTGATGGTCTGCTTCGCGCGCGGGTGCAGGTTGTATCCCAGCATCGACTTCGGGCTCTGCACCAGGTTGCCTTCGTGTTCCTCGAAATAGGCTTCCAGCGCGTCGTCGCCGTAGACCGCGTTCTGCAGCAGGTCGCTGGCGCTGCGCTCCTTGCCGGCGCGGGCTTCCATCCATTCCCGGCGCAGTGCGCGCAGGGCTTCGCGGCGCAGCGCCTGCGGCGTGCGTTCCTGGCCGGCGGCGCGGGCCGCGCGCGCGGCGCTGTCGATCATCTGCTGCAGCTCGTGTTCCTGGCCGGCGTCGAGCTGGAAGTCGTCCGGGTCGGGCACCACGCCAGGGAAGTACACGCTGGTGCGGAACTGCTCGGCGTCGCCGAAGCGGATCGGCAGCAGTTTCCCCTCATGCACGATGGCGGCGGCGGAGTTGCTGGTACCGAAGTCGATGCCGAGGCGCATGGGGAGTTCCGGGGGGCGATCAGGGGCCGCGCACTCTGCTGCAGTTCGTCGCCGACTGCAAGTTCCTGCGGCCTTCTGTTCTGGGTGGGGGTTCCGGATCGGGTCATGCGAGCCGCCGGGCGCTGGCCGGAAAAGGGCAGGGAGCCAGGCGGTTACAATGGCGGCTGTTGATTCACTTTGAGGTACTTGCTGATGTCTTCTGCCCCCGCCTGCCCGCAGTGCACCCTGGAAAACACCTACGCCGATGGTGCGCTGTGGATCTGCGCCGACTGCGGTTTCGAATGGACCGCCGAGGAAAGCGCCGGTTCCACCCTGGTCGTGCGTGACAGCAACGGCAACACCCTGCAGGCCGGCGACACCGTCACCGTGATCAAGGACCTGAAGGTCAAAGGCTCCTCGATCCCGCTCAAGCAGGGCACCGTGATCCGCAACATCCGCCTGGTCGAGGATGACGCCGAGCACATCGAAGGCAACTCGGACAAGATCAAGGGCCTGGTCCTGAAGACCTGCTTCCTCAAGAAGGCCTGATCGCCTTCAGCGCTTGGCCTGCTGCTGCGCGCGCCAGCGGGCCAGGCTGTCCAGCTTGGCCTGGTAGCGCGCCTGCTCCGGCGCGCCCCCCAGTTCCTGCGCACGCAGCAGTTCGCGATCGGCGCGCTTGAGCTGGCCAGCCAGGAAATAGACGCGTGCCAACCCGAAGTGGAACTGATGCGCGGTGTCATACAGGCGCACGGCCTGCCGGTAATAGCGGATCGCCTGGTCCAGCTGGCCGGCACGTTCGGCCTTGGCGCCGAACATGTACTGCGCGAACGGGTCTTCGCGCTGCACCGACTTCAACCGGCGCTCAAGTGACTGTGCCTGCGCGGTCAAGCCCAGGCTGCGGAACAGCGCGGAGGCATTGGTCAGTGCGGCATCCTGGCGGCCTTCCAGCTGCAGCGATCGGTCCAGCGCCTGCCGCGCCGCCTCGTTGTTGCCTTCGCGGTGGTCGAGCACGCCGAGGTTGTTCCACACCGGAGCGAACCCGCTGTCCTGAGCCAGGGACGCGTCGAAGAATGCACGCGCGCCGACGAAATCACCGTCGGCGAGGCGCTCCGCACCCCGGTTGTTGTAGAAATGCGCCAACGCCCGCGCACGGCTGACGGGAACCGGCCCGCGGCGGTCATAGAGCACATTGCGGTCCAGATCGACGGTACCGAAGCGCCCACCGACGTCGACACCGGCGTTGACGTGGCCGACGCTGTAGACCACGCCCGCATCCTGGTCCTGGTACCAGGACACCACCTGCCCGACTTCCTGCACGCGGGCCTGGATGCCAGCCTCCCGCGCAAGCGTCACGAACAGCAGGGTGAAGGCCAGGCAGTTGGCGCGGCGGTGCTGCCAGATATCGCTGACGGTGTAGGTCGCATTGGCGTCGTACTGCAGGTCCAGCCCGTGCTGGTCGAAGATCATCTCCACGAGCGCCTGCAGCCGCTGGTCGCGGGAGTAGCTGCGCTGGATCACCTGCTTCTGGAGCATCGCGCGCAGGTCCGCGGGAATGGCGAACACTTCTTCCGGGGTCGGCACACGTGCGGCCGACACGGTGATGGTCGGGGTCGTCACCACATCGGCGGGCGGTGCCTGGCCTTCGCCGAAGGCAGGAGCACAGAAGGCCAGCAGCGAAAGAGTGAGGCAATGGGCGGCAGAACGGTACATGACGGTTCCCGGCAGCGGCGGGCGCTCCCGCCTGTGGCGAGTGTATGCCCATGGATGTCCGGCTGCAGCGACCGTTGGTCGGCGCCGCGTTCATCCACAACCGGTGTGGACCAGCGCTCGACAAAGCTGTGGACAACTGGCTCCGGGCCCCGCCCGGCAAGCGTTGTGAGTGCGTGGTGAAAAAACCGCCAGCTTGCCCGGCGCCGGCACAGGCGGGATGATCCGGTCATGGACTTCTCACCGCTGACGCTTGCCCCGGCGCAGTGGCAGGCGCTGCAGGACAGCTATGCAACGCCGCCACGGGCCTACCACCACTTCGGCCATGTGCGCGCGGTGCTGCAGCACTGCCAGGAGGTCGCCGATGGCCCCGGCTGGAAGCATCCGGCCGAGATCTATCTGGCCGTGCTCTATCACGATGCGATCTACCAGGCGGGGCGCAAGGACAATGAGGCGCGTTCGGCGCAGCTGGCTCTGCAGGCGATCACACAGGCGCCAGAGCTTGCCACTGTCGACGCCGCTCGCGTGGAGCAATTGATCCTGCTGACCGCCCGCCACGGCGCGCTTGGTCCGGAGGATGTGGATGCCGAGGCGGCGCTGTTCCTGGACTGCGACATGGCGATCCTGGCCGCGCCGGAACCGGTGTTCGCTGCCTATGACCGTGGCGTGGCCGAAGAATACAAAGGGGTGGTGCCGGGCTTCCTGTACCGTGCCGGCCGTCGCCGCTTCCTGCAGGGCCTGCTGCGCGCTCCGCGGATCTTCCTCAGCGAGTTCTTCCATCAGCGCCTGGACGCGGCCGCCCGTGACAACCTGCGACGTCAGCTGGGCGTTTGAGCCGGCCCGGTACACTGGTGACCTGTTTCCAATGATTGCCGTTTCCGACCGTGTCCGTCCCTGATCCCGATCCCCGCCCGCTGCCACCGGAAGAACCCGGCCCCAACGAATGCTGCGGCAGTGGTTGCCCGCTGTGTGTGCTGGACCTGTATTCCGATGAGCTGCAGCGCTACCGCAAGGCGCTGGCCGAGTGGAAGACGCGGCATCCAGAGGCCGCACCATGAGCCGTGCACGCCCGGCGGCGGTGCTGGCGCTGGTGGCACTGGTGCTGTTCGTGGCCACCGCGCTGTGGACCCAGGTCGCGCGCAGTGATCTGGACTGGGTGCGGGCGACCTTGAGCCTGTACCTGCACGGGCCGTGGGGGCTGGCATTGCGCGCTGCCTACTGCCTGCTGGCGCTGGCCATTGCGGCGCTTGGCATTGCGCTGTATCGCGGCAGCATCGGCCCGCGGCGCAGTGCGGCCGCACCATTGCTGTTCACGGTTTCCGCGCTGGGCCTGGCGACGGTCGCCATCGGCGACAGCTGGCTGCCTGAAGCAACACCGCTGCTGGCACCGTTCATCCATGGGCTGGCAGCCAACACGGCGTTCCTGTGTGCCAGCGTCGGCATGCTGCTGCAGGCCTGGTATCTGCGCCGCGAACCGGGTTGGCAGTCCGCTGCGGGCCTGCTCTGGGGCTGGGCATGGCTGGCCTTTGTGCTGCTGTGGCTGCATGTGCTGTGGCGTGGTGGTCCACCGCGTGGGCTGGGACAGAAAGTGGTGATCGCGGTGATCGTTGGCTGGCTGCTGTATCTGGCGATGGCGCTGTACCGTCGCAGCCGTCGGGCCGCAGCCCACTGAATCCCCAACGGCCTGCGCCGGTACGTGCCGTGCACGCGGCGGCGGCGTATCGTGTGCGCATTCCATCGGGGATGCGATATGAAGCGTGCAGGGCTGGGCAGGGCAATGGGTGTGGTACTGGCGCTGGCCGCGCTGCCGGCAACGGCGGCCGTGACCCCGCAGCAGTTCAGCCATGGGCGGTTCGAGCAGATTCCGGTGCACATGCCATCCGGCACGCCGCAACGGGTGGTGATCTGGTTCCACGAACCCACGGCCGGTGGTGACACCAGCCGCCTGCCGATCGAGGCCCTGCGTGCCGATGGCGCGCTGGTCGCGGCAGTGGACATTGCGCACCTGCGCGGTGTGCTCAAGCGCGAGGGGGACCCGACCTGTTCGTTCGGTTCCGGTGACGTCGAGAATTTCTCACGTTGGCTGCAGGCCTCGCTGCATCTGCCCGGCTACCACCTGCCGCTGGTCGGCGGTGATGGCGAAGGTGCCGAGATGGCCTATTCGCTGGCAGCGCAGGCCGATACCCAGGTGTTTGCCGGTGTACTGACCACCGGCTTCTGCCCGGACCACAACCACCAGCGCATGGTCTGCGGCGATGGTGTGAAGCACGACAGGCTGCAGCCGGCCGAACTGAATTTTCCGTGGTTGAGCGCGGCCGGTGACCGCGGCTGCAAGGTCGGCCAGGCCAGCGCGTTCGTGCAGCAGGTCGCGATGGCACGCGAGTTCAAGCGCACCGCGCGCGGTGATGCGTCACCGGGCCTGGTGGCTGCGGCACGGGTGATCGGCGCGCAGGCCGGCGTCAGCCTGGCACCGCCGCCTGCTGCACTGAAGGGCCTGCCCGTGGTGGAAATGCCGGCGACTGGCAGCGGCGATACGCTGGCGGTGTTCGTCTCCGGTGACGGTGGCTGGGCTGGCCTGGACAAGAACGTGGCGTCGTCACTCAACGAGCATGGCGTGGCGGTCGTCGGCATCGATTCGCTGCGCTACTTCTGGAGCGAGCGCACACCGAAGGGCTTTGCGGGCGACCTGCAGAAGATCATCGACCACTACCGCCAGCAATGGCACCGCGACAAGGTGATGTTGATCGGCTTCTCGCAGGGCGCCGACGTGCTGCCGGCCACCATCAACCAGCTCGACGCTGGCACCCGTGAGGCGCTGGAGCGCATCGTGCTGCTGTCGGTGGGCAGGAAGGCCGACTTCGAATTCCATGTCAGCAACTGGCTGGGCGGTGGCGGCGACGGCCTGCCGATCGCACCGGAAGTGGCCAGGCTGCCGGCGGAAAAAACGCTGTGCGTGTACGGCGACAAGGATGAGGACGCGCTGTGCCCGGATCTGCCGGCCAATGACGGCGTGAGGAAGGTGGAGCTGCCGGGCGATCACCATTTCGGTGGCGATTACGACCGCCTCGCCGAAGTGATCCTGAAGGGTGGGGTGTAGCGTTTGGTAGACGCCGACCTTGGTCGGCGCTGGGGCTGAAGGCGCCGCGGGATGAGCGTGTCGACCAAGGTCGACACCTACCAGGCGCATGTAGCGTCGAGCCACGCTCGACGGCTGCTGGTAGACGCCAACCTTGGTCGGCGCTGGGGCTGAAGGTGCCGTGGAATGAGCGTGTCGACCAAGGTCGACACCTACCCGGCGCATGTAGCGTCGAGTCACGCTCGACGGCTGTTGGTAGACGCCAACCTTGGTCGGCGCTGGGGCTGAAGGCGCCGCGGGATGAGCGTGTCGACCAAGGTCGACACCTACCAGGCGCATGTAGCGTCGAGCCACGCCCGACGGCTGTCGGTAGACGCCGACCTTGGTCGGCGCTGGGGCTGAAGGCACCGCGGGATGAGCGTGTCGACCAAGGTCGACACCTACCAGGCGCATGTAGCGTCGAGCCACGCTCGACGGCTGTTGGTAGACGCCGACCTTGGTCGGCGTCGGGGCTGAAGGTGCCGTGGAATGAGCGTGTCGACCAAGGTCGACACCTACCGGGCGCATGTAGCGTCGAGCCACGCTCGACGGCTGTTGGTAGACGCCGACCTTGGTCGGCGCTGGGGCTGAAGGCGCTGCGGAATGAGCGTGTCGACCAAGGTCGACACCTACCAGGCGCATGTAGCGTCGAGCCACGCTCGACAGCTGTTGGTAGACGCCGACCTTGGTCGGCGCTGGGGCTGAAGGCGCCGCGGGATGAGCGTGTCGACCAAGGTCGACACCTACCAGGCGCATGTAGCGTCGAGCCACGCTCGACGGCTGTTGGTAGACGCCGACCTTGGTCGGCGCCGGGGCTGAAGGCGCCGCGGGATGAGCGTGTCGACCAAGGTCGACACCTACCAGGCGCATGTAGCGTCGAGCCACGCTCGACGGCTGTTGGTAGACGCCGACCTTGGTCGGCGCCGGGGCTGAAGGTGCCGTGGAATGAGCGTGTCCACCAAGGTCGACACCTACCAGGCGCATGTAGCGTCGAGCCACGCTCGACGGCTGTTGGTAGACGCCGACCTTGGTCGGCGCCGGGGCTGAAGGTGCCGCGGGATGAGCGTGTCGACCAAGGTCGACACCTACCGGGTGGCAGGTAGCGCCGGGTCATGCCTGGCGGATCGCGGCTTCAATTCCGCCGCGGATCCAGCGAGATCAGGCGCGTGGCATCCAGCAGCGCGGCCGGCAGATGCATGCCGCCGGGCGCGGCGAGATAGCGCGGCCGCCACTGCGGATCGAACTTCGATTTGAAGCGGCGCAGGCCACTGAATCCGTAGAAGCGTTCGCCGTGCCGCGCCAGCAGGCCGGCCAGTCGGTTCCAGCGACCGGCCAGCCGATGCTGTGCCAGCCCGGACAACGGTGCCATGCCCAGCGAGAAACGCGCATAGCCCTGCGCGCGGCCCCACAGGAACAGTTCGATGAAGAGGAAGTCCATCGTGCCCTTCGGTGCTTCGTTGACGTGGCGCATCAGGTCGACCGACAGCTCGGCGCCGGCCGGTGCCTGCCACAGGTTGGCGAACGCCACGATCTGGCCCTCGGCCTCGACCAGCGCCACCGGGAAGCGCACCAGGTAATCCGGGTCGTAGCTGCCCAGCGAGAAGCCCTTCTCATCGCCGGCCTTGTCTTCCAGCCATGCGTTGGAAATTGCGTGCAGGCGCGGCAGCAGGCTGGGAATTTCCTCCACCGGTGCCACGCGGAAGGACAGGCCACCGCGCTTGCCCCGGTTCCAGGCTTGGCGCAGATCGGCGCGTTCGCGGCCTTCCAGGCCGAAGTCATGCAGCGGCACCATCGCTTCCTCGCCCAGCTTGACCAGGCCCAGGCCCAGGTCGAGGTAGGTCTGCCAGTAGGTCTCGCCCACCTGGTAGAACACCGGGCGCAGGCCCAGCCGGTCGGCTTCCTCGCGGAAGCGCCAGATCAACGCGCGCGCCACGTCAGGCGGGCCGACCGGATCGCCCATCGCGATCAGCGAACCGCCGTAGCGTTGCATCATCACGAAGCCCTGTTTCGCGTCATCGCGCAGCACCGCCTTGTCGGCGGTCAGTACCAGGCAGGCCTGGGTATCGGTGGCACCGGCCAGTACCGGCGCCAGCGACTGCAGCGTGGCCTCATCGGCGGGTTGCAGCGGGCTGCGCGTGCTGTGCAGCAACCGCGCCAGGCCGAACATCACCAGCGCGATGGCCACCACCAGCAAGGCACGCAGCGCGCGCGGCGCGTTGCCGGACACCGCGAACTGCCACCACAGCTCGTTCTGGTACTCGACGTGGCTGTAAGTGAAGAACAGCAGCCAGGTGACCGCCACCAGCACCAGGCCGAGATTGCGCAGCCACGGCCACGACCAGGCTTCGTCCAGCAGGGCACCCTGGCGGTAGAACTCGCGGCGTGCGGCCCACAGTGCCATCGCCACCAGCACTGCCGAGACCGCGATCAACAGCTGGCCACCACGCAGCCACAACGGCAACGGGGTGACCACGCACACCACCATCGCCAGCATCCACGCCGCATGGCTGCGCCGGGCCAGGCCCTGGCCGATCAGCAGCAGTGCAACGCCGCTGAGGCTGCCGATCAGATGGGATGTTTCCAGGATCGGCAGCGAGGCATTGACCAGGTGACGGCGAGGCGTCGGCAGCGTGCCGTCGATGACCAGCGCGGCGCCGATGCTGAACACCGCCAGCGCGATGATCTGCGGCAGCCACGGGCGCAGCGCGTTCCAGCCGGCGCGGGTTGCGCCGGCACTGGCCTGCAGCGGCTGACGCAGTGCCGGCGCGAGCGCGAGGAGCGTGGCCAGCACCAGCGGCAGTACGTAGTAGGTGACGCGGTAGATCAGTGCAGCCGCCAGCACCGCAGCCGGTGCCACCTGTGGCAACAGCTTCAACAGGCTCCATTCGAATACGCCCAGGCCCGCGGGAACCGTCGAGACCAGGCCGGCCAGCACTGCCACCAGGTACAGGCCGACGAAGCCCGGCAGGCCGGTCGGCGTGGAGTCCGGCAGCAGCACGTAGAACGCGGCACTGGCCAGCACCAGCTCGATGACGCTGAGGACGGTGACACCGATCATGGTGCGGCGGTCGGGCAGCCACAAGGCATGACCGAACACACTGAACTGCCGTCCTTCGCGGCCGACCAGCAGCACGGTGCCGAGATAGGCGAGCAACGCGACGATGCCGACGATACGTACCGCATTGGGATCCAGCGGCAGCGCCAAGGCTGCGGCAGCCGGTTCCATGCACAGCGCCACACTGATCAGCAGCCATGCACCGAACACGAAACCGAGCGTACTCATCAGCACCACCTGGCCGATCTGCGCCAGGTCCAGGCCGGCGCTGCGGTAGCCGCGCAGGCGTACCGCGCCGCCGGTCAACGCGGCAAAACCCACGGTCTGGCCCAGCGTGTGCGCAAGGAAGGCGGTGATGCCGACGCGCGCGGGGTGCACGCGGATGCCGCTGCGACGCAGGCCGATGGCATCGAAACCGATCAGGCAGGCGTAACTGGCCAGGCCGAGTACCACGGTGAGCGCGATCTGCGTGCCGCTGAGCTGCCGGAACGCCTGGCGGATGGCGCGATAGCCGTGCTCGTCGAACTCGTTGGCCAGGCCGTGCAGGGCCAGGGCGAGGATCAGCAGGGGGATGACGATGGTGGCAACCCGCTTCCAGGTTGGCGTGGAAGAGGCAGTGGTGGAATCGACGGGGGCGGTCATCGGCGCAAGGGTGCGGCAGGAGGGGCGAGGGCGGTGTCAACGCGGGCGTGGCGCATCGTGCGCCTGTCATCGTCATTTGACCAGTGGGACCGTCGGAGTCCGGTAGTGACGTGTCGCGGAGGATGCCCGTGCACCCACCGTCGACCGGTTTGGAGGACAATGCAGGCCTGATCAACCGCAGGAGCCACGCCCATGATGGAGCGTTACGACGTCGGACCGCGCATGTCCGAAATGACCGTATACAACAAGGTCGCCTATCTCTCCGGCCAGATTCCGGAAGACACCAGCCAGGACATCACCGGCCAGACCCGGCAGGTGCTGGCAGAAATCGACAAGCTGCTGGCGTTGGTCGCCAGTGACCGCCAGCACGTGCTGCGCGCCGAGGTGTTCCTGGCCGACATGGCCGACTTCGACGGCATGAACAAGGCGTGGGATGAGTGGGTGGTCGAGGGTGCGACCCCGGCGCGTGCCACGGTCGAGGCCAAGCTGGCCCACGCTGACTGGAAGGTCGAGATCGTAGTGACGGCGGCGGTACCGTAGCGGCAGGCAAGGTCAGGTCCCACCAGCGGAGGGTAGAGTCGACGGTTAGTCGACTATCGCGCGCAGCGCGGGGTTTTGCGCCGCCGGAACGAAGAGCAGTCGACTAACAGTCGACTCTACCCCGCCGCTCCACTGCCGGTTGGTCTGGTGGCTACGTTGGCACCAGCTCGATGCAGTCCACCGGGCACGGTGGAATGCACAGCTCGCAACCGGTGCACAGATCGGCAATGACCGTGTGCATGTACTTGGCGCCACCGACGATGGCATCCACCGGGCAGGCCTGGATGCACTTGGTGCAGCCGATGCAGTCGGCTTCCACGATCAATGCCACCTGCGGCGCCTTGTGCTCGCCGCGCGAACGATCAAACGGAATGGCGGGTACGTCCAGTACCTGCGCCAGTGCGCGCGCGCCAGCGTCGCCGCCCGGCGGGCAGCGGTCCACGCCTGCCTCGCCGCGCGCCATGGCCTGCGCGTACGGGCGGCAGCCGTCGTAGCCGCATTGCCCGCATTGGGTCTGCGGCAGCAGGCGGTCGAGGCGTTCGGTCAGGGGAGGAATCAGGCTCATGCGTGGCGAAGGCTGCGCGTTGGGGTTACTTCAAGGGTTTGCCACGGAACCAGCGCTCGTGGGCCAGCGCCAGCATCGGCTTGTCTTCGGAACTGTCACCGTAGGCATGGATGCGCACGTAGCGTGACAGATCGAACTGGCGGCGGATGTGCTCGACCTTGCGCGGGCCACAGTCGCCACCGGCATAGCGACCTGTGAGACGGCCGTCCTGGCTCTCCAGCCGGTTGCAGATCAACTGCAGGCCCAGCTGTTCGCACCACGGCCGCAGATACAGGTCCAGCGAGCCGGACACGATCACCACGGTGTGCTGCTGTTCCTTGTGCCAGCGGATCTGCTCCAGCATTTCCGGGCGCACCACGTCGGGCAGGAACTCACGCGAGAAGCCGGCGGCCAGCGTGGCGATGTCATCGCTGTGGCGGTCGCTGAAGGTCAAACGGGTGACGCGCGCGCGGATGCGCTCGGCCGAGATCAGCTTCAGCTTGTACGCGGCCAGCCACGGGCCGACCTTCCACCACGCCTGTGCCAGCTGTTCGGCCGTGGCCACGCGGCGCAGGAAACGGCCATAGGTATCGCAGGTGGTCACGGTGTGGTCGAAGTCGAACAGCGCCAGTTCCATTCCGTTGCCTCCCATCGCGTTGCCCCGAGGCCGGTGCTGCCGGCGGGCGTGGCCGCAACCACGCCCGCTGCGGGCATCAGCGGACCGGCATGCCCGGCTGCGCGCCGCTGTCGGCGTCCAGCAGCGCCAGCGCGCCGCCGTCGAAACCGGCCGACAGGATCATGCCTTCGCTCAGGCCGAAGCGCATCTTGCGCGGGGCCAGGTTGGCGATGAACACCACACTGCGGCCGACCAGCTTCTCCGGCTCGCCGTAGCTGGCGCGGATGCCGGAGAAGATCTGGCGCTTGCCCAGCTCGCCGGCGTCCAGTTCGAAGCGCAGCAGCTTGTCAGAACCTTCCACGAACTCGCAGACCAGCACCTTGCCGATGCGCAGGTCGAGCTTGGCGAAATCGTCGATGCCGATGTAGGCCGGAGCATCGGCACCCTTGGCTTCGTCCTTGGCCGGTGCCGGTGCGGCCGGCTTGGCGGCGTCGGTCTTGGCGGCGGGGGCGGCAGCGGCGGCCGGCTGCAGGGTGTCCTTGGAGGCGTCGATCATGGCGTCAATCTTCTTCGGGTCGATACGGGTGAACAGCGGGGTGTACTCGGTGATGCGGTGGCCCAGCAGCGGCTGCGCCAGTTCGGTCCAGTCGGTCACCGGCGCGGCCAGGAAGGCCTCGGCCTGCGCAGCGGTGGCCGGCAGCACCGGCTTCAAGGCGGTGACCAGCACGCGGAACAGGTTCAGGCCCTGGCTGCACACGGCCTGCAGCTGCGCGTCGGCGCCATCCTGCTTGGCGATCACCCACGGCTTGACGTCGTCGATGTAGCGGTTGGCTTCGTCGGCCAGGGTCATGGTCAGGCGGATCGCCGCGGCCGGATCGTTGCGCTCGTAGGCTTCACGGATCGGCGCCAGGCCGTCGACGAAGCGCTGGTACTGCGCCGCATCGGGCAGCTGTGCGGCCAGCTGGCCGTCGAAACGCTTGCTGATGAAGCCGGCGCAGCGGCTGGCCAGGTTGACGAACTTGCCGACCAGGTCGGCGTTGACGCGGGCGATGAAGTCACCCAGGTTCAGGTCGAGATCGTCGACGCCACCGCCGGACTTGGCGGCGTAGTAGTAGCGCAGCGCTTCCGGCTCCAGGCCGGCGTCGAGGAAGGTACGCGCCATCACGAAGGTGCCGCGCGATTTGCTCATCTTGGCGCCGTCTACGGTCAGGTAGCCGTTGACGTGCAAGCGGGTTGGCGCGCGGTGGCCGGTGCCATGCAGCACCGCCGGCCAGAACAGGCCGTGGAAGTTGACGATGTCCTTGCCGATGAAGTGGTGCAGCTCGGTGGCGGTGCCGGCGCGCAGGTGCGCTTCGAAGTCTTCGCCGAGCTTGCCGCACAGGGTCTGGAAGCTGGACAGGTAGCCGATCGGCGCATCCAGCCAGACGTAGAAGTACTTGCCCGGCTGGCCCGGAATCTGGAAACCGAAGTACGGTGCGTCGCGCGAGATGTCCCACGCGCGCAGGCCACCTTCGGCATTGAGCCACTCACCCAGCTTGGCCTTCACGCCCGGCAGGGCGACATCGCCGGCCAGCCATTCGCGCAGGAATGCATCGAAGTGGCCCACCTCGAAGAAGAAGTGCTCCGAATCGCGCATTTCCGGCGTGGCACCGGAGATGACCGAACGCGGCTCCTTCAGGTCGGTCGGCGCATAGGTGGCGCCGCAGACTTCGCAGTTGTCGCCGTACTGGTCGGGGCTGCCGCAGTTCGGGCAGATGCCCTTGACGTAGCGGTCGGGCAGGAACATGCCCTTGGCCGGGTCGTAGAACTGCGCCACCGAGCGGCGGCTGATGTGGCCGGCCGCTTCCAGCTTCAGGTAGAACTGCTCGGTCAGCGCCTGGTTGGCCGCCGAATTGGTCGAGTCGTAGTGATCGAAGGCCACGCCGAAGGCGGCGAAGTCACGTTCGTGACTGGCCTGGATGTTGGCGATGAAGGTTTCCGGGGTGACCCCGGCCTTCTCCGCGGCCAGCATGATCGGCGTGCCGTGGGTATCGTCGGCGCAGACGAACCAGGCCTTGCCGCCACTCATTCGCCGCGCACGCACCCAGATGTCGGCCTGGATGTAGCCGACCAGGTGGCCCAGGTGGAGCGGGCCGTTGGCGTAGGGCAGGGCGGTGGTGACGAGCGCGGTACGGGTCATGGTCGCGGGGTGCAGCCGAGGGGAACCGCAGATTATCGCATGCCTGCAACGAGGTGACCCGGCCGGGGCCGGGTCACGGGGGTACGGCGCGGGCCTGGGGGCTTACTCGCGCTGCCAGGTCTGCGCGCGGCAGATGAAGGCGATGCAGCCGGACACGTCCAGCTTGGTGCCACCCGGCTGCAGCTCCATCTTCGACTTGTAGGTCTTGCCGTTGGCCGGGTCGAGGATGGTGCCGCCGGACCACTTGTTGGCGCCGTCGGCCTTCAGGTTCCAGAGGATGGTCATGCCCTTCACCGGCTTGTTCTTGTTGGCGCCTTCACAGCCGTCGCAGACCGGGTTCGGGCCCTTGTCCGAGTGCAGGATGTCGACCACCTTGCCGGTCAGCGTGCCGTTGGCGGCCTGGCTGATCTCGACGATCGACTTCACCTTGCCGGTCTTGTCGTCGATGGTCTTCCAGCGGCCGGCGGCGCCGTCGGCGGCCTGTGCCGACAGGGCGGCCAGGCACAGCGGCAGTGCCAGCAGCAGGGTCTTGAAGGTGTTGCGCATGGTCCCCTCCCAGGGTTCATTCCGGCACGCTGCCGGCATGGGTCGACTGTATACCCATTCGGCGGGGTATGGGGAAGGGGGGCTTTGCAGGGCTGCGCCCCGCCTCTGACAGATTTCTGCGGCTGTTGGTAGGTGTCGACCTTGGTCGACACGGTAGATCCACGCCATGCGTGGATGAATCTCGATTGAAGAACGCTCAACCGACTTCGTACAGCTCCAGCGGCAGGTCGTCGGGGTCGGCGAAGAAGGTGAAGCGGCGGCCGGTGTATTCGTCCACGCGGATCGGTTCGCACACCACGCCATGCGCAGCCAGACGCTGGATGAAGGGTTCCAGCCGGGCGACGCGGAACGCGAGGTGGCGCAGGCCCTGGGCTTCCGGGCGGCTGGGACGGGGCGGCGGCGAGGGGAAGGAGAACAGTTCCAGCTGGCCACCGTCGGGCAGGGCCAGGTCCAGCTTCCAGGAATCGCGCGCGGCACGGTGGTTCTCGGCCAGCACGCGCAGGCCGAGGATGCGCACGTAGAAGTCCTTCGAGCGTGCGTAGTCGCTGCAGATCAGTGCGGCGTGGTGGATGCCCAGCAGGGCGTCGGCATCGCGGGTCATTGCAGGGTGTCCAGCCAGCGCTGGGCGATCTTCAGCGCCAGCGGATAGGGTTCGGGGTCGTTGCGGTTGGTCAGCACGATCACGGTCAGGTGCTTTTCCGGATGGCGCACGATCACGTTGCGGAAACCGATGCTCTCGCCGCTGTGCCATTGCACCGGCCCGTTCAGGCGCCAGCCGAAGCCGTAGTGCGGCACGTCGGCTTCAGGCGTCGACGTGGCCGGGCTGAACATCGCGCGGCGCGAGGCCTTCGACAGCAGGCGGTCGTCGTACAGCGCCGCATCCCAGCGGGCCAGGTCGTCCAGCGAGGAATAGATGCCGCCATCGCCGAGCACGGCGCTGGTGGTGCTCTGGTCGGTGCGTTGCCAGCGACCGTCGATCCAGCTGTAGCCATAGGCACGTGCTGGCACCGTATCGACACCGTCCTGGTGGGCCACGGTGTGGGCCATGCCCAGCGGCGCGAAGACGCGCTGCTGCAGGAAGGCGGCGAAATCCTGGCCGGAGGCGCGGCCGACGATCATTGCCAACAGTGCATAGCCGCTGTTGCTGTAGCGGTACTGCGTGCCCGGTGCGAAGTTCAGCCGGTCCTGGCGCGACAGCAGGGCCAGCACATCGGCATCGTGTACCTGCCGTGTGTCCGCCGGGTCCATCAGGTCTTCGTAGTCGAGCAGGCCGCTGGTGTGCGAGAGCAGCTGGCGGATCGTGATGGCCGCTGCAGCCGGCGGCAACTCGGGCAGCCACTGCCGGGCCGGCTGGTCGAGCCCAAGCCGGCCATCCTCCACCAGCAGCAGTACCGCCGCAGCGGTGAACTGCTTGCTGACCGAGGCCAGCCGGAAGTTGCTGGCCGGGGTGACTGCGGTGCCGTCTTCCAGCACCGCCAGGCCGTAGCCGCGGCGGAACACCGGTTGCCCGTCATGCAGCACCAGCACAGCGGCGCCGGGCACCTGGCCGTCGTAGGCCTGCATCAGGCCGTCGATGCCCGCATCCGGTGGGGTCAGCACCGGTGCGGCGGAGGTGGCCAGCGGCAGCAGGCCCAGCACGGCGGCGAACAGGGCGATGGCAGGGCGCATGGCGGCTCCGGAGGGGTCAGGGTGAAGGCGCGGGCGTGGCGCTGGCCGGCTGCGCCATCCAGCGCTCCATCTTGCGGTCCAGCACGTCCAGCGGCATCGAGCCATCCTTCAGCAGTTCGGCGTGGAAGCGGCGCAGGTCGAAGGCGGCACCCTGGCGTGCCTTGGCCTTGTCGCGCAGGGCGACAATGGTGGTCAGGCCGGCCACGTTGGACAGCGCCTGGCCGGGCTGGGCCATGATCCGCTCGACTTCGGCGTTGGCGTCATCGCTGCTCATGTCCACGGTCTTCTGCAGGTATGCCACGGCCTGCTGCTTGCTCCAGCCCTGGGCGTTCACGCCGGTGTCGGCCACCACGCGGGCAGCGCGCAGCAGGCGCGAATACAGGTAGCCGATGCGATCGTAGGGATCGGTGTAGATGCCCAGGTTCTCACCCAGTGTTTCGGCATACAGGCCCCAGCCTTCGACGAAGGCGAGATCGCCACCCAGGCGGCGGAAGCGCGGCAGCTTGGCCAGCTCCTGCTGCAGGCCCAGTTGCACGTGGTGGCCGGGGATCGCTTCATGCAGGTACTGCACCGGCACGTTCCAGCGCTTGCGGCTGGCCAGGTCGCGGGTGTTCACGTACAGCACGCCCGGTTGCCCGGCCGCAGACGGCTGGTAGGCCGCTGCTGCGGCGGTCAGTGCACGCTCCGGTTCCACCGCGCGCACGTCCAGCGTGGACTTGGGCAGGGTATCGAGCACCTGCGGCAGGCGTGCGTTGACCTGCTGCTGCACCTGGCGATAGCGGTTGATCAACGCATTGGCGTCGCCGTACTGGAACTGGCGGTCGTTACGCATGCTGCGCAGCAGCTTGGCCGGCGTGCCGCGCAGCTTGGCGTCCTTCATCACCGTGGCGATCTGCGCCTGCAGTTCCTGCACGCGCTGTTCGCCCAGCGCGTGCAGCTGCGCGGCGGTCTGGTCGCTGGCCGTGGTCTGCACGATCAGGTTGGCGTACCAGGCCTGGCCATCGGGCAGCGCGCCGAGGCCACTGCTGGCACGCGTGGCGGGCAGGTATTCGGTGGCGATGAAGCCGCGCAGGGCGCGGTAGGCCGGCATGATGCGCAGTTCGATCATGCGCTTGTATTCGGCGCTGATGCGCGCCTTGTCCTCGGCCGCGATGGTGTTGGGCATGGTGCGGATCGGCGACCAGAAGATGCTCTCTTCAGCGGTCGGCTTGATCACTGCATCCAGCTGCGGCAGCACTTTTTCCATCAGGTCGCGTGGCTGCACCACGCCGGCCTTCATGCCCTGGCGCATGTTGTCGATGGCCTGGTCGAACAGCTCGGGAATGCCCAGCGAACGGCGCGACCAGGTGTCGTAGTCCTGTACGGTGTTGAACGGCTGCGCGCCGGCACCTGCACCGAGGATCGCCATGATGCTGCCGACGTTGTAGTACTGGCTGATCGGCATCATCCAGCTCGGGTAGCACTCGGCGGCCAGCGAAGCGCGCGCGTCGCGCACGAAGATCTCGTAGCTGAGCAGGTCCTGGCCCTGCAGGCCGTCGCTGCCGAGTTTCTCGACCTTGCCCAGCCACTCGGTGGTGAAGTCGTGCGATTGCTGGCGCCACGCGGCGGACAGGATGTTGGGCAGCTGGTCGTTGTAGCGGGCCTCGCCCTGGAAGGTTGCCTGCAGCGGATTCAACCGCATCGAGGCATCCCAGTATTCGTCATACAGGCGCTCCAGCTGCACCTGCTTGGGTACGGCGCGGGCCGGTGCGACCGGACGCGGCGTGGCGCGGCGCGCCGAACTGCCACGGGCCGGCGCGGTAGCGCGGGCAGGCCGGGCCTTGGGCTTGGCGGCCTGGCGGGTCTGCGCGGCGGCAGGGCGGCTGGCCTTCTTTTTCGCTGCTTCGGCCGACGGCACGGCGCTGAACAGGAACAACGCGGCGATGGCGGCGGCCAGGGCGCGGGTGGGATGCGGCATCAGGAGCTTCCGTGGAACACAGACCGTGGAGCTTGCACGATCCGGCCGCGTACGGCCAGCGTGAAGGCGCAGTCAGCTTTTTGTTGCTGGGGCTTCAGTCAGCCGCAGCGGCGGCGCGCAACGATGCGGCTCGCTCGGCACCCAGATAGCGGGTGATGGCACGCCGCATCAGGTACAGCAACGGAATCAGGGCGATCGCAAAGCCCATCTTGTAGATGTAGTTGACACTGCTGACCGCCAGGAACAGCGAGGTCGGCCAGTGCTGCGGGCCCAGCACGAAGGCGATCCAGATCACCACGAAGCTGTCCACCACCTGCGAGATCGCGGTCGATCCGGTCGCACGCAGCCACACGTGGCGTTCGCCGGTGGCCTGGCGGATGCGGTGGAACACCGCCACGTCGATCAGCTGGCCAAGGAGGAAGGCCACCAGCGAACCGGCGATGGTCCACATGCCCTGGCCGAACACGGCTGCGAACGCGGCCTGGTAGTCGGGCACACCGTGGCCATCCATCGACGTGACCCACCAGCTGGCCGGCGCCAGCGAAATGGCCGCGAAGGCGAACAGGAAACCGTAGCCGATCAGCACCACCGCCAGCCACGAGATGAAGCGCACGCCGCGCTTGCCGAAAAACTCGTTGATGGTGTCGGTCATGATGAACACCACCGGCCACAGCAGGGTACCGGCGGTGAAGCTGAGCGAGCCGGTCTGGCCGAACAGGTTCCAGTTCAGCGGGGCGATGCCCAGGGTGTCTTCCAACGCGAAGATCTTCACCCCGATCAGCTCGGCCAGCACCGCATTGCCGCAGAAGAACGCGGCCAGCACGATGAACAGCAGGACCGCGCGGTCCTGCAGCGGGCGCTCGATCGGCGCCGGGGTCATTCGGTGCGTTCGCCGGTGCGTTCGCCGGCGCGGGTGAACGGCACGCTGGACGGTGCGACGGCGCCGCCGGAAATGATGAAGCTCATGGCCTGGTCGACGGTCCAGTCAGTCGGGGTCAGCAGTTCCACCGGCACGATTTCCAGATAGCCCGAGGTCGGGTTCGGCGTGGTCGGTACATACACCGCGGCCAGCTCACGGTCGGTGCCGTGTTCCTTGATCACGCGGGTGACCAGTCCGACCGATTTCATGTCGCGGTGCGGGAAGTCGATCAGCACCACGCGCTGGGTGCTGCCCGGTTCGGTCTGCAGCATGTCCAGCAGCTTCTTTGCGCTGTCGTAGATGATGCTGGCCAGCGGAATGCGCTTGATGACCGCGCCCACCCAGCGCAGCAGGCGTTGGCCGAGCACGCGGCGGCTGGCCACGCCCACCGCCAGGATCACCAGCAGGGTGGCCAGCAGGGCGATGGTGTCCTGGATCCATTCGGCGCGGACCCAGCCGAGGTAGTGCGGGAAGCTTGTCGCGATCTGCTCGGACAGCGGTACCACCAAGGGGCTGGAAATGCCCGACAGCAGCACGAACACGAACTTGACCACGACCCAGGTCAGCCAGATCGGCAGCAGGGTGAGCAGGCCGGTCAGGAACAGGCGCTGCAGGGAGGGGCGGGGGACCAGGGCGGGGGCTTCGAGCGACATGCGCGCATTGTAGCGGTCACTGCCGGTCGATTACGCTGGGGAATCGACTGCGGCAACGGCACATGGAAGGGAAGCTGTGTTGAAGATTCTGCGCGGACTGGGCTGGACCCTGGCAGGCCTGCTGGTGCTGGCCATCGTGGTGTGGTGCGCCTCGCGCATGTGGCCGGTGCCCGAATCGCGGCTGCAGGCGCAGCAGCGACTGGAAGCACGCCTGCCGGCGACCGGCCACAACGGTTATGCCCTGTTGTGGACGCTGCCGTTCGACGATCTGGATGCCCGCCAGCGCGAGCAGGCGTTGGCCGAGGACGTGCGCCGTTGGGAGGCCGACCTGCGGGGCAGCAGCGGCGGCCAGACACACCTGGTGGCCAACCATGCCGAGCTGCGCTCGCGGCCCGGTGCCAGTTGCGGGCCGGCCGCCAGCGGCTGCCTCGCCCAGGTCCGCGCGGACCCGCAACGCTTCGTGGAGGCCCATGCTGGGCACCAGCAGTTGCATGCGCGGCTGGATCAGCTGGCCGAAGCGGACTACTTCATGTCGCCGTTCCCGCCGAAGGGCGAGGGCGTTCTGGTTCCGTTGCCGACCTATGGCGTGGTGATGGACGCCACCAGTGCACGCGCGCTGGCGTACGTGCAGGGCGATATCGACGGTGCCCTGCGAGGTGCCTGCCGTGGCTTGCAACTGGGCCGGCGGCTGTTGCCCGGCAGCAGCTATCTGGTCGAGAGCATCATCGGTGCCAGCCTGGTGCAGGCCAATGCCCAGCTGCTGGCCGACATGCTGGTCGAACTGCCGGCCGACCACCCCTTGCCGGTGGAGTGCGAACAGGCCATGCAGCCGCTGCGGGCCGAGGAACAGAGCCTGTGCCGTGCCATGCAGGGTGAGTACGCGATGAGCCGGGCGGCGATCGAGACATCGGCGCGGGAGTTCGGCGGCGTGCTGGTGCTGGATCGCAGCAGCACCCTGGCCCGCGTGGCCGGCAATCTCGGCTGGGCCTGTGGCGCGGCAGCCACATCGGCGCTGGAAGCGGATCGCCCGTTGCCAGTGCCGGCGCCACCGCAGCATGACTTCGGCTGCCTGTCGAACGTCATGGGCTGCGTGCTGACCGATATCGCCGCGCCGATCTATCCTGCCTATTCGTCACGGCCACAGGATGCTGCGGCGATGGTGCGGCTGCTGGGGGCGCAGCGTTGGCTGCGGCAGCAGACGGATGATCCGGTGGACGCACTGCAGAGGCTGCCGGTGCAGTTCCGCTCGCCGGTGCGGGCGCCGCAGCTGTCGGCCGACGGCCGCCACCTGCAGGTGCCGCGTCGCTGTCCAGCGCGCAGCGCTGAAGAGAACCCGTGGCTGTCGGTGCCGTTGCAGAAGGAATCGGCTTCGACTGCTGCGGGACGCGACTGAAGCGCGCTCAGCGTGCGTGCGGCTTCAACCGCAGGTAGACCTGCTTGCGCACCTGGGCGACCACCTCGCCGCTTTCATCGACGACATCATTGCTGAACCATCTCAGCACTTTGTCACCAGCGGCCGCTTCGGCGCGCAGTTCGTCCAGCAGTGCGTCATCGATGCGGAACGACGTACGTACGGTGCCTCTGCCGGGCTTGAGGAAATCGATGGCACCGGCACGGTCCCACACGTAGTAGTCGCGGCCGAGGATGTGCAGCAGGCCAAGCATCCAGAACGGATCGGTCATCGCAAACAGGCTGCCGCCGAAATGCGTGCCGACGTAGTTGCGGTTCCAGGGCCGCATGCGCAGTTCGACGTCGATCTGCCGGTAGTCCGGCGAGACCCGGGTGACGTGGATGCCGGTGAACAGGAACGGCGGCCAGAGATTGATACCGAAGCGGAACAGGCGGGCGTTCATGCGGGTCCGGGGGCGCAGGGCGAGGCGCCCAGTCTAACCATTCGCATGCGTATGTTGCACCCCGGGCGAGCGTCCGCACAATTCGGGCGTGGTCCGGCGAATTGTAGAGTCGAGCTTGCTCGACTGCTTTCAGGGGCCGCAGCGAATACGCTCGACGCCATCCGATAGCTATTTCAGGGTTTTCCCGATGGGTACGGCTCGGTCCCCGGTCCATGCTGTTTACATGCCCAGCCCTGCCTTGTTGCGCGGTCGATTTTCCGCAATCGGATGCTTCTACGTAGTCACCACTGTCACTGCGGGTCGTCGACGCATCTTTGCAGATACGCGACACGCGGCGACCCTGATGGACGGCCTTCGTGACAGTGACCGCCGTGGACTCACGCGATCATTTGCCTGGGTGGTAATGCCCGATCATCTGCACTGGGTCATGCAGCTGCGTCAAGGAACCCTGGGGCGATGCATGCAGTCACTGAAGTCCAGAGTGGCCATTGCAGTCAATGCGCACTCCGATGAAGAACTGCCGGTGTGGCAGCGGGGCTACTACGATCATCTGATCCGGAATGAGGAGGATGTTCGGCAACAGTCACTGTATGTACTGGCCAACCCCGTGCGCGCGGGCCTGACATCGCGGCTGGGAGACTATCCGCTTGCGTGGTGTCGCTGGCCGCTGGAATGAGGCGGAGGCAGTCGAGCAAGCTCGACTCTTGTGTCTTGGATCGTGCCCTGATCAGGCACAATCCCCCGGTGACCCGGGAGGCTCCGATGACGCTGCCTCGGCTCTTAAGCCTTCGAGCTTGCAAAGTAGATTCAGCGCGTCGGCGGCCTGACACCGCCATGGAACTTGAACGGTATCTTAGGCCCGCCATCGGGTGAGAGCCTGTACTCACAAGGGCAAGTCTGGCGGCTTCCGATCACGATCGTAAGTTCAAGCTGGAGCGAAATCATGCAATTTATCGGCATCGACGCAGCCAAGGCGACTTTTGACATCGCCCTGCCTCTATCTCACGGCAAGTATCGAACCAAGGCCAAACTCCCCAATACGCCAAAGGGTTTTGATGAGCTTCTGGCTTGGCGCGCCAAACATGCGCCGAACGCGGCGGTAGGTATGGAGGCTACAGGCATCTATCACGAGGCCTTGGCTCAAGCACTGGTGGAGGCAGGGGTCGTGGTTCATGTGGCCAATCCCGCCCGAGTAAAGGCGTTTGGGCAGGCGGAGGGGATGCGGACCAAGACTGACCGCAGCGACGCCAAGCTGATTGCCCGTTTTTTTGAGGCACAACGCTCGGAAAAGCTATATCCCTACGTTCCACCGACGCCCTCGGAGGTGAAGCTGCGCGCCTTGGTACGGCGTCGAGATGACCTCCAGGAAATGCTGCAGATGGAGCACAACCGCCTGGACGTTGCCGATATCTCGGTCCAGCAAGGGATCAAGGATGTGATCCGGACGTTGGAAGAGCAGATCAAGCAGGTCCAGAAGGCGATTGAGGACCATATCGATAACGATCCGGACCTGCGCCGGCGTCATCAACTGCTTACCAGCATCCCCGGTGTAGGCAACACCAGCAGTGCCCAGCTGTTGGCCATTCTGGGGGATCTAAGCAAATACAGCGACGTGCGCCAGGTGGTTGCCCACGCGGGCCTGAATCCGGCCCAGCGTCAATCAGGAAACTACGAAGGCAAATGCCGGATATCACGCGTCGGCGACGCCAATTTCCGCAAAAAGCTGTACATGCCGGCGCTGACCGGGAAGACCCACAACCCCACACTGAAGTCCTTTGCAGACCGGCTCAGCGCGAAAGGCAAGCCCTTCAAGGTCGTCATGTGTGCAGTGATGCGCAAGCTCATCCATCTGATTTGGGGCGTACTGAGAAGTGGCCGACCCTTTGAGCCTGACGTCGCCCTTGCCTAGGCGAGGGCGACACGGTATCTACAGGTGGTGTGCATGTCCTGCTTCATGCGCCGTCGATGACATACCCGTCGCGGCCGTTGGCCTTGGCCTGGTACAACGCGGTGTCGGCGCCTTCGACGAAATGGTGTGGTTGCAGCGTTCCGTCGGGTACGCGGGTGAACACGCCGATGGTGAGGGTGACGCCTGCTTCGCTGCCGTCACCGGGCGCCGGCAGTGCACGCACGCAGGCGATCAGGTCCTCGATGACCTGGCGCGCGCCCTCGGCCGGGGTATCGGGCAGCACCAGTGCGAACTCGTCGCCACCGTAGCGCGCGGCCATGTCGCGAGGGCGTCGCGCATGCGCACCGATCAGGCGTGCAACATCGCGCAGCACGCGGTCGCCGACCTGATGGCCGTGGCGGTCGTTGTGGCGCTTGAAATGGTCAACGTCGATCAGTGCGAGGCTCAAGGACTTGCCACTGCGTCGCGCGGCATCGCATTCCTGTTGCAGCGACTGCTCGAAACGCAGGCGATTGCCGAGACCGGTCAGCGCATCGCGGTTGGCCAGGCGGTGCCAGGCCGAGACGCGCCAGGTCGCCCAGGCCAGCAGCACCAGCAGGATGCCCAGCATGGCGCTGGCCGGTGCCCACCACAGGTCACCGGCGCGCAACAGCAACCAGCTCAGCAGCGGTGGAAGCGGCAGCGAGCACAGCGCCGCGAGCCATGGCAGGCGCAGGCCGAGCAGGATCACGCACAGTGCCACCAGTACGCCACTGATGGCGTGCTGCCAGAGGCGGGGCAGCAGGTCGATCTGCTTGTGCTGCAGCAGCATCGAAGCGATGTTGGCCTGGTACTCACTGCCGCTCATCCAGAACTCGCGGGTGGTCGGGGTCAGCAGCCGCGGTGCGATGCCGCTGGCGGTCATGCCCACCACGATGCGGCGGCCGTGCAGCATCGCCATGTCCACGTGACCATCCAGCACATCGGCATAGGACACCTGCGGCAGGCGTTCGGGCGGTCCGGCATAACGCACCCGCACGTAGTCGTTGCGCCGCCATTGATAGGGCGAACCGATCTCCGGGTCGGGGTCGGGCAGGCCGTGCACCGCGCCCGCCGGCAGGTCGGCCAGCGCCAGGCCCAGTGCTGGCCAGTGGGCCTGGCCGATGCCGGCACGCAGGTACACGCCGCGCGCGACACCATCGCCATCCACTTCCACATCGGTGTGGCCGATCGCTGCGGCACTAGCCGCGATCTGCGGAATCGGCAGCATTTCCTCGGCCATGCGGTCGCCGGCGGCCGGTGCCGCGAGTACCGGCAGCACCACCCGGCCGTTGCGGCGTATCGCGGCGGCCAGTTCATCGTCCTGGCGGCTGTCGCGACGATCAGGTTCGGACAGCATCAGGTCCAGTGCGACGCGCTCGGCACCGGCATCGGTCAGCCGGTCGAGCAGGCGGGCATGGATCGAGCGGGGCCAGGGCCATTGGCCGATGCGCTGCAGGCTGCCCTCGTCGATGGCCACGATCAGCACGCTGGGGTCGGGGCGGTAGTCCCAGTTGCCGACCATGGCGTCGTAGGCCGCTTCGTCCTGTCGCCACAGCCACTGGCCCTGGCTGGCGATCACCGTCAACACCCCGGCCAGCAGTGCCAGCAGGATCCGCTTCGGCCACGGCAGCGGCGAGCGCCTCATAACAACAGCAACAGCAGCAGGGCACCACCACCGGCGCCGTAGCACAGGCGGCAGGGCAGCTTGATCTGCTGGGCCGGTGAGTACTCACCCGCATGACCATCGTCGTCGATGTACTGCACACGCACATGCAGGGTGCCGCTCCACGGCCGCTTGAAGCTGACCTGCGGCTCGCTCACGGTCTGGTCGACCAGGGGCGCCCTGAAGTCGCCACGACGGTCCACCTGCACCCGGTACTGCTGGCCTTCGCTGCCGGCCTGCCAACGCAGGGTCAGTTCGCCATGCGCGGCCTCAGGCGGCTGCAGGGCAGGGTCGACCGGTTCATTGCTCAGTTGCAGGGGCAGGGCCTGGCCGTAGCGGCCCTGATGGCCGTTGCCGTCGCGCGACGCCACCCGCCAGAAGTACTCGCCGGGCGGCAGCGGCTGCGCCAGGCGCAGGTCGGTACCTGGGGTGCTCTGTTCCTGCAGTGGCTGCACGAAGCTCGGCTCGGTGGCGATCTGCAGCACGCTGCTGCGCGCGCCCGGCGCCTGGCTCCAACGGAAGCGCGGGCGGTCACTGTTGACGGTCTGCCCATGCAGGGGGGCCACGGTGAGCGGCGGCGGGGGCTGGTCGCTGAGTTCGAAATCGGCGCTGGCGTCGAGGCCTTCCACGCCCTGTGCATCCACCGCGCGCAACAGGATGCGCAGCTGGCCGGGGGGCAGGTCACCGATCGCCAGCCGGGTGTCGGCGGTGGTGGCGGCAAACAGCAGGATTTCCGGCGTCGCTGCCTGTACAACTTCCACGCGGTAGCGCGCGGCGCCGTCGACGGGGTCCCAGGCAAGCAGGGTCGGCAGGGGCGCCAGGCGCACCTCGTCGCTACGCAGCTGCGGCGCTGGAAGAAGGGCGGAGACAGCGTCCGGTGCGGCATCGGCGCTGCTGCTGCGGCTGGCCTGTCCAGGCTGGACCAGGCGCTTGCCGTGGGTGTTGCCGACCTGCACCTTGCCCTGCAGTACTTCGGTGGCAGCCACCTGGCCGGTGTCACCGGCGCTGACCCGGAAGACGGTGCCGCGCACGCTGCTGGTCGCCGTAGGTGCATCGATGATGTAGCGCGAGGCCGGGCCACGGGCAGGTGTTACCCGATTGCTGGCGCGGCCCTGCTGCAGGCGCAGGCGGGTATCGACCATGCCGGTGTGGCCGTAGCGGCTGAGCTGGTCCAGGCGCAGCCGGGAGTACTCGCGCAGCTGCAGGCGCGAGGCGTCAGCGAATTCAAGCGTGACGCTGGAGTCGCCTTCGGTCTGCACGGTGTCACCGATGCGAAGTTGTTCCCCTGCGAGTATCGCGCGCGAGGCACTGCCATCGGCGCCTGACAGTTCGACCTTGCCGCGCACCGACAGCACGCGGGCAGGTGCCGGTTCGATGCGCAGCCAGCTGATCGGGAAGCGCAGCAGCTGCCCCGGTGGCAGCTGGTAGGGGTTGTCGATGCGGTTGTGCTGTTGCAGCTGCTGCCAGCGCACCGAGGGCTTGAGGTACAGGCCTCCCAGATCCCACAGGGTATCGCCGGGACGGACCCGGTAGTTCCAGTCCTGGGCGGCGGCCATGGCCGGCAGGAAGAGAAGAGCGCAGAGCAGCGCGCCCTGGAAGCGCATGGCGAACGACAGCGAGCGGACGAAGGTCACAGTTTGCAATCCCGGCAATGCGGGGGCGCAGCTGCAAGACCCCATGGCCCCGACCTCATCCCCCCGAACGGATCGTGGCGACCGTACGGCCGCCATCCCGCGCATTATTGCCCGCGTTCAGTGCAGGGATTCTGAACGAAGTGGGTTCCCGTTCAGAACAGCAGGGAGGCCATCCGGCGGCGGTACTGGCCGACCAGGTCCTCGTCGGAGATCACATTGAAGGCGTCGATCAGGGCCTTGCGCGGCAGTCCGTCCTCGAACGTGCGGTCGATCCGCAGCATTTCCAGGAACTGGGCCAGCGCGGCTTCGTCGTGGCCACCGAGCAGCAGCTGTACGCCACGCAGGTGGCGTGCCTTGAGGTCCTTGCCATCGGCGGCGATGCGCGCGTCCAGCACTTCGGCGGCCGGGGCGTCCTTCAGGGCCGAGGCGAAGGCCAGCCGGGCGCGTGCACGCACGGCACGGTCGTCGGTGGCCAGGTTGGCGGGCAGGCCATCGATCAGCAGACCGGCTTCATCCACACCACCGATCTGCAGCAGGGCCAGCGCCAGGTCGAGCTTCAGCTCGTCCTTGTCCGGCTCGGCGGCGATCTGCGCGCGCAGCACGTCCACCTGCGCCTGCGGGTCCAGCGGCGCTTCGTCTTCGGCGACGGCGTCGCCGATGTCGGCCGGCACGATGCCGTGCTGGGCCAGGAATTCACGCAGCTGGCCTTCCGGGATGGCCCCCGGGAAGCCGTCCACCAGCTGGCCGCCCTTGACCAGGAACACGGTCGGCACCGAGCGGATCTGGAAGGCGGCGGCGATCTGCTGTTCCTTGTCGACGTCGACCTTGGCCAGTTCGAAGGCGCCGTTGTACTCGGCAGCCAGCTTTTCCAGCATCGGCCCGAGGGTCTTGCACGGCCCGCACCAGGTGGCCCAGAAGTCGACCAGCACCGGCGTCTGCAGCGACTTCTGCAGGACTTCGGCCTCGAAGGTCGCAGTGGTGGCGTCGAATACGTAGGTCGTCTCGGTCATGGGGGGAAGCATCGTTTGGCGTCTGGAGACTGATTCTATGGTGACGATCGATGCCGGTCTCAACCCGGGTTGTAGTAAATGCCTGACAATGCCGCCTTCCTGTCGCCGTCCTTTCCGGAGCCTGCATGTCGTCCCTGTCCCCGTTGCTGCGCCTGTCCGGTCTGGTCGCCGCACTGCTGTTCGTGCTGGCGGTGCTCGGTTTCGGCGCCGGCCTGGATGGCTACGCACAGGCTCGCCACCCGGTGGCGCTGCTGGGAGCACAGGGGGTGCCGCATGCGCTGGCCTTCAATCTGCTGGGCTTGGTGCTGCCGGGCCTGCTGGCGGTGGTTGTGGCCGAGTGCCTGCGCCGTGGGCTGCCGGCAACCGCCGGCTGGGCGCCGCGGGTGGGCAGCCAGATGCTGCTGCTGGCCGGGTTGGCGTTCGCCGCGATGGGGCTGCTGCCGCTGGATGTGGATGACCTGCACGGGCCGGCCAGCCAGCTGCATGCCAGCGCCTGGATGATCTGGGTGCTGGGCTTCGTCGCCGGCACCCTGTTGCTGGGCACGTCGCAGTTGCGCCAGGCGCATGGCCGCGCGCTGGGCGCAGTGGCGCTCGCCTGTGGCGTACTGGCCGCGCTGGCGGCGTTTGCCCTGCAGGGCGTGTTGGCGGCGCCGCTGGCACAACGGCTTGCGTTCGCCTGCTGGACGGCCTGGCTGGCCCTGGCCCTGCCGTTGTCGCGGCCGCGCTGAGACCGGCCTCGGGCGCTCGCGGAGCCGGCCTTCAGCGGGCGGGATTGGAGACGTTTGCCGCACTGCGGTACGCTGTACCGCTTTGCCGCCGCATCCGCGTGTTCCATGACCAGCGCTGAAACCAACGCCTACGACCCGCAGCAGGTTGAATCCGCCGCCCAGCAGTACTGGGACGCCACCCGTGCCTTCGAAGTCGACGAGACTTCGGACAAGCCGAAGTACTACTGCCTGTCGATGCTTCCGTACCCGTCCGGTGCGCTGCACATGGGCCACGTGCGCAATTACACGATCGGCGACGTGATCAGCCGCTACAAGCGCATGACCGGCCACAACGTGCTGCAGCCGATGGGCTGGGACGCGTTCGGCCTGCCGGCGGAAAACGCCGCGATCAAGAACAAGACCGCACCGGCGGCCTGGACCTACAAGAACATCGAGCACATGCGTGGCCAGTTCAAGGCCATGGGCTATGCCGTTGACTGGTCGCGCGAGTTCGCCACCTGCCGCCCGGACTACTACGTCCACGAGCAGCGCATGTTCACCCGCCTGATGCGCAAGGGCCTGGCCTACCGCCGCAATGCGGTGGTGAACTGGGACCCGGTCGACCAGACCGTGCTGGCCAACGAGCAGGTGATTGACGGCCGCGGCTGGCGCTCCGGCGCCCTGGTCGAGAAGCGCGAGATTCCGCAGTGGTTCCTGCGTATCACCGATTACGCCCAGGAACTGCTGGACGGCCTGGACGAGCTGGACGGCTGGCCGGATTCGGTCAAGACCATGCAGCGCAACTGGATCGGCCGCTCCGAGGGCCTGGAAATCCAGTTCGACGTACGTGACGTTGACGGCGGCGTGCTGGATCCGCTGCGCGTGTTCACCACCCGTCCGGATACCGTGATGGGCGTGACCTTCGTGTCGATCGCCGCCGAACATCCGCTGGCGCTGCATGCGGCGAAGAACAACCCGGAACTGGCCGCGATGCTGGCCGACCTGAAGCAGGGTGGCGTGTCCGAGGCGGAACTGGAAACCCAGGAAAAGCGCGGCATGGACACCGGCCTGCGTGCGCTGCATCCGGTCACCGGCGAGCCGGTGCCGGTGTGGGTCGCCAACTTCGTGCTGATGGGCTACGGCACCGGCGCGGTGATGGCTGTGCCGGGTCATGACCAGCGCGACAACGAAGTGGCCAACAAGTACGGCCTGCCGATCAAGCAGGTGATCGCACTGAAGGATGCGCGCACCGAAGAAGAGCGCACCTGGGATGGCAGCCGCTGGCAGGACTGGTACAGCGACAAGAGCCGTGCCTTCGAGCTGGTCAACTCGGCCGAGTTCGATGGCCTGGATTTCCAGGGTGCCTTCGAAGCCCTGGCCGAACGATTCGAGCGCAAGGCGCAGGGCCAGCGCCGCGTCAACTACCGCCTGCGCGACTGGGGCGTGAGCCGCCAGCGCTACTGGGGCTGCCCGATTCCGGTGATCTACTGCGCCAAGTGCGGTGCGGTGCCGGTGCCGGAAGAACAGCTGCCGGTGGTGCTGCCGGAGGACGTGGCATTCTCGGGTACCGGTTCGCCGATCAAGACCGATCCGGAATGGCGCAAGACCACCTGCCCGGACTGCGGCGGCGCGGCCGAGCGCGAGACCGACACCTTCGACACCTTCATGGAGTCGAGCTGGTACTACGCCCGCTACACCTCGCCGGGTGCCCGTGATGCCGTCGACAAGCGCGGCAACTACTGGCTGCCGGTCGACCAGTACATCGGTGGCATCGAGCACGCGATCCTGCACCTGATGTATTTCCGCTTCTATCACAAGCTGCTGCGCGACGCGCGGATGGTGGACAGCAACGAACCGGCGCGCAATCTGCTGTGCCAGGGCATGGTGATTGCCGAGACCTACTACCGCCCGAACCCGGATGGCTCGAAGGACTGGATCAACCCGGCCGATGTGGAAGTGCAGCGCGACGAGCGCGGCCGCATCACCGGCGCGACCCTGATCGCCGACGGCCAGCCGGTGGTGGTCGGTGGCACCGAGAAGATGTCCAAGTCGAAGAACAACGGCGTGGACCCGCAGGCGATGGTCGACAAGTACGGCGCCGACACCGTGCGCCTGTTCTCGATGTTCGCCGCGCCGCCGGAACAGTCGCTGGAGTGGAACGAAGCCGGCGTGGATGGCATGGCCCGCTTCCTGCGCCGCCTGTGGGCCCAGGTGCAGAAGCATGCCGCCGATGGCGCCGCTCCGGCGCTGGATGTTGCAGCACTGGATGCCAACCAGAAGGCACTGCGCCGCAAGACCCACGAGACCATCGGCAAGGTCGGTGACGACTATGGCCGCCGCCACAGCTTCAACACCGCCATTGCCGCGGTGATGGAACTGATGAACGCGCTGGCCAAGTTCGAGGACGGCAGCGCGCAGGGGCGCGCGGTGCGCCAGGAAGCGCTGCAGGCCATCGTGCTGCTGCTCAACCCGATCACCCCTCACGCCAGCCATGCCTTGTGGCAGGTGTTGGGCCATGGCGAGACCCTGCTGGAAGACCAGCCGTTCCCGCAGGCCGATGCCGGTGCGCTGGTGCGCGACGCACTGACCCTGGCCGTGCAGGTCAACGGCAAGCTGCGTGGCACCATCGACGTGGCAGCCGACGCCGCGCGCGAGCAGGTCGAGGCACTGGCCCTGGCCGAGCCCAACGCGGCCAAGTTCATGGAAGGCCTGACGGTGCGCAAGATCATCATCGTGCCGGGCAAGATCGTGAACATCGTCGCCGCCTGATGTACCCCGTACCGGCCACCCGCGTGGTGGCCGGTACCATTCCGGTGCAGGGCCCGGCGTTTGATGGCCCTGCATTCACGCGGCTTCGGGCACGCTGTGTGTTGCCGTGATCGCCCGGCTCCGCCAGACTGTCTCCATGACCCGAATCCTGCTTGCCCTCGTTCTTGTCCTCGGCCTTGCCGGCTGCGGTTTCCATCTGCGCAACAAGCTGATGCTGCCGACCGACACAGCACCGGTGAAGGTGGTTTCCACTGCGCCGTACAGCGAACTGGTCAAGCTGCTCAACCGCAGCCTGCTGGCCTCAGGCGCCAGGCTGGCCGATGAGGACAGCAAGGAGCCCAGCGCCCAGCTGCAGGTACTGTCCGAGCGCTGGGGCGACCTGCCGATCGCCATCGACTCGCAGGGCCGTGCGCAGGAATACAGCCTGCGCTACGCGGTGATCTTCATCTTCCGTCGCGAAGACGGCAGCGAACTGGTGCCGCAGCAGGTGATCGAGCTGTCGCGCGACTACGTGTCGCCGCCGACCGACGCCACCGGTACCACCACCGAACGTGAAATCCTGGCCAATGAACTGCGCCGGGAAATGTCCGCCTCGATCATCCGCCGCATCGACAGCGTGGTGCGTGCCGAGATCGAGAAGGGCGGCAGCCTGTCGGCGCCGAAGGACAAGCCCATCGAAGGCGCGGTACCGGCCGAGCCGGTCCCCGCAGCCAAGCACTGAGCCGCGCGCATGGAACTGCGTCCGGAGCAGCTGGCCAGCCAGGGCGCTGATACCGCGCTGGCGCCGGTCTACCTGATTGCCGGCCCGGAAACCCTGCGCGTGCTGGAGGCGGCCGACGCCATCCGCGCACGTGCGCGCGCCTCGGGCATTGGCGAACGTGAAGTGTTCGACGCCGATGGGCGTGATTTCGACTGGAACCAGCTCGACGCCAGTTTCAATGCCCCCAGCCTGTTCAGCGCCCGTCGCCTGGTCGAGGTGCGCCTGCCCAGCGGCAAGCCGGGCAAGGACGGTGCCGAGGTGATCAGCCAGTTCTGCGCCAATCCGGCGCCGGACGTGGTGTTGATGATCACCGCCAACGAATGGAGCAAGGCGCACCAGGGCAAGTGGGCCGAAGCGGTCAACCGCATCGGCGTGCTGTCGGTGGCGTGGGCGATCAAGCCGCACGAACTGCCGGACTGGATCGAGCGCCGCCTGCGTGGCAAGGGCCTGCGCGCGGACCCGGCCGCCGTGCAGCGCCTGGCCGAGCGGGTGGAAGGCAACCTGCTGGCTGCCGCCCAGGAAATCGACAAGCTGGCGCTGTTGGCCGATGGCCAGCCGCTGGATGTGGAGCGCATGGAGTCGCTGGTGGCCGATGCCGCCCGCTATGACGTGTTCCGGCTGGTGGAGGCGACATTCTCCGGGCAACCGCCGGCGGTGCTGCGCATGCTGGCCGGCCTGCGAGGCGAGGGTGAGGCGGTGGCCGCGTTGATGCCGATGGTGATCCGCGAGCTGCTGGCCGGTGCTGGCCTGGCCCGGGTGCAGGCCCGTGGTGGCAACCTGGCCGCCGAAATGAAATCGCGCGGCATCTGGGAATCGCGGCAGGCGCCGTACAAGCGCGCGCTGCAGCGGCATCCGGAAAGCAAGCGCTGGGAGCGCTTCGTGGCTGAAGCGGGGCTGGTCGACCGTATCGCCAAGGGGCGGGCCGACGGCGATGCCTGGCTGGCGCTGGAGCGCCTGCTGGTGGCTGTGGCCGAACCGCGTGCCGTGCGCCTGCTGGCGCGGGCCTGAGCGATGAGCCTGCGGATCTACTACGGGGGCACCTTCGATCCGGTGCACCTCGGGCACCTGGCGATCGCGCGGGCTGCCCGTGATGAACTGCAGGTTGCCGTGCGCATGCTGCCGGCCGCAGATCCGCCGCACCGTGCCGTGCCCGGCGCCACGGCCGAGCAGCGCTGCACCATGCTGTCGCTGGCCATCGGCGACGAACCGGGCCTGCTGCTGGACCGCCGCGAGCTGGATCGCGCGGCGCGTTTCCCCGGTCGGCCGTCCTACACCGTGGACACCCTGCGCGAGCTGCGCGGCGAGCTGGGGCCGAGCCGGCCGCTGGCCTGGCTGGTCGGCGCCGACAGCCTGCTTGGCCTGTCCCGCTGGCACGAATGGGAGGCGTTGTTCGGGCTGGCTCATTTCGTGGTGGCGGAGCGCCCGGGTAGTCCGTTGCAGGCCGCGGTGGATGGCGAGCTGGGCCGGGCGCTGGAAGGGCGTTGGGCCGACACCGAGCAGGCCCTGTTCGCCAGCCCGGCCGGGCGCATCCTGCGCCTGCACCACCCGCTGCGCGAGGAATCGGCCAGCGCGGTGCGCTCGCAGATCGCCGCCGGCGGCCCCTGGCGCGCCCTGCTGCCACCCAGCGTGGCGGACTATGTGGCTGCACACGGGCTGTACCGCCCGGCCAGGCCGTGAATGGCGCAGCGGCGCCATCCCCGTATAATCGCCCCCACGTTTATCGAGTCGATCCACTTTGAGCAACCAGACCCAGCCCCAGACCATCAAGGTCGATCTGCCCAGCCCGCCGCCGTCCGTGCCGGAACTGCTGGCCAGCGTCCGCCAAGCCACCGAAGACCTGAAGGCCAAGGACCTGGTCGAGATCGACGTGCGCGGCCGGTCCAGCGTTGCCGACTACATGATCGTCGTTTCGGGCACCTCGACCCGCCACGTCAAGTCGATTGCCGACGAAGTCGTGCGCTTCGCCAAGAACATCGACGTGATGCCGCTGGGCGTGGAAGGCGAGCGCGAAGCCGAGTGGGTGCTGGTCGATCTGGGCGACGTGATCGTCCATGTGATGCTGCCGCGCGTGCGTGAGTTCTACGCCCTCGAGCGCCTGTGGACCGTCGGTGACCAGCCGCCGTCCAGCGACGACGAAGTGGCCTGAGCCACGCGTTGATGCATCCCTTCGACGGCGCCGATGGCGCCGTCGACGTTTTGGAGGACCGTTGATGAAAGCCCGCCTGATCGCCACCGGTGAACGCGCCCCCAGCTGGGTGGCGCAGGGCTTCGCCGAGTACCAGAAGCGGCTGTCGCACTGGCTGCCGTTCGAGCTGGTGGAAATCGAGCCCGGCCTGCGCGGCAAGGGGCGCGATCCGCGCCGCGCCACTGAAGACGAAGGCAAGCGGGTGATCGCTGCGCTGCCGAAGAATGCCTATGTGGTGGCGCTGGACGTGCCGGGCCGCCAGCTCAGTTCCGAACAGCTGGCGCAGCGCCTGGAACACTGGCGCGGGCAGGGAAGGGACCTGGCGTTCCTGATCGGTGGCCCGGAAGGGCATTCGCCGGAGGTGTCCGCGCTGGCCGATGAGAAGTGGTCGATCGGCCCGCTGACGCTGCCGCATATGCTGGTGCGCCTGGTGGTGGCCGAGCAGCTGTATCGGGCTGCCGCAATGATTGCCAATCACCCCTACCATCGCGCGTGAAGAGTGGTTATACTAGTCGTCTGCCCGAATAGCTCAGCCGGTTAGAGCACTTGACTGTTAATCAGGGGGTCGTTGGTTCGAGTCCAACTTCGGGCGCCACCTTGAAAAACCTGCATCGCGAGATGCAGGTTTTTTTTTGCGTCTTTGTAGGGGCGAGCTTGCGCGACTGCTGTTGTGGAGCCGAGCCATGCTCGGCTGCTGCGGATGAACCAGCCGAGCCTGGGCTCGGGTCTACAGCGTGAGATTGCCTCGCCAGAACGCCACCAGCGTGGTGATCGCCACGATCAGGATCGCAGCGAACAGCATCCCCTCCCAACGCGTGAATACCTGTTCGCCGCGTTGGCGCCGGGTCAGTGCGAACAGCACCACACCGGGCACGTACAGCAGCACCGACAGCAGCAGTTTGTCCAGGCCACCGGCATACACCAGCCACAGCGCATAGGCGCTGGCCAGCAGTGCGACCACGAAATCGCGCCAGCGCACGCCTGGTTCACCGGCATAGGCCTGCCCACGCCAGGCCAGCTGCGCACCGAACGCGGTGGACAGGAAGTAGGGCACCAGGCTCATCGACGCGGCCAGCAGCACCAGCCCGGTATAGCTGCCGGAATTGACCAGCACCAGCAGCAGGAACAACTGGATCAGCCCGTTGCTCAACCACAGTGCATTGGCCGGCACGCCGCGCGCGTTCTCACGCCCCAGGAAGGCCGGCATGGTGCCGTCACCCGCGGCGGCATAGAGCACTTCGGCGCACAGCAGCACCCAGGCCAGCAATGCACCGAGAACGGAGATGATCGAACCGATGATGATCACCGTCGCGCCCCATTCGCCGACAATGGCTTGCAGCACATAGGCCATCGACGGATTAGGCAGTCCGGCCAGTTCCGCCTGCGACAGCACGCCCATCGACAACAGGCTGACCAGCACCAGCAGCAGCCACACGCCGAGGAAGCCGATCACCGTGGCGCGACCCACGTCGGCACGGCGTGCGGCGCGCCGCGAGTAGATGCTGGCGCCCTCGATGCCAATGAACACCCACACGGTCACCAGCATCATGCCGCGCAGCTGCTGGCCGAGGTCGCCGAGTGCAGGCGCGCCGAGGAAATCGGCGCGGAACACGTCCATGCGGAACGCGCCGGCGGCCAGGACCAGGAACAGGGCGATCGGCAGCAGCTTGGCCACGGTCACCAGGCCGTTGACGATGGCTGCAGTGCGCAGGCCACGCAGCACCAACAGGTGTACGGTCCACAACAGCAATGACGATGCGGCCACGGCGGCCGGGGTATTGCCTTCGCCGAACACGGGCATGAAGTGGCCCAGGCCACTGAAGATCAGTACGAAGAAGCTGGCGTTGCCGAGCACCGAGGCGACCCAGTAGCCCCACGCAGCTGAGAAGCCGATGTAGTTGCCGAAGCCTTCGCGCGCATATGCGTAGATGCCGGTATCGAGATCAGGCCGGCGGTTGGCCAGGGCCTGGAACACGAAGGCCAGCATCAGCATGCCGGCGCCACTTACCGCCCAGCCGATCAGCGCCGCAGCCGGGCCGGCGCTGCGCGCCACGTTCTGTGGCAATGAAAAGATGCCGGCACCAACCATCGAGCCGACCACCAGTGCGGTCAACGCGGGCAGGCCCAGGCGTTGCGAAGTCGCGGCCATGCAGATCCCCTGCGGCGGTGATGCCGCGTGCACACGGTAGCCATGTGCTCGTGAACATGCCTGCAAGAGCCGCAATGACGAAGGCCCGGGCAGGTGCCCGGGCCTTCGAAGTTGCTGCGTTGAAAGGTGTTGCCTGTATTACTTGAAGGTGTACTTGGCACCGACGGTGAAGTAGCGGCCCAGCGCACCAGAGAAGTGCATCGGGTTGTAGTTCACGCCGCCATATGTGGTCGGATCGAGAGGAGCGATACGGTCGAATACGTTGGCCACGGAGGCGTTGAGTTCGAAGGCGTCTGTAATGTTCCAGCGCCCCGACAGGTCGAACGTGGTGAAGGAGGAGATCTTCGTCACCGGCGTGCCATCTGCATAGAACGCCTGATACGTGCCGCCGCGCTTATCGGTGTTATCCATCTTGCCGATGTAGTTGGCAACGCCGCTGACGCTCCACGGCCCCTGCCGCCAGGTGGTACCGAAGTTGATCTTGTCCTTCGGCGTGCCGATGCAGTTGGTGACGTCGCAGTTGCCGTGGGTGCCGGCATAGTCGACGGTCTCGGTGCCCTCGGTTCGCTCGAACTTCAGGATATGGCTCCATTGCAGGTCCAGCTCCAGCTGGCCAGGGCCGATGTCGAACGTTTGGCGGATATCGGTATCGATGCCCCGAACACGCGAGGAGTTGGCATTCACATACGCTGTATTGACCGCCAGGATGTTGCCGCTGTTGGGCACGCCACCGATGTTGTTGATGTCACGTACGACGTTGCCGGCCCTGATCGCTGCCGTAGTGCTGCCCTGGGCGATTTCATTGGTGCGCTTGATCTGCCATGCATCGACGGTCATCGAAGTCGAAGACGTTGGTTGCAGCACGATGCCCACAGAGTAACTCTTGGATTCCTCCGGCTTCAGATCCTTGTTCGGGCGGGTGATGATCGCCACCGTACGGGCAGGGACATTGCATTCGGTAGGGTCAATTTCGCAGCGCAGCGGGTCGGTTGCGTTCGAGAATGCAGCCAGACCACCGTCACCGTTTTCGGCGGGGTTCGGCGCGCGGAAACCTTCGGCATAGCTGGCCCGCAGAGCGATCCAGTCGGCCGGCGTCCATTTAACGCCGAGCTTCGGTGTGGCTTTGCCTTCTCCGCTTTCGTACTTGTCGTAACGCAGCGCGCCTGACAGTTCCAGCTGTTCCAAGACCGGTGCGGACAGTTCGACGTAGCCAGCGTAAACGTTCTGCGTGCCGTCATAGGCAGAATAGCCCAAGCCGATGATGTCACCCGTGTCGGTGTAGGTCTGCGGCGTCAGGCTGTTGCTGGTCTTGCGCCATTCGGTGCCGATCGCCAGGCCCAGTGGGCCGCCCTTGAGATCCATCAGGCTGCGCGACACGGTGAAATCGAACATATCCAGACCGGATTTTGCACGGGCGCTGATGGTCGGTGAGATGTAGTCGTAAAGCGCCTGCGAGTTCAGATTGGCGTTGTCACCGATGCGCCACACGCCGCCTGCGCAGTTCGGGTTGCCCAGTGCGCACTGCACAGCGCTGTAGCGTAGGAAGCCGGTGCGCTTGTTGACCAGGTCGGTTGCCGAATGTAGATAGGCGGTATCGTAGCTCCAGTCACCCCAGTTTCCCTTGACACCGACCAGGAATCGGTTGAACTCGTTGGTGTTGTTGGTTACACGCGGACCGACATCCCATGCTGCATAGCGCAGCCTGGACGCTTGGCCGGGGATCGGATTGTCAGGATGGTCCGGGCCAAGCACGGTGGCTTTGGACCCACTGTTCGCTGTGACTACGCCACCTGGGAAACCCCAGGTGCCGGCCGCGCCCGATGGCGTGTTGCTGAAAATCGTTTCCTTCTTCGAGTAGCCGATTTCGGTGTAGATCTCGCCGCCTTCACCAAACGCGAAAGTGGCGCGACCGAACACGTTGATGTACTTCTCTTCCGGGGTCAGGTCGCGATACTGCTGTGCCGGATCCCACAGGCAGCCTTGAGCCTGTGCACTGGCGTCTGACTGGCCAGGAATGGTGGTGAGGTTCGCACAGCCCGGCAGCGCAACCAGGAAGGCAGGGTTTTCCTCGGTTGCATTGCGGTCGTCGAACACAGAACCATTGGGGCCAACGCCGCCTGCCGTGCCATTGGACAGATACGCGCCGCCTAGGAACTGCGAATCGGCTGCATCGTAGCCCCACGGGCGAGTATCGCCGGTTCCGATCCACTTGCGGTTCTTGCGATCGCTGATCTTGATGGCATCGGTCTTGCCGACGTCCAGGCTGAAGAATGCGTTCCAACCATCGCTGGCCAAGTCGCCGGTACCAGCGGTAAGGGTTGCCTTCTTGGAATCTCCATCGCTGTCGCCGGACAGACCATACGACGCACGCAGGATGGCGCCCTGAAAGTCACTGCGCAGGATGATGTTGACTACGCCTGCGATGGCGTCGGAGCCATAGATCGCCGAGGCGCCGTCTTTCAGTACTTCCACACGCTCGACGGCATCAAGCGGAATGGTGCTGAGGTCGGTGAAGACCTTCTGGCCGTCATCAGCCAGGCCGTAGGTCGCCATGCGGCGGCCGTTCAACAGCACCAGCGTGGAACCCGCACCGAGGCCGCGCAGCGAAATGCCGGCGCCACCGCCTGCGAAGCCGTTGCCGAAAGTCTTGGGAATCGAGCCTGCACCGTCAGCGGTGATGGTCTGCAGATACTCCGCCAACGTGGTCTTGCCCGTACGGTCGATTTCCTGGCGGGTCACCACCTGCACCGGGGACGGTGTTTCAGTGTTGGTGCGCGGGATGTTCGAACCGGTGACCGTGATGCGGTCCAGGTTGGTGGCCTTTTCCTGCGCGAAAGCGGAGGTGGAAGCCACGGCGCCAACCAGCAGCAGCGTGCCGCCGGTAAGGATATGGGTGATGGACGATGCCAGGGTGGTGCGGCGGCGGCTGGCGGGCCGTTGGATCAGGTGTTTCACAGCTTCTCTCCTAACTGGAAAACCGTAGCGTTGAGGGCTGTCTCCGGAAGATTCCGGGACGGACCAATCTAGGTTTCCGACAGGTGACGAAGTCGTGAATTTTTGCTTAATCAATAACAGTTGATCCTGTTCCGTCCGTACCCGCCCGGACGGAAGCGCCGGCCCGGCAAGCAGCCGGGCCGGCGATCACCTCAGTCCGGCAGCGAGAACTGCACCGGCACCATGCCGATGGCCGGCACGGCCACGCCATCACGCTGGGCCGGCTCGAAGCGCCAGTGCCTGAGCACCTGCTGGCGTGCGGCCTGGTCCAGGCTGCGCGAGCCACTGCTGCGCTCGATGCTGACCACCGCCGGCTGCCCGAGGGAGTCCACCTCTACCCGCAACAGCACCGTCCCCTGCTCGCGGTTGCGCAGTGCCGCCAGCGGGTAGGCCGGCGGCGGGGCGCTGCGGTACTGCAGCTGGGCGCCGGCCAGAGGCGTGGAGGTGTCGATGCTCGGTGCCAGCTGGGGCGGGGCCGGTTCGGCGGCCGGCAGTGCGATGCCCTGGGTCTCCTCCACGGTCGCGGTGGGTGCAGGCAGTGGCGGTGCTACCGGCTGCGTCCGGGGTTTCGGCACCACCTGGACGATCTCTTTCGGCAGGATCGGAACCGGCGGTGTGGGCGGTGGCGGGATCTTCTCGATCAGCCTGACCGCAGTCTTGTCACGTGGGACCTGCACGGCCTGGTAGGTCGCCGGGATCAGCAACATCAGCAGCGCGATCAGATGCAGGGCGATGGCCGCGCTCCAGGCGGCAACGCGGGCGGGGTCGAAGTGCGGGGATGCAACGGGATACGTACGAACCATGGTCCACCTCCATGCCAGTGACGAAGTCCTCAACGCACCAGAGCCCGTGGCGGGGTTGCCGCACGCGGCTGGCAGTCCATCAGTAGCGCGACATGGCGGCCACTGCCTAGAGGTAGGGGCGGCATCGTTGGGCTGGCCTTCAGCCAATGCCGGTTGCGGGCATGAAAAAGGCGGATCCCCTGCGGGATCCGCCTTTGTTGGCAATGGCGAACGGAATCAGCGACCCAGTTCGAACACCACGTCCAGGTTGACCGAGACGGTCGACTCACCTGGTGCGACCGGGGTGGCCTTGTCCATCGCCGCACCGGCCGACATGGTGCGCATCATCTGCATCGGGCGGAAACCGCCGTTGCTGTTCTCGGAGATGCTGACGATGCGGCGCACCTGCAGGCCCAGGGACTTGGCATAGGTCTGGGCACGGGCCTGGGCCTTCTTCAGGGCAGCCAGGCGGGCTTCGTCATAGACCGGTTCCGGCTGGTCGATCTCGAAGCTGGGGCCGTTGATCTGGTTGGCGCCCTGCGCGGCCAGCGCATCGAGCACCTTGCCGAGCTTGGCGATGTCGCGGACCTTCAGGCTGACCGTGTTGCTGGCCTGGTAGCCGGTGATCTTCGGCGCCTCATTGTCGGCATAGCGGTACTGCGGGTTGAGGCTGACGCCGCTGGTCTGCACATCGCGCTCGGCGATGCCGGCGGCCTTGATCGCGGCCAGCACCTTGTCCATCTGCTGGGCGTTCTGGCGCATGGCGCTGTTGCCGTCGGCGGCCTGGGTAACCACGCCGGCCGACAGGGTGGCCACGTCCGGTACGCGGGTGGCTTCGGCATTGGCCGAGATGTTCAGCAGGGTGCCTTCGGCCGCGGCGGCGATCGACGGCGACGACGGAGCGGCATGGGCGGTCATCGAGGTTCCAAGGGCAAGGGACAGGGCAAGCAGCAGCGGGGTGGCGGTCAGGCGCATGGGATCTCCTTGTTGTGGCAGTGAGGGTGGTGTCGTAGCGATGAACGCGCTGTGAGCCTGTTCGGGGTTGTACGCGTTCCGTAACGGGTTGCCGACGATTCAGGTGGCGGCCTCAGGTTATGCTGTGCCGATGCTCTATCTTGCTTCCCGCTCCCCCCGACGCAACCAGCTGCTGGCCCGACTCGGACGCCCCTTCCAGGCCCTGGACCTGGAGGTCGTCGAGCAGCGCGCGCCCGCTGAAAGCGCCGAACAGTATGTCTGCCGGGTCGCCGCCGACAAGGCGCGCGCCGGGTTGGCCCGGGTGCTGGCCGATGACCCGCAGGCGCGCGTGCTCGGCTCGGACACCGAGGTGGTGCTGGATGGCGACGTGTTCGGAAAGCCCACTGACGCCGCCGATGCGCGGGCGATGCTGGCGCGCCTTGCCGGGCGTACCCATCAGGTGATGACCGCCGTGGTGGTGGTCGGCGCGGACGGGCTGGACAGCGAACTGGTCATTTCCGAAGTGACCTTCGCCCCGATCGACGCTGCCGACATCGCCGCCTACGTGGCCACCGGCGAGCCGTTGGACAAGGCCGGGGCCTACGCCATCCAGGGCGGGGCCGAGCGCTGGATCGAACATCTTTCCGGCAGCTACTCCGGCGTCATGGGGCTGCCATTGCTGCATACCGATCGTCTGCTGGCGCGCTGCGGCGTGCCGGCCATAACTGCCGATGCCGCCAGGGAGGCCGCCGATGTCTGAGGAAATCCTGGTCAATGTGACCCCGCGCGAAACCCGGGTCGCGGTGATCGAGAACGGCATGCTGCAGGAACTGCACATCGAGCGCGGTTGGCGCCGGGGTGTGGTCGGCAACATATACAAGGGCAAGGTGCAGCGGGTGATGCCCGGCATGCAGGCGGCCTTCGTCGAAGTCGGGCTGGAGCGTGCCGCGTTCCTGCATGCCAACGACGTGGTGCGGCCGGCGCCGGTGGCCAGTGCCGATACCGAGAACACCACGCTGCCGCCGCCATCCAGCGTGCCGATCGTCGAGCTGCTGCGCGACGGCCAGGACATCGTGGTGCAGGTGGTGAAGGACCCGATCGGGACCAAGGGCGCACGCCTGACCACCCAGATCAGCATTCCCTCGCGCTACATGGTGCTGCTGCCGCAATCCAAGGTGGTGGGCGTTTCCGCACGCATCGAGGATGAAACCGAGCGCGCCCGCCTGAAGGCGCTGGTGACCGAACTGTCGGCGCAGCACGGGGGCTACGGCTACATCGTGCGTACCAATGCCGAGGGCCAGCCGGCAGAGGCCATCGCCGAGGACATCGCCTACCTGTCGCGCGTTTGGAACGTGGTCGAGCGTCGTGGCCGCGAAGCGGCCTCGTGCAGCAACATCTATGAAGACCTGAGCCTGCCGCTGCGATCGGTACGCGACCTGATCCGCAAGGACGTTGACAAGGTGAAGGTGGACTCCAAGGAGACCTTCGCGCAGTTGCAGGCCTTTGTTGCCAAGTACATGCCGGTGCTGGCCGAGAAGATCGAGCTGTACAGCGGTGATCGCCCGATCTTCGACATGTTCGGGGTGGAGGACGAGATCGGCCGCGCGCTGGACAAGCAGGTGCCGCTGAAATCCGGTGGCTACCTGGTGATCGACCAGACCGAGGCGATGACCACCATCGACGTCAACACCGGTTCGTTCCTCGGCCAGCGCAACCTGGAAGAGACGGTGTTCCGCACCAACCTGGAAGCGGCACAGGCGGTGGCACGGCAGCTGCGGCTGCGCAACCTGGGCGGCATCATCATCATCGATTTCATCGACATGGACGATGCCGAGCATCGCCGCCAGGTGCTGCGCACCCTGGAAAAGGCGCTGGCCCGCGACCATGCCAAGACCACGGTGTACGACTTCTCGCCACTGGGCCTGGTGGAGATGACCCGCAAGCGCACGGTGGAAAGCCTGGAGCGCCAGCTGTCGGAGACCTGCCCGCAGTGCAGCGGCCGCGGCAGCATCAAGACCACCGAGACGGTGACCTACGAGATCTTCCGCGAGATCACCCGTGCCGTGCGCCAGTTCGATGCCGCGCGCCTGCTGGTGATCGCGTCGACCAAGGTGGTCGCGCGCATCACCGACGAGGAATCCGCGGCGGTGGCCGAGCTGGAGGAATTCCTCGGCAAGAGCATCCGCTTCCAGGCGGACGAGCAGTACCTGCAGGAGCAATTCGATGTCGTTCTGCTCTGATCCTCGCCGGCCGCAGGCCGGCGGTGGCCGATGAGCGCGCCGCCGCGCCTGCGACTGCGAAGGATCCGCCGTCATTTCATTGCCGCCTGCGCGGTGGGCCTGGTCGGGCTTGCACTGCTGGTGGGCACCCTCAGCCAGCTGCTGCCGCTGGCCGAGCGCCATCCCGACAGGATTGCCGCCTGGCTGAGCGAACGCGCTGGCCAGCCGGTGCGTTTCGACCAGCTGCAGACCGCCTGGACCCGGCGTGGTCCGCTGCTGCAGCTCAAGGGCCTGCGCATCGGCGCCGGCCAGGGCCTGGCGATCGGCGAGGCCGAGGTGCTGGTATCGATGTACAGCGGCCTGTTGCCTGGCCGGTCGCTGACCGAGCTGCGCCTGCGTGGCCTGGCGCTCGACCTGCAGCAGGGCGAGGACGGTCGCTGGTCGGTACGCGGCCTGCCGCAGGCCGCCAATGGCGGGGACCCGCTGGATGCACTGCGCCGGCTGGGCGAACTGCAGGTGATCGGAGGCCGCCTGGGCGTGCATGCGCCGGGGCTGGGGATCGACACCACGCTGCCACGCATCGACGTGCGCCTGCGGGTCAACGGCGACCGCCTGCGTGTAGGCGTGCGTGCCTGGGCCCAGACCGAAGCGCTGCCGTTGACGGCGGTGCTGGACGTGGACCGCGTGCGCGGCAATGGCCAGGCCTGGCTGGGCGCCGATCCGGTCGATTTCCATGCCTGGTCGCCGCTGCTGGCGGCCGGCGGTGTGCGCCTGCGCGAAGGCAAGGGCGAACTCAACCTGTGGCTGACCCTGCGCGATTTCGCGCCGGTGGCGGTGACCACCGATTCGGACCTGCGTGATGTCCGCATCGATGGCGCACCGATGCCCTCGATGGCGGCTCCGCAGCTGCAGCTGCAGCGGTTGCAGGCACGCCTGCGCTGGCAGCGCCAGGCTGATGGCTGGGCGTTGCAGGTGCCGCGCCTGCGCCTGAAAACCGAAGAGGGCGAGCAGCAGCTCGATGGCCTGCAGCTGCAGCTTGGCAAGCAGCTGCGGGTCCGTTCTGGCGAAGTGCAGGCCGGCACCGCGCTGCGTGCGCTGGCCCTGAGCGATCGTCTCGAACCGGGCCTGCGTCGCTGGCTGTTCCTGTCCAGGCCGCAGCTGGATGTGGGCGAGTTGCAGCTGGCGGGCGATCGCGATGGCCCGCTGTGGGCGCAGGGCGAACTGCAGTCGCTGGGCTTCGCCAGCGTGGGCAATTCGCCCGGCCTGCGCGGCCTGGGCGGGCGCTTCGAAGGCGACGCGGATGGCTTCAGCCTGCAGTTGCAGCCGCAACGGCAGCTGCAGTTCGATTGGCCGACCGGCTTTGGTGTGCGTCATGACCTGCATCTGGCGGGACAGGTGGTGGGCTGGCGCGACGAGGGCGGTGGTTGGCGTATCGGTACTGCGGCGATGCGCGTGGAAGGCACCGACTATGCGGCCGACGTGCGCGGCGGGGTCTGGTTCCAGGGGGACGGTACGCGGCCGTGGCTGCAGCTGGCGGCCAAGCTGGACGACGTGCCGATGACCGCGGCCAAGCGCTTCTGGATCCACTCCAAGATGAGCAAGGGCGCCACCGACTGGCTGGACATGGCGCTGGCCGGCGGCCAGGTGCGCAATGGCATCGGCCTGGTCAGTGGCGACCTGGACGACTGGCCGTTCGACAACAACGATGGCCGCTTCGAGGCCACCGGCCATATCACCAACGGTGACATCCGTTTCCAGCACGATTGGCCGTTGATGAGCCAGGTCGACGCCGATATCGCCTTCATCGGCCCCGGCTTCGACATGCATGGGCGCGGCGATCTGGCCGGTGTGGCTGTGCAGAAGTTCGAGGCGGGCATTCCGGATTTCGGGCAGCAGCCGCTGTATGTGCGCGCCGATGCGCAGAGCGAGGCGGGCAAGCTGCTGGCGATGCTGCGGCAGAGCCCGCTGCACAAGGATTATGGCGACACCCTGGACAACCTCACTGCTGCCGGCCCGGCGCATGTGACCTTCGATCTGCTGCAGCCACTGCACCACGATGAAGGTGGCGGCCACCTGCAGGGGACGGTCGATCTGGCCGGCGTGAAGCTGGTCGACAAGCGCTTCCAGCTCGCCTTCGACAACATGCAGGGACAGGCGCGCTACAGCAATGGCGGTTTCGATGCCGAGGCACTGTCGGTGCGCCACCTCGGCCAGGACGGTCGCCTGAGCCTGCGTGCCGGTGGCTACGTGCACGACAGCAGACTGGCCTTCGAATCGCAGCTGTCGGCCACGCTGGATGCTGGCGTGCTGATCGACCGCGCGCCGGAGATGGCGTGGCTCAAGCCCTACATCACCGGAACCTCGCCGTGGACCATCGCGGTCAGCCTGCCCAAGGTCGCTCCAGGGGCGCCTGCGCCGCCCAGCGAGCTGCGGTTGAGCTCCGATCTGGTCGGGACCCGGCTGGACCTGCCGGCGCCGCTGGACAAACCGGCTGCCGAGCCGTTGGCGACCACCGTGGCTGCACAGCTGCCGATGGGGGCCGGCCGCATCGACGTTGCGTTCGGCCAGCGCCTGGCGCTGGCCGCACGCAGCCACAACAACCAGACCGGCGTGCAGGTCACGCTGGGCAGTGATCATGTCGATCCTGAGCCGCCGCCGAGCGGGCTGACGGTCAATGGCCGTAGCCCGACCCTGGATGCGCTGGAGTGGATCAGTCTGGCGCGGGGTGGCAGTGATGACGACGCCATGCCGCTGCGTGCGGTGGACGTGCAGGTCGGCCAGTTGAAGCTGATCGGTGGCGTGTTCGAGCAGACCCGGTTGCAGCTGCGCCCGGGCGCGCAGGCACTGGATGTGCGCCTGGACGGCCCGTCGCTGGCCGGGCGCCTGACCGTCCCCAATGCAGATGGCGGCACCATCAGTGGCCAGCTCGACCGCGTGCACTGGCAATCCCTGCCGGCGGCTCCGGGTGCATCGGCCGCACCGGCACGGGTACAGGCCGGCGCCAACGACATGGACCCGGCCAAGCTGCCGCCGTTCGCGCTGGACATCGCCGACCTGAAGTTCGGCAAGGTGGTGCTGGGCCAGGCGGTACTGCGTACGCGGCCGCTGGCCAATGGCCTGAACGTGGACGAGCTGCGCTTCCGTGCGCCCGACCAGGAGATCGACATCAGCGGTCGCTGGCTGGGCCGCACCGGTGGTGGCCGCACCGAGCTGACCGCACAGGTGCGCAGCGAGGACCTGGGCGGATTGATGCAGAACCTCGACTACGGCGGCCAGCTGCGTGGCGGTTCCGGCCAGGCGCAGCTGCAGGCCACGTGGAGTGGGGGGCCGTCGGACTTCCAGCTGGGCAACCTGCAGGGCCGCCTGGACCTGCACGCGCGCAACGGCCAGCTGCTGGAGCTGGAACCGGGAGCCGGCCGGGTGCTGGGCCTGCTCAGTGTCACCCAGCTGCCGCGGCGCCTGATGTTCGACTTCCGCGACTTCTTCTCCAAGGGCTTCGCGTTCAACCAGATCGACGGCAGCATGCAGTTCGGCCAGGGCATGGCACGCACCGACAAAGTGCTGATCGAAGGCCCGGCAGCCAACATCACCATCCGCGGCCAGGCCGACCTGCGCAACCAGCAGTTTGACCAGACCATCGACGTCAACCCGCGTGCAGGCAATCTGCTGACCGTGGTGGGTGCGGTCGCCGGTGGCCCGGTGGGGGCGGCGCTGGGCGCGGCCACCAATGCGGTATTGTCCAAGCCATTGGGCGAGATTGGCGCCCGTACCTACAAGGTGACCGGTCCATGGAAGGAACCGAAGGTGGAAGTGATCGAGCGCAGCCGCGACAAGGCTCCGCCACCCGTACCGGCACCGGCGCCGGCCATTCCGCCGACCGTCACCGGCCTGCCGCGCTCGCGTTGAGCGCGGCTTTCCTGTTCACGGGGCTTGCCTGAGCGCCCCCGCATCCCCAGATCGAGAACCATGACTGATATCGCCCTGACGCTTGCCCAAGACCGCCTGCTGCGCCCCGGCGGCCTGGATACCGCTGGCCTGGAGCGCACCTTCGGCCAGCTGCTCGGCCCCGGTGTGGACTTCGGCGACCTTTATTTCCAGCATGCCCGCCGCGAGAGCTGGAGCGTGGAAGACGGCATCGTCAAGGACGGCGCCCATTCCATCGAGCAGGGCGTGGGCGTGCGGGCGATTTCCGGCGAGAAGACCGGCTTCGCCTACTCCGACGACATCCATGCCGATGCGCTGCTGACGGCGGCGCAGTCGGCGCGTGCGATCTCGCGTGAAGGTGGCGCCCAGTCCGGGCGGTCGCTGCTGCGCGGCAACGCGCGCGCGCTGTACCCGGCGCTGGACCCGATCGATGGCATCGGCAACGAGGCCAAGGTCGAGGTGCTCAAGCGCCTGGATGGCTACCTGCGTGCCGCCGATCCGCGCGTGAAGCAGGTCATGGTCAGCCTGTCCGGCGGCGTCGATACGGTACTTATCGCCCGCAGCGACGGTGTGCTGGGCGCTGACGTGCGCCCGTTGGTGCGCCTGAACGTGCAGGTGATCGTGGAGCACAACGGTCGCCGCGAGTCCGGCTATGCCGGCGGTGGTGGCCGCTACGGGTATGAGGAGCTGTTCGCGGACGGTCGCCCCGAGGCCTTTGCCCGCGAGGCGCTGCGCCAGGCGCTGGTGAACCTGGACGCCGTTCCGGCACCGGCCGGGGTGATGCCGGTGGTGCTTGGTCCGGGCTGGCCCGGCGTGCTGCTGCACGAAGCGGTCGGCCACGGCCTGGAAGGCGACTTCAACCGCAAGGGCACCAGCGTCTACGCGGGCCGCATCGGCGAGCGCGTTGCCGCCCCGGGCGTGACCATCGTCGATGACGGCACGCTGGACGGACGCCGTGGTTCGTTGAACATCGACGATGAGGGCCACCCGAGCCAGTGCACCACCCTGATCGAGGACGGCATCCTGGTCGGCTACATGCAGGACAGCCTCAACGCACGGCTGATGGGCATGGCGCCGACCGGCAACGGCCGCCGCGAATCGTTCGCGCACCTGACCATGCCGCGCATGACCAACACCTACATGCGCGCCGGCCAGCACGACCCACAGGAAATGATCCGTTCGGTGAAGAAGGGCCTGTACGCAGTCAACTTCGGTGGCGGCCAGGTCGACATCACCAGCGGCAAGTACGTGTTCTCGGCCACCGAGGCCTACCTGATCGAGGATGGCCGCATCACCGCGCCGGTGAAGGGTGCGACGCTGATCGGCAACGGTCCGGAAACCATGCAGAAGGTGCGCATGGTCGGCAACGATCTGGCCCTGGACGAGGGCGTGGGCATCTGTGGCAAGGACGGGCAGAGCGTGCCCGTGGGTGTCGGCCAGCCCTCGCTGCTGATCGAGGGCATCACGGTCGGCGGTACCCAGGCCTGAGCCGGGCGATGGCCAGCGCCACCGCCCAGGCCGACGCGGACTCAGTCCTCGTCGGCTTCGTCGCTGTCGACGGGGGCGGCGTCTTCGGCGCTGGCCTTCAGGCCCAGCGCGGCCGGCAGCATCAGGGCGCGCAGCACCTGGAAAATTTCGCGGTAGGCGCGCGGCGGCTTGTTCTTGGCCTTCTCGGCCTGCGCATTGCGCACCAGCGTGCGCAGTTGCTGGCGGTCGGCCTGCGGGTAGTCGTCCAGCAGTGCAGCCAGCGCCTTGTCACCCTCGGCCAGCAGGCGCTCGCGCCAGTCTTCCGCGCGGTGCATCATCGCCACTTCACGGCGACCGGTTTCGCTGTTGGCGTCCAGCGCATCGCGGATCGCATCCAGCGTGGCGTCTTCTTCGCGGCGCATGTGCTTGGCCAGGAACGCCAGCTGGCGCTTGTGGGCGATGTGGGCGGTGATGCGCTTGCACTCGGCGATATGCGGCAGCAGGTCTTCCGGGATCGGCAGGCGTGCCAGCTGCGCCGGGGTCAACGACACCAGCTTCTCGCCCAGGGCCAGAACGTCGAGCGCGTCGCGCCGGTTCTGGCTGCGGCTCTTGTCGTGGAATTCACCGGTTTCTTCGTCGCGTCCGCGCATCGTTCCTACCTGATCTCAAAAAAAGTCGCCCGGCGTGATGCCGGGCCCAACCCGTACAGGATAAAGCATTGAACGTGATCGCCCCTGAAGTCGCTGTCGGCGACGACAGCCTGGCCCGGCTGGAACGGCTGGCCGACCTCTCCCAGCAGCTGCTCGACCGCGCCCGTGCGCTGGGCGCCAGCCAGGCCGAGGTCAGCTGCAGCGAGGATCGTGGCCTGGAGGTCAATGTCCGCCTTGGGGAGGTGGAGACCGTGCAGTCCACCCGTGACCGCGGTATCGCCGTCACCGTCTATTTCGGCCAACGCAAGGGCAGCGCCAGCACCGGCGACCTGAACGAGGCCAGCCTTGCCGCCACGGTCGAGCAGGCCTGTGCGATCGCCCGGCACACCGAAGATGACCCGGCTGCCGGCCTGGCCGAGGCCGCACTGATGGCCACCGATTTCCCGGATCTGGATGCCTGGCACCCCTGGGCGCTGCAGGCCGACGAGGCGGTGGACCTGGCCCTGGCCTGCGAGAACGCAGGCCGTGAGGCCGATGCGCAGATCCGTAATTCCGACGGCGCCTCGGTTTCGAGCATGCAGAGCCTGTCGGTGTACGCCAATTCGCATGGCTTTTTCGGCCGTGAGCGTGGCACCCATCATTCGGTGGGCTGTGCGCTGATCGCCGGCCAGGGCGATGGCATGCAGCGCGATGGCTGGTACACCAGCGCGCTGGCCCGCGAGGATCTGGAAGAGGTGGGCCTGGTCGGTCGTCGTGCTGCCGAGCGCACCGTCGCCCGCCTGCAGCCTCGTTCGATGGCCACCGGCAGCATGCCGGTGCTGTTCGCCCCGGAAGTGGCGCGCAGCCTAGTTGGCCACCTGCTGTCGGCGGTGTCCGGCGGTGCGCTGTACCGCCAGGCCAGCTTCCTGCTGGACAGCGTTGGCCAGCAGCTGTTCCCGGACTGGATGCAGATCGAGGAACTGCCCCACCTGCGCCGTGGCCTGCGCTCGGCCGCCTTCGACGGTGACGGCGTGGCCACGCGTGCTTCGGCCCTGGTCCGTGACGGCGTGCTGCAGCGCTATGTGCTGGGCAGCTACTCGGCACGCAAGCTGGGGCTGCAGACCACCGCCAATGCCGGTGGCGTGCACAACCTGCAGCTGGCCGCCAACGCGGGCTCCCTGCAGGACATCGCCCGGCAGATGGGAGATGGCCTGCTGGTGACCGAATTGATGGGGCAGGGCGTGAACGGGGTGACCGGCGACTACTCGCGCGGTGCCGGCGGCTTCCGCGTCGAGAATGGTGAGATCCAGTACCCGGTGGATGGCGTCACCATCGCCGGCAACCTGCGCGAGATGTTCAGCAGCATCGAAGCGGTCGGCAGTGACGTCGACCCGCGCTCGCACATCCGGACCGGTTCGATCCTGCTGGGGCGGATGACCATCGCCGGTAATGATTGATGGCGTCGATGGCGTAAGCTATGCCCGCCTGACGCAACCAGCTTGGTGCTGGTGGGTCAAGACCACCCAATGAAAAGGAGTTTTGTCGTGAGCGAATTCGATAACGTCCCGCCGCCGCCGGCCACCACCGACGTGCCGGCCGACCAGCGCACCATGGCCCTGGCCGCGCACCTGCTGGGCATCTTCACCGGCTTCATCGGCGCGCTGATCATCTGGCTGATCAACAAGGATGACGCGGGCAAGGCCTTCGTGACCGACCAGGCCAAGGAAGCCCTGAACTTCCAGATCACCGTGACCATCGCCATGGTCATCAGCATGATCCTGACCATCGTGATCATCGGCGTGTTCCTGGCCCCGATCGTGGGCATCATCAGCCTGGTGTTCAGCATCATCGCAGCGGTCAAGGCCAACAACGGCGAAGCCTACCGCTACCCGTTCGCACTGCGCCTGATCAAGTAATACCGGCGGCATGCGGAATTGAAAACGCCCGGCATTGCCGGGCGTTTTCATGTGCGGGGAGCGACGGGCGGTGCCCGGCGAGCGATCAATGATCGCGTTCGACCGCCAGCGTCGCCAGTGCACGCAGTGCATCGGCCTCTTCGCCGTACCCGGCCAGGATCGCCTGCATGCGTGCCGCGAGTTCGTGCAGCTGGGCCTTCGCCCCGTCCAGGCCGAGCAGGGCAGGGAAGGTGCTCTTGTCCTGCGCCTGGTCCTTGCCGGCGGTCTTGCCCAGCTGCTCGGAACTGGCCTCGACATCGAGGATGTCATCGCGTACCTGGAAGGCCAGGCCGAGTGCGTCGGCGAAGCTGTCCAGCTGGGCCAGCTGAGGTTCGTGGGCCTGGCCGCACAGCGCGCCCATGCGCACCGCCGCACGGATCAGCGCGCCGGTCTTCAGGGCATGCATGCGGGTCAATGCCGCCAGCGTCTGCTGCTGGCCGGTGGCATCGATATCCAGCGCCTGGCCGCCGCACATGCCAGCGGCGCCGGACGCGTGGGCCAGGGTCTGCAGGCAGGCCACGCGCAGCGTGGCCGGCAGCGGTGCATCGGCCAGCAGGCCGAAGGCACGGGTCTGAAGCGCGTCGCCTGCCAGAATCGCGGTGGCTTCATCGAAGGCGATGTGGGTGGTCGGCTTGCCGCGACGCAGCGCGTCGTCATCCATTGCCGGCAGGTCGTCATGCACCAGCGAGTAGGCGTGGATGAGTTCGACGGACATGGCGGCCGCATCCAGGCTTTCCGGCTGCGCACCGAACAGGTGGCCACTGGCGTAGACCAGCAGCGGGCGCATGCGTTTGCCACCGCCCAGCACCGAATAGCGCATGGCCTGGTGCAGGCGCTGCGGTGCTTCGGCAGGCGAGGGCAGCGCGGCGTCGAGCTGGCTTTCGATACGGTCGCGCCAGCGCGCGAACAGAACCTCAGCCGTCATGGCTGGGCGGATCGAAAGGCTCGGATGCTTCCGGCTGCGCCGGATCGCTGAGCAGGCGCACGCGCAGCTCGGCCTGCTCCAGCGCCTGCTGGCACTGGCGATACAGACCGACGCCACGTTCGTAAGCACTGAGCGAAGCTTCCAGGCTCAGCTCGCCGGTTTCCATCTGCTCCACCAACTGCTCCAGCGATTCGAGCGACTGCTCGAACTGGGCGACCGGGGAGGCGTTTTCGGGGGACTTCTTGGCCATGCGGCAAGTGTGGACGGGCCGCGCGCGGGGGTCAATTCACCAGCCGCCCGGGCGCCACTGCAACTGCGCGCCATGCGCCTGCAGCCAGGCCTGCAGCGGTGCGGCGATGACCACGTCGGCGGCGGCCAGCAACTGCGGGCCATCAAAGATCAGCGGCAGCTGCGCGCGTCGCCAGGGGGCGAGGTGTTCGCGTTGCAGGCAGTCCTTCAACGCGTGCGAATGCTGGCGACCGGGCAGCAGAATGCGCTCACCGCCCACGCGTGCACGGACCTGCAGCGGGCGATCGAAGGCCGGGGTGCCCTGCAGGCGCAGCTGTCCACCATCGGGCAGTGCCAGCGGTGCGCGTCCATCCCATTCGGCCTGCCACCCGAGGGGAAGCGCAGGCAGCCGGGCCGGCAGCAGGTAGGCGTGGTCGCGCCACTGTTGGATCGCGTGATCGTGCCAGCGCACCCGCGCCTGGCGATCGTTGTCGGCCGGCAGCAGCTCGTCCAGCGCCTGCTGCAGCACGGTGGCCGGCAGCGGTGCCGCGTCGTGGCCGGCCAACCAGGCACGCAGCACGCGTGCGGCACGGCCCGTTGAGACCTGGCGAAGCAGCTGCAGCGACAGCACGCGTGGAGCGACTTCCAGGTGTGCGATCAGCTCGGCGTCTTCCTCGTCAAGCAGTTCGCGGGTCTGCCCGCAGTGCGTTGCGCTGCCCGCCATCGCCGCAGCGGCATGCGGCCAGCGCTGGCGCAACAGCGGCAGCACCTGCAGGCGCAGGAAGTTGCGATCGGCGTGGTCGTCGGCGTTGCTGGGGTCTTCGATCCAGTGCAGTGCATGTTGGTGGGCATGGTCGATCAGCGCACTGCGCGGTACCGCCAGCAGCGGGCGCCACAAGGGATGTTCGCCAAGGCGGCTGTGCGTGGACATCGCCGCCAGGCCATCAACGCCGGAAGCGCGCAGGGCGCGCAGCAGGAAGGTCTCGGCCTGGTCGTCCAGGTGCTGCGCCAGTGCCAGCGTTTCGCCGTCGCGCAGTTCCGCCGCGAACGCGGCGCGTCGTGCCTGCCGCGCCGCGCCTTCAAGGCCGAGGCCCGCGCGGTTGTCGACCTGCACGCGATGCACGGCCAGTTCGATGTCCCAGGCCTCGCATTGCTGCTGGCAGTGCAGCACCCAGTCATCCGCATCGGGCTGCAGGCCGTGGTGCACGTGCACCGCGCGCAGCGCCGTGCCGGAAGCTTGCGCGCAGCACCACAGCCAATGCAGCAGCACGGTGGAGTCGACACCACCGCTGTAGCCCACCAGCAGCGGCGCATCCAGCGGAACGAGGGCAGGGAATTCAGTCACGGCGGCAAGTATAGGGTTGGTCGGCAGGGCTGCGCCCTGCACCCGCTACAAGCAACGGCAACGGCCGAAGCGACAGCAGAAGCGGGTTTCCTGAGGGTTGGCGGGGTGGGTCCGGTTGCGGGGGCCGCTGCAAGTCCCCCTCCGGGGCCCGGCCCAGCCGCTGGCGGCTGTGCGTTCGGGCGCTTGCGAAGCCGTGCTTCGCAAGCAAAGCGCCCTCACCCATGTAAGCTCGGTCGCCGCTTGCTCGTGTGCGCAGTCCTGCGCACACGGCAAGACCGGGGTTGGGCGTCCTGCCCAACCCGCCCGAGGCATGCCTCGGGCCCATGCGGCTCACGCCCCCGCAACCGGACCCACCCCGCCTTCGACAGAATGCCGCGATCTGCCAGAACGGCGTCGTGCACCGCTTTGGTAGGTGTCGACCTTGGTCGACACAGTAGATCCACGCCATGCGTGGATGACTCATTCGATATCTGACAGATGTGTCGACCAAGGTCGACACCTACCAACAACCGCGGAGATCTGTCAGAGGCGGGGCACTGTGGGTTTGCGGGGTGTGAGCCGCATGGATGCGGCGATCAAGGCTACATGGACGTACTTGCGCCGTCCCCGCAAACCCACAGTGCCCCGCCATCCCACGGAATGCACGCTGTTGCTTCGGCCGTTGCCGTTGCGTCTGCAGGTGCAGGGCGCAGCCCTGCCGAAAACCCTACTTTACCCGACGACCCGAACGGTCGATGCGGAACCGCTCTCCGCCTTCCATCGGCGTGTGGCCATCGGCATCCGGCGTGCCGCGCCGGCAGCCATTGCAGACTTCGGCCACGCCATCCTGGAATGGCCAACCGAAATCGAAGGTGCCGGGCACCACCTGGCGGAACTTCAGATCGAAGTAGGCCACGCGGTTGCCGACGCGGGCGCGCAGCAGGCCTTCCTGCGGCGTTTCCGGACCGTTGTCCCAGGTCAGTACCGGCAGGCTGCGGCCTTTGCGGTTGACGTAGTGGAAGCCCTGGTCGGCGTACACCACGGCCAGGCCATGGTCGTCGTAATTCAGGTCCTTCAAGGTGTCGGCACTGATCTTCGGCCGGTGATCGACCACTTCGCAGTTGGGCAGCGGCCACAACCCGTGTTCGTCGGTCAGCAGCTTGCACGCCGGTGCCTGTGCCGCTGCATTGGCACTGACCAGCACGCCAAGCAGGACCAGCGACCGCGCGAAGCGGCCGCTGGCAGGAGCAGGGTAGGCCTGCCTCACGATCACTTGGCCTCGGCCTTGCGCTCGAATGCGGTCGGCGCCGGCAGCTGTACCGGCACGCCCTTGTCGTCGCAGGTGCCGGCCTGGCACAGGCGCTCGCGCAGGGCCGGGGTGGCCTGCACGATCATGTGGTAGATCGCGTTCTGTTCCAGCGTGCCGCGGATCGCCTTGCTGCCCGGGCCGCGTGCCCAGATACCGACGTCTTCGCCGCCGTGCGACTCGGACTTCATCGGCACCAGTGCTTCCTGCATGTAGTCCGGATGCTCGGTGTCGACCTCGCGCAGGTTCGGGCGGCCATTGGCCGGCTCGAACGTGCTGGGATTGTGCGGATAGCGTTTGGTGCCAGCCGGCTGCTGGTTGCTGCTGCCGGTGTGGCCCGGGCCGTTGGCGTAGCTCAGGGTGGTATACGGCTGGCCGGTGCCGTCCAGCGCGTAGTCCAGCTTGCCGGCGCCGTCTTCGCCACCCTTGTCCTTCACCTTGCCCAGGATCGGGTTGCCGCGCGCCGGGTAGCCGACGAAGTTCAGGGTGTGCGAGTGGTCGGCGGTGACAATGATCAGGGTGTCATCGGCCGAAGTCAGTTCGTTGGCCACGCGCACCGCGTCGGACAGCGCCACGGTCTCGGTCAGGGCACGGTAGGCGTTGCCGCTGTGGTTGGCGTGGTCGATGCGCGCGCCTTCGATCATCAGCACGTAGCCTTCCTGGTGCTTGGCCAGGTTCTTGATGGCTGCCGCCGTCAATTCGGCCAGGCTCGGCTCACCGCCCGGATCCTGCGGGCGCTCGTACTCGTAGCGCATGTGGTCCGGCTCGAACAGGCCAAGAATGGCCGGAGCGTTGGCGGCGGCGGCCAGCTGCTTGCTGTTCCACACGTAGGCACCCTGCGGGTGCGCCTGCTGCCATTCCTGCACCAGGCTGCGGCCATCCAGGCGCTGGCCGACCTTGTCGTCGTATTCCGGATCGCGTTCTTCCACGGTGGTGAATTCACCGCGACCGCCGCCGAGGGCGACCAGCGGGCCACGGCCATAGCGCGAGGTGGACAACAGCTGCTGGGCGATGTCCTTGCAGCCGGCGGCCTTCGCGGCTTCGGTCAGGTCGGTGTCGTTTTCCCAGTTGCGCTCGGGCGAGTGCGCGTAGGTGGCGGCCGGAGTGGCATGGGTCAGGCGTGCGGTGGACACCACACCGGTGGCCAGGCCGGCGCTGTCGGCCAGCTGCAGCCAGGTCAGCAGGCCCTTGGACAGGCTGTCGGCGCAGTCGGTGCGGCTGCCGGCGCTGACGCCGATCGCGCCCATGTGGGTCTTCACGCCGGTGGTGATGGCGGTCATGGTGCCGGCCGAATCCGGGGTCTGCGAATCGGTGTTGTAGGTCTTGCTGAAGGCCGTGGCCGGGAAGCGCTCCCAGGACAGCAGGTTCTCTTCACCCGAGCCGCCCTTCTGCTGGCCTTCGTAGATGCGCGAGGCGGCCACCGTGGTCAGGCTCATGCCGTCGCCGAGGAACAGGATGACGTTCTTGGCCTTGCCGGACATCGCGCCGTTGGCGGCGGCCTGGGCGGCGCCGCTGCGGTACCACCACTGCGGGGTCTCGCCGGCCGGATGGGCAACGGGGTCGACAGCGACCTTCAGGCCGGCCGGGGCGGACGCGGGGGTGGTGCTGGCGCAGGCGCCCAGCAGCAGGGTGGTGGCGCAGGCGGCCAACAGGGAGACGGAACGGCGCATGGACGCTGGGATCTCACAAACTGTAACGGGACGTTCATTATGCCCGCCCTCGCAAGGCACGCCGATGACACACTGATTTGCCGGCCGGGCGGTCGTTCCGCGGGCCGCCTTGGGCTATCGTGCCAGCATCCCTTCCTTCCCCTCTGGATTGCCTATGAAGCTGGTCTCTGCCTGGCTGCGGATTCCATTCTGGCAGCGCGTGGTCGGTGGCTTCGTGCTCGGCGCGCTGGCCGGCTGGGCGCTCGGCCCGGCCGCGGAAACGTGGTTCGGCCCGCTCGGCGAGCTGTACGTCACCCTGATCAAGATGATCGCCGTGCCGCTGGTGTTCTTCGCGGTCATCAACGCAATCTCGTCGCTGCACGGCCAGAAGTCGGTCGCCGCGCTCAGTGGCCGCACCTTCCTGTGGTTCGTGATCACCGCCGCGTTGGCGGTGTGCGTCGGCCTGGGCGTGGGTACCGTGCTGCAGCCCGGCGCCGGTGGCCTGCAGCTGTCGATGGCCAGCAACTACGTGCCGCGCGAAGTGCCCAGCGTGGTGCAGGTGCTGCTGGACGTGGTGCCGGCCAATGTCTTCTACGCGCTGTCCGGCATCGGCACCAAGGTCAATGCGGCCGGTGAAACCGTGCTGGCTGCCGGTCGCGGCTCGATCCTGCCAGTGATCTTCTTCGCTGGCCTGGTGGGCTTTGCCATCGTCAAGCTGGGCGAGAAGGTGACCGAGGCGCGCAAGCTGGTCGGGCAGATGAGCGACATCATGATCCAGGTGACCCGCTTCGTGCTGGAAGTCACCCCGATCGGCACCTTCGGCCTGATTGCTGGCCTGGTCGGCAGCTACGGTTTCGAGAAACTGCTGCCGCTGGGCCACTTCGTGCTGGCGCTGTACGTGGCCTGCGCCCTGCACATCGTGGTGGTCTACAGCGCACTGCTGCTGGCGCACGGCCTGAACCCGCTGAAGTTCTTCCGTGGCGCGGCGCCGGGCATGCAGGTCGCCTTCGTCAGCTCGTCCAGCTTCGCAGCGATGCCGGTGGCGCTGCGCTCGATCACCCACAACCTGGGCGTGAACAAGGACTACGGTTCGTTCGCGGTGCCGCTGGGTGCCAGCATCAAGATGGATGGCTGCGGCGCGATCTACCCGGCGCTGTGCGCGGTGTTCATCGCGCAGTACAGCGGTGTGCCGCTGACCCCGGAGCAGTACGTGGTGGTGCTGATCGCCTCGGTGCTGGGCAGCTTCGGTACCGCCGGCGTGCCGGGTACCGCGGTGATCATGGCCACGGTGGTGCTGAGCGCAGCCAACCTGCCGCTGGAGACCATCGGCTACCTGTATGCCATCGACCGCATCCTGGACATGATGCGTACGATGACGAATGTGACGGGCCAGATGCTGGTGCCGGTGATCGTGGCCAAGGAAACCGGCCTGCTTGACCAGGCGGTGTATGACAACCCGTCCAGCAATGTGGGTGTGGATGATCCCGACCCGACACCGCCACGCGCCTGAGGTTGCGTGGAGATGAAAGGCCCGCCCTGAACGGCGGGCTTTTTGTTTTGGAGCTGACTGGCGCGGTGCCGATCAGGGTAGGTCCCCGGTAGATCCACGCCATGCGTGGATGGCCGCAGTGCCGACCAACGGTCGGCACCCACTGGGGCAGGTGGCGCAGTGCCGGCCAAGGTCGGCACCCAGTGGGGGCGCAAACAAAAAAGCCGCTGCAGGGCAGCGGCTTTCTCGTGTCAGGCGGCGCGGTGGCGCCAGCGGGTCAGAGATCGACCCGGCGGGCCTGCATGAACTTGTTGCCCCAGTAGCCGCTGAGCAGGGTATCCACGCGGACGTCCTTGCCCGAGCTCGGCGCGTGCAGGAAGCGGCCGTCGCCGACATAGATGCCGACGTGGTCAACACGGCCCTTGCGGCCGAAGAACACCAGGTCACCGGCAGCCAGCGCGGTGCGGTCGTTGATCAGTTCGGCGTTGTCATCGTGGGCCATCTCGCGCGAGACGCGCGGCAGCTCGATGCCCAGGGCCGAACGGAACACATAACCGACCAGGCCGCTGCAGTCGAAACCGCTGTCCGGATTGCTGCCACCCCAACGGTACGGGGTGCCCAGCAGGGTCATCGCGCGGCGCAGCAGCGACTGCACCTTGCCGTTGTCGGCGGCGGTGCCGACAACGCTGCCATTGGCGGCGCTGCTGGTGTCGTAGTTGGCGAGCAGGCGGCTGAGGTCGCCGGCCACCACGGCCGAGCGGTCCATCAGCGGAATGGTGTCGTTGGCGGCCAGGTGCGGCAGCAGAGCGGCCAGCGTGGCGCTGGCGGCGGCATCGACGCGGCTGCGCTGCGGAGCGGCAGCCTCGGCCTTGGCGGCCGGTCGGGTGGTGTTCTCGGCCACCGGGGCCGGGGTCACATCGGAACGGTTCGGAGCAGTCTGCGACCAGGCCGGAAGGCTGGTCAGACACAGTGCCAGGCCAAGCAACAGCGGGCGGGCACTACGTGAAGATACGGAAGTCTGGCCTTCGCTTTTCAGGTCGTCAGTCGTCACGCGTCGGTCACAGGAAAAAAACGATGGGGCATCATGCCCTGTAAAAGCGGCAATAAGTTAAAAATTCCGTTAGTAAACCGTTAGTTTCAGGGTGATGCGCGTCACAGTTTTGAACATATCGCCTGTTCATTTTAGCGAAGGACACGTTTCGCGCCGGTGTAGTGGTCCTTCCAGTAGGGGCCGCTGAGCGAGTCCAGGCGCACGGTGCCGCCGGTGCTTGGCGCGTGCACGAAACGCCCTTCACCTACATAAATACCGACATGGGTGACGCTGCCGCGGCTGCCGAAGAACACCAGGTCGCCGGTGGCCAGGCGCTGCGGGTCGATCTTCGGGCCCTGTACCGCCGCCAGGTCGCGCGAGGTGCGCGGCAGTTTCAGGTCCAGCATCTCGCGGTAGACGTAGGCCACCAGGCCGCTGCAGTCGAAGCCGGAGTCGGGGGTATTGCCGCCATAGCGATAGGGGGTGCCGACCAGGCTGATGGCTCGCATCAGCACCGAGTTGGCCGCCTCGGGATTGTCCGGCACGGTCTTCGGCCAGTTCGCGGTCGGCGGGGGCGGCGCGGGTCGGGTGGCCTTGCCGCCGCCGCAGGCGGTCATCAGCACGGGCAGGGCCAGCAGCAGGGCCGGGGCGAGGAGCCGGCGCAGGCCGGACGAAACTGGCGTGATGTGCATGATCTCCGGATAATGCGCCACCTTAGGATTGGCCGTCATGATGGCGGCGTCCCCGCCGGGCGACAACCCGCCCCAACCCGCCTGCCTCCGGCAGATCCAGACAGAGTTGCGCATGAAGATCGAAAAAGACCGCGTTGTCCGCTTCCACTACACCGTTTCCGAAGTCGGCCAGGAGCCGATCGAATCGTCCAAGGACCGCGGCGAGCCGCTGGCGATCCTGATCGGCCACGGCAACATCATCCCGGGCCTGGAAAACGCCATGATGGACAAGGAAGCCGGCGCGACCTTCAGCGTCGACGTCAACGCTGCCGATGCCTACGGCGAGCGACGTGAGGGCCTGTCCCAGCGCGTGCCGAAGAAGCACTTCGGCAACACCAAGCTGGCTCCGGGCCAGCAGGTCGTGCTGCAGACCAACTTCGGCCCGCGTGCGGTGACCGTGCAGAAGGTCGGCATGAGCGTCGTCGACGTCGACCTGAACCATCCGATGGCCGGCAAGGACCTGCACTTCGACGTGGAAATCGTCGATGTGCGCGAAGCCGGCAAGGAAGAAATCGACCACGGCCACGTCCACGGCGACGGCGGTCACCAGCACTGATCGCAGCGCGATCGTGATGGCAGCGCGATCGTGATGGCAGCAACGGCCCGCTTCGGCGGGCCGTTGCGTTTGTGGAACACGACGCGGCCATCCATGGCGCGCAGGCCGGCGGCATAATGGCGGACCCGCCCGACGGACGCCCTGTGAACGCCGCTTCTCCTTCCCTGCAGCCGGTGGCTTCCGGCGAACGCATCGCCGTGCTTGACGTGCTGCGCGGTGCTGCGCTGCTGGGCATCCTGCTGATGAACATCGAGGCCTTCAGCGGGCCGCTGGACCTGGCGTTCACCGGCATCGACGTGCATTGGCAGGGCATCGACTACTGGGCCGATGCCTTTGTCTACGTGTTCGTGCAGGGCAAGTTCTTCACCCTGTTCTCGTTGCTGTTCGGTGCCGGCTTCGCGGTGATGGCGCAGCGCGCTGAGGCCGCCGGGCGCGACTTCACCCCGTTCTACCTGCGCCGCAGCGCTGGCTTGCTGCTGATCGGTCTGTGCCATGCACTGCTGGTCTGGTCCGGCGACATTCTGGTGATGTATGCACTGATCTCGTTGCCGCTGCTGGCCTGCCGCGAGGCGCCACGCAGCTGGCTGCCGTGGATGGGGCTGATGGTCTACCTCGGCGGTGTGGCGATGATGCTGCTGGTCGGCGCGATGGTGTCGATGGCTTCGGCCGAAGATGTGCAGGGCATGCTTGCCGAGGCGCAGCGGAGCATTGAGCTGCAGCGGCAGGTGTACGGGCAGGGCAGCTGGGCGCAGGCCAATGTGCAGCGCCTGAATGAGTTTGGTACGTCGATGGGGGCGCTGCTGATCACCGGCCCGGAAGTGCTGGGCATGTTCCTGATCGGCAGCTGGTTCGCCGGCAGTGGCGCGCTGGCGGCGCCGGAGCGCTTCCCGCGGCTGTACGCGTCGCTGCGCTGGGTCGCGTTGCCGCTGGGCCTGCTGGTCACGTTGATCGGCGTTGCCTGGAAACCCTACCTGGCACCGGGCGCCTACAACCTTCCGGTGACGGCGGCGATGGGCCTGGTGACCATAGGCGGCCTGCCGATGTGCCTGGGCTATCTGGCGTGGATCGTGCATTGGCGCACGCGGCTGGCCTGGCTGGCGCCGGTGGGGCGCATGGCGCTGACCCATTACCTGGCACAGTCGTTGGTCTGCACGCTCCTGTTCTATCACTACGGCCTGGGATGGTTCGAGGTGATGCCTCGCAGCGTGCAGCTGCTGTTCGCACTACTGCTGTTCGCTGTGCAGGTGGGCATTTCGCACGCGTGGTTGCGCCGCTTCCGTTTCGGGCCGATGGAATGGCTGTGGCGTGCGATGACCTACCGGCAGTGGCCGCCGATGCGGCGCGGGGCCGGGCAGGGCTGATCGATGCAGGGCGCGCGCGAGGATGTGATCGTGGTCGGCGCCGGTGCCATTGGACTGGCCGTCGCGCTCGCGCTGCGCGCACAGGGCCGGCAGGTACGCGTGATCGACCGTGGGCGTGTCGGCGGCGCGACCTCGCATGGCAACTGCGGCACCATCACCCCCAGCCACGCGCCGCCGCTGCCAGCGCCTGGTGTACCGTTGCGCGCGCTGCGCTGGATGCTCGATCCGCGTGCGCCGTTGTACGTGCGTACGCGACTGGACCCTGCATTGTGGCGCTGGCTGCTGCAGTTCAGCGCACGCTGCAATGCCCGCGACTGGCTGCAGGCCACGCGCGCCCGCGCTGCGCTGCTGAATGATTCCCGGCTGCGCCTGGCACAGTGGGTGCAGGTGCATGCGCTGGACTGCGAATTCGATACCCGCGGTCTGGACTACGTGTTTGGCGATGCCCGCAATTTCGATCACCACGCCGCTGAGTGTGAGGCACTGAACGCGCAGGGCATCGCCACCGCGCGCATCGATGGCGCCGACTATGCGCGCGACAATCCAGCTTTCCATGATCGCATTGCCGGCGCGATCCACTTCCCCGGCGATGCGCAGCTGCGTCCGGACCGCTACACCGCCGAACTGGCGCGCGTGCTGCGTGCACAGGGCGTGGTGATCGAAGAGCACTCGGACGTGCAGGATTTCAGCACCGACGCGCAGGGTGTGCGCGTGCACGTCGGCGAACGCACGCTGCACGCACGCGAGCTGGTGCTGGCCACCGGGCCGTGGTCGCCGCGCTGGGCACGGCAGCTGGATCTGCGCGTACCGATCCAGCCCGGCAAAGGTTACTCGCTGACCTGGTCGCGACCGGTGCAGGTGCCGCAGCGCCCGGTGGTGCTGAAGGACCATTCCGTGTTCGTGATTGCCTGGCGCGACGCGCTGCGCCTGGGTGGCACCATGGAATTCGCCGGTGCCGAACCGCAGCTGCGCACGGCCCGCCTGCAGGCCCTGCAGCAGGCCGCCGACCACTACCTGCGCGCGCCGCGCGGTGCGCAGCTGCAGGAGCAGTGGTGCGGGTGGCGCCCCATGAGCGTGGACGACGTGCCGTTGATCGGCCGCGCGCCCGCGCATCCTCACGTCTGGCTTGCAGCGGGGCATGGCATGCTCGGCATCAGCATGAGCGCCGGCACCGGCCAGCTGATCGCCGATCTCGTCTGCGGCCGCACGCCAGCGATCGATCCTGCCCCTTACCGACCCGAGCGATTCCGATGAGCACTGCACCCTATGATTACGACCTGATCGTCCTTGGCGGCGGCTCCGCCGGCCTGGCTGGTGCGATCCGTGCCGCGCAGCATGGCAAGCGTGTGGCCATGCTGGAGCCCGGTGAGCTGGGCGGGACCTGCGTCAATGTTGGCTGCGTGCCGAAGAAGGCGATGTGGCTGGCGGCCGACCTGCACGAGCGCATCGGCCTGGCCAGTGCGATGGGCTTCGATGTTCAAGCGCGCCCGGCGCTGTCGTGGAAGGAACTGGTAATCCATCGCCAGGCCTACATCAGCAACATCCATACCAGCTACCACAAGCGCCTGGACGAAACCGGCGTAGTGCGCATTCCGGCACGCGGCCATTTACTGGATGCGCACACCGTGGCCTGCAGCGATGGCGTGCGTTACAGCGCCGAGCACATCCTGATCGCCACCGGCGCACACCCGTTGCGTCCGGACATTCCCGGCGCGGAACTGGGCCTGGTCTCCGACGATTTCTTCGACCTGCGTGCCGCGCCGGCCGAGGTGGCGATCATCGGAGGTGGTTACATCGCAGTGGAACTGGCCGGCCTGCTGCAGGCACTGGGCAGCAGGGTGAGTCTGCTGGTGCGCGGCAAGCGGCTGCTGGAGCGCTTCGACTATGAGTTGACCGATCAGCTGGCCGAGAACCTGAAGCAGCAGGGCGTGCGCATCCATTTCGGCTATCGCCTGCGCGAACTGCAGCGCGATGGCGAACGCGTACGTGCGTTCGGCCATGACGGCCCGCTCGACAGCGTGTTCGACGCGGTGTTCTTCGCCACCGGCCGCCGCGGCAACAGTCGTGATCTGGGCTTGGAAGCGCTCGGCATCGGCATTGGCGAACACCAGCAGGTGCAGGTGGACGAATGGCAGACCACCAGCGTGCCGAGCGTGCACGCGGTGGGTGATATCGCCGGCAAGGTCGGCCTGACCCCGGTGGCGGTGGCTGCTTCGCGACGGTTGATGGATCGCCTGTTCGGTGGTCGCCCGCAGTCGAAGATGGATTACGAGAACGTGGCCAGCGTGGTGTTCTCGCACCCGCCGCTGGGTGCGGTGGGCATGAGCGAGGAAGAAGCGCGCGCGCGTTTCGACCAGGTGAGCGTTTACCACAGCCGTTTCCGACCGATGCTGCAGGCGCTGGCCAACGGTACACAGCGCAGCCTGTTCAAGATGGTCTGCGCCGGCCCGGAAGAACGCGTGGTAGGTATCCACCTGCTGGGCGAAGCGGCCGACGAGATCCTGCAGGGTTTCGCGGTGGCGGTGAAGATGGGCGCGACCAAGGCCCAGTTCGATGACACCGTGGCGATCCACCCGACCTCGGCCGAGGAAGTGGTGTTGATGCGCTGACCTGCGGTTGCTGCAGAGCCGAGCCCATGCTCGGCCGTCGCTCTTTGTAGAGTCGAGCCATGCTCGACTGCGGTGGAAAGACAGTCGAGCATGGCTCGACTCTACAGGGCGGGCACCGGACGCCCCCATGCGACAATGGCCGCCCCCGCGCTTTCCCCAGCCGCTCCGAGCGGCCCGCCGTCGTCCTGATGTCCAATCCCGCTTCCCGTATCGCCACCGCCTCCCCACGCATTGCGCTGGGGGGGATCGGCCTGGCCGCGATCGGCGCCATCGCTGCTTCCGGCAAGGCGATCATCGTCAAGCTCGGGCTGCGTCACGGCGTGGATGCCACCACGCTGCTTGCCCTGCGCATGCTGATGGCGCTGCCGCTGTTCGTTTTGATGGCGCTGTGGGCCACGCGTCGGGCCGAACCACTGTCCTGGGCCGACCGAGCCCGCGTGCTGTGGCTGGGCTTCACCGGCTACTACCTGTCCAGCCTGCTCGACTTCCAGGGGCTGCAGTACATCAGCGTGACGCTGGAACGGCTGATCCTGTACTTGAACCCGACCCTGGTGCTGCTGATCAACGTGCTGCTGGCGCGCCAGCGGCCGGGCCGATGGCAGATCGGCGCGCTGGTGCTGAGTTATCTGGGCGTGCTGCTGGCGTTCGGCCATGACCTGCAGCGCGAGGGTGGGCAGATCATCGTTGGCAGCCTGCTGGTGCTGGGCAGTGCGCTCAGCTATGCGCTGTACCTGTTCGGCAGCGGGCAGGTGGTCGCGCGTATCGGAGCGGTGCGGCTGACCGCTTACGCCAGCTGCGTGGCCAGCGTGCTGGTGCTGCTGCATTTCGCGGTGACCCATCCGCTGCCGTTGTTGTGGCAGGCGCCTGCGGCGGTGCAGTGGTTGTCTCTGGTCAATGCCACCGTGTGCACGGTGCTGCCAGTGCTGGCGATCATGCTGGCGGTGCAGCGCGTGGGTTCGTCGCTGGCCGCGCAGGTCGGTATGCTGGGCCCTGTTTCCACCATCGTGATGAGCCTATGGCTGCTCGACGAACCGATGGGGCCGGCGCAGATCGCCGGCACCGTGCTGGTGCTGATCGGCGTTCTGCTGGTAACCCGCCTGCGGCGCTGACGCCTGAGCAGGCGCGCGCGCGCATCCTGGCGGTGATCCGCGCGATCCCGGCGGGGCAGGTGATGGGCTATGGGCAGGTGGCGCTGCGCGCGGGCCTGCCCGGGCGTGCGCGCCTGACCGCGCGCATCCTGGGCCAGAACGACGACCCGGACCTGCCTTGGCACCGCGTGTTGCGCTCGGATGGGCGCATTGCCATGGAAGAAGGGTCGGCCGGCTGGCGCGAGCAGTCACAGCGGTTGCGCGCCGAGGGCGTGCGGGTGGAGAACGGCCGGGTGCGGATGCCGGCGGCTGATCCGGCGGCAGCACTGGATGCCGCTGTGTGGGGTCCGGGCTGAGCACCGCTGGCGACTGAACAGGCCGCGCCTGCCGGTCGCCAACAAGACACGGTGCTGCGGCTATGATGGAGGCCGTTCCATGCCGGTGCTCCCATGTTCCCGCGACTGCCAACCGTCACCAAGGCCCTGCTGATCGCCAATGCGATCCTGTTCCTGCTGCAGCAGCCGTTCCTGCTCGGCATGCAGACCTTCGAGCCCTTCATGCTGCAACCCCTGCAGCAGGGCTTCGACGCATTCTCGCCGGGCGGCAACTTCCAGCCTTGGCAGCTGCTGACCTACGGCTTCCTGCACGGCAGCTTCGGCCATCTGTTCTTCAACATGCTGGCGGTCTTCATGTTCGGCGCGCCGCTGGAGCAGACCTGGGGCGAGAAGCGCTTCCTGCTGTATTACCTGGTGTGCGTGGCCGGTGCCGGTGTCTGCCAGCTGCTGGTGGGTACGCTGCTGGAAAACCCGGCCACGGTGCTGGGCGCTTCCGGTGGCGTGTTCGGCCTGCTGCTGGCCTACGGCATGCTGTTCCCCAACCAGCGGGTGATGCTGCTGTTCCCGCCGATCCCGATGAAGGCGCGGACCTTCGTGATCCTGTTCGGCGTGGGCGAGCTGGTGCTGGGCATGACCGGCTGGCAGCCGGGCGTGGCCCACTTCGCACACCTCGGCGGCATGCTGTTCGGCTGGTTGCTGATCCGTTACTGGCGCGGACAATCGCCGTTCAACAAGCGCCGCCCGCCCGGCCCACCGAAGCGCCCGAACCATCTGCGCAGCGTGAAGTGAGGCGCGATGCGCCTCGCTTCACGCGGGTAGGTGCCAACCTTGGTTGGCACGCTTTGAATGGGATCATTTGACGCGGTAGGTGCCGACCGTTGGTCGGCACGCCTTGTCCCACGCGGGTAGGTGCCAACCTTGGTTGGCACGCTTTGAATGGGATCATTTGACGCGGTAGGTGCCGACCGTTGGTCGGCACACCTTGTCCCACGCGGGTAGGTTGGCACGCTTTGAATCGGATCATCTGACCCGGTAGATGCCAACCTTGGTTGGCGTCCGCTCTGCCACTCTGTGCCAACCAAGGTTGGCACCTACCCATCCTGCAACACCACCTGCGCGGCATTGTGCCCGGGCGCACCGGTCACACCGCCACCGGGATGGGTACCCGACCCACACAGATACAAACCCGGAAGGGCGCCGCGGTAGCCGGCCTGGCCGACCATCGGCCGCGCCGAGAACAACTGGTTGGCACTCAGTGCACCGTGGAAGATGTCACCGCCGACCAGGCCGAAGGTGCGTTCCAGATCCAGCGGCGACAGCACCTGCCGACCGAGCACGCTGCCGGCAAAGCCGGGCGCATACCGTTCGACGGTGGCAATCATCAGGTCCGCCACAGTCTCACGGTGATCATCCCAGTGGCGCCCGTCGGGCAGTACCGGCGCCACGTGCTGGCAGAACAGGCTGGCCACATGCTGCCCGCGCGGCGCCAGTGAATCATCCAGCGTGCTCGGAATCAGCATCTCTACGATCGGTTCGCGCGACCAGCCTTCGCGGCGCGCATCCAGCCAGGCGCGGTCCATGTAGTCCAGGCTGGGGGCCATGATGATGCCGGCGCTGAGGTGATCGCCGGGGCCGGGCAGGGCACGGAAGTCCGGCAACCGCGACAGCGCCACGTTCATCCGGAAGGTGCCGGAACCACAGCGCCAGTTCGTCATGCGTTCGCGTGTGGCAGCGGGTACCTGCGTCGGCTCCAGCAGCTGTTCGTACAGCAGCTTCGGATTGACGTTGGCCACCACCGCGCGTGCACGCAGGGTTTCGCCGTTGACCAGTTCCACCCCCACGGCGCGGCCTTGTTCGGTCAGTACCTGTTGCACACCGGCATCCACGCACAGTTCGGCCCCGGCCTCGCGCGCCGCGCTGGCGATGGCCTGGCTGATCGCGCCCATGCCGCCGATCGCGTGGCCCCACGCACCCTTTACGCCATTGCACTGGCCGAATACGTGGTGCAGCAGTACGTAGGCACTGCCCGCTGTATACGGGCTTGCGTAGTTGCCGACGATGCCATCAAAGCCGAACAGCGCCTTGATCGGCTCGCTCTCGAACCAACGGTCCAGGTACTCCGCCGCCGACAGCGTGAACAGGTCCAGCAGTTCCTGCCGCAGTGGCGCATCCAGCGCCGCCAGTTCGCGGCCGAGTTTCCCCATCTGCCATAGTGCGGGCAGCGCACGCCAACCGCCTGCTACACCCAGGTCGGGCGGCGCGCGCAGGGCCCATGCGCGCAATACGTCGGCGAAGATTTCCAGGCGTGCCTCGTACGCGGGCAAGCGCTGCGCATCCCGCTCGGAGAACTTCGCCACCTCGGCCTGAGTGCGGCCAGGAGCCGACAACAGATAGCGGTCGTCGGGCAATGGCAGGAAGTTGTTGGCCGGACGCGCGACGATGCGCAGCCCATGCGCATGCAGCTGCAGGTCGTCGATCACCTTCGGCTGCAGCAGCGAGACCGTGTACGAGGCGACTGAATTGCGGAAGCCGGGATGGAATTCCTCGGTGACTGCAGCTCCGCCAAGAACGCCGCGACGTTCCAGCACCAGCACCTTCTTTCCGGCACGCGCCAGATAGGCCGCGCAGACCAGGCCGTTGTGGCCACCGCCAACGATGATCGCATCCCAGGTCATCTGCACCTCGGAAAAAAGGGGACGGAGGGGATTAAGTCGCAATTCGCATGGGGTCACCGGCAATGGGGAAAAACGACTTAATCCCCTCCGTCCCCTTTTTTGATCGCTGCTTCGATGGTGGCGATGTCGATCTTCTTCATCGGCATCATCGCGTTGAATGCGCGCTTGGCCAGTGCCTTGTCCTGGCTGGTCACCGCTTCGATGAGCATGCGCGGGCTGATCTGCCAGGAGATGCCCCAGCGGTCCTTGCACCAGCCGCATTGGCTCTCCTGGCCACCGTTGCCGACGATCGCATTCCACAGGCGGTCGGTCTCGGCCTGGTCCTCGGTCTGGATCTGGAAGGAAAACGCTTCGCTGTGCTTGAACGCGGTGCCGCCGTTGAGGCCGACGCAGGGGATGCCGCAGACCGTGAATTCAACGGTCAGTACGTTGCCTTCCTTGCCGTCCGGATAGTCACCGGGGGCGTGATGCACGGCGGTCACCGCGCTGTCGGGCAGGATACTGGCGTAGAAGGTGGCGGCCTCGAGCGCGCCGTTGTCATACCAGACACAGATCGTGTTCTTGTGTGCCATGTCGGGGCTCCACGTTGGACGAAGCCGCAGCGATAGCATGCGCGGTGTTAATCCGGGATCGTGCTGCACCTGCAAAAAAGGAGGGCGCCCGAAGGCGCCCTCTGCGTTACCCGTGTGGCAGCTGGATCAGCGCCAGACCTTGATCTGCTCGGCTTCACTGCGCTGCATCGGCTGGCCGGCCTTGCAGCTGAAGGTGGCGCCGAAGGCCGGCAGGTTGGCCAGCGTGCCGTTGCTGCGCCACAGGCCCGGTGCACGGATGTCGGCGGTCAGGCGACGTACGGCCTCGTTCGGCGCCAGCTGCTGCGCCCACAGCGCAGACCAGGCGCGGAAGAAGCCCTGCTGCTGGGCCTGCTTGGCCTTCGGCTCCTGCGCGACATACGCCGCCCAGGCCAGTTCCAGACCGGCGATGTCGGCCAGGTTCTCTTCCTGGGTGAGCGTGCCGTTGACCTTGGCACCCTTCACGCCCGGGAAGTCGTAGGCGCTGTACTGCGCGGCCACGCGGTTACCGAGCAGGGTCCAGGCGGTCTTGTCGGCCGGGGTCCACCAGCTGCGCAGTTCACCCTTGGCGTCGACCAGAGCGCCCTTTGCATCGATCGCGCGGGTCAGCTCGTGGCCGACCAGGCCACCGAAGCTGCCGAACTTGTCGGCGGCGTCGGCCTTGGCGTTGAACACCGGGCCCTGCAGGATCGCGGCGGTGACGATCAGGCGGTTCTGGGCCAGATCGTAGGCCAGCGAAGGCTGCTGCGGCAGCACGTCCCAGCGACGGTCGGCATTGCCCTTGCCGATGCGCTTCATTTCCTCGCGATGGCGCCAGGTCGAAGCAATCAGCATGTTGCCACCGAACGAACCGCGGCCCATCGGCTGCACGCTGTAGTCGAGGTCGCGCAGCGGGGTGCCGATCTCGATCTTCAGCGCAGCCAGCTTGGCCTGCGCTTCGGCCTTGGCTTCGGTGCTCATCCAGCTGCTGTTCTTGACCGCTTCGATCTGCACTTCGCGCACCTTGTCGACGATCCACGCCGCCTGGCGACGATCTTCGGCGGACAGGTAACGGGCAGCGTATTCGCGACCGACCATCGGGCCAGCGGCTACGTTGATCGCCTCCAGCACGTCTTCCCAGCGCTGCGGCGGCAGGGTTTCGCCACGCAGCACGCGGCCGCGGAATTCGAACTCGGCATCGCGGTAGGCCTTGGACAGGTACGGTGCCATCGAGTCGCCCACGCGCCAGCGCAGGTAGGCCTTCCACTGGTCCGGCTTGAGCTTGGTGACCATGCCGTCGAGCTGCTTGAACAGGCCCGGGTCGGCCAGCGAGACCAGGTCGTCATCCACGCCCTGTGCCTTCAGGAAGGCATCCAGCTGCAGGTTGCGGTAGCGGCTGTTGAGCTCCTTGGTGGAGATCGGCGCGTAGTTGTTGAACGGGTTGTTGATGCCGGCCAGCGACTGCGCATTGCGTGCCAGCTCGGTTTCCAGCGCGATCACCGCCTGCGACTCGGCATCCAGCTTGGCCGCCGGGGTGCCGGTCAGCGCCAGGATCTGCTTGACGTAGTTGCGGTAGCGGCCCATCAGCGCCACGGTGTCGGCGTCGGTGCGGGTATAGAACGCCGGATCCGGCAGGCCCATGCCGCCCTGCATGAAGTAGCCGATGTGACGGTCCAGCGCTTTCAGATCGACGTCGGGGCCGAAGTTGAATGCCACCGGGATGCCGACCTGGTGCAGTGCGGCGATCGAGGCCGGCACATCCTTGGCCTTCTTGATGGCGTTGATGCGGGTCAGCAGCGGGGCGATCGGGTTGGAGCCGTCTGCTTCCACGGCCGCTTCGTCCAGGCCACTGGCCCAGAAGTCACCCAGCAGCTTCTGCACGTTGCCCTGCGGCGCCTTCATCGCTGCGTCGAGCAGTTCACGCTGCTGCTGGCGGCTGCGGTCGACCAGCTGGCCCAGCGCGGTGGTGGCGCCGGTCTGCGGCACCGGGTTGGCCTTCAGCCAGCCTGCATTGGTGGCGTCGTAGAAGTCGCTGCACTGGGCACTGACAGCCGGGGCACGCGCGGCCTTTTTCTTGGCGGCGAAGGCATCGTGGGTCGGGACCAGAGTCGCCAGGCTGATGCCCAGGGCGATGGCAAGCGGACGGAAATTGGGCATGTGGAACGAATCCGTGATGGATTGAGGGCGCGCGCACTATAGCAAGCCGCGCATGGGCGCGGCATGCACGCATCACGGCGCATCCGCCGGGCATGGCCCGGCGCTACCGGGTGTGTGGCATCGACATCGCATGCACGCATCACGGTGGCTCCGCCGTGCCGTGCGCCGACCAAGGTCGGCATCTACCAACGGCGTGGGCCTGCACAGGCGCAGCAGATCCACGCCATGCGTGGATGACGGGCGCGGCAAAAAAACAAAGGCCCGGGAATTCCCGGGCCTCTGCAGGTCTACCTTGGCATCAGCCAGGGCTTACCAGATCACCACCTGCTGCTCGCCGGCGCGGGCCATCGGCGAACCGGCCTTGCACTGGAAGGCCGCGGCAAAGGTCGGCAGGTTCGACGGCGCACCCATGGCGCGGAACTGCGCCGGCGCGTGCGGGTCAGTGGCCAGGCGGACCTTGGCGTTTTCCGGGGTGTACTTGGTGCGCCACACGGTGGCCCAGTTGAAGAAGAAGCGCTGGTCGCGGGTGAAGCCATCGACCTTTGCATCTTCCTTGCCGGCGGAGGCCTTCTGCAGCGCGTCGTAGGCGGTAGCCAGGCCGCCCAGGTCGGCGATGTTCTCGCCCAGGGTCAGGTGACCGTTCACGGCCTGGCCGTCGACCTTGTACTGGTCGAACTGCTTGACCAGCTTGCCGGTCAAGCCTTCGAAGTTCTTCTTGTCAGCGGCGGTCCACCAGTCTTCCATGTTGCCGGTCGGCCCGAAGCGTGCACCCTGGTCGTCGTAACCATGGGTCATTTCGTGGCCGATCACCGCACCGATGCCGCCATAGTTCAGTGCGTCGTCGGCCTTCGGATCGAAGAACGGCGGCTGCAGGATGGCGGCCGGGAACACGATCTCGTTCTGCAGCGGGTTGTAGTAGGCGTTGACCGTCTGCGGGGTCATGCCCCACTCGGTCTTGTCCACCGGCTTGCCGATCTTGGACAGGTTGAACTTGTAGTTGAACTCACTGGCTGCGCGCACATTGCCCAGGTAGCTGTCGCGCTGGGTCTGCAGGCCCGCCCAGTCACGCCACTTGTCCGGGTAACCGATCTTCGGGGTGAAGGTTTCCCACTTGGCGATGGCCTTGGCCTTGGTTTCATCGCTCATCCAGCTCAGGCCCTGGATGCGTTCCTTCAGCGAAGCGGCCAGGTTCTTCACCAGCTCTTCCATCTTCGCCTTGGCTTCCGGCGAGAAGGCAACCTTCACGTACAGCTGGCCGAAGGCTTCACCGGCGTCGTTCTCGATGGTGCCCAGCACGCGCTTCCAGCGCGGCTTCTGTTCCTTCTGGCCGTTGAGGGTCTTGCCGTAGAACTCGTAGTTCTCCTGCACGAAGGCATCGGCCAGGTACGGCGAGGCGCTGTCCACGGTGTGGAAGCGCAGGTAGGCGCGCCACACCGACGGATCGGTATCGCCCAGCGCCTTGCTCACTTCCTCATGGAAGGCCGGCATGGCCAGCGAGAACTTCTCCGGCGCGGCTACGCCCTGCGACTTGAAGAACTCGGTCCAGCTGAAGTTCGGGGTCAGCTTGTCGGCGTCAGCCAGGGTGACCGGGTTGTAGTACAGCTCGACGTTGCGCGACAGCTCCACGCGCGACTTGGAGGCCTTGGCCAGGCGGGTCTCGAACTTGACCACGTCCTCGGCCTGCTTGGCAGCGTCGGCAGCGGCGACGCCGGACAGCTCCAGCACCTTGGCGACGTGTGCCTGGTAGGCCTTCAGCTTGTCGGCGTTCTTGGCATCGGTGTAGTAGGTGCTGTCCGGCAGGCCCAGGCCGCCCTGGCTGGCGTAGGCCAGGTTGACGGCCGAGTTCTTGAAGTCGGCTTCGGCGCCGAAGCCGAACAGGACGTTGTCACCCTTGGCCGCGCTGCTGCGCAGGTAGTCGGCGATGGCCGCCTTGTCCTGCAGGCCGTCGATCGCGGTCAGGTCGGCCTTCAGCGGCTCGATGCCCTGGGCATTGATCTTGGCTTCGTCCATGCCGGTGGCCCACAGGTCGCCGACGATCTTCTCGATATGGTTCGGGTTCTTGACCTGCGCGACCTGTTCAGCCAACTGGTGCTGTACGGCCACCGAACGCTCGTCGAGGATGGTGAACGCGCCCCAGCTGGTGCGGTCGCCCGGAATTTCATTGGCGGCCAGCCACTTGCTGTTGACGTAGTCGCCGAAGGCGCCACAGGCGTCCTTGCTGGCATCCAGATCGCTGGGCTGGAAGGCGTTGTAGGCCGGCAGCTTGCTCTCGTCCAGCGTGTAGTTGGTGGCTTCGGCCGCAGCCGGCGTGGAGGCGGTGGCATCCTTGGCCGGGGTTTCGTTCTTGCCGCAGCCGACCAGCGCGGCCGAAACGGCCAGGGTCAGCAGCACGATCTTGGGAGTACGGGTCACTTTGATGGCCTCCAGGCCGAGTGAGTCAGGGAAGGGCCGCGGGGACGGCCGTGGGCCGAACAATACGCCGCCGGCCTGCCCTGCAAGGGTGTCGAAGGTCATGGCCGGGCGCAAGGGGGCCGCTTCGTGGCCCGGAAAAGACAGACCCGGCAAAAGCCGGGTCTGTCGGGGTACTGCGATCAGGCGTGGATCAGAACTTGTACTTCAGACGCACGAACGGGGTGCGGCCGTAGTAGTCGTACTGGGTGGCGAAGGCCGGTACGTTGCCGTAGCGGGAATCGGCGACACCGATGGAAACCAACGGCGGGGTCTTGTTGAAGATGTTGCTGACGCCCACCAGGATTTCCCAATCGGCCTGCGCGTAGCTGACCGAAGCGGTGTGGTAGATGCGCGAGTCGGCCACGATGTCACGATAGGAGTTCGGACGACCCTGGTAGGTGAACACCGGGCTCAGATCGATGTCTTCGGTCTTGTGGATGTAGGTGGTCAGCCAGTTGTACGACCAGTCACCGCGGGTCAGGCTCAGCGCCAGGTTGCCCACCACCTTCGGACGGCCGATGTCACCCAGCAGCTCCGAGGATTCCAGGCCGCTCGCAGCTGCGCTGGAGAACACTTCCTGGGTGTCTTCGATCGTGTAGGTGACCTGGGTCTCGGCCGAGAACTTGCCGAACGAGAAATCGTGGTCGAAGTTTGCGGTCAGGTCGTAGCCACGGGTGCGCTGCTTGTTGATGTTGATGAACTTGTTCTGGATCTGGGTCACCGCATACGGCTGGGTAGCACTGGCCGGATTGCGGGTCAGCAGATCGCAGTAGCTGTTCGGGTACACCGTGCCGCCGTAGCAGCCACGCATGACGTTGGTGCTGCCCAGCTGCGCGATTTCATTGCTCACTTCGTAGTCGAAGTAATCGATGGCCACGCTCAGGTTGGCGAAGGTCGGGGTGAACACGATACCGGCGGTCTTCGCACGCGAAGTTTCCGGAATCAGCGAATTACCACCGCCCTGGCGGTACACCGTGCCGCTGCTGCCGCCGCCGGCATAGTCGGCCGGGATACCTGCGGCCGCACAGTTGGCCTGGTAATTGGTATTGGAGCTTTCACCCCAGCGTACGCACGGATCGTTCGCCTGCTGGAAGAAACCAGTCTCGTTGCCAAGGTACAGCTCGTACAGGCCCGGCGCGCGGTAGGAGGTGCCGATCGAACCGCGCAGACGCAGCGACGGAATGACCTGCCAGTTCAGGCCGACCTTCCAGACATTGTCCGAATCGGCAACGTTGTCGTACTTGAACACGCGACCCGAGGCGTTCAGGCTCAGCGATTCCACCGCCGGCAGGCCCTTCAGCAGTGGCACGTCGAACTCGACGAAGGCTTCCTTGACCTTGTCGTTGCCCTTGGTCACATCAGCCGAGGACGAGCCCCAGATGTCGCCAGTGCGGGACAGTTCGCTCGGCTGGTCGTTGAGCGAGTAATAGCGGTATTCCAGGCCGCCCGCAAAACCGACCGCACCGGCCGGCATCTCGAACAGGTCGCCGCTGACGATGGCGTTGATGGTAGCCTGCTTGTAAGTGGTCTTGCCCCAGTCCCACGCACCGAGCTTGTCGACCAGCTCGTCGACCTTGCGGCCGCTCAGGTAGTCCGGGTCGAAGTAGTTCACCGCCGGCGGCGCGTCGGTGTAGTCCAGGTCGCCGCTCTTGGAGGCCTGGATGGCCAGATTGCCGTACTTGCCACTGGAGTGGCTGAAGTTCGCGTTGACTTCCCACGCCCAGGTGTCGGTGCCCTTGAACAGGCCGTCAAGCTTGGTGGCGGCGTAGAAGTAATCGACGGTGACATCCTGCTGGGACTTGAACAGCATCACCGGGTTGGCGACGATCTCGGTACCCGGGATGTAGGCATACGGGAAGAACTGGCGCCAGGAGAACGTCTCGGTTTCGCGACGGTTGAACAGGAACTGGGTCTTCCAGTTGACCGAATCGAAGCCGAAGTCGGTGGCCACGTAGGCGGTCTTCCGCTCCTGCTTGTTGATGATGTGGCCCTGGCCCCAGCGCGCGAAGTTCACCGGCTCATCGAAGAAGGCCTGGCCGCGCGCGTAGCTCTGGGTCTTGCGCGGGCGGTAGCCCGGCAGCGGGCCGACAGTGGTGCCATCACCCGACGGCACATAGCGGGTGCTGCCGATGTCGACCACGTTGTGCAGCATGTTGACACAGTTGGCCAGCGGCGTACCGGCATTGAGCGAACGATCTTCGCGGTCGATGCGGTTGCCGTCGGCGTCCTTGACCAGGTCGTTGCTGCAGTTGAGGAAGTCGCGGTCGCCACGGGTCAGCTCGTTGTGCTGATACCACTCGACGGCAGCGATGATGCTGCCCTTCTCGAAGTTCCAGCCATTGGCAAGCGACGCCGAGAACACTTCACCGCCGCCTTCGGTCGGGACGCGGCCGGTAACGGTCAGCTCCGGGCGCTCGATGTTCTTCTTGGTGATCAGGTTGACCACACCGGCCACGGCGTCGGAACCATAGATCGAGGACGAACCGTCCTTCACGATCTCGGCACGCTGCAGGATGGCGGTGGGAATGACGTTCAGGTCGAAGGCGCCGACGGCGCCACGGGTACCGGCCGGGCCGGGGCGCTGGCCATCGAGCAGCACCAGGGTGCGGTTGGCGCCCAGGCCGCGAAGCGACACGGTCTGTACGCCGGTGCCGCCGTCCACGACGAAGCCGCCGAACTGGTGGGTGATCTGGGTTTCGGCCGAACCGATGGCCGACTTCTGCAGGAACTCGGCCACGTTGACCTGGCCCTGCTTCGCATTGGTTTCGGCGTTGATCGTGAACACCGGCGAAGTGGTCTCGTAGTCCGCACGGCGGATCAGGGAGCCGGTGACCGTAACCTTGTCAAGATCGGTTGCGCGGGTGGAAGCGCTTGAGCTGCTTGACGCCTTTGCTTCCTGCTGGGTGGATTCCTGGGCCAGAGCCGGTGCGACCTGCAGGCAGGCCAGCACAGCAAGAGTCAACGGGACGCGGCTTGGCTTTGATTGGCGGTTGGCGTTGCGCATTTCGTTTTGATCCCCACTTGTTATGCTTCGGTTAATGGAGTGTATGAGTCGCGTAAAGTAAATGCAACATGAATATTAAAATCTCTTAACTTGCTGTTGTTATGGGGAAATTCAGTATTTGGGGCATGAAAAAGCCCCTGCCTGGCCGGCAGGGGCTTGGTGAAAGCGAGGGTGCCCGGGGAGGGATCAGAGGCCGCCGGGGCCGCAATCCTTGCTCAGGTAGTCGGCCATGAGCGTCAATGTCGTCCGGAAGTGCGCGGGGTACCACGGCATGCTGTGCGGCATGTCGGGGATCAGCTCGAACCGGGCTGGGACCTTGCCCTGTACGCCGTTGTAGAAGTTCCTCGCATGGAAGGACGGCGTGCGTACGTCACGGTCGCCGACGAAGGTCAGCAGAGGAATCGTGGCCTTCGCAGTGTTCTGCATCGGGTCCATGCCCTTCACCGTGCGCCCCTGCAGAATGCGTTGCAGGCGGTTCTGGCTCCAGGAGGTGCCCAGCCGGCCAAGATCGGTGACCGGGGCGCCAGCGATGGCGCACTGGTAAGGGGAGGGGCTGCGCACTGTCGCGGCGGCAGCCGCGAAGCCGCCGTAGGAATAGCCGAAGATCGCGATACGGTCCTTGGCGGCGATGCCCTGTGAGACCAGCCAGGCGGCGCCGTCATCCTTGTCGTCCTGCATCTTCTGGCCCCACTCGGCGTCACCTGCCAGCCAGAGCTTGCGGCCAAGGCCGGCGCTGCCGCGGTACTGAGGACGCAACACGGCGTAGCCGCGCGAAGTGAAGAACGGCACCCAGCCGGATGCATCCCAGCCGGTGTAGTCGCGTGCCCACGGCCCGCCGTGCGGATGAACGAGTGCCGGCAGCGGGCCGTCGCCCTGCTTCCAGCCCGGCGGGAGATCCAGAATCGCTGGAATCTGCAGCCCATCGCGTGCGGTGTAGGTCACCCAGCGTTGTTCACCGATCTGCTTGCTGTCCACCCAGGGGCGCTCGCTGCCCAGCGGCACGACATTCTTGCGATCGGCCAGGATGAAGTAGCTCTTCGGGTTGCGGTTGCTTTCCGTGGTGAACAGGACGCGCGAAAGGTCGTCGTTGTAGCCGGTGATGTAGATGCTCAGGCCGGGATAGGCTTTCTGCAGGCCCTCCTGCAGGGCCTTCATCTGCGGATCCACGTACACGGCCTGTCGCTGCGGACCGTCGATATAGAAGCCGAGGACCTGGTTGAAGTTGCTCTTGCGCGTGCCCAGGATCAGTGAACTGATCGAGAAGGATGGATGGGCGGCCAGAGGCTCCTTGTCGAACTCCTTTTTGGCAGGATCGTACAGTCGCGCCTGCACCAGATCCGAGAACTGGTCGGTCAGCACGTACAGCTTGCCGCTGTCATCGTCTATGCCGACGACTTCCACCGTATAGCGTTCGCTCAGTCGGGTGGTCAGGGGGGCGTGCACTTCGAACTGGCCGGCGCTGTTCTTGATCAGAATGCGTTGTTCGAAATCGTCGGAGCCGGCGGATTCGACCTGGGTCTGGGTAAGGACTTCACCTGTGCGGGGATGGAACAGGCCGGGTGACGTGCGGGAGCTGCCTTTGAACAGCAGTTCGGTCTGGCCCGTGCGCAGGTTGAAGCGGTAGTAGTTGGCCTGCAGCGTGGCCTCATTGAGCTGGCTGATGATGACCCTGTCTGCATCCAGCGGCAGCCCATGGACGAGCGAGGCGGTACCCGCAAGTTCGAGGCAGCGAAGGGTCTCGGGGCTGACCCCGAGCGTGCGGGTGTTGTTGGCGAACGCCTCGTCGAACTTGGTCTGGGTGGCGTCGGTGAGGTAGGCCTTGGTCAGGAAGGTCTTGGTGGCTCCCGTACTGTTGCCTTCACCGCAGCCGCCGAGTTTGCCTGTCCATTCCTGGCGCCCGATGACGAGGTTGCGTCCCGCCTTCAGTGCGCTTGCCGCGATGAACTTCATCCGGTCACCGGATGGCGTGATGGCGACCGGACCGGCGCCGAGGTTATCCAGGTTCCAGTTGGCCAGGGCGGTATCGCTGTTGTCGCTGCCGGGCGCGGCGACGATCGCGACCAGCTGCTTGCCGTCGGCGCTCATGGTGACCGACTGGATGGTGGGGATCTTGGCGAAATCCTCGGCTGGCAGAGGGCTTGCGAGGGCAGGGGCAATGCACAGCGCCGCCAGTGCGGCGGCGCCAAGGCGGGCGGGGGACAAGCGCAGTTCCATGGTCGGCAGGGTCCTTGTGGCGGGCACATCAATATGACCTGAAGATGAACGAAGACGTGAATCCAGTCAACTTGGCGTGAATGCCCGGGCGCGCGTCACGCCCTGGAGGGGCGACCAGCAAAAAAAGACCCCGCCGGGGGCGGGGTCTTTGGTGCGGCAAGGGCCTGGATCAGTGATCGCCGAACTCGTACTTGGCCTGCACATAGATGGCACGCCCGTAGGCGTTGTACAGGTAATTGTTGTACGGCTGGCCGCTGGTGCCGGCGAAGCTGAAGCGCTGGTTGTCCGGCATCTTGTTGAACACGTTGTTGACCATCAGCGACAGGGTCAGGTTGTCCAACGCACGGTAGTTCACGCTCAGGTTGTAAGTGGTGTAGGAGCCCCACTTGCCTGCCTTGTAGCCGGAGCTGTGGACGTAGTCGTAGCCATTGCCCACGTACGCCATGTAGTTCGGCGTCTTGCCAATGTAGTTGGCGTACAGGGTGGTGGTCCACTTGTCCTTGGCCCAGCCGACCGAACCATCGGCGCGCACCTTGGCGTACGAGTCGTATACCCACATCGCGTATGGGTCACGCAGCAGGTCCAGGAACTCATCGCCCGGCTGCGGCTGCAGTTCGCGCTTGAGCATGTCGGTGTAGTTGCCCGAGAACTGAAGCGAACCGAAGCGGCCCATGTCGTGCACGTACTTGAAGCTGGCGGTCAGCGCTTCCAGGTTCTGGCGGGCGACGTTCATCTTCGGGGTGTAGATCTCGTCCAGCACGCCGGACGCATCGCGGGTGATCCAGTCGTTGACGTTCTGGCAGCTGGCCGAGGTGTTGTTGGCCTGGCCGCCACGGCAGTAGTACTCGGCCAGCAGCAGCTGGTCGGAGCTGAGCGTATCGACCTCGTTCTTGATCTTCCAGTTGTAGTAGTCCACCGACAGCGACAGGTTGTTGATCGGTGCCCACACAACACCTGCATTCCAGACGTCGGCGGTGATCGGCTCCAGGTCCGGGTTACCGGCGCGGGTGCCGAACACCGAGACGCTGTCATACGGGCAACCGGTGGTGTTGGCCGGGTCGTAGCCCAACTGGCCGCAGCGGTAGTAGTCGGTGGAGCCGTTGGCGTAGTAGCCGCTACGGCCCTGGAACGCGTCGGACAGCGTCGGAGCGCGGAACGCCGTACCGTACTTGCCGCGGAACAGCAGGCTTTCGATCGGACGGAACTCGACGCCGATGCTGTAGGTGGACTTGTCGACGGTGTTGCTGCCGATCTTGAAGGCGTCGTAGCGACCGGAACCGGTCACCGTCAGCATGTCATGCAGCGGCAGGCGCAGTTCGCCGGTCACCGCATAGTTGCTGCGGTGGCCAGCACCGGAGACCGCCGTGGTGCCCCAGACGCTGCCATCCATCAGGCCCGGATCGGGGCTGTAGTCCCAGCCTTCGCTTCCACCTTCAACGACCACGGCCAGGCCGGCGTCGCCGCCGGGCAGCTTGAACAGTGATCCATTGGTGACCTGTGCACGGGCCAGGTTCTGCCAGGTGCGGCTCTGGCTGTAGCTGTAGCCGGTGAAGGTCTGGAAGTCACCGGCCGGCAGCGGCGCGTAGAAGGCTTCCCAGTTCGGGCTGTAGATGTCGTAGCCGGTGCTGGTGGTTCCCAGCACCGGGCCGAGCACGCGCTGTTCGAAGTAATCGTTGATCGGGTCATTCCAGCGCACGAAGTTGCGCTCGGTCAGCTTGTACTCGCCGCGGGTGAAGCTGAGGCTGTAGTCCCAGTTGCCGGCCGTGCCGCGGCCGCCCAGCGTCACCTGATAGGCCTTGTTGCGGTCGGTGTTCATGATGTCGCGGTAGCCGGCGCCGCCGATGTCTTCCGGGGCGAACACGCGCTGCAGGTTCATGTACTGGCCGCTGGCCTGGTCGTAGAAGCGGCCCCAACCGGAAGAGGTGCCCCACCAGGTGTAGCCGGAACCCGTCGCGTACTTGACCTCTTCCAGGCTGTACAGCGCATCGCCGAACAGCTGGAAATTGTCATTCACGTCGAAGGTGGCAGAGCTGTAGATCTGCGCGCTTTCCTTGCCGTTCTTGATGGTCTTGTAGCCGGTGCCATAGGTCGAGCCGCATGCCTGGCCGGTGGGCCGGGTGCCGAGCACGGTGGTGCCATCGAACTGCCCGGCGACGTTGGCGCACAGGTTCGGGTCCATCATCGCGTAACGGTTGTTGTTGGCCGGCAGCAGCACCAGGAAATCGTTGGAGACGTACTGCGGGCTGTAGCCGTCGGGATTGTTGACCTTGGTCAGATCGCGTTGGTAGCCCCAGATCGGGCTGGTCTTTTCGTACTGCACATTGACCAGCGCGTGGAAGCGGTCATCGACACCATTGAAGCCGCGGGCGCCGCTGAAGCGGAAGCTGTTGCCGCCGCCTTCGCTGTAGGCGCCGCCACGGACGTTGAGGACGCCACCATCCATGCGTTCCTTGAGGATGATGTTGACCACGCCAGCGATCGCATCGGAGCCATACAGTGAGGACTGGCCGCCCGGCAGGATCTCGATGCGCTCGACGATGTCGATCGGAATGCCGCTGATGTTGTTGAACGTATCGCCGCCGTTGTACAGCGCCGGATACGAAAGCATCGGGCGGCCGTTGATGAGGTACTTGGTGTAACCCGGGCTGAGGCCGAACATGCCGGCGGCTTCGGCGCCCTGGGTGAACGAGGCCGAGGTCTGGCCACCCTGCAGGCCGCCAGTGGACAGCGAGGACTGCTGCAGGACATCGGCAACGCTGGTGAAGCCGCGGGTCTGGATGTCTTCGGCGGTCACGGTCAGGACCGGTGTGTGGTTCTCGATCTCGGTCTGCGGAATCAGCGAACCGGTGACCGTCACGCGGTCAAGCTGGGTCGGTGCGTTGCCGCTTTGCGCCAGGGCCGTGCCGGAGGCGAGCAGTGTGCCGAGCAGGGCGAGCGTCAGTGGGTGGCGCGAGAGTGTGGAACGATGGCGAGACATGGAAAATCCCCGTAGTGAGCGATGTCTTGGCTACCGGCTTCCGTGTCGGCTTAACGATCTGTTCAGTTGCATTCCATTCAGCCGGACCGTAACACGCACTTAACGCAGTGAACACACGATCGTCATTTCGTCAATCGGGCTTTTGCCTGAAAAATGGCGATATATCAATGACTAACGCCAATTGTTTTGGAGTGTTTCAAAAGATGGCGATATGAAGGGCATTCTTTCGTAGTGCATTTGCTGCTTCTGCATCAATGCCTTACCGAAGGCTTCCTGGAACCAAAAAAAAGGCCCCGCCGAAGCGGGGCCTGGTCCAGACACGAAGCCCGGAAAACGACGGGATCAGAAGTTGTACTTGACCTGGGCCGAGATCTGGCGGCCGTAGACGCTGTAGAAGCCGTCATTGAACGGGGTCGATTCGTTGCCCGGGTAGTTGTAGCGCTGGCCTTCCGGCAGCTTGTTGAACACGTTGTTGACCATCAGCGACAGGACCAGATCTTCCTGTGCCTGGTAGTTCATGCTCAGGTTGTACGTGGTGTACGAACCCCACTTGCCGGCCTTGGCGCCGGAGGAGTGGACGTAGCCGTAGCTGCGGCCGGTGTAGGCCAGGTAGTTCGGGGTGCTGCCGACGTAGTTGGCGTACACGGTGGTGGTGAACTTGGCGATGTTCCAGGCCACCGACAGATCGCCGCGGACCTTCGCGAAGTTGTCGTAGTACCACATGTTGTACGGATCGCTCAGCAGATCCAGCTTGGCGGCACCCGGCATCGGCTGCACTTCACGCTTCAGCATGTTGGTGTAGTTGCCGGAGAACATCAGCGAGCCGAAGCGGCCGATATCCTGCTGGTACTTGGCCGCCACGGTCACCGCTTCTAGGTTCTGGCTGGCAACGTTGAGCTTCGGCGTGTACACGCGGGTCAGGTTGCCACCGGCATCGCGGGACACCCAGTTGGTCACGTCACCGCAGCTGGCCGAGGTGTTGTTCGGCAGGCCGTTGTGGCACTGGTACTCGGCCAGCAGCAGCTGGTCGCTGCTGAGGGTCTTGACCTCGTTCTTGATCTTCCAGTTGTAGTAGTCGGCCGACAGCGAGAAGTTGCTGACCGGAGCCCACACCACGCCTGCGCTCCAGACGTCGGCGGTGATCGGCTTCAGGTCCGGGTTGCCGGACTTTTCGCTGTACACCGAGGTGTTCTTGTAGAACGAGCAGGCCTCGTCACGCAGGCCGTAGCCCAGCTGGCTGCAGCGGTAGTAGTCGTTCTGGCCGGACGAGTACGAACCGCTCATGCCCTGGAAGGCATCGGACAGGGTCGGCGCGCGGAAGGCGGTACCGTACTTGCCACGCAGCAGCAGGCTCTCGATCGGACGGAATTCCAGACCGATGCTGTAGGTGGCCTTGTCGACGGTCTTGTCGGCGATCTTGAAGGCGTCATAGCGGCCCGACGCGCTGACGGTCAGCTTGTCGTGCAGCGGCATGCGCAGCTCGCTGGTGACCGCGTAGTTGCTGCGGTGGCCGGCGCCGGCGACGGCGGTGGTGCCCCACACGTTGCCCTTGACGAACGCCTGGTCCGGCGAGTAGTCCCAACCTTCGCTGCCACCTTCCAGCACGACGGCCAGGCCGGCGTCACCGCCCGGCAGGCTGAACAGCGAGCCGTTGGTCACCTGCACGCGGCCCAGGTTCTGCCAGGTCTTGCTGCGGTGGGTACCGTAGCCGGTGAAGCTGGCGAACTGGTCCGGAGTGATCGGCGAGTAGAAGGCCGCGTAGTCCGGGTTGTAGATGCCGAAGCCGCCAGCCGAGGTGCCCAGGCGCGGGCCCAGTACGTTTTCGCGGAAGAAGCCATCGATCTTGTCCTTCCAGCGCACGAAGCGGTTCTGGTCCAGGCGGTACTCACCACGGGTGAAGCTGGCGCTGTAGTCCCAGTCGCCGACCATGCCCTTGCCGCCCAGGGTGACCTGGTAGGCACGGCTTTCGTCGGAGTTCATGATGTTGTTGTAGTGGCCCGGGCCGATTTCTTCCGGCGCGAAGGCGCGCTGCAGGTTCACGACCTTGCCCAGGCCCTGGTCGTAGAAGCTGCCCAGGCTCGACTTGGTGCCCCACCACAGGGCGCTGGAGCCGGAGGTGAACTCGGTCTTTTCCTTGCTGTACAGCACATCGGCGAACAGCTGGAAGTTGTCGTTCACGTCGAAGGTCATCGACGAGTAGAACTGGCCGCTGTTCTTGCCGTTCTTCAGGGTCTTGTAGCCGGCGCTGTACACCGAACCGCAGGACTCGCCCGACGGGCGCTGGCCGACCACAGTGGTGCCGTCATACAGCCCAGCGACGTTCGCGCAACGGCTCGGGTCCATCATCAGCAGCTTGTTGTCAGCGTTGGTGATGACGGCGAAGTCGTTCGACGGAACCTGGGCGGTGTAGCCGACCGGGTTGTTCTGGCGGGTGATGTCGCGCTGGTAGCCCCAGATCGGGCTGCCGTTCTCGATCTGCACGTTGAACAGTGCATGGAAGCGGTCGTCGAAGGCGTTGATGCCCTTGGCGGCGCTGAAGCGGATGTTGCTGCCACCGCCTTCGGTGTAGGTGCCGCCACGGAGGGTCATGGTGCCGCCGTCCATGCGCTCCTTCAGGATGATGTTGACCACACCGGCGATTGCGTCCGAGCCGTACAGCGAGGACTGGCCGCCCGGCAGCACTTCGATGCGCTCGACGATGTCGATCGGAATGCCGCTGATGTTGTTGAAGGTTTCGCTGCCGTTGTACAGCGCCGGATACGAGAGCATCGGGCGGCCGTTGATCAGGTACTTGGTGTAGCCCGGGTTCAGGCCGAACATGCCGGCAGCTTCGGCGCCCTGGGTGAACGAACCCGAGGTCTGGCCACCCTGCAGGCCGCCGGTGGTCAGCGACGACTGCTGCAGCACTTCAGCAACACTGCTGAAGCCGCGGGTCTGGATGTCTTGGGCGGTGATGGACATCACCGGGGTCTGGGTTTCAACCTGGGTCTGCGGGATCAGCGAACCGGTGACGGTGATCTTGTCCAGGTTGGTCGCCTTGTCCTGGGCCATTGCCGGGGCGGCGGCCATCAGAGCGGAAATCAGGGCGACGGCGAGCGTGTTGCGACGTGCGGTGTTGCTTACGTAGTTCATGTAGTTCCATTGGAGAGCAAAAACAAAAACGGCACTGCGCATGCGCCATCGCGCGGGCTGGAAATGCCAGCTCCGCAGCCCAAAACAGTGCGGGTCGAACGTAACATGAACTTAACAATCTGTGCACGAATCTGTAGCAATCCTGAATTTCAGTCAGGTTACGTCCAGCTTGTATGATGCTCGGTTATTCCCCCTGACCCCGCCGGTGCTCGTTGTGAACAGTTCTCCCCGCCGTCCCCATGCAAGCCAGGTCCAGAAGGGACTTACGCCGCATGCCCGCATCCGCAACGTGATCGCGGTTGGTTCGGGCAAGGGCGGCGTCGGCAAGTCGACCACTGCGGTCAATCTGGCCGTGGCCCTGCAGCAGCTCGGCGCACGCGTGGGCGTGCTTGATGCGGACATCTACGGGCCGAGCGTGCCGGCCATGCTGGGCCTGTCCGGTCGCCCGGAAAGCCCCGACAACAAGAGCATCGAGCCGCTGCGTGCGTTCGGCGTGGACACCATGTCGATCGGCTACCTGATCGAAGAAGACACGCCGATGATCTGGCGTGGACCGATGGCCACCTCGGCGATGACCCAGCTGTTCAATGACACCCTGTGGGATGACCTGGACTACCTGCTGATCGACCTGCCACCGGGCACCGGTGACATCCAGCTGACCCTGACCCAGAAGATCCCGCTGGCCGGCGCGGTGATCGTCACCACCCCGCAGGACATCGCCACGCTGGATGCGAAGAAGGCGCTGAAGATGTTCGAGAAGGTCGAGGTGCCGGTGCTCGGCATCGTCGAGAACATGGCGGTGCATACCTGCAGCAGCTGCGGGCATGTCGAGCACCTGTTCGGCGAGGGCGGCGGCGAGCGCATGGCCGCGCAGTACGGCGTGCCGTTGCTGGGTTCGTTGCCGCTGCAGATCGGCATCCGCGAGCAGGGCGATTCCGGTACCCCGATCACCGTGGCCCAGCCGGATTCGGTCCCGGCCCAGGCCTACCGCCATGCCGCCCAGCGCCTGATCGAGGAGGTTGGCAAGCGTCCGCGTGCCTCGATCCCGATCCTGTCGTCGCTGCTGTAAGTGCCAGGGCAGGGGCCGCCGGCGACGCCCGGCCCCCTGCTAGAATCCTCGCGCCCCCTCGTACCCCAGGACAAAGCATGAGCATCAAGAGTGACCGTTGGATCCGCCGCATGTCCGAGCAGCACGGCATGATCGAGCCGTTCGAGGCCGGGCAGGTCAAGCAGGCCAACGGCGAGCGCATCGTCAGCTATGGCACCTCCAGCTACGGCTACGACGTGCGCTGCTCGCGCGAGTTCAAGGTGTTCACCAACATCAACTCGACCATCGTCGATCCCAAGCACTTCGATCCGGGCAGCTTCGTGGATATCGTCGGCGATGAATGCATCATCCCGCCCAACAGCTTCGCGTTGGCGCGCACCGTGGAGTACTTCCGCATCCCGCGCGACACCCTGGTGGTGTGCCTGGGCAAGAGCACCTACGCGCGCTGCGGCATCATCGTCAACGTGACCCCGCTGGAGCCGGAGTGGGAAGGCCACGTCACCCTGGAATTCAGCAACACCACGCCGCTGCCAGCGCGCATCTACGCCAATGAAGGCGTGGCGCAGATGCTGTTCTTCCAGGCGGCCGCCGATGACATCTGCGAGACGTCGTACCGCGATCGTGGTGGCAAGTACCAGGGCCAGACCGGCGTGACCCTGCCGCGGACCTGAGCGGCGCGCCATCGCATGACGAAAACGCCGGGCATGCCCGGCGTTTTCATGGGTGCGGCCACACGCTGCGCTCGCCGGGCATGGCCCGGCGCCAGCTTATTTCCCGCGACCGAACAGCATCGCGATGCCCACGCCCACCAGTGCCACCGGCCACCAGGTCAACAGCAGCTTGGACAGGTTCAGGTGCGTCCAGCCGAGGTTGCTGGCGAGCATGAACAGGCCGATCAGGATCAGCAGGACGGCGGCAACGAGGTTGAATCGCATCGGGTCGGCAAACGCTCAGGACTGGGCTGGATATCCTAGCCGTTCCTTCCAGTAGGCGACATGCTGGTCCAGCGCACCCGGCTCGTAGCGGTGCGCGGGGCCACTGCCCCAGACCGGGCCCGGCCACGCGGGGTCGCCGTCATGGCGGCCGATCACATGGAAGTGCAGCTGGCGCACGATGTTGCCCAGCGCCCCGATGTTGATCTTTTCCACCCCGTCGGAGCCCTTCAGGGCCTTGCAGGCGCGGTTGAGCTCGGTGCGCAGCTTGTCCTGCTGCTCGCCGTCCAGCTCGATCCACTCGGTCACCCCGGCCAGGCGCGGTACCAGCACCAGCCAGGGGAATCGTTCGTCGTTCATCAGCCGCACTTGCGACAACGGTCCTTCCGCCACCAGCACGCTATCGGTGGCCAGGCGTGAATCGAGTTCGAATTCGCTCATCCAAGATGCTCCGAGAAGAAGTCCAGGGTGCGTTGCAGCGCCAGGGTGGCGCTGTCTGGATCATACGCATGTCCGACCTCCCGGTTGAAGGCGTGGTCGGCCGGATAGACGAAGGTGGCCATCTGCGGCAGCTTCTCGCGATGGGCCTGCACGGCCTCCGGCGGAATGCTCTTGTCCTGGGCACCGAAGTGGAAGATCACCGGGGCCTTGGGTGTCTCATCCAGGAACTGGACGTTGCGCGCACCGTAGTAGCTGACCGATGGCAGGCCCAGGCGCAGGGCCGACAGCATCGCCACCGTGCCGCCCCAGCAGTAGCCCACCGTGCCGACCTTGCCGTAGGGGGCCAGCCGGGTCGCTGCGGCACGGACCACCTCCAGCGCCTTCTTCATGCCCAGTGCGGTCACCCGTTCCAGGCCCTGCTTCACGCCGTCGGCGTCATAGGGCAGGGCGTCCGGATCGGCTTCTGTGCCGTCAATCAGGTCGAAAAAGGACGGCGCCAGCACCGCATAGCCTTCGACCGCGAAGCGCTCGGCCACGCCGCGGATGTGCGGGTTGGCGCCGAAAATTTCCTGCACCACCACCAGCCCGCCACGCGGGGTGCCCTCCGGCAGGGCGTGCCAGGCCCGTACCGGGCCGTGATGCGTATCCAGGGTGATCCACTCGGCCATCGTTTCCATCTCGTTGCGGGGAACAGAACCGCATTGTCGGCGCTGCGTGGGTTAGCGCGGTGTCAGCGGCTGTGCGTGATCGGGCGGCTGGCCATTCAGAGCGCGGCCGCCAACCCCGGTATACTGGCGCCCTTTCAGGCCCCGGCCCCCAGGAACCCCTGCCACGACGGCAGGGGCCCAGGCCCCCAGAGTCCCGCGATTCCATGTCCCAGCTGAACCCCAAAGTCGGCTTCGTCAGCCTTGGCTGCCCGAAAGTGCTCTGAAATAGACTATTGAGGCGCTAGAATCCATCGGTCAACTCAATGTGGGAACAGGGATGAATTCATCGAACCCAGCGGATTGGATGGGCCCCGTCTATGACTGGATGCGCGCAGAAAGAATCGACAAGAACGGCCCGGTAATCGTCGATGCAGTGATTGCAGGTGTCGGACAAGTCGTGCGCCCTACGCGCGAAACGGTGGTCGAGGTGCTCGAAACTCTTACCCGCGCTGGTGCCTTGGCACGTCAAGGCTCCAACTATAAGGTTACGGAAGACGGGGAGCGGAGACTCTACCCTGGCACCGATGCTGACCATGTCCGCCGCGTCGTGGCTGATCTCATCAATTACATGCATCAGAACGATCCTGTGCGAGTTTTCAAGCTACAGGAGTATCAGTCGGAAATTCGCCAGCGTCTCAACCCCAAGGAAGCTAAGGTTGTGAACACGGCGATCCAGATTCTCGTCTCCGAAGGATTCTGGATCCCCTTGGGCCGTGACTCCTACGAGTTGTCCTAGTAGCGGGCTAACTTCCCAGCGTCCCTTACGGGCGCTTTATTGCCCGAAGGTGTCCATGGCCCCGTAGATGATTGCGGTACGCCTCTACTGACACTGCCCAGGCGGCCTTCGCTACTTCTGGCCCGGCCGCAATCACTCGCCCACGACTGTCGATCACCGCGAGCTGGGCCGGCCGGCCCTCGCCGTCGGTGACCGTGATCCCTTCAAAGATCACGGCACCGATAGTCGGCGGTGCTTCGATCTTTTCAGCTGCGCCCATGGCGACCCCCTATCGCGCGCTGTTGCTGCGATTGTTCGGCCAAGCCCAGTTTGAACTGCACCACGTTGTCGGCGACGGCCGGCGCTGGCGACGGCCGCGCGCTGCGCGCGGGGCGGTTGAGCCTGCGCCATGCAGCAATGGCCGCGTCGGGGTCGGCATGCTTGCTGGTCGACCTGCAGGCGCACTCGACCAGGTGGCCGCCGCCGGCGGAGGCGCAGCGCTTGTCGTGGATGTGGCGCGCGCGGTGTCCGGCGGCGCAGTTCGGCAACCCTTCCGGGTGGCTGATATGTTCCTGGGTCATGGCTTGTTGCACTCCTCGATGTGGGCTTCGAGCTTTTCGATCAGGAAGGTGGCTTCGGCGGCCCTGCGGCGGCGTTCGTGCGTGCTGATCGGCATGGGCCCGGCGTCGCGGATCCACTTCAGCGGCTCAAGGAGCCAGCTCGCCTCTACCGGGAGCCGGGTGCGCGGGTCGACTTTCTGGATCAGCGGCTCACAATCCGGCCCGGCCCAATCCTCGCTGTCGCCGCAGCGGACGCACACGCGCCCCCGGAATTCATGCAGCTTCTCCGGTTGGATCACGCGCGGGGTTTCGAATAGGGCGCGGACAACGAGCCCACGCTGGTGGGCGGCGTAGACGTGCCCAGCGTCGGCTTGGACCCAGCAACCCGGACCCACGTCCTTTTTGTTGCGATACTCCCAGCGGACAGGCTGGGCGGAGTAGAGCGCGGTCATCAGGGTGTCGGCCCACGCGCGCACCTGGTTGGCGGCAACGGTGCCGCCGGCGGGATCGACACGCCGCATGGCAGCAACGACCGCAGCGACAGGCGACGATGCCTTGGTGGCCTCCACAACGGTGGCCGGGGAAACGGGCAGTGGTGCGGTCATGCGAACAGGTCCAGTTGGGCCGGCTGCGCCGGCGGTGGTGCAGGTTCATCACGCAGTAGGTCGGCCATGCGGAACGTCACGGCCCACGCGTCGGTGTGGCGGATCAGGTACTGGTTTTCCTGGCACACCGAGATCTTTCCGGCGGAGATCAGATAGCCGGCGTGCGCCAGCCCCGTGAATCCTTCGTACTCGATGCGCAGGATCTGCTCTCGACGCCAGCCAGCGCGCAGCTTGCGGTCGAGGATCGAGCTGGCGAAGGCACGCAGCTGCTCCGGCTGCATCAGGCTGCGGTCCTCCATTGCAGCGGTGAGCAGCTGGTCAGCCATGTTTGCGCGCTCCAAGCTGAAGGTGGCGCCACAGATAGCCCCGCCGAATTCCAATCACAGTGCCCCTGCTGACCCCGTAGGTACGCGCAACCTTCGTGTTGGACCTGTTGTCTGCGTGAATGGAGCGGACTTCTGGCTCCGTAAGCTTCACAGCAGAGTTGTGTTCTCCAGCGGCCTTTCGTGCGCGTCCCTTGCGAGCCATATCCGCATTGTTGTCAGCCTTAGTGCCTGCGAACAGGTGATCAGGATTGCAGCAAGGAGGGGTATCGCATTTGTGGCAGATCACTGCCCCATCGGGGATTGGACCCTTGAATGCCTCGTAGAAGAGGCGAGACACGGTCATTGGCTTCTTTCCTGAGCTTCCGATGCGCCCATATCCGCTGGTGCTCCATGAGCCGAGCCAGAGCCAGCACCCAGATTCCGGAACAGGGATGTAGTTGGAGGCCACATAGTCGGTCATTCGTGGATGGCTCATTTGCCCACCGCCTGGCTGTCTGCCTGGTCCTGGTAGAACTCATGGGCGCGATCCAGCTCAGCGCGGATGTAGTCCTGCCACCAGCCAACATCGCCGCCACCACCGTCACCCAGCAGGCCAGCGTCGTAGCGATCCAGCTGCATACCCAGGTCCACGGCCTGCGTGGGCGGGGTGGCGCTTACTGGCGTCACCAGCCAGTATCCGTTCGGGAAACCATGGGTTTCATGCAGGCGATCAGCAGCAGCCTGCGCCTGTTCGCGCTCTGGCCAGAACCAACGTTCATCGGTTTCCCACGATCCTTTGAACAGAACAAGCTTGTCCTGCTGCTCGTACAACACGAAACCCACCGGCTCCTGCCCCACCGCCTGGCCACCGCCAACGGTCAAGGAATCCTTGTCGGTTGCCCCCACCGGCTGGCGGCCGCCCTTCTCGATGCAGAATTCCGTTGCTTCGCCCAGAGCAACGCTATCCGGTTGCTTGGCAGGCTGGCGGGCGGCGAGTGCTTCTTCCACCAGCGCAAGCGCAATGCTCAGGCCAGTGACCATGCTGCCGGAGATAGTGCCGGTAATCGGCGGGGCAGGGAGGTTTGCCCCCGCTCCTCGCAGTCGCTCTGCGATCACGCGCAGAGCATCCTCCTGACCACCCGGGGAGGGCTGGGCGGAGAGGGCGGCTCGCCATGCTGCCCAGCACCAGTCGGTATTGAGGTCGGCATAATCACCCTTCATGCCGTCAGCTGAACATTTTGCGGTGTCCAATTCCCGCTCTTCGGCCCACGCCTCAAACCGCGCCCGCTCTGCCTGGTCCCCCAGCCTCACCCTCCCACCGGGCTGCACGTCCGCCAGGGACTTGATATCGCTACTCATGCCTGTTGCTCCTTGTGCTGGTGCCACTTGATCGAATGGATGCGCCGCTCTGCCTTGTGGCTGAACCGTCGCGGACGGGCTGCTGAGCGCAGCCAGGGGAATCGGGTGTGGACGCGATGCATCAGTCGGTGGCTGCTGGCGTGCTGCAGATGGCCAGCGAAGCTGGCAATGCGGTTGGACAGCTCACGGAAGTCCGCTGGGGTGCCGCGCAGCTTGTCGCCCTGGACGTGCCTGCCTTCCCACTCGGCCAGCGCGGTGTGCAGGTGACCAACCACTCGGCGTCGAGCCAGGGCATGAGTCGGGTAGATCACGTATCCCAGGAAGTCCAAGCCGTCAGTCAGGCGGCAGAGCTTCTGCTCGGCCTTCAGGCGCAGCCCGAGCCGGTCCTGCAGGAAAGCCTCGATCTGGTCGCGCCAGGCGGCCAGCTGCTCGCGGTCGTGGTGGAACAGCACGAAGTCATCGACATAGCGCAGGTAACGCTTGGCCTTGAGGACGTGCTTGGCGAACTGGTCCAGCGCGTCCAGGTAGACATTGGCGAAGAACTGGCTGGACAGGTTCCCGATGGGCAGGCCGCGCCCGGCCGGGGCGTTGGCCAGCCGCTTGTGCGGCGGCACCTGTGCCTGCTCTGCGGCGGTGGCGCGGTACTGGACGCCGGCATGCAACGGCGACCGGCGCAGCAGAGCATGGGTGGCCCGCTGGACGATCAGCGGTGCACCACGGCGCCGCAGCCGGCTGCGCAGCATCCTCCACAGGGTTGGCCGGTGGATGCTGTTGAAGAAGTTGGCCACGTCCAGCTGCAGATACCAGCCGCCACTCTGACCGCTGTGCACCTGGCGCACGAACTGCTGGGCCCGGCGAACGGCCGCGTGGCTGCCGCGGCTCTTGCGGTTGGCGTAGCTGTCGTGGATGAACGTCGGCTCCCATAGCGCTTCCAGCTGCGGCACCAGCCAGTGGTGCACTACGCGGTCGGCGAAGTCCGGCGCATGGATTTCGCGAGCTTTCGGGCGGGTTGCCACGAAGCACGTCGAGGGCCGTGGCTCCCAGCGGCCGGCCAGCAGCTCGCGCTGCAGCTGCAGCAGCCCATCAGCCCAGCGGTGGTCAAAGCGCAGCTGGTTGAAGCTCGGAACCTTCTGGCGGCGCGCACGCCGCCATGCCTGGTACAACTCCTGCAGGCCTACCTCTCCCTGAAACTCACCGGCACGACGCACGGCCAACGCGAACCCGTTGTTGTTGCGGTGGTTGTTGTTGACGTTGCCGTTGTTGAAATTGACGTTCCACGCGGACGCCGAGGACCAGGCGGCCGCCTCCCCATACACTTTCGACCAGGCCGCGCAGCCCGGATGCGGATAGCGCGGCTTCGTCATGAGTTGGCCCCCGCGAGGGCGGTACGGGTACTCAGTTTCTTGCCACGCTGCGCGGCGCCATCGGCTTGCGCATTCTGGGCATGGGAGGAGCTAGCCAGGTGACGGCGCCAGCCGCCAGCCTGGGAGCCCAGCTGTTCTGCCAGGCGGATAAGCATTTCGAACTGGCGGAAGCTGGCGAAGGCGCCAACCCCCTTGCCAATCTGCAGGAGCTGCTTGAGGGCATCGATATCCCGCACCAGCACCACCACCCATCGCGCCTGCTCAGCGCGCTCACGCCAGGCGTTGTTGGCGTTGATGAACACCTGCTGGGCACGCGCGCGGAGGTCGCTACCGATCTGATAGCGGTGGTAGCGGGCGAACCGTCGCACGGCGTTCTCGATCTCGACCGCCATGCGTTCGGCGGCCTTGATGATGGGTGGGGGCTGGAATCGGGAAGTCATCGAGAAAGCCTCAGCAGAAAATCAAATCACTGACCGGCACGACGCACGGCCAACGCGAACCCGTCGGAGCCGCGGGGGTTGCTGCCGACGAGGCCGCCGTAGAAATAGACGAGCCACGCGGACGCCGAGGACCAGGCGGCCGGGGTCTTCGACCAGTACCAGTCGTTCTGGATGCCCTTGAAGAAGTCGGTGTTGATGGCCGGCGAGTAGCGGCTGCGGTCGATCAGCAGCTGCAGCTCCTCGATGGTCGGCAGATCCCAGTCGGTGTGGCCCAGCACGTCCAGGGCTTTGGCGGCGGCCTCACATTCGGCGTGCGGAACGTCGCTGTCCACGATGCTGGTGGCGGTGAACGTCAGACCGTAGTCGGGCAGGAACACGGCGACGTGGTCAGTGGAATCGTCCGGCAGCTGGTTGCGGTCGGGGCCGATCTTCTTGAGGGTGATGGGGTTCATGGTTGCTCCAGGGAAAGGATCAAAAGGGCCAATTACTGACCGGCACGACGCACGGCCAACGCGAACCCGCTGAAGTCGCGGCGGCCGTAGCTGACGTAGCCGCTGCTGAAATTGACGAACCACGCGGACGCCGAGGACCAGGCGGCCGCCGTGCTGGTCCAGTGCCAGCGCGACAGCACGCCGGGGAACAGGGCGGTATCGATTGCCGGCTCGTGGCGGGTTTCGTCGACCAGGGCGGACAGCTCGGCACGGGTGGGCAGGCGCCAGTCGTCGTGGCCGAGCAGACGCAGCTCGCTGCAGGCCTTCTCGCAGTCGGCCTGGCTCATCGGGTCGCCGTCGTTGTCGCCGATGGACTTCACCGCCCACATCAAGCCGGTGGTGTGGTCGATGACAGCTACGTGGTCGGTGCGCGGGTCGCCACCGGCGGCGCGGGTGCCATCGGCAAAGAGCTTCGTGTGGCCGATGGCCACCACGCCCTGAGCAGCCACCTGCTCGGCGGCGAGTTCCATAAAGCCGTTGATGGAGACGGGAGAGAGGGAGAGCTGGATTTCAGCATCGCCCTTGGTGCGGATGGTGATGGCGTTCAACGTCATTTCCTCGCGTTGCTGTGGTGACCGCTTTCAGGCGGCGCGGGTTGGACTGCAGAGAGCTGCCAGGGCTTCCAGCCGCTCCGCCTCGGCGGTGTAGTGGGCTGCTCGCTCCTGGCGGACCTTGTGGGAGAACTGCAAGTCAGTCAGCGCATGCTCGGCCGCGTCGCGGTTGGCCTTTGCGAGGCGCGCCGGGTCGTGGTCGAAAATGTCGAGTTGGTTGCGCATGCGGTTCCCTGTGATGGGTTGCCGGCTGTGTGGAAGTCCCGCCGGCGTGGGAGACCGGTTGCGCCGGCCGGGCGGTTGCTCAGTGCGTGTCGTCGGCGGGCAGGGCACGGCGGCGCGCGGTGCGGCGCTGCATTTCGGCGCGGAAGGCGGGCCAGCAGCGGCGTGCGTCCTTCCAGCCGTGCCAGCCGAAGTACGCGATGCCGCCCAGCGCCAACAGCACGAAGGAGTCGGCACCGGTGTAGATGGCGCGCGCGAGCAGCGCCATCAGGGAACCGACGATCACGGCGCAGTAGAAGGGCAGGGCCAGGTGGCGCATTACTCCGCTTCCTCGGTCAGGCCGTAGTCGGCGAAGCGGTGGAAGCTGGGGTTTTTCACTTCCCAGTAGACGGCGCTGTCCGCGCTGCGAACCCACGCGCCGGTCAGCTCCGCCAGCTCGGCCTTCTTCTCGGCGGAAACGCTCGTCAGGAACGCGTCTGCGGCATCGCCGACGATCTGGAACATGGCGTCCTGCAGCTGGCCGATCAGGTGGCCAACATCGACCAGGCGGCCGGCATCGACATAGTTGTTCTCGCCGACCTGTACGCCATCCACGTCCTGCCCGCTCAGGGTGTCGAATGCGTCCTGCATAGCCTCGTCAATCGAACCGAAGTCGCCGATGTAGGTCTCGTCGTTGCTGGACCAGCTGTAGGTGGGCTTATCCATGGCTCTGCTCCTGGGTGGCGCCAACGGCGTCCGGGTTGTTGATGGCGATATCGGCGTTGCCCTTGATGACGCCGGTGGCGTCGACAGCGGCGAGGCCGTTGGGGGAGGGGATGTGCGGGATGCCGATCTGCATCTGCGCGAAGAAGTCCTGGTCGGTCATGAGGAGACGCCAGTGGCCTTCTTGATGGCAGCCTGCATTGCGTCGAGTACGCTGCTGGGTTCGTCGGATTTGACGACGTTGTGGCGATAGAACGACTCCGCCATCTTCAGAGCGGCAAGCAGCTCGGGCGCGGCAGCGATAAGGCGGGCGTTGGCTTCGCTCGGTTCTTGGGTCGCTGGATCGATGATGTCCGAGGCGATTGCTACGTCGTCGGCAACGCCGCGATTCAGCACGTAGTACTCATCGATCACGAATCCAGACGGGCCTCCGTGGCCACCGTGGCAGACCTCCCACGGCGCCGGGGTATGCTTCGCAGCGGTCACGCGGCACCGCCTTTGACGCGGGCGAGGGCGGCGCGAAGGTCGGACAGATCGCCGGTGCCAGCACAGCATCGGCGCGCTTCGTCCATCAGCTCATCGATGGCTGCGCCGGCCTCCTGCAGAGCATCGGCGTAACGACGAGTGTCTGCACCGTCGTCAGCGGCGCCGTGCAGCGCGCTGACTGCGTGGCGGATTGCCGCGATGTTGGAGGGGGCGCTCATGCAGCACCTGCCTGTGCGCGCGCTGCGCGACGAGCGGCGGCGACAGCACCTGCAGCGCTCTTGCCCTGCCGCAGGACGGCATTGGCTGCATAGCTGGCGGCTGCGATGACTTGGTTGGGGAGGAGGCCCCAGCGGCGCCCGGCGCGGGCGACGATGCCGGCGGCTGCAGCGGCGCGCTGAGCGTTGGAGTGGTGGGCGAGGGCGGCGCTCATGCGGCGGCGTCCTGGCTTTCGCCGCGCAGCTGATGTGCGGCGTGCTGAATCTCTACCGAGAGGTGGTCGGCCTCTTCCAGTTCAATGTAAAGGCTGGCAGCGCCGACCTTGATGGCGACCATGCCTACTGCGGGCATAGCGACTACGGTGGGTGGCGCCTTGCTAACGCCGAGGGACAGGGTTGCCATTGTGTGATCTCCTGCGCCGGCCCCGGGCTGGGGCGTTGGTGAGCGGCGCAACTAAGATCACACACTGTGATTATTTGTGCAACACGATACGTGATGTTCGAGGGCCTAAATTCTGAACGGCCCGAATTTCGTTCAGAATTCGACAGGAAGGCTAGTCAAACGTTTGCCGGATCAAGCCAGCATCTTCAAATGAAACGTCGTCCCTGATGCATTCTCGGGCGCGGTCCAGGGCACGGTGAAGCTCAATCAGGTCTTCGTCGCCTAGATCGTCAATGGAAGCATGCCCTAGGGTTGCTTGGTCGATGATCAGTTGCACCCCGAAGGGGCGGTATGTCTTGGCAAGGCTGCGGATCATCCGCAGGTGACTTTCGCGCGCGACTGCATCGAAGTGCGTCGATCGCTTTCCGACAACCGCGTGGAGCGCGGGCTTTCTGTCAGGCGCGGCGCTTATCCGTTCGACCAGCTTGTGCAGTAGCGCGTCCGTTTTGCTCATTTCTTACAGCTCCCCTGTGTAGATCGCGCTTTTCGCGCCATGCCGCAAAATCCACCAGGTTGCGCTGATCTGCAGGACGTTCGTCTGCCAGGATCCATTCGTATACGTCAGCGAAAAGATCTGCCTCGGACTCAATGTCAAAAGCCTTGCCAAGCGTGCCGAACGCCTTGTCCAGGAACTGGTGGGTTTCGGCAAGGATTGCAGGATCGGGTCGCGGGGACTGAGACGCCGGGGCCTCCCCAAAAAGGGACGCGATACTGACCCCTAGCGCCGCAGCTAGAAGGGGTACTTCCGAGACCTTGGGCTCACGCGCGCTGGCCGCCGACGACTCGTAGTTGGCAATACGACTTTGGCCCGACCAGCCGCACGCGAGTGCCAAGGCTTCTTGGGTCATGCCGGCTTTGAGCCGAGCGGCGCGGAGGTTGTCGGAGAAGGCCATACCGGGATTCTTCACGGTATGTGATAAGGCGCTAACACGAATTGTGTTGCGCGAAGGATCACGATATGTGATTCTCCCCGAATGGACGCACTCGACAGAGCCGTGAAAGCCGCCGGCGGGGTCACATCCCTTGCCTCCCATCTTGGTGTTCGCCAGAGCGCTGTCAGCAATTGGCGCTCGCGGGGGCGCGTGCCGCCAGCCATGGCCATCCCCATCGAATCGGTCACGGGCGTTTCGCGCCATGACCTCTGCCCGGAAATCTTCGGACCGTTCGCCGGGCTGGCCCCGGTCACGAAGCGGGATCTTCTCGCCAAGCTCGGTCTGGCCAGCGACGCGCATCTTGCTGTTGTGTTGGCGTTGCCTGTGGACCGCGTTGCTGCTTGGGAGCTGGACGCAGCTGTGCCTGCCTTGCCAAGCGTCCTGACCGTCCTGAGCGCCGCCGTTGTCGCTTCTTCGCCCTGCGTCGATGCGGACCCCGACGTTGGCCGCATCGGTCCTGTCGACACCGCCTGAAAGGCCATCCCTGGCCGTCGTCCCTGAGTTGTTGATCTCCATGGCGCCCATCGTGCGCCACCCGGGCCCAGCCCGAAACCTTGAAACACAGCCTTCCCCAAGGTGACCCATGACCTGCCGTACATCTGCACTCAACTGGCTCGACGTTCTCTACAACTCGGTGCGCAAGACGCCCGGCGGTGTGGTGGACGCAGCCGCTTTCTTGGCCGACCGCCGCGGCAAGTCGATGCACCCGGAGACGCTGCGCGCGAAGCTGCGCGGGTTGGAGGGTGAATCGGTGACGATGGAAATCGCCGAACTGCTGACCGAGTGGATGCAGGAGAAGGCCGGGGGTAGCGACTACGCCCTGGACTGGATGCAGGCACTGGCCGGGCAGTTTGGAATGGCCGTGGCCACCGTTCCGCCGCCGCCGGAGGGTGGCTGGTCGGACGAGATCGGCGCAATCCAGACGAAGCTGCTGGAGATCACCACGCGGGTGGGGCGCTTGTCGGGCACTGCGGTGGAGGCCATGGAAGATCGCCACATCGATAGCGACGAAGCCAGGTTGATGGTGGAAGAGGCCAACTCGCTGATCACGATGGCGCACCGGCTGATCCGCAATGTGTCGCGCGCTGCAGCGAAGGGGAGGGCGCGTCGATGAACCATCCGGCCCGCTCCACTGATCCGCAGTCCAGCCACATCGCCGCCGCCGACCTTGTCTCTACCGGCAAGCTGCTGGACCAACAGACCATGGCCGCAGTCGCCGTCCAGCGTCATCCCGGTCAGAGCAGTCTGCACCTCGCGGCGCTGCCCGGCCTTGACCGCCACATGCTTGGTCGCCGCCTTCCTGAGCTGGCCCGAGAGGGCCGCATCTGGCGTGGGCCGACCGCTCCGTGCGCCACCACCGGCAAGCCCGCGTGCACCTGGTGGCCGGTGGCGCCGGGCGAAAACATGACGCTGGGGCTCTGACATGTCGACGATCATCATGTCGCAGTGCTGGCCGCTGCAGGGCCTGAGCGTGACGCAGAAGGCTGTGCTGATCTCGCTGGCTGACCAAGCGAACGACGACGGCGTGTGCTGGCCGGCGGTCGGCACCATCGCCGCGCGCTGCTGCATGTCGGCGCGCGCTGTGCGCAGCGCCATGGATCACCTGGAGGCCGTGGGCCTGCTGGCGCGTGATCGCCGATTCAACAGCAGCACGGTCTATTCGGTTACGCCGGCCAAATTCAACGCTGCCGCTGCGCCGTCCAAGGGCACCCGCAAGACTGGAAAGAACGGTACTGCACCGGGCGCAGGTGCTGCGCCCCATGCAGGGGGTGCGCCCGGTGCAGGTGGGGATGCGCCCGCTGCAGGAGGGGATGCACCGGGCGCAGGTCTGGAGGTGCGCCCCGTGCCGCCTAACCGTCATATAACCCCCATTGAACCGTCAGATGAACCGCCAATTGCGCCGCCGGTGGCGACGCCGCCGACGAAGGCGGAGCTGGAGGAGCAGATGCAGCTGGCCTGCAAGGCGACGTGGGCCGCCTACCGGGCCGCCTACCGCATCCGTCACGGCGTGGACCCTGTCCGCAACGCCAAGGTCAACACCAACGTTCGGGATCTGGTGAAGCGGCTGGGCCGGGAAGAGGCGCCGCAGGTGGCGGGCTGGTTCCTGAGCGTCAACGAGAACTACGCCGTGAAGCGGATGCACGACCTGGGCGTGCTGCTGGCCGGGGCCGAGGCGTACCGCACGCAGTGGGCGACCGGGCGGCAGGTGACCGACACCAGCGCCCGGCAGCAGGACCAGACGCAGGCCAATGCCAACGCGGCCGACGACGCCAAGGCGCTGCTGCGCCGCTTGAAGGGGAACGCGAATGCTCAGTGATGCTGATCAGGACAGGCTGGTCGAAATGCTGGTGGCCACGGCCGAGGTGATGGGCGAGCAGATCCGCCCGGCCGCTGCCGCTTACATGGTCACCGATCTGGCGACCTATCCGCTGCAGGTGCTGGCCAACGCGCTGACTGCCTGCCGACGAGAGGTGAAAGGCAAGCTCAGCCTGGCCGCGATCATGGAGCGGATTGACGACGGGCACCCGGCACCCAACGAAGCCTGGGCCGTGGCCATCCGCGCCGCTGACGAGGCGGTGACGCTGGTGTGGACCGAGCAGACCCGGGACGCATGGACCGCGGCGCTGCCGCTGGTGGAGGCCGGCGACAAGATCGCAGGCCGGGCTGCATTCCTGGAGGTCTATACCCGGTTGGTGAAGGAGGCGCGCGCTGCAGGCGGTTGCGCCGTCTACCAGCCGTCGCTGGGCCATGACTCCGGCGCACGGGACGCCGCACTGCAGCAGGCGGTCAATGCTGGACGCCTGGCGCAAGAGCAGGTCGCCGAATACCTGTCGCTGCCGCCGGCGACGCCCGCGTTCAATCCGCTGGCGCTGCTGGCTGGCCGAGTGGAGGCGAGTCCGCAGGCGAACGAGCGCGCTCGGAAGCGGCTGGCCGAGATTGCCGAGCTGCTCGGTTCCGCTCAGGACGCCGCGGCATGAGGCAGGACCACGTCGAACTGGAGGTGCGCCCGGTGTCCGAGCCGGTGGCGGTGGCCGGCTGGTATCTGGCCTATGGCTACGGGATCAAGCCGCTGGTGCTGTACGCGACCCGTGGCATGACCGTGTGGCGCGACGGCATGCGCCAGATCCCGATCACCCGATATGCCGGCCCTGTGCCGGAACTGCGCTGACGCGCGCTGTCTTCGACCTTTCAAGGACAAGAATCGATGAAACCTCTTGTGATCTACCACGCGAACTGCGCCGATGGCTTCACGGCAGCATGGGCTGTGCGACAAGCCATGGATGCTGACTTCCATCCCGGTGTTCACGGCGCGGCACCTCCCGATGTAGCCGGCCGAGACGTGATCCTGGTGGACTTCAGCTATAAGCCGGAAGTTCTGATGACTCTGCGCACCTCGGCGCGCTCGATCTTGATCCTCGACCATCACAAGAGCGCCGAGGCGGATTTGCCGAGGTGCGACAGCGGCCAGATGGATGCGTTGACCTGTTTCCGGCTGGATGACGCGGCCTGGACGGCTCCGAAGACCTGGGCGTACTACCAACAGTGCGTGCAACAGGATCAATGGGAGGGCGCGCCGCATGCCCTGATCTACGCACTGTTCGACATGGACCGCAGCGGCGCCGGCATCGCTTGGGATTTCTTCCATCCTGGCAAGGACCGGCCGGCGCTGATCGACCACGTGGAGGATCGCGACCTGTGGCGCTTCGCCTTGGAAGGCACGCGCGAGATCCAGGCTGCGGTATTCAGCTACCCGTACCAATTTGAGGTATGGGACCAGCTGATGAAGGCGCCGGTATTCGGGCTGTACCAGCAGGGCGTAGCGATCGAGCGCAAGCACCACAAGGACGTGGCCGAACTGGTGGAGGTGGCGAAGCGCCAGATGGTGATCGGCCATTACGACGTGCCGGTGGCCAGCCTGCCCTACACCCTGGCGAGCGACGCGGGTCACCTGATGGCCAAGGGCCATCCGTTCGCCGCCTGCTACTACGACAAGGCGGAGGGCCGGGTGTTCAGCCTGCGCTCGACCGACGACGGCGTGGACGTGAGCGAGGTGGCGAAGCTCTATGGCGGTGGCGGCCACGCGCGCGCTGCGGGGTTCACCGTTCCGCGCGACCACGAGCTGGCGCGCTGCTGATGGACTTCACCAACTACAACACGCGCAGCCGGTACGCCAAGGAAATCAACGCCGGCTACTCGGCACGGCTGAACGGACAGCGCCTGAGCGACAACCCGCACCTGGTCTGGATCGAATGCGAGACCGAGGACGGTGCTAACCGCAGGGCGGGGCCGCTGAGCGAGAAGGCGGAAGCCTGGCAGCACGGTTGGTGGCTGGCCGACGAGGGCGCGCGCTGATGTGGTGGTCAATGTCGCTCGGGCCGCCTCCCACTCGAGAGGAAAGGGCCCGGATGGAGCTGGCAAAGACGGGCCCTTGCATGGCCTGTCTGGCGCTCCAGATGCAGGAGCTGCTGGAGCCGGAGCTGGTGGTCTACGGCTGCGACTACAACCACGCCAAGAGCGGGAACGTGCGGCGCGGTCACATGTTCGGCTTCGCCCTCTGCAAATGGCACCACCAGCGGCATCCGATGGAGGGGAGCACCTTCGCGACGATGCGCCAGATCTACGGCCCGAGCCTGATGGATGGCTCGCGGACCTTCCACGAGACGTACGGCTCCGACGACGAGCTGATTGCAAACCAGACCCACATCAACGAACTGAGGGCGGCAGCATGAGTAAGACGAAGGCCATTGCGCCGAGGATCAACCCCCAGCGTGCGCCACGCGAGCGGCGGATGGACCACAACACCGTTTCCCGACCCAAGCGGCTGAAACCCGAGAAGAACGCGACCGGTCCGTCCGAGACGGTGGAGCAGTTCCAGGCGCGCGGCGGGCAGGTGCAGCGCCTGACGGCCAGCTGGGAGCAGCGAGCATGACCGCCGTCGCGTTGAAGCCGTGCCCGTTCTGCGGTTGCCGGCAGGTCCGTATCGTTGAGTTTGTGGACGGCGATGGTGAGCGGGTGTCGGCAGTCGGATGTGAAGGCTGCGGCTGCAATGGAACCCCGCACGTCCCACTTATGGACGATGCCCGTCCTGCTGCGATCGCCTCCTGGGAGCGCCGCGCGCTGCCATCGCCTTCGGAGATCACGCCCGAAGTGGCGGAGCCCGGGTCGGCAACCACGCAGGCGTTCGGTCTCCTGGATCGCGTATTGCCCTATCTGAGGGGTGAAGCCGATTGCTATGAGGACGATGGAAGCAATGAGCCGTTGGAGCTGCTACGGGAGATTGAGGCCTTCATGGCTTCCCCTGTCCCGGATGAGAGTGCCAAGGTGTCTGCCAAGTTGGCATTTGACGGGACAGGGGAAGCCCCTTCCGAGGCGCTGGGGATGGCGGTTCAATGGAAGCCGATCGCCGAGGCGCCGCAGGACGGCACGCGGCTGATGCTGTGGGACTCGGTGAGCAGGCGGCCGGTGTTCGGGAGCTGGCGCGGTGACAACCCGGCGATCACGCACTATGCGGCCGAGCCGGCCGGCCCGGAGGTGCTGTGATGCAGATCGATACCTTCGGTGCATACGTAAGGGGCGAGCTTGAGTACTGGGGCAGGGAGTGCGCACTGCACCGTGATAGCGGCCACCCGGGCAGCAATGCGCAGAGCATGCTGGCGGTGTTGATCGACTACCACGGGGACATGCCCGGCCGCGCGCAGGGGTTCAAGCCGATGGAGACCGACCCACGGGCGCAGCGCATTGAGGATCTGGTGAACGTTATCGCCAAGGACAACATGGCGATGGCCTGCACGCTCCGTGCGTACTACTGCGGGCGAGGTCGCAAAAAGGTGGAGCGTTTCGAAGTAGCGCTGCAGCTACTGGAAAGGGCGGGCGAGCGCGCGCTGCACGTCAAGGCGTATCTGGACCTTGTTCGGCGGGGCGAGGACCGCATGCACGGGATGCTGGTTGGGCTGCAAATTGCTGCCTAACGCGCGCGCGATACCTCTTGACAGGTGCCACCTGCAAGGGGTCTAATTCAGGCACGATGACATAGAAGCCTCCGGCGCAAGCCGGGGGCTTTTTCTTTGCCCGCTCCCGGACCGGATCAACCCTCGCGCCAGGCCGGCAGATGGGCGGGCGCCTTACGAAGAGATGGCGATGGCACAGATCACTCCCCAACAGGCCGGCGGCGTGAACGTCGTGGCCTTCCTCGACATGCTGGCGTGGTCCGAAGGTACGGACAACGGCAAGCAGGCCACCAAGGACCGCGGCTATGACGTGATCGTCGGCGGGCAGTTGTTCAAGAGCTACGCCGACCATCCGCGCGTGCTGGTGGATCTGCCGAAACTGAAGATCCAGTCCACGGCAGCCGGCCGCTACCAGCTGCTGCGCCGCTATTACGACGCGTACAAGAAGACGCTGGGCCTGAAGGACTTCGCGCCCCTGAGCCAGGACCTGATCGCGCTGCAGCAGATCGGGGAGCGCCGCGCGCTGCCGCTGATCCAGGCGGGCAAGATTCCCGAAGCCATCAATGCGGTTCGCAACATCTGGGCGAGCCTGCCGGGCGCTGGCTACGGTCAGCACGAACACAAGCTTACCGACCTGTTGGCCGTGTACCGGAAGGCCGGCGGGACGGTGGCGCCATGATCGGGGTCGACGTGGATTGGCAGGCAATCGGCACGGCCGTTGGTGGCCTGATGGTCGGCGCCGGCGGTGTAGCGCTGTGGTGGCGCAAGCAGTTCGTAGAGACAGCCAGGGAAGGGGCCGAGGTCAACGTGATCCAGTTGATGCGCGAGGAAATGACCCGGCTGGGTGAGCGGGTTGGCCGCATGGAGGCCAGGGAGCTGCGGCTCATCCGCCACATCTACCGGCTCGAAGGGCTGATGCGTGCGGCCGGCCTGGAGCCGCCGCCGTTCGACCCGGATAGCGACACGATAAGAGCGGGAGGTTCGGAATGAACGACAAATGGAATCCGCGACTGTGGTTGCGGAACTGGCTGATGAAGCCTAGTCGGACGGAACGTAAGAAGTTTGAGGGCAGGGCGCTGAGCGACTATCTGCGCAGCGCCCTGCACTGAATTGCTTAATAGCCTGAGTACTGCTCAATCAAGGCCTGGGCGTCCCGTAGTTCAGTGATCGCATACCTGAGCGCTGCTTCGAATGTCAGAACCTGCCGTTCTTCCCCCGCGAACATGATCACTTCCAGGTCGTTTGGGTTGGTTGCGATCTGGGTGTTGTCGCGGATCTCCCTGGCGCGCGCGCTGAGCATAAGCGCACGAAGGTCCCTCAGATAGTCCTCTTCCATGTTGCCCTCCTTGGGCTGTGTCGGTCGCACGCACAGCGTACCCCAGGGAGGGCGACCTATTCATGCAGGTGCCCAATGCCGGACCCACTACGACCATACGCCGACCTGCTCAAACTGCTGGCGGTACTTGCGCTGGCTGGTGGCCTGTTCGTGGCCGGCTGCCAGCGCGGTGAAGATCGCCAGTCCGCCAAGGACCGGGCCACCATCGCCCAGGCCGACAAGGCACGCGCTGCAGCAGAGGCTGACGCGGCCGAGAATCTGCGCGCGGCCACCGCCGCTGGCCAGTTGCTGCAGGAGGTGAACCGGCAGACCCAGGCATCGATCGATGAAGCGGCCCGGCAGCGAGCGGCAGCCAATGAGGCCGCGCGCCGGTCGGAGGCGGCAGCAGCCGAGAGTAAGCGCCGGGCAACAGCGGCGGAGCGCGCGCTGCAGGACGCGAAGAACCAGCCGGGATGCCGGCAACAGCTGGAGCAGAAGCTATGCGACGCCATTCCATTGCTGTGATCCTTGCCGCGGCGCTGCCGCTGTGCGGGTTCGGCAGCTGCAGCAAGATCAGCAAGCCGGACATTCCGCAGGTGGTGTACGTCACGGTGGAGAGGCCAGTGGCGCCGCCGGCCGAACTGACCCCGCCCTGTCCGATCACCAGGGCGCAGGATCGGTCCGTGGAGAAGGTGGTGTCGGCCTACAACGCCAACATTCTGAGCCTGCAGCAGTGCAATAAGCAGCTCGGCGAGATCCGGCAGTTGGGTGCTGAATGAAGGCGGCCCAGAACAGCGGGATGCGCGCCATGCTTGCGAAAGGCAGGCTCAAGGCAGGGCAGCTCAACAATACCGAGAGGGCATATGAGGTTCGCCTAGATGCGATGAAGGCAGGTGGCCAGATTCTCTGGCATCGCTTCGAAGGGTTGAGGCTCCGGCTTGCGGACAACACGTTCTACACGCCGGACTTCGTGGTCATGGCTGCCGATGGCGTCATTGAGTGCCATGAGGTGAAGGGCTACTGGCTGGGGGATGCGCGGGCCAAGATCAAGGTTGCCGCGGTGATGTATCCGTTCCGCTTCATTGCGGTGAAGGCCAAGCCAAAGAAGGACGGCGGCGGCTGGGCAGTGGAGGAGTTCTGATGGCTTCGACAGTGCGCGCGGCAGTACGCATGCGGTGGTGGCTTCGTTGCTACCTCGCCGCAGTGATGTGGTTCGCCCGGGCAACCGGGATGGAGCCGGACTGGAACCGGGTTGAATGGTGGATACGCCGCGGCCTAGTGCTGCAAACGACGAGGGTTGCTGATGGACGTTGCACGGATTGAGGCGCTGGCAGCTGAGCTGGCCACCGAGCGGGCTGCGCGCGCTGCTGCTGATGCAGCCTTGGCTACCCGCATTGACGGCAGCACCGACGCACGTATCGATCGCTTGATCGGGGCCATCGAGACACTGGGCAAGCAGATCGGCGAGTTGGCGATGCACAACTGGCTGCTGGTGCAGGCCGTGGCCAAGCTGCTGGGTGAGGAGGCTGGCGCACCGGTGCAGGACGAAGGTGCCGAGCCCGAGCGAGTCGACCTGGATGGGAAGCCGTACTGATGAGCGCTCGTGGGCTGGCAGGCAACCGGCAAGCCAAGCGCGCCTTGCCGACGAACAGTCGAGCCTGGCGCGCGCTGCGAGAGACCATTCTGGTTCGGGACCTGTACCGATGCCAGGAGCAGGGCTGCGGTGTTCTCTGCAGCGGGCGAGGCCAAGCCCACGTCGACCACGTGGACGGTGACCCCAACAACAACGCCCCGGAGAACCTGCGGACGATGTGCATCAGCTGCCATAGCCGGAAGACGGCCCGCGAGGACGGCGGCTTTGGAAACGCCCAGCACGTGGTTGTGGGGTGCGACGCCGACGGGTGGCCGATCAAGTAGGCCAACAGCCGCGGCGCGGAGTTATCCACAGAAAGCTGAATGAAAAGGGGAGGGGGGCTCAAAAGTTTGGGCCGATCGCCCGGCGATACGTGCGCCCCCCCTTCTTCGCGCATCCACAGTTGGAAAGACGACCCCCCGACCGGGGCAGAAAATGGCAAATCCAAGGACACCAGCCGCAAAAGCGGCAGTTTCTGGCGCAGCGGCCAAGAACCCAAAACGGCACAAGGACCGCAAGACGCCGAAAAAGGCCAAGGCGGTCGGGCCTCCCTACAAGGGGATGACCAAACCGCAGATCGCGGTATGGCGTGAGCAGGTCGAAAACATGCCGTGGCTGCATGCCGGCCACCGGTTGTTGCTGCGCCAGGTCTGCATCTTGGCGGCTCGGATGGAGACCGACCCCGAGATGGGGGTTTCGGCCCTTCAGGCGCTGGGCTCCCTGCTTTCCAAGCTCGGCGCAACGCCGGTTGACGAGACAAAAGTGAATCATGGCGGCGAAGAGGACGAAGACCCGGACGACAAGCACTTCTAACTGCCGGACCAGCGAGTACCCGCTGGCGGTGGTTGAAGGGCGAATCGTGGCGGGCCCCCACGTGCGAAATGCCTGCCGGCGACACCTGAAAGACCTGGAGGACGCTCACGAACGTGGTTTGTACTTCGACCGGGAAGCCGCCGACAAGAAGATCGCCTTCTTCGAAGAGGTGCTGCGCCTGAGCGAAGGCCAGTTCGAGGGCAAGCCGTTCAAGCTGCACCCCAGCCAGGCATTCAAGATCGGCAGTCTGTTCGGCTGGAGGCAGGCGGACGGCGCCCGGCGCTTCCGCCGCGCGTACATCGAGGAAGGCAAGGGGAACGGCAAGTCGCCGATGGCTGGCGGAATCGCGCTCATCGGGCTCTGTGCCGATCAGGAGGCTGGCGCCCAGGTATACGCGGTGGCCTCGCACAAGGATCAGGCCGGCATTCTGTTCCGGGATGCCGTCAAGATGGTGAAGGCGTCACCGGCGCTGAAGAAGCGGCTGGAGTTCTCGGGCGGTGAGGGCAAGGAATACAACATCGCCCACCACAAGTCGCAGAGCTACTTCCGACCGGCGTCTCGTGACGTTGGCAAGACTGGATCGGGCTACCGGCCGCACTTCGTCCTGGCCGACGAAGTGCATGAGATGGCGGACGGCAAGATCATCGAAATGATGGAGAACGGCTTCAAGTTCCGCCGTTCCCCGCTGCTGTTCATGATCACCAATTCGGGCAGCGACCGGAACAGCGTTGCCTGGGCAGAGCATGAGCATGCGGTCAAGGTGGCTGCTGGCCACCACGAGGCCGTGAACGATCCGACCTTCGTCGGAGACGTCATTGATGACCGTACGTTCTCGTTCGTGTGCGGGCTTGATGAGGGCGACGAGCCGCTCGAGGATCCGGCCTGCTGGGTGAAAGCAAACCCGATGCTGGGTATCACCATCACGGATGAATACCTGCAGGGCCGGGTCGACCTGGCCAAACAGATCCCGAGCAAACTCAACGAGATCCTGCGACTCAACTTCTGCATGTGGACCGACGCCGACCAGGCGTGGATGAGTCGCGAAATTGTCGAGCCTGCGATGCAGTCGTTCGACAGGGCGCAGCACCATGGCAAGCGCCTCCATCTCGGGCTGGACCTGTCGCAGAACCGCGACATTACGGCTCTTGGTGCGGTAGTGGAGACCGGATCGAAGGAGGTCCTGGTAGAGGTTGAGGGCAAGAAAACCCTGGTCAACAAGCCAACGTTTGATGCGTGGGTGGAGGCGTGGACGCCGGGAGATACGGTCAAGGCTCGCGAACTGCGCGACAAGCTTCCCTACAGCACGTGGATTGCAAAGGGTCACTTGCACGCCCCGAAGGGGCAGACGATCAGCTACCGGCACGTCGCGCAGACGGTGGCCGAGTACGACCGGGACTTCGAAGTTGTCCAAGTGGCTTACGACCGGTACGCGTTCCGACAGTTCGAAGAGGAAGTGAAAGAGCTGGGGCTTTCCGTCTCGTTCGTTGAGCACCCGCAGGGTGGCCTGAAGAAGGGCAAGCCCACGGAGGCTGCAGTAAAGGCAGCTGCCGCCGCCGGCAAGCCGCCGCCGGAAGGCCTCTGGATGCCCGGATCGCTCCGGTTGTTCGAAGAAGCCCTTCTGGAAGGGCGCGTCCGCTTGCTCGGAAACCCTGTGCTGGTGTCCGCAATCATGTCGGCCGTCATCGAGAGCGACAAATGGGAGAACCGCTGGCTGTCCAAGGCGCGTTCAGTCAACAAGATCGACGCCGCGGTGGCGGTAGTGATGGCCTTCGGCTCCGCACATTCATCGGTCGCGCCCGCCTCTGTCTATGAGCAGCGGGGCATCCGATTCTTATAGGAAACGCAATGTCCAGGTTCAACGAAGAAGACCTTAAGTCGCTGGACCGGCTCTGGAATCCACCGCCGGCGGCGCCACCAAGTGCACGCGCTGAGGCCGGCCAGTTCGCGGGAATGAATGATCCGGCACTGCTGGAGTTCATTCGATCACAGGGTGGCCACGGTGGCGGTGGCTACCAGTTGCGCAACATGGCAGTGCTCCGCTGCCTGTCTCTGATCTGCGGGACCATCGGCATGCTGCCGCTGAACCTGGTTGAGTCGGGTGGGAAGAAGCGGATAGCCACCGAGCATCCCGCGCACCGCCTGCTGAAGATCAAGCCGAATCCATGGCAGACGCCGCTGGAGTTCAAGCGGCAGATGGAGCTGGCCCGGCAGCGGCACGGGGATGCCTACGCGCGGATCGTGTGGTCAGCAGGCCGGCCAATCCACCTTATCCCGCTGGATTCCCCAGCGGTGCGGGCGGAGCTGGGCGACGACTGGCGCATGCTCTACCGGTTCAACAGCAAGAAGCGTGGCGAGGTCATCCTCAAGCAGGAGGAAGTGCTGCACATCCGCGACCTATCCGTGGACGGCGTGACGAGCCTGTCCAGGATGAAGCTGGCAGATCGGGCTATTCGCCTGGCTCTGGATGCGGAACAGGCAGCAAGCCGGATCTTTGAGACCGGCAACATGGCCGGCGGCGCCATTGAGGTGCCAAATGCGCTCAGCGACGTGGCCTACGAGCGCATGCGCACGTCTCTCGACACCGAGTATGCCGGCGCCGCCGCGGCACAGCGCTGGATGCTGCTGGAGGAGAACGCCAAGGCCAACAAGTTCGGCAGCACCGCCCAAGAGGCCCAGCACGTCGAGAACCGCAGCGCACAGGTGGAGGAGGTGGCCAGGCTTTACGGCGTCCCCCGACCGCTCCTGTTCCTCAGCGACACCAGCTGGGGCACTGGCATCGAGCAGCTGGGGATCTTCTTCCTGCAGTACACGATGTTGGAGCACTTCACCAACTGGGAGCAGGCGGTCGCGCGATCGCTGATCGACGAGCGGGACCTGGAGCGCTACCAGCCTAAGTTCAACGTGCGGGCGCTGATGCGCGGCACGCTCAAGGATCAGGCCGACTTCTTCAAGGCCGCCCTTGGATCGGGTGGTACGGCACCGTTCCATACGCAGAACGAGGTCCGCGACCTGCTGGATTACCCCGAATCGGATCAGCCCGGGGCCAACGACCTGATCAACCCCATGACACAGAAGGGAAAGAGCAATGAGCCTCCGGCAGCTGCCTGAAATCCGTGCCGAGCGACGGCTCGGCGCCGCCCAGTTCGACATGCGCCCCGACGCGCTCGAGCGCTGGGAGCCCGAAGTTCGCGCCGCCGGCAACGACGCGAACAGCATCTCGATCTATGACTCGATCGGCGAAAACTGGGAGGGCACTGGCGTCACCGCCAAGCGGATCAGCGCCGCCCTACGCGCCATCGGCGAGAAAGACGTGGTGGTGAACATCAACTCGCCCGGCGGCGACTTCTTCGAAGGTGTCGCGATCTACAACCTGCTGCGCGAGCACCAGGGCAGGGTGACAGTCCAGGTCATGGGCCTGGCCGCGTCGGCGGCGTCGGTGATCGCGATGGCCGGCGACGAGATCCTGATGGGTGACGGATCGTTCCTGATGATCCACAACGCTTGGGCGGTGGCCATCGGCAATCGGCACGATATGGCCGACGCGGCAAAGCTGCTGGAGCCCTTCGACACGGCCATGGCCAAGGTCTACGCGGCCCGCTCGGGCGTCACCGAGGCCGAGGCGGCTCGGATGATGGACGAGGAGACCTGGATCGGTGCCGCCCAGGCGGTGGAAGACGGCTTTGCCGATGGTCTGCTCGATGGAGCTGCCGCCACCAAGGATGCCAAGCAGGCATCGGGTGGGCGCAAGGCTCTGGCTTTGGTCGAAGCGGCGATGGCCAAGGCCGGCCACTCCCGATCCATGCGACGCGACACCCTGAAATCGCTGTTCAACGGCAAGCCGAGCGCTGCCGGGAACGCTACGCCGAGCGCTGGCGGCAACGAAACCTCGGCCCTGCTGCAGGGCCTTCTCGACAACATCAAATCCTAAGAGGCCAACACATGACCAAGATGACCCACGGCCGCGTCCCGCGCGGCCTCGTTTCCGTGCACGCCGATGGCGGCAGCCAGCCTGACGTGAAGGCGCTGGTGGAGTCGCTGAACAAGGCATTCGCCGAGTTCAAGGCCGAGCACACCAAGCAGCTCGAAGAGATCAAGAAGGGCAGCGCCGATGCACTGCAGGCCCTGAAGGTCGACAACATCAATGCCGATATCACCCGCCTGCAGGCTGCGGTCGACCAGGCCAACACCCAGATGGCCGCGTTCCAGATGGGTGGTGGTAGCGCCGGCAGCGGTGTCGCCGATGCCGAGTACACCGATTCCTTCCGTGCCCACTTCCGCAAGGGTGAAGTGCAGGCGGCCCTGAACAAGGGCGCGGCCGATGAAGGCGGATACCTGGCCCCGGTCGAATGGGATCGTTCGATCACCGACCGACTGGTCATCGTGTCGGATATGCGGCAGTTGGCCAACGTGCAGCCCTGCTCCGGTGCGGGCCTGACGAAGCTCTACAACACCGGCGGCACTTCGTCGGGCTGGGTGGGCGAAGAAGATGCCCGCCCGGAGACCGCAACGGCGAAGCTGCGTCCGCTCAGCTTCGGCTGGGGCGAGATCTACGCCAATCCGGCGGCAACCCAGCAGCTGCTGGACGATGCCGAGATTGACCTGGAGGCATGGCTGGCCGGCGAGGTCGAGCTGGAGTTTGCCAAGCAGGAGGGCGATGCGTTCTTCTCCGGCAATGGCGTCAACAAGCCGTTCGGCATCCTGACCTACGTGGACGGTGGCGCCAACGCGGCCAAGCACCCGTTTGGTGCGATCAAGGTGGTGAACAGCGGCGTGGCGGCCGGCATCAACGGTGACAGCATTCTGGACCTGGTCTATGACCTGCCGTCGGCATTCACCGCGGGCGCCAAGTTCGCGCTGAACCGCAAGACCCAGGGTGTGGTGCGCAAGTTGAAGGATGCGCAGGGCAACTACCTGTGGCAGCCGTCGCTGGTGGCCGGCCAGCCGTCGACCCTGGCCGGCTTTGCGGTGCAGGACGTGGCCGCGATCCCGGATGTGGCAGCAAACGCCATCGCCGCGCTGTTCGGCGACTTCAAGCAGACCTACACCGTGTACGACCGCAAGGGCGTGCGCGTGCTGCGCGACCCGTACACCAACAAGCCCTACGTGATGTTCTACACCACCAAGCGCGTGGGCGGCGGTGTGCACAACCCGGAGCCGATGCGCGCCCTCAAGATCGCGGCTTCGGCCTGATCACCCACCCGTCGGGCGGCCTCGCGCCGCCCGGCATTCACCCTGTGATCGAGGAGCCGCAATGGCAAAGTTCATCAAGCCCTTCCGTGGAGTGCCGGAAGGCGAGATCTATCCCGTCCAGTTCGTTGCCGGGGATGACTGCCCGCCCGAGCTGGAGGCCGGCGCACTATCTGTCGGTGCGCTCAGCCTGATGGCAGACACACCGGCCCCGATCCTGCTGGGATCCAGTGTTCAGCCGGAGAGCTTCGAGCTTTCCGACGGCAGTGTCCTGTCGTTGGGCGATGTGGTTCGCCGCGCACACGTAGCCTCGGGGCTGTCGGTGGAGGACTGGAACGCGCTCGATAGCACCGCACGCGAGGCGCGGATCGCCGATACCGTCGACAAGCTGTCCGGCGAGGACGACAAGGGCCAGGTCGCTGCCGAAGACAAGCCCGCCTTGATGGCGCAGCTTGAAGCTGCAGGTGTCCCGTTCGACAAGCGCTGGGGGGCGGAGAAGCTGGCCGCTGCTCTGGCTGAAGGGAAGAAGGACTGATATGCCCGTCGTCTCACTCGCACAAGCCCGCTCGCATGTGCGAGTTGAGGCCGATTACCCCGAGGAACAGCTGCAGGCCGCCATTGCCGGCGCGCAGGATGCAGCGCAGGCATACCTCAATCGGCGGATCTACAAGGACGCCGACGCCTTGGCTCTGGCACGGAGTGGCTATCCAGCCGCAATGAAGGGCGCTGCGCTTGCAAAAAGCCAGGCGCTGGGAGACGCGGTGTTCATTGAGGATAGCGACGAGCGCACTGCCGCAATAAGGCTGGCGGTTGTCGCCCATCGCGAGGCGACAGCCGAGGCGGAGGCCTGCGTCCATGGCGTTGTTGTGAATCCAAGCATCTTCTCTGCCATCCTGCTGACGCTCGGTCACCTCTACGCGAACCGCACGGACGTGATCGTGGGAGCCCAGGCGGTCGAGCTACCCAACGGCGCCAAGAGCCTGCTGCGCCCATACCGAAGGGTGATGATGCCATGACGCTTCTAGATGGCGATCTGCAGCACCGCATTCGCTTCGAGCGCAAGACCGATTCGCGCGATCCACTGGGCGGCCCAGGTAAACCGGTGTGGGTCGAGGTTGTGAGCGTGTGGGCCAAGGCCACCAACAATCTTGCGGCAACGACAGAGGCGGTCGCCGCCGGCGCAGATCGTTACCGGGAGCAGGTTCGGTTCGATATCCGCCCCCGTGACATTGATCCTCAGTGGCGGATCGTGTTCCGTGGGCGCGCCTTCGATATCAAAAGCATCGCACCCAGCAACGACCGTAGTGAGGTGGCGATCATCGCCTTAGCGGGGTTCAGCAATGACTGAGCAAGTGTCAATTCAGGGGCTGGATGGCCTGTTGCGCTCGCTGCGGGAAGCCCCCAAGGCGATCCAGGGAAGGGCGGTCCAAGCCGGCATGCGCAAGGGCGGCAACGTCATCCGGGACGACGCCAGGCGCCGCGCACCGAAAGCGTCGGGGTTCATGGCCTCGCAGATCGTCACCCGCCGGGCCAACTCCAAGAGCCGACAGCGCGCAGGTGTAGGCCAAGGCGGCGAGTACTTCACCGTAGGCGTTAAGACGGGGCGCCGCCGCAAGTACGCCAACACCAAGCGCAATCAACGGCGTGGGCGGACCGGTAAAACCTATGTCGATAGAGGCTGGGCCTACTACTGGCGGTTCATAGAGTTCGGCACAAAGAACATGCGGGCGTCTCCGTTCCTCACGCCAGCAGGCGAGGCCAAGGGCCCGGAAGCGGCTCAAGTGGTCATCGACGAGACCTGGGCGGCGCTGGACAAGCAACTGAAGAAGGATGGCTGGCGATGATGGTTCCCCTGATCCAATCGCTGCTGGAAGGCGATCCGACCGTCCGGCAGCAGCTCGGCGACCCCGTCCGCCTATTTCTGGGCAGTGCGCCCCAGAACACGCCGCTCCCTTACGCCACGTGGGAGGTGGTCAACGGCTCGCCAACCGCGATGCTGTCCGAGCCGCCGCCGGCTGACGGCTGGCGGGTCCGCATGACCGTATGGGGCGAGGTCCTCACCCAAGCCAACGGCGTTGCCGTCGCCATCCGCGATGTGGTCGAACGCGTGGGCAGCATCGAGTCGTACAACCCGACGCCCGACAGCGACGGCACGGATTCGATAGGCATTTCATTCGACGTGCGGCTCCTGCAGCTGCGCTGATCCACACAACGGCAACCCTTCGGCCCCGCAAGGGGCCTTTTTCATGCCCGGCGACGGGCACAACGCAAGGAAACCCCTATGGGACAGGTAATCAAGTCGAAGCACTCCCAGTTGTTCGTCGCCACCGATGCGACTGAGGTCACCAAGGTGACCCGACTCCGCTCGGTTGGCTTCCCCGATGGCCAGGCCTCGGAGATCGATATCTCCGACTACGACGACGACTGGGACCAGTTCGTCGCCGGGCGCAAGCAGACCGGCAGCACCAGCATCGAGATCATCTACGACAGCGAAGATCACGAGAAGCTGGAAGATCTCCACAAGACCGGCGCTGTCGTGAACTGGCTGGTGACCGCGCCGAAGTCGGAAACTGAAGGAGCGGCGAAGCCGGTCGCAGTCGCCGGCAAGATCACCCCGCCCAGTGACGTGCTGTCCAAGCGGTTCGACGGCTTCGTCCAGAACTTCGCGGTGACCAGCCAGGACAACGACGTCTGGAAGGCCACGATCACCATCCGCGGCTCCGGCGCAGTCACTACCCACCGGCCTTCGGTGGGCGGCTGACCGTCGCAACGGCGCTCTCTCTCGGCCCGCTTCGGCGGGCCTTCTCTTTGGCAGGGCGCGCGGATCCTCCGCGTGTTAGCCGTGCGCGGCCCGCGCGCCCTGTCGCCATTCAAGGAAACGGCCAATGAGCAAGACCAGCGAAACCACCGATACCCAGCCGCAGCAGCCCGTGAGCCTCCTGCAGTCATTCACCGACCTGGGCATGTTCGCCTCCAAGGACGTGCACGCTGACGCGATCACCCTGCCGAACGGCGACAAGGCACAGTTCCACGTGCGCGAGCTGCCGGACGCGGAGTTCCGCAAGCTGTGGGGCGAGGGCGACCGCGCCAAGCTGATCGCGGCAACCATCTGCGACGAGGACGGCAAGCCGGTCATGAACGTGACGCAGGCCGCCCAGCTCAAGCCGCTGGTGGCTGCTGAGCTGCAGCGCGTGGCCATGAAGCACTCCGGGTTCGGCGACGACGCCGCCCAGGCGCGGGCCGACGCGGGAAACGGCTAAGGCAGCGTGGCGAGGACTGGTTCTGGAAGGTCCTCGCCGGTCACCTGCACCGGCCGGTTTCGGAGTTGCGGGCCACCATGTCACGGCGCGAGTTCCTGGAATGGTGGGAGTTCCACAAGCGGAACCCCATCGACCCCGTGAGCCTGCACATCAAGCCCGCTGCCTTCGCCGCGTACATCACCGCCTCGCACAGCCAGGGCGGGACCAAGCGCTCCTTTCAGCACTACCTCGACGCCCTCGTGCCACGGTCCGATGAGGACGAGGCGCAGGACTGGTTCGACGGACTGGGATGACCATGACCGACACATTCGGGCGGTTCGCCGCCACGCCCATTGGCCCGGTACTCGCTTCGCGAGATGGCGGGCTCACCCTGGCCACCACCGGCGCCACCACGCTGGCCAGTCACGCGCGTTCCGACTTCAGCCTTGATGCCGGGACGGTGGGCGTGGAGTTTGCTGTGTGGGGTGATGACGCCGTTGCAGCACTCGTAGGATTCGCCACCGGCCCGGCAGCGCTGAACAAGGCGCTGGGTTCAGACCTCGCCAGTATCGGCTGGGACCTCGCCGCCGGGCGGCTGCTGCAGGCAGGCGGTGCGATCGCAACGGGCCTTCCGACAGTGGCCCATGGCGACATTGTCGGGCTGCAGGTGGTGTTCTCGACCCCTCGCCAGCTGCGGCTCTACCTCAACGGCGCGCAGATCCTGGTGCGCGAGCTGCAATTGTCCGGTCCGCTGTTCTTCGCCGCTTCGCTGGGCGCTTCGAAGGCTGGCGGGCTCTGCCTGGCTGTCAATGCCGGGCAGTGGGGGCCGCGAAGCGAGGCGGCGGCCGCTGGCTGGCGGTTGCCCACTGCGTCCGTCAGTCCGACCCGGCTGGCCGACGTGGACTGGCTGTCCGCGCCCGGCGACAGCCCGGCCAATGCCCGTTACGAGGGGTTGGTGGCCGAGGGCGTCAGCCTGATTCAGGAGCTTGCGTTCTGGCCGTGGGGCGGTGATCCGGTGTCCCAGGCAGCGGCCGCCGAGTGCGTCGTGGTGGACGCGGAAGGCTTGCTGGACGGGATGGCGGGTACTGGTGCCTCTGGCAGTTCGGTGCAGATCCTGCTGGCACCCGAGAGCGGCATGCGGGCCGACGCGGTCCCAGCCTTCCGTTGCGCGATCGAGCAGATCGAGATCAACGATGATGGCACCAAGACGCTGCACCTGCGCGATGCGCACGACTACCTGGACGAGACGATCAACCGGGGCGTGTTCCTGCCGAATGTCGCGTCACTGGCGTGGAAGCCCCAGCCGGTGGTGATTGGCGCGGTGGCCAGCATCCCGGCCATGGGCGCCAATTCGGACGCAACATCGATGTTCGTCGCTGACAGCCGGGTCTACGTCAATGCGGTGATGGACCGCGGTGACCTGATGGAGATCAACACCTACAACGAGGCGCCGGACGGGCAACAGCTGCTGCTGAAGTCGCCACCGGTGACGCCGGTGGTGGTTGACGCCTCCAGCGTCGGCGCGGGCATGATGCCGGCGCGGCTGGAGCAGGCGGTGGGTGATGTGATGGCCCGGTTGGGCCGAGCGGCGTGGTCGGCCAGCGACTGCGCGGTGATCGACCAAGCCACGGGCTACATGGGGATCGGCTACTACGCGGGCACAGCCATCACCGGCCGCGCGGCGCTGAATTCCCTCCTGCCCAGCTACGGCGCCGGCTGCTATCAGGATCCTGCTGGCGTGTTGCGCTTTGTCCGCGTGACCGCGCCCGAGACACATGCCGGTGCGTTCGCCTTCGACCTGTCGGAGGATGATCTGGCGGCTGATCTGGTCATGGTGCCCGACGATGCGCCAAACCTGACCCGACGCATGGCCTACCGGCCCAACGGCCAGGCGCTGGGCGCATCGGACCTGGTCACCGACGTTGTCGACGTGCCCCAGTCCCGACGCGATGAACTGACCGGCCTCTATCGGGGGCAGGTGTATGGTGCGGGTCCGCTGCACGCCCACTACCAGCGGGCAGAGGCTGCCGACCCGGTCATCTCGTTGTTCTGGCACGCGGCCGATGCGCAGCAGGAGATTGAGCGCGTTCTGGGCATGTACCAGGTGCAGCGCCACTTCTACCAGCTCGCCGTCCGTGGTGATCAGGATCTGGCGCCGCTTCCCGGGCAGATCGGCCGGCTTACCTACGGTCGATACGGCCTCGAGGACGGCAAGCCGGTGCTGGTGCGTCGGGTAGAGCGCAACCCTGCCACGGGGGACGTGGTGCTGACGGTGTGGGGATGATGACGTGTTGATTGGATATGGCATGCCGGCAGTCACGACAGTGACCCTGACCGGTGGCACGTGGTTGAGTGCGGATCAGGGCTCGGCGCTCTTCGACGGCAAGCCTGGCAGGGCCTCGCGGATCCGGCGCACAGGCTCGCTGGCGATCACGATCACCCTGGCCGACGCTGTCGTCCCGGGGATCATCGCGATTCTCGGCCTCAACATTCCGCCGGGCGTGCAGGTCAGCGCTGCCGGCGCGACCGGGACCACTGTGCGTCTGCCGGGCGGCAGCGTCTGCGCTTGGCTGTTCCCGCAGGCCAGCGCCCTGGTCTCGGTGGTGTCCGTGGAGATTGCCACCACCGCCACCAACGTGGACGTGGGCGAGATTGCGATCTTCCGGGCGGTGGACGTTGGTATCAAGGACGGCTGGGCCGTGGCCACTATCGACGCCAGCGTTCATGCCCGGACCAAGGGCGGCCAAGTCAATACGGTTCCCGGGGCGCTGTACCGCCGCCTGACCTGCACTCTGTCCGGCCGTTCCACGCCGGTTGTGCGCGGCAACGGTCTCGGCGGCATGGATTGGGAGACGATCGGGGCCGCTCTGTCGGGCCGGCGGCGCTCCTGTGTTGTGCCCCAGTACCGGGATATGGTCACGAAGGCGTTTGATCCGGCGCTGGCGGCGCGGTCCGCCCTCTATGGCTTCTCGACCCAGCTGCCCAGTGCCGAGAACATCAGCCGGCAATACTTCTCGGGATATATGGAGTTCGAGGAGGTGCCGGCGTAGCGGTTTGTTGCGGCCCGGGGAGAATGCGAGAATCCTCGAAGGACACTGATACGAGGATCGCAATGAGAACCCCAATGACCCTGGCCACGGTCGCCATTGCTCTTGCTGCCGGGGTTCTCCTCGTGTCCTGCGGCGGCGTTCCACCCGAACAACTTGCGTATCGGGAGGCGAGCAAGAATTGCCGCCAGTGGATCAAGGAGTCTGCCAAGAATCCATCCTCTGCCAAGATCCCCGATCCGAGTTCGGTACACCGCGCAGGTGACCAAATAGAAGTCCTGTGGGGGCATGGTGATGGTTTGACGCTGATGAACGGGTTTGGTGCAAACGTAGACACGACCGCACGATGCGTCATGTCTTTGGACGGCCATTTCCTGAAAGAGCTGGTAATCAATGACGAAGTAATCCGACGATCATCCCCCAACTGATCGTTCGCCAATAGGAGCCGCCCAACAGGGCGGCTTTTTTCTTGTCGGCCCGCCATGTGCGGGCCTTTTTTGTGGACGATGGCATGAGCCTTTACACACTTACCGTAGACCTGTTGCTTAAGTCGGGCTCCTTCGAGCGAGATAGTGGTAAGGCCGCGCGCGTGGTCAAGCGCGACATGGAAACCATTCAGTCGTCCATGTCTGACGCCACCCGCCGCGGCGCGGATGAGGTATCTGCGGGCTTCCGGCGCGTGGCGATCGAAGCCGTGGGGATGACCTCTGCACTGGCAGCAGTAAAGGCGGTCATTGGCAAGGCCGATGAGTGGACCAACCTGAACAACCGGCTCCGTCTTGTAACCAAAGACCAGGCGGCGTTCGTTGCTGCTCAGCAGGACGTGGTCCAGATTGCGAAGGCGACGCGGCAGCCTTTGGGGGCAACAGCCGAGCTCTATCAGCGAATCGCCATGAATCAGGACGCGCTGGGCCTGTCCGGCGCCGGCCTGGCGCGCGTGGTTGAGACCATTAGTAAGACGATGGTGATCAGCGGCAGCAGCGCTGCTGCCGCTGAAGGAGCGCTCATCCAGCTGGGGCAGGCGTTCGCTTCCGGTGCATTGCGCGGCGAGGAACTGAATTCAGTTCTTGAGGGCGCACCGGCGCTGGCCCAAGAGATTGCCAAGGGGCTAAACGTCCCGATGGGTAAGCTTCGCGAGCTGGGGCAGGCCGGCAAGCTGAGCGCCGACCAGGTCATCAAGGCCCTGGAGCGCCAAGCGGGCGCTGTTGACCAAGCCTTCGGAAAGATGGACGTGACCGTAGGGCAGTCCCTGACCCTACTCAACACCAACCTATCGGAGATGATCGGCCGCGCCGACGACGCCACTGGCGCGTCTCAGGCGCTCGCTGCAGGCATTGGCTTGCTGGGTAGCAACCTTCAGGCGGTCGCTGTTGCCAGTGCAGCAGTTGCCTCGGGGCCTCTGCTGAAGGCCCTTCTCGCGCGGGTCGCGGCAGCGAACGCCGGGGTAGCCGCCGATAGGGCAGCTGCCGCTCAGAATCTGGCTGCTGCACAGCAGCTCGAGCTACGGACCCGTGCAGCTATGCTCGATGCGGAGGCGGAGGTGCGCCGCGCTGCTGCAATCGGAGGTAGCGTATCGGTGAGCAGCAAGGCCGCCGCAGCGACGCTGGAGCACCGGCAGGCGACCCTATTGCTGGCTCAGGCGCAAACGCAGGCTGCAGCTGCCAATGCAGGATGGCTGGCGCGTGCTGGGTCCTCGACTCTCGCCATGCTGGGCGGTCCGGCGGGCATTATCACGATGCTGGCAACCGCCGCAGCTGGCTGGTTGATCTTCCGGGATAACACCAATACTGCAGCGGCGGCGCTCATTGACTTCGGCGGAGCGGCCGATACTGCGATCGAGAAGTTTCGCTTGCTCAATCGGCAGCAGCAGGCTGGCGAGATTCTCCGCTTGCAGAAGGAGATCGACGCGAACTACCGCACCATCACGGGGTCCATCACCGAGATGGTCGCAGCGGCCACAAACTTTGCCACTGCTGGCCAGGCGTCTGCATTCATTCAAGAAACCGAACGCCTGGATTCCGCATTCAAGGCGGGGAAGATCAGCGCGGATGAGTTCGCGAGCAGGCTAGACGCGGCGTGGAAGGCAATGATCGAAGGCTCTCCGGCGGCTGCAGCGGTGGCCAAGAGCCTCACGGAAGAGACCGCCGCCGCTGCGACTGCTGGGAGGGAGGTCGATCGCAAGCGGGCGATCTTGGATGCGTTCACTGGCAGCAGCACTCAGGCGAAGGGTGCCACCGACGCGCTGTCGGGCTCGTTCAATGTCCTGGGGGACTCGGCCGGCGCTGCTGGGAAGCGGATCGCGTCGGCGATGCAGTCGCTGCCTGGCCAGCTGGCGCGCGTTGGCAAGAGCGCGGCAGAGGTGGCAAAGCTGGACGTGGGCGACTGGTTCAAGGAGGTCCAAGCCAGCGGCGTCGACTTCTCCAAGCGCGACGACCCGAAGGTCAAGCAGTACCTTGAACAGGGCGCCCAGTACATCCGGCTGCAGACCGAGCTGGCCGCGGCGCAGAAGAACTTCACCGAGTCGCGCAAGGCTTCGTCGGCCGCAGAGCGTGCGGGCGCGAAGGACCGCAAAGCCGACGCGGAGGCAATCAAGCGCTACGGCGAGCAGGCGGCGATGGCTGCCGCGACCATGGCTGGCCCACTGGCTGAGGCCACCGAGCGCCAGAAGCAGCTCGAGGACAAGCTGAAGGAAGCGCTCAAGGAAGGGCGCATTGAGCGTGCCGCGTACAACACGCTCGTGCTGGAGTCGCAGAAGGCGTTGGAGCAGTCCAGCGCTGAGATCAAGAAGGCCCTGGCCAGTCCGGAATCGCTGCTGGCGACCATGGACGCCGAGGTGGCCATGCTCGGCAAGGTCGGGCGTGCGCGAGAGCTGTCGCGCCGGCAGATGATGAACGAGCGCGACATGCGGCAGGAGCTGCAGAAGGCGGTGGAAGCTGCTGGTGGCAAGGAAGCGCTGGCACTGTCCAAGGGGGCCGCGAGCTACGAGCAGTACGAGCAGTCCATGCTGGCCGCTGCGCGGGCATCGGCAGATCTGTCCATGCGCGCCGAGGAGGCAGCGGCCAACGTCGAGGCATGGGCCGCGATCGTGGTGGGCGGGGTGAGCGATGCGGCAGATGCCATGGCGGACTTCGTTGCGGGCGGCATGCGCGACTTCGACAACCTGTGGGACGACCTGAAGGACGCCGCCAAGCGCGGCCTGCGCGATCTCGCCCGCGAGTTCCTGCAGCAGAAGCTGGTGATCCCGATCCAGACGCAGATCCTCAATGGGATGAGCGGTCAGGGCGGTGGGCTGAACCTGCAGAGCTTGATGGGGTTGTTCGGCGGCAACGGCTCGGCGGCGGGAGGTCAGAACCTGAGTACGGTGGCCGGCCTGCTCTCCAAGGGGCAGGGCCTGTTCGGCTTCGGTCGTTCGGCAGGTGCCGCGGCGGGAACCCTGACAGGCTTCGGCGACGTGACCAGCATGGCCGGGATGACCGGTTCCAGCTTCTCGGGGCTGATTGGCGGCGGGAGCGCCGGCGCCGGTGCTGGTGCTGGTGCAGGAGCTGGTGCGGCCGGCTCGGCGGCTGCGGCGGTGCCGATCATCGGCTGGATCGTGGCCGGCATGATGAAGAACGCCCAGCTGTTCGATCAAGGCTGGAACATCGCCAACGGTGAGAGTTGGGCCGGCAAGATCGCCACAGCCGGTGCGGTGGGGCTGGCCGACAAGGGGTTCCGTGCCCTGGGCTTCAACGACAAGGTCGCTTCGATCCTGTCTGGCTCCAGCATCCACGCCAAGCTGTTCGGTCGACAGGCGCCCAAGGTCACAGGCCAAGGCATCACCGGCAGCTATGGCTTCGGCGGCTTCGACGGCCAGAGCTATGCGGATATCAAGGCCAAGGGCGGCCTGTTCCGCAGCGACAAGAAGTGGACGCAGTTCGGCGCGCTAGATCCTGGCATCGATCGCACGTTCGATATGGCCGCGCGCCAGGTGCGTGGTGCTGCCACCGATCTGGCCAAGCAGTTGGGTGTGGACCTGACCCAGAAGCTCGGCAGCGTGCGTGTAGACCTGGGCAAGCTCCAGTTGTCGGCGGACTCCACCGAGGCCAAGGCGCAGCTGGAGGCTTACCTCGCCGACATGACCAATCGGTTGTATACCGAGGCGGTCAAGGCGGCAGGGTTCGGTGGCCAGCTCGACGGCTACTTCGAGTCGGCGGACGTGTTCACCGCGCTCAGTGCGTCGATCGCGCTGGCAGTCGGCAATGCCGATGAGCTGGGCCGAGCACTCAACGGGCTGGAGGTCGACAAGGTCAACAAGGCGGTCGACTACTTCCAGGACCTGGCCGGCGTCGCCGGCACGGACTTGGCCACCCAGGTGCAGAAGGTGACCGGGCTACTCGGCAACTACGCCAGCCTCATGGCCGACGTGAGCACCCAGCTGATGACGGCCAACCTGACGCAGTACCAGTCGCAGGCGTTGTCGATCGAGCGCACGTATCGCCAGCAGGTGAAGTCGGCCAATGACTACGCCAAGGCGCTCGGCTTGTCCGGAGCCCGCGCGGAAGACCTGGCCAAGATCGAGGCGCTGCGTGCCACCAACATGGGCAAGCTGCAGTCGCAGATCGACAAGGACAAGAAGGCCATGCAGTACGGCCTGTCGATCAGCGATCTTTCGCCGCTGACGGACCAGGAGAAGCTGGGCGAGGCGATGAAGGAGCTGGAGCGGGCGGTGTCCGGAGGCGACGCCAGCGCCGCACAGGCGGCCGCTCAGGCCGCGCTGGGCTTTGGTCGGAACCTCTACGCCAGCGGGCAGGACTACAACAGCCTGTACGGCCGCGTGACGGGCCTGATCGATGGCATGAAGGTCGGAGACCTCAATCAGCAGGACGGCACCAGCATGGGGGCGCTGGCAGACGCCATCGAGGCGCTGCCGGACAACTTCAGCCGGGCCGTGTTCGACCTGGTCGTGAACAACGACGCTCAGACGCAAACCACTGCCGCAGTACAGCAGAGCAACGCTCTGCTCGCCGAGCAGAACCAGCTGCTCCGCCAACTCGTGTCTACCACTACCCAGGGCGTACGCAACGCCAGCAGTTCAGCGCTGCGCGAAGCACTCAACGCGAGGTAATCAGCAATGCAAGCAAGAAAACTCACGCTGGTGGAAATCGGCGTGGGCGGGCTGCCGTCCGCGTCTCCGGTGGCACCGCGCTTTTCCACGTGGTTTCCGGTGCCCTTCAAGGCGCCGGACGTGCCGCCGGCGAACGGGGTTACCCCCACGCCGGTGGCCGACGGCGTCGTGCTCGAATGGGACGCCGTCAATCTGGAGGGCGTGGTCTACGTCATCTCGCGCAGCGAGAGCCAGGATGGCCCGTGGACGGAGATCCACCGCACCACCGAGACGCGGTACGTCTACAGCGACGGCAGCGGCAAGACCTGGTGGTTCCAGATCACCCCCACCGTTCGCGGCAAGACAGGCACCGGAACCGTGGTGGGCGTTGTTCCGCCCACCACCTCCAAGGACCTGGCTGAGCAGCAGGCCAAGCTGGCGGCGGAGATCAGTGCCCGCATCCAAGCGATCGCAGACGAGGCGGCGGCCCGCGCCGCCGGGCTGGCACAGGCGGCGCAGGACTTGGTCGCCGAAGCGCTGCTGCGGCAGCAGGGCGTGACCGAGGCCATGCAGGCGATCAGTGCGGAGGCCCGGGCGCGAATCGATGCGCTCCTGAATGAGAAGCTGGAGCGCGAGGCGGCGATCAGCCATGAGCAGCAACTGCGGCAGAGCGCCGATGAATCGCTGGCGCGCGCAGTGTCAGAGGTTGCGGCCGGCAGCGGCACGCAGTTCGACAGCATCAAGCTCTGGCCGTTCAACCAGACCACCGAAGGGTGGACGGGCAACGGTGCCCCTACGCTTGTGGATGGCTGGCTGCGCCCCGCAAACCACGCCACGGCGCCGTGGGTACAGTCGCCAGTGGCGCTGGCCGTGGACGGAAGCGCATACCGCTTCGTGAAGCTGCGCGTGAAGCGCGTGGGCTCGCCGGTGTGGAGCGGGTTCCTGCAGTGGATCACCGCCACCGACCAGGCGTGGAACACGCAGAAGCGTGCGGCCATCCCGGAACCAGCGTGGGACGTGAATGGCGTGGCCACAGTCGACGTGCAGGACATTGCTTGGTGGCCGGCCACGGTTGATGCGATTCGCCTGCAGCTGGGGGCGGCGCAGACCGTCGCCAACTACTACCTGATCGACTACATCGCCGTGGGGCGTCCGCAGCCGGGTGCGTCTGTGGCGCTGGTGCAGGAGGAAACCCAGGCCCGGATCACGGCAGACGCGGCCGAGGCCACCCAGCGCACCGCACTGGCCGTGCAGATGCGCGGGAACTACACGGGAACGGATCCGCTGCAGCTGACCGCTGGACTGGCCTACGAGGAGCTGAAAGCCCGAGTGGCTGCGGACTCGGCGCAGGTGCAGCGCATCAGCACGATGGAAGCTCGCATGCCGGTCGGCACCGGTTCGCTGGCAACCGCGGCATCGGTGACGGCGCTGCAGGAGGCCACCGCGACCACCACCAACGCGTTGGCGCAGTCGATCACGACGATCAACGCCACGTTGCCGTCGATGATTTCGCAGGGAAGCAACCTGGTCGTGAACGGTGGCTGGCAGGCTGGCCGTGATGTGGGTTGGTCCTACAGCAGCCCGACCATGTTGGTTGCTGCAACGGAAGGTCGTGCAGGAGGTGCAGCGTTTCGTGCAGACGGTGTAAACGGCGTGCGCACTGCCGTAGCAAACGGGATTCTGCCGGGCGGCCGGGACATGGAAGCAAAGCCTGGCAAGAAGTATCGCTATGGCTGCTGGTACAGAACCACTGCTGATTTCAACGGCACGCCTGACAACAGCAAGTTGCGGCTGGGTACGCAGACGGCGGCACTTGTTGGCGGTGCAACGCCATTCTTGCCGGGGAAGAGCGAATGGACCTACCTGGGAGCGGTCTATACCGTTGCGGAGAACACGTCCATCACGGCGTTGCAGCTGTCGCTCACCATGAATCACACGGCTGGTACGTTGTGGGTCGACGACGTAGCGCTGGAGGAAGTGACCGAACTTCTCGCGAACGCTCAAGCGATCTCGGACCTCAGCACCAGCGTGACGCAGTTGGGCAACACTGTCACGTCGCAGGCTGGACAGCTGACGGCGCTTCGCAGCGACCTGACCGGCGTTTCCGGGAGGACCGACGCCAACGCATCTGCCCTGCAGAACCTCACGACGCGCGTGACGACGGCGGAGGGCAAGATCGATTCGACTTCGACCAGTGTCACCAAGCTGCAGTCGGAGATGAAGGCCAGTTTGGCCGGTGGTGGTGGGATGTTCCCATCGGGGACGTTTGAGCAGTTCGCGGATGGCCATTTGCTGTCCCAAGGCTATGGCACGACGTTCACCGTCAACACGTCGGCAAAGCGCAATGGAAATCGTGGCCTGTTGATTCAGGTGCCGTCTGACGCACGCCCTGATCTGAATGCCGATTGCTATCCGGTCACCGAGTTCATTCCCCTCGTCGGAGTTCGACGCCTGTACGTCGAGGCATGGGCAGCACTTTCCTCTGGTAGCGCTGAGATTCCGCCCGACAACAAGAGCAATCTGCGCATTGGAGTTCAGACCTCTGCCGCAGGTGTTGGCGGTACGAGCAATGTTTGGACGACTGTGAATTGGGGTGTCGCCAGTCTGTCGAAAACCTCGTGGACGAAGGTGAGCGGTTACGTGACGACCAACGCGTCTGCGGCACAGGGGCGCTTGTTCGTTTCTCTCCCTGGTCACGCGACCGACCCCAAGTCCCAACGCGTGATCGGGTCGATTCTGCTGCTGGATGACATTGTCATCACCGATGTAACTGAGGCCTATGGTGCACAGCAATCTTCGGAGGCGAACGCGCAAGCCATCACCGGGCTGGCCTCCAGGGTAACGAGCGCCGAGAACACTTTGGTCAGCACAGCAAGCCAGGTCACCGATCTAAATACCACCATCACCACCACGTTCAACCGCGGCGACAACATCAACACCAATTCCGGTTTCGACGGCGGCATGTCCCCGTTCGTGAAGACGAACACGGGCGCTACCGGTGGTGACATTGTGTGGTCCAACGGTGCGGGGCAGATCGGCTCGGCGGTAGACGTGACCGTGGTACAGAACGCGACCCAGTCGCCAGGTCTGTTCGCCAACGGTAATCGCTGGTCGGGTATGAAGGCGGGCACCGGCCGCCGCATGCGCACCGTCGTTGTTGCTCGGGCAATCTCGGGCACTGCGTCGATTACGGCTCGCTGCCGCGTGCGTACGGGTGGGGTGGCTGGTGAGGGTAGCAATGACCAGACAACCCCGAACCTGACCCCGGAGTGGCAGCGGTTCCAGCTAGAGCACCCCATCGGTGACGATCGTACGGAAGTCCTGTCCCACGTGTGGGTGACGAACCGTGCCGGGTCTACGGGCCCGGCCCGAGTCTTAATTGATCGGATCGAGTTCTACGACATTACCAACGAGGTCAAGATCACCGCCAATGCTGCTGCAACGGCAGGCCTCACCACGGCGGTGAACCAGCAGGGCAGCAAGCTGGACGCGACTGCGCAGGACCTGGTGAGCCTGAAGACGCAGGTGGGTGATGTGTCGGCCAGCGGCTTCAACGAGCTGAAGACCCAGGTCACGCAGCAGGGGCAGACGCAGTCGGCGCAGGCGCAGCAGATTACGGGCATCCAAACGTCGCTTGCTGGTAAAGCTGAGGCATCCGTGGTTCAGACCATGGATGCACGGGTCAAGACGTTGGGCGGTGGTGGAAACTTGCTGCGTACAGCGACGATGGAGGGCTCGTTGAGCCCGGCATGGTTTACCCGTTGGGCTGACGGCCCGTGGCGTCGAAACAACATTGAGTTTCAGGACGGCCGCGTCCCTGCAGGTATGCGGGCTATGGTCCACTATGCCCCTGCTGGTGGCGTCAATAACGGCTGGGGTTGCGGAACCTGTCAGACGGTTCCTGCAGAGCCGGGTAAAACATACATGGCGTCGGCGTACTTCAACAACTACCGGATGCGTTCCCGCGTGACTGTGTTCTTTGTGGACGCGAACGGTAACGTGATCGGGTCGGAGTATGCATCCCCGCTGGTAGACAACTACGGAGCATCCAGCACCTTGGGGGATTACAAGCGCGTGTTTGTTCGCTCGGGCGTGTGTCCACCAAACGCGAAAACGGTTTGGCTCCAGATCGCGTCTTGGACGACGACCGACATCGCCAACGATGCCGCCATGTGGTGTGTTAATCCGATGCTGGAGCAGTGTGCACCGGACGCCACGGCACCGTCGCCGTGGTCTGCCGGCGGTATGGAAGCCAGTGCCCAGTGGGGCGTGAACGTTCGTGCCGACAAGAAGATCGGTGGTGTGCAGCTCTCAGCTACGGGTGAGATATCTGCCTTCGATGTTCTTGCGGACATGTTCCGGGTGTCGTCGCCGGGTGGCGGACAGCGCACGGAGTACAGCGACGGGAACTGGCGCACCTACTACCCGAACGGGCAGCTGGCCACGCGCATGGGCTGGTGGCAATAGCGAAAAGGCGGGAGGGGCAAACGTCCTCCCGCCAATCAATAGAGGAGCAGAAGCATGCCTGCAGGCATCCAGACCTTCAATCCCGACGGGTCGCTGGAGATCGATTACACGACCCGTTTGGGGTTGTTCATCGGCACGGTTCAGACCGACGCCGTGCATGGAAATTCGACGTGGGTCGGGCCGCTGCCACCAGGGGATTTCCTCTTCTATGTGGTGCCCCCACCAGCCCAGCCTGGCCGCACGCCAACCGTTTGGTACTCGGATGGCAGGGTTTACTGGGGCACGGATGTGGATGCCAACGGGCAACCAGTCTTCTCCCTGGTTCCGGCAACTGTCCTTTACGGGGTGCACTGAAATGCTAATAGGAGGGTTTGAGGCATACACCCCATCTGGAACGGTGCAGGTCCGAAGCGATCTGCTCAACTTCCATCTGCGCCACAAGTTCGATATCAACGAAGCTGGCGCCGTCGCGTACCAGGTGTCTGGGATCGTAGTAACCCGGTACGTCACGCGTGACTTCCAGGCCAAGAGCCCCGTGGTTGCGGTCACGGGTCCGAACAACAACTTCGGGCTCAGCGTGATTCTGACCAATCTCGGCGGCAACAACTGGCGAGTGTCGGCCTACACGGGCTCATCGATTGTGTTCGGCACGGTGTGGGTGTACGACTCGGTTGTGACTGGAACGCCGGGCAAGACCGGAATCGAGGTGTACCGAGAGCATACCGGGGAGCTGGCCTTCGCTTCCTGGGCGAAGCCCCTACGCATCATGGGCGTAACTACTGCCCCGTTCGGGGCAGCAGAGGGCGCCTATATGCAGGTGCCGGCTGGTCGGCGCTACGCGGTGATCTCGTCTCGTTCCTGTCAGAGGATCGAGCGCGGTGTGGGTTTCCGGTTGACCGGGCCGCAGGGGGATGGAACGGGCGCAGCCGGGTCGGGGCGCTTCTACTATGCCGGCGCGGCTGCCCTGATCCCCCAGTCCGACAATGCGACGCAGTTCAGTGCATCCGGCCACTTCGTGCTGATCGACGTGACCGGCCATTGAAGTTCGTACAGGCAGCGTCCAGCCGGAGGTTCTGTCGTGCTTCGGTTGAACGCCATGCCACGGGTTGCAGCAGATCCTCGCGGTTGTTCCGCGGCGTGTTCACCGCGCGAGTGAAGACGTTCCAGGCTTCTGAGAGGCATGGGGGGCTGAAGCAGGCGGGGGAAAACAGAGGCACGACGAGAGATCTCTACCGAAAATCCTCCAGTCGGCTACGACTGATCGCCTGCCGGCTATCGCAGTTCGGACAGCTAATGACCGCGGCTCCGTTTACGTCGTGAAGGTTGCGTTCAGCTGTAGCGACGAACCATCGTCGACATAACATGCATGCAGCATCGATACGTGTGACTTGGATTAGGGTCCCGTCGGCCTCTCGGACCCCAGTCACCTGATTAATCTGGAAAAGGCCGGTGTCGGGCATGACTACGTGAACAGGTGGTGGGTGAAGTCGATCATGCCCGATCTGAGACGTTATTCACATTCATCAGGCCCCCTTCTTGGACGTGCAAGCACAGCCGACCCAACGGTACGAGGTTACCCGAGGGTGCCGACCTGGCAGGGCAGCCATCCTAAGCTTTGCCGGATCCGGGGCCGCAGGCAGCTCAACCCGGGGGCGCTTGAGCAGCGCCGCGCCGGCGCCCATCCCGAACGATTCAGGCAGGTCACCGCCACGTTCGCAGGATCTGCGACGGTCGGTCGTATTCTTCCGGCCATGCCGCTCCCCGCCGACTTCTACTGGACGACTAGGTCGGCCAGCCACCCGAATGACACCCCGACTGTGATCGCCTGCCATGGGGTGTGGGTGGTGGCCATGGCAGAACGGGTGAACGATGGCATCTGGATTGCCTCGCTGGACCGGCACCGGCACGGCCCGGGAGGACCGTTCCGCTGGTGCAGCAGCTACGCGCAGGGCCGGGCCGGCGCCGAACAATGGGTGGTCAGGCACGAGGCGAGGTTGCGCGAGGACGTGGCCTTGATCCGGGCCTGGCAGGAAAAGGTCCGCGGCAACCGACTGGCCAAGGCTGACCTTGATCCGCCGTTCGGCTGGATGGGGTAGGGCTATCTGCCTTGGTTACACGGTCTAAGGCAAGGGGCTATCTGGCAGGGCAAGGATCTCTTCGCCTCCCCGCCATTCGCCCGTCTGGCGATCCACATGAAGAATGCGCGCGCTGCCGCGTTTCGCCACCAACACCAGGTCTATGGTCCCCTTCCAGGACCGAGTCTGCTCCGGCTCGGTTCCCCGGTGGTAGATCGAGATACGCTCGAAGGTGTCGGCCACCAGCTGGCGGGCCTTGGTTCGCGCGTCATAGTCCAGCGCTTTCACACCCTCCTGTAGTTCGGCCCACGCTTTGGCCACGGCCGGTGTGGGCGAGCTGGCGACTGCTGCCATTTCGTGCTCCAGCGCCTCTACCTCGGCCTGCTGGTCGGCCAGCTCCGCTTCCATCTCTCTCGCACGGCGCATGAATGCAGCCGGAGCCTCTCCAGCGTCATCGGCCAGCATGGCATCGGTGATCCGCTCAATCTTCGCGGTAGTGTCAGCTACCCGCGCACGCGCGACGGCCAATCTGCCGCCCAGCGCCTCTGATCTATCCCCACCCTCGAACAACCGGGTCAGATTCATCTGGTCCGCGCAGTAACTCATGATCGCGTGTTCAATAGGTACGACGCTGCAGCTGCCAGCAACGGCGCAGCCCATGCCCTGGGAGTTGCCCACGCATATCAACCGCCGGTGCCCGTGCTGCGGTCCGCCGTCTTCGCGGCGACCGCGGTTCATCAGGTTCTGCGCGACCATTGCCGACCCGCAGTAGCCGCAGTATGAGATCCGCAAGCCGGTGATCAGGCCGGGAATCTCCCCAGTGCCCTTCTGTTTCGCCCGCTGCTCGGTCGCCTGCTGCAGGTCCGCGAACTGCTCGGCGCTCAGGAGGGGCGGGTAGTACCCGGCCAGGCGGTACTCTTCACCATCGATCTCCAGGACTTTTTCACCGATCAGGGCCCTGTTTCGCAGGATCCGGTAGAGCTGGCCGGCCGGGTTGCCGCCGTTGGTCAACTGCAGGCCCTCTTCAGCAAGGGTGCGCATGATCCTGACGGCTCCGTGGCCGTCCCTGAACATGCGGATTGCCAGCTTTACCGCCTCGGCGCGCTCGGGCACGAGCTGAAACGTCTTGCTCTCCGGGTCCAGCCGGGTCCAGCTCGGGTCCTTGCCGTTCCTGATGACGCCGCGCCAGGTCCCGTCCTGCCAACCCTTGCATTGGCGGTGGATGGCAGCGCGCACGCGCTTGCTCTTGGTGTCCGATTCCTCGTGCGCCCGAATCATCACCAGCAGGCTGTAGACAAGGTCCATGGGCTGGGCCTTGAGGCCGGCGCGGTTGTACTCGCGGCCGTCGCTGGCGGTTACCACCGTGATCCCGGCATTGATGATCTGCGCCAACTGGGCTTGCGCTTGGATGGGCTCTGCGCGGCTCAGTCGGTCGAGCCCCTCAACGATCAGGACCGATCCGGCCGGGATTCGGCCCTCATCGATCGCGGCCAAGAAGACACCCAGCGCCCCCTTGGTTACGTGCCGTTGGTGGTAGGCGGAAAGGCCTTCATCCTGCATAGATAGAGCGGCATCTAGTGCCATCCCATGCTCGGCCGCCCAGCGCTTGGCATACTCCAGCTGCCGGTCGGCACTGCTGCCGGCAGCCTGCTTCGGGTCACTGAAGCGCAAGTAGCTGTAAACTCTCGCCTTTGTAGCCATAGCGCCAGGTAGAGCAGTGTCGGATCGTAGAAGTATAGGGTTTATTTCATTGGGGTGCCCGAAGGCCCTTGTCGATTCCGAACGCATCCTTACCCAGCTCCGCTCGGAAGGCTACGACATCGTGCCGTCCTACGATTCGGCCGACGTGGTGGTGGTCAACACCTGCGGCTTCATCGATTCGGCGGTGACCGAGTCGCTGGACGCGATCGGCGAGGCGATGAACCAGAACGGCAAGGTCATCGTCACCGGCTGCCTGGGCAAGCGCCCGGAGCAGATCCGCGAGGCGTACCCCAACGTGCTGGCGGTGTCCGGCCCGCAGGACTACCAGAGCGTGATGGAAGCGGTGCATGAAGCGCTGCCGCCCAAGCACGATCCGTTCGTGGACCTGGTGCCCGACTACGGTATCAAGCTGACCCCGCGCCACTACGCCTACCTGAAGATTTCCGAGGGCTGCAACCACAAGTGCAGCTTCTGCATCATTCCGTCGATGCGCGGCAAGCTGGTTTCGCGCCCGGTGGATGAAGTGCTGCGTGAAGCCGAGCGCCTGGTGCGTGGTGGCGTGCGCGAGCTGCTGGTGGTTTCGCAGGACACCTCGGCCTACGGCGTGGACGTGAAGTACGCCGAGAAGATGTGGCGCGACAAGGCCTACCAGACCCGCCTGAAGGCGCTGTGCGAAGGCCTGTCCGAGCTGGATGCGTGGGTGCGCATGCACTACGTCTACCCGTACCCGCACGTGGACGAGGTGGTGCCGCTGATGGCCGAAAACCGCATCCTGCCGTACCTGGACATCCCGTTCCAGCACGCCAGCCCACGCATCCTGCGCCTGATGAAGCGCCCCGGCGCGGTCGAGAAGACCCTGGAGCGCGTGCAGAACTGGCGCCGTATCGCGCCGGACATCACCGTGCGTTCCACCTTCATCGTCGGCTTCCCCGGCGAGACCGAGGCCGAATTTGAAGAGCTGCTGTCGTTCCTCGACGAAGCGCAGCTGGACCGCGTCGGCGCGTTCGCCTATTCGCCGGTCGAGGGTGCCACCGCCAACGACCTGCCGGATGCGGTTCCGGAGGAAGTGAAGCAGGAACGCCTGGCCCGGTTCATGGAGAAGCAGGCGCAGATTTCCGCCGCACGCCTGGAGGCCAAGATCGGTACCGTGCAGCAGTGCCTGGTCGATGCCATCGAGGGCGATATCGCCGTGGCCCGCTCCAAGGCGGATGCGCCGGAGATCGATGGCCTGGTGCATATCCAGAATGCCGACCAGGTGCCGCTGCGCGTGGGCGAGTTCGTCGACGTGGACATCACCGAGAGCGACGAGCACGACCTGTACGGTGACGCGCTGCCGGCCGCCACCCGCCCGGCATTCGATCTCAAGATGCTGTGACCGCGGCGACGGCCGCCGCCGGTGACGGCAGCGGCGTCCGCCGCTTCGTACCGCCGCCGCGTGCGGCGGTCGATCCACAGGTGTTCGCGCACCCGGTGTTTGCCGGATTGCGCGACGTTCGTGATCTGTTGGAAGGCCCGGAGTGGCCGTCCATTGCAGCGCTCGAGGCACGTCTCGCGCTACCGGGCAAGCAGCTGGTCGAGCAGGATGCCACGCTGCTGGCCGACGGCCTGCACTACGAAGCCCGCATCGCACAGGGCCGCATCGCCACCCGCGCCGACAACTGGCATGACCTGTTCAACGCACTGGTGTGGGCCCACTACCCGCAGCTCAAGCAGGCGCTCAATGCGCAGCAGTGCCGGCATATCGAGGCGATGCCGCCGGGTCAGCGCAACCGCGCGCAGGCGGCACTGACCCAGTTCGACGAAACCGGCGTGATCGTGCGCGTGCGCGATCACACGCTGCTGGCTGCCTGGGATGTGCACGACTGGTGTGCGCTGTTCGAATCGAGACACTGGCTGAGCGGCGACATCGCCATCGCTGCGGTATTCGGGCACGCGCTGATGGAGCAGGCGCTGCTGCCGGGCCGCCGGCTGGTGGGCAAGTGCGTGGTGGTGCACGGCAAAGCCGATGACACCTGCGTTGACGCAGTGACCGCGGCCATCGCCGAAGGCAGGGCAGTGACCGATCCCCTGCAGTTGCGTCCGCTGCCGTTGGCTGGAGTTCCGGGCTGGCACGAGAGACAGGACGCCGACTTCTATGCAGATGCCGAGTACTTCCGCCCGTTGCGTGCCGGCCGCCAGTATCCGCCGCCGTTGCACGGGGCTATGTAGAGTCGACTGTCAGTCGACTGCTCTTCGTTCCGAGGCCGTGAACGCCTGACAGATGGCTTCGGCGAGTCATCATCCGCGATTGAGGATCGCGGTGCGTTTGCCGTCCGGCTGCGGAGGTTTGTGCCGCGCTTCGCGCGGTAGTCGACTGACAGTCGACTCTACAACGGCTCGTATTCCACCCCGATTACCGCAAAGGTGAACTGGCCGCCGGGCAGCTCCACCGAGAATTCATCATCCAGCCGCTTCTTCAGCAGTGCACGTGCCAGCGGCGAATCGATGCTGATCCAACCCAGGCCTGCGTCGGTCTCATCCGGGCCGACAATGCGATAGCGGCTGGTGTCGCCACTGTCCACGTTCTCCAGTTCCACCCACGCACCAAAGAACACCGCCTGCGGATCGGTCGGCGTGGTGTCGACCACGCGCAGCGATTCCAGCCGCTTGGTCAGGTAGCGCACGCGGCGGTCGATTTCACCCAGCTGCTTCTTGCGGTAGGTGTACTCGGCGTTCTCGGAGCGGTCGCCTTCCGCGGCAGCGGCGGCCAGCGCCTTCACCACCTCCGGGCGGCGCACACGCCACAGCTCATCCAGTTCGGCCTTCAACCGGGCGTGGCCGGAGGCGGTGATCAGGGCGGTACTCTTTTCTGCAGGGGGGCGCCAACGCGACATGTGGTGCAACTTCTTTTCAGGGGAACGATGGGGCCGGGTCCTTTCCACAGGAAAGGCCTCCGACCCCGGGAGGGCAGGTCAGCGTTTGCCGCCGAAGATGCCGCCCAGCAGGCCGCGCACGATCTGGTTGCCCAGCTTGGTGCCAACGGTACGCGTGGTCTGCTTGGCCATGGTCTCGATCATGCCCTGGCGGCGCTTGGTGCCGAAGATCGCATCCTTGATCGCCTGGCCGAAACCGCCTTCCTGCGCTTCGTCCTGCTCGCGGCTGCGGGCGGCGGGAGCCTGCGCCTGCTCGACTGTTTTCTGCGCACGCTGGGCCAGCAGCTCGGCGGCCGATTCGCGGTTGATCGCGGTGTCGTAGCGGCTGCCGACCGGGCTGCCGGCACGCACCTGGGCGCGCTCGGCCTCGGTGATCGGCCCCATCCGGCAGCGCGGCGGTGCGATCATCGTCTGCTGCACCGGCATCGGCACGCCCTTGTCCTGCAGCGTGGAGACCAGTGCTTCGCCGGTGCCGAGCTGACTGAGCACCTTGGCCACGTCCAGCTTCGGATTCGGCACGAAGGTCTCGGCAGCGGTCTTCACCGCCTTCTGGTCGCGCGGTGTGAACGCACGCAGTGCGTGCTGCACGCGGTTGCCGAGCTGGCCGAGGATGTTGCCCGGTACGTCGTCGGGGAACTGCGAGCAGAAATACACGCCCACGCCCTTGGAGCGGATCAGGCGCACCACCTGCTCGATGCGCTGCACCAGCGAGGCCGGTGCGTCGTCGAACAGCAGGTGGGCCTCGTCGAAGATGAAGACCAGCTTCGGCTTGTCCAGGTCGCCCACCTCCGGCAGCTGCTCGAACAGCTCCGACAGCAGCCACAGCAGGAAGGTGGAATACAGCTTGGGCTTGAGCACCAGCTGGTCGGCGGCGAGGATGCCGATCACGCCGCGGCCGTCGTGATTGACCCGCATGATGTCGGCCAGTTCCAAGGCCGGTTCGCCGAAGAAGTTCTCGCCGCCATCCTGCGCCAGGCGCAACACCGAGCGCTGGATCGCAGCGATGGACTGCGCGCTGACCAGGCCGTACTCGGTGGAGATGTCCTTGCGTTCCTCGGCAACCAGGCCGAGCAGGGCGCGCAGGTCGTCCATGTCCAGCAGCAGCAGGCCACGGTCGTCGGCCAGCTTGAACACGATGTCGAGCACGCCGGACTGGGTGTCGTTCAACTCGAGGATGCGTGCCAGCAGGGTCGGGCCCATTTCGCTGACCGTAGTGCGTACCGGGTGGCCGAGCTTGCCGTACAGGTCCCAGAAAATCGTCGGGCTGGCGGCCGGTGCGTAGTCGGCCACGCCGATCTCGGCGGCGCGCTTGAGCAGGTTCTCGGCACCGGTGCCGGGCACGGCCAGGCCGGACACATCGCCCTTCACATCGGCCAGGAACACCGGCACGCCCAGCCGCGAGAAGCCCTCGGCCAGGGTCATCAAGGTCACGGTCTTGCCGGTACCGGTGGCGCCGGCCACCAGGCCGTGGCGGTTGCCGAGTTTCGGCAGCAGGGTGACGGCAATATCGTCGGTGATGCCTTTGCCGAGCAGAATCGGATCCATGGTCCAGCCCTTGTGGTGAATAGCCCAATGTTAACCGCCGGCGGTGACGGGCCGAAGGTCGGCTTGCCCGGACCTTGGCGGCGCCGCTACTCTGCCTGCCTGTTTCGCACACAGTGCCATCAATGCCCGTTCCTGTCCTGATTTCCCGCGGTTGGCCGCTGCTGGCCCTGGCCGGCCTGGTTTCCCTGGCGCCCGACGCCCATGCGCAGCGGGTTTCGGCCCGGGACAAGGTGAAGGTGGATGCGCTGCAGCAGCGCATGACCGCCGCCGAGAAGCGCTACAGCGATGCGCTGCTGCTGGTCGCCAATGCCGACCCCAAGGGCAGCAACGAGGCGGACGCCGCGCTGGAGGACATGGAAGATGTCCTCAACGACTGCGTGAAGCAGAAGGGCTGCCAGATGGGCACCCTGCTGGCCAGCTACAAGCGCCTGCTCAAGCATGATGCTGATGCCGCTGCCAGCGATGACGTGGCCGATGAGGGTGGTGACCGCCTGGAAGCCGACCCCGACCATATCGGCCCGCTTACCGCCGACGTGCCGGAGGCCGCGCGCGCTGCAGCGCTGCTCAACGACAAGCGACATGCCTTCGACACCATGGTCGAGTACAACCCCGCCGTGCAGGCCGGCATCCGCCGCTGGTTGACCGACATGCGCCCGGCGCTGCTGACCAGCTACGAGAACTACCAGAACCTGCGCGCGGTGATGTGGCCGGAGTGGGAAAAGCGTGGTCTGCCGGAGGCGCTGCTGTTCGGCATCATGGCCAAGGAGTCCAACGGCCGTGTGCATGCCTCCTCGCGTGCCGGCGCCGCCGGGCTGATGCAGTTCATGCCGGCCACCGGCCGCCGCTTCGGCCTGGGCCCGGACGGCACCGGCTTCGACACGCGCTTTGACGCACGCAGTGCCGCCGAGGCCAGCGCCAGTTATCTCAACGAGCGCCTGCGCGAACTGAACAACAACGTGGAAATGTCGGTGGCCGCCTACAACGGTGGCGAAGGCCGCGCCGCGCGCGTGTTCAAGCAGAGCGGTGGCCAGAGTTTCTGGACCGACAGCGTCTACAACCAGTTCCCCGGTGAAACCAAGGACTACGTGCCGATGGTGATCGCCGCGGCCTGGATCTTCCTGCACCCGCAGCAGTACGGTGTGGAGCTGCCGAAGATCAGTGCGCAGCCGGCCACGCTGCGCCTGGCCAAGTCCACCACCATCTACGAACTGACCATCTGCCTGGGCAGCCACGGCACCCGTGATGGCTACATGCGCGCGCTGCGCAATCTCAACCCGCGCTATGAGGCCGATGGCTGGATTCCGGCCGGCACGCTGATCAACGCCACCACCCGCATTGCCGGCCTGTACCAGCGCAACTGCGTCAGTGGCCCGCGTGCCGACCTGGCCCGCACCCTGATCACCGCCGATCTGAACGCGGCGATCAAGCGCCCGACCGCCGCCAGCTACACCGGCAGCGTGGCCGTGGGCGGCGTGGTGCCGGTGGCCGACGCCGCGGCCTCCACCAGCGTGCCGACCACACCGGTCGCTCCGGTAGCCACGCCGCGCCCGGCGGCACGGCCGAAGCCGGTGCGCAGCCACAAGGTGGGCCGGGGTGAGACCCTGGGCGCCATTGCCGCGAAGTTCCAGTGCGACGTGCCGACCCTGGCCCGCGCCAACGGCCTGAAGGCCCCGGCCTACAGCCTGCGCCACGGCCAGACGCTGAAGCTGCAGGGCTGCGACAAGTAATCCCCCACGACCTCTGGAACCCACATGGATCTCGAAGACACCCGCAACCTGTTCGCCAACCTCCGCGAAAACACCGACTGGGACATCAACGGCCCGTTGCTGTGGGGGTACTTCTTCGTGCACTCCACGGCCGAGCCGTTGCAGGCACTGGCAGAGCACCTGCAGGCGCAGGGCTACACCTTCGTGGAACTGTTCGAACAGGAGCCGGAAGAGGGCGACGCGCCGTTCCACGTGCTGCACGTGGAGCGTGTGGAGATCCACGACGAAGCCTCGCTGGACCGCCGCAACCAGGAATTCGCTGCGCTGGCCGCGGAAAAGGGCGTGGAAGACTACGACGGCATGGACGTCGGCCCGGCCCCGGCCCTGCAGTAACGCGCATACCGGTAGTGCCGGCCGCTGGCCGGCAATGCTCGTCGCGTTGGATCAACGGAGATGCCGGCCAGCGGCCGGCACTACCGAAGCCTCAGCGCAGCTTCGCCAGCGCCTGGCCCAGCTGCACCGGGCTTTCGGCGCCCAGCTGCGGGGCGAACTCGGCCACGCCCGGCGGCAGCAGCACGATCACGGTCGAGCCGTAGTTGAAGCGCGCCATCTCGGCGAAGCGCTCCAGCTGGATGCCCTGGCCGCGGTAGTCCTTGCGGGTGATGCGGTCACCGTAGGCCGGAATTTCTTCGCCGCTCCACACGGTTTCCACACCGGACACCAGCAGCGCACCGACCATCACGCTGACCATCGGGCCGAAGCTGGTGTCGAAATGGCAGACCAGGCGCTCGTTGCGCGCGAACAGGCGCGGCACGCCGTTGACGGCGGCCGGGCCGACGCTGAACAGGCGGCCGGGCACGTGCACGGTTTCGCGCAGGGTGCCGGTCCACGGCATGTGCACGCGGTGGTAGTCGCGCGGCGACAGGTACACGGTGGCGTACAGGCCGTCGTTGTACGGCTTGGCGTCCTCGTCACTGCCCAGCAGTTCGGCGGCGGTGAACGACTGGCCCTTGGCCTGGAAGATGCGGCCGGCCTCGATCCTGCCGAGCTGGCTGATGCGGCCGTCGGCCGGCATCACCAGGCTGCGCGGATCGGCATCGGCCACGCGCGCGCCCGGCTTCAGTGCACGGGTGAAGAACTGGTTGAAGGTGGCATAGCTGCGCGGGTCCGGGTTGGCCGCTTCGTCCAGATTGACGTTGAACTTGCGGGTGACCGTGTCGATCAGCCAGCGCGACACGCGCGGATCGTCCGAGTACGCCAGCGAACGCGCCATCGAGGACAGCAGGCGGTGGGGCAGGGCGTACGTCAGGGCGGTGGTGAGGCTCATGGGGCGGTTTTCTCGGTCAGCTTCTGCAGGTCGCGGGCAATGGCCGGCGCGTTGAACGGGGGCCGCACCAGGCCGGCAAGGCGGCCCTGCGGGTCGAGCACGGCCAGGCTGGCCGAGTGCTCGACGGTGTAATCCTCGGGGTTCTCGTCGAAGTGCTTGCCCGGCACCTTCTGGAACACGAAGCCCAGCGAGGTGGCGAAGCGCTCCAGCGAGGGCACATCGGCGGTGGCGGCCAGAGTGTCCTTGTGGAAGCCGTGCACGTACTCGCCGAGGCGGGTGGCGCTGTCACGGTCCGGGTCGACCGAGATGAACAGCACGCGCGGGCGCAGGCTGTCGGGCAGGGCCTCCCACTGGTTCTGCGCGCCGGCCAGCTCGGCCAGGGTGGTCGGGCAGACGTCCGGGCAGAAGGTGAAGCCCAGGAACACCAGGGTCCAGTGACCCTTCAGTTCGCCCGGGATCAGGCGGGTGCCGTCGGACTGGGCCAGATTGAAGTCGGGCAGTTCGCGCGGCTGCGGGTACAGGGTGATCGCTTCGGTGGCCGGGGCATTGGCCGGCGGCTTCGGCGCGAACACCTGCTGGGCGGCCAGCAGGCCGAGACCCGCCGCCAGGGCGATCAGCAGGATGATGCCGGCGTTGCGATTGAACATGGGAGCCCCCGCGCGAAGTGGGCTCCATCATACCGGCTGCGGCCCGATCGTTTCTGCCGCAACGGATGCCGCCGCGGGCGTCAGTCCCTATAATCGGGGGCCACTTTGCCCGCAGTACCGCCATGACCGCTGAAACGGCCGCCGAACTCCACACGATCATCGATCTGATCCGCTACGGCACCAGCCGTTTCAACGAAGCCGGGCTGACCTTCGGTCACAGCTACGACAATGCGCTGGACGAGGCCACCCAGCTGGTGCTGCACAGCCTGCACCTGCCGCACGACCTCGGCCCGGCGTACGGCCAGGCGCGTCTGCTGCAGGAAGAGAAGGTGCGTGTGCTGGAACTGTTCGAGCGTCGCATCGACGAACGCATCCCGGCCGCCTACCTGACCGGTGAGGCCTGGTTCGCCGGTCTGAGCTTCAAGAGCGACAAGCGCGCCCTGGTGCCGCGCTCGCCGATCGCTGAACTGATCGAGTGCGGCTTCGAGCCGTGGTTGGCCGGCCGCGATGTCAGCCGTGCGCTGGACCTGTGCACCGGTTCGGGCTGCATCGCCATCGCCATGGGCCACTATTACCCGAACTGGGAAGTGGACGGTGTCGACCTGAGCGACGACGCGCTGTCGCTGGCCGAGGAAAACAAGGAACGCCTGCAGGCGCACAACGTGACCCTGCTCAAGTCGGACCTGTTCAACGGCCTGACCGGTCGCCACTACGACCTGATCGTCACCAACCCCCCGTACGTCACCAACGACGAGACCGATGCCCTGCCGCAGGAATACTCCTACGAGCCGGAGATGGGCCTGCGTGCCGGCGACGACGGCCTGGACCTGGTGCTGAAGATCCTGCGCGATGCGCCGCTGCACCTGAGCGAAGACGGTCTGCTGATCTGTGAAGTGGGCGAGTCCGAGCAGCACCTGATCAAGCTGCTGCCGGAAGTCGACTTCGCCTGGATCGAATTCAAGGTTGGCCAGATGGGCATCTTCGCGGTCGAATGCCGCGAGCTGATCGCCCACAGCGCGCGCATCACCGAACTGGCGGCGCAGCGCCCGTGAGTTCCAATTCGTTCGGCAAGCTGTTCACCGTCACCACGTTCGGCGAGTCGCACGGGCCGGCCATCGGCTGCGTGATCGATGGCTGCCCTCCGGGGCTGGCGCTGGACGCGGCCGAATTCGCCCACGACCTGCAGCGTCGCGCTACCGGCAAGAGCCGGCACACCTCAGCGCGCCGCGAGGCGGACGAGGTCGAGATCCTGTCCGGCGTGTACGAGGGCCTGACCACCGGCACGCCGATCGCCCTGCTGATCCGCAACACCGACCAGCGCAGCAAGGACTACGCCAACATCGGCCAGCAGTTCCGGCCGGGCCATGCCGACTACAGCTACTGGCACAAGTACGGCATCCGCGACCCGCGCGGTGGCGGCCGTTCTTCCGCGCGCGAGACCACCATGCGCGTGGCCGCCGGCGTAGTCGCCAAGAAATGGCTGGCCGAGCGCTTCGGCGTGACCGTGCGCGGCTACCTGTCGCAGCTCGGCGAGATCACCCCGGCCGGTTTCGACTGGTCGGCGGTGGAAGACAATCCCTTCTTCTGGCCGCACGCCGCACAGGTGCCGGAACTGGAGGCGTACATGGATGCGCTGCGCAAGTCCGGTGATTCGGTCGGTGCGCGCGTGGACGTGGTGGCCGACAACGTGCCGCCAGGCTGGGGCGAGCCGATCTACGGCAAGCTCGACGGTGACCTGGCCGCCGCGCTGATGAGCATCAACGCGGTGAAGGGCGTTGAGATCGGCGACGGTTTCGCCAGCGCCGCACAGAAGGGCACCGAACACCGCGACCTGCTGACCCCTCAGGGGTTTGCCAGCAACCACGCTGGCGGCATCCTCGGTGGCATTTCCACCGGCCAGCCGGTGGTCGCGTCGATCGCGTTGAAGCCGACCTCCAGCCTGCGCCTGCCGGGCCCGTCGCTGGACACGGCCGGCAACGTGGTCGAGGTGGTCACCACCGGTCGCCACGATCCCTGCGTCGGCATCCGCGCCACTCCGATCGCCGAGGCGATGGTGGCGATGGTGCTGATGGACCAGGCGCTGCGTCATCGCGCGCAGTGCGGCGATGTCGGCACGATCACCCCGCGCATTCCCGGGCAGATCGATGGCTGACACGCGGCCGACCGTGTGGGTGAGCCAGCCGCTGATCGACGCGGCCATCGCGCCGCTGCGCGATCGCGTGCAGCTGCGCAGCACCGACACCGTCACCGCTTGGTCGCCCGACCAGATCGCCGAACAGCTGGCCAGCGCCGACGGCGCCATCATCACCCTCAACGAGCGCATCGGCGCGGCCCAGGTGGCCGATGCCGCGCAGCTGCAGGTGATCGCCAATGTCGGTGTCGGCTACAACAACCTGGACGTCGACGCGCTCAGTGCGGCCGGCATCCTCGCCAGCAATACCCCGGACGTCCTGACTGAAACCACCGCCGATCTCGGTTTCGCTCTGTTGATGGCCACCGCGCGCCGCATCACTGAATCCGAGCGCTGGCTGCGCGAAGGCCAGTGGCAGCAGTGGTCGTTCCAGACCATGCTCGGTGCCGACATCCACGGCAGCACGCTGGGTATCCTCGGCATGGGCCGCATCGGCCAGGGCATCGCCCGCCGCGGCGCGCATGGTTTCGGCATGAAGGTGCTGTACCACAACCGTTCGCAGCTTCCGGCCGCGACCGAAGCGGAGGTGGGGGCCCGTTATGTGGACCTGGACACCCTGCTGGCGCAGTCCGATCACCTGCTGCTGGTGCTGCCGTATACCCCGGCCTCGCACCACCTGATCGATGCCGCCGCGCTGGCGAAGATGAAGCCGTCGGCGACGCTGGTGAACATCGCACGTGGTGGCCTGGTCGATGAGATCGCGCTGGCCGATGCACTGGCCAGCGGCCGCCTTGCTGCAGCGGGTCTGGATGTGTACGAAGGCGAGCCAAAGGTACGCCCCGAACTGCTGGCGCTGCGCAACGTCGTGCTCACTCCGCACATCGGCAGCGCCTCGCTGGCCACGCGCACGGCGATGGTACAGCTGGCCGTGGATAATCTGGTTGCCGGGCTCGGCCTGGACGGCGGCCCGTCGCGCATGCCGAGCGCGATCAACGCAGAGGCGGCGATGGCCGCGCGCGTGACTCTGGGCAAAAAAACCGGGAAACGATAGGGAACCTCCGCGCGCCCCGCTTGAGGAGGTTCCCCGAACCCAGCTGTCGTGCGTGTTTTTTCCCCATCCCCGTTTTCGTGAGAGTTTCCCCCATGAGCAATGCACAGCGCAGTTTCCACGTCGCCGTCGTCGGTGCCACCGGTGCGGTCGGCGAGACCATGTTGTCGATCCTGGCCGAGCGTGATTTCCCGGTCGGCACCCTGAGCGTTCTCGCTTCCGAGCGTTCGGCCGGCGGCGAGATCGAGTTCAACGGCCAGAAGGTCAAGGTCCAGGACCTGGCCACCTTCGATCCGAGCGGCGTCGAGATCGCGCTGTTCTCGGCCGGCGGCAGCGTGTCCAAGGAATACGCACCGAAGTTCGCCGCCGCCGGTGCGGTGGTGATCGACAACTCCTCGGCCTTCCGCTACGACGATGACGTGCCGCTGGTGGTGTCCGAGGTCAACCCGGAGCAGGTCGCCAACCGTCCGCGCGGCATCATCGCCAACCCGAATTGCTCGACCATGCAGATGCTGGTGGCGTTGGCACCGCTGCACCGCAAGTACGGCATCGAGCGCATCAACGTCTCCACCTACCAGTCGGTGTCCGGCGGTGGCCGTTCGGCAACCGAGGAGCTGGGCAAGCAGACCGGCCAGCTGCTGAGCTTCCAGGAAATCGATCCGCAGCGCTTCCCGGTGCAGATCGCCTTCAACCTGATCCCGCACATCGACGACTTCCAGGACAATGGCTTCACCAAGGAAGAGATGAAGCTGATCTGGGAGACCCGCAAGATCCTCGGTGACGACAGCATCCTGGTGAACCCGACTGCAGTGCGCGTGCCGGTGTTCTACGGCCACTCCGAGTCGGTCGCGATCGAGACCCGCGACAAGGTGACCGTCGCAGAAGCGCGCGCGCTGCTGGAGCAGTCGCCGGGCATCGAAGTGGTGGATCGTCACGAAGCCGGTGGTTACCCGACCCCGGTCACGCATGCGTCGGGCACCGACGCGGTGTACGTTGGCCGCATCCGTGAGGATCTGTCGCACCCGCGCGGCCTGAACCTGTGGATCGTGTCGGACAACGTGCGCAAGGGCGCGGCGTTGAATGCCGTGCAGCTGGCCGAGCTGGTCGCTGCCGAACAGCGCTGATCACAGCGGTTGCCTCACCGGTAGTGCCGGCCGCTGGCCGGCATTGCCGTGATGGGGGCGTGCGTGTATGCCGGCCAGCGGCCGGCACTACCGAAGGTCTTCCATCGGTGGGTGCGGACCCCGGTCCGCACGCTTTATAGTGTCGCCCATGAATAAACGGGCCAAGGGCGCAAAGCGCCCGCTCACCTATCTGTCCGCCGCACTGCTCGCCCTGGCCAGCAGTTCGGCGCTTGCCCTGGGGTTGGGCGACATCCGGGTCCTGTCCAAGCCGGGCCAGCCCCTGCTGGCCGAAATCCCGGTGGTCTCGGCGGACCCGTCCGAACTGGAAAACCTGCGCGTGGCGCTGGCCTCACCGGTCACCTTCGAACGTGTCGGCCTGCAGCGGCCAACCGGACTGGTCAGTGAACTGCAGTTCGAACTGACCCGCGACACGCAGGGCAGGGCGGTGGTGCGCGTCACCTCGCAGGCGCCGGTGGAGACGCCGTCGCTCAGCTTCCTGATCGAAGCCGACTGGGGCCAGGGCCGCCTGGTGCGTGAGTACTCGGCACTGGTCGATGCGCCGCCCAGTGCGTTGGCCGTGGCCGAGCCGGAAATCGTCGCGCCGGCCGGTATGCTCTCCAATACCATCGTGCGCGAACCTGCACCGGCTTCGGCTTCGGTGCCAGCAGCAGAGACGCCCACGACGCCGCCACCAGCGGTGGCGCCAGCACCGGCACGCCCGCGTGCGGCCTCCGCGCCGGTTGCTGCACCGGCGGCCGATGGCAGCATCACCGTGCAGCGCGGGCAGACCCTGTCGCAGATCGCCAGTGCGGTGGCACGTGGCAACCAGGTCAGTCGTGACCGCGCGATGATCGCCCTGCTGCGTGCCAATCCCGAAGCCTTCATCCGCGGCAACGTCAACCTGCTCAAGCAGGGTGCGGTGCTGCGCATGCCCGGCAGTGATGCGCTTGCTGCGGTCGACGCTGCCGAAGCGGCGACGCTCGTGCGCGAGCATGCCGCGCAATGGCGGCAGGCGCGTACCGTGCCGCAACCGGTGGGCATGGCCGCACCGGTTGCCAAGGCGGCAGCCACGAATGCTTCTTCCCCGGCTGCGGCCAATGGGGCACGACTTGAGATCGCTCCGGCGCTGGCGTCCGACGCCGCGCATGTGGGCACAACCACCGGCACCGCTGCCGGCAGCGAGGGTGACATGCTGGGCAACGAACAACTGCGCCAGGCGCGTGAGGACATCGCCACCCGCGATGCCGAGATCGGCGAGCTGAAGCAGCGCGTGGCCGACCTGGAAAAGCTCAAGGAACAGCAGCAGTCGCTGATCGCGATGAAGGACAACGACCTGGCCGCCGCGCAGCAGCGCCTGGCGCAGGCACCGGATGCCCGCGATGCGGCAACGCCGTGGTACTGGCTGGGGCTGCCGGTCCTGCTGCTGGCGGCGGGCGCCGCCTGGCTGCTGCGTCGTCGCAAGCCGTCGCCGCTGCCGCCGCTGCGTGAGGAAGACGATGCCGCCGGCCTGGCCGCAGCGGTGCCGGCGGGTGCGGCGCTGGATACGCTGGCCGAGCAGTCCTCGTGGTCATCGGCTGTTGCCGGCAACGGCCGCCAGGAACCGGCGATGCCCGACTGGGCGACCGAAACCGAAGTGCACGACGTAGTGGTCGCCGAACCCGTCGCCGAGCACGCGGTACGGGCCGACTGGCAGGCCGACACGCTGCGCGACGAGGACGCGGTGGCCTTGCCCGAAGCGGTGACCGATCTGCCGCGCTGGGACGATTCCGCAACCACCGCCGACGAGGCTGTCGTCGCCGTGCCGCTGCAGGACGAACGCGTTGTACCGCAGGCGCCGGCCGAAGTGGCGGTGCCGGACTACGCACTGCATGCCGAACAGCAGCCGCAGTTCCGCGGCGTGTTCGATCTGCCGGCCGACGCGCATGACAACGAGGCGCCGGCGGATGCCGCTCATCCCGAAGCCATCGACGGCATCGACCATGGCAGCATCGAGGCCTCTCATTCCGACGACATCGCGTCGAGCGCGGCCGCGCCTGCCGGCGACGCCGGCTGGTCGCCACGTGCCGGCCAGGAGCGCCTGGAACTGGCCATTGCCTACCTCGATCTGGGCGACGCGCAGACGGCGCGCACGCTGTTGCTGGAAGTCGCCGAAGGCGGTGACCTGCACAGCCAGGCCCAGGCCCGCGAACTGCTGGAGCGCCTGCCGTGACCGAACCTGCCGACAAGGACCTTGCCATGAGCCGCGAACGCCGCATCGACTACGTTGAATTCGCGTCCAGCGACCCGGCTGCCAGCCGTGCCTTCTTCGAGAAGGTGTTCGGCTGGTCGTTCGTCGACTACGGCAGCGACTACACGGCGTTCGACGATGGCCGCCTGCAGGGCGGCTTCTTCCGTGGCCAGCCGCAGCGGGCCAGCGACAGCGGTGCACCGCTGCTGGTGCTGTATGCCGACGCACTGGCACCGGTCGAGGCCGCCGTGCGCGACGCCGGCGGCGAGATCGTGCGCGCGGTGTTTTCTTTCCCCGGTGGCAGCCGCTTCCAGTTCGTCGAGCCCGGTGGCAACGAACTGGCGGTCTGGTCCGAACGCGATCCGGCCTGAGCGCCGCCCCATCCGCAACATCGAGGTAGCACATGCGTTATGCGCTTGGCGTCGAGTACGACGGCAGCGATTTCAGGGGCTGGCAGAACCTGGGCGAGGGTGGTCCCAGCGTGCAGGCCAGCCTCGAGCAGGCCCTGTCATCGGTGGCTGATGCGCCGCTGCAGGTGGTCTGCGCCGGCCGCACCGATGCCGGCGTGCATGGCCAGTGCCAGGTCGTGCATTTCGATACCGACGTGGTGCGCGATCCGCGCGCCTGGATGCTCGGCACCACCACCCGCCTGCCGCGCGCGATCGCGGTGCGCTGGTGCGTGCCGGTGGCCGATGATTTCCACGCCCGCTTCTCCGCGCGTGCGCGCCGCTATCGCTATCGGCTGCTCAACCGCGAGGTACGGCCGGCGCTGGACCGGCAGACCCTGAGCTGGGAGCGCCGTGCGCTGGACGAGACCCTGATGCACGCCGCCGGCCAGGCATTGCTTGGTGAGAATGACTTCAGCGCGTTCCGTTCGGTGCAGTGCCAGGCGCTGCATGCGCGGCGTGAACTGCAGTCGCTGCAGGTCAGCCGTCATGGCGAAGTGATCGAAGTCGCAGTACGTGGCAATGCATTTCTTCATCACATGGTCCGCAATATCGTCGGATCGTTGATCCTGGTGGGCAGCGGCGAAAAACCGGTGGAATGGATCGCCGAACTGCTGGCCGGGCGCGACCGCACCGTAGCTGGTCCCACCGCACCGCCGCAGGGCCTGGTGTTCCTTGGGCCCCTGTACCCCGACAACTGGCATCTGCCCGCCGAGGTCACGCTATGAGCCGTTCCTACTACCGTACGCGCATCAAGTTCTGTGGAATGACCCGTGCCGGCGACGTCCGCCTGGCCGGTGAGCTGGGCGTGGACGCAGTGGGTTTCATCTTTGCCCGCGAGAGCAGCCGCCGGGTTGCACCGGCCGAGGCCCGCGCGATGCGCCAGGCGATCGCGCCGATGGTCGACGTGGTGGCGCTGTTCCGCAACAACAGCAAGGAGGAAGTGCGCGAGGTGCTGCGTACGGTACGTCCGACCCTGCTGCAGTTCCATGGTGAGGAAGACGAAAGCTTCTGCCGCAGCTTCAACATGCCGTACCTGAAGGCGATCGCCATGGGCGGCCGTGAAGAGGTCAACGCCCGCACCCTGCAGCTGCGCTACCCCAGCGCTGCCGGCTTCCTGTTCGACAGCCACGCCCCGGGTGGCGGTGGCGGCACCGGCGTGGCGTTCGACTGGGGCCGCGTTCCGACCGGGTTGCACCGGCCGTTCCTGCTGGCCGGTGGCCTGAACCCTGAGAACGTCTACGATGCCGTGCTGGCGACGCTGCCGTGGGGCGTGGACGTCTCCAGCGGTATCGAGCTGGAGCCGGGCATCAAGGACGGCTACAAGATGCGCACCTTCGTCGAAGAAGTGCGTCGCGCGGATTGCACCGTTCTGGAGTGATCCGCGTCACCTGAGGGGTCACCCGGAATGTCATCGTCGACGGTGCATTCCGCCGCGCCGTGAAGGCGGGCGAATCCTGAATGCGATGAGCTTCACGCTTTCGGTTGATTCAGGTTCCAGCGCCAAAAAGTCGACACCCCCCGAACATCTGATCGGACACAATGCGCCCAGCCTGTCTTGGCTGGGTGCGATGCCGTGTGCGTGTCGCTGGCCGCACCCTTGAGATACGCCCTACCTTTCGAACGAGGACGCAATGGATATGCCCCATCTCTCTTCCCGCCGTATCCGCCTGGCCCGCCTGACGCTCGTGCCCGGCCTGCTGCTTGCCTTGGGCGCGTGTGCGGCCGGTGACTCATCCGCCCCGACCGCATCGGCACCGGCCGCTGCCGCACCGGCAGATGCACCTGCCACAGCACCGGCCACGGTTCCGGCGGCAGCACCGGCAGCCGACGGCCTGGCTGCGCTGATCCAGGCCAGTGGCGTGAAATGCAGCAACGCCAGTAGAGGCAGCGGCTGCACGGCGGGCGATGTGGACAGCGGTGATTTCTACGATGTCGAACTGTCGCCGGACTGTGGCGACCAGGGTTTCTTCGCTGGCGTAGCCGATGCCAAGGGCGTGGAGACGTTGAGTGCGGTGCCATCCACCGGCAGCAAGGCCAGCGTGACCGCGAAGCTGTCGAAGGGGCAGCTGGTCTGCGTGCAGGGCATCGGACGCACCGGACAGAATCCGCTGTTCTATTACGTCGTTGCGGTTCCCGCTGCGACGGTCGGCAAGTGCAAGGGCAACACGTTGTGTGACACCTATGGCGACAGGCCGATCACTGGCCTGGCGACCACGGGGGGCGAGGCCTGCCATGCGGCGGCGCCGGGACGTTACGCCGGGAACTGCGCACAGGGCTGGGTCAGTGCGGACGTGCTCGACGTGTTTTCCAACGGAATGTAATCACCGCCAGGGGAGCGGTCCAATCAACCACTGGCAAAGGAACAGCTCATGTCGGATCCAAAAATCACCCGGCTGGTCAGCAGCGTAGGTACCACACGCACGCTGGAAATGGACGATGGCAGTGTCGTCGAACGATCAGGCGGCAGCGTCTCGTGGCGCAACAACAATCCTGGCAATCTCAAGTTTGAATTTGCCGGCAGCGCGGACAAGACGGTGACCAATCCGCGTACCCGCGAGCAGGCGCTGGAATCGGCGCAGGGGCGCTACAAGGGCGTGGTCGATCTCGACCAATGGGGCAACGCGATTTTCGAAAGCTATGAAGCCGGCCGGGTAGCGAAGATCCAGCTGCTCGAACGCCGGTTCGGCGACAAGACCGTGGAGGAAATGCTGCCGAGCTACTCCACCAAGGATTACAGCGGCACCACCCACCACAAGGAGCAGGCGGCCACCATCTATGCCGAAGGCGATCGCCAGGGGGTCGACCTGCGCTCGAAGACCGTCGGCCAGATGAGCGTGCGCGAGCGTGAAGTGCTGGCCGACGGCATCCGCCGTTTCGAGGGCTGGCAGCCGGGTGAGGTTGCCACGCAGCAGCCTCCCACGCGCACACCGGCGGCTGCGCCCGTGCAGACCCAGACCCAACCGCAGGTACAGACGCCTTCGGCGGCGGCGCCCGCTGCGGGCCAGGCCGCGGCTGCAGTCGGCAGTGCCGCGCTCTACAACGAGGCCTATCAGCATTTCATGGCCTCAGGCCGCCAGTACGAATACGGGCGCCCGGACCATCCGCGCCCGGGTCGCGACAGCAGCCGGCTGGAGCGTGACCTCGATGGTGACGGACGCTTCGGCGTGGATTGCTCGGCGTTCGTATGGCGCGGCCTGAAGAACGCGGGTTACGACGTGCGTGGCGAGAACGCTGCGGGGTTCACTACGTCGACGCTGTTCAATGGTGCGAACACCACGGCTTACGCACGCGAGCATTTCGATGTGACCTCGGCTGCCGAAGCACGCAAACCGAACGGATCGCTGAAGCAGGGCGACATCCTGATGTTCTCCTCGTCGCAGGGCCAGCATGTCGGCATTTTCAAAGGCTACGACGCGCAGGGAAACATCCAGTTCATCGGTTCACAGGGAAGCACCGGGCCAGCCGAGGTCACCATCCGGCCGGGCGGGTACTGGGATGGCGGAAGCACCCGCATCGTTGGTGCGCTGACACCGAAGCCGGAATTCCAGGTGCGCGCGCCGCTGCACGGCAATGGCGAACCTGCGCTGTCCCGGCCAACCGCCACCGTGCAGCCGGCTGCATCACACGCGGCGGCCAGCGAGGTGATGAAGCAGGGGCAGCGTGGCGCCGACGTGCAGGCGTTGCAGCAGACTCTCAACCAGCTCGGTGTGCGTGATGCGCAGGGCCATCGGTTGTCAGAGGATGGTCGTTTTGGTGATCACACCCGCGAAGCGGTGATCGCGCTGCAGAAACAGCAGGGGCTGGTGGCCGATGGAATTGTCGGTCGCCAGACCGCTGCCGCGCTGGCGGCGGGCCGTGCGCAGGGCCATGAACCTGCAGCGGCTGTACCGAAGGGGCCGTCGCTGAACGATGCATCGCATCCGGACCACGCACTGCACAACGCCGTCCGCAGCAAGCTTCCCAGCGTGTTTTCCGAAGAGGCTGCCGCCAATATCACCCTGCATGCAAAGCAGAACGGAATCGACGCGGCCGACAAGCTGCAGAGCATCACGGTGCAGGATGGCAAGGCGTTCGTGATGGGCACGACGCCGGGCTTCCGCACCGCGGTGGACCTGGCCCAGGCGCCGCCGTCGCTGGAGCAGACCAGTGCCAAGCTGCTGGCAGATCCTTCGCACCAGCAGCAGGTGCATGAGGAGCAGCAGCGGGTCGCGATGGGCGGTCGCTGAGGCCTGTGTTGCCGGCTCCGGGCGGTGAACGCCGCCCGGGGCCTCGTCTCATTGCAGCTGTGCTGCTGCCCAGTCGGCCAGGGCGTCCACCCGTGCATCGGCCGGGCCATCCGGCCGCGCCAGCACCCAGAAGCCGCCGGTGGCGGTAAACCCCCACGGTGCGACCAGCCGGCCTGCTGCCAGATCTTCGGCCACCAGTGGCTCCGGTGCGATCGCCGGGCCCAGCCCGGCCACGGCTGCTTCCAGCAGGTAGTACAGATGTTCGAAAGCGGTGCCCAGCTGCAGCTTCGCGGTGTCCAGATCGTGCGCCTGCGCCCACGCCGGCCACGCCTGCGGCCGTGAGCTGGTGTGCAGCAGCGTTTCCTGCAGCAGCGCCGAGGGCGGTACCTGCCGCAGGCGCTGCGCGGCCGGATGCGAGGGTGCCACCACCACGCCGACCCGTTCCGGCGCCAGCTCACGCACCTGCCAGCCCCGTGGCCACGGCCCCTGCGCCAGCAGCAGCACGGCATCCAGCGCCGCCTGTGCTTCGGTGAAACTGCCATCCAGCGCCGACCACTGCAGGCGCACGCCGGGCAGGGCGACCTGCAGCACGGGCAGGCGCGGGATCATCCAGCGCGCCAGTACGCTGCCGCTGCAGCCCAGCACCAGTGCTGGGGCCGCCGTCGGCCGGCGCAGCTCGCGCACGCAGTCTTCGATGCCGCTGAACGCCTCGCTGCACGCGGCCTGCAGTCGCGTGCCCGCAGCGGTCAGGCGCAGCCCGCGGCCGGCACGCTGGAACAATGCCAGGCCGAGATGATCCTCCAGCAGCTTCAGTTGCCGGCTGACCGCGCCGTGGGTGACATGCAGGTCCTGCGCGGCGCGCCCAACCCCGCCCAGACGGGCGGTGGCCTCGAACGCACGCAGCGCATTGAGGGGAGGCAGCAGGGAACGACTCATGTGAGATTTCCTGACGATATGCGCCAGATAATATCCATTTTCCGGTCACGACCCGTGCGCTAGAGTATCCACCTGTCTCGAACCAGCGGTCGCTTCCATGTCTGCCTCCCCCATTGCCGACTACCACGCCTTCCCGGATGCCCAGGGCCACTTCGGCCGCTACGGTGGCAGCTTCGTCGCCGAAACCCTGGTCGGCCCGCTGCAGGAACTGGCCCAGGCCTATGACCAGGCCCGCCAGGACCCCGAATTCCAGCTGGCCTATGACCGCGACCTGGCCCATTACGTGGGCCGGCCGAGCCCGATCTACCACGCCCAGCGCCTGAGCGACCATGTCGGCGGTGCGCAGATCCTGCTCAAGCGCGAGGACCTGAACCACACCGGTGCGCACAAGATCAACAACACCATCGGCCAGGCGCTGCTGGCCGCGCGGATGGGCAAGAAGCGCATCATCGCCGAGACCGGTGCCGGGCAGCATGGCGTGGCCAGTGCCACCGTTGCCGCGCGCTTGGGCCTGGAATGCGTGGTGTACATGGGCGCCACCGACATCGAGCGGCAGAAGATCAACGTCTACCGAATGAAGCTGCTCGGTGCGACGGTGGTGCCGGTCACCTCCGGCTCGGCCACCCTGAAGGACGCGCTCAACGAAGCGATGCGCGATTGGGTGACCAACGTGCAGGACACCTTCTACATCATCGGCACCGTGGCTGGTCCGGATCCGTACCCGCGCATGGTGCGCGATTTCAACGCCATCGTCGGCCGCGAAGCACGCGAGCAGATGCTGGCCGAGTACGGCCGCCTGCCGGATGCGATCACCGCCTGCGTCGGCGGCGGCAGCAATGCCATCGGCCTGTTCCATGCCTTCCTCAATGATCGCCAGGTCGAGATCGTCGGCGCCGAAGCTGCCGGTGATGGCATCAGCACCGGGCGCCACGCTGCATCGATCGCGGCGGGTCGGCCGGGCGTGCTGCACGGCAACCGCACCTATGTGCTGTGCGACGACGACGGCCAGATCATCGAGACCCACTCGGTGTCAGCCGGCCTGGACTATCCGGGTGTCGGGCCGGAGCACGCGTTCCTGGCCGATACCGGCCGCGCACGCTACCTCGGCATCACCGATGAGGAAGCGCTGCAGGCCTTCCACCTGCTGGCGCACACCGAAGGCATCCTGCCGGCACTGGAGTCCAGCCATGCGCTGGCACAGGCGATCAAGCTGGCGCGTGAGCGACCGCGTGACCAGATCGTCCTCTGCAATCTGTCCGGCCGTGGCGACAAGGACGTGCATACCATCGCCGCGCGCGAAGGGCTGGTGCTGTGAGCGCGCGGCTGCGGAACAGCGGCGTGCTGCTGCTGGCGCTGGGCTTGGCCGCGTGCCAGCCGCCGGAGCCGCCGGTGCTGGCACCGGCCGCCAAGGCCACCACGCAGCCTGTGCAGCAGGCCGCCAACGATGATCTTGACCCGATGGCGCGTACGCCGATCGACGATCCGCCGTCTGTGGAAGATAAGGACAGCGATGACGCGCCCGCGGTGGCCTCGGTGGCGCTGGACCATGCCGGCGAGGTGCTGATCGGCCAGCATATGACCGATCTGAAGGCACTCGGGCCGTGGACCGCGCAAGGGGCGGTCGAAGCCATCGGCGGCAGTTGCGAGTACTACGACGGCAAGGGGCTGCCGCCGGGCGTGTCGATGATGACCGATGAAGATCGTGTCGTCCGTTTCGATCTCGGCCTGGATCCGGAGAGCGGGGCGCCGACCCAGCAGCCCGGGCCGTTCGGCCTGCGTGTCGGCATGACCCGCGCCCAGGCCATGGCCCAGTTCCCGAAGCCGCCGGTATCCAGCCCGCATGCCTACGACGGTGACCAGGGCGAGTACCTCACCTGGCAGGACCCGGGCTCGGCCCTTGGCATCCGCGTGGAACTGTTTGAAGGGAGGGTCATCCAGATGTACTGGGGGACCAGCGATGCGATTGAACTGATTGAAGGATGTGCCTGAGATGCCTGTATCCCGACTCGATGCCTGTTTCCAGCGACTGCGCGAGCAGCAGCGCAAGGCGCTGATTCCCTTCATCACCGCCGGTGATCCCTCGCTGGAGGCCACCGTGCCGGTCATGCACGCGCTGGTCGATGCCGGTGCCGATGTGATCGAACTGGGCGTGCCGTTCTCCGACCCGATGGCCGACGGCCCGACCATCCAGCGCAGCTCCGAGCGCGCGCTGGCGCGTGGTGCTGGCAGCCGCTACGTGCTGCAGGCCGTTGCGCAGTTCCGCGAGCGTGACGCTCAGACGCCGGTGGTGCTGATGGGCTACCTGAATCCGGTGGAGATCCATGGCTACGCGGCCTTCGCAACGGCAGCCGTGGAGGCCGGTGTGGACGGCGTTCTGCTGGTCGACCTGCCGCCGGAAGAAGCCGGCGAAGCGCAGCAGGCCTTCGATGCAGCGGGCCTGGCACTGGTCCTGCTGGCGTCGCCGACTACCAGCGAGGCGCGCGCCGACAAGCTGCTGGCGCTGGCCCGTGGCTACCTCTACTACGTCAGCTTTGCCGGTGTCACCGGCGCGTCCGAGCGCCTGGACAGCGATGCCGCCAGTGCCCGCCTGCAGGCGTTGCGCGCGCGTGCTTCGGTGCCGGTGGTGGCCGGCTTCGGCATCAAGGATGCCGACAGTGCTGCGGCGATGGCCCGCCAGGCCGACGGCGTGGTGGTCGGCAGCGCGCTGGTGGCGGCGCTGGCCGAAGCGGGCTCGGCTGAAGAGGCCGCACAGCGCGCTCGAACCTTCCTGGCTCCGCTGCGGCAGGCTCTGGACGCCTGAGGGGTAGTGCCGGCCGCTGGCCGGCACACGCCTGGGCCGCGTGTGCGACAAGGGTTGCCGGCCAGCGGCTGGCACTTCCCCGCACCTAAACGTACGTCCCAGCATGGTTTTTTCCGGCGGCCCCGTGTCCGGCAAGGGGGTGCACGGGCGGGGAAAGCGGAGCTAGACTGTCCGCCTTTGCGGCCCTTGGGCCGCCCTGAACGGAAGTGTCCTCCCGCATGAGTTGGCTCAGCAAGTTGATGCCGTCCGGCATCCGCACCGACAACACCCCCAGCAAGAAGCGCAGTGTCCCCGAGGGCCTGTGGGAAAAGTGCAGCAACTGCGGCAGCGCGTTGTACCGTCCGGAACTGGAAGAGAACCTGGAGGTCTGCCCGAAGTGCGGCCACCACATGGCGATCCGCGCACGTGCGCGCCTGGCCGCCCTGTTCGACGCCGACAGCACCACCGAGATCGGTGCGCGCCTGGGCCCGACCGACCTGCTCAAGTTCAAGGACCAGAAGAAGTACAGCGAGCGCATCAAGATCGCGCAGAAGAACACCGGCGAATATGACGCGCTGATCGCCATGCGCGGTCTGCTCAAGGGCCGTGCACTGGTGGCCTCGTCCTTCGACTTCGCCTTCATGGGTGGCTCGATGGGCTCGGTGGTGGGTGAGCGTTTCGCGCTGGCCGCCGAAACCGCGGTCGAGATCGGCGCCCCGTACGTGTGCTTCTCGCAGAGTGGCGGTGCGCGCATGCAGGAAGGCCTGTTCTCGCTGATGCAGATGGCCAAGACCTCGGCCGCGCTGGGCAAGCTGCGTGAAGCGGGCCTGCCGTACATCTCGGTGCTGACCCACCCGACCACCGGTGGTGTGTCGGCCTCGTTCGCGATGCTGGGCGACATCAACATCGCCGAACCGCAGGCGCTGATCGGCTTCGCCGGCCCGCGCGTGATCGAGCAGACCGTGCGCGAGAAGCTGCCGGAAGGCTTCCAGCGCTCGGAGTTCCTGTTGGAGCACGGTGCCATCGACCAGATCTGCGACCGCCGCGAAATGCGCGACCGCCTGTCCGATCTGCTGGCAATGCTGGGCCGTCAGCCGGCGCCGGAGGTGGCGTGATGGGAGGCCGCAAGTACTTCGGTACTGATGGCATCCGTGGGCGGGTCGGCCAGGGCGTGATCTCGGCCGACTTCGTGCTGCGCCTGGGCAATGCCCTGGGCCGTGTCCTGGTCGCCCAGCGCGGCCAGGATGGGCGCCGGCCGATCGTGGTGATCGGCAAGGACACCCGCATTTCCGGTTACATGTTCGAAGCGGCACTGGAAGCCGGCCTGGTCGCCGCCGGCGCCGACGTACAGCTGCTGGGGCCGATGCCGACCCCGGCGGTGGCGTTCCTGACCCGCACGCTGGGCGTGGACGCCGGCATCGTCATCAGCGCCTCGCACAACCCGCATTACGACAACGGCATCAAGTTCTTCTCGGCCCAGGGCGAGAAGCTCGACGATGCCACCGAACTTGCCCTGGAAGCGGCGCTGGACATTCCGTTCACCACCGCCGAATCGGAGAAGCTGGGCAAGGCATCGCGTGCGCGTGAAGCGGTCGGCCGCTACATCGAGTTCTGCAAGGCCAGCGTGCCGCGCGCGTTCGATCTGCGTGGCGTGCGCCTGGTGCTGGATTGCGCACACGGCGCCACCTACCAGATCGCACCGCTGCTGTTCCGCGAACTGGGGGCCGAGGTGATCGGCATCGGTGCCGAGCCCAACGGCGTCAACATCAACGCCGGTGTGGGTTCCACCCATATCGACAACCTGGCGGCCAAAGTCCGCGAGACCCGTGCCGATCTCGGCATCGCGTTCGATGGTGATGGCGACCGTGTGCTGATGGCCGACGACCAGGGCAACCCGGTCGACGGTGACGACCTGCTGTACATCCTGGCCCGCGCCTGGAAGGACGAAGGCCGCCTGCGCGGCCCGGTGGTCGGCACGCTGATGAGCAACTACGGCGTGGAGAAAGCTTTCGCCGATCTGCAGATCCCGTTCGTGCGCAGCAACGTTGGTGACCGCTACGTGCACCAGGCATTGGTCGAAGGCGGCGGTGTACTCGGTGGGGAAGCGTCGGGCCATCTGCTGTGCCTGGACCGGGCCACCACCGGTGATGGCATCGTCAGCGCTCTGCAGGTGCTGGTCGCGCTGCGCAACAGTGGGCAGACCCTGCGCCAGGCACTGAAGGGCCTGGTGCGGGTGCCGCAGAAGACCGTCAACGTGCGTCTGGGCAATGTCTCGGCCAAGGCCACGGTGCAGTCTGAAAGCGTGCAGTCCGCGCTGGCCGTGGCGCAGCAGGCCGTAGCCGGCCGTGGCCGCGCGTTCCTGCGGCCGTCCGGTACCGAGCCGGTGGTTCGGGTCACCGTGGAAGCCGATGACGCTACGCTGATGCAGCAGACGCTGGACCGCTTGTCCGCTGCGGTGCGTGAAGCCGCCAGCTGAGGCGACTGCACATCCGTACAAAGAAAGCGCCCCGGAATTCCGGGGCGTTTTCTTTTGCGGCTGCCCGGGAGGATGGCGTGCTCAGGGCCCCGGCACCATCTTCTTCTGGCGTGCCTTGAACCCATTGAACAGCGGCGCGATCAGCGGGTTGTAACTCAGGCGGATGCGCTTGCGCAGCCAGTTGGCCGGGCGGTTGCGGATCGCGAAACGATAGATGCGTTCCGGGTCGCCACCGATCACGTTGCGGCCGAACGGGTGGGTGGTGTGCAGGTAGCGGAAGCCCTGCTCGCGCGCCACTTCGATGTGATCCTGGTCGAAATCACCGTACGGCCAGCACAAGGTATCGGACACGTCGCCAAGCTTGTCCTGCAGGACTTCGCGCGAGATCGCCAGATCCCGGCTCAGGCCCGCGCGGCGCTGCGCACGGTCCAGATCGTCACGGCGCAGCCAGCGGGTGTGGGTATGGGTGTGGCAATGCACTTCGAAGGTGCCGGCGGCGATGGCCGCACGTGCTTCGCTCCAGCGCATCATCACGTCGTCACTGCGGTCCTGCTCGTAGATCGCCGCTTCGCAGCCGCGATGGTCCGGCGTCGAAGGCAGCGTCGCTCCGGCAATGCCGGCATGCGGACGTTCCGGGCCTTCGCCCATCCAGCCGGTGACCACGAACACCACGGCATGCATGCCGTACTGCTGCAGGATCGGATGGGCATACACCCAGTTGTCCAGGTAGCCATCGTCGAAGGTGATGACGATCGACTTGCGCGGCACCGGCTTGCCGGCCAGGAAGCCGGCGTACTGGTCCAGCGTCAGTGAGGTCCAGCCATTGCCTGCCAGCCACGCGATCTGGCTTTCGAAGTTTTCCGGCGACACGGTGATCATGCCCGGCGAAGGGCTGACATGGTGGTGCATCAGCACCGGAACGGTTCGCGCATCAGCCATGTCCCAGCTCCTTCAGCCACTGGTGGTAGTAGTGTTCGGTGGCTTCACCGTGGCCGTCCGGCGTGAAGCGGTGTGCGCCGTGCATCCAGTCCCAGCCAGCGCGGCCCATCTGCCGCCGCCGTTCCGGGTCGTCCACCAGCAGGCGCAAGGCACCTGTCAGGGCGGCATTGTCTCCCAAACGGGTGAGGATCGCATTGCTGCCATCGACCACCATCTCCGGCACGCCACCCACCCGCGTGGCTACGATCGGTACGCCCACATAAGCCGCTTCCAGGAACACGGTGCCGGCCGCTTCCTTGTGCGAGGCCAGCGCGAAGATGTCGAAGCCGGCCATCAGCCGGCAGGCTCCATCGCGGTAGCCGAGCAGGTGCACCTGGCGCTGCAGGCCGTGCTCGGCGCACATCGCCCGCAGTCGTTCCGTCACGGCCTGGCCATCACCGACGATCACCAGGTGCAGGTCCGGGTTGGCCTTGCACAGCGGGATCATCGCCTGCAGCAGGTCGGCATGGCCCTTGGGCTCGCGCAGTACCGCCACGCAGCCGACCACGATGTCCTGTTCGCCGAAACCGAGCTCGGCACGCACCTGCGCGCGCGCGTCCTGCAGGCACTGCCAGGGATCGGTCTTGCGGATCTCGCTCCAGCGCGGCGGAACCGCAATCGGCGGCACGATGCCGATGCGCTCGGCCGGAATGCCACGGTCGGCCAGCAGCTGCTTGACGAAGCTGCTGACGGTCAACACCCGGTGCGGAAGCCCGGTATAGGTCAGCAGCGAATTGACCGGGCTCATCAGGTGGCGCGAGCGCACCACCAGCGGCGTGCCACCCAGGCGTGCACCGGCGGCGGCGATCAGCGCATCGCGGCGGCTGGTGGTGTTGACCACGTCGTAGCGTTCGCGGCGCACCAGTCGCGATACCGACCACACGCCGCGCAGCAGGCGTGCCAGGCCTCCCATGCGCAGCGTATGCACGGTGAAACCGTCGTCGCGTGCCAGTGTGGCCAGGCGCGCATCGGGCTGGCACAGCAACGACACTTCATGGCCACGCGCGCGCATCACCTGCATGTGCCGGAAGATGTAGATCTCCTGCCCGCCCATTCCCTTGGCGGCTTCGGTATGCAGGATGCGCAGCGGACGGTTCATGCAGGATCGGTCCTTGAAGTTCAGCGGTTGCGGAAGCGGGTCAGCGCTTCCCATGCGGAGCGGATGGCGGCGGCGTCCGGCGCCTGCTGCGGCAGCGGACGGTAGTGCCGGTCGAGCGCGGTGGCGTTGCCGAACTTGTCGAACACGTAGATGGCATCGCCATGGCGTACCGCGCGCTGCGACCAGCTCTCCACCACCAGCGCACGTTCGCTGGTGGTGGGCGCGGCCAGCAGGTCCTGGCCAGTACTGAAGTCGCTCAGTGCGTTCTCGCAGCCCAGTGCGTGGCGCATCAACGTCGGCACCCAGTCCTCATGCGAACTGGTGCGCATCTCATGGCCGCTGGCCTGGCCTGGCCAGTGCAGCACGAACGGCACCTGCAGCTGGTAGTCGGAGAAGTTGCCGTTGTGGCCCCAGTAGTTCAGCTTGAGGTCGTTGAACTCTTCGGCATGGTCACCGGTGACCAGCACGATGGTGTTCTCGGCCAGGCCTTGTGCGCGAAGGTCGTCCAGCAGCGAGCCGATCAGGCTGTCGGCGTAGTGCACGGCGGTGCGGTAGCGGTTGAGCTCCGGCGTCGGGTCGTGGTCCGGGCCGAAGGACAGGAAGTCGATCTCCTTGGCCATCGGCGTGGCCACCGGCGGGTAGCTGGCGGGCAGGTGGTAGCCGGCGTGGGTGGAGTCGAGGAACACGAAGCCGAACCACGGGTGCTGCGCGGCCTGGCTGGTGCGGATGTCGTTCTGCAGCGCGGTGACGATGGCTGCGTCACGCTTGTCGGGCGTCAGGGCGGAGGGGCCCTGGTGCAGCTGGTCGCGTACGTCGGCGAAGGCGGTGCGGTCGAACTCCGGGCTGTACAGCGGCGCGCTGCCGTACAGGTGCAGGTCGTAGCCCTGCTGGCCCAGCACCTGGAACAGCTGCGAGCCGCGCTGTTCGTCCAGCATGCTCTGCCAGTAGCCGCCGGGCAGGCCGTAGAGCAGGCCGAACAGGCCGTAGCGGGTGGCATTGCCGGTGCTGAAATGCTGGTCGTACACGCGCGAAGCCTGGGCCAGTGCCGTCGTATTGGGCATCAGCTGCGGCGTCATGGCGTCCTGGCGCAGCGACTCCAGCACCACCATCAGCACATTCGGCCGATGCGGGTTCTGGCAGCGCAGGGGCTGCAGCGGATACAGCAGCTGCGCATGGCGCGGGTCAGGCAGGCCAGCCTGCTGTTCGCTGACAACGCCCAGTTTGCGCATGAAGCTCTTGGCGGTGATCGGCTGCGCCCAGGGCAGGTAGTTCCACTGCGCGATGACGTCACGGTCGCCGCGGGCATCGTAGTAGGCGGTGGCGACCTGGCCCCCCCCCATCAGCAGAGCGACCACCGCCCAGGCCTGCAGGACCCGGCGGCGGCGGGGCAGGGCGGGCAACAGCTTCCAGCATGCCCAGGCCAGCAGGCCTTCGGCGGCGAAGATGGCGGCGACCAGCAGTCCGGCCTGCAGCCAGGTTTTCCAGGACAACGCGACCTGGTCCTGCAGCGCGCCGCCGAACACCATGTTCACCACCATGGCATTGAGGTGGAACCGATACAGAGTGAAAACCTTCGCATCAACCAGCAGCAGGCACAGCCACAGGCCCTGCAGCAGCACGGCGCTGATGCTCAGCGTGCGCGCGCTGCGCGGCCACAGGCCCAGCAGCAGCGGCAGCAGGCCTGCGAGGGCACCGAAGGCGAGCAGATGCCCCGGCAGAGCGACGGACAGGTAAACCAGGCCGATTGCGCCACCGGGGTTGTCGGCCAGCGGTACGTTGCCGAGCGTGATCGCCATCGCCAGCAGCGCGTTGCCGGCCACGAACAGCGACCACCAGGCCAATCGGCGCCAGTGACGTGCCGGGCCGGAGGGCAGGGAGGTGTTGGCAGAAGGAGCAGCAGGGCGCATGAAGGACGGAGGCGGCAGGTGGAACAGGGGCGGGAGTCCCGGTTGTGACGGAATCGTTAATCCGCGCGCGGGTTGCGCATTGTATCGGTTTGTTTCTTCGTATCGAGTGGCGTCCCCCGGGCGATCTGTCACAATGTTCAGGTGGGCCATGAATGCGCTGGCCCTTCCAGACCCAACGACAAGCCAGGAACCGCTGTGAGCCAGATCCCCACCCTCGACATCACCCGTTTCGACAGCGACCGCGAGGCCTTCGTGGCCGAGCTGGGCGCGGCCTACCGCCAATGGGGATTCGCGGGCATCCGCAACCACGGCATCCCGCAGGCCGACATCGACGCGGCCTACGATGCCTTCAAGGCCTTCTTCGCCCTGCCGGAGGAGGTCAAGCGCAAGTACCACGTGGCCGGCAGTGGCGGCGCCCGCGGCTACACCCCGTTCGGCGTGGAGACCGCCAAGGGCTCCAAGCATTTCGACCTGAAGGAGTTCTGGCACATCGGTCGCGAGATCGCCGACGACTCCAAGTACCGCGACGTGATGGCGCCGAACCTGTGGCCGACCGAGGTCGAGGGCTTCCGCGAGCGCGGTTACGGCCTGTACCAGGCGCTGGACAACCTGGGTTCGCGCGTACTGTCGGCGCTGGCCCTGCACATCGGCCTGCCGGAAGACTTCTTCGCCGACAAGACCAACTTCGGTAACTCGATCCTGCGCCCGATCCACTACCCGCCGATCACCACCGACGACATCCCGAACGTGCGCGCCGGCGCGCATGGCGACATCAACTTCATCACCCTGCTGGTCGGCGCCAGCGCCGCGGGCCTGGAAGTGCAGTCGCACGAGGGCGAGTGGGTGCCGTTTACGTCAGATGCGGATACCATCGTGGTCAACATCGGCGACATGCTGCAGCGCCTGACCAACCACGTGTACCCGTCGACCATCCACCGCGTGGTCAATCCTCCGGGCGAGCTGGCGCGCCAGCCGCGTTACTCGGTGCCGTTCTTCCTGCATCCGAACCCGGACTATCTGATCGACGTGCTGCCGTCCTGCATCACCCCGGAGAATCCGAGCCGGTACCCGGAGGCGATCACCGCCCATGGCTTCCTCGAGGAACGCCTGCGCGAGATCAAGCTGAAGTAATGAGAAGTGAGGCCGCCGAAAGGCGGCCTTTTTCTTTAGCATGACCCGTCCTGAATTGGGTTGACACCTTTTCCCTCTGGAAAAGGAATGTTCAATGAAATCAACAATCAGGCGCAGTCAGCGGGATTACTCGCTGGCCTTCAAGTTGTCTGTGGTCGATCAGGTCGAGCGTGGAGAACTGACCTATAAGAAGGCTCAGGAGCGATACGGTATCCAAGGCAGCAGCACGGTTCTGAAGTGGCTTCGCCGCCATGGTCGGCAGGATTGGTCAGGTGGTGCATCATCTGCCCCCATGACGACTTCTCCCAAAAGTGGACCGGCCACGCCGCTGACGCCGGAACAACAGATCAAGGCCCTGCAGGTCCAGTTACGGGAGGCCAACGAGAAAGCACAGCTTTTCGAAGCCATCGTGGATGTCCTCAAAGAGGATTACGGGGTGCGCATCGTAAAAAAGCCTTCAGGCAAGTCCTCACGCAAGGGCGCCTCAAAGGCGTAAGCGTGGCAAGGGCTTGCCGCCATTTCGGCATCAGTCGACAGGCGTTCTATCAAGCGGGGTGCCGGCATCAACGACGACGCGCCAGCGAGACCAAAGCACTGGCGCTGGTGAGCGATTGCCGCGTGCGGCAGCCACGGATCGGGACGCGCAAGTTGCACTATTTGATCGAACCGAAGCTGCAGGCGGCGGGAATCACCATGGGACGTGACCGGTTGTTTGACGTACTTCGGGAAGCGCGCCTGCTGGTACCGAAACGTCGGGCTTATCACAAGACTACCGACAGCCATCATCGCTTTCGCAGGCATCCGAATCTGCTCAAACCTGGCCAAGGATGCGTAATACCAACCGGTAGCGAGCAGGTGTGGGTGGCGGACATCACCTATCTGCCGACGCAGGGGAAGTTCGTGTATCTGAGCCTGGTCACCGATGCCTGGTCGCGCAAGATCGTGGGCTGGAGCGTGCATGAAACGCTACAGACAGAGCAGGTAGCTCAGGCGCTGGAGATGGCGCTGAAAGGGAGAAAGACACCGCAGAAGCTGATCCATCACTCTGATCGTGGAATCCAGTACTGCTCGGATTACTACCAGAAGATCCATGCGCGGCACGGCCTGATCTGCTCGATGACCGACGGCTACGACTGCTATCAGAACGCTCTGGCAGAGCGAGTCAACGGGATCCTCAAGTGCGAGTTCCTGCTTCATCGCCCACGGGACCTGGGGCAAGCCCGCCAGATGGTGGCTGAGGCCGTAGACATCTACAACGCTGAGCGCCCCCACCTGTCCCTTAAAATGCAGACGCCCGATGCGATGCATCGGGCGTCTTTGGCCGCCTGACGGCGGCCGGACCATCCACCCATCGGTGTCAACCTATGGCAGGACGAGTCATTGCTTTTGATCTTCTTATTTCTTTCCGTGGCGGGCGGAACCGCCGGAATGTGTCAGAGGCCGGGCGGGTGGGGCTGCGCAGGGGCGTGAGCCGCATGGGCCCGAGGCATGCCTCGGGCGCGTCGGGCAGGACGCCCAACCCGGGTCTTGCTCGTGTGTGCAGGACAGCGCCCACGAGCAAGCGGCGACCGAGCTTACAGGGGTGAGGGCGCTTTGCTTGCGAAGTACTGCTTCGCAAGCGCCAGAACGCACAGCCGCCAGCGGCTGGGCCGGGCCCCGGAGGGGGACTTGCAGCGCCCCCTGCGCAGTCCCGCCCGCCCGGCCAAGCCCCAAGTCCAACCGGGCTCTCCGCGACCAACCCAACCCCACCCCCGCCACGAGGGGCTGCGCCGTTGGCTGAAAATCCATGTAACCGCTTACACGGAAACGGATTTTTGCCGTAACGGGTATCATGACCGGCTGACTTCACACAGGAGCCACCCGCTCATGCGCCGCAAGATCGTCGCCGGAAACTGGAAGCTGCATGGCAGCCGTCAATTCGCCAATGAACTGCTGGGGCAGGTCGCCGCCGGGCTGCCGCTGGAGGGGGTGGACGTGGTGATCCTGCCGCCGCTGCCGTACCTGGGCGAGCTGGTCGAGGACTTCGGCGAGACCGGCCTGGCCTTTGGCGCGCAGGACGTGAGCAGCAACGAGAAGGGCGCCTACACCGGCGAGGTCTGCGCCGCCATGCTGGTCGAGGTCGGCGCCCGCTATGGCCTGGTCGGCCATTCCGAGCGCCGCCAGTACCACCACGAAAGCAGCGAGCTGGTCGCGCGCAAGTTCGCCGCCGCCCAGCACGCCGGCCTGGTGCCGGTGCTGTGCGTGGGCGAGACCCTGGAACAGCGCGAGGCCGGGCAGACCGAAGCGGTCATCGCCGGCCAGCTGGCGCCGGTGCTGGAGCTGGTCGGCGCGGCCGGTTTCGCCAAGGCCGTGGTCGCCTACGAGCCGGTCTGGGCCATCGGTACCGGCCGTACCGCTACCAAGGAGCAGGCGCAGCAGGTGCACGCGTTCATCCGTGGCGAAGTCGCGCGTATCGATGCTAGAATCGCTGATTCACTGCCCATTGTTTACGGCGGTAGCGTGAAGCCCGACAATGCCGGGGAACTGTTCGCGCAGCCGGATGTCGATGGTGGGCTGGTCGGCGGCGCCTCCCTGGTGGCCGCGGACTTCCTGGCCATCGCACGGGCGGCGGCCGCGAACTAATCCTAGAAGTTTTGTCCGAGGGCGGTTTCCAATGCTGATGTTGATCCTCAATGTCGTCTACGTGCTGGTCGCTGTGGCCATGATCGCGCTGATCCTGATGCAGCGTGGCTCGGGTGCGGCGGCGGGTTCGGGCTTTGGTGCCGGTGCCTCGGGTACGGTGTTCGGTGCGCGCGGCGCCTCGAACTTCCTGTCCAAGTCGACCAAGTGGCTGGCTGTCGTGTTCTTCGGTATCAGCCTCTTCATGGCCTGGTATGCCGGTCATGGCAGCCGCCCGGCGGCCGACCAGGATCTGGGCCTGATGTCCGCCCCGGCGGCAGTCGCTCCGGCGGCTCCGGCGGGCGAACTGCCGGCCGTTCCGAAGGCCGATGCGGTCCCGGCCGCCCCGGTTCCGGCCGCGAATGTGCCGGCTCAGGCGGAATCTTCGGTTTCTGGTGAAGAAAAGCCTTCGGAAGGCTCCCAGAAAGACTGAAGCCGGTTACAATACGCGGCGCATCGGGAAGATAGTCTGATGTGATCGTTTGCCCAGGTGGCGGAATTGGTAGACGCACTACCTTGAGGTGGTAGCGACGCAAGTCGTAGGGGTTCGAGTCCCCTCTTGGGCACCATTTGTAAGTAAAGCGGGTTCGTCTGGCGCGCAAGGCGCCAGGCAGATTCCCGTCCACTCCCCCATGCCAAAGCGCCTGCAGGCGCGGCGGCAGAGGCAAGAGAGAATCGCTGTGCTGGCCGAATATTTGCCGTCTCTGCTGTTTCTGATCGTTGCCACCGGTATCGGCATTACGCTGATGCTGGTTGGTCGATTCCTCGGTCCCCGCCGCCCCGATCTGGAAAAGCTGTCGCCGTACGAGTGCGGCTTCGAGGCCTTCGAAGACGCGCGCATGAAGTTCGACGTGCGCTACTACCTGATCGCGATCCAGTTCATCGTCTTCGACCTGGAAATCATCTTCATCGTGCCGTGGACCCAGGTCTTCATGGAGCTGGGTGCCCGTTCGCTCATCACCATGGGCCTGTTCGTCGGCATGCTGTTCCTCGGTTTCATTTACGTCTGGAAGAAGGGAGCGCTGGAATGGGAGTGATTCAGACTCTCGATGGCCTCATGAACAACCCCACGCCGGAAGGCCGGGTTGATGACATCCTGCGGCCGGAGGGCGACAACCCGCTGCTGGAAAAGGGCTTCGTCACCACCAGCGTCGATGCACTGCTGAACTGGGCGCGCACCGGCTCGATGTGGCCGATGACCTTCGGTCTGGCCTGCTGCGCGGTCGAGATGATGCACGCCGGCGCCGCGCGCCTGGACCTTGACCGCTACGGCGTGGTGTTCCGCCCGTCGCCGCGTCAGTCCGACGTGATGATCGTGGCCGGTACCCTGGTCAACAAGATGGCCCCGGCGCTGCGCAAGGTCTACGACCAGATGCCGGACCCGAAGTGGGTCATCTCGATGGGTAGCTGCGCCAATGGTGGCGGCTATTACCACTACTCCTATTCTGTGGTGCGCGGCTGTGATCGCGTGGTGCCGGTGGACGTCTACGTCCCGGGCTGCCCGCCGACCGCCGAGGCGCTGGTGTACGGGATCCTGCAGCTGCAGAAGAAGATCTGGCGTACACAGACCATCGCCCGCTGACCCCTTCACCTGACAAGAGCGCGCCAAGCCCCCATGGCAGAGCAAGCATCCTTCATCGACCGACTCTCCGCACGTTTCGCAGGTGCGAAGGTCATCGTGGTCGAACCCCGCGGCGAAGTGACGCTGGAAGTGCCTGCCGCCGAGTGGCACGCCACCGCCCTGGCGCTGCGTGACGAGTTTGGTTTCGAGCAGGCCGTGGATCTCTGCGGCGTCGACTACCTCGGTTATGGCTCCGACGAATGGGACACCGCCGACGTGTCCTCGCAGGGCTTCAGCCGTGGCGTCGAAGGCAAGGCCCAGGGCCGTTTCGCGTGGGGCGAGTTCCCCACCGAGGAAAACGGCGCCGACGGTGCCCGCCCGCAGCACATGCCGACCCAGCGTTTCGCCGTGGTCGCCCAGCTGCGTTCGTACCAGCACAACCTGATGATGCACCTGCGCTGCTTCGCCCCTGACGAAGCGCTGCCGGTGGTGTCCTCGCTGACCGGCATCTGGCCGGGCCTGAACTGGTTCGAGCGCGAAGCGTTCGACCTGTACGGCGTGATCTTCGAAGGCCACCCGGACCTGCGCCGGATCCTGACCGACTACGGTTTCGTCGGCCATCCGTTCCGCAAGGACTTCCCGCTGATCGGCAATGTCGAAGTCCGCTACGACGAAGAAAAGAAGCGCGTGATCTACGAACCGGTCACCTCGGTGGAGCCGCGTGTCGGCGTGCCGCGCGTGATCCGCGACGACGCCCGTCTGCAGACCGCAGAAGGTGAGCGCGCGCAGGAGGCAGTGAAGTGAGCCACGTACACCAGGCCGGCGAAGCCTTCGCCAGCAACGCCGCCGAAAGCCGGCAGGAAATCCGCAACTACACCATGAACTTCGGCCCGCAGCATCCGGCCGCGCACGGTGTGCTGCGCCTGATCCTGGAAATGGACGGCGAAACCATCATGCGCGCCGACCCGCACGTGGGTCTGCTGCACCGTGGTACCGAAAAGCTGGCCGAGTCCAAGCCGTTCAACCAGTCGATCGGCTACATGGATCGCCTGGATTACGTGTCGATGATGTGCAACGAGCACGCCTACGTGCGCGCGATCGAGACCCTGATGGGCATCGAAGCGCCGGAGCGTGCGCAGTACATCCGCACCATGTACGACGAAATCACCCGCATCCTCAACCACCTGATGTGGCTGGGTTCCAACGCGCTCGACCTGGGTGCGATGGCGGTGATGCTGTACGCCTTCCGCGAGCGCGAAGAGCTGATGGACTGCTACGAAGCGGTCTCCGGCGCGCGCATGCACGCGGCGTACTACCGTCCGGGCGGTGTCTACCGCGACCTGCCGGACCACATGCCGAAGTACAAGGAATCGCGCTGGCACAAGGGCAAGGCGCTGAAGCAGCTCAATGCTTCGCGCGAAGGCTCGCTGCTGGACTTCCTGGAGAACTTCACCGTCGAGTTCCCCAAGCGCATCGACGAATACGAAACCCTGCTGACCGACAACCGTATCTGGAAGCAGCGTACCGTCGGCATCGGCGTGGTCACTCCGGAACTGGCCCACCAGTGGGGCATGACCGGCGTGATGCTGCGTGGCTCGGGCATTGCCTGGGACCTTCGCAAGAAGCGTCCGTATGCCAAGTACGATGCCGTCGATTTCGACATCCCGCTGGGCAAGGAAGGCGACTGCTACGACCGCTACCTGGTCCGCGTTGCCGAAATGCGCGAGTCCAACCGCATCATCAAGCAGTGCGTGGCTTGGCTGAAGGCCAACCCCGGCCCGGTCATGGTCAAGAACTTCAAGGTCGCTCCGCCCAAGCGCGAGGACATGAAGGACGACATGGAAGCGCTGATCCACCACTTCAAGCTGTTCAGCGAAGGCTATTGCGTGCCGGCCGGTGAAACCTACGCTGCAGTGGAAGCGCCCAAGGGCGAGTTCGGCTGCTACCTGGTTTCCGACGGCGCCAACAAGCCGTTCCGCGTGCACCTGCGCGCACCGGGCTTCGCCCACCTGTCCTCGATCGATTCGATCGTGCGCGGCCACATGCTGGCCGACGTGGTGGCGATGATCGGTACCTACGACCTGGTGTTCGGCGAGGTTGACCGGTAATGCCGTCCGCCACGCCAACGCCCGCTGCAGGCAGCCGGCGCAAGCCGGCGCCGCAGTTTCTGGAATTTCACGTTATGCATTTCGCTGAGGTCGGCCGATGAAGGCGACAGGTAATTTCGAGGCGGCGCGCGACGTCGACCCGATGGTGGTGCTGAGCGACAAGACCCGCGCTCACATCGATCACTGGCTGTCCAAGTTCCCGCCGGACCGCAAGCGCTCTGCCGTGCTGCAGGGCCTGCATGCGGCCCAGGAGCAGAACGAGGGCTGGCTGACCGACGAACTGATCGCCGGCGTGGCCAAGTACCTCGACCTGCCGCCGGTGTGGGCCTACGAGGTCGCCAGCTTCTACTCGATGTTCGAGACCGAGAAGGTGGGCCGCAACAACGTGGCCATCTGCACCAACATCAGCTGCTGGCTCAATGGCGCCGAGGACATCGTCCGCCATTGCGAGAAGAAGCTGGGCATCAAGCACGGTGAATCGACCCCGGACGGCCGCGTCTACCTCAAGCGCGAGGAAGAGTGCCTGGCCGGTTGTGGCGGCGCGCCGATGATGGTCATCAACGGTCACTACCATGAGCGTCTGACCCTGGAAAAGGTCGACGAGCTGCTGGACGGGCTGGAGTAAGGGCATGGCACATCACCACGAATCCAAGGGTCCGGTCGGCCCCGCGCCGCTGCCGCACCAGGTGGTCTACACCACCCTGCATTACGACACCCCGTGGTCGTACGAAAGCTACCTGAAGACCGGTGGCTACGCCGCCCTGCGCAAGATCCTCGAAGAGAAGATCCCGCCGGAGCAGGTCATCGAGATGGTCAAGGCCTCGGGCCTGCGTGGCCGCGGTGGCGCAGGCTTCCCGACCGGCCTGAAGTGGTCCTTCATGCCCAAGGGCAACATGCAGAAGTACATCCTCTGCAACTCGGACGAATCCGAGCCGGGCACCTGCAAGGATCGCGACATCCTGCGCTACAACCCGCATTCGGTGGTGGAAGGCATGGCGATCGCCTGCTACGCCACCGGTTCGACCGTGGGTTACAACTACCTGCGCGGTGAGTTCCACCACGAGCCGTTCGAGCACTTCGAGCAGGCCCTGGCCGACGCCTATGCAAATGGCTGGCTGGGCAAGAACGTGATGGGCTCGGGCGTGGACATCGACATCTACGGTGCGCTGGGCGCCGGCGCGTACATCTGCGGCGAAGAAACCGCGCTGATGGAATCGCTGGAAGGCAAGAAGGGCCAGCCGCGCTACAAGCCGCCGTTCCCGGCCAACTTCGGCCTGTACGGCAAGCCGTCGACGATCAACAACACCGAAACCTATGGTTCGGTGCCGGCGATCATCCGCAACGGTCCGGAGTGGTTCAAGGGCCTGAGCCTGACCGCCAACGGCGGTCCGAAGTGCTTCTCGGTGTCCGGCTGCGTGCAGAACGGCGGCAACTTCGAAGTGCCGCTGGGCACCAAGTTCCACGACCTGCTGGAAATGGCCGGTGGCCTGCGTCCGGGCCGCACCCTCAAGGGCGCGATCCCGGGCGGCGTGTCGATGCCGGTACTGACCGCGGCCGAGCTGCAGGATCTGCCGATGGACTACGACACCATCCGTGCGCTGGGCTCCGGCCTGGGTTCGGGTGCGATCGTGGTGCTCGACGACAGCGTCTGCTGCGTCAAGTTCGCCTGCCGCATCAGCCAGTTCTTCCACAAGGAATCGTGCGGCCAGTGCACCCCGTGCCGTGAAGGCACCGGCTGGATGCACCGCGTGCTGGAGCGCATCGTCGCCGGCAAGGCCACGATGGAAGACCTGCACCAGCTGAAGGCGGTGGCCGGCCAGATCGAAGGCCACACCATCTGTGCGTTCGGTGAAGCGGCTGCATGGCCCATCCAGGGCTTCCTGCGCCAGTTCTGGGACGAATTCGAGTACTACATCGTCAACGGTCATTCGATGGTTGACGGCAAGAAGGTGGAGGCAGCCGCCGCATGAGCGCGCAACCCGTAAACCCGAACGTGCCACCGGATCACGTGACCATCGAAATCGATGGCAAGTCGCTGGTCGTGCCCAAGGGTTCGATGATCATCCAGGCGGCCGACAAGGCCGGCATTTCGATTCCGCGCTTCTGCTACCACGAGAAGCTGCCGATCGCCGCCAACTGCCGCATGTGCCTGGTGGACGTGGAAAAGTCGCCGAAGCCGGCGCCGGCCTGCGCCACCCCGGTGATGGATGGCATGAAGGTCGCCACCCGCAGCGAGAAGGCACTGAAGTTCCAGCGCTCGGTGATGGAGTTCCTGCTCATCAACCACCCGCTGGACTGCCCGATCTGCGATCAGGGCGGCGAGTGCGAGCTGCAGGACGTGTCGCTGGGCTATGGCCGTTCGGTCAGCCGCTTCAACGAGCGCAAGCGCGTGGTGCCGGACGAGGACATGGGCCCGCTGGTCGCCACCGAGATGACCCGCTGCATCCAGTGCACCCGCTGCGTCCGCTTCACCGCCGACGTTGCCGGTACCTACGAACTGGGTGGCATGTACCGCGGTGAGAACCTGCAGATCGGTACCTTCGACGGCAAGCCGCTGACCACCGAGCTGTCCGGCAACGTCGTCGACGTCTGCCCGGTCGGCGCGCTGACCAACAAGGTGTTCCAGTTCCGCGCCCGCCCGTGGGAACTGACCGCGCGCGAATCGCTGGGCTACCACGACGCGATGGGTTCGAACCTGTTCCTGCACGTGCGTCGCGGCGAAGTGCTGCGCACCGTGCCGCGCGACAACGAAGCGGTGAACGAGTGCTGGCTGTCCGACCGTGACCGCTACTCGCACCAGGGCCTGTACAGCGAAGACCGTGCGGTCAAGCCGCTGCGCAAGGTCAATGGCGAGTGGAAGGAAGTGAGCTGGGCCGAAGGCCTGGCCGCGGCCGCCGAGATCCTCAAGGCCAACCAGGGCGACAACCTGGGCGTGCTGGTGCACCCGTCCACCTCGAACGAGGAAGGTGCGCTGCTGGCCCGCCTGGCCAAGGGCCTGGGCTCGAGCAACATCGACCACCGCATCAACAACCGCGATTTCTCCGACGCCGCAACCGCCGAAGTGTTCGGCCTGCCGCTGGCCGAGATCGAAGGCGCCGACCGCATCGTCGTTCTGGGCAGCAACATCCGCCACGAACTGCCGCTGCTGCACGCCCGCCTGCGCAAGGCGCAGACCACCAACGGCGCGAAGATCCACGTCGTCAACCCGGTGGACTTCGACTTCGCCTTCAGCATCGCCGGCAAGCAGATCGTCGCGCCGTCGAAGTTCGTCGACGCGCTGGCCAACGCCGAGCTGCGTTCGGCGGTGCAGGGCGGCAACAACACCGTGCTGATCGTCGGTGGCATCGCCGAAAACCATCCGCAGGCTGCCGCGATCCGCGCCGCCGCGCGTGACTTCGCCGCTGCGACCGGTGCCAAGCTGTGCCGCATCCCGCAGGGTGCCAACGCCGTTGGCCTGACCCGCGCAGGCGTGCTGCCGGCCGGCAAGGACGTCGCCGCAATGCTGGCGCAGCCGCGCCAGGCCTACGTGGTGTACGGCCTGGAGCCGGGTCTGGACTTCGCCGACGCCCCCGCCGCGCGCAAGGCGCTGGTCGGCGCCAAGGTGGTGGCCTTCAGCCAGTTCGCCTGCGTCTCCACCCGCGACGTTGCCGACGTGATCCTGCCGATCGGTGCGCTGCCGGAAATCGACGCCACCCTGACCAACCTCGATGGTCGCGAGCAGTCGGCGCGTGCCGGCGGCAAGCTGCCGGGCGAGGCCCGTGAGGGCTGGCGCGTGCTGCGCGCACTGGGCGGAGACATGGCGCTGGCCGGTTTCGACTTCACCGACCTGGCCGGCCTGCGTGCCAGCCTGGCCCCGGTGTCGGTCGCCGTTGCCGCCTCGGCACAGCCGGTGGTTGCCGGCGAAGGCCTGGAAGTGGCTTCGACCGCCGCGATCTACCGCACCGATGCGGTGGTCCGTCGCGCCCCGGCGCTGCAGTCGCATCCGCTCAACAACGCCCCGCGCATCGTGCTGAACGCTGAAGATGCCGCTCGCCTGCAGCTGCAGGAAGGGCAGATGGCCAAGGTCGGCACCGATGCCGGCAAGGCCACCCTGCCGGTGGTGATCGACGCCCGCGTCGCTGCGGGTTCGGTCTGGATTGAATCGGGCCACGGCGCGACCGCGCCGCTGGGTGCCGCTCGCGTAACGGTGGTGGCTGCATGAACGAATTGCTGTTGAACGCGGTCGACCCGCTGCACCAGTGGCTGCTTGGCCTCGGTGACATCGGCGCGCTGATCTGGATCATCCTGAAGATCCTGGTGATCACCGTTCCGGTGATCATCTCGGTGGCCTTCTACGTGGTCTGGGAACGCAAGCTGATCGGCTGGATGCACGTCCGCCACGGCCCGATGTACGTGGGCATGGGCATCTTCCAGGCCTTCGCCGACGTCTTCAAGCTGCTGTTCAAGGAAGTGGTCCAGCCGAGCAGCGCCAACAAGGCGATCTACCTGCTGGCCCCGCTGATCACCCTGGCCCCGGCCTTCGCGGCCTGGTCGGTGGTCCCCTTCGATTCGCAGATCGTGCTGTCCAACGCCAACGCCGGCCTGCTGTACCTGCTGGCGATGACCTCGCTGGGCATCTACGGCATCATCCTGGCCGGTTGGGCATCCAACTCGAAGTATGCGTTCCTGGGTGCGATGCGCGCCTCGGCGCAGATGATCAGCTACGAAATCGCCATGGGCTTCGCCCTGGTCGGCGTGATGATCGCGTCGGGCAGCCTGAACCTGAGCAACATCGTGATGGCGCAGGCTGGCAATTCCGGTTTCTTCGACTGGTTCCTGCTGCCGCTGTTCCCGCTGTTCGTCATCTACTGGGTGTCGGGCGTTGCCGAAACCAACCGCGCGCCGTTCGACGTGGTGGAAGGTGAATCGGAAATCGTCGCTGGCCACATGGTCGAGTACTCGGGCGGTGCGTTCGCGCTGTTCTTCCTGGCCGAATACGCCAACATGATCCTGATCAGCTTCCTGATCTCGATCTTCTTCCTCGGCGGCTGGCTGAGCCCCATCCAGGGCTGGGTCAACTTCGGCGACGTCTCGCCGCTGGTCGACTGGATCTGGAAGGGCGGTGCACCGTGGCTGTTCGTCAAGGTGTTCTTCTTCGCCAGTGCCTACATCTGGTTCCGTGCCAGCTTCCCGCGCTTCCGCTATGACCAGATCATGCGCCTGGGCTGGAAGGTCTTCATCCCGCTGGCCATTCTGTGGATCGCGGTTACCGCCGTCATGGTGTTCTTCGGCGTGATTCAAAAGGGCGTCTAAGTGATGAACAGGATTACCCATTACTTCAAGAGCCTGCTGCTGCTCGAACTGCTGGGCGGCCTTTGGCTGACGCTGAAGTACAGCTTCAAGCCCAAGTACACGATGATGTACCCGATGGAGAAGTTCCCGCAGTCGCCGCGCTTCCGTGGCCTGCACGCCCTGCGCCGTTACCCCAACGGTGAAGAGCGCTGCATCGCCTGCAAGCTGTGCGAAGCGGTGTGCCCTGCATTGGCCATCACCATCGACTCGGCCAAGCGCGAAGACGGCACCCGCCGTACCACGCGCTATGACATCGATCTGTTCAAGTGCATCTTCTGCGGCTTCTGCGAAGAAAGCTGCCCGGTGGACTCGATCGTCGAAACCCACATCCTCGAGTATCACTTCGAGAATCGTGGCGAAAACATCGTTACCAAGCCGCAGCTGCTGGCCCTGGGCGACCGTCTCGAGTCCGAGATCGCCGAGCGTCGCGCCGCCGATGCCGCTTACCGCTGAGGTCGAGAGATGGATTGGGTAAATATCGCTTTCTGGGTGTTCGCCATCGCGGCAACGGTTTCGGCCGGTGCGGTGATCAGCGTGCGCAACCCGGTTCACGCCGTGCTCTGCCTGGTGCTGACCTTCTTCTCCATTGCCTGCGTATGGCTGCTGGTCGGCGCCGAGTTCCTCGGCGTGGCGCTGGTGCTGGTCTACGTCGGCGCGGTGATGGTGCTGTTCCTGTTCGTGGTGATGATGCTCGACATCGACCCCACCAAGCTGCGTGAGGGCTGGGTCCGCTACCTGCCGGTCGGTCTCATTGTTGCCGTGGCGATGCTGGTGCAGATGCTGATCCTGATCGGCGTGAAGGGCAGGGCGGTCAACCCGTTCCCGGCCGACAACGCCGCTGCGGTCGCTGCCGACAGCTCCAACGTCACCTGGCTGGCGCGTACGCTGTTCACCGAGTACCTGCTGCCGTTCGAGTTCGCCGCCGTCATCCTGACCGTGGCCGTGGTTGCCGCCGTGATGCTGACCCTGCGTCGCCGTACCGGCGTGAAGAGCCAGAACCCGGGTGAGCAGACCATGGTCAAGGCCGGCCAGCGCCTGCGCATGGTCAAGATGGGCGCCGAAGCGCCGGTCGTGCACAGCAACAGCAAGCCGGCCGCCGGCGAGGAGACCCAGCCGTGATTACCCTTGGCCACATCCTTGCGCTGGGCGCGGTGCTGTTCGCCATCAGCCTGGCCGGCATCTTCCTCAATCGGAAGAACGTCATCGTCCTGCTGATGTCGATCGAACTGATGCTGCTGTCGGTGAACATCAACTTCGTCGGCTTCTCGCGTCAGCTGGGCGATCCGTCCGGCCAGCTGTTCGTGTTCTTCATCCTGACCGTCGCCGCCGCGGAAGCCGCCATCGGCCTGGCGATCCTGGTGACCCTGTTCCGTACCCGCCGCACGATCAATGTCGGCGAAGTCGATTCGTTGAAGGGCTGATCCACAGATGGAAATCACTCTCTCCAAGAGTCTGTTGATCGCAGTGGTGCTTGCACCGCTGTTCGGCAGCATCATCGCCGGCCTGTTCGGTCGCCAGGTCAAGCGCTTCGGCGCGCAGACCATCACCATCCTCGGCGTCGCGGTTGCCTGCGGCCTGTCGATGTACACGCTCTACCAGCTGCTGTGGGGCGGTGCGCAGCCGTTCAACCAGAACATCTACACGTTCTTCGAAGTCGGCCAGTACTCGGCCCACGTCGGTTTCATGGTCGACAAGCTGACCGCGATGATGATGGTGGTGGTGACCTTCGTGTCGCTGCTGGTCCACATCTACACGATCGGCTACATGCAGGACGATCCGGGCTACCAGCGGTTCTTCAGCTACATCTCGCTGTTCACCTTCTCGATGCTCACCCTGGTGATGAGCAACAACTTCCTGCAGCTGTTCTTTGGCTGGGAAGCGGTGGGCCTGGTGTCGTACCTGCTGATCGGCTTCTGGTTCAAGCGCCCGACCGCGATTTTCGCCAACATGAAGGCGTTCCTGGTCAACCGCGTTGGTGACTTCGGCTTCCTGCTCGGTATCGCCGGCGTGCTGTGGGTGTTCGGCACCCTGGACTACTCGCAGGTGTTCTCGCAGGCCGGCATGCTGGCTGACCCGCGCGCCCAGCTGCAGATCTGGGACGGCACCATGTTCGGCATGCAGCTGCTGAACGAGCCGGTGATCTGGTCGATCGCCACCGTCATCTGCATCTGCCTGTTCATTGGTGCCATGGGCAAGTCGGCCCAGGTCCCGCTGCACGTGTGGCTGCCGGACTCGATGGAAGGCCCGACCCCGATCTCGGCACTGATCCACGCCGCGACGATGGTGACCGCCGGTATCTTCATGGTCACCCGCATGTCGCCGCTGTTCGAGCTGTCGCAGACCGCGCTGAACTTCATCCTGTTCATCGGTGCCACCACCGCGTTCTTCACCGGCCTGATCGGCATCGTGCAGAACGACATCAAGCGCGTCGTCGCGTACTCCACGCTGTCGCAGCTGGGCTACATGACGGTTGCACTGGGCGTGTCGGCGTACTCGGCCGCCGTGTTCCACCTGATGACCCACGCCTTCTTCAAGGCGCTGCTGTTCCTGGGTGCCGGCTCGGTCATCATCGCGATGCACCATGAGCAGGACATGCGCAAGATGGGCGGCCTGCGCAAGTACATGCCGATCACCTTCGTCACCATGTGGATCGGTACCCTGGCCCTGGTCGGTACGCCGTTCTTCTCCGGCTTCTACTCGAAGGACACCATCATCGAGGCGGCCGAGATCCACGCCCACATGCAGAACAGCTGGGTGGCCACCTATGGCTACTGGGCAGTGCTGGGTGGCGTGCTGGTGACCAGCTTCTACAGCTTCCGCCTGCTGTTCCTGACCTTCCACGGCAAGGAGCGCTTCCGCGACGTGCATGATGATCACGGCCATGCCCATGACGATCACCACGCCGCAGATGCGCACCCTGCTGATGCCCATCATGGGGACGCGCACCATGACGACCACGGCCATGGCCACGGTCCGCATGAGCCGCACGAAACCCCGTGGGTGGTGACCCTGCCGCTGATCCTGCTGGCCATTCCGTCGATCGCCATCGGTTTCTTCAGCATCGGTCCGATGCTGCACGGCACCGACTGGGCCGGCCACCATGCGCACGAGGCCATCAAGGGTCAGGCGCAGACGTTCTTCACCGGCATCGTGAACTTCTACGATCCGGCCAAGAACACCGTTGGCTTCCTGGGCGAAGAGTTCCATGGTCCGGTGGCGTTCGCGCTGCACGGCATGATGCTGCCGCCGTTCTGGCTGACCCTGGCGGGCTTCCTGCTGGCTGCACTGTTCTACCTGTGGAAGCCGGACCTGTCGGGCAAGGCGCGCAAGACCTTCGCCCCGCTGGTGTCGGTGCTGGAAAACAAGTACGGCTTCGACAAGCTGTGGATCGATGGCTTTGCCGGTGGCAGCGTCAAGCTGGGCAAGGTCGCACGCTGGATCGACAGCAACATCGTCGACGGCGTGGTCAATCTTTCGGCACGTGTTGTGGACGTCGCAGCCGGCGTGCTGCGTCGTACCCAATCCGGTTTCCTCTATCACTACGCCTTCGCGATGATCATCGGCCTGATTGCCCTTCTGGGCGTGCTGATGCATTACCTGCGTTGATGACCTGTACGGAATAAGAAGACGTGTCGAACTGGCCTCTACTCAGTGTCCTCATCTGGCTGCCGATCATCGGTGGTGCCCTGATCCTTGCGATCCGTGATGCGCAGACCGCCCGCTGGGCGTCGCTGGGCGTAGCGGTACTGACGTTCGTGGCGAGCCTCTCGCTGCTGAGCGGCTACAACGCGGGCATCGACGGTCTGCAGTTCGTCGAGACCCATGCCTGGATCCCGGCGTACAAGATCGGCTACAACCTGGGCGTGGACGGCATCGCCGTGGCGCTGATCCTGCTGACTACCCTGGTCAGCGTGCTTGCCCTGATCGGCGCCTGGAGCGCCATCGACAAGCGCGTCAACCAGTACGTGGCCGCCTTCCTGATCCTGGAAGGCGTCACGGTCGGTATCTTCTCGGCCACGGACGCGATGCTGTTCTACGTGTTCTTCGAGGCGATGCTGATCCCGATGTTCCTGATCATCGGTGTCTGGGGTGGCCCGCGTCGCATCTACGCCGCGCTGAAGTTCTTCCTGTACACCTTCCTCGGCTCGGTGCTGATGCTGGTGGCGCTGATCTACCTGTACATGAAGGGCGGCAGCTTCCAGCTGGCCGACCTGTACGCGCTGCCGCTGTCGGCCAAGGAACAGACCTGGATTTTCTTCGCCTTCCTGATCGCCTTCGCGGTCAAGGTGCCGATGTTCCCGGTCCACACCTGGCTGCCGGATGCCCACGTGGAAGCGCCGACCGCCGGTTCGGTGATCCTGGCCGCCATCGCCCTGAAGATCGGTGGCTACGGTTTCCTGCGCTTCAACCTGCCGATCGTCCCGGACGCGTCGCAGGAATGGGCGTGGCTGGTGATCGCGCTGTCGCTGATCGCGGTGATCTACGTCGGCCTCGTCGCCCTGGTGCAGGACGACATGAAGAAGCTGATCGCCTATTCGTCGATCGCGCACATGGGCTTCGTCACCCTGGGCACCTTCATCGCGTTGTGGCTGGTGCGTGAAGCCGGCAACGCCGATGCCGCACGCCTGGGCCTGCAGGGCGCCATGGTGCAGATGATCTCGCACGGCTTCGTGTCCGGCGCAATGTTCTCCAGCGTTGGCGTGCTGTACGACCGCATGCACAGCCGCCGCATCGCCGATTACGGCGGCGTGGTCAACGTGATGCCCTGGTTTGCGACCTTCGCCATGCTGTTCTTCATGGCCAATGCGGGCCTGCCGGGCACCAGCGGATTCGTCGGCGAGTTCATGGTCATCCTCGCGGCCTTCCAGCGTAATCCGTGGATCGCGCTGGGCGCGGCCACCACCCTGATCATCGGCGCCGCCTACACCCTGTGGCTGTACAAGCGCATCTTCTTCGGTGAAGTGGCCAACAGCCATGTTGCCGAACTGAAGGACATCAACGGCCGCGAATGGCTGGTGCTGGGCGTGTTCGCCATCGGCGTGCTGGCCCTGGGCATCTACCCCAAGCCGCTGACCGACCTGATGGAGCCCTCGATCGCGAAGCTGGCGATGCAGATCGCATCCAGCAAGCTGCTGTAATTCCAGGATTTGATGATGACCACCTCGCCGCTGCTGCCATTGACCGCCGCTGACCTGCCACCGCTCGCTCCCGAGCTGGTGCTGATCGGCAGCGCCTTCGCCCTGATGATCCTCGACCTGTTCGTCAGCAACCGGAACAAGATCGTCACCCACCTGTTCTCGCTCGCTGCGCTGGCCGTGGTGTTGTTCATGCTGGCCACCGGCGTGGGCGGGCAGGGGGAGGTCTTCCATGGCATGTTCGTGCGTGATACCGCCGCGGACGTGATGAAGACCGGGATCGTGCTGCTCAGCGGCCTGACCCTGGTCTACGGCTGGCGCTACCTGCGCGACCGCAACCTCTTCCAGGGCGAGATCCCGGTGCTGATCCTGTTCGGCACCGCCGGCATGATGATCCTGGTCTCGGCCGGCAGCCTGCTGATGGTCTACCTGGGCCTGGAACTGCTGGCGCTGTGCTCCTACGCGCTGGTTGCCAGCAACCGTGAGAACGGCCTGGCCTCGGAAGCGGCGATGAAGTACATCGTGCTGGGTTCGCTGGCTTCTGGCCTGCTGCTGTACGGCATGTCGCTGATCTACGGCGCCACCGGCAGCCTGCACCTTGACGTCATCCGCGAGGCCATCCCGCACTCGGAAGAGCGCGTGCTGCTGATCACCGGTGCGGTGTTCATGATCGCCGGCGTCGCCTTCAAGCTGGGTGCCGCGCCGTTCCACATGTGGCTGCCGGACGTGTATCAGGGTGCCCCGGCACCGATCGCACTGTTCATCAGCTCGGCGCCGAAGCTGGCCGCCTTCGGCATGGCCTACCGCTTGCTGGAAATGGGCGTGGGCCCGCTGTCGACCGAACTGCAGCTGCTGATCGCCGGCCTGGCCGCGGTCTCGCTGGTCATCGGCAACCTGATGGCCATCGCGCAGAGCAACCTCAAGCGCATGCTGGCGTTCTCTACCGTCTCGCACATCGGCTTCCTGCTGATGGGCATTGCCGGTGGCGGTTCGCAGGGCTATGCCGCCGCACTGTTCTATGCACTGGCCTACGCCATCATGTCGACCGCCGCCTTCGGCGCGATCATCGCGCTGTCGCGTGCCGGCTTCGAAGCCGAGAACATCGAAGACTTCAAGGGCCTCAATGCCCGCAACCCGTGGATGGCCGGCCTGGTGCTGTGCATCATGGCGTCGCTGGCCGGCATCCCGCCGTTCCTGGGCTTCTGGACCAAGCTGGCGGTGCTGGGCGCGGCAGTCAACGGTGGCCTGCTGTGGCTGGCCATCCTCGGCGTGCTGTGTGCCGTGGTCGGCTGCTTCTACTACCTGCGCGTCATCAAGGTCATGTACTTCGATGAGCCGGTGGGCGAGGCCATGCCGCGCAGCAACGACCGCGTGCTGGGCCTGGTCCTGGGCGTGAACGCGCTGGCGCTGCTGGCGCTGGGCCTGGCATGGAACCCGATCATGGTCTGGTGCCAGCAGGCATTTGCGCATCTTGCATAAAAGTTGACACAAAGCTGCGCGATTCGTGTAATATGCGCAGCCTGAGTTGTCACTGCAGCGGTTCAGCCAGAACATCGTTGCGGTAGCCCTCCTCGAAAGAGCAGGGCAGCAGTTCAAACACTTCCGGTGCGGGGTGGAGCAGTCTGGCAGCTCGTCGGGCTCATAACCCGAAGGTCGCAGGTTCAAATCCTGCCCCCGCTACCAACACATCGAATCGGCGCCAACCAGTTCGATGAATGAGGAAAAGCTTGCAGGTTTTGAAGTTATGCCTCATAATTCCGCTTCTGATGCGGGGTGGAGCAGTCTGGCAGCTCGTCGGGCTCATAACCCGAAGGTCGCAGGTTCAAATCCTGCCCCCGCTACCAAGTAAAGAGATCGCCTTCGAAGTCCTGCTTCGAGGGCGTTTTTCTTTGCGGCTCTGGTTGATCCGCCGGGCCATGCCCGGCGAGCGAAGCGGCCGGTTTCAGGCGGGTCCAAGCCTTGCACCAGCGCGGTGCAGTCGCTATCATCAGCGGCCTAGCAATACCCCTGAAGGCGGCCTCCCAGCGGGAGTCCGGACCCGGAAGGAGGGCCGCAACCGGCAGGCACTGCAGGTTGCAACCGGAATCCAGTCACCGGAGTCTTTCCGGAAAAGGGGCCCAGCGGGCCCTTTGTCGTTTCCGGGGCGTCATGTTTCCATGCCGGCCAAGGCCGGCACCCAACCAAGAGATCAAGGCAGGCTGTGAGCGACAAGGCAACCGACATCGCGAATCTGCTCGCCCCGACCGTTGTGTCGCTGGGCCTGGAGCTGCTGGGCGTTGAGTATCTGCCGGCCCCCGGCGGTGCGACCCTGCGCCTTTACATCGACGTGCCGCTGGCTGAACAGCCCGAGCGCATCATCAATGTCGACGACTGCGAGCGGGTCAGCCGCGAAGTGTCGGCACAGATGGACGTCGAAGACCCGATCAGCGGCAACTACACGCTGGAAGTGTCTTCGCCGGGCGTCGATCGTCCGCTGTTCAACCTGGAGCAGTTCGGCCGTCACCTCGGCGAAATGGCCAAGGTCACGCTGAAGCTGCCGCAGGACAACCGTCGCCGCCTGCAGGGCCGCATCGAAGCCATCGACGAGACCGCAGGTGCCATCACCTTCATCGTCGACAAGGCCGAAGTGGTCGTGTCGGCCGACAACATCGACAAGGCACGGATCATGCCCGACTGGGTGGCGCTGGGGCTGGCCCCGAGCAAGCCGACCGGTCCGGCACCGAAGCGTCCGAAGCCGAACAAGAATTCTTCTTCCAACGAGCCGGCGGCAAAGAAGCCGCGCGCGGAGTGAGCCAATGAGCAAGGAACTGTTGCTGGTAGTCGACGCAGTCGCCAACGAGAAGGGCGTGCCGCGTGAAGTGATCTTCGATGCCATCGAGGCCGCCCTGGCCTCGGCAGCGAAGAAGCGCTATCCCGACGAGGAAGTGCTGACCCGCGTGGTCATCGACCACAAGGATGGCAGCTACGAAACCTTCCGCCGCTGGGAAGTGGTGGCCGATGACGTGGTCATGGAATCGCCGGACCGCCAGATCCGCCTGATGGACGCCGTCGATGAAGCCGAAGGCGTGGACGTCGGCGACTACATCGAAGAGCAGATCGAGAACCCGGATTTCGGCCGCATCGCTGCCCAGGCCGCCAAGCAGGTCATCGTCCAGCGCGTGCGCGAAGCCGAGCGCCAGCAGGTCGTGGATGCGTGGAAGGATCGTGTGGGTGAGCTGATCACCGGCGTGGTCAAGCGCGCCGAGCGCGGCAACATCTATGTCGACCTCGGTGGCAACGCCGAAGGCTTCATCCCGAAGGACAAGGGCATTCCGCGCGACGTGCTGCGCGCCGGTGACCGCGTGCGCGGCTACCTGGCCGAAGTGCGCTCGGAGCCGCGTGGCCCGCAGCTGTTCATCAGCCGCGCCGCCCCGGAATTCATGATCGAGCTGTTCAAGCTGGAAGTGCCGGAAGTCGGCCAGGGCCTGGTGGAGATCAAGGCCTGCGCCCGGGATCCGGGCGACCGCGCCAAGATCGCCGTGCTCGCCCACGACCAGCGTACCGATCCGATCGGTGCCTGCATCGGCATGCGCGGTTCGCGCGTGCAGGCCGTGTCCAACGAGCTCAATGGCGAGCGCGTGGACATCGTGCTGTGGAACGACAACCCGGCCAACTTCGTCATCAACGCGATGGCGCCGGCCGAAGTGCAGTCGATCATCGTCGATGAAGACAAGCACTCGATGGACCTGGCTGTCGCTGAAGACCGCCTGGCCCAGGCGATCGGCAAGGGCGGCCAGAACGTGCGCCTGGCCAGCCGCCTGACCGGCTGGCAGCTCAACGTGATGACCCAGGACCAGGTCACCGCCAAGTCGGAGGCCGAGCAGGCTTCGGCCCGCCAGCTGTTCATGGACAAGCTGGAAGTGGACGAGGAAATCGCCGGCATCCTGGTCAGCGAAGGCTTCGGCACCGTCGAGGAAATCGCATATGTCCCGGTCGGCGAACTGCTGGCCGTGGAAGGTTTCGACGAAGACATCGTCGAAGAGCTGCGCGCTCGTGCCCGCGATGCGCTGCTCAATGAGGCCCTGGCAGTCGAGGAAGGCCTTGAAGACGGCCAGCCGGCGCAGGACCTGCTGTCCCTGAAGGGCATGGACGAAGCCACCGCGTATGCGCTGGCCGGCCACGGCGTGCGCACCAGTGAGGACCTGTCCGACCTGGCCGCCGACGAGGTCATGGACTTCGGCATCGAAGGGCTGGATCAGGCGCGCGCCGCTGCGCTGATCCTGGCCGCACGTGCCGAGGAGATCGCCCGACTGGAACGCGGCGAATGAGCCGGCAATGAACAGGGCCCTGAGCCGCTCAGGGCGTAGAATCCGCGCCACCTCCAGATGCGGGGGGGCGCCCACAAGATCATAGGATCCGAATGTCGCAGCAAACCACCATCCGCAAGCTTGCCGAACTGGTCAACACGCCGGTCGAAAAACTGCTGGAACAGCTGGCCGGTGCCGGCATGAAGTTCAGCGGTCCCGACCAGGTCGTGACCAGCACCGAGAAGGTGAAGCTCCTGGGCTTCCTTCGTCGTTCGCACGGCAAGCCCGAGCAGGCCCCGGAAGAAACTGATCAGTCTGCAAAGAAGATCACGCTCAACCGCCGGAAACAGCAGGAAGTGACGGTCAGTTCCGGTCGCAGCAAGACGACCGTGAATGTCGAGGTGCGCCAGAAGCGTACCTACGTCAAGGATGGTGCTCGCGCCATGACCCCGGACGAAGAGCGCGCCGACATCCTGCGCAAGCTGGAAGAGTCGCGTGCGCGCAACCTTGCCGAACAGCAGGCCCTGGCCGAGAAGGATCGTCTGCGCGACGAAGCCATCGTCCGTGCCCGTGAGGAAGAGGTTGCGGCCAAGGAACGCGCAGAGGCCGAGAAGAAGGCCGCCGAGGAAGCTGCGGCCGCCGCCAAGGCTGCCGAGGCGCTGGCGGCCAGCAAGCCCAAGCGCGCTCCGATCGATGAAACCGCGCCGCGCCCGCCGCGTGCTCCGGCCGCCGCTCCGGCTGCGCCGCGCAGCGCTCCGCCGCCGCCGCGCAACGACGACCGCAACAACCGCAGTGCGCCGCGCAACGAGCGTGGCCCGGGCGACCGTTTCGCCGGCCAGATGCACCTGTCGGCTGCCGACCGCGCGCGTCGTGGCAACAGCAACAACAGCAACACCCGTGGTCGTCCGGGCGGGCGTAACCAGGCCGGTGGCCGTCGCGACATGTCGCGCGGTGGCAACAATGCAGGTCCGCACGCCTTCGAGCGTCCGACCGCGCCGGTGGTGCGTGAAGTGGCGATCGGCGACACGATCACCGTGGCCGACCTGGCGCAGAAGCTCGCGCTGAAGGGCGGTGAGGTGGTCAAGGCGCTGTTCAAGATGGGCGTGATGGCCACCATCACCCAGTCCATCGACCATGACACCGCCGCGCTGGTGACCGAAGAACTCGGCCACAAGGCGATCCGTGCCAACGACAACGACGCCGAAGACGCACTGCTGGCCTCGACCGGTGAAAACCAGGGCGAAGCCACCCAGCGTCCGCCGGTGGTCACCATCATGGGCCACGTCGACCACGGCAAGACCTCGCTGCTGGATTACATCCGCCGCACCAAGGTCGCCACCGGCGAAGCCGGCGGCATCACCCAGCACATCGGTGCCTACCACGTGGATACGCCGAAGGGCGTGATCAGCTTCCTGGATACCCCGGGCCACGCGGCATTCACCTCGATGCGTGCGCGCGGCGCCAAGCTGACCGACATCGTGGTGCTGGTCGTGGCCGCCGATGACGGCGTCATGCCGCAGACCAAGGAAGCGATCCAGCACGCCCGTTCGGCGGGTGTGCCGCTGATCGTGGCGATCAACAAGATCGACAAGTCCGACGCCGACCCGATGCGGGTCAAGAACGAACTGCTGTCCGAGCAGGTCGTGGCCGAAGACTTCGGTGGTGACACCCAGATGGTGGAGATCTCGGCCAAGACCGGCCTGGGCATCGACGACCTGCTGGACGCCATCTCGATCCAGGCCGAACTGCTGGAACTGAAGGCCGTCGACGAAGGCCGCGCCTCGGGCGTGGTGATCGAATCGTCGCTGGACAAGGGCCGTGGCCCGGTCGCCACCGTGCTGGTGCAGCAGGGCCGCCTGAAGAAGGGCGACTACCTGGTGTGCGGCATCCAGTACGGCCGCGTGCGTGCGCTGTTCGACGAAACCGGCAAGCAGCCGGAGTTCGCCGGCCCGTCCATTCCGGTGCAGGTCCTGGGCCTGTCCGGCGTGCCGGAAGCGGGTGATGACTTCGTGGTCGTCGAGGACGAGCGCCTGGCCAAGGACGTTGCCCAGCAGCGTGAGACCAAGCGCCGTGAATCGCGCCTGGTCGCCACCGCCGGCAGCCGCATGGAAGACATCATGGCGACCCTGGGCAAGGGCGAGGGCCAGCAGGTCCTCAACCTGGTCATCAAGGCTGACGTGCAGGGTTCGGTGCAGGCCCTGAGCCAGGCACTGGTCGCGCTGTCCAACGAAGACATCCGCATCAACGTGATCCACTCCGGCGTGGGCGGCATCACCGAATCGGACGCCAACTCGGCGGCCGCTTCGAAGGCCACCGTCATCGGCTTCAACGTGCGTGCGGATGCTTCGGCCCGTCGCATCATCGAATCCAACGGCGTCGACCTGCGTTACTTCTCGATCATCTATGACGTGATCGATCAGGTGAAGCAGGTGGCTTCCGGTCTGCTGGGCGTGGAGATCCGCGAAGAGATCATCGGTATCGCCGAGGTCCGCGACGTCTTCCGCAGCTCCAAGCTGGGCGCGGTGGCCGGCTCGATGGTCATCGAGGGCGTGGTCAAGCGCAACAAGCCGATCCGCGTGCTGCGCGACAGCGTGGTGATCTTCGAGGGCGAGCTGGAATCGCTGCGTCGCTTCAAGGAGAACGTCGAGGAAGTCCGCAACGGTACCGAATGCGGTATCGCGGTGAAGGCCTACAACGACGTCAAGCCGGGTGACCAGATCGAGTGCTTCGAGCGTATCGAAGTGCCGCGCACCCTGTAATTGCTGCAACGGACCAGCCCTCACGGGCCGGTCCGCCCCCTGGTGGGGCCCGATCAAGGTCGGGCCGCTCCTCCTGGTAGGACCCGACCTTGGTCGGGTCACATTTGAATCGAGAGCCCGACCGCGTGCCCAAGACTTTCCATCGAACCGACCGTGTCTCCGCCCAGCTGCGCCGTGAACTCGGCACCCTGGTGCACAACGCTGTGCGCGAGCACGGGTTGCCCTCGGTGAGCGTGTCCGACGTGGAAATCACCCGCGACATGGCCCATGCCAAGGTATTCGTCACTGCGCTGATGCCGGAACGTTCGGCTGAAGCCGTGGCCGGCCTGAAGGAGCTGGGCTATCGCCTGCGCATGGACCTGGCCCGTGCGATGAAGCTGCGCCACGTGCCGGAGCTGCATTTCCACTACGACGACTCGGTCGACCGTGGTGAGCACATCGACAACATCCTGCGCGATCTGCCTGATACGTTGGCCGCTGAGAAGCGTCGCGAGAGCGACGAAGAATAACCGCGCGACGCCGGGCATGCCCGGCGTCGTTGCATTCCGGCTGCGCGATGTCTGATGCAGACCGCGCTGCAGCAGTCGAGCATGGCTCGACTCTACAAAATCCTGTCATGACCCGAATTCAGTTCCGCCGCCTGGATGGCATCCTGCTGCTCGACAAGTCGACCGGCATGAGCTCCAACGCCGCCCTGCAGGTGGCGCGCCGCCTGTTCCGTGCCGATAAGGGTGGCCATACCGGCAGCCTCGATCCGCTGGCCACCGGCCTGTTGCCGCTGTGCTTCGGCGAGGCGACCAAGATTGCCGGTCTGCTGCTCGGCTCGGCCAAGGCCTACGACGCCGAGATCATGCTGGGCCAGACCACCGACACTGACGATTCCGAAGGCCAGGTGCTGTTGCAGCGCCCGGTGCCTTCGATCAGTGCCGAGGCCCTGCAGGCGGCGCTGGCGCCGCTGACCGGCAGCATCCGCCAGCGTGCTCCGATCTATTCGGCACTGAAGCAGGGTGGGGAGCCGCTGTATGTGAAGGCCCGCCGTGGTGACGTCATCGAAGCGCCGGAGCGTGAGGTGCAGGTGCATGCCATCGAGGTGCTGGAGCAGCAGCCCGAGCGGTTGCGGCTGCGCGTGACCTGCGGCTCCGGCACCTACATCCGCAGCCTGGCCCGCGACCTGGGCGAGGCGCTGGGCTGCGGTGCCCACATCAGCGCGTTGCGCCGGCTCTGGGTCGAGCCGTTCCATGAACCGGCGATGGTCACCCTGGACCAGCTGCGGGCGATGGTCGAGGCCGGTGACGAGGCCGGGATGGACGCGCTGCTGCTGCCGCTGGCGGCCGGCCTGGCTGAATACCCGCGGGTCGACCTCGATGCCGACCAGGCCCACCGCTTCTGCGTCGGCCAGCGCCAGCGCGACCTGTCCTGGCCGCATGGCCTGGTGGCCGTGTTTGGCCCGGACGATGCTGTCCAGGGCCTGGGCCAGGTCGATGACAGTGGCCTGCTGGCTCCGCAGCGTCGTTTCAACCTCTGACCTGGGCCGGGCGGTTCAGCCCCGGACCTTGTCCCGGAAGCCCCCGACCGTTACAATTTCGCGGCCGTTTTCCGGCAGCCTGCCTCGCGCAGGTTTCATCCTCGTAGTCCACGGCGAGCCTGGCGGTGCGCGAAGCGCGTTCCTGCCGGCCACGCATCACAGAGAAAAAAGAAATGTCGATCGACACCCAGAAGGTCATTGAAGACAACAAGCGCAGCTCGGCTGACACCGGCTCCCCGGAAGTCCAGGTTGCACTGCTGACCGCCCGCATCGAACTGCTGACCGGCCACTTCAAGACCCACAAGAAGGACCACCACAGCCGCCGCGGCCTGCTGCAGATGGTCAACCGCCGTCGCAGCCTGCTCGACTACCTGAAGAAGAAGGACGTCGAGCGTTACAAGGCCCTGATCGAGAAGCTTGGCCTGCGTCGCTAAGCAACGAATCCCCCGCGGCGCAGCGATGCGCCGCGGTTTTGTTTTGTAGCACCGCAATCCCCGATTCAGGCCGGAACGATCCGGCCACCCGCTGGCGGCAAGGGTCGCCGACGGTCCAAATTCGCAGACAGCATCCCCAAGGACACCCTCCGTGGCAAAAATCACCAAAACCTTCCAGTACGGCAAGCACACCGTCACGCTCGAGACCGGCGAAGTCGCCCGTCAGGCCAGCGGTGCCGTCATCGTCAAGATGGACGACACCGTACTGCTGGTCACCGCCGTCGCCGCCAAGAGCGCGCGCGAAGGCCAGGACTTCTTCCCGCTGACCGTCGATTATCAGGAAAAGTTCTACGCCGGCGGCCGTATCCCGGGTGGTTTCTTCAAGCGTGAGGGCCGTGCGACCGAGAAGGAAACCCTGATCTCGCGTCTGATCGACCGTCCGATCCGTCCGCTGTTCCCGGAAGACTACAAGAACGAAGTGCAGATCATCGCCACGGTCATGTCGTTGAACCCGGACGTGGACGGCGACATCCCGGCCCTGATCGGCGCCTCGGCTGCCCTGGCCCTGGCCGGCACCCCGTTCATGGGTCCGATCGGCGCTGCCAAGGTCGGTTACAAGAACGGCGAGTACATCCTGAACCCGACCGTCAGCGAACTGGCTGACTCGCAGCTGGAACTGGTCGTCGCCGGTACCTCCAACGCCGTGCTGATGGTCGAATCCGAAGCCGCGCTGCTGTCCGAAGAAGTGATGCTGGGCGCCGTGACCTTCGGTCACCGCGAAATGCAGAAGGTCATCAACGCGATCAACGAGCTGACCGTCGAAGCCGGCACCAAGCCGTCGACCTGGGAAGCTCCGGCCAAGAACGACGCGCTGATCTCCGCCCTGAAGGAAGCCATCGGCCCGCGCCTGGGCGAAGCCTTCCAGGTGCGCGACAAGCTGCAGCGCCGCGACGCCATCTCGGCGATCAAGAAGGACGTGGTCGAAACCCTGGCTGGCCGCGTGGCCGCTGAAGGCTGGAACCCGGCCGAGCTGTCGAAGGAATTCGGCGAGCTGGAATACCGCACCATGCGTGACTCGGTGCTGGACACCAAGGTCCGTATCGACGGCCGTGCGCTGGACACCGTCCGCCCGATCGCCGTGAAGACCGGCGTACTGCCGCGTACCCACGGTTCCTCGCTGTTCACCCGCGGCGAAACCCAGGCCATCGTGACCATCACCCTGGGCACCGCCCGTGATGGCCAGGTCATCGATGCCGTTGCCGGTGAGTACAAGGAAAACTTCCTGTTCCACTACAACTTCCCTCCGTTCTCGGTGGGTGAGTGCGGCCGCATGATGGGCCCGAAGCGCCGCGAAATCGGCCACGGTCGCCTGGCCAAGCGCGGCGTGCTGGCTGTCATGCCGTCGCTGGAAGCCTTCCCGTACACCATCCGCGTCGTCTCGGAAATCACCGAGTCGAACGGTTCCTCGTCGATGGCATCGGTCTGCGGTTCGTCGCTGGCCCTGATGGACGCCGGCGTGCCGGTGAAGGCGCCGGTTGCCGGTATCGCCATGGGCCTGGTCAAGGAAGGCGAGCGTTTCGTCGTCCTGTCCGACATCCTGGGTGACGAAGATCACCTGGGCGACATGGACTTCAAGGTGGCCGGTACCGCTGAGGGCATCTCCGCCCTGCAGATGGACATCAAGATCGAAGGCATCACCGAAGAGATCATGAAGCAGGCCCTGCAGCAGGCCAAGGCTGGCCGTCTGCACATCCTGGGCGAAATGGCCCACGGCCTGACCGCTCCGCGTGAAGAGCTGTCGGACTACGCGCCGCGCCTGCTGACCATCAAGATCCACCCGGACAAGATCCGCGAAGTGATCGGCAAGGGTGGCTCGACCATCCAGGCCATCACCAAGGAAACCGGCACCCAGATCGACATCCAGGACGACGGCACCATCGTCATCGCCTCGGTCAACGCCATCGCTGCCCAGGCCGCCAAGGCCCGCATCGAGCAGATCACCTCGGACGTCGAGCCGGGCCGCATCTACGAAGGCAAGGTCGCCAAGATCATGGACTTCGGTGCGTTCGTCACCATCCTGCCGGGCAAGGACGGCCTGGTCCACGTGTCGCAGATCTCCAGCGATCGCGTCGAGAAGGTCGGCGACGTGCTGAAGGAAGGCGATGTGGTCAAGGTCAAGGTGCTGGAAGTCGACAAGCAGGGCCGTATCCGCCTGTCGATGAAGGCCGTTGAAGAAGGCGAAGCCGCCAGCGCCGAATAATCGGCGGTAGGTGTCAACCTTGGTTGACACGCTCCTGGAATCGCTGAAATGAAAAAGCGGGCTTCGGCCCGCTTTTTCTTTGCCTGGAATCCTGTGGATGAGGACCGTTGGTCCTTGCACTTACGCGTCTTCTTCGTCCTCACCCAGCCACCAGACCTGGCCTGGCTCCGGGTCGCTCATCGGGTGCTCGCGCTGTTCGATGGCCTCCAGCACCCGGCCGGGGGCTGCAGCGACCCACACCGCCATGAGCTTTTCCACCGCAGCCCGGCCCTGTGCGGCCACGCCGAGGTCACGTTCGCGTCTCCATTGGTCTTCATCTGGCGCCTCATCACCATGCTGGTGCGGCGTGCCGTAGCTGCAGCGGCGGCACAGCCGGCGCACGGTAGCCGTCCAGTCCTCGACCATGCCGATGCCGGGCAGGGTGATTGCCTCCAGCGCAGCGATGTCATCGGCCGAATCGCACTGCACGAACACGGTGAAGGTCGCCATGTCCGATGCCTGAAGGCGCTGCATTGCATTGAACACCGGCACCTCGTGTTCGCTGTACGTACGGCGGCCGGTCGAGGCGCCGTCGTGCAGCACGATGTCGCCGAAGCGAAAGCCGCTTTCGGGCAGCGGTACGTTGTCGATGCGTGCACGCACCGGATCAATGCGGCTCATATACACCACTTCGGCATCCGACCACGGTGCCAGGCGCACGCAGGCCACGCCGAAGTGGCCCTCGATCGGGCCCTCGCCTTCGGGCAGGGTGATGCCACAGCGGGTCCACTGGCGTCGTGCTTCGGCCCAGTCCGCCATGCCGGTGGCGGCGATGCCGGCATTCCAGGCAGTGGCGACATCGAATTCCCCACGCAGCTGCTCCGATTGCAGGTTGTCCTGCAGTGAGGCAGCCCAGTCGCGCAGATACTTGTGCGCCAATCCGCGCATGTAATGCAGGTACGGCACTTCGGGGGCGAGTGCGATCAGCTCGCCGAACAGCGCCACCGCCTGTTGCAGGTCGCCTTCGCGGAAGGCGCCGTAGGCGCGTGCCTCCAGGGCCTGGCATTCGTCGAGGGTTTCGTCGTCCAGCAGGTCGCCGTCGTCGAGGTTGTCGTGGTCGGTGCTCATGTCCATGCGCGGTTGAAGGTCCGCGGCTACCTTAGCCGATGCGCGAGCCCGCGAAGGCGGCGTCGGCGTGTGTCCTGCTGCAGTGCATGAGGGTCGTTGCATGACTGGCGCGTTGTCGTCATCCGGCGGGATGCACCTGTCCACTGGACGACATGCCACGACAACCGTCCCACAGCCCCATCCGTTTGCTAACGTGGCTGCGCCTTCGAACCGGGAGATCCCATGTTCCGCCAGACTGTGGCTGCCCTTGCCGTGCTGATTGCCGGTGCTTTGCCCATAGCCGTGCATGCGGCACCCGCGCAGCCGCCGATCTTCGGTGCCTACTACCCCGGTGGTTCGGCCGAGCGCTACCCGGTGTCGAGCATTCCGGCCGAGCGCCTCACCCACCTGTTCTACGCGTTCTCCACCATCGAGGACGGGCGCTGCACGATCGGTGCGGAAGCGCCGAAGAATTTCGCGGCGCTGGCCGAGCTGAAGAAGGCGCACCCGCATCTGCGCACGCTGATCTCGATCGGTGGCTGGGGGGCAGGTGGATTCTCCGATGCAGCGCTGACCGAGGGCAGCCGCAAGCGCCTGGTCGACTCATGCATGGCGCTGTTCTTCGATCGTCATGCTGGCAGTTTCGATGGCGTGGACATCGACTGGGAGTTCCCTGTCAGTGGCGGACCGAAGGAGCTGGCACACCGCCCGCAGGACCGCGCCAATCTGACCCGGCTCGCGCAGGCGTTCCGCGTGGCCCTTGATGCGCATGGCCGCAAGGCGGGGCAGCCGATGCTGTTGACCGCCGCACTGGCCGCCGGTCGCCTGCAGACCGATGGCCCCTACGATCCAGCCGCAAGCTATGACCTGCCGGCGCTGGCCAAGGTGTTCGATTTCATCAACCTGATGAGCTACGACATGGGCACCGGCTTCTCGGCGGTGTCGACGTTCAATGCGCCCCTGCATGAAGTGCCGACCGATCCGCTGGCGCCGGAACTGCGGCGCTGGAACAACGTTGCCGGCGCGGTGCAGTACTACCGCGAGCGCGGGGTGCCAGCCCACAAGCTGGTGCTGGGTGTGCCGTTCTACGGGCGCGGCTTCAAGGTCACCGGCGATGCGCCGGATGGGCTGTACCAGTCCTACAGTGCACCGGCCGATGCCGGCGACTGGCGCGTGATCAAGGCGCGCTATCTCGACCAGCCGGGCTGGACGAAGCACTGGCAGCCACAGGCGCAGAGCCCGTGGCTGTACAACGCCGAGCAGAAGGTTTTCATCAGCTATGAAGACCCGCGCTCGATCGGCCTGCGTGCGCAGTTCGCCCGCGAGCAGGGCCTGGCCGGCGTCTTCATGTGGGAGCTGACCGGCGACGACGAACAGGCCAGCCTGCTCAACGCCATGCTGGGCCCCTGGCAGAAGGCACGCATCGGCGATTGAGCTGCATCAGGCGATGTCCGGCGCAACGCCGCAACGCCATCGGCCCGACCCCGCACAGCATGTCCATGCCCGCAGCGTTACGCTGCGGGCATGATCCATCTCGAACGCCTGGACCACCTGGTCCTCACTGTCGCCGACATCGAACGCAGCTGTGATTTCTACCAGCGCGTGCTCGGCATGCAGATCGTGCACTTCGGCACGGGCCGCACCGCGCTGCAGTTCGGCCAGCAGAAGATCAACCTGCATCCGGCCAGCGCCCCGCTGCAACCGCATGCGCTGCGGCCCACGCCGGGCAGCGCCGATCTGTGCCTGGTCACGCGCACGGCGACGACCGATGTGCTGGCCCACCTGCAGGCGCAGTCCGTTGCAGTGGAGGAGGGGCCGGTGGCACGTACTGGCGCGCTGGGGCCGGTCGAATCGGTGTACTTCCGCGACCCTGATGGCAACCTGATCGAAGTGAGTCGTTACCCGGATCCGGCGGACCTTCGGTAGCGCCGGGCCATGCCCGGCGACGGCTCAGTTGGCCCAGACGCTGTTGGGGTCGCCGTTGCGGGCGCGGCGTTGGCTGGCCACAGCCAGGCGGGCGAAGCCGAAGGCCATGGCCAGCGCGATGGCATCGACCCAGAACAGCGGCCAGTGGCCACGCGCGGCCGCACGCCACAGCCAGTCACCATTGAGCGCGCCATGCAGGATCGGCACCAGTGCGGTACTGATCGCCGCCGCCCACAGCAGTTCGCGTGCCGCCTGCGCCGGGCGTCGCAGCGCGGCCCACAGCGCACAGGCCGCCCAGCTGCCGAAGCAGGCCCAGCGGATGCCGTGGTCGACCGCGGACGGTGCCAGCCGCTCCAGCACCAGTGCGGTGACGAACGCCACCGAAATCGCAACGCACAGCCCGATGCAGACGCCGACCGTGGCCCGTGCCATGTTCACCCCGGCACGCGGTTGCTGCGGCTGGCGACGCTTGCGCCGCGATTCGATCCACAACAGGTTGCCGGAGTAGAACAGGAAGGCACCGCCAAGGCCGAGCAGGAAGTACAGCCAGACCACTACGCCGTTGCCGAACTCGCCGAAGTGCAGGGCATAGGCCGCGCTGAGCGTGGCGTGGTTGGCGTCGCGCTGGCCGGGCAGCTGCGAGGCCAGGACGTTGCCGGTGGCCACGTCCAGTGCCACCGCGCCGAGCGGGCCGAGCGTGCCGGTGGATTCGCCGGTGATCTCGATGGTGGCGTTGGCATCGCCGGCGTTGGCCAGCTTCAGGTAGGCCGGTTCGAAATTGGCCACGCCCTGTGCGCGGGCCACTTCAAGCGCGCGTGCATGCAGCAGGCGCAGGCTGCCAGGCGGTGCCGGGATGCCGCTGGCGTCGCGCACCGGCGCGGTGTCCATTGCGGTCGGTACCGCCTGCAGGGCCTTGCCGTCGTAGATCAGCGGGTTGAGCAGGGCCATCTGCACGAACACCAGGCAGAGCAGGGCACCGGTCACCGCGAACATCAGATGGAAGGGCAGGCTGAGCACGCCGATCACGTTGTGCGCGTCCTGCCACAGCTGCTTGAGGTTGCGGCCCGGGCGCAGTGCGAACAGATCACCGAACAGCTTTGGCAGGTGGATCACCAGGCCGCTGAGCAGTGCCATGCCATACAGCAGGCTGACGATGCCCATCACGTAGATGCCGGCCACCGGCAGGCCGAGGCTGTAATGCAGCTCGTTGACCAGTTCGGCCAGCCCGGTCTGTGGCGGCGTCGGGCTGCCGGCGATCTGTCCCGGCCAGGCGTAGCGCCAGCTGCCGTCATCGGCCTGCCAGTAGGCCAGTGGCTGCGGGTGTTCGGTGCCGGGGAAGGTCATGCCGACGTGGCGGTGCGCTTCCGGATGCGCGGCAAGCACGTCTTCCAGCAGGTACTGCGCGTCGTCCAGGCCGGCGGGGAGTGCGGTGGCTGCACCGGGCGTCTGCCACAGCGGCAGGTCGTGGTGGAACAGGGTCAGCGCACCCGCGTAGAAGGCCACGAACAGGCCGAAGCCGGCAACCAGGCCGACCCAGGTGTGCAGGGTGGTGAACGTGCGCAGCGTCTGCGAACTGAACTTCATGGGAAAGGTCTCATTGCACCGCGCCGGTCAGGCGCAGCAGCCCGAGCACGGCAAAGCCGGCGGCGGCGCTGCCGGCCAGCACCAGCCAGGCGCGCAGCGCGCTGCGGAAACTGAACGCCCACAGGGCGGCCAGCATCCACAGCGGGATGAAGGCGATGAGGGTCGGCACCAGCGCCCGTTGCCACGGGCCGGGCGGCAGCCACGCCAGCAGGCCGGTGACGGCGGCGGCGAGGAGGAAGCCGGCGATGATGCCGGCAAGGGCACGCGGCCACATCAGGGCGACTCCGTACCGGGGCGGTGCCAGGCCGCCAGCGCCGGCAGCAGCATGGCGGCCAGCATCCAGGTGCACAGCATCGCCACCAGGCCGGCGGCAAAACCAAGCTCGGCCATCCACAGCCACAGCGCGGCGGCAGCGGCGACCAGGCCGATCTGGCGGCCAAGGCGGCCGGCACGGCGCAGGCGCGGCCAGCGGCAGTGCGGCGAGGCGGCATAGAACGCCAGCGCCGAGAACATCGCCGCCAGCATGCCCAGGCTGCAGAAGCCGAGCGTGGAAAGGCCGACGGTGATCATCGCGGGCGGCCAGCGTGGCAGCGGGCCGGCGAACGCGGGGCACGGGCGGGGCCGGCGGGAGCCGGTCGGAGCGGGTGGCGCATCACGGGGTCCTGGGGGAAAGCGGGCAGGCTGGCACAGGGCGGCCTGCGCCGACATGGTAATCATTGCAATTTCACGCCGCCAGCGAGACCCATTCAGCGGACCGTACGGTAGGCCTTGGGCTTTCCCCTGCGCTGGTTTAAGATCAGCGTAGAACCCTGACTGGAACAAGGTGGCCCGCGCCCAGCGTCGGCCGAGCGTGCGACATGAGCACTACCACCGCCCACTGTTGACCTGCCCCCGAAGGCCCTGTGTTCCAGGCGCCCTCGCGGCGCTTTTTTATTGCCCGGGCGCCGCCCCGGGAACGCTTTCCAGCCCGCCCAGCGGGCCCCGCACGAAGCCACTGCGATGATCAACATTACTCTTCCCGACGGCAGCCGCCGCGAATTCGAAAATCCCGTCAGCGTCATGGAGGTCGCCCAGTCGATCGGCGCCGGCCTGGCCAAGGCCACCATCGCCGGTGCCGTGGATGGCGTGCTGGTCGATGCCAGCGACGTCATCGACCACGATGCCAGCCTGCGCATCATCACCGCCAAGGACGAGGAGGGCGTTGAGATCATCCGCCACTCCTGCGCCCACCTGGTCGGCCACGCCGTCAAGCAGCTGTACCCGGACGTGAAGATGGTGATCGGCCCGGTGATCGCCGAGGGCTTCTACTACGACATCTACTCCGAGCGCCCGTTCACCCCGGACGACATGGCCGCGATCGAGAAGCGCATGGGTGAACTGATCGCCCAGGACTACGACGTCATCAAGAAGGTGACGCCGCGCGCCGAAGTGATCGAGATCTTCAGGGCCCGTGGCGAGGACTACAAGCTGCGCCTGATCGAGGACATGTCCGACGACATCCAGGCGATGGGCATGTATTACCACCAGGAATACGTGGACATGTGCCGCGGCCCGCACGTGCCGAACACGCGCTTCCTGAAGGCCTTCAAGCTGACCCGCATCTCCGGCGCCTACTGGCGCGGTGACGCGCAGAACGAGCAGCTGCAGCGCATCTACGGCACCGCCTGGGCCGACAAGAAGCAGCTCGAGGCGTACATCAAGCGCATCGAAGAAGCCGAGATGCGCGACCACCGCCGCATCGGCAAGCAGCAGGACCTGTTCCACCTGCAGGAAGAAGCGCCGGGCCTGGTGTTCTGGCACCCGAAGGGCTGGGCACTGTGGCAGGTGGTCGAGCAGTACATGCGCAAGGTGTACCGCAAGACCGGCTACGGCGAAGTGCGCTGCCCGCAGATCCTGGACGTGAGCCTGTGGCAGAAATCCGGCCACTGGGACAACTACCAGGACGCGATGTTCTTCACCGAATCGGAGAAGCGCACCTACGCGCTCAAGCCGATGAACTGCCCGGGCCACGTGCAGGTGTTCAACCAGGGCCTGCACAGCTACCGCGACCTGCCGATCCGCTATGGTGAGTTCGGTGCCTGCCACCGCAACGAGCCGTCCGGCGCGCTGCACGGCATCCTGCGCGTGCGTGGTTTCACCCAGGACGACGGCCACGTGTTCTGCACGGAAAACCAGGTCGAGGCGGAAGTGACCGCGTTCCACCAGCAGGCGCTGGCGGTCTACCAGCACTTCGGCTTCGATGAGATCCAGGTCAAGATCGCGCTGCGTCCGGAATCGCGCCTGGGCGATGACGCCACCTGGGACAAGGCCGAGGGCGCGCTGCGCTCGGCACTGTCCAGCAACGGGGTGGAGTGGCAGGAGCTGCCGGGCGAGGGCGCCTTCTACGGCCCGAAGATCGAGTACCACCTGAAGGACGCGATCGGCCGTACCTGGCAGCTGGGCACGATGCAGGTCGACTTCATGATGCCGGGCCGTCTGGGCGCCGAGTACGTGGACGAGAACAGCCAGAAGAAGCACCCGGTCATGCTGCATCGCGCCATCGTGGGCTCGATGGAGCGCTTCCTGGGCATCCTGATCGAGCACCATGCCGGCCAGTTCCCGACCTGGCTGGCGCCGACCCAGGTGGTGGTGGCCAACATCACCGACGCTCAGGCCGAGTACGTCTCGGGCGTGACCAAAACCCTTGCGGAGCAAGGCTTCCGCGTCAGCTCGGATTTGCGTAACGAGAAGATCGGCTATAAAATCCGCGAGCATACGTTGCAGCGCGTGCCCTACCTGCTGGTCATTGGTGACCGCGAGAAGGAAAATGGGGCTGTGGCGGTGCGTACGCGTTCTGGCGAAGACCTGGGCAGCATGAGCCTGCAGGCCTTCATCGAGCGGCTCCAGGCCGAGGGCGCGTAAGCAAAGGTCCGGTCCGGGGGCACAGGCACCCGGACCGGTTCGATACCCTTGGGAGAACGTAATATCAGCACCCCTGACAACAAACAGAACCGCAAGAATCAGGAAATCCGAGTGCCGCGCGTCCGCGTGATCGGCAGTGACGGAGAAATGATCGGCGTGTTGTCGCGCGACGAAGCGCTGTCCATGGCCGAAGATGAAGGCCTGGACCTGGTCGAAATCCAGCCGCAGGCCGATCCGCCGGTCTGCAAGATCATGGACTTCGGCAAGTTCAAGTTCGAAGCGCAGAAGAAGGCCAGCGAGGCCAAGAAGAAGACCAAGCAGGTCGAGATCAAGGAAGTGAAGTTCCGTCCGGTCACGGACGAGGGCGACTACCAGATCAAGCTGCGCAAGATGCGCGGGTTCCTCGAGGATGGTGACAAGATCAAGGTCAACATCCGTTTCCGTGGCCGTGAAATGAGCCACCAGGAACTGGGCCGCGAAATGGCCAACCGGATCGAGACCGATCTGGGCGAGGACATCGTCATTGAATCCCGTCCGCGCCTGGAAGGGCGTCAGATGGTCATGATGATCGCGCCGAAGAAGAAGACCTGAGGCCTGACGGGCCGCCTTCCGGGGCGCCTGGCTGAATGGTTCAGGGTAGAGGGACGCCATGGGCGTCCCTTTGCTTTTGCAGGAAGCCGGTGAATTGCCGGCGAAAGGGTTGCAGGGGCTGGTGGCAGGGCGGTTTTGCCTGTATCATGCCCGGCTCGACCCACCCAGGACGGGTCGTACGCCGATCATGGCAGGACGGAAAGAGCGGCCCAGGCCGCCGCCAGATCAGTCAGAAACCAGGGTCATATCCCATCAAGGACATTGCAATGCCCAAGATCAAGACCAACCGGGCAGCGGCCAAGCGTTTCCGCAAGACCGCCTCGGGCAAGTACAAGTGCGGCCACGCCAACCGTAGCCACATCCTCACGAAGAAAGCGACCAAGCGTAAGCGTAATCTGCGTCAGACGGGCCATGTCCGTGCAGAAGACGCAGGCCGTCTGGACCGCATGCTCCCTTACCTCTGAGGAACTGAAAAATGGCACGAGTTAAGCGTGGCGTACAGGCGCGTCGCCGCCACAAGAAGATTCTGGATCTCGCCAAGGGCTATTACAACGCCCGTCGCAAGGTCTTCCGCGTCGCCAAGCAGGCGGTCATCAAGGCACAGCAGTACGCCTACATCGGCCGTAAGCAGAAGAAGCGCAACTTCCGTTCGCTGTGGATCACCCGTATCAATGCGGCTGCCCGCATCAACGGCCTGAGCTACAGCCGCTTCATGAACGGTCTGCTGAAGGCCGGCATCACCCTGGATCGCAAGGTCCTGGCTGACATCGCCGTGCACGACGCAGCCGGCTTTACCGCGCTGGCCGAAAAGGCCAAGGGCGCGCTGGCGGCATAAGTCCTTCCCGATGCCGTAACCGTTCACTCGGAACGGTGTCAGGTCAAGGCAATGCATGGGGAAGGGCGCAAGTCCTTCCCCATTCTTTTTTGGGTCCCGGCGAGGCCATGACGGCAGCGCGGGGACGGCGGTGGCGACAGGGGTCGGCCCTTCGCGCATCGCGATGGCAGATCGACTGGAGTTCCGGCCCCCCATGAGCGACATCCAATCCCTCACCACCCAGGCGCTGGCCGATGTGGCCGCCGCACAGAGCCCCGACGTGCTGGAACAGCTGCGCGTGGCCCTGCTTGGCAAGAGTGGCAGCATCACCTCGCAGCTCAAGCAGCTCGGCGCCCTGCCGGCCGACGAGCGCAAGGCCGCCGGTGAAGCGATCAACCAGGCCCGCGACGCGCTGACCCGCGCGCTGGGCGAGCGCAAGGCGCTGCTGGAAGACGCGGCACTGGATGCGCGCCTGGCCGCCGAAGCCATCGACATCACCCTGCCGGGCCGCAATGGCGACCGCGCCGGCCTGCATCCGATCACCCGCACCCTGGAGCGCATCACCGGCATCTTCGGCCGGCTGGGCTACGAGCTGTCGGAAGGGCCGGAGATCGAGGATGACTGGCACAACTTCGAGGCGCTGAACTTCCCGCCGCACCATCCGGCGCGCGCCATGCACGACACCTTCTACTTCGGCGACGGCCGCCTGCTGCGCACGCATACCTCCGGTGTGCAGGTGCGCTACATGGGCGACCACGCGCCGCCGCTGCGCATGATCGCCGCCGGCAAGGTGTACCGCAGCGACAGCGACCAGACCCATTCGCCGATGTTCCACCAGGTGGAAGGCCTGCTGGTGGACGAGCATTCGACCTTCGCCGACCTGAAGGGCACGCTGGCCGAGTTCGTGCGCGCCTTCTTCGAGCGCGACTTCGAGATGCGCTTCCGTCCCAGCTACTTCCCGTTCGTTGAACCGGGCGCGGAAGTGGACATCGCCTGGCAGCAGCCCGATGGCAGCACCCGCTGGCTGGAAGTGCTCGGCTGCGGCATGGTCCATCCGAACGTGCTGCGAAACGTCGGCATCGATCCGGAGCGCTACACCGGCTTCGCCTTCGGCATGGGCGTGGAGCGCTTCGCGATGCTGCGTTACGGCGTCAACGATCTGCGCGCGTTCTTCGAGAACGACGTGCGCTTCCTCAAGCAGTTCGCGTAAGCGCCGGTCCGTAGAGTCGAGCTTGCTCGACTGCTTCTAAATTCGCAGGCCCAGGCGCATGCGCCGGGCCCACCAGGGTGACACCATGAAATTCTCCGAAAACTGGCTGCGCAGCCACGTCCCGACCCGCGCTTCGCGCGATGAACTGAGTGCGGTGCTGACCGCCATCGGCCTGGAAGTGGAAGAAGTGACCGCGCTGGGCGAAGGCCTCGAGCACGTGGTCGTGGCGCGCATCGTCGACGCCGTACGCCATCCGGAAGCCGACCGCCTGCAGGTGTGCAAGGTCGATGCCGGGCAGGGCGAGCTGCTGCAGATCGTGTGCGGCGCACCGAACGCACGTCCGGGCCTGGTTGCGCCGCTGGCGATGGTCGGCGCGCAGATTGGCGAGCTGAAGATCAAGCCGGCCAAGCTGCGCGGTGTCGAGTCCAACGGCATGCTGTGCTCGGCCAGGGAGCTGGGCCTGGACAACGATGCCTCCGGCCTGCTGGAGCTGCCGGATGACGCACCGGTCGGCCAGGCTCTGGTCGAGTACCTGGGCCTGCCGGACGCCAGCATCGAGATCAAGCTGACCCCGAACCGCGCCGACTGCTTCAGCCTGCGCGGTATCGCCTACGACGTCGCCGCCGCCACCCGCAGCGACGTGCTGGATTTCACCACCGAGACGATTCCCGCCATCGGCAACCGTGAGCTGGCCATCCAGCTCGACGCCGGCGCCGAAGCACCGCGTTACCTGGGCCGCGTCATCGAAGGTGTCAACGCCGCCGCCGAGACCCCGCTGTGGATGGCCGAGCGCCTGCGCCGCAGTGGCGTGCGCCCGGTCTCGCTGCTGGTCGACATCACCCAGTACGTGATGCTCGAGCTCGGCCAGCCGATGCATGCCTACGACCTGGGCACCCTGCAGGGCAGCATCGCCGTGCGCCGTTCGCGTGCCGGCGAGAGCCTGAAGCTGCTGGACGGCCGCGATGCTGCGCTGGACGACAGCTTCCTGGTGGTCACCGACGCCGATCGTGCGGTCGGCCTGGCCGGTCTGATGGGCGGCTTCGACACCCGCGTCACCGACGCGACCACCGCCGTGTTCCTGGAGGCCGCGCATTTCGCGCCGGCCGCGATCATGGGCCGTGGCCGCAAGCTGGGCCTGCACACCGATGCCGGCCACCGCTTCGAGCGCGGTGTCGACCCGGCACTGCCGCGTACCGCCATCGAGTACGCCACCCGCCTGGTGCTGGACCTGGCCGGCGGTACCCCGGCGCCGGTCACCGAGGCCGTGCGTGAGGCCGATCTGCCGCAGCCGGCAACCATCGTGCTGCGCCGCGCCCGCATCACCCGCGTGCTCGGCATCACCATCGACGATGCGGAAGTCGAGCGCATCCTGCGCGCGCTGGGCATGGACGTGGTTGCCACCGCCGACGGCTGGCAGGTCACGGCGCCGAGCCGCCGCTTCGACATCGCCATCGAAGAAGACCTGATCGAAGAGCTGGCGCGCATCCACGGTTACGAGCAGATCCCGACCACGCTGCCGGGCGGCGCCTCGCGCGTGGCGATGCCGAGCGAGACCCAGCTGGACGCGCTGAGCGTGCGCCGCCAGCTGATCGCCCGTGACCAGCAGGAAACCGTCAATTTCGCTTTCGTCGACGATGCGCTGCTGAGCCAGTGGCAGCTGCGCGACGGCCTGGTACCGCTGGCCAACCCGCTGTCGGCCGAACTGGCGGTGATGCGCCCGTCGCTGCTGCCAGGCCTGGTCGCCACGTTGGGCCGCAACGCCGCCCGCCAGATCGGCCGCGTGCGCCTGTTCGAACTGGGCCGCGTGTTCGCCCAGCAGGCCGGCGACGCGTCGCTCGGCGAAAGCCGGCCGGCGCCGCTGGAGACCCCGCGCGTGGCCGCTGCGGTCTGTGGCGATGCACAGGCACTGCAGTGGGGCCTGCCGGCCCGCAAGGTCGATTTCCATGACCTGAAGGGCGATCTGGAATCGCTGGCGGCTGCCAGTGGTGCGGTACTGGAGTTCCGCCCGTCGGCCCGCCCCTACGGCCACCCGGCCCGTTCGGCCGAGGTGTTCCGCGATGGCGTGGCGATCGGCTGGATCGGCCAGATCCACCCGCGTCTGGCCAAGGCAATGGACATCGAAGCCGACGTCTATGCCTTCGAACTGGACCTGGAGCCGCTTACCGCCCGCCGCCTGCCGCGTGCCGGTGAACTGTCGCGCTTCCCGGCAGTGCGCCGCGACCTGGCATTCCTGGTGCCTGAACAGGTGGCCTGGACCGATCTCGCGGCCACCGTCCGCCAGGCTGCTGGTCCGCTGCTGCGCGACCTGAACCTGTTCGACCGCTACGTCGGCCAGGGCGTCGAGCCGGGATTCAAGAGTCTCGCTATGGGCTTGATTTTGCAGGACAAGTCGCGCACTCTGACGGACCGCGACGTGGATGCGGTGGTGGCCGAGGCGGTCACTGCCATCGAGCGTGAACATCACGCCCGGATCCGCGGCTGAGCGGGCAGCACTCGGGGGTAGCAGGCAATGGCATTGACCAAGGCGGAGATGGCGGAAAAGCTGTTCGACGAAGTCGGTCTGAACAAGCGGGAAGCCAAGGAATTCGTCGACGCGTTTTTCGATGTGCTGCGTGAAGCATTGGAACAGGGACGTCAGGTGAAGCTGTCGGGCTTCGGTAATTTCGATCTGCGGCGCAAGAACCAGCGCCCGGGTCGCAACCCCAAGACCGGCGAGGAAATTCCGATTTCCGCCCGTACGGTGGTCACCTTCCGTCCGGGCCAGAAGCTCAAGGAGAGGGTGGAAGCTTATGCTGGATCCGGGCAGTAACCGCGAACTACCGCCGATCCCGGCCAAGCGCTACTTCACCATCGGTGAAGTCAGCGAGCTGTGCGACGTCAAGCCGCACGTCCTGCGCTACTGGGAAACCGAGTTTCCCAGCCTTGAGCCGGCCAAGCGCCGAGGCAACCGCCGCTACTACCAGCGCCACGACGTGCTGATGGTGCGGCAGATCCGCAGCCTGCTGTACGAACAGGGCTACACCATCGGTGGTGCACGCCTGCGTCTGGACGGTCCCGATGCCCGCGAGGAATCGGCGCTGAGCAACCAGATCATCAAGCAGGTGCGCATGGAGCTGGAAGAAGTGCTGCAGTTGTTGCGCCGCTGATCCCATTTCCATCGTAATCCGCTATACTTCACGGCCCGCCGCACTGGCGGGCACATCGCAGCATCAGTCGGGGCGTAGCGCAGCCTGGTAGCGCATCTGCCTGGGGGGCAGAGGGTCGTCGGTTCGAATCCGGCCGTCCCGACCACTGTGATGAATCAAGAAGCCTGCGCAGCGATGCGTGGGCTTTTTTGTGCGTGCGGTGTATGCTGCGCGCCACTCGTACTACCGCGGCTGCTGAACCCGGTACTCACGAGAACACATCATGGAATCTGCAAGAAACCGTGCCTGGCGTCGCAGCCAGGCCCGCAACCGTGGTGGCGACCGCGCCACGACCGCCTACAGCTACAAGCCCGAGAAGAACTGGAAGCTGCTGTACACGCGCGATGCCAAGCTCGCGCGCGCACGCCAGCTGGGCTTCACCTATCCGGTGCTCAGCGCCCGCCAATTGCAGGAACAGGAATGATCAACCTGCTGTTCGTCTGCAGCCGCAACCAGCTGCGCAGCCCGACCGCCGAAGCCATGTGGCGACGGCGGCCCGGCTTCACTGCGCTGTCGGCCGGCACCAGCCCGCATGCACGACGCCCCATCGGCCCGGCGGACATCCGCTGGGCCGATGTCATCTTCGTGATGGAGGCCAAGCATCAGCATCGACTGCAGGCCGCATACGCGCGCCTGCTGGAACACAAGCGCCTGCATTGCCTGGATATCCCGGACGACTATCGCTGCATGGATCCCGTGCTGATGGATCTGCTGGATACCAAGGTGACCGCGTATCTCGATCAGCTGCCGGCAAAGCGGTAGATCAGCTCCGGGTCGCCGTCATCCAGTCCATGCACGATGCCGCTGTCGATGAAGCCCGATGCAACGAGCAGGCGCTGCATGGCGATGTTGGAGGCATTGGTCGAGGTGAACAGCTTGCGTTGTCCACGCTGTGCAATCGCGTGCCGCAGCAGTGCGGCGCCGACGCCCTGGCTGCGCCGCTCGCGCGCGACCATCAGCATTTCGACGAAGCCTTCGCCGAAGAAGTGCTCATGGAGGGTCATGTAGCCAACGATCTCGCGCTCCTGCTCGGCAACATGCACGTTGCCCCGCGCCAACCACTCGCCAATCTGTTCCGCCCGTCGAGGGTCGCTTGCCGCCACGCTGTCGAGTGCGATCAGCGCGGAGGCATCGGCGGGCGTCGCGTCGCGGAGGCGCAGCGCAGTCGCAGCGGGCATGGTCGGGCTCCTGACAGGAGGGCTCAGTCTATCGCCGCAGCCAGCGCGTGCTCGGCAGTCAATACACGCGGAACTCGGCCCGGCAGCCGTCGCTGACCCACACGCCGCGGCGGTCCCAGCCCCAGTTCTGGTCCTCGATGCAGGCCGTCACCGACTTCTGCTTGATCAGGCGCACCTCGTGGCGCACACGGATGCGGCATTCCTTGTCCTTCTTTTCGTAGGACTCGCAGACCAGGCGCTCGCCATCATCGTCACGGTCCCTGCCGCGGCCCGGCCAGCGTCCGCGCCCATAGCCGTCGGCGACGAACTCGGCGCGGCAGCCGTCGGTCACCCACAACGTGCGGCGGCTCTGGCCCCAGTTCTGGTTCTCCACGCAGCGGGTGACCGACAGTTGCCTGGCCAGGCGCATCGGGCCCTCGATCGGGCATTGCGCGGTCTTGTTGAACTGCGATTCGCAGCGCAGCGCCGGAATGTGATCGGTGTCGTAGTCCTGTGCGGCCACGCTGGTGGCGGCCAGCAGCAGGGCAAGGGAGGTGCCGGTGATCGTCAGCAGCAGGCGATGGGACATGTGCAGGCTCGGTGGGGATGGGGCGGCAAGAATGGCCCAGTCCGGGGCTGCCGGAACGCTTCGTTCCGAAGATGGCTCAGTGGCGGTTTAGTAGTACGCGCGGGCCCATGCAGAGGCTTACATCCCGTATCATCGCTGCACATCCGATCGCATCGGTTTACACCCTCTTACATGTCTCCCACGCCGGTCGGCACAGCCTGTGGCTGTTGTCACTGGCATGCGGCCGGCGCGTGGAGGAGGATGCGCGGACCACGACGACCACAGGGGGTTGCGTTGATCAGCAGTACCGTCATTCATCGCTCGGCCGACGCAGGTGGCGCCGAGGTGCGGGTCCTGGACACCACGTTCAAGGGCAAGCATGTGTTCATTGCCTGGGGCCTGCGCGGGCCGGAACTGACCCGCAGCGCGGACCCGGCTGCCACCGTGGCCGCACGCAAGGCGCTGCACGCGGTTGCCGGCCACAGCGAGGGGCCGCGCAGCCCGGAAGTGTTCATCGCCAACCAGTCGGCGGTGGCGATCACGGTCTATCGCCTGCTTACCGAGGCGCGCTCCGGCGATGCCATCTTTTTCCTGTGCGATTCACAGGCGGTGGTCGAGTGGCTCATCACCGCGCTGGAAGTGCAGGGCGCGGACTGATTCCGCGCTCCGGCGCGCATCGATTCAGGCCAGCGCCGCGTCCACCGCAGCCCGTGCGTGCAGTGCAGTGGTATCGAACAGCGGCACTGCGCTGTCTTCCGGCCCTACCAGCAGCATGATCTCGGTACAGCCCAGGATGATGGCTTCGGCACCGCGCGCCACCAGGCGCGCGATCACGCCGGCGTAGACCTGCCGCGAGCGTTCGCGGATCACACCGGCAATCAACTCCTGGTAGATGATGTCGTGCACGCTGCGACGATCATCGGCTTCGGGTACCAGTACCTCCAGCCCGAAGCGCTCCTGCAGCCGGCCGCGGTAGAAGTCCTGTTCCATGGTGAAGGCGGTGCCGAGCAGGCCCACCTTGCGTGTGCTTGCCTGCACGATGGCCTGGGCGGTGGGGTCGGCGATATGCAGCAGCGGCAGTGGGCAGACCGCCTCGATGCGGTCGGCCAGCTTGTGCATGGTGTTGGTGCAGATCAACAGCAGATCGGCGCCACCGGCCTGCAGGCGCCGTGCAGCGTCGGCCATATGGTCGCCCAGCGCATTCCAGTCGCCGTCATGCTGCAGCTGCTTGATGCCGGCGAAATCCACCGACCACAGCAGCAGCTGCGCCGAATGTGCGCCACCGAGGCGCTGCCGCACGTCCTCGTTGATGAGCCGGTAATACTGCGCCGAGCTTTCCCAGCTCATGCCGCCGATCAGGCCAAGGGTCTTCATGCACAGCTCCATGCCGGGGAGCCGTCATTGCAGCACAGCCGATGCGGGAGTTGCACTACACATTAGTGGTTGCTAATGTATTGGTCATGATCGAGAACGCCCTCTTCAAAGCGCTGGCCGACCCCACCCGCCGCCACATCTTCGAAAAGCTGGCCGAGGGCGGGCAGCATGCCAGCGCGCTGCGCGAGGGCATGGCGATCAGCCAGTCTGCGATGTCCCAGCACCTGGCGGTGCTGCGCGATGCCGGGCTGGTGAGCGAACAGCGCCAAGGCCGTTTCGTCCACTACGAGGTCGATCCGCGCGGGCTGGCGCACATCGGCAACTGGCTGCAGCGCTACCGGGCCTACTGGCCCGCGCGGATGGATGCCTTGCAGGATCTGCTGAAGGAGATGGACTGATGGACGATGTTCTGAACGAAGCGGCTCCCGCGTTGGTGATGGAGCAGTGGCTGCCAGCGCCACCGGGACGGGTCTGGCGCGCACTGTTCGATCCGGCGCTGCGTGAGCGCTGGTTGCCTGCGGCCGATCTTGCCGATCCGCAGCCCTGCCTGTGCGAGGAGGGGCGGGAGCTGGGATTCCGCCTGCGCGATGCACAGCCTCCGCATCTGCACAGCCTGGTGTGTTTCCAGCTGCGCGCGGATGACGGTGGGGGGACGGTGCTGACCATCGTGCATCGGCTCACCGACCTGCGCGCGCTGCTGCCGTTGGCCGCCAACGACGATCATCGCACCATGATGCGCGCGGCCTGAGCCGGCGCCTGGATCAAACGCTACAGGGAGCAGGCACATGCGGGACAGAATGCAGCTGATACCAATGGTGGTGGAACGCAGCGAGCGCGGTGAGCGCTCCCATGACATCTACTCGCGGCTCCTGCGCGAGCGCATCATCTTTCTCAACGGTGAAGTCGATGACACTGTGTCGGCGCTGGTCTGCGCGCAGCTGCTGTTCCTGGAATCGGAAAACCCGGAGAAGCCGATCCATCTGTACATCAACTCGCCGGGTGGGGTGATCTCCAGCGGCCTGGCGATGTACGACACCATGCAATACATCTCGGCCCCGGTGCATACGCTGTGCATGGGCACCGCGCGGTCGATGGGTTCGTTCCTGTTGATGGCCGGCGAGCCCGGTCACCGCGCGGCGTTGGCCAATGCCAGCCTGCATGTGCATCAGCCGCTGGGCGGGGTGCAGGGCCAGGCGTCGGACATCTTCATCCATGCCGAGGAAATGCAGCGCACCAAGCAGCGCATCACCCGGCTGTATGCGCAGCATTGCGGACGCAGTGTCGAGGAGGTCGAGCAGACCCTGGACCGCGATCGTTTCATGAGTGCCGAGCAGGCATGCGAATGGGGCTTGATCGACCAGGTACTGGTACGGCGCGACGCGCTTGCGGCCTGAGCCTGCCTCTGTAACCACCGCATCCATGCTGCGCTGTGTGTGCCGCGCCAGGCCGGCGCACTCTATGCTGGTGGGATCTTCTGAAGTGGATGTCCGATATGGCCCTGCATACCTGGTGGTGGTTCCTCGCCACGGTGTTCGTTCTGTGTGGTACGCCGGGGCCGAACATGCTGCATATCCTCGGTCGCAGCGTCGGGCTCGGCTTTCGCGGTAGCGTGCCGGCGATGGCTGGCTGCCTGCTGGCGATGCTGCTGGTGCTGGCGGCCTCCGCAGCAGGCCTGAGTGCGCTGCTGCATTCCTCGCCGATGCTGTTTGAGGTGCTGCGCTATCTGGGCGTGGCCTATCTGGCCTGGCTGGGCCTGAAGGCATGGCGTGACAGTTGCCGGCCGGCACCACCGGTGACGGTCGATGCCGCGCTGCCGGTTGCGGCGTCGCTGGGCGCGTGGAAGGTGTTCCGCGGTGGCCTTCTGGTGGGCCTGAGCAATCCCAAGCTGCTGCTGTTCGCTGCGGCGTTCCTGCCGCAGTTCGTCGACCCGTCGCGTGGCCAGGCGCTGCAGTACAGCGTGCTGGTCGCCACCTTCGCCGGCTGCGAACTGTTCTGGTACGTGATGTATGCCGCCGGTGGCCATGGCCTGCGCCGATGGTTGGCCAAACCCTTCGCGCGGCGCTGGTTCGAGCGGCTGGTGGGCAGCGTTTTCCTGGCCTTTGCAGTGGCCCTGCTGCGTTTCCGCCCGCGCTGATTCACGCCGCGCACGCGGCCTGTTCACGACTGCCGCATCGGCTACGGCCTAGCCTGATCATCCAGTACGCAGTCCCCACGGGGAAAGGTTTGACATGATCAAGTGGGCCATCATCTTCGCCATCATCGGCGTCATTGCGGGCGTGCTCGGCTTCGGCGGCATTGCCGGCGCCGCGGTCGGCATCGCCAAGTTCCTGTTCTGGGCCGGCATCATCATCGCCGTGGTGCTGTTCCTGCTCGGCATGACCGTAGCGAAGAAGGTCAGCTAGCGTTGATCGCGCAGCAGCGTACTCAGTGTGCGCTGCTGCGCGAGAACAGATTGATCACCAGTACGCCAGCACAGATCAGGCCGATGCCGATCAACGCCGGTGCATCCAGGCGCTGCTTGAACACCACCAGCCCGATCAGCGAGATCAGCACGATGCCGACGCCGGACCAGATCGCGTAGGCGATGCCGGTCGGGATCGACTTCATGGTCATCGACAGCAGGTAGAAGCACAGTCCATAGCCGACCAGCGCGCCCAGTGTCGGCGCCAGCCGGCTCATGCCGTCGGATGCCTTCAGCAGCGACGTGGCAATTACTTCCAGCACGATGGCAGCGGCAAGGTAGAGGTAGGGATTCATTGAGCGCTCCTGCTTACTGCGGGTCGCATAGTTTCAGGGCCTGTTCGGCCATCGCCAATGCGTTGGCGCGTTCTTCCTCGTCCAGCGGTCGCCCATAGGCCGTGGCCCAGTAGCCATCGGCAGCGCAGCGCGCCGCATACAGTCGGGGATCGTTGGCTTCGCCGGCGAACTCGGCCAGCATCGCACGCTTCCAGGTACGCCAATGCGCGAGCAGGGCTGGTTCCATCAGGTTGCCCAGGGTCAGGCCGATGTCGTTGTCCTGTTCCTGCTGCAGCAGATGCTCGAAATTGGCCTGCACATAGGCGCGGCTGAAACGACCATGCCCTTCGGGGTTTTCCTGCAGCAGGGCACGTACCCGCGCTTCGAATTCGCCGATGAGCGCTCCGATGGCTTCATCCACCAGTGCCTGCTTGCTGCTGAAATGATGGAACAGTGCACCCTTGCTGACACCGGCGGCCTGCGCGACGTCCTGCACGGTCAGCGCGGCGAGGCCATCTCGGCCGATCACTTCAATGGTGGCCTGCAGCAGTGACTGGCGCACGCTGTCGGGCGCCTTGCGGCGCGAGCGGGAGGGGGATGCGGACATGGCGGGAAGAAACCGACTGGACGGTACGATTGTAACGCAGGCCCGTGGCGTTACCGCGCTGCCGGCCAGGGCCGGCAGCGGAACCGTCATGCGTCGATGCGGGCGAAACGCGGCTGCGGTCCGTGTTCGCCCGGTACCTGTTCGACGAACATGGCATACGGGCGCACCCACAGGCCGCCTTCGCCATAGAGCGCGCGATACAGCACCAGTGGCTCCAGCGTCTCGCTGTTGCGGACGATATCGAGCACTTCGTACTCGCCGCCCTTGAAGTGGCGGTAGCGACCCGGGGCCAGAGTAGGTAGCGGGCTCAGCTCAGCCATGGGGTGTGCGCCTCACTTGCGTGCCGGGCTGGCCGGCTTCGCGCAGTAGGCATCGATGGCCTCGGCGGTATTGGCCAGGCCCTGTGCCTGTGCCAGTTCCCACGGGCGTTCGCAACGCTGGCTGTGCTCGCACCACTGGTAGCCGGCCGAACCAATGCATCCGTGGGCATCGCGATCGCCGCCCACCTTCGGTATCGCAGACGAGGTGGTCGCCGCATCGGCACGTGCGGCGGCGTCGTGCTGGTTGGCGCACGCGGTCAGCACCAGCAGGGCTGGAATCAGAAGAAGCGCTTTCATCGGGCGGGCTCCGTGCCTAAAGCGACAGTGTCTGTCGCAAATAGCCGTCCAGCAAGCGCTCAGTGCATGGCGGCGCGGATCAGCTCTTCAATCAGCACCAGATAGCTGGCCACGAAATAGAACTTCAGCAGCGTCCAGCGCTGCTGCGAGAAGAAGGTGCGCATGTGGAAGGGGCCCCTGTTGGTGACGGTAGTGTGAAGCTCCGTCAACTCCGTGACAAGGGTCACGGAACGCCTTCACTAAACAGCCTCAGGGATGTGAGGGTTGGGAAGCGCCCGACCGAATCCTGAGGCATTTTCGTACAAATCTGATGGGCCATCTCCGACGCGATCGATAGCCTGAGGGTGTACTGGCACGTGGCCCTGCCGCCTGTCACCGCCTCTTTCCTTCCGCAGGAGCTTCTCATGGTCTTTACTGTCCAATGCACTGCCCGGCACTGGTCCGTGTTGCATCCGAAGGCGGGTGACGCCACCCGTTACGCCCGCGGTGCCGATGCCTTCGACGCGGCCGCTGCGCTGGCCCTCGAGCACCATCGTCGCACCGGCCAGCGCAGCACGGTCCGGGTCGAGGCGCTCGGCAGCACCGTGGATGCGCTCCATATCGGGGAGTGACGCCACCGGCCGAGGCGCAGTCAGCCACGGTTGAGTTGTTTGAATGGGGAAAAAACCGCCGTGGGGCGCCCCCCTGTGCGCCGCGCCACGAATCCCGGATGCTTGCGCCATCGTATTCATCCGGAGATTCCGATGGGCAAGGCACTCACCTGGCGCACCCTGGCCTGCACGCTGCTGCCGATGCTGGCGGCCGCAGGCGGCGCGCAGGCGCAGAGCTATGGCTACGGTTATGACGACGATCGCTATGGCGGTCGTGATGGCGGTGGCATCGTCCGCTGCGAATCGATCAAGAACCGCAGCAATGAATGTCGTCTGGAAGGTCGTGCCCGGATGATCCGCCAGTTGTCCGGTTCGCCGTGCGTGGAAGGCGAGACCTGGGGGCAATCGCGCTACGGTGTGTGGGTCACCCAGGGCTGCCGTGCCGAGTTCGTTGGCGAGTACCGCCGTGGCGGTGGCTGGGGTGGTGGCCATGGCAACGGCTGGGGCAACGGTGGCAATGGCTGGGGCGGGGGTGAGGTGATCACCTGCCATTCCAACGGCCACCGCCAGGAGTACTGTGATGCCCGCATCCGTCGTGGTGTGCGCCTGGTGCGTCAGGATTCACGCAGCGCCTGCATCGAGGGCCAGACCTGGGGCTGGAACCGTCGTGGCATCTGGGTCAGCGACGGCTGCCGGGCGCAGTTCCAGGTGAATTGAGCTCGCCCATCGAAAATCAGAATAATCTGATACAGCTCACATTTTGAACGTCGTATCTTCTGTGATCAGGGCACCCCTGCGTGCCCCTGATCCGTCGCGATGAAGTCTGCCGTAACCGGCACGCCCGTCCCGCCACCGTCGATACGCTGCCTCAAGGAGTGAGCTGCATGTTGATCCGCCTGCAATGCGAGCAACGCCAATGGCGCGTGCTGCACCCGGACCGGCCGGAACCGATCGAGTTCCGCGATGGTGCCCGGGCCTACGATTTCGCTGAAACCCTTGCACGCCTCCACTTCGTCGACACCGGGCAGCGCGCTGCGGTGCGGGTGGAGGCCAGCGGTGCGTTCGTGGAAGCGGTCAGCTACGGCTGAGGGTTGGGGTTTCCGGCCAGATCATCGTTCCGGAGCCCGCTAGCCACGCACAGCGTGGATCTACTTTGCATCTGTCTCCACGCATGGCGTGGATCGACCCCTGTTCCGCAGTAGATCCACGCCATGCGTGGATCTACTGGTGGTGACCGGCCTCAGCCTGCTGCGCTGAGCGGCGGGGTCCCGGCAGCCAGCTGCGGCCAGCGCTTGAGCACCGCCGCGCGGATGCCCGCCGCATCGATACCGGCTTCGGCCAGCAGGTCCTCACGGCTTGCGTGGTGCTGGTAACTGTCGGGCAGGCCCAGGTGCAGGATCGGGCGCAGTACGCCTTCGGCGTTGAGCAGTTCGCCGACGCCGGAGCCGGCGCCGCCGGCCACCACGTTGTCTTCGATCGTGACCAGGCCCTCGTGCTGGGCGGCCACGGCCAGCACCAGCTCGCGGTCCAGCGGCTTGATGAAGCGCATGTTGACCACGCTCAGACCCAGTTCGCGGCCGACCTGCTCAGCGGCGGCCACGGTGCTGCCGAAGGCGAGCAGCGCGACGCGGCTGCCCTGCAGGCGCAGCTCGCCCTTGCCGATCGGCAGGGTGGACAGGTCGGTACCGGCGGCAACGCCGGTGCCGGTGCCGCGCGGATAGCGCACGGCGGCCGGGCCCGGGTGCTGCAGGCCAGTGCTGAGCATCTGCCGGCACTCGGCTTCATTGGACGGAGCCATCACCACCAGGTTCGGCACGCAGCGCAGGAAGCTCAGGTCGAGGTTGCCGGCATGGGTGGCGCCGTCCGGACCGACCACGCCGGCGCGGTCGATCGCGAACAGCACGTCCAGGTCCTGGATGGCCACGTCATGCACCAGCTGGTCGTACGCGCGCTGCAGGAAGGTGGAATAGATCGCCACCACCGGCTTGCCGCCCTGGGTGGCCATGCCGGCGGCGAGGGTGACCGCGTGCTGCTCGGCAATTGCCACGTCGAAATAGCGCTGCGGGTATTCCTTGCTGAAACGCACCAGGCCGGAGCCTTCGCGCATCGCCGGGGTGATGCCGTACAGGCGTGGCTCGGCAGCGGCGGCATCGCACAGCCAGTCGCTGAACACATCGGTGTAGGTCGGCTTCTTGGCACCGGCCTTGGCCACCAGTCCCTTGTCCGGATCGAACGGGCCGACGGCGTGGTAACCGATCTGGTCGCCTTCGGCCGGCTCGTAGCCCTTGCCCTTGGTGGTCATCACGTGCAGCAGCTTCGGGCCCTTGGAGGCGCGCAGCGTCTTCAGCGTGGACAGCAGGGCGGGCATGTCGTGGCCGTCGATCGGGCCGGTGTAGTGGAAGCCCATTTCCTCGAACATCGTGGACGGCACGAACATGCCCTTCCAGTGTTCTTCCCAGCGCTTCACGAAGCGCGCCGGATTGTTCTTCTTGTCGCCGAGGATCTTCTTGCCGCCTTCGCGCAGCGCATTGAGCGTGCGGCTGCCGGTGGCACGGCCGAGCATCTTGGTCAGGCCGCCGACCGCCTCGGAGATCGACATGTTGTTGTCGTTGAGGATCACCAGCAGGTTCGGCTCGGGCTCCATGCCACCGGCGTGCATCAGCGCTTCGAACGCCATGCCGGCGGTCATTGCGCCATCACCGATCACTGCAACGACCTGGCGGTTGTCGCCTTCGGACTGGCGGGCGATGGCCATGCCGAGTGCGGCCGAGATCGAGGTCGAGGAGTGGCCGACGCCGAAGGTGTCGTACTCGCTCTCTTCGCGCTTCGGGAACGGCGCGACGCCGTCCTTCTGCTTGACGGTGTGGATCTCGTCGCGGCGACCGGTCAGGATCTTGTGCGGGTAGGTCTGGTGACCGACGTCCCAGACCAGCTGGTCCTGCGGAGTCTGGTACAGGTAGTGCAGGGCCACGGTGAGTTCGATCACGCCCAGGCCGGCGGCGAAGTGGCCGCCGCTCTTGCCCACCGACTCGATGAGGTAGGCGCGCAGTTCGTCGGCGACCGCCCTCAATTCGGATTCGTCGAACGTGCGCAGGTCATCCGGTGTCTGGATGCGCGCGAGGCGGGGATAGCGGGCAGAGTCGATCATCATGTTCGCACTTGTTCTGAACGCCCATTTTCGCCCTCAAACGGGGGTGGGGCAAGCAAACGCCGCCGCCCGTGACAGGACGGTGAGGGTTGCATTTTCAGCGATTCAGGTGCTCAGTTTTGACCGCTTGGGCAATTGCGCCTTCAGGAAGGCCATCTGGTCGGCCAGGATGTTGCGGTTGGACAGGATCAGATGCTCGATCCAGCTGGGCCGGTAAGGCACCGCCAGCAACGGCATTCCGGCCTGCTGGGGGGTGCGGTCGCTCTTGCGCGAGTTGCAGTGGAAGCAGGCGGTGACCACGTTTTCCCAGCAGTCCAGGCCACCCTTGGACAGCGGCATGACGTGGTCGCGGGTGAGCGTGGGGCGGTTGAACTGCTGGCCGCAGTACATGCACAGGTGTGCGTCGCGGGCGAACAGGGCCGGGTTGGTCAGGTTCGGCGTGGGGTCGATCGCGCGGGAGCGGGCGTGGCCGCGGGCGGCGATGATCGGGTGCAGGTCCATGCCGCTCTGCAGTCCGCTGAAGCGGTTGGTACCGCCGTGGATGTGCAGGCAGGGATCGCCGAGTGTCCAAGCGACGGCTTCGCGGGCGTAGAGGCACGCCGCATCCTGCCAGGTGATCCAGTCCAGTACGCGTCCGTGGGCATCAAGCGAGAGCAGCCGGACCGAACCGGGGCGATGCAGCGTCGTGGCGTTGGGCGATGCTTCGGCGCCCGGAGCAGAAAACGGAGCTCCGGCTTCGATCAGACCCAAGCGTGTAGTGTCTGTCTCCATCGGGAGAACAGCTTATACCTGAATGTTGACGATTTGTGTATCGCCTGTCGGCGATACGCAAATCGCAACGATTCAGGTCCGCGCATTCCTCCTATCCCCCGCGCCGTTGGCGCGCCCCCCTTAACAAAGGGGGGCTCTTCTCCAGAGAGATCCCGGTGGTTTCCATCCACGCGTGGCGTGGATCTACCGTGTCGACCAAGGTCGACACCCACCAGCAGCAGAAATCTGTCGAGGGCGGGGTGGGTCCGGTTGCGGGGGCGTGAGCCGCATGGATGCGGCGACCGAGCTTACATGGACGTACTTGCAGCGCCCCCAGCAATTGGACCCACCCTGCCATCCCTCAGGAAGCCGGCTGTTGCTGTTGCTCCAGCCGTTGCCTCCGCGGGTGCCGGGCGCAGCCCGGCTCAGGCGCCGAAGCGCTCGTCGTCCATCGCCATCAGCGGGGCGGCGCCGGCCTGGATCGCGGCGGCGTGGGCGAGGGTGCGCGGCAGCACGCGGGCGAAGTAGAACCGTGCGGTCTCGCGCTTGCCCTGGGCGAAAGCGGCGCCGTGCGCGCTGGCATCGGCGGCCGCCACGCTGCGGGCCCACCAGTAAGCCAGCACCACGTAACCCGAATAGAACAGGTAGTCGTAGCTGGCCGCGCCGAGTTCGTCCGGATTGGCGGCCGAACGCTGCAGCACATCCATGGTCAGCTTGCCCCATTCGGCGGCCTTGGCGCGCAGCGGGCCGATGAACTCGGCCAGCGCTTCGTTGCCTTCGTTGGCCTTGGCGAACGCCTCGATCTCGGCCAGCATCAACTTCAGGCCGGCGCCCTGGCTGGACGCGGTCTTGCGGCCGATCAGGTCCAGCGCCTGGATGCCGGTGGTGCCTTCATACAGCGTGGTGATGCGGGCATCGCGGGCCAGCTGCTCCATGCCGTGCTCGCGGATGTAGCCGTGGCCACCGAAGCACTGCAGGGCGTTGTAGGTGTTCTCGATGCCCCATTCGGTCTGGCAGGCCTTGGAGATCGGGGTCAGGAAGCTCACCAGGGTGTCGGCGCGCTCGCGCTCGGCGGCGTCCTCGGCGTGGTGGGCGACGTCGATCAGGGTGGCGGCGTGCAGGGCCAGCAGGCGGCTGCCCTCGACCAGTGACTTCACCGTCAGCAGCATGCGGCGCACATCCGGATGGACCAGGATCGGGTCAGCCGGCTTGTCCGGGAACTTGGCGCCGCTCAGGGCGCGCGACTGCAGGCGCTCACGGCTGTACTTCAGTGCGTTCTGGTAGGCGCGCTCGGACAGGCCGATGCCCTGCAGGCCGACGCCCAGGCGCGCGGTGTTCATCATGGTGAACATGGCCTGCAGGCCCTTGTGCGGCTGGCCGACCAGGTAGCCCTGCGCACCATCGAAGTTCATCACGCAGGTGACCGACCCCTTGATGCCCATCTTGTGCTCGATCGAGCCGCAGCGCAGTGCGTTGCGCTCGCCGACGTTGCCCTCGCGGTCGACCTTGAACTTCGGGGTGACGAACAGCGAGATGCCCTTGGCACCCGGGGGCGCGTCAGGCAGCTTGGCCAGCACCAGGTGCACGATGTTGCCGGTCAGGTCGTGCTCGCCGGCAGTGATGAAGATCTTGGTGCCGGTGATCGAGTAGCTGCCATCGGCATTCGGCTCGGCCTTGGTCTTGAGCAGGCCCAGGTCGGTGCCGCAGTGCGGTTCGGTCAGGCACATGGTGCCGGTCCAGCGGCCCTCGATCAGCGGCTTCAGGAAGGCCTCGTGCTGCCAGGCCTCGCCGTGCTGCTTCAGCGCTTCGATGGCGCCGTGCGAGAGCAGCGGGAAGTTGCCCCAGGCCAGGTTGGCGGCGTTGATCATCTCGTTGAGCGGCACGCCCAGGGTGTGCGGCAGGCCCTGGCCGCCCAGCTCCGGCGAGGCGGTCAGGCCGGTCCAGCCGCCATCGACGAACTGGTCGTAGGCCTGCTTGAAGCCGGGCGGGGTGGTCACTTCACCGGTGGCCTGGTCGAGTACGCAGCCGATCTCGTCGCCGACGCTGTTGAGCGGGGCCAGCACGGTGGCGCTGAAGCGGCCGGCTTCTTCCAGCACGGCATCGACCACGTCGGCGGTGGCGTCGGTGAAGCCCAGGCGGGCGAACAGGGGTTCGACCTTGAGCACATCGTGCAGGGCGAAACGGAGGTCGGAAAGCGGGGCGGTGTAGCTGCTCATCGGTACGTCTCGATTTGATCAGGGACAGGGGGAGCGGCGCCGGGCGCCGCGGCGGAAAGCGGGAGTCAGCGCAGCACGCCCGGCAGGCCCGGGGCCTGGTTGAGGGTGCTGCGGCTGCTGATGTCGAAGCTGCGCTGCTTCTTTTCCTGCGGCGTTGCTGCCACCGTTCCCTTCAGGCCATAGGCCAGGGTGCGGTTGCTGGCCAGCGCATCGGCCACCACCAGGCGTGCGGCCGAGCTGGGCACCAGATCGACCTGGATGACGTCGGCCGAGGTGCCGCCGATGGAAATGCCCGGCTTGGCCTGCAGGGTGCCGGCGTCGCTGTCGCCGACGGTCAGCGCCAGCGCGACGTCATCGAAGGTCATGGGCATGGAGCTGTAGTTCTGCAGGCGCAGGGCTACGGTCCAGTTGCCGTCGGCGCGCACGGTCAGCTGCTGCAGGCTGGCCGCCGGTTCCGAAACACGCTTGACGATGCCGTTGTTGCAGGCAACAAGGGCGAGGGTGCACAGGACGATCAAGGCGATACGGAAGCGGTGGAGCATGGGCGCAGGTCCTCTGGAGGGGTGCGTTGGATAAGCATACTACGGCGTATGGTCGTTTGGATCGCCTGTGGCGACCCGTCGCAGAGGGTAGCGCGTGAAGATGGCGGCCGGGCGTGCGCGGCGCCGGATGGCGCGCGCGTGGTGCGCCGGATGCGGCGCGGTTCAGTCGGCGGGCGTATCGCGAATCGGAGCCATCAGGCGCAGTGGGCCGAGGTCGTAGCCCATCGTCTCGGCTTTCTCTTTCAACTGTTCGAACCGGGTGCGATCCATTTCCGGCAGGCGCGAGAGGATCCACAGGTACTTACGGTCCGGCTCACCGACCAACGCCCACTGATAGTCCGGGTCCAGTGCCAGGACCCAGTAGTCGGCCCAGACCAGCGGCACCCAGCTCAGCCAGTCCGGCACGAAGCGCACCTGCAACTGGCCGGGATGGCCGGCAACCGGGCGTGCAACGCCTTCAGCAACCACGCGTTCTCCGTCGCCGTTGCGGCAGGCATTGGTGACACTGATGCGGCCATCGCGGCGCAGCCCGTAGTTGGCGGTGATCTCGCCGACGCACTGCTTCTGGAACGACACCGGAAGATGCGCGATCTCGTGCCACTGGCCTGCGTAGCGGTCGATGTCCAGCGTGTCGACTGCGCGCACCGGTTCGGCGGCGATCACCGGGGAGGCGGCCAGCAGCAGGCAGGCGAGCAGGGTGGGGCGCAGAGGCATCGGCAGGCTCCAGGCAGGAGTCTGGAGCTTAGGCGAGCGGCCACGGGCGCGTGTAAAGGTTCCATGCGCCGGCACCATTGCCGTCGTCGGTTGCGGCTACTGCTCGAACGGGCGTTGACTGCGCTCGTCGCCGTCAAAGGTAAGTGTCCGCGTATGCAATGTGCCGCTGCCCATATCCCATTTGAAGGTGTCCAGCCCTCCGCCGCCAGTTCCCTTGGAATGCAGGCGTACTGCGCCGCGGGTCAGATTGTCGGTCAGCAGCAGTTGCGCGGAGCCGTCGGCGTCCACACGGAGTCCGGCCCGGTCCCGCCACCGGTCCTCGCCCTGTCCCTTCGGGGCGTCCAGAGCAAGAGCGACGCTGTTGTCCTCGAACGTGCTCAGGCCGCCTCGCTCGGCGCCGGAAGCGTCGAAAATCAGGATGCCGGCAGCGCGGCTTCGTCGCCCTTCTTCTACGCTGTCCTGGCCAATCTCCACCCGTACCACGCCGTGCTCGTCGAGTACCTGCAGCTGCCGCGTGCTCAAATGATCGACGTGTAATGGGGCATCGCGCTGCGAAAGCAGCCAGGCCGTGACTGCGGCCAAGCCAAGCAACAATACGGACAGCCCGGCAACCAGCCATTGCAGGCGACGCAGCGATTGCCGTAGTTGGGACAGGGAAGGGGTGTCATCCATGTCATCAGTGCTCCATGCAGTGAACCAAGAACGGTACTACAGAGACGGCAGGCACGGTCGCGCAAAAAAAAGACCTGCATTTCTGCAGGTCTCTGAAGATGGTGGCCGAAGACGGAATCGAACCGCCGACACGGGGATTTTCAATCCCCTGCTCTACCAACTGAGCTACTCGGCCAAATTGTGTGGCAACCGTGATCAAACCCGGTTTCCGGAAAAAAAAGACCCGCATTTCTGCAGGCCTTCGAAAGTGGTGGCCGAAGACGGAATCGAACCGCCGACACGGGGATTTTCAATCCCCTGCTCTACCAACTGAGCTACTCGGCCACATGTTTCGTTGCAGCGAGGTCGCTGCCAAGGACGCGTATATTACGGAGGTCGGCTGCCTTCGGCAAGCGTTTTGCCAAGATTTCTTCACATTGCCGTCTGCGCGCTCGCAAGTGCTTGATCCTCCGTTCTGGGGCGGGGCGTGGCCAGTCGATCATCGTCTGCGGTGGAAATCAGCAGATCGCCGCGATCGCCAAAGCTGCAAGGGCAAGGGCTGCGCCGGACCTGCGCCGGTCCGGGCGATGGAACGCTGTTTTCGTGGCCGCCATCGGGGATGGCTGCGGCGTAGTGTCGGCACTCCTTTCCTGATGCTGGCAACAGCAGAGACCTGGCCATGTCCGATCCCTCGACCACCTCCCGCATCGTGCTTGCGTCGCGTCCGCAGGGGGCGCCAAGTGCAGCCAACTTCCGCCTGGAACAGGTTGCGTTGCCGTCATTGGCCGATGGCGAGGTGCTGCTGCGCAACCGCTACCTGTCGCTGGACCCGTACATGCGTGGACGCATGGACGAGGGCCCCTCGTATGCCGCGCCGGTGGCGGTGGGCGCGGTGATGGAAGGGCAGACCGTGGCCGAGGTGCTGCAGTCCAACGCCGAGGGCGTAGCCGCAGGTGAGCTGGTGCTGGCGCCGGGGGGCTGGCAGACCCACGCGGTGCTGCCGGCCAAGGCACTGGGGCGCCGCCTGGACCCGGCCGGACTGCCGCTGAGTACCGCGCTGGGCGTGTATGGCATGCCCGGCTTCACCGCCTATTCCAGCCTGCATGAAATCGCCCGTTTGAAGCCGGGCGAGACGCTGGTGGTGGCTGCCGCGACCGGGCCGGTGGGCGCGACCGTGGCCCAGCTGGCCAAGCTGCAGGGCGCGCGCGTGGTCGCCATCGCCGGCGGCGAAGCCAAGCGTGCCTATCTGCAGACGCTGGGCGTGGACGTGGCGCTGGATCATCGCGCCGCTGATTTCGCCGCGCAGCTGCGTGCGGCGGTGCCCAAGGGTATCGACGTGTATTTCGAGAACGTAGGCGGGCACGTGCTGGATGCAGTGCTGCCGCTGCTCAACGACTTCGCCCGCATTCCGGTGTGCGGCACCATCGCCACCTACAACGAGCGGGGCGTCGAGCAGCCCGGCCCGGACCGGTTGCCCGCACTGTTCAGCCAGATCCTGCGCCAGCGCCTGACCGTGCGTGGTTTCATCGTGCACGACTTCAACCACCTGTGGCCGGAGTTCGAACGCGAGATGCCGCAGTGGCTGCGCGACGGCCGCATCCAGTACCGCGAGGATGTGGTGGAAGGGCTGGAGAATGCACCGGAGGCGTTCTTCGGGCTGTTGCAGGGGCGCAACTTCGGAAAGCTGGTGGTGAAGCTGGATTGAGCGTTCGCCGGGATTCGCCGGGCATGGCCCGGCGCTACCGCGCGGTGTGCCGACCAAGGTCGGCAGCTACCGGGTTGCATCAGCCGTTGGCTGCCTTTTCCCGGCGCAGCAGTTCGCGCTTGCGCGCTACGCCCCAGGCATAGCCGGACAGGTCGCCATCGCGGCGCACCACGCGGTGGCAGGGCACGGCCACCGCCAACGGATTGCTTGCGCATGCGCGTGCGACGGCACGGCTTGAGCGCGGCGCGCCGATACGCGCGGCGATGTCGGCATACGAGGCGGTCTGGCCACGTGGGATCTGCTGCAACGCCTGCCACACGCGCTGCTGGAAGGCGGTGCCGCGGATATCCAACGGCAGCGTGGCGCCCCGCGTCGGATCCTCGACCAGGCCTACGACCTGTGCCACCAGTTGCTCGTAGCCCTGGTCGGCGCCGACCAGTTCGGCTTGGCGGAAGCGTTGCTGCAACGACTGCAGCAGTGTCTCCGGATCGTCGCCGAGCAGGATCGCGACCACGCCGGTCCCGCTGCTGGCCACCAGCACGCTGCCCAGTGAGCTTTCGGCAAGCGCGAAGTGGATGACTTCGCCGCGCCCCCCTGCGCGCCATTGCTTGGGCGTCATGCCCAGCAACTTCGGTGCGTTCTCGTAGAAGCGTCCACTGGAACCGAAGCCAGCATCGTGGAAGGCGTCGGTGATGCGTTCCTGTTGTTCCAGCCCGGTGCGCAGGCGGTCGGCGCGCAGCGCGGCGGCGTACTGCTTGGGGGTCAGCCCGGTGGACTGCTTGAACAGGCGATGCAGGCGCGTCGGGCTGCAGCCAGCAATATCGGCCAGTTCCTGCAGCGAGGGTTCGTCGAGGCTGGTCTGCAAGTGGCGGCAGACCCGTTCGATGCGGTCATCGAGGGCGGTGGTGGCGGTACTGTCCATGGCCGGATTCTGGCATGTGCCAGTGCTGCGGAAACTCCGTTTCCTGCACTCACCTGTGAGGCCCGGAAACGGAGTGTTGGCGGGCCGAACGCACGGCATCGTGGCGGCCACTTCACAACCGGTACCACGACCATGCGCCTGAACAACAAGATCGCTCTCATCACCGGTGCCAGCGCCGGTATCGGCCGCGCCAGCGCGCTGCGCTTCGCTGCCGAAGGAGCAAAGCTGGTGCTCAACGCACGGCGGCCGGAGCCGCTGCAGGCGCTGGCCGAGCAGATTCGCGCTGCCGGTGGCGAAGCCGTGGTGCATGCCGCCGACGCGGCCAACCCGGGCACGGCGCAGGCGCTGGTCGATCTGGCCCAGCAGTCATTCGGCGGCCTGGACATCGCGCTCAACAATGCCGGCATGCTCGGCCCGGGCGTGCCGGCGGCGGAGTTTCCGGTGGATGCCTGGCGCGAGGTGATGGCCACCAATCTCGACGCCGCCTTCCATGCGGCACGCGCGCAGCTGCCGGCACTGCTGGCGCGCGGCGGCGGCTCGCTGGTGTTCGTCGGTACCTTCGTCGGCCACACCGTGGGATTCCCGGGAATGGCGGCCTATGCGTCAAGCAAGGCCGGGCTGATCGGCCTGAGCCAGGTGATCGCTGCCGAATACGGTGCGCGCGGCGTGCGCAGCAACGTACTGCTGCCCGGTGGCACCGATACGGAGATGGGCCGGCAGGCCGCACCGACCGGCGATGCCCGCGACTTCGTGCGCTCGCTGCACGCACTCAAGCGCCTCGCCGAGCCGGAGGAGATCGCCAATGCGGCGCTGTTCCTGGCCAGCGATGAGAGCAGTTTCGTTACGGGTACCGCGATGCGCGTGGAGGGTGGGGTGTCGATCACCCGTACCTGAGCGCGGTCACGTGCGTGGTGAGTAGCGAATGCCGCTGCTGGCCATGAAGCCTTTCGGATCGAAACGGGCCCAGGCTTCGCCCCAGTTGAACCGGGCTTGGCCGCCGCTCAGCTTGCGACCCAGCGCCGCACCCAGCGTGCGGCGCATGAAGGCGACTTCTGCATCGATCGCTGCCTGGGTTGGCCAGCCGTCTTCCAGTGTTGCACCGGGTAGATCGACGCCCATCGTCACCATGTCGAGCTGTTGCCCGTGGAAGCACAGGCTGATGCCAGCGGGCGCACCGCCCAGGCTGAGCCGGTGCAGGCTCAACCAGTGATAGCCGGTGCCGACATCACGCTCCCCAGTTACCAAGGCGGTAAAGGCGATGCGCGCTTCATCCAGTGAGAGCGTGGGGCAGATCAAGGCCGGCAGATTGCCGAGCTGGATGCTGCCGTCGGTCGCATCGAGGCGCATCGGCACGGCGTGTGCTGCGTGCTGGGCAGAAGAGGGCATGGCATACCGGTGGGCGTGGTGCCTCGGATTCTGGCTGCACGGGGGCCGCAGCGGCAAGCCAGTGCCTGCACATGACGTTGGCACAGGACTGACCTGTGGCTTACCCGGCAACCTCTAGCGTGATGGGCAACGTTGGCGTTCCGCCGGCGAGGGAGATTTCAATGAACGAGCGAGGCAAGGATCAGGACCCGAAGCAGGGCATCCAGGAAAGCCGCCAGGACAGGAAGCAGGATGACGTGGCCAAGCAGCGGCCGGGGCAGCGCGATCAACAGGTGCGCGATACGCACTCGCGCAGCCCGCAGCGCAAGGACGGCGGCGAGGAGCCGGCCTGAGCCGGGGGTGCTGAAAAGAAAAAACCCGCAGATCACGGAGATCTACGGGTTCTTCTGAATAGTGGTGGAGCCAAGGAGGATCGAACTCCTGACCTCGTCATTGCGAACGACGCGCTCTCCCAGCTGAGCTATGGCCCCACGGCAGGGTTTCAGTGTAGCGCTGCCTGCCGGGCTTGCCAAGCGCCGGGCCGGGACGGCGGCAGGCGTGGATCTGCCGCCGTCCCCCAGCCGGTTCAGGCCAGCGCCTGGCGCAGCAGATCGCCCGCGCGCTGTATCGCCATGCCGGTGGAAGCGGCCACGCCCTGCAGGTGGATGCAGGCGTGGATCATCCCCGGCAGCCGCTCCAGCATGCAGTCGACACCCGCAACCTGCAGGCGGTGCGCGTACTGCTCGGCCTCGTCGCGCAGCGGATCGTGCTCGCAGCTGAGTACGGAGGCAGGCGCCAGCCCCTGCAGGTCGGTTGCGTGGGCGGGCGAGGCCAGTGCCGGCGGTGGATCCAGATCCATCCCACTCAGATAGGCCTGCCAGCAGCGCTGCATCAGTTCGGCGCTGAGGTAATAGCCCGTGGCGTAGTCGCGGTAGGAACCGCTGCCCATGCCGGCATCCAGCGCCGGGTACAGCAGCAGTTGGTGGCACGGTTGCGGCAGGCCCCGTTCGCGCAGCAGCAGGCAGCAGGCGGCGGCGAGGTTGCCGCCGGCGCTGTCGCCACCGATCGCCAGCCGCCGTGGGTCCAGGCCGAGGCGCTCGGCGTTGTCCTGCAACCACCGCCAGGCGTCGGCGACGTCATGCAGTGGAACCGGGAACGGGTGCTCCGGCGCCAGCCGGTAGCCCACTGCGGCGATCACGCAGCCACTGGCATTGGCCAGCGCACGGCAGGGGCCGTCATAGACCGCCAGCGAGCATTGGAACCAGCCGCCGCCGTGGGCGAACAGCAGAGCCGGTACCGGTCCATCGGGAAGCCCTTCCGGCGTGTAGAAACGCAGCTCCAGCGCATGCCCGTCGCGCGCGATTACCGTGTGTTCGATCACATGCGCAACCGGCTGTGGTGCTCCCTGCAACTGTGGCAACGCGCTCTCGCTGATCGCCCGCAGTTCGCGCAGGTCTTCCGGCAGCGCATGGGCGGCGACGGCGTCGACAAACTCCTGCAGCGCCGGTTCAAGCAGCATGGCGTGCCTCCTGCAGGAACGGCAGCAGCTGTGCAAGGAACGCCTGCGGCGCTTCTTCCATGATGAAGTGGCCGCAGCCCGGCACGATGCTGCCGCGCACATCATCGGCATGCGGTTGCAGGGTCAGCATCGGGGCATCGCCAGTGGCGTGTTCGGCGCCGATCGCCAGCACTGGCATCGGCAAACGGTGCTGCGCACGCTGCTTGTTCTGGCGGATCGTTTCCGGAATCGCGCGGTACCAGGCAAAGCCGGCGCGCAGTGCACCGGGCCGACTGTAGGCGGCAATGTAGGTATCGGCGGCCACCGCATCACGGCGGTACGACCAGCGGTCGAACATGAATTCCAGGTAGGCGCGCTCGCGCCCCGTAATCAGTGCTTCCGGCAGGTCGGCCACCTGGTTGAACATGAAGTGCCAGAGGAAGATGTTGTCAGCCGGTGCGGCGAAGATGCCCGGTTCCGGCGCCAGGCCGGGAATCACCGCTTCGGTGACCGCCAGCTGGCGCACGGCCTGCGGCTGATCGCTGGCCAGCGCATAGGCGATCCACATGCCGATGTCATGTCCGACCACCTGGTAACGATCGTGGCCCAGTGCCTGCATGGTCTGGTGCAGGACGGCGGCGGCACTCCCAGTGTCGTAGCCGTGGGCAGGGCGGTCGGATTCGCCGATGCCCGGTGGATCGACCGCGATGGCTTCGAAACCGGCTTCGGCCAGCGCATGCAGCACGTGGCGCCAGGCATACCAGGTCTGCGGCCAACCGGGAATCAGCAGCACCGGCTCGCCATGGCCGGCGGAAACACAATGCACGCGCTGGCCGTCGATACGCAGGTAGTGATGGCGCAGGGCATCGTCGCCGGCAGTGCCAGCGGAAGAAAGGGTGTTCATGGGGGTTGCTCCGTTGGGGCTCAGGCGATGCCGAGCATCTGCTGCATCTGTGTGGTGCTGATCGGTGCACCGGCGAAGTCGTCGAAGATCTTGTCGGTGACCGGAATGATGTGGTCGCGGATGAACGCGGCACCTTCGCGCGCGCCGGCTTCCTGGTCCTTCAGGCAGCACTCCCATTCCAGCGTCGCCCAGCCCGCGTAGTCGTACTGGGCCAGCTTGGAGAAGATCGACTTGAAGTCGACCTGGCCGTCGCCCAGCGAGCGGAAGCGGCCGGCGCGCTCGGTCCAGTCGGCATACCCGCCATAGATGCCCTGGCGGCCGCTCGGGCGGAACTCCGCATCCTTGACGTGGAACATGCGGATCAGCGGGTGGTAGATGTCCAGGTACTCCAGGTAGTCCAGCTGCTGCAGCACGAAGTGGCTGGGATCGAACAGGATGCGGCAGCGCGGGTGCTGGTCGACGCGTTCGAAGAAGCGCTCGAAGCTGGTGCCGTCATGCAGGTCTTCGCTGGGATGGATCTCGTAGCAGAGGTTGACGCCGTTGTCCTCGCAGGCATCGAGGATCGGCCGCCAGCGTCGTGCCAGTTCGTCGAACGCTGCGTCGATCAGGCCCGGCGGGCGCTGCGGGAACGGGAACAGATATGGCCACGCGAACGAGCCGGAGAAGGTGCCCATGTCCTGCAGGCCGAGACGGCGTGACGCGCGGGCGGCCAGGTGCAGCTGCTGCTGCGCCCATTCGCTGCGCGCCTTCGGATTGCCGCGCAGTGCTTCCGGGGCGAAGCCATCGCAGAGCTCGTCGTAGGCCGGATGCACGGCCACCAGCTGGCCGAGGATGTGGGTGGTCAGTTCGCTGACCTGCAGGCCGTGCCCGGCCAGGGTGCCGCGGAGGTCGTCGCAGTAGTCCTGGCTGTCGGCAGCTGTGGCCAGGTCGAACAGGCGTGCATCCCACGCGGGAATCTGCAGGGCCTTGAAGCCGTGGCCGGCGGCCCACGCGGCAATGCTGGCGAGGCTGTTGAACGGGGCCTGGTCGCCGGCGAACTGCGCCAGGTGCAGGCTGGGGCCCTTGAGGGTCTGCATGTGTTGCTCCACTTGTTTGTCGATCAACAAAGAATAGGCGCGACCCTCGCGGTGGTCAACACCCGCGTTACACTGCGCGCCTCACTGGAGCAGGCAGGCAGATGGCAGGGCGACCGCGCGAATTCGACAGGGACCAGGCGTTGCGCAAGGCGATGCTGCTGTTCTGGCAGCACGGCTATGAAGGCACGTCGATGTCGGCACTGGTGGAAGCACTGGGCATCGCCTCTGCACGCATCTATGCCGCGTTCGGCAGCAAGGAGCAGTTGTTCCGCGAAGCCGTTGCGCTGTACGAGGAAGGCGAGGGCGGCTTCGCGCCGCGCGCGCTGGAGCAGGCCACGCTGCGCGAGGCGATCGGGTCCATGCTGCGTGACGCCGTGTTGACCTACACCCGGCGCGGGCGGCCACACGGTTGCCTGGTGGTGTCCTCGGCCAGCAGCGTGTCGCCCGATGGCGAGGGCGTACGGGACTGGCTGGCCAGCCATCGTCGCCAGCGTACGGCGGCGATCATTGTGCGGCTTCAGCAGGCGCAGGCCGAAGGGCAGCTGGCCGGCGATGTGGCGGTGCAGGCACTGGGCGATCACTTCGCCACGGTGCTGCACGGCATTTCGGTGCAGGCCCGTGACGGCATCAGCCGCGAGCGGCTGCTGGCGATGGTCGATGTGGCGTTGACCCCGCTGCCCTGAGTCAAGCCTTCAGGGCGTGCGGAATGCCCGGTGACTGTGCCGAAACCGCTTGTTTCGCCGGGTTTGGGTGCTGCGCAACGAAATCGTAACAATTTGGGGGATAATGGCGGCTTGCGCAGTTATCCTCCTTTTTGCCGCCCGGCTCGCGCAGGCCGCACGGACGCCTCCTCAGAGCATTTCATGCCCTCCCATTCCGATTCCCGCCGCCTGTCGGGTATGTCGTCTTCCTTCGTTTCCTTCCGCCGCCACCCGCTGGCCCTGGCCTGTGCTGGCCTGGCCCTGGTCGGCAGCTTCGGTGCCGCCGCGCAGGATAGCGCGCCGACCCCGACCGGCCTGGACACGATCACCGTGACCGCCGAACACCGCGAGCAGAACCTGCAGGAAGTGCCGGTCTCGGTCGGCGTGGTGCAGGGCGAGCGCATGCGCGACTTCACCGCCGGCGGCGACGACACCCTGCTGGCACTGTCCGGCCGCGTGCCGAGCCTGTATGCGGAAACCACCACCGGCCGCATCTTCCCGCGCTTCTACATCCGCGGCCTGGGCAACATCGATTTCTACCTGGGTGCCTCGCAGCCGGTGTCGATCATCCAGGACGACGTGGTGCTGGAACACGTGGTGCTGAAGTCCAACCCGGTCTATGACGTGGACCAGGTGGAAGTGCTGCGCGGCCCGCAGGGCTCGCTGTTCGGCCGCAACACCACCGCCGGCATCATCAAGTTCGATACCCTGAAGCCGACCCAGGACTACACCGGCCGCGTCAGCGCCAGCTATGCGACCTACAACAGCGTGTCGATCGACGGCGGCTTCGGCGGCCCGATCAACGACATCGCCTCGTTCCGCGTGTCGGCCCTGTACCAGCACCGCGATGACTACGTCGACAACACCTACAAGGGCCCGAGCGCCGACGGCACGGTCAGCCCGAAGAAGAACGCCATGGGCGGCTTCGATGACCGCAACGTGCGTGCGCAGCTGCTGCTGACCCCGAGCGACCAGTTCTCGATCCTGGCCTCGGCCCACGCCCGTGATTACGAGGGCACCTCGACCCTGTTCCTGCGCGGTGCGCTGACCAAGGGCTCGAACAAGACCGACGTGCCGCGCGACAAGGTCGCCTACGACGAAGCCGACAACAACCCGCAGGCCTACAAGACCTACGGTGGTTCGGTGAAGGCGCGTTACGACTTCGGCGCGATCGACTTCACCTCGATCACCGCCTACGAAACCACCTCCGGCTACAGCCGCGGCGACACCGACGGCGGCGCTGCGGTGAACTTCCCGGTCAACGGCGTGCCGAACGGCTACGGCCAGTCGATGGGCCGCATCCGCGACCTGGACCAGTGGACCCAGGAGTTCCGCCTGGCCAGCCATGACGACAGCGCCCTGCAGTGGCAGGCCGGTGCGTTCTACTTCAGCGGCAGCGACACCACCGACTTCTACCAGCGCGCGTGGTTCCTGCAGGGCGCGGCACGCAACCCGAACAACTGGGTGCGCCTGCGCAACAAGAACACCTCGTGGGCCGGTTTCGGCCAGATCAGCTACGCCTTCACCGACAAGTTCACCGTTACCGCCGGCCTGCGCCAGACCAAGGACGAGAAGCACACCCGTCTGCTGAAGACCGCTGATACCGCCGCCGGCGTGGTCACTTACAAGGGCCGCACCGACGTCAAGATGTCCGATACCACCCCGAGCTGGGATCTGAGCGCGATGTACCAGATCACGCCGGACGTGAGCGTCTACGCCAAGGTCGCACGCGGCTTCCGCGGCCCGACCATCCAGGGCCGTTCGGCGGTGTTCAATGCCGATTTCACCACCGCCGATTCCGAGACGATCCTGTCCTGGGAAGCGGGCGTGAAGAGCAGCCTGTGGGACAACCGCCTGCGCCTGAACGCCACCGCGTTCACCTACACCGTCAACGACATCCAGCTCAACGGCAATGATTCGGACGGCAACGGCGTGCTGTTCAACGCCGACAAGGCCAAGGCCTACGGTTTCGAAGCCGACATGGAGCTGCGCCCGATCCCGAACCTGACCCTGAGCGCCGGCCTGAGCCTGCTGCACAGCGAGATCAAGGACAAGCGCGTGTATGCGCAGGTCTGCGGCCTCAACGGCCAGGTGGTGTGCACGGTGAATGACCCGACCATCAAGGTCGGTGCCAACACCTTCGCCCAGATCGACGGCAACCCGCTGCCGAACGCGCCGAAGTACAACGTCAACCTGGCCGCCCGCTATGACTTCCCGGTCAGCGATGCCGGCACCATGTTCGTCTCCACCGACTGGAACAAGCAGGGCTACACCAGCTTCGTGCTGTACGACAGCAAGGAGTTCAACTCCAAGGGTGACTTCGAGGGTGGCCTGAAGATCGGCTACTCGGGCAACTACGGTGCCTACGAAGTGGCGCTGTTCGCGCGCAACATCACCAACGAGAAGAACCTCAAGGGTGTGATCGAGAACTACATGGCCGCGGTCTACAACGAGCCGCGCACCGTGGGTGTCTCGCTGAACATGAACTGGTAATGCGCTGTCGCGGTGGCGGGCCGTCCCGCCATCGCGCTGCTGGAATGAAAAGGGCGGCCCGGATTACCGGGTCGCCCTTTTCGTTGCTTCAGACCGCAGTGAGGTTGCTGTCCTGGCTGCGCTGGCCGAAGGTCAGGGCCCAGGTGGCGCTGTCCACCTGCTGGCGGTCCTGTTCCTGCTGCTTGCGTGCGCGGCTGGCACCGAACCAGCGACCCTCGCCGTTGATCAGCGGCGCCATGCGCACCACGTCCACATACTCCGGATCGATCTCGCTGGCACGCTGCAGCCAGGTCAGGGCGAGGAATGCATTGGCCGGGACGCCGTTGCCGACGTGGTAGATGTCGGCCAGGTAGCCTGATGCCCACAGCTTGTCGTCGTCGTCACCGCGCCACCACAGCGGAATCAATGCGCGCTCGACCGCTTCGCGTTTGTGCGCGTCATTCTGGCCATCCAGCGCCAGGCAGGCCAGGTTGCGGCAGGTCGGGCCCCACACCCGCTCGCCGGCCTCGGCCTCATCCAGGCAGCGCAGGTACAGCCCGCGCGCACGCGCTTCATTCTCCGCGCCGCCTGCGGCGACGAGGCGCACGGCCAGGTTGTAGGTGGCGATCAGGTCGCCGCCTTCCACCGCACGCTCCTGCCAGTAGGCGGCCTTTTCCGCATCGGCGAACTGCGGTTGGTCGCGGCCACCGAGGCGGCCCTTGTACAGGTCGCACAGCGCCGACATCGCACCAGCGTCACCGGTTTCAGCCATGCGCTGCAGCAGTGACAGGCCCGCGGCCTGCGAAACATCACAGAACAGGTTGGCGGCGAACGTCACCGCCGAGGTGTTGTCCTGCTGCGCAAGCTTCAACGCGCGCTGCAGCAGGATACTGGCGCGCGTCGGGTCGCTGGCCTGGCCGAGCAGGCCATGCTCGATGGCGGTAGCGGCCCAGAGCAGGCCGATCGCCGAATCGCCTTCGCGCGCGGCATAGTCCACCACCTGTGCGAACAGTGCTTCGGCACCGTCGACATGGGCGAACCAGGTGCAGGCCTCGAGGTTGCTGAGCCCCTCATGCAGGACCACATCGCGGTCCAGTGCCCATGCCTGCTGCAGATCTTCAAGCACCGCCTGCATGTGGTGCGGATCCCACTGCACGACGTCTTCGATGTCTTCAACGCGGCCAAGCCGGTAGCGCAGCCCGGCACGCTGGGCCAGCACCTGCGCGCGCAGGTTGCGGTCCAGGTGCCAGTCGAGGATCTGCGCGTACGCGCGCTCGTGCGCGGCCACGGCGTCGGCATCCTCGCGGTGGGGCAGATCGCCCATCCAGTCCTGTTCCTTGTGCCAGCGCAGCGCGTTGCTCTGCGCCAGTTCCAGGCCACGGCACCAGCCACCCTCGATGAAGTTCTCCATCGCCTCATGGCTGCCGCCCCAGCGCGGGTACAGGAAGTACAGGGTGTCTTCCAGCGTGGCCAGATCGTCCGGGCGCTGCTCCAGCACCAGGCGCATCCAGTACGCCAGCGGTGCGTCGAAATCGTCCTGGCTGCGCTCGCGCAGCAACGGGGGCAGCGTATCCGGCAGCGTCTGCAACGGCGCACCGAAGCGCGACAGCAGCTGCAATGCCTGTGGCCAGGCTTGAGGGTAGTGCTCGGCCAGCGCGGCGTCATCGGATGCGGCGGGCTCCCCGGCCTGCAGCGCACGCAGCCAGTTCGGTTCGCGCAGGTAGCTGGTGATGCGCTTGATGCCATCCAGCGCCAACGCAGGTCGTGGCGACAGCGGAATCGCCTGCAGGTAGGCATGCACGGCATGATCGCGGGCCAGCTGCGCCGCCAGCCATTGGCTGTCTTCCACCAGCGCGGCCACATCGGCGCTGCGCAGGGCACCGGCCGCTTCTTCCCAGCAGGCACCGAGGCGCAGATGGGCGTAGTAGCTGTGGGGGGCGGCGGCGACCCACTGCTGTGCCTGCTGCAGGCGCTCATCCAGGGTCAGGGTAGGATCCTGCAGGTTGCGCAGGCGCCAGCGGATGCCGGGGAGTGGCCGTTCGCCGCCCAGCCAGGCTTGTTCGTGCGGCGCCAGCTGCGCGTCCAGTTCGGAGTAGCGCTTCGCCTGCAAGGCAGCGCGCGCCCCTGTGCGCCACGCCAGGTCCTCGGCGGAGAGGCCGTTCTTCGCAACTCCATTTGTCATCTGATGCAATCCAACATTGGCGGGGACGCTATTGGACAGTCCCGCGCTCGCGTCGGCAAGCGTGGCAGATGCTCATTCTGTGTGTTGCGGGCGCCGGCGCAGTGCCGGCGCCCGCAGTGTCAGCGTGCCGGCAGCAGCGCCTGCAGTCGCGATTCCAGTTCCTGCTGGCGCCAGCCGGCCAGTGCGGCGGGCCATTGGCGACATTCCAGATAGCTTTCCAGGTGCTTGCGCGAGGCAAGGATGCCATCCGGCAGTCCCAGTTCGCGGCTGCGCTCGGCCACCGCGTCCTGCAGCTTCTTCACCGCCTGCTTGTTGCTGTCGTTGGCGGGTAGCGCCAGCGGTGCCCCGGCCTCATCGGCCAGCGGTGTGGACAGCGCCTGCCAGACCGCGCCGGCAAGCTTGCGCGGTGCCTTCGGGAACTGCTCGAACAGCTTGCCCAATGCAGCCTCGTCGGCCGGTGGCGTGCGCGCCAGGGTGGCGGCCAGTTCGTTGTCCAGGATCCAGCTTCGCGGGCGGTCGCTGTTGCGTGCCTGCACATCACGCCAGCGCAGCAGGCGCAGCAGGCGGTGCTGTGCGGCCGCGTCGAGGAACTGCGCCGAGCGCATCGCCAGATGCGGCCAGCGGTCTTCGTCATTGGCGACGCTGGCCAGCAGGCGCTCGCCATCGTCGTGCAGCCACTGCTGGCGGCCGAGTGCCTGCAGCTTGGCATCAATGGCGTCATGCAGCGCGAACAGGTGCTCGACGTCGTCGGCGGCATACTGCAGCTGCGACTCTGAAAGCGGGCGGCGCATCCAGTCCGAACGGGTTTCGCCCTTGGCCAGGGCGACGCCGGTGATTTCCGCCACCAGCTTCTGGTAGCCCATGCCGCCGCCGATGCCTGCCAGCGCAGCACCGATCTGGGTGTCGAACAGCGGCCGTGGCAGCACGCCGCACGCCCACTTGAAGGCGACCAGGTCTTCGCTGGCGCTGTGCATCACCTTGGTGATGGATTCATCGGCCAGCCACGGCGCCAGCGCCTCGGTCATGCCGGGAATCAGCGGGTCGATCAGCAGGATGTCCTGCCCGACCGCCATCTGTACCAGGGCCAGCTGCGGCCAGAAGGTGCGCTCACGGATGAATTCGGTATCCAGGCCGATGCGGGTCGGGCGCTGCTGGAAGTACGCATCCAGCTCGGCGGGGGTGGTGATCCAGGTTGCCACGGGTCAGGGCCTACTACTCGGGTTTGCTCAGGCAGGGGAGAATAGCCTAACGTCGGTGCGCGTCCGTGCCGAAGGAGGCTCTGCTTGCGTTTTTCGTTGTCGCCCGTGCTGTGCACCGCCCTGGCCTTGGCCCTGGCCGGCTGCACGCCGTCGCCCCCCACGGCAACGGACCGGAGTGCCGGGGAACAGGCGCGCCCGTCCGCGGACGCAGACAGCGACGAGCGCCCGCAGGCCGGGCAGGGCAGCGTGACCATCGCCGGTGAGGATGCCGCCGAGGATGTACAGCAGTGGACGCCGCCGCGGGTGGACCGCCAGGGCCGCAGCCTGGCCCAGTTGCGCCGCGCCGCCGAGCAGGCGTTCGCCGAAGGACGGCTCTATGAGGATGCCGATGCCGCCATCCCGCTGTGGCTGGCGGTACAGGAAGAGGATCCGGATGACCGCCAGGCCCGCCAAGGCCTGCAGCGCGCCCGCCAGCGCCTGCAGCAGCAGGCGGATGCGTTGCTGGTGCGGCCGCTGAAGCAGCGCGAGGCGCTGGCCGAGGCCAGCCGCCAGGCGCTGGTGCTGCTGACGCTGGCGCCGAAGGACGAGAAGGTGCGTGCGCTGCAGGGACGGGTGGAGCTTGCCCAGCGGGTCGTGGCCTATAACCGCGCCGGCGAAGAGGACCTGCGCTCGGACCGGATCGGCGAGGACGGGGACGGGGCCATCGGCAACTTCCGTGAGGCACTGGCACTGGATGAGGACAACAGCCGCGCACGGCAGGGACTGGCCGCGGCCGAAAGTGGACTGATCCGCCGCGCCGAAGACGCGGCACGCACGCGCGATTTCGCCAGCGCCGGCACCTGGCTGGCCGAAGCGAGCAAGGTGCGCGACTCTTCGCCCACCATCGCCGACGCGTTCGAGCGCATCGAGCAGATCCGTGCGGCGGCATTGCTGCAGCTGCGCGATGACGGCCTGCGCGACCTGTCCACGCCGCAGGGCCTGAAGCCGGCGCGCGAGAAACTGGCCGAGGCCCTGCGCATCGCCCTGCCGGGAGACGCGGTGGTGGCCCAGCTGCGTGAGCGTATCGACCTGGCCACCCACTACGGCAGCTTCCGCCCTGGGCAGGTGTTCAGCGACGCCATGCGCGATGGCGGACGCGGGCCGCAGATGGTGGTGGTGCCGCATGGCGGTTTCCAGATGGGCGCCGGCGATGCCGAGCCGGGCTCGAGCGATGCCGAGCGACCATCGCACTATGTGCGCTTTGATCGAGGCTTTGCGATGGCGATCACCGAGGTCACGGTCAGCGATTTTCAGCGCTACGTGAAGGCGACCAATGCGCGCCCACGGGCGACGCGGCGCGGCCATTCGGTGGTCTATGACGAACGCAGCGGCAACTTCATCCGCCGCAGCGGCGTGGACTGGCGCTCGGATTACGACGGTGGCCGCGCGATGGCCAATTCGCCGGTGATGCACGTCAGCATCCGCGATGCCGAAAACTATGCGGCGTGGTTGTCCGAGCAGACCGGGCGCAGCTACCGGTTGCCCAGTGAAGCAGAGTTCGAGTATGCGCTGCGCGGTGGCAGCAGTGGTCGTTACCCCTGGGGCGATGCCGGCACGCCGCCGCCGGGCAGCGGCAATTTCACCGGCAGCAAGGACGTGTCGCCGTCCGGGCGGCATTGGCACAACGCCTTCATCGGCTATGGCGATGGCTGGTGGGGGCCGGCACCGGTAGGGAGTTTCCAGGCCAATGCCTTCGGCCTGCACGACATGGGCGGCAATCTCAGCGAATGGGTGGCCGATTGCTGGCATGCCAGCTACCGGCGCGCGCCCTCCGATGGCGCCGCCTGGTTCAACCCGGGCTGCCGCGCACGGGTGATCCGGGGCGGCAACTGGGCCAATGCGCCGGAGCAGACCCGTGCCGCCTGGCGGCAATCCCAGGACTCGGATACCACCAACGCGCGCATCGGCTTCCGCCTGGTACGCGGCATCTGATCGGCGGCCGGCTTCACCCGTTGCTGGCATCGGCGCACTAAGATTGCGCCGTGCCCGCCGGCCGGCGGGGCCTGCTGGAAGCCGACCCGATGCGCAATGATCCCTTCTCCCGCTCGCCGCAAGGCCCGCAACGGCGCGGCCTGTTCGGCAACATCCGCTGGTGGGTGCTGTTGCTGGCCGCCGGCTATGCGGTCTTCTACTGGTTTTCCAACCGCACGGTGGATCCGTATACCGGCGAGAAGGTGATGATCGACAGCAGCCTGGATGCGCGGCAGGAGACCGCTTTGGGGCTGCAGGCCTACCAGCAGATCCTGTCGCAGGAACGGCCGATGGATCCCAATGCGCCGATCGCGCGCGATGTGCGCGACATCGCCCAGCGGCTGATTGCCAAGGTCGATGTGGTGGAGACCGCGCTGGCCCAGGAGCACGGCGTGCAGCCGGCGCATTTCGCGCGGGATTTCCAGTGGGAAGTGAATGTGATCCCGTCCGAGCAGGCCAATGCGTTCTGCCTCCCGGGCGGCAAGATGGCGGTCTACACCGGGCTGGTGCCGGTGGCGCGCACCCGTGATGCGATGGCGGTGGTGATGGGCCATGAGATTGCCCATGCGCTGCTGCGCCACGGTGCACAGCGGATGGCCCAGCAGAAGCTGACCCAGATCGGGCAGGTGGCCGGCGCCGCCAGCGGCATGGATGCGCAGCAGCAACAGATGATGATGTCGGCGATGGGTTATGGGTATCTGCTGCCGTATGCGCGCAGCCACGAGACGCAGGCCGATGAAGTGGGGCTGATGCTGGCCGCAGCGGCGTGCTTCGATCCACGCGAGGCGGTGCCGCTGTGGCAGCGCATGGGCCAGGCCAGCGGTGGCCAGGCGCCGCCGGAATTCTCCTCGACCCATCCCAACCCGGGTACCCGCATCCAGAACCTGCAGGCGTTGATGCCGAAGGCGCTCGAGTACCGGCAGGAGTTCTGCGAGCAGGCAAAGTAGAGGGTTGTTCGGCAGGGCTGCGCCCTGCACCTGCCGAAGCAACAGCAACAGCGTGCATTCCGTGGGATGGCGGGGTGGGTCCGGTTGCGGGAGACGCCGTAAACCCGTCCATGAAGTGACCCCCGAGACTTGGACGGGGTCAGGCGGCCGATTGGGCCTGCTCCCGGTACTTTACCGGGCTCAGACCTTTCAGTTTCAGTTTGATGCGCTCTTCGTTGTAGTACTGGATGTATTCCACCAGCCCAGCTTCCAGACTCTCGATGCTGTCAAAGCTGTTCAGGTAGAAGAATTCCGACTTCAGCGTCCCAAAGAAGCTCTCCATCGCCGCATTGTCCAGGCAGTTGCCGCGCCGGGACATGCTTTGTTTCAACGAGTGCTTTTCCAGCATGTGCCGGTAGTTTTCATGCTGGTACTGCCAGCCCTGGTCGGAGTGGATCATGGGGCGCTCATCCGGGGGAAGCTTCTTGATGGCCTCCTCCAGCATTTGGCCCACCAGATCAAATACGGGCCGACGCTTGATCTGATAAGCCACGATTTCACCGTTGTAGAGGTCCATGATCGGCGACAGGTACAGCTTCATGCCCTGCACCTTGAACTCGGTCACGTCAGTCACCCACTTCTGGTTGGGGCGCTCGGCATGGAACTGGCGATTGAGGTCATTGCCAACCACAACATTGGCCGCCCCCTTGAAGGCCTGGTAGCGCTTCACACGCACCCGCGATTTCAGTCCCATCTCCCCCATCAGGCGCTGAACCCGCTTGTGATTGGTCCGATGACCCTGATTGGCCAATTCCAGCGTCACCGTGCGATAGCCATAGCGCCCTTGGCTTTGATCGTAGATTGCACGGATGCGCTCGCACAGGGCTGCCTCATCCTGATCCGGATGGGCCAGGACATGGTTCTGGTAATAGAACGTACTGCGTGACAGCTCAGCTGCTTCGAGCAGAAGCGACAGCGTATGAACCTGCCTCAATCCCTGGACGGCTTGCGCTTTGCGTCCTGCGCCGCCTGCTCTTCCCGGATCAAGGCATCGAGTTTTTTTAGGTAGTCGGTCTCCGCACGCAGATAGGCGACTTCCTTGAGCAGCTCATCGCGGCTCATATCCTCAGGTGGCTTGGACGAACGGGTCTTTTTCATCGGCTTTCGGGGCGGCGGCGGAGGGGGTGCCAACGCTTGGGCACCGCCTTGAGCATACAGGCGCCGCCATCGCCCCACCGCGCCGGCATCGCCAATTTGAAAGTAGGTGGTGGCCTCCCGCCCGGACATGCCGTCCTGGCTCATTTTCTCCAGGACAGCCAGTTTGAACGGGAGGTCATAGGACCGGGCATGGCGATGAAATCCCCGCCAACCATGCAGCCGATAGGTCGCCACCCAGCGCCTGACCGTGGAGAACTCCAGGCCGTGGCGACGGGCAATGGCTTTGACCGATGTGGAGGTCTTGCAGGCCTCTTTGGCGACCTGCAGTTTGAAACGCGCGTCGTATTTGTTCATGTATCCCTCGGGGTTGGATCTGGTGTCCAACTCCCGGGGGTCACTTCACCATGGGGGCTTGGCCGCGGCATCCATGCCGCGGACACTCCCGCAACCGCACCCACCCCGCCTTCGACAGATTCTCGCGACCTGCAGTAGATCCACGCCATGCGTGGATGCTCTTCGATCTCAATTCGAAATATTCGATTCCGATGGAGATTCATCCACGCATGCGTGGATCTACCGTGTCGACCAAGGTCGACAACTACCAACAGCCACCGGAATCTGTCAGAGGTGGGGCGGTGTGGTTGTGCAGGACCGTTGGCGCCATGGATGGCGCCATCGAGCCCCCATGGATGGGTTTACGGCGTGTCCTGCACAGCCACACCGCCCCGCCATCCCACGGAATACTCGCTTTTAACGTTGACGTTGACGTTGCCTTGGCTTGAAGCCTCTGCAGGTGCAGGGCGCAGCCCTGCCGAACACCCCTTTACTTGACCTGCACCTCGATCACGCCGTCGCCAACGCGGGCCTGCAGGGCGTCACCCGGCTGCACCTGGCCGACGTGCCGCACCAGGGCACCGTCGTCGCTGCGGGTCAGGATGCTGTAGCCACGTGCCACAGTCGCCAGCGGGCTGACCGCTTCCAGCGAACGCGCCAGCCCGCGCAGGCGCAGTGCATCGCGTTCCAGCAGGCGCTGCATCGCAATCTGCGGGCGCCCGCGCAGGGCTGCCAGGCGGCGCTGCATCGCGTCGAGCTGGCGTTGCGGATGGTGCCCGCGCAGCACCGCCGCCGCATGGCGCAGGCGTGCGGCACGGCGTTCCTGCTGCTGGTTGAACGCGGCATGCAGGCGCCGGCCCAGATCGAGCTGGCGGCGGCGCAGCAGGTCCAGCCGCGCCTGCGGGCTCTGTGCGTTCAGGCGCAGCAGGGCGCGGTCGGCGCGCTGCATCGCCTGCTGCATCGCATGCCGTTGCAACTGCACCATGCGGGCGGCCGTGCGGCGCAGGCGCAGGGCCAGTTCGCGCTGGTCGGGTACCAGCAGCTCGGCCGCCACCGACGGCGTCGGTGCGCGCAGGTCGGCGGCAAAATCGCTGAGGCTGAAGTCGGTTTCGTGTCCCACCGCCGACACCACCGGGGTGCGGCTGGCGGCGATCGCTCGGGCCAGGGCTTCATCGTTGAAGGCCCACAGGTCTTCCAGCGAGCCGCCGCCGCGGGTCAGCAGGATCACGTCGTAGCGGCCACTGGCGTCGGCGGCCTGCAGCAGGCGGGTGATCTGCGCGGCGGCACTGCTGCCCTGGACCAGGGTCGGCAGCAGGTCCACTTCCAGCAGTGGGAAGCGGCGGCCGAGCACGCTCAGCACGTCGCGTACGGCGGCACCGGTGGGCGAGGTGATCACTGCCAGGCGCTGCACGTGCGCCGGCAGCGGCCGCTTGCGTGCCGGGTCGAACAGGCCCTCGGCCTCCAGGCGTGCCTTCAGCTCCTCGAAGGCGCGGCGCAGCGCGCCTTCGCCGGCTTCTTCCATGTGGTCCAGCACCATCTGGTACTCGCCACGGGCGTCGTATAGCGTCACCTTGCCGCGCACCAGCACGCGCATGCCTTCGCGCGGCACGAACTTCAGGTACTGCGCCTTCATCCGGAACATCGCTGCGCGCAGCTGCGCACGTGCGTCCTTCAGGGTGAAATACATGTGCCCGGAGGCAGGGCGCGCCACGCTGCCCAGTTCGGCCTCGACCCAGATCGCCGGGAAGCTGCCTTCCAGCAGGTCGCGGGCCAGGGTATTGAGCTGGCTGGGGGTGAGGATGTCGTTGTTGCGTGGCTGCATGGGAACGGCGTGCTGCGGGCGGAACGGGGGCTCAGGATCGCACGTCAGCGCACCGTATGCTGGCCCAGCGCCCACTGCACGTGTTCACGCACCAGCGGCGAGGGATCATCGATGCGGGTGTGCAATGCGGCGAGCGCTTCGGCCGAGGGCGGTGCATTGCCCAGTGCTACGGCGATGTTGCGCAGCCAGCGCTCGTGGCCGCTGCGCCGGATCGGGCTGCCTTCGGTGCGGCGCAGGAACTCGGCTTCATCCCAGGCGAACAGCTGGTCCAGCCGCGCGGTATCGAGGTTGTTGCGCGCGCGGAAATCGGCTTCGTCGGTACGCTTGGCGAACTTGTTCCAGGGGCAGACCAGTTGGCAGTCATCACAGCCGTAGATGCGGTTGCCGATCAACGGCCGCATCTCTTCGGGAATGGCGCCGTCGTGCTCGATGGTCAGGTAGGAGATACAGCGCCGCGCGTCCAGCCGCTGCGGGCCGGTGATGGCCTGGGTCGGGCAGACATCGATGCAGCGCGTGCAGGTACCGCAGTGTGCCGTGGCCGGTGCATCGATCGGCAGCGGGATATCGATGTAGATCTCGCCGATGAAGAACCAGGAGCCGCCATGGCGATCGATCAGGCAGGTGTGCTTGCCGATCCAGCCCAGGCCGGCATTGCGCGCCAGTGCGCGTTCCAGCACGGGCGCCGAATCGACGAATACGCGGTAGCCCAGCGGTGCCACTTCATCGTTGATCTGCGTGGCCAGCTTCTGCAGGCGGTTGCGCATCAGCTTGTGGTAGTCGCGACCCAAAGCGTAACGGGCCACGTAGGCGCGGCCTGGGTCGGCCAGGGTTGCCCAAGCCTCGGTGTCGTCCTTGTGGCTGTAGTCCATGCCCACCGAGATCACCCGCACGGTGCCGGGCAGCAGTTCGGCCGGGCGCGCGCGCAGGGTGCCGTGGCGCGCCATCCAGTCCATCGTGCCGTACAGGCCCTGGCCCAGCCAGTCGGCCAGGTGCGCTTCATCCTCGCCCAGCTCGATGCCGGCGATGCCACAGCGCTGGAAGCCATGCGCACGGGCGAGTTCGCGGATGCGCTGCACGGCCTGGGCCGGATCGACAGGGGCGGGGACGGGGGACATGTGCACCAGTATAAAATCCCCGCATGGCCAACCTTGCCGATCTGTTCGATTCCGCTGCCGCGCGTGCGCTTGATGCGCAGGCCTCGGCGCTGGCCGCCGAGGGCGGTTGGGGCCTGATGGCACAGGCCGGCCAGGCCGCCTGGCAGTGCCTGCTGCAGCATTGGCCGCAGGCGCAGCGGATCGGCGTGGTGGTTGGTGCGGGCAACAACGGCGGCGACGGCCATGTGCTGGCCCGCCATGCGTTGCAGGCCGGACGTGAGGTGACGGTGATCGCCTTGCCGGGGAAGCCACCGTCAACCGCGCTGGCACAGCGTGCAGCATCGGAATTCACATCCGACGGCGGCACCCTCACCGATTTCGACGGCGCGCTTCCCGAGGCCGATATCTGGGTCGATGCCCTGTTCGGGCTGGGCTTCGATCGCGTGCCGGAGGGCGTGGCGAAGACGCTGATTGCCGCGCTCAACGCGCAGGCGGCACCGGTTCTGGCGCTGGACGTCCCCAGTGGCGTGGATGCCGACCGCGGCGCCGTACCGGGCGAGGCGGTGAGGGCGGCGCTGACCGTGCAGTTCATCGTGCCGCATCGCGGGCTGTACACCGGCGATGCGCTGGACCATTGCGGGCGGAAGGCGCTGGCGCCGCTGCAGCTACCCGCGGCCGCATGGCAGGGCGTGTCACCCGCTGCGCAGCTCTGGACGCAGGTGCGCCTGCCAGCCCTGCTGCCGCCGCGCCGCACCAATACCCACAAGGGCGAATCCGGGCACGTGCTGTGCGTCGGCGGCAACCATGGCAGCGGCGGCGCCATCTCCATGGCGGCTGAAGCGGCGTTGCGCGCGGGTGCTGGATTGCTGAGCCTGGGCACCCGCCGCGACCACGTTGGCCCGTTGCTGGCTCGGCTGCCCGAGGCCATGACCCATGCACTGGAAGATGGTGACGCGCTGCCGGCACTGCTGGACAAGGTCAGGGTGGTGGCGATCGGCCCCGGTCTGGGCCAGGACGAATGGGCGCGCGCACTGTTTGCGCGGGTGCTGGCCAGCGCCAGGCCACTGGTGGTCGATGCCGATGCACTGAACCTCCTGGCGCAGGATCCGCGCGCGCTGCCCGACGCCATCCTTACGCCACACCCGGGCGAGGCCGCGCGCCTGCTGGGTTGCAGCACGTCTGACATCCAGGCCGATCGCTTCACCTGCGCACAGGCACTGGCCGAGCGCTTCCACGCCGTGGTGGTGCTGAAGGGCGCCGGCAGCATCGTCGCAGCGCCGGGGCAACGGCCACGACTGATCGCGGCTGGCAATCCCGGCATGGCCGTGGGTGGCATGGGAGACCTGCTGACAGGCATCATCGCCAGCCTGCGTGGGCAAGGCCTGGCCGCCTTCGATGCCGCTGCCGCTGGTGCGCTGTTGCATGCGCTTGCCGGCGACGTCGCTGCCGCCGACGGCGCGCGCGGCCTGCTTCCAACTGATCTGCTGTCGCCGCTGCGGCGACTGGCCAACCCGGAACTTTCCCGATGATCGATTTCTTCCTTGCCGACAGCGATGCCACTGAACTGCTCGGGCAGTGGCTGGCCGCCACCCGACCGCGGCAGGCGCTGGTCGAACTGCGCGGCGACCTGGGCGCCGGCAAATCCACCACCGCCCGCGCACTGCTGCGCGCACTGGGCGTGCAGGGGGCGATCCGCAGCCCGACCTACACCCTGGTCGAGCGCTATCCGCTGGCCAGCGGTGGCGAGGCCTGGCATCTGGATCTGTACCGGATCGGCCAGGCCGGCGAGCTCGATTTTCTCGGGCTGGACGAGGGCAGCGCGGTGTTGTGGCTGGTGGAATGGCCGGAACGCGGCGCTGGCGCGCTGCCGCCGACCGACCTGGTGGTGGCGCTGGAGATCGAGGGGCAGGGGCGTCGCGTCCGTCTCACTGGAGCCAGCGACGTCGGACATGAATGGCTGGAACGGCTCCCCCAAGGGGGCGACTTGCAGGCCATTTCTGTCGGCTGACGAGAACAAACACCGGCAGGTTACGGATTATTAAGGAAAAAGGTGTTGCATTCCGTTCAGCGCGGTGATTGAATCCTGAGCCATGCGCCCGGGGAACCGTCTCATTGCCATCTGTGCCGCCGTCGGACTGAGTCTGGCGAGCGTCAGTGCGTGGGCCGGTGAGGTCCGTCAGGTCCTGCTGAATACCGGCGCCACCGGCACCCGTGCTGAGATCTCGCTGGTCGGCAGCGGCGGTTACAAGACCTTGTCGCTGGCCGGACCGAACCGCCTGGTGGTCGATTTCCCGGACTCCAGCGCCATACGCAACCTGAAGATGCCGGCTGCACAGGGCGTGGTCACGGCCGTGCGTACCGGACAGCCGGTGCCGGGTACCTTCCGTGTCGTTTTCGACCTCGCTGAATCCGTGGCGCCGTTCCGCCCGCAGATGCAGCGCGAGGGCAATGAATCCAAGCTGGTGATCGAATGGCCGGGTGATGGCCCGGCCGTGGCCGCCAGCCGCCCGCCAGCGACGCCGGCGGTGCAGCCGCAGGCACCGGTCAACACGCCCGCACCGACGCCGGCCGAGAGCGCGCAGTCGCGCAACGACGCCGCGCGCGCCACCGCGCTGTTGACCGCGCAGGTACAGCAGCAGGCCAGCGCCGCCGCTGCCACACCGGCCACTCCGACCCCGGCCCCGTCCACTGCACCGGCCCAGGTCGCGGCAGCGGGCACGGCTGCCAGCAGCACGCCGTCCGCATCGCCGGCTGCGATCCTTGCCGGCCAGCGTACCGCCGCCGTGGTAACCACGCCGCCGGCCACAGCGCCTGCACCGGTTCCGACCACGGTGGTGCCACCGCGTCCGGCCATGCCCAGCGATGCCTCGCGCATCCGCATGCAGGCTGGCATGCGCCACCTGGTGGTGGCCATCGATCCAGGCCACGGCGGCCAGGACCCCGGTGCGATCGGCCCGACCGGCAAGCGCGAGAAGGATGTGACCCTGGCCGTAGCGCGTGAGCTGGCCCGTCAGGTCAACGCGACGCCGGGCCTGAAGGCCTACCTGACCCGCGACAGCGACGTGTTCATTCCGCTGCCGATGCGCGCGCAGAAGGCGCGTGCGAACAAGGCCGACATCTTCATTTCGATCCATGCCGATGCGGCGGAAAACCGTTCGGCCACGGGCTCGTCGGTGTACGTGCTGTCGACCAAGGGCGCTTCTTCGCAGCGCGCCCGCTGGCTGGCGGACAAGGAAAACGCGGCCGACCTGGTCGGTGGCGTGCGCCTGCAGCAGACCGAAGGCACGCTCGCCAACGTGCTGCTGGATCTGGCCCAGAGCGGCTACATGAAGGCGTCCGAGGACGCGGCCGGCCATGTGCTGGGTGGCCTGAAGCGGATCGGCAACAACCACAAGCCGAACATCGAGCGCGCCAACTTCGCGGTGCTGCGTACTTCGGACATGCCGGCGATGCTGGTGGAAACCGCGTTCATTTCCAATCCGGATGAAGAGCGCCGCCTGATCGACCCGGCCTACCAGCGCAAGATCGCCGGTGCGGTACTGGACGGTGTGCACACGTTCTTCAGCCGTCAGCCGCCGCCGGGCACGTTGTATGCCGCCCGGGCCCAGGCCGAGATCGACGCCGCCGGCACCATGGCCGGCGGCAGCAAGTAACCCGCCGAAGGCGGGTTACTGCTTTCTGTAGAGTCGAGCGGCGCTCGACTGGGCCTTCCCGGTAGCCCGTCAGTCGAGCATGGCTCGACTCTACCCTCGGCCGCTCCGTTATCATCCCCGCATGACGTCTGCTACCCATCTGCGCCCGATCCGGCCGTTGCCGGAGATCCTCATCAACCAGATCGCCGCTGGCGAAGTGGTCGAACGTCCCGCGTCGGTGGTCAAGGAGCTGGTCGAGAACGCGATCGATGCCGGCGCCAGCCGCGTTGATATCGATCTTGAGGAGGGCGGTGTCCGCCTGATCCGCATCCGCGACAACGGCAGTGGCATCGCGCCGGAACAGCTGCCGCTGGCGGTATCGCGCCACGCCACCAGCAAGATCGCCGATCTGGACGATCTTGAATCGGTGGCCACGCTCGGTTTCCGGGGTGAAGCGCTGCCATCGATCGCCTCGGTCAGCCGCTTCACCCTGTCCTCGCGTCGTGCACATGACGAACACGGTTCGGCGCTGCAGATCGAAGGCGGCAAGATCGGCGAAGTGACGCCGCGCGCGCATGCGCCGGGCACCACGGTGGAAGTGCGCGAGCTGTTCTACAACGTACCGGCGCGGCGCAAGTTCCTGCGCGCCGAGCGCACCGAGCTGGGCCATATCGAAGAATGGCTGCGTTCGCTGGCGCTGGCGCGGCCGGATGTCGAACTGCGCGTCTCGCACAACGGCAAGGCCTCGCGCCGCTACAAGCCGGGCGATCTGTACTCCGATGCGCGATTGGCCGAAACGCTGGGCGAGGATTTCGCCAACCAGGCCGTTCGCGTCGACCACAGCGGTGCCGGCCTGCGCCTGCACGGCTGGATCGCGCAGCCGCATTATTCGCGCGCCAGCGCCGACCAGCAGTACCTGTACGTCAACGGCCGCTCGGTGCGCGACCGCAGCGTCGCCCATGCGGTGAAGATGGCCTATGGCGATGTGCTGTATCACGGCCGCCAACCGGCCTACGTGCTGTTCCTGGAGCTTGACCCGACCCGCGTCGACGTCAACGTGCACCCGGCCAAGCACGAGGTGCGCTTCCGCGACTCGCGGCTGGTGCATGATTTTGTCTACCGCACGCTGAAGGATGCGCTGGCCGATACCCGCGCCGGCATGTCGGTGCAGGACATCGGCGCCGGCTCCGCGCATCCGGTGGATGCAGGCGCGGCACCGATGCTCTCCAGTGCGGGTGCCTCCGGTTTCGGTCTGGTACGCGGTGCCGCACCGGGTGCCGGTTCGAGTGGTGGCGGTGGTGGATTCTCGGGTTGGCGCCCGCAGCAACCGCTGGGATTGCAGGTGGCCGATGCACCGGCGGCTTATGCCGCGTTGTATGCCGCACCGGCCGGCGCCGAACGCGGTGCTGCGCTGCCGCCGATGCCGACCGAGAACGGGCTGCCGGTCACCAGTGCCGACGCTGGCGTGCCACCGCTGGGCTACGCGATCGCGCAGCTGCATGGCATCTACATCCTGGCCGAGAACGCCGAAGGCCTGATCGTGGTCGACATGCATGCGGCACACGAACGCATCGGTTACGAGCGGCTGAAGAACGCGCACGATGGCATCGGCCTGCAGTCGCAGCCGCTGCTGGTGCCGATCACGCTCGCAGTGGGCGAGCGCGAAGCCGACACCGCCGAGAATGAAAGTGAAACCCTGGCCGCACTGGGCTTCGAAGTGACCCGTGCCGGTCCCGGTGCGCTGCACGTGCGCAGCATTCCGGCGCTGCTGGCGCATGCCGAACCGGAAGGCCTGCTGCGCGACGTGCTGACCGACCTGCGCGAACACGGCCAGAGCCGGCGCGTGGCCAGTGCACGCGACGAACTGCTGTCGACCATGGCCTGCCATGGCGCGGTGCGCGCCAACCGGCGCCTGACCGTGCCGGAAATGAACGCGCTGCTGCGCGACATGGAAATCACCGAGCGGTCCGGCCAGTGCAACCACGGCCGGCCGACCTGGGCCCGTTTTTCGCTGGCGGAGATCGACCGCTGGTTCCTGCGCGGACGTTGAGGGGAGCATCGATGCGTTATCGGGGAATGGGCGGCCTGCTGGCCGCTTTGGTGTTGGCCGCCTGCAGCCCGGCGACGCCGCCGGCACCGGCCTCGGCCGCGGAGGATCCGTCCTATGCCGCCGAGCAGCAGCAGTGGCGGGTGGCACGCTATCAGGACCTGACCCGGCCCGATGGCTGGACCGCGCTGGTCGGCCTGCACTGGCTGCAGAACAAATCCCACTTCGTCGGCAGCGGCGCGACCAATGGCATCCGCCTGGCGGTTGGGCCGGACAAGCTGGGCCTGCTGCGCCGTGAAGGCAGCCAATGGTGGTTCACACCCGAAGCCGGCGTGGATGTCAGCCATGATGGCCAGCCGGTGCGCGGTCGCATCCGCATCGACACCGACAAGGATGCGCAGCCGACGCTGCTGGCTTTCGATGGCGGCAAAGGCCAGCTCAGCATCATCCGCCGCGGTCCGCGCGATGCGCTGCGGGTCAAGCACGCCGATGCGCCGGCACGTCGCGATTTCGGTGGGCTGGAGTACTGGCCGGGCGGCCCGGACTGGCAGGTGCAGGCGCGCTTCATCGCGCACCCGCCGGGCAAGACCCTGCCCATCGTCGACATCACCGGCCTGACCACCGAAATGCCCAATGCCGGCGCGGTCGAGTTCCAGCGCGATGGCCGCAGCTGGCGGCTGGAGGCGATCGGTGCGCCGGGGCAGCCGCTGTTCCTGATCTTTGCCGATCGCACCAGTGGCCGTGGCAGCTATCCGGCCGGTCGCTATCTGGATACCGATGCCCCCGCTGCCGATGGCACCGTGCGCATCGATTTCAACCATGCCTACAACCCACCGTGTGCGTTCACCGCCTACGCGACCTGCCCGTTGGCGCCACCCGAAAACCGGTTGGACCTGCGTGTGGAAGCGGGCGAGAAGGCGTACCACCTGCCTGAAGGAGAAGGCTGATATGCCGATCAGATCCCTGTTGCGTGCCTCCGTTCTGTTGGCGGCCTGTGCGCTGGCACCGCTGGTTGCAGCGCGTACCGTGCAAGCCGATACCACTGGCGCAGCGGCGGCCAAGCCGCCGGTGCCGTTGCTGTGGAAAGTGACCGGTCCGGGCGATTCGCGCCTCTACCTGCTCGGTTCCTTCCACCTGCTGAAGCCGCAGGACTACCCGTTGTCGCCCGATGTCGAACAGGCGTTCGAGGCTTCGCAGCGGGTCGTGTTCGAACTGTCGCCGGAAGACATGCAGTCGCCACAGTTGGCCAGCCGCATGGTGCAGGCTGCGGTGCGCACCGATGGCAGCGAGCTCAAGCGCGATCTCGATGCCGCGACCTGGCAGAAGCTGCAGGTGTTCGCCACCGAAAACAAGCTGCCGCTGGCGCAGATGCAGGGGATGAAGCCGTGGTTTGTCGGCCTGAGCATTTCGGTCGGGCAGATGCAGAAGCTGGGCCTGGACCCGGCACTGGGCCTGGACCGTCACTTCATGGAGCGTGCGCAGAAGACCGGGCGCAAGACTGCGGGACTGGAAGACATCGACACCCAGATCGGCATGCTCGACGGAATGACGCTGCAGGAACAGCGGCAGATGCTGGCCGAAGCGCTGGACCAGGCCGGCAAGGCCGACGAGCAGGCACGCCAGCTGCACGACGCCTGGCGCCGCGGTGACGAGCGCGTGCTGTGGACCCGGATGGCGGCGGAAATGCGCCAGCAGTATCCGCAGCTGTATCAGCGCATCAACACCGGCCGCAATGACGCCTGGGTGCCGAAACTGCTGCCGTACCTGCAGGCCGGGCAGGGCGGTACGCTGGTGGTGGTAGGCACGCTGCACCTGCTGGGCAACGACGGCGTGGTCGAGAAGCTGAAGGCGAAGGGTTACAAGGTCGAGCGCGTATGCACGGGGTGCAAGGCGAAACGCTGACGTATCGTTGGCGCGATGCCAAACAAAACGGCGCGCCAGGGGCGCGCCGTTTTCGTATCAGCCGATGCTGCAGCTCAGCGGCGGGTCTTGCCGCCGGTGCCGGTGCCCGGTTCGTTCGGCTTGTTGCCGGTACCTGCGCCGGTTCCCGTTCCGGTGCCGCCCGGACGCGGGCCACCGAAGCCCGTGCCCATGTTGCGCTGGAATTCCTGCCACAACTCCAGGTTGCGCTCGGTCAGCTGGTTCATCATCGCCCACGGGGTCTGCCCCAGCAGGTTGCCCATCTGCTGGCGGAACTGCTGCTGCTGGTCGAGGAAGACCTGCATGCTGCGCTCCAGGTAGTTGCCCATGAAGCCCTGCAGGGAATCGCCGTAGAAGCGGATCAGCTGGCTCAGCAGCTGGGTGGACAGCATCGGTTCGCCGTCCTGTTCCTGGTCGGCGATGATCTGCAGCAGGACCGATCGCGTGAGGTCGTCGCCGCTCTTGGCGTCGCGGACTTCGAAGTCTTCACCGTCCAGGATCAGCTGGCGCACGTCCTCGATGGTGATGTAGCTGGAGATCTCGGTGTCGTAGAGACGGCGGTTCGGATACTTCTTGATGATGCGGGTCGCAGCCATGAAGCGGTACTCGTCACAGTAGACGCGCAGCATGGCGCAGTGCAGCAGCCGTTGCAACCGCCTCAGCCCCCGCCAGGCTTGGCTTTCGGCGGCGATCATGTTGCGCAACAAGGGTTTGCGTGCTGCGCAGCATGACCATCGGCAGGGGCCGGCGGCGTTCGCCGCGATGGCCCGCTGCGCGGCTTACCAACCCATATGGTGGCCGCCGTTGATGTCCAGGTTGCTACCGGTGATCCACGAGGCTTCATCGGCGACCAGGAACGAGACGCCGTAGGCGATTTCCTCCGGCTTGCCCAGACGTCCGGTGGGGATGTCGGCGATGATCTTGGCACGCACCTCCTCCGGCACCGCCATCACCATGTCGGTAGCGACGTAGCCGGGCGAAATGGTGTTGACGGTGATGCCAAAACCGGCGTTCTCGCGGGCCAGCGAGATGGTGAAGCCGTGCATGCCGGCCTTGGCCGCCGCGTAGTTGGCCTGACCGTACTGGCCCTTCAGGCCGTTGATCGAGCTGATCTGGATGACCCGGCCCCAGCCGCGGCGGCGCATGCCCTCGATGACCGGCCGGGTGACGTTGAACACCGAATTGAGATTGGTGTTGATCACATCGTGCCACTGGTCCGCGCGCATGCGGTGGAAGGTGGTGTCGCGGGTGATGCCGGCGTTGTTGACCAGGATCTCGACCGGACCCAGTTCGGCCTCGACCGCGCGCACCAGCGCTTCGGCGCTGTCCGGATCGGAGACATCGCCCGGGAAGATCGACACGCTGTAGCCGCGTTCGGTCATCGCCTGCTGCCAGGCGCGGGCCTTGGCCTCGTCGCGGTAGTTGGTGGCGACCCGGTGGCCCTGGTCGGCCAGGCGTTGGCAGATGGCGGTACCGATGCCGCCGGTTCCGCCGGTGACCAGTGCGACGCGAGATGTCATGGAGTGCTGTCCGGGTATCAGGTGGGGGAAGGGTGATTCTGCAACATCGGCGCGGAAAGTGCGCCGGCCGGCAACAGGATGTCGCTACGCGACAACCGCGCCGGGTCGAAGGCCCGCCGAGCGGCGGCCAGCAGCGCGTCCAGATCGTGTGCCTGCGCCAGCGCCTCAGGGGCTTGGCCGAGCAGCTGCCAGAGCTGGCGCAGCACCGGCAGCGGGCGTTCGCTATCCACCGGCAGCGCCGCCAGTGACTTGGACAGCTTGTGGCCCGGCGTATCCAGCAGCAGCGGCAGGTGCCAGTAGCGCGGCACCGCCAGACCCAGCGCCTGCTGCAGCAGGATCTGCCGTGCGGTGGAGTCGAGCAGGTCGGCACCGCGCACCACTTCGGTCACGCCCTGCGCGGCGTCATCGACCACCACCGCCAGCTGGTAGGCCCAGCAGCCATCGGCGCGGCGCAGCACGAAGTCGCCGACCTCGGCATGCACGTCCTGCTGCTGCGGGCCGCGCAGGCCATCGTCGAAGTGCACAAGGCTGCCGGGCGGCACGCGGAAGCGGACGGCCGGGTCCGGTCGTGGTTGCCGGGCGACGCAGCGGTGATGGATGCCGCCGCTGGCGGCAAGGTCGCTGCGGCTGCAGTGGCAGACAAAGGCCTGGTCGCTGGCGAGCAGTTCATCCAGCGCGGCCTGGTAGGCCTCGCCGCGCGTGCTCTGCCAGAGCACCGGGCCATCGTGGGCCAGGCCGAACGCGGCCAGCACCTGCAGCTGTGATTCCGCTGCACCGGGCACGGTGCGCGGCGGGTCGACGTCTTCGACGCGCAGCCGCCACAGGCCGCCGTGATGGCGGGCGAGCAGCCAGCTGCCGAAGGCGGCGAGCAGGGATCCGGGGTGGAGCAGGCCGGTCGGCGAAGGGGCGAAGCGGCCGCAGGGAATGGGGGAGGTCATGCTGGCTGAATCGTCGGTCAGGTTGGCGCTTGAATTCAAGCTGACCGCACCGCAAATTGATCGATATCGACCCCTTCCGAGCCGGAATTTCCCATGTTCACCCGTATTGCCCTCTTCCTGGCCACGAACTTTGCCGTGCTGATCCTGGCCAGCATCGTGATGTCGCTGTTGGGAACCGACCCCAGCAAGATGAGCGGCCTGCTGATCATGGCCGGCATCTTCGGTTTCGGTGGCTCCTTCATCTCGCTGCTGCTGTCCAAGTGGATGGCCAAGCGCTCCACCGGCGCGGTGGTGATCACCGAGCCGCGCAACCAGACCGAGCGCTGGCTGCTGGCCACCGTCGAGCGCCAGGCCAAGGCGGCCGGCATCGGCATGCCGGAAGTGGCCGTGTACGAAGGTCCGGAGATCAATGCCTTCGCCACCGGTGCCAACCGCAACAACGCGCTGGTGGCGGTGTCCACCGGCCTGCTGCACAACATGAGCGAAGACGAAGCCGAAGCGGTGCTGGGCCACGAGATCGCCCACGTCGCCAACGGTGACATGATCACCATGGCGTTGCTGCAGGGTGTGCTGAACACCTTCGTGATCGTGCTGGCGCGCGTGGTTGGCGGCATCATCGACAGCGCGCTGTCGGGCAACCGCGAAGGCGGCGGCCGCGGCTTTGCGTACTACATCATCGTGTTCGTGCTGGAGATGGTGTTCGGCCTGTTCGCCACCATGATCGCGATGTGGTTCTCGCGCCATCGCGAGTTCCGCGCCGACGCAGGCGGTGCCTCGCTGGCCGGCCGCCAGAAGATGATCGCCGCGCTGGAGCGCCTGCAGCTCAACCACGGCCAGAGCACGCTGCCGACCCAGATCGCGGCGTTCGGTATTGCCGGTTCGACGGCGAAGAAGCTGTTCATGAGCCACCCGCCGCTGGAAGAGCGCATCGCCGCGCTGCGGGCGTCGACGGTGGCGTAAGCGTCCGCTTCCAAGGCAGTGCAGGAACGCCTGGCCTCGCGCCGGGCGTTTTTGTTTGCGCGCGCACGCATCGGTGGTGCCGGGATCATTTCCGCGACCGCGGAGGGGTGTCACTTTCTTTGCTCGTGCAAAGAAAGTAACCAAAGAAACACGCCGCCGGGGCGCGAGCCGATGCTGCGCATCGGTACCCTGCGCTCCTCGGTCCGTCGAGGGACGGTGCGGGAACTCGCTGCGCTCAGACACCCGCACCTCTTCGCCCTCGCCGGACCTGCGGTGCTCGGCTCGCTCAAGGCGGACCCAAGGTCAAATGCCACAGCAGCACCCGGTTGACCCACGCCACGCGTGGATGCTGTTGCCGTTGATCTTGACCTTCCAGTCCGCCTTGAGCGAGCCGAGCATCGCAGGGGAATCAGGGGCGAAGAGGCGCCGGTGTTTGAGCGCAGCGAGTTCGGCGCCGTCCCCTGATTCGCCGAGAAGCGCAGGGTACCGGCGCGTAGCGACGGCTCGCGGCTGGCGGCGTGTTTCTTTGGTTACTTTCTTGATGGCGCACATCCATGTGCGCCACCCTACGGGCCGGCTACGCCGTTCCGCGCTGCTCCTGCAGCGCGGTGCACGAGCAAAGAAAGTGACACCCCTCCGTGGTCGCGGAAATGATCCCCAGGCATCGCCTGGCGCGCCAATGCGTCGGCGCACAAACGAAAACGGCACCCTCGCAGGTGCCGTTTCAGTGAGCCGCGTTGCCGGGACGCTTAGAACTTGGCGTCGAACTCGGCGGCGTAGCCGGTGTTCACCAGCACCTTCTGCAGCGACTCGGCCACCTTCAGGTTGCCGGCCACGATCTGGTGGGTCTCCGGACCGCGGTTGTCCATGCGGCCCAGGGTCGCGCCCTTGAAGTCGCAGACCTTGCCACCGGCCTCGCGGACCAGCAGCAGGCCGGCAGCGATGTCCCATGCCTTCACGCCGGCTTCGAAGTAGGCGTCGGCGCGGCCGCAGGCCACGTAGGCCAGGTCCAGTGCCGCCGAGCCGGTGCGGCGGATGTCTTCGCCGTGTACCAGCAGGGCGTCGACCGCCTTCAGCTGGGCGCTGGCGCGGTTGCGCTCACGCGGCGCGAAGCCGGTGTGGATCATGGTGCCTTCCAGATCCTTGCGTTCGGCCACGCGGATGCGGCGGTCGTTCAGCACGGCGCCGGCGCCACGGCTGGCGGTGAACAGTTCATTGCGCAGCGGGTCGAAGATGACCGCATCGGTCGGCTCGCCATTCTCGACCAGGGCGATCGACACGCAGTAGTGCGGCACGCCGCGCAGGTAGTTGCTGGTGCCGTCCAGCGGGTCGATGACCCACATGTGGCGACGCTCGCCCTGCACGCCGCCTTCCTCGCCGAATACACCGTATTCGGGGTAGGCGCGCTTGAGTTCCTTGACGATGACCTTTTCCGCGTCCGCATCCACTTCGCTGGCGTAGTCCATCCGGCCCTTCTGCACCACGTTCAGTGCCTCGAGCTTGTTGATGTTGCGCAACAGGACGTTGCCGGCGAGGCGGGCGGCCTTGACCATGACGGTTACGGCGGGTTTCTGCATGGCGTGGGCTCCCGGAAAGGCAGAAGAGATGGACTGGCGGGGGAAAAGAGCGGGTCCGGCGCAGTGGCCGGCCGCACAGTTTACCATTGGTCATCGTCCAGCTCGACCTTTTCCCTGTTCATGTCCCAGTTTCCTGCCGCCACCCGCCTCCGATTCGTCCTGGTCGGTACCCAGCACCCCGGCAACATGGGCGCCGCCGCCCGCGCCCTGAAGACCATGGGCCTGGCCCGCCTGGTGCTGGTTGCCCCCGAAAAGCCACTGGACGAGGAGGCCTTCCGCCGCTCGGCCGGTGCCGAAGACGTGCTGGGGGATGCCCCGGTGGTGGCCACCCTGGCCGAGGCGGTGGCCGATTGCCGCCTGGTGCTGGGCTGCACCGCCCGCGCACGCCGCGTCCAGCTGGAGGAGTACCTGCCGGCCGATGCCGCCGCCCGCGCGGTGGCCAAGGCCGGCGAGGGCGCCGAGGTGGCGCTGGTGTTCGGCCGTGAGCGCACCGGCCTGACCAACGAGGAACTGCAGCTCTGCCATGCAGCGGTGCACATCCCGTCCGACCCGGAGTTCAGCTCGCTCAACCTGGCTGCCGCCGTGCAGGTGCTGGCCTATGAAACGCGAATGCAGCTGCTGGGCGCGCAGCCGGCCACCGATGCCGAGCCCGGCTTCCGCGAACAGGCGGCCAGCCACGAGCAGATGGAGAGCTTCTTCGCCCAGCTTGGCGACACGCTGGACGAGATCGATTTCCACAAGGGCCGCGCCCCGGAATCGGCGATGCGCAAGCTGCGCCGCCTGTTCCTGCGCAGTGAGCCGAGCGAGCAGGAAGTGCGCCTGCTGCGCGGCATCCTCGCCGACACCCAGCGCATGGCGCGACTGGCCCAGGCAGGCGGCAAGGACAGCTGACGACGTTCTCATTTTTTCGGGTAGTCTGTCCGGATACCCAGGGGGGATGAAGCCTGTGTCGGGTCTGCGAAAGGCAATGCAGGGGGGACTGCTGAGCCTGGCCATGGTCCTGCTGGCCGGGACGGTGCGTGCAGCACCGGACCCGGTGCTGGTGCTGGGCCGGATCAGCGATGATCCCAAGGCCCATTACGAGCAGCTGCAACCATTGCTGGACTACGTGGTGGCGCGCATGCACGACGTTGGCATCAAGGAGGGGAGGATCCTGATGGCACGCGACCCGCAGCAGATGGCCAGCTATCTGCGGCGGGGCAGGGTCGACTGGGTCACGGAAACCTCCGGTACGGCGGTGGCGCTGGGCCAGCGCAGTGGCGCCCGTCCACTGCTGCTGACCGAGCGCAACGGCGTGCGTGATTACCAGACGGTGTTCTTCGTGCGCCGCGACAGCCCGATCCAGCGCGTGCAGGATCTGCGGGGCCATCGCCTGGCCCTGCAGAACACGGCGTCCACCAGTGCCTATCTGGTGCCGGTGATGACGTTGCTGCAGGAGGGCCTGTCGCCCCAGATCCTGGCCGGAGCATGGGACATGCCGGGCCGGGACAGTGTGGGTTACGTATTTGCACGCAGCGAGCTGAACATCGCGACGTTCGTGCACAAGGGGGTGGTTGACGTGGGGGCGGTGAGCAGCGTGGACTGGAACGACGAGCGGCGGATGCCGGCAGCGTTCCGGCGCGACTTCCGCGAGCTGCTGCGCACCGAGCCCTACCCGCGTGCGGTGGAGATGGTCCGCGCCGACCTTGATCCACGCGTGCGCGATCGCCTGCAGGAAGTACTGCTGCAGGCAGCCAGCGACCCGCAGGCACAGGGGGCGCTGCATCGGTTTTTTGGCACTTCCGGGTTCCACCGCGTCGATGCGCATGCGCAGCAGCGGTTGGATGAATTGAAACAAGGATTGACGCGCGTGCGGATGGAAGTGGAATGAAGTGGCTTGGCTCGGGGATGCAGGCCCGGTTCCTGCTCGCGATGGGCGGGGCGATGGTCGTGGTGATCGCGATCCTTGCGGTGTTGTTGGGGCGGCAGGCCGCGATGCAGGGCGAGGTGCGCAACCTCAGCGGCGGCGTCATCCATGAATTGTTCGACCGCAGCGTGCGCAGCCGCGGCGAGGCGATGGCGCGTGAGCTGTCCGACGCGCTGGCCAACCCGTTGTACTACCGTGACCTGGACCAGGTGGGCGTACTGGTGCGCAGTACCGCGCGCCAGCCCGTGGTGCGCTATGTACTGGTGTTCGATGAACGCGGCCGGCTGGTACACGATGGCTCGGTCGAGGTGTCTGGATTCGGTCAGCCGATGGCCGATCCACTGGCACCCAAGGCCGCGGCCGCGCAGATGCTGGTCGTGCAGGAGTCACCGAAGGTGCTCGACAACACCATGCCGATCATGATCGGCAACCAGCGCATTGGCGGCGTCCGGGTCGGCATGGCGCTGGATGAGGTGCAGCAGCGCGAGCAGGCGGCCAACGCCACCCTGGGCGAGCGCCTGCAGCAGGTTGGCAGCCGTCACCTGGGCTGGCTGCTGCTGATGCTGGGCCTGCTGGTGGTGATCGGCGTGGTGGTGATCCTGTACGTGCAGCGCACCCTGGTCGCGCCGATCCGTGATCTTGCCGTCGCCGCCCGCCGCATCGAGGCCGGTGACTACCAGACACCCCTGGCCGAGAACACCCGCGACGACGAGGTCGGCGAACTGGTCCGCGGTTTCGCCCGGATGCGCGATGCGATCGCACGCCATGACCGCGAAGTGCGGCGCATGGCCTATACCGACGCGCTGACCGGGCTGACCAACCGGCTGGCATTCCGCGAGGCGCTTGATCATCGGTTGATGGCGGCCCGTGCCGCCAATCACCGGCTGGGCCTGCTGTTCGCCGATATCGACGATTTCAAGCGGGTCAATGACACCCTTGGCCACGAGGCCGGCGATGAGGCATTGCTGCAGTTCGCCCAGCGTATCGGCCGTGCGGTCACCGAGGCCGGGGGCGATGAAGCCCTGCTGGCCCGCTTCGGCGGCGACGAGTTCGTGATCCTGGTCGGCGACGGTGATGTGGCCGCCAACGCGCGGCTGCTGGCCGAAGTGCTGGTGCGCGAGCTGGGCAAGCCGCTGGTGGTGCAGGGCAGGGAACTGTTCCTGGGCACCTCGATCGGCGTGACCCTGTTCCCCGACGATGCTGCTGATGCGACCACGCTGCTGAAAAACGGCGACATCGCCATGTACCAGGCGAAGATGGCCGGCAAGAACTGCTATCGCTATTACAGCCGGGCGATGGACCATGCGGTCGAGCGTCGCGTGCATATGGAACAGGAGCTGCGCGGCGCCTGGGAGCGCGGTGAGCTGCGCCTGGCCTACCAGCCGATCTTCCGCATGCGCGACCGCCGCATGGTCGGCGTTGAAGTACTGCTGCGCTGGCAGCATCCGACCCTGGGCACGATCCCGCCCTCGGTGTTCATCGAGGTGGCCGAGCAGAGTGGCCTGATCGAGATCATCGGCCCGAAGGTGCTGCGTGCGGCCTGCATGGAGGCCTCGCAGTGGCCGCGCGGGGCAGCGGGCGATGATCTGTTCGTGTCGGTCAACGTGTCACCGCGGCAGCTGCGTGGCGGCGAACTGCCGGCACTGGTCGCGCAGTGCCTGCATGAGTCCGGGCTGCCGGCGTCGCGCCTGCACCTGGAGCTGACCGAAACCGCCGTGATCGGCGACGAGATGGTTGCCGCGCAGCTGCTGGACAAGCTGCACCGCACCGGCGTGAAGGTGTGGCTGGACGATTTCGGTACGGGCTTCTCCGGGCTCAGTCATCTGCGCCAGGTGCCCGTGGACGGCGTGAAGATCGACAAGAGCTTCGTTGCCGACATGCAGCGCGATCCCGACGACCTTGCGCTGACCACGGCGATCATCGCCATGGCCCACGCGCTGGGCATCACCGTGGTGGCCGAGGGCATCGAGCAGCAGGCACAGTTCGAGCTGCTGGCGCAGCGCGGCTGCGACCTTGGCCAGGGCTACTGGCTGAGCCACCCGGTGACCGCCACCGAAGTGGTGCGGATGATCGAATCGGGCGTCTGACCTCCAAAAAGGGGACGGAGGGAATTAAGTCGCAAATGCATAAGCGACTTAATTCCCTCCGTCCCCTTTTTTGTTACAGCGGGCGCTTGCTTGGGTCGCCGGGCAGTTCGCGCACCAGCTTGGGGATCAGGTAGCCGGACAGGCGTGCGGTCAGGCCGGCAATCAGCGCCTTGGCCTGGGTGTCGTCCACTTCGAAGTGGGCCACGCCCTCGACCCGGTCCAGCTGGTGCAGGTAATAGGGCAGCACGCCAGCAGCAAAGCTGCGCTCGCTCAGGTCCTGCAGGGCCTGCACGCTGTCGTTGACCCCGCGCAGCAACACGGCCTGGTTCAGCAGTTGCGCACCGGTGCCACGCAGGCGCGCCATCGCTGCGTCCACGCTGGCGTCGAATTCATTGGCGTGATTGGCGTGGACCACGATCGCCAGCGGCCAGGGCAGGCTGCCCAGCCAGGAGACCAGTTCATCGTCCACGCGCTCCGGCAGCACGATCGGCAGCCGGGTATGGATGCGCAGGCGGCGGATGTGCGGTATCTGGCGCAGGGCGTCGGTCAGTTCCACCAGCTTGTGCGTGGCCAGCGACAGCGGGTCACCGCCGGACAGGATCACCTCGTCGATGTCCGGGTCGGCGGCGATGGCGGCTACGGCCTCCTGCCAGCCGCCCTTGGCGGCGTTCTCCGCGCCATAGTCGAAGTGGCGGCGGAAACAGTAGCGGCAGTTGATCGCGCAGCTGCCGGTGGCGACCAGCAGGGCGCGGCCACGGTACTTCTGGATGACGCCGGTGGCCTTCTTGGCGGCGCCATCGCCCACCGCATCGAAGCTGAACCCGGGCGCCGGGTGCATTTCCTCGTCGATCGGCAGCACCTGGCGCAGCAGCGGGTCGGCCGCATCGCCGGGGCGCATGCGGGCCACGAAGCCCTCCGGCACGCGCAGCGCGAACTGGGCCATGGCCGCCTCCGAGACACCCAGCGCGGCCGGGTCCAGCTGCAGCCGGGCCAGCAGGGCGTGCGGGTCGCGCAGCGCCTGGCGCCAGAGCTGCTGCCAGCGCGCGGGCGCACCTGGCGACTGGGGCCGTGGGAAGGCGGAAAGCTGCATGGAGAGGGGGCCTGCGGTTATCATGGGGGCAGAAAAACAGTCGCCCACCGGCATCCGGTGGGCTTTCCATTCTAACGGCTCGCCGCACCCGCGGCGTTTTTGCCACTCAGGAGTTTACGCATGGCCAGCTACGGCATGAACGACGTCAAGAACGGGATGAAGATCCTGGTCAACAACCAACCGGCCGTCATCATCGACACCGAATACGTCAAGCCGGGCAAGGGCCAGGCCTTCACCCGCGTGAAGTACCGCCTGATCAAGGACGGCCGTACCCAGGAAGTCACCATGAAGTCGACCGACTCGCTGGATGCAGCCGACGTCGTCGATACCGACATGAACTTCATGTACAGCGACGGCGAGTACTGGCACTTCATGGACCCGGAATCCTTCGAGCAGGTCCAGGCCACCAAGGCCGGCATGGGCGGCGCCGAGAAGTGGCTGAAGGGCGAAGAGTCCTGCGTGGTCACCCTGTGGAACGGTGAGCCGATCTTCGTGCAGCCGCCGAACTTCGTTGAACTGAAGATCACCGAAACCGATCCGGGCGTCCGTGGCGACACCTCGGGCGGCGGCGGCAAGCCGGCCACCCTGGAAACCGGCGCCGTGGTACGCGTGCCGCTGTTCGTGAACCAGGAAGAAGTGATCCGCGTCGACACCCGTTCGGGCGAATACTCCGCACGCGTCAAGTAATCCGGCGCAGCCGGATCATGGTAGTGCCGGCCGCTGGCCGGGTACGCGCCATCGCATTCGCGCTGGCGCTCCCATGATCTGCTTCGGCAGATCATGGGCCCCGCTTCACGAGTCTCCAGACCCCGCCGCTTCGCGGCAGCCCCTGACTCAGGGGCGTGTCCCCCAGAAGTATCTCGCCCCACAGCCAGTGAGCCCGCATGAGCGATAGCCCGCACCTCCCCGAAGCCTGCGACCTGCTCATCGAAGCCGGTTACGTCGTTCCGATCGAGCCGCACGCGGTGGTGCTGGAAGACCATGCCGTTGCCGTGCGTGGCAGTGAAATCGTGGCCATCCTGCCGCGTGCCGAGGCGCGTGCGCGGTTCCGTGCCACCCAGGTGGTCAGTCGCCCCGAGGCTGCGCTGATGCCGGGCCTGGTCAACGCGCACACGCACAACCCGATGACGCTGCTGCGTGGCGTCGCCGACGACCTGCCGCTGATGACCTGGCTGCAGCAACACATCTGGCCGGTGGAAGCGGCGGTGATCGGCCCCGAATTCGTTGCCGACGGCACCACCCTGGCCATCGCCGAGATGCTGCGCGGCGGTACCACCTGTGCCAACGAGAACTACTTCTTCGGCGACGTGCAGGCCGCGGTCTACAAGAAGCACGGTTTCCGCGCGCTGGTGGGCGCGGTCATCATCGATTTCCCCACCGCCTGGGCCAAGACCGACGACGAATACTTCGCCAAGGCCGGTGAACTGCACGACCAGTGGCGCACCGATCCGCTGATCGGCACCGCGTTCGCACCGCATGCGCCGTACACGGTCAACGATGCCAACTTCGAGCGGGTGCGGATGCTGTCCGACCAGCTCGACATGCAGGTGCACCTGCATACCCACGAGACCGCGCAGGAGATCAACGATTCGATCAAGCTGCACGGCCAGCGCCCGCTGGCGCGGCTGGATCGGCTCGGCCTGGTCAACGACCGCCTGATCGCGGTGCACATGACCCAGCTGACCGATGCGGAAATCCACCTGTGCGCCGAGCGCGGCGTCAGCGTGGTGCATTGCCCGGAATCGAACCTGAAGCTGGCCTCCGGTTTCTGCCCGGCCTGCGCCCTGCAGCGCGCCGGCGTGAACCTGGCGATCGGCACCGATGGCTGCGCCAGCAACAACGACCTGGACATGTTCAGCGAGAACCGCACCGCGGCGATCCTGGCCAAGGCCGTGGCCGACGATGCCACCGCGCTCGATGCGGCGACCACGCTGCGCGCCTCCACCCTGGGTGGCGCCCGCGCACTGGGCTTCGGCGACCGCATCGGTTCCATCGAAGTCGGCAAGCAGGCCGACCTGGTCTGCGTCGACCTGTCCGCGCTGGAAACCCAGCCGCTGCACAACGTCCTGTCGCAGCTGGTGTACGCCACCGGCCGCCAGCAGGTCAGCGACGTCTGGATTGCCGGCAAGCCGAAGCTGGTGCAGCGCGAGCTGGTCGGCATGGACCTGCCGGGCATCATCGCCAACGCGCGCCAGTGGCGCGAGCGCATCCGTCATATCCGCGCCTGAACCCCGGCGCCGCAAGGACCCCTCATGACTGCCCCCCACGCTTCCTCCAATTTCGATCAGGCCGAGCTGGACAAGTTCGCCGCGCTGGCCAACCGCTGGTGGGACGCTGACGGCCCGCAGAAGCCGCTGCATGCGCTGAACCCGGTGCGCCTGCAGTACGTGGCCGATCGCGTGCCGCTGCGCGGTGCGCGCGTGCTCGACATCGGTTGTGGTGGCGGCCTGTTGAGTGAAGCGCTGGCCCAGGCCGGTGCTGACGTCACCGCCATCGACCTGGCCCCGGAACTGGTCAAGGTCGCGCGCCTGCATGCGCTGGAAAGCGGCGCCAAGGTCGATTACCGGGTGCAGGCTGCCGAAGATCTGGCCGCCGAGCAGCCGGGCAGCTTCGATGTGGTCACCTGCATGGAAATGCTCGAGCACGTGCCCGACCCGGGCGCGATCATCGAGGCCTGCAAGCGCCTGCTGAAGCCGGGCGGCCACCTGTTCCTGTCGACCATCAACCGCACCGCCGCCGCCTTCGCGGTGGCGATCGTCGGCGCCGAGTACGTGGCGCGGCTGCTGCCCAAGGGCACGCACCACTACCAGGAATTCATCAAGCCGGCCGAGCTGGCGCGCTGGCTGCGCGAGGCCGACATGCAGCTGGTGGATGTCAGCGGCATGGCCTACGAGCCGTGGCGCAACCAGGCCCGCCTGAGCAGCCGTACCGACATCAACTACCTGGCCTACGCGGTCAAGCCGGCATGACCGCGGCCCGCTTCCCGCGCGCGGTGTTGTTCGATCTGGACGGCACCCTGCTGGACAGCGCGCCGGACTTCGTCGCCACCTGCGACGCGATGCTGGCCGAGCGTGGACGCGCACCCATCGATCCGGCCGCGCTGCGCCCGGTGGTGTCGAAGGGCTCGCGGGCGATGGTCTCGGCTGCGTTCCCGGAACTGGACGTTGCCGCACGTGACGCGCTGATCCCGGAATTCCTGCAGCGCTACGAAGCATTGATCGGCCAGCACGCAGTGCTGTTCGATGGCGTGGCCGGCATGCTCGCCGCGTTGGACGATGCCGGTACGGTGTGGGGCATTGTCACCAACAAGCCTGAATATCTGGCGCGCTTGATCCTGCCGCAGCACGGCTGGCAGCAGCGCTGTGCGGTACTGGTGGGTGGTGACAGCCTGGCCGAGCGCAAGCCGCACCCGCTGCCGTTGCTGCACGCCGCGCAGGCCATCGGCATCGCCGCCGAAGACTGCGTGTACGTGGGCGACGACGAGCGCGACATCATCGCCGCGCGTGCCGCGGCCATGCCGTCGGTGGCGGCGTTGTGGGGCTATCGCCTGCACAGCGACGATCCGCTGGCCTGGCAGGCCGACGTGCTGGTCGAGAACGCCGAACTTCTGCAACTGGCCAGCCTCTGGCCGACCCGGCCGGCAGCCCCGGCCCAGCCGTAAGGAATCACGTAGTGAGCAGTACCGCGCTGGACAGTTTCCTCGACAAGTGGCGCAGCCGTTGGCCGGAATGGTCGGTGGCCGCCCCGTTCGTGGCCGAATCGCAACGCGAGCTTGCGGTGGCGTGGTTCGCGCTGCTGCAGGAATTCGACGACATGCTCAACACCAGCGGCGACCCGTTGCCGGCCGACGCCAAGCTGGCGTGGTGGGGCGAGGAGCTGCGCAGCTGGGCCGCGCATCGTTCGCGCCATCCGCTGGGCCGCCTGCTGGAGCCGGTGCGTGCGCCGTGGGCGCAACTGGCCGAAGCGCTGCCCGATCTGGTTGAAGCGCGTACCGTCGCGCTGGATGCGGCCGGCGCCGAGCGCGCGCTGGCGAACTACGCTGAAGCCGTGGCTGCGGTGGAGGCAGCCCTGTTCGCGGACAAGCCGCGCACCGGCGCCGGTCGTGCGGTGCAGCTGCAGACCCTGGCCCAGCGCCTGCAGGATGCCGGCGTAGCCGGTGTGCCGCGCAGCCTGCTGGACGGTGATGCCAGCACGGCCGCACAGCGCTGGGCGCAGCATCTGTTGAAGGGCTGGGGCAGCCGCGTGCCCGGCCCGCGCCCGCGCCGCGTGTGGTCCAGCCTGGCGCGTGCACGCCTTGCCGCGCAGGCGGCAGGCAAGCCGATCGAAGCCACGCCGGTACGCACCCTGCTGCGTGTGTGGTGGGCTGCGCGCGGCTGATCGATTGCCCTGGCTGCCGGCCGCTGGCCGACAGCCAGGGTGATGCAGGATTCATGGGGTTGCCGGCCGGCGGCCGGCGCTACCCTTCCAGGGCGCCTCAGAACGTCCTGACCTCGTTCATTGCTTCGCGCAGTACGTCGCGCTGCAGCGGCATCGTGCCCAGTGTGCGCTTCGCTTCCACGGCATCGATGATGCCCATCCACGCCATGTAGATCTGCTCGCGCTCTTCGGTTTCGATGAAGCCGCTGCGGCGGTCCAGTGCGTTGAAGCCTTCGGTGTAGTTGCGGCCGATCTGCGCCAGCGCTGCGGTCAGTTCTGCAGCAGCGCGGTCATCGGTGGCCAGCTTCAATGCATCCGTACAGGCTTTGCGATACAGCGTGGTTGCCTTCTTCGCCTGCGCAGTGCTGATGTGCGTGCTTCCCTCCCAGTCGCGGAAGGGGTTGTCGAGATTTGCGGCCAGCCATTCGGGCTTGCGCAGCTGGCCCACATCCAGATCCAGGCCTTCTGCCACCTCGCCCTTGTAGGCCTTCCTGATGGCGGTGCCAAGATCGGCCGGTAAGCTGTGCAGCCACAGCCGGCACAAGCGCGGCCAGCATTCCGGTGCCGGAAACACCGAACCAGCAGGCGGAAAGAGATCGCTGCCGCTGAGGGTGTGCAGCTGCTGCAGATTGCCGAGGCACTGCAGCTGATGCAGCAGGCAGGGGGCGCCGTTGATCGCGAGCGATTGCAGTTGCGGGAACTGCTGGGCAATGCGTGCGAAGTCGAGTTCGCGCACCTCCCGCAGCTGCAGCTCACCGAGCTGCGCCAGGCCCAGGCCTGGCAGCAGCGGATCGGTGCTGATGAGGGTCAGCCAGCGGCCCTCGTCCTCGGCGTGGATGATCAGCGCGGGATCGATGCTGCCGATCAGCGTCAGGCGATCCAGCTGCGGGTTGAGGTGGAGCGAGCGCAGGCCGGTGACATCGATCGTCATCTGCAGGAGCCGGGTTCCTCGCACATCGACGTCGGTCTGCTGCAGGCCACTGATCTGCAAGGTATGGATCAACGGCCGTGTACGCAGCCACGGCAGCAGGCCCGGCACCGGTGTGCTGATCTCCAGCTGCGTGAGCAGCGGCAGGGCATCGAATACAGCCAGTGACGGCGCACGGTTCAGGGTCGCGCTGTCCAGTTGGCGGGTACAGCGACGCACCGGAAAGGCATCGCTTTCCAGTACCACGCTCTGGTCTTGCGGCGCGGACATCGCGGCGTGGAAGGCGCGCACGGCATCGGTATCCAGCGCATCCCACTTGCGTTGCCCGACCCATTCGGCGCCATCCGGCCAGCTGCCGTAAGCCTTCGGATGATCGGCGATCAGCGGCTCGCGCCAGCCCACCTGCTGGAAATCGCGCGGGACGCGCTTGCCTACCCAGCGGTGCAGGATCGCGGGCGCCGCACGGAACGGGCTGAAGCGGGCAGGTTGCATGGCTGCAACGGCGGCGGCATCCGGCAGGGCACTGCCCACCCAGTCCAGTGCAAGGACGGCGAAGCTGCCGTCCTCCGTATTCTGGTGGGTGAGCTGGTAGGCCACGTAGGCGCCCAGGCGTGCATTGTGGACGACGTGGATATCACCCGTAGCGGGCATGCAACGTTCCTTGTTTCCATGCGTCGAAACATCACGGTAGCGCCGGCCGCCGGCCGGCATCCAGATTCGCCGCGAAGATCATGGGGTTGCCGGCCAGCGGCCGGCACGACCGTTATTTGCGTTCCAGCACCAGCAGTGGATCGATACGGGTATCGAACCAGTTCATGCCCCAGTGCAGGTGCGGGCCGGTGGCACGACCGGTGGCGCCGACCGCAGCGATCACCTGGCCTTGTTCCACACGGTCGCCAACTTTTACGTCGATGCGCGACAGGTGCAGGAAGTTGGAGCTGACACCGAAACCGTGGTCGAGCAGCAGCGTGCCGCCGGTCAGGTACAGGTCGGGGCCGGCGAAGGTGACGATGCCGGCGGCCGGCGCCTTCACCGGCGTGCCGGTCGGTACCGCGATGTCCATGCCGGAATGACCGGCACCGGGCTGTCCGTTATAGACGCGGGCATTGCCGAAGCGACCACTGATGCGGCCCTGCACCGGCCAGATGAAGGTCTGGGTGAAGTCGGTGCGGTCGTCATCGCGGGCACGCGCGGCAGTCACCTGCGCCTGTTCGCGCTTGATCCGCTCGGCAATCGCCGGCGGCGGGTTGACCGTCTTCGGCGGCACGCCGTTGACCCGCTCGGTGGGCCAGTCGCGCGGGGTCACCGCAATGGTCGCGGTCTCGCTGCCACCGTCAGGGCGTTGCACCTGCACGCGCAGCGGACCCTTCTCGTCGCGGCCGATGCCGAACACCACGCTGCCATAGCCGCTCACCCGCAGTTGGCGGCCGGCGTACTGCACGCGGCTGCCGGCGGGTACCTTGCCGATCACCAGTGCGCCCTGCGATGCGCTGGCCGGGAACACCACCCGGCTGTCGATCAGGCTGCCGATGCCGTCCTGTGCCTGCGCCGGCGGTGCGGTGAACAGGGGCGCGGCCAGCAGCAGCGCCCCGATCAGAAGTGCGGAGCGCATCAGCGGTCGTAGGTCATGCGCTGGCCGGCCGGCTCGCCCACCAGTTTGCTGCCGTCCCACACCAGTTGGCCATTGACCCAGGTGGAGGCCACGCGCGAGCGGAAGGTCGTGCCTTCAAACGGCGACCAGCCGCACTTGGACAGCACGTCCTCGCGCTTGACCGTGAACGGCACGTCCTCGACCAGCACCAGGTCGGCGAAGTAACCCTCGCGCAGGAAGCCACGTTCTTCCACGTCGAACAGCTGTGCCGGTGCATGCGCGAACTTCTGCACCACCTGCTCGCGGGTCAGCTTGCCTTCGTGCACCCGTTCCAGCGCGGCCACCAGCGCGTACTGCACCAGCGGCAGGCCCGACGGCGCCTGTGCGTAGGGCTTCTGCTTCTCTTCCCAGGTGTGCGGCGCGTGGTCGGTGGCCAGGACGTCCAGCACGTCATCGGCCAGCGCGGCGGTGATCGCCTCGCGGTCGGACACTTCCTTGATCGCCGGGTTGCACTTGATCAGGTTGCCCTTGGTCGCATAGTCCGGGCGCGCGAAGTGCAGGAAGTGCACGCAGGTTTCGGCGGTGATCTGCTTGCGGCTGCCGTCGGCGCGGATCAGCGGACCCTTCTCGAACAGCGCCAGCTCATCGGCGGTGGAGATGTGCAGCACATGCAGGCGGGTGCCGTGCTTGCGCGCCAGCGACATCGCCAGACGGGTCGACTTGATGCAGGCCTCGCGCGAGCGGATGTCCGGATGCATGTCCGGGGTCAGCGCGTCGCCGTATTTCTCCTGGAAGGCCTTCAGGTTGGCGTCGATCATCGGCGTGTCTTCGCAGTGCGTGATGATCGGCGTCGGGCATTCGCGGAAGATCGCGTCCAGCGTTTCCGGATTGTCCACCAGCATGTTGCCGGTGGAGGCGCCCATGAACACCTTCACGCCCGGGGCCTTCTTCGGGTCCAGCGCACGGATGGCGTCCAGGTTGTCATTGCTGGCGCCGTGGTAGAAGCCGTAGTTGGCCCAGGCGCGGCCGCGCGCGAGCTCGTATTTGGCTTCCAGGATGGTCGAATCCAGCGTCGGCGGATTGGTGTTCGGCATGTCCATGAAGCTGGTCAGGCCACCGGCCACCGCAGCCGCCGATTCGCTGGCGATGTCGCCCTTGTGGGTCAGGCCCGGTTCGCGGAAGTGCACCTGGTCGTCGATCATGCCAGGCAGCAACCAGCGTCCGGCTGCGTCCACCACCTGCTCGCCGTCGCGCGGCGCCAGCCCGTTGCCGATCTGCGCGATGCGGCCGTTCTCGATGCGCAGGTCGCCGTCGAAGGTGCGGCCTTCGTTGACCATGCGGGCGTTGGTGATGAGGGTGGAGGGCATGTCAGTGTTTTCCTGTGCAACGGCAAGAGGGGGCGTTGGGGGACTCGGGCACGGGGTCGAAGCCGCCGGGATGGAACGGGTGGCAGCGGCCCAGCCGGCGCGCAGCCAGCCAGCTTCCGCGCAGCGGGCCGTGCCGCGAGATGGCGTCCATCGCGTATTCAGAACAGCTCGGCACGAAACGGCAGCGTGGCCCCAGCAGGGGGCTGATGAAGCGCTTGTAGAAGCGCAGCAGGGCAATGAGCAGGCGCGAGATCACCCAGTCATCTTATGCCAGTTGGCATGAAGGCCGCATTTGTGCAGGATGGGCCGTTGGTCGCATGTCGCCGATGGCCTGCGACCGGTACCAGCGCCTTCGGGTGCTGGCCAGGTTCCGTACCGCGCAAGGCGGTCCGTGTTCGTCGGACTGCCTCCAAGGGCGCCTTGACTCCAGGACTGAATGGAGCAGGGGGTCGAGGTTGCTGCTGCGGGTCGGGTAGGCTATAAAGGCCCGCTTTCCCGGGCCCCGGGGAATCCAAGGAAGAGCGTTTCGTGGCTGCTAAAAAAACTGCAAAGAAGGCCGCAACGGCCGCCAAGAAAACCGCCAAGCCTGTTGTGAAGAAGTTGGCGGCAAAGCCCGTTGCCAAGAAACCGGCCAGCAAGCCGGCGACCAAGGCAGCGTCCTCGCAACCGGCGGCCAGGAAGGCCACCGCAAAGAAAACGCCGGTCAAGGCAACCAAGCCGGTGGCGAAGAAGGCTGCTGCGCCCGCCAAGGCCAAGCCTGCCGCTGCCAGCAAGAAGGCGCCGGTGGTGAAGAAAGCCGCCAGCAAGGCCGCGCCGGTGAAGAAGGCCGCCGCCAAGCCGGTGGCGAAGAAGGCAGCAGCCAAGCCGGCGCCGAAGGCGGTGGTGAAGAAGGCTGCGGCCAAGCCGGTCGCCAAACCTGCAGCGAAGAAGGTTGCTGCGGCTAAACCGGTGGCCACGCCTGCCGCTGTAAAGAAAGTCACCAAGAATGTTGCCGCGCCGGCCGCAAAGCCGACCCCGGCCCCCGTAGTGAAGTCCGCACCGAAGCCTGCCCCCAAGCCGGCTCCGGCCAAGCCTGTCCCGGCCAAGACCGTGGCAGTGGCAGCAGCCCAACCGGCCCCCAAGCCGGCCCCGGCCGCCGCTCCTGCTGCTTCGAAGGCCCCGCAATCCAAGAATCCCGTGCCCGTTTCGAAATCGCCTGCCAAAACCGCCGTGAAATCCGATTCCGCCCCGAAGACCGTGTCGCGCCCTGTCGGCAAGGTTGCCGTGGCCGTCGCCGCCCGCTCGGCGGCACCGGCCCCGCGCAGCAAGTACAAGGTGGTCGAGTACAAGACCGACGAGGCCACCGGCCGCCCGATCCTGCCGGCTGGCTACAAGCCGTCCTCGGAAGAGGAATACATGAGCCCGCTGCAGCAGGAGTATTTCCGTCAGCGCCTGCAGAACTGGCGCGCGGACCTGGTGGAAGAGTCCAAGCAGACCATCGAGAACCTGCGCGAGGAAGTGCGTGACATCGGCGACGAAGCCGAGCGCGCGACCCGTGAGACCGAGAACTCGCTGGAACTGCGTACCCGCGACCGCTATCGCAAGCTGATCGGCAAGATCGACAGCACCCTGAAGCGCCTGGAAGCGGGCGACTATGGTTACTGCGTCGACACCGGCGAAGAAATCGGCCTGGAGCGCCTGGAAGCGCGCCTGACCGCCGAACGCACCATCGACGCCCAGGAGCGCTGGGAGCACCTGCAGAAGCAGCAGGGCGACTGATTCCTGATCGTTGTCTGGTCATGCGAAAAACCCGGCCTCGGCCGGGTTTTTTGTTGGGTGTGGTTGGCAGTGTAGAACGGCGCCTTCCGGGTATCGGAGGGAGCCTGCGGGTGGGGCCGGGCAGGACACGCTGCAAGTACATCCCTGTAAGCTCGGCCGCGGCATCCATGCCGCGGACGGTCCTGCCCGGCCCCACCCGCAGGCTCTCTACGGTTTCCTGCGTGCGCGGTTGCTGTAAAGCCGAGCTCATGCCCGGCTCGGGCCGAAGCCGGAGGGCAAGGAAGAGCAAAAGCAAAAGCAGCCAAGCATGGCTTGGCTCTACCAAGGGCGGTCATGCGTGCGCTCGCGGCTGTTGGGTCCGCCTTGTAGCGAGCCGAGCACCGCAGGGGAATCAGGGGCGAAGAGGCGCCGCTGTTTGAGCGCAGCGAGTTCGGCGCCGTCCCCTGATTCACCGAGGAGCACAGGGCACCGGCGCGCAGCGCCGGCTCGCGGATGGCGGAGCGTTTCTTTGGTTACTTTCTTTTCGCGAAAAGAAAGTGACAAGCCCAATCATCGAGGGAGAGCAACGGCCCCCAGCCAAACGCCCGGCGCCGCCGAATCCGCTGTTCGCAGCATCACTGCAGGTCGCGAAGATTCAGTTTCCGCAACGTCGGGTTCTTCCACGCCGTGATCCCGGCCACGCTCAGCACCGCGAACCCACCCAGCACCACTGCCGGCACCAGGCCGAGCAGCTTTGCCATCGTGCCGGCATAGAACGCGCCCAGTTCGTTGGACGAACTGATGAAGATGCCGTTGATCGACGACACCCGGCCGCGCATTTCTTCCGGTGTGGCCAGCTGCAGGATGGTCGATCGGATCACCACCGACACGCCGTCGAAGGCCCCGTAGAACAGCAGGATCAGCGCGGACAGCCAGAAGTGCTGCGACAGCCCGAAGCTGATCACGCACAGGCCGAAGCCGGCCACCGCGAACAGCAGCACGCGGCCGGCATTGCGGTGCAGCGGGTGGCGCGCCAGCCACAGGCCAACGCAGACCGAGCCCAGCGCCGGCATTGCGCGCAGGATGCCCAGGCCTTCCGGACCGTGGTGCAGGATCTCGTGCAGGAACGCCGGCAGCATCGCCACCACGCCGCCCAGCAGCACCGAGAACATGTCCAGCGCCATCGCCCCGACCATGATCCGGTTGCCGACCACGAAGCGCGCGCCTTCAGCGATGCTCTTGAAGATCGGGGCGGCCGGACCGGTATGCACCGGTTCTTCCACCTTCAGCGTGGCCAGGCAGGCCATCGCCACCAGCGCGAAGCCCGTGGCCACCGCGTAGGACAGGCCCTTGCCGCCGAAGCCGACCAGCACGCCGCCCAATGCCGGACCGGCCACCATGCCGGCCTGGAACACCACGGCGCCGAGGCCAGCGCCACGTGCGAACTGGTCACGGGCCAGCACGCGGGCGAACAGGGCGTTGTAGATCGGCGACAGGAAGGCGCGGACCATGCCGGTCAGCGCAATGGCCGCATAGATCGGCCACACGCCTTCGAACGGCAGCCAGCCCTTGGCCACGCCGGTCAACACCAGCGCGGTGGCGATCAACCCGGAGCAGGCGACCATGCCGAGCCGGCGGCGCGGCAGGTGGTCGACCAGATAACCGGCGAACGGTGCGACGCAGAAGAACGGCAGCACCTCGGCCAGGCCAACCAGGCCCAGCGAGAACGGATTGCGGGTGACTTCGTAGATGTGCCAGCCGACGGTGACCGCGACCACCTGGTAGGACAGCATCGCGAAGATGCGGTAGGCCAGCAGCTTGGCGAAACCGGGCCGGGACAGCAGCCCCAGCGCGGTGTCTTCGGCCGTGGCGGGTTCACTCACGACGGGTCGCGCTGCAGCTGGGCCTGCGCGGTCTCGCGGATGAAGGCCAGCATCGCCGCCACGCCGTTGCTGCGGGTGGGCGAGAGGTGGCGGGCCAGGCCGATGTCCTGGATGTAGCTGGGCTCGGTATCCAGGATCTCCTGCGCCGAGCGCCCGGAGTACACGCGCAGGGCCAGGAAGATCAGGCCGGAAACGATTGCCGAATCACTGATGGCGTGGAAGCGCAGCGACTGCGCATTGCCTTCCGGCACGATCCAGACCATCGACTGGCAGCCGAGCAGGCGGTGCTCTTCGGTCTTCCATTCGTCCGGGAAGGCGGGCAGCTTACGGCCGAGGTCGATCAGATACTGGTAGCGCTCGGACCAGTCGCCGAAGAAGCCGAATTCCTCGGCGATGGCGGTCTGGGCCTCGGCGGCGGTGGGTTCAAGCGGGAACGGAGAGTCGGTCACAACAGTCTCTACAGTGGAGCGTGGCCGGCGGACCGGCCACGGGGCAGGTGGGTCAGCCGCGCTTGCGTGACCAGCGCACGCCCTGCGGGGTGTCTTCCAGCACGATGCCTTCGGCGGCCAGCTGGTCGCGGATGGCATCGGAACGGGCGAAATCGCGCGCCTGCTTGGCGGCGGCACGCTCGTCGATCAGGCCCTGGATGCGGGCATCTTCGCCATCATCGCTGGCCGCGGTGCCGAACCACTGCGCTGGATCGGCCTGCAGCAGGCCCAGGGCCAGGCCGGCACCGAGCAGTTCGCCCTTCAGGCGCGCCTGTTCGGCCGGGTCGGTGGCCCGGCGTGCATCTGCGGCGATGCGGGCCACTTCGGCCAGTGCCTGCGGGGTGTTCAGGTCGTCATCCAGGGTTGCCTCGACCGTGGCCGGGATCGCCACGACCGCCTCGACCGACGCCAGCTCGCGCAGCGTGCCGTACAGGCGGTCCAGGGTGCGCACCGACTGCTCGATGAGGCCATCGGACCAGTCCAGCGGCTGCCGGTAGTGGGCCGACAGCAGGGCCAGGCGCAGCGCTTCCGGCGGGTGCTGGCGGACCAGATCGTGCACGCGTTCGATGTTGCCCAGCGACTTGCTCATCTTGGCGCCGCCGAAGTTGAGCATGCCGTTGTGCAGCCAGAAGCGGGCGAAGATCTTGCCGCCGTGGGCGCATTCGCTCTGCGCAAGCTCGTTCTCGTGGTGCGGGAACTGCAGGTCGACGCCGCCGGCATGGATATCGATGGTCTCGCCCAGGTGGGCGGCGGCCATCGCCGAGCATTCGATATGCCAGCCCGGGCGGCCACGGCCCCAGGGAGACTCCCAGCCAGGGAGGTCATCGCTGGACGGCTTCCACAGCACGAAATCGCCCGGGTCGCGCTTGTACGGGGCCACGTCGACGCGAGCGCCGGCCAGCATCTCTTCCGGGTCGCGGCGCGAGAGCTTGCCGTAGCCTTCGAAGCTGGCCACCGCGAACAGCACGTGGCCTTCGGCGGCGTAGGCATGACCATTGGCGATCAGCTGCTCGATCATGGTGATGATCTGCGGGATGTGCGCGGTCACTTCCGGCTCGATGTCCGGCGGCACCACGCCCAGCGCGGCCATGTCTTCACGGTAGGCGGCGGCGAACCTGTCGGTGATGGTGCTGATCGGCACGCCCTGCTCACGCGCGGCGTTGTTGATCTTGTCGTCCACGTCGGTGATGTTGCGCGCGTAGCGCAGGCCACCGAAACGGCGTCGCAGCAGATCGGCCAGCACCCCGAACACTACCGGGCCACGGGCGTTGCCGATGTGCACGTAGTTGTAGACCGTCGGGCCGCACACATACAGGGTCGGACAGGCCGGGTCGAGCGGGGTGAACGGTTCGAGCTGGCGAGTCAGGTTGTTGTGCAGGCGCAGGGTCATGGGGCTGTGGCTGGGGGACAAGCCTGTGATTTTAGAACGTGTCGGCCCCCTTTGGGGGCACCGCCTGCCACCGGTGGACGCCGGGTCCAACCAGGGTGGGGTGGGCAGGAGCAGCGTGGACGGGTAATGTTCAGCCCCTTGCGCTCGCCACTGCCTACACTATTGCCGTGTCCTTGCTCCCTTCGCCAATGAAATCCACCGCGTTGCTGACCCTGGCCTGCCTGTCGGCGCTGGCCGCCGTGGCCCAGGCGCAGGAGGCCGAGCCCCGCAACCGGGTGGTGATCGTGGAGAACGTGAAGTTCGACTACGCGCAGGTACTGAACGTCGAACCCGTGTTCCAGACCCTGCGCGCGACCCGTACCGAAGAACACTGCGAGCCGGTCTCGACCCGGACCCTGGCACCGGTCAATGTCACTGGTGAGGAGCCGGTCGAGGACAAGGGCCGGATCAGCCGCTTCTGGGACTCGGTACGCTCGATGTTCAAGCGCAGCGATGAAGAGGTCTCCGAGGACACCGCCGCCGAGTCACCGGCCCCGGCGCCGGCACCGGCCAACAATGGTCCGATGCTGACCCGCGACTGTCGCATCGTGCCGGTGGGACGTGAATTCCGCCGGCCCATCGCCTACGACGTGGACTACGTCTACAAGGGCACCAAATACCGCTCGCGGCTGCCGGAAGATCCCGGCAACCGGCTCAAGATCCGGGTGTCGATCACCCCCTGGGTCGGCCCCGAGCAGGGCGCCGCCGGCAATCCCTGATTCTGCCACCCCGGCCCCTTGCGTCGGCCCCGGCCGCATGCAAAGATGGATGACCATGAAGCTCACCGACTTCCAGCACGACAGCAGCGCAGCCCGACAGGCGTCGGGCATGACCTCGCGTGCGCGTCGACCGGAACCCCACATCCTCGCTGGGTAACCGGAGCTTTTTGCTGTTCGTCCGAAAAAAACCCAGCCCGCCGGCTGGGTTTTTTCGTTTCTGCGTCATGAAAGCTGCAACTGCAACCTTTTCGTTCCACCTTTGCTTCCTGTTTTCCCTTCCACCGCGTCGAACCCGGCGCCGCCACGCAAGGAAAGATGATGTCCCCCAAGCACTTCCTGAACACCCAGGACTGGAGCCGCAGCGAGCTCGACGCGCTGCTGACCCAGGCCGCGCTGTTCAAGCGCAACAAGCTCGGCGACCAGCTCAAGGGCAAGTCGATCGCGCTGGTGTTCTTCAATCCGTCCATGCGCACCCGCACCAGCTTCGAACTGGGTGCGTTCCAGCTGGGTGCCCACGCGGTGGTGCTGCAGCCGGGCAAGGATGCGTGGCCGATCGAGTTCAACCTCGGCACGGTGATGGACGGCGATACCGAAGAGCACATCGCTGAAGTGGCCAAGGTGCTGGGCCGTTACTGCGACATCATCGCTGTGCGCGCATTCCCCAAGTTCATCGACTGGGCCTACGACCGCCAGGACATCGTCCTCAACAGCTTCGCCAAGTACTCGCCGGTGCCGGTCATCAACATGGAGACCATCACCCACCCGTGCCAGGAGCTGGCCCACATCATGGCCCTGCAGGAGCACTTCGGCACCCAGGACCTGCGCGGCAAGAAGTACGTGCTGACCTGGACCTACCACCCCAAGCCGCTGAACACCGCAGTCGCCAATTCGGCGCTGACCATCGCCACCCGCATGGGCATGGACGTGACCCTGCTGTGCCCGACCGCCGACTACATCCTCGACGACCGCTACATGGGCTGGGCCGAGCAGAACGTGGCCGAGAGCGGCGGCTCGCTGAAGATCAGCCATGACATCGACAGCGCCTACGCCGGTGCCGACGTGGTCTACGCCAAAAGCTGGGGCGCGCTGCCGTTCTTCGGCAACTGGGAACCGGAAAAGCCGATCCGCGACCAGTTCAAGCACTTCATCGTGGACGAGCGGAAGATGGCGCTGACCAACAACGGTGTGTTCAGCCACTGCCTGCCGCTGCGCCGCAACGTGAAGGCCACCGACGCGGTGATGGATTCGCCGCAGTGCATCGCCATCAACGAAGCCGAAAACCGCCTGCACGTGCAGAAGGCGATCATGGCGGCGGTTGCCGGGCGCTGAATCAAGCAAGGGGTAGAGCCGACCGTTGGTCGGCTGCTCCCGCAGCGGCGCATCCAACATTTCAGCCGACCAGCGGTCGGCTCTACCGAATTCCCATCCCCCAAGTGGACCTGATCCCCATGAGCAACAAAGATGTCGTTCTCGCCTTCTCCGGCGGCCTGGATACCAGCTTCTGCGTGCCGTACCTGCAGGAGCGCGGCTACAACGTGCACACCGTGTTCGCCGACACCGGCGGCGTGGATGATGAAGAGCGCGATTTCATCGAGAAGCGCGCCGCCGAACTGGGCGTGGCCAGCCACCAGACCGTCAACGGTGGCCCGGCCATCTGGGAAGGCTTCGTCAAGCCGTTCGTGTGGGCCGGCGAGGGCTATCAGGGCCAGTACCCGCTGCTGGTCTCGGACCGCTACCTGATCGTCGATGCCGCGCTGAAGCGTGCCGCCGAACTGGGCACCAACATCATCGCCCACGGCTGCACTGGCATGGGCAACGATCAGGTCCGCTTCGACCTGGCCGTGAAGGCCCTGGGTGACTACCAGATCATCGCGCCGATCCGCGAGATCCAGAAGGAACACACCCAGACCCGCGCCTACGAGCAGAAGTACCTGGAAGAGCGCGGCTTCGGCGTGCGTGCCAAGCAGCAGGCCTACACCATCAACGAGAATCTGCTGGGCCTGACCATGTCCGGCGGCGAGATCGACCGTTGGGAAGCTCCGGGCGAGGGCGCCCGTGGCTGGTGCGCACCGCGCAGCGAGTGGCCGGAGCAGGCGCTGAACGTGACCCTGAAGTTCGTCGAGGGCGAAGCCGTCGAACTGAACGGCAAGGCGTTGCCGGGCGACCAGATCCTGGCCCAGCTCAACAAGCTGTTCGCCCCGTACGGCGTTGGCCGCGGTGTCTACACCGGCGACACCGTGATCGGCCTGAAGGGTCGCATCGTGTTCGAGGCCCCGGGCCTGGTGTCGCTGCTGGCCGCGCACCGCGCGCTGGAAGATGCCGTGCTGACCAAGCAGCAGAACCGCTTCAAGCCGGACGTGGCGCGCAAGTGGGTGGAGCTGGTCTACGAAGGCTTCTACCACGACCCGCTGAAGACCGACATCGAGGCCTTCCTGAAGTCCTCGCAGGCCAAGGTCAACGGCGAAGTGGTGCTGGAAACCCGCGGCGGCCGCGTCGATGCAGTGGCGGTGAAGTCGCCGCACCTGCTCAACACCAAGGGCGCCACCTACGCGCAGTCGGCCGACTGGGGCGTGGAGGAAGCCGAGGGCTTCATCAAGCTGTTCGGAATGAGCTCCACTGTCTATGCGCAGGTCAATCGCGGTTGACCTGTGACGGGGGTGCCGGCCGCTGGCCGGCGCCTCGCAACGTCAATGGAGGGTAGTGCCGGCCGCTGGCCGGCTCGTGGCACGGCTGGATCATTGCGGAGCCGGCCAGCGGCCGGCACTACCGATTTCGAACCCTACGGATATTCAGACACATGCTTGAACAGACGCTCGATCACCTGCAGGCCCTGGTGTCCTTCGACACCCGCAACCCGCCGCGTGCGATCACCACCGGTGGCATCTTCGATTACCTGCGCGCGAACCTGCCCGGCTTCAACGTCGAGGTGATCGACCATGGCGCCGGTGCGGTCAGCCTGTACGCCGTGCGTGGTACGCCGAAGTACCTGTTCAACGTGCATCTGGATACCGTGCCGGATTCGCCGCACTGGAGTGCCGACCCGCACGTGATGCGGCGTCTGGACGACCGTGTGGTCGGCCTGGGCGTGTGTGACATCAAGGGCGCCGCCGCTGCACTGGTGGCCGCGGCCAACGCCAGTGATGGCGATGCCGCGTTCCTGTTCTCCAGCGACGAAGAAGCCAACGATCCGCGCTGCATCGCCGCGTTCCTGGCCCGTGGCCTGCCGTATGAAGCGGTGCTGGTGGCGGAGCCGACCATGAGCGAAGCGGTGCTGGCGCATCGTGGCATCAGTTCGGTGCTGATGCAGTTCGCCGGCCGCGCCGGGCACGCGTCGGGCAAGCAGGATGCGGCCGCCAGTGCGCTGCACCAGGCCATGCGCTGGGGCAACCGCGCGCTGGACCATGTGGAATCGCTGGCCTCGGCGCGCTTTGGCGGACTGACCGGCCTGCGTTTCAACATCGGACGCGTCGAAGGTGGGATCAAGGCCAACATGATCGCACCGGCTGCCGAAGTGCGTTTCGGGTTCCGTCCGCTGCCGTCGATGGACATCGATGGCCTGCTGGCGACCTTCGCCGGTTTTGCCGAACCGGAAGCCGCACTGTTCACCGAAACCTTCCGTGGCCCCAGCCTGCCGGCCGGTGACATCGCCGAGGCCGAGAACCGCCGCCTGCTGGCACGCGACGTGGCCGATGCGCTGGAACTGCCGATCGGCAACGCGGTGGACTTCTGGACAGAGGCCTCGCTGTTCTCCGCTGCTGGCTACACCACGCTGGTGTTCGGCCCGGGTGACATCGCCCAGGCCCACACCGCCGATGAGTTCGTGACGCTGGAGCAGCTGCAGCGCTACACCGACGCCGTGCACCGCATCATCGCCGCCGGCGCCTGATCGACCCCACAACGCCGCCCGGCCCTGGCCGGGTGGAACTGCAACGCGGCGACCGCCGCCTGTGACGAAACCGAAATGTCTCCTGCCCTCCAGCCCCACCGCCAGACCCGCCAGACCATCGTGCGCCTGCTTTCCAGCATGGCCAGCGCGAAGGAGATCAGCCAGTACCTCAAGCGCTTTTCTCAGTTGGATGCCAAGCGCTTTGCCGTGGTCAAGGTCGGCGGCGCGGTGCTGCGCGACGATCTCGACGCGCTGACCTCTTCGCTGTCGTTCCTGCAGGAAGTCGGCCTGACCCCGATCGTGCTGCACGGCGCCGGCCCGCAGCTGGATGCCGAACTGTCGGCCGCCGGCATCGAAAAGCAGACCGTCAACGGCCTGCGCGTGACCTCGCCGGAGGCACTGGCGATCGTGCGCCGGGTGTTCCAGCAGTCCAACCTGCGCCTGGTCGAAGCCCTGCAGCAGAACGGCGCGCGTGCCACCTCGATCACCGGCGGCGTGTTCGAAGCCGAGTACCTGGGCGTGGACACCTACGGCCTGGTCGGTGAAGTGACGCGGGTCAACCTGGCGCCGATCGAGGCCAGCCTGCGCGCCGGTTCTATCCCGGTCATCACCAGCCTGGGCGAAACTGCGGGTGGCCAGATCCTCAACGTCAACGCCGACTTCGCCGCCAACGAGCTGGTGCAGGAGCTGCAGCCGTACAAGATCATTTTCCTGACCGGCACCGGCGGCCTGCTGGACGAGCAGGGCAGCGTGATCGATTCGATCAACCTGTCCACCGAGTACGACCACCTGATCGCGCAGCCGTGGATCCACGGCGGCATGAAGGTGAAGATCGAACAGATCAAGGACCTGCTCGACCGCCTGCCGCTGGAATCGTCGGTGTCCATCACGCGCCCGGCTGACCTGGCCAAGGAACTGTTCACCCACAAGGGCTCGGGCACGCTGGTGCGCAAGGGCGAGAAGGTGCTGCGCGCCACCGCGTGGAACGAGCTGGACCTGCCACGGCTGAAGGGCCTGATCGAATCCAGCTTCGGCCGCACGCTGGTGCCTGACTATTTCCAGAAGACCACGCTGCTGCGCGCCTATGTCAGCGAGAACTACCGCACCGCGGTGATCCTCACCGACGAAGCCGAGGGCGTGTACCTGGACAAGTTCGCCGTGCTCGATGATGCACAGGGTGAAGGCCTCGGCCGCGCGGTGTGGAACGTGATGCGGGATGAAACGCCGCAGCTGTTCTGGCGTTCGCGCAATGGCAACCCGATCAATCACTTCTACTATGCTGAATCCGATGGCTGCTACAAGCAGGGCCATTGGAAGGTGTTCTGGTACGGCGCCGATGGCATCGACCGGATCAGCACCTATGTCGACCACTGCGCCCAGCGCGCACCGAGCCTGCAGGGCTGAATGATGGACCATTCCGATCACTGGACTACGATTCCCACCCTGCGCGGCCAGCACGTGACACTGCAACCGCTGCAGCCCGAGCATGTGCCTGGCCTGCGCGCCGCCGTGGAGGGCAGTGGCCTGGACCAGCTCTGGTACACCCAGGTGCCTTCGCCGGAGCGGGTCGAGCACTATGTGCAGGCCGCGCTGCAGGCGCAGGTGGAAGGCAAGGTGCTGCCGTTCGTGATCCTCGACGCGGCGGGTGACATCGTGGGTACCACCCGCTTCTACGACCTGGATGCCGGCGTGCCCAAGCTCAGCCTGGGCTACACCTGGTACGCACCGCGCGTGCAGCGTACCGGCGTCAACACTGAAACCAAGCTGTTGCTGCTGCAGCACGCCTTCGAAACCATGGGCTGCATCAGCCTGGTGCTGGAAACCAGCTGGTTCAACTTCACCTCGCGCACCGCCATCGCCCGCCTCGGCGCCAAGCAGGACGGCGTGCTGCGCAACCACAAGCGGCACGCCGACGGCACGCCGCGCGACACCGTCATCTTCTCCATCATCGATACGGAATGGCAGGGCGTGAAGCGCCACCTGCAGTACCGCCTGGACAGCCACGCATGAACGATTCGACTTTCACCCTGGGCATCGTCGGCGCCCGTGGCCATACCGGTGCCGAGCTGATCAAGCTGGTGGCCGCACACCCGCGGCTGAAGCTGGCCTTCGTGTCCTCGCGCGAACGCGCCGGGCAGCGCCTGTCCGACCACCATCCGGAGTTCCAGGGCGAGCTGCAGTACGAGAACCTGGACGCCGACGCGGTGGCCGCCAAGGGCGTGGACGCGGTGATCCTGGCCCTGCCCAACGGCCTGGCCGCACCGTTCGTGGCCGCACTGGACGCGGCGAAGCCGGACACCGTCATCGTCGACCTGTCGGCCGACTACCGCTTCGACAACAGCTGGTACTACGGCCTGCCGGAGCTGACCCGAGGCCGCTACAACGGCCAGAAGCACATCAGCAACCCGGGCTGCTATGCCACGGCGATGCAGCTGGCGGTGCATCCGCTGCTGGACCTGCTGGCCGGCCCGCCGCAGTGCTTCGGTGTGTCCGGCTATTCCGGCGCCGGCACCACGCCGTCGGACAAGAACAACGTCGAACTGCTCGCCGACAACCTGATGCCGTATGCGCTGACCAACCACGTGCACGAGCGTGAAGTGTCGGTCCAGCTGGGCGTTGCGGTTGAATTCATGCCGCATGTCGCGCCGCATTTCCGGGGCATCACGCTCACCGCCAACCTGTGGCTGAACCGCGTGCAGACCCGCGAACAGATCGTCGAGCGCTTCCAGCAGGCCTATGCGGGCGAACCGCTGATCGAGGTAGTGGATGAAGCGCCGTGGGTCAGCCGCATCGCCGGCCGCCACGGTGCGCAGGTCGGTGGCTTCACCCTGGCCCCGGGCGGCAAGCGGGTGGTGGTGGTGGCGACCCTGGACAACCTGCTGAAGGGCGCGGCCACCCAGGCCATGCAGAACCTCAACCTCGCGCTGGGCATCGACGAACTGACGTCGATCCCGCACTGAACACGTATTCCGGAGCCCCCATGGCAGACCTTCTTTGGCAGAAGCCCGGCGTCGCCGTCGACGCCCAGATCCAGACCTTCCTCGCCGGCGATGACGTGATCCTCGATCGCGAATTCTTCCTGCACGACATCGCCGCCAGCGCCGCGCATGCACAGGGCCTGCAGCACATCGGCATCCTCAGCGCCGATGAACTGGCCGGCCTGCTGCGCGAGCTCGACGTGCTGGCGCAGGACTTCCGTGAAGGCCGCTTCGTGCTGGACACGCAGTACGAAGATGGTCACTCGGCGATCGAGGCGCGCCTGACCGAACGCCTCGGCGATGCCGGCCGCAAGATCCACACCGGCCGCAGCCGCAATGACCAGATCCTGGTCGCCACCCGCCTCTGGCTGAAGGAGAAGCTGCAGCGTGTGGCCCAGCTCAGCGCCGAGGTTGCCAAGGTCGCGCTGGACCGTGCGCAGGCCGAGAAGGATCTGCCGATCCCCGGCTACACCCACATCCAGCGTGCCGTGGTGTCCTCGGCCGGCATGTGGTGGGCCGGCTGGGCCGAGGCCTTCATCGACAACGCCATCCGCGCGCGCGACACCCATGCGCTGGTCGACGCCAATCCGCTTGGCACCGCCGCCGGCTACGGTGTGAACCTGCCGCTGGACCGTGAGCACACCACGGCCGCGCTCGGTTTCGCCCGCATGCAGATCTCGCCGATCTACGCGCAGCTGTCGCGCGGCAAGTTCGAACTGGCCGCGCTGGAAGCGCTGGGCGGCGCCACGCTGGACCTGCGCCGCATTGCCTGGGACCTGTCGCTGTTCACCAGCGCCGAGTTCGGCTTCGTCGCGCTGCCGGCGCAGTACACCACCGGCAGTTCGATCATGCCCAACAAGCGCAATCCGGACGTGATCGAGCTGATGCGCGCGACCCACGCCAGCGTCGCCGCCGCGCGTACCGAGATCGAGCAGCTGCTGTCGCTGCCGTCGGGCTATCACCGCGACCTGCAGTCGTCCAAGGGCGCCATCTTCCACGGCTTCGGTCGCGGCCTGTCGGCGCTGGAACTGCTGCCGGCGCTGCTGGCCAACCTGGAATGGCGCGACGACAAGGTTCGCGCGGCAATCGACTCGGGCATGTACGCCACCGATGTGGCGGTGGAAGCGGCGGTGGCCGGTGTGCCGTTCCGCGAGGCCTACAAGGCTGCTGCCGCCGGTGCCGACAGCGCAGGGCAGGGGCGTACCCCGGAAGGCAGCCTGGCCGCACGCGTATCGCCGGGTTCGGCCGCCGACCTGCGCCTGGACGAACTGCACGCGCGCTGGCAGGCGCTGTCCTGATGGCCGGCACCGTCTACCTGGTGCTGGCCATGCGCCGGCCCGATTTCAACGCCGCCGCCGTGCAGCCGCACCGTGACTTTCTCGATGCGTTGCAGGCACAGGGCAAGCTGCAGCTGACCGGCGGTTTTGCCGATGGCAGCGGTGGCGCCTATGTGCTGTGCAACGTGGACAGCCTGGCGCAGGCGCAGGCCATCGTCGCCACCGATCCGCTGGTGACGATGCAGGCCTCCGCGCTGACCGTGCACGAATGGAACACCCGCTGAGAGCCTGACCGATGATCCAGCACGCTGCCCACGTCGCCTCGCCGTTCCCGCAACAGGCGCTGCCGCCGTGGCGGCGTGCGGTGCTGAAAGTCGGCAGCAGCCTGCTGGCCGCCGATGGCGGCGGCCTGTCACCTCGCCACGCGCTGGGCCTGGCACAGTTCGTGTCGGCCAATGTACTGGCCGGGCGTGAGGTGGTGATCGTCTCCTCCGGTGCGGTTGCGGCGGGGCGCGCGATCCTGCCGCGGGCCGATGAACCCGGTGCGGCGATGGCGGCGCGGCAGGCCCTGGCCGCGCTCGGCCAGGCGCAGCTGATCGGGCTCTGGCAGCGCTTCTTCGAGCGCCCCGTGGCGCAGGTGCTGCTGACCCACGACGACCTGCGCAACCGCCGCCGCTACCTCAACGCACGCGCCACGCTCAATGAGTTGCTGCGGCTGGGCGCGTTGCCGGTGGTCAACGAGAACGACACCGTGTCGGTGGACGAACTCAAGCTCGGCGACAACGACAACCTGGCCGCCACCGTGGCCGCGCTGGTCGATGCCGATGCACTGTTCATTGCCACCGACATCGACGGCCTGTACAGCGCGGACCCGCGCATCGTGGCCGATGCGCGGCCACTGCACGACGTGCCGGAACTGAGTGACGAGGTGCTGGCGATGGCCGGCGGCGCAGGGTCGCGCGCCGGTACCGGCGGCATGCGGACCAAGCTTGAGGCGGCGGCCAAGGCGGGTCGTCTCGGCATCGAGACCTACCTTTTCAACGGCCGCAGCAGCGACGTGGTGCGTGCACTGGCGCAGGACCGCCTGTTCGGCACCCGCATCCACGCCGCGCGCAGCCGCGAGGCGGCCCGCAAGCACTGGCTGCGGCATGCACCGCTGACCGAAGGCGCGATCGTGATCGATGCCGGTGCGGCACAGGCCATGCGTGAGAAGGGCGCCTCGTTGCTGCCCGGTGGCATCACCGGTGCGGAGGGCGCGTTCCGGCGTGGCGATATGGTGCAGGTGTGCTGGAATGCACCACAGGGCCGTGTCTGCATCGCCCGCGGTGTCAGCCAGTACGCCGCCGATGATGTGCGCCGGATCGCCGGTCGCCATTCGCGCGACATCGAGGCCGTGCTGGGCTACAACTACGGTGGCAGTGTCGTCCATCGCGACGATCTGGTGCTGCCATGACCGGTTTGAAGGACACCCCGATGAGCGAAATCGAAGCGCAGGCGCGTGCCTGCCGTGACGCGGCCCAGATCGTTGCCGGCCTCGACAGTGCGGCCCGCAGCACGCTGCTGCTGGCAATGGCCCAGGCACTGGAAGTGAATGCCGGGCTGATCCTGGCCGGCAATGCGCGTGACCTTGCTGCCGCGCGTGACAAGGGCGTTGGCAGTGCCATGCTCGACCGCCTGGCGCTGGACCCGGCACGCCTGTTCGCGATGGCCGAAGCCGTGCGTGAGGTCGCTGCGCTGCCCGATCCGGTCGGCCAGGTCACCCGCGACGATGTGCGTCCAAACGGCATCCGTGTGCAGAAGGTGCGCGTGCCGCTGGGGGTGATCGCGATGATCTACGAGGCGCGCCCGAACGTGACCGCCGAAGCGGCCGCGCTGTGCCTGAAGGCCGGCAATGGCGTGATCCTGCGCGGTGGTTCCGAGGCGATCCACTCCAACACCGCCATCGCCCAGGCGCTGTCCGGCGCATTGAAGGCCAACGGCGTACCGCCGGCTGCGGTGACCGTGCTGACCGACCTGCGCCGCGAAGCGATGCTGGGACTGCTGCAGTTGCATGAGCTGATCGACCTGGCCATTCCGCGTGGCGGCGAAGGCCTGATCCGCTTCGTCGCCGAGCATGCGCGGGTGCCGGTGATCAAGCATTACAAGGGCGTGTGCCATCTGTTCGTGGATGCCAGCGCCGACCTCGGCAAGGCCATTGACCTGCTGGTGGATGGCAAGTGCAGCCGCCCTGCAGCCTGCAACTCGCTGGAAACGCTGCTGGTGCACCGCGAGGTGGCCGAAGCGTTCCTGCCGCGCGTGGCGCAGGCGCTCGGCGAGCGCGGCGTGCAGCTGCGCGCCGATCCACTGGCGCAGCCGCTGCTGCCGGGCAGCATGTTGGCCACTGAAGACGACTATGCCGCCGAGTTCCTCGATCTGGTACTGGCGGTGCGCGTGGTTGACGATCTCGACGCTGCCATTGCGCACATCCGTGCCTACACCTCCGACCATACCGAAGTGATCGCCACCGAAGACGCGGGCAACGCCGAGCGCTTCGTCACTGCGCTGCGCTCGGCGGTGGTGATGGTCAATGCGTCCTCGCGTTTCTCCGACGGCGGCCAGCTGGGCCTGGGCAGCGAGATCGGCATCTCCACCACGCGCCTGCACGCGTACGGCCCGATGGGGCTGGAGGCACTCACCGTCGAACGATTTGTCGTGCGCGGTGAAGGGCAGACCCGCACGTAGATCCACGCCATGCGTGGATGCTCTTCGTGGTAGACCCCGGTGCCGACCAAGGTCGGCACCCACCAGAGAGAACGCCGACCAAGGTCGGCACCCACCAGAGAGAACGCCGACCAAGGTCGGCATCTACCAAAGCAAGTGCCGACCAGGGTCGGCACCCAGGGCAATCGAGTTACACCACCTCGCGGCGGATGCCGATCGGCCGCGCGTGATCGTCCATGTGCAGCGTGGCGGCCTTGCAGCCCAGCAGGCGCTCGGCCAGCCCGGTGCTGGCCCCCAGGTCGGCGGCCACTTCGTTGAGGCTGGCCAGCGGCCGCGGCAGGCGCCGGTCGTGGCCGCGGAAGCGCGCGCGGTTGTACTCGGCCCAGCCGATCAGCAGTACGCTGGCGCACAGCAGCATCAGCGGCAACGCCACCAGCACATAGGGGTCGAACTGGCTTTGCCGTTCGTACAGCTGCTGCCAGGCCAGCTGGCCGCCGACCAGCCACGACACCAGGGTGACCAGTGGGGCCCACAGGTAGAAGTAGAACCCCCAGAACGCCAGGGTGACGAAGCCCCAGGCGGTGCGCTGGAAGCGTGGTTGGCGATGCGGCTTGCGGATCATCCGCGAGTCGAAGCGGTTGGACGGGCGTTGTGCGTTCATCGGATCCCCCGATCGGGACTGGTCCAGGTGGCGCGCTTGCTGCGACGGCGCAGCAGGGTTTTCGGCAACGCCACCAGGGTGGTGGAAAGGCTGATCAACCAGTACGCCATCGGGTACCAGATGACCCAGAAGTAGTTGCGTCCAATCTGTGTTTCGTAACGACGGTCGATGATCAGGCTGCTGGCGAACTGCAGCAGGCAGACCAGGGCCAGGATCACGCCATGCCACTCCGGCAGCAGGCTGGCGATATGCAGTTGCGGGGGCAGTTCGATGAACTTGCCCAGCGCCCACAGCACCACGATGAACAACATGGTGTAAGCCCAGATCACGCTGAGCACGTACTCCAGCAGTACGCCCCACATGCGCCGCTCCTTCCAGTGCAGCAGCGAGCGGGCGTGGCGCAGCATCACCTCCACGCCGCCCTGGGCCCAGCGCAGCCGCTGCCGCCACAGCCCCTTCAGGGTTTCCGGCATCAGGATGAAGCATAGTGCGTTGGGTTCGTAGCGGATGTCCCAGTGCGCACGCTGCAGCCGCCAGCTGATGTCGATGTCTTCGGTCACCATGTCATCGGACCACCAGCCGACCTGGTGCAGGGCGGTGCGGCGGAAGCCGGCGATCACGCCGGAGATGGTGAAGATGCGCCCGTACACCCGCTGCGCGCGCTTGATCATGCCGATGATCGAGGAGAACTCGGCCACCTGCAGGCGTCCGAGCAGGGTGGAGCGGTTGCGGATGCGCGGGTTGCCGGTGACCGCGCCGACCCGGTTGCCACTCACCAGGTGCCAGATCATCCAGTGCAGCGCGTGTTCTTCCAGCATCGCGTCGCCGTCGATGCACACCAGGTATTCCGAGCGTGCGGCGAGCGCCCCCATGCGCAGCGCATTGGCCTTGCCGAGGTTGCGGTCCAGGTGCAGCACGCGCAGCCGTGGGTGCTTTGCCGCCAGGGCGTCCAGCCGCGCACCCGTGTCGTCGCTGCTGCCGTCGTCGATGGCGATCACCTCATAGTCGGCCGGGTAGCGCTGTGCCAGCGCCGCGCCGAGTGTGTCGTCGAGGTTCGCCGACTCGTTGTGGCAGGGAATCAGCAGGCTCGCGAACGGTGGATCGACCATCAGCGGCGGGTCGTTGCGTGGGCGCGAATGGCGTTCGCGCCGGAAGTAGTAATACAGGCCGCCCGACATCCAGAAGAATGCCATCACCATCGGGTAGTAGAAGGCGAACTGGAACAGGACCTGCAGCAACGGATGCATGTCCATGTCACTTCTCCGGGTACGGGAAGTTGCCGGCGGACATTGCCGCGCGGGCATCGCGGGTGGAGGGCTGGTCGGCGATGAAGTCGTCCGGGTACCAGGCGAAGTGGTGCACGCCCTGCGCCTGCAGCTGGCGGATCTGCGCGCGCAGGCGCTCGGCGGGAATCGGTTGCCCGCTGCGCCAATCGACGGTCTGCAGTTCGAACAGGGTGTGCTGCAGCTGTGGGTCATGTGCACGCACCGCGGCCAGCAGCTGGTCGAGCCAGCGTTCCGGATGCTTGCTGCCTTCCATCCACGGCATCGCCATCAGTGCGGTCTGGTCGTAGGCCTTGTTGAACAGGTCCAGGCGCTGCGCGAACCAGGCTTCGCTCTGCGGGCGCAGCACCGGCTCCGCGTACAGGTTGCGCACCGTGGCCAGCTTCGGCCGCCAGCGCTGCGCGCTGTTGCGCAGCGCCAGGGTGAAGTTGATCAACGCCTGCGTGCGTGCGCTGCCCCCATCGCCGGGCGCCAGCGTGGGCAGCTCGGTGTCGCGCAGATAGCCATCGTCATGGAACAGCAGGCCCTCGAAGTAGGAGTTGACCGCCAGATCCTCGTAGAGGTCGAGCATGACCTGGCGCGCCTGGGGATTGGTGAAGTCCAACCGGTACATGCCATCGGCATCGCCGTTGCGGATCGCCAGCGCCTTGCGCTGCACCGGGTCGGGCAGCTCGAAGCCGAGTACCGGCAGCCATGCGTAGACCTTCACCCCCGCACGCGATTTCAGCTGCCAGGCGACGCGACTGAACAGGTCCGCGCGCATCGGTATGTGGCGGTTGGGGAAGTACAGTGCATCGGCGGTGTTGTTGCCGTCCGGATCGGCGAACGCCTGCAGGTAGACGTGCGTCGGTGCGATGCGCTTGACCCGCTCGATCAGTGCATCCAGATTGCGCGCCTGCTGTGCGGGCTCCGGGTCGTAGACATCATCCAGGTCGATCTGCAGGGCACGGATGCCATCGAGTGCGACGTCGCGGCGCAGCTCGTAGGCCAGCCCTTCCACGGTCGGGTTGTCGCTGACCAGGAAGCGCGCCAGGCCATGCAGGTCGCTGGCCACCGGCGTGCTGCGGCCCTCCAGATCGAAGGACACCGGCATGCCCAGCTGCTCGGCGATGTCGTTGCTCAACTGGTTGTAGGCCGCGTATGGCCAGACGATGGCGCGCGGGCGCACGCCCAGATGCTGCTCGATGCGCTGCACGCTGCGCGAGAGATCGGCGCGCAGGCGTTGCGCGTACTGCGCCTCGCTCTCATAGCTGCGCGTGGCGGGGTTGTAAACGCGGGTCACGACAGCCGGGGTGGAGTTCCCCTGTGGGTTGGCGAGCACCCCGTGGTGCAGGTCGTCGGTATGGCTGGCCACTTCGATCAGGCCGCTGTCGTGCATCTGCTTCAGCTGTGCCCAGGTGATGAAGTCGTCGCGGCCGAACGGCCGGTAGCCATAGTCGATGGTGCGGCCAGGTGTCATGTCCACGTAGTCGGTGATCACCGCCACCAGCGCCGGATAGCGGTAAGCCTGCAGCAACGGGAAGGCCTTGTCGTAGACGCTGCGCAGGCCGTCATCGAAGGTCAGCAGTACCGGTTTCGGTGGCAGCGTGGCGCGTCCCCGGGAGGCGTCGATCACCTGCGACAGCGACACCGGGTGGTAACCGTGTGCCCCCAGCCAGTCCAGATGGGCGGCGAAGTTCTGCGTGCTCACCGCATAGGTATCGGCATCCCCCTTGGCTGCGACCTGGTCGCGGATGTCGTGGTAGCTGAGGATCAGCAGGCCGTTGTCGATCGCATCGAGATGCAGGGCCTGCTGCGCGAAGGCCGGCGGCGCAGCCGACAGCAGCAGGAGCACGATCAGGCGCAGGATGCGGGTCATGTCAGTCTCCCCAGCGCAGTGCGGCTTCGAAGCCGATATGGCGTTCGCGATGGCCGTCGTAGACCGGCCGCGACCAGCGCACGCCATACTCGAACACGCGGCCCTGGCCCAGCTGCCACTCGTGCATGTATGACACCGACGGCACCAGTGCACTGCCGAAGCCGTCCTGCCAGTAATCGCCCAGCGAGACGGTCAGCCGGTGGCGGAAGTGGCGTTCGTAGTGGCGCCACAACTGCTGGTCGATGCGCAGGCCGATCTCGACCATGCGATCACGCTTCGGGTTGAAGTAGGGAGCATCATCACGGCTGCCGCGACTGGTGTAGGCACTGCTCAGGCCATCGATCAGCCACCGTGGGCGTGTCAGCAGCCGCTGCTCGACGCTGGTGCTGAACAGTTCGCGATGGTTGCCATCGTCGTAGCGGAAGCGGCTGGCGCCGAACATCCAGTGCGTGCGTTCGCTGCGCCGGTAGTCGACCTGCGCGCTGACGCTGTCGGCAGTGATGCCGGCCACGCGCGCCTGCATTGATGCATCCGGATCATTGCGTGCGGCGGTCAGTCCGGCATGCCAGTGGTCGTTGAACTGCCAGCCCGCGCCGACGCGCAGGCCGGTATCACCGATGTGGTCGTTGGCGCGCAGCACTGCAGCTTCCGCATCCAGACGGCCGAATCGGTAGCGTACGCCCGCGCCCAGCCACAGCGGGTCGATGCGCTGATCCTGGAAATCGACCGAGCGCCGGTCGGCGAAGGCGAACAGCCGCCAGCGATCGTCTAGTACGGGTGTCTGGACTTCCATGCCATAGCGGCGGTCGTCGTTGCCCAGTGGCGAGGTGCCACCACCGCCGGAACTGCGTCCGATGTCGGTCCATGCCTTCAGCTGCCAACCGCGGTGCGCGCGCCAGGCCTGGTCCATGCGTTCGACGGCGGGCTGGGTGGGGTAGCGCGCGACCAGATCGTCGTGCAGCGGTCGCGCCAGGTCATCGCGTTGCAGGGCGACGTAGGCTTCCTGCATGCCCAGCCGTGGCTCGATGTCGCGCGGGTCCAGCGCATGCGCCATCTGTTGCCGTTGCAGCGCCCTGCGTGGCCAGCCGCGCATCATGTACACGCTGCCCAGCGCGCTCTGCAGGCCGCCGTTGCCCGGTGCGATGTCGACCATCGATTCCAGATCGCGCTGCGCGGTGGGCAGGTCACCGCTGTAGGCGCGCACCATCGCCAGGTTGAGGTCGGCTTCGTAGCGCGACCAGTTTGGATACGGCGACTTGCCGTTGCTCCAGCGCCAGGCAGGTTCCTTGTCGCGCCACGCCTGCAGCAGGTCGACGGCCTTTTCCTGCTGCTCGCTTTCCAGGTAGGCGTAAGCCAGTTCCGAATGCGAGGCGTCGCGCGTCGGATCGCCTGCGACGGCCGCCTGCAGCACCGGAATGGCTTCTTCCGGATGCAGCGTGCCCATCAGCGAATCGCCGACCGCAGGCAGAACATAGTCGGGCAGGGCATGGCCTTCAGCCTGCAGTGCGCGGGCTTCCTCTCGCACCTGCGCATGGCGGCCCAGCCGGTTGAGCAGGATCAGCCGGTCCATGCGGATGCGCAATGGCGCCTGCTCAGGTGGGGTGCCTTCGCTGCCCAGGTAGCGCTGCATGCGCGCCAGGGTCGATTCGGCTTCTTCCAGCCGGCTGTCTTCGCTGCTGCTGTAGGCCAGGCTCCAGACCACCAGCTTGGCCAGGTAGTCGCCTTCGATGCGTTGCTTCTGAGCAGCGTCGAACAGTTGCGGGCGCTGCTGGTACAGCTCCCAGGCGCGCCAGGCATTGCCGATGTCGCCCAGGGTCAGGACGCGCAGCTTGAACAGCAGGTCGTCGTTGGGCTGCTGCTGGCTGGCGCGCTCGATCGCGCCGAGCGCATCCAGCCAACGGGCCTGGTCGCGGTAGCGGCCGATCTCGGCCAGGGCCGCCTCGCGGTCAGGCGGGGCAGCGCTGCTGGCCCAGGCCAGGGCGGTACAGGCAAGGCCGACGCAGAGCGCCAGCCGGCGGTGGACAACCATTGGGGACCCCCTTGGCTTCCGAACCAGACAACCTGAAAAATGTGACGCACATCACATGCCAGATTTTGGGATGGCCGTGGCCTGCGTCACTCCCCTCGCGAACTCCCATCCAGCAGGGATGGGCGAAACCAGGACAGCGACCTGCAATGTCTTGTCTGAAACGAGAGTCCCCCGCACACCGAGTGGTGGCCTGGGCGGCGCTGCCGCCCCCATGCCCGATGCCGGCACGCGGCAAGGATGGGCATTCGTGGGCACTATCCGCCCGGAATTGTCAGCCCGGCGTCAAAATGCGCAGACGGGCTGACGAGCGGTAGGTGGGGCCGGTTGCGAGGCCCCACGTGGCTTACCAGAGGTCTTCCAGCTTGCGCGGCTTGCAGGCCACCCAGGAGGCGCACAGCATCAGGGTGGCGCAGCCGAACAGGAAGCTGAATGGGATCGTCCAGCCGTTGCTGACGGTGTGCAGCCAGCCGACCAGGAACGGCCCCAGGCAGCTGAAGCTGTAGCCCACGCCCTGCATGAACCCGGACAGCGCGGCCGAGCCGGTGGGGGTGCGGGTGCGCAGGTTGATCAGGGTCAGCGCCAGCGGGAAGGTGGACGGACCGACGCCGAGCAGGCAGGCCCACAGCAGCGGCGCCTTCATCGGGGCCACAAGCAGGCCGGTGAAGGCGATCACGAACGAGAAGAAACCGATCAGCACCAGCGGGAACGGGTTCTGCAGGCGCACCGCCATCGACGGAATGACCAGCGACGGCAGCAGGCCCAGTGCCGAGAACACGGCGACCATCACGCCGCCGAACGCGGGCGTGCCACCGGCCTCGACCACGATGCGCGGCAGCCAGGTGAACATCGAATAGGTCATCAGCGAGGTCATGCCGAACATGAGCGTCATGCTCCAGCCCAGCGACGTGCGCCAGACCTTGCCGTGCGGCTGTGCGGTGGGATCGGTGGCGTCGGCCTGGGGCTTCGGTGCGCGCTTGGCCAGCAGCAGCCACGGCAGGGCGGCGGCCAGCGCCAGCAGCGCCCACATGCCCAGCGACACGCGCCAGCCCGCAGCATTCGCCACCGGCACTGCCAGCAGCGCCGGCAGCATCGTGCCCAGCTGCAGCACGCTGATGTACAGCGTGCTCATGGTGCCAACCTTGTTGGCGAAATAGCGCTTCACCAGCGGCGGCACCACCACGTTGCCGATGCCCATGCCGGCCAGTGCAACCACCGAACCGAGCAGCAGCGTGCCGACGTTGCCGGCGCTGGAACGCAGCAGCAGGCCGGCCATCGCCATCACCATCGCCAGCAGCGTGGTGCGTTCCAGGCCCAGGCGCCGCGCCAATGCCGGCGTGGCCACGCCGAACAGCGCGAACGAGGCGGTCGGCAGCATGCCCAGCACGCCGGTCATGGTGGTGCCGAAGCCGAACTGCTGGCCGAGCACGTCCAGCAGCGGGGTGATCGAGGTGACCGCAGTGCGCAGGTTGACCGCTGCCAGCAGGATCGCGGCAAACGCGAGGACACGGCCGTGCAGCAGCGACGGCGAATCGGAAGGGGAGGAACTCATCGGTGGTCCTTGCAGGTGTCGCACGCCGCAGCAACGGCATGCAGCGCCGGCATCGGTCTACGCCGAAGCGGCAGGTGGGGGTGGGGGCTGCAGGAGGGCCGGCAGCGCGGCCATTGTACGTGCGCTGCGCGGCAAGGTCCCGTCACGCGGGCGGCCTGGCGCTTGATACAAAAAAACCCGGAGGACAGTGATGTCTTCCAGGCTTCTTGGTGACCACCGAAGTGGTCGGGGAGACAGGATTCGAACCTGCGACCTCTACGTCCCGAACGTAGCGCTCTACCAGACTGAGCTACACCCCGAAGGGAGCCGCCTATTCTAGCGATTCACCCCGATGGCGGCAAGGGGTGAATGCTGTTTTCTTCACACTGCCGAAGCAGTGCCACTTCAGGGAACAAAAAAGCCTGGACGACTTCACCAGGCTTCAATGCGACCACTTGAGTGGTCGGGGAGACAGGATTCGAACCTGCGACCTCTACGTCCCGAACGTAGCGCTCTACCAGACTGAGCTACACCCCGAAGGAGCCGCCTAAGATACCGTGTGAAGGCCCTGTCGGCAACCCTTTTTTACAGTTTCAATGCACGTCGTTGTCGGTGCGGGCGCTTTCGCGCGCTTCGAACCACATCCCGTTGAGGATGGCCACGACCGAGGCCAGTCCGGCACCGAGAATCCAGGCGAAATACCACATGGTCAATCTCCTATGTTCAAGGGATGTGCCGACCGTGGGCCGGCACACCGGCAATCAGTAAGCGTTGGGGTTGTCGCCCATTTCCTCGACCGTCGTCTTGCCCTTCAGTACGCGGTACACCCAGGTGGTGTAAGCGATGATGATCGGCAGGAAGATGGCCGTGGCCAGCAGCATGACCCACAGCGTCAGATGGCTGGACGAGCTGTCCCAGACAGTCAGGCTGGAGGTGGGCTGGCTGGAGGACGGCAGCAGGAACGGGAAGATCGCAAAGCCGACGGTCAGGATGATGCCGGCGATCGAGGCGCCCGAGGCGATGAAGGCCAGGCCACCACGACGTGCGCGCAGCAGTACCGCGCTGGCCAGTGCGCCCAGCAGGCCCAGCACCGGGAACACCAGCGTCGCCGGCATGGAGCTGTAGTTGCGCAGCCAGCCACCGGCGGCCGTGCCCAGTTCGGCGGTCTTCAGCAGCGGATTGGTCGGGCCATCGGTGACCACCTGCGAGGTGATCTGGTAACCCGGCAGGCCGAAGGCCACCCAGGCACCGGCCACGGCGAACAGCACGAAGCTGATGATGGCGGCGACGCTGCCGTAACGTGCGGCACGTTCGGCCACCGGGCCGTCGGTCTTGATCACCAGCATGGCCGCACCATGCGAAACCAGCATGGCCACGCTGATCAGGCCGGCGATGAGCGCGAACGGGGTGAGCAGGCCGAAGAACGAACCGGTGTAGGTCACGCGCAGGGTGTCATCGAAGTGGAACGGCACACCCAGCAGCACGTTGCCCACGGCGACGCCGGCAATCAGGCCCGGCAGCAGGCCGCCGATGAACAGCACGCGGTCCCAGTTGTCGCGCCAGCGCTTGGACGGCAGCTTGCTGCGGTACTTGAAGCCGACCGGGCGCAGGATCAGCCCGAACAGCATCGCAAACACCGCCAGGTAGAAGCCGGAGAAGCTGACCGCATACAGCGGCGGCCATGCGGCGAAGATCGCGCCACCACCCAGCACCAGCCAGACCTGGTTGCCTTCCCACACCGGGCCGACGGTGTTGATCACCAGCCGGCGTTCTTCATCGGTCTTGGCCACGAACGGCAGCAGCGTGCCGACACCAAGATCGAAACCATCCATCACGGCCCAGCCGATCAGCAGGATGCCGAGCAGCAGCCACCAGATCACGCGGAGCGTGGTGTAATCAAGTGCAATGAATTCCATCTGGATTCTCCTGCCTCAGGCCTGGCCGGGGGCGACTGCATTGGGGGAAGCGGGGCGGATATCGGCCTGCAGCGAGGGCAGGATGTCGTCCGGACCCTTGCGGACCGCCTTCAGCATCAGCTTGATCTCGATGATCAGCAGCACCGTATACAAGCTGGTGAACACCGCCAGCGTGGTCAGGATTTCATGCAGTGCCAGGCCCGATGCCGCGTAGAAGGTGGGCAGCACACCATCCACCGCCCACGGCTGGCGGCCGTACTCGGCGACGAACCAACCGCACTCGATCGCGATCCACGGTGCCGGCAGCGACCACACGGCCAGCTTCAGGAACCAGCGCTTGTCCTGGAAGTTGTTGCGGCACGAGAAGTAGAACGCCAGTGCGAAGAAGGCGATCAGGTAGAAGCCCAGGCCCGCCATGATGCGGAAGGTCCAGAACAGCGGGGCCACGCGCGGGACGGTATCCATCGCGGCCTTGGAGATTTCCTCCGGCGTCGCGTTGAGGATGTCTTCGCGGTAGCGCTTCAGCAGCAGGCCGTGGCCGAGATCCTGCCAGTGGCGATCGAACATCTCGCGTGCTTCGAGGTCGTTCCGGTTCTTCTTCACGCGTTCCAGTGCGCCATAGGCGATCTGGCCGCCGCGGATGCGGTGCTCGGCACGCTCCACCAGTTCCAGGATGCCCGGGATCGGCTGGTCCAGCGAACGGGTGGCGATCAGGCCCATCAGGTACGGGATCTTCACCGCGTAGTCGTTCTGGTGGGTGTCCTGGTTGGGAATGCCGAAGGCGGTGAAGTCGGCCGGTGCACGCTCGGTTTCCCACATTGCTTCGATCGCGGCCAGCTTCATCTTCTGGTGTTCGCTGGCGGCGTAACCACTCTCGTCACCCAGCACCACCACCGACAGCGAGGACAGCAGGCCGAAGGCTGCGGCCACCGCGAACGAACGGCGGGCCATGTCCCGATGCTTGTTGCGCAGCAGGTACAGGGCGCTGATCGACATCACGAAGATCGCACCGGTCACGTAGCCGGCACTGACGGTGTGCACGAACTTGGCCTGGGCCACCGGGTTCAGCAGAACCGCAGCGAAGTCGACCACTTCCATGCGCATCGTTTCCGGGTTGAACACCGCACCGGTCGGGTTCTGCATCCAGCCGTTGGCGATCAGGATCCACACCGCCGACAGGTTGGTGCCCAGCGCCATCAGCCAGGTCACAGTGAGGTGCTTGACCGGGCTCAGGCGCTTCCAGCCGAAGAAGAACAGGCCGATGAAGGTCGCTTCCAGGAAGAACGCCATCAGGCCTTCGATGGCCAGCGGCGCACCGAAGATGTCGCCCACGTAGTGGCTGTAGTACGACCAGTTCATGCCGAACTGGAACTCCATCACCAGGCCGGTGGCCACGCCGATGGCGAAGTTGATGCCGAACAGGGTGCCCCAGAACAGGGTCATCTGCCGCCAGACCTGCTTGCGGGTCATCACGTACACGCTCTCCATGATGGCCACCATGAAGGACAGGCCAAGCGTGAGCGGTACGAATAGGAAGTGGTACATCGCGGTCAGAGCGAATTGCAGCCGCGACAGTTCTACGACTGTCTGATCAATCATGGCCTGGCTACCTCGTTGGATAGTGCCGTTGCAGGTGGCGGGAAGGGTGGTCTACGGGGTGAATGATGTGACCGACTACTTCAAACAGCCTTGATCCAGATCAATGTATGAATGGGTATTCAGGAGGATCGTATGCCAACCCGATGAAGACTGCGACCGCCGGCCGCAGGGGGAGGCTGTTGCCTGCGCCTACAATGCCGTGTCTCCCCTGTTACCCGTGAAGACCCCTTGAGCGCTGCCGAAACGACCCCTGACGGCCTTTCCCCGGAAGCCGAAACGACCCGCCAGCGGCGTGCCCGCACCGCCTGGCTGGCCGATCTTGCGCGCTCCGCTCGAGGTCGCCAGCGGCTGGCGGCGCTGTGCATCAGCCTGTCCGGCGCGCTGCTGATCGGCCAGGCCGCTGCCATCGCCTGGCTGGTGCAGCAGGTGCTGGTGGAACGCGCACCGCTGGCGTCGGGCCTGCCGGAGCTCGCTGGGCTGGCGGTGATCCTGGTGCTGCGCACGCTGCTGGGCAGCGCCACCCAGGCGGCTGCCGGTGATGTGGCCGATGCCGCGCGGTTGGCGCTGCGCGAGCGTGTGTTCGCGCGCCTGCTTGGACATGGGCCGCTGTGGCTGCGCCAGCGCCGCACCGGCGAGCTGGGCGAACTGATGCTGCATCACGGTGATGCGATCGAGAGCTATTACAGCGGCTTCCTGCCGGTACGCACCGAAGTGGTGGTGGTGCCGCTGCTGATCCTGGCCGCAGTGGCCTGGGTGGATTGGGTGGTGGCGCTGATCCTGCTGTTCACCGCACCGCTGGTGCCGTTCTTCATGATGCTGGTGGGCTGGGGCGCTGAAGCCGCCGGCCGTGCGCAGCTGGGCGAGCTGGCGCGGATGAGCGGCCACTTCGCCGACCGCATCAAGGGTCTGGGCCTGCTGCGCCTGTATGGCCGCGGCGAGGTCGAACTGGACGGCATCGCGGCCGCCGCCGAAGGCGTGCGCGTGCGTACGATGAAGGTGCTGCGCATCGCCTTCCTGTCGTCCACGGTGCTGGAATTCTTCGCCTCGGTGAGCGTGGCGATGGTTGCGCTGTACCTGGGCCTGAGTTATCTGGGCCTGATGACGCTGCATGCAGCAGTGCCGACGCTGGGCGCCGGGCTGTTCTGCCTGCTGCTGGCGCCGGAGTTCTACGCGCCGCTACGGCGGCTGGCCGCGCACTACCACGACCGCGCCAACGCGCTGGCCGCTGCCGCCGAAGTAGAGCGCCTGCTGCAGTCGCTGCCCGGGGAGCAGGGCTTGATCGAAAGCGAGGTTGCACCGTTGGCGGTGGAACCGGCCGAGGCTGCCTTGCCGCCGCTGCAGGCGCAGGGGCTGGTGCTGCGCCCGCTGGGTGCGCCGCATGATGTGCTGCAGGATCTGGACGTGCTGCTGGAACCGGGCCAGCGCCTGGCCCTGGTCGGCCCCAGCGGATCCGGCAAGAGCACGTTGCTGGAAGCGCTGGCGGGGTGGTTGCCGCCGCGTGCCGGCAAGCTGCAGCTGCGGCCCGGCGTGCAGGTGGCGTACGCCAGCCAGCGGCCGTACCTGTTCCACGGCAGCATCGCCGACAACCTGCGGCTGGCCGATCCCGGTGCCAGCGATGCGCGGTTGCGCGCAGTGGCCGAGGCCTCGCAGGTGCTGCAGTTCGCGCAGCGCCTGCCGCAGGGGCTGGATACCGTGATCGGCGAGCGCGGCTTCGGCCTGTCCGGTGGTGAAGCACGCCGCATCGGCCTGGCCCGCCTGCTGCTGCGCGACCCGCAGGTGCTGCTGCTGGACGAACCCACTGCGTTCCTCGATGCCGATACCGAAGCCGCGCTGCTGCGCAGCCTGGCCGCCTATGCACGCGGCCGCAGCGTGGTGGTCGCCACCCACAGCCCTGCGGTGATCGCCTGGGCTGACCGTTGCCTGCTGTTGCCGGAAGGCCGCCTGGTCGAGCCGGCACAGGCGGTGCGCGCATGAGCCGTTCGCCTGATTCGCTGCGCGCGGTGTTCCTGCGCCATCGCCCGCGCCTGCTGCTGACCGTGCTGTTGCTGTGGATCACGATGCTGGCCGGTACCGCCCTGCTGGGCCTGTCCGGTGGCTTCCTGACCGCCGCTGCGCTGGCCGGTGCGGCCGGGCTGGCGCAGGGCTTCAACTTCTTTTCGCCGTCGGCCGGCATCCGCGGCCTGACCATGGCGCGCATCGTGTCGCGCTACTTCGAGAAGCTGGTCGGCCATGATGCCACGCTGCGCATCGCCCGCGATCTGCGCGTGTGGTTCTTCCGCCGCGCGCTGCCACTGGCACCGGCGCGGCTGGGGGCCACGCGTACCGGCGAACTGCTGGCACGCCTGCTGGGTGACATCAATGAGGTGGATGGCCTGCTGGTGCGTGCGATCGGGCCGCTGGTGGCGCTGGGTGCGCTGTCACTGGTGGCGATCGCCTCGGCCGCGGTGATCCTGCCGTCTGCGGCGGTACTGCTGGCGGTGCTGGCGTTGCTGATCGCCTTCGGTGTGCCGTGGCTGGGCGTGCGTGGTCGCGACGATGAGGAGGCCGACCGTGCCGCGCATCGTGCTGCCCTGCGTACCGCAGCCTTCGAAGGACTGGAGGGCGCGGGTGATCTGGCCGCGTTGCATGCCGATGCAGCGTGGCAGTTGAAGGTGCGCGTGGCGGCAAAACAGCTGGCTTCGCGGGATCGTCGTCGGCGCTGGCGCCTGATCGCGGCCTCGACCCTGCATGGCCTGGTCGCCGGGCTGGGCCTGGTGGCGATGCTGGCGTTGGCCCTGCATGCGGCCGAACAGCAGCGCATCGCGCCGGAAATGGCGGCGGGTCTGGTGTTCCTCACCGTGGCACTGATCGAACTGTGGGCCGGCATGGGCCTGGCCTGGCAGTCGCTGCAGTCCGGGCGCATCGCCGCCGATCGCCTGCAGGCCATCGTCGAGCAACCGCCGACGGTGGAGGACCCGCAGGCGCCGCAGGCGGTGCCGCAGGCCGCGCGCGTGCATTGGGATGACGTGCACTTCCAGTGGCCCGGTGCGGCGCGGCCGGTGTTGTCCGGCCTGCAGCTGACCCTGGCGCCGGGCGAGCGGATCGCGATTCGCGGCGACAGCGGCAGTGGCAAGACCACCCTGTCGAGCCTGCTGCTGCGGCTATGGGATCCGCAACAGGGACGGTTGACCTACGGGGGCCGCGACCTGCGTGATTTCGCCCAGGCCGACTGGCACCGGCAACTGGCGTGGCTGCCGCAGAACGCGCCGGTGTTTGCCGGCAGCGTGGCCGAGAACCTGCGACTGGGTGATCCCGATGCCAGTGACGCAGCGTTGTGGGCGGTACTGCGTCGCGTGCGCCTGGGCGAGTGGGCCGAGCGCAACGGTGGCCTGCAGACCTGGGTGGGCGAGAACGGCGCGACGATGTCGGCCGGCCAGGCACGACGCCTGGCGCTGGCGCGCGCGCTGCTGCGCAATGCGCCGATCCTGCTGCTGGACGAACCGACCGAAGGCCTGGACGTGGATACCGCACGTGCGTTGCTGCAGGACCTCTCCGGGTTGCTGGACGGGCGCAGCCTGCTGATGATCACCCACGACGACCTGCCCGACGGCGTGGTGGATGCGCAGTACCGGTTGCGTGATGGGGTTCTGGTGCGCGAAGCGTGAATGGTAGTGCCGGCCGCTGGCCGGCAACCTCATGGCGCTTGATATGGATACGGAATTGCCGGCCAGCGGCCGGCACTACCCATTCGAACGGTTACCGCGAGAACTCGCGCAGCATCACCGCGATCGAGGCCACGTTGGCCAGCACGCACAGCCAGAACACCCACTGGAATTCGGCTTTGCGATGCTTGTGGCGGAACAGCGCCTGGCCCAGCAGCGCGCCAGGCCAACCGCCGGCAAAGGCCAGCAACTGCAGTGTGCGCTCGGGAATACGCCACTGCTTTCGCTGCGCCGCGCGCTTGTCGTGGCCGTACAGGCCGAACGACACCGCGCTGGCGAGCAGGCACCAACCGCCCAGCCACAGCGGCAGCACGCCGCTGACCGTCAGTGCGATCAACGCACCGAATGCGGCCAGCGCGAGGTTACGCCGCCATGCCACTTACAGCGCGTCGAGGAAGCTGCGCACGGCCGGGCCGAAACGCTCGAAATCGACGAGGAAGGCGTCATGGCCCTGCGGCGACTCCAGGCCGATGAAGCGCGCATCGGCACCGCCGGCGCGCAGGCCGTCGGCGACCTGTTGCTGCTGCTGCACCGGGAACAGGATGTCGGTGTTGGCGCCGATCGCCAGCGCCTTCTCCACCCGGATCTTCGCCAGCCCGGCCAGCACGTCGCCGTCGGCATACTCAGCCAGGTCGAACCAGTCCATCGAACGGCTCAGGTACAGATAGCAGTTCGGATCGAAGAAGCGCACGAAGCGCCGTGCATGGCCTTCCAGATAGCTTTCCACCTGGAATTCGAGGCCGAACGGATCGTCGTCGGCCTGGTCCGAATCCAGCCGCACGCGGCCGAAGCGGCCATCCCATTCCAGTGCCGAACGGTAGGTGATCACGCCCAGCTTGCGCGCCATGCGCATACCGGACTCGGGATACTCGGCATCGTCGTAGTGACCGCCATTCCAGCGCGGATCAAGGCGGATCGCCTCGCGCTGCAGCGAACGGATCGCGATCGAGAACGGCAGTGCCTGCGCACTGCCGGAAATGTTGACGTGGCTGCGCGCAATGCCCGGGTGCAGCATCAGTACCGCGAGTGCGGTCATGCCGCCCATTGAATTGCCGACCACGCAGGCCAGCTGTTCGATGCCCAGTGCACGCACGACTTCGATCGCGGCGCGTGCGCCGTCTTCGATCGACAGCTCGGGGAAGTCGAGGCGATACGGTTGGCCCGTGGCCGGGTTGAGCGATGCCGGGCCGGTCGAACCCTTGCAGCTGCCCAGCGAGTTCACGCACACCACGTACCAGCGGTCGGTATCGATCGGCTTGCCGGGGCCGACCATGCCTTCCCACCAGCCCGGTGCGGGGTTGGCGTCATTGGCCGCGGCGTGTGCATCCGGCGACAGGCCGGTCACGATCAGGATCGCATTGCTGGCGTCGGCGGCCAGCGTTCCCCAGGTTTCATAGGCCACGCGTGCGCCATGCAGGGCGCCACCGCGCTTGAACGGGAACGGCGAGGGCAGGGCGTGGAAGCGGGTGCCGGGCGGGATGAATTCGGTCATGCAGCCATTCTAGCGGGGCCGCATGTGGAGCTGGCGACACGCTGGTTTCCATCGGCGATGCACCCGGTGGTGCCGGCCGCTGGCCGGCAACCTCATGAATCTGGATGCACCCACGTGGTTGCCCGCCAGCGGCCGGCACTACGGGAACCGCAGCTCCACCACGCCTTCATGCGGCAGGCTCACCTTCACCGGCACGCTCTGCAGATCGTCCTCGCCGCGGTTGGCACTGCCGCTGCGCGAGATGCGTGCCAGCACTTCCACTTCGCGATGCGCGGACAACGGTGCGGTCGGCATCGGGCTGTCTGCGTCGCCCAGCCCGACCGTGGCCGGGAAACCGGCCAGAGGCAGCTTGCGTGCGGCCACCGGCATCGGCGGTCCACCCACGGCGCGGGCCAGCACGAATACCTGGGTGCTGGCGGGCCACTCGGCGTTGTTCAGCGCAGGCAGTTGCACGCGCACCTGCAGCAGCGCCGGTGGCGCCGCAGCGGGCGCCTGGCCGGCGGCTTCGCGGGCGATGGCGATCTGCGCCTGCAGCGCCTGCGCGGCGCCGGGCTCAAGCCGTGGCAGCAGGCCGCTCCAGATGTCGGCAGCCTCGGCATTCTTTCCGCGCTGGCGCAGGGCGATGCCCAGCAGCCAGCTGGCGCGCTCCGCATCGGGCGCCAGCGCACGAGCCTGCTGCAACCAGGCCATCGCGGTGTCATCGAACTGCTTGCCGGCATCGGCCTGCGCACGTGCCTGCGCCGCTTCCACCAGCACGCCGGGGTCTTCCGGGGCGAGAGCGGCAGCACGTGCGAAGGCATCCGCTGCGGCTGCGGCGTTGCCCAGTTCGGCCTGCGACCGGCCCAGCAGCGTCCAGCCATCGGCTCGCTGCGGGTCTCGCTTCAGTGCATCCTGCAGGGCCTGCACGCCATCGCGCAGGGTGGCTACCGACGGGGTCGGTTGTACCTGTGCGGCACGCGGATCACCAACCAGCAGATACAGGCAGGCACCGGCCACGCCCAGCGCGAGCACGCCCACCACGAAACCGCGGCGACCGTGGTGGCGCAGCGGCCACAGCACCAGCGCCGCCATCAGTGCGGCCACCAGTCCAGCCAGCATCGCCAGCCAATGGCTCACCATCCGTCTCCTTCATCGGTCTTGCTGGCGGGGGCGGCAGCAACCGTGCGGCCACGGCGGCGGACGATGCCCAGTACCACCAGCGCGCCGGCGCCAAGCACCAGCAGCGGACCGCCCCACAGCAGCCAGGTGCCCGGCTGCAGAGGCGGTTGATAGAGCACGAACTCACCGTAGCGCGCGACCAGGAACTGCTTGATCTGTGCGTCGTCGCGGCCCTGCTGCATCAGCTGCAGCACCTCGCGGCGCAGGTCCTGCGCGATCTGCGCGTTCGAGTCGGCCAACGACTGGTTCTGGCACTGCACGCAGCGCAGCTGCGCGGCCAGGTCGTGGAAGCGGCGTTCTTCGGCGCCATCGCGGAACTGCAGTGGCTGCGGATCATGCAACGGCTGCTGTGCCAGCACGGCCAGCGGCAGCATCAGAAGCAGCAATGCCAGCAGCCAGCGCATGGGCTCAGGGCGCCGTGTGCAGCGTGCTGCCGGCATTGCCCTGGGCCTTCTCGATCTTCTCCAGTGCCGGGATCAGCTTCTCGTCGACCACGCGCTGGGTCATCGCACCGCTGTACTTCCAGCGCACGACGCCGCTGCCATCGACCAGGAAGGTCTCCGGTGCGGCGGTCACGCCCCAGTCGATCGCGGTGCGGCCTTCCACGTCGCTGAGCACGACCATGAACGGGTTGCCCAGCTGTTCCAGCCAATGCAGGGCATCGGTCGGTTCATCCTTCCAGTTGTAGCCGATCACGCGCACGCGCTTGCTCTCGGCGAAACGGGTCAGCACCGGGTGTTCCTCGCGGCAGGCCGCGCACCAGCTGCCCCACACGTTCAACAGGTAAGGCGCGCCGCGCAGTTCGTCGCTGTGCACGATCATTTCCGGGTCGTGCAGCACCGGCAGCGCGAACGCCGGCGCCGGCTTGTCGATCAGCGCAGATGGCAGCACGTCGCGCTGCGGGTCACCCGATTTCATCACCCCGTAGATCATCAGCCCGAGCAGGCCGAAGAAGAACAGCACGCCGATCACGATGGCTACCGGCGGCAGCGGGCGGGAGGGGCGCGGGGCGGGGGACTCGGACATGGAAACTCCTACGGACGACGGAAGCGGCGGTCGGCGGCGGTGATGAATCCGCCCAGGGCCATCAACAGCGCGCCCAGCCAGATCCAGCGCACGAACGGCTTGATGTGCACCCGGACCGCCCATGCATTGTTGCCCAGCGGCTCGCCCAATGCCACGTAGACATCACCATCGAGGCGTGCATCGATGCCGGCCTCGGTCATCACCTGGCCGCCGCTGGCGTACTGGCGCTTTTCCGGATGCAGCAGGGCCAGCTCGCGGCCGTTGCGGAACACGCGCAGGTGGCCGCGGTCGGCGATGAAGTTCGGTCCTTCACGATGGTCCACGCCCTCGAAGCGCACCTCGTGGCGGCCGACCACCACCTGTTGGCCCGGTGCCAGCGCCACTTCACGCTGTACGTTCAGGGCTTCCACCAGCAGCGCACCGGCCAGGAACACGGCGATGCCGGCATGGGCGACGATCATGCCGAGCATTTCGGCGGTGAAGCGGCCATTGCCGCGCAGTCGCTGCCAGACGAAACGTGCGGTACCGAACCCGACCCAGACCGCGGCAGCCACACCGAGACCGGCCTTCCAGCCGTTCTGCGGCGCCTGCCACCAGGCCAGCGCACCCAGCAGCACCGCCAGCCCCAGCCAGGGTGCCAGCAGCGCGAACGCGCGCGAGGGCTGGTCGCGTTGCCACTTCACCAGCGGGCCGAACGGCAGCAGCAGGATCATCGGTGCCATCAGCAGCAGGAACAGGCTGCCGAAGTAGGGCGGGCCGACCGAGATCTTGCCCAGCGACAGTGCATCGGCCAGCAACGGATACAGTGTGCCGAGCAGCACCATCGCGCAGGCGGTGGCCAGCAGCAGGTTGTTGGCCAGCAGCAGGGTCTCGCGTGAGGTGGCGGTGAAGCCACGGCGCGGATCGTCGGCGTCCACGCTCAGCTGGCTGGCACGCAACGCGTAAAGCAGCAGGCTGCCGCCGACCAGCACCGACAGGAACACCAGGATGAACAGGCCGCGCGAGGGATCGGCGGCGAACGAATGCACGCTGGTCAGCACGCCGGAGCGCACCAGGAAGGTGCCCAGCAGCGACAGTGCGAAGGCGGCGATCGCCAGCAGCAGGGTCCAGCTGCCGAAGGTGCCGCGCTTTTCAGTGACGGCCTGCGAATGGATCAGTGCCGCACCGACCAGCCACGGCATGAAGCTGGCATTTTCCACCGGGTCCCAGAACCACCAGCCGCCCCAGCCCAGCTCGTAATACGCCCACCAGCTGCCCAGCGCGATGCCCAGGGTCAGGAAGCCCCAGGCGACGTTGGTCCACGGCCGCGTCCAGCGCAGCCAGCGCGCGTCGACGCGGCCTTCCAGCAGTGCCGCCACCGCGAACGCGAACGGCACAGCAAAGCCCACGTAACCGATGTAGAGCATCGGCGGATGGATGATCAGGCCCGGGTCCTGCAGCAGCGGGTTGAGATCACGGCCTTCCAGCGGGGCCGGATTCAGGCGCAGGAACGGGTTGGAGGTGAAGATCAGGAAGGCGAGGAATCCGACGCTGACGATGCCCATCACCGCCAGTACACGCGCCTGCACCGGTGCCGGCAGGTGCCGCGAGAACAGCGCCACCGCGCCGGTCCACAGCGCCAGCACCAGTGCCCACATCAGCAGTGATCCCTCGTGCGCACCCCACACCGCCGAGTAGCGGTAGATCATCGGCAGCAGCGAATTGGAGTTCTCGGCCACGTAGCGCACCGAGAAGTCCTGCTGCACGAACGCAGCGGTGAGCACCGCGAAGGCGCCGGCGAGCAGCAGCAGTTGTGCGAAGGCGGCTGGCCGTGCCACCGCCATCCATGCCGTGTTGCCGCGATGCGCGCCGACCAGCGGCAGGCCGGCCTGCAGCAGCGAGGCCAGCAACGCGCACAACAACAGGATCTGACCCAGTTCGGGCAGCACTCAGCGCACCTCGGGTGCCGTCACCGGCACGTCATGCTTGCGATGGGCGTCGCCCATCTTGTCGGCCACTTCCTTGGGCACGTACTTCTCATCGTGCTTCGCAAGCACCTCGTCGGCGACGAAAGTGCCGTCCTGCAGTCGGCCGCTGGCGACCACCGCCGTGCCTTCGGCGAACATGTCCGGCAGGATCCGCGAGGTGGTCACTGCCAGTTGCGCGTCGCCGTCGGTCACTTCAAAGCGGGCCTCCAGCGAGCCGACCGGTCGGTTGAAGGAGCCTTTCACCACCATGCCGCCGAGGCGGAACCGCGACTGCGCATCGACATCGCCGCGCAGCACTTCCGAAGGCGTGTACAGGTAGGCGATGTTGCGTTCCAGCGCCATCGCCACCAGCGCGGTGGCCAGCCCGGAGGCGAGCAGGGCCAGCAGCACCCAGACCAGGCGGCGACGTTGTACCGGCGTCATCGTTCCAGCTCCGTCGACAGCGGCGCCGCAGCGTCCTGTTTGACGGCGCGGGTCTGCTGCCGCTGCTGGCGTGCCAGCGCCAACCGGCGTGCCACGCGCAGGCGCAGCCACGAACCGATGGCATCGGCGCCGAGTACCAGCACGAACACGGCGTAGGCGCCGATCACATAGGGCAGGTGGGTCATGATTGGGCCTCCCCGGCCGCACGTGCGGCATCGACGCGACCACCGACCCAGGCCTTGCCGGCCTCGCGGTCGAGATTGTCGGCGCGGGCCTTGGCCAGCACCGAACCAGCGAACCAGAACTTGGTGCCGATCACCATCCACCACAGTGGCGCGATCATCGCGCTGCTGATCGCCGATTCACCGAACACGTTGATCGACTGGCGCTGGTGCAGGCCGCCCCACCAGTCCACCGAATAGCGGATCACCGGCAGCAGGCTGACACCGACGATGGCCAGCAGGCCGGCCGCGCGTGCAGCGCTGCGGCGGTCCTCGATGGCGTGGTACAGGCCGATCACGCCCAGGTACAGGAACAGCAGCACCAGCTCGCTGGTCATGCGCGGGTCCCAGTCCCACCAGGTGCCCCAGGTGCCCTTGCCCCAGATGCTGCCAGTGAGCAGGGTGATCAGGGTGAAACCGGCACCCATCGGTGCGCAGGCCATGGCCAGGATCTCGCAGACCTTGATCCGCCAGATCAGGGCGATGGCGGCATACAGCGCCATCAGCGCGAACACGAACAGGCTCATCCAGGCGCTGGGCACGTGGATGTAGAGGATGCGGAAGCTGTCCAGCTGCTTGGCTTCCGGCGGCACCACCAGCAGCGCCTGCCACATGCCGACCAGCAGCACCGGCACCGCCGCGAGGTAGAACACCCGCGACCAGCGGGCAGCGAATCGGTCGAACGTGGGGGGCGAACCGAGTTGGTGGAACCAGCGGACAATCGGATTCATGCGTGGCGGCTATCCAGCAGGGGTGGATTGGCTCTCAGCTCGGTCAACTCAGAGAAATACGTATTGCAGCGGCGGTGGCCAACGGCGCCAGCACCAGCGCGACCAGCAGGCCGGCGCCCAGCATCAGCAGCGCACCGACCGGATCCTGTCCGCGTCCCGCCGCTGCCAGGCTGCCTGCACCGAACACCAGCACCGGCACGTACAGCGGCAACGACAGCAACGCCACGAGAATACCAGAGCGCCGGATGCCTACGGTCAGTGCAGCGACCACGCCACCGATCAGGCTCAGCAACGGTGTTCCCAGCAGCAACGATGCCAGCAACATCGGCAGCTGGTCATGCGGCAGATGCAGCATTTCGGCCAGCAACGGGCTGACCACGATCAGCGGCAGCGCAGTGGTGGCCCAGTGCAGCAGCACGCGCACCAGCACCAGCCAGGCCAGCGGCACCGGCGCCAGCAGCCATTGCTCCAGCGAGCCGTCTTCGGCATCGGAGCGGAACAGCGAATCCAGCGACAGCTGGCCGGCCAGCAGTACCGCCAGCCACAGCACCGCGCCGGCGGTGGCGGCCAGTAGTTGCGGTTCGCGGCCCTGGGCGAGCGCGAACAGCACCACCACCAGTACCGCGAACAGCAGCGGCTGCAGCGCATCGCCGCGGCGGCGCCAGAGCAGGCGCAGGTCGCGCTTGAGCAGGGCCGCTGCGGTCTGCCACAGGCCCGGTTCGGTGCCTGGCGCGATCATGCGGTACCGCCGAGGTCGAGCTGGCGGGTACGCACCGGCGGTGCGGCATAGGCGCCGTGGGTGGTGACCAGCGCCGCGCCACCGGCGCGGAGGTGCGCGGAAATCATCCGGTTGACCAGGGTGATGCCCTCCAGGTCGAGGTTGGCATAGGGTTCGTCGAGCAGCCACAACGGCGCCGGTGACAGCCAGATGCGTGCCAGTGCCAGCCGCCGCTTCTGCCCGGCGGACAGATGCCGAACGAGAGTGTCCTCATAACCGGCCAAGCCGACGATGGCCAGCGCGTTGCCCGGCATCTGCCGTGCGCGACGGCCGTGCAGGCCACACAGGAAATGCAGGTTCTCCAGCGTGTCCAGATCGGGCTTCAATGCGGGCAGGTGGCTGAGGTAGGCGACGTAACGCGCGCGCTCGGCATTGCCGGCCGGCCTGCCATCGATCTGCACCTGCCCGGCACCAGGCCGGGCCAGGCCCGCCAGCACGCGCAGCAGGGTGGTCTTGCCGGCGCCATTGCCGCCCTGAACCAGCAGGGCTTCGCCGGCGTCCACATGGAAGTCCAGCGGGCCGAACACCGGCTCGTCATTGCGGGAAAAGCTCAGGCCGCTGGCGGCCAGCAATGCAGGGGTGTTCAAGGGGCAAAGGTCTTCATGCCGGAGTGCGGCGGCAATTGTAGCGGTGAATGCCCGTGGTAGTGCCGGCCGCTGGCCGGCAATTCCCCAGGGGGCCAGTCGCGTGGGCCGAGGTTGCCGGCCAGCGGCCGGCACTACCGTCGCGCGGATTGCGTAAACTCGGATCCCTTGTTCCCCCACAGCCCAGGCCGATGCAACCCACCACCAAGCTGCCCAAGGTCGGTACCACGATCTTCACCGTGATGTCCCAGCTCGCCGCCGAACACGGCGCAGTCAACCTCGGTCAGGGGTTCCCGGACTTTTCCGCACCGCAGCGCCTGATCGATGAAACCGCCAGGGCGATGGCCGCCGGGCTGAACCAGTACCCGCCGATGACGGGTGTGGCGCCGCTGCGCCAGGCCATCGCGCAGAAGGCGCTGGACTGCTACGGCGCGCAGGTCGACGCGGACAGCGAAATCACCGTCACCAGCGGCGGCACGGAGGCCATCTTCAACGCCATCCATGCCGTGGTGCGTGCGGGCGAGGAAGTGATCGTGCTCGACCCGGCGTATGACTGCTATGAACCGGCGATCGATCTGGCCGGCGCCAGGGCCGTGCATGTGTCGCTGGATCCGCAGACCTTCGCCGTCGACTGGGACCGCGTGCGTGCGGCGATCACCCCGCGTACCCGCATGCTGATTGTCAACACCCCGCACAATCCGTCCGGTGCGATGCTGTCGGCGCAGGACATGCAGGCGCTGGCCGAGCTGCTGCGCGGCACGCAGATCTACCTGATCTCCGATGAGGTGTACGAACACATCATCTACGACGGTCGCCGCCACGAGTCGGCGCTGCGCTACCCGGAACTGCGCGAGCGCGCGTTCGTCATCTCCAGTTTCGGCAAGACCTACCACTGCACTGGCTGGAAGATCGGCTATGCGATCGCCCCGCCGGCGCTGACCGCCGAGTTCCGCAAGGTGCACCAGTACAACACCTTCACCAGCTTCGGCCCGGCGCAGTACGGCTTCGCCGCGATGATCCGCGATGAGCCCGAACACCACCTGGAGCTGGGTGCGTTCTACCAGGCCAAGCGCGACCGCTTCCGCGAGCAGCTGGCCAGCACCCGGCTGAAGGCGCTGCCGGTGCCGGGCGGTTACTTCCAGCTGGTCGACTACTCGGCCATCAGCGACCTGCCGGACCATGAGTTCGTGAAGTGGCTGACCATCGAGAAGGGCGTCACTGCCATTCCGCTGTCGCCGTTCTACGAGAACCCGCCGGCCGGCCAGCGCCTGGTGCGCCTGTGCTTCGCCAAGAATGAAGCAACGATGGACGCGGCGATCGAACGCCTGCGCCTGCTCTGAGCGGAGGCGTGAACATGCAGGACCTGCGCATTTCCCTCGTCCAGGGCGACACCCGCTGGCATGACCCGGCGGGCAACCGTGAGCACTACGGCGCGCTGCTGGCACCGCTGGCCGGCAACACCGACCTGGTGGTCCTGCCGGAGACCTTCACCAGTGGCTTTTCCAATGAAGCCATTGCCCAGGCCGAAGGCATGGACGGCCCGACCGTGGCCTGGGTGCGCGAACAGGCCAAGGCGCTGGACGCGGCGGTGATCGGCAGCGTGCAGCTGCGTGATGGCGAAGGCGTCTACAACCGGCTGCTGTTCGCCACGCCCGACGGCGAGCTGCAGTACTACGACAAGCGCCACTTGTTCCGCTATGGCGGCGAGCACGAGCGCTATGCGGCCGGTCGCGGGCGCCTGAGCGTGGAATGGAAGGGCTGGCGGATCAATCCGCAGGTCTGCTACGACCTGCGTTTCCCGGTGTTCTGCCGCAACCGCTACAACGTTGAACGTCCACAGCAGCTGGATTTCGACCTGCAGATATTCGTCGCCAACTGGCCGTCGACACGTGCCTATGCGTGGAAGACACTGCTGCGTGCACGTGCGATCGAGAATCTGTGCTTCGTTGCCGCGGTGAACCGTGTCGGCGTCGATGGCAACCAGCTGCACTATGCCGGCGACAGCGCGGTGATCGACTTCCTCGGCCAGCCGCAGGTGGAAATCCGCGAGCGCGAACAGGTGGTCACCACCACCATCTCGGCCGAGGCGCTGGCCGCACACCGCGCGCGCTTTCCGGCGATGCTTGATGCCGATGCCTTCCACCTGGACGAGCAGGCCTGAGCGACGGCCTGAACGCCGCCGCACCAGCGCGCGCGCCTGCATTCAACGTGCACGCGCGCGCTGCTAGATTCGCCGCCAGTCCGACCGAACTGGAAGTCCTGCCATGAACACGTCCTTCGCCCTGCTGCTGGCGCTGTCCGCCGCATCGCTGGCCCCGGCCGCGCACGCCGCCGGCAACCTCGACTGCGAGCTGCGCTACAACCTCTCCGGCTGGTCGCTGATCTACAAGACCGCCTCCGGCAATGGCACGGTCACCTGCAGCAACGGCGCCAGCATGCCGGTGCGCATCCAGATGAAGGGCGGCGGCCTGACCGTGGGCAAGTCGAAGATCACCAACGGGCGTGGCAGCTTCACCGGCGCGGTCAGCGTCAACGAACTGCTGGGTACTTACGCCTCGGTCGGCGCGCATGCCGGTGCGGTGAAGTCCAGTAACGCACAGGTGATGACCAAGGGTGATATCTCGCTGGCCCTGTCCGGTACCGGCAAGGGCTGGGACCTGGGCGTGGACGGCACCGCGTTCACCCTCAGCCGGCGCTGAGGCGCGACGGCTCGGCAGATCCCCAGCTGATGCGGATGTAGTGCTGTTCGGAATCGCTCAACAACCGTTCGACACCGAAACCATTCTTGAGCAGTTGTGCGGTCACGTCTTCGACGAGCTGCTCGCTGGCCATCACCTGGCTGAAGCCGAACACGAGATAGCGGCGGCCATTCTCCGAGCCGATCTGGATCGAGTTGTCGAGGTCGCGGTAGAACTGTTCGATCGGGCGCTTGGCGGCATCGGCGTTGGCGCGGGCCTGTTCGGCGGTAATGGTGATCATGGGCATCTGCCTGGTGTGAGAGAGCGCGCACGATAGCCAGCGCCCTGATGTGAATTCCGGGCGTGGCGCACAATGCCTTGTGTTTGCAGCAATTCCTAACATGCGGTGTGAGCGTCGATCCGCGCCGGAAAAGTGCCGCGCGGCGGTGAGCATCCTGCATCGACATGAAGTCATCGGGCAGGGATAGGGGCCAACCGCAGTGGAGGCGGTGCAACGCACCGCCCAGAGCGGGTCCTGCAGCTATCCGACGCTGTGGGCGCGCAGTGCATTTACGTTTCCTTGACCCTGCAGTAACCCCGCAATGCCTAACAGGGACGTCCCAGCGATTCTGCTGGGATCATTGGAGACGCTGGAATGGAGTTCAGAACGTCCGTGCTGCTCGTGGCCCTCATCGCCACGCCCGCCATCGCCCACGCCGAGGTCTGCCTGTCTGACAGCGGACTCGTTGTGCCGTGTCCTAGCCTGTTGCCGCATCCGGTGACGGCCAGATTCGAGATCGGCACCCTGCCGCGTGTGGCTGGCTCGCCGTCGGAAATCTACATCACAGGCGGCGGCCAGGTGGATGGAACGAGTAATTTCTCGGTCTATGCCAATGGTCAGTTCCTGTGCCGTACCAATGACAATTACGACGGTGGCAACACCACGCCCATCCGCCATTGCACCGCGACCATCGCAACACCCGGGACCTATGTGATCTCGGCGTCGCGCAACAGTCCTGGCAACTTCCTCGCGCCGATGGACGAAGTGATCAACGTGCAGTAACCCGCTGTTCGCTGATCCAGGCCCCGGGGCAGGGACCTCGGGGCCCCTGCTGCTCGCGTGGCAGCAGGAGCGAGTCCTTCATCGTTACGATCGGCAGCCAGGCCTTCCGCCGTCGACTGACCGATCCCGCTGCAGCCACAAGGCCAGCAGGCCACACACGATGAGGGTCGGTGCCAGCAGCTGCACTGCACCGACCAACGCCATTGCCGCGCCGATCAACAGGTAGTAAAGCAGGCCGAACAGCGCGCCTGCGCTGCCGAGACAGTGTGGATAGCCGCGCAGGGCCTGGCCGAGCACATTGGGAATGGCAAGGCCGAAGCCAGTCACCACCGGCACCATCGCCGCGACCAGGGCAGGGTGATCATGCAGCAGCGCGGCCAGCAGGCCTCCCGTCAGAACCAGGCCTGCGGCGATGCGGATGCGCGTGGTTGCGGCAACGCCTGCACGCAGCAGGCGGCCATTGCCCCACGCGCCCAGTGCCGAGCCCAATGCCAGCACCGCGCCGCTGGCGCCGAACCAGGTGGCTGGCCAGTGCAGGCGCGCAAACAGGAAGGGGCCGAGTGCATACCAGCTGTACATCGCCACGTTGAAGGCCATCACCAGCAACGCGTGTGACCAGATCCAGCGATCGTGCAGCAGTTCCCGCAGCAGCGGCAGCATGGGCGTGTGCGGGATATGTGCAGGGCGGCTTTCGCGCAGGCCAGCCAGGCATGCGACTGCCAGCAGGACAGCTATCAGCAGCAGGCCGGACTGTACGCCGAGATAGCCATTGGCGGCGACCAGCAGCGTGCCCAGTGCAAGACCGATGGCCGGGCTCAGGGCCAGGGCCATGCCGATCCAGGAGAATGCCTGGGCCAACGCTGGCCCCTGCAGATGGTCGCGCAGCACGGTCTGGGTCACCACCGAAGCGGCGGCGGCGCCGACTGCGGCCAACGCCTGGGCCAGCAGCACGTGGCCGAAGCTGCCAGCCACCAGCCCGCCCAATGCGCCCGCTGCGAAAACGCCGAGGCCACAGAGAAGGGCAGGGCGACGACCGATACGATCGGCCAGACGCCCCCACAGCAGCACGCCTGCAGCGAAGCCGAACAGGTACAGGCTCATGGCCTGGCTGGCGGCACTCGGCGGCAGGGCGAAGCGTTCGGCCAGATCGGCCAGGGCCGGGCTGTACAGGGTCTGTGCCAACTGCGGAAACATCAGCAGTGCAATGGTGAGCAGCAACAGGCGGCGCGACATGCGGGCGCTCCAGGAACAGGGCCGCGCATTGTGGTCGCGTCCGCAATGGCGCACTCTGTATATCCTGTCATCGAATACATGAAATAAGACATGGCCTGGTTGCAGCCGGATGCACACTTCGACGCCGATGCCTGGGGCGCTCCGGTGCTGGGTATCGCGGCCTCATTGGCGGATCACGACTCGGGTTGGCACCAGCATGCGCGCGCGCAGCTGCTGTACACCCGGCAGGGCTGTACGCGCCTGACCTACGGTGATCGCATCAGCCTGCTGCCGCCCGCGCGCGCAGCGTGGATTCCGGGTGGGCTGCGCCATCGCGCGCAGATGCGCCAGGCGGTCGACTACCGTTCGTTGTACTTCGATGCCACCCTGTCGGCCCAGCTGCCCCGCCAGCCGGCCATCATCGGCGTGGGCCCGCTGCTGCAGGCCTTGCTGGAGCCGATCGCGCAGGCACCGTTCGACCATGACTGGCAGTCGCCGCGCGCACACCATCAACTGGCGTTGTGCGTGCTGGAAATCGTCGCTGCACCGGTGGCGCCGATGGACCTGCCTCTGCCGCGTGATCCGCGGATCGCACGTTGTCTGCCGCTGGCCGAACAGTTGCCGCCCGAACTGGGCGAATTGGCCGCGCGTGCGGACCTGAGCGTGCGTACCGTTGGCCGGCTAATGCAGCGTGATACCGGCATGAGCTACCAGGCCTGGCGCCAGCAATGGCGCCTGATGCGGGCCATGGAGCTGCTGCTGCTCGGCCATCGCGTCGCGCATGTGGCGCAGGACACCGGCTTCTCCGCCGAGAGCCCGTTCATCGCCTTCTTCCGCAGCATGACCGGCACCACACCCGCCGCGTTCCAGCGCCACGCAAAAGGGGACGGAGGGGATTAAGTCGCTTTCGCCCCTTTGAGGCAAAAACGACTTAATCCCCTCCGTCCCCTTTTTAAAGAAAAACCCCGGCCGGAGCCGGGATTTTTCATTTCAGTCGGATCGCTGATCAGCCGCCGCGCGGGCCGCTGCGGCGCGGGCCGCCCGGACCGCGGTTGCCACCGGGGCCGCCCGGGCCACGATTGCCACCCGGACCACCGGGACCACGGTTACCGCCCGGGCCACGGTTGTTGCCACCGCCCGGACCGCGACCGCCCGGACGGGCGCCCTGCGCCGGCTTCGGGCTGCCATACGGGTTGAAGCCCGGGGTGGCGTGGTCGGACGGGAAGCTCGGGGCATTGCCCGGATGGCCGTACGGGTGCTTGTTGCCCTGGCCCTGCGAGCGGTTGCCCGCGCCGGCCGGACGACCCTGGCCGCCTGCGCCGCCACGGCCTTCACCGCCGAAGCCGCCACGGCCCTGGCCGCCACCGGCGCCTGCGCCCGGGCCCTTCGGCTTGCCGTACGGACGGCCCTGGCCGCCTGCGCCCGGACCACGGGCACCCGGGCCACGTGCGCCCGGACCGGCATTGCGATGGCCGCTCGGGCCGGTGCTCACGCCATCCGGCACGTACCAGGTGCGGAACGCGGCCGGGTTGCCTTCCGGCAGCGAACGGTCGTTCTTCTGGGCACGCTGCTTGAACGGCTTCTGCGACTGCTTGGCCGCCGCTTCGCCGCTGACCGTCAGGCCGCCCTTGAAGCCGCCACCCTTGCCGCCGCGACCACGGCCGCGGTCTTCGCGCACGTTGTCGAAGCGACGCAGCTCGCGACCTTCGTCAGCGGTGTTGTGGCCGTTGACGTAGGCGTTGCCGCGGCCACCCTCGCGCACGCGCACGGTGGTCTTGGCGGCGCGGCGCTGGCCGATTACCGGCTGCAGGGTCAGTGCCGACGGTGCGCCTTCTTCCAGCTTCAGCTGCGCACGCAGGGCTTCCACCTGGGCGGTGCCCAGTTCCACCGAATGGCCGCGGGCCAGTTCGCGCGGCAGGCTCACCTTGCCGTAGCGGGTGCGCTTCAGGCGGCTGACCTGGCAGCCCTGCGACTCCCACAGGCGACGCACTTCGCGGTTGCGGCCTTCCTTCACCACGACACGGAACCAGTCGTGCGAGTCGGTGCCGCCGATGCGTTCGATCTCGTCGAACTTGGCCGGACCGTCTTCCAGTGCCACGCCACGGGTGAGGCGATCGACGATGGCGTCGGAGACCTTTTCCTCGCCTTCCGGTGCGCGCACGCGCACCACGTATTCGCGTTCGACCTCGAACGACGGGTGCATCATGGCGTTGGCCAGTTCACCGTCGGTGGTGGCCAGCAGCAGGCCGGTGGTGTTGATGTCGAGGCGGCCGATCGCGATCCAGCGCGCGCCCTTCAGCGGCGGCAGCGATTCGAACACGGTCGGGCGGCCTTCCGGATCATCGCGGGTGGTCACTTCGCCTTCCGGCTTGTTGTAGACCAGCACGCGCGACGGCTCGGCCAGGGCGGTGGCGACGAAGCCACGGCCATCCAGTTCGATCTTGTCGCCGCTCTTGACCGACATGCCGGTCTGCGCGACTTCACCGTTGACCTTGACCAGGCCTTCGGCGATGCGCTGTTCCAGCGCGCGGCGCGAGCCGAGGCCGGCCTGTGCCAGCACCTTGTGCAGGCGTTCTTCCAACTTGAACTGTTCGGAGGTGGCTTCGCGCTTCAGCGAGAGCTTGTTCAACGACAGCTTGCGAGGGGTGTCACTCATCAGTTTTGCTCCGGCCGACGGTTTCGAGGTCGGCCTCTGGTTCGGAATCGGCTTGGTCAACAGCCACGGTCGTCATCGCGACGGCGTTGTCTTCGCGTTCGTTCACTGGCACCGCGCGCTCGCCCGGCGCGGAATCGGGGTGCCCATCATCGAGGGGCGAAGGTGCTTGCTCATCGGAAGCCGGCGCAGGGGCTGCGTCGGCGGAATCGGGGGTGTCACTGCCGGCCAGGCCGGCATCATCGTTCGCGGCAGCGCCTTCGTCGCCGGCCGAGATGTCAGGACCGTCGGCGCTTGCCGTTGCCGGTGCATCGCGGTCCAGGGACAGCTGGGGTTCCAGCTCGCCCAGGTCCTTCAGTTCCGACAGTGGCGGCAGTTCATCCAATCGCTTCAGGCCGAAATAATCCAGAAAGCCCTTGGTGGTGCCGAACAGCGCCGGCTTGCCGGGTACGTCGCGGTGGCCGACCACGCGGATCCACTCGCGTTCTTCCAGCGCCTGGATGATGTTGCTGCTGACCGCCACGCCGCGCACCTGCTCGATCTCGCCGCGGGTGATCGGCTGCCGGTAGGCGATCAGCGCCAGGGTTTCCAGGGTGGCGCGGGTGTAACGGGTCTTGCGTTCGGTCCACAGCCGGCTGATCCAGCCATGCACTTCGCCGGTGACCTGGTAGCGGAAGCCGGAGGCGACCTCGACCAGTTCCACGCCGCGGCCTTCGCAGGCTTCGCGCAGCCGTTCCAGTGCGCGTTCGATGCTGCCCGGCGGTGCCGGTTCCTCTTCCGGGAACAGGTCCTTCAGCTGGGCCAGGGTGAGCGGCTGGCTGGAGGCCAACAGGGCACCCTCGACAATGCGGTCGATCAGCGATTGATCCATCGGCAGTCAGCGCTCACTCGTCCGCATTGGCGGCGTCGTTGTCGTCGAACTCGCTGCTGAACTGCAGCGGGGCGTTGGTGTTGCCGGCGGCCAGCGATTTCACGTAGATCGGCGCCAGCGGTTCTTCCTGGACGATGTCCAGCAGCTGTTCCTTGGCCAGTTCCAGCACCGCCAGGAACGTGACCAGCACGCCCAGCTTGCCTTCTTCGGCCGTGAACAAGCCTTCAAAACGATAGAACTTGCCATCTTCCAGGCGTCCCAGCACTTCGCCCATGCGTTGCCGCACGCTCAGTGCCTCACGCTTGATGGCGTGGCCGCTGAACAGCTCGGCGCGCTTGAGCACGTCGTGCAGCGCCAGCAGCATCTCCTTCAGGTCCACCGGCGGCGGCAGTTTCACCGTAGCGCGTTCGGGCATGAAGGCATGGGCCAGGCTGGTGTCGCGGTCCTGGCGGGGCAGGGCGTCGATGTCCTCGGCGGCCTGCTTGAAACGTTCGTATTCCTGCAGCCGGCGCACCAGCTCGGCGCGCGGGTCGGCCTCATCGCCTTCCTCGCTGACCGGGCGCGGCAGCAACATGCGCGACTTCACCTCGGCCAGGATCGCCGCCATCACCAGGTACTCGGCGGCCAGCTCGAAGCGCAGCTCGCGCATCACGGTGATGTATTCCACGTACTGCCGGGTGATCTCGGCGACGGGAATGTCCAGGACATCCAGGTTCTGGCGGCGGATCAGGTACAGCAGCAGGTCCAGCGGGCCTTCGAAGGCATCCAGGATGACTTCCAGCGCGTCCGGCGGAATGTACAGGTCCTGCGGAATCTGCAGGACCGGTTGCCCATGCACCACGGCCAGCGGCATTTCCTGCTGCTGGGGGGCGGGCGGCCGGGTTGGCGGGTTCGCGTCGAGCGCGAGTTCGGAAGTCATCTAATGGACATCAGGATTGCAACGGACCAGTCGCGGCACCGGGTTCGCCGGGCCAACGCCACGGAGCCCCAGGGCACCAGACACGCCGGGATCGGCGCGATTCCACACATATCAAACAGCAGGACGCGCCGCAGGAAACGGCAGCGACGGAACTACGGGGAGGTCGTCTACGTGGCCCGGCCAGGTGGTCCGGTTTGAAGCAGCGGGACGGTCGTCGGGGGCTGCGTTGGCCGCAAAAACCGACGGGCTGCTGCATCCAGCCACGTGCAATGGAGTCTAGGGTAAGCCTTTGTTGCGCCAGTGTCCAGCCGGGCCGGGGCAGGGGCCGCATTGGCTAGAATCTGCGGACCCGACAACGCAAGCGAGGAAATGCCGGTGTGGTATGTGATCGAAGGGTATGACGGCCAGGATGTGCTGGCGCAGCGGCTGCAGGCGCGGCCGGAACACCTGGCGCGGTTGCACGCGCTGCGCGACGAGGGACGCCTGCTGCTGGCCGGCCCCTGCCCGGCGGTGGACAGTGAAGACCCCGGCCCGGCCGGTTTCAGCGGCTCGGTGGTGATCGCGCAGTTCGAGTCGCTGCTGCAGGCCCAGGCCTGGGCCGACGCCGACCCGTACGTGGCCGCCGGCGTCTACACCCGCGTGCAGGTGCGACCGTTCCGGAAGGTGTTGCCGTGAACGCGGAACGGATCTCGCGAATGCGTGATGCGCTGCAGCATGCGCTGGCGCCGAGCGTGCTCGAGATCGAGGACGACAGCCATCGCCACGCAGGCCATGCCGGTGCGCGCGATGGCCGCGGCCATTTCAACGTACATGTGGTCAGTGAACGCTTCGCCGGACTGGGCCCGCTGGCCCGGCATCGCGCGGTGTACGCCGCGCTGGGGACGATGATGGAGACCGATATCCACGCGTTGTCCATCCGCGCGCAGACCCCGTCAGAACAGGGCTGAGCCCTTGTCCCACGCTGTCCTGGCGGGTCCCTGCGGGGGCTCGCTGCAGACAGATTTCCATGTCCATTTCGGGACATTCGCCTAACGGACTGTTTACAAGCCCAGATGGAAACGCTTACATTCCGCGCCAATGCTGGTAGGTCCAAGCCGTGGAGGGCGGCTTCGTGAACAAGGCAGCTATCACAATCAAAGACGTCGCTCGCGAAGCCCGGGTCTCCGTGGCCACGGTTTCCCGCGCGCTCAACGGGCATGAAAATGTCGCCGAACCGGTCCGCCAGCTTGTGCTGGAGGTGGCCGCACGGCTGCGTTACACCCCGCACGCCGCCGCCCGCAGCCTGAGCAGCCGGCGCACCAATACGGTGGGCGTGGTACTGCCTGACCTGTACGGCGAATTCTTCTCCGAACTGATGCGTGGCATCGACAATGTCGCCCGTAGCCGTCGCCAGCACCTGCTGGTGTCCAGCTACCACGGTGACCAGGAGCAGCAGGGCGCGGCCCTGCGCGCCATGCGCGGCCGCGTCGACGGCCTGCTGGTGCTCTCGCCCTATGCCGAGAGCCCCGGTTTCCTGACCGACAACCTGCCGCAGTCGTTGCCGACGGTGTTGATCAACACCTATCTGCCCGGGCAGGACCACCCGGTGCTGAGCATCGACGACCATGCCGGTGCGATGGCGATGACCCGCCATCTGCTTGACGCCGGCCACCGTCGCATCGCTTTCATTTCTGGCCCGGATCTCAACTTCGACGCGCGCGAGCGCCTGCGCGGCTTCCGTGACGCGCTGGCGGCTTTTGGCGGTGGCGCCGAGGGCATCGAGCTGCCCGGTGATTTCGACGAAGCTTCCGGCCATCGCGCCGGTCAGGAGTTGCTGGCAGCCGGAGCGCTGCCTGATGCCGTGTTCGCCGCCAACGACATGATGGCCCTGGGATGCCTGTATGCATTCACGCAGGCCGGTGTCCGTGTTCCGACCGATGTCGCCCTGGCGGGTTTCGATGACATTCCACTGGCGCGTTTCGTCCACCCGTCGCTGACCACCATGCAGGTCAGCATCGCCGAGCTCGGCGACCGGGCCATGACGCGCCTGCTGCAGTTGATGGACGGCACCTCCACGGACGGGACAGGGGACAAGCAGACCCTGGTTCCCCGCTTGATAGTTCGCGATTCCACCACTCCGCCATCGGGCCATTGAAGCCAGAGGCGTTCCTTCTTTTTTGATTGATCGCAGGGACCGCGCGAGCGGTTACCGCCACCCGGAGATTGAGTTGATGATGCACACCACCTTCCGCACGCCGGCACGCCGGCTGCTGAGCACCGCACTGGTCAGCTGCCTGATGCTGGCCGCCGCTCCGAACGTCATGGCGCAGTCGGCCAATGCCAGCCTGCGCGGCCAGGTTTCCGGCGCCCAGGCCGGCGCCGAAGTGACCGCCACCAACCTGGCCACCGGCACCGTCCGTCGCGGCACCGTCCGTGCCGATGGCAGCTACTCGCTGATGGGCCTGGACCCGGGCACCTATGACGTGGTCGCCAACGGCCAGTCGCAGAAGGTCACCGTCACCGTGGCCTCGACTGCTACCCTGAACTTCGCCGGTGCCGCCAGCAGCACCCCGGGTTCGACCACGGCCACCAACCTGGACACCGTCAACGTTGTCGCACCGACCCTGCTGCAGGAAGTGCGCACGTCCGAAGTCGGCAAGACCGTCAGCCTGCAGCAGATCCAGACCACGCCGCAGGTCTCGCGCAACTTCCTGGAGTTCGCTGATGCGGTGCCGGGCATGATTTTCACCCGCGATGCCAAGGGCAACACCTCGCTGCGTGGCGGTGCCACCAACTCCGACGGCACCAACGTCTACATCGATGGTGTGGGCCAGAAGAGCTACGTGAAGGGTGGCGGCATTTCCGGCCAGTCCGGCAGTGCGGGCAACCCGTTCCCGCAGCTGGCCATCGGTGAGTACAAGGTCATCACCGGCAACTACAAGGCCGAGTACGGCCAGGTGTCCAGCGCCGCGATCACGGCTGCGACCAAGTCGGGTACCAACGAGTTCAAGGGTGAGACCTTCTACCGTTATACCAACGAAAGCATGCGTGCGATGACCCCGGCCGAACGCCAGCCGGGCAAGAGCAAGGAAGACTCGGCCGAGAAGGAATACGGCTTCGCGCTGGGTGGCCCGATCATCAAGGACAAGGCCCATTTCTTCGTCACCTATGAAGCCAAGCGCTTCGATCTGCCGGTGACCATCGCGCCGGACGGTGCCGTCACTCCGTCGGCCGCCAATCTGCCCGCCGATGGTCTCGCAGGTCTCGGCCCGGCCAGCCAGCCGTTCCAGCAGGACCTGATCTTCGCCAAGATCGACTTCGAGCCGACTGACAACGATCGCATCGAACTGACCTTCCAGGACCGCGACGAAACCCAGCAGCAGTTCAGTGGCCAGACCGCGAAGGTACACGGCAAGGTCGTGGACAACACCGACCGCCGTTATGCGCTGCGCTGGAACCACAGCGGTGAGCGTTTCTACAACGAGTTGATGGTGACCCACGAGGAGGCCTTCAACAATCCGCTGCCGTTGACCATGGGCAACGGCATCATCTACACCGCACCGGATTTCGGCGACTCGGACGCCAACCGCCCGCAGGAGAAGACACTCGTCCAGGTTGGCGCGGCTGATGCCTTCGCCTCGCAGGTGAAGGGCCAGAAGGGCTGGGCGATCGAGGACAACCTGACCCTGGACGGCCTGCAGTGGGCGGGCGACCACACCATCAAGATGGGCGCCAAGTACAAGCAGATCGACCTGTACGCTTCCGACGCGGCGCAGATCAACCCTCAGTTCTCCTACACCATCGACAACCCGGCGTTCCCCTCGAGCACGCCGTATAAGGCGCAGTTCACCAAGGCCAGCACCGGCGTCACCGGCGTGCAGTCCGAGGTGCGTGCCAAGGTCAAGCAGATTGGCCTGTTCATCCAGGATGACTGGCAGGTCAACGATCATCTGCAGCTGAACATCGGCCTGCGCTGGGACTACGAAAAGAACCCGGTCTACACCGATTTCGTGACCCCGCCGGAGGTCGTGAAGGCGCTGTTCTCGCAGGATCCGAACGCGCCGGCGGGCGTGTCCCAGACCTATGCGCAGACGCTGGCGCTCAGCGGGCTGAACGTCAACGACTACATCAGCACCGGCCACAACCGCAAGAACTTCAAGAACGCCTGGCAGCCGCGCCTGGGCTTCTCGTATGACGTCAATGCCGACGAACGGCACGTGTTCCATGGTGGCGCCGGCCGTTCCTATGACCGCGACCTGTTCGACAACCTGGCACTGGAAACCACCAAGCTGGCACTGCCGCAGCCGACCGTTTACTTCCGCAACCCGGCCACCGGCAACTGCATGTACGGCCAGACTCCGTGCTTTGACTGGAACCCGAACCTGATGAACGGCATCGAGAACGTGCAGGCACTGCTGGGTTCCACCAGCAATGAAGGCATGGAAGTCGATCTGCTGAACAACAACATGAAGGTGCCGTACGCCGACCAGTTCAGCCTGGGCATGAGCAACCAGTTCGGTGAGTGGCTGACCGACGCGACGATTTCTCGCACGCTGACCTATGATGGGTTCGCCTTCACCCTGGGCAACCGCTTCAACAACGGCAACTTCTTCGATAACCAGATGCTGTGTGGTGCCAAGGAGCCGACCTACGGCCAGCCGTGGAACTGCAACATTCCGGGCTTCGGCAGCCTGATCATCGGCCAGCAGGGTATCAAGACCCGTTCCACCCAGGTGCTGCTGTCGGCGCAGAAGCCGTACAGCAAGGAAAGCGGTTGGGGCACCTCGATCGCCTATACCTGGACCAACGCGCGTCACAACCGAAACATCAACGAGCATTACTCGTTCGATCGCGGCACCATCGGTGAGTACCCGACCATCAAGTCCAACGGCGCGCCGCGCCATCGCCTGGTGGTCACCGGCTCGTATGACGGCTTCTGGGGCATCACCTTTGGCGGCAAGCTGACCCTGGCCACGCCTACCCCGGGCAATGACTGGTCCTGCATCGCGCAGGCTGGCACTGCCAACTGCCTGCCGACTCCGGCCGCGGGTACTCCGGGTGGCAATGGCCGCTTCCTGCTCGGTGGCAAGATCTTCGGCTACCGCTCGCTGGACCTGCAGGCGACCAAGACCTTCAAGCTGGCCGGCGATACCGAGCTGTATGCGCGTATCGACATCATCAACGTGCTCAACTTCGACAACTTCTCGAACCTGAACTACGTGAAGAGCGATGGCAAGCTGCTGGTGAGCTACAACGAGACCGGCGATGTGATCGGCACCCCGCGTCAGGTGAAGGCCGAAGTGGGCTTCCGCTTCTAAGCGGATCCGCCTGATGCACGACCCCGTTGCCGCCGCTCCGCCGGCGGCATCGGCTGCTTGAAAACGGCAATGGCCGGCCCCGTGCCGGTCCATTGCCCATGCCGCTGCCGGCCAGGCGGCAGCGGCATGGGCAATGATCGCGGTGTCAAACCACGTTTTTCGTGGTTTTTTCAGAACGCATCTTGTAAACGATTTCAGATCATTGGACGGTATGCTTTCCCATCGATCAGACCACCGGAGAAATCGCGCCATGCAGGCACGCCATCTGTTGTCCGCCGCAGCGTTGAGCCTGGCCGTGGCCGCCTGCCAGCCGGCCCAGCAGGAACCTGCCAAGCCGCGGCCGCCGGTGATCCTGATCGAGGCCGACGCACCGCCGCGGCCGATGAAGCCGGTGCTGCCGCCGTTGTTCGATGACATCGAGCGCCGTACCTTCCAGTTCTTCTGGGATACCACCAACGAGATCAACGGCCTGACCCCGGACCGCTATCCGTCGCGACCGTTCGCCAGCATCGCCTCGGTCGGCTTCGCGCTGACCGCCTATCCGATCGGCATCGAGAACGGCTGGGTCAGCCGCAACCAGGCGATCGACCGCACCCTGACTACGCTGAAGTTCTTCCGCGACGTGCCGATGGGGCCGCAGCGCACCGGCAAGGCCGGCTACAAGGGCTTCTACTACCACTTCCTGGACATGCAGGAAGGGCGTCGCTACGACAGCTGGGTTGAACTGTCCTCGGTGGATACCGCGCTGTTGATGATGGGCGTGCTGTTCGCCCAGTCGTACTACGACGGTGACGATCCGCGCGAGAAGGAGATCCGCCAGATCGCCGACACGTTGTACAAGAAGGTCGACTGGCCGTGGCTGCAGCAGCGTGCGCCGCTGATCTCGATGGGCTGGTTCCCGGAGAGCGGCTTCATCGACCACGACTGGATGGGCTACAACGAGGCGATGATGGTCTACATCCTCGCCCTGGGTTCGCCGACGCACCCGGTCAGCCCGGATGCGTGGACAGTGTGGACGCGCACCTACGACAACGACTGGGGCGTCTACCAGGGCCAGGAATACCTGTCCTTCGGCCCGCTGTTCGGCCACCAGTACAGCCATGTCTGGATCGACTTCCGCGATATCCAGGACGCGTACATGCGCGAGCGCGGCAGCACCTACTTCCTCAACAGCCGCTCGGCTGCGCTGGCCCAGCGCGAGTACGCCATCGCCAACCCGATGCAGTGGAAGGACTATGGCGAGAACGTATGGGGCCTGACCGCCAGCGACGGCCCGCAGAACACCACCCAGGAGTACCGCGGCGAGCAGCGTCAGTTCCGCCACTACTCCTCGCGCGGCGCCGGCCTGCGCGAGAACTTCGATGACGGCACCATCGCCCCCACCGCCGCGATCGCCTCGGTGGTGTTCGCGCCCGAGCAGGTGATCCCGGCCACGCTGGAAATGCACAAGCGCTACGGCGACTACATCTATTCCAGCTACGGTTTCCTCGATTCGTTCAACCCCAGCTTCAACTACGACATCCCGATCAAGACCGGTCGCCTGGTGCCGGATCGCGGCTGGGTCGCCAGCGATTACATCGCCATCGACCAGGGCCCGATCCTGACCATGATCGCCAACTACCGCGATGACTTCGTCTGGGAAGTGATGAAGAAGAACCCGTACATCCGCAAGGGCCTGGAACGGGCCGGGTTCAGCGGTGGCTGGCTGGCACCGGAAGGTTCGTTCCAGCCGCTGGAACTGCAGAAAGACGAAAAGGCCGCGGCGGCACGCGCGGTGGGTATCGCCGAATCACGCGCGGCTGCCGCGCAGGAACAGAAGAACAATGCCAACCGCAATACAGGCCAGGGCAAGTAACCCGATGCCGAACTGGATCGACCGCCTGCGCCGCTGGGCGCTGCCTGCCTTGGCCGTGTTGGCCGTGGCCGGCTGCGCCCGTACCGAACCGGGCCCCACCACCGTGCGCTTCTGGGCGATGGGCCGCGAAGCCGAGGTGGTCAGCGAGCTGATCCATGAATTCGAGGCCGAGAATCCGGGCATCAAGGTGGATGTGCAGAACATCCCGTGGACGGCCGCGCACGAGAAGCTGCTGACCGCGTTCGCCGCCGACGGCCTGCCGGACGTGTGCCAGCTGGGCAACACCTGGGTGCCGGAGTTCGCCGAACTGGACGCGCTGACGCCGCTGCAGCCGTTCGTGCAGCGTTCGTCCGTGGTCGACCCGAAGGACTATTTCCAGGGCATCTGGGATACCAATGTGATCCACGGCGAACTGGTAGGCGTGCCGTGGTATGTCGATACCCGCCTGATCTACTACCGCAAGGACCTGCTGGCCAAGGCCGGCTACGACCACCCGCCGCGCACCTGGCAGGAGTGGGACGAGCAGATGGCGGCGATCAAGCGCATGCAGGGCCCGAACCGCTATGCGGTGCTGATGCCGATCAACGAGTTCGAGCAGCAGCTTTCGCTGGCACTGCAGCAGCCTGATCCGTTGCTGCGCGATGACGACACCCGCGGCAATTTCGCCAGCCCGGGCTTCCGTCGCACGCTGGCCTTCTATGCCAACATGTTCGAGCAGGGCTGGGCGCCGAAGATGTCCGAGACGCAGATCTCCAACGTCTGGGATGAGTTCTTCCGCGGCTTCAACGTGTTCTACATTTCCGGCCCGTGGAACATCCGCGAGTTCAAGAAGCTGCAGCCGAAGGAACTGGAAGGGCAGTGGGGTACGGCCGCGCTGCCGGGTCCGGACGGCCCGGGCGCCGGTATTGCCGGTGGTACCAGCCTGGTGATCTTCCGCAAATCGCAGCAGAAGGAGGCGTCGTGGAAGCTGATCGAGTTCCTGTCGCGACCCGAAATCCAGGCGCGCTTCCATTCGATCATCGGCGACCTGCCGCCGCGCCGCAGTACCTGGAACGCGCCGTCGCTGGCCAACGATCCGCTGGCCGCTGCGTTCCGTGACCAGCTGGAGCGGGTCAAGCCGACGCCGAAGGTGCTTGAGTGGGAGCGCATCGTGCAGGAAATGCGCATCGTCACCGAGAAGGTGGTGCGTGGTGGCCTGGCGCAGGACAAGGCCGTGGAAGAGCTGGACCAGCGCGTGGACAAGGTGTTGGCCAAGCGCCGCTGGATGCATGAACAACAACGCCTGCAGCAGCGCGTGCCGTCGCCGCAATCGAGCAGTGCCGTGGCCGCCGGGAGCGCGCAATGAAACGTACCTCGCTTGCCGGCTGGGTTTTCGCCGGTCCCTCGCTGATCGTGCTGGGCATGTTCTTCGGCCTGCCGGTCGCCTCGGCGCTGGCGCTGAGCGTGACCGATTTCGACCTGTATGCCTTGGCCGACAGCAGCAACCTGCGCTTCGTCGGCCTCGGCAACTACATCGATCTGCTGCAGACGCCGATGTTCTGGAAGTCGCTGTGGAACACCACCTACTTCGTGTTGATCGGCGTGCCGTTGTCGATCGGCGTGTCGCTGGGCGCAGCGATGCTGCTGAATGCACCTGCCGCGCGTTTCAAGGCGCTGTTCCGCACCGCGCTGTTCGCGCCGGTGGTGACCACACTGGTGGCAGTGGCGGTGATCTGGCGCTACCTGTTCCATACCAGCTACGGCCTGGTGAACTACGGCCTGGGCCACCTGGGCATCAGCCCGATCGACTGGCTGGGTGATCCCAACTGGGCGATGCCGACCATCATGCTGTTCGCAGTGTGGAAGAACTTCGGCTACAACATGGTGATCTTCCTGGCCGGCCTGCAGGCCATCCCGCATGACCTGTACGAGGCCGCCCGCATCGACGGTGCCTCGCGCTGGAAGCAGTTCCTGCACATCACCCTGCCGATGCTCGGCCCGGTGCTGCTGGTGGTCGGCGTGATCACCGTGTCCGGCTACTTCCAGCTGTTCGCCGAACCGTATGTGATGACCCGCGGCGACCCACTGCAGAGCACCGTCAGCGTGCTGTATTTCATGTTCGAGGAAGGCTTCAAGTGGTGGAACCTGGGACGCGCCTCCGCGGTGGCGTTCCTGCTGTTCCTGATCATCCTGGCGGTGACCACCGTGATGCTGCGTTTCGGCCGCAAGAGGCAGTTGGTATGAGTCGTGAAATCGGCCAGTCGCGCTGGTACCCGTGGTTGATCAATGGTGCGTTGCTGGTGCTGGCCCTGGTCAGCCTGGCACCGCTGCTGTGGATGCTCTCGGTTTCGTTCATGCCACAGGGCGAGGCGACCCATTTCCCGCCGCCGCTGCTGCCGTCCAGCATCACCACGCGCAACTACCATGAGTTGTTCGCGCGCACCGGCATGGGCGGCAACTTCGCCAACAGCCTGCTGGTGTCGGTCGGCATCACCCTGGGTTCGCTGCTGCTCAACACCATGGCCGGCTATGCCTTCGCCAAGCTGAACTTCGTCGGCCGCGAGCGCCTGTTCCAGGTGCTGATGGCGGCGCTGGTGATTCCGGCCCAGGTGGCGATGCTGCCGCTGTTCCTGCTGATGAAGCAGCTCGGTCTGGTCAACAGTTTCGGCGGCGTGATCGTGCCGGCGCTGGCCAGCGTGTTCGGCATCTTCCTGGTGCGCCAGTACGCGCGTTCCATTCCGGACGAACTGCTGGAAGCGGCCCGCATCGACGGGGCAGGGGAGCTGCGGATCTTCTTCCAGATCGTGCTGCCGATGCTCAAGCCGGTGCTGGTGACCCTGGCGATCTTCACCTTCATGGGCGCATGGAACGATTTCATGTGGCCGTTGATCGTGTTGACCGACCAGGAGCACTACACTTTGCCGGTGGCGCTGGCCACCCTCTCGCGCGAGCACATCATGGACGTGGAAATGATGATGGCCGGCGCGGTGGTCACCGTGGTCCCGGTGCTGGCGCTGTTCCTGGTGCTGCAGCGGTACTACATCCAAGGTCTGTTGCTGGGGAGCGTCAAAGGATGAAGCGAGCGATCGCCGTTGGACTGGGCCTGTTGTGGACCTCCCTGGCGATCGCCGCACCACCGGCGCTGCCGGCACCGAAGGTGCTGGACGACTTCGACGACATCGCAGCCTGGAAGCTGGTGCTGTCCGACCAGGTCAGCGGTTCGCTGCGACCGGTCAGCGGCGCCGGTGGTGGCCGCGCGCTGTGCCTGGACTATGACTTCCACGATGTCTCCGGTTACGTCGGCATCCGCCGCGCGCTGAACATCGACTACCCGGTCAATTACCGTTTCGGTTTCCAGCTGCGCGGTGATTCACCGGGCAACGACCTGCAGTTCAAGCTGATCGATGCCAGCGGAGACAACGTCTGGTGGGTCAATCGTCCCGGCTACAGTTTCCCCAAGGCGTGGACGCCGGTCGAGTATCGCCGTCGCCAGATCGACAAGGCGTGGGGGCCGTCGCCCGAGAAAGAGATGGCACGCAGCGCTGCGGTCGAGTTCACGATCTACAGCAAGGTCGGCGGCCGCGGCACAGTGTGCTTCGACAAGCTGACCCTGCAGGGCCTGCCAGCCCAGGATGACTCGGCGCTGGTGCCGTCGGTGATCGCCGATACCGCCACCGCGCTGCAGGACCGCATGATCGACGGCAAGAGCGATACGTTCTGGATCAGCGGTGGCGTCAAGCAGCAGACCATCAGCCTGGACCTGCACAAGAGCCGCGAGATCGGTGGTGCGGTGATCGACTGGCTGCCGAACCTGGAAGCCCGCCGCTACACCGTGCGCACCTCCGAGGATGGCCGCGACTGGCGCACCGTGCGCGAAGTCACCAGTGGTGCCGGTGGCCGCGACTGGCTGGCGCTGCCGGACACCGATGCGCGCTACGTGCGCTTCGATCTGCAGGACGGCCCGAACTGGCGCTACGGCATCCGCGACATCGCGCTCAAGCCGCTGGCCTTTGCTTCCACCCCGAACGCATTCCTGTCCTCGGTCGCCGCCGACCTGCCACGCGGCTCGCTGCCTCGTGCCTATGTGGGCGAGCAGCCGTACTGGACCCTGCTCGGCCTTGATGGTGGCCAGGAACAGGCATTGATCAGTGAGGATGGCGCACTGGAGCCGGCCAAGGGCAGCTTCAGCATCGAGCCGTTCATCCGCCTCGATGGCAAGCTGCTGGACTGGTCGAAGGTGGCCATCACCCAGTCGCTGCAGGATCACTACCTGCCGATCGCCAACGTCGACTGGGTGCATGAGAAGGTCGGCCTGGCAGTGACCAGCTTCGTGCAGGGTACGCCGGAGCGCGCGCAGCTGATCGGCCGCTACCGCCTGAGCAATCCGGACAAGGTCGCGCACGAGTACACCCTGGCGCTGGCGATCCGCCCGTGGCAGGTCAACCCGCCCACCCAGTTCCTCAACACCGTCGGTGGTTTCAGCCGCATCGATGCACTGGATGTGGGTGAGCAGCTGGTGCGGGTCAACGGTGAGCCGCGCATCTACCCGCTGCAGGTGCCGGACGCGCGCTTTGCCAGTACGTTCGACGGCAAGCTTGATGCGATGCATCTGGAAAGCGGCACGTACCCGGCGACCACAGCGGTGAAGGACAGCACCGGCATGGCGTCGGGTGCGCTGATGTACACGATCAAGCTGGAGCCCGGCCAGAGCCGTGAAGTGGCGGTGGTGCTGCCACAGACCGGTGGCTGGGCACCGCAGGCGCTGGACGTGGCCAAGGCGCAGGCGCAGGTGGCCCAGCTGTGGCGCAAGAAGCTGGGCGTGGTCTCGCTGCAGGTGCCGGCTGCGGGCCAGGCGCTGGTGGATACCCTGCGCACCGCGGTCGCGCACATGCTGATCTCGCGCGTCGGCCCACGCCTGCAGCCGGGCACGCGTTCGTATGCGCGCAGCTGGATCCGCGATGGCGCGATGATTTCCGAGGGCCTGCTGCGCATGGGCCGCAGTGATGCGGTGCGCGACTACATCAACTGGTATGCGCCGTATCAGTTCGAGAACGGCAAGGTGCCGTGCTGCGTCGATGCCCGCGGCAGCGACCCGGTGCCGGAGAACGACAGCCATGGCGAGTTGATCTACAGCATCGCCGAGTACGGGCGCTACACCGGCGACAGCACTTTCACCGAGCTGATGTGGCCGCATGTGCAGGGCGCCTACGGCTACATGGAGCAGCTGCGCGCCAGCGAGCGCACCGAGGAGAACCGCGCACGCAACCCGGCCTTCTACGGCATGATGCCGGCCTCGATCAGCCACGAAGGCTATTCGGCCAAGCCGATGCACTCGTACTGGGACAACTTCTGGGCACTGCGCGGCTACAAGGACGCAGCCCTGCTGGCGACCCAGCTGGGCAAGGTCGAGGCGATGCAGATCGCCGAGTCGCGCGACCAGTTCCGGGATGATCTGCAGGCCTCGCTGCTGTCGGCGATGCAGCAGCACAACATCGACTACCTGCCGGGCTCGGCCGAGCTGGGTGACTTCGACGCGACGTCGACGACCATCGCGCTGGCCCCGGGCGGCGAACAGGGCAGGTTGCCGCAGCAGGCGCTGGAGGCGACCTTCGAACGCTACTGGAACGAGTTCGTTTCCCGTCGCGACGGCAAGCGCGAGTGGAAGGACTACACCCCGTACGAGTGGCGCAACGTGGCCGCGTTTGTGCGCCTGGGCTGGCGCGATCGCGCTTGGCAGGCCACCGAGTTCTTCTTCAAGGACCGCGCACCGCAGGCCTGGAACCAGTGGGCCGAAGTGGTTTCGCGCACGCCGCGCAGGCCGTTCTTCGTCGGTGACCTGCCGCATGCCTGGGTGGCCTCGGACTTCGTGCGCTCGGCCTTGGACATGTTCGCCTACAACCGCGACATGGACGAGTCACTGGTGCTGGCCGCCGGCGTACCGACCGCGTGGCTGCAGGGCGAGGGCATCGCCGTGCAAGGCCTGCGCACGCCGCAGGGCCAGCTCAACTACCGCCTGCAGCGCAGCGACAAGCAGCTGGTGCTGGAGGTGCAGCCGGGCCTGGTGCCACCGGTGGGAGGCGTGGTGTTGCCGTGGCCATACGCCGGTGATCCGGGCGAGGCGAGTATCAACGGCGAAGCAGCCGAGTGGGTCAACAAGGAACTGCACGTGCACCAGCTGCCGGCGCGGGTTGAGATCGACATACCGAGCGCAGTGCGCCGCGCCGAGCGCAAGGGGCAGTAACGATGAAGCAACAGGGGGCAAGGGTGCGCACGTCGGTGCGTGCCCTGGGGCTGGCAATTGCATTGGCAGTGCCGGGCGCGGTGATGGCGGCCGAGCCGGCTGCCGCGAACGTGGCGCCCGACGTTGCCAGCGCAGCGGGTATGAGCATGGTCACCTTCAACCTGCATCATGACCGCGAAGACTGGCCGAGCCGGCGCCGCACCATCCTGGCCGAGCTCAAGCGCCTGCAGCCGGATGCGGTTGCCCTGCAGGAGGTGATCCAGCGCCGCAACGTGCGAAACCAGGCGCAATGGCTGGCCAGCCAACTCGGCTACAAGTACGTGTTCGTGTCCACCGATCCGGTCGGGGCACCCAAGCGCTACGGCAATGCGCTGCTGACCCGGCGGCCGATCCTCGCCCGTGGTGATCATCTGCTGCTGCCGTTGGACGACTACCGCACCGTGGCTCACCTGCGCATCGACGTCGACGGCACGCCGGTGAACGTCTACGCCACGCATCTGAACGAGCGCGGCGATGAGAGTGGGCAGCGCATCCGTCGCACCCAGGTCGAGGACCTGCTGCGCTTCATCACCACGACGTCGGCCGGTGCGCCGGTGGTGATCGCGGGCGACTTCAATGCGCTGGTGGATGCCGGCGACCTGAGCGAGCTGCGCAGCCTCTACGGCGACAGCTACGGCAGCGTGCACGTCAATACCGACCTGTCCGGGGTCAGTACGCTCAACCGCCACTATTACCAGGCGCCGTCGCGGATCGACCACATCTTCTTCCAGCAGGACGAGATGGTCGCGCGCGAGGCGAAGCTGCTGTTCGACCAGCCCGATGACAGCGGACGCTGGGCCTCGGACCACTACGGCGTGTGGACCCGCCTGCAGTTCGCACCGAAACCCTGACGGAGCAGGCTCCGGTAGGTGCCAACCTTGGTTGGCACGGACGTGTCCGCGTGCACTGAATCAACGGCGCCAACCAAGGTTGGCCTCTACCAAAGCAGTGACCGTGCGCGGGATGTGCGCTGGTTGGCCTCCACCAAAGCAGTGACCGTGGACGGGGTGTGCCCTGGTGGGTGCCAACCTTGGTTGGCACGGACGTGTCTGCGTGCACTGAATCAACGGCGCCAACCAAGGTTGGCTTCTACCAAAGCAGTGACCGTGCGCGGGGTGTGCCCTGGTGGGTGCCAACCTTGGTTGGCACGGACGTGTCCGCGTGCACTGAATCAACGGCGCCAACCAAGGTTGGCCTCCACCAAAGCAGTGACCGTGTGCGGGGTGTGCCCTGGTAGGTGCCAACCTTGGTTGGCACGAACGTGTCTGCGTGCACTGAATCAACGGCGCCAACCAAGGTTGGCCTCTACCAAAGCGAAGCCAGCGCCAAACGCACACACAAAAACGGCGGGGATCATTGATCCCCGCCGTTTCGTTTTCACGCGATCAAGGAGCGATCAGTTCGCCGGCGGCGTGCGCTTGGCGGCCTCTTCGTCTTCTTCATCGGTCTTGGCTTCTGCGGCCTGGGCCGCAGCGTCGGCATGGCCATCGGCGACCGGGTCGATCGACGGCGTCACCACCGCTTCGGCGACCGGGGCAGCGGCCTCGATCGGCGCGGCTTCCACCGCCACCGGAGCGACCGGCTGTTCGGCGGCCACGACGGGCTCGACGACCGGCTTGGCTTCAACCACCGGCGTGGCCTCAACGGCCACCGGCTTGGCTTCAACCACCGGCGCGGCCTCAACGGCCACCGGCTTGGCTTCAACCACCGGCGCGGCCTCAACGGCCACCGGCTTGGCTTCAACCACCGGCGCAGCCTCGACCGCCGCCGGCTTCGCTTCGATCACCGGAGCGGCTTCAACCACCGGGGCGGCTTCAACCGCGACCGGCTTTGCTTCGGTCACCGGCGCGGCAGCGGCTACCGGCTGGGCCGGGGTCGCGGCGTCGATGGCATCGAGCATGCTGGTCTGCACCGGCGAGGACACCGCTTCGGTCTTCGCAGCAGCTTCGACCGGGGCCTGCACTTCAGCCACGACCGGGGCGGCGGCTTCGACCACAGCGCTGCTCACCACGGCAACCGGTGCGGCGGCAACAGCGGCGGCAGCACGGACCGGCTTTGCGGCGTCGGCAGCGGCCGGTTCGGCTTCGTCATCGAAGTCGAACTCCGGCTGCGAACGGGCCGGCTGCGCAGCAGCGACCGGCGCAGTGCCGGCAGTGCTGTCGACGCTCGGCTCGGCGCCGTCGGCGTCGTCACCGTCGTCACCATCGTCCTGGTCATCGCCCAGAGCGTCGCTGCCGGCGGCGTTCTCGGCGCCACCGCGACGACGGCGACGGCCACCGCGACGGCCGCGACGACGGCGGGTCGCGCCTTCGCCGGTCTGCTCGCCATTGGCGTCGGTTGCAGCCTCTTCACCGGCAACCGCAACCACCTCGGTCTCGCTGGCGGCGTTGGCAGTGGTGTCGACCGGTGCTGCGGCTTCGGCCGGAGCGGCGGCCACCGGCGCAACCGGTGCGGTCGCTTCCTGCGCGGTCACCGTATTGGCGGCGACCGCCGTGGCGGCCACGGCTGCAGCCGCGGTCACGGCTTCGGCCGGTGCTTCGGCGGCGTTGCGCTGCGGCTTCTCGGCCGGCTTGTCACCGTCCTGCTGCGGGCGCGGCTGCTTCGGCTGCTTCAGCTTCGGCTGCTGCGGGTTCTGGCCCTGCTGCTCGTTGCGCGGCTTGTTCTGCTGCTGCGGCTGGTGCTGGCCATCCTTCTGCTGCGGCTCCTTCTGCTTGCCCTGCTGCGGCTGCTGCTGGGCATTGCCGTTGTTACCGTTGCGGCCGTCCTTGCTGCGCTGCTCACCGCGCTCCTTGCGGTTGCCGCCGTCCTTCTGCTGCTGCGCGTTGCCGTTGCCGCCGTTGCCACGGTTGTCGTCGCGACGGTCCTTGCGGTCCTTGTTGCGATCCTTGTTGCGGTCCTTGCGGCCGCCGTCCTGCTGCTGGCGGGCGACCGGAGCCGCCGGTGCCGGTGCCGGCGCCGGTTCGCCACCGAACACGCGCTTGAGCCAACCGATCACGCCGCCGCTCGGGGCCGCTGCAACCGGCGCTGCCACGACCGGGGCCGGTGCCGCTGCGGCCGGCTCCACTTCCTCGCGCACCGGAGCGGGGGAGGTGTGCTTGACCTGGGTCACCGCCGGCGGCGGGATGTTCAACTGGCCCTTGGTCAGGGCGTGCACCGGCAGCTTGCGCGGGGTGCCGCGCTGGTAGCTGGGCTTGTTGCTCTCTTCACCCAGCTCGTTCTCACGCAGGCGGGTGACGGTGTAGTGCGGGGTGTGCAGCTGCTCGTCGGCGACGATCACGATCGGCGCCTCGTGGCGCTGCTCGATCTCACGCAGGGCGCTGCGCTTTTCGTTCAACAGGTAGTTGGCGATCTCCACCGGGGCCTGCACCAGCACCTGCCCGGTGTTCTCCTTCATCGCATGCTCTTCGGCGACGCGGATGATCGACAGCGACAGCGACTCGACGCTGCGCATGCGGCCGTGGCCGTCGCAACGCGGGCAGACGATCTGGCTGGACTCGCCCAGGCTCGGGCGCAGGCGCTGGCGGCTCATTTCCAACAGGCCGAAGCGCGAGATGCGGCCGACCTGCACGCGCGCACGGTCGTACTTCAGCGCGTTGGCCAGGCGGTTCTCGACCTCACGCTGGTGCTTGTTGGAGGCCATGTCGATGAAATCGATCACCACCAGGCCGCCCAGGTCACGCAGGCGCAGCTGGCGGGCCACTTCCTCGGCCGCTTCCAGGTTGGTCTGGAAGGCGGTGTCCTCGATGTCGCTGCCCTTGGTGGCGCGCGAGGAGTTCACGTCGACGGCGGTCAGCGCTTCGGTCTGGTCGACCACGATCGAGCCGCCCGACGGCAGGCGCACGTTGCGCTCGTAGGCGCCTTCGATCTGCGATTCGATCTGGAAGCGGTTGAACAGCGGGATGTCGTCCTTGTAATGCTTGAGCTTGCGCAGGGTCTGCGGCATCACCTGCTGCATGAACTCGCGGGCGTGCTCGTACATCTCCTCGGTGTCCACCAGGATCTCGCCGATGTCGGCGCGCAGGTAGTCACGCAGGGCGCGCACGATCAGGCGCGATTCCTGGTAGATCAGGAACGGGGCCGGCTTGCTCAATGCGGCTTCGGCGATGGCGCGCCAGACGTTGAGCAGGTAATCCAGATCCCACTGCAGCTCTTCCGCATCGCGGCCGACGCCGGCGGTACGGATGATCACGCCCATGTCGTCGGGGATGTTCAGCTTGTCCAGGGCGTCCTTCAGGGCGGCCCGGTCTTCGCCCTCGATGCGACGGGAGACACCGCCGGCGCTGGGCGAGTTCGGCATCAGCACCATGTAACGGCCGGCCAGCGAGATGAACGTGGTCAGGGCGGCGCCCTTGTTGCCACGCTCTTCCTTGTCGACCTGGACAACGATCTCCTGGCCTTCCTTCAGCAGTTCGCGGATGCCGGCCTTGTTGTGGTCGACACCGGCCTGGAAGTAATCGCGGGAGATTTCCTTCAGCGGCAGGAAGCCATGGCGGCCGCCACCGTATTCAACGAAGGCCGCTTCCAGCGAGGGCTCGATGCGGAAGATCCGGCCCTTGTAGATGTTGGACTTCTTCTGTTCCTTCGACGGCTGCTCGATGTCGATGTCATACAACGACTGGCCATCCACGATGGCAACACGCAGCTCTTCAGCCTGCGTGGCGTTGATCAGCATTCGCTTCATTGTTGCGTTCCTCGCAAGCGGCTACCGCGCGGAACGCCATGGGGTTTCGCCTCTGGACACGGTTCGCCGCCCATTCGCGCAAGCGCGGGGAGGGCGGCTTGGGTTTCCAGCGCTACGACACCACGGCAGGCCGCGGGAGCGCTTCACTCTTATGGGTTTTGGGGTGTTACAGGCCGCAGGCAGCTGTCAGCCAGGCTGGAGCGCCACGCGGGACATGTTCAGCACGGTTGCGTGTCAGGCATCCGGCGATGGCCGGGAAGGCCGGTGAGCCGCTAACATGGCCGCCCCGCGGGCGGTGGTCGCGCACTGTGCCGGATTCGTCGGAAGCTGGGCTTCTGGCCCTGAGTAACTTCCAACGAAATCAATCCCTTATCTCGCCCCCCGAGTGTAACAGAATAAACAGCCTGATGACTGCCCAAGACCCCACCAAACCCGCTGGCGACAAGCCTTCCGTGCGCATGATCACCGTTCCCGCCGACCGTGCCGGCCAGCGCCTGGACAACTTCCTGCTCGGCCAGCTGAAGGGTGCCCCGCGCAGCCTGGTCTACAAGCTGGTGCGCAGCGGCCAGGTACGGGTGAATGGTGGCCGCGCCAAGGCCGAACGCAAGCTCGAGGCGGGTGATGAGGTGCGTGTGCCGCCGGTCCGTCTCACCGAAGAGGGAGACAAGGCCGGTCCGCCGGAGGCGTTCATGCGCCGCCTGGAGCAGGCCATCGTCTTCGAGGATGCCCGCCTGCTGGCCCTGAACAAGCCGACCGGCGTGGCCAGCCACGGCGGCAGCGGCATCAGTTTCGGTGCCATCGAGACCCTGCGCGCCCTGCGCCCGGGCCAGACCCTCGAGCTGGTCCACCGGTTGGATCGCGACACCTCGGGCCTGCTGATCGTGGCCAAGAAGCGCTCCGCGCTGAGCGAACTGCAGGCGCTGCTGCGTGAAGATCACGGCGCCGGCATCCGCAAGCGCTACCTGACCCTGCTGGCCGGGCGCATGCCCGACGGCGTGATGACGGTCGATGCGCCGCTGCACGTGGGCCTGCGCCAGGGCGGCGAGCGCCATGTGCAGGTCAATGCGATCGGCAAGGAATCGATCAGCCACTTCCGTGTGCTGGAGCGTCGCGGTGGTCATTCCTACTGCGAAGTCCGCATCGAGACCGGCCGTACCCACCAGATCCGCGTGCATGCCCAGCATCTGGGGCATCCGGTGGCCGGAGACGACAAATACGGCGATCCTGCGGTCAACAAGCGGCTTCGTGAGCAGATCGGGCTGAAGCGTCTGTTCCTGCACGCGGCCTCGCTGGAGTTCGCGCTGGACGACGGCAAGAGCCCGTACGTGCTGAACGCGCCGCTGGCCGATGAGCTGGTCGAGGCGCTGGACCGGCTGCGCTGACGGCGGTTCGGCGGCGCCGGGTGCTTGGTCGGCGCCGTCGCTTCCCTGCGATGAGTGGGCTTGTCACTTTCTTTGCTCGTGCAAAGAAAGTAACCAAAGAAACACGCCGCCATCCGCGAGCCGGCGCGGAACTCGCTGCGCTCAGACACCCGCGCCTCTTCACCCTCGCCGGACCTGCGGTGCTCGGCTAGCTACAAGGCGGACCAGACAGCCGCAGCGTAGACCCATACCCGCACGTAGCCTTTGTAGAGTCGAGCGACGCTCGACTCGCGCGCGCAGCGCGGGCTTCGCTTTCTTATTCTTTCATCGCGTGGCTGGCACGCACAGAAAAATGACGGGGCACGGGCGGGGGCGGCTTGCAGGGGTGTCCGCCGCATGGATGCGGCGGCCAAGCCTTCATGGATGGATTCACGGCGTCCCCTGCAAGCCGCCCCCGCCCGTGACCTCTCGATGCTGCGGGACGTACCAGCCGCGAGGGGGCTCAGCCCGTTGGCCGCAAACCCCTCACCACTTGAACAGCACCAGGCTGATCGCCAGCGTGCCCATGCCTGCCACCAGCCCGTAAACCGTCTCGTGGCCCTTGGCATAGCGCTTGGCCGCCGGCAGCAGTTCATCCAGCGCCAGGAACACCATCACGCCGGCGATCAGCCCGAACACCCAGCCGAAGGTGGCGTGCGACAGTGATCCGGACAGCAGCCAGTAGCCCAGCGCCGCACCCACCGGTTCGGCCAGGCCGGACAGCAGGCTGGCACTGAACGCGTAGAACTTGTTCTGGGTGGCGAAGTACACCGGCACCGCAATGGCGATGCCCTCGGGAATGTTGTGGATGGCGATGGCGAAGGCCAGCGGCATGCCGACCGACGGACTCTCCAGCGTGGCAAAGAAGGTTGCCAACCCTTCCGGGAAATTGTGCGCGGTGATCGCGATCGAGGTCAGCAGGGCAACCCGCTTCAGGTACTCGCGGCTGTTCTCGCGGAACGCCGGGTCCTGCTTGTCCAGGCTGTCATGCGGGTTGGGGATGAAGTGGTCGATCAGCACGATCACGATCACGCCCAGCAGGAAGGCCAGAGTGCCGTAGGTGAAGCCGGTGCGCTCGCCATAGGCCAGTGCGAACGAGGCAATGGACTTGTTGAGGATCTCCGACAGCGACACATAGACCATCGCACCGCCGGCGAAGGCCAGGCCGAAGGCCAGCAGGCGCGGGTTGGGGCGGCGCGAGAACAGCACCAGCAGGCTGCCGATGGCGGTGGCCAGGCCGGCCGCGAGGGTGACCGCCAGTGCGATCCAGACATTTTCGGGGGGAATCTGCAGCATGTACCGACGCGGTCCTGGTCAACAGACAACCGCCCCGGATGAACCCGGGGCGGGGAGGGCGAGGCGGGCGTCGGCTGGCCTCGTCGGGGCGCGCGCGATCAGCCGCCGCGGCGCAGGCGTTCTTCGATGGCGAAGCACTGGTCCGGCTTCGGCTGCGGCGGGTTGAAGCTCACCGGCACCTGGATCGTGGCCGGCACCGGCTGGCCGTTGCGGGTGGCGGCATTGAACTGCCAGCCCTGTACGGCGGTCCTGGCCAGCTCGTCCAGCTGGGGGTTGCCGGCGCCGGTCAGCAGAGCCACTTCGCTCGGCTTGCCGTCGGTGCCGATGGTCACCTTGAAGGTGCTGGTGCCGCCCACACCCATGCAGGCCAGCTCAAGCGGGTACTGCGGCGGCGGTGTCTTCACCGCAGCCACTTCGGTGGGCGGCGGCGGTGGTGGTGCCGCTGGTTCGGACGCGCCACAGCCGGCCAGGCCGGTCGCAGCGATCAGGGACAGGCTCAGCAAACGTACGTTCATGGCAGTTGCTCCGTCAGGGCCGAAGTCTTCGCCGCACAGATGAAGTCGTTCTCGCTCAGGCCGCCCACATCGTGGGTGGAGAAGCGCACGACCGCGCGGTCGTAGTGCACGCCCAGGTCCGGATGGTGGTCCTCGCGATGGGCGATCCAGGCCAGCGCGTTCACGAAGGCCATGGTGGCGTAGTAATCCTTGAAGCGGAAGGTGCGCGACAGGGCCTGGCCGCCCTCGCTCAGCTCCCAGCCGGGAATCTGCGGCAGCAGTTCGGCCAGGCGGGCTTCGCCAAGCTTGTGATCGCTGCCTTTGCGCGGCACGCAACGGGCCTGGGCCAGTGGAATCAGGTCGGCCATGGGAATCTCCACCTCGTGTTGACTGAACAATGCGCCGGACGGTGTATAAACCGAATGAGCGGTTGACGCTTACTTGGCTAGAATAGCCTGATGATCCAGATCTCCGACACTGCCCAGACCCATTTCCGCAAGCTGATCGAACGCGAGGGCGTGCCCGGCATGGGCGTGCGCTTGAGTGCGGTCGAGCCTGGCACCCCGCGCGCCGATGCCCGGCTGGAGTTCGCTGAACCGACCGACCTGCTCGGTGACGAGTGGGCGGTGGACTGCGATGGCTTCACCCTCTACGTCGATGCGAGCAGTGTCGGCTGGCTCGATGGCGCCGAGATCGACATCGTCGCCGGCACCGCCGGTACCCAGCAGTTGACCATCAAGGCGCCGCGCATCAAGGGCGAGGCCCCCGGCGATGCCGCTTCGCTGGTCGAGCGCGTGCACTGGGTGGTGGAAAACGAAGTCAATCCGCAGCTGGCCTCGCATGGCGGCAAGGTGGCCGTGCAGGAAGTCTCGTCCGACGGCGTGGTGCTGCTTCGCTTCGGTGGTGGCTGCCAGGGCTGTGGCATGGCCGACGTGACGCTCAAGCAGGGCATCGAGAAGACCCTGATGGGCCGCGTGCCGGGCGTGACCGCCGTGCGCGACGCGACCGACCATGACAGCGGCCACGCGCCGTATATCCCGCGCGGCAACGTCGCCTGACCGCTGACGCGTGCCTCTGACCCGGGCCGAGCAACTCATCGAACTGCTGCTGGCCCGCCAGCAGCCACGCGCCGTCCTCGAGAAGTCCACGCGCCTGCCCTATGGCTGGGCGCTGTGGCTGCGCTCGCTGGGCCCGCTGCCGCGGCCGTTCCACGCCCGCGAAGTGATTGCGGTATTGCTGCCGCGCCCGCTGCCTGGAGCGCCGGGCCAATCACCCCGGCTGTCGCCGTGGCAGGCGCTGCGCCGGTTGTTCTGGCAGGACTGGGACGCTGCGCCGCGCGATCAGCGCTGGATGCGCTGGACCTCGGCGTTGGCCAGCGCGCTGCTGCACCTGCTGTTCTTCATGCTGCTGCTGTGGGTTGCGGTGATCCGCACCACGGCACCGGAAGCAGAGGGCGCCGAAGGCGAGCGTGTGCAGGTGGAATTCGTCGGCCGCGCCTCCCAGGAGGGCGGAGGCGATCAGCCGGGTGCCGAGGCGGCTGCGGCTGCACCGGCCGGCCAGGTTGCCGCCGGCCAGGCAGCAGGGGCCGCGACTGCACCTGAGCCGCGTCCTGCGGCCGCGTCGGCGCCTGCGCCTGCACCGGCTCCAGCACCGGCAGCCAGCGTGCCGTCGCCGCCGGCCGAAGCCGAGCCGGCCCCGCTTGCGGCCCCGCCACCGTCGCCGGTGCAGGCCACCGAAGTGGCGCAGGCCAGCACGGATTTCGTGGTGCCGCCGGTCAGCGTGCCGCGCACCGAGGTCAGCATCGTGCCGCGTGACACCACGCCCACGGTGCGCGAGCGCAGCGTGCAGCCGGTGCAGGCGCCGCCAACCCCAACCGCGATGCGTGCGCCGCAGATCGCGGTGCGGACGCCGCAGCTGCGTGACATCCCGGTGCAGGAGCGCGAAGTCAGTACGGTCGATGCACCGGCGGTGTCGCAGCCACTGCGCACGGCCGATGTGCAGGTGCGCGTGCCGCAGCGCGACGTACAGGTGCGCGAGCGTGAAGTGCAGGCGGTGGTCGATCCGCAGGTGCGGATGGCGACCGTCGCCGGTCGTGAACCGGCAGTGCATGCGCCGGCGGGGCGTGACGTACAGGTGCGCGAGCGCGAAGTAGCCTCGGCACCGGTGGCAGCCCCTTCGTCTTCCAGTGGCAATGCACCCGCGGCAACGCCCGCGCCGGCGGCCAATGGCAGCGCGACGCAGGCGAGCAGCAGCGCCGCGCGGCCTGCTGCATCCAGCACGACCCCGGCCCAGGCCGGAGCGCGCCCGGCCCCCAATCCGGGCAACTGGGCCACGCCCGCCAAGGGCGATGACTGGGGTGCATCGAGCCGCAACCAGGACGGCGCCGACAAGGGCTCCCGCCAAGCCAGTACCAGCGGCAAGGGCAGTGGCCTGTTCAATGCCGATGGCAGCGTCCGCGTGCCGGGCCAGGAAGGCGAGGGGCGTGCCGAGCGCGGTGCGCCAGGTGGCGCCAACGACGGCTGGAGCAAGGAACGCATCGCGCAATCGGGCACCTGGCTGAAGCGACCGCCGTACGACTACACACCTACCTCGTTCGACAAGTACTGGGTGCCGCAGGAATCGCTGCTGGCCGAGTGGGTGCGCAAGGGCGTCAAGGCAATGGAGATTCCGTTGCCGGGTACCAGCACGAAGATCTCCTGCGTGATCTCGATCCTGCAGGCCGGTGGTGGCTGTGGCCTGACCAACCCCAACATGCAGGACCAGCCAGCGGTGGCACGACCGCCGCCGGACATCCCGTTCAAGAAAGAGCTGCAGGAAGATAACGGGAGCCGCTAACGGCTCCCGTTGTCCACGCATGTTTTCTTATCCCCGCGCCGTTGGCGCGCCCCCTTGAACAACAAGGGGGCTTTTCGATGGACCCATCGCGGGATGTGACGGCCATGCTGGCGCGCTTTGGTAGGTGCCAACCTTGGTTGGCACAGAAGCGCCGACCAAGGTCGGCATCTACCGGAGCACGTGTGCCGACCAGGGGCGGCCTCTACCTGGGTGGTGACCTCTCGCGCTCTGCGACAGAAACACCCAGAACGGCACGTCTCCGCCAACCTGCTGGCCGGCTCGCACTTTGGTAGGTGCCAACCTTGGTTGGCACAGAAGCGCCGACCAAGGTCGGCATCTACCGGAGCACGTGTGCCGACCAGGGTCGGCCTCTACCTGGGTGGTGACCTCACGCGCTCTGCGACAGAAACACCCAGAACGGCAGGTCTCGGCCGACCTGCTGGCCGGCTCGCGCTTTGGTAGGTGCCAACCTTGGTTGGCACAGAAGCGCCGACCAAGGTCGGCATCTACCGGATGCACGTGCGCCGACCAAGGTCGGCATCTACCGGATGCACGTGCGCCGACCAGGGTCGGCCTCTACCTGGGCGGTGACCTCACGCGCTCTGCGACAGAAACACCCAGAACGGCACGTCTCGGCCGACCTGCTGGCCGGCTCGCGCTTTGGTAGGTGCCAACCTTGGTTGGCACAGAAGCGCCGACCAAGGTCGGCATCTACCGGATGCACGTGCGCCGACCAAGGTCGGCATCTACCGGATGCACGTGCGCCGACCAAGGTCGGCATCTACCGGATGCACGTGCGCCGACCAGGGTCGGCCTCTACCTGGGTGGTGACCTCACGCGCTCTGCGACAGAAACACCCAGAACGGCACGTCTCGGCCAACCCAGTCGCGGCTGGCTTCGTCCATTACGTCCAGCAACGTGTCGAAATCCTTCTGCGTGGAGGCGCGCAACGTATCCACGTCGGCCAGGAACAGCGCGTAGCCGTTGGCCGGCAGCCACTGCAGGTCGCGCAGGTTGTCCGACAGGGCATCCCAGTTGCCGCCGAAGCCTGCCGGAAAATCCATCTGTGCGGCCAGCCGGGCCAGCAGGGTGCGCTTATCGGCCACGCCTTCCAGGTCGATGCGGATCACCTTCAGCCCGGCATCGCGCATCGCAGCGGCCAGTGCGCCGATGTCGTCGCTGTCGATGGCGTAGACGCCGGCATTGTTGATGTCATGCAGGCCGAGGCCGAAATCATCGTGGCTCATCACTGCGCTCCCTGGGCCGGTACGGTGAAGCTGCGGAACGATTCGTAGTGGTCGTCGGTGTAGTACCACGCCTCCGGCGGATCGCCACCGGTGACGATGCGGCGCGTGCCGCGGGTACGCGCACCGGGGGTGTCGACGGTGTATTCGCGGTAGTAGCCGCGCGGGCGCTGCGGCAGCTGCTGCTCGCGGTTGCCGAAGGTGCTGCCGTCCTGGCGGTGCGGGAACGGGCCGCCACGCTGGATCAGGGCGATGGTCTGCCGGGCTTCAGCGGGCAGGAATGCGGGCAGGCTGCTGTCGTTGCCGGTTGCGGGCGTGGCCGTGGCCGGCGCGCGCGCGGCAGGCGCACCCTGCAGGTCGGGCGCGAACTGCGGCGCCGGCGGGCGCTGCATGAAATGGTTGGCGACCAGGCCGAGCAGCAGCAGGGCGATGGCGGTGATCAGCAGCCGGGGGTTGCGCATGGGCAGGGGCGGGCGAGGGTGGTGCGGGCACTGTAGCGCCTGTGCGCTGCACGGTGCATGAGGACGCCGTCGCGTCACTGCTGCGTAACAATTGCCGTCATGCTCACTGGCAGGACGCAATTTCCTTTACATCCCCCTTGGTAATCTGGCGGTCTGTCCCCATCATTCACCGCGCAACGCCCGACACCGTCGGGTGCCCTCGCAATCAGGAGATGCATCATGGCCTATACCCTGCCCAAGCTGTCCTACGCCTACGACGCGCTGGAACCGCATATCGATGCGGCGACGATGGAAATCCATCACACCAAGCATCACCAGACCTACATCAACAACGTCAACGCGGCGCTGGAAGGCACCGAGTACGCTGACCTGCCGGTCGAAGAACTGGTGAAGAAGCTCAAGTCGCTGCCGGAGAACCTGCAGGGTCCGGTGCGCAACAACGGTGGCGGCCATGCCAACCACTCGCTGTTCTGGACCGTGATGGCTCCGAATGCTGGCGGCAACCCGGTGGGCGACGTGGCCAAGGCCATCGACAAGGACCTGGGCGGCTTCGACAAGTTCAAGGACGCCTTCACCAAGGCGGCGCTGACCCGTTTCGGCAGCGGCTGGGCGTGGCTGAGCGTGACCCCGGACAAGAAGGTCGTGGTCGAGAGCACCGGCAACCAGGACAGCCCGCTGATGGAAGGCAACACCCCCATCCTCGGCCTGGACGTGTGGGAACACGCGTACTACCTGAAGTACCAGAACCGTCGTCCGGAATACATCGGCGCGTTCTTCAACGTCATCGACTGGAACGAAGTCGAGCGCCGTTACCAGGAAGCGATCGCCTGATCGCGGTAACGGGATGAACTGAGAAGGCCGGGGGAGACCCCGGCCTTTTCTGTTGCAGGATTCATTCGGTAGTGCCGGCCGCTGGCCGGCAATCGTGTGGTACCCGAGGAGCCGGCCAGCAGCCGGCACTACCTATTCCGCGGTGGCCGTATCACCCTGCAGCCGCAGCGTAGCCATCACGCCCAGGCGCAGGCCGGGCAGGTCGCCGTCGGCTGGCAGCAGGATCGGCTGCTGGCGGATGCCGCCGAAGTGCTTGACCTGGAACAGCACATCCAGGCCATGGCCACTGCTGCCACCGCCACTGGCCGCAGGCGCCTCGGCGCGGCCGCCGGGATTGCGCCGGGCCGGCTGGAAGCCGGGCGTGCTGCGCACCAGTTCCACTGTGTTGGCGGAGAAATCGCCGGCGATCAGGCTGGGCATGCCCTCGGCGGTGGCGCCGATCCAGGTCATCAGGTCGCTGGTCTGATGCTGGCGGGCGGTGGCCTCGTCCGGGTCCGGGCGCAGCCGTGCCACATAGATGTTGACCAGTGCCTCGCCCAGCTTCAGCCGCATCATGCCGGCGGCGCTGAAGGTGCCGGGTGGGTGCAGCAGGGTCACGCCATCCTCGCTGACCGGCAGCCGGGTCAGCATCGCGTTGCCATGCCGCAACGGCTGGCTGGGCGGATCGGCGGTAACGAAGTCGCAGCTGTAGCGCAGACGGCTGGCCAGCCAGCAGGCCGGATTGCGGCCCTGCTGCTGCAGCACCTGCTGCACCGAGATCACGTCCGGCTGCAGCTCGGTCAGCAGTTGCGCGACCTGCTCGCGGCGCTGCTTCCATTGCGCGTCATCGCGGCTGGGCAGTTCCAGCGCGGCCACGGTCAGTTGCCGGGGCTCGTTCTCACTGGCGGCGGCCGGCGCCTGCGGGCGCGCCTGTGCCTGCAACGCCATCAGCAGCACCAGGCAACTGAGCAGGAGACGGGCGGGGGCGAGGGGGCGCATAACGATAAGTTTACGCTTTTGTCGTGCAGGTGCCGTGACTTCCGGCACGGAGTGTCGCTGCCTGCCATGGATTGGCACCGTTGTCATGCAGCCCTGCAGCGTGCTTCGCAAGCCCTGCTTCCGGTAATCTTGCGCCTTTCGCTTTGCAGGATTGCCTTACAGGATGAGCCACGACGCAGTTGCCCCCATCGCCGGCCAGGGAAAGATGCCGCGCCAGATCCCGTACATCATCGGCAATGAGGCCTGCGAACGGTTCAGTTTCTACGGGATGCGCAACATCCTGGTGCAGTTCCTGATCACCTCGCTGCTGCTGCAGGAAATCACTGCGGAAGGCCGTGCCGGTGAAGCCAAGGACATCATGCACAGCTTCATGATCGGCGTGTATTTCTTCCCGCTGCTCGGAGGCTGGCTGGCCGACAGGTTCTTCGGCAAGTACCACACCATTCTCTGGTTCAGCCTGGTCTACTGTGCCGGCCACCTGTGCCTGGCGCTGTTCGAGAACAGCCGCGAGGGCTTCTTCCTCGGCCTGGGCCTGATCGCGCTCGGTGCCGGTGGCATCAAGCCGCTGGTGGCCTCGTTCATGGGTGACCAGTTCGACCAGAGCAACAAGCACCTGGCCAAGATCGTCTTCGACGCCTTCTACTGGATCATCAACTTCGGCTCGCTGTTCGCCTCGCTGCTGATCCCGCTGGTGCTGAAGAACTGGGGCCCGCAGTGGGCGTTCGGCATCCCGGGCATCCTGATGTTCATCGCCACCTTCGTGTTCTGGCTGGGCCGCAAGCGCTACGTGCTGGTGCCGCTGCCGCCGAAGGATCCGCATTCGTTCGCCAACGTGGTGCGTACCGCACTGACCACGCGCGTGGCCGGCCAGGGCCGTCCGGGCCTGGTGATCGCCGTGCTCGGCCTGGTGCTGGCAGTGGCCTCGTTCGGCCTGGTTGGCTCGCTGGGCATTGTCATCTGCCTGTGCCTGGCGCTGGTATCGATCCTGGCCGGTATCGGCGGTGGCACCTGGCTGCAGCTCGATCGCGCCCGTGGCCAGCATCCGGCCGAAGCCGTCGAAGGCGTGCGCTCGGTGCTGCGGGTGCTGGTGATCTTCGCGCTGACCACGCCGTTCTTCTCGCTGTTCGACCAGAAGGCCTCGACCTGGGTCCTGCAGGGCCAGCAGATGCAGATGCCGAGCTGGTTCACCGCCTCGCAGATGCAGGCACTGAACCCGCTGCTGGTGATGATCCTGATTCCGTTCAACAACCTGGTGCTGTACCCGGCCCTGCGCCGCTTCGGCTTCGAGCCGACCGCGCTGCGCCGCATGACCGCCGGCATCGCCTTCAGCGGCCTGGCCTGGATCGTGGTCGGCGGCATCCAGGTGGTGATGGACGGGGGCAACGCCATGTCGATCTTCTGGCAGATGCTGCCGTATGCGCTGCTGACCTTCGGTGAGGTGCTGGTCTCGGCCACCGGCCTGGAGTTCGCCTACAGCCAGGCGCCGCAGGCGATGAAGGGCGTGGTGATGAGCTTCTGGAACCTGACCACAACCATCGGCAACCTGTGGGTGCTGCTGTCCAACGCGGCGGTGCGCAACGATGCGGTGACCCACAAGATCGCCAGTACGGGCCTGAGCGAGGCGGCGTTCCTGATGTTCTTCTTCGCCGGTTTCGCCTTCGTCGCGGCGTTGGCCTTCGGTTGGTACGCGAAACGCTATCGTATGGTCGACAACTACCGTAGCGCCTGAGCCTGACATGACCCCCGTCAATCTGCTGTTGATCGCCATCACCGCCATCCTGTCGTGGATGGCGTTCAACAACCGCAAGCTGGCCGACCGCCTGATCCTGTGGCCGCCGGCCATCGACCGTCACCGCCAGTACGACCGGCTGGTGACCTATGGCTTCATCCACGCCGACTGGTCGCACCTGATCTTCAACATGATCACCCTGTTCTTCTTCGGGGGATTCATCGAGAGCGTGATGGTGCAGCTGACCGGCAGCTACCTGACCTACCCGGCGTTCTACATCGGTGCGCTGCTGGTCTCGATCCTGCCCAGCTACCTGAAGAACCAGAAGAACCCGAACTACCTCAGCCTGGGTGCGTCCGGTGCGGTGTCGGCGGTGCTGTTCGCCTTCATCCTGATCAAGCCGTGGTCGATCATCCTGGTGTTCTTCATCCCGGCGCCGGCCATCGTCTACGCCGCGTTCTACGTCGGCTACAGCATCTGGATGGACAAGCGCGGCGGTGACCGCATCAACCACAGCGCGCACCTGGCAGGCGCGGCGTTCGGCGTGATCTTCATGCTGGCCATGCAGCCGAGCATCTTCACTCACTTCCTGCGCGAACTCTCCAACCCGACCTTCCGCCTCGGCGGCGGTTGATGACGGGAGCGGGGCGGATCGGCAGCGATCCGCCCCCGCTGTTTCAGAGCGTGGGCTGCTGACCGTAGGTATCCAGCAGGCGGGCGAACACTTCTTCGCCGATGCGCTGGAAATCCTGGTCCTGGGTCTGCCCCTCCACCGCCAGTTGCAGCAGGCCCTCCAGCAGGGCGCGGTCGGTATCTGAATGGGAATCGCTGGGGTGCATCGGAGCCTCCGCGGTGGTGCGCATGATCAACGGTCGCAAGGGCCGTGCCAGCCTGGTCGTACCCCTCCACAGGCGATAGCGGCCGCCAGCGCTCCAGCTTGAGGGTCGCAAACTGACGTGAATGGAACGGACTTGCCCCTGTTCAGGCTTCACGCGATCATGGCGCCCGGCTGCGCACCATCCACGCAGTCGCCGCAGGAGACAGTTCCATGGCTTCGGTCACGCCCCCCGGTCTGGCCTACGAGGTCGAACACGACCTGGCCAATCATCGCTTCACCGCCCGTGTGCGCGGACAGCTGGCGGTGCTGGACTACCAGATCAAACGCAGGCGCATGGTCATCACGCATACCGAGGTGCCCGAGCCGATTGCCGGCCGAGGCATCGCCGGTGAGCTGACCCGTGTGGCGCTGCGTTTTGCCCGTGAGCAGAAGTACAAGGTGGTGCCGGCGTGTTCCTACGCCGAGGCCTTCCTGCAGCGGCATGAGGAGTACCACGACCTGCTCGTTGGCTGAACGCCAGCGGGTCACGCTTCAGCCATGGCAGGCGATGATGTACAAACATGAACAGGGGATCCCGATGAAGATTGGAAACAACCGGCCACTGCACGGCAGCGTGCTGGCCGGCGTGGTAAGCGTGCTGTTGCTGGCCGGTTGCCAGCGTGAGAGCGAGCCGGCACCGGCGACCGACGCGGCGCCTGCCGCCGAGGCCACCGCCGCAGGTGAAACGCCGGCCACGGAAGCGCCGCTGGACCTGCGCGACGTGATCGAGAACAACGAGCGCGAAGTGGTGGGTATCAGCTACCCGGCCGGCATCGACCGCTACCCGGGCCTGGCCCGCGCCCTGCAGAGCTATGCGACGAGTGCGCGCAGTGACCTGCAACAGGCGCTGGACGGGCTGGGCAATGACAAGCCGACCATGCCGTACGAGCTGTCGCTGAGCTTCGAGAAGCTGCTGGAAACCCCGCAGCTGGTGGTGGTCAGTGCCGATGGCAGCCGCTACACCGGTGGCGCCCATGGCGAACCGCTGGTGGCCCGATTCGTGTGGCTGCCGCAGCATCAGCAGATGCTCAGCGCCGAAAAGCTGGTGGCCGATGCCAAGGGCTGGAAGGCGATCAGCGATTTCGTCGCCGACCAGCTGCGTGAACGCGTGGCCACCCGCCTCAGCGGTGAGGACATGGATCCGGCCCAGCTGCAGGAATCGCTGCGCAACGCATCGCGCATGATTGCCGACGGCACCGGCCCGCAGGCCGACAATTTCAGCCAGTTCCAGCCGCTGACCGACGACAGGGGGCAGATCACCGCGCTGCGCTTTGTTTTCCCGCCGTACCAGGTGGGTCCATACTCGGACGGCACCCAGACCGCCGATGTACCGGCGGCGGTGCTGTTGCCGCACGTGGCCAAGGACTACGTGGAGCTGTTCGCACGCGGTTGACCGCAGTCGAGGAGGTGGCGTGGATACAGGGTTGCAGGAGCGGGTCGCCGGCCTGCTGCAGGAAGCCGGGGTCCGCATCGGCGGTTCCCAGCCACAGGATATCCAGGTGCATGACCCGCGCTTCTTCGCGCGGGTCATGGCGCACGGCTCGCTTGGCCTCGGCGAGAGCTACATGGACGGTTGGTGGGATGCCAACGTCCTGGATGAATTCCTTGTCCACCTGATGCAGGCGCACCTGGACGAACGGGTGCACGGTTGGCGCGAAGTGGCCGATGCACTGAAGGCGCGCCTGTTCAACCTGCAGGTGGGACAGGGCAGCTACGAGGTGGGCCGCCGCCACTACGACCTCGGCAATGATCTCTACCAGGCCATGCTGGGCCAGCGCCTGGTCTATAGCTGTGGCTACTGGCGCAATGCCGGCGATCTCGACGCCGCGCAGGAAGCCAAGCTTGACCTGGTCTGCCGCAAGCTGGGCCTGCGCCCGGGGCAGCGTGTGCTGGACATCGGCTGTGGCTGGGGCGAAGCCCTGAAGTTCGCCGCCGAGCGCTACGGTGTCAGTGGCGTCGGCGTGACCATTTCGCAGGAGCAGGCCGAGTTCGCCCGCGAACTGTGCGCCGGCCTGCCGATCGAGATCCGCCTGCAGGACTACCGCGAACTGCACGAGCCGTTCGATGCGATCTTCTCGATCGGCATGTTCGAGCACGTCGGCGACAAGAACTACGCCAGCTTCTTCGAGGTGGCCAGGCGTTGCCTGTCGCCGCGCGGCCTGCTGCTGCTGCACAGCATCGGCACCAACATCTCGCGGCATCGTACCGACCCGTGGATCGCGCGCTACATCTTTCCCAACTCGATGCTGCCATCGGCGGTGCAGATCACCAAGGCGTTCGAGGGCCGCTTCGTGCTGGAGGACTGGCACAACTTCGGCACCGATTACGACCTGACCCTGCAGGCCTGGCGGCGCAACGTGGAAGCGGCGTGGCCGCGGCTGGATGCGCGCTACGACGAGCACTTCCGGCGCATGTGGCGCTTTTACCTGGCTGGGTCGATGGCCACCTTCCGTTGCCGGCACGCGCAGCTGTGGCAGCTGGTGCTGTCGCCGGAAGGCGTGCCGGGTGGGTACGTGGCGCCACGTTGACAGCCAGTAGATCCACGCCATGCGTGGATGCCCCAACAAAAAACCGCCCGGTCTCCCGGGCGGTTTTCGTTTCAGGCTACCGCGCGGGCGATCAGTTGCCGGCGCCGGTCAGGCCACGCTTTTCCAGCAGCGGTTCGATCTGCGGCTCGTGGCCGGCGAAATCGCGGAACAGCTGCATGGCATCCACGCTGCCGCCCTTGGACAGCAGGGTGGCGCGGAAGTGGTCGCCGTTCTTGCGGCTCAGGCCGCCGTTGTCCTTGAACCACTTCTGGGTGTTGGCGTCGAGCACTTCCGACCAGATGTAGGCGTAGTAGCCGGCCGAGTAGCCGCCCATGATGTGGCTGAAGTACGGGGTCTTGTAGCGCGGCGGAACCGGCGCGTAGTAGATGCCGTCCTTCTCCAGCGCGGCGCGCTCGAAGGCCATCACGTCCTTGGCGGCCGGCACCTGGTCGGCGCCGATCTGGTGCCAGCGCTGATCAAGCATGGCCGCGCCCAGGTACTCGGTGGTGGCGAAGCCCTGGTTGAACTTGGCCGCTGCCAGCACCTTGTCCAGCAGTGCCTGCGGCATCGCCGAACCATTCTGGTAGTGCTTGGCGTAGTTCTTCAGGATGACCGGGTTGTCCGACCACATTTCGTTGACCTGCGAGGGGAACTCGACGAAGTCACGCGGCACCGAGGTGCCCGAGAAGTACGGGTACTTCACGTTGGAGAACATGCCGTGCAGGGCGTGGCCGAACTCGTGGAAGGTGGTGTTCACCTCGTCCCAGGTCAGCAGGGTCGGCTGGCCGGCCGGCGGCTTCGGGATGTTCAGGTGGTTGGCGACCACCGGCTTGAAGCCGGTCAGCTTGGACTGCGAGACGTAGGAGTTCATCCACGCACCGCCGCGCTTGGAGGCGCGTGCATACGGGTCGAAGATGAAGATCGCCAGCTGGCTGCCGTCAGCGTCGAACACGTCGTAGACGGTGACGTCATCGTGGTAGACCGGCAGGTCGGTGCGCTGCTTGAAGGTCAGGCCGAATTCCTGGCCGGCGGCGTAGAACACGCCGTTCTCCAGCACGTTCTTCATCTCGAAGTACGGCTTCAGCTGCGACTCGTCGAAGTTGTACTTGGCCTGGCGCACCTTCTCGCTGTAGAAGGCCCAGTCCCACGGCTCCAGCTGGAAGGTCGGCTTGCGCGCGGCCTTCTGTTCCTTGTCGATCATCGCCTGCAGATCGGCGGCTTCGCGCTTGGCGTTGGCCACGGCGGCCGGAGCCAGCTTGCCCAGCATTGCGTTGACCGCTTCCGGGGTCTTGGCGGTCTGGTTGGTCAGGTTGTAGGCGGCGAAGTTCGGGAAGCCCATCAGCTTGGCCTTGTCGGCACGCAGCTGCATGATGCGCGAGACCAGCGCGGTGTTGTCGAACTCACCGCCGCGGCTGCCGCGGGTGGTCGAGGCTTCGTAGATCTTCTGGCGCAGGGCGCGGTTGGCCAGGTTGGTCAGCGGCGGCTGGCCGGTGGTGTTGAGCAGGGTGATCACGTACTTGCCTTCCAGGCCACGGGCCTTGGCGGCTTCGGCGGCGGCAGCGATCTGCTCCTTGGACAGGCCGTCCAGCTCCTTGACGTCGTCGACGGTGATCGCCGAAGCGTTCACTTCCGACTGCACGTTCTGGCTGAACTTGGTGCCCAGGTTGGCCAGCTCGGCGTTCATCTCCTTCAGCTTGGCCTTGTCGGCGTCGGACAGCTTGGCGCCTGCACGCACGTAGTTGTCGTAGTACTTCTCGACCAGACGCACGCCTTCGGCGTCCAGGCCCAGCTGGCTGCGGGTGTCATACAGCGCCTGGATGCGGGCGAACAGCTTGCCGTTCAGCGCGATCGCATCGCTGTGCGCGGCGAACTTCGCCGAGTAATCAGCCTGCAGCTTCTTGCGGGTGTCGTTGGTATCGGCGCCGACCAGGCTGAAGAACACGGTGGTCGCACGGTCGAGGATGTCACCGCTCTTTTCCAGGGCGATGATGGTGTTGTCGAAGGTCGGCTTGGCCTTGTTGTTGGCGATCGCCTCCACTTCCTTCAGCTGCTGCGCCATGCCGGCGTCGAAGGCCGGGGCGAAGTCGCTGTCCTTGATCTTGTCGAACTGCGGGAAGTGCAGCGGCAGCGGGCTTTCGGCGAAGAACGGATTGGCCTGCTGGGCATGGGTGCTGGCAGCCGGGGTGGCGGCGCCGGCCGAGAAGGCGGGCAGGGCAAGGCCGAGGGACATGGCCACGGCAAGGGCAAGGCGAGTGGTCAAGGTAGGAACTCCGGTAAGGCAAACAAGGGCCCGAGGGTAACCCGGCCGGCGGCGCCCGCACTTGTGTCAAAAGGCATGTTGCCGGGGCCGGGCGCGGGTACCATGCATTCACCGCCCACGGCCCGCTGCCATGACCACTGCCTACGACTTCAGCTTCCGCGACCTCGACGGCCAGCCGCAGGCCCTGGCCCGGTACCAGGGGCACCCGTTGCTGCTGGTCAATGTCGCCAGCCGCTGTGGCTTCACCCCGCAGTACACCGGGCTGGAACAGCTGTGGCAGGAGTATCGCGAGCGTGGCCTGGTGGTGATCGGGTTCCCATGCAACCAGTTCGGTGCACAGGAGCCCGGCGACGCCGCGCAGATCCGCCAGTTCTGTTCGCTGGACTACCCGGTCAGCTTCCCGCTGTCGGAGAAGATCGAGGTCAACGGCGAGGGGGCTGATCCGTTGTGGGCATGGCTGTCACGCGAGAAGCGCGGCCTGCTGGGTAGCGCCCGCATCAAGTGGAATTTCAGCAAGTTCCTGGTCGACCGCCAGGGGCAGGTGGTGTCGCGGCATGCGCCCACCACCAGGCCGGAGCAGCTGCGCGGCGAGATCGAAGCGCTGCTGTGAGATGAACCCAAAAAGGGGACGGAGGGGATTAAGTCGTTTGTGCACAAACGACTTAATCCCCTCCGTCCCCTTTTTTTGTTTATTTCTCGACGAAGGCGCGTTCGAACACGTAGTGGCCCGGCTGGCCGATACGCGGCGAGACCTGGAAGCCACGGGCATCGAGCACGCTGCGCAGGTCGGCCAGCATCTGCGGGCTGCCGCAGATCATCGCGCGGTCGTTCTCCGGGCTCAGCTCGGGCAGGCCGAGGGTGCGCTGCATCTCGCCGCTTTCCATCAGCTGGGTCAGGCGGCCCTGGTTGGCGAACGGCTCGCGGGTGACGGCCGGGTAGTACAGCAGCTTGTCACCGATCATCTCGCCCAGGAATTCGTGCTCACGCAGTTCCTTCTCGAAGTAATCGCGGTAGGCCAGGTCCTTCTCGTAGCGCACGCCGTGGCAGAGGATCACCTTCTTGAAGCGCTCGTAGGTTTCCGGGTCCTTGATGACTGACAGCCACGGCGCCATGCCGGTGCCGGTGCCCAGCAGGTACAGGTTCTTGCCGGGGTGCAGATCGCTGATCAGCAGGGTGCCGGTGGGCTTCTTGCCGACCAGCACCTTGTCACCCGGCTTGATGTGCTGCAGGCGCGAGGTCAGCGGGCCGTCCTGCACCTTGATGCTGAAGAACTCCAGATGCTCTTCCCAGTTGGCGCTGGCGATGGAATACGCGCGCAGCAGCGGCCGCGCCTCGGTTTCCAGGCCGATCATCACGAACTGGCCGTTCTCGAAGCGGAAACCGCTGTCGCGGGTGAGGGTGAAGCTGAAGTAGGCATCGGTCCAATGACGGACCTCAAGCACCGTTTCGGCGCCAAAAGCGGAGGACATGGGCGTATCTATCGGAAGTCGTCGGGGTGATTCTATCTCAAATGAGACAGGTTCTCATTAGGCGGAACGAGAGGCGTTCTCAGCGGTAGCCGGCCGCCTGCAGCTCGAACAGTTCGGCGTAGCGGCCGCCCTGGGCCATCAGCTCTTCATGGGTGCCGCTGGCCTCGATCCGGCCATCGGCCAGCACCAGGATGCGATCGGCCATGCGTACCGAGGAGAAACGGTGGGAAATCAGCACTGCGGTGCGATTATCCGCCAGTTCCCTGAATCGCTGGAACACCTCGAACTCACTTCGCGCATCCAGCGCCGCCGTTGGCTCATCCAGGATCATCACCTGCGCATTGCGCATCCATGCACGGGCGATGGCGATCTTCTGCCATTGGCCACCGGACAGGTCCACGCCCTGCTTGAAGCGGCGGCCGATCAGCTGGTCGTAGCCGCCGGGCAGGTCGTCGATCACTTCCTCGGCCATGCCGCGCCGTGCGGCGTCGGCGATGCGCGCCTGGTCGTCCATCGCCTCGACCTGGCCGACGCCGATGTTCTCGCCGGCGCTGAGGTTGTAGCGCACGAAGTCCTGGAAGATCACCCCGAGATTGGCGCGCAGGTCGTCCAGGTCGTAGTCGCGCAGGTCGCGCCCATCGAGCAGGATGCGGCCCTCGTCCGGTTCGTACAGCCGCGCCAGCAGCTTCACCAGTGTGGTCTTGCCAGCGCCGTTCTCACCGACCAGCGCCAGTACTTCGCCAGCCTGCAGCTGGAAATCAAGATGGCGCACCGCCCATTGCTCGGCATCCGGGTAGCGGAAGCCGACGTTCTCGAACACGAAGCCCTGGCGGATCGGCTGCGGCACGCGCACCGCACCTTCACGCGAGTGGATTTCCGGCTGGATCTGGAAGAACGAGAACAGGTCATCCAGGTACAGCGCCTGGCTGGCCACTTGCGAGAACCCGATCAACAGGCCCTCCAGCAGCTGGCGCAGGCGCAGGAAGCTGCCGGCGAGGAAGGTCAGGTCGCCGATCGAAAAGTCGCCGCGCACCGTGCGCCAGGCGATGTAGGCGTAGGCGGTGTAGTAGCCCAGCGTGCCCAGTGCGGCCAGCAGCGTGCCCCAGAACGCGCGGCGCCGGGCCAGGGCGCGGTTGGCCTGGAACAGCGCCACCGACAGGCGCCGGTAGCGCTCCACCAGGAAGCGGTGCAGGTTGTAGATCTTCACTTCCTTGGCCGTTTCCACGCTGGCACCGAGCTGGCGCAGGTAGTCGAGCTGGCGGCGCTCGGGCGTCCACTGGAAGTTGAGGCTGTAGCCGGCCGCGTTGAAGTGCGATTCGCCGATGAAGGCCGGCACCAGTGCCAGCGCCAGCAGGAGGATCAGCCACGGCGCGTAGACCAGCAGGCCGATGGCGAGGCTGGCCACGGTGATCGCGTCCTGTACCTGGCCGAACAACTGGCTCATCAGGTTCATCCGGCCCATGGTCTGGCGTCGCGCACGGTCCAGCTTGTCCTGCAGGTCCGGGTCCTCGAAGTCCTCCAGATCCAGCGTTGCCGCGTGTTCCATCAACCGGATGCTGGTGACGTTGGCGAATAGTTCCGAGAGCAGTGCATCGGCGTAGCTGACCAGCCGGCCGAGCAGATCCGAGGCGATGGCCAGGCCGAATTCCAGCGCCAGCAGGCCCAGCAGCGGATTCAGTATGCCGCTGGACAGTGCTTCGCCCAGCGGCGGGAAGCCAGCGTCGTGCTGGCTCAGGTGCAGGGCGCTGTCGATGATCAGCTTGCCGACGTAGAGCATCGCCACCGGCAGCAGCGCACGGATCAGGCGCAGGCCAAGGCTGGCCAGGGTGAGCGCGGGGCTGGTCTTCCAGACCATGCGCAGGAACGGTGGCAGGTTGCGCATCGCCCTGAAGCGCTGGCGCAGGCTGGGTTTCTTCGCGGCGGCAGCGCCAGCGGTGGGGGTAGCAGGCATGTGCGTATTGTGCGCGCCCTGCGCGTGGCGGAGGCATGAACGGGGCGCATGCCTGCCATGCGCCGGCAGGGCAGCGCGTCGGCGCCGCCTGCGCGCTCAGTCCAGCGCAGCCAGCAGCGCAGGATGGTGAGCGAACCAGAAGCGCAGGGCCCCGCTGTCGATGCCGTAGGCGCCTTTCCAGAAATCGACGGGATAGCTCCAGTCCGAAGAGCGCGAGGTGCGCGGTGCCAGGCCGACCCGGGTGAAGCGTTGCGCCAGGCCGGGATGCTCGGGGGTCTGCAGCAGCCCGGCATGGCCCAGGGCATCCAGCAGGTGACGCGCCTGCTCGACGGACAGTTTCAGGCCCGGCAGCGCGCGCACGCGTTTGACGATGGTCGACGGGGTGTCCTTGGCGTCGCTCTCGTGGTGCAGCAGCCGCAGCAGTGCCACCAGTGTGCTCATGTCGCCGGGCGCCCGTCTGGGCGTCAGATTGTGTTGTTCCAACAGGAAGGTGATGGCGTTTACGCTTCCGCCGAGCACAACCCCGATGTTGTGGCGGACGCGCGCCCAGGTGGTCGGGTCGAATCTGCCTTCGCGGACCTGGCCGCAGACCGCACAGGCGAGGCTGGGGTGTGGCTGCTCCTGATGCCTGGGGAAGTGCACCATGAACGCATACGCCGACAGCCCGGCGCGCAGGTCGCTGCGGTTCTCCTGCACGCCGAGGATGAAGTTGTCTGCCACATGCTGGCGGTCGGCGCGGGCATAGGCGGCGAACATCCGCACCTGGAGGGCCTCATGGCCCGGATATTCGACGGGCCACAACAGTCCATGCCGTTCAAGCGTCGACAGGAGTTCGGGCGGCGCGGTGTCCCGCTCCCGGTACTGGGTCAGCGCCTTCAGCGCCTCCTTGCTGGGCGTGTCGGGGGCTTCGTCGGCCATGACGTTCGGATGCTTCCTGCGGGGCAGGTACAGTGCCCGGCGGTCCAGGCACTGTCAACGAAGCGCTCAGGGCAGCGGCGGCAGCAGCCCGGCGCCCAGCCGGTTCCAGGCATTGATCACCGCGATGCCCATGCTCAGGTCGCTGATGCCCTTCTCATCGAAGTGCGGTGCCAGTGCATCGAACGCCGCCTGTGACGGTGCACCGTCGGTCAGCCGGGTCAGTGCCTCGGCCCAGCCCAGCGCCGCACGCTCGCGTGCATCGAAGAAACGGCTTTCGTGCCAGGCGGGCAGGGTATCGAGCTTGCGCGGCTCGATGCCGCCCTTGCGCAGCGCCGTGCCGTGCATGTCCATGCAGTAGCCGCAGCCGTTGAGCTGCGACACGCGCAGGAACACCAGTTCCATCAGGGTCGGATCAATCGAGCTGTCATGCACCGCCTGGCTGGTGGCCAGCAGGCCCTTGAAGGCTTCGGCGGCCAGGCGGGTGTAAGGGACGCGGGGAGATGCGTGGTCGGACATTTTCGGCTCCACGGCGGCCACGATGGCCGCCTTTCATTACAAGGACGCCGTGCCGTCACCGCGCGTGACAACGTCCGGCAACTTTTCCGGATTCAACACGCTGTACACGTTGGCGATGCGGCCATCGACCACCTCGATGGTGGTGACCGAGTGCAGGCGATCGCCCTGGAAGCGCAGGATCGCAGGCTCGCCGTTGACGTAGCCCAACTGCGCCGGATGCGCCGCGCCACGGCGGGCGATGGCCCAGAACAGGCGGCCGATGCGCTCGGCGCCCAGCAGGGGCCGCACCGCCGCGGTAACCACGCCACCGCCGTCGGAAACCAGTACCGCGTTGGCGTGCAGCAGGGCCTGGATCGCTTCGCTGTCGCCACGCTGGGAAGCGTCCATGAAGCGCGCCAGCAGCTGCCGGTGCTGGCTGGCGTCGGCGTTGAAGCGCGGCCGCCCGGCCTGCAGGCGCTGCCGGGCACGATGCACCAGCTGCCGGCAGTTGGCCTCGCTGTGGCCGATCAGGTCGGCGATCTCACGGTAATCGTGGTCGAAGGCTTCCTTCAGCAGGAAGGCGGCGCGTTCCTCGGGGCCGAGCTGTTCAAGCAGGGTCAGGAAAGCCACCGAGACATCGTCGGCAAACGCATGCAGCTGGGCGGGGCCGGGCGCCGGGTCGGGCTCCAGGGTGACCGCCAGTGGCTCGGCCAGCCACGGGCCGACGTAATGCACGCGCTCGCGCTTGGCTGCGCGCAGCCGGTCCAGGCCGAGCCGGGTGGTGGTGGTGACCAGCCAGGCTTCGGGGTCGCGGACGGCCGCCGGGTCGGCGCCGGACCAGCGCAACCAGGCATCCTGGACCACGTCTTCGGCGTCGGCGCGACTGCCGAGCAGGCGGTAGGCCAGCGCCATCAGGCGCGGACGGTGGGTCTGGAAAGCGGTTTCAGCGTTCATGTGGGCAAGGACGCCGCAGTGGCGCGTGGCGTGACAGAGGGTGTGCGTGGATAGTGCAGGCCAGCGGCCGGCACTACCACCCTGCGGCCGGGGGAGGGGGTAAAATGGGGGGATTACCCCCGCCAGCCTCCAGCAAGCGAGCAAGTCGTGACATCGATCAAGCAGGAAGACCTCATCCAGTCCATCGCCGACGCGCTGCAGTACATCTCGTACTACCACCCGGTCGACTACATCAAGAACCTTGCCGCCGCCTACGAGCGCGAGGAGTCGCCGGCCGCGAAGGAAGCGATGGCGCAGATCCTGATCAATTCGCGCATGTGCGCCGAAGGCCACCGTCCGATCTGCCAGGACACCGGCATCGTCACCGTGTTCCTGGAAATCGGCATGGACGTGCGTTGGGACGACGCCACCATGGGCGTGGAAGACATGGCCAATGAAGGCGTGCGCCGCGCCTACATGCACCCGGACAACAAGCTGCGCGCTTCGGTGCTGGCTGATCCGGCCGGCAAGCGCATCAACACCAAGGACAACACCCCGGGCGTGGTCAACGTCAAGGTGGTGCCGGGCAACACCGTCGACGTCATCGTCGCCGCCAAGGGTGGTGGTTCGGAAGCCAAGACCAAGTTCGCCATGCTCAACCCGTCCGATTCCATCGTCGATTGGGTGCTGAAGACCGTGCCGACCATGGGCGCCGGCTGGTGCCCGCCGGGCATGCTCGGCATCGGCATCGGCGGCACCGCCGAGAAGGCGATGCTGCTGGCCAAGGAAGCGCTGATGGAGCCGATCGACATCACCGAGCTGCAGGCCCGTGGTGCGTCCAACCGCATTGAAGAGCTGCGCCTGGAGCTGTACGAGAAGGTCAACGCGCTGGGTATTGGCGCGCAGGGCCTGGGTGGCCTGACCACCGTGCTCGACATCAAGATCAACGATTACCCGACTCATGCGGCCAACCTGCCGGTGGCGATGATCCCGAACTGCGCGGCCACCCGCCATGCGCACTTCACCCTGGATGGCAGCGGTCCGGTGATGCTGGACCCGCCGTCGCTGGAGGACTGGCCGAAGCTGACCTACGATTCGTCCAAGGGCACCCGCGTGGACCTGGACACGATCACCCCGGAGGACGTGGCCAGCTGGAAGCCGGGCCAGACCCTGCTGCTCAACGGCAAGCTGCTGACCGGTCGCGACGCCGCGCACAAGCGCATGGTCGACATGCTCAACAAGGGCGAGGAACTGCCGGTCGATCTGAAGGGCCGCTTCATCTACTACGTCGGCCCGGTCGATCCGGTGCGCGACGAAGTGGTGGGCCCGGCTGGTCCGACCACGGCGACCCGCATGGACAAGTTCACCCGTCAGGTGCTTGAACAGACCGGCCTGCTGGGCATGGTCGGCAAGGCCGAGCGCGGCCCGGCGGCCATCGAGGCGATCCGTGACAACAAGTCGGCCTACCTGATGGCGGTAGGCGGTTCGGCCTACCTGGTGTCCAAGGCGATCAAGGCGGCCAAGGTGGTTGGCTTTGCTGACCTGGGCATGGAGGCGATCTACGAGTTCACCGTGCAGGACATGCCGGTGACCGTGGCCGTCGACTCCACCGGTGAATCGGTGCACAAGACTGGTCCGCGTGAGTGGCAGGCCCGCATCGGCAAGATTCCGGTGGTGGTGGAGTAATTCCTCCCGTTCCGGTCCAGACAACGGCGCCCGTGTGGCGCCGTTGTTGCATGCAGCCTGCCCGTGGATGATGTGCTCTGCTAACGTGCGCTGTCTGACGTATTGGAAGGGAGTCCATCGTGCTGCAGTGGTCGCGTGTTTTCGTATTGCTGGTCGTTGCGCTGGCGTGCAGTGCCTGCGGGCCACGTTATTTCGTCGAACCGCCAACCCACGAAGCGGGGAGGATCTGCGCGTCGGTCTGCGAGAGCCAGAAGGCGACGTGCGACTTCCACAACCGCGCCCGCGCGGAATCGGATCAGCGCAGCTGCGAAAGCGAGAAGAGCCGGATCATCAGCCGTTGCAGTGGTATCGCCGACGACAAGCAGCGGCACAACTGTGAAGGGGGCAACGGCGCCGGCACCTACTGCGGTTCCCCGGCGCTTCCTTCATGCAGTGCTCCGTACGCCCAGTGCCTGCTCTCCTGCGGCGGCACCGTGAATGAAGTCCGCACCGACACCGGTGTTCCCGTGTACTGATGGGGGCGTCGGTGCCTGCACGCGCAACCGTAGTCTGCTAGGGTCGGCACACCCCAGCACTGGATGTGCCCATGCGCCTGCATCGATCCCTCGCGGCTGTGTTCCTGCTGGCCCTGGCCGGCTGCAGTACCCCGGCGTCGTACGAAGGCGCGGATTTCCCCGCATCAGCGCAATGCCGCGTGCAGTGCCAGGCCGGCTATCGCAGCTGCATGGCGCAGAATGACTCCCTCGGCAGCCGCCAGAGCAATTGCGAGCAGCAGGTGGTGCCGGCGCCGGACAAGCGCTGCAAGGATGTGGACAACCCGGACCTGCGCCGTGCCTGCGAACTGAAGGCGCATGACTGCACGATGCGCGCGCCGATGATGTCCTGTGGCGAACGCCGGGATTCCTGCATGAGCATCTGCGGCTGAGCAGCGACCGCGCGCGCGGGTGCATAATCGGCGGATCCACCCGCACAGGATCCGCCGCATGAGCACCACGCTGTATGGTTCGACCAGTACCGCCGCCCTAGTGGTGCACTGGCTGCTGATCGAGCTGGGTATCGAGCACGAACTGGTACTGCTGGATTTCGACACGCGCGAGCACAAGTCGGCGGAGTATCTGGCGCTGAATCCGGCCGGTGTGGTGCCGACGCTGCTGATCGATGGCTTGGTACTGACCGAAGCGGCGGCGATCGCACTGTATCTGGCTGACCGCCATCCGGAGGCCAACCTGCTGCCCGCACTGGGCACGCCGCAGCGCGCCGATGCCTACCGCTGGATGTTCTGGTGTGCCAATACGCTGCAGCCGGCCTATCGTGCCTGGTTCTATCCGCATGAAATGGCGGGCGAGGCAAATATCGAAGCGAGCCGCGAGATGGCCCGTCAGCGCCTTGAGGCGGCCTGGCAGCAGGTCGCCACGCACCTGCAGGCGCATGGCCCCTACCTGCTGGGCACCACGCCCTGCGTGGTCGACTACATGCTGGTGATGCTGATGCGCTGGTCGCGCAACATGCCGAAGCCCAGCGACACCTGGCCTGTGCTCAAGGCACATGCCACGTCGATGAAGGCGCGCCCGGCGTTCGCCGAGGTGTACCGCCGCGAAGGCATCACCGACTGGCGGTAAACAGAAAAGGGGACGGAGGGGATTAAGTCGTTTGTGCACAAACGACTTAATCCCCTCCGTCCCCTTTTCCGTTACAGGATCTCCAGCACCGTTTCCGGTGGACGGCACAGCCGGGTGCCCTTGGGCGTGCGCACCACGGGGCGGTTGATCAGGCGCGGGTGTGCGGCCATCGCGGCCAGCAGCGTGGCCTCGTCCGCATCTTCCAGGCCCAGTTCGGTGAACTGTGCTTCCTTGCTGCGCACCAGCGCCTGCGCGTCCAGGCCGGATTCGGCCAGCACCTGGCGCAGTGTGGTCACATCGGGTGGATTGCCCAGGTACTCGATCACCTCCGGATCGAAGCCCGCATCGCGGATCAGCTTCAATGCGCTACGCGAGTTGCTGCAGGCCGGGTTGTGCCAGATCGTCACGTCCATCAGAACCACTCCAGCAGCGACACGCCCACGCCCACGTAGGTGGCCTTGTGGTTGTAGTCGATCAGGCTCTCGCCATAGCCGTCGAAGACCTGCACATGGCCGCGCAGCAGGTTGCTGATCGGGAAGCCGTAATCCAGCTGCAGGGCGCCGTGCGAACGGCTGCCGGTGCGCAGCGAGTGGCGCGCCATCAACGAGACTTCGTGGCCGTTGCGGTTCCAGGTCAGGGTCGCATCACCGCGGCCCATGTAGTCCTCGATGTCCGGATTGTTGTCGTCGCTGCGGGTCTCGGGAATGCGGTACCACGGCCGCAGCACCAGCGCCCAGTTCTCGCGGTCGAGGCCGATGTTGAGCATGACCCGGTTCCAGCTGCGCGACAGCGGATCGGCGCGGCCGTTGGACTGGTGGTTCAGTGCGATGCCGGTCATGCGGCCGCGCCAGCCACCGATCGAGTAGCCGTTGCGGAACACCATCATCACTTCCGGCTCGTAATTGGTTTCGCGGAACGGGCGCGAATCCTCGCCGTTGTAGGCCTGCCAGCGCGAGCTCTGGGTATAGCCGGCCCAGATGTCGCCGTTGTCGCCGAACAGGTTCTCGGCGATCTTGGTCTTGAAGCTGATCTGGAACTTCAGTTCGGCGCTGTCCAGCACCTGCGGCGTGGTGACCGTGTTGGCCGGGTTCGGCGAATGCGGCGTGGTGTTGCGGTCGCTGGTCCAGAACGCCGGCAGCAGGTACACCGGCTTGTAGGCACGCAGCTGGAATGGGCCGAGCTTGGAGTCCTCGGCCAGTTCCCAGCGGCTGTCCAGCAGCGAACCGCGGCCGGCATTGGCCAGCGCGCTGTCCGGCGCAGCGGGGCGGAACAGGTCGCTGACCCGCTCGCGCAGTTTCTCTTCGCCCTGGCTCACGCGTGCGGTCTGGCGTTCTTCGCGACGGGCCTGCGCGGCCGCCTCGGCAGCGGCATCGGCGGCGGCCGTGGCCTGCGGCGTATGCGCGAACAGGCGGTCATAGCAGGCCAGGCGCGCCGCGTCAGTGGTGATGGCGGCACACGCCGCCGGCGAGGTATCGGTGCTGGGCACGAATTCCTGCGCGGCCAATGGGGCACTGGCCAGCGCCAGCGCCAGCGCCAGCGGCGCAAGGCGGGGAAGCAGCGGGGGGAGGGTCATTCCAGCAGGCCCTTCGGTGAATACGGGAATCGCACAGTGTGGCGGCTGTACCGCATCGCGGCCAGCCCCCACGGTTTATGCACGGCCACCGCGTGCGCGCGGCGTGAAGACGGTGCGGGTTACAGGAACCAGGCGAAGGCGAACAGGCCCAGCATCGCGATCACCACCGCCAGCTTCAACGCCAGGCCGAGCAGGATGCCGAGCCAGGTGGCCAGACCCACCTTGGTCGAGCGGCCCAGTTCACGGGTGTGCCAGTACTCGCCGGCCAAGGCGCCGATCAGGGGCCCGGCAAAGAGACCGATCGGCATGAAGAACAGCCCGACGATGCTGCCGACGAACGTGCCCCACAGCGCCTTGCGGCTGGCACCGACCCGCTGCGCACCCACCACTGTGGCCAGCACGTCCACCAGCAGCGAGAGCAGGGTCAGTACGCCCAGCGCGACCAGGGTCGGCCAGCCGACGTGGGCGAAGCCGTCGGCCCATGCCGCCAGCAGCAGTCCGATGAACACCAGCGGGATGCCGGGGAGGGCCGGAAGGATGATTCCGGCGATGCCGACGAGGACAAAAATGACCGCTAGCAGATATAAGATGAATGAGAGTCCCATGCTGTCCCGTATGGTGGTCGTTTTGGGGTTGACAGTGAAAGATTTTGCCAGTTGCTTTTTCGTTTTGGGCGGGTTAAGTTGCAGTCGCTGAGCTTGGCAAGGTCACCGTGGATCGTGGCCTGATGAAGCAAGATCTTCCCGATCCGCTGCATCGATGCACCTCGCTTCCCCCTTGCTTGTCAGCCGCCCACCAGGCGTTTCCTACAACAAGAGAGAGTCACCAGGGAGTTAGTGAGATGTCTGATCGCGAGACCGGTACCGTCAAGTGGTTCAACGATGCAAAGGGCTTCGGCTTCATCAGCCGTGAAAACGGCGAAGACGTGTTCGTGCACTTCCGTGCCATCCAGACCCAGGGCTTCAAGAGCCTGAAGGAAGGCCAGAAGGTCACCTTCACCGTCGTGCAGGGCCAGAAGGGCCTGCAGGCCGACGCCGTTCAGCCGACCTGATCGCGCTGCATACCGTCAAATGAAAAGGCCCGCGCAAGCGGGCCTTTTCTTTGCCGTCGGCCCGATGCAGGTCAGCGCAGGATGACCTTGCCGTTGACCACGCGCACGTAGGTGTTCTCGCGGATGCCGCCGAGGTCGCGCTGGTTGACCACGATGGTGCGGCCATCGTCCATGCGCACGCTGATGTCGTAGGTATCGCTGGTCACGTTCTTCTGGATCTGGTTGCCGGCCAGTGCGCCACCGACCGCGCCTGCAGCGGCGGCGATGTTCTTGTTGCCGCGGCTGCCGCCGGTGTGGTCGGAGATCTCGTGGCCGGCCACGGCGCCGACGATGCCGCCCAGGATCGCGCCGGTCGCGCTGGGCGCGGTACGGCCGGACTGCACGGTGTTGATGCGGGTCACGATGCCGCAGTCGGCGCAGCGGCCCTGGTTGTAGCCACCATTGTTGCCGTAGCCGCCATTGTTGTAGCCGTTGTTGTAACCACCACCGCCGTAGCCGGGCGAGGTGGCACAGCCAGCCAGGGCAAGGGTAGCGATGGCGCTGGCGGCGATGAGCTGGATCTTCATGGGGCGTCTCCTGGCCGTGAAGGCGGGTGTCTGGGGTGGTACTGCGTCATGCAGCAGGGTGGACGAATCGTCCCCTTTTGAACGTGAACAAGGCGCCAACCGCGCAGGCCTTGTCCGGCTGCAGGATGAATGCGGCTCAGCGGAAGTCCTGGTGGCAGGCGCGGCAGTCGGCCTGCACCGTTTCCACCACCCGGGCCAGGGCCGTGCAGTCGCTGGGCGGCGCCGCCAGAGCGGCGTTGAGGTTGCCGCGCAGCTGGCTGGCATGCTGCTGGAACTGCGCGCTGTCCTTCAGCCCGGGAAAGGCCAGGTCCAGGTCGTTGGACAGCAGGCGCATCGCCTGCAACCGCGGCACGCTGTCGGCCAGGCTGCAGCGGTTCTGCTGCTGGGCCTGCTGCAGCAGCTGTGATTGCCGTTGCATCACCTGCATCAGGCTGTCCGGGAACGGATCGCGGCGGGCCTGCAGGGCGCGGCCGACCATCACCGTGGCGATCAGGCCGATCAACAGGCCCAGGCCGAGCACGAACAGATAGCGGTAGGCGGTGGACGGGCGGCGGGGCGGGCTGGCGTTCATGGCGGGCTCTCCGGACGTGCAACGGTGGGTTCGATGCCGGCGCGCTGCAGGCGCTGGCGCCTGCACGTTAAAATAGCCGGATGAACGAACAGGTCAAACAACGCTTCGCCGGCATCGAACGGCTGTATGGCGTGGGCGCACTTGAGCGCCTGCAGAGCAGCCGCGTGGCGGTGGTGGGCATGGGGGGCGTTGGCTCGTGGGTGGTGGAGGCATTGGCCCGTTCGGCGGTCGGTCACCTGACCCTGATCGATGCCGATGACATCTGCGTGTCCAACACCAACCGGCAACTGCCGGCGATGGAAGGCAACTACGGCCGCAACAAAGCCGAGGCGATGGCCGAACGCTGCCGCGCGATCAACCCGGACATCGAGGTCGATGCCGTACAGGCGTTCCTGACGGTGTCGAACATGGCCGAACTGCTCGACCGTGGCTTTGATCTGGTGATCGATGCCTGCGACAGCTTCCGGGTCAAGGTCGAGACGATTGCCTGGTGCCGCCGCCGCAAGCTGCCGCTGCTGACCGTGGGTGCCGCCGGTGGCCGCACCGATCCCACCCTGGTGCGCATCCGCGATGTCTCGCGCACCGAGCACGACGCCATGCTGGCGTTGATCCGCAAGAAGCTGCGCAGCGAGTTCAACTTCCCGAAGAATGCCAAGCGCTACTTCGGCGTGCCGGCGGTGTATTCGCTGGAGAATGTGAAGTACCCGCAGGCCGATGGCAGCGTCTGTGGCATCCGCCCGAACCTGGGCGCTGATGCGGCATTGAAGCTGGACTGCGGCGCGGGCCTGGGTGCGGCGACCCACATCACCGGTGCGTTCGCGTTCGCGGCGGTCGGCAAGGCGCTTGAAATGCTGCTGGAGCCGAAGAAGGTGAAGGCCGAAGTGGTCGAGGATCACGCTGACGCGTGATCGGTAGCGCCGGCCGCTGGCCGGCAACCCGGAATGATTGAATCAGCGCAGATGCCGGCCAGCGGCCGGCACCTACCGTTGCATTGCGGGCAGCGCGAACAGCCGCCGCGCGTTCTCCGTCGTGGCCTGGGCCACCGCGTCCAGCTCCATCCCGCGTAGCGCCGCCACGTGGCGGGCGATGATCGCCAGCCGTGCCGGTTCGTTGCGCTGGCCGCGGATGCCGGCATCAGGCTGGTCCGGCGCATCGGTCTCCAGCAGCAGCTGCTCCAGCGGCATCTGACGGACCAGTCGCTGCAGGCGCTGCGCGCGATCGTAGGTCAGCGGGCCGCCCAGGCCCAGCAGGAAACCCTGCCTGTGCAGCTGCGCGGCCTGTTCCGGGCTGCCGGAAAAGCTGTGCACCACGCCGCGCAGGCCACCGATGCGGCGGATCGCGGCAATCACCGCGTCCACCGCGCGCCGCGCATGCACGATCACCGGAAGATCGAACTCGCGGGCCAGCTCCAGCTGGCCAATGAAATAGGCCTGCTGCGCCTCGGCATCCAGCCCCTCAACGAAGAAATCCAGGCCGCATTCGCCGATCGCGCAGGGGCGTTCGCGTTCGATCCACTCGCGCAGCAGCGGCAGGTGCCCGGGCTGGTGCTCGGCCAGGAACATCGGGTGCAGGCCGTAGGCCGGGTACAGCCCCGGCGCCTGCCGGCAGACCTCGCGCAGCGTTGGCCAGCTGGCGGCGGTCACCGCGGGCACGACCTGCTGGCGCACGCCCGCGGCCTGCGCACGATCGATCACCGCAGCGCGGTCATCGTCGAAGGCGCTGGCGTCCAGATGGCAGTGGCTGTCGACCAGCAGGCTCAACGCTGTTCCAGCGGCGGCGGCGGGGTGGCGTTGCGGCTTTTCCAGTTGGCCAGCAGCAGCGTGCCGAAGCCCAGTACCAGCTCATCGACGAACGGGATCGGGTCGGGAATGAACAAGGTCAGCACGAACAGGCCGGCCGTGAGCTTGAACAGGGTGGGGTAGCGCAGCCGGCGCGCCCATTGCAGTACCGGCAGCAGCATCGCGTTGGCCATGGCGGGAATCCTCGTGGGTAACATGCAAACGCTACCACGGGCCCAGCATTTCCCGATGCTGAATGGGTTACAGCAATGAGCAGGAAATGTGGAGATTCCGTTCAGGCAGCCCATGCTGCAATCTGGCCCGAGAACGTTGCGGATGGTCCGCAAGGAGCAGGTCATGAAAAGCACAACTACAACTGTCCTGGTCGCAGCGGGCGCGCTGCTGGTCGGTGGCATCGCCACCGCCGCCTTCATGAAGAGTGGCGACACGTCGCCCGATTCCATCAGCGCCGGAACCCCCAATGCCGAATCGCGCCTGGCCGATGGCAATGCCATTGACGACGGTGCGCGTGGTGACAAGCTAGACCCGTCGGCGCCGCGCGGCCTGGAGTACGCCGACGTGCTGAAGGTCGACCCGATCACCGAGAAGCAGAAGGCCTATGCCACCGTGATCGGTACCGATCCGGTCCGCGAGACCTCCACCACCCAGACCCCGCATGAGGTCTGCCAGGACGTGACGGTGCAGGAGCGCCTGCCGGAGCGTGACGGCAATGTCGGCGGCACCGTGGTCGGTGCTGTGGTGGGTGGCCTGCTGGGCAACCAGGTCGGCGGCGGCAATGGCAAGAAGGCCGCGACTGCAGCCGGCGCGGTGGCCGGTGGCTTCATCGGCAACCAGATCGACAAGCGCCATGTGGGGGGCCGCGTGGTCAACCGCACCGAGCGCCAGTGCCACACCGAGACCGCGACCTCCGAGTCGAGCCGCGTCACCGGCTACAACGTGACCTACCGCAACGAGGACGGCACCACCGGCACCATGCGCATGGCCAGCAAGCCGGGTAACCGCATCGCCATGGGCAATACCGATGTGGTCAAGGGTTACAACGTGACCTACCGCTACGATGGCGCCGAGAAGACCGTGCGCATGGACAACAAGCCGGCCAGCGATCGCCTGCCGGTGGTCGACGGCCAGCTGGTCACGCAGACCGCTGCTGCCGGTGCCACCGCGGCTGGCACGCGCCAGTAATCCAGACGCAGCATGCAGTACCTGACGGGCCGGCTTATGCCGGCCCGTTTCGTTGCAGCCCGCGAAATTCATCCGCGCGGGGCGCGAATCCACCATCATGGACGCTTCCTTCGACATGGAGCCGGCATGAGCATCTTCGACCTGCGCATCGAAACCGAGCGCCTGATCCTGCGCCCGCTGTTGCGCGAGGACTACGAACCGTATCTCGCGTTCTGCGCCGACGAGGAAACGATGCGCACCCTCGGTGGCGTGCAGCCGCCGTCGGTGGCCTGGCGCGGCTTCTGCAGCCTGGCGGGCGCCTGGCAGCTGTTCGGCTTCTCGATGTTCAGTGTGATCGAGAAGTCCAGCGGTGACTGGATCGGGCGGATGGGGCCCTGGCAACCGCAGGACTGGCCCGGTACCGAGGTCGGCTGGGGCATCCGCCATGCTAGCTGGGGCCGGGGCTATGCGCCGGAAGCCGCAGTCGCCGCGATCGACTGGGCATTCGACACGCTCGGATGGGACGAGGTGATTCATACCATCGCCGAGAACAACGACAACTCGCGGGCGGTCGCGCGCAAGCTCGGCAGCACGCTGCTGCGGATGGGGGAGTTGCCAGCGCCGTACAACGACAAGCCGATGCAGATCTGGGGCCAGTCGCGCGATCAGTGGCGGCAGCGCGCGCGCTGAGCCTTGCCCGGTAGTGCCGGCCGCTGGCCGGCAACCGTGTTGCGGCAGATTCGCGCGATTGCCGGCCAGCGGCCGGCACTACCGTGTTGCCATGCTGCACCCGCGCTTGGCATTCACAGACGCGCTTGCCAGACTGCACGCAGCCGGCCGCCGGCCGGATGTGATGGAGCAGGCAATGGTGGAAGAGCGCGTCCCGCTGACGGTGCATGGCATGTCGGTCTCGGGCAATTGCCACAAGGTCCGCCTGCTGCTGGAGCAGCTCGGCAGCCGCTACCGCTGGGTGGAAGTGGACAGTGCCCACGGCCAGACCCACACCCCCGAATTCCTGGCGCTCAACCCGAATGCCAAGGTGCCGCTGATCGTCCGCGACGATGGCCGCGTGTTGACCGAATCCAACGCGATCCTGTTCTGGCTGGCCGAGGGCACGCCGTACCTGCCTAGCGACGGCTGGGAGCGCGCGCAGGCGTTGAGCTGGATGTTCTTCGAGCAGTACACGCACGAGCCCTGCGTGGCAGTGGCGCGCTTCATCCGTGGCTGGACCCCAGCTGATTCACCGCGCCGCGCCGAACTGCCACGCCTGCACGAGCGCGCCGCCACCGCGCTGGCAGTAATGGAGCAACATCTGCGCGAAGCGCAGTGGTTCACCGGCAGCGGATATGGCATCGCCGATATCGCGCTGTTCGCCTACACCGACGTCGCAGGCGAGGGTGGTATCAGCCTGCAGCCATTCCCGGAAGTGCGTGGCTGGCTGCAGCGCGTGCGTGAACAACCGCGCTTCCTGCCGATGCCGGCGGTGACTGCCGAAGTGCGCTCGCGATTCGAGGCTGCGTGACTCTCACCAGGGTGACCCCCACAGGGTAGCGCCTGGCCAACGCCGGGCGGAATGCAACAACGACACGGAGGGTGTTCGATGTTCGCTGTGGTTCCAGATCCGATTCCCGCACGCATGCGCGTGCTCAACCGCGCCGAAGTGTGCGACGTCAACTTCCTCGATGCGGTGCGTGGCTGGCGCGGCACCCCGCGTCCGCGCCCGGCACCGGATGCGCCGATCCTGCCGGGCAGCACGCTCACTGCCGCAGCGTTTGGCGAGCTGTTCGATTCGCAGCTGGCCAGCCGCCAGCTGGACCTGATGGCACGCGTGCTGCGCGTGCAGAACAAGGTCTTCTACACCATTGGTTCCTCCGGCCATGAAGGCAACGCGCTGCTGGCGCGGGCCTGCCGGCATACCGATCCAGCCTTCCTGCACTATCGCTCTGGTGCCTTCATGGCCGAGCGTTCGCGCCAGGTGCCGGGCGTCGATCCGCTGCGCGATGCCGCACTGTCTTTCGCCGCCAGCGCCGATGACCCGGCCAGCGGGGGCCGCCACAAGGTGTGGGGCAGCAAACCGTTGTGGGTGCTGCCGCAGACCTCGACCATCGCGTCGCACCTGCCGAAAGCGTTGGGCACCGCGCTGGCCATCGAGAGCGGCAAGCGCCTGGGGCAGCCGTTGCCGATCCTGGCCGACAGCATCGTGCTGTGCTCGTTCGGCGACGCCTCGGCCAACCATGCCACCGCGCAGACCGCGTTCAACACCGCGATGTGGTCGGCCTACCAGAAGCTGCCGGCGCCGATCCTGTTCGTCTGCGAGGACAACGGCCTGGGCATCTCGGTGAAGACGCCGGAAGGCTGGATTGCCGAGCGCTTCAGCCGCCAGCCGGGGCTCGACTATTTCTTCGCTGATGGTCTCGACCTGGCCACCGGGCACGCCCAGGTGCAGGCGGCGGTGGAGCACTGCCGGCGCACGCGGCGGCCCACCTTCCTGCATCTGCGCACCACCCGCCTGATGGGCCACGCCGGCACCGATTTCGAGGTGGAATGGCGCGCGCTGCCGGAGCTGTGCGCGGCCGAGGCGCAGGATCCGCTGCTGCGCTCGGCGCAGATCGCGATGGAGTCGGGCTGGATGGATGCGGCCACCATCGAGGTCGCCTACGAAACGATGCGCGCGCGCTGCATGGCCGCGGCGGCGGATGCCGAAGGCCGCCCGACGCTGCAGTCGCTACAGGAGGTGATGGCGCCGCTGGCACCGTACACGCCGGCGGCGGTGCAGGCCGAAGCGCGGCGCGAGGTGCCCGCCGATGCGCGCGAAGCGCTGTATGGCGGTGCGGAGGCCCTGCCCGAGCGGCAGGCACCTCGGCACCTCGCCATCCAGATCAACCATGGGCTGCAGGAACTGCTGGCGAAGTATCCGCAGAGCCTGCTGTTCGGCGAGGACGTCGCGCAGAAGGGCGGTGTCTATACCGTCACCAAGGATCTGCTGCGCCGCTTCGGCCCACGCCGGGTGTTCAACACCCTGCTGGACGAAACCATGATCCTGGGCATGGCGCAGGGCCTGGCCAACATGGGCATGCTGCCGATTCCGGAGATCCAGTATCTGGCCTACCTGCACAACGCCATCGACCAGGTGCGCGGTGAAGCGTGCTCGCTGCAGTTCTTCTCCAATGACCAGTACCGCAACCCGATGCTGGTGCGGGTGGCCGGGCTGGGCTACCAGAAGGGCTTCGGTGGCCACTTCCACAACGACAATTCGATCACCGCGCTGCGCGACATTCCCGGCCTGGTGGTCGGTTGCCCGTCGCGCGGCGACGATGCGGTGATGATGCTGCGCACGTTGGCCGCGCTGGCGCGGGTGGACGGGCGGGTGGCGGTGTTCCTGGAGCCGATCGCGCTGTACATGAGCAAGGACCTGCATGCGCCGGGCGATGGCCAGTGGCTGTTCGACTACCCCGCCCAGGGCCAGGCGCTGGTGCCGGGCGAAGGGCGGGTCTATGTGCCGGAGGCAGGCGACCTGGTGGTCTACACCTATGGCAACGGCGTGCCGATGGCGCTGCGCGCGGCGCGGGCAATCGAGCAGCAGCTGGGCTGGCAGGTGCGGGTGGTCGACCTGCGCTGGCTGGTGCCGCTGGATGCCGGCTTCATCGCCAGTCAGGCGGCCAGTGCGCGGCGGGTGCTGGTGCTGGACGAGGGCCGCCATAGTGGCGGGGTGGGCGAGGGCGTGGTCACCGCCCTGGTCGAGGCCGGCTTCGGCCACCTGCCATTGCGCCGGGTCTGCGGTGCCGATACCTATACGCCGCTGGCGGGGGCAGCAATGTTCGGGCTTCCAAGCGACAATGCGGTGATTGGCGCCGCCCTTGAACTGGCGCAGGAACCTTGATGCATGTGTGGATTGGCGGGAATGTTGTTGCCGGCGCCGGTGGCGTCGGCCGAGGTGCTGCAGGCGCAGGTCCTGGCCATGGGCGAGGCGCTGCACCACCGCGGGCCGGATGATGGCGGCAGCTGGGTCGATGCCGGGGCCGGCATCGCGCTGGCGCACCGTCGGCTGAGCATTCTCGACCTGTCGCCGCTGGGCCACCAGCCGATGGCCTCGTCTGATGGCCGCTACGTGATGGCTTACAACGGCGAGGTCTACAACTTCGCCGCCCTTCGTGCCGAACTGGAGCCGCTGGGACACGCCTTCCGTGGGCACTCCGACACCGAGGTGCTGCTGGCAGCGATTCTGCAATGGGGCATGGAAGACACCCTGCAGCGCTGCAACGGCATGTTCGCCATTGCGCTGTGGGACCGCCAGGAGCAGTGCCTGTGGCTGGCCCGCGACCGTGTCGGCAAGAAGCCGCTGTACTACGGCTGGGCCGGCGACACGCTGGTGTTCGGTTCGGAACTGAAGGCGCTGTGGCAGCACCCGGCCTTCGACAACGACATCGACCGTGACGCCCTGACCCTGCTGCTGCGGCTGGATTACATTCCGGCGCCGCACAGCATCCACCAGCGCTGCTACAAATTGATGCCGGGCCGCGTGCTGCGCCTGGATGCGGAGGCCGTAGCGGCGGGTGCGGCCGCGCACCGGCCGGAACAGGCGCAGCGCCCGTACTGGGATGCGCGTGCGCGCATGCAGGCGGCGCTGGCTGCGCCGTTCCAGGGCCGCATCGAGGAAGCCGAGGAGCAGCTGGACGGGCTGCTGCGTGACGCGGTGGCGCTGCGCATGGTGGCCGACGTGCCGGTGGGCGTGTTCCTGTCCGGCGGCACCGATTCGTCGCTGGTGGCCGCGCTGATGCAGGCACAAAGTGGCCAGCCGGTGCACAGCTTCAGCATCGGGTTCACCGGTTCGGGCCACGACGAGGCGCCGCTGGCCAAGGAACTGGCCGCGCATCTGGGCTGCGACCACACTGAACTCTACGTCAGCGGTGCCGATGCGTTGGCGGTGGTGCCGCAGTTGCCGGCGATGTTCGACGAACCCTTCGCCGATGCCTCGCAGGTGCCGACCGCGCTGGTCGCCCGCCTGGCGCGGCAGGGCGTGACCGTGGCGCTGTCCGGCGATGGTGGCGACGAGCTGTTCTTCGGCTATACCCGCTATGTACGCGCGCTGCGCAACTGGCAGATGCTGGGCCGTGTGCCGGGGCCGCTGCGGCGCTGGATGGGCGCGCGCTCCCAGCAGCAGGGCGAGGCCTCGCGTACCGGCGGCCTGGCCGCGCTGTTGGCAGAATCCGGCGCGCGTGGCATCGGTGACGTGTACCGCAACCGCATCTCGCGCTGGCGCGACCCGGCGGCGGCAGTGCCGGGGGCGCAGGCCGCGGGCAGCTTCTACGACCTGGCCGACCCGTTGCACGGTGCCGGCACACCGGCCGATGCGATGATGCTGGCTGATTACGTGACCTACCTGCCGGATGACCTGCTGTGCAAGGTCGACCGCACCTCGATGGCGGTCAGCCTGGAAGCCCGCGCACCGCTGTTGGATTCTCGCGTGGCCGAGTTCGCCTGGTCGCTGCCGCTGGGCTTCAAGCGCAGTGAAACCACCAGCAAGGTGCTGCTCAAGCGCGTGCTGGGCCGTTATGTGCCGCAGTCGATGGTGCACCGGCCCAAGCGTGGCTTCGGCGCGCCGGTCAGTGACTGGCTGAAGGGCGACCTGCGGCCGTGGGCCGAAGACCTGCTGCAGCCCGCGCGGCTGGAGCAGGAGGGCGTGCTGTCGGCGGCCGCGGTACAGCCGCTGTGGCAGCAGTTCCTCGGCGGCCAACGCAAGTGGCATACCCATCTGTGGAACGTGCTGATGTTCCAGGCCTGGCAGGCGCATTGGCGGCAGGTGCGCGCGGGCGTGACCGGCGGCTGATCTTCACCGGCATGCAAGGGCCCGGCGACTAGGCTGGGCCTCCCGCACCGTGAGGAGTATGTCCCGATGTCCGTCCCCACCATCGCCGTGTTCGTCGGCAGCCTGCGCAAGGATTCCTGCAACCGCAAACTGGCCCATGCGCTGGAGAAGATTGCCGGCGACCGTGCGCGCTTCCAGTACGTTCAGATCGGTGATCTGCCGCTGTACGACCAGGACTTCGATGGCCACTATCCGGCGCAGGGTACCCGGCTGAAGGACCAGGTCCGTGCCGCCGATGCGGTGCTGTTCGTGACCCCGGAATACAACCGGTCGGTGCCGGGCGTGCTGAAGAACGCCATCGATATCGGCTCGCGCCCCTACGGTGACAGCGCGTTTGCCGGCAAACCGGCGGCGGTGATCGGCGCCTCCATCGGCCAGATCGGCACCGCCGTGGCCCAGCAGCACCTGCGCAACAGCCTGGCCTTCCTGGACATGCACGTGCTCGGCCAGCCCGAGGCGTTCATTCATTTCAAGGACGGCCTGATCGATGCCGATGGCACGGTCCACAATGGAGGCACGCAGAAATTCCTGCAGGGCTACGTGGACCGGTTCCTGGCGCTGATCGCGGTTCACGTCAAGGGCGATTGACGCCAGCGGTTGCCAGCCCCATCTGCGATAATGTCCGCTCGGGTGCCGCAATGGCGCCCGTCGCAGGCAGTGCGACGCCCCCACGCCAGTCTGGCCAGGCACCGGCGGATATCCCCCGTTTCTCCACGGCTTATCCACAGGCTTGTCCATGGCCGCCGGGGTCGGCGCATGCCTACACTCGTCCGGCCCACTTTCGCAGGAAACACCGCAGCATGTCCGCTCGCCCCGGCTTCCGTTCCAACCGCAGAGAGCGCGGTGAAGGCTTCGATCGCGATCGCGACGAGTCGCGCATCGACCAGTTGCGGGTACCGCCCCATTCGGTGGAAGCCGAGCAGGCGGTGCTGGGTGGCCTGATGCTGGCCCCGGAGGCCTATGACCGGGTCAATGACCAGCTGACCGAAGGCGATTTCTACCGCCGCGACCACCAGATGATCTATCGCGCGATCCGTGAGCTGTCCGAGCGCGAGCGGCCGTTCGATGCGGTGACCCTGGGCGAGTGGTTCGAATCGCAGGGCAAGATGGAACTGGTGGGCGATGGTGCCTACCTGATCGAACTGGCCAGTACCACGCCGTCGGCGGCCAACATCGTGGCCTACGCCGAGATCGTGCGTGACAAGGCGGTGCTGCGGCAGCTGATCCAGGTGGGTACCGACATCGTCAACGACGGCTTCCAGCCCGAGGGACGCGAGAGCAGCGAGCTGCTGGCCTCGGCGGAAAAGAGCGTGTTCGCCATCGCCGAACAGGGCGCACGCGGCCGTACCGATTTCGTGGCGATGCCCGGTGCATTGAAGGATGCCTTCGAAGAGCTGCGCAGCCGCTTCGAGAACGGCGGCAACATCACCGGCCTGCCGACCGGCTACAACGATTTCGATGCGATGACCTCCGGCCTGCAGCCGACCGACCTGATCATCCTTGCCGCGCGCCCGGCCATGGGCAAGACCACCTTCGCACTGAACATCGCCGAGTACGCGGCGATCAAGTCGAAGAAGGGCGTGGCGGTGTTCTCGATGGAAATGTCGGCATCGCAGCTGGCGATGCGCCTGATTTCCTCCAACGGCCGCATCAACGCACAGCGCCTGCGTACCGGCCAGCTGGAAGACGAGGACTGGAGCCGCGTCACCAGCGCGATCAAGATGCTGAAGGAAACCAAGATCTTCATCGACGACACGCCTGGCGTGTCGCCGGAAGTGCTGCGTTCCAAGTGCCGCCGCCTCAAGCGCGAGCATGATCTGGGCCTGGTGGTGATCGACTACCTGCAGCTGATGAGCGTGCCGGGCAACAGCGAAAACCGCGCGACCGAAATCTCGGAGATCTCGCGTTCGCTGAAGGGCCTGGCCAAGGAACTGCACGTGCCGGTGATCGCGTTGTCGCAGCTCAACCGCTCGCTGGAAACGCGTACCGACAAGCGCCCGGTGATGGCCGATCTTCGCGAATCGGGCGCAATCGAGCAGGATGCGGACATGATCGTCTTCATCTACCGCGACGATTACTACAACAAGGAAAATTCGCCGGACAAGGGCCTGGCCGAGATCATCATCGGCAAGCACCGTGGTGGCCCGACCGGGTCGTGCAAGCTGAAGTTCTTCGGCGAGTACACCCGCTTCGACAACCTGGCCCACGACTCGGTCGGTTCATTCGAATAGCCGTAGTGCCGGCCGCTGGCCGGCAACCACCCCACGGCCGGCAAACCATTCGAAACGCCGAACGTCCGTATGTGGCGTGTAAATGACATGTAACGCGACGCTTTTACGATTCCGCCGCTGCTGCCCTTCGACGCCGCCCTTCGGCGTCCAGCGTGCCCAAGGAATCCGCCCCCATGCCGTCCCACGCTCCGCTTCGCCGCAATCTGCTGGCCCTGCTGGTCTGTGCTTCGCTGCCGTCGCTGGCTGTCGCTGAAACCGCCCCCGCCACCGACGCGCAGTCGGCCACCACCCTTGACTCGATCTCGGTGATCGGCCGCGGTGAAGCGCGCCAGGTGCAGCGCGTGACCGCCGAGGACATGAAGGTGCTGCCGCCGGGTGCCAATCCGCTGAAGCTGCTTGCGACCAAGCCGGGCGTGCATTTCGAATCGGCCGATGCCACCGGCGCCTACGAATGGTCCACCACCATCAGCCTGCGTGGCTTCAACCAGAACCGCCTGGGCTACACCCTTGATGGCATCCCGCTGGGCAACATGGCCTATGGCAACAGCAACGGCCTGCACATCAGCCGCGCGGTGATCAGCGAGAACCTGGGCGGTGCGGAGGTCTCCACCGGCATCGGCGCACTGGGTACGCCGTCCACCAGCAACCTCGGCGGCGTGTTCCAGTTCTACTCGATCGATCCGTCCACCGAGTATGGGGTCGTGCTGGCACAGAGCTTTGGTAGTGACAGCGCACGCCGCAGCTATGCACGCCTCGATACCGGCGAGCACCAGGGCTTTGCCGCCTACCTGTCCGGCGTGTATTCGGAAGGTGACAAGTGGAAGGGCAAGGGCTCGCAGGAGCTGAAGCAGTTCAACGGCAAGGCCACCTACAACTTCGGAACGGACAGCAGGATCACCGCGCTGTTCAACGCCTCGCGCCGGGTCGAGGCCGATTACCAGGATCTGTCGCTGGAAATGATCGATCGCCTCGGCTGGGACTGGGACAACTACGCGCCGGACTGGGATCGCGCCGTCGCCGCTGCACGCGGCAGATTCAGCGGCGGCGTCAACAGCCCGTGGGATGCGTACTACTCCGGTCACGGCCTGCGCAATGATGACCTGTCCAGCATTGCCGGCGATTTCGGCCTGAACGAGTCGATGCGCTTGAAGGTCAATGTCTACAACCACAGCAACCGTGGCCAGGGCCACTGGTTCAGCCCGTCCAATCCGTCCAACCCGGGCACCAGCCGCGAGATCCCGATCTCGATCCGCACCACCGAGTACGCGATCGACCGTACCGGCGTGACCTCGGCGTTCACCTGGAACGTCGGTGGCCACGAACTGGAAGCGGGCCTCTGGTACGAGGACAACGGCCACAGCGTGCAGCGCAACTTCTACTACATCGACGGCCCGATCACCGACGACTTCTTCCTGCGCAACCCGGACCAGCGCGTGTGGCACCAGCGCTACACCACCATCACCCGCCAGTTCTACGTGCAGGACCGCTTCCGCCTGTTCGATGACCGCCTGACCATCGACATCGGCGCGAAGTCGCCGCATACCCGCACCAGCGTGCGCACGCCGCTGGGCAGCTATGCCAACAACAGCAGCCTGACCTCGAAGAAGGGCCTGCTGCCGCAGGCCGGCTTCAACTTCAAGCTCAACGAAGGCAACGAGATCTTCGGTTCGTTCGCCAAGAACATCGCCGCCTATGCGCTGGGCGTGGGCAGCCCGTTCAATGTGCCGCAGGCCGCCTTCGATGCCAGCGCGAAGAACCTGAAGCCGGAACAGTCGCGCACCATCGAGCTGGGTTGGCGTGGCTACGGCCGCGGCTATGAAGCCTCGGTGGCGGTGTACGACGTCAAGTTCGACAACCGCCTGCTGGCCATCGCGCAGTGCGTGGGCATCCTCGGTTGCCCGGCACTGTTCTCCAACGTTGGTTCTGTGACCAGCCGCGGCGCCGAGGCGACCCTGCAGCTGAAGCCGATGCAGGACCTGACCTGGTCCAATGCGCTGTCCTGGAATGACAGCACCTACGACAACGACTACGTGAACAACGGCGTGGTGCCGACCCGCGGCAAGACGACCGTCGACACCCCGGAATGGATGTTCGCCAGCACCCTGGCGTGGACCCCGGGCCCGTGGGACCTGCGCCTGGCCGCCAACCATGTTGGCAAGCGCTATGTGACCTATACCAACGATGTGTCGGTGCCGAGCTACTGGCTGGTCAACGCCTCGGCGGCCTATGACTTCGGCAAGCTCGGCCCGGCGCAGAACCTGACCGTAGCGCTGAACCTGACCAACCTGACCGACAAGCGCTACCTGTCCTCGATCAACACCAACGGTACCTACGCCGCTGACCCGACCCGCAGCCTGGCGACCATGCAGGTCGGCGCGCCGCGCCAGGTGATGGCCACCGCTACCGTGCGCTTCTGATGCGCGGGCCTGTCGATCCTGAAAGCCGTCGTCGCCTGCTGCGCATGGCGTGGCAGGGCACGGGGGCGGCGATCGCGCTGGCGGCGATGCCGGGGCTGGCCACGGCCGGCCCACGGCCGCGGCTGGGGCGCGATCCGTTCACCCTCGGTGTCGCCGCCGGTGATCCGGATCCACAGGGGGCCGTATTGTGGACGCGGCTGGCACCGGACCCGCTCAATGGCGGCGGCATGCCGTCGCGGGCGGTGCCGGTGCGCTGGTTCGTGGCCGAGGACCCGGGCATGCGCCTGCTGGTGCAGCGGGGGACTGCGGCCGCGGTGCCCGAGCTGGCGCATTCGGTGCACGTGGAGGTCAACGGCCTGCGCCCAGGCCGCGACTACTACTACCGTTTCGCCTGCGACGGCGATGAGGAAAGCGCGGTCGGCCACTTCCGCACCGCGCCGCCGCTGGACACGCAACTGCAGCAGCTTCGGTTGGCCCTGTGCACCTGCCAGGCCTGGAACAGCGGCTACTACCCGGTCCTGCGCGATATCGCGCAGAGCGATGTCGACCTGGTGCTGCATGCCGGGGACTACCTGTACGAATACAGCCCGCTGCAGAACGCGCGTGGTCGTGCGCTGGATGCGCAACGCTTCAGTGGCGAGACCGTCAGCCTGGAGCGCTACCGTGACCAGTACGCGCTGTACAAGCTCGATCCGGATCTGCAGGCCGCGCATGCCGCACACGCGTTCGCGGTGATCTGGGACGACCATGAAGTACAGAATGATTACTCCGGCATCCACCCGGAAAAACCCGGCGTATCAACGGAGGACTTCATCATCCGCCGCGCCGCCGCCTACCGCGCGTTCTACGAGCATCTGCCGATGCGCAGCACACCTGCGGGCAACGGCGGCCTGCGCGTGCATCGGCGCCTGCGTTACGGCGATCTGGCACAGCTGACCCTGCTCGATTGCCGCCAGTTCCGCCCGGCCAATCCCTGTGGCGTGGGCGAGTCGCCGCGCTGTGATGCTGCACTGGATCCGCGCATGAGCATGCTCGGCACGGGCCAGGAGGCGTGGTTCGCGCAGTCGATGGCGGCCGCGCAGGGCACGCGCTGGAACGTGGTGGTGCAGCAGTTGCTGATGGCGCAGCTGCGGCTGGACGGTGGCACGCCACGCGAGCGCTTCTGGAATGACGCCTGGGATGGCTATCCCGCCGCACGTAACCGGCTGCTGCAGGCGATGCAGGCAGGCGGGCAGGGCAATGCCATCGTGCTGGGCGGCGACTGGCATTCCACCTTCGTCAACGACCTGAAGCTGGATTTCGACGCGGCCAGTGCGCCGGTCGTGGCCACCGAATTCATCGCCCCGGCGATCAGCAGTGGCGGCGACGACACGCCATACGGGCCGTACTACGGGCCGTCGATACCGCAGAACCCGCATATCCGTTACTTCGACGGTGACCGCCGTGGCTGGTGGAAGCTGCAGCTGAACCGGCAGACCGTGGACGCGGAACTACGCTTCGCCGACAGCGTGCTGCGTGCGGACGCTGCGGTGCGCACCGCGGCGCGTTTCCAGGTGACCCACGGCCGCCCGGGCGCGGTCCCGGTGTAAATCCCTGCGGTAGTGCCGGCCGCTGGCCGGCAATCTCCTGAATCTCCGGTTTCCCCACAATCGGTTTCATCGCCCCCAGCCCGGGTTTCGTCGCAAACCGTTTGCGGGCGGCCAGGGCGGGGCGCCAAGGTGTCCGCAGGCGGCAGGGTGCCGCCACAAGGAGACCGTGATGAAGACCTTGTTCGCGCTCGGTGTGTGGTGCCTGCTGTTCGTGCTGTGCTGGCCGCTGGCGATCCTCGCCCTGATCGCTTGGCCGTTCGTGTGGCTGCTGAGTCTGCCGTTCCGCCTGGTCGGCATCACCTTCTCGGCCCTGTTCGCCTTCCTGCGCGCGCTGTTCATGCTGCCGGCGCGCCTGCTCGGTGGCCGGGCGGTGGCTGCATGAGGACGGTGCTGCTGATGGGTCTGGTCCTGCATGCGGGGCCGGTACTGGCCACACCTCCAGCGCCACCCTCGGTGTGGCTGGAACGCCAGCAGACCGCCGCGGCTGATGAGGCGAACGCTGCAGCGGTCTCCGTGCAGAAAGCCAAGGAGCGCTGCAGGGTCGCGAAGGAATGGAAGGTCGGCGAGACGGTGGTGCAGCACCGGGTCTGTGAGGATCCACCAAAGAAGCCGGCTGGAAAGGTGTAGCGCCGAGCCGATGCTCGGCTCTTTTCCCGGGATAGCCGAGCGTGGGCTCGGCTCTACATCATCAGCGCAATCAAAAAAACCCGCCGAGGCGGGGTTTTTTGATTGCTGGAGTGTGCCGGCCAGCGGCCGGCACTACCAGCGAACGATCAGTTCGCCTTGTGGATGGCGCGCTTGCTGACCGCCATCGCGGCGTCGTGGATCACTTCCGACAGCGACGGGTGGGCGTGGCAGATGCGGGCCAGGTCATCGGCCGAGCCGCTGAACTCCATGGTCAGCACACCTTCGTGCACCAGCTCGGAGACGTTGGCGCCGACCAGATGCATGCCGAGGATGCGGTCGGTTTCGGCATGGGCCAGGATCTTCACGAATCCTGCCGGCTCGATCATCGCCACGGCACGGCCGTTGGCGGCGAACGGGAAGCTGCCGGCCTTGTACGGAATGCCTTCGGCCTTCAGCTGTGCTTCGGTCTTGCCGACCCATGCCAGCTCCGGCTCGGTGTAGATGACCCACGGGATGGTGTCGAAGTTGACGTGGCCCGGCAGGCCGGCGATCAGCTCAGCCACCGCGATGCCTTCCTCGAAGCCCTTGTGTGCCAGCATCGGGCCGCGCACGCAGTCGCCGACCGCCCACACGCCGTTGACGCCGGTGTGGCAGTGCGCGTCGACTTCGATCTGGCCGCGCTCGTTGATCTTGACGCCGGTGCCTTCGGCCAGCAGGCCCTTGGTGGCGGCGCGACGGCCAACGGCCACCAGCAGCTTGTCCACGGTCAGGGTCTTTTCGCCTTCGCTGTCGGTGTAGGTGACAACGACTTCCTTCTTCTTGCCCTTGCCGGTGATCTCGGTCTTGGAGACCTTGGCGCCGAGGCGGATGTCCAGGCCCTGCTTCTTGAATTCCTTGGCAGCGGTCTTGGCCACTTCGGCGTCGGCCACGGCCAGGAACTCCGGCAGTGCTTCCAGGATGGTGACTTCAGCGCCCAGGCGCTTCCACACGCTGCCCAGTTCCAGGCCGATCACGCCGGCGCCGATCACGGCCAGGCGGTTCGGCACTTCGGTGAAGTCCAGGCCGCCGACGTTGTCGACGATGGTCTCGCCGTCGAACTTGGCGAACGGCAGTTCGATCGAATCCGAACCGGCGGCGATGATGACGTTGGTGCCCTTCAGCTCGACGATGGAACCGTCATGCTGGGTGACCTTGACCACGTTGCCCGGCTGCAGTTCGCCGAAGCCGTAGTAGGCGGCGACCTTGTTGGCCTTGAACAGCATGCCGATGCCGCCGGTGAACTGCTTGACGATCTTGTCCTTGCGGCCAACCATCGCCTCGACGTCGATCTTGGCATCCTTGAAGCTGATGCCGTGGTCGCCAAAGATGTGGCCCATGTTCCAGAACTGGCGCGAGGAATCCAGCAGCGCCTTGGACGGGATGCAGCCCACGCGCAGGCAGGTGCCGCCCAGCGCCGGCTTGCCGTCCTTGCCCAGCGCTGCGTCGATGCAGGCGGTCTTCAGGCCCAGCTGGGCCGCGCGGATGGCAGCGTGGTAACCGGCCGGGCCGGCACCGATGACGACGACGTCGAATTGTTCAGCCATTGAATTATTCCTTGATGCATTACCAGAACCCCTCCGCGCAGGCGCGGAGGGGCGGGAGGTGTCTTACAGGCCGAACAGCATGCGGCCCGGGTTTTCCAGCTGGTTCTTGATGTCCACCAGGAACTGCACCGAGTCCTTGCCGTCGATGATGCGGTGGTCGTACGACAGCGCCAGGTACATCATCGGCGCGATCACGACCTGGCCGTTCTGGGCGATCGGACGCTCCTTGATGGCATGCATGCCCAGGATGGCGCTCTGCGGCGGGTTGATGATCGGGGTCGACAGCAGCGAACCGAAGGTGCCGCCGTTGGTCACGGTGAAGGTGCCGCCCTGCAGTTCTTCCAGGCTCAGCTTGCCGTCACGCGCCTTCTTGGCGTAGTCGGCGATGGTCTTCTCGATGTCGGCGAACGACATGCGCTCGACGTTGCGCAGCACCGGCGTGACCAGGCCCTTCTCGGTCGACACGGCGATCGAGATGTCCGAGTAGCCGTGGTAGATGATGTCGTCGCCGTCGATCGAGGCGTTGACCAGCGGGAAGCGCTGCAGGGCATTGGCCGCGGCCTTCACGAAGAAGCTCATGAAGCCCAGCTTGATGCCGTGGGCCTTGACGAACTCGTCCTGCAGTTCCTTGCGCGCCGCCGACACCTTGGACAGGTCGACTTCGTTGAAGGTGGTCAGCATGGCGGTGGAGTTCTTCGACTCCATCAGGCGCTCGGCGATGCGCTTGCGGATGCGGGTCATCGGCACGCGCTCTTCCGGACGTGCGCCACCGGCCTTGCCGGCGCCGCCGTTGCGGGCGAAGTTGACGATGTCTTCCTTGGTCACCGCGCCGCGACGGCCGGTGCCGTCGACGTCGGCCGGGTTCACGCCTTCGGTGATGGCGGTGAAGCGGGCGCCCGGCGGCAGGGTGTCGGCGGCCGACTTGGCAGCCGGGGCCGGAGCAGCAGCGGCGGCCGGAGCGGCAGCGGCCGGAGCGGCCTCGGCCTTCTTCTCTTCAGCGGCCGGAGCCGGGGCAGCAGCGACGGCGCCTTCCTCGATGATCGCCACGACCTGGCTGGAGGTCACGGTCGAGCCTTCGGCGTACTTGATTTCCTTGAGCACGCCGTCGACCGGCGACGGCACTTCCAGGACGACCTTGTCGGTTTCCAGGTCAAGCAGGTTTTCGTCGCGCTTGACGGCGTCGCCCACCTTCTTGTGCCAGGTGGCGATGGTGCCGTCGGCGACGGATTCGGGCAGTACCGGGGCTTTGACTTCGGTGGCCATTGCGGGAGCTTCCTGGTTTGTCTTCTAAATAGGGGGAGGATTATTCAGCGAACGTGTCGTTGAACGGGTTGACCAGTGCATCGGCGACCAGCTGCTGCTGTTCGCGGACGTGGTCAGCCATGTGACCGGCAGCCGGCGAAGCCGAACGTGCGCGACCGGCGTAGTGCAGGTTCTGGCCATCGGCCAGGCAGAACTGCAGGTGGTGGCGGATCTGATACCACGCACCCTGGTTCTGCGGTTCTTCCTGCGTCCACACCACGTCGGTGGCCTTGCCGTACTTCTTCAGTTCGGCAGCCAGCAGCGCACGCGGGAACGGGTACAGCTGCTCCACGCGGATGATCGCCACGTCGTCCTGGCCACGCTTGGTCTGGTCTTCCAGCAGGTCGTAGTAGACCTTGCCCGAGCACAGCACCACGCGCTTGACCTTCTTGGCGTCCGCGTTGGCGTCGCCGATCAGGTGCTGGAACTCGCCGTTGGCCAGTTCGTCCAGGGTCGACACGGCCAGCTTGTGGCGCAGCAGCGACTTCGGCGACATCACCACCAGCGGCTTGCGGGTGGTCAGGTGCTGCTGGCGACGCAGCATGTGGAAGGCCTGCGCCGGGGTCGACGGCACCACCACCAGCATGTTCTCCAGTGCGCACAGCTGCAGGAAGCGCTCCAGGCGCGCCGAGCTGTGTTCCGGGCCTTGCCCTTCATAGCCATGCGGCAGCAGCAGAGTCAGGCCGGAGATGCGGCCCCACTTGGCTTCACCGGCGGCGATGAACTGGTCGATGACGACCTGGGCACCGTTGGCGAAGTCGCCGAACTGGCCTTCCCAGATGCACAGCGTGTTCGGATCGGTGGTGGAGAAGCCGTACTCGTAGGCCATCACCGCTTCTTCGCTCAGCAGCGAATCGATGACGGTGGCCTTCTCCGGCGAATCCACCAGCTGCCGCAGCGGCATGTAGTAGTTGTCGGTCTTCTGGTCGTGCAGGATCGCGTGGCGGTGCGTGAACGTACCGCGACCCACGTCCTGGCCGACCAGGCGCAGGGCACTGCCTTCGTCGAGCAGGGTGGCGTACGCCAGGTTCTCGGCAAAGCCCCAGTCGCCCGGGATCTCGCCAGCGGCCATCTTGCGGCGGTCGTCGTAGACCTTGGCCACGCGCGAGTGCAGCTGCACTTCGTCCGGAATGGTGTTGATCAGCTTGGCCAGCTCGACCAGCTTGTTCTTCTCGACCTTGGTCGAGATCGGGTCGGACAGCTTGCCTTCCAGCAGCTTCGGCCAATCGACGAACAGCGGGCTGGTCGGCGGGGTCTTCTCGACCTTGGCCAGCTCGGTGGTCACTTCACCGGCATCCAGCTTCTCGCGGTAAGCATCGACCATCGCCTTGCCGGCACCGGCGGCGATCACGCCCGCCTTTTCCAGCTGCTCGGCGTACATCTCGCGGGTGGTGGCGTGCTTGCGGATCACCTGGTACATCAGCGGCTGGGTGATCGCCGGTTCGTCGGCCTCGTTGTGGCCCCAGCGGCGGTAGCACATCAGGTCGATGACCACGTCCTTGGCGAACTTCTGGCGGAACTCGAAGGCCAGCTGCGCGGCGAACACAACGGCTTCCGGATCATCGCCGTTCACGTGCAGCACCGGGGCGGCGATCATCTTCGCCACGTCGGTGGCATAGCGCGTGGAACGCGTATCCAGCGGGTTGGAGGTGGTGAAGCCGACCTGGTTGTTGACCACGATGTGCACGGTGCCGCCGACGGCGAAGCCGCGGGCCTGCGACATCTGGAACAGTTCCATGACCACGCCCTGGCCGGAGAAGGCCGCGTCGCCGTGGATCAGGATCGGCATGACCTGCTTGCGCGCGGTGTCCTTGCGGCGCTCCTGGCGCGAACGCACGGAACCGGCCACGACCGGGTCGGCGATTTCCAGGTGCGACGGGTTGAACGCCAGCGCCAGGTGCACCGGGCCGCCATCGGTGGCGACGTCGGCGGAGAAGCCCATGTGGTACTTCACGTCACCGGCCGAGGCGTGCTCGTCGTGCTCGAACTTGCCTTCGAATTCGTCGAACAGCTTGCGCGGGTTCTTGCCCAGGGTGTTGACCAGCACGTTCAGGCGGCCGCGGTGGGCCATGCCGATCACCACGTCCTTGACGCCATCCTTGCCGGCGCTGCGGATGATGGTGTCCATCATCGGGATCAGCGAGTCGCCGCCTTCCAGCGAGAAGCGCTTCTGGCCGACGTACTTGGTGTGCAGGTAGCGCTCCAGGCCTTCAGCCGCGGTCAGGCGCTCCAGGGTGCGGCGCTGGGTATCAGCGTCCAGCTGGTAGTTGCCACCGGCCAGTTCCAGCTTCTTGTAGATCCACTGGCGCTGCTCGACCTCGGAGATGTGCATGAACTCCGCACCGATCGAGCCGGTGTAGGTCGCCTTCAGGCGTGCCAGCAGGTCGCGCAGCTTCATGCGCGGCTGGCCACCGACGCCGCCGGTGCTGAACTCGCTGTTGAGGTCGCCATCGGACAGGCTGTGGAACGGCAGGCCCAGGTCCGGGGTGTTGACCGGTGCGGCCAGGCCCAGCGGATCGAGGCGGGCGTCCAGGTGGCCGCGCGAACGGTAGGCAGTGATCAGACGACCGACATTGCGCTCGCGCTCGTCGCCTGCACCGTTGCCGGTACCGGCCTTCAGCGCATCCTTGGCCGCGTCCGCAATGTGGGAGATGACGGCCGAGTGCGGAATGTCACCTGCTTCACGGCCCTTGAAGCCGTCGAAGTAGGTTTTCCATTTGGGATCGACACTATCCGGGGAGACCAGGTACTGCTCGTACAGGTCCTCGACATAGGAGGCGTTGCCGCCGGCGAGTTGCGAAGATTGCGCAAACTGCTTCAGTTGATTGTCCACGATGGAGGGTGTTGATTCGCTTTGTGGGGTATGGCTTCAGAAGGACCCGGCAGGAAGATGAATAGCCCTGCGCGGGCGCGTTCAAACAGCCAAATTGTACCCCCAACCGGACACGAAGGGGCAGCACCAGAGGTATCGCGCGTCCCCCGGTGCCGGTTCCAGACAGGTTGAGTCAGTCCGCTCCGCTCAGATGCCGAGCGCGCGCAGTTCGCTGCAATCACGCGAACGGTCCCAGACGCGCTGCAATTGCTGCTCGAACGGCTGCGAACGTGCCGGCAGCGCGATGCCGGCTTCGCCGTCGAGGCGATGGCCGATCAGACGAAAGTAGAAGTCGCCCGCATCGTTGAGCAGACAGGCCGAGGCCAGTGCACGGTCGACCGGGTCGGTGACCTCGCGGAACTGGATCACGCTGGGCAGGCGCTGGGCCAGCGCCAGCAGCGGCGCCCCGCTAGATGCGATCGCGGCGGCGTCGTGCACGATCACCCGCAGCTGCTTGTCGTGGCGGGCGGTGACGAAGCGGCGCAGGGCGGCCTGTACCGGGGGCGCGTCGAGCAGCCCGGGGTCCAGCTGGCGGCTGTGCAGCCATAGCTGGCGACGGGCGCGGTGGATGATGGCCGTGGTGATGGCCACCGCCTCGGCGCGGCTGTCGATGGCGCTGGCCGCGCCCAGCCGGCGGCGCATCTGCTGGTGGCCGATGCCGGCCTCCTCGAACACCTCGCCTTCGGGCAGGAAACCCTGGCGGGCATAGAAGTCACGGGCGGGCAGCTGGGCGTGCAGATGCAGCTCGGCCAGGCCGAGCCGGCGCCCGGCCTCCACCAGTGCTTCCAGCAGGGCCCCGCCGACCCCGTGGCTGCGATGGCTGGCCAGCACCGCCATGCGGCCGATGCGGCCATCCGGGGCCAGCCGGCCCGTGCCGACCGGCTGGTTGTCACTGTCCAGCGCCAGCACATGGGCACTGACCGGGTCCAGCCCATCGCGTTCCAGCTCGGCGGCGATGCCCTGTTCCTGCACGAACACGCGTTGGCGCACCTCGTGGATGGCAACGTGGGCATCGGCGTGGCTGACCTGCTGGACCCGGATCATGGTGGCGACTCAGGCGCGGCCAGCACCGCTGTCGTCTTCCTCGTCGTCCTCGAAGTTGACGATGACCTCGATGCCGTCGTCGTGCACGGTCACGGAGTGGACATCGTCGGACACCGCGTCGGCGTCGATCGCATCCACGCGGTCGCGGCCTTCGACGACCTCGCCGAGCACCACGGCATCCTCGCCGTCGTCCTCGTCTTCGGCCTCGTATACCTCATTCGGGTCGATCAGCTGGAACACCCCACCGACCAGCAGCTGCTGGACCACGGCACGGCCCTTGTCGGACAGGCCGCGATAAGCGGCGGCGTCCAGCTGTTCGGTGCCAGCCAGGCGCTGCGCGTCCTTCACCGGCAGCGCGAAGTCCTGGCCGCTGACATACAGGCTGGCGCCACGCTTGGCCCGGCGCCAGGCCAGCCGGGCCCACGGGTGGCGCTGCAGCAGCAGGCCCGATGCCAGGGCCTGGACCACTTCTTCCTGTGCCGGTGCGGCCTGGTGGGCCATCACTTCGCCGGCCGCGCGGTAGGTGGTGATGAAGCGGCCGAACCAGTCGCCCAGCTTGTCCGGGTCGTTCATGCGGATGGCGTTGAGCGCGGTGATCACCCGCGCCATCGCCACCGTGTCGATTTCGTTCGGGTCGGCCGGCACCTTCAGGTCGGCATCCTGGTAGCGGATGTTCTCGTCGGCATCGGCGATCAGGGTGTCCAGGTAGTCGCTGATCAGCTCGGCCGAAGACGGCGCGCGCATGCCGAACGAGAATGTCAGGCAGGGATCTTCGGCGACGCCGTGGTGCGGCACGTTCGGCGGCAGGTACAGCATGTCGCCCGGCGCCAGCACCCAGTCGTGGGTCGGCTTGAACACCTTCAGCAGCTTCAGCTCCACGTCGGGGCGGAAGCCCAGCGGCGGCTGCTTGCCCTTGATCGATTCGCTGGCATCGATCTGCCAGCGGCGATGGCCATGGGCCTGCAGCAGGAACACGTCGTACTGGTCGACATGGGCGCCGACCGAGCCGCCGGTGGCGGCGAAGCTGATCATCACGTCATCCATGCGCCAGCGCGGCAGGAAGCTGAAGTGCTCGATCAGGGCGCGCACGTCCGGGTCCCACTTGTCCACGTCCTGCACCAGCAGGGTCCAGTCGTGGTCGGGGAGGGCGGGGAACACGTCTTCCTGGAATGGACCGGTGCGTACGCGCCAGCCGTCCTGGGTCTTGTCGTGCTCGATCAGGCGTGCCAGCACGCCTTCCTCGCAGGCCAGCCCGGCCAGGTCTTCCGGCTGCACCGGGGTCTGGAAGTTGGGGAAGGCGTTGCGGATCAGCAGCGGGCGTTTCTGCCAGAAGTCGCGCAGGAAGGTGGCCGGCGCCATGCCCAGCGGCTGGCCGGGGCGGGCGGTGACTTCGATGAGGGGGGCGGAGGACTTGCGGGCGGCCATGGGGGAATCCTTGCAGCGGAAAGCGGGAGGCGCGGCGCGGCGGGCCGCCTGAGATCTCCATTGTCCGCCGTTCGTGGGCATTGCGCACGTGCGCGGGTTTGTCGCGGGGGTTCCGGCCAACGGCTGAGCCCCTCGTGGCGGGGTCTGGTCGCGTAAAGCGCTGGCTTCATGGGCTGGGCCGGGCGGGGTGGGTTCGCGGGACACGCCGTAAACCCATCCATGAAGTGACCCCCGAGACTTGGACGGGGTCAGGCGGCCGATTGGGCCTGCTCCCGGTACTTTACCGGGCTCAGACCTTTCAGTTTCAGTTTGATGCGCTCTTCGTTGTAGTACTGGATGTATTCCACCAGCCCAGCTTCCAGACTCTCGATGCTGTCAAAGCTGTTCAGGTAGAAGAATTCCGACTTCAGCGTCCCAAAGAAGCTCTCCATCGCCGCATTGTCCAGGCAGTTGCCGCGCCGGGACATGCTTTGTTTCAACGAGTGCTTTTCCAGCATGTGCCGGTAGTTTTCATGCTGGTACTGCCAGCCCTGGTCGGAGTGGATCATGGGGCGCTCATCCGGGGGAAGCTTCTTGATGGCCTCCTCCAGCATTTGGCCCACCAGATCAAATACGGGCCGACGCTTGATCTGATAAGCCACGATTTCACCGTTGTAGAGGTCCATGATCGGCGACAGGTACAGCTTCATGCCCTGCACCTTGAACTCGGTCACGTCAGTCACCCACTTCTGGTTGGGGCGCTCGGCATGGAACTGGCGATTGAGGTCATTGCCAACCACAACATTGGCCGCCCCCTTGAAGGCCTGGTAGCGCTTCACACGCACCCGCGATTTCAGTCCCATCTCCCCCATCAGGCGCTGAACCCGCTTGTGATTGGTCCGATGACCCTGATTGGCCAATTCCAGCGTCACCGTGCGATAGCCATAGCGCCCTTGGCTTTGATCGTAGATTGCACGGATGCGCTCGCACAGGGCTGCCTCATCCTGATCCGGATGGGCCAGGACATGGTTCTGGTAATAGAACGTACTGCGTGACAGCTCAGCTGCTTCGAGCAGAAGCGACAGCGTATGAACCTGCCTCAATCCCTGGACGGCTTGCGCTTTGCGTCCTGCGCCGCCTGCTCTTCCCGGATCAAGGCATCGAGTTTTTTTAGGTAGTCGGTCTCCGCACGCAGATAGGCGACTTCCTTGAGCAGCTCATCGCGGCTCATATCCTCAGGTGGCTTGGACGAACGGGTCTTTTTCATCGGCTTTCGGGGCGGCGGCGGAGGGGGTGCCAACGCTTGGGCACCGCCTTGAGCATACAGGCGCCGCCATCGCCCCACCGCGCCGGCATCGCCAATTTGAAAGTAGGTGGTGGCCTCCCGCCCGGACATGCCGTCCTGGCTCATTTTCTCCAGGACAGCCAGTTTGAACGGGAGGTCATAGGACCGGGCATGGCGATGAAATCCCCGCCAACCATGCAGCCGATAGGTCGCCACCCAGCGCCTGACCGTGGAGAACTCCAGGCCGTGGCGACGGGCAATGGCTTTGACCGATGTGGAGGTCTTGCAGGCCTCTTTGGCGACCTGCAGTTTGAAACGCGCGTCGTATTTGTTCATGTATCCCTCGGGGTTGGATCTGGTGTCCAACTCCCGGGGGTCACTTCACCATGGGGGCTCGATGGCGCCATCCATGGCGCCAACGGTCCCGTGAACCCACCCCGCCCGGCCCCTGACAGTTTCCTGCGCGGCCCGCCACGGAATGGAAGAAGAAGATCAAAGGCAAAAGCGGGTCGTGCGCTGCGCTTGCTCATGCTCCTGTAGAGCCGAGCCCATGCTCGGCTTGCTGTTGGAACAAGCAGCCGAGCATGGGCTCGGCTCTACAATCAGCCAAAAACAACAGAGGGACGCGGCGAAGCCGCGTCCCTCTTCCAAATTCCGTCCCGACAACCCAATGCTCTTCGATCCGTCACCGGGAATCTGTCAGAGGTGGGGCGGGTTGGGTTCGCGGGACCGTTGGCGCCATGGATGGCGCCATCGAGCCCCCAAGGACGGGTTCACGGCGTCCCCCGCGAATCCAACCCGCCCCGCCAAGCACGGCAAAAACCCAGAGCCGCTCTTGACGTTGATGTTGCCGTTGCCTGCCGCAGGCAGCGCCCGCGGCCGCCGCCGCAAAGGAAACTCCTTAAATCTTCTTCGCCAGCGACTCGGCCAGGCCGGTGTAGCTGCCCGGGGTCATCTCCAGCAGGCGCTGCTTCGCATCCGCCGGCAGCTCCAGCCCCTGCACGAACGCCCGCATCGATTCCGCCGTGATGCCCTGGCCGCGGGTCAGCGCCTTCAGCTGCTCGTACGGGTTCGGCAGGCCATGGCGGCGCATCACCGTCTGCACGGCTTCGGCCAGCACTTCCCAGGCCGCGTCCAGATCGGCATCCAGGCGCTGCGGGTTCACTTCCAGCTTGCCCAGGCCCTTGGCCAGCGAATCCAGCGCCACCTGGCTGTGGCCGAACGCGGTACCCAGTGCACGCAGCACAGTGGAGTCGGTCAGGTCACGCTGCCAGCGGCTGATCGGCAGCTTTGCGCTGAAGTGCTCGAACAGCGCGTTGGCAATGCCGAAGTTGCCTTCCGCATTCTCGAAGTCGATCGGGTTGACCTTGTGCGGCATCGTCGACGAGCCGACTTCGCCTTCCTTCAGGCGCTGCTTGAAGTAGCCCAGCGAAACGTAGCCCCAGATGTCACGGGCCAGGTCGATCAGGATGATGTTGGCGCGGCGTGCGGCATCACCGATCTCGGCGATGTTGTCGTGCGGTTCGATCTGCGTGGTGTACGGGTTGAACACCAGGCCCAGGCCGGTCACGAAGCGCTCGGCGAAGGCCGGCCAGTCCACGTCCGGGTAGCTGGCGATGTGGGCGTTGTAGTTGCCCACCGCGCCGTTGATCTTGCCGGTCAGTTCGACCGCAGCGATCTGCCTGCGCTGGCGCTCCAGGCGGGCGACCACGTTGGCCAGTTCCTTGCCCAGGGTGGTGGGCGAGGCGGTCTGGCCGTGGGTGCGCGACAGCATCGGCTGGCCGGCCTGGGCGTGGGCCAGGCTGCGCAGGCTGTTGGCGATGCCGTCCAGGGTCGGCAGCAGCACGTCGCGGCGGGCCTGTTCCAGCATCAGGCCGTAGCTGAGGTTGTTGATGTCTTCGCTGGTGCAGGCGAAATGCACGAATTCCAGCGCCGGGGCCAGCTCGGCGTCGTCCTTCAGCTGTTCCTTGATGAAGTACTCCACCGCCTTGACGTCATGGTTGGTGGTGCGTTCGATCTCCTTCACGCGCGCGGCCTGGACCGGGCTGAAGCTGGCGGCCAGGGCGCGCAGGCGGGCGACGGCGGCGTCGGAGAACGGGGCCAGTTCGACGATGCCCGGCTCGGCGGCCAGGGCCAGCAGCCACTCCACTTCGACCGTGATGCGGGCCTTGATCAGGCCGTACTCGGAGAAGATCGGGCGCAGGGCGTCGACCTTGCCGGCATAGCGGCCATCGAGCGGGGACAGGGCGAGCAGGGCGGAATCGGACATGTCGGCAGGGCTGGGGCGAGCGGCGGGGGCCATATTCTACGACGTGCCGGTGAGGGAGTGCCGGCCGCTGGCCGGCAACCACGCCCGGCCCACGATTCCATGGATTGCCGGCCAGCGGCCGGCACTACCCCTTGCGCGTGCAGATCGGCCCTGCGGATGAAACGATCTGGCCCGCCCTCGTCATCCCACGCTGCGGGCAAGGGAGTATCGTTGGCGCAGCCGCCAGCCCGGGAAGCGACACCCTGCCAGCCGCCGCTTCCCTTTCCCCAACTGAAGTAGTGCGGAGTTGATGCAATGAGCAAAGCTGCAAGCAAGGGTTTCAGAATCGAACACGACAGCATGGGCGAGCTGCAGGTGCCTGCGGACGCCCTGTGGGGCGCCCAGACCCAGCGTGCCGTGCAGAACTTCCCGGTGTCGGGCCAGCGCATGCCGCGCGGTTTCATCCGTGCCCTGGGCCTGGTCAAGGGCGCCGCCGCGGGCGTCAACGCAGAACTGGGCCACCTGCCGAAGAACGTGGCCAGGGCCATCCAGACCGCTGCCGCCGAAGTGGCCGCCGGCAACTGGGACGCGCAGTTCCCGATCGATGTCTACCAGACGGGTTCTGGCACGTCGTCGAACATGAATGCCAATGAGGTCATCGCCACCCTGGCCAACCGTGCCGGCAAGGCGGGCAAGACCAGTGTGCACCCCAATGACCACGTCAACCAGGGGCAGAGCTCCAACGACGTGATTCCGACCGCGTTGCGGGTGTCGGCGGTGTTGGCGACGCATGAGCAGCTGCTGCCGGCGCTGGTGCACCTGCGCAAGACCCTGGACAAGAAGGGCCGCAGCCTGCGCAAGGTGGTCAAGACCGGCCGCACCCACCTGATGGATGCGATGCCGCTGACCTTCGAGCAGGAATTCGGCGCGTGGTCGGCGCAGCTGGCGTCGGCGCAGGAGCGTATCGAAGACAGCCTCAAGCGCGTGCGCCGGCTGCCGCTGGGTGGCACCGCCATCGGCACCGGCATCAATGCCGATCCGCGCTTCGGTGCACAGGTGGCCAAGGCACTGAAGCAGCAGACCGGTTTCAAGTTCGACAGTGCCGAGAACAAGTTCGAAGGCCTGGCCGCACAGGACGACGCGGTGGAGCTTTCCGGTCAGCTCAATGCGCTGGCGGTGGCGCTGATCAAGATCGCCAACGACCTGCGTTGGATGAACGCCGGTCCGCTGGCCGGGCTGGGCGAGATCGAACTGCCGGCGCTGCAGCCGGGCAGCTCGATCATGCCGGGCAAGGTCAACCCGGTGATTCCGGAAGCGACGGTGATGGCCTGTGCACAGGTGATCGGTCACCACACTGCGATCACCGTGGCCGGGCAGACCGGCAACTTCCAGCTCAACGTCACCCTGCCGCTGATCGCAGTGAACCTGCTCGATGGCATCGGCCTGCTGGCCAACGTGTCCACCCTGCTGGCCGACAGTGCGATTGCCGGGCTGAAGGTGCGCGAGGACCGCGTTGCCGAGGCGCTGGCGCGCAACCCGATCCTGGTTACCGCCCTCAACCCGATCATCGGCTACGAGAAGGCTGCGGCGATTGCCAAGCGTGCGTACAAGGAACAGCGCCCGGTGCTGGATGTGGCGCTGGAGGACAGTGGACTGGAGGAGGCCGAGCTGCGTCGCCTGCTGGACCCGACCGCGCTGACCGCCGGTGGCATCCAGGCGGGGGGCGGTGGCGCCGGCGGCTGATCGGCCGGTTGGGTAGCGCCGGGCCGTGCCCGGCGCTACCGGGTCAACGAAGAACGCCGCCCTCGGGCGGCGTTTTTCTTCAACGACGGTCGGCGACGATGTTGCCGAAGGTGTCGGTGTAATCCTTGAACTCCGGGATGCGCTGGATCAGGTCCGCCGGAATCACGTCCATGCCCTCCGGCGGCTGGATCTTCACCGGCTGCATGTTGGGATCGGCCGGTGCGGCCACCAGGGTGTTCTGGCGCAGCACCTGCAGCTTGCCGAACATGGTCTGCAGCATCTGTTTCTGCCCGTCGTCCAGCGGAATCTGGATCTCGTCCATCTTCATCGTGCCGTCGGCGAGGATGATGATGTTCGGCGCGGGCGGGCGACGCACGGTGACCATGCCTTCGCTGACGGAAATCTTGGGCTTGCCACGCTCGGCGCGGTGGTTGCGGTACTCCTGGTCACAGCCGGCCAGGCCAAGGCAGAGCAGGGCGGTCAACAGCAGAAACAGCTTCTTCATGACATTCGGTTCGGGGGCGTCCGGGGCCGCCATTGTAAGCCGGGCGGCGCACTACGGCCGGCAGCCAGACGCCGCTGCCGGCCGGGTGCGCTGATCTGTCACAGGCCTAGCGCTGGACCACGGTGTCCTTGCCGCAGTCGTCCACGTCGCCCTGGTCCATGGTCGCGTAGGGCTTGAATGCCGGCAGTTCACGTGCGAGCGCCTGCTGGCTGGCCAGCATCGCCGGAAGGCGGTCGCAGATGCGCTTGGCCTGGGCTTCGATCTTCTCGGCTTCGGCATTGATGCGCTTTTCGACACCTTCGCTGTCGCCACTGAAAATGCCCTTCAGCGCTTCGCCGGCAGCACTGGCACCCAGTTTGGCGCCGGCCAGGCCGACATCCATGCCGTCCATCGCGATGGCGACCACGTGGCCGCGGTAGTCCTGCAGATGACGGCGCTGGATATCGTTGGCGGCGATCTCCTTGCCCGCGATCAGCAGGCGGCCATCCGGCGTGATCTCCGCACGCGGCTGCTTGTCCGCCGAGATCTTGATGTTGCCCTGGGCGATATCCTTGCGGGCATCGTCCATGGCGTTCCTGACGGTCTCGCCGACGCCGCCTGTGGCTTCGGCCACACTCTTGCCAACGGTCTTGTCGGGTGCTGACGACGTGCCGCCGCAGGCGATGAGCGGCAGGGACAGCAGCACAGCGGGCAACAGGCGCAACAGGTTCATGGTGTTCCCCTGGTAGTGTCTGGAAGAGGGTTTACTTGCTGCGCGGCAGAGTGACCCGGCCGCTGACGTTGCGATGATCGACGTCACCGCTGCCGCTGTGGTCGACGGTCAGCGTGCCGCGCACGCCGTCGACGTTGATGTCGCCCGAGCCGTGGCTGCGGACATGCACGTTGCCGCCGATGTCGGCCAGATCGACCCCGCCGGAGCCGACCACGCCCACTTCAACGCTGCCCTGCACGCGCTTGAACTCGATATCACCCGAGCCCACGGTATCCAGCCGCGCGTTGCCACGCACATCGCTGATCTTCAGGTCACCGGAGCCGACGGTACCGGTGCTGGCATCGCCGCTGATGTTGCGTACGGTGACGTCGCCGGAACCCAGCGACAGCAGATTCAGGGAGCTGCCGCCATCGATGTTGAGGTCGCCCGAACCCACTGCAGCGTGGATGCTGCCGCGGGTACCGCGGACCACGGCATCACCGGAACCCACATCCACGCTCAGCGACTGTGCGTTCTCCACGCTGGCATCGCCCGAGCCGATCTTGAACTGCAGCGGCATGTTGTCCGGCACGCTGCCACGGATATCCAGCCAGGCGTAGCTGTTGCCCAGGCTGATGCCGCTTTGGCGGCCGTCGCGGCGCAGGCTCACCACCAGCTTGTCGCCGACCTTGCGCTGCTCCAGCACCAGCTGGTCCAGCCATTCCTGGCTGGACGCGCAGGCGCGGCCGTCCAGCTGGCCGCCGCCAGCGCTGGCGACCACCTTCAGGTCATGCTGATTGACCTCGAACACCACCGTCCTGGCACCAGCCACGTCCAGCTTCAGTGCGCGGGCGGCAGTGAACTTGCAGTTCGGAGCATCGGCGGCCAGCGCCGACAACGGCAACAGCAACAACGCAGAACAGGCGAGCAAAGAACGCATGGGTGGTGCCTCCGGATGGATGGGATCAGATCTCGCCGGCGCGCTTGCGCAGGCGGATGGCAAGGAAGATGAACGCTGCACCGACGACGGCGCCGATCCACAGCTCCGGCATCGCCAGCGACTTCAGCTGCGAGGTGGGGGACATCAGGCTGACGACCGAGTCCAGATCGCGGCGCGATGCTTCGTCGGCGCCGAGGCGATACAGCAGGTCCATGCCGGGCACGCCGCCCAGCAGCAGGCGGCCGACGATGTTCTGCCAGAACCAGCCGGTGGTCAGGCCGAACAGCGGCATCATCTTGGTGGAGCTGACAATGATGCCGGCAAACAGCGGCAACATTACCGCCCACAGGAACGGCTTGCTCCTGGCCCATGCCGAGCACAGCAACAGCCAGCCGGCGGTGGGCAGGGCCCACAGGGCATAGACCGGAATCCAGGCCAGGTGCCCAGCGGCCAGGATCAGCGGGCTGGCCGGGCCCCAGATCAGGGTCATCGGGCTGCCGCCGTGCAGCAGTGCGACGGCGCTGATGATCAGCATGAAGCCAAACATGGTGAGGATGCCGGCGATGACCGCGATCAATGGTGCCACGATCAGTGCGCTGATCACCTTGGACAGCACGGTCTGCGTGTCCGACAGCGGCAACGACTTCCAGAACAGGATGCTGCGGTCACGGCGATCGTCGTAGAGGGCGCCCAGGCAGTAGAAGAACACGACGAAGGCCAGCACCACGAACGGCCAGCTTGAACTGAGTACCAGAGTCAGGTCCAGGCCGTTGCCAAGATCAGCAAGGTCCTTGGCACTGATGTCACGGGTGAGCAGGGCCAGGTTCAGGCCGTTGATGTTCACGTTCTCGCCATCGATGTGCAGGCCGCCGTCGCGTGCTGCACGGTTCAGCGCGAACAGGCCGAAGGCAATGCCGGCGATGCTCATCACCAGTGAGATCAGGCCCGCGATCAACGGGGCATACAGGAAGCCGCCGCGGTTCTCCCAGTACTCGCGCTTGAGCAGCCAGCGCAGGGTGCCGATCGGGCTGACGGGGTGGTTGACGGCATTCATGCGTAGGTCCCCTTCATGATGGCGACGAACAGGTCGGCCAGGCCCGGGATGCGGGTCTCGCCGAGAGAGGAAAGCTGGGTGCGCGGCACGCCATCGAACAGCATCACTGTCTTGCCGAACGCCAGGCTGCGCTCGTCGATCGGCTTCAGGGCGCGCGCGGTGTCCAGCTGGTCGGCATTGACCAGCAGCTCGGTATAGCGCTGGCCGACGTCGTCCATTTCCGCGTCGAGCACGATGCGGCCATCACGGATGAACATGACGTCGCTGAGGATGTGCTCGATCTCCTCCACCTGGTGGGTGGTGACGATGATGGTCTTCTGTTCGTCGAAATAGTCTTCCAGCAGGCGCTGGTAGAACTCCTTGCGGTACAGGATGTCCAGGCCCAGGGTGGGCTCGTCCAGCACCAGGATGCGGGCATCGATGGCCATCACCAGTGCCAGGTGCAGCTGCACGATCATGCCCTTGGACAGTTCGCGCACGCGCTGCTTCGGCTGCAGCTTGGTGTTGGCCAGGAAGCGCTCGCAGCGGGCACGGTCGAAGCGCGGGTGCACGCCGGCCACGAAATCGATCGCCTCGCGGACCTTCAGCCAGCGCGGCAGCACGGCGACGTCGGCAATGAAGCAGATGTCGTTCATCAGTTCGTCGCGGTGCAGTCGCGGGTCGCGGCCGAGCACGCTCAGTTCACCCTCCACCGAGGTCAGCCCAAGAATGGCCTTCAGCGCGGTGGTCTTGCCGGCGCCATTGGGCCCGATCAGGCCGACGATGCGTCCGCTTGGAATGCTGAAACTGGCGTTGTCGAGGGCGACTGTGGTCTTGTAGGCCTTGCGCAGGCCTCGGGCGGTGATGACCGACTCACTTGCAGTGCTATTCATCAGACTTTCCCCTGGGGCAGCAATTCGTCGAGGCTCAGGCCCAGGCGCTGGATGCGCTCCAGAACCGCCGGCCATTCTTCGTTGAGGAAACGGTCGCGCTCGCTGCTGCGCAGCTGCGTGGCCGCCTGCTCGGTCATGAACATGCCCAGGCCGCGGCGCTTCTCGACCAGGCCTTCGTCGGCCAGCTCCTGGTAAGCGCGCGAAACGGTGATGGGGTTGAGTTGATAGTCGGCGGCCACCTGGCGCACCGAAGGCAGGGCATCGCCCGGCTTGAGGATTCCGTCGAGCATCATGGCGATCACGCGCTCCTTCAACTGACGGTAGATGGGAGCGCCGTCGCTCCACTGGATGTCGCTCATGTTCAGCTCCGTGGGGTCAGCGGCTGGGCGAACGAGAAATACGGCATGGACAGCGCGCTGTGCAGCCGACGCGGGGGAGGGGGGGAGGAGGGGGCGTTCCCTGCGGGGGAGAGAGTCGCGTCCTGCGCACTTTCAGCAGCGGCGGAAACAGGGGCGGTGGGCGTGGCCCACCAGGCCAGCACGAGCAGGGTCGAAACAGCGACGGCCGCGGGTGCGGTGAGGTTGCGACGGATCCGGACGTTCATGGCTTCCCCCTGTCTCAGGTGACTGGTGTTGTATGCAACTATAACACCGGCACGCCTACGTGCAACCCCTTGCCGTCCCCAACTGATGGCAGGGGTGGTCAGATTGCTGAAACATCCCTTTAGTCGATTGATTTAAAAGGGAAATGAATCTTCTGCAGGGGGCTTTTCGGGCCGGCCTTCCATTCAGTGATGTCCATGCTATGTCACCACTGCGCCTTCGATGGCGCCCGGGCAGCACATTCGCCACGCCGCGCAAAGCCCGGGGGGACCTGTGCCATCAGGGGCTCCAGAGCCCGGTGCTATAGTTCGGCCGATTCCCGGCCAGCACTGGCCGGGCCTTGTGAATGGCTACCGCGGACCGCCTCTGATGCCCCTGCCGACCGTTTCCCCGTGCCGCCTGCGCGGCCTGTCCCTGCTGGCCCTGATGGTGGCCGGCGCCGCCGGTTCCGCCAGTGCGCTGGCGGCCGACCTGCTCGATCTGGAATACCGGCCGTTGGCCAGCAAGCAGCAGGTGAATCTGCAGCAGCGCTATCACGGGCAGGTGCTGCTGGTGGTCAATACCGCCAGCAAGTGTGGCTACACGCCGCAGTACGAAGGGCTGGAGGCGCTGCAGAAGCGCTATGCAGGCCGCGGTTTTGCGGTGCTGGGCTTTCCTTCCAATGACTTCAAGGGCCAGGAACCGGGTGACGAGAAGCAGATCCAGGACTTCTGCACCCTGACCTACGGCGTCAAGTTCCCGATGTTCGAGAAGGTGCATGTGGTCGGCACGCAGGCCACGCCGCTGTACCAGCGGTTGACCGCAGCGACCGGCGTTGCGCCGGCCTGGAACTTCCACAAGTACCTCGTGGGCCGCGATGGCAAGGTCATTGCCCAGTTCGCCAGCAAGGTGACGCCGGACGATCCGCAGCTGACCGCGGCCATCGACAAGGCGCTGGCGGCAGCCGCCACGCATTGATATCCAGCACGCATGCCTCGACATCGACGGCATGCGTGCGACAATGTTTCTTTTCGCGCCGACGTCGGCGCCCAGACACTTCCAGGAATGCAGCGAATGAAGATGGGAATGCGCGGCGCCGCGGCGTCGGTTCTGATTCTGGCGATGGGCACTTCGGGTGTCGCTCTGTCGCAACAACCGGCTGCCCCCGCAGCCGCCAAGGAGACCGCAACCTTGAATTCCCCCAAGCAGAAGCTCGGCTACGCCATCGGCCTTGATGTCGCCAAGTCGTTCACCCCGATCGCCGATGAGATCGATGTGGCCGCCCTGCGCACCGCCGTTGAGCGTTCGTTCGAGGGCCTGCAGCCGCAGATCACCCAGGAACAGGCCAAGGCCACCGATGCCGCCCTGCGCCAGGTCGTGATGGCCCGCAGCGGCCAGCAGGTGCCGGGCGTGGCACCGGGCTCGCAGCCGCCGAAGGTCGACCGCGTCAAGGTGTCGCAGATGATCGGCTCCTACTCGGTGGGTCCGTCGCTGGCGCAGCTGAAGGACGATATCGATGTCGCCTCGTTGTTTGACGCAATCAGCACCGGCCTGACCAAGGGCCAGCCGAAGATGACGGAAGCTGACGCGACCGCCACCATCCAGGCCTTCATGGGTGCCAAGCAGGCTGAAATGCAGGCCAAGGCCGCCCAGGCTGAGCAGACCAACCGCACGGAAGGCAACGCATTCCTGGCCAAGAACAAGACCCAGCCGGGCGTGGTGACCACCTCGTCGGGCCTGCAGTACCAGGTGATCCGCCCGGGTAGCGGCGAGCGCCCGCTGCCGAGCAGCAAGGTGCGCGTGAACTACGAAGGCAAGCTGCTCAACGGCACCGTGTTCGACAGTTCCTACGGCCGCCAGCCGGCCGAGTTCGGTCTGGACCAGGTGATCAAGGGCTGGACCGAAGGCGTCGCGCTGATGCCGGTCGGTTCGAAGTACCGCTTCTGGATCCCGGGCGAACTCGCCTACGGTGAGAACGGCACCCCGGGCGGCCCGATCGGCCCGAACGCGACTCTGACGTTCGACGTCGAGCTGCTGGGCGTTCTGCCGTAAGTCATTCAGGAGCGAATACGGATATGCGCGTTGCGATTTTTGGTACCGGCTACGTTGGACTGGTGACCGGTACCTGCCTGGCCAATGTTGGTCATCAGGTGGTCTGTGTCGATATCGACCAGGCCAAGGTGGATGGCCTCAACCAGGGCATCATCCCGATCTATGAACCCGGCCTGGAGCCGATGGTGAAGGCCAACCATGCCGCAGCGCGGCTGGCGTTCACCACGGATGCCGCGGCCGCCATCGATCACGGCCAGGTGGTGTTCATCGCCGTTGGTACGCCACCGGACGAGGATGGCAGTGCCGATCTTCAATACGTGCTTGCCGTAGCCCGGACCATTGGTCGGCACATGAGTGTGCCGACCGTGGTGGTGAACAAGTCGACGGTGCCGGTCGGCACCGCCGACAAGGTGCGTGCCGCCATTGCCGAAGAGCTGGCCGCGCGTGGCGCGGACATCGCCTTCGACGTGGTGTCCAACCCGGAATTCCTGAAGGAAGGCGATGCGGTTGCGGACTGCATGCGCCCGGACCGCATCATCATCGGTGCGGCGAACGAAGAGTCGGTGGCGGTGATGCGTCGCCTGTACGCGCCGTTCAACCGCAACCACGACCGCGTGGTGGAAATGGACGTGCGTTCGGCCGAACTGACCAAGTACGCCGCCAATGCGATGCTGGCGACCAAGATTTCGTTCATGAATGAAATCGCCAACATCGCTGAACGCGTCGGTGCCGATGTCGAGCAGGTCCGCCAGGGCATTGGTTCGGATCCACGCATCGGCTGGCACTTCATCTATCCGGGTGCCGGTTACGGCGGCTCGTGCTTCCCCAAGGACGTGCAGGCATTGGCCCGTACCGCCCAGCAGTATGGCCTTGAGCCGAAGCTGCTCAATGCGGTTGAAGCGGTCAACGATGCGCAGAAGGGCCATCTGTTTGCCCTCATCCAGCGTCATTACGACAAGGGCGAGGACGAGGGCGTGCGTGGAAAGACCTTCGCCGTATGGGGTCTGGCCTTCAAGCCGAACACCGACGACATGCGTGAGGCCTCCAGCCGTCGACTGCTGGCGCAGCTGTGGGAAGGCGGTGCGACGGTGCGTGCCTACGATCCGGAGGCGATGCACGAGTCGCAGCGCATCTTCGGCGAACGCGATGACCTGGTGTTCTGCAACAGTGCCGATGAAGCGCTGCAGGGTGCCGACGCGCTGGTGGTGGTCACCGAGTGGAAGCAGTTCCGCAGCCCCGACTTCCAGAAGCTGCGCGAGCAGCTGAAGGATGCGGCGGTGTTCGACGGCCGCAACCTGTATGAGCCGGGCGAAGTGGAAGCCGCAGGTCTTGCGTACTACGGCATTGGCCGGGGGCGCTCGTTGCATGTCTGATCTGCCCACTGAACGCGAGCAGGCGCTGGAAGCGCGCCTGGTCGAGCTGGAAATGCGCGTGTCCTTCCAGGAACAGGCGCTGGCCGAGCTGAGCGACGCGCTGGCTGATGCCCGCATGCAGGGCATGCGCAACGCCGATGTGCTGCGCGTGCTGCTGGAAGACCTGGGCAAGGTCCGCAACGCACTGAATTCTTCCGATCCGGCGAGCGAACCGCCGCCGCCGCACTACTGATCCGAATCCTATGAGCGATACCCTCCGCGACCAGCTGATGGGCCTGGGCTTCAAGCCCGCGCCCAAGCCCGAGCGCAAGAATGATGGCCCCCGCCGTGATGGCCGCCCGCAGGGCAAGGGTGGCAACGGCAACGGCAATGGAAAGCCGCAGGGCGCAGGCAAGGGCGAGCACAAGCCCGGTGAGCGTCGTGGGCAGGGCCATGGCGCGGGCAAGCCCGGCGGGCATGCGCGCGGTGGCCAGGGCCAGCAGGGCCCGCGCAAGCCGCGCAGCACCGAAGAGATGGACCTGGCCAAGGCCTATGCCATCCGGGCGCAGCGGGAGAAGGAAGAGCGCATCGAGACCGAGCGCCTGAAGCAGGAAGAAGCACGCGTGCGCCGCGAGGCGAAGGCCAAGCTGGAAGAACTGCTGAAGGACAAGAGCCTCAACGCCGAGGCAGCGGACATCGCCCGCCACTTCCCGTATGGCGGCAAGATCAAGCGCATCTATGTGACCGCCGAACAGCTGACCGCGCTCAATGCCGGTGAGCTGGGTGTGGTCCAGCTCAATGGCCGCTACCTGCTGGTAACGGCCGACGTGCTGGCACAGTCCGAGGCGGTGTTCGCCGCCTCGGTGGCGCTGAAGGTCGATCCGAATGCGCCGGCCGAGGAAGATCCGTATGCGGATCCGCAGTACCAGGTGCCGGACGACCTGGTCTGGTAAAGGCGCAACCACCGCGGACGGCACTGCCCCCGCGGTTGGGGGAAGGGATGACCGCTGATCCAAGCCGTGGCTACGTGCCGCACATTGACGGCCTGCGCGCGATTGCCGTGCTGGCCGTCATCGTGTTCCACCTGGACCCGGCCTGGTTGCCGGGCGGGTTCACCGGCGTAGACGTGTTCTTCGTCATTTCCGGGTTCGTGGTCAGCGCGTCGGTGCACCGGCTGCCGCCGTAGTCGCTGTGGCAGTCGATGCTGCGCTTCTATTCGCGACGCATCCGCCGCATCGCACCTGCGCTGATCAGCTGCCTGCTGTTGACCGCCGTCGGCAGCGTGCTGTTCATTCCCGAGTCCTGGCTCAGCGAGGCCAGTGACAAGACCGGGCTGATGGCATTCTTCGGCTTCAGCAACTGGGTGCTGGCGCTGATCGGCAACGATTATTTCGCGCCCAAGGCCGAATTCAATCCCTATACCCATACCTGGTCGCTGGGCGTGGAGGAGCAGTTCTACCTGCTGTTCCCGCTGCTGTTCCTGGCCTGGGCGCGCGGCGTGCGCGGGCGTTGGATCAGCCTTGGCCTGTTTGCCATGGTCAGCGCGGCGTCGCTGCTGCATGCGGCGGTGCTGGGCCTGCGCGAGGCGCCGCCATCGTGGGCGTTCTACGCCACCACTACGCGGCTGTGGCAGCTGGGTGTTGGCGTACTGCTGTTCCAGCTGCTGCATGTTCGCCAGCCAGTGGATGCGGTGACGACGATTGCACTGAAGCGCGCTGTGCCCGTGTTCTCGCTGCTCGCGATGGTGGCGCTGGCCTTGCTGTGCTGGGCATTGTGGACCGCACGGGCCGGACGTTCGCCGTGGCCTGATGGCCTGCTGCCGACCTTTGCTGCGGCAGGCCTGCTGTGGGCGCTGCATCATCATCCCCGGTCCTGGGTGGCACGCCTGTTGGCCAGCAGGCCGATGCGCTCCATCGGCCTGCTGTCGTACTCGCTGTATCTGTGGCACTGGCCGGTACTCGTGCTGATGCGCTGGACCGTGGGCCTGCAGACACCCCTGCAGATGAGCGCTGCGATGGCGCTGGTGCTGCTGCTGTCGTGGTTGTCGTGGCGCTGGGTGGAGCAACCGTTCCGGGGCCCCTTGGCGCAGCGTCTGCGCCCGGGTCGCTGGGTGCTGGCAGGTTCGGCTGTGCTGCTGGTCGCGGCCGGCACCCAGACGCTGCTGTACCTGCAGGCACCGCGGATATCACTGAGCACGGTCAGTCGGCATCCCGGCGACTGGTATCCCAACGGCAAGAGCGTGGCAGGCGACTATCCCGACTGCAGCCTGGTGACCACCAAGCGACGCTTCGAAGGTGGCAGCATGCGGACCTATGCGCGTGGTGACTGCGATCGGCCGGTGCGTGCCGGTGCGCCGAAGCAGGTGTTCGTTGCTGGCGATTCGCATGCAATGGCCTACATCGAGCTGCTGCAGCGGCTGGCGCTTGAGAGTGGCTCGGAGGTGATTCTCTACGGTCGTGGTGGATGCCCGCAGGTGAGCCTGCAGAAGTGGCGCGGCGCGGGTGCCGGTTGCAGTGATTTCGACGCAGCGATGCTCGCCGATGTCACGCAGCGTGCGCAGCCAGGTGATGCCGTGGTGCTGGTGTCGCTGCGGATACCGCGCTTGTCCGATCAGTTCGTATTGTTCGATGCGCAGGCGCAGCTGGCGGGCGAGCTGACCCCGGAAGCCACTGCAGGACGCGAAGCCGAAGTGGCCGAGGCGATCACCCAGTGGAAACCGTTGGCCGAGCGCGGTGTGCGAATTGTGCTGGAGGCGCCCAAACCGGTGCTGCCGGCGCCGCCGTATCGCTGCTCTGACCGCTTCAATTCACGCAACGAGGTCTGCCGCAACGGCCTGGACAGCACGCGTGAGGCGATGGAAACGCTGCGTGCGCCGATGCTGGGCAGCCTGCAGCAGGTGGTCGATGGCCTGCCAGGGGGTGTGCTGTGGGATCCGATGCCGGTGCTGTGTGATGACGTGCTGTGCCCGGCGCAGCGCGATGGCCGGCCGTTGTTCTTCGATGGCGATCACCTCAGCGCGCATGGCAACCGTGTGCTGCTGCCGTCGCTGCAGCAGGTACTGCTGCAGCAGTAGGACCGGCTCCGGCGTGCGCGGATCAGTGGCAGGCTCGGTGCGAAGAAGCACAGCAGTGCGCCGACCAGGGCAAACGACACCGGACGAGAAACTGTCAAAGCCCAGGGCAATGATGAAGCGAAAAGGGGACGGAGGGGATTAAGTCGTTTGTGCCCAAAACGACTTAATCCCCTCCGTCCCCTTTCTGTGTCATTCGGGGTCGTAGTCGAGGTTGGAGGCCAGCCAGCGCTCGGCCTGGGCGCGGTCCACGCCCTTGCGGCGGGCGTAGTCGCTGACCTGCTCGCGGCTGAGGCGGCCGACCACGAAGTACTGGCTCTGCGGATGGCTGAAGTAGTAGCCCGAAACGGCCGCCGTAGGCAGCATCGCGAAGCTCTCGGTCAGTTCCATGCTGGCGTTGGCTTCGGCCTGCAGCAGGTCGAACAGGCGTCGCTTTTCGCTGTGCTCCGGGCAGGCGGGGTAACCCGGTGCCGGGCGGATGCCACGGTACTGCTCGTCGATCAGCGCCTCGTTGTCCAGCGTCTCGGCGTGCTCATGGCCCCAGAATTCGATGCGCACGCGCTGGTGCAGGCGCTCGGCCAGCGCTTCGGCGAAGCGATCGGCGAGGGCCTTCAGCAGGATCGCGTTGTAGTCATCGTGGTCGGCTTCGAAGCGCGCTACGTGCGCGTCGATGCCGATGCCGGCAGTGACGGCGAAGGCGCCGATCCAATCCTGCCTGCCGCTGTCGGCCGGGGCGATGAAATCGGCCAGGCAGAAATCCGGGCGCTCGGCCGGCTTGTCCACCTGCTGGCGCAGGAAGTGCAGGGTGGTCTCGCCCTGCGGGTGCTGCACGCGCACGTCGTCGCCGATGCTGTTGGCCGGCCACAGGCCGAACACGGCCTTGGCGGTCAGCCATTTCCCATTGACGATGCGCTCAAGCATCGCGCGGGCGTCCCTGTACAGATCGCTGGCCTGGGTGCCGACGATTTCGTCGGTGAGGATGGCCGGGAACTTGCCGGCCAGCTCCCAGGCCTGGAAGAACGGCGTCCAGTCGATGTAGTCGACCAGTTCGGCCAGCGGGTAGTCGTCAAATACGTGCAGGCCGGGCTGGTTCGGTGCCGGCGGCGTGTAGCTGTCCCAGCCGCCCTGGAATTTCTGCCCACGCGCGTGTTCCAGCGAAACCAGGCGCTTGGCATCGCCACGGTTGCGATGGCGCGCGCGGATCTCGGCATAGTCGGCCTCGTTGGCGGCTACGAAGGCCTCGCGCAGGTCACGCGAGATCAGCGACTGGGCCACGCCGACCGCGCGCGAGGCGTCCTTCACCCACACCGTGGGCGCCTTGTAATGTGGGTCGATCTTCAGCGCGGTGTGCGCGCGCGAGGTGGTCGCTCCACCGATCAGCAGCGGCAGGTCGAAGCCCTGGCGCTGCATCTCCCGGGCCACGTGGCTCATCTCTTCCAGTGATGGAGTGATCAGGCCGGACAGGCCGATCAGGTCGGCGTTGTGCTCGCGCGCGGCATCAAGGATCTTCTGCGCCGGCACCATCACGCCAAGGTCGACCACCTCGAAGTTGTTGCAGGCCAAGACTACGCCGACGATGTTCTTGCCGATGTCATGCACATCACCCTTCACCGTGGCCATGATGATCTTGCCGTTGCTCTTGGCGGTGTCGCCACTGCGCGCCTTCTCGGCCTCGATGTAGGGCAGCAGGTAGGCCACGGCCTTCTTCATCACGCGCGCGGATTTCACCACCTGCGGCAGGAACATCTTGCCGGCGCCGAACAGGTCGCCGACCACGTTCATGCCATCCATCAACGGACCTTCGATCACGTCCAGCGGGCGGCTGGACGCCTGCCGGGCCAGTTCGGTGTCTTCTTCCACGAAGGCATCCAGGCCGTGCACCAGCGCGTGCGCCAGGCGCTGCGCCACCGGCTTCTCGCGCCAGGCGAGGTCTTCGGTCTTCGCCGCGCCCTTCTTGCCCTTGTAGCGCTCGGCGATTTCCAGCAGGCGCTCGGTGGCATCGCTGCGGCGGTTGAGGATCACATCCTCCACGCGCTCGCGCAGTTCCGGTTCCAGTTCGTCGTAGATCGGCATGGCGCCGGCGTTGACGATGCCCATGTCCATGCCGGCGGCAATGGCGTGGTACAGGAACACCGAGTGGATGGCCTGGCGCACCGTTTCGTTGCCGCGGAACGAGAACGAGACGTTGGAAACACCGCCGGACACATGGCAGTGCGGCAGCGTCTGCTTGATGATGCGGGTGGCTTCAATGAAGTCCACCGCATAGTTGTCGTGCTCTTCGATGCCAGTGGCGACGGCGAAGATGTTCGGGTCGAAGATGATGTCCTGCGGTGGGAAGCCGATCTCGTCGACCAGGATGCGGTAGGCGCGGGTGCAGATCTCGACCTTGCGTGCGCAGGTGTCAGCCTGGCCGCTTTCGTCGAATGCCATCACCACCGCGGCCGCGCCATAGCGCAGGACCTTGCGTGCGTGCTCGCGGAACAGCGCCTCGCCTTCCTTCAGCGAGATCGAATTGACCACGCTCTTGCCCTGCAGGCACTTCAGGCCGGCCTCGATCACGCTCCACTTGGAGGAGTCGACCATCACCGGAATACGGGCGATGTCCGGCTCGGACATGATCAGGTTGAGGTAGCGGGTCATCGCCGCTTCCGAATCAATCAGGCCCTCGTCCATGTTGACGTCGAGGATCTGCGCGCCGCTGGCCACCTGCTGGCGGGCCACGTCCACCGCTTCTTCGTAGCGGCCTTCCTTGACCAGCTTGCGGAACTGCGCGCTGCCGGTGACGTTGGTGCGCTCGCCGACGTTGATGAACAGAAGGTCCGGAGTGATGACCAGAGGTTCCAGGCCGGACAGGCGGGTAGGGCGGACAGGCGTCATGGCAGGCGTCAGCTCAACAGCAATAGGGCGGGAAGTGCGGAACGGTGGCGGCGACATTCATGCGGCCTGCTCCTGGATACCGGGCAGGGCGCGCGGCGGCAGCCCGGCCACGGCCTCGGCGATTGCGCGGATATGGTCAGGGGTGGAGCCACAGCAGCCACCGACCAGGTTCAACAGGCCATCCTCGGCGAAACCGCGCAGGGTGCTGGCCATGTCCTCGGGCGTCTCGTCGTACTCGCCGAAGGCATTGGGCAGGCCTGCGTTGGGGTGCGCGCTGACGTAGCAGTCGGCGACCTGCGAAAGGGTTTCCACGTGCGGGCGCATCGCGTCGGCACCCAGTGCGCAGTTCAGGCCGATCGACAATGGGCGCGCATGCGCGAGCGACGCGTGGAAGGCCTCGGCGGTCTGCCCGGACAGCGTGCGCCCAGAGGCATCGGTGATGGTGCCGGAGATCATCACGGGCAACCTTGCGCCGCGTGCATCGAAGGCCTCCTCCAGTGCATACAGCGCGGCCTTGGCATTGAGCGTGTCGAAGATGGTCTCGACCATGATGGTGTCGGCGCCGCCGTCGATCAGGCCGTCAATGGCTTCGCGGTACGTGTCGCGAAGCTCGTCGAAGCTGGTGTTGCGAAAGCCCGGATCGTTGACATCGGGACTGATCGAGGCGGTGCGGCTGGTCGGGCCGATCACCCCGATCACGAAGCGTGGCTTGCCTGGTGTGGTTGCGGCTACTGTATCGCAGCAGGTGCGTGCCACCGCTGCGCCAGCCTTGTTCAATTCGTACACCAGGTGTTCGAGGTGGTAGTCGGCCTGGCTGACCGACGTGGCGTTGAACGTGTTGGTCTCGACCAGATCCGCGCCCGCTTCGAGGTAGGCGGTATGGATGTCGGCGACGATCTGCGGCCGGGTCAGCAGCAGCAGATCGTTGTTGCCCTTCAGGTCATGCCCTTCCTGCACGGCGTGGTCGCAAGCGGGGCCATGCACATGATCGTAGCCACCGGCGAAGCGCTCGCCCCGGTAGTCGTCTTCCTGCAGGCCATGGCGCTGGATCATCGTACCCATCGCGCCGTCGATGATCAGGATCCGCTCGCGCAGGGCGTCGAGCAGGGCGTTGGCACGATCAGGATGCATCCAGGGCAGGGCAGGCATGGCGGTCTCGGGCTCAGGGCTTGTTGGCGATCAGCGAAATCACTTCGAAGTGCGGCGGACGCTTTTCGCGGGTGACTGTCTCCAGGCTGGACACCTGCAGGCCGGCCTTGTCGACGAACCTGCGCAGCTCCTTGTCGCTGAAGCCGAGGTTGACGTGGCCGTAGGCCTCCACCGCCGCCTTGTGCTCGTGGCGGGCCAGGCTGCACAGCAGCAGGCGGCCGCCAGGGCGCAGCACGCGTGCGGCTTCGGTCACCGCCTGCGCCGGTTTGCTGGCGTAGGTCAGCGCATGCATCAGCACCACCAGGTCGAAGCTGCCGTCCTTGAACGGTAGCGCATGCATGTCGCCCTCGCGCACTTCCACATTGGGCAGGCGGCGCAGGCGCTCGCTGGCGGCGGCAACCACGCGCGCGCTGGTATCGATGCAGATGTAGCGCTTGGCATGCGGGGCGACGAGTTCGGCCAGCACGCCGTCACCGGAGGCGATGTCCAGCACGTCGCCGGTCTCCAGCAGCGGCAACGCGGTACGCGCGAGGGCTTCCCAGGTGCGGCCGGGAGAATAGTGGCGCTCCATGTCGCCGGCCACGCTGTCGGCCCAGTTCTGGTCGGAGGCACGGTGGGCCAGCACGGCGGCGACACGTTCAGCGTCCTGCCGCAGCAACGGGTCGTCGCTTCCATTGCTCAAGGCATGCCACAATGCACGCTGCGCCGGGTCCAGCTGGGCCTCGTCGAAGCGGTAATAGGCCGACACGCCCGCACGGCGGTCGCGGACCAGGCCGGCTTCCTTCAGGCGCGCCAGGTGGGTGGACACCCGCGGCTGTGCCAGCCGGGTGATCGCCGACAGTTCGGCCACGGTCAGTTCCTCCTGCTCCAGCAGCGCCAGCAGGCGCACGCGGGTGGCATCGGCGAACACCTTGAGGCGGGTCGACCAGTCTTCCAGATCCATAAATATCTACCTATCGCGATATAGAGATATATTCGCTGAGAACGCCTGCCGCGGTCAAGTCGCTGGCGTACGGAAACTGGCGGGCCCCGGTACAATCGAGGCACCTGGGCGCGCGGTGCGCGGCCCATAACTTCATGTACCCGGGAGGGTGTTGTGGATTTCAGCTTTACTGAAGAGCAGTTGATGCTGCAGGACGTGGCGCGGCGCATCGCGCAGGAAAAGATCGCCCCCAGCGCGGAGCACCATGACCGCACCGGCGAGTTCCCGCTGGACAACATCCGCCTGCTGGGCGAAAACGGCCTGATGGGCATCGAAGTGCCGACCGAATACGGTGGCGCGGGCATGGACCCGGTGGCGTACGTGTTGGCGATGGTGGAGGTCGCCGCCGCCGACGCTGCCCACTCGACCATCATGTCGGTCAACAACTCGCTGTTCTGCAACGGCATCCTCACCCACGGTACCGAGGAACAGAAGCAGACCTACGTGCGTGCCATCGCCGAAGGCGAGGCCATCGGCGCGTTCGCGCTGACCGAGCCGCAGTCCGGTTCGGACGCCACCGCCATGCGCTGCCGTGCAGTGAAGCAGGCCGATGGCACCTTCGTCATCAACGGCAAGAAGAGCTGGATCACCTCCGGCCCGGTGGCCAAGTACATCGTGCTGTTCGCAATGAGCGAGCCGGAAAAGGGCGCGCGCGGCATCACCGCCTTCATCATCGATACCGACAAGGCGGGCTTCGGTCGCGGCAAGACGGAGCCGAAGCTCGGCATCCGCGCTTCGGCCACCTGCGAGATCGAGTTCAACGACTACGTGGCGCAGGCTGAAGACGTGCTGGGCCAGGAAGGCGAGGGCTTCAAGATCGCCATGAGCGTGCTCGATGCTGGCCGCATCGGTATCGCCTCGCAGGCCATCGGCATCGCCCGTGCCGCCTATGAAGCGACCCTGGAGTACGTGAAGGAGCGCAAGGCGTTCGGCGCGGCCATTGGTACCTTCCAGATGACCCAGGCCAAGATCGCCGACATGAAGTGCAAGCTGGACGCAGCGCTGCTGCTGACCCTGCGCGCGGCGTGGGTGAAGGGCCAGGGCAAGCGCTTCAGCACCGAAGCGGCGGTGGCCAAGCTGACCGCCTCGGAAGCGGCGATGTGGATCACCCATCAGGCCGTGCAGATTCATGGCGGCATGGGATATTCGAAGGAAATGCCGCTGGAGCGCTACTTCCGTGATGCCAAGATCACCGAGATCTACGAGGGCACCTCGGAAATCCAGCGCCTGGTGATTGCCCGCAACGAGACCGGGCTGCGCTGATGGACCCGACGGGGCGGCGATTGCCGCCCCGTTTCTTTTGTACGATCAACGTGGCAATCGGCAAACAATATCCTTTCCATTCCATTCACAGACGATCTGAAGTGATTCCTGTGGCATTCCCGGATGCATGGTCACGCCATAGAGCCGGGCCGAGTCCACCCATCGTTCGAGCTCGTCGTGATCGTCAAAGCGATAGCTGCCGATGAAGTTCCGGGCCAAATCCGGATCGGTTGCCGCACCATCCGGAATCTTGTTGCCCTTGGCGTCAAGGCTTTCACCTTGCACATAGCGGGCTCTATCAACCGCAGAAGGCGTGATGACCAGCGTGGTTTTTGAACCATCGCGCCATGTGATCCGATAGATGGCGCTGTCAATGCCGATGGTCTTGCTGACGAAGCTCAGTCCGATCGACGAAAGGAACGTCGCCATGCTGTTCCAGGCGGCCGACGAAGTCGTTGCGCCTGTGAACGCCTTGCCAATATCACCTTCCAGTCTTGATCGCTCAGTGGCCATCTGAACGACATCGTAGGCGTTGAGGCTCTTGTGCTCTTCCGGAAAGCTTATGCCGTTGGCGAATTGCGGATCATCTGGATGCACCTCGTACTGGATTCCTCTTCCGGCCCACTGCCGCGGCGCGAACTGTACGGTTGGCACGTTGTTGTCGAGCATGCCCATGATTCGATTGAAGGATGCGTTGATTGGCCCGGGAATCTGCGCCCTTGTTGCGCGGTAGCGACGTAGCTCGCGATCGTATTCCACATCGAAACCATGAATCCGGCGCTGCTGGAAGTCGGCGACGATGGTGGGCCCCGTGCCCGAGGAAAGTGCCAATGCGCGCGGGTCACGACAGTTGTCGCAGACGAGGACGCCCTTGGCGCGGGCTTCCTGGATACTGCCGGCTGCAAACAACGTGCTGAGCAGCAGAGCGGTGCGGCTGAAGAATCGTAGAGCTTTTCCATCCATGATTTGTCTCCTGGGACGGCATCGGATCGATTGCCGTAGAAACATCTGGATAGCAACGATCAGGACGTATCGGACCTCTGCGCGGCCAGAAATCCAACGTTGGGGTTGTCTGCGAACCCGGGAGACGCCTTGAGCGCGAGTGTGGCGTGCGATCCCATACGGTGCAGCGGTCCGGTGTTCGCAATGTGGGCTGGATGCGACCTGCCTCCGGCGCCACCATAGGCACCGTGGTTGCACTGCTGCGCTGACACGTGGCACTGCAAAGCGCCAACCAAGGTTGGCGACTACCGGGTCAGCCGCAGCATTGGCAGGTGCCAACCTGGGTTGGCGAAGCATCTACCATGCGGCAAGAAAAAAGGCCCCGGATCGCTCCGGGGCCTTTTCGTTTCAACCCACCGCCGGATCAACGATCCGGGCGGTGCGCGGCTTCCGCGTCGCGCTGGCGCTCCATGAATTCCTTGGAGGACTCATCCAGCTTGTCACCCAGCATGCGGCGCACGACCACGAAGAACACCGGGATCATCAGCAGGCCGAGCAGGGTGGCGAACAGCATGCCGCCGATCACGCCGGTGCCGATGGCGTGGCGGGAGTTGGCGCCGGCGCCGGTGGAGATCGCCATCGGGATCACGCCCATGATGAACGCGAACGAGGTCATCAGGATCGGGCGGAAGCGCAGGCGGGCCGCTTCGATGGTGGCATCGCGCAGGGTCTTGCCTGCTGCGCGCTGCTCCACCGCGAACTCCACGATCAGGATCGCGTTCTTCGCGGCCAGGCCGATCACGGTGATCAGGCCGATCTTGAAGAACAGATCGTTCGGCAGGCCACGCAGCATCGACAGGCCGAGGGCGCCAAGCACGCCAAGCGGCACCACCAACAGCACCGCCACCGGGATCGACCAGCTTTCATACAACGCGGCCAGGCACAGGAACACCACCACGATCGACAGCACCAGCAGCAGCGTCGCCGCGTTGCCGGCCAGGATTTCCTGGTAGGACATGCCCGACCAGTCGTAGCCGAAGCCAGCCGGCAGATCGTCGTTGACGATGCCTTCCATGGTCTGCATCGCCTCACCCGAGCTGGTGCCCGGTGCCTGCGAGCCGACGATGTTGATCGCCGAGTAGCCGTTGTAGCGGCTCAGCGACGGCGGTGCCGACACCCATTCGGACTTGACCACCGTATTGAGCGGGATCATCGAACTGGTGCCATCGGCGTTCTTGGTCAGGCTGGACGGGCTGTAGAAGCTCTTCAGCGATTCCTGGCCGGTGCGGTACGGACCATCGGCCTGCATGGTCACGCGCTTGATGCGGCCTTCGTAGAAGAAGTCGTTCACGTACACCGGGGCCAGCATCAGCTGGATGGTGCTGTACACGTCCGACACCGACATGCCCATCGACTGCGCCTGCACGCGGTCGACATGCAGCTGCAGCTGCGGGGCGTTTTCCAGGCCGTTCGGGCGTACGCCCACCAGATGGTCGGGCTTCTGCGCAGCCTGGCCAAGCAGGATGTTGCGCGCCTGGGTCAGCTGCTCGTAGCCGGCACCGCTGCGGTCCTGCAGCCACATGTCGAAGCCGCCGAACTGGCCGAGGCCCTGCACGGTGGGCAGGTTGACCACGAAGATCTGCGCTTCCTTGATGCCGTAGAACGCGCCGTTCATGTTCTGGATGAACTCGGGCGCGGTGAACTTGCGTTCCTCCCATGGCTTCAGGCGGATGAAGCCCATGCCCACGTTCTCGCCGGAACCGACGAAGCTGAAACCGGCCACCTGCAGCATGCCTTCATAGCCGTCCTGCTTTTCCAGGATGCCACGCATCTGCGCGAACACTTCGTTGGTCTGGCCCTTGGTCGAGCCCGGCGGCAACTGCACGATCGCCAGCGCATAGCCCTGGTCTTCTTCCGGCAGGAAGCTGCCCGGCATGCGGGTGAACAGGAAGCCGCACAGTGCGGTCAGCACCACGAACAGGATCATCCAGCGCGGTGCATGGCGCACCGCCGAAGTGATGTGCCCCACATAGGTATGGCTGATCTTGTCGTAGTACTTGTTGAAGGTGCGGTAGATGATGTTCGGGTTGTCGTTGTGCGTCGGCTTGAGGAAGGTCGCGCACAGCGCCGGGGTGAAGCCCAGAGCCAGGAACGCCGAGAACGCCATCGAGATGGCGATGGTCAGCGCGAACTGCTTGTAGATCTCACCGGCGGCACCGCCCTGCAGGGCGGACGGGATGAACACCGCGGCCAGTACGACGGTGATCGCCACCACCGCGCCGGTGATCTGGGTCATCGCCTTCTGCGTGGCCGGCTTCGGCGCCAGGCCTTCCTCGGTCATGATGCGTTCGACGTTCTCGATCACCACGATCGCGTCATCGACCACGATGCCGATCGCCAGCACCATCGCGAACAGGGTCAGCTGGTTGATCGTGAAGCCGATCATCCACATGCCCAGGAAGGTGCCGAGCAGGGCCACCGGGATGACCAGGGTCGGGATCAGCGTGGCGCGGAAGTTCTGCAGGAAGATCAGCATCACCAGGAACACCAGGAACACTGCTTCAAACAGTGTCTTGACCACTTCCTGGATGGAGATCTTGACGAAGGTGGTGCTGTCGTACGGCGAGAACCAGGTCACCCCGGACGGGAAGCTGGGCTGCAGCTCGTCCATCTTGGCGCGCACCGCATCGGCCACGTTCAGGGCGTTGGCGCCCGGCAGCAGCTGGATGGCGAAGGCACCGGTCGGCTTGCCGTTGTACTGGGTGTCGAAACCGTAGTTGTTGGCACCGAAGGCAACGCGGGCGATGTCCTTCATCAGCACCCGCGAACCGTCCGGATTTGCCCGCAGGATGATGTTCTCGAACTCCTGCGGCGAGCTGAAGCGGCCCTCGGCCGAGACCGTGGCGGTGAAGTGCTGGCCTTCCGGCGACGGGTCCGAACCCAGCGCACCGGCGGCGAACTGCACGTTCTGCGCGCGCACCGCCGCCAGCACCTGGCTGGCCGACAGGCCATAACCCTGCATCTTCTCCGGGTTGAGCCAGATGTTCATGGCGTACTCGGAACCGAACTGCTGGGTGCTGCCGACGCCGGGAATACGCGAGACCTGGTCGAGCACGCGCGAGCCGACGATGTCGTTCAGGGCGTCACGGTTGATGGCCGGCGTATCGGACTGCAGCGCGATCACCATCAGGAAGCCAGCGTTGGCCTTGGCCACCACCACGCCCTGCTGGGTCACTTCCGAAGGCAGGCGTGGCGTGGCCAGCGAGACCTTGTTCTGCACCTGCACCTGGGCGATGTCCGGATCGGTACCGGTCTCGAAGGTCAGGGTGATCTGCGCACGGCCGTTGGAGGCGGACGATGAGCTGAAGTACAGCAGGTGATCGATACCGGTCAGCTGCTGCTCGATCACCTGGGTGACCGATTTCTCGGTGGTGTCCGCACTGGCGCCCGGGTAGGTCGCCGAGACGGTGACCTGTGGCGGGGCGATGTTGGGGTAGGACTCCACGCCCAGGTTGAGGATCGCGATCACGCCGCTGAGCGAGATCAGGATCGCAACCACCCAGGCGAAGACCGGATGTTCGATGAAAAATTTAGGCATGACGGAAGGTTCCCGTTACTGCTTGTTCGAATCGGTGGCGGCCGGCTTGGCCGCATCGGCCTGCTCGGGCTTGGCCGCGTCGGCCGGTGCCTTGCCTGCGGCCGGTGCTGCGCCCGCCGGAGCGGCGCCGCCTGCGGCAGGCTTGCCGTTGGCGTCCTGCCCCGGGGTCCACGGCTTGGCGACTGCCGGTGCACCTTCCTTGACCTTCTGCACGCCGGCCACGATCACCTTGTCACCGGCGGCCAGGCCGTCGCTGACCAGCCAGTTGCCGTTCTGCGCGCCATCGGTCTTCACGTTCTTGCGCACCACCTTGCCGTCGGCACCGACCACCATCACGTAGCCGCCGGTGGTGTCGCGCAGCAGCGCCTGCTGCGGCACCAGGTAGGCGTTGTTGCGCTCGCCGAGGTTGGCCTGGAAGCTGACGAAGGCGCCGGGCAGCAGGATCTGCTGCGGGTTCGGCAGCAGCGCGCGCAGCGACACCGCGCCGGTGGCCGGGTCGACCGTGGTCGAAGAGAAGTCCAGCGTGCCCGGTTCGCTGTAGGTGCTGCCGTCGGCCAGCTTGACGTTGACCGTAGCCTTGCCGTCACCAGACAGCGCCAGCGCACCCTTGGCCTGCTGCGCGCGCAGCTGGGTCAACTCGTCCACGCTCAGCGAGAAGTTGACGTACAGCGGGTCGAGCTGGTCGACGGTGGTCAGCAGGGTCACATCGCCCTGGCCGACCAGTGCGCCTTCGGTGACCTGCTGCTTGTTGGCCACACCGCTGATCGGCGCGGTCACTTCGGTATAGCCCAGGCTGATGCGCGAAGAGGTCACCGCCGCTTCGGCCTGCTTGACCGCGGCCAGCGCGGTGCGCTCGGCCGATTCGGCGTTGTCCAGGTCGGACTTGGAGACGAACTGCTGCGGCGCCAGCGAACGCGCGCGGTCCGCGGCCACCTTGGCATTGGCGTAGGTGGCGCGGGCCGAGGCCAGCTGGGCCTCGGAGGCATTGAGCGAAGCACGCAGCGGCGCCGGGTCGATCAGGAACAGGGGCTGGCCCTGCTTGACCTGCGAGCCTTCCTGGTAGACGCGCTTGAGCAGTACGCCCGGCACGCGCGCACGCACGTCGGCGCTGCGGAACGGCGACAGGCGGCCGACCAGCTCACGCTGCAGCGGCAGGGTCTGCGGCTTGGCGTCGATCACGCCCACCTCCGGCGGCGGGGGCGTCTGCTGTTCCGGCTTCTTGCAGGCAGCCAGCGCGACAGCAACGGCGCACGTCAAGGCAAGGGTGCGGAGTGGGGCGGTCATCAGGAGGAACTCCGGGGTTGGTTTGAAGACGGGGCCGCCGACGGCTGAGGCGCGAAGGCGCGCAGGAAGCTGTCGACGGAGAACTCTGCCCACCGCCGACGCAGCTGCGCGTCATCACGATGGGGGGTATGGAAACGCTGTTTGTCGAAATCCTGACCGGCGATCATGCTCAGCAGCAGTTCGGCCATGAAGTGCGGGTCGTCATGCCGGAGCTGGCCACGCATGCAAACGGTTTCAATCCATTCAGCAAGATGAAGCGTCAGCGCGCCGGCGCCATGCCGGTACAGCGTACGCGCCTCTTCGGGAAACTGGGCCGCGTCGGCGGCGATCAGCCGACAGGCCTGCCCTACGTGCGGTTGGTTGAAATGCTCCAGGAAGTCGGTGGCGAACTGGAGCAGGCTGGCACGCAGGTCGTCAGTGCGGAGTGCACGAACCATGGCTCCGGTAGCGTGGCCGACATGGCGCTGCATCACCCGGCGCAGCAGTTCCTGCTTGTTGCCGTAGCGCGAGTACAGGGTCTGCTTGGAGCAGCCGGCATGCTGGGCCACCGCGTCCATGCTCATCTGCATGCCCTGCTGGGCCAGCAGCTCGCGCACGGCATCGAACACGCGCTCATCGCGTGCGTCGAGGGCAACGGGGAGGTAGGCCGGGTTCACGCGGTGGACTATACCGTCCAGTTCAGGATTGTGGAATCGAATCGGCGTCGCCGCGTGTGTCTTCCGGTAACACGCTTTGCCGATCCTGTCGGCAGTGCTGAAGCGCGCACCAGCACCATACCGGTGCGAACTGAATAGGCGTCTAAACCGCAGCAAACCCGAATCTGGTTATTCCGTCCTGCAGCAAGGCCTTTTCGTGCGGTAGGGCTACAATTTCATTTTCCCAACTGAGCAAGCGCATCGCTCTGCCATGAAACCGCAAAAAACCGCAGCCAAGACCGTGAAAAACAAGACCAAACCAGCAGAGTCGGAGGTCGCAGTGACCGCTGGTTTCTCCCTGGAGCCGGTGTACACGGCATTGCGCAAGCGTTACCCCGCGGCCGCACAGGCCGAAGCGGTGGCCTTCGCCACTGACTTCTACAAGCGCATGGAGTCGGACGAGTTCCCGCACCACAGCGCTGAAGAGTGGGCCGCTCTCGCGGCTGAGACGCTGGAATTCGCCCGTGCCCGCAAGGCCGGCAAGGCCAACGTCCGCGTGTTCAATCCGACCGCGAAGGCCAACGGTTGGGAATCGCCGCACACCGTGCTGCAGATCGTCAACGACGACATGCCGTTCCTGGTCGACACCGTCACCATGTCGCTGGCCGAACAGGGCGTGGGCGTCCACGTGCTGGGCCACCCGGTGCTGCGCTTCACCCGCGACAAGGCCGGCAAGCTGGTCAAGGTCGGCGAGGGTGATGCCGAGTCGGTGATGCTGCTGGAGATCGACCGCCAGCCGGCCGAAGCCATGGCGGCCATCGAGCAGGCCATCAGCAAGGCGCTGGACGAAGTGCGTGCGATCGTGCGCGACTGGCAGCCGATGAAGGACAAGGCGCTGGCGCTGGCCGACGACCTGGGCAGCCGCCAGCTGCCGGTCGACGACGCGTCGCGCAAGGAAGCACAGGAATTCCTGCGCTGGGCCGCCGACAACCACTTCACCTTCTTCGGCTACCGCGAGTACCGCGTCGAGAAGCAGGGCAAGGAAGAGGTGCTGGCGCCGCTGAACGACACCGGCCTGGGCCTGATGCGCGGCAAGGACAAGTCCGCCGCACGTCCGGTCAAGACGCTGGCCGCGCAGGGCCTGAACACCACGTCCGGGCTGAAGGACGCGCTGATCCTGACCAAGACCAATGCCCGTTCGCGCGTGCACCGCGCCGGCTACATGGACTACATCGGCGTGCTGGAATTCGACGCCAAGGGCAAGATCATCGGCGAGCAGCGCTTCCTCGGCCTGTTCACCTCCAGCGCCTACAACCGTCGCCCGTGGGAAATCCCGCTGGTGCGCCAGCGCCACGAGCACGTGATGAAGCAGTCGGGCCTGGCCTCGGCCAGCCACAGCGGCAAGGCCCTGCGCCATATCCTGGAAACCCTGCCGCGCGAAGAACTGTTCCAGTCCAGCGAGGACGAACTGTTCCGCACTGCCATGGGCGTGCTGGGCCTGCAGGAGCGCGTGCGCAGCCGCCTGTTCCTGCGCCGTGACAAGTACAGCCGTTTCATCTCCGCGCTGGTCTACCTGCCGCGTGAGCGCTTCAACACCGACGTGCGCCTGCGCATCGAAGCGATGCTGAAGGACGCGCTGCACGGCGAGTACGTGGACAGCTCGGTGGTACTGGGCGAATCGCCGCTGGCCCAGGTGCACCTGATCGTGCGCCCCAAGCCGGGCGAAATGCTGGACGTCGATACCGCCGAACTGGAGCAGAAGCTGGCCCAGGTGCTGCGCAACTGGCAGGACGACCTGCGCGAAGCGCTGGTGACCCGCCACGGCGAAACCGAAGGCCTGCGCATCGCTGCCCGCATCGGCAAGGCACTGCCGGCCGGCTACATCGAAGACAACAGCACCGCCGTTGCCGCCAACGATGTCAGCCAGCTCGATGCCCTGACCGGCCCGGACGACCTGCGCCTGAGCCTGCAGGCCGTGCCGCGCGAAAGCGGCGATGGCCTGCGCCTGAAGCTGTATCGCCAGCTGGACGACATTCCGCTGTCGGACGCGCTGCCGATGATGGAAAACATGGGCCTGCGCGTGATCGCCGAGCGTCCGTACCGCCTGTCGGTCGACAACGCGCCGGTGTACGTGCAGGACTTCGAGGTCGAGTCGACCGCCGGCGCGATCGATGCCGCCAGCGTCGATGAAGCCTTCGGCGAGACCTTCGCCCGCGTCTGGCACGGCGATGCCGAGAACGACGGCTTCAACCGCCTGGTGCTGGCCGCTGGCCTGCACTGGCGCCAGGTCGCCATGCTGCGTGGCTACTGCAAGTACCTGCTGCAGACTGGCGTGCCGTTCTCGCAGGCCTACGTGGAAGGCACCTTCGCGCGCTACCCGCTGCTGGCCCGCCTGCTGGTCGAGCTGTTCGAAGCCCGCTTCGATCCGGCTACCGGCCATGAGAGCAAGGACGATATCGCCGCCGGCCAGGCCCAGCTGAAGGCCCACTTCGATGTGCTGGCTGCTGGCGACGACGCCACCCTGAAGGTGCTCAAGACCGTGGTCGACGCCCGCAAGGGTGACCGCGACGCGCAGATGCAGGCCGCGCGCGATGCGCTGCTGAAGCTGATGGACCGCGTGTCCAGCCTGGACGAGGACCGCATCCTGCGCTCGTTCATGGGCGTGATCGACGCGACCCTGCGTACCAGCTACTACCAGACCGATGCCAACGGCCAGCACGGCCATGTCATCAGCTTCAAGTTCGATTCGGCGCTGGTGCCGGACCTGCCGAAGCCGCGCCCGTACCGCGAAATCTTCGTCTACGGCCCGCGCGTGGAAGGTACCCACCTGCGCTTCGGCGCGGTCGCCCGTGGTGGCCTGCGCTGGTCGGACCGTCGCGAAGACTTCCGTACCGAAGTGCTGGGCCTGGTCAAGGCGCAGATGGTCAAGAACACCGTCATCGTGCCGGTCGGCGCGAAGGGCGGCTTCTTCGCCAAGACCCCGCCGGTGAACGGCGACCGCGACGCGATCTTCGCCAACGGCGTGGCCTGCTACAAGCTGTTCATCCAGGGCCTGCTGGACATCACCGACAACATCGTCAACAACAAGATCGTGCCGCCGGTGGATGTCGTGCGCCACGACATGGACGATCCGTACCTGGTGGTGGCTGCCGACAAGGGCACCGCGACCTTCTCCGACATTGCCAACGGCCTGGCCATCGCGCACGGCTTCTGGATGGGCGATGCGTTTGCTTCCGGTGGTTCGGTGGGTTACGACCACAAGGGCATGGGCATCACCGCACGCGGTGCATGGGAGTCGGTCAAGCGCCACTTCCGTGCGCTGGGCCGTGACAGCCAGAGCCAGGACTTCACCGCGGTCGGCGTCGGCGACATGTCCGGCGACGTGTTCGGCAACGGCATGCTGCTGTCGCGCCACATCCGCCTGGTCGCTGCGTTCGATCATCGCCACATCTTCCTGGACCCGAACCCGGATGCAGCCACCACGTTCGTCGAACGTGAGCGCCTGTTCACCGTGCCGCGTTCGAGCTGGGCGGACTACGATGCCAAGCTGATCAGCAAGGGCGGCGGCGTGTACCCGCGCAGCCTGAAGTCGATCGAGATCACCCCGCAGGTGCGTGAAGTGCTGGGCCTGGACGAGAACGTCAAGGCGCTGTCGCCGAACGACCTGATGAGCGCGATCCTGAAGGCACCGGTCGACCTGCTGTGGAACGGCGGCATCGGTACCTACGTCAAGGCCGCCAGCGAGCAGCACAGCGATGTCGGCGACCGTGCCAACAACGCCCTGCGCGTGAACGGTGGCGAGCTGCGCTGCAAGGTGGTGGGCGAGGGCGGCAACCTGGGCATGACCCAGCTGGGCCGCATCGAAGCTGCCCAGGCAGGCGTGCTGCTCAACACCGACTTCATCGACAACTCGGCCGGTGTCGACACCTCCGACCATGAAGTCAACATCAAGATCCTGCTCAACGATGTGGTGCGGGCGAAGAAGCTGACCGTCGAGCAGCGCAACAAGCTGCTGGCCTCGATGACCGATGAAGTCGCCGAGCTGGTGCTCAACGACAACTACCGCCAGAACCAGGCGCTGAGCCTGATGGAGCGGATGGCAGTCAAGCGCCTGGGTTCCAAGCAGCACTTCATCCGTACCCTGGAGCAGCAGGGCCTGCTTGATCGCCAGATCGAGTTCCTGCCGTCCGATGCCGAGCTGTCGCAGCGCAAGGCACGCGGCCAGGGCCTGACCCGTCCGGAGTTGTCGGTGCTGCTGTCCTACTCCAAGCTGGTGGCGTTCGCCCAGCTGCTGGATTCGGACATTCCGGAAGATCCGTACCTGTCCAAGGAGCTGCAGCGCTACTTCCCGACCCCGCTGCAGAAGAAGTACGCCGACGCAATGGAGCGTCACCGCCTGAAGCGCGAAATCATCGCCACGGCCGTGACCAACCAGACCATCAACCGCATGGGCGCCACCTTCCTGATGCGCATGCAGGAAGACACCGGCCGTTCCATCGCCGAGGTCGCCAAGGCCTACACCATCAGCCGTGAAACGCTGGATGCGCGCGCGCTGTGGGCACAGATCGATGCCCTCGACGGCAAGGTGCCGGAGTCGGTGCAGATCGACGCACTGGAAGTGATCTGGAAGCTGCAGCGCTCGTTCGTGCGCTGGCTGCTGTCGCGCCCGGGTGCGATGCCGGGCATCACCGAAGCGGTCAACCGTTACCAGGGTCCGTTCAACGACATCCGCGTTGCGTCGGGTGTGCTGCCGGATTCGCAGCGTCCGACCTACGAAGCCCTGGTGGCCGAGTGGAAGGAAAAGGGCCTGCCGTCCGCGCTGGCGCAGCAGCTGGCCGAACTGCACTTCCTGGAGCCGGCGTTCGACATCATCGAGCTGGCCCGTACCCGCAAGCTGAAGCCGGTGGACGTGTCCAAGGTCCACTTCCGCCTGGGCGATGCCCTGCAGCTGCCGTGGCTGTTCGAGCAGGTCGACGCGCTGGAGGTCAATGGCCGTTGGCACGCCGTGGCACGTGGCGTGCTGCGTGACGAGCTGGCCGCCAACCACCGCAACCTGGCGGGCCAGGTGCTGGGCACCAAGGGCAGCAGTGCTGAAGCGAAGGTGGCGGCCTGGATGGGTCGCGACGACAACAGCCTGCGCTTCACCCTGGCGATGCTGGCCGAACTGGCCGAGCAGAAGACCCTGGACTACCCGACCGTCTCGGTCGCGGTCCAGCGCTTGGGCCAGCTGGCCGCACATGGTGCGTAAGTGATGTAACGCCGGGTTATGCCCGGTGTGCGTAAAACGGAACGGCCCCGCGAAAGCGGGGCCGTCTTGTTTTACAGCACATGCCGACCATCGGCCGGCAATCCGTGCAGACTACGGCCAGCGCTCTTCGCCGTAGCGGGCGATTTTTGCCGCAACGCCATTCATGTGCTGCACTTCATCGCGTTGGCTGGCATTGATGGCGCGGCTGCCATCCTCCAGTACGTGAGTCGCGGTCGGGTAGACCGGCAGCAGATTGCCAGAACCAATCACAGGCACGGCCTGCTTGCCATGAATTTGCATGCCGAGAGCTTTGCCGACTTCTTCGCGCAGGACATTTTTCGAACACAGCACGTTGCTTGCAATCACGAAGTGCTTGTCTACGGTGGAATGATACGAACCACTACAGCCACCGGCGATCCCTCCCACGTAGGCGCCATCAGCAAGGACATGTCGCCCAAGATCCTTGAACACCGTCTGTTGCGCGAACCACTGCGGAATCTCTTGGGTAGGCATTCCGGCCGGCAGCGGGTGCCCGTACTTGACCAAGGCTGCCTCGCGCAGAAGAAACGTAGCGCCAGAGTTCAGCAGGGCCTCGTTGGTCGTCCTGAGGCTCTCACGCATCAGCTCCATTGCGTTTTCTCTTTCGCTGCCCAGTCCCGTGTCGGGAACCAGTACGACATCGAGGGTGATAGTTTCCCTCACCCAGTGGATGCGACCGCCATCCACCCGGGCGCGGAAAACCGCTTGCTCGCGGCGCTTCAATGTCTCGATTTTACTGCCGTAGACCTCGGTTGCTGCATCATCCGTGTTCTCTACGATCACTCGTGCGTTGTCCCAGACGTTGCTTTGGCGCGTCGGTAGAATCACTGTCTTGCCCTGGGTCGTGATACGTGTCAGCCATGAATTGGCACTCTCCAACCTGCCATTGCTGAGCTGGCTTTCATCAAGTTGCTGGGCGGAATAGTTCAGTGGATGCCACTTGCCGCTACCGGGGCCATTGTCATCGAGATAGATGGCTTCCACCGACTGGCCCGGCTGGAGCTCCAAGTACGTGTTGCTGTTGCCAAAGATGTTGGACGTCGCCAACTTGATGGCGCGCGGTATGTCTTCGTGGACGGATAGAGTGCGACGATCACGGTCGTGGGCGACAGTTGGGAATCTCAGCCCGCGGGGCTGGTCTGTTGGCTTCAGCTCGACATGGGTACGTGGCCATTCGGGCGTGTCCAGGCTCCTGTCAATGCTGACCGGAACGGGGCTGGCGTAATCAAGCTTCCATTTGCGATGGTTCGGGTCGAACACGAAGTGATGCACATCACCGGTCCCCAGCTTCATCTGCGCATCGGGGAACAGCGTGTTGTTGCCCATGATCCGGGTAGGCCACGTCGCATGGTTGGTGACGGCAATCGTGTCATAGGGAAGATTGGGCTGGCTGGGCAACCCGATCTCGCCGGCCCACTGGCCGTCGTACAGCGAGACTTTGGTGATGAATTTGCGGCCCATGGCGGGCACCCACCAGCGCTCGGTATTGTGAGGAATCAACTCCCGTACGTCGCCGATGACTTCCCATCCCTGTTCGCGCTTGTCCAGGTCCACCCATTTCGAGGCAGGGATGATCATGCGGTTGGCATCCGGTGGCAGATGCGAGAACTTTCCGATGAGTTCGAAGTTCTGGTCTTTGCCAGCGGCGTTGGAGATCAAGAAGGACATTTCCCCTGGCTGGGACTGATGTGAAGGCAGCCGTGCCCGCTCCATCCAGTCCTTGGCGCTTACTGTGAAATCCACATGGGAGTACCTGTCAGGTAGTTGCTCCTGGTAGTTGATCCTGCTGGGTGTCAGGTGGGCGCTACCGGACTGCGCGAGGCTGTTGCCTGCTGGCAGCAACGCCGCCAGGGCGATTGCGAGGTGGTGGATTCTCATGGGCTCTCTCTTGGATAGACGGCCGATCCGCGACGTGCCCTGCGGGCCTGCGCCAACGCTGGGTGTGCCAGGCGAACCTGATCGGCACATCAATGGTCATGAGAGTGGTATGAGAAGCCTATCGGACGATATCGAGATGTCGTTGCTGTCGCCGGGAAGGGCTCGATCCTGCTGCACCGCTGAAACCTTCATTGAGTTGGATGAGGGTGCCCCATCCGGCCTGCGGTTGCGCTGTCCGGGGGGCGAGGTATGCTTTGCCCAGCCCTTCCGGATCTGCCGCGCTGATGAGCGACACCCCCCGCATCGCTTTCCTGGCCAGCACCACCGAGCCCGCGCAGATGGCCCGCGCGGCGATGGTCTCGCGCTATGGCGATCACGCGCCGGAGCAGGCGGACGTGCTGTGCCCGCTGGGCGGCGACGGTTTCATGCTGCAGACCCTGCATCGGCACGGGCACCTGGGCAAGCCGGTGTTCGGCATGAAGCTGGGCACCGTCGGCTTCCTGATGAACCAGTATCGTGGCGACGATGACGTGCAGGCCCGCATCGCCCGTGCCGAACCGGCCAACCTGCGCCCGCTGGAAATGGTGGCGCTGACCGAGTCGGGCACCAGTACCGGTTCGCTGGCCTACAACGATGTGTCGTTGCTGCGCCAGACCCGGCAGGCGGCGCATATCGGCATCGACCTCAACGGCCAGGAACGTGTGGCCGAACTGATCGGAGACGGCGTGCTGGTGGCCACCCCGGCAGGCAGTACCGCCTACAACTATTCCGCGCACGGACCGGTGCTGCCGCTGGGCTCGCATACCATCGCGCTGACGCCGCTGGCCCCTTACCGGCCGCGACGCTGGCGCGGGGCGATCCTCAAGGCCGACACCGAGGTGCGTTTCCGCGTGCTTGATCCGTACAAGCGCCCGGTCAGCGTTACAGCGGATTCGCACGAGACCCGCGACGTGGTCGAGGTGACCATCCGCGAGTCGAAGGACCGCCGCGTGACCCTGCTGTTCGACCCGGAGCACAACCTGGAAGACCGGATCCTGAGCGAACAGTTCGTTTTTTGACGACAATAGGCGGCCGGCCCCGCCGACCGCTTGAAGGACCCCCACCGATGGGCGACAACTCCCCCCGTTTGCTGACCGTCGCGGTGACCTCGCGCGCCCTGTTCGACCTCGAGGAAAGCCATGCGCTGTTCGAGAGCGATGGCGTGGCGGCCTATGCCGAATTCCAGCGCCAGCACGAGGACGATATCCTCGGGCCCGGCGTGGCCTTCCCGGTGGTGCGCAAGTTGCTGGCGCTGAACCAGGGCGCCAGCCCGGAGAACCCGCGGGTCGAGGTGATCCTGCTGTCGCGCAATTCGGCCGATACCGGCCTGCGCATCTTCAATTCGATCCAGCACTACGGCCTGGGCATCATCCGCGCAACGTTCACCGCCGGCGAGCCGACCTGGCCGTACGTGAAGCCATTCGGCACCGACCTGTTCCTGTCGGCCAACCCCGAATCGGTGCGCAGCGCGCTGCGCCATGGCATCGCGGCGGCGACCATCCTGCCCAAGCCGCCTGGCGAAACCGCCGCCGCGGCGGCCGACCAGATCGATACCGGTCGCCCGGCCGGCCAGCTGCGCATCGCCTTTGACGGTGACGCCGTGATCTTCGGCGACGAGAGTGAGCGCATTTCGCGCGAGCAGGGCGTGGAAGCCTTTGGCCGCCACGAACGCGAGCGCGCCCGAGAGCCGCTCAGCGGCGGGCCGTTCCGTGGCTTCCTGTCGGCGCTGCACACGCTGCAGGAAGTGTTCCCGGCCGGAGACAGTGCACCGATCCGTACCGCGCTGGTCACCGCGCGATCGGCACCGGCGCATGAGCGGGTGATCCGCACCCTGCGCGAGTGGGGCGTGCGCCTGGACGAGGCGCTGTTCCTCGGAGGGCGCCACAAGGGGCCGTTCCTGCAGGCGTTCGGTGCCGACATCTTCTTCGATGATTCGCAGCACAACATCGACAGCGCCCGAGAGCATGTAGCCGCCGGCCACGTGCCGCATGGCGTTGCCAACGAGGGGTGAAACCATGCCGGGTGGGTGCCAACCGTTGGTTGGCGCCGTCCTGGATCCGTGCCCACCAAGGTGGGCATCTACCAGAGCGCTGTACCCCGGTAGTCGCCAACCTTGGTTGGCATTGCCGTCAGGCCACGGGTCCCGTCAAGGGCTGCCCGACATCCCCAGCTGCAGGTCCACCACTTTCCAGCGCAGGCCCTGCGGTTCCAGCACCACCTTCATCGGAGGCTGGCCGGGGCCGCGATCGACATCGATCACGAAGCGGTCCAGCGCTTCGAAATGATGTTCGGCATGCTTCAGCGGCCGCGCGGGTTCGGTCGCGCCGAAGGCATCGCCGCCCTGCAGTTCATTGCGGCCGCGCTTCCACAGCACGTGACCCTGCAGCATCGCGCCGATCCCGGTCGGGGTCACCATGGTGTCCACCGCGGCACCACCAAGCTGGTCGCCCAGCCCGTACAGCAGGGCACCGAACGGGCTGGCCGCCACATCCGGGCCGGCCTGGCGCACCAGATAGTCATTGAGCTGCGCGCGCAGGCTGCTGCGCACGCGCGGGAAATCGACGTAACGCTCCAGGCGCGCGGTGTCGCGTTGCTCAATGGCCTTGGACAGGCCATTGACGGTCATGTACGGGCCGCCGAACCACCAGGCGGCCAAGGCCAGGACCAACAGCCCAACGAGTGCGGTGAGTTTCTTCATGCCGCCCAGACTGCCGCAACCGCAGCAGCATGGGGTGAAGACTCAATGACTGGGAGATCCGCGGCCATCACCGAAGGCGTCCACCAGCTGCTGGCGTTCGGCTGCGGTCAGTGCCTCAAGCCGCGTCGCCAGAACTTCGTCCAGGCTGCCGGTGCGGGTGGTACCCAGGATGCCACTGGCTACGCCGGGATGGCCGAGGGCGTAGGCAAACGCGGTCTGGGCCGGGCGCTGGCTGCGGATGGCGGCGAGTGCCTTCCGCATGTTGCGTGCGCTGCGCATCAGTTGACGGCTGCTCGGTTTGAGCCAGGCCCTGGCCAGGTACCAGGCATCCGCCGGTCGTGGCAGGCGTGGGCGTGGTGGCAGCAGATGGCCCTGCGCCAGCACGGTGCCGGCCAGTACGCCGATGCCCACCGCGTGCAACTGGTCGATGAGGGGTTCACGGTCCTGCTGCAGGGCGTTGTAGTCCAGAAGCACCACGTCGAACAGCGTGGGATGGTCGATCATCCAGCGCAGGGTCGATGCCGTGTGCGTATTGATGCCGGTGTGCCGGATCAGCCCGCGTTCGCGCAGGCGTTGCAGCGCGGCCAGCAGGTCATCGTTGATGTCGTGCTGGCTGGCACCGTGCAGCTGGTAGATATCCAGGTAATCCAGGCCGAGGTTGCGCAGCGAGGCCTCGCAGCTGGCAGTGATGGCTGCCGGCGAGAAATTGCGTTGCTCGGCGCCGCTGACGCCGGCCTGGCCGGTCAGTGTGCCGCCCTTGCTGGAAATCACCAGCGACTCGCGCGGGTATCGCTTCAGCAACGGGCGCAGGATGCGGCCCAGCCGCGGCTCGGCGTGGAAACCGGAATAGTTGTGGCCGGTGTCCAACAGGTTCACGCCCTGTGCCAGTGCATGCTCGACCACGTGCGCGGCCGACTGTTCCGGGAAGCGGCGATGCCCCCAGAAGCCGGAGCAGCCCAGGCCCACCGGCGAAATCGGCAGGCCGGTGCGGCCCAGCGTGCGGCGTTGCTGTGCCAACGGCATCAGAATTCCAGGTCCAGCGCCGCGCACAGGTAGTCGACGAACGGGCCGAGCGCGGCCAGGTCCTTGCCCAGCGTGGACAGCAGGCGCGGGCCGGTCATGGTGGCGTCGTCCAGCGAGCGCCACATCACCCAGTTGCGGTGCTTGAGGTCATCGATGAATTCGAAGTCGGCCGGGAAGCCGCGCGGCGGCCGCACCAGCTTTTCGCTCTCCTCGAAGTCGAAGCGTTTGCGCAGGGCCGGTGCATGCGCGGCGGCCTTCCAGCTGCCGGGGTTGTCGAGGATGAAATGGCGCACGCGGCGCTGGGTCTCCGGTTCCGGATGCCACAGGCCGGCACCGACGAAGCTCTCGCCCGGCTGCAGGTGCACGTAGAACGAGGGCGCGGCCACCTCGCGGCGGCGCTCATGGAACAGGCGTGCACCCTGCCAGGTCTTGTACGGGGATTTGTCGTTGGAGAAGCGCGCGTCGCGATGGATGCGGAACAGCGAGCCGCCGACGCCGCGGGTATCGGCGCGGAAGTGGTCGCTGACCTCGGCCAGCGCCGGCTGCAGGTCACCCAGCAGGCGCAGGAATGGCTGCCGCACGTGGTCTTCATACTGCTGACGGTGGTCGTTGAACCACGCCTTGTCGTTGTGCCGCGCCAGGCTGCGCAGGAACTTGAAGCTGGCGTCCGAAAAATAGGTACTCACAGGGTCTCCTGCAGGTGCTGGCCCCAGTCGCGCAGCGATTGCAGCAGGGCCTGGCGCCGCGCATCTTCGGGCGCTTCGGCGGCCAGTGCATCGAGCTGCTGCTGGTACTGGGGCAGGTTGAGTTCGCCCAGCCCGCCGTCTCCGAGCAGGCGCTGGCGGCGGTAATCCTGCCAGCGCTGGCGTTCAGCCGGCGCGAGGCTGTCGGGATGATTGCGCGCGCGGTAGCGGAACAGCAGCTCCGGCAGGCGCGGGTCGCGGAAGCGGCCTTCCAGTGCGGCCAGCTGCTCCGGCGCGGTGGTGCGTGCCAGCGCAAGCAGCGGCTTGTCGCCATTGCCGAGGAAGCCGTCGTAGAGCGAGGCATCGACATCGGCCACGGTGGCGGCGCGGGGCTGGTTGTAGACCTGCCGGGCCTTCTCGGCCAGCTGCGGGGCGAACGCGCGCAGGCGTTCCACTTTGGCCTCGATCGCGGCCACGTCCAGGCCGAGGCGCGCGTGGTCATCGGCGCGCAGGTGGTTCCAGGCGATCAGCGCGGGCACCTTGTTCAGGTGCACTTCCTTCAGCGGCACCCGCGCCACGCCTTCGGGCAGCTCGCTGGCGCGCATGTACAGGCGCTGTGCGATCACCTCGGCCGGCAGTTCCAGCAGATCGTCGATCTCGCCTTCCAGGTCGAACACGATCACCCGGTTGTTGATGGTCGGGTGCGCGGCCAGCGGCAGCACCGGGGCCGCGCACAGGCGACTGGCCGGGTAGCGCATGGAAATGTGCAGTACCGGCTTCATCGCGGCCACGTCCAGCAGGCTGCCGACGAAGCGTTTGTCGCGCAGCTTCAGCGCGTACTCCCACAGCCGTGGCTGCGACTGCTTGAACAGGCGTGCCATGCCGATGGTGGCGCGTACGTCGGACAGCGCTTCGTGCGCATCGCCTTCGCGCACGTTGTTGGCCTCGGCCAGGTGCTCGAGCTTGAACGAGGTGGCGCCATCCTCGCGCAGCGGCCACTGGATGCCGTCCGGGCGCATCGCGCGCATCAGCCGCAGCATGTCCAGCAGGTCCCAGCGCGAATTGCCGTTGCGCCACTCGCGTTCGTACGGGTCGTGGAAGTTGCGGAACAGGCCGTAGCGGACGAACTCATCGTCGAAGCGCAGCGTGTTGTAGCCCAGCGCACAGGTGCCGGGGCGCGACAGCTGCTCGTTGATGCGATCGAAGGCCTCGGCCTCGCTGATGCCCTCGGCCAGTGCCTGCTGCGGGGTGATGCCGGTGACCAGGGTGGCCATCGGCGAGGGCAGCAGGTCATCGGCCGGGCGCACGAAGAAGCTGACCGGCGTGTCGATTTCGTTGAGATCGGCGTCGGTACGGATCGCGGCGTACTGCGAGATGCGCGTGCGCCGCGGGTCCTGGCCGAAGGTTTCCAGGTCGTAGAACAGGAAGCTGTCAGCCATCAGTGCGCGCCCTCCAGGACCGGTAGCTGGGCGTGGATCTGTGCTTCCAGTGCGGTCCAGTCGATGTTGTCCAGTGAATCGTGACCGGCGGTGGCGGCCACCAGCATGTCGCGCTGCAGTTCGGTGCGGCGCAGCGCCTCGGCGTACGGCGTGTGCAGGAAAGTGACCATCGTGTAGTGCGGTACGAAGCGGGTCGGCCAGCGCCGCTGCAGTTCCTGTTCCAGCTCGCGCTGCAGCAGGAAGGCGGGATCGGCCACGCGGTCGCGCATCTCCAGGTAGTTTTCCAGTGCCATCTGCTGGATTGCGCGCGCATTTGGCTTTCGCTCGGCTTCGAACGCGGCGAACGCGCCTTCCAGATCATCGGCCTCCATCAGGTGACGGGCCAGCGCAACGCAGTCCTCGAACGCGCAGTTCATACCCTGGCCATGGAACGGCACCATCGCATGCGCGGCGTCGCCGATCAGTACGGCGCGGCCCTGCTGGTGCCAGCGTTCCAGAGTGAGCGTGCCAAGCAGGCCCGGCGGGTGCTGCTCCCAGTCCGCGCGCAGGTTCGGGATCAACGGCAGGGTGTCGGCGAACTCGCGCGCGAACAGCGCCTCGGCCTGCGTGCCGGTGTTGACGGTGGCGAAGCTGGGATCGCCCTGGTTGGGCAGGAACAGCGTGACGGTGAAGGTGCCTTCGTGGTTGGGCAGGGCGATGCACATGTAGTGGCCGCGCGGCCAGATGTGCAGTGCATTGCGCTCGATGCGGAAGCTGCCATCGGCAGCCGGCGGGATCTCCAGCTCCTTGTAGGAGTGGTCGAGGAAGGCGATGTCCTCACCCAGCGGCGCGCGCCGGTTCATCGCCGCACGCAGTGCCGAACCGGCACCGTCGGCACCGATCAGGGTGTCGAAACGGATGTCGTGCGGGCTGTCGTCACGGTCATCGATGAAGCGTGCGTAACCCGCATCGAAATCGACGGTGTGCAGGCGGCGATGGAAGTGCACGGTGGCGCCGGCCTGTTCGGCCAGCTCCAGCAGCGTGGTGTTCAGGTCGCTGCGGTGGATCGACCAGATCACTTCGCTGTCGTCGCGGCCATAGCGCTGCAGCTGCGGTTCGCCCTCGCGCGGGTGCACCATGCGCCCGCGCATCATCACCGCGCGCGCCATCACCTCGTCTTCCACGCCCGCCTGACGCAGTGCGTTGCGCCCACGCTCGGCCAACGCCAGGTTGATCGAGCGGCCGCTCTCGTAGTCGGCCACGCGCGGATCGCCGCGGCGTTCGTACAAGGTGATGCGCCAGCCCTGGCGTGACAGCAGGATGGCCAGCAGGGACCCGGCAAGGCCGGCACCGATAATGCTCAACGAGCGGGAAGCGTGTGCGATCAACGAACTGTCCAGCAGTAGGGGAGGGGCCGGCTTAGAGGCCGGCCCAGGCTTCCACTTCCTCGACGAAGTGGTGCACGTCCAGGTAGCGGTTGTAGAGCGGCGTGGGCGAGATGCGGATCACGTCGGGCTCGCGCCAGTCGCCGAGCACACCGATACCGCGCAGATGCTCGAACAGCGCACGGCCGCGCTCGCGGCCACCGATCACACGCAATGACAGCTGGCAGCCACGGCGCTGCGGCTCGGCCGGGGTGATGATGTCGAGCACGCCGGACAGGCGTGCGCGCACCAGTGCTTCGAGCATGCCGGTCAGTGCCAGCGACTTGCTGCGCAGCGCCTCCATGCCGGCGCGCTCGAACAGGTCCAGCGAGGCGCGCAGCGGCGCCAGGCCGAGGATTGGCGGATTGCTCAGCTGCCAGCCTTCGGCACCGATGGCCGGCGTGAACTGCGGCGCCATCTGGAAGCGGGTGGATTCCTCATGGCCCCACCAGCCGGCAAAGCGCGGCAGGCTGGTGTCGCGGTGATGGCGCTCGTGGACGAAGGCGCCGGCAACCGCGCCCGGGCCGCTGTTGAGGTACTTGTAGTGGCACCACACGGCGAAATCAGGGGCCACGTCATGCAGGCGCAGCGGCAGGTTGCCGACCGAGTGTGCCAGGTCGAAGCCGATACGCGCGCCCTGCAGGCGTGCGGCGCGGGTGATCGCATCGAGGTCGAAGGCCTGGCCGGTGCGGTACTGCACGCCGGGCCACAGCACCAGCGCCAGGCGTGAACCGTGCTCGGCGATGGCATGCTCGATCGCGGTCAGTGAAATCGTGCCGTTGGCCTCGTCCGGCTGCACTTCCACCAGGCACTCGGCCGGGTCGAAACCATGGAAGCGGATCTGTGCTTCCACCGCGTGGCGATCGGTCGGGAATGCGCCGGCTTCCATCAGGATCACCGGGCGCTCGGCCGTGGGCCGGTAGAAGCTGACCATCATCAGGTGCAGGTTCACGCTCAGCGTGTTCATTGCAACCACCTCGCTGGGCAGCGCACCGACCACGCGGGCCAGCTGCGCGCTCACCAGGCGGTGGTAGGACAGCCACTGCGTCGGGCCGGTGAAGTGGCCTTCCACCGCCAGCTCACCCCACTGCTTCATCACTTCCTGCACGGCCGCCTGCGCGCCACGCGGCTGCAGGCCCAGCGAGTTGCCGACGAAGTAGGTCTGCTCGCCGCCGCCATGGCGCGGAATCAGGAATTCATTGCGCAGCGGGCGCAGCGGATCGGCTGCGTCCAGGGCAATGGCGTGGGTGCGGCTGAGCAGGTCGGACATGGTCGGGCAACAGGCTGCAACGGGACCGCCAGTGTAGCGCCTGGGCCAGGGCCCGGTAGCGGCCAACCTAACGCCGGTGCCGCATGGCCCGGTTGTCGCCAACCTTGGTTGGCGCACGTACAAGCAAGCGCCCACCAAGGTGGGCATCTACAAGGTGGGCATCTACCAGAGCGGGGGCGAGCATGCGCCCACCGAGGTGGGGAACTACCGTTCGATGGCTCAGCCGACCGCTGGCGCCGGCAGCGGGTCCACGTGCCCGCACTCGCTGCAGGTACGCAGTTCCAGGCTGGCGTGATAGCGCGCAAACACCTTGGGCAGGTCGGTCTCGATGTTCTGCAGCGGGAAATACTCTTCGTGCAGCTTGTGGTTGCAGCGTTCGCAATGCCAGATCACGCCGTCCATCTCGTGCGGCAGGCGCTTGCGCTCGACCACCAGGCCGATACCACCGGGCGGGCGCCGCGGCGAGTGCGGCACCTTTGCCGGCAGCAGGAAGATCTCGCCGGCGCGGATCGGAATGTCGCGCACCGCGCCGTCTTCCTGCACCTTCAGCACCATCTCGCCTTCGAGCTGGTAGAACCACTCCGGGCCTTCGTCGTAGTGGAAGTCGGTACGCGAGTTTGGCCCGCCCACCACCATCACGATGAAGTCGCCGTTGTCGATCATCTTGTTGCCCACCGGCGGCTTCAGCAGGTGGCGGTTTTCTTCGATCCAGGCGTGCAGGTTGATCGGCGAAGCGAGCATGGTGGTCATCCGTAAGGGATCAGTCGCGCTTGCCCTTGCGCGGGACGTAGGACAGGGCCTTTTCATAGGCGGGCTGCAGCTCTTCCTGCGAACCGACGTCGATGCCCATCTCGCGCACGCGTCCGTCCTTCAGGCTGTAGACCCAGCCGTGCACCATCAGCTTCTGGCCGCGGGCCCAGGCGTCCTGCACGATGGTCGAGCGGCACAGGTTGGCCACCTGCTCGATCACGTTCAGTTCGCACAGGCGTGCGTGCTTGAGCTCGTCGGTCTCGATCGCATCGAGGATGCCGGTGTGCTTCTGCATCACGTCGCCAACGTGGCGCAGCCAGTTGTCGGCCAGGCCGACGCGGGTGTTGTGCAGGCAGGCATGCACGCCGCCGCAGCCGTAGTGGCCGACGATCAGGATGTGCTTCACCTTCAGCTGGTCCACCGCGTACTGCACCACGCTCAGGCAGTTCAGATCGGTGTGGGCGACCACGTTGGCGACGTTGCGGTGCACGAACACTTCACCCGGGGCCATGCCGATGATCTGGTTGGCCGGCACGCGCGAATCGGAACAGCCGATCCACAGGTATTCGGGGTGCTGCTGCTTGGCGAGCTGGTGGAAGAACTCGGGGTCTTCCTTCTCGATGCGGTCGGCCCAGTCGCGGTTGTTCTGCAGCAGCTTGTGGATGTCTTTCATGTATGGGTCCCTGGCGTCGGGTGGGGGCGCGCCGCAACCATCCGGCTGCGGCGCTGCGGGAATCTGGGGCGTTCAGTCGCTGCGGGCGGCCTGTTCGCGGTGCCAGCGCATCCACTGCGCCAACTCGGTGGAATAGGGGGTGCCCAGTTGTTCCAGTTCGGCGATCACCGCGCGCTGGTTCGCATCGGGATGGTTCTGGCTCAGCTTGAGCTTCAGCTGCACCTGTTCGACCTGGAAACGGAAGCCGACGATGGCGCGCAGCTCCGGGCCATGTTCGGCACGCGTGGGATCGAACTGCCAGGCCTGGCCGACACTCGCTTCGAAGCGGTCGCTGATCGCGCCGACCAGTTCGGCCAGCGCCTCGGTATCGTCGAAGGTCTGCAGCTGGCCACGCAGCTCGGCAGCGGCGTAGTTCCAGGTGGGTACCCGCGCAGCGGGCTCCTTGTCCGGATACCAGCTGGCCGAGACGTAGCCATGCGGACCATCGATCAGTACCTTGGCCGCGCCGCGGTGGCGCGACTGCGGGTTGGCGCGCGCCCAGTGGCCGCGCAGTTCGATCTGGTCGCCGTCACGCCGGTACAGCACCGGCATCCGGGTCAGCTCCGGCAGGCCATCGCTGCCGGGCGTAAGCACGGTAACGAACGGGTCGCGCGCCAGCAGGCGGTCCAGCCAGAGCAGGTCGGTCTCGGCGAAGGCGCGCGGGGTGAACATGCAGGGGTCAGGCGCGCCCGCCCAGCGACTGGATCATGCGGCCGCGCAGGCCCTCATCGCTGTCGGCCTGCGGCGGCTGCACTTCGTGCAGGCTGAAGCCGCGCACCAGCGCGTCTTCCTCGTCTAGGCCGCCGTACTCGACGAATTCGGCGTCGAACAGCTGCGAACGCGCGGTGTCTTCGCTGTCATAGCTCAGCGTGTTGCCATCGCTGTCGAGCACTTCGGCGGTGCCGGCCGGGCGCACGCGCAGGCGCGCCCAGATCAGGGTGTTGCCGAGGCTGGCCAGCCACCAGCTGTCGCGCGAGGCGGTGATGTCATTCATGGATGTGTTACCAGAGCGAGGCCAGCCAGAGCAGGGCGGCCATGCCCAGTCCGGCCAGCAGGGTCAGCAGCGATACCCAGGCCGGCGTCGCCAGCCCGGACAGCGAGCGGTCCGGCTGCTGGCGATAGTCACGGCGCAGCAGCCAGGCCAGGGCATCGGGCTTGAGGAAGGCACCGCTGCCGAAGCGCTCGGCGAGCGCCGGATGGCGATCGCGTACGTGCACCAGGGTCAGTGGCCAGAAGATCACGAAGGCACTGAACCCGGCCACTGCAACGCCGACGAAACAGAGGGCGAAGAACAGGGTCATGGGAGCGGTACCTCCGTGGTCGTGTGGGGCTTAGAAGTCCGCGCTGCCCGGGGCGCGCGGGTAGGGGATCGCATCGCGGATGTTGGACAGCCCGCAGACGTACACCACCAGGCGTTCGAAGCCCAGGCCGAAGCCGGCGTGCGGCACCGAACCATAGCGGCGGAAATCGCGATACCAGCTGTAGTGCTCACGATCCAGGCCGAACTGGGCCATGCGCGCGTCCAGCACGTCCAGGCGCTCTTCGCGCTGGCTGCCGCCGATGATCTCGCCGATGCCCGGGGCCAGCACGTCCATCGCGGCAACGGTCTTGCCGTCGTCGTTCAGGCGCATGTAGAAGGCCTTGATGTGCTCCGGATAGTTGGTCACCACCACCGGACGGCCGACGTGTTCCTCGGTCAGCCAGCGCTCGTGCTCGGTCTGCAGGTCCAGGCCCCATTCCACCGGGAAGTCGAACTTCTTGCCGGACTTCTGCAGCAGGCTGACCGCATCGGTGTAGTCGATGCGCTCGAACGGCGCATTGATGAAGTCTTCCAGCTTGGTGATCGCGTTCTTGTCCACGCGCTCGGCGATGAAGGCCAGGTCGTCGCCACGCTCGTTCAGCACCGCGCGGAACAGGTACTTCAGGAACTCTTCGGCCAGGCGCGCGTCTTCGGCCAGGTCGGCGAAGGCGATTTCCGGTTCGATCATCCAGAACTCCGCCAGATGGCGGGTGGTGTGGCTGTTCTCGGCACGGAAGGTCGGGCCGAAGGTGTAGACCTTGCTCAGCGCCAGGCAGTAGGCCTCGACGTTCAGCTGGCCGGACACGGTCAGGAAGGTTTCCTTGCCGAAGAAGTCGCGGCTGAAATCGATCGCGCCCTTCTCGTCACGCGGCAGGTTCACCATGTCCAGGGTGGACACGCGGAACATCTGGCCGGCGCCTTCGGCGTCGGAGGTGGTGATGATCGGGGTGCTGATCCAGTTGAAGCCGTTCTCGTGGAAGAAACGGTGCACGGCCTGGGCCAGGCAGTTGCGGATGCGGGTGACCGCGCCGAACAGGTTGGTGCGCGGGCGCAGGTGCGCCACTTCGCGCAGGAACTCCGGCGACATCGGCTTGGGCTGGATCGGGTAGGTGAGCGGGTCTTCGACCCAGCCGACCACTTCCAGCGTGCTGGCCTGGATCTCGAACGACTGGCCCTTGCCCTGCGACTTCACCAGGGTGCCGGTGGCGATGACCGAGCAGCCGCTGGTCAGGCGCTTGATCTCATCGAAGTTGGCCAGGCTGTCGCCGGCCACGACCTGGATCGGCGCGAAGCAGGAGCCGTCGCTCACATTCACGAAGGCCAGATTCGCTGAACCGCGCACCGTGCGCACCCATCCGCGTACCGTGACTTCGCCGCCTTCCGGGATCTTCCCGGCAAGCGCATGTTCAACGCTGACCACCGTCATGACTTGAATCCTCTGCTGATCGACTCGATCTGTGAACACGGGAGTTTACCGGTTGCAGCGTTCTGCTTGCGAGGCATTTTTCGTGGCAACGGCTCCTTATAATGTCCCCGTACCTCTGGAGTAGCCCCATGGCCGTCAGCCTGACCCCCATTGCCTTCGAGCGCGTGCAGCGCTTTGTCGCCCAGACCCCCGGCGCGCTGGGCCTGCGTTTCGGCGTGACCAAGACCGGTTGCTCGGGCTGGGGTCACATCACCGACCTGGCCCGCGACGAGCGCGAGGGCGATACCGTGTTCGACCAGGACGGCGTGAAGATCTACGTCGACGCCAAGAGCCTGGCGCTGGTGGACGGCACCGTGATCGACTTCGGCAAGCACGGCCTGAGCGAAACGTTCACGTTCAGCAACCCGAACGCCACCGCCGAGTGTGGCTGCGGCGAGAGCTTCACCACCGACGCCGACAAGGCCTGAGGGCTGGTTCTGGCGTCCGCCGGGCATGGCCGGGCGCTGGTAGATGCCGACCTTGGTCGGCAGGGAAGGGATCCACGGATGGAACGACCGCTTTTCATTTATCACCCCAACGCCTACGCCCTCTCCTTCGAAGAGGTCGACGGGGTCTGCGACTGCTGTGGTCAGCCGCGCACACTGCGCTACCGGGGGCCGTTCTACTCCGTTCTGAGCCCCGATTACCTGTGCCCCTGGTGCATTGCCGATGGCAGGGCAGTGGCCAGTTACGAGGGTGAATTCACCGGCTGGAGCGATATCGAGGGGGTATCCCCGGATCCGGCCGATCCGCCGCCGACCATCGCCCGCGAGCTGCTGCTGGAGATCTGCGAGCGCACCCCGGGCTACTCGTCCTGGCAGCAGTCGGTCTGGCTCAGCCATTGTGAGCGGCCCTGCGCCTTCCTCGGTTACGCCGGTAGCGAGGACCTCCAGCCCATCCTCGACGAGGTCCGGCCCGACGTGGTTGAGGTCAACCCGCGCGACGCCGACTGGGTGCTGGAACACCTGAGCCGGGACGGGGAGATGATTGGCTGCCTGTTCCAGTGCCTGGAATGCGGCCAGCACCGCCTTCATGTGGATCTGGGGTAGCCCGGTTCAGGTTGCCCTGTGGCCCGCCGGTTGCCCGGCCACCCCATCTGCGCCATAATGCGCGGCTTCCTGCCTTCCTGGCGGGAATCCTTGCCCCACCGCGGTCTCAACGGCGGGGGGCTGTCCGGCCGCGAGGCCACATCCGAAAGGTAGAAAAAACATGAGTCGTCATTACGAAATCGTGTTCATGGTCCACCCGGACCAGAGCGAGCAGGTCCCGGCCATGATCGAGCGCTACAAGTCGCTGGTCGAGAACGGCAACGGCACCATCCACCGTCTGGAAGACTGGGGCCGCCGCCAGCTGGCGTACCCGATCCAGAACCTGGTGAAGGCCCACTACGTGCTGATGAACATCGAAGCCGACCAGGCCGTTCTGAACGAACTGACCGAAAGCTTCCGCTTCAACGACGCCGTGCTGCGCAACCTGGTCATCAAGCGTGACGAGGCTGACACCGAGCAGTCGCTGATCATGAAGAGCAAGGACGAGAAGGGTGACAAGCCGGAGCGCGGTGAGCGCCGTCGTCGTGACGACGAAGAAGGCGAGTCCACCACCACCGCTGACAACGAAGCCGGCGACGACGCCGCTTCCGCCGCCTAAGGAGCCTTCCCATGTCCAAGTTCTTCCGTCGCCGCAAGTTCTGCAAGTTCACGGCTGAAGGTGTGAAGGAGATCGACTACAAGGATCTCAACACCCTGCGCCAGTACCTGACCGAGAACGGCAAGATCGTGCCGAGCCGCGTCACCGGTACCAAGTCGAAGTACCAGCGTCAGCTGGCGACCGCCGTCAAGCGCGCTCGCTTCCTGGCCCTGATCCCGTACACCGACAACCACGACGTCTGATGCCCGGCGGGGCGGCCCGGTGCCGCCCCCGCTGTGCCAGCTATTCGGACAGCCTTTGTTGCGGGGCATCGCCTCGCTAACGAATAACTTATCTGGAGCAATACCATGCAGCTGATCCTCCTGCAGAAAGTCACCAACCTCGGCAACCTGGGCGACCTGGTCGACGTGAAGCCGGGCTACGGCCGTAACTTCCTCGTGCCGCAGGGCAAGGCCGTTCCGGCCACCGAGAGCAACAAGGCCGAGTTCGAAGCCAAGCGCGCCGAATACGAAGCCAAGGCCCAGGCCATCCACGCCGACGCTGACGCCCGCAAGGCCAAGCTGGAAGGCGCGAGCGTGACCATCCCGGCCAACGCTTCGACCGAAGGCAAGCTGTACGGCTCGGTCGGCGCCCGCGAAATCGCCGATGCCTTCACCGCTGCCGGCCTGCCGGTCAGCAAGAGCGAAGTCATCCTGGGCGAAGGCGCCTTCCGCAACATCGGCGAATACGACGTGCTGGTCCACCTGCACGCCGACGTCGAGACCACCGTCAAGGTCGTCGTCGTCGCCGAAGCCTGATCCCACGCCGCAAGGCCTGGAATCACCGCAGAACGGGCGCCCGCAAGGGTGCCCGTTTTGTTTTATGGCGCCGTTTCACGGCGTCGGGCCACGTCCGGCCGACGGGGTGAGGTTGGACAATGTTCCACGCCCATTCGTAGAACACGGCCACATCGGTATACTCAGGGCGTCACACCCGTTCCACGGGCATTGATTTCAATGGGATCAATGACTTGGAGGGTAAACGCAGGCCGCTTGCCGGCCCCAGTCCGGAACCCCTATGCGTCTTTCCACGATCAAGCTGTCCGGCTTCAAGTCGTTCGTCGATCCGACCACCCTGCACCTGCCGACCAACATGACCGGCGTGGTGGGGCCCAATGGCTGCGGCAAGTCGAACATCATCGACGCCGTGCGCTGGGTCATGGGCGAGAGTTCGGCCAGCCGCCTGCGTGGCGACTCGCTAACTGACGTGATCTTCTCCGGCTCCAATGCCCGCAAGCCGGTGTCGCAGGCCACGGTTGAGCTGATCTTCGACAACTCCGACCACACAATCTCGGGCGAGTACGCCTCGTTCAACGAAATCTCGGTCAAGCGCACGGTCAGCCGCGACGGCACCAGCAACTATTACCTCAACGGCACCAAGTGCCGCCGCCGCGACATCACCGACCTGTTCCTCGGCACCGGCCTGGGCCCGCGCAGCTACTCGATCATCGAACAGGGCATGATCAGCCAGATCATCGAGGCGCGCCCGGAAGACCTGCGCGTGTACCTGGAGGAGGCGGCCGGCATCTCCAAGTACAAGGAGCGCCGCAAGGAAACCGAGACCCGCATCCGCCACACCCGCGAGAACCTGGACCGGCTGGGCGACCTGCGCGACGAGATCAGCAAGCAGCTCGAACACCTCAAGCGCCAGGCCAAGCAGGCCGAGCAGTACCAGGCCCTGCAGGAAGAGCGCCGGGTCAAGGATGCCGAGTGGAAGGCCCTGGAGTTCCGCGGGTTGGACGGTCGCCTGTCCAAGCTGCGCGAAGGGCTGTCGCAGGAAGAGACGAAGCTGCAGCAGCTGATCGCCGACCAGCGTGACGCCGAGGCCCGCATCGAGACCTCGCGCGTTCGACGCGAAGAGGCCGCCGATGCGCTCAACACCGCGCAGGCTGCGGTCTACCAGGTCGGCAGCACGCTGGCGCGCCTGGAACAGCAGATCCAGCACCAGCGCGAACTGTCGCAGCGCCTGCACAAGGCGCGCGACGAGACCCGTCAGGCGTTGGCGGAACTGGGCCAGCACATCAGTGGTGATGAGGCCAAGCTGATGGTGCTGCGCGAAGCGGTGGAGGCCGCGACCCCGCAGCTGGAAGAGCTGCAGGAAGAGAACGAGATCAAGCAGGAAAGCCTGCGCGAGGCCGAAGACCGGCTGGCCAGCTGGCAGCAGCGCTGGGAGCAGCACACCTCGCAGAGTTCGGAAGCGTCGCGCGCCGGCGATGTCGAGCGCACGCGCGTGGACTACCTGGACAAGCAGATCCTCGACGCTGATCGGCGTCGTGAAGCGCTGGCCGCCGAACGCGCCGGCCTGGACGTGGACGCGCTGGAAGAAGCCTTCGAGCAGCTGCACCTGCAGCACGACACGCAGAAGACTGTGCTGGATGAATTGAGCGAAGACGTCGAGCTGCGCAAGCAGGGCGTGGCGGCCGTGCAGGAACAGCAGCGCAATGGCCAGAACGAACTGGCCGAACTGCGCAAGCAGGCCAACGGCCTGCGCGGTCGCCTGGCTTCGCTGGAAACCCTGCAGCAGGCCGCGCTGGGCCAGGAGCAGGGCGCTGCCGTGGCGTGGCTGAAGGCGCGTGGGCTGGATTCGGCAGCGCGTGTCGGCGAACGCCTGGACGTTGATGCCGGCTGGGAAAACGCGGTGGAAAGCGCGCTGGGCCAATTGATCGAAGGCGTGCTGGTTGATGATCCGGCCAGCCTGGTCGATGCGCTCGGCGAACTTGGCGAGGGCCACGTCGCACTGGTCGCCAACGATGGCGCGGACCTGAAGGTCGCGCCGACCTCGCTGGCGGCCCGCGTGCGTGGCCCGGCCGCGATCCGTCGCCTGCTTGCGCACCTGCATGGTGCCAAGGACCTGTCCGAGGCGAAGGTGTTGCAGGGCACTCTTCCGGAAGGCGATTCGATCATCACCCAGAGCGGCGAGCGCCTGGGCCAGGGCTGGCTGCGCGTATCGCGCTCCGGTGCTGCCCAGCAGGGCGCGCTGCTGCGCGAACGTGAGATCAACGAGCTGCGCGAGCAGATCGAGCAGCTGCAGGACCGCGAGGCCGAGCTGGAAGAACAGCTGAGTGGTTTCCGTGAGCAGTTGCAGGCCGCTGAGCAGCAGCGCGAAGACGCGCAGCGTGGGCTGTACCAGGCCCATCGTGCGGTCTCTGAACTGGCTGGCCAATTGCAGGGACAGCAGGGCAAGGTAGAGGCGGCGCGCACGCGCATCGACCGCATCGAAGGGGAACTGAAGCAGTTGCAGGAAACGCTGGAAGCCAACAACGAGCAGGCGCGTGAAGCGCGCTCGCGGTTGGAAAACGCGGTCAGCAGCATGGGCGACCTGGAATCGACCCGGCAGCGGCTGGAGGGTGAGCGCCGCCAGTTGACCGAGGCCCGCGACCTGGCCAGAGACGCCGCGCGAGCGGTGCGCGAGCGCTCGCACTCGCTGGCCCTGACCCTGGAATCGCAGCGGGCGCAGCTGGCTTCACTGAGCCAGGCGTTGGAACGCATGGGTACCCAGCGCGGGCAGCTGGATTCGCGACTGGGCGAACTGCATTCGCAGCTGGACGAAGGTGATTCGCCGGTCGAGTCGCTGCAGGCCGAGCACCAGAACGCACTGGAAGAGCGCGTGCGGGCTGATCGCGTGCTGACCGAAGCGCGCACGCTGCTGGACGGCATCGACGCCGAGCTGCGCAATTACGAGCAGACCCGTCACCAGCGCGACGAACAGGCGCTGGCCCAGCGCGAGCGTATTTCGCAGCGCAAGCTGGACCAGCAGGCGCTGGTGCTCAGCGCGGACACCCTGCAGGGCGCGGTGGAGAAGGCCGGGTTCGTGCTGCAGGACGTGCTCAACGCACTGCCCGAGGACGCCCGCCTGGGTGACTGGGAGCAGGCCGTGCACCAGATCGATGGCCGCATGCGCCGGCTGGAGCCGGTCAACCTGGCCGCCATCCACGAGTACGGCGAGGCTTCGCAGCGTTCGGACTACCTGGATTCGCAGCACACCGACCTGACCACCGCGCTGGAAACCCTGGAAGATGCGATCCGCAAGATCGACCGCGAGACCCGCGGTCGTTTCAAGGACACCTTCGATCGTGTCAACGCTGGCGTGCAGGCGCTGTACCCGCGCCTGTTCGGTGGCGGCCACGCCTACCTGGAACTGACCGGTGAAGACCTGCTCGACACCGGTGTGACCATCATGGCGCGTCCGCCGGGCAAGCGCGTGTCCAGCATCTCGCTGCTGTCCGGCGGCGAGAAGGCGATGACCGCGGTGGCGCTGGTGTTCGCCATCTTCCAGCTCAACCCCGCGCCGTTCTGCCTGCTGGACGAGGTGGACGCGCCGCTGGACGAAGCCAACGTCGGCCGCCTGGCCAACATGGTCAAGGAAATGAGCGAAAAGGTGCAGTTCCTGTTCGTCAGCCACAACAAAGCGACGATGGAGGCCGCGCACCAGCTGTCGGGCGTGACCATGCGCGAGCCGGGCGTCAGCCGCCTGGTCAGCGTGGACCTGGAAGAAGCCGCGCGATTGGCGGGCGCGGCCTGACGTGCCATCCTAGTTACCTGAATGAACTAGCCGGAGAACCTATCGAATGTCCGACACGGCACTGTTGCGCATCGGCATCCTGGCCGCCGGCCTGCTGTTGATCGCCGCGATCTTCCTGTTTGGCCGTCCGAAAAAGAAGCCCCAGGGGCGCCGCGTGGAAGGCGCGGAACCGACCAGCGGCGAGCGCCGCGAGCCGGTACTGGGCGAAGACGGCGTCGCCGTGGCCGATGGCCGCGTCGAACCGGGCATGGGCACGGAAGGCGAGCAGGCCGAACTTGGTCTGGGCGAAACCGACCCGGGCGCCAGTGATCTCGGCAAGCGCGCCACCCAGGATTTCGACAAGATCGTCTCCTTGTTCGTGGCTGCCCGGGCCGGCGAGCAGCTGCGTGGTGAGGACATCGTGGTGGCGGCTGAGAAGACTGGCCTGGTGTTCGGCCACATGAACGTGTTCCACCGCCTGGTGGAAGGCCACCCCGAGCGCGGCCCGATCTTCTCGATGGCCAGCATCATGAAGCCGGGCAGCTTCGACATGGCCAACATCCGTGCCATGGAAACCCCGGCCATCGCCTTCTTCCTGACCCTGCCGGCGCCGCTGACCGCGCTGGACGCCTGGGAGAAGATGCTGCCGACGGTGCAGCGCATGGCTGAACTGCTGGATGGCGTGGTGCTCGATGACAGCCGCAATGCCCTGGGCCGCCAGCGCATCGCACACATCCGTGACGAGCTGCGCGCCTACGACCGCCAGCACCAGGCCCCGCCGCTGACCAAGACCCCGCGCTGGTAAAGGCATTTTTTCGGTGTGCCGACCAACGGTCGGCACCCACAACAGTAGATCCACGCCATGCGTGGATGGGGCGAACCAAGGTTCGCCCCCACCAACAGGATCAGGCCGGCACGCCGGCCACCTTCGCGAACGCATGGCGGAACGCGGCCATTTCTTCTTCGGTGCCGACGGTCACGCGCACGCGCTGTGGCCAGATCGGCCAGCTGCGTCCGATCACCACGCCGTTGTCCGCCATCGCCTTGGCGAACGCGCTGCCATCGCGTTGCACGTCGACCACGAAGCAGTTCGCTTCCGACGGCACGCAGCTGAAACCACGCTTGCCCAGCCACGCGATGGTGGCCTGGCGCACCTTGGCATTCTGCAGGCGGCGCTGCGGAATCAACTGCGGATCGCGCAGGCTGGCCAGTGCCGCCGCCAGCGCCGGCACCGGCAGCGGGTTGTCGCCGAGGCTGGCCAGCTCGCGCAGGCGGTCGGGATGTGCGGTCGCCACGCCCAGGCGCAGGCCGGCCATGCCATATAGCTTGGAGAACGTGCGCAACACGATCAGGTCATCGCGCTGCGCCACCTGCGCGATCAGGCTCGGCTGTTCGCTGTACTGCAGATACGCCTCGTCCAACAGCACGCGGGTGGAAGCGGGTTTGTGGGCCAGCAGCCAGGCGAGCTCATCCTGTGGGCTGATCGAACCGGTCGGGTTGTTGGGGTTGCACACATACAGCAGCCCGGTCGGGCGTGCGTGTGCGGCGGCGACCATCGCACGCAGGTCGTGTGCACCGTCCTCGCGCAGCGGCACTTTCTGCACGTGTGCACCGTGTGCGGCGGCGACCTCGCCCAGCGTCTCGAAGGTCGGGTCGGCCACTACCAGCCCCGCCTGCGGGCCTGTCCATAGCACGGCGGCGCGGTTCAGCGGCTCGCTGGAGCCCGGATACAGCCGCACGTGATCAGCCGGGATGCGGGCCTGTTCGATGAAGGCGTCGCGCACCTGGCCCGCCAGTTCGAAGCGGTAGCGGCCGCAGCTGGCGATGCTGTCGCGCGCCGCCTGCTGGGCGGCGGGCGAGGGGCCGTACGGGCATTCGTTGAAGTTCAGTAGTACGGCGCCTTCGGCAGGGGCTGGGGCGGCGGCTGTCGCGGGTTGGGCATGGCCGAGCTGCGGCAGCCCGGTGCCGGCGACGGCGAGGCCAGCACCAGCCAGTTGCAGGAAGCGTCGACGGGAGGCAGGCAGGGTCACGGGTGGGATTCCGAGGGGCAACCGTCTCACGCTAGCGCTGGTGGGGGTGCGCCGCAAGCCGTCTTTTGTAGAGTCGAGCTTGCTCGACTGCTTTGGCCTTGCATGAAGGCCAGTCGAGCAAGCTCGACTCTACAAAAGGCGGCGGCGTTACAGGGCCTGACGGTCGGGCGCGGTAGAATCCCCGGCCATCCCAGAACCACCGGATCCCGATGAGCCCCAGCCCCGCCGAACGCGCCGAAGATCTTCGCTGGCAGATCGCCCAGGCCAACCGCGCCTACCATGAGCTGGACGCGCCGGAGATCCCCGACGTCGACTACGACCGGATGGTGCGCGAGCTGGAAGCGCTGGAGCGCGAGCATCCGGAGCTGGCCCGTACCGACAGCCCGACCCAGCAGGTCGGTGCGCGCCCGTCCGGCCGCTTCCCGGAAGTGCGCCACGCGGTGCCGATGCTGTCGCTGTCCAATGCCTTCAGCGACGAGGAGGTGGCGGATTTCGTACGCCGCATCGACGAGCGCCTGGGCCGTCGCAGCCTGCGGTTCTCGGCCGAGCCGAAGATGGACGGCCTGGCGATCAGCCTGCGCTATGAGGACGGTCATTTCGTGCTCGGCGCGACCCGTGGCGATGGCAGTACCGGCGAGGACGTGACCGCCAACCTGCGCGAGATCGGTGACATTCCCAAGCGCCTGCACGGCAAGGACTGGCCGGATGTGCTGGAAGTACGCGGCGAGGTCTACATGGCCCGCGCCGACTTCGAGGCCTACAACGAGCGTGCGCGCCAGCAGGGCGGCAAGGTGCTGGCCAATCCGCGCAACGCGGCGGCCGGTTCGCTGCGCCAGCTCGATCCGAAGATCAGTGCGCAGCGCAGGCTGAGTTTCTTCGCCTACGGCACCGGCGAAGTGCAGGGCGGCGAGCTGCCAGACACCCATTCGGGCACGCTGGCCCAGCTCGGTGCCTGGGGCTTCCCGGTCAGTGAGCTGTGCAAGGTGGTGGAAGGCACCGACGGCCTGCTCGGCTACTACCGCGATATCGGTGAGCGCCGCGATGGCCTGCCGTTCGATATCGATGGCGTGGTCTACAAGCTGGATGACCGCGCCGGCCAGCAGGCCATGGGCTTCGTTTCGCGTGCGCCGCGCTGGGCCATCGCGCACAAGTTCCCGGCACAGGAACAGAGCACTACGGTAGAGGCGATCGAGATCCAGATCGGCCGCACCGGTGCTGCCACACCGGTTGCGCGGCTGGCACCGGTGGCGGTGGCCGGCGTGATCGTGTCCAACGCCACGTTGCACAACGCCGACCAGATCGCACGCCTGGATGTGCGCGTGGGTGACAGCGTGATCGTGCGCCGCGCCGGTGATGTGATTCCGGAAGTGGTCAGCGTCATCCTTGATCGCCGCCCGCCGGGCACCACGCCGTGGCAGATGCCGACGCGCTGCCCGGTGTGCGGCTCGGAAATCGTGCGCGAGGAAGGTGCTGCCGCATGGCGCTGCTCGGGCGAGCTGTCCTGCCCGGCGCAGCGCAAGGAGGCCATTGCCCATTTCGCCTCGCGTCGCGCGATGGATATCGATGGCCTGGGTGACAAGTACATCGAAACCCTGGTCGACGCCGGCATCGTCAGAAGCGTGGCCGATCTGTACCGGCTCAACCGTGACCAGCTGCTGCATCTGAAGCTGGTGCTGGATGCCGAGGACCCTTCCGCACTGGCGGCTGCGCTGAAGCTGCACCTGCCCGCCGAAGGCAGTGGTGCGGTGCTCAATGCGGTGCTCAAGCTGGATGGCAACGATCCGGGCTGGCGCGCACAGGCGCTGGCACAGCCGGCCAGCTTCGAATGGAACACGAAGAAGATCGCCACCAAGTGGGCCGACAACCTGATCGCGGCGATCGACGCCAGCCGTGCGGCCACGCTGGAGCGCCTGCTGTTTGCGCTTGGCATCGAGCACGTGGGTGAGAGCACGGCCAAGGCGCTGGCGCAGTGGTTCGGTGACCTGGAGCTGATCCGCCACCTGCCGTGGCCGCTGTTCAAGCGTGTGCCGGACATCGGCGGCGAAGTGGCGCGTTCGCTGGGTCATTTCTTCGAGCAGCAGGGCAACCAGCAGGCCATCGATGACCTGCTGCAGGTCGGTCAGGTGCGCATCAGCGATGTGCATGCGCCCAGTGCCAAGCTGCGCGAAGGGCTGGATCTGGCGCAGCTGCTGGTCGAATCGGAAATCCCGGGCATCACCCGCCTGCGCGCCGAAAAACTGGTCGCTGCGCTTTCCGGCGCGCAAGCAGTGCTCGACGCCGAGCATGGCCAGTTCGTCAACGCCGGCCTGCCCGATGACACTGCACGCGGCCTGGCTGCGTGGCTCGATGCAGATGGCCATGGCGCGATGCTGCTGGCGGCCGAGAAGGCGATGCAGCAGATCCTGGCCAAGGCGCCGGCGCTGGCCGAGATCGTGGCCGGCCCATTGGACGGGCAGACCGTGGTGCTGACCGGCACCCTGGCCCAGCTCACCCGCGATGCCGCCAAGGAACGCCTGGAAGCGCTGGGTGCCAAGGTCTCCGGCAGCGTGTCGAAGAAGACCAGCTTCGTGGTGGCCGGTACCGAGGCCGGCTCCAAGCTGGACAAGGCGCAGTCGCTGGGCGTGCCGGTATGGGACGAAGACCGCCTGCTGGCCTACCTCGCCGAACACGAATGATGACCCCGCCGGGTGCCTGGCGCCCGGCATGAAACACAAGGGAACACCGATGCAGACCGCTCCGCTGGATTTCCGCCTGGCCACCCGTGCCGACGAAGAACTGTTGATCGCGTTGATGCGCGAGTTCTATGCCGAAGACAAGATCGACTTCGACGACGCGCGCGTGCGTCGCGGCGTGGACGCGCTGCTGGCCGATCCGCGCAATGGCGAGGTGCTGCTGTGGCTGGACGAGGCCGCCGAGGTGGTCGGCTACGCAGTGATCGCGATGGGTTTCAGCCTGGAGCAGGGCGGCCACTTCATGTTGCTGGACGAGCTGTACCTGAGCCACCGCGCGCGCGGCCGCGGCCGCGGCAAGCAGGCGCTTGCCATCTGCGAACAGCGCGCTCGCGGGCGTGGCGTCAGCCGCCTGCGGCTGGAAGTGAACCACCACAACGAACTGGCCCGGCGCCTGTACCTGGCCAGTGGCTACATCGATGACACCCGCGATCTGCTGACCCTGCCGCTGGATCATCCGCGCCCGGAGGGCATCCTGTGAGCGAGGCCCTGCTGCGCGCGCTGCAGCAGCGTGCCGCGCTCAACGCGCTGGTGCGCCGCTTCTTCGCCGATCGCGATGTGCTGGAGGTGGAGACGCCGATCCTGTCGGTGGCCGGCAACACCGAGCCGAACATCGACAGCTTCCATACCGATTTCACCGGCCATGTCGATGCCGGTGGCCGCCGCCGTTGGCTGCGCACCTCGCCGGAGTATCCGCTCAAGCGCCTGCTGGCGGCGGGCGTGGGCGACTGTTACGAACTGGGCCGGGTGTTCCGCAACGGCGAGGCGGGCGGCCGCCACAATCCGGAATTCACCATGCTGGAGTGGTACCGGGTCGGTTGGGACCACCATCGTCTGGTGCAGGAAACCGCCGAGCTGGTCGGCCAGGCGCTGGCCCTGGTCGGGCGCAGTGCGACGCTGCGTGTGCTCAGTTACCGCGAGCTGTTCCAGCAGTACGTGGGTGTGGATCCGTTCGATGCCGATGAGGCCGCGTTGCGTGCCGCGCTGGGCGAGGTACATATCGACCCGGTCGGGCTGACCCGCGATGACTGGCTGGATCTGCTGATGACCCATCATATCCAGCCGCATTTCGATGACGCAGTGATGACCGTGGTCCACGATTGGCCTGCCAGCCAGGCCGCACTGGCGCGCATTCGAGCCGGCACGCCGCCGCTGGCCGAGCGTTTCGAGCTTTATCTGGGGGCCGTGGAACTGGCCAACGGCTATCACGAACTGAACGACGCGCACGAACAGCGTGCGCGATTCCAGCGTGACCTGCAGCGACGCCATGAGCGGGGCCAGGTGCAACCGTCCGTGGATGAGGGGCTGCTGTCGGCGTTGCCATCGATGCCTGCCTGCGCTGGCGTGGCGGTGGGTGTCGATCGGTTGTTGATGGCGATGAACCGCACGCCGCGTATCGCCGATGTGCTGGCCTACGACTTCGCCCACGCGTGAGCGCGGTGCGCACGTTCCTGAACATCGAAGACTGAACGGAATTCCGCGTTTCCGCGCTTGCTTCGGTAAGCAGGATGATGCTCTTATCACGGCAGATGCCGGACACTGGCACGCAGTTCATCCATTCCTGCTGGGGAAGGCTTTGGTCAAGTGGTTTGCGGTTGTCGCTGCACCGGTGTACTCCATCGCGCTCTGGGGTGCCTGGCTGCCGTCATCGGCGTCGGCCCAGCAGGCGGGCTATGACGGCGAAGTGGTGACCTGCGAATCGCGCGACATGGGCTGGGTGCATTGCGATATCGACGTCAGCAATGGCATCGACCTTGTGCGCCAGTTGTCCAGCAACAGTTGCATCCGTGGCAGCGAATGGGGCACCGACCGCAGTGGCGTGTGGGTCACCCTTGGCTGCCGCGCAGAGTTCCGTGCGCGTCGTGCGGAAGGTGCAGCGCCTGCGGCAACGGAAGGCAAGCGCCTGGTCCGCCGTGTGGTGCGCTGCGAATCCAATGGCCGCCCGCAGAGTTGCCCGGTGCGCCTGGACGGGGCGCCGGTGCGCCTGCTGCGCCAGCTGTCGGTGCTGCCGTGCCGCGAAGGGCAGGGCTGGGGCTACAAGCGCAATGAAGTCTGGACCAGCCGTGGTTGCCAGGGCGATTTCGAAGTGGCTGACGAGGACGGCCGTTTTGTCGACGTGCCACGCCGCCTGACCTGCGAGTCGAAGTCGAAGAAGCGCCGCTTCTGTGGGGCGAGCATTTCGGTCGGCGCGGTCGTTACCGAGCAGTTGTCCAGCACCCCGTGCGAGGAAGGCAACACCTGGGGCTGGAACCGCAACGGGATCTGGGTGGACGGCGGCTGCCGCGCCGAATTCTCGGTGAATTGAGCCCGGGCAGGCTCCAACCACGCGGGGCGTGGCCCTACAATGGGCCCATGAACACTGCCTCCGACATCGACTACGCCCGTTATGACCACATCCGCCCGATCCTCTGGACCGGAGATGCCCTGCAACTGCTGGACCAGCGCAAGCTGCCGTTCGTGGTCGAGCACGTGGTCTGCCATGACAGTGACGAAGTTGCCAGCGCCATCCACGCGCTGACCGTGCGTGGCGCGCCGGCGATCGGCATTGCCGCAGCCTGGGGTGTTGTGCTGGCGGCGCGGGACGTGCAGGCCGCTGATGGCGCGCATGCGCTTCAGCAGTTGGAGCCGGCGCTGCAGCGCCTGAACGCATCGCGCCCGACCGCCGTCAATCTGGCCTGGGCGCTGGCGCGCATGCGTCGCTGCCTGAACGTCGCCGGCGCCGACTGGAAGGCCCTGCTGGAAGCCGAAGCGCAGGCCATTGCCGAGGAGGACCTGGCCGCCAACCGCCACATGGGCGCGCTGGGCGCGGGCCTGATCGAGGCCGGCAGCGGCGTGCTGACCCACTGCAACACCGGCTCGCTGGCCACCGCCGGCTTCGGCACGGCACTGGGCGTGATCCGTGCCGGCATGGCCCAGCACCGCATCGCCCGCGTGTTCGCCGGCGAGACCCGTCCGTGGCTGCAGGGCGCACGCCTGACCGTGTGGGAACTGCAGCAGGATGGCATCGACGCCACCCTGATCGCCGATTCGGCGGCCTCGCACCTGATGAAGACCGGTGCGGTGCAATGGGTGATCGTCGGTGCAGACCGCATCTGCGCCAACGGCGATACCGCCAACAAGATCGGCACCTATCAGCTGGCCATCGCCGCTCGCCACCACGGGGTCAAGTTCATGGTGGTGGCGCCGTCCTCGACCGTGGACATGGAGACCGTGGATGGCAGCCAGATCGAGATCGAGCAGCGCGACCCGGGCGAGCTGTACGGCGTGGGCGGTACCCGCACCGTGGCCGAAGGCATCGCCGCCTGGAACCCGGTGTTCGACGTCACCCCGGGTGAACTGATCGATGCCATCGTGACCGAGCGCGGGGTGATCCTGAACCCGACCATCGAGAACATGCGCGCCGCCTTCGGCGGGTGAGGCACAGGGGAGGGGGCAGCGTGACCTCCGCCCCCGGTAGTGCCGGCCGCTGGCCGCGCCCCCCCTAAGTTCCTGATTTGTGCCGGTAAAATCCCCGTAAATGGAGGCAGGGGACGGCCTGTTGTGGTAGTATCCACAGGTTGAATCGAGGTTCCGGCACGACCCCCTCCCGCAGAGGGCTGCGCCGGACTGGACCGCTACCAGACAACGGAACCCGAATGGCAGAAAACGCCAAGGAAATCATCCAGGTCAACCTGGAAGACGAGATGCGCAAGAGCTACCTCGATTACGCCATGAGCGTGATCGTGGGCCGCGCGCTCCCGGATGCGCGCGATGGCCTCAAGCCGGTGCATCGCCGCGTGCTGTTCGCGATGAACGAACTCAACGCGCACAGCAACAAGCCCTACTTCAAGTCGGCGCGTATCGTCGGTGACGTCATCGGTAAGTACCACCCGCATGGCGATCAGTCGGTGTACGACACGCTGGTGCGCCTGGCACAGCCGTTCTCGCTGCGTTACATGCTGGTCGATGGCCAGGGTAACTTCGGCTCGATCGATGGCGACTCCGCCGCGGCGATGCGATACACCGAAGCGCGCATGTCGCGCCTCGCGCATGAGCTGATGGCGGACATCGACAAGGAAACCGTCGATTTCCAGCCCAACTACGACGAGAAGGAACTGGAGCCGACGGTCATGCCGACCCGGTTCCCGAACCTGCTGGTCAACGGTTCGGCCGGTATCGCGGTGGGCATGGCGACCAACATCCCGCCGCACAACCTGAGCGAATCGATCAACGCCTGCATCGCGCTGATTGATAATCCGGAAATCGATGTCGACGGCCTGATGGAGTACATCCCGGGCCCGGATTTCCCGACTGCCGGCATCATCAATGGCACTGCCGGCATCGTCGCTGGCTATCGCACCGGCCGCGGCCGTGTGCGCATCCGTGCCAAGGCCGATATCGAAGTGGCCGACAACGGCCGCGAATCGATCATCGTCACCGAAATTCCTTACCAGGTGAACAAGGCGCGTCTGATCGAGAAGATCGCCGAGCTGGTCAAGGAAAAGAAGATTGAAGGCATCAGCGAGCTGCGCGATGAGTCCGACAAGGACGGCATGCGCATCTACATCGAGATCAAGCGCGGTGAATCTGCCGAGGTTGTGCTGAACAACCTGTACCAGCAGACCCAGATGGAATCGGTGTTCGGCATCAACATGGTGGCGCTGGTCGATGGCCGCCCGCAGTTGATGAACCTCAAGCAGATGCTGGAGGCGTTCGTCCGCCACCGTCGCGAAGTGGTCACCCGTCGCACCGTGTTCGAGCTGCGCAAGGCGCGCGCCCGTGCCCACGTGCTGGAAGGCCTGACCGTTGCGCTGGCCAACATCGACGAGATGATCGAGCTGATCAAGACCTCGCCGAACCCGAATGAAGCACGCGAGCGCATGCTGGCGCGCGTGTGGGAGCCCGGCCTGGTCGGTGCGATGCTGGGTGCCGCCGGTGCCGAAGCCTCGCGCCCGGAAGACCTGCCCAAGGGCGTGGGCCTGATCGAGGGCGGCTACCAGCTGACCGAGATCCAGGCCACCCAGATCCTGGAAATGCGCCTGCACCGCCTGACCGGGCTGGAGCAGGACCGCCTGACCGACGAGTACAAGCAGCTGCTGGAAGTGATCGCCGGGCTGATCCACATCCTGGAAGATCCCGACCGCCTGCTGCAGGTGATCCGCGAGGAGCTGGTCAACGTCAAGGCCGAGTTCGGCGACGAGCGTCGTACCGAAATCCGCCACAGCGAAGAAGACCTGGACATCCTCGACCTGATCGCGCCGGAAGACGTGGTGGTCACCGTGTCGCATGCCGGTTACGTGAAGCGGCAGCCGGTGAGCGTGTACCGCGCACAGCGCCGAGGCGGCCGCGGCCGCAGTGCGGCAGCGACCAAGGAAGAGGATTTCATCGAACAGCTGTGGCTGGTCAACACGCACGATACGCTGCTGACCTTCACCAGCTCGGGCAAGGTGTTCTGGCTGCCGGTCTACCAGCTGCCCGAAGCCGGTTCCAACGCCCGCGGCCGTCCGATCATCAACTGGATCCCGCTGGAGCCGGGCGAACGCGTGCAGGCCGTGCTGCCGGTGCGCGAATACGCCGATGGCCAGTTCGTGTTCTTCGCCACCAAGAACGGTACGGTCAAGAAGACCCCGCTGGGCGAGTTCGCCTTCCGCCTGGCGCGCGGCAAGATCGCGATCAACCTCGACGAGGGCGATGCCCTGGTCGGCGTCGGCCTGACCGACGGCGAGCGCGACATCCTGCTGTTCGCCTCCAACGGCAAGACCGTGCGCTTCGGTGAAGACAAGGTCCGCTCGATGGGCCGTACCGCAACCGGCGTGCGTGGCATCAAGATGCCGGCCGGCGAGGAAGTGGTCAGCCTGATCGTGGCCGAGAGTGCCGGTGGCAGCGAGGACGAGAACGAGGACGACAACGGTGTCGAGGAAACCGCAGCCAATGGCGATGCGGTGATCGACGGCGCCGATGACGCCAGCGTGCAGTACATCCTCACCGCCACCGAGAACGGCTACGGCAAGCGCACCCCGCTGCCCGACTACCCGCGCAAGGGCCGTGGCACGCAGGGCGTGATCGGCATCCAGACCACCGAGCGCAACGGCAAGCTGGTCGCCGCGGTGCTGATGGGCTCCAGCGACGAAGTGCTGCTGATCTCCGATGGTGGCACCCTGGTGCGTACGCGTGGCTCGGAAATCAGCCGCGTCGGCCGCAACACCCAGGGCGTGACCCTGATCCGCCTGTCCAAGGACGAGAAGCTGCAGGCGGTGGAGCGCATGGATGCCTCGATCGACGAGGACGAGGACGAGGTGGCCGTCGCCGCCCCGGCCGCGACCGACGGCGCCCCGGCTGCTGCCAGCAGCGAGGACGCCGCGCAGGAGTGATCCTGCCGCGAGCCTGATGTGCCCGACGACGCCGGCCCTGTGCCGGCGTCGTCGTATCCGGATGCCGCACATACGCGCGCGCTTCACGCAGGCGGTGGGATAACGGCGCATGCTGCCCCCGGAGATCGACGATGTCCGCCACGCCGCAGTCCGCTCCTGCCCCTGTTCGCGCCTCCCGGCACCCCCTTGTCACCGTGCTGTCGCTGCTGCTGGTCGTGCTCGGCCTGGTCATCGGCGGGCTCGGTGCGTGGCTGCTCAGCCTTGGCGGCTCGGCGTACTACGCCATCGCCGGGCTCGGCCTGCTGGCCAGCGGCATCCTGTTGTTCGGAAACCGCCGCAGCGGTGCATTGCTGTACGCGCTGGTGTTCATCGGCACGCTGCTGTGGACCTGGTGGGAGTCAGGCAGCGACTACTGGCGCTGGGTGCCCCGGCTGGGCCTGGTGACCGCACTCGGCATCGTGCTGGCCTTGCTGGCGCCCACCTTGCACGAGCCGGTCTCCAAACGCCTGTCGCGCAGCGTGGCGGGTGTGCTGATGCTGGTGTTCGTGGCCGCCTTCGGCCTGGCCTTTGCGCCGCATGGTGAAGTGGATGGGCATCAGCCGTTCCCGGAAGGCGCGGTCAGCGCCGGACTGGAACCTACGCGTGATACCACGGGCCTGCAGCCGGCTGACCAGCCCGCCGAGGGCGACTGGCCGGCGTGGGGCCGCAGCAATGCCGCCACCCGCTATTCGCCGCTGCAGCAGATCACCCCGGCCAATGTGGCCTCGTTGCAGCCAGCCTGGCAGTTCCGTACCGGCGATATGCCCAAGAAGCGCTGGGGCGCGGAAACCACGCCGCTGAAGATCGGCGATCGCCTTTACCTGTGCACCGCGCGCAACCGCCTGATCGCACTCGATGCCGCCAGCGGCAAGGAACTGTGGCGGTTCGATCCCAAGGTGAAGGACGCCTCGATTCCGTACACCGCCGCCTGCCGTGGGGTGAGCTACTACGAGCAGTCCCGCACGCCGACCATTGCCGATGCGGCATTGGCCGATGTCGCCGCCGATCTGGCGCTGCCGGAGCCGCTGCCCAGCGTCACCCGCAGTGCTGCACCGGGCAGCCGTCCGGCGTGCTGGGCACGCATCATCGAAGGCACGCTGGACGGCCGCATCATCGCGGTGGACGCGGACAGCGGCCGCCCCTGCGCCAACTTCGGCAACAACGGCCAGGTCGACATCACCCTGGGCATGGGCGAGGTGCCACCGGGTTACGTGTCGATCACCTCGCCACCGGCGATCGTGCGTGGCGTGATCGTGACCGGTCACCAGGTGCTGGACGGGCAGCGCCGCGATGCGCCGTCGGGTGTGATCCAGGCCTACGATGCCATCACCGGCAAGCTGCGCTGGGCGTGGGACATGGACCAGCCCGAGCGCAGCGGTCTGCCGCCGCGCGAGCAGACCTATACGCGCGGCACGCCCAACATGTGGACCACCGCCACCGGTGATGAGGCGCTGGGCCTGGTCTACCTGCCGCTGGGCAATTCCGCGGGTGACTACTGGAGCGGCTCACGCACGGAAAACCAGAACCGCTATGCGACGTCACTGGTGGCGATCGACGTGGCCACCGGCAAGCCGGTCTGGCATTTCCAGGCGGTGCGCAAGGATGTGTGGGACTACGACCTCGGTTCGCAGGCCAGCCTGATCGACTACCCGACGGCGGCCGGCAAAGTGCCGGCGATCCTGCTGCCGACCAAACAGGGCGACATCTACATCCTCGACCGCCGCAACGGCCAGCTTCTGACCGCGGCCGAAGAGCGCAAGGTGCCGGTGGGCGGCGTCGAACCCGAGCAGCGTTCACCCACGCAGTTGTTCTCGCTGTACCACACGCTGCGTCGCGAGCATGAGCTGACCGAACGTGACATGTGGGGCATCACCCCGATCGACCAGCTGGTCTGCCGCATCCAGTTCCGCAAGGCCTACTACGAAGGGTTCTACACGCCGCCGAGCAGCGAGCGCCATTCCATCGAGTACCCCGGCTACAACGGCGGCTCGGACTGGGGCAGTGTGTCCATCGATACGCGCCGCGGCGTGATCGTGGCCAACTACAACGACATGCCGAACTACAACCGGCTGGTGTCACGCGCGGAGGCCGACCGGTTGGGCTGGCTGCCGCGCGAAAAGATCCGGTTCGACAAGGGCGGAGCAGAAGGCGCGGGTGACCCGCAGGTGGGCACGCCCTACGCCATCCAGGTCAATGCCGGTTGGCGCCTGCCGTTCACCGGTCTGCTGTGCAAGCAGCCGCCCTATGGCGGCATCCGTGCCATCGACCTGCGCACCGGCAAGCTGCTGTGGGACCGTCCATTCGGCAGTGCGCGCGGCAACGGACCCTTCGGCATCCGCTCCGGCCTGCCGATCGAGATCGGCACACCGAACAATGGCGGTTCGGTGGTGACCGCCAGCGGCCTGATCTTCATCGCTGCCGCCACCGATGACCTGCTGCGCGCCATCGAACTGAGGACCGGCAAGGAGTTGTGGCATGCCAAGCTGCCCGCGGGAGGCCAAGCCAATCCGATGGTGTACGAGCAGGGCGGGCGCCAGTACGTGGTGATCATGGCCGGCGGCCACCATTTCATGGAAACCCCGAACGGCGATTACGTGATGGCGTTTGCGTTGCCCAGGTAACCGCAACGGGGGCGGTGGGCCGCCCCCGTTGCATGACGCTGGATCACACCGTCACTACCACCTTGCCGATCTGCTCGTTCGATTCCAGGTAACGGTGTGCGTCCTGGATCTGCGCGAACGGGAACACCCTGGCGATCTTCGGTGCCAGCGTGCCCTTGTCCAGGCCATCCACGATGAATGCCTTCGCGCGGGCCAGCGCGGCATCGTCGGAAACGATCTCCGAGTACAGGTAGCCTTTCAACGTCAGCGACTTGCCCAGCACGTTGAACAACGGGAACGGCGTGGGTTCGCTGCTCAGCGCGCCGTATTCCAGCAGGATGCCGCCACGCGCCATCGCTTCGGTCAGCGGCACGAACTGCGGGCCACCGATCGGATCGAACACCACGCGGGCACCTGCGCCGCCGGTGATGCGCGCCACTTCGGCCACCAGATCCTGTTCCTGGGTGGCGATGACATGGGCGGCACCGGCGTCGAGCAGGGCCTGGCGCTTGCCCGGGCCACGGGTCACAGCGATCGGCGTGGCGCCGACTGCATTGGCGATCTGGATGGCGGCCAGGCCGACGCTGCTGCTGGCGGCGGTGATGATGACGAAATCCCCGGCGGACAAGTGCGCCTGCTCCAACAGCGCCCCCCAGGCGGTGACGTACTGCATCCACACCGCGGCGGCCGTTTCAAAGTCCAGTGCCTGCGGATGCTTGACTACCAGTCGTGCCGGCACGTTGGCCAGTTCGCCGTAGGTGCCCCAGCGCGCGATATCCAGCGGCGGCACTACGCTGACCGCATCGCCCGCAGTGAATCCGCTCACTGCACTGCCGACGGCTTCAACCACGCCGGCCGCTTCGTAGCCCAGGCGGCTGGGGAACTGCGCTTCCTGCAGGTAGGCGCCGTTACGGAACATCACCTCGGCGCGGTTCAGGCCGATCGCCTTCACCCGGATCTGGACTTCGTCAGGGGCGGGGGCGGGAACGTCGATATCGTCGATGCGCAGTACATCGGCAGTGCCATATTCGTGGATGCGGACAACCTGGCTCATGGGGGGCTCCGAGGAAGGGCCAGCGAGGGCGCCGGCGAAAGGGTGAGCGCTACTGTGCGCGTAGTCTGCATCCAGAATAAGGGGTAATCTTGCGTTTCATTGAAAAACAATTGTTTGCAATGGACCTGATCGTTCCCCTGCGGACCTTCGCCAAGGTGGCCGAGGTCGGCTCCTTCGCCGCCGCTGCCGAGGCACTGGACCTGTCGCCGCAGCTGGTCGGCAAGCACATCCAGGCGCTGGAGCAGCATCTGGGGGTGCGCCTGCTCAACCGCACCACGCGCAAGCAGAGCCTGACCGACTTCGGCCAGGCCTATCTGGCGCGGGCGCGGGTGATCCTGGAGGAAGTGGAGGGGGCCGAGCAGCTGGCCGAAGTGGCGCGCGGGCGGCCGATGGGGCGCCTGCGCATCAGTGCGCCGGTCACCTTCGGCGTGCACGCGCTGGGCCCTGCGGTGGTGGCCTACATGCAGCAGTACCCGGACGTGCAGGTCGATCTGAACCTGTCCAACAGTCTGGTGGACATCGTTGAAGACGGCTACGACCTGGTGTTCCGCACTGGCGATCTGGCCGACAGTGGGCTGGTGGCGCGGCGGTTGGGGCCGTATCCGCTGGTCCTGTGTGCCTCGCCGGACTATCTGGCTTCGCGACCGGCCATTGCCCATCCCAATGACCTGAGCCGCCACGAGTGCCTGGGCTTCGCGCATTCGATCATCCGCACCCGCTGGAGCTTTCGCGATACCGATGGCGGCGTGCTGACCGTGCCGGTGTCCAGCCGCTTCATGGTCAACCAGGCCGAGCCGCTGCTGACCGCCGCCATCGGAGGGCTGGGGCTGATCCTGCAACCGCACGAAATGCTGGCCGGAGCATTGGCGCGTGATGAGCTGGTGGAAGTGCTGCCGGACTACGTACCGGTGTCGACCTGGATCAACCTGGTGTATCCGCGCGATCGCCAGCTGACGCCCAAGCTGCGCAGCTTCCTGGACTTCTGCGTGGCGCGATTCAGCGAACAGACGATGGCAAGGCGATAGCGGGGCCATCGGGTAGCAGGGTTTCCATCAACTGCGAAGGATCACGCATTCACGTTGCATCCGGGGCTGTGCGCATTCCACCACGCAGGCGGAGTGGATGGCGTCGCATCGAAGCATTCAGCGTCACTGTTGAGGTGTTGCGGCTGAGTCCCTGGCGTCGATGCGGCGGCCGCATCCTTGGTCTAGGATGCGGCCAGGAATCCCCGCAAAGGAACTGCCATGAGGGTTGTTGGACGCCTGTTTCTCTGCAATGCACTGGCCTGCTCGGTTCTACTGGTTACCCCGGTTTTTCCAGCAATCGGCGCTACATCTTCCGAGCGTGCACATCCACGTGCGCAGGACGCCATCGATGACTGGCTGGTGGCCTTCAACGCTGGCAGCCTCGAGCAACTGCAGGCGTTCGCTGATACCTACGCGAAGAAGGAAGGCAGCAGCCCCAAGGACTATCTCGAGTTCCGCGAGAGCACCGGCCCGCTGCGTGTGCTGGAAACACGCCAGAGCGCGCCCGGTCACGCGAAGGTGCTGGTGATGGGCCAGCTGAACGAGCGCGCGATGTGGGTGACGGCCAGCATGGACCCGGACAATCCGGCGCACCTGAAGCAGTTCCAGATCGAAGGCACTGAAACGCCGGACAAGTTCAAGCCGGAGAGGGTTGCTTTGCCTGCCCTGATGGCCGATGCCACAGCAAGGCTGGAGGCGCTGCGGGCCCAGGACGCGCTGTCGGGTGCGTTGCAGGTGGCACGGAACGGCAAGGTGCTGCTGGACTGGCGCGGTGGCAATGCCGATCGCACCGCTGGCATTCCAGTGGGCGTGGATACGCAGTTCCGCCTTGCGTCCTCCAACAAGATGTTCACCGCAGTGGCCATACTGCAGCGGGTGCAGGAGGGCAAACTCAGTCTCGATGACACGATCGGCAAGCACCTGCCGGACTATCCGAACAAGGCCGTTGCCAACAGCGTGACGGTTCGCCAGCTGCTGACCCATACCAGTGGCCTGGGTGATTTCTTCGGCGACGATTTCGAGCAGTATTCCGCGTCGCTGAAGACGCTGGATGACTATGTGCAGCGCTTTGCCAAGGATGCACCGCAGTTCACGCCCGGCAGCCAGGACAGCTACTCGAACTATGGCTTCATCGTGCTTGGGCGGATCATCGAGGCCGTCTCCGGGCAGTCGTACTACGCCTATGTGGAGCAACACATCCTGCGCCCGGCAGGCATGACCGGCACCGGCTTCGAACCGGAAACAGTGACGGTGCCACAGCGTGCGGTCGCCTATACGAAGCAGGATGGGCAATGGGTGCGTGAAACGAAGTCGCTGCCCTGGCGCGGCATGTCAGCCGGTGGTGGCTACAGCACGGTGAGCGACATGGTGAAGTTCGCCGAGGCGCTGCGCAGCGGAAAGCTGGTCTCACCTGCATTGCTGCAGCAGGCCACCACGGCGCAGAACCACAAGGGCTGGTACGGGTTCGGCTTCGTGGTGCAGGGCGAGGGCAGGGAGCATCAGTACGGCCACGAAGGCGGTGCGCCCGGATCGAACAGTGCCATCGTGGTGCTACCCGCGCAGGGCTATGTGATCGTTGGGCTGGCCAATGTCGATCCGGATGCGATCGGCAATGTGGTCAACTACATCGCGCGAAGAGTGCCGTTGTAGTCCCGAGCGACTATGCCACAGCGATGTTGACGCTGGGGCAGGTGGCGGACCAGAATCGGGCCATGAGCCGACTCCTTCCCGTGGTGTGTCTGGTCGCCAGCATGGTGCTGCTGCTGCGTGGGGTGCACGTGATACTCAAGGGTGTTCCGGCCATGGCCAGCGAAGGTGCCAGTGCTGCGTATGCACAAGGCTACCTGCATGGGCAAGCGGCAGCCGGGTGGGTGTTGATTGCCGCTGCAGTAGCCTGTGCGCTCATTGCCTGGCACAGGGCGCGCGCCCGGAAGTGAGAGACGGGCGCGTCAGCGCGGCACCCGCACCATCTTCGTCATCAAGTGTTCCACCACACCCGCCGGGTCCGCCGTGCGGCCCACATGCGTGCTCGACATCTGCACGACCGAGCTACGCTTGGCGGTGAGGAAATGGAAGCGCGCGCGCGCCGGCAGCTGCGCGATCGGCCCGGCGCTGGCATCGCCGCGGCAGATCGCCACGATCGCATCCAGCCATGGCTGCAGCGCCTCCTGGTCCAGCGCTGGCGCGAAGGCGTGCAGGCGTGCCGGATCGATCTCGATGGCCGCTTCCAGATGACGCGCACCGGGACAGGAGACGATCACCCCGACGTTGATGAATTCCTCGCGCTCCACCCGCGGTACCACGCGGATGACGGCGTAGTCATACGTGTGCAGCGTGGGCACGGATGGCCTCCTGCACGAACACCGCACGCACCTTCAGGCGGTGCTTGAGGTAGTTGATATAACCCTGCCGGTAGGCCTGCGGGCTGTCGAACGCCGGTTCGTCCACCAGCCAGCTGTCCGGCACCAGGCCGACGATGCGCTCGATCTCGGCATCGGTCAGGCGCGCGGCCAGTTCGGCATCCACCTCGGCGATGCGGCTGGCGAACGACAGCAGCACATGGTCGCGGATCAGCACGAACGGCTTCTCGCAGGCATCGCCGGCGTTGGCCCAGTCGTGATGGAAGTACATGGCCGCACCGTGGTCGATCAGGTATAGCTTGCGCTGCCACACCATCAGGTTGGGGTTGCGCGTGGTGCGATCGACATTGCTGGTGAACGCATCGAACCAGACGATGCGCGATGCCAGGTCGGCATCCACCGGCATCGCTGCCGGGTCGTAGTTGATCGCGCCGGGCAGGTAGTCCAGGCCCAGGTTCAGGCCCTCGCTGGCGCGGATCAGCTCCTGGATCTCCGGGTCGGGCTCGGTGCGGGCGAACTCGCGGTCCAGCTCGACGAACAGGATCTCCGGAATCGGCAGGCCCAGCGTGCGCGCCATCTCGCCGGCGATCAGCTCGGCGATCAGCGCCTTCGGGCCCTGGCCGGCGCCACGGAACTTCAGCACGGCCATGCCGTCGTCGTCGGTCTCGACCACGGCCGGCAGGGAGCCACCTTCCCGCAAGGGGGTGATGTAGCGGAGGGCATGTACGGTGCGCATGCGCGCATTCTAGCGTGGGTGCCGCCAAGGGAGCGCCGGGCGCGTCCCGGCGGCTCCATGTCGTTCCCCGTCAGTGCGTCAGCGCGCCGCGCTGCTGCTCCTGCACGCGGACCTGTTCCTGCGTGGCCTGATCGGCCTGCCGCTGGTTGACCACGGCAAGCGTATCCAGGCTGTCCTGCACAGGGCGCTGGGCGGCCTCGGCAGTGGGTGATGAGGCGCGCAGCGAGGCCGGATCATCCAGCGGCCCCTTCACCACAAAGATGTTCTGCGCCGCGCCCGCACCCTCGGTCTGGCGGCTGAGCACCACATGGTCGACCCGGTCCAGGCCGTTTTCGCGGGCCAGCACCAGCAGGCTGGCACTCAGGCGCTCGCTGGACGCATCGAAACTGCGTCCGTTGGCAGCATCCAGCTCAGCTACCTTGCCGCGGATCTGCTCGTGCAGCGAACGGTCACGGCCTTCCGCAAGCAGCGTCGGTAAGCCATCGCCCTCCACCGCATGCTGTGTGGTGATCGGCACATGCGTATGCGTGCCCTCAGTGTGGTCGAAGTAACGCAGCGTCGACGGCGAGGTACTGGTATCGAAGTAGGGCTGGCGTGGGGGCGAGCCCTCGCCGAGGTTGAGCCCGTTCTGCTCCAGCAGGCGCTCGTCCAGGCCCAGCTTCTTCATGTTCACTTCCATCCGGCTGACGCCATCGGGCGCTGGATTCGCGGCCTCGTATCCGCTGGCCAGTCCGATCGCCAGGGCGCCGTAGAAATTCTGGTAGTCCGAATTCCCATGATGGCCCAGGCCGGTGCTGACGCCCTGATCGTAATAGTGCCTGGCCATTCCCTCGATGTTGGCTGCGGTGGGGGAGATGGTCAGGTCCGCATTGAGGATCAGCTCCGGGTGCGGGGCATAGGTGATCGGCGGGCCGGGTCGCGACTGGATGACATCTGTCGAGCGGGTGCTGGCTTCATACAGGTCGCGCAGGGTAGCGTCCGGGTTGTTGGCACGTACCTGGCTGACAAGCGCATTCCAGCCTGCGATGTTCGAAGAAGCCTCATCGCGGCGGTTGGCCGCGAGCAGGGTGCCGATGGCCTCGGTGTAATCATGGCTCGTTGTACGGCCCGCGATCTGCTCCACGTCGGCTTCGAACTGCACGTAGGCGCGCTCGACATCAGCATCGTTGAAGCCGTGCTGGATCTCGTGACCGAGCACAAAGGCAACCTCGGCCGCGTCGAACCGGTCCGGCGCCGCCGGGGTCGACAAGCTGCTGGCGGGCAGGTTGATGGATTTCGTGCCGGTCTCGTAGGTACCACCCGCATTGCTTGTGGCGGGCAACAGTTCGAAGCGTTCCAGATAGCCTGCCGCGATCGCTGCGTCCACCTGCTTCGCCAGCACGGGCGAGCCCGCGATGACGCTGCGCAGGTTGTCGACCTGGTCGCTGGTGACGTCGGTCTTGCCGGCGAACTCGCCCAGCAGGCGTTCCGTTTCTGCGGAAAGGATCGTCATTGATGGCTCCCCTTACTGCACGGTGACAAGACGCACGCAGGCATGCGTGGCGTCGCCGAGGGCGTGAGGGTTCTCGGGCATGGTGTCGACCTTGATGCTCAGCTGCGGTCGATCGAAGCGGTCGTAGATCACCCGGCCGTGTTCGCCGCGCACCGTCTCGCGCTTGAAGCCTGCGGCATCCAGTGCGGAAGCGAAGTGGTTGAAGTCGACCTGGCAGATCGCCGCAGCCGAGGCCTTGCGATCGCTGCTGGTGTCCATGAAGTTCAGGTCCAGCCGCGCGTCGGCAGTGCCGGCCCGCTGCACTTCCAGTCCATAGCCCCATTCCGGTGTCAGCGTACCGCCATAGCCGAAGTGGCCGGGGCCGAAGACCTGCGCCGGCGCCTGCATTGCCGCGGACAGGCGCTCGGCGGTGAGCTCGCGGGTGGAGGTCGTGACCTTGATCAGGTCCAGCAGGCGCAGCAGCAACTGCTCGGCATTGAGCGGGGAGGGCGAAGTGGTCTCGGATACGGCGGGGGCCATGGTGTCGGTTCCTTGAGAAGTCGGCGTGCGGTCGGCGGCATGTGCGCAGGCGCAGAGCGCGGCCGCTGAAAGTGCGAGCGTCCACGGTCGTATGAATGCGTACCGGGGCATGTGCGTTCCTTGCAGATTGAAGGCTGACCCTAGGGCCAGCCGGATGAAGCAGAGGTTAAGCGTAATCGAGGCATCCGAATGCGTTACAAAAGGTGAACGGGTGCGCATTCTTCACTTGACCATTCCGCGCGCGATGTCAGCATCGGGTCCATGGAGCATCAACTTCGCGTGTGACCTTCAACAGGAGGCCGTCATGCAACAACTGCGCAGCTGTCACGCTTTACCCTGCATGCAATGCAACGCGTGGTGTTGACCCTGGTCTGATACGGCCACTTTGCCGGCACGGATGGCCGCCACCCACAGCATCTGCAACTGTTCACCCGATGCGGTCCCGGCATGCTCTTGCCGGCCCTGCAACACAGACATACGCCCGCCAGGTTGTCCCCTGCGTTGCCCGATGGCCTTCGCAGCGCGGAGGCTGGCTTGTCCATGATGATCCTGCAGGCTTTGGAGGTGCACCGATGAGCGACCAATACGAACGAATGCTGCCGGCCCTGGACGATGCCAAGGTCGAGGAAATGATCGGAAAACTGGTGCTGGTCGGGGTGACCCGCTACGGCGGCGACGGCCAGGTGCAGGGACTGGAGCAGTACGCGGGAACGGTGCTGCGCATCAGTGCCGATGAAGGCGTGGTGCTGGCCGACGAGAACGATGGCCACGAGCGTTACCTGCCGCCGATGCTCGACCAGTACCTGCCGGCCCAGCCGGGAGAGTACCGGATGAGCAACAGCGGCATGATCGTGGTCGACCCGGACTATCTCACCGCCTGGGACCTGCACGCCCAGCAGTAGTGCCAGGCCATGCCTGGCAGGTGCCGGCAGCTCCCCGGCACCTGCCGGAGCTGCACTTTGCCCCATCCGGCCACTAGCCCTTCCGGCCCATTCACGACAACCCCTGCGGTGCTAGATTCGGGGCCATGCCCGATTCCGGGTACCCATTCACACCCCAGGGGATAAGGATGCTGATCCGTCAAACCTCTCTGGCAGCGGCAGTTGCCGTTGCCACCGTCGGCCTGCTGGCCGCTGGCCCGGCGCTTGCCGATTACGCGAAGCCGCCGGAGCACCTGCTCAAGGTGCTGAAGGCACCGCCGCCGCCGGCACCGAACGTGGCCCCGGGCGGCCAGCGCCTGCTGCTGACCACCGCGCAGACCTACCCGTCGATCAGCCGCGTCGCCCAGCCGTACCTGAAGCTGGCCGGCGTTCGCCTGGAGCCGAAGAACCGCAGTCGGCATGACACCCCCGGCGGCTACGGTATTCCGGCCTGCGTGGCCGACTTCACCCTGGTCGATATCGGCAGCGGCAAGGAGACCAAGGTCAACCTGCCGCAGGGCTGCGCCACTGGCGCGCTGTGGTCGGCCGATGGCAGCCACTTCGCCTTCCAGAATGCGGTCGATACCAGCGTGCAGCTGTGGGTGGGCGATGCGGCCACCGGCCAGGTGAAGCAGGTGCCGAACGTGCAGCTGAATCCGATCTTCGGCTACACCGTGCAGTGGCTTGGCGGCAGCCAGAACCTGCTGGTGAAACTGGTGCCGGCCAATCAGGGTCCGGCGCCGTCCAACGGTGGCGTGCCGACCGGTCCGGATGCGCAGGAATCGCTGGGCAGCAGTGGCGAGAGCAGCACCTACGAAGCCCGCGACACCCTGACCAGCGTGCATGATGAAAAGCTGTTCGCCTACTACGGCGCTTCGCAGCTGGCCGTGGTCGATACCGCCGCGGGCAGCGTGCGCCCGGTGGGGCAGCCTGCGCTGTTCAACGAGGTCAGCGCCGCGCCCGATGGCGTGCACGTGCTGACCGAGTCGATCAAGGCGCCGTACTCACATGCGGTGACCTATCAGCGCTTCGCCAATGATGTGGCGGTGCTGGACGTGAGCAATGGCCGCAGCACGTCGATCGCCAGCCTGCCGCTGGCGGATCGCGTGCCGGTGCACGGCGTACCGGAAGGCCCGCGCGGTTTCGACTGGCGAGCCACCGATCCGGCGACCCTGGTCTATGCCGAAGCGCTGGACAAAGGCGACTGGAAAGTCAGCGTGCCGCACCGTGACCGCGTGCTGATGCTGAAGGCCCCGTTCAACGGCAAGCCGATCGAGATCACCCGTACCGCGCAGCGATTCGAGGGCTTCGCGTGGACCGCCGATCCGGCCGTAGCCTTCCAGTACGAGAACGACGAGAACCGCCACTGGATGCAGACCCGCATCGTCAACGTGGACCAGCCGAAGAAGGAAGGTCGCCTGCTGTGGGACATGTCCAGCGATGAGCTGTACGGCAATCCCGGCAACCTCGTGTTCACCCGCCTGCCGAATGGCGCGCAGGTCGTGCGCCGTGAGGGCAACCACGTGTTCCTCAGCGGCCGTGGCGCCTCGCCGCAGGGCGATCGTCCGTTCCTCGACCGCCTGGACCTGGGCACGCTGAAGAGCGAGCGCCTGTTCCGTAGCAGTGCCGACGCCTACGAACAGTTCCTCGGCTTCAGCAACACGCCGGGGCGCTACCTGACCTGGCACCAGTCGGTGATCGATCCGCCGAACGCCTTCATCCGCCAGCAGGGGGAGGCAGTGGCCGATGCGAAGACCGGCGAGGCGCAGTTCGCGTCCACCGCGACCGCGCTGACCAAACTGGTCGACCCGACCCCGGAAGTGCGCCAGATCAAGAAGCAGCTGGTGACCTACAAGCGTGCCGATGGCGTGGACCTGTCGTTCACCCTGTACACGCCGCCGGGCTACAAGGAGGGCCAGCGCGTGCCGGCGATCCTGTACGCCTACCCGGCCGACTTCGCCAATGCTGCGCAGGCCGGCCAGGTGTCCGGTTCGCAGCAGACCTTCACCCGTCTGCAGCCGTACCGCCTGATGCTGCTGGCCGGCTACGCGATCATCGACAACGCCTCGTTCCCGATCGTGGGCGACCCGAAGAACGCCTACGACACCTACCTGGAGCAGCTGGAAGCCGACGCCAAGGCAGCGGTGGACAAGGCCGTGGACATGGGCGTGGTCGACCGCAACCGCATCGGCGTGACCGGTCACAGCCATGGCGGCCTGATGACCGCCAACCTGATCGCGCACACCAACCTGTTCAAGGCTGGTGTGGCGACCAGCGGTTCGTACAACAAGACCTTTACCCCGTTCGGCTTCCAGAACGAGCGTCGCTCGGTATGGCAGGCGCAGGACGTGTACCTGAAGGCCTCGCCGTTCTTCTATGCCGACAAGATCAAGCTGCCGCTGCTGCTGGTCCACGGCGAGGACGACGCCAACCCGGGCACCGAGCCGTTCCAGTCGCGCAAGCTGTACCAGGCGATCCGCGGCAACGGTGGTACCACGCGTCTGGTGATGCTGCCGAACGAGCCGCACTGGTACACCGCGCTGGAATCGAACGAGCAACTGGTGTCGGAGATGCTGAACTGGTTCGACACCTACGTGAAGAACGCCAAGTAGCGTCTTGCGAGCTCGACTGCTTTGCACGAGGCCGCCTTCGGGCGGCCTTCCTGCATCCTGTAGAGCCGCGCCATGCTCGGCTGCTGTTCGCATGTAAACAGATGCACGTGCTCTGCAATCAACTGTGGAGACTCGGTAACGACGTGTTACCGGCACATTCGCATGCCACGCAAATGGTCTAGGCTGAACCTGATCGCTCGTTCCAGGTCGGTGCAATGAAAGCCATTCTCCTTGCTGCAACGTTGTCGTTGGCCCTGGTTTCAACGGCATATGCTCAGTCGTTTCCTGCTGAGCTGACGCAATTGGGCATCATCGCCGGCATGCCTTACGCCAAGGCCAAGCGCCTGCTGGATGCTGCAGGCTGGCAGGCGAAACCTGCGCAGGGCGCGCCGGAGTCGCTGGAGGGCTTTCCGGAAGTCGGATGCCAGAAGGACGGAAAGCAGTGTGCGACGACCTTCGAAAAGGACGGTCAACAGATCGCGGTGCGGCTGGGCACTACCCTGGCAGGGCAGCCGTTCGTGCAGAGCGCTGACTGAGCACCCGCCCTCACGCCAGCGGTAGGCGGTCCTGCGCGTGGGATAACCCGTCATGCAGGTCGCGCACGTGCTCGGCCTTGGCATGCACCCGGGTGGTATCGCCGAAACTGCGTAGATAAGCGCAGGCTGCGAAGCCGGCGCTCTTCTTTTCGTACTCGGCAATCCAGGCCAATCGATCCGGATTGTTGGCCTGTTCGGATGACCACGCGGCCACTGGCGGGCGGATGCGGTACTTCAGGCCGACGCGCCACGGCTTCGGTGTCAGTCGCGCACGGAAGCAATGCTGCAGCCGGCACATGCGCGCGTACAGGGTATCGGTGCCCAGTGCCTTGAAGAATGTCTGCAGCTGCTCGTCCTCCGGGGAGAACGTGGCATGCATCGCCAGTACGCGCAGTCCCGCAGGCGTCCGGTAGGCGCGCAGATGCCAGTGGGGGTGTTGTTCGCTGAAGGCTTCCACGCGTCGCAGCGCCAACCCCTCGGCGCCCCCGGCGGCGGCCAGCCGCTGCCTGCGGCGCATCAGCAATGCCGCATTGACCAGAACCACCGCCGCCACGCCCAGCACCAGTCCCACCAGCCAATGCCACAGCAGCGTGCCGGTGACGGCGCCGGCAAGCAGCACGACCGCCGCAACGATGGCCGGCATCACGCAGCCGGCTGGCGGCTGCGCATGGTCGATGTCGGCGAACAGTACGTCCGGGCTGTTGAGGCACAGTGCGCCATAGCTGTTGCGGGTGATGACGACGTCGCCGTCGCGCAGCACGATCTGCTCGCGGATCGGCACGCCTTCCACGCCGTAGTTGCTGCGCACTTCGCGACGCGGCAGCACCTGTCCGGCGAGGATGGCATTGAGGGCTTCATTAGCGCGGCGGTCGGCGTGCACCTGCGCCTCGGCAGGGCCTTCGTCGGACCAGCCGAAGCGGCGCACCACCACCGGCCGGCCACGGAAACGGGCCTGCAGGCGGGCTTCGGCCCAGTAGGCGGGAACGATCATCATCGCGGGGTGCTCTATCTTCCGTGGCAGGTGCCAACGCGAGTCTGGCACAGCGCCGGGGTGCCCGCATCTGCTTGCTGCGGCGGCCGGGCCGGAGTGATAGATTGCGCGCTTCGCATGCACTCCACCAAGGACGGAGCGATGTCCATGATCCTGCGCGGCCTGTTGGCCCTGGCCTGTGCCGGGGTGGTTGGCATGGCCACGGCGGCGGCACCGGCCGGGCCGCAGATTGTCACTGACGATGTCAGCCGCTTCTACGCGCTGTACGACAACGCAGGTGGCAAACCCAGCGTTGCGCAGTTGCGTGGCTACATGGCCGAGGGTTCGGCGGGCCTGGCCGAGCTGGCCAAGGCACGCCGGGTCACCCCGGAGCGCATTGCCGAGTCCATCGCCAGCCAGCCGGAGCTGTATGTGCAGGGGCGAAGCTGCCTGGCCGAACTGCCGGCGGTGAAACAACGTCTGACGCAGGTGTTTTCCAACCTGCAGGCCATCTATCCGCAGGCTGCGTTTCCGCCGGTGACCATCGCCGTCGGCCGTGGTCGTCCGGTAGGGTTGACCTCGAAAAGCGGCGTGATCATCGGCCTGGAAGCGCTGTGCGCAGCCGATTTCATGAATCCCAATGTGCAGGACCGCTTCGTGCATGTGATCGCGCACGAGTACGTGCACATCCAGCAGACCGGCCTGACCGACTTCGAGCCGGGCGACCCGCATGCGACGGTGCTGCGTGTTTCGTTGGGCGAGGGCATTGCTGAGTTCATCGCCGAACTGATTTCCGGCAACGTCGGCAACGGGCGCCATGCGGCCTGGACCCGTGGTCGGGAAGTGCATATCGAAAGCGCATTCGCGCTGGATCTGGACAGCACCGATCTGTCGCCGTGGCTGTACAACTACAAGCCCGGTTCGCAGGAGCCCTATGACCTCGGGTACTGGGTGGGATACCGCATCGCCAAGGCCTATTACCTGCAGGCCAAGAACAAGCGTGACGCGGTGCGTGCGCTGATCCAGCAGGACAACCCGAAGGCGATCCTGGCCGCCAGCGGCTGGACGCCGGGTATGTGGATGCCGGCGAAAGTCACGGGTGTGGCGGCGCGTACGGCTGCACGCTGAGCACAGGGTGGGGCGTTAGACTGCTGAAGATGATTTCAGGAGTACCCGCATGCGTGGACCTGTTGAGCTTGCCACTGCCACTGTCGTGACGTTGGGCCTCGCGTTGGCTTCTCCGCTGGGCGCCGCTGAGGCCGTCGCAGTCAACCCGCTACTGCAGACGCCCATCGACCAGCTACGCCCCGACGAAGTGCGCTTCATGCAGCAGCGCCTGGCCGATTGGCCGGAGCTGCAACGCTATCGTGATGCCAATGCGCGCCTACCTGATGCGGTGCCCGGCCAGCCGCGCGTGGTGTTCTTCGGTGACTCCATCACCGAGGGCTGGGGCAGGGAAGGCAGTGCCGGTTTCTTCCCCGGCAAGGGCTGGCTCAACCGCGGCATCAGCGGCCAGACCACGGCGCAGATGCTGGTGCGTTTCCCGCAGGACGTACTGGCACTGAAGCCACAGGTGGTGGTGATCCTGGCCGGCACCAACGACATTGCAGGCAACACTGGCCCATCCACGCAGGCGATGATCGAAGACAACCTGCACGCGATGGTGGACCTTGCCCGTGCACATGGCATCGCCGTAGTGCTGGCATCAGTGCTGCCGGTCAGCGATTACCCGTGGCTGCCGGGCACAGCGCCTGCGCCCAAGGTGCGTGCATTGAACACGGCATTGAAGCGCTATGCCGATGCACAGCAGCTGGTCTATCTGGACTACTACACGCCGATGGCCAATGCGATCGGCGGACTGGACCCGCAGTTGGCGGACGACGGCGTGCATCCTACGGCGAAGGGCTATGCGGTGATGGCGCCGTTGGCCGAGGCGGCGGTCAAGCGCGCGCTGCAGCAGAAGTAGCTTCTGCGGGCAGACTCGCCAGCAACCACTCACAGAAACTGATCACCAGCGGATCGGTTGCACTCTCCTCATGTACCAGCCAACTCCAGCGTGGGCCGCGCACGCGTGCATCATCCAATGGTTGCAGCAGGCCTTGTTCGCAGGCTCGGGCTGCCAGCAGCTCGCTGACCAAGGCGATACCCAGCCCTTGGCACGCGGCATCCAGCAACTGCCCGGGCTCGGAGAAATTCATTCCCTCGCGACGCTGGCCCACGTCGGCGCCACCCTGTACCTGCCATTGGCTCCAGTCCATCTCGCGCTCGCCATGCAGGGTGAGGCGTTCGTGCGCCGGTGTGGCGAGCAGGGCCGGATGGCAGGCTGGATAGAGACGGTCCTGCAGCAGCACGCGGTGCTGGCACTGCGCCTGTGAGTCGAGGTCATCACGTACCGCTACGTCCAGCGTCTGCGTGGTCATGTCCGGCGCTTCCTCGCTGGTCAGCAGCCACAGATCGGCGTCGGGATGCAGCCGGTGGAAGCTGGCCAGGCGTGGCACCAGCCAATGCCGGGCGAAGGCCGGGCTGGTGTTGACGATCAGTTGATTGGGCTTGCGGTACTGATCGAGCCGGCGGATGCCGCTGGCCAGCTGCCGCAGCAGGGATTGGGTGGTTTCCAGCAGGTCGATGCCGGCGTCGGTGAGGGTGACGCTGCGGCCCTGCCGGAAGAACAGTGGTTGTTGCAGCGACGCCTCCAGGCCCCGGATCTGCTGGCTGATGGCCGACTGGGTCAGGTGCAGTTCCTCCGCCGCACGGTGGAAACTGCCCAGCCGGGCCGCAGCCTCGAAACCCCGTAGCGCGTTCAGTGGTGGCCAGTGCTTGAGCATTTCAGATAAGTAAAACTGTTCAATTGATGGCTGAATCTATCGTTTGTTCTTATGTGTCGGCAAGCGCAGCATAGCGCCCATCCCACACCGGCCATGGAGCCTGTCATGAGCAACCGTCGTCACTTCCTCACCCAGCTGGCGGGCGCCGCCGGCCTTGGCGGCCTGGCTGCTCTGGGCCTGGCCGGGCTGCCGGGTCGCGTGGCTGCAGCAGGGCCAGGTGCGGGGACTTGGCGCATGCCGGACGAGCACGGCCCACAGGAACGCGTGTTCCTTGCCTTCGCCGCGCAGCCGCGGGTGTGGGGCGCGCAAGCCGATGCGGTGAACACCGCCGTGGCGCGGTTGGCCTGTACCATCGCGCGCCACCAGCCGGTCAGCGTGCTGTGCCGCCCGGCGCAGTTGAAGCAGGCGCAGGATCGCTGTGGCCGCGACAACATCGAGTTCCTCGAGGTGCCGCTGGATGACATCTGGGTGCGCGACTATGGTGGGTGCTTCGTCACCGATGACAAGGGCGGCCTGGGCCTGGTCGACTTCAACTTCAACGGCTGGGGTGGCAAGCAGAGCGCGCGCAACGATGGCGCGGTGGCGCCGTGGCTGGCGCAGGTGACTGGCGCGACGCTGCTGGAAAGCGATCTGGTGGGCGAGGGCGGTGGCATCGAAGTCGATGGCCATGGCACGGCCATCCTCACCGAAAGCTGCTGGGTCAACCGCAATCGCAATCCGGACTGGTCGCGCGCGGATATCGAGGCCGAGCTGAAGCATCACCTGGGCCTGCGCAAGGTGATCTGGCTGCCCGGCATCGCCGGCAAGGACATCACCGATGCGCACGTGGACTTCTATGCGCGCTTCGTACGCCCGGGCGTGGTGATCGCCAATCTGGACAACGATCCGGAGTCCTACGATTACGACCTGACCCGCGAGCATCTGCGGATCCTGCGCGGGGCCACCGATGCCGATGGCCGTCGCCTGCAGGTGCATACGCTGCCGCCGCCGCTGGACGGACGCGACAACGTGCATACGCGCGACAACGACGATCTGGCGATGGGCTACATCAACTACCTGCCGATCAACGGCGCAGTGGTCGCGCCGCAGTTCGGAGACGACGAAGCCGATGGATTCTGCCGCGAACTACTGGAAGACATGTATCCCGGCCGCGTGATCGAGCAGGTGGATATCGATGCCATCGCCGGTGGCGGTGGCGGCATCCATTGCGTGACCAAGAACATGCCGAAGGTGTAGTCCACTGTTGCGTTGACGCGCCGGAGGTCATGTCATGATGCTCCAGGTACACATGGTCGGGGGAACAGATGGATCTGGATACGGGCATATGGAGTGGATTGGTGGGCGGCAGTATCGCCACGATGATTGCACGGCGAGCTGCCGGTCGACTTCCCAGTCACTACCGCGGCCGTAGTCTGGTCTACCTGCGACGCCGCCATCGCGCTTCCATCTGGAGTGCAAACGCGCTTTTCCTGCTCGGGTTGATCAGCGGCCTGTTGATCTGGCCGTTGGGTCACTACGCCAGTACAGATTCACTTCCATTGCTGCTGGCAGCCGGCATGAGTTGCGGTCTGCCGCTGTTGGCGCTGCTGCTGATTCCCTGGATGACCCGCCGTCCGATCCGTGAGGCATGGGTGATCTTCGGCTATTCGCAGGGTGGGCCGGTGTGGTTGATCTACTCGATCCTGCTGGCAGGCGTCGCCTGTGGTGTGGTCGGAGTTTTGCGGCTGCCGGACTGAGGCGGCAGCACCTGCATGGCGCGCACATCCAGCGCGCTCAGGCGTCGTCCTGCTTCAACGCCGCATCGGCAGCCAGCAGCGCCTCGGCGGCCGCACTGAGCGGCGGCGACGGCGGGGCGACCACGCCGATCGCTTCCATCATCTTCGGCATGCCCAGGAACTGCCGCGCGCGGCGGTCGTAGATACCGGTGACCAGCAGCGCACGGGTGGCGATCTTCTGCTCGGGCCCGATCAGTACGCGTTGCTCCATGATGCCGCGCGAGCCGACCCAGCCCACCAGCCGCGTTTCCAGGGTGAAGCGCTGGAACGGCTTCAGCTCGCGGCGGAACTGGATGGTGCCGGCGCCGACGATCGGTGCCCACTTCTCGCGCAGCGCCACCCGTCCCAGGCCCATGCGCAGGATCAGGTCCAGCCGGCCCAGGTCGAAGATGTTCCAGTAGCGGCCGTTGGTCATGTGCAGGTTGCTGTCCAGGTCATTGGGCAGTACCCGGAACTGCAGCCGCGAGACCCCGAATGGGGCCTCCAGCTTGGGCCGGAACAGGCTGCACAGCAGCAGATGGAGCAGGCGGAACCAGAGATTCATGGTTATGACGACTGTTATAGAATCGCCGGTACGCTAATCTATGACGACTGTCCTGGCAAGGAGCCTGCCGTGAGCCCGCGTCCCTCTGATGCGCCACAACGCGTGATTGATGCTGCGGCACAGATGCTGGCGCGCGTGGGTCTCAATGCCACCAGCATCCGTGAGGTCACCAAGCTGGCCGAGGCACCGCTGGGCTCCACCTATCACCACTTTCCCGGCGGCAAGCAGGAGCTGTTGGCGCGTGCCACCCATATGGCCGGCGACAAGGTCGAAGCGTTGTTGGTGGAGCTGCTGAAGGGCGGGGCGGTGCAGGGCCTGCAGCAGTTCCTGACGATGTGGCGCGAGCGCCTGCTACGCACGGATTTCCGCGCCGGCTGCCCGGTGTTGGCCGCTGCGGTGGAGGAGCCGGTTGACGCGGTGCACAGCCAGCCGCGCGCGGCAGCTGCAGAGGTATTCGCGCGCTGGCAGGGCCATCTGGCCGCGGCGTTCGTCGCCGACGGCCACGATCCGGCCGCCGCGGGTGGGCTGGCCAGTCTGGTGATTGCCAGCGTGGAAGGTGCGGTGGCGATGTGCCGCGCTCTGCAGGACATCGCCCCGTTCGACCAGGTGGCCGCGCAGTTGTTGAAGGCCGCCGCGCGGCCTTGATCCGGCGGCACGGTCGCGGGAGACTCGGCGCAGGCCCTGACTGGACGCCGCCATGGACGAATCGCACTGCCGCCACCTGATTGAGCACTACCTGCAGGCCTACAACCGCTTCGACATCGACGCCATGCTGGCGGTGCTGGCGCATAACGTGCGTTTCGAGAACCACAGCGGCAGCCAGCTGACGATGGTCACCGAAGGCATCGATGCCTTCGGCGAACTGGCACGGCAATCGGCGCCGTTGTTCCGCGAGCGCGAGCAGCGGTTGCTCGAGTTGACCTTCGAGGATGGCATGGCGCTGGCCAGGATCGGCTGGCGTGGCGTGTTCGCGCATGACATTCCCGATGGTCCCAGTGCGGGCACGGAACTGGCCCTGCAGGGACGCAGCGAGTTCGCTTTTGAGGACGGTCGCATCGTGCGGATCATCGACCGCAGCTGAGGATCGATGGCATAGGCCCGCCGTCTGGACAGCGGACCTGCCCGCGGTAGAATCCGCCCACCACCGCTTACGCGTGCCCGGCAAGGATGTCCGCATGCAGTATCAGGTTTTCGAGCTTCCACGCTGCACGATCTGCGGCATCCAGCGGCGCCGATGAAACGCACCCGTTTCTTTACACGCAGCCCATTGAAGCTGCCGGCTAATCGCGGCAGTGAAGTCGTGCGCGCGCGGCAGCATCTGCAGCAGCTCGGCTGGCCGCGCCTGCAGATGGCGCTGATCGTGGCCCTGACCGGTGCGGCCGGTTTCCTCGCCTCGCACCTGCTGCGTCTGGCCGGTATCGACGCGATGCTGCTGCGCTACCCGATGGCCGTGCTGCTGGCCTATGGCGTATTCCTGCTGCTGATGTGGATCTGGATCCGCTGGCGCTGGGACAACGTGCTGGATGGCCTGTCGCCGGATGTGGGCAGTGGCAGCCCATCGCCTCGCGGAAGTGCCGTGGAACCACCGTGGAGCGGCGTCGGTGGCCGTTCTGGAGGTGGCGGCGCGTCAGCTTCGTGGAATGAGTCGGCGCGGGTCAACGGCGACGATGCCGGTGAGCTGCCGTTGACCGGCCTGGCCGAAGACGAAGCAGGCCTGCCGTTGCTCGCGATCCTCGGCCTCGTCGCGCTGGTGGCGACCGTTCTGCTGGCCAGCGTGTGGATTGTGTGGTCGGCGCCAGTGCTGATGGCTGAGCTGCTGGTGGACGCGGCCATCGCCGGAGGCCTGTACCGGCGCATGCAGGGCATGCAGGAGCAGGGATGGTGGCGGGTATGCGTGACGCACACGATCTGGCCGCTGCTCGGGTTGCTGCTGTTCTTTGCTGTGCTGGGTTGGCTTGCGCAGGCGCTGGCTCCAGGAGCGACCCACCTGCTGCAGGTCATTCAAGCAGTGTAGCGCCACGTTCCCGGCCGATATCCCAACCTGCTTCATTTCTTCGAGGAGCTTCATGCGACAGCGCATTGCACGGAAGCGCATCCTGACGACAGCGGTCGTCCTGTTCGTGGCTGCTGGCGCAGCGCTGATGGCCAGCGTGCGCCCGCAGTGGCGGCAGGATGTCAGCCCGCCTCCGATCAATCTGGGAACGGCACGGATGCAGGCCGAGGTGATGGCAGAGCTCATCGACCTGCGACCGACACCGCCAGGAAAGCCGCCAGTACCACCGATTCCAATGAAGGCAGTCTCCTCCCAGATGCTGACCGGCAACAGTGGGTTCGCGACCGCGGAGGTGCCACTGGCAGATGTCGCGCCAGCACACTTCGAGCCGCGCGGCTGGGAACCCGACATGCCATTTGCAGTGATGGAATGGACTGCGCCTTCCTGCGGTGAAGGAGACCCCGTCCCGGTCTGCCAGGTTCGTCACAGCGTCGTCGAGTGGCGCGATGATGACAGTGCGGCGTCCTTTCAACTTCAGCAGCATCTGGAGGCGATGCTGCAGGTTGCGAACCGCCGGGCTGTACGCGTACCCGACCTCGCGTTTGAGCTTGCGCATGTGCGAGCGCAACGGATGACGTGGGACGAGCTTCAGCAACGGCGCGCACGCGGCGTCGAGGGATGCACGGGTGGCCCGGGCAATCCGGATCTGTGCGTTGTCTATCTGCAGCGCCCTGTGTTCAGCCTGGACGGGAACTGGGCAATGGCATCGATCGCCTCGGATCTGTGCAGTGGAGGAACGGCGATGCGCGCCCTCTACCTTCTGCACCGCAGCAAGGGCGGATGGGAGCGTGTTCGAGTGGATCCTGTCCGCTATATGAGCTTTGGCCACGGCCTGTGGCCCGCGTTGCCGGAGTCGTGATGACAGATACCTCGTTCAAGCCGGACCGTGACTGCCAACAACGGATCGTCTGGCGACGCATTGCGTCGTTGGCGGCGGCGCTGTCGGCTTTGGCTCTCATGGCCGGAGTCTGCAGCCTGCGCCCGAAGTGGCAGCAGGCGATCGGTCCGCCATTGGTCAACCTGGGAACGGCGCAGATGCAGGCGGAGGCGATGGCGCTGGCGATCCGGCAGAGGCCGCCTTTCTCCCCTCCACCTCCGCCAGAGCCGCAGCCAACACCAGTTCTGCCATCGCCGCTGAGCGAGGTGCCCACCGCACCGCAGACGCCGTCCACGCGCGTCGATCGATGGCGCCCGCAGGAGCAGCCACAGTTGACCGACCCGGTGGGGGAGGACATCTACGTGATGGAGCAGACCTTGCCCTATTGCTGGCCGGGCAGCAGTGCCTCCACCTGCCAGGAGGTGGACGATCTGGTCCTGCCGCTGGACGATTGGTGGCCGCAGGACATCCATGCGCTGCGGTTGCAGCTGCAGGCGGACCTGGTTCCCGCCAATCGCCGTTCCACGCCAGTGCCTGCGGCCGCATTGGCCGGTGCGCAGCGGATGGACAGCGCGGGGCTTCGAGCGCTGCGGGAGCAGGGGTGCGGGGCAACGGTGCATCGGCCGACTCGGACATACGACCACGTCGTCTATCTGACCCGGCCCGTTTTCAGCGTCGATGGGCAGTGGGCTATGATCGCGGTCGCCTGGGATTCGTGTTCCGACGATTTCGTCTACCGGGAGCTTGTCGTACTGCATCGGGAACAAGGACGCTGGATGGCCGAACCCCCGGAACGGGGTCTGGGCGGCGTATGGGACGGCCGCGTACTGCGGCCCTGGACGTACAACCACTGACGAGGAAGAGCGCATGGATGTCGCTGCACGCAGGAACAGGATGTTGTTTCGTTGGATCATGGTGACGCTGCTGGCTGTGTTGTTGCCGTTTGCAGCACTGGCACAGCCTGCAGCCGGGCAGGCCGATGGCGCCGAAGCCGCTACTGCCGCGGAAGAGGCGCAATGCCGCGCCTGCACTTATGAGCGTATTGGGCCCAAGGTCGATATCGGCCTGGTGGCCCTGATTTCGCTGCTGGTGGTGGGCCTGCTGGTGGCGGTATCCCGCGAATGGGGCACTACCTCGCAACGATGGACCTGCCGCACGCTGGCCCTGTTGCTGGTGGGTGTCGGTGTGGCGTTGCTGTGGTGGGCTGGCAGCATCGTCTACCTGGGCTACAACCCGTGGCAGGAAATGGCTGCCCCCGTCGATGGCTCGCTCACCTCGACACTGCTCACTACCTCACCGAAGTGGCTGGCGGCGCTGGTGTTGATTGGTTTCGCACCTTCCATCTGGAAGCGCAGCGAGCGCTTGCCCGCGTGGCGCATCAGCTGACATTGAAACGGCGGCGCTGGATCACCCCCGGCGCCGCCTGCGGTCATCAGTCAAAGCGCAAACGCACACCAGCGTAGATGCCACGGCCTTCGCCCGGTGTCGAGCGGGCGACATCCTTGCCGGCATCGTTGTAGCCCGGCGTGACCGTGGCGGCGTAGTGGCGGTTGCCGATGTTGCGCATCTCCGCCCAGGCCTGCCAGCGACCGCCGGGTGCGTCGTAGCCGATGCGGCTGCCGAAGATCACATGGCTGTCGGCCCAGTAGCTGTTGGCGTAGTCCACGGCGATGCGCGAGGCGTATTCGGTATTGAGCGCAGCGTACAGGCCGGACGCGTGATCGAAGCGCAGCTCGGCCTGGTAAGCGTGGCGCGGCAGGCCGGGCAGGCGGTTGCTGCCGAAACGCGCATCGTGGCGATAGCGGAAGTCACTGAAGGTGTACGCCTGGCGCAGCGACAGGCGGCCCGGCGCTGCCTGCCACAGCGTGCTGTCCAATCCGGCTTCGATGCCGCGGTGTACGGTGGGGCTGGCGTTGTTCTCGGCGATGAACAGGTTCGGCACCGGTTGCAGCTCGACGCTCAGCAGTTCGTGGTTCACGTGTGCGTAGTAGCCGGTCAGTTCCCAGCGACCCAGCGCCGCGTCACCGCGCGCGCCCAGTTCCAGCGTTGTGGCGGTCTGGTTCTGCATCGGCACCGGCGCGCGTTGGCGGCCGGTAGACGGGCCATTGCCCGACCCGAAGTACTGGTTCGAGCCCCAGATCATCGACCACGGGTGCGGCGCCTCCACCGAACGGCTGAGGTTGCCGAACCACTGGGTCTGCGCGCTGTGCTGCCAGGTGAAGCCCAGTCGCGGCGCGTAGTCCCAGTCGTGGTCGCGCAGGCGGCCGCCGCTGCTCGGCCAGGTCACCTGTACATTCCGACGGGTGTTGATCAGTGCCAGCCCGGTCTGCATGCGCAGGCGGTCATTGAAGGTGAGGGTGTTGCCGACGTGCAGCGTGCTGTCGGTGCCGTGGTGGCGGAAGTCACGCGTGCGCGTGCCGGTGGCATAGCCGTTGCTGGCAAAACGCAGCGACTCGCGCACATCGGCGTCCAGATCGTGGGTGACGCGCAGGCCGACCGTGGTTTCGCTGTCCAGGCCGAACAGCCGGTGGCGGTGGCGGTAGTCCAGCGTGGCGTTGAGGTTGGCGTAGTCCAGCTGCTGGCGGTACAGGCTCTCGTTCAAGTCCATCGGGTACGTGTGATAGACCAGTCCCGCCTGCAGCGAGGAATCCTCATCGATCTCCAGCGTGGTGACGTTGCCCACCCACGTGCTGCCGGGCTGCGGGCGACGTGCATCGATGGCCAGGTTGGCTGGGTTCGCCGCGTGCGGGTCATTGCGGATCTGGTCGCGGGTCAGGCGACCGGGTGTTTCGTGATTGGTTTCGCGGTAGCGCACGAAGAAGCGCGTCTGCAGGTCGGGCGTGATCTGCCAGCCGATGTTGGCCATCGCGCCCTTGCCGTCGCCGTGCGCATGGCGCTGATAGCCATCGAACTCGGTATCGGTGTAGGCCAGGAAGTAATCGACATCGCCACTGACGCCGCCCCAGCTGATGCCGCGCTTCTGGTAGCCACGGCTGCCGGCTTCGTAGTGCAGTTGCACGCCCGCCGAATCACGCCCGCTGCGGCTGATGTAGTCGATGGCACCGCCCAGTGCCAGCGCGCCACGCTCGAAACCGTTGGCGCCGCGCAGGACTTCCACGCGCGACAACCACAGCGGTTCCAGCAGTTCGTAGGGCGTGCCGCCTGGGCCGGTCAGTGGCAGACCGTCGATCGACACCGCAATGCCCGAGGCGTGCGCGCCCGGGCCACGGTTGATGCCCGAGCCCCGGATCGAGATCTTGGTGCCCTCGTTGCCCGGCGACTGCGCGCTGATGCCTGGCTGGTAGGCCAGCACATCGGCGCTGCTGGACAAGCGGCTGTCCCCCTTGGCTACGTCAATCACGTTGCCGGCGCCGGGTACGCGCTTCAGCGCCTCGCGCGCCTGCGCGCTGGCATCGGCGGCAGCGGTGACCTGCACCGCATCCAGCGTGGTGGCCTGCGGGGCCGCAGCGGCGGTGGAGGAGAGGCCAAGAGAAACGGCCAGGAACAACAGCGACGGGGCGGGGCGGTACGGCGAGAGCGACATGCGGGAATGCTGTAAACCACGAAAGTGGCGCGCAAGTTAACAGGTCGGCGGCGTCACGTCACCCATCGGCGGCGTATGGCCGCCCGCGCTCCTTGTAGAGTCGAGCTTGCTCGACTGTCTTTCGCTTTCTGTAGAGTCGAGCCTTGCTCGACTGCCTCTGTGTCCCGGAGTCGAGCACGGCTCGACTCTACAGAGCCGGCTTCGCCAGCGCCTTGGCCTTTGCATACAGCCGATCGGCCGCTTCCTTCTCACCCAGCGCCGCATGGCATTCCGCCAGGCTGTCCCACGCATTTGCCGAATCCGGATACAGCTCGGTGTTGAGAGCAAATACCTTTACTGCCTTGCGTGCCCCGAGGCTCTCGCGGATCGCGTAACCATCGGCATTGATCGCGCGTTCCAGTTCACTGGCAGCAACCTTGTTGCTGTCGCGCAGCCAGCGATGCACAGCTTCGGCCGCGCCAGCGCTGTCATCCAGCGCATACGCGATCAGCCGCTCGGACAGCACCGCATGCGGGAACTCCCGTGGGGCGGCGACCGCCATCATGCTCTCCACCAGCGTGCTCGACCAGACATTGCGGGTGCTGCCGTTGGTCAGGTACACGAACACCCAGTAGCCGTTGGCCAGCGTGCCCTTGTAGGCCAGCCGCGCACGTACACGGGTGCCGCCATCGTGGCCGACCTGGGTGTAGCCGTCGCTGCGGGTGGTGTCCCAACCGGTGGAGAAGAAATTGCTGCCACCGCCGGCCAGTTTCTGCGGCTGCCAGAGTTTTTCCAGGGTCGCCGTGCGCAGCAGCTTGCCGGTCGCCAGCGCCTGCAGGAAACGGTTCATGTCGCCCACGGTGGTCTGCAGGTCGGCGTGTCCCCAACCGTAGTTCGGCCCGAGTTCGGCCAGGGTCTTCATTGGCCGGCTGCAATGCGCCGTCTTTGCCGATGTACGGCACCGCCGCGCGCTGCGCCGGCACGCTGGTGATGCCCCACGAGGTACTGGTCATCTTCAATGGCAGCAGGATGCGTTCGCGCGCGATGGCCGGGTAGGGCTTGCGGTAATGCGCTTCCAGCAAGGCGGTCAGCACCAGGTAGTTGGCCTGGGTGTACTGCACGCGGCTGCCGGTGACAAACTGCATCGGTGTCGCGCCGGCCACCTTCAGCGCTGCTGCAAGGTCCGGCGCCACTCCGGTGTAGCCCTTGCTCACCCAGCGGTTGTCCACCCGGTCGTAATACTCGCCGATACCCGAGCTGTGGTTGAGGAAATCGCGTACGTGAATGGTCTGCCATGCTGATGGCAGGTCCGGCACATAGCGACTGGCCGGCGCATCCAGATCCACCTTGCCCTGATCCACCAGTTGCATCACCAGCGTGCTGGTCAGCAGCTTGGCCATCGACTGCGCGGCGAAGATGGTATCGACGGTGGCCGGTGCATGCGTGGCCGGGTCGCGCTCGCCGCTGGCGCCCTGGTAGAGCACTTGGCCATTGTGTGCGACCAGTACCGCCTGGCCGGCGATGCCGTAGCGCTCGCGGTTGCTCTGCAGTTGGGCGCCGAGCCGGGAAGAGAGGCCGGTAGGGACGTCACGCGCCGAGGCGGGCAGGGCGATGGCCAGGGCGCAGAGCAATGCAGCAGCAAAGGTGCGGTACATCGCGGTGATCCGTCAGCGGTGATGGCGCATGTTGGTCACGGCGGGAGAGCGGGTCAAGGGCACCGATTCCCGCATCAGGGAGAGCCGGCCAGCGGCCGGCACTACCCTACGTTTCCGGTAGTGCCGGCCGCTGGCCGGCACCCCTGCGATCAGCCCAGGATTCCTGGCAGATCCAGCCCCTTTTCCTTCGCGCAGTCGATCGCGATTTCATAGCCTGCATCGGCATGGCGCATCACGCCGGTGGCTGGGTCGTTCCACAGCACGCGGCCAATCCGCTTGGCTGCGGCCTCAGTGCCGTCGCAGACGATCACCATGCCGGCGTGTTGCGAGAAGCCCATGCCGACGCCGCCACCGTGGTGCAGCGATACCCAGGTCGCGCCGCTGGCGGTGTTGAGCAGGGCGTTCAGCAGCGGCCAGTCGGAGACCGCATCCGAACCGTCGGCCATCGCTTCGGTTTCGCGGTTCGGCGAGGCAACGCTGCCGCTGTCCAGGTGGTCGCGGCCGATCACCACCGGCGCCTTCAGCTCGCCGTTGGCCACCATCTCGTTGAAGGCCAGGCCGAGGCGATCGCGGTCACCCAGGCCGACCCAGCAGATGCGCGCGGGCAGGCCCTGGAACTTGATCTTCTCGGCAGCCATGTCCAGCCAGCGGTGCAGGTGCGGGTTGTCCGGAATCAGTTCCTTCACCTTGGCATCGGTCTTGGCGATGTCTTCCGGATCGCCGCTCAGTGCGGCCCAGCGGAACGGGCCGATGCCGCGGCAGAACAGCGGGCGGATGTAGGCCGGCACGAAACCGGGGAAGTCGAAGGCATTGGCCACGCCTTCCTCCAGTGCCATCTGCCGCAGGTTGTTGCCGTAGTCCACGGTCGGCACGCCCAGCGCGTGGAAGCCAAGCATGGCGCGGATGTGGTTGGCCATCGACGCGCGCGCGGCTTTCTCCACTTCCTTGGGCGCGGAGACACGTTTCTCATCCCACTGCTCGACCGTCCAGCCCTGCGGCAGGTAGCCGTTCACCGGGTCGTGCGCGGAGGTCTGATCGGTCAGCAGGTCCGGCTTCACGCCGCGCTTGAGCAGTTCAGCCAGTACGTCGGCGACGTTGCCGAGCAGGCCCACCGACTTCGGCGTACCGGCCTTGCACGATTCATCGATCAGCCGCAGCGCTTCGTCCAGGTTGTCGGTCCAGGTATCCAGGTAGCCGGTGCGCAGGCGCATGTCGATGCTGCTCTTGCGGCACTCGACGGCCAGGCAGGACGCGCCGGCCATTACGGCAGCCAGCGGCTGCGCGCCACCCATGCCGCCCAGGCCGCCGGTGAACAGCCACTTCCCGGTCAGGTCGCCACCGAAGTGCTGGCGTCCCATTTCCACGAAGGTCTCGTAGGTGCCCTGTACGATGCCCTGCGCGCCGATGTAGATCCAGCTGCCGGCGGTCATCTGGCCGTACATGGCCAGGCCCTTTTTATCCAGCTCGTTGAAGTGGTCCCAGTTGGCCCAGCGCGGCACCAGGTTGGAATTGGCGATCAGCACGCGCGGCGCATCGGCATGGGTGCGGAACACGCCCACCGGCTTGCCCGACTGCACCAGCAGGGTCTGGTCGTCGTCCAGGCGCTTGAGCGTCTCGACGATGGCATCGAAGCTCTCCCAGTCGCGCGCGGCGCGGCCGATGCCGCCGTACACCACCAGTTCCTGCGGGCGCTCGGCCACGTCCGGGTGCAGGTTGTTCATCAGCATGCGCAGCGGCGCTTCGGTCAGCCAGCTCTTGGCGTTGAGCGTGGTGCCGGTCGGCGCGGCAATGGTGCGGGTCGGGTCGTTGCGGGTCATGCGGCGCTCCGGTTCGTAGCGAATTCAAGGCAGGCGTTGAGCACCTGCGCCAGGGTATGGCGCAGCGGTGCGGCGTGGTCGGGGTCGAGCGGGGTGGGCCAGCTGTGTTCGTCCACCTGGTCCGGCAGGGGTTCGTGCATGTAGCCGCGGCAGGCCAGCTCCATCTGCAGGCTGTGCACGCCGCCGGCGACGTTGCTGTAGTGGCGGGTAATCCAACCGCCCTTGAAGCGGCCGTTGCGCACCTGGCTCATGCCGCTGATCTTCAGCAGGTTCTCCACCACATCGCTCAGCGCGTTGTCGCAGGAGGTGTCCGGAGCGCCGGAGGGACCGGCGGTGCCGAGATTGAACTGCGGCAGCTCGCCGTCGAACAGGTGCGGGATATGCGAGCGGATCGAGTGCGCGTCGTACACCACCACGGTGCCGTGGCGTGCACGCAGGCGTGTGATCTGCGAAGCCAGCGCATCGTGGTAGGGCAGGAAATACGTGTCGCGGCGACGGGCGATTTCCGCGTCATCCGGTTCCCGGCCGGCGTGGTACAGCGGCTGGTTGTCGAAGGTGGTCAGCGGGCACAGGCCGGTGGTGTTCTGGCCTGGGTACAGCGACACACCGCTGGGGTCACGATTGAGATCGATCACCGAACGCGAGATCGCCGAGCGCACCGTGGTCGCGCCCATGCCGCGCACGAAATCGTACAGTTCGTGCACCCACCAGTCGGCGTCGCGACGGGCCAGCCACGGCGAGTGGTAGTCGCCGATCAGGTCGTGCGGCAGCTCGCTGCCGGTATGCGGAAAGCTGACGATCAGCGGGGCATCGCCTTCGTGCACCGTCAGCCATTCGGGATGGGCACTCATGCCTGCGGTTCCACGGTCGGCAGCAGCTCCGCCAAGCCCTGTGCCAGCGCGCCGCTGCGCACCAGGTTGGTGGCGGTCACCATGTCCGGGTGGAAGTAGCGGTCTTCTTCCAGCGTCGGCACCTGTGCACGCAGGGTGGCGCGCACGGATTCCAGCGCGGCACTGGAGCGCAGCGGTGCGTGGAAGTCGCAGCCCTGCGCGGCGGCCAGCAGCTCGATGCCGATCACGTTGGCGGCGTTCTCGGCCATCTGCATCAGGCGGCGTGCACCGTGCGCCGCCATCGACACATGGTCTTCCTGGTTGGCCGAGGTCGGGATCGAATCGACGCTGGCCGGGTAGGCGCGCTGCTTGTTTTCCGATACCAGCGCGGCGGCGGTCACCTGCGGGATCATGAAGCCGGAATTCAGGCCCGGGCGCGGGGTCAGGAACGCCGGCAGGCCGGACAGCGCCGGGTCGACCAGCATCGCCAGGCGGCGCTCGCTGATCGAACCGATCTCGCACACCGCCATCGCCAGCATGTCGGCGGCGAAGGCGACCGGCTCGGCATGGAAGTTGCCGCCGGAAAGGGCTTCGCCGGTATCGGTGAACACCAGCGGATTGTCGGACACGCCGTTGGCTTCGATTTCCAGCGTGGTCGCGGCCTGGCGCAGGATGTCCAGCGCCGCGCCCATCACCTGCGGCTGGCAGCGCAGGCAGTACGGGTCCTGCACGCGCACGTCGTTGTCACGATGCGATTCGCGGATGTCCGAGCCCTGCATCAACGTGCGCAGAGTGGCGGCAGTGGCGATCTGCCCGCGCTGACCGCGGATGGCATGGATGCGCGGGTCGAACGGGGTATCCGAGCCCTTGGCCGCTTCCACCGACAGCGCGCCGGTGACCAGCGCGGCCTGGAACACGGTCTCGATCTCGAACAGGCCGGCCAGCGCATAGGCGGTGGAGAACTGGGTGCCGTTGAGCAGGGCCAGGCCTTCCTTCGCGCCCAGCTCGATCGGCTGCAGGCCGGCACGTGCCAATGCATCGGCTGCCGGCAGGCGCTCGTCACCGATAAAGGCTTCACCCACGCCCAGCATCACGCTGGCCAGGTGCGAGAGCGGCGCCAGGTCACCCGAGGCACCCACCGAGCCCTGTGCGGGCACCACCGGCAGCACGCCCTTGACCAGCATTGCTTCCAGCAGCAGCAGGGTTTCCTCGCGGATGCCCGAAGCACCCTGCGCCAGGCTGACCAGCTTCAGCGCCATCATCAGGCGCACCACGCTGGCGGGCATCGGCTCGCCAACACCGGCGGCGTGCGAGAGCACGATGTTCCGCTGCAGGGTGGCCAGGTCCTCGCGCTCGATGCGCACGCTGGCCAGCTTGCCGAAGCCGGTGTTGATGCCATAGACCGGCGCGCCCTTGGCGACGATGGCAGCCACGGTCGCCGCACTGGCACGCACCACCGGCAGCGCGGCCGGGTCCAGTGCAAGCGGCGCACCGCGATAGGCCTGCCGCCACTGGGCGAGGGTGACATGGCCGGGGCGAAGAACCAGGGTGTTGCTCATGTGTTGCTCCAGGAGGCAGGCAGGTCGGGCTGTCCGCGCACCACGCGCGCGTGCAGCGGGTTGAATCCAATGCGATAGACCAGGTCGGCGGGGGCGTCGATGTCCCAGATCGCCAGGTCGCAGTCCAGGCCCACGGCCAGGCGGCCGATTCGGTCGCCACGGCCCAATGCGCGCGCCGCCTCACGGGTGAAGCCGGCGATGCATTCGTCCACGGTCAGGCGGAACAGGGTCGCGCCCATGTTCATCGCCAGCAGCGGGCTGGTCAGTGGCGAGGTACCGGGGTTGCTGTCGGTGGCCAGCGCCAACGGCACGCCGGCCGCACGCAGCGCCGCGATCGGTGGCAGGGTGGTATCGCGGGTGAAATAGAAGGCACCGGGCAGCAGCACCGCCACGGTCCCGGCCGCGGCCATCGCGGCGATGCCGGCATCGTCCAGGTGTTCGATATGGTCGGCCGAGAGTGCACCGAAGCTGGCGGCCAGTTCGGCGCCATGCTGGTTGCTCAGCTGCTCGGCGTGGATCTTCACCGCCAGCCCGTTGGCGCGCGCCGCTTCGAAGACCTGCCGCGCCTGCGCCGGCGAGAAGGCGATGTTCTCGCAGAACACATCCACCGCTTCGGCCAAGCCTTCGGCGGCGATGGCCGGAATCATCACGTTGCACACTTCGTCGGTGTACTCCTGTGCTTCACGGCCCGGCGGAATCGCGTGCGCACCGAGGAAGGTGGTCACCACGTTGACCCTGCATTCCTCGCCCAGCGCACGCGCCACCTGCAACTGCTTGCGTTCGTCGGGCAGGGTCAGGCCGTAGCCGGACTTGATCTCGAGGGTGGTCACGCCCTCGGCGCGCATCGCCAGCAACCGTGGGCGGCTTTCGCGGGCCAGCTGTTCCGGCGTGGCGGCGCGGGTGGCGCGCACGGTGGAGACGATGCCGCCGCCGGCACGGGCGATGTCGGCATAGCTGACGCCCTGCAGGCGCTGCTCGAACTCGTTGGCGCGGTTGCCGGCGTAGACCAGATGGGTATGGCAGTCGATCAGGCCGGGCGAAATCCAGCGGCCTTCGCCGTCGATGCGGGTGGTTGGCTGCAGGTGGGCATCGCTGCCGGCCGCGCCGACATGGACGATGCGGCCATCGGTGCAGGCCAGGACGCCATCGCGGATGACACCCAGCCCTTCGCCATCCAGGGTGATCAGGTGAACGTTGGACCAGAGGGTATCGACGTGCATGGCATCCACAACGCGGCTGTGCTTATATGTCTATACAATATAGGCGTCCATTTCGGGTTGTCCAGCCATGTCCGATTCGCGTTCCCCGCACAGTTTCCATGCCGCCCACGCCCTGCTGGTCGAGGGTTGGGCCCGCGATGTCCGCCTGCAGGTGCAGGACGGTCGCATCACGGCGATCAGTACGGGGCAGGGCGCGCAGGCGGGTGACACCCGCGTCGGCATCCTGGTGCCGGGCCTTCCCAATCTGCACAGCCATGCCTTCCAGCGCGGCATGGCCGGGCTGACCGAGATCGGCGGCGGCGACGGTGACAGCTTCTGGAGTTGGCGCGAGCTGATGTACCGCTTCCTGGCCCATCTGCGCCCGGACGCGGTGCAGGCCATCGCCGCACAGGCCTACATGGAAATGCTGGAAAGCGGCTTCACCCGCGTCGGCGAATTCCATTACCTGCACCATGATGCTGACGGCCGGCCGTATGCCAACCGTGCCGAGATGAGTGCGCGGATTGCGGCGGCGGCCGACCAGACCGGCATCGGCCTGACCCTGCTGCCGGTGTTCTATGCGCATGCCGATTTCGGCGGGGCGGCACCGAATCCTGCGCAGCGTCGGCTGATCCACGACGTGGACGGCTTCGCACAGCTGCTGGAGGCCGCAAAGCCGGCACTGACCGCGCTGCCCGACGCGGTGCTCGGCATTGCCCCGCACAGCCTGCGTGCAGTCACCGGCGAGGAATTGAGTGCTTTGCTGCCGCTTACCGACGGCCCGGTGCACATCCACATCGCCGAACAGGTGCGTGAAGTGGAGGCCTGCCTGGCCTGGAGCGGCCAGCGCCCGGTGCAGTGGCTGTACGACCATGCGCCGGTGGATGCGCGCTGGTGCCTGGTGCATGCCACCCACATCACCGACGATGAGCGCGCCGCCATCGTGGCCAGCCAGGCGGTGGCCGGCCTGTGCCCGATCACCGAAGCCAACCTTGGCGACGGCCTGTTCCCGATGCAGGCGTTCGCGCGCGAGGGTGGGCGCTTCGGTGTCGGCTCCGATTCCAATGTGCTGATCGACGCGGCCGAAGAACTGCGCCTGCTCGAGTACGGTCAGCGCCTGACCCTGCGCGGGCGCAATGTGCTGGCCCCGGATGCCACCCGCAGCACCGGCCGCTTCCTGTTCGAGGGTGCGCTGCAGGGCGGTGCACAGGCGTTGGGCGTGGCCGCCGGGCTGCAGGTTGGCGCCAGTGCCGACCTGGTCGAGCTGGATGCCGCACACCCCGCGCTACAGGCGCGGCAGGATGACGCATGGCTTGACAGCTGGGTGTTCGCCGCACGTAATGGCGCGCTGCGATCGGTCTGGCGCCATGGCCGCCAGTGCGTGGCCGACGGCCGCCACCTGCAGCGCGAGGCGATCACCAGCGCCTTCGCTGCCGCCCTGCGCGGCGTGCTGGGCTGATCGCATCCCGCCACCGAGACCCCATCACGTGAAGGCCAGCAAGTCCGCCACGCTCAACCAGCGTATCCGCAGCGATCTGGAAAGCCGCATCCTCAGCGGAGAGTGGGCGCCGGGCTTCCGTATTCCGTACGAACACGAGCTGATGGAGCAGTACGGCTGCTCGCGGATGACCGTGAACAAGGTGCTGACCGCGCTGGCCGAGAGCGGCATGATCGAGCGTCGCCGCCGCGCTGGTTCGTTCGTGGCGCGGCAGCCCCCGCACCTGGAGCAGGTGGCGCTGGAGATTCCTGATATCGCGATGGAAGTGGGTTCGCGTGGCCATCAGTACGCCTATCGTCTGCTGCAGCGCGACCTGCGCCTTGCAGATGCCGGCAATGCCGGTGAAGTCGAGCTGGCCGGCAGCGAAATGCTGCTGGCGATGCGCTGCCTGCACCTGGCCGACGGCCGCCCGCTGGCGCTGGAGCATCGTCTGATCAGCCCGGTGGGCGTGCCCGAGGTGCTGGAGGTCGACTTCAGTACCACCGCGCCGGGCAGCTGGCTGCTGCAGAACGTGTCGTGGACCCGCGCCCAGCACCGCATCAGTGCCTGGGGCGCGGACACCGCCACCGCCAAGCTGCTGGACGTGAAGCCCGGCACCGCCTGTCTGGTGATCGAGCGCCTGACCTGGCGCGGCGAACAGCCGATCACCCGTGTGCGCCAGGTGTTCCTCGGCGATGCCTGGGACCTGGTGGCGCGCTTCGCGCCTGGCGCAAGGTAGGGTCGGCCCCGCTCGGGACACGCTGTCGCCTTGAACTCTGTCGAGGCGTGTGTACGATGTGTATCGTCCCCGTATGAAGAGCAGGGACCTCATCCGGGATCTGGAGGCGGCAGGTTGGACCTGTCGCCGGATTCGCGGATCCCATCATGTATTCGTGCACCCGCAGCACCCCCACATCATCACCGTGCCTCACCCAAGGAAGGATCTGGGGAAGGGCTGGTGCAGGCGTTGCGGAAGCTCGCAGGACTGACGTAGGAGGGCCCATGCGATATCCAGTCTTGATCGAGGCAGGCGATGAGCGCACCGCGTGGGGTGTAGTCGTTCCGGATCTACCGGGGTGCTTCTCGGCGGCCGACACGCTTGAGGATGCGCTCAGCGCTGCCGAGGAGGCTGCGCTCGCCTGGATTGATGCGGCCCTGGATGACGGGCGCTCGATTCCGACACCTTCCGCGCCACAGAAAATCGCCGCCGAGGCATCCAAGGACATCCGTTGGATTCTTGCGTACATCTGCATTGATCCGGCCCTGCTGGACGACACCATCGAGCGGGTCAATATCAGCCTGCCACGCCGGATCCTGGCGAGGCTGGATGCGCAGGCCAGAGCGGCAGGTGAATCGCGCTCCAGTTACATCGCCCATCTCGCAGCATTGGGCTGAGCAGGCGCCATGTAGAGCCGAGCCATGCTCGGCTGCTGTTGGCGCGATGCGCGATGAGTCGAGCGTGGCTCGACGCTACAGAGGCATCCACGCATGGCGTGGATCTACAGACACCCCAATCAATACGTAGCGCACTGCCGCCAGCGTACGGGCTCATCCACGCCAGGGCGGGCGTTGAGCTGGATGCGCACGTTACGCAGGGCGGGGTAGTGCAGCACTTCCTCGCAGACCTGCGGCCACACCGCGTCCAGCTCGCCGGTGCGGTTGATCGCCAGCGTCTGCCGGGTCAGCCAGACACCGCTGGCGATGCCGGGTTTGCCGGCCAAGGCACGGGACAGATCGGCCTGGAAGCGCTCCAGCGTGGCGGCATCCGGGTTGGGATTGCTGCGCGCATCGGTTGAGGGTGTGGCCGGCGCAGGCAGCGTGGTCGGCGGCGTGGTGGCGGGGGCCGGCGCCGGTTCGGGCGCCGCTTCAACCGCAGGCGCGACCGGCGCGGGGGCGACCGCCGCCTCGGCAACGGGCGGGGCGTCCTGCACATGCAGCCCTTGCAGGCTCAATCCCACCAGCAGGCCCAGCGTCACCGCGGCGAGCGCGGCTATAGCAATGCGGCGCAGGGCTTCATGGCGGGCGCTGGCGCGCACACGGGTTTCGATTTCCGCCGGTAGATAGGGCTGCAGCAACGGCCACAGGCGCGGGCCGTCCAGCACCTCGACCGCCTGCTTTTCGGCGGCGCTGCGGCCGTCGCGTTCCATCCGGCCTTCGGTCAGCAGCACACCGCCGCGGGCGCCGGCCAGGCGCGCGGCCGCGCCCAGTTCGTTCACCGCGGCGGTGCCGATGCGATAGGCCAAGCCGTGCTTGCACGAGACCAGCCAGCTGTTGGGGCCGTCGCTGAGCAGGAAATCGCTGCTGGGCTCACGGGATTCCTCGCCTGGGTCATCCAGTTCGCGCAGGCCGCGCTGCTCGCGCAGCATGCGCTTGACCAGTACCGAGAACTCGCGCCAGTGCATGCCCGCCAGGGCCTGCAGGCCGAGTTGCATCTCCTTCTGCCGCCGCTTGATCCACCACAGATAAACAACAGCCAGGGAACAGGTAAGCAGGGCCGACAGCAGGGCCAGGATCCAAGGGAGCATGCAGGAGGTGCGCGGAAGGGGCGAATGCGAAGGCGACAGTGTAAAGGTCGCGCCGTGCCGCTGAGTCAGGAGGTTCCTGACAGGAAGCGTGATGGAGCACGCAATTCGGAATACCGCGGGCACGAAAAACCCGCCAATCCTGAAGCCGTGAGGGGAGGGAACAAACGGCAGCCGAAGCGATTGGCGGGTTGCTCGCGATTGTCAATCAAAATTTATTGCATTGCAACAATGTCCGGTCAGGGTACGCTGCCTGGCGACTGATGGCTGCCCGGTGCAGGTGCATCAGTGCCCGAAGCGTCGCGATTTTCCAGCTTGGCCAGGCGCGCCTGCAGTGCGTCGATGCGCGCCTCCAGCGCAGTCACCTCGTCGGCGGTGGGCACGTGCAGGCGCTTGAGTACGCCCTGCACCTGGTCGTCGAAGGCTTTTTCGACCTTGTTCCAGGTACCGGAAGCCTTCTCGCGGGCCTCGTCCAGCGACGTTTCAACGTTGTCGCGCCAGCCCGGGCCCTGTTCGCCGTTGCGTTTACGGCGGCGGGCTTCCCAGGCTTCGCCTTCCTTCACCAGGCCGTCGAAGAAGCGGCTGCCTTCGGCCTGTGCACGGCCAAGAGCGCCCAGGCCGGCCAACCAGACCTGCTGCGCCGAGTCACTCAGCTTGCGCGAGAAGCGCTCGGCCTGGTCACCGAAAGAGGCGTCGTCGTTGCGGCGGTCGTCGTTCTCGTAGTGGTTCATCGCACTTCCCGTGGGAGTTGGGCCTGCCCCGAGAGTAGCGCGCGCTGGCGTTGCACGGCCGTGATGGCCGCCGCCGGGGTTCAGCCCAGCTTTTCCTTCAGCACGCGCTGGATCTCGCCTTCGACCATGCCCTTCATCGCCGACAGCAGGAAGCCCAGCTTGGCCGTGACGCGCACGGCGCCCGGCTGCAGTTCGATCGCACCGTCCACGCCGCTGCCGGAGAAATTCAGTACGTCGGCAGTCCAGGACGACTTCAGGCCGAAGCGCTCGGACAGCTTGGCGGCGACCTGTTCGATCGCGGCGCGCGCCTGTGCATCGGGCAGGGCGTGGGCGTGGCGGACATCGATGGTGGACATGCAGGCTCCTGGCGCAAAGCGGGGATGATCAATGAGGGCGAGCATTGTGCGCATCGAGGGCCTTCGCGCCAAGCACTCATCGTGGGTTCTTCTTCGTGGGCGACCAACCTGCTAGGCTGCGCCGCGTGCAGAACCTGCTTGTTCACTTCAGCCAACAACAACAGCCCGACCAGCCGCTGCGGCCCGGGGTGCAACGCATCGTGCGCCAGGCCAATGGCAGTGTGAGGCTCGGCGACGCCGGCCACGGTGCCCTGCTGCTGGCGCAGTTCTGCGTGGATGATCGCGGCCTCTGGCTGCAGGTCGGCAACGGTATCCGCGGCATTCATGTGAACGGTCGCCCGGTGCGGCGCATGGCGCTGCTGCGTGCGGGCGATGCGGTGTATGTGGACGGCGTGGAAATGGTCCTGCAGGGCGAGGTGGAGAGCCTGCTGCAGGCCCCCGCACCGAACAGTGGTGACGGTACCAATGAGCAGCAGCGCCTGCTGCGCGGTGTCGGTGGCCTGCACCATGGCCGCAGCTTCACGCTGTCGCGGTCCCGCCTGATCGGCCGCGGTGGCGACGCCGACATCGAGATCAATGAGCCGGCCTTCGCCGAACAGCACGCCCGCGTGGAAGTGCATGGCGAGCGCGTGCTGCTGCGTGACCTGGGCAGTGCCGATGGCACACGGGTCAACGGTGTGGCCGTGCGCCACTGCTGGCTGCAGGCAGGCGACCAGGTGGTGTTCGATGGCCAGCACCGGTTCGTGCTGGAAGTGCCGCATGACCCGCGCCGGCGCCCGCTGCCGGATGAAGACGAGTCCAGCCAGGACGCCGAGCAGGCGCAGGTGCTGCCGGCCGCGCCGCGCAAGGTCCGGCGCTGGCCGTGGCTGCTGGTGAGTGCGCTGCTGCTGGCTGCACTGCTCAGCCTGCTGCTCTGGTTCGGCGCGCGCTGATCTGAACCGGCCGTATCCGCTCTGGTAGGTGCCGACCTTGGTCGGCACGCTCCTTCGGCGGGGATGACGCCTGACGGCGTACGCCGACCAAGGTCGGCGACTACCGGGGCATTGCTCCTGGCCTGAGTCCGCTGGATCCGCTCTGGTAGGTGCCGACCTTGGTCGGCACGCTTCTCCGGTGGGCATGACGCCTGACGGCGTACGCCGACCAAGGTTGGCGACTACCGGGGCATTGCTCCTGGCCTGAGTCCGCTGGATCCGCTCTGGTAGGTGCCGACCTTGGTCGGCACGCTCCTTCGGCGGGGATGACGCCTGACGGCGTATGCCGACCAAGGTCGGCGACTACCGGGGCATTGCTCCTGGCCTGAGTCCGCTGGATCCGCTCTGGTAGGTGCCGACCTTGGTCGGCACGCTCCTTCGGCGGGGATGACGCCTGACGGCGTACGCCGACCAAGGTCGGCGACTACCGGGGCAATGCTCCTGGCCTGAGTCCGCTGGATCCGCTCTGGTAGGTGCCGACCTTGGTCGGCACGCTCCTTCGGCGGGGATGACGCCTGACGGCGTACGCCGACCAAGGTCGGCGACTACCGGGGCATTGCTCCTGGCCTGAGTCCGCTGGATCCGCTCTGGTAGGTGCCGACCTTGGTCGGCACGCTTCTCCGGTGGGCTTGACGCCTGACGGCGTACGCCGACCAAGGTCGGCGACTACCGGGGCATTGCTCTTGGTCTGAGTCCGCTGGATCCGCTCTGGTAGGTGCCGACCTTGGTCGGCACGCTCCTCGGCGGGGATGACGCCTGACGGCGTACGCCGACCAAGGTTGGCGACTACCGGCGCCTTGCTGGCGGCCAATGGATTCCAATGAAACCAAATTTCCCTTGCCGCACAAGGCCGCAAGGCTGGTGCACTGCGGCATACTAGGGGTCTTGCCCCACAGGTGTGACATGACGCGCGCGTTCAACTTCAGTGCCGGCCCTGCAACCTTGCCGGAATCGGTCCTGCGCCAGGCGCAGGCGGAAATGCTGGACTGGCACGGTACCGGTGCCTCGATCGTGGAAATGAGCCATCGCGGCGCGGAGTTCATGTCCGTGGCCGCCGAGGCCGAGGCCGACCTGCGTCGCCTGCTCGATATCCCCGAAGACTATGCGGTGCTGTTCCTGTCCGGTGGTGCCACCACCCAGCAGGCGCTGATCCCGCTCAACTTCGCCACCCCCGGCCAGCGTGCCGATTACGTGGTCAGTGGTCACTGGGGCAAGACGGCGGTCAAGCAGGCCGGTGTCTACGTTGATGTCAACATTGCCGCCAGCAGCGAGGCCGATGGCTACCGCACGCTGCCGCCGCGTGCCGACTGGCAGCTGTCACCCGATGCCGCCTACGTGCACATCACCGCCAACGAGACCATCCACGGTGTCGAGTTCCGTGATGTGCCCGATACCGGCAACGTCCCGTTGATCGCCGATTTCAGCTCGTCCATCGCCAGTGAACCGCTGGACGTGCGCCGTTATGGCGTGATCTACGCCGGCGCGCAGAAGAACCTCGGCCCGGTCGGCATTGCGGTGATGATCATCCGCCGCGACCTGCTTGAACGCAGCGGACAACCGCGTGCGGACATTTTCGATTACCGCTCGCACGTCGCCCGCGATTCGATGCTCAACACCCCGCCGACCTGGAACTGGTATCTGGCCGGCCTGGTGTTCAAGTGGATGCTGGCCGAGGGCGGCGTGGCCGAGTTCGCCAAGCGCAATGCCGCCAAGGCAGCGCTGGTGTACGGCGCCATCGACGGCTCCGGCGGCTTCTACCGCAACGAGGTCGCACACGCGGCCCGTTCGCGGATGAACATCCCGTTCTTCCTGCCTGATGCCGAGCTTGATGCCCGCTTCGTCGCCGAAGCCAAGGCCGCCGGCCTGCTGGCGCTGAAGGGCCACAAGGTAGTGGGTGGCATCCGCGCCTCGCTGTACAACGCCATGCCGCTGGCCGGGGCCGAGGCGCTGGTCGCCTTCATGGCCGATTTCCAGCAGCGTCACGGTTGAGCAATGAACGGCGCGCACCGTCGGGTGCGTGCCCCGCAACAGGGAATTCCGATGGCAAGCAGCAAATCCAGCAAGAAGGTGCCGAAGAAGGCCGAACCGGCCAAGGACAGCGCCTCCACCAAGGCCAAGGGCAAGAGCACGTCCAAGGCTGCGTCGAACCCGGCACCCACCCTGGCGCCGCTGGCGCTGGCCGATGTGCGCTCGAAGATCGACCAGATCGACCGCGACATCCAGAGCCTGATCGCCGAGCGCGCCCGCTTCGCCCACCAGGTCGGCAAGGCCAAGGGCAAGCTCGCCGCCGCCGTCGACTACTACCGTCCCGAGCGCGAAGCGCAGGTGCTGCGCATGGTGGTGGACCGTAATGAAGGCCCGCTCAGCGATGAGCTGCTGGTGCACGTCTACCGCGAGATCATGTCGGCCTGCCTGGCCCAGCAGGAGCCGCTGAAAATCGGCTACCTCGGCCCGGAAGGCACCTTCAGCCAGCAGGCCGTGCTCAAGCACTTCGGCCGCTCGGCGCTGGGCCTGCCGATGGCCAGCATCGAAGAAGTGTTCCAGGAAGTGGAAGCGGGCAACGCCGATTTCGGCGTGGTGCCGGTGGAAAATTCGGGGCAGGGCACCATCCAGATCACCCTGGACATGTTCCTGACCTCCAACCTGAAGATCTGTGGCGAGGTGGAACTGCGCGTGCAGCAGTACCTGATGTCGCGCAGCGGCCGCATCGAGGACATCGAGCGCATCTATGCGCACCCGCAGTCGTTCATGCAGACCTCGGCCTGGCTGCGCGCCAACCTGCCGAAGGCCGAGAAAATTCCGGTGTCGAGCAATGCCGAAGGTGCGCGCCGTGCGCGCAACGCCGATGACGCGGCGGCCATCGGTGGCGAGAGTGCCGGCCACGTGTACGGCCTGAAGAAGGTGGTCACCAAGCCGATCCAGAACGACGCCGACAACACCACCCGCTTCCTGGTGGTGGGTCGCAACATCTTCCCGACCTCCGGCCACGACCGCACGTCGGTGCTGGTGTTCATCCATGACAAGCCCGGTGCGCTGTTCGACGTGCTCAGCCCGTTCGCCCGCCACGGCATCAGCATGAACCGCATCGAGTCGCGCCCGTCGCACCACGGCAAGTGGGAATACGGCTTCTTCATCGACCTGGCCGGCCATATCGACGACGCGCCGATGCAGGCCGCGCTGGCCGAACTGGAAGCGCACTCGGCACAGATCAAGGTGCTGGGTTCCTATCCGGTGGCCGTGCCCTGAGTGCTGCTGTGGCGGCTGCGGCCGCTGCCCCCTGATGCATCGCCGGTGCTGCCGGCGTTTACGGAATGATCGAACGATGAGCAACGCGCAACACTGGATCGCCCGCAAGGGCCAGCCGCTGCAGGGCAGCCTGACCATTCCCGGCGACAAGTCGGTCTCGCACCGCTCGGTGATGTTCGCCGCGCTGGCCGATGGCACCTCGCATATCGAAGGTTTCCTGGAAGGCGAGGACACCCGCGCCACTGCGCGCATCTTCGGCCAGCTGGGCGTGCGCATCGAAACCCCCAGCCCGTCGCAGCGCATCGTGCACGGCGTCGGTATCGACGGCCTGAAGGCGCCGGATGCGCCGCTGGACTGCGGCAACGCCGGTACCGGCATGCGCCTGTTGGCCGGTCTGCTGGCGGGCCAGGCATTCGACTGCACGCTGATCGGCGATGAGTCGCTGTCCGGCCGCCCGATGCGCCGCGTGACCGGCCCGCTGTCACAGATGGGCGCGAAGATCGACACCCAGGAAGACGGGACGCCGCCGCTGCACGTGCATGGCGGGCAATCGCTGCACGGCATCGACTTCGCCTCGCCGGTGGCCAGCGCGCAGATCAAGTCGGCGGTGCTGTTGGCCGGCCTGTACGCGCAGGGCGAAACCCAGGTGACCGAACCGCACCCGACCCGTGACTACACCGAGCGCATGCTGTCCGCGTTCGGCGTGGACATCGAATTCTCGCCCGGCAAGGCACGCCTGCGTGGTGGCCAGCGCCTGCGCGCGACTGACATCGTGGTGCCGGCGGACTTCTCTTCGGCTGCGTTCTATCTGGTTGCGGCCAGTATCATTCCCGGCTCCGAGCTGCGCCTGAAACAGGTCGGCCTGAACCCGCGCCGCACCGGCCTGCTGCACGCGCTGCGCCTGATGGGGGCGGACATCACCGAAGAAAATCCGGCCGAGCAGGGCGGTGAACCGGTGGCGGATCTGGTGGTGCGCTACGCTCAGTTGAAGGGCGCACGCATTCCGGAAGCACTGGTGCCGGACATGATCGACGAGTTCCCGGCGCTGTTCGTGGCCGCTGCGGCCGCCGAAGGCCAGACCGTGGTGAGCGGTGCGGCCGAGCTGCGGGTGAAGGAATCCGACCGCCTTGCCGCGATGGCCACCGGCCTGCGCGCGCTGGGCATGCAGGTGGATGAAACCGAAGACGGCGCCACCCTGCACGGCGGCGTGCGCCTGGGCAGTGGCACCATCGAAAGCCACGGTGACCATCGCATCGCCATGGCCTTCGCCATCGCCGGCCAGATCAGTGACGGCGAAGTGCGCATCAACGATATCGCCAACGTCGCCACCTCCTTCCCGGACTTCGATGGCCTGGCGCGCAGCGCCGGGTTCAACCTGGCCTGATCGGGAGCGCATCCGCCGGGTCATGCCCGGCGGATCGCATTGCCTGGTAGGTGCCGACCTTGGTCGGCACGCTCACATCACCCGGTAGCTGCCAACCTTGGTTGGCACGCTCATATCACCTGGTAGGTGCCAACCTTGGTTGGCACGCTCATATCACCCGGTAGGTGCCAACCTTGGTTGGCACGCTCATATCACCCGGTAGGTGCCGACCTTGGTCGGCACGCTCACATCACCCGGTAGGTGCCGACCTTGGTCGGCACGCCTTTCCGCATAAAAAGACGGAGGCCGAAGCCTCCGTCGAAACATCACGAACCCCTCGTCCGCGATCAACGCTGCTCGGTGCGGAAATCCACCGGGACCCGCACCACGCTTGCTACTGCGCGGCCGTCATGCACCGCAGGCTGGAACTTCCAGTTCTGCACGGTGTTCAGCACCGCACGCTCCAGGTCGCGGCTGCGCTCGCCGCTGCGCGAAACGATCGCAGCGTTGGCGACATTGCCGCGGGTGTCAACATTCAGGCTGGCGATCACGCTGCCCTGCACGCCACTACGCAGTGCAGCAGCGGGGTAGGTGGGCATGCGGTTGCTGGCCAGAGGGCGTGCTTCGCGATTACGCGCGACCGGCGCAGTCTTGTGCTGGCTGGAGGCCGGGGCGGCCTGGCGCGTTGCAGGTGCTGCTGCATCGGTCACCGCAGCCTGCTCAGGGGCGGGCAACATGCGCTCACCGACCGGTGCCGGCGCCACATCCTCCTGGTTGGAATGGCGCAGCCACAGCAGGGCGGCCGCAAACATCGCCACAATCAGTGCGATCCACATCCAGGGCGACGTGGGCTTGTGCTGCACGCTCGAATCCTGCTGCAGCTGCGGCGAATGAAGGTCTTCGTGGGTGGTGGCAGTCATCGCAAACTCCTTCCGTCAACTGACGACGTGGGAAGTGTTGCCCGAGCCATGGACGGGAAGTGTCAGCGCTGCGTCAACGCCACCGGCAGGGTTCAGTTTGCCTGCCGGGAAGCGTTCAGTTACTGCGTCTTGAAGTCGAACGGTACTTCAATGCTGCCGGGCACGGCCTGGCCATTGCTCTGCGCCGGGGTGAAACGCCAGCGGCGCACCGCGTCGGTGGCGGCACGGTCGAGGTCGCGTGAACCACTGCGCTGGATCACTGTGGCGTTGTTGGGATAGCCGGTGGCGTCCACGTCCACGCGTACCACCACGGTGCCGGTTTCGCCGGCGCGCAGGGCGGCGGCGGGGTACGACGGCGGCGGCGACTGGCCGGCAATCGGCATCGGCTGGCTGTTGCCGGTCGCGGCCGGCGCTGCGCCCGGGGCGGCCGGGGCCGGCTCGGCGATCGGGGCGGGTGGCGGCGGAGCGGTTTCGACCAGCTTCGGCGCTTCCTCCTCCACCGGTGCCGGCTTGGCGTCAGGCATGTCGCTGGAACCGGCTGCAGCGGCCAAGGGTTCCGGCAGGGGCTCGACCTGGGCGGTTTCCTGCGGGGTCTGTGCGGCCGGGTCGGCGCGGAAGAACTCCTTGTCACGGCCGGTCAGCCAGACCAGCACGAACAGCAGCACGCCCACGCCGAAGGCGATGCCGGCGATCTTCAGGGCGTTGCGCGGGATATGCACAGTGAACGACTTGGCGGACGACGAGCGGGGTGCAGACATGGACCGGACCAGTACGGAATAGCCCGATTCTGCCACGCCGGGAATGAACCGGGCGGCAGAAATCCGTATAACAAGCGATAATCCCATCCCTGATACCCACCACGACACCTGCCATGCTTGATCCAGCCCTGCTCCGCCACCAGCCCGCCGACCTCGCCGAACGCCTGCGCACCAGCCGCGGCTTCGAGCTCGACGTGTCTGCCCTGGAGTCCCTGGAGGCCGATCGCAAGCGCATCCAGGTGCGGACCCAGGAGCTGCAGAGCCTGCGTAACAGCCGTTCCAAGGCCATCGGCCAGGCCAAGGCCAAGGGCGAGGACGTCTCGGCCATCATGGCCGAGGTCGCTGCCTTCGCCGACGAGCTGAAGGCCTCGGAAGTGGCGCTGGACGAGCTGCGCGAGAGGATCGACGCCATCTCGATGGGCATTCCGAACCTGCCGGCCGATGACGTGCCGGCCGGTGCCGACGAGAACGACAACGTCGAACAGGCGCGCTGGGGAACCCCGCGCCAGTTCGACTTCAAGGTGCTCGATCACGTCGAACTGGGCGCCCGCAACGGTTGGCTGGACGGCGAAACCGCCGCCAAGCTGTCCGGTTCGCGCTTCACCGTGCTGCGCGGCCCGATTGCGCGCCTGCACCGTGCGCTGGCGCAGTTCATGGTCGACCTGCACACCGGTGAGCACGGCTACGAGGAAACCAACGTACCGCTGCTGGTCAACGCCGACTCGCTGCGCGGTACCAGCCAGCTGCCGAAGTTCGAGGACGACCTGTTCAAGACCGCCGTGGGTGATTCCACGCGTTACCTGATCCCGACCTCGGAAGTGCCGCTGACCAACATCGTGCGCGACGAGATCGTCGACGCCGAGCGCCTGCCGCTGCGCATGACCGCCCACTCGATGTGCTTCCGCGCCGAGGCCGGCAGCGGTGGCCGCGACGTGCGCGGCATGATCCGCCAGCACCAGTTCGAGAAGGTCGAGCTGGTCTCGATCAGCCGCCCGGAAGACAGCGACGCCGAACACCAGCGCATGACCCGTTGCGCCGAAGTGGTGCTGGAAAAGCTGGGCCTGCCGTACCGCAAGGTGCTGCTGTGCACCGGCGACATGGGCTTCTCGGCCATCAAGACCTACGACCTGGAAGTCTGGCTGCCGTCGCAGGAGACCTACCGCGAGATCTCCTCGTGCTCGAACTGTGGTGACTTCCAGGCCCGCCGCATGCAGGCCCGCTGGCGCAACCCGGCCACCGGCAAGCCGGAGCTGGCGCACACGCTGAACGGCTCGGGCGTGGCGGTGGGCCGCGCGATGATCGCGGTGATGGAGAACTACCAGAACGCCGACGGCAGCATCACCGTGCCGGAGGCCCTGCGCCCGTACATGGGCGGCCTGGAAACCATCGGCTGATAGCCTGATGGGGTGGGTGCCATGCTTGCATGGCACTGCTCTGGCTCTGGTGGGTGCCATGCTTGCATGGCACCGTATCCACGCATGGCGTGGATCTACAATGCGGGCTACATCCACGCCATGCGTGGATGAACCGCCGCGATCACTCCGCAGCCCGCAGCTTCTCCAACGGCACCCATCCCGGTTCGCCGGTTCCCGGCACGCACCACGCCCAGCCATTGAGCGTGCGCTCGCCACGCAGCAGCTGCCCGGGATCCACATCCAGTTCCCGCGCGCAGTAGTCTTCCGTGGCAAATGCGCCACCCTGCGCGTCGCGGCTGATTACCGGCGCCGGCACGAATCCCGGCTGCTGGCCCTCTGCCTCGCACAGGAACCAGTCTTCCCAGCCTTCGGGCCCTTCATAACGTTCGCCCACCACCAGCGCCTGGCCACGGCGCAGGGTGATCGGGTGCGGAAATTCGCTGCGATGTGCAGTGGTCACGATGTAGTTCATGGCCCCAGCCTAACGTTCTGGTGAGCGTCGCGCATGGCAGCGTATCCACGCGCACGTGCGGTAGAGCCACGCCATGCGTGGATGACATAGCGCTCAGTCCATACGCCACAAAAAAACGGCCCCGCAAAGCGGGGCCGCCAGGGTGGGCCGGGATGGGGGAGGGGATCCCGGCCCGCGTTCAGCGCCCAGACGAGGAGAGAGCGGCGCCGAACGCTGGAACGCGTTACGCCGCGGCGGCCGCGGCCGCTTCGTGCGACGGCAGCGCAGCCAGTGCGCCAGCAATGGCGTCTTCGCGGTGCTGCGGCGAGTAGGCGATGCCTTCGGCGCGTACGAACTCGACATCGTTGATGCCCCAGAAGGCAAACGTCTGGCGCAGGAACGGCTCCTGGAAGTCCGCGGGCGAATCGGTGTAGATGCCGCCACGGCTGCTGGCGATGATCACCCGCTTGCCACCGGCCAGGCCGACCGGGCCGTTCTCGGTGTACTTGAAGGTGCGCCCGGCCACGGCCACGCGGTCGATCCAGGCCTTCAGGGTGGACGGAATGCTGAAGTTGTACATCGGCGCGCCGATCACCACGATGTCGGCCGCCAGGAACTGCTCGAGTACCTGTTCAGCATCGGCGGCTTCGGCAGCGTCGGCCTTGGCAAGCGATCCGCTGCGCAGGTGCGGTACCGGATTGGCGTCAAGATCGCGATAATCAACCTGCAGGCCGTCGATCTGCTGCGTGAACTGGGCCACCACGGCGGCGGTCAGGTGGCGGGAGACGGAGTTGTCGCCAAGCACGCTGGCGTCGATGTGCAGAAGCTTCATGGCAGTACCTATGTTCGGGAGAGGTGGCGGACTTGCCGCCGACGGAGAGAACGATAGGTTGTTGCAAAGGCGGGATAAAGGTGGTTGAATGCCACGTATTGTTCTAGATATGGAACTCGGGCATGCATGACCTGAATGATCTGTACTACTTCGCGATGGTGGTCGACCATGGCGGATTCGCCGCCGCCGAGCGTGCACTGGGTATCCCCAAGTCGCGCCTGAGCCGCCGCATCAGCCAGCTGGAAACCGACCTGGGCGTTCGCCTGCTGCAGCGCTCCACGCGTCGTTTCGCCGTCACCGATGTCGGCACCAGCGTGCACCGCCACGCGCAGACGATGCTGGCCGAGGCACAGGCCGCACGCGAAGTGGTGGACCGCCTCAGCGCGGAACCGCGCGGCGTGGTGCGCGCCAGCGTGCCGGTATCGCTGGCGCAGATGCAGCTGCCCAAGCTGCTGCCCAAGTTCCTTGAGCAGTACCCGAAGGTGCGCCTGCAGTTGAACATCAGCAACCGCCGCGTGGACATCATCAACGAAGGCTACGACGTGGCCCTGCGCGTGCGCTCGCGCCTGGACGACGATGGCAGCCTGGTGATGCGCAGCTTCGGACAGGTGCAGGAACTGCTGGTGGCCAGCCCGAAGTACCTGGATCGCGCCGGCCGGCCGAAGGATCCTGAAGAGCTGACCCAGCACGTCACCCTAAGCATCAGCGAAGACGAAGCACGCCAGCGCTGGGAGCTGCATGGCCCGGAAGGCGAAGTGCGCCGGGTCGACCTGCAGCCGCGCGTGGCCGGCTTCGACTTCCCGCTGCTGCAGAGCATGGTGAAGGACGGTTTCGGCATCACCATGCTGCCGGAAACCGTGTGCGCCGATGCGGTGCGCAACGGCGAACTGGAAGTGGTGCTGCCGGACTGGTCGCTGCCGCAGGGCGTGTGCCATGCCGTGTTCGCCTCGCGCCGCGGCTTGCTGCCGGCGGTGCGCGTGTTCATCGACTTCCTGGCCGAGCACCTGCCGCCGCAGCTGGAGGCCTCGCGCCTGGATTGCGGTGGCGCCTGTGAAAAGGCCAAGGAGCGGATCAAGGCCAGTGCGCTGGGCGCGCTGGCGGTGGACGCGGGCTGAGGCACCTGGCCGCAACTGCACCGCCGATCTGTGAAACGGTAGCGCCGGGCCATGCCCGGCGTTGCTGCTTTCCGGCCCCGGTCACTTCCGGCCGAACAGCCGATCCCAGAAGCTGCGCCGCGGCGGTGCGGTCGGTGTGGGCTCGGCAACGACCGGCGCTTCCAGCACCGCCATCAGTTCCGCGCTGCGTGGCTTCTTCAGGAAGCGGGCGTAGTCCACGTAGCTGGTCACCTTGCTCATGTGCAGGCGCTCCGGCATTGCCGGCAACGCGCCGCCCTGCAGCAGCACCCGCAGTGCCTGTGGACGGTCCAGGCGGATCGCCTCGAACAGGGCGGTGCCGCCGCAACCGGGTTCGATCTGGTTGGCGCGCTGTGGCGCATCCTTCAACAGCTCTCGCAGCGCATCCGGGTCGTCGCGGTCCACGGCCGCTACAACCCGTGCCAGCGCTTCAGCTTCTTCGGGTGGAAGGCTGTCGCGATAGGCCTGGTCGGCGATCTCGCGCTCGTCGCGCCCATCACCGCCCTGGATGCACAGGAAGTCGGTGACCAGGGCGACCGGAATGCCGGACGTATCCAGCGCCCAGTAGCTCGGATAGACGCCGTCGCCCCAGCCGCTGGTGAATACGACCAGGCCGTGTGGAGAGTCCTCGCCCCAGGGGCGGTACTCGGCGCCTTCATCCAGGCCGTCATGGTCGATCAGCGCATCCGACCATTCGCTGTCTTCGTCGCCATCGGTCTGTTCGATCAGGGCCAGCAGTGCCTGCTGAGTGTTGGTATCCATGAAGCAGCCGATGCCGGCGTCGACCGGATAGCCAATGAAACTGTCCTCATCCAGGCCGGTCAGGTCCTGCGTGGTCCAGCGTGCCATCTGCCAGTGCAGGGCAGACGCAGTGAGGGCTTCGCGAGGCTTGAACCAGACCACGGCCAGCGCCGGGCGGCCGCTGTGCACGATGATTTCGACCGGATGCCGGCCTAGGGGGGCGGTGTAGTCGGCCAGCGCCGGCGCCTCGGCCTGGACCAGCGGATCGCAGACCACCAGATGCCCACTGCTGACCGGCAGATGCCCGGCGAACGTGCGGTGCAGGGCCACTGCGGCCAGCTGGGTGTCGCCCAGCAGGGTGGTGCGCAGGTTGGCCAGATCGAGGTGGGCCATGGGGGCTCCGATTGCAGTGAAGGCCCCACCGTGCCGGATGCGAAGGGCGGGGGCAAGGGTGGTCTTGGGCAAATGCTCTTCACGTGCGAGAATACGCCGCTGCCCGGGCGACCGGGACCCGATTGGAGAGATGGCCGAGCGGTTTAAGGCACCGGTCTTGAAAACCGGCGAAGGGTCAAACCTTCCGTGGGTTCGAATCCCACTCTCTCCGCCAAGACAATGTCTAAGACGCTGTTTGCAGCGGCTTTTTTGTTCTACGTTGCTCGTTCCATGTTTTTGCCCGCATTCTGTGGATTCGTTGTTTCGGCGCTGAAGCGGTCTATGTCCGCTTTCAACCATGCCGCACGCGGCCCACTTGGTTGCCGGCTCCGGTGCGAGAACATTGCGCTCAATCAGATCACTCACGCCTGGCGGCGTCACGGCCGCACCTGCACGCCTCCCGCGACGCGGGTGCGAGGCCAGCCGTGCAGGCCGTTGGCTGTCATCAGGCGCGCCATTCGTTGGAGGCTGGCAGTCTAGCCCTCTTCAGCCAGGTCTTCGCACATGCGGCCAGCCCCCAACGTGCCGCGGCTGCCTTCGTGTAGTTCGCGTATCCGTACGAGCGGCGCTCATTGTCGACTTGCCGGGCGCTCGCAGGGTGCTTTACCCCACTCGTAGTAGCGGCTGGCCGATACCCTCACGCAGCGGCCCATCAGTCGAATCGGAAACCCATCGCGGCGTCGTTCGATTACCCGATTGCTCAGGATGCCTCCGTTGCAAAGAACGTTGCCGCATCTCGAGAAAATCGCGTTCCGTTTGCTTGCGACACGAATTGATGTCTGGACGGATCTGATCTGGCAAGGAGCTGGAAAAGCCATGGAACTCAAGGACGCGGTATCAAGTTCACTGCGACCAGGCCGACTATTGCATTTCTGGGTAGAAGTGCGATTGCTTCTCCACTTCGGTAAATGGAGCTGTCATCAGCGAGGAGTTGGGTTTGAATCTGGATCTTTCGAAGTGGTCGCTTCTGGAAAAGTTGAGCGACTTCCCATTTGTGCTCAGGATGAGCGCGTTCGCCTTGGCTTCGGACTTCGCGTCAGCGATGATTTGGCACAAGAGCATTGTTGAGCTTTCACTGCGCGAGCTGACGGAGCGCCCCGGTCTTGCCCTCGTTTTGATTGTGATCTTCGGGCTTGCAATATCTGTCGGTGCAGTGATGGTGCAGATAGTGGTCCTGACCTGCTCGGTTTAATCGAGACAGTTTTAACTAGAAGACAGCGGGTTGCAGGTTGTGACGGGGTTGCTGCTTGAACTCCGTCGGAGTCAAGTATTGCAGGCTGCTATGGGGTCGCACCTCGTTGTAGTGAACGCGCCAGGCTTCGATCAGCACGGCGGCCTCGCGGCGCGAGCGGAACCACTCGATGGACAGGCATTCGTCGCGCAACTTGCCGTTGAAGCTTTCGTCTGTGCCGTTCTGCCACGGCTTGCCGGGGTCGTTGAGCACGGTGGCGATGCCCGAGTGGGCGATCCACTCCAGAATGGCGTGGCTGACGAACTCCGGCCCGTTGTCCGAACGCATGAACAGCGGCGCGCCGTGCAGGCTCACCAGCCGCGACAGCACTTCGATCACGCGCCTGGAGCGAATGGCCCCGGCCACGTCGATGGCAAGGCACTCTCGGGTGTATTCGTCCACGACGGTCAGGCACTTGATCTGTTGACCACTGGCCGTGGTGTCGAAGACGAAGTCATAGGCCCAGACCATGTTGGCCTTGAAGGGCGTATGAATGCGCGGGCGTACCGAGGCGATGCGCTTGCGTGGACGCTTTCGGGGCACCAGCAGTCCCGCCCGGCGCCACAAGCGATGCGTACGCGACCAACTCAGCTCGAAGCCCTTGCGGCGCAAGAAGATGCGGATGCGGCGGTAGCCGTATCTTGGGTACTGCGCCGAGAGCTCCCGCATCGCAGCGAGCACCGGCGCATCCCTGGCCGGCAGGCGCAACTGATAGCTCGGCGTGGCCCGGGACATTCCGATCAGCCCGCAGGCGCGGCGCAGACTCAGGCCCCGTGCACGCACGAAGTCCAGTTGCTCGCGCCGCGCCAGCGGGCTCACCATTTTTTTGCGTTGATCTCCTTGAGGATCTCAATGTCAAGATCGCGCTCGGCCAGCAGCTTCTTCAAACGGCTGTTCTCAAGCTCCAAGGCCTTGAGGCGTTTGACATCGGCTGCTTGCATCTGCCCGAAGTGCTTGCGCCAAGCGTAGATCGTGGCGTCGCTGACCTTGTGTTTCTTGGCGGCCTCCGCCACCGTCGTGCGATCTGCCTCGCGCAGGATCGTCACCATTTGCTCTTCTGAGAATCGACTCTTCTTCATGGGCTCATCTTCCGATTGGAGCCATCTTCCTAGATATCAATGTCTCGGAGAAACCGGGCAGGTCAGTCCAGTTCGGCCTCATTCCTATCGCTCTTGCGATCCAAGAGCGGCTTCCGGTCGACGAGCGGGATGACTCGTCGCCGCCCATGGGATACGTCACGCAATTTCAGGCAATGAAGCACCTCATGGTACATCCGGACCATCAATGGTTAGCCAGACTTGAGGCCTGCTTGGCAAAGCACCGGGAGGAAGAGCGAGCTTGGTTGGTGACGGTGCGAAATAGCATTGCATGCATGGCACTGAGTGCTGCGAGTTGGTGTTGGGCGGACCAATCACTACTCTCAGTGTGGGCTGACCGTTGGATTTGGACTTATCTGGTTGTCCTCTTGCTCCTGGGGACGCCCTTGATGCTATTCATCTGGAGGGGCTTTGACAGCGAGCCACTCATGTACTGGCCTGATCTCTATGACGTCTTGCGAGCGAAGCGAGAGGAAAACACAAGAAAGCCGGCTTTTGTGAGTCGTGCTTCATCACGAAGATAGACCCCGCTCCCAACATCCGACGTCCCCCGCTTTCAGTAGCGGGGTCCTTTGGAGTCCAGATTTCTTCGTAGTGGCTTTGGCCGCCAACTGTTGGGCATAGGCCGCCGGTGTCAGGTCGCCCATGAGCTTCGCCGGTCGCTCCTCGTTGTATTTCGCTCGCCAGATCTCGAGCTCGAAGTGGGCATGCAGCAGTTTGGGAAAACTGCGCTCGTTGAGGCATTCGACGTAAGGGCGGCCGCTGAACCTCACGACGTAGACGGTCGCCCTCCGGGACGAATCCGGACAAACTAACGACGTCCATCCTTCGGCTTGTTGTGGCACAACGGATAACTTGAGCACGACCGGAAAGCCCCATGCGGCCCATTGCGGTCCACAAACACGCCCACCTTGCACACTGGGCAGCGTTCTTCATTGATGGCCGCGCCTGAAATTGCGGTCACTTTCACTGCCCCGTCCTTCACCAGCTCGTCCAGGAACGGCGAGTGCTTCCCCTGCAGGGTGAACATGGCCACCGACCGCCGCGCACGCGTCAGCGCGACATAGAACAACCGCCGTTCTTCGCTCAGCGGATAGGTATCCCCATCCGGCATCGCCAGCGAAAGCACCGGGTCATCCGCGCGCAGGCTCGGGAAGCTGCGGTTGATCATGCCCGGCAGGATCACGTAGTCCGCTTCGCGCCCCTTCGATCGATGTGCGGTCAGGAACTCGACCTCCATCGTGCTGCCGAAGGCTGTCTTCCAATCCGAAGGCATCGCGCTGCGATCGGCGCGGTAGCGCCCCAGGATGAAGACCGTCACGCGCCCGTTGCGCCCTTGCGGCACCGCCCCGGACAACAACTGCTGATGCAGCTTGGCGAGGTACTGGCGAACGCCATCCTGCACCTCCTCACGCCGATTCATCTGGAACGCCTGCAGCACCGGGCCCATGGCCGTTGCAGCTGAGCGAACTGCTTTGGCGATCTGCGCGGGATTGCGGCTGATGAAGCGGCTGGACACATCGCAGAGCGCCTGTGGGCAGCGGAACGTCTGTTCCAGTTTCAGCACCTGGCCATGGCCCATCCACTCGCGGAATCCGGTCATCACCGAAACGTCGGCCCCGGCGAAGCGGTTGATCGATTGCCAGTCATCGCCCACCGCAAACAGATGGCGGCCTGGTTGGCTGACCAGCGCACGGCAGAGGCGTGCGCGGGCGCGCGAAGCGTCCTGGAATTCATCGGCCATCACCAGATCGTAAGGCGATTCGTAGCGGCCCTGTTCCAGCAGTCCAGCGGCCATATTGAGCATGTCTTCGAAGTCGATGCCACGCTCGTCAGCCAGCGCGTTGTCCCAGGCCTGGAAGACCGGCCCGGCGATTTCCAGGAAGCGACGGTGCCGCTCCTTGAACTGGTCTTCGGGCATCTGCCGCAGGCGTGCGGCCATATCGTCCAGCGTCAGGCAGTTGCTCTTGGCGTGGGCAATGAAGGTGCGCATCAAGCCGATCAGGTCCGCATCGGGCATCGGCTTGGCGCCCTGATCGGGCAGCTCGCGGTCCGGGTTCGGGTCGAGCTCGATGTCGCACTCGCCAAGCTTCTCTGCGAGATCCAGCAGGGCATGCCCGCTGCGCAGGCCAAAGGATGTCGTCTCGACAAGGGCCGTGCCGCGCGCCACATGCTGCTGGCGCTTCCAGTGCATCCCTTCGCTGTAGTTGGCAAAGTGCTTCGGCGGCTGGCCATCGGTATCCAGCGCAAAGTGCTCGTGATACAGCCCGGCGTCCGGATAGTAGAAGTCCGGGCGATACTGGCGATGGGTGTCTGTCGCGGTATCGAACTCGTAGCGCCGCTCGTAGTCGTACGTCACGCCGTTGTAGAAGAGCCAGTCGGCGATCACGCACTCTTCCAGGCTCTTCACCCGTTCCCCCTGCAGGGTGCGGATGTAGGGCGTGCCATCGCGGTCGTAGCCGTCGGCCTCCATTTCCGCGCCGAATGGCGGCAGGTCGCGCCCGAACACCAGGCGGAACATGTCCCATTGGGTGCGGAAGTGGGTCGAGCGGTCCTTCAGGTCGTCCACCAGTTCGGACAGCTTGTTGAAGCCCAGCGTGGCGTCAGTGGTCCATTCGGGGATGTCGGGCTTGCGTCCGGTGGCTTTGGCGACGATGGCCAGGCCGAGGGCGTGGAAGGTCCGGGCTTCAACCACGGTGTCGCCCATGCCGAGCCGGTCGAAGCATCGCTGCGCGCGCTCCTCCAGCTCCTTGGCAGCGTCCTTGTTGAAGGCGAGCATCACGATGCGTTCGGGTGCGACAAAGCCGCGGTCAATGGCATAGGCGGCCTTGGCGACCATGGTGGAGGTCTTCCCGGAACCGGCCGCGGCCACGACCTGGACCCGGTTGTCGAAGCAGATGACGGCGCGGGACTGTTCCTCGGTCAGCGGCTTGCTCTCGACCCGGTCCAGGAAGTCCTTGGCCAGCACCAGCTCCCGCGTCGCCATGGTCGCATTGGCGTCCCCCCATACGGCGGGCCAATCCAGCTGCCAGTCGTGCAGGGCATCCAATGCGGCACGATGGCTATGGGAGTGCAGGTCGTCGTGCACATCCTCATCAAGGAACAGCCGTTCCAGCTCGACCGGCGACAAGGGCAGGGTGGGGCGCTCGGCCAGCAGGATGTGCTGCTGTTCGTGGGTGATCCAGCGGCGGCCGGCGGTGCCCCGGTCAGTGAGGGCGTCGGCCTCGGCCAGCCACGATTGGATCTGCTCCAGGATGTCCTCGAAAAGCGCCTTGCGCCCGCGTGTGGTGCGCGCGAAGAGCACCTGCTGGACAGCAGCCGCGAGGCGGGAAGCCTGGCCGTTGGGCAGGCCGTCCACGGACAGCGTTTCGCCGTCCTCGCTCTGCAGCGCAACCCTGGCCCAGAACAGGCCCGGAAGAATCCGCACACGCTGGTCATCATCGATGTGTTGGCGGTACTGCCGGCCTTCAATCAGAAGCTCGACATGCTCGCCATCCAGCCGCAGCCGCCAGTCCGGCGAGCGGGTCACACGCTGGCCCCAGCCCGAGGGGCGCCATTCCATAGACATCCAGATACTGCCTTGCGTACGTCACTGGGCGTAAAGTGCCCTTACAGCCCCATGATAAGGGGGCTTGATCAGGCGCGTGACTGTTGCCGTGTGGTCGGAGTGGGTTAGGCTGTCGCCATGCCGTAGCGGATGGCTCCGACTACTCCGTGGATGGCGCCCCGGGAAGGAATCCAATGCCTGCAGGAATGTTCTCTACATCTGGCCGCAACTGCCTTCTGGCTGTTGTACTGTCTTTGGCAGCACTGCCTGCGGCGGCGCAATCGTCCACCCCATCACTGTTCTGTGGCTTCTGGACTGAGGAAGCGGACGGAACATGGAGTGTGTCCCGGGAGGTGGACGCAGCAACGGGTGCCACGGCATCGCGCGACACGTACGAATGGACGTCAAACAGCACGCCATTCGGCACTGGCATGGCCAGCAGCTGGACCCTGAATTACTACTGGCCACAAGACGCGACGCGCCAGAAGGCTGTTCCAGAGGCTGAGGTCGTAGTGGTCATGCGTTTCCGTTTTGACGCCAAGGAAATCGGCCAGGAGCCGAAGGATCCCGGACACACCTGGATACACCTGTATCGGTCGGAAGATCCGAACAAGCAGTTTTCGGTCTACTCCACCAGCCTGACAGGCAATATGGACTGGAATCGCCTCCGAAACGGAAACCTCGGCGGAAGGGCTTTTCTGTCTTTGGATACGCTGCTGGCTTACGGTACGGGCCTGGAAAAACTGGTGTGGCACATCCGCGGTGCGCCTAACGCTCTGGGTGTGACGGAAAGTTACGCCAAGGGCGTGCTGCCCATCGCGACGATGCGCAGCAAGCTGGCGAAGATTCCGAAGCTACGTGCTGAACTGGACCGGAAAGCGGGGAAGTTCCGCAGCGAATGCAAGCTGCCGATTGAAGTTTCAGAATAGCGCTGCATTGACGCACAGCACGGCATCGGCCCCGCGGCGGCAGCGTGCCACCGCGGGACTGCCTGCCGTCACGCATTCACATCCACAACAATCCGCCCACGCACCTTGCCCGGAATGATCTGGTCGTAGACGTCCAGCACGCCGGCAAGCCCGATCAACTGCACGGTGCTTTCCAGCTTCTGCGGGTCCAGATCGGTGGCAAGACGATCCCAGGCGCGCTGGCGGACGGCCTGCGGCGCATTCACCGAATCCACGCCGGCAAGCGTCACGTTGCGGAGAATGAAGGGCAGCACCGAGCCATGCAGATCATCACTCTGCGCCAGCCCGCAGGCGGCCACTGCGCCACGGTATTTCGTCTCGGCAATGGCGTTGACGAGGGTGGGGCCGCCCGCCACATCGACCACGCCGGCCCAGCGCTCGGCACTCACCGGCCGCTCGCGCGGGGCTGAAAGCTGCGCGCGGTCGATGATCTCGGCGGCGCCCAGGCTGTGCAGATACTCGGCGTGTTCAGGTCGCCCGGTGGCAGCCACTACGCGATAGCCAAGCTTGGACAGGATCGCCACCGCAATCGAGCCGACGCCGCCGTTGGCGCCGGTGACCAGCACATCGCCCTTCCCGGGCGTCACGCCTGCATCTTCCAGTGCCAGCACGCACAGCATGGCGGTATAGCCTGCTGTGCCGATGGCCATGGCGTCGCGGGTGCTCAGGTTGGCGGGAATCCTGTTGAGCCATTCGCCGCGAACACGGGCACGCTGGGCGAGGCCGCCGTGGTGGCCCATGCTGAGATCCCAGCCGTTCAACACCACGCGGTCACCGGGTTGGAAACCGGCATTGCCCGATTCCAGTACAACGCCAGCCAGATCGATGCCAGGGATCAACGGGAACGTCCGGATCACCGGGCGCGTGCCGGTGAGGGCCAGCGCGTCCTTGTAGTTCAGCGTGGAGTACTCGACCTGCACCAGCACGTCGCCATCCATCAGGTTGGCTTCATCGAAATCGACCAGCTCCGTGGAAACGCCGTCGTTGGTCTTGCGGGTCAGCAGTGCCTTGAAACTCATGGTGCGGTCTCACGTTCAGTGGATGAGCCCATGCTAGGCTCGCACCGTTATCGCAACAAGAACGATGATTTTCCGTAGGTACTATGGTTTTCCGGAGTATGCATGCGTAGCAGGCGTTGGGACGGCAAGAGCGGTTGCGCGGTGGAAGTCACGCTGTCGGTGATGGGCGGCGTGTGGAAGCCGATCATTCTGTTTCACCTGATGACAGGCAAGCGACGCTTCATGGAGCTGACGCGGCGTGTGCCCAACGCCACCCAGTCCATGCTGACCAGCCAGCTGCGGGAACTGGAGGCTGACGGCGTGGTGATCCGCCACGTGTACCCGGAAGTGCCACCGAAGGTGGAATACGAACTGTCTGAATTCGGGCGCACGCTGGTGCCGGTACTCCTTGCCATGCGCGAGTGGGGTGAAACCTATCGCGGCCATAAGAGCGAGGACGCCAACAGCTGAAGGATGAAGGGGCCGCGTACGTGCTTTCGCTGCGCGCGCACTTCGGTTTCGCCAACGGCCGCGGTCACCAGTGGGCAGCGTGTGTCTCGATGGACGTGTCGTGTATGGCTGGATAGGGTGTCCAGATAGCGCACGCCAGCCGGGCACGTTTGCTGGCGAAGTGCATCAGTCGATGGATAACCCGCCATGCCGTGACGCTACCGGCTGGCCCTGGCCACCCGCAGCGCGTCGGGCATCACTGCGCTTACCGCCTTGCTGCATGCCGCGCATGTGGCGCGGGAGAGCGACGATCCCGCGTGCTACCCGTCCGCAGCGCTGGTCGACGGGCTGTTCAACGCCTGCCAGGCCCTGTCGCTGCAGCTGGAATGCTGCCTGGTTCCGTGAAAGACCGCGATGCGGTTCCTGTTCCGTTGACGCCCGCTTGCCTATAGTGGCCCAGGAGCCCTGCAATGGAATGCCCATGCACGTGATGTCCCCCCGCCGTTGTCTGCCGCTGGCACTTGCCGTCGCAGTGAGTGCCAGCGCGTGTGCACGGCCGCCGTCCACCGAGAATGAAAGGAATCCCGCCATGTCCGGCGCAACCCAGACCGGCCGCACGATCAACGGCCACACCTATACCGATGCGCCCGTGGACGTGAAGCTCGGGCCGAATACCTTCCGCATTCCGGCCAATTATCTGGACAGCCAGATCGCACCGTGGCCCGGAGAAGGTGTGACCCTGGTCATCGAATGGCCGGACATGAAGCCGACGCCGCCGGGCGCCCGGGCGAACCCACGTACGAATGATTTCCGGAAGGAGATTCCCATTCGGATCAACTACGTTGATCGGGTTCCCGTCGAAACACTGCTCTCAAGGCTGTCGTCAAATGAAGCCATCACGGAGGAGGGCTCTGTGGAAAGGGAGGATCCCAGGGACCGTCTCGATCAACGCGTTGCACAGCCGGAGACCTTGGGTCTGACGCCCTATGCAATCGATGAAGCGAAGATGGTGTTGTACGCGAAGAAGCATGAGGCGCGGTACGGGAAGCCGCCTGTCCGCAATCCGGCCTATGAGAGAGACTGGTACATCGCACGCCAGGGCGATGGCCGGATCAGCTCGTTCATCAAATGTGACGGCGAGGAATTCCGACGCGATGGCGTGCGGTTGGAGGGGGGCGAGGTGATCAGCGAGCCGGGAGAAGTGGCAGCGGGCTGCGTTCACTATTTCGTGGACATCGACAACAGGCTGTCCATCAGCCTGGACTACAAGAGAGCGTTTCTGAAGGACTGGAAGCGTATGGAAGAGGCCGTCAGGGATGTCATCGCGCGCACCCGGTCCAAGTGATCGGTGGTTCAGGGAAGAGAAGGGGTAAGGCATGAGTGGATTGACCGAACACGATCTCAGAATCCTTGGCAGCTATGCCAGAGATGGCAACCGCGAGCTTTACTGGAACTACCTGTCGCAGCTGCCGGGCGCCGATGGGTACGGGACACTGGCGCTGGGTGTTGTACGCAATGACAGCCTGCCGGGGCGCGTAGCGAACAGCTATGCACAGAGCTACGCGAAGACCCAGCAGGAAGAGGGATCCCGTTTCTCGAATGCACAGTTGACCGAGCGGCAATGGGAGTCCTTCGGGCAGACCCTGCTCGAAAGAGATCTTGAACTGCGGCGGCAGTGGATGAACGAACGCCGCCCAGACCTGGCACTGAATCTTCCCGGCAAGGATGTGATGCTGGCGCACGATCGTGCGTTTGAACGGCATGAACTCGACCCCAATTGCTGGACCCCGCGCGTGCTGCTGGAAGCGGCCGAACAGAAGAGCGGCCCCGCGAAGCTGGAACAGATCTGGACCAACATGCTCAACAACGACTATGCCGGGGGCCCCCGCGTAGGCAACACCAGCGTCGATGCCATCAGCCAGATGGGATGGACGAAGGGTGGCCAGTACCTGACCCGGTTGAGCGTGCTGGAAGCCACCCAGGTACTGGAGGGCCGCTCAGCGGTCGATCCGAACATCATCGGTGGCAACAGCTATTACGCGATGTACTTCGAAGCGGACAGAAAATGGGCCAGCGTCAATGCGGGCAGCGGTCACATGTCGCTGCGCGAGATCACCGATCCCGCCCGTATCGCTGAACTCAACGACGCGCGCGAGGTTCGTCTGGAACGCCAGGAAAAACGTACCCAGTTCCACCCGGACGACCCGTATCGGACCATTACCCGCAGCCCGCTGACCGCAGCGGTGGACGACGTGCCGGATCCCTCACAGGCGCTGACCCGCCTGGCGGACATCGGCCCAGGCCATCGCGAGTACGCACTGATGCAGCAGGTGCGCGAAGGCGTTGCCGCGATCGATGCCAGCGCCGGGCGTACCCACGATGAGAACAGCGAGCGTCTTGTGGCGAGCGTGATGGCCTTGGCCCGCCGCAACCAGCTTGAACGCGCCGATCACGTGCTGCTGAGCGCCCAGACGGCCGACGTTCCCGCAGGGCGGAACGTGTTCGTGGTGCAGGGCGAGATGAACGATCCCGCCCACATGCGCGTCTCGATGCCCACTGACGTGGCGGTGCAGACCCCGGTTGCGCAGTCGCTGCAGCAGATCGAGGCCGCCAGCCTGGACCGCCAACCGGCGGCTGTGCAGCGGCAGCAGGACATTGACGTGCAGGCTCGCGAGAGCCCTGCGATACGGATGGGGTGAAATCACAGCGCCTGGCAGCCAATGCCAGCCCCCGAAAATGGGGGCCAGCACACATCACGGCAGTGCGTGACTTACGGGATGGTGCAGCCGCTGTTCCGCAGGCAGCGGGCAAAAGCCGGGTAGCACACCTTCTCGCCATTGCCCGCTGCGAGGCAGGCCTCGTACGCGGTGTAGCACGGGGTACAGCGGGACTGCGCGGAGGCACTGCCGATTCCCAGGGTCAGTGCAGCAGCCGCAATAGCAACAGACAGCTTGAATCCAATCTTCATGCTTCACTCCGTTGATAGCCCTCCTTGGGCACCTCGGAGGCTAACGTGGGAAGAGGGTGTATTCAACCCGCACCGCGCCCGGATGGGTATCCATCTTCAGCGCCCCGCCCTGGATTTACTTTTGCTGGCGCGTCTGCAGTCTGAGCGGCCACCATGGCTTGTTGCATCTCTTTCAGCGACAGATAGCCATCACCATCGGTGTCCAGGCCCGCGAAGTACTTCGCGATCTCCGGCACCACGTTGGCTTCCTCCTTGCTGATCCTGCCGTCTTTGTTCCTGTCCATCGCGGAAAACGCGGCGTCGATGGAATCGGCCTGCTTGCTGAAACGTTCCTGCTGAAATGTCGCGTACTCGGTCTTGTCGACGCGTCCGTCGTTGTTGGCATCCATGGCGGTGAATGTGGCGTCGATGTAGGCCTGCTTCGGGTCGGCCGGTGAGGCCTGGGCCAGCAACGGGGCAGTGCACAGGGCGATCAACAGAGTGATCCTGGTCATGGGTGATTCTCCTTGAGAATTGCAGATCAGCGGCAGGGATAGGTGTAGCCGTCGGCGCCGCGATAGGTGTCGTTGCGGCGGTCGTAGTTGCCGTAGCGGTTCATGCAGTAGTCGGCGCGCTCGCGGGTCTCACGCTCACGTTTGGCGGCAGCGGCAATCACGCCGGCCACCACCGCTGCACCTACCACGCCCACCACGACACCGGCGGTCTTGGCATCGTGCCGGCGCTCGCGTTCGCGCTCATGATTCCGCTCACGTTCGCGCCGTTCCCATGCATCGCGCTCCCGATCGCGGTAGTCCTGGTTCCACTGCGGGTTGTAGCGGTCGCCACGCTGCGCATGGGCGTCGCCGGCGTACGGCATCAACACCAGCTGCGCAGCGACCGCCAGAATCAGCGCGGTTCTTCCTGTCTTCAGAAACATCGTCCAGCTCCTGTGCGGACATCGTTGGTAGCCGTAGTACACCCCGCAGACATTGCGCGAACCTGCCGTCAGAGCGAGCAATTGCAGCGGCTATCGAACCAGCGCCTCCACAGGATCCAGCTGTGCGGCACGGCGTGCCGGCAGGAAGCCGAAACCAACGCCGATCAGGCTGGAACACACGAATGCAGCCAGAATCGAATTGACGGAGAACACCAGGCTGAAGCCCGCATCGGCCAGCTCCATCACCGCGCCCAGCGCCAGCGCCACGCCGATGCCGAGCACGCCACCGAGCAGGCAGACCAGCACCGATTCGATCAGGAACTGCTGCAGGATGTCGCTGCGTCGCGCGCCCACCGCCATGCGCACGCCGATCTCGCGGGTTCGCTCGGTCACCGAGACCAGCATGATGTTCATGACCCCGATTCCGCCCACCACCAGTGCGATGGCAGCGATGGAGCTGATCATCATGGTCAGGATGCCGGTGGTCTGTTCAATGGATCTACGGATCTGCGCGTTGTTGCTCATGTAGAAATCGGTGCTGCCGTGGCGGCGAGTCAGCAGTCGCGCGATGGCCTGCTCAGCCGCTTCCATGCTGATCGCATCCGAGACGCGCACGGTGATGCTGGAGACGTGGCTCTGCCCCAGTACGCGCGCCATTGCGGTGGTGTAGGGCAGCCATACCCGCAGCAACGATGCATCACCAGTGGTGCCGGCATCCTTCTTCACCACACCCACCACGCGCACCGGGACATTGCCCAGCAGCAGGGTCTGCCCGATCGGATTGTCGGTCGCGGCGAAGAAGCGTGCGCGGGTATTGGCGTCGATCACCACCACCTGCTGGTAGCCGACCACGCCGGGTGGACCGAAGAAGGCGCCCTCGCCGAGCTTCAGGCCATGCACGCGGAAGTACTGCTCGCTGACGCCCTGCACCTGCACACTGGCGGAGCGATTGCCGCGCAGGGCGGTGCCGCTGGTGGCAACACCCGGGGTGGCGCTGTCCACGAATGGCTGCCGGGCCAGGGCCACGCTGTCGCCGGGAGTGAGTGTTTCCACCCGCGCCGAGTGCAGGTCGCCAAAACCGGAACCGGGATAGATCTCGATGGTGCTGGTACCCAACGAGGAGATGTTGGACAGGATGGCCTGCCGTGCACCGGTGCCCAGTGCTACCACCGCCACGACCGAAGCAATGCCGATGATGATTCCGAGCATGGTCAGGAAGGTGCGCATGCGGTGGGCGTTCATCGCGCGCAGTGCCATGCGGAAGGCTTCAGCGAACCGGTCCCGCCAGACCTGCCAGCCGCTGCTACCCACGGATTGGGGCGCGGCTGGCGTCGCCACGCCCGCTGCCAGAGCTGTACCGGTTGCACGATCATCCACGATCCGCCCATCGCGGATTTCGATGATGCGCTGCGCATGCTCGGCCACGGCCATGTCATGCGTGACCAGCACCACAGTATGGCCCTCGGCGTGCAGCTCGCCGAGGATTTTCATCACCTCTTTTCCGGAATGCGTATCCAGCGCACCCGTGGGTTCGTCGGCGAAGATCACCGCGCCACCATTCATCAGCGCACGCGCAATCGAAACGCGTTGCTGCTGGCCGCCCGAGAGCTCGCCAGGGAGATGCTGCATGCGCTCGCCCAGACCCAGCCGCGACAGCAGGGTGGCTGCCCGTGCATGGCGTGCTTCGGCAGGCATGCCGGCGTAGATCGCAGGCACCTCCACATTGCTCAATGCAGTCAGATCGGTCAGCAGGTGGTAGCGCTGGAAGATGAAGCCGAAGTGCTCGCGGCGTAGTTCGGCCAGTTCATCAGGCGACATCTGCGCGGTCTCGCGCCCGGCGATCTGATAGACGCCAGCGGAAGGGCGATCCAGGCAACCCAGGATGTTCATCAGCGTGGACTTGCCCGAACCGGATTGGCCTACGATGGCCACCAGTTCACCTGCGTGAATATCCAGGTCGATGCCGTCGAGTACCATCAGTGTCTGCTCGCCCGCGGCAAATTCACGGCGTACACCGCGAACGCGCAGCAGTGGCTCGGTCATGGTCGTACTCATTTGGGCTGAGCGGGTGCGCTGGTGGCTTCGACGTTGGCCTGCGCCAGCACGACCTGTTCGCCTTCCCTCAGCCCGTGGCGTACTTCCACCTGGATCTGGTCATCCAGCCCGGTGATGATGCGCCGCGCGCTGGCGCGGCCGTCGGCACCACGGACCTGCACGCTGTAGCTGCCATCGACGGCGCGCGCACCCAATGCGGCCGAGGGAATGGTCAGTACATCGTTGGCGCGGCCCAGCACGATGCGAACCTGCGCGGTCATGTAGCTGCGCAGGCGGCCATCGGCGTTGTCCACGTCGAACTGGCCGTTGTAGTACATGGCCGTGCGGCTGCCACCCGACACCGCCGGTGCGGCGAGGCTGGAACTGTCTTCGTTGGTGATCGATTCCGGTGCTGGCGCTATATCCCGAAGCCTGCTGCTGTAGCGGCGACCGGCATCACCAAGAATGGTGAAGAACGCCTCCTGCCCAACAGCGGTGTGTACGACGTCAGCCTCGGAGATCTCGGCGTATACCGTCATCACGTCCTGATTGCCCAGCATCACGATGGTCGGTGCGCTCTGCACCGCATTCACGGTCTGCCCCTGGCGCGCGACCACGGCCAGTACGGTGCCGTCGGTGGGGGCGGTGATGCGGGTGTACTCTAGGTTGGTCTGCGCGACATCGACGTCGGTCTGTCGGCGCGCAACTTCACCGTCCAACGCGGCGATCTGTTCACGGGTGGCGTCGACCTTGGCCTTGGCTGCATCGAAGTCGGCGCGGGCCACCAGCTGCGCGGCAGCCAGTTTCTGCTGCCGATGCAGTGTCAACTCGAACTGGCGCAGGTCGGTGGCCAGTGCATCGCGGTTGGCGCGCGCAGTGCGCTGTGCGGCCTGCGCGCTCAGCAATGCATTGCGCTGAGTACGCGAATCGATATCGGCGATGGGGTCGCCGGCTTTCACTTTGTCGCCCAGTTTCACATGCAGGGTGTCGATGCGGCCGGAGACCTGCGCACCCACGCTGACCAGCCGCGAGGGCTTCAGCGTGCCAGTGGCTTCCACCACCTGTTCGATGTTGCCGCGAACGACCGGCGCAACCTGCAGGTTCGGAGGTGGTGCGGGCCGCAACCATGCAAACAGAATCAGCGCGCTGCACAGCAGGGCGGCAGCAATCATGAGCGCCCGGCGGCGCTTGCGTGGTGCGGCGCTCATCGTCGCAGCATCCAATAGAGACAGGTCATCGCGGGTCCTCGTGGCAGAAGAGACACACGTCTGGCGTGGCAGACGGGGTTGGTCGTCGAGTCTCGATGCGCTGGGTTGCGTGAACCTTGCGGGGCTGTCGCTGTGTCAGCGTGCGGCAGGAAGGGCGAGCAATGCTACGGCGATGAACTGCAGGGCGCTACCGAGAACCAGCAGTGCATTGCGCAGCCGGTGACCTGACAATCGCGCACCGAAGAGTTGACTCACCACGCCGGCCAACAACCAGAAGAATGCTGGAACAGGCAGCTTCGTCATCCCTGCACCGATGCTGATCAGCAGCGCGCTGGCAATCATTATCCCAGCGGCATGATCATCCAGAGCGCGCAGCAGTGGTGACATCGGGCGCGAGGTTGCCGCGCGCCATGCCGCCAACCCATGCAGCGCGGCATGCACGGCAACGAACAGGAGCACGGCAGCGGCCGCCGCAGCGCTGGCGTGCCTATACGTTGAAGCGACCAGTGCAATGCCGGGCAGCAGCAGGAACAGGGCGCCGAACAGCCGCATCAATACACCTGCGCGCTCGGCTTCGGGAACTGCCCGCAGCCAATGCGGCCAATGTTCCATGCCGAGCGCGCGGCCAGTACGCGGGTGGCGATTCCATGCGGCAGCGGTAAGGCCCGGCGAATTCCGCGGTGGTACAGTGCGCGTGGAAGAGGACGGTGGCGGAACTCCCTGGGTCACATGCAGGCTTCCTGTCAGATCGGAACGCGGTGGCACGGCAGGTGCCACACCCCGATGCTGTCCAGCGAACATTGCCGCAACCTTGCCTGTCCTCGCTACCGGCATCGCATGGACAGGTGCCAGTTACACAGGTGCACGCGGTGTGTTCAGTGCTCCAGCGGTGGCGCGCTGGTCACGCCCGGGTGCAGTGGAAACTCAACACGGATCAATGCACCACCGCCAGGCGCATCCAGAATCGTGACGTGGCCGCCGTGGCGGTCGATCACCTGGCGCACCAGGTTCAACCCCAGGCCCGCGCCTGTCTGCCGCGGCCGCAGCCGCTGGAAGGGTTCGAAAACCCGTTCGCGCTGGTCGACCGGTATGCCGGGGCCGTCGTCCTCGACCTCCAGGCAGCTGCCCTGAACGCGCACGATGATCTGGCGTCCGCCATGTTCGGCAGCATTCAGCACCAGGTTGGAGATTACCCGCTCCACTGCGCCGGTCTCGCCGAACACCGGGAAGTGCGATTCCACCGCCACGGCTACGGTCTTGTCCGACTGGATCAACAGCGGCGCCAGATCGGCGGCCACCCGTTTGGCCACCCGCGCCAGGTTGATGGTTTCCTTCGGCCCGTCTTCGTCCATGCGGTGCAGATCCAGCAACTGCTCTGCCAGCGTCGCCAACCGTGCCACTTCCACGGCCAGGTTGCGCGAGGTGGCGTCGTCGGCCGCATCGACCTTCACCCTCAGAATCGCAATGGGGGTGCGCAGCTCATGCGCGGCGGCGGCGATGAAGCGGCGTTGCCGCTCGTGCCCCTCGTCCAGCCGCTCCAGTGCTTCATTCACCGCCGTCACCAACGGAGCGATCTCCACCGGCACCGCGGTTTCTGTCAGGCGGACACCGCGCCGACTGGCGGAGATGTTGCGGGCTTCCTGGGCGATGCGCTCCACCCCGGCCAGGGCTCGTCTCACGATGATCGGTGTCAGGACGATGGTGGCCAGGCCCAGCAGCAGGAAGATCGGCAGGGTGATGATGTGTGCCGCCAACGCCATCTGCCAGGTCAGCGTATCGGTTTCGCCATGGGCCATGATGGTCAGCTTGCCGGCCGGCCCGCTGTGCTGGCGGACCACGACGGCCAGGCCATCGCTGCGGTCGCGCCCGCGCAGGTCGCCAAAGGGGATGCCATCCAGTGCGCCTACCAGCGAGGCATAGGCCGGCGGCACAGGCCCGAACGTAACGTGGTGGCCGTGCTCATCCTCGGCGATGAACCATGCACCGGGAACGACCTTCAGCAGTTCGGCCAGTTCCGGCGTGTTCTGCACGTAGAGGTCGCCGTTGCGGTCGCGGTGCACCGCGTCGGCCGCCACCGGCGCGAAGGTCTGGATGGTGTAGTAGCCACCGCTGTCGGCACGTATCAGCACCATCAGCAGCGCGAAGAACGCCACCAGCAACGCCAGCAGCTGATAGATCAGCGTTTTGACGATCAACGGGCGCTTCAGCGAGGGACGACGCGCCATTACTTGGCTTCCCGCATCAGATAGCCGACGCCGCGGATGGCGTGTATCTCTACTCCTGCATCGGCATCGGCCAGCTTGCGGCGAAGGCGCGAGACGTGAGAGTCGAGCGTATTGGAATGGATGCCGTCATCGAATCCATACACTGCCATCTCAATCGACTCGCGCAGCACGGTGCGCCCCAGCCGCCGGGCCAACGCGGTCAGCACACGGATCTCGCGGCGCGGCAGCTCAAGCCGTTGCCCGCCCACACTGGCTTCACCCGATGCCGGGTCGAACACCAACCGGCCGATGCTGACCAGTTCCACCTGCATGCCGCTCGGCCGGCGCCCTGCAGCGCGGATGCGGGCGAACAGTTCCTCAAGTGCGAAGGGCTTGGTCAGATAGTCGTCCGCGCCCTCATCCAGGCCGGCGATGCGGTCCGGCAGCTGCCCCAGCGCGCTCAGCACGATGATCGGCACCCCTGGGTTGCGCTCACGCAGCAGGGAAATCAATCCCAGCCCGTCACCGTCGGGCAGGGTGCGGTCCAGCAGCACCAGATCGTGCGATCCGCACAGGGCCGCTTCGCGGGCCAGTGCCAGCGTGTTGGCCAGGTCCACCACGTAGCGCTCGCGCTGCAGGGCGGATTTCAGGGTGGCGGCCAGTTCGGCTTCGTCTTCGATCAGCAGGATGTGCATCGGCAGGGCTTGGGCAGGAAGGGCGTGGCAGGGCGGTTCGGCACGCGCCGGCACCGTATTACAGGAACATTGCGTGAACATGGCGTGCCTTCCCGATCTTCCGCACGGCTGTGGTGACGCAGGAAACACGCTGTCGGCGCAAGGTTCGCGCAATCCAGGCACTCCAGCCTTGGCGCCCACTCGCTGCCCCCCAATCCCTGGAGTACCCATGAAGTTGTTCGTTCCGTTGTTGCTCGTGGCCGCGTTGAGTGGCTGTTCCACCGCGAAGATGACCGTTACCCCTGATGGCCGGCGCGGCGTCTCCATCGACTGCAGCGGCTCCAGTTCCTGGAGTGGCTGCTACGAAAAGGCCGGGCAGATGTGCCCAGGCGGCTATGTAGTCTTCAGCAAGGATGGCGACGACGGCAGCGCCATCGCGGTGGGCAACAAGAACGGCTTCACTTCCACCCAGATGGCCACCCGCTCGATGCTGGTGGCCTGCTCGCACTGACACCAAAAGGGGAGGTGGGTTGCCACCTCCCCATCATCACCGCTCCCAGCCCTGCGTCAGAAGCTGTAAGCCGCCTGCATATACACCCGCCGTGGCTCGCCCGGGAAATGCCCGTTGCGTTCGATGAAGCCACTGGCCGCGTACACCTTGTCGAACAGGTTCTTGACGTTGGCCTGGAACTGCCACTGCTTCCATGTGGTCTTCCAGCTCATGTCGAACACGGTGTAAGCCTTGACCGTCTGCCCGTCCAGACTGACGCGCTCACCCACATGGTCAGCACCAAAGCCGATGGCCGAATTGATCGACGGCAGGTCGTAGCGCGTCCACAGACCCAGCTTGTTGCGCGGCGCATTGGCGAATCGGTCGCCGGAAGCGTTGGTGATGCCGTTCGGGCCTGCGTCCTTCACCCGCGCATCGTTGTAGGCGTAGGTCAGATTCAGCACCCAGCGCTCGCTGAGGTCGGCCAGCAGATCCAGCTCCATGCCGGTACTGCGCACCAGGCCCAGCGCGGCCAACTGGTTCACGCCACCGATCACTTCGCCGGTGGCCTGCACGATATTGCTGCGGTCGATCCGGTAGGCGGCCATGTTCAAGGTCACACGGTCGGCCAGCAGGGACTTCATGCCCACTTCCCACTGCTTGCTGCGTTCTGCATCGAACGGCCCGCCAGCGGCCGGGTTCTGGTTGGCAGCACTCTGCGGTACGAAGCCGCTGGCCACATTGGCGTAGACATTCAGGCCTTCGCGGACGGTGAACGTGCTGCCCAGCCGCCAGCTGAGGTCGTTGCCGTCCACACTGCTGCCGGCAATGCGGTCGTCGTCCTTGAAGCCATCCCAGCGCAGCCCGGCCAGCACATGCCAGCGTGTGCCCAGTGCCAGCTCGTCCTGCAGATAGCCGCCATAGCGCATGCTGCGGGTGGACGTGCTGCGCCAGGGCAGGGCCGCCAGGTTGTAGTCGTGCCAGGTACTGGCGCCGTACACGGGGTTGAACAGGTCGATACCGCGCACCGGCCCCGCACCACGGGCAAGGTCGGCGCTGCTGGGGGTCTGTGCAGTGAAATCCGCATCCAGCTGGTACACATCGGCACCGAACAACACCTTGTGCTCGACGGTGCCGGTGGTCACCCGCCAGACTGCATTACCGTTGGCAGTGAATGCTTCGTTGTCGCGGATCTGGTTGCGCAGCTGGCGGGTCATCCACTCGGCCACGCCATCGCGGTCACGATCGATCAGGCCCATCGGCTCGTGGTACATCTGGTGCTCGTTGTTGCTGAACCAGCGAGCGGCGAAGTCCACATCCAGATTGTCACGTGGTGCGAAGCGGTACTGCGCCAGCGCCACTTTGGCGCGCATGTCGAGGAAGTCGCTGGCCTCGTTGTGGTTCCAGCGGCGGTCGGTCAGGAAGGTGCCCGCATCATTCACCGGCACGCCGCGCAGGCGGTTGCCGCCGAGGTTCTGGGTGATGTCGGTGAACTGCAGCACCAGCTCGCCGGTCTGGCCGATGTCGAAGGCCAGCGAGGCGTCGCCGATCACGCTTTCGCTGTCGGTGTTCCAGCGCACGCCCTTTTCACTGTCGGCATACAGCCCGGCGCGATAGCGCACGCTGCCGGAGGCATTCAACGGCCCGGTACCCTCGATCGATCCGGCACGGAAGTTCTTGTCGCCCAGCTGGATCTCGATGTTGCGTCCGGCACTGGCTTTCGGTTTGCGGGTTACATAGTTGATGACGCCGCCTGCATCACCACCGCCATACAGCGCACCTGCCGGTCCCTTCAGCACTTCCACGCGCTCGATGTTGAACAACTGCGGGACCGAGAAACCTGCATACGGGTCGCCGCGCAGGCCGTCATACAGCACGTTCTCCTGGCGGAAGCCGCGCAGGGTCACCCCGGCATAGCTGAAGTAGCTGATGCCGCTGATGCTGCGATAGAGGTCGGTCACCTGACGCGCGGCCTGATCGTCGATCAGTTCACGCGGGATGACCTGGATCGATTGTGGGACCAGCTCCAGCGGTGTATCCGTGCGGGTGCCGACCGCAGCATCGTCCACCCGGTACAGGGTCTGTGCACGTCCGCGAACTTCGACCTTGTCCAGGTCCTTTGGCGCGGCAGTGGAGGGCTCGACAGCATGGGCAAGGGTTGCCAGGGGCAGGGTCAGTGCCAGGCACAGGGCGCGTTGCAGGGGCATTGGAAAAGGCATCGGGAGAGGGGGCGTGTCTGCAAATGAGAAAGATTAGCATTTGCAACACTTCGTGACCTATCCCCCGAATGCGCTATGGACGCGCGCCGGGGTCCGTATACGGGGTGCCCGCCAAGGCCACCAGTACCCCGGTGGCGCCGCGCACGATCAGCTGCAGCATGGCCTCACGCGGGTCCTCGCCCTGCAGTTGGCTTGCCAATCCCTTCTCATAGGCCGCCACCATCGACGCCAGCAGCATGGCCGCGCCCAATCGCGCTTCGGCGTCATGTTCTGGCCGGCCGGCAGCGTCGGCCATCAATCGCGCCAGGTCGTCAGTCAACTGCGCCTGCAGCCGTCGCGCGTGCGCGACCAGTACCGGGCTCTCCGCCACGGTGCCCCAGAAGGCGGCAGCGCCGGCATTGATGCGCAGCAGCGGATGGCCAGCCTCCAGCAACTCGCGCACCAGCGACTGGAAGGCCGCCAGCGGGGTCATGCCGCTGCGCGCCATCATGCCCTCGCGCAGCAGCATGCGCGCCTCCTCATCGCGATCGAACACCAGGTCTTCCTTGCTGGCGAAGTAGTTGAAGACCGTCTTGCGTGAGACGCCCGCGGCTTCGGCGATTTCGGACATGGAGACGGCCTCGAAGCCACGCCGGATGATCAGCTCGGTGGCGACGTCCGAAATCGCTTGTCGCGTCTCGGCCTTGCGCTGTTCGCGACGACCTGGAGGCGGGGTCATGGGCGGTTCACTTGTGGAAACGTACACCGAGTGTAACATTTGACCCGCCAGAGCGCCGACCCGGCGCTCACAAGGATTCCCCATGCTGTACGACGTCGTCATTGCCGGTGCTGGCCCGGTGGGCCTGTTCCTGTCCTGTGAACTGGCCCAGGCCGGGTGTTCAGTGCTGGTGCTGGAACAGGCCAGGTCCGCCGGTTCGCCGTTGAAGCGCTTGCCATTCGGGCTGCGCGGCTTGAACGCCCCTACGCTGGAGGCATTGGATCGGCGCGGCCTGTTGGACGCGGTCGCCGCGACACAGGTGCTCAAGCCCGAGAAGGGGGCGCCGCCGCCCGGCACCGCCCATTGGCTCGCTCAGCCGCGGGCGCTGGGCGGCCACTTCGCCGGAATACCGTTTGCCTTGGACGACGTCGACCGCACGCGCTGGACCTGGCGCCTGCCGTCGCCGGTGGGCACCCAGATGGCGGTGGAGCTGCAGGCCCTGGAAACGGTCTTGGCCGAACGTGCGACCACGCTGGGCGTGCGCATCGAACGCGGGCGTGCGGTACAGGCGGTGCGCGCCGGTGCAACCGAAGTGGAGATCGAGACTGCTGACGGGGCGGTATGTGGTCGCTGGCTGGTAGGTTGCGATGGAGGCCGCAGCACCGTGCGCAAGCAATGCGGTTTCAGTTTCATCGGCACGGATCCCGAATTCACCGGTCATTCGCTGCAGGTCGATCTGGAAGATCCCGGCGTGCTGACCCCGGGCCGTCAGTACACCGCGCAGGGCATGTGTAATTTCAATCCCCCCGGTGTGCTCGCGCTTGCCGATTTCGATGGCGGTGCCGGGCATCGAAAACCTCTCGCGCTGGATGAAGCGCAATCGCTGCTGCGACGTGTGTCTGCCCGCGACGTGACCATCACCGCGCTGCATCTGCACAGCACCTGGACCGACGGTGCGCGCCAGGCCAGCGCCTATCGCAACGGCCGCGTGCTGCTGGCAGGCGACGCTGCGCACGTGCATTCCCCGTTGGGAGGGCAGGGCCTGAATCTGGGCATCGGCGATGCGATGAACCTGGGCTGGAAACTGGCCAGCGTGATACGCGGTGACGCTGACGTGGCGCTGCTGGACAGCTATCACGCGGAACGGCATCCAATTGGCGCCAACGTACTGGACTGGTCGCGCGCGCAGGTTGCGCTGATGCGTCCTGGAGCCGGTTCGCGCGCGTTGGCGGCGGTCATGGCCGATCTGGCCGGCACCCGCGATGGCGCCACCTATCTGGCCGAACGGGTCTGGGGCGTGTCGCAGCAGCTCGATCTGGGCGATGGCCATCCATTGGCCGGTCGCAGCGTGCCGGACTTCCTGCTGGCCGATGGCCGCCGCATGGGAGAGGTGCTGAGGACGGGGCAGGGGGTGTTGCTTGTGCTCGATGAGAACGGCGCTTCGTACAACCCCGTCGACCGTTGGCGACAGCCGTTCACCCGCATTGCCTCGGCAGTGGACGATGCGCTCGGCCTGGGGGCGGTACTGGTGAGGCCCGATGGAATTGTCGCGTGGGCCTGCGATGCGGGAGGTGATCAGGCAGGGTTGCGCCAAGCGTTGCAGCGCGGGTTCGGACTGCCGGAGGCTGACTGACGTACAGGGCGGAGGCGCAGCCGATGTGGGCTGCGCCGGGTGCGGTTACAGATCCTTCTTCTTGCCGCTCAGGTCGATCGGCCTGTCACTGCCCTTGCGCTCGCTCGACCACACTTCCATGCTCTTGTTGCAGCGGCTCTCGCGGGCAGCCACTTCGCGCGGCAGGTCCTTCAGATGCGGCGACTCCTGGCAGGCCTGATGCATGTTGCTGTCGTCATAGGTTGCACAGGCGCTGAGCGAGGCCAGAGTGATGGCGACGAGGGTGGTGCGGAGCAGGGGCTGCAGGTTCATGGGAGGGTCTCGGGTGGTGCCGGGCTGGCCATGGAATTCAAATCCGTGACACCGGGCGCAGACAATCCGACCAATCACACTTGTTATTCTATAACAGATGCGCGATAGTCCGGCGCCTCCTGCTGTCAGGCGACGCAGATCATCAGCATCATGCTCAGCGCCAGCATCAGCACGAATACGCGCCGGCTGAGCGCAAGGCAGGCCAGGCAGGCGGCCAGTGCCCAGGCAGCCAGCAGCGCGCAGGCCAGCAGCCACAGCCCGATCACCATCAAAGAGCCACTCGCCAGCGCTGACAGTGCGATCGCCTTGAACAGCGTCACGCCCAGCACACTGCCGAGCACGCCAGCCTGCAGAGCGATGGCATCGTGACGGGCAGGGGCGGGCGGGTGGTGCATGTCGGCGGCGTTCGTTTGCTGCAAGGGAGGCGCAGCCACTGTGCCCGATCACATATCCACGCCATGTGTTTTTCGCGCACGCGATGCAGGGCCGATGCAGGCCTCAGTCGAACTCTCCCTCGGCCGATTCCAGCCGTTGCCGGTAGGCAGCGCGGTGCTGATACAAACGCTGGCATTCGGCCGACCTGTGGATGCGGCTGCCGGGTTCGTTGGCTACCGAGTCGCACATCCGCGCAATATGGTTGTTCTCTGCCAGCTCGGTGACGAAGAACACGGCGGTGATGCCGGTACCGAGCAGCACCACGTAGAGCAGTCGGCTGAGCCAGCGCGACAGCTTGCGCTCGAAGTGCTGCTGGATGGTCAGGTCGAAGCGGATGATGCTGAGCACGATCCAGATGATCGCAACCAGGAAGCAGAGCGTGGGCAACAGGCCGCGCCAGAGCCCGGCCTCGTAGACCGATTCGTTGTAGTGGACAGCGGCCCCGGCACCGGCGATGGCGATGGCAAGTGCCCAGTTGCGGCCCAGCGAGAGCAGGTCATCGAGCAGCTTCTCGCGGTTCCTGGTTGATCCTGCTGCCACGTGGGTTCCATCTCCATGCTGCGACCGGCGGCGGACTGCCGCCGGCCCTGCAGATGGTGGAGCATCGCTGCGGCGATGAGAAGACCGCGCGGCTCAATGTGCGATGGCGCGGGCGCTGATCCAGCGCCGGTAGCGGCGGGTCCGACACTTTGCGGCCGCCTGTGCCAGCAGCAGTGCCCACGCCGGTGAAACCGTGGGTGCGGTGGGGCGGCGCCGGCTCAACCGGCCCAGCTGATACTTCACTGCCGCCATGTGCGCGCTGGCCGCCAGCGGCTTGCTGCGCCAGTTGATGTTGCGCAGCGTCGGCACCGGGTCGCGGCCCTGCTGCCAGTGCTGTGGCAGATCCGGCTCGATCGCCAGTGCGGTGGCGATGCCGACCATGGCTACGCCGCTGGCCAGTACCTGTTCTGCCACCTCGCGGCGGCGGATGCCGCCGGTGACCATCAACGGCATCGTTGCCACCGTGGCGATCTCGCGTGCGAATTCGAGGAAGTACGCTTCGCGGGCCACGCTGCGATCGTCGCGTGCGGCGCCGGTCATGGCCGGTGCTTCATAGCTGCCGCCGGACAGTTCGACCAGATCCACGCCGAGGGGGGCCAGCATCTCCACCACTTCGCGTGCGTCCTCGGGCGAGAAACCGCCGCGCTGGAAATCGGCGGAGTTGAGCTTCACCGCCACCACGAATGTGGGTGCCACCGCCGCGCGTACACCCTGCACGATCTCCAGCAGCAGGCGCGCACGGTTTTCCAGGCTGCCGCCCCACTGGTCCTCCCGCCGGTTCGACAGCGGTGACAGGAACTGGCTGAGCAGGTAGCCGTGCGCGGCATGGATCTCCACCCCACTGAAACCGGCACGCTCGGCCAGTTCGGCACTGTGGATGAAGCGCGCGATCACCGAGTCGATGTCGTCCTCGGTCATCGCCTTCGGCGGCGCGAACTGCTTGGACAGCGCGCCCATCTGCAATGCAACGGCCGAAGGCGCGAGCGCGGGTTGACCGAGTGCGGCCGGCATCTGCCGCCCCGGGTGATTGATCTGCATCCACATCTGCGCACCCCGCGAGCGGGCAGTGTCCGCCCAGGCAGTGAAGCGGTCGAGGTGGCGGTCATCCTCCAGTACCACGCCGCCGGACCCAGTCATGGCGCGCCCATCGACCATCACGTTGCCGGTGATGATCAGTCCGGCGCCGCCGTCGGCCCAGCGCTGGTACAACTGCAGCAGCGCTTCGGAGGGAGCGTGGTCAGCGTCGGCCATGTTTTCCTCCATCGCCGCCTTGGCGATGCGGTTGCGGATGACGGCACCGGAGGGCAGTGCCAGGGGCGAGAACAGCGACATCGGACAGCTCCAGGACAGGGGAATGGGGCTACGCTAACCTTCAAGTTTGATTGAAGGTCAACAGGCTTCCATGTCGAGGATTCAGGCAGATGAAGATCGGTGAGCTGGCCCGCCGCACGGGCCTGGCAGCGTCGCGCATCCGCTTCTACGAAGAGGCCGGGTTGTTGGTGGTCCAGCGCCAGGCCAACGGCTACCGCGATTATCCGGAGCAGGCGGTGCTGCTGCTGGAACTGATCACCGGTGCGCAGCGCGCCGGTTTCAGCCTGGAAGAGATCCGCGCGCTGTTGCCGCCGGACATGGGCCAGTGGCAGCACGAGGCACTGATCACGATGCTGCAGCAGAAGGTGGCCGACATCGAAGCGCTGCAGTTGCGGCTGGCAGAGAGCCGTGCGCACCTGCTGGCCCTTATCGAGGACATCCAGGCGCGGCCGGAGGGCATTGATTGCGCGGCCAACTCGCGGCGGGTGCTGGACCGCGTGAAGCGTGGTGAGCTGGCGCGGCCGACCCTGGCGGCCGGCGACGTGGCGATGCTGCGACCGGATCGCCGCCGCCGCATGGGCAACGGCTGACGACCCGGCGCGGTGTTCAGTGGCTGCCTGTGACGGTGATCTTGCGCTTCTTGTCCACCATCACCGCCACGCACCACAGCAGCAGGCCGCCGATCGCGGTGGCTGCACCGACGTAGCCAGTGCTGGCCGGGCTGAAGCCGGCGCTGATCGCCATGCCGCCCAGCCACGGGCCGAGCGCGTTGGCGGTATTGAAGGCGGCATGGTTGGAGGCGGCGGCCAGCGTCTGGGCTTCGCCGGCCACGTCCATCAGGCGGGTCTGCAGCACCGCAGCCAGCGCACCCATTGTGCCGACGGTGATGATCATCGGGCCGATGGTCCACACTGACTGTGCGGCCAGCGGATACAGCAGCAGCATCACGATCGACCACAGCAGCACCACCGCGGCGGCCTTGAAGTGGAACTTGTCCACCAGCCAGCCACCGGCGATGTTGCCGATGATCGCGCCGATGCCGAACACGCCCACGGCCAGCGGCATCCACGATTCGGCCACGCCGGTGACCTGCACCAGGGTCGGCGCCAGGTAGGTGAACACGCAGAACATGCCGGCGAAACCGACCGCGCCGATCGCCAGTGCCAGCCACACCTGGGTGGTGTTGAAGGCACGCAGTTCGCGCATCGGCGAGGTGCGCACCTCGTCCGGATCGGGCAGCAGGAAGCGCGCGATCATTGCCACGGTGGCGATGGCCAGCACGCTGACCAGGGCAAAGGCGGTGCGCCAGCTCAACTGCTGGCCCAGCCAGGTGGTCAGCGGGTTGCCGATCAGGATCGCGATCGACAGGCCCAGCAGCACCCGCGACATCGCCTGGCCGCGCTGGCCGGCCGGACTGATCGCGGCGGCCACCAGCATCGCCACGCCGAAGTAGGCGCCATGCGGCAGGCCGGCAACGAAACGTGCGATCAGCATCGTGCCGTAGTTCGGGGCCAGGGCGCTGGCCAGGTTGCCGACGGCGTAGAAGCCCATCAGCGCCAGCAGCAGCTTGCGGCGCGGGAAACTGGCGCCGACGAAGGCGAGGATCGGCGCGCCGACCACCACGCCGATGGCGTAGGCGCTGATCAGGTGGCCGACCTGGGTTTCGCTGATCGACAGGCCACGGCTGATCTCCAGCATCAGGCCCATGCTGGCGAATTCACTGGTGCCGATGGCGAAGCCGCCCAGTGACAGGGCAAGGATGATCAGGGTGCGCTGACGGGGCGTCAGCCGCGCAGCCAGGGAAGAGTTGGGGCTCATGCGGGGGCGCGATGGGGGCGGGGAGCCGTGCATTGTACTGCTGCACCGCAACAGCAGCAGCCATGCTGAGGGTAAATCAGCGTTTGATCCGTGGGGTTGCGGCAAGCCGGGCACAGGCTCGGTACGAAAGCAGGTTCGGCGCATTGTTGTCGGCGTCCTGCATGTAATGACGACATGGACGTCGGCATGATGCGAAACACAGGGGCTGCGGAGTGCTGGAACAAGGAGAATGTCGATGCAGGAATTCAGGCATGTGCTGGAGACGCGCGGCCGCTATCAGCTGGTAGCGGTGTCCTACGCGCCGGTGTACGCTCCGGGCGATGTGGTCGGCCATGCGGTCGTCGCCGACGATGGGGATCGTCTGACCGACCTGATGTCGCTGGCCGAAGCGCGCCAACGCCTGCAGGCACTGGTGCGTGAAGAGGGCGAAGAGCCCGGGCTGGAGAACGAAAACCACCTGCGGAAGAAGGCGTCGCGCTGGCGCCGCCGCTAGGCCGTCGCGCCCTTGTGCGCATCATGGAGGATCCGGGTGTTGCCCAGTAAGAAGTATCTGCTCATCGCCATCATCACGCTGGCGACCCTGCTGCTTGGTTTCGTGTTTTCCGGTTACCTGACCCTGTTGTTGCTGGGGTTGGACACCAAGCTGTTCACCTGGAACACGTACTACCAGTATTACCACGCCATTGGCCAGCCGCAGGTCGCGCCGTTCGTGGGCAAGATCAAGTGGGCCGGCTATCTCGGTTTCGGCCTGCCGCTGCTGGTGCTGCTGGTGACCGGCCTGGTGCTGCTTCTGAAAAAGGACAAGCGCTCGTTGCACGGCGACGCGCGCTTTGCCACCGGCGCCGACCTGTCCAAGCACGGCATGTTCAAGAAGACCGGCCAGAGCATCGTGGTTGGCAGCCATGGCGGCAAGCTGGTGCGGCTGGATGGCCAGCAGTTCGTGATCCTTGCAGCGCCCACCCGTTCAGGCAAGGGCGTGGGCGTCGTCATCCCGAACCTGCTGGAGTACGGCGAATCGCTGGTGGTGCTGGACATCAAGCAGGAGAACTTCGACCTGACCAGTGGCTGGCGTGCCAGCCAAGGGCAGGAGATCTACCTGTTCAATCCCTTCGCTGAAGATCGGCGCACGCACCGCTGGAACCCGCTCAGCTATGTGTCCGATGACCCGGCGTTCCGTGTCTCGGACCTGATGAGCATCGCCGCGATGCTGTATCCGGATGGTGCCGAGGACCAGAAATTCTGGGTCAGCCAGGCGCGCAACGCGTTCATGGCCTTCACCCTGTATCTGTTCGAAAACTGGGACGACGAGCGCAGCAGCGGTTTCCCGGGCGGCTCGGGCACGCCCACGCTGGGCGCTGTCTACCGGTTGTCGTCGGGGGACGGCACCGATCTGAAGAAGTACCTCAAGGCATTGTCGGAGCGGTCGTTCCTCAGCGCCAACGCGCGTTCGGCGTTCGCCAACATGCTGTCCCAGGCCGACGAGACCTTCGCTTCGATCCTGGGCACCTTCAAGGAGCCGCTCAATCCCTGGATCAACCCAGTACTGGACAAGGCCACCAGCAGCAACGACTTCCTGCTGACCGATGTCCGCAAGAAGAAGATGACCATCTACATCGGCATCCAGCCCAACAAGCTGGCGGAGAGCCGGCTGATCATCAACCTGTTCTTCAGCCAGCTGATCAACCTCAACACCAAGGAACTGCCCAAGTCCAACCCGGACCTGAAGTACCAGTGCCTGCTGTTGATGGACGAATTCACCTCGATCGGCAAGGTCGAGATCATCGCCTCGGCGGTGTCCTACATGGCCGGCTACAACATCCGCCTGCTGCCGATCATCCAGAGCATGTCCCAGCTTGATGCCACCTACGGCCGGGAAGTGTCACGCACGATCATCACCAACCACGCACTGCAGATCCTGTACGCGCCGCGCGAGCAGCAGGACGCCAACGACTACTCGGACATGCTGGGCTACACCACCGTCCGCAAGAAGAACGTCACCCATGCCCGTGAGAAGACCCACAACTTCACCGAAGAGCGGCGTGCACTGATGCTGCCGCAGGAGCTGAAGGCGATGGGGCCGGACAAGGAAGTATTCCTCTACGAGGGCATACCGCATCCGGTGAAGTGCGACAAGATCCGCTATTACAAGGATCGCTATTTCACATCGCGGCTGCTGCCGAAGGTCGACGTTCCGATGCTTAACGTCTAATTCACGTCGCTAAATTTGTGACGTAGATTCATATTCACCGACGTGAAACCGTGAGCTGAGTCAAAAATTCGGCATCTGTTCATGGATTTTCAGACTTGTCTGACATGGAATTGACGCGTGGTTGTGTAACTCTGTGTGCGTCATCCAGAAGTGTGTGCTGGATGGCAAAAGTTGTAACGCAGGGTGGCCAGGAGTTTGTGCCATGGAAACAAGGATGGTTTCGACGTTGGTGAGGGTGTGCGGGTGTGTCGTCGGCAACGTCTGGCGGCCCCGCGACCTGGTTGGCAGCTTTCGGGCTGCAGGGGAGCCGGGGCAGGTGTGCTGCATGCCAGCGCGTCTCCCCGATTCCGGCGTGCGCCATGCAGCGCCGGACGGCCAGGGAACCAACGCTCGGGACTGCTTTTTCGTACGTCAAAGTGAAGCCCGTATGAATCAGGCGTTTATCGCGAAAATCTCCATCGCCGCAGTCGCGGCGCTGATGGTGGCAGGGTGTGCCACCAAGTCCGCCCCCGATTTCGGTGGGCGCTGGAAGCCGGTCAACCGCTTTGCCGTGGCGACGACTGAGATCCCGCTGTATTCCAGCTACGTCTACCAGGCCTCGCCGATGGATGGCACGCTAAAAGCCATGCTCGAGCGCTGGGCCAAGGATTCCGGACGAACACTGGACTACCGCCTCAGCTCGGACTTCACGCTGTATGGCGCGGTCTCGAAGATCGACACCACCAATGCGCAGCAGGCCGTGATCGATCTGACTTCGGCGTATTCGGCGCAAGGCATCTCCGTCTCCATTGTTGGCAACCAGATCGTTGTGCAGAGCGCTGGCTCGACGCCCACCGCGTCGGCGCAGGGCGCTGATTCCAACAGCGGCACCTGAGTCCACCTCGAAACCATCGAACGTGCCGCTCCCCGCGCCTGTCGCAGGGGCTCCATGCCCATTGATGTTTCAGCAGTACGGAAGAATCCATGTTCCGCAAGAAGGATCCCGGCAACAGTCCCAAGGTCGAGCAGTCGGTCGCCAAGGCGGTCAGCTACGAGATCACCGTGGCCGACATGGCGCGTCGCAGCGAGCGCCGTGCCTGGTGGGTCGCCACGGGCTCGTTGCTGATGTCGCTCGCACTGGCGGGCGGCTACTACTACATGCTGCCGCTGAAGGAGAAGGTGCCGTTCCTGGTGATGGCCGATGCGTACACGGGTACCGCGACGGTCGCACGCCTGAGCGGGACCTTCCAGGGCGAGACGATTACCAGCAACGAAGCGATCAATCGCAGCAATGTGGCCCAGTACGTACTGGCGCGCGAGTCGTACGACTCGGCGGTGATGGGCCTGCGCGATTGGGAACTGGTGTTCGTGATGTCCACCGATCCGGTGGCGCAGTCCATGCGCGTGCGCTATGCCGGCAACAACCCGCAGAACCCGTTCGTGATGTATGGCCGCGAGCGTGCCATCCGGGTCAAGATCCTCAGCATCACGCCGCTGGGCGCCGAAGCGAACGGCAGCTTCCGCGGCGCTTCGGTGCGCATCCAGCGCAGCCTGCTGGACAAGCGCACTGGCGTTGCCACCTACCTGGACAACCAGCTGGTGACGATGCGCTTCGGCTACAACCAGAACCTGGCGCTGTCCGAGCAGGATCGCATCCTCAATCCGCTGGCCTTCCAGGTCACCGAGTATCGCGTCGACAACGACTATTCCCGTGGCGTCCCGGTGCCGGATGACGGCGCCATGCAGGCGCAGGCGCAGCAGGCTGCACAGGCCGCGCAGCAGGCCCAGGGTGTCTACGATCCCAACAACCCGGCCGCGGCCACGATGATCGACCCGGCTACCGGCCAGCCGGTCGCGGTTCCGGCCAACAGCCAGGTGCCGGGCCAGCCTGTACAGGGTCAACCCATGCCGGGCCAGCCTGTACAGGGTCAACCCATGCCGGGTCAGCCGGTGCAGGGGCAAGCAATGCCGGGGCAGGCCGTGCCCGGACAGCCGGCCATGAGGCCGGCGCCGAACAATTCCACCGGAACTGCTGATGGAGCAAGCAACCGATGAGTAGTCGAAATATCAGGGGAAGCGCGCTGGCGCTGCTGTCGATGTTGTCGTTGCTGTTCTCAGCAGCGGCGATGGCGCAGGCGGTTGACCACTACGAGTACGAGAAGGACCGCATCTATCCGGTTCGCACCGGTCTGGGCCTGACCACCCAGATCGAACTGAGCCCGAACGAGAAGATCCTCGACTACAGCACCGGCTTCAGCAGCGGCTGGGAGCTGACCCGTCGTGAGAACGTGTTCTACATCAAGCCGAAGAACGTCGACGTCGACACCAACATGATGGTGCGCACCGAGACTCATTCCTACATCTTCGAGCTGAAGGTGGTGGCCACCGACTGGCGCCAGCTGGAACAGGCCCGTCGTGCAGGCGTGCAGTACAAGATCGCCTTCGTCTATCCGAACGACACCGTGTTCGGCGTCGCCCAGGAGGCGGTCGAGGAAGAGGCCAAGCCGTTGTTGAGCTCTGAACTGGCCAAGGACCGCCAGTACAACTTCAACTACTCCTATTCGACCAGCAAGGCGAAGAAGATGGGGTGGCTGATCCCGGTCAACGCCTATGACGACGGTCGTTTCACCTACCTGAAACTGCCGAATTCGCCGGAGTACAAGACCGGCATCTTCCCGGCGGTGTTCGGTCGCGAAACGGAATACGGTGAAGACTTCGTGGTCAACACCACGGTTGAAGGCAATACGCTGATCGTGCACGGGACCTACCCGTACCTGGTCATCCGCCACGGCGACTTCGTCGTCGGCCTGCGAAGGAACGTGAAGAAATGAGCCAGCAGAACACTCCCGGAAACGACCCGAACAACGGACGCGACGAGAGCCAGAGCCCGTACGGCGCACAGGGTGCCTCGGACGCGCAGTCGAACCCGTACTTCGGCACGACCCAGGCCGAGCCTGCGCCGGATCTGGATGCGGCCGCGCCGCAGCTGCGCTCGGCTGAAGAGCAGCGATTGAACCGCAAGGCGCTGCTGTTCCTGGGCGGTATCGTGGTGCTGCTTGTTGCCATGGGCTTCCTGCTGTTCCGCAAGGGCCAAGACAAGGACGATGCGCCGAAGGTGCCGGATGTTGCGCGCGCGAGCACGCCAACACTGCCGGATGCTGTCCAGACCGATCCGGGTCCGGCGCAGGCAATGCAGCCCGTTGATCCGATTCCGATGTTGCCGCCGCCTCCATTGGGGCCGAGCCGCCCTGAGCCGCCAGTGACGTTGGAAGATCGCTCCGCGGGCCCTCGTGGTCCGACGCTTGCCGAACGTCGGATGGGTGCCAGTGCCGACGGTTTCGTTGGCAATGGCAGTTCACAGGATGAGGAGCGCTCGCAGCAGGCGGGCATGGACGAATACACGCGGGCAATGCTGCAGCAGATGAACGGGCAGCAGAATGCAGCGCCAGCGCGCGTGCGTCGTGGCCCCGACGTGGATGACGTGTCCAATGCCAGCTACATCCGCAGCCCCGATGCGCTGCTGGTGCGAGGAACCTATCTGCGCTGTGTACTGGAAACCCGCATCATCACTGATATCGCGGGCTACACCTCGTGCCTGGTGACAGAGCCGGTGTACTCGATCAACGGCCGCAATCTGCTGCTGCCGAAGGGCTCCAAGATCTATGGCGCCTATGGCGGTGGTCCTACCGGCAAGCGGGTGGAAGTGATCTGGGACCGCATCACCACGCCGAACGGTATTGACGTGGCCATGTCCAGCCCGGGCGTGGATCAGCTGGGTGGCGCCGGTCATCCGGGCCAGTACAGCGCGCACTGGGGTAGTCGTATCGCCTCGGCGCTGATGATCAGCTTGCTGGCTGATGCGTTCAAGTATGCCGCCGCCGAACATGGCCCGGAGACCACCACGGTGGCCAACAACGGCATGACCATCCAGTCGCCCTATGAGAGCGCCACCGCGCGCACCATGGAACGCCTGGCCAACGAGTCGCTCAGCCAACGTCGCCCGCCGACCGTGACCATCAACCAAGGCACCATCGTGAATGTGTACGTCGCCAAGGACGTCGACTTCACGAGCGTGCTGCATCCTCGCCGGTAACCCAACGAACGATCATGGACGCTGAAGTGTCACCCCTTGCCCTCGTCTCCAGCGATTTCCTGCGCTATCAGTACGAAGTGCTGGGCATCGCCGAGTACATGACTTCCCCGGAAGTGACGGAAATCTGCATCAACCGTCCCGGTGAGCTGTACCTGGAAACCCGGGCGGGGTGGCAGCGGGTGGATGTGCCGAGCCTGACCTTCGAGCGGGCCCGGCAGTTCTGCACGGCGGTGGTGAACGAGAGCAACACCGGCCAGCGCATCACCGATGCCGATCCGGTGGTCTCGCTCACGTTTCCCACCGGCCAGCGTGCCCAGTTCGTGATTCCGCCGGCGTGCGATGCAGGCAAGGTGTCGATCACCATCCGTCTGCCGTCCAAGCACACCAAGTCGCTCAGCCAGTATCACGAAGATGGGTTCTTCGACCAGATCCTGGAAAGCGATGGCAGCATCAGCGAGCAGGATCGCGAGCTGCTGGAGCTGCGTCAGCAGCGCGAGTACGCCGAGTTCTTCCGGCGTGCGGTGATGTACCGCAAGAACATCGTGGTATCCGGTGCGACCGGTAGCGGCAAGACCACCTTCATGAAAGCGCTGGTCAATCATATTCCGGACAACGAACGCCTGGTCACGATCGAGGACGCGCGCGAGCTGTTTCTGACCCAACCCAATGTGGTGCACCTGCTGTACTCCAAGGGTGGGCAGAGCACCAGCAATGTCAGTGCCAAGAGCTGCATGGAAGCCTGCCTGCGCATGAAGCCCGAGCGCATCATCCTGGCCGAGCTGCGCGGTGACGAGGCGTTCTACTTCATCCGCAACTGCGCATCGGGCCACCCGGGTTCGATCACCAGCTGCCATGCAGGCAGTCCGGAGCAGACCTGGGACCAGTTGGCCCTCATGGTGAAGGCCTCCACCGAAGGTTCGGGCCTGGAGTTCAACGTGATCAAGCGACTGTTGATGATGACCATCGACATCGTCGTGCATATCAAGGCGCACGCCGGTTCGCGCTACATCACCGGTATCGATTTCAATCCTGGGCGTGCCCAGGGGCAGGAGGGCTGAAGGATGCTGCCAGGACTGGAGATGATGGCGTGCCCGGAGATGGCGGTGTCGATGGACGTGATGCAGCACGTCATCAACGTTGAATCGTCACGCAACCCTTATGCCATCGGCGTAGTCGGTGGCGCTCTGGTGCGCCAGCCCAAGGCGCTGGACGAGGCACTGGCGACGGTTCGGATGCTGGAAGAGAAAGGCTACAACTTCTCCATCGGGCTGGCCCAGGTCAACCGCTATAACCTGGGCAAGTACGGTCTGGATTCCTACGAGAAGGCTTTCCAGCAATGCCCGAACCTGCAAGCGGGTTCTCGGATCCTCGCCGAGTGCTACAAGCGCTCCGGTGGTGACTGGGGCAAGTCATTCAGTTGCTACTACTCGGGCAATTTCGAGACTGGCTTCCGCCATGGCTATGTGCAGAAGGTCTATGACTCGATGCGCCGTGGGCAGCAGCTTGCCAGCAATGGTGTTGCACCGATCGACGTGGTGAGTCGCGGCGAACGCCGCAGCGTGAAGGTCGAGCATCACCCGCAGCTCGCTTCGCCGGCGCAGGCGCGCATCGTTGCGCAGGCGAGTGGCCCGGTGTACGTGCCGTCGGAAGACCCGGCACGTGCGTATGTCGTGTATCCGTCCACCGGTGCAATGGCGCGGGGCAGCCTGCTGAACATCGCCGACCAGGCGCTTTCCAAAGTGGTACTGGGCTCGGTGGATCGGATGATGCAGCCGCAGGCGCAGCCCACCCAAGGGGCCGCCTATCCGCAGCAACAGGCCGGTGGCATGCCGCAGCAGCTGCCTCAGCAGGGTCCGGCGCAGGCGATGGCCATGCCGCAGCAGTTGCCAGGTGCTGCAGGTGGCAGCAACGAGGGCCCTGTGATGTTGCGGCCCTGGAATGAGCGCAATCAGCCAGTGGCCGGCAATGGCAGTTCATATAACGCACCGGCACAGTCCGCACCGGTGCAGCAGATTCCCGCAGGGGATGCGGCCTTCGTGTTCTGACGAAGTCGTGGTACGGCCAGTCCCCCGGCTGGTCGATTCAGTTGTGTTAGTCCATCAACAAGGAAATCAATCCATGAAGCGATCCAATCTCGACCTCGTCCAGGCCCAGCGCACGCTGAAGACCCTGCTGATGGCCACTCTGTTCGTCGGCGCACTGTTTGCCCCGCAAGTCTTCGCCAACGGCGCCACCGACTTTGGCGGCACCGACAAGAAGGTCTGCAGCTTCTTCAACAACATCAACGGCCTGCTGAACATCGCCTCGATCGCCGTGGTCACCATCGCGGTGATCTTCGCTGGTTACCAGATCGCCTTCGCGCATAAGCGCATCGCTGACGTCGCCCCGATCCTGATCGGTGGCGTGCTGATCGGCGCCGCAGGCCAGATCGCGCGCATGCTGCTGGGTGATGGCAGCGACGGCAAGTGCGGTGGTGGCACCAGCACCTCCTACCTGATCAACCACGTGATCCAGTACTACAGTGCATAAGAACGTCGTGTTCCGCGGCTGCACGCGTCCAGCGATGTTCCTGGGCGTTCCCTACCTGCCATTCTTCATGGTGGCAGGCGGGCTGTTGCTGCTCAGCATGTACACGAACTTCTGGTTCCTGCTCACCATTCCGGTGGCGGTCTTCATCATGCGGCACATGGCCAAGCGTGACGAGATGATCTTCCGTCTGCTGGGCCTGCGCCTGATGTTCAAGCTGAAGGTGCGCAACGTGCAGGAGCACGATGGCATGTGGGTGCTCAACCCCAACCATTACCGCAACAAGCCGGCCCGAATGGATTGAGGTCCGGATCCGGCCTGGCGGGCATCCGCGCCCGCCAGGTCTCTTGAAACTTCTTGGCAGTACCTCTTTGGAAGCAGTCGTATGTTCAGCCCTGACACCTCCATCAGTGAGTTCATCCCGTTGTCGTCGCATGTCGCCCCGAACGTGGTCAAGACCACGGGCGGCGACTACCTGCTGACCTGGCATCTGGAAGGGCTGCCGTTTGTCGGCCGAGAGGAGTGGGAGCTCGAGCATCGCCACAACACGTTCAACCGTCTGCTGCAGACGTTGCGCGCGCCTGACTTTGTCAACGTCGCTTTCTGGGTGCACGACATCCGTCGCCGTCGCACGTTGAAGGGCAAGAGCAACTACAGGCAGCGCTTCAACCAGGACGTTTCCGACCAGTACATGGGCATGCTGTCCTCGCAGCGCATCATGCAGAACGAGCTGTACCTGACCATGATCTATCGCCCGGTGGTGGCGGGCAAACGCTTCGTCGAAAAGTCGGCGAACGTGGAGAAGCTGCGCGCCGAGCAGGAGCAGGCGGTAGAGAAGTTGATGGAACTGGCCGGCAACGTCGAGGCCGTGATCCGCGACTACGCGCCGTATCGCCTGGGTATGTACGAAGCCAAGAATGGCGTGGTGTTCTCGGAAACGCTGGAGCTGTTCGGTTACCTGATCAATCGCATCGACGAGCCGGTGCCGGTGCTGTCGGCACCGATCAAGGATTACCTGCCGGTCAGTCGCCACATGTTCTCGGCCAAGACCGGCGATTTTGCGATCAATACTCCCAACGGTGCCAATCACTACGGCGCCATTCTGAACATCAAGGAGTATGCCGAGGGGACTTACCCGGGCATCCTCAACGGCCTGAAGTACCTCGACTACGAATACGTCATCACCCATTCGTTCAGCCCGATGGGGCGCCAGGACGCGCTGAAGGTGCTCGACCGCACCAAGGGCATGATGATCTCCTCCGGCGACAAGGCGGTCAGCCAGATCGTCGAGCTGGACCAGGCCATGGATCAGCTGTCGTCGGGCAACTTCGTGCTGGGTGAATACCACTTCATCATGGCGGTCTACGGCGACACCCAGGCCAAGCTTTCGCAGAACGTCGCCTCGACCCGCGCCGAGCTGTCCAACGCCGGGTTCGTATCGACCAAGGAAGACCTGGCGGTTACCTCGTCGTTCTATTCGCAGCTGCCGGGTAACTGGCGCTATCGCACACGCCTGGCCAATGTCAGCTCGCTGAACTTCCTGGGCCTGTCGCCGCTGCACAACTTCGCCACCGGTAAGCAGCACAACAACCCGTGGGGCGACTGCGTCACCACGCTGCAGACCACCAATGGCCAGCCGTACTACTTCAATTTCCATGCAACCCATCCCTCGGAGAATTCGCTGGGTGAGAAGGCGATCGCCAATACCATGGTGATCGGCAAGTCCGGTACCGGTAAAACCGCGCTGATCAACTTCCTGCTCAGCCAGGTGCAGAAGTACGAGCCGTCGCCGACCATCTTCTTCTTCGACAAGGACCGCGGCGCGGAGATCTTCGTGCGCGCCTGCGGTGGCAACTATCTGGCCCTGGAGAACGGCGCGCCGACCGGCTTCAACCCGTTCCAGTGCGAGAACAACGAAGCCAACCTGCAGTTCCTGGCTGACCTGATCAAGGTGCTGGCCGGCAAGCGCGAGTACAGCGCCCGTGAGGAAGAGGATATCTACCGCGCGGTGGAGAGCATGCTCGATACGCCGATGCACCTGCGCAGCATGACCAACTTCCAGAAGAGCCTGCCCAATATGGGCGACGATGGCCTCTACGCGCGCATGCGCCGCTGGACCTCGGGCAACTCGCTGGGCTGGGTGTTCGATAATCCGATCGATACCGTTGACCTGAGCAAGGCCAACATCATCGGCTTCGACTACACCGACATCATCGACAATCCTGAAGTGCGCGTGCCGGTGATCAATTACCTGCTGCACCGCCTGGAGTCGCTGATCGACGGTCGTCCGCTGATCTATGTGATGGACGAATTCTGGAAGATCCTGGACGGCGAAGGTGGCCTGAAGGAGTTCGCGAAGAACAAGCAGAAGACCATCCGTAAGCAGAACGGTCTCGGCATCTTCGCTACGCAGAGCCCGGAAGATGCGCTGAAGAGCGATATCTCCGCCGCCCTGATCGAGCAGACCGCTACCCTGATCCTGCTGCCGAACCCGAATGCCAGCAAGAGCGACTACATGGACGGCCTGAAGCTGACCGAGGCCGAGTTCAGGGTGGTGACTGCACTGGACGAGCGCTCGCGCTGCTTCCTGGTCAAGCAGGGCCATGCCTCCAGCGTGTGCCAGCTCAACCTGCGCGGCATGGACGACATCCTGTCGGTGATCTCGGCTTCGACCGACAACATCGATGTCATGCATCGGGTTCTGCAGACGGCCGCGGTCCGCAATCGCGTCACTGTAGACGAGCTCAGCCCGGAGCAGTGGCTGGAAGATTTCTACAAGAACCGGAAGGGGTCGGGAAAGGAACCCCGGTCCGACGCGGCCTGATGGCCGTGCGAGCAGGAGACAGGCAAGTGGACGTCAATCAGAACAACAGGAGTTTTCCCATGAACAACGTCAAGCGTCGGGCCGGCGCCCGCAAGGTACTCAAGCCGATGGCCAAGGTGCTCGGCGTTGCCTTGGTCCTCTCAGCGACCAATGCGGGCGCCATCGGCCCGGTGCAGGAAACGGGTCCTGCGCTGTGGCAGCACATCCTCAATCAGATCAATACGTACCAGGCCCGTTTCCAGGAGAAGTACCAGTTCGTCAAGGAGAACACCCAGTGGGCACGGGACTGGGCGCAGACGATCAAGGAGTACCAGGAGACGATGGTCCAGATCCAGGGCATCGTGAATTCCTTCGGGTTGCCGGATTCCGCCCCGCTGACGCCGGTGCCACCCAATTATCTGGTTGCCGAGACCTGCGGAATCGGCACCGACCTGAAGACTCTCGCGACCCGGGTCGTTTTCAATTTCAAGGGCGATTGGAAAGATCAGCAGCAACAGATCTGCGTGAACATCCGGATGATGCAGAACCGCAAGTACAACGATGCGGTGGACTTCATGCTCAAGACGATGCCGTCGTTCTTCGATAGCCTCGATGCAATCGAGAAGCAGCGAAATGTCAGCAATCTGCTCGGCAACGTCAACGCAACGCAGAACGACACGTTGCGCACCGCGAACGACATGGCAGCCAAGGCAAAGTCCTTCGAGGCACAGCAGAAGGCTTACGATGCCTACATCGAGGTGATGGAAGCCAATCAGAAGGTCGTCGCACAGGCAGCGCTGAAGGGCGACCCGATGAAGACCATTGCCAGTGATCTGGTCAAGACGGCGGCGCTGAAGGCAGCGCTGTCTATCGACTGATGCATGGAATGGAGCACCAAGGGTGCGCGCGTCTGCGTCGCCCCTCATGTGATTGCAGTATTACCAAGGGAATGTGGGTATGACGATCAGGTCGATTGCCAACTTTGATTTTTCGGGCGGATTCCAGGATCTGATGGGGCACGTCGCGCGTGTCCAGTCGATTGGCGATTTCGTGTTCTTCAAGCTGATCCTGGACTACCTGCGGGACAGGATCGGCAAGTTCGGCTTCGACCTGATGGACAACATGATGGCGTGGGTGGGCGGCATCGCGCTGACCCTCATGACCTTGTGGGTGCTGATCCAGGGCTATCGAATCGTTACAGGCCGCAGCCGCGATTCGATGATGGTCCTGGTAACCAACATGGCGCGCGCAGCGTTGATTGTTGCCGTTGCCACCAGCATGGGCATGTTCGGGCGCGATCTTCATGAGTTCCTGACCGAGGACGTGAAGGGGCTGATCACCCATGTTGTCACTGGCAAGGATCAGAAGCCGGAAGAGCAGATCGACAAGAGTCTGGCTTGGATGCAGGTGGCGCTGTCCAGCATTGATGGCATCAAGATTCTGAATGATCCTGGATTGCAGGAAGACAAGACCCGGGCCATGTGGTTCATCGGCCTCGGCACAGGTGGTCCAGCGGTAACTGCGGGTTCAATGCTTCTGCTCTACGAAGTAGCAATGGCGTTGTTCATCGGATTCGGACCGTTGTTCATTCTTTGCCTTCTGTTCGACCAGACCAAGCAGTTGTTCCAGCGATGGCTGTTCTATGGCATCGGAACCATGTTCTCCATGGCGGTATTGGCAGCCATGGTCTCGATTGCGCTGGACATGGTGATTCGCGTGTCCGCCTCGTTCTGGGTGACGGCGCTGGTGAACAAGTTCCCGCTGATGGGCGCGTCCAGCGACGGCATGACCAGTCAGGCGATGCAGCAGGGTGGCATGGGATTGATCCTGACGACCCTGATTCTGACTGCGCCCCCAATGGCGGCCATGTTCTTCCAGGGCACCTTGGGTAGCTTCATGGCATATTCGCAGATAGGTGGAGGCGCGGCTTCAACTCCAAGTTCGGATGGTCGCCCGCCAGGCACTTACACGCCTCCTTCGCCATCCAAGGGCGAAGGACATTCGAGTCATCAGGATGCTGGCGTCACTGTAAGGAACTCTGCTCCAAGCACTTATACGCCCTCTACCCAGAGGCAGGGACAATATGGCTTGGCGGACTAACGGTTCTGACTTAGGTTAAAGGGTATGTGTCATATGAGTACTGACTGGTCAACTCAAGTTCTTCGGTTTGCGCTCGCATTGACCCTGTTCTTTTTTGGGGTGGGTCTAGCCTTCGCAGAAGGGAGGTGTCCTCCGGGCCAGTATCCGATTGGAGGGCAAGGGGTCGGCGGATGTGCGCCTATTCCTGCCGGTGGATCCGGGTCTGAAAGCCCGCGTCCAACTGGTCGATGGATTAAGACTTGGGGAGCCTTTGCCTCCTCGCCGTCCGGTATCGCCGGTGCGGCAAGTGGGTGGAGGAAGAAGGGCGACGCGTCAAACGCGGCAGTGAGATCCTGCTCTGATTCGGGCGGGAGGGATTGCAGGGTGAAGTTTACATATAAGAATCAGTGTGGGACGGCGGCTGTCTCGAAAACGGGCATCGGCGGGACGTTCTATTCTGCGGCTGCCACAAAGGAAGAGGCGTCAAGTCTGTCCCTGGCGCAATGTGGTGCTGCGTCCCAGGAGAGGTGTGAGGTTGTCATGTCCAATTGCACCGAGCCGGAGTTTGAGAAGTTTTGAATCACTGCCCGCATTTTCAGATGATGCGGCAGTAGAATTGCCCGCCATTGAGCGGGTCATTTCTTTTCTGCGCCGATCGAATCGCAAGTCCTAATCACGTGATCGGACCTCCGTACGGGTGTCAGCCTGAGCCTCATCTTTCTCACTATGGAGCTGCGTTGAAACATTCGACGTCCAACGCCTGTCGCACTTTGGTAGATGGATCTGAGTGCCTTGGGGTCATCACGAGGTGAACTCTCGAAGCTGAACTCGGGAGTTCGGTCCCGCGCTCGAAGTGCAGTCGTGGTAGAACGAGCCGACAGCCAGATCGCCAGTGCGTCAGGGGTGTCTGTCTCCAGGTGAGACTACTGATTGGCGATTGAGCCAAGTAGACAGCGACTCACGGTTATCGCTTTCTTTTTTAGTCAAAAGCGCTTCTCAATCAGAGTCCAGTTCAACGAGCAATCTCTCCTCGAAGTAGGCTGCGTGTGCGTCAAAAATGCTGACGCATCTGGGCCTCAAACGCAGGAGCATTTTCGTCGATGAGGACTCTGGCGACGAGCATTGCGGGTGACGCTGCGCGGCGCAGAAGGGCGGCATGGGCTTGATCCTGATGGACACTATTCTGACTATCCCCAATGGCGGCCATGTTCTTCCAGGGCACCTTGGGTAGCTTCATGGCATATTCGCAGGTAGGTGGCAGCCCGGTTGCGCAGGCGCCGGGTCCGAGCGGGCAGCCGCCGGGTAGTTATTACACGCCGGACAAGCCGTCGACGAGCGGTGGCAGTCAATCGGGTGGATCGACTTCAGTTGGGAGCAATGTCGTAGTCACTGGCAGCAACTCCACAGTTGGGTCAGGCAATTCTGATACTGGTCGTAAAGGCTTAGCTTCGAACTAGAGGCCGGAAATGAAGTCAATTCGTGTCTATTCAGGTGTAGTACTCCTGCTGGGTGTGGGAATCATTGCCTGCCAATTGCCACAGACGGCCAATGCAGAAGGTAGGTGTCCTCCTGGTCAGTATCCAATTGGCGGTCAGGGAGTCGGCGGCTGTGCTCCCATCCCAGGTGGTACCACTGGAGCAGGCCAAGCGTCGCCTGTTGCGACAGGGCGTTGGATCAAGACTTGGGGGGCCATCGCTTTAGCGAAGGGGGGCGATGTCGGCGTGGCTCTCGGTAAGCGAAAGAAGAGGGATGCGGCTTCGGAGTCCCTTGCTAATTGCGCACAGCGGGGGGCTACGGATTGCAGCGTGGTATTGGAGTTCAATAATCAATGTGCAGCATTCGTATCCCCCAGTGATGCAAGATTTGGTGGCTCCACGTTTGCGCGTGCGGCATCTGTTGATGCTGCGAGTAAGATGGCTGTGGATGCGTGCTTAAAACAGGGAAGCGATGGCTGTAAAGTGATTTATTCTGGATGCACCGAGCCTGAGTTTGAGGCCTTCTGAGGTTGCGCTTATGAGTTTCTGGCTGAAAACGTAGAAATGCCTGATTAGCCGGAAAAGACCAGGCACCGGAAGAGCAGATCGACAAGAGTCTGGCTTGGATGCAGGTGGCGCTGTCCAGTATTGATGGCATCAAGATTCTGAATGACCCTGGATTGCAGGAAGACAAGACCCGGGCCATTTGGTTCATCGGCCTCGGCACCGGCGGTCCAGCGGTAACTGCGGGTTCAATGCTTCTGCGCTACGAAGTAGCAATGGCGTTGTTCATCGGATTCGGGCCGTTGTTCATTCTTTGCCTTCTGTTCGACCAGACCAAGCAGTTGTTCCAGCGATGGTTGTTCTATGGCATCGGAACCATGTTCTCGATGGCGGTGCTGGCGGCAATGGTGTCGATCGCACTGGACATGGTAATTCGCGTGTCCGCCTTGTTCTGGGTGACGGCGCTGGTGAACAAGTTCCCGCTGATGGGCGCGTCCAGCGACGGCATGACCAGTCAGGCGATGCAGCAGGGCGGCATGGGATTGATCCTGACGACCCTGATTCTGACTGCGCCCCCAATGGCGGCCATGTTCTTCCAGGGCACCTTGGGTAGCTTCATGGCATATTCGCAGATAGGTGGCAGCCCTGTTGCGCAGGCGCCGGGCCCGAGTGGGCAGCCGCCGGGTAGTTACTACACGCCTCCGGCTCCAGAGAAGGGGAGCACCGGGCATGGAGCAAGCGGAGTGGGGCAGATGGGTAGATCAACTGGATCTCCACATGTTGCCGATACGCCGTCGGATACAGGCCGATTTGCCAAGGCACCTATTTAGCTCGCGGAGTTGCGCGTTGTCTGTGTAAGGAGAGTTGCCTGATGAGAATGATCCATTTGCTAGCGCCGTTGGTGTTCATGTTCGCCACATCGGCCCTTGAGGCTCGGGCTGAGGGGCGATGTCCTCCTGGGCAGTACCCGATCGGAGGGAAGGGAGTCGGTGGTTGCGCCCCGATTCCTGGAGGCGAAGGTGCAGCTACCAGTGGGCCCAGAGCGACGGGTAAATGGATCAAGACTTGGGGCGCAATATCATTGGCGCCGTCGGGCGCCTCTGGCTCCTCAACTGGGCGGGTACGGAAGACGGAGGCCGCTGAGGAAGCGCAGAGGAAGTGTGCTGAATCCGGCGGAGTGGGATGTAAGGTTACAATTACATATAAGAATCAATGCGTGGCCGCCGTTGTCGCCAGCTCGGGCACAGGTGGAACCACGCAGTTTGGTACCGGTGCAACGATCGAGAGTGCCACAGAGTTTGCCTCCCGCCTCTGTGCCTCGAAAGGAGGGAGCGATTGTGCTGCCGTCTATTCCGCTTGCTCTGAGCCGATCTTCGAGGAATTCTAAAAATCCTATCGCGAGTCTGTGGTCGTCCGACTGGCGTTCTGGCACAGTCCTTTATGGAAAGAATCTGGAAGATTTAATGTCAGGCAGGTCGAAATGGTGAGGTGCCCGGTAGTTGCGCGCTGACTCGGGCGTTTGGTGTAGAGGCGAATCGGCTTCCGTAACTCGGGTGCGTGATGGCGGAAGGATGAGTGACAGCGGATCAGATGCTGGATCTCGCATCGCCCAGGGATTGAGTGCGAGGCGGCTTGGAGACCAATCCTCAATGGCAAGGGGATTGGACGTGAAAAGGCGTCGTTCCGACCTGCGGTGAGGAAGTTTGGTGGCATGAAAGCACTTGACACCAAGCGACTCGAGAGTCTGGGGTGAGAGCCTGCGGCTGAAGAAGCTGCACGCCGAGAAGTTTGATCGAGAACGACGGCATCCAGAATGCGATGCGAAAGGCGCATCTTTCTTAGGGGGGGATGCCCGTTTGCTGCGCTGTGGAAAAGGGCCGCAAGACTACCGGATAATCACCGGCCGCAGCCGCGACTCGATGATGGTCCTGGTAACCAACATGGCGCGCGCAGCGTTGATTGTGGCCGTTGCCACCAGCATGGGCATGTTCGGGCGCGATCTTCATGAGTTCCTGACCGAGGACGTGAAGGGGCTGATCACCCACGTTGTCACTGGCAAGGATCAGAAGCCGGACGAGCAGATAGACAAGAGTCTGGCTTGGATGCAGGTGGCGCTGTCCAGCATTGATGGCATCAAGATTCCGATGACCCTGGATTGCAGGAAGACAAGACCCGGGCCATGTGGTTCATCGGCCTCGGCACAGGTGGTCCAGCGGTAACTGCGGGTTCAATGCTTCTGCGCTATGAAGTAGCAATGGCGTTGTTCATCGGATTCGGGCCGTTGTTCATTCTTTGCCTTCTGTTCGACCAGACCAAGCAGTTGTTCCAGCGATGGCTGTTCTACGGCATCGGAACCATGTTCTCGATGGCGGTGCTGGCGGCAATGGTGTCGATCGCACTGGACATGGTAATTCGCGTGTCCGCCTCGTTCTGGGTGACGGCGCTGGTGAACAAGTTCCCGCTGATGGGCGCGTCCAGCGACGGCATGACCAGTCAGGCGATGCAGCAGGGCGGCATGGGACTGATCCTGACGACCCTGATTCTGACTGCGCCCCCAATGGCGGCCATGTTCTTCCAGGGCACCTTGGGTAGCTTCATGGCATATTCGCAGATAGGTGGCAGCCCGGTTGCGCAGGCGCCGGGCCCGAGTGGGCAGCCGCCGGGTAGCTACTATTCGCCGGCCCAGACAAAGGATCATTCCAGTGCTTCATCGGTCAGTTCAGGCCACGGCGCGACTTCTGGTTACGGTATTGGGCGATCAGGTGAGATCAAGCAAGATACTGGAAAGTATGGGCAGGCTGGTGCCTAGCGTGAAATGACAGTGTCGATTGATAGAGGTGTAAGTATGAAGTGCATTGTCGTGCTTTTGCTGCTCGTTATTTCTAATGTGGCGTTGGCAGAAGGGCGGTGCCCCCCAGGTCAGTACCCGGTGGGAGGGCAGGGCGTAGGAGGTTGTGCGCCAATTCCGGGCGGTCAAACTGGTGGTGAGAGCAATGGCCCCACGCCAACTGGCAAGTGAGAAACCCGATGGGGTGCTTTGGCGCAAGACGCAGACCATCAAGTAGGCCAGAATTTGGCGATTGGTGTGGCAGAGGTCAAAAAATCAAAGAGAGAAGCCAGGTCTCTCGCGCTCTCTGAATGTCAGCGCATGGGGGGGCAGAAGTGTAAAGTTATTCTTGAGTACCACAATCAATGCGCCGCGCTAGCCGGCCCGGTGATTGGCTCAGTACCCCTGGCCGACGTGACAACCGTGGCGTATCGATCACCTAATGAAGAGGATGCGAAGGCGGAATCAGTGCGCCGTTGTGAATCCGAGGGTAAGGGGCGCAGTTGTACCGTTATCTACTCTGCGTGCAGCATGTCTGAGTTTAAGCCTTTCCGATGATGGAATCCTCGCGTTGGGTGAGCTTTGTTGCACGCCGAGGTTCTGCTTATTTGTTTTAGATGTGGCCTGCTGAGAAGCGGGCTATTTCTATTTCTCACTTCCGCCTAAGACATCGACTTTGCCTTTGGGGTTGGAATCGCTGGCCATAGGTATGGTGATTCGCGTGTCTGCGTCGTTCGGGGTGACAGCGCTGGTGAACAAGTTCCCGCTGATGGGCGCGTCCAGCGATGGCATGACCAGTCAGGCGATGCAGCAGGGCGGCATGGGATTGATCCTGACGACCCTGATTCTGACTGCGCCCCCAATGGCGGCCATGTTCTTCCAGGGCACCTTGGGTAGCTTCATGGCATATTCGCAGATAGGTGGCAGCCCTGTTGCGCAGGCGCCGGGCCCGAGTGGGCAGCCGCCGGGTAGCTACTACTCGCCGGATAAGCCGGAGAAGGGGCGTACTGCAGACGCCGGTGACTACAGTAATCAGTCAACAAGCCGCATGACATTGCCGCAGTCGGATGCAACAAGGATTGCGGAGACTGGCCAGCGAGCTGCTCATCCTGGTAGACAGTGATTTCAGGCGTATTGGAGAGTTAACGTGAAGCGCATTGTGATCTCCCTCTTTTGGATTTGTTCTGCTTTGTTCTTGCTTGTGACAGCAGATGTCCAAGCGGAGGGGCGCTGCCCGCCCGGACAGTATCCGATTGGCGGACAGGGGGTTGGTGGATGTGCGCCAATACTGGGCTCCAATGGAGGCGCTGCGGGGTCCAGTGGTCCGGTCGCGACAGGCCGCTGGATCAAAACCTGGGGAGCTATTGCAACCGCAGTAAGCACGGGCGATATGGGGGCATCAGTCGGAAGGCGTTCAAAGCAGGAAGCTGTGTCCGAGGCGCTTTCCCGTTGCGCGACCCATGGCGCTAGAGATTGCAAAGTCGGAACTACCTATAAGAACCAGTGCGTTGCATATGCTGATCCCGAGAGGGGGAGTAAGGGGCGCGTCTCCTATTCGGTTGCAGGCTCCAAGGAGGAGGCTACAAATCGAGTTTTGTCCCATTGCGCGGACATCGGTGGTGGGCAGTGCAAAGTTCTATATACAGATTGTTCTGAGCCGATCTTTGAGTCGTTCTAGTCTCATGGTTGCCGTGACATCCCGCCGAGATCGAGTGGCGCGACGGTCCTAGTGGGCAAATGTTCTTTTACTGCGCTGTGGAGAAGTGTTGCAAGGCTATCGAATCGTTACAGGCTGCAGCCGCGACTCGATGATGGTCCTGGTAACCAACATGGCGCGGGCAGCGTTGATTGTGGCCGTTGCCACCAGCATGGGCATGTTCGGGCGCGATAAGCAGCGCACGCTTTCCGCGCAACTTCAGGCCGGCGGGGCTGCGGGAGGCGATGCATCCCCGGCGCCATCCACCGCGGATCTGTTTTTCGGATAAGCCACCATTCACGTTAACTGCGCTTTTTCTGTGATCAAGTGCGCTTTTCATCCCAAGCTCCCTTCGACGAGCCCCGCCTCCTCGAAGTAAGCTGCGTGCGCGTCAAAATCCCGACGCATCGGTGCCATCGAACGCAGGAGCTTTTCCGTCCATGAGGACTCTGACGACCCACGATGCGGATGTTGATTGCGACCATCGCAGACGCCGCAGGGCCGGGGCTATCATCCGCCATGGTGGACACCGGAGCCTGCAGCGCAGCGCATGGTTTCCCGGTCGTCGCGCGGGTACTGGAAAGTCAGGATTGAAGGAGTCGCAGGGGATGCAGAAGGGGAGTGGCGTACACATGGACAATGCCTTGGCGTTCGTTCCGTCCGGCGCGAACCTGCTGGAGGCGGTACGCGGCGATCTCACCGGCAACGGGATCGACGACCAGTTGCTGGTGATCGATCAACCGGCACCCGACGGCTTGGTGCCCGGCGAGCACGGTCCTAACCGGGTGTTGTTGCTGCTGCTGGGTGACGCCGCGGGCCGATGGCAGTTGGCCGCGCGCAACGACAAGCTGGTGCCGTGCTCCACCCGTGGGGGCATTGCCGGCGACCCCTTCGCGTACGTGACCATCGAGGATGGCGCGTTCAGTGTGATCACCAACGGCGGGAGCCGTGAGCGCTGGAGCAGCATCTACACGTTCCGCTACGTTCCGGCCGACGAGGCCTGTTGGGTGCATGGCGTGCAGCGCAGGGTGGTCGACACCGAGACCGAGGCCAGTCATACACGCGATTTCTCGGCGGCCGAACTTGGTCGGGTGCGGTTCGAGGATTTCGATCCGTCCGTTGTCGCCGACGTGAGCTTGCCCTGAGTGCCATGCCTGTGAGGAGGCGGGAGTACCCAACGATGATCGAGCAGGAGTTTCACCGTGTCGCAGGATAGAGAGTCGCAGTTGCTGCGGCAGGCCACGGAGGCCGGCATCACCTCGTCCCGGGAACTGGCCAACTTCATGGCGCAGGCCGGGCACGAGTCCCGTGGCCTGAGCCGGCTCAATGAAAGTTTCAACTTCACCCGGGGTATCTCGCAGATCCCGGTGGAAGCGGCGTGGCGCAATGGCAACGCCGCGCTGGAGAGCGCCCGCCAGGAGGCGTTGCGCGGCCGTCCGGAGAATCTGGCCGAGCTGATGTACGGCGGGCGCATGGGCAATGATGCGCCCGGCGACGCATTGAAGTATCACGGTCGCGGCTATCTGCCGCTGGTCGGCAAGGAGAATTACGAGCGTGCCGGCAAGGCGCTGGATCTGGATCTGGTGAATCAACCGGAGCTGGCCGCGCAGCCTGAGCATGCGGGCCGTATTGCGGTGTGGCAGTGGCAGACGCGCGTGCCGGAGGCGGCGCGCGAGGATGTGCGCGAAGCGACACGCGCGATCAATGGTGGCCTGAACGGCATCGAGGCCCGCCAGCAGCGGTTCGATGTGTGGCAGCAGAAGCTGACACCTGATGTGATGGCGCGGCTGGAGCGGGGCGAAGTAGGGGCGCCGGCGCAGCAGGCCACCCTGCGCGACATGTCGCAGCCGGGCGAGCCGGGACACGCCCTGTTCCAGGGGGCACGCCAGCACCTGCAGCAGATGGGGGCGCAGAGCGGACTGCGCAGTGAGCAGGAACTGGACAACGCCGCCGGCGCGCTGGCGTTGAGCGCGCAGAAGGCCGGCCTGTCGCGTATCGATCATCTGCTGGCGGGCAACGACGGGCGCACGCTGTTTGCGGTGCAGGGCGCGCTGGGAGATCCGGCGATGCTGCGTGCGTCCGTTGACCGGGAGCAGGCCGCCCAGCAGCCGCTGGCGCAGAGCAGCCAGCAGTTGGCTGCCAGTGTCGCCCAGCAGGACCCGGCGGCCGCGCTCGCCCGCGAGCAGGAGCAGCGTTCTCGATCCCTGTAACACCTGATGCCGGCGGGCAGGGGACCCGCCGGCGCTTTACGTGCGACGCGTGGCGCCCTGTGGCGCCGATATGGAAACCCACTCGGAAGGACACCACATGCGAATCGTTCCCTCGAATGCCCGGCACGTCGCTGCCCGCTGCGATGCATCCGCGCGCCGCCTGCCGCCGCTCTGGCTGCTGTCACTTGGACTTGCCGCAGCGTCGGCACAGGCTCAGGCTCAGGAGACAGCGGCGCCCGTCGTGGAGGCGCCCATCGCCGCCGAGGCGATCGTTGACGCGCCTGCAGGGATGGCACCTGTTGCAGCGCCCATGGCCACCGAAACCGTTGTCGCGGTGCCGGCTCCCGATGTACCGGCTGCCGTGACACCTCCTGCGACACCAGTGGTGGACGCGCAGCCGGCGCCGGCTGCAGACCCGACGCCTGTGCCCGTTGCACCCGCAGCGGCGGCGCCTGTCGCTGCACCGCCTGCCGTCGTCGAGCCAGCCGTCCCGGCGGTAGCTCCCGCGCCACCCGCCTTGGTCATCGCGCCGTTGCCGCCCGAGCAGGCGACCGAGCGTGCGCTTGGTGCCCGCTGCCCGGTGGATCTTGCTGGGCGGCTGGCGGCCCAGGGCGAGCTGCTGATCGGCGCCTGCCAGGGCACGATGCCGGCGCATCTGGCCGCGCTGCTGGTCGCGCTGCCCCAGCAGGACATCCACCTGCCGCGCAGCTGGCGCGAGCGTGAGGTGCAACAGAAGGTTTGGTTCAAGGCGGTGCCGGGCTACGGCCAGCGCCCGGACTTCATCGCGCGGATGGGCGACATCTGGGTGCGCTCGCTGGAAGGACGCGACGCCGACAGCACGTTCTACCTGGTGTCGGCACCGTTCACCTGCAGCGACCGGGTCGCCAACCGCGATGAGTACGGCGCGGAGCCGGTACGTGTGCCAGCGGGTGACTGCCGCGAGGCCTATGTGGCCCAGCGTGTGTACCAGGTTCGCGGGGACGCCGCGCCGAGGGATGTGACCGCCGATGCCATGCCGGCCATGCCCCAACTGACGGAGGCCGATCGTGCACGGCAGCTGTCGCGCGAGGGCCGGATCAGCCTGGACCACAGCAAGTTGCAGTATGGCCCGGCCATGCGCTGGTTCGTGCAGTACCCGGAGACGGCGCAGAAGGGCGGTCCGCGTGCCTACAGTGACTGGAACCGCGAGCACCTGGCCTTCGTGGTCTGGACTGGGGATCGCTTCGAGCTGCGTGAGAAGGTCGCGCGGGCGCAGTGGCCCTGTGATCCGGTAGCACCGGGCGATCGCGCCTGTGGTGGCTTCCCGGATTCCGGGCCGGATCTGTTCGTGATCGCCGGTGCGTCCGCGCCGGTCGCGGCCTCCAGCCCCTGAGGCAGAGGGCCGAAGTGACGCGGGAGCTGGATTGACCGGCTCCCGCGCTGTTCATCAGGCCTGCATGCTGCGGGTCTGGTTCTGCTGTTGTTCCAGTTGTTGATCGCGGTCCTGTGCCAGGCGCTGTCCCGCAGCTTGCTGATCAATGCGCTGGCTGCTCTGCTCCAGCGGGGTGTTCATCGCCACGGCCGTGTCCACCGACACGCGCAGATGCGCCGGGTCGCCGCCCTGGCCCTGCACCGCGAAGCTGCGCGAGGCGTCGGCATTCATCACCACCTCGTCGATGCGCTTGCCGCCTGCAGCGTGCATCTCCGCCGCCAGGCTACCGGCCAACTGCGTACTCATCACATCCGGCACGCGGCCGACGCGAACGTCCTGCGCATGCACGCCACGGATCGCGTCGTTGAACAGCGGGTTGCCCAGGTGATTGGCATCGTCCATGCGCAGCATGCTGGTGTGATGGCCGTTCTTCTCTGCTTCGCGGCGTGCTGGTTCACCGGGCTGCAGCGGGCCGCGGATGTGGTCGTACAGATCGATGGCGCCGCCAGGGATGCCGCGTGCCGCGCGGGTGACGCCACGACGCAGTGATTCCACGTCGTCGCGGTACTCCTCGATCATCTTGGCGTTGTCTTTCGCCAGCTTCTGCGTTTCCGGGTGCTTCAGCACCGAGCCTTCGTCGAGAAAGTTGCCCAGCTTGTGTGCGCCGAACGAGTTGGTTGCCGCGATGATCGGGCGGTCCGGAATCAGATCACGCAGGGCATGATTGCTGAAGCCATTTGCCGCGAGCGTCTTGATCTCATCGGGCTTGGCGTAGATGCGGACCTGGCCGAAGTGCGGCGAGGCAGCGCTGACCGGATCGGAGGCCATGACGTGGTTGATCATGGTGTTGCCGCCTTCCGGAATGCGGTAGCTGAGGCTGACCGCGCCGTAGGCATTGAAGGTCTCGCCCTTGACGTTGAAGTGGTGCGAGGTGATCTGGGCCAGGGCACCGCCGAGGGAGTGGCCTGTGACGGTAACTTCGGGCGGACGTTGTCCGAGATCCTGCCCTTCCTTCTTGGCATAGGCGAGGGCGCGTTGAGTCAGCGCGATGGCGTCCGGAGCCTGCACGTTGGTGCGGGCAACGACCATGCCACCATCGGTCAGAATTGCATCGCGTGCGATCTGTTCGGTGCCGCGATGTGCGACGACAATTTCATGGGTGTCGACTCGCTGGTAGATCGTTCCCTGATAGCCGTTCAGTCGATTATCGACGTGCTCGAGGATCTTGTACTCATGCCCGTTGATCGCTACGAGCTCTTCCTTGCCAGGAGCGCGTCGACCGACCGCACGGTCCTTGTACACGTCGTCGGAAATGCCCGCGTAGTCTTGGCTGCTGAGGCTCATTGGCGGACCTCATTGGCTTCAAGTGAAGCCGAGAACAGCGCATTCTGAAGTTCAGGGCGGAATTTGGTGGGATCTTCCTGCCCGCTTGCGCCGTAGTCAGGAATCTCGTTCACGCGCGGATAGTCTGCACGAGGATAGTGGCGAGTTTCGGTCTCGCCTTTGACGAACGGCGCTGCCTCAATGAACGACAGGAAGCGCGTTTCACCCTCGGCGCCAGTGGCTTTCAGCATCGCACCGGCGCCGCTGAATTCCCACTTGCAGACGCCACGGCCGTAGTAGTCCTCGTCCAGCATGCGATCAAGGTACACGGTGCCGCGGTACTCGCCGTCGGCGACCTTGCGCAGCTCCACCGGCTCCTGGCTGGTGATGCGTGCGGCGGTACCGGTGGCCGGTTCGATGTGCCCGCACTGGTCTTCGTTGGTCACGTCGTACTGCGCGACACCTTCAACCACCGCGAACTCACCGGGTGCATCCTTCAGGCGAAGTACCAGTTCATAGGCCTTGCGCGGGCTGGGGTTGAGCTTGGCGAGGCCGCGCCCACCCTGGGCGACATCGGCTTCAGCAGCGGCACGTTCCTGGTTCATGGCGGTCTCCGGGTTGCAGGCGGTCAACAGAAGCAGAGCAAGGCACGGAATCATCTTGTGGCGCAATGTCGGCCTCCTTGGGGGTAGGGGTTGTGGAACTGGCGGCTCATGGCATGAGCTTCTGCACAGTGGTGGTGGTTGAGAACAGCGCGTCGCGCAGCTCTTCCTTGTACTCCGAAGGATTCTCTTTGCCGCTGGCAGGGTAGTTGGCAGCAAGCTCGGCGCGAGGATAGGCAACCCTCGGATAATAGAGAGTCAATGGGCTCCTCGCGTCCATGCGCTCCTTGTCGATGAACGTCAGGAATCGCGTATCCGCCTCGCCGGTCGTAGCGCGCAACATCGCACCGACTCCCGTCAGCGCCCAATGGCAGACACCACGCCCGTAGTAAACCTCGTCCTGCATGCGGTCGAGGTAGAACGTGCCGCGGTATTCGTTCTCGCCCACCTGGCGCAGTGCGATAGGTTCCTGACTGGTGATGCGGCCCGCAGTGCCCGTTGCAGGTACGATCCGCCCACATGCTGCATAGTTGCGTGCGTCGTACTGGGCAACGCCCTCGACCACCGCGAAGGGACCGGGGGCATCCTTCAGTGTCAGCACCAGCTCGTAGCCTTGCTGCGGTGATGGGTTGAGTTTGGCCAGGCCGCGCCCACCAGCGGCGACGTCGCGCTCGGCATCAGCATAGGGCGAGCATGCGGCCAGTGGGATAAGGGCGAGCAACGCCAGCAGCGGCTGCCTTTTCCTTTCAGGGAGCGCTACTCCCATGGCCTGATCCTGCATCGTGCGTCCATGTCCATATATCCTTCCTGGGTGACAGGTTTCTCGATTATGGAGCGTGTCAGGAACGCTGCGCCACCGCCGCGACGGCTTTTTGACGCGCGCGATGCGGTGTATTCCGGCGAATCGATTGCAGCACAGGGGATTCGGGCGTCGCGTTGGCCTTGCTGGCAGGGGCTGCTCGCGGTTGAATCTGCGACGTAAATCAATAATTCACGCACTCATCACATTATCAAAGGCGTTCTCTTGAACTGCATGATCCGCACCGAAACCACGGCTGACCACGCCGCCATCCATGCACTCACCTCGGCCGCCTTCCGCGAAGCCCCGCACAGCAGCCACACCGAGCAGTTCATCGTCGACGCCCTGCGCGCCCGCGGGGAGTTGAGCATTTCGCTGGTCGCCGAAACTCAGGGCCAGGTGGTCGGCCACATTGCCCTGTCGCCGGTGACGGTCAGCGATGGCAGCACGGGCTGGTTTGGCCTGGGCCCGATCTCGGTAGTGCCCGCGTGGCAGGGGCAGGGCATCGGTGCGGCCCTGATGCACGCCGCACTTGAAGCACTGCGTCAGCAGGGTGCACATGGCTGTGTATTGCTGGGCGAGCCGGCCTATTACGGGCGCTTCGGCTTCCGTGCCGAGCCGGGCCTGGTGTTGCCGGGCGTGCCGGCGGAGTACTTCCAGGCGCTTTGCCTGCAGCCTCCGCTGGCTCAGGGCGAGGTGCAGTACTCACCGGCCTTCGAGGCGACAGCCTGAGCCACGGCGGGCGTGCGCCCGCTCAGGGCGCGCGCCAGACGGTCGGTTCGGGTTGCGGTTTCGGAATGCGGTAGCCGCCGATATGCTCGAGAAGTTCATTGGTACGACGCTGCTCGACCAGTACCTCACGCAGCAGGTTGCGCACGGCGAAGATGGCGAACGGCACCAGGATCCAGGCCAGGCTGATGCCCAGCGCAAACAGGGTCAACAGGGCTTTTGCACCATCCATGTACGGCATTCCTTGATCGAAAGCAGCCACGCTAACACGCAGCTGCTGCCAACGGATGTCAGGCCTTATGCCGAAGGTGGATCAGCGGATACGGGCGGCCCTGCGAATCCAGCGGCGAACGACCGGTTTCGACAAAGCCCATGCGCAGGTAGAAGCCCACGGCCTGCGCGTTCTGTGCGTTGACGTCGGTGCTCAGCTGCGGGTGCAGGGCCAGTGCGTGCTGCAGCAGCTGCCGACCGATACCGGTGCCGCGCACGTCCGGATCGATGAACAGTGCTTCCATGTGGGTGCCGTCGATCAGCATGAAGCCCAGCGGCCGATCCTGTGCATCGACAGCAACGGTCATCGGCGCCTGCGGCAGGAAACCGGCGACTTCGGCATCGATCGCCAGGCGATCTTCAGTGCTGAGGAAGTCGTGGGTGGCGTCGACGGCGCGGCGCCAGAGATCGACAAGGGCGGCGCCGTCGTCGGCGCGAGAGGGACGGAGGGTGGTCATGTGTTCACCAAGGTGCTTGACAGGAATACGCATTGTGAAGCTTTCCGGCCGTGCCTGCAGGTGCGGGTTCATCCGGCGATGCGATGGCGGATGAAGGGACAGTAGGCAGTCGCTTCCGCGCGCAGCGCCACACCATCCTCGAAGTCCTCACTGTTGTTGAAGGGCACGGTCGGCCACTGCCGCCATCGCGACAGTCGCTCGCGGTAGGAAAGGGTGGCTGCAACCAATGCTTCGTCGTGGGCCTGCACGCGTTCCGCTGCAAGCCCTGAGCGCACGCCGTGCACCATATGCGGCTCCATCACCTCGAAGCCGACGTAGCGCAGGCTGTACATCAACGGCCACAGCAACAGCCGGGTATCGCCTTCGCGGCCATCGACCGCGCACGCCCGCGCCGAAGAGCCGGTGGTGACGCTCAGCAACGCACGCTTGCCCTGCATCACGCCGCGCTCGTGGCGTTGCCGGCTGTTGTACATCGGCCCGTAGACCAGCACGCGGTCCAGCCAGCCCTTGAGGATGGCCGGCGCCGCAAACCACCACAGTGGGAACTGCAGGATCACCAGGTCCGCGGCCTGCAGCAGCTGCAGGTGATGCCGCACATCGGCGGGCAACTGGTCGTGTTCGGCGCTGTAGCGTTGTTCGCGCTGGGCATCGAAGCGCTCGGGCTGCAGGCGCCGTGGATGGTGCCAGGCCGCTTCCAGCGGATCGAAGCCTTCTGCATACAGGTCGACCATGTCCACCTGCAGATGGTCGTGCCGCAGCTGCTCGGCCGCCTGCATGGCCAGGTGGGCATTGAAGGAACGGGGTTCGGGGTGGGCCAGCAGGATCAGGGCGCGCATGGGGCGAGGTGTTCGTGGAGTGTGCGACCATCCTCGCGATGCCGGCATGCCCCGGCAATTACGCACTTTGAGGTAACCATGGCCTTTCCCGGTGATGTCTATGCCGCCGACTGCTCGGCGCGCGATGCGCTGGCACTGATCTCCGGCAAGTGGGTGATGCTGCTGCTGCCGGCATTGGCCGAGGGCCCGCAACGCAATGGTGCGCTGCTGCGGAAGATCGAAGGCATCTCGCAGAAGGTGCTGACCCAGACCCTGCGGCAGCTGGAGCGCAACGGCCTGATCGAGCGCTGCGATCTGGGCGGCAAGCCACTGCACGTGGAGTACCGGTTGACCGAGGTTGCGTGCAGTCTGGTCGACACCCTGACCGCGCTGGACCGTTGGGCCGAGCACAATTTCCCGGCGCTGGACGCTGCCCGCGAGCGCTTCGACGCGCGCTAGCGGCGCCTGCACGGCTGCGGGCGTACAATGCGGCCCCGGCGGCCATCCTGGCCCTGCAGACACGCGAGAACCGCCATGACCGACGCCCTGGGTGTGCCGGTGCACGACACCGACGAACACTGGATGCGCCACGCGCTGGCGCTGGCCGAGCGCGCACAACGCGAGTTCGACGAGATCCCGGTGGGTGCAGTGCTGGTCGGTGCCGACGGCCAACTGCTGGGCGAGGGCTGGAACCTCAACATCGCCTCGCATGACCCCAGCGCACACGCCGAGATCGTGGCCATGCGGGCGGGCGGAAAATTGCTGGCGAACCATCGCCTGCTTGGCAGCACGCTGTATGTGACCCTGGAGCCGTGTGCGATGTGCGCAATGGCGATCGTGCACGCGCGCGTTGCACGGTTGGTCTACGGTGCCAGCGACCCCAAGACCGGTGCCTGCGGCAGCGTGTTCGACCTCATTGGCGATGCCCGCCACAACCACCGGGTGGAGATCCACGGTGGGGTGCTGGCCAAGGAAGCCAGCATGCGCCTGACCAACTATTTCCGCGCCAAGCGCGGCAAGCCTCCGCTGCTGCTGGAAGACCACGCCGGCGAGGGCTGAGGGGCTAAAGGGTATGATGGGCGCCTCTTTCCATCACCGGTAGGCCGCGCGCCTGCCCAGCAACGAGGCGACACATGGCGGACAACGGCGCGGCCAACGAACGACTGATCTGGATCGACCTGGAAATGACCGGGTTGGATACCGACAACGATTCGATCATCGAGATCGCCACCGTAGTCACTGACGCCCAGCTCAACGTGCTGGCCGAAGGTCCGGAATTCGCCATCCACCATCCGCTGGAAACGCTGGAAGCGATGGACGAGTGGAACCGCAACCAGCACCGCCGTTCGGGCCTGTGGCAGCGCGTGGTGGACAGCACGGTGACCCTTGCCCAGGCTGAGGCGCAGACGGTGAATTTCCTGGCGCAGTGGATCCCGGCCGGCCTGTCGCCGATGTGCGGCAACTCCATCTGCCAGGACCGCCGCTTCCTGCACCGCCAGATGCCGCGCCTGGAGAAGTACTTCCACTACCGCAACCTGGACGTGTCCACGGTGAAGGAGCTGGCCAAGCGCTGGGCGCCGACCGTGGCCGCTGGCGTTGGCAAGAACAGCAACCACACCGCGCTGAGCGACGTGCACGATTCGATTGCCGAGCTGCGCCACTATCGCCAGTTCATGGGGGCGCTGTCGGGGTTGCCCACGGCCTGAACAACGACGCCGGGCATGGCCCGGCGCTACCGGGTGACACGCGAACTGGTAGTGCCGGCCGCTGGCCGGCAATTCAGCGGCCTTCGTGAGGTGTATCAGGTTGCCGGCCAGCGGCCGGCACTACCCTCCGTTCAACTCCCTGGCGCTAAGATCGGCGCCATGAACGAGCCCATCCTGCTTCCCCGCGACATTGCCCACGACGCCCGCGACTGGTCTGACCTGCAACGGGCGGTGGCCCTGCTGGAAGCGCCGACCCTGACCGCGCGCATGGCCAATCTGGTCGGCACGCCGCTGGAGTTCGCGGTGAAGGCGCTGCCCAACTCGGTCTCCAACCGCATCCATGGCGCCGTGCAGGCGGCGCTGACCAAGTCGGCGCAGGCAGCGCTGTGGAGCATGGACAACACCCCCGGCAAGGGGGCGTCCACCCGCTGGCACAAGTTGGCCGCAGCGACCTCCGGTGCGGTGGGCGGCGCCTTTGGCTTTGCCGCGCTGTTCATCGAACTGCCAGTGTCGACCACCATCATGATGCGCGCCGTGGCCGACGTGGCTCGCAGCGAAGGCTTCGACCTGTCCGAGTTCAGTACCCGCCAGGCCTGCCTGGAGGTGTTCGCGCTGGGCGGCAACTCGCCGCGCGATGACGCCAGCGAGACGGGCTATTACCTGGCCCGCGGCTTCACCACCGATGTGATGCGCCATCTGTCGGCCGAGCTGGCCGGGCGCGTGGTGACCGGCCGCGATCTCACCCTGGGCGTAGCGCCGAAGGAAGCCGGCAAGCTGCTGGCGAAGATGGTGGAGAAGGTGGCGGCGCGCTTCGGCGTGGTGGTCACCGAGAAATTCGCCGCACAGGCGGTGCCGATCGTGGGTGCCGCTGCCGGTGCGACGTTGAACACCATGTTCACCGACTACTACCAGGACATGGCGCGCGGCCACTTCATCGTGCGCCGGCTGGAGATCAAGTACGGCGAAGACGTGGTGCGCACCTGTTATGACCGCGTGGCGCATGGCACGATCAGGATGGAACCCCGCCTGGAGTAGATCCACGCCATGCATGGATGAGCCTTCATGCCAGGCCATCCTTGCCTGCCGGGCACAACTGTTTTGCCATAACACGCCTGTTGCCTTTCGCAGGCGGTCCCCATTCTTGCTGGCACTCCCCCCGCAAGAGATGTCCGTCATGTTGTTCACCTCCCACCGCCTGGGCGCCTTGACCCTGCCCAACCGAATCGTCATGCCGCCGATGACCCGCTCGCGCGCTGCCGACGGCAACGTTGCCACCGCGGAAATGGCCGTCTACTACGCGCAGCGGGCCAGCGCGGGCCTGATCGTCAGCGAAGGGACCCAGATCAGCCCGCAGGGCCAGGGTTATGCCTGGACCCCGGGCATCCACAGTGGCGAGCAGGTGCAGGGCTGGCGCCAGGTGACCGACGCCGTGCACGCTGCGGGCGGTCGCATCTACGCCCAGTTGTGGCACGTGGGTCGGGTCTCGCACGTCGCGCTGCAGCCCGGCGGTGCCGCGCCTGTGTCGTCGTCGGCGCTGCTGGCCGAGGGCGTGAAGGTGTTTGTCGACCCCACCGGCGCCGGCCCGAAAGCGGGCGTGGGCGAGATGATCCAGCACTCGATGCCGCGCGCGCTGGCCGAGGCCGAGATTCCGGGCATCATCGCCGATTACGCGCAGGCCACCCGCAATGCGCTGGCCGCCGGCTTCGATGGTGTCGAGCTTCACGGTGCAAATGGCTATCTGATCAACCAGTTCATCGACTCGCAGGCCAACCAGCGCAGCGACGGCTATGGCGGCTCGCTGCAGAACCGGCTGCGTTTCCTGCGCGAGGTCGTGCAGGCGGTGACTGCAGAAGCCGGTGGTGAGCGCGTTGGCGTGCGCCTGGCGCCGCTGACTACCCTGCAGGGCGCGGTGGACGATACGCCGCAGGCCACCTACCTGGCGGCGGCACACCTGCTGGGCGAGCTGGGCGTGGGCTACCTGCACATCGCCGAGGCCGACTGGGATGACGCACCGCTGATGCCAGTGGCGTTCAAGCAGGCGCTGCGCATGGTCTACCCAGGCACCCTGATCTACGCCGGCAAGTACACCGCCGAGCGCGCCGAGCAGGCACTGGCTGAAGGCTGGGCCGACCTGATCGGCTTCGGTCGCCCGTTCATCGCCAATCCCGACCTGCCCGAGCGCCTGCGTCTGGGGGCGGAGCTGAACCCGCCGGATCGCGCAACGTTCTTCGGCGGTGGTGCGGTCGGGTTCACCGATTACGCGACGCTGGAAGAAAGCGTCGCCGCCTGATCCCGGAGGTTGCCGGCCAGCGGCCGGCACTACCAGGGTGCGCGGGGCAGGGTAGTGCCGGCCGCTGGCCGGCATTTCTGTTTGTGATCAGGGCTTGTCGCGCACCAGCGCGTCGGCCTCGACCACGCCGCCATCCTTGCCATGCAGGTACAGGTGCATGTCCTGCTGCGGATACGGGATGTTGATGCCGGCCTTGTCGAAGCCCAGCTTGAGCTGTTCCAGCAGCGTGACCTTGGTACCGAACCAGTCGGCCGACTTCACGTAGCAGCGGATGCCAAGATTGATCGCGTGCGCGCCCAGTTCGTACACCACTACGTCCGGTGCCGGTGTCTGCAACACGCGCGGGTCGGCCTTCATCAGCGCCAGCGCGGTGTCGCGCGCCAGCTGGATGTTGTCTTCATAGCCGATGCCCACCACCAGTTCGACGCGGCGGGTCGGCTCGGCGGTCAGGTTGATGATCGGCGCAGCGGTGATCAGCGTGTTCGGAATGGTGGTGTGCTGATTGTCGGCACCGGTGATGACGGTCTGGAAGATGCGCACTTCGCGCACCGTGCCGGTCTGTCCGGCCACCGTCACTACATCACCGACGCGGAACGGGCGCAGCGTCACCAGCATCACGCCCGAGGCGATGTTGGACAGCGAATCCTTCAGTGCCAGGCCAACCGCAAGCCCGGCGGTGCCGAGCACAGCCAGCAGCGGGGTGATCTGCACGCCCAGCGTGCCGATCGCCAGTACCACCACGATCACCAGCGACGCGGCGTACACCACGTTGCGCAGGAAGTTGCCCAGCATCGGGTCCACGCCCATGCGCGCGGTGGCGCGTGGCATCGCGTTGGACAGGCGTCGCGCCACCCACATGCCGACCAGCAGCACCACGATCGCGGCCAGCAATGGCACGCCGTAGGTCTCCAGCAGGCGTTCCCAATCGAGCGAGTGGAACCAGGGTGTTGCGGCGGGGGCGGGTGGGGCAGTGGCAATCATGCGGGCTCCTTTGCAGCGGGGGAGGTGGCGCGCGCAGACGCCAGAAACAACAAGCCCCGCAGAGGCGGGGCTTGCATGCAGCTGAAGTATGGGCCGGCGCCGATGAAAGCGACGTCAGCCCTCAGCAATCACGGTCTCAGCCGTTCGCCTTCAGCTTGGCCAGGCGCAGCCAGGTATCGACCACGGTGTCCGGGTTCAGCGACACCGACTCGATGCCTTCCTGCATCAGCCATTCGGCCAGATCCGGATGATCGGACGGGCCCTGGCCGCAGATGCCGACGTACTTGCCCTTGGCACGTGCCGACTTGATCGCCATCGACAGCAGCTTCTTCACCGCCGGGTTACGTTCGTCGAACAGGTGCGCGACGATCGACGAATCGCGGTCCAGGCCCAGGCTGAGCTGGGTCAGGTCGTTGGAGCCGATCGAGAAGCCATCGAAGATTTCCAGGAACTCATCGGCGAGCAGTGCGTTGGACGGCACTTCGCACATCATGATGATCTTCAGGCCGTTCTCGCCCTGCTTCAGGCCGTTCTGTTCCAGCACCTCGATGACCTTGCGGCCTTCTTCCAGGGTGCGCACAAACGGAATCATGACCCACAGGTTGTCCAGGCCCATTTCGTTGCGCACGCGCAGCACGGCCTTGCACTCCAGCGCGAAGGCGGCCGAGAAACTCGGATCGACGTAACGGCTGGCGCCGCGGAAGCCGATCATCGGGTTCTCTTCGTGCGGCTCGTAGTTGCTGCCGCCGATCAGGTTGGCGTACTCGTTGGACTTGAAGTCCGACAGGCGCACGATCACGGCGTTCGGTGCGACCGAGGCGGTGAGGGTGGCGATGCCTTCGGCCAGGCGATCCACGTAGAAGCTGACCGGATCACCGTAACCGGCGATCTTCTCGTCGATCTTCTTCTTGGTTGCCGCATCCTGGCGGTCGTATTCCAGCAGCGCGTTCGGGTGGATGCCGATGTGGCTGGCGATGATCATTTCCAGACGGGCCAGGCCGATGCCGGCGTTCGGCAGCTGGCCGAAGTCGAAGGCACGTTCCGGGTTGGCCACGTTCATCATGATCTTCAGCGGTGCCGGCGGCATGTTGCCCAGATCGGTGGTGGTGCGCTCGAAGCCCAGCTTGCCTTCGTAGATGAAGCCGGTATCGCCTTCAGCGCAGCTGACGGTGACCAGCTGGCCATCTTCGATGACCTTGGTGGCGTTGCCCGAACCGACCACGGCCGGCACGCCCAGCTCGCGCGCGATGATCGCGGCATGGCAAGTACGGCCACCGCGATTGGTGACGATGGCCGAAGCGCGCTTCATCACCGGTTCCCAATCGGGATCGGTCATGTCGGCGATCAGCACGTCGCCCGGCTGCACGCGGTTCATGTCGTCCAGCGTCTTCACCACGCGGGCCACGCCCGAACCGATCTTGGCACCGACGGCGCGGCCCTCGGCCAGCACGTTGCCGCCCTTTTCAGTCAGCGCGAAACGCTCGATCTGGGTGGCATGGCTGCGCGACTTCACCGTTTCCGGGCGCGCCTGCACGATGAACAGCTTGCCGCTGACACCGTCCTTGGCCCACTCGATGTCCATCGGGCGGCCGTAGTGCTTTTCGATGACCAGCGCCTGCTTGGACAGTTCCTGCACGTCCTCGTCGCTGATCGAGAAGGTGTTGCGCAGTTCGACCGGGGTGTCCTCGATCCTGACGCGCTCACCCGGAACATCCGAATACACCATGCGGATGGCCTTGCTGCCGAGCGAGCGGCGCAGGATCGCCGGCTTGCCGGCCTGCAGGGTGGGCTTGTAGACGTAGTACTCGTCCGGGTTGACCGCGCCCTGCACGACCATTTCGCCCAGGCCGAAGGACGAGGTGACGAACACCACATCGCGGAAGCCGGACTCGGTGTCCAGGGTGAACAGTACGCCGGAGGAACCGACGCCCGAACGCACCATCAGCTGCACGCCGGCGGACAGGAACACGTCTTCATGCTTGAAGCCGTGGTGCACGCGGTAGGCGATGGCACGGTCGTTGTACAGCGAGGCGAACACTTCCTTGACCTTGTGCACGACGTCGTCGGCACCGGTGACGTTGAGGAAGGTTTCCTGCTGGCCGGCGAAGGAGGCATCCGGCAGATCCTCGGCGGTGGCCGACGAACGCACGGCCACGGCCACGTCGCCGCCGCCATTGTCGGCGCTCAGCTGGGCGTAGGCGGTGCGGATGTCCTGGTCCAGCTGCGGCTGCAGCGGGGCATCGATCACCCAGGTGCGGATTTCCTTGCCCGCTGCGGTCAGCGCGTTGACGTCCTCGACGTCCAGCGTGGCCAGCTTGTCGAAGATGCGCTTGGACAGATCGTTGTGCGCGATGAAGTCCTTGAAGGCTTCAGCGGTGGTGGCATAACCGCCCGGCACCGAAACGCCCAGACCGGCCAGGTTGCCGATCATCTCGCCCAGCGACGAATTCTTGCCGCCTACGCGGGCCAGATCGGCCAGACGCAGTTCGTGCAACCACAGGATGTTCTCGTTCAAGCGCGATGCTCCGTTTGGCCATCGCCCGAGGCGGGCTGGAATGGCCGCGTCCGTAGGAAGAAGCCGATATGATGCCGGGCAGAGTACCGTCGGCACAAGCTTGTGCTGGCGGCCTTTTTAGGCTTCGTAGGGGGTAAAAGCGCGCATGTCGACCATCCGTCCGGTGTTCTATGTTTCCGATGGAACCGGTATCACCGCTGAAACCATTGGGCATAGCCTGCTCACCCAGTTCTCCGGGTTCAGCTTCATTACCGATCGCATGTCGTTTGTCGACGACCCCGAAAAAGCGCGTGAAGCCTGTGCCCGGATCCAGGCGGCAGGGGAGCGGTACCAGGTCCGGCCGATCGTGGTGAACTCCTGCGTGGACCAGAGCCTGAGCCTGATCCTGGCCGACAGCGGGGCGCTGATGCTGGATGTGTTCGCACCGTTCATCGAGCCGCTGGAGCGTGAACTGGCCAGTCCGCGCCTGGCCCGGGTCGGCCAGGCCCACGGCATGGTCGATTTCGACACCTACCACCGCCGCATCAACGCGATGAACTTCGCCCTGACCCATGACGACGGCATCGCGGTGAACTACGACGATGCCGACGTGATCCTGGTGGCGGTGTCACGCGCCGGCAAGACGCCCACCTGCATCTACCTGGCCCTGCATTACGGGGTGCGCGCGGCCAATTACCCGCTGACCGACGAAGACCTGGAAAGCGACCGCCTGCCGCCACGCCTGCGCAACTACCGGCGCAAGCTGTTCGGCCTGACCATCGACCCGGACCGGCTGCAGCAGATCCGCCAGGAGCGCCGCCCGAACTCGCGCTACGCAAACCTGGACACCTGCAAGCGCGAGGTGGCTGCGGCCGAGGTGATGTTCCAGATGGAGCGGATCCCGACCCTGAGCACCACCCATACCTCGATCGAGGAGATTTCCAGCAAGGTGCTGGCCACGCTGGGGCTGCAGCGCGAGCTGTATTGATCCTCATCTGGTAGAGCCGGCCGCTGGCCGGCTGGTGGATGAACCCTCGGCCGCGATGCAGGGCTGCCGGCCAGCGGCCGGCACTACCCAGGGGTTGGCTTGCACGTGCGCGCCCCCACGTTGAAGCACCAACGTGTAGGATCGACCCATGGCCCGAGCCTTGCCCCGCACCGAACGCATTCCCCGCCTGAGCCGGCTGAGCTGGCTCATGGGCCTGTACGCGGAAAACTACCGCCATCTGGTGCGTCTGTTCGAACCGGCCGGACTGGTGGCGGGCAGCTACATTTCCTCGATCGGCGACGGCCTGGATGTCCGCCTGGACGTGATCGAGTGCCACCGCTACACGGTGGAACTGCGCCTGACCTACGACCTGGCCGACCCGGTCACCGGTGAGCCGGATCCGTCGGCCTATGTGCGTCTGTACCGTGACGCGCGCCAGGCCGAGACCACCCATTGCTACGTCGGCCGCCGCTGGCAGGACACGATGGGCCTGTACCCGCCGCCGGCGGAGCTGATCAGCCACCGCATGCGGATGAACACCTTCCTCGGCAAGTGGCTGGAATACCTGGCTGAGCGTGGCCACGGTGTCGCCACCCTGCGCCGCGATCCCGACGGCGCCAGTGCGCCTGCCGAGCGTCGCCTGTCGCTGGTGCGCTGATCGGCCATAATCCACGGCTGACCTGCCGCTGGATGCTGCCCCATGCCGTACACCCCGATCGTCGCCACCCTGGGCTATGTGCTGTCGCCTGATCGTCGCCAGGTGCTGATGATCCACCGCAATACCCGTCCCGGTGACCACCACCTGGGCAAGTACAACGGCCTGGGCGGCAAGATCGAAGCGGACGAGGATGTGGCGGCCAGCATGCGCCGCGAGATCGCCGAGGAAGCCGGCATCGACTGCACCGGCATGCGCCTGCGCGGCACCATCAGCTGGCCAGGCTTCGGCAAGCACGGCGAGGATTGGCTGGGTTTCGTGTTCGTCATCGATGGATTCGAGGGCACCCCGCACGGCGGCAACCACGAAGGCACGCTGGAGTGGGTGGACCTGGACAAGCTGGACACCCTGCCGATGTGGGAGGGCGACCGCAACTTCCTGCCGCTGGTGTTCGACGCCGACCCGCGCCCGTTCCACGGCGTGATGCCGTACAAGGACGGGCGTATGGTGAGCTGGTCCTTCAGCCGCCTGTGAGCCGGGAAATCGGGTAGCTGCCAACCTTTGGTCGGCACGCTCTTCTGGCAAATTAATACCCGGGCAATATTGACGGCGGAGAATTACCCGGGCAATATTCGCGCATCGCCTCTGATGCCGTTGCCATGCCTGCGTCCCGACTTCCTCCCTTCAGTTGTTTCGACGGCCATCGCCTGGTCGCTTCCGGTACGCCGGAAGTGGCCGCGCTGGCGTTGAAGCAGCTGCGTGTCGACAACGCTGCCGGTCCGCTGCTGGTGTTCGACAACGCCACCGGCCGCACCCGTGATTTCGATACGCGTGGCAGCGACGCAGAACTCCGGGCGCGGGTAAACGAAGCGTTTCCCGCCGCCGTGGGGACGGATGCCGACGTCACTGCCGAAGAGGCGCCCGCAACCCCACGTGGCCGTGGCCGCCCCAAGCTGGGTGTGGTCGCCCGAGAAGTGACCTTGCTGCCGCGCCATTGGGCGTGGCTGGCCGAGCAGCCTGGCGGTGCCTCGGTGGTGCTGCGCAGGCTGGTGGAGGCGGCCAGCCGTGCCGGTGCTGACAAGGACCGCCAGCGTCGTGACAGCGAGCGTGCCTATCACTTCCTGCAGGCCATCGCCGGTGACCTGCCGGGTTTCGAGGAGGCGATCCGTGTCCTGTTCGCGCATGACCGCGCGGGCCTGGAAGCGGCGTTGCGGAGTTGGCCCGCGGATGTGTGCGCCCACGCTCTGCGCCTGGCCTTCGACGATCCTGCGGACCACGCCGACGGCTGAGCCATCGCGCCGTTGCTGAGCGACGGCCCCACCTGACCGCGGGTCCAGGCCCGCTTCCCCTGTGCGTGCTTTGCTGGCGGAAACGCCGGGCAGGGCGGCGCCTTGCCCAGAGAACCCCATGAGCCCCCCTGTACATCCGATACCTCCGGCAGCACCCCCGCTGTGGCGCACCTATCTGACCCTGCTGCTGCCGATGCTGCTGACCAATGCGCTGCAGCTGGCCGCAGGCACGCTGGACAACATCTACCTCGGCCATCTGCTCGGCACACAGGCAGTGGCTGCAGCGGCTGCGTTCTTTCCGGTCTTCTTCCTGCTGTTGGCCCTGGTAATGGGCCTGGCGACCGGTGCGATGGTGCTGATCGGCCAGGCCTGGGGCGCGGGCCGCCCGCAGCAGGCACGCGCCGTGGCTGGCAGCGCGGTGGCGCTGATCCTGCTGCTGTCGGTGCTGGTGATGGCTGTGGGCGGCGGCTTCGCGCCACAACTGCTGGTGGCGTTGGGCACGCCGGCAGCGGTCCTCAGTGAGTCCATTGTCTACGCACGCGTGCTGTTGCTGACGGCACCGGTGTTCTTCCTGCTGTGGCTGGCCACTGCGGTGAGCCGCGCGGTGGGCGATGCGAAGACACCGCTGCATGCGCTGCTGCTGGCAACGGTGGTCGGCCTGCTGTGCACGCCGCTGCTGATCCTCGGCTGGGCCGGCCTGCCGCAGCTGGGTTCGGCCAGTGCGGCAGTCTCGGCGGCGTTTGCCTCGCTGCTGGCCCTGGCCTGGCTTATGTGGCGCTGGCAGAGGATGGGGCACCCGTTGGCGCCGGGACGTGAGCTGCTGCGTGCCATCCGTTTCGATGGCGTGCTCATCCGCGCGATGCTGCGCATCGGCGTACCGTCATCGCTGCAGATGCTCAGCCTGGCCATTGCCGAAATCGTGTTGCTGGGCTGGATCAACCGCTACGGCTACACGGCCACGGCCGCCTACGGTGCGGTCAACCAGTTGATGAGCTGGGTGCAACTGCCTGCGATGTCGCTGGGCATTACCGCCACCATCCTCGCGGCGCATGCGATGGGCGCGGGGCGTACGGCACGGCTGCCCGCCATCGCTCGCACCGGTGTGCTGCTTGGGCTGGCGATGCTGAGCGTGGTGGTGCTGCTGGTGATGGCGCTGGCGCCCTGGCTGACCGGGCTGATCCTGGCGGCCGCAGAGGTGCGCGAATTGGCCGCATCGCAGCTGCGCACGGTGGTATGGGGCGTGCTGGCGATGGGAGGCAGCGCGGTGCTGGTCGGGGTAATGCGCGGCAGCGGCACGGTTTTGCTGCCAGCGTTGCTGGGCATGGCAGCGGTACTGCTGCTGGAGCTGCCGTTGGCGATGTGGTTGCAGGCGCGGCATGGTTTGGCCGGCCTGTGGTGGGCGTGGCCGCTGGGGTTGCTGGCGATGCTGGTGATGCAGGTGTTCTGCTTCGCGCGTTGGCGGCGCCGGGTGCAGGCTGGGTAGTGCCGGCCGCTGGCCGGCAACGCGGAACGGTCCGGGCAGCCGGCCAGTGGCCGGCTCCACCACGCGGTCGGAACACAGTCGTTGCGGCGGCTGCGGTGGGCCGACCACTGGTGATGCAGGTGTTCTGTTTCGCTCGCTGGCGGCGGGTGCAGGCTGGGTAGTGCCGGCCGCTGGCCGGCAATCCGGAATGCCGGGGCAGCCGGCCAGCGGCCGGCTCTACCACGCGGTCGGATCACAGTCGTTGCGGCGGCTGCGGTGAGTCGGCCACTGGTGATGCAGGTGTTCTGTGTTGCTCGCTGGCGGCGGGTGCAGGCTGGGTAGTGCCGGCCGCTGGCCGGCAATCCGGAATGCCGGGGCAGCCGGCCAGCGGCCGGCTCTACCACTTCAGCGCCGCTGTGCCAGCAGCAGATGGAAGTGCTTTTCGCGGATCTGGCCGTCATTGCCGGCTGCAGATTCCCGGTGGCTGCGCCAGGCCGAGACGCGGAAGCCCGATACCCGCAGCGCCAGCTCCACCGCGTCCAGCTCATGCAGTTGGAAGTCGGCAGCAAATGGCAGGCTGCGCATGAAGCTGGCGTCGCCAAAGGCCAGGCACAGGCGGCCGCCCCGGCGCAGCACCCGCGCCAGCTCGTCCAGCACCGGCGCCAGGTTCGGCCAGAAGTACAGGGTGTTGACCGCCAGCGCGGCATCCATCGAGGCATCGGCGACCGGCAGCGCATGAGCGTCGCCGTGTCGCATCGCGGCACGCTCGGCCAACCCGGCGCTGGCCAGGCGCTGGTTGCCGGCCTCGACCATGGCGGTGGACAGCTCAATACCCAGATAGTGGCTGTCGGTGGCCTGCAGCATCAGCGGCGCGAAGGCCGCATTGCCGGGGCCGATCTCCAGGACCCGTTCGCCAGTGCCGACGGCCAGCAGCCCGATCGCGGCCAGGTTGAGTGCGCCGTTGCTGCGGTTCATCGAGTCAGCCACCGCCAGCGCGGCCTCGCCATGGGGCTGCCGCAGCTGTGCGGCCAGAGTGGGAGCATCCAGCATCATCATCGTCCGTTGCAGAGTTTCGGACGTGGCGGCGGCGGGTCCGCCGGTGACCATAGCGCCGACCTTGTGGCTTGGGAAGTAGGGAAACCCCGCTTCGGGGTGATGAGGAAATGTCCAGCGTCGCAGTCGGTGAGATCTGGTTGTCCACAGGGGGTGTGGATTACGCGTGGGCAACTTTGTGGATAAGCCGCGACAGGCGCCACCCCCCTAGGCTGTCAAGATGGGTGGCGAAAAATTCACCGCCGGTGAGGACAGGTGAGGGAGCGGTGAAGGCTGGGGCCTGCCAACGCTGTCGCCAGCGGCGGCGCTCGCGGTAACCTGTGGGCCTTGATGCTCCGTGAGACTCCATGAAACGTCACTTCTCGATGCTGCGCGAATTCCAGCTGGCCGACTGGTTCACCCTGGCCAATGCTTTCTGCGGCACCGGTGCGGTCTTTGCCGCAATGCGCTTCCTGCAGGACGGCGAGCGCGGCTACCTGCTGTTCGGCATGGCGTTGATCCCGCTGGCTTTCATTTTCGACGCCCTCGACGGGCGCATCGCGCGCTGGCGCAAGTCCAGCTCCACCCTGGGCCGCGAGCTGGACTCGCTGTCCGACGTGATCTCCTTCGGTGTGGCCCCGGCGGCGCTGGCCTACGCCTGCGGCATGCAGGGCGGCTGGGACTGGCTGGTGCTGAGCTATTTCGTCTGCTGCGGCGTCAGCCGCCTGGCGCGCTACAACGTCACCGCCGAGGCGCTGGCCGGCGACGAGGGCAAGGTCGCGTATTTCGAGGGCACCCCGATCCCGACCAGCCTGGTGCTGGTGATCGTGCTGGCGATCGCCGCCGGTACCGATGCCATCGGCCAGAACATCTGGTTCGGCCAGTGGCAGATCGGCCCGTGGCAGCTGCACCCGATGGTGCTGTTGTTCGCCCTGTCCGGGTCGCTGATGATCAGCAAGACCCTGCGTATCCCCAAGCCATGAGCCAGCCCTGCGGAGGCCTGCGATGACCAGCTCGGCCCACGACGCCGGCAGCAGTGATTTCGAAACCCTGGCCCGGCAGTACTTCGGCGCCTGGGGCGATGCCCTGCGCCATGCGAGCACGCCCGGCGCACCGGCTGGTGACGACCCCGGCAGCTGGCAGCGGTTGTTCGACTGGTGGGGCCAGCTGTTGCCCGAGCAGGGGCAGGGCGCGCCGGAAGATGCCGTGCGCCGCTTCCGCGAACAGGCGGGCAGCTGGTACGGCACCATGCAGGAAGTGGCCGCGCGTTTCGCCGGCCGCGACGCCAGCAGTGCCGACGTGGCACAAGCCTGGCGCGAGGCGGTGCAGGGGCAGGGCGACGGCATGCTGCAGTGGATGCTGCAGGGCGCCCGTGGCAGCACCCACGCTGGCGCCGCTGTACCGGAGTTTGCCGCCTGGCTGCAGCAGTTCCAGCTGCAGGCCGGTCCGTGGCTGCAGAGCCCGGCGTTCGGGCCCGGCCGCGAGCACCAGGCGCGCTGGCAGGCGCTGCTGCGGGCGCAGGAGGAATACCAGCAGCATTCACGCGCCTACGTCGATCAGATCAAGCAGGCACTGGACGAGGCCTTCGCGCTGTTCGAGCAGCGCCTGGCCGAGCACGAGCAGCCGGGCAGCCAGCTGACCAGCGCCCGCGCGATGTTCGACCTGTGGATTGAAGTGGCCGAGGAGGCCTACGCCAAGGTCGCCATGTCCGAACCGTTCCAGCAGGTGTATGCCGCGCTGGGCAACGCTCAGATGCGCCTGCGCGCCGGCCTGCAGCGCGAGGTGGAACAGATGAGTGAACGGATCGGCCTGCCGACCCGCAGTGAGATGGACGCCGCGCACCGCCGCATCGCCGAGCTGGAGCGCAGCCTGCGCCGCCTGCAGGCACAGGTGGCGGCCATGGCCGGTACGGGCGAGGTCGATCCGGTGGCACAGCCGGCGCCGGCGAAGGTGAAGCCGGTCGCGCGCAAGGCCGCGAAGAGGGCCGCGCCGGCAAAGAAGGCGGCTGCGAAAAAGGCGCCTGCGAAGAAGGCTGCACCAAAGGCAGCGCCCCGTACTTCCACGCGGACGCGTGACCGATGAAAGGACCGCTGGGCTTCAACGCCGATGACCTGATGCAGGAAACCCTGGCCATGCAGCGCAAGCTGATGGAAGGGCTGAAGCTGCTGCCGCAGGTGGAAGACGTGGACTATGGCGTCACCGCCCGCGAGGAAGTCTGGCGCGACGGCAAGGTGGTGCTGTACCGCTTCGTCGGCGAACAGGCACCGACCCGGCGCACGCCGCTGCTGATCGTCTACGCGCTGGTCAACCGGCCGTACATGGTCGACCTGCAGGCCGACCGTTCGCTGGTGCAGAAGCTGCTGGCGCTGGGGCAGGACGTCTACGTGCTGGACTGGGGCTACCCGGATCGCTCGGAGCGCTTCCAGACCCTGGAGGACTACCTGCTGCGCTACATCGATGGCGCGGTCGATACGCTGCGCGCGCGCAGTGGCGGACCGGTCGACCTGCTCGGCATCTGCCAGGGCGGCGTGTTCGCGCTGTGCTACGCCGCGCTGCGCCGGCAGAAGCTGGGCAAGCTGATCACCATGGTCACCCCGGTCGATTTCCACACCGCCGACAACATGCTCTCGCACTGGGCGCGGCAGGTGGATGTGGACCTGTTGGTTGACACGCTGGGCAACATCCCGGCCGACCTGATGAATGCCAGTTACCTGATGCTCAAGCCGTTTCGCCTCAACGTGCAGAAGTACGTGGGCCTGCTCGACATCCTCGATGACAAGGCCGCGCTGGAGGATTTCCTGCGGATGGAGAAGTGGATCTTCGATTCACCGGACCTGGCCGGCGAGGCGTTCCGCGACTTCATCAAGCAGTTCTACCAGGGCAACGGGCTGATGAACGGCACGGTGCGGATCGGCGAAGAGGCGGTGGATCTGTCGAAGGTGACCCTGCCGGTACTGAACATCTACGCCGAGCAGGACCATCTGGTGCCGCCGGATGCCTCGCGCGCGATGCGTGGACGCCTGGGCACCGAGGATTACACTGAGTCCAGTTTCCGTGGCGGCCATATCGGCATCTACGTGTCCGGTCGCGCGCAGCGCGAAGTGCCGGCCACGATCGATGGCTGGCTGAAAGCGCGCGACGTGTAAGGCTTGCTTCGCTTTTGTAGAGTCGAGCTTGCTCGACTGCCTTGGAGAATAATGATGTCGCAACGGTTCACGCTGCTGCTTGCCACGCTGCTGCTGGCAGTACCTGTTGCCCACGCCGCACCCAGTACGGATGCACGCCGGGAGATCGCCCAGCTGATCTCCAGCCTGGACGGCTCCCAGTGCCGGTTCCAGCGCAATGGCAGCTGGTACGACGGCAGCGATGCGCGGTCGCACCTGCAGCGCAAGTACGATTACCTGCTGAAGAAGAACATGGTGGACAGCGCAGAGCAGTTCATCGAGCGCGCCGCCAGCCAGAGCAGCATGAGCGGCAAGCCCTATCGCATCCAATGCCCGGGGCAGCCTGAACAGACCGCGGCCGCCTGGTTCGGCGCCCGCCTGCAGGCCCTGCGCCACCGCACGCCGTAGACATAGGGGCGGTGTAGAGTCGAGCCATCTCGACTGCTTTTTCCCGTAGCCCAGGAGAACCGCCATGAACACCGCGCCGCGCACGCTGTCGCGTTCATTGAACGACCGCATGATTGCCGGCGTGATGGGCGGCATCGCCCACCGCTTCGGCTGGAACCCCACGCTGGTGCGGATCGTGTTCGTGCTGGTCTCGATCGGCTCGGCGGCCTTCCCCGGCATCCTGGTCTACCTGATCCTGTGGCTGCTGATTCCCAACGAGGCCGATTGAAGACTCCCGTGACGCCCTGGCCGGTCTGGCTGCGCGCGCTGCAGGTGCTGGGTGCGGTGTGGACGTCCCCCAATTCACTGCTCGGCCTGATCGGTGGACTGGCCGGCATGCTCGGCGGCGCGACGCTGCGCTGGAGCGGCCGTGACTGTGCGCTGGTTTTCGATCGCTGGCCGTGGGGGCCGGGTGGGGCGATCACCCTGGGCAACGTGATCCTCCACACCGGCCATGACCTGGGCATTTCCTGCCGCACCTATGCCCATCAGGCGGGGTGGGGCGTGGAGCCGCTGATCCGGCTGGATGACCACGAACGCGCGCACGTCTACCAGTACATGGTGCTGGGGCCGCTGTACCTGCCGGTGTACCTGCTGTGTGGCGGGGTGAGTGCGCGCAACCCGTTCGAGCGCGCGGCCGATCATTTCGCCCGGTTCGGGCGTGGCTGGTGGCCGTAGGTTCCAGCCAACGGCGCAGCCCCTCGTGGCTTGGTCGCGGAATTTGTTTCATGTGATTGGGTCGGGCGGGGTGGGGTCGCGGGACACGCCGTAAACCCGTCCCTGGGGGCTCGATGGCGCCATCCATGGCGCCAACGGTCCCGCGAACCCACCCCGCCCGACCCCTGACAGTTTCCGTGCGCGTCCAGCCACGGAGAAGAAAAAGAACAGCAGAAGCGGGTCGCGCGCTGCGCTTGCTCGCGAGCCGAGCCTGCGGTCGGCTTCGCGGACTGGTCTGAAAGCAGCCGAGCGTGGGCTCGGCTCTACAAAAAGCGGCCAGCCAGGCTGCTTTTGCTTTTGATCTTCTTTTTTCTTCTCCGTGGGTGGTAGACGCAGCAGAAATCTGTCAACGGCCGGGTGGGTGGGGCTGGCGGGGTATCCGCGGCATGGATGCCGCGGCTAAGCCCCCAGGGACGGGTTCACGGCGTCCCCGCCAGCCCCACCCACCCGGGCAGCCCACAGGAAACCGGCTTTCCGCGATCATCCCAAACCACCCACGAGGGGCTGCGCCGTTGGCTGGAAACCCCCGATTCGTTAGCCGGAAGTTAAAGATCCGTAAGCATTCTGCTGCGATCCCGCAGTCATCTGCATGCAACCGATCGTCATTAGCCTTCGTGACGTTCCAGTCAGGTTCGACGCGGTAAGCTCTCCCTCGATGAGCTCGCAGCATCGCTCATCGAGTGCAGTACGCAGTAGCAATTTGGAGGAATACATCACATGGCAATCGTTCTTTATGTCGGTGGTAGCAAGGATGGCGAGAAGGGCGTGGTGCCCTACGGCTTCAGCAAATCCCGCGCCGACACCGCGCTGGGGCCGGAGTTCTACACGGAGCGGTTCATGGAACTGCAGGGTGTCGGCAAGGTCCGCCTGATGGCCCTGGAAGGCATGCGTGACGAGATCGTCATGCAGCGCGCCGCCCGCCACTACCGCTGACCTCCGCAACACGCGGCAGGGTGCGCCCACCATCGCGCGCCCGCGCCGGCATCCCAGCCCAGGGCCAGTCCGAGCCCTCTTTTCGCCAGGATGCCGGCGTCCACTCCGGCCCCGCCGCTGAACCTCGCCCCCTGTCAATGCCTTGTCCGGCTCCGTCGTGGATTGCCAGAATGGGGTCTTCCCGTAACGCGGCACAGACCTGAAGCAATGCACGACGCCAAGAACGCCCAGAGCGCGCTCGCCCAGCAGATCGCCCAGACCATCGCCGACGAGATCGGTGCCCAGTCCGCCCAGGTACGTGCCGCCGTCGGCCTGCTCGACGAGGGCGCCAGCGTTCCGTTCATCGCGCGCTACCGCAAGGAAGTGACCGGGGGCCTGGACGACACCCAGCTGCGCAACCTGGAAGTGCGCCTGACCTACCTGCGCGAACTGGAAGACCGTCGCGCGGCGGTGCTGGCCAGCATCGGTGAGCAGGGCAAGCTCAGCGACGACCTGCGCAACGACATCCTGGCCGCCGACACCAAGAGCCGGCTGGAAGACCTGTACCTGCCGTACAAGCCCAAGCGCCGTACCCGCGCCCAGATCGCCCGCGAGGCCGGTCTGGAACCGCTGGCTGATGGCCTGCTGGCCGACCCGACGCAGGACCCTCAGGTCTTCGCGGCTTCCTTCGTCGACACCGACAAGGGCGTGGCCGACACCAAGGCTGCGCTGGAAGGCGCCCGCGCGATCCTGATGGAGCGCTGGGGCGAAGATGCCGCGCTGGTCGGTGAGCTGCGCACCTGGCTGGGCGAGACCGGCGTGATCCGTGCCCGCGTGGCCGAGGGCAAGGAAACCGAAGGCGCCAAGTACCGTGACTATTTCGAACATGCCGAGGCACTGGCGAAGATTCCCTCGCACCGCTTGCTGGCGCTGTTCCGTGCGCGCCGCGAGGAGATCCTGTTCCTGGAACTGGACCCGGGCAGCGAGGCCGAGGCCGGTCACCAGTACGCCGAAGGACGTGTGGCGCGCAAGGCCGGCATCGCCGATCAGGGCCGTGCCGCCGACCGCTGGCTGCTGGATGCCTGCCGCCTGACCTGGCGTGCCAAGCTGCACACCCATCTGCTGCTGGACCTGTTCAACCAGGCTCGCGAAAAGGCCGAGGCCGAAGCCATCGCAGTGTTCGGCGACAACCTGAAGGACCTGCTGCTGGCCGCCCCGGCGGGCCCGAAGACTGTACTCGGGCTGGATCCGGGCATTCGTACCGGCTGCAAGATCGCCGTGGTTGATGCGACCGGCAAGCTGGTCGCCACCGACACCATCTACCCGCACGAGCCGCGCCGCCAGTGGGAGCAGTCGCTGCAGACGATCAAGCAGCTGTGCGCCAAGTACAACGTGGAACTGATCGCGATCGGCAACGGCACCGCCAGCCGCGAAACCGACAAGCTGGCCGGCGAAGCGATCAAGGCGGCCGCGAACCCGAAGCTGCAGAAGGTAGTGGTCAGCGAGGCGGGTGCGTCGGTGTACTCGGCGTCCGAGTTCGCGGCCAAGGAATTCCCGGGGCTGGACGTGTCCCTGCGTGGCGCGGTGTCCATCGCGCGCCGTCTGCAGGATCCGCTGGCCGAACTGGTCAAGATCGAACCCAAGGCGATCGGTGTCGGCCAGTACCAGCACGACGTGGACCAGTACCGCCTGGCACGGGCGCTGGATGCGCGGGTCGAGGACTGCGTGAATGCCGTGGGCGTGTACGTGAACACCGCTTCGGCCGCGCTGCTGTCGCGCGTGTCCGGCCTGTCGTCCACGGTGGCCGAGAACATCGTGCGCCATCGTGACGACAATGGCCCGTTCAAGCGTCGCAAGGACCTGCTGAAGGTCGCGCGCCTGGGCGAGAAGACCTTCGAGCAGTGCGCCGGCTTCCTGCGTATCGCCGATGGTGACCAGCCGCTGGACGCCTCGGCGGTGCACCCCGAAGCCTACCCGGTGGTCGAGCGCATCGTGGCCAGCACCGCGCGCCCGATCAAGGCGCTGATCGGTGATGGCAGCTTCCTGCGCGGCCTGAAGGCAGAACAGTTCACCGACGACACCTTCGGCGTGCCGACCGTGCGCGACATCCTGAAGGAACTGGAAAAGCCGGGTCGTGACCCGCGTCCGGAGTTCAAGGCCGCGCGCTTCGCCGAGGGCGTCGAGGACATCAAGGACCTGCGCGAGGGCATGGTGCTGGAAGGCGTGGTCAGCAACGTCGCGGCCTTCGGCGCCTTCGTCGATATCGGCGTGCACCAGGATGGCCTGATCCACATCTCGGCGCTCTCCGATACCTTCGTGAAGGACCCGCGCGACGTCGTCAAGGCCGGCGATATCGTCAAGGTCAAGGTGCTGGAGGTGGACGTGGCGCGCAAGCGCATCGCCCTGACCCGGCGCCTGGACGACACCCCCGGCCAGGCCACCAGCCGCCCGGGCCAGCGTGATGACCGCGGCCAGGGGCAGGGGCTGCGCCGCGACGCAGGCGGCCAGAACCGCGGGCCAAACCGGGGCCAGGGCAATGGCGGCCGTTCCGCTCAGTCCGCGCCCCCGGCCAACAACGCCCTGGCGGAGGCCTTCGCCCGCGCCAAGCGCAGTTGAGGACCGTGTCCCCCGTCACGCTTGATTCGTGGCGGGGGACTTGTCGATTTTCCCCGTGATTGCGCACACTTGCGCCTGAGGGGGGCGTTTGGCCTCCCCGCTGTCGCTGGGGAGGGCCATGACGCCAGCAGGACCCGTTGTCTTCGTTGAGGGCTGCAGCGCTGTGCTGCGGCTGCTGCCCGCCTGTGCGGGCCGGGGACCGGATTGATGGCGGGCCAGGGAAACAACGGCAACGGGCTGCTCGAGCGGCGCCTGCAGGAACTGGCAGAGGAGCGCCGGCGCCTGGCCATGATCATCGACGGCACCGCTGCCGGTACCTGGGAATGGAACGTGCAGACCGGCGAAATGCGGGTCAATGCGCGCTGGGCGGAGATTGTCGGCTATCGCCTGGAAGAGCTGGAGCCGGTGTGCCAGAAGACGTTCCTGAAGCTGGTCCACCCCGACGACATCGTCCTGTCCGACGCGGCACTCGAGGATCACTTCGAAGGCCTCAGCGACAACTATGTCTGCCTGCTGCGCATGCGCCACAAGAATGGCCAGTGGATATGGATCCACGACCGTGGCCGCGTGTTCGAATGGGACGGGCAGGGACGACCGCTGTGGATGGCCGGTGCGCACGCCGACGTGACCGAGCTGCAGCAGGCGCGGCAGGATGCGGCCGAGAGCCGGCAGCGATTGCAGGCCGTGGTCGACGCGTCCGATGAGGTGGCGGTGATCGCGACCGATACCGAAGGCACCATCACCCTGTTCAATACCGGCGCGGAACGCCTGCTGGGTTACAGCGCGGAAGAAGTGGTCGGCCAGCGGCGACTGGGTGATTTCCACGATCCGGACGAGCTGGCGGCCTGGCTGCGTCCGCTGGCGGCTGCGGACGGAAGCCTGCCGGGCGCGTTTGAAGCACTCAGCGCCCGCGCCGATGAGCAGACCTATTCACGGCAGTGGACACTGCGGCGCAAGGATGGCCAGCCACGCCAGGTGCGCTTGTCGATCAGCCGCATGGATGGTGCCGGCGGCGCGCGGATCGGCTATGTCGGCATGTCCATCGACATCACCGAGATCCTGCAGGCGCGCGCCGAAGCACGCCTGTCGGCAGAGAAATTCGCCGGTGCGTTCACGTCGGCGGCGCTGGGCATGGCGCTGGTGTCGCTGGAAGGACGCTGGCTGGACGTCAATGACGCACTGTGCCGGATCCTGGGCTACCCCCGCGAAGAACTGCTGCAGGTTGATTTCCAGCGCCTGACCCACCCCGATGACCTGCAGACCGACCTGGCCCTGGTGCAGGATCTGCTGGCCGGGCGGCGCAGCCACTACCACCTGGAAAAGCGCTATCTCGATCGCGACGGCAAGGTGATCTGGGCGCGGCTGTCGGTGTCGCTGGTGCGCACCGAGCACGGTGAACCGCTGCATTTCGTGTCGCAGATCCAGGACATCAGCGCCCAGCGCAGCAGCGAGCAGCGCCTGTTCGAGAGCGAGCAGCGCAGCCGTATCACGCTTGATGCGGTTGCCGACCTGGTGCTCAGTGTCAGCCTGGATGGCCGTATCGACTACGCCAATGCCGCCGCAGTACGCACCCTGGCGGGTGATGGCGCGCTGTCGCTGGCCGGGCACAAGGTGCAGGACGTGCTGGCACTGACCACCGAATATGCGCCCGGCTCGGTACTGGATGTGTCGGTCCTGCTGGACCCGGAAAGCAATGCGGTGGACCTGCACGCCGATCTTCTGCTGCGCCTGGGCACGGCCACGATCCCGGTCGACCTGACCCGTGCCTGGCTGCGCGATGATGAAGGTCATGTACGCGGTGCAGTGTGGGTACTGCGTGATGACACCCAGCAGCGCGCGCGCCAGCGCGAAGCGCGCCATCTGGCCGAGATCGATCCGCTCACCGAGCTGAGCAACCGTCGCGGCTTCGAGGTGCATCTGCAGCAGGCGATCACCCGCGTCGAGCGAACTGGCCAGGCCGCGTCGTTGATGTACATCGACCTGGACCGCTTCAAGCCGGTCAACGACACCTGGGGCCATCTGGCTGGCGATGCCGTGCTGTGGGCGGTGGCCAGCGTGCTGCGCCACGGTGTGCGCGATTCGGACGTAGTGGCGCGTCTGGGCGGCGACGAATTCGCAGTGATCCTGTCCGGCTGCACGCCGCGTCGTGCCGCGCGCATCGGCGGTGAACTGCTGCACACCCTGGCATCGCTGTCGATTCCGTGGGACCGGGACCGCCTGCATGTGGGTGCCAGCATCGGTATCGCGCCATTGGCGGGTGGGATGAGCGTGGACCAGGCCGTGGCAGCGGCTGATGCCCAGTGTTACCGGGCCAAGGCAATGGGTCGCAACAACGTACAGGTGCAGGGCGAGGCCAGTGAGCTGCCCGGCGATGATTCCGAAGCCGCCGAGGGCTGATCTCAGCCTGTGAGAGAGCGTGCGCGAATACTGCGCGCTCATCCACTCATGCAGGTGATCCCATGAAGGTCTGGAACCCGGTTGCGATGCGGGCCTACGCCCCGGCGATGGTTGGCTGGTGCCTCGCGCTGGCTGCCTGCCTGCGTGCGGAACAGCTGCGCGGCGACCTTCACGCGCAGGCCCTGCTGCCGGTACTGCAGGGCGGCGCGGTCGCCCTGCTGGTGTTCACGCTGTCCTGTATCGGTGCCGCCAGCATCGTGCTGTGGCGGACGGGCAGGAACGCGGTGGAGTGATGCGGTGGATGGTCACCGCATCCTCCACGTCATGTTGCGTCAACGCAGTACTTCATCCGAACTGACCAGCTGCACGTCATGCATCAGGTTGAGGTAAGCCTCGTAATAGCCCTTGTGCGAGGCACCGACGATGGTCAGCATGCGGGTGCCTGGATGCTGGCCCAGGATGTCGCGCATGTTGGCGACCATGCGCAGGTTGCGGGTTTCCCAGTAGCCCACGTAGTTGCGGCCGAAGCCTTCCGGCGAGGGCTCGACGAGGGTCGCGCCGAAATCGCTGTTGAAGGCCACCATCGCGGCCTCGGGTGTGTTGTAGGCGCGATACATTGCGAGCAATCCATCCGGTTGAGCAAGATTGGCCTCCAGTCGTTCATCGGCCGCCCTGCGCGCTTTGACGAAGGAATTGTCCCAGGCACCGCGTATGGCGGCAGCGTAGGCCTTCTGCTGCGATTCCGGTGTTGGCGAATCTGCAGTGTGGTCGTCGACCGACCACAGGCGCTCCAGCCCCAGGCGTGCCGCAAGTACGCCGGCCACCAGTCCGGCCTCGTTGCGGCGGGCCATGCGCGTGTCGAGGAACTGCACCAGTTCCGGTGTCAGGCTGTCCGAAGCACGTCGCTCTTCCCTGGACAGCCGCAGCCATTGGACGACTGCCGAGCTGCTTTCGCCCGCGGCCAGGAACACGGCGGCCAATCGGCGCCGCTGGGCAGCGGTCGGCGCCTTCGGCCAATCCGCAAGCAGGCGTTCCATCTCCACGTTGGCGCTGGGCACGTCCAGGCCGGTGGCGGCCTGCGCCGGTGCCGGATCGACGCAGTAGTCCGCTACGCTCTCCGCGTATCGGGCCGGATTGCGGCGCATGAAGTCACACTGCAGGCCGGACAGGTTCTCCACCGCGATCGCGGTGGGCCGCCAGGCTTCCAGGCGCTGCAGCAGAGGTTCCAGCATCGCCGGCGTGAAGGTCTCCGGCAGGCTGGACAGGTGCGGGCTGCCCAGCACCAGCACTTCGTTCGGGCGTCCTGCGGGTGGTCCCTTCAGCTGGTCGGGGTGGAAGGCGGGTCGATAGGCGGCGTCGTTGGCCAGCGCGCTGCTGCTGCACAGGGCCAGGAAGAGAAGGCTGGCAAAGCGAGGGAACATGCGATCTCCATGTCGATAAGCATCCTGCGGGACCTTCATGCTGGTCATTTTCTCCTGCTGGGGAATCCCGCATTGGTCATGTAAACCTTTCTGCCTTGAGCTGCATCCTTCTGCTGAGCGATGCTGCACGCAATGCCCAGGCGATGCAGAAGATGACATTGGACGACCGGACCATCGACAGTCCGCGGCTGCACCTCCGGCCATTCACGCCCGGTGACGCCGACGAGGCATTTGTGGCAATCACACCCGGGCTGACCCGCTATATGGCGTTTGAGCCGCCACCCTCGAAGGAGGCGTTTGCTGCCGTCTGGCGGACGTGGCTGCTTACCATCGCCGACGGGACCGACATCACGTTGGTGATCCGCAGGCGCGGGGATGGGGTATTCCTTGGCCTGGCAGGCCTGCATCGAGCCCGTGAAGCAGAACCCGAACTGGGCATCTGGATCGCAGAAGTGATGCATGGGCACGGCTATGGCCGCGAGGCAGTGGCGGCGGTGTGGTCGGCGGCCTCCGGGCGCCTGCGCTGTGCTGCGTTCCGCTACCCGGTGGCGGAACGGAACCGGTCCAGCCGTGCACTGGCTGAGTCCCTTGGTGGGCAGGCTGTGGCACGTGAGCAGGGCGTGAAGTACACGGCAATCGTCTACCGCATTCCGGCTGCAATGCACAGAGTTGCGACGGACGTCGCGGAATCCCGCTAAAGCGGCCGACGGCGTCGCCGATACTCCCTCTGGATCCCGCTCCAGTCACCCGCCGCAGGACCCCAGGCTGCCCCCGACGGGCGGTCCGCGCAGTGTGTTCCGCCGCTTCCAGATGCCGATCGCACCGGCAGCAGACGTTCTTGGCAGTCGCTCGAGAGGTGCCCGTTGGCACCTGTAGTCCCTGGCAACTGATGTTGCCGCCGGGCATCCCGCCCGTCGGGTCACAACCGCTTACCGGACACCGAGGATCAGACAATGCTCATTCCAGGCTTCACGGCAGGCGCGCAGGCGCCGGCCGAGCTGCATACCCGTTGGTCGCCGTGGCGTGCGCTGCTTGGCGTGCTGGCGCCGCAGCAACGCACCAGCACAGAGGCGGCGATGACCGACCGCACCGAGCTGGAAGCGCAGGTGGCCGCGCTGCATCGCGTGCAGGCCATCATCGAGTTCGCGCTCGACGGCACCATCATGCGGGCCAATGACAATTTCCTGCAGGCGATGGGTTACCGGCTGGAGGAGATCCAGGGCAAGCATCACTCCCTGTTCGTCGACCCCGAGCAGGCGCGCAGCGCGGAATACCGCGACTTCTGGGTGCGCCTGGGGCGTGGCGAATATGACGCCGGACAGTACCGCCGCTTCGGCAAAGGTCAGCGCGAGATCTGGATCCAGGCTTCGTACAACCCGGTGCTGGACCGCCAGGGGCGGCCGTACAAGGTGGTCAAGTTCGCGACCGACATCACCGCGCAGAAGCTGCAGGCGGCCGACTCGGCGGGGCAACTGGCCGCGATCGCCAAATCGCAGGCGGTGATCGAGTTCAGCATGGATGGCCGCATCCTGTCGGCCAATGACAATTTCCTGGCCGCTACCGGCTACAGCCTGGACGAAGTGCGCGGGCAGCACCATTCGTTGTTTGTCGAGCCTGAGCATCGCAGCAGCGTCGAGTATCGCCAGTTCTGGGAGAAGCTCGGGCGCGGCGAATATGACGCCGGCCAGTATCGGCGCCTGGGCAAGGGCGGGCGCGAGGTCTGGATCCAGGCATCCTACAACCCGATCCTGGACCTCAATGGCAAGCCGTTCAAGGTCGTCAAGTACGCCACCGACATCACCGCGCAGGTGCACGAGAACCAGGCCATGCAGCGCGCCGTGGCGCAGACCCGCGAGGTGGTGGCTGCCGCCAAGCAGGGCGATCTGACCCAGCGCGTGGCCACCGCCGACAAGAACGGGTCGATCGCCGAACTGTGCGAAGGCGTGAATTCGCTGGTCGAGGCGATGGCCGCGATCATCGGCCAGATCAAGTTCGCCGCGGACACCATCGCAGTCGGCGCGACCGAAATCGCACAGGGCAACAGCGACCTCTCGCAGCGTACCGAGCAGCAGGCGGCCTCGCTGGAGGAAACCGCTGTGTCGATGAAAGGCCTGGCCGAGACCGTGCAGCGCACGGCCACCAACGCGCGCCAGGCCAGCCAGCTGGCCGGCGGAGCGGCCGACGTCGCCGCTCGAGGCGGCACTGTGGTGCATGAAGTGGTCGAGACGATGGCGGTGATCAATGCCTCGTCGCGGCGCATCGTCGACATCATCGGAGTGATCGACGGCATCGCCTTCCAGACCAACATTCTCGCGCTGAACGCAGCGGTGGAGGCTGCGCGTGCCGGTGAACATGGCCGCGGCTTTGCCGTGGTTGCCACTGAGATCCGCGAGCTGTCGCAGCGTTCGGCCAGCGCAGCCAAGGAGATCAAGCACCTGATCGATGAGTCGGTTGCCAATGTGGGCGCCGGCACGGCGCAGGTTGAGAGCGCGGGCCGTACCATGGATGAAATCGTGACCAACGTGCGCCGGGTCAGTGACCTGATGACTGAAATCAGCACGGCCTCGCAGCAGCAGAGCGACGATATCCAGCAGATGAATCATGCGGTCGACCTGATCGATCAGGGCACCCAGCAGAACGCGGCCCTGGTCGAGGAGGCGTCGGCGGCGGCGCGCAGCATGGAAGAGCAGTCGGCGCAGCTGCTGCAGACCGTGGCCAGTTTCCGCGTGCAGGGCGGGGCCGGGCACCGGCACGGAACAGCGGGGCTGCACGCGGTCTAGGCGCGGCGACCGGACGGGTCTTCCTTGCTATCGGTGTCGCCGCGTACGCAGTTGCGTCCGGCATGTTTGGCGCGATACAGGGCCTGGTCGGCGCGTTCGACCAGGTCGCGCGGATCGCGGTCTTCGCCGGGTGCCTGCCAGGCCACGCCGATGCTGATGGTGACGGTGGCCTCGGGGGCGGGCAGGGCTGCGGCTTCAACCGAAGCGCGCAGCCGTTCGCCCAGGCCCAGTGCGTGGGCGGCATCGGGCGAGGGCAGGGCGGCGATGAACTCTTCGCCGCCATAGCGCGCCAGCAGATCGTCACCTCGTTGCAGGCAGCCATCAAGAATGGCGGCGACCGACTGCAGGCGACGATCGCCCTCCGGATGGCCATAGGTGTCATTGAGCCGTTTGAAGTGGTCGATGTCGATCATCAGTACCGCCAGCCCGAGTCCCTGGCGGCGTGCGCGGCCACGGGCATTGCCAAGAGATTCGTCGAAGATGCGGCGGTTGCCCAGCCCAGTCAGCGGATCGCGCCGCGCCAGCGTTTCCAGCTCATCGCGCTGGCGCTGGATCTCCACCTGGCTCAGCACGCTGCGCAGGGCATAGCCGAGCATGGCACCAATGAAGCCCACCGTGGCCAGGGTGGGCTGCAGGCGCGCGACCAGCAGCGCCACCATCATCAGCAGCAAGGGCAGCATCAACGGCACGCCGGCGTCGACGATGCGGCGCAGGCTGCGCGATACCTCCACCGCCGGATAGCGGCGCTTGCTGGCGGCCATGACGGCCAGCACCACGAACAGTCCGCTGATCAGCAGGTCCCCCCAGTTGCCGTCAGGCAGCTGCGGCTGGTAGGTGTTGATGTAGAACGCCAGCAGGAAGTAGCCCAGCGCGTAGATCGCAAGTGTCCGGAAGAAATCGCGGCGGTCGGGATTGTCCTCGGCCAGGAAGCGGATCAGCGCGAAGCAGAACACCAGGCTGTTCTGTAGGTTGCTCATGGCGTTCAGGCACTGCGTCCACAATGCGGCGTTGAAATGCGCCATCGCCCGCGTGTGCCCGAAGTACAGCAGCCACAGCAGTGCGATGATCAGCAGGTCCACCGCGCGGATGCAGCGATTGCCGCCGCCCGGGCTGGCGGCCACGTAGGTCAGGGGGATGCGGTAGAACACGTACAGGATCAGCGAAGACACGGTCATCTGCGCAGGATCGAGGCCGGCCACATTGCGGTACAGCAGCGCGAGCAGGGCCAGCGAGAACAGGCCCACGGCAGCGCCCAGCGTCCGCCATTTGCAGGCCGCCTGGCGGCTGTCACGCGCACGCCGCACGCAGGCCAGTGCAGCCAGCAACGGCGCAGTGATCAGCATCAGGTAGGAGCCGACCGGGTCCTGCGGGCCAACAAAGGCAATGACGAGCGCGTGCGTGACCAGAAAAAACAGTGCCGCACGCAACGTCATGCATTCCCCCGCCCCCAGCTCCGGCTGGGATCACGATAGGCAGAAGCATGTGTGGCTTGCAAGAAAAGTGTGCGCTGCGTCTATTTCGAAGCTTGTTGGAAGTCGCAGTTGTGTTTCAGCATGGTGACGCGGAGCCTTCGACGCGGGCGTACATCCAGAAGTCACGGGGCTGTCCTCGAACCCGCCGGTAAGCGCGCAGCAGGCCTTCGCGCTGCATGCCGAGGCGTTCCAGCACGGCGATCGAGCGGGCGTTGCTGTCCAGGACAGTCGCCTGGATTCGGACCAGAGCGAGTGCGGCATGGCCCCATTCGAGCACCGCGCGTGCTGCGTGCGTGGCCAGTCCCTGACCCTGCCAGCGCGGATCGAGATCATAGGCAAGTTCGCCGCGGCCATGCGACAGGTCGATTCCGTTCAGGCCAACGGTGCCGATCAGCTGGCTGTCGGCGCCCACCAGCGCCCAGCGCTGGTCCGTTGCCGTGGGCAGGTAACCGGCGATCTGGCAACGCAGTGCCCTTTCGGAAACGTCGCCCCAGCTGGTGTGCTCGGTCACGCCCGGCAGCGAGAGATAACGGGCCCAGGCGGCAGCATCATCCACGTGCAGTGGACGCAGCCGTGCGGGCAGGGTGGCAGGGAGCGTAGGCAGGGCGGGCGTTGGCATCGTCGCCAGTGTCGGCGCCCGGGCCCTGAAAATGCAAAAGGCCAGGTCGGGGACCTAGCCTTTGATGCAGTGGTGCCGGTGAAAGGCACTACGGCACGTTTCCCGCTCAATCCCGCTAAGGACCGAATAGGGACTATATCCAACGGATTCAGTGGCTTGCGCGCGCTGCGCGAATTGCTCTAATCACGTGTTGGCCCGTGCCTGCCCGATAGCGTTACGCCAGAATTACGCCGAACATTGGCGGCATGGCATCTATCCAACGACGCGGCACCTCCTGGCGTGCCGAGATCTACAAGGACGGTCGACGCGAGTCGAACACCCTCCCCACGAAGGCGCAGGCGGTCCAGTGGGCGCTGATGCGCGAAGCCGAGCTGACGGGTGCACGCCTCCCAGAGAATACCGTGAAGGACGCCCTGCGCCGCTATGCCGATGAGGTGGCTCCTAAGCACAAGGGTGCGCGGTGGGAGCTGGCCCGGCTGGGACTTCTGGAGCGGGATCCCCTGGCGCTCGTACGTCTGCCCGCTCTGCGGCCAATCCACCTGGCCGAATGGCGCGAGCGCCGCTTGGGCCAGGTCGCGCCCGCCTCCGTCCGGCGCGAGATGAACCTGCTGCAGTCGGTGTTCAAATCCTGCCGGAAGGATTGGGGGTGGCTGAACGGTGACCCGATCAAGGACGTGGACCGGCCGCAGGCGCCGGCGAGCCGGAAGCGCAGGGTGGCCCAGGAGGAGATCGACCGGCTGACGCTGGCGCTGGGATACGACGGCGGCGTGCCGGAGACGGCTCAGCACCGGGTGGCGTTGTGCTTCATGTTCGCCTTGGAGACGGCCATGCGCGCTGGCGAGATCTTGGGTATGAAGTGGTCCGATGTGTCGGCCAAATCCGTGACCTTGCCGAAGACCAAGAACGGCGACGTTCGCCGTGTGCCAATGTCAGCCCGCGCGCGGGAGATCATCAGCCTTCTGCCGCAGGACGCAGATAGCGTTTTCGATCTGGACCCCGGTACGCGAGACACCCTGTTCCGCCGCGCGCGGGATGCCGCTCAGATCGAGAACCTGCACTTCCACGACAGCCGCGCAGAGGCGATCTGGCGGCTGTCGAAGAAGCTGGACGTGATGGAGCTGGCCCGGGTCATTGGCCACCGGGACCTGAAGAGCCTCTTGATTTACTACCAGACCGACGCCGACGAGCTGGCTGACCGGCTCGGTTAGCTTGGCGCCACGCCAGCACCTCGCCGGCAATCCATGTGGCCGGGCGCATGCTGATTCGGACGGGGAAGTCCGGTCTGCAAGCGACGGTTTCCAGCACCGTTCGCGCAGCTAGGCCGAGCAGACTACCGACTTCCTCGGCACCGATGGCTCGCAGCTCGAATGGGATGTTCTCGGCAGCGCCCATAATTCCCTCCCTCAGATCGACGCCAGCGCCGCGCGCTGGGTCTTCGGCTTGCGCTCGGCCAGGCCGAGCTGAAACTGCAGCACGTTGTCCGTTGCCGCAGGCGCGGCGGTGGGGCGCGCGCTGCGCGGAGCGCGGTTCAGGCGACGCCATGCCGCAATGGCCGCATCAGGCTCGGCATGCTTGCTGGTCGACCTGCAGGCGCACTCGACCAGGTGGCCACCGCCGGCGGAAGCGCAGCGCTTGTCGTGGATGTGGCGCGCGCGGTGTCCGGCGGCGCAGTTCGGCAACCCTTCCGGGTGGCTGATATGTTCCTGGGTCATGTGTCAGCTCCATTGGAAACGTGGTTGATTGCAGGCATACACTGGCGTGCATGAGTCAATATGCGAATTCGACGCATGCGGAGTTGTGGCTCCGCGCCAAGGCTGAGGCGGGCGCTCTGCGACAGAGCGCTGACGTTCAGGACTTGGTATTGGCCAAGCGGCCGACGACTCATTGGCAGCGGCAGCAGATCCGGGCCGCCATGGCTCCTGGCGCTGACCGGTCGCTGGCCGACCTTCTGGATGCACTGGCCAGCCAGATACACCACGGCAAACACATTCCCGGCGATGCCGAGCAGCTTCTGCAGGATCCGGCCACCAGCCTTCTGTCGGTGTTCGGCCCGAAGCTGGCCGAGCATCAGCGCAATGCGCGACACCTGGTGGTGCTGGAGGCGGCGAACGTGGTCCTGCGTAAAGACTCGTCGGCTTGGCTGCATGGTGGACAGGCGGGGCAAACGCCACACGAGCGATCGCTGGCCAGCAACGGCGGTTTGGCCGCTGTGCTGCAGGAGCTGGAAGCCCGTCGGAAGCGGTAGGGCGGTCATGCGAACAGGTCCAGTTGGGCCGGCAGTGCCGGTGCGCGCGGCGGTGCCGGCAGCGGGGCGGGGGCAGAGGCGCGCATGCGCGCGCGCTGTGCCGCGTTGAAGGCGAACCAGAAGCCGTGGCCGTGCCGGCGTGCGCGGCACTCCGAGAGGAGCACGCGCGCGGTGTGCTTGGCCTGGTTTAAGCCCTCAGCCATTGGAGGTGTCCTTTTTGCGGGCATCGGCCACCGCCGCCCTCATGTCGCGGCGGACGGTTTCAGCCAGGTGGGCGAGGTTGTGTGCAAGCTGGAACGCGTCGGCCAGCACGCCGCAGGCCTGGTTCTTCAGTTGCCACACGATGTGGCGCTCGGGATCGTCGGTCCCTATGTCGCGGTCCATGCCAGACACTTCGGCGAGGGCGGCCACGGCGCGGTCGTTGAGGCTCGGATGCTCAGCCATTGCGCACCGGCAGGCTGTCGATCAGGGGCAGCCAGCCGACCGGCGTGCCCTTGCCTTCGGTGAAGTGGTCGTGGGTCCAGCACCAGCCGGCGAACTGCCAGCCAATGCGTTCATCCTCACCAACGTTGTCGTTATTGCACGCGCCGATGGTCCACGCCGGTTCGGCGGTGTCCTCGGTGGCGTTCTCTTCGAACTTCACCAGCAGGCGAACCATGGTTCCATCCCGGGGCGCGGTATCCATCGCACGCGGCACCAGGTCCAAGGACCGCGTGGTCTGGCCGATAGCGGGAGCGGTCCCGTCCAGCAAGATGCAGCCCTCTTCCTCGGCGTCCACGCATTCGCAGTAGAGACCGGGCCCGCTGTGGCCCGATTCCATTGAGAAAATCCGGACAAGGCTGCGGTCTTCGAACGGGACATCCAATTCGGGGTCGCCCGCCATCAACAGCGCTTCATGCAGCTGGCACGCGGTCAGCGAAATTCCGGCCGCGTTGTAGGCCGGCTGCTGGCGCGCTGGCTGGCTGGCGGCCAAGTTCATAGCCGCATCGATGGCGGTGCTGTTTGCGCTGTAGCTTCGAACGCGGAAGTACTCGAGGAGGTCGTTTCTGCGTCGACGCGTATCTGCGTCGGCGTGATCCTCACAGAGCCACTGATACCTCAGTGCATCCACGCGCAGCGCGTCGGCCTCGGCGCGCAGGCGAGCGATTTCGGTCTCGTGGTCGGCGAAATTAACGTAAGGGCCATCGCTCACCAGCTCGCAGCTGTCGTGAGCCTCATACCGCTTGATTCCGCCTTGGTTGGTGGTGTTCATGCAGTTTCCTTGTGCTGGTGCCATTGGAAGGAGTGGGTCCGGCGTTCGGCCTTATGGCTGAATCTCCGGGGCCGGGCTGCTGAGCGCAGCCACGGGAATCGGTTGTGGATGCGGCGCATGAGCCGGTGGCTGCTGGCGTGCTGTAGGTGGCCGGCGAAGCTGGCGATGCGGCAGGACAAGTCACGGAAGTCCGCGGGTGTGCCTCGCAGCTGGCCGCCCTGGACGTGCTGGCCTTCCCACTCGGCCAGCGCCGTGTGAAGATGGCCGACCACGCGCCGCCTCGCCAGCGTGTAGGTCGGGTAGATCACGTAGCCGAGGAAGTCCAGGCCGTCCGTCAGACGGCAGAGCTTCTGCTCGGCTTTCAGGCGCAGCCCGAGCTCGTCGCTCAGGAAGGCCTCGATCTGGTCGCGCCAGGCCGCCAGCTGCTCGCGGTCGTGGTGGAACAGCACGAAGTCATCGACATAGCGCAGGTAGCGCTTGGCCTTGAGCACGTGCTTGGCGAACTGGTCCAGCGCGTCCAGGTAGACGTTGGCGAAGAACTGGCTGGAGAGGTTGCCGATCGGCAGGCCTCGGCCGGCGGGTGCATTGGCAAGGCGCTTGTGCGCCGGAACCTGAGCCTGCTCAGAGGCCGTTGCCCGGTACTGGACGCCTGCGTGCAGCGGAGACCGACGCAGCAGCGCGTGAGTGGCCTGCTGGACAACCTTTGCCGCGCTTTGGCGCTGCAGCCGCGTGCGCAGCATCCGCCACAGGGTGGGCCGGTGAATGCTGTTGAAGAAATTGGCCACGTCCAGCTGCAGATACCAGCCGCCGCCCTCGCCGCTGTGCACCTGGCGCACGAACTGCTGGGCCCGGCGCACAGCCGCGTGGCTGCCGCGTTCCTTGCGGTTGGCGTAGCTGTCGTGGATGAACGACGGCTCCCACAGCGCCTCCAGCTGCGGCACCAGCCAGTGGTGCACCACGCGGTCGGCGAAGTCCGGCGCGTGGATCTCGCGCGCCTTGGGCCGCGTGGCCACAAAGCACGTCGACGGGCGCGGTGCCCAGGTGCCGGCCAGCAGCTCGCGCTGCAGCTGCAGCAGGCCGTCTGCCCAGCGGTGGTCGAATCGCAGCTGGTTGAAGCTCGGAACCTTCTGGCGGCGTGCGCGCCGCCATGCTTGGTACAACTCCTGCAGGCCTACCTCTCCCTGAAACTCACCGGCACGACGCACGGCCAACGCGAACCCGTTGTTGTTGCGGTGGTTGTTGTTGACGTTGCCGTTGTTGAAATTGACGTTCCACGCGGACGCCGAGGACCAGGCGGCCGCCTCCCCATACACTTTCGACCAGGCCGCGCAGCCCGGATGCGGATAGCGCGGCTTCGTCATGAGTTAGCCCCCGCGAGGGCGGTACGGGTACTCAGTTTCTTGCCACGCTGCGCGGCGCCATCGGCTTGCGCATTCTGGGCATGGGAGGAACTGGCCAGGTGGCGGCGCCAGCCGCCCGCCTGGGAGCCCAGCTGTTCGGCCAGGCGGATAAGCATTTCGAACTGGCGGAAGCTGGCGAAGGCGCCAACCCCCTTGCCAATCTGCAGGAGCTGCTTGAGGGCATCGATATCCCGCACCAGCACCGCCACCCACCGCGCCTGCTCGGCGCGTTCGCGCCAGGCGTTGTTGGCGTTGATGAACACCTGCTGGGAACGCGCGCGGAGGTCGCTACCGATCTGGTAGCGGTGGTAGCGGGCAAACCGGCGCACGGCGTTTTCGATCTCGACCGCCATGCGTTCGGCGGCCTTGATGATGGGCGGGGGCTGGAACCGGGAAGTCATCGAGAAAGCCTCAGCAGAAAATCAAATCACTGACCGGCACGACGCACGGCCAACGCGAACCCGAAGTAGCCGCGGTGGAGGTCGCTGACGAGGCCGTAGTCGAAACGGACGAGCCACGCGGACGCCGAGGACCAGGCGGCCGGGGTCTTCGACCAGTACCAGTCGTTCTGGATGCCCTTGAAGAAGTCGGTGTTGATGGCCGGCGAGTAGCGGCTGCGGTCGATCAGCAGCTGCAGTTCCTCGATGGTCGGCAGATCCCAGTCGGTGTGGCCCAGCAGGTCCAGGGCTTTGGCGGCGGCCTCACATTCGGCGTGCGGAACGTCGCTGTCCACGATGTTGGTGGCGGTGAACGTCAGACCGTAGTCGGGCAGGAACACGGCGACGTGGTCAGTGGAATCGTCCGGCAGCTGGTTGCGGTCGGCGCCGATCTTCTTGAGGGTGATGGGGTTCATGGTTGCTCCAGGGAAAGGGTCAAAAGGACCAACTACTGACCGGCACGACGCACGGCCAACGCGAACCCGTAGCCGTTGCGGTGGAGGTAGTAGACGAGGCCGAGGTCGAAATTGACGAGCCACGCGGACGCCGAGGACCAGGCGCAGGGCGTGCTGGTCCAGTGCCACCGCGGCAGCACGCCGGGGAACAGGGCGGTATCGATGGCCGGCTCGTGGCGGGTTTCGTCGACCAGGGCGGCCAGCTCGGCGCGAGTGGGCAGGCGCCAGTCGTCGTGGCCGAGCAGGCGCAGCTCGCTGCAGGCCTTCTCGCAGTCGGCCTGGCTCATGGGATCGCCGTCGTTGTCGCCGATGGACTTCACGGCCCACATCAGACCCGTGGCATGGTCGATCACAGCGACGTGGTCGGTGCGCGAGTCGCTGCCGGCAGCGCTGGTGCCATCGGCGAACAGCTTGGTATGGCCGGTGGCGTGGTGGTCGATGACCTGGCAACGCTCAAGTTCGATCAGCTGGCCGGGCAGGATGGTCGCAGCGGAGATGGAAATCTCAGCTTCGCCTTTGGTGCGAATGGTGATGGCGTTCAACGTGCGTTCCTCGCGTTGCTGTGGGTGCCGCCGTCGGCGGCGCTGGTTGGACTGCAGAGAGCTGCCAGTGCTTCCAGCCGCTCCGCCTCGGCGGTGTAGTGGGCTGCTCGTTCCTGGCGGATCTTCGGAGGGAACTGCACGTCTTTCCGGGCATAGTCGGCGGCGTCTCGGTTGGCCTTTGCGAGGCGCGCCGGGTCGTCGTCGAAAATGTCGAGTTGATTGCGCATGCGGTTCCCTCGAGTGGGTTGCCGGCGAGTGGAAGTCCGGCCGGCGCGGAGCCCGGTCACCCGGGCGGGCGGTTGCTCAGTGGGTGTCGTCAGCGGCCATCGGCGCGCGCTGCCGCTCGGCGGTGCGGCGCTGCATTTCGGCCTTGAAGGCTGGCCAGGTGGTCTGGAGGTCTTCCCAGCAGCGCCATGCGAAGAACACGGCGCCGATGGCGCAGGCGAGGGCGACGGCGTCGACCTGGTTGCGCAGTGCCCAAGGGAGCAGTGCGAGGAGCAGTCCGACGACGACGGCGCAGAAGAAGGGCAGGGCCAGGTGGCGCATTACTCGGTCTCCTGTTCGGCGGAGGGCTCGGCCGGCACCGGCGCCGGGCCGACAGGCGGGGTGATAGGCGGGATGCCGACGGCCATGGCGGCGAAGAAGTCGTGGTCGGTCATTCGGCACCAGCCATGGCGCGGACGCTGGGCTGTCCGGCGACCTCTACGGATGGATAGAAGACGCGGTGCTTTCCGCTTTTGAGGTTCCTTGTCCGGATGCTCACCGACGCCCAGGGCGTTCCATCGATGCCGATGTGCAGATCCACGGTCGTGCTGACGATCAGTGCCCTGCGTTCGACAACGGGATGGCCGTAGCGCTGGGAACGGACGATGCAGCTGGCACCGGGCGGATAGTCATCCTGTGCGACACCGAATGCCTCGCGGGCGGCCCGCTCCAAAGTCGACAGGGCTGCGTCGAGCTGCGGCAGCTCGTTCCTGTATCTGCGGCTCATGCAGCACCTGCCTGCGCGCGCGCTGCACGGCGAGCGGCCGCGACAGCGCCTGCAGCGCTCTTGCCCTGCCGCAGGACGGCATTGGCGGCATAGCTGGCGGCTGCGATGACCTGGTTGGGGAGGAGGCCCCAGCGGCGCCCGGCGCGGGCGACGATGCCAGCGGCTGCAGCGGCGCGCTGAGCGTTGGAGTGGTGGTCGAGGGCGGCGCTCATGCGGCTGCTGCCTGCTGGAGAGCCAGCGGCTTGGAGCGGGCAATGGTGGCGACTTCGGTCGCGCCTTCGTCGATAGCGTCGGCGCAGACGGCCAGGTGTTCGGCCAGCTCACGGGCCTCGACCGAGGTCAGGCTGAGTAGGGCGGAGCCTCCGACCTGGACGACGACGGTGCCGGCGTGGGGCCTAGATTCGACGCGGGCTGCGCCGCGGCTGGTGCTGGTGAACGCGGCCATGGCTCAGGCCTTCCTGCTGCTGACGCAGCTGCTGAAGGCCTCGCCGAACGCGGCCGCGAAGGCGGCGGCGATTGGGCGGAGGGTGGCCCAGAGGGGCCGGTTTGCGGTGCGCATGTTGGTCTCCGGCGCCCTGCCTCTGCTGGGAGGCTTCGTGGGCGGCTGGAGATGAGTATGCCTATAGGAATTGGATCGTCAATGCCTATAGGCATAATATTTTGCAGGAGCCGACGAACGGTATGCCCGCATTCATCGGTTTCAGGCTGCTGTTAGCCCTCGCGGACCTGCTTCATGATGTTGCCCAGGGTCGGGCGATCCCGCTCTGTCGATGTGTCGGGTGCGCTTTGCGGGTTCCTCGGCGCAATGAGCGAACGGAGAAGGTGGTTGGTTTCGTCCTGCTTCTGGACCAGCTGAACCAGTAATCGTCGGATCGCCAGGATGGCGAAGGGGACGAACATCCAGACGATCGCAAAGATCAAGAAGAGGACCTGAAGAACGAGATTTCCCGTTCCGAAGATCGGATCCATAGAGCCTCCATGGCCGGCGACAAGCCGGCCTCGGCCAATCATGCCACCCAAGTGCAGGTGGCGCCCTTGATCAGGCCTACTTCTACGAACGGCACCCCATCGTGGATGGCCTGTTCAGCGCGCTGCAGCGTGTCGATCAGAGACTCCAGGTCTGCATCCGAGAGACATTCCAGAACTCCGTAGACGTGCATCGTTTCTTGCCGCACCAGCCATCCGAGCTGATACAGCGTCTGGAGGTCGATGATCCGGCGCAACATGGCGTCTCGCCTCGTGGCGGACTCGGTTCGCTTGGCCTCCGGCCGGGTCATTTCCTCTGCGATCAGCGCTGCGAGCTCGTCACGAAGCAAGGGGTTCATGTCTCTTCCACCGTCATCATTATGCTTGCCAGGAGTGCCTGCACCGCTTGCGGGGTGCTGGCTGCCAGTTCCGGATCGTGGGCATACAGAGCGGAGATCATGCGGGCTTTGAGCCTTGCAGGAACGCTACGGCCGCTCTGCGCGGTTGCCGCCTCTACTGTCTCGATCAGGGAGGCCAGCTTTGCAGGGTCCAATCCCACATTCTGAGACGCCTGAGACGGGCCTTGTGCTTCAAGGTCCCGCCAGACCAGGTCGTCTATCGACACGCCGAAATGGCGCGCCAATCCGGCGACGGTGGCATAGCCCGGCATCTTGGTCGTGCCGTTAATGATCTTGCTGATGGCCGGCTGGCCGACACCCGCAGCGGAGCTGGCGCGGCCTTGGCCGCCCTGCAGCTGGGAAGTGGTCAGAAAGCGCAGATTCTTGATGAGAAAGTCCATAGCGGAAGGTTCGCGGTTACCGTTCGTCGGGTCGAATGCCTATAGGCATTTAATTGCTTGACCGGGACATTCCTATAGGCATAATCGGGGTATGGACCCCATCGCTGCCATCGACGAACTGCGTGCCGCCCGCCTGACGGATGAGGCCATCGCCTCTGCCGTGGGTGTGCGGCAGTCCACCATCAACCGAATCCGCAATGGCAAGCGGCGTCCGTCCTATGCGGTCGGAAAGGCGCTGGTTGACCTGGCTGCCGCCCGTCGCCGTAAGCGCCGAACGACGCAGCCCAAGGGGAACGCGTCCCGGCCAATCAAAGACTTGGGCCCGCTGCTGGACAGCCGCATGAGCAAGCGCGCGCTGCGCGCCAAGCTGGGTATGGACAGCGACAAGCACCTGTCCATCTTGCTGCAGCTTCCGGTCGAGCAGGTCGAGGCCTGGGCGGATGAGGACATGGTCCCTGCGCTGCCGCAGGTGATGAAGCTGCTGGGGCACGCCGAGCAGCAGGAGCCGGCGCAGCCGGCGAACGAAGACCCCGATGCAGACCGCATCGCCCCTATTGAGGTGGCCTGATATGCGCGCGCTGTCCGATAAGTGGAATCCCCGGCTTTGGCTGCGCGATTGGCTGGCCAAGCCTTCGAAGAACGAGCTGCTGCAGGAGCAGCGGACCAAGGCCGGGCTGCGCGAAGCAACCAGGCTTTGGCACGCCGACCAGAACCGACGGAACGCTATTCGTCGATCAGGTCCTTCGCGGCCTGAATCATGTCCTCTGCCTCCTGTCGCGAAAGCGTCGACGCCTGATGTTTCACCAGTTCGATCACCTGATCCCTGAAGTCTTCGCGCTGCGGCTGATTGCGCGCAAGAACGGTAACCACTGCACGTAGCGCGCGCAGTTCTGCAGTCGTCGATTTCGAGCTCATGTCGCCCTCCTTGCGGGCTTGGTTGTTGGCACATCCAGCGTAGCGCAAGGAGGGCGGCGCCAGTCGTCCCTGAGTAGTAGTCCATGGCGCACATGATGCGCCGCCGCAATGCCCCGAAAAACCTTTAAACACCTGTCTCCCCAAGGTGACCCATGACTTGCCGAACCTCCTCTTTGAACTGGCTGGACGTGCTCTACAACTCCGTGCGCAAGACGCCCGGCGGCGTGGCCGATGCAGCTGCCTACCTGGCCGACCGCCGCGGCAAGTCGATGCACCCGGAGACGCTGCGCGCGAAGCTGCGCGGCCTTGAGGGTGAGTCGCTGACGATCGAGCACGCCGAACTACTGACCGAGTGGATGCAGGAGAAGGCGGGCGGCTGCGAGTACGCGCTGGAGTGGATGCAGGCGCTGGCCGGCCAGTTCGGCATGGCCGTGGACGTGGTCCCGCCGCCGCCGGAAGGCGGCTGGTCGGACGAGATCGGCGCCATCCAGACGAAGCTGCTGGAGATCACCTCGCGCGTGGGCAAGCTGTCGGGCTCCGCTGTGGAGGCCATGTCTGACCGCTGCATCGACAGCGACGAGGCCGAGCTGATGGTGAGCGAGGTGCGTGCGCTGCGCACGATGGCGCACCGCCTGGAGCGCAACGTGGCGCGGGCTGCGGGCAAGGGGAGGGCGCGCCGATGAACCATCCGGCCCGCGCCACCGATCCCAGCACCAGCCACGAAGCTGCGCGCCACGTCGTCGACAGCGGTCTGCAGGAGGACCAGCAGGCTGTCGCCCTGTCCGCCGTGAAGCGTGCCTCTGGCCTCACCAGCAACGAACTGGCGCATCGCATGCAGCTGGACCGATACATGCTCGCCCGCCGCCTGCCTGAGTTGGCAGAGGCTGGTTTGGTCTGGCGCGGCCCGAAGAAGCCCTGCCAGGTGTCTCGCCGCAGCGCATGCACCTGGTGGGCCGTAGCCCCCGGCGAAAACCTGCAGTTGGTGGTCTGAAATGAGCATTTCCCTGATGACCGCCGCGTGGCGCCTGGATCTTCCGGCCTCGCCGAAGCTGGTGCTTCTGGCCATGTGCGACTGGGCGAATGACGAAGGCGCCAGCCTGCATCCGTCGGTGAAGGCGGTTGCCATCCGCGCATCCATGAGCGAGCGCAACGCCAAGCGCGTCCTGCACACCCTGATCGAGGCCGGTTGGCTTTCGGTGGTGGGTAATTCCCTGGGCGGAAAGCCCGGCATGACCCGCCAGTACCAGCTGAATGCCGCCGCGATCATGCGTGGGGGACTCACCCCGACGGGTGACAACTTGTCACGGGTGACAGATCGGGCACGGACGGGTGACACCACGGGTAATGGACGGGTGACAAATGGAGCAGAGACGGGTGACACCCGTGTCACCCAAACCACCATAGATCCATCAGTAGAACCACCAAAGAAGAGCAAGCGCGCAAGCGCGCCGTCTGCTCAGGCGGTGGATCTCGACTTTTCGTCCTGGCCGGCCTCGCCCTCCCCGCAGGTGCTGGGCGACTGGCTTCACCTTCGCCGCACCCGCCGCGCTGCGGTGACCCCGACCGTTCTCGAGAGCTTCGGCCGCGAGCTGCATCTGGCCGCTGCCATGGGCTTCACGGTCGACCAGTGCCTGGCGAAGTGCTGCACCCGCAACTGGCAGGGCTTCGAAGCCGCATGGCTTGAGCGTGACCTGCCGAACACCACCCGAACCTCTGGAGCCGCCCATGGAAGCCATCGCGAGTCTGCTGCCGAACGAGTCCTGCGCCACGCTGCCGAAGGCGAGCGTGAGGAGCAGCAGCGCCGTTTCGACCAAAGGCGCCGAGGCGCCGGCCAAGCCGGTGCTGTCATCGACGGTGACGCGCACGTTGTGGGTTCGGATGGCTGAGGTCTACGGGAGCCGCTGGACCAGCAGCTATGGCGACAACCCCAATCAGGGCGCCGCGCTGACGTGGGCGAAGGGGCTAGCCGGATTGAGCGGTGAGCAGCTGGCCGGCGGCATCAGCGCCTGTATCGCCTGCGCTGACCCTTGGCCGCCGACGTTGCCTGAGTTCCGCATGCGTTGCCTGGGTATCCCGTCGTTCGCGGCGGTACGCGCGGACGGCACCCGGCAGGACGGCTTCACCCGGTTGGTGTGGCAGTACCTCGACGGGCACCGCTACCGCATGTCCAGCGCCGAGCATGCCGATCGCCTGCTGCGCGAGGCCTATGACCAGGCCAAGGAGCACCTGATGCGCGGCGGCGACCTTCCGCCGGCGCCGGCGGGGGAGATTCAGCAGGAGCGCCGTGACTCAGCGCCCGCCACCCGCGAGCAGGTGCAGGGCCACATGGCTGATATCGCCCGCGAACTTGGCCTGTCGGCGGCCGAGGCTGAGGCCATGGGAGCTGATGGCGTGCTGCAGGCGGGCGCGCAATGAGCCAAGACCACCTCGCCCTGGAAGTCCGCCCGGCCTCGGAGCCGGTGGCCGAGGCCGGCTGGTATCTGGCCTACGGCTACGGGATCAAGCCACTCGTGCTGTACGCCGCCCGCGGAACCACGGTCTGGCGTGACGGCATGCGCCAGATCCCGATCACCCGATACGCCGGCCCCGTGCCGGAACTGCGCTGACGCGCGCTGCCCGACCCTTCAAGGAACAGCATCGATGAAACCTCTCGTCATCTACCACTCGAACTGCGCCGACGGCTTCAGCGCGGCATGGGCCGTCCGCCAGGCCATCGAGGCCGAGTTCCACCCCGGTGTGCATGGCACCCCGCCGCCGAACGTGACCGGCCGCGACGTGATCCTGGTGGACTTCTGCTACAAGCCGGAAGTGCTGATGGTGATGCGCAAGGCGGCTCGCTCAATCTTGATTCTGGATCATCACAAGAGCGCAGAGGCCGAGCTTCCAGCATGTAGCAGTGGGCGTCCCGATGCGCTGACCGTCTTCAGGATGGATGCGTTGGAATGGACGGCGCCGAAGACCTGGAACTACTTCCTGGGCTGTGTGTATCAGGACCAGTGCGAAGGTGCTCCCCACGCCAACATCTATGCGCTGTTCGATATGGAGCGCAGCGGCGCCGGCATCGCCTGGGACTTCTTCCATCCCGGAATGGCTCGTCCAAAACTGATCGACTATGTAGAAGATCGCGACCTGTGGCGCTTCGCTCTTCGTGGCACGCGCGAGGTACAGGCGGCCATCTTCAGCTACCCGTACAACTTCGATGTGTGGGATCTGCTTGCGGCGACGCCCATTGAGACCCTGCGCGCTCAAGGTGTCGCCATTGAGCGCAAGCACCACAAGGACGTGGCTGAGCTGGTGGAGGTCGCTAAGCGCCAGATGGTGATCGGCCATTACGACGTGCCGGTGGCCAGCCTGCCTTATACCCTGGCAAGCGACGCGGGTCACCTGATGGCCAAGGGCCATCCGTTCGCCGCCTGCTACTACGACAAGGCGGAGGGTCGGGTGTTCAGCCTGCGCTCGACCGATGACGGCGTGGACGTGAGCGAGGTGGCCAAGCTCTATGGGGGCGGTGGCCACGCGCGCGCTGCAGGCTTCACCGTTCCGCGCGATCACGAGTTGGCGCGTTGCTGATGGACTTCGCCAACTACAACACGCGCAGCCGGTACGCCAAGGAGATCAACGCAGGCTACTCGGCGCGGCTGAACGGCCAGCGCTTGAGCGACAACCCGCACCTGGTGTGGATCGAATGCGAAACGGAGGACGGCGCCAACCGCCGTGCCGGCCCGCTGAGCGAGAAGGCCGAGGCCTGGCAGCACGGGTGGCGTCTGGCGGACGAGGCCGCGCGCTGATGTGGTCGAAGGCGCCGCCGCCGAACAAGGAAGAAGCGGCCCGGATCGAACTGGCCAAGACCGGCCCCTGCATGGCCTGTCTGGTGCGGTACTCGCAGGGCCTGATGGCGCAGCGCTACGTGGTCTACGGCTGCGAGTACAACCACGCCAAATCAGGGGACCGGCGGCGCGGCCACTTCTTCGGCTACGCGCTGTGCCAGTGGCACCACCAGCGCTACTTGAGAGAGGGCATGACCGAACAGCAGATGGTGGAGCGTTGGGGGCCGCCGTTGCATTACTCGAAGAGGTTCCACGAGGCGTTCGGGTCGAACGACGACCTGATCGCCCAGCAGACCTACATCAACAAACTGAGGGCAGCAGCATGATGGACAGAACCAACACCTACGCGGGCTCGGTGCGCCGGCTTTTCGAATCCTTTCCCGAGGCACGGCTGAGGATGCGGGATCTGTGCGCGTTGGCCAAAGCTGACACAGTGGAGCTGCGCTCCCGAATTCGCAGTGCGGTCCGCGACTTGGTCGCATCGGGCTTCCTGGCTAAGGAGGGCAGCGGGCAGCGAGCCGAGTACCAGAATTCCGGGCAGGGGATGCGCCGCACCTTTGTTGTCACCGACGAGCAGCGGGAGAAGTGCAGGGCAGACAAGGCAATGAAGCAGGCGGCCTACCGTGCATCGAAGCGTGCCGGCGCCTCCCCTCGCGCGCCGGACAAGATGACGATCAACCGTGCACGGGTGGATCTTCGCGCCGACCTGGCCCCGGCCAAGCCGTGGGGCAAGGAGAAGAGCGGCCAGCGGGCGGCCGAGACTGTGGAGCAGTTCCAGGCGCGGGGCGGGCAGGTGCTGCGCCTGACGGCCAGCTGGGAGCAGGCAGCATGAGCGGCCCGGCCCGCGTGTGGGTTGTGCTGAATTCAAAGGGGCTGGCGTTCGCCATGGAAACGTCGGAGCCGCCAGGGCACGTACTCAAGAATGGCGAGACGGCGATTCCCTATGTTCCAGCCGCGGCGGCCGCCGAGACCGGCCTGACCGAAACCATTGAGAGCAGGGCTCTGGATCTTCTTTGCGGCGAGTGCGACCTCGACCGCGAGGACTACGACGAGGGCGAACGGATCAATGCCGGGGAAGCGCTCCGCGCCGTAGTTGCGGCGCTGACCCCGCCCGAGGGGTGGGTGCTGATGCCCTTGGAAGCTACTGCCGAGATGCTGGATGACGCATGTGCCGCATTTCCGGGATTCGCCGGTGAGGATCAGATCGATGCTGTCTATGCGGCGCTGATTGCTGCTCGCCCGGAGGTGGCCTGATGGACGCCATCGAGAAGCGGGCGCGCGAGTTGCTGTTGTCGCACTACAGCGCGGCAGGGTTCCAGCAGGGCGATCCTCTGGCGGCAAGCGACGCAAATGCTGTGGCAATCAAAGCCATCGCCACTGCCCTGACGCCGCCGGATGGCTATGTGCTGGTGAACCATACGCAGCTGCGCCAGCTACTGCGGGATGTGGTGACCGCCTCTGACTTTGTTGGCTGCAGGGCCCAGTCGAAGCCGCTCGCTCGCCGACTGGCTGACCAGGCATGGGCCCTGATCGAGACGCCTGCTGGGGCCGTTCGCCCGGAGGTGCCGGGTGCCTGACCGCGCACTGGAGCTGGTGCTCCCCTGGCCGAGCAAGGATCTGTCGCCGAACGCGCGCGTGCACTTCCGGGTAAAGGCCCGGGCCACGAAGTTGGCCCGGCAGACGGCCGCAGTGCTGGCGAACGAGGCGGGCTGGCGCGGCATGGTGCTGCCGCCGGGGCGGCTGCACCTGTGGATCGACTGCTACCAGGCGCCGGGCAAGAAGTTGCCCGACGACGACAACATGACTGGCCGCTGCAAGGCGTACCGGGACGGAATCGCCCAGTTGCTCGGGATCGATGACGGGCGGTTCCAGGCGCACCTGTTCGTGAAGGATGAGCGTCGGCCGGGTGGCCAAGTGGTGGTGCGGATTACGGGCGGGCCGGCAGCGGCCGGCCACTCAACGATAGGGGAAGGGGCATGAATCCACGTGAGGCGATGGGACGGCTGGGGCCGACCACTGTGAAGTTCGATATCGGCCGGGGCGGCGGAAAGCCGGACCTGACGAACCAGGACATTGCCGCGGCGCTGGGCATGGTGCCGGCCGGGCTGGGCCGGGAGCTGCTGGAGGCGTGCTGGTGGCCGGACGGCGCGGCGCTCAGGCAAGGCGCCCTGAGGGACGCCATCCTGTCGCTCGTTATGCCTGAGCTTGCGAGACAGGCCAGGAAGCTGACGGAGGTTCACCTGGATCTGCAGCTGGCCGAGGCAGCCGTATCATTCGCAGGCAGGTCGCCGACCACCACGCAGCGGAATGAAGTGGCCCGGTGCCGTTCAGAGTTGGCAGTAGCACGGGCAGCAACCTGGCCAAAGAACACTGCTGATCATCTACCGGCGATCGCCCGGGCAGCCATAGTTGAGCTGTCTGGCGGCAACAAGTGCATGGCCTGTGGCGGCCGACAGTACAGCATGGAGGAAGCAAAGGTTACGATGTGCAAGGAGTGCCGTGGCACCGGGCTGGAACCGAACCCTGATCGGCGCCGCGCCTTGGCCATCGGTTGCGACCCATCGGACTATCCGCGTAGGTGGCGCGTGGTGTATGAATGGATTCTGGTGAAGATGAGCGATGCGATGGCGGGTGCTGAGCGGCAGTTCGTGGTGACTCTTTCAAGGGATGCGGCGTGATAAACCCGCTGCACGTGAATTTCTCGTTGCAACGCAAGCCCGGCTGGCGGCAGAAGCCTGACTCTACGTGCGACGTGTACGTCGTGATGGCCCGTGATGGCTCGGGGCCGATGTACGTAAAGGTTGGGATGAGCAGCCACCCTGAGTCTCGGCTGGTGTCGATCCAGACGGCCTGTCCGCTTCCGCTGCTGAGAGCGATGGCTTTCACCTGCCGGTCTACTGCCCTGGCCCGGGCGGCTGAGGGAGCGATGCATCTGCACCTGTGCGAGTACTCGACAGTCGGCGAGTGGTTTCGATTCGACTGGGGTGAGGAAAGCAAGAGCTTGCTTGAGACGGCTATGAACGATTTGATTGAGCAGGTGGACGGCAGAAACCTGCGCCAGATCGACCTGTCTACCGTATCTCGTTCGGTCCTGGAAAGGAGGAGAGAGGCCGAGCACGTCCGCTCGAAACAGGTAGCTGCGGCCATGGAGAAGCATCGAGTGGCTGTGGAGTTGCGCGCTCCATATAAAAGTCCGTAATTTTCTACCATCGCGCACGACCCGACCCCGGCCATACAGCCGGGGTTTTTCATTTCCGGACCGACCCATGATCCTGACCGCCTCTACAATCCAGCAGGCGGTTGGCTGCAGTGCCGCCGTCGCCGCCCAGTGGGCTCAGCCCCTGACCGACGCCTGCACGGCGTTCGGTATCAGCACCCCGAAGCGAGTGGCAGCGTTCCTGGCGCAGGTCGGGCACGAGTCGGCGAGCCTGACCCGGACCCTCGAGAACCTGAACTACGGTGCGCAGGGCATGGCCGACACCTGGCCCAGTCGCTACGCCGTCGACCCCAAGGCCAAGCCGAGGAAGCCGAACGACCTGGCGCGCGCGCTGGAACGGAAGCCGGTTGCGATCGGAAACAACGCTTACGCCAACCGGATGGGCAATGGCCCCGAGGCGAGTGGCGATGGCTACCGCTATCGCGGCCGTGGTCCTATCCATAACACCGGCCGGGCCAACTATGCGGCCATCCGCGATGCTTTGCGGGCGAAGGGCATCAAGGGCGTGCCTGACTTCGAGGCCAAGCCTGAGGAACTGGAGCAGCCGAAGTGGGGCGCTTTGGCAGCAGCGACGTTCTGGGATTCTCGGAACCTCAACAAGCTGGCGGACGCAGGCCGATTCGACGAGATCACGGACCGGGTGAACGGTGGCCAGATTGGAGCGGCGGACCGGCGTTCGCGGTACTCCCGCGCGCTGAAGGTGCTTGGGGCATGACGATGGAAGCCCAGCCGAGCCAGGACGGCCGCACCAAGATCTCCCTCGGCCCAGTGGAGCGTTGGATTGCCCTTGTCATCGCCGGCGCCATTGTGAGCATCGGTTACTGGCTGGTTGGTTCCATGCAATCGGTTCTGACCCAGCAGCAGGTAACGAACCAGCAGATCACCGGCCTGCAGCAGCAGCTGCAAATCATGAACACCCAGCTGGCGGACGTCCCGGCGCTGAAGCTCGAACTGGCCAAGCAGGCAGTGCAGGTAGAGCAGAACAAGGCAGACATCCGCGAGCTGAAGCAGCTCAGGGGGCTAAAGTGAAGCTGCAGCTGATCGACAACTGGCGTAAGGCCTGGAAGCTGGCCTCGGTCTGGGTGTTCGGCCTGGTGACCCTGTTCCCCGACGTGTACGACGCGATCGCGGCCATGGGCTGGATGGACGAGTTGCCGAACCCGGCGAAGTGGTCCATCCGTGCCTTGGGCGCCCTCGGCGTCATCGCCCGTGTGCTGGCCCGGAAGAAACCGCCGTGCTGATCGCTGACCCGATCCGCCCGTATGCGGACCTGATCCGCGTGGGCCTGTGGGCACTGCTGGCCGGTGGTCTGTTCGTGGCGGGCTGCCAGCGTGGCGAGGACAAGGCCGCTGCCAAGGCCGAGGCCAGCATCACCAAGGCAAACGATCAGCGCGACGACGCGCGCAAGGAGGCGGCCGAGAACCTGCGTGCCGCCAATGCCTGCGGCGAGCTGCTGAAGGAAGTGAACCGCCAGACGCAGCTGGCCATCGACGAATCCGCCCACCAGCAGAAGGCAGCCCAAGAGGCCGCACGCCTGGCCGAGGCAGCCGCAGCCCAGAGCCAGCGCCGCGCCACCCAGGCCGAGCAGGCCCTGCAGGCGGCCAAGAACCAGCCGGGATGCCGGCAGCAGTTGGAGCAGACCCTATGCGACGCCATTCCGTTGCTGTGATCCTGGCTGCGGCCCTGCCGCTGTGCGGGTTCGGCAGCTGCAGCAAGGCCGAGAAGCCTGACCTGCCCAAGGTGGTGTATGTCCCGGTCGAGCGCACGGTGGCCGTGCCAGCGGCGCTGACCGCCCGATGCCCGGGGAAGCGCGCCACCTCGCGCACAGTGGAAGCGGTCGTCGCTGCTTACAACGCCAACCTCCTGACTCTGGAGGACTGCGATAGCCGTATGAGCGCCATTCAGAAGCTGGCCCCGGCCGGCGACCAGAAGCAGGTGAAGCCGTGAGCCTTTCCGACCGCCTTCGCCGCATCGAGCTGGAGCAGGAAGAGCAGCGCAAGGCCACCGACCGACTGGAAGAGAAGGTCGATGTCCTGCTGGCGGCGCTGGCCGCTGAGGGCGAGGAAGAGCAGGACCAGCCAGCCCGCAGCCTGGACGGCGAGCTGGTTCCCAGCGAGCGCGACCAGTCGCAGAGCCTCGGCTGATGCCGGGGTTCCCGAACCGCCACCGTCCGATGCCTCAGTTGGCGCCGGTGCACGTTGCCCAGTCTGCCCCTGAGAACTACGGCAAAGGGCGCGGCGGCCGACCCTGGCGCCGCAAGCGCGACGCGGTGATGGCGCGTGACCTGTACCTCTGCCAGCCGTGCCGCGCTGCTGGTCGCATCCGCCAGGCAGAAGAGGTTGACCACGTTGTGCCGCAGGCGGAAGGCGGCACGGATGCTTTGGACAACCTGCAGGCGATCTGCTGCGAGTGCCACGGCACCAAGACCAAGGCAGAGGCAGCACGAGGCGCGAATCGTTCTCATCCGTACCTCTCGAAGCGATGAATGCGATTAATTCCCATCAAATGCCCCGGGGGGAGGGGAAAAAGTTCGAAGCGTTCCCCTCGGACACCGGCCGCTCAGTAGTTTTTTTGCACCGTCAATTCAGAAAATTCAGTTTTTGAGGCCTGTCTATGTCCCGCCCCCGCAAGCCGACAGCGCTGAAGGTGGTGGCCGGCACCGACCGGCCTGACCGCGAAGCGCCTGCTGCAGCTGAACTCCCCCTGGTGTCCGATGTGCCACCGGCACCGGACTGGATGCCCAACGCACACGCACGTAAGGAATGGGAGCGCTTAGCCCCAATCCTCCACGCAAACAAGCTCCTGACCGAGGCGGGCCTGTCGGCTCTCGGCCAGCTCTGCGCTCTTCATGGAAAGACCGTCCAGCTGTACGCCGCCGGCGAGGCGCCGGTTGCATCGATGGTCGCCCAGCTGCGTGGACTGATGAACGACTTCGGCCTGACGCCAGTGGCGCAGGGAAAGGTGAAACCGAATGGCGACACGGAAAAGCCGGGCAACGCGTTCGCCGCGCTCGGAAAGCCCCGCGCCGCCGGAAAATGACTACGTCGATGTCGCGATCGGGTATGCGAAGGCGGCTGCGGCAGATAGGGGAGGGAGGTTCGGCCGGCTGATCAAGCTGGCGGCGAAACGGTTCCTGGACGATCTGAAGCGCGCAAAGAAGAAGGGGGCGCCGTTCTCCTTCTCGCGCGATCACGCCAATCACGCCTGCAGCTGGATCGAACTGCTCCCGCACGTGGAAGGCAAGTGGGAGACGCCGGAAATCCGGCTTCACCCGTCGCACGTCTGGTTCGTGGTTCAGCTGTTCGGGTTCCGCAAGGCCGATGGAACCCGCCGCTTCACGTCCGCGCTGTTCGCAGTCGCGCGCAAGAACGCGAAGTCGACGCTGTCGGCTGCCATCCTTCTCTACTGCGAGTGCTGTGAAGAGGAAGAGGGTGCGCAGGTCATTTCCGCGGCTACCACCGGCAGCCAGGCGCGCATCATCTTCAACGTTGCCAAGCGGATGGCAGAGAAGAAGGCCGATCTTCGGGAGGCCTACGGGCTGGAGTGCTGGGCCAATGCCATCAGCCGGGTCGAGACCGGCGCGACGTTCAAGCCGATCAACGCCAAGGCGTCAACGCAGGACGGTCTGAATCCGTCCCACGTTGGCCTCGACGAGATCCATGCGCACAAGACGCCCGATCTGCTGAACGTGTTGCAGTCGGCGGCCGGCGCGCGCCGGAATCCTCTCTGGTTGTTCACGACCACAGAGGGTTACGCGAACCCCGGTCCCTGGTCGGAAATACGGCAGTTCGCCACACAGTTGTTGGAGGGGGTGTTCGGCGATGCTGCCGACCACTTCCTGGCGATCTTCTTCGCAGTGGATAAGGACGACGGGGACTTCGACGAGAAGGCCTGGCACAAGGCCAACCCGTTGATGGACGTGAATCCTCATCTGCTGGCGGCGATCAGGAAGGAGTCGATCGAGGCGAAGGCGATGCCTTCGAAGCTCGCGGAGTTCCAGATCAAGCGGTTGAACCGGCCCGCGGCAGCGGCAAACGGCTTCATCCTTCTGCCGAAATGGAATGCCTGCCATGGCGTGGTCGATCTCGACGCGCTGAAGGACGTTCCCTGCTGGGGCGGGCTTGACTTGGCCAGCACGCGCGACCTTGCATCGCTGCGGCTGGTCTGGCGTTTGGACGACAAGATCATCACTTGGGGCCGCCGCTGGGTGCCTGAGTCGGCAGTGGCGCAGCGCACCGAGCGCGGCACTGTTCCGTATGCGGGCTGGGTCGCGGCCGGGCTACTGGAGCAGACCGATGGCGAGGTCACTGACTACGCGGTGATTGAGCAGGCGGTTCTGGACGTGCACGAGCGTTTCAACCTGCAGTCGCTTGCCTTCGACCGCTGGAACGCGACCGAGATGGTCAGCCGTCTGGTAGCGGCAGAGGTTCCGCTGGTTGAGTTCATCCAGGGTACGAAGTCCTACCACCCAGCAATGGTGGAGCTGGAGCGCGCCTACATCGGCAAGCGGCTGGTGCACGACGGTGACCCTGTGCTGGCTTGGTGCGCGGCAAACCTGGTCGCTCGCAAAGACGTGAACCTGAACATGGCGCCGGACAAGCGCCGGTCCGCCGACAAGATCGACGACATCACCGCGCTGCTGATGGCCATTGGCATCAGCATTCCGGTGGCCGAAGAGAAGAGCAACAAGAAACTCGTCCTCATGACCTTGGGTGGAACTGAATGAACACCGAGAATCGCGCCTACAGCGTGTTGGAGGTCAAGTCCTACGACGACGACCAGCAGATCATCACTGGCTGGGCGACCACGCCGGAGCCCGACCGCTATGGCGACGTTGTCGAGCCCCTTGGCGCCAAGTTCGCGGCCGAGCTGCCGCTGCTGTGGCAGCACCGCCACGACAGCCCCGTCGGCATCGTCAAGTTCGGCAAGCCAACAGCCAAGGGCATCCCGTTCACGGCGAGCGTGGCGAAGATCACCACGGCTGGCGCATTGAAGGACCTCTGTGATCTGGCTTGGCAGTCGGTGAAGGAGAAGCTGGTGCGCGGCGTGTCGATCGGCTTCCGGGCGCTGGAGTACAGCTACATGGATGGCGGCGGTATCCGGTTCGCCGAGACCGAGATCTACGAGCTTTCCCTGGTCACCATCCCGGCCAACGCCGCGGCGACCATCCAGACAATCAAGGCCATGGATACCAGTGGCACCCGTCGCCGCAGCACCTACGGCGTCCCCCTGATTCAGTGCCAGAAGGCGGTGCCGCAACGGCCCGCTGGCGGCGCGGTGAAGTTGCTGGACTGAAGTACCGGGCCTGATGGCCCTGCGGGGTGGAACCCGCTTCCCCTATCTGCAGGCACTGCCCGGCGTGGAAACCGGGCCGAACGGCTGCGCCCATTTCAGAGAGAACAAAATGACCATTCAGGAACAGCAGGAGAAGCTGCGCGCCACGCGCGAAGCCCTGCAGAAGAAGCTCGATGCAGTCGTGCAGAAGGCGATGGACGAAGGCCGCTCGATGGACACTGGCGAAACCGAAGAGTTCGACAGCACCGAGGAGCAGATCAAGGCACTGGACGGCGATCTCGATCGCCTGGGCCGTCTGCTTGCAGCGCAGGCCAAGGCGGCCGTGCCGGCGGCGCAGATCGTCGCCGAAGGTGGTTCGGCCACCGAACCGAAGCGCTCGGTCGGCAAGGGCCCGGCCCTGATTCACAGCCGCAAGAACGAAGAGCAGGGCATCGGCTTCGCCCGCTTCGCGATGGCCATGTACGCCGGCAAGGGCGACGTGTCCAGCGCCAAGGCGTTTGCCGAGAGCGCCTTCCGCGACGACGTTCGGCTCAACGAGATCATGAAAGCCGCTGTTGCGGCGGGCAACACCACTGATCCGGCATGGGCCGGCAGCCTGGTCCAGTACCAGAACCTGTCGAGCGAGTTCGTCGACTTCCTGCGCCCGCGCACGATCATCGGCCAGTTCGGGGTCGGCAATGTGCCGGGCCTGCGTCGCGTGCCGTTCAACGTGCGCATTCCGGGCAAGACCGCCAAGGGCCGCGCTCAGTGGGTCGGTGAAGGTTTCCGCAAGCCGGTCACCAAGTCCGGCTACGAAACCGCGGAGCTGAAGTGGGCGAAGATTGCCGGTATCTCGGTCATCACCGAGGAGCTGGCGCGCTTCTCCGATCCGTCCATCCAGGTCCTGGTGCGCGACGATCTGTCGGATGCGGTCATCGAGCGGATGGACGAGGACTTCATTGACCCGGCGAAGGCTGCCGGCACCGGAGCATCGCTGTCGCCGGCGTCGATCACCAACGGCGTGACCGCGATCCCGGCCACCGGTGACGTGTACGCGGACATCCAGTCGCTCTGGGCGACGGCCGACTCGACCAACCTGCCGGTGGGTAGCGCGGTGTACATCACCAACAGCGCCACCGCGCGTCAGCTGGCCGGCCTGCGCAACCCGTTGATGGCGCGCGAGTTCCCGGGCGTGACCATGACCGGCGGCGAAATCGACGGCGTGCCGCTGGTTGTTTCGAACTACGTTCCGGCCGGCATGTTCATCCTGGCATTCGCCAGCGAGATCTACCTGGCCGACGACGGCGTGGTCACCATTGATGTGAGCCGCGAGGCAACGATCATCATGGACGACGACGCCACCGCCACGCCGACGATCGCCCAGATCCAGAGCATGTTCCAGACCAACCAGCTGGCGATCCGCGCCGAGCGCGTGGTGACCTGGAAGAAGCGCCGCCCGCAGGCGGTTTCGTACCTCACCGGGGTCAACTGGACCAACACCGTCGACCCGGGCACGGGCGGCTAAGAGGCGGTGGTGATGACGGGGGCTTCGGCCCCCGTCTCTTTTCCCAGGAGCATCGAAATGTCGAAGATCCCAATGATCAGGGGCAACCGCGTGGTGAGTGTTGACGCGCGCCTTGCTCCGCTGCTGGAGCGTCACGGCGGCTACCAGCGCCGCGACATGCAGGCCCAGCCCGCTATCGAACCTGCGGGCAGCCAGTCCGTGAATGCCAAGCGCGCCGCCGCAGCGCCGAAGAAGGCTGCAAAGAAGGCGGCATCCAAGCGCACCGCCGACAAGGAAGCGTCCGAATGACTGGCTTCTCGCCCCGTGAGCTGGCTACGGAGTTCGGCGTACGTCGGTACGGCGCTGGCTACCTGAAGACACTGTCTCCAGTAGATGCTGGCCCAGGGCGAGATGGCTGGCAGCCGCTTGTGCGTGAGCCTTTCACCGGCGCCTGGCAGCGGAACATGGAAGAGCGTCATGAGACGATCCTGTCTTACCCGACCCTGTACGCATGCCTCAACCGGATCTGCTCGGATATCGGCAAGCTGCCCTTCCAGCTGAAGGCGGTGGACGAGGCCGGTATCTGGAAGCTGGATTCGAGGAACACGTCCTTCTGGCCGGTGCTGCGCAAGCCGAACGCCTACCAGAGTGCTCAGCAGTTCCGGGAGGCTTGGATGCTCTCCAAGCTGCTGCAGGGCAACACCTACGTCCTGAAGGGGCGCGACGAGAGGAACGTGGTCACCCGTCTGTGGGTGCTGGACCCCAGCCGCGTGCAGCCGATGGTCTCGGAAACCGGCGATGTCTTCTATCAGATCAGCTACGGCAGCTCTTCGAACATGCTGCCGGAGAAGTATCCGGGCGAGCAGCTGATCGTTCCGGCGAGCGAGATCATCCATGACCGGATGAACTGCTTCCACCACCAGCTGATCGGTGTGCCGCCGCTGTGCGCAGCAAACTGGCCGGCCGTGAAGAACCTGAAGATCCTCAAGGACTCGACCACGTTCTTCGCCAACGGCGCGAACCCGGGCGGCATCCTGACTGCGCCGGCGGGTATGACGGACGAAGACGCGCAGGAGGTGAAGGACTACTGGAATACCAACTTCCATGGGTCCAATGCCGGCAAGGTTGCGGTGATCGGCGCCGACATGAAGTTCACTCCGTTCGCCTTCAAGTCCGCCGACAACCAGCTGGTCGAGCAGATGCGCTACTCAGACGAGCAAATCTGCCAGCCATTCGGTGTTCCGCCGTTCAAGGTTGGCATCGGCAGCATCCCTGCCGGAACAAAGCCGGATGAGGTCAACCAGATGTACTACGGCGATGCGCTGCAGACCCACATCGAGGCCATGGAGAACCTGCTGGATGAGGGGCTGGGCATCTCGCGGCCGATGGGCGTAGAGCTGGATCTTGGCCCGCTCCTGCGCATGGATGTGGGCAAGCAGGCAGAGGTGGAGACCAAGCTGGTAAGCGGCAACGTCAAGACGCCGAACGAAGGCCGACTAGCGTTCAACCTTCCGCCGCTGGAGGGTGGCGACACCGTCTACATGCAGCAGCAGGACTTTCCGCTCGACCAGGTCCGGCAGAACAAGATCACGGCCGAACCCGAGGCCGCACCGGTGGCGCCGTCCGCCGAAGCCGACGACACGCCGCCTGAAGACAGCGACGAGCTGCGCGCGCTGCAGCAGGAGAATTTCATGATGAAGGCCCTTCACGCCGCGCGAGCCGAGGTATTCCGCAATGACTGACCCCATCGACTTCGGCAAGGAGATCGGCGGCCTGATCCGTGAGGCGATCGCGCCGGTGAAGCGCGAGCTGGAAGATCTGCGCGAGCGGGCTCCGGAGAAGGGTGATCCCGGCCAGGATGCTGAGCCGGTGGACGTGGATGCGCTGGCTGACCTTGTGGTGGCGAAGCTGCTGGAGTCGCCGCGCCTGCTGACGCTGGTGGACGTGGCCACGGCCGATGCCGTCTCCAAGCACTTTGAAGCCAATCCGGTCCAGCATGGTCGCGATGCCGACCCTGCAGTGATCGAGGCAACAGTGAAGGCCGCTGTCGATGCACTGCCGGTGCCGAAGGATGGCCAGGACGCGGAGTCCGTCACAGAGCAGCAGATCGCTGCGGCGGTGGCCAAGCACCTGACGGAGAATCCGCCCAAGGCCGGCTCCGATGGTGCGGATGGCGTTGGCCTGGCCGGGGCGATGATCGATCGCGCTGGGGAGCTGGTGATCACCACCACCAAGGGCGAAGCCATCAGGCTGGGCAAGGTCGTCGGTGACGATGGCCAGGACGGGCTCAGCTTCGATACCGCCGCTGGTGAGTACGAAGCCGAGCGTGGGTTCGTCATCACGCTTGGCGCCGGCGACCGCCGCAAGGAGTTCGTGCTGCCCTACATGGTGCACCGCGGCTTCTGGCGTGAGGGCATGGGTGTGAAGGCCGGCGAATCGACCACCCATGACGGCGCCCTGTGGATTGCCAAGCGCAGCAATGCGTCCAAGCCCTGTCTGGAGAACGACCAGGACTGGATCCTCGGTGCTCGCAAGGGCAGGGACGGCAAGGACGGTAAGAGCATCAGGGTTCCGGCCGAGCCGGTGAAGCTGGGTGGCAGTCATGCTTGAGTTCGTCACCAAGGCCGATGCCCGAGAGCAGATGCGCATCGACAGCGAAGCCGATGATCGCTGGCTGGCCATCTGGATCCCTGCTGTGTCCGCCTCGGTGGCGGCCTGGCTCAAGCAGGAGTGGCGCGTGTATGTGCTGGAGCGTGACGCGGATGGTCAGCTGGTGCGTGACAGTGCTGGTCGGCCTGTGCCGGCCAAGGACGACACTGGCGAGCCTATCCTGCACCCCGCCGTGATCGCCGCCACCCTGTTGGAGCTGGCTTCTCAGTACCGCTTCCGGGAAGGCGAGGGCGACAACATGGTGCCCAGCGATGCTGGGCACGGCTACGTGCTGTCCAGGGCCGCTACCGCACAGCTGGCGCCGCTGCGCTGCACGACGGTGGCCTGATGAGCAACGTAGCCAGCGGCACGCTCCGCCACCGCGTGCTGATCCAGCGGCAGGTGACGACCAAGGACGAAGACGGCGTGCAGACCACGACGTGGGTCGAGGTGGCCATGGTCTGGGCTTCGGTTGAGCCGCTCTCGGCCCGCGAGTTCATCCAGTCCGGCCAGACCCAATCCGCGGTTACGGCGCGCGTCACCATGCGCTACCGCGATGGCCTGTTGCCGTCCATGCGCCTGATCCACCGCGGCGAGATCTTCAACATTGCCGGCCTGCTGCCTGACAAGACGTCTGGGCTGGAATACATCACGATCCCGGTTTCGGCCGGAGTCAACGACGGGCAGTAGGGGATATGAAGGTCGAAGTTCAAATCCACGGGATCGATGGTGTCCTTGCGACACTGCAGGCGTTGCCGGCTGAGGTCGTCAGCAAGCGTGGCGGTCCGGTCAAGCTCGCATTGGCCAAGGGCGCAAGGTTGCTCCGCGACCAAGCAAAGGAAAACTTCCGCCGTTCCGCAGCTATTGGTGGCGCCGACAGCACGGACACCACCGTCAACAGCATCATCGCCAGCCGTGGTAAGGCGCCGGTCGGAACCAAGGGCGAGCGTCAGCTGGTGCGTGTGAAGCGCAAGGCATTCGTGAACGCGCATGGCTCGAAGACGACCACCCGGAAGGCTGCCCAGCTCATGGAGTACGGGTCCAGTACCCAACCCGCCTATCCGTGGTTGCGTCCGGCCGTGCAGCGCCGGGGGAGCCAGATCATCGACGTGGTCAGCGAAGACCTGCTGAAGCGCCTGGATCAGATAACCAAGCGCCTCGCCGCGCAGAATGGAGGACGCCGCTGATGTTCCCCAAGGTGGCAAGGACGATCCGAACTCCAGCAGTTTCCGCGATTGTTGATGACCGAATCGGCCGTCACGGCGAAGTGGCACAGAACGAGCCTCGCCCCTACATCGTCTGGCAGATCGTGACCGGTTCCGCGTTCGACAACCTGAGCGCAGCTCCAGGCGGTGATTTCACCAGTGTGCAGATCGACTGCTACCACAAGACCGACGCAGGAGTGGAGCAGCTAGCCAATGCAGTGCGTGCTGCGCTGGATGGCGCACTGATCGTCAATCGTGTCGTGATCAACAACCGCGACCCCGATACCAAGCTGTACCGCGTCGGCCTCGAGGCCGATTTCATCGATCAGCGCTGAACGCTGGTCATCCGTAATGCCGCCCTCGCGCGGCCCTTCAGAGGAAACTGCCATGACCGAGGGCGTCGTCAAGACCCAGGGCACCCATCTGTTCTTCGTCAACCCGAACGCGGCCGGTGGCCCGGCGATCGTGAAGTTCGCCTGCCCGACCGGTGCGTCCGGGCTGGGCGGAGCTGCCGATCAGATCGAATCCACCTGCCTGGATGCAACGGTGGACAAGGAGTACCAGCGCGGGTTGGGCAACCCGGGCCAGGTGTCCATCCCGTTCAACTACATCCCCAGCGACGCATCGCATGACGCGCTGTTCAAGCTGAAGGATACCGGCGAGAACGTGAGCTGGTACATCGGCCTGAGCGACGGCACCGCGGCGCCCACGCTCGTCACTGAGGACGAGCTGGTTCCTCCGCTGGCCACTGCCCGGTCCGGCTTCCTGTTCAGCGGCTACGTCGCCGACGTGAACATCGACATCGCCACCAACGAGATCGTGCGGGGCACGGTCACCGTGCAGCGCAGCGGCGGCGTCACCCGCTACGGCAAGCCGCTGGCCTGATCCCATCCAAGCGCCCGGCGCCCCCGCGGCGCCGCGGCGCACCATTCCTGCGGAAGAGCCCCATGACCGAGACCACTAATGTTGCAGTGCCGCTGCTGGATCCCTCGCTTTTCATCTCCGATGATGTGCACGAGCGGCAGGTGAAGCTGCCCGATGGCAAAGAACACATGTTCTACATCCGCGAGCAGGAGGCTGGCGTTCTTCGCGGGTTCTTCGCCGGGCAGACCAGCGAGGACCCAGAAAAGCAGGCTGAATCAATGGCTCGCCTCATCGCGAAGGCCATTTGCGATCCCGAGGGGAAACCGGCTCTTTCGCTGGCGCAGGCCAAGCGCCTGAAGTTCGCGGTGCAGATCGCTCTGACCAAGGCCATCAGCGAGGTGCACAGTTACCAGGGAAAGGAGAGCTTGCCCGGCGAGGAAGCAGCGAGTGGTTCCGATACCAGCTCGCTTTGACCCTGGGCAAGACACTCGGCGAGATCGATGCGATGCCAGCAGCTGAGCTGGACGGCTGGCGCGCGTTCTACGAACTGTACCCATTCGACGATCTGCACCGGTTCCACCGGCCGGCTGCAGTTATAGGAACCGCGTTCGGCGGCAAGTACGAAAGCATCATCGGATTCCTCGCCCCGAGCCCGGACGACCCGGTCCTGAGCGACGCCGATCGCGATGTATCCAAGGCCCTCGGCTTCTAACCTGACTGGACCCCACTATGGCCACTGCCGGCTCAATCGTTGTCGACCTACTGATGCGCACCGGGTCGTTCGAGACCGACACCAACCGCGCGTCCAAGCAGATGAAGAAGCTTGGCAAGGACGCTGGGGAGACCGCTGCTGATATCGGGCGTGCCTTTGGGCTAATCGGCGGAACCATTGCTGGTGGGTTGGCCACGGCCGGTACGGCAGTTCTGGGCTGGACCCGGCAGCTGGTCGATGCATCCGCGGAACTGGAGAAGTTCTCCCGCTTGTCGGGAACGAATGAGCAGGTATTCCAGCGCATGGCCGCAGGCGCGGCCACCGTTGGCATCCAACAGGACAAGCTGGCCGACATCTTCAAAGACACCCAGGACAAGCTGGGTGATTTCCTGCAGACCGGCGGCGGCGCGATGAAGGACTTCTTCGAGCAGATCGCGCCGCGTATTGGGCTGACTGCGAAGGAGCTTCAGCATCTGAGTGGCCCCGAGGTGCTGCAGCGCTATTACAGTGCCTTGGAGCAGGCCGGGGCGAGCCAATCCGAGATGGTCTTCTACATGGAGGCCATTGCCAGCGACTCATCGATGCTGGCACCGCTGCTGGCACGCAACGGCGAGGGATTCAAGAAGTGGGGCGATGAGGCGCAACGCCTTGGTGCTGTGCTCGACGCCGATACCCTAGCCGCTATGAAGGAGGTCAAGGAACAGTCCAACCTGATCCAATTGGCCTTCCAGGGGCTGAAGAACGAGGTGGCAGCCGAACTGCTGCCACAGTTCAAGGAGCTGACCGCTTTCCTTGGATCCGACCAGACCAAGAGCGCCTTCGTCACTATCACCAAGTGGGTTGGAGACCTGGCCGCTGAGATGGCCAACGGCACCGTGCTGCTGGTGAACTTCATCGACAAGGTCATCCAACTGCGGAACTTGGATGCCGGCGGAGCGGTAGGCGATGCCGGCGAAGACGCCTTGAACACCCAGATGGCGCGGCTGACTGACCAGATCAACTACGCCAAGAAGAACACCTCGGGCTTGTTCGGCCTTCCTCTGACCGACGGTCAGGAGGAAGCCCGGCTGAAGCGCATCAATGATCTGGAAGCCAAGCGGCTCGACATCCAGCGGGAGCTGACGAAGAGGTACAGGTCGGAGGCCGCGGGCGAGAGTTTCAAGGGAGTGACGGGTTCGGTCGATAGTACGGCCCGGATTCCTGGGAGCGGCCCACCCACCGGGTCAGGCGTTGCTGGCGCGTCCGGCCGCCGCACGGGCGCTTTGACGAAAGAGAAGTCGCTACTTGAGCAGATCCAGGAAGACTACGAGGCGCTGTATGGAGCAGGCAGCGAGCGTGCTGACGATCAGATCGCCAAACTGGAGCGCGAGATTGCCCTGCATGGGGATCTCAGTGAGGCGGCCAAGGTCAACTACGACATCCAGACCAACGCCTACGGCGCGCTTAGCGAGGCGCAGGCCGAGGTGCTTCGCAATCTGGCGGCGGTGAAGGACGCACAGGACGATTTCGCCGCGCTATATGGGGATGGGCTGCAGGACCTGGCCAGCAAAACCCAGGACGCAAACAGCCAGATGAGCACCTTTGCCGACCAGGGCGCCCGCAACATTCAGGACGCCTTCGCTGACTTCCTGTTCGATCCGTTCTCGGAGGGCTTGGGCGGGATGGTTCAGAGCTTCGCGAAGACGCTGCAGAAGATGGCTGCCCAGGCGGCAGCCTCGCAGATCTTCAAGATGATAGGGAATTGGGCGAACAGCTACAGCGGTGCCGGCTCCAGCTGGATCAATGCCATCGGCAGCGCGATCGGAGGAACGGCAGGAGGCCGTGCCGGTGGTGGCCCGGTAGCGGGCGGCAGTATGTACCGAGTCGGTGAGGGTGGCCGTCCTGAGTTGTTTGATCAGGGCGGGAAAACTTATCTGATCCCTGGTGATGCTGGATCGGTCCGGCCGATAACTGCTGGGTTGCCTGCTTCTTCGATGGGTGCTGGTGGCGGAATCAACAACAACTTCAGCACCACGCTCCACGTGACCAACGACGGCACCAGCAATACTCAGCAGGGCTCAGGGAGCGAACAGGGCCGGCAGGTGCAGCAGGCATTCAACCAGATGATCAACCAGTGGGCGGTACAGCAGTCGCGCCCCGGTGGGATCTTCCACCAGATGAGTACACGCAATGGCTGAGGTCTTCACCTGGTGCGTGCGCACCGAGATCACCGGCACCGGCGACTTTCTTGTCCGGGAGGCGCAGTTCGGCGACGGGTACAGGCAGACCGCTCCCGATGGCCTGAACAACGAGACTCAGCAGTGGCCGATCTCAATCGTCGGCCGCTCGTCAAAGGTGGGGCCTGCACTGGCCTTCCTGCGCGCACAGAAGGGAGCGGTTTCGTTCCTGTGGACGCCGCCGCTTGGGGTGCAGGGCCTGTACCTCTGCAAGTCCTACACGCTGACTCCATATGGCAATGACGTGTTCATGCTCAATGCCACCTTCGAACAAACGTTCCAGCCGTAAGGGATCAACATGGCACGCCAAGTAATCGACACCACCACCGACCACGGGACCTACAAGGGCGACCCCGCCAAGGTTGCTTTCGAGAAGGCCAATGCAAACGACGCTGAGCTGTATGACGCCATCGCGAAGACTGCGTCCTACTCAGGGAAGAACCTTCTGATCAACTGCGGATTACCCATCAACCAGAGAGGGTTTGGTGGTGGCGCCTTGGCTGCCGGTATCTATGGTTATGACCGTTGGAAAGGTGGGACGGGCGGATGCAACATCACGATCAACGCCACCACTGGTGTGTTCACCCACACAAGCGGAGCATTGCAGCAGATCGTGGAACTTCCTGTGCTGGCCTGGGGCCAGCCGCTGACGATCAGCGTGGAGAACCCCAGCGGCAGCATCACGGTAAGCGTGGGCGGGGCCACTGGCACGATCACCTCCGGAGCAGGTCGACGGGGGGTAACGCTCACGCCAACAGGCAGCGGAAACATGACGGTGCAGCTGACCGCAACCGGGGTGACCTATAGCCGGCCGCAGCTGGAACGCGGCAGTGAGCCCACGGCCTTCGATGCTCGACCCGAAGCGCTGGAGCGGGTTCTGTGTCAGCGCTACTACGAAATTCTGGGCTTCATCGCTGTCGCCAATGGTGCTGACTTCTCCAGCATCTTCTACAAGGTGTCGAAGCGTGCTGTGCCAGCAGTAGGCATGGTTAGCGGAAGCATCTCTCCTGCCACATTGAACGCTCGAGGAAACCTTGGCTACGTGAGCATGGATGGCCGCGCCGCGAGCGCGGCCGCCGTCTCGATCTCTGTTGATGCGGAGCTTTGACATGTACAGACTGACCAAAAATCAGAGCGAGATCGAGAACGTCCAGACCGGTGAGCTGATACCGGAAGGGCACCGCCTGTGGGATGAGTACCAGCAGTGGGTCGCTGACGGGAACGTGCCACTGCCTGTGCCCCCTCCCTACCAGCTGCATTCGCCGCAGCACTACCAGGCAATCCGTTCTGCTGCGTGGGACTGGATGACGGCATGGGTGAAGGAGCGGCGCTACGACAGCATCGAGACGTGCGTCGGGTACTTCAATAGCGGTGTACCGCGCTACCGTGACGAAGCCCGTGCGATGGTCGCGTGGCGCGATGCTGTGAATCAGGAGCTGGAGTCACTGGTGCTGGCCGCCCCCGCCGGCATCGAGACGTGGGAGCAGGTTCGGGCTTTGCTGCCACAGCCCGAGGCCTTCAACTGGCCCGGCGAGGTGTCGCTTCCGCTGGGCACAGGTGAATCGGCGGTGCTGGAATGATCACCGCCGATGCACAGCAGCTGGAGCCGGGCGGCCGCGTCACGGTCTACGAGCTGGACGCCAGCAGCTTCGGCGCCGACCAACTGTTCTTCCACGCGCACCTGCAGTCGGGCGTGATCTGGTGGCAGGGGCAGGAGTACGGCGCCTGGCCGATTGAGGCGACCGGCTTCGAGCGCACCAGCGACCAGCCGCCGAACCCGCGTCTGAAGGTCGGCAACTTGGACGGCCGGATCGCGGCGATGTGCATGCTCTACGGCGACATGGTCGGGGCCAAGGTGATCCGCCGGCAGACGCTGGTGAAGTACCTGGACGGTGCGAACTTCCCACCAATTAGGAATCTTCTCGTTAATAGTGGTTTCGAGATCAGCTCGAGTGGCTCGTCTATTGCTACCGGGTGGGTTGCCAACGCAAACGTACCTTCCCCCCAGTACAGCTATGTTGCCAGTGATCTTCCTAGCTCGTCCCGCGCATTGCGAGTGGTAGGGACTGCGACTGCTGCAAGGCAGTACATGGGAGTGGAGCCGCTACAGACCTATCGTCCCAAGGTGAAGCCCGGTAGTGCCTACACCACATCGGTTTACGCGCGAGGCGCTGGAGCAATCGAGATTCGAACAACATATGTGAATTCGGCGAATCAGATTGTTAGCGATACAGGCTCAGCAGAGATTCCTCTAACTGGAAGCATGGTTCGATACGAGTACGCTGCACCGCCAGCGCCTGCCAGCGCTGACAAGGCGAGGTCAATCATTCGGCTTCGTGCGGCTTCTTCCGGACAGGTATTGGAGCTGGTCGTAGACAATGCACAGTTCGAAGAAGGCACAGTTCCGACCGATTTTCAGATCACGTCGATGGATCCGAATGGCGACCGAAACCCGACCGCCGACCCGAACGAGCACTTCCTGGACGAGATCTGGTTCATCGAGCGGAAGGTGGCCGAGACCAAGGAAATGGTCGAGTTTGAGCTGGCCACGGCCATCGACCTCAACGGCGAGCAGCTGCCCGGTCGTCAGATCATCTCGGGCGTGTGCGGCTGGTTGATCCGGGGCGGTTACCGCGGCCCGTTCTGCGGCTACACCGGGCCGGCGGTAGCCGACGCCAACGACGTGCCGACCACCGACCCGGCACGGGACCAGTGCGGGGGCAGGGTGGGGAGCTGCAAGCTGCGCTTCGGCGCCGACAAGCCGCTGCCCTATGGCGGGTTCCCTGCATCCGGCCTGCTACGCACCTGATTCGCGCCACCATCGAGCAACCATCCAGCCCGCCATGTGCGGGCTTTTTCATGGGCGAAACCATGCAACAGAGCACCCTGCAGGCCATCCAGGCGCACGCCGTGGCCGAGTACCCGCGCGAGTGCTGCGGCCTGATCGTGGCCGGCGCCGATGGCGAGGCCTTCATTCCCTGCCGCAACGTGGCCACCACGCCCAGCGAGCACTTCCGGTTGCCGGCTGAGGACTACGCCGACGCGGAGGACAAGGGCGAGGTGCTGGCCGTAGTGCACAGCCACCCGAACGCCTCGGCGGCTGCCTCCGACGCTGACCGGGTCATGTGCGAGGCCAGCGGCCTGCCGTGGCACATCGTGAGCGTTGGCCAGTGCACTGGCGCAGATCCGGAGTGTGGCGACCTGCAGACCATCGAGCCCTGTGGCTACGAGGCGCCGCTGGTTGGCCGCCAGTTCGCCCATGGGGTGCTGGACTGCTACACCCTGGTGCGCGACTTCTACGCCCGCGAGCTAGGCATCCAGCTCAGCCAGTACGAGCGCGAGGACGACTGGTGGGAGAAGGGCCAGGACCTCTACAGCCTGGACCGGCTGCGCGCGGAAGGCTTCGAGCTGATCGATGGCGAGCCGCAGCGCGGCGACATGGTGCTGATGCAGATCCGCTCGCCTGTGCCGAACCACGCCGGGGTCTACCTCGGCGACGGCCAGATGCTGCACCACATGCACGGCCGCCTGTCGGAGAAGGTGGTCTACGGCGGCATGTGGGCCGAGCGCACGCGCTACATCGTCCGGCACAAGAGGGCCCGTCATGGCTGATCGCCTGCGCACCATTCGCCTATACGGCCTGCTGGGTGCACGCTTCGGCCGCAAGTTCCGCCTCGCCGTCAGTAACCCCGCTGAGGCCGTGCGCGCTCTGTGCGTGCTGCTGCCGGGCTTCCAGCAGTACCTCATGGGCGCAAAGGCCAAGGGCATGGAGTTCGCCGTGTTCGTCGGGCGGCAGAACCTGTCCAAGGAACAGCTGCACGATCCGCCCGGCGCTGACGACATTCGGATCGCTCCGGTGCTGGTGGGCTCGAAGCGCGGAGGCGTCCTGCAGACGATTCTCGGCATCGTGCTCATCGTGGTCGGCGTCTGGACCCAGAACTACCAGCTCGTCTTCCAGGGCGGCGTCATGGTGCTGGGGGGCGTTTCCCAGATGCTCGCACCACAGCCGAAAGGGCTTGGCGCCAAAGACAGTGCCGAGAACACCCCGAGCTACAGCATGAACGGCGCCGTCAACACGCAGGCGCAGGGCAACCCTGTGTCTGTCGCCTATGGCGGCCACGACACCAAGGGAATGTTCGTGGGCTCGGCAGTGATCAGTGGCGGCATCTACGCAGAGGATCAGCAGTGAACGTAGCCATCAAGTATCAGCCCACGCAGCTGGCGCGTGCCTGCTCGCCGGTGGCCCTTGCCGGTGCTGGTGGCAAAGGCGGCGGCAATGCCCGCACGCCGGTCGAGACCCCCGACAGCCTGCACTCGATCTCCTACGCCAAGATCCTGGACCTGATCAGCGAGGGCGAGATCCGGGGCCTGGTCGCGGGCAACCAGTCCGTCTACCTCAACCAGGTTCCGATCCAGAACAGTGATGGCACCCTGAACTTTGCTGGCGTGCGCGTGGAAACGCGCGCGGGCACGCAGGATCAGGAATACATCGCCGGATTCCCATCGGTCGAGAACGAGGTCACGGTCGGGGTAGAGCTGCGCAGCAACGCGCCTGTGGTCCGCACGGTCTCTGGCGCTGACCTGTCTGCCGTGCGTATTCGGTTCAGCGTTCCTGCGCTGCAGCGGCAGAACACGGAAAACGGCGATACCGAAGGCTACGCGATCGAGTATGCGATCGATCTGTCGGTGAATGGTGGCGCCTTCAGCACCGTGCTCACCAACGCGTTCCGTGGCAAGACCACCAGCGAGTACCAGCGGAGCCACCGCATTGATCTGCCGGCCGGCACCCAATGGCAGGTGCGTGTGCGCCGCCTGACGCCCAACGCGAACAGCTCGACCGTCGCCGACATCGTCATGGTCCAGTCGCTGACCGAGATCATCGACGCCAAGCTGCGGTATCCCAACTGTGCCCTGGCAGCGGTGCAGGTTGACGCGAGCGCCTTCCAGAACGTGCCCTCGCGTGCGTTCCAAATTTGGGGGCGCATCATCCGTGTGCCGAGCAACTACGACCCGCGCACGCGTTCCTACAGCGGTATCTGGGACGGCACCTTCAAGTCGGCATGGACCAACAACCCGGCCTGGGTGTTCTTCGACATTGTCACCAACGACCGTTTCGGCCTCGGCAATCGGATCCCACTGGATTGGGTGGATAAGTGGCGGTTGTACGAGATCGCGCAGTACTGCGATCAGCTGGTCAGCGATGGTATGGGTGGGCAGGAGCCGCGCTTCACCTGCAGCCTGTACCTGCAGACCAGAGCTGATGCGTACAAGGTCCTGCAGGACATGGCCAGCATGTTCCGGGGCATCAGCTTCTATGCCGCTGGCCAGGTGATGGCCTCGGCGGACATGCCGAAGGACCCGGTCTACACCTACAGCCAGGCCAATGTGGTCGATGGCCGGTTCACCTACGAGGGAAGTGCTCGCAAGGTCCGTCACACCGTGGCCTTGGTGTCCTGGACCGACCCGGATGACTTCGGCCGGCAGAAGGTTGAGCCGGTGCAGCTGCACGACGGCATCGCTCGCTATGGCGTGAACCAGATCGAGGTCACCGCGCTGGGCTGCCATTCGAAGTCGCAGGCGCAGCGGGTGGGCAATCACATCCTCTACAGCGAGAACCTGGAGACAGAGACGGTCACCTTCGCAGTGGGTCTGGATGCGCTGAACTGCATGCCAGGCGATGTGATTCAGGTGGCTGACGCCAACCGCGCCGGCCGCCGGAACTCCGGCCGCGTCAGCGCCGCCACTGCCAACAGCCTGACGCTGGACGTGGTGCCGCCGACCATGGCCGTGGGTGATCGCCTGCGGGCGACGCTGCCGAGCGGTAAGACCGAAGCGCGCACCATCAACGGGATCAACCAGACTACGCGCGTGGTGACCGTTTCCGCGCCGTGGAGTGCGGTGCCGGTGCCGCAGTCGATCTGGGCGACCGAGTCGACCGACCTGGTGCTGCAGCAGTTTCGTGTTCTGGGCATCGCAGAGGAAGAGGGCCTGACCTACCGCATCACGGCGCTGCAGCACCGCCCGGACAAGTTCGCTGCCATCGATGACGGCACGCGTCTGGAGCCGCCGCCGATCAGCGTCATTCCGCCAAGCGTGCAGCCGCCACCGGCCAACGTCCGCATGTCCTCCCATGTGGTGATCGACCAGGGCATCGCCACGCCGGTGCTGACCATCGAGTGGGATGCGGCCGACAAGGCCATTGCCTATGACGTGGAGTGGCGCCGGGACGACCTGAACTGGGTGCGTGCAGGTAGGGTAGGGACCACCAGCTGCGAGGTGCGGGGCATCTATGCCGGCAAGTACCTAGCCAGGGTTCGCGCGGTCAATGCGCTCAACGCGGTTTCGCAGCCGACGCTGAGCATGCTCACGGACATCAAGGGCAAGACCGAGCCGCCGCCGGCGCTGACCTCGCTGACGGCCACGCCGGTGGTGTTCGGCATCCAGCTGGCTTGGGGCTTCCCGCCTGGTGCCACCGATACTGAGCGGACCGAGATCTGGCGCAGCACTGGCCCGAATCGCGAGAACGCCACGAAGTTCGCAGACTTCGCCTACCCGCAGAACCGCTACCAGCTGGACGGCCTGGCCGCCGGTGCGCGGTTCTACTTCTGGGGCCGCCTGGTGGACAAGAGCGGCAACATCGGGCCTTGGTATCCGACGGGTACTGGTGTGATGGGCGAGGCCAGCACAAACCAGTCGGACTACGACGCGTACTTCTCGGGGAAGATCAGCGAGAGCGCGTTGGGCCAAGACCTGCTGGCCAAGATTGAAAGCATCGACCAGATCGTGCCACTGATCTGGGAGGCGGGTGCCACTTACGAGCCCGGCCAGACCGTGATCCACAACGGCAAGATCTGGCTGTGGAACGACAACGCGCCTGGCAATGAGGAGCCGCCGGGCACGAAGTGGAAGGACGTGGGCGATGCGGTCGCGCAGGCTGGTGCGGTGGCCGGCAGGGTGAGCACCCTTGAACTGCAGGTCAACGACCCGGAGACCGGCCTGCAGGCCATTGGCCAGAAGACCGACGGCCTGTTCGCGCAGCTCGATGTGCAGGCTGCCGGTGACAGTGACTGGGGTGCAGGTGACGCCACGGTGTTCGCTGGAACGCTCACCATCCAGACGGTCATTGCTGAGGGCGACTACGCCCTGGCGCGCCGGCAGGAAACAGTTGAGGCGAGCGTTGGCGAAACTCAGGCGTCGGTACAGGCCACATCCCAAGCCATTGTTGATGTGGACGGGCGGATCAGTGCGACCTACACGCTGCGAGCCCAAGTCACCGCTGACGGAAGAATCTACGCCGCCGGCATGGGGCTGGGTGTCGAACAGCAGCCGGACGGTAGTTACCAGAGCCAGGTTCTCTTCGATGTGGGTCGATTCGCGGTGATCAATCTGGTGAATGGGAATGTCACGTCACCGTTCGTGATCCAGGGCGGACAGACATTCATCAGCCAGGCCCTGATCGGCACCGCGTGGATCAAGAGCGCCAACATCGAAGATGCAGCGATCACCAACGCGAAGATCAGCGGCACCATCCAGTCCGACGATTACGTGTCAGGGCAAACCGGCTGGCGGATCAACAAGGCGGCGGGCGGGGGCTTCGAGTTCAACGGTACTGTCGCCGGCGGGTATCGGCTGAACATCACCAACCAGGGCATCTACATCCGCTACCCGAACGGCAATCTCGCCGTAGAGCTTGGAGTGCTGCAGTAATGGCCGACGTTGGTCTGCGGGTAAGGAGCGAGAGCGGGTACGTGGAGACCACGGTCACCACGCGGCTGACCAAGATCATTGGGTCGTACACGTTCCCGCTCTACAACCCGGTCAATTCCAACAACAAGTGGATCGCGCCGCCCGAGGCAAACGGGGGGCTCATCGTCAATGACTTTTCAGGCGGTGAGCCCTTCTACTACTTCACCTGCGAGGGGCAGAGATCAGCGTATGGAATGCTCGTTCCTTCGGTGACCATCTCGGGCAACAGCATCAACTGGAGCTGGGATCCTGACGTGGTGAACTTCCACGTCAGGATGGAGATGTTCCCGAGCCGGCCCACCACCGACACGGTGGGCGGCATCACCCTTCATTACGGGATCTACAGCTGATGGCCGTCGGACTACGCGTGCGAAACCAGGGAACCGGGCAGATCCAGATCGGTCTCGGCTATCGCAACCTGCAACTGGCGAAGTCGGGAACGTTGGATACAGGGAGCTTCTCAGGCGGCGGGACCGGCGGCTCGCCGCCATTTGACTCATGGTCGCCGCGCGGGGCCCTGGCTTCGACGAACGGGACAACGAACCTCCATGTCTGCCGCTACATCAACGACTCCGTGTCGACGAACACTGGTTTTTCTCTGGTTCAGAGCGGCGTGACGTGCGACGTGTACGCCTCCAGCGCGGCTCCCAACAAAACGTTGGAGTACTACACGTTCAGCGCGGCCGAACGAGCGGCGAGCGGGCCGGTCGGGCTGCGTATGCGCGGCGAAGACGGTACGGTGTTCTATGACTCGCGGCGGAAGGGGCTGCGGGTCCTCCAGGTGGTGGCACTGCCGGCGGTTTCAGGTCCTCCGATCGAGGTCGGCCAGTTCTTCCCGGGCGTAAAGGTTGGCATCGCCATCCCGTCGCCGCGCTTCTACTACTTCGCGCAATCGCAGGATCGCTGCACGATGACGGCCGACTACTTCCACATGACGAGCGATAACCGGATCTTCATTTCCCGGCTGCAGACGGTTCAGCAGACCCTGATCACCAACACGTTCCCGGTGGGCGGTGTGACGATGGGGCCGCAGAACGCCACGATCTTCATCGTGGACCTGACCGAGGTGCCGCTGGGGTTCGGATGATGCGGGACTACGCGACTTGCTGCAGCAGGTCCTCGCGGTTGTTCCGTGGCGTGTTCACTGCGCGGCTGACGCGGTAGGCCTCCATCGCCGGCGTCTCGCTGGCCAGCAGCATCGCCATCGCATCGTCGGGGCTGGCAGCGATCCATTCGTCGATCTGGCCGGCCTGCAGCCACACCGGCATGCGGTCGTGGATGTCGGCCGAGACGCCGCTGCTGTCGCCGGTGATGATGGTGAAGGTGCCCAGGTTGCCGTCGGGCAGCAGCGGGCTGGCATCCTCCCACAGGCCAGCGGCCAGCAGCGGTCCGGTGGCGTGGATGAACCACGGGTCCTTCTTCTCGTCGATCGGGCTGACCGACCACTCGTAGTAGCCAGCCATCGGGATCACGCAGCGGCGCTTTTTGAACGCCGCCCGGAAGGCGGGCTTGGTGGCCACCGTCTCGATCCGGGCATTGATGGTCGAGCCCTGCAGGCCCTTGGCCTTCGCCCAGAACGGCAGCAGGCCCCACGCCAGCCGGGTGACCTGCCGGCCTTCGCCGCGGTCCAGAATCACCGATGCGCGCTGCGTCGGCGCCAGGTTGTAGCTGGGCTGGATCTCGGCCAGGCCGGGGGCAAGGTCAGCCAGCCCCGGCTGGCCGAAGTCGATCACCGGGAGCTGGACGAATCGGCCGCACATGGCCGGAGGGTAGCCCGGCCTGCCGTTCCGAGGATGTGATCCCGAACGGTTCAGCCGGTGAATGCTTCCTTGTCGCAGCCTTTGCGACCGCCAGCCGTATCCTTCCCGCCATGTATTCCTCCCACGGCTTCCGCACCGCCCCGATTCCCTCTGGCTGGGTCCAGACCGGCGAGCGCTGGGCGCTCTGGTACAACGGCCGGGAAACGGCAAATGTCACGCTCGATGGCGGTCCTGGTGTCCGGCTGTGGATGGAAGGCTAGAAGATGTGGCACACCAAGGAAGCGCGCGCCGCCAACGTCCGACAGGCGAAGCGCTACGCGGAGCGCTGGTGCGCGGCCAGGCTCTATCCCGATCTGCCCCTTCGCGAGGCCGTCGCGCGGCTGACCGACAGCACCCCGATCCAGCCGCCGCCGCCACTGCCCGGACTGCCGCCAACCCGCGAGCAGCAACAAGCTCGGCGCTTGGCGGAGGCCGGCGCGAAGGAGATCGAGCGGATCAAGGAAGCGCTGGAACCGCGCCGACCGCCGAAGGAGACCAAGCCCCGCCCGAAGGACGCCCGCAAGGCGTGGATGAGGGCAGGGCTGCAGCAGATGCGCCGCGGTGTGTAGCGAGAGAGGATGAAGAAAAAAGGCGGAGTCGGAAAATTCACGACTCCATTACGCCATTTTCTTGGAAACCCTTATGCGGCAAGGGTCTTTGGTGCCGGTGAAAGGACTCGAACCTTCATGGGGTCACCCCCGGCTGATTTTGAGTCAGCTGCGTATACCATTCCGCCACACCGGCAGGCAGCGTGCGAGTGTAACCGAGGTCGGCATGGCTTTCATAGTGGGGAGGCCGATCGGGGCGCGTCCTGTCGGCTTCGGCCCTGTCATGGCTATACTGCGGCGGCTTGAATGCCTCCAGGAGCGGTAGCCGATGACAGTGTTGCAGGACCTGAGGGTGCTGGTGGTCGAGAACGACGAGATGAGTGCCGCACTGCTGCAGATGCAGCTGGTGCATGCCGGTGCGACGGTGGTGGGGCTGGCCGCGAGCGTGGCTGAAGCGCTGCGCCTGCTGCAGGCGTCGACCCCGGACGTGGCCCTGCTCGATTACCGCCTGGCCCGCAATGAGACCAGCGAGCCGGTGGCTGCGGCACTGTCGGCGCGCGGGGTGCCGTTCGTGCTGGCCACCGGGATGCAGGCCGAGCAGCTGCCCGAGCCGATGCTGGCCGGCGTGCTGCTGGTGAAGCCCTATCTCTCGGCAGATCTGAGCCAGGCGCTGGTACGCGCAGTGGGCCGCGCCAGCGCCAGCGCCTGATTGGCGCGTGCTGAAGCGGTGGGCGTATCCTGCCCGGGCCTGAATGCTCAGGCCTACAAGGAGAGTGGCATGAAGAAGTGGATCAAGCGCATGGTAGCTGCGGGTGTCCTTTCGATGGCGGTCTTCGGTGGTACGGCCTCTGCTGCGTGGTGTGGCCAGCCCTGTTTCCAGCTCTACAAGAGCTGCATCGCGCGGGGTGGAGAGGTCGAACAATGCCTGCAGGAACAGGCCTTCTGCGAAGAGGCGATGTGCGGCGGCAATCCCTGATCCATGAACCCCGCCCAGGCGGGGTTTTTCATCTGTGCGCGGTGTTCAGCCCGCTTCTTCGTATACGTAGCGGATCTCCTCGCGGTCGTCGAGGATGCGGTACTGCCGCGCCAGGTCATCCGGATCGGGATTGAGCCAGGCATCGAGGTGTTCCTTGCGGATGGGAACGACGCCGCGGTCATGGCCCGCAGCGGCGACGTCGTGCGGAGGCGTGTCGGTGATCGTGGCAAATGACAGGAGGCGACCTTCCGGTCCTTCCCATTCCGCCCACAGGCAGGCCAGCAGCAGGTCGCGCGGGGGATCGGGCCGGAACTCCAGCACCACGTCCTGATCCTTCTCATCGGCACCCAGCGTACGGCCGGCGATGGCATGGCGTGGCACGTGCTCATAGAACGCCTGCACCACCACCACGCCGTGGCGCAGCCCGAACGCACCGCGCCAATAGCCTTCCAGGCTGTCGCGCCGCGCGTTGTAGGTGCCCGGATATAGCACGTCGTTGCGCGCAGGCTTGTCCGGCAGCCGGCACTGGTAGCGCATCGGCTTGATCACGCGTTTGCCGCCCTCGCTGACCATCACCGGTGCGTAGGTACCGGGGAAAATACGGTTGTCGCGCGGCAGCAGCTGCACCCGGTGCAGGTCTTCCAGCCGAGCCTGCGCACGATCGATGCGGTTGCCGGCCACGCGCAGGTCGTTGCGTGCCTTCTGGGTGGGGCGGGTCGCCAGCGTGGCATTGGCAATATCGCGTCGCTCGCGCTGGCGGGCCAGCTCCGCTTCCAGATCCTGGCGTTCCTGCGCATGCCACTGCTGGATTTTCGCGACGATGTCGCGGCCCTGCTCGGTGCGCGCGCCGGCGAAGCCGTCATCCATCGCCTTGGGAGTTCTGGGGCGCTTCTTGCCAGGATCGTGCGCGTACAGCTCCGCGAATTCTTCCAACGACAGGATGGCGCCGAACTCGCGCACCAGCTTGGCGTAGTCGGCGCGGATCAGGGCGGAATAGCACATGGGAACTCTGCGGGCGTGGGTCGCAGCAGCTGCGACATGGATGAGGCAGGATAGCCCGACCTACAGGGAGATAGCGCATGAATGATTCCGTCGCCTGCCAGTTCCGCGACGCCGTGCCCACGGTCGAAGACTATTGCCAGCTGCGTGTGCTGGCGGGCCTCAGTGCCAAGAGCCAGGAGGCGGCGGCACGCGCGCTGCCCAATACCCTGTATGGCGTGTGTGCCTACCAGGGTAACGAGCTGGTGGCGATGGGGCGCATCGTCGGCGATGGGGGCTGCCATCTGCAGGTCTGCGATATCGCTGTGTTGCCGCGCCTGCAGGGTCAGGGCCTGGGCAAGGAAGTGATGCGTCGCCTGGAGGGCTGGATGCAGGCGAACCTGCCGCCGTCGGCATACGTCAGCCTTCTGGCAGATGGTGAAGCGCACCGGTTGTACGCGCAGTTTGGTTTCGCACCCACCGCACCTGCATCGATCGGGATGTATCGCCGGTTCTGAGGTGTGGCCGAGTTGAAGCCATCCACGCATGGCGTGGATCTACTGGGCCAACCGGCCGCCGGATCCATCCCGGCCCTGCAGTAGATCCGCGCCATGCGTGGATAGGGCCTTCCCAGGAATCACAGGCAAAGAAAAACCCCAGCCGAAGCCGGGGTTTTAAATAATTGGCGTCCCCACGGGGATTCGAACCCCGGTCGCCACCGTGAAAGGGTGATGTCCTAGGCCTCTAGACGATGGGGACGCACGAAAACTTCAAGTTGTAGATCCTTCGACGGCCTAATGTCGAAGTGGTGGAGCCAAGCGGGATCGAACCGCTGACCTCCTGCATGCCATGCAGGCGCTCTCCCAGCTGAGCTATGGCCCCAATGAAACTCCGGATGATCTGCCGGGAGCAGAGTCCGTTTTGAAACTGGCGTCCCCACGGGGATTCGAACCCCGGTCGCCACCGTGAAAGGGTGATGTCCTAGGCCTCTAGACGATGGGGACGCACGAAAAACTTCAAGTTGTAGAACTTTCGACGGCCTAATGTCGAAAGTGGTGGAGCCAAGCGGGATCGAACCGCTGACCTCCTGCATGCCATGCAGGCGCTCTCCCAGCTGAGCTATGGCCCCGTGTTACCGAGCCGCCTATCATACCTGCGTGTTCACGTTTGTGGAAGCTTTTTTTGAGCTTTTTTCGTTCCGGTTCAACCGCGACCACGAGGGCAGGGGAACCGCAACGCCACAACCTGAATGCCGGTAGGCGGTGAACAAAAAAGACCCGGTTATCGGCCGGGTCCTCGTTGTTCGTGATGAGTGGCGTCCCCACGGGGATTCGAACCCCGGTCGCCACCGTGAAAGGGTGATGTCCTAGGCCTCTAGACGATGGGGACGCAATTCTCATCAATGTTCTTTAGCGACCTTTCGACGGCCTAATGCCGAAAGATTGGTGGAGCCAAGCGGGATCGAACCGCTGACCTCCTGCATGCCATGCAGGCGCTCTCCCAGCTGAGCTATGGCCCCACGTCGCTGAGGAGCGAAATAATAGCCTTGCCCCAGGGGGTTGGCAAGCATTTGTTGCACTTTTCTTCACGTGCGTTGCGAAGCCGATGTCAGTCGCCTTTCGCCTGTGCAGCGTCGTCGGTCAGTGCCGCCAGGATCGGGCACTGGTCCAGCGCGCCGTGACCTGGGCAGGCGTCGACCAGCAGCGAAAGTGCAGTGTGCATGCGTTGCAGCTCCGCCATCCGCTGTGCGATGTCCTGCAGGCGCGCCTGCGCGGTGTCGCGCACGCTGCCCATGTCCTGCGAATGGCGATCGCTCAATGCGAGCAGTTCGCCGATCTCTTCCAGGCTGAAGCCCAGCGCCTTGGCGCGGCGGATGAATCGCAGCCGGCGCAGGTCCTGCTCGCCGAAGATGCGGTAGCCACCCGCCGAGCGGGCCGCGGTCGGCAGCAGCTGCTGTCGTTCGTAGTAGCGCACCGTATCGATCGGTACGCCCGCCTGTCGGGCCAGTTGTCCAATGTTCATGGCGGATTCCTGCAGGGGCTGCCGACCATTGTGAAGCCTGGAGTCTGGTCGAGAGTCAAGGCTTGGCCCGGGTGCGCGCATTCAGCGCACTTTGCAACTTTCTTCATAGCCCCGCCGATGGACCAGTTCCTACCCTTCGCCTGAACCGGCCGTTCGATGGCCTGCAACGAACCGAGGAGGTGGTCTGTGGAAGGATTCAGGAACGAAGGATTCGTCGAGATCGCGGTGGTTGAATACCCGGGAGGTGATCCGTCTGCCGCCTCCGTACTGGCCGAAATGGCGCACGTTGCCAATCGCCTTGCCCAACAGCAGCGTCGGCCGTTCAAGCGGGTGCTGGTCACCCGCTGGATCGTGCCGGCCAGCCAGACCGGGGTGCATCGTATTGCGGGTGCGGAAATGCTCGATGCGGCCATCCCGGCTGTGATCGCGGTTCCCGGCCAGATCAGTGCCGGCGCGTGCCTGCGCGCGGACGAGGTCCTGCTGGACTGGCTGCGCGCGCACTATGACGGTGGCAGCCTGCTGGCCGCCGCCAGTGATGGCGTCAGCGTGCTGGCACGCGCCGGGTTGCTGGCCGGGCGTACGGTCAGTGGCCCTGATCTCGGGCGCCATCCAGGCCTGCAGGCGCAGGCCGCGAGCTGGGTGCCGAGCGAGCGGGCGCTGGTGGATGACGGTGACCTGCTGACGGTCGGCGGGGCCCAGGCCTGGCGCTTCCTTGGCCTGCGATTGTTGTACCGGCTGCACGGGCAGGGCGTGGCCAGTGCGGTCGCACAGCAACTGGGCATCACCGTGCCCGCCACGATCCAGCAGGACCTGGAGCGCTTCAGCGCCAACTTCGCACATGGCGATCGTGATGTGCTGAAGGCACAGCGCTGGCTGCACACCACGGCGGCACGCGGCGCCACCCTTGCCGCGATCTGCGAGGTCTCCGGGCTGGAGCCGCGCACACTGCAGCGGCGGTTCCTCAAGGCCACCGGCCTGCGGCCGATCGAATACTGCCAACGGCTGCGCATCGCCAAGGCGCAGACCCTGCTGCAGCAGGGGGCGGGTATCGATGAGGTGGCGTGGGGTGTCGGCTACGCTGATCAGAGTGCTTTCCGCCGGCTGTTCCTGCGCATCGTTGGCATGACGCCGGCCAACTATCGGCGTCACGTCAGCAGCAAGCGTCGCGAGCGGCCCTTGATGCCGTCGGTGGCAGGCAGCCTGCGCGGGCTGCAATCGCCGTCGGTGATGCAACTGGGGCGCAGCGCGGCCTGATGTCGGCGGCATCGTCGCGCTTGCAACCGGAGCGCGACACTTCGACCATGCAGTCAGTGGACGATTGAACAGGTGGTCTGATGTCGAGCGTTGGGCCGGTGCCGATGCCGGTGGTGTTGATTCTCGTGTGCGTAGTGATTGCCATGGCCGTGGCGCGTCTGTGGCCACGCAGGAAGGACGGCATGCCGCTGCCTTCTGCACCCAGCATGGTTCTGGACATGCTGCTGGTGGGACTGCTGTGTGGTCGCATCAGCTTCGTGGCCTTGAACTTCGCGCTGTATCGCGAGGCGCCGTGGAGCATTCTGCAGATTGCCGATGGTGGCTACCACCTGGTGGTTGTCCTGGTTGCGGGATCGGCATGGGGGCTGTGGCGGGTGCGCCCATGGCGGGCGTTGCGCGCCCCGGTGCTGGGCGCAGCGTTGGCGGGTGTGCTGCTATGGGCGGGCGGCAGTCAGCTGCTGTCCGCATGGCAGGAGCGGCAGATGCCCTTGCCGGTACTGCAGGTTGCTGATCTGCAGGGGGGCAGGGTTGATCTGCAGCAGTTCCGGGGAAAACCGCTGGTGCTGAATCTCTGGGCGACCTGGTGCGGGCCCTGCCGGCGCGAGATGCCGGTCCTGGCTGCGGCGCAGCAGGCGCATGCGGACGTGCAGTTCGTGTTCCTCAACCAGGGTGAAACCCTTGAGGAGGTCCAGGGTTTCGTTGCGCGCGAACGGCTCCTGCTGCACAACGTATTGCTGGACGATGACGCTGCGGCATCCACGGTACTGGGCGTGCAGGCCTATCCCTCGACCCTGTTCTTCGACGCCGAAGGGCGCCTGCGTGAACTGCACCTGGGCGAACTGACGGCAGCCGGTCTTGAACACAAACTGCGCCGGCTGCGGTAGCCTGCGCGGGCATCTCACTACGGAGTTCCCATGTTGTCGACTTCCCTGCGCACCGCCCCTGCGGTGCTGTTGCTGCCGGTCCTGCTGGCATTGGCCGCCTGCAGCCAGGCACAGACGCCACCGGGCAAGACCGCCGCGGCACCGGCAGCGAGCGCCACAGCCACGGCCAACAAGGGCGATCGCCCTGCGGTGCTGAAGGGCATCGAGAAGCATGGTTTCGAGGTCGTCGCAGAATTCGATGCCCCCGGTGGCCTGCGGGGCTTCGCCGGCGTGGTCGGCGGCCAGCAGCCGGCAGCGGCCTATGTCACCGCTGATGGCAAGCACGTACTGGTCGGCAGCCTGTTCGATGCGGAGGGCAACGATGTAGCCGCTGAGGCCGTTGAGAAGCTGGTGGCTTCGCCGATGTCGGCCAAGATGTGGACCAAGCTGGAAGCCAGCGCCTGGGTGCGTGATGGCAAGGCCGATGCGCCGCGCGTGGTCTATACCTTCAGCGATGCCAACTGCCCGTACTGCCACAAGTTCTGGGAAGCGGCACGGCCGTGGGTCGATGCCGGCAAGGTGCAGCTGCGTCACATCATGGTCGGCGTGATCCGCGAGGACAGCCCGGCCAAGGCCGCGGCGATCCTTGCCGCGCGTGACCCGAGTGCGGCGCTGCTGCAGAACGAGCACGATTTTGATCGCGGTGGCATCAAGGCGCTGCCGAACATCAGCCGCGAGATCGCTGGCAAGCTCGACGCCAATCAGGTGCTGATGATCGAGATGGGCTTCCAGGGCACACCGGGCATCCTGTTCCAGGACGCACAGGGCCAGGTGCAGCGTCGTGCGGGTCTGCCGCAGGGTGCCGATCTGCAGACGGTGCTTGGCCCGCGCTGAGTGGCGCCAGCCCCATGAAACATTGCGCAGGCCCGCATGGCAGCATGCGGGCCTGTCGCATTCCATGGCGGGCATTGCGGTTGCGGGCCCGCGCAACAGTGGTTCATCGTCACGTCTGAATCGTGACTGACATCAAGCATCCCGCCTTGATTCCAATCAAGGCCAAAAACGACAGGCGGATTAGCCTGTGACGCATGGAATACAGCGTCAATGCGCGATGGATGCCGCGCTCGCCACGCCCTGATCAGGGTCGGCTGGCACAGCCATTCACGACACTCTCACTCCGTGCTTGTTACCCAGACCGCTGCGGTCGCCACCTCTCTGGCAGCGCGGCCTTGATGGCGTCGACATCGGTGCGGGCAGGACAGTGTCATCGTCCTGTTGCTTGCCATGCGCAGGCTGGCCGGTGTCGTCGACGCAGTATCCGCATTTCCAGCAACGGCAGCACGAGGCCGGAGTGGCGCATGCGTGCGTCCCGTCTGCGTGCTGCGAACAGGGGTCGTCCAGGGAGGATGCAATGCGCGTGGCGGTACTGAGCCTGGCCTGTGTGACAGCACTGGCGATCACGCCGGCGTATGCACAGGTGGATGACAAGGAGGACGCGCAGGCGCTGCGTCGTGAGATTGCGGTCATGCGGCAGGCACTGGAGGGCATGCAGCAGCGGTTGGACCGCCTTGAGCAGCGCGACGCAACCGTTGCGCCTGCTACAGCACAGGCACCCGCCGCCGTGGTCGCGCCTGCCAGCACTGCCAACCTGCTGCACCCCACCCAGGTACCGGGCGTGGCACAGCCGGTGCTGCCGCAGCGCGAATCGGTGGCCGATCCGTCCACCGCCGCGTCGCGACCGGACAGTGCGGCCGGCCCGACCGATCCGGATCTGAAGGGCTTCTTCGCCATTCCGGGTACTGACACGGTGATCCGTATCGGCGGCTACGCCAAGCTGGATGCCATCGCCGATTCGCGTGCAGCGGGGGATGAGGATCAGTTCATTCCCTCGTCGATGCCGGTCGGTGGCAGTCATCGTGATGTCTCGAACTTCAACATCCATGCCAAGCAGACCCGCTTCAGTTTCGAGGCGCGACGTCCGACCACGCACGGCAACCTGCGCTTCTACCTAGAGAACGACTTCTTCGGCAGTAGTGACGGCTACGAATTCCGGCTGCGCCATGCCTATGGCCAGCTCGGCAATACCTATGCCGGTTACGGCTACTCCAGCTTCATGGATCCGGACAGCCTGCCCGACACATTGGATTTCGAAGGTCCCGGCGGTGCCGGCTACCTGCTGGTGGCAGGCATCCACCACAGTTTCGCGATGGGCAAGGGCAACACCCTGACCGTCGCCGCCGAAGATCCGAAGACCGAACTTGCCGGCGCCAGCGATGAGCGAGCCGCAGTGAACCGCCTGCCCGACGTGACGGTGACCGCGCGCATGGAGCGCGACTGGGGCCACCTGCAGCTGGGCGCGGTGGCACGCAGCCTGGCCTATGACGGCGATGGCGAGCGCGACCGGCGTATGGCCGGTGGCCTGCAACTCAGCGGTTCGGCCTCGGTAGGCGAGCGCGACCTGCTGCTGTTCGGTGCCCTCGGCGGGCGCGGTCTCAGTCGCTACACCGCCGACCTGACCGGCTCCGGACTGGACGCGGTGGTCAGTGCCGATGGCCGTCTCGACGCGCTGGACCTGCACGGCGGTTTCGTCGGCTACACCCATTACTGGTCCGAGCTGTGGCGTTCGAACCTGATCTTCGGCCAGCTGACCCTGGAGCGGAATGCTGCATTGGCGGCCGACGCATTCCGGCAGAGTCGCTACGGCGTGTTCAACCTGATCTGGAGCCCGGCACCGTCGTGGACGATGGGCATGGAGCTGCTGTACGGCCGCCTGGAACAGCAGAGCGGCGCGCGCGGCGACACGGTCCGGGTGCAGGGCAGTCTGCAATACAACTTCATCAAATAGGCGCCAGCGGTCGTACGCCAGCGTAACCGTCCCCACGCCCGGTTGTACCGGGCTCATGCCAGTACAGGAGATTGTCATGGCAGAAGCAAAGAAAATCGGGGTGGTCGGAGCCACCTTCCTCGTCGCCGGCAACATGATGGGCTCAGGCGTGTTCCTGTTGCCGTCCAGTCTGGCCAAGATCGGCACCGCCTCGATCTGGGGCTGGCTGATCACCACCGCCGGTGCGCTGCTGCTGGCCTTCGTATTCGCCAAGCTGGGCAAGCTGGCACCCAAGGCGGGCGGCCCCTATGCCTACGCGCGTGACTGGTTCGGGCCGTACATGGGCTTCCAGACCAATACCATCTACTGGTTCGCCAACTGGATCGGCAACGTCGCCATTCCTATCGCGGCGGTGGGCTACTTCAGTTACTTCTTCCCGATCCTGTCCGAGCCGCTGGTGCGCTGCATCGCGGTGCTTGTGCTGGTGTGGGCGCTGAGCTTCGCCAACATGATCGGCCCGGCCTTCGTCAGTCGTGTGCAGACGGTCACCACCAGCTTCGCGCTGGTGCCGATCCTGGGTATCGCCATCTTCGGCTGGTTCTTCTTCGATGCCGACATCTTCAAGGGCGCCTACAACGTGTCCGGTGAATCCAACTTCGGCGCGATCTCCAGTGCCGCGGCACTGACCCTGTGGGCCTTCATCGGCGTCGAATCCGCCTCGGTCACCGCCGGCGTGGTGGAGAATCCGGAAAAGAACGTGGCCCGCGCCACCCTGGCGGGCGTGTTCCTGGCTGCCATCGCCTACATCGCCAGTTCGTCGGTGATCATGGGCATGGTGCCCAATGGCGAGCTGCAGACCTCCGATGCTCCGTTCGCACTGGCTGCCGCCAAAGCCGTCGGTGGCTGGGGCGGCGCGCTGGTGAGCCTGTGTGCCTTCATCGGCGCTGCCGGTTCGCTGGGCGGCTGGATCCTGCTGACCGCACAGAGTGCCAAGGCGGCCTCCGATGATGGCCTGTTCCCGAGCATCTTCAGCAAGACCAACAAGGACGACGTGCCGGTCAAGGGCGTGCTGATCGTGGCGGTGCTGATGACCCTGGCGGTGCTGGTCACCTCCACCTCGGAAACCGCATCGGCCCAGTTCGACGTGATCACGTCGGCGGCGGTGGTGCTGACCCTGCTGCCCTACATCTACTCGTGCGTGGCCTGCTACTTCGTGGTCGAGCGTTCGCACACCCTGGTCCACACCGGTGCATTCTGGACCCTGACCAGCCTGACCGTCGTGTACTGCCTGTGGGCGATCTACGGCTCGTCGGGAACCATCGTGCAGTACGCCTTCCTGTTCGTGCTGTTCATCACCGTGTTCTATCCCTTCTTCAGCGAGGAGCGCCGCCAGCAGCGGCAGCGCGCCCGCGAGGCATCGGCCATCAGCGCCGGCGCCCAGCGTTCCTGAGTTAGACAAGGAGAATCAACGTGTACTTCAAGTCCCTGGACTATCCGGTCATTGTCATCGACAACGACTACGAGTCGCCGCGCATCGGCGGCATCCTGATCCGCGCCCTGGTGGAGGAGCTGCGCAGCAACGACCAGCGCGTGCTGTGCGGCCTGAACCTGGATGATGCGCGCGCCGGTGCCCGCACCTACGTGGCGGCCTCGGCGGTGCTGATCTCGATCGACGGCAGTGAAGAGGTGGATGGCGAGTTCCAGCGCCTGACCGCCTTCCTGCGCGAGCAGAGCGCACGCCGCGCCAATCTGCCGGTGTTCCTGTACGGCGAGCGCCGCACCATCGAGAAGGTGCCGAGCAAGCTGCTCAAGTACATCCACGGCTTCATCTTCCTGTTTGAAGATACCAAGAGCTTCATCTCGCGGCAGGTGATGCGCGCGGCCGAAGACTACATGAAGAACCTGCTGCCGCCGTTCTTCAAGGCACTGATCCACCATGCGGCCGAGTCGAATTACTCCTGGCACACGCCCGGCCATGCCGGCGGCGTGGCGTTCACCAAGTCGCCGGTCGGGCGCGCGTTCCATCAATTCTACGGTGAGAACACGCTGCGCAGCGATCTGTCGATCTCGGTGCCGGAACTGGGCTCGCTGCTCGACCACACCGGTCCGATCAAGGACGCCGAGAACGAAGCCGCGCGCAACTTCGGTGCCGACCATACGTTCTTCGTCACCAATGGCACCTCCACCGCCAACAAGATCGTCTGGCATGGCACGGTGGCGCGCGGTGACGTGGTGTTCGTCGATCGCAACTGCCACAAGTCGCTGCTGCACGCGCTGATCATGACCGGTGCGGTGCCGGTGTACTTCACCCCCAGCCGCAACGCGCATGGCATCATCGGCCCGATCAGCCTGGACCAGTTCACGCCGGAGTCGCTGCAGCAGCGCATCGCTGCCAACCCGCTGGCCAGCCAGGCCTACAAGGCCGGCTCCAAGCCGCGCATTGCGGTGGTCACCAACTCGACCTACGACGGCCTGTGCTACAACGCCGAGAAGATCGCCGACGAGATCGGCAGCGCGGTCGACTTCCTGCATTTCGACGAAGCGTGGTACGCCTATGCTGCGTTCCATCCGTTCTACGAGAACCATTACGGCATGGCCAAGGGCAAGCCGCGTGAGCAGGATGCGATCATCTTCACCACGCATTCCACCCACAAGCTGCTGGCGGCGTTCTCGCAGGCGTCGATGATCCACGTACGCAACTCGGCGCAACGCAACCTGGATGCCGAGCGTTTCAATGAGTCGTTCATGATGCACACCTCGACCAGCCCGCACTACGGGGTGATCGCGGCCTGTGACGTGGCCTCGAAGATGATGGAAGGCGATGCGGGCCGTTCGCTGGTACAGGAAATGCACGACGAGGCCATTGCCTTCCGCCGCGCGATGCTGCACGTACGCGATGACCTTGGGCGCGACGACTGGTGGTTCAGCGTGTGGCAGCCGACCCAGGTCGAGCGCAGCCTGGACAAGGGCGACACGCCAGCGCCGCTGGTGGCCAAGCGCGAGGAGTGGTACCTGCAGCCGGATGCGCACTGGCACGGCTTCGAGAACCTGGTCGACGACTATGTGCTGATCGACCCGATCAAGGTGACCCTGCTGACCCCCGGCCTGGCGATGGACGGCAGCATGGGCAAGCTGGGCATCCCGGCGGCGGTGCTGAGCAAGTTCCTGTGGGGCCGCGGCATCACCGTGGAGAAGACCAACCTGTACTCGGTGCTGTTCCTGTTCTCGATGGGCATCACCAAGGGCAAGTGGAGCACCCTGGTCACCGAGCTGATGGCGTTCAAGGAACTCTACGACCGCAATGCGCCGCTGAGCCAGGCACTGCCGACGCTGGCTGCCGACTATCCGAATGCCTACGCCGGTTGGGGTCTGCGTGACCTGTGCGATGCGCTGCATGCGTTCAACCAGGAATTCGCCGTGGCCAAGGTGATGCGCGAGATGTACGTGGATCTGCCGACGCCGGTGATGACCCCGGCCGATGCCTACAACCACCTGGTGAAGGGCGAGATCGAACGGGTCGACATCGAGCAGATCAGTGGCCGCATTGCGGCGACCATGCTGGTGCCGTACCCGCCGGGCATCCCGACCATCATGCCGGGTGAGCGTTTCGGTGACAGTGACGAGCCGATCATCCAGTCGCTGCGCATCGCCCGGGAGCAGAACGCCCGTTTCCCGGGCTTCGAGTCGGACGTGCACGGGCTCATCATCGAGCAGGAGGGTGATGCGGTTTCGTACAAGGTGGAGGTGCTGAAGGCCTGACCGGCAACGGTCGGCCGTTCGGCGAACGATGGATACTGCGCGCGAGCAACGCATCCTGAAGTTCTCGATCGGGGTCACCCTGGCGGTCAGCGCGGTCGGCTTCATCGGTGGCCTGCTGGTGGGATCGCAGGCCATCCTGTTCGACGGCGTATACAGCCTGGTCGATGTCGCCCTGACCCTGGTGTCGTTGTCGGTGCTGCGGCTGGTGGCGCGGTAACAGAGCCCGCGCTTCCAGTACGGCTACTGGCATCTGGAGCCGATGGTCGAGGCGCTGGGCGGGGTGATCCTGTCGCTGGCCTGCGTGTACGCGCTGGCCAACGCCGTGATCGGTTTGACCACGGGCGGGCACGAAGTGAAGTTCGGGCCCGCGCTGTGGTGGGCGGCGTTGCTGAGTGCCAGCAACCTGGCGATGGCGGCCTTCGTCGCGCAGCGGGCGCGGCATCTGCGCTCCGCGCTGTTGTGGCTGGATGTGCGCGGCTGGCTGCTGGGCGGGTTGATGAGCCTGGCAGTGGTACTGGCTTTTGTGTTGGCGCTGGTCCTGCACGGTGGTGAGTGGCATCACTGGGTGCCGTACCTGGATTCGATCGTGCTGGCGTTGATCAGCCTGGCGGTGTTGCCGGTGCCGGCGCGGGGTGCCTGGAAGGCCATGCGCGAAGTGCTGCAGGTGGCACCGGATGATCTGGACCGGCGCGTGCAGCGGGTGATGCAGGCGTTCGTCGCCGAGCGTGGCTATGCCGGTTTCACCAGCCATGTAGCGAAGATGGGGCGGATGCGCTTCATCGAGATCCACGTGCTGGCCGACCCGGCCACGCCGCTGGGTTCAGTGGGCGAGGTCGATGCGATGCGTGACGAGATTGCGGTGCGGCTGGATGCGCGGGGCAGCACATTCTGGTTGACCATTGATTTCACCGCAGACCCAGCGTGGACGTGACCACGCTTCTGTAGAGTCGAGCTTGCTCGACTGCTTCTGGTCGGCGGAAGTCGAGCAGGCTCGAGTCCACGGGAACGCGTGATCGTTGCGCGTGGCAGACCGGTCTGTTGCACCGGATCCGTTTGACCTCAACCGGAGTTGAGGTCACAGACTGCCGGCATCCCCCACGAGGCGCGCGGCATGAACCTGCTGACCACACCGGACCTCAGCCATGGCCTGCTGGAACTGTTCAATCCACCGGGCCTCTACGATCCTTCGGCCAACGGCTACTCACACGTGGCGGTGGTGCGCCTGCCGGCACGGGTGATCCATGTCGCAGGGCAGGGTGGCGAAGATGCCCAGGGCCGCCTCTCGCCCAGCTTCGAAGAACAGGTCGGGCAGGCGCTGGACAACCTGCAGACCGCGCTGCGATCGGCGCAGGCAACCCTGGCCGATGTGGCGCGGCTGCGCATCCTGGTGGTCGACCACGATGAGGACCGGCTGGGCATCATTGCCCACCAGGTGCGACGGCGCTGGCCGAACCGCGCGGCGCCCACCTGCACGCTGATCCCGGTGCCGCGACTGGCGTTGGACGGCATGCTGTTCGAGATCGAGGCGGAGGCCTACGCTGCCTAGCGCAGGTAGTACTCCACCGGCACCACCAGTTCCTGCGGTGCCTTCAGTTCATCGGGAATGGGCGGCAGCGGCTGCGCGCGCCGGAAGGTCTGCAGCGCAGCGTCATCGAGCATCGGCTGGCCACTGGACTGCTCCAGCCGCAGCGCCAGCAGGCGACCTTCGCGGTCGATGCTGGCCCTGACCCAGGCAGTGCCCTGCTGCCGGCGCGAGCGCGCGGCGGCAGGGTAATAGCGGTAACGCTCCAGCCGCGCCATCAGGCGGGCTTCCCACTGGTCGCTGGCGGCGCCGGCCTGGAAGTCCGCCGGTGGCGCGTCTGGAGCGGGCGGCGCGGCCGTGATCGATGCCGGTGCGGGACTTGCATCGGTCGCGGCCGCAGGCGGGGCGACCGGCAGCGGCTTTCGACCCGTCCCGCCCGTTTCGCTGGCGGCCAACTCGCCCTCGCGCGCGGCGGTGGGCTTCGGTGGTGGCGGCGACTTTGTCGGTTGCGATGCACGCGCCTGCTGCGCCTGGCTGGGGGTATCGGCCTGGCGCTCCTCTACGGGCTGTGGCGGCGTGGCCGGTGCCAGCAGGCGCAGGCTGATGCGCACGTCCTGCTCCGGCGGTGGCAGCATCGGCGGCATTGCAACCCAGTGCACCAACAGCAGCAGGGGCAGCAGGTGCAGGACGACGGTGATCACGATCGCCTGCCAGTGTTGGCCGCGCTCACTCATCGCCCAGCACCCACAGCAGATCGGCATCAGCAGCACCGACGGTTTCACCCGGCGAGGCCAATGCGATCACCAGCGCAGGCGTATCCGGTGGCAGGTAGCCCGGCACCCCGGTGCCGCGCAGCACATGCCAGCGACCGGCTACCAGCAGCGCGGGTGCGGGGGCTGCGGTCAGCACCTGTGCCATGCGCGTGTCGCGGGCCTGTTGCACGGCCAGCATCCCTTCCAGCATCGGTGCCGCGTCTGCGTGCTGGGCCAGAACCACATCCGACAGGCGTTGGCGGGCGGCGGGCACCGGGAACCGCACTGCATCAGCGGACGCCAGGTGGGCGTTGACCTCGACGCGCGCGAGATTGCCGCCGAACAAGGGGATGCCGGCAGCGGTGGCGTCCTGCACCAGCCCGCCGTAGGCGGTCCACGGCCATCGTGTATCCCAGCCCAGCAGCTCCTGCAGGCGTGCACCGTCGGCATGGTTGCCCTTGGCCAGCCAGCGCTGCACCCGCTGCAGGCGCGGCTGGCGTTCGCTGGCAATCATCTCCAGCACCAGCGCGCCTTGTGGACGCTGCTGCTGCAGCGCGTGCAGCAGCCAGCGCTGGGCAGCGTGGTCACCGGCCAGGTCGTGGCGTTCGCCCAGCAGCAGTCGCGGGGCGTTCGCTGCGCGCTTCACGAACGCAGCTTCGTCCAGGGTCTGGCCGCTGGCGAGGTCCAGCACCTTGCCGGGCATCGGCTGCGCGCTGGCCATTGACGCGAGCGCGAGCAGGCACAGCGGCAGCCAGCGACGGCTAGAACGCCACATTGACGCCCATCGAGACGGTACGGCCACGGCCGTTGCCGCGGTCCAGGATCGGGCTGAAGATGCTGTCGATCGAGGCATTGTTGTCATAGGCCTTGTTCTGCAGGTTTTCGATGTTCAGCCACAGCGTGGTGTTGGCCTGCGGCTTGAAGCTGGCGTAGAAGTCCAGCAGCACGCCGGTGCCGCCGGTCTTGCGGGTCTGGAAGAAGTCGTAGCCTTCCTCGGTCGGGCCGGAGTACTCGGCGCGCAGGCCGGCCTGCACGCGCTGCTGCCACCAGCGGCCGCCGACGTCCAGCGTCCAGTAGCGGTCGGGCAGGGCGGTGATGTCTTCCAGGTTGACGAACTCGATGGCCGGCGCGCTGGTGCGCGAGCGGGTCCAGCTCAGCGTGGCGTGGTAGTGCTCGCTGGCGTAATGGGCTTCCAGTTCGATGCCGCGCATGCGCACCACGCCGGGGTGGTTCATCCAGCGCGTGGTGGCGCTGAAGTCGTCGGCGTCCAGCACATCGGTCCAGGCATTGAGCTGCGGATCGCTGTCGATCGGCACCACGAACGGTTCCACTTCCGGCGGATGCACGATCAGCAGGTACTGCGGCTTGATGTAGTCGCGGATGCGGTTGTCGAAGCGGGTGACCCGCAGTTGTGCCAGGTCACCGTCGACCAGCAGCGAGTCGGTGCTGAGGTTGGCGCCGAACTGCAGGTTGCGCGAGCGCTCGCGGCGCAGGAACGGATTGGCGCCGATGCCGTCGGCGACGCTGGCGTCCTCCAGCGGGATCTTCTCGAAGAACATTTCCTGCACGCGCGGCGGCCGCGACGTGCGCGAGACCTCGGCGAACAGCTGCAGCCAGTCGGTGGCCTGCAGTGAAACCGCCAGGCTCGGGCTGAGTGCGCGCTCTGTGCGACGCACGTCGATGTCGCCGCCATTGATCTCCGCGCACTGGCCGGGCACATCCGAGCACACCGGGATGTGACCACGGATGCCGAAGCGGTCCTGGCGCAGTCCTGCGGTCAGGGCATAGATGTCGTACTGCAGCTCCAGCGTGCTGAACGCACTGTCCAGCTGGCTGCGACCCTGCGGGTTGGCACCGCGCAGGATGGGCGTATCGGCCACATAGATGTCCGATTGGTGCTTGATGCCGGTGTTCCAGCGCGCCTGCAGTGCACCGATGTCGAAGCGGCTGGTGTTGTCCACGGTCCAGCTGCTAAGGCTGCTGTGGGTGCGGCGGCCGATGTAGCTGGAGTCCTCCACCGGCGGGTAGAACAGCCGGGTCTTGTTGCTGGCGAAGGTCGCACGCAGGTCGATCCACGGCGAATAGGGTGTGTAGTGGTAACTGGCGCGCTGGTTGCGCGCGGAAATCTGCCACGGATAGTTGTGGTAGAAGTCGTTTTCGTAACGCATGTGGCTCAGGTCCAGCCGATGCTGGTCGCTGGGCTGCAGGCGCGCCTTCAACAGCCAGCTGCTGGGTTGCTGGCTGCCCGGGTCGGCGTTGTTCTTCTGCCCGCGTGCGGTCGCGTATTCGCTGCTGCGGCTGCTGCTGGCGGCGGCCAGCAGGCCGAACTGGCGGTCGCCACCCTCTTCGCTGTGGCGCCAGGCACCGGCGAAGGTACGGCCACTGCCGTAGCCGTTGTTGCCGTGGCGGTAGCCCGCACGCAGGCCCCAGTCGCGCCCCTCGCCGAGCAGATCGTCGATGTCCAGCGTGCGGAAGTTGGCACTGCCGGCCAGCGTGCCGGCGCCATCACCACCGGCGACCGCACCGCGCTGCACGTCCACGCCGGCCAGCAGGAACGGATCGACGTAGGCGAACGGGCCACCCGATCCATGGCCGGCGTTGTTGCGGAAGGTCTGGGTGACACCGTCGATCATGGTGTTGACCCGGCCGGCACCGGTCATGCCGCGGATGTTGACCTGCAGGCCCGGCTGGCTGCGCGAATGGAAGCTGTGGGTGCCGGGCATCGAGCGCAGCAGGCTGTTGCCTTCCTGGCGTTCGGCCATCGCCACGCGCTCGCTGCCCACCGAGGGCGCAAAGCCATCGCGGGTGGCCGGTACATATTGACTGGCGCCGGCACCCGGTGCCTGACCGTGTGCGGTAGTACCCTGCACCCGCAGCGGGCCAGTGCGACGGCTGCCATCGGCGCGTTCAGCCGGTGCCGGCTCCAGGGCGGCACGACGCGCATCGACGAAGCGCGGGCGCAGGCCGCTGCCTGCCAACAGGCGCGACAGGGCCTGCGCATCGTCGAAGTCACCGCGCAGCGCAGGCGCCGAATGGCCAGCGGGCAGCGCCGCGCCGATCACCAGATCGACGCCGGTCAGCCGGCTGTAGGCGTCCAGCGCGGCCGCCAGCGGTTGTGCGGGCAGATTGTAGGTACGGGTAGCGGTCTGTGCGTGGGCACTCCCGGGCAGCAGCGGAAGGGCACTGGTACAGGCCAGCGACAGGGCGAGGACAAGGGGGCGGGGGCACAGCATCGGGGGCTCCAGGGGCTGACGCAGAGCGTCGTCATCCTGGGTAGACGCAGCCGCAGGCCGGATGTCAGGGTCCATCACGCTGTTCCCTGCGTGGCGGCAGCCACACCTGTATGCCCGCGCCGAGGCGCAGCACGCGCACCTGCAACTGAGTGGCCAACTGGTCGCGGTTGCCGGCCGCACCGTCGGCACTGCCAAGCAGGGTGACCGGCTGCTGGCGCAGCTGCTCGCCGACGACCCACGTGTGCCCGCCATGCCAGCGGTCCAGGCCCTGCGTGACGTCGGCCAGTGGGGCCGAGACCCAATGCAGGCGCCGCTCGCGCCAGGCCAATGCTCCGGGGGCGGTCGTTGTTGCATGGGCTGTTGCCTGCCCATCGAAGCGCAGCTGTTCGCCGTGGTCAGCCAGCATGCTGACGTTGCCGCTGTCCACGCGCACGCGATGCTCGGTAACGGTGACCACGCTGCTGTTGCCCTGCACGGCAAGATCGAATGCGGTCCCCAGTGCAGTGACGGTGCCCTGTGGGGTATGCACCTGGAAGGGCCGGTCGGCATCGGCGGCGACCTGGAACCAGGCCTGGCCGCGCTGCAGCTGGAGCTGGCGGCGCTGCCCATCGATGCGCACCTTCACTTCGCTGCCGGGTGACAGCAGGACATGCGAGCCATCCCGAAGGGTCTCCTCGCGGATCTCGCCAGCGGCCGTTCGCAGGACCTGCGCTACGGGCGGCGACACATGGCGGCTGTAGAGACCCAGCGCGCACAGCAACAGAACCGCAATGCCGGCTTCGCGCAGGCGACGGCGTTGCCTGCGCTGCTGTTGCCGCTGCAGGCTGGGCAGCGTCGCACCGGCCTGCCACAGGTGTTGCAGATGCTGGTACTGCGCAGCATGGCGGGGGTCGGCCTGGTACCACTGCTCGAACGCGTTCTCGTCGCGGCCACCGTCGTGCCCGTCCAGCCACCAGCGTGCAGCTTCGCGCGCGATCGCGTCCAGGCTCATGCGCCGGGCACCTGCTGCAGGGCGACCAGTGCGCGCAGCAGATGGCCATGCGCGGTCTGCCGGCTGATGCCGAGCTGGCGCCCGATCTCGGCCAGCGCCAACTGTTCAACCCGCGCCAGCAGGAACACCTGGCGCGAGCGCGGTGGCAGCGCGGCGATGATCGCGTCGAGGTGGCGCAGCTGTTCGGCGTCGAGCAGTCGCTGCTCGGGCAGCGGCGCAGGATCGGCGATGGCATGCAACTGCGTGTCATCCAGCGCTTCTTCGCGACGGCGCTGGCGTTGCCGGTAATGGTCGGCAATCAGGTTGTGGGCAACACGGTACAGGTACGCGCGGCCATTGCTCAGCAGGCCACTGGCGGCGACCTTGACGACACGCAGCCAGGTTTCCTGGACGACGTCATCGGCGTCGCTGCGTTGCGGGAGTTTGCGGCGGACATGGGCGTGCAGCGGCCGGTAATGGGCCGCGCACAGCTGCGCGACATCCGTCGGTTCGACAGGCGTGGACACGGGGCGGGCGACAACTGGGAAAGGGAACAGCCCGCGGCGGCAAGGGCAGCGGCTGCACCTTACAGCAAAAGAGAATCATTTGCATCAACGAGGCGGGCGGCGGACGATGCGCAGCCAGCCGCGGGGGTCATCGTGGGGGGTAATCGCAGTGGATCTGCAGCGCTTCGGTGGGGTTGTGATGCAGCTCGAAGCCGCAGTGCTGCAGGCTGCGCTTCGCTCGTGCGACCGGCTCGGCATACCGGGCGATGCGGCGGTGCTGCCAGCGCGGCGGGGTGAACACGCCCAGGGGCAGCAGCCGCAGCCGCTTGCCGTGCAGTACCAGTGAGACATCGACATGACGGCCATCGATGTCGTGGCCGTTGGCGCCGAAGATGGCGTCGACTTCATCCCGGCGCTGCGGATAACAGGCACGGAAGAGGGTGATGCCGAGCCCACGCACCAGGCGGCGGAAGCCACCGAGACGGCTGTGGCTGGGTTCGAAGCCACGGGTGAGCAGTAGCCGCAGCCCCACAGGCAGCATTGCCTGCGCGTCGAGCAGGCGTTGCAGTACCTCTTCTTCCAGTTGGATGCGGGTGGAGGGCCAGCGCGGGGCGATGAGCAGTCCGTGGTGGTTGCCGCGTTGCAGGGTCAGCATCGGTGAAGCTTCGCACGCGGCCGAACAGCCGGGGTAGTGCCGGCCGCTGGCCGGTAGATTCGAATGCCGGCCAGCGGCCGGCACTACCGTGACGATCGTCAGAGATCGCGGTACTGGATCTGCGAAGCCAGTACGCGCAGGCCGTCGGCATTGCTGGACAGGATGCGCTCTTCGCCAACACCTTTCTGCCGTTTCAGCTGGAAGCCCTGATCCGCAGGCAGTTGTGCGGCGATGGCGTCCATGCGCTGCAGGGCATCAGGGCCGCTGCAGTCGAAGTGGCCCCAACAGGCGCCATCGCGGTGGATCTGCAATCGATAGTTCATCGCGGTGTCTCCGGCAGGTCCTGCAGCCAATGGTCGAACATCGCGGTGGCGGCCGCGGCCAGTGGTGCGCCATAGCGACGCGCCTGCGCGCGCAGGTCGTTGGGATCGATGCCGGCCTGGGCCAGCTCCAGCGTGTGGCCGACCAGCCAACGCTCGAACTGGCGGGCGTCCAGTTCCGGATGGCATTGCAGGGCCAGTGCGTGGTTGCCGATGGCGAATGCCTGGTGACGGCAGGCCGGCGTGCTGGCCAGGCGGCGTGCACCGGCCGGAAGCTCGAACGCCTCACCATGCCAATGCAGTACCGGAATGCCCTGCAGGGCCTGCAGCGGTGAACGCTGGCCTTCATCGGTCAGCAGCAGTGGCGCAAAGCCGATCTCCTTGCCGCCACTGGGAGCGACACTGGCACCGAGTGCACGGGCCATCAGCTGTGCACCCAGGCAGATGCCCAGGGTTGGCCGCTGCTGCTGCAGCCGGCGCTGCAGCAGGGCGATGCTGTCGGTGACGAAGGGGTAGGTCGCTGTGTCATTGGCACTGATCGGGCCGCCCAGCACCACCAGCAGGTCGGTCACTTCGGCCGGATCGAGCGCATCGACGCCGGCCTGCAGCACCTGCAGCTGCCAGCCTTGTGCCAACAGCAGAGGCTGCAGGGTGCCGAGGTCTTCAAAGGCAACGTGTTGCAGGACAACCGCGTGCTTCATGCCGGGGCTCCGCTGTTCGGCCAGTAGAAGCTGTCCGGGGTGGCGCGGGCGCCGAAGATGGCCTGGCCGACGCGGACCACGGTGGCACCTTCCTCGATGGCCACTTCGAAATCACCGGACATGCCCATCGACAGTTGCGACAGGTCAAGGCCGGGCGGGGCGGTGCGTTGCAGCTGGTCGCGCAGTTCGCGCAGGCGCACGAAGCAGGCGCGCACGCGCTCGACGTCGGGGGTGAAGATGGCCAGGGTCATCAGGCCGCGCACACGCAGGCGATCGAAGGCCGGCAGCTGCTGCACGAAGGCCTCGACCGCGTCGGGTTCCAGTCCGTACTTGCTCGGCTCGGCCGAGGTGTTGACCTGCACGAACACATCCAGCGTGCGGTCTTCCAGTTGCAGGCGCTGCTGCAGGGCCTCGGCCACGCGCAGGCTGTCCAGCGCCTGGAACTCGCTGGCAAAGCGCGCTACGTAGCGCGCCTTGTTGGTCTGCAGATGGCCGATCACCGACCAGTGCACGCCCAGGTCGGCCATCGTTTCGGCTTTGCGCTGCGCCTCCTGCACCTTGTTCTCGCCCAGTTCGTGGCAACCGGCGGCCACCGCCATGCGGATGCGGGCGTCATCGACGGTCTTGCTGACCGGCAGCAGGCGCACGCTGGCCGGGTCCCGGCCGACGCGCGCACAGGCATCGGCGATGCGTTGGCGCACCGTGACCAGGTTGGCGGCGATCTGTTCAACGGACTGGGCGACGGGCCAGTCGGCAGCGGCAAGGGGCATGCGGGCACCTCCAATGCAGGATGGCCAGGGTGGGATACACTGGCACAGGACAAGATATATTTTGGCATAGGACAAAATGAAAATCACCGGACATAGCGCCGAGTCGATCTTCGACAGCATCCGCGACGGCATCGGCAAGGGCCGCCTGCCGGCCGGCAGCGTGCTGCCGCCGGTGCGTGAACTGGCCGAGCAACTGGGCGTGAACCGCAACACCGTGGCCGCTGCCTACAAGCGCCTGGATGCGGCGGGCCTGGCCAGCACGGCGGGCCGCCGTGGCACGGTGGTGCGCGGATTGCCGCCGACGCTGGCGCGCGAGGGCAGTACGCCCGGGCTGGCGCTGCAGGACCTGGCCGGTGGCAATCCGGATCCGCGCCTGCTGCCGAACCTGCGGCTGGCCCCGGCCGCGCCGCGTTTGTACGGCGTAGGCACGGTCGACCCGAGGTTGCAGGCGCTGGCAAGGGCCTCGCTGGATGCGGACTGCCCGGAGGGCTATGCGCTGGAGCTGACCCATGGCGCGGTTGATGGCATCGAGCGCCTGCTGGCGGCGTGGTTGCTGCCAGGAGACCGCATCGCGGTGGAGGATCCATGCTTCCTCGGTAGCCTCAATGTGCTCAATGCTGTGGGCCACGCGCCGTTGCCGGTGGCTGTGGACGCGCATGGCATGCAGGTCGATTCGCTGCGGCAGGCGCTGGAGGCCGGCGCACGCGCGGTGCTGCTGACCCCGCGGGCACACAACCCGACCGGGGCCAGCCTGGATGCGAAGCGGGCACGGGCGTTGCGGCAGTTGCTGGCGGCCTACCCGCAGGTGGCGGTGCTGATCGACGATCACTACGCGCTGCTCTCGCAGCAGGCCTATCACTCAGTGCTGCCGCTGGATGGCCGGCGCTGGGCGCTGCTGCGTTCGTTGTCCAAACCACTGGGTCCGGACCTGCGGCTGGCCTGGCTGGCCTGCGATGAGGAGACCGCATCGCGGTTGCGGCTGCGATTGGCGTCCGGCACCGGCTGGGTCAGCCACCTGCTGCAGGATGCAGCGACTTCGGTGCTGGCGTCGGCAACGCAGCGGGCGAAGATCGCCTCGGCGGGTGAGCGTTACCAGCAGCGCCTGCAGTCGCTACAGGAGCTGCTGCGCGCGCGTGGCATACCGACGCCGCAACCGATGGAAGGATTGAACCTGTGGCTGCCGTTACGGGCCGACAGCCACCCACAGGTGCTGGCGCTGGCTTCGCGCGGATGGCATGTGCGCGCCGGCGAAGTGTTCGCGGTGGCGGCACCGGGCTATGGTCTGCGCATTACCTGCGCGGCGCTGGGATCGGCGCAGCTGCGGCAGTTGGCCGATGACCTGGCGGCGGTGTGTGGTTTTTAGCGTCGGCCATGCTCGGCTTTGCTTCGCCTTTGTAGAGCCGAGCCATGCTCGGCTGCTGTTGGTAGAAGCAGTCGAGCATGGCTTGTATGTTCCTCCCGGCTCCTACGCGGTATGTAGGAGCCAGGGTGGAGGGACCGTCAAGCATGCATCTGCGGATACTAGCCGACAGACGAGTCGAGCGATCCCCATCCCGCACACGAACGTCGATAAAGGATCGTACGGCCCCCAAAGGGGATCGTCGATGTAGGCAAGCTAACGTCGGTGCGGTACCACCCCAGCCCCTTAAAGATAGCTGGGAGCCGTACAAATGTCTGATTCTCTCGATATTGGCGTGGACGTGGACTCCAAGGAGTTCGTGCCGGCAGTGGCCGACCGCAAGGCCGGCGACAGGATCGCCAACACCCAGGCCGGCATAGCCAAGTGGCTCAACACCTTGCCCCAGCGATGTCGGATTGGCATGGAGGCGACGGGGCGGTACTACGAGTTGTTGGCTCGGATGGCTGGCCAGGCAGGCCACGTTGTCTATGTGATCAATCCACGTCTGATCAAGTACTACGGCCGGGCGACGGGCTCGCGTGGCAAGACGGACGCCATGGACGCCGAAGCGATCGCCCGGTACGTGAAGAAGGAGAACGATCGCCTGCGTGAATACGTACCGCGTACCGACGAGCAGCAGCAGATGCACGATTTGCTGCGCAAGCGGCAGACGCTGGTAAAGACACGCGCGCGCCTGGAGCAATCCTTCGGGGTAAGCAAAAGTGCCCCCGGGGAGCTGTCAGATCTGTTCTGCGCTCTGGCTGGGACGCTGTCCGAGCTGGAAAGCGAACTGCAGCGCTTGGGTCGCGATGGAGAGCATGGCACGCTCTACAAGCGCCTGTTGACCATCCCTGGTATCGGCCCCGCCGTCGCCGCTCACCTGATTTACTACATGACGCGCTGGCCGTTGGCCAACGCCAACGCGTGGATCGCCTGCACCGGCCTGGATCCCCGGCCTAACGAGTCTGGCGGAAGAACGGGACGGCGTCGGCTGTCCAAACAGGGCGCGCCAGTGCTGCGCCAGATGCTCTACATGGCCGCCATGGGGCTCAAGCGGTGTCGTCGGGGGCAACCGCTCTACGACGAGCTGTCAAAACGCGGTCACCCCAGCACCGCCGTCTTCAACATCCTGGCCAGAAAGCTGGCCAGGATCGCCTGGGGTGTCTTCAAAAGCGGCCGGGACTTCGATCCGGCCATGCTGAAGGTGGGTCAAGCCTGCTTCCAGCAGGCTTGACCACGAACATAGGATCTCGACTCTACAAAAGCAGATCAAGGCGCGGCGTTGGCGCCCGGGCGCACGTAGTAGGACTGGCCGCTGTCATCGACGAACATCAGCTCCGGCTTGCCCTGCCAGGAGGTGAGCATGGCGCCGGTGTTGTTCTGGTGCTTGACCATCAGGCTGGCGCCACGGTCCGGATTGGCGACGACCTTGAACACTTCGGTGGTGCCGGTGGCATCGTCCAGGGTCAGCAGGGCTTCGCCGCCGCGGTCGCTGGTGCCGTAGCCGCCGCGTTCGGAGCCGTCGGGGCCGAGCAGGATCAGGCCGGACAGGGCGGTGGCGCGCGGCCCCTGGGTGCGGCCCTGGCTGAGCGGATCGGGAACCGGTGCGCCGAGGATCACCCGCGGTTGGCCGCTTGCATCGTGGATGATCAGCCCGCGTGCCTCGATGATGCGCTGTGGCGATTGGCTGCGATGCAGGTTCCAGGCGGTCCAGCCGGAAACAAGCAGGGCGAGGGTCGAGACCACCAGGGTGGTCAGCAGCAGCGCACGGGACATCGGGTCGTCCTTCCTTGGATGTGCCGACGATAGCGGATGCGGACCGGCAATGGCCAGTTCGTTGTGTGACGTTGTGTATCGTCAGTGGAAATCGCGACTGTGGCTGCGCAGTCCCTGCAGCAGTTCATCCAGGCAGTGCATGCGCTGCACGATGACGTGCTGCACGCCATCGACGCGTTCCAGGCGGCCATCGATCTGCATCAGCTGGGTGTCGACCAGCACCCGGTGCTGGCGATCGGCCAGGTGCCGCCAGACCACGGCGTTGATCATGCCGGTCTCGTCTTCAAGGGTGAGGAAGGTGACGCCACTGGCGGTCTGCGGGCGCTGGCGCATGCGCACCAGGCCGGCGATGCGCACGCGCCGGCCATGGCCGTGGGCAGCCAGTTGTGCGGCATCCAGGCAGCCACGGCTGCGCAGTTGCGCGCGCAGGAACGAGATCGGATGGCGGCCCAGCGTGGTGCCGGTGCTGCGGTAATCGGCCTGCATGTCTTCCCAGGCGCTGGGCAGGGGCAGTGGCACGCGGGCTTCGGTGGTGGCGCGGGCCTGGTCGAACAGCGGCAACCGGTTTTCCACGCCGGAGATATCCCAGCGCGCACGATGGCGATGGCCGCTGAGCCCACGCAGCGCCCCGGCATCGGCCAGCAGGCCCTGCTGGCGGCGGTCCAGAGCGGTACGCTGGCACAGGTCACCCACATCGTCGAACGGGCGCCGCGCACGTTCACGCATGATGGCCTGCACGGCGGGCTCGTTGCAGCCATCGACCAGGCGCAGGCCGAGCCGGATCGCGGCCGGCCCCTTGCTGAAATCCAGCGTGCAGTCCCAGTCGCTGTGGCGCACGTCCACCGGCAACACGCGGATGCCATGCCGGCGCGCATCCTGCAGCAGCTGGTCGGGGCTGTAGAAACCCAATGGCTGGCTGTTGATCAGGCTGGCGGTGAACGCGGCCGGATAATGGCACTTCAGCCAGCAACTGTTATAGGTCAGCAGGGCGAAGCTGGCGGCGTGACTTTCCGGAAAACCGTAGTCACCGAAGCCCTTGATCTGTTCGAACAGGTGCTCGCCGTACTCGCGGCTGAAGCCGTTCTTGAGCATGCCGGCCAGCAGCTTCTCGCGATGCGGTTCCAGGCCGCCACGGCGCTTCCACGCCGCCATCGAGCGGCGCAGGGCATCGGCCTGGCCCGGCGTGTAGCCGGCCGCTTCCACCGCCAACTGCATGACCTGTTCCTGGAACAGTGGCACGCCGAGGGTGCGCGCGAACACGCGTTCCAGCCGCGCTGGATAGAGTGGATTGTCTGGATCGTTCAACGCGTCCGGTCCCTGTTCACGCAGGATCCGCCGCCGCTCAAGGTAAGGATGGACCATGTCACCCTGGATCGGGCCGGGGCGCACGATCGCCACTTCGATCACCAGGTCGTAGAAGGTGCGCGGCTGCAGGCGCGGCAGCATCGCCATCTGCGCGCGCGACTCGATCTGGAATACGCCGATGGTGTCGGCGGCGCAGATCATGTCGTAGGTCTTCGTATCCTTGGGAGGAATCGCATCCATGCGTCCTTCGTGCAGGCCATGCTGCTGCAGCATGGCCAGGCACTTGCGGATGGCGGTGAGCATGCCCAACGCCAGGCAGTCGACCTTCATCAGGCCGGTGGCATCGAGGTCGTCCTTGTCCCACTGGATGACGGTGCGGTCGGCCATCGCTGCGTTCTCCACCGGCACCAGGGTTGACAGCGGATGCTCGGAAATCACGAAGCCGCCCGGGTGCTGCGACAGGTGGCGCGGGAAGTCGATCAGTTCGGTGGTCAGCGCCAGCAGTCGCCGCATCAGCGGGGTTTCCGGATCGAAGCCGCGCTCGCGCAGGGTCTCCGGCAGCGGCACATGGCCGCCCCAGTGGTCCATCGCCGCGCCCAGTTCGTTGACCTGGTCCATCGGCAGGCCAAGCGCACGGGCCACGTCGCGGATCGCGCTGCGGCCACGGTAGCTGATCGCCACCGCGGTCAACGCCGCGCGCTCGCGGCCATAGCGCTTGAACACGTACTGCAGCACTTCCTCGCGGCGCTCGTGTTCGAAGTCGATGTCGATATCCGGTGGTTCGTCGCGCTCGGCGGAGATGAAGCGCTCGAACAGCAGGTTGCTGCGTGCCGGGTCGATCTCGGTCACGCCCAGTACGAAGCACACCGCGGAGTTGGCCGCCGAGCCACGACCCTGGCAGAGGATGTCCTGGCTGCGCGCGAAGCGCACGATGTCCTGCACGGTGAGGAAGTACGAGGCGTAGTTCTTTTCCCGGATCAATGCCAGTTCGTGCTCGATCTGTTTGCGTTGTGCCGGTTCGATGCCGCCTTTCCAGCGCCACGGGATGCCGCGCTCGACCAGCACGCGCAGCCAGCTGTCCGGGTCGTGGCCCTCGGGCACCAGCTCGCGCGGATAGGTGTACTGCAGCTGCTCCAGGGTGAAGTGGCAACGCTCGGCGATGCGCAGGGTCTCGGCCAGCAGTTCGGGCGGATACAGCTGGGCCAGTGCGGTACGCGGGCGCAGGTGGCGCTCGCCGTTGGGAAACAGGCGCCAGCCGGCCTCGGCCACGCTGCAGCGGTGGCGGATGGCGGTCAGTGTGTCCTGCAGGGCGCGGCGGCGGCGCACGTGCATGTGTACATCACCACTGGCCACCAGCGGCAGGTGGTGGCGTTCGCCGAAGGCCTGCAGCTGCTGCAGGCGACGCGCGTCGTCATACTCATGGTGCAGCTCCACCGCCAACCACAGGCGATCATCGAAGCCGGCGCGCAGCAGTTCCAGATCGGTGGCGGCCGGTTGCCGGTCCAGCCACAGGCACAGCAGGCCCTCCGGCAGGCCGAGCAGGTCCTCGCGCAGGCAGCGGTATTCGCCCTTGGCCGCGCGCCGCCGGCAGGTGGTGATCAACTGGCACAAGCCGGCGTAGGCGGCCTGGTCGGTGCACAGCAGGGCCAGTTTCGGGCCGTCCTCGACCTGGAATTCGGCACCGACGATCAGCGCCACGCCATGCGTCTTGGCGGCCTGCCAGGCGCGCACGATGCCGGCCAGCGAGCATTCGTCGGTGATCGCCAACGCGCGGTAGCCCTGGCCGGCGGCGCGCGCGAACAGTTCCTCGGCGATCGAGGCGCCACGCTGGAAACTGAAGGCCGACAGGCAGTGCAGTTCGGCGTAGCCGGGCAGTTCGCTGTGCATGGCGGCTCAGCCGAACCAGCCGTGCAGCATCCACGGGGCATGTGGATCGTTGCGGTCACGGAAGGCCCAGCCGCGCTGGCCATGCGCGGTTTCCACCACGTAGTAATCGCGGCGCGCATCGGCCTGGTCCCACCAGCCCGATTCGATCCGCTCCGGCCCGGTGACGATGCGCAGGCGCGGATCACGCAGCGGTTGTGGGGTGTCCAGCAGCCAACCGGGGCGCAGTGGCCAGTATGCCGGTGGCTTGGCCGCAGGCTGGGTGCCACTGGCGCGTTCGGGGCGATGGTCGGCCTGTACGGCCAGCGGCTGCACGGCGTCATCGCCCAGCCGCGCCCGCAGGCGCTCGCGCAGCTGGTTCCAGGGCATCGCCTGTGCCGGCCGGGTATCGAAAAGATCCCGCGCAGCGGGCACGAACGGTGGCAGCTGTTCGGCCTGCAGGCGCAGTGCGCGGCTGCCAGCGGGCAGGGCGAACGCTTCCATGCGGTTGCGTGCGATCTCGAACAGCAGTGCGGGATCGCGCTCGGGTGCCAGCAGGCCGATGGTCAGCACGCTGGCCGGCAGCAGGTCATGCTCGAAATGCAGGTCGAAGCGCTGCACGCCGCCATCGCGCGAACACAGGAATGCGGCCAGGTCCAGCAGCAGGCGACGCAGCGGGAACAGCAGGGCCTGGCTGGATTCGATCTCGTATTCGAATTCGATGCGCGCATCGAAACGATCCGGTGGCTGGTAGTAGCGCAGTGGCGCGGTGGGCAGGCCACGCAATGCGTCCAGCTGCTGCAGCACCTCGGGGGCGAAGCGCCGGGCCAGGCTGTCGCGCGGCAGTTCGAGCACCGCACCCAGCGTGCGCAGACCGGAACGACCGAGCACGGTCACCGCTTCGCTGGGCAGGCCGCAGCGCGGCAACGGCAGCTGCGCCAGTGCCGCTGGCAGCTGCTGCGCATCGATGCCGAGGCCGTCGTGGACGTTGGCCAGCACGCGCGCGGCATGCGCCGTGGGTGCGGCCACCAGGCGGTGGCGGAAACCAAGCTCATGCAGTTCGCCGCGCAGGCGCTTTTCGATCGTCAGCCAGTCACCGAACAGGGCACGGCTGGCGCCGATCTCCATGACCAGCGCGTGCGGAAAATCGAGGCTGACCTGCGAGCTGTAGGCGTAGGCCCAACTGGCCAGCAGCTGCCGGGTGTGCTGTTCGGCGTTCGGGTCGTAGTCGTGCAGGTACATGTCCTGCACCAGCACCTGTGCGGCCGACAGCAGCATGCCCGGGCGCAGTCCCGCTGCGCGTGCCGACGGGCTGACCGCTCGCAGCACGCGGCGCTGCGCCGGCCCCTGCAGCAGCACCAGTGGCCGCTGCGGGTCCGGCTGCAGGCGCAGCACGCTGTCCAGTGCCAGCTGCGGCAACAACAGGCAGGCCCAGTGCATGGCGCGGCCTCAGTGGGCGATGGCCAGTGGCAACGGCTGCGCGGGTGGCAGGCCGCCACGGCACTTCAGCACCCGTACCTGGCCGTGGTCGAGCTGCAGGCGCAGGCTGGCCGGGGAGGGGTTGCGCGCTGCCTGCGCCTCGCGGAACACGAAGCCCAGGCACTGGCCGCTGTCGGCGGCGACCTGCAGCCGGCGCAGGGCGCGATCGTCGGCCTGGTGCGGCCAGCACAGCACCGCCGCGCAGGCGGCAGAGCGCAGGCATTGTTCGGTGGCCCACAGCGCCTGTTTCGGTGCGGCGTGGATGATCTGCAGCTGGGCCAGGTCCAGCCCGGCAGCCGCCCAGGCCGGGGCATGCGGGCGGTAGGGCGGGGCGACCAGCACGATCGGGCGGTCGCGCTGGCTCAGCTTCGCCAGCGCCGGCCAGACCAGGGCCAGCTCGCCCACGCCGGGCGCTGCCTGCAGCACCTCGCACAGCCCGCTGGCCGGCCAGCCGCCGCCGGGCAGGCGTGCGTCCAGTGCCGGGTGGCCGCTGGCCAGGTGGTCGCTGGCCGGCCCCTGGCGAGCCGGGCCGCGCCACAGCTGGCGCCCGTCCAGCAGCCGGTCGAGGGCGACGACAGCACCCATCAGCCGGTCCTCCAAGGGAGGCGCCGAGCGGGCTGGAAGCGGCAGGAACGGGCGGAAACGGCGGGCATGGCGCGAGTATCGACGAGCCGGTATCAGGGGCTGAGACCGGACATGCTACTCGCCTTGTGAGTAGAATTACTAATGAAATCGGAAGGTCGGGTTTCAGGTTGCTGAAGGGCTAAAGCATCCACGCATGGCGTGGATCTACCAGGGTTCTCTCCAGTAGATCCACGCCATGCGTGGATGGGAAAACGGTGCCGACCAGGGTCGGCACCTACAGGCACGGGCACTCCCGGTTACGGGCGCACCGGCAGCGCCACCGGGCGCAGCGGCGCGGCATCGCCGCCGCGGATCTTCAGCGGGCCGCCGATGAAGGCGAACTCATAGACCTTGTCGCGGGCCAGTTCGTCCAGCGCCACCAGCTCGATGATCGGCGCGCCCTGCTGGGCCAGCAGGTAGGTGTGCAGCGGCACGTAGTCGTCGGACACCTCCGAGGGGAAGGTCTCGAAGCTGAGGTTGTCGGCGCCGACAATCATCGCGCCGCTGTCCTCGACCAGGAAGCGCGCGGCGTCCAGGCCCATGCCCGGCGGGTTGGCCATGTAGGCCTTGGGCTGCTCGAACAGGCGCATGCGGCCGGTGCGGATCAGCACGATGTCACCCTGCTGCAGCTTCACCTGCTGGCGTGCCAGCGCATCCTTCAGGTCCTGGCGGGTGACGCGGTAGCTGTCCGGCAGCATGTCCACGCCCTTGGCGCCGGCCACGTCGATCAGCACGCCACGCGCGATCAGCGGCGGGAATTTCTCGATGCCGGTGACGTTCCAGCCACGGTCGCCGAGGTGCTTGTCGGCCTCGAAGCCGTTCCAGATCTTTCCGTGGATGCCGAAGTGGTTCAGCGCATCGATGTGGGTGCCGGTGTGGCTGTACATCGAGAATGCGGTGCCGGTGTAGCTGCGGGTGAGGTTCATGGTTTCACCCACGCCCATCGGGTCGTCCATCACCGTGCCGCGCGGGGTGTGGGTCATCCAGAACTGGTAGTGCGGGTCGCCGGCATCCTGCCAGCTGGGCATGCCAACGTAGTATTCGGTGGCCAGGTCATAGGCCTTGCCGCCGCTCACCCGCGACAGGATCGCCGCACGCGAGGCCTCGGTGATCAGGTTGAGACGGCCGATCTCGTCCTTCGGCCCCCAGGGGCTGGTGCCGACCTGCTGGCCGGAGGGAACGTGTTCGTGCGCGGATACGGTGGTGGAAGCGGCGGTGCCGGCCAGCAGCAGGGCCAGCGCGGTGGCCAGGGTACGTGGGGTCATGGGGAGTCTCCTTGCAGGGTGGGGGATGGTGCGGCTCAGGCCGCGACCAGGTGCGCCAGGGCTTGGCGCAGTTGCGGCAGCGGCAGGGTCTGCAGGCGTAGGCCGTTGCCACCGATCACGGTGGGAATGGAGCGGATGCCGAGGGCCGCGGCTTCGGCACGGTCGGCCTGCACACGCCGGGCTGCTGCGTCGCTGCGCATGTGGTCAGCGAAGGCGCCACGCGGGTGGCCCAGTGCTTCGGCGATATCCAGCAGTACTTCGGCGTCGCCGATGTTGCGGTGTTGGTGCAGGTGCGCCCACTGCACGGCATCGAACATCGCGCCATGGGCGTCGTTGCCACCGAGCATGCCGGCGGCCTGGCAGGCCAGTGCGCCGAGCCAGCCGGACGGATACTCGAAGTCCTGTGCACGCATGCCTTCGATATCGATGCGCGCGGTGTCTTCATGCGCGGCGCAGTCGGTCCAGTGGCGCAGGATGATCGCCTTGGCGCGCTCCATCGAGCCGAACACCTCGATCATCTGCGCGCGCGAGTCCTGCAGCACGAAGCTGCGGTGACGCACCTGGATGCCGAGTTCGGCGGAGACCTGCTGCAGGCGCGGGGCCAGCACGAAGCACCAGCCGCAGACCACGTCGTGGAAGAAATCGACCACCGGCGCGGCGGTGGCGGGGGAAGGAACGGAAGACATCTGCCTGCCATCGGTGAGAGGGGAGGCGGCAGATTAGGCAGCGCGGCGTGGCTGAAACAGCACGCCGCGGGCAGCTCAGTTTTCGCTGGCGGTTACGAATCCAGGCCCGCGCAGCCGGGCAGCTCGGCGTGCAGGAAATCGATGAAGGCACGCACCTTGGGCTGCAGGTGGCGCGAGGTGGGATAGACCGCATGCACGAAGCGTGGCGGATAGCGGTGGTCGGGCAGCACCTGCTGCAGTTCGCCACGGGCCAGCGCCGGCGCCGCCAGGAACGAGGGCAGGGCGCCGATGCCCATGCCGGCCACCAGCAGGTCGCGCAGCAGCAGGCTGTTGTTGACGGTGACGCGCGCCGGCAGGGTGATCGTTACCTGCCCATCAGGGCCGAGCAGCGGCCAGCTGCCGGGGGAGTCGGACAGGCTGTAGGCCAGCACGCTGTGCGCCTGCAGATCGTCCACCGCCTGCGGTGCCGGATGCTGCCGCAGGTAGGACGGGGCCGCGCACAGCACCTGCTGCAGCGAGGCCAGCCGGCGCGCCACCAGCCGCGAGTCGTCCAGCTCGGCACGCAACCGCAGCGACACATCGAAACCTTCGCCTACCGCATCGAGCAGGCGGTCTTCCATCACAAGGTCCAGCGACAGCTGCGGATGCTGCTGCAGGAAGCGTGGCAGCAGCGGCGACAGCGTGCTCAGCGCGAATGATTGCGGTGCATTGACGCGCAGGCGCCCGGCCACGTCGCCGCGCTGTTCGGCGATGCCACGCTCCAATGCATCCAGCTCGTCGAGCAGGCGGCAGCATTCGCGGTAATAGGCGTGGCCGGTCTCAGTCAGGCTCATGCGCCGCGTGGTCCGCTGCAGCAGCACCACGCCCAGGTGCGCTTCCAGGGTGCGCAGCTGCTTGCTCAGCCCGGCCGGTGACATGCCCAGGTCTTCGGCGGCACGGGCCAGCCCGCCGCGTTCGACGATGCGGCGGAAGGCACGCATCAGGTTGAAGGAATCCATGCCGGTCTCGGGCGCGATGAGGCCGCCATTGTAGATCCACGCCATGCGTGGATGCGGGAAACGTGGTGCCGTCCACGATGGTCATCCACCAGAGGCGCGCCGGGTTGCGCCGTTTGTTCAAGCCGGCCACCCGCATGCCGCGCCAGCATGCAGGCCCCTTACTTTCCGGATTGCCCATGAAGCACTGGATGCTCCGCCTGTATGCCCCGCTGTTCCTGCTGGGGTTCGTTGCCGCCGCCATCGTATGGGTCGGCCACTGTCACGGTGACCCGTTGTGGTTGCTGGCCCTGCTCGCGGTTGCCATCGCGGTTTCGTTCGCTGCCGAACGTGCCTGGCCGTATGACCCCGCGTTCAACCACGACCAGGGCGACAGCCTGCGTGACACCCTGCATGCGCTGGTCAACGAAAGCCTGAACCTGCTGTCGATCGCGGCGGTGCCACTGCTGGCAGCCATCATTCCGTGGCAGCTGTGGCCGCTGCAGTGGCCGTTCGCGCTGCAGGTGCTGCTGGCCGTCATCTGCGCCGATCTCGGCATCACCCTGGTGCACTACGCCAGCCATCGCATCGGCTGGCTGTGGCGGCTGCATGCGGTGCACCACAGCGTGACCCGCATGTATGGTTTCAACGGTCTGATGAAACACCCGCTGCACCAGGCGGCCGAAGCGGTGGGCGGCGTGCTGCCGCTGCTGCTGTTGGGCCTGCCGATGCCGGTAGCCGCGGTGTTGGCGTTCGCCATTGCCATCCAGCTGCTGCTGCAGCATTCCAACGTGGACATGCGTCCCGGCGTGCTGGGCCGGGTGATGGCCTGGGCGCCGCTGCACCGCTTCCACCACATGCGCTACGGCACCGCCGGCGATGTCAATTTCGGTTTGTTCCTGACTGTCTGGGATCACCTGCTGGGGACCGCCTTCGATGCGCCCGGCTATCGGCTGCAAAAACGCGACCTCGGCATCGGCAGCCAGCCGGACTATCCGCGCGATTATCCCGGACAGTTGCTGGCGCCGTTCCGCGAACTGCCGCATGGCGAGGTACCGGAGCTGCCGGAAGGTCTGCGCAGGCGCGAATGATCGAACATGTCAGACCGCGTGCAGCTGCAGGCCCTGCAGCTGCGCGGCACCGATGCCGAACATGCGGCGCAGGCTGCGTGACAGATGGGCCAGGTCAGCGAATCCGGCCGCGTGCGCGCTGTCGGTCAGGCTGTGCCCGCGCAGATGATGCATCAGTGCGCGGCGCAGCCGTTGCCACAGTACCCAGCCGCGCAGGGTCACCGCCAGATCGGACTGGAAACGCCGATGCAGCTGGCTGGCCGACAGATGCGCCGCCTCGGCGATATCGGCAGCCGGCACCGGGCCGGGCAGGTGCTGGGCGATACGGGACAGCGCGGCCTGCACGCGGCGGTCCAGCGGCTGCGGGCGACTCAGCCGTGGCAGCCAGTCGTGCAGCTCCAGCGCGTTGCCCGGCAGCGCGTGCAGGTGCTGCTCGATCTGCCCGGGATCGGCATGTGCGGGCTCGAGGAACACCGTACAGCCCGCTTCCGGCGCCGACAGGATTGCGTGCGGCTGGAATGACGGCAGCCACAGCCGTTGGCCCTGCTGCCGTACGCCAGCGACCTCGACCTGCCAGAGCGCGCCGTCGCTCAACAGCAGCTGATGGGCGTAGTGCGCGTGCGTATCGCTGCCACCGGCGTGGCCCTGCAGTACGGCCACGTGAGCATCCAGCAGCAGCGTGCCATTCCAGGGCAGGGCGGGAGAGGACATGGAGGAATTGTAGATCCACGCCATGCGTGGATGGACCTCCACCGGAATCGAATATCTCGTGTTGATTTGAAAAGCATCCACGCATGGCGTGGATCTACTGGCCACCAGCCAGCTGTCGAAGGCGGGGCACTGTGGGTTTGCGGGGTGTGAGCCGCATGGATGCGGCGACCAAGGCTACATGGACGTACTTGCGCCGTCCCCGCAGACCCACAGTGCCCCGCCATCCCACGGAATGCGGCATTTGATTCTGCTGTAGCGTTGGCCGTTGCCTCTGCGGGTGCCGGGCGCAGCCCGGCCGTCACCTCACCGCCCGTGCGGGTCGGGCCGGTGATGTACGTACTCGACCACGGTGCCATCGGGATGCACCGCATTGAACGCCGCCCCGGTCGGTACCACCTGCAGTGGGAAGATGATTTCAGCGCCAGCCGCCACCAGCTTGTCGTGATAGGGCCGAACGTCATCGACCAGCAGCGTCCCCGTGGTCGAAGTGAACGGCGCCAGCGCCGCCTTGCTGCCCTCGATCAACAGGAACGCACCGACCATCGCCAGACGCAGGCCGGCCTCCGGAAACGGGAACCCGGCATCGGCCACCACGCCCTGCAACTGCTCGTAGAACGCCACGCTGCGCTCCAGCTCACCGGGGGCCACGAACACCCGGATCAGCACGCGCGGCGCGCGCTGGCTGGAGGTATCACAGCGGTCGCGCCAGAGATGATCGAAGTCGCGGTGTACGGTCATGGGCTCGATTCGTGGCCAGGGATCTCCATTATCAGCAGCCTCGCGCGGCGCGCTGATGACCGCCGGTGATGGCCTGATAACCAGTGGCTGGGGTCGGCCTGTGACTTAGGTCCTGTTGACAGGTGTGAACGCCCTCGCACAATCTTCACATGATTGGGTCGCCCTGCGCGGCCCGGACAGGCAGGTTGTCACGCCGGGAGGAGGGTCCCAGGCGCAGACCGGCCCGTCCTTCGGCCTGCGGGGCGTTGCCTGGCAACCCCTGCGCGGCATGAACGCTGCACCCTTCGGCGGCACTTTCCCTGGACCGATTGCCTTGGCAACGGAATTACGCCTGCCGATGAAAACGTTTACAAAGCCGCTTGCACTGTCCCTGGCGCTGTCAGCCGCACTGGCCGCCCCGGCCTGGGCCGACCCCGCCGCGTTCACTGTGCTGACCCTGGAACAGGCCCCGACCGCCGAGGCCATGCCGGCCCTGGCCGCCCAGCTGAAGACCCTGCAGGTGGACGCGGTGAGCGTGCGCCAGGTGCAGCGCGGCATCGGCCAGGTCGATCCGCTGCAGGTGCTGGCCGATGGGCTGGGCTACGCGTACCGCTTCATTGCTGCGGGCAAGGACGATGGCCAGACCCAGCGTGGCCAGGCCGTGCTGACCCGGCTGCCGATTGCCGCTGAGTCCGGCCCGGACCAGCCGGGCCTGAACTACCTGCGCCTGGACGATGGTCGCCACACCGTGGCGGTCTACACCGATGCTGGTGCAGGTGCCGCGCAGCTGCCGGCGCTGGTCACCCGTTCGCGGCTGGGCGCACCGGCGGTGCTGCTCGGCGCAGTGGCTGGTGAATCGGCCAAGGCCGCAGGCTTCGACCCGGCACGTGTGGCGCTGGAAGCCGATGCCAGCTATTTCAGCGACGGCTTCCAGGCCGCCAGCAGTGCACCGTTCAAGGTGGAAGGCAGCGCCCTGCGTGCCACGCTGCTGACCCTGGCCTATGCCGCCGACAAGCACGGCGACACGCCCTGGATGGACACCACCCTCAATGCCGATGCGCGCGCTGCGCTGCTGCTGAAGGCGATGACCGAGGATGAGAAGTTCCAGATGCTGCACAGCTACTTCGGGCTGGGCAAGGACGGTGGCCCGCTGCCGGAAGGCGCGGTCGGGTCGGCCGGTTTCGTGCCGGGCGTGGCGCGGCTGGGCATTCCCTCGCAGCAGTCGGCCGATGCCGGCGTCGGCGTGACCAATCCAGGCGGCATCCGCCCGGGCGACTTCGCCACCGCCATGCCGTCGGGCCCGTCCACCGCCTCCAGCTGGAACCGTGCGGTCGCCTTTGCCGGCGGCGCGACCATGGGCCGCGAAGCGTGGCAGCAGCGCTTCAACATCCTGCTGTCCGGCAGCGTCAACCTGCAGCGCGACCCGCGCAACGGCCGCAATTTTGAGTACGCCGGCGAAGACCCGCTGCTGGCCGGTTCGATGGTCGGCGCGCTGATCCAGGGCGTGCAGAGCCAGCACGTGATCTCCTCGATGAAGCACTTCGCGCTGAACGACATGGAGACCCGCCGCAACTTCCACGACGTGCGCATCGGCGAACAGGCCATGCACGAGTCCGACCTGCTGGCCTTCGAGATCGCGCTGGACGCCGGCCGCCCGGGCGTGGCGATGTGCTCGTACAACAAGATCAACGGTACCTACGGCTGCGAGAACGGCTACCTGATGAATCAGGTGCTGAAGCAGGAATGGAAGTTCCCCGGTTTCGTGATGTCCGACTGGGGCGGCGTGCACAGCGGTTCCAAGGCAGCGCTGGCCGGCCTGGACCAGCAGTCTGCCGGTGAAGTATTCGATGCAGCGGTGTTCTTCGATGAGCCGCTGCGCCTGGCCGTGCATGGTGGCGTGGTGCCGCAGGAACGCCTGAACGACATGGTGGCGCGCATCCTGCGCACGATGTTCCTGCACGGCAACTTCGACAACCCGCCGCAGCACCAGAAGGTCGATGCCGAGGCTGGCTTCGCCGTCGCCCAGCGCACGGTGGAAGAAGGCAGCGTGCTGCTGCGCAATGAAGGCAACCTGCTGCCGCTGGCCGACAGCGTGAAGCGCATCGTCATCATCGGCGGCCATGCCGACAAGGGCGTGATCGGTGGCGGTGGTTCGTCGATGGTGGGCGTGACCGCCAAGGGCACCAACGCGGTGCCGGGCGTGCTGCCGACCACCTGGCCGGGCCCGGTGATCTTCCACCCGTCCTCGCCGCTGGAATCGCTGCGTGCGGCGCGTCCGGATGCAACCATCGAGTATGTGGACGGCAGCAATGCCGCCGCTGCGGCCAAGGCCGCCGCGCAGGCCGACGTGGCCATCGTGTTCGCCACCCAGTGGGCGGCCGAATCGGTGGACCTGCCGGACATGCAGCTGCCGGACAAGCAGGACGCACTGATTTCGGCGGTGGCCAAGGCCAACCCGAAGACCGTGCTGGTGCTGGAAACCAACGGCCCGGTGCGCACGCCGTGGCTGGCGCAGGTGCCGGCGATGCTGCAGGCCTGGTACCCGGGTATCCGCGGTGGCGAAGGCATTGCCGCACTGCTGACCGGCCAGGTCAATCCGTCCGGGCGCCTGCCGGTGACCTGGGTAGTGGATGAATCGCAGCTGCCGCGCCCGCACATCGACGGCCTCGGCTTCAAGCCGGCCAAGCCGTTCGGCGATGTGTTCGATTTCGATATCGAAGGCGCCAACGTCGGCTACAAGTGGATGGCGGCCAAGGGCCTGACCCCGACCTTCGCCTTCGGCCACGGCCTGTCCTACACCTCGTTCGCCTACGAGAATCTGAAGGTGAGCGTGGAAGGATCGCGCCTGGTCGCCAGCGTCGACATCCGCAACACCGGCAAGCGCGCCGGTGCCGACGTGGCCCAGCTGTACCTGAAGTTGCCGGCTGGCAGCACCACGCCGATCCGCCTGATCGGCTACGACAAGGTGACCCTGCAGCCGGGCGAACAGCGCCGCATCCGCATCGAAGCCGAGCCGAAGACCCTGGCTCACTACGATGCGCAGGCCCGCCAGTGGAAGATCGATGGCGGCACCTACCAGGTGCAGCTGTCGCGCAACGCTGCCGAGCCGCTGCAGACGGTGGATGTGCAGCTGGTGGAGCAGGTGCTGCGCTGATGCCTGAAGGCATGGCCCCGCAAGGGGCCATGCAAAAAAGGGGACGGAGGGGATTAAGTCGTTTATGCATAAACGACTTAATCCCCTCCGTCCCCTTTTTTCAGGTGACAAACCACCCGCGCAGGAAATCAATCAGCTGCCGCACCTTCGGTGAGGGCTGCGTGCTGTGCGGGTAGACCGCGTACACGCTCTGCTGCGGGAACCGGTGCTGGCGCAGCACCGGGCGCAGCCGGTCCTGGGCCAGGTCGTCCTCGATCAGCCAGCGTGGCAGCACGGTGACCCCGGCGCCGGCCACGGCGAAGGCACGCAGGCTGTTGGCGCCATCCACGCGCACCACTGCATTGCCCGGGTTGGTGGCAAACAGGGCGTCGCTGCCATCAGGCGCAATCACCGGCACGTCGGCCAGGCGCGGGTAGCCGAGGCGGGGCAGGGTGCCCAGCTGCACGGGGTCATCGGCAGCATCGGCAGAGGGCAGGCGTGCCAGCAGGCACGGAGCCGCCACCGCGCACAGTGGGTGGCGTTCCAGTTCGCTGGCGTGCAGGCCCGAATCGGGCAGACGGCCGAGGCGGATCGCCAGGTCGAAGCGTTCGGGAATCAGGTCGGCCGGCGCGGGTGACGTCGACAGGTGCAGCTGCAGAGCCGGATGCCGCGCACGGAAGGCTTCCAGTGCGGGAATCAGGCGCAGCTGGGCGTACTCCGGGGTGGTGGTCAGGCGCAGCACGCCCTGCAGCTGATGCTGGTCGCGGCGGGCAGCATCGATCGCCGCCTGTGCGGCGTCCAGCGCCTGCACGCAGTGCTGCAGGAACTGTTCGCCGGCCTCGGTCAGGGCCAGGTGGCGGGTACTGCGCAGCAGCAGGGTCACGCCCAGCTCCTGCTCGAGCCGCTTCAGGTTGAAGCTGACCACCGCGCGGCTCAGGCCGAGCCGATCAGCCGCGGCAGTCAGGCTGCCGGCGTCGACCACGGCGCGGAAGATATCGAAGCGATCGAGGCTGACCATGATGATCCATTGTCAAAACAGGTTTGACAGTGTTGCAGCTGCCGTCGGGTTTTTCCAACAAGGTCCGGACGGCATGCTGGCCGCTTCCCCGCTGGAGCGCCGCCGATGCCGTCCCCCCGCCTGCGCCATGAGGCGATCTTCCTGCTGGTGTTCGCCCTGGATCTGGTCAACATGTTCATCGCCACGGTGGCCTATCCGGCGCTGGCGGCGGAACTGCATGCCGACGTCGGTACCCTGGCCTGGGTCGGCACCGCCTACATGCTGGGCCTGAGCGTGGTGATTCCGCTGGCACCCTGGCTGGCCGCGCGCTGTGGTGAGCGCCGCTTGTTGCTGGTGGCGTTGCTGCTGTTCGCCGCCTCCGCAGTGTTGGCCGGGGCTGCACCGGGTATTGGCTGGCTGTTGGGCTGGCGCCTGCTGCAGGGCCTGGCCGGTGGCCTGCTGATTCCGGTGGCACAGGCGGCGGCGTACCGGCAGTGCACGCCTGATCAACGTGGCGCGCTGACCCGTCGCATCCTGCTGGTGGCGCTGCTGGTGCCGGCACTGGCGCCTGCGCTCGGTGGGCTGCTGGTGCAGTGGTTGTCCTGGCGCGGTGTGCTCTGGGCCAGCCTGCCGCTGGCCGTGGTGGCGATTGGACTGGTGCTGGCGTGGATGCCGGCCGACGGCGCGCGTGGTGCGCCACGCCTGCAGGCCTATGCGCTGTCCACCGCGATGCTGGCGCTGGGCGCGCTGCTGCTGGCGTTGACCTGGCTGGGCGAGCCCGGACATCGCGGCGCCGGTGCCGTGTTGCTGTTGGTCGCACTGCTGCTGGCGGCGGCCCACCTGCGGCATGCACGGCAGCAGGCGCAGCCCCTGCTGCGCTGGTCGCTGCTGTCCCATCGCGGGCTGCGCCTGGCGATGCTGATCTATCTGGCCGTACCCGGTGTGTTCATCGGCAGCCAGCTGGTCAGTACCCTGCAGTTGCACCAGGCCGGCTATAGTGCCGCGCGCATCGGCGCGCTGATGCTGCCGTGGGCGCTGGCCTCGGCCATTGCGATCACGGCCAGCAAGCGCCTGCTGGCTCGCTTCGGACCAGCCTCGGTGCTGCGTGCGGGCATGCTCCTGCAGGCCTGCGGCCTGTTGTTGATGGCGCTGCTGCCACACCCGGTCTTTTCCATTGCAGCATGGCTGTTTGCCTTGATGGGCGCCGGCGGCAGCCTGTGCAGCAGCACGGCGCAGACGCTGGCCTTCCATGGGGTCGAGGGCGAAGCATTGGGCGATGCCAGTGCGCTCTGGAACCTCAATCGCCAGCTCAGCTTCTGCCTGGGCACCGCGGCCATCGCGCTGCTGCTGGCCTTGGCCATGCAGTGGCTGCCGGCCCGCGCCACCGGCGTGGCGCTGGGTCTGGCCGCTCTACTTACCCTGCTGCCGATGACGTTGCTGCGCCGGCCGCAGTTGCTCACCCTTTCGCAACCGGAGAACACCTGATGGATACCACCGCAGAACACGAAGTCCACCACCTGCACGACAAGCTGCAGGCTTGGTTCCGCGCCGACGTCGGCACCGACGCACTGGAGGACCTGATGGCGCATTTCTGCGCGGACTTCAGCATGGTCGGCATCGCGGGTCGCAGGCTGGACCGGAAGGCCGTGCAGGCACTGTTCGCGGGTGGTCATGGCGCGCGTCCAGGGCTGCAGATTTCCATCGACGCCGTGCAGGCGGTGGAAGCGCCTTCACCGCTGGCGGTGCTGCGCTATCGCGAAGGGCATGCGATCGATGGCGGCGAGCCCGTATGGCGGGAATCGCTGGCGGTGCTGCGGCGGGAAGAGGGGCGTTGGCGCTGGCTGGCGCTGCATGAGGTAGCGGCAGCCTGATCGGTAGTGCCGGCCGCTGGCCGGCAACCGCGTACCGTGCCCGAGGTGGATGAAGTTGCCGGCCAGCGGCCGGCGCTACCGGTTGCCGACGAGCGCAGCAGCTGGTCGCACATGTGCCATCAGTCCTGCCTGCATCCACCGCAGAATGCAAAGCCTGCACACACTTCACGGCTCAAGGCAGGAGTAGGCTTGAGGCTTTCCTGCCGGGAGGGGTTGTCCATGCGTGTGCGTGCCGTTGCTGTAGCCATTGCCCTTTGCCTGTCCAGCACAGTGCTGGCCGCCGAAACCCCGCCGATGACCCCGGACATCAGCGGCAAGCCCTTCGTTGCCCCTGATGTCGGTCGTGACTACGACAAGCGCGTGGTGATGGTGCCGATGCGCGATGGCACCAAGCTGTATACGGTGATCGTGGTGCCCAAGGGCGCGCGCAATGCGCCGATCCTGCTCACCCGCACGCCCTACGACGCTGCCGGTCGCGCCAGCCGCAGTGATTCGCCGCGCATGCGCGACCTGCTGCCGCAGGGCGACGAGGTATTTGTCGATGGCGGTTACATCCGCGTATTCCAGGACATCCGCGGCAAGTACGGCTCCGAGGGCGATTACGTGATGACCCGGCCGCTGCGCGGACCGTTGAACAACACCAAGGTGGACCACTCCACCGACGCCTGGGACACCATCGACTGGCTGGTGAAGAACGTGCCGGAGAGCAACGGCAAGGTCGGTATGCTCGGCTCGTCGTACGAGGGCTTCACCGTGGTGATGGCGCTGACCGACCCGCACCCGGCGCTGAAGGTGGCCGCGCCGCAGAGCCCGATGGTGGATGGCTGGATGGGCGACGACTGGCTCAACTACGGCGCGTTCCGCCAGGTCAATTTCAACTACTTCGCGATGCAGACCGAGAAGCGCGGCAAGGGCACGCCGCTGCCCAGCCTCGGCTATGACGACTACAGCACCTTCCTGCGTATCGGTTCGGCTGGCGACTACGCGCGTTTCACCGGCGTGGACCAGCTGACCTGGTGGAAGAAACTGGTGGAGCACCCGGCCTATGACGGCTTCTGGCAGGGCCAGGCGCTGGACGCGGTAATGGCGAAAACACCGTTGAAGGTGCCGACCATGTGGCTGCAGGGCCTGTGGGACCAAGAGGACATGTGGGGTGCCAACCACGCCTACCAGGCAATGGAAGGGCGCGACAGCGGCAACAACCGCAACTATCTGGTGATGGGGCCGTGGCGGCACAGCCAGGTGAACTACAGTGGCAGCGAGCTGGGCGCGCTGAAGTTCGATGGTGATACCGCGCTGCAGTTCCGCCGTGATGTGCTCAAGCCGTTCTTTGACCAGTACCTGGTGGACGGTGCGCCGAAGGCGGATACGCCGCCGGTGCTGATCTACAACACCGGCGAGAACCACTGGGATCGCCTGAAGGGCTGGCCACGCAGCTGCGACAAGGGTTGTGCTGCCAGCAGCAAGCCGCTGTACCTGCGTGCTGGCGGCAAGCTGGCGTTCCAGGCACCGGCGGCGGGCGAGGGCGACTTCGAGGAATACGTGTCCGACCCGGCCAAGCCGGTGCCGTTCGTGCCGCGCCCGGTCCGTTTCGGTGACCGCGACATGTGGACCACCTGGCTGGTCAAGGATCAGCGTTTCGTTGATGGCCGCCCGGACGTGCTGACCTTCATCACCGAACCGCTGACCGCGCCGCTGCGCATCGGCGGCGCACCGGTGGTGCACCTGCAGGCGTCGACCAGTGGCACCGACAGCGACTGGGTGGTGAAGCTGATCGACGTGTATCCGGACCAGGAAGCGTCGACGCCGGAGATGGGCGGCTACGAGCTGCCGGTGTCGCTGGCGATCTTCCGTGGCCGCTATCGCGAGAGCTTCAGCGATCCGAAGCCGCTGGCCGCCAACCAGGTGCTGCCGTACCGCTTCGACCTGCCCAACGCCAACCACACCTTCCAGAAGGGGCACCGGGTGATGGTGCAGGTGCAGTCCAGTCTGTTCCCGCTGTATGACCGCAACCCGCAGACCTACGTGCCGAACGTCTACCTGGCCAAGCCCGGCGATTACCAGAAGGCCACGCAGCGGGTCTGGCACAGCGCGGCGCAGGCCAGTTACATCGATCTGCCGGTGTATTGAGGCCCACAGGGTGACGCCGGGCATGGCCCGGCGCTACCTGGGCCCGCGCGATGCACGACGGTTTTGGTAGTGCCGGCCGCTGGCCGGCGTTTCTATGCTCAAGGATAAAGGTTGTCGCTCGTCAGCAGCCCACTGTCGAACTTCCGAAAGAGTTCGGCAATTGATTCGGCGATGGGCTTTCCCCGGCTGATGTCGAGATCGCCCAGATCGAATGAGATGATCTGTCCGCGACTGAGCGGGCAGAGATCGAGCGCGATGAGCGTCGATCCACCGTCCGTTCCAATGCCCATCAGGTAGTCGCCAAGATAACGACGGATCTGGTAGCTGCGGTTGAGCTGAATGATGGTGGCGATGGACCATAGGTCGACATAAGCATGAGGGAACACGCAGCGCCCACCGTTTGACCAACGCAGGAGCAGCATGAATTCCTCTGGAATCGCTGCCTCGCTCCAATGTGCCTGTAAGCTGCGTAGATCGTCCTCATGCCCGCCTGTCTCGGGTAGCCATGGACTTTGGATGCATCGGATGAAGTAAGGCGTGCTTGGTTGATCTCGATTGTCCACGAGAAGTCCCTGTAGTCAGCCTTACTACGATGGCGCGGCCCATCTTTGGCGGCAATGGGCATATGCGACATGCGCAGAGATGTGTCGGGAATATGATCGCTTCCAGCGCGTGTCGACCAAGGTCGACACCTACCAGAGCGGAGCCATGGCAGGTCGATTCAGGCGGTTGCGGTTGTGCCGGCCGCTGGCCGGCATCCGCGATGGTGCCAAAGCGTGTCGACCAAGGTCGACACCTACCGAGGCCTTCAGACCACTTTCGATGGGCCCGTGCGCCAGCGGCTGGGTACCAGGCCGAAACGCTTGCGGAATGCAGCCGCGAAGTTGCTGGGGTGACGGTAGCCACTGGCGGCCGCAGCCTGCTCGACAGTCCAGCCGTCCTCGCGCAGTCCCTGCTCGGCATGGCGCATGCGCTGTTCGTGCAGGTAGTCGAATACCGAGCAGCCGTACTGCTGGGCGAAATGACGGCGAAGCGAGCTTGGGCTCATGCAGGCCAGCTGGGCCAGTTCGATCAGACTATGGGCGTGGCTGGGATCGTCATGCAGGTAGGCACGCACGCGCTCCAGGCGCTCGCGCTGGCCAGCCCGCAGCGTTCGTACATGGTCGGTCTGCAGATCCTCGGCCTTCAGCCCAACGGCCAGCAGCTGCAGTGCGACGCCTTCGCGCCACAACGCGTCGATGCCGTCCTCCCATGGGCTTTCGAACAGCTGGCCCAGCACCGGCAGCAGGGTATGCGGAATGGCCCAGTGGCGGCATTCCAGGTGGGTGTTGAGCGCGGTCTCCAACTGTGGCAGCTGGAACAGGTCCGGATCGATCTGGCCGGGCACCATCACGCTGACGCCGCGCATGCGCGTTTCGCCAGGATGCGCACCCGTCATCTCAACCTGTTCGCGGTGGTGCGCGGTCATCGCCGTACCAGCACGCAGGGTGAAACCACCGCGTCGCGGAATGCGCACATCGACCTGGCCCTGCAGCATCACGCGGATGGCCAGGCCGGGACTCTGCTGGGCGGTGGCGACATAAGGGAAGCGATTATGGACGTCGGAGGCGATCAGGCTCATGCCGCCGCGCAGGAACTGCTCGTTGACCTCGCCATGGCCGGCCCACTGGTCGTCGCGCAGGTGTTCCGGGTCGGCGCGGTAATCGAAGCCATGGCGGTGGCCGAAGCGGCGGTAATCAGCAAAAGTGAAATATCGGGACATCGCTCGGCACGTGCTTTGGAGGTGGACGCTGGCATTACCTCGCCCACGCGTTCTGCAATGCAGATGCAGATCCCGTCGTTACCCGTGCAGACATGCTGGGAAGCAGGGGCGTGGGCACGCTGGATGGTGGGGGAACACCAGGTTGAATGGAATGTGTCGAAGAAACTGGAAACGTTTCCCATTGTCGCCTTGATTCGCGCGCTTTTGATTTCAATATGGTCAAAACGATTGACGATTACGGCCAAAGTGAAAATGCCGCCGAACATACGCCAGCGTTTTGCATGCATATCCGTACGCAATTCCATACATCAACTTGAGTTGAGGTTTCATGGCTGGAACGATCACCCGTAGACGCGATGTCGGCCGGGCCATCACGAGCGGGCGCGTAGGGTGGGGCGGTTGGCCATTGCAGGTCACATCGATACCCCCACTGATGGAGAACGCAGATGATTGACTACCAGCTCACCGGCAAGACCGCGATCGTGACCGGCGGCGTGTCCGGTATCGGCCTGGCCGTGGCGCAGACGCTGGCCGCATCCGGTGCCCGTATTTCGGTCTGGGACCTGAAGCAGGATGCAGTCGATGCCACCGTGACGCAGCTGCGCAGTGCCGGTGCACAGGCCATCGGCATTGCGCTGGACGTTACAGACGACGCGGCCGTGGAGGCGGCGGTGCAGCGCACGATCAAGGAACTCGACGGCCTGCATGTGGCAGTCAACAACGCCGGTATCGGCGGGCCGGCCGCAAGCAGCGGTGACTATCCGATCGATGGCTGGCAGCGGGTAATCGACGTCAACCTCACAAGTGTGTTCCTGTGCCAGCGTGCGCAGATCCAGGCGATGCGCACGGCCGGAACCGGTGGCAGCATCATCAACATGGCCTCGATCCTGGGCCAGGTGGGCTATGCCGGTTCAACCGCGTACGTGGCGGCCAAGCACGGCGTGGTCGGGCTGACCCAGACCGCCGCCTGGGAGCATGCGGCCGACGGCATCCGTGTCAACGCGGTCGGCCCGGGCTTCATCAGCACACCCCTGCTGGAGAAGATGGACCCCAAGGTGCGCGCCACGCTGGAAGGCCGCCACGCGTTGAAGCGGCTGGGCACGGCCGAGGAAGTGGCGGCGCTGGTTGCCTGGCTGGCCAGCGACGACGCCTCGTTCGCGACCGGCACATACTATGCGATCGATGGTGGTTATCTGGCGCAATGATCGACTGCGTGAAGGTTACGCATGGCGATGGCCAGTAGATCCAGGCCATGCGTGGATGAGCGCATGCGGTGAAGCATGCGGTGAAGAGGGCGTGCCATCGTCTTCACCGCCATCCCACGGCTGCCGAGCAACGCTCCGGGAAACGCCCGGAGCCTGCCCATGGAACTCACCCAGGATGTCTCGATCCTGCTGCGCGTGGCCGCAGCAATGCTGTTCGGCGGCGTGCTCGGTGTCGAGCGCGAGATGGGCAAGCACGCTGCGGGCCTGCGCACCCACATGCTGATTGCCGGCGCTGCTGCGCTGATTGTTGGACTCGGCGATTCAGTGGCAGAGCATTTCCAGCAGGAGCGTTACCGCGACCTGCTGCAGGTCGACCCGGTGCGCCTGATCGAAGCCGTGGTCGCCTGCGTCGGCTTCGTTGCCGCCGGCACCATTCTGCGTGGGTCACGCGAGGATCAGGTCAGCGGCCTGACCACGGCAAGCTCGCTGATCATGGCGGCGGCCATCGGCATCGCCGTGGGCATCGGCAAGTACGTGATTGCCATCGGGGTGAGCGTGCTGTGCGTGCTGGTGCTGGCGGTGATGCGGCGGTTGGAGAAGCGGATTTCGTAGGGAATCTCGAATTGCCGGCCAGCGGTCGGCACTATCACGGGACCTTAATGGTCGGACCAATATGGCATCTAGCCCTATGGTCTAATAGGCGCTTCGTCGGAGTGGCGGTTAAATCCGCTGCAAGTGGTCTGATCGAAATCATTATTGGTAATACCAATAATCGACGACCATGGCGACCCACCGCCTGCGGTGGAGCACATCCCGCCCCAGTCGAGAGCCCCCATGCAGCCCTGGCAACACCTGTACGACCCCGCCGGCAACCTGTGGTTGTCCAGCCTGACCGCGCTGCTGCCGATCGCGTTCTTCTTCGTCGCCCTGGCCGTGCTCCGCATGAAGGGCTGGCTGGCCGGCACGATCACCGTGGCCATCGCGCTCGGCGTCGCCCTGCTGTTCTACCGCATGCCGCTGAGCCAGGCGCTGGGCGCGGCCGGTTTCGGCTTCGTCTACGGCCTGTGGCCGATCGCCTGGATCATCATCGGCGCGGTATTCCTCTACAAAGTCTCGGTCAAGACCGGGCAGTTCGACATCATCCGCGCCTCGATCCTGTCGGTCACCGAGGACCAGCGCCTGCAGATGCTGATGGTTGGCTTCGCCTTCGGTGCCTTCCTGGAAGGCGCGGCCGGTTTCGGTGCGCCGGTGGCGATCACCGCGGCACTGCTGGTCGGGCTGGGCTTCAAACCGCTGTATGCCGCCGGCCTGTGCCTGATCGTCAACACGGCGCCGGTGGCGTTCGGTGCAATGGGCATTCCGATCATCGTGGCCGGGCAGGTCACCGGCCTGGATGCATTCGAGATCGGCCAGATGGCTGGGCGCCAGCTGCCGTTCCTTACGATCATCGTGCTGTTCTGGATCATGGCGATCATGGATGGCTGGCGCGGCATCAAGGAAACCTGGCCGGCAGTGCTGGTGGCCGGTGGCTCGTTCGCCATCGCGCAGTACCTGACCTCCAACTTCATCGGCCCGGAGCTGCCGGACATCACCGCGTCGCTGGCCTCGCTGGTCTGCCTGACGCTGTTCCTGCGCCGCTGGAAGCCGGTGCGGATCTTCCGTTTCGATACCGAAACCAGCGCCGAGGCGGCCGCACAGGCGCTGGAGGCGCCGCGCTACAGCGTCGGCCAGATCGCCAAGGCATGGTCGCCGTTCCTGATCCTCACCGCGATGGTCACGCTGTGGAGCATCAAACCGTTCAAATCGCTGTTCGCGGCGGGCGGCCCGCTGGAAAGCTGGGTGCTGAAGATCCCGGTGCCGGGGCTGGACCAGAGGGTGCAGAAGATGCCGCCGATCGTGGATGCACCGCTCAGCTACGAGGCGATCTACAAGTTCGACTGGTTCTCGGCCACCGGCACCTCGATCATCCTCGCCGCGGTGATCGCCATCATCGCGCTGCGCATGCCGGCCCGTTCGGCGCTGCAGACCTTCGGTGAGACCGTGCGTGAGCTGCGCATGCCGATCTACTCGATCGGCATGGTGCTGGCCTTCGCCTTCATCGCCAATTACTCGGGCCTTTCGGCGACGCTGGCGCTTGCACTGGCGCACACCGGTGATGCGTTCCCGTTCTTCTCGCCGTTCCTGGGCTGGTTGGGCGTGTTCCTGACCGGCTCGGATACTTCGTCCAATGCCTTGTTCTCGGCACTGCAGGCGACCACCGCGCAGCAGATCGGCGTGTCCGACGTGCTGCTGGTGGCGGCCAATACCACTGGTGGCGTTACCGGCAAGATGATCTCGCCGCAGTCGATCGCCATTGCCTGCGCGGCGGTCGGCCTGGCCGGCAAGGAATCGGACCTGTTCCGTTTCACGGTCAAGCACAGCCTGATCTTCACCACGATGGTCGGCCTGATCACCCTGGCCCAGGCTTACTGGCTGACCTGGATGATTCCCTGAGCCATGCACGGCAGGCCGACCACCCGCTGCGCGCTTCGGGCCACAATGACGCCATGAGCACGCAACGTATTTCGGACAAGGTGGCCGCGCAGCTGCGCGGCCTGGTGCAGGAACAGCGGCTGCAGCCGGGTGACCGGCTGCCGGCCGAACGCACCCTGGCGGTGCAGCTGGGGGTCTCGCGAACGGCGTTGCGCGAGGCCATCGCGCAGTTGGCCAGCCAGGGCCTGCTGACCGCACGGGTCGGTGGCGGCACCTACGTGGCCGAACCCGCGGCGCGCGCGCGGCAGGCGCTGGATGAACCGCTGGCGCCGTACCTGCCGCTGTTCCAGGGCGACCCGGAATACCGCTTCGACGTGCTGGAGATCCGCCACGCGCTGGAAGGTGCCACCGCCTGGCATGCAGCGTTGCGCGCCACCGATGAGGATCGTACGCGCATCGCGCAGGCCTTCCAGACCATGATGGACGCGCACGGCAAGGATGACCCCACCGGCGAAGCGGAGGCCGACGCGGCCTTCCACCTGTCCATCGCCGAGGCCTCGCACAACCTGGTGCTGCTGCAGGTGATGCGCGGGCTGTTCGAACTGCTGCAGACCAACATCTCGCAGAGCCGCGAAAAGCTCTACACCTCGGCGAGGACCTTCTCGCCGTTGTCCGACCAGCACCGCGAGATGATGGACGCGGTGCTGGCCGGCGACCCCGAACGCGCGCGCGCCGCCGCGCATGCCCACCTCGAGTTCGTGCACACCACGCTGCGCACCCTCGATGACAACGAAGCCCGGCGTGCGCGGGCCTCGCGTCTACCTTCCCCACACGGTTGACCCCATGATCATCTCCGCCTCCACCGATTACCGTGCCGCAGCGCAACGCCGGCTGCCGCCGTTCCTGTTCCACTACATCGATGGCGGCGCGTATGCCGAGCACACGCTGAAGCGCAACGTTTCCGACCTGTCCGACATCGCGCTGCGCCAGCGCATCCTGCGAAACATGTCCGACCTGAGCCTGGAAACCGAACTGTTCGGCGAAACGCTGGCGATGCCGGTGGCACTGGCGCCGGTCGGCCTGACCGGCATGTATGCCCGACGCGGCGAGGTGCAGGCGGCGCGCGCGGCCGACAGCCGTGGCATCCCGTTCACCCTGTCCACCGTATCGGTGTGCCCGATCGAGGAAGTGGCACCGGCCATCCAGCGGCCGATGTGGTTCCAGCTGTATGTGCTGCGCGATCGGGGCTTCATGCGCAACGCGCTGGAGCGGGCGCAGGCCGCGGGCGTGACCACACTGGTGTTCACCGTGGACATGCCGGTGCCGGGTGCGCGCTACCGCGATGCACACTCCGGCATGAGCGGACCGAATGCTTCGCTGCGCCGCATCGGCCAGGCCATCACCCATCCGCACTGGGCGTGGGACGTGGGCCTGTTCGGCCGCCCGCATGATCTGGGCAACATCTCCACCTACCGCGGCAACCCGACCGGGCTGGAGGATTACATCGGTTGGTTGGGCAGCAACTTCGATCCGTCCATTTCGTGGAAGGACCTGGAGTGGATCCGCGAGTTCTGGAAGGGCCCGATGGTGATCAAGGGCATCCTCGACCCGGATGACGCGCGCGATGCGGTCAAGTTCGGCGCCGATGGCATCGTGGTCTCCAACCACGGTGGCCGCCAGCTCGACGGCGTGCTGTCCACCGCACGCGCACTGCCGGCGATTGCCGATGCGGTACAGGGCGATCTGAAGATCCTCGCCGATTCCGGCATCCGCACTGGCCTGGACGTGGTGCGCATGCTGGCGTTGGGTGCCGATACCGTGCTGCTGGGCCGTGCCTTCGTCTATGCACTTGCAGCGCAGGGCGAGGCGGGCGTGGCCAACCTGCTGGACCTGATTGCCAAGGAAATGCGCGTGGCGATGACACTGACCGGTGCGCGCCGCATCGCTGACATCGGCCGCGATTCGCTGGTCAACCTGCCGTGAGTGGCCACGATGCCGTGCTGGCGCAGTTGCGCGATGCGGTCGGCAACCGCCATGTACTGACCGGCGACAAGGCCACCCGCCGTTTCCGCCGTGGCTACCGTTTCGGCGACGGCCCGGTGCTGGCGGTGGTGCGCCCAGGTACGCTGCTGGAGCTGTGGCGTGTGCTGCAGGCGGCGGTGCAGGGCGGGGCAGCGATCATCCTGCAGGCGGCCAACACCGGCCTGACCGGTGGCTCGACCCCGGATGGCAACGACTATGGGCGTCCTATCGTGCTGGTCAGCACGCTGCGCCTGACCGGCATCCAGCTGTTGAACGAAGGCCGCCAGGTGCTGTGCCTGCCTGGCGCGACGCTGGACCGCCTGGAGCAGACGCTGGCACCGCTCGGCCGCGAACCGCATTCGGTCATCGGCTCGTCCTGCATCGGTGCGTCGGTACTCGGTGGCATCTGCAACAACTCCGGCGGCGCGCTGGTGCGCCGTGGCCCGGCCTACACCGAACTGGCACTGTACGCGCAGGTCGATGCGCAGGGCCAGCTGCAGCTGGTCAACCATCTGGGCATCGCGCTGGGTGATACGCCCGAGCAGATCCTGCAGCGCCTGCAGGCCGGCGACTATGCTGCTGCCGACGTTGGGGACGGCGATGGCCGCGCCGCTTCCGATCCACGCTACGCCGAGGAAGTGCGCCGGGTCGATGCCGATACGCCGGCACGCTTCAATGCCGACCCCAGCCGCCACTTCGAGGCAGCGGGGTCTGCCGGCAAGCTGGCAGTATTCGCGGTGCGCCTGGATACCTTCGAGAAGGAGGCCGCCGAAGTCTTCTACATCGGCAGCAACCGCACCGACAGCCTCACCGCGATCCGGCGCCAGCTGCTGACCGGCTTCGAACGCTTGCCGATTGCCGGCGAATACATCCACCGCGATGCCTATGACATCGGCGAGCGCTACGGCAAGGACAGTTTCCTGCTGATCGACCGCCTCGGCACCGCCCGCGTGCCGGCCGCCTTCGCACTGAAGAGCCGCGTCGATGGCTGGTTCGAGCGGTTGGGCCTGCGCGGGGTGACCGACCGGGTGATGCAGGTGCTGACCGGCCTGCTGCCCTCGCACCTGCCCAAGCGCATGGGCGAGTTCCGCCAGCGCTACGAGCATCATCTGCTGTTGAAGGTCTCCGCGCAGGACGCCGCGGACACCGAGGCCTGGCTGCGCGGCTTCTTCGCCGACCATGAGGGCGGCTACTTCCACTGTACGGCCGATGAGGGGCGCAAGGCGTTCCTGCATCGTTTCGCTGTGGCCGGCGCCGCGGTGCGCTACCGCGAGGTACACCGCGACCAGGTGCAGGACATCGTCGCGCTGGACATCGCCCTGCGCCGCGATGATGCCGACTGGTTCGAGCAGTTGCCGGTCGATATCGATGGCCGCCTGCTGCACAAGCTGTATTACGGGCACTTCCTGTGCCACGTGTTCCACCAGGACTACATCGCGCGCAAAGGCGAAGACCCGATGGCGATCGAGCATGCGATGTGGGCGTTGCTGGACCAGCGTGGCGCCGAGTATCCAGCCGAGCACAACGTCGGCCACCTGTACCCGGCCAAGCCTGCGCTGGCCGGGTTCTACAGGCAGTTGGACCCGAGCAATACCTTCAACCCGGGTATCGGCCAGACGTCGAAGGCGAAAGGGTGGGGTGGCTGCGACTGTAGTGGGCATTAGCGGCGCACTCTCTGAAAATTCGGATCTGTTGCATTCATCACTGATCGGGTTCGCACTAGGCTGAGGTCTTGGCTGAAACGGATACAGAACCAATGCAGAGTGCGGATCAGATATGGGCGTCCATCAAAGCGTCGCTTCACGAGAAGAATTGTCTGGATGAAGTACAGTTGCGGCCGGGAGCTTCCGAAAGCGAGTTGGTTGAACTGGAAGCTCAGCTTGGAGTCGCTTTGCCAGATCTGCTCAGGCAGCTGCTGATGATTCACGACGGGCAGGATGGGGCCGGGCTTCTGTTCGGCACTCAGATGCTCTCGTCCATGGAGATCAGGCGGCAGTGGCAGGGTTGGCGTGAGATCGAGGCCGACGGCATGAACGAGGACTGCGCGGAGTTCATGAAGTCCAGTCCTGCGGGGGTGGTGAAGCCGATGTATACCAATGCACGTTGGATACCGCTGACGCACGATGGTGGCGGCAATCACATGGGATTGGATTTCGATCCCGATATTGACGGTGCTGAAGGACAGATGATTGCCTTTGGTGCGGATGAAGAAACCAAGTACCTTCTTGCTCCCACTTTCGCTGACTTCGCTGAGAAGGCTGTGGAGTGGATCACTCAGGCAAGCTGGGATGGTGAGAATCTCGAGTCGTCAACTGATGACGGCTTCGCTCCCCCGGCCATTCTCCGTACTGCTGGAGGGGCGTAGTTGGGAGCGCCGTTCTGACAGGTAGTGTGCCGCCTGGGTTCCGGTTGACCGGGCTGGTCGCGATCGTTCCGTTATTCCTGCGCTACCATCTTGATTCCACGAGCAGGAATCTCCTCCATGCCCCCCGTAGTTGCCCGCGCGACCCTGTGCGCTGCACTGTTGGCCACGCCAGTGCTGGCGCTGGCGCAGAGCTCGATCCTGCCGCAGCAGCGTGATGCCGCCGGCAACGTGATGGAACCGCTGGGGCAGGTGCTGATCGCCCATGAGACGGGGCCGGCGGGGCTCTACGAGTGCACGCGGGACGGCAACTGGTGCGTGCGCGTGCAGCCGGTTGCCAAAGATGGTGACCGGCCGACCGTGCTGGAAGTGCTTGAGAAGGCACCGGGCCAGGGCACGCCACACACCTACCACGTCAGCATCGACGTGCCGCAGGAAAGCGAGCTGTCGCTGTGGCCGTGGATCGTGCGGCTGGCACCTGGCGTGGGTAGCGATGAACCGGTGACCGACCCGCAGCAGCGCGACCGCCAGAATGTGCTGGTGGGTGGCATCGTCACGTTCAGCGCCATGTACTCCGGTGGAGGTGCCGACGCGTCCACGCTGCAACTGGCACGCGTGCGCCACCTGCAGGACGACATCCAGGTGGACGACGACGTGTTGACCGTGCCATGGCTGGGCAATGCGATGATCCGCGCCTGTTTCAGCGAACAGGACATCAAGCAGCGCGCAGGTGCCTGCCATGACGAATACGGCTTCTCGGCGAAGCTGGCGCTGGATACGGTCGCCGAGGGCATGCCGGTGCTGCGCTACCAGACCGTGGCGACCCGGTTCCCGGCCGGTGTTTCGCGCTTCGAGGATTCGCTGGCCAAGGGGCCGTTGAAGAAGCAGGATCTGCGCACCGAGCAGGACCCGGCGTGCACCTACACGCGGCTGTTCCGCTTCAGCGATGGGGTATTCCACCCCGACCAGGCGCTGCCGGATTGTGCGGGATATACCGAACCCTGAAATGTAGAGTCGAGCATGGCTCGACCCTACAAAAGCCCGCTGCCGCGCTTACTCGCAGCGGGTGGACGTGATGATGTTGTCCTTGTCCACGAACACGCGCAGGCGGTCCGGGCGGATGTCCTTGGTGGTGATGGTGCTGGGGCCGATCGGGTTGACCAGGCCGGCACCGCTCTCGCGGGACAGGCGACGGATGTTGGGCTCGTTGGCCGGCTGGCCGATCGCCCAGCCCAGCTGGCTGGCGTCGCAGCGGCCACTGCCTTTGACTTCCGGGCCAGGGGTGCTGACGCAGGCCGACAGCAGCAGGGCGGAGGCCGGCAGCAACAGGGACAGACGGAATGGAGACATGTGAGCGCTCCTGCGCAGGGGACGATGGCGGGAACGATAGCACCGAGCGTGCGAAAGGCGTCAGCGCCCCGGTCATTGCCGGCACAGCGTGGTCATTGCATAGTGGGAGGAATAGCTGGCAGTACGCCAGCGGGCAGGCCGGGCCTTTCCGGCGCAGGTGTTGGATACGGTATGACGGCAGGCAGTTTCCGCGGCAAGGACAAGACAATGACGGCCCTGATGTTGTCGTTGCTGGGCGTGGCGTTTGCCGCCTCCGCTGCCGATCCGGAACCCGAGCAGGTCCAATCCCCGGTATTCGGCGCCTGGCGCAACCTGCAGACCGAATCCGGCTACGCGCCGGCGCAGCGTAACCTGGCCTTCGCCATGCTGCCGCAGGCGGCCACCCGCGGCGACCGTTTCGCCATCCTCGACCGCGAGGGCAAGCGGGCGGTGTGCTGCCTGCAGGTGGCCAGCCCCTCGCTGGGCGTCGCTGCGCTGCGCGGGGAGTACCACCTGCCGCAGGCCTGGGTGACGGACCTGAGCAATGGCCGTAGCCCTGCACGACCCTATGTGCCGCACGTCTATGCGATGCAGCGGGTGGACGAGCTGGCCGACTACAGCTTCGCCGATGTACCTGGCGCCTACAGCGACCTGGGCGGTCTGCTGATTCCGGAAGGTGCCGCGCTGGAGGCCGACGGCAGTGCCGTGCGCCTGGGGGACAGCCGCTACCCGCTGCATTTCCAGCGCCAGCCGCACGCCGATGACGATGGCGCGCTGGACCGCTACAGCCTGCAGGCCGGCGAGGGTGCCGCCCCGATCGTGGTTGAAGTGCCGTTCGGCACCTACTGATTGCAGCGTTGCACTGGCTAGAATGCAGCGCGGCGCTGTCTGCCGCGCCTGCTCCGTGAGTCGTGCCGTGTCCTTGCGCCCCTTCCTGCTGTCGTCCCTGCTGCTGTTGTCTGCCTGTGCCAGCGCGCCTCCGCCGCCGGCCCATTCCGATGCATTGTGGCGATTGATTGAACGTGACTGCCAGGGCGCCGAAGGCCCGCGTGGCGATTGCCTGCGGGTGGAGACGGCAGCAGACCGCCGCGATGTGCTGGTCAAGGACGCGCACGGCGACTACCAGTTCCTGCTGATGCCGCTGGACAAGGTCAGCGGCATCGAGAGCCGCAGCCTGTACCAGCGTGGTGCACCCAACTACTTCGGCGCGGCCTGGCTGGCCCGCACCCACACCGAACGGGCGCTGGGCCAACCGCTGCCGCGCAACGTTGCCAGCCTGGCGCTGAATTCACCGCATGGCCGCTCGCAACATCAGCTGCATATTCACGTGGATTGCCTGCGTGCCGACGTGCTGCAGGCGCTGGACACGCATGCTGCCGCCCTGGGCAGCCAGTGGACACCGCTGCCGGGGCTGCTGCGCGGCCATCAGTACCAGGCACGCCTGCTGCCGGGCGCAGAACTGACCGCCAATCCGCTCAATCTGCTGGCCTACGACCTCGCAGGCGTGGACGACGTCGGCCAGTGGAGCCTGGTTGTGGCGGGCCGGGACGCCGTGCAGGGCGTCCCGGGCTTCATCCTGCTGGCCACCCGTGTGGACGCGGGCACCGGCAACGAGGCCAGCGCCGAAGAGCTGCAGGACCACGCCTGCTCGGTGCTGACCGGTGCCGGCAACGCGCTGGAGCGGGTGCGCTAGTCCAGCATCCTGTGCTTGCTCCGCCACATGGGTGCGGTCAGCGCCAGCAGCTGGCGATCCTGCCAGCCATCCAGATCCAGATGATGGTCGCGCAGCAGGCCTTCCTGCTCGAAGCCGAAGGCCCGCAGCGCGGTGGCGAACGGATCACTGCAGTCCGGTGGCAGCATCACGAACAGGCGATGCAGGCCGACGTCCTCGAACAGGAACGGGCACAGCGCCTGCAGCGCCGCGTCGGCATGCGGATGCCAATGCTGCAGCGACAGCAGTTCGGCGCTGCGCGCGTGTAGTGATTGCAGCCGTACGTGCAGCTGGTCCAGTACGTTGCCGTGCTCGTCATCGAACACCCCCAGCAGCAGCTGGTCGTTGTCCTGTTCCAGGCGTGAGCGATGCATGTGGGCGAGGAAGCGCGCTTCCTCATCGATGACGGACGGATCGCGGCGGCCGCGCCGGCGGCGGTCATCGAACAGGCGCCAGCGCGGCAGGTCGGCACGCTGGAAGGGGCGCAGGGTGACCGGTGCGGCCTGCAGCTGCAGCAGGTGACGGCGCAGCACCGGGCGCAATGGGGGAAGGAGGGAAGTGGGGTACGGGGTCATCATCCCCGGCACGATGGCCGTGCCTGCAGCCCTGCACCATTCAAAACATTGCAAAAGTGTGGTGGATGGCACTGCGGGTCTGATTCGGTTCAGGCATAAGGCCATCAGGCCTGGTCATTTCCGTTGAACCCCCCCATTCAGGACACTTTCGTTACGGGATCGTTATGCGCCGTACAGGCCGCTGCCCCCGTACCACCACCCGCCCAACTCCCCAGGAAGCCCATGTCCGCCTCCCACAAGGCGCTGCGCCCGCGTCCGCTGGTGCTCGCACTGTCGTCCCTGATGCTGGTCTCGCTGCCGGCCTTCGCGCAGGAAAGCGCACCCACCACATTGCAGGAAGTGAAGGTCACCGGCTCGCGCATTCCACGCGCCAGTGTCGAGGGCCCGTCGCCGGTGACGGTGATCAGCCGCGAGCAGATCGATGCGCAGGGCTACCGCAATGCCTTCGACGCACTGAGCGCGCTGACCGAGAACACCGGCAACGTACAGGGCGAGGACTTCGGCAACACCTTCACCCCGGCCGCCAACACCATCAACCTGCGCGGGCTGGGCCCGAACCGCACGCTGGTGCTGGTCAACGGCCGCCGCCAGGCCGACTACCCGCTGGCCTACGAAGGGTCGGTGAACGTGGTCAACCTGGCCAACATTCCCAGTGCGCTGATCGAGCGCATCGAGGTCCTGGCGGCAGGTGCGTCTGCGGTATACGGCTCCGATGCGATCGCCGGCGTGGTCAACATCATCCTCAAGGACCGCTTTGAGGGCGTGGATGTGAACGTGCGCGCCGGTGGCACCCAGCAGGGTGGCGGCGACAACCAGCGCGCGCAGGTGGTCGGTGGTAGTTCCGGCGAGCGTTGGGATGCGCTGTTCGGCTTCGAGTTCGATGTGCGCAAGGCGATCCACGCGCGCCAGCGCGATTTCATGGATTCGCTGGACGATGATCCGGCCGGCAAGGCACCGCAGGCGACCGCGATCGCCTATCGCCGCAATGCCGCCACCGGCCGCAACATCGATCCGGGCGTCACTGGCTGCGACGGGGCGTCTGGCATCTATGGCGGCAGCGTGTTCCGCGCCTTCAACCCTCGCCAGGGCTGGTACTGCGGCAGCAACGAGGCCGCCGCCAGCTACTGGACCGTGCAGACCCAGAAGCGCAACCTCAATGGCTATGGCCTGCTGACCTTCCACGTCAACGAGACCACTGACCTGTTTGCCGATGTCGCCGTGGGCAGCGCGCGGATCTACAACAACACGCGTGCGCCGACCTGGACCTCGGCCCGCAACTACTTCTACAACCAGACCACCGGCAACCTGGAAAGCTGGTACCGCCGCTTCGCGCCGGAGGAAATCGGCGGGCTGCCGCGCAATGCCAACCGCTTCCTGGAAAACTCGTGGTCGTTCAACGTCGGTGCACGTGGCCAGATCGGCGACAGCGGCTGGGACTATGAGGCGGTCTACAGCCGCTCGCGATACGAGAACCGCACCCGCCGCCCGGTGCTGCTGGCCGGCATCAACGAATACCTGCTCGGCCCGAAGCTGGGTGTGCGCAACGGCGTTGAGGTCTATGCGCCGGATCCGGCGCGCCTGTTCCAGCCGTTGACCCCGAACGAATACGAGGGGCTGTCCGACTACCAGGAAAGCCGTAACGCGGCATGGCTGCAGACCTTCAGCGCCAGCGTCAACGGCCGCCTGTTCGCGCTGCCTGGGGGCGATGCGGCGTTGGCAGCGGTGGTCGAGGCCGGCAGCCAGGGCTACCGCAACCGACCGGACCCGCGCCTGGGCAGCGGCGAGTTCTGGAACACCAGTGCAGGCGTCGGCGCCGGTGGCGAGCGTGACCGCTACGCTGCAGGTGTGGAGCTGCAATTGCCGCTGCTGCAGTCGCTGACCACCACCCTGGCCGGTCGTTATGACCAGTACCGTGCCGGTGGCGAGCACATCGGCAAGGCCACCTGGAGTTTCGGCGTCGAGTTCCGTCCGATCGAGAGCCTGCTGATCCGTGGTACGGCGGCGACCAGCTTCCGTGCGCCGGACATGAACTACGTGTTTGCCACCGAAACCCGCGGCTACAACCCGGGCATGACCGATTACTGGCGCTGCCGCACGGCGGGCCAGTCGTACGACAACTGCGACTACAACGGCCTGTCGATTGATTACAGCAACCGCGCCAATGCGCAGCTGCAGCCGGAATCGGCCAAGTCGTATGGTTTCGGCGTGGTCTGGTCGCCGCTGTCCGGCCTGGATTTCAGCGCTGACTACTACGACATCCGCATCGACAACGAAGTGACCAGCCTCGATACCAGCCGCATCCTGCGTGATGAGGCCGATTGCCGCCTGGGCCGGACGCTGGGCGGCGAAGCGCGCGATATCGGTTCGCCGCTGTGCCAGGACGCGCTGTCGCGGGTGATCCGCAATCCGTCCAATGCCACGGTGCAGCCGGACCAGGTGACCCGCGTGCTGATCAATCCGATCAACGCGGCCTCCGAATCGGTTCGCGGTCTGGACCTGAAGGGCAACTGGCGTTTCGATGCCGGCCGCTATGGCCGCTTCACCACGCGCCTGGCCTACACCGTGGTGCTGGAGCACAAATACCGACAGTTCTCCGATGATCCGGAGCGTGACATCCGCAATTCGCTGGATGACTACCAGTGGCGCAGCAAGGCCAACGGCAGCATCACCTGGAACCAGGGTGACTGGACCACCACGCTGTACGGCAACCGCTTCGGCTCGCTGCCGAAGACCGATGGCAGTGGCCGCATCGCGCCGTACATGACTTACAACGCCAGCGTGTTCCGCCAGTTCGGCGAGAACCTGTCGGTGGGTGTGATCGTCAACAACCTGCGTGACAGCCGCCCGCCGGCGGACAAGAACGGAGGCGGCTGGCCGTTCTATCCGGTTGGCAACTACGACCCATATGGCCGCCAGTACTGGGTGCAACTGGACTACCGGTTCCGCTGATTCCGCAGGCGAACGAAAGGCCCAGCATTGCTGGGCTTTTCTTTGTGCAGTGCACCCGTGTTGCCGCTGCGCGCGTGGCATGCTGTGGCGCTACCCGGAGGAGGATGCGCATGGATGTCAGGGTGTGGAGCGTGATTGCAGTGGTGGCCATTGCAGGTTGCAGTGGCAGGCAGGCGGCCAGCGTGGAGGATGCCGCGGAGGTGGCCAATGCCGCGCCTGCGCAGTCTCACGCGCAGCCAGCGGAGCACGCTGGGCCATCGCGCGCGGCAACGGCATCGAGTGCCACGACGGCTGCCGCTGGGCTCGGGCAACCGGAGGGGCACTTCCTCGAGGGCGAGCGCATGCTGCTGAGCCAGGGTGCGGTGTCCGTGCAGAAGAGCGAGGCGCTGCTGGGTTCCGACAAGGCTTTCGCGCAGGCGATCAGCCAGTTCGAGCGCGATGCGGCTGGCCACCCGGAAGTGCAGGACCTGACCCGGCTCTACAGGACGGCCGCGACCCGGCTCATCGGCAGCGACGGCACGCTGGTGTCTTTCGCCTGTGGCTACAGCCTGTGTGTTGGCGAGATCCGAAGCCGTACCGATGAGGATTTCAGTGCCTGGTCCGAGGCGATCGGCACGGACAAGGCGGCCCCGGTCTACAGTCTGACCACGGCGCCGATGACATGGGGCAGGGACCAGCGTGGTGGGCGCTTCGTGTTCTCGGTGGATCCTGCAGCCAACGCCATCACGGGCCCGTAGCCGGCGGATGCCCGGCGCCGCGGCGCGTTACGGAAGCGCCTGCTGCAGGTACGACTCGATGACGTAGCTGAAAGGCTGCTGCTGGCGGTCGCGCAGCAGGGCACGCACTTCCAGGATCACGCCGTGATCGCCTTCGCCCCGCGGCGGCCAGAACGTCTGGTCAGCCAGGGTCTGGCGCTGGAAGCCGAGCGGGCCGACCACGCGACCGAACGGTTCGTCGGTGCTGTCCAGCACCTGGTTCATGGCCGGGCTGAGGTGACCAGGCAGGTACCAGTTGTCGGCCTCGGACAGCACGCGGCTGCCGCAGACCAGCTGCACGCGGCGATAGTGCAGGTCGGTACCCGGCTTCACGCCCAGCGCCTGCAGCACGTCGGCGGGGGCCGGCTTGTCCTGGCCGTGTATGCGCACGGCGCGCACCCGCGCCTGTTCGGCCAGGCCGTGCTCTGCGCACCAGTGTTCCAGCGTGGCGGTGGCGCTCTGCCCGGACAGCACGCGCTGGTGCAGGCGCTCGACCAGCGCAGCCGGGGCGATGCGCTGCTGGCCTGGCGGCGACTGCAGCGGCGCGGCGGTCGCAGCATCAGTGGCGGACAGGCTGGCGATCGGAGCGGCGGCAAGCAGGGACGCGGCCTGCCAGCGGCGGAGACGATCGTGGCGGTCGGACGGGCCCATGCGGCATCACAGCGGAAACAGGCGCCCATGTTACCCGTTCAGGGGTGTGCACGGCGTGGCCGCGACCGGTTGTCGCAGGGGGAATCATCGTTCTGGTGAATGCGTGCCATCCAGATATTTCGTTGGCCGATGGCACTATCGAGGCGCAGGATGGCGCCAGTCTTGGCTTTCCGGGAATTCCCGATGACCCTGCAGTTCATCCACGGTGGTGTCGACCGCGACGGCGCGCCACTGCATTTCCATATCCGTGATGGCCGCATCAGCGGGCTCAATGGCGAGGCGGCGCCGGCTGAAGGGGCGGAATGCGTCGATCTGAAGGGCTTCGCGGTGCTGCCCGGGCTGGTCGACGGCCATATCCACCTGGACAAGAGTTTCGTCGGCGACCGTTGGCACCCGCACCAGCCGGTGAACAGCCTGCGTGAGCGGCTGGCGGTGGAGAAGGCGGCGGTGGCGGGTGCGGCACCGATGGTGGACCGTGCCGAGGCGCTGATCCGCCAATGCAGTGCTTTCGGTACGGTGGCGATGCGCTGCCATGTCGATATCGACGGCAGCACCGGTCTCGGCCATCTCGAAGCGGTGCGCGAGGCGGCACTGCGCTGCGCCGACATCATGCGGATCCAGCTGGTGGCGTTTCCGCAGGCCGGGGTGATGTCCTGTCCCGGCACCGCCGCCGTACTGGAGCAGGCGCTTGCCGCGGGCGTGGAGGTGCTCGGCGGCATCGACCCGACCACGCTCGATGGTGATGCAGAAGGCCAGCTGGCGCTGCTGTTCGGCCAGGCCGAGCGTTACGGCGTGCAGCTGGACATCCATCTGCACGAGCCCGGCGAAACCGGCCTCGCCCAGCTGCTGCGCATCGCGGCGCGGACGCGGGCCGCCGGCCTGCAGGGAAGGGTGGCGGTCAGTCATGCTTATTCGCTGGGCGAGGTGCCGCTGGCACGCGCGCTGCAGGTGGGCGAGGCGCTGGCCACGGCCGGCGTGGCGATCATGAGCAACGCGCCGGGCGATCATCCATTCCCGCCGCTGCGCGCGTTGCATGATGCCGGTGTGCGCGTGTTCGCCGGCAACGACAACATCCGTGACTGCTGGTGGCCGTATGGCAACGGCGATCTGTTGCAGCGGGCGATGCTGCTGGGCTACCGCTCCGGCTTCCATACCGATGCCGACCTGATGCTGGCGCTGGACATGGTGACCACCCATGCCGCGCAGGTGATCGGGCTGCCGCAGTACGGTCTTGTGGAAGGGCATCCGGCCACATTCGTGGCGGTGCGTGCCGACCACGGCCCGGCCGCTGTGGCCGCAGTGCCGGTGGAGCGACGCGTGGTAGTTGATGGCCGTTGGCTGTAGATCCAGGCCGGGCCAACCCGTGTAGCGCCGAGCCACGCTCGGCGGCTTTTCATACGTAATCGTCGGCGCGGGTAGCGACGAACTCTTCCAGCCACGCAAGCAGATGGGCGATGTCGATGATCTCGCCCTGCTCGACGCGCTTGAGCAGCAGCGTGCTGGCGCCGATCTGCAGGCTGCTGTCGGCATAGCGCAGCACCGCGTCGATGCCCCAGGCATCGGTGACCTGCATCCAGGCCAGGCCCGGCACGCGCTGGGCAAGGGTGTCACCGAACGCCACGCCCAGTGCTTCCCAGCCATCGCAGTCGTCGCGGTCGATCAGCTCGGCATCGACCACGCGCTGCAGCGTGGTGGCCGCCAGCGGCCACTGCACCGGCAACGTCGGAAAGCCGGCGGCCACGCGCGCGGCGATCAGCGAGCGCTGGTGCTGCAGATGCGTCTGCAGGGCAGCGGGCAGGGGATCGAAGCGGGTGGGGATTTCATCGGACATGGCGAGGCGCCGTGGGGCACGGAAACTAGGGCGACTGTAGCCTGCGATGTAGTGCCTTGGTGCGGCAGGTCTGATCAGATATCGATGATCAGTGCGCGAACTGTGATTGCTTCCGCATGCGCAGCATCAATGTGCGAATACGTCATTCTGCGCGGCTCAATCGTTCTCTCATGGGCTCAGCCGGACTTGCGCGCTTGCTGGATGACGAACTCCTCCAGAGCTTCAAGCAGATGGTTGATCTCGATGGTCTTGCCTTCTTCGACGCGCTTGATCAACAGGGTGCCGGCGCTGACCATGATATTGGCGTCGCCATAGCGGAGAACCGCATCGACGCCCCAGGCATCGGTTACCTGGGCCCAGGCAAGTTCCGGTACACGCTGTGCCAGACAATCACCAAATGCGACCCCCAGTGCTTCCCAACCGTCACAATCATCGTGATCGATCAGTTCTGCATCGACTACGCGTTGCAGCGTGCTCGGCAGCAGCGGCCATTGAACAGGCACGGTAGGGAACGCAGATGCGACGAGGGCAGCAACCTGTGCACGCTGCTGCTGCATGTGGGCGATGAGCGCAGGTGGCAGCGGATCGAACCGGATGCTGGCTTCGTCCTTCGGAGCAGGGGTCAAAGCAACCTGGTACGTGCTGGTCATAGGCGGGGCAATCTGGAGAGGGGCGTTCCCCACCCTATCGTCCAGGCTTTGTTTACGCCATCACTAGGCCTTTTGCGACAAGCACGTACTCGCTGACGCTTCAGCGCCCTTTCGGATGCCGGACGGTCGTTTCCATCCACGCATGACGTGGGTCTACCGCGCTCAATCCGGTTCGCGCTGCACTTGGCGCCACAGTTCGCTGGCCAGTGCGCGCACGGCATCATCTGCGTCGGCACGATGCAGCAGGCCGATCTCGTAATTGTCGATCACCGGCAGCTCGCGTTCGCCATCGATGATGCGGTGATCGCGGGTGACCGCGCGGCGTGGCAGCAGGCTGATGCCCATGCCATCGGCCACCGCGCCCTGGATGCCACTCAGCGAAGAACTGGTGAAGGCGATGCGCCATCGCAGGCCCAGCGCCTCCACGGCGTGGATCATCTCGTCGCGGTACAGCCCGCGCGGCGGGAAAGTCACCAGCGGCAGCGGGTCCTGCAGCAGGCAGCTGCTGCGCAGGCTGTCGATCCAGTGCATCGGCTCGCGTCGGCAATGCACCGCCTGGCGGGTGTTGCGGCGTTGCTTGACCAGCACCAGGTCCAGCTCGCCGTGGTCGAAGCCGTGCGCCAGGTCGCGGCTGAGGCCGCTGCTGATCTCCAGTTTCACCTGTGGATGGCGGCGGCTGAAAGCGGCCAGCATGCGTGTGGTCTGTGCGTTGACGAAGTCCTCGGGCACACCGATGCGCACCGCGGTTTCCACGGTGGCGCCGGCCAACGCCTGTGCCATTTCCTCGTTCAGGTCGAGCATGCGCCGCGCGTAGCCGAGCAGGGTGTGGCCGGCATCGGTGGGGTGCACGTCGCGGTGGCCGCGCTCGAGCAGGCGATGCCCGGCCAGTTCCTCCAGCCGGCGCACCTTCTGGCTGACCGTGGACTGCGTCGAATGCAGGCGTGTGGCCGCCGTGGTAAAGCTGCCGCAGTCGGCCACCATCACCAGCGCCCGCAGCAGGTCCAGTTCGAACAGTGTTCTATTCGATTTGGCACTGTCTTGCATTTGAACATTTCACTTCTGGATGCGCGTGACGACTTCTACCATGCAGGGGAGGGGGCAGCAAGCACCGCGCCCCGGTTGTACCGGCATCGCCCGCAGTGCTCGCCGCACAGGAGAACCGAAGATGCGAATCCATCGTTGCCATCGCTGGCCCGCTCCGGTGGGGCGCCTGTTGCTGCTGTGCCTGCTGGCGATGGTCATTCCAGCCTGTTCGGCCACCGCGGGCTCGGCCGATGCCCGCCTGCGCGATGCCGCCGCCCGCGGCGATGCCGAGGCAGTGCGTGGGGCGCTGGAGGACGGCGCCGATCTGGAGGCGCGTGATGGCCAGGGCCGTACCGCGCTGCTGCTTGCCACGCATGGCAACAATGTAGACGCCGCGCGTGAACTGATCGAAGCCGGCGCCGACGTCAATGCCAAGGACGCCATGCAGGACAGCGCCTACCTGTACGCCGGCGCGCGTGGACTGGACGAGATCCTGGCGATGACCCTGGCGCATGGCGCTGACCTGCGCAGCACCAACCGCTACGGCGGCACCGCCTTGATTCCCGCCGCCGAGCGCGGCCACGTCGCCACCGTGCGCACGCTGCTGCGTGCCGGCGTCGCTGTGGACCATGTCAACCGCCTGCACTGGACCGCGCTGCTGGAGGCCATCCTGCTCGGCGACGGCGGCGCGCGCCACGTGCAGATCGTGCAACTGCTGCTGGATGCCGGCGCCGACCCCGAGCTGGCCGACGGCGACGGCGTGACGCCGCTGGCGCACGCGCGCAAGCGCGGCTACACCGAAATCGAGACCCTGCTGCGCCAGCATGGCGCGGCACGCTGAAGACCGTCCCCTTCCACCCGCACGCTGGGCGTGCCCATCAGGATGCTGTCCATGTTCCGTTCCCGTCCGTTGTCCCTTGCCATCCTCCTTGCAGTGGCCCCGCTGTCGGCGTCTGCTGCCGAGCGCGCCGACCTGCTGATCCGCAATGCCACCGTGGTCGATGTCGAGCACGCCAGCACCCTGGCGGGGCAGAGCGTGGTGATCCGCGGCGAGGACATCGTCGCCGTCGGCCCGGATGCACAGCTGCGCAGCCAATGGAGCGCGGCCCGCCAGATCGATGCCAAGGGCAAGTACCTGATCCCGGGCCTGTGGGACATGCACGTGCACTTTGGTGGTGGCCCGGCGCTGATCGAAGAGAACAAGGCGCTGTTGCCGCTGTACATCGCGCATGGCATCACCACGGTGCGTGACTGCTCCGGCGACCTGCCCGAGCAGGTGCTGCAGTGGCGTGGCGAGATCGCCAAGGGCACGCTGTTCGGCCCGCGCCTGCTCAGTTCCGGCGCGAAGATCGAAGGCATCAAGCCGGTCTGGAAGGGCACGATCGAAGTGGGTAGCGAGGATGACGCCGACAAGGCGATCACCCGCCTGCAGCACGACAAGGTTGATTTCGTGAAGATCACCGACAGCACGCTGAAGCCGGAACTGTTCCTGTACTCGGCCAGTGCTGCGCGCAAGGCCGGGTTCAAGGCCTCGGGTCACATTCCGATGGCGCTGACCGTGGAGCAGGCGGTGGATGCAGGCCTGGCCTCGATCGAGCATCTGGACTACGCATTCAAGGCAGGCAGCAAGGATGAAGCGCAGATCGCCGCCGACTTCGGTGCCGGCCGCATCGACCGCGCCGAAGCCAACCGCCGCCTCGACGCCAGCTTCGACCGTGACACGGCGATGCACGCCTATCGTGATTTCGCCAAGCGTGGCGTATTCGTGACCCCGACCCTCAACGGTGGCCGCATCCTCGATTTCCTTGACCAGGATGACCACGCCAACGATCCGTACCTGGCCTACATCGGCCCTGGCCTGCGTGCGACCTACCAGTGGCGCGTGGACCGCGCGGCGAAGGCCACGCCGGCACAGATCGAAGCGCGCCACGCGCAGTACCACCAGGTGGCCGCGGTGCTGCCGATGCTGCAGGAAGCCGGTGTGACGATCATTGCGGGCACCGATGCGGGCTTCCTCAACTCGTTCAACTTCCCGGGCATCGCCCTGCATCAGGAACTGCAGCTGTTCGTGAAGGAAGGCTTGAGCGCACCGCAGGCGCTGTCGGCCGCAACCCGTTCCGGCCCGGCCTGGTTCGGCCAGATGGACCGTTACGGGGGTGTCGCGCAGGGCAAGGCCGCCGATCTGGTGCTGCTGACCGCCAACCCGCTGCAGGACATTGCTGCCACCGAAAAGATCGACAGCGTGATCCTGCGCGGCAACGTGTATGACCGCGCCGCGCTGGACAAGATGCTGGCCGATACCAAGGACAAGGTCGCGGCCTGGAATGCCGAGGCGGCCAAGGCCAACTGATTGCGGGGCGGGGCAGAATCCACGCATGGCGTGGATCTACCCATAACCGTCAAGGCCTCCATACCTGCGGTCAGCAGTAGATCCATGCCATGCGTGGATGAGCCCCTTGCTTCCGGCACGGGAACGATCCGATGCGGGCACCTAGCATGGTGCCCGTTTCCGGTTTGAATCCCTGCATGCCTGTTTCCCCTGCCGTCTTGCTGCCTGCCGCGGAGCCACCGCTTTCGTTGCCACGCCCGTGTTGGGTGATGCTGGCCCTGTGGGGGCTGCTGATCGCCACGTCCATTCCAGCGGTACACCTCAGCCAGCAACCAGGTGGCCTGATGCCCGCAGCGTTGTTCATCCTCGGCGCCGAGCTGCCCTGGATGCTGGCGACGCCGCTGTTGTGGGCCGCGTGCCGGCGCTGGCCATTGTCTGGACGCCGGCACCTGGCCGGATGGTTGGCGCTGTGCCTGTTGCTGACTCCGCTGCTGACGGCATTGGGGTGGACCCTGGGCCACATGCTGCTGCAGCTGTGGCAGGGGCAACCCTGGCCAGCACCGCAGCAGGTGCTGCGCGCAATCGGCATCACCGCGCTGTTTGCGTTGCCGACCTTCATTGCGGTGGCGGGCGTGGGCCATGGCCTGGCCGGACTGCAGCGGCTGAAGGCGCAGTCGGAGGTGCTGCAGCAGGCCCGTGAAACAGCGCTGCGCCAGCATCTGCAGCACCACTTCCTGTTCAATGCGCTCAACGCCATCGGCGGTTTGGTGCTTCAACGTCCACGCGCGGCGGATGCCGCACTGGCACAGCTGTCGTCGCTGCTGCGAGATACCCTGCAATGCCCGCCGCAGCGCTGCTTCGCCGATGAACTGGGCGCAGCACAGGACTATGTCGCGCTGCAGTCGCTGCTGCACGATCAGGAAGTGCATCTGCATCTGCAGGCCAGCGCTGACGCATTGGCCTGGACAGTCCCTGGCCTGTTGCTGCAGCCATTGATCGAGAATGCGGTATTGCACAGTGGCTGGCAGCCGGGGGACGGGCCATTGCGGATCGAGCTATGGGCCGGTGTGGAAGACGGCCTGCTTGATGTGATGCTGTTCAATCCCTGCCTGCGTCCCGGCACGAACGATGGACTGGGCACTGGCCAGGCTGCACTGCAGCGGCGCCTGGCGATGATGGGAGGCCGTTTGCAGGCCGCCAGCGAGGGCGGCGGCTATCGTGCACGCGTGACCTTGCCGGAGTGCATCGCGTGACGCGTCCGCTGAGCGTGCTGCTGGTGGATGACGTGGCGCTGGCGCGTGATCGCCTGCGCCAATTGCTGGCGGGCATTCCGCAGGTCAGGATCGATGCCGAAGCCGCCACGATCGCGCAGGCACGCGAGCAGCTTCAGGGGCGCCGTTTCGATCTGCTGCTGCTGGATCTGGTCCTGCCCGACGGTCGTGGCTGGGAGTTGCCCCAGCAGCAGCCAGCGCTGGCCGCGCACACCATCTTCGTAACCGCGCTGCCGCAGCATGCGCTGCGCGCGTTCGAACTGGGCGTCGCAGACTATCTGCTCAAGCCGGTGGCAGCGCAGCGGTTGCGTGAAGCGATCGAGCGCGTGCGCCGCCTGGCAGGCCTGGCTCCGCGTACGGAGGACTGTGCGCAGACCCTGGCGGTGCCTGGCAGTGGTGGTGTCCAGTATGTACCGCTGGCGGAGATCGATTACATCGACATGGCCGGTCATTACGCGTGCGTGCACGTGGGGCAGCGACTGCACCTGCTGCGTGAGCCGCTGGCGCAGCTGGCCGAACGGCTGGCGGATGGAGGACTGTTGCGCGTGCACCGCTCGGCGCTGGTCAATCCGTTGCGGGTGCGATCACTGATCGAGCGCCACAACGGCGATGCGCTGCTTGAACTGGCCGATGGCGTGCAGCTGCCGGTGAGCCGCAGCTACCGGCCGGCGCTGGAGGCGGCCTTGGCGGCACGCACCTGACACACGGCTGGTGCCTGCAGCGGCACGGTTGGTGCCATCGTCGCCGAAGTACGCAATCCAGTCGTTGCGGCCAGTGCACCCTGCGCATTTCCAGATCAGGGTGGAGCATGCGGATGCGGTGGTGCTTGGGTGTGTTGCTGGGCGTGCTGGCGCTGCCTGCGTTGGCCGATGTGCGGATCATTGTCGATGACCATCAGGGGCGCGCCGATCGTGCTCCAGCCATTACGGTCGAAGGGCTGGCGGCGGCCGAAGTGGTGCAACTACGGTTGTCGATGCAGGACAGCCGGGGCCAGCGCTGGCAGTCACAGGGGGCACTGCGCGCGGATCTGCAGGGGACGGTCGACACCGCACGCAGCGGCTCGGAACAGGGCAGCTATCGAGGCGTCGATGCGAGTGCGCTGATCTGGTCGATGCAGCCGCAGGAAGGAAGGGCCAACGCACTTCCCCTGCAGTGGCAGCGCGCCGATGACGGCTTGGGATTCCAGTCGCAGGCCTTCGAACTGGAGGTGGAACATGCAGGATCGGTGGTCGCACGGCGGACCCTGAAGCGCCATCTGATGCTGCCGGGCGTGCAGGTGCAACGGGTCGAAATCGGTGGCCGCGAAGCACATCTGTACCTGCCATCGGGCCAGCAGGCTGATGCACGGGCGCCAGCACTGGTGACGCTGGGCGGTGCCGAAGGCGGATTCGACGGTGGTGACCTCTATGCCGCCTGGCTGGCCAGCAACGGTTATGTCGCGGTGTCGGTGGCGTGGTATCGCGGGCCGGGCGTGCCCAAGGACCTGATCGAGGTTCCGTTGGAAACCGTGCGCGACGCAGTGCACTGGCTGCAGCGCCATCCCCGGGTGGATCCACGGCGGGTAGGGCTGATGGGTGGCTCCTGGGGCGGCATCGTGACCATGGCCACGGCGGTGCATCTGCCTGAGCTCCGCGTCGCTGTGTCCTGGGTGGGCAGTCCAGCCCCGTTTCGTGGCATCGCCCGTGACGTGGTCCCGGCTGATTTCCGAGCGGTGGACCGCTCGCCGTTGAGCTGGCAGGGCGAACCTCTGCCGTGGCTGCCGTATCGCGAGGAGGTTGACTGGGGCAGGCCGGGACCGCACTGGGAACCGGCATTGCGTACCGCGATGCTGCCCATCGAGAACATTGCCGCACGCACGTTGTGGATCGGAGGTGGTGACGATCGGCTGGGTGACTCAGGCGTGATGCTGGCTGTTGCACAGCGTCGGCTTGCAGCGGCAGGGCGTGGTGACCGTGACCGTTTCCTGTACTACTCGGATGCGGGGCATCTGATCACCCCGTTTCTGCAGCCGACCACCCATCGCCATGATGTAGGCCCGTACATTGAAGTGGGGGGCACGGCCGAGGGTCATGCCCGCGCGGACCGAGAGGTAGGGCCAGCGGTGCTGGCGTTCCTTGCCGAGGCGCTGTAGCCGAAGGTGCGGACCCCTGCTCTTCCTTCCAGATGTTCGATTCCGATCCGATTGAGCTTCATCCACGCATGGCCTGGATCTACCGTGTCGACCAAGGTCGACACCTACCAACACCGCCCCGCCATCTCACGGAAAGCCCGCTGTTGCTGTAGAGGTTGCCTGCCAGCGGCCAGCACTACCGCGGGTGCAGGGCTGCAAGCCCTGCCGAACAACCCCCTAATCGTGACCGCTGTCGTCCAGGCTGATGATCCCGCGCCGCAGCGCCTGGGTCACCGCATGCGTGCGATCACCCACGCCCAGCTTGTCCATCAGGCTCTTCATGTGCGCCTTCACCGTCTGCTCGGAAATCTGCATGCGCTCGCCGATACGCTTGTTCGACAGGCCGCCGGCTACATGCCTCAGTACCTCGGTTTCGCGCGGCGACAACCGGTCTTCCACCACATGCGCGGCGATGCTGGCCGCCACCGCCGGGGGAATCGGTGCGCGGCGGCCGCCAGCGACCATGCGGATCGTATCGACCAGCTCATGGCGCAGCATGTCCTTCAGCAGATAGGCGCTGGCGCCGGCCTGCAGTGCCCTTACCGCGCGTACGTCACCACGGTAGGTGGTCAGCACGATGATGCGCGCGCGCGGGTCCATCGCGCGGATCCGCACGATCGCTTCCACACCATCCAGGCGTGGCATCTGCAGGTCCATCAGCACCACGTCGGGCTGCAGCCGCTGGTAGCAGGCGATGGCTTCCTCGCCATCGGCGGCTTCGCCGAGCAGGCGCAGATCGGGTTGTGCGCCCAGCAGCGCCGCCAGGCCGTCACGCAGCAGCGGGTGGTCGTCGACCACCAGCACGCCGATCAGGGCAGGGGACTCAGTCATGGTTTGCTTTACTCCAGGGCCAGCGCCAGCGCGATGGGCGGCGGTGATACAGGCGCCGGGCGGGAACCGCCAGCGCGACTTCGGTTCCCAGTCCGGCGCGGGTCCACAGCTGTAGTTCCGCACCGAGGCGCTGCGCGCGCTCACGCATGCCCTGCAGGCCCCAATGACCATGGCCGGCATTGTCGTCGGCGATGCCGACGCCATCGTCGCGCACGTGCAGCAGGAAGCACCGCGTGCCGTAGGACAGCTCCACTTCGATGGCGCTGGCGTTGGCGTGACGCAACGCATTGCGGATCGCCTCACGCCCGATCAGGAACACTTCTTCGGCCGCGTCGGCCTGCAGCGGTGGCGTTGCACCTTCCACGGTTAGGCGCAGTGGGTTGGTGCCATGCCCGGCGTACTCGGCGTGCACATCGGCCAGTGCCGAAGCGAGGTCGCGGCCAGCGAACGGTCCCTCACGCAGGGCATTGACCCGCTCGCGGCCCTCGGCCAGGTTGCGCTCGGCCAGTTGCATCGCCGATTCCAGCTGGCCGCGTACCTGCTCCGGGGTCTGCGGCGACTGGCTGATCGCGTGCAGGCGCAGGATCAGGCCCTGGCTGCCCTGCAGCAGGGTGTCGTGCAGGTCGCGTGCAATGCGTTCGCGTTCGCCATTGCGCTCCTGCAGGCGCGCGCGGAACAGCGCGGCCAGCTGCCCGCTGCGGATGCGCACCGCCATCACCAGCAGTGCGAGGATCGCGGCCGCACACAGCAGCTTGAACCACACCGTCTGCATGAAGGTGGGGGCGATGCGGAAGCCGCGACTGGCCGGTGCAGTGCTCCAGATGCCGTCCTCGTTGGCGGCTTCCACGTCGAACCGGTAGTTGCCCGGAGCGAGGTTGGTGTAATACGCGCGGGTGCTGCTGCCGGCATCCTGCCAGCCGTCGTCGACGCCGGACAGGCGATAGCGGTAGCGGTTGCGCTCCGGGCGCGCCAGCGACAGCGCCACGTAATCGATCTGCAATTGGCTGGTGCCGGCCGGAAGGCGCAGGCCATCGCGCAGTGGCTCGTGCTCACTGCCATACAGCACTTCGCCGATGCGCACGCTGGGCGCCATGGTGTTGACGTGCGAGCGGGTGGTGTCCAGCCAGGCCAGGCCCTGGTTGGTCGCCAGCCACAGCAGTCCGTCATCGGCCAGCGTGGCGGTGGCGATCGGTCCGCTCTGCAGGGCGATGCCCGGCATGCCATCCACCGCATCGAACAGGCGTGGCGTCACCGGCAGCCCGGTCCGCAGCGTCCGTCGCAGCTCATCGCTCCCCAGCCGGACCAGGCCACGGCTGCCATTGAACCAGAGGTGTCCGTTCGGATCGGCCACCATGCCGGTGATGCCTTCCAGTACACCGGCCATGTCGGTTCGCACCGGAACGAAACGACCGTTGCCAACGCGCGCGGCCAGACCGGCTTCGCCGGCGACCAGCAGCAGGTCCTGGTGATGCAGCATTGCGGTGATCGGCCCGACCGACAGGCCTTGGCTGGCATCGAAGCTCTCGATGTGGCCCGCGCTCATCCGGCGCAGGCGGCCGTCGGCATAGCCGAGCAGCAGCTGGCCATGGGCATCCAGCGCAAGCGATGAGCAGGCCTGCTCGGGCAGGCGGACCTCGCGCTGCCATTGGCCATGCAGGTAGTGCAGGACGCCGCGTTCACCCGTGCATACCCAGGCCTGCGCGTCGTCGGGGAACAGCAGGGCGTGCAGCGGTTGCCCGGTGAACGGGGCCGGCAGCGGGATCAACGAGGTGTGGCCGGCGACCGTGCGCGCAAGATTGACCCAGTCGAACTGCCAGATCGGCGTGGGTGCCTGGCGCGCGGCGGCCTGCAGCTGCGGGGCACTGCCATCCAGCAGAGTGCGCCGCAGATCGTACGGCTTGAGGTCCTCGCCATAGCCGTACACACGGCCATCGCTGGCCCGCACCAGCGAGCGGTAGGGATCACTCGGGCCCACTGCCAGGGTGTGCACGCTGCGTGCGCGGAAGCGGTTGAGGCCGAGGTTGGTGCCGACCCAGAGATTGCCTTCGCGATCGACGATGATCGGCACCGCGGAGGTGGCGGTCAGCCCGTGCGGCGAATCGAAACGCTCCATGCGCACGGCGCGGCTGCCGTCGAAGGTGATGCGGGCGACGCCGCCGTGCGGGCTCATCGTGGCCCACAGCGCGCCATCGGCAGTGAACTGCAGGCGTGCAGCAACCAGTTCCGGAAGACGCCGCGCTTCACGTTCGCTGGCCGCCAACAGGCCCTGCGCGTTGGCCAGGGGTGAGGTGCCGCGCACCCGGTCGGCCAACCACACTTCACCCTGCGGGCTTTCGGCCAGCGTTGCCATCTGCGAGACCGCGATGCCGGTGTCCTCGAACGTGGTCTGGCCGGCCGCACGCATCCAGATCTTCAGGTCGGCCAGCACCCAGAACCTGCCCCGGCTGTCGTGCAGCACCCACTGCACACGGCGTTCGGGCAGTCCGGCTGCGGCCGGCAACGGCTGCCAGCGCTGTCCATCAAAGCGGCGCAGCCCGCCATTGATCGCCGCCCACAGCTGGCCCTGGCGATCCTGGCTGAAGCGTGGGACCACGCCGACCGGTACCCCCTGCTCGCGGCCGTAGTTGTGCAGCCTCCCCTGTGCGAACCGGCTGATGCCGGCCTGGAAGTAGCCGATCCACAGGGCACCGTCGGCGGCATGCGCCAGCGTGACCATGTTGGTGGACGGGAACTGGCTGCCGACGGGCGCTGCCTGCCGTTCGAAGCGACGGCCATCAAAGCGGTACAGGCCCGAGCCGGTGGCCAGCCACAGCAGGCCGTCGCGGTCCTGGGTGATGTCCCAGATATCGCCGGGTGCACCCTGGCCGACCCGCCACGCGGTGTGCTCGTAACCGGGCAGCCCGCCGCTCACCGGCGGGCGCTGCACGGCAAAAGCGGGCAGGGCGGTCCACAGCAGCAGGCACGTCAGCAGCGTCGGCAGGCGACGCAGGAACGGGAAGGGGCGGCCACGCATGGCGCGCATTCTGGCAGGTGCGGGGCAGTCCGGGGTGACCCGAACGGGGTAGGCGGTCGCCGCCGCGGTCGGTTATCACGCCGGCATGCCCTGTGGAGCCCGGCCATGCAGCGCCTGTTCGTGATGTTCCCCGACCGCGGGCCGGGCATCGGCCTGCTGTGGCTGCGGCTGTGCCTGTCCGCGGCACTGTGCACGCCCGGCACGCATGCGGGCGGGTGGTCGGCGCTGTGCCTGCTGGCAGTGCCGATGCTCACGCTCGGTGTGTTGACGCCACTGGCCGTGCTGATGGCGGCCGTGGGCCTGTTCGCGCAGCAGGCGCCGTGGTCACAGGTGGTGCTGCCCTTGGCGCTGTTGATGTTGGGCCCTGGCGCCTATTCACTGGATGCGCGGTTGTTCGGTCGTCGCCTGCTCGGGCGTCGGCCTCCCCCATTCGGGTAGGTGCTGGCCTCGACCGACGGGGGTAGGGCATCGTGCGGCGGCCACGCACCATGGGGCACCCCCTCGCGGCGTCCCGCATGGCCACCGTCTTTTCGCCCGATCCGCCCGCCGTGGCGCTGGCACCGCAGCAGGCCGCCGCATTGCAGCGCGCCCTGCGCTATGTCGATGAGCACCTGTCGCAGCCGCTGCGGGTGACCGAGCTGGCCGCAGCCGCCTGCGTCAGCCGCTTCCATCTGGTGCGCCTGTTCCGGACCGGTACCGGCGCCAGCCCGCTGCGCTACGTGCGCCGTCGCCGCATCGAACGTGCGCGCCAGTTGTTGCCGGTCGCGCAGTTGCCGATGTCCTGCCTGGCGCAGCAGCTGGGCTTCTTCGACCAGAGCCATTTCGTCCGCAGCTTCCGCGCCGAGACCGGCTGCAGCCCCGGCCAGTACCTGGCCGGCGATGCGGCCCTGTTGCTTCCCCCTGATCGTGTTTCCAACGGAGTCCAATCATGAGCCTTGCCACCGCCACGCCCGCCCCGGCCCTGTTGTCGCCCACCGACCATGCCCTGGTGCTGATCGACTTCCAGTCGCAGATGGCATTCGCCACCCACACCATCGATATCTCCGCGCTGCGCAACAACGTGTCGCTGATCAGCAAGGGTGCCAAGGGCTTCAACGTGCCGGTGCTGCTGACCACCGTCGCCGAAGCGTCGTTCTCCGGCCCGATGTTCCCGGAACTGCCGGAGATCTTCCCGGGCCAGACGGTGTTCGACCGCACCTCGATGAACACCTGGGAAGACCAGCCGGTGATCGACGAGATCAACCGCATCGGCAAGCGTCGCCTGGTTGTTGCCGGGCTGTGGACCAGCGTCTGCATCGTGGGACCGGCGCTGTCGGCGCTGGCGCAGGGCTTCGAGGTCTACGTGATCACCGATGCCTGCGGTGATGTCAGCGAAGAAGCCCACGAGCGTGCGATCACCCGCATGGTGCAGGCCGGTGCGGTGCCGATGACCAGCGTGCAGTACCTGCTGGAGCTGCAGCGTGACTGGGCGCGTGGCGAGACCTACGAGCTGACCACCGGCATCGCCCGCGACCACGCCGGTGGCTATGGCATCGGCATCCAGTACGCCAAGCGCATGTTCGGCGCGCAGGAAGGCGGGCACTGAGCATGCTGGCTGGCCATGGCCTCGACCTGGCCCTGCTGATGCTGCGCGTGGCAGCCGGGGGATTCCTGCTGCCACACGCGCTCGGCAAGCTGTTCGGTTGGTTCGGCGGTCCTGGGCTGGCCGGCTTCGCCACCGAACTGCGCGGCTTCGGCCTGCCAGCGGTGGCACCGCTGCCGCTGCTGCTGGCCCTGCTGCAGGTGCTGTCAGGGCTGGCCGTGCTGCTGGGCTGGCAGACCCGCGTCGCCGCGCTTGCAGCGGCGGCCTTCATCGGCTTCACCGTTCTGTTGGCCCTGCCCAAGGGCTGGTTCTGGATGCGCGGTGGCAGTGAGTACCCGTTGATGTGGACCACGGTACTGCTGGCCCTCGCGCTGACCGGGCCCGGCGCCTGGGCACTGGACGGCCAACGCCTTCCGGGAGATCTCGCATGAGTCACGATCCACTCGATCACGGCCGCCGCAACGTGGTGCTGGCCGGCAGCGCCGCGGTGGCGCTGGGCCTGGCCGGCCGTGCCGGTGCAGCACTCGATTCCACTTCCAAGGAGCGTCGCATGAGCACGCTGGTCATCCGCAATGCCCGCATCACCACCCTCGACCCGCAGCAGCCGCATGCACAGGCGCTGGCCGTGCAGGAAGGGCGCATCGTTGCCGTCGGCAGCGACGAGGAGATCATGCGTGGCTGGGGCAATGAAGCGACCCTGATCGACGCCCAGGGCCGGCGCCTGCTGCCCGGCCTCAACGACAGCCATACCCACCTGATACGTGGTGGCCTGAACTACAACCTGGAACTGCGCTGGGACGGCCTGCGTTCGCTGGGCGATGCCTTGGACATGCTGAAGGCGCAGGTCGATCGCACGCCTGCACCGCAGTGGGTGCGCGTGGTCGGTGGTTTCACCGCCACCCAGTTCAACGAGAAGCGCCTGCCCACGCTGCAGGAGCTCAACGACATCGCGCCGGACACGCCGGTGTTCCTGCTGCACCTGTACGACCGTGCGCTGCTCAACCGCGCCGCACTGCGTGCCTGTGGCTATACCAAGGACACCCCGGATCCGCCGGGCGGCCAGATCGTGCGTGATTCGCTGGGCAACCCGACCGGGCTGCTGCTGGCCAAGCCCAACGCGCTGATCCTGTACGCGACCCTGGCCAAGGGTCCGAAGCTGCCGATCGAGTACCAGGCCAATTCCACCCGTCATTTCATGCGTGAGTTGAACCGTCTCGGCATCACCTCGGTGATCGACGCCGGCGGTGGTTTCCAGAACTACCCCGAGGACTACCAGGTCATCGAGCAGCTGCACCGCGATGACCAGCTGACCGTGCGCATCGCCTACAACCTGTTCACCCAGAACAAGGGCAAGGAAGTGGATGATTTCCGCGGCTGGAGCGAGATGCTGCAGCCCCGCCAGGGCGATGACCTGCTGCGCCACAACGGTGCCGGCGAGATGCTGGTGTTCTCGGCGGCCGACTTCGAGTTGTTCAACGAGCCGCGCCCGGAACTGCCGCCGGAGCTGGAACCGGAACTGCACGATGTGGTGAAGCTGCTGGTCGAGAAGCGTTGGCCGTTCCGCATCCATGCGACGTACGACGAGAGCATCACCCGCATCCTCGATGTGTACGAACAGGTCAACCGCGAGGTGCCGTTCGATGGCCTGCACTGGTTCATCGATCACGCCGAAACCATCACCCCGCGCAACATCGAGCGCATCCGTGCGCTGGGTGGCGGCATCGCCGTGCAGCATCGCATGGCCTATCAGGGCGAAGCCTTCGTCGAGCGCTACGGCGTGCAGGCCGCGCGGCATACGCCTCCGGTCAAGCGCATGCTGGCCGAAGGCGTGCCGGTCGGTGCTGGAACCGATGCCACCCGTGTGGCCAGCTACAACCCGTGGGTGGCGTTGTCCTGGCTGGTGACCGGGCGCACCGTCGGCGGGCTGGCCCTGTATGGCGATGAGAACCTGCTCGAACGTGAGCAGGCACTGCGCCTGTGGACCCAGGGCAGTGCCTGGTTCTCCGGCGACGAAGCAGTGAAGGGTACGTTGAAGGTCGGCCAGTTGGCCGATTTCATCCTGCTCTCGGCCGATTTCTTCCGCGTGGATGATGCACAGATCGCCGACATCACCAGCGTGTTGACCGTGGTCGGTGGCCGCATCGTGCATGCCGACGCCGACTATGCAGGGCTTGCGCCGCAGCTGCCGCCGGCGATGCCCAACTGGTCGCCGGTCAACCGGTTCGGCGGCTACCACGTCGGCGGTACCGCCACCGGGCTGGCCGCCGCCCATCGTCACCATCACGGCGTAGCCTGCAGCACTCACGGTGCTCATGGTCATGCGGCCCGGCACGCGGCGCCCACCGATGACCTGACCGCGTTCTGGGGCGCGATGGGATGCTCGTGCTTCGCGTTCTGAGCCTGGCATTGCTGGCCGCACCGTCGCTGGTGCAGGCCTGCGACGGCGGTCATTGCAGCGACGCCGGTGACGGCCAACTGCAATGGGATGCGTCGCTGCGTGTGCGTGGCCTGTACTACGACCCGACCCGGTTCGGCATTGGCGGCAGCGAGGATGGCTATGGCCTGCTGCGTGCATTGGCATCGGCCACCTATGTGGAAGACACCTGGCAGGCGAAGCTGCAGCTGGGTGTGCATGGTGAGAGTGGCAAGGCCGGCGGCCCGGGTCGCACCGACCGCAGCGCGCTGGATGTGCAGCAAGCGTACTGGCGCTGGCAGCGCGATGGCTTCCACCTGCAACTCGGCCGGCAGGAAGCCGGCTATGGCAGTTCACGGCTGCTGTCAGTGCGCGACGGGCCGAACATCCGCCTGGCGTTCGACGGTGCACGTGCAGGATGGAAAGGCCGCTTCGGCACGTTGGATCTGATGGCGCTGCGTCCGGTGGAGAACCGACCAGGTGCCTTCGATGATCGCGGCGAACACGGCGCGCATCTCTGGGGCGCGTATGCCACGACGGCGCGCGGGCAGCGGGCGGGACAGTGGGATCTGTATCTGCTGGACTACCGCCGCGAGGGCGCGCGCTTCGCCGCAGGCAGCGGTGCCGAACGTCGGCAGACCGTGGGCGCGCGCTGGTTCGGCCAGGCCGGGGCGCTGGACTGGAACAATGAGCTGGTGGCGCAGGGCGGTGAGCTTCGGACGACCGCCGGCACCCTCGATATCCGCGCCTGGACGCTGGCGACCGATACGGGGTGGCACTGGACGAACCTGCCGCTGCAGCCGCGGCTGGGGCTGAAGGCGGACATCGCCAGTGGCGATGGCAACCTGCAGGATGGCCGGCTGGGAACCTTCAACGCCTTGTTTCCGAAATCGGCCTACTTCAGCGAGGCCAGCCTGCTGGCCCCGGCCAACCTGATGGACCTCCAGCCGACCCTGACCCTGCGCCTGCACGACGCGGTGACGACGGAACTGGGCGTACAGATGGCGTGGAAGCATAGGCGCGCCGATGCGGTCTACACCACGCCGGCCCCGCTGGTGGCACTGCCGGGCAGCGCCGGTGGCGCGCGCCGCATCGGTAATCAATACAAATCCGAAACACGCTGGCAGGCCAGCGAACACTGGCAATGGCAGCTGCAGCTGGCCTGGGTCGATGCCGGTCCTGCACTGAAGCAGGCCGGAGGCCAGGACACGCTGTTCGCCTCGATCGTTGGAGCATGGCAATGGTGAACGCAACCGCGTCGCAACCCCCCGCACAGGCCGCAGGTGCCTGGTCCCCGCTGAAGATCCGGATGTTCCGCTCGATCTGGCTGGCGATCCTGGCCAGCAACATCGGCACCTGGGTCAACGATGTGGCCGCCGCCTGGGTAATGGCCGAGCGCACCGGCTCACCACTGATGGTGGCGCTGGTGCAGTCGGCCACCACGGTGCCGATCGTGCTGCTGGCGCTGGCCGCCGGCACCCTGGCCGACATCGTCGATCGCCGCAGGTACCTGCTGGCCACCCAGGGCTGGATGCTGCTGGTCGCCGCGGTGATGGCGGCGCTGACCGCGATGGACATGCTGACGCCGCAGCTGCTGGTACTGCTGACCTTCTGCATGGGCTGCGGTGCGGCGATGGCGATGCCGGCACAGGCCGCGATCGTATCCGAACTGGTGCCGCAGCCGATGCTGGCCTCGGCGGTGGCGCTGAACTCGATCGGCATCAACATCGCGCGCTCGATCGGCCCGGCCATCGGTGGTGTGATCGTGGCCCAGCTCGGTGCGGTCTGGGCCTTCGGTTTCAACGCCATCACCTTTGCCGCGATGCTGTTCGTGGTGTGGGGCTGGAAGCGCGACCCGAAGCAATCCAGCCTGCCGCCGGAAGGCTTCGGTGCCGGCCTGAAGGCGGGCCTGCGCTATGCCAGCCGCGCCGGGCGCCTGCAGGCGGTGTTGATCAAGTCGGTCGGCTTCTTCTTCTTTGCTGCGGCGATGAATGCTCTGCTGCCGGTGGTGGTACGCGGCCAGATGCAGGGTGGGGCGGGGCAGTACGGCATGCTGCTCGGCTGCATCGGGATCGGTGCCGTGGGTGGTGCGTTGTTGCTGCCGAAGCTGCGCGCGCAGATGGATCGCGACCTGCTGGTGCTGCTGGCCACGCTGTCGCTGGCGCTCAGCCTGGTCGGGCTGGCGCTGACCCGCAGCTGGTACGTGCTGCCCTTGGTGATGCTGATCAATGGCTTTGCCTGGATCACCGTGCTGTCGTCGCTGCAGATTGCCGCGCAGACCGCAGTGCCAGCGTGGGTACGGGCGCGTGCACTGGCGCTGTACATCATGGTGTTTTCCGCGGGCATGGCGGCCGGTGGCCTGAGCTGGGGCGCGCTGGCGCAGCGCACCTCGCCGGAGCTGGCGTTGCTGGTGGCGGCTGCCGGCGCGGTGATCGGCGGATTGCTGGTGTGGCGCGTGCGCATCGCTGGCACCGAGGATCTGAACCTGCGTCCGGCCGGGCACTGGCCGGCACCGGAACTGTCGGTGCCGGTATCGAACGATCGCGGCCCGGTACTGGTCACCCTGGAGTACCGCATCGACGAGGCTGACCGCGCCGCGTTCCTGGCACAGATGCGTGCGCTGGGCACGATCCGCCGCCGCGATGGCGCGGTGGTCTGGGGTGTGGTGGAGGACGTGGCCAGCCCGGGCATCCACCTGGAGTATTTCGTGACCCCGTCGTGGCTGGAGCATCTGCGCCAGCACGAACGCATCACTGCCGATGACAAGGCGATCCAGGAAGTGCTGCGCGGGCTGCATCGCGGCGAACGTGCGCCGGTGGTGCGCCACTTCGTGGGTGGGCATGACCCGCTGCCGAAGACCGGGGTCCCGCACCACCACAGCGATATCTGACAAAAAATGGGGACGGAGGGGATTAAGTCGTTTGTGCACAAACGACTTAATCCCCTCCGTCCCCTTTTTGCGCGATCAATCCATCCCGATCCTGCGCAGCCGGCCAGCGGCCGGCTCTACCACAGGGGCGGCGGCGCTGGATGGCGCCGCCGCAGTGCCTCACCCGCGTGCGAACGCCAGCAGGTCGGCGTTGAACCGGTCGGCGTGGGTGACGGTCAGGCCGTGCGGCGCACCGGCGTACACCTTCAACTCGGCGTCCTTGATGATCTGCGAGGACAGCTTGGCCGAGGCATCGAATGGCACGATCTGGTCGTCATCGCCATGCACCACCAGCGCTGGTACATCGATCTTCTTCAGGTCCTCGGTGTAATCCACTTCCGAGAATTCGTGCACGCAGTCGTACTGGCCCTTGACGCCACCGAGCATGCCCTGCAGCCAGAACGAATCACGCATGCCCTGGGTAACGCTGTTGCCGTCGCGGTTGGCGCCGAAGAACGACGTGGTCAGGTCCTTGAAGAACTGCGAGCGGTCACCGCCGGTGCCCTTGCGGATGCCGTCGAAGACCTCCAGCGGGGTACCGGCCGGGTTGGCATCGGTCTTCAGCATCAGCGGCGGCACGGCGCCGACCAGCACCACCTTGGCCACGCGCTTGCTGCCGTGGCGCCCGATGTAATGGGCCACTTCGCCGCCACCGGTGGAGTGACCGACCAGGATCGCGTCCTTCAGGTCCAGCGCCTCGAGCACGGCGGCCAGGTCGTCGGCGTAGGAGTCCATGTTGTTGCCGTCCCAGGTCTGGCTGGAGCGGCCGTGGCTGCGACGGTCGTGAGCGATCACGCGGAAGCCGTTCTGGCCCATGAACAGCATCTGCGGGTCCCAGGCATCGGACGACAGCGGCCAGCCATGCGCGAACACGATCGGCTGGCCGGTACCCCAATCCTTGTAGAAGATGCGCGCGCCGTCGGCGACGGTGACGAAGTTGCTCATTGTGGTTTCCTTGGCGGAAGGGAGGGAAGGCGCTGGCGTGGATGCCGGTGCCTTCGGCAGTACAGCGCAGCGCCAGACCGACGACTTGCACGGCTGTGCTGGATTACGCCGGATGTGACGTGTATCGCTCTGGCACGAAGCCGTGCCGGCATCGAGGATGGCGGCAGCCCTGACGAGGAGCCTGCAATGTCGAACGCGAGTTGGAGCCCGCTGTTGTACCTGCTGCTGGCCACGGGGGCGCATGCTCAGACCAACGTCTACAAATGTGTGGACGGGCCGCATCCGGTCTACCAGCAGACGCCGTGCCAGGGGCGCGCGGAATGGCGCTGGGAGGTGCCGGCGGAGCCGCCCTCGACAGGTGCGAGCGCGGCCAAGGCAGCGAGCCCAGCTTCAATGCGTCCGCGTGTGGTGCAGCAGCGGCGTGCGCGGGCTGCAGTGATACCGATCAGCGCGGATCCCGCCGCCTGCGAGCGCGCGCGGCAGCATCGTGGGAAGGTGCTGGCCAATGGCAAGCGCATGGACTTCGTGCAGCGCCGGCAACTGGACGATGCCGTGCATGAGGCGTGCCGTTGAAATGGAATGGTGCCGGAAACGACAACGGCGCCCGTAGGCGCCGTTGGACGGCACGCCAGGCGCTGGACCTCAGCGACCGTCGCTGGCGGCCGCCGGTGCCGGCGAGGGCACGCTGTCCGGCTTGGGCAGGCTCAGCTCCGGGTTGCCCTGTTCGGCCTGCAGGATCTGGATGCGGCGCTGCAGGGAATCCAGCTGGCTGTTGGTGCTCTGCACGTCGCTGCTCAGGCTGACCGCCTGCTGCTGGGCCTGCTGCAGGGCAGCGCTGACCTGGGCCGACTGTGCCTGCTGCTGTTCCATTTCCTGCTGCAGGGTGCGCAGGCGCTCCTCGTTGTAGGCCACCAGGCGCTCGGTATAGCGCTTGCCGGCTTCCAGTCGGGTGGTGTCGATGTAGACCTGGGCCAGCTGCTCTGATTGCTGCGCGAAGGTGCGGTAGACACGCTCGGCGTTGTCGACGGCATCGGTCTTGATCACCCGCCAGAAGTTCTTCTCCTGGAACAGGGCGACGTAGTAGGTCAGGGTGTTGGCATTGAACAGCAGGCTGGCGCCGTAGTTGCCGTTGTAGGTGGTGCGCAGCTCGGTCAGCTGGCGGGCATCCATCAGCTGCTTGAGCTCGTCAACGGTGTTGCGCACCACCGGTGCGGTACGTGCGGCCGGCTCTGCGGCTGCTTCGCGTTCGCCACGGGCAGCCATCGCCGCCGGTGCCACCAGCATCATGGCCACGGCCAGCAGTGCCGCGCCGCGCGCGTGCCGGGCGAAGACCGCGCCCCCTGAAGTTTCTCGCATGTCTAGACCATCCACGGATGAGTGTGGGTTGAGATGAAGGTGGTTCCCCGCCGGGAGTCTAGCATGTGCGCGGGCGCCGCCAAGGGCGCCCGTCACGGGTCAGTAGACCAGCTGTGCGGGCGTGCACTGGATCGACTGCACGTTGACGTCGGTGCGGCCCAGTTCCAGGCCCAGCACCTGCGCCAGCAGCGAGCGCAGCAGGGAGCCGACGCTGTTGAGCAGCGGCTTCAGGACGTCCAGGGCGGGCTTCAGCAGCAAGCACAGCAGGCCCGAACAACTGACCGGGCCATTGCCGGGGGCGGTGACGCCGTCGCCGGCGAACTGGTCCAGGAAGCCGGCATCGGCGGTCTGCAGGTAGGAAGTCAGGTTGTACTTCATGCAGTTGTTGTAGGTGGTGTCATCCAGCGCGCCAATCAGGCTGTTGCACTGCTTGACCAGCAGCCCACCCACAAGCGCTCCCAGTACGCCATCGAGGAGCCCCGAGCCAACCCCGGTCACTGCGTTGCGGAATCCTTGCCAGACCTTGCCGTCGACCATGCAGGTTACCAGCACACAGCTGGTAGGTACTCCCTTGGTGATGTCCCAGTTTCCCAGTGGTTTCAATCCCTGCGTGCTGTCTCCGAATTCCAGCAGCTTGATGGTTGCGTCAACATCGTATCGCTTGCGACCAACGTTGGCTGCTTTCAGGTAGCGATCGGCCAACTGCGCTGCGGTCGAGCCCTGGCTCATGCCATCGTCGCGCGGATCGAGCATGCCGGACAGTACGCGCAGCAGTTCGCTGACCAGCTCGGACACCGCGGTGCCCACCTCCAGGGAGTTGACCTGGGTTGAACCGGTCGCGCCGGCGGGGAGGGTGAGGCTTTGCGTGTCGGTCAGCGTATTGACCTTGATGCTGTCATTGATCAACGGGGCGCCGAGCAGTGTGAGCATCTGTTCCTTCTGCAGGGTGTCGCCACAGACATTCTGCTTGGAGAACCGCTCGCTGTCGGCCACCTTGCCGACGCAGGCGCGCAGCACGGAAGACTCGACCTTGATCGTCGCCGTGGGAGGCGTGCTGCCACATTGCAGGCTGGTGAGGGTCGCCATTGCGTTGGTCACGTCCGCATGGACCGGCAGCTTCAGGCGGATGCCCAGCAGTGAAAGCACGCCGCCTGCAACGGGAATGTTGTTGGTGTCGATGTCGAGGAAGACACGGATCTGCGCGTTGTAAGCGCGCGAGCCAACGCCACCGATGGCGATGGACGGCGGTTCCACCACAGCGGCTTTGGCATTGACCAGGCCCAGCAGGTTGAGTTCATCGACCGAGACCGCACGGCCGCCATTGGCGATGCTGATGCTGGTGCCGATCAGGTCCAGCACATTGACATCGGCCTGCAGCGCGCTGGAAATCGTTCCATCCGGCGCGACCACGCGTGCGAACAGGCCACCACCGCTGTCATCGGAGCCGAGCTTCACCTCCAGCTGCTTGAGGTCGATACCCTTCACGACCAGGGCATTCTCCAGTGCACTCAGGTCCACGTGGGCAACGCCCTGCTGGGTGAGCAGGTCAACGGTCGCCTGAAGGATCTTGCCCAGCTTGACCTTGCGGCCGGCCAGCAGATTGTTGAACTCCGCCACGCCCATGTTGACGTCGATCGGAATGCCCAGTGCCTGCAGCAGTCCATTCGGGGTGATATGCGCCTGTGCAAGGCCGTCGTAGCCGAGCAGGGTGGTCTTGTCGAGGTCGGCGCCCACCAGTTTCAGGACATTTCCCAGTGGCGTGTTGCCATTGATGCGCAGCAGTTGCGAGCCGACACTGAAAACCGCCGTGGGTTCTGCACGGCGCGCCACCGCTTGTGCGGTCACGGTCGGCAGGCTGCTGTTCTGCCCGAAGAAGGGAAGCACCGCGCGGCGGGTGATGACACGGACAGCATTGCGTTGATTCGCTGCATCGACGACCGGGCTGAAGTGCCCTTCGGTGGCGCGGGTCACGTTCCAGTTTCCGCAGCGGATTTCCAGGCTTCCTGCGAAGGTGTTCTGGGTGAGTGCGCTCTGCCGCGCAGCACTGTTGTCGCTGTTGTCCGAGGTGCACAGTTCCAGTCGCTGCGCTCCGGCCAGTGCGGCCAGATCAGCGACTTTCTGTGCATCGCGCTTGGCCCAGAACAGGTAACCGATCTCGATCAGGCCCAGCATCGCCAGCAGTGCCAGCATGACCAGCATCATGGTGATCGACATGCCGCCCCGTGGGCGGCTGAAACTGAACTGGCGTGGGCGTTTCATGGCCTACCTCAGCGTCCGGATGAGGATGATCCCTTGGACTTGGCGACATCGGCTTCAAAGAAGTCCGGGATCTCGTGTTCGAAACTCTTCATGTAGCGGGCGTAGCTCAGCGTCGCCTGGTCGCCGAGGATTGGCAGGTGCTGTCCGGCTTGCTGCCCCGATGTCTGCAGGCGGAACAGGTTGCGCGTGGTATCGCCTATCTGGCTGCGGCCGGGCCGCGGGGCTGCAGTGCTGCCGTCGGTGATGGCCACTGCTGCAGGCGCCGCCTGCGGCACCGGTGCTGGCGGGGCCGCCAAGTCCACGGTGGGCAGTGACTCGGACTGCAGCGGCTGCGAAGCCGACGCAGCCGGCGTGCTGCCGCCAAGCATCTGCCCGGTCAGCGGCTGTTGCTGCGCCTGCACGGCGGCGGCTGGCAGCAGGCAGATCAGAACGGGCAGCAGGCGTCGGGTCAGGGGCGTCGCGGTCATGGTGTGTTCCCGTTCGGGTGGTCGGAGGCGCTGAAGCGTTCCAGCATCGAGGGCGGCAGGCGCTGCGGATCGCGTTCATCGCGGCTGTCGCGGCGCGGTTCCGCCGCCAGTCGCGTGGCGCCGGGCGGGTTGCCGGCGGCATCGCTGGCGAGAGCACGGGCAGTGGCCGGCACGACTGCGGCGGCTGCCGCTGCGGCCTGGCGCTGCTGCAGGCGGGCACGGATCTGCGCCGCCTGTTGCTGGATGCTGAGCCGGGTCTCGTCGTTGAGGTTCGCTTGCTGGGCGAGGCGTTCGGCAGTGGCGGTGTCGCCCCGCAGCACCGCCCAGAGGGCGAGGTTGGCGGTGGCCTTGGCATTGCCCGGCGACAGCTCCAGCGCCTTGGCCAGGGGTTCGCGCGCGCGCTCGAACTGCCCGGCGCGCAGCCGCGCATAGCCCAGGTCGCCGAGATAACTTGTGTTCAATGGCTGCAGTTCGGTCGCCCGCGCCAACGCCTGCTCACTGCCGGCGTCGTCGTCGCGGCGCGCGGCAATCAGGCCCAGGCCATGGGCGGCCGCGGCGGCCTGGGGGCCACTGGAAAGATCGCGGTACAGGGTGACCGCGGCATCGGCCTGGCCGGTCTCGCGCAGCGCGTCGGCCTGCAGCAGGCGCAACGCCGGCGGATCGCCGTAGCGCTGGCGGAAGGCGTCGACGTGGGCGAGCGAGGCATACCATGCGCCTTGCTGCTGCATGCGCTCGATCAGCTCCAGGTAGGCATTGCGGCTGTCCTGCGGTGCCGGTTCTGGCGCGGCCAGGCTGGGCGCGCGCAGGTACTTCGGCGTGGTCGATGCACAGCCGCTGGCGCCGGCAACGGCAGCCAGGGCAACAATGAGGCAGGAAGTGCGCAGGGCAGGCATCAGGGGGACCCCATCTTGGACATGGTGGTGGCCAGCGCGACCAGCGCCGGACCGGCAAGGACCAGCATCAGCGCTGGCAGCAGGGTCAGCATCATCACCACGGTCATCTTCACCGAGAGCTTGCCGACCTTTTCCTTCAGCGTGTTGCGACGCTGTTCGCGCAGGCGGATGCTGAACTGCCGCAGGGGCTCCTGCACCGCGCCGCCATGGGCGTGCACCTGCAGGATCAGCTGCATCAGGCTGGTCAGGTCATCGTCGGCATAGACCTCGCTCAGCCGGCGCAGCGACTGTGCGCGGGTGCGGCCGTGGGTATAGGCGATGTTGGCCTCCTGCAGCTCGCCGCCGAGGACCGGCAATGCATCGCGCAGCTTGTCGCCGAGCGTCTGCAGGCTCTGGTCCATGCTGAAGCCCACGCCTTGCAGCAGACGCAGCAGGTCGATCAGCAGCGGCAGCTCGTTGTCGACCGCTCGTCGGCGCCGTTTCACCCAGGAGGAGAGAACGAACTTGGGCAGCAGCAGGCCGGCGGCGAGGGCGCCGATGATCACCATGATCCTGGCCAGCCCGGTGACGCTGCTGAATGTCAGCACCAGTACCAGCACCAGCACGGCCAGCAGCAGGCGCAGGCCGAGGTAGATGGCCGTACCGCGGCGGGTGTTCCACCCGGCCAGATCCAACAGCAGCCGGTCTTCATTGGCCAGCAACGCCGTTTCCAGCCGGCCGCCGCTGAGGGCACGGCCGAAGCGTTCCAGCCAGCCCAGCGAATCGTGCCGCGCTGACCTGCTCGGTTTAATCGAGACAGTTTTAACTAGAAGACAGCGGGTTGCAGGTTGTGACGGGGTTGCTGCTTGAACTCCGTCGGAGTCAAGTATTGCAGGCTGCTATGGGGTCGCACCTCGTTGTAGTGAACGCGCCAGGCTTCGATCAGCACGGCGGCCTCGCGGCGCGAGCGGAACCACTCGATGGACAGGCATTCGTCGCGCAACTTGCCGTTGAAGCTTTCGTCTGTGCCGTTCTGCCACGGCTTGCCGGGGTCGTTGAGCACGGTGGCGATGCCCGAGTGGGCGATCCACTCCAGAATGGCGTGGCTGACGAACTCCGGCCCGTTGTCCGAACGCATGAACAGCGGCGCGCCGTGCAGGCTCACCAGCCGCGACAGCACTTCGATCACGCGCCTGGAGCGAATGGCCCCGGCCACGTCGATGGCAAGGCACTCTCGGGTGTATTCGTCCACGACGGTCAGGCACTTGATCTGTTGACCACTGGCCGTGGTGTCGAAGACGAAGTCATAGGCCCAGACCATGTTGGCCTTGAAGGGCGTATGAATGCGCGGGCGTACCGAGGCGATGCGCTTGCGTGGACGCTTTCGGGGCACCAGCAGTCCCGCCCGGCGCCACAAGCGATGCGTACGCGACCAACTCAGCTCGAAGCCCTTGCGGCGCAAGAAGATGCGGATGCGGCGGTAGCCGTATCTTGGGTACTGCGCCGAGAGCTCCCGCATCGCAGCGAGCACCGGCGCATCCCTGGCCGGCAGGCGCAACTGATAGCTCGGCGTGGCCCGGGACATTCCGATCAGCCCGCAGGCGCGGCGCAGACTCAGGCCCCGTGCACGCACGAAGTCCAGTTGCTCGCGCCGCGCCAGCGGGCTCACCATTTTTTTGCGTTGATCTCCTTGAGGATCTCAATGTCAAGATCGCGCTCGGCCAGCAGCTTCTTCAAACGGCTGTTCTCAAGCTCCAAGGCCTTGAGGCGTTTGACATCGGCTGCTTGCATCTGCCCGAAGTGCTTGCGCCAAGCGTAGATCGTGGCGTCGCTGACCTTGTGTTTCTTGGCGGCCTCCGCCACCGTCGTGCGATCTGCCTCGCGCAGGATCGTCACCATTTGCTCTTCTGAGAATCGACTCTTCTTCATGGGCTCATCTTCCGATTGGAGCCATCTTCCTAGATATCAATGTCTCGGAGAAACCGGGCAGGTCAGCGCAGGCTCGGTGTCACGGGACGCCTCGCGCGGCTGCAGGGCGGTCTTCAAGGTGGCCGTTGTACGTTGCTCACGATGGCTGCGTACCCAGCCGCCGATACCGAGCAGGGCGATACCGGCGGCCAGCACGAGCAGGGAGAGGGCGAACCAGGCGCTGGCGCTCATCGGTTGTCTCCGGCGGGGCGAAGGGGGTTCATAGCGACTTGGCCAGGCGATACAGCAGGAAGCCACCGACAAGTTCCATGCCCAGTGCAAGCAGCAGGATCTTGTGGCCGAGCGGATCGTGCAGCACCGGCTGGAAGAAGTCCGGGCTGGTGATCGCCATCAATACCGCGCAGGCCGGTGGCAACAGGCCCAGCACCCACGCTGACATCCGCGTCTCCGAGGTGGTCGCTGCAAGCTCCTGCTGGGCCTGTTCCAGATCGCGCATGAAATCGCCCATGCGCTGCAGGATCTGGTCGGAGCGCCCGCCGATGCGCACGCTGACACCGATCACCACCGACAACACCTTCAGCACATCCATGCGATAGGGATGCGAGGCCTGTGCGAGTGCACGGTCCAGCTCCATGCCGCTGCGTGCAAAGCGCACCGTGGTGTCCAGCAGCCCGCGCAACGGCGCGCTCGTCTGCATCGACGCAACCTGGAACGCGGCCTGCAGGCTGTTGCCCAGTGCGGTCAGCCGCACCAGGTTGTCGAGGAAGTCCGGCAGCTGATGCAGCAGTTGCGCACGCAGCTTGGTGGTCCGCCGCATCACCCACAGCCAGCAGCCAAGCAGGTACAGCAGCAGGGTCAGCGGAAACATCCATGCGGTGCCCAGCCGCAGCATCGCCACCACCGACAGTATCAGCCCCGGTACCAGCAGCATGATGGGAATTTTCCAGCCGGTCTGCAGCCCTGCGCGCTGCAGCAGGCCATCCAGCGGCAGCACGCGGCGCCCGGCGCTGGCGGGCCGCGCCGGGTCGTTGGCAGCGGTGACGGACGGCCCGGCGGGTGCTCCGCTCGTGGCGCTTCCGCGCGAAAGCTGCTGCTCGGCGTGCCGCATTGAAACCTGGCGCTGCTCACGGCTGCTGGCCGTGCCCCACAGCCAGGCTGCCAGCGCCAGCAGCACCGCGATGATGCTCAGCATGCCCAGCAGCGCGCCGGTTCCCATGCTCAGAAGTCTCCGTAGAGCGATTCGCGCAGCTGCTGGCGGAACGGCTCCAGCTTGTGCGAGTGCGGATGGAAGCCCAGCCCGACCCAGCGATCGATCTCTTTGCCGTTGCCGTCGATCTGCAGTTCGTGGCGGAACATTTCCTGGGTGGTGATCAGGTTGTCGCTGACCCCGGTGATCTCGGTGATCGAGACCAGCACGCGGCGGCCGCTGCCCAGGCGCGAGATCTGCACGATGAAGTCGATGGCACTGGCGATCTGCCGGCGCAGGCTGTCCTCGCTGCCCTGGAAGCCGGCAAAACCGGCCAGCATCTCGATCCGGTACAGGCAGTCGCGGGGCGAATTGGCGTGGATGGTGGCCATCGAGCCGTCGTGGCCGGTGTTCATCGCCTGCAGCATTTCCAGCACCTCGGCACCGCGCACTTCGCCGACGACGATGCGGTCGGGGCGCATGCGCAGGCTGTTGCGGACCAGATCGCGGATGCTGACCGCACCGTGCCCTTCGGCGCCGCCGATACGGCTTTCCAGGCGAACTACATGCGGGTGGTTGAGCGAGAGTTCGGCGGTGTCTTCGACGGTGATCACGCGCTCGTTCGCGGGGACGTAGCTGGCCAGGGCGTTCAGCAGCGAGGTCTTGCCCGAGCTGGTGCCGCCGGACACCAGGATGTTGCAGCGACCCAGTACCATCGCCTTCAGCAAGGCCTGCATCGGCGCATCGAAGGTGCCCTTGGCCAGCAGTTCATCGGGGGTGAACGGGTCCTTGCGGAACTTGCGGATGGACACCATCGGTCCATCCACCGCCAGTGGCGAGATGATCGCGTTGAGACGGCCGCCGTTGGGCAGGCGCGCATCGACCATCGGATTGGAGTCATCCAGGCGGCGTCCAAGCGGGGCGAGGATGCGGCGCAGGATGCGCAGCAGATGCGTATCGTCGGTGAAGCGCTGGGTGGCCCGCTTGAGCTGGCCGCCCTGCGAGACGTGCACGTCCTTGAAGCCGTTGATCAGGATGTCTTCGATGGACGGATCGTGCAGCAGGTCGTCCAGCGGCCCGAAGCCGGTCAGTTCCTTGACCAGCCCATCGGCAACCACCTGCATCTCCTCTTCGTTGATCGGGATGCGCCACTCCTGGATGAAGCCCACCGTCTGCACCTGCACCCAGCGGGCGATGGTGTCGGGGGCCCAGGAATCGATGTCGATGCGCTCGTCCTCGATGCTGTTGAGCAGGTGCTCATGCGCGGCCGACAGCACCTTCTGATACTGCTCGGTCTGCGCGAACGGCTGATGGCCCGGCGAGCTTTCGGGCAGCACCGGCCGGGCAACGGCATGCGGGAACGGGGTTACCTTGTCTTCCATTGCGATCCACCCAGGGCAAGGGAGAGTCTTTCCCGCAGGCCCTGCGCCTGGACCGGGCAGGCAGCCGGATCCAGGCGCGAAACCAGCGGGGCGAGGGCACGCAGGTAGGGGTCGCGCGGCGCATCCTGCAGCAGCAGGTGACCCTGGCTGGCAGCCAGGCGCACGCGCGGTCGTTCGGGAAGCGTGGCCAGCAGGGGAACCTCGAAGCGGCGCGCGATCTGCTCCGGGCTCATGCCGCTGCTGTCATCGTGGCGGTTGATCACCAGCTGCAGGCGCTTCTCGCGTTCGCGCTGCCCGGCAAGATGCTTCAGTGCCTGGTCGAGCGACACCAGTGTGGCAATGGAGGCATCGGTGACCAGCCAGATCTCGTCGGCCTGGTCCAGCAGCAGCGGCGGCAGCTGACGCAGCGGGCAGCCACCGGCATCACACAGCACGCTGGCGAACACGGTGCGCAGGCGCTGCAGCAGCGCACCCGGATCGGACGGCGGTACCGCATCGCTGCCGCTGGCGCGGTCCAGCAGCACCAGTCCGGAATCGTGACGGGCCATGGCCGTACGGGCGAGGGTGGCGTCGATGCGGCTGGCGTTGCGCAGCGCGTCTTCGTAGTGGAAGCGGCTGTCCAGGTTGAGGTACAGGGCGAGGTCGCCCGAAGGCTGGGCCAGCTCCATCAGCAGGCCATCCTGCTGCAGTGCCTCGCCCTGTGCCAGTGCACGGGTCTGCTGTGCCAGCACCGAAAGATGCGCGGCCAGCGTACTGGTGCCGACCCCGGCGCGCACGCCCAGCAGGACGATTAGGCGGGCCTTGTGCGCCTGCTGCGCGGCGGCAGCCGGTCGTGGTGACAGGGCGCGACGCAGCGCGGCCTCGATGCCGACGTTGTCGCTGTCCAGGTCCAGCACATCACGCAGGCCCGCCCGCAATGCGATGACAACACCTTCCACCTGGCCGGCACTGGTGGCACCGACTGCAACCAATGCCAGATCCGGCTCGGTCTGCTGCAGTTGCTGCGCCAGCACGCTGGAGGCGGCCGCATGTTCCGGGCGGAAGTCGAGCAGCACAAGGCTCTGCGGCCCGCGTTGCAGGTCCTGGGCGGAGGTCGGCGCGCTGCTGTCCTGCCAGTGCAGGGTGGTGGTTGGCGGCAGTTTCGCCGCCAGCCGGGGCAGCAGTTCGCGATCCATTCCGTACAGGACCAGGTTCATCGGCGGTCCTTGCGGATGCAGCGGCTGGGCAGTGGCGTAGGGCATGGGCGTGGTATCGCAGGCATCATGGAATCAGCGTGAGAAGCCGGGCACCGGGTCCTGGCTGATAGGACCCAGCAGCCAGGCGCCCCATTCGGGCATGTGCGGCTTGGCCTCGCGGTCGCCGGGCAGCGGCAGCTCGGTGTTGCGTGCCAGCGGCTTCACCAGGCGTGGCGTGACGATGATCACCAGTTCCTTGTCCTGGCGCTTGTAGTCGAAGTTGCGGAAGAACGAGCCGATGATCGGCAGGTCACCCAGCAGCGGGATCTTGCCGACGCTGGAAACCACGTTGGAACTGACCAGGCCACCGATCACGAAGCTCTCGCCATCGCCCAGTTCGACCGTGGTATCGGCGCGGCGGGTGGTGATGGAGGGAATCTGCACGCCGTTGAGCGCGATGGCGTTGCTGTAGTCCAGGTCGCTGGCTTCCGGTGCGACTTTCAGGGCGATGCGGTTCGGTGCCAGTACCGTCGGTGTCACGGTCAGGCCGATGCCGAAGGGCTTGTAGGTGATGGTGGTGGTGCCCAGTCCCTGCGGTTCCAGGATCGGCAGCTCGCCGCCGGCCAGGAAACTGGCACTCTGCCCGGACAGCGCGACCAGTGTCGGCTCGGCCAGCACACGCGCCATGCCATTGCTCTGCAGCAGGTCGACGTCGGCATTCCACAGGCCCTTGGTCGAGCCGAACACCAGGCGGAAGGCCGAAGAAATGGGCGATTCGGCTTCGTTGCCGGAGTTGCCTTCCTTCATGCCGGGCAGGATGCCGGTGTTGCCCGGCAGCTGGCCGCCCGGGCGGGCGAAGCCGTAGGCGAAGTTGCCATTGCGGTTCTGGAAGCTGATGCCGATCTGCTTCAGTGCGGTCTTGTTGAACTCGACCACCTTGACCTCGACCTGGACCACGCCGCCGCTGCTCACCGTGGATGCGTCGGCAAGCAGGCCATCCTTGCCCAGGGCCATGGCAGCAGTCTTCTGCGCCTGCATGTGCGACAGCACGCTCTCGGTGCTTCCCTGCAGCAGGCCCTGATTGTCCTGCTGGGTGAATACCAGCCCGTTCGCGCCGGCATCGGCCGCACCCTGCACCGCACTTTGTACCCGCACCTGCAGGCGCTGTGGTTCGGTCTGCTTGCGGTGCCAGAGCAGGAGCGTGGTGGTGCCCGGCGCCTTGCCGACCAGCAGGGCCTGGCGCTGGCCGCGCAGCATCACGATATCGGCCACGCCCGGATCGGCAATGGCGACCCGCTCCAGATCACCCGGCAGGGTCCAGGGGCGCTGCTCACGCGCCTGCAGCACCAGGTCGTCGGCGGCCACGCTTGTCGCCGGTGCCAGCAGCACCAGCAGCAGGGCCAGCCAGCGCTGGCGGGGGGAAGGGCGTGGACTGCGGCGACGTTCGGTCATGGATGCGCTCGATGCAGGTCAAAGGGAACCACGGGGGGCGGAGCTGTCACCTCGGATGATTTCGATGCCCGATGCGCGTGGGGCGCTGCGCCGTGGTGCGGGTGCGCGTGCCGGGGCATCCTGGGTGCTGCGCGCGGGCGCGTTGCTGCGGCCGGCCAATGCATCGCCGTCGATGCCGGCGAAGGCGTGATTCTCTGGCCGCTGCAGCGCAAGCTGCTGTTCCGCATCCAGGCCACGCAGGGGATCAATCACCCCGCGTGCCTGCGGGAACAGCGCCAGATCGGGCTGGCCGGAATCGGCAGGGTTGCGCAGGGCGAGGAACAGCTTGCCCTGCTGCGCACCCAGCAGCAGCCGGTTGGCATCGGCCACCGGCACCGCCAGTACCGCGCTGCGTGCCGGCTGGGCGGTCCCGCTGCCCGTGCTCTGGGTGCTGCTGCTTCCGGTGATGTCGGCGGCGCGTGGATCGTTGCGGCCATCGGCCTCGTTGCTGGCAACAGCGTCATGGTTGGCCGGGGCGATGTCCTGCTGGCCATAGCTGAGCACGCGCAGGCGCGACAGCAGCAGGCGCGTCTGTGCTGCGTCGGCCGGGCCGCTGGCAGTGGATTGGGCATTGCGCAGGTTGAGGAACACGTCGACGAAATCACCGGGCAGGATGCGGTTGCCGGCCCCCACCAGCTCGTCGACCGGGACCGCCAGTGCGCGTTCCCCGGGGCGCAGCTGCAGCGAGAATCCCTGCGCGAGTGCGTTGCTGCTGATCGCCGTGCCTTCGGCGATGTCCTGCACCGGCACCTTTCCGACCACGGCGGAAATGCTGGTGGCGGCACCGGCAACCGGGGCGCTGCGCTGTGCGAGACGCAGTCCGTTGGCAGAGATCGGTTCGCCGGCCGGCAGTCGCGCCACCGCTTCCACCACGGTGATCGCCTGGGCTTCGCTCTGCGTTACCGGGGCAACCGTGGCCGGTGCGGCCGGCCTGCGCCCGATCATCAAGGCGATCACCGCCAGCAGCACGGCCAGCCCGATCAGGGCGACGGCAGCAATGCGGGTCAACTTGAGCATGGAACCGTCTCCTGTACCGAACGTCAGTTGCCGCTGCCGAGGTCGAGCTGAGCGACCGCGACGCTGCGGATGGGAGCCCGCATCACCCACTTGTAAAGCGTGGCGGTGCCGGGCAGGAAGGGATGGCTTGCGTAGTCGTAGCTGACCGTCACGGTCATGCACTGGGCGCTGGCCAGTCCGGCGCAGGGGGCCTGAGCGGAGACCAGAATGGCGTTGTTTCCGCCATTGCTGCAGTCGACCGGCTGACCCGAGAAGTTCAGCAGCCACTGCATCGAACTACGCGCCGCAACGCAGGCGGCGGTACGACGTTCGTTGGCGCTGCCATAGCGCAGCGATGCACGTGCACCCTCGGCCGAGGCGGTTGCCAACGTCTGCTGGGCCGCCATGATCATTACGCCGGAGAACGTGAACAGCAGCAGCGGCAGCAGGCCCAGCATCAACATCAGCGCGAACTCGATGCTGGCCGCGCCACGTTGCCGGCGTCGGTTGTGGATGTTCATGCCACACCTCCGTACGTGCTGATGAGGACCCAGGCGATGGCGGATACCGCCAGGTAGGCGGCGTAGGGAATGCCTTGGCGTCCCTGGCGGGCGCTCTGCATCCCGCGCAGCGCCGGGTGCGAATGCCATTGCGAACTTGCCCGATGCATATGGGCTTGAAGGCCGATGGGCAGTACTGGACCCAACCGTCGCGATACCAGCACCAGTGCGGCATGTGCGCCCGCTGCCAGGCTGGCCGCGATCCAGATCGGCAGCAGTGCCTGCCAGCCCAGCATCAATCCCAGTACCGAAAAGAATTTGACATCACCGGCGCCCATCCAGCGCACTGCATGGAAAGGCAGCAATGCGACCAGGCCGAGCGCCGCGCCGGCAACGTGGGAAGCCCACGGCAGGCGCGGCGCGTTGAACTGTCCGGCGATGAGCACGACAACGGTGATCGCGCATGCGGACAGCAGCCAGGCGTTGGGCACCCGACGGGCGTACAGATCGCTGATCGCGATCCGCAGGCACACACCGATGGCCAGCAATCCCAGCAGTGTCATCGCACCCTCCATTGTCCGTCAGTGGACGGTCAGCCGCCGCCTTCTGCAATGAGCCGCAAGCGCAGCCGACGGCTGCGCGGTCCCGGTCAGTTCCCGCCGGCAGGCGGTGTTGCACTACCGGAGGCCTTGGTGGCCAATGCGGAGAGATTGGTGAACAAGGTCTCGAAGAAGGACTTGATCTGCGCATTGCCGACCGCGATCAGGATGCCGGCAATCACAGCCGCCAGCAGGCCGTACTCGAGTGCGGTAACGCCATCTTCTTCCTTCAGGAACTTGCGGATCGATGCGTTCATGACGTTTGTCTCCCTCTACCTGTCTGCTACAGGACACCTGTTGGGCGGTGGCCCGGCTCCGCCGGGATCGTCCGTGGACCTCCGCACGTCCTGGCGGAGGAGGCACGGCGGGATGGACCCGCTGTGCTCAAGCAGGGTGATCGTTTCCAGGCGGGACGCCGTTCGCGCAACCGCGACCGCGCGGCGCGGGGCCGGTGGTCGACGTGTCGAGCGATACGTGCATGGTCATGCTGTCCCCCTGGGTGCGGTCATTATCAAAGACCGGATCACCGTGTTATCGACTTTGCCTGAATGGCGGCCGGCTGCAACCGGAACCTATATGCAAATTCGGCAGAATCCCATTGCTCCTTAATTTTCAAGCCGGGTTCTGTGACGGAAATCCGTTCGCCCGCACAACGATTCATCGACGTGCAGATAATGTGAGGCAGGCTTCAGGTCGCATGCGAAAACTGTGCCAAACGCGACAATCTGATTTTCACCTCTGTATCCATCTTATTCAACGCGGTGCAGATGTTTACCCCGTTGAATTATCGGGCATACTCGCATTCAAGTACTCGCGTTTCTTTTGGGGTGCGCACCTTGGCGGCGCGCATCCCGGTGATGGAAGAGATTCCATGAGAGGTGCGCGCCCTGTCAGGCAGTGGGGGCCGTACCGCACGGCGGATAATCGGGGGGACGACACTGTCATGGTCGATGGTGGGGTAGGAGACAGCGACGACAGCGGCCTGCGGTCGATCGACCTGGCGACGCTGAGCGGCGTGCTTCGTGTATGTGATGTCGAACTGCTTCTGCTCGATGGCAATGGGCCGCGGGCGGCCTTCGCGTCACGCGTGCACGAGGAGGCGTTGTTCTGCAGCATCAGCTGTGGATTCCATTGCCGTGGACGTTTCATGCTGCCGCCGGACTGGGCGATGCTGGGGTATCTGCATGCGACCGATGAAACCCTGAGCTGGTGCCATGGCGTACCGCTTGCCCCTGGGATGGCGCTGACCGTGATGCCCGAGGGCATCAGCGAGTTCACCCTGAGCCCGGGCACGCACATGACCCTGATGCTGGTGCCGGTGGCACGGGTGCAACGCAAGCTGACCGAACTGAGCCTGCGCAGCACGCCGCCGGCCGGACAGGCGCTTTCACTGTTCAATCTCGCCAGCGAGGCCGCCCCGCTGGCACAGCATTACCAGCAGCTGCACCTGCAGCTGGGCCAGGGCACGGGCCTGCAGCCGGAAGAAACCGAGCGGCTGCTGCACGAACACGTGCAGGCACTGCTGGGTGCGGGTTCCGCCGAACGCCCGGGTTGCAGCCGTGCGCGGCGCACGCATTATCTGATCGCACAGCGGGCGGAAAACTTCATGCGCCTCAACCTGCGCCGCAATATCTACATGAATGAGATCTGCGACGCTGCCGGTGTCAGTGAGCGTGGGCTGCGCTACGCGTTCGAGGACCTGTTCGGTACGTCGCCCAATCGTTACCTGTCGATGCTGCGCCTGTGCGCAGCCTGCCGCAGCCTGTCGATGGCCGATTCCAGCCGCCGTTCGGTCAAGGCCATCGCCCTCAGTTGTGGCCTGTGGGACCTTTCGCGTTTCGCCGACAACTACCGCAAGGTCTTCGGTGAACTGCCGCGTGACACGCTGATGCGCGCACCCGCGCAGATCGGCCAGCCCGCCTGATCCAGGCCCCATAAGGGTTTCCCGGCGGTTCCTGCCGGAATTGCATATCCGCTTGCCGATATGGTTGCCGCTTCTGCATAACCGGCTGCCGATTCCGACCGTGGATTTGCCGGAATGCGCGATTGCCGTGCCGGAATGAAGTGCGCAGCCGCCGTTGCAAACGCTGAAATGTCAGTCACCTGCCTAACGGCAAGTCCACTGACATTCCAGTTGTTCGCCTACGGGGGAAATGCTCATGAACCGCATCTACCGGCGTGTATGGAACCGCCAGCTCAATGCTCTGGTTGTGGCCTCGGAACTGGCCACCGGCGATAGCGGCGGCAGCGCTGCCCGCGATCCGCGCAGTGTCCTGCTGATGCCGACCGCACTGGCCCTGGCCCTGCTGTGTGCGCTGGCCAGCGGGCATGCAGGAGCATCCGAATCCAATCAGTCGCTGCGTGATCTGCAGGCACTGGCCGCGAAGTACGCGCAGCCGATGCCGGTCAAGGTCGACGCAGAAGTCGCGCTGGCCGCGGCATCGCGCCAGGCGCAGAGCAGTCCGGCGATCAGCGCAGACGCGCGTGTGGGCCTGCAGCTGAGTACGACCTCGCTGCCGATCGTGCGCGACGTCCTGCCGGCTACCGTACAGGTGAAGCTGGCGGCGAACGCCGCGCCGAAGCAGGTCGCGGTTCCTGCACTGGCCGCCGATGTTCGCGCCAATGTCGGGCTGGGGCACGCAGCGTCCAATGTGGCGAAGATGGATGCCTCGCTGGCGGCCAACGTTGCGCCGTCCGCGCATGCGCCGCTCGGTGTGGCTGCGGATGCGCAGGCGAAGGCCAAGGTTGGCATCGCCGGTGCCCAGGCGGCCTCGATCGATACCGGTGCCAAGGCGGCCGCCGCTGTTGCTGGCGCATCCGCTGGCTCGCTGTCCGGCCTCAAGGCGTCCGTTGACGGCAAGGTGGATTCGCAGCTGAAGCTGGCGGGCCACCAGATCGATGGTCAGGGGCAGGTCAAGGCGACGGCGGCGGTCACGTTGCCGGCAAAGGAGGAGCTGCCGGGCGAGACCCATGATCGTGCGATCACCGCAGCTTTCGATACCGGTGTTGCCGGCAAAGTGCGCGTGCAGGCGCCCGATGGCCAGGAAGTCGTGGCCGACCGCAATCTGAAGCTGGCCGGCCAAGCGACTGTGGCAGCGCAGAACAGCGCACTGGGCGTGGGTGGCCTGGTGGGCGGCGTTGTCGGCGCGGCAGGTGGCGCCGTGGGTGGCGTGCTTGATGGCACCGTAGGCAACACGGTTGGTGCGGTGGGCGGAGCAGTGGGCAGCACGCTCAATGGCGCCGTTGGCACGGTTGGTGCAGTCGGCGGCACTGTGGGTGGTGCACTCAACGGCACGGTCGGTTCGGTCGGCAGCACCGTCGGCGGCGCACTCAACGGAGCGGTTGGCACGGTTGGTGCAGTCGGCGGCACTGTGGGTGGTGCACTCAACGGCACGGTCGGCTCGGTCGGCAGCGCCGTCGGCGGGGCACTCAACGGTGCAGTTGGCACGGTTGGTGCAGTCGGCGGCACTGTGGGTGGTGCGCTCAACGGCACGGTCGGTTCGGTCGGCAGCGTAGTCGGCGGGGCACTCAACGGTGCAGTTGGCACGGTTGGTGCGGTCGGCGGCACCGTGGGTGGTGCGCTCAACGGCACGGTCGGTTCGGTCGGCAGCACCGTCGGCGGTGTACTCAATGGCGCTACAGGTGGCAGCACCGGCGGCCTCGGTGGCCTGCTGGGCGATACGCTTGGCAATGTCGGCGGCGCCGTCGGCAACCTGCTCAATGGCAACCTCAACGGCACCATCGGCAATCTCGGCAGTGCCGTAGGCGGCCTGGTCGGTGGCACGCTGAGCGGTCTCGGCCTGACCAAGCCCTCGGCGATCCCGCCGACCAGCCCGAAGGCGCCGGCTCCGGCCGATCCGAACGCGGGCCTGATCATCGGCACCGGCGGCCTGGTTGGCAACGTCGGGCAGCTGATTGGCCCGACCACCACCAGCCTGTTTGGCGGCAACGGCTACCTGAGCAACGGCAACCTCAAGCTCAGCAACGCCAACGTGATGCAGACCTACTCGACGGTCAATGTGCTGGGCCTGCCCGTGGTCAACCTGTCGCCGGTCGGCAGCACTCTCAACGGCCTGGGTGGCGCCGTCACCGGCGGCAGCTCGCACCTGACCCTGATCGGTGGTGTCACCTCCGACAGCTACATCTACAACATCAACAACGGCAATCCGGGCGGCCTGCTCGGGCTGCTGCTGCCGAAGGATTCGCCGGCATGGGCGGCCAAGTGCCTGGATATTGTCCTCGCCGACATCTCCTGCTGGGCAGTCAATGCGGCGCAGGACTACCAGGTGCTGATGGGTGACGGCGCCTTTGCCAACGGTTCGAAGGAAGTGGTGATCGGTGCCAATGCCCGCCACGAGCTGCCGAAGGTCGATGCCAACGTCGCCTTCCCGGGCGCCGGCACCAATGATCCGAGCAACCCGACCGGCGTGCCGACCGCGGACTACGCCGCACGCATGGGCCATTCGGTGATCGTCGGCGACAGCGCGGTGGGCACGGCCAACGGGCAGACCTTGCTCGGTGCCGAGGCGACCTCTAACCAGGCCAATTCGGTTGCACTGGGCTACCGTTCGGCCGCGCTGCGCGGTGCCCAGGCCAGCTACAGCGCCTATGGCCTCACTGCGCCGCAGGTCTCGGCCGGTGAAGTGTCGGTGGGTACCGCCGGTGGCGGCGAGCGCCAGATCACCAACGTGGCCGCCGGTAGTGTCAATACCGATGCGGTCAACGTGGCCCAGCTGAAGGGTGCCATCAGCCTGATCGATGATGTGGCGGCCGCTGCGGTGACCTACGATCTGGACGGTGCCGGCAATCCGAACTATCGCCGCGTCACGCTCGGTGCGGGCACCGGCACTACCACCATCGGCAACCTGGCCGGCGGTGCGGTCACCGCCGGCAGCCTGGAAGCGGTCAATGGCGGCCAGTTGGCGGCGACCAATGCGGCCATCGCCAGCTTCTTCGGCGGTCGCGCAGCCTTCGATCCGGCCAGCGGTGCATTCACCGCACCACTGTTCGAGATCAGCACCATCTCCACCGGCGGTGCGATCGCCAAGGGTCTGTATGAGAACGCCACCGATGCCTTCGCCGCGGTCGATGGTTCGCTGGTCAATCTCAACACGCAGATCACCGACATCCGCAACGGTGGCACCAAGTATCTGCGGGTGAACTCGACCGGTACCGAGGCACTGGCCAGCGGCGCCGACTCGATCGCGGTCGGTACCAACGCCCGCGCCACCGCCGCCAACAGCATCGCGGTGGGTGCCGGCAGCCTGGCTGACCGTGCCAACAGCGTGTCCATCGGTGCCGCCGGTGCCGAGCGTCAGGTCACCAACCTGGCTGCGGGTACCGCCGCCACCGATGCGGTCAATGTCGGCCAGCTGCAGGCGTCGGAACAGGGGGCACTGCGCTATGACCTCAATGGCGATGGCAGCGTCAACTACGCCAGTGCCACGCTCGGCCAGACCGGCACGGCCACCACGCTGCGTAATCTCGGCCCGGGCCAGGTCAGTGCCACCAGCAGCGAGGCCATCAACGGTGCCCAGCTGTTTGCGGCCAACCAGGCCGTGGCCACCCACCTCGGTGGTGGCGCGGCGGTCAACGCCAGCGGCGTGCTGACCGCACCGACCTACTCGATCAACAACGTCGCCGCCAACGGCACCGTAACCAAGGGCAGCTACAACGACGTCGGTACCGCCTTCGATGCGGTCAGCAACTCGCTGGCCAACGTTGCCGACCAGACCGATGAGATCGACAAGCTGGCCGTGAAGTACGACGTCGATGGCAGTGGCAACGTGCTCAACAGCGTGACGCTGACGGGTACCGGCACCGGCGCGGTGAAGATCACCAACGTCGCCGCCGGCAGCATCCTGGCCGGCAGCAGTGATGCCATCACCGGCGACCAGCTGTTCAGCACGAACAGTACCATTGCCAACTACTTCGGTGGCACCACCGCGTACAACGGCACCACCAACGTGTGGACCGCGCCGAAGTTCAGCATCTCCAGCATCGCCACCGACGGCACTTTCACCAGCGGTGACTACAACAATGTCACCGCCGCCTTCACTGCGGTGGACGGCTCGCTGAAGGTCCTCAACCAACGCATCACCAACAACAGCGGTGGCAGTGCCTACCTGGCAGTGAACTCGACCGCAGCGCCTGCAACGGCTGCCGGTGCGGAAGCGGTGGCGGTCGGCCCGCAGGCCAGTGCGGCCGGTGCCAACAGCGTGGCGGTCGGCAACGGCGCCAGCGCCAGTGCCGGCAACAGCGTCGCCCTGGGTGCCGGGTCGGTGGCCAGCGTCGGTGCGCAGAGCGGCTACACCGGCGCCTATGGCCAGACCGGCGCCAGCAACTCGGCCGGTGAGGTTTCGGTCGGCAGCACCGGCAGCGAGCGCAAGATCACCCATGTCGCCGACGGTTCCGATACGTACGACGCGACCAATGTCGGCCAGCTGAAGAACGGCGTGAACTACGCCATCGACGAATCGAAGAAGTACACCGACCAGAAGATCCAGAACATCACCAACGTGGCCGGCAGCTTCCGCGCCAACAACACCAACAACCTGGCCGATCCGTCCGCAAGCGGTGCCAATTCGGCCGCAGGTGGCGCTGGCTCCACCGCCGCCGGTGCCAACTCGACCGCGCTGGGCAATGGTTCGCAGGCGCAGGCCGACAACTCGGTGGCGCTGGGTGCGGGTTCGGTGGCGAACCGGGCCAACACGGTCTCAGTGGGTGCCGCCGGTGCCGAACGCCAGGTGGTCAACGTGGCCGACGGTTCGCAGGCTACCGACGCGGTCAACGTACGCCAGCTGCAGGCCTCGCAGCAGGGTACGATCCGTTACGACACCACGGTGAACGGCGCGACCAACTACAACAGTGTCACGCTGGGCAGCACCAACAGCGGCCCGACCACGGTGCGTAACGTCGCCGCCGGCACCGCCGGTACCGACGCAGTCAACGTCGACCAGCTGAAGTCGGGCATGGCGCAGACCCTGGACTGGTCGAAGGCCTACACCGACGAGCGCATGGGTGGCTTCGAGCGCGACCTGCGCAAGACCGACAACCGCGCCTCGGCCGGTATCGCCTCGGCTATGGCCACCGCAGCACTGCCGCAGTCCAGCGAAGCGGGCCGCAGCATGGCCTCGGTCGCCGCCGGCAGCTACAACGGCGAGTCGGGCGTGGCGGTTGGTATCTCCGGTGTCTCCGAAGGAGGGCGCTGGATCTACAAGTTCAGCGGCTCCACCAACAGCCGTGGCGAGGCCGGTGTGGCCGTCGGTGCCGGCATCCAGTGGTGATCCCCGCCGCCGGGCCGCACGCGCGGCCCGGCATCGCGGAAACGTCCAAAGGGGGAATGACATGAAACAGCATCGCATCGCCCGCACCGGCCAGATGGCCGCAGTGCTGGGCCTGGTCCTGGGAATGGGCCTGCTGGCCGCCTGCCGCAGCCATGCGCCGGCCGCCGAAGGTCCTGCCGAAACCACCGCCGTGCAGTTCCCGGAGGCCTCGAAGGCCTCGTTGAAGGAAGGCATCTATCCCGACGTCGCCGACCTGCGCCGCTTCGCGCCGGGCATGAGCAAGCGCCAGCTGTACACGCTGCTGGGCACGCCGCATTTCAACGAGGGCATGTGGGGCGTGCGCGAGTGGAACTACCTGTTCAACTTCCGCACTGCGCAGGGCGCGGAGTACTTCACCTGCCAGTTCCAGGTGCGATTCGACAGCAAGGGCATCGCCCAGGGTGGCTACTGGAAGCCTGAATCATGTGCGGCGGTGCTGGACCCGCCGCGGCCGCCGGCCCCGCCTGCACCGGCGCCGTTGCCGGAGCAGCCGTTGCGCCTGTCCGCCGATGCGCTGTTCGGTTTCGACAGCGCGGTGCTCAGTGCCGAAGGCCAGCAGGCCGTGCAGGGCGTACTGGCGCAGGTGCGCGAGGCCAGTCAGGTGCAGTCAATCCGGGTGACCGGGTATACCGACCGTATCGGCAGTGCCAGCTACAACCAGGCCCTGTCGCAGCGACGTGCCGAGGCCGTGCGCAGCGCGCTTGTGCAGGGCGGCGTGCCTGCAGCCAGCATCAGTGCCGAAGGACGCGGCGCGGCCGAGCCGATCGTGCAGTGCGAGCAGCGCAACCGTCGCGAGCTGATCGCCTGCCTGGCGCCGAACCGGCGCGTGCAGATCGCGGGTGTGGCGCAGCCACGCTGAGAATCCTGCGCCGGGGCGAGTCCCCGGCATCCCGAGTCCCCCCTGACCGCCGGCAGGACGTGGCCACGTCTCCCCCGTTGTCCACGCCTGCCGGCGGCTCAGGTTTTCCATGGTGCACGCGATGAACGCCCAATTCCTGCCTCTTTCCATGAAGACGGAAACCACACTGAGTGTGTACGGCCAGCTCGGCAATCATGCGGTGGTGCGCATTCCCGGGCGGCGACTGCCGGGATTGATCCTGCAGGCAGACACCGTGGCCGGCTTCCTGGCCCAGCTGCAGGAAGCCCAGGCCTGCCTGCGCAGTGGGCGCGCGCAGCGCACCGACGCCGAGCTGGACATGCTGATCGACGTGCTGCAGCAGTGGTATGCGCTGATTGAATCGCGCCTGGCGGACGCCGGCGAGGCGCTGTAGTAGAAAAAGGGGACGGAGGGGATTAAGTCGTTCTTGCCCCGGCTGTGCCGGAAACGACTTAATCCCCTCCGTCCCCTTTTTTGTATCAGGCGCGGGCGCGGACCAGCCAGCAGGCCGCATCCACACGCACGCGGTCGCCCTCGATGAAGGGGGTGAATGCCGCCACAGCCTTGTTCCGGAGCGAGGTGGTGCGGTCTTCGGGTAGATTGCGCAGCGCCAGTCCCAACGGGCCCAGCTGGCCGACATAGGTCGGCAGTTCATCGCGGGCGATCGAGCACGGCAGGTCTGCCGCGACCAACTCCACATCCTTCCAGCCGGCGGCCTGCAACAGACGCTGCACGCGCTGGCCATCGGCAAAGGCGAATTGGCCGGGTGCTCCTGGCACCCGCGGCGGAAGCTCAAGTGCATCGCCGATCGCGCGTTCGGCCGTGGTCATGAACGGGTTCTCGTCGGCACTGCGCCAGGCGATGAAACGCAGCCCAGCGCCTGGCGTTGCAGCACGATGCAGGTTGGCGAAGGCGGCCTCGGTATCTTCGAAGAACATCACACCCAGCCGCGACTGGATCCAGTCGAAGTGCGCGGAGGGCAGCGGATGCTGCTGCGCATCGGCCAGGATGAAGTCCGCGTCCAGTCCTGCCGCCTCGGCGCGCTGACGGGCCAGTGCCAGCATCGGCGCGGAGATGTCCAGGCCGGTGCTGTGTGTCGCCGGGCGAGCGGCGGCTGATGCCAGCAGGCTGGCGCCGGTGCCACAGCCTATATCGAGCAGTTGCGTGACGGTTTGCGGAAGCTCGGCCACCAGCAGGTCGGCCATGGGCTGGAACAGACCGTCGAGGATGGCCTGCTGGGCGACCCAGATCTGGCCGCCAGGGCCATTCCAGAGCGCATTCTGATCAACGGGGGATGTACTGGCCATGGCCTTGTCCTGCCGGGAAGTTGCCCATAGGTTGATGCTTGAAGGCGACTTGAGGTCAAGCCCATGCGTGAACTGGATATCGGCGAGGTGGTGAAGCGCAGCGGCGTGCCGGCCTCGACCCTGCGTTACTACGAGCAGCTCGGGTTGTTGCGGTCGCTGGGCCGTCGCGGCCTGCGCCGGCAGTACGACGAGCAGGTGCTGGAGCGCCTGGCGTTGATCGGCCTTGGCCAGTCGGCCGGGTTGTCGCTGCAGCAGATCGGGTTGTCGCTGCCGCCTCAGCGCGGATGCATTACGCTGGATCGCGAAGCCCTGCTGGCACAGGCCGATGTGCTGCAGCAGCAGATCACCCAGCTGCAGCGGGTGCGCCGCCATCTACAACGCGCGGCGGCCTGCCCGGAAGCGCAGGATGCGCGCCAGTGCGGTTCGTTCCGCAAGTTGCTGCGGGCCCAGCAGCGCCTGGCGGGTGGGTGAGAGAAGCGCATCCACGCATGGCGTGGATCTACTGCACCACAACCTCGGTAGATCCACGCCATGCGTGGATGAATCAATCGCGGGTACTGACTTCCCAGGTGGCGTGCAGCACGCCCGGCACATGCTCCATCCGCGCCAGCACCACGTCCAGCTCATCGGCACTCACGGCGGTACTGACCAGCACCGCGATCACATCGGTGGGCGCGTCGGTATGCTCGACCACCTGCACATCACCGACCGGATACTGCGCTGCTTCCAGCGCATCGACCAGGCGCTCGCGTACACGTGGCACCGCTTCGGCATCCACACTCAGGCGCACCTCGTAGGTCGCCTCGGTGGCCGTCTCGTTGATCGGGATGCGGTTGATCGCATTCACCAGCGGCCGCAGCAGGGTGTTGCCGGCGATGATCAAGACCGTCAGCAGCACGCCCTCGGCCAGCATGTCCGCGCCGGTACAGCTGCCGACCGCCGCCGAGCACCACAACGTGGCGGCGGTGTTCAGCCCGCGCACGTTCATGCCTTCCTTCATGATCACGCCGGCGCCGAGGAAGCCGACGCCGGAGACCACGTAGGAGATCACCCGCACCGCCTCGGCGCTGCCGGCGATGCGCATGCCCAGGTCGACGAAGGCAGCGGCGCCGACCGCCACCAGCACATTGGTGCGCAGGCCGGCGGTGCGTTGCCGGTACTGGCGCTCGGCGCCGATCAGCGTGCCCAGCACGAAGGCGGCCAGCAGGCTGACCACGGTGTCGGCGAAGGGGCCGGCCTGGAAGGTTTCAATGAAACGCATGCCCGGAGTCTACCGCGCCGACGTGACAGTAGATCCACGCCATGCGTGGATTTCGAGGGGCCAGAAACGACTTAATCCCCTCCGTCCCCTTTTTGTGGGGTCAGTCGGTGTCCTCGACGCGCTCGCCCATCAGTTCGCGCTGGCGCTTGTCCAGTTCCTCGGCGTAGCGCTTGCGCACGAAGGCTTCGGAGACCACGCCAAGCACCTGGCCGTCGGCGGCGACCACGGCCAGTTCGTCGGCCTGGGTGTGGTCGAAGCGCTGCATCACGGTGACCACGTCCGCGCTCGGCAGCAGTGACACGTCGCGGTTTTCCGCCAGTTCGCCGATCATGGTCTCGGGCTTCACGCCGTCGCCGTAGACGCGCGGAATCTGCACGATGCCGGCGTAATGGCCTTCGCTGTCGATCAGGATCACGCGGCTGCCCGAGCCCAGCGGGAAGCGCTGACGGAAGGCGGCGGCGTCGAGGTCGGCCGGCGCGGTGGCCACGCCCTTGCGCATCAGCCGGCCGGCATTGAGGTTCTGTACCCAGCCGACGTCGCGGGCGCTCTTGATGGTCTCGCCGCGCAGGTGCATGCGCCAGGTCGAGAACGAGTAGCCGAACCACTGCCGCACGAGCGTGCTGGAGACCAGCACCGCGCTCATCACCACGCTGGTCAGCAGGAAGTCGTGCGTGCCTTCCAGCACCAGCATGGCCATGGTCATCGGTGCGCCGACCACGGCGGCGGCCAGCGCGGCCATGCCGGCCAGTGCGGCCGAAGTTGCATCAATCACCGGCACGCCGGTGGCCATCGCCAGCAGGCCGGCGAACAGGGCACCGACCAGGGTGCCCATGAACAACGAGGCGAAGAACAGGCCACCGCGGAAACCAAACCCGAGCGAGATGCCCGAGGCCAGGCACTTCAACGTGAGCAGCCCGCCGATCCAGATCAGCGGCAGATGCGTGGTCAGGTCCAGGTGCAGGGCGCCATGGCCGGACGACAGCACCTGCGGGCTGGCCAGTGCCAGCGGAATCAGCAGCAGGCCGCCCACCACCGGCCGGCCCCACAACGGCAACGGGCTGCGCTTGACCGTGCCTTCGATCGAAGCGATCAGCCGCATCACCGCGATGCCGACCATCGCGCAGCAGCAGCCGAGCAGGCCGTAGATGGCGTAGTCGGCGGCGCGGACATCAATCGTCGAGGCGGCCGGCAGCAGGTAGGCCTCGATGCCGGCTTGGTCGGCCACGAACGCGCCGGCCAGCGCAGCGACCGCCACCGGGGCCAGCGCGGCCGGGGTGTAGGCGCCGATGACGATCTCGAAGGCGTAGAACGCGCCGGCCAGTGGCGCCCCGAAGGCGGCCGCGATGGCACCGGCGGCACCGGCGCCGACCAGGATGCGCACGTCGTTGCGGCGCAGGCGCATCACCCGGCCCAGTTGCGAGCCGCTGCCTGCGCCCATCTGCGTATACGACGCCTCCAGCCCGACCGAGGCGCCGCAGCCATTGGACAACAGGGTCTGGGTCAGCACGATGAGGTTGTCGCGCATCGACATGCGGCCGCCATGCAGGGCATTGGCTTCCACCGCATCGAGCAGGGGCCGCTTGAGCCGGGTCGCGGCCAGGCTGACCAGGCCGACCAGCAGGCCACCCAGTGGCAGGACCAGCAGCGCGGTCCAGGTCAGCGAGGGCAGGGAACTCAGGCGCATGCCGTCGTCCAGCCCGTACAGGGTGCCCTGCAGCCAGCGTGCGATGCCGGACTGCAGCAGGGTCAGGTAGCCGGCGATCAGGCCGACCAGCAGGGCAAGCGCGATGAACCACAGGTCGCTGCCGCGCAGGCGCAGGCGCAGGCCCTGGAAGGCCAGATGCAGGCGCGATGGCGAAACAGGCAATGACATGGTGGCGGCATGATACGCCGCCACCGTGATCGCCACCGTCACTGCATCGGGCGGTTACTGCGTCAGAAGCGGTAGCGGCCCTGCACGTAGAAGGTGCGCGGCGCGGCCACCATGCGGCCAGCGTTGCCATCGACGTTGCGGGTGTACCAGCGCTTGTCGGCCAGGTTGTTCACGCCCAGCGCGATCTCGCTGTCGCCCAGGCCGGGCACCTGCCAGGCCACCTGTGCATTCCACAGGCGCACGCCCGGCACGCGGCCCACGCGCGCATCGGCGCTCTCGGCCCAGGTGTTGGCCGCATCGGAGAACTGGCCGCTCTGGTGGGTGCTGGAGACATTGAAGGTCCAGCCGGCCAGTGCATAGCGTGCGCCGACGCTGTCGGTGTCGCGCGAGTAGAACGGCACGTCCAGGCCACGGTTGTCGCCGGACTGCTGGATCGCCTTGGTCCAGGTGTAGTTGGCGTACAGCTCCAGCCCGGCCAGTGCACTGTCCTCGGCGAAGTGGTACTCCAGCGCGCTTTCCACGCCCTTGTGGTCGGTGGCACCGATGTTCTGGAAGGTCGGCGGGGTGATGCCCGGCACCTGCAGGATCTGGTTGTCGAAGCGCATCTTGAACACGGTCACTTCCGCGCGCAGTGCACCGTCCTGCCAGCGCGCACCGAGTTCGGTGGTCTTGGCGATTTCCGGATTCAGCGGGTTGCTGGCGGTCTGCGAATTCAGCTGGATGTTCTGCACCGGCCCGAACGAGGTGGTGTAGTTGCCGAACACGGTCAGCTGCGGGGTCAGCAGGTAGGCGATGTTGAGCGAGGGCAGGGCCTTGTCGTTGCGGCTGCTGAAGGTCGCCGCGCCCCCGGCCTGGCGGCGGTCCATGTCGATCCACTCCATGCGCACGCCCGGGGTGATCCGCCACTGGCCGATCGCGATGCGGTCGTCGATGTAGAAGGCGTGTGCGTCGGTGGCATTGTCGAAGCGGTTGGTGGCGCTGGCCACGCCGGTACGGCGGGTCACGGTGTAGCTGCGGTCGTTGCCGCGCTCGCGCAGGAAGCGGTAGCCGGCGGTGATGTCGTGCACGCTGGCGCCCCAGTGCAGGCGCTGGGTATAGCGCGGCTCGATGCCGAGCACACGGTAGTCGCGCGGCTGCACGGTCAGCTGGGTGTTGGCGGCGTTGATCAGCGAGCTGGCACGGCTGCTTTCGTTGTAAAAGGCCAGTACCTCGAACTCGCTGTTGGCCGACAACGTATTGGTGTAGCCCAGGTCGATGCCGGTGCGGTGGCCTTTCCAGAAATCGGTGGGGCGGGTGTTCTGGAACGGGTCGGCCTCGTACTGGGCGCGGGTCAGGCCACCCGGGGTCAGCGAACGCACATCGTAGTAGGACAGCTTGGCGCGCAGTTCCTGCTGTTCGTCGATGGCATAGGCGAACTTCAGCGCGAGGTCGTTGAAACGGTCATCGCTGCCCTGGCGCCAGCCGCGGCCATCCTGGCCGGAGTACAGCAGGGCCGCGCCCAGGCCGTTGTCGCCGGTGCCACCGAGGAAGGCGTTGTACTGGGTGCTGTCGCCGCCGCCGTGGTCGTAGGCGGTGTAGCGCACGCCGGCCTCACCGTGCAGGCCGGCCTCGGTGGGAATGGCGCGGGTGCTGAAGTTGATGATGCCGCCCACGTTCTGCGGGCCGTAGCGCACCGCGCCGCCGCCGCGCACCACGTCGATCGATTCGATGTTGGACAGGCTGGTCGGCGCGAACGACAGCTGCGGCTGGCCATACGGCGCCACTGCCAGCGGCACGCCATCGAGCAGCACGGTCGAGCGCGGCGAGTAGCGCCCGGTCAGGCCGCGCACGCCGATGTTCAGCGAGACCGAACTGCCGGCGGTGCCGGAGTTGTCGGTGACCTGCACGCCGGGGATGCGGCGCATGGCATCGCCGATGCTGGCCGCGCCGCTGGCTTCGATGCGCTGACGGTCCACCACGGTGCGCGCGCCAGCGAAGCTCTTCACGCTGTCGTGCAGGCCGGTGCCCAGCCAGCTGCCGGAGACCTGGATGCTGTCCAGCGTGGTGGCGCCGTCCTGGGCGAAGGCGCTGGCGGCCGGAATCAGGCACAGGGCGAGGGCGGTAGCCAGTGGCAGGCGGGCCGTTTGCGGGGCGTGGGTGGGCATCGGTGCGGGTTGTGGAAGGTCGTAAATGAGAATTATTGCTGATTCCATTCGCCAATGGAATGCGCCTCCGGTTCATGCTGACGGGCCGATGGTAAAGTGGGTGATTGCTTCCTGACTCGCTGAGATCCGCCATGTCCCAAGCCGCTTTCTACCCCGTCGGAACCCCTGGCCAGCCGTGGGGAGCGGCGGAACGGGAGGCGTGGCGTGGCCGCCAGCAGCGCCTGCGTCGCTATGACGAGGAAGTGCTGCCGCGCATCGAGGCGCTGGCCTCGCGCTTCGACAAGGTGGCCTATGGCCAGCTCGACTACGCTGGCGAGACCTACACCCTGTTCGCCCTGCGCAGCCGCGACTGGAACCCGGCGCTGCCGGCCGCGCTGGTCACCGGTGGCGTGCATGGCTACGAGACCAGCGGCGTGATGGGCGCGCTGGAGTTCCTCGAAAAGCACGCTGCCGACTATGCCGGCAAGGCAAACCTGCTGGTGGCGCCGTGCGTGAATCCGTGGGGCTTCGAGCGCATCAACCGCTGGAATTTCGATGCGATCGACCCGAACCGCAACTTCCGCGCCGACGGCCCGGCCCGCGAGTCGACCGCGCTGATCGAACTGGTCGCACCGATCAAGGGCCAGTTCGTGCTGCACATCGACCTGCACGAAACCACCGACAGCGACGAGAGCGAGTTCCGCCCGGCGCTGGCCGCGCGTGATGGCAAGCCGTTCGAGCCGGGCCTGATTCCGGATGGTTTCTACCTGGTGGACGACAGTGAGGCCCCGCAGGCGGCCTTCCAGCAGGCGGTGATCGCCGCAGTGGAAAAGGTTACCCACATCGCGCCGGCCGACGACAAGGGCGAGATCATCGGTTCGCCGGTGGTGGCCCATGGCGTAATTGAGTACCCGCTGGTGAAGCTGGGCCTGTGCGCGGGCATTACCGGGGCGAAGTACACCACCACCACCGAAGTCTACCCGGACAGCCCGCGCGCCACCCCGCAGCAGTGCAACGACGCACAGGTGGCCGCAGTGTGCTCGGCGCTGGATTACGCGCTGGCGCACCGCTGATCGGTAGCGCCGGCCGCTGGCCGGCAACTGAAAAAGGGGACGGAGGGGATTAAGTCGTTTGTGGCACAAACGACTTAATCCCCTCCGTCCCCTTTTTCGGTTCACCCCAGCGCGTCGGCCCACCATAGTGCGGCTGGGCCTGGCGGCGTGTCGCGGCGCCACAGCAGGTCGCTGTGGATGCGCCGCGGCCAGCCGGGCAGCAGCAGTTCCACCATCCGCCCGCGGTCGTAGCGCTGTACCAGTGCGCGCGGCAGTTCGGCCCAGCCGAGGCCGTCCTCGGCCATTTCCATCACCATCAGGTAGTCGGTGGCGGTCCAGGCCAGGCCGGTGACCACGCGGGATTGATCGACTTCCGCGCTCAAGCGCACCTGTCTATGCCGCGCCAGCTGTGCGGCGGCGCGACGGCCAGCGCTGGCCAGCGGATGCTCGCGCGCCACATACACCGACAGCTCGCTGTGGTGCGCCAGCGGACGTGCCACCAGTCCGTCCGGATAGTGCTCCTGCCGTGGCAGCAGACCCAGCGCGGCGCGTCCGTTGCTCACCAGTTCCAGCACGTCCTCGCCCTCGGCATCCAGCCATTCCAGCTCGATCTCCGGGAACGCCTCGGCAAAGCGCTGCAACACGCGCTGCTCCGGATCGAGCTGATAGACGTCGGAGAAGGCCACGGTCAGCCGCGCTTCGACCGGTGCGGCCAGGCGCACGCTCAACTGCTGCAGGCGGGCATCGGCAGCCAGGATTTCCTGCGCGTGCCCAAGTACCTGGCGCCCGGCTTCGGTCAGCTGCGGGTAGCGCCCGCTGCGGTCGAACAGGCTCACGCCCAGGTCGGCTTCCAGGTGGGCGATGGCGGTGCTGACCGTCGATTGGGTCTTGCGCAGGCGTCGCGCCGCCGCCGAGAACGAGCCCAGCGCCGCGGCTTCCACGAAGGCCTGCAGGGATTCAGGGGAGTAGGGCATTGATCCATCGCTCCTGTCGATGGAATCCATTTTGATACCACCGTAAAAGGCGATGATACTGGCTTCCCTCGCCCCCGTCTGCGGGGCGTTCCGGACCCTCCACGCTCGGCGTGGATCCATTGATGAGGCGGCGTGGTCCCCGCCCTGCAAGGAGCTTCACATGTCCCGTACTGTTCCCGCCCGTGGCGCGCTGGTCGCCTGGGCCTGCCTGACCGTGGCGATCGTCGCCGAAGTGGTCGGCACCTCGTTCATGGCCCATGCCGCTCGCGATGGCGGCTGGACCGGTTACCTGATCATGGCCGGCGCGCTGGCGCTGTCCTACTTCTTCCTCGCGCAGTCGGTGCGCCGCATCGCCGTGGGCGTGGCCTACGCAGTGTGGGAAGGCCTCGGCCTGACCCTGCTCACTGTGGTCGGCCTCACCGTCTTTGGTGAAAGCCTGTCGCTGCAGCAGCTGGCCGGCCTGGTGCTGGCAGTGGTCGGCATCGTCTGCGTCACCCTTGGCGAGGCGCACTGATGAATACCTTGGCGTTGTTTTTCGTGATCTGTTCGGCCTTGATCGACGTCGCCGCCAACATGATGGTGGCCAAGTCGGAAGGGTTCCGCCGCTGGCGCTGGGGCGTAGCTGCGATCGTCATGGTCTGGATCGCCTTTGCCCTGCTGGGCCAGGCCGTGCGTTACATGGATCTGGCCACCGCCTATGCGATGTGGGGTGCGATCGGCGTGATCGGTACCGCCACCTGCGGCCGTCTGTTGTTCGGCAACCGACTGCGCCCGATCGGCTGGGTCGGCATTGCGCTGGTCACTATTGCAGTGCTGCTGCTGAGTACCGCGAAGTGATGCATCGTTGCGCCAACCAAGGTTGGCGCCTACCAGAACCACGGTTGGCATCTACCAGGGTGTGAGCCGCGGCAAGCAAACGCCCCGGGGAGGATATCCCCGGGGCGTTGCTGTTTCTGAAGCACTCAGAAGCGTGCGGTGAAGTTCAGCCGCGTGGTGCGCCCCGGGCCCGGCATCAGGCTCATCGCCAGCGTGTCCATGTAGTAGGTGTTGCGCAGGTTGCTGACCACCAGCTCCACTTCGCTGCGCGGCGTGAACTGCCAGCGTGCGTAGAAGTCATAGATCGCGGTCGGCAGGTAGATGTTCTGCAGGCCGGTCGAGCCGGTGGTGTTCCAGGGCTTGTCCAGTTCGTGGGTGGGGCCGCTGTTGTAGGTGCGGCGGATGCCGGTATCCAGTCGCTTGTCGAACAGGCGGAAGCCCAGCGTGCTGTGAATCGAGTACTTCGGTGGGTTCTGCGCGTTGACGAACGAGGTGCCGAAGCCGCCGTCCACGCAGTCCGGTGTGGTGTCCAGCTTGCTCCACTTCGCATACGGGTCTTCGCGCAGGCGCTTGGCGGTGGCCGCATCGCAGGTGCGCGCGCGCTGGTAATAGCTGGCCGACAGGTCCAGGTAGGCGATGCCGGCGTCATAGCCGGACTGCAGCTCGTAGCCGGACACGGTGTAATTGTCGACGTTGTCGACATAGAACGCCCAGTTGCTGGAATCGAAGCGACGGGTGATCGCGTTGTCGATATCGTTCTTGAACCAGGCCACCTTGAACGCCAGGCGGTCACCGTCGCGCCACAGGTCCTGCTTGAGCAGGCTGAAGCCGATGTCCCACGAGCGGTTCTTCTCCGGCTTCAGGTCAGCCACCGGCGCCGAGGTGCTGTTGCCCAGCGTCGACTCGAACAGGCTGGGCATCTTCCAGCCCTGTGCGTACTTCACGTAGAAGAACATGTCCTCGTCGAGGTTGAAGCGCGCCTCTGCATACGGCGCGAAGCCGTGGCCGGAACGCCGGATCGCCGGCTTGTAGCCCCAGGCGGTGGGAATCTGCTTGGTATAGAAACCGTTGGCGCCGCGCGGATCAGGAATGAAGCCGTCGAAATCGTAGGCCTGGCCCAGCGTGCTGTCGCCATAGGGCGTGGCGCGCAGCGAGTCGTAGGTGTAGTTGCCCTGTGCATCCGGGTACCACTCCTTGTACCAGCCCGGCAGCAGCTGGCCGCCCTTGCTCAGGCGCGCGAAGGTGTAGCGCAGGTCGCGCGATTCACTGACGAAGGCCACGCGGTTGCGGTCGCGGGTGCGGTAGTCGGTGAAGCGGCCGCCCGCGGTCAGCGACAGCCAGTCCCACGGCTGCCACTGCAGTGATGCCACCACGCTGGCTTCGCGGCGCGTGCCCGAGCGCAGGTAGCGGTTGTTGTTGAAATCCACCGGCAGCACCGGTGAGTTGGGCGCGGTGTCCTCGTGCTGGAAGGACGCGCCATAGCGCAGCGTCCAGTCGCCCAGATCATTGCTGAAGCGCGTGGTGTTGCTGCTGTCCACGCCCCAGCGCTGGGTCTTCACGTCCGACTGCAGTCCCGGGCCATAGGTCTCGCCCAGCGTGTCGGGCATCTGGTCGTTGGGCACGTCCTTGAACAGCGGCGTGTTGGCGATGTTGCTGTTGAACATGCGGCTGGTGGCGGTGGTGAACCACAGCGTGCTGCTCAGATCCAGCCACGGATGCGCCTCGGGCCGGTAGCGATGGCGCAGCGAGGTGGCATTGACCCGCATCTTCCCGGGCTCGAACTGGAACATGGTGTTGGCCTTGTCCACGTAGGTCACCCATTCGTTGGACTCGCCCACGCGTCCGATCGCCGACGGCATGATCTCGCCGAAGCTGGAGTTGAAGTAGCGATGGCTCAGCTCCAACCGCTGGTCCGGACTGGGCGTCCAGGTGAATTTAAGCAGTGCGGATTCGTTGTCGGTATGCGTGTTGAGCACTTCATCGCCCGGATGGAAGAGCTTGGATACGGCCTGGCTGGACATGCCGGTACCGCCGCTGGACAGGTGCTGGTTGTCGTAGCGATGCGCACCTTTGCTGCCGGCGAAGAAGTTGCCCTGGCGGCGCCGCGCATAGGCCGCGACCAGCTGCCAGTCTTCGCCACGCTGGGCGAAGGCCACGCTGCCATTCCAGTCGCGCGGGTCGCGCAGGCTGTTGCGGTTGTCGCTGCCGCGCGCGATCTGCTTGAAGGTGCGGGTGCGGTCGATGCTGTTGTCGGCCACGCCGCCGCGCATGCGCAGGCCCCAGGTCTGGCCATCATCGAGGATGTCATCGACGTTCAACGTTTCCATGTAGACCACGCCGCCGATCGCGCTGGCGGCGTTGGCGGCCAGGCTCGGTCCCTTTTCAATGCTGACCGCACTGATCAGATCGGGATCGAGATAGCTGCGCTGCTGCACGCCGGCATAGCCGCGGTACACGTCGATGGCCTGCTGGCCGCCGTCGATGATCACCGGCACTCGGTTCTGGCCCTGCAGGCCGCGGATGTTGACGTCCAGCGCACCGCCGTTGCGAACGTCAGCGGTGTGCACGCCCACTGCACCGGCCAGCACGTCGCCGATCGACTGGCCGCGGAAGCGTTCCAGTTGCTGATGGTCCAGGTGCACGCGCGAGCCGCTGTCACGGTAGACCGCATCGGCATCGGCCAGCCCCCACGGTGAAGCGCCTTCGCCGGCCTGGCCAGCCACGCGCAGGGTGCCGATCTGGCGTACCCCGGCTTCAGCGGTGGGTGCCGCCTGCAGCACCACACCGCTGGCATCACGCTGGAAGGCCAGGCCGGTGCCGGCCAGCAGCTGCGCCAATGCGGCGTCAGTACCGAGCGTGGCCTGCACTCCCTTGCTGTGGCGGCCGCGGGTCAGGCGTGCGTCGGCGGCGATGGACAGGCCCGATTGCTGGCCGAACGCGGTCAGGGCCTGGTCGAGCGGGCCGGGCGCAATCTGCCAGCGGACCGCGGCGGTCTCCTGTGCATGGACCGAGGCCGGCAGCAGGCACGGGGAGGCCATGGCCAGGCACAGCGCGATGGCCAGGGGGCGAGGGGAGGGGCAGGGCAGTTTCATGGGGGCGGCAACATCCGCAATGGGTTCCCTTGTAGTGCCCGGTGAGCGCGCAGAAAGGGAACCGCGATTTCAAAGCGGACGCACGACGGTCCACCACGGCCAGCGCTGCTCGACACGGATCGGCAGGGCGCGGGCCAGCAGATGCAGCGCCTGGGTGCTGTCCAGGCGTGGCAGTACCGCCGTGACTTTCAATGCGGCGAGCGCCGGATCACAACCGAGATAGCCCTGATGGTGGCGGGCCAGCTCATCGATGACGCGGATCAAAGGCGTGTCCTGTACCTGCAGGCGTCCGTCCTGCCAGTCACCGCGCAGAGGATCGGCAGCGACCGTTGTGAGCCCGCCCATCGGGCCGATCCGCACCGCGCCTCCAGCAGCCACATCCAGCGCCACACCGAACATCGGCAGGCAGCGCACCACGCCCTCGAACACATCCAGGCGGCTGCCCTGCGCCTCACGACCGACCGCGAAGCGGGTGCCGATCGGCTGCAGGCGTGCGCCCGGCACATGCACGGTCAACGGCTGGCCGGCGAACGCAGGGTGATGGCCGGTCTGCAGCAGCAGCTCGCCACGCAGCAGATGCAGGGCGCGGCGGCCGCTGCCGATGTCGATGGTGACTTCGCTGTCGGCGTTGAGCCACAACTGGCTGCCATCAATCAGCCTCCAGTGCCCGGTGCGGCCGGCAACGGTGCGCTGCGTCTGCAGGCCACGTTGCACCTGCAGGCCATGCAGGCCCAGCAGTGAAACCGCGCCGATGCCAAGTGCACCACCGAGGCTGCGCAGAGCCTGCCGGCGACGACGGCCTGCGGCATCCAGCGCGGTGGCGGCGGCCGGCGCCGACAGGGGCGCAAAGGACTGCCAGACCGACTCGACCCGACGCCACGCATCGGCGTGGCCGGCATCAGCCTGCAGCCATGCGCGCCAGCGGTACTGCTCGTCATCAGTCCAGCCCTGCTCGCGCAGCGCGAACCACTCTGCCGCCTGCTCCAGGGCCGGGCCAGCCAATGCCGCACTCATGCCGCCGCGTCGCCGGACAGGCGCAGGCAATGCAGCATCGCCTGCGCCATGTACTTCTTGACCATGCGCTCGGACACGCCCAGTTGTTGGCCGATCTCCGCATAGCCCAGGCCCGACAGTCGTGCCAGCAGGAACGCACGGCGTGGCCGCTCGGCCAGGCCGGACAGCATGTCGGCGATGGCGTGCAGCAGTTGCAGTGCCTGCGTGCGTTCTTCCGCCGATGGATGCACCGGCTCCGGCTGCGCGGCCAAGGCCGTCAGGTAGGCGCGCTCCAGATCCGCGCGCTGCCAGTGATTGACCAGCAGCGCGTGCGCGATGGTGCTGAGATAGGCACGCGGCAGGCGCAGTTCGGACGGATCGACACGACGGCTGAGCAGGCGCACGAAGGTGTCCTGGGTCAGGTCGGCGGCGCAGTCGGCGTTGTGGGTGCGGCGGCGCAGCCAGCCCAGCAGCCAGCCATGGTGTTCGCGGTAGAACCCCGCCAGCGCGGTGCTGGAGGCGGCGGGCACGGCCATCGGCATCGATCATTAATGAGAATGATTCCCATTATAGTGTGATCGGGAGGTGTACGACAAACCCTGCGGAGGGGGCAACGGCCAGGGCGTTTGCGATGACCGCCGGGCTCGCCGACACTGCGGTCTTTCCGCAGGGAGTGCCCGCATGTTCAGCCACATCACCGTTGGAACCAACGACATGGACGTCGCGCATCGCTTCTACGATGCCCTGTTCACCGCTCTCGGCGCCCGTCCCGGTGTCTTCGATGACAAGGGGCGCCTGGTGTATTTCAAGGACGGTCGCATGTTCATCGTCACCGCACCGATCGATGGTGAGCCGGCCTGCCATGCCAATGGCGGCACCATCGGCTTCACCCTGGACAGTGCCGATGCCGTGCGTGGCTGGCAGGACGCAGGCGTAAGCCACGGTGGCACCGCCATCGAAGACCCGGCCGGCATCCGCAACATGGCCGGGCGCCAGCTGTTCCTGGCCTACCTGCGCGACCCGGATGGCAACAAGCTGTGCGCGGTGCATGTGATGTCGTGATTGGACAGTACGCGCGTGGCCGCGATGCACGCGGTCCGCGCGCGGCTGCGCTCGCAGGCACGCTTCGGCGCGCGCGTGATAACACGGAATGGTGGGCCGGGCCTGTGACCGCAGGCCGCAACTTCATGCTCTATCCACTGCGGTTCAGCCAGAATCGGTCGGCTAACCCTTTGATCTACCGGAGAACGCCGCCCCATGGAAGTACTGGAGCCGCAACAATCCCCGGTGCGCACCCTTCGACCTGTGTTCGCCTTCGCGGCGATCGTTGTCGTGGCGTTCGCGCTGTTTGTCAGCCTGTTCCCGCTCGGTGCGGGCCGCCTTCTGGTCAAGGCGCAGGACTGGGCCGCACTCAATGTCGGCTGGTACTACCTGCTGGCGATGACCCTCTACCTGGTGTTCGTGGTCGGCGTGGCGCTGTCCAAGTACGGTGGCATCAAGCTCGGTGCCGACCATGACGAGCCGGAGTTCAGCTATCTCTCCTGGGCCGGCATGCTGTTCGCCGCCGGCATCAGCATCACCCTGTTCTTCTTCTGCGTCTCCGAACCGCTGACCCACTACATGCAGCCGCCGCAGGGCGATCCGGCGGCCGGTGAGGCTGGTGCGCGCCAGGCCATGCAGCTGCTGTTCCTGCACTGGGGCCTGCATGGCTGGGGCGTGTTCGCACTCGCGGCGATGGCGATGGCCTACTTCGCCTACCGCCACAACCTGCCGCTGGCCCTGCGTTCGGCGCTGTACCCGCTGATCGGCAAGCGCATCAATGGCCCGATCGGCTATACCGTGGACGCGTTGGGCATTGTCGCCACCGTGTTCGGCATCGGCGCCGACATGGGCTTCGGCGTGCTGCACCTCAACGCCGGTCTGTCGCACCTGTTCAACATCCCGCACTCCAACCTGGTGCAGATCATCCTGGTGGTCAGCATGATGGGCGCGGCGGTGGCCGTGGCCGTTTCAGGCGTGGAGAAGGGCGTGCGCTGGATGGCCAACATCAACATGCTGCTGGCGATCGCGCTGGTGCTGTTCATGCTGTGCGCCGGCCCCACCCAGTATCTGCTCAGCACGCTGATGCAGAACTTGGGCGACTACCTCGGCAGCGTGGTCGGCAAGAGTTTCGACGTGTACGCCTATGGCGGCCGACCGGAATGGCTGGGCGGCTGGACGGTGTTCTACTGGGCCTGGTGGATCGGCTGGGCGCCGTTCGTCGGCCTGTTCATCGCCCGCATCTCGCGTGGCCGCACCATCCGCGAATTCGTGTTCGGCGTGCTGCTGATCCCGCTCGGCTTCACCCTGGCGTGGCTGTCGATCTTCGGCAACAGTGCACTGGACCAGGTGCTGCACCATGGCCAGCAGCAACTGGCGCAACTGGCGGTGGATGATCCACCCACCGTGCTGTATGCCCTGCTGGATGGGTATCCGTGGAGCAAGGCGGTGATCGCGGTGACGGTGTTCGTCAGTTTCATTTTCTTCGTGACATCGGCTGACTCCGGCGCGGTGGTGCTGTCCACATTGTCCTCGCATGGCGGGGCGCCGGAGGATGATGGTCCGCGCTGGCTGCGCGTGTTCTGGGGCACGGTGATCGCGGTGCTGACCGCCGGGTTGCTGCTGGCCGGCAGCATCGATGCGCTGAAATCGGCGGTGGTGCTGGCGTCGCTGCCGTTCTCGGCGGTGTTGTTGCTGATGATGTGGGGCCTTACCCGCGCCTTCAGTGACGAATCGCACCGCAAGCGCGCGCTGCAGTACCGTCCCTCGCCGCTGATCGGTGACGACCGCCACCACCAGGGCTGGCGCCAGCGCCTGAGCCAGGCCATGCACTTCCCGGTGCGCGACCAGGTCTACCGCTTCATGGACGACACCGTGAAGCCAGCGATGGAGGCGGTGGCCGAGCAGCTGCGCGGTCAGGGCTGGGATGTGGCCACGCGGTTCGAGGCCGGCGACATGGAATTGACGGTGAATCACGGCGAGCAGCAGGACTTCCTGTACCGGGTGATCCTGAGTGGCTACCTGACGCCGTCGTTCGCCGCGCAGCAGCTGCGCAACCAGCGCTACTACCGCGCTGAAGTGCACCTGTTCGAAGGCAGCCAGGACTACGACCTGGTCGGCTACAGCCGCAAGCAGATCATCAACGACATCATCAGCCAGTACGAACGGCACCTGCAGTTCCTGCACCTGAGCCGCTGATGCACGTTGATGGTAGTGCCGGCCGCTGGCCGGCAACGCGAACGGGGCGGCGCATCACCGCCGCCCCGATATCGCATCAGAACCGGTAGCGCGCCCCCAGCGAGACGAACTGCCCGCGCAGGTTGTACTGGCTGATGTCGAAACCGTTGGAGCCACCGGCCGGGTCGAACGGCGGGTCCTTGTCGGTCAGGTTCAGCACCGACAGCGACAGCGTGGTGTTGGGAATACCTTCGTAGGCGACGTAAAGATCCAGCTGGTGATACGGCTTGATGCGGTCACGCAGCCCCGGGTTGCTGGTGACCGTCGCCACACGCTGGTCGTAGCCACTCACGTACTGCAGGATCAGCGTGCTGCTCCAGTCGCCCACCGCCCAGTTCAGCGAGGTGGTGCCGCGGGTGCGCGGCAGTGCGCCGTGGCGGTTGTTGCCCGCACCGTCATAGGGCGCCTGGCCGGCCACCAGCGGCTGCTTGAAGCTGAGCAGGTGGGTCCAGCTGCCGGCGACGGTGAAGTTGCCCCAACCGTCGGTGCGGAAGGTACGGCTGGCGTCCAGGTCCAGCCCCGAGGTGGTCAGTTCGCCCTGGTTGGCGTACTGGTTGGTGATGAACTGGATGCGTCCATTCTCGCGTTGTACGCGGCCCGGGAACAGGGTCGGGTTGTCGACGATGAACTGCGCACTGTCCGGCTTGACCAGGTTGTCCTGTTCGATGCGGTACCAGTCCAGGCCGATGCTGGTATCGCCATCCGGCGACCACACCGCACCCACGTTGAAGTTACGCGAGCGCTCGGCCTTCAGGTCCGGGTTGCCGGTGCGGATGTTGGTCACGCCGCGGCTGCCGCCGGGCTGCAGCGGGTCCAGCGGATCGATCACCGAGCCGTAGCTGACGGTCTGGCCCGGCGCGATCTCCGGCAGCGACGGCGCACGGAAGCCACGCGAGAACGAGCCGCGCAGCAGCAGGCTGTCCAGCGGCTGCCAGCGCAATGCCACCTTCGGCGAGAACGCCTTGCCGAAGTCGTCGTAGCGGTCGCCGCGACCGGCCAGCTGCAGTTCCAGCGTGCGGTGCAGCGGCACGCTCAGTTCGGCGTAGGCGGCACTGACCTGGCGCTCGCCGTTGACCACATTGATGGCCGGGCGCAGCTCGGTGCCCGACAGCACCTGCGCGCTGGTACGCGCGTCCAGTGATTCCTTGCGGAACTCGGCGCCCCAGGCGAAGCCGACCGCACCGGCCGGCAGCTCCCACAGCGTGGTCGACGCCTTTACGTTCAACGAGTGCAGCTTGTACCAGCCCGGACGCTTGGTCTGCAGGCGCAGTGCATCCAGCGCCCCCGGCGTGCTGGACGGGTTGAGGAAGTTGTAGCTGCCATCGCGCAGGATCTGCTCGAAGGCGTAGCGGTTGACGAAGTTGTCGACGTACTCGCGCTGTGCACTCTGCGAGGTCAGCGCTGCCACTTCCCAGTCCCAGCGCTCGCCACTGCCACGCACCCCGGCCAGGGCACGGTAGAACACCTGGGTGTTGTCCTTCAGGCGCGGGCCGAGATCGAAGAAGGTGTACTCGAACGGCAGCGGCGTGCTGCCCGGGTTGTTCGGGTGACCGACCGGCAGCACCGCCGGCACATCGATCAGGGTGCCGGTGGCCGGGTTGTAGGCACGCAGGCCCGGCCCGACGGTCAGCGGCGCGCTGAAGATCTGGTCGGCCTTGTTGTGGCTGTACAGCACATCGGCGAAGGCCTCGACGCTGTCATTGAAGCGGTAGGTCGCACTCAGCGACGCCTGCAGGCGCTCGGCGCCGGGCTGCAGGGTCTTGAACGGCTGCGCATTGAAGGCGCAGGCCTGGCCGGGCAGGGTGCTGCCGAAGTCGCTGTAGGGGCGCAGCTGGCTGCCGTCGGGGCAACTGGCGAACGGCTGCGGGGCACGTGGGTTGCTCAGCCAGTTGCCACCGGCGGTGGACCAGCCGGCCAGGCGGCCACCGGGCTTGTCCCGGAAGTCGCCGCTGCGGGTATAGGCGCGGTCATCACCATCGAGGCGGTCGCGCTTGAGCAGGTCCAGCCCGAACAGCACGTTCCAGCCCTGCTGTTCGAGGTCGCCGAAGCCGGCCAGCAGGCTGGCCTTGCGCTCATCGAGGCCGCCCTGGGTGGCGGTACCGAAGCCGCCGCCCACTTCCACACCCTGGAAGTTCCTGCGCAGGATGATGTTGATGACGCCGGCGATGGCATCGGAACCGTACACCGCCGAGGCACCATCCTTCAGCACTTCGATGCGCTCGACCGCACTGATCGGCAGCGCATTGAGGTCAACGAAGGTGTCCTGGGTGTTGAGCGCGAAGCCGAAGTTGGACACCCGATAGCCGTTGACCAGCACCAGCGTGTTCTTCGGCGACAGGCCGCGCAGGCCGATCGAGGCCGAGCCGGCGGCGAAGCTGCCGGTGTACTGCTCGTCGAAGCTGTTGCCGGCATTGGCCGACAGGTTGCGCAGCACGTCGGTAAGGGTGGAACGACCGGTCTGTTCGATCTGTTCGCGGCTCACGATCTGCACCGGGTTGGGCCCGGCGGTATCGCTGCGCTTGATGTTGGAGCCGGTCACCAGCACGGTGCCGAGGGTGGTGCTGTCCTTGCCGGAATCGGCGGTTTCAGCGGCGCCGGCAGCGCCGGCGGTGAGGCCCAGCGCGATCGCGCCGGCAAGCAGGTTCAGGGTGGTGCGGTACATGGAAGCGACAACGCCAAACGGGGGAGGAGCCGTCAGTGCCGCACGCAGCCACGTGCGCCTTCCAATGACGAAAGCGCATTCAGTTATACATCACATGTTCTTAACCATTGGAGCGGGTGGTGACTTCGCGCTTTCGGGCGCCGTCGCGGCATTCAACCCCGATCCACTCAATCACCCGAGTGGATTTCAAGGTCGGAGACGAAAATCCAAAGGCTGTCCGGCACTTCGTTGTGGCACGCAAGCCCCATATCCGTGATGCTTCCAGGAAACTGGACCAGCACCCGCAAGCCGCGTTGATGCCTGGCCATGGACGTTTGGGATTCCTCAAGAACAATGGTCCCGTTGGTACCGATCAATCTCCAGTAGTCTTCGGAGGGCCGAACATCGTCAGGTGGGTGTTTGCTCCCGAGAAAGGTTGCCAGCAGCACCTTCCGACCATTCATTCCGCTCAACGTGATTTCTTCTTCAGCAAAGACGATGTAGACATTATCCATGGGGATGGGGCGGCGCGTAGCGCCGCCGGATCCAGCGCCTTGCATCAAGGCCGCAGCAGCACCTTGCCGTTGCGGCCCGAACCCGCACCGGCCTTTGCCGCCTGGGCGATGTCGTCCAGTGCGAAGATCTGCTCCACAGGCAGGGTCAGTTCGCCGCTCGCCGCACGCTTCAGCAGCTCGCCAACCAGCCGGCGCTTGTCCTCCACCGCCATCGCCTGGCTGACCTTGCTGCCCCAGAAGCCCTTCACCGTGGCTTCCTTGTAGATCAGGCCGCCGGCGGGAATGCGCATCGGCTCGCCGCTCATTACACCGAACGACACCAGGGTGCCGTGGTGGCCAAGCAGGTCGACCAGATCGCCGCTGGCGTCGCCGCCAATGGAATCCACCGCGGCCGCGGCCTGTGCTTCGCCGGTCGCTTCACGCACGCGATCCTTCCAGCCGTCCACCGAAGTGTCGAACACGTGATCGATGCCCAATGCCTTCAACTGTGCGGCCGCATCGGCATTGCGCACCAGGTTGGCCACATGCACGCCACGCGTCCGCGCCAGCATCGCCAGCGATTTGCCCACCGCGCCGTTGGCAGTGTTCTGCACGATCCACTGGCCCGCTTCGACGTGCAGGAATTCCAGCAGCATCAGCGCGCTCAGCGGCATCGCGATCAGCTGTGCGGCCATTTCGTCGGGGATCGCCTCCGGCATCGGAATCACCATGCGTGCCGGCGCGATGAAGGCTTCAGCCCAGGTGCCGTGCACCGAGGCGGCGGCAACCCGCTGGCCGATCTGCAGGCCGTCGACGCCGTCGCCAAGTGCATCGACCACGCCCAGTGCTTCACTGCCCCCGATCGCCGGCAGCGTTGGCTTGTAGCCATACAAGCCGCGCACGGTCAGCAGGTCGTGGTTGTGGATCGAGGCGAGCACGGTGCGGATGCGCACTTCGCCGGGGCCGGGCTCGGGCAGGGCGGCATCTGCAATGGCGAGGACGTCGGCCGGGTCGCCGAAGGAGGGGTACTGGGCAGCGCGCATGGGCGGTGTTCCGGGGAAAGTTGATGTTGTACCGAACTGGGGACGCAGGGGATGTCGACAAGGCGCCGCCGGTGCAACACGGCATCCTGCGACTGATCGTCGCGACATGTGCTGATTACCGCATCTTGTGTTGACGGCTACGAGTATCCCCACTATGTTGTGGCCGTCACTCCCGGTCAGCCGCCGCCGCCGGACATGCAGAAAACGTCCCGCGGCCCGCCCCTGAAGGCTTGCCGTGTCGACGCGGCCGCCATCGTGCGGACCCAGATCGCCCCCACGGCCCGGATACCGGCCGCAGGCGCAGGCTGTTGCCGACGATCTGGTGTTCCCGCGCTTTGGCATCCCACCCCGACCGCCCCGTGCGCCGGTATCGCGTGCAGGGCCGCCATGGCATCGACCGCCAACGCGCGTGCGAGCCTGGAGTTTCACCACCATGACCGACAGTACCTTCCGCGTGGCCGATCTGGCCGGCGCTGGCGACGCCTTGCGCGCCGGTGGCGAGCGCGTGCCGACCTGGATCACCAAGGAGGCCGGCAACCGTCGCCTGCCGTTCGAGGCCGAGCGCCTGCAGCGCAGCATCGACGCCGTGCATGCCGAGTTCCCGCAGCTGGATGTGAGCGACTACCGCCGTGTAGTGCAGTCGATGGTCGAACGCAAACCGAGCATCAGCGCCGATGACCTGGTCGATCTGCTGATCCGCGAGGCCGAATCGCGCGTGGACCTGGTCGCGCCGGAGTGGGAACAGTTTGCCGCGCGCATCTACCTGCGTCGCCTGTACAAGCGCGCCAGCCGCAACCGCTTCTACGACGTCGGCCTGAAGTACGGCTCCTACGTGGGCCTGCAGGAAAGCCTGGCCGATCGCGGCATCTACAGCAACGACATCCTGCGCTGCTATTCCAAGGAAGAATTGCAGCAGGCCGGCGAGATGATCGACCCGGAACGCGACCGCCTGTTCGCCTACAACGGCCTGTACCTGCTGGCCACGCGCTACCTGGCCAGCGACCGCAGCCGCGAGGTCTATGAACTGCCGCAGGAGCGCTGGCTGACCATCGCGCTGTACCTGATGCAGGAGGAAAAGCCGCGCGAGCGGCGCATGCAGCTGGTCGGAGAGGCGTACTGGGCACTGTCGAACCTGTACATGACGGTGGCCACACCGACCCTGGCCAATGCCGGCAAGGTGGGCGGGCAGTTGTCGAGCTGCTTCATCGACACGGTGGACGACAGCCTGCAGGGCATCTATGACTCCAACACCGATATCGCCCGTGTGTCCAAGCACGGCGGTGGTGTGGGTGCCTATCTGGGCTATGTGCGCAGCAGCGGCGCGCCGATCCGTGGCGTGGCCAATTCCTCCGGTGGCGTGGTGCCGTGGATCAAGCAGCTCAACAACACTGCGGTGTCGGTTGATCAGCTCGGCCAGCGCAAGGGCGCGGTGGCGGTGTACCTGGACATCTGGCACCGCGATATCGAAGCCTTCATGGACCTGCGCCTCAACAACGGCGACCAGCGCCTGCGCGCGCACGATGTGTTCACTTCGGTCTGCGTGCCGGACCTGTTCATGGAAGCGGTCGAGCGTCGCGCCGACTGGTACCTGTTCGACCCGCACGAGGTGAAGCAGGCCAAGGGCTGGTACCTGCAGGACTTCTACGACGAGAAGCGTGGTTCTGGCAGCTTCCGTGACCGCTACGCCGAGCTGGTGGCCGATGAGCGCATCAGCCGCCGCACGGTGAAGGCCATCGATCTGTTCAAGCGGATCATGCTCAGCCAGCTGGAGACCGGCAACCCGTTCCTGTTCTACCGCGACGAGGTCAACCGCCGGAACCCGAACAAGCACGCGGGCATGATCTATTCCAGCAACCTGTGCACCGAGATCCTGCAGAACATGAGCCCGACGCGGATGATCCAGGAGATCGTCAGCGGCGACCAGATCGTGACTACGCGCCGCGCCGGTGACTTCGTGGTCTGCAACCTGTCCTCGATCAACCTCGGACGTGCGATCAGTGCGCCGGATGACCTGCTGGCCACCGACGTGCTGGAGCGCCTGATCCCGATCCAGGTGCGCATGCTCGACAACGTGATCGACCTCAACGCATTGCCGGTGCCGCAGGCCACGATCACCAACCGCAAGTACCGTGCCATCGGCCTGGGCACGTTCGGCTGGCACCACCTGCTGGCGCAGCAGGCGATCCAGTGGGAATCGCCGGATGCCGAGGAGCTGGCCGACCGCCTCTACGAGCGCATCAACTTCCTGACCATCCAGGCCAGCGCGCAGCTGGCGAAGGAGAAAGGCAGCTACCCGATGTTCACCGGCAGCGACTGGCACAACGGCCGCTACTTCAGTGACCGCGACTACAGCGGCGCGGCCTGGGACAGCCTGGCCCGCGAGGTCGCCACGCACGGCCTGCGCAACGGCTGGCTGCTGGCGGTGGCGCCGAACATGAGCACCGCGCAGATTGCCGGTTCCACCGCCTCCATCGACCCGATCTACAGCGCGTTCTACTACGAGGAAAAGAAAGATTTCCGGCGGCCGGTGGCCGCGCCGGGCCTGTCGCTGGAAACCTGGCCGTACTACGAGAAGGGCGCCTACAAGGTCGACCAGTTCGCCAGCGTGCGCCAGAACGCACGCCGCCAGCGCCACGTCGACCAGTCGATCAGCTTCAACCTGTACGTGCCAAGCACCATCCGCGCCAGCACGCTGCTGGAGCTGCATCTGAGCGCCTGGCGCGAGGGCCTGAAGACCACCTACTACGTGCGCTCCAACGACATCGACATCAGCGAATGCGAGTGGTGCTCCAGCTGACCGCCGGCGGCCCACGGTAGTGCCGGCCGCTGGCCGGCAACCCCGCGATCCACGGTAGTGCCGGCCGCTGGCCGGCAACCCCGCGATCCACGGTAGTGCCGGCCGCTGGCCGGCAACCCCGCGATCTACGGTAGTGCCGGCCGCTGGCCGGAAACACGATAGAAAGAGAACGAAGGCAGAAACCCATGGCAACCCCCCTCGACCGCATCAAGATCCTCGAACCGCGCCATCCCAACCGCAGCACCGGCATCATCAACGGACGCACCAGCGGCATCCTCAACTGGAACGACATTCCGTACCCGTCGTTCTATCGGGCCTACAAGGAGCTGTCGACCAACTTCTGGATTCCCGACGAGGTCGACATGAAGCTCGATGCCCGCCAGTACGGCGAGCTCAACGCGCGCGAAAAGAACGCCTACGACTCGATCATCGGCCTGCTCGCCACGCTCGACTCACCGCAGACCCGCTTCATCTACAACGTGGCCGAGTACATCACCGATCCCGCCGCGCATGCCAATGCAGCGATCATCGGCCAGCAGGAAGTGATCCATAACGAGAGTTACAGCTACGTGCTGGCCTCTATCACCGACCTGCCGAACCAGAACCGCATCTTTGAAATCGCCCGCACCCACCCGACCATCATCAAGCGCAACGCACCGATCATGGGCGCGTACGACGACTTCATGCGCGAGAAGACCGCCGAAACGCTGCTGAAGTCGCTGATCCAGTCCTCGATCCTGGAAGGCATCAACTTCTATTCCGGGTTTGCGTACTTCTACAACATGGTGCGGCAGAACCGCATGAACGGCACCGGCAAGATCATCAGCTTCATCAACCGCGACGAGCTGGCGCATACCAAGTTCATCAGCGAGTTGATCCGCGCCATCATCGGCGAGAACCCGGAGCTGCAGACCAACGAGCTGACCGCCTACGTGCACCAGTCGTTCGAGCACGCCATCGAGCTGGAGACGCAATGGTCGTCGGAGGTGCTGGACGGTATTGACGGCATCGACGTGGACGAGATGGTGCGCTACGTGAAGTACCGCGCCAACAAGATGGCCGGCATGCTCGGCATCGAGCGCCTGTACAGCGACACCACCGACAACGTGATGCCGTGGATCAAGGCCTACGCCGACAACTTCACCGAAACCAAGACCGACTTCTTCGAGATGCGCAATGCAAGTTACAAGAAGACCAACGTCGACAACGGCTTCGACGACCTCTGAGCCCAGCGAAGCGCTGAGCATCCTGCTGGTGGTGGCCTCGTTGAGTGGCAACACCCGCGAGCTCGGCCGGCAGATTGCCGAGCGTTGCCGCGCAGCGGGCCATGCGGTGCACTGGCAGGAGGCCGACGACCCGCGCCAGGCGCCGCCTCTGGCCGCCGATGAGGCCGACCTGGTGCTGCTGGGCTGCTGGACCGACAACGCCGGCCGCACGCCGGCGGAGATGAAGGCGTGGGTGGCCGGTATTACGGAGCGCGGCGAGCGGCCACGGCAGCTGGCGGTGTTCGGTACCGGCGAAACGCAGTGGGGGCAGGAGTACTACTGCGGCGCCGTGCACCGGCTGATCCGCTACTTCCGCAGCGACTACCCGCCGCTGGAGATCGAACAGATGCCGCATGGCGTTCGCCATGCCGCGGCCATCGAGGCCTGGACCGACGCGGTCCTGGCCCATTACTGGAGCAACACCGATGCAGATCATCGACGCCACCACGCCTGAGCAGTTCCAACAGCTGCTGGCCGAACATCCGAGGGTGCTGGTGGATTTCCACAAGGACCAGTGCCCAGGGTGCCGGATGCTGGAGATGTCGCTGCACCGCGTGGCGACCAGCAGTGCAGGGCAGGGCATCACCCTGCTGCGCGTGCAGCTGGAAGTGCTGGGTGAAGCGTTCTTCAGGGGACTGGGGTTGCGGCAGACGCCGACGCTGTCCCTGTTCCGTGACGGCGACGAACGTACCCGCCTGGCCGGGTTCCAGTCGCCGCAGCAGATTGAGGCCGCCATCGCGCTGCATCTGTAGAGTCGAGCCATGCTCGACTGCTGTTCGCGCGGTGATGGAATGAGTCGAGCATGGCTCGACTCTACAAAGGCATCCACGCATGGCGTGGATCTACCCGCCGCTGAAGGTATCCACCAGCAGCTTCACGTTCAACACCACGATCACCAGTGCGATCACCCAGGCGATGCTGCCCAGCCAGCGCGGGGCCACCAGCGCGCCCATCGTCACCTTGTCGGTCACGATCCGCACCAGCGGGATGATCGCGAACGGCAGCTGCATCGACAGCACCACCTGGCTCAGCACCAGCAGCTTCACCGCGCCCTGGTCGCCGTACAGCATGATCACCACCACCACCGGAATGATCGCCAGTGCACGCGTGATCAACCGCCGCAGCCACGGCGGCAGGCGCAGGTGCAGGAAGCCTTCCATCACGATCTGGCCGGCCAGCGTCGCGGTCACCGTCGAGTTCAGGCCGGAAGCCAGCAGTGCGATCGCGAACAGCGTCGCCGCCGCACCCACGCCCAGCATCGGTGCCAGCAGCTGGTGCGCCTGTTCGATGTCTTCCACATCGAAACGTCCATTGGCATGGAACACCGCCGCCGCCAGGATCAGGATGCTGGCGTTGATGAACAACGCGAGGGTCAGCGCAATGGTGCTGTCGGTCACCGCCCAGCGCAGCGCGCTGCGGCGGCCTTCATCGGTACGCGGGTAGGCGCGGGTCTGCACGATGGAGGAATGCAGGTACAGGTTGTGCGGCATCACCGTGGCGCCAATGATGCCGATGGCGATGTACAGCGCATGGGGATCGGTCACCACCTGCGCACGCGGAATGAAGCCGCCCAGCACCGCCATCACCGGCGGCGCAGCCATCGCGATCTGCACTACGAAGCACGCAAAGATCACCATCAGCAGCGCGATCACGAAGGCTTCCAGTGCACGGAAACCGCGGTTCATCAGCAGCAGCACCAGCAGCGTGTCCAGGGCGGTGATCACCGCGCCCCACAGCAGCGGCAGGTCGAACAGCAGCTTCAAGGCGATCGCAGTGCCGATCACCTCGGCCAGGTCGCAGGCGATGATCGCCGCCTCGCACAGCGCCCATAACGCCAGGTTCACCGGCTTCGGGTAGCGGGCACGGCAGGCCTGGGCCAGGTCCATGCCGGTAGCGATGCCGAGCCGCGCCGACAGCGCCTGCAGGATCACCGCCATCAGGTTGGAGATGAGGATGACCGACAGCAGCAGGTAACCGAAGCGCGAACCGCCGGCGAGGTCGGTGGCCCAGTTGCCCGGGTCCATGTAGCCGACAGAGATCATGTAGCCCGGGCCGAGGAAGGCCAGCAGGCGGAACCACCAGTGGCCCTTGTCGGGCACCGCCACCGAGGCGTTGAGTGCACCCAGGCTGGCCGGGGTGGAGGCCGAGGGGTCGCGGGATGCCAGGGTGTTCATGGCTCCGAATATAGCTCCTGCTATAGTCATTAGCAATGTGAAACAATCGTCTTTATCGCGTTACTGGTCCAGAATTCAGGTTCAACACCGGAACAACCGGAAGGACAGGCGCAGGCGTGGGCAAGACCGACGATTCGACATCGCTGAAAAGCACCCCCTTGATCGAGGCCGAGCGCCAGGTCGAGAGCTTCCGGCAAGTGCGCGAGGCGCACCGGATGGAGCTGGTGGAGGACTATGTCGAGCTGATCTCGGACCTGCTGGCTGACGGCGGCGAGGCCCGCCAGGTCGACATCGCCACCCGCCTGGGCGTAGCCCAGCCCACCGTGGCGAAGATGCTGCGGCGTCTGGCCCGCGACGGTTGGGTGGTGCAGCGACCGTACCGTGGCGTGTTCCTGACCCCGGAAGGCGAGGCGCTGGCGCATGCCAGTCGCCAGCGTCATCAGACCGTGGAGCGTTTCCTGCTGGCGCTGGGCGTGGACGCGGATACCGCGCGGCGCGATGCCGAGGGTATCGAGCACCATGTAAGCGAGCAGACGCTGGCGCTGTTCGAGGCGTTCGTGCGCAAGGCCGAGGGCGAGGCGCCGTAACGGTAGCGCCGGGCCATGCCCGGCGGCTGTTCGCGCGGTGATGGAATGAGTCGAGCGTGGCTCGACTCTACAGATCGGGCGGACAATGGGCCTGCTGCTGCGCGCACGCCCGTTTCGTCCATTCCTTCAACACGGGCTGCAGGCCTTCGTAACGCCGGCCTTGCCAACCATTGGCCAGCACCTTGCCGTCGGCATCGATCAGCACCAGATTCGGCGGTGCCAGCCCGGCCAATGCCTGCAGTGCCGGCATGCGCGCGGCACGGCGCGGGTCCAGCACCGGCCACGGCATGTCCTGCGCGTGCATGTAGCGGCGCAGCACGGCCTCGCTCTCATCCAGGCTGACGTACACCACTTCGGTATCGGCGCCGGCCTCGCGCAATGCGTCACGCACGCTGCGCAGTGTGGGTACGAAGGCATGGCAGGGCGCGCACCAGTCGGCGCCGAAGTACAACGCCACCAGCTTCGGTGGCGATGACCACTGCATCGGCCGCAGCGAGCGCTGATCCGGCCGCATCAGCGAGGCCGAGACCTGCGCGTGGAGGTCCGCAGCCATCGCTGGTGCGGCCAGTAACACGGCACAGGCCAGCAACAACGCTCGTAGTGGCTTAGAACGCATAGCGCAGGTTGACGTACCACGAGCGCGCGAAGCGCGGCCCATAGACATAGTCGCTGTCACGCAACGCACCCACCTCCAGATCCTTCTGGCGCTGGTCGAACACGTTCTTGACGCCTGCGGCCACCGACACTTCCTGCTGCGCCTGCGCGCCCAGGTGGCGGTGCCAGCGCGCACCCAGATCGGTCACCAGGAATGAACGCGTGCGGTGCAGTTCGCCCAGCCGGTTGTTCAGCACCGACATCGGGCCGGTGTGGCGCAGCGCGACGAAGGTCTCCCACGGCTCGGCCGGCATCCAGCTGAGCTGGGCCAGGCCGGTCCAGCGCGGCGTCTTCAGGTAGTCGCGGCTTTCGATGACGGTGTCGCCGCCGTCGCCGGTGTCGTCGAAGATGCGCTGCGGTTCGCGGAAACGCGAGCGGTACCACGAGGCACCCGCGGTCAGGCGCCACTGTGGCGACGGCTGCCAGCCGAGGTTGGTTTCCGCGCCCAGCACGTTGGAACCGGACGCGTTGTAGCGCAGCTGACTGAGCTGTCCGTCATCGCCGCGCTGGATCTCGCCCAGTGCGAAGGTGTCGCGGATGCGCGCATACGAGGCGGTGGCATCCCAGCTCCACACCGGATTGGCCGGGTCCGAGCGCCAGTCGAAGCCGAACAGGGTGGTCAACGCGCGCTCTTCCTTCAGGCCGTCGGTGTTGCGCACGCGCACCTGTTCGCCACCCAGCGTATCGACATGCACATCCTCAACGAAGATCTCTGGGGCACGGAAGCCGGTGGCAATGCCGGCGCGCCACTTCAGGTTGGGCGTGGCCTGCCAAGCCAGCGCGATGCGCGGCGAGTACACCGCGCTGTCCAGCTCCGAGCTCTTGTCCACGCGCGCACCCAGCACCAGGTCGACGTTGTCGCGCAGGCTCCACTCGTCCTGGATGAAGGCGCCCAGGTTGTGGAAGGTAGCGTCCTCCAGCACTGCCAGCCGCTGGCCGTCACCGGTGCGGTTGTCGTCGCGCAGCGCCTCGTGCTTGTACTGCACGCCGAAGGCCAGCGCGTGCGCCCCCAACCGCCAGTTCAACTGGCTGTCGATGTAGTGCAGCGGGTTGTGGGTGCGGCCGTACTGGCGCCACGACCGCGAGGCCGCGCTGCCGGCCACGTTCGGGTCCAGCTGCGACGGGTCATAGCCAGGCGCAGACGGATCGGTGACCACATCGCCCAGGCCGCCATAGAAGCTGTCACGGTCGATGTCGGCGAAGGCATAGGCCAGGCGGAAATCGACGTCGGCATTGATCTCCTGATCCCACGACACGCTGCCGCGCCGGTACTTCGTATCCAGCGATTCGGCGATGTTGGCCAGGTATTCGGGCTGGTCCAGGCGGTTGCCGCCGCGGCGGGTTTCATCGGTCACCTGCAGGTCCAGGCGCAGCCGTGTGCCCGGTGTGGGCGCATACCAGGCCTGCAGTCCGCCGACCTTGAGGTTCTTGCGGGTGATCTCGGTGTAGCCGTCAGCGTTGTAGTCGATGCCGCTGTTCCAGTTGCGCTGGGCAATCACCGACAGCCCGGCGTCGGCGTCCTTGGCCACCAGGTCGAGGCGCACATCGGCATTCTTCTGCGGCGTGCCTTTCAGCACGTCCACGCCGGCCTGCACATGGCCACCGCTGCGCGCCGGCAGCGGCGGGATCAGGTTGATCACACCGGCCACCGCGCCCGGTCCGTACAGCGCCGAACCACCGCCCTTGACCACTTCGATGCGGTCGACGAACCCGGCCGGAATCTGTTCCAGGCCGTACACGCTGCCCAGCGTGGACAGTAGCGGGATGCCATCGAACAGCAACTGGTTGTAGGCGCCGGGCAGGCCCAGCAGCTGTACCTCGCTGGTGTTGCAGTTCTGGCAGTTGCTTTCCACGCGCAGGCCGTTGATCAGCTCTGCGGCACGCGAGAAGTCAGTGGCCGCGCGCAGCGCGATGTCTTCCTTGCGCAGCACTTCGGTGCGGATCGGGACATCGGACAGCAGGCGTTCGCTGCGGGTGGCAGTGCTGACCTTGACCTGCACGCGGTCCAGCTCGGTCGGCTTTGGTGTGGCTGCCAGCACGGGCAGCGGCAGGGTCAGGGCGATGGCGGCAGCCAGAGGCAGCCGGCGGGAAAAGGGTCTGGAAACGGGCATGAAGGCGTCGTCCTTGGGAGAGGAAAGGCGGCGAGGGCGACCTGGCTGACGCATATGAAAGCAGAGGGTTATAGATATAGCAATGGCTATATAAATAAGTCCGTGCAATCACGACGCCGGAAGCAGGATCAGAACATCGCGGACGACTGTGTTATAACATTACAAATCAACGCCAGAACCCTGCCGGATGTCATGCCCGGCAGGGTGCGATCGAAATCGAGGAACGCCGCCCCGGTCTGGCCCCGGGGCGGCGAGGGGATTACCAGGCGGCGCGCAGGCCCACCTGGGCACCGTGGTTGCGATAGCCGCTGTCGCCACGCTGCACACGCAGGTCACCCCATGCGCTCCAGCGCTGGCCCAGCTGCAGCTGGGCACCGGCCTGCACTTCGTAGCGGTTCTCCGGCGTCTTCGCGCTCAACGACTCACTGTTGAAGCGCATGGCCTCATCGCGCTGGCCACGCAGCCAGTTCGCCGCCAGGAACGGCTGCACGCGGTTGCCCTGCAGCGTGCTCTGGCCAAACAGGCGTACGCCGAGGCGGCTGTTGAGGCCGCCGCCGCGACCATCCTCGACCGTGGTGCCATTGTTTTCGATCAGGCTGTCACCGTCGTAGTCGGTCCAGGTCAGCTGCGCCTGCGGCTGCAGGTACAGCGTGCTGGCCTCACTGCTGCGGATGGCCCAGGCATATCCGGCTTCCAGCGACGCACTGCGGGTCCTGGAATCGTAGGTCTCGCGGGCGATGCCTTCGCCCTGCACCTCGTTGTCGAAGCGTGCTGCCTGCAGCCAGCCGTCCACATACAGGCCGGCACTGCTCTGTGCATCCTGCACCCAACCCAGGTAGACACCGGCCGACTTGCCCTTGACCTTGCCACGCGTGCCATAACCGCTCAGCGTCGACACCGCCTGCGTGGTCGCCTCGCCGGTGCCCAGCATCACGCCGACCTGGCCACGGCCATCGCCCCAGCGCCAGACATCGCTGCCCAGCTGCAGCATGTTGATGTGGGTACGGGCATCGACCTGGCCAGCCACGTTCGCCTGCAGCTGGTCACGCCCGGCGCGCACCCAGGTGCCGATGCGGGCGCGGTCGAAGCCGGGCTCGCCGCGGTCGTGGCGGCGCAGCTGGAACATCTGCACGGCCGCGGCCTGGTTGGCCAGGTACGCGCCCGGCTCCGGACGCAACACGGGGACCGGATCGACGGGATTGACCGGGTCCACCGGATCGACCGGGTCAACAGGATCGACCGGATCCACCGGACCAGTGCCCTGGCACTCCGGCAGCGCCGGATTGATGTCGCACGGATTGCCGGTGTAGGCCGAGGTCAGGTACCAGTTGCCGTTGGTCGCGCCCGGAGTGCCCTTGCGCAGGAAATACTCGTACATGCCACCGATGGCGCGGCCCTGCAGCGCGAGGTGACCATTGCTGGCACCGTCCACCTGCATCAACGGAATGCCGTTGACGGTCTGCGCACCAGCGCCGGCAATGTTGTTGACGGTGACCTGGGTGGTGCCGCTGGTATTGCCGGTGACATGCACGCGCGAGCTTGCCGCATCGTCGCCGGCCAGTACCGTGTTGAAGTGCAGGGTGCCGCCATTGCCGGCGTAGTTGCCGTTGACGGTCAGCTGCGGATAGGCCGCACTACCCGCAGCACCGAGGAAGATGTCGCTGCCCGCACCCAGGGTGAGGTTGCCGGTGTTGCTGTCGCCGGACAGCGTCCAGCGGCCGCCCTGGTCGACGATGACGTCGGCCGGGCCGAGGATGCGGCCGGTGAGGTCGAGGCCGTCAAGGAAGCGCAGCGTGCCGGTGGCGGTATCGGCGATGGTGATATCGCCCTTGAGCGTGGAGGTGCGGGCGGTGACGTCGAAGTGGGCGTTGTCGCGGGTGGAGATGAGGACGCCATTGCTCCCCACCAGAGTCGCACCATTCTGTATCAACAGCGTATCCGGGCGGGATACAGAAGGCAGATGAGCGCCGAACAAAATGGCACTGCCGTTGCTTGCTTCGATGTGTGAGCCATCGACCGTGACGCCCCAGTCCGCAAGATTCTCTTCGATGGTTGGGTTTGAACTGATCAGGATCCCAGCCGTGACTCCGTTGACCGTCGAGCCATTGCGCAGCGAAACGGAGCCCGCACCGACAGAGACCCCATACGTACCGCCGGAAATGGTCGAACTGTCGGCATCGGCGTAACCGCCGGCGAACACCTGCAATCCAACGCGCGTGGATGTGAGGGAGCTATTGATCAACGTCGCCCTTGGATAGGGCCGCCCATTGCCATCGACGGCGCCTGATCGTGCCAAACCAAGGGCCGGGCCGGTTGTAGCGCTCAGCACCGAATTGCGGAAGACCGCTGTTGAGCTCCGTACGAAATTGCCCGTGGTTGACGTGAAGCCAGCACCATCTGCGTTGATGATTGTTTGGTAGGTGCCGCCTGCAGAGTACGAGTCCAGTGCACCCATGCGAGCGCCGAGAACATTGGCGGTTCCTCCATGGACGGAGAGATTCTGTCCTTCGAAGGCACTTCCTGGGGTGATGGTGACGGTCTGGCCTGGGCCGACGTCGACAGCATTTGCGGTGCCCATGGCGGCGAGCATCAATGAGCTGGCTACGGCCAGACCCAACCGCGAACGGACAAACGTGGAAGGAAACTTCGGCGTGAACTGCATCATGCGCATGGGTGTTTCTCCTTGAAGCCTATTGGGGGGACCTGCATCCGCAGGACCGGAGGCGGCACTGTGCGGATCGGGTCTTGCCTGGGCCATGCAATTAATCTGAAACGACAGCAGCGGCACTTGCCGGATTCAAACCCCGTTCAATAACTCACCAAACTGAATGGAGCGCGTGGTCTGAATAATTCAGCGTGCGTGAGAGCGCAGTGAATGGCGCGTGCAGGATGCTCAAGCTGCGCATCTGCAATCTAAATCCGTGACAGCGGCCACAGTTCATCGGCGCCGTGGCGCTGCGTGGCGGGCTTCATGGAGCTGAGGCGGGTCAGAGCCCTTTCCTCTGGAAAGGGAGCCGACCCAGGGGCCTCGATCAGCCGCGGCGAAACGCGGCGGGGGTACGGGCGCCGACGATGATCATGCGGATCATCGTGGAGATCTGTTCGACCAGCTCCGGATCCTTCTCCGGTGGCAGGTCCATGGCGGTGGCACCCATCGCGAACACCAGCCGGGTGATGGCCTTGGCCACCAGTTCCGGGGCATGCAGTACGGCGCCATCCAGTGCGGCCAGGCGCACCAGGTCGTGCTGCAGCTCTTCCTCGAAATAGTGCAGCTCGCGTTCGACCGCGTGCTTGAAGTCGTCCGAGCCGACTGCGCCCTCGCGCAGCAGCACGTGCAGCAGCTTGTCGTCGGCGCGCAGCTGCTCCATGAAGGTCTCCACCGAGACCCGCACCACGCTGGTGGCGGTGGAGGTGGCGCGTTGCCGGGCCTCGCCGATGATGGTGCGCAGCGAGCGGCCGGCCGCATCGATGAGCGCCACGGCCAGTTCGTCCATGTCGCGGAACTGCCGGTAGAAGCTGTTCGGCGCGATGCCAGCCTCACGCGCCACTTCGCGCAGGCTGAGCGTGGACAGGCTGCGGTGCGGCCCGATCAGTTTCAGGGCAGCAGCCAGCAGATCCTCGCGGCTCACCGTACGGCGGGCCGGGCTGTTGGCATCTTCGGGCGTCGACAAAGCGGTGGCGGCGGCCATGGGGGTTCCGGTGGGGCGAGGCTGAATCATACCCAATCCGGTTCAATATACACATGTATACACAGGTGTATGTGCGCCCGTATAGTGCGCCCATGAGCGCTGTCGTCCGTCCGTCCCTGTTCTCTCCATACCGCTGGGTCTCGCCGTCGCTGTTCGATTTCTGGGCGGGCCAGCTCAATCCCCTGTGGACCCTGCGCGAGCCGGTGGCCCGCCTGGTCCGGCGCGAGCCGGCCGGGGAGGGCGCGGCGACCCTGGTCCTGCGCACCAACCGGCACTGGGCCGGCATGCGTGCCGGCCAGCACGTCACCCTCGGCGTCGAGATTGAAGGGCGCCTGTGGCAGCGCAGCTACAGCCCCACCGCACTGGGGCGGCGCGAGCTGGCGATCACCGTCAAGGCGATCGATGGCGGCCGGGTCAGCCAGCACTTGGTGAACCATGCACAGCCGGGCGAGCTGTTCCGCCTCGATGCCGCCTTCGGCGAATTCCATATGCCGGCTGCGGCGCCGGTGCTGCTGCTGGCGGCCGGCAGTGGCATCACGCCGATGCGCAGCCTGCTGCGCGACACCTGCCAGCGTCCGCTGGCGGCGCCGGTGGACCTGTTCTACTGGGAGCGCACCGCTGCCCATCTGCAGTTCCGTGATGAACTGCAGGCGCTGGCCGCAGCGCATCCGAACCTGCGCGTGCACCTGCTGACCACCCGCGAGGGTGAGGTGCCGGCCGCGCGTATCGATACCCATGATCTGCAGGTGCCCGGCGATGACACGCCGTTGGCGCAGCGCCATGTGCTGGCCTGCGGCCCGGACGGCTTCGTTGCCGCCGCGCGTGAACGCCTGGCACATCAGGTGGCCGGCTTCCAGGCCGAAGCCTTCACCCCGCCGGCGCCGTTGCGCGATGCCAGCAGCGAAGGTGAGGTGTCGCTGACGCTTGCGCGCAGTGGCCGCCAGCTGAGCGTGCCGCGGGGCCGCTCGCTGCTGGAAAGCCTCGAAGCGCATGGCATCAAGCCCAAACACGGCTGCCGCATGGGTATCTGCAACAGCTGCAGCTGTGACCGCGTCAGTGGCGCCACCCGCCACCTGCGCACCGGCGACCTGCAGTCCGAATCGGCACAGCCGGTGCGGATCTGCGTGAGCGCACCGACCACCGACCTGACCCTGGATCTCTGAGGACGCCTGCCATGACCCGCGCTACCGACCGTGCCCTGAGCACCGCCGAGATGCATGCCTTCGGTGAGGAACTCGACGCGATCCGCGACCGTGTGATCGGCAGCCTCGGCGCCTCCGATACCCGCTACATCCGCCGCGTGGCCGCCGCCGTGCGCTGGTTCGGCGTGGGTGGCCGTGGCCTGCTGTTCCTGGCGGCGTTCTCGCCGTTGTTCTGGATGCCGCTGCTGTGGCCGGCCGCGATCACCGGCACGCTGCTGCTGGCGCTGTCGAAGATCCTGGAGAACATGGAGCTGGGCCACAACGTCATGCACGGCCAGTTCGACTGGACCGGCGACCCCAAGCTCAACGGCAACACCTACGAGTGGGACATCGTTGCCACCGCCGACAACTGGCGCAAGACCCACAATTTCCGCCACCACACCTACACCAACGTGCGTGGCATGGACGATGACATCGGCTACGGCCTGCTGCGCATCTTCCCGGAACAGCGCTGGAAGCCGTTCTACCTGCTGCAGCCGATCATCGCGCCGATCTTCGCGCTGCTGTTCCAGTGGGGCGTGGCCGCGCAGGACCTGCGCCTGGGCCGCTGGCTGAAGGGCCGCATCAGTGGCCGTGCGATGTGGATGCAGACCCGCCCGGTGGCGCGCAAGATGCTGCGCCAGGTTCTGAAGGACTACGTGTTCTTCCCGCTGCTGGCCGGTCCGTTCTTCCTCACGGTGATGCTGGGCAACCTGGTCGCCAACGGCCTGCGCAACATCTGGACCTACGTGATCATCTTCTGCGGGCACTTCACCGCCGAATCGGAAACCTTCCCGAAGGAGTGCCTGCGCAATGAGTCGCGCGGCCATTGGTACCTGCGCCAGCTGCGCGGTTCGTCGAACATCAGTGGCGGCTTCCTGATCAACGTGCTGTCGGGCAACCTCAGCCACCAGATCGAGCACCACTTCTACCCGGACCTGCCGGCCAACCGCTATGCGGCCATCGCCAAGGAAGTGAAGGACATCTGCCGCCGTTACGGCCAGCACTACAACAACGGCTCGCTGCCGCGCCAGTTCGGCCAGGTGGTCTGGCGCATCCTGCGCCACGCGTTCCCGAGCAAGCCGCGCCGCCTGCCGATGTCGGACATCATGTCCGCACCGGCATCGGCCAACGCGGGCTGATCGACTCAGCCCGCCTTCGCCAGGGCCGCCTGTTCGCGGTCCAGGCGACGCAGGAATACCTGCATTTCCTTGCGTGCCTGCTGGTCGCCCTTGCTGCCGGCCACGCTCAGCCCGCGTTGCCACGCTTCGCGCGCCGCCTGCGGCTGGCCACTGGCCAGCCAGGCCTTGCCCAGCAGCTTCCACGCCGCCGAATACTGCGGATCAAGGACCACGCAACGGCCCAGATGGGTTGCCGCGCGCACCGGGTTGCCGGCATCCAGCCAGCCCTTGCCCAGGCCGAAGCGCAGCAGCGCGCCGTCCTTGCCGCTGGCGAGCATGCATTCCAGAGCCTCGATGTTCATCAGCGCACCTCCACCAGCAACTCGGCCGGTCCCGGCTGGAAGCGGCCGCGATGGAACAACAGTGGCGCGCCGCCGTTCTCGTGCACTTCGATGATGCGGCCGGCCAGCAACAGGTGATCGCCCACCGGCCACTGCGCATGGCGGGTGCAGGTGAGATGCGCTACCGCACCGGCGATGCGTGGCGGGGCGTCCTCGTCGTCATCCAGCAATGCCAGCCCGTCGAAGCGGTTGCGTACCTGCGGATCGGCAAAGCGCCGGGCCAGTGCTTCCTGGTCGGCCGCCAGCACGCTGATCGCAAAGCGGGTGGCGCGCTGGAAGGTGGAAAGACTCTGCGCGTGCAACGCCAGGTTCCACAGCACCAGTGGCGGCTGCAATGACACCGGCACGAACGAATTGATGGTCAGGCCGATGGGCTTGCCCTGCGCATCGCGCGCGCAGACGATGGCCACGCCGGTAGGAAAGTGGCCGAGCAGCCGCCGCAGGGCACGCGGCGGCATCTCGACCGACGGCACCGGGGCCGGGGCGGGGAAGACCCCCGCCCACGGCCCGGCGTACGGCAGTGTCTCGCCGCTCATGAGGCCCGGGCCTGGCGGTAGCGCCGGCCGACCTCGGCCCAGTTGATGATGTTGAAGAACGCACCGATGTAGTCCGGGCGGCGGTTCTGGTAGTGCAGGTAGTAGGCGTGTTCCCAGACGTCCAGTGCGAGGATCGGGGTATTGCCGGACAGGCCGACCGTTGCACCCATCAGCGGGCTGTCCTGGTTGGCGCTGCTTTCAACCTTCAGGCGGCCGTCGCGATCGCTGGTCAGCCAGGCCCAGCCACTGCCGAAGCGGGTCTGCGCGGCCTTGGTGAAGGCCTCCTTGAAGGCATCGAAGCCACCCAGATCGCGGTCGATGGCGGCGGCCAGCTCATCATCGGGCGTGCCGCCGTTGGCGCTGAGCACGGTCCAGAACAGGCTGTGGTTGGTGTGGCCACCGCCGTTGTTGCGGACTGCGCCACGCTGCGCCTCGGGCACTGCATCGAGGTTGGCGATCAGCGCCTCGACCGGCTGCTCGGCGATGCCGGCCTGCTCGATGGCGGCATTGAGGTTGTTGACGTAGGTCTGGTGGTGCTTGCTGTGGTGGATCTCCATCGTGCGCGCATCGAAATGCGGCTCGAGGGCGTCATAGGCATAGGGGAGCGGGGGAAGCGAGTACGACATCGAAGCAATCTCCGTGGGGAAGGCCAGAAGGGCTGGCCGTGGGGAGATCGTTATCGCACCTCAACATTGGTTGAGGTCAAGAGATCAAGAGGTCTAGACGGAGGCATGGTAGTGCCGGCCGCTGGCCGGCATTCAGCGAAGGTCGGGTTGCCGGCCAGCGGCCGGCACTACCAGAACCCGCTTTCCGAACCCTCACCGGCGCGTTGATGCGCTGCCCCCGCTCGCAGGAAACTGTCAGGAGGGGGCGGGGGCCGCTGGACAGGACCGTTGGCGCCAAGGATGGCGCCATCGAGCACCATGGAGGGGCTTTTGCGTGTCCTGGCCAGCGGCCCCCGCCCCCTCCTACACGGATCAACAAAAGCGCCGGCAGGCGAACCCGCCGCCAGCGCTTTCATCAACTCAACTCAACCAGTCCTTGCACGCACCATCCACCTGGTCACCGCAGGCCTGCTGCATCCGCAGCTGCAGCCGTGCCAGCGTCTCCGCACCCTGGTGCTTGCCGCTCCACGCCTTCAACTGCGCGGCAAGTCGCTCGAAGCGCTGGCGGGTGCGCTGGTGGTAACCCGACGGCTGTGCCTCCAGCTCGGCGATCAGCGACGCGGTCGCCTGCTCGATGCGCGGTGCATCGTCCGGCGCCAGCTTCAGCAGGCCTTCCACGTACAGCACGCCCCATTGCACGCGGGTGGCCGGGCCCTGTGCACCATCGTAGGCGCGCTTCAACCACTCCAGCGCACCGGCGGTGTCGCCGCGCTGCTCGGCCAGTTCGGCCAGCTCGGGCATGTAGTAGTACGGCTGCTCGCTGCGCTTCAGCTCGGCCAGCAACAGCGCCTCGGCACCCGCGTCGTCACCTACCTCGCGCAATGCGTACACCGCGCTGCTGATCGTGGCCTGGCGTGCATGCGCATCGGTGGCGGCGGCATCGGCAGCGGCCACGCGCTGCTTGACCCGCTCGACCAGCGGCGCGGGCAGTGCGCCCCTGGGCTGCTGCTGGCGGGCCAGCGATACTTCGGTCAGCGCACGCGACAACGCGTCGTCGGCGCGGTCACCGCGCTCGGCGTCGGCACGCTCCAGTGCGACCAGCAGCTGCTGTCCGAGCGTGTTGCTGGTGGCCGGGCCGGCACTGGCCTGCTTGACCAGCTGCACGCCTGCATAGCTGAGCAATTCACGATTGCGGCGCACTTCCGCCGGTTGTGCCAGTACGACCTGCAGCAGCTCGCGCACTTCGGTGGGCGAGGCATCGGGCTTTTCGGCTGTAGCCAGAGCCAGCAGGGCGAAACGGCGCTGCAGGGCGGCGTCCGGTGCGGCCTTGGACAACTGGCGCAGCACATCCTGGCTCCTGCGCTCGCCGGCCAGGCGGTTGGCGTCCACTTCCCAGCCGTAGTCGCCCAGCACCTGCCAGTCTTCGGCGGCCAGCCGGTCCGGCGTTGCCAGCGCGGTGGCCAAGGTGGCGGCAACAGCACTGCGGCGGCCTGCAGCGACGGTGAGGGCCCGGGTCAGTTCGGCGGCGTCATTGCCGCCAGCCACGCGGGTGATTTCGTTGCGCTGTGGGTCCAGCACGATCAGGGTCGGATAGCCGCGTACGCCGAAGCGTTCGCCCCAGGCCTGCGCACCTTCCTCGTCGCCATCCAGGTAGACGGGAACGAATTTGCTGGTCAGCGCGATGAAGGCCGGGTCCTTGAACAGGCCCGCCTTGAGCTGGTTGCACGGCGGGCACCAGACCGCACCCCAGTACAGCAGCACCGGCTTGCCGCTGTCGGCGGCTTCGGCGAAGGCATCGTCCACATCGCCCTGGCGCCAGGCGATGGCGGATGCCGGCGCGGGTGCCTCGGCAGGGTTGGCGGTGGATACCGGGGCCGGGGTGCAGGCGCTCAGCGCCGAAGCCAGCAGCAACACGGAAAGCGCGACGCGCATCGGCAGCATCTCGAAGGGCAGGGTGACAGGCCATTGTAGGAACCGCCGGGGAGCCTGCTGATTCAGTTTGCTTATGACAGGCGTGCCGCAGGGCATGACGCTCACCGGGCATTGCCGGGCGGATGCCTTCAGGCCGCTGCCCGCACCATCTGCTGGTACACCAGCCCGTTGAACTCGCCGACCTCCCCATCCAGCACAAAGCCATAGCGCAGGTAGGTAGGCACTGCGTTGAGCGAGGCGCGCACCGTCAGTACCGGCTCGCGTGCCTGCGGCAGCACGGCTTCGAACAAGGCATGGCCGATGCCCTGGCCCTGGCAGGCGGGATCGACGAACAGCATTGCCAGGTGCCGGCCCTCCTTCAGTTCGACCACGCCGACCACGCGCGCATCCTGTTCGGCCACCAGGATGTGGTTGTCACCCTGCAGGCGCGCACCAAATGCGTCGGCTGCTGCGACACTGCCGAAGGTGGCGATACCGGCAGCGCTGAGCGAAGGCGCCACCGCTGCAGTGAACGCAGCCAGGCACACCGCGCTGATCGCGGGCAGGTCATCGACGTGGGCAGGGCGGATCGTCGGCATGCAGTGTTCTTCCAGTGGTGGGCGGCGCGTCATCGTCGCCGCAGGTCTGCACGCTAAGCTGGCGGCATGAGTGATTTCAATCCTGCTTATGCTGCCTTGTTTCCGCAACAGGGTCTGAGCCTGGGCCTGATGACGCCTGTCGCCGCACATGGGCTGGCCGATCCACATGAAGCCAGGCGGATCGCGCGGTTGGCCGATGATCTTGGCTTCGCCGCGCTTTGGACCCGCGATGTACCGTTGATGGTGCCGCAGGGCCCGGATGCAACAGCGAGTGCGCTGGATGACCCGTTCCTGTGGCTGGGCATGCTGGCTGCCGCGACTGAGCGCATCGTGGTCGGCAGCGCAGCCATCGTGCTGCCATTGCGCCAGCCGCTGCAGGTGGCGAAGTCGGCCTTGAGCCTGGACCGGATCAGTGGCGGGCGCTTCGTGCTGGGCCTGGGTTCGGGTGACCGCCCGGAAGAATTTGCCGCGTTCGGTGAGGATCTGGAGGGCAGGGCGGCGGCGTTCCGTGAGCGCTGGACGTTGTTGCGCGCAGCGTTGTCACCAGAGGCCGATGAACGGACCGCCGTACTGCAGGCGACCGGTGGTTTCGACGTGCTGCCGGCGCCGGCAACGCGGATTCCGATGCTGGTGGTGGGTACTGCGCGGCAGAGCCTGCAATGGATCGCGCGTGAAAGCGAAGGTTGGGCAACCTATCACCGCGAGGAGGTTGCGCAGGAAGGACGCATCGGCCTGTGGCAGCAGGCGCTGGTGCAGCGCGGCGGGCCGGGCAAGCCGTTCGTGCAGTCGATGCTGCTGGACCTGCAGGCGGATCCGCAGGCGCCATCCGAGCCGCTGCCGCTGGGCCTGAAGGTCGGCCGCGATGGCCTGCGTGACTACCTGCTGCGCGTGCATGCGCAGGGTGTGGCGCACGTGATGTTCAATCTGGTCGACAACGGACGGCCGATGGACGCGGTGCTGCGCGAGATCGGCGAGCAGGTTCTGCCGGATGTGCTCCGGTAGATGTCCACCTTGGTGGACACGTTCCAGCAGTCGAGCACGGCTCGACTCTACATGGGGTTCGCATCTGCGTATCATTCGCATTTGATATCCCGATGCTGGAGCTCCGCGTGACCCAACGTTCCCCCATGCACCCGGCCGGACGCCTGTTCGCGGTGGTCGCTTTCATCGAGGCCGTGACCTGGGCCGGCCTGCTCATCGGCATGTGGATGAAGTACGGCCCGATGGCCAACGTGGCGCTGGTGAAGTTGTTCGGACCCCTGCACGGCGTGGCGTTCCTGGTCTATGTGGCGGTGACGCTGTTCGCGGCGGTGCGGCTGCGCTGGCCGTGGTGGGCCAGTGCCCTGGCACTGCTGGCGGCGATCCCGCCGCTGGTGACGCTGCCGCTGGAGTGGTGGTTCAAGCGCCGTGGCCTGCTGGGCCTGCGTGCAATGCGCTGAACCCACTGTTGCATGCCCATTCAAGAGAATGGGTATCAAATGCAAATACGAGCCGTTATCATTTAAGGATGGCATCGGGCCCTGAGCAGGACCGATGCCGGGCGGGGGCGTACAGACGCGCCCGGCCATCCTTTCCTGTTACGGCTGGTGTTTCATGCACGCACGTCCCGTCGTTCCCGGCTTGCCGGCGCTGGTGTTGGCTGCCCTGATCGGCACCATGGCGATGATGTCCTTCGTCGCCGTGATCGGTCCGGTGGTCCGCATGCTCGGTTTGTCCGAGTGGCATGCCGGCCTCTCGGTCACCGCCGCCGGTGTGTTGTGGATGCTGGCCGCGCGCCCGTGGGGCCAGCTCAGCGACCGCATCGGCCGCAAGCGCGTGCTGATGCTGGCGATGAGTGCCTACACCGTGGTCTACATCGCGCTGGCGGTGTTCATCGACGTGGCCCTGCAGGCGGTGCCGCCTGTGTTGGTATCGGTGCTGGTGCTGGTCGGTGCGCGTGGCCTGATCGGCCTGTTCTACGCCGCGGTGCCTCCTACCGCTGCCGCGCTGATCGCCGACAAGGCACCGACCGGCCAACGTGCGAAATTCCTCGCTCGCCTGGGCAGCGCCAACGCGCTGGGCATGGTGCTTGGCCCGGCCGCCGCTGGCTGGCTGGCCTATACGAATCTGTCGCTGGCGCTGTATGTGGCCGCATTGTTGCCGCTGCTTGCGCTGGCATTGCTGGCGTGGCGGTTGCCGGCCACACCGCCGGTGGAGAGCGCTTCTGCGCAACGCCGCCAGCCGATGAGCCGTCTCGACCCGCGCCTGCGCCTGCCACAGCTGGCGGCGTTCATCGCCATGATCTCGGTGACCATCGCGCAGGTCACGGTCGGCTTTTTCGCGATCGACCGCCTCGGCCTGGATGCAGCGGCGGGCGCGCGCATGGCGGGTATCGCGCTCACAGCGGTCGGCGTCGGCCTGATCCTGGCGCAGGCGCTGGTGATGAAGCTGGAGGTGCATCCGCGGCGCTGGATCATCCTGGGTGCGTTGATTTCCGGTATCGGTTTCGCTTCGGTGGCTGGCGTGCAGCAGGCCTGGCAGTTGCCGGCGGCGTACGCGCTGGCCGCGTTCGGCATGGGTTTCGTATTCCCCTCGTTCCAGGCGCTGGCCGCCGATGCGGTGGAGGCGCACGAGCAGGGCGCCGCGGCCGGCACGGTGGCGGCCGCGCAGGGGCTGGGCATGGTGGCCGGGCCGATGCTCGGCACGCTGTTGTATCGCGGCGGGCCCAGCCTGCCCTATCTGCTGGTGGGCGCGCTGCTGCTGTTGCTGTGCGCGCTGGCCGCCGCGTATCGGATGAAGGAGACCCCATGAACGATTCCCTGATGCAGGGCGCGTGGCCGGAGGCTGCGCCGCCGGCCCTGGATTCCATCGACGACGCGTCGTTGTTCCTGCTGCAGCATGCCGGCCAGCACGTGCACGCACGTGGCTGCCGCGCCGCGCTGCCGGCCGGTGCACTGGCGACGCTGGCAGAGCGCGTTTCGGAGTTCTTTGCCCAGCAGCGCGGTGGTCCGGGCCTGTTGGTTGGCGCGGTGCCGTTCGAACCGCGTGCGGACGATGCGTTGTACCAGCCCGAGCGCCTGTTGCCTGCGCTGGCATTGCAACCGCAGGCCGCACCGCCGCTGGACGGCGCCCTGCAGGCCGAACCTGTGCCGCAGGACTATGCGTCAGCGGTTGCCGCGGCGGTGCAGGTCCTGCGTGCGCCCGAGCAGAACCTGCACAAGGTGGTGCTGGCGCGCAGCCTGTTGGCACGCACCCGCCAGGCGCTGTCGCCGGACGTGCTGCTGGCGCGCCTGGGCGCGGATCCGTCGGTGGCGACCTACGCGGTGCCGTTGCCGGTGGAGCTGGGCCAGGCGCCGGCGTGGCTGGTGGGGGCAACCCCGGAACTGCTGCTGCGCAAGCGCGGTGCCGAACTGCTGTCGCATCCACTCGCCGGTTCAGCACGCCGCAGCGCCGATGCTGCCGAGGACGAGCGTGCCGCGCAGGCGCTGCTGGCCTCGACCAAGGACCATGACGAGCATCGCCATGTGGTGGACGCCATCGTCGAGGGCCTGGCACCGTACTGCAGCCACATCGATGCACAGCCACGGCCGGTGCTGCATGCCACCGCCAGCATGTGGCACCTGGGCACCCGCATCCATGCCACCCTGAAGGATCCGCAGACGTCTGCCGCCGACCTGCTGGCACAGCTGCACCCCACGCCGGCGGTCTGCGGTACGCCGCGGCTGGCGGCACTGCAGCGCATCCGCGAACTGGAACCGGTGCCGCGCGGCTTTTACGCCGGCGCCGTGGGCTGGCTGGATGCGCAGGGTGACGGCGACTGGTACGTGGCGATCCGCTGCGCACGCCTGCAGGGCACGCAGCTGCGCCTGTATGCCGGTGCCGGCATCGTCGCCGAATCGGAACCCGAGGCCGAGGTGGCCGAAACCGCGGCGAAGTTCGCTGCCCTGTTGAACGCGCTGGGTGTCCAGGAATCCGCGCCCGTCATCGAGCCTGCCGCATGACTACCTCCACTGATTCCTCCCGCCTGCCACTGCAGCAGGTGTGGCCTGATGAACTGATGGCGCGCTATCGCGAGGCCGGCCACTGGCGGGGCGAGACCTTCCCGGCGTTCCTGCGCGAGCGCGCGGAACGCTATGCGGATGACATCGCGGTGGTCGCCGGCGATGTCCGCCTGAGCTACGCGCAGCTGTGGCACGAAGCCGGTCGCATCGGTGCCGGACTGCTGGCACTCGGCCTGCAGCCCGGTGAGCGGGTGCTGGTGCAGCTGGGCAACACCGCCGGATTCATCACCACCGTATGCGGACTGTTCCGTGCGGGTCTGGTGCCGGTATATGCGTTGCCGGCGCATCGCATCACCGAGCTGGTGCACTTCGCCAACAAGGCCGAGGCCAGTGCCTACATCACTGCCGACCTGCACGATGGCTTTGATCATCGCGGGTTGGCGCGGGCGCTGCAGGCCGAGGTGCCGGCGCTGCGCCACGTGGTCATCGATGGCGATGCGGCGGAGTTCACCGCGCTGCAGGCGCTGCAGGGCGATCGCAGCGAGCTGCCGGCCGACCCGGATCCGCAGTCGGTGGCGTTCCTGCAGATCTCCGGTGGCAGCACCGGCCTGTCCAAGCTGATCCCGCGCACGCACGACGACTACATCTATTCGTTCCGCGCCAGCAATGACCTCTGCGGCATCGACCGCGACAGCGTCTACCTGGTCGCGCTGCCGGCCGCGCACAACTTCCCGATGAGTTCGCCCGGCTTCTTCGGTGCGCTGTATGCCGGCGCCCGCGTGGTGCTCAGCCCCGGTCCCGGCCCGGATGCGGCCTTCCCGCTGATCGCCCGCGAACAGGTGACCTGCTGCGGACTGGTGCCGTCGCTGGCGCTGCTGTGGGCGCAGGCGGCGGCAACCACTCCGCACGATCTGTCCAGCCTGCAGGTACTGCAGGTAGGCGGCGCCAAACTGGTACCGGAAGCCGCACGGCGCGTGATCGACGGCCTGGGCTGCACCCTGCAGCAGGTGTTTGGCATGGCCGAAGGCCTGGTCAACTACACCCGGCTGGATGATCCGGAGGAACTGATCGTGGCCTGCCAGGGCCGGCCGATCAGCCCGGACGACGAAGTGCGCGTGGTCGATGACCACGACCAGCCGGTGGCCGAAGGCGAAGTGGGCCATCTGCTGACCCGCGGCCCGTACACCATCCGTGGCTATCACAACGATGCGGTGGCCAACGCGCGCTCGTTCACCGACGATGGGTTCTACCGCACCGGCGACCGCGTGCAGCAGCTGGCCGGTGGCTATCTGGTGGTGCAGGGCCGTGCCGGTGACCACATCAACCGCGCGGGCGAGAAGATCTCCGCCGAGGAGATTGAAGATCACCTGCTGGCCCACCCCGGCGTGTTCGACGCCGCCGTGGTCTCCATTCCTGACGAGTATCTCGGTGAGCGCAGCTGCGCGTTCGTGATCCAGCAGGGGGAGCCGATCAAGGCGCCGGCACTGAAAGCCTGGATGCGTACGCGCGGCCTGGCGGCGTTCAAGGTGCCGGACCAGGTCGTGTTCGTCGACAGTTTCGATACCACCGCGGTCGGCAAGATCAGCCGCCGCGAACTGCGCGCGCAGCTGCGCGCGCGTCATCTGCAACAGACAGGAGGAACGCGCTGATGGCGCTGCCCCGCATCACCAACTATTCCTTGCCGACCGCTGCCGAACTGCCGCAGGCGCGCGGGCCCTGGCGCCCGCAACGCGATCGTGTCGCGCTGCTGGTACACGACATGCAGCGCTACTTCCTGGCCGCGTTCGATGCCGGAAACGCGCCGCTGCGGCCGGCGGTGGACAACATCGCGCGCCTGCTTGCGCATTGTCGCGCACATGGCATTCCGGTGTTCTACACCGCGCAGCATGGCGACCAGGACCGCCGCGACCGTGGCCTGCAGGCCGACCTGTGGGGCCCGGGCATGCGCCGCAGTGCCGATCATGAGCCGATCATCGAGGCGCTGGCACCACAGCCGGGCGAGCATGTGCTGGTGAAGCACCGCTACAGCGCGTTCCAGCGCAGCAACCTGGAGACGCTGATGCGGGTGCGTGGCCGCGACCAGCTGCTGGTCACCGGCGTGTACGCCCATATCGGCTGCACCGCGACCGTGGTGGAGGCGTTCCAGCGCGATATCGAGGCGTTCATCGCAGCCGATGCGGTGGCGGACTTTTCGCGTGCCGATCACGATCAGGCGCTGCACTGGATCGCACGCACCTGTGGCGTGCCGATGACCACCGATCAGTTGCTGGAGGTGCTGTGATGGCTGCCACGGGTGATGCGCTGGATCTGGAGCGGATGCGTGCCGACGTTGCGCGCGTGCTGGAGTGCACGCCGGCCGAGATCGGTGACGACGACAACCTGATCGACCTGGACCTGGACTCGATGCGCATGCTCGGCCTGGTCCTGGCCTGGGGCAACACCGGGTTGCCGCTGGAGTTCTCGCAGCTGGCCGAGCACACCACGCTGCGTCAGTGGTGGGGTGTGGTGCAGAAACTGCAGGCCGCGCAGAACGCATGAACGTCGCTGTGCTGGCCACGCCGGTGGCACTGACCGAGGCCCAGGCCGGACTGTGGTTCGCGCAGCGGCTGGCACCGGACAATCCGTCGTTCAATACCGCACATGCGGTGTGGATCGACGGTCCGCTGGATGTGGCCGCGTTCGTCGTCGCGGCAGACCAGGCAGCGGGCGAAGCCCAGGCCTTCGCACTGCGCTTTGCCGAGGGGGCCGACGGCCAACCGCTGCAGTGGCATGACCCGGCACATGTGCCGTTGCTTTCGCTGCGCGATATATCGGTCGAGGCCGAGCCGGCATCGGCGGCGCGTGCCCTGATGCAGGCCGACCGGCTCAGCGCGGTCGATCCGACCCGCGACCGCATAAGCCAGCAGGTGTTGTTCGATCTGGGTGGGCAGCGCTGGGTCTGGTATCTGCGTGTGCATCACCTTGCAGCCGATGGCTATGGCATGGCGCTGTTCACTGATCGCGTATGCGCCTTGTATGCCGGTCGTGCGGGTGAGGCACTGCCGGGACTGGCGGGCGTGCTGGCCGATGATGCCGCCTATCGTGCCGACCCGCGCCGCACGCAAGCCGGGCAGTGGTGGCGCGAACAGATGCAGGGCGCGCCGGCGGGCGCGGGCCTGGCCGGTACGCTCGCGGCCAGTGACGACGCGCTGCGCTGGGTGCAGCCGCTCGATGCTGCATTCCGTGAGCAGCTGCTGCAGGCATCGGTGCGTTGGCTGCAGCCCTGGCCGGATGTGCTGGCCGCGTTGTCGGCCGAGTACCTGCGGCGGATGAGCGCCGCCGATGAAGTGGTGCTGGGGGTGCCCTACATGGGGCGGCTCGGCAACGCATCGGCGCGGGTGCCGGCGATGGTGATGAATGTGCTGCCGCTGCGGGTGGCGGCCGGCGAGGGCAGTGCCGAGGCGTTTACCCGGGCATTGGGCCGGCAGCTCAGCCAGGGCCGCAAGCACGGCCGCTACCGTGGCGAGCAGTTGCGCCGCGACCTGGGCCTGGTGGGCGCGCAGCAGCGCCTGCACGGTCCGCTGGTGAATGTGCAGCCGTTCTACAAGCCACTGGCACTGAACGGCGTGCGGGCGACGCTGGAAGTGCTGTGCACCGGGCCGGTGGATGATCTGACGCTGGGCTTCCGTGGCGACGGCCAGCACCTGCTGGATCTGGAGATCGAAGCCAATCCCGCGTTGTACAGTCGGGAGGATGTCGAGGCGCACGCGACCCGGTTGCTGCATTTCGTATCGGCGGCGCTGGAGGCCGGAGACATCGCGGCGGTGCCGCTGGCCACCGTCGCAGAAGCGCAGCAGGTGGTGCATGGTTTCAATGCCACCGCGCATGCGCTGCCACAGACTACGTTGGTTGAACTGCTGCAACAGGGCATGGATCGTGATCCGCACGCGCCTGCGCTGGTGTTCGGCGACACCACGCTGGACTACGCAACGCTGGAAGCGCGGAGTTTCGCGCTGGCGGCACAACTGCGGGCGATGGCGGTCGGTCCGGGCAGTGTGGTGGCGGTGGCATTGCCGCGCTCGCTGGAACTGGTGATCGCGCTGGTGGCGGTGCTGCGTGCGGGTGCCGCCTACCTGCCGCTGGACCTTGCCCATCCCGATGAGCGCCTCGCGCGTATTCTCGCCTCGGCGCAGCCGGCGTGCGTACTGGCTGCGGCAGAGGTATCGGCGCGCATGGACGGTGTGCCGGTGCTTGCCCTCGACCAATGGACCGCGCTGAGTTTCGCAGCACCGTGGGCCGATCCGGCGCCCAGCGATGCAGCCTATGTGATCTATACCTCCGGTTCGACCGGCGAGCCGAAGGGCGTCGTCATCGAGCACCGCGCCATCGTCAACCGCCTGCTGTGGATGCGCGAGCACTACGGCATCCGTTCCGATGACCGTGTTCTGCAGAAAACCCCGGCCACGTTCGATGTTTCGGTCTGGGAGTTCTTCCTGCCGCTGCTGTGCGGCGCGACGCTGGTGGTGGCGGGCCCGGACGCGCATCGCGATCCGACCGAGCTGGCGCGGCTGATCCGTGCGCATGCCATCACCACCGCGCATTTCGTGCCGTCGATGCTCGACGCGTTCCTTGCCGCGCCGGCCTCCGAAGGCCTGCAGCTGCGCCGCGTGTTCACCAGTGGCGAGGCGCTGGACGCATCGCTGCGTGATCGTTTCCATGGGCGCGTGCAGGCCGAACTGCACAACCTGTATGGCCCGACCGAAGCAGCCGTGGACGTGAGCTACTGGCCGGCTTCGGCGCAGGATCGCTCACGGCCGGTACCGATCGGCTTCCCGGTCTGGAATACCCGCCTGTACGTGTTGGACGCGCGGATGCAGCCGCTGCCGGTGGGTGTGCCGGGCGACCTGTATCTGGGTGGCGTGCAGCTGGCGCGTGGCTACCTCGGCCGCGATGATTTGACCGCCGAGCGCTTCCTGGCCGATCCCTTCCTGCCAGGGGAGCGCATCTACCGCACCGGCGATGTGGCGCGCTGGCGCAGCGACGGCGCAGTCGAATACCTGGGCCGCAGCGACCATCAGGTAAAGCTGCGCGGCCTGCGCATCGAGCTGGGCGAGATCGAGGCGGCACTGCGCGAGCTGCCGGGCATGGATCGGGTGGAGGTGCTGCTGCGCCAGGACGCTCCCGGTGACGCCAGGCTGGTGGCCTACGTGCCTTCGGCACTTGCCGATGCGGCGACGCTGCGCAGCCATCTGGCCACGCGGGTGCCGGACTACATGGTGCCGTCGGCCTTTGTCGGCGTGGAGTACTGGCCGGTGACCGCCAACGGCAAGCTGGACCGCAACGCGCTGCCGAAACCACCGCAGCAGGAAGCGGGTGGACTGTTGCCGCGCACGCCGCTGGAACAGGAACTGGCCGCGCTGTTCGCACAGGCGCTGGGCCGCGAGACACCGGTGGCGGTGGATGCGGACTTCTTCAGCCTCGGCGGCGACTCGCTCTCGGCGGTGCACCTGCTGCTGGCCATCGAACAACGCTGGCGCTGTGACCTCGGCCTCGGTGCCTTGTTCGCGCAGCCGACCGTGGCCGCATTGGCGACGCGCATTGCCGAACCGCCGGCGCTGGCCGACCACGCATTGGGGCCGGTGATCTCGCTGGCTGCGGCTGACGCTGATGGGCCCACTCCGTTGTTCGTGCTGCACCCGGCCGGTGGCATCGCCTGGAACTACCGGACGCTGGCGCGCGCCCTGCAGCCGGCACGCCCGGTATATGGCCTGCAGTCGCCCGCGCTGGATCCGAAGCAGCCGTTGCCGTCCAGCATCGAAGCCATGGCCAATGACTATGTGCAGCGGGTGGTCACGCTGCAACCGAAGGGACCGGTGCATCTGCTGGGCTGGTCGGTGGGCGGCATCCTCGCCCAGGCGATGGCGGTGCGTCTGCATGAAATCGGGCGTGAAGTCGGTGAACTGGTGCTGCTCGACGCCTACCCCAGCGAATGCTGGCGGGCTGAGCCGGAACCCGATGCCATCGCCGCATTGCGTGCGCTGCTGGCGATTGCAGGCCATGACCCGGAGGCGCATCCGGAGCTGGACAGTCGTGAACGCATTCTTGGTTTCCTGCGCCGTGGCGGTAGTGCGCTCGGCAGCCTGCCGGATGTAGTGCTCGATGGCGTGGTGCGTGCGGTGACCGGCACCAACCGGTTGATCCGCGAGCACATCCACCAACCGTTCGACGGCACGCTGGTGCACGTGCGCGCTGGCCGGGATCATCAGGCGCGGCCGCAGCTGCAGTCGGCGTTGTGGCGCACGCACGCGCGCAGGGTGCAGGCGCTGGAGCTGCCGTTCCTGCATGCCGAGCTGACCGGCCGCGATGCGGTGGCGCAGCTGGCACCGTGGTTGTCGGCGCGCCTTCGCCACTGGGATGAGCAAGAGGAGATCGCAACATGCAGTTGACCGGCTTTGAAGGTCGCGTGGCACTGGTGACCGGCGCCGCCGGCGGCATCGGCGAGGCACTGGTACGGCTGTTGGCCGAGGCCGGCTGCACGGTGGTGGCAACCGATCGCGAGGCGCCCGTGGTAGTGGATGCACGTGTGCAGGCGTTTGCGCTCGACGTGACCGACAGCGCGGCGGTGGACGCCCTGGTGGATCGCGTGGAAGCCAGCATCGGGCCGATCGGCCTCGCCGCTAGCGTGGCCGGGGTTCTGCAGGTGGGTGCCGTTACCGAGACAACAGATGCCGACTGGCGCCGGGTGTTCGCGGTCAATGCGGATGGCGTGTTCCATGTCGGGCGTGCGCTGGCGCGGGTGATGTCACCGCGAGGCCAAGGCGCGATCGTCACCGTCAGTTCGAATGCGGCCGGGGTACCGCGGCACGGCATGGCCGCCTATGCCGCGTCCAAGGCCGCCGCCACGATGTTCACCCGCTGCCTCGGGCTGGAGCTGGCGCCGCTGGGCATCCGCTGCAACATCGTCGCCCCGGGTTCAACGCTGACCCCGATGCAGACCGGCATGTGGCAGGACGAGCACGGTGCCGAGCGGGTGATCGCCGGAAACCTGGAGACGTACAAGGCCGGCATCCCGCTGCGCAAGCTGGCGACCCCGGAAGACATTGCCCATTCGGTGATGTTCCTGCTCTCCGAGCAGGCCGGGCACGTGGCGATGAGCGACCTGTACGTCGACGGCGGCGCCACCCTGCGCGGCTGAGTCCTGTCGATACCGGCCGGCAACCCATGGCCCCGGTAGTGCCGGCCGCTGGCCGGCAGCCCATAGTCTCCGGTAGTGCCGGCCGCTGGCCGGCAACCCATAGTCTCCGGTAGTGCCGGCCGCTGGCCGGCAACCCATAGTCTCCGGTAGTGCCGGCCGCTGGCCGGCAACCTCATTCAACTTCAGACATCTCCGAACTTCCATCGAGGCATGGCCTGACGTTCAACGCGCAATGATCGCTCCACCATGGGGCATGAGCAGCCATCGCCTCCGCCTGGGCCGTCACTCGATCATCGGCCAGGTCTACGTTCTGACAACGACCACACATCAGCGCGGCCGGCTCTTTGAAAGCGAAGCTGCAGTGGCATGTGTAATCGACCAGCTTCATTACATCGAACAGCGCGGGCTCGTACAGTCACTCGCGTGGGTCGTCATGCCGGATCACGTCCACTGGATGTTCGAGCTGCGTGCAGCTCACCTTTCAGGCATTGCGCGCCGAATGAAGTCGTCGAGCGCGCTTGCCCTGAATCGCCTGGCGGGTCGTCGAAGTACGGTGTGGCAGCCTGGCTACTTCGACCACGCCGTGAGGGCCGAGGAGTCGCTGGCGCGGCAGGCGCTGTACATCCTGGGGAATCCGGTACGCGCCGGTATTGTCCAGCTGATTGGCGAGTACGCGCATGCGTGGTCGGCCTGGACGTGATGCCGGCCAGCGGCCGGCACTACCGGTTGCGGTGAGGGCTGAGCAGGCGCTGTACATCCTGGGGAACCCGGTACGCGCCGGTATTGTCCAGCTGATTGGCGAGTACCCGCATGCGTGGTCGATATGGGCGTGATGCCGGCCAGCGGCCGGCACTACCAGGCTTTCGAGCGAGACGGTTGCGGCAATACCCGTTGCGGTCAGGGCAGCGTCAGGCGGTAGACCAGAACGCGGTTGTCGTTGTCGTACGGGCTGTCGCAGGATTGGCCCTGCATGCGGCAGTGGCGGGCGATGAAGTCGTTGTCGTTGCCGATCAGCAACAGCACGTCGTTCGGATGCTGCGGGTCCAGCGCTGGCAGTACGTCCATGGCTTCCCACTTTTCCGAGAGCAGCCCGGCATGCGGGCCGCGCTTGGTGTTCAGGTCAAGGCCGGCACGCGCCAGCTGGGGGCGGTCGAGCAGGTTCAGCAGTTCGTCGCTGCGTGCGGGCACGATGCCGTCCTTCAACACGGTGCCCGCCGGGTCGGCCAGCACCGAGGCCGTACCGGACTCATAGTTGCTTCCTGCCAGGTTGCTGGCATCGGCCACATCCACCAGCAGCACCGACTTGTAGACGATCGGGTCATCGCCGTCCTTGCCCAGACCGTTGCCATCGCGGGCCAGCAGCAGGAAGCGGTGGGCATCCAGTGCACGCAGCTCGCTCTGCGCGGCGGTACGGTCCAGCTTGCCCTTGCCGTCGTGTGCATAGGCGGGCAGGGCCATCACGTAATGGCCGATCGGTTGCTGCGGCGTCGGCGAGGCCGTCACGTCGTAGACCAGCACGCGGGTGTTGATGCGCCCGGCCGCGTTGCCTTTTGCGCTGTCCTGCAGCGTCGCGCTCTGAAGGGCCACGAACAGGCGGGTACCGTCGGGGGACAGGCCCATGCCTTCCACGCCCTGGTTGTTGCGGCGCCCAGTCTGCGGCGCCGCCAGCGAACCGAAGGCGGGCTTGCCATCGCGCTGCGGACGGATCGCCGGCGGCGCCATGATCACGCCCTGCAGCTGGCCCTGTGCATCGAAGTAGTAGAGGTTGGCGGTGTACTCATCGCCGATGTAGAAGTGGCCATCGGCGGTGAACTGCAGCGACTCCGCATCCAGCGAGACCTTGCCCGCGCCTGCGCCGCTGGCCGGTGAGGGCAGCACCACATCGCGCTGGGTGATCGTGTGCTCACCCGGGTCGGCGCCGGTGAACGGCTGGCCGTTGAAATCCTTAAGTACCACGCCCTTGTCGGGCACCATGCTCAGCGTGCCAAGCGCAGGCTTGCCCGGGGCAACGTCGATGCGCAGCTGCATGCGCTCCACGCGACCGGCGTAGTCGTAGAACAGGCCGGCCTCGGGATCATTACGACCGCGGTCGGGCAGGGTCCACAGCACGCCTTCGTAGCCGCTGGCGGTGCGCTTCCAGGTGCCAGGCTGTACTGCCAGCGACGAGAACGAGCCCAGCGTGTCGCCGAGGAAGTCCACCGTGCCCGCCGGCAGCCGCCCGGCGGTGACCAGGCCCTTGTCCACATAGGTACGACCGCCCAGCTGCAGGGTGCGCGGTGGTGCACCCGTTGCCTCATGCGGAGCGGAGTATCCGCTGGCGGAGAGGGTGGCCAGCAGCAGGGCGGTCGTGAGCATCAGTGGACTCCGGGCGGAAGATCAGAAGCGAAGGTCGATCGTACCGAACACCTGGCGCGGTGCCGAGGCATGGAACACGTACAGCTTGCCGGCCGGGTCGCTGGGCGCGAACACGCTCGAATCCAGGTTGCTGGCGTAGCGCTTGTTGGTCAGGTTGGTCACGTTGAACGACAGGCGCATGCCCTTGGCGAAGCCGAGCTGGCCGAAGTCGTAGCCGCCGGCCAGGTCGAATACGGTGAAGCCGCCGAAGCCCTGGTCGTTGGTGTAGGTGTAGAAGCGCTCGCCGGTGTACTTGCCACGCAGGCTGGCGAACCAGCCGTTGTCGCGCCAGGTGATCTCGGTGGCCAGCAGCTGCTTGGGCGTGTCGGTCTGGATCTTGCCCTTGATCTGCTGCTCGACACCGGCCTGCACGTAGTTGGAGGCGTAGGTCGAACGGTTCAGCGACGCCGAGGTGTACCAGCTGAAGTGCTCGTTCGGGGTCCACAGCACGGTGAGCTCGGCACCACGGCTGTCGACGCCGCCAACGTTGTAGAAGCGGTTGCCGCAGGTCGGGCCGACCGGTTGGCGCGAGTCACAGGGGTTGTACTGCAGCAGGCGGTTGTCGAAGCGCACGCTGTAGGCCGCGATCGAGGCCTGCAGGGTATCGGTGACGAAGCGGTAGCCGGCTTCCAGCGAGCGTGACTCCTCCGGCTTCAGGTTGCCCTGAGCGTTCCAGGTGGCCTGGCTGACCGCCTGCGGACCGAGCTTGAAGCCGCCCTGGAACATGGCGATGTTCTCGGCATAGCTGGCGAAGATCTCGTGGTGCTCGGCCAGGCGGAAGTTGGCGCCGATGCTGGGCAGGAAATTCTTGCTGGCCTTCAGCGAGCCGGTGGCGAACTGGTTGTTGGAGGTCGGCGAGATCGGCGTCTTCGCATCGCCCGGCAGTGCTTGTGCATCGGAGGTGGCGTGCGGGCTCTTGGCGCCGAACTCCAGGGTCAGGCGGTCATCGAGCAGGCGCCAGGTGTCCTTCAGGAAGAACTGATGGGTCTTCCAGCGCGTGCGCTGGGCGAACACGCCGACATCGGAGGGCAGGGTGTTCATGCCACTCAGGTCACGCGGGCCGTCCACGGCGGTCTGGTAGCGCTCGGCGCTGCTGGTATTGCGCTCGTACCAGACGCCGCCTTCGATGCGGTGCGCGCCCAGCTCCCAGTCGAACGACAGCGTGCCGCCATCGCGGTCGATGGTGTAGATGGTGTTGCGGAAGATGATCGGGATTTCCTGCGCAGTACCCTTGTGCGAGTACGCGCCGCTGTTCCAGTTGTGGCCTTCGCTGCGGTCGTCGTGGTGGTAGGCCAGGGCACGCAGGCTGAAGCCATCGGCCAGGAAGAAGTCGCCGGCCAGGTAGTACAGGTTATCGTCGCGCAGGATCTGGCCGGCGGTGAAGGCGCCATCGGCGTCCTTGTCCGGGCCGCTGCTGTCGCACTTCTTCGCGTTGAGGCTGGCGGTATTGCAGTAGGCCTTGGCCACCGCCTTGTTCCAGTCCGGCGCATAGCCGCCCCAGTCCCAACCCAGCCCGCGCGACATCTCGTCCTTGGACAGGTAGAAGTAGTCGGCCTGGGTGGTGCGCGAGGTATCGACGAAGCCGGTGATCTGGCCGCGGCCGAAGTTCCACACGCCCTTGGCATTGAACTGCTTGGTGGTGGACTTGTTGTAGGCGGTCTGGTCATTCCACAGATCGGAGACGGCATTCATGCCGGAAACGTAGCCGGAGAAGCCGTTGTACTCCCCGCTGTCCACGCGCACGAAGGTGCGGCGGTTGGCATCGCTGCCGAAGGTCTGCACCACGCGGCCGCCGAGTTCCTGGGCCGGGCGGTCGGAGGTATAGGAAATGGTGCCGCCGAGGTTGCTGGTGGATGGCGTACCGAGGCTGCCGATGCCCACCGCCAGTTCGGCGCCGGCCATGTTCTCGCTGATCAGCGCACGGTTGATGGTCAGGCCGTTGTAGTTGTTGTACGCACCGTCGCCCAGCGGCACGCCGTCCAGCGTGTAGCCGAGGCGGGTGGAGTTGAAGCCACGCAGGCTGAGCGTCATCGACTGCTCATTGGTGCCCAGTGCATCGGCCGACTGCGCGTTGACGCCCGGCAGCAGGTTCAGGGTCTTCTGCAGGCTGGTACCCGGCGGCAGGATGTCGAGGTTCTCGCGGGTGATGCGCTGCACCTGGCGCGCTTCACCGCTGCCGATCACCGAGACGGCGTCCAGGTCGGTTGCGGAGGCGGTGCTGGAGGTCGGGGCAGCGTCCTGCGCCCAGGCCGCGGGAGCAAGCGCGATGGACAGCGCGGCGGCCAACAAAGTCTTCGTCATGTTACGGACACTCAGGCAGGCACGAGCCACCGCCGGTTTGGGGAGCTCATGGAGTTCGGGAGGGGAGACGACGGATGCGACCGGTGGCGCTGCAGGCGCCGCGTGGTCAACGTGAAAATGGTGCGCTACATAGATGACTGTCTGGTGACATTGTCATCTGACGTTTAGTGATGAACTGTAGAGCCGAGCCCATGCTCGGCTGCATTTGGATGGAGCCGAGCGTGGGCTCGGCTCTATAGGGGGACTCAGCCGCGGTACGGGCTTCGATTGCCTCCAGCCCAGGTTGCGGTCAGCCGTGTTGTTCGATCAGATCGAGTATGTGGGAGAGAAGCCCGTCGAAGGACTCGAATTCCTCATAGACGTTATCGAATGCAACTCTGTCGCGGATCTGATACCTGCCGGTCCCGGATGCGAAAACATAGCAATCCATATCGCTCTCCCCGAGCTCTACATAGGCGTCCATGAAGTCCAGGTCTCGCGCCAGGACGTTCATATCCACCAAAGCAGGGGATGACCCACCATCAGGGCAGGAGCGTGGAATGCTCGAGTAGAGAGACACTCCCTCTGCCATCAGTCCATCGTGGCGTGAAAGGAAGTCCAGATAGGGCTCCGGCAGGGCGGTGCCCAGCGTAGAACGGGCCAGGTCCTGGAGTGCTTCGATGCTGGATCGTTCGAGTGAAGGGCCAAGGAAAAACTCGGCGTGGTTGAGCGTCCCGCGGAGCTTGAGAAGCCTGGCGTCCAGTGAAGTCTGCATCTGCTGGGTGGGAACTCGTGTTCAATGAAGGCACGCAGACAGTGGGGTCATTGCTCATCCGGCGTCAATGCCAAGCGTCGCTTTGCATCTGGTAGATGCCAATCTTGGTTGGCACAGTTGGCGTCAATCGACGCATTGTGGTCATCAATGGCCATTGCCGCTCGGAAGCTGGCGCAATTGACCCGGTAATCGCTGCAGCCATCGCCAAGCATCGGCGACTGTACGGCCAGCGGGATACATGCGGTGCCGATCCAGACTGCTATCTGCAGCGCTTCAATCCGCAGTCCTGTGCCAGTCGCGCACTCATGAATGTCACGCTTGGATAGGAATTTCGTGCATGTTTGAATGTGGCTGGTAAATGAATGCACAGTTGCGGGCGGTTTGGAGGGGGGGTATGCGATATCAACTAGAGACAGTGAAAAGGCACTTGGCGCAGCGCAAGCGCCTCTGGCTGGACCGCGAATTTGCTGAGGGTGATGAGACCTACAAGAGAGAGTTCTTCATAAAGCTTCACGGCGGGGCCGTGTACGTCGGCCTTGATGAATACCTCGAGGGGTATGAGGATGCTACAGATCTCTACAGGCGGTACATCCGAAGGTCATTCGATACCCTGCCTGAGGCGATGGACTTCGTACTTGGCGAGTTGGGTGTGGACGAGCTGGACATTGCTGCCGGGTGCAAATCGAGTTGAGTTTTTTCATGGACTCGACTCGTTCCTACAGGCATGCGTTCGCGAGGAGGCTTGGCGCACGTTCAATCCGGTTGCGTCACGAAGACTCGAGACGGGCATCAAAGGTGTGCAATTGTTTGGCGCCTCGCCCATTAGCCGAGCATGGCTCAGCTCTACCGCGGCATTCGTGTCATGGCATGCAAATCGGCGGGTGGTTGGCGCCAACCAAGGTTGGCCTCTACCAGACGCCTATCCCGCAGTGCGGGACTTGCGCGTGCGCTTGGGCTTCGCGGTGTCGGCGGCGCTGGCGGCGCCATCCTGCAGCGCCTGCAGCCAGGACAGGGTGTCCACGTAGTCGATGAAGTGGCGCAGGTAACCGGGGCTGGTCGATTGCATTGTGTCCAGCATGCGTTGCACCAGCACCGCCGAATTCAGCGGACCGCCATCGGCCGGGGCCTCGGTGCGCAGCGAGCGGCGCACCTGCAGTTCGCTGCGCAGTTCCGACCACTCGCGCTGCACCTGCTGCAGCATCGGTACCTGCGGGTAATGCGGCAGCGAACGCGATCCCGCATCGAGATCGCGCACCAGTGCGCGCAGGCCATCCAGTGCGGGCGGCTTACTTGGCATCCGCGGCCTTGGGCTTGGGAATCGGCGCAATTTCCACGCGACGGTTGCGCGCGCGGCCATCTTCGCTGGCATTGGAGCTGACCGGTTGTTCGCTACCGAAGGCAGCGGCGAATACGGCGTCGGCCGGTACGCCGTCGGCGATCAGGGTGCGGGTCACGGTCAGCGACCGCTGCGCCGACAGCTCCCAGTTGTCGGCGAAACGCCGGTTGCCTTCGCGTACCGGCGCGTCATCGGTGAAGCCGCTGACCATCAGGATCTCTTCGCGCGTGCCCAGGTAGGCGGCCAGCGGCGCGGCCAGGCTGCGCAGCAGCTCCTGGCCTTCCGGCTGCAGCTGGTCCGAGTTCAGTGCGAACAGCACGCTGCCACTGATGCCGATGCGGCCATCCACCAGCGTCACGCGACCGGCGGCGAGCGGGCCGGCCAGCGCCTGTTCCAGCGTCTGCAGTCGCTTGGCTTCGGCCTGGCGCTGCTTCACTTCCTGGTCCAGCCGCTGCGACAGTTCCAGCTGCACGGCAACCACACCGACCAGTATCAGCACGAACGCACCCAGCAGCACCGACATCAGGTCGCCGAAGGCGGCCCAGATCGGGGCGTGCGAACCGCCGTCGACCTCCAGCTCGTCGCTCATGCGCTGCCGGCCTTGCCGCGGCGCGTGGCCAGCTGCTGCAGTTCTTCCATCACCTGCTTCTGCGACAGCAGGCTGAGGTCGACCACCTCGCGTGCCTGCGCCACGTAGTAGGCCAGCTGCTCGTCGCTGCGGGACAACGAGGCATCCAGTGCGCCGCCGATCTGTTCCAGGCGGCCGGACAGCTCGGTGGAGGCGCTGCCGAACTGCGCGACCGCCTCACCGAAGGCGCCGGCCAACTGGCCAACGTCGCCCGCGCTGCCGCTGAGCGCTGCGGCAATGCCATCCAGCTTGCCGGTCTCGGCGGCGATATGGTCGGTGAAGCGGTTGCCGACGCGTTCCAGCAGCTCGGCCGAACCACCTACCAGTGCGTCCACGGCGGTGCGCTGTTCGTGCGAGGCATGGTTGATCGCATCGAGCAGGGTCTGTACGGTGGCCAGCAGCCGGCCGCGTTCTTCCAGCATCGCGTTGTCGCGCACCAGGCTCTCGGAGAGCGTACTGCGCAGCTCGTTGATGACATCGGCGGCAGCCTTCGGTGCAGCGGCCGCGGTCTGCAGCAGGGTGGACACTTCCGCCAGCGTGGCGCTGGCCTGGGCGCGACCGTTTTCGCCGATCTGCTGTGCGGTGGCCGCCAGCGTGTCGCAGACCTGCTGCTGCTGCGCGGCCAGGCGTTCACCGTTGGCCTGCAGGCGCTCGGCCAGATCGGTGGAAACATGCTGCAGGGCATCGCTCCAGCGCTGCAGGCGCTGTTCGTCGCCGGCCTGCAGCTGGGCCTGCAGCGCGGCGTGGGCCTGCTGCAGTTCGGCGCTGACCGCATCCCAGCGTGCCTGGCGCTGCTGCTCGCGGCTGTCCAGGCGGGCCTGCAGTTCGGCGTGCGCGGTCGCGGCGGCGGCTTGAGCGGCCTGCCACTGCTGCGAGCGCTGCTCTTCATGATCCTGCAGCAGCGCCTGGCTGGCGCTGTGATGCTGTTCCAGTGCCTGCAGCAGCGCCTGCGCACGCGCGTCCAGATGCTCGCTGGTGGCCAGCAATGCCTGCTGCTGGCGTTCGACCAGCGCGGTATTCAATGCCTGCTGCTGTTCGGCGGCGGCGCGCCAGGCCTCGGCATTGCCGCTGGCATCGGCCTGCAGGCGCTCGCCGATGCGCGCGACCAGTGCTTCCGCCTGCGTGCCCTGGCCATCGCTGAAGGCCTGCAGGTGCTGACGCAGATCACTCACCAGTGCCTGCTGTGTCTGGCTCTGTTCACTCAACGCCTTGGCCCAGCTGGCTTCGGTGGCGGCGCGGCTGCGCTCGAAGCCTTCGCTCAGGCCAGACAACTGCTGCTGAACCGCCTGTTCGACACGGGCATGCAGCGCCTCACCATGGTGGGCCAGTCCGGCCAGCGTGGTCTCGGCCATCGGCTGCAGCGCGCCACCGATGGCGGCGGCGCTGGCCTCGGCACCTTCGCGTAGCGACTGCTGCAGCGAGACGGCCAGGCGTTCCTGCAGCGCCTGGCTCTGGGTCAGGAACTCGGCCTGGCCGGCCAGCAGGCGCTCATTGGCGGCCGCACTGTGCTGTTCAAAGGTCCTGGTCATCGCCTGCAGGCGGTCGACCAGCGCCGGCAGCGCGGCGGATTGTGCCTGCAGCAGGCGCAGCGATTCGGCGCGCTGCCAGGCCTGCGAGTACGGGTGCAGGTCGCCGGCAATGGCACGGTCCAGCTGCTGCACGGCCTGCAGGCGGTCACGGCGCAGCAGCGCTGCCAGCAGGCCGAGCATGGCCGAGCTCGCCACACCGGCGATCGAGGTGCCGAATGCAACCGCCAGACCCTGGACCGGCGACGCCAGTGAGCCGCGGATGGCGGCCATGTCGGTCGCGCTCTGCAGGGCCAGGCCGGTGCCGCGCAGGGTGTCCATCATGCCCAGCAGGGTGCCGAGCATGCCCAGCAGCACCAACAGGCCAACCAGGTACGGGGTCAGTACCGGCGCGGGCAGGGCGGTGCGCTCGCCTTCCACGCGCAGGCGCACGGCGTTGCGCAGGCCCATCGGCACGCGCTCCAGCCAGGGGGCAAGGCTCTCCTTCGCGCTGGACAGGTCACTCAGTGCGCTGCGCAGGCCGTTGCTGGCCTGGCGGTAGCGGTACAGCTCCACGCCGCCGGCGATGTAGCAGGCCGCGATGATTGCCGCCACCGCTGCACCCAGCGGATGCACCGAAACGTAGCCAATGCCGATCCAGCACACGGCCAGCAGGCCGACAAGGAAAACAACGACATGGAAAGCAGTTCTGGACATGGTGTTCCGGTCAGTGGGAGCGCAGGGCGTCTTGCAGCCCTTCGATCGGGTGGAAGCGCAGCTGCAGCTCGGCAAGCAGCAGGGTGCGCATGTCATGGCGGAAGGCCGCGCGCCAGCCGGGCTGGCCGTGCACGCGTTCAAAACGGGCGCCGAGCACCGCCGGCGCAGTGGCCAGCAGGCTGTGCTCGCGCGGGGTGAGGGTCTGTTCCATCACCGCATCGACCTCGGCCAGCCGTGCCAGCTCGGGTGAAACCTGCACCAGCTGGTCGCGCAGGCGGCCGCGCAGGCGCCCGGTGGCGGTCTGGATGGCCTGCTGCAGTACCCGGTAGCGCTGGCGCAGCGAGGCGAAGTTGGGTGCGGCGGCGGCTTCGGCCAGGTCCAGCAGGCGCTCGGCCTCGGCATCCTCGCTGATCGAGGCCAGCAGGCTGGCATGGGCCTGGGCGCAGTCGTCCAGCACATCCCCGGCCGCTTCGGTGGCCTCACCCGGCTCGGGCAGGCGTCCGCCGAGCGCCCCGGACAGGGCCACGGCACGGCTCCAGTCCACCCATTGGCCGAGGCGATCGGTCAGGGCGGGACTGCTGGCCGGCATCGCGCCGTCGCTGAGACGGGCGAGCAGGCGGAGGAATTCCGGTCCACCCAGGACCGGCTGCGCTGCGTTCGCCATCAAGGGGTGAGGGGCCAAAAACCGTTGATTTTACAACCAGATGACCCGGCCTGGATGAAGGCGGGGCCGGGGGAGGGGACCCGCAGGCGCGACAAGGCTTAGAATGACCGGCTGCACCCATCCCGTTCGACCCTTGGAGTACCCAATGACTGTTGCGCAGTTCTACCCGATCGGCACCCCCGGACAGCCCTGGGGCGACGCGGAACGCGCACAGTGGCGGGCCCGCCAGCAGCGCCAGCGCAGCTACCACGACGACGTGGTGGCCGCCCTTGAACGCCTGGACGACAGCTTCGATGTGATCCAGTACGGTCAGCTGGACTATGCACCTGACCATTACCCGCTGTTCGCCGTGGTCAACCACGACTGGAACCCGGCGCTGCCGACCGCGTTGATCACCGGTGGCGTGCATGGCTACGAGACCAGCGGCGTGCACGGCGCGCTGCAGTTCCTGGAACAGCAGGCCGAGCGTTACCTGGGCCGGCTGAACCTGATCGTGGCGCCGTGCGTCAGCCCGTGGGGCTACGAGCGCATCCAGCGCTGGAACCCGGATGCCATCGACCCGAACCGCAGCTTCCGTGACGGCGGCCAGATCGAGGAAGCCGCCGCGCTGATGCGCTGGGTGGCCGAGCGCAAGCCGAACCTGCTGGTGCACCTGGACCTGCACGAGACCACCGACAGCGACCTGCACGAGTTCGATCCGGCGCGCTGCGCCCGCGACGGCAAGCCGTTCGAGCGCGACACCATTCCGGATGGCTTCTACGTGATCGGCAACAGCGAAGATCCGCAGGCCGAGTTCCAGAAGGCCCTGATCGCCGCAGTGGCGCCCATCACCCACATCGCCCCGGCAGACGCCGAAGGCAACCTGGTCGGCCTGCCGCTGCAGTCGCCGGGCGTGGTCTGGGGTGAGTCGCGTTCGATCGGCGCCTGCGCCGGCTTCACCGACGCGCGCTTTGCCACCACCACCGAGGTCTACCCGGACAGCCCGCGTACCAACCCGCAGGAATGCAATGATGCGCAGGTGGCGGCGGTGTGCGCAGGCCTGGATTTCGCCCTGACGAAGTAAGGCACGTGGGTGTGCAAGCGGACCCGGCAGGTTCCTGCACGATGCGCCGGGTCATAGGATCGATTGTCGGGTTACGATCGGGCGATGACCACGATCAAGATTCTGCTCCGGCCGTCACTCGTGTCAGTCCTGGTAGCGACGACCGCACTCGGTGGATGCAAGCTGTCGGCGCTCGATCTGACGCCGCCGCGGGTGATCCAGCTGTCCTGCAGCAGCACAAGCGCCACGCCCCAGGCGCCGATGGTGTTGATCCTGGACTCCGGCCAGGCATCGGTGGTCTGGGTCAACCGTCCGAGCGCGCGCGCGGGCAGGCTGGAGGTGGAGGCGAACCTGTATCGGCTGGATTTTCCTTCGATCGCTGGCGCGGGCAGGCTGCAGGCGGTGATCAACCGCTACGACGGTAGAATGGCGTTGAGCGGGCCCGGCACAGATGTGGCCGGCGCTGCCCAGCCGCAGATGTCCTGTGAGGTACAGCCTGTGCAGCCCAAGGTATGAACATGCCCGATACATCGTCTGATCTGATTGCCGTGCTTACCGGCGACCTGGTCAAGTCCACGGAGATGGACGCGGCCACCATTGATGACGTCCGTGAAGTGATTTCCGTTGCCGTGGCCCAGGCCATGGAGTGGCCTTTGCCGGGCATTGTCGGCCCCGAGTTCTACCGGGGCGACGCCTGGCAGCTGGCGGTCACCCAGCCGCAGGGTTTCCTGAGGTTGGCGACCTGGATCAAGGCCAAGCTTGCCGCGTCGGAGTCGCGGGCGCGCACGCGGATCGCGATTGGACTGGGTACGGTAGAGGCATTGGACCGGAAGGCGGTGTCGCGTTCGCTGGGTGAGGCATTCGTGCTGTCCGGTCGGTTGCTTGAATCCATGGGGCGCACGCAGGACATGGACGTAGCCCTGCCAGTACAACGGGAGGATCTGTACTGGTTACCGGCAGTGGTGTCTGCCTGTGATGTTATTGTCGCGCGCTGGACACGCAGTCAGGCTGAGGTGGCGTCGTTGTTTCTGATCCCCGATGCCCCCTCGCAGTTGGAAGCTGCCAATGCGTTGAACCGGCACCGACAATCGGTGAACCGGGTCTATCACGATGCTGGCGTCTTTGCCTTGCTGGCGCTGATCACCGCGGCTGAACGTGCACTGATGCAGCCGTACGGGAGCGTTCACGGTTCTGGAAAAGCAACTAAATAGCGTTGCTTTGGCTTAAGCAACTAAATTTCGTTGCTTTTCGCGGCGACTTGGCTATCGCGACGCGAGCCACAGGAAGGACTCACAGGCAGAAAGGACATGCTTGAAACGCTGCTCGTACTGTTGACCGCTCACCTTGTCGCCGATTTCGTGCTTCAGACCACGAAGATGATCGCGCGCAAGCAGGAACTGCATGGCCTGCTGCTGCACGTAGCAGTGGTGCTGCTCGTCATCGCCGCGCTGACCGGTTCAATCAACCCATGGGTCTATCTCATCATCGGTTTCAGCCATGCGGTGATGGACTGGATCAAGGTGCATTGGCTCCCCGATGGCGTGCACGCATTCCTCATTGACCAGTTGGTGCATATCGCCTTCATCGTGTTGATCGCGTTGATGTTCCCTCACGTTGCCCGCAATGGCTGGTACGGGATGATCCCGACCCAGGTCCAACTGTTGATGTATCAGGGCATGTCGATCGCGAGCGGCTTGATCCTGGTGGTCAACGTCGGCGGCGTCCTGGTGGAGAAGCTGCTTGCGCCGTTCACGGCAGGACTCAATATGGGAAGCGCCGAATCGGCGCCTACGACCGCAGCCGTGCAGGGCGACGATCACAAGGGCATGCAGACCGCAGGGCGCTATATCGGGCGGCTGGAAAGAGGCTTGATCTTCATGTTCCTGCTGCTGGGCCAGCCGGAGGGCGTGGGGTTGATGCTGGCCGCCAAATCGGTGCTGCGCTTCGCCGACCGGCAGGCGCGGGCACACACCGAATATGTGATCATCGGTACCATGCTGAGCTTCGGTTGGGCCATCGCCGCAACCATGTTGACCAAGCTCGCCATCTCGCATTGGCGCTAGCGGCTGCGGCGTTGTGGCGCCGGGCCATGCCTGGTGAGTTGGGCGCGAGCTAACCCAGCAGGATCACGCCCCACACCGTGCCGACCATCAGCAGTGCGGTGGTCTGGGCCGCGCTGCCCATGTCCTTGGCGTTCTTGGACAGTGGGTGGTGGTCAAGCGAGATGCGGTCGACCACCGCTTCGATGGCCGAGTTCAGCAGCTCCACCAGCAGGCTGATGAAGCAGACCGCCAGCACCACGGCGCGTTCGACCTGGCTGATGTCCAGCAGGAACGCGGTGGCGATCAGCAGCGCATGCAGCAGCAACAGCTGCCGGAAGGCGGCTTCGCCACGGAAGGTGGCGATGAAGCCGTCGCGCGAATGGATCAGCGTGTAGAAGATGCGGCGAAGGCCGGTCTTGCCATGCGGGTACTTGCCGCTGTCCTTGGGGGAGGGGGGCTGCATGCCGGTCCTGCCATGAAGTGATCTCACGACAGGATGTGCAGGCGGGCGTCGGGAAAGCGTCGGACGCCCGTTGGATTTTCCTTCAGCCGGCCTGGCGCTGCGCCTGGATGGCCTGGTCGAGGGCATCCAGATCGTCGGTCGGCGAGGCCAGCCATGCCGGGTACGCCTCGGTCTCGACGAAGGCGGAGAATCGCAGCACATCATCGAATGCCGGATTGTCCTTCTCCGCATGGCGCAGCAGTCCGGACATCAGCCCGCAGATGCGGACGGCCGCCTGGAAGGCACCCTGCAGCGAACCGGCCGGCTCGGTGACCGTGTTGAGGAAGGCCGCATAGGCCGGGCCATCGAAGATGAAGTCCTCGCGCTGCTGGAAGGCTTCGCCGCTGAGATTGGTTTCGCCGGAGACGTGCCGGGAGAATCCCCAGGACCAGATGTCGAGGAAGCGCAGGTCATCCAGCTTCCGGCGCGCATCGTCATTCAGTGGAACGGCGCCGGACAGCGCGTGCTCCAGCGTGGCCGCTGCGAACGGCTCGGTGCCCTGGTGGGCCAGGAAATCGCTCAGGCAGCGCAGTGCAGCGGGATGATGCGGGTCCAGTTGCAGCGCACGGTAGATCACGCTGGCGCCTTCCACATGGCGGCCCTGGGCGATGAAGATGTTGAGCGCGTGGTGGGCGAGCTGGTCGGCGCTGAGGTCGGCAATCCGGGTCATCGGGTCTGGCTGGCATGGACGAACGGTGGGCACCAGTCTGACAGATCACTCATTCGGCCGGGCTGCGTGAATCGCGGATCGAATAGATCACCGAGAAGATCTTCCAGCCCTGTTCGGTGCGGATCAGCTGCCACATTTCCTTCCCCCAGTTGGTCTTCACTTCATCGTCGTGGAAGCTGTAGTCAAACGACACCGAGGCCACATCGCCATCCGTTTCGATCTTCGTGTTGGAGAATGTCTCCTCCTTCGGTTTCGGCGAGGCAACAGCCCCGTCGATCAGCGCGATGAAGTTGTTGGCGGGAATCTGCCGTGCCTTGATCGCATCGGGCTTGGCCTTGCGGATGTCCTGCAGGCGCACATCCTCGGAAACATACTGCCAGCCGGTGTCTTCCGGTTTGTCCGAGAAGAACAGACCCATGTAGGTCGGCTTGTCCTTGTTGATCAGCGAGGTGCGGAAGGATTCGACCACCTGTTCGATGGCCTTGACGTCGGCGGGGGCGTTCTGCGTGGCATGGGCGGGCAGGCAGGCGATCAGGCAGAGGAGCGGAAGGATGAACCTTGCATCAGCCACCGGATGCGTACTCCGCCAGATACCACTGCTTGTGCAGTTCATTCAGGTCTTCCATCTGTTTGCCGACCACGCCCAGCAGTCCGCCTGTCCAGGTTCCGAAAGCCGGCGCGCCATCCAGCTGGTAGACATTCTCCGGCAGCGTGCGCAGCGTATAGACAGGGTTCTGGCGCTCGTAGTCGTTTCCAAGGGTATGAAAATAGTCCCCCTTCAGCTCGAACTTTGCAGTGCCCCTGTACGCCAGGATTACCCGGTCGAACCTGCGGTGCTTCTGTCGTTCGGCAAACTGCAGCAGTGTCCGGGTCACATCCATCGGACTGTTGTCGCCGGACAGTGCACGGAGGTCGAACACGAGCACTTTCGGATTGACGAAGTAGCCATAGTGCGTGAACACCTCGATGCCTGCATTACGTGAATCCGTCGTACGCACATCATGGGCCTGCTGTTGCAGTGTGGTGTAGTTCCAGAGGAATACAGCCGCGCCCGCAAGCAGGATGGCGATAAGGAAAATCTTCAACGAACGGGCCATGGTTCTTCCTTGAGGGCGGGTACGTCCTGTGCCGGGGCCTTGACCGCCGGTCTCCGTGTCCATCGGCGGTGCGCCTTGGGGGCGTACTGGCATTGTCAATACGCGTGGATATTAGGCGTGGCTGCTCACGTCAACAAGTAGCCATGGCGCTGGAATGCACAGCGGCAGAAGAAGGGTGCCGGGGAGGACAAGACGGAGCGGATTTTCCGCTCCGCCAAGCCATGTCTTCGGGCTGCGGTCAGCCGTCCAGCTGCAAGCGCACCACCGCCTGCGAGCCCAATGCCAGGCACGCCAGTTTCAGGCGGGGAGGGGCGATGGCGACAGGCTCCACGAGGGGCTGAGTCGAGCCTGGCGGGGCCCCAGCAGCGCCAAAGCGTGACGTGCGACTCGGGTTGACGTTCCCAGCCACCAAGCGCAGGCTGGTCCGGCACGTTTCCTAACCAGAAGGGGACTTATGACCGCGACCGCTTCGCTGCACCCAACCCCCGCCACCCAAGGCCGTTCGCGCCTCTGGAGTGTGTTCTGGCTGCAGGGCGTGATTCCCAGCAACATTCTGTGGGCGGTAGCCCTCTGGGCCCTGGCCAACCAGCGCACCACGCTGCTGCTGGGGGTATTTGCCGTGCTGCTGCTCTATACCGGCTGGATCATCCCGGCGGTGTGGCGGGCGGCGCCCACCGCGCACAACCCCAACCTGGGCGTAGCGGCGCGTGGGCTGACCGTCGCCTGGGGGCTGAACACCGTGCTGGTGATCTTCTTCCTGACCCTGCAGCTGGTGGCTCAATAGAACTGAACGGGCTCGCCGCCACGGTCGAAGGCGGCGAAGCGGCCGATCTGACCATCATGGATGGCGTTGACCATCAGCTTCAGTGGGCGCGCGGCTTCGTCACTGTTGGGGGCGAAACCGGCGCGGCCGTCCAGCGCCGCCACGAAGACCAGGTCCCAGTCGATGCCGGTGGTGGTCGACTCGGCCGCCAGCGCCTGGAAGCTGGGTACCTCGGCCGGCAGCTTGTCCACGCACAGCACCGGCGACAGGGTGCCGCCCTCGCGGCGGTCATGCCGGTCGCGCTGGTCGCTGGTGGGCGATTCGGGCAGCTCGGCGCGCACGAATACGAACAGCAAACGTTGCGGTTCAGCCTGCTGGCCTGCGGCGTGCAGCAGCTGCTGGAAATCGTTCATCATCATGAGGGTTGTCACACGCCTACTGCACGGAAAGCCGCATGCTGCCACAACGCCTGCCGCGCGGGGCCGAAGGCGATTGATTTAAGTCATGCCCATGGAACTGACGGCCGCGTACTCTGGCAATCGTTCCAGCAGACGAGGGTTTCCGGGCCGTTCCGGGCGCAGGCAAGACGGTGGAGCAACAAGGTGGACCAGCCATGAGCCAACTCACCGACGGTTTTGGACGCAGCTTTCCATACCTGCGCCTGTCGTTGACCGAAGCCTGCAACTTCCGTTGCAGCTACTGCCTGCCCGACGGTTACCAGGCCGATGGCCGCCCGCGCTTCCTGCAGGTGGATGAGATCGCCCGCCTGGTGCGTGCGTTCGCCGCGCTGGGCATGAGCAAGATCCGCCTGACCGGCGGCGAGCCCAGCCTGCGCAAGGACCTGGACCAGATCATCGCCACCGTGGCGGCGGTGCCGGGCATCCGCAAGGTGGCCATCACCACCAATGGCACGCTGCTGCCGCGTCGCCTGCCGGGCTGGCACCGGGCCGGCCTGACTGCGCTGAACGTGAGCATGGACAGCCTGCGGCGCGAACGCTTCAGGACCATCACCGGGCATGACCGCCTGCCGGAGATCGAACAGGGCCTGGCCCTGGCGCAGGCGTTGGGCCTGCCGGCGATCAAGCTCAACGCGGTGCTGCTGCGCGGCCTGAACGACGACGAGCTGCCGCAGTGGATGGACTACCTGCGCGACCGTCCTTTCAGCGTGCGCTTCATCGAACTGATGCGCACCGGCGACAACGAAGCCTATTTCCAGCGCCACCACCTGCGCGCCGACGTGGTGATCGAACAGCTGCTGGCCGCTGGCTGGCACGAGCGTCCGCGTGCGGCCGATGCCGGCCCGGCGCGCGAGTTCGGCCACCCAGACCATCGCGGCAGCATCGGCATCATCGCCCCGTATTCGCGTGACTTCTGCAAGGGCTGCAACCGCCTGCGGGTGACCGCCAAGGGTGACCTGCGGCTGTGCCTGTTCGGCGAGTTCGGCGTGCCGCTGCGCCCGCTGCTGCAGAGCGACGATGACCACGACGCGCTGCTGGCACGCATTACCACACAGCTTGGCCTGAAAGCGGCCGGGCATGGGCTGCACCAGGGCCAGACCGGGCTGACCCCGCACCTGGCCTCCATTGGAGGATGAGCAACACGATGAGTGGGGAATTGAATGCGGCCTTCCATATGGCCGATGTCCGCGACAAGCGCATCACCCGCCGCCGTGCGGTGGCGGTGGGCGAGCTGCATGCCGGTCCGGTGGCCTATCCGCTGATCGTCGAGCGCCGCCTGCCCAAGGGCGATGCGCTGGTGATGGCCGAGATTGCCGGCCTGCAGGGCGCCAAGATGGCCTCGATGCTGATGCCGTTGTGCCATCCGTTGCCGCTGGAGTTGGTGCAGGTGTTCTGCGCGCCGGTGCCGGAACGGCAGGCGATCCGCGTGTGGTGCGAGTGTGCCAGCGAGGCGCGCACCGGCGTGGAGATGGAGGCACTGGCCGGCGTCAACGCGGCGCTGCTGACCCTGTACGACCTGAGCAAGCCGGTGGAACCCGCGCTGCGCATTGAAGGCATCCGCCTGCTGTTCAAGGAAGGCGGCAAGCGCGGCGTGTGGCTGCACCCCGACGGCATGGACGATGCCGAGCGCGCGCGCTTCAAGCCGCGTGCGCCGAAGGGCCTGGAGGGCGCGGCCTGCGCGGTGATCACGCTGAGCGATCGCGCCAGCGAGGGCACCTATGACGATGTGTCTGGCCCGACCCTGGTGAGCGGCCTGAAAAAGCTGGGCGGTGAGGTCGTGGCCGCCGAGATTTTGCCCGACGGCATCGAGCCGTTGGCGGGCCGCCTGCAGGCACTGGCGGCCGATGGCGTGCGCCTGTGCCTGTGCACCGGCGGTACCGGGCTGGGCCCGCGTGACCAGACCCCGGAGGCGCTGCGTTCCTTGAAGGCGCGGCCGGTGCATGGCCTGGCGCAGATGGTGCGGGCACTGAGCGCGCAGCACACGCCGATGGCCTGGCTGAGCCGCGCCGAGGTGGTGCAGCTGGGCAACATGCTGGTGTTTGCATTGCCGGGGAGCCCGAAGGCAGCAGCGCAGTGCCTGGACATCCTGGCGCCGGTACTGGGCCACGCCCTGGCGATGGTCGACGGTGGTGGCCACTGATGATTGCCTACAGCGAAGCCCTGCAGCACCTGCTGGATGCGGCCACGCCGCTGCCGGCCGAGCGCCTGCCGCTGCATGAGGCCGGCGGCCGCACTCTGGCCAGTGACATCATCAGTGGGCAGTCGCTGCCGCCGTTCGACAATTCTGCGATGGACGGTTTCGCGCTGCGCGCCAACGGCGCGACGTTCGAAGCCGGTACCGAATTCGCGGTACAGGGCTGGCAGGCGGCCGGCGATGCCGGTACCGAGGGCGGCGAGGGTGCCTGGGAAATCATGACCGGTGCGCGCATGCCGGTTGGGCTGGATACGGTGGTACCGGTGGAGAACGTGGAGATCCTTACCAGCGAGGACGGCCGCCCGACCCGCATTGCTCTGAAGAGCACGGTGAAGCCGGGCCAGAACGTACGCCTGCGCGGCCAGGATGTGAGCGACGGCGAGCGTGTGCTGCAGGCCGGGCAGGTGCTGGATATCAATGCACGCACCCTGCTGCACGCCATCGGCGTGGGCCAGGTGGCGGTGGTGGCACGGCCGAAGGCGGCGGTGATCGCCACCGGCAAGGAGCTGGTGACCGAGGCGGCGCAGACGCTGGAATCCGGCCAGATCCGTGACAGCAACCGGCCGTATCTGGTGGGCCGCCTGCAGGCCGCCGGTGCCGAGGTGGTCTGGCAGGGCACGGTGGGTGATGACGTGGCCGCGTTCAATGCGGTGCTGGATGAAGCGCTGGCTGCCGGCGCGCAGCTGCTGATCAGTACCGGCGCGGTGTCGGCCGGCCGCTACGATTTCGTTCCCGATGCGCTGCGCGGCCGTGGTGCGCGCATCGTGTTCCACAAGGTGGCGATCCGCCCGGGCAAGCCGCTGCTGTTTGCGGTGCTGCCCAATGGCGCGCTGTATTTCGGTCTGCCCGGCAACCCGGTGTCGGCCGCCGTGGGCCAGCGCTTCTTCGTGGAGCCGGTGCTGCGCCGCCTGCTGGGGTTGGCACCGGAAACCGTGTTGCAGCTGCCGCTGCAGGCCGACGTGCGCAAGCCGCCGGGCCTGCGCTTCCACGCGCGTGCGCGGGTGGAAGTGGACGCGCAGGGGCGCCTGAGTGCGCGCGTGCTGTCCGGGCAGGAATCGTTCCGTTTGATGTCCATGCTGCAGGCCAACGCCTGGGTGGTGCTGGAGGCCGAGGGCGACTTGGCCACCGCTGGCACGCCGGTGCGGGTACAGGGCTGGGGTCACCATGACCCGGTGCAGCTGGCGAGCCAGGAGTCATGATGAAACAAGTGAATCTGCAGTTGTTCGGCGCGTTTTCCGATCTGGATGCCAGCCGCGAGATCGCCGTGGATGTGGCCGGTGGCACCGTGGCCGATCTGCGCCAGGCGCTGCGCGAGTTGCTGCCGGTGCGTTGGCCGGGTTTCCGCGCGGGCCTGCTGGATTATTCGGCGTTTGCCGACCAGCAGCGCGTGCTGCGTGACCACGAGGCGCTGCCCGACGATGGTCGTGTGGCGATCCTGCCGCCGGTAAGCGGGGGTTGAGCGATGAGCGAAAAGATCATCGCGAAGGTGGTGGACCGCGCGCAGGCGGCGATCGATCCGGCCGAGGGCATCGCTGCCGTCTCCGATCCGGGCTTCGGTGGCATCGACGTATTCATCGGCAAGGTGCGTGACGTCAACATCGGTCGGCCGGTGACCGGGATCACCTACGACCTGTTCGAGCCGCTGGTGTTGAACGAGTTCAAGCGCCTGGCCGCCGAGGTCGAGGCGGCGTTCGGTCCGAAGCTGAAGCTGTATGTGGCCCATGCCAAGGGCCGGTTGGGCATTGGTGATGTGGCGGTGGTGGTGGCGGCGGGCAGCCCGCACCGTGACGAGGCGTTCCGCGCATGCCGGCAGTTGATCGAGGTGGTCAAGCACCAGTGCCCGATCTGGAAGCAGGAGCATTACGAGGACGGCGACAGCGAGTGGAGCGAGGGCTGCAGCCTGTGCCACGCGGACAGCGAACCCGCACATGCCCATGACCATGCGCACGACCACCACCATTGAGTCCGCTGCAGCCACGCATGGCGTGGCTCTACCACCGAATGTCTGGATGGCCGTGGGGTTGAGTAGATCCACGCCATGCGTGGATGGGGCCGTTCCCGCGTATCCAACCGGCGCAGCCACGCATGGCGTGGCTCTACCATGAATGGAGCCATCAACGGCATCGTGCTGGCCGGCGGCCTGTCCAGCCGGATGGGGCGAGACAAGGCGCTGCTGCCGTGGCAGGGGCGCACCCTGCTGGAACACATGCGTGGCCTGCTGTTGCAGGCCGGCGCAGAACGGGTCTGGGTGAGCGGTGACTATCCGGCCTTCGGCGGCATCCCCGATCAGGTGGCGCGCTGCGGTCCCTTGGGTGGACTGCACAGCGTGATGCAGCAGATGCCCGACAGCCCGGCCTGGGTGGTAGCGGTGGATACGCCGTTGCTGACGCCACGGCTGCTGCAACGGCTGGCTGCCGAGGGGCGGGGCGCGTGCACGATCTTTGACGGGCATCCCTTTCCCATGCGGTTGAATGTGGACAATGCCACTCGTAGCGTGCTGGCCACGATGTTGGATGATGCGGACGGGCCGCGCTCGGTACAGGCCTTCCAGCGCCGCCTGCAGATGCACGCGCTGCTGCTGGAAAGCGTTGACGAAGCCTGCCTGGTCAACTGCAATACCCCCGAACAATGGGAGGATGTTGCGTCATGAAAGTGCAGTTGCAGGATCAATCAGTACGGCTTCGCCTGGACGAGGCCGAACTGGCGCGCCTGCTGGCCGGTGAATCGGTCGAGAACATGACCCGCTTTGGCGGCATCGAGGGCTGGGGCATGGCGGTGTCGCTGCATGGCGGCGATCAACCGGTGCTGCTCGATGGCGGCACCTTCTGCCGCCTGGTACTGCCGCGCCCGGCAGTCGAGGCCTTGGCGGCGCGGCTGCCGTGCCGGGATGGGCTGCCATTCGACATTGCCCTGGAAGATGGCGGCCAGCTTCAGCTGCAGTTCGATGTGGACGTGCGCGACAGCGTGCGCCAGCGCGGGGTGACCCGCCGCAACACCGCTTCACCGGTTTGACATTTGTCAGGGGCACGGCGGAAACCGGCCCCTGATTGATCCAGATCAACCCCATCGTTGTTGCTGCGCGGCCTAATGGCTGCATGACGACGGGTCACAACTTGAAACGCAGTACCCACGTCATTCCACAGCCTTGGAGCCATGTATGACCGTCGGTAGCGATCCTGTTGTCCGCAGCACTGCCCGTCCGGGTCGCGTCATCAGCGACTGGACGCCGGAGGACCCCGGCTATTGGGAGCGCACCGGCAAGCGGGTCGCTACCCGCAACCTGGTCATCTCGATCCCCTCGCTGCTGCTGGCCTTCTCGGTCTGGGTGCTGTTCTCGGCGGTGTCGATCAGCCTGCCGAAAATCGGCTTCAACTTCAGCACCGACCAGCTGTTTTGGCTGGTGGCGCTGCCCAGCCTGTCCGGCGCCACGCTGCGCATCTTCTATTCGTTCGTGATCCCGATCTTCGGCGGCCGCCGCTGGACCGCGCTGTCCACGGCCTCGCTGCTGGCGCCGACGCTCTGGCTCGGCTTTGCGGTACAGAACCCGGCCACGCCGTACGGGGTGTTCGTGGCCATCGCAATCCTGTGCGGCTTCGGTGGCGCGAACTTCTCCTCATCGATGTCCAACATCTCCTTCTTCTACCCCAAGCAGAAGCAGGGCCTGGCGCTGGGCCTGAACGCCGGCCTGGGCAATGTGGGCGTGTCGGTGGCGCAGGCGGTGATCCCGCTGGTCATCACCGTGGGCGTGTTCGGTGCGCTGGGTGGTGCACCGCAGCCCACGGTGGAGGGTGGGGCACCACTGTTCCTGCAGAACGCAGGCTTCATCTGGGTGCCGGCCATCGCGCTGTGCGCCATCGCGGCCTGGTTCGGCATGAACGACCTGACCAGCGCCCGCTCGTCGTTCTCCGAGCAGGCGGTGATCTTCCGCCGCAAGCACAACTGGCTGATGTGCTGGTTGTACATCGGCACCTTCGGCTCCTACATCGGTTTCTCGGCCGGCTTCCCGATGCTGGTGAAGAGCCAGTTCCCGGATGTGAACCCGCTGGCCTACGCCTTCATCGGCCCGCTGCTCGGTGCACTGATGCGCTCGGTGGGTGGCAGCATGGCCGACCGCTGGGGCGGCGCACGCCTGACTTTCTGGGTGTTCGCGCTGATGATCGCCGCCGTGTTCGGCGTACTGCACTTCCTGCCCAGTCACGGCCAGGGCGGCAACTTCCATGGCTTCCTGCTCAGCTTCATGGCGCTGTTCGTGCTCAGTGGCATCGGCAACGGCACCACCTTCCGCATGATTCCGGTGATCTTCCGCACCCTGCATGAGCGCTGGTCGGCCAACGACAACGCCGAGGGCAAGGCCACGGCCGCGCACCAGGCCAGCATCGAATCGGCCGCGGTGGTCGGCTTCTCCGGTGCGATCGGCGCCTACGGCGGTTTCTTCATTCCCAAGAGCTACGGCTCGTCCATTACGTTGACCGGCAGCCCCGACATGGCGCTGTACGGATTCGTTGTTTTCTATGTCACCTGCCTGGCCGTGACCTGGTGGTGGTACTACCGGCGCGGTGCCGAGACACCCTGCTGACGACATGAAAACGCACCGCAGCCAGATGACACACACAGCCACGATGCCGATGTCCGCAAAGGGAGATCCCCGATGAGTTATTTCCTCGATCGCTTGCAGTTCTTCAAGCGTGACCCCCAGACCTTTGCCGATGGCCATGGATTTGCCAAGAGCGAGGGCCGCGACTGGGAAAACAGTTACCGCGCACGCTGGCAGTACGACAAGATCGTACGATCCACCCACGGCGTGAACTGCACCGGCTCCTGCAGCTGGAAGATCTACGTCAAGAACGGCCTGGTCACCTGGGAAACCCAGCAGACCGATTACCCGCGCACGCGCCCGGACCTGCCCAACCATGAACCGCGTGGCTGCCCGCGTGGCGCCAGCTATTCCTGGTACCTGTACAGCGCCAACCGTCTGAAGTACCCGCTGATCCGCGGCACGCTGCTGCGCCTGTGGCGCGAAGCGCGCAAGAGCAAGGCCCCGGTCGATGCCTGGGCCAGTATCGTCGAGGACAAGGAGAAGGCGCGTTCGTACAAGACCCGCCGCGGCATGGGCGGCTTCGTGCGCCTGCAGTGGGAAGAGGCCAACGAGATCATCGCCGCCTCCAACCTGTACACGGTGAAGCAGTATGGCCCGGACCGCGTGGTCGGCTTCTCGCCGATTCCGGCGATGTCGATGGTGTCCTATGCAGCCGGTGCGCGTTACCTGTCGCTGCTGGGCGGCGCCTGCCTGTCCTTCTATGACTGGTACTGCGATCTGCCGCCGGCCTCGCCGCAGATCTGGGGCGAGCAGACCGACGTGCCCGAATCGGCCGACTGGTACAACAGCCGCTACATCATCGCCTGGGGCTCGAACGTGCCGCAGACGCGCACGCCCGATGCGCACTTCTTCACCGAGGCGCGCTACAACGGCACCAAGACGGTGGCGATCTGCCCGGACTATTCCGAGCTGGCCAAGCTGACCGACCACTGGCTGCACCCCAAGCAGGGCACCGACGCGGCACTGGCCTTTGCCTTCGGTCATGTGATCCTGCGCGAGTTTCATGTGGATTCGCCCTCGCAGTATTTCCAGGACTACTGCCGCCAGTACTCGGACATGCCGATGCTGGTGCGCCTGCAGCGTCGCGACGATGGCCGCCTGGTGGCGGGTCGCTTCCTGCGTGCCAGTGAGCTGGGCGGGCTGGGTGAAGCCAACAACCCGGACTGGAAGACCTTGGCCTACGACGAGAACAGTGGCCAGATCGTGGTGCCCAATGGCTCCATCGGTTTCCGCTGGGGTGAGAAGGGCCGCTGGAACATCGAAGAGAAGGCCAGCAACGGCGCCGACACACGCCTGCGCCTGAGCTTGTCCGACGCCAACGACGGCATCGAGGCGGTGAGCTTCCCGTACTTCGGTGGCATTGAAAGCGATGGCTGGACCGCTGCACCGGCCGAAGAAGTACTGGACCGCAACATTCCGGTGCGCCGGCTGGCCACGGCCGACGGCGGCGAGACGCTGGTGGCCACGGTCTACGACCTGCTGCTGGCCCAGTACGGCGTGGACCGTGGCTTTGGCGGCGGCAACGTGGCATCGAGCTTCGATGACATGGTGCCGGGCACGCCGGCGTGGCAGGAGCGCATCACCGGCGTGTCGCGCGCCGAGGTGATCGAGATCGCCCGCGAGTTCGCGCGTACCGCCGACAAGACCCATGGCCGTTCGATGATCATCGTCGGCGCGGGCATGAACCACTGGTTCCACAACGACATGAACTACCGCGGCCTGATCAACATGTTGATCATGTGCGGCTGCGTGGGCCAGACCGGTGGCGGCTGGGCGCATTACGTGGGCCAGGAAAAGCTGCGCCCGCAGACCGGCTGGCAGCCGCTCGCGTTCGGCCTGGACTGGAGCAAGCCGCCGCGCCACATGAACGGTACGTCGTTCTTCTACTTCAACACCGGGCAGTGGCGCTACGAGAAGCTGCAGGTGGACGAGCTGCTGTCGCCGCTGGCCGATGCCCGCAAGTACGGCGGCAGCCTGGCCGACCTGAACCTGCGCGCGGTGCGCATGGGCTGGCTGCCGAGCACCCCGCAGCTGGACCGCAACCCGCTGCAGCTGGTACGCGAGGCCGAAGCGGCCGGCGTGGCCCCGGCGGACTACGCGCTGGGCAAGTTCAAGGACGGCTCGCTGGACTTCGCCTTCGCCGACCCGGACGCCAGCCAGAACCACCCGCGCATGATGTTCATCTGGCGCTCGAACCTGCTCGGTTCCTCGGGCAAGGGCCACGAGTACATGCTGCGGCACCTGCTGGGTACGCGCCACGGCCTGCAGGGCAAGGACCTGGGCGAAATGGGCGCAGTGAAGCCGCAGGAGGTGAAGTGGCGCGACGAGGCGCCGGAAGGCAAGCTGGACCTGCTGGTCACGCTCGACTTCCGCATGTGCACCACCGCGCTGTACTCGGACATCGTGCTGCCGACGGCCACCTGGTACGAGAAGGACGACCTCAACACCTCGGACATGCACCCCTTCATCCACCCGCTGTCGAAGGCGGTGGACCCGGCCTGGGAATCGCGCAGCGACTGGGAGATCTTCAAGGAAGTTGCCCGCACCGTAAGCGAAATGGCGCCCGGTGTGCTGGGCGTGGAGAAGGACCTGGTGCTGGTGCCGACCCTGCACGACACCCCCAACGAGCTGGGCATGCCGTTCGGCGTGGCCGACTGGAAGAAGGGCGAGTGCGAGGCCATTCCGGGCCAGACCATGCCGTCGATGACGGTGGTGGAGCGTGACTACCCGAACCTGTACCGCAAGTTCACCTCGCTCGGCCCGCTGCTGGACAAGCAGGGCAACGGCGGCAAGGGCATGAGCTGGGACACGAAGCACGAAGTCGAATTCCTCGGCAAACTCAACCACACCGTGCACGACGAGGGCGTGAGCCAGGGCCGTCCGGCCATTTCGACCGCGATCGACGCGGCCGAGGTGATCCTGCACCTGGCACCGGAAACCAACGGCCACGTGGCAGTGAAGGCGTGGGAATCGCTGGGCACGTTCACCGGCCGCGAGCACACCCACCTGGCGGTGGGCAAGGAGCACGAGGCGATCCGCTTCCGTGACATCCAGGCGCAGCCGCGCAAGATCATCTCCTCGCCGATCTGGTCGGGCCTGGAGGACGACAACGTCAGCTACAACGCTGGCTACACCAACGTGCACGAGCTGATTCCGTGGCGCACGGTGACAGGTCGCCAGCAGTTCTACCAGGACCACGAGTGGATGATCGACTTCGGCGAGGCCTTCATGGGCTACCGGCCGCCGGTCAACACGCGCACGGTGGAGCCGCTGCTGAACCAGCGCCCGAACGGCAACAAGGAGATCGTGCTGAACTGGATCACGCCACACCAGAAGTGGGGTATTCACAGCACCTACAGCGACAACCTGATCATGCAGACGCTGTCGCGCGGTGGCCCGATCGTGTGGATCAGCGAGGACGACGCACGCAGCGCCGGCATCGTCGACAACGACTGGATCGAGCTGTTCAACGTCAACGGTGCGATCGCCGCGCGTGCGGTGGTCAGCCAGCGCGTGATGCCGGGGATGGCGATGATGTACCACGCCCAGGAACGCATCATTAACGTGCCGGGCTCGGAGATTTCCGGGACCCGTGGCGGCATCCACAACTCGGTGACCCGCATCGTGCTCAAGCCCACACACATGATCGGCGGCTACGCGCAGCTGGCGTACGGCTTCAACTACTACGGCACGTGCGGCACCAACCGCGACGAGTTCGTGATCGTGCGCAAGATGGACAAGGTGGATTGGCTGGATGGTGAAAGCGTTCCTGCAATGGCCAAGGAGGTGGTGTGATGAAGGTCCGTGCACAGATCGCGATGGTGCTGAACCTGGACAAGTGCATCGGCTGCCATACCTGCTCGATCACCTGCAAGAACGTCTGGACCTCGCGCGAGGGCGTCGAGTACGCCTGGTTCAACAACGTGGAAACCAAGCCGGGCATCGGTTACCCGAAGGAATGGGAAAACCAGGACAAGTGGAACGGCGGCTGGGTGCGCACCCGCGCCGGCAAGCTGGTGCCGCGTGCCGGTGGCCGCTGGCGCATGCTGGCCAAGATCTTCGCCAATCCGGATCTGCCGCAGATCGACGACTACTACGAGCCGTTCGATTTCGACTACCAGAACCTGCACACCGCCAAGGACAGCCAGCACCAGCCCACCGCGCGGCCGCGTTCGCTGATCAGTGGCGAGCGCATGCAGAAGATCGAGTGGGGCCCGAACTGGGAGGAGATCCTCGGTTCTGAGTTCAGCAAGCGCTCGCGCGACTACAACTTCGACCAGGTGCAGAAGGAGATCTACGGCGCCTTCGAGAAGACCTTCATGATGTACCTGCCGCGCCTGTGCGAGCACTGCCTGAACCCTGCGTGCGTATCGGCCTGCCCGTCGGGTGCGATCTACAAGCGCGAGGAAGACGGCATCGTGCTGATCGACCAGGACAAGTGCCGCGGCTGGCGCATGTGCGTGTCGGCGTGCCCGTACAAGAAGATCTACTACAACTGGAAGAGCGGCAAGTCGGAGAAGTGCATCTTCTGCTACCCGCGCATCGAGATGGGTGAGCCGACCGTGTGTTCGGAAACCTGCGTGGGCCGCATCCGCTACCTGGGCGTGATGCTGTACGACGCCGACCGGATCGCTGAGGCCGCCTCGGTGGCCGCCGAGAAGGACCTGTACCAGGCCCACCTGGATATCTTCCTGGACCCGAATGACCCGGCGGTGATCGCCGCCGCGCGCGCCGAGGGCATCCCGGACAGCTGGCTGGATGCGGCCAAGCAGTCGCCGGTGTACAAGCTGGCGATCGACTGGAAGCTGGCGCTGCCACTGCACCCGGAATACCGCACGCTGCCGATGGTCTGGTACGTACCGCCGCTGTCGCCGATCCAGTCCGCCGCCGAACGTGGCCGCGTGGGCATGAGCGGTGAGCTGCCGGACGTGGCCTCGCTGCGCATCCCGATGCGCTACCTGGCCAACCTGCTGACGGCCGGTGACGAGGCGCCGGTGGTGCGTGCGCTGGAACGGCTGATGGCCATGCGTGCCTGGCGCCGTGCCAAGAACGTGGACGGCGTGGAAGACACCGCAGTGCTGGAGCAGACCGGGCTGAGCATCGCCCAGGTGGAAGAGATGTATCGCTACCTGGCCATCGCCAACTACGAGGACCGTTTCGTGATTCCGACCGGCCACCGCGAGTATGCCAACGATGCCTTCGGCGAGCGCGGCGGCTGCGGCTTCACCTTCGGCAACGGCTGCAACGGTGACAGCCCGGCCGATCTGTTCGGCCAGCGCAAGAGCACCACCTTCGTGGTGGACAAGGGTCCGAACCATCGCCGCAAGGAGGTGGTGTGATGAGCGTACTCAAGCTGATTGGTGTGCTGCTGGATTACCCCCGCGAAGAACTGTGGCAGCACGGCGAGGAACTGCTCGCCGCCTGCGACGACCCGGCGCTGAACACCGCCCGCCGCCAGCAGCTGCGCAGCTTCGTGCAGCAGCTGCTGGCTACCGACGCGCTGGATGCGCAGGCGGCGTGGCTGGCCAGTTTCGACCGCGGCCGTTCGATGAGCCTGCTGCTGTTCGAACACATTCATGGCGAGTCGCGCGACCGCGGCCAGGCCATGGTCGATCTGGTCGAGACCTACCGCCGCAACGGCTTTGAACTGGATGCACGCGAGCTGCCGGACTACCTGCCATTGCTGCTGGAGTTCCTGGCCCATCGCCCCGGCAGCGAGGCCCGCGAGTGGCTGCATCACATCGGCCATATCGCCGGGATGCTGGCAGCGCGTGCCGCCGAGCGTGAGCTGCCGCACCGGGTGCTGTTCGAGATCCTGGTCGAAGCCGGTGACGGCAAGGCCGATCTGCAGGCGCTGCGCCAGCGTGCCAGCGAGGAAGTCCGCGACGATACCGACGAGGCCATGGACCGCTTGTGGGAGGAGGAGGCGGTGCGTTTCGGCGCCGAAGCCCCCGCCGAAGACTGCAAGCCGCCCGTGCGTTCGCCGGCCCGTCCTTCGCATCGAGAGGTCCAGCCATGAGTTACTCCCTGCATCAATTCGCCTTCCAGTACTACCCGTACATCGCCGTGGCGGTGCTGCTGATCGGCAGCTGGGCCCGCTACGACAAGGCCATGTATACCTGGCGCACCGGCTCCAGCCAGATGCTGTCGGACAAGGGCATGCGGATCGGCAGCAACTGCTTCCACATCGGCATCCTGGCCATCCTCGGTGGCCATCTGGTCGGCCTGCTGACCCCGCATGCGGTGTACGAGCACTTCATCACCTCGTCGCAGAAGCAGATGCTGGCGATGGTGGTCGGTGGTGTGTTCGGCGCGCTGTGCTTCATCGGCATCAGCATCCTGTTGGTACGCCGCTTGTTCAATGCGCGGGTACGGGCCACCGGCAGTTTCGGTGACACCCTGGTGCTGGTGCTGCTGTTCGCACAGTTGTGCCTGGGCCTGTACAGCATCCGCATCTCGTCCGGCCACCTCGACGGTGGAGTGATGGTGCAGCTGGCCGAATGGGCGCAGCACATCGTGACCTTCCGCGCCGGTGCCGCCGACTACATCGAGGGCGTCAGCTGGGTCTACAAGATGCACATCTTCCTGGGCCTGACCCTGTTTCTGATCGCGCCGTTCACCCGCCTGGTGCACGTGTGGAGCATTCCGATCAGCTATCTGTGGCGGCCCTACCAGGTGGTGCGCCGCCGCCAGGCCACGCTGCGCTACGGTCCGCGGGAGTAAACCATGGGCAGCCTGCCGAAATTCCTGCCGATCACCGTGATCGACTCCGCCGCACCGGTGCCTGCCGAGGCGCATTCGCATCACCACGACGCGGCAGAGCAGGGGCCGCGCTCGCTCGGGCAGCCGGCACCGTCCCGGCTGTTCGTGGACGAGACCGCGATCAGCGAGGCCGATATCGCCCGCGAGATGCAGCACCATCGGGCGATGCGCCCGGAACAGTCGCGTGCCGAGGCGGCCCGGGCGCTGGTGGTGCGCGAGCTGCTGCGGCTTGAAGCGCAGCGGCTGGGCCTGCAGGTGCCGCAGGGCAGCCAGGTGAGTGACGAGGAAGTGCTGATCCAGCAATTGCTGGAAGACGCAATCGAAGACCGCGTGCCGACCGATGAGGACTGCCGCCGCTACTTCGAGCAGAATCCGGAGCGCTTCCGCTCGCCCGATCGCGTGCGCCTGCGCCATATCCTGCTGGCCGCGCCGGCCGACGACGTGGCCGGGCGCTTCGCCGCACGCACCGAAGGCGAGCGGCTGGTCGGACTGCTGAAGGAATCACCGCACCTGTTCGCCGATTTTGCCCTCCGCCATTCGCGCTGCCCCTCCAGCAGCGAGGGCGGCGACCTGGGCTGGTTGCAGCGCGGGCAGACCACGCCGGAGTTCGACCGCCAGGTGTTCCGCCTGCGCGAGGGCCTGGCGGGATTCCCGGTGGAATCGCGCTGGGGCTACCACGTGGTCTGCGTCGATGCTCGCGAGGAAGGCCAGCCACAGCCGTTCGAGGCGGTGCTGCCACAGCTGCGTGATTACCTGGAGCTGCAGGTGCGGCAGCGCGAGGTGCAGGCCTACCTGCTGCAGCTGCAGGAACGCTACCCGGTGCGCGGGCTGGACGAGATCGACGCCGAAGCGGATATCGGCTGACCCCCATTGAACGAGGAGACCCCATGAACCAGGCTCTTGCCCCCGCCAGTGCCGGGCAGCAGCAGCGTGCGCTGTGGCTGAGCACGTTCGCCTTCACCGTGTGCTTCGCGGTGTGGATGATCTTTTCAATCATCGGTATCCAGATCAGCCAACAGCTCGGTTTGAATGACACCCAGTTCGGCCTGTTGATCGCCACGCCGGTACTGACCGGTTCGGTCAGCCGCGTCTTCCTCGGCATCTGGTCCGACCAGTTCGGTGGCCGCAAGGTGATGGTGCTGGTGATGCTGTGTGGCGCCGTGGCCACCTGGATGCTGACCTATGCGCAGACCTACACCCAGTTCCTGATCGCCGCGCTGTGCGTGGGCATCGCCGGCGGCAACTTCTCGGTGGGCGTGGCCTACGTGTCGAAGTGGTTCCCGGCCAGCAAGCAGGGCACCGCGCTGGGCATCTTCGGTGCCGGCAACATCGGCTCGGCGGTGACCAAGCTGTTGGCGCCGCTGGTGATGGTGGCCGCGGGTTGGACCATGGTTGCCAAGGTCTGGGCGGTCGCGCTGGCCGTCACTGCGGTGCTGTTCTTCCTCTTCAGCAAGGAAGACCCGTCGCTGGAGCAGCGCCGCCGCGAGGGCGTGAAGCCGGTTCCGTTCGCCGAGCAGATGGCGCCGCTGAAGAACCTGCAGGTGTGGCGGTTCTCGCTGTACTACTTCTTCGTGTTCGGCGGTTTCGTGGCGCTGGCGCTGTGGCTGCCGCACTATCTGGTGGGCGCCTACGGCATGGACGTGGGGCACGCCGGCATGCTGGCGGCGTGCTACTCGATCCCGGCCAGCCTGTTCCGCGTGGTCGGTGGCTGGATGTCGGACCGGATGGGCGCGCGCCGGGTGATGTACTGGACCTTCGGTGTGTCGGCCATCTGCACCTTCCTGCTGGCCTACCCGGATACCGAGTACGTGGTGAAGGGCATCCACGGCCCGATCCACTTCCATCTGGCCATCGGCGTGGTGATGTTCACCGTGCTGGTATTCGTGCTGGGCTTCTTCATGTCGCTGGGCAAGGCGGCGGTCTACAAGCACATTCCGGTGTACTACCCGCAGCACGTGGGTGCGGTGGGCGGTGTGGTCGGCATGATCGGCGGCCTGGGTGGCTTCATCCTGCCGATCGTGTTCGGCGCATTGAACGATGCCGTGGGCATCTGGAGCAGCTGTTTCATGCTGCTGTTCGTGCTGGTGGCGGCTGCACTGGCGTGGATGCACTTTGCGATCCGTCGCATGGAACGCCGTCACTTCCCGCAGATCGACCGCGAGACCGACCTGCCCGAAGCCATTGATGCGGCCGCCGCCGAGCGGGTGCGCGGTAGGTGAATGGGGTTGCCGGCCAGCGGCCGGCACTACCGGAACGGTGCGCGGTGGGTGGAGGGGGTTGCCGGCCAGCGGCCGGCACTACCGGGTAGCGGGCGAAAGGGTAGTGCCGGCCGCTGGCCGGCATGAACCCACCGATGCGCCACGCTTGATTTCAATCAGGGCCACGCGAAGAGGAACGCCCGAAGATGTGTGCCATGAGCTTCCACGTCGATGAGAGTGAGGACACTGCGCTGCAGGCGGCATTGCTGCGGCAACCCCGGTATGTGCTGTTTCCGGCGGCTGACCAGTTCAGCACCGGGTTTGGCGAAAGCGGCTGGCGTGCCGCCGTGCGTGCCAGCAACGAGCACCTGATCCCGCGTGGCTTGACGCTCGGCTTCCAGGCCGGTCGTGGCGGGCGCGATGTGCCGCCGCAGGCGTATCTGGACACCTTGCTGCTGGCCCTGCAGCTGCAGGCCGATGCCCTGGCCGAGGACCGCGAAGTGGTGGCGATGGTGTTGCAGCTGGGATTGGCGGAGACATTGCCGCCGCCGCAGCTGGGCCAGCTGCTGGACGCCGTGCCGCAGCACCTGCGCACGGTGGCGCGGCCGCAGGTGGAAGTGCGGCTGGACGCCGGCAGCGCGCTCTCACCGGCGCAGCTGCGCGCGGTGGGTTGCACCCGCCTGAACGTGATCGACCGTGCCGATGCGCCGGGGCCGACCCTGCTGGCACAGGCGCGGCAGGTCGGCTTCACTGCGCGCTACTACCAGCTGCGCGTGCCCGCCAGTGAGGACACCGGTTTCATCGAGCGTCTGCATGAGGTGCTGGCCGAAGCACCCGAGCGCATCCTGTTGCCAGCGCCGTGCGCATTGCCACGGGATCCCTCGGCGGCCCACTGGCTGCAGGCCTGGCGCCTGCTGCGCGCAGCAGGCTACGAACCGATCGGTGGTGACCACTACCAGCGCGGCGACCTGCCGAACCCGCATGGCCCGGGCGATGGCCAGCGTCATTGTGACCTGGCCGGCGTGCCACGCCGCGACCGCAGCGATTTCATCGGGCTTGGCCTGTCCGCCTGCAGCCAGATCGGCGAGGTGTTCTACCGCCTGGAGGACGAGCTGGGCGAATGGCGGGCGCGATTGCAGTCCGGTCACATGGGCGTGGCCGCGGGCCTGATCCTGTCCGAGGACGAGCGGATGGCGGCCGAGGTGGCACAGAGCATCGCCTGCGACCATGCCCTCGATGCGGCCGCCTTCGAGTGGCGTAATGATGAACCCTTCGAGGAATGCTTCGCCGAACAGCTGCCGGCGCTGTCGCCGTTGCTGGCGCGCGGCTGGGCGCAGTGGGATGCACGCGTGCTGCGGCTGGCCGAAGAAGGGCGGTTGCTGTGGCGTATGATGGCCGCATGCTTCCGGCCGGCGGCCGCCATCGCTTGAGTCCTGCCCCGATGTCTTCAACTCCGCCTTCCCAGGGCCGCCTCGGCCGGGCCACGCCGAACCCCGCCGCCGCCGATGATGGCGACGCGCTGCACTTCTGCAGCACCTGTGCGTTTTCCGATGCCTGCATGTCGCAGGGTTATGACAAGACCGCGCTGGGCGACCTGCACGTGCTGGTCGACCACGTCGGCCCGTTCCATGCGGGTGACTACATCTTCCGCGCCGGTGAATCGTTCGATTCGATTGCTGCAGTGCGCGCCGGCATGGTCAAGACCTTCGTTGACGACAGCCAGGGCAACGAGCAGGTGCTGGGCTTCAGCCTGCCGGGCGAGGTGATCGGCCTGAACGCGATCCACGGGTCGCGCTTCCCCTGCAATGCGGTGGCGCTGGACACCGTGCACCTGTGCCGCATCTCGTTCCCCAAGCTGAGCCTGCTGGCCACGCGCATGCCGGGGCTGCAGGCCAAGCTGTTCAGCCTGCTCAGTGCGGAGATCGGCAAGGTCGCCACGCTTGCTGCCAACCACCGTACCGAAGAGCGCATGGCTGCGTTCCTGCTCGACATGTCCGAGCGTTACGCGCGGCGTGGTTTTTCCGCCACGCGCTTCAACCTGACGATGGCGCGTACCGAGATTGCCAACTACCTGCGGATGGCGCCGGAAACCGCCAGCCGCGTGCTGCGTCGCCTGAGCGATGATGGGATCATCGCGGTGAAACAGCGTGAGATCCTGCTGCTGCAGCCCGAGCGCCTGGCGGTGCTGGCGGTGGCCGACGAATCCGATCCGAACTGAACCTGGCCGGGAGCCGACGATGAAACGCGCTGGACTGTTGTTGCTGGGACTGCTGGCCACGCTGCCGGCCTGGGCCGCCGAGCTGACGGTGTCGGCGGCATCGAGCCTGACCGAGAGCTTCCGTGAACTCGGCACCGCCTATGAGAAGGCACACCCGGGAACCAAGGTCGATTTCAACTTCGCCGCGTCCGGCGTACTGCTGCAGCAGATCAGCCGCGGCGCGCCGGTGGATGTGTTCGCGTCGGCCGATGAAACCACGATGGACCAGGCCCAGCAGCAGGACCTGCTGGCGGCCGGCACCCGCGAGGTGTTCGCGGTGAACGCGCTGTGGGTGGTGGTGCCGCCGCAGGCCAAGGCTGCGCCGCGTACCTTGAAGGACCTGGCCGGTGCCGGTGTGCAGCGCATCGCACTGGGCAACCCGGACAGCGTGCCGGTCGGCCGCTATGCCAAGGGCGCGCTGGAAGCAGCGGGCCTGTGGCCGTCGGTGCAGGGAAAGACCATCACCACGCAGAACGTGCGCCAGTCGCTGGATTACGTGGCGCGCGGTGAAGTGGACGCCGGCTTCGTCTATGCCACCGATGCGCAGGCAATGCCCGACCGCGTGCGCCGCGCTTTCGCGGTGCCGGTGGCGGGGCGCATTGCCTATCCGCTGGCGGTGACCAAGGCCAGTACGCAACCGGCTGAAGCCAAGCGCTTCACCGCCTTCGTGCGTTCGGCACAGGGCCAGGCGATCCTGGCCAGGCACGGGTTCGGCAAGCCCTGAGGCATGGATCTCGACTGGAGCGCACTGGGGTTGTCGCTGAAGGTGGCCGGTTGGGCCACCGCGATCAATCTGGTGCTGGGCGTGGCACTGGGCGCGCTGCTGGCGCGTCGGCGCTTTCCCGGCCGTGAGCTGCTGGATTCGCTGCTGACCCTGCCAATGGTGTTGCCGCCGACGGTGCTGGGCTATTACCTGCTGGTGCTGATCGGCCGTAACGGACCGATCGGTGCGTGGTTGCAGTCGTGGTTCGGCATCAACCTGGTGTTTACCTGGCAGGCGGCAGTGATCGCTGCGGCGGTGGCCTCGCTGCCGCTGGTGTTCAAGCCGGCACGCGCGGCGTTCGAGGAAGTGGACGGACAGCTGGAGCAGGCCGCACGCACGCTTGGTGTGTCCGAAGCGGCGGTGTTCTTCCGCATCACGCTGCCGCTGGCCTGGCGCGGCATCCTCGCCGGCCTGCTGCTGGCGTTTGCACGTGCGATGGGCGAGTTCGGCGCCACTTTGATGGTGGCGGGCAGCATTCCGGGCCGCACGCAGACGCTGTCGATCGCCATCTACGAGGCGGTGCAGGCTGGGCAGGACGGCAAGGCCAATGCGCTGGTGATCCTGACCTCGGTGGTCTGCATCGTGATCCTGCTGCTGGCCGCACGGCTGGTGGGCGGGCGTCGCCGGGAGCTGCGTGATGTGGCTTGACCTGCAGGTGCAGCGTCGGCTGCAGGCGGCCGGCCAGGATTTCGTGTTGGACGTATCGCTGCAGTGCACGCAGCGGCAGGTGGTGCTGTTCGGGCCCTCGGGCGCGGGAAAGAGCCTGACGCTGAAGGCGGTGGCCGGGCTGCTGCGGCCGGGCCAAGGTCATGTGCGGCTGCAGGGGCAGACCCTGTTCGATGCGGTCACCGGTGTGGATCTGCCGCCGCAGCGCCGCCGGCTGGGCTACGTGTTCCAGGATTACGCGCTGTTCCCGCACCTGAGCGTACGCCAGAACGTGGCGTTCGGTCTGCAGAAGGGGTGGTTGAATCCGAGGGCTGGCCAGCGCTTCGATGCGGTGGAGCAGTGGCTGCACGCATTCCGCATCGACACGGTCGGTGATCTTCTACCGTCGCAGGTCTCCGGTGGCCAGCGCCAGCGCACTGCACTGGCACGCGCCCTGGTGACACAGCCGCAGGCGCTGCTGCTGGATGAGCCGTTCTCCGCGTTGGACCATGATCTGCGCCAGCACCTGCGCCAGGAGCTGGAGACCGTGCTGGACAAGACTGGTATTCCGTTGCTGTTGATCAGCCACGATCCGCAGGATGTAGCCATGTTCGGCCAGCAGGTGGCACGCGTCGTCGACGGCCGCATCGTCGGCGATTGACCCGTGCTGGGCGCACTGGCGATGGTGGGTTACATCTGATGGTAGTGCCGGCCGCTGGCCGGCAACCATGGAATCCGGAGCAGCCGGCCAGCGGCCGGCTCTACCGGTTCAGGAGTTCCGCGACGCACGGGCAATGGATGGCCATATCTGATGGTAGTGCCGGCCGCTGGCCGGCAGCCATGGAATCCGGAGCAGCCGGCCAGCGGCCGGCTCTACCGGTTCAGGGGTTCCGCGACGCTCAGGCGATGAATGGTTGCATCTGATGGTAGTGCCGGCCGCTGGCCGGCAACCATGGAATCCGGAGCAGCCGGCCAGCGGCCGGCTCTACCGGTTCAACCGTTCGTCGCCCACTGGATGAACGCCCAGCGTCGCGTCGGCGCCATGCCGAAACGATGCTGGGGTGAGCGGGCATGCCATGCGCGCACGCGTGCTTCCTCATCCGCATCCAGCGCACCGAACAGTTCCACTGCCTGGCGCACCAGGCCATCGGCATCCTGTGCGACATCACGCACTGATTCGGGCAGGTAGTCGACCTGCGGCTCGCGCCCCATGTCCAGCAGCATGTTGATCGGGTAGCGATGGTCGGGCATCGGCACCCAGTCACGGCCAAGCAACTCGGCCAGCTCCGGTACGCCGGCACGAGGGCCGGTGGCGAAAGTAATACAGGCGCGCTGGCGGGCGTGCGCATCCAGCCTGCGCAGCGCAGCCTCCAGATCCGGCACCATCAACGAGCGCGAGGCAATGGCCAGATCGCAACGTGGCACGTCGTGCCAGTCGTCGGTCCACGACAGCGCCCACGGCGTGATGTTGGGAATGCCGTCGCGGGTGATCGCGGCGCGCAGGCCGTCGAGCATGCCGGTGCTGTAGTCGAGCGCGTGCACGTGGCCGACCTGCGTGGCGATTGGCAGGCTGAGCAGGCCGGGGCCGCAGCCCACGTCCAGCACCGTGGCTATGCCACTGAGATCAAGGCGGGCGAGGAGCGCCTCACTGTAGTCGTCGTGGCGGCGCTTCCAGCTGGACTGTGCGGCCCGTGCATCCCAGGCACTGGCCGGCTTGGCCTGGAAGCCGCAGGCCTGCAGGTGTTGGAGGTAGCGTGTGCTGTGGTCGATCGGGGTCGGTAGGGGTGTACTCATAGTGGCGTTCCAGAAGCGGGCAGGGCGGCGGCTACGCGTGCGGCATCGACGCCATACAGGGTGGCGAGGCGTTCGGGCGTTGCGACCTCACGGGCAGGACCGAGCGCCTGCAGGCTGCCGGTGGACATCAACGCGATGCGGTCGGCCACCTGCAGCGCGTGCTGCGGTTGATGGGTGGACAGCAGCACGCCGATGCCACGGTCGGCCAGGCGGCGCACGGTGTCGAGGATGCGCAGCTGGTTGCCAAAGTCGAGGCTCGCGGTGGGCTCATCCATCACCAGCAGTTGCGCCTGCTGGGCCAGTGCGCGCGCAATCAGCACCAGCTGGCGCTCACCACCACTGAGCGTAGTGACGGTGCGTTCGGGCAGCGCCTGCAGGCCCAGTTCGCACAGGCAGTCATCGGCGATGGCCTCGTCGGTGCGGCCAGGTGCGGACAGCAGGCCCAGGTGCGCGGCGCGGCCCATGGCCACCACCTCGCGCACGCGCCAGGCGAAGGGCAGTGGCGCGGCCTGCGGCACGTACGCCATGCGGCGGGCACGGGCGGCGCGATCATGCGCGCGCAGCGGCGTGCCCTGCAGGTCCACTTCGCCGCGTACGGCAGGCAGCAGGCCGAGCAGGGTGCGGAACAGGGTGGTCTTGCCACAGCCGTTCGGACCAAGCAGGCACAGCACCTCGCCGGGCTGCACAGACAGTGCAAACTGCGCGCCCAGTGCCACGCCGGCATGGCCGATGACCAGACCACGGGCTTCCAGAAGCGGGGCCGCCGCATTCATGGGCGACGCTCGCTGCGTGCCAGCACCAGCAGGAAACACGGCACGCCGACGAAGGCGGTGAGGATGCCGAGTGGCAGTTCGATCGGCGCCAGGGTGCGCGCCAGCGTATCGGCGGCAAGCAGGAAGCTGGCGCCAAGCAGCAGGCTGGCCGGCAGCAGGCGGCGGAAATCAGCACCGACCAGCAGCCGCGCGATATGCGGAACCACCAACCCGACCCAGCCGATGATGCCGGCGAGTGACACCGCTGCCGCCGTGCACAGCGTGGCGGCGGCAATCAGCGTCCAGCGCAGCGGGGTGACCGCCACGCCCAGTGCGCTGGCCTCCTCGTCGCCGAGGCCCAGCAGGTTCACCCGCCAGCGCAACAGCACCAGCGGCAACAGCCCGATCAGCAGCAATGGCGCGGTGACCTTGAGGTCGTCGATCACCACCGCGTTCAAGCCACCCAGCAGCCAGAAGGTGATCGACGGCAGCTGCGTGTACGGATCGGCCAGCAGCTTCAGCAGCGAGATGCCGGCGCCGAGCAGCGCCGACACCGCGACGCCGGCCAGCACCAGCACCAGGACCGGATCGTGCCGCCGCACCAGCGCTGCCACCAGGCAGACCAGGCCCACGGCCCCAAGCCCACCGGCGAAGGCGATGCCCTGCACCAGCAGCATCGGCAGGCCGAGGAACAGCCCCAGCGACGCACCGAGGCCCGCGCCGGCCGAGACGCCGAGGATGTCCGGCGACACCAGCGGATTGCGGAACATGGCCTGGTAGGCGGCACCGGCTGCCGACAGTACCGCGCCGATCAGCATGGCCGCGAGCACGCGTGGCAGGCGGATGTGCCAGAGCGCGGCCTGCACTGCGGGCGCGCTGGGTTCGCCGATGCCGAACAGCTGCCAGCCGATGGCCTGCAACAGCGCCGCCGGGCGCACCGGAAACTGGCCGACCGAGAACGCCAGCAACAGCATTGCCAGCAACAGGCTCCAGCCACCGGCATGCCAGGTCCAACGTGGAAGCGTTCGCATGTTCAGGCGTTCGCATCCAGGCTGCGTGCAAGCGCGGCGGGCAGTGGCTGGCCCCACAGCAGCTGATGCAGCGTGCCGATGCGGTCACGCAGCGCGGCCGGGGCCAGCGCGGGGACTGCGCCCGGATGCAGCCTGGACAGCAGCCAGGGCAGGCCGGGCAGGCGGTTGACACCGGGCGGACCATCCAGCCATCCGAATGGCAATACCGGTGCGCAGTGCAGGCGGCGCTCGCGCACGGCACGCAGGGCGCGCCAGCGCGGGTCCTGTGCCGCCTGCGCGGCGAAGCCAGCATCCTGGGTCAGGATCACGTCCGGATCCCAGGCCAGCAGTTGTTCGAACGACACCCGGGCAAGGCCCCCGGCGCCGGCACTGGCAGCCACGTTGCGGCCGCCACAGAACTCGATGACTTCGGTGTTGATCGAGCCGGACAGACCGCTTTCCAGGCCATCGCTGCCACGCCCGTAGTACACGGTGGGCCGCGTCGCAGCGGGACGCGTCGCCAGCACCTCGTGCACCAGTGCCAACTGCGCCTCCGCCGCCTGCGCCAGTGCTTCGCCACGTGCGGCAACGCCCAGCAGCCGGCCGACGTGGCGCAGCTGCGCCGGATGATCGGGCAGACGGCCGGCAATCAGCTCGAACGGAATCGCGGTCTGCTTCCAGACCCGCTCGGCCGAGTCGCGGTAATTGGCATCGAAGTCACCGGCATCCAGTACCAGGTCCGGCTGCATCGCAAGCAGGCGTTCAAGGCTGACCGTGCTGCCGCGCCCGCCCAGGCGACCGACCACCGGCAGCGTGCGCAGCGACGCCGGCAGCTGCGCCAGGGCTTCGGGCGATACCTTCATCGGCCAACCGAGCAGACGTTCGGGTGCCACGGCGGCGAGCAGTACCGCAGCCGGCGGACCGGCCGCGAACACGCGCTTGGGCGTGGCCTTGGGCGCACCCAGCCGCAGCACGCGCTGCGCCGGCATCGCCAGCAACTTGGCATTGACGACCAGCAACGGTGCCAGCGCGAATGCCTGCAGCAGGGCGCGCCGCCTCATGCGGCGGCCTCCGGCGCGGTCCGGCAGGCATCCCACCAGGCCTGCAACGCCGCGTCATCGGCGGGCAGCTCGACGGCCATGCCGCCGGTGAACTGGCGCCACGCTTCGAGGTAGGGCAGCTTCACCGCGGTCAACAACGGGATGCCGGCCAGCATCAGCGCCAGCAGCTCATCGGCCATGCCGCCGCCTTCCGATTCCAGCGTGCCGAAACGGTTGGCGATGACCAGCGCGGCGTGGTCCTGCAACGCGCGGCGCAGCACCACGCTGGCATCGGCGATGCCGCCCGGGTCCAGGTTGCAGCCACAGGAGGCCGGGCCCAGCGCCTGGCTGATCGGGAAGCGTGAGCCGGGATCGGTCACGTCCATCAGTGCCATGCGCTTGTTGCCGTTGGCGATGGGTTCGTGCGGCAGGTGCACCAGCCCGCGCACGCGGTGGCCGGCGGCCAGCTGGCGTGCGGCGAACGCGGCCAGAAGGGCATCGGGCTCGCCGCTGTGGTCATGCACGATCGCGGCAATGCGCGGGGCCTGTATGGCGGTCATGCTCAGAACCTCCAGTTGGCGTTGGCAAACCAGGTGCGGCCCGGCATCGGGTAGCCGTCGGCCAGTTCGTACCATTTGTCACCGATGTTGCGCACGCCGAGGTCGAAATCCCAGGCCTCGCGCGGGCTCCAGCTGGCCTTGAAGCCGGTGATGCCATAGCCGGGCAGGTCACGTACCGGGCGTGCGGCATCGGCGTAGCTGACCTTGCGGCCCTGTTCGGCTTCCAGCGTGGCCTGCAGCTTCAACTGCGGCAGAAGCTGCCAGCCCAGCGCCATGAACAGCCGTTGGCGCGGACTGTCGAGCAGGGCCACGCGGCGGTCTTCCAGGTTGGTGCGGCGCAGCCAGGTGTAGCTGGTCTGCAGGTCCCAGTCGTCGCCGATGCGCTGGCGCAGGCCCAGTTCCACGCCCTGGTGGCGGGCCTTGCCGATGTTCTGCGCCTGGTTGCAGGTGCTGCCACCACATTCGCGCGAGGCCACCACGGCATTCTGGATCAGGTCATCGATGCGGCTCTGGAAGAGGGCGGCCTGCAGTTGGCCACCGTCCCACCAGCGGCCACGCAGGCCGATTTCGAAATGCGTGGCATGTTCGGCCTTCAGGTCCGGATTGGGCAGCGCCGCACCCATGCGCGCCGAGTAGCGGTCCTTGATGGTCGGGAAACGCGTGCGCCGCGCGGCGCTTGCGTACCACTGCTGGTCCGGCGCCAGCTGCTGCACGTACTCCAGCACGGCGTTGGTGGCATCGGTGCTGCCGGTCGGCCAGAAGTACACGCGCTTGGCGTCGCGGCGGTCATGGCCGATACCCACGCGCAGGTGCGAGGTGTCGGTCAGCGCGATGCGGTCCTCGATCGCCACCGAAGTGGTGACATCACGGAAGTCCTTGGTCGGCGAGTGCGGGTTGCGCTCGCTGTGCTGGTCTTCCTTGTAGTGGATCGCGAACTGCAGTTCCTGGCGCGGCAGCGCCGTCGTGGCCAAGGTCACCGAGCCGCCCACGGTGCGGTCATCGTAGATGCTGGGGAAGCTGCTGTTGTCCATCGCCACCTGGTAGCTGCCGTCGGTGTAGGCGTCCAGGCCGTTGCCATAGGTATCGCGGTAGACGCGGGTGCGCAGCGTGGTGTGCTCACCCAGGCGGGTGTTGCCGATGAAGTACAGGCTGTCCTTGTCCCACCACGGCCAGCGCCAGTAGCGGATGCCGCTGCGCGCGGTGCCGGTGTAGACCGGGTTGTCCTTCTCGCCGTCCTGGCGCGCGTAGCCGATTGCGTACTCGTCGCCCTCGCGCGGGGTGTAGCCCAGCTTGAACGACAGGCGATGGTCGTCGCGCGAGGCGTTGCGCCGGTCCTTGCCGGTGTCGGTGGGTACGCGCTTGTAGTCGACGAAGCCCTTCGGCAGCGGGAACTCATCGGCCTTCAGGATCGACGCACCGAGCTGGAAGTACCAGTCGCCACGACGCCCGCCGAGGTTGACCGCCGCCTTGCGCTCGCCGCCATCGGCGATGCCCAGCCGCACGTCGCCTTCCAGCGGGCGCTCGGGGCGGCGGCTGACCAGGTTGATCGCACCGCCGAGGATGTTCGGTCCGTACAACAGCGAGGCGCCGCCGCTGGCGACCTGGATCTCGGCCAGGTCGAAGGTGGTGAAGCGGCCGAAGTCCACGTAGCCGTCATAGGGCACGTACAGCGGGATGCCGTCGAGGAACACCGGCACCTGGCGCGCATCGAAGCCGCGCAGGTAGACCATGTCCTCGTTGCGCGAGTTGCGCGCCAGGCTCACGCCCGGCAATACGCTGACCGCATCACCGACCGTGTTGCGGTCGAGCTGCTGGATGCGTTCGGCGTCGAGGCTGCGTTCGGCCACGGTGGGCGACGTGCCGCGCTCGGCATGCACGTCGATCGTGCCCAGGGTGAACACCGGCGGCGAGGCCGTGTCGGCCGCGGTGGCGGCAAGCGGGAGCAGCAGGGCGGACAGGGGTAGAACGAAACGACAGGTACGCATCCTCGCGAGTCCTCGGGTTCGTTATATCCAAGATGATATAACGGTTGGCAGGGGTCAACTTGATGACCGACCCGGGGATTCTCGGCGCTGGCCGGCACGGCCACCTTGATCGATATCAAGCACGGTGCAGGGCGGTCACGCCGTACACTGGCCGCTCGCGCGAACGCAGGGATCGAAGCACGATGAGTGAGGCCGAGCCGCCGTTGGAGCTGCAGGGCAACCTGTGGCTGAGCATTGCCGGGCAGAGCGTGGGTGGCCGCGGACGCTTCGCGCTGCTGGGCCTGATCGATGCGTGTGGCTCGATCAGCCAGGCCGCCAAGCGCATGGGCATGACCTACAAGAACGCCTGGGACGCGGTGGACGCGATGAACACCGCGGCCGGCGAACCGCTGGTCGCGCGCAGCGTGGGCGGCCGTGGTGGTGGCGGTGCGCGACTGACCGAGCGCGGCCACCAGCTGATCGCGCGGTTCGAGGAGGTCGAGCGCGCGCACCGTACGTTCCTGCAGTCGCTGCAGGCCACCCCCGGGCTGGACGAGGATCTGGCCCTGATCCGGAGAATCGGCATGATCACCAGTGCACGCAACCAGTTCCACGGCCGGGTCAGCGCGCTGGCCACCGGCGCGGTGAATGATGAAGTGCAGATCGAAGTGGCACCGGGCCTGGCGCTGGTGGCCACCATCACCCATGGCAGCGTGGAATCGCTGGGGCTGGCGGTGGGCGTGCCGGCCTATGCGCTGGTGAAAGCCTCGTCGGTGATCGTGGCGCAGGGCGAGGGCGCGCGCTACTCGGCGCGCAACCAGTTCACCGGCACGGTGGAGCGGATCACCGAGGGCGCGGTGAATGACGAGGTGGTTGTGGACATCGGCCATGGCTGCAGCGTGGTGGCGGTGATCACCCGCGCCAGTACCGCAGCGCTGGAATTGCGCGAAGGCAGCACGGCAACAGTACTGTTCAAGGCGTCGAGCGTGATCGTGGGCGTGCCGATGTAGAGCGGTCTGGTAGTGCCGGCCGCTGGCCGGCAGCTTCATGGTGCGAAGCGCAGCCGGCCAGCGGCCGGCTCTACCGATCCAGGGTTCGTGCGGTCCAGTGGTGATGGATCAATACAACTCGCAGTGCGTGCGGCCTTCGCCCCGCAGCGCGTCCCAGTGCCCCTCGCCACTGGCGGTGATCACCCGCGCCAGTACCGCAGCGCTGTTCAAGGCGTCGAGCGTGATTTTGGGCGTGCCGATGTAGAGCGGTCTGGTAGTGCCGGCCGCTGGCCGGCAGCTTCATGGTGCGAAGCGCAGCCGGCCAGCGGCCGGCTCTACCAATCCAGCGTTCGGGCAATCCAGTGGAATGGATCAATACAACTCGCAGTGCGTGCGGCCTTCGCCCCGCAGCGCGTCCCAGTGCCCTTCGCCACTGATGGCATCGATGGCCTCGCGCACCGCGCTTTCCAGGTGGCTCTTGTTGCCGCACAGGTACAGATGCCCACCGCGGGCCAGTACATCGCGCACGTCATCGCCGCGCTGCTGCAGCACATGCTGCACATAGACCTTTTCGGCGCCGTCGCGCGAGAATGCAGTATGCAGGCCGGCCAGCACGCCTCGCGTGTGCCAGTCCTGCAGCTGTTCGCGGTACAGGTAATCGTGCTGGCTGTGCTTCTCGCCGAACACCAGGTGCACTTCGCGCGCGCAGGCGCTGGCCTGCAGCTCCTGCATCAGCCCCATCAACGGTGCGATGCCGGTGCCGGTGCCGACCAGCAACAGGGGGGCTTCGCCGGTATCGGGCAGATGGAAGCCGGGGTTGGAGCGGCAGTACACACGGGCATGGTCGCCACCGTGCAGCAGGCTGCCGGTGGCTGTGCCAACGCGCTCGCGGCCGCGCAGGGTGTAGCGTACTTCGCGCACGCACAGGCTCAGCTGGTCGTTGCAGGGGTGCGAGGCAATCGAATAGGCGCGCGGCAGGCGCGGTGACAGCAGCTCGTGCAGGCGGGCCAGCGGCACGCTGTCCGGGGTAGCGTGGTCCTGCAGCACGTCCAGCAGGTCCAGCCCGTGCAGGTAGGCTTCCAGCTCGCGTTTCTGGCTGACCTTCAGCAGGCCCTTCAGCAGCTCGCTGCCGCCGAGCCTGGCCAGTTCGCGCAGCACGCTCTTGCTCAGCAGGCGCAGCTCGCGGTCATGCAGGGCGGCCACGGCGGCGGTGTCGCCATACCAGGCGGCCAATGCCTGCAGCAGGGCAGGGTCGTTCTCGGGCACCACGTGCAGGGTGTCACCGGCGCGATACGCCATGCCACTGCCGGCGATATCCAGCTGCAGGTGCCAGGCGGCCGGGTCGCTGCTGTTCAAGCGGCGGCGTTCGAGAATGGGGGCGGCAAAGGCATTGTCTTCGCCATAGGCGGTGACCTGAAGGCGCAGGTCGTGGCCAGCGTTCACGTCGCCGTCCAGCACCTGGCCCAGCACCGGCTGCCATTGCTGGAAGAACTGCTCATAGCCCAGGTCGGCATCCACGCGGTGCAGCAGCGGCTGCGCCTGGCGCTCGCTCAGCGCGGCATCCAGCGCCTTGGTGAAGCCACAGAAGCTCGGGTAGCCGGTGTCACCGAGGCCGAATACTGCATAGCGCAGGCCGCTCAGCGTTGGGGTCTGGCGCAGCGTTTCGAAGAACCGCTCGCCGTTGGCCGGCGGTTCGCCATCGCCGAACGAGCTGGAGATCGCCAGCAGCACGTCGCCGTGGCCGAGGCTGGCCACGTCGATGTCATTGAATGCAAGCACCTGCGGCGCGTGCGGCTGCAGGTCCGCGCCCAGGCGCTGGGCCAGGGCGCGGGCATTGCCCGACTCGGACGCGAAACCCACCAGCAGGCGGCTGAAGGGCGTACTGGTCGGGAGGGCGTTCACGCGGCCTCGTAGAAGTCGTCGAACTTTTCCTTGCTGAACTCGACCAGGTCGTAGTTCTGCATCAGATCGTTCACCACGCGGCGGATGCTGATGTACGAGGTGATGTTGCCCTCGGCGTCGAACAGCGGCTGCACGGTGGTGTCGACCACGTAGAGCACGCCGCCCTTGCCGAGGTTGGGCACGATGCCGGTCCAGGTCTTGCCGGCCTTGATGGTGTCCCACATGTCCTTGTAGACGGCCTTGGGCACGTCCGGGTGGCGCACGATGCTGTGCGGCTGGCCGATCAGTTCCTCGCGGGCGAAGCCGGTGAGCGTGCAGAACAGGTCGTTGGCGTAGGTGATGTTGCCCTGCAGGTCGGTGGTGGAGATCACCATGACGTTCTGCATGGCGTTCAGCAGCTGGGCGTTGTCGGGGGTGTAGCTCATCGCAGGGTCCTTGTGGATGCCGGTAACGCCGGCGTGTTCGGGTCCTGCATAGAAATACGCCCGCACGGCGGCGGGCGGTTTGACATTGATCAAGTGGATGGCGGGATCGACTGCGACCGGGTGTCGCAGGGAGAATCTCTGTAGAGCTGAGCCCATGCGCGGCTCATGCGGCAAGCGGGAATGCCAGCAGTCGAGCATGGGCTCGGCTCTACAGGAACGGCGAGCGCGTCAGCCCATCAGATAGCGCAGTACACCCGCCGAGACCACGCCGATCAGCACGGTCGGCAGCATCGACAGCCGCGTGGCGGCCAGCAGGGTGATCGCCAGCGCGGCGAGGTCGGCGGGCTTGTCGGCGACGAAGTCGGGCGCGATCACCGAGATCAGCACGCAGCCCGGCGCGGCTTCCATCACCGTTACCGCGCGCTTGCTCAGTGTGCGGTTGCGCAGCGCGAGGAAGCCGATGATGCGGGTCAGGTAGGTGGCAGCGGCCATCAGCACGATGGTCAGCACCGAGGTCCAGTGGATCAGTCCGTTGAAGATCATGCCGCGTCCTCCGCCAGCAGCCAGGCTGCGGCCAGGCCGGCCAGCGCGCCGCTGGCCACGTACCAGGCGCCGGGAACCAGCAGGTAGGTGGCCGCGGCCACCACCAGGCTGACCAGCCACGGACGCGCTGCTTTCATGCCCTGCCACATGCCGCGCAGCAGCACCAGGAACACGGCCGGGAAGGCCATGTCGAAGCCGTAGGCGTGGATGTCGCCCAGCATCGGCCCAACGATCGCGCCCAGCGCGGTGCAGGCGACCCAGACCGTATACAGGCCTGCCGACACGCCCAGGTAATAGGCCAGGCTGAAGCCGAGCGCGCGGCGGCGCGCATCGGCCACGCCCATCGCCCAGCTCTCGTCGCACATGAAGAACAGCGCCGGCAGCACGCGGCGGCGCGGCAGGTGCTGCAGCAGCGGGGCCAGGCTGGCGCCCATCAGCAGGTGGCGGCTGTTGACCAGCGCGGTGATCGCCACGATCAGCGCGATATGCGGCGGCGAGGTCCACAGTTCGACGGCGGCGAACTCCGAGCCGCCGGCGAAGTTGAGGCCGGTCATCAGCGGCACTTCCAGGGCGCTCAGGCCTTTCTGCGCGGCCTGAGCGCCGAGCACCAGGGCGAACGGAATGAAGCCGATCATCACCGGCACGGCGGCGCGCAGGCCGCGCAGGAATTCGGCACGCGGCGCGGTATCGCAGGTGTCGGGCAGGGGGAGGGTGGTACGGGCGTCCATGGAACGGCACAACGAGGTGGGGGGGGGGGCCATGCTAGCGGTCCAATCGCGAAATCGGGTTGCGTTGATGCCATTCGATTCGGGAATATTGAGATTCCATGCGGCCAAGGTCGCCAAAGGTGAAATTCCATGCAGTACCAGCTCGACAACCTCGATCGCCGCATCCTCGATGCCCTGCAGCGTGATGGTCGCCTGCAGAACCTGGAGTTGGCCCGGCAGGTGGGCCTTTCGCCCTCGGCCTGCCTGCGGCGGGTGCGGCTGCTGGAGGAGGGCGGCTACATCGACCGCTACGTTGCCCTGCTGAATGAGGCCAAGGTGGGCCGTGGCTTCACGGTGTTCGTGCGGGTCTGGCTCCGCGGGCAGGACGAGGACACCACCAATCACTTCATCAACAGCATCAAGTCTTTCCCGGAAGTGCTTGAATGCCATCTGATGGCGGGCGACTGCGACTTCCTGCTGCGGGTGGCGGTGGCGGACCTGGATGCTTACCGGCAGTTCCAGATGCAGCACCTGAACCGGATTGCCGGGGTGCAGAACACCAAGACCGAGATTCCGATGCAGCGGATCAAGCAGACGACCCAGTTGCCGCTTTGAGGGATGGGGGTTCCGGCCGGGTTGCACCCGGCACCCGCGGTAGTGCCGGCCGCTGGCCGGCAACGTCAGGAGCAACAGCAACGGCAGGCCTACTGAGGGATGGCGGGGTGGGTCCGGTTGCAGGGGACGCTGCAAGTCCCCCTCCGGGGCCCGGCCCAGCCGCTGGCGGCTGTGCGTTCGGGCGCTTGCGAAGCAGTGCTTCGCAAGCAAAGCGCCCTCACCCATGTAAGCTCGGTCGCCGCTTGCTCGTGTGCGCAGTCCTGCGCACACGGCAAGACCGGGGTTGGGCGTCCTGCCCAACCCGCCGGGCGCATGCGCCCGACCCATGCGGCTCACGCCCCCGCAACCGGACCTACCCCGCCTTCGACAGATTTCCGCGATTTGTCGGAACGGCATGAGCCGCTCTTGGTGGGTGTCGACCTTGGTCGACACGTTTTGGTCGGCACGGGGTCGGATCCCGTTGCTGCGCAACGGGCTCTGACCCCACGCCTGGAGGACATGGTCTGTTCGATTCGTTGATGCCTGATCCGTGACTGGCTCCAGGAAGGCTGGCCCGACGGTTGGCCGTGGGCAGCGGTCATCGCAATGACATCTGGCCCCGGTACGGTTTGAGCCCGCTTGCTGGTCGCGCGCGGGCCGGGGTTCCGGTCGTGGCGCGCGTCCACTGCAGCTGCTGTCGCTGCCGAGGGTCATGTGTTCTACGTCAGGGGGCTGAATGGACACCATGCGGTCAGAACTTGGAAGGTGGCCATCGCCGCATGGCTGCTGCTGTCCTTTGCCGCTGTGGCGCAGGACGGTGTTCATGCCTACGACATCCCTGCGCAGCCGCTGGAGCAGGCGGTCGAGCGCTTCAGCGTCATCAGCGGGTGGTCGGTGATGTACCCGGGCGATCTTGCCGCCGGCCGTAGCAGCCATGCGCTGCGCGCCAGCCTTGCGCCGCTGCCTGCCTTGCAGATGCTGCTGCAGGATTCCGGTATCGAGGCCGAGGTGATCGGCGAGCAGCGTGTGGTGCTGCGCCGGGGCACGCCTGCGGCAGCCGAACCCGGTATTGGCGCCGAGCTCCCGGATGCCGAGCGTCGGCGCCGCTATGGCGGCCTGCAGCAGCGGCTGCGTGCGGCGTTCTGTGACGACCCCGAGATCGCGCCCGGCCGCTATGCCGCAACGCTGCGCTTCCGCGTCGACGGCGAGGGCCGGGTGCAGCAGCCCGAGCTGCTGTCGGGCAGCGGAAGTGCCCGCCGCGATGCGCGCCTGCTTCAGGCGCTGCAGGGCCTGGTGCTGGCGCGCGATGCCGCTGCGCTGCCGCAGCCGGTGACCCTGCAGATCCGACCTTCCGGCACCGACCACGACTGTGGCCGGCGCTCGCCCCTTCCATGACTTCAAGGATTCGAACATGAGCAACGGTACGGCTGGGGCAGTTGACCTGATGGACCACCTTCTGGGGGCCTACGACGAGCTGAAGCGCCGGCTGGTGCGCAAGCTGGGCTCGGAGGAGCTGGCCGGCGATGCGCTGCAGGACACCTGGATGCGCCTGAGTGCGCGCCGTGACCGCCTGGATGCGGTGCAGAACCCCGCGGCCTACCTGCTGCGCATGGCGATGAACACGGTGATCGACCGCCAGCGTGCCGACCACCGCCTGCTGAGCCTGGAAGAGGTGGATACGCTGATGGAGATGGCCGACCCGGCACCGGGCCCGGCGCAGGCGGCCGAACTGGATTTCGCGCTGGAAGACATGGTCGGCCTGCTGCAGCGCATGCCCGAGCGCCGACGCCGCATCCTGCTGGCGATCCGGGTCGATGGCCTGCAGCAGCGCGACGTCGCCGACCAGCTGGGCGTGTCGCTGCGGCTTGTGCAGCGCGAGCTGAAAGCGGCCCAGGACTACCTGGCCGAGCGCAGCGGACAGGGGCGTCAGGTGCGGTTCTGAGCGACGGCATCCGTCTACACTTTGACGCCGAGCAGAACCCCGCAGCGTGCGGGTCCGGCATGAGCCCCCATGGATCCTGACGATCGCCCGCAACGCCCGCTGGATGCCGTCGAGCGTCAGGCTCACGCGTGGGTGGTGCGGCTGACCTCGGGCGAGGCCACCGCCGCCGATGGGCGCAGGTTCCGCGAGTGGTGCGAGGCTGACCCGCGTCATCGCGAAGCATTCGGCCGTGCGCGCCGGCAATGGGAGCGGGTACGCCTGGCCGGCGAACAGCTGCCCGCCGCTGCGCGCCAGCCGGTCGCGCCGACGCCGTCCCAGCGCTGGAGCCGGCGCGCCTTCCTGGGCGCCGCGATTGCCGCACCGGCCAGTCTGGTGGTGGTGGCGGCGATCCGCCCGCCGTTGGGGCTGTGGCCCTCGGTGACGGCGATGGCGGCCGATTTCCACACCGGCACCGGTGAACGGCTGCAGATCGCGCCCTTGCCGCAGCTGAAGATCGAACTGGATACACAGAGCAGCCTGCGCCGTCGTTCGGACACGCTAGGCGAAGGCTTCGAGCTGGTGCAGGGCCAGGCCGCGATCGAAACCCAGGCAGGCCTGCGCCTCGCCCTGTTCGCGGGGCCGGGCTGCGTGATCGCCGATGAAGGTGCGGTGCGCCTGGACGTCCGCAACACTCACGGCCAGGTACGGGTGACCTGCCTGCAGGGCAGCGCCCGCATCGAGCACCCGCAGGGCCGCCTGCAGCTGCAGGCGGGCCAGCAGACCCAATACGACGAGCGCCTCAGTGGCGTGGTGGCCGAAGCCCTGGCCTCGGAAGTGAGCGCCTGGACCGAGGGTATGCTGGTGTTCCGTCGCGCTCCATTGCGCGAGGTGGTGGATGAAATCAACCGCTACCGCCGCGGCAAGGTGCTGCTGGGCGAATCGGCGTTGGCGCGGGCCCCGGTCAGCGGTCGCTTCCGCATCGATGATCCGGACGCGGCGCTGGAGCAGCTGCGACTGACGATGTCGCTGGATCTGCGTCGCTTTCCGGGTGGCATTGCCGTCCTTGGTTAGATGAAGACGCTGGCCGTGCGCGCCGTGCAGGGCTGTTGCAAGCAAGGAGACGCCAAGGATGCGCAACGAGACCATCGGTGTGCTGGATCTGCGCCGCAACCTGTCGGCGTTGCTGGAAACCACGCAGCGACGGCCCTTGATGGTGCATCGCTACGGCTCGCCATGGGTGTGCGTGGTGTCCGACGCGCAGTGGCAGCAACAGGCCGTGCTGCTGGACTTCGATCCGCAGTCGCACCCGTTGGCGATGCTGCTGCGGCTGCAGCAGCAGGTGCTGCCCCTCGCTGAGGCCGGCACGCTGCCGCCTGCGGCGATGGCGCGCGTGCTGCTGCTGATGGGCATGCACGGCATCGACGATCTCGTGCAACTGCACGAGCAGGTACAGCATCATCGTCTTTGGCACTGGTTCGTGGCCGGCAGCCATGGCGTGATGGATGGCTGGCAGCTGCCAGCGCTGCGTGTTGCGATGGCGTCATGGTGCGATGACGTGGATATGTCCAATGCGCTGGCAACGTTCGCCGCACGCAGCGATGTGGCGATACTGGCGCGCCGTTGCGGGGGCGAAGCGCCGCGACTGGAGCGCGAAGCCTGCAGGCAGATGACGCTGCGATGACGTAGCTGATGAAGCGCCACGCAGCGCACAGAGACGCATTCGCGTTGTCGCTTCACCTGCCTTGCTGACGTCTTCTCCAGAGTACGACGCACCACGCGTCGCGGAGCACGGGCGGCGCCGATGGCAGACAGTCGCAGGATCAGCATGCTGGAGCTGGATCGTCACCTGAGCCAGTCGCTGGAACAGGCACGGCATACGCCCGTGAACGTGCAGCGCTATGGGCACTCGTGGGTCTGGGTACTGTCCAGTGACGCCTGGGCCGATGCGGCGCGCTGGGCGGCACTGGACAGCAGCGCGCATCCGCTGGCGGCGTTGCGGCGCGCCCTCGATCTGCAGCTGCGGCCCTGGCCCGAAGCGGCCATGAACGCGCTGCCGCTTGATGCAGGCGATGTGCGGCTGCTGCAACGTGCGGCGCTGCTGGTGGTCGTGCGTGATCTCAACAGTGCGCAACGCGTGTACGACGATCTGCGCTACCACCAGGCCTACCGGATGTTCATCGGCCTCGACCATGGCACCGCGTGGTCACCGATGCAGTGCGTGCGCCTGCTGCAGGCCTGCGCGCACCCGTTGCTGCGCGGCTGCATCGACGATGCGCTGGCCAGCGTGCCGCAGCACTTGTTCGAGTCTGCATGTGTACCTGCGGCACGTGCTGCGCCTGCACAGGCACACGCGCAGCGAATAGCAGGCGGATGTTTATCGTACTGACACATGCACCGCTGACCATGGCGCAGCGGTCTCTTCCAGGATGACGAGGGCGGAACAATGGCAAGGCAGGTGGGTGGTCGCAGGGCTCGGCAGCAGGGCTTCAGCCTGATCGAGATCATGGTGGTGGTGGTGATCATCGGCATTCTCGCGGCATTGATCGTGCCGCGGTTGATGGACCGTCCCGACCAGGCGCGCGTGGTGGCGGCGCGCCAGGACATCGCGGCGCTGATGCAGGCATTGAAGTTGTTCAAGCTGGACAACGGTCGCTATCCCAGCGCCGAACAGGGCCTGCAGGCGCTGGTGAAGCCGCCGCAGGGCGGCGGTGCGATGCCGGTGACGCCGTATCTGGATCGCCTGCCGAATGACCCATGGGGCCATCCGTACCAGTACCAGATTCCCGGAACCCATGGCGACATCGATGTGTTCTCGCTGGGTGCGGACAGCAAGCCCGGTGGCGACGCCGGGAACGCGGACATCGGCTCCTGGCAGCTGTGAGGCGTGCAGATGACAGCCCGGACGCGTTCGGTCCCGTGCACCCGCCAGCGCGGCATGGCGGTGATCGTCGCCCTGCTGGTGGTGGCATTGGTGGCGGTGATTGCCACTGCACTGCTGACCCGGCAGTCGGCACAGCTGCGTGCGCTGCGTGGCGACCAGCTGCGTGCGCAGGTGCGCATGGCGGTCGATGCCACCCTGGAGCGCGCGGCGCAGCAGCTGCGTGACGATGTAAAGGAGCAGTTGACCACGGTGCGCAGCGGCCGTTGGGCGCGTCCACTGACGCTGCAGGCGCCGCTGCCGGTGCAGTTGCAGCTGGTCGATGCACAGTCCATGTTCAACCTGCGCAACCTGCTGGCCTATGGCAAGCCGGACCTGGAGGCACGGCGCGCGTTCATCGCGCTGTGTGCCGGGCAGGGCCTGGGGCAGGGTGCCTGTGCATCTGCTGCCGATCACATCCAGGCGAGGCTGCGTGATGGCGACCTGCAGGCGCAGGCGCCGTTGCCGCGTGAATCGGTGATCGAGCAGGCCCTGGCGGGCGCCGACCCAGTGGCGGTGCAGGCACTGGCACGGCGCACCGTGGTGCTGCCGGCCCAGACCCTGGTCAATGCCAACACCAGTGACATCAGCGTGTTGCAGGCGGTCACTCCCGGCGTGGAGCCGGGGCGCCTGCAGGCGCTGCTCGGTGAGCGCGACGGTGGCCACTGGCTGCTCAACCGCGGCGATATCGCCAATCGACTGCAACTGAGCAACGCGCAGATGGCCGTGGTGCCGCTTGGCATTCATAGCGAGTGGTTCCTTGCCGTCGGCCAGGTACAGGCCGATGGCAATGCGGTCGACTTCCGGGCCCTGATCTGGCGCGAGTACCGCGATGACAGTGTGCGCGTGCAGCGTGTGTGGACGAGGATTGGAGCATGAGCGTGCAGCTGAGGGTGCGCCTGCCGGCGCTGGAACACCTGCGCGCCGACAGTACGGTCGAGTGGGCGCAGATGCACAAGGGTGGGGTGCTGGCCCATGGCCGCGAGGGCTTGGCCGTGCTCGGGCAACGTCATCCGCAGGCCGAGGTGCTGGCCTGTCTCGATCCGCAGGACCTGATCCTGCTGGAACTGCAGCTGCCGCCACTGTCGGGCCGCAGGCTGCAGGCCGCACTGCAGGGCGAAGTAGAGGCGATGCTGCTGGATGACCTGCAGGAGGTCGCGTTGGCACACGGTGCGCAGGCGGCGGACGGCACGGTTCCGGTGGCCTGGCTCGGCCAGCAGGCAGTCCTGCAGGCGCAGCAGCTGCTGGCCTCGTGCGCACTGCAGCTTCAGGCGCTGTATCCGACGCCGCTGCTGCTGCCGTGGCAGAACGGCCAGGCAACGCTGCAGGCTGCCGGCGAGCATCTACTGGTGCGCTGCGGGCGCGATCGGGGTTTTGTGCAGTGGTGCCGTGGGCGCGACACAGCGGCGGTGCTGCAGTCGCTCGCGGCGCGTCTTCAGCAATCCGGCGTGCAGGCCGTGCAGTGGATCGACAGCGTGCCGTCGGTGTGGCCGGAGAACCTGCCGGCCACCGTGGTCGCGCATGAACGGCAGGCGTGCGGACCCGTGCCAGCGTGGTCGTTGCCACTGCCGGGTCGCAGCAGGCAGGCACCACGCGTGGCGATCGGCCTCGCATTGGCGGCGGTGTTGCTGGCTGCGCTTGGGCTGCAGCTGCAGGTCTCGCGCTGGCGCAGCGAGGGCGAGGCGTTGCAGCAGGACATGGCGCGGCAGTTCAGCTCGCACTTTCCGGAGATCACCGATGTGGTGGACCCGGTGCTGCAGGCGCGGCGCGCGCTGGCCGTGCCGTTGCCGGCGCCGCCGTTGCCATCGGTGCAGCGGCAGGTCGCAACGACGCTGCAGGCGATTCCGGAGTTGGGCGGCCAGGTGCGCGGCCTGCGCTATCAATCCGGCCAGCTGGAACTGGAGCTGGACGCCGATGCGCAGGCGGTAGCCGATGACGCACAGCGGCTGGAGCAGTGGCAGCAGGCGGCGCAGGCGCAGGGCCTGCAGCTGGCGCGCGAGGCCGGTGGACGCCTGCGCGTGAGCGGGGGCGGACAGTGACCGCCAGAGCCGTGCGCCTGGGCGAGGGTCTGGCCGGCCTGCAGCAGCGCTGGCAGCACCTGCCGCCGCGCGACCGCTGGATGCTGGGGGTGATGGTGCTGGCGCTGCTGGCAGCGGGGCTGTGGTCATTCTGGCTGGAGCCGCTGCTGAAACAGCGTGCGCACTGGCAGGCTGAGCTGCCGCGGCTGCAGGCGCAGGCGCGCGCACTGGCGCCGCTGCTGCGTGCACGCGAACGCCAGCAGCAGGTGCAGGGGCAGCGCCCGACGCTGGCCGCGCTGCGTAATGGAATCAAGTCCGCCGGCCTCGCCGATGGACTGCATGTCGAAGCACGCGACGGGCGTTGGCACCTGCAGGTGCAGGCCGTACCTGCTGACGCACTGTGGAACTGGCTGCTGCCCGTGCTGGCCGATCCGGCCATCGAACTGCAGCAGCTGCAACTGACACGCACAGGGGATGCGAACATGCCGGCGGCACGGATATCCGGAAACATCGTGATGGCACTCACTGCGGGTGGCCATTCATGAGGGCGATGCGCAGCCTTGCCTGCAGCACTGTACTGGCCCTGATCGTGGGTGGCGCTCACGTTGTTGCACCGGCACAGGCGCAGGACGCCCCCGATGAACCGGTGCAGTTGAACCTGGTGGAGACCGATATCGGCGGCGTACTGCGCATGGCGGCGCGCTTCACCGGTCGCCAGTTCCTGGTCGACCCGCGGGTGACCGGCAAGATGACCGTGGTCTCTGATGGCCCGGTCAGCCGTACCCAGGCGTACCAGTTGCTGCTGGGCGCACTGCGCATGCGTGGCTTTGCCGTGGTCGAGAACGGCGGTGTCAGCCGGGTGGTGCCGCAGGCCGAGGCCAAGCTGCTCGGTGGCCGTGTGGGCGCGGGCGGGGCCGGCGGCGAGGTGGCCACGCGCACCTTCGCGCTGCGCTACGAGAACGCAGCCGCGCTGGTGGCGGTGCTGCGGCCGATGATCAGCCCGGACAATCCGATCACCGCCAACCCGGGCAACAACACCCTGGTGATCACCGACTATGCCGACAACCTGGAGCGCATCGCGCGGGTGATCGCCAGCGTCGATACACCGGCCGGCATGGACACCGATGTGGTGAAGCTGCAGCAGGGTATTGCCGTTGACGTGGCAGCGATGGTCGCGCCGCTGCTGGATGCGCAGGGCGCCGAGCCCAGCCAGAAGGTGGTGGTGATGGCCGACCCCCGCAGCAACAGCGTGCTGCTGCGCTCCAGCAGCCCCGGCCGTACCCGCCTGGCGCGGCAGCTGGTGGAGAAGCTGGACAAGGCGCAGGACGAGTCCGGCAACCTGCATGTGGTCTACCTGCGCAATGCCCAGGCCAATCAGCTCGCCGGCGTGCTGCGCGGCGTGGTGGCCGGGCAGAGCGATGCACCGGCAATGGGCAGCAACGAAGGCATCACGCCACTGCCGGGTGACGCCAACCGCGCCACACCGTCGCAGCCGTCTCAGCCACAGCAGGCCAAGACCGGTGGCAATGCGCTGGAGTCGCAGCGGCTGGACCCGAACCGCCGCGACCCGATCGACGCCGGAAGCACTGGCTTCAGCCAGAATGGCATTTCGGTGCAGGCGGACGTGGCCACCAACACGCTGCTGATCTCGGCCCCCGAGCCGGTGTACCGCAACCTGCGGCGCGTGATCGACCAGCTCGACCAGCGCCGTGCACAGGTACTGGTGGAAAGCCTGATCGTGGAGGTGAACCAGACCGACGCGGCCGAACTGGGCGTGCAGTGGATGCTGGGCAATGGCCGCACCTTCGGCGGCACCCACTTCGGCGGCACCACCGGTGGCAGCGGGCTGAACACCACCGCACGCACCACCCTGGACGTGCTGCCCAAGGATGGCCTGAAGATCGGCGTCATCGACGGCACCATCAACCTGCCCGGCGTCGGCCAGATCCTCAACATGAAGGCGTTGGCCAACGCGCTGCAGAGCAAGGCCGGTGCCAACATCCTGTCCACGCCGAACCTGATGACGCTGGACAACGAAGCGGCCAGCATCATGGTCGGGCAGACCGTGCCGTTCGTCAGCGGCCGCTACGTGACCGACGGTGGTGGCGGCAGCAACAACCCGTTCCAGACCATCGTGCGCGAGGACGTGGGCCTGAAGCTGCGGGTGCGCCCGCAGATCTCCGAGGGCGGCACGGTGAAGCTGGACATCTACCAGGAAGTCAGCAGCATCGACGCGCAGAGCGCGAACAGCACGGCCGGCATCATCACCAACAAGCGCGCCCTGGATACCAGCGTGCTGCTGGACGATGGCCAGATCATGGTGTTGGGTGGCCTGCTGGAAGACAGTGTGAGCCACGGCCGTGATGCGGTGCCGGGGCTGGGAAAGATCCCGGTGCTGGGCGCCTTGTTCCGCAGTGATACCCGCAAGCGCGCCAAGACCAACCTGATGGTGTTCCTGCGCCCGCACGTGGTGCGCGATCCGGCCGCCGGCCAGCGCCTGACCCGCGACCGCTACGACTACATGCGCAACGCGCAGGCCGGTGCGCAGCCGGTGCAGAGCTGGGCGCTGCCGGCGCTGTCGGCACCGCAGCTGCCACCGCAGGACCTGTCTGTACTCGGCCAGGGCAATGCACGCGATGGCCAGGGCCAGCCGCTGCAGAACAGCAGCCTGGCGGCGCTGTACCCGTCCGGTGACGGCGATGCGCAGCTGGTGCAGTTCGCGCAGGGGCTGGACCCCGCGCGTGCCAGCCAAGGCGTGGCGCAGGTGCGGGCACTGGGCCTGCAGGCGTATGCCGAGGCGACGCCCGGCGAGAGCGGGCAACGCCTGCGCGTGCGATTGCCGCGCGATCCGGCGACGCTGGACCCGGCGCTGCAGCAGCTGCGCGGGCTGGGCTACACGCCGGAACTGGTGATCGGGCCGTGAGCGCCGCCGCGCCGCTGCCGTACGCCTGGGTGCGCAGCCATGGCGTGATGCTGTCCGAAGTTGGCGGCGAGTCGGTGCTGCTGGGCACTGCCGAAACCGCGGCGTGGGCCGTGGCCGAACTGCGCCGTCGGCATGGTCCGCTGCCGTTCCAGGCCCTGGATGCGGCGACCTGGCAGCAGCGGTTGGGTGAGCAGTACCGTGACGGCGGCGATGCCGCTGCCGTGGTCGGGGCTGCTGAAAGTGAAGTGGATCTGGACCGGCTGATGCAGGACATGCCGGAGGTCACCGATCTGCTGGATGCGCAGGACGATGCGCCGGTGATCCGCATGATCAACGCGCTGCTGGCACAGGCCGCACGCGATGGCGCCAGCGATCTGCACATCGAACCATTCGAGACCCATTCGGTGGTGCGCTACCGGGTGGACGGCACCCTGCGCGATATGGTGCAGCCACGGCGCGCATTGCATGCGGCGCTGGTGTCGCGCATCAAGATCATGGCCCACCTGGACATTGCCGAGAAGCGGCTGCCGCAGGACGGGCGCATCGCGATCCGCGTGGGTGGGCGTCCGCTGGACATCCGTGTCTCCACGGTGCCGACCGGGCATGGCGAGCGTGCTGTGCTGCGCCTGCTGGAGAAGGATGCCGGCCGTCTGCAGCTGCAGCGGCTGGGCATGGCCGATGACACCCTGGCGACGTTCACCGGATTGATCCGGCAGCCGCACGGCATCGTGCTGGTCACCGGCCCGACCGGCAGCGGCAAGACCACCTCGTTGTATGCGGCGCTGGGCCAGCTCGACAGCAGCACCAGCAACATCCTCACCGTGGAGGACCCGGTGGAGTATGACTTCGCCGGCATCGGCCAGATCCAGGTCAACGCGCGCATCGGCATGAGTTTCGGTACCGCGTTGCGTGCGATCCTGCGCCAGGATCCGGACACCATCATGATCGGTGAGATCCGCGATCTCGAGACCGCGCAGATTGCCGTGCAGTCGTCGCTGACCGGCCATGGCGTGCTGGCCTCGCTGCACACCAATGATGCGATCTCGGCGGTGACCCGTCTGGCCGACATGGGCGTGGAACCGTTCCTGCTGGCCTCGTCGCTGCGCGGCGTGCTGGCGCAGCGGCTGGTGCGGCGGCTGTGCACGCAGTGCCGGCGCGCCGAGGTGGACGACGATGGCCGTACCGTGTGGCGTGCGGTCGGCTGCGCGGCCTGTGCCAACAGCGGCTACCGGGGGCGTACCGGCATCCACGAGCTGTTCGTGGTGGACGATCGCGTGCGTGCGCTGATCCATGAAGGGCAGGGTGAACCTGCGCTGCGCGAGGCGGCGCGGCGTGCCGGCATGCGGACCTTGCGCCAGGACGGCCAGCGTTGGGTCGACAGCGGGGTGACCACGCTGGAAGAGATCCTGCGCGTCACCGGCGACGACTGAGGCCTGCATGGCACTGTTCGACTACCAGGCTGCCAACGCGCAGGGCCGCATCGAGAAGGGTCAGCTGGACGCCGACAGCCCGCGCGGCGCACGCCAGCTGCTGCGCGGTCGCGGGCTGACACCCGTGCAGGTCAGCGCGGCGCGCGGTGCGGGCAGTGGCTGGGGCGCCCGCCGGCTGTCTGCCAGCGAGCTGGCCTGGGCCACGCGCCAGCTGGCCAGCCTGCTGGCCGCGAGCCTGCCGTTGGAAGCCGCATTGACTGCGGTGATCGAACAGGCCGAGCGCCCGCATGTGGCCCAGGCACTCACCGCCGTACGCGCCGACGTGCGTGCCGGCCAGCGCCTGACCGTTGCGCTGGCCGCGCGGCCGCGCGATTTCCCGCCGATCTATCGGGCGCTGGTGGGCGCAGGTGAAGACTCCGGTGACCTGGCGCGGGTGATGGAGCGCCTTGCCGACTACATCGAAGAACGCAACGCGCTGCAGGCCAAAGTACTGACCGCCTTCATCTACCCCGCGGCGATCAGCCTGGTGTCGGTGGCGATCGTGATCTTCCTGCTCAGCTACGTAGTGCCGCAGGTGGTGACCGCGTTCGTGCAGGCGCGGCAGACGCTGCCGATGCTGACCCAGGTGATGCTGGCCGCCAGCGCGTTCGTGCGCAGCTGGGGCGTGTGGGCAGGGCTCGGCATCGCTGCGTTGGTGGTGGCATGGCGGTTGGCCCTGCGCAAGCCCGAGCTGCGCCTGCGGTGGGACGCGATGCTGCTGCGGGTGCCGATGGTCGGGCGTTTCGTGCTGGGCGTGAACAGTGCGCGCTTTGCCTCGACGCTGGCGATCCTGCTGGATGCCGGTGTGCCACTGCTGCGTGCCTTGGAGGCGGCGCGGCAGACGCTTGGCAATGCGCTGCTGGCGCGCTGTGCCGATGATGTGTCCGCGCGCGTGCGCGAAGGTGCGGCGTTGGGTGCTGCGTTGAAGGTGCAGAAGGTGTATCCGCCTATCCTGGTGCACCTGGTGGCCAGCGGTGAGAAGACCGGCTCGCTGGCACCGCTGCTGGATCGTGCTGCACAGACGATCTCGCGCGAGATCGAACGTCGCGCGATGGCACTGACCGCGCTGCTGGAACCGACCATGATCCTGGTGATGGGCGGCGTGGTGCTGACGATCGTGCTGGCCGTGCTGATGCCGATCATGGAAATGAATCAATTGGTCCAGTGATGCGCAACGCGCATCACGGCACGCTTTCGATTCTCCACACAATCCTCCACACCTTTTTTCGATCTTCCACAGGTTTCTTAAGCGGCCTGTCATCGGCGCGGACCAGCATAGCCACGTCGCCGCAGAGTGGGCTGGGAGGCCCTCGGCGGCAGCAGGCGTGTAGTGACCGTTCCTCCCTTGGTGTTTCCCTTCGCCGTAAACCCTTCAGGAGAAGATCATGAACAAGTACAAGACTCTGGCCGCGCTGGTTGCTACCGCGCTGCTCGCCACCGCCGGTGCCGCTTCGGCCCAGCAATCGCTCATCAACGGTGGCGGCGCCTCGCTGCCGGCCGACCTGTACAAGGGCCAGGCCGACAGCATCCTGCCGGCCAACTTCAGCTACGCCGTGACCGGCTCGGGCACCGGCAAGAAGGCGTTCCTCGAGAACACCATCGGCCTGTTCATCACCAACGGCACCGGCAACGTGCATTTCGCTGGCAGCGACTCGGTCCTGAGCAGCACCGAGATCACCAACTACAACAACTCGGCGCTGGCCTCCACGCTCGGCCCGGTGCTGCAGCTGCCGTCGGTCGCCACCTCGGTCACCGTGCCGTACAACAAGGCCGGTGGTGATCTGAACCTGGACGTGGCCAAGATCTGCGGCGTGTTCTCGGGCAAGATCAACGACTGGTCGCAGCTGGACAGCGCCCGCAGCGGCGCCATCAAGGTCATCTACCGCGGCGAAAGCAGCGGCACCAGCGAGCTGCTGACCCGCTTCCTGACCGCCGCCTGTGCCACCGAAGACCTGAGCGCCACCCGTCTGGTCGGCGGCAAGTTCCAGGTCAAGTCGACCTTCGCCGATCTGTTCACCCGCGATGCGCAGAACAACCTGCCGGCCTTCCTGGAAGCGGCTCCGGCCACTGGCGGCACCTCGCTGTACAACCGTGTCTACCAGGTTGCCGGCGCCATCGGCTATGTCGGCCCGGACGTGATCCCGAACCTGCAGGATGCGACCAAGATTGCCAAGGTGAAGGGCTTCTCGCCGGATGAAGTGAGCGTTGCCGCTACCCTGAATACCGTCGCCCCGCCGACCGGTGCCGACATTGCCAACCCGGCCAAGTGGGTGCCGGTGTTCACCAACCCGACCGCCGGCTACCCGATCGCCGGTTACACCAACCTGGTGTTCGCACAGTGCTACCGCACCCTGCCGCAGCGCCAGGCTGTCCGCAACTTCCTGGAAAAGCACTACAACCTGGGCGTGGATGGCAACAACGATGCTGCCGTGCGTGCGCACGGTTTCATCCCGCTGACCCAAACCTGGCGTGAAGCCGTTGCCAACAACCTGATCTCGGCCACCCCGGCCACCGGTCTGGGCAACGCCAGCACCTGCGCCGGCATCGGCCGTTGATCCACCGTACCTGCTGAACAGGGCGCCGACCGCGAGGTCGGCGCCTTTTTTTGTGGTCGCGCCGAATGTGAAGAAGCTGTCGTTTTTCCGGCGCGGACAACGTCTATCTGATAGTGCCCGGCGATGCCTGCGGGCAGTCGAATCTCTCCTATGCCGCAGACCGTCCGTCGGTCGCTCGAGGTCCTGATGTCGCACCTGCACACGCCTGTTCCGCACACTGCGCCGCACCGCCATCCGATGGCCTGGGCCATCGCGCTTGCGCTGGGCGCCACGCCCATGCTGCCTGCGCAGGCGCAGCAGGCATTTTCGCCGGGCTGGTTCGCCGAGCGCGGTGCAGCGCAGGGCGCAGCCGCGCAGAGTGGGCGCATGCCCAACGGCGTGCCGATCCAGTTCCAGCTGCCGGCCCAGCAGCAGGACGCCGCCCGGCAGAAGCTGCAGCAGTCGATCGACAATCTGGGCACCGCCGCGCAGGCCATTGCGCTGCAGCAGCGCTTGCAGGAGCAGGCGCGCACGCAGCAGCGCGCCGCCGGGTTCGTGATTGCTGACGGCCTCGGCAAGGACGGCCTGAAGGTTGATGAGAATCCGCTGACCCGTGGCTGGGTGAATGCGCGCGAAGCGATCCAGTCGCAGGGCAGCGACGGCAAGGTGCAGGTCAGCATCGAGCAGACCGCCGACCGCGCGATCCTGAACTGGGAAACCTTCAACATCGGCGGCAACACCACGCTCGATTTCAAACAGAATGCGGACTGGGCGGTGCTGAACCGGGTCAACGATCCGAGCGCACGTCCCAGCCAGATCCTGGGCCAGCTGAAGGCCAACGGCACCGTGTTCGTGGTCAACCGCAACGGTGTTGTGTTCGGCAACAACAGCCAGGTCAACGTGGGTAATCTGGTCGCGGCAGCGACACGGATCAGCGATGGCCAGTTCCGTGACAACGGCCTGTACAGTGCCGACAACAACACCGCTGCGCTTACCGATGCCTTCGGCAAGGTTCTGGTTGAGCAGGGTGCACGCATCACCACGCAGGCGCCTGCCTCGGCAACCCGCGCCGGTGGTTATGTGCTGCTGGCCGGCCACACCGTGGAGAATGCAGGGCAGATTGAAACGCGCAAGGGCCAGACGCAGTTGGCCGCTGGTGACGCGTTCGTGATACGACGTGGTGTGGGTACCGCGCAGAACACCGCATCGACCACAGCCGGCAACGAGATCGCGCCACGCATCGCGGCCGGCAGCAATGCCGGCAGCGTGCGCAACAGCGGCCTGATCCAGGCGCGCGAGGGCGACATCACGCTGGCCGGGCGCAGGGTGGAACAGGCCGGCGTAGCCGTGGCCACTACCACGCTGGACCAGCGCGGCACGGTGCACCTGCTCAACGCCATCAGCGACCGTGCCGGTACGGTCACCCTGGCCAGCGGCGCGACCACGGCGGTGCTGATCGAAGACGATGGCAAGAACACGGCCCTGGACAGCCGCCGTGATGCGTTGGTCAAGGCTTCGGCCGAGCAGGACCTGCTGCGCGGCGCCAGCAGCACAGGCACATTCGACAATCTCTCGCGCATGCAGGACCGGCGTGACCAGTCACGCGTGGAGATTGTGTCCGGCGGCGACGTGAATTTCCAGGACGGTTCGCTGACCGTGGCCACCGGCGGTCAGGTGGTAGCGGAAGCCGCACGCCGGACTTACGCCGGCAATGCCGCGCGCATTGATGTGTCCGGTGCGGTGGGCGTGCGGGTTGCGATGGAGAGCAACAACGTCCAGGTGAAGGTGCAGGGCAACGAACTGCGTGATTCGCCCGACAACCGCGACAGCGGCAAGCTGATCAGCAGCGAGGTCTGGATCGATCGCCGCCAGCTGCAGCACGTGGCCGCAGGCACCGGTGGCAACACCGCCGAGCGCTGGTATGCCGGTGGTGGCCTGCTGGAAGTCGGGGGGTATCTCGACAACCAGGGCCATTCGATCGGCGAATGGGCCGCGCAGGGCGGTACCGTGCAATTGTCCGGCAGCGAAGTGGTCACCCATGCCGGCTCGAGGATCAACCTGGCTGGCGGCAGCCTGGATGTGCAGAGCGGTGCCATCAAGCAGAGCTGGTTGCGTGGCACCGACGGTCAGCTGTACCGGCTGGATGATGCGCCGGCCGAGATGCGGTACGACGGCTTGTATCGGGGCTTTGAAGTAAAGCAGGAGCGCTGGGGAGCCACCGATGTGTTCCGCAATCCGCTGATCGGTGCCGAACAGCGGGTGGAGAACGGCTACACCGTGGGCCGCGACGCGGGCCGTCTGCTGGTCTCCGCGCCCAGTGCGGTACTGCAGGGTCAGGTGGCGACCGATACTTTCCAGGGTGCGCAGCAATCGAAGACACCCGATGCTGCGCGCGACGGCTACGCGCAGGCGCAGACCGCCGTAGCGCGCAATGCCCAGCTGTGGCTTGGGCGCTACGACGGCAACGGCAGAAACGCGGTGTTCGACACACAGGTGCGGATCGTCGATGGCGGGCTGCCTGCCGCCGACGTGTCCCTGCAGGCGCCGCTGCAACAGGAACAGCGCAATACGCTGTGGCTGGATGCCAACCAGCTCAGCGCGCAGCAGTGGGGACGCATCGATCTGGCCAGCGGTGGCAGCATCGCGGTGGAGGGTGCGCTGCGCCTGCAGGACGGTGGCCAGCTGGTGCTCACGGCCGCCGATGTACTGCTGGGGGGTGACATTCAGATCGCGGGTGGACAGGTGCAGGCGGGCAATGAACTGACCCGCGTGGGCGCTCCCGCCGCCTGGCTGCTGCAGGGCGGCCGTTCGCATGTGGCCCTGGCGGAGGGCACGCGCATCGATCTCAGTGGCCGCTGGGTGAATGCGTTGCTGGAACCGGCGTCCAGCCCGGGCATGGCGTGGACTGACGGCGGCAAGCTACGGCTGCAGAACAGCCATGATGTTGTGGTGCCGGGCAGCGACGTGCGCGTCGATGGCGGCGGTCGGGTTGATGAAAAGGGCAAGGTCACGATCGGCAAGGGCGGCGACGTCAGCCTGCAGGCAGCGAGCGTGGCCGACAGCAGTGGACGGGTCGGTCGCCTGCAGCTGTCCGGCGATGCACGCTTGAGCGCGCTCGGCGGCGGCAGCGGTACGCTGTCGTTGGGCGATGGTGGGCGTATCGTCATCGGCGGTCAGCCGGCCAACGGCGCACTCACCCTGCAGGAGACCCTGTTCAACAAGGGTTTCGCCAGCTATGACATCAATGGCCAGCAAGGTGTGGAAGTGGCGGACGGAGCCATCGTCGCCGTGCGCATGCCGGGCCTGCGCCTGGCCGAAGCAGCGATGCAGGCACGCGACCGGCACGATGCATTGCAGATCTGGTCGGCACCCCTTTACAGCGCGGATCCGATCACCGGCAGGTTCAGTCAGCGCAACGGCGCGAGCCTGACGCTGCGGTCACAGCAGGGTGAGGCCGGCGGCGATCTGCGTATCGGTCGCGACGCACTGGTTAGTGTGGACGCCGGCCAGTCGATCATCCTGCGCGCGGCCGGCAGCATCACGGTCGATGGCAGCCTGAAAGCGGCGGGTGGTCGCATCCGCCTGGACGATGTTCGCGAACCGACCAGCCTGTTCGACTCGCAGCGCAACGAGCGCACCTACCGCATCGGTGCGCAGGGTGTGCTCGACGTCAGTGGTGACACCTTCACTGCGAGCGATGCCGGTGGACGCCTGCGCGGGCAGGTGCGCAAGGGTGGCAGCATCGAGATTGGAGGCGCGCTCGACTGGGATGGCCAGGACAACGTGCCTGACCGGCCAGTGGATGCGTTCGTGGTTGTTGAGCGCGGTGCGAAACTGCTGGCCAACGGCAGTTCAGCGCAGCTGGACATCGATGGCGCTGGCCGCCAGGACGTGGCCAGCGATGGCGGCACCATCGTGGTGCGATCGGCCAACGCGCTGTACCTGCAGGGTGGCCTGCAGGCCGCAGCCGGCGGCGCCGGTGCGCAGGGTGGCACCCTGGGCATCGCCTTCGGTGGCAGCAGGCATGCGCGTGGTGCCACCGAGGAGGTGCTGGCACCGCGTGCCATCGTGCTCACCCAGGACGATCGAGAGCAGGCCGCGCCGGCCCAGCTGCAGTACGGGCACGCACGCCTGTCGGCGGCGCAGGTCGGTGCCGGTGGCTTCGACAATCTGTCGCTGTTCGGAAACGTGCGCGCCGAAGGTGATGTGGAACTGCGCCTCGGCCAGAGCCTGCGCTTCCACGGCCTGCAACAGGATGGGCTGGGCATGCTGCCGGGCGGCAGCGCTGGCGGCCTGCTGGCGCTGAGCGCGCCCTACGTGCGGCTCGCCCAGAGCAGCTGGTTGCCTCTGCAAGGCGAAGGCCGGGTCGATACCGCTGCCGTGGCGGTGGATACCGGTCGCCAGCACCGCTTCAGCGTGGACGCGGACCTGATCGACCTGCGCAATACCACCTGGCTGGCGGGGTTCGATGACGTGCAACTGCGCAGTCGCGGCGATCTGCGCTTCCTGGGCAGTGGCGCAGCGCTCGGCAGTACCGGCGCGCAGCTGATCGCGCCGCGCAGCCTGGACGTAACCGCAGCGCAGCTGTACCCGGTGGCCGATGCAGGCGGCGTGCTGGCGGCCGGTGTGTCGCAGCCGGGCAGTGCGATCAGCCGCTGGGATGATGCCGAAGGCATCGTGCGCATCCATGGTCTTGGCGGGGCGGTTCCAGCCCTGCCGTTGTCGGTGTCCGGCGGCCTGTCAGTGGTGGCAGCGACCATCGAGCAGGGCGGCATCCTCCGGGCGCCGTTGGGCGCCATAACCCTGGGTGGTACCGATGCCGACGGGCGCCTGGCCGGCTCGGTGACGCTGCTGCCCGGAAGCGTGACCTCCACCAGCGGCGCGGGTCTCAGTGTGCCGTTCGGTGGCACCGTCGATGGCGTGGACTGGCGCAGGGACGGCAGCGCCCAAGCCATACCGCCGGTAGGCGGTGCCGCGCCCGGCGCGGACCCCAAGGGCATCGCCATCATCAGCAGCCGTACCGAGGTGGCCGAAGGGGCGCTGCTGGATCTCTCCGGCGGCGGTGAGTTGACCGGTGCGGCCTTTGTCAGCGGGCGCGGTGGCTCGGTCGACATCCTGCGCCATGCATTGGCCGATGCCAATCCGCGCTATGGCTTCAGCGAATCGGCCAGTCCGGTGTATGCGATCCTGCCCGGCTACACCGGCAGTGCAGCGCCGCTGGGGTTGAGTGACGGCTCGCTGGACCCTGGCATTGGCCAGCAGATCACGATTCCCGCAGGCGTGCCTGGATTGCCGGCCGGCACCTACACCTTGTTGCCGGCCAGCTTCGCACTGCAGCAGGGCGCGTTCCGGGTGGAGCTGGGGCGCACCGGCGCGGTCGGCATCGGTGCACCGCTGGCCACCGGCACCGGCTCCTGGATGGTCGGCGGACACACGGGGTCGACGCTGGGTGGCCTGCGTTCGCCCTTGCTGACCGCGTTGCTGCTGACCCCGGCCGATACCGTTCGCCGGCATTCCAGCTACAACGAGACCAGCTACAACGCATTCGTGACCGCGTCGGCGCAACGGTTGGGCACGCCGCGCGGCTGGCAGACCGTCGATGCCGGCACGCTGCGCCTCGGGCTTGGCAATGGCGCCGGCAGGGACGGCACGCCGGCTTTCAGCTTCCAGGGCCAGACCCGGTTTGCGCCGGCAGCGGGCAGCGCGGGCGTTGGCGGTTCGGTGGAAGTGAACCTGGTCAACCGGCTGGGCGAACTGGAAGTGGTGGCGGCCGGTCGCACGCCCAGCTCCACCGGCAATGGCGCTACCATCGAGGCGGACGTGCTCAACGCGTTGCAGCCCTCACGCCTGGTGCTCAACGCACAGGTCCGCGCTACCAGCAACCAGCGCCTGCAGGTGGCCGGTGTCGGCCAGAACCTGGTGTTGCGGGACGGTGCGGTCCTGCGTGCGCCGGAGGTGATTCTGGGTGCGGTGGCCGGTGGCACGGGCGTGCGCGTGGAGGCAGGCGCAGGTATCGACACGCTCGGTCGCGGTGCCGCTTCGTTGCCCGCCGATGCCGGCTTCTACTACCAGGCCGAGGGCGGGGTGATGGTGGTGTCCAACGGGCGCACCGATCTGCTGGCCGCGCCCTTGCGCGAGGGAAGCGATCCGTCGCTGGTCAGCTTCGACATCGGCACCTGTGATCCGGGGCGTCAGTGTGCGGGCCAGGCACGACTGGTGTCGGAGGGGAGCATCAACGTCGCCACCAATGGCAGCCTGCAGCTGCGCGATGCGGCCAGCTACGGCACCCGCCAGCTCGGTGTCAGCGTGGCCGCGATCAATCTGGGCAGCGACGATGCCATAGCGCAGGCCGCTGCGGCCGCCGCGTTGCCGCCGGGCATGATGATGAACCAGCAGGTGCTGACCGCCTTGCTGCGCGGCAATACCGCCACCGGCGCACCGGCACTGGAGACGCTGAAGCTCTCGGCGGCCGAGTCGATCAATGTGTTCGGCAGTGTCGACCTCGATACGCGTGACAGCGCGACCGGCAAGTCGAGCCTTCGCAGCCTGGTGCTGGGCGCACCGGCCATCCATGGCTATGGCAACAGCGGCGATCGTGCGCGCATCTTCGCCGACAACCTCACCTGGGCCGGTGCACTTGCGGCGAGTGGGTTTGCGGATTCGAATGCCGCGCAGCCCGGCGGCGCGGCGATGGTCGACCGCCTTGGCAGTGGCCAGCTGGACATCATTGCCGATACCTTGCGGCTCGGCCCGGCGCCACAGTCGTGGCCCGCCTCGGAGGTCGTGGCCGGACGCCAGGTCCTCGGCTTCTCCGGGGTGAACCTGCGTGCCGCACAGCAGGTGGTCTTCGCCGGCAATGGTGCGTTGAATGTGCATCAGTTCCAGGGCGCCTACGACGCAGCCAAGGGCTGGACCTACAGTGGCGGCAACCTCGATATCCAGGCACCGCTGGTCACTGCCGAAGCAGGCGCGAAGCTGGCGGTGACTGCTGGTGGCACGCTGCGCGTGCACGGCGCGGGCGCCTCGACGGCGGCCGATGCGCTGGGCGCCGAATTGACGCTGGACGCCAACGACATCCTCCTCGATACCCGCATCGCCCTGGCCTCGGGCCGCCTGGCGGCCACGGCGGCCCGCTCGGTGCAGCTTGGCAGCAGCGCCAACCTCGATCTGGCCGGGCGCAAGGTCAGCCTGTTCGATGTCGATACCTACAGCGTCGGCGGTGACGTCACGCTGACCGCAACGGAAGGTGACGTGCGCAGCGATGCTGCATCGCGGGTCGATCTGTCGGCGCAGAACAACCGCGCGGGTCGTCTCACCGTGACCGCGCTGGGTACTGCCGGCGGGCATGTCGACCTGGCAGGGCGGCTGCTTGGCCAGGCCAGCGGCACGCTGGACGCAGGTGGCAGCCTGGTGCCGTATGAGAACGGTGAGCTGGTGGTGCGCGCACGTGAACTGACAGACTTCAGTGGCCTCAACCAGCGCCTCACCCGCGACGGTGTCACCGGGGCGCGCAGCTTCCAGATCAAGCAGGGCGACCTGCTGATCGGCGACGAAGTGAAAGCACGCAAGGTGGATATCAGCGTTGACGGCGGCGCGCTGCGGGTGCTCGGGCGCATCGACGCCAGCGGCGACCAGGTCGGCAGCATCCGCCTGGCAGCGCGCGATGGCCTGCAGGTGGACGGAAGCCTGGATGCCCACGGCACGGCACTGCGTGTGGACAGCTATGGCAAGATCATCGACAGCCCGAACCGTGCCATCGTCGAGCTGGAAAGCCGCGATGGACGCGTGCAGCTGGGATCGGCGGCGCGGATCGATCTACGCAGCGGCACCGGCGTTGCCGTCGGTACCGGAGCAGGGCAGAACGATGGACGCGCCCGCGGCACGTTCGTGCTGAACGTGCCGAGAGTGGGCAGCGACGATGCAGGCGTCGATAGCGCCAATGGCGTGCAGGTGCTCGGCGCGCGCGATATCTTCGTGACCGGCGTGCGCCGCTATGACGACGCACCCCTGGCTGACACGGCGGATGTGAACGGCCGACGCGGCCAGCTGGTTACCCAGTCGTGGCTGGATACGGTGGTTGACCCAGCCAACACTGCATGGATGAATGCCGCGCTGGGCAATGCCGGGCTGTCGGCACGGCTGGCCACACTGGGGACCGTGCGCCTGCGTCCCGGCGTGGATGTCGTCGGCGCGATCTCGTCCAGCAACCCGCATGGTGATCTGACCGTCAGCGGCGATATCGATCTTTCCGGCTATCGCTACGGCCCGCAGGCCAATCGACAGGACCCCGCGCGACGCGGCTTCGGGGAAGCGGGTGCGTTGCGCCTGCGCGCAGCCGGCGACCTGTTCATCCATGGCAGCATCAACGACGGCTTTGCGCCGCCACCTGCCAGCCCGGATGATCGCGGTTGGCAGCTGGTGCCTGGACAGAGTTTCGGTGCCGGCATTACACCGTTCGGCAGTGACATCCTGGTGCCCAATGACAACGTCGTACTGGAGGCCGGCACGCGCTTCCCGGCGGGTGCCGTGCTGAACTACGCGATCGCGGTTCGCGATGCGGTCCTGCCTGCCGGCACCACGTTGCCGGTGGAGATGACGCTGGGGCAGGCACTTACGTTGCCGGCAGGCTACGTGCTGCCGGCCGCGGTTACGCTGGCCGATGGTCAGGTGCGTGCCGCAGGCAGCGTGCTGGCGCAGGCGCTGCAACTGCCCGCCGGCTCGCGCCTGGGCGCGGGCTTCCAGCTGCGCAGCGAGGCCAGCGTAAGGGCCACGACCTGGCCGGCCGGCGCGCGATTGCCGACGGAGCTGCGACTGGCGGCGCGCACACCGCTGGCACGAGGTTCGCTGATTCCGGCAATGACCACGCTGGAGCTGGCCGGCGGTCAACCGATCGACCTGCGCCCGGTGGGCAGCGATGGTCGACAGGGACGCAACTGGGCGTTGGCGCAGATGTTGCCCGAGGGCACCACCTCGTGGGATCTCACCGCCGTTGCGGGCGCCGATACCGAGGCAGCCGACCCGCGTGCGCGGCGCAATGGAAGCGGCGATCTGGTGCTGGCCGACACCCACTACGGCGTTGTGCGTGCGGCGACCATGGTCTCCACGTTCGTGCGCGAACAGCGGGTGACCGCCCTGGGTGCGCAGCGCGAAGGTGTGGATGCAAGCTGGGTCGGCAAACCGGTGAAGGCGCTGGCCGAGCATCTGGGCAAGCCTGAGTCTGCGATCTGCGCGACTGGCAGCAGCTGCGAGGCGGCACCTTACTTGTTCACGGCGCAAGGTGCCGATGAAATGGGCGATCCGTCGCTGGTCGGCATGCCCGTGAAGGAAATTGCCGAGATGTTCGGGATGACCGAAGAGGAGCTGTGCGGTTCGGTCAGTTCGGGCATCTGCGTGATGCCCGGCGAGATGCGTGATGTGGCGACCGTGGGTCAACCGAAACATGGCACGCCGCTGTGGAGCGTGCTGCGCACCGGCAGTGGCGACCTGCAGTTGATGGCCGGCCGCGATCTGTCGATGCGCTCGGTGTACGGCGTCTATACTGCGGGAACGCCGACCGCGCTGGGTAATGGCCTCGATGCCCGTTTCCAGTCCGAGCGCGCGTCGCCGTCCGGACGCGAGGCACTGCTCGGGTTGCAGCAGTCCAGCGGTGACTATGACGCGGCACTTGCCGCCTATCGCGCGTGGTATCCGGATCACGGCGGCAACCTGAGCATCGCGGCCGGCCGCGACGTGACCGGGGCAACATGGGGTGCGCTGTCGTCGTCCGGCTCGGCGGCGGGTGACCTGGCCAACCACGCCAGCAGCGCGGTTGCCAACTGGCTGTGGCGCCAGGGCACAGGTGCGGTTGCGGGCGTCGAGCAGCAGCCTGTCGCCTGGTGGATCAACTTCGGCACTTACGCCAATGTGTCCACGTTCTCCAACCCCAGTCCACGCATGGTCGGCTTCACCGGCTTTGGTACGTTGGGTGGCGGCAATCTGGAGATTGATGCGGGCAGGCATGCCGGTGTGACCGATGCCAAGGGTGACGCGCTGAAGAACACAAGCAGCACCCGTTTCTCCACCGCGATCAACGCAGCCGTGGGCTCGACCGGACGTGTTGATGATGGGCGGCTGGTGCTGACAGGTGGTGGCGATCTGAGCCTGCGCGCCAGCGGTGCACTCAACCCGAACCTGATGGCCACTACGATCAATCACGTCAGCAACGAGCAGGACCTGGAACTCAATGGCACATTCACGAACCTGCGCGGCAGCCTGAGTCTTGAGGCCTCCCGCATTGGCGGCAGTGCCGTCGGCATCTCCCAGTACACTGATCCCAGCAGTGGCCTGCGCCCCAGCGATCCGTTCCGCGCTTTCGGTGGCAAGGCGATGGGTGGTCCGGTGCTGGTGCTGGGCGACGCCGTGGCAAACCTGCACGCCCGGGGCGACGTCATCCTGGGCGGCGTCGCCGATGCCGGCCGTGTGGTGCAATTCAATGCGCCGCAGGTGGCGCTGGCGGGAGGCGGTCTTGCGGCGGGTACTACCGGCTTCTCGCTGTGGACCGCGGCCACGGCAGTAAATCTGGTTTCGTTCGGCGGCGACGCCACCCCGCTGACAGCGCATGCCAGCACCCCGGGGCAGAATCTGCGATCGGAATCCACCGGCGACAATTTCGCCTACTGGATCTATCCCTCCAGGCTGCAGGTGCAGGCCACCAGCGGCGACATCAAGTTGGGCGAAGGCGGTGAGAACAACGTACTGCTTACCGCTCCTTCCCCTACGGGCAGCATGCAGTTGCTGGCGGGCGATTCGATCATCGCCGGCGATCGGTCTCCGTACATCAGCAGCTCCGGTGCGGACACGCGCCTGCCATCCCCGTTCGATCCGGTGTTCACCGCACGGGACGCGAAGGGCACCGAATTGCTCAGCAATATCTCGCCCGATGGCATCAATGCTCGGGTACCCACATGGGGCGATACGACACCGCTGTTCGCCTTTGGGCCGAACCGTCCCATGCTGGCGGTGGCACGCACTGCCGGGGGCACGCCGAACCGCTTCTACGCAGGCTCGGGCGACATCATCGGTCTACGCACGGGCGAACGATGGATGCTGAACGCCGCCAGTGGCAGCAGCCGCACCGTTCGCGAGTGGATTGACGTGGCTGCGCCGGTGCAGCTGCGTGCAGGTCAGGACATCCTGTCCAGCACCGTCCTTGCGTTGAACAACAGTGCCAGCGATGTCACGGTGCTGCAGGCCGGGCGTGACATCGTGCATGCCAACGTCACCGTATACGGCAGCGGCAACGTCGATGTCAGCGCCGGCCGCCAGCTGCGCCAGGAAGACCGCGGCAGCATCGTCAGCCGCGGCGGCCTTGTGCAGGGCGACACGCGCCCGGGTGCCAGCATCGCGATGACCGCCGGCAACCAGCAGGTCGACTTCGGCGCCGTGCGTGCACGCTACCTGGATGCGACCCGGCTGGCCGATCCTGCGCAGACACTGGCGTCGCAGCCGGGCAAGGTGGTCAAGGTCTATGACAAGGAACTGAAGCAGTGGCTGCTGGAGCGTTTCAACATCAGCGCTGACGGCGCGCAGGCACTGGCCCTGTTCGACACACTGCCACAGGAGCAGCAGCGCATCTTCCTGCGCCAGGTCTACTACGCCGAACTGCGCGAGGGCGGCCGCGAGTACACCGATGCGGATGGCCCGCGCGTGGGCTCCTACCTGCGCGGCCGCGAGGCCATCGCCACCTTGATGCCGGACAAGGATGCAGCGGGCACGACGATCCAGCGCACCGGCGATATCGTGATGTATGGCGGCGCCGGCGTGCGTACCGAGGCCGGTGGCACAATCGAGTTGATGGCGCCGGGTGGGCAGATCGTGGTGGGTGTGGTTGGCGAGGCGCCACCGGCAAGCGCGGGCCTGGTGACCCAGGGGCAGGGCGACATCCGGCTGTTCAGCCAGGACAGCGTGCTGTTGGGCCTGTCGCGGGTGATGACCACCTTTGGCGGTGACATCCTGGCCTGGTCCGAACAGGGCGACATCAATGCGGGCCGTGGCTCGCGCACCACGCTGGTGTATACCCCGCCACGCCGCCTGTACGACCGTTGGGGCAACGTCAGTCTGTCACCGCTCGCACCGGTCAGTGGTGCCGGCTTCGCTACGCTGGACCCGATTCCCGAAGTGCCGCCGGGCGACGTCGACCTGATCGCGCCGCTGGGCACCATCGACGCGGGCGAAGCAGGCATACGAGTCTCGGGCAACATCAACCTGGCAGCGCTGCAGGTGCTCAACGCCGCCAACATCCAGGTGCAGGGCGAGAGCAAGGGCCTGCCGGTGTTGGCCACGGTGAACGTCAATGCGCTGGCGTCGGCCAGTGCTGCAGCGAACAGTGCCAGCCAGGCCGCACAGGACGTGATGCGCAAGAGCCAGGACGACGCACGGCGCAACCAGCCGTCAGTGATCAGCGTGCAGATTCTCGGCTTCGGCAGCGGCACCAGCAGCATTGCGCCGCCGGCGCGCGGCACGACCGCCAACAGCGGCTACGACGCCAACAGCGCCTTCCAGTTCCCGCAGGCAAGCCGCGACGAAGGCACGCAGCGCCGATAGGCATAGCACGCCCCGGTAGGTGCCGACCTTGGTCGGCACGCATTGCCCGATGCAGCGCATCGGGCTGCAGCATCGGGCCAGCCGCCAGGGAACGGTGGCGGCCCCAGCCAGGACGGCACGGAGGGCAGGGAGCGGCCATCAGCGGTGAGGACCACCGACACAGCGCCGCCGGGTGCAGGAGAGCACCCGGCGGCAGGAGGGACGCGCGCATGTGTCACGGTAGATGCCGACCTTGGTCGGCAGTAGATCCTCGCCATGCGTGGATGCCCGGACAGCCTCAGTGCCGACCAAAGGTCGGCACCCACCAGAGCAGGCGTGGCAGCAGGAGCCGCCCGGCCGTAGGTCCACGCCATGCGTGGATGCGCTACCACGACCGAATCCTACAACTCCAGCACCCGCCGGTAACTCAACGGCCCACGCCCATCGCGCAGTCCCAACCGCAGTTCAAATCCGGTGGCCGGCAATACCTCGCCCTCGCTCGGCAACACGGCCCATCCCGTTCCAGGCTGCCACGCCCGCACCTCGAACCGCTGCACATCGCGCGCCACCGCAATGCCCTTCGACGGATCCGGTGCGGGCAGGGGATACCGGTCCGTAGCCGCACCACTGGCCCGCCACAGCGTGCTGCCCTGCCGCCACCAGCGCACCCGCTGCCAGTGCAGCCCATCACTGCCGACACTGCGGGTGATCTCCAGCGCGAAGCTGCCATCCGGGTGCCGCTCGCTCACCAGCGACGGGGGCAGCAATCGCTGCGGACGATCTGCCGGGCGCACCGCGCCATTCATCAGCGCATCGTCGGCACGCATTTCAATATCGCGCTGGAACTGCTGCAGCACGCGCAGCGCCGTCGTGGTCTCGGCATCGGCCTGGCGCAGGCGCTGGTCGCTGTTGGCCACGCTGTCCAGCGCACGCCAGCAGATCAGCGCCAGCACGCCCATGATGGTGATCGCGATCATCACCTCGATCAGGGTGAAGCCACGCACGGCGCGCCTCATTGCGCCGCCGTCCACGGCAGCTGCATCCGGGCCAGCGACTGCCGCGGTGCATCTTCGGCCACCACGGTCAATTCCAGTTGCGGCTGCCCGTCGCTGCCGGTGCCCAGATGCTGCAGGACCAGGAAGCTGCCGCGTCCCTGCACACAGCGCTGCCGGGCATCCTGCGGCGGCTGCCCGGCGAGGCGCAGCTCCTGCCAGCGGTCCTGCGCGCACAACAGCGCCAGGCGACGGTCGCGCAGCCGTGACTGATCGTCGGTCGCCACTGCCACCGAGCGCATCACCGCAGCCAGCGCAATCGAAACGATCGCCAGTGCGATCAGCACTTCGATCAGGGTGAATCCGCGCATATTCCGCTTCACTGCACGACCTGCAACTGTCCGCTGCCATCATCACGAAGACGCAGTGCGCGGCCGTCCAGCGACAGTCCAAGCTCCCAGGCGGTACCGATCCACTCCGGGCTCAGCTCGATGGCGTTGGTGGGCTGCACCACGATGCCTGCAGCCTGCCACTTCTGTGGACGCAGCAGATCATCGCGTTCAACGGTGACCCAGCGGCTGCCTTCGAGGCGGCTGAAACGATAGCCGGCTGCGTCGGCCTGCCAACGCAGGGGGCGGCCATCGATGCGGGCCTCGTCGCGCGCCACCTGCAGGCGCTGCGCCAGTCGTTCGCCTTCCTGCCGCAGCTGCCGGCCCGGGTCGAGCAGGCTGCCCAGGCCCAGGCCGATGCCCGCTGTGCAGATGCCGATGATCACCAGCACCACCATCAGTTCCAGCAGGGTGAACCCACGTGGCACACGCTGCATCGACGTTGCCTCCTGTCCCTTGCCGATGCGTGCCAGCGTAGGCCCGCATGATGAAACAAAAGCGTCAGCCACAGCTGCTAGCGTAGGCGGACACGAACGTGGCGGTGGTGCGGAACATGGATGGCAGGCGCTGGGATCGCAATCGCATACTGACCCTGCTGGCGGCGACGCTGCTGCTGGCCGTGGTGACCTATTGGGGTGTCACTCTGTCTGCGGTGGCGCCAGCGGCCGCGGCCAGCGAGGCGAAAGCCGAGGCACCGGTACGGCCGATGTTCGATGCAGTGGCCAGCCTGCCGCTGGTGCGCCTGCTGTCGCCCGGTGCGGTGCAGACCGAGGTGGTGGTGCTGGGCGTGATGGCCGGTGACCATGCGCCATTGGCCCTGCTCTCGGTGGATGGACGCCCGGCGGAAGCGTATTCGCCCGGCCAACGACTCGGACCCTGCACGGTGCTGGCCAGCATCAGTGCCAGCGCGGTGGAACTGAACCAGGCTGGGCAATCGCGCAGCTTGCCGGTGCCTGAGCTGCCGCCGGTGCCGACCGATGGCATCGTGCCGGGCGGGTCCCTGTAGAGCCGAGCCCGCGCTCGGCTGCGTCTGGAAGAACAGTCGAGCAAGGCTCGACTCTACAAAATCCAGTGGAGCATGGCTCGACTCTACAAAATTCTGCCGAGCGCGGGCCCGGCTCCACAGCTGCGCAGGCTCAGCGCGCCGGACGCTGCGGTTCCACCGAACGACCAAAGGCATCGCCCATGCGCTGTCGTGTGCCTTCCAGGTTGTACTGCATCAGCTGGTTGCCCGGCTGCCGCATCAGGCGTTCGGCTTCAGGCAGCGCCGGTGACTTCGCCGATTTCGGCGCCGGGGCCAGTTTGCGTTGCAGGCACTCCCAGGCGGGGATGCGCTCGCCGTTGACCTGTACTTCGATGCAGGGTGCGGCATCGTCCTGCTTCTTCGCCTCTCCGGCCCAGGCCGATGGCAACGCCAGCAACAAGGCAAGGGCGAGGGCAGGGCGAAGGCCCGCCTTCAACGACTCACTCATCTTGAATCTCCTGCGAAAACCGACGCTCAGCAATGAAGACGTATGGCGAAGACAGTGTCCGCCTGCAACTGTTCCGGCGCTGTCAAAAGATGACAGCACTGTCACAAAACTATTGGCGGTTTTGACGCGACGTACACGTCCTGTTGATAGACCCACGCGCCGCTCCCTGGCCACTCCCTTCGATACGACGCGATGCCTTCGATGACTCCTGTTCCGTGCCGAGCCGTCCGCCTTCCGCTGCGCCTGCATCCGCTGGTGCTGGCTCTGGCCGCGATGCCGCTGCCATTGTTCGCGCAGGACGCGGCGCCTGCGCCCAGCGTGAACATCAATGAATACATCGTGCGCGGCAACACCGTGCTCGATCCGCGCCAGATCGAACGTGCGGTGGAGCCGTTCCTCGGCCCGGGCAAGACCCTGGCCGATGTCGAGAAGGCGCGCGATGCCGTCAATGCGCTGTACCAGCAGGCAGGCTACCAGTCGGTCTACGTCGAGCTGCCCGAGCAGCAGGTCAGTGGTGGCGTGGTGCTGCTGAAGGTGCAGCAGACGCCGATCGGGCAGCTGCGGGTCGTAGGCACGAAGCACGAATCGCCCGAACGCATCCGCGAACGCGTGCCGGCACTTGCCGAGGGCAAGGTTCCGGACTTCGACCAGGCGCAGAAGGAACTGACCGCGCTGAATGAAGGCGGACGTCGCCAGGTGATGCCGCTGGTGCGAGAGGGCCAGGTGCCGGGCACGATGGATGTGGACCTGCAGGTCGAGGAGAAGTCGCCGTGGCGTGCCAGCGCGGCGCTCAACAACGACCACAGCGCCGATACCGAGAAGCTGCGCCTGAGTGCATCGCTGGCCTACGACAACCTGTGGAAGCGCGGCCATAGCGCCAACATCGGCGTGTACCTGGCGCCGGAAGATACCAAGCAGGCCAAGGTGTTCTCGGCCTCGTACATGATGCCGTTCGAGGGCACGCCGTGGAGCCTGGAAGCGTCCGGCTACAAGTCCGACAGCCGCGTGCTGAACGCGGGCGGACAGGTCGGTACCGGCACCGGAACCAATGTGATCGGCAACGGCCATTCGATCGGTCTCAAGCTCAACTATCGACTGGCCGGCAGCAGCCAGTGGTGGCGCCAGCTCAGCCTCGGCGTGGACTTCAAGGACACCGAGGAAGACACGCAGATGGGCAAGGAAAGCCTGAAAACGCCGCTGAAGTACGCGCCGATCACCCTGGCGTTTGTCGGTGTGCGCCAGGGCGAGCAGGATCAGTTGAGCATCAATACCCAGCTGGTCGCCGGCACCCGCCGCCTGTTCGGCTATGGCAGCGATGCCATCGGCTTCGGGCAGAAGCGCTACTGGGCCGATCCGAGTTTCGTGGCCTTCAAGGCCGATGTGGCCAACACACACACCTTCGGCAGCGATTGGCAGTGGTACGCGCGCGGCTCGCTGCAGGTGACCGACGCACCGCTGGTGTCGGCCGAGCAGTTCGCCGCCGGTGGCATGTACACCGTGCGCGGCTATCTGTCGGCCGAGGCGATCGGCGACTACGGCGGCCTGGCCAGCCTGGAATGGCGTACCCCGGCGTGGTCGCTGTGGAGCGGCACGGATCTGCGCGTCTACAGCTTTGCCGACGCCGCCTACCTGCGCCTGCGCCAGCCGCTGCCCGAACAGCGTGACAAGTACAACCTGGCCTCGGTCGGCCTGGGCGCGCAGCTGCGCCTGGGTGAGCACCTGCAGCTGCGCCTGGACTACGCCTGGCCCTATGCCGATGGCCCGGTCACGCGCAAGGACGACCCACGCCTGCATTTCAACATCAGCACCAGTTACTGACCCTTCCCTTGAACATGCGTTCTCCGGAGACCCTTCGCATGGACCGTTTGCTTTCCCGAGTGTTGTTGCTGCTGGCCGCGCTGGTTGCGCTGCCTGCTGCTGCGGCCGATGCCAATTGGTGGCAGGCCGAATGGAAGTACCGCAAGCCGATCACCGTCGACGCCGGCCCGCAGGGCGCGGGCCTGGCCGGTGACCCGGGCCGCACGCCGCTGCTGCTGCGCCTGCATACCGGCAACTTCGGTTTCGACGGTACCCAGGACGCGGGCAATGACCTGCGTTTCGTCTCGGGTGATGGCCGCACTGTGCTGGCCCACCAGATCGAACAGTTCGATCCCAAGTTGGGCCTGGCCCTGGTCTGGGTGGACGTGCCAGCGGTCAGCGCCGCCGCGCCGCAGACGATCTGGATGTACTACGGCAATGAGAAGGCACCGGCCAGCGGCAACGGCCAGCAGGTGTTCGATCCGGACTACACGCTGGTCTACCACTTTGCCGAGGCCAATGCACCGGCGCGCGACACCACCGCTTACGGCAACAACGCCGGTGCCGTCGTGCCGCCGTCCGAGGGCGCGGTGATCGGTCGTGGCGTGCAGCTGGGTGCGGGCCCACTGCCACTGCCCGCCAGCGCGTCGCTGGCCCAGGAAGCGGGTGCGCCGCTCACCGTTTCGGCCTGGATCAAGCCGGGCGGCAACACTGCCGCGCAGGCGATCTACGCCCGTCGTGATGGCACGTCCGAGCTGGTGCTGGGTATCGAAAACCGGGTGCCGTTCGTGCAGCTCAACGGCCAGCGCAGTACGCCTGCGCAGCCGATTCCGGAAGGGCAGTGGGCGCACGTGGCGCTGACGGCGGAGAAGGGTGCGTTGCAGCTGTACCTCAACGGCCGTGTGGTGGCCCAGCTGAGCGGCGAGCTGCCGGCGCTGGGCACCGCGCCGGTGGTCGGCGCCGATGCCCCGGGCGCGGCGCAGCCGCTGGCCAACTTCGAAGGCGCTCTGGATGAGCTGCGCATCTCGCGGGTTGCACGTCCGGCCGCGCTGCTACTGGCCGATGCCACCGCTCAGGGCGCCGACTCGCGCCTGATCAGCTACGGCGCCGACGAGCAATCCGCCGGGCAGAGTCACTTCGGCTTCATTCTCAAGGCGATGCCGTTCGATGCCTGGGTGGTGGTCGCCATCCTCGGCCTGATGATGCTGATGTCATGGGCGATCATGATTGCCAAGAGCCGCCACTTCGGCCGCACCAGCAAGGCCAATGCGGTGTTCACCGAGAGTTTCGGCAAGCTGTCCGGCGTGCCGCTGCGCACCCTGTCGGACATGGATCGCCAGGGCAAGGCACCGACTGCGATGCACGATGGCTCGTTGTGGCGCATCTACCAGGTGGCCATCGATGAAATGCAGCAGCGCCACCAGCGCGACGGCAACAGTGGCTACCTGAGTGGCGCCACCATCGCCGCGATCCGTGCCTCGATGGATGCGGTGATGGTGCGCGAGCAGGAGGCGATGGCGCGGCGCATGAACTGGCTGTCGACCACCATCGAAGGTGCGCCCTACGTGGGCCTGTTCGGCACCGTGATCGGCATCATGCTGGTGTTCGTGGTGGCGGCGATGGCCGGCGCAGTGGACATCAACTCGGTGGCGCCCGGCATGGCCGCGGCGCTGCTGTGCACCGCTGCCGGCCTCGGCGTCGCCATCCCGGCACTGTTCGGCTACAACTACCTGGGGGCGCGTGCCGAAGCGATCGGCGCGGACATGGCGGTGTTCATCGACGAGTTCGCCGCGCGCCTGGCCGAAGAGCAGGACGGGCGCGGCCCGGCCGCGGTCCAGGGCTGAGGGGCGCGCCATGGGCCAGAAGGCGAAGTTCGGCATCAAGAAGCGCGAGAAGGGCATCAACGTAACGCCCTTCGTCGACGTGCTGCTGGTGGTGCTGGTGATCTTCATCCTGACCAGCAACGCCTCCATCCCCGGCATCGAGGTCAATCTGCCGAAGGCCAGCAACAGCGTGGCCCTGGAAAAGCCGAAGACCAAGGCGATCACCATCGACCCCAGTGGCCAGGTGTTCCTGGATGCCTACCCGGTGACGATGGCCGAGCTGGAAGACCGGCTGCGCACCGAACGCGCGACCACGCCGGATTTCCCGGTGATCGTGCGCGGTGACGCGCAGGTGCAGTACGCCCGCGTGGTCGAGGTGCTGGACCTGCTGCGGCGCCTGGAGCTGGCCCAGGTGGGCCTGGTCACCGGCAAGGCGCAGGGCTGAGGCATGACGGCCCATCAACCCCCTCGACCGGAGCCCGGCATGCGCGGTCGCGCATTGCTGGTGACCGTCGCGCTGGTGCTGGTCGCGTTGCTGGTGCTCGGCGTCGCACTGTGGTGGCTGCTGTTCAAGGACACCGCCAGCACCCGCCGGCCGGTGGTGCAACCGCCGATGCTGGCGCTGCCACCTCCTCCGCCGCCGCCCCCGCCGCCCCCGGAAAAACCACCGGAGCCGGAGACGCCGCCGGAAGAGACGATGCCCGAGCCGGAGCCGCTGGATCAGCCGACGCCGGCCGAAGAGCCGACGCCGACGCCGGATAACAGCGATCCGGTGACGATGAATGCCGACGCGCAGGCCGGTGGTGACAACTTCGGTATCCAGTCCGGCAGTGGTGGCGGTTCGTCCGGCGTTGGCCGTGGTGGCGCCGGCAACGCTACCTACGGCCGCTACCTGGGCTACCTGATGCAGCAGGCGATCTCGCGCGACGACAAGGTCAAGCGCCTGGCGTTCCAGCTGCAGGTGAATGTGTGGCTGGCCAACGACGGCCGCCTGGAAAAGGTCGAACTGGTACGCGGCAGTGGCAACGAGGAGGCCGACGCGGCCGTGCTCGATGCCCTGCGTCGCATCGGCAAGGTTGACCAGGCACCGCCGCCGTCACTCGATTTCCCCGCCCGCGTCCTGATCCAGGGCCGCCGGCCTGGGGCCTGACTCCGACTTCCGTGATTTCCCTTCTTTCGATGAGAACCGTGATGAACGACCACGTCCGCGCACGAACCGACTCCCGCCGCCCGCGGCCGGCCCGACGGGCGCTGCTGTGCTGCGCCGTGCTGCTCAGCCTGGCCGCCCCGGCCGGTGCGATGGCGGCCGAAACCACCATGGTCAAGCTGATCAAGGGCCTGATCGCCAGCGGTGCATTGAAACCCGAAGACGGCCAGGCACTGCTGGTACAGGCCGAAGCCGAAGCGGCGGCCGCACAGCGCACTGCAGCCACGGGCAGCACCGCGGCGAGCGGTGGCGTGGCCCTGGAGGCCGGTGACGTGCGCGTGCCGTACGTACCGCAGAGCGTGCGCGACGGTATCCGTGACGAAGTGCGCCAGGACGTGATGGCGCAGGCGAAGTCGGAAGGCTGGGCGGCACCCAACGAAGTGGCCGAGTGGACCAAGCGCATCAAGGTCACCGGTGACATGCGTGTGCGCAGCGAGTCGCGCTTCTACTCCGAGCGCAACAGCGACATCGTGAGCAACTGGTCGTCGATCAACGCCGGCAACGGCTTCGACACCAACACCAATACCAACCTGCAGCTGCCGCCGCTGCTGAACACCCGCCAGGACCGCCGCAACCTGTGGCGCATCCGTGCCCGCCTGGGCATCGAGGCAACCATTGGCCAGCACACCACGGCCGGCGTGCGCCTGGCCAGCGGCAGCAGCAATGGCCCGGTGTCGACCACCGAGCAGCTGGGCGGCGGCCTGAGCAAGAAGGACGTGTGGCTGGACCAGGCCTGGCTGGCCTACAGCCCGGCGGACTGGGTGACGGTGCGTGGCGGCCGCTTCGGCAACCCGTTCTGGACCAGCGACACGCTGTTCTCCAACGATCTCAACTTCGATGGCCTGGCCGCGAACATGAAGTATGACTTCGATGGTGGCGACCTCGACCTGTTCGGCAACCTCGCGGTGGTACCGCTGGAGTACACCTCCGACAGCTCGCCGAGCCAGAGCAAGGTCAAGACTCCGAACGAGAACAAGTGGCTGTCCGGTGCCCAGGTGGGCGTGAACTGGCGCTTCAACGATGACAACGCGCTGCGTGCTGCGCTGGGCTACTACGACTTCAAGAACATCAGCGGTCGCCTGTCCTCAACGTGCTCGCTGTATTCGGGTGCGGTGGGCTGCGACACCGACTGGTCGCGCCCGGCGTTCATGCAGAAGGGCAACACCCTGATGCTGATCCGCAACATCGCGCGCAATCCGGTGGATCCGGCCGGTACGCCGACCCCGCAGTATGTCGGCCTGGCCTCGGCCTTCCGCCTGGCCACGCTGAACCTGCGCTGGGATACACAGCTGGCGCAGGGCATCGGTCTGCGCCTGGATGGCGACTACATCCGCAACCTGGCCTACGACAAGCAGGCCATGTTCAGTCGTGCCCAGAACGGCATCGTCAACAACTACGGCGCAGGCGATACTGTCGGCATCGATACCTTCCGCAGCGGCGACACCGCCTGGATGCTGCAGGCCACCTTCGGTGCTACCGAGCTGAAGGAGAAGGGCCAGTGGCAGGCACTGTTGGGCTACAAGCACATTGAGGCCGACGCGCTGCCCGACGCCTACAACGATCCGAACTTCCACCTGGGCGGCACCAACGCCCGCGGTTACTACGTGGGCGGTGCCTACGCGCTGGACGCGCGCAGCTGGATCAGCGGCAAGTGGATGGCGGCCAAGGAAGTGTCCGGCGCGCCGCTGTCGATCGACGTGTTCCAGCTGGAGTTCAACACCGGGTTCTGAGTGGCGGGCGTGATGCGGATCACGTAGTGCGTGGCGGGGGCGCAGCGATGCGCCCGTCTAAGGAAAGGAGACCACGCGTTGTTCAAAAGGAGGAGTGGATGAGCCGTCGCAAGCTGTTCGAGAGTCCCGAACCGTCCAGCCAGATGCTGGGTGTTGGACCGGCCTATGTTTCAGTGGAGGGCCTGCGCCAGCACCTGGCCGAGTTCCTGCTGTATGCGGGCCGGCCGGTGGTGATCATGCGCGGGCGCAGCGAAGTGGGCTATTTCCTGCCGGCGCGCTGCTGGCGCCAGCGTGACGATGATCCGCTGGCGGCGGCTGCCGCCGACCAGCTGCTGGATGCGGCCGGTTTCCAGGCCGAGGACATCCAGCAGGTGGAGCAGGAGTTCAACGCCATGCGCCAGCGCACCGTGCTGCATTCGCGGCGCTGAGCCTTCCGTAGAGCCGAGCCCATGCTCGGCTTTTCGCGCGGTTGCACGCGACGTTGGCAACAGCCCCTGTCGTTGTCTTCGCCTCTACAGTAGATCCACGCCATGCGTGGATGGCACACACTCGGCCGCAGCTACAACGCCAGCACCTGTCCCGGTTCCAGCGCCTGCAGAAACGCGTCGTCATGCGACACCACCACCAAAGTGCCCGGGAACATCCGCAGCACCTGCAGCAGGTGCATCCGCAGCGTCATGTCCAGGTTGTTGGTTGGTTCGTCCAGAACCAGCAGCGCGGGGGGCTTGGCCGCCATCAATGCCAATGAAAGCCGCGCCCGTTCGCCACCGGACAATGCGGACACGTGCGTCTGCGCCGTGGCGTCGCCGCGGAACAGGAAGTCGGCCAGGTGCAGCCGGCACTGGGTCTGGCTCCAGTCCGGCATCTGGGCAGACAGCGCCTGGAGAGGCGTGGCCTGCATCGGCAGGTCCCGGTAGTGCTGGTCAAGCAGGGCGATCTGAGCAGCTGGCGGCAGCAACCAGTCACCATCACGGTGGATGCTTGGGTCGCCGCACAGCGCGCGGGCCAGCGTGGACTTGCCGCTGCCGTTGTCACCGGTGATCGCCAGGCGATCGCCGACATCCAGGCGCAGATGCAGTCCACCCAGCACCGTTTCCGTGGCATGCGCCACGCTGGCGTCGGTCAGCTGCACCACCACTCCCTCACGTCGCCAGCCGGCCGGCAACGCGAAGGCAGGCTCGATGATGGTCTCCCGCTGCAGGTCATTGCGACGAGCCACGATGTCTTCCTGCTGCTCACGGATCAGCAGTTGCTTGCTGCCGGCGGTGGTATTGCCACGGCCGAGCTTGGTGGCTGAACGCACGCCGCCCCACTTGCGCTGTTCCACCTTGCGCACACCGCGTTCCCGCGAGCTGGCAGCGCGCTGCTGTTCGCGCATCAACGCCTCATGGGCCTGGCCGCGCTCCTGATCCAGCTGGCGCAGCTGCCGGTCGCTGGCCTCGCGTCGCTGCTGCAGGTCCGCCTGATAGTCGCGGTAGCGACCGCCGAAGTGGCTCACGCGCCCGCCACGTATGTGCCAGAGCTCATTACAGAGCGCATCGATCAGGGCTTCATCGTGGGTGGCCACCAACAGTGCGCCGTGGAACTGGCGCAGGCGCGCGATCAGCGAGCGGCGTGCACTGCGGTCCAGGTGATTGCTGGGTTCATCGAGCAGCAGTACATCGGGGGCGGCATCGAGCGCGCGGGCGAGCGCATGGCGCATCTGCTCGCCGCCGCTGCGAGAGGAGTCATCCAGTACGTGCTGCGGCACGTAGGCGATGCGTGCGCCATCGCGGCGGATGATGGTCCCGCCACTGGGCACCAGAGTACCGGCCAACATCTGCAGCAGGCAGCTCTTGCCGCTGCCGTTGTCGCCGATCAGGGCGATGCGGGCACCTGAGGGCAGGTGCAGGTTGACGTCGGCCAGCAGGGCGCGGCCGTTGAAATCCAGATCCAAAGCATGGGCACGTAACATCGCGTGCGGTCCTCCTGTTGCTGCGCGCTCACTGCATCCGAACGCGGACGCGCAGCTTGGAACAGGGGCGAGGCCGGAACAAGCGAGGAACCGGCCAAGATCCGCCGCAGGTGGGCCAGACCTCCTTCAGCCGCGCTCGCTGGTGATCCGTGCACCTTCACGCATCACCAGCGTCACCGGGGTCTTCTCCACCACCTCCAGCAGGCGCTGCCATTGCGCATCGCTAAGCTCAGCGCTGGCGTGCAGCACGCGGTGCACATGGAGGCGTCCATCCGCATCGCGTTCCGAACGCAGCTCGGCATGGAACTCGCCCAGCTCCCAGCCCTTGCGTTGCGCATACATGCGCAGGGTGATGGCGGTGCAGGCGGCCAGCGAGGCCAGGTACAGATCGAAGGGCGCGAAGCCCTTGCCCTGGCCGCCCAGCGAGGCGGGCTCGTCAGCGTCTACATCAAAGCTTCCATTGCTGATGTGGTGCAGGTAGTTGTCGCCGGTCGAAACAATGCGCGCGTAGGCCATCACATTCTCCATCTGTCTCTAGCGTCGAGCCACGCTCGACCAAACCCACTGTAGCGTCGAGCCATGCTTGTATGTTCCTCCCGGCTCCTACGCGGTATGTAGGAGCCAGGGTGGAGGGACCGTCAAGCATGCATCTGCGGATACTAGCCGACAGACGAGTCGAGCGATCCCCATCCCGCACACGAACGTCGATAAAGGATCGTACGGCCCCCAAAGGGGATCGTCGATGTAGGCAAGCTAACGTCGGTGCGGTACCACCCCAGCCCCTTAAAGATAGCTGGGAGCCGTACAAATGTCTGATTCTCTCGATATTGGCGTGGACGTGGACTCCAAGGAGTTCGTACCGGCAGTGGCCGACCGCAAGGCCGGCGACAGGATCGCCAACACCCGGGCCGGCATAGCCCAGTGGCTCAACACCTTGCCCCAGCGATGCCGGATTGGCATGGAGGCGACGGGGCGGTACTACGAGTTGTTGGCTCGGATGGCTGGCCAGGCAGGCCACGTTGTCTATGTGATCAATCCACGTCTGATCAAGCACTACGGCCGGGCGACGGGCTCGCGTGGCAAGACGGACGCCATGGACGCCGAAGCGATCGCCCGGTACGTGAAGAAGGAGAACGATCGCCTGCGTGAATACGTACCGCGTACCGACGAGCAGCAGCAGATGCACGATTTGCTGCGCAAGCGGCAGACGCTGGTAAAGACACGCGCGCGCCTGGAGCAATCCTTCGGGGTAAGCAAAAGTGCCCCCGGGGAGCTGTCAGATCTGTTCTGCGCTCTGGCTGGGACGCTGTCCGAGCTGGAAAGCGAACTGCAGCGCTTGGGTCGCGATGGAGAGCATGGCACGCTCTACAAGCGCCTGTTGACCATCCCTGGTATCGGCCCCGCCGTCGCCGCTCACCTGATTTACTACATGACGCGCTGGCCGTTGGCCAACGCCAACGCGTGGATCGCCTGCACAGGCCTGGATCCCCGGCCTAACGAGTCTGGCGGAAGAACGGGACGGCGTCGGCTGTCCAAACAGGGCGCGCCAGTGCTGCGCCAGATGCTCTACATGGCCGCCATGGGGCTCAAGCGGTGTCGTCGGGGGCAACCGCTCTACGACGAGCTGTCAAAACGCGGTCACCCCAGCACCGCCGTCTTCAACATTCTGGCAAGGAAACTAGCCAAGATCGCCTGGGGCGTGTTCAAGAGCGGCCGGGACTTCGATCCGGCCATGCTGAAGGTGGGTCAAGCCTGCTTCCAGCAGGCTTGACCACGAACATAGGATCTCGACTGCTCCCAAAGGCGGCGCCAGCCAAGGCCAGCGCCGCCACCCATTCACTCGGTACGATCGTACGAGAACTGGATGCCTGCCGTACCACCGGTTTCAATGAAGAGGTTCATGAACGCCGGCACCGTTTCCGAGCGGGCCCAGTCGCGCTGCAGCTCGCAGAACAGCTGCGGCACGCTGATCAGCTGGCCACCGGCCTGTTCGATGCGGCGTAGTGCTGCGTCATGCGCCGCCAGCGAGGTACCGCCGACGGCGTCGACCACCACATACACTTCATAGCCTTCCTTCAACGCGTCCAGGGCCGGGAAAGTCAGGCAGGCCTCAGTCCACAGCGCAGTCATGATCAGCTTGCGACGGCCGGTCGCCTCCACCGCCTTGCGGAACTCGACGTCTTCCCAGGAATTGATGGTGGTGCGGTCGTAGGTGGGGTAGTCGCCCAGCACCTTGCGCAGCTGCGGAATCGGCGGCTTGTTCAGGCCGGTCTTGACGTTCACCGTCGAATGCACGATCGGCAGCCCGTAGGCCACTGCGGCCTTGGCGGTGCCGACGATGTTGTTGACCAGCAGCTGGCGGTCCATCGAGGCGATGGAGTTCACCTGCACCGGCTGGTAGTCGATGATGATGAAGGCGGAATTCTGCGGGGTCAGCAGGTGGTCGCTGGCCGGGTCGCGGATCGGTTCACTGGACATGGTGGGTCTCCGGTTGGGAGGGGCCGGCGGCTGGCCGGCACCCCGGGGGCAGCTCAGCTGCGCTGCGAATCCAGCTGCTCCTGGTTCTTCTGCACGTCCTGCGCCTTCAGGTAGCTTTCGATCAGCAGCTGGTAGTTCGGGAAGATCTTCGTGTAGACCTCGGCCCACTGCTGGGCATCGTCGCGGTTCCAGCTGCGCTGGATTTCCGAGGCCACCGCGGCGGTGTCCATCGGCACCACGCCGGCCTGCACCACGCGGGCCAGGGTGATCTCTTCGGCCATCTTCGAATAGGTGCCCGAGGCATCGATCACCGCGAACACCTGGTAGCCATCGGCCACGGCGGCGATCGACGGGAAGGCCATGCACACGCTGGTGATGGTGCCGGCGATGATCAGCTGCTTGCGGCCGGTGGCCTTCACTGCAGCAACGAATTCCGGGTTGTCCCAGGCGTTGATCTCACCCTTGCGCGCCACGTACTGGGCATGCGGGGCCGCGTCGTGGATCTCCGGGATCAGCGGGCCGTTCGGGCCCTGCGGGACCGAGGCGGTGGTGATCACCGGCATCTTTGCCAGCGTGGCCATCTTCGCCAGCGCAGTGGCGTGGGCGCGCACGCTGGTGAACGGCATGTCACCGATGGTCTGGAACAGGCCGCTCTGGTGGTCGATCAGCAGCATCGCGGCGTTGTCCGGGTCGATCACCGGGCGGGCACCGTTGAAGTTGGCGGGGGTACTCATGGTCGGTCTCCTGGGGAAAGTGGGCGATGGCCCATTGGCGCGGCGGGTCATCGCCCGCCGCGCGGAAGCGCTCAGTGCGCGATCTGGCCGAAACGGCCGCTGTTGAAGTCGTTGACCGCCTGTGCGATCTCGGCCTGGCTGTTCATCACGAACGGGCCATAGCCCACCACCGGCTCGTCGATCGGCTCACCGCTGAGCAGCAGCACAGTGGCGTCGCTGTCGGCGTCGACGAACACGTCCTCGCCGCTGCGGTCGAAGGTGACCAGCTGTGCTTCGCCGACCGGCTGGCCGCCGTTGATCCGGACCGTGCCCTTCAGCACCACCAGCGCCAGCGTGCGGCCATCGGCCACCGGCAGTTCGGCGTGGTGGCCCTGCTGCAGGCGGATGTCCCAGACATCCATCGGCGTGTGGGTACGTGCCGGACCGGCGTGGCCGTCGAAGCGGCCCGCGATGACACGCACGCGGCCGGCGCCCTCAGGCAGATCCACCGAGGGAATCTCTGCGTCAAGCAGGGTCTGGTAGCCCGGTGCGCCCATCTTGTCCCGCGCCGGCAGGTTGACCCACAGCTGCACCATGTCCAGCGTGCCGCCGCGCTTGCTGAATTCCGGTGTGTGGAATTCCTCGTGGAGGATGCCGGAGGCAGCCGTCATCCACTGCACGTCACCCGGGCCGATGGTGCCGCCGGCCCCGGTCGAATCGCGGTGGGCGACCTCGCCCTCATAGACGATGGTGACCGTCTCGAAACCGCGATGCGGATGCTGGCCGACGCCGCGCGGCGTTTCGCTGGGCGCGAAGCTGTAGGGGCCGGCGTAGTCCAGCAGCAGGAACGGGCTCAGGTGCTGGCCGTGGGTGTTGTAGGAAAACATCGAGCGGGCGGGGAATCCGTCGCCCACCCAGTGCGGGCGGGGGGCGCTGTAGGTACCGGTGACACGCTTCATGGCGATCTCCTGGCCGGGGCTGCCGGCCGCTGTTCTTCGTTGCAGGAGACGATATCGCCGCGACAATTGGGCCGGTAGACGCCAACATTTGCCGTCATAGTCCTATCTGGTGAACAATGGCGGCAGGCCGTGGGCCGCAGGAGATCGCCCCGTGTTCATCGCAGATATCCGCCGTTGTGACCTCAACGACCTGTTCTATTTCGCCATGGTGGTCGAGCACGGCGGCTTCTCGCAGGCCGGGCGGGCGCTGGCCATGCCGAAGTCGAAACTGAGCCGGCGCATCGCGCTGCTGGAGGAACGGTTGGGCGTGCGCCTGATCCAGCGCTCGACCCGGCGTTTCTCGGTCACCGAGGTCGGCCAGGACTACTACCGCCATTGCAAGGCAATGCTGGTCGAGGCCGAGGCGGCCGAAGAAGCCATAGCGATGTCACGCGCCGAGCCGCGCGGCACCATCCGCCTGGCGTGCCCGATCGCGATCCTGCACGCGCGCATCGGCCCGATGCTGGCCGACTTCCTGGCCCTGCACCCCCAGGTGACGGTGCAGTTGGACGCCACCAACCGCCGCGTGGACGTGGTGGGCGAGGGTGTGGACGTGGCGATCCGGGTACGGCCGCCGCCATTGGAAGACAGCGACCTGGTGGTGCGCGTGCTGGCACGCCGGGTCTGGTGCACCAGTGCCAGCCCGGCGCTGCTGCAACGGTTGGGCACGCCGCAGGTGCCGGCCGACCTGGCGATGATGCCGACCGTCGACCTGGCCTCGCCCAGCCAGCAGCATGTGTGGGAATACACCGGGCCGGACGACGTGCAGGCCAGCGTGCACCATCGCCCGCGGCTGGTCAGCGATGACATGATCGCGTTGCGCGCAGCCGCGGTGGCCGGGGTCGGGCTGTTGATGCTGCCGCGGATGATGATCACCGATGAGCTGGAGAGCGGGGCGCTGCTGCCGGTGCTCCCCGAGTGGGTGCCGAAGCACGGCATCGTGCATGCGGTGTTCCCTTCGCGGCGTGGGCTGCTGCCGGCGGTACGCGCGTTGATCGATTACCTCGCCGAGCGTTTCGAGGCGTTGGACGAACCGTAGGCTCCGCATCCACGCCATGTGTGGATGATCCTGGTGCCGCGCGACTGGCCTTCGCTTGCCGCCTGCGGCCGCGCAGCCCACAATCCATGTCCGGACCGTCGCCATCACGCCCATCATTCCCCGGTCCGGCCTTGGCACCTATGTCTCCCAATGCCCTGGCGCTGGTCGAGCTGCTGATCCGCGAGCGCCGTGCGTTGTCTCGCTTCATCGCGCGCTATCTCGACCCGGCCAGTACCGAGGACACCCTGCAGAACCTGTACCTGAAGGCCAGCAGCGTGCCCGGTGATCCACCGATCCTGGAGCCGCGCGGCTATCTGTACCGGATGGCCTATCACCATGCGCTCAACCGCAGCCAGGCCGACGCCCGCGAGCGGCGCGCGATGGCCGAGTACGCCGCCGACATGGCCGAGGCGGGCCACGACGGCGAGGCGCAGGCACTGGACCAGGCACAGCTGCGCGAGATCACCCAGACCATCCTCGCGCTGCCAGCGCAGGTGCGCGAGTGCTTCGTGCTCAACCGCTACCTGGGCCTGAGCGAGCGCGAGATCGCCACACGGCTGGGTATTTCCAAGAGCCTGGTCGGCAAGCATGTGCTGCGCGCGGCACTGTTGATCCAGCAGCACCAGCAGGGAATGCATCGATGAGCGGCGATTGCCGTGGGCAGATCGCGCCCGCCGTTGTCACAACAGGAAAGCGCACCCGTTCGTGGTGCGGCAGGCCACAACCATGACCACGTCCGAACCCTCGCCGCGTCAGGCCAGGCAGGCGTTGCGCTGGGTGATCCGGTGCAGTGCAGGCCCGCTGCCGGAACGCCAGCAACGAACCCTGCAGCGCTGGCTGCAGGCCGATCCACGCCATGCGCTGGCCTGGCGCCAGCAGCAGGCCTTCTGGCAGGGGTTGGATGCCGCCGGGCCCGACGTGCTGGCGGCGCTGCCGGAACTGACTGCCGACCGCCAGGGATTGCGACCGATCGCACCGCGTCGCCGCCTGTCTTGGCTGCTGGCCAGTGCAGCCGCAGTGGTGCTGATGGTTGCCGCTGCGCCGCACGCGCTGCTGCTGGCACGTAGTGACCTGCGCAGCAGCGATGCACCGCGCGTGGTGCAGTTGGAGGACGGCAGCACTGCCGTACTCGATGCGGGCACCGCATTGGCGGTCGAGTTCGATGGCCAGCAGCGGCACCTGCGCCTGCTGCGCGGCCAGGCCTGGTTCCAGGTGGCGCACGAAGCTCGCCCGTTCCAGGTCGAGGCCGCGGGCGGCCGGGTCCGTGATATCGGCACCGCCTTCAGTGTGTCGATGCAGGACGCCACGGTCACCACCCAGGTCAGCGAGGGTGTGGTCGACGTGCGTCCGGGCGATGGCAGAGTACAGCGCCTGCATGCGGGGCAGTCACGCGTGTTCCGTGACGGTCGCTGGCTGCAGCCGGTGCAGCTGGAAGATCCCGAGACCATGGCGCCGTGGCGGCGTGGTGAGGTCGCGATCGACAATCTGCCGGCCGCGCAGGCCATCGCCGATCTGGCCCGCTATCGGCGTGCACCGGTCTGGGTACTGGGTGGGCAGGGTGCAGGCGTACGGGTCAGTGGCCTGTTCCACCTGCAGCAGCCGGAGACGGCCATCGATGCGGTGGCCGCGCAGGCAGGACTGCGCGTGCAGCGCTTGCCCGGCGGCGCGCTGGTGGTGTGGTGAGGCCCGCGCAGCACCTGGATGAACGGGCCGCATGAAAAAAACATGAAAAAACCGTGGGCACCTGCAGTGTCCCGCTGTCTATAGAGGTATAGCCAGAGCGAAACACCGTTTTTCCTCAAGCCAGACACACCACCGGCACCGGATGTGCCCGTGGTCCAGCCACGCTTGAGGAGTTCCTGCCCATGCCGTCCACGGCATCCGCCTGTCATCGTCGCGCCACCGTTCTGGCCCTGGCCGTTTCCACCGCATTGCTGCCGCTGGCCTGGGTGCCGACCGTGCAGGCGCAACCGGCGGTCGTCGCGCCGCTGCGCCCGTACACCATTCCGGAACAACCCTTGGCCGACGCCGTGCGCGCCTTTGGCCGCCAGGCCGATGTGCAGGTGGTGTTCCGCAGCGACCTGGTGGAAGGCCGCCGCTCCAGTGCAGTGAAAGGTGAGTACAGCCAGATGCAGGCCCTGCAGCAGCTGCTGCGCGGCAGCGGCGTGCGCGCACAGCGTGGCATGGACGGTACCTGGAGCCTGCGGGCCGCAGCGGAGGCGGGTGAAGGGGAAGGGGTGCGGGTGACCGAAACACTGGACGTGGCCGGTCGCCTTCAGTCGGAAGGGGGTGAGGCGCGCGATCGGCGCGGCTACGATGATGTGTTCGCGCTGGACCTGACCACGGCGTATTCGGGGCGCGACCGGGTGGAGCGCTATCGCGGTTCCAATCCGGCCGACGTGGTCAAGGATCTGGTCGGCGTGTTCAGCGGCGATGCGCGCAACAGCGGCGCGCTGGACGTCAACATCCGTGGCATCCAGGGGCCCGGGCGGGTGCCGGTCAGCATCGACGGTGGCGAACAGGCGCTCACGGTCTGGCGCGGCTACAACGGCGTCAGCAACCGCAACTACATCGATCCCAACCTGATTGGTGGCATCCAGGTCATCAAGGGGCCAGGGCTGGTGCGCGATGTGCACAGCGGGATCGGCGGTGCGCTGGTGATCAAGACCATCGACGTTGACGACATTGTTGCTGCCGGCGAGCGCTTCGGCGGGGAGCTGAAGATCGAAGGCAGCAGCAATGCGGTGGCACCGCGCCTGCCGCGCCTGCACACCGGCGAGGATTACCGCACCGTGCCGGGGTTCCCGCAGGGCTCGCCGAACTCACCCTATGACGACCGCACCCTGGTGGTGCCGGTGAAGTCGCGCAGCGGCAACAACCCCTTCGATGGCGAAGACCAGGCCTGGCGGTTGGCACTGGGCGTACGCGGCGACAACGTCGACCTGATGGCCGCCTACGCCTGGCGCAAGCGCGGCAACTACTTCTCCGGCAGCAAGGGAAGCGCGTACTACGACCAGGACCGGCGCGAGCAGTACGAGTACCAGGGCATCGACTACATCACCACGCTGGCGCGCTATTTCAAGCCCGGCGATGAGGTGCCCAACACCTCCAGCGAACAGGAGTCCTGGCTGGTCAAGGGAACCTGGCAGATCAACGACGACCAGCAGCTGAAGGCCACCTGGCGGCGCACCTTGTCCCACTATGGCGAAATCATGCCGTCGCGCATTCTGTCCGCGCCCGACTACGGGCGCATCCAGTGGCCGCTCAGCCGGGTTGCGTCCGATGCCTGGAACCTGGAATACCGCTTCCAGCCGGCCGGCAGCCGCTGGCTGGATCTCTACGCCAACCTGTGGCGCACGGAGACGGACAGCGATACCTACAGTGCTGGCGGCTTCCCGAACTTCGCAGTGGGTAATCCGGCATGGAACCCGGACGCCAGCCCGATCCTGCGCAACACCGCGCTGGCCAACGCGCGCAACGACCGCACCGGCCTGATCCTGAGCAACCGCTTCGCCCTGCATTCGACCCTGGACCTGACCGTGGGCGGCAACTGGCAGTACGAGAAGCTTGGGTCGAGCGATCCGTACTTCGGTACCACCGATGGCTGGCGCATGTTCCCGCGTGCCGGGCGCCGACAGGAGGGCGAGGGCTACCTGACCCTGGAGTGGCGGCCGGTCGACTTCCTTACCCTCAATGCAGGCGTGCGCTACAGCCGCTACTGGGCCTTCGACGATTTCCTCGAGGCGCACCCCGAGCTGCTGACCAAGGGCGTAGGTGGCAAGGAAGCGCAGTACACCGTGAACGAGTTGCCGCCCCGTCCCGCCAATCTGCAGGCCCGCATCGACGCGTTGGAAGCACGCCGCGCCGTATGGGAAAAGCGTGGCATGGGCTGGTTCATCGATGACAGCATCCGTGCGTTGCTGGCGCCGTACGAGACGCCGCGTCCGGTCAGGTACACGCGGCCCTGGCTGCCCGATGCCGATGGCAACTACACCCGCGCCGGCAATCCCTGCCTCAATGGCGAAGTGGCGGCCATTCCCGGCGTGCAGCCGGTGTTCGCCGGCAGCGACCAGGTCTGCAACATCGGCAACAGCGTACAGTCGCAGCCGGTCGATGCACGCAACAGCCGCCGCCGCGACCATGCCTGGCTGCCGACCTTCTCGGCCACTGCACACCTGTCCCCGGCCGCCCGTGCCTACGTGCGTTACAGCGAAGCGGTGCGCTTCCCGAGCATGTTCGAAAGCACGATCGCCTTCTCCGGCAGCCTCAATCCGCTGCATGCGCTCAAGCCCGAGCACGCCTACAACTACGAAGTGGGCTACGTGCACAACCTGTCCGCCCTGTTCGGCAACACCGCCGATGCCGACGTCAAGCTGGCGTACTACGTGCACAAGACCCGTGACGTGATCGAGCGCGATGGCAACTTCCTGTTCGACAACATCGACAAGCAGACCATCCGTGGCATCGAACTGCAGGCCCGCTTCGACAACCGGCGCTTCTTCACCGATCTGGGCATCACCCGCACGTTGGAAAACGAGGTGTGTGACGAGAGCACGGCGGTGCTCCTGGATGCGAACCGCGGCCTGGTCCCGAACTGCGTGCAGGATGGTTTCGTCGGTGGCTACCTGCTGACCCAGGCCATTCCCAAGCTGTCGATCAACTGGTCGCTGGGCACGCGCCTGTTCGATGAGCGCCTGGAGCTTGGCAGCCGCATCGTGCACTACCAGCGCCACGAGAACCCTGATCTGCAGGCCTACCGTGACCGCCTGCTGAGCGGTGGCAGCGGCCTGCTCTGGCAGAACGTGCCGTTCACCTGGGGAAACATCACCACCGTCGATGCCTATGCGCGCTGGCGCTTCAACGAGCATGCCAGCGTCGAACTGGTCGGCAGCAACCTCGGCAACCGCTACTACGTCGATCCAGCCACGCGGTCCACGCTGCCGGCCCCGGGTCGCACCCTGAAGCTCGGCGTCACCGCACGCTTCTGATCTCCCACCTTCAAGCGTTGTACCCGTAGTTCCCTCAACCAAGGAGCAATACCATGAAAATGATCTCCCGTTCGGTTCTCGCCGTTGCCGCCTCGCTGGCTCTGGTCGGTGCCGCGCATGCTGCCGATATCGTTGGTGCCGCCAGTGCCAAGACCGATGCCGAGCTGTATGTGGCGGTTGGCGAATCGCAGGTCAATGGCGGCCCGCACCGCGCTGGCAAGGCCGGTATCGGTGTCGGCACCGTGTCCCAGGCCAAGCCGGTGGACTTCCAGGGCCTGAGCGCCTACTCGGCACCGACCACCGTCAATGGCGTGACGGTACGTACCCTGGCCATGCCGATCACCGGCGCACCGGGCAGCCACGCCGGCATGGGCCACTTCAACTTCGTCAAGGTCGGCAGTGGCGATGTCTGGTTCGGTGAGTGGTCCAAGGATGGCGCCGCCGGTGGCTTCAACAACCGCCAGGTCTACTTCGTTGGTGACCGCGCCGGCACCACGTTGCCCGCTGGCGTGGCGTCCTACACCGTTGCTGGCCTGAACAAGTTCAACGGCAGCAACCTGCTGAGCGGCACCTTCGACGCCGACTTCGGCGCCGGCACCCTGGATGGTGCGCTCTCGGGCAACGGCCTAAACCTGGCCATCGTTGCCAACATCAACAGTGCCGACGCATCGTTCGCGGGTTCGGCCACCGCCAACGGCAGCGTTGCCGGCACCACCCAGGGGCAGTTCTTCGGCGCCAACGCGGCCGCCCTGGCCGGTATCGCCACCTTCAGCGGCAACAGCCAGTACGACACCGCCTTCGGCGGCAGCAAGAACTGATTGCCACGCCCCTGACGGGGCAGGGCAGGGACAAGCCGCGATCCGCCAGTCCCTGCTTCGGCCCGCTGCATGCACCACCACGGATCGACCATGCGCCATCCCATCTTCCTTGTCGTACTGCTGCTGGCGGCCGCCGACGTGCGCGCCCAGCAGGACGATCTTCGCCGCGTGCTCGAACAGGGCACCGACCTGCGCCACCATCAGCAGGACCAGCAGCGCCTGCAGCAGGCCGAGTCGGAGCGACCGACCATCACCATCGACGGCCAGACCCTGCGCGTGGAGCGCACGGTCGATGATCTGGGCCAGGCGCTGTACCTGTCGCTGCAGCATCAGCAATGGGGCGCCGCGCAACGCTTCCTGGATGAATACATCGAACTGCCTGGCCACGACCCGTTGCTGCGCCACTATGCGCAGGGCGGCCTGGCGCGGGTGGCCGGCAATCACCATCGCGCGGCCAACGAGTACGAGGCGCTGCTGGAGGCACAGCCGGATTTCCTGCCGGCCCGCCTTGAACTTGCGCGCGTCTACGCCGAAGACCAGCGCGATCGCGATGCGGTGGCGTTGTTCACGGCGATCGCGGATGGCATCAGTGCCGATGACCCCGCCACCGCAGGTGTACGCGGACGGGTGGACGCCTATCTGGCTGCGCTGCAGGCGCGCCAGCGCTGGAAAGGCGCGCTGTCCGCCGGCCCGGCATGGAGCGACAACATCAACCGCAGTTCGGCCAGCCGCACCTGCCTGTTCGGGGTAGGCGACACCTGCATCATCCAGCGCAATCTTCCCGATGCCCAGCGCGCCATGGGCCTGGACTACGACGGTAACCTCGAACGTCGCTGGGCCTTGAAGGGCCACCATGGCGTGTACGTGCGTGGCCTCGCATTCGGCCAGGCATGGCGTGGGCACAGCGCCTACAACGAGCTCAATGCCAACGTGCAGGCGGGTTACAGCTGGCGTAGCGCACGGCATACCCTGCAGATCGCCCCCAGCTATGACTATCAGGGCCTCGGCAACCGGGCCCTGCAGGGCGGCAGCGGGCTGCATGGCGAATGGCAATATGCGCTGGACGCGCGCAGCCTGCTCAAGCTGGAGGCCGACTGGAAGCGCCAGCGCTATCGCCAGCGTGGCCTGGCCAGCAATTACGACGGTGAGCTGGCCGCGGTGTATGCCACATGGTTCCGTGCGCTCAACCCGCGCTGGACCCTCTTTGCCGGGCTGGACCTGAGTGACAGCAGCGCCGCCAACCCAGCCAACGGCTACCGCCAGCGCGGCGTGCGGCTGGGTGCAGCGCGGCAATGGAGTGGCACCACCGCCACCGTATTCGTCTCGTTGCGCGAGCGCGACTACGACGCGTGGAGTCCGCTGCTGGAGGCGCGGCGTGAGGACAGCGAACAGAACCTGATCGCCATCGTGCGTAGCGAGCGCCTTGCCGTGGCCGGGCTGGTACCCAGCCTGAGCCTGCGCTACGCGCGCATCGACAGCAACGTTGGCTGGCTGTACAGCCACGACCGCAGCCTGCTCAGCCTGAAGTGGGAGCGGGCCTTCTGAACACGCCGCTGCAATGCCGCGGTGAACGCGCCGTGGCCGCGATCTTCATCCATCATCACGCGCTCTTGTAGCCCGGTTCGCGCATCCTGCGGGCGTTGCGGCAGAGCTGGGCCGCGTGTATCGAGGAGCGCCGGTCGTGCTGGAAGCGGGCAACAAACCAGAGGGCCTGAAAGGGCTGCGTGTACTGGTGGCGGAGGATGAATTCGCCATCGCAATGTTCCTGGTCGACTATCTGGAGCTGAAAGGCGCACAGGTAGTGGGGCCGGCCGGTGACCTGCAGGCGCTGGGGCAGCTGGTCGATACCCATCCCATCGATGTGGCGCTGCTGGACATCAACCTGGGCGGTGAGCAGGTCTATCCGCTGGCTGATCGGCTGGCCGAGGCGGGTACGCCCTTTCTGCTGACCTCCGGTTACGACGACAACCTGCCCAGCCGCTTCGCCAGCGCGCCGCGCTGTACCAAGCCTTATCACATCGAAACCCTGGTCCAGCAGCTGGCCGGGCTGGTGGCGGCGCCGCAGGTCTCTGCGGGCATCGCCTGATTGCGCGGCATGTCGCGCCGTCCTGAAGGCATCCACGCCGCCAAGCTGCGTGGCTCGATGCCACCTGCGCCGCGCCTGCATGCGCGCCACGATGGCATGGCCGCGCGCATCGCTCGTCACGACTGGTCGTCCACGCCATTGGGTGCCTGTGAGCAGTGGCCGCCCCACCTGCGCGCCACTGTCGACCTGATGCTGGCCCATGGCTTCCCGATGATCGTGCTGTGGGGCGAGCAGCTGGTGCAGCTCTACAACGATGGTTATGCGGAGATCCTGGCCGACAAGCATCCCGGCGGGCTCGGCCAGCCGACCCGCGAGTGCTGGCCCGAGGTGTGGCACATCAACGGGCCGCTCTATACCCGGGTTTGGCAGGGCGAGACGCTCACCTTCGAAGACAAGCTGTACCCGCTGGTCCGGCGCGGCCGGCTGGAAGACATCTGGTTCACGATCACCTACAGCCCGATCCGCGGCGAGGAAGGGCGGATCAACGGCGTGCTGGTGACGATGTTGGAGACCACCGCCGCGCATCTTGCGCTGGCCGCGCGCGAGCGCGAGGAACTACGGCGGCGCGAGAGCGAGCGGCGCCTGGAGCTGGCCTTCAGGATGCTGCCGGTCGGCCTGTGCATTGTTGATCTGCAGGGCCGCATGCTGCTGTCCAACGATCAGATGCGCGCCTATCTGCCCACCGGCAAGGTGCCTTCCAGAGACGCCGACAACCAGCATCGCTGGCACGGCTGCCATCCCGATGGCACCCCCATTGCACCGGACGACTTCGCCATCGCCCGCGCAATGCGCGGCGAGACCGTGGTGCCGGGGCTGGAGTTCCAGTACCTGCATGATGATGGCCGCGCGCGCTGGACCCGGGTCGCTGCCGCGCCCCTGCGCGATGGCGACGGTGAGGTCAGCGGGGTATTTGCCATCGCGGTGGACATCGACGACCTCAAGCGTGCCACTGAGCGTCAATCGGTATTGCTGGCCGAACTGCAGCACCGGGTGCGCAACATCATGTCGACCATCCATGCCATTGCCTGGCGGACCCGCGAGTCGGTCAGCAGTGTGGATGAATACGCTGAACGGTTGTGCGGGCGACTGATGTCGCTGGCGCGCACGCAGAGCCTGCTGACCCGTGGTGCCAATGCCGGCGTCTGCCTGCGTGGCATGCTCGAAGAGGAGATCGCTGCGCAGACGCCGGCAGCGGCCGCCTACCGCCTGCAGGGCGAGGACGTGCTGCTGCCGCCGAAAGCAGCCGAAGTACTGTCCCTGGCGATCCACGAATTAGCGACCAACGCGCTGAGGCATGGCGCGCTCACCCATGAGGATGGCCGGATCGAGGTCACCTGGGATCTGCAGGTTCATGCCGGCCAGCCATGGCTGGGCCTGCACTGGTGCGAGCGTCATGCCGAGGTGGAGGACTGGGAGCTGCCACGCCAGCGCGGCCTGGGCCGGGCGCTGATCGAGCAGCGCGTGCCGTACGAGCTGGCTGGCAGCGGGGAGCTGCGCTTTGGCCCACAAGGCCTGGATGCCTGGATCCGCTTCCCGCTGCGGGAGCGCGACAGCCTGCTGCAGACCGATGCGCCGGGCGCGGCGGCGGAGGGTTCCGTCAGGTAATGGTCCATTTATCCCCAATTGGGCCAAATTGGGCATAATGGCCTCAACTATCCCCGTCTGGAGCCGTGCCATGACCCTGCCGCTGGATCTGCCTGGCCTCGAAAAGGCCCCGGCCTCGTCGGTGAAGACCCGTGGCTGGCCGAGCCTGATGCGCACCGTGCGCGAGAAGCAGGCGCTGGTCATCACCAACCATAATCATCCCGAAGCGGTGATCGTGGATATCCGCACGTATCAGGAGCTGCTGGCCAAGGCCGCCGGCGGTGACGCCGGTGAGCGCAGTGAAGAACTGCTGCGCCTGCGCGGTGAGTTCGACCAGACCCTGGCCAGCCTGCAGCGCGGTGAGGGGCTGGGCAAGGTGCTGGGCCAGCCGATCCGCCGTGGCCGCAAGGTCACCCTCGGCCGTCCGCTCTGAACGATGGGGCGGATCCTGGTGCTGGCCGGCGTCAATGGCGCCGGCAAAAGCTCGCTGCTGGGTACCTGGCTGGAAGCCGAAGGACTGAGCTGGTTCAACCCCGATTCGTTCACCCGCCGCCTGGTCGAGGCTGGCTGGCCGCTGCCCGAAGCCAATGCCGAGGCCTGGCAGGAAGGCACCCGCCGCCTGCGCCAGGCCATGGCTGATGGCACGGACTTCGCCTTCGAAACAACACTGGGTGGCAACACCATTCCGCGCCTGCTGCGCGAGGCCTGCGAGCACCATCACGTCGCGATCTGGTTCTGTGGCCTGGCCACGGTCGAGCTGCACATCGCCCGCGTGGCGGCGCGGGTAGAGGCCGGTGGCCACGATATTCCGGTGGAAAAGATCCACGCCCGCTTCGATTCGGCGCGCGAGAACCTGTTGGACCTGCTGCCGCACCTGGCTGAGCTGCATGTCTACGACAACAGCGCGCCGGCCGACGCAGAAGGCTGCGCCGCGCCCCTCCCGGTGCTGGCGATGGAGCGCGGCCAGCTGCAGTACCCGGTCTCGGTGGCCGAACTGCTGCACACGCCGGACTGGGCCAAACCGATCGTGATGCGTGCGATGGAGTTGGACACCCCGCAGTAGATCCACACCATGTGTGGATGTCTTTCACATCGCGCGAAGGCGCGTCGTGCACGACTGGGCGCCACCGGAGCTGCGGCTAGACTGACCGCACACTCATGGAGGACGACATGCACGGACCTGCGACGTTCCGCTCCACTTCGATCTGTCTGGTGCTTGCTGCGCTGGCGCTGTCCAGCCTGACGGCGACGGCCGCGCCTGCCGCGTCCAAGCGGGTGGCGCCGCCGCCCAGTCTGGTACAGGCCTACCGCGCCGCCGAAGCCAACCTGCGGCTGATTCCCGGCGACGACATTGAATCCGATTTCCGTCCGGTGTGGACCGCTGTTGCCGACCTCGATGGCGATGGCCGTGCCGAGGTCGTGTACTTCTATACGTCCACCTACACCGGCGGCAGCTTCGCGCAACGCAATGTGGTGGCGGTGATGACGGCGCTGACGGCAAACGATCCGCGCGGCCAGGAGAACCCGAACAGCCTGTCGCCGGTGGAAGCAGAGGACTATGCCGCCATCCGCCAGTATGGCTATGGTGACGACGCGGTTGAACAGATTCCAGGCGCCATCCGCGCGATCCGCATCCAGGGTGATCGCATCATTGTCGATTTCACCGTCAGTGCCGGGGCGACGGTCTGCGAATGGAAGAGCCCGAACCGCCACGTCTGTCCGCCGGACGGAAACTACACATGGACGCTGCGTTGGACGCCGGGGAAGCTGACCCGCATCAAGAAATAGCGCCAGGTAGCGCCGGGCGTATCCGCCCGGCGCCACAGGCCCCATGTAGATCCAGGCCATGCGTGTGGCATTTCGTGGCGAGCCTCAGGCCGGCTTCACCTGCTCGGGCTCAGCAACGTCCGGCAGCGGCGGCAGGCTCGGGTCCACCGTGACCGGCACATCGCTCTTCAACAGCGCCGCAGCTTCCCTGTCGCTGCCGACGGCCGGCGGTGAACCACGCAGCGGCAGGCCGGCGGTTTCCTTCACGAACAGCATCGTGATCAGGCCGACCACCGCCGCGCCCATCAGGTAGTAGGCCGGCACCAGCGGGTCGCCGGTACGTTCCACCAGCCACGCGGTCACCAGCGGCGTGGTGCCACCGAACAACGATACCGAGACGTTGAAGGCGATCGACAGCGCGCTGTAGCGCACCGGGGTATAGAACAGCGCCGGCAGCGTGGACGGCATCGAACTGGTGAAGCACACCAGCGCCAGGCCCAGCAGCATCAGGCCAAGGAAGATCATCCAGTCGTTGCCGCTGCCGACCAGCAGCAGGCATGGAATCGCCAGTACCAGCAGCGCGATGCAGGCACCGATGATCATCGGGCGGCGGCCCAGCCTGTCACTGAACAACCCGCCGACAATGTTCAGCGGCATCATCACCAGCATCACGATGATGATCAGCAGCAGGCCCTTGCTCTCGGCGTAGCCCATGGTGACGCTGAGGTAGCTGGGCATGTAGGTCAACAGCATGTAGTCGGTGACGTTGAACACCAGCACCAGGCCCATGCACACCAGCAGCTGGCGGCCGTGCACCTGGAACAGCGCGCCAAGCCCGGGCCGATCATGTTCGCGCTTCTCGGCTTCCTCGGCGAAGGCGCGGAATGCCGGGGTCTCTTCCAGCTTCATGCGCATGTACAGGCCGAGAAGGCCCAGCGGGCCGGCCACCAGGAATGGAATGCGCCAGCCCCAGTCCAGCATCTGTTCGCTGCTCAACAGCATGTGCAGCGCGGTCACGGTACCGGCGCCGGCTATATAGCCGCCCAGCGTACCGAACTCCAGCCAGCTGCCCATCAGGCCGCGGTTGCGGTCGGTGGAATACTCGGCGATGAAGGTGGCCGCACCGCCATACTCGCCGCCGGTGGAAAAGCCCTGCACCACACGCGCCAGCAGCAACAGCACCGGTGCCCAGATGCCGATCCGCTCGTAGGAAGGAATCAGGCCGATCGCAAAGGTACCCAGCGCCATCAGGATCATGGTGAACGCCAGCACCTTCTGGCGCCCATAGCGGTCGCCGAGCGGGCCGAACACCAGGCCGCCGAGTGGGCGCACCAGGAATGCCACGGTGAAGGTGGCGAACGCCGCGATCACCTGTGCGGTGGGATTGCTCGACGGGAAGAACACCTGGCCGATGGTGACGGCCAGATAGCCGTAGACACCGAAGTCGAACCACTCCATCGCGTTGCCAAGTGCAGCGGCACCGACGGCGCGCTTGAGCATGGGCTTGTCGACGACGGTGATCTCATCGACCTTCAGGTGGCGGCGGCGTTTGAACCAGCCGAAGTGGGCATGGGAATCGGGCGTGTCCTGCATGGGGGCTCCCTTGTAGCTATGGAATAGGGGAATGGGTGCTGTGGTGTGTCCCGGAAATCGGAAACGGCGATGCAGGCGCAAGTGGCGCAGGGGCATCGGAAGGCGGCGTGGGGGCCGGGGAATGTGTGCAGGCGCAACGCCACGCGCACGGCAAAGCACCGCCGCAAGGGCGGAAACGCGGCAACGGGATCACAACGGCCGCGCAGTTGGCAGCCGCGTGTCACATCAGCGTGTGGGGAAGGCAGGCCGTGGGCCTGCGGGCGTCATCCGCCGGGATCCAGCGCGAGGCGATGGAAATGCAGGGCGGGAGCAATCGTGGCAAGCGAAGCGCCGGTCGGCAGTGCTTCCCACGTAACAGGTGCGCCCGTCACGTAGTGGGTCGTGTCGATCATGTGTTCATCATAACGGCACCGGCGTGAGCGTGCAGCGAAGCGGGCTGATCTGCACGCTGTGTTCCACGTCGCCTGTTCAGAAGGCTCAGGCCGACTTCGCCAGCAAACCGAACACCGTGCAGGCCATCGCCAAGGCGCCCGGCAGTGCCAGTTTCCGCGTGACCAGTGCGGCGCCGATCATGGTAAGCACCGAGAGCATGATGGCCAGGGCGAAAAACGGTTGGCCCTGCAGGAACTGGTGGATGCATCCGGCGCAGCCGGCAATGGCCAGGCTGGTGGCGAAGCAGATGTGGAACAGTGAGCCAGCGTGCACAGAGGTTCCTCGCGATGATGGAGGCCATAGCGGCAGGCCTCCGGGTAAATTTAGGGCGGATTTCAGATTGCGATGACGGAATCACATCCTGTACGCGCTCTGGTGACATCGGCGTGCATAAGGTGGAGCGCACACCCACTTTTCAAGTTGATGGAGGATGCAATGGCGCGGACGATTCCCGAAGGAACGCTGATCGTGGTAGCCGACGGTGGTTCGGCACGGGTGTTCACCAACGTGGGCAGCAACCATCAGTTGACCCTGAAGCAGGAGGGCGAGCTGCGCCTGCAGGACATCAGTGAGCAGGGCGTGTCCGGGCAGGGGCCTGCGGGTGCAGTGCCGAAGGACATGTCGGTCTCGCAGCTCAACGAGGCTACGTTCGCCAAGCAGGTGGCCGAACAGCTCAACGAGGATGCCTTGAAGAACCGCTATGCGCACCTGGTGTTGATCGCCGACCCGACCACGCTGGGTCGCATTCGACCGCTGCTGCATAAAGAGGTCCAGGCGCGATTGCTCGGGGATATTGCCAAGGACCTGACCAACGCGCCGCTGGAAGATATCCAGAAGGCACTGGCGGCGTAGCGCTCATGCCGTTCATGCGTGATCACCTTCCGAACGAGCCCACCTCTGCGGGGGTGGCGGCGCAGGCTGGGTGGCAGGTGCTGGAGTTCGGTGCGCCCTGGTGCGGTCATTGCCAGGCCGCGCAGCCCGCGTTGCAGGCCTTCGTCGAAGCGAACGATCTGGCGCATTGGAAGATCGAGGATGGCAAGGGAAGGCCATTGGGGCGAGCGTTCAAGGTGAAGCTGTGGCCGACAGTGGTGCTGCTGCGCGATGGAGAAGAGGTCGCGCGGGTGGTGAGGCCGCTGGACAGTGCGGACCTCATGTCGTTGCAGAGCGCGCTTCCCGGTTGATGATTGAACCCGGCGCGGGACACCGGGCAGTCGCACTGCAGCATGCGGCGTGACAGGCCCAGTGCTAGCATCCGGCTACCACCTGAATCGATCCAAACGCCGATGCCCACGCTGGACCGTCGTCTCCTGATCGCTGTCGCCGCCACGGCAATGCTCGCTTCCGGCCTGGCGTCGGCCGCTCCCGCCAAAACCGCCGCCGACAAGGCCTACGCCTCGGTCGACCCGTTCATTGGTACTGGAGGTGAAGGCCACACCTACCCGGGTGCCACAGTGCCGTTCGGCATGGTCCAGCTCAGCCCGGACACACGCATCCAACCACGCGAAAAGGCCTATGGCTGGGCAGCCGGCTATCGCTACGACGACAGCAGCATCGTCGGCTTCTCGCACACGCATTTTTCCGGCACCGGTCATTCGGACCTCGGCGACATCCTGCTGATGCCGTTCACCGGCAATCCCGGCCTGGAGCGCGGTGATCCGGAAAAGCCACGCAGCGGCTACGCCTCGCGTTTCCGCCACGACGACGAGAAGGCCGAGCCGGGCTACTACGCAGTCACCCTGGATGACTACAAGGTGCGCGCGGAGCTGACCACCAGTGCGCGCGTGGGCGTGCACCGCTATGCCTTCCCCAAGGGCACCGATGCCAAGGTGCTGCTGGACATGCGCACCAGCATGTACGACTACCCGGGCAAGGTGCTGTGGTCGCGGGTGCGGGTGCGCGCAGATGGCACGGTGACCGGCTTCCGCGAAACCCGTGGTTGGGCGCCGGGCCGCCAGCTGTATTTCGCGATGCGTTTCTCGCGGCCGCTTTCCGGGCATGAGCTGCACAACACCGAGCAGGACATTGTCTACAAGGGCTTCCCGCCGCCGGGCGAGAAGGATCCGGCGCAGCGCGCACAGATCGAGGGGCGCCAGCTGGTCGGCACCTTCGCCTTCGGCAAGCTGGATGCACCGCTGGTGGTCAAGGTGGCGATCTCGCCTGTCAGCGAAGCCGGTGCCATCGCAAACCTCGACGCGGAAGTGGCCGGCTTCGATTTCGACCGCGTTCGCGCTCAGGCAAAGCAGGAATGGACGCAGGCGCTGTCGGTGCTCGATATCGATGCGCCGGAACATGCGCGACGCAGCGCCTATACCGCGCTGTACCACACGATGCTGGGGCCGACGTTGTTCATGGATGCCGATGGCCAGTACCGCGGTTCGGACAACGCGGTGCACCAGGCCAAGGGCTACACCAACTACTCCACGTTCTCGCTGTGGGATACCTACCGCGCGCTGCATCCGCTGCTGACGCTGGTGCAGCCGGAGAAGCGCAACAGCGACTTCGTCAATTCGATGCTGGCCCACCATGAGCACAGCCCGTACGGCATGCTGCCGGTGTGGTCATTCCATGGCCTGGAAGACTGGTGCATGATCGGCTACCACGCCGTGCCGGTGATCGCCGACGCCTACGTGAAGGGCATCCGCGGCTTCGACGCCGACAAGGCACTGAAGGCGATGGTCGAGACCGCCAACTACGGGCCCTACGACGGCATCGCGCAGTACCGCGAGCTGGGCTATGTGCCGATCGACGAGGAAGGCGAAGCGGCCAGCAAGACACTGGAGTACGCCTTCGACGACTGGACCATCGCGCGCATGGCACAGGCGATGGGCAAGACCGATGTTGCGGCCACCTTCGACAAGCGCGCCGGCAACTGGCGCAACGCCTTCGACAAAGACACCGGCTTCATGCGCGCACGCAAGCGCGATGGCAGCTTCCGCACGCCATTCGACCCCAGCGCCAGTGGATACGGCACCGACTACACCGAGGGCAATGCCTGGCAGTACTCCTGGTACGTGCCGCAGGATGTGGCCGGTCTGGCGGCAGCGCACGGTGGCAGTGACAAGCTGCTCGCGCGCCTGGACGAGGTGTTCAACGCCAAGGTCGATCCGTCCATCTTCGAGCACATGGAAGACATCACCGGGCTGATCGGCTGGTATGCGCACGGCAACGAGCCCAGCCACCACGTCGCCTACCTGTATTCGTATGCAGGCCAGCCGTGGCGCACGCAGGCGCGCCTGAAGCAGATCATGGACACCCAGTACGCCGACCGCCCCGATGGCCTGGCCGGCAATGATGACGTCGGCCAGATGTCGGCGTGGTACGTGTTCACCGCCTTGGGCTTCTACCCGGTGGCCCCGGGCTCGGGCGAGTACATCCTGGGTCGCCCGTTCCTGCCGAAGACCGCAATGCGCCTGCCGAACGGCAAGACGTTCACCATCGTGGCCGATGGGCTGGATGACAAGCACACCTATGTGGGCAATGTGAGCCTCAACGGCAAGCCATTGCAGCGCACCTTCCTGCGCCACGACGAGATCCTGGCAGGTGGCGAACTGCGCTTCAGCATGCAGGCCGAGCCGAACAGGGACTGGCCGGGGCAGGGCGCGCAGGCGCCGTATTCGATGAGCCGATGATGATGGGTAGGTGCCAACCAAGGTTGGCATCTACCGGGGTCCGCCGGCTGGGGTGCTTTTGGTAGGTGCCAACCTCGGTTGGCCCACGGGACGTCAACAGCGCCAACCAAGGTGGGCGTCTACCGGGATCCGCCGGAGGGGTGCCTTTGGTAGGTGCAAACTTGGTTGGCATGCGGAGCATCAACAGCGCCAACCAAGGTTGGCATCTACCGGGATCCGCCGGAGGGGTGCCTTTGGTAGGTGCCAACCTCGGTTGGCACGCGGGAGGTCAACGGCGCCCACCAAGGTGGGCGTCTACCGGAATCCGCCGGCTGGGGTGCTTTTGGTAGGTGCCAACCTTGGTCGGCATGCAGGACATCAACGGCGCCAACCAAGGTTGGCATCTACCGGGATCCGCCGGCTGGGGTGCTTTTGGTAGGTGCCAACCTTGGTTGGCATGCAGGACATCAACGGCGCCAACCAAGGTGGGCGTCTACCGGAATCCGCCGGCCGAGGTGCCTTTGGCAGGTGCCAACCTCGGTTGGCCCACGGGACGTCAACAGCGCCCACCAAGGCGGGCGACTACCGGATGGCGTGACCGGGTAGGTGCCAACCTTGGTTGGCACGCAGGACGTCAGCGGGATCGAAACCGCATCCCCACCCGCGCGCCACCGATCGGGGCGGTATCGATCACCAGCGCCGCATCATGCCGCTGCGCGATCTCGGCCACGATCGCCAATCCCAGTCCGCAGCCGTCGCCTTCTGTGCTGGCCCGGTAGAAGCGTTCCGTGACGCGCGTGCGCTCGGCTTCGGCAATGCCGGAGCCGTCATCGTCCACCCACACCTGCACGCCCTCGGCATCCTGCTGTAGTCCCAGGGTGATCACGCCTGGCACGGCACCGTAGCGCAGCGCGTTGTCCAGCAGGTTGCCCAACGCCTCGCGCAGCAGCTGCGGATCGCCCTGTACCTGCACGCCGTCGTCGGGCCCGTCATAACCCAGGTCCACGCCTGCAGCCAATGCACGGTCCGCATAGCGCTCCACCACGCCACGCGCCAACGCGGCCAGGTCCACTGGCTGCAGCGGCAGTGCGCTGCCATGTGGATCTTCGGAGCGGCTCAGCATCAGCAGCTGGTTGACCAGATGTTGCAAGCGGGCCAACCCGGCCAGCGTGCCGGACAGCGCCAGCTGCTGGCCCTGCGGATCATGCTGGCGCAATGAGCTCTCCAGCTCCACCTGCATGGCCGCCAACGGTGTGCGCAGTTGATGTGCGGCGTTGCTGACGAAGCGGCGTTGCGCCCCCTGCATCGCGTCCAGGCGCTGCAGCAAGGCGTTGTAGGCCTCCACCGCCGGCCAGAGTTCGCGGGGAGCTTCCTGCGCCGGGTCCAGCGGCGCCAATGGATCCGGCCGCGGGCTGGCCAGCTTCCGTGCGACCAGGTTGGCGTGGCGTGCGGCGGCGCCGGTGCCGGACCAGGCCAGCCACGCCGCCAGTGCCAGGATCGCGGCCTGGAACGGAACGCTGGTCAGCAGCAGCTTGCGTTCCAGCCGGTGGCGCTTGCGCAGCGTCTCGGCCACGCGCAACCGGATGTCATGGCCCGGCCCGGCGCTGACCACCACTTCGACCATGCGCACCGGCTGCCCACGCAGGCGGGCATCGTAGTAGACCGCGTCGTCATCCGCGGCAGCGCTCGCCGGGCGCGGCAATGCTTCGGGCAGGTCGCCATACAGGCGCCCGCCTGCCGCGTCGACCACCTCGCCATGCACTTCGTCGGCGGTGTCCCAGGTGAACATGCGCGATACGGCCGGGGTGATCTCGATCGAGGCGCGGCCATCCTGCACTGTCACCAGCTCGGACAACGACATCGCCGAGTCCAGCAGCCAGCGGTCGTAGACCTGGCCGGCGTAGAAGCGCGCCAGCGCGAACGAACCTACTGCGCTGCACAGCAGCAGCACCAGCAGCGGCAGCCACAGGCGTCGCAGCAGCAGGCCGCGCAGGCTGTGCACGCGCTCAGTCACCCACGGCCTCCAGCCGGTAGCCAAGGCCACGCAACATGCGGATGCCGACGCCGGCGCGCGCCTGTTCCAGCTTGCGGCGCAGGCGGCTGACATGCACCTCGATCACCGACAAGTTGGCCTCGTGGTCCCAGCTGTACAACGCATCGAACAACCGCTGCTTGGTGACGGTGCGGCCCGGATGCTGCATCAGCGCTTCGACCAGAGACAGCTCGCGTGCGGTCAGCTCGATGCGCTGGCCTTCCACCTGCACTTCGTTGCGGATGCTGTCGAAGCACAGCCGGCCCAATCGCTTCTGTGCCGGTGCGTCACTGCGGCGGCGCGACAACGCACGCAGGCGCGCTTCCAGCTCGCCCAGCGCGAATGGTTTTGCCAGGTAGTCATCACCACCGCGGTCGAGACCGAGGATGCGGTCCTCCACGCCATCGCGTGCAGTGAGAATCAGCACCGGCAGGGTGGCGCCATCGTTGCGCAGGCGCGAGAGCAGGTCGAGGCCATCCACGTCCGGCAATGAAAGGTCCAGCACCATCACGTCATAGGGTGCACTGGCCAGCGCCGCAGGTGCGTGCAGTCCGCGCGAGAGGTGGTCGCACAGATGGCCGGCACCCTGCAGGGCGCGGATCAGTCCATCGGCCAGGGCGGCATCGTCTTCGATCAGCAGGATTCGCATTGCAAGCTTCGTGCAAGGTTGGGGCAAGTTTGGCGCAAGTCCGTCACCTTACCGTGACGTGCATGAATTTCTCCCCTCGTCTTGCGGCCTTGCTTGCCGCCCTATTGTGCGCGCCTGCGGCTTCGGCGCTGTCCCTTGCAGAGGCGCAGCGCGCAATGGAAGCACACAACCCGGACCTGCGCGCGGCGGCACTGGAGCTGCGCGGTGTGCAGGGCGATGCGCAGACGGCGGCATTGCGCCCGGCCACCGAGCTGTCGATCGGCACCAGCAAGATCAGCTCCAAGCATGGCGTCGGCCCCGGGCGCTGGCAGGACAAGCGCGTGGACAGCACCGTGGGCCTGGGCTGGACCTGGGAACGTGGTGGCAAGCGTGCGTTGCGCATCCGCCAGGCCGACGCGCTGCTGGAAGTGGCAGGGCTGGAGATGCTCGATACCCGTCGTCGACAACAGGTGGCACTGCATGAAGCCTATTTCGGCCTGAAGGGCGCACAAGAGCGGGTGCAGATTGCCGACGCCAACCGGCAGAGCTCGGTCGAGCAGATGGCGGCTGCCGACAAGCTGGTCGCGACAGGGGCGATGGCACCGGTGGATCGCGCGCGGCTGGCGGTGGACGACCTGGCTGTGGCGGATGCGGCGCGCGAGGCAGCACTGAATCTGCGTGACGCGCGGAATGTGCTGGGGATGCTGCTGGGCAGCGATGACAGCCGCGACCTCAGTGCTGATGACCCCTGGCCGGATGCCAGCAGCGTGGCCGATGTACGCGCGTTCGACCCGCAGCAGCGCGCCGACCTGCGTGCCGCGCGTTCGCGCCTGGTCGCGGCCGACGCAGGCGTGGCCCTGGCGCGCAGCGAGCGCCATCGCGATATCCAGCTGGGCGTGGAGGCCGAACGAGAGCCGACCGACATCAGCGGTGTTACCTGGGGCGTGTCGTTGACCATTCCGCTGGGGGGGCCTTCGCGCGCGCGCGGCGCGATCCAGCGTGCCGAGGCCGACCGTGACAGCGCCGCGCTGGAGCTGCAGGTGCTGCAGCGCGAAGCACGCGCCGAGCTGGACCAGCTGCAGGCCAGCGCGCAGTCCGCCGCACAGCGCCGCAGCGACTATGAGGGACTGCAGTCCGACGCCGCACGCAAGGCGGTGCAGGGCATCGAACTGGCGTACCGGCGCGGTGCCGCCAATCTGACCGATCTGCTGGATGCGCGCCGCAGCTGGCGCGACTTCGAGGCCGCACTGATCGAGGCGCGCACCGACCATGCCATTGCACTGGCGCGCGGGGAAGCCGCCACATCCGTTGCCGAAGGAGAATCCCGATGAAGTCCACCGTCGCCTATCGCCCGCAGGCGCGATACGCCGTGCTGCCCGTCTTGCTGGCGCTGATCCTGCTGGGCGGCTGTGGTCGAGAGCCAGCTTCCTATCTTGAGGACGCACCTCGGGTCAGTGCCGGCCAGATTCAGTTTCCTTCCGACAGCCGCCAGCTGGACGTGCTGCGCAGCGAGACAGTGAGTGCCGGCGCCAGCGCCAGCCTGCAGCTGCCGGGCCGGGTGGTCTGGGATGAGACGCGCTCCAGCGCACTGCACACGCCGCTGCCGGGGCAGGTAGCGCGCATCGAGGCACAGCCGGGGCAGAAGGTGAAAGCCGGCCAGGTCATCGCCTGGATCACCTCGCCCGAGTTCGGCCAGGCTCAGGCTGAAGGTGCCCGTGGTCGCGCCGAGCTGCAGCAGGCACGCAAGGAACTGGACCGTACCCGCGAACTGCATGCGGCGGGAGTGGCGTCGGGTCGTGAACTGGACGAGGCCGAGGCAAACTTCGCTGGCAGTCAGGCTGATCATGCACGCGCGGCCGCCTTCGCCAAGGCCTATGGCAACGGCCAGCGCGTCGACCAGCGCCTGCCGCTGCGCGCGCCCATCGATGGCGTGCTGGTGGAGCGGCGGATGAGCCCGGGCATGTCGGTCAGCCCCGACAGTGAACAACCTTTGGCGGTGATCGGCGATCCGGACCGGCTGTGGTTGCTGCTGGACATCCCCGAAAGCCTGGCCGGACGGCTGAAGGCCGGCATGCCGGTCAGCGTGCCGGGCGCAGATGGCCAGCCGCTGCAGGCGACCCTGCAGCATGTGGACGATTTCGTCGACAGCGAGCGCCGCGTGGTGCAGGCACGCGCCGAGCTGGACAACCGCGCACGGGGCTTCAAGGCCGGGCAGTACGTGCGTGCCCAGGTAGCATTGCCGGCCGAGGGCGGCGTCTCGCTGCCCGATGCGGCGGTGCTGCTGATCGACGGCACGCAGGTGGTGTTCGTGGAAGAGGGCAAGGGCCGCTACGTGCGCCACGCCGTGCACGCCGAGGAGCTGGGTGACGGCCGACTGTGGGTGCGTGACGGTCTGGCGGCTGGCAGCAGGGTGGTGGTCGAAGGCGGCCTGCTGCTGCAGCAGCTGGTCGACAGCGCGCCAGCGGCCGCCAGCACCGGCGCGGGGCATGCCGCCCCATGATCGATCGCCTGATTGCCTATTGCCTGCGCCAGCCGCTGATGGTGATGCTGGCACTGCTGTTGTTCATCGGCGGCGGCATCGCCGCGTTCCGCGTGCTGCCGGTGGAGGCCTTCCCGGACGTCTCCGACACCCAGGTGACGGTGGTGTCGCTGCACCCGGGCCGCGCCGCCGAAGAGGTGGAACGCGAAGTGACGATGCCGCTGGAAGTGGCCTTGTCCGGCATTCCGCATTCGGTGCGGGTGTTCTCGCATACCCAGTTCGGCTTGTCGATGATCATCCTGACCTTCGACGACAAGGCCGACGACTATTTCGCGCGGCAGCAGGTGCTGGAGCGCCTGCAGGGCGTGGAGCTGCCGGAGGGCGTGACCCCGGAGCTGGAGGCGATGAGTTCGGCGGTGGGCGAGATCTACCGCTACGTACTCAAGGGCCCGCACATGACGCCGACCCAGCTGCGCACGGTGCAGGAATGGACGATGGAGCGCAGCCTGCGCACCGTGCCGGGCGTGGCCGATGTGATCAGCTTCGGCGGGTTCGCGCGCACCTTCCAGGTCAAGCCGGACCTGGACAAGCTGCGTGACCGCGGGATCAGCCTCGGTGAATTCGCCGAGGCGCTGGAGAAGGGCAGCTCCAATGCCGGCGGCGGCTACGTGGAGCGCGGCCAGCAGCAGTTCCTGATCCGCGGCGTGGGCCTGATGCGTTCGCCGGGTGACATCGGCAACGTGGTGGTGGCGCAGCGCGGCGGTACGCCGATCCTGGTGCGCGACCTGGCCAGCATCGCCGATACCGGCCTGCCACGGCAGGGTCTGGTCGGCCAGGACGACAATGACGATGCTGTGTTCGGCATGGTGCTGATGCGCAAGGGCGAGAATCCGTCCGACGTACTCGACGCCCTGCATGCGCGCATCGCCGAGATCGAAGCGAACCAGCTGCCGGCCGGGGTCAGCATCGAGCCGTTCTACGACCGCTCGTGGCTGGTGTCGACCACGCTGAAGACCGTCTTTCGCAACCTGCTGGAAGGTGCGGTGCTGGTGTTCCTGGTGCTGTGGCTGTTCCTGTACAACGCCCGCGCCGCACTGATCGTGGCGGCAATGATGCCGCTGGCGCTGCTCTCGACCTTCCTTGGCCTGCACCTGTGGGGCGTGCCGGCCAACCTGCTGTCCTTGGGTGCGATGGACTTCGGCATCATCATCGATGGCGCAGTGATCGTCACCGAGCACATCGTCTCGCGATTGTCGAAGCTGCCACCTACGGCCGATCGGAAGACGCGCTTCTCGACCATTCTTTCGGCCGCATCGGAAGTGGGCCGCCCAACGTTCTTCTCGATGCTGATCATCATCGCCGCGCACATCCCGATCTTCACCCTGCAGCGCCAGGAAGGCCGCATGTTCGCGCCGATGGCGTACTCGGTGACCTCCGCGCTGATTGGCGCGTTGATCCTGGCGCTGACCGTAGTACCGCTGTTCTGCTACTGGTGGCTGCGGCGCGACCGCATGCGCGACGGCAACCCGCTGATGGACCGCCTGACCGACTGGTACCGGCCGATCCTGGAGCGCGCACTGGCCCGGCCACGTGCGGTGGTGCTGACCGCAGTGGCGTTGCTGGTGGGTACGTTGGCACTGGGCACTCGCCTGGGCTCGGAGTTCCTGCCCGAGCTGGACGAAGGATCGATCTGGCTGACCGCCACACTCGACCCCAGCACCAGCCTGGCCGAAGCGCAGCAGCAGTCGCGGCGCATCCGTGAGCTGGTCGGCACCTTCCCGCAGGTGTCGACGGTGGTGGCCAAGCTGGGGCGCCCGGAAGACGGCTCCGATGCCAAGGGCGCCAACCAGATCGAGGCGCTGGTGGCGTTGAAGCCGGAGAAGGAATGGCCGAAGGGCGTGGACAAGCGGCAGCTGGTGAGCGACCTGCAGCGCACGCTGGAGCAACGCATTCCGGGGCCGGAGTTCTCGATCTCGCAGCCCGTGCGCGACAACATCCTGGAGAGCATTTCGCAGATCAAAGGCCAGGTGGTGATCAAGGTCAGTGGCTCGGATCTGGACGTACTGAACCGGCAGGCGCAGGCGATCCTGGGCCAGGTGCGTGGGGTGGAGGGCGTGGAGAGTGCCTTCATCGACCGCGATGGCTCCCTGCCGCAGCTGCAGATCGATATCGATCGCGACCGCGCAGCACGCTATGGCCTGAACGTGCGCGACATCGACGAAGTGATCGAGACCGCACTGGGCGGGCGCCAGGTCGGCGAGCTGTGGGAGGGCGACCGCAGGTTCCCGATCACGTTGCGCCTGGACGATGCCGATCGTGACCTGCAGCGGCTGCGTACGGTGCCGGTGGGCATCGGCGATGGCCACACGGTGACGTTGTCCGACGTGGCCGACTTCCGCATGGCCAGCGGCGCGATCAATATCTCGCGCGAGAACGCACAGCGGGTCAAGGCGGTCAGCATCTTCATCGCTGGTCGTGACATGGGCAGCGTGGTGGCCGACATGCGCAAACGCGTGGATGCCAGCCTGCAGCTGCCGGAAGGCTACCGGCTGGAGTGGTCCGGCGAGTTCGAGAACCAGCAGCGTGCGATGAAGCGGCTGGGCTGGGTGATTCCGCTGTCGGTGCTGCTCATCTTCGTACTGCTGTTCGATGCCTTCAAGGACATCAGCAGCGCCGCACTGATTCTGGCCAACGTGCCACTGGCGATGATCGGCGGCATCCTGGCGTTGTGGTTGACCGGCATTCCACTGTCAGTGTCGGCGGCGATCGGATTCATCGCGTTGTTCGGGCAGGCGGTGCTGAACGGTGTGGTGATGCTCAGTCGCTTCGCCCAGCTGCGCGAGCAGGGCATGGACCTGCTGCAGTCGGTGGTGCAGGGCTCGCTGCAGCGCCTGCGCACGGTGCTGATGACCGCACTGCTGGCGATGTTCGGCCTGCTGCCGATGGCGACCTCGCATGCGATCGGTGCAGAGACCCAGAAGCCGCTGGCGGTGGTGGTGATCGGTGGCCTGCTGTCGGCGATGCTGCTGACCCTGCTGGTGCTGCCGACGCTGTACTACTGGGTGCACCGGCGCCGCGAGGCCCGCGCCGGATGACGACGTGTAGAGCCGAGCCATGCTCGGCTGCGACCCGGCCGCCAGGCATGGCCCGGTAGGTGCCCACCTTGGTGGGCACGCGGCGACGCGCCCACCAAGGTGGGCGACTACCTACACCATCCCGCCATTGGCGCGCAGCACCTGGCCGTTGATCCACCCGCCATCGGCACCGGCCAGGAAGGCCACCGCACCGGCGATGTCCTCCGGCGTACCGAGCCGCTCCAGGGGATTCATCTTCGCCAACCGCTCGATCAGTTCCGGTGACTTGCCCTCCAGAAACAGGTCGGTGGCGGTCGGGCCGGGGGCCACCGTGTTCACCGTGATGTTGCGCCCACGCAGCTCCTTGCTGAGGATCGCTGCCATCGTTTCCACCGCCGCCTTGCTGGCCGCGTACACGCTGTAGTTCTCCAGCCTGATGCCGACCACGCTGGTGGACAGGCTGATCAGGCGGCCGCCGTCGCGCACCCGTCGTGCACTTTCGCGCAGCACGTTGAACGCGCCCTTGAGGTTGATGCCGATCACCCGCTCGAACAACGCGTCATCGCTGTCGGCCAGCGGTGCCAACTGCAGCACGCCGGCACTGTTGACCACCACGTCGATACCGCCGAAGCGCGCCTCGATGGCGTCGAACAGCTGGCGCACCGCCTGCGGGTCGGCCACATCGGCCTGCAGCGCGATGGCCTGCGCACCAGTGGCCATGAGTTCGGCGGCCAGTGCCTCGGCATCATCGCGGCGGCCGGCATAGTTGATCGCCACGGCATGGCCATCGGCGGCGAGCCGCCGGGAAATGGCGGCACCGATGCCGCGGGAACCACCGGTGACCAGGGCGATGCGGCGGGCGGAGGAGGTGGGCATGGTTGGTTCCAGCAGGGCGCGCCGGACTGGCGCAGTGCCATCTTCGCCATCTCATCAGTTCGGATAATCATGCATAATCCGCCAACATCATCCGGGTAGCCGAACAATGGACCGTTTCACGGCCATGCGTGCCTTCGTCCGTATCGTCGAGCGCCGCAGCTTCACCCGGGCCTGCGAGGACCTGGGCCTGCCGCGGGCCACGGTGACCGATGCAATCAAAGCACTGGAACAGCGGCTGGGCGTGCGCCTGCTGCACCGGACCACGCGGCTGGTGGTGCCCACCCTGGAGGGCGAGGCCTTCTATGGCCGTTGCCTGCGCCTGATCGCCGACATGGACGATGCCGAAGCCGCGTTCCGTGACGTGCCGCCGCGTGGCCCGCTGCGCATTGAAGTGCATGGCACGCTGGGCCGGCACCTGCTGTTTCCGCATCTACCGGACTTCCTGCAGCATTACCCCGAGATCGAACTGGAGGTCAGCGAAGGCGACCGCTATGTCGACTTGCTGCGCGAAGGCGTGGATGCGGCGTTGCGGGTGGGGACGCTGGCCGACAGCGATCTGGCGGCGCGCCGGTTGACCATGCTGCGGGAAGTTACGGTGGCCGCACCGGGTTATGTGCAGGCGCACGGTGTGCCCGAGACCATCGAATCACTGGAGCAAGGCCACCAGATGGTCGGCTATCGCTCCAGCGCCACCGGCCAGCTGATTCCGCTTGAGTTCCAGCAGGGCGCGCAGGTGCGCTACGTGCCGCTGCCCGCGCGGGTGAGGGTTTCCGGCGCGGACGCATTCCTTGGTGCCGCCTTGGCGGGTCTCGGCATCATCCAGGCACCGCGCTACCGGATGGACCCCTACATCGCGAGCGGGCAGCTGGTCGAGCTGTTGCCGGACGCGCCGCCGACACCGAGTCCACTGAGCCTGGTCTACCCCCGCAACCGCACACCGTCGCCGCGGCTGCGGGTGTTCATCGACTGGGTGGCCGGGGTGTTCGACCCGATGAGGTAGTGCCGGCCGCTGGCCGGCAACTGCAACACGCGTGATGTGCCAAGGTTGCCGGCCAGCGGCCGGCACTACCGGGCTGATGCGCTTGGCAGCACCAGCTCGAACACGGTGCCGGTTTCATCGGAGGTCACGCTTACCGTTCCGCCATGCGCCTGTGCAATCGCACGGGTGATCGCCAGGCCCAGTCCAGCACCTTCGTGGCGGCCACGCTCGCCGCGATAGAAGCGATCGAACAGGCGCGGCAGTGCTGCTTCGGCAATCGGCGGGCCGAGGTTGTGCACGCTGACCCTGCATACGCCATCGCCCTCGACCAGCTGCACCCGCACCTCGCTGCCCACGGCTGCGTGCTTCAACGCATTCGACAGCAGATTGGCGATCGCCCGGTGCAGCATCAGACGGTTGCCTTCCACGCTCGCCACGCCGTCGCGGCGCAGGGTCAATTGCCGGTCCTCGGCCAGCAGGTCATAGAACTCCAGCAGCGAATCCACCACCGCATCCAGCGCCACCGGCTCACGCGAGGGCAGTGCGCCCGGCGCTTCGGCCTGCGCCAGGTACAGCAGGTCGCCTACGGTCTGCGCCAGCTGCTGCAGCTCCTCGGCACACGACGCCAGCGTCTCGCGGTAGGCCTCGTTGCTGCGCGGGTGGGCCAGCACCACCTGCACCTGGGTCAGCATGTTGGTGATCGGCGTGCGCAACTCGTGGGCCAGATCACCGGAGAATTCGGTCAGGCGTGCGAAGTCCTGCTGCAGGCGCGCCAGCATGCCGTTGAGGGTCTGCGCCAGCTGTTCCAGCTCGGCCGGGGCGCTGCGTGCGCTCAGGCGCCGCTGCAGTCGGCCGGCGGTGATCTGCCGGGCTTCATCGGCCAACGTGCGCAGCGGCCGCAGCGTGCGTCGCACCACATAGCCGCCGAGCAGGCTGCTGGCCACGGCGGCGCCGATGATGGCGATCGCCAGAAGATGGCGGAAGCGTTGCAGGAAATCGGCATGGCGGTCGTCATCGATGGCCAGCAGGGTGACCAGCTGGCTGCCGTCGGCCAGGGTCTGCCGCAGGTGCAGGGCATGCATGCAGCGACCATCGTCGAGAATCCAGTCGTTCCGCCGTGGCGCGGCGTCGATGGGCTGGCTGCGCGCGTGCTCGCGCAGCAGTGCAGGTGCGGTCGAGAACAGCACGGCTCCGTGGCCATCGACAATGTGGAAGGCGATATCGGGATGATGGCTGAGCGCCTCTGCCAACCGCGGGCCGCGTGCGGCGGCGGGCCCATTGCCAGCAAGATCGCGGATCAACGCAACCTTGTTCTCCAGTTCGATGAAGTCCTGGGCAACAAGGTCATGGCGGGCACTGACATAGATCGCCACGCCCAATGCGGCCAGCACCAGCGTGGCCACGATGGCGAACAGCAGGGTCAGCCGCACCGCGATGGAACGGCGCAGGCTCATCCGTTGCTCACAGCGCCGTCGTCTGGTGCTTCGAGCACGTAGCCCATGCCGCGCACGGTAATGATCAGCTTGGCGTCGAAATCATCGTCGATCTTCGCGCGCAGGCGGCGGATCGCCACATCAATGACATTGGTGTCGCTGTCGAAGTTCATGTCCCACACCTGCGAGGCGATCAACGAGCGCGGCAGTACTTCGCCACGGCGGCGAGCCAGCAGCTCCAGCAGGGTGTACTCCTTCTGGCTGAGCGCGATGCGCTGGCCGCCGCGTTCCACCCGGCGGCGCAGGGTATCCACCACCAGGTCGGCAATGACGATGCGTTCGGCCTGCGGCAGTGCCTGGCCACGACGCAGCAGCGTGCGCACGCGCGCCAGCAGTTCGGCAAAGGCGAACGGCTTGCCCAGGTAATCATCGGCCCCAAGCTCCAGACCCTGCACACGGTCGGCGATGCTGCTGCGCGCGGTCAGGAACAGTACCGGTACCTGCCAGCCGGCCTCGCGCAGCCGCGACAGCACGTTCCAGCCATCCAGGCCGGGCAGCATCACATCGAGGATGACCAGCTGGTACTCGCCACTACCTGCCAGATGCAGCCCGTCGACGCCGTTGCAGGCGAGGTCGACCACGTAGCCGGCCTCGATCAGGCCCTGGCGCAGGTAGTTGCCGGTCTTGGGTTCGTCTTCGACGATCAGCAGTTTCATGGTGCGCCCATCATCGCAGCTTGGGCGTGGGCTGGCTGCGCAGTCTCATGCCAGCGGATCCAGCGTGCCGAGAATCGCGACACAGGCCAGCACCAGCACGGCCAGTACCGATTCGCAGGCCAGGCTGTGGCGCAGTGAATGCAGCGGCCTGGGCTGCCAGCCACCCCGGATGGAGACCGCCAGCGCCGGCACCAGCCGCCAGCGATGCAGCGCGGCCAGGCCCAGCATGCCACCCACCAGTGCCAGCTTTAGCAGCAGCCAGCGTCCATGCGCGGCGCCGGTCAGGGTCTGTATGGAACCGCCGAGATCGACATAGGTATAGGTGCCGGTCATCGCCAGCAGGGCGACGATGATCGTGCCGGGCACGGCGAAGCCGTGCGCGGCCTGCCATAGTTCGTGGGTGCGTTCGCGCAGGCGCAGGCCCTGGCGGCGCAGTGCCAGCTGCACGATGGCGGCGATCGCACCGATCCAGGCGCCGGCCGCCAGCAGGTGCACGATGCCGGCAGCAAGACGCAGCCTGCCAGCGATCCCGTCCCCAGAAGCGGCGTGGCCGTTCCAGGCGAGGCTGGCCAGGGTCACCGCCGAGAGTGCCAGCAGTGCAGGACGGCGCAGGCCCTGCACCGGGCGATTGACTGCCAGCAGCGGCAGCATCGCCAGCAGGGCCAGGATGCGCAGCAGTCCCGCCTCGCCCACCGGCGTACCGGTAAGAAACCAGCGCGCTGTCTCGCCATCGATGTCGACCGGTGATATGCCAAGCACGCCGGACAATCGGGTCACCGCATCGATGCCGACCAGCACCAGTGCCACAAAAGTGAGGCCCAGCGAGACGCTGCGCGGCAGTCCGGGGCGGACGAACAGCATCCGCCCGAACAGCAGCATCAGGGCCAGATACAGCGCCAGCCGCAGCGCATACGGCGAAAGCTCGGCCACAGCAGCGGCCTTACTTCACGGTGAAGCGGTAGGTGCCGGTGATCGGATGGCTGTCCTCGCCGACCGCGCGCCACTGCAGCGCGTAACTGCCGGCGGGCAGCGGCTTGGCAAAGCGCGCGCGCAGGGTGTGGCCGTCCTCGGAGATCTCCTGCGCCGTGGTTGGCATCGCCATCTTCATGCGGCCGTGGTCCATGCTCAGTTCGATGCGGGTGGCACGCGGCATCACCTTCTCACTGAACTGCAGCTCGATCTGGCTGGCCGGGGCCACGGTGGCATCGGCCGCTGGCGTCGAACGCACCAGGCTGGGATGGGCCAGCGCCAGCGGCGCGGCCGAAAGGCCGGACAGCAGCAGGGCGAGCGGGGCGACGCGGAACAGGGAGCGGGTCATATGCGGATCACCGATGGGGAAGTGGCCTGCAGGGTGGCGTCCACCGCCTTTCGAGGCCCTGACCTGGACATTACCGGTTTGTAATGTTGGCGGCCGGCACTACCGGGCCCGTGACTGCGCGATCCATGCTGACGGCGAACAACCGACCACACGCCGGAACGCCGCGCTGAACTTGCTGGGATTGGCATATCCGCTGCCCAGCGCAACGTCGGTGACACGCCGGCCCTGCGCGAGTTCGGCGCGCGCCCGCTGCATGCGGTGCTCGGTCAGGAACGCATAGGGCGGCAGGCCAGTGGCCGCACGCAGCGCGCGGCCGAACGTCGCGACCTCCATCTGCACTGCAGCGGCCAGCTGTGGAACGGTCAGCGCCTGGCCGTGTTGCGCGTCGATGTAGGCCTCCAGTTGCCGCAACCGTCGGGCCGACAGTGGGGACACCGTGCCACGCGCCTGGCGCGGCTGACCGGCAAGCTGACCCAGGCGGTGCAGCAGCACCTGCGTGCCATGCTCGAGGAAGCCGGGCAGGCAAACATCAGCCTGCGCGCTGCACCACAACGCCTGCAGCACCGAAGTAATCACCGGGTCGCGGTGCAGCCGCGCCGCCAGCGGCTGCAGGTGTTGCAACTGCTGCGGATCCTGCGGATGCAGGTGGGTATCGATGGCGATGCCGAGCAGATCGACCGCGGGGCTGGCATAGGTGCCGGTGTCTTCCGGCAGCACCAGATTGAACTGGCCGGGCCGCCACGGCGCCTGCAGAAGACCGCTGAGGGTGTGCTGCTGCAGCCGACCGCCGCCGCCCACGGCCAGGCCCAAGCGCAGTTGCTGCGGATGTCCCATCTCACCTTCGCTGGCATCGAAGCGATGGCGCAGCAGCACCACCGCACCATCGTCGCTGGCGTAGGCCGCAGGGGCCTGCGACCGGGTTTCCTGCAGCAGCTGGTCGGCGAGGGCGGGCATCACGGATCCGGGAATGGAGCGGCGCTGACGGAAATGGAGTGGCGGCAGGACGCTAATGTTACAGGATAACACTCTTGTCCTGCGCTGCCGCCGCCCGCGCTTCCGTCACTCCATCCGTCGAGGTTCCCGCTTTGAAGTCGTCCACGCCTGCTGCCGCGCTCATCGCAGCATCCCTGCTCGTTCCTGCCTTGCCCGCCCTTGCCCAGCAGGCCGACCCGGCCACGCTCGACGGTGTCCGCGTCACCGGTTCCAAGCGCGATACCCCTTACCTGAAAAGCGATCTGTCGGTGACGGTGCTCGATCGGCAGGCGCTGAAAGAAGCCGGCGTCACCGAGTTCCGTGACCTCGACAAGCTCGCGCCGAACGTCAAGTTCAATGCGATGGGCCAGCTCAGCAACATGTTCATCTCGATCCGCGGCATCGAGTCCAATCCATTCCTGGTCAATCGTGCCTCGGTCTACATCGATGGCATTCCGTTCCGCGAGCTGAGCAATGCCGTGCTCAACCAGGTCGAGTCGGTGGAGGTGCTGCGCGGCCCGCAGGGCACGCTGTACGGCGCCAACAGCGAATCCGGCCTGGTACTGGTGCGCACACGCGGCCCGGCTGATGCACGCGAGGGCGAGATCAATGTGCGCAGCACCTGGTTCGGCAACGGCAATGGCACCGCTCTCGATGGCTTCCTGGCAGGGCCGCTGAACAAGACGGGCAGCCTGTCCGGCTCGGTGGCGTTCATGGGCTCCGACGAGGACGCCTACCTGAAGAACCTCACACCTTCCGGTGCGCGCGGCAAGGTCGGCGAAGGCTACCTGCAGGGCAAGCTGCGCTGGCGGCCGAGCGACTACGTTTCGGTGAACGCGCTGGCCTATCACCTGCGCACCCGCGCGCCGGGCATGTTCGAGTATGAATACCTGCCGCTGGATACCGGCCTCTACAACCGCACCTACGGCACATCGCTCAATGGCGGCCGCCGTGCCGGTGACTTCACCTACATCAACGACGCGCCCAAGCGCACCGAAAAGGACGAAACGGTGGCCGGCCTCAGTGCGCAATGGCAGCTGCAGGCCGGCACGCTGGACGTGGCCGCTTCCTGGCGGGACGAGGAGGTGACCTCGGCCGGCTACGACTTCGACATGACCAACAGCCCGGCATTGGCCGGCCGTATCTACGACAGGAAGAAGGAATGGACGGCCGAGGCGCGCTTCAGCTCGCCCAGCGACCAGGCGCTGACCTGGATGGCCGGTGTGTCGACCTACCGCAACAGCAAGGATTCGATCCTGGGCACTTTCGTCGGACCGGCGCTGCATGGGCTGGACAGCTACAACCTGGCGCCGCGGCAGACCTCCAAGGGCGAGGACTACAGCGTCTTCGCCACCGCCAGCTATACCTTCCCGGCGGTGCCGAAGCTGACGGCCAGCGCCGGCCTGCGCCATGAGCAGGCACGGCGCTCCACCGAACAGCGTGCCGGTGCGCTGGATCTGGGCGCCGGTGGCCGCGTGCTGTACCGCGATGCCGCGCTGGCACATACCTTCTCGGCCACGCTGCCGCGGGTGTCGCTGCGCTACGACGCCACTGACGACCTGTCCTTCTACGCGGCCTCGGCCAAGGGCTACATTCCGGGTGGCTTCAATCTGGCTGCGGCGCAGAGCGATGTGGTCAACGACAAGGTGCTGCGCTACGAGTCCGAGCGCATGTGGAGCCATGAGCTGGGCTTCAAGATGAACCTGGCCGGCGGTCGTGGCCACATCGGCGGCGCGCTGTTCCACATCACCTCGGACAACTGGCAGGAGATCCAGGTGGCCACCGATGCCAACGGCCGCCCGATCTCGTCGGACTACGTGGGTTCGGATGCCTCGATCCGTTCGCGCGGTGCCGAGCTGGAGGGCGTGTTTGAAGTGCTGCCGGGTTTCACCCTGATGGCGAATGTGGGCTACGTCGATGCGAAGTACACCAAGCTGTGGGTCAGCGTGGACCAGAACCTGGATGGCAAGCGGGTCAAGCTGACCCCTCACTACACTGGCTATCTGGCGGCGCGCTATCAGTTCGACTCGGGCATCCATGCACGGCTGGAATCTCAGTTCACCGGCTCCAGTGCACTGGATGAACGTAACCGCGCGTTCCAGCCCGCAGTGGCCGTACTTGGTGCGCAGCTGGGCTATGAGACCGGGCCGTGGAGCGCGCGGGTGTTCGTGCAGAACCTGACCAACAAGCGCCGCATCAATGGCCTGATCTTCGACAACCTGGCCTTCGGGCGCGACGGAAACTACTACGGCCCGGTCGACAGCCCGCGGATCTTCGGCGCGGAAGTGGGGTACCGCTTCTGAGGAGGCGGGCCGCGCGCCGGCCAGCGGCCGGCGCTACCGGTCCAACGAAACGGTAGTGCCGGCCGCTGGCCGGCATCTTCGGAACGCTACCTGTGGCCGTACAATGCCCGCCGGTTGCCGATGTGCGCGCATGCCAGCAGCACGCCGCCGCAGGCGGTGGCCACACCATGCCAGAGCAGCGATTCCTTCAACGGCAGGTACAGCGACGCTGACACCAGCAGGATCGCGCCAACCACGGCCAGCCGCACCGGCAGCCAGCGCCCATGCCGGTGCAGCCCGGCCGTGGTACTGGCCAGCGCCAACGTTGAGGCCATCAATGCGAACAACCATTCCCAGCGCGACATCATCAACAGCAGCGTCATCACGCCGTGGCCGGGGTGCTGGAACGAGCGCAGCGCCATCATTGCCGCCGGTACGAAGGCCAGCAGCAGGGGCAGGGCGATGCAATGGGCGGCGCAGGCCAGTGACAGCCAGGCACCGGCCAGATCGAAACGGGGATGCCAGCGTGCCGAAGTTGGCGGCTGGGCCAGGGCCCTTGCGGGGGTCGGGGGGATGTGGTCCATTATGTTACATAGTAACAATTGGAGTCTCCCCCATGAAGCTTCCTGCTGCTCTTTTCCTGCTGCTGGCTGCCAACGCAGCCCAGGCACACGACGTCCGCCAGCACGCGCCACACGTGCACGGCCAGGCCACAGTTGATCTCGCACTCGACCAGGGAACGCTGGAGTTCGCCCTGCAGGCACCGGGTATCGGCATCCTTGATTTCGAGCGACCGCCCGCCAACGCGACCGAGCAGGCGGCACTGTCGCGCGCCACGGCATTGCTGAAGGGCGGCAGCTGGGTCACCCTGCCCACCGCGGCAGGCTGCCGTCTGGCCAGCGGTAAAGCCGATGCAGAGGGCTTCGACGCGACGGCCGCCGCGCCGCCGCCAGGGCAGCATCGGCACGCAGGTTTCAGCGCAACGCTGCAGTACCACTGTGCCAAACCTGCCGAGCTGCGCGCCATCGTCTTACGCCTTCCCGTGCTGTTCCCCGGCCTGCACGAAGTCATCGTCAACAGTGCAACCGCCAACGGCCAGGACCGCAGCGTGCTGAGTGCCGACAACCTGCGCGTGGTGCTGGCGCCGTGAGCACGCCAGCGGTGATCGCCCTGGAGGATGTGCAGTTCGGCTACGCAACACGTCTGGTGCTGGATATCCCGCAGCTGCTGATAGAGCAGGGCAGCAGCGTGCTGTTGCGTGGAGTGAGCGGTGGCGGCAAGAGCACCCTGCTCGGCCTGCTGGCCGGCGTCCTGCTGCCCGGCAGGGGGCGCGTCGAAGTAGCAGGTCACGCGCTGCAGATGATGCGGGGTGCTGCGCGTGATCGCTTCCGCGCCGATCACCTGGGCGTGATCTTCCAGCAGTTCAATCTGCTGCCGTTCCTCAGCGTGCGCGACAACATCGCGCTGGGGCTGCGCTTTTCTCCGGTGCGCAGCGAGCGCATCAGCGGGCCGCTGGACGATGAGATCCTGCGCCTGCTGGAAGCGCTGCAGCTGGATCCGGCGCTGTCCAAGCGTGCGGCCGGCACCCTGAGTGTCGGCCAGCAGCAACGCGTGGCCGCCGCACGCGCCCTGATCGGCCGCCCCGCAGTACTGCTGGCCGACGAGCCGACCTCGGCGCTGGATCGCCAAGCCGCGACCGCCTTCCTGCAGCTGATGTCCGCACAGTGCCGGGCTGCCGGTACCACGGTTCTGGCGGTCAGCCACGATGAAAGCCTGCAGCCGTTGTTCGACCGCACCATTTCACTTTCCGAGATCAACCACGCAGGTGGCACCCATGCTTGAGCTTGCCTGGGCCAGCCTGCGCAGCCGCGCATTGAGCGTCAGCCTCACCGTGCTGGTGATCACCCTCAGCGTGGTGCTGCTGCTCGGTGTCGAGCGCGTGCGCGCGCAGGCGCATGAAGGTTTCGCCAGCACCGTTTCAGGCACGGACCTGATCGTCGGTGCCCGCTCCGGCCCGGTGAACCTGCTGCTGTATTCGGTGTTCCACATCGGCGACCCGACCAACAACGTGTCCTGGCAGTCCTACCAGGAGCTGTCCTCGCTGCCGCAGGTGAAGTGGGCGGTGCCACTGTCGCTGGGCGATTCGTGGCGCGGCTACCGGGTGGTCGGCACCAGTGGCGGCTACTTCGAGCACTACCGCTACGGCGCGGGACATGCGCTGGCGTTTGCACAGGGGCGGCCGTTCGACGATCTGTACGACGCCGTGATCGGCGCAGAGGTGGCGCACGCGCAGAAGGTCGGCATCGGTGATGAGATCGTGCTGGCCCACGGCACCGGCGCGGTCACGTTGGCCACGCATGCCGACAAGCCGTTCCGTGTGGCTGGCATCCTGCAGCGCACCGGCACGCCGGTTGATTCCTCGGTGCTGGTCTCGCTGCCGGCCATCGAGGCGATCCATGTCGACTGGCGCTCCGGCGTGCAGCTGCGCAGCCAGAGTGTCAGCGCCGAGCAGGCGCGCCATCTGGACCTGACCCCGACCAGCATCACCGCCTTCATGCTCGGCCTGAATTCGCGCATCGCCACGTTCTCGGTACAGCGCAGGATCAACGAGTACCCGGACGAGGCGATGCTGGCGATCCTGCCCGGCGTGACGTTGCAGCAGCTGTGGCAGTCACTGGGCACCGCCGAGCGGGCACTGCAGCTGATCAGTGCAATGGTGGTGCTGCTGGGCATGGTCTCGCTGGTGGCGCTGCTGGTCTCGACACTGCAGGAGCGCCGGCGCGAGATGGCGGTGCTGCGTGCCATCGGTGCACGCCCTGGCTATATCGCCAGCCTGCTGGTGGTGGAGGCGGTGGCGACCAGCGCGCTTGCCTGCGTGCTCGCACTGGCCGCACTGGTGGTGGCCAGCCTGGCCGGGCGTGGCTGGGCGCTGGCCAGCTTCGGCCTGCCGATCACCCACATCTGGCCGGATGGCCGCGAACTGGCGTGGGTGGCGGGTGTGCTGGCGATCAGCGCGGTGGCCGGCCTGGTACCGGCGCTGCTGGCCTATCGGCGCACGCTGGCCGATGGCCTGTCACCCGGGGGCTGAGCATGCGCTGGTTGCCGCTGTTGCCAATCTTGCTGGTGCTGACCGCCTGCGAACGCCCGGTCGATACCGGCGTGCAGGCGCTGACACCGTCGCCGGTGATCGATCGCGATGCCCCGGCAGCTGCCGAGGAACAGGAACTGGACTGGTTGCAGATGATGCCGAAGGAAGAACTGGCGGCGCTGGAGCGCGGCGAGGGCCCGGAGGTGGAGCACAACGGCAACCGGCGCATGCCGCAGTTCGGTACGTTCCGCACCGTGGACACCGTATTGCAGCGGCCGGTGCGCTTGCCGGGTTACGTGGTGCCGCTGGCCAACGAGCAGGACGGGCGGCTGACCGAATTCCTGTTCGTGCCGTACTACGGTGCCTGCATCCATGTGCCGCCGCCACCGCCGAACCAGATCGTGCACGTGGTGCTGCCGCGCCCGATCGAGATGCCGGACATGTATTCGCCGTTCTTCCTGGCCGGTACCCTGCGCGCCGAACGGCTGGATGACGATCTGGCCGGTTCCGCCTACACCATGCGTGACGCTCAGCTGAGGCCGTATGAACCGTAGTGTCATGATCGGACTGACCTGCTGCCTGGGCCTGTTGGGGTGCGCGCAGGCGGGTGGGGACGCCATGGCCCCCAGCGCAGCACCAGACGCTGCGCGGCCGGCCACGACCGAGGCTCCCATCGATCGCTGGGACGCGCTGCGGCCCGATGAAGTGACCTACCAGCGCCCACCGCCGCAGATCGGCCTGTCACGCAATGGCATGGACGGGGTGGGCGGGCTGATCGACGACACCGGCTCGGGCACGCCACCGGGACAGGAGATCGACCATTCCAGCCCGGATCGCGCCAAGCAGTTCGGCTCTTCGCGCGTGGTCGACGCTGTCGACGGTCGCGCGGTGGATCTGGATGGCTACGTGGTGCCGCTGGGCACCAACGATTCCGGCCTGGTCGATGAACTGCTGTTCGTGCCGTTCTACGGGGCCTGCATCCACGTGCCGCCACCGCCGCCGAACCAGATCATCCATGTGACCCTGGCCACGCCGATCGCACTGGGAGACCTGTGGGACCCGTACCGGCTTGCCGGCCGCCTGCAGGTCAAGCGCTTCGATGCGGATATCGCCAGCGCGTCCTACGACGCGGCTGCGGCGACACTGACGGCGATCCACAATTGATGCGCACGCGTTGGATCATCGTTGCGGGCGTGTTGGTCACCAGCGTGGTGTTGCTGGTGTGGTGGCACCTGCGCGTCGACGTGACCGAGCCACCGGCGATCGCCTTCCCGGCACCCGCGACCGATGCCCGCCAGCGCATCGAACAGCGCCTGGGTGATGACCATGCCTTTCGCAACGACGTACTGTTCCTGCTCGCGGCCACCCTGCGCGACCGCTGCCAGCCGGCGCAGGCGGGGCTGCTGGCGCGCATGGCCAATCGTGCATCGTTGCCGGTGTTGGCGGCGGTCAGTGCGGTGACCCAGCAGGATCCAAAGCTGGACCGGCCGATCTACCAGTACATCCAGCATCGTGCCGACGCCACGCGCTGTGGCCAGCCGCTGCAGATGCCGTTGGCTGGCGGGCGCAGCATGCAGGTGGACATCGAACAGTACGCGCGCACCTTCCCGGACAGCTATTTCGATCCGCAGCGCAGCAGCGAACCGCGTGATTTCGGCGGCCTGTCGCTGCAGCAGCGGGCCGGTAACGCCTGCAACAGCGTGGTGTATTCGGTGTTGCCGCTGGGTGGCACCGATTGGCGATGCAGCAGCCTGCGCGCCAATGCGCGTGCGCGGGTGCGCGGGCTGTGCGAGGACGAACTGCGGCGCCAGCATGGGGGAACGGGCGGGGAACTGGACATGGCCGTGGGGCAGGGCATGCAGGGTGCGGTGGTGTCGGCGATTGCCGCGCTGCCGGAAGACTGCCGATAAGCGTTTACCAGTAGAGCCAGGCCATGCCTGGCTGGCGGTTCAGCCAAGCAGACTTGCCCCTACAGACCCTGAACCGGTGGATTCCGAAGATCATAACTATACAGGACATCCTGTATAGTTATGGCCGTACTCCATCCCACCAGGTTCTCCCATGGCTTTGTCCCAGCCCCTGGCCGGTGCTCCGGCCCTGTCGCGTGCCCGTCGCTGGGCGCTGCTGTTCACCGTCGCCGCCGGCCTGCTGCTGGTTACGCTCGACAACTCCGTGCTCTACACCGCACTACCCACCCTGACCGAGGAACTCTCGGCCAGTGCCGGCCAGGCACTGTGGATCATCAACGCCTATCCGCTGGTGATGGCCGGCCTGCTGCTGGGCGCGGGCACGCTGGGCGACCGCATCGGCCACCGCCGCATGTTCCTGATCGGCCTGGTGGTGTTCGGCATCGCCTCGCTGGCAGCGGCGTTCGCTGGTACAGCGGCGCAGCTGATCGCCGCCCGTGCATTCCTGGCGGTCGGTGCGGCGGCAATGATGCCGGCCACGCTGGCGCTGATCGGCCTGAGCTTCCACGAAGAGCGCGAGCGCAACATTGCCATCGCGATCTGGGGCTCGGTGGCCATCGTCGGTGCAGCGCTGGGTCCGATCATCGGCGGCTGGCTGCTGCAGCACTTCTGGTGGGGCTCGGTGTTCCTGATCAACGTGCCGGTGGTGGTGGTGGCCTTCGTCGCTACCCTGCTGCTGGCACCGGAAGGCCAGCGCGATACCTCGCGGCCGTGGGACCTGGTGTCTTCGTTGCTGGCATTGGCGGCGCTGTCCGGCCTGGTGCTGGCGATCAAGTCGCTGATCGCCACGCCGCCGTCGTATGCGCTGGGTGCCGGTGCGCTGCTGCTGGCCGTCATCAGCGGCGCGGCGTTTGCACGTCGCCAGCGGCAGTTGCCGTACCCTTTGCTGGACTTCGCGATCTTCCGCAATCCGGCGTTCCTGGCCGGCACGCTGTCGGCGGTATTCACCTTGTTCGCGATGGCTGGCCTGCAGCTGGTTACCACCCAGCGTTTCCAGCTGGTGGCGGGCTTCACGCCGCTGCAGGCAGGCCTGCTGGTATCGGTGGCGGCGCTGGGCAGCCTGCCGAGTGCACTGCTGGGCGGCAGCATCCTGCACCGCGTGGGCCTGCGTCCGCTGATCTGTGGTGGCCTGGCGGCTGGCGCCGTGGGTGTCGGTGTTGTGGCGTTCGGCTTCCCGCACGGCCTCGGCTGGGTGGTGGCGGGCATGGCGATCACCGGTTTCGGCATGGGCTCGGCCATCTCGGTGGCGTCCACTGCCATCCTCAACAACGTACCGGCGCACCGCGCGGGCATGGCCTCGTCGGTGGAAGAGGTGTCCTACGAGTTTGGTGGCCTGCTCGCGGTGGCGATGCTGGGCAGCCTGAGTGCGGCAATGTACGGTGCCTTCCTGCCGGTCTCGGCGGACATGCCCGAGCTTGCCCGAGAGGGCTTCACGCAGGCGCTGCATGCCGCACGCGAAAGCGGGCAGGGCGAGTGGTTCGCGCTGGCTGCGGCCGCATATGACCGTGGCTACCAGATCGTGCTGCTGGTGATCACGGTGGTGCTGGCAGTGGGTGCGGCGATCATCGCGCGCCTGCTGCGGGGGCGCGTCGGTGGCCGCGAGGGTGCGGCCGATCGCGTAAAATGACGCGATGAGAACCAGCAAGCGCGACCGCATCCTCGACGCCGCCGTCAACGTGATCAATCGTGACGGCGTGCGCGCGGTGACCTTCGAGTCGGTGGCGGCCGAGGCCAAGCTGACCCGCGGCGGCCTGCTGTACCACTTCCCGTCGCGCGAGGCGCTGCTGCGCGGCATCGACGAGCATCTGGTGCAGGCCTGGGAGACGTCGATGGAAACGCTGCTGGGCAAGCGTGCGGAGGAAGCATCGGCGCTGGAGCGCTACCAGACCTTCGTGCGCGTGTCGGCGCAGAGCGCCACCCGCGCCGAGCTGATGTTCATGCTCGAATCGGCCGACCCGGACGCCGACGAGCGTCCGTGGGGACCGGCTGTGCGGCGCTGGGCACCGTTGCCGCCGTCGGCCGGACAGAATGACCCGGCTGCGCTCGACAATTTCGTAGCGCGGCTGGCGGCCGATGGCCTGTGGATCTACGAAGCGATGTACGAAGGGCAGCTGGATGAAAGCGTGCGCGCCCAGGTGGCGGAGCGCATCGCCGGGCTGCTGGCGAAGTCTGATGGGACGTCCAGCTGAGCCGTCGACCGACGCGGGGACGCCGCTCTTGGTAGAGCCGACCGCTGGTCGGCTGCTCACGAAAACCCCGCGCTTCGCGCGATAGTCGACCAGCGGTCGACTCTACCCCTCATCCATTTACCCAGCCTGTGCTGCGGTCGCCGCCAACCACGCCCTGGGCGACGCCCCCAACCGCTTGCGGAACGCCTTCGACAACGACGCGGTATCGGCAAACCCCACCTCGATCGCCACCTGCTTGACCGCCACGCCCGCACGCAACTGCGCGCAGGCCAGGCTCAGCCGCCAATCCAGCAGATAACTGGCCGGCGTCGCCTGCATCACCTCCTTGAAGACCGCTGCGAACGCACTGCGCGACATGCCAGCGGTGGCGGCCATGCGCGGCAGCGTCCACTCGTCCTGTGGCGCCTGGTGCATTGCCACCAGCGTGCGTGCGAGCCGTGCGTCGGACAGCCCGCGCATCAGCCCGTGGCTGACCCCGGCCGCATCGGGATGATCCACCACCCAGCGCAGGATCTGGATCAGCGCCACTTCGAACAGCCGGTTGGTCAGCAGCCGCGAACCGCAGCGTTGGCGGTCGGCCTCGGTGAACAGCAGATGCAGGGTGTCGTCCAGTTCGCTGATCGCGGCCAGTGGCACCACCATCACCGGCGGTAGCGACTGCACGATGGGATTGCGCGCGCCGCCATCGAAGTCGAGTGTGGCGCAGGTGAAGTCCGGGCCATCCAGCGGCGCATTGAAGAACACATGATGCAGCGGCTGCGGGTACAGCAGCAGGCTGGGGGTGTCGATCTTCAACCGCGGCAGCGCGGTATCGCCGTCGGGATGACGGACCTCCATTTCACCCTGGCGCAGGATGTGCAGGAACGCCCGACCGGGCTGCGGCTCGAAGACATGGCGCCCGCACAGAGGTCCGCTGTGGAACAGCGCGGCCTGCACCCGGAAGCGTTCCAGCAGAGAGGAGAGGCGGTCGGGCGCGGTGGTGTCGAGGGAAGTGCTCATGGACGCATGGACAAAAGATGTGGCTGATATGGCCTGATTCGTCCAATGAGTCTACCTAGGATGAGCGGGTCGTCCAATCTGGGCGCTTTCCCAAGGAGATCCACCATGTCCCGTGTCCCCCTGATCGATGTCGCCAACACCACCGCCGACCGCCAGGCCCTGCTGGGCCAGGTCCACGCCGCGTTCGGCGCCACTCCGGCCATGTTCCGCGCGGTGGCCAATTCGCCGGCCGCCCTGCAGAGCATGTGGGGCTCGTTCGGCGCACTGGGCGGCGGTCGCCTGTCGCCGCTGCTGGGCGAGCAGATCGCCGTCGCCATCGCCAACCGCAATGCCTGCGAATACTGCCTGGCCGCGCACACGGCGCTGGGTCGCAAGGCCGGCGCCAGCAGCGAGCAGATGGCTGCCGCGCAGATCGGCCAGTCCAGCGATCCGGCCACTTCGGCGGCGCTCGACTTCGCGCTGAAGGTGGTCGAGCAACGTGCGCAGATCGCCGACAGTGATGTGCAGGCGTTGCGCGCAGCCGGCTTCGATGACGAGCAGATCGTCGAGATCCTTGCCCATGTGGCGCTCAACCTGTTCACCAACTACGTCAACGTGGCGTTCGACGTGCCGGTGGACTTCCCCAAGGTGGCGCTGCGCTGAGGTCCATCAGGCCGGGGGCGTCTTGCTCCCGGCCGTTCTCAGTTATCGTGGCTGGCGTCCGCCTGCAGCCGTTCGGGATGGGTATACACATTGAACCCGCTCTCCCGCGCGAACCCGACCAGGCACAGTCCGGCACTGCGGGCCAGGTCGATCGCCAGCGCGGTCGGCGCCGACACCGCTGCCAGCACGCTGGCACCCGCACGTATCGCCTTGCTGACCATCTCATAGCTGGCGCGGCTGGAAATCACCAGCAACCCGCCGTCGATGGCGTGCTCGTTGTGATGCAGGGCGCCGATCAGCTTGTCCAACGCATTGTGACGGCCCACATCCTCGCGCACCCAGCCAATCCGCCCGCTGGCATCGGCCCAGGCCGCGGCGTGCGTCGATCCACTCACCGCATTCATCGGCTGATGCTGCGCCAGCGTGGCCAGCGCCCGCTGCAACGCGGCATGAGGATAGGTGCGGCGCTCGCGGATCTGCGGCAGCGGGCGCAGCACATCCTCCAGCTGGCGCGTGCCGCACAGGCCGCAGCCACCGCGACCGGGCAGCAGGCGGCCATTGGCCGGATCCAGATCGGCACCGGGTGCGTCTTCGGAAACGGTCATCTGCAGTTCGATGCCCTCCAGCTGCGGGCGGACCTCGATCGACAGCAGTTGCGAGGGCGTATTGATCAGCCCCTCGCTGAGCGAGAAACCCAGCGCGAAGTCTTCCAGGTCGCAGGGCGTGGCCATCATCACTGCGAAGGCGGCGCCGTTGTAGCGCAGTGCAACCGGCACTTCCTCGGCCACCACGTCGACCTGCTGCTGGTGCCCCTCGCTGCGCCAGCGCTGCAACGGGCGCTGGGCCGTGCCGGCAGGCGGGGTGTGCGGCGGGGTCGAGTCAGGCATGCAGCGCGTCCGGGCAAGGGAAATACGCAGGTGGTGGACCACCCACGGCTTCGAGAATAGCGCAGTGGCCGGGCGCTGACGCGGGTGTAACCGTTGTCATGGCAGGCTGCGCTGAAAACAGCGTCTGCCTCTGGCGAAGCGGCCTTGTCCGTGCTTGACTGCGGGGCTGGCCGCGCTGCAGAAGCCGCATCCGGCCCATCCCGCGCCGTTGATTGTTGTGTTCCACCCGCCAGGTTCCCGAACATGTCCGAGCAGAAGCCGCCGCGTTACAAGCCCTACAACCAGCCAGCCGGTGGCTGGGGTGCCGCCGGTGCCACGGCCAAGGTGCTGTTGCAGCAGAGCGTGATCGGCAAGGGCTCGAAGGCGCTGCTGGCAATGAACCAGCCCGGTGGCTTCAAGTGCCCCAGCTGTGCGTTCCCCGATGCCGACGAGCGCAAGAAACTGGAATTCTGCGAGAACGGCGCCAAGGCACTGGCCTGGGAAGCCACGCAGTTCCGTGCCGGTCGTGAGCTGTTTGCCCAGCACACCGTCACCGAACTGATGGCGCAGACCGACTACTGGCTGGAGATGCAGGGCCGGCTGACCGAGCCGATGCGCTACGACGCGTCCACCGATCATTACGTGCCGTGCAGCTGGGACGAGGCGTTTGCCTTGATCGGCCATCATCTGCAGGCGCTGGACAGCCCGCACCAGGCCGAGTTCTACACCTCCGGCCGTACACCCAACGAAGCCGCGTTCCTGTACTCGATCTTCGTGCGCGAGTTCGGCACCAACAATTTCCCGGACTGCTCGAACATGTGCCACGAGCCGACCAGCCGTGGCCTGCCGCCGGCCATCGGTGTGGGCAAGGGCACCATCGTGCTGCAGGATTTCGAGCACGCCGAGGCGATCTTCGTGATCGGCCAGAACACCGGCACCAATTCGCCGCGGATGATGAGCAACCTGGTCGAGGCGCGCAAACGCGGCATCCCGATCGTGGCGGTCAACCCGATGCCCGAGCGCGCGCTGATCCGTTTCGCCGAACCGCAGGATGTGGTGCAGATGGCCACGTTCGGTTCGACCGAGATCACCAGCGAGTTCGTGCACATCCGCATCGGCGGCGACCTGGCCCTGATCAAGGGCATGATGAAGGTGATGTTCGAACGCGAGGCGCAGGGTGAGCGCGTGCTTGACCACGATTTCCTGGCCGAGCACACGGTAGGCCTGGACGCACTGCGCGCGGACGTGATGGCACAGGACTGGAGCGAGATCGTGGAGGTCTCCGGCATCACCCAGGCGCAGATCCGCCGCTGCGCCGAGATCTACATCCGCTCCAAGGCCACGGTGATCTGCTATGGCATGGGCCTGACCCAGCATCAGTATGGTTCGACCCTGCTGCAGCAGGTGGCCAACCTGCTGTTGCTGCGTGGCAACTTCGGCAAGCCCGGCGCCGGCATCGGGCCGATCCGTGGCCATTCCAACGTGCAGGGCGACCGAACCGTCGGCATCGACGAGAAACCCAAGCCGGCCTATCTGGATCGCGTGCAGCAGGTGTTCGGCTTCGATCCGCCGCGCGAGCACGGTCATCACGTGGTCGAATCGATCGAGGCGATGCTGGACGGCAGCGCCAAGGTGTTCATCGGTATGGGCGGCAACTTCATCCACGCCGTGCCCGATACGCCGCGCGCGTACGAGGCCATGCGCGGCCTGGAGCTGACGGTCGGCATCGCCACCAAGCTCAATCGCGGTCACCTGGTGCACGGCCGCGATGCCTTGATCCTGCCGGTGGTCGCGCGTTCGGAGCGCATCGTTACGCCTGCCGGCGAGCAGTTCGTCACCATCGAGGACGCGATGTCGAACGTGACCGCTTCGCGCGGCGTGCTCGAGCCGGTCAGCACGGACGTGCTCCCGGAGGTCGAGATCGTCTGCCGCATGGCGATGGCAACATTGCCGCACAGCAAGGTCGACTGGGCGGGGTGCATGCATGACTACGCTCCCATCCGGGAGCTGATCGCGGCGGTGTACCCGGAGGTCTACACCGGCTTCAACGAGCGCATCCAGCAGCCGCATGGCTTCCACCTGGACATTCCACCGCGCCGCCGGGTGTGGCCCACGCCCAACGGCAAGGCCAACATCCTGGTGATGCCAGGCCTGGACGTGGACGCGCCGGTGGACGATCCCGGGATGCTGCGGTTGGCCACGGTGCGCTCGCACGACCAGTACAACACCACCATCTACAGCTACAACGACCGCTACCGCGGCGTGTACAACGATCGCATGGTGCTGTTCATGAACATCGAGGACCGGCTGGCGCGCGGGCTGGAGAAGGAGGCGCTGGTCAGCCTGGAGACCATCAGCGGTGATGGCGTGCAGCGGCGCATCGAGGGCCTGACCGTACTGGACTACCCGATGCCACGCGGCGCCCTGGCCGGTTACTACCCCGAGTTGAATCCGCTGCTGCCGCTGGACTACTACGATCGGGTCAGCGGTACCCCGGCGGCCAAGTCGATCCCGGTGCGGATGAGCGCAATGGTGGCGGCGATTGCGTGACGCGCGCATCGGCTATCATCAGCGGGTGAATCTGCCTGGCCTTCTGCTGCGATGGATGCTCCTCCTTGCCCTGGTGCTGAATGCACCGGCGCTTGCGGTTGCCTCATCCTCGTACGCGGCGCAGTCCAGCGCGGACCACTGCGCCGCACCGCATCCGGCGGCCATGGCCGGATGCTGCGACGAGGCAGCATCAACGGTCTGCCAGAGCAATGAGTGCGAATGCCCACCGGCCAGCCTCGGCATGCTGGCCACCCTGAGCGGAACGCCAGCGTTACCCTGGCGCGAGGCGCCTTTGCCAGCCAGCACCCAGCAACGCGCTCCGCCGCCGTTGCCGGATCCGCTACGGCCGCCCATCGTGTGATTCCCTGCAGGCCTCAAGCGCCTGCCGTAGCTGCTCGACTCATTCTCGACTCTGCCTGTGCCTTCGATGCGCAGGCAGCGGGCCGCGTTGCCCGCATCTGCAAAGGAATCAACACCATGAACCGTTCTCTCTCCCTCGGCCTGCTGCTTGGCACCGTGCTGGCCACCACCGCCTGCGCGCGTGCTGCCGAAGAATCGCCTGCCGCGCCGGTTGCCAGCGAAGCCCCGGCGGCACCGATCAAGGCCAGCCCGTCGCAGGTGGATCCGGCACTGCCCATCGCCATCGTGCACAAGACCGCCAGCTGCGGCTGCTGCGGTATCTGGGTCGACCACCTGAAGGCCGAAGGCTTCCAGGTGGATGTGCGCGATACCGATGACATGAACCCGATCAAGGTCCGGCTGGGTGTACCGGTCGGCAAGGCGTCCTGCCACACCGCCGAGATCGGTGGTTACGTGGTTGAAGGCCACATCCCGGCCGAGGACATCAAGCGACTGCTGGCGGAGCGGCCGGCAGCGCGCGGCCTGGTGTTGCCGGGCATGCCGGCCGGCTCGCCGGGCATGGAAATGCCGGACGGCTACGTGCAGCCGTATACCGTCGAGCTGGTGCGCACCGATGGCACCACCGAGCCGTTCGCGCAGCACGGCCAGGGCGGCTGATGGTCACGGGTGCCGGTCGTATTGACCGGCACCCTTCCACGCGTCCTGTGTAGAGCCTAGCCCACGCTCGGCTTGCTCTTTGTAGAGTCGAGCCCACACTCGACTTGCTTTTTTGTAGAGTCGAGCTTGCTCGACTGCTCTGCTTCAGTCGAGCAAGCTCGACGCTACAGAATCAGCGGGCGCGGGCTGTTTCCTTGGCCAGCTGTGCGTCGAACTTCTGTTCGGCCGCATCCGCGTAGGCCTTGCAGGTCAGTGCCTTGGCGCTGGCCTTGCTGCCGGAGGCGTAGTCCCAGTTGCTGGCACCCGGATGAGGGGTCAGCAACACGTCACAGGGCAACGCCCGCACCGTCGCGAAGCTGCGCTTGTAGTCATCGACCAGGCGCGGATAGCGCGCATTGCCCTGCAGCTGGTAGCCCGGTGCACTCAGGCTGTCGGCATAGGCGATGCGCACCGGCTTGCCCTCGCGGGTATCGGTCCAGGTCCATGCGGTGCTGCCCGGGGTGTGCCCCGGCATGAAGTGCGCAGTGAACGCGATGCCGCCCACGGTGACCACTTCGCCATCCATGATGATGCGATCGACACTGGCTGGCGGATAAGTGATGTCATCACCGAAGTGCAGATCGTCGCTGCCACCGCGCGCCAGCAGCACCGCCGATTCGGCGTTGGCCGCTACTTTGGCGCCCGTACGGCGCTTCAGCTCCGCCACCGGCCCGGCATGGTCGGCGTGTGCGTGGCTAAGCAGGATCAACCGCAGGTCCTGCGGGGCCACGCCGCGCGCCTTCATGTTGCTGATGAGGTGGCCGGCCATCTGTGGCATGCCGCCGTCGAGCAGCACCGCGCCCTCGGCGGTCTGCACCAGCAGTGCGGTCAGGTTCTCGGTGCCGATCTGCCAGGTGTGGTCAGCAATCTGCAGCGGTGCCATCGGCTGCAGCCACGAGGCGTCCACGGTGTAGGCCCGCAACTGCGGCAGGGGTGCCTCGGCTGCGCTGGCGTGCGCGACCGGAAGAACAGCGGCCAGTGTGACGGCGAGCAGGGAAAAACGCATGGTTCACGTCCGTTTGAAGGAGGCCCAGAAACTAGCATGGGCCTCCTTCATCGCGTCGCGCATAGATTTCATGGCTCCCATAAGGGCGCTATGGTTCAGTACCGGTACTGCCACCCCAGCGTCAGCACCCGGCCACGGCCCGAGAAATAGCTCGGGTTCGACGGCGTGGTCTGCGAGTAGTAGCTGATGTACTGCTTGTTCGCCAGGTTCTGCACGCCCAGGGTGAAGCTGTGCTTGTCCAGTACGTAGCGAGCCACCAGGTCCAGCGTGGTGTAACCCTCGAACTCCGCCACCCGCGCGCCACGCAGGTCGAAGTCGCGGTCGAAGGCGTGGCTGGCCTGCAGGCGGGTGCTCAGCTGTGGTGTCCAGCTCTGCTCCCAGAACGCGGTCAGCCGGTTCGGCGCGATGTTGACGCCGGCCAGGTCGCTGTCGAGGCGGCCGTCGACGTCGGCATCGTAGCGGCCGTTGGCGCGTGCATAACCCAGGCCCAGCCGGCTGTCGCCCAGGCGCAGGCGCAGGTTGCTTTCGAAGCCCTCCACGCGGGTGGCCTGGCGCTGCACCGCATAGGCGTCGATGCCCGGATCGTAGATCAGCACCGAGCCCAGCTTGGATTCGGAGGTGTAGTAGGCGATGTCACCGCTGAAACGACCATCGTCGTACTCCAGGCCGATCTCGCGGTTGTCCGACACCACCGGTGACAGGTCAATCAGATTGTCAACGCGCTGGCCGTCGCGGTTGATCGCGCGCAGTACGCGACCGACGTCGGCCACGGTGTAGCCTTCCGAATACGAGGCGTAGGCATTGAGGCGATCGTTGATGTACCAGACCGCGCCGAAGTTGGGCAGGGTCTCGCTCATGGTCGGCTTGCCGCCAGCCACCTTGCGTGCGCCGTAGCGGGGCAGGGTGGTGTAGTCGCCTACTTCCAGCTCGCCCTTTTCGTAGCGCAGGCCGCCGGACAGCATCAGGTGGTCGGTTGGCCACCAGTGCAGCTGCAGCAGCGGCGACAGGCTCTGGTAGGTGGTCTGCGGCACCCAGTTCATGCCGCTGGCCAGCAGCACCTGGTGGGTGCGGTCGCGCAGGCCGTCCAGGCCCAGGGTCACGTCCAGCGTGGTGTCGGCGATGCGGGCCCAGCTCTGGGTCAGCTTGAAGCCGCGCTTGTCCGATTCGTTCTGGGTCTGGTCCCAGGCGGCGTTGGCGCCGGTGTTGCCCCACGGGTCCCACTGGCTGGCGCCATAGCGGCCTTCGAAGTCCACCGCGAAGGCCTGCGCCTGGAAGCGGCCACCGAGCAGGTCGGCGGCGCTGTAGTCCAGCGTCAACGAACGCGAGCGGTTCATCGGTGGATCCAGCGGCGTATCGCCGGGCACCGATATGGTCGGGCGGCCGGTGCGGTAATCACCGTTCACCGCCAGGTAGTTGTCCAGCCCGCGTAGCTCGTAGCGGTTGGCCATCAGCTGCAGGCGGTGGCCCTCGGCAATGTTCCAGCCCAGCTTGGCGAACACGTTCGACGAGGTCGAATCCATCAGTTCGCCCTGCGCGTTGGTGCCGATCGAACGGCCCTCACCGTCGTGGTACAGGCCCTGCTTCTCATAGGCCAGGCCGGCCACCAGGTCGAACTGCTCGCCGCGTACGCCGACCAGTGCCGAGCCGCGCTGGCCGTTGTCATCGTGGCGGCTGGGCAGGGCCGAGCTGTAGCTGACGTTGGTGTCGAGCAGGAAGGCGCCGGGCTCGCTGGGCGCGCTGCGGGTGATGATGTTGACGATGCCACCGGTACCGCCGATGCCCTGCAGTGCGTTGGCGCCGTGGATGACCTCGATGCGTTCGATCATGGCCGGATCGATGGTGTGCGAATCACGTGAGCCATCGCGCAGCGGCGTCGACTGCGGCACGCCGTCGACCATGTACAGGATGCCGCGGCCGCGCATGGTTTCGCCGTAGTTGGACATCTTCTCGCGCGCCGGGGCAAACGCCGGAATCTGTGACGACAGCACCCGCGACACATCCGAACCCAATGCCAGCTGCTGGGCGATGTCTTCGCGGGTCAGCACGGTGATGGTGTTGGGCATCGCGGTCTCGCCCTGCGGCATGCGCGCGGTCGAGGCCGATACCGTAACGCGCGCCAGCGAAGTGGTCGTGGCTGGGGACGCTACCGATGACGTGGCCCGGGCCGGAGCGCGGGGCTTGGGCGATGCTGGCGCGGCACTCACCACGAACACCCCCGGTGAGCGCTCCTGCATCGCCAGGCCTTGCCCGGCCAGCAGGCGCTGCAGGGCATCGTGCGGGGTGTAGCGGCCGTCGAGGGCGGGCGCGTTGCGGCCGCTCACGCTCTCGGCCGCGAACAGCAGCTGGATGCCACTCTTGCGCGCCAGCGAGTTGAGCGAAGCCTGCAGCGGGCCGGCTGGCAGGTGCAGTTCGACGGGTGCGGACGCAGCGGTCTGCGCGGTGGCGGGCAGCGCCGCACACAGGCAGGCGGCGAGCAGGGTGGGGGCCAGCCGGCGCAGCGCGGCGGGCGGAACAGGGCGGGTCATGCGGGGGTCCTTCGGAAGGGTTCAAGCACTTGCCGGATGGGACGGCGCGCAACCCACCCTCGGCGTGGCAATCAATCGCGGGCGCGCAGATGCAGGCTGCCGTCGGCGGCGGTATGCACCTGGACCGGCAGGATCTCCGGCAACAGCGCGACCGCCGTCTCGGCACGATCGGCATCGAACACACCCGACACCTGCAGCGGACCCAGTGCCGGGTCGTCCAGCACGATCGGACGGTCGTGATAGCGCTGCAGGATGAGCAGCACCTCGCTCAGTGGCATGCGGTCGAACTGCAGCCGGCCGGTGGTCCAGTCGGCCCGGTCCGGATCCACGGCTTCCGGAGGAGACAGCGACCCGGGCTGGGCCAGCAGGCGCTGCCCCGGTTTCAGCCGCTGCTCGGTGCCGCCGCCATCAACGCTGACACCGACCTCGCCGCGCCAGAGCGTGACCTCGCTGAGATCGCCCTGGCGGTCAACATCGAACACCGTGCCGTAGTTGCGTACCTGTACCGGCCCGGCATCGACCTGGAAGCGGCGCCACGCCGAATGCTGCACCTCGAAGCGCGCATGGCCCTGCGCCAGCAGCACCTGCCGCGAACGCAGATGGTGACGGACCTGCAGGTGGGTTCCCGCGTCGAGCAGCACGCGGCTGCCGTCCGGCAGCTCGATGTCGCGGCGCTCGCCGACGGCGGTCTGGTAGTCACGCACCTGCCAGGCCGGGTCGGTCAACAGCAGCGCTCCGGCCGCAAGCAACAGCACCGGCAGTACCCGTTTTGCGCCAGATCCGCCGCGGCGCCGCTGCAACTGCTCCGGGCCTGGCAACGGGAAACGCTCCTTCAGTGCCTCCCGGTGCTGATCGAGCGTGTCCTCGGCGGACGGTTCGGCGGGCGCCGACGGCGGTGCCGGATCGGGTGATGCAGGGCTCACCGCAGCGCACCGTGCAGCCGGCAGTCGGCCATGGCCAGGCGCAGATGACGTTCCACTGCCTTCAGGCCGATGCCCATCCGCTGCGCCACCTCGGCCTGGGGCAGCTCGTGGATCTTGTGCAGGATGAACACCTGCTGCCGCCGGCAGGGCATGCGCTCGATGCTGGTGGTCAGCCGCTGCAGCGCCTGCTGGCCCTGCGCCTGGCGCTCGGGTCCGGGGCGCTCGCAGGCGCCTTCGGGAAGCTCGGCGCGGGGCTCTACCCAGTGCCGGCGCAGGTCCTCGGCGCGGCAGCGGTCGACCGCCGCATCGTGGGCGATCCTGCGCAGCAGCGCGATCGGTTGGCGGGCGTCATGCGCGGCCGGGCGTTCCAGCAGGCGCACACAGATATCGTGCACCACTTCGCGGGCCAGCCCGGGCGAGCGGAACCGGCGATGCAGGTAGTCCACCAGTTCCTCGTAGTGGCGCACCAGCGAGGTCACCAGCGGCAGCGCAGGTGGGCGGGGAAGTGTCGGCTGGGACATCCGGACGGGCAGCAAGGGTGAAAGGCGGGTGCCGGGAGGTCATCCCTGCGCAATGACGCAATACTAATGGGAACTGTTCTCGTTTGCCATGCCGCGATCGCCAGGGCGATTGTTCGCCGCGCCTGGAAAGTGAATCCACGATCATCGGCTGGAGCGCAGAATCGGCCACGGCTAGCCTGCCTGCAGGCTCAAGGAGGTGGACCATGCATGTGCTTCTGGTGCTGGTGGGTGGCGTCGTGCTGCTTGGGGTGTTCCTGCTGTTCGGGCGGCTGTGGAGCGTGGGCACCTCACAACTGCCCACGGCCCTGATCGCGTTCATTGCCACCTGGCTGCTGGTGACGGTGGCCAACCTGTGGGTGGGGGTCAGCAAGGCCGGCTACGGGATACGTGAAGAACTGCCGATCCTGCTGCTGGTGTTCGCGGTGCCGGCCCTGCTGGCCGGTCTGCTCTACTGGCGCCTGGCGCGCTGAAGGACAGCCATGAGTACACGACTGCGATTGCCGGCCCTGCGCCAGCGCGATGGCCACCACGCGCGCGTGACCTACGAAGAGCTGTTCTTCGACCTGGTCTACGTGTTCGCGGTCACCCAGCTCAGCCACCACCTGCTGCATCACCTGGATCTGGCCGGCGTGCTGCAGACGCTGGTGCTGTGGTTTGCCGTGTGGCTGGGCTGGCAGTACGCCTGCTGGGTCAGCAACTGGTTCAATCCGGAAGCGCCGCGCATCCGCGGCCTGTTGTTTGCCACCATGCTGCTGGCCTTGATGATGTCCTCGTCCATTCCCGAGGCCTTCGCCGACCGTGCCTGGGTGTTCGCCGGCGCCTACGCCACCATGCAGGTCGGGCGTACCGCCTTCGTGCTGTTCGAGGTTGGCCGCACGCACCCGCTGGCGCCGAACTTCCGTCGCATGCTGGCCTGGGTGAGCGTGTCGGCCTGCTTCTGGCTGGCAGGTGCGGCAGCCGAGGGCAATACGCGGTTGGCGCTGTGGGCGGTGGCGGTGGCGTGCGAATACATCTCACCGATGTTCGGCTTCGCATTCCCGGGGCTGGGCCGTTCGCACACCCGCGAGTGGACCATCGAGGGCGGGCACCTGGCCGAGCGCTGCCAGCTGTTCGTCATCGTCGCACTGGGCGAGACGCTGCTGGCGACCGGTGGCGTGCTCAGCGAGGTCGAACAGTGGAGTGGGGCAGTGGTGTCGGCGGTGCTGGCAACGTTCGCCGGCACGATCGCCATGTGGTGGCTGTACTTCGGCATCTCCAGCCGCGATGCCACCGAGGCCATCAGCCATGCCGAAGACCCGGGCCGGATGGGGGCCAACTTCCACTATGTGCATGCGTTGCTGATCGCCGGGATCATCGCTACGGCGGTGGGCAATGACCTGGTCATGGACCACCCGCACGCTGCGGTGACGCCGGTGTATGCGACGGTGCTGGTGGCCGGCCCGTTGATCTACCTGCTGGGCAGCGCGCTGTACAAGCGGGTGGTGTACGGGCGCGCACCGTACTCGCATCTGATCGGTGCGGTGGCACTGGGCGTGATGGGTTTCGTATTGCCGCAGACCCATCTGTTGGCCGCTGGCTGGTTGACCAGCGCGGTGCTGCTGGCGGTGGGGTTGATGGATACGCGATTGAAGCACCGTCTGCAACGGGCGTGATCAGCCCTCTGCCGGGTAGAGTCGAATGTTGGTCGACTGCTCTTCCACAAAGTTGCGGAAAATCCCGCGCTGCGCGCGATAGTCGGCTGACAGTCGACTCTACCGCCGCTCTCTACTGTCTGAGGTGGCCTGGCCGAGTGCGGCGGCCATTGCCGCAAGCTTGCCAACCGTGTTGAGGTTGCGGGCGGTGCCCTGTTGGGCATAGGGAATCCGCAGGCGTGAGTCGGCCATGCCGTCGCCATAGTGGACGAAGATCTCGCGGGTGCCCAGCACCAGCTGCTCATCGCGCAGGCCGGTTACCCCGGTCAAGGGATCGGTAGGCAGTATCTCATCCACGAACAGCGCGACCACGCGATTGCCGGCGGCATGTGGAAACGGATTGCCGGCGGCAACCGCCGCGATCTCGGCTGCCGAGCGCACCAGCACACCCACCGGTTTTCCTGCATAGGCCTGCAGCCGTTGGCCAAGGGCTTTCCGCACGCCGGCTTCGCCAAGTCCGCTGCGGAACACCACGTTGCCGCTGGCGATATAGGTGCGGACGTCGGTGAAGCCGGCGTCTTCGCACATCGCCACCAGTTCAACCATCGGCAGCTTGCCGGTACCTCCGACATTGACTGCTCGCAGCAGTGCGACATGCACGCTCATGGGGAACCTGCCTGCAGGCGGTCGTACATGCGTACCAGGTCGACCAGCGTACGCGCGCCCATCTTGCGCATCACCTGCGCGCGGCGCACCTTCACCGTGATCTCGCTGACCCCGAGATCGCCGGCGATCTGCTTGTTGAGGCGGCCGCGCACCACACCGTCGACCACCTCGCGCTCGCCGGCGTTGAGGGTGTTCCAGCGCTGCTGCAGGGCATCGAGTGCCTCGCCGTCACTGCGGCGCTGGCGGTCGATGTCGATGCCCTTGTGGATGGCATCGAGCAGTTCCTGGTCACGGAACGGCTTGGTCAGGAACTCGATGGCACCGTCCTTGATCGCGTTGACGCCCATTGCGATGTCGCCGTGGCCGGTGATGAACACCACCGGCAGCTGCAGGCCGTGGCTGCCCATCGTGCGATGGAACTCCAGCCCGCTCTGGCCGGGCATGCGCACGTCCAGCACCAGGCAGGCCGGTGCATCTTCCAGTTCGTGTTCGAGGAACGCCTGGGTGGAGGCGAAGGCCCGTACCTGCAGGCCCATCGAGGCGAGCAGGTCTTCCAGCGCGGCGCGCACCGACGGATCGTCGTCGATCACGTAGACGATGGGCGCCGGGTCGGTGATGGGTGCAGCGGGCTTACGCATGGGGGAGTTCCGTGGCGATGGGCAGGTCGAACACAAAGCAGGCGCCGCCGCCTGCCGGTCGTTCGGCGCGGATCTGGCCGTCGTTGGCCTCGATCATCGAACGGCTCAGGCTGAGACCGAGCCCGAGTCCGTGTGATTTGGTGGTCCAGAACGCATCGAACACGCGCTCAGGATGGTCGATTGGCAGGCCGATACCGCGGTCGCGCACGCTGAGGCTGATCCGCTGTCCGTCGCGTTGGGTCAACAGGGACAGACGGCGGTCGGCAGGCGGCACTGCTTCCATCGCGTCCACCGCATTGAGGATCAGGTTGCCGATCACCTGCTGCACCTGCACGCGATCAGCCTGTACCAGCGGCAGGTCGGCATCGAGCAGCAGGGCCACGGCCACGCCGTGCTGGTCCAGCTCGCTGCGCGACAGCGCCAGCATTTCCTCCACGGCCTGGTTCAGATCGAAGGCGCGTCGTTCCGGTGCGGCACCCTGGGTCAGGCCACGGATACGGGCGATTACGTCACCGGCGCGATGCGCATCGGCCAGGATGCGGGCCACGGTCTGCCGGGCCTTGTCCACGTTCGGTGGGTCCTGTGCCAGCCAGCGCTGGCAGGCTTCGGCGCTGCTGGCGATCGCCGCCAGCGGCTGGTTCACTTCATGTGCGATGGAGGTGGTCAGCTCGCCCACGGTCGATGCGCGCGCCACCCGCAGCAGGCGGCCCTGCGCTTCCTGCACTGCGGCCTTGGCCGCTTCCATCTTCAACGCCAGGTAGGTGGTGATGCCGATCACCAGCATGCCGATCACCGAGTTGACCAGGCCGATGCGGTAGGTACCGAAGCGGGTGAGGAAGAAGCTCAGGGCGGTGAGTGCGATGCAGGCAATGGCCAGGCTGATCAGCCCGCGCGCGGCGAGTACGCGCGATGCGGCGAGGATGACCGCTGCATAGAAGCAGGCCGCCGCCACGGCGTAATCGGTGACGGTATCGACCAGGAAGATCGCCGCCATCACGACGATCAGGGCCAGCAGCACCAGCGGGCGACGGGGCGACAGCGATGGCATCGGGGCGGCTCCCTAGCGTGGGGTGGAAGGATAGCAAAGCCGCCTCGTGGAGATGCCGACCGGTAGTGCCGGCCGCTGGCCGGCATCTTCAGGATTGTGCCGAACAAGGTCGGCAGGCTCTGGCAGGAGTCATGGCATCTGATGGATCTGTGCCGACCAAGGTCGGCACCTACCAGAGCGGTGCATGAGGGCTGTTGGTAGATGCCGACCTTGGTCGGCAGGCTCTGGCAGGAGTCATGGCATCTGATGGGTCTGTGCCGACCAAGGTCGGCACCTACCAGAGCGGTGCATGAGGGCTGTTGGTAGATGCCGAACTTGGTCGGCAGGCTCTGGCAGCAGTCGTGGCATCTGAGGGTTCTGTGCCGACCAAGGTCGGCACCTACCAGAGCGGTGCATGAGGGCTGTTGGTAGATGCCGACCTTGGTCGGCAGGCTCTGGCAGCAGTCGTGGCATCTGAGGGTTCTGTGCCGACCAGGGTCGGCACCTACCAAGCGGTGCACGATGTTGCCGGCCAGCGGCCGGCACTACTCCTCCAGACTGGCGTTCCAGAACCCCTGCAGCACGCCGGGGGTGGTCGCCAGCGTGGTCAGTACCGCATCCAGTTCACCGGAATCGACCGTGGTGGCATACAACACCGCTTCAATCTCCACGTCGCGCTCGCCGAACGGGCGCTGGTCCACCGCGCGTACCGGGTAGTGCGCCTGTTCCAGTAGCAGCAACAGCTGGTCCAGCACCTCGGCCTGCTGCTCGCGCTGGCAGACCACGTTGATCGCATAGGTCGCCTCGCTGAACGCCTCCGGCAGCGGCTGCCGCTGGATGCGGTTCACCACCGGCCGCAGCAGGGTGTTGGCGGCCAGCACGAACACGGCCGCCAGCACCGCCTCCGGCAGCAGCTTGATACCCGCACAGGCGCCAACCGCTGCCGAGCCCCACAGGGTGGCGGCGGTATTGAGGCCAGACACCTGTGCGCCGTCCTTCATGATCGCGCCGGCGCCGAGGAAACCGACGCCGGAGATCACATAGGCCACCACATGCAGCGGTGAGGGCGGGCCGCCATACAGGTCATGGAAGCGCACGGCCAGGTCGACGAACACCGCCGCACCCACTGCCACCAGCGTATTGGTACGCAGGCCGGCGGTGCGTTGGCGCAGCTGCCGCTCCAGGCCGATGACGGTGCCAAGCACGAACGCCACCGACAGGCTGATCAGCGAACTCAGGGTTGCGCCGGCGTTGAACGCCGGCAGGTTCGGATTGATGTCCATTGTGTTTCTCCCTGGACCAGGCGGCGGGCGCTTACTGCCAGCCGTAACGACGGATGTAGATCTTCTTCAGCAAGGTCGTCAGCACCGCGTAGCCGAACAGGATCGCCACCAGGAACGGCCAGTAGCCAGTCGGCAGGGCCTGCAGCTTGAAGTAACCAGCCAGCGGGCTCATCGGCAGGGCCACGCCAATGGCCATGATCAGGCCGGTCATCACCAGCAGCGGCGGCGCGGCGATGCTCTGCAGGAACGGCACCTTCGGTGTACGGATCATGTGCACGATCAGGGTCTGGGTCAGCAGGCCCACCACGAACCAGCCGGACTGGAACAGGCCCTGGTCGGCCGGCGTGCGTGCATCGAACACGTACCACATCAAGGCGAAGCAGGTCAGGTCGAAGATCGAGCTGATCGGCCCGAAGAACACCATGAAGCGGCCGATGTCCGCCGGGTTCCACTTCAGCGGCTTGCGCACCAGTTCCTCGTCCACGTTGTCGAACGGAATGGCGATCTGCGAGATGTCGTACAGCAGGTTCTGTACCAGCAGCTGCAGTGGCAGCATCGGCAGGAACGGCAGGAAGGCCGAGGCCACCAGTACCGAGAAAACGTTGCCGAAGTTGGAGCTGGCGGTCATGCGGATGTACTTCAGCATGTTGTTGAACGTGCGCCGGCCCTGGATGACGCCTTCCTCCAGCACCATCAGGTTCTTTTCCAGCAGGATGATGTCGGCCGCCTCCTTGGCGATGTCCACCGCGCTGTCCACGCTGATGCCGATGTCCGCCGCACGCAGCGCCGGTGCATCGTTGATGCCATCGCCGAGGAAACCGACCACCTTGCCCTGTGCGCGTAGCTCGCGTACGAGGCGCTCCTTGTGTAGCGGGGTCAGGCGGGCGAACACGCGGTGGTGGTGCAGCGCCCGTGACAGCGCACCGTCATCCATGCGCTCGATCTGCGGGCCGGTCAGGATGGTGTCCGCGTCCAGCCCGACCTGGGCACAGACGCGGGCGGTCACCAGCTCGTTGTCGCCAGTGAAGACCTTCACTTCCACGCCATGCGCGGCCAGCGCCTGCAGCGCCTGCGCAGCCGATTCCTTCGGCGGGTCGAGGAAGGCCACGTAGCCGACCAGGGTCAGGCCGCACTCGTCAGCCTGCGAATACACGGTCTGGCTGGCGGCGGTTTCCTTCATCGCCACTGCCACCACGCGCAGGCCCTGTTCGTTCAGTTCTTCCGTGGTCTGCCGCACGCGCGCCAGCCGCTGCTCATCCAACGGCTTGTCCTCGCCGTTCTCGCGCACGGTGCTGCATACCGCCAGCATCTCCTCAACCGCACCCTTGCAGATCAGCTCATGGTGGTCCTCGCGTTCGGACACCACCACCGACATACGGCGGCGCTCGAAGTCGAACGGAATCTCATCCACCATGTGGTAGTCCTGCGACAGCCGCAGTGAGCTCTGCAGCTCCACGTGCTCCAGCACCGCACGGTCGAGCAGGTTGATCAGCCCGGTCTGGAAGTGGCTGTTGAGGTAGGCAAACTTCAGCACGTCCTCCGAATCGTGACCGAACACGTCGGTGTGCCGTTCCAGCGCGATCTTGTCCTGGGTGAGGGTGCCGGTCTTGTCGGTGCACAGCACTTCCATCGCACCGAAGTTCTGGATCGCATCCAGGCGCTTGACGATCACCTTGCGCCGCGACAGCAGCACCGCACCCTTGGCCAGGGTGGAGGTGACAATCATTGGCAGCATTTCCGGGGTCAGGCCCACCGCCACCGACAGCGCGAACAGGAACGCCTCGGTCCAGTCGCCCTTGGTCCAGCCGTTGATCAGCAGCACGAACGGCACCATCACCAGCGCGAAGCGGATCAGCAGCCAGCTGACACTGTTGACGCCGGCCTGGAACGCAGTCGGCGCGCGGTCGGTGGCGGCGCTGCGCTGGGCCAGGGTGCCGAAGTAGGTACGGTTACCGGTGGCCAGCACCACGGCAGTGGCGGTGCCGGACACCACATTGGTGCCCATGAACAGCAGGTTGTGCTGCTCCAGCAGGCCGGCCAGGCCGTCGCCCGGGTGCGCGAACTTCTCCACCGGCAGCGACTCGCCGGTCATCGCCGCCTGTGCCACGAAAAGGTCCTTGGCGGTCAGCACGCGGCAATCGGCCGGAATCATGTCGCCGGCCGACAGCACGATGTGGTCACCGGGCACCAGCTCGCGGATCGGAAGGTCCAGCAGCCGCGCCGGGCGACGGCTGTGCAGGTGCGCACCGAAGTACTGGTCGGCCACATCGGCCGCCTCGGTACCCGGATTGCGGCGCAGCACGCGCGCGGTGTTGCCGACCAGTGCCTTCAGCCGCTCGGCGGCACGGTTGGAACGGCCTTCCTGCACGAAGCGGATCAGCGTGGACAGCAGCACCATGGCGCCGATCACGATCGTGGCCTTGATGTCCTCGGTCAGCCAGGACACCGCCGCCAGTACGGTCAGCAGCAGGTTGAACGGGTTGCGGTAGCACTGCCACAGATGACGCCACCACGGCAGCGGCTTTTCGTGATCGACCTCGTTGGGGCCGAGCGTGGCCAGACGCTCCCCGGCCTCGTGCGGGCTGAGGCCATCGACGTGCGAGTCGAGCGCGGCCAGCAGGCGCGGCTCGTCCAACTGCGACAGGGTGACCAGGCCGGTGGTGAGTGCGAACGGTGCGGCCTCGGCGCTGCCCGGGCCGAAGCCGGCTTCGGGCATGGCGCGACGACCGAACAGGTTGCCTGCGCGACGGCTGCGCAGGAATGCATTGAACCAGGCGTTGAGCAGGCTCATGGGAACTCCTTGAATGTCAGAGCCGGCCGCGGCCGGAACACGAACGGAACGGATGCAACGGTTCAGGCGTGGCGCATCGCCAGCACCGCCGGTGACCACGGCTGCATGTGCAGGCGCTGGCTGCCGCCGATGCACAGCGGCTTCATCGCGTCGCGAAGGGGGTAGGGCAGATGGCGCAGCACGTTGATGCGTTCGCTGATCGGCAGCAGCGACAGTGCGTCGGCGACCACGCGCGGCGAACCGAGCGACAGCGAACGGGCGAAAACCACGGCGCCGTGCTGCAGCAGGTGGCTGCGCAGGGCGGCAACATCGCGCTCGCCGATCAGGCGGCGCAGGGTGATGTAGAGGATCTTGTAGGACATGGGGGTGATCTCCAGGCAGGCGGCGCCTGGCGATCCCCCGTCACTCAGGCAGGCAGGGATCGGCGGGCAGGCGCCAGGAACAGGCAACAGGCAGGCATACGGGGCGCGTTGCGCCCGGCAGGGTCGGGGTCCATCTGCGTCTCCATGAGGGGAGGTAGCCAGCCAGGGTTGCCCTGGCCAGTGGCGCTATTGTCCGCCCCTGAATGGGGTAGTCCTAGAGGCTCGTGGGTTAGCCCGGCTATACCTTGGTATAGCCGGGCAAGCATCGCGCCAATCGATGGCGCATCAAGGGATCAATGCGAGGCACTGGTCTGCTTGCACACGTCGTACTCGCCGCGGCTCAACGTCTTGTTGCGATCGGTATCGCAGGCGTGCAGTCGTTCGGCCCAGTCCGGCGCAACCGCATCGACTTCGGCGAGGGTGACGATGCCGTCCTTGTCCTTGTCCAGCGATTCATAGGCAGGGATGAGCTTCACTTCGGTCACGTCCTCGGCGGCGGTGGCCTTGCTGGCGTCCTGCGTTTTGGAACAACCGCCCAGCAGAATGCCGGCCGAGAGGATGAGGAGAGCGGGAAGGTAGCGGAAACCGGTCATGGCGTGCTCCTGAGGAGGGGGGGGGCACCGGTGTGGTGGCCACGGCCGGATCTTCGGCGGGGGACTGTAAGCCGGTTGCGAAGAATGCAGGCAGGCGTGCACGCAAGTGGGGCGCCGTTCACCGCGATTGCGCCGGTCCCGCGGGTCGGGACCGGCAGACCAGCAATCGTTTCAAATGCGTAGGACATGTCCGGCTTTTGCAACTTTTCGCATATCGAGATTGTGATGGGGCCGTGAAAATTCGCGCTCGCCTTTCCCTGCGGGCTCGCCATGCGTCGTCTTCTCTCATTGATTCTGTTGGTCATCCTGTCTGGCAGCGCGCACGCATCCACACCCCAGATCAACGTAGGCGTGCTGTTCGACTATCTGCAGCCCACGCACAGCAACCTGCTCAAGCGCATCCGCAACACCGGTGACGCCACGGCTTACGTGCGGGTTGAAGTCACCCAGATGCACTTCGATGCAGACGGCAAGGCCAGCGAATCGCCGGTGGATACCACCGCGCTGGTCCGCAATACGCCGGATGCCCAAGGGGTCATTGCCAGCCCCAGCCGCCTGATCATCGCGGGCAAAGGACAGCAGGCCACGCGCCTGGTGTATCGCGGTGCGCGTGACCAGGAGCGCTACTACCGGTTGCGCTTCATCCCGGTGGCGCCGACAGCCGAGGAATTCTTGCTCAGCGAAGACCAGGCCCGGGAGGCAGCGGAGCTCACCTCTGCCATCCGCGTGTTCACCGGCTACGGCACGATCTTCTTCGTCGCGCCGGAGAACCCGCACTACGACACGCTCATCGAACAACAGCAGGTGCGCAATCGCGGCAATGCCACCGTGGTGCTGGACAACCTGCGCCAGTGCGAGCGCGATCGTCCAGATATCTGCACGCCGGGAATCATCGCCCATGTGCGTCCTGGCAACAGCTATGCGCTGCAGGCTGCCGAGCATCAGTTTCTGCGTTTCGAGCTTCGCGAAGGCGACAGCCAACGCAGCATCGACTCACGCCGTTAAGCCCACTTCCACCCTTGGATCAGTTCCGAACGGGCCTGCCAGGCGCCCGATGGGATGGCGTTGCCCTTGCCTGGCACCTTGATTTCCACCCTTGAACCTGGAGTGCATCCATGTCCCTGAAGACCACCCTGCTGGCAGCGGCCACCGCCCTGCTGATCACCCCGGCCGTTGCCGTGGCCGCTACCGAAACCAAGTCCATCACTATCAATATCACCGCCGACGTACCGAACAGCGCCGGCCTGCAGGTGTCCACCCCCGATGGCTGGGAAGGCCTGCCGCAGAACCTGCCGTGGGATACCGCCCGTCAGACCCTGAGTGATCTGACCGGCCGCGTCATCAACATCAAGTCACCGGCGGCGATCAGTGCCTATCTGTCGGCACCGGCGCAGATGGCATCGGCCGCCGACGTGGTCGACCTGGCAGTGAAGCTGGACAACGTGGTGGTGCCGGCCACCTCGGCCGCCAAGATAACGGTGGCCAATGCCGCACAGGCCGCGGCCGGCAAGTCGTTGGCGTTTGCCATTGCCCCCACCGTGCCGACCGATGGCTACAAGCAGGGCAGCTACGGCGGCCAGTTCCACATGATCTTCGAAAGCGACATCTGACGATCATGCAGCTTCGAGCCCTTCCTACCGCGTCGGCGATGCGGGGGGAGGGCACTGGTATCCGCCCATGAGACGTCCCCTCGCTCCCGCATATCCGGCCCTTGCGCGATTGGCTGCTGGTATCGGCGCCGTGGTGTTTGCCGCGTCCAGCCATGCCGCCGGTCTTGCGCTGGGTGAACTGCCCAGCCTGCTGGAGCAGCGCGAGCGCATGCCTGCGGAGTTCCGCGAGCATCTGTTCGGCAACCCGCTCACCGTGCGGGTGGAGCTGGACGGGCGCTACCTGGGGGACGCCGAGGTGCTGCTGCACGAAGACAATCGTGTGCAGCTGATCGGCTTTGGCGAAGCCCATGACAGCCCGCTTCCGCAGACGGAGCGGGCGCGCTGGGCCGAGACGCTGGCCGAGCCGATGGCGCTGGGCGTGTGCCGCCAGCAATGCCGGGGCCTGGCAGCGTTGCACTACAGCCTGTCCAATTCCCTGCTCAGCCTGTTGACCCAAGCAGGTGCGCACAAGGAAGGACGCCACGTCGCGCTGCCGGAGCGCGGCAGCCATGGACTGGTCGTCCGCAACAGCGTGGCCGTGCATGGCGGCCAGGAGCAACAGGCGTCCGCACGCTACAGCGCCGAGCTGCGTGGCAGTGTTGGCCGCTGGAGCACGGTCGGCAGCTACCAGTATTACGCCCAGCCGGGCAGCCGCGAGCACTATCTCAGTGCCCTGTATGCGCAGCGCGAGCTGGGCGACCATTTCGTGCGTGCGGGCTACTTCCTGCCCACCTTCGAAGGCATCATCCGCCAGCCGCGCGCACCCGGCACGCAGAACGATACCGCGCTGGGCTTCATGCTCGGCTCGTCGGACGTGCTGCTGGCCGACACGCGCAGCCCCAGTGTGTACCCGGTCTATGTCACGGCCAGCCGCGAAGGCGTGGTGGAGATCCTGCGCGACGGCAATCTGCTGTCCACGCAGGCCGTCAAGCCGGGCATCCAGGAAATCGACACCCGCCGTCTGCCCGGTGGCATCTACGACGTGGAACTGCGGGTCATCGAGGATGGCCACGAGGCCTCGCGTGAGATCGCGTCGATCCACAAACCAAGTCGTTGGAGCGACCCCAGCCGCCGCTGGCGCTACAGCGTGTTCGCCGGTCAACAGCGTGGCCTGCTCGATAGCGGTCGCTCAGCGCAGGAGAGCAAGGTCGCCGCAGGTGCGGTGGTCAATTACCTGGTGCACCCCCGTGCTGTGGCCGGTGCCACGGTGCAGCAGATCGGCACGCGTCACGCGGCTGGGCTGTCGATGGACTGGCAGGCCAGCGATCGCTTCAGCACCTACACCAATGTCTACACGTCCAGCGACGCCGGGCGCGGTGTGGACCTGCAGGGCCTGTACCGTTACCGCGCCGGTTCGGTGGTGGCCAACCATGCGCGCAGCTGGGCCGAACAACGCCAGCGTGTCCTGCCCGGTGACGGCTCGGCGCCGCGCTGGGAAACCCGTGGCGGCTGGCAGGACACAACTGCCGTGTCGATCACCCATCGCTTCAGTCATCGCGACAACGCCAGCGTGCGGGTAGCGCGCAGCTCGGGCATCACCAAAGGCACCGGCATCGATGTGTCCTATGGGCGCCGGGAGACCCTGTTCGGCAGGCACGACGTGAACTGGCGGATTTCGGCCTACGACCGCCCCGGCAGCCGCTTCATCCACTACCGCCGCCAGCGCGGTGTCGACCTGACCGTCAGCGTATCGCTGGGCAGCGAGCGCCGCAGCTACAGCGGCAGCCTGGGCAGCCGTACCGGCGAGGCCGGCCAGCGCGATACCTATGTCAGTGCGGCTGCCACTCAGCGTGTGGACGGCAAGCTGCTGCAGAGCGTGAACGGCATGATCAGTGCCGAGCGCAGCGGCATCGGCGCAGGCGCAGGTGCCTATCTGCAGAGTTCGCTGCTGGAAGGCGATGTGCAGTTGTACCGGGGCGCGGGCTCGGGCCACGTGAGTGGCAGCGCCAACCTGGACAGTACGCTGGTGATTGGCGGTGGCCGAGCAGCGGTGCTTGGCCAGGGCCGCAGTGGCAGCGTGGATACCGGCATCATCGTCGACGTGCGCAGCGACTATCCCGATGTCGCGCTGCGCGCCGATGACAGCCAGGGCGGCGGCGTGGCGCTACGCCAGGGCCGCAACTTCGTTCCGGTCAGCGCATACCGTGCAGGCCACGTGCAATTCGATTTCCAGGGCCGGCATGCGCCAGCGGCCGCATTGCAGCCGTCCACCGTCAGCTATCACCTCAACAAGGGCGGGGTGATGCACGCCACCGTGGATGTGCTGCGCACCTTCACCGTGATGGGCCAGGTGCTGGATGCCGACGGCAACGGGGTGCGCGGCGTGCAGGTGATCAACCATGCAGGGCGCAGCGTCAGCCAGGAGCAGGGTTTCTTCACGCTCGAACTGAGTGCGCGCGCGCCTGTGGTGGAGCTGCGCTATCCGAATCTGATCAGTTGTGTGCTGACGATGGAAGAGGAGCGCTATCCGCGTGAGGGTGATGTGCTGATGGTGGGTAGCGTTGGCTGCCCGATGCCCCTTGCGGGCCCGTAGGTAATCCGCTGAGAGATCGCTCCATGTCTACGATTGAACGCTCCATTTACGCTATATCACTGTGTGGTCCACTTGTGCGGGCGAGTGGGCTTCTAGCTGTGCTGATGGCCTCGGCGGGCGCAGCCGAGTTGCAGATAATGGCGGAGTTTCGTCCAAGTGCTTTGGACCCTTCACATAATCGCTTCGTCAACACGACGCCCCAGTCTGGCTACTGCGCACAGCATTCAAGTCTCTGCAGAGTTGGCGACTTCACGATCGACACCGGGATGGATGTAAGCCAGCGCCGCCTGTTTGGCGGCGGCGAGGATTCACGCGAGAAGTGGTATCTGGCCGTCGATGGGAACTGGCAGGACGTAGTTGTTCGCAATGCAAGCAATCACGAGTTGAGGGCCCGGATCCGCGTATTTCTCGTCGGAATGGGTTGGGGCCTGCCAAACGACGGCACCGGACCCGGAGCAAATGGAGCGGCGATCGGTGGCTGCCGTGGGCGGATCGGAGTTGGAAACTCAACATTCTACCGCTATGCGTGGGAGGTTCCGGAAGGCAATACTGTCTGTGTACGAGACCCAAGAGTGACCACCGATCGGGTTGCGCGCTACCTGAACTTCTCGATTGGCTATCACCTTGAGACGCCGGATCCGCTTCAGGCCCAGGACGGTCAGTACACCGGCAGCGTGACTTACACGGTGGGTAATGGGCAGCAGATCGATCTTGGTCAGGGCGACTACTCGGATTCTGAGCTGACGCTGCAGTTGCTGCTGAACGTGGCGCACGATTTCAAGGTTCGATTCTCGAGCGAATTCCCCGGTGTACAGCTGGTTCCGGATGGCGGCTGGTCGCTGTGGATCGATCATGGTCGTCCCCCCGCACGTCTGCGCGAGGAACTGCCGTTCCACCTGACCACGTCAATGGATTTCAGCATGAAGCTGCGATGCGAGCATGAGGTCGGCGACCGCTGCGGCATCCGCAATCTGCGCGACGAAGTGGTTGTGCCGGTGGACGTGGGCGTGACCGTTCCGGGCATGACCAACGTACACGATGGTCGTCCAGCGCAGGACACACCGTTGCTACCGGACGACGCACGGGCACCGCGCTTCACCCCGGATGGCTATCTGATACAGCGGCGTTCTACGCTGCGCTTCACCGCTGGTCGTGATGCGGTGATGGAGATGCTGAAGTCATCTGGTTCGCACTGGGCAGGCAACATGACCGTGGTGTTTGATGCCAATCCGTGACGAGGGGGCAGCTGGCATGGGTAGAGTCGACTGTCAGTCGACTCTACCTGCAATCGCAGGGATGCCGGCCAGCGGCCGGCACTACCTCGTGCTTTCAGAAGCGGTCGGCGAACGCGTCCGTGGCGCGCACCAGCGCATCCACCGTCGCCGGCTCGTTCGCGCTGTGGCCGGAGGTCACCATCTCCAGCCTGGCTTCCGGCCAGGCCTTGGCCAGGTCCCAGGCGCTACGCGGTGGGCAGATGATGTCGTAGCGGCCCTGCACGATCACACACGGCAGGTGGCGGATACGATCGACATCGCGCAGCAGCTGATTCGGCTCAAGGAAGATGCCATTGCGGAAATAGTGCGCTTCGATGCGGGCCTTGGCCAGCGTATCCAGCGGGTCATCCGTGGAAACAGCATCCACGTCGTGCTGTAGGGTGGCGGCGTTGTCCTCCCAGCCCAGCCACGCCTGCGCGGCGGCGATGCGGGTGGCCTCATCGGGGCTGTCCATGCGCGTCCAGTAGGCTGCAATCATGTCGCCGCGCTCGGCTTCTGGAATGTAGGCCTCATAGCGGTCCCAGCGCTCCGGGAAAATCCAGCGCGCACCGCCGTTGGCCTCGGCAAACCAGCGGTTCTCGATCTCACGACCGAGGAACACGCCGCGTACGATCAGGCCAGTGGCGCGTTCGGGATGTGCCTGCGCATAGGCCAGCGACAGGGTGGAGCCCCAGGAGCCGCCATAGACCAGCCAGCGCTCGATACCCAGGTGCTCGCGCACCTTCTCGATGTCGGCCACCAGATCCTGCGTGGCGTTGTCGCGCAGCTCGCCGAACGGCGTGGAGCGGCCGCTGCCGCGCTGGTCGATCAAGACGATGCGGTAGCGCGCCGGGTCGAAGAAGCGCCGATGGGTCGGCGAGATGCCGGCGCCCGGGCCACCGTGCAGATACACCACCGGGATCCCTTCCGGCGTGCCGCACTCTTCGATATGCAGGGTGTGCAGATCGCTCACCGGCAGGGTGAACTCGCGGTAGGGCTCGATGGCGGGGTAGAGGGTACGCATGGGGGTGCTCACAAGCAGGGGCGGCCAGCATAGCGCCGCAGCTCGGTGCCTGCAGTGGCACATGCTTTCGCGGTGCTGGAAATGGGCTGGCCGATGCGCATAAGCTTCCGCGATGCAAGCGACCACGACAGGGATGTCCACGCCCGACCCCAGCCTCAGCAGCGGCGCACGCGAGCTGCTGAAATGGATCGCACTGCTGACCATGACCGGCGACCACGTGGCAAAAGTGGTCTACGGCGGCTACCTGCCGGTCATAAGCGAACTGGGGCGCATCGCGTTCCCGCTGTTTGCACTGGTCATGGCCTGCAACCTCGCCCAGCCGGGTGCAGACCTGCGCAAGTCGATCCGTCGCCTGGCCGTATGGGGCGTGGTCGCGCAACCGCTGCATGCACTTGCCTTCGGTCCCTGGTTGCCACTCAACATACTGCTTACTTTTGCCCTGGCTGCGGTGGCGGTGCATGCGCTGGCCAACAATCGGCCACTGCTGTTGCTGCTGGCGGCGGGCATGGCGCCGATGCTGGTGGACTACCAATGGGCGGGCGTCGGCTTCGTGCTGCTCGGGTGGCTGGCGTTCCGCCATGGTGCGTGGTGGCTGCTACTGATCGGGTTTGCTGCAGTGTGCTGGGCCAACCACAACGGCTGGGCGCTGCTGGCCATTCCAGTGGTGCTGGCCGTGGCGCGCGTGCGGTGGCGGCTGCCGAGATGGCGCTGGGCGTTCTATGGCTACTACATCGGGCACCTTGCGCTACTGGCGTTGTACGTGCAGCTGCGCGGTCAAGGGTGATGGCCGCAGCGGGGCCGCGCTATCGTCGCTGTCCGATGGAAGCGGCGCTCATCGCCCGGGAGGATGGTTGGGTGGCGGAACGTACCGCCACTCCACTCAGTCAACCGACCGGAGCAACCCATGAGCATCGAATCGATCCTGTACTCGGCCCAGGCCACCGCTGTCGGCGGCCGTGAAGGCCGCGCCACTTCGTCCGACAAGACCCTGGACATCGCCCTGTCCACCCCGGCCGAACTCGGTGGCACCGGCGGCACCGGTACCAACCCGGAGCAGCTGTTTGCCGCTGGCTATTCGGCCTGCTTCCTCGGTGCCCTGAAGTATGTCGCCGGCCAGGAGAACATCGCCATCGCAGACGATGCCGCGGTCACCGGCCGCGTCGGTATCGGTGCGGTCAGCACCGGCTTCGCCATCGATGTGGCACTGACCATCTCGCTGCCGGGCGTGCCCACCGCGCAGGCCGAGGAGCTGGTGCGCAAGGCGCATGTCGTCTGCCCGTACTCGCATGCCACCCGCAACAACATCAACGTGGCACTGGTCATCGCCTGATGCCCGCGGCCGCAGACGGCGATTGCCTGCTGCGGCCTTTTCGTTGTGCCTAGCGATCCAGATCATGCCAATCGTGCGGTGCCGCCGCCAGGAACGCGTGCGCGGCGGCGTACAGTGCAGTGGCCCCCTCGGCCAGCGACTCGGCACTGAACTCACCCAGCACGGACAGGGTGCCTGCCTCGCTGCCATCGCGCCGGTGAGCCAGCACCAGCACCGGCACCTGTGCCAAGCGGGCCAGGCGCAGTGGTGCAGGTTCTCTCGCCACTCCCGTCTCCCGCCACGGGCAGGGATCCAGCAGGGTCACCACCGTCGCCCCGCGGCGCAGCTGCCGCCAGGCCTGGCTCCGTTGTTGCGCGTGGCCGATATCCAGGCGATGCCCCTGGCGCTTCAGTGCCCGCAGTGTGCGCAGTTCGGGAGAATCGTCGCGGTGATGGGTGTTGACGAAGTAGTGCGCGGGCGCGCCCGGACGATCGAGCACGGCGGCCACCGCCAGTTCGACATCGCCAGTGGGCAGCAGGCAGACCACGCGTCGCCGACCGGCCGCAGCGGCCCACAGCGCATCACGGTCTTGCCAGGCCATGCCACGCAATACGTGTTGCAGCGCGCTGAAGGGCAGCGACTGCAGGCGCTGGAAATGAGCCTGCCGCAACCAGCGCCCGGCCAGGAAACGGGCGCTCAGCTGCGCCGCAGCCGAGGGTGGATGTCCCAACCGCTGCAGGGTGTCGAAGGCGCGGTCATGGCGTTCTGCCTGCAGCAGTGGCCCGAGTGCGGAGGCCGCACCCTCAACTAGAGAGACCCGCGCAGGAGCCGGTAGCAGTGGCAGCAGTACTGCGCCCAGTCGCAGGCTTGCACGGTGGCAGGCGTGCCGGGCCATCAGACGGAGTGCCCACAGGCGTTCGCGGCCTCTTGATGCCTTCATCGTGATGTCCTCGTCAGCGGGGAGACGCACAGCCTCGCCAGCCGGGAGCAGCCCGGAAACCGGACAAGTTCGAAATGTGGACAGAACTGTCTATGCGGGCAAATGCGTCACGTATGGCCGCCTTTTTGGACCTTGTCCTACATCGACGGCGGCGACCGCCACGCATGCTGGCGCTTCCATTTTCTTCACGCCGAGCGCTCGACGCCGCCCGATGCCATGCCGTCCGTCGCCCCTCCCATTGCCGATTCGCTGCGCCACCTGCACTCCGCTGCCGGACCGGCGCCGGCTGGTGCGGGCGAGCTGCAGGCGCTGCGGCGGTATCCGCGCCGGCTGATGCTGGCCTGTGGGGCCGTCCTGAGCCTCCTGTCCCTGAGCGTGCTGATCACCCTCATCGTGGTCCAGGTCAACGGCTACGAGGCGCGTCGCATTGCCGAATTCCGCCGTGCGCACACGGCGCTGCAGTTCCAGCTGGCACGCCAGGACGCCGCCTACGCACGGCTGTCGAACATGGCCGAGTACGCCTGGGATCGCGACATCCAGCTGGGTGACGCCAGTGCCGAGGCCATGCGCTACGCGTATCTGCAGGGCGGCCAGCGCCTGGTGGTGGCCGCCGATGCCAGCAGCCGGCCTCAGATGGCGCTGGGCCTGGAGACGGCACAGTGGCGCGCGCACGAGCTGCAGCGTTATCTGCAGCTGACCACGGCGGTGTCACTCATCCAACGCCTGAGCGGAGCCGCGGACGATGCCGAGTCCGCCGGTGCATCCTATTTCTTCGACCCCAGCGGGCAGTACCTGTCACTGGACAAGGGTTTGACCGAGCGCAGCCTGATCACCGCGCTCGCTGCCAGTTCGCGCAGCGATGTATTCGAACACCTGCGTGCGCCGGCGCAGCTGTTGGCACCGGCTTCCAGTCACGACCAGGTGCCGCTGCTGGAAAGCGTGGAGCGCAGCGATACCCCGCGGCGGACGTTCGGTCGCCACCCGATCAGCGGCGAGCCCTCGCTGGTGTCGGTGTTCCAGGCCAGTGCGGGCACGACGCCCATCGCCACCTTCGTGGCCTACGAGCCGATGGCGCGCCTTCAGGCACTGCTGCGCCACAACAGCCAGGGGCATATCGCACTGCTGGACCGCGACGGCCTGCGCGTGCTGGCCTCGGACGGCGCCGATGCCACGGCCGCGCGCACCTCGGCCGACACCGACTGGGTGTTGCTGGGTGACGCCACGCGTGCGCGGTTCCACAATGGCCGATTCACCCTGGCTCTGGCCGTAGCGGGAACGCCGTGGACGCTGGTCGAGACCTATTGCTGGGTCGATATCCTGCGTGGCATTGCACCGATGCTGCTCAGTGGTGGTGCCTGCCTTCTGCTTGCGTGGGCCCTGCTGTGGTTCCTGCTGCTATGGCTGCACCGGCGCATGTACACGCCAGCCGTCCGCCAGGTGAAGGCGATCTACGCCCGCGACCGCCGATTGCGCCTGCTGCTGGAGCACGTGCCGGTGGGTGTGGCGCTGCTGGAAGCCAGCACCGGCCATGTGCAGGACTGGAATGGTCCTTTGCAGCGCATGGATCGTGCGGCCGGCGCGCGGCTGATGCCGCAGCTGCGCGAAGCGATGATGCAGGCCGATACCCGTACCGGCGTGGTGACCGTGACGGGGGATCTGCCGCTGGCTGCCGACCCTCAGCAACGGCTGTTCCACCGCACGCACATCCACTCCGGCGGCGAGGCCTGGCCAGACGGCGTCCTGTTGATGGTGGAGGACATCAGCAACGACATGCGCGAAAGGGATGTCGAGCGCGGGCGTACCACAGCGGCCGAGGCCTGCAGCCGGGCCAAATCGAACTTCGTGGCAGCGATGAGCCATGAGATACGCACGCCGCTGCACGGCATCATCGGCCACCTCGAACTGCTCGCACGCAGCGCGTTGCAGGCCGAGCCCGCCGAGCGGGTGACGCGCCTGCGCCAGTCTGCCGATTCGCTGATGGACATCATCACCGATGTGCTGGACCTGTCGCGCATCGAGTCCGGACAGTGGACGCTCACGCCCGAACGCTTCGCGCCAGCCGCATTGCTGGAGCGCGTTGCCGTGCTGTATGCACCGGTGGCACAGGCCAAGGGCCTGCAGCTGGATTGCGTGATCGATGCCGATGTACCGGTTGCGGCTGTGGCGCCGATGGCGGCCATCGAGCGGGTGCTGCGCAACCTGGCCAGCAATGCGCTGAAGTTCACCACCTCGGGCCGGGTGCAGCTGCGGCTGTCCAGCCGGCACGATGATGACGGTCGCTACCTGCGGCTGGAGGCCACCGATTCCGGCATCGGCCTGAGTCCGGCCGAATGCCAGCGTCTGTTCCAGCCGTTTGTGCAGGCCGCGCCCAGCATCGTCGCGCGCTTCGGCGGCTCCGGCCTGGGCCTGGCGCTGTGCCAGCAGCTGTGCGAACGCATGGATGGGCGCATCTGGGTGGAGAGCACCGCCGGGGTCGGTAGCCGGTTTGTGTTCGAGGTGCCGCTGCTGACCTCGATCGCCATTCCGGTGCCGCTGCCGCTGGCCGGGCAACGCATCCATCTGCTGGCAGCGCCCGGGCCGTGGTGTGGCGAACTGGAACGGCGCCTGCGTGGCTGGGGTGCGCAGGTACAGCTTCCGCAGGGGCCTGCGCTGGAGATTCCGCCAGGTTCGGTCTGGGTGCTGTTCGAGCCATCGTTGGAGGAGCAGCGAGGGGTCGAGCGCAGTGGCCAGCCGTGGGTGCGGGTCTGCCGGGAAGGGCCGTTGCGCCCCCGAAACGTAGACGAGGGTCATGTGGTGTCCTGCTACGCGAGTGAGGCCCTGTGTCAGGCCCTGCTGGAGGCGTTGGCTTCGGCTGGGTCAGATATGCCAGCTATTGACGCAATCGGATAAATTGCATGGGTACCCACCTCAGGATCAAGGTCATGGCAGGCATTGAAGCAGCGCAGGGAGGACCGGGTAGCACGGCCGCCGCCGCGCGCCTGGACGATCTGCGCCGGCTGCGCCGTCGGCTGTTGTTCGGGGGCGGCGCGCTGATCACCGTGCTGGTATTGCTGGCCGCCATCGTCAGCTCCATCGCCGACGTCGAGGAATTCCACGCCCGCGAACGGCAATCCTTCCTGGAGGCCCGCGCGGCGCTGGACTACTTCCTGTACCAGCGCGACCGCGCCTACGCCACCTCGGTCAATGGCAATGACGTGCTATGGCGTGACCAGCGCCCGGCGCTGCAGGCAGTGGGTACCCCGCTGGCCGAACGCTTCCACGCCCAGGGCGAGGAAGTGGTGGTGCGTGCTGAGGGGCGTACCGCTGTGCCGTGGCTGGTGCTGGGTGCCCGCGACAACCCGTTGCCGCCCGGGGAGCTGAAGGCCTACCTCGGCATGATCGACATCTACTCGGCCTATACCGCCGATTCGATCACCTCGCAGGACGTGCCCGGCCCAGTGGCGATGTTCGCCTACGAACCGCAGGGCCGCCTGCTGGCCGTATCCAACGTGCGTGATGAGGCGCAGCTGCTGCAGACGCTCGGCGTGGCTACCCGCCAGCAGGCCTTTGCCCGCCTGCTGCGTGATGAGCCCGAGGTGCGCAAGGTACAGCCGCGTCCTGGCCCGATCCGGGCGGCCTCCCGTGAGGGCAGGTTGCTGTCGCGCTTTGCAGCCAACCCGCTCAATGGGCAGTCGTCGCTGGTGGGTGTGGTCACCATGGCCGAAGGCACCACGCCGTACTTCCGGCGCGTGGTGTTCGAATCGGTCGACAACATCAAGGCCCGGCTGGAGGCGCGTGAAGAGGGCCGCTATCTGGTGTTGTCGGCCAAGCAGGATGTGGTGCTCAGCAGCGGTGGACTGAGCAGCCAGGAACAGGCCCTGCTGCTACAGACGCTGCCCGCGCGTATCGGCACCAAGCCTTCGCGGCAATACGTGCAGGGGCGCTTCATCCTCAGTTGCAGCCTGCCCGGTGTGGACTGGACGCTCAGCCATGTCTATGACTGGGCCGATATCTGGAAGGCGCAGGGCCCATACCTGCTGGCGCGCAGCCTCAGCGCGTTGTTGATCATCGGCCTGCTGTGGTGGCTCCTGCTGCGCATTGACCGGCGTGTATTCACCCCGGCGCTGGCCGATGCCTCGCGGGTCTACGAGAGCGAAGCGCTGAGCAGGGCCATCATCGGCACCGCGCCGATCGGGTTGGCGCTGCTTGCGCGCGACAGTGGCAGGCCGTTGTTGCAGAACGAAACCGCACGGCACCTGGTCGGCGAGGGCATGGATGAAGACAGTCATGCGATCGCGCCGCTGTACGTGCGGTTGGCTGAGCTGGGGCGCAGCAGCCATGGCGACGAAGCACTGGAACTGCAGTGGTCGCCCGAGGACGAGGGCAGTGACACCCAACTGCAGATCAGCATGGCGCTGGCCACCTACCACGACCAGGCGGTCTGGGTCTGTGCCCTGCGTGACGTGACCGCGCAGGTGGAGCTGGAGGACACGCTGCGCCGTGCCCGCGAGGATGCCGAGGCCGCGCGCCAGGCCGCCGAGGCCGCCACCCGGGCCAAGTCCGCGTTCGTGGCAACGATGAGCCACGAGATCCGCACGCCGCTCAATGGCGTGCTCGGCCACCTTGAACTGCTGGCCCGTTCGCCGCTGCAGCCGGGCCAGCGCGAGCGCCTGGACCGCATCCGCTTCTCAGCCGACGCGCTGATGCGGATCATCAGCGACGTGCTCGACTTTTCCAAGATCGAAGCCGGTCAGCTGGACGTGGAGCCGGCGCCGTTCGCGCTGCGCCCGCTGATCGAAGGCGTGGCGCTGCTGTATGCGCCCGATGCACTGCGCAAGGGCGTGCGCCTGTTCCATGCCGTTGAAGCGCCGGACGGCCAGGACTGCATCGGTGATGCACACCGCATCCGCCAGATCCTCAACAACCTGGTCAGCAATGCGGTGAAGTTCACCGACTCCGGGCGCATCCTGCTGCGCGCCGAGCTGCAGGCCGTGGGCGGCAAGGCTGCGCAATTGCGCGTGCAGGTGATCGATTCCGGTATCGGCATGAATCCGCAGCAGGCCGCGCAGCTGTTCCAACCGTTCCAGCAGGCCGATGCCAGTGTCTGCCGCCGTTACGGCGGCAGTGGCCTGGGCCTGGCGCTGTGCCGGCAGCTGGCCCAGGCCATGGGCGGGCAGGTGTCGGTGGAAAGCACCGAGGGTGTGGGCAGCAGCTTCACCCTGTCGCTGCCGGTGCGCCTGCAGCCCGCCGCCGTTCCACCAGCGCAGCCGCTGCTGGGCCAACGCATCACGGTGCTGTCCTCCACGCCGGAATGGCGCAGCGAGATCGAGCGCCTGCTGCGGCAACAGGGCGCGCAGGTGTTGCTGTTGGACAGGCCGCAGGCCGACGCCACCGGTGACGTGCTGCTGATCGTGGGTGATCACCGCCCCTGGAGCCTGGAAGAGGAACAGCAGCTGGCGGCTGCACATCAGCGCACGGTGTGTGCCCATGCGCAGGGGCCGTTGACGCCCGAAATGCGCAGCGGGCGCACCGAGGTGACCTGCTATGCCAGCGAGGCCTTGCTGGCGGCCATTGGCAGCCACCCGTCCGGCCAGGAGGCTGCCAGGCAGCCCGAGCGTGCCGCCGTCGCGCAATCTCGCGGGCGCGTGCTGCTGGTGGAAGACAATGCGGTGAACCGTGAGCTGATCCAGCAGCAGCTGGAAGAGCTGGGCTTCCGGGTTGACGCCGCCGGGGATGGCGCCGCTGCGTTGGTGCTGTGGCAGGACGATGCCTACCTGGCCGTGTTGACCGACATCAACATGCCGGTGATGGATGGCTATGCGCTTGCGCGCGAACTGCGCAGGCGCGGGCAATCACTACCGATCCTGGCAATCACCGCCACCGCCCTGGCCAGCGAGCGCGAACGCTGCCTGGCGGCGGGCATCGACGACCTGCTGCTGAAGCCGTTGAATCTCGAACGCCTGGAAGCTGGGTTGAGCCGGGCGGAGCAGGTGCCGGTCGCGCTGGCCGTCACGCCGCCCGCCACACGCCGGCCCTCGGTGGCCATCCGCCGCCTGTTCGTGGAAACCGGCGACAAGGACCTGCAGGCCATCGCGCAGGCGCGGACGGAAAACGACATGCAACGCGTAATGGAGCGCGTCCATTCGTTCAAGGGTGCGCTGCAGATGCTGGGCGAGCGGGAGCTGGGTGAGCGCTGCGGCGAGGTGGAACGAGGCCTGCGTGAAGGCCGTCCTGTTGCTGCCTCCGAGCTGGATGCGCTGCAGGCGGCATTGCATGCGCGGCTGGATGGCTACCGGCGCGAACTGGGGCAGGAATCGTGACGGATGCAGGACGCGCCCGATCAGCGCTGCGGATCAACCGCCTTCAATCCCAGGTCTGCGGCAAACGAGTACAGCTCCGCATCGCGCTCGACGCCCAGCTTGCGCATCGCATTGACCTTCTGGGTGCTTACGGTCTGCTTCTTGCGGTCCAGGCGTGCGGCGATCTCGGTGATGCTCAGGCCTTCCAGGAACAACCGGACCACTTCCACTTCCTTCGGCGACAGCGCGGTCACCCGGCGCTGCTCCTTGCGGCGCAGCAGTTCCGCTACCGCCGGCGAGTGATAGCGGCGATGCGCATAGACCGCCATCACCGCCGCCTGCACCTGCGAAAGCTCATCCGACTTGCTGACAATGCCGGCGGCGCCACCGGCATCCAGCTTGTGGATCAGGCCAGGCTGGTCCAGGCCAGTCATCACCACGATGCGCAGGGAAGGGTAGTGCAGGGCAAGATAGCTCAGCAGCTCCAGCCCATCGCCAAACGCACCGCCGGGCATCGCGTAGTCGGTCACCAGAACATCGCAGGGCTCGTGCTCAAGCAGGGCAACCAGTTCGGTGGAGTCGGCCACCGCGCCGATGCACTGGATCGCCGGCGCTTCATCCAGCGCACTACGAACGCCCAGGCGGATCACCGGATGATCGTCGGCAAGGGCAACACGAATAGCCAACGCGTTCATCAAGGCGAGTATCCGATGGAAGCAGGAATGAAGGGCGTGCCGGCAACCGGCAGCAACAGAACTGTGAAAAACCGCAAGGACATCATGTCATGAATATCCGCATTGTCATCGCCGATGACCATCCCGTCATTCTCGCGGGGGTGCGTGAATCGCTGGCCCTTGAGCCCGGCATCGATATCGTCGCCACTGCCGGCGATTCTACGGCATTGGTCGAGGCCCTGAGCAAGCACGCGGTGGATGTGGTCGTGACCGACTTCTCGATGCCGGGGGGCGAGTATGGCGACGGGGTGGCAATGCTGGGCTTCCTGCGCCGGCGCTTCCCGAAGCTGCCCTTGGTGGTGCTGACCAGCATCTCCGGCGTGCAGGTGCTGGCCAGCATCGGCAAGGCCGGTGTGGACTGCATTGTCGGCAAGCTGGACCCTGCGGGCGATCTGGCACTGGCTATCCGCGCGGCGTTCCGGCGCGACGGCTTTCTGTCCGCCAGCATCGTGCAGCAACTGGAGCAGCTGCAGGAGGTCGCGCTGACCAAGCGCGAGATCGAAGTGCTGCGCATGATCGCCCAGGGCATGGCCCAGAAGGAGATTGCCGAGCAGCTCAAGCGCAGCCGGCAGACGGTCAGCACGCAGAAGCACTCGGCCATGCGCAAGCTGGGCCTGAAGCGGACCAGCGAGATCTTCGATTACGCGCTCGATCAGGGCCTGGTGTCCGCCTCGCAGGTAGCACGTGGCCTGCCCGAGGGCAGCGAAGATGGATGAGCGTAGTGCATCCGGACATTGTCCGATGGAAACGCAGGATAAGGGCGCTACGGTGGAAGCATCGATTGCCGACCTGCGTGGAGTCGCCGTGCCCCCACTACTTGATGCCCGCATTGCGTCGCTGATGTGGAGTTTCGCCCAGCTGACCCCGCATGGGCAGAAGCGCTTCATGGAACTGCTCAATGGCTATCTGTATGCCTCGCCCGCGCAGCGCCGGCAGATGAGAGGCGACTGGGAAGTGGCGCTGGCCGAGCCTTGTGCATGTGGTCACGAGCAGGAGCAGGTTCTGCTGCAGGCACGCCGCAAGGCCTGATTGAGCTCGTTCCGGGCGAGTGAAGTCGGCGTGAAAATTCGGACGAGTCAGACAGCTTGAGGGCAGCGGATCAGTCAACGTGACCGGGCCGGGAACTGTACGGGTGCGTTGGGCACCGCAGTCCCGGTTTTCCCTTCAAACGAGCTGATTCCATGAAGACCACCCATCGCAATACCCTGCTGGCCGCCCTGCTGGTGTGCCTGGCCCCGGCTGCTGCATCGGCCACCGAGGCCTATCTGACCCCAAGCAAGAACGGCGGCAGCGGTGCCATGCCGTCTGGCTACAGCAAGCTGTACTTCGAGCTGGCCTCCAATGACTGGGTCAATCACATGCAGCTGCCGGCCAATCCGCAGCCGGCCGACTTCGTTGTGCTCAGCTCGCTGGCCCACGGCAGCAGCCGCCTGGATGCAGCCAGGACCGCCTTCGCCGATCTGGTCTACCTGCCGATCGACACCTTTGCCAATGTGGAGCTGCGTTGGAGCAAGGCCAACCAGCGCTGGGACATCTGGGATGGCCTGAGTGCCCGACGCGTGATCGCGCGCGAAGAGCACGGAGACTTCGCCGTGCCGCAGTCGGAGCATGCCATCACTCAGGTCTACATCGGCAGCAAGCTCAGCCCGGTGTCGATGTATCTGCCGACCGCTGCGCCGAAGGCTGCGGTGTTGGCTGTGACCAATGACAGCGCCCATGCGGTAGGTATTGCGAACTACGGGCCGGGCGGCCCGGCGTTTGTGTGTCCGGCTACCCGTGCCTGTGCCTTCGTGTTCAACAGTGACGATGGCAAGTGGCATGCCCGTCATGGCCGTGACCATATCAAGCCGACCGAGTATCAGCTGCCGAAGCCGTCGAAGCGATGGACCGATCTTGTGACCGGCAGCGCGGCGGAGGACACGACGACCCCGATCACCATGCGCATGCCGGCCGATGCAATCGACGGCGACATCTATCAGCTGACCGATCCGTCGAACTCCAACGTCTTCATGGTGGAAGGTGCAAGCACCAAGCCGCTCAGCAGCGTGTCGGTCACCCTGCGCTACGACGCCAGCCAGCGTCGCTGGGTGCGCCAGTTCGAGAAGTGATCGCGCGTTGATTTCGCGTCCGGGCGAGCCGACGTCATGGCTCGCCCGGCAACCCATCGTCACTTCGCAGTATGAGAAACCCAATGAACGTAAACGCATCCCTTCTGGGTGCGGCGCTCGCCTGCTGCCTGCCGCAGCTTGCTAGCGCCAACACCAACACCAACGAAGGCTATTACGCCACCGTTCGCATCGTTGATGCCGATCACCGCGCCCGCAACATGGATGCCAGTGCCCGCCCAGGCATCGGTCGTTTCGTCGCTGGCGACGAGCACCAGCGTTTCGTGACCGGCGCCGTAGGCCTCGGCTATGCGCATGGCAATGGCTGGCGAACCGAAGGCGAGTACAACCTGCGTCGCAGCGATACCTACACCAGCGGCTCGAGCAGCTTCGCCACCAGCTTCAACAATCACGACGTCACCTCGCAGCGCCTGATGCTCAACGCCTATCGTGACTTCGCCATCAACGAGGCATGGTCGGTCTACGGCGGCGGCGGTGCCGGTCTTGCTCAGCTGAAGTCTGCCGGCTGGCAGGGCAACGAAGGCCGTCGCTACGGCAGCACCACGCGTATCGGCCTGGCGTGGTCGGCTGGCGTGGGTGTTTCTGCCGTGGCTTCCAACGGTGTGCATATCGACCTGGGCTACCGCTACGTCGATATGGGTAGCACCGAAAGCGGCTGGAACACCTTCGGCAATGCGCGCGGCCTGCAGGACGAAAAGATGCGCCTGGACCTGGCCTCCAGTGAGTTCCATCTGGGCGCCCGCTGGGCGTTCTGAATCGTAATCCTCGATGCGGCCAGGACTGTCTTTTTTAGTCGTTGTCCTATGCCTGCCGGATCGCGGCCTGCGTAGCATTTCCTCTCGAAGGGAATGCCCTTCGCTCAAGCCCAGGAACGCGCGGCTTGAACGCAAACAACCAACCCTAAACAGGAATTTACCAACATGAACAAGCTTGCAATTGCTCTGTCCGCCGCGCTGTCGCTGGGCGCTGCCGCTTCGGCATCGGCTTCCGTCGGCACCATCAACTTCGTCGGCCAGGTCGCTGCAGATACCTGCAGCGTCGACATTGGTGGCGGCGGCGCTACGACCTCCATCACGTTGACCCCGATCACCGCTCAAGCCCTGAAGGCAGACGCAGAAGCGGGCAGCCAGCGTTTCCATGTGGTGCTGAAGGCCGGTACCGGCTCCGATGCGCCGAAGTGCGATGGCGACGTCACAAATTTGATTGTACGCAAGGACGGCATCACTGGCGCCGGTCACATCGGCAACACCCATACCGCTACTCCCGAGAAGCCGGCGTCGAACGTGGTGGTCCAGCTGTATCGCAAGGACGGCGCCAATGAAACCGCAGTGAATCTGCAGACCGACACCCTGCGAGCCGTCAAGGTCGACGACTCGTTCGACTACGAGTTCGTTGCCCGCTATCTGGTCCCGGGTGGTGGGGATGCCACCGGCGGCAGCTACACGGGCACACTGATGTTCGACGTCGTCAACCAATGATAGCCCTGCCGGAGTGCCTTGGCGCTCCGGCTACTTCAGGAGGATATGGAAATGATGCGTCTTACCCGTTCCGCTCTGCTCTGCAGCTTGGCTTTGTCGTCGCTCATGATGGCGGCGTCTGCCGACGCTCGCCTGGTGGTTGAAGGTAATCGTGTGATCTATACGCATGACAGCAAGGAAGTGTCGTTGCGCGTCAAGAATCACGGTGAAGCCGCGTCTCTGGCCCAGGTGTGGGTGGATGAGTTTGATGTTGATGCTGGCCCCGACGGTTCGAAGGCGCCCTTTGTCGCTATGCCGCCGCTGATGCGCATTGATGCCAACAAGAAGCAGCTGATTCGCATCCGTCACACGGGCGGTAGCCTTCCCCAGGATCGCGAGAGCATGTTCTGGCTGAATGTCCTCGACACGCCGGCAGTGAATCCTGAGGCGTCCTCGGCACAGATTCACATCGCGGTTCGTAATCGTTTCAAGCTGTTCTACCGCCCGGAAGCACTGAAGGGCCAGACTGCCGCCGGCACCATCAATGCGCTTCAGTGGTCGCTGGCGCAACAGGGTCGGAGTTGGGTTTTGAACGTCCGCAATGACAGCCCCTTCCATGCGAACACCGTCAAGGCAACGCTGCGGGTTGATGGTCGCAACGTCGACGTTCCGGAGTTTGGCATGATCCAGCCGCTCAGCACGCAGCATTTTGCGGTACCGGGCCTGTCAGCTCGCCCCGCAAATGCCCAGGTTCGCATGAAGTTCCTTACCGAATATGGCTCGCCCAGCGAGCACACCGCGCCGGTGGCAAGCCCCTAAGCCCGCGCGATTGACCCCGAAAACCGTCGTGTTCCCTAACCCTGCATTGCGCAGGGCAGGGCAACGCCATGCCTTGAACTGGATGAACGCCATGAACCGTCAGCGCTCGCACAACAACTCGATCCGGCGCCCCCTGGTGGCCGCGGTCGTGGCTGCCCTGTTGCCCGTCGTCGCATCGGCTGCACCGAATGTCGAGTTCAACTCCAGTTTGCTGTTTGGCTCGGCGGGGTCCCAGTCTGACCTCAGCCGCTTCGAGCAGGGCAGCCTGCTGCCGGGAACCTACAATGCAGACATCCTCATCAATGGCTCCAACGTCGGGCGGCGGGACCTCGTCGCCCGTGCTGATGAACAGGGCGAAGTGCAGCTTTGCCTGGGCCCGGAACTGTTCGAGCTGCTGGGCCTGAACGAGGCTCGCCTGGAAGCTGCGCGTGCATCGGGCGATAAGGCCAATGAGGGCCTGCAGCCGCTGCCGAGCGAGGAAACCTGTGCGCCCCTGTCGCGCTATGTGCCGGGTGCAAGCAGTGACTTCGACGTGGGCGAGATGTCGCTTTCCCTCAGTATTCCGCAGGCCTATCTGGCGCGGAATCCACGTGGCTGGGTCGATCCGAGTCAGTGGGAGACCGGAATCACCGCTGCTACGCTCAACTACAGCGTCAACCACAGCCGCCAGCGCAACGAGCAGCGGGAGTTCAACCGCACCAGCGCAACCCTGGACGCGGGACTCAATCTCGGCGAATGGCGGGTGCATCACACTGGCTATCTGCAGCACACCGATATGGACGGCACCAGCTATACTGCCGGCACCACTCAGGTACGGCGCAATCTGCCCTCAATGCGGGCGCAGTTGACCCTGGGTGAGGGTTCGACCATGGGCGACATGCTGGCGCCCGTGAACTACCGGGGCGTGAATCTTCGGACTGACCCGCGCATGCTGCCGGACTCGCAGCGCGAATTCGCGCCTGTGGTGCGTGGTGTGGCGCAGACCAATGCGCGGGTCACGATCCGGCAGCGTGAGCAGGTGCTGCATGAATCCATGGTGGCGCCGGGCCCCTTCGAAATTGACGATTTCCATGCAATCGGCGCCAGCGGTGATATCGAAGTGGAGATCACCGAAGCCGATGGCCGGGTGGAGCGCTTCACCATTCCGTATACCGCCATGCCGGAGCTGCTGCGCCCCGGCCAGAGCCGCTACAGTGTCACCGCTGGCGAGCTGCTGGATGATCGCTGGTCGGAGAAGCCGCGCTTTGTCGAGGCCACCCTGCGTCGTGGCCTTGGTAACCAGTTCACTGGCTACGCCGGTGTCACCGTCGCCGAAGGCTACACCGGTGCGGTGGTAGGTGCTGCCTGGAATACGGCCATCGGGGCCATTTCCGGCGACGTTACGCTGAGTGATGCGCGCCTGCCGGGCAATGCTCAGGCTGCGGGCGAGCGCCGCCGGGGCCAGTCCTATCGTATTGCTTTCAACAAGGCGCTGTTCTCCAACAACACCAACATCACCATGGCGGCGTATCGCTATTCCACCAGCGACTTCCTGACCCTGGCTGATGCCATGCACCTGACCAGTGAACTGAAGGAAGGCAAGAGCGGCCAGGGCCTTGTCCGGCAGCGCAGTCGAGTGGACCTGACCATCAACCAACAGCTGGGCGAGCGTTGGGGTATGTTGTACTTCAACGGCGGCAGCACCGATTTCTGGGGTGACAGCCGCCGGCAGACCAGTTTTTCGCTGGGGTACAGCAACCGCCTGGGGCCGGGCAGCGTAACGCTGACCGCCCGCCGTACGCTGGAATCGTCGTTGTTCGGCGATGGCCCCAGCAAGGCCAGCAACAGCATCTACCTGGGCTACAGCATGCCGCTGGGCAAGGCTCCCGCTGCGCCCCGGTTGGATGCAGGTATCAGCCGCGAGAGCAGTGGCTCGCATGGTGAGCGATTGGGTATGTCGGCCTCGCTGGGCGAACGCAACCAGGGTGGTTACAACGGCTACGTCAGCCGCGACAGCCAGCGCACCAGTTATGGCGCGGGCGCCTATTATCAATTCCCTTCGGTGCAGGTAACCGGCTCCTATAGCAAGTCTGGTGCTTCGCAGCAGGTCACGCTCGGCGCGACCGGTGGCGTGATGCTGCATGGCGACGGAATCACGCTGTCGCAGCGTCTCGGCGAGACGCCGGGGCTGGTCCATATCCCTGGGGCCAAGGGGGTTGCGGTCGGTCACATGAGCGGGGTCAAGACCGACTCCCGCGGCTACGCCGTGGTGCCGCATATGAGCCCCTTCCGCCGCAATGAGATCAATGTTGATCCCACCGGTATGTCGATGGACATCGAACTGAGCGCTGCCTCGGTTTCGGCCATTCCCAACGCAGGTGCCATCGTCAAGATGGTGTTGCCGACCGAGCAGGGCCGCAACGCGTTGATCCAGGCGCTGCTGCCCGATGGTACGCCGTTGCCGTTCGGCAACGATGTGGCCACGGCTGACGGCACGGTAGTGGGTGTCGTGGGTCAAGGAAGCCGGTTGTGGGTTCGCGGCATTGAGGAGCAGGGCGAACTGTTTGTGCGCGTTGGCAAACAACCGGATCAGCAGTGCCGCATTGTCTACGACATCAGCGCCGCCGAAGCAGGGGCATTGATCGAAGCCCAGTGCCGTACCCGGCAGGGCGATCACCTGGCTGCGCTGCAAGAGGCGCGCAGCCCGTGAGCGGAGGAGAGATCCGCTCATCCATATTCTTGAGGATGACCAGCATGAGACATTTTCTCCCGTGGATGAAGTCAGCGTTGATCGCGGCGTTCGCGCTTGCCGGCCTTAGCTTTGCGGGTTCTGCAGCTGCGGTGTGTACCAATCTTGGCAAGGAGGTCGGAAATCAATTCACCTTCCAGTTGCCGCATGTCCGCATTATCGGAAATGTGGAAGAGGTCGGGGGGGCGCTGACACCTTGGATCTCGAGCAACGAAATCAAAACGATGGAGTGCGGTTCCTTCGGATCGGCAGCTCAGTTGAACTACTATTCACGTCTGTTCACGGAGGTCAGTACCTACACTGAGGCGGGGAAGACTTACAGCGTGATGGATGTCGGCATTCCTGGGGTCGGCATGATCGTTGCCGTGGAGCCAAGTACCGGATGGGATCGTGTGCCGATGAACAGTCCCGATGAAACCCGTCTGAACATAGGTGAAAACATCCATGTTCTCATGTCGCTCGCCGTGCGGTTCATCAAGATCGGGACGACAGCTGGCGGCAGCTTCAGCCTGCCGTCGACGCCGATGGTGAGGATGCGACATGAACAACGCTGGACGCCAGGGTTTACCCATGAGAATTCACTGCAGGCTTCCAGCCTGGAGGTGGTGCATATTCCGCTGTGCCAGGTGCAGAGTCGTACGGTTGAAATGGGGGTTGCGACGCTTGATAAATTCCGCGAGCGATATGATCACGCGCAGACTATCAACTATGACGTCTCCCTGCTCTGTGAGTCGAACGCCGGGCGTGTCAACTATTACCTTGAGCAGGCAGGATCTCCTGTTTTCTCCCGGACGCTTGGGATTGTGGAGGTGGAAGGGGGGGCTGCTGGTGTGGGCCTGCAGTTCGTTGATGCAGCAGGCAACCCTCTGGAGATTGGAAAGGTCTATCCGTTCGGGTCCAGCGAAGCCGATGGGTTGCGCACCGAAACGTTTGGTGCGCGCTACATCCGCACGGCGGCGAATCTGACGGGCGTGAAGGCCGGCCCTGCCAATGCACAGATCCGCTACCGTATCGATTATCCTTGACCCCCTGGGTGCGGCGTGGGGCGACTACGGCATTCCTCGCTGATTTTGACGTCGCACCTCCACCGTGTTGTTCAACTTCGGAGGCTACGGATGCGTGCGATTGCTGGGTCGAAGGAACCTCGATGGACTTCTCGTTGCCAGTGGATCAGGCGTGGGCGTGGGGCGATGGTGGCCATGGCGTTGAGCCTGGCAGTGGCGTCAATCGCCTCGGCACAGGTGAGCATGCCTGGCACCCGCGTGGTCTTCCCGGGTGAGCAAGTGGAAGTTGTGGTGCCGCTGAAGAACACGGCAGCAGACCCGGTGCTGGTTCAGGCGTGGGTTTCAGATGGCGATGCGGATCAGATGCCGGAGCATTCCGGGGCGCCGTTCGTGCTTGCACCGCCGGTCCTGCGTCTGCAGCCGGGTAAAGATGCGAGCCTGCGTATACGTCAGGTGGCATCGTCTGCACCTGTCGACGCGAAGGAGCATCTCTATTGGCTCAATGTGTTGGCGATTCCTCCGCGGTCAGAGGCATCGGTGAATAATCTGGAAGTGGCCGTCCGTAGCCGCTACAAGGTGCTTTTCCGCCCGAAGGGTCTGCCGCAGCCGCCAATGGATCGCATGGAGGGAGTGGCAGTTTCCACGCGCAGTGATGGCGGGAATGCATTCCTGGTCTTCAAGAACAGCACCGCCTACCACCTGAATCTTGGAAGGGTGGCCATTGTTCATGGCGGCGCAGAAACCGAGCTTGACAATCCATTTGCCCCCCCATTTGGTGAGGCAGTGATCGCAGTGCCGTCTACGGCAGCTGGCGGCATGATGGAGGTGCGTTTCAGCTGGTTGGACGATGACGGCAGGTTGCATCCGGTTACCCAGCAGCTGGGAGCACCCCCAATGCATTGAGGCTGCGCTTGCTGCGCTTGCTGAGGCGTGAGAGAGTGCGGCCAGATTCAACGGAGAGCCGGGGACGCTCACATGCGCGGTATCCAAGGGGTCGCAACGCGTATTTGCCGAACGTTCCTGGCGCTTGTCCTGCTGGCATCTCCCTGGCTGGCACGTGGCGCATGTTACCGGGATGCATATGGGTATTCCGAGTTCCAGGCGGCGTCCGGTGTCCGGCTTGCGGTACAGGGTGTACCTGTTGGCGAGGCACTGTCCCCTTGGCTGGACACCACCCGGATCTACTCAGCCGCTTCTGACCTTGTCTGCAACTCTGCATCAGATGATATCGAGTTTGGGCTGCAAGGGGGCGCCGGGCCGGTCGCCACCTACACCGAAGCTGCGGTTACCTATGGTGTCTATGCCACCAATGCGGCTGGAGTCGGTGTCGTTGTGCGTGCCAGTCCACTTTCCCACTCGGGCAAGGGAGGTGGCTTCAGGGCTGGTCGTCAGATACTTATGGCGGGCACTGGAATCACCGGCAATATTCTGACCGCGGTGCAGCTCAAGTTCATCAGGACCGGAGACGTCGTCGCGGGTGGAGAGTTGCGGCGTTTCCAGGTCGGGAGCTTCTACGCACGGCATACCGGCCTGCAATTTGCCTACAAGCCGGCATATATCGCCGCAGTGACGTTCGAGGCAGTGGATGAGCCATCCTGTCGTGTGATCACCAAAGCGGTTTCCATGGGGTACATCACCCGGGATCGCTTTGCTGGACCAGGGACAGCGCTCGATGCTGTTCCCTATACGGTGGACCTCGACTGTGAAGCGGGTGTAGGAAGGGTGGACTATCAGATCAGTCCCGGCACGGCGGTGGTCGACGAGACGCTTGGAATTGCCGAGGTGACCGGTGGCGCTTCAGGGGTGGGCATCCAGTTCCTGGACGACAAGCAGTCTCCTTTGGCCTTCTATCGTTCCCATGGCTTTGGGGATATGCGGTCGGGAGAGACCAGTCGACTATTCCATGCCCGCTACCGGCAGGTGGGAGCGCAGGTCACCGCTGGTGAGGCCAACGCAAGTCTGACATTCGTATTCAGCTATCCGTAGCGGCCAAGCCGGTTCACTCTGGACAACCTGGGCAAGAGTGACTATCGCGCCGGGCCGAGCAAGGGCGAGTTGAAGGTCAGTGCGAACAACTTATGGCTGCAATGCCAGTTCTGAAGTCTGTCGCCGTCGGCACACTTTGGTGTCCGGATGGGATGCATCTGCGAACTTCGGGCGGCCCGGATGGCAACGGGGCTGAGGCGGGTTGAGCGCTGAAAACAAGCCGTATTCGCCGCTTCGGCAGTGTGCGACAATGCCGCCCGTTGCAAAGATGTCTCCGTCTGTACCTCGCGCTGGCTTTGCTTCTGCCGCGCAGTTGTGTACATGATGGGGTGCCACCGAAAAAGGGTGGCCGGGCCTGGAAACCCGTAGTGACTGTAGAAATACGCTTGCCAGCCGGCGTCGCTTTGTGCGGCGCCGGCTGGCAATCCGTCTGCGCCTTATGGCGGGGCGGTGCGTGGGGGTACGTGCAAACGTACCCGCCGGCAATGACTACAGTCCTCCGGTTTCCAGCCATGTGCCGTCCCGCCACCTTTGTTAAGGCGGGTGGCTCCCCATGTCTTGTACGGAGACCTGCCATGAACGCATCAGATATTCCCCCTCTGCGCGCCCGGTACGCCCCGGCCAATGCCGAAGAGGGCGAGGCGGCAAAGCCTGATCCCAACAACCTGATCAGCCTGATGCACCAGATTGGCCGCGGCGCAGCGTCCGACGGCCAGCCCTGGCCTGAGCGCCATCAACTGCCGGGCCGCTGCCTGGCGCTGGCCGATACCGATGGCGCGTTGGCTGGCCTGCGCATCGTGAACGAGATCCTGCTGGCCGCCGAGCGCGCCCGGCAGAACGGCGGCCAGGAGCATTACGTGGGCGACCGCGTGATGGAAGGCTTGAAGCTGGCCGCGCTGGCGTTGACCAACCAGGCTATTTATCGCCTGCATCCGGAATGAGATGGAAGGCCGAGGTTCAGTAGATCCACGCCATGCGTGGATGCTGTTGGCGGATTGCCCGGCATTCTGTAGAGCCGAGCCCACGCTCGGCTCATCGAAGGAGACGGAGCCGAGCATGGCTCGGCTCTACAGTAGATCCACGCAGTAGCCCCACGCCACGCGTGGATGCTTTTCAGAAATCCATCGTGGCCGACAGCAACACCGTCCGCGGCGCGCCCAGCGCCAGGCTGGAAAGCAACGGCATGCCCCAATACGCCTTGTTGGTCACGTTGTTCACGCTGGCGCGCAGGGCAAGCGGTCGCCCCGCCATCGTGGTGCTGTAACGCGCGCCCACATCAAACAACGTACGCCCCGGCACCGACAGGCGGTTGTCAGCACTGATGTACTGCTTTGACATCGCCGTGGCATTTCCGGTCAGGGTCAAACCCTCCAACGCCGGCACATCCCATTCCACGCCCAGCTTCGCCTGCCGCTGTGCAACCGCTGTGGCGATGCGGCCTTCATTCACGCCGCCGGCGGTGCGGGTCAGTTTCGGCTGCACGTAGGCCACGCCGCCGAGCAGGCGAACGCCATCCAGCGGTGAGCCGAAAAAGCCCCATTCCACGCCGCGATTCCGCTGCTCGCCACCGAACGAGAAGATATTCGTGACCGGGTCGGTGTAGCTGCTCGGGCGCTTGATCTCGTACAGGCTGAAGGTGTGCGCGAAGCTGCCCAGGTCCAGCTTCAGGCCCAGCTCCTTCTGCTTGGTACGGAAGGGTGCAAACACATCGCCGGCGTTGGCGGCGGTCATCGGCGCGGTGGCGCCCTGGCTGAGGCCTTCGATGTAGTTGGCGTAGACCGAAAGCTTGTCAGTGGCCTTCACCAGCAGGGCGGCGGCCGGGGTGGTGGCGCTCTCGTCATAGCGCGAGGTGCGCGCACCGCTGGCCACGTTGAAGGTCTCGCTGACCACCTGCTGGCGACGCACGCCTACGGTCAGCTGCACACGGTCATCGGCAAAGGACAACGTGTCGGCGAAGCCGATGCTGTCCAGCCGCAGTTCGGTGTGCGAGATATGCGGCGCGATGAACGGCGCAGCCGGACCCCACACCGGGTTGTACAGGTTGGTGGTCCAGTCCCAGCCAGGCACGCTGCGGCGGCCGTAGTCGTTCTGGGTGTGCTGGTAGTGGGTCACGTTGGCGGCCCACTGATGGCTCACGCTGCCGGTACGGAAGCTACCGCGCAGCCCGGCGTCACCGGATTGCTTCTTGATGTCGAATGCCAGCTGGCCCATCACCGTGGTGAAGTCACCGGCCGGGTTGAGGATCTGCGCACTGATCGAACCGTTGTAGCGGTAGTCGGTCTTGCTGGTGCCATAGGCCAGGTAGGCCAACAGGTTGTCACTGATGTCCAGCTCGCCGCGCAGCATCGCGCCCTTGTCCTGGCTGTCCACGTAGGCCCAGTCCGGGTTGATCAGGGTGTCGCCGCGCGGCGGCCGCGGAATCGCTACGCCCGGTGCCAGGCCGACACCACGGGCCGGTCCATCGACGCGGTCGTCGGCGCTGTACAGATCGGCGGACAGGCGGGCGCGCTCGCCGCGCCAGTCCAGCGCCAATGAACCCAGCTGCACCTTCTTGCTCTGCTTGCCGACAGCACCGTCGCCATCACGGTAAGCACCGTTGAAGCGGATGCCGAACTGCTTGTCGGCGCCCAGGCGGCGGCCCACATCCACATGGGTGCCGAACTGCACATCGGAGGCGAAGTTGGCGCTGACCCGCAGCAACGGTTGCTCGCCGGCACGCTTGGGCACCAGGTTGACGCTGCCACCGACCGAGCCGCCCGGTGGCATGCCGTTGAGCAGCGCGGACGGGCCCTTCAGCACCTCGATGCGCTCGAACATCTCCGGCGAGGTGCGGTAGTAGGGCGCCATGCCGCTGAGGCCGTTGAAGGTGGTATCGCTGGTGCTGGAGGCGAAGCCGCGGATGGCGTAGTTCTCGCTCCAGGAACCAGTCACGCCGTTGCTGAACACCGTGGGGTCGGTGGCGGCGATGACGTCGGTGAGGTCCTTGGCCTGGCGGTCGCGGATGAAGGACTCGGTGTAGCTGACCGTACTGAAGGGCGTGTCCATGAAGTCCTTGTCGCCGAGCAGGCCAACCCGGCTACCGGAAGCCACCTGGCCGCCGGCATAGTCGCCGGTCACCCGGCGCTGTTCCTGCACCTGCACCGAGGGCAGGGTGGACGGCGAGGAGTCGGCCAGCGCAGCAAACGAGGCCAGCAGCCCCAGCGCCAGGGCCGACACCCGGTAGCGCCGGGCCATCGGCGGATGCATCTGCTCGCGGCTCGCGGCGGCCGCTGCGGGCTGCAGGGGAGAGGAAAGGTGGTACACGGTCATGCCAGGTTCCTGTGAATCGCAGGTGCGAGCGCGCCTGGCGCGCTGCCGACGGCAAGCACGGGGGAGGGCGCGGCGCAGGGTTGTCGGCTGGGTGGGGACCTGGCGGGAAGTGAGCCTTGGGCTCGATCGCGGACGGCGGCGGGGTTGCGAACCTCACGCAGTCCGAATTAGTTGAGTAAATTAAACTAAATCATATGAAGCGGACAAGAGGGTCCCTTTGCTGGCACCCTCGCTACGGTATGAACATGCACCCTGAAACCCCGGCGTCGGCCCGTGGCCGTCCGCCCACCATCACCCCCGATCGTCTGGCCGACATCGGCATCACGCTGGGCCTGCCGAACCTGACGATGGCCAACGTGGCCGCCGAACTGGCGGTGACCCAGGCCGCGCTCTACAAGCGCGTGGCCAACCTGGAGGCCTTGAAGCGGCTGGTGGCCGATACGGTGTTCCAGCGCTGGCAGATTCCACGTGCTTCGGCCGATGCGCCGGGTGGGCTGCAGGCCTACCTGCTGGCGTTCGTGGAATCGCTGTGCGAGGTGGTGAAAGCGCACCCCGGACTACCGCCCTACCTGCTACGTCGTTCGGTGGCGACCACGCCGATGCTGGACAAGATCGCCTCGCACCAGGCGCATGTGGCAGAGGTGTTCGGCCTGCCGCTGGACAAGGCGCGCTGGCTGCTGGCCACGATCGCGTTCTACTGCATCGCCGGTGCGGATACGGTCTACGGGATTGCCGACGACGAAGAGGGCCAGGTAATCACCGAGTTCAAGCAGGGCATGCGTGCGCTGGTGATCGGTTCGTTGGAGGTGTTGGAACTTCGGTAGAACCACGCCATGCGTGGATGCCGTTGCACGGTTCGCCGCGACCCCATCCATGCATGGCCTGGATCTACAATGCGGCCATGCCTGCCACACCCACCCTCGATGATCTGCGCCGCCACGCGGTGGCGCGCACGCTGTTCAAACCCACCACGCTGCTGACCGCGATCCGTCGCCTGGGCTTCGTGCAGGCCGACCCGATCCGCGCACCGGCACGTGCACAGGACCTGACCCTGCGCCACCGGGTGAAGGACTACCGCGCCGGTGATCTGGAGCGGCGTTATGCTCGCCTGCCAGTGGAAGAGGATTGCCTGGTGAACTACGGCTTCCTGCCGCGCGAACATCTGGCGCTGATGCACCCGCGCGTGTCCAAGCGCGAATGGGACACCGAGACCCAGCGGCGTGCAGCGGATGTTCTGGCCTTCGTGCGCGAACGTGGCAGCGTCCATCCGCGCGAGGTTGACCAGGCGTTCGCGCATGGCCGGGTGACCAACTACTGGGGTGGCACCAGCAATGCCAGCACGCACCTGCTGGACGGCATGCACTACCGCGGCCTGCTGCGCGTGCAACGGCGCGACAGCGGCACCCGCATCTACGCGGTGGCCGACCACGTAGAGGCGGATGCCAGCGAGCAGGCGCAGATTGAACGCGCCGCGGCCCTGATCGATCTGGTGGTGCGCAAGTACGCGCCGCTGCCGTCGGCCAGCCTGACTTATCTGGTGCGCCTACTGGGCTACGGCGCACCGCATCTGGCCGAACAGACCCGGCAGGCGTTGATGCTGGCCAAGCAACAGCTGGCCAGCTGCACGCTGGAGGGCACCACCTGGTACTGGCCGGCGGACGAGAACCCGCGCTCGCGCCGGCATGCGCCGGACGATAAGGTGCGCCTGCTGGCGCCGTTCGACCCGGTGGTGTGGGACCGCCGCCGCTTCGAGCTGCTGTGGGGCTGGGTCTACAAGTTCGAGGCCTACACGCCTGCACCGAAGCGCCAGTACGGTTACTACGCACTGCCCGTGCTGTGGCACGACCAGGTGGTGGGCTGGGCCAATCTCAGCGTGCGCGACGGTGAACTGGCGTCCAGCGTGGGCTACGCCGGCAAGTCGCTGGCCTGCGACAAGGTGTTTCGTGGCGCGCTTGAAGACGAACTGCAGCGCATGGCCGCTTTTCTGTAGCGCCTAGCGGCGCATGGGTGCCTGTAGGTCCAGGTAGTCGCCAACCTTGGTTGGCGCCGCGATGCATCGGTGCCCACCAAGGTGGGCATCTACCGAAGCAACGCCGCTCAGGCCCGGTAGTCGCCAACCTTGGTTGGCGCCGCGATGCATCGGTGCCCACCAAGGTGGGCAGCTACCAAAGCAACGCCGCTCAGGCCCGGTAGTCGCCAACCTTGGTTGGCGCCGCGATGCATCGGTGCCCACCAAGGTGGGCATCTACCGATTCCACCGCCCATGCACCACCATCGCCAACACCACCACGCCCGCGGCAACGCTGGTGTGACCGGACAGCGCAGCCAGACCGAAACCCACGCCCAACCCGCGCATGGCAAACACGGTACTGAACACCAGCAGTGCCCAGCCAATCGCGCGCAGCTGCTGGGTTGCCTGCGCGCTCAGCACACGACGGAATACGTCCCGCTGATGACGCTCCATCGCCAGTGCCAGGCAGGCGAACGCGGCCAGCGACAACACGAACAGAATGACGTGGATCATGCGCTGGCCTCCGGTGCCGCAGTGCGTGACGCGGCAGACGGCCGGGCGCGTTTCACCTTCGGCGCATGCCGCCAGGTGCGCCAGGCCAGCAGCGTGTGCAGGGCGGCCAATGCCAGCAGGGTCAGGTCGGTGCCAGCGAATGCCCAGTCGCCCGCGGCCAGCGTGCGCCACAGCGGATGCAGCGTGGTCACCGCAGTCAGCACCGGCAGCAGCGCCAGCAGCAACGCCGCCAGCAGGAACTGTTCGACCCATGCTCGCTTCGGTGTACGCAGCGTGGCGTGCACGAACATGGCCGCCCAGGCCAGGAAGAACACATGCACCTCCCACGCCGCACGCCCGCCCGTGGCAACGGGCAGCAGGCGGTTCGCCCACAGGTAGGCGGTCATCGCCACCGACAGGCCGGCGACCGTGGCAATGTTGAGCCGCTCGACCAGGCGGAAGCCGAAGTACGGTCGCTGCGGATCGGGCAGCTGCGCACGGCGCTTGACCGTCCACAGCACCAGCCCGGTGCCGACCATGGCCGTGCCGGCCAGGCTGACGATGAAGTACAGCCAGCGCAGGGCGGCATCGGCGAAGCGGCCCAGGTGCAGGCCATACAGCACGCCCTGGGTATCGGCGGCAACGCCCGAGTGTTCCTTGATCTGCAGCAGCTGCCCACCGCTGCCGTCGAACAGCAGATAGTTCGGGGTGGTCGAAACACGGCTGGACTGCGCACGCACCACGGCCACGCGTGCGTTCTCGTCGCCGGGATTCTGCACCTGCACGCTGCCCACCGTGCCGGCTCCCCAGCGCTGCTCGGCCTGCTGCACCAGTGCACCGACGTTGGTGAGCGGAGCAGGGTGGCCGGCGGCCTTCTGCGGTGGCAGGAACAGGCGCATCTCGCTGACGACCTCGGCCTGCTGGCGCTTGTCCGGGAGCTTGGCCAGGCCCCACGGCATGTACAGTACCGCCAGCATCACCAGGCCGCTCCAGGTGATCATGAAGTGGAACGGCAGGCCGAGTACCGACAGCGCCGCGTGTCCATCCAGCCAAGAGCGCTGGCCCTTGCCCCAGCGGAAAGTGAAGAAGTCGGCGAAGATCTTCTTGTGGGTGATTACGCCGCTGACGATGGCGACCAGCATGAACATCGCGCACAGGCCGACGATCCAGCGGCCCCACATCGCCGGCATGTAGTGCAGGTTGAAGTGGAACGCATAGAAGAAGTCACCGCCGCCGGTGTCGCGTGCCTGCAGTGGCGCACCGGTGCTGGCGTCGAACAGGCCCGAGTCGAAACCATGCCGGCCGCGCCCACCCGGGCTGGCCCACATCGCCGACACCCACGGCATGCGCGTGCTCGGCAGGCTGAGGTTGATCTGGCTGGCCGCAGGCGTGTCGGCCATGATCGCCGTGACGGTACGCTGCGCAACCACAGCGGCGTCCGGCAACAGGGACGGTGTGGCGATTTCCGGGCGGGTGTAGCGCGAGAGCTCGTCGCGGAAGTAGCTGGCGGTGCCGGTGAGAAACATCGCGTACAGGATCCATCCGGCCAGCAGCCCCACCCAGATATGCAGGTCGGACATGGTCTGGCGGATGCCGCGTGGCTTCGGAGTGCGATCTACCTTGCTCATGCAGCGCCTCCGTTGCCGACCGTCTGTGCGATCAACCACAAGGGCAACGCGACGAGGAGCAGGCCCAGCCACGCGCGCCACGCCGAGCGCACCGCGAACACCCAGACCACGGCGCCGGCGTACAGCAGGAAGCTGGCCAGCATGCCAGTGAACACGGCCTGGCGACCATCGATGGGCAGCGCCAGTGCCGCGATGCTGCACAGTGCGGCCAGCACATAGCCGCCGAACAACGCGGCGATGATGCGTGAGACCAGGGGCAGCCAGGTCAGCACGGAGGCGGTACGGGAAACGGTCAAAGCACTTCTCCAGGGCACCACGCGCAATGGCGTGGCGCCCTTGAAACGAGGATCAGAAATCGACGGTGGCCGACAGCAGGGCGGTGCGTGGCGTGCCCAGCCCGGAGCCGAGGCTGCCTGCCCAGTACGCCTTGTTGGTCAGGTTCTGCACAGTGGCGCGCAGTACCAGCGGATGGCCGGCCGCTTGCGTCGCATAGCGGGCACCGAGATCGAACACGGTGCGGCCCGCCACCCACTGGCTGTTGTCAGCAGTGATGTAGCCCTTGGACAGGCTGACCGCGTTGCCGGTGAGGGTGAGGCCGGCCACGGTCGGCACGTCCCATTCGACGCCGAGCTTGCCCTGCCATTGCGGTGTGGCCGTCGCCAACCGACCTTCGTTGACGCCGCCCTGGGTACGGGTCAGCTTCGGCTGCAGCCAGCCGATGCCACCGAGCACGCGCAGCTGTTCGGTGGCCTGGCCGAACACAGTCCATTCCACGCCCCGGTTGCGCTGCTGGCCGCCGAACGAGAACACGTTGGTCGCCGGGTCGGTGTAGGAGCTGGGCTTTTCGATCTCGTACACGCTCAATGCGCTGGCCAAGCGGCCGAAGTCGAGCTTGGCACCGACCTCGCGCTGGCGGGTCTTGAACGGCGGGAACACGTCGCCCGCGTTGGCGGCGGTTGCCGGGGCGGTGCTGCCCTGGCTCAGGCCTTCGATGTAATTGGCATACAGTGACAGGCGGTCGCTGGCCTTGAAAAGCAGTGCACCGGCCGGGGTGTTGGCGCTGGCGTCGTAGCGTGCGGTGCGCTTGCCTGTGCCGCCATCGAAGGTATCGCTGAGCACGGTCTGGTGACGGATGCCCAGGGTCAGCTGCACACGATCATCGATGAAGGACAGCGTATCGGCGATGCCGAAGCTGGTGGTGCGCACTTCCGCGGTCTTCGGCAGCGACGCATCACTGAAGCTGCGGTCGATGGCAGGGCCCCACTGCGGGTTGTAGATATTGGTTACCCAATCGCGGGCCAGCAGGTTGCGCTTGAAGCCGAACTTCTGGTCGTGCTGGTACCAGGCTGCACTGATGGCCAGCGCGTGATCGACCGCGCCGGTGCGGAAGCGCGCCGACAATCCGGCTTCGGCGGTGTCCTTGCTGTAGATGAAGCGTTGGTGGGCGAAGTTGTTGCGGAAGTCGCCGGCGGTGTTGGTGATCAGCGTGGTGGCACTGGCGATGGAGTCGAAATCGGTATGGCCGTGGCCGTAGCTGGCATGCGCCTGCAGGTAGTCATTGATGTCGAACGACCAGCGCAGTGCGGCGGCCTGGTCCTTGACGGTGCTGAAGGTCCAGTCCGGTGCAAACAGGGTGCTGGCTTTCGGCGGGCGGGGCACGGCCAGGCCGGGCGCCAGCGAGACGCCACGGTTGAGGCCATCCACATGGTCGCGGCTGCTGAACAGGTCCAGCGACACCTGCGAGCGCTCACCACGCCAGTCCAGGCCGAGCGATGCGAGCTGCGTCTTGTGCTGCTGGTGGTCGGTGGCGGTGTCGCCGTCGCGATGCACGGCATTGAGGCGTACGCCGAACTGCTTGTCCGCGCCGAAGCGGCGGCCGACATCCAGGTGACCGCCCCACTGCGCGTCGCTGCCGTAGCTGGCGGTGAAGCGGGTCAGTGGTGTGTCGCCTGCACGCTTGGGTACCACGTTAACCGCACCGCCCACCGAGCCACCGGGCGGCATGCCGTTGAGCAGCGCGGACGGGCCCTTCAGCACTTCGATGCTCTCGGCCAGTTCGGGAGTGACGCGGTAGTAGGGGATCAGCCCGTACAGGCCACCAAAGCCGATATCCGACGAGGCGACACCGAAACCGCGGATGTTGAAGTAGTCGGTGATGCCACCACTGGAGCCACTGTTGTAGACGCTGGGGTCGGTCAGTGCGATGACCCGCACCAGGTCCGGCGCCTGGATGTTGTCGATGAATTCGGCGGTGTAGCGGGTGGTGTTGAACGGCGTGTCCATGAAGTCGCGCTCGCCGAGCAGGCCGACGCGGCTGCCGCGCGTGACCTGGCCACCCGCATAGGCATCGGTGGGAGCGGACTTGTCGGCGCGCACGTTCACCGTGGGCAACTGGCGGGCGCCATCGGGTGCATCGTTGGCGTGCGCGGCGGTGGCGATCAGCAGGGTGGGCAGCAACGCTGCACGGGCGGCCAGGGACAGCGCCGAGCGGCGTGGGAGGGGCAGGGTTCGCAGGGGGAGGGACATGGCGGTTCTCGTGTGGTGGGTCGTGCGATCGGCCAGCACGGCGCCGTCTGTGACCTGCAGGGGCAGGACGACGCGGGCTGTGGAATGGCTGGCAGAGGGCACGGCACTTCCGGTGTGGCAGTGCTGCACGCGAGGTGCGTGGGCGATCTGTGGCTGGGTGGAACGAAGCGCGGGGCGCGGATACTGCGGGGTGGATCAGATATCGTCGGCGAGGTCGTCGAGGTCCTGCAGGCCACCGCCGCGTGCCAGCACGCGCTCGTAGTTGCGGCGGCGACGCTGGTCGGTCTCGGTGGTGGTCTCGCCACGTTTCCAGTAGCCGGCCACGGCAACGTCGCTGCGTGGCAGGCCGACCGTTTCGATGAAGTGGCGGCGCAGGGCACGCATTTCCTCGCGCTCGCCGGCCGCCCAGACCGTGCTGCCGGGTTCCGGCCGCAGTTGGCGCGCCTGCTGCAGCAACGGCACGTCACCGGTGGCGAGGCGGAGCACGCGGACACCTTCAATGGCGGGCAGTTCGTCTACCGGGAATGCATCATCCGAGGCGATCCAGGCCTCTGCGCGCAGGTCGGCCGGCCACTGCTGCAGCAATGCAAACAGGGCAGGGATGGCGCTTGGGTCGGCGAACAGGAGGGCGCAGGTGCCCTCGCGCTGCGGTACCTGCAGATGGGGGCGCGGTCCGGTCAGATCGAAGGCATCACCGGGGCGCAGCGCACGTACCCAGGCCAGCATCGGCCCCGGCGCCTCGTGCAGCACTACGTCCAGGGTGAACTGGCGGGTGTTGGGATCGAGGCTGCGCACGGTGTAGATCCGTGACACATCGCCGAACGTGGCGCCGAGCTGGATGCGCACGGCGGTGTTGGCACGCTGCCAGGGCGCGAGTTCTGCATGTTCCGGCAGCTGGACCACGAGGCGCAGCAGGCTGGCGCACGGCTGTGCAACCGCGACCACCTGGACCTGCAGCGCCTGCAGGCCGCGATCATGGTCGGCGCCGCGCAGCGGCCCGGCCGGGGTGATTGAAGTGGGGGACGCGGACATCGACAACGATCCTGGACACTGCAAATGCGAATTAGTTACATCATAGTAAACTAAATTGATCGTGCCGCAACCGGGGCCTGTCCACGGACCGCAGCGACGCGTTGACCGCGGCGTCGCTGCGGACCACCATGACAGCCCTTGCCCGCGCACCGCGCAGGAACCGTTACCGCATGGCTGCACCGAAAAAGACCGCTGCCCGTGGGCGACCGCCCAGCATCACCCGCGAGCGCATCGCCGACGCCGGCATTGCCATGACGCTGCCGGGGCTGAGCTTCGTGGGCGTGTCGGCGGCACTGGGGGTCAGCCACATCGCGCTGTACAAGCATGTGGCGAATCTGGCGGCACTGCGCGAGCTGGTGGCCGAGGCGATCTTCGAGCGTTGGCAGGCACCGGCACTGGATGCCGCTGGCCGGCGCAGCATCGAGGAGGATCTGCGTGCGTTCCAACGTTCACTGCGGACGCTGGTGGACGGGAATCCGGGCCTGGCGCCGTTCCTGGTCAGCCACGGCGCGAAGACACCGGAGATGCTGGCGCGCATCCAGCGCCACCATGCCGAATTCAGCCGCGTGCATGATCTGCCGCTCGAGCAGGCGGCGTGGCTGCTGTCGACCGTGGCCTATCACGCCGTGGCGTTGGCCGACACCGTGTACTCACGCCATGCGGTGGTGGATACCACGCGACGCCCGCTGGATCGGAAGGCGCAGGAGGCCGAGTTCGACCGCAGCATGGAAGCGTTGATCATCGGTGCATTGGCGATGTGCGGGCGCACGGCAACGTAGTCGCCAACCTTGGTTGGCGCCGTTGCCTTGGTAGTCGCCAACCTTGGTTGGCGCCGCGATGTGTCGGTGCCCACCAAGGTGGGCATCTACCGGTCACGCGGCATCCTTGTGCTCCGCATCTTCCATGCCCGGGCTGACGCGGCGGCCGATGTCCTTCCGCGAGGTAATCGCCAATCCTGGTTGGCACCGTTGCCCCGGTAGTCGCCAACCTTGGTTGGCGCCGCTATACATCGTTGCCCACCAAGGTGGGCATCTACCGGTCACGCGGCGTCCTTGCGCTCCGCATCCTCCATGCCGGGGCTGACGCGGCGGCCGATGTCCTTCCGCGAGGTAATCGCCAATCCTGGTTGGCACCGTTGCCCCGGTAGTCGCCAACCTTGGTTGGCGCCGCTATACATCGTTGCCCACCAAAGTGGGCATCTACCGGTCAAGCGGCATCCTTGCGCTCCGCATCTTCCATGCCCGGGCTGACTCGCCGGCCGATGTCCTTCAACCGCGCCAGCTGATCCACCATCGACGGTGCATCGTCCAGGCTCCCGACGAACGTCCACAGATAGGTCATCACCGCGTACACATGACCCGGCGTCACACCGTCGGTGGTGGCGAGACGGCCGATCGTCAGCGCGAACAGCACCGCTGCCGCTGCGCCAACAACCACGAAGGCACCGGCTTCGCGATCGGAGAGCAGGATGCGCAGCCGCGACAGCGTGGTGTAGTGGCGACGCAGCACCGAAGGACTGACCCGGTCGACCAGGCGGATCTCATGCTCCAGCCGGTTGTTCAGTCGCCCATGCAGCTGCTCGTTGCGGCGTGCGAACGACGGCATCAGCAACACCGCTCCGAGCAAGGCGATCAGGCTCGCGGCGCCCACCAGCGGTTCGATCACCAGCAGCATCACCGCCGCACCAAACATTGATACCAGCGCGGTGGCGATGATCGGTACGTGCTTTTCGAAGAAGTCGACGAACTCACGGGCCAGCACAACGCGTGCGGCCGAGGTGGAGGTGGCGTGGCCCAGCCTGCGCTGCGCCTGCACCACGTTCACCGCCAGGTCGGCATAGATGCGGGTGAAGGTACGCGTATCGACCGCACGGCGGGCAGCACCGACCAGCCAGAACAGCAGTACCACGCCGGCGTAGGAGATGGCGTGGCCGATGTTGCCGCGGATGATCGCATCCACCGCGAAGCCGGCAAACAGCGGATACGCCAGCAGCAGCGCATTTTCCAGCGCCACCAGCGAAAAGGTGCCGGTGAGCTGCCACGGATAGGTTCGCAGGATGGCCTTGAGAGTGGCGGCCGCGTTCTGCTGGCCGATGCTGCCGGCGGCGGCCGCCGGATCGTGTGGGGGTTTCATGGGGATGCCTGGGTGGGTCGGAGTCAGGGCAGGGGACGGATGCCTGCCATCTCCCGGATCGCGCCCAGTATCTGCAGCCCTTTGGAGAAGGCATGGAGGGACGATGGAGATTGCGTGGAGAAACCGGCGCCGTTCAGCGATGCGAATGTCCACCAAGGTGGGCCGCTACCAGGGCAGTGTCTACCGCCTCAACGGCGGGCATGCACCGGCCAGCGGATTTCGAAGGCACTGCCACCACGTTCGGTGGCCCGGCATAGCGCTGTTCCGTGATGGGCCACGGCAATCGCACGCACCACGGCCAGGCCAAGCCCGGAGCCACCACTCTGCCGCGAACGCGAGACATCCGTGCGCTGGAAGGCTTCGAAGATGCTGTCGCGAAGGTCGTCCGGCACACCGGGGCCGCCATCTTCCACCGTGACGGTGCAATGGCCTTCGGCCAGCGTCACGTACACCCGCAGCGGGCAGGGAATGGCATGGCGGCGCGCGTTCTCCAACAGCGCCAGCACCGCCTGGCGGATGCGCGCGGGATCGCAGTCGGCCAGCGACGGCCGTGCGTCCAGCGTTACCGAGAAACCACTCTGGGTCAGTGCCTCGGACATCGCTTCAACCACCGCGGCCACCTGCACACTGACATCGCTGCGCTGCAGGCGCAGATCCAGGTGGCCACTCTCGGCCAGGCTGACCACGCGCAGGTCCTCGATGATGCGGGTCAGGCCTTCCAGCTGGGTGAGCATGCTGTTGAACTGCTCAGGCCCCGGCTCGAACACGCCTTCGGCGATGCCCTGCAGGCGGCCGCGCAGGATGGTCATCGGCGTGCGCAGTTCATGCGCGATCGCCGCGTTCCAGAACACCCGGTTCTCGGACATCCGGCTCAGCCGTTCTGCCATGGAGTTGAAATCGCTGACCAGCGTGGCCGCTTCGGCCATCGTGGTATCACCACCGCGTGCACGCGCTTCCAGATCGCCACTGGCGACCCGGCGCAGGCTTTCGGCCACCGAGTTCAACGGCGTGATGATGCGCCGGGTCAGGCGCGAGGCGACCAGCGTGGCGAAGATGACGACCACGGTGGCGGTCAATCCGATCCACAGCCATTCCAGCCCGGACGGCATGATCGTTTCCGGCTCGTCGTACCAGCGCGGATAGAACACCTCCATGAGGTAATAGAACAGGTAGAAGCCGCTGATCGACAGCACTGTCGAACACAGCGAGGCCACCGTGATGGACAGCGTGATCTGGCGTCCGATGCTCTTGCCTTTGGGGTTCATCATTCAGTCCAGGAAGCGGTAGCCGACGCCGCGGATGGTGGCGGGAATGCCGATCACGCCGACATCCTCCAGCTTGCGCCGCAGTTTGCTGACATGGCTGTCGACGGTGCGTTCCTGCGCGTCGCCCTCGGGCAGGCAGGCATGCAGGAGATCGGCCCGCGCATGCACCTGCCGTGGCGCACGCGCCATGTGCACCAGCAGCCGGAACTCGGTGAGGGTGAAGTTCAGCTCGTGCACCTGCTCGCCATGGCGCACGGTCACCTCGTGGCTGCGCAGGTCGATCTCGAAGGGCCCTTGGCGGATCAGCCCGTTGGGCGCTTCGACCAGGGGCCGGGAACTCCGGCGCAGCACGGCCTGGATGCGGGCGACGATCTCGGCCGGATTGAACGGCTTGGCCACGTAGTCGTCGGCGCCCACGCGCAGGCCGGTCAGCTTGTCCACGTCCTGGTCGAGCGCAGTGAGCATGATGACGGGGGTGTTGCCGATCCGTCGCAGTTCGCTCAGCACCTGCCAGCCATCCAGTTTTGGCATCTGCACATCCAGCAGCACCAGGTCCGGACGCAGTTGGCGGTGGCTGGCGAGTGCCGCCTCACCGTCGGCGGCGCGGGCGCTGCGCAGGCCGGAACGGGCCAGGTAGGCACTGAGGATGTCGGCGATTTCGCCCTCATCTTCGGCAATCAGCACCAAGGGTGCCTGTCGGGTACGGAGATCGTTCATTGCGTGATGCGGGTTCGGGGCAAGGGTGGGCAAGAGCGGGATCTGGGGCAGGGTCATCGTCGGCACTGCATGTCCTGCGCCTCTTCGTTGGCAGCCCAGGCCAGGGTGGCCAGCACCAGCGTGCGCCGCAGACTCGGTTCCACTGCACCTGCGCCGCGCAGCTGCTGCAGCATCAGGGTGGACACCGCCGCCGGCAGCTTGCTCCAGCGCGATGCCATGGGAGTGGCATCTATCCGGGCCTGCAGCCGCAAGGCCATGCCCAGGATGGCGCGCAGGCGCAGTGCCAGCAGGGCGACGACCACGAGAGTGGCTAGGGCGAGCAGCAGATGCAGGGTGGCGTCGGCGACCGGGTGCGTTGCCGCCCAGACCGCCAGACCAATCAGCGCCAGCGACGCGAGTGCGCCGGAACGGCCAGTGCCACCGGGCCCATCGCTGCGGAACCCCACCAGGGCGGCCGCCCCGAAGCCCGCCAGCAGCGGGGGTAACGGATCCGGCGCGGCCAGCATCCAGCTGGTGGTCGATGCCAACACGACGGCGATCAACCACGGCGAAGGCGCACACCACGCCAGGTAGGCACGGCGCACATCGATGGGTGGCAGGTCTGGATGGGAAAGGGACACGGCAGGCGGGCAGTCGGCGAGGCCGACGAGGCTAGCGACCGTTGATGGAGACTCGGTCGAGATTGTGTCGAGATTGCGTGGACGCAGGCCGCAGCATTCAGGCGCGGGGCTGGTGCCTGAACGGCTGCCGCGCCTCCATGCAATCTCCACAGTGGCTCCAAGAAACGTCCATCCGCGGCTTCCAGACTGCGGTTTCGGCGGTCGCACTGGGCGACTGCACGCAGCCGGGCGTTTCGATGAGCAACGGCAGGACCTGGATCATTGCCGCTACGGTGGCCACATTGGCCGCCGGCGCTGGATGGTGGGCGTTTGCCGGCGGCGATGATGCCGCGCTGATCACCGCACCGGCAAGGGTGGCGGATCTGGAGAAGACCGTACAGGCGGTCGGCCGGGTCCATCCCAAGGAGCTGGTGGCGGTGGGTGCGCAGGTGTCCGGCCAGGTCAAGCGCCTGCATGTGGTGCTGGGCCAGCGCGTACAGGCCGGTGACCTGATCGCCGAGGTCGATTCGCAGCCGCAGCGTATCGCGCTGCGCAGTGCCGAGGCGGCCACCAACACGCTGCGCGCCCAGCATGCCGCCAGCCAGGCCCGCTATGCGCAGGCCAGTCGTGCTTACCAGCGGCAGTCGCAGCTGGTGGCGTCGCGCCTGGTGTCACAGGAAGGTTTCGAAGCCGCACGCGTGGCGCGCGATGCGGCACGCTCAGAGGTGGCCGCGCTGCAGGCGCAGATCGACCAGGCCGTGACCCAGGTCGAAACCGCACGGATCAACCTGGGCTATACCCGCATTGTTTCGCCCAGCGACGGTTACATCGTGGCCATCGTCACCAAGGCCGGGCAGACGTTGAACTCGATGCAGACCACGCCGACCATCGTAATGCTGGCGCAGATGGATACGATGACCGTGCGCGCCGAGATCGCCGAGGCTGATGTCGAGCTGGTGGCACCGGGACAACCGCTGTGGTTCTCGACACTGGGGCCGAGCGGCCGCCGCTATGAATCCCACCTGCAGCAGCTGGAACCGGCGCCGTCCTCGATTGCCGACGTCGCCACCGGCAATGCGGGTGGCTCTGCGCAGACGCCGAAGGCGGTGTACTACGCCGGCCTGTTCGACGTGGCCAATCCCGGCCTGAAGCTGAAGCCCTCGATGACGGTGAAGGTGACCCTGCAGCTGGCACGGGTTGCCAACGCGCTGCAGGTGCCATTGACGGCGCTGGTCGATTCGGATGGCAAGGACGGCAGCCGTGGAACCGTGCGCGTGGTGGACACCAAGGGCCGCCCCCAGCAGCGTGCAGTGACGACCGGCCTGCGCACCGCCACCGCCGTGCAGATCCTGTCCGGCCTGCGCGAGGGCGAGAACGTGGTGGTCGGCCAGGCGCCCAGCGGCGCTGAGCCGGAAGCCGCCAGCCTGTTGGGGATGTGAGCATGGCCGACGCACTGCTGGAACTGCATGGCGTATCGCGCGCCTATCGCTCCGCCGCCGGTGAGGTGGTGGTGCTGAAGGATGTTTCGCTGCGCATCGATGCCGGCGAGTTCATCGCCATCATCGGCCCCTCGGGCTCGGGCAAGTCCACGCTGATGAACATCCTTGGCTGCCTGGACCGGCCGACCGAGGGCAGCTATCGGGTGAACGGCGAGGCCACCGAGCAGATGGCGCCGGACGCGCTGGCACGCCTGCGCCGCGAGCATTTCGGCTTCATCTTCCAGCGCTACAACCTGATGGAGAACCTGAGCGCCACCGAGAACGTGGCGCTGCCGGCAGTCTATGCCGGCGTGGAGGCGGACGTGCGCACTTCCCGTGCACGCACGCTGCTGGAAACGCTGGGGCTGGGCGAACGCATGGCGAACCTGCCGAGCCAGCTGTCCGGCGGCCAGCAGCAGCGCGTGTCCATTGCCCGTTCGCTGATGAACGGCGGCGCGATCGTGCTGGCCGATGAACCCACCGGCGCGCTCGATCACGCCAGTGGTCAGCAGGTGATGGCCGAGCTGAAGCGCCTGCATGCACAGGGCCACACGGTGATCCTGGTGACACACGATGCGGCGATTGCCGCCAACGCGGCGCGGGTGATCGAGATCGCCGACGGCCGGGTGGTGACCGACCGCGGCGAGCGGGGATCGCGTGCTGTGGCTGAAACACCCGGGACCGAACGCGGCGTGTCGCCGGTCACCGAGCGCCGCGCACGCATGGATGCGATTCGCGAAGCCGCGCGCATGGCCGTGCGCTCGATGCTGGCCCATCGCCTGCGCACGCTGCTGACCATGCTCGGGATCATCATCGGCGTAGCGGCCGTGGTGACCGTGGTTGCGCTGGGCAAGGGTGCACAGGCGCAGGTTGAATCACAGATCAACGAACTGGGCGCCAGTACGCTGGAGATCTTCCCAGGCTCGGATTTCGGTGACCCGCGCTCGGCGGAGATCGAGACGCTGGTGGTGGGCGATGCGGAATATCTTGCGGCGTTGAGTTACGTGGACAGCGTAAGCCCGAACCTGAGCGGATCGGTGGCAGCGCTGCAGGGCAACCGGCGTGCCAACACCCAGGTGCTGGGCGTGGGGGCCGACATGCCGCGCGCGCGTGGGCTGCGGCTGAAGGCCGGCCGCTTCTTCACCGACGCCGAAGTGGATGCGCACCGTGCCGTGGGCGTGGTCGACCAGAAGGCGGCCAAAGCGCTGTTCAGCGGCAGCCCGATCGGCAGCACGGTGCTGCTGGGCGGCATGCCGGTGGAGGTGATCGGTGTGGTCGGGGCCAATGCGTTCGCTGGCGGTGCAACCCCGACGGTCTACGTGCCGTATACCTCGGCGGCCTCGCGGCTGCTGGGCAGCGAGCGCCTGGAGAGCATCACGGTGCGTGTGCGCGACGACGTGCCCACCAACGCCGCCGAGGCCTCGCTGGGGGCCGAGCTGGAGCGGTTGCATGGCCGTCGTGACTTCTTTATCTACAACGCCGACCAGATCCGCAAGGCGGTGATGAAGTCCAGCCAGACCATGGCAGCGTTGGTTTCGGCCATCGCAGCAGTGGCGCTGGTGGTCGGCGGGGTGGGGGTGATGAACATCATGCTGGTCTCGGTGAAGGAGCGCGTGCGCGAGATCGGCGTGCGGCTGGCGGTGGGCGCGCGGCAGGGCGACATCCTGCGCCAGTTCCTGATCGAGGCCGTGCTGATCTGCCTGTTCGGTGGCGTGCTGGGGGTGCTGTTCGCATTCGGCGTGGGTGCGCTGTCCAGCCTGCTGTCGCTGGGTGTGCCGTTCCTGTTCACGGCGGGCCCTGTGCTTGCCGCGCTGGCATGCTCGTCTGCGATCGGGCTTGGCTTCGGCTACTTCCCGGCGCGCAGCGCGGCACAACTGGATCCGATCCAGGCGCTGGCAGCGGAGTAGGTGCAGGCCCGGTGCGGGCATTTGTGGAGCCGAAGGCAACGGCAGGAGCCGTTGCCTTTGGCTCCATAGGAGCAGCCTCAGGATGAGGGGCGCGGATGCGTGCGCACGCGTGCACGCTCGCGATACAGACGGCTGTCGGCGCGCTGCAGGGTGTCGGCCACCGTCTCGCCGGGTGCATGGTGGGTCGCGCCCAGCGAGAAGGGTGTGGGTGACTGCCCGGCATGCTGCGCATACCACTGCTCCAGCGCGGCCAGCCGTCCCGGTTCCGGTGCAGTCAGCACCACCATGAACTCGTCGCCACCCATACGCACTACGCTTTCCATTGACCCCAGTGGAGCGCGCAGGAAGGCGGCGAACTCGACCAGCACCGTGTCACCCCGTGCATGGCCCTGGGTGTCGTTTATCTGCTTGAAATGATCCAGATCGAACATCAGGCAGGCCCAAGGCTGGTCGATCAGTTCGTCCAGGCGGGGCAGGAAGCGGCGGTTGTAGCTCTGGGTGAGGGGATCCTTGAAGGACATCTCGCGCAACTGCTGTTCCTGCATCCGCAGTGCGGTGACGTCCTGAGCATGGCCGAGCACGTAGGGTGGGGTGGCCTCGTTGTCGAGCACGTTGTGATACGCCCAGAAATGCCGGGTACCATCGGCGGCGATCAGCTCGATGACGCCGGCATCGGTGTGGTTGACTGCGATGCGTTCCAGATACGCCTTGAACGCGGCCCGCTTCTCCGGCGGCATCAGGTCGCACAAGCTGCGCCCGATCATGTAGCTCTCATCGAAGCCCAGTGACTGCACGGCCGCTGGGTTCACCGAGGTCAGCACGCCCTCCAGCGTGTGGGTGCAGATCAGGCCAAGGCTGTAGTGGAACAGCCGCCGGTAGCGGGTTTCGCTGGCTTCCAGTGCATCCAGCGCGGCGCGCTCCTCGGTGATGTCCTGTATGGCCCCGACCAGCCGCGGCCGGCCATCGACCTGCTGCCGGCCTCTAACCACGCGGGTCCAGATGGCTCGTCCGTCGGCGGTGGTCATCGGCAGCTGCACCTCCCACGACGTGCCTTCATCGATGCAACGCTGCACCGCCGTGCGGATGATGTTTCGGCTGTCCTCGCGATAGAACGAGAGCGCAGTTTCGAGCGTCGGTTCGAAGTTGCTGCGCACGCCGTGGATCTGCTTGGTTTCGCGGGTCCAGCGGACCTCGTTGCTGACCAGGTCCATTTCCCAGCCACCCACCCGGGCCGCGCGGTTCGTGCGCTCCAGGAAGTCCTCGCTGCGCTTCAGCTCACGATGCAGGGCCTTGGCCTGGCCGACCTGGGCCATCAGCGTGCTGCGCTGCTCCAGCACCTGGGTGGTGACCCGGGCCAGATGCACCATCAATTCGCGCTGGGAGGGAGACAGAACGCCCGGCATCGGGTCGAGCAGGCACAGCGTTCCTATGCGCGCGCCATGCGCCGAGCCCAGCGAGATGCCCGCGTAGTGACGGATGCGCGGGCCGCCGGTCACCAGGGGATTGGTGGAGAAGCGAGGGTCCTGGCGCGCGTCCGGAATCTCGAACAGCGCGTCCTGCTGGATGGCATGCGTGCAGAAGGAAATCTCGCGCGCGGTTTCGCTGACACCTTCCAGCCCGATGTTTGCCTTGAACCACTGGCGCTCGTCGGCAACAACTGAAATCAGAGCCATGGTCATGCCGGTAGCGGCACGCGCGGCGGCGACGATCGCATCGAAAACAGGCTCTGGTGGCGTGTCGAGCAGGTGCAGGCGGTCGAGTTCAAGCAGTCGTTCGGCTTCGTCCATGGCGCTTTTCAGGGCAGGGTGGCGAGGGCGGCTTCGGCTGTCGGGCACTACGCTAGTGCGTGCCGCGTTATATATCGCCAGCGTCGGGTGATGCCGGTGTGACGCGTTGGCATCAGCGTTTCGGTGTGCCGCACGTGGGTCGAGCCAAAACGCGACGGCGGTCGCGGACATGCAGCGCGTGTCGAACGACGGGGTAACGACGGGGTAGTGCCGGCCGCTGGCCGGCAACCTCATGACATCCGGATCATTGCAGATGCCGGCCAGCGGCCGGCATTACCGGTCGATTGGCCGGCAGGCGACGCAACGCGCAACGCACGCATCACGGGGCGTTCCGCCAGCAGCCGCAATGGTGGGCCGCATAGGCTGGGTAGTGCCGGCCGCTGGCCGGCAACTTCGTGACGCCGGGGTACTGCAGATGCCGGCCAGCGGCCGGCACTACCCCATCACACGACCAATCGCATCGGCCAGCAGCGCCCGCACGCGTTCCGGAGGCAGGTCGGGATCGCGCACGGCGCGCATCGCCAGACCTTCCACCAGCAGTCGCAGCAGCAGGGTTCGGCTGGCAATACGCTCTTCGTCCACGGCGCGGCCCAGATTGACGTCACGCTGGCGCAGCCAGGCATGGATCGCGGCGCTGGTCTGTTTGTCATGAGTACGCAGCACCTCGGCCAGCATCGGGTCGCGATGCGCCTCGGCATTGATCTCTGCGTACAGGGCCACGCTGGCGATGGCATTGCCGTGGATCGGCAGCACCTCGCCGCGCGCCCATTGCTGGTAGCACTCCAGCAGCCCATCAATAAGATCGGACGCCACCGGCATCTCGCTGATCGAGGCCTGGTCGTGGCGCAGCTGGCGCTCGATCAGGGCCAGGATCAGGGCGCGCTTGTTGGCGAAATAGCGGTACATCAGGCCCTGGCTGATCTCGGCCTCGGCAGCGATATCGCCGATCGAACCGGCATGGAAACCACGGGTGATGAAGCACTTCTGGGCGGCGTCGAGGATGCGCCGGCGCTGGGCTTCGGCATGGGCGGCGGCAGGGGCGTCAGCGGGTGCAGCTACGGCGGTTTTCGGCGTCATTGCATGAAGTCGGGGCGTCCAGAGGCGGGATAGTACGTCACAAAAGGTGTGAATGAACGGTCATTCATTTGTAATTCCCGCCTCCCAGACTGCGCCGGCCTTCTCCTTCCGCGAATGAGTCCGATGCGCCACGCCCTGCTGCACCGCCCGCTGCTCACCCTCGCCATTGCCGCCGCACTGCCGGCGCTGGCCCAAGCCGAAGACAGTCCCAGCGCCGACGCCGAGGCATCCGCCGATGCCGCGCGCACCGTGGTCGCCCTTGACCAGGTGATGGTGACTGCGCAGAAACGCGCCACCAACCTGCAGGAGACCCCGATCTCGGTATCGGTGGTCGATGCCGAAGCGCTGAAGGACCGCAGCGCGATTTCGCTGGGCAGCTTGTCCGATGGCTCCATCCCATCACTGCGGGTCACGCCGTTCGCTACCCGCAGTTCTGCGCTGAACATCGGCATCCGTGGCATCGGTGCCTCCGGCGACGCCAACCAACCGGCCCGCGATGCCGGCGTCGGCATCTACGTCGACGGGGTGTTCATGGGCCGCGCGCAGGGCCTGGGCAGCATGCTCTACGACGTGGAGCGCATCGAAGTGCTGAAGGGGCCGCAGGGCACGCTGTTCGGCCGCAATACCGAAGGCGGCGCGGTGAGCATCGTCACCAAGGCGCCGACCGGCGAGTTTGGCGGCAACGTCAGCGCGGGCGTGTCCAACTTCAGCGGCTACAACAGTGCGCTGCACCTGGATCTGCCCAAGGTGGGCGATGTCAGCTTCAAGATCGACGCCGTGCAGGCCAAGCGTGGCGGCACCACCGACAATCCGATGCGCGGCGAGCGTGACTTCAACAGTTACGACAAGCGCGGCGCCCGCCTGAGTGCGCTGTGGCAGCCGAGCGATGACTTCTCTTTGTTGTACGCGTTCGATCGCTCCTATGATGCCACCACGCCATATCACACCCAGGTGCTGGTGCCAGGCGCCTACCTCAGCCCCCTGCAGAAGGCCGGCGCCAGCCAGGATCGCCGCGACAGCGCCATCCTGGGCGGGCCTCAGGAAGACAACATCGGACGGACCAGTGGCCATCTGTTGAACCTGTCGTGGACGCTGAACGACAACCTGGAGTTGAAGTCGATCAGTTCCTACCGTGAACTCACCCAGGGCCAGTTCGACATGGGCCTGGTCGATGCGATTTCCGCTTACGGTGGTGCAGGGACGCCGTTCGGTCGTTACAGCCTGGCGCAGGTCTACCAGCACCAGTACAGCCAGGAATTCCAGCTGATCGGCAATACCTCGCAGGTGCAGTTCCTCGGCGGAGCGTTCTACTACCACGAGACTGCCGGTGACAATGCGCAGACCCCGAACATGCTGGTCTGGGGGCCGGGTGGCAACAGCTACACCGTGAATCCGGCGACCAACCCGCTGGATCTCTCGCGGGTACGCATCGACCGCGCCAGCAAAGCGTGGACGGACAGCCTGGGCGTGTTCGGCCAGGCCACGTGGACGCCGGAAGCACTGCAGCGCCTGCACCTGACTGCCGGCGGTCGCTACACCCGTGACGACAAGAAGGGCAGTCTGTACACCGTCAACGGCGCGGCGACGAATCTCGCTTTCAAGGACCGCTGGAGCCGTTTCGACCCGATGGTCAACATCGCCTACGACCTCGGCGAGCACGCGATGGTCTACGCCAAGTACAGCACGGGCTTCAAGGCCGGCGGTGCCAATTCGCGCTCGACCAACTACACCGCGTTCGGTCCGGAAGAAGTGACCGCCTACGAGCTCGGCTACAAGTCGCAGTTCTGGGACAACCGCGCCCGCCTGAACCTGGCGGTGTTCGATTCGACCATCGCGCACAAACAAATGGACTTCTCGCTGCCGTTCGACCCGAACAGCGGCGAAACCCGCACCACCATGGTCACCACCAATGCACTGAGCGATGGCAAGTCCCGGGGTGCGGAGCTGGAGTTCAACGTGATGCCGGTTGACAACCTCACGCTCGGCCTCAACTACGCCTACACGAAGATCGATGCGCAGACAGCAACCGACCCGTTCGGTGCGGGCGTGCAGGTGACCGTGCAGCCGCTGCTGGCGCCGAAGAACGCCGGCAGCCTGTCGGTCGACTATCTGGTCCCATTCGCCAACTTCTCGGCGCTGAAATTCCATGTGGACGGCAACTGGTCCGATGGCTACTACACCAGCGAGTACGACCAGATGCTGACCGACAGCTCGTTCGTGGTGAACGCACGGGTGGCGCTGGTGGATGTGCCGGTCAACAGCACTGGCACCACCATGTCGTTCTCGTTGTGGGTACGCAACCTGCTCGATGAGCAGCACCTGTTCTACAAGATCAACAGCGCGGCGCTGGGCCAGAGCGGCATCTTCAACGACCCGCGTACCTTCGGCCTGGAAATGGCCGTCAACTTCTGATTCGAACGGAGAATTCCATGAAGCACCGCTCTACCGAACTTGTCCTGGCCCTGATGCTCAGCCTGCCGATGGCTGCGACGGCTGCTGCCGCTGATGCGCCGCAGGTCGCCGCCGCGAAGCCGACGGCCGTTGCGAACGTGAAGCCCGTCGCTGCCGATGCGCAGCGCGTGATCCCGCTGCAGGGCGCCTGGAACGTGCGTACCTTCGCCGGCCTGCAGGGCCGCCACGGTCCGATTCCGGCCGATGCGTTCGTGCGCACCGCAGACCTCGGCCGCCTTACCGATGCCGACCGTGATGCCCTGGCCGCGGCCGGCGTGAAGCTGGATATCGACCTGCGTACCGCCGATGAAGAGGCGCAGTCGCCGGACCTGCTGGCCAGGGATGATCGCTTCGCCTACCAGCGCATCTCGCTGATGGGCACCGAGAAGATGGACCTGCAGAAGATGATGACCAGTTTCCCGGATTCGCTGGGCGAAGCCTATGTGCAGTGGCTGGGCCACAGCCAGCCGCAGTTCAAGCAGGTGTTCCAGCGCATCGCCGCGCAGCAGGACGGTGCCGTGCTGTTCCATTGCACGGCCGGCAAGGACCGCACCGGCATCATCGCTGGCCTGCTGCTGGACCTGGCGGGCGTGCCGAAGGCCGAGATCGTGCACAACTACGCGATCTCCGCGCACTACCTGGAAGGGCAGCCGAAGGACAGCGCGATGAACGCGCAGATCATGGCGCTGGTCAAGCAGAACCCCGAGATCGCCCGCAAGATGGCCGGTATGGCCGGTACCGCACCGGACAACATGGAGCAGTTCCTGGCGGCACTGCACAGCCAGTACGGTGGTGCGGAAGGGTACCTGAAGTCGATCGGCGTCAGCGAACAGGAAATCCAGCAGTTGAAGGTGCGGTTGGGGCAGGCCGGCTGAATCCTGCCAGGCCGAGGGCAGGTGCCGGACAGCGCCGGCACCTGCCGTGCTTCATCACGGCTGCAGTGGTGCCACCAGGATGGCGGCGTCGAGCACCGGGAACGTCTGCGGTGCCTGGCCGGACGATGCGACCAGGCGGATCTCCAGCGTGGTCGTTCCGCCATCGGCCGCACTGAGTGCCTGCAGGGCCCCCAGTTTCTGCGGCAGTGGTACCGCGAATGTGGTGGGATGGCTGTGGTCCATCCCCGCCATGGTCGGCCCAAAGAACGATACCGTGCCGGCGTAGTACGGGCTGTCGGCAGCCACGGAGGTGGTGCCGGCCGGCGCGTTGATCAGCACGTCGAACTCACGCGTATTGTTCAAACCGCGTGGTCGCTCCAGGGTCACTTCGGCAATCAACTGGCGCGGGCCCGATGTGGTCAGGTGCGCGCGCACCGCCTCATTGGGGACAGCCACGCGGACGGCGCCATCGGAGCGTGTGCCGCGCACCAGCCGCACCGCGCCGGCAGCTGCCGGCAGCGTGACCGCCTCCAGCATGTCGTTGCGGCGCGCGTAGACGTAGTCGTAGTCGAAGGCCGTGGTGGAGAAGAACGCACTGGCCGGACGCTCGCCAACGGGCTTGCCCTGTGCATCGACGAAGAACCGGAACGGTTCGTTCATGAACTGACGCCGCTGGTCGACGTTGATGGGCATGATCGGCTTGCCGCGGGATTGCTGCAGCTGGTTCCACACATCCCACAGGCGGTCCATGTTGGCGTGGTGCAGGTAGAAGATCGGATCGAGTGGTGACAGGAAGTTGGTCATGTTGCCGTAGGGGCCGGGATCGACCGCGCCGACGCCACCGATGCAGTTGTGCACCTTGTTGTGCGGGAATCCTTCCAGTACCGAGAATTTCGTGGCGCCGTCAGGCTGCACCACGTGCGAGGCCGTACGCGAGCTGGTGAAGCTGCGGCTGACATCGTCGTTGTAGAACTCGACCGGCGACAGCCCCGCGTGGATGGTGTCGGGAGACACGGCCGAAGCGGTCTTTGCATCGAAGCCGGGATTCTCGCGCCAGAGGTAGCGGGCGCCGCAGGTGATCGCATAGGCCGCATTGCCCGAGATGCCGGTCTTTTCCGCGACGCTGTAGCCGGTCACATCGTTCCAGACATCGTCTGCAGTGAGGTAGCCGCGGAACTTGAGCTGGCCGCGTTGGCCTGCATCCAGCGTGTCCCAGTAGCGCTGCAACGCCGGGCGCATGAACCGGGTGAAGACCGCCAGGTTGCGCGTATACGGCGCATAGGCGCTGTCAGTGGGCGTCAATACGCCGTCGAACATCGCCGGGGGAATCCGTGGCAGCTCGGTCCAGTCCCAGTAGGGCATGGCGAACTGCGGATCACCGCTTAGCGTACGGATGGTCTGTTCGAAGTAGCCGACATAGCCCCGGTGCCAGACATAAAACCACCAGTTGCCGTGCGGGCAGTCCATCAGATGCACGAAGGCGTTGCGGAACCAGTTGCGTGGATCGTCTGCCGGCAGTGCCAACATGGCCTTGATGCCACGCGCGTAGCTGGCCAGCATGCGCTGGCCTTCGGGGCTGGTGACGTTGTAGCGGTGGTAGCGCGCCTGCGCGGCCTTTCCGGCCGGTGCGGCGCCGCTGGCCCAGGCTCCGGGCGCCACCAGTGACGCCAATGAAGCGCTGGCGGTGGTGGCAAGAAAATCACGACGTGTGTAGCGCATAGCCTTCCCCCTGGTGATTGGTTGAACCGCGTTGGGTTACAAATCACTGGCAGGACCGGCGGCAGCGTGGCGGCCGGCCCGACGGGGACATCCAGCCCCGCCGCTTCCACCGGCAGGTGCAACGATGGCAGGGGTGGAAGCGGCCGTAGCATAGGCATGGCAAACAGAGCTGATCTGCGAAGCAGGCCACAGTCGCAGGCGCGTACACATCTGCCCGGCTGAAGCTGTTCACCGTCGTCGTTGCGGCGTTGTCGATCAGCCAGGCATGGCCTGGCTCTACTGGTCGGGTTTCACCCTTGCCACCCGTTTCCGGTACTCGTACACGTTGTCACCGCGTATGCGCTTTTCCTCGGTGCCGGTGACCCGGCCCACCTGCTGGTCTGAACCGGTCACGGGCTGCGCCTCGATTTCGGTCTCGTGCTCGAAGGAGTGCGATTTGTCGGTGTTGCGGTAATAGCGGTACAGCGCCCAGTACAGCGCGGTTGCGCCGGCCGGACCTGCCGCCAACAGCCAGAGGCCACTGTCGTCGCTCATGTCGATGCCACCAGGAAGGCAATTGCGAGGGCTTCAATGACGGTGCCGGTGGCAAGGGCCGCCAGCAGCATCTTCCATTGCTGCACGGGCACGCTGCCCATGGTTTCGCCGGTACGGCCGTTCACCGCGATGTAGTGCAGCATGCCGCCGTTCTTGCCAGGCTGATGGTACGAGTACAGCCAGACCGGCAGGTACATCGACACCCAGCGGGTGCCATGCACCTCCAGCTGTTCCTGCTCCCAGCGCACGCCGCGGTTGTAGCGCTTCACCGAGCCTTCCACCTGTGCGCGGGCAATCGACAGCAGCTGGTCTTCCAGTCGCGGTCGCAGCTTTTCCACATCCAGGTTGCGCTTCTCCGAAGTGAAGCCGGCCAGGTAGGAGGCGTTCCATTTCACCGCGTTCTTGGTATCGAACGGCAAAATGGTGTTGATGATGTTGTTGGTGTTGGCGCGGGTATCCAGATTGCCGCGCTCGGCCGAGGATTCCAGCGGAAGATCGTCGACGGTGAAATCGACCTGGCGTTCGACCTGGTAGACATCGGCGTCGTAGAGGGTGCGCTTGTTCTTCTCGCTGCCGACCGTGTACTCACGGGTCTTGATCTCGCCTTTGCCGGCCACCGCAGCGCTGACATTGCTGTCGACGATCATGTAGGGCAGGAACACGCCCACCACGTTTTCAGGGGTGAACTGGTCCTTGAACGCCTTCAGCGCGAACATCCGGCGCTTGTCGACGAACTGGCGGATGCGCGCGACCGCATCGTCCTTCTTGATGTGGAAGGGCAGCACCGCATCGGGTACCGCGCCATTGGCAATCTGCTCGTTGACGCCGAAGACGTGGCGGCACCAGTGGCAGCGCGCCGTCATCGTGCTTTCGGTGTTGACCGTGACTTCTGCGCCACAGCCCGTGCACTTGAAGGTCATCAACGCCGAGGTGTCGGCATCGATGTCGCGTGCGCCGGAGGCGATGACGGTGCCGCGCAGCTGGTCGATGGCCTCGCCCAGCCCGAACTCCTCCTCGACGCGTGCGCCATGCCATTCGTGACGGCAGTACAGGCAGACCAGGATATCGGTACCGGCCTTGGGCCGGATGTCGGTGGCGCCGCACTTCGGGCAGCGGTTGAGGCCGTCTTTCAGCTCGCTGGCCGACGTATCGATGGCCACAGGATCCGGCGCTTCCACTTCATCGCGGATGGCCTGCGGCAGCTTCGAGGTGTCCAGCGGGAAGCTGCCGGGCAGGGGAGGGACGTCCTGCGGCGAACCGGGCCCGTCCAACGACGCCGCCGGCAAGGGCGGTGGCGTCGCGGGCGCGGATCCGGGCAGCGGCGGCGGGCCGTTTCGGGGATCGGACATAGGGATTGTGCGTCCTGCCGGTTACAGGCCCAGTGCCTTGGCCTTGAGCGCGTCATAGTCGCTCTGGGTGATCAGGCCCAGGTCCAGCATTTCCTTGGCCTTCTTCAGCTTGGCGACCGGGTCATCCGCGGCCGGAGTGACCGGCTGCTGCATGCCACCCACTCCGAACATGCCCGAGGCCATGCCGACGCCGACCAGGCCGGCCGCGCCGCCGTTCTCGCCGGCCGACTGGATGCCCTGGGCGACACTGGCCTGCAGGTTGGAATTGCCGCGCGAACCGGACAACGCATCGGCGCGCTGCACGGTCTTCAGCAGTTCGCGGGTATTGGCGTCGTATTCAATCGAGACGATAGCGGTCTTGACGATGGCCAGGCCACGGTCGGACTTCCACTGGTAACCCTGTTCGACCGCAGCCGACAGGCTCTGCGCGAAGCCCAGCGAGTCCTGCTGCAGCTTGGTGATGCGGTTGCCCTTGCTGGGATCGTTCGTATACAGGCTGAAGGCCGGCGCCAGCGAACCGACCACTTCATTGAACAGCTGGCTGGCGGCGGCGTTGTCCAGGTCGGTGAAGTCGAACACCTGGCCCGGCTGCAGGTAGCTGGCCGGTACGAAGTTCTTCACGAACAGGATCGGGTCGACGATCTTCAGCGTGTACGAACCACGCGTGACCGCGCCGACCTGGGTATTGAGGAAGCCGTCGTCCCAGTAGATTTCCGATTGGGTGCCGAAGCGGTTATCCGGCAGTTCCTTCAGCGAGACGAAGTAGGCCGCCTGCTGCGAGCCCGGCTGGCCGCCGAACTTGAAGCGCTCCCAGCTCTGCTTGATGAAGGTGCTGACCAGGCCGTCACCGGCGAAGATCGACTGCGAGTTCAGATCGTCAGAGCGCCACTCGTAGCCGCCCGGTTCGGCGACGAACGCGGTGATCGCGCCGTCCTGGAACAGCAGCAGGCCATAGCCCTCCGGCACGATGATCTTCGAGCCGTTGGTGATGATGTTGGACGAGCCGCTGGTGTTGGAGCCGCGGCCGGCATTGGTGCCCTGCGGCACGGCCGCGAACAGCGCCGCCGTGGGCGGCAGGCCCGCCGGCACGGTGTAGAAGTCCTTCCACTGGTCGGCCAGCACACCGCCAACCGCACCCTTCACCGCCTGTACCAGACCCATGACCAACTCCCTGTGATTCGAGGGCAGGCACCATGCCTGCCGAGCTGGACTGAATATAGCAGTAGGAATACGAGCAAGGGGGGCACAGGCTGGGGCTGCGCAAGCGTCCGTGTTCAGGTTGCGGTTGCGGGCTGGGTCCGGGCATGATCGTGGCGTCCGACCACAATTCAAGGAAGAGTATTCATGGTCAGTGAAGTTGATTTTCGAGTGCTGATGCCCGGGGTAGCGGTCAACTTCGGCCTGAGCCCAAGCAAATTCGTCAATACCCAGTTCCACACCGTGGCGCTCGACCCTCTCCTGCCACCGAGTAACGCTTGGGTAATTGCTGCGGCCGAGGATTGTGGCTACGGAACGAGTGGGCTTGGCAAGGCGAGAATCAATGCGTCGCCAGCGGAATGGCTGGCGCTGGCGATGCACCTGGCACGCCGTCGTCAGCTGGTGCATTCCACTCTTGATGTGGTTGCTCCGATACCGGGTGTCGGTTCTATCAAGAAGGCTCAGTTTGCAAAGTTCCTCGAGTCATCGGAAAAAACCAACTGTGCGTTCGTGCTGGGAATGCTCTATGCAAGGTTGGCGGCGGAGCGGTGGTTCATGTTCAACGGCATGGGGGACGTCCTCATGCACTTCTGGCACTACTCGATTCTGCATAACCCGGCGGTTTCCCTTCAAGGATTGATGCCAGCACCAAGTACGATGAACCCCGACTTTGTCCTCGGCAGCCAACTGGGCAAGTGGTCCACACTCGAGTCGAAGGGCACCTTCGGCACGGCCGACCTTGAGAAACTACGGGATGGCCTGGAGCAAGCCAACAAATTTTCGGGAATTTCCATCACGTGGCCCGGCGCTGTTGTTTCTACGCATCCTATTGGTGAGCGTTCCTGCACGCTGACTTACTTCAACGCGCTCGACGAGCTGCAGTCGATGCAGTTGACGCTTCCCCCGCCTCTTCCTGCCCTGGCCCCTCCCGTGGCGCTTGGAGCCGTGCCGGGCCCGGTGATCTTCGCACCCGCTGCTGAATTTGTACGTTACCTCGACGCCTTGGGGCAGCTGGATTGCCATCGAGGTGAGACCGACATAGTCGAGACCGACGAAGCTGGCATCGCCTGGTATCGCTCGGTGCATGTGCCGGGCTTCCTTTTCGGTGTATCGCCCGAGCATCGCAATGCAGAAGGACAACTGAAATGGGCCGTGGCTGCCCTGGGTTTGATCATGCCGGTGGTTGCAAAGCTGCGAAGCAGCGAGATGACAGGACGCGCCTTGCGGACCGTCGTGACTGGGCTGCTTTACGAAATTGGCCAGCGTGCTGCCAGTGTCGATCTGACCGAAGCCGAATCCTCTGCATGGAGTGGGCTTGTCGAACACCTGCAGGAACTGATGCAGGCTGACGCGCGCGTACTGTCCTGGACTACGGTGCTCGACCAGGTGTGGAGTGCCCCCGTGCTGGGGGGATTCAACTCGGGCATGCTCGGATCGCCGATCGCAAGTCTCGACGACTTGTGGAACTACCTGAACGTGAAGGTCACCCCCCTGCGCCTCAACAAGGTCAGAGAAGCAAGGCTTGGGAGGATCTTTGATGCGCCGGGCGCGGCAGGAACCGGCGTTACGACGCATGGCCTGTTTGTGAAAGAGTGCAGGGAGGCCGCACAAAAGGGTCCACACGTGCCACGCTTTTGAGTGGGTCGCTGCAAGTAGACGATCCCGCCTGCCTGGCGAGGCCCAGGCAAAGCGGGAAGTGGATGAGCGGCTGCAGCGGCGTTTGGGTCCGGTCCGGCGCTACAACATGTACGGAATCTTGAACGCCAACGTGAAGTCCGGCGCATCCGGGGTCAACCCGATGCCCAGCAGCGTCACCAGCGTGGTGTGCTGGTTCAGCGCATAGGTCACGCCCAGGTTAAGTGATGCCGCATTGGCATCACTGCCGATTACCTTCATCCACTTGCCGCCCTGGAAGCGGGTGGAAGCGCGGGCGCTGATGCGGTCACTGAAGGACAAGCTCAGGCTGGTCCGCTCGTTGAATGCGAAGGCCACGCCTGCGCCGAAGTACACCGAGCCGCCCAGCTTCACATCGCCCGGGTTCACCGTGTCCGGATTACTGTCGATGTCGTTGAACCCGCGCGGGATGGAGTGCACGTAGCCGATGTTGGCAAACAGGATGGCCGGGTCGGCGGTCTTCACCATCGACAGGCCCAGGTTGGCCTGCCATACGCCATTGCCAGTGGGTTGCTCGCGCGGCACGGCGAAGCGGATGTAGTCGTCGTCATCGCGCTCGATCACCTTCCAGTCCAGGCCGTAGGGTGCGCGCCCGGTGGGGGCGGTGACGCCGGCGGTAAGCACGGTCTCAGGGCGCCAGCCGCGTTCGCCGAACAACCGGTAGTTCGCACTGAGCCCGATATCACCCAGGCCGTTGCCGTTGGTCTCTTCCTGTGCAATGGCGGCCGCTGCTCCGCCGGCGCCGCCCTTCTGGTATACGGTGCGCCGGGCCAGGTAAGGCACGTCCAGGTTGAGCGTCAGGTTCGGGCTGACACCCCAGCGGGCCGCCACGTTGTAGGTCAGCGAGTCGGACTCCACGTTCTCGATGGCGATATTGCCGAGGAAAATGGCGTCCAGCGCGAGGAAGCCGTTGAGGGTGAGCTGCTTGCGGTCGTAGCGGGCGTAGGTGAGGCTGTTCTCGATGGTGAAGCGGCGGGAGAACAGGGCCGATTGCTGTTGCTTCACGTCGTCCACGCTGCGCCGCGACTCCTGCTTGGCCTGTTGCGCCTCGGCGGCGGTACTGGCGTAGCCCTCGCTGCTCGGAGGGACCGCGGCGGCGGCCGCCTGCGCCAATGGCGCGGCCGGTGGGGCTGTGACCGGGCCAACCCGCCCGCTCAAGCGCGCCTGCATGGCCTGGACCTGCATGTCCAGTTCGCGCAACCGCCGCACTTCCTGTGCGTAGTTGGCCTTCAGCTGTTCCAGCTGGTTGGCCAGGGCCTGCACGTCAGCGCCATCGTCGGACGTCGGCGGTGCGGCAAGGGCGGTGCCCGCCAGCGCCGCCAGCGCCAACGGGGTGATCCTCATCAGGGTGTGCATGTTGGTGTCCTGCGTTGTGGAGCGTTTCCCCCAATGCCAGGCCCTGTTACTGGCCTGGCCCCATGCCGCGGTTCAACGCAATCGCCTGGGCCACGTTCTGGCTCAACGGCAGGTTGCTGCCCACGGCGTTGCGCACCAGCTCCAGCCGTAGCTGGTTACTGGCGATCTGGCCGTCACCGGCGAGGGCGATACCCTGGCCGACGCTGCCATTGCGGATCCACTGCTGCACCAGCCCCTGGCCATCCACCTGCAGCAGCAGGCGTGCCTGGTTGCCTTCCAGCACGGCGGTCGCGCTGGCGCCGGCCTGCTGCGCGGTGACGTTGCCTGCGCCATCTGAGAGAACGGCTGGCACGCCACCCTCGCGGACGGTCAGCGTGGTGACGTTGCGCGCGACATTGCCATCGCCGGCCACCTGCACGCTCTGCACCAGGCCGCTGGCGTTGGCCAGGCCGCTGCTGTCGATGCTGCGTCCGTGGGTATCGGGCAGCGGCGCATCGGCTGCCGTGACATGCACGCTGGGCTGGAAACTCAGCTTCGGCGCGCCACCACCACGGAAGTCCATGCCCAGGGTGAGGCTGCCCTGCAGCGTCGCGCCGTTGCTGGCCTGCCACTGCGACACCATGGTGACCCCGAACCAGGCAACGTTGTTGCCACCCACGGTGTAGCGCCCCCGCATCAGGCTCAGTTCCGGGTCCGGAATTTCCTTCAGGCCGCGACCGGGAGCACCCTCTGCCGCCTGCAGAGGCAGGGAAGGGAAGGCCAGCAGCAGAGCCATCATCATCGGTTGGCGGAACATGGTCGAACCTCCTTCAGAACAGGTCGGCGTGGCTGAAGCCGAAGTCGACCAGTTCGGCATCGGTGATCGGCCCTTGCCGCGCGTAGAGCGCGCGGGCGCTTGGCCGTTCGCTGGGTTGCAGAAGAGCGGTGTTGCGATCGAAGTCGCTGCCGATCACCACGAAGACCGCGCGCGATGGCCAGGCGGCCAGGAACTCCGGAAGGCCCAGGCTGCGGTTGCCCAGGATCGGGTCGGCCACTTCCACGATGCCGTTGCGCACCTGCTTGAGCACCACGAAATGGCGGAAACCGCGCACGTCCATCAACACCAGTCCTGGCACGCGAAGGGTGCGCAGTCGTGTTTCATCGATGCGGTAGCCCCGACCGCGCATGCCCAGCGATTCCACGTAGCGCTTGATGTCGAGCAGCGAGAAGCCGCGCTCGGCTACCAGAGCGGGATCGGAGACCCCCATCATTCCCTCGATCACCGTCGCCTCGTCGGTATCAAGGTGGTAGGCGTGGCGCAGGATGGTGGCCAGCGCGGCGGCCCCGCAGCTGTAATCGGTGTGCTGCCGCACCACGTTGCGGTAGCGCCGCTCCTGCATGCTCTCCACCTTCTGCTGCAGCAGCGCGCCATTGGGCAATACCCCGCTGAAGCGCACCTCGCCCGCCCACGCGGAGGCGGTACCCAGCAGCAACAGCATCGCCAGCAGGCGCATCGAGAGGCGGCAACGGATCATCACGTTCTCCGGCAGCAGGGGGGAGCCCCTGTCCCAAGGGGGAGGAGGAACAGGGGCTCCCGGGGACCCGGCCATTGGCGGACGGCCGGGGTGTTGCGCTTACTCGCCGCTGCCGCCACCGCCGCCGGTGCTGGGCTGGGCGACGGCCAGGGCCAGGCTGTTGGCCTGCAGGTTGCCGGTGCCCGCAGCAACGTTCACGCCGATGTTGCCGGAGGCGCCGGAGAAGGCACTGCCGGACAACGCCGAGGTGTTGGTGGCGTTGACGTTCACCCAGCGCGTGGTGCTGACCGTGCCGCTGAGGCTGGCGTACAGATCGGCCACGCCCAGTTCGACGAACTGGCTGGTGCCACTCTCACGCGTATCGAAGCCCAGGCCGCCCACTCCCGGCCGGTTGGGGTTCATCGTGGCGTTCTGGATCTCGTTGTCCAGGTCGATGTGGCCGGTGCTGTTGCCACCCGGATGTGGAAGCTCGCCATTCCATGTATCCAGATAGTAGTTGGCCATCTGGTAGGCGTTGCCGGTGCCGCGGTAGGTGCCCGCGCCATAGGCCAGGGTCAGGCCGCTGACGCCGCCACGCATGCCGACCTGCACGGTATCCGTGTAGGACTGCACGAAGCCGGCATTGCTGACCGTGTTGCCGGTGGAGACCTGGTTGGAGCTGATGCTCGACTGCGCCACCGCGGTGGTCGCTACCGAGGCCGCGAGCGCGTTCTTCTGCTCGTTGTTGTTGCCCGAGGCGATGTTCACGCCGATGTTGCCCGAAGCACCACCGAAGGCGTTGCCGCCGAGACCTGCGGCGTTGGTGACGCCGGAGTTCATGGTGGCGTTGCCGAAGCCGGCCTGGTTGACGAACACCTCGGCGTCGGCCATGCCGAAGCTGAAGGACGCGTCGGCAGCGGACAGCGACGCGGCATTGTCCTGCGCGTTGTTGTCGCCGGAGACAACGTTGAAGCCGAGATTGCCCGAGGCGCCGGCACCCACGCTGTCACCGATGGAAGCACTGTTGGTGACCAGGCTGTTGCTGGTGGCGTTGTTGCTGATCGACTGGCGGTTGTCGATCACGGCAATGGCCGCCGAGTCGAGGTCGATGTCGCCGGTGATGTTCGGGTCACCGGAGAAATTGATGTCGGTGCTCAGCCGCAGGTCCTTCTCCAGGTTCACGTCGACGCCGTGGTTGTTCTTTTCCTTGCGTTCGTCGGCCTGGATGTTGCTGTGTTTCTGCACATTGACATTGACGGTGCGGTTGCGTACGTCGTTGTCGGTGTGGTTGTGGGTGTCGTTGCGGGTTTCGCTGACGGTGTGGTTGTGATTGATGTTCGCGTTGGCGTTCTGGTTGTCCCAGCCATTGGCCGCAGCGGCGGTCGAGGCAGTGGCAATCGCCATGGCGAGCATGGTCTGTTTGACGGTCGCTTTCATGGTGCCCTCTCTCTCATCAGGTGGTGCATCGGTTGGGTGGTTGTCACGGGCGGTCCTGCACGACCAGGCCCAATACGTTGGCCGTGTCGTTGCCGTTGCCCGCGATCTGATTGAGTTGCAGGACCCCGTCGAATCCCCGCAGTGCGGTGCTGGCTACACCTGCGCTGCGGGTGCCCGTCGCGACGCCGTGACCGGTGTCGTCCCGCCCCCCTGCCAACGCGGAACCCTCGGCGGCCAAGACCGTATCGTCGGTTTCGCGTATGCCCTGTCGGGCCAGCGTCGCGCTGACGACGTTGAGCGTCGTGTTGGCGATGCCGCTGGCCTGGTTGATGGATGCGATGCCACTGGCACCGGCCAGTGCGTCACCGCCAATGAATGCAGTGGCCTGCAGCGGCCCGGACAGCACGCGGTTGCCCTGCTGCAGTTGCCGCGCATTGATCGCGACGTCGGCGCGATCACCCTTGGCGATACCCCGTAGGTTGGCCTGCACGTTGAGGTCGCCGGCGGCCTGGTTCACGGCGATGGCGCCATTTGTTCCGGCAAGTGCGTGGCCGTCGATGCGGGCCACGTCGAGATAGGCGAGCATGCCGCTGTAGTCATCGGCCCGGGTCGCCCAGGGCGCGGCAGCGAGCAGCAGAAGCAACCCGTGCAGCGCCTTCATTTTCCACCTGCCGGGGCCGTGCCCTGCAGCGGGAACTGGGCCAGTGCGCCGCGCACGGTATCGGCGATACCGCGGGTGCTGCTGCCGACCGCACCGAGCGGCCCACTCATGGCTCCCCCCAGATTGCTGCCGACCATGCCGTCGCCACTGCGGCCCAGCGTGCCGCCCAGGGCCTGCTGGGTGACCCGTTCAACGGTGGTGCCACCCGGCGCCGCGATGGACGCGGCCTGGCCGGCGCCCATGCCGGCATAGTCCTCATCGCTCAACTCGTCCATGCCGGTTGTTGTGCCGCCGGCACCCAATGCGGTGGCGATCTCGCGCTGCGGCTTCGGGTCGGCAATCAGTGCCATGCCCGGCGGTGCCATGCGGTATGCCGGGCGCGCGGATACATCCCGCAGCAGGACGATCTCGCCCGGTTGTGCCTTCACGCCTTGGCGGGCGCCGGATGCGGATGCGCCCGCGCCAACCGACAGCAGGGCCACTGCCAGTGCTGCGGCCAGGCCGCGAATCAGGGTGGAGCCGTCCATGCCGATCTCCCGCGATGGGTGCGGCGGAACCACGCATCAACCGTGCCAACTTCGAAGTGCCCACCGGCCAATGTCGGCACCGTGCCGCACCTGACCGGGCTGCTGCCACGCTGTTACAGGCACGTCGTGGAATTGTTGGGATTTCGAAGCCCCAGGCACCGCAGGGCAAGGGCCGCGGGCGACTGTCGCATTCGTGTTACAGGTGGCGTCGCGGTCTGCAACGGTGCCGCTTCAGCCAGGAATTTCTTGACGCACTGCTCATTGCGCCGCCGTTTAGGGAAGCGCTAGGATCCGCCCAACAAAGGCCGCCCCGGTGGCCGTAGAGGTCCCGGCGGGGGGCGGCACGCCGGTGATTGCCTGACAGTCCGCCGACGGTGTCCGGATGCTGGGGGAAGCATGGCAGCGGTCCCGGAGGCTTCAACGTCACGTTGCGTGCTCTGGTTTGGCGAGCCGTTGGCGAACGAGCGCAGTGCGCTGGCGGCAGCAGGCTGGTATGTGCGCAGCATCCGTCCCGATCCCGCCATGGCGATTGGCCTGCGCGGGCGCGATCGCTTGCTCGCCGTGCTCGATCTGCGCCACCTCGATGCGGTCGCGCTGCAGCTGCTGGTACCGTGGATCGAGCAGCACCAGCATCTACCCTGGCTGGCGGTACTGCCACCGGGTGCCGGACCTGATTCAGCGGCCTGGCTGCCGTTGCTGCAGCGATGCCGTGCCCGCTTCACGCTGCCGTTCGGCCTGCAGGATCTGGTCTGCGCAATGCGCCAGCAGTTCGACGCAGATGATCCGCCTGTCGACGCAACCTGCAGCGGGCAGGGACCGCACGCATTGATTGGCGAAAGCGCTGCGCTGCATGCGGTGCGCACGGTGCTGCACAAGTTCGCGCCGGTGGAGCTGCCGGTGCTGGTCACCGGCGAAACCGGTACAGGCAAGGAACTGGCCGCACATGCGCTGCATGCGTTGTCGGGGCGTGCTGGCAGGCCTTTCATTGCGGTGAACTGTGGTGCGATTCCGGCCAACCTGGTGCAGTCGGAGCTGTTCGGCCACGAACGTGGCTCGTTCACCGGTGCCGACAAGCGGCAGATCGGCGTGTTCGAATCCGCGCACGGCGGCACGGTGTTTCTGGACGAAGTCGGTGACCTGCCGTCGGAGGCACAGACCAGCCTGTTGCGTGTACTGCAGGAAGGCACCTTCGAGCGCGTCGGCAGCAGCCAGCCGTTGCGGGCGGATGTGAGAGTGCTGGCTGCCACCCACGTGGAACTGGAACACGCGGTGGCGCAGGGCCGGTTCCGCAGCGATCTCTACTACCGTCTGAACGTGCTGCGCCTGCTCATGCCACCATTGCGAGAGCGCGATGCCGATGTGCAGCTGCTGGCCGAACACTTCCTGCGCTGTTTCCGGCAGCGCCACAGCGTGCGTGCACGCGGCTTTGCGCCGGCCGCACTGCAGGCCATGCGGCGTTTCGAATGGCCCGGCAACGTACGCGAACTGCTGAACCGTGTGCAGCGTGCAGCGATCATGGCCGAGGGCGAGCTGATCAGCGAGCGTGACCTGGAGCTGGGCGCATCGGTGGCGGTCCTGCCTGGGGCGATGCTGCACGATGCGCGGGGCCAGGCCGAGCGCGATGTGCTGCTGCAGACCCTGCGCCAGACCGGCTACAACGTTTCCGAGTGCGCGCGGCAGATGCAGATCTCGCGGGTGACGGTGTATCGCCTGTGCCGCAAGCACCGGCTGGAGCTGCCTGCGCAGCGCTGATCAGCCGGCCGCCAGGTGCTTGAACAGGCGCAACGGCTTGCCCGTGACGCGCTCGATCACACCCTTGGCTTCCAGGTCCAGCTGCACGGCCTTCAACCACCAGCCGGCGGTGGCGCCTGCCGGGAACAGGGCGGTGGGCAGGTGCGGCAGCAGCGCCTGCTTGGCCTGCGCAACGGTCAACCCTGGCGGTTTCGCAGGCAGGGTCTGCAGCAAGGCATGGCGCATGGCGAGATACTTGGCACGATCCACGCGCTGGATGTGCCCGGGCGTGGTGATGCTCTCGATCTCGATCCGCTCGGGCTCAGACATGGCTATCTCCCGCGACTTCGATGCGTGGGCTGCGGAAGCCCATGGCGATCCACGCCTTCATCAACCGTGCATGGAACCGCAGCGACCGGGTCTGCAGGTTCGGCACATCGTCCGGAAGGACAGACGCATCAGGAAGATCACTGACCATCGTCCGCATCTCCACGGCGGGTCTTGCCGATGCGGGCCACAGCAGGCCATACAGGCTCAGCCAATGGCCGCCACTGAACTCCAGGAACAGCGGCGTATTGCAGCAGCCCGCCAGGACGCGGCGGCTGCCGCCCCTGCTGGACAAGCGCAACGCACGCAGCATGGAATGTCCGGCGTCGATGCTGACGCGATCCTTGCGGTGCATTACGAAAAGCGTCTGGCCATGCGGGCCCAGTACTTCGGGTGCTCGGGGCAGCGACTGCAGCATGGCGCCGGCCTTGCGGCAGCTGTCGCAGCAGCATTCGACGGTGGCAATGGGTTGGCCCGTGGCGGTCAGGCGGACCTGGCCGCAGGCGCAGGCAAGGGACTGATGGGAGGGCATCTGCATTTTCTCCTGGGGTATTCATCCTCTCGACGAACCGGGGTGCCGGGCATCGACAACATCCGCCTTCAAGGGCGCTTCATCCGGTAGCGGATGCGGTACAGGTCCAACCCTGCACCGTCCGCACGCCGCGCCGAATAGGTCAACGTGCCGGGGTGCGAGCCATCCAGCATCGCGCCGTAGCTGTCGCCGGAGGTTTCGTTCAAGGGCGAGGGCAATGCATGGCCCGCGTCATAACGGCCTCCACGTTCGTAGGCAATGAACTGGCGCACCGGTGCGCTGCCGAAGTCGAGAGCGCGGGCAAAGACCACAGTACGGCCATCCCCGAGGAAGGTGGCATCGAACTCCTGCGCCGAGGTATTGAGGTCTCCGGGCAGCGGCCGCGCGGGCTGCGCCACGCCACGGACCATCGCTGCGACGTAGAGGTCATGGCCACCCGCACCGCCTGCGCGATCGCTGGAGAACAGCAGCGTGGCTGCGTCTGGTGAGAGCATCGGCGCGAACTCATCGGCCGCGCTGTTCACTGCGGGGCCAAGATTGACCGGTTCCCCGAATCGGCCGTCGCTCCCCACGCTGACCCGATACAGATCGTCGCCGCCTTGGCCGCCTGCTCGATCCGAGCAGAAATACACCGCGCGGCCATCGGCGGAAAAGGCGGGATCGAAGTCACGTCCCGGCGTGTTGAACGGCACCGGCGTCGCCGGCCGCCAGCGCTGGCCGTTGTGGCGCGAAACCCATATGTCATACCCGCCCGGACCGCCGGGCCGGTTGCGGCTGAACCACAGTGCGGTCTTTCCGTCCGGGCTCAAGGTCAGTCGAATCTCGTCGTACTGCGTGGATGCAATGCCCGGAGCAAAGCGCTCGGCCGGGCCGACGATCTGCAGCACCCTGGATGGAGACGCGCCAGGCGACGCAGACACCAGCAGCATCACGGCCAGCAGCGCCTTCATGCCTGCCGCTCGAAGTCGCTGACCCAGTTGGTTTCCCAGCTGCGTCCACCATCGGTCGAGGCCGCCTGTTCCCAGCGCGCCGAACGCGGGGTAATGCGTGACCAGATCACCCGCGTCTGGATCGCTCGTCCGTCGTGCTGGTCTTCGCCAAAGAAGCGACCGACACCGGCCTCGAAACCACCGCGCAGCGGCGCGCCGATCCGGGTCGGTTCCCGGCCATCCAGCCACCAGCTCAGCCAGTGCCGCTCAGCCGCATTCCAGGCGCGGATGCCCATGCCGCGCAGCGGCGCTCCTGGCATGTCCATCAGATTGTCACCTACGTTGCCGAATCCTCCCAGTACCGGCCAGTTGTGCAGGGTGCCGTTGAACGCGTCCCACGCATCGCTGCCTGCCAGTCGGGCGCGCAGGCGACGATGGCGCACGTTCCAATTGCCCACCAGAAAATCAAAATCGCCCGGTGCATCCGGCAGCTTCGGAAGCGGCGAGGGGGCCGCAGCCGTGCGGCGGAACCAGTTGCGCCAGTTCACCTCCCAGTGCGCACCGGCGTCGTCGGAGAATGCCTGTTCCCACCACGGCTCCTCGCCGTGGATGGCGTGCCACCGGAACCACACGTCGATGGGGCGTCCGTCGATCCGGTCGGTGCCGCGAAAGTTGCCGGCATCGCCCTTGAAACCGCCGCGTACGGGGGCTTCGATATGGGCAGGATTGCGGCCATCAATCCACCAGATCGACCATGTGGAAGACACCGGATCAAAGGCACGCACGCCCAGGCCCCTGTAGGGACCCGAAGGCAGTGCCATGACGTTGTCATCGATGGTGCCGAGCCCGCCCAGGGTGAGCCAGACCGCGCTGGCGCCGGTGAAGGCTTCCCAGCGGGTATCGCCCACCAGCCGCTCCTTCAGGCGTTGGTGCCGGACCTGCCAGGTGCCCTGCAACCATTTCCAGTCTTCGCTGTGACTGGCCAGGGCCCACCCGGAGGGCAGGGTGGTGGACGCGGCCGTGGCGGCCAGGGTGACCAGGAACTGCCGTCGATCCATATGCGTGATCCCCTACCGAAGGTGCCCCCATCGTTGCGGGTACGAAGGGGATTGACCACGCAGATATCGGGGCTCAGGCTAAGCCACACTTATGGTCACCCAACGCCAGCTGCCATCGCTTGCCGCCATCCGCGCCTTCGAGGCGGCGGCGCGGCTGGGCAGCTTCGCGCGTGCTGCCGAGGAGCTCGACACCACTGCGGCATCGGTGAGCTATCACGTGCGGCGGCTGGAGGCCCAGACCGGTACCTGCCTGTTCCTGCGCCACGCACAGCACGTGGAACTGACGGTGGTGGGTGCCAGCGTCGCGCAGGAAGCCACCCGGGCATTCGACGCACTACGCGCCAGCTTCATGCGCGCCGCTGGCATGGATGCGGCGCGACTGCGCCTGTCCGTACTGCCAACGCTGGGCACCAGTTGGTTGACGCCGCGGCTGGGTACGTTCCGCGCCCGCCATCGGCAGCTCCTGCTGGAACTGGATCTGTCGGCAGAGCCGCAGGATCTTGCCGCCGGCCACTTCGATGCCGCCATCCGCAACGGGAATGGCGAGTGGCCTGGGCTGCAGGCCACGCCCTTGTTCCCCAGCGTTTTCATGCCGTTGTGTGCGCCGGCGCTGCTGCCGGCGGCCCGTGGACTGGGCAGCACCGCGCTGGAGATTCCCCTGCTCGGTCGGCCGGACTGGTGGGCCCTGTGGTTCGCCGCGCACGGGCACCTTCCACCGCCGGCACCAGGGAGTCTGGTCACGCCCTTCGCCGTCGAGCATCTGGATGTCGGTGCCGCGATCGCAGGGCAGGGCATCGCCATCGGTTCGCCGATCCTGTTCCAGGCCGAGCTGGAGAGCGGGCGCCTGGTGCAGGCGCATCCGGGTGTCGCCAGCGACGGTCGCAGCTTCTGGTTCGTGGCGCCCTCGGCGCGGAGTGGGAGCGCCAAGGTCATCGCATTCCGTGACTGGGTGGTCGAACAGGCCGCCGAGGCACGGCACGCAGCACGCCATCATCTGGCGCAAGCGGTGACGCCGTGAACCAGAGCCCCGAACTGCTGCGACGACTGCTGCGTGCCAAGGACCGGATGGACCGGGCCAGCCATGAGGAATGGCCAGTCACACGCCTGGCCGAGGTCAGTGCGGTGTCGCCGGCGCACTTCGCCCGCTCGTTCAAGCAGGCATTCGGGCTGCCGCCGCACCGGTATCTTCTCAGCCGGCGCATCGAACGGGCCGTGGCGATGTTGCGTGACACCGATCTGCCGGTCACCGAAATCGCCGTGCAGACCGGGTGGAGCAGCCTGGGCACCTTTGGCCGCATCTTCCGTGACATCACCGGTGACAGCCCGGGCAATGTGCGTGAGCGTGAGCGTGCAGGCCAGGCGGCGTCGGCCAGCGTGCCGGAATGCCACGCACGTGCCGCACAGCGACCGGACCTTAAGATCGCAGTTTTGGAGAAGCGTCGCCGCGAGGCGGTTGCTAACGTGGACCCCACCTGAGGGAGGTCCCATGACGAACACTGTGAACACGGTCGGCCTGTATGTGCGCGACCAGGATGAGGCGCTCGCGTTCTATGTCGGCAAGCTCGGCTTCGAAGTGCATACCGATGTACGCAACGGCAGCTACCGCTGGCTGACGGTACGCAGCCCGGGCCAGGACGGTTTCCAGCTGGGCCTGTTCGTGCCTGGCCCGCCCACCCACGATGCGGCCACCGCGCTTTCGCTGCAGCAGCTGGTGGCCAAGGGCGCAATGCCGCCGCTGGTGCTGGCCGTGGATGACTGCCAGGCGTGCTACACGCAATGGCTGGCGCTGGGCGTGGAATTCACCCAGGAGCCGATCGAGCGCTATGGCGCCGTGGACGCCGGATTCCGCGATCCATCAGGCAATGGCTGGAAGATGATCGAAGCCCGCTCCGTGACGAGGCGCCGGCAATGAGCCGCGGTGGCTGGGCACGGCCCGTGCACCGTTGGACCTCGATCGTGTTCACCCTGGCGGTGATCGCCAACTTCGTAGTGCGCGCGATGGGACAGGGCGAGCCTGCGGCGTGGCTCACCTACTCGCCGTTGCCCCCCCTGTTCCTGCAACTGTTCACCGGCCTTTACCTGTTCGTGCTGCACTACGCCGGAAGGCGCCGCAGCGCCGCACTCGGCGCTGCGGGCTGAGGCGAGGTCAGGCGACCGCGTCGACCGCATGGGCGGCAAGCAGGGCGGGCAGGTCTTCCATGCGCTGGAAGATCACCTGTGCACCCGCTGCACGCAGGGCCTCCGGCGTACTGTGGTGCGGACCGCCTTCACTGAAGCCGAACACGGTTGCACCAGCGGCCACACCCGCCGTTGCACCGGTAACAGTGTCCTCGATCACCGCGCAACGCTTCGGGTCCACGCCCAGTGCAGCGGCGGCGGCCAGATAGACATCCGGATGCGGCTTGGTGTGCGGCATGTCCTGGCCGCTGAACACGTGGGCCCCGAAGGCATCAAGGATGCCGACCTTGCCCAGCTGCAGCTTCACCTTGTGCAGATCGGCGCCGGACGCGCATGCAATCCGGCCGTCGGTGAGCACCGCGATCGCACGCACCGCCTCGGGCGCACCCTGGATGGCAACCAGGTCACGTTCCAACGCGCGGTTGCGCTGCTGGCGGAACTCTTCCAGCCATTCCTCGGTGAACGGCTTGGCGGTGCGTTCTTCGATCAGGCCGGCCAGATGGGCCACGGACTGGCCCAGGAACACCTCACCGGCCTGCGCCGGGGTCAGCGGCCAGCCGCGCTCGGTCAGCATTTCCGAAAGCACGCGGGCGACCAGCGGCTCGGAATCAACGAGTACGCCATCGCAGTCGAACAGCACGGCATCGAAGGGGAAACGGGACATCTACAGCTCCTTGAAACAACAGCCATGGGGGCGATCAGCGGGTATTTTCCCACGGTGGAGACGGAACGAAGGCCTCGACCAGCGCATCCACTGCGGCACGCACCTTGGGAGCAAGGTCGCGGGTCGTAGGCCAGAGCGCATGCAGGGGCGTGCCCGCGCTACCCGTGGCAGGGAATACGGCCACCAGTGCGCCGCTGCGCAGCGCGTCCCCCACCAGCCAGGTGGTCGCTTCTGCAATGCCCAGCCCGGCCAGCAATGCGCTACGCAGCGCATCGCCGTCACTGATGCGGTGGCGCCCTTCAATGCGGTGCTGGACAAGCCCGCCGGAGCCGTCCGGCACCGTCCAGGGCAGCGCGTGCCCCTGCCGGCCGAAGGTGATGCAGTCGTGTCCGGCAAGATCCTCGGCGCGCACCGGGACGCCACGTGCCGCCAGGTATCCGGGTGCAGCGCATATCACGGCATGCTGGCGGCCGAGCGCCCGGGCAGAGAGCGAGCTGCTGTCGTCAAGCGGCCCCAGGCGGACGGCCAGATCGACGTTTTCCTCGAGCAGATCAACCCTGCGGTCGGTGAAGCTGACATCGAGCTGCAGCCGCGAATGGCGTTGCGCCAGTCCGATCAGTACCGGCATCACCCAGCGCTGCCCGAACGCTACCGGCAGGCTGACCCGCAACAGGCCGGAAACCTCTTGCCGCCGCGACGCTGCGTTGGATTCGGCTTCGTCCAGTTCGGCCAGGATGCGCCGGCAGACCTGGTAGAACTCGGCGCCCTCGACAGTGAGCGCCAGCCTGCGCGTGGTGCGATCCAGCAACCGGGTGCCCAGTCGCCGCTCCAGCGTGGCCACACTCTTGCCAACGGCCGATTTGCTCAGCCCCATGCGCAGGCCGGCTGCGGTGAAGCTGCCGGCGTCCACGGCCTGGACGAACACACTGATGCCCTGCAGGCGCGCCGCACTGTAGCTGGTCATATGCGTCAATTGGGGAATTTATGGATTCAGTGTATCGACAATATCCCGTCACTGAACACCTCCATGCGTCAATAGACTTTCCTGGCGCACTTCCGCGCGCCAATGAGTGATTTCCCATGTCTGTTTCGACCATGAAGGTCTGGGAGCTCGATGCCCCGGGCCTTGCTCACCTGCGCTGCGTACGGCGCCCCATTCCCAGGCCAGGCCCTGGTGAGGTACTGGTCAAGGTCGGTGCCGTGTCGCTCAACTACCGCGATCGCCTGGTGATCGACGGCGGACTGTTGTCCGGTCCGCTGCCACACCCGTTTGTTCCCGCTTCGGACATGGCCGGCGTCATTGTCGAAACCGGAAGCCCAGCGCGACGCTTCAGCGTTGGCCAGCGGGTGATGGGCAATTTCTGGACGCAGTGGCTCGATGGCGCGCCTCCGCCCGAGATGCTGCAGCACGGACTGTCCCTGGGCGGTCCGCTGCCGGGCGTGCTGGCGGAGTATGTGGTGCTGCCGGAGGACGTGGCAGTCGCTACGCCCCCCTCGTTGTCTGACCTGCAGGCCAGCACCTTGCCGGTGGCGGCGCTGACGGCCTGGTTTGCACTGGTCGAGGCCGGCCAACTCGCTCCTGGCCAGACCGTGCTTGTGCAGGGTACCGGTGGTGTTTCCTTGTTCGGGCTGCAGTTCGCCCAGCGGCTGGGAGCACGGGTAATCGTGACTTCACGCAGTGACAGCAAGCTTGCCCTTGCAGAACGGCTGGGTGCATGGGCATCGATCAACACGCGGCAACATCCTGCATGGGGCGCGCGAGCGATGGAGCTGAGCGGAGGGCAGGGCGTCGATCATGTGCTTGAGCTGCTCGGAGGCGGCAACCTCGCCCAGAGCGTGGAGGCGCTCGCAGTGGGCGGGCACATCCTGCAGATCGGCTTCCTCGAGGACCCCGACCTGCACATGCCGGCGGTTCCTCTCATGCTGCGCCGCGCGACCCTGAAGGGGGTTTCGGTTGGCCATCGCCAGGCCTTCGAGGCGATGAACGTCTTCATCGAACGCGAGCGCCTGCAGCCTGTCATCGACAGCGTGCATTCGTTCGCCGGCCTGCCTGCGGCACTGGCAGCACTGCAGCAGGGGCCGTTCGGCAAAGTGGTGGTGCAGGTGGCAGAGCACTGAATCCAACTGCGCCGTACCTGTCCAGGCGAAGTGCGCCTGTGCGGCCGGAATCCCGACCGCACGGGCGTCCTGGCAGCTCAGCTCAGATCACAGCCCGCCGGCTGCGGCCAGGTGGTGGCCGGCAGCATGTTCTTCAGCGAAGCGGGCGCGTTGATCGCCACATAGCTGGCGCCCAGCAGCTCCTCCAGGTCGGCGATGGTCACCAGGTAGCTGTCCAGGCTGCCCAGGTTCGCTTCATTCGGGATGATCCAGCTGATCGCCTTGGCGGTGCCGGTGTTCGGGTCGCGGGTGATGATCGTCTTCCAGAAGAATTCCGGGGTCGGAATGCCGTGACTGGCGAGGAAGTAATCGTTGGAGGCATCGCCATAGACCACGCCGCCGTAGACATCCACCGGCGCGATGTCGCGGTAGCACTCGGCCACGTTTTCGGCTTTGACCCAGACGCCCTGATTGAAGCTGGAAACCTGCGGAACGATGTTGGTCATGTAGTTGGCGCGACGGATGTAGGTCGCGTTGTAGTCCATGTGGTTGGAGGTCACCAGATGGCCGCGGTCATAGCCGCTGCGGATGCTGGCATACGACGCGGTGCTGTTCTGGCCGAGGCAGCCGGCCGGCAGGTCCGGGTCTTTGTAGAAGCTGGACGGGCGCGCGGCGGAGCCGGTGTCGGCGGTGAGCGTGTACTCATAGCGGGTGGCGCTGTGGATGTTGCAGTCGTAGGTGAGCACGAAGCCGCCCTTGTTGAGGGTGACGAGCTGGGCCTGGGCGGCACCGGCGAAGGTACTGAGGACGAACGCGAAGAAGAAACCTGCAAGGCGCATTGCGATTCTCCAGCAGAGGATTCAGGACGCAGCCGCCCGCCACGACCGGGCCGGAGCGAGGTCATGTGAGGACACTGCGGAGTCGGGTAGTGCGGAATGCGTGGGACGTGACCGCGATGACAGGGCCGCGGAGGCCGTGCGGTGTCGTAAGCGTCACAAGCTGTCGTCTTTCGGTCAATGGCGAAACGACGAAGCTGTGACAGCGCGCAAGCACTGGAGAAGTGTCAGATCATGCGGCGCGTGGATGAAACGCAGGCGTGCTAGGACATCGCGCTGCCTGTAGCGATGGTCAGGGATTCGTCTTCAACACGTAGTCGCCCTTGCGTGTTCCCGGCACCAGCGACCATTCCGGCTTCAGGCTCAGCGACCACCCCGGCCCCTCCAGTGGCGGTTCAGCACTTGCCGGGGCCTGCACGAATAGGACCTTCCAGTCGCTCTGCAGCAACGCACCGTCGGTGACATCCAGGCTGCCCCAGATGTCGGACAGCCGCATTGCTGGATACACCATGCCTTGGCCTGGCAACGGCTGCATGGTGTTGGGATCGAACTGGATGCGCATGTTGCGCAGATCCAGGCGCACGACCGGGCCTGTCACGAAGCGCGCACGGTTGTGTTCCAGCTGCGCAAGGCGCTGCTGCTCGCGCAGCGTTTCGGCTTCGTGCAGCTCCGGCCCGTCATAGCGCGCGGCAGCCGCTCCCAGCGTGGTCGCGTCCAGCTGCAATGGGGCCTGCGTCACTTCGGCCAGTCGCGTGCCGAGATCGCGAGCCTGGTGGGCGAGGTCGCCGCGCCAGCCAGGTGCCGCCTGGTCCAGCAGCAGGCCATAGGCCGGGCCGGTGGCATAGGCGAAAGAGCGGACGAAGCTGCGATCACCCACGTGTGCGCGAAGGTCATGCAGTGCCGCCTGGATACGTGTCGACGGCGTCGGATTGCCGACGAACACGCCGGTGTACTCGGCCAGGCCCTCGTTCAATTCCAGCGCCGCTTCTTCCTGCGCGGCCGCAGGGAACCGGCGGTAGCGCTCGGCGCGGAATGCGAGTGCGTCCGTCATCGCAGTGTGCTGCGCTACTGCATCGGTGGATTCAAGTGCGTCCGCAAGCGCGCGCCATTCCAGCTGCAGCCAGTAACGTCCTTCAAGCGTGTCGAGGTGTTCGTTTCCACCCTCCGCCGGCGCGATGATGGGCAGCGCCGGCTGCAGGCGATGGAACATTTCGTGAGCCAGCAGCGTGCTGCGTCGGGACGCGTCCTGCGGCAATGGCCAGAGCAGCTGCGTCCAGCGTGTGCCGGACCAGTCCACGGCGGTGTTGGCGACGATCGCATCAGACGGAAGCTGGCCTGCGAACACATCGCCGCGCTCCATCAGCGCACCATGTGCGTCTGCCTGCGAGGCGATGACCTGCCGGCTCTTTGGATCCACCAGCATCATCGGCCCGCACAGGGATTGACCCCACAATCGACCCCGGTCTCCGTTGCAGAGCTGTTCGGCGCGCCGGAAGACCTCGCGGGCCGCCGCATCGGAGAACGCCTGCTCGTTGGCCATCACGGTTCGTTGCGCACATAGCGCCAGTACAGCGAAGAGCAGGAAGCGTGACCTCATGACGTCCATTCATCCTTGGGGCCCAGCTCTCATAGCATCGATCCCATAGGCCGGCAATGCAGCAAACGTCATGTTGCGTCGCAAGGTGCCACCCACCATTCGCACTGGTACGGTCCAACCCGTTGCACCACCACCGACGGGGACAGACGACGATGCGCAAGGTATTGCTGCTGTTGATCCTGCTGACCGGACTGGCGCCCACCGCCTGGGCCGCTACGGTCAAGACCACCCACCGGACCATTCCCAGCTGGGATGGAACGCCTCTCGGGGCCTTCGTCATCGAACCGCAGGACGCGGGCAGCGGGCGCTATCCACTGCTGGTGATGCCCAGCAGCTGGGCGGTACCCAGCGTGGAGTATGTGGGGGTGGCGCAGTCGCTGGCGCGGCGCGGCTATGTGGTGATCAGCTACAGCTCGCGGGGTTTCTGGGAGTCCGGCGGCAGCATCGACATCGCAGGGCCAGCCACGGTCGAAGATGTCAGCGCCCTGATTGATTGGGCGCTGGACAACACCCGCGCCGATCCGGCCCGGATCGGCGTTTCGGGCATCTCCTACGGCGCAGGCACCAGCCTGCTGGCGGCGGCGCGCGATCCACGCATCAAGGCCGTGGCGGCGCTGAGTGGCTGGGCCGATCTGCAGGCCTCGCTGTACAGCAACGACACCCCCAGCGCGCAGGGCATCGCCTTGCTGGTGGCAGCCGGCCTGGCCACCGGCCGCCCGGGACCGGAACTGACGACCATCAATCGCAATGTACTGGTCGGCAACTACCAGGGCGCGGTGGATTCGCTGTTGCCGGTGGCGGCGCAGCGCAGCCCCGGGTCCAGCATCGATGAGATCAACGCCAACCAGCCAGCGGTGTTCCTCGCCAACGCCTTCAACGACAGCCTGTTCCCGCCGGGCCAGCTGGTCGATTTCTTCACCCGGTTGAAAGGCCCCAAGCAGTTGCAGCTGCGCCATGGCGATCATGCGCTCAACGAAGCCTTTGGCGCTCTGGGTGTTCCCAACGAGGTCTACGATTCGGTGGGCGACTGGTTCGACCATTACCTCAAGGGTGAAGCCAATGGCATCGACCGCCAGCCTGCAGTACAGCTGAAATCGCAGAAGGGCAGCTGGAGTACCTATCCGAACTGGCAGGCGACCAATGCCGGCGCTGTCAGCTATGCGCTGAGCGCACCCAAAGGACTTCTGCTGCCCACGGGCGGCCTGGTCGCGAGCGGCAGCAGCACCGGCTGGAGTTACCGGATCGGCAGCGGGCTGCTGACCGCCGCCAATTCCGGCGTGGCGATGGCCTCCGGTGCATTGCAGATGATCAACCTGCCGCCCGGTGCCTATGTGCCCTTCGTGGGCCGCAACGCCGCAGGTGTCTGGCAGGGGCCGATCCAGTGGAGTGCGCAGCGCCTGGATGGAACGCCAGAGGTACGCTTGACCGTCACGCCCAGCCGCGCCAACACCACGCTGTACGCCTACCTGTACGCCGAGGATGTGCTGGGCAACGGCCAGCTGATCAGCCACAAGCCCTATACGCTGCGTGGTGCCACGCCGGGGCAGGCGAAGGCCATCGACCTGCGGTTGGAAGCCAGCAGCTGGAACCTTCCGGCCGGCAGCCGCCTGACCCTGGTGGTGGACAGCGTGGACCTGCGGTATGCGGGCATCAGCCAGCTGGGTGGCACGGTGACCTTCAGTTCGCCGGCCAATGCGCCTTCGGTGTTGAAGGTGCCGCTGCATTGATGGAAGGCCGCGCCCGTTGCGGCGGGCGCGGTACGCCAGGCAGTAGAACTGCGAGACTGGCGTTTGTTCCGGGGAAGGGAGGAATCCATGGTCATTGCATGGCTGTTGCTCGGTGCAGCGCTTGCGGCACCTAACGCGCAAGGCGCGCCGATCGACTGGTCGGATACGCTGTTGAAGGATCTGGACGCTGCCGACGCCGCCATGCGCGGCAGCCATCCGGGCGCCGTGGACCTGCGCAATCCTGGTTTCGGCGCACAGCTGGACGATGCCCTGGCGCTTGCACGCTCGCGCGCCGAACGGGTCGCCAGCTACCCGGGCTACTGGTGGGCGATGAAGGGCTATGCGGCCTCCTTCAACGATGGCCATGTCAGCCTCAACGCGCTTGCCGATGCTCCCGATCTTCCAACGCAGTGGCCGGGCTTCCTGACCGGCTTCGACGGCGATGCGCAGGTGGTCATGACCGTGGATGGTGGTCCGGGCCATCCGCCGCTGGGCGCGCAATTGCTGTCGTGTGACGGCATTGATGCGCAGACGCTGGCTGTACGCCGGGTGGGTGACTTCAGCGGTCGCTGGAACCTGCAGGCCAGCCGCATCCAGGGTGGTGGTGAAGTGCTGCTCGAACAGGGCAATCCATACGTGCCTGCATTGCGTACCTGCGTTTTCCAGGTGGGCGGACGTGAGACATCCTATGCACTGCGGTGGCAGCCGCTGCAGGCAGCACAGCGCAAGGAGCGCTTGGCTGATACCCGGCGCAGCTTCCGTCCCCCCAACGGCTGGCACGCGATGCCCGATGGCAGTTACTGGATCACCACCAGCAGCTTCAATGCCGACCCTGCGGAGCAGAACTTCAAGGAACTGACCGCGCTGCTTGAGCAGCTTGCACCGCAAGCCGAAGGGTTGCAGCAGGCACCGATGGTGGTGCTGGACGTGCGTGGCAACACTGGCGGTGCTTCGCAATGGAGCATCGAACTGGCGCGATTGATCTGGGGCCGGGCCGCTGTCGACGCGCTGCCCGACCGCAGCTGGGTAGAGTGGCGGACCTCGGAGGGCAACATCGCCCGGCTTCGCGGCTTCCTGCAGAAGCTGGAACAGGCGCCCGACGCGTCGCCTGAGCTGCGTCGCATGCTGGAATCGGTGACGGCAGGCATGGCGCAGGCTCGCGGCCGGGGTGAGGCTTTGTGGCGCGAGCCATCCGAGGCCAGCGCAGATCCAGCATCCGCCGCAAGCCAGGCCGGACCTGTGCGCAAGGGCAGGGTCCTGGTTGTGGCCGATGCTTCCTGTGGCTCGGCCTGCCTGGATGCATTGGACCTCTGGAAGCGGCTGGGCGCGGTGCAGGTGGGCGTCGAGACCTCCGCCGACAGTCTGTACATGGATGTGCGGCCGGAGCGGTTGCCCAGCGGGCTGGCCAGGATCTCGGTGCCGATGAAGGTGTTCCGTGGGCGGGTACGTGGTTCGAATGAACCGCATGTGCCCGATCATCGCTATACGGGCGACATGCGCGACACCCGGTCGCTGGAAGCGTGGCTGCTGACGCTGTAAGTGCGCGCAGGACCTCGTGCAGGGCTGAATTCCGCAGGAGAGGATCGCATGAACATCCCGCCACCCAGCGCTGCCAGGCCGCCATCGCGGGCAGGAGCCTTCCGTCGTCGGATGCTGACACCCGGTGCATTGCTCGGCGTGGCGCTGCTGATGTACATGGTCGGCGTACGTGTGCCGCTGGCCAGGCTGAGCGGCCTGTAGGGCGGAGCGAGATCAGCGCCGGACGTCGAACTGGTCACTCTCCAGCAGCGCCCAGACCTCGGCCTCGCACACGGGACTGAAGTCTCCGGGAATGGAGTGCTTCAGCGCACCTGCCGCCAGACCGAAGCGCACGGTGCTCTCTGCATCGAACCCGGACGCCAGCCCGTGCAGGATGCCTGCCGCGAATGCATCGCCGCCGCCGATGCGATCAACGATACCGGGCAATGGCCGCGAGGGGGCCTGCGCACGGGTACCGTCGCGTCCCAACAGCAGCGCGCCCAGGATGTGATGGTCTGCACTCACCACGTCGCGCTGGGTGCAGGCCAGCCACTGCAGGTGCGGGAGCGCCGCGAACGCTGCCGCTGCAGCCGCCTCGGTCCGCGCGATGGGGCTGTCCTCGGCGAAGCGCAGTCCCAGCACCAGTTCGATATCGCGATGGTCGGCAAAGACGATATCCGCCTCTGCGAACAGTTCCCGCAGGATGGCGGCGGCGTTGCCGCCCCAACGCTGCCAGAGCGAAGGTCGGTAGTTGCCGTCGAAGGACACACGCACGCCTGACCTGCGTGCGGCCCGTGCAGCGCTCAAGACGGATTCGGCCACATTGGCACCCAGTGCCGGACTGACGCCGGAGAGGTGCAGCCACTGCGCATCACGCAACAGCGTTGGCCAATCATGGTCGGCAAGTGCAGTGTTGGCGAATGCCGAACCTGCCCGGTCATACACCACTTCACTGGCGCGCTGCAGCGCGCCGGTGGCCAGGAAATACAGGCCCATGCGGTCTCGGTCGACTTCACGCACACCTGCCACGCCCACACCATGCCGCCGCAGCTCGGCCACGGCATGCCGGCCCAGCGCGTTGCCGGGCACCGTACTGACCATCTGCACATCGTGGCCGAGACAGGCCATTGAGACCGCCACATTGGCCTCGGCGCCCCCCACGTGGACCTGCAGCTGCGGCGTCTGCAGCAGCAGTTCCCGACCGGGTGCGCCCAGGCGCAGCAGCAGTTCACCGAAACAAACGACGCGGCTCATCGGTTCTCTCTCACTCGGTGGGGATGCAGCCCAGCATGCGCAGATCGATGGCATCGGCCATGCGCCGGTAGCCTTCGTCATTGGGATGCAGGTGGTCGCGGGTGATGTCGTTGGGCAACGATTCCACGGCCTTCGGGTCACGCAGCGCGGCATCGAAATCGATGATGCCATCGAACCCGGTCTTCCCACCGCGTGCCCACTGGTTGATCGAGGTGCGGGTCGCTGCGGACACGGGCTCGTAGCGCTCGGAACCACCGAATGGGGTCAACGTACCCAGCCAGGCGCGGATGCCGTGCGCATGCAGTCGCGCTGCAACCTGCTGATAGCCCAGCAGCATGTCCGCCGCACTGCGTCCAGGCAGCGGCTGCGTGCCACCACCGTGGCGGATGTCATTGATGCCCTCGAACAGGATGACCTGATCGGCATCGGCCACCGCGATCACATCGCGATCCAATCGTGACAGGGCGCTGTGGCTGCGGCCATGGTCAAGCAGCTTGTTGCCGCTGATGCCCTGATTGAGTACCACGAACCGGTTCGGGCAGGCTTGCTGCAGGCGCTGCGCCAATCGCTCCGGCCACTGGTTGAAGGTTCCGCGACGGGCGGTGGCACCTTCCGTGATGGAATCGCCGAGTGCCACGATCACCTGGGGACGATCAGCGCGCTGCACCATCACGGCCGAGAACACGTTCTGCTGGTAGCTCAGCCGCACGCTGTCGGCAACCGATGTCTGCCTGCCGTCCGCTACCCGCACTTCGGTGCGACGCACCGCCGGGCGGGTCGGCTGCGGAAAATAGGCCGTTACGCTGATCTCCTGCAGCGGCGTCACCGGCATCGGTACCGGGTCGCTCAGCAGCGCGGCACCCACCGGCACCTCGATGACCGCGCGGCCATCCACCGTTACCGGCAGAGGGGCGGAATCGCCGTTTTTCACTCCTGCGCGCAGGTCCTCGACCCGTAACGGCGCCGTGCCGAGTTCGTTGCTGATGCGCAGCCGCAACGCGTCGCCACGGCTGCCGATGCGCATGTCCTGGCGCACGGTCTGCGCGGCGAACTGTACGGGGGCCTCGGCGGTGCCATCCTTGCGGTCCGGTGCCGGCGAGGCGGTCCAGGCGGTGACCCAGACCGGTGCGGCCAACGCGCCAGGCGCAGCTGCGGCGGAACAGATCGTCAATGAAAGCAGGAGCGTCCAGCGCTGCATGGTCAGGATTCCAGTCAGGAGAAGTAGGTGCCGCCGTTGACGTCCAGATTCGCACCGGTGATGAACGCCGCCGCATCCGAGGCCAGGAATACCGCAGCGTCGGCGGCTTCGTCCGGTGCCCCTTGGCGGCGCAGCGGGGTAGCGCCAGCAACGGCCGTGCGTACTTCCGGCTTGGTGAACTCATCATGGAAACGGGTGGCGATCATGCCGCAGCACAGTGCATTCACGCGGATGCCCTTCGGCCCCAGCTCCTTGGCCATGGCACGGGTGAAGGTCATCACTGCCGCCTTGGCGGTGGCGTAGATCGATGCCCCCGGGCCGCCGCCATCACGACCTGCCTGCGAGGCGAAGTTGACAATGGCTGCGCCGTCGCGCATGTGTGGCACCACCGCGTGCGTGGTCAGGTAGGTCGAGGTCAGATTCAGGTCCATCACGGCGTGGAAGAACGCCGGGTCGATGTCGGCCAGCGGCCGACGCTGCACCATGCCACCGGCCACGTTCACCAGCAGGTCGATACGCTCGCCGAACGCGGCCTGTACCGCAGCGACCAGGCCGGCCACGGCGGCGGCATCGGTGACGTTGGCGCGATGCACGATGGCCTGGCCACCGGCCGCCTGGATCTGTGCCAGCGTTTCCTGGGCACTGGCTTCATCATGGGCGTAGTTGATGCAGACGCGTGCACCGGCGGCAGCCAGTTTGATCGAAACGGCGCGGCCGATATCGCGGCCACCACCGGTGACAATGGCCACCTTGTCCTGGAACGACATGCGGAAAACTCCTTGGTTTGCGGGGGAATGGATGTACTTGGAAAAGAAGGAGACCCAGGCTCAGCCGCCGCGACGGTCGAGCTTCTGGATAGGTCCGGTCCACCACCACAGCGCAGCCAGAGACAGCGGCACCAGCGCGGCAACGAGGATGAAGATCGGGGCGTAGGAATGGCGGGTCAGTACCGGCACCAGCCAGGTGGTGATCAAGGTGCCGGCGACCGCCGCCAGGCCGCCCAGGCCTGCCAGCGTGCCCACCGAACGGCCGTCGAACAGGTCGCCGGGCAGGGTCTGGATGTTGCCGATGGCTACCTGGAAGCCGAACAGCACCGCCGCGATTGCCAGCACTGCCAGCAGCGGCTGATTGGCCAGCACAGCACCCAGCAGGGCAGGCGCCATGATCACGCACCCCAGGGTGATGGCCAGCTTGCGGGCGCGGTCCACGCTGTGTCCGGCGCGGATCATGCGACCCGACAGCCAGCCGCCACTGAGGCTGCCCAGCATCGCGCCGACGAAGGGTACCCAGGCGAACAGGCCGATCTGCTTGATGTCGAAGCCGAAGGTTTCAGCGAGATAGATCGGCAGCCAGGACACGAACAGCCACCAGATAGGATCCAGCAGGAAGCGGCAGGCGAGCATACCCCAGCTCTGGCGATGGGCCAGCAGCTCGCGCACGCTGGCTTTGGGCGCCGCCTCTGTCTGTTGCCCGGCCTGGTCTTGCTGGATCAGCCGGCGCTCGGCATCGCTCACCCACGGATGCTTGTCCGGCCCGGCGCGGTAGACAAACAGCCACGGCAGCAGCCACAGGAAGCCGATCGCACCGACCAGCACGAAGGTGCCGCGCCAGCCCAGCCACAGATAGAGGCCGGCGATGGCGGGTGCGGAGACGATCGCGCCGATCGATGCACCCGCGTTGAACACGCCCTGCGCCAACGCGCGTTCGCGCGCAGGGAACCACTCGGCATTGGCCTTGACCGCGCCGGGCCACGCACCCGCTTCGCTGATGCCGAGCATCGCCCTTACCAGGCTGAAGGAGAGCATCGAATGGGTGATCGAGTGCAGCGCGATGGAGATCGACCACACGCTGATCGACAGCGCGAAACCCAGGCGCGTGCCGATCATGTCGAACAGGCGCCCGAACAGGAACTGGCCGGCGGCGTAGAACAGCATGAACACCGTTACCAGCAGGGCATAGTCGTCCTTGGTCGCGCCTACTTCCCTGGCGATCTCCGGCCACATCACCGCCAGTGCATTGCGGTCGATGTAGTTGATGACCGTAGCGACGGCGATCAGGCCCACGATCAACCAGCGCACTGCTGAATGCACCGGCACCTTGCGCAGGTTGGCCACCACGGCAGGGCCGTTCATTTTCCGTCACCCTTGCTGCGGTCCATGCGTGCATGGCTGCCGCTCCAGCGGTAGGCATGGCCGTCCACGGTCACGCTGTGCTCGCCCTTGGCGCTGCTGTCGTCGGCCACGCCGAGGGCGATGCGTGCACCGCTGGCCAGGCGCAGTTCGATCACCTCTGCATCGCTGCTCCGGCTGCGCACGATGTCCTTGATGCGGCTGTCCGCGCCGTGCACGTACTCGGCGGTGCCGTTGTACTCGCCATGCGGCTCCAGCACACTGAAGAAGGTCACGTCCTTCTGGCCTTCCACGCGCTGCAGCAGGGCCGGTTCACGGCGCAGGTTGAACTCCGGATCGTTGGCACCACTTTCCACCAGCAGCGCCTGTGCCGGCGCACTGCTGCCGAAGCGGTAGGTGTAGAAGCGCCCATCCAGCAGCCACGCCAGCGAACGCGATTCGCTGCCGGGCGTGCTGCGTGCATCCAGCCACAGGTGCTGGTAGCCGTTGTCCTTGCCTAGCACCGGGCGCTGGGTGGGGAAGTGTTCTGCCTCGAAGCCGGTGGTGACGATGTGGCCGTTGAAGTGCAGCGGCAGGTCGTAGCGCGCGGCCTTGTCGCCGTGCACCTGCAGCAGGTCCAGCACCACCGGCAGGCCCAGGTCGGGGTGGCGCAGCAGCGCCTGGGTGCGGGTGAACACCACGCCGGGGTAGGCATCGCGCATGGTCGCCGAGGCAACCTGGGTATCGGCATCGGCCTGGAAGAAGCGCACCTGCGGGGCATGCTCCTCGCCGCGCTTCCAGTCGCCCTTGAAGTGGCTCTGTTCGTCCACCACCAGGGTGTTGTGGGCCACGGTCTGTTTGGCCCAGCTGCGGTTCTCGGCCAGGTAGATGCCACCCCGCTTGGCTTCCACGTTGAGGAAGCGGGCAGCGCCGTAGTCAGTCACCACCGGATTGCCGTTGTCGTAGAACAGCCAGTTGAGTTTGTCGAAGTGGCCATGGCCCATGCCCTGCATCGTGTCCTTCTGCACCAGCGCCTGGCCGCGTTCGCCGTTCATGCGCAAGATCGCCAGGCCACCGCGGTCGCCGTCCGGACCATCGCGCAGCAGCATCGGACGGTAATCGAAGGGCCTGGCCTTGTTGGCGGCCAGTGCTTGCGCCACCTGTAGTCCCTCGGGGGACAACAGCAGGCGTTTCTGCTGCTGGGCCACCGACAACAGGCGGTCGTCAGCGGTGCGCGCATAGGCAATGCCGATACCGGCCACCAGTTCCTCGGTATCGATGCCCTTGTCCAGGATGGCATCGTTGATCGGGAAGAACAGGCCGTCATAGCTGGACTGCACCAGCACATCCACGGCCTTCAGCAGCACGCCGTCGCGGCGCGCGAAGATCCTGCGCTGCGGCTCGTTGCGTTCGATGGCGTTGGCGAACAGCAGGAACGGTGCCAGTGCGTAGCGCTGGTAGTACGGGCCTTCCTCGTAATAGCCATCGGGCGAGAACAGCAGGTCGATCTGGCGAAGGAAGCCGAACTGATCGTTCTTCTGGCTGCCGCGCAACGATTTCTCCACCAGCTCAGGGTCGCGCAGCACGTAGCCGGTCATGCCAGTGGCGGCCACCGCCCAGGTGGCATGGTTGTGGATCTGGTCGTAGTTCTTCGGCTCGCTGACGAGGAACTCAGCCATCGGCCGGAACACCTTCGATTCGATGGTGTCGCGGTCCTCGGCGGACAGCGCGTCGCGGATCGCGTCGTAGCCCTGGATGGCGTTGACCAGCCACACCGAATCGTTGAGCACCTGCCAGAACACGCGGCCTGGAATCTGTCCGCGGCCTTCGGGGTGCGGGCCCAGGGTGGGGTAGAGCCTGGCGTACTGCAGCAGCATGTCGCGCGCGTAGTCGACATAGACCTTGTCGCCGGTCAGCCGGTACAGGGTGCCGGCCGCCATCAGGGCCTGGTAGTTGCGCTTGTGCTGTTCATGGGTGCGGCCGCCGCCCTTGTCCTTCGGTACCGGCACGTCGATGCCGGCCTTCATCATCTTCTTCAGCGATTTTTCCGTGCGCGCCTGTTCCTTGGCGAACCACGGGTAGCGGCCGCCTTCGCTGGCCATCCGCTGCCACTGCGCTGCGGTCACCAGCACCGGCGCGGTGTCGGCCTGCCTCGCTGCGGCAGCGGGGGCTGCGAACAGCGGCGCGGCCGGCAGCAGGGCAAAGGGGGTGGCCAGGGCCAGGGAGACGAACAGCGGCTGCAACCTCATCGATCAACTCCATTGCGGGTGCGTGACAGGGCAACTTCGCCCACCTTTGGATACCAGTCGATGCCGGTCGCCTCGCGCGCGGTCATCGCCAGGGCAGGATCGGCGCCCACGGCGGGCAGGGCAGGCGCGGCCACCCACAATCCGCTGGCAGCCTGCTGCAGGCTGACGCCACGCCCCTCTACGCCGCCCGGGAATACGGTGCTGGCTGCCGGTGACTGCACGTTGCCACTGAAGTCGATGCCGGCCAGCGAACTGGCGGCATTCGGCGGGTTCCTGCTGGTGCGGTTGACGATCAGGTTGGCGCTGAAGCGGCTGTTGCTGGCGGCGACCACGATGCCCTTGGCTTCATCATGGCCGACGCCGAAACTGATCTTCGCCACGTCCACGAAGGTATTGCGGTTGATCGTGGCATTCACCACCGGCGCATAGCCGGACAGCGGCGGATCGGCCTGCGCGTCCATCACCGCCAGCGCGGAACGGTTGCTGGAGCCGGCCAATCGTTCGAAGTAATTGTTGCTGACGGTCTGGTCGGCATTGATGATGCGCACGCCGCCGGTGCCGGCCTTGTCGTCGCCCAGGAACACGTTGTCGATCACCCGGTTGCCGTTGCCATGGCGCAGCGTGAGCGCGCCGGCCGAACGGTAGAACACGTTGCCGCGGTAGGTATTGCCGCCGGACTTGTTGCTGATGATCTCGGTCTCGCCGTCGCAGCCTTCGAACCAGTTGTTCTCCACCGTACTGTTGGAATCGCTCAACGAAGTGTCGCTGGTGCCGACGCGGAGGGTTTCGCCGCCGTTGACGCCCAGCGCCGGGCGCGGTCCGAACCAGTTGTGGTCGATGCGGTGCTGGTTGTCCAGGCCCTGGGTGGCATCGCGCACCACCACTACCGTGGGCCCGGCGTTGGTCTTGCCGCGCAGCTGGCTGTGATCCAACCGGTTGTTGCTGCCATACAGCGATACCCAGTAGTCCTGGTCGCTGGCATCGGGGTTGGTGTAGTCATCGATCACCAGGCCGGTCACCCGGCTGTGGCGGGCCACCGCCTTGCTGGATTCGCGGAACGCCACCACCGCATCACCCGGCGTATAGCCGTTGCGGAACACCAGGTTGGACACCTGCAGGTAGCTGCCCGCCAGGCGCAGGTCCGAACGTCCGCTGAGGACGACCTTGCCGGCGGTCTGCGCGCGCAACACGATCGGCGCGGCTGCCGTGCCCTGGCCTTTCAGCAGCAACCGCGCGTCAGTCCAGGTGCCGTCAGCCAACACGATCTCATCGCCGGGCTGCAGCGCCGAGGCGGCGGTGGTGAACTCAGCGACATCGTGGACGAGCCAGCTGGCTGCACTTGCCGCTGAAGTGGTCAGGCACATGGCCAGACCAGTGGTCAGGCAAAACAGTGATGGATTGTTGAGCGGATGTCGAGCAAGCGGACGAATGCGCATGAAATCCTTCCAGAGACGGCCGGGCCGTCGTTTCAGGGTGGGTCTGCATACCACTTCCGGGTCCGTTGTAAGCCAGCTTTCGCGCAAAGTCATGCTGCATGAGCACATTAAATTGCATTCAACTGGTATGGAGTAAAGGCTTTTGAACATTCGCATACCAATTGGTTGACATTTTCATCTCGCCGTGCCGAAGCTGCGTCCCACGCCTGGCATGCAGGCGATCCTTTGGGAGGAGGAAACCATGCGGCGACCCGCCGGAGCAGTGCACAGCATCTCGTTGTCCCCCACACCCCTGATCGTGGCGCTGCTTGCAGTGCTGGCGGGCATGCCCGCGGCCCAGGCGCAGTCCAGCAAGGACGCGTCAGGGCAGGATCCCACCACGCTGGACCAGGTGCAGGTCACCGGCATCCGCGAATCAATGCAGAGTTCGATCAACAAGAAGCGCGACGACACGGTCATCGCCGACGTGCTCTCGGCCGATGACATCGGCGACCTGCCGGCACCGTCGCTGGCCGATGCGATCGAGACCTTGACCGGCGCCGCCTCGACCCGCGACAAGACCGGCGCCTCGGAGATCTCCATCCGGGGCCTGGGCGCCTTCCTCAGCAGCACCAACTTCAATGGCCGCGAGATCACCAACGGCAGCGGCGACCGCTCGGTGAACTTCAACATGTTCCCGGCCGAGCTGATCAACACGGTGGCCATCTACAAGACCCAGCGCGCCGACATCATCGAAGGCGGCGTGGCCGGCACCATCGGCCTGGAAACAGTGCGCCCACTGGAGTACGGCAAGCGTGCAGTGCAGCTGGACCTGCGCGGCAGCTGGGCGGAGTACGACAGCAAGTACCGTGACAAGGACGGCATCGGCTATCGCGGCACCGCCAGCTACATCGATCAGTTCGAGTTCGGCAACGGGCAGAAGCTGGGCATCTCGCTGGGCTTCCAGCGCCTGGACGGCACCGATCCGGAAGAGAGCATTACCAGCGGTTCCACCTGGTATGCCTGCGATGGCACGCAGAACGTGGGCAATGCCAACTGCAACGAAGTGTCCGCGCAGGCCATCGCCAACGGCGCGCCGTACTACCTGGTGCCGAGCAGCCGCATCTACCGGCTCAAGCAGGAGCGCAACGACCGGCAGAGCGAGTTCGCCGCGCTGCAGTGGCGGCCAAATGATGTGGTTGAAGTGAACCTCGATTTCGAGCACACCGAGCGCAACTGGTATGAGAACCGCAGCGATCTGAGCCTGTCCAACGCACGACGCGGCATCACCCAGCGCGAGGTTGACGAAGACGGTATCGTGCGCCACCTGCACGGCAGCACCTCGATTGATTCCACCTCCAACCGCTACTGGCGTGGCGAGGAATACACCGGGGGTGGCCTGAACCTGATCCTGCGCCCGACCCCGGCCTGGGAGCTGTCTACCGATCTTTCCTACTCGCACACCAATCGCCTCGACAGCGAGCGCATGACCCGCCTGCGCGCCAACCAGCGCGACGTCAACAATGCCGTCGTGCCCGGTATCAGCAGTGGTGCCACCGGCTACGTGGACTATGACTGGGACTGGCACGGCGAAGTGCCCAGTGTTGCCCTGGCGCCGAACTTCGATCCCAACAACTGGGACGCCTATACGGGGGCGGCGCGGGTGACCTCCAGCGCCACCGAGAATGACCACAGGATCAAGGCCGGCCGCTTCGATGCCAGCTTCATGCCGGAGTCCGGTTTCTTCACCCGCATCAAGGGCGGCGTGCGCGCCAGCCAGGCCGACTACCGCCTGCGCGACAACACCCTGGTAACCGACTACGACCAGCGCGTGGCGGCCGACAAAGCGAAGATCATCGCCGCCAACCAGGCCTGCCGTGCACCCTTCCCGCAGGATGACTTCATGGATGCCGCCAGCGGCAACACGATCTCCTCGTGGGCGTACTTCGATCCGAACTGCCTGTACCAGTCGTTCCGCGGCAGCCTCGACAGCGGGCTGGATCCGGGTTTCCAGGATCCGAACAATGTCGATATCACCGAGAAGACACGCGCGCTCTATCTGATGGGTGAGTTCAGCAGCACCCTGTTCGGCTTGCCGGTGACCGGCAACCTCGGCCTGCGCTGGGTCAAGACCGATGTTCGTTCTGAAGGCGTGCGTACCGGGCTGCGCATCGAGGACAACGGTGACGGGACGATCCGCCTGCAACCCACCGGCGAGTACAGCACGCAGGTGTTCAAGGCGGGCAACGACAAGCTGCTGCCCAGCCTCAACGCGGCCTTCGAGCTGCGCCCGGACGTGTTGCTGCGGGTCGGTGCATATCGCGCGATGTCACGGCCGGACATTGCCGCGCTGGGTGCCGGGCGCACCATCAACGTGAGCAGTGATGCCACCTACGGCAACCTGGCCGACGCGCTGGATGACATCAGCGCCAGCGGCAACCCCGCCGCGCAGCCGCTGATGTCCTGGAACGGCGACCTTTCCCTGGAGTGGTACCCGAACCCGGACACGATGCTGGCCGGGGCGGTGTACTGGAAGCAGTTCAACGGCGGCACCGCCACTGCGCTGGTGCCGGAGACCTACACCATCGACGGCCAGAGCGTGACCGTGCCGGTGCGGCAGCAGGTAACCACCGACGAGAACAGCACGCTGACCGGCTTCGAGTTGACCGCTACCCATCGACTGTCGTACCTGCCCAAGCCGTTCGACGGGCTGGGTTTCAAGCTGAGCTACAACTACGCCGATGCCGACTATCAGACCCAGGACTCGCGACTGGGCGAGCAGCTGGCCAGCGATGGCACGATCATTCCGGCCATCGTGCCACCGGCTGGCCTGAGTGGTTTCTCGCGGCACGTGCTGTCCGGCTCGATCTACTGGGACGTCGGGCGCTTCAACATCCAGGCCATCGGCAAGTTCCGCTCGCACTACTACCAGGACTTCACCGGCAACACCGCGCAGCAGAACCGCTACTACGATGACAACACCAGCGTGGACCTGCGCCTGCGCTACCGGGTGAACAAGCAGTTGTCGCTGTCGCTGGAGCTGATGAACCTGACCAACGAGCCGCGCGTGGCCTACCAGCCGCTTTATGGGAACTTCCGCGAAGTGGTGACCTACGGGCGGCGTGCGTATTTCGGTGTACGATACAAGTTCTGAACAGGGCGGCGCGGCCAGTGGTCGCGCCGTCGCTCCAACCGGACCCTTGCCGGCCGCGGTGGCAGGGCAGGGACCCGGAAGGAATCGCCAAGGGTCAGCCGCATGTCCGCCAACCGCCTTTACCAGACCATCGCTGCCAAGCTCCGCAAGCTGATCGAGGACGGCGAATTTCCGCCGGGCTCGCGGCTGCCGGGCGAGCGTGAGCTGGCCGAACGGTTCGGTGTCAGCCGGGTCACCATCCGCGAAGCCGAGATCGCACTGGAAGCGCAGGGGTGGATCGCCATCCGCATCGGCTCGGGCGTGCATGTGAAACCGCGCCCGACGCAGGCGTCCGGCGGGCTGCCGGATGTCAGCGCCTTCGACCTCACCGCCGCCCGCGCGGTATTCGAGGCCGAGGCCGCCGCTCTGGCTGCCAGCAATCTGGATGATGCCGGCATTGCCGAGCTGCAGGCGTTGGCCGAAGCGCTGTGCCGTCGCGACCTGAGTGACGCGGAAGCCGGCGAGTACGACCGCCGTTTCCACCTGGCCATCGCACGGCTTTCCGGCAACCCGGTGGTGGAATTCTTCGTGCAGCAGATCTGGCGCATGCGCAGCGAACTGCCGCGGGTGACCGAGGTCTATGCCCGGGTCTGCCATGATGATGGCGCCAGCCGTGCGGACGAGCACATGGCGATCTTCGAGGCCCTGCGCGCGCGTGATCCGGTGGCCGCGCGCAATGCGATGCGCCATCACTTCCAGCGCCTGTTTGAAGCCATGCTGCAGGCGACCGAAAGCCAGGCGCTGGAGGAGATCCGCCGCCGTACGCAGCAGGACCGCGAACGGTTCATGGCAACGACGCGGATCTGAGCGCCGCGTTCAACACAATCGGCGCTGCGACCTTCAGCAGGGCAGCTCGCGCTCGAAGCCTGATGGATATGAGAAATGGGCATGACTGCGCCGATGCCCAGCCTGTCCGCAATGCCTACACTGCCCGCGGGTCATAGACGGCCCGTTGAGAAAGCTGCATACACACAAGGAGCAGGGTATGAAGTTCTCGCTGTTGGGCGCGGCGCTGCCATTGGTGCTGGCACTGAGTGGAGTCCCCGGTGGAAGCGTCAATGCAGGACCGATCGCGGGCACCGCGACCGCCACTGTAGTTACGAAGGCCACGTACGCGCCGGATTCGCTGGAAGCCGGCTACATCGTCGATTGGATCAAACGGAATTCGCCCGCCTACGCACCGGCGTTGCAGACGGGCGAACTGGCCATCTCGCACAGCTATCAGTCTGCTGGCAGCCTGAAGCCGGCCGGTGCGGCGGGCCCGCCTGTTCCATTGCCTGCACGCGGTGTGGAGGGCGAGGTCATCTCGATCTCCAATACCTTGCCGAGCGGTGCTTCCGAGTCGTGGACATACCGATGGTCGAGTGGGTCGTGGAAGCTGATCAAGTACAGCTTTGATGCATGCCAGGGCCCGGCCAGCATCGGTGCGAAGGGATCCGGCACGGAGATCGCTGCGAAGGGACCCTGCATCGACTGAGGGTGACCGGTCCTGGCAGAACTGAACCAGGTCTGCTGCAGAGCAGTGGTACCCCGGGAGATCATCGTCCCGGGGCGCCGCTCCATACCTTGGCGTGCCCTGCATCGTGTCCTTCGAGCATTGACCTCGGCGATCGGGCGGAGATCACCCACGGCCCGAGCCAGTCGCTGGGTCATGCAACCCACGCAGCTTCTTCTTGTTGATCTTGCCCACGCTGGTCCGCTCGATCGATTCCACGAAACTGACCCGTTCCGGAATCGCATACCGTGAGATGTCCCCTGAGCGGCTTCGCGCAGCGACCAGTTCGATGATCTCCGCTTCGGTCACCTCACTGCCAGGCTGCCTGACCACCAGCGGCAACGGCCGCTCGCCCCATTTCGTGTCGGCGATGCCGATCACCGCGACTTCGCTGACCGCCGGATGCAGGGCGATGATGTCCTCCAGGGCGAGCGAGGAGATCCACTCACCGCCGGTCTTGATCACATCCTTGATCCGGTCGGTCACCCTCAGGTAGCCGTATTCATCGATGTTGCCGATGTCCCCGGTATGCAGATAGCCTCCTGCCCACAGTGCTGCAGATGCATCCGGATCGTGCAGGTAGCCCTGGGTGAGCCAGGGTGCGCGCACGACGACCTCTCCGGTGGCGATGCCGTCGTGGGCGACATCCTTCATGTCCGGATCGACGATGCGCAGGTCCACCAGCGGTACCGGTATGCCGGCCTTGGTGCGCAGCGACAGCACCTCATCGGCATCGGTCACGCTGTCCACGTCGATCTGGGCGATGGTGAGCAGAGGGCAGGTCTCGGACATGCCATAGCCGCCGAAGATGTCGATGCCCCGCGCCAGTGCACGCTGCGCCAGCGCACGCGGCAGGGCGGCACCGCCGATGATCACCTTCCAGCCCTCCAGGTCGGTCTGCGCCGCGTCCGGATGCTCCAGCAGCATGTGCAGGATGGTTGGCACGCAGTGCGAGAAGGTCACCTTCTCACGGGCGATCAATGCCAGCAGCGTCGCAGGCAGGTAGCGCCCCGGATAGACCTGCCTGATGCCCATCGCCGTAGCCACGTAGGGCAGGCCCCACGCGTGCACATGGAACATCGGGGTCATGGGCATGTAGACATCGTCGCGATGCAGGCGGCCTTGACGGGGTGCACCGCCAAGCGCGGCCATCGCCGCCAGCGAATGCAACACCAGCTGCCGGTGGCTGAAATGCACGCCCTTGGGCAACCCGGTGGTTCCGGTGGTGTAGAACACCGTGGCACGGGCGTTCTCGTCGAAGTCCGGGAAGCGGACGATCGGCGTGGCATCGCGCAACCCCGCTTCGTACTCGGTGGCGAAGCCTGGCGGCAGTGGACCGCCTGCATCGTCCAGCAGGATGCGCGTGCGCAGGTCCGGCAGCTGCTCGTCGATGGCGTCCAGCAGCGGCAGGAACTCGCGGTTGGCCAGGATCACCCGCGCCCCGCTGTGGTTCAGCGTGTAGGCGATCTGCTCTGGGGCCAGGCGCACGTTCACCATCATCAGCACCGCACCGATCATCGGCACGGCGAAGTAGGCCTCCAGGTAGCGGTTGCTGTCCCAGTCCATCACCGCCACCGTGTCGCCGTGGCCGACTCCCAGCGAGGTCAACAGGCCGGCCAGCTGGTCGATGCGCGCCTGCAGGGTGCGGTAGTCGAATCGGACCTGGTCGCCGTAGACGATCTCCTGTTCAGGGCTCACCGCCAGCGGCATCAGCAGCAGCTGCTTGATCAGCAGTGGATAGGCATTGGCATCGGGAGTGGGGGCGGATGACATGGCATTTCCTCGTGGGCGGCGTTGCGGTCGCCGGCCTTCTCCGCACCACACTAGCAAGCCCTTCCTGCTGCACCAGCGTACCTAGGTACCTGTTCGCGCGCGCACCCGATTTGATAATCTCGCCAGGACATGCCCACCCTGCTCATCGCCGACGATCACCCCTTGTTCCGCGCGGCACTGCATCGCGCGGCGGAAGAGGCGGTCGCCGATCTGCAGATCAGCGAAGCTGATTCGCTGGACAGCGTGCTGGAGGTGATCGAGAACCAGTCGATCGATCTGATGCTGCTGGACCTGCACATGCCGGGCAACCACGGACTGGCCGGGCTGGCCACGATCCGTGCGTTGCAGCCGGGCCTGGCGATCATCATCGTCTCCGCCAACGAGGAGCCGCAGGTCATCCGGCGTGCCATCGACCTTGGCGCCGCGGGCTATCTGCCGAAGAGCTCGGGTTTGAACGAGCTGCAGTCCGCGCTGCAGTCCGTGCTGGAGGGCGAGCGCTGGATCCCGGCGCTGCTGCGCGAACCGGTGGCACGGGTGGCGACGTTCAGCAGGGATGCCGACCTGGCCGCACGCCTGGCCAGCCTGTCGGCACATCAGTACAAGGTGCTGGGGCTGGTGGCCGAGGGCCTGCTCAACAAGCAGATTGCCGACCGGCTGGGCGTACAGCTGCGCACGGTCAAGGCGCACATGACACGCATCATGGAGCGGCTGGGCGTGCGCAACCGCGCGCAGGCCATCCGCGTGTTGCACGAAATGGGATTGGCCGATCCGTCCCGGCAGATCGAAGAACTGCCTGAGCCCTGACCGGTCAGGGCGTGGTGCTGGCCGCCAGCAGGTGGTTGATCGCCCAGCGCAGCGCCAACGGTTTGAACGGCTTGTTGAGCAGGGACAGCCCAACGCCGCGCACCGCCTCGCGCGTATCGCTGCCGGCATCCGCACTGAGGATCACCGTCGGCCGCGGCCCATGCATGCCTACCAGCCGCTTCCACAGCGCAACACCGGTATCGCCATCATCCAGGTGATAGTCGAACAGCCACAGCGCCGCCTCGTGCGCTGACGGTCCGATGTCATCGGCTTGGCCTGCCGCGATGACATCGCAACCCCAGGAAAGCAGCAGCTGCCGCATCGCCTCCAATGCGTCCGGGTCGTTGTCGACCACCAGCACACGGACTCCCTTGAGCGCGCTGCTGCCGGCTGCCGGCGGCGAGCTGCGCGGGGTGGCAGGGGGGGCTGCGCGTTGCACGCTGATCGAGAAGGCCGAGCCGTGCTCGGGCACGCTGCGCAGGTGCAGGGGTGCGTGCAGCAGGTCGGCGATGCGGTGTGCGATGGTCAAGCCCAGGCCCAGTCCCTGGCCGTTGCTGCGATCGACCCGGTGGAATTCCTCGAACACCACCGCCTGCTGCTCCGGAGCAATGCCGGGGCCGGTGTCTTGCACACCGATCAGCAGTGCCTGTCCCTGGCGGCGCACACCGAGCAACACACCGCCATGGCGGGTGTAACGAATGGCATTGGCCAGGAAGTTCTGCAGCACCCGGCGCAGCAGCAGGGGGTCGCTATGGACCCAGGCCTGGCTCCGCACATGGCGGAACTGCAGGCCGCGCGCCGCCGCCAGTACCGCGAACTCCTGCGCGAGCGGATCCAGGACGGTCGACAGCGCGAAGGGGCGCGGATCGGCGACCAGTCCACCCGCCTCAAGCCGGGAGATATCCAGCAGCCCGGACAGCAGGTCGTCGGTGGAGTCCAGCGCACCACGGATCTGGCGCAGGAAACTGTCGAGGAACTCCGATTCGATGTGCTGCGACATCGCATCGGTCAGCAGCTGCGCCGCATGCAGCGGCTGGATCAGGTCGTGGCCGACCGCCGTCAGGAAGCGTGTCTTGGCAACGTTCGCGCGCTCGGCTTCGTGCACTGCCTGTTCCAGCCGTGCGGTGCGGTCCTGCACGCGGCGCTCGAGGGTTTCGTTGCTGCGCTTGAGCGCTTCCTCGGCACGCCGGAAGGCGGTGACGTCGGTGAAGGTGGCTACGTAGCCACCGCCGGGCATTGGATTGCCACGGATCTCGACGATGGTGTTGTCGGGGAAGATCCGTTCGGACAGATGCGGCGTGCCACGCCGCATGTGTGCGGCGCGACGCTGCAGGGCCTTGTCGCGAGAGTCACCAGGGCCGTCGCCGATCTTCAGTTCGGCCAGCGCCCACGCTGTCAGATTGACCACCGGCTGCCCGACCTGCAGCAACTCGGGCGGAAACTTGAACAACGCGGCGTAGCGGCTGTTCCAGGCTACCAGCTGCAGCTGCGCGTCGACCACGCTGATGCCCTGGCTCATGTTTTCCAGCGCCGCTTCCAGCAGGCGCTGGTTGAAGCGCAGCGCCTGGGTGGCTTCGCCTACAGCACGGGTTACCGCATCCAAGGGCGCGGCACCGCCATCGCGAGCGGCCTCCACCAGCAGGCGCGCCATGCCCGCGCCGACCACGGCGCTCAGTTCGCGTTCGATGGTGATGACCCGGTCGTCGTCCAGCAGCTGCCCGGCATGCCCATCCATCAGTTGCCGGGCCCGCTCCTGGCCGAGGAAGCGTCCGGCCGTCCTGCGCAGCGAGGCTGCCGCCACCGCATCCCGTCGTCGCGGCAACGAGGGACGCACCGCGCGCGACACCAGCGCAACCGTCAGCAGGTTGACCGCCAGACTGGCGCCCATGCTGATGGCGATATGGCCCGACTGCAGGCGCAGCGAGACCAAGGACAGCCAGTGCAGGTCATCGGGGCCTGAGGCTGGGGGCGTGGCAGGGATCACCATCGGCAGCAGCACCAGCCACAGCCAGGCCAACGACCCCAGCACGATGCCGGCGATGATGGCCGGAGAGGGCGTGCGCGGGCGATACACCGCCAGCAGGACCGCCGGCGCCAGCTGCGAGAGGGCGGTGAAGGACATCAGGCCGAAATCGCTGAGTGCCTCGGTATCGCTCATCGCCCGGCTGTACAGCCACGCCATCAGGAACACGGCGAGGATGCCGGCACGGCGGAAGGCCAGCACGCGTGGACGCAGGTCGGCCGCTGCGGCACCGCCGGCTATGCCGTCCAGCAACCGTGAGCCGAAGCCATGGTTGCCGAGCATGATCGACAGGGTCAGCCCGGACAGGATCATCATGCCGGTGGCGGCGCTCAGGCTGCCCAGATAGGCCAGCAAGGCCAGCAGGTGGTGGCCACCGGCCTGCGGCAGCGCCAGCACGTACAGGTCAGGCGACACCGATGCGGGCAGCTGCGCGGCACCGGCCAGCGCCATCGGCACCGACGGCAGCCCGATCAGCAGCAGGTAGACCGGGAACAACCAGCGTGCCGTCCTCAGGTCCGAGGTCTGGCGCAGTTCGACCACGCCGACATGGAACTGGTGCGGCAGGGTAAACGCGGAGATCGCCCCCAGCGCGACCATGGTCAGATAGTCCGGCATGATGGCCGGTGGCGGCAGCTGCGCCATCTTTTCCAGCAGCGGCGTGTCCGCCTGGCGCACCGACAGCGCCGCATAGAGGCCAATGGCGAGCAGCGCCACCAGCTTCAATACCGACTCCAGCCCCAGGGCGACCACGATGCCACGATTGGGCTCGGTGGCCGATGCCTTGCGTGCACCGAACAGCAGGGTGAACGCCGCCATCGTCAGGGCGAACCAGAACGACATGTCCAGCTGCGCGGCAGCAGGCGCGAAACGATCGCCCAGCAGCGCGCCCAGGCCCTGACTGACAGCCTTCAACTGCAGGGCGATGTAGGGAATGATGCCGAACAGTGCCACCAGGGTGATGGTGAAGCCGAGGCCGCGATCGGCACGCAGTCGTGCGACGACCAGATCGGCGATGGTGGCACTGTTGTGCTGCTTGGCCAGCCGCCCCAGGCGGAGCAGGAAGGGCAGGCCGAACGCAAAGATCAACGCCATGCCGGCCAGGGTGGGTGGAATCGGGAAGCCCCATTGCAGTCCCTGCGAGGCCGCGCCGTAGTAGGTCCACGCGGTGCAGTGCACGGCCAGCGACAGCGCATAGATGAGCGGCCATGCCTTCGAAAGCCGGTGCCCCCGGCGCTCACCCCACAGCGCCACGCCAAACAGCAGTGCGGTCCATGCAATGCAGGCGAAGAGGACGATGGAGGGCGTCAACATCGCTCCAGTGTAGGGAGAGAACCGGGCAGCGTGGTGCTAGGGAGCGACCACGATCAGTGACAGCTGCTCAGCGACCAGTGCCAGCTCGCCATCGGCAACCCGCTCGACGGCCTTGCGCTGGGTCAGCAGCCACTGGCCGGGCTGGCGCGCCTCCAGTGACACCAGCTGCGAGCGTACCCGCACCCCGGACCCGCTGGGTACCGGCGCCAGGAAGCGGATCTTGTTGAGGCCGTAGTTGAGCACATGGGCGATGCCGGGGAAGCCGGTGAGGGCGGCCACATCGTCCTGCACGGTGAGCGAGAGCAGCAGGAAGCCGTGCGCGATGGTCTGCCCGCCCGGCAGCTGCGTCTGCGCGCGGCCTGGATCGACGTGGATCCAGTTGTGGTCGCCGGTGGCGTCGGCAAAGGCATCGATGCGCGCCTGGTCCACGTGGGTCACACCACTCACCCGCTCGCTGGCCGCCCACTGCTGCAACGCCTGCAGCGCGGGAGGCAGGTTGCTGTCTGCACTCACGCCACACGCTCCAGCAAGGTCAGGATCGCGTCACGTGCCTCTGGCTCGGACAGCATCGGAGCGTGTCCCACATCCGGCACTTCCACCAGGCGGGCACTTTCCGAGGTGGCCGCCATCTGCCGCGCGACATCGGCCGGCAGGATGTCGGACAGCGCACCGCGCACCACCAGTACCGGCACCCGTGCGGTCAGCCCACGAACCGCACGCCACAGCACTGGCCGCAGCAACCACAGCAGCCAGGGACGTGTCGTTCGGATCACGGCCGGATCGTAATCCAGCTCCAGCAGTCCATCGCTGCGCGGGCGGAAGGTGCGCACCGCCATCTGCCGCCAGTCGTCGGTACTGAAGCGAGGGAACGCGGCCTTGCCGATGGATTCCACGTAAGCGGTGGCCTGCACCAGGTCCATCGGCGGCACCGGCTTGCCGGCGTACTTGCCGATCCGTGCCAGCGCCTCACGCGGCACCTTGGGGCCGGCATCGTTGAGCACCGCGCCCGCGATCCGCTCGGGCGCGCGCGAGGCGAGGGTGATGGTCACCAGCACGCCCAGCGAGGTGCCGACGAATACCGCCTTGGCGATGTTCTGCGAGCGCAGCAGCGCAACCATGTCATCCGCATAGGCACGCGGGTTGTAGCTGGACGGGTCATATGCGCGTTCCGACCCTGCGCGACCGCGCAGGTCGACCGCGATCACGCGCCAGCCCTCGGCGGTAAGCACATCGGCAAGCGCATCGAAATCGGCGCCATTGCGGGTCAGCCCGGGAATGCAGACCACCGTGCCACGCGCTGCCTGCCCCGCATCGGGTGAATGGTCGCGCGCGTGCAGGCGCAACCCATCATTGCTGTTCCAGTACAGGTCGTCGTAAGACTGCGTCATGCAGAAGCTTCCTGGAGATCGTAACGGATGCGCTAGAAATCGTAACGGACGCTGAGGCTATATTGGCGTGGCGGACCATAGAAGCCAATCAGCGTGCCGACCGCCGGGATGTTGTAGCCGGTGGTGCGGTATTCCTTGTCGGCCAGGTTGGTGCCCTGCAGCGAGAAGGTCCACGCATCATCCAGGCGCCAGATGACGCCGGCATTGACCAGCCCGTAACCCTGCTGGCGGATCACCGGGCTGAGATCAGTGGTCGGCCACACTTCGCTCTGGTAGCTGTAGCTCACCCGTGCCGACAGGTTGCTGCCGTTGGCCAGGTCGGTGCGGTACTCCACGTTGAATGCACCGGAGAATTCCGGTGCATTGGTGAACTTCATCTGCCTGGCAACGTTGACGCCACGATCCATGTACTCGTCGTACTTGGTATCCAGCCACGCCAGGTTGCCGGAAATCAGCCAGTGCTGGCTGGGCAGGTACTGGTACTCGACTTCCAGGCCTTTGACCGTACCTGCGCCGGCATTGGTGAAATCACCGAAGAAGGAGTCATCGACGCCATCGCCATTGGTATCCAGGCCGGTGAACACCGACAACTGGATGTCCTTGTACTTGTTGTAGAAGGCCGACAGATTGAGGAACAGGCGCTGGTCGAGGAAGGCCATCTTGCTGCCGACCTCGTAGCTGTCCACGGTCTCGTCGTCGAACGGCTCGGCCGAGCGTGGCACGGCCACAGCGTTGGCGCGGATGTTGTAGCCACCGGACTTGAAGCCACGCGTGGCCAGGCCGTAGACCATGATGTCCGGAGTGATCTGGTAGTCCAGCGAGACCTTGGGCGAGACGTTCTTGAAGTTGGTCTTCTTGTCGAAGTCCGCGGTCACCGCCACTGGCCGGCTGAAGCCCGGGTCGGCGTAGAGGCGGTTCAGCACGATCGCGCGCTTGTCCTCGTCTGTGTAACGGGCGCCTACATCCAGCTTGAGTTTGCTGGTCAGGTCGAAGGTCCAGTCCGCGTACAGCGCGATGCTGTCGGTCAACACCTTGCCCTGGTTGTCGGCGAACTGCGCACTGAAGTAGTTGTTCTGGATCTGGCCGCCCGCCTCGCCACTGAACTGGTACAGGCCGACCACACCGCGCACCCGGCCGCCGGCATCGTAGTTCAATTGCACTTCGTTGCTGACCTGGTCGTCGTGATAGGTGCCGCCCACGTCGGCCAGCTTGACCGGCGCGGTATCGAAGTCGATGTTGGCCTCGCTGTCCGATTCACGCTTGGCGACCACGTACTTCAGCGCAATGTCCTCGTTCGGCCGCCAGTTCACCGTGGCCGAGGCACCCTTGCTCTCCACGTTGTTGAGGTTGCGCATGCCCGAGCGGATGTCATAGCGGCTGTCCATCGGCGGGTATGCGCGCAGGAACGGATTGGGCGCCAGCATCTTCGAACCGCGCATGCCGGACTGGTCATCGATCCAGTCCAGTGCGAACTGCACGTCGAAGTCATCGCCCGCGTACGCGCCGACGTTCAGTCGTGCGGCATTGATCTGCTTGTCACTGACCGGCTGGCCGTTGAAGATGTTCTCGCCAAACCCGTCGTGGTTCATGCTGGCCACCGCCACACGGGCGCGCAGGCCACTGTCGGCGCCGCCAATCGGGCCACCGATGGCCGCCTTCGCATCCAGCTGGCTGTAGTTGCCCACGGTGATCTGGGCGAAGCCCTCGGTCTGGGTGGGCAGGCCGCGCGAGATGTACTTGATCGCGCCGCCGATGGTGTTCTTGCCGTAGAGCGTGCCCTGCGGGCCGCGCAGCACCTCGATACGCGAGACATCGAACACATCCAGCAGCGCACCCTGCGGGCGCGCGATGTAGACGTCATCCAGGTAGATGCCTACGCCCGGATCGGCGCCCCAGGTGGGATCGGACTGGCCGATGCCTCGGATGTAGGCGGTGACCGTGCTGCTGGCGCCGCGCGCCGCGTAGATGGTCAGGTTGGGCACCTGCGCGTCCAGGTCGCTGATGTCCTGGACATTCATCCTGTCCAGCGCCTCCGAGGTAAAGGCGGTGACTGCCACCGGCACTTCCTGCAGGGTTTCCTCACGCTTGCGCGCGGTGACCTTGATGCTGTCCAGGTTGGTCGGCGAAGCGGATCTGCCTGCCGTCGGTGATTCCTGTGCCAGTACCGGCCCCGTGGCCAGCAGCGCGCCGATCATGAGACTCAAACAATTCCGTTTCATTCGGTCCTCCCCCAGGCATGAGCGTGCGGATGGCCCATTGCCACCCCTGCAGCCAAGGCTAGCGGTGTCATCGGCCAGCAGCGAGTGGACCTAGGTCCAGTCGGCAGCGGCCGGTGGATGCGGATACTGGGCGCGCCCCCAACCGGAAGCGGTCCCCGGTACTCCTTCATCCACGACTCACGCACGAGGATCTGGCCATGAAATCCGGAATCGATTCGATCAAGGCGGTACTGCTGGTGTTGTGCAGCTGGCTGGCGATGGCGGGCAGCGCGGTTGCCGCTGGCCCGGCCGGTCATTGGGATATCGGCCTGTACGGCAATCTGTTCGGCGCCCGCGAGTACCAGGTATGGGTGCCGGCCGGCTATGACGACAGCCAGCCGCTGCCGCTGCTGCTGGTGCTGCATGGCTGTGTGACCGGACCGAACCTGATGGGCGAGGCATCAGGCTTCAATGATGTGGCCGACACGGAGGGGTTCATCGTGGTCTACCCCCGGCAGAACGTCACCTCCAATCCGGCCCGCTGCTGGAACTGGCAGCTGCCGATCAACCAGGCCCGCGACAGCGGCGAAGCATCGATCCTGGCCGGCATCGTGGACAAGGTGAAAGCGAGCTACAGCGTGGATCCGCACCGGGTGTATGTCACCGGCATTTCCGCGGGCGGCGCGATGACCTCGATCATGCTGGCCTGCTATTCGGATGTGTTCGCTGCCGGCGCGATCCATTCCGGTGGCATGTTCAAGGGTGCGACCACGATTTCCGGTAGCGCCTATGCGTTGCTGGCCGGCAGCATCTATTCGCCGGACAGCAATGGCCGTCTGGCCTGGCAGTGCTCGGGATCGCCGTCGCCCCGACCGCTGCCGGTGCTGGTGTTCCATGGCAGCGCCGATCTCACCGTCAATCCGTTGAACGGCCAGCAGGCGGTGCGCCAGTTCCTGCAGACCAACGATCTGGCCGACGACGGCCTGGACAACGACTCGGTGAAGTACGTGCCGACCAGCACCTATCACGGCCAGGTGCCGGGTGGGCGTGCGTATACAGTGGATACCTACGCCTACGGTGGCAGGACGCTGGTGCAGCACTATGTGGTGCAGGGCATGGGCCATGCGTGGAGCGGCAGCCAGTCCGGCCTGCCGTTCACCGACCCGAAGGGGCCGGATGCCACGCTGATCACCTGGTTGTTCCTGAAGGACTACCAGCGCTGAGCAGACCAGCGACCGGATTTGGGAGTACTTGATCCGCAACGACTCACCAGGCGCTGGAAGGTGTCTGGTGTTGTTGTTGCCCGGCAGCTGTTGTGGCGGCTCTGTGCCATTGCGGCTGCAGAACCCGTCCATTGCAGCAAGCTGCATACGGAACGATACAAATCGCAGAATTTCACCAATTGATAACGAATCGCATTTGGCATAGCATTCCGCTCGCCAGCACCAGACCTTCGTCTCGCCAGCGCTCCTGCTCACCGATACGAAGGCACCATGAAGATCCTGACCCTGCTTGCCTCCGCGGCATTGGCCCTGGTGGCCGCGCTGCCAGCTTCCGCGCACACGCCCTATCTGGTGCCCAGCGACTTCGCGCCGCGGGCAGGGCAGACGATTGCCCTGGACGCCTCGTTCGCAGAAACCTTCTTTGTGCCGGAGACCGCGTTCGACGGCAGCCACTTCAGTGTGGTCGCGCCCGATGGCACTGAATCGCCGCTGGATTCGCAGGCGATGAAGACGCGCACCGTGGCCGAATACACGTTGCCGGCCGGCAACGGTACCTACCGGCTCAGTACCGGATCACGCCTGGGGGCGCTGTTCCGCACCTGGGAGATCAATGGCAAGCGCGAAAGCTCGCGCGATCCGGCGGTAAGGATCCCCGGCGGCGCCAAGGTCATCGCCGACTTCCAGTCGCTGACCCAAGCCGACAGCTATGTCACCGTCGGTAGCCCGGACCGTGCTGCGCTGAAGCCGCGCAACAAGGGAATCGAACTGGTGCCGGTCACCCATCCCAATGATCTTTACGTGGGCGAGACCTTCGAATTCATCGTCCAGTACGACGGCGTGCCGCTTGCCGGGCACGCCGTCGAGATCACCGAGGCGGTCTGGAGTTCGGATCGCAGTCCCCAGGTGCTCAGCCTGAAGACCGATGGCAAGGGCCACGTTCGCTTCCCGCTGAGGGTGGCAGGCACCTGGATCGCGCTGGCCCGCCACCGTACGGCGGCACCGGCAGGTTCGCCGGTGGCCGAGTTCAGCAACAGCATCACGCTCAGCTTTCGCGTGCTCAACCCCTGATTCCTCCGCAACAACACCTTTGAGGTCGACATGAAAACCACCGTCCTTGCCAGCGCCTGCCTCGGCGCGCTGCTGCTGTCCTCTGCCGTGTCCGCGCAGAGCACGCCCGGTCCGCGCCCACTGGTGGGTGGCCACGGCAACAACGTGCTCGCCTTCATCGCCGAGCACGACGACAACGGCGATGGCCGGGTGACGTGGCAGGAGTTCGAGACTTTCCGTCGCACCCGTTTCGATGCCACCGACAGCAACAAGGACGGCACCGTGGATGAGGCCGAGTACGTGGCCGAATTCGATGCCCGCGTGGCCGCAGAGATCGATCGCGAGCGCGCCGCCCAGGTCGAGCAGACCAAGGCACGCTTTGCCGCGCTGGATACCAGCAAGGACGGTTTCGTGTCGCGCGCCGAATTCGATGCCGCTGGCGAAAAGACCTGGCAGGCAGGGAAGCAGGCGCTGGCCAGCAAGGGTGCCGGGGCAAAGGCCGCAACGGGTGGCGAGGCAAGGACCGCCGCCGGTGCCCAGCGCTTCGACAACCAGCGCCGCAGCCGGCTGGGCATGCCGACCAGCCACACCGCCGCCGGCTTCCTTGAGCTGTATGACGAGAACGGCGATGGCGAGGTCGATCTGGCCGAGTACCGGCGCGTGCGCGACACGCAGTTCGCGCGTACCGACAGCAACGGCGATGGCCGGCTGGCGCTGGACGAGTATCTGGCCGAGTTCGAGACCCGCGTCGACCGACGCATCGCCGCGCTGGGCCAGGGCAGTGACCGTCAGGTGCATGTGCGCTTCGGCGTGCTGGATGCCGACAAGGATGGCCGCATGACCTTCGCCGAGTACCAGGTCTCGGGCAAGCGCCTGTTCGAGACCGCCGACCGCAACAAGGATGGCGTGGTCGACGCCGCCGACGCCAAGGTGCCGGCACCCACGCCTCGTCGTTGATGTCGGCCGCCGCCGCACCTGATCGAGCCCTTGATGACACGATTCCGCACATTGCTGCGCGTTGCCTGCGCGATGCTGTGGTGGCTGCCAGCGCTCACCGCGAGCGCGGCAGCGCTGCACCACGACGATGTACTGGGTACGTCACTGGACCTGCACATCGACGCGCCGCCAGCACAGACAGTTGCGGGCGAGCAGGCCGTGCTTGCGGAAATCGCACGCCTGGATGCGGTGCTGAGCCGGTGGCGTACGGATAGCGAGCTGAGTCGCTTCAATGCCAGTACCGGGCCGCAGGAACTGTCCAGCGATCTGCGCGCGGTGCTGACGCTGTGTGAGCAGTGGCGGCTGCGCACCGACGGGCTTTTCAGTTGCCGGCTGGGCAGTCTGGCGCAACGCTGGCGGCAGGCGCAGGACAGTGGCGTGCCGCCACCGCGTGATGAACTACGGGCGATGGCCGCTGCCGCCGCCGCGGCGGAGTTCACGATGGAGGACGGCATGCCGGTGCATCGTCCTGCGGACGTGGTGTTCGATGTGGATGGCCTGGCCAAGGGCTACATCATCGACCGTGCGCTGGAGGCGGCCCGTGCGGCGGCACCGGCAGCTCGCGGCATCCGCCTCGATATCGGTGGAGATGCGCGCTACTGGCAGGCAGACGGGGCAGGGCAGGCATGGCAGGTGGGCGTGGCCGATGCCCGCGCACCGCGCGACAACGGTCCGGCACTGGCTACGGTGGCGCTGCGCTCGCACGCGATCGCCGCCAGTGGCCATGCCAGCCGGGGCTATGCGATCGGTCCACGCCGCTACAGCCACATTCTGGACCCCTGGTCGGGCTGGCCCATGCAGTTCGCCCCCGCCGCTACGGTGGTGGCCGCCGATGCCAGCAGTGCCGACGCGCTGGCCACCGCGCTGTCGGTGATGCCCGTCCGCGCCGGGCTGGAGCTGGCCGACGCACTGCCGGGCGTTGCTGCATTGGTCCTCAGTGACACCGGTATCGCCTTCACTTCGCAGCGTTGGCCGTCGTTGCTGTCGCCCGGCGCGGCCGGAACCACGCCGCCAGAGCAACTGGTCGTCGAGTACCAGATTCCGCACCTGGCCAGCGAGCGCTATCACGCGCCGTATCTGGCGCTGTGGATCGCGCGCGACGATGGCAGCGCGGTACGGCAGTTGCTGGTGCTGGGCGAACGTTCGCGCTACCTGCGTGATCTGCCGCAATGGTGGCGCAACTACGGCCGCGACGACCTGCCGGCCATCCAGGCCATTGCCCGGCCGACCCGCCTGCCGGGCCGCTATTCGATTGCATGGGATGGTCGTGATGACCGCGGCCTGGCGATGCCTGCGGGCCGCTACCGGCTGCAGGTCGAGGCAGCACGCCAGGGCGGCGGCCATGAACTGTTGTCGGTGCCGGTCGATACCGGGCAGCCGATGGACCTGAAGACGCAGGGCGCCAGCGAGATCGGCAGCCTGCAGGTGTCCAACGCAGGCAACTAGCGACGCACCTTCTTTCCTCATTTCCCAGCAACGCAGAAAGCGCCGCATCCGGCGACCCGCAGCCAGGAACGCCCAGGGCCCTGATCCGCCCTTGGCACCACCACTTCCACAACTGCGGAGTCTGCGATGAAACTGAAACCCTCCCTGCTGGCCCTGGCCGTCGCCACCAGCCTTGCCTTGCCGGCGATTTCCCATGCGGCCGCGCTCGAAGCCGACAGCACGCTCGATACCATCAAGGTGGTCGAGACCCGGAAGAAATCCGAGAACCAGAACGTCACCACGCTCTCCGCGAGGGACCTGCAGCAGCAGGGTGCCCAGAGCATGGAGGATGCGATCCGTTACGTACCCGGCGTGGAAATGGTCGACCTCGGCCGCGCAGGCTTCAACGGTTTCAACATCCGTGGCCTGGAGGCGGATCGAGTGTCCATCACACTTGATGGCCTGAGCTTCCCGCAGAGCATGGACCCGGGTTCCTATCAGCCCTATGAATTCTTCCGCTCCGGCCGTGGCAGTGTCGATCTTGAAGCGGTGAAGGCGGTGGAAATCATCAAGGGCGCCGATGCCATCACTGCGGGCAGTGGTGCGCTCAGTGGCGCGGTGATGTTCACCACCAAGGATCCGGCCGACTTCCTCAACGCCTCCGGCAATGACAGCTTCGGTTCGATCAAGTACGGCTACACCGGCTCCAGCGGCGAGAACATGGGCTCGCTGACCCTGGCCAACCGCACCGGCCGCTTCGAGTCACTGCTGGTCTACACCCGGCGCGATGGCCACGAAACCGAATCCTGGTACGACTCCAGCCCTGCCAAGCTGGGGCCGGGCCGACGCACGCCCGATCCGGTTGATCGCGAAAGCAACAACCTGCTGGCCAAGGTCAACTTCCTGGCCACCGATACGCAGACCCTCGGCGTGGTCTACGAGCGCGCGCGCGCCACCAACAATGTCGACAACTGGACCCGCAGCGACGGCACAGGCTCGTATTTCTTCCGCAGCGCCGAAGATCGCAGCGACCGCGATCGCTACGGCCTGAAGTACACCTGGCGCGCCGGCAATGCGCTGTTCGACACCCTGGAAGCCACCGCCGACCACCAGAAGAACTACATCCAGGGTCAGACCAACGTTCTGGTCGCCAACGGCACCGCCGCGGTCTACGGCACCCGCTGCTCGACCACCGCGCTCTGCTCGCGCCAGGAAGACCGCTGGGACACCCAGAAGCGCGACCGCTTTGCACTGTCCTTCGACAAGAGCGTGGACGTCGGCGGCATCCGCCACGACATCATCTACGGCGCCGCCTGGCAGCGGGCCAGGATCCATTGGAATTCGGTCGATTCGCGCTGGGGCAGCACGGGCACGCTCTATAGCTGCGAGACCGATCCGTCGCTCTGGCCCGACACCCGCGAGACCGACTTGACTGCCTACGTCCGCGACCGCGTGCGCCTGCTCGATGATCGCCTGACCCTGACCGGTGGCGTCCGCTACGACAGCTACAAGTACACGCCGGAAACATCCGCCGGCGGCAACGGCCAGTCCGGCTATGTGGACAAGGGCGGCAGCGTGGGGGTCTCGAAGTTTGCCTCGCCCACCTGGAACCTCGGCGCAGACTTCAAGTTCACCGACACCCAGTCGCTGTGGGTGCAGGGTGGCCGCGGCTTCCGCGCACCGGGTGTGAATGACATGTATGGCACCTCGTCCACTACCGACGTCACCCGCGTGTCCGACGGTGCGACCGTCACCGTGCCCGATGGCAGGAGCAACCCGGACCTGGATGCCGAGCGCAGCCTGAACCTGGAGCTGGGCTGGCGCTACCAGGCCGAGCGGCTGCGCGTGGGTGTATCGCTGTTCCGTGACAAGTACAGCAACTTCATCGATACCGCGCAGTTCGTGGCGGACGAAGGCACCCGATACAGCACTACCAGCCGCGGCGTGACCACGGTAACCAACGGCTACACCTACACCATGCCGATCAATCGTGGCGAGGTGGAAGTGAAGGGCGTGGAAGTGGAGGGCATGTGGCTGCTGGCCGATGACTGGCTGGCCCGCGTGGCGTACTCCTACAACGAGGGCACCGACAACGACGGTGCGCCGCTGGCCAGCATCATCCCGGCCAAAGCGGTCGGCGGCCTGACCTACAACGCACCGTCGCGGCGCTGGAGCGTCACCGCCAACCTCACCCACCAGCAGCGCAAGGACCCGTCCGACTACGGCAAGAGCGTGACCAACGGCAGCTACGGTGTGGAAGTAGTTCCGGTCTATGCCTACAAGGCGCGCGAGTACACCTTGCTGGACGTGTTCGGCAGCTACGCGATCACCCCGAAGCTGCACCTGACCGCAGGCGTCTACAACGTCTTCGACAAGGAATACTACCTGTGGAACCGCGTGCGCACGGCCGGCGCCGGCAGCGCGATCTTCCAGGGCGCGACCAGTGCGGAGGGCATCGGCCGCTGGTCGCAACCGGGTCGCAATGTGCGCTTCACGCTGAGCTACGACTTCATGTAAGCGCCTTCTCCCGCACGAGACGGGGTATCGATGGGCCGCAGGCGTATCGCGCCTGCGGCCCTGCATGCCCTGCACAACTTCACCTGGCTGCCCTGCGAACCGGCTGAAGATCGCCGCACGCGTTGGCACGTGCATGAACTGACCGGACCTGGGGACCGGGCTGGCGTGGTCATCGTGAGCGACGCATGGAACCTAGATCAGGGACGTCTCGAGCGAACGGTAGTAGTCAATTTTCGCGCGTAGAACTTCGACCGACCGGTCCATCGCTTCGATCTTTGACAGCACCTCTATCAGGTATTCTTCCAGGAACCTGCGTCGGTCCGCCACCGTCGAATCTCCGGCGCTACGCAGCTTGGCAAATGCCTGCATCTTCCCGATGGGCATGTTCGTCATCCGCAGGCGCAGCAGGAATTCAATCCACGCAAGGTCCGAGGTGAGATAGCAGCGCCGTCCTCCGACGGCACGACTGATCGGTGCGATCAAGCCGATGCGTTCATAGTAGCGCAGGGTGTAGGCCGACAGGCCGGTTCTCCTGGAGACTTGATCAATCGTCAGATGTGATTCCATCGCTTGGCCCTGGGAGTGGGTGAGTTGGGCTGGCCCGGGAAACGCTGGCCTGCACCTCAGCGTTCACCGGTCCTCGAATTGGCCGTAGTGACGCCTACGCCTCTATCCGCGAAGACCTCCCTGGCCGCGCTTACACCATTCAATGCGCTTGGAAAGCCCGAGTACACTGCCATCTGAATGATGACAGCCACAATGGCATCCGGACTGCAACCAACATTCAACGCTCCGTCGATGTGGACCTTGAGCTGGGGGCGCGCATTGCCCAGCGCAGTCAGTGCCGAGACGGTCGCAAGCTCTCGCGTGCAAAGTGACAGCTCAGTGCCCGAGAAGACGTCGCCGTAGGCGAACTCGATGATCCAGTCTCCCAGCTCGGGAGAGATGTCGCTCAACGATTCAACGACCATCCTGCCTTCATCAGCTGTGATTCTGTTCAACATGGCCTCGCCGCGTTCGCGGCGCCCGTCCGGCTCTGCTGCCGAAGCGGGAATACCGAAAACCATGGCCACCAGCAGGACGCCGAGTGGCGCCCTGCGGTTCTGGATGTTCATGACGCGCTTCATCAGCCTGCACCCTTGGTGTCGAGTCACATGACGGGAGTGGGAACTCAGATCCCGGGGTCACGCTACGACCTGGAGCGCGCTCCAAGTCAAGCTGGAGAATCGAACAGGGCTGAAGCCGTTGGGACTTACCGGGGCACTCCTCCAGGCGGCTGAATGTCTGCGCCGGATGCGGGTAGCCGCCCCCCTCGTTCGACAAGGAAGCGCTTGGGGGGCGCTCCGACCGCCTTCCGGAACATGGTGACGAATGCACCTGAACTGTCATACCCCAGATCATCGGCCACGGCCTGTACCGTCCGGCCCTTGGCAAGCATCGGCAAAGCGACCACCACGTGCAGCTGCCTGCGCCATCGCCTGACACTCAGGCCCGTTTCGCCGGAGAACAGGCGCGACATGTTGCGCTCACTCATCCCGATCCGGCTTGCCCACACCCCAAGCGTTGCCCGCTCCGCCGGCGCGTCGAGCATCGCACTGGCCAGCTTGCGCAGCCTTGGGTCGGAGGGCATGGGCAGGTGCAGCCACTCCGGCGGCGCCGCGATGAGTTCGTCGAGAAGCACAGCCATCAGGCGGGAATCGGCGCTCCCGCTTTCATACTGCTGGGGAAGCCGTGCCGTGCGTTCGAGCAGGGCATACATGAAGGGCGTGATCGCCATTGCGAAGCAGTGTGTTGGCAATCCTGGAACTACCTCGGGCTCAACGAAGACAACGAAGCCGTGCGGCTTTCCGCTGCTGCTGGCGCGATGGAGCAGGCCTCCCGGAATCCAGATCGCCCCCTGGGGCGGAACTACCCATAGGCCTGCGCTGGTCTCCAGCGTGATCAATCCGCTCGTTGCGACCAGAAGCTGGGCTTTGCGATGCTGATGAAAGGGCATCTCCCAGGCATCTGTGATGGGATCGACCCCAAGCACCATGACAGGGCTATCGACGAGATCAGGATAGTCCGGCCCGACTCCACGTTGCCTCATGCTCGAGGTTGTCACTCCGCCTCCTGCATGTCAGGCGTCAGTCAGAAGTGAAAGCGCCTTGGCAAGCCCGGCATCCACATCCGCAACAACGTACATCGGGTAGCCCCAGAACTTGAAGAATGCAACGGAAAAAGCCTCCATCGCCTCTCGTTCCTGCGCCTCCTGGACGATCTGTACATGGCCTCTGATCTGCTGCTGGATGCTGTGGGTGTTCTGCTTCACCCAGGCCGCCAGCGCTCGCCGCTCGTCAACGTCATTCCCGCTACTGCTGCGTTGTGGAGCATCCATGGCGATGCATACAAAGGGCTTCTGCAGGGAAAGCAAAGAGGACAGGTCAGAAAGGACCTGATCCAGGGGCTCGGCAAGGGCGGGATCGTTGCGCATCCAGACAATGGGAAAGTGCGCGTGGTCAATCTTCATGTTGCACCTGCCGTGGTTCACGCCTGTGCCATACACAAATGAATCCCATCAGGACGTGGATGACGGGCGGATCGGTTTTTCCTGCTGCGGCAGCCAGTGCTTGTTCATTCACGTTGGCATCCTCTCTGGTTGAGGATGGGAAGCGTATGCGGCAAGCCCGCAGGCGTCATTCGACAGTTCCGCCAGGTGATTCACCAATCCGGCCATATCGACCGCACGACATCGAAGCGGCTGGACAGCCTGGCCTACAAGGCCGGAACCGTGAGCCTCTGCAGGTCGAGCTTGGCCCTCAGAGCGTAGTGCTTGCGGGTGACCGGCACGACGCAGGTCAGGCGAGGATCGACATAGTCCTTGAACAGCGGCGGACGCGGGGAAGACAGGTAGAATCCGCGATCCTGCTTGACCGCCGCCGGCAGCAGAACCTCGCTGAGGTCGCTGTCGGAGGCATCGGTGACGAGGCAGGGCGCATGGCTGAACCTGAGCCGGCGCAGCAGGTACAGGCGATGGGAGCCATTGGTCAGCACCATGCGCTTGCCAAACCGGGTGGCGCTGATCAGGTTGTCACTGAAACCCAGATAGATGACGACGGCGTGGCTGGCCGCGCCGAACGGCTCGTAGTCGGCGATGGCAGCCGGATCGAGGGTCGCCACATCGAGGAAGCGCAGGTCGTTCGAGGTGGACGCGAAAGTGTAGCTGCCATCGGACTGGGTGAAGCGCACTTCCGGATGTGCATGGCTGCCGCTGCGCGCGACAAGCTGCATGACCTCCTGCGCGCTGGGCGAGGCGGTCAGGGATGCCGCCAACTGATCGATGTGACGCAGGTTGATGGACTCCTGGAAGATCACCAGTCGATCGATCTCGACCATCTGCCAACTGCGTGGCAGAACACTCGTCATCCGGTGCATCGAGGGTTGCCGCAGCGCCTGCTCAGCCAGCGGCAGCATCTCATCCGGTAACGCATGGACATTGATGGCGTCGGCCTCACCGGCTTCCTCCTGCTGCAGCCTCAGTACCTCGGCACGTGCCGTCCGCCATTCCTCCACCAGCGCAGCCTCGTCGAAGCGTCCCGGGGGGCAACGCTCCCGTACGAAGCGGATGAGCTTCGGCAGGGGAAACATCCCCTTCAGCAGAAGCGTGGGATCCAGGCCGTCGTCTCTGATCTCGCTGCTCATCCCTCTCGCCTCTCGTAGGTCGTATCGACAACGGGCCGCTGGCGTCATTCGTCACGCCAAAATAAGATGTTATATCGTAACATTCAGGTGCCTTGGCGGCAATCGCCCTGCAATGTGGCGGCGATGGTGGCTTGGCTGCTCCGTATCCAATGCAACGCGATCCAACGCAATGCGCGGGTACATCCACTGACGATAGGAGATGTTCATGAACGAGCTGATTGAGCTGGGTGTAGTGGCAGGACAGCAGAACCCTGAGGATCAGGGTGTGGGTGGCGAACTGATCGAGCTGGGCTCGGTGGTTTCGGAAACGAAGGCGCACAACCACGGCACGTTGTGGGACGGCGTGTTCCCGACCACGTCGCCCTGATCTACCGCGCAATGTCGCATCTGCGGTGCATGCCCTGCATGCACCGCTTCTCCGGTTCCGGCGCAGGAGCGCATGATGGAGCAGGCTGCCGCCCCGTATTTCCTGTCAAAGCACGCCCACGTCTGTGTCACCGGCGATGCGATGGTGATTCTGGACCAGGCCACGGGAAAGTATCTTTCCCTTGAAAAACGCGGCGCCGCAGGCCTTGGCAAGCTCGTTCTCGATTGGCCCCTGCAGTCCGATGACGCAAGCACGCCCAGGCTTCTGCAGGCATTGATCGACCGCCGCCTGATCACCGCGGATCCGCAGCAGGGGAAATCCGCTGCCAGCCCTGCCATTGCGCTGCCTCGGTACTGGGCGCGCGAAGGCGCGCCACGTGGCCGTCCACCCATCGTGGCGCGTGACCTGCGTCGATTCATCGCCTCGTGCGCCTATGCCGCCTGCAGCAGAACGTTCCTTCCTTTCAGTTCCACGGTGTCGGCCGTGCGCCGTCGGGCGGATCGCGGCCACAGCCGGCCGGTAAGCGCTGAAGAACTGGCCCTGCGGGTGCGGGTGTTCGACTGGCTTCGACCCCTGGCCTTCAGGAAAACCGATGAGTGCTTTCTCTACTGCCTGGCGATGCGCGGATTCCTGTCGAACTACGGCATCGTTCCGGCCTGGGTGTTCGCGGTCAGAACCCAGCCGTTCGCCGCGCATTGCTGGCTGCAGCACGGCGATCAGGTGTTGACCGACATTCCCTTCAACCTGCGCCGGATGGTTCCCATCCTGGTGCTGTAACGAAACCTGCCATGTACCGATACATCGCCGTGCTCTGGAACACCCACTCGGAATCCGCGACGGCGCAGGCGGAACGCATCGTGGAAAGGATCGGCGCCAGGCTGCCCGGCATCGCCTGCGTGTTGAACGACAACGGCGCGGCGATCCATGTGCAGAGCGACAACCACGGCTATTTCGAATGCAATCGCTCGAACGCGCTGGTGGTACTGGGCAAGCTGTTCCACAAGACGTTCGGCGAAGGCAAAGTGCCTTGCTGCGTGAACCTGGATCCCGCCACAGCGGACGCCGCCTGCAGCAGCCAGGGCCGCAGCATCGTAGAACACTACTGGGGCCGCTACGTGGCGTTCGGCTTCCAGCAGGAAACGTCGAGCTGGTTCGTCCTGCGCGATCCCACTGCGGAGATCCCGTGCTATATGACCACGGTGGGCCAGTTGACGCTGGTCTTCTCCAACATGGAAGACTGCCTGATGCTGGGTCTGCGCGAATTCAGCGTTGACTGGTCCTTCCTGTCGTACTCGCTGCTGTACCCGTTTCGTGATGGCCTGCAGACCGGCTTCGAGGAGATCACGGCGGTCGAAGCGGGTGAAGCGGTTTCAATCCGCGATGGAGAGCCGGTGGGCCGGCACTGCCAGTGGGACGTGGTGCGGCTGGCCCGCGACGCGCCGATCGAAGATCTTCAGGAAGCCGTGTCGCTGGCGCGTTCCACGCTGCTGGGCTGCATCGGTGCACTGGCCAGCCCGCACCGGCGCATCCAGCTGCAGCTGTCAGGCGGGCTGGATTCCTCGATCATCCTGGCCGGCCTGTTGCAGGCGCCGTCGGCACCGGAGGTGACGTGTGTTCACCACTACGATGAGGGCATCGGCGCCGACGAACGGCTGTTCGCGCGGATGGCAGTGCAAGGGGCCAGTGATTCCTCGGGCAGGCGTTGCGAATACATCGAGTACCGAAGGCAACCTCACTGCGCGCTGGAAGAGATCATGACCTTCCCGTGTACAGCCCGGCCGGCGCATTGTTCCGGCTATCTTCTCCACCGCCGTGACGTGGCCTTCGACGGTGACACCGTGCAGTTCACCGGTGTTGGCGGTGATGCGGTGTTCCTGCGTTTCAAGGGCAATGCCGCTGCGATCGACTACGCCTGGCGGCGCGGCATCGACCGGGATTTCTTCCGCGTCGCCTTCGAAACCGCGCAGTCCGGCGATTCACTGTACGGGGTGCTGAAGGATGCGATGGTCCATGGTCTGCTCAAGCGGCCAGGCAGCATCAATGGCCGTTGGGGCAAGCCGTGCCCATGGGTGCGGGTGGACCGCGCCGAACAGGATGGCATGCAGCCGGCCTGGTTGCGGCACGCGCAGGCGCAGGGGCATCGCGTATCACCCTACAAGCTGGCCCATATTGGCCGCATGGTGTTTCCGACCAGCGTCCTTGATCCCTTCGAAGGTGCAGGCCACTGGCATGGCGTATCGCCGATCAGTGCGCAGCCGCTTGTCGAACTGTTCGCGCGCATTCCGCTGCACCTGCTCATCGCGGACGCGGAAGACCGCACCATCGCGCGGCGTGCAATGAAAGGCCTGTTGCCGGAGGTGCTGCTGTCGCGGAAGGTGAAATCCTATCTGGATGATCACTCCGTGGCGGTCACCCAGGGGCACCAGCAGTTCATCAGGAATCTTCTGGTCGATGGAATGCTGGCCAGGCGCGGCTATCTCGACAGCGCGCTGGCCGATGCGGGCATCCAGCAGGTCGGCCCGGACCACTCGTCGCAGGTGCTCGGCATCTTCGGCCCGCAGATCAACATCGAAGCGTGGCTGCGGCGCTGGTCCGGCCAGCGTGGCGCGCAGGCGGCCGCCGTGGCCTAGGCGCTGCGGCTCATTTCTTCCAGGTACAGGCTCTCAAGATCGTTCGCGGTGATCGTGCTGGCATCAAGCGTCCTGCGCAGGCGGCCGGCCCGCATCAGGCCGATCGTGGTCGCCACTTCCCGGGCGCGGAACAGATCGTGGGTGGCCATCAGGATCGCCGTGCCGCGATCGCGTTCCCGCACGATCAACTCATGGAATTCGGCTGACGCCGTTGGGTCCAGGCCCGAGGTGGGTTCATCCAGCAACAGGGCGCTGGCTTCCTTGACGATGGCCAGTGCGATGCCGACCTTCTGCCGCATGCCCTTGGAATAGAGGCCCACGCGTCGCCCGAATGCGTCGGTCGCCAGGCCGGCGGACCTGAGTGCGTCCTTCAACCGCGCTGGCGAGCGTTCCTCGACACCGGCCAGGCGGGCGAAGTAGTCCAGATTCTCGTAGCCGGTCAGCTCGTCGTACAGCGCCACGGTCTCGGGGATGTACAGCAGCCGCCGGCGTACCTCCTGCGGCTGCCGGTGCGCACTGAGGCCGTCCACTTCGGCCGCACCGGAGGTGGGTTTCAGAAAGCCAAGGAACAGTTTGATGGTGGTCGATTTGCCGGCGCCGTTGGCGCCCAGCAGGCAGAAGATCTCGCCGGGCTTCACCTCGAAACTGACGTCGTCCAACGCCCGATGTGCGCCGTGTTCCATGACCAGGCTTTTTGCAGACAGCATGTGGACGTCTCCTCAGGGCGTTGCCAGCCGGCTGCGCAATGCACCGGCTGCTAGCAGGACAAGCAGGGTGGCAATGATCAGTGCGGCGAGATCGGCCAGGACACCACGTTGGGCGACGCCGGCTGTTTCGTGGAACTGGAAGCGGGGCAGGGTGTCGTACTCTTCGAAGGTCTGCGGCGCGTCACGATCCAGATAGGCCTTGTGCAACAGCCGCCGCGCCTGCCAGAAGGAGTGGACCTGTCCCTGGAAGTCGAGCGCGCGGTCGGCATCCGAGCCTGCGATGCGGTCGAGCGCGTCCTGTGTCGCGACGGCCGGCAGCAGCAGCCGCACCTTGTCCAGAACCTGGCGATGTGCGGCCTCGGCCTGCGCATGCGAGGCGATCAGGCGTTCCAGTTCCCGGTCAGCTGCAACCCGATCGGCGTAGGCCTGGCGCACAGTGTCGGAGATGACGGGGGACGGCGAATTCACTGGCGCCGACCTCGCATGCTCGCGCCGCTGGCGCGTGGCGATGTCGGACTGCATCGCCTTTACTTCGGTGGCGAACTGCATCTGTGACGGCGGCGGCGCGATCAGATTCACCGTGGCCAGCGCCAGCGACGGCGCCATGACCACGATCAGCAGCCACAGCGCGCCGGCGGCGATGGCCGCCTCGGTGGTGCGCCGGGCAAGGCAGCCGATCAGCAGTGCAAGGGCCAGCCAGAACGCGCCGTACAGGAGGACAGTCAGGGCCAGCATGGCCAGGCCCGCAGGACTGCGCGCGCCGGCCCCGATCGTCACCGCCAGGAGGATGACCAGTGCGGGCAGCAGCACCATCAGGCCACGGGCCAGCACCTTGACCACCAGCAGGCGCGTTGCCGACACCGGCTGTGACAGCACCAGCGCCGCGATGCCGCGCTCGCGCTCACGGGACCACAGATCGTGGGTGGCCACGAGAATGACCAGCGGCAGCAGGAAGACGATGACGAAGGCGAGGTCGAACCGTCCCGCAGCCCGTGCCGCTGGATTGCCGATGTCGGCCCAGACGTGCTTGAGCAGCTGGGTCGGATCGCCCAGCGCGACCACATCGGCGGTGTAGGGGTAGGCGTCTGCCTGGCCGATCGACAGCGGTGCCATGGCGGCGGGCGCAAGCACCGGCTGAGTGCGGGGCAGCACCGAGGGCGCCTTGCCGACGAATGCCCGGCTGCGTTCCTTCGTCTGTTGTTCTTCCTGCTTGATCAGGGCGATGGCCGCCTCGCGCTGGTCCACCCATGCGCGGCCGTTCCACGCGGCGTAGGCACCCAGCCCGAGCAGCAGGACAAGCAGCACCGGCAGCGCTCGATCGCGCAGCAATCGGCGGATCTCATAGCGGGCAATCGACACAACGTTCATGGCGATCTCCCCAGCTTCCGTGCGGAGATGAGCACCACCACGCAACCCAGCATCAGCCAGGCCAGCAGAATGACGAGATTTCCGCGCTGCGCGGCAGCGGTACCGGCCAGGGTCTGTTGCGGCGGCCGGTAGTGCACTGAACGGGTGATGCCGGCGATGTCGGCCACATGCTTCCCGCCTTGTGGTGCCTTGTGCAGTTTCACTTCCTGGTTGAGTGCCTGGATCAACCGATAACGGTAGTCCTCCACGCCGCGCAGGAACGCCAGATGCGCCGGGAAATCCGTGCCGGCGAAGGCGCGCGACCAGGACTGCAGCGCCAGCGTCGGCGAGGCAAGGCCAAACAGGCGCTGGGTGGCGTCCTGCTGCTGGTAGGTGGCATGCAGGCGATCGAAATGGCGGTTGTAGACGCGCGTCGAGTTGGCCTCGGCAAACTCCAGCGCCACACCGCGGAAGTTCAGCGGCAGGTCGTCAACGCTGTCGACCCGGTAGCGCGCCATCAACGCCGTGCGCAGGGCATCAAGGCGTTTGTCGGCCGGGTCATGGCCATCCGCGCCGTTCTCCGCTTCTTCGGTCACGCCGGTCCTGAACGCCGGTGCCGAAGGGGTCGGGTACAGGGATTCGGCAACCGCAGGCGCCACCCTCGGCAGCAGCAGTGTGGACACCACCCAGAAGCCGAGCAGCACGACCAGTGACGTCCGTGCCGAGCCGGCAAGTGCCGACACCCCCACGGTAAGTGCACAGAACACCAGCAGATAGAGCAGGTAGGCGGCCGCCAGTGCGAGCAGGGCGGCAAGATCCGTGGCGTCGCCGTACTGGATGGACAGCCCCGGAAGACTGATCAGCAGCATGGCCATCACCAGCAGCAGCGAGGCGGCCGCCAGGGCAATCAAGCGTCCACAGATCAGCACGCCGGCCGAGGCGCCGGTACCGAGTTCCTGGCGCAGCGTCTCGCGGGCGACGTCGCCGGACAGGGTCGCGAACCCGGCGAGGATGATCAGCAGCGGCGCCACCACCTGCAGCGCCCACGCCGCAGAGAAGCCCTCGAAGCGGCTGAGTGCGGTGCCACCATCCACGGCACGGTGCCGGGCCGGGTTCTGCGCGTGGCCTTCGATGAACACCGAGGTTCCCAGGTAATCCGTCAGCCCCGGGTCCAGTGCAGCCAGTGGCCGCACGGGGGCAGCAATGGCACGCCCCACATGTGCGGCGCTATGCGGGTCGATTGTGCCCTGGCTGTCCCAGAGCCGCGCCTCTTCCTCGCTCATTGCCTGGCGCTCCTGCGCCTGCAGGGACAGGCGTGCAGCACCACTGAGCACCGATGCTCCCGCAATCAGCAACAGGGCAAGGGCAAGCCACAGCACGCGCCGCTCGCGCCACATCAGCGTGAGCTGGGTTGCCGCAACAGCAAACGCCTGCTGGATGGCCATGACGGACCGGGACAGGGCAGGGGCTTCGGCGCGCATGGCGGCTTACCAGCGGTGCGTCAGCGTCATGGACAGGAAGCGACCCAGCGCTGTTGCATTGGTGGGGTCATAGCCGGTGTTGATGCTGTTGACGATGAACGGCGGATCCCGGTCGAACAGGTTCTGCACGTTGAACGCAAGCGATGTGCCACGCTGCGGGTCCGCCGATGCACCGAAGTGGTAGGCGAGGTTCAGATCTACGGTCGTCCAGGAGCTGACGTGGGGCCGGGCGACATTGGCGGGGTCGCGATAACTGTCCACGTAGTTCACGAAGATCCCCGCCGCGGCCTGCTGCCGGCTCAGCGCGATGCCACCGCGCATCTTGAGGTCCACCGGGTAGTAAACCGAATTCACCGCATCCACCTCGGGCGACGTACTGGTCACGCGCCGCTTCGACTCGATGATGTACTGCCCGGCCAGGTTCAGCCCGATGTGGGTCTGGCCGGCATCGAAGCCATACGATCCGCTGAAGTCGACACCACGCTGCCGGGTGAAGGCGTTGTTGCGGAAGCGGTTGTCGAGGATCACCTGGCTGTTGGTTTCGTCCATGCCTGGCGGCAACGCATACGGCCCCACGCGCGAGACGAACAGGCCCAGCCCCGATACGCCCAGCTGGCGTGCCTGCTGGATCTGCTGCTGCGTGGGATTGGTGGTCAGGATGTCTGCGTAAGGTGCGGTGGACTGCAGGAACAGCGACGGGAAGCTGCCGCCGAAGCCGCTGCCGATACGGTCGGCGTATTCGATGTGGTAGTAGTTCGCATCGATCTTGAGCCCCGGCAGCGACGGCGGCGCGAACGAGAAACCGCCGGTCCAGGTCTTGGCCCGTTCGGGGCCCAGATCGGGATTGCCATTGGAGAGCATCATCAGGATGGTGTTGCCGTTGGCTGCGCTCGGATTGGGCACGTTCGCCACCACCACGGTGTTGTTCAACTGCATGTCCTGGTACACCGGCGCCCGGTAGGAACGACCATAGCTGGTACGGAACGAAAGCCCCTGGGTCGCCTCCCACAGCAGGCCGAGCTTGGGATTCAGCGTGGAACCGAAATCGCTGTAATCGTCATAGCGCGCTGCCGCAGTGAAGGACAGGCTGCGCACGCCCGGCATGTCCTTCAGCAGCGGGATGTTGAGCTCGCCGAAGGCGGACCTGATCGTTCGATGCAGGTCGAGTGGCTTTTCCAGGCCGCGATGATCGATCAGCTCATAGCCATCGCGGCGGTAGCCCGCGCCGAACGCCGCGCGTATCGGCCCGGTGGGCAGGCTGAACAACTCGCCGTCGGCGACCACATCCAGGTAGCGGGATTCGGAGTTGGTATTGGTGGGCGGCGCGGTACTGGCCGAACTGCCGGTGATGGTGGTGCGCTGATAGGACACATCGCTCCTGCCGAACCCGGAATTCAGGCGCGCCTGCCACCCGCGTGGAAGATCCAGGGTGAGTCCCGCGAACAGGTCGAACTGGCGCGTATGCGGGAACAACCGGGTTTCGTCGGCCGTGCCGGAAATGGTGGTGTCCATCTCGCGCTTGGCGAACGAGCCGGTCACGTTCAGGGTCAGCACATCGCTGAGCTGCTGCACGCCGTCCACGTACAGGCTGTGGCGCTTCGAACCGGGGTAGAGGTCGTACGGCTTGACCCGCACGTTCTTCGAGAAATCCTTGTCCACCGCCGGCAGGTTGCTCTGCTTCAGGAACTCGTAGCTGGCCAGCACATGGCCACCATCCCACGACCAGCCTGCCGACTGCGAGGCCTGGTATTCCTCCATGCCGCCGGTGGTCACGGCGCCGTAACGCACAGCGGTCTCATACCCGGTGAAGTCGCGGCGCAGGATGATGTTGACTACACCGCCGACCGCATCGGTGCCATAGATGGCCGAGGCACCATCGGTGAGGATCTCCACGCGTTCCACCGCACTCAGCGGTATCAGCGAGACATCCACGTACTGGTAGCGGTTCGACGAGGTCACGCGGTGGCCGTTGATCAGGGTCAACGTGGTGCCGGTTCCCAGACCGCGCAGGTTGATGGCGGTGCCCTGGCCGAAGTTGTTGCCGGTATCGCGGTCGACGCCAAGGTTGGCGACGTTGGCACCATTGGCGCCACCGCCGAAGTTCTGCGGCAGTTTCTCGAACAGCTGCTGCACGGTGGCCACGCCGGTGCGGTCGATGGCCTCCTTGTCGATCACGATGATCGGGGATGCGCCGCCGCCAATGGCATCGCGGATGTTGCTGCCGACCACCAGCACCTTGTCCAGGGTCGCGGTCGGCGCCTCGGGCGCTGCGCCTGCGGCCCGCGAGCGCCGGGCATCGCCGGGGTTCTGGGCGATCGCAGGCACGCTGGCCAACAGTGCAGCGGCAATGCTGAGGGCCATGAGCGCGCGTGGCATGGCAGCGGATACGTTCGTCATTCCCCGGTCCATCGATCCCATCCGAAAGTGGCCTGCGACGTGGCTACGTCGCTCCAGAATAGATATGTTATAGCATATCATTCCGGGGTTGAGTCCACGCCGGAACCAGGCCGATGAAGAAGACTGCTGTTCCGCCCCCCGTTGCTGAAATCCTGGGCGCGTACTGGAAGGCTGACCGCAGGCTGCTGCTGCTCATCGCCGGCAGTGTCGTGCTGTCCAGCCTGGCCAATGTTGCGGCGCCCTATCTTTTCTCACGTCTGATCGACCGTCTGCCCATCGACGGGGTCGGCGCTCTCGCGGGCGGCTTCCTGCTGTATGCGGTCATGCTTGGCGCTGGCAGCGCCCTGCAGAACACCGTGCAGTACCTGTCGTTCCTCAGTGGCGAGAATCTTGGCTTCATCACCAGTACCCGCTACTTCGCCCGTCTGCTGAAGAAGACCAACAGCTTCTTCCTGGAGTACAACGCCGCCGAGCTGCAGGCTGCAGGGGAGAAAGGCCGTGGCGCGCTGAAGATCGTGGTGCAGCTGGGGCTGGTGGCCTTCATTCCCAGTGCGCTGCAGATCCTGCTGACGCTGATAACGCTGGGTGCGTTGATCAACCTGCAGGTGGTGGCCATCGTGCTGGCCTACGGCACGGTAGCCGTCACGCTTTCCGCCATCGCTACCCGGCGCGCACGCATCCATCGCGAAGCTGCGGTCGAGGCCGGCCAGCAGAACGCGCGCTTCGTCGGCAATGCCATGAATGCCATGGAGACGCTGCGCCAGTTCGGCGGCAGCGGCTGGATGGTGCAGCGCTTCGAGCAGAAGGCCCAGGAGGTGCGCGACAGCTGGCGCGCCTACGTACTGCAGCGGATCGGCTTCATTGCGCTGCTGGGCATCGGCCTGGCGGTCGAGTTCATCGTTACCTTCCATCTGTTGCTGCCGCGCTACCAGAGCGGCGGTCTGAGCGTCGGCGACATCGTCCTGTTCAATCTGCTGCTGCTCCAGCTCAACATGCCGTTCGAGATGATCGCCCGTTCGATCGATGACGTTGCGCGCTCGTGGAGCATGCTGGCTCCGCTTTCCACCTTGTGGGCGGCGCCCGAGGAGCAGCAGGTGGCCGATGCCCAGCGCTTTGCGGGTGAAAGCGGCCGGCTGGCGTTCGAGCGGGTCAGCCACCGCTATGGCAACGGTCGCGGGGTAAGCGATGTGTCCTTCGAGGCCGAACGTGGCGGCATCAATTTCCTGATCGGGCCGACCGGGGCAGGGAAGTCGACGCTGTTCAAGCTCGCCCTGAAATCGATCGATCCCCAGCGTGGCCGGATCCTGGTCGATGGCCTTGACCTGTCCCGGATCGACCGTGCGGCCTGGCATGCCGCTGTCGCGGTGGTTCCGCAGGATGTCATCCTGCTCAACGAAAGCCTGGCCGACAACATCCTGTTGGGGCGCGCGCGTGATGATGATCGGCTGCGGCATGCCGCACGCAAGGCTGCGATCCTGCCGTTGATCGAGGCGCTGCCCGAGGGGCTGGAAACCACGGTGGGCGAGCGGGGCCTGAAGTTGTCCGGCGGGGAACGCCAACGCATCGCGATTGCCCGTGCACTGTATGGCGAGCCGGCGATCCTGTTTCTGGACGAGGCAAGCTCCGCGCTGGATGAGGCCACTGAACGCGAGATCATGGACCATATCCGCGCACTGGCGAACGATGTAACCGTGGTGGCCATCACCCATCGACGAGGCATCGTGAGCCCGACTGACCGGGTGATTGATCTCGGGGGGTGATGCTTAGGGCCAGGAGGCGCTCCGCAGCCAGCGTGTTCGTCTCGACAATCGGCTATCGTGAGCGCTCTTTCCTGATCGCCCTTCAAGCGCCAACGCATGGAAGCCACTTCGATGACCGTTCGAAACAGACGTTGGTTTCATGCCTTCGTCGTGTCCGTCGTACTCCTTGGTGCCGGATGCACGGGCGGGAAGGCGCCATCGAAGGAACCGGGGGCAGAGATCGACGAGGTTGCGCAGACCCTGATCGAGCAGCCCTTGCTGCACTCGGCCTCCATCGGCGTGGTGTACCGGGGCAGGACCTTCATCCGCCATCGCGGCGATATGGTGGCCGGTACAGCCGGCGCGCCGACCGATGCCACGCTCTATGAGATCGGCTCACTGAGCAAGACGCTGGCCGGCACCTTGATGGCCAATGCGGTGCTGGAAGGCAGGGTGGGCCTGGAGGATGACGTTCGCACGTACCTGCAGGGCGACTATCCCAACCTGCAGTACCAGGGCCAACCCATCCGCGTCCGCCACCTGCTGTCGCACACCAGTGGCCTGCCGAACATGCTGCCGGAGCGCGCGAACACGGTACTGGAGGACTTTACCGATCACCGCACGCCGGGCGAACTCAATGCGCTCTACGCGCACTACGGCAAGACGGATTTCCTCCGGGACCTGCACGCCGTACAGATCCCGCGGATGCCAGGCAAGGAGTACGCCTACTCCAGCGCAGGGACCGAGCTGGCGGCGCATGTTCTGGAGGTGGCCTACAAGACCGACTACGCGTCACTGCTGCGTGGCTTCTTCAGCGACTCCGCGGCGATGACCGGCCTCCGGATCAGGCTGGATGATGCCGAAGCGCCGCGGTTGGCGGCCGGCTATCACAGCGACAACCCCGTACCGACCACGCCGATGCCGCAGTTGCCATGGGGCGCTTCCGGAAACGTCAAAGCAACCGTCCCGGACATGGTGAAGTACCTTCAGTTCCAACTGGCCAATGGGCCGGTGGTAAAGCAATCGCATCGCGCCCTGGCCAGATTCGACGACGAGTTCAGCATCGGCTACTTCTGGAACATCGTCGCCGGCGATCGCCAGAAGGGCGTCTACTATGCCCATCACGGTGGCGTACCGCGCTCACAGTGCTACATCTACATCATGCCCGAGCACGATCTGGGCATCTTCGTGATCACCAATCAGAGTGGCGACCAGACCGCGCATGCCATGGAAGCGGCGATCGATGCCCTGGTCGGGAAGATTGCTGCAGGCAAGACCCCATAGTCCGGGGGGCGCCCGGCAGCCCCCGACTAGAGCAGCAACAACGCCCCGATCAGCGCAGGCGGCATCACCAGCGCGCCGACGCGCAGGAAGTCGAGCGCGCTGACATGCTCGCCCTCGCGGCGCAGCGCCACCAGCCACAGCATCGTGGCCAACGAGCCGGTCACCGACAGGTTGGGGCCCAGGTCCACGCCGACCAGCAATGCGGCGCGGGTCTGTGCCGGCAGGTCGGCCATCTGGCCCAGCGAGCCAGCGGCCAAGCCGACCGGCAGATTGTTGGCCACGTTGCTCAGCAACGCCGCCGCGCCACCGGCCAGCCAGCTGGCCTGGTGTGGCGATGCCTGCGCCACGGCCTGCAGCGCGCTGGCCGCCGTCTGGATGACACCGGTCTGTGCTACCGCTTCCACCAGCACGAACAGGCCGGCCACCAGCGGCAGTACGCCCCATGACACATGGCGCAGCAGCGGCAACGGGCTGCGTCGTTGGCGCATCGCCACCAGTGCCACACTCAGCGTGCCTGCGCAGAACGTGGCCAGGCCGAGCGGGCCATTCAGTGCGGACGTCACCAGCAGCACGGTGCCGGTGAACAACACGCCCAGCGCGCTGAGCCGACCACCTTCGGTCAGCGGGCGATGCGCCGGTGCCGCCACCAGCGGCTGCGCGATCTCGCGCCGATGCACCCAGCGCAGCACCAGATAGGTGGCGCCGATCGCGGCCAGTGACGGCAACGCGAACTGTGCCAGCCACTGCATCAAGGGCGGCATGTGCTGGCCGTACACCACCAGGTTGGCCGGGTTGGAAATGGGCAGCACGAAGCTGGCCGCATTGGCGATGAAGGCGCAGACGAACAGATAGGGCAGGGGGTTGGCGCGGGCGGCCTTGCAGGCGGCGTAGACCGCCGGGGTCAGCACCACCGCCGTGGCATCGTTGGAAAGGAACACGGTCACCAGCGTGCCGACCAGGAACACCAGGTCGAACAGGCGTCGTCCCGAGCCTCCCGCATGACGGACCGCGTACAACGCCAGCCAGTCGAACAGGCCTTCGCGCCGGGCCAGCTCGGCCAGCACCATCATGCCGACCAGGAACAGATAGACATCGCGGCCCTCGGCCACCGCGTGCAAGGTCGTGCCGACCGACATCGCTCCCAGCAGCGGAAGCAGAAGGGCAGCCCCCAGTGCCCACACGTACTCCGGAATGCGGAACGGCCGGAACAGCAGGCCGACGGTGGCAACGGCCACGGCCGCCCAGATGAGGAAAGAGGAGTAGGAAACGAGCATCGGGCGGGGTGTCTCAGCGGCGCCGACGCGTACCTCGCAGGAGCGCGCCCGCTGCAATCACGGCAGTTCGGGGAAGGCGGCATCATACTCCGTGAGCTGCGCCCGAGTTGTGGAGCCCAGTCCATGCTCGTCTGCTTGCCGCATGCCCCGGCACCCACGCTCCGCGAACGTTTTCTTCGGGCGCTCTTCACCGTCGCTCCGCTTAGAGTGAAGGCCACTCAAAGTGTCACGCATGGAATCAACGATGTCTGAATACCGGGACTGGATCTTCAATGCCAACGGCCGAACCCTGGTAGCCCGGGTGGAGCTGGATGGCGACGGCGGCGGCATCATCAACCGCTACCAGTTGACTCCGGGTCCCGCGCAATCCGGGCTGTGCATCAAGGTGGCCTCGCAGGCCGAAGCCGCAAAGAAGCTCGAAACCGAGGTGGAGAAACTGCTCGGCCCAGAGTGGTAAAGAGGGCTTCGCTGCGGCAGAAGCGTTGTGAGGTTGCCAGCGCCACTCCGCAATCTCATTCCATGCGACGGCCGACCGTATTCTTCGGGCCATGCATTCACCCTCCAGCCCTCCCGATTTCATGACCGCTACCCGGCCCTCCGGCTGGGTGCAGAGCGGTGACCGCTGGGACCTGTGGTGGAACGGCCGCTGTGTGGCCAACGTCGTGCCGCATGCCGTGCTCGGTGTCCGCCTGTTCCTCGACGCGCGGAAAATGTCACAGACCAAGGTGGTGGCTGCCGCGAATGCGCGGCAGGCCAAGCGCTACGCCGAACGCTGGTGCGCCGCCCGGCTCTGCCCGCAGTTGCGGCTGCGCGATGCGGTGGCGCGGCTGCTGGATGCCGGTACTCCACCACCTTCCGCGCTCACGCGGGAGCAGCGGCAGCAGGCCCGCCGCCTGGCCGAGGCCGGGGCGCGCGAGATGGGCCGGATCAAGGAGGCGCTGGCGCTGAGACGGACCCCTGCGATGTCGCGAGCGCAGGAGCAGGCACGCCCGCTACCCAGATAGAACCTCGGCCACGTGGTCCTGCGCGCACCTATAATGCCGCCCCCGGCCCCGATCACTTGCTGATCAAGGCACCTGCCGGGTCTACCTGCGGCATCCATCTGGAGTTGATCAAGAATGCAGACGTTCACGGAAGAATGGATTGGCGCCCTGCGGCGCGTCGCACTCTGTGCGGGACTGGCTGCCCTGGCCTGCAGCACGCCTGCGCTTGGCAATGACAACGCAGCCGAGCGGGATCGCGTGATGGCTGCGGCGAAGACCGGCAACGCGGAAGCCCAGAATGAACTTGGAGACAGGTATCTGCGCGGCGCAGGCGTCGACAGGGACGCAGCGAAGGCAGCGGACTGGTACCGCAAGGCGGCCGATCAGGGCTATGCGCCGGCACAGTCCATGCTGGGTGTGCTGTATCTGCGAGGCAATGGCGTGCCGAAGGATCCCGCTCAGGCCCTGCACTGGGTACGCAAGGCTGCCGATCAGGGCAATGCGGACGCACAGTCCGATCTCGGGATCATGTACCTGCAGGGCCTGGGCCCGCAGCAGGATGATGCCCAGGCTGTCCTGTGGCTCCGCCGAGCCGCTGAGCTCGGCTCGCCAGCCGGGCAGTACAGCCTTGCCAATCTCTATCAGAAGGGACGCGCCGGCCTCACGAAAGACGAGGCCCAGGCCATGCAGTGGTATGCCAGGGCAGCCGTGCAGGAGCTCGGCCTAGCGGGAGTCAAGGAGGCCCGTCTGGAGCTGTGCCTGAATCGCAAGGAGAACGAGGTGTGGTGTGCCGAGATGGACACGCCCGGCGCATTTGGCCCGGTTGAAGCACTCACAGCGGCTGCCGATGGCGGTGATGTGGAGGCGCAGACCAGGCTCGCCCTGATGTATGCCAAGGGTATCAGCGTACAGAAGGATGAGGCACGATCCGCCGACCTCTATCGCAAGGCGGCTATGGCGGGCTACGCGCCTGCACAGGCCGAGCTGGGATACCTGTACTCCATCGGGCATGGGGTGCCCAAGGACCAGGAAGAGGATATCTACTGGACCTGTGAGGCTGCAGCGCAGGGAAACCGCAGGGCGATCCGCAATCTGACCATCAAGCAGACCTACGATCTGTTCGATCCGAAGGAGTGCCCCGAGCGGCGCGCGCGCAAGCGCTGAGTGCCGATGCGTCCGGACCCCGCACAGAGGTCCGGACGCAGATCGCTTGCAGCGGTTACGCCGAGAGCTCCTCGCGCACGATCCTGGCCCCTTCGCTGAGCGCACGCAGCTTGCCCCGTGCCACGTCACGGGCCAGCGGCGCCATGCCGCAGTTGGTGCTCGGGTAGAGCTTGTCGGCATCCACGAACTGCAGCGCCTTGCGCAGGGTGTTGGCCACTTCCTCAGCCGTCTCCACCGTGCTGGAGGCCACGTCGATGGCGCCCACCATCACCTTCTTGCCGCGCACCAGCTCGATCAGGTCGATCGGCACGTGCGAGTTGTGGCATTCCAGCGAGATGATGTCGAGGTTGGAGGTCTGCAGCTTCGGGAACGACTCTTCATACTGGCGCCACTCCGAGCCCAGCGTCTGCTTCCAGTCGGTGTTGGCCTTGATGCCGTAGCCGTAGCAGATGTGCACGGCGGTCTCGCACTTCAGTCCTTCGATCGCACGCTCCAGTGCGGCCACGCCCCAGTCGTTCACTTCGTCGAAGAACACGTTGAAGGCGGGCTCGTCGAACTGGATGATGTCGACGCCAGCGGCTTCCAGCTCCTTCGCTTCCTCGTTGAGGATCTTCGCGAATTCCCAGGCCAGCTTCTCGCGGCTCTTGTAGTGCGCGTCGAACAGGGTGTCGATCATGGTCATCGGGCCGGGCAGGGCCCACTTGATCGGTTGCGTGGTCTGCCGGCGCAGGAACTTCGCATCCTCCACGAACACCGGCTTGGGGCGGCTCACGGCGCCGACCACGGTCGGCACGCTGGCGTCGTAGCGGTTGCGGATGCGCACGGTTTCGCGCTTCTCGAAATCGACGCCGTTGAGGTGCTCGATGAACGTGGTAACGAAGTGCTGCCGGGTCTGCTCACCGTCGCTGACGATATCGATGCCGGCGTGCTGCTGTTCCTGCAGGGACAGGCGCAGGGCATCCTGCTTGCCTTCGGTCAGTCCTTCATCCTGCAGCTTCCAGGGCGACCAGAGCTTTTCGGGCTCTGCCAGCCAGGAGGGCTTGGGCAGGCTGCCGGCGGTGGAGGTAGGGAGCAGTTTCTTCGTCGACATTGCGTTCTGTGTCCTGGGGCGAATGGAGAATCGATGGATCAGCGGGCAGCCCACTGCTCAAGCACGGCGCGATACGGCTTGATGAAGTGCTCTTCGGTGAACCTGCCCTGCTTGACCGCCAGCTGGCTGCGCTCTTCGCGGTCGTAGACGATGCGGGTGGAGGAGTAGTCCTGGTGCTTCAGGCTGGGCTGGTAGACCTTGCCGGCCACGGAATTGGCGTTGTAGATCTCCGGCCGGTAGATCTTCTGGAATGCCTCCATCGTGCTGATGGTGCCGATCAGCTCCAGGTTCGAGTAGTCGCCCAGCAGGTCGCCCTGGAAGTAGAACGCCAGCGGCGCGACGCTGCCCGGCGGCATGAAATAGCGCACCTGCAGGCCCATCTTGTCGAAGTACTGGTCGGTGGGGGAGAACTCGCCCTGGCGATACTCCACGCCCAGGATGGGATGGTGGTTCTCGGTACGATGGTAGGTCTTGCTGCTGGAGACGCTGATGCAGATGACCGGCCCCTTGCTGAAATTGGCGCGGTAGGCCTCCGATTCCAGGAAGTGCTGGAACAGCTTGCCGTGAAGATCACCGAAGCCTTCCGGAATGCCGAAGGTGGCCTTTCCCTCGTTGCTGGCCGGCAGTACCACGCTGAAGTCGTAGTCGCGCACATAGGACGAGAAGTTGTTGCCGACGATGCCCTCGGTGCGCGCGCCGGTGTGCGTGTCGACGATGGTCGGGCGCAGCACTTCGATCAGCGGGAATGGATCGCTGCCGTCGGCTCCATCGATGTGCATCTCCACCGAGATGATGTCCAGCTCAACGGCGTAGCGGTCCGCACTCGGGTTGTCCCAGTGCGCCAGATCGTTGAAGCGGTTGTTGATCATGCTGATCGTGTTGCGCAGGTTCTCCCGGCGGGACTCGCCGCGAGCGAGGTTGGCGAAGTTGGTGGTGATGCGCGTGCCGTCAGCGGGCTGGTAGTCCTCGTTGAAAGGGATGCGCGTGATGCTGAAGGTGAAGTTCTCGGTCGTCATGGGCGGCGTTCCGGGTTGCGGAGGTGACATCCGAATGCGGGTCGCTGGCATTCGGCATTCAAAGGACTGCAGCGGTCTCGGCAGTGGCAGGCGCTATGCGATGGGACAGGGCAAGCAGGGGCATCGCCCGCTGCACCGCCAGCCGTGCGCGCTGGATCAGAGCGTCGTTGTGCACGCGGCCCTCGGCGAAATCGCGGTCGGTGGCGTAGACGCCGAGGGGCAGGGTGCGCGCCTGGAAGAAGCTGAAGAGCGGCCGCAGCTGATGATCGATCACCAGTGCGTGGCGCTCGCTGCCGCCGGTGGCGGCCAGCAGGATGGGGGTGTCGACCAGCGCATCCTGGTGGATGAAATCGAAGAAGTGCTTGAACAGGCCGGTGTACGAACCGCGGTAGACCGGCGTGGCCACCACCAGTACGTCTGACTGTTCAACGGCCACCAGCTGCCGCTCCACAGCCTCGGGCAGCTGCGAGCGCCACAGCGCACCGGCCAGCTGCGGCGCCAGTTCGCCCAGCTCGATCAGGTGCGGCTCGCAGGCAACGTCCTCGCCGATCAGGTCCAGCAGGTGCTCGGCCAGGGTTGCAGCCCTGGAGGGGCGCTGCAGTCCGCCTGAAACGGCGACGATACGGAGGGGGCGGGTCATCTGTTCGCTTTCAGCAGGGGAGGGGCTCCTTCGGGCAATCTGCGGGGGCGCAGTCCTGCAGGCCGGCGAGGTGACCGGGCTGGCAGGCAACCGAAGGCATGACCCGATCCTAGTCATGCCCTTCCATGACGTAAAATGGTATTACTTCACCAATCCATGAGCGGTATTCATCGTCATGTTGGAACGGATCCACCTCAGCATCGTGCAGCAGGTCGAGCAACAGGGCTCGCTGACTGCTGCCGCCGGCGTGCTCAACCTGACCCAGTCAGCCCTCAGCCACAGCATGAAGAAGCTGGAGCAGCAGCTCGGCACCGATGTCTGGCTGCGCGAAGGCCGCAGCCTGCGCTTGACCCAGGCCGGGCAGTACCTGCTGGCGGTGGCCAACCGCGTGCTGCCGCAGCTGGACCTGGCCGAAGAGCGGCTGGGCCAGTTCGCACAGGGCGAGCGCGGCGCACTGCGCATCGGCATGGAATGCCATCCCTGTTACCAGTGGTTGCTGAAGATCGTCTCGCCGTACCTGGCCGCGTGGCCGGACGTGGATGTGGACGTCAAGCAGAAGTTCCAGTTCGGTGGCATCGGTGCACTGTTCGGCTACGAGATCGACCTGCTGGTCACGCCGGACCCGCTGCTGAAGCCGGGCCTGAAGTTCGTGCCCGTGTTCGACTACGAGCAGGTGCTGGTGGTGGCCAGGAATCACGCCCTGGCCAAGGTGGATCACGTAAAGCCGCGCCAGCTCGGCCAGGAAGTGCTGATCAGCTACCCGGTGCCGTTCGAGCGCCTGGATATCTACAACCAGTTCCTGCTGCCGGCGGGCATCACGCCGCGGCGCCACAAGACCATCGAAACCACCGACATCATGATGCAGATGGTGGCCAGCGGCCGTGGCGTGGCCGCCATGCCGCGCTGGCTGGTGGAGGAATATGCCGCACGCATGGACGTGGTGCCGGTGCGCCTGGGGGCGAAGGGCATTCCCAAGCAGATCTACCTGGGCGCGCGCGAGGCCGATACCGGTATCGACTACCTGCAGGCCTTCGTCGAACTGGCGCGTAACAGCACGCCGATTGCCGGCAATGTGGGCGGAGCGCGTTGATGCCTGCACCTGGATCGCAGCGGGCGGAAGCCTTCATCAACGCGTTTTCTCTGGAAGTGAGCGCGAAGGCCATGCCGGCACTGCGCGCGGAAGCGGATCGCATCGCTCCGGGAACGACGATCTCGATCCCTTACCTGGCGAGCGAGGACGACGACGCCCGGCTGGCGGCCGCGCGCACGGTGCGCGAACTCGGCTTCGAGCCGATGCCCCATCTCTCTGCCCGCCGCATCGCGTCGCGTGCGGCGCTTGCGCGGTTCCTGGAACGCGCCGCCAGCGAAGCGGGGGTAGAGAAGTGCCTGCTGATCGCCGGTGATCTTTCCGCGCCCGCAGGGCCGTTTGCCGACAGTACCTCGATCATCGAGACCGGCCTTCTTGAGCGTTACGGCATCAAGGTTGTGGCCATCGGCGGGCATCCGGAAGGCCATCCGGTGATGACCGCCGAGGACCGGTGGCACGTGTTGGAACGCAAACGCCAGGCCATCGAGGCGAGAGGCATGGCACCGCTGATCATCACCCAGTTCGCCTTCGATGCCGATATCGTGCTGGCCTGGCTGGATGCGCTGCGCGCCCGTGGCATCACGGTTCCGGTACTGGTGGGCGTGCCGGGCCCGGCCAGCATTGCGCGGCTGGCGCGCTACGCCGCGATGTGCGGCGTGGGTGCCAGTGCATCGATGCTGGCGCGGTATGGCATCTCGATCGGCCGGCTGCTCGGCACGGCGGGGCCGGAGGTGTTTGTGGATCGGTTGGTGAGTGGGCTGACGGATGCCCACGGCGCAGTCAGCCCGCACTTCTTCCCGTTCGGCGGCATTGCCCCATCACTGGACTGGATCGAGCGGTACCGGCGGCGCACGTCGGCCGCCAGCGTCTGATGCTCTATCGATGATCGCGTGGCCGGGCCCTTCAGCCCGGCAGTTCGCACTTCATCTTGCCATCTACGTAGTACGGCTTGGGTACGTTCGGGTTCTCGCTGGTCTTCTCGAAGACCACCTCGAACGACGCCGCATCGGGCGAGCCCTTGCGGTCGGTGCACGCGTCCTGCAGCTTCTTCTTGACCGCAGCGATGCCCGCATCGCGATTGGCACCGTCGGCGCTGTTGGTCAGGTTCACGGTCTCGGCGGAGGCCAGCGGGCTCAGGACCAACAGGCAGCCGGTCAACATCAGGGTGTGCAGTCTGGTCATGCCGCGTACCTCATGGGTCTCCAATGATGCTCCAGCATAGAGCGGGGCTGTTAACGGCCTGTGGCCGCCCCGGCTTCGGGGCAGGTTCACCCGCATTCGTCGTCGAACACGGGAGTCTGGTCGGATGCCTCCCCTTGGCCCGGCGTGTTCGGCTAGGCTGCAGCGACTGACCGCAAGGATGAAGGCCCCCATGATCCGCTGGCTGTTTCTGGCGCTTGCCGCGCTGCCGCTCGCTGCTGGGGCCGTGGTCATCCGCCACGATGTGGACGATGCCCGCTATCGGATCGAGGGGTCAGAATTCCCCGCCCTGGCCGACATGCCGGGTGAAGGGCAGGGCATTCTGATCGCCCCACAGTGGGTGCTGACGGCAGCGCATGCCGCACCAATGGAAGGGATGGGGCTGGCCATCGCCATCAACGGCAGGGACTACGGCGTGGAGCGCGTGTTCGTGCACCCCGGCTACAGGAGAATGCCTGACGCATTGGGCAATGAGGCTATGGCAACGGGAAGCCCGGCGAAGATCCACGCGTTCCTGGCCGGATCGGATGACATTGCGCTGATCAGGCTCACAGCCCCAGTGAGCGACGTGCAGCCCGTGGCGCTGTATCGCGGCAGCGCCGAGGTCACGCAGATCGCCGCCTTGATCGGGAAGGGCGCCACTGGCAATGGTGCGATGGGACTGGTGCCGGGCGGACCGCATCGCACTACGCTGCGGCGGGCATACAACGCGATTACCGGCGGCAATGATCGCTATCTCTGGTATCGGTTCGATGCCCCGCCACAGGGCCTGCCGCTTGAAGGCGTGCTCGGTAACGGGGACAGCGGCGGCCCATTGGTGATCAAGGATCACGGCGTCTGGCAGCTGGTGGGGCTGGGCTCCTGGATCACCGCCGTTCCCGAGCATGCCCTTGAGGCCGGCTTCTACGGGCAGGTGGTGCACAACGTTCGGGTATCGCGCTATGTGGGTTGGATCGAGAGCGTCCTGAGTGCGCCCGATTACCGCCCAGTAACGCCCGAAGACTGACAGCTGTCACTGGTTGCAACCCGGGCGGAAGCGAATAGTGGGCGCCAAGGCGAGGGCACCTCGCCACCACCCACCAAGGCGACCGCTCATGAACATGCTCCAGCAACTCACCTCGCAGACGCCGATCTGGGTCTGGCTGCTCCTGGCGTTCCTGGTCACGCGTGGCATCGCCGCCATGAAGCCGGGTGAGACTTCGTTACAGAAGCTGGCGATCGTGCCCGTCCTGTTCGCCGTGTGGGGCGCGTGGTCGATCAGTCATCGCTTCGGCGCCTCGCTGACCGCCTGGGGCGAGTGGTTGGCCGGCATCGGCACCGGGGCGGCACTGGGATGGCTGCTGCTGGGCCACGTGAAGCTGACCCTGGAGGGCGCTACCGGAAAGCTCTGGCGCAACGCGGACTTCAGCCTGCTGCCGCTGCTGCTGATCACCTTCCTGGTGAAGTACGGCTTCGAAGTCGCATTTGCGGTGTCGCCGTCGCTGACCGCCAACGCCGGCTTCAGTGCCGCCTACCTGCTGCTGTCAGGCGGATTCACCGGCATCTTCGTCGGCAAGTACTGCCGCTATCTGGCCTCGTTGCGACTGGGTGAGGCAGGTAAAGGGGTTGGGGTGGCAGGCTGAAACCAGCCCCGTCGTGACGCGTCACATTAATAGCCCCAGCGGGTAGTGCCGGCCGCTGGCCGGCACCGATGTCCTTACAGGCTCCAATCAACCCGCATGCCCGCAATCAACGCATTCGGCAGGTCCCGCTGGCGGGCAGGTTCGTTGAACTGGTCCGGATGCACGATGTAGTGCAGGTTCGGTGCGATCCGGAGCTGCGGGGTGACCTGGATGCCATAGCTCAGTTCCATCATCACCTGGCTCCCGTGCGGCGTGCCGCTACCGCCGGCCGCGGCGCGGGCAAGGCGCAGGTTCTCCAGCGCGATGCTGCTGTACTTCTGCTGGGTCACAACGAAAGCGATGCTGTCCTGCGGCCGGCTGGCGAACGTGCCTTTCTGCACCATTCCAGCCTGCAGGAAATGATCCTCGATCAACTGGCCGGAGGTGCCCTTGAGCGCCGCACCGAACAGGGTCAGGCCGCGGCCGCCACCATCACTGGTGAGCTGTTGCTCGAAGCGGGCGAACGCACCGGATCGGCCGCGACGGGACGCATAGTCCTGCCCGCTGAGCAGCGCCGGGCTGCCGTTGGCATCTCGCAGCGGATCCAGATAGGTCGAGTTGTCCTGCCAGCCACCGAGTTCGTAGCGGGCTTTCAGGCGTGCCGAAGCAGGGCTGCGCCAACCGAGCGTGTAGGGCACGATCCAGCCGGTGGCCTGGTGGGTACTCCATTTCAGACCGTGCTGGCCGTCCTCGGCCTGGCTGGGATCGACCTGGTAAGCGCCAACGCGCACATAGACATCGGGCGTCACCCAGGCCGTGGCATCGGCCATCCAGCTCGATACCGGCCACCAGGTGAAACTGCTGGTGCGGAACACGTAGGTCGGGTTGCCGCAGGCCGAATTGCCCTGGAAGTACTGGCACAGCTCCGAACCGAGGTGATGGATGTTGGCGACGCTGCGCCCCGCCTCCAGCACCAAACGGTCGTTCAGCAGTTTCTGTTCAAGCGTCAGGTTGGCCAGGCGCGTGCCCTGGCCGCCGTAGATTTCCTGCACCGAGGTGCTGTTGCCAGTGCTGCTGTTGGCCAGGTTGGTGCCATGGCGGTTGATGCCGTAGGCCTTGATCGTCGCGCCCCGCCAGCCAAACGCAGCATCCAGGTTCACGTCGGCGCCGAACATCAGCTGGCCGGCATACGCCGTGCCGCTGCGCTTGCCGCCGTCGAGCGTGGCAGCCGCTTCGCCGGTGTACGCCAGCTTGGGGGTGAAGACGTCGCTCGCGTCGGCGGCTGCGGCCACGGACGGCAGGGCCAGCAGGATCGCTACCGGCAACAGGCGGCGGGAAGAGCAGGTCATGGGCGAGATTCCGTTTACAGGGTGGGAGCCGTGACCGGCTTCTTCAGGACGCGCAGCGCGACCGCGGTGACGGCCACGCCGGCCACCAGTGCCAGCAGGTAGACGCCAAGGTGGGTGACCGCGTTCGGGATCGGCAGCACGAACACACCACCGTGCGGCACCTTCAGCTCGACGCCTGCGGCCATCGAGATCGCACCGGCCACGGCCGAGCCGAGAATCAGCGCCGGAATGGTGCGCAGCGGGTCGCGCGCGGCGTAGGGAATCGCACCCTCGGTCACGAAGCTGAGGCCGAGCACGCCCGCGGCACCGGCCGTGCCGCGCTCCTCGGCAGTGAAGCGGTTGCTGAACAACCACGTTGCCAGCGCAATGCCCAGCGGCGGCGTCATGCCGCCGATCATCGTCGCAGCCATCGGCGTGTAGACCTGGCTGGAAATCAGTGCGGTGGAGAATGCATAGGAGGCCTTGTTGACCGGCCCGCCCATGTCCACCGCCATCATTCCGCCCAGCAGCAGGCCCAGCAGGATCGCACTGCTGCCCTGCATGCCGCGCAGCCAGTCGGTCAACCAGGCCAGCAACCCGGCGACCGGCGTGCCGATCACATACATCATCAGCAAGCCGACCAGCAGCGTGCCCAGCACCGGCAGGATCAACACCGGCTTGAGGCCTTCCAGGCTGCGCGGCAGGCGCAGCGCACGGTTGATCCAGTGCACGCCGTAGCCTGCGATGAAACCGGCCAGGATGCCGCCGATGAAGCCCGCATCCATGTTGACCGCCACCAGTCCGCCGATCATGCCCGGCGCGATACCCGGGCGATCGGCGATCGAGTAGGCGATATAACCGGCCAGTGCCGGCACCATCAGCATGAAGCCGGACTTGGCGCCGATCTGGAACAGCGACCAGGCCAGCGTGCCCTTGTGTGCATCGTCGAAGGCATAGATGCCGCCGAGCGCGAACGCCAGTGCGATCAGCAGGCCACCGGCAGTGACGAACGGCAGCATGAACGACACGCCGGTCATCAGGTGCTTGTAGGGACCGGTGACCTTGGCCTTTTCGCTGGTGCGGCCTGAAACCGCCGTACCCGCCTGCACGCCGGCCTCGGCCAGCGCCTTGCGGATCAGGTTCTGGCCGTCATTGATCGCCGGCTTTGTGCCGCTCTTGAACAGGCGTTTGCCAGCAAAGCGTGACAGATCGACTTCGCGGTCGGCGGCGATCAGCACCAGGTCGGCGGCAGCGATTTCTTCGTCGCTCAATGCGTCCTGCGCGCCGACCGAGCCCTGGGTTTCCACCCGGATCGCGTGGCCCAATGCCTTGGCGGCTTGCTGCAGGCCTTCGGCCGCCATGAACGTGTGGGCGATGCCGGTCGGGCAGGAGGTGACGGCGACCATGTGCTTGCTGGCGTCCGCGGCGGGCGCGGTTCCGGACGTCGCGGCAAGCTGCGCCAGCACGGCAAGCGGGTCGTCCAGCACCTCACCGAGGCTGGCGCGTACGATCTGGGCGCTGCCGAAGCGCGCGGGATCCGCCTCGCCGTCACCCACCAGCAGCAGCTGCGTTGCGGCGGCGGCCTGCGTGGCGGGCAGTGCCCCGGTCACGCCCTGGTCGCTGCGGATTTCGATCGCCAGTTCAGCCCCTTGCTGGCGGGCAGCGCGGCGCAGCGCTTCGGCGGCAAGCACCGCCTCGATGCTGCGTTCGCCTGCGGCGATGACTACGGTGGAAGCTTGCATGGGCACTCCTGGAATTCTTCGGGTTCGTCCTTGCAGGAGGGGGCGGGCCAGCCGCAGCTCCCTCTGCAGGGGTTTCAATCCAACCGCTCGATCAGTACGTGGCCGGTCCACGCGCGCACCTGTGCCGGATCCAGCTGTCGCGCGTCGCCGCTCTCCAGCCGGCTCATCGAGAACGCCGTCGCCAGTCGTGCGCAGGCAGCCAGATCGAGGGAGGGCTCCAGCAAGGCGGCGGCGATGCCGGCGACCATGGCATCGCCAGCACCGACCGTGCTGTCGCGTGCCAGTCGCGGCGGTCGCGCGATCAGGGCGCCGCTGCGATCAATGAACAACGCGCCGTCGGCGCCCATCGAGATCGCCACAAGCGCAACTCCGCGTTCAACCAAGGCGTGGCCTGCGGCCCGCAGCGCGCTGCGATCCGGCAGCGGCGTACCGGTCCAAGCCTCCAGTTCGTGGCGGTTGGGCTTGATCGCGTAGGGCAGTGCGCCCTGTGCGCCGCTCAACGCCGCGGCCAGCGCGTCGCCACTGGTATCCAGCAGTACGCGCGCACCGGCGGCGCTCGCCTGCGCCTGCAGTCTCGCCCATGCATCGGCTGGCAGCCCGGACGGCAGGCTGCCGGACAGCACCACCGGCAGGTCCGGCTGGAGCAGGGCGTCGAGTCGGCGCGATACCGCGTCCAGATCGGCATCACGCAGTGACAGGCCGGGCAGGTTGATGTCGGTGGTCTCGCCGTTGGCCTCTTCGACCAGCTTGATGTTGGTGCGGGTGCGGCCCGCAATGCGCAGGCAAGCGTCTGCGATGCCGCGCTCGGCGAACAGTGCGCTGAACACGCCGTCGTTGCCATCGCCGAGCACGCCCAGCGCGGTGGTCGGCACACCCCAATCGGCCAGGCAGGCGGCCACGTTGATGCCCTTGCCGCCGGCGTCGTCGCGGGTGCTGCGGGCACGATGCACATGGCCCGGTTGCAGGTGCGCCAGCCGCACGGTCTGGTCGATCGCCGGATTCAGAGTGATGGTGACGGCGCGGGCGCTCATGCGCGCACTCCATCGAGCGCACGTACCTGCTCGGCGGTTTCGCAGTCCAGCGCATTGTTGGCCAGTGCCTGCAGATCGGTCAGCGCGTTGCCACGCAGGCGTGCCTTCACGGCCGGGATGTCGTTCGGGGTCATCGACAGTTCGTCCACGCCCAGGCCGGCCAGCAGCATTGCACCAAAGGGATCGCCGGCCAGGCCGCCGCAGACGCCAACCCAGCGCCCATGCAGGCGTGCACCTTCCACCGTGGCGCGGATCGCGCGCAGCACGGCCGGGTGCAGGCTGTCGGCCTCGGCGGCGAGTTCCGGGTTCTGGCGGTCGATCGCCAGCACGTACTGGGTCAGGTCGTTGGTGCCGATCGAGAAGAAGTCGGCATGGCGCGCCAGTACATCGCTCTGGGCTGCTGCGGCAGGGACTTCAATCATGATCCCGATCGGCACTTCGGGTGCCTCAAGCGCGGCGCGCAACCGTTCGCAGATGGCGCGCAGTGCGATCAGCTCGGGCACCGAGGTGATCATCGGAAACATGATGGACAGGCGTGCGCCGTCCTTCGCCGCGCGATACAGCGCACGCAGCTGTGGTTCCAGCAGGTCGGGGCGGCGCAGCAGCAGGCGCGCGCCACGCACGCCGAGGAACGGGTTTTCCTCGCGCGGCAACTCCAGGTGAGCGACCTGCTTGTCGCCACCGATATCGAGCGCGCGCACGATCAGCGGGCGGCCGTCGAGTGCCTTGGCCATCGCCACGTACGTGGCGTACTGCTCATCCTCGCTGGGCGTGCTCCCGCGCTCGAGGAACAGGAATTCGGTGCGCATCAGGCCGACGCCTTCCGCGCCCTGCTCCAGTGCCAGCGGCACCTGCTCGGGCAGGTTGACGTTGGCGCCGATGTCGATGCGGTGGCCGTCAGGGGTCTGTGCCGGCTGCGCGCGTTGCGCCGCTTCACGCTCGCGGATCTGCTGCTGTTCGGCGATCCACGCACGGGCCGAGGCGAGATCGGCCTCGGACGGAGACAGATAGAGGCGCCCGCTGCTGCCATCGATGATCGCCTCGCTCCCCGCGCTGATCGTCAGCAGCTCCGCGCCCGCGGCGACCAGCGCCGGCAGGCCCAGCGTGCGCGAGAGGATCGCGGTGTGCGAGGTCGGCCCGCCCAGCGCGGTGGCGAGGCCAAGCACGCGACCGGTATCGAGGTTGGCCGTGTCGGACGGCGACAGATCAGCAGCGAGCAGGATGCAAGGATGTGCAGGCAGGTCGGCAAGGCCGCCACCCGCCGCGGACGGATCAAGCTGTGCCAGTACGCGCCGGCCCACGTCACGCAGGTCGGCGGCGCGCGCGGCCAACACCGGGTTGCCCAGGGCAGCCAGCCCGGAGGCGATCTGCTCGATGGCCTGGTGCCAGGACCATGCAACGCCATGGCCTTCGACCATCAGCTGGCAGGTACGGGTAATCAGATCGGTGTCGTCGAGCAGCGCGGCCTGCGCCTTGAAGATTGCCGCATCCGAGGCGCCGAGCCGGCGCTGGGTGTCGTCCTGCAGTGCAGCCAGCTGCTGGCGGGTACGGCTGAGCGCCTCCTGCAGGCGTGCGCCGCCTTCGCCGAGCGGGGTGGGGCGGTCAGCAACGTCGGCATGCGTGCTGGCCAGCACATGCACCGGGCCGATCGCCAGGCCTGGGCTGGCGCCGATGCCGACGATCGCCGCCGGTGCGTCGGGCGGATTCCAGCCCGCAACCGGCGCGGCCTTGCGCTGCGCCGCGCGCTCGGCATCGGCCCTTTCCTGTGCCACCAGCCCGTCCATGACCTGGCGCAGCGCGGCCAGCAAGGCAGGGGCATCGGCGCCCTCAGCAGACACGCTGACCGCGTCGCCTTGGCGCAACCCGAGCTGCAGCAGCGCCACCAGGCTCTTGGCATCGGCAGCCTGATCGCCCGCTCGGACCTGTACGCGGGCCGCGAAGCCGCGCGCTGTTTCGGCCCAGCGCGTGGCTGGGCGCGCGTGCAGCCCGTTGGGGTAGGCGATGGTCCAGTCGAAACGCTCGGCCAGGTCAGTCACCGGCGTACTGGGGGCCGTGGTCGCAACATCGCCGGTCAGCGCGCTGATGATCTCGCTCGCATCGGCCGTGGTGAACAGGCGCTGCAGCGTGGCCTCGTCCTGGATCAGCCGGGTCAGCCGGCGCAGCAGGGTGATGTGGGTATCGGACTGGGCGGCAATGCCGACCACCAGGCGGGTGACCTGGCCCGGATTCCACTCCACGCCTTCCGGAAACTGCAGCACGGCAATGCCATCGCGGCGCACCAGGTGACGGTCCTCGCCCAATCCGTGCGGAATGGCCACGCCATGGCCGAGGAAGGTGTTCGCCAATGCCTCACGACGCCCCATGCTGGCCTCGTAACCGGGCGCAACGCAGCCGGCGGCGACCAGCATCTGCGCCACCTGGGCAATGGCGTCGGCCTTGTCGAGCGCCCGCGCATCCAGGCGGATCAGTTCCCGGCTGACGGGGGCAGGGGTGGTCAAGGGCTGCAAGGCGGGCTCCGGGAAGGGGGTGCTGTGGCGTATTGGGAACGTTCCCACACATCATTTCAATGTGCACTGCACAAAAAGCCAATAGTCCTTTGGCGTTAGCATTGTCCTGAATGGCCATCCGGCCTCGAACAGCGACAGTTTCCGGGAACGGTTCCAATGAGCATCAGCATCAACGACGTCGCGCGCGTGGCGGGGGTGTCCAAATCCACGGTATCGCGGGTGCTCGGTGGCGGCCCGGTCAGTGAGGCCGTGCGTGGCCGGGTGGAGGCAGCGATCCGCCAGACCGGCTATCACCCCAACCTGCAGGCACGACGCCTGCGGGCCCGGCACACCGGCATCATCGGGCTGATCGTGGCGGACATCCGCAACCCGTTCTTCACTGCGCTGATCCGCGCGGTGGAGGAGGTTGCCTATCGTGAAGGCCTGCGCGTCACCCTCTGCAACACCGACGAGGACCCCGAGCGCGAGGCGCTGTATCTGCAGTTGATGCACGAGGAGCGCATCAGCGGACTGATCTTCGCGCCCACCCGGACCACGGTGGGCCGGCTGGAACGGCTCACACTGGACTATCCGACGGTGCTGGTGGACCGCGCCGCACCCGGCGGATCGATCGACAGCGTGGTGCTCGACAATCCGGCCGCGATGGCGGGCCTGGTCGAGCATCTGGTCGCGCGTGGCTATCGCCGCATCGGCGGCCTGTTTGGCAGCACCAGCACCACGGCGGCCGAGCGTCGTGACGGCTACCTGGCTGCAATGCGCACGCACGGGCTGGAGCCGGATTATCGCGAGGTTGAACCCACGGCTGAAGCGGCCATTGCAACAGTCGATCAGTGGCTGGCCGGGCCATCGCGGCCGGAGGCGCTGGTCGCCAGCAACAGCCTGCTGCTCATGGGGGCATTGAAGGCCGCTCGCAGCGCAGGTCTGGCAATTCCGGACGCGCTGGCGCTGGCGGGTTTTGACAACGAACGCTGGACCGAGCTGGTCGAACCGGGCATCACCGTGATCGAACAGCCGGTCGAAGAGATGGGGCGCGCAGCGATGTCGCTGTTGCTTGAGCGCCTGCGCGCGCCGGAGCTGCCGGTACGCCGGCTGGTGATGACCGGCCGGTGCGTGGTGAGGGGATCAACGGCCTTGCGATGACCTCGCGGCTGTGTGCGGCCGTCCATCGATGGATACCCTCGCGTACATGTAGGTCATGGCTGCTCCTTCGCCCGACCCCATTCCGCCGATGATCGTGGCCAGTTTTACGAACAGGCGTCGCACGCATGGGCGCAGCATGTTCAGCTCAATCCTCGGACGTCGTCTGGCAGTTTCGATTCCTGGCGGACGATGTGATCCCGGGATGACCGCCCCGGAACGTAAGCGCACTGACAACGGCCAGGGCACAGGCACAAGCGCCCGCGTAAACCATGGCCAGTCGGTAGCCGAAAAGCAGCGACTGATGCGCTACGTCAAGGGACACTGCCTGGTCAGTGGCCGCCAGCTCATCCAGGTGCGCAGTACCTGCGGACAATCCCTCCGCAAGCGACCGCAGATGCGAAGGGTCACCGCCGGGCAGGTTCGTTTCAAGTGCGTAGTAGGTACCTTTCACCAGAATCAACCCCACCACCGCGATGTTGATGGCCAGGCTGATGAATCTGGCGCTGGTGTCCATGCCGGATGCCATGCCGGCGCGATCGCTGGGCACGGAACTGGTCGTCGTGTTGGTGACGGGCGTATTGATCACGCCCAGGCCCGATCCCGCAAGAATGCAGCCTGGCAGCAGGGTCAACCAGCTCGCGTTTTCCGCGCCTGCACCGATCGCCATCATGAGCATCCCGCCGCCCATGGCAAACATCCCAGCCGGGATCACGCGCTCAGGCCCGAAGCGCACAGCGAGACGCTCGCCGTAAGGCGGCAGCAGCAGCGACGGCAATGTGTATGCCAGGACAGACAGGCCGGTCGCGATGCTTGAGTAGCCAAGTCCGTGCTGGAAGAACAGTGGCAGGTACACCATCAGTGGCCAGAAGCTGAAGTTCATGCCCATCGAGCCCAGCAATGCGCCCGAGAAGCGCCGGTTGCCGAAGATGGAAAAATCGAACATCGGGTCCGGCACCCTGCGCTCGACCGCGATGAATACCGCCAGGCTGATGACGGCAACCAGAGCGGCCGCCATGGAAGAGGCGCTTGCAAGGCCTGCAGGAATGCCCTGGGTGAGGTACCAGGTGAAGGAAAAGACGGCCACTGACAGCGAGACGATTCCTGCAAGGTCCAGTTTCCGCTGGCTTGGCGCCCACGATTCCCGGATGCCCAGAACGGCGAGAGCCGTCGCGCCCACTGCCAGGGGCGCATGCACCAGGAACACCCAGCTCCAGCTGCTGATGACAACAACGCCAGCACCAATGACCGGCCCGAAACCCAGCCCTATGCCAAAGACCACGCCCCAGATGCCAAAGGCCTTGGCGCGCTGTGCGGAGTCACTGAACTGATGGGAAAGCACTGTAAACACGCAGACCAGCATTGCGCCTCCCGCCGCACCCTGCAGTGATCGAGCCACGATCAACGCCGTTCCGCTTCGAGCAAGACCGCAGGCCAGGGATGTGATGCCGAACAGCAACAGGCTGATCACGAAGATGCGCTTGCGCCCGTACCGATCCGCCAGAGCGCCAGCCGCCATCAGCACCGTCGTGCAGGCGAGGGTGTAGGCATTCATGATCCACTGCAGGCCGCTGAAGCTGCTGCCAAGCTCTGTCTCCAGAATCGGCAGGATGACCGGCACGCTGGAGATTTCCAGCCCGAACATCAGGGAAGCCAAGCACGCCGCAGAAAGCGTCAGGCGGTCTCGAGCGGCAGGTGAAAGGGAAGTCATGGGTCTCCTCAGGCAGGTCCGGGATCTGGCGCACTGCCGGGTCGAATGCAGCTGCGCGTTTCAAGTGAGCGGCCATCTTGGAGGGACTTCCATGATGATAAAAATGATTTGATTTAATAGAATTGATCAATCCTCATCATGGATTGCCCCAGTGCTCTTTGACCCCGACCTGCTGCGCGCCTTTGTCGCCGTCGTAGAGACCGGCGGCTTCACCAAGGCGGGTGAGCGCATGAACCTCAGCCAGTCCGCCATCAGCCACCAGATCCGGAAGCTGGAAGAGCAGGCGGGCAGCGCCTTGCTGAAACGGACCACGAGAAGCGTGACACTCACCGAAGACGGCGAAGACTTCCTGCGACATGCCGAGCAGATTCTTGCTGCCCAGAGCCTGCTGGTTCGCCGGTTCCAGAGGGCTCCTGTTACCGGGGCAGTGCGACTGGGTGTGCCAGAGACCTATGCCGGCGACCGGCTGACCGCAATGCTGTCGCGCTTCTCGCGCAGGTTCCCCGCGGTGCGGCTGGATGTAGCCGTGGAGTCCTATGGGGCGCTGAACGAACAGATACAGGCGGGAACACTCGACCTGGCGGTGAACCTGTTCCTGCGGGAGGACGTTGAGTGGCCGGTTCTGAGGCGGACACGTTTCGTCTGGGCCATCGGTCCGGGATTTGAGCACGAACCGGAAAAGACGCTGCCACTCGCACTCGCGCCCAGCCCGTGCATGCACCGCGACGTGTGCATCGGAGCACTTGTTGAAGCCGGCCTGGAATGGCGCGTCACCTTTACCTCGGCGAACCAGCAGGGCCTGCGATCGGCTGCAAAGTCCGGGCTCGCCATCACTGTCGCTCTTCAGGATGACATCCAGGATGGCCTGATGATTGCGGGCAGTGGACTGGGCCTTCCTGTGCTCCCCGCAGCGAGCTTCCGGCTGATGCGCAGTGCAGCCGTGCGGACGCCTGCGATCGAAGCGTTGGAGGAACAATTGCTTCGCGCAGGCGATGGCGCGTGTTCGGCCCGTGCGCTCAGCGCTGTGGGCTGAAGCGCGGCGCACGCACATTCCAGACCAAGCAGTCCATAACCGGCCTTCCACGTCGAAGTAGCATCGACGCTTGGAGCATTGAGCACTTCCGCTGAATGCGTTCGGTCTACGGAAGCTATTGGATGAACATGAAGCGGACGACGGCGGGCGGCCCCGCTCCCATGCGTGGTAATCGGCGGGATACCGAGATCCGGAACTACGTGATGAACCTCGGCCCCCAACATCCTGCGGCACATGGAGTACTGCGCCTTGTGCTTGAGATGGATGGCGAGACCGTTGTGCGCGCGGATCCGCATGTGGGCCTGCTGCACCGGGGTACCGAGAAGCTGGCGGAGTCCAAGCCCTTCAACCAGTCCATCGGCTACATGGATCGGCTGGACTACGTATCCATGATGTGCAATGAACACGCCTACGTACGTGCGATTGAAACCCTTCTGGGAATCGAGGCGCCCATCAGGGCACAGTACATCCGCACGATGTTCGATGAGATCACCCGTATCCTCAATCACCTCATGAACATCGGAACGGGCGCGCTGGACCTGGGCGCCATGGCCGTGATGCTCTATGCATTCCGGGAACGCGAAGAGCTGATGGACTGCTACGAGGCGGTATCCGGCGCTCGAATGCATGCCACGTATTACCGGCCCGGCGGTGTGTACCGTGATCTGCCTGACCAGATGCCGAAGTACAGGGAGTCACGCTGGAAGAAGGGGAAGGAGCTGCGGCGGCTGAACGCCGCGAGAGAAGGGTCACTGCTCGATTTCATCGAGAATTTCACCCGCGAATTCCCAAACCGCATTGATGAGTACGAAACCCTGCTCACCGACAACAGAATCTGGAAGCAGCGCACGGTGGGCATTGGCGTTGTGAGCCCGCAGCAGGCCATGGACTGGGGCATGACCGGGGTGATGCTGAGAGGCTCGGGCATGGCGTGGGACCTGAGGAAGAAGCGCCCCTACGCGAAGTACGATGCCGTTGACTTCGACATTCCGGTCGGCAGCGCCGGTGACTGCTATGACCGCTACCTGTGCCGTGTCGCGGAGATGCGGCAGTCCAACCGCATCATCCGGCAATGTGTCGACTGGCTTCGCGCCAACCCCGGCCCGGTGATGGTCCAGAACTTCAAGGTGGCGCCGCCGTCCCGGCAGGAGATGAAGTCCGACATGGAAGCGCTGATCCATCACTTCAAGCTCTTCAGCGAAGGCTACCAGGTGCCGGCAGGTGAGACCTACGCAGCGGTCGAGGCGCCCAAGGGCGAGTTCGGTTGCTACCTGATCTCCGATGGCGCCAACAAACCGTTCCGGGTGCACCTGCGTGCTCCCGGCTTCGCTCATCTCTCTTCTCTGGATGAAATCGTCAGGGGCCACATGCTGGCGGATGTCGTCGCCATGATTGGCACCTACGACATTGTGTTCGGCGAAGTGGATCGATGAGGAACCGGCTCAGCCCACACATGGGCTGAGCCACGCTCCGGCGGCCGCGAAGGGAACAGCCATGTGCAGCCTGAGCAGGTCTTCCACGGTGCGGGCCCCGCCCATCTCCAGGTCGAGAATGCCGGGCTCCAGGATTGATCCCAGCAGAACACCGACCGCGATCGCATGAAGGCTACGCGCCGCAGTGGCTGTATCAACGCCCTCACGGAGCTGGCCCAGTGCTCCTGCACGCTGGTATACAAGCTCCAGCATGCGGACCTCCGGCATCGCGCACGCCGCGAGCACTTCGCCTATGCCGCCCAGCTCATGTGATGCACCAGAGCGCAGCAGAAGCTCAACCGTTCGGCGAACGCGTGGGGTGCGGCGCGTGTGATCAAAGACCCTGACCAGGTCCGCAAACAGAAGCTTGAACGGGTCATTACACTGCCGGATGGCGGCTTCCCGCAGTCCTTCGGGTGCATCTGGCCGCCCTCGCGCGGAAAGTTCACCCAGCAGGTTCTGACGGGACCCGAAGTGCCAGTAGATCGCGCCGCGCGAATAGCCGCACTCGGTGGCGATCAGCTCCAGCGTGGCGCCGGCGGGCCCATGGCGCAGCAGGCACACCAGTGCTGCATCGAGGATCCTCTCACGCGTGGCGTGTGCGTCCTCCCTGGTTCTTCTAGCCATGGCACGGTTGCATCCCTGCTGTTCGATGAGCGCGCGACCGCGCGTCCTGAGCGCCCTTAGACAAGGCGATGGGACGGACCGTGGCCACAGCGCTGCACCGGGATCTGCGGCGTTTGAATGTCGATCTTCGGTTCATTGGCGGGGGCAGGGCAGGACAGTGAGCCAAGCCACAGACCATCGGCGGCGAGACGCGCAGACCTCAGCGTGGGATCGTCGGCCTCGGACGGCTCGGTGGCCAGCTTCTTCTTCATCCACTCGATCCACTGCGACGCGGATACCTGGGTCAGGTCCAGGCGGATGATCAGGGCCGAGAGCATTGCAACGTCGTGCCGCCTGCAGCCCTCGACCACCGATTCCACGTAGGCGTTGGTGAATGCGCCGGGGCGGAGCCCGTTGGCACGCATTCTCCGTTCCACATCCTGATTGAAGTTCTGCAGCCAGCACGAGAAAGTGGCGTCGATGAGATCCTGCTTGCAGTAGAAGTGATGGAACATCGCGCCACGGCTGACGCCCGAGCATTCGAGAATCTCACTGACGGTCACCGAAGACCGGCCATTGCGGACGATAAGCGCTGCCGTTTCGCGGATGAGTATGCCGGGCACACGCACGGACGAACTGTGGGTAGCGTTCAAGAGAGTTTTCCTCATGTAGCGGGCGACGAACGATCCGCCAGGCCGGTACGGCCTGGCGGGTTGCCGTTCGGGCCAGTCAGTGATGCGCCGCGGATGCTTCGCTTTCGGCGCTCTTCCGGGAAGCGATGGGCCTGCCGATTTCAATCTCAGGGTCCCCCTTCTCGGGCTGCCATGCCCCCAGTGCCAGCTGCACCTGCACGTGGGCCATCAGCAGCCCGGCCTGTGCCGCGGCAAGCGCTCTGCGCGCCTTCTCGAGCAGCGCCTGCTGCTGCAGGCCGGCATCCTTCGGTTCGATTCCGGCGTCCACGCGGGAAGAGGCATAGGCCGAAGATCTGCTGCTGAGTGCCTCGGCATTTACTGCCTGCTGCATCCTGATCTGGGAACTCGTCCACGCATGCAGGGAGTCCTCACTCTCCTTCAGCGCCGTCAGCACGGTCTGCTCGAAGGCATGCCAGTTCTGATCACTGCCGGCGCGAGCGGCTTCCTCCCTGGCCTTCTTCCGGCCAAAGCTCAGCCACTCCCACTGAAGCTCCGGGCCGGCCGAGAAGCGCTTTGCACTGGAATCGCCCAGCGAACCGAACGGTGCAAGGATGCCGCCGAAAACATTCAGCGTGAGGCGCGGAAGGTGCGCGCGCTCGGCGAGTACGACGTTGCCAAGGCTTGCTCGCAGTAGTGCATCGGCCTTGGCGACGTCTGGCCGCCGCGCCAGGAGGTCGGTCGGCTGCGCAAGCGATGCAAGATCCGGTGGGGCCGGCAGTGGAGCCGGGGCCAGCAACGCCTCCCAGGCGTCATCCTGCGCGGTCGGCGAGCGGCCTGCAAGAACCGCCAATGCGGCCCTGTCCGCCTGCAGCCGGGTAGCGGTTGCCGCCTCCTGCGCCACCAGCTCGGCGTGTTCGGATTCGACCGCAAGTGCCTCCCTGCGATCGACCAGCCCGGCCGCATACCGGGCCTTCACACGCACAACGCGCGCCTTGCTCAGCTCAACCTCCCGCTCAAGAGAGGACAGGTTGATCTGGTCCATCCTGAGCAGGAAGTAGTTCTTCGCAACCTCGGCCTGGAGCACTGCGGCAGCTGATCTCGCGTCAGCCGCCGCCGCATCGGCCTTGCGATCGGCCATGGCTGCGGCGGTGCCAATGCGCCCAAACAGATCCAGCTCCCAGGAGAACATCTGTCCGGCGGACAGCAGTCTCTGGGAAGGGGGGCGGGGAAGATCCTGGCGATAGGGATCCGCTTCGATCTGGGCGGACTGCATGGCTTCGGCCTTGACCTGCAGCGCACCGCTCGGCAGATAGTCCTTGCGCGCTGCGCCTGCCAGTGCGCGCGCTTCCACCACGGCGGCAAGGGCAGACTTCAGGTCATGATTCCCGCGCATGGCCAGGCTGACCAGCGCATCCAGGTTGGGGTCGGAGAAGTCCTTCCACCATTGCCTGTTGGGCGTCCCGGGCAGGACATCCGCATCCAGCGCCGCCGGCGTGGGGGCCTGGCCCACATGATGCCGGGCTGCGGCGTCAGGGATCTCGGTCCTGGGAGCCACAGAGGCGCAGCCAGAAGACAGGGCTACAAGCACAGCAATCGACAGGCAGGCAACTCGATTTCCAATAGACATGATCATGCCTCCTCGGCCGGGTGAATGCGGTAGAGCGCGGCATACAGCGCTGGAATGAGACCCAGCGTGATCAGCGTTCCAAGGGCAAGGCCGCCGATCATCACGATCGACATGCTGGTCCACATGGAACCGCCAAACAGCAGCAGCGGGACAAGGCCGAGAATGCAGACCATCTTGGTCATGACGATGGGGCGCAGGCGCTTTGCTGCAGCCTCTTCAATGGCCTGGAGAGGAGGCAAGCCATCGCGCTGGCCTTCGTCGATCGCATCGATGAGCAGAATCGCGTTGTTGACGATGATGCCGGCAAGTGCGAGCAGCCCCAGTGTTCCGATGAAGGTCAGGCTGGTGCCACTCAGCTTGAGTGCCAAGGTCGCGCCGATGACCACGAACGGAATGCTCGCCAGGACGATCAGGCTCTTGCGGATGCTCTCGAACTGCCATACGAACAACAGGAACATGGCAGCAAGGCAGAGCGGGAGCAGCTTCTCGATGCCTTCGTTGGCACTCTTGCTCTCTTCGATCTCGCCACCGAGTTCAACCCGCACGCCCTGCTTGCGGAATTCGGAAAGAAGTGGCTCGACCTTGTCCGCGATCCCCTGGGCCGTCAGCTCGGAGCTCTTTGCAAGCACGGTGACCGCGCGCGTCTGGTTCACTCGCTGGATTGAAGACAGCTGCGGAGCCAACCGAAGCTTGGCCACCTGGCCCAGGGGCACGCTTCCGCTGCCATCCGCCTTCTGGATCGGGAGTGCCTCAAGCTGGCCGATATCCGTGCGCAGTGCCGCCTCTCCGCGGAGGATGACCGGGAGAACGGTGTCGCCCTCACGATAACGGGAGATCGTTGCGCCGGTCAGCAGCATGTCCATGCTCTTGGCGATGTCCGCGCTGCTGATGCCTGCGGCCTGGGCCTTGGGCTGATCGACGTCCACATCAAGCTGGACAACCTGGCGTTCGGCATCGCTGGATACATCCACCATCCCCGGCGTGTCCTGCAGCGTGCGCAGCAGCTTCTCGGCGGCAATCCGATGTGCGCCGTCGCTGCTGGAGATGCGGAACGTCGCAACGCCGGCATCCGAAGACCCCATCGAGAACCGCTTGGGCTCCACCCGCACATCCGGGAAGTGTGTTGCCATCACAGAACGCAGCCGCTCAATGGCCGCTTCATGCTTGACGCCCTTCGCAAGTGACAGCACGGCATACGCGCGGTGTCCTGCAGGAGTAGGGGGATTGAGTGCCAGAATGAAGCGTGGGCCACCATCGCCCATGTACAGGGCGTGGCTGGAGATCTCCGGAACGAGCTTCTCGTCCGCCAGTACCTTGCTGATCTGGTGAGCAACCGCCATCGTATTGGCCGGACTGGAATCCGGGGACAGCTCGATGGCCATCTGCAGCTGATGGCGCTCGGACGGCGGCATCAGCTCGTTGGGGACGGTGGTGAACAACCAGCCGGAGGTTGCCAGCAGTGCAACCATTACGCCGATGTAGATGGCCTTGTGCCCCAGGATCCAGCGGACCTTGCCGCGGTACCAGCCCGTCAGCCGCTCGACCGCGCGTGCGGTGCGGCTGAGTTCGGCATGGTGATGGGCAAAGTACTTGCACAGCAGCGGAATCAGGGTAACGCCGATGACCAGCGACAACAGCAGCGCGATGGCCATCACGATGCCGAGGCTGCGCAGATACTCGCCGGTTTCCGTGCTGGAGATGGCCAGCGGCATGAACGCGAGGATGATCGCCAGCGAAGAAACCAGAAGCGGCACGAACATCGTGCTGCCTGCGTGAGCGGCAGCCTGGTCCGGCGACTCACCCAGCGAGAGCCGCCGCTCCATGTCCTCGGCAACCACGATCGCGTTGTCAACGAACAGGCCCAGGGCAATGATGATTGCACCCACCGAGATCATGTGCAGATCGATGTTCAGGATCTTCATGATTGCCATCGTCCCCAGCACCGTGGTCGGCACGATGGCGCTGACAATCAGGCCGGTCCTCATTCCAAGGAACAGCACGACGACCGCCATGACGATGGCCAGGGTCTCCAGGAAAACCTTGGCAACACGCAGCAGCTGGGTGGAAACAACCTCTGCCTGATCCGTGATCTGGACAAGCTGCATGCCGGCCGGCAGCGTTTCCGAAAGCCGTTCAACGTCGCCGCGCAACAGATCGGCGAAGCTGACCACGTTGAGTCCTGGCGCCATGGAGACCGCTATCACCACGGCCGGCGTGCCATTCACGAATGCACCCGTCATCGGCGGGTCCTGGGTCACCCGTTCCACTCGCGCAAGGGCACCCAGCGGCACCGAGCCACCCTTCGGCAGCGGTATCGGCGTGCTCTTCAGCTGGGAGGGGTTGTCGGCGTCACCGCTCACGTTGAGCGTGATCTCCGAACCTCCGATCTCGACGTAGCCCGCCGGCGCAATCACATTGCGCCTGGAAACCGCATCGGCAATCACATTGGGGTTGAGCCCACGCGCAGCCAGGGAAGGCACGTCCAGGATGATCTGGACCTGCTCGTCCCTCACGCCGTGCAGCGAGACACGTTCCACCCCGGGCAGCCGGAACAGTTCATCGCGCAGGCGGCGGGCTTCTGCCCGGAGCTCGCCTGCGTTATAGCCATCGCCGGTCAGGCCCATGGTCATCACCGCAACCCGACCGAATTCGTCGTCCACGACCGGGCCAATCGTTCCCTCGGGAAGCTGGCTCTGGATGTCCCCCATGCGTGAGCGCAACCGTTGCCACACGATGGGAATTTTCTCCGATTCCACGGTGGGATAGAGATCAACGTAGGTGAACGCAAAGCCTGGACGGACAGTCGTCCGGATCCGCTTGACCTCCGGCATGCCACGAATGCTCTCCTCGATCGGGCGAGCGACCAGCTGCTCGACCCGGTCCACGCCGGCGCCCGGCATGAAGCTGAGTACCGTCGCCGTGCGAATGGTGATGGGGGGCTCTTCAGTGGACGGGAAGTCGAGCGCCAGAATGAGGCCGGTGAGGACGATCGCTACGATCGCCAGCAGGGTCAGGCGGGGACGCGCCAATGAGAATGACGAGAGGCTCATTGTTCTGACCCCATCTTCATGTCGACCGGTTTGATCTGCGTGCCCGGGCGGATGGCCTTGGCACCCGCAACCACGACGCGCTGACCGGCGGAAATCTGCCCGCTCACCTCGATCCAGTCACCGTGATACTGACCCAGATCTACTTCCGCCAGCTCGGTCGTCTTGCCATCCTTTGCCAGCCGAAGCACCTGGCCCTTGCCGCCAACGGCAGACGGCAGAACAGCCCGAAATGGCACTTGAAGCCTGGCTGGGCCTGTATCCGTTCCAGTGATCCGGACCGACCAGGTCGAACCCACGGTCGCCGCCTCGGGCACTGCGATGTATGCGGTACGCACGCCGCCTGCATCAACGCGGCCGTCGACACGGAGCACCTTGCTCGCCACGGTGTCCGAGCCGCTGATCAGGTTGACCACCTGCCCAACAGCCAGGGGAGCAGTGCCCGGAATCGCGACAGACAGCTCGCGGCCCGCACCATCGACCTGGATGGCAACAGCGCCGGGGCCCACGGACTGTCCAACTTCAACGTTTCGTGCAGCCACGACTCCGTCAAACGTTGCCTTCAGCGTGGCTTCGCCTTGCGACCAGCCGGCGAGTTCGTGCTGCGCGCGGGCATTGCGGACGGCCGCATTCGCAGCCGCCAGTTCGGCCTTCGCGGCGGTCATCTCCGCCGGGCTGAGCGCATCAGCCTTCTGCGCAACATCCAGTCGCTCGACGCGTCGCTGGACCTCGTCCAGTGCGGCCTGCGCGCGTGCGACGTCGCCGGCAGCGGACGCCTCCTGCGCTGCAAAGGGGACCGGATCCAGTCGAGCAAGCACCTGTCCCTTGCGTACAACGTCACCCGGTTCAACAAGTACCGCGGAGACCTTTCCGGAGACCGGGAAGGACAGCTGTCCTCGCTGCGTGGCACGCACGGTGCCGATGTAAGCGCGCTGATCGCCAGCAGCCTGTCGAACGGAGGCGACATACGCGGTGCGGGCTTCTGCCGTCCCGCTCTCTGGTGTATCGGAACATCCCGTCATCGCGGACAGGGCAATGGCCAGCGCGCTGAGACGAGGCACCAATGACCAGGTCATATGGGTTTTCACGTTCGATTCCTTGTATGGGTGGTCAGTTCCACAGACCAGCGCGGTGTGGTCAGGTCTGCAGGCGGCGTAAATTTAGGGGGACACCTGGACCACGAACAGGACACTTCCGGACATGCCGGGGCTCGTACAGGTCATCTGGGACAGGCGGCGCACTCAAAGCGGCCATCCGGACAACGCAGTCCCACCTGAAGCCAGTCAGTCACATCGACGCTGGATCATCATCCGGACCCATCAGGAGCATTACCGGACACGCGGGGGGCCGTTTAGGCCACGCGCGGTCTCCTGCATTGAAATCAGTCCCCCACGGGATGACTATGGGGACTGCGAAACGCCCCTTCGAAACGTGATGGCTGCCATCTCCAAGAATCTGCCGACCTCCATGGACTGGCGTGAGCCCGGTGAGGAACTCGCGTTGGACGCGACGTCTCTGAACCCCTCCGACGATCCAGGCTCAACGCACGAATCGCAGATCGCAGAAATCGTGCCGACCGGAGCCAGGGCCATCCTTGGGCTTGTTGAAGAACGGGGTTTCTCGCCGGAAGAGCTGTGCCGCGGGCTTGGTTTCACGTACCGCGATCTCTCGATGAGAGATGTAATGCTGTCCTACAGGCAGATGCGCAAGCTGTTCATGCGCGCAGAACGATTGCTGGACGAACCTGCATTGGGCCTCGCCCTGGGAGCCCGGCAGACACCCATCTCCTGGGGTGTTCCCGGCCTGGCGATGCTCACCTGCGAGACCTACGGGGAAGCCCTGAACTATGGGCTCAGCCACCAGCAGGCAATCGGCGCCATGCTGATTCACACGATCGAGGAAGCGGGTCGTGAAATCCGGATGGAGGTCCGATTCCGGCGCTTTGATATCCAGCTGGAATCCGTTCTTGTGGAGGATGCATTCGCGGGGTTCGTCGCCGTCAGCAGGTACCTAATTGGCCCCTCCTTTGCACCGCTACGGGTCGACTTTTCCCTACCCAAGCCCTCCGATCCGGACGTCTACCGGCGGTTCTTCCAGTGCCCGGTGCGCTTTGATGCAGGGATCAACCGCCTGACCTTCGACTCACACTGGTTGAGTGTGCGGCTGCCAGGCTTCGACCGGATCAACTCGAAGATCGTACGCGACCAGCTCGACACGCTGCTGCCAATGCGGGGCGTGCGCAATGAAATTGTCGAATCGCTGTCGAGCCACCTGCGGTGCGACATCGAGACGCCCCCCCGGCAGAGCGAACTCGCAAGCCTGATCAATGTAAGCGAGAGAACGCTCAGGCGCCGGCTCAATCGCCAGGATTCGAGTTATCGGGAACTCCGCGATGAGGCCCGGTATGAGCGGGCCCGCGATCTCCTGCTGAACTCAGAGTTGAGCATCGCCGAAGTTGCAGACGCGGTTGGATACTCCGACGCCCGTGCATTCCGCCGCGCATTCAAGCGTTGGGCGGGTTGCCTGCCAACCGAGTTCCGGGAATCCAGGTAGACAGCATCCACCCTGGTTCCAGCACGGCGGGTAGCCATCGGTAGAGACCGGGCCACCCAATGACGTCGGGGCTGCCGCCGGGCCGTGCTGCCGGTGGTGGTTGCGCGTCTGTAGTCCATTGCACCAGTGCGTGTGCAGTCCTCTCCAGCCACCCCTCCTTCACCTGGGTAGAACCATGAAGCGCATACGGCTGTTTGAATCGAAACTCGCGGCGAGATTCCTTGAGGTCGATCGATTGGCGCGCGAAGGCGCCACGTTGAAGAACGTGGCTGAGAACATGCGCACGATCACCATTGCGGTGACGATGCTGATCGTGGTGGGGCTGCTGATGGACGTTCCGGCGTCCGTCATTCGTGTGGCGGCCATCGCATGGGGGTGCTGGGCACTGGTCTATGCGCTGCTTGCCGCAGCACAAGCAGGACTTCTCTTTGTCCTGCTGCTTGGCGAGGTGGCCCTGTTGAAGCACATCCTCATCCGAATTGGATTTCTCAGAGGCGCCATTGCCACAGGATTCGCGGTGCTTGTCGTGATCATCATGGCAGTGTCGTGCGTGCTGTTCGATCCGAAGCACATGTTGCATTGGTGATTGCCGACATCCTGCCGACACCCTGCAATCGTCGGGCCCGGCATTCCGGACCGGCCAAGGCGAGCCCCGCACATGGGGGATGTTCGACCTCGATTGATTCCGTTCCACTCAACCTGCGAAAGTCATGCACTCTGCAATTCCCTGCTGCCGTAGTCATTCATCAGGCGGCGATCGAACTGCCACTCTGGCCAGAACATCCGGTTCCGGACGCGCCGCGAAAGGCAGCTTGTGGCGGCGGGTTCCGCGGCTCCTCGCAGGAGTGGGAATGCTGTTGCTGGCCGCATGCAGTCCGGTGCATGTGGTCAGGTCAAACCAGGCCAGGACCTATGCAGGTCTCAGCATCCACGGGGAGCGTCGGATGGAGATCGTGCCAGCGGGTAGCACGCACGGGCACTTCCAGACGGTGACTCTCGCCCCCGTCCTGCTGATGCCAGAGGTAGCTGCAACGCTGAGCCCGGGCGTCGGTGATCGCCTCAAGGCTGCCGTAAGCAGTCAGCTGCAGCGGCAGATCGACAGGCGCCTGGGCTGGAGTGGGGCAGGGCGGCCGGGAACGGGGCTGTTGCTGCTTGCAAGGATCACCTCGGTGAAGGAGGTGTCTGTCGGCCTGAACATTGCCACATCGGTCCTGATGGGACCGGTGAGCAAGGGGCAGCTTTCCCTCGAGATCGAGGCGATCGACGCAGGCACTGGCAGGCAGGTAGCACTGCTGCTGCTCGCCGACGAAGCCGATATGAGGGACATCCGGAAAAGCTACACCCCGGACGGTCACGCCAAGGCGCTTGCAGGCCGGTTCGCGATTGAGGCGGTGGAGTTCATCGCGCCAATGGTGCGATCACGGCAGCTTCCCGGAGGGCGCAACTGCCGTGCGCTTCACCCCGGTTCCCAGGCCTCATCCGAACCGCGGCTGCAGGAAAGGGAGGGGGGAGGGAGTTCCAATTGCAAATGACTCTCACTACACTTGCGGCATCCCACCCCTTCCGCCGCCTATGGCGGCCAGAACTCCGGCTCCCGACGTGAATTCCCCGCCCCACCTGTGCAGACCGCTGGCATTTGCCCTGAGGGTGATGTGTCCACGCTAGGCCGGGGCACGGGCAGCAACGCGGATCGGGCCTCGTCCACGGAGGCGGGCATTCCGGAAGACGCCTCGCCAATGGGCGGGAACCTCCTTGCGAAAGCCTATGCCCGCTGGCGCGGTCCCATTCTGCGCAGCCTTGCGCGTGTCAGAGGTGCGGACGGTGAGGACGCCCTGCACGACGGTGCAGTCAAATGGCTGGCGGCAAACCCTGCACTGGCCTCGTGCGACCAGCAAGGCGCCTATTTCCGGCGAACGGTGATGAACACCGTGGCCGATGAGTATCGTGAGCACACCGCAGGCCGCCGTCTCCAGACCCTGCCACTGGCAGATGCCGAGGATGCGGGCCAGGCCATCACCAGCGATGAATCACAGTGCCCGTTGCAGCTCAGCGCCCAGCGGCAGCGCCTGGAGCGCCTGCGAGAAGCGCTGGCCGAGCTGCCGGAACGTCAACGCGAGGCCTTCGTGCTCTGCCGCTTCGATGGCCTGACCCAGGAGGACGTGGCCGCTCGCATGCAGATCTCCCGCCGCATGGTAGTCAAGCACCTGTCGCGAGCGGTTGCCTACTGCGAAGTGCGGGTACGCTATGCGTCTCTGACACAGATGCAGGAACTGCATCGTCCGACCAAGGCGGGCGAGGCGTTGGCGCCTGCCATCGATGCTGATTTTCCCTGCCGATGACCGATCTCCCTTCTCCCGCAGGTTCCGACCCGTTTGCCCTGCATGAGGCGGCGGCCGCGTGGCTGGTACGGCGGCAGGATGCGGACTGGCAACCGAAGGACGAGGCGGCCCTGCAGCACTGGCTGGCCGGGAGCGAAGCACATCGACAGGCGTTCGCCGATGTGACCAGAACCTGGCAGGACCTTGGCCACCTGTCACGCCCCGTACTGGCCTCGGACGCGCATGCGGTGATCACCCCAGCAGTGCCTGTCATTCAACGGCGGGGCAGGGCGGGGCGGCGCGCGCGCTCGTGGCGCCTGCCCCGCATTGCGGCGGCTGCCGCCGTGGCGATGCTGGCCTTGGGGTACGTCGGCTACGGTTGGTACGCCGCGCCCAGCTACGTACAGGACGTGGCCACCGGCGCGGGCGAGATACGTGATCTGCAATTGCCGGACGGCTCACGGATTTCGCTCAATGCACGCAGCACGCTGGCCGTGCATTTCTATCGATCCCGCCGTGAAGTGGTGCTCAGCCAGGGCGAGGCGTTCTTCGAGGTCGCCCCGGCGGCCGACCGGCCCTTCACCGTCGATGCCCAGCGCAGCCGGGTGACGGTGGTCGGCACGGCCTTCAATGTGCGCAATGGGCCGGGTGAAGTCGTGGTCAAGGTGCTGCATGGGCACGTGCGGGTGCAGCCGGATCGCGCCGAAGGTGCCTCGCCGGTCAGCCTGCGCGCCGAACAGGGCCTGGCCGTTACCACGCTCACCGCTGCTTATCGCCCCATCGCCGCAAGCGCAGACAGCATTGGCGGTTGGCGCAATGGACGCCTGGTGTTCCGGCGCACCCCGCTGGACGAAGTGGCGCAGGAGGTCGGGCAGTATCTGGGCCATCCCGTCACGTTGGGCCAGCCAGGGCTGAAGTTCCTGCCGGTATCCGGCTACGCAGCCACCGATGCGCCGGCCACCTTCCTGGAAGCACTGCCGGATCTGTTGCCGGTGCAGGTGACCCGCAATGCCCAGGGCGGCTATCGCATCGACGAACGGCCTGTGACCCGCTGACGCCGGAGCGAATATTTCTTCCGGCGCGGGTTCTCACCCCACCGCTATTTTCCGTTTATCCCAGTGAGGCCAGTAGCGGCCAAGCATGATGGAGCGGTAATGGGGTACATGAAGATCAAGCGCGCACTTGTTGCTGGCGCGTTCTCTACGGGGGTACACGCCAAGCGGCTGCCGTTGCTGGCACTGTGCATTTCCAGCGCGCTGGCAGCGCCGGCCATTGCACAGTCGCAGCCGGCTGCACGCGTGCAGTTCAATATTCCGGCGCAACCGCTGGATGCCGCACTGCGCCGCTTTTCCGAGCAGTCCCGGCAGCAGGTGCTGTTCAGCGAATCGGCGGTGGCGGGCCGTCGCGCTCCGGCCTTGACCGGCAGTTACACACCGCAGGAAGCACTGGCGCGCCTGCTGGAGGGCAGTGGCGTGCGTGTCAATGCCACCCGTCCGGGCGTGTTCACCCTGGCGCAGGACGCAGCAGCGCCTGCGCGCAGCAAGGATGCCCAGACCACCCTGCAGACGGTGAACGTGACCGCCAATGCCCCAAGCGATGGCGCTTACACGGCACGTGAACTGAGCCTGGGCAAGCTGGGGCAGAGCATCCGCCAGACCCCGCAGTCGGTCAGCGTGATCACCCGCCAGCAGCTGGACGACCGCAACCTCACCACGCTGGACGAGGCCCTGGCGCAGACCACGGGTGTGACCAAGACCGCCCGCAACTTCGGCAACCACAAGTTCTCGATCCGCAGCTTTACCGTGGACGACAGCAACTATCTGGTCGACGGCGTGGCCGGCATCGTCTATGCCCCCGTGGGTTGGCTGCCGATCGACACCGCGGTACTGGAGCGCGTTGAAGTGCTGCGCGGTGCTGGTGGCATGATGCTGGGTGCAGCCGACCCCAGCGGAGCAATCAACATGGTGCGCAAGCGCCCGCGCGACCAGGCTCATCTGGATCTGGCCGCAACCATGGGCTCGTGGGACAACTACCGCGTCGAGGTGGATGGCGGTGGCCCGCTCAATGCTACCGGCAGCGTGCGCGGCCGACTGGTCGCCGCCTACCAGGACCGCGACTACTTCCAGCGGGGCACCTCATCGAAGACGCCGGTGGCCTATGGGGTGATCGATGCCGATCTGGGCACGGATACCACGCTGACCTTCGGCCTGCGCCATCAGGCCAGTGACACCGACGGCTACTGGCTGTTCGGCCTGCCGCGCTACACCGATGGCGGTGCGCTGGACATCAAGCGTTCCACCTCGCTCATCCAGGACTGGAACCGGCAGGAGGGCTCCGTTGACGAAGCCTTTGCAGAGGCGGAGCACCGCTTCAACGAACGCTGGAAAGCGCGCCTGTCGGTGAACCGTACCGAGTCGGACCTGGACCAGCGTGTCGCGGTTCCGCTGGGCGGAGTGGACCGCGCCACCGGCATCGGTTCGCGCTTCTATGACATCTATTTCAACCGCTCGCGCGTGCGTAGTGATGGCATCGACCTGCACACCACCGGCAGTTTCGACGCCTTCGGCCGCAGCCATCAGCTGCTGCTGGGCGCGATGTGGTCGCGCCAGCGTACCCGCCAGAGCTCGGCGGACCTGGCCATCGACGTGCCGATTGATGTCTACGCACCCGACCACAGCGCCATCGCGCAGCCGCTGCAGCCCGCGTGGGACTGGTCAGAAAACGCCCGCGCCCAGCAGAGCGGCGTGTACAGCAACCTGCGCCTGCAGCTGGCAGAACCGCTGCACCTCACGCTGGGTGGCCGGCTGAGCTGGGTAAAGTACCAGTCCAGCGATGGCTTCACCGGCGCCAAGAGCCGCGACTACGAACAGAAGCACGAATTCACCCCGTACGCCGGCCTTGTCTACGACCTGGGTCCGCAATGGTCGGTCTATGCCAGCTACGCCGATACCTTCCAGCCGCAGAGCTCGTACGTCACCGCGTCCGGCTCGGTGCTGGATCCGGCCATCGGCGCCAACTACGAGCTGGGCGTGAAGGGTGAGTTGAACGATGGCCGCCTGAATGTCTCCGCCGCAGTGTTCTCCATCCGCAAGACCGGCAACGCCGTGGTGGACGAATCCGACCCGGGCAGCTGCCGTGGCTCGCTGGCGTCGTCCGATTGCTACCGTAATGGCGGCAAGCTGCGCAGCAAGGGCTTTGAGCTGGAGGCCAGCGGCGAACTGGCGCCGGGCTGGCAGATGATGGCGGGCTATACCCACGTCACCAGCCGCGACGATGAGGGCGCGACCATCAGCGCCGAGACGCCCCGCCACCTGCTGCGCCTGTCGACGTCCTACCAGCTGCCGGGCAAGTGGAACGCGTTCTCTGTGGGCGGTGGTGTATCGGCACAGAGCAGCTACTCCTATCCGGCCTACGACGACCCGGACTGGCGCATGGGCGCAGCGGGACGTGCCGTGTGGGACCTGCGCGCCGGCTACCGGATCAATCCGCGCTGGAGCGTAGGCGTCAACGTGGCCAACCTGTTCGACACCCGCTACTACGCGATGATCAGCCAGATCCGCCGCGGCAACTTCTTTGGCGAACCCCGCAATGTGATGCTGACGCTGCGCGGCTCGCTGTGACCTTCCGCAGCCGGCAGGGCAACGGCCTGCCCGCCACGGGGCAGGCATGAAAGTGGGCTTCCGGCAGAGCATGTCGTGGCTGCACACCTGGTGCGGCCTCACCTGTGGCTGGCTGTTGTGCGCGATCTTCCTGACCGGCACGCTCAGCGTGTTCCGTGAGCCGATCACGCGATGGATGGAGGCCGGCCCCGTGCCGGCCTCCTCGCCGGCGGTGGACACCGCAACGCAGGCGGTACGTGCGCAGCACTGGCTGACAGCAAATGCCGCCGATGCCAGGTCATGGCAGATCCGTTGGCCTGCCCAGGCGGGCTGGCCACTGGAGCTGTCGTGGGAGGATGGCGACGGCACCGCGCACGAACGCTGGGTGGATGCCGGCACAGGCATGCCACAGCCTCCACCTCGCCTTCGGGAAACCGAAGGCGGGCGCCACTTCATGTCCTTCCACTACACCCTGCACGGCGGCATGGCTGGCTACTGGCTGGTGGGCTGGATCACGGCCTGCATGCTGCTGGCACTGGTGTCCGGCGTGGTGGTGCATAAACGCATCTTCAAGGACTTCTTCACCTTTCGCCCGGGCAAGGGACAACGCAGCTGGCTGGATGCGCACAACCTGAGTGCCGTGCTGACCCTGCCGTTCCTGTTCATGATCGGCTACACCGGGCTGACCTTCTTCTACAGCAGCTATCTTCCGTGGCCGGTGCACGCGGCCTATGGCGATGCCGATGATGCCTATGCGCGCTACGAAGCCGAGCTGTCGCCTGCGCAGCCGGCTCCGCCAGGCATCCTGGTATCCACCGCGCAACTGCCAGACCTGCAGCACCTGCTGGCACGCGCGCAGGCCATCAGCGGGCAGCCGCCGGCATTGATCGTGATCCAGGCGCCCGGCACCGTGCACAGCGTAGTGGAGGTGATCGGTCGCAAGCCCGAGGGGGGTGCGGACAGGCATCTGCTGACCGAGGCCAGCCGGGCGGCGTTCGATGCTGCCAGCGGCACGCTGCTGCAACAGCATGGCGTACACCCGCATGCGATTGGCGCGGTGCAGGTGCATGAGACGATCGAAGCACTGCACAAGGCCGATTTCGGCGGCTGGCCGATGAAGTGGCTGTACTTCATCAGCGGCCTGCTCGGCACGGCGATGATCGCCATCGGCACGCTGCTGTTCTCGATCAAGCGGCGCAAGCGCAGCGAGCATGAGTTCGGCGCGGCCACGGCGGGCATCTACCGCTGCGTGGAAGCGTTCAACGTCGCATCGCTGGCTGGGGTGGCGCTGGCAAGCATCGTCTACCTGTATGGCAATCGGTTGCTGCCATTGGAAATGAGCGGTCGCAGTGCGTGGGAAATACGCATTTTCCTTTTGACCTGCGCGGCCTCGGTGCTACACGCACTGTGGCGCCCACCGCGCCTGGCCTGGATCGAGCAGTTGTGGCTGGCCGCAGCACTGTGCCTGGCACTGCCGCTGGTGAATCTGGCAACCGCCGGGCAGGGGCTGCTGATGTATCTGCAGCGGGGCGCATGGCAGCAGGCCGGCGTGGAGCTGGTCGCACTGGCATTCGGGCTGATGCTGGCAAGAATGGCCCTGATGCTGCAGCGCCGTTGGCCCCGGGCGCAGGAGGCGGCGCGCCCTGCCAAGCCTCCGGCCGGGCGGGAACCGGCCTATCGCTGGCAGGTGGCAAGCCGTGTGCTGGCCGCCTCGCTGGGCGGCTACGTGTTCACCGCCGTTACTGCCGCGTCACTGGCGTTGTTGTTGCCTGTGCTGGTGGGGGTAAGGACAGCCGTTTCGGTCCTGGCCAGTTCACTGCTGGGGTTCGTGCTGTTCATTGCCGTTGCTGTGGGCGTTTTCAGCGCCCGCAGTGTTGGGAGGGTATGGCTGAGTCTGGCGGCAGGGAGTGCCCTGATGGGAGTGTGGGTGGCGATGCTTCAGACAGGGTGAGAGCGCTCCCAACAGGGCAGGCGCCTGCGGTTGCTAGTGCGAACGATTTGCATTTGGTATTATTTAACGCGAAATTAACGCCGCCGCAGCTGCCGCCTAGGGCGCACTTCCTACCGTAGGCCCCCAAATGAACAAGATCGCCACTACTTCCCGCGCCCCGAGGCGCTCTCTGTTGTCCGTGTCCGTTGCCCTCATGCTGGCCTTCCCGCTGGCCGGTCACGCTGAAGCACCGCCCTCGCCAGAAGTCCCCGATGGCAGCGCCACCACGCTCGATGCGGTACGCGTCAACGCCTATCGCACAACCACACACACCTCCGGCGCTACCAAGACCGACACGCCGGTTGCGGAAATGGCCAAGTCGGTCTCGGTCATTGCCCGCGAAGAGCTCGATGCCCGCGGTGTGCAGAACCTCAACGAGGCGATGCGCTACGTGGCCGGCGTGGTTCTGGAGAGCGGCGGCATCGACAATCGCGTCGATGACTTCCGCATCCGCGGCTTCGACGCCGGCAGCTGGAGCAACAACGTCACCGTCGACGGCATGCGAGCGCCGCAGGGTGGCCAGTGGAACCGGACCATGGTGGACAGCTGGAACCTGGACCGTGTCGAGGTGCTGAAGGGGCCGTCGGCCGTGATGTATGGTCAGGTGGCTCCGGGGGGCATGGTCAACCAGGTCAGCAAGACCCCCACGCCCGACCAGCAGCAGGTGCTGCAGGTGGGGTTGGACGGCAACGGCCAGTACAGCAGCGCGTTCGACCTGGGCATCGCATCGGACGACAAGCGTCACCTCGGGCGCCTGGTAGGCCTGTATCGCGACGGCGACACCCAGATCAAGCACACCCAGCAGCAGCACTGGTTCCTCGCCCCCAGCTACACCTTCCAGATGGCCGAGCGCACGCGACTGACGCTACTGGGCCTGTACCAGCGCGACGATGGTGGCTCCACGTACCAGTTCCTGCCGATGAAGGGCACGCTCCAGGCCACCCCCTATGGACGTATGAAGAACACCACGTTCATTGGCGAGCCGAACTGGAACACCTACGACCGCACCATCTGGACGGCCGGCTGGCTGTTCGAGCATGCCTTCAACGAGAACTGGACCCTGAGCCAGGGTGCCCGCCGCACCAACGTGGAATCGACCTTCCGCACCGTGGTGACCAATGGTGGCCTGAACCCGGATGGGCGCACCCAGAAGCGGCGCGCCACGTGGGGCGAGGGCGACTCCCAGGGCGACACGATCGACACGCGAGTTACCGGCAAGTTCCAGACCGGCAAAGCCGAGCACACGCTGCTGGTGGGCGTGGACTGGCAGAAGGCCGATTGGGACGCTGCTCGCGGCGGAATGCGCGATCCGGCGCCGATCGACATCTTCAATCCCGTTTACACCGGTTACGTTCCTGTCACCAACAGCATCGGCTACACCGGTGGTGTGAACCGCCAGACGGGCGCCTACCTGCAGGATCAGATCGCACTCGACAAGTGGCGCTTCACCGTGGGTGGCCGCTATGACTGGACCAAGGACAATACCTGGAGCCAGTCCTATACCGTGGCCAGCAACAGCTTTGGGAAATGGGTGCCCAGCCGGATCAGCAACGAGGCCTTCAGTGGCAATGCTGGCATCCTGTACGTGGCTGACAATGGTCTGACGCCGTATCTCAGCTACGCCGAGTCGTTCCAGCCCTCCGGCAGTTCAGCACTGCAGTCGTACGACCGCACGCCCTTTGATCCGGTCACCGGCAAGCAGTGGGAAGCTGGCGTGAAGTATCAGCCCTCCCACTTCGACGGCCTGATCACGCTTTCCGCCTATGACCTGCGCCAGCAGAACATCCTCACCAACGACCCTGGTAAGAATCGGCAGACCTGTGGCAACGACGGGAACAGCCAGTGCCAGGTCCAGGATGGCGAAGGCCGCGTACGTGGCGTAGAGCTGGAAACCCGCATCACCCCCCTCGATGGCTTCAGCGTGATCGGTGCCGCATCGTGGATGGACTCGGAAGTCACCAAGAGCAACAACGGCTATCAGGGCAAGCAGCTGGCGATGGTTCCGGACTGGACCGCTGCGCTGTGGGGTGACTACACCTTCCAGGGCGGGGCACTCGCAGGCCTCAGCCTTGCCGCAGGCGTCCGCTACAACGGCGAAAGCTACGGCGACAGCGCCAATGTCTACCTGATTCCGTCCTACACGATGTGGGATGCGGCTATCCGTTATGACGTCGGTGCGATCGGGAGTGTGGGCACGCAGTTCGCACTGAACGTCAGCAACCTGACCGACAAGCGATTCGTGACCACGTGCAGCGGTGTCTCGTCGTGCTTCTTCGGCACAGGACGCACCGTCACGGCTACTGCCCGGTTCACCTGGTAACCCTTCCGCCCCGTGACAGGCCAGCCAGGTCACGGGGCTTTCCTATGAGACTTCCAGAATGTCAGTCGTGATGGCAGTGCTGGCTTCAGCCGCGGGTGTGGTTGGGGCATGGCTGTTCTATCTGGCGTCGCCGAAGCAGCAGTGGCGGCACGCCGGCCCCTGGCCTGTCCGTGGGAAATGGATTCCCGGCAGCACCTTCTCGCTGGTCTCGCTGGCCATGTTCTTGTCTTTGATGGGAAGCGGTGCGGCCTTCTTCACCTGGCTGACGATTCTGATGCTGGTCTGGTCGGCCGCGCCCTTCCTGGGCGTCTGGCGCGCTCGACAGCGTGGAGGTGCCCATGGCCGGCCCTGACAAGCTGCAGAGCCGGCACTGGTTCGGGAAGACATGTGCCGGTGTACTGCTGGGCTTTGGGCTCTCCCTGGCCCTGTCCGGCCTGTTCGCGTGGTTCGGACCCGGCGGCATTGATGGCGGGGGCGGCAAGGCCCAGTTCAACATGTGGCTGGTCGCGCTGCTGTGGGCGCCGATCCTGTCATTTGTTTTCCTTTTTCGTAGCAGCGCAAGCGCCTGGCTGTGGCTCGGTGCTGCCAACGTGGTCGCCTTTGGCGCGCTCTGGCTGGCGCGCAGCCATCTGGGCTGACTGGACCTCACATGAAGATCCGCAACGACATCATCAAGGTCTACAAGGACGTGCACATCTGGGTCGGCATCTTTGCTGGCCTGATGCTGTTCGTTGCCTTCTATGCCGGCTCGATCACCATGTTCGAGAAGCCGCTGGAGCGATGGGCAACACCCCCGTCTGCGCTGTCTGCGCCGGTCCCGATGGAACGGGCACCTGAACTGCTGGCCGCGGTGCTCAAGGCGCATCCCGAGGCGGCGAAGAACTACAGCGTGATGGTGCAGACGTCGCCTGAAGCGCCTGCCCGGGTGATCTGGCGAGTACGTGGCGACAAGCCACGGCAGTTCACGGAGTTTGGCGCAAGCTTCGACGCGGAAGGGCGGCTCCAGGTGGAGCAGCTGCGAAAGGCACCGGTGGCGCAGCTTGTCGACACCTTGCATCAGTTCGTCGGCCTGCCGTTCCCTGATGCGATTTCGCGCCCCATCATGGGCATCATTGCGCTGATGTATGCTGTGGCATTGATCTCCGGCGTCATCGTTCTGTTGCCGACGTTGGTGAAAGACTTCTTCGCCGTGAGGGTAGGCAAGAACATCAAGCGCATGTGGCTGGATGTGCACAACGCGCTGGGCATTGTCAGCTTGCCATTCCACCTGATCATGGCCGTGACCTGCGTGGTATTCGCGTTCCACGATCAGATCTACGACATCCAGGACAAGGTGGTTTATCCCAACGGCATCCAATGGGGCGAGGAGCACGATGACCGGCCCGCTCCGGGCGCCCAGCCTCTGCCTGCTCCTGCACTGCTGGAAAAGGTAAAGGCACAGCTGCCGGGCTTTGAGGTCTACAGCCTGGGCTTCCAGCAGAAGGGCAGTGTGGTCGAGGGGCGTGTCACCGGCCTGGATATCCGCTACGGGACCCGTGCCCGCACCTACATGAGTACCCATCTCGATCCGTACACTGGCGTGGTGGACACACATGACCTGCCAGGACACATGGGCGGCTGGGATACGGCGGTCAATGCCTTCTTCATGCTGCACTTCGGCAGCTTTGGCGGGAACCCCGTGCGCTGGATGTACCTGCTCCTTGGGCTTGGCGGTGCGATCGTGTTCTACACCGGCAACCTGCTGTGGATCGAGTCACGACGCAAGAAGCAGCGCGATGCCAACCTTCCCGAGCAGAAGCGATCCACCCGTGTGCTGGGATCGCTGACCATCGGTGTGTCCCTGGGCTGTGTCATCGGCATATCGGCAACACTGGCAGCTACCAAGTGGCTGCCTGGGCTGGTTGCCAATGTCCCGGCATGGCACGAAGGCATCTACTATGCGGCCTTCCTGCTGGCAGTGGCCTGGGCATTCCTGCGTGGGGCCGCGCGCTCCGCTTATGAGCTGCTGTACGTTGGCGCAGTAGTGACGGCACTGATCCCGGTCGGCAGCCTTGCGGCGTTGGCTGGCGTCCCTGGCACCTGGAACCATTCAAGTGCCGGGGTGGCCGTGGACGCGACCGCAATTGTCGCTGCTGCCATTTTCTGGCAACTGGCGAGGCGATCCAGGAAGCGCGCAAAGATGGGCCACAAGGACAGCGTTTGGGCCATCGAAGGAAATGCGACCACAAGGGCAGGGCACATCCAAGCGGCCGGGGAGTAGATCCGTCCTGCCTGCCGTTGGCCGGCCACATTGAATGGGCGGCGGCGGACAGCGTGTATCGCCTGAGAAGGTGTTCTGCAGCCAGCAGATCACGCATTGCAGGATCGTCCGTCACCCACATTCACCCCGCAGCAGCGAAAATGCATCATTGGGCGCGCCCTGGCGCGCGCCACTCACTGCCTGCAGGATCGTAACGATGTCCAACACCCCCTTTGGTGAATCGTCATGCGCTGCCGCCGCCAGCGGTTGCGTCGAGGTGCGTGGTGCACGCGAGCACAACCTCAAGAATGTCGACGTCTCCATCCCGCGCAATGCACTGGTGGTGTTCTCCGGCGTATCAGGTTCCGGCAAGTCATCGTTGGCCTTCGGTACCGTCTTTGCAGAGGCGCAGCGGCGCTACTTCGAGTCCGTTGCGCCGTATGCCAGACGCCTGATCGACCAGGCGGGCGTGCCGGACGTGGATGCCATCGACGGGTTGCCGCCGGCAGTAGCGCTGCAGCAGCAGCGCGGCGCCAGCAATGCACGTTCATCGGTGGGCAGCGTGACTACGCTGTCCAGCCTGGTGCGCATGATGTACTCGCGTGCCGGTGCGTACCCGGCCAACCAGCCCATGCTGTACGCCGAGGACTTCTCGCCCAACACGCCACAGGGTGCCTGCAGCACCTGCCATGGCCTGGGGCATGTCTACGAAGTGACCGAAGCGCTGATGGTTCCGGACCCCTCGCTGAGCATCCGCGAGCGCGCCATCGCCTCCTGGCCGCCGGCATGGCATGGCCAGAACCTGCGCGACATCCTGGTCACGCTGGGCTACGACATCGACGTGCCGTGGAAGAAGTTGCCGAAGAAGGATCGGGACTGGATCCTGTTCACCGAGGAAGCGCCCAGCGTGCCGGTCTATGCCGGTTTCACGCCCGCAGAGACCCGTGCCGCACTCAAGCGCAAGCAGGAGCCCAGCTACATGGGCACCTATACCGGCGCACGCCGCTACGTGCTGCACACCTTTGCCAACACCCAGAGCGCGCTGATGCGCAAGCGTGTTTCGCGCTACATGGAAGGCAAGCTGTGCCCGGCCTGCCATGGAAAACGCCTGAAGCCGGAGGCGCTTTCGGTCACCTTTGCCGGCGTGGATATCGGTGAGTTCATGCGGCTGCCGCTGGACCAGCTGGCGGCGCTGCTGGAGCCCATCGCACAAGGTGATTTCGGCGCGCACAGCAAGGGCGCTCGCACCAGCAGGAGCGCGACACCCCGCGATCGCGCCCGGAGGGCCGCGAGTGGCCAGGCGACCCACGAGGGCGCTCCGGACGTGCGCCTGACCTCGGCCTTGTCCGAAGAGAAGCGCCTGGCAGCACAACGACTGGCAGGCGGAGTCATGGCGCGTGTACGCCAGCTGCGTGACCTGGGCCTGGGCTATCTCTCGTTGGATCGGGCCACGCCCACACTGTCGGCCGGCGAACTGCAGCGCCTGCGGCTGGCCACCCAGCTCAGTTCCTTGCTGTTTGGTGTGCTGTACGTGCTCGATGAGCCCTCGGCCGGCCTGCACCCCGCCGACAGCCAGGCCCTGTACGACGCGCTTGAGCGCCTGCGTGACGGCGGAAACTCGGTATTCGTGGTTGAACACGATCTGGAGCTGATGCGCCGCGCGCAGTGGCTGGTGGATGTGGGGCCGCAGGCAGGGGAACACGGCGGGCGCGTGCTCTACAGTGGCGAGCCCGATGGCCTGCGCCACATCCAGGAGTCGCGCACGGCCCTGTATCTGTTCGATCAGGTGCCCGCACCTGCCAGCCGGCAGCGCAACGCCAGCAGCTGGCTGGAATTGAAGGGCATCCACCGCCACAACCTGCAGGGTGTGGACGCGCAGGTACCGCTGGGGCTGCTGACGGCGGTGACCGGTATTTCCGGCTCCGGCAAGTCCAGCCTGATGGCGCAGGCGCTGCCCGAGCTGTTGCTGCTGCACCTCGGGCATGAGCCTGTGGACGACAGCGCCGATAGCACGCCCACCGACGGCCCGACCGTGATTGAAACGACGCGGGGCACATTGGCAGGCGATGTAAATGCGATCCAGCGGGTGGTGCAGGTCGACCAGAAGCCCATCGGCCGCACGCCACGATCCAACCTGGCCACCTATACCGGGTTGTTCGATCACGTGCGCAAGTTGTTCGCCGCGACACCCGCCGCACGCCGCCGTCGTTTCGATGCGGGCCGCTTCTCGTTCAACGTGGCCAAGGGCCGGTGCGAGACCTGCGAAGGCGAGGGCTTCGTCAGTGTCGAACTGCTGTTCATGCCCAGCGTCTATGCACCGTGCCCCACCTGTCATGGCGCCCGCTACAACGAAGCCACGCTGAAAGTGCAGTGGAACGACCGCAACATCGCCGAGGTCCTGCAGATGACGGTCGACCAGGCGCAGGCGTTCTTCAGCGAGGAAGAGGCCATTGCCCGGTCGCTGCAGTTGCTGCAGGAGATCGGCCTGGGCTACCTGCGGTTGGGCCAGCCGGCCACGGAACTTTCAGGCGGTGAAGCCCAGCGGATCAAGCTGGCCACCGAGCTGCAGCGCAGCCAGCGCGGGCGCACGCTGTACGTGCTGGATGAGCCCACCACTGGCCTTCATGCGTCGGACGCGGACCGGCTGCTGGCGCAGCTGCAGCGGCTGGTGGACGCGGGCAATACGGTGGTGATGATCGAGCACGACATGCGCGCGGTTGCACAGGCGGACTGGGTGATTGATGTCGGCCCCGGCGCTGGCGGGGCAGGGGGCACCATCGTCGCGAAGGGAACGCCGCAACAGGTGGCGCACGCCAAAGGCAGCAGGACGGCACCGTTCCTTGCCAGGGAGCTGGCTCTTATGTAGAGCCGAGCCATGCTCGGCTGACGAAGAATCCACGCACGTGGTTCCAGCACTGCACTCATCAACAGATGCGGGCTATGGACAATCAGGGCATCCACTGCAGTGCAGGTTGTACTCAACGGGCTCGGCGGTGATTCCAGACGCATCCTTCAAGGTAATCCGCTCCCTCCAGGTCAACGGGGGAGGGGGAATGACGGGAGGCGGGTAGAGCACGATGGGGTAGAAGCAGGCCCATGTGTAGTTGAGCGGGGAGGGCATCTTGTCCGGCAACGTTTCCGTGGCGGGTTCGCAGGGCCCGCTCGGGCACACCGGGCGCTCCAGCGTCAACTCTATAGGGAACTTCGGAACTCCCTTGTACGCAACCGGAACGGAAAATGGCCTGAAATAATTTTCAGTGCGATCTGCGATGCCGGTAACTTCAAAGGCCTCCGTCAATACGGAAACGCCAAGTGCTGAAACCCGCTCGATGGGCATGTAGAACAGGTCGTTCTCAAATCCCGTGTCTTCACCGCCCCGGCCGTGAATGACGCCGACGGCCGCATTGTTCGAAAAGACCGGCCCACCGCTGTCACCTTCGACGCTGAGAGGGCCTGGAGAAAGGTTGCGTGCACGGATGTACCTGCCTATGGCCCCATTATGATTGGTTCTTCTCCCATGTGAGGGGAGAGGCTCACGGCCGACCCGCTAGATTGTGGTTGTCGAGACTACAAACTGGGGCCGGCCGTGGCCAAGCTGGATTGTATGCCGTTGTTGGGGGACTGGGCGGGGTATCGCCTGGATGGTTGGAGACGCGAGGTTCGTCATGGGGTCTCGTGGCTGGTACTTTCGCTGCTTCCCGATGGACGCCGCAGGCACCGCTGCAGCGGCTGTTCCAAGTGGGTTACCTCCATCCACGACCATGTGATCCGGCGTATCCGTGATCTGCCTGTTTTCGATGAGCCGGTCGAGCTGGAGGTGCAGCGGCAGCGCGTGGCCTGCCCTCGTTGCGGGCCGAAGCTGGAGCATCTGGACTGGCTGGATCGGCACTGCCGGGTCACGCAACGACTCGCAAAGAGCGTTGCACAGATGTGTGCTACCACGTCGATCCATGCCACAGCCAGATGGCACGGACTGGACTGGAAAACCGTCAAGGCGCTTGATTTCAGGCACTTGCAGCAGACGTTGGGACCGGTGGACCTCTCCGGAATCCGTATTCTTGCAATGGACGAATTCGCGATCCAGAAGGGCCATCGCTACGCCACGGTGATAGTAGAGCCGTCCCGCAAACGAGTGCTATGGGTTGGGCGTGGTCGTAGCCGAGCGGATGTTCGCCCCTTTTTCGAGCTGTTGGGCCGGGAGGGCTGCGAACGTATCCAAGCGGTCGCCATGGACATGAATTCGGCATTCGACCTAGAAGTGAAAGCCCAATGCCCAAATGCCGAAGTGGTCTACGACCTGTTCCATGTGGTGGCCAAATACGGCCGGGAGGTCATCGACAGGGTCCGCGTGGATGAAGCCAACAGGCTGCGCCAGGACAAACCTGCTCGGCGTGTGGTGAAGACCTCTCGCTGGCTCTTGCTGCGCAACCGGCAGAATGTCCCGGCAGATCAACGAGTGAAGCTCAAGGAGCTGCTGGCTGCCAACAAGGCACTACTGACGGCCTATGTGCTGAAAGACGACTTGAAGCAGCTCTGGCGCTACCGTAGCCAGGCTTGGGCAGCAAAAGCGTGGAAGAGCTGGCGACAGCGCGCATTGCGTAGCCGCCTGGAGCCCCTGCGAACGTTTGTCCGTCGCCTACAGCCCTATCTGGCAGGCATTCTGGCTCATTGCCGGTGGCCCCTCGGAACGAATCTGGTCGAGGGGATCAACAACAAGATAAAGGTCATAAAGCGCGTCGCCTACGGATACCGGGACGACGCCTATTTCTTCCTCAAAATCCGAGCCGCCTTCCCCGGAGTTGGGTGAAGAACCTTATGATTGGACCTTGAATTCATATCCTCAATGGTCCCGCATGCGTAGTGGCCATGAATTCCACTCTTGCAGATCACATCCCCCACATGCGTCGAACTGGAGGGGAGTGTGCTGGTTATTTCGAACGTCTGCGACGGACCATTGATCAGGGAGATTTCATTTGTCTGCGCGTGGCGCGGGCCCCTGGGCGGCTCTTTATGCCACTGGATATCGTAGTCGCCTACGTTCTGCTCGCTCTGGAAAACGAGGGGCGCGGCAATGCCCTGATAGGTCAGCGTATTGTCACAGTGACCGGCCGTGAGGACGCCAAGCTCACGATCTGCGTCGAAGACGTTGAAGCCAGTAGTGCAACTGAAGGCAGTACCGGTCAACTTATGGCCGCCGGAGATTGCGGTAGTGACAGTAAAGCCTTTCACTTGCTTGATCGCCATGAAATCGACAGCGCCCAGCAATGGCCGGAGTGCGCGTCTAGCGGCCGCTTCGTCCTTCACGTAAAAGGTCACAATGGACCGCTTGATATCAACGCCCGACTCGAACCCAACCTTCTTTGCGAGAAGCTGGGCCTCTGCCTCCGCCTGGGTCGCCAAGAGCATCTCGAGCGATTGAGCGGAAGTGCGGCCGGTAAATACAGGATCCTGCGTGTACTTTGCCAAGGTCTCTTTCGACCTCTTCGTGAACAGCACTACGATCTTGAATTCTGGCTCATGCTCAACGTACAAGCCACCAAACGTATAATGCCAAGGCGTGTCTGGATATTTTTATGCGCAAATTCATCAAGGCTGCTCCTTTGCCTGGCGCATCAAATGAATCGTCATGAGTGGGCCCGTACAGGCAGCCGGAATGGACGCAGCAAGACTCGAACGGAGCAGTTCACCTCCATGCCCCCCTCCGAATGATGCGGCGGTTCCGAATTCCATTATTTCCCCCGATCGCATGTTCTGCACGCCTACGGGAACGCCGCCCTTCATGGCCAGCGAGTAATCGTGCGGCCATGCTGCAAGATATGCCGTGCCACCTGGATCCACGAAGTAGACACAGCCGTTGATTGGCCTCAACACCCCCCTGAGTAGCCCGGTTGCCAGGACCGCCCCCTGCTCAGGTGAGAGTCTGACAAGCACAAGTGATCGGCCCTCTTTGGCGCCAACCGGCATGATCGCGGCGATGCAGGAGGCAATCATCAAATAAAGGAGAGCCGCAAGCTTTGCTGAAGACCTGCAAGATGCCGTGCACATCCCCACCTCCATGTCACAGCTGATTGTTGGCCCGCCCGGAATCCACTCGCATCTTCAACAATGACGTTACAGCGAAATTGAAGGTATTGACTTTCCCTGGACTTAACCGTGACCACCTTCACGAACGCGTGTTTTCAGATTACCCGCTCGCTCCGTGTAAAGCCGAGTTATCTTGCGAACGAGAGGTAAAGAATTACTGCCAGGTGCCGAGGTTCTGGCATGGCCATTTCCACGCCCTTGCAGCCGGGCCCGGATGAAATTCTGCACCGCCCGAATCCGCACCGAGGCGACTCTGACCGGGAACGGACACGCGGCGGGGCAGAAACACTCTGATGTGAGACGGGCTCCGGCGCGATGCCGGAGCCCCGGTTACTCACTTCTCCTGCAGGAAGTTCAGCAGATCCTGGTTGACCTTGTCCTTGTGGGTGTCGGTCAAGCCGTGCGGCGCGCCCGGATAAACAATCAGCTTGGCGCCCTTGATCAGCTTCGCCGACTGGCGGCCAGAGATGTCGATCGGCACGATCTGATCGTCGTCACCGTGGATCACCAGCGTCGGAACGTCGAACTTCTTCAGGTCGGCGCGAAAGTCGGTGGCCGAGAACGCGGCAATCGAATCGTAGGTGTTCTTGTGGCCACCCTGCATGCCCTGTGCCCACCATGCATCGATCAGCCCCTGCGACACCTTCGCGCCCGGGCGATTGAAGCCGTAGAACGGGCCCGACGGGATGTCCTTGTACAGCTGCGCGCGGTTGTCCATCTGCGCCTTGCGGATGCCATCGAACACTTCCATCGGCAGGCCATTGGGGTTGTCGGCGGTCTTCAGCATGAGCGGCGGCACCGAGCTGATCAGCACCGCCTTCTTCACCCGGCCGGTGCCATGGCGGCCGATGTAGCGCGCCACTTCGCCGCCGCCAGTGGAGAAGCCCACCAGGGTGACATCATGCAGGTCGAGCGTGTTGATCACCGTGGCCAGGTCATCGGCGTAGTGATCCATGTCGTTGCCATCCCAAGGCTGGCTGGAACGGCCGTGGCCACGACGGTCATGGGCGATGACGCGGTAGCCGTGGTTGGCCAGGAAGATCATCTGCGATTCCCAGCTGTCCGAGTTCAACGGCCAGCCGTGGCTGAAGGTAACGACCGGGCCGTCCTTCGGGCCCCAGTCCTTGTAGTAGAGCTGCACGCCATCGGCGGTGGTGATGTAGCTGGCGGTGCGCGCGATGCTGGTGACTGCCGCCGGCTTGGCCGGTTCGGCGGCCTGGGCGGACAGACCGGCCTGGACCGAGAGGGCGAGGGCAGCAACGGCCAGGGTACGGGCAAAGGTGTTCATGCGAGGCGTCTCATGGGTGGGTGGTGAGACGTACTTTGCGACCGAAATCGAGCCTCTGGATGATGACATGTACGAATTTCTTGATAGATCGTCCTGAGCGGATGCACGCACCCGGGAGGTCGCGATGCCGCCCGTTGACAAGGTAGAACGATCGTTCTACCTTGGCGCCGTGAGCACAATCACCACCGATACCCAACAGAAGATCCTGGCCACGGCCGAGGCGCTGATCTACCAGAACGGGATCCACGCCACGGGCATGGACCTGCTGGTGAAGACCTCCGGCGTTGCCCGGAAGAGCATCTACCGTCACTTCGAAAACAAGGACCAGGTGACCGCTGCGGCATTGAACGCGCGCGACGTGCGCTGGCTCACCTGGTTCCAGCAGGAGTGCAACAAGGCCGACACCCCGGAAGCACGCATCCTCGGCATGTTCACCGTGCTCAAAGGGTGGTTCCAGTCCGACGGCTATCGCGGCTGTGCCTTCATCAACACCGCAGGCGAGGTCGGCGACGCCGACGATCCGATTCGCCACATCGCCAAACATCACAAGCAGAAGCTGCTGGATTACACGCTGGAACTCACCACGCAACTGGATATCAAGCAGCCGGAAGCACTGGCGCGGCAGCTGCTGGTTCTCATCGAAGGCGCCATCACCGTTTCACGCGTGATGGGCGACTACGACGCCGCAGACACTGCAAGGGATGTTGCAGCGGTGTTGTTGGAGCAGGCCAGGCGCTGACGCCTGAGTGATCAAAACCCGTCGAAGCACCCCGCTCATCCACTTGATTGGAGGCCCCACCGTGTCCACTGAAGCACCCCGTCCGCCACTTCCCCCGTTCACCCGTGAATCCGCCATCGAGAAAGTGCGCCTTGCCGAGGATGGCTGGAACTCCCGCGATGCCGACAAAGTCGCGCTGGCCTATTCACTGGACACCGAGTGGCGCAACCGCGCCGAGTTCACCCATGGCCGCGAGGAAGCGCGGCAGTTCCTGGCCCGCAAGTGGAACAACGAGCTTGAGTACAGGCTGATCAAGGAGCTGTGGGCCTTCACCGACAATCGTATTGCCGTGCGCTACGCCTATGAGTGGCATGACGACTCCGGCAACTGGTTCCGCTCCCATGGAAACGAGAACTGGGAATTCGGTGCGGATGGCCTGATGCAGCGCCGGTTCTCGAGCATCAACGACATGCCGATCAAGGAAAGCGAGCGCAAGTTCCATTGGCCGCTGGGGCGTCGCCCCGATGATCACCCGGGGCTGTCTGATCTGGGTATGTGAGCACGGGTGGCCGACGTTCGCTTCACCCTCCATTGCGTAACCTGCACGCCGCAGCACGTCATGCCTCACGTTGAGGCATGACGCGCGCCAAGGCTAGAATCGAGTGCTTTCACTCGCAGAACAGGAGGCATGACGCGACCGTGAGGGCATTTCCCATCATCATCGCAGCAGCACTGGCCGCGCCATCGCTCGAAGCGCTCGCGGCCGGCGAAGACCACAATGCAGCGCCCCACTTCGATCTCGGTGGCGCAGTTCGATTCAACTATGGCTGGCTCGATTACGGGCCCACCAGCCGCCTGCAGTTGGAGCTGCTTCGCGCCGACATCGATGCCGGCAGCGGGCCTTTCTCCTTCTCCGCCCAGTACCGTTGGTACGATGGCTTCAACGCCATCCATCACGCCTACGCGGGCTGGCAGTTCACCGACGCCACGCAGCTGAAGACCGGTATCCAGCAGGTGCCGTTCGGGCTGCTGCCCACGGTCTCGCAGAGTTTCTGGTTCGGGTCCGGGTATTACCTGGGCATCGAGGATGACTATGATCCAGGCGTTGTGGTGATTCACCAGACCGGCAATACCACCTGGCACCTCGGCTGGTTCTCAGGTGACGAGTACGGAACCGGGGCGCGCTACGACCGCTATTCCTTCGATGTGGCACAGACCGACGCGTTGCCGTATCGCGAACGGCAGCGGTTCAATGCTCGCGTCGAGCAATCGCGCGACTGGGCAGGCGGCGAGCTGCTGATCGGTGCATCGGCCTTCGCAGGCAAGGTGCAGAACACTCGCAACCGCCGCCATCACGACCATCAGGCCGCGGCCGTCCACGCGCAGTGGAAGCGCGATGGCTGGACCACGCAGCTGCAATGGGCGCGGTACCGCTACAACGTGCCCGGCGAACGCATCGCACTGTCGGCGTTCCAGGCCCCGTTTGAAATCGCGGCCGAGGCCGATGTGCCCAGTGCCAACGTTGCCTATTCCTTTGGCCCGCGCGGCTGGCTGGACGACCTGACCTGCTACAACAACCTCAGCATGACGCGCCCGGTCGGGCACAGTAGCGGGGTGCGCGACTCCTGGCAGAACGTCACCGGTTGCAGCCTGCAGAAGGGCGTGATGCTCACCTATGTCGACTGGATTGCCGGCCGCAACATGTGGTTTGCCGGCGGCGATGGCATCGGCATCAACAACGGCGGCCCATCGCGCTGGCATTCGCGGCTGAACCTCAATATCGGTTTCTATTTCTGAGAGCAGCTGTGAGTCGGCTACGATGCTACGGTCGGCATCGTAGCCGGGGCAGGGGACGCAATGGACATGCAGACAGGGGGCGAACTCGATTCGCCGACCAAGACCGATTCACAGGAACTGACCTTCCACTGGCTCTACCAGCGGGTGCAGGGGCTGGTTGAGCACAGCATCTACCCCAAGGCGGGCAGGGTGGAGACGTGGGCGTTTCGCGTTGGTTTGGCCGCCGCGATCGTCGGCATTCTCTGTGGCCAGCTGCCTGATCGGTGGCTACCCGTCAGTGTGGTGTTGCAAGTGGTTGTTGCGTGCCTGTCGATCGAGATCGGAGGCTTCATTCTTGGAGGCGTTCTGGCCGCCCGCAGAGGCATCCGCCAGTTCAGTCAGCCACGGTTGTCGCACGCCATGGAGATGGACGGCGACTTCGCCCATTGGCAAGCCGTGGTTACTGAGCTTCGCAGTTTCCCTCGCATTGAGCGCGAGCGACGCTTGCGCTACGTCAGCACGCTCCGAACCAATATGATCGAGCGCATGGGCCTGATGTACGGCGGACTGCAACGCCTTGGGCCGTTCCCGCTGTTGATTGCGCTCTACCTGCAGTTCCGGGGATGGAAATGGGGCGACTGGGCTGGCGCTTTCGACGTCAGCCTGGTCGGCGCATTGTTGATCTTCGCCATGTTGCTGCTGTACCTGTTGGGCTGGATGCTGATCAGCATGCGCACCCGCCTGGACACTTACGTGGCCTTGCTCGAGGGCTCCATCCACGAACCTGAGCCGCCGCAGCCCGCGCCTCTGTAGAGTCGAGCCATGCTCGACTACCGCGGGCCACATCGCGCCCCATCAGGGACCTCGCCGGCGAGAATCTGCAGCACCCGATCCATAAGAACAGGCTCCGGCACACCAGCCAGCACCTGTTCCAGATAATCCAATGGCTCCAGCTGCCATTGGAGGATTGCCCGCAACTGCAGAACGGCGGGCGCCCGCTGCTCCGCGTCCAGTGAGACCCGCAACAGCACAAGCTGCGAGCGCCTCTCCAGCCACAACACCGGAACGTCTCGGCAATGAATCTGGAACTCGGCATCTCGATGCCGCTCGACGAACTGGAAGCCCTGTCGTGGCCGAGACCCCACGAACTGCATCGCTTGGCGGCGCAGTTGTGAGAATCGATCGTCGTTGATGCTTTGAAACCCGACAGGCGAGGGCACGGGCGGAGCCGGCCACTGCGCCTGCGCTGCGACCACCGCGACGAGACAGAGCGCGGTGGCCGCCCAGCGATGCCGCGTCACTCATCCGTCCGGACGCACCCGTGTACTGGCGTGTGCCACGAGGCCCAGCCCAGCCATGATCAGCCCCTCCATGACGCGCGGGCCGACGTACTGTTCCAGTTCGCCGTTCTCGCGGGCGCGCTGTGCGGCCAGCAGGATCTCCAGCACCACGCGAAGGCCGGCCAGCGAACAGTCGGTGTCGGCGAGGACGAGCCGTCGGCCGGGCATCTGGTGGCGCTCTGGCCAGGGCTGGCCATCGGACGCAGCGCCGGAGCCGATGCTGTGCAGCAGGGCGATGAGCGTGTTTGGATCCAGTGCGGGGCCGTTGTCCGGTGCGTCGCGGATCGGGTGCGGGGCAGGGGAGTGGGGCTGGGTCATGGCTGGCTCCTTGCGTGCAGGCAGAAGCCGCCACCGATAAAGGTGGCGGACGGTGCATGGTTCGAAACCCCGTGTGTGGATGACCGGGCAGGCGCAAGGCCTCCACGCACCGCCCGCCATAGCTGGCCGACGGATTGCCAGCCGACACCGCGCGTAGCGGTGCCGGCTGGCAAGTGCGAGCAACATCCACACAACCGGGGTTTCGAATCCCGACCACCGATGCACGGTGGCACGGCAAGGAATACGCGGACCTATGCGTGATGCCAATGCAGTAAGGCCGATGCCGACACCACTTTCAACATTTTCAGAATCGTTGCAGACGGCGCAATGAGGCTGGAGCGTTGCGCTGCAAGGCTGTCGGCGATGTCGGCGGCATGGGTCTGCGGACTGTCGGCATCCGCCCGGCGAGGCCATGAGCGAGGCGGATGCGACAGGATTGCCAAAGGCTGCCAGGCGTCAGTAGCCTTTCAACGCGGCCTTGGTCCGCTCCAGCCAGGCGGCATTGTGGCTGCGCGCGTGGCGCGACCAGTGCTGCGCATCATCGATGATGCTGGCGAACAGGCTGCGGGCCTGCTCGCGATCGTCGGGCTGCGGCTGTGCCATCAGCCATTCGGCGTACAGGCAGCGAGCGGCCGCATCGTTTCCGCATTCAACGGCGCGCTCGAATGCGGCGCGGGCGCCTGGCGCCTGGGCAGCAGCCAGTGCCTGCGCGTAAAGCAGGGTCTGTTCCGGCTTGCGGCGCACATCCGGATGGCGGGCGAACAGACCGTCCAGCGTCTCCACCGCAAGCGCGGGCTGCCCGGACTCGAGGCGGGCACGGGCAAGGCCGGTCAGAATGTAGGGGTCGTCGCCCAGTGGCGAGCTTGCGGCCTGCTCAAGCAGGGTTCTGGCTTCCTCCGCCTGGCCGGCATCCAGCAGCGTCATGCCAAGACGAACCCGGTTCTGCACGGTGGGCGTTCGCGACAGGTCAGCGCGTGCGTTACGCAGGTCTTGGCCCGGGTCAATGAGCTGCTTGGCGGAGCGGATTGCCTGCCGCGCGCCGCGCGAGTTGCGGGCTTCCGGGAAGTAGATCGCCAGGAAGTAGACGACGCTGCCAAGCAGCGGGAACGAGAAGAGCAGGATCAGCCAGTAGAGGCTCTGGCCCGAGCGGATGGCGTGCACCGCGAAGTAGATGGCTGCCAGTACGTGGAGTCCGATTCCGATGTAGGGCATGTGCGCCGCCTCGTCCTTGTGGGGGTTGGCACTATAGTGGGCGAGGGGTAGCGCGCCAATGGGGTGGGGTGATCGGGCGTGACGCGTCACGATAATGAGCGAACTATGCGGGCAGAGCGCTGTAGGTTGGCGCAGCTTTGGTAGACCTTTGCGCAGTGATCGTACGTCTGTCACCAATACTGCCGGCGACCGTCAAGGACTCACCTTGGCTGATCCATGTTCTGGTGATGCTTGTCCATGCGCCGACTTCTTCGAAATGGCATGGATCTGAGCGGACAAAAAAGATCACTACCAGCGGAAGCCAGCACACTGTCGCTGCTACTGCTGATGAAAGGTTGAGGGGCGGCCTGGGCCTGGTAGATCGACTGGAGGACAACTATTTCCCATGGGATCCGGCGAAGAAGCTCCCGATTCTTGTCCCCGTGACCGCCGTTCTCGGCGAATTCTGAGCACTTCGGAAGGTGGATCACGCTGGATTTCGCTGTGGCGAATGTTTCGGCGACCGGGGCTGCGCGCTTGGCCGTTCCCGTGCGAGCCTAAGTCATCATCGACCGCCATTCTCGGGCGATGTTGCAGGTCAGGGACCACCCGGTCATATCGCATGGTTCAAGCTGATGGCCTTCAGGGGTGAACATGTGACCAGCTTGGAAGCCGAAACCGGCCCAAGGACCGGTCAAGTCGATACGGTAGTGCGGATCGAACCCGATCATGCCGCGACATCATCCTTGGCCGGGAGCCAGGCCGCAGGCAAGAGCCGCCCCAGCACAGGCCCAGCCATTGCCACACGGAGCCGACAAAGGCCCATACTCGACGGATACAGCATTTCGCATAATGTATACAACGTGTGCGTTATCGAAGCCCGGCACGGCCGTCTGAGCCTTGAGGGGCAGGGCAAAGCCAACAGCCAAACATAGGGCCATCGCAGTTGCTGCCAGTTTGCGCCAAACTGCCTTTTCGTCCGAGCTGATCGCCCTGGCTTCGCCGACAATGCCTAGCACTCGCGCCAGTGGGGTGCCTGTGAGCCCCGCCAGAGTTGCGCATACAACGGCATTCGGCAGCGAAACACCCCGCCTGTAGTTGCTTACAGCAGCAGGCTTGATCCCCAAGGCCTTCGCAAGCTCGGAGTCATTGCTCGACTTCGTGGCGGCCTTCGCCGCGTCCAGCAGCGCATCAATGGTTGACATGGTTTTCAAAGCCCCTTGACTTTGGATTACAAGGGGTATTGAATCACGTCCGGATTCAAAGGGTCTTTGAATCCCCCACCACCGGCACCCCAAGGCTGCTGGCGGGTTCCCTTGGGGCAGGGGCTTGGGGAGGGGTAGGGCACATGGATGCACTTGTCACCGCCGCGCTGCTGGGTTCCGTCGCAGCCGTCTCGTTCGGGGTAGTCAAACTGGTTTCGTGGTGCGTCGGCCGGGTAGGGGAGTCATCCCGCCGTGCTGCACGCGAAACCGCCTTTGTGGCCCAGGCACGCGCCGAGCTGGCCGCTACTGGTTGGACCCCCAATCACGAAACCCTCTATCAGGCCGAAATCGCGGCCACCAAGCGCGGTGATCTGCTGGCAGCTGCTCGCTACGTCGAGCAGCGGGAGATGGCCCATGTGTGAAGTGAATCAGGACGCGCTCACCGTGGTCATTGGGTTTGTCGTCGTCATTTGCGCGGGTGCGTTGGTCAGCCTCGGGCTGGAGTTCGCATGGGACGCGCTGCGCACCTACTGGGGGCGTCGCAATGGCCGTTGATCAGCTTCGCGAGTTCCTCAGTGATCCGCTCGTTGTGGCCTTCATCGGCGGTCTTCTGGCGTCGTTCTTGTACATCGCCATTCTTCACGCGCCGATGGGCAAGGGGGCTGGCAATGGCCGGTGATCGCGCGGTGCTGGCCGGGTCGGGACTCCCCTCGTCTAACAGGGGAGTCAGTGAATTCAGGAACCCCGAGGGAACCTTGACGGTCGGCATTGACTGGTTCTCCGCTTCCATCGATCTGCGCGCAGCGCTGGATGAGGTCGCGTTCCGTGATGGCGACAGCTTCGAGGAAGTCCGCCAGTGGATCGAGTTCTCCCCGGATAACGCCCGTATCGCGGCCCTGCAGGTGTTCTGCTGGTTCTTCGCCGGGCTTGGCCTTGAACTGGATGAAGTGGCGGGCGGCGGTCGCTTCTACACGTGGCGAATCAAGATCATCGACGCGGCCAAGAAGTTCGTCGGCATGATCGAACTGGGCGGCGAAGAGTGCCGCCGCGCGGATGGGACGTATACCGCTCGCGTCGAGCTAACCGGTGATGGATGCAAGGCGATAGGCGCAGCGCGCTGCGGCCATGCGCAGCGGTGGCTGGAGCTTCGAGCGAAGCTCGAAAGCTGCGCCGGAAGGATCACCCGTGTCGACGTATGCGCCGATGACCTGGTGGGTGAGTACCCACTGCGTATGGCGCAGAAGTGGTATGCCGCTGGTGAGTTCGACAACCGTGGCCAGCGCCCTAAGGCGCAGTTGGTGGACGACTACGACAGCGGCGACGGCAAGACGTTCTATGTCGGCGGCAAGAAGTCGGAAAAGCAGCTACGAGTCTATGAGAAGGGCAGGGAACAAGGCGACAAGAGTTCGCCGTGGGTGCGCTATGAGGCGCAGTTCCGCAACTCCAACCGCAAGGAACTGCCGCTCGACATTCTGCGTGATCCGGCCTCCTACCTGCTTGGGGCCTACCCGGTCCTGTCCTTTCTGCGCTGTGTTGCCACGCGCATCGAAATCACGAAAGCCGCCGTTGAAGCGACGTGGAAGAGCGTTCGTCGCCACATCCGTCGCCAGTACGGTGCGGCCCTCAATTTCATCGCCAAGAACTGCCCTGACGATCAGGCGTTGCGGGCGGTAGTCGAATCCTGCACTTCGCCATCGCTGCCGAAGTGGGTCACAGGTGAAACAGCAGCGCACTGGCCCGAAATCGCGGCCGTACAACCAACCTCAAAGGGGTAACTACATATGAGCGTCAAGGTCACTGTCCTGAAGAACGAAATCGACGAACGCGGCGGTAGCTTTAAGAACGATGCCGGTGAGAACGTCGAATACACCACCCGCAAGCAGAAGGCCAAGCTCGAAACCGGCGGTTTCGCATACCCGTTCGATGTGCGCCTTGACAAGGGTCAGCCGGGTTACCCCGAAGGCGAGTACGAGCTCGATATCGAATCGATGCTCCAGGTCAACAAGGGCGTTGCCTCGCTGAGCAAGTTCACCGTGTTGCGTCAGGTTCCCAAGCCTGCTGCGCGCCCCGCAGCGCAGGGGTAAGCCGTGCCAGAGCCGGTCTACATCCAGTCGTGTGCGGTCCAGAACATCGGTGCCGATGGCGTCTGCGCTGTGCCGGTCTGGATCGAAAGCCCTCAGCCAGTCCTACCACCGCTCACGCTGGCTGAGGGTACGCAAGTCGCATTCGCCATCGCGTCTTGCTGGGCACTGGGCGTCGTTTTCAGACAGTTCGCCCGTGTGTCGCGTGAGCGTTTCTAACCCAACCAAGAGAGTACAACCATGAAGATGAACAAGATCGCCAGCAACGTCCTCGACTTCGCCCGTTCCACCGCAGGCAAGGTCGCCACCGGCACCACGGCCATGATCGCCAGCGGTGCCGCGCTCGCCAGTGGCGGCCCGGCCGAGGCCATCACTACGGAAATCACCAGCGGCAAGTCCAGTGTCAATGGCATTCTGGTCGTGCTGGCCGGTGTGCTGGGCCTCTTCCTGCTGTGGTCGATGATCAAGCGCGCCAAGTAACCGGGGGCGGGTGTCGTGCCCGTCTTAGTAGCAATCATGGGGTATCTCGCGACGGCTGCTGAGGTCATCGCGGGAATCCTCTCGATTCTCGCAGCGGTGAAGGGGCTGTTTCTGCTGTGGGGGAACATCAAGCAAGCAAAGTAGGGGCGCACGTCGCCCCTGCTTTTTTGGGGGTCCTATGGGCTATTTCGTGATCGTGGCTGTGCTGGGGGCGCTATGGCTCGCTTTCGACACCTGAGTATTGCCAGCTTACTTGCAATGTTCTTCGGCCTTGCCGCGCTCTCAGCGGGCGTCGCATTTCCTGACACGGCGAATGCTCAGTCGAAGGATTGCACTGATACGTCAGGCGGGTGCGATGAAGGCGAGGCATACGCCGCCGCCTGGGAACACGCGCGCGAAGTATCCAAAAATCCGGCGTGGCCGACCCCATGTGTTCGCAAGTCGAATTCCAACACCTATGTTGGTGCGGCCGGTGGTGACAACTGCTCCGGGAACACCATTTCCACAAAGAGCTTCTACTTCATTGCCAGCTGCTCGACGCGGCTTGATGGTGAAGCCGGAATGATCAACGGAACCCTGTACAGCGGCGGCGTGTGCAACAAGGGTTGCAAGATGCAGCCCAACCTTGACCCGGCCGTGAACTTCAGCATCAGTGATTCCGCCAATCCCAATGGCATCCCGATTCGCCGGGGCACGTGGAAAGCGACGGGCGGGGTCTGCGATAGCGACACTCCGCCGCAGCCGGAAAAGAAGGATGAGTATTGCCACCAAGCTGGCAACTACACAGTCTGCAAATCCAAAGACAGGACCTGTGTTAGTACGGCGAGCGGCTTCCGTACGTGCGCTAGTGATACTGCCAACAAGACTGGGCACACGGAAACGAATACACAGCGAACTGAAGCCGCCTCGATCAGTGCGCCCAACACGTCGCCTAATCCGCCGACCAATCGCCCCGGCGAAGACTGGAAGCCAAGTGGCGGCACAACCAATGTCACGAACAATAACAACGGAAACACGACCAACACGTCGAACTACGTCAACAACGGCAAGCCCAATGGCAATCAGCCAACACCCGGCGACGGCTCGGGGCCGGGGCAGGGCGGTAGTAATGGAAACGGCAATGTGCCCGGTGAGGGCGGTAACGAGGGCAATGGCAACAGCGCTGGTGGTGGCGGGGATTGCAAGACGCCTCCAACAACCAGCGGCGATCCGATCCTCGGCATGATTGCCTCGCAGACCTGGGCAACTCGTTGTGCGACGGAGAAGGGCAATTCCGGAACGGTGACCGGCGACGTCGGCAACTGTGACGCACCGTTCTCGGTGACCGGCGACAGCCTGCAGGCCAACCAGTTGCGCGCTCAGCGCGCTCAGTTGTGCCGTGGCGGTCCGGGGCAGGGCGAGGGGAGTAGCGGCAATCCGCATGAGGGTGCTGAGGACGTTGACGGCCCGGGAAAATGGTCGTGGAAGTTCGACGACAAGCTCATTGATAAGACCGGATTTGGCGGGGGTAGCTGCCCTCAGCTGGGGACGATCGATTTCGGCCGTTTTGGCACTGTGTCGCTGGATGGGCAGACGTGGTGGTGCCCTCTCATTTCTGCACTGCGCGCCGTTATGGTGCTGCTGGGCATGTTCATTTCCTTCCGCATCGTCTTTGGGGATTCGTGATGAGTTCTATATGGGAATGGATCACGCGTGGCGTGAATCTTGTTTGGACCGTGCTTTTCGGCGGCATTGGCCGAATCGTGACGAAGGCGCTTTCTACTGCAGGCATTACGCTGGTATCGGTCAATCAGCTTCTCCCTCAGCTGCGATCTGCCATTGCTGATTACTTCAGTGGCTTGCCAGACTGGGCGCATAACTTCATCGGCGCTGTCGGCTTCGACGTGTTCATGAGCATGATCCTGTCGGCGCTGTCCGTGCGTTTCATGTTCAAGATCATCCCCATGCCTACGGCGCAGGCTCAGCAGCTGGGAGTGACCAAGGAATGATCTACTGGTATACGGGCCAGCCTGGACACGGCAAGACGCTGCATGCGATCGATCACGCGATCGACTTCCGCAATGAGGGCCGCTTGGTCTACGTCTGCAACGTGCGCGGTTTCAAGCACGATGAGGCGCGCATGTTGCCTATGACGCCTGAGCAGTTCTGCGACTGGCCCAACTTTCTTCCCGATGGCGCGGTGTGCGTGGTCGATGAGGCATACGAGCATGGCATGTTGCCCAAGCGTCGGCCCGGCTCGGCGGTTCCGCATCACGTTGAACAGCTGGCAAAGCATCGTCATCGCGGCCTCGACTTCATCTTCGTCAGCCAGTCGCCTGACCGGCAGTGCGACGATTTCGCACAGGATTTGATCGAGCGTCACGTCCACGTGCGTCGGCGCTTCGGCCTGCCATTCGCGCATCTGCGCACGTTCGATCGTTACGAAAAGAACCCGGAAAAGGGTCATCCCCTGATCTTGAAGCGGGTCAAGTTGCCAAAGCGACCGATGGGTCTCTATGAGTCCACGGTGATGGATACCAGTGAGAGAGCTATCCCCTGGTACTACCCGGCAGCGGCAGTGCTGCTGCTCGCGGTTATTGGTGGCGCATGGTGGTCCGTGAATCGTGTGCATGCCCAGCTTTCGGGGGAGCTTGAAACGGGTCAATCGGAGGCAAAGGCGCAGCAAGCGGCGGAGAACGGAGCGGGAGCGACGGTCGCAGCCGCGCCGCAAGCCCAACCCCCGACCATTACCCGCAGCAGCGACTACGTGGCTTGGGTGACGCCACGCGTCGCGGGCCAGCCATGGACGGCACCGGCCTACGACAGCCTGTCGATACCGACGAACCAGCCGCCCCGTGTGTACTGCATGGCATCTGGCGATGGACTGGACGCGAATGGCGATCATCAGATTGGACGGTGCAGCTGCAAGACGGAGCAGGGCACCGCGTACGTGATGGATCAGGAGCAGTGCCGCATGGTCGCCATTAACGGCCAGTACGAGCCGTTCCTCGACACCAATCAGGCCGAGGCTCGCCGGATGAATGATCTTCAGCAGTCGGCGCACTACCAGCAGGAAGCGCGGCGTACCCGTGAGGAAGCGGGCGGGGGGGTGATGCAGCACGTTGAGCGGAGCGTCGGCACCTTCCCTGAGTCAGCGGCCCATTCGAGCAGTAGCTACATGACCACGGCGGCGGGGCCGAACAAGCTATGACCAGTAGCGCACGCGAGCTGTTGAAGTGGCTGGCCGTGATTCTCATGACCGGGGATCACGTCGCCAAGGTCATCTACGGCGGCTACGTGCCAGGTCTCAGCGAGGCGGGCAGGGTAGCGTTCCCTCTGTTCGCGCTGGTGATGGCCTATAACCTCGCCCAGCCCGGCGCTGACGTGGTCAAGTCGGTGCGCAGGCTCGGCGCTTGGGGGCTGATCGCACAGCCGGTGCACGCCTTGGCGTTCGGGTACTGGTTGCCCTTGAACATCCTGCTCACGTTCGCCCTGTGTGCCGCCGCTATCTATGCGGCCGGCCAGCGTAAGTGGGTTGTCCTGGCATTCGCCGCGGTGGTGTTGCCGGCATTCGTGGACTACCAGTGGGCGGGGGTAGGGTTCGTGTTGCTGGCGTGGCTGGCATTCCACCGGCGGCAGTATTGGCTGCTGGTCCCGGCGTTCGCCTCGATCTGCTGCTTCAACGGCAACCTGTGGGCGCTTGCGGCGATTCCGGCGGCGATGGGCCTGTCTCGGGTGGCGTGGCCGGTGCAGCGTGCGCGGTGGGCCTTCTACGGCTACTACGTGGGCCATCTGGCTTTCTTTGTGCTGGTCGCCGTTATACTCGCGCCATGAACCTGCGCCGCTACCTCGAAAAGCCAGGACACGGCTGTCTTTGAGGCGGTAAGCTTCGCCCAGCATCAGGGGGAAGTCATGTTCACAAGGATTGCAGCCGGATTGCTGCTGTGTGCACTTGCCGCGCCTGCGGCAGCCCAGCAGATTTACAAGTGCGTCACGAAGGCAGGGACCGAATACCAGTCAACGCCCTGCGCAAATGGCGAGACGGCCAAGACGTGGACGGTTGAGGTCGCACCTCGATCTGAGGGCGTCGTTGAGAATGAGCGCCGCTTGGACACCATTCGACAGCAGAACTCAGCGTCGATCGCACCTCGGCCCGCACCGACGCGGCCGGTCTACCGGAATGGCGGCGGCGGCGCTCGCCTCCACGTCATTTCTCAGTACAGGGATCCGGAGGCCTGCGAAGCCGCCAAGGCCGAGCGTGAGCGGGTCTTTCGGATGTACGGTACTAACCGACCTTTCGAGATCAGTCGCCAGATGGATGACAAGGTCTGGTCGGCCTGCAAATAGAGGCTGATCAGCGGTTGCCGGGGTGTAGGGGCAGCGCCCCTACGGAGTCGCCTCACACGCGCTGGCGGCGTTTCGGCCCCGGTACCGGCAGGACTGCTGCAGGCGGCTCGGCGTCGGGCCCAGCCATCGCCACCGTCGAACGCTGTTTGCGCTGGCTCACAACGTCCCGAAGATTGACCACAGTGGCAGGATGATGGCGAATGCCGGCGTCCCGATTGCGCCCATTTTTAGAACTGCTGATCGTCGGCGCTGAGCGCGCAGCTTCCATCATCCGGCGCCATTCCTGCGCTTGACAGGCGGTCAGCGAGAGCCAGGCCAGATCCTCGGGCAGTAGCTCGCGGCCTTCAGGGGTGATCAGGCGATCACCTAGGAAAGAAAAACCGGCCCAAGGGCCAGTCAAGTCGATACGGTGGTGCGGGTCGAACTCAATCATGCCGCGATCTCATCCTTGGCCGGGGTCTGAGGTCGAAGGCAAGAGCCGAGCCAGAGGCTCAGCCATTGCCATGTGGAGCCGACGAAGGAATACCAGCGCTGTCCAAAGCGCCTGATACCATTTCGCATAATGTATATTATGTTCCGAACAAGATAGCCACCCGAGCGGCCAGAGCCTCCCAGCCCTCAGATCCCAGACCTCACCCTTGGCCACCTTGCCCACTCAATCCCCACAGCGTCGATAGTCAAACGGAATCCGTAGGATCTTCCCATCATCTCCCGGCCCGGAAATGCTCGCCTTCAGTGCAGCGCCATCCCGCCGGTACTCGATGCGTTTCGGGAAGTCATTCTGCGGATTCTCGAACACCACCCAGTTCGCGCCATGGTCAGCAATGACGAACGTGGTTGCCGCCACGCCATTTGGCTGCACATGCAGGCCAGCCGCTTTGCCTGCAGGCACCAGACGCATGTACTCGAATGACTCCATATCGCCGCGGCTCAACGTGCGCGACATACCAAGCAAAGCGCCGCCGGCCTCGGGCAGCCAGACCTCATCAAGCCTGCGTTCCTCGGTACCGCCACACCAATGCCCGGCCAGCCAGTCGAACTCGGCCGGTGCGGCCATAGCCGCGCCACTTCCCAACGCCAGCCCTGCGCCCAGCACCACCAACGTCGACTTCAACATACCCTGACCTCCTGGATCGGTTGGACGCAGGCTAGCGCCCCAGCCCCGGGGACGCTTGTAAAAATGCGCAGGATGACGTCCGATGCGGCATGGACTACCGCGAGCACCCTGCCCCCGACGACCTGCGCCGTCATGTCCAGTGCCTCTGGTGGCTGCGGGACGAAGCCCCAGGCCATGGGGTGCAGGTCATCTATCCCGATGGCCGGTGCGAGTTGCTGGCGGAACTTGGCGTGCCGCTGCATCTGCACGGGGCAGATGGCCGGATCCGTTCCGATCTGCCGTTCTGTTTCGCCGCACAGCAATGCGGCCCGATCCGCCTGCGAGCCGTCGGCCCGGTGTTCTGCATCGGCGTGCGGCTGCAGCCGGCCGCAAGCGCCTTGATCGCCGGTGCCCGCCTGCGCGGGCTTCGCGACCAGGCACCGGACCTGTACACGCTGGATGCCTCCTTTGCTGAGACCTTCAGTGCGGCCGCACGCGCCAGCGCGGCAAGCAGTACGCCCGAGCCGTTATGGCAGGTGCTGCGGGATTGCTGTGCCAGTTTCACCCTGGACGAGCGCATCGAACAGGCCGTTGCGGAGCTGGATGCAGCGGAAGGCGACCTGCGCATCGCCGAACTGGCGCGGCGGCTTGGCATGTCCCTGCGTGGCTTGCAGTCGCGTTTTCTGGCGGCCGTGGGCATGACGCCGAAAGAATATGCCCGGGTATGCAGGCTGCAGGCTCTGTTGCACACGTTGGATGGAGAAGCCACCAGCATCGCCTCCGCCGCTGCGCGCCACGGCTACAGTGACCAGGCCCATGCCACGCATGACCTGGTGCGATGGACCGGCGTCACGCCCGCTCGGCTGGTCCACGCGCTGCGCGGTGATCGCGGCAGCGACGATGCACTGCGGCTGGCTGCCGCCTTCGTGCGCGGAAGCAGTAGCGGCCACGCACGATAGCCGGGCCCCACCCTCCTGCCCTGCTCCAGAGCCGACTCCATCAGCCAGCGCTTCCCGCCACCCGGATCTGCTCCCCCAGCTCCCGGATACGCGCTTCACCTGCCTCCAGTGCCTGCGGGCTGGTATGGACCGAGTAGTAGCCGGTTGCCAGCGGATACGGATGCCGTGCTGCGGTACCGAACACGAACTCGGTGTCCTCGCGGGCGAAGAACGCGACCTCCTGGCCGCCTTCCTCGAAGACCACCAGTTCACCTGCACCGATCGCTTCGGGTACACGCAGCGAGCCCACGCTCACCGCGGTCCAGGCCACGCCATGTCCCGGCGGCGGTTGGAACCGCCACGATTCTCCCGCCCGCAGTTTCACCGAAAAGTAGTTGATCGGTGCCGGGGCATCGATGGGGCTGCGGGCCGTGCCGTACGCTCCCAGCAATACGGTCACCGAGCCTTCGCTGCGGATCTCGCCAGGAGAGAAGTAGCGGCTGAAGGGCGCGCCCAACTCCAGTGCGGGCGGCAGCGCAAGCCACAGCTGGAAACCGCGCAAGCGATCAGAATCACCGAATCCGCCGCCGTGCCACGCGCCACTGCCGGCCTGCATCCATTCCATCCAGCCGGCCTCGATACTGCCTTGGCGGCCCTGGTCGTCTTCATAGTCGACGGCCCCTTCCAGCAGCCAGGTGAGTGTGGCGATGCCCGAATGCGGATGCAGGCCAAGCGCAGAGGCTTCGGCGCGCGAAAGATCGCGGGCATCGATAAGGTCGAGGAAGACGAACGGCTTGAGACGTTCGCCCAGGTCGGAAGGACTCACCAGCCGGGTGATGGGTCCGTGGCTGCGGCCGCGGGTGCGATGCACGATGCGGCGCACGGAGGCGACCGGAGGCATCGCGGTGGATTCGGAGGGGTGGACGGCAAGCATGGCGTGGTCTCCTTGGAAGCGGGTTTCGAACGTCGCGACGACGTCGTACGCCCAAGGTAGGCACTGAGCACTCATGGCAGTAGCCCGCCAGTTCGGATTTCATTCCTCCATCGCTGGAGCAATAGCTGCCACGCGTGGAAGCGGCAGCGCCTCCCACTCAGGTGCTTACCAGTTGCCCTGCATCAGATGGGTCGTGGCGAAGTCGACAAACGCGCTGGCGGCGCGTGGCAACTGCCGCCGGCTCTGGTAGACCACGAACAGCTCCAGGCCATCAATACGGTAGTCGGGCAGCACCTGGACCAGCGTCCCTTCCCGCAATGGCTGCGCCACCATCGCCTCGGTCAGCAGCGCGATGCCCATGCCGGCCACGCAGGCCTTGGTCAAGGCCAAGGCCGAGTTGGCGCTGAATCGCCCGCGCACTTCGACCTCAGCGGGGCCATCCGGCCCCATCAAGCGCCACTGCGTGCGCCCTGAGCCCGAGGGCACGGCGATACAGTCGTGCGTGGACAGGTCCTCCAGTGCGCTGGGCGCTCCCCGTGCCTCCAGGTAGGCCGGGCTGGCCACCAGCACGGCACGGTTGTTGCCCACCCGGCGCGCGATCAGTGTTGGCCCGGTGACTGCACCTGCACGAATCGCAACATCGATGCCGTCAGCGACCAGGTCGGCGCGCGCATCATTGAGCACGAACTCCAGGCGCACCCGCGGATGGGCCTGCAGGAATGACTGCACCCACTCCAGCTGGAACCAGTTGAAGAAGTCCACCGGCGCGGCAACGCGCACCTTGCCCACCGGCACTTCACTACCCTCGGAAAGCTCCAGGGTAGCGTCCGCCAGCGCCTCGATCTGCTCCACGCTGCGCGCGTACAGGCCCTCACCGGCATCGGTCAGGGTCAGCTTGCGGGTGGAACGATGCAGCAGCCGGACACCCAGCTGCTCTTCCAGCTGCTGGATGCGCCGGCTGGCGGTATTGGAGGGCATGCCGATCCGGCGGGCGGCCTCAGCGAAGCTGCCGGCCTTGGCCACCTGTACGAACAGGGCCACATCATTGAGATCGATCACCCGCGGTCTCCATGCAGACGACCCCCGGTACGGAGGCCCCTGCATTGTGTTGCAAATGGTGTCGCCGCGCTCGGCGCAGCGCCCTTCCCTCATCGGGCCTTGCGCGCATCCAGGCTGAACCGGCCTGCGCCGTTGGCGGCCAGCATCAGGAATGCACCAGCAATGGATACATTCTTGAGGAACATGATCATCTGCGTCTGGTCAGCGACGTTGTTGTGGAACAGGAAGGCGGCAGCCAGGGTGAAGCCCGCCAGCAGCACGGCGACGATCCGGGTCTGCCAGCCGGCAATGATCGCCAGCGCGCCACCGATCTCCGCCAGGATCACCAGCGGCAGCATCAGCGCGGGAACACCAACCGAGGCCATGTACCCCGCCGTGGCCTCGTAGGCGCTCAGCTTGCCGAATCCCGACAGCAGGAACAGTGCGACCAGCAGGAGGCGGCCGAGCAGTTCGACTGCGCCCTGCAGGCGGGTGGAGGACGAGGCACCAAAGGTGGTTGTGGAATAAGTGGACATGTCTGCATTTCCTGGAGGCGTTTTGAAAGAAGAGGGTCGGTGGGCAGCGGCAGGAACGACGACATCATCATTGCCAGCGGGACGCACTCTAGGTGCCCCTTCCACCGCCCACTAGCCGCCCCAGGGGGAATTCACCCGTCCATTCATGGACGAATCCACCCACAGCGGGATTGCTCCCATCCGTGGACGAATGAAATCCGCTGCAATCGGCTAGTGGGGCCCAATGCCCCGAAATAGAGTGCAGCCGTGGCCCATGGCAGTGCGTTCGCCGGGCCCGTCCTACCCTCCACTACGAGAACCGCCATGAATCTCCTGCACATTGATTCCAGCATCCTGGGCCAGCAGTCGGTCAGCCGCCAGCTCACCGCCCAGCTCATCGAGGCGGCCCGCCAACAGCATGGCGACGTGAGCGTGACCTACCGCGACCTCGCCCTGGCACCGGTCGACCACCTTGCTCCGCCCCACCTTGCCGCTGCCCAGGGCGCCCCCATCGAAGCCGATGCCCTGCAGCAGGACGTGGCGCTCGGTGCCAACGATCTGGAGTCCTTCCTGCAGGCGGATGTCGTTGTCATCGGGGCACCGATGTACAACTTCAGCATTCCCAGCCAGCTCAAGGCCTGGATCGACCGCATTGCGATTGTCGACAGGACCTTCCGTTACACCGCACAGGGGCCGGAGGGCCTGGCGGGCGGCAAGCGGGTGCTTATCGCCTCCACCCGCGGCGGCATGTACGCCGGTGATGTGCCGGGTGCGGCCATGGACCATCACGAAACCTACCTGACCAGCCTGTTCGGTTTCCTCGGCGTCACCGACCTGCAGTTCATCCGGGCCGAAGGTCTGGCAATGGGCGACGATGCGCGTGCACAGGCACTGCGGCACGCCCAGCAGGACATCGAGCGCGTCTTCGCCTGATAGCTGTGCCGTCGGCGATACACATCGCCACGGCATTTCAATCCCATTCCGCCCGACGCACCGAAGCCGATGGACAGCGATATCGCTGTCTACAGGAACCGGTGCATCACATATACATCAACCAACCCCAGCGACAGATGCTGGAACGCCGCAGGTAGCGTCCCGACCACGGCGAAGCCCAGCTTCCGATACAGCTCAATCGCTGGCGCATTGGTACTGACCACGTAGTTGAACTGCATGGCCAGAAAGCCTTCCGATCTGGCTCGATCAAGACTGTGCTCCACCAGCGCCCGACCAATGCCGCGCCCTTGCGTCAGCGGATCGACCACGTAGGTGGCGCTGGCCACATGCGCCCCCAGGTCCGGGTAGTTGGCGCCCATTTTGTACATTCCGACCACGCGCCCTTCCAGAACGGCCACAAAGGCCGCCTGCACTCCGGACCAATGGCTCCGAAAGGTGCCGACCTCGAAGGTGCCGGCGAACGGAAGCGAATCCTCCATCGCAATGGCCGCCTTGAAAATCGCCCACATGGCGTCAAAGTCACCGTCGGTGGCAGCTCGGATTTCCATGCGATTCCTCGCGGATCGGCGTAGCGGGCAAGGCGGACACTAGCAGAATCCAGCAAGTGCGCCGGCACCCGCTTCACGCGCCACCGCCATCGGTTCGGCAATAGTTGAGTGAATTCCGGCCCTTAGAGCAGTACATGCCCCCTACTTCCGCGCGCATCCCGCACCGGCTCCGCCGATGGCGCGTCGCTGGCTACATCCTGCTGGGCGTGTACGTTCTCTACCTGCTGGCCGGCAACATCTTCCTCAACACCCCGTTGTTCGACCAGGTCACCAACCGCAAGCCGCACAAGTTCGTGATGACGACCGGCCCGGCCATCACGCTGCTGCCGGGCCATGTGATCGCGTGGAACGTGCACATGCGCGGGCACGTCAACCATACCGTCTACGTACTGCACGCCGAGCGTGCCAGCGCTCGCTTGGCGGTCCTGCCCCTGTTCCGCCGAGAAGTGCGGGTTCCGCGATTGCAGGCCACTGGCGTGTCGGCCGAGATCAGTCGCGTCGAGGACGCCATTCCGTCACCGCCGCGTAGCGACCAGGGCTGGACCCTGCGCTTCGACGCCATCCACAGCGACAGCATCCGCAGTGCCCGGCTCGGCAAGCTGCTGATCATCGGCAAAGGCCAGGGCACGGTCGGGTTCCTCAAGCAGCTGCGCGGCGGCCCATCGGAACTGTTCGATTCCGAGGTCTCGTTCAGCAAGGCAGACACCAGCTATGACGGCGTGCAGCTGCTGGGCGACATGGATCTGACCGCGCGCTTCAGCTATCCGCGGCACTATCGCGACCAGGCGCCCGGCCTGGCCAAGTTGAAGCTGTTGCATGCGCAACTTGAGGTGGATGCGCGCAGCCAGGGCCTGCGCATGGATACGGATGCCACAACGCCAAAGATATCCAGCGCGCCCGTGCCCGGACGCCTGCAACTAGCGGTCCACCTGATCGACGGCCAACTGCAACCCGGTGACCGCGCGCTCTGGCAGGTGCCGCTCTTCCTCGGCGATGGCGCGCCCAATCGCGGCGTGCTGGCCCTGCGGCTCAATGTGGCCAACGACCTGCGCCTGCAGGCCCGCCTGCCGCCACGCCCGGATTCGGCCGCCGGCATCGATGCCGACCTGCACATCACCGGGCGCGAGATTCCCTTCCAGCACCCTGCCCAGCTGCTGGAACGCAGCTCCGGCACCGTGCGCGGCGAATGGACGTTCACCTCGCTCAACTGGATCCCTGCCCTGTTCGTGCGCAAGCCGTGGCTGCAGCTGGATGGCGGCGGCACCCTGAAAGCAGATCTGCGCCTGCGCAATGGCGAACTGATCGAAGGCAGTACCGTGGACATCCCTTCGGCTGCCGCCGTGGCCGAGGTCGCTGGCGTGCGGCTGGCCGGCACGGCCAGTGCGCATGGCGAGCTGAAGGCCGGCAGCCCCACTCAGGCACAGCTGGCGATCCGGCTGCCCCGCTTCACCGCTCGCCCAAGCGAAGCGAAGGATGTACGCCTGTTCGACGGTCGCGACCTGGCCGTGGACCTCACCGGCGATGGCCGCCTGCAGGAACTGCGCAAGGGCGTTCGTGCGCGGTTGCGCTTCAGCCAAGCGACCATCCCGGACCTGGCCGCCTACAACCGCTACCTTGGCTCCCAACAGGTGCGACTGCTGCGTGGCACCGGCCGCCTCAGCGGCGACGCCACGCTCGACACCGATGGCCGCGTCGGTCACGGCACCGCGCGGCTGCTGGGTCGCAATGCCAGCGCCAAGGTGGCGGGCCTGGACATGGGCGGCGATGTCGACGTGAACGCGACGCTTCGCCGCGGGGACTTCAACCAGCGTCATTTCGATCTGTCCGGCACCACCGTGGAGCTGCGCAATGTGCAGGTGGCGGGCACCGATTCCAGCAGCGCGTGGAAAGGCCGTGCTGTGTTCAAGCGGGGCCGCATCGACGCGCAGTCCCCGTTCCAGGTGGACGCTACCACCGATCTGACCCTGAGCGATGCTCGCCCCTTGCTGGCCGTGTTCGCCAAGCGCACCGACTACCCGCGCTGGACGCTGTCCCTGCTGGATTCCGGCCAGGTCGATGCACAGGCCACGTTGCGCTGGCGCCCGGGGCATCTGGTGATCGACGGACTTCAGGCCGAGAATGATCGCCTGTCGGTACGTGCGCGGCTGGATCTGCTGGAGCAGCGCAAGCGTGGCGATCTCTATCTGCGCTGGGGGCTGCTGGGCGCGGGCATCGAGCTTGATGGTGATCAGCGCCAATGGCATCTGGCCAAGGCGCGCGAATGGTTCGATCAGCGCCCTTCGCTGTTGCCGGCTGCCGAAGGTGAAAGCGCCGCGGGTTCCTCGGACTGATCGCCACGGGCTGCATCCATTTGCCGCTTCCGTTCGTATGAGCGGGTAAACGCAGGAAGGAGCGATACGGAATGAAGCGGCGTTCACAGGCTCTGGGTCTTCTGGGATGGGGCGTGATCACCTTTGCGGCGGCCGCAGTCGGCGCATGGGCATCGACATCCGCCGCCAGCTTCTACGCCACTCTCGCCCTTCCCGCCTGGGCACCGCCTGCCAGCGTGTTTGGCCCGGTATGGAGCCTGCTCTACGCCATGATGGCCATTGCGGCGTGGCTGGTCTGGCGCGAACGCGGCTGGCGCAACGCGCAACCGGCCCTGGTGCTCTATCTGGTGCAGCTGGCCGTCAATGCCCTCTGGAGCTGGCTGTTCTTCGGCTGGAAGCTGGGCGCGCTGGCCTTCGTCGACATCCTGATACTGATCGCGCTGGTGTGCGCAACGATCGTTGCATTCGCCCGCATCCATCGTGGTGCGGCGGTGATGCTGCTGCCTTACCTGGCCTGGATATCGTTCGCATCCGCGCTGAACTTCACGGTGTGGCGCGCCAATCCCGGGTTGCTGTGACCCCGTATCAGTGCTCTCAGGCCTGTGCGACGCGCTGCGGCTGCCATGCACGCAGCAACGCCGGCTTGAACGCCTGCTGGCCACAGCCTGTTGGGCATCGCACCACGCGCGCGGCGGTGTGGCTGACCAACCCCTGCCCTTCCTCCGCCTTGAACACCGTGTCGCAGCTCATGCACCGCGCAACCAGCGAGTACAGGTGGAGCAGGCGCCCGCTGGCCGGATCCTGCAGGGCATCCACATCCAGCAGCTCAAACTGGCAGCTGTCGGCAAGCATGCGGTATGGCGTTGAAAGCAAGGTCTGCAGGTTCACGGGGCGTAGTCACTCAGGAATGTGCGTTCACCCTAGGCAAGTGGGTGTCGAGCGCGCGTGCAGCGCACATGTACCTTTCGCGAAACATGCAAGTGCTGTTGGAATGCTCAGATGAAGAATTCAGGTTTGAATGAAACGTTCTTCACACGCACGTACTGGTATGCGAATGCACGATTTTGCGTCACCATCCGTGCATGCCGGATGCAACGCTGGGCCATTCCAGCCATCCACGAATCTTGAGTCCCGCCTTTGATGCCTTCTGCCGAGTCCACGCACGACACTGCCCAGTCCCGTTGTGCGCGCGAACCGATTCATACGCCCGGTGCGATCCAGCCCTACGGCGTGCTTCTGGTCGTTGAACCGCAGTCCCTGCGGGTGCGCGAGCGCGCCGTCAGTCATCCCGGCCTGCTGCAGCAGTTCGGCGAACCGTTGATGCAGCATGTCAGCGAGGTACTGGGCGGCGTGCTGGCGCCCTTCCAGGCGCTGTTCCAGCAGGCCACGGTGGGCAGCAGCGCGCATGTCGGCGCCGTGCACCTGGATGGCCACGGCCGCCATCAATTGTTGGTGCATCGCTCCGCCACCGATCTGCTGATCGAGCTGGAGGCACCGGTTCCCGGCCAGCCGGGTTCGCTGGAAGAACTGTATCCGTCGATCCGCGAACTGATGAACGGCATCGAATCGGCCACCACCGTGGAAGATCTGTGCCAGCTGGCGGCCGCGCACATGCGCCGGCTGACCGGCTTCGATCGCACCCTGGTCTACCAGTTCGATCCCGGCTGGAACGGCATCGTGGTCGCCGAGGATGGCAACGGCCTGTTGCCGTCCTACCTGGACCTGCGCTTCCCCGAGTCGGACATTCCTGCGCAGGCCCGCGAGCTGTACCGCCGCAATCGGGTGCGCCTGATCGCGGACAACAGCTATACACCTACCCCGCTGATGCGGGCCGAGGACCATCGCGACGCGCCGGCTACCGACCTGAGCCTGGCCGTGCTGCGCAGCGTTTCGCCCGTGCACCTGCAGTACATGCGCAACATGGGCACTGGCGCGTCGATGTCGGTGTCACTGGTGCACGAGCGCCAGCTGTGGGGTCTGGTGTCCTGCCACACGGTGCAGCCACGCCGCCTGCCCTACCACGTGCGCACTGCCTGCGAGTTCATGGGCCAGATCCTGTCACTGCAGATCGCCCTGAAGGAGCGTGCACGCGCCATCGAAGAGCGCGTGGCGCGCCGTTCGGTGCTGGTCAAGCTGCTGGCACGCATGGCCGGCGACGAGGATTTCATGGCTGCGCTGCGCCACGATGAAGCCAGCCTGCTGTCGCTGACCGGCGCTGCCGGTGCGGCCATCGTGCACAAGGGCGACTGCATGCGCGTGGGTGAGTGCCCACCCGCCAGCGACGTGCTGGCCCTGGCTGATTGGCTGGCTACCCAGCAGACCGGGCAGGAAACGTACTGCAGTGACCATCTGGCAGCCGACTGGGCGCCCGGCGCGCGCCTGTCCGATGTGGCCAGCGGCGTACTGGCGGTGTCCATTTCGCAACTGCACGACAGCTATCTGATGTGGTTCCGCCCGGAAGTGGTGCGCACCGTGCGTTGGGGTGGCGACCCACGCAAAGCGGCGGCGCCCGGCGTGGCACTGTCCCCGCGCAGTTCATTCGAAGCCTGGAAAGAGACCGTACAGCAACGCAGCCTGCCATGGACCGACGCCGACTGCGATGCCGCACACGAAATGCGCACGGCCATCGTCGATATCGTTCTGCGCAAGGCCGAGGAAATGGCCGAGCTCAACGAGCAGCTGGTCCGCAGCAACAAGGAACTCGAAGCGTTTTCCTATTCGGTCAGCCACGACCTGCGCGCGCCGTTCCGCCACATCGTCGGTTATTCGGAGCTGCTGGGCAGCTCGGCCGGCGAACGCCTCAACGATACCGAGCGCCGCTTCCTGGATACGATCGTGGAGTCGGCCAAATCCGCTGGGACACTGGTGGACGATCTGCTGAGCTTCTCGCAGATGGGCCGTTCCACGCTCGGCCGGGTACGGCTGGATATGGCGGCGCTGGCCGAAGATGTGCACCGGAGCCTGGCTTTGGACTACGCCGGACGCGACGTGCAATGGACGCTGGCGCCGCTGCCGGAGGTGGAGGCCGATCCCACGATGTTGCGTCTGGTCTGGCAGAACCTGCTGGCCAACGCGATCAAGTTCACCCGCGAGCGCGAGCAGGCCGTTATCGAGGTCGGTCACGAGCGCAACGTCGACGAAGACCACTTCTTCGTGCGTGACAACGGCTGCGGCTTCGACATGCGCTACGTGGACAAGCTGTTCGGTGTGTTCCAGCGCCTGCATCACGTCGAAGAATTCGAAGGCACCGGCATCGGCCTGGCCAATGTACGCCGCATCATCGGCCGCCATGGCGGCCGTACCTGGGCCGAGGGCGAGCCCGGCAAGGGCGCCACGATTCATTTCACCCTACCCCGTTCCACAGGAGATCTCCCATGAGGGACCTGCGGCCGATCCTCCTGGTGGAGGACAGCCCCAAGGATGCCGAGCTGACGCTGGCCGCGTTGTCGCGCTGCCAGTTGCTGAACGATGTCATCCATGTACGCGATGGTGCCGAGGCGCTGGATTACCTGCGCTGCGAAGGCAAGTTCGCCGGCGCCATGCACGGCGGCCCGGTAGTGGTGCTGCTGGACCTGAAGCTGCCCAAGGTGAATGGCCTGGAGGTTCTGGAGCAGGTCCGTGGCGATTCGAACCTGAGCAGCACGCCGGTGGTGATGCTGACCTCCTCCCGCGAAGAGCAGGATCTGGTGCGCAGTTACGAACTGGGCGTGAACGCATTCGTGGTCAAGCCAGTGGACTTCAAGGAGTTCTTCGACGCCATCCAGGGGCTGGGCATGTTCTGGGGCATCACCAACCAGCCCCCGCCGCATCGGCCCAACGGCTCGGGGCAGCACAATGCGTGATGGATCGCGCCGCAGCGAGCGCCTGCGCATCCTCATGCTGGAGGACAGCGCGCTTGATGCGGAGCTGATCAGCGCACAGCTGCAGCGTGCCGGCCTCGATTTCGAGGCCGAGCGCCTGTGGACCCGCAATGCCTTCATCGAGGCAATTGAGAATCGCGCCTTCGATGTGATCCTGGCCGATCATGTGCTGCCCGGATTCGACGGCGATGCGGCCCTTGCACTGGCACGCGAGCGGATTCCGCAGACCCCTTTCATCTTCGTCTCCGGCACGCTGACCGAAGAACTGGCGGTGCAGGCGCTGACCCGTGGCGCACGCGATTATGTGGTCAAGCAGCGTCTGCAGCGCCTGCCGGATGCGATCCGTCGTGCGCGGCAGGAGGCTCATGAACGCACCCAGCTTGTGCAGGCGCAGGCCGCACTGAACGACAGCCAGGCGCAGTTGCAGCAGGTAACCGATGCCGTCCCTGCGCTGATCGCCCAGCTCGACACGGGGCATCGCTACCGCTTCGCGAACAAGGCGTTTCTGGACTGGCACGGCGTCAGCCTGGCCGAACTGCTGGGTCGCGCGGCACGGGATGTCAGCGGCATTTCCGCCTTCGAGCACGCCCTGCCCAGCCTGGAGCGGGTACTGCAGGGCGAGCGCACCAGTTTCCAGGTCGAACTGGTCCACCGCAGCGGCGAGTCACGATTCGTGCAGATGGACTGCGTACCGGAGCATGCGGCCGATGGCAGCGTGGTCGGCTACATCTGCATGGGCAGCGATGTTTCACTGTTGAAGCAGGCCGAACTGGCGCTGCGCGAGGACAACCAGGTTCTCGAGCGACAGGTGCAGGCACGCACCGCCGAGTTGAGGGCCAGCAAGCGGCGCCTGCAGGCGATCTTCGAATCCAGCTTCCAGCATCAGGTGCTGCTGGATCTGTCCGGACACGTGGTTGATGCCAATGACGCGTCACTGGCCGCGGTGCTTGCGGACAAGAAGGACACCGTTGGCGCGCGCTTCGGCGAATCGCTCTGGTTTGCCACAACCGATGGCATCAGTGCGCTGATCGACCAGGCCGTCGCCGCAGCCGTACAGGGCCGCAGTTCGCTGCATGCACTGGAACTGGAACTGCCGACCGGGCGGCGCAGCTTCGACTTCTCGTTCCGCCCGCTGCTGGATACCGAAGGCGTGGTCACCGCCGTGGTTTCCGAGGCGGTGGAAACCACCGCGCGGCTTCAGGCAGAACACGCACTGCGCCAGTCGCAGAAGATCGAGGCGGTCGGCCAGCTCACCGGCGGCATCGCCCATGATTTCAACAACATCCTGACGGTCATCTCCGGCAACGTCGAGCACGCCATGCTGCTCAACGAACGCGCCGGAGAACCCGGGGCAATGGTCAGCCGTGCACTGGACAATGCACTGAAAGGCGTCGGCCGTGCCGCTAGCCTGACCCAGCGCCTGCTGGCGTTTGCCCGTCGCCAGCCGCTGCACAGCCAGGCCGCCAACCTCAATGAACGCCTGCTGGACATGCACGACATGCTGCAGCGTGCACTGGGTGAGCTGGTGCAGCTGGAGATCCGCAACGCCGAGGACATCTGGTGCGTGGAAATCGACATCAGCCAGCTGGAGGCCTCCGTACTGAACCTGGCGGTCAATGCCCGCGATGCGATGCCGCATGGCGGCCGGCTGGTGATCGAAGTCGACAACAGCCACCTCGACCACGACTACGCCGCCCTGTTTCCCGATGCAACGCCAGGCGAGTACGTGATGTTGCGGGTGCGCGACAATGGCCACGGCATGGACGCAGCGACCCTGGCGCGCGTGTTCGAGCCGTTCTTCACCACCAAACAGGTTGGCCGCGGCACCGGGCTTGGCCTGTCCATGGTGCATGGCTTCGTCAAGCAGTCCGGCGGCCACGTGCTGATCGACTCGGTGGAAGGCGGCGGTACCAGCATCACCATGATGTTCCCGCGCTCTCCGCTGTCCCTGCCCTGCGAAGCACGCACCCCACAGACCGGCCTGGCGGGTTACTCACCGCGCGAGGAAACCATTCTGGTGGCCGAGGACAATGACGATGTCCGTGCCCACACGGTGGATGCGCTGCGGCTGTTCGGCTACCGCGTGCTGGAAGCCCACGACGGCCCCTCCGCACTGCGGCTGCTGGAACGCCCCGATACCAAGGTGGATCTGCTGTTCTCGGACGTGGTGATGCCCGGCATGTCGGGCTGGGAACTGGTGCACGAAGTACGTGAACGCTGGCCGGAAGTCGCCGTCCTGTTCACGTCGGGCTATCCACGCGACCACGACCAGGTGGGCAGCCAGGGACGCGCCGTTTCATTGCTGCCAAAGCCGTTTACCCGCAGTGATCTTGCAGCGGCGGTCCGCACCGCGCTGGAGGCGACGCCGCACTGAGGTCAGGACGCCGGATCGCGCATGCCAGCGGCGATCCGGTTGATGTCCGCGCACTCCACCTTGGCCGGCGGATGCTCCCTGGCGGCCAGTGCAATCATCGCCTGGCCCAGGGCCAGATTGCTGGTCATCAACGAAGGCGCAATCGCACCGGCCAGCTTCATCAACGGCGCGCCGCCCCAGTACAAGGGCTTCAACAGGGCATGACGGGTGCCGGTTCCCGCGACCGGCCTGACGCCCCCCGGGCGCAGCATCACCGAGCGCACCGGCAGGGCCTGCAAAGCAACTTCGGTCTCGCCCTTGACCCTCAGCGGCATCAGCCGGCTCTGAGGGTCTGCACCCGCACCGGATACATACAGAAAGCATCCCTCGGGATTCGCGGCCGCCCAGGCACGGGCCACCGCCAGCGTGGTGTCCACGGTAACGCGTCGGTACTCGGCCTCGGCGGTGCCGACCGGTGGCGCACCGGCGCAGTAGAGGCATGCATCGAACCCGGCAAGCTCCTCCACCCGCTCCTGGATACGCAGAAAGTCCGGGACAATCAGTTCGCTGCCGGTGCCGCTCAGACTGCCGGGGTGACGGACCAGCGCGGTCAGGCGGGAAACCTGTTGTGAGCGCTGGCAGGCCAGCACCACACCCTGCCCGACCAGGCCAGCGGCACCGGTCAACAGAATCCGCAATGCACCCGTCCCGACCATCATCGCACCCGCCTCAGAGTTTCACGAAACGCTGGATCTTCCGCGCCAGCCAACCGCTGAACACCAACGGCGCATCCAACGCAGACACGCAGATGCACGGCACACCCGGCGCGGTCACCGGCTGGTGCTCCACCTCCTCGTCCAGATCCGCAACGTCACCCGGCGCGAACAGCCCCAGCGCGTCGTTGTAGGAACCGCGCAGGATCTGGGTCAGCTCGCTGCGGCCATGGCTGTGCATGGGCAGGCACTTGCCGGGGGCGATCTTCAGCATGATCAGCGAGGGCATCTGTTCGGCCCGGATGCAGTGCACCCCCGGCGCCATCCAGCGCCAGCGCAGGTCACCCAGCGAGGTGCCAAAGTAGGGATGCAGTGACGCCGGCAGATGATCGGGATCGGCCTCGGGCCGCTCCTTCGGCATAGGGCGCAGGGATTCCGCCATGGCCGTCGGGGTTTCCGTGGCCAGCTGCATCAGCATGGCCTCGCGCAACTGTTCGCGCCGCGTGTCGTTTGCAGGCGGCCGGGTCTGCTCCAGCAGCACCGAACCGATCGCCTCAGCATCGCGCAGGCGCTGACGGCAATGCGGGCACTGCTCCAGATGGGCACCGGCCACGATGCTCAACGGCGCCGGCAACGCGCCGGCGGCATAGCTCATCAAGGTGGATTCGTGCAGGTGGTGGTGCGGATTCACAGCACACCTCCCACTTTCGCCTGCAGTTGCAGGAAGGCACGGCGCAGGTGCGATTTGACCGTCCCCAGCGGCATGCCCAGCGCTTCGGCGATTTCGCTGTGGCTCTTGGCTTCGAAATAGGACATCCGCACCAGCCGCGCCTGCACCGCAGGCAGCTCGTTGATGCGCTGGCGCAGACGCGCCTGGTCGGCGAACTGTTCGGCGCTGCTGCGCTCGATCACATCCAGCGTCGCCGCGTCCTCCACCGCTGCCTGCACCTGCATCCAGCTGCGCTCGCGGCGCACTCGATCGATATGCAGGTTGCGGGCGATGCGATACAGCCACGTACTCAGCGCCCCCTGTGCCGGATCGAAATCGGCGGCCCGCAGCCATAGGCGCAACAGGCATTCCTGCGCCAGCTCCTCGGCTACGGCATCGGGTGCGCCCAGGCCGCGCAGGTACACGCACAGCCGCGGCATGAAGTAGTCGTAGATCCGCATGAAACACTCGCGGTCGCGCAGCCGCGCCACGCCGTCCATGTCACCGGCCCAGTTCGTCGGCTCGCTGCTCGGCTGCTGGGAACTGGACACGGTACGTGCGGTATCGAAGTTGAGGAGTGTGCTGGCGGCGTCAGGGTACATCTGCGTTCGCGGCGGGCGGGTGAAGGTCTGTCCTCTGTACGTGCAGGGGCAGCCATTGGATGCAGTCGGCACTGCGCATCCAACCGGGCGCCCCCGCCGTATGACCTGAGAGACCTACCCTTCCGGATGAACACCATGCGCACTGCCTGGCTGCTGCTGTGCCTGCCCCATGCCGCGCTGGCGGCACCCTGGCTGCGAAGTGAGGGTGTGGCCACCTCCGCGCAGGGCGACATCCTCTACCGTGAAGTGCACTGGCGGCGCGAGGCAACGGAGGGTGCCGAACGCTGGGTGCTGTACCAGTGCCCGGATGGCCAGCCCTTCGCCCGCAAGCATCTTCCCGCCAGCGCCCGCCCGCAGGCACGGAGCTATTCGCTGCAGGACCGCCGCAGCGGCCAGACCGCCGAAGTCGACGCCACTGGCCACTCGGTGTCGATTGCCTGGAAGGAAGATGCCGCCAGCCAGCCGCATCAGCGCCGGCTTGAACTGCCGCCGGACGCGGTGATCGATGCAGGGTTCGACGCCGCGGTGCGCCTGCACTGGCCGGCGCTGCTGCGCGGCGAACGCATCAGCCTGCCCTTTCTGGTGCCGGGGCGGCAGCGCTACTTCCCGGTGCAGGTGCGGCGCATCGGTCCGGTACGTTGGCAGGGTATTGATGGCCAGTCGATCGACGTCAGTCTGGACACCTGGTACGGCGGCATCGCCCCGCGTCTGTCACTGGTCTATGCCAGCACCGACCGCCGCCTGCTGGAATTCCGCGGCACCAGCAACCTGCGCGATGCCCGCGGCAGCTACCCGCAGGTGACGGTGCGCTTCAGCTCGCCAGCTGCCGAGCAGACTGCCGCGGAATGGCAGCAGGCCTGGACGCATCCTCTGGTCGACCGCTGCGCCGTGACGCCCAGGTGAAGTCGAGATTCTTCGCGTCGCAGCGCATCCATTGCACGCGCTGCTGCGTACAGGTAGACACGACACCCGCCGAGATCCCCCAATGGCCTCTGTAACGCCCCTCCCCCGTCGACGCTCGCGCCTGCTGCGTACGCTGCAGCGCTGGATCGACACCGGCAACGTCGCAGAGACCACCGGCGAACAGCCCGGCCGCATCGACTGGTTGCGCGCCGTGCCATTCGCACTGATGCACCTGGCCTGCATCGCTGTGCTCTGGGTCGGAATCTCATGGACAGCGGTGATCGTCGCCGCAGTGCTCTATGCGGTGCGCATGTTTGCCATCACGGCGTTCTATCACCGCTATTTCTCGCACCGGACCTTCCAGGCATCGCGGCCGGTGCAGTTCGTGTTCGCTGTCATCGGCGCCTCCAGCGTGCAGCGTGGGCCGCTTTGGTGGGCCGCCCATCATCGCCATCACCATCGGCATGCCGACCAGCCGCTGGATCCGCACTCGCCACGCGAGGGCGGCTTCTGGCGCAGCCACATGGGTTGGTTCCTGACCCGCGAGGCGTTCGCCACCGATCTGTCACGGGTACCGGACCTGGCGCGCTTCCCCGAACTGCGCTGGCTGGACCGTTTCGATACGGCCGTACCGGTACTGCTGGCCGCAGCGCTGTATGCATTGGGCACCGGGTTGGAGCGCTGGGCACCGGGCCTGCACACCTCCGGCCCACAGCTGCTGGTGTGGGGCTTCTTCATCTCCACCATCGTGCTTTTCCATGCCACGGTCACCATCAATTCGCTGGCGCATCGATTCGGCCGCCGCCGCTTCGACACACGCGATGACAGCCGCAACAACCTCTGGCTGGCGCTGCTCACCTTCGGCGAAGGCTGGCACAACAACCACCACTTCTTCCCCGGCACTGTCCGCCAGGGCTTCCGCTGGTGGGAAGTGGATTTGACCTGGTACGGACTGCGCGCGATGGCGGCCCTGGGCCTGGTCAAAGGGCTCAAGCCCATCCCCGAGTGGGTCCTGGCCAAGGCGAGGTACTGACATGCGCATCGCCGTCATCGGCTCGGGTATCGCGGGGCTGGCCAGTGCCTGGTGGCTCGATGGCCAGCACGACGTCACGCTGTTCGAGGCCAACGACTACCTCGGTGGCCATACCCACACGCACGACGTGCAGGTGGATGGCACACGCATGACGGTGGATACCGGGTTCATCGTGTTCAATCCCCAACACTATCCGCTGCTGACCGCGCTCTTCGACGAGCTGGGTGTGGCTTCGCAGCCGACCACGATGAGCTTCTCGATGCACAGCGAGCGCAGCGGCGTGGAGTACAACGCCACCTCGCTGGATGGCCTGTTCTGCCAGCGCCGCAACCTGGTGTCACCTCGATTCTGGGGCATGCTGGCCGACCTGCGCCGGTTCTATCGGGATGCGCCGTTGCTGCTGGCCGAGGAAGACGGCCCCACGCTCGGCGAGTACCTGCGCAGCCAGCGCTATGGCGAGGCCTTCATCGACGAGCACCTGCTGCCGATGGCCTCGGCACTGTGGTCCTCACCGACCGCCACCGTGCAGGACTTCCCGGCGCGCTACCTGGCCCAGTTCATGGCCAATCACCAGATGCTGCAGATGACCGGGCGCCCGAGCTGGCGGGTGGTCAGCGGGGGATCGGCGCGCTACGTGGATGCGCTGCGCCGCCGCTGGCGGGTGCATGAGCGGCTGCAATGCCCGGTCAGGATGGTCGAACGCATGCCCTGGGGTGCACGCGTGCACAGCGCGGCCGGCGCGGAGGCCTTCGACGAAGTGATCCTGGCCTGCCACAGCGACCAGGCGCTGGCGTTGCTGGCCGACGCCGATGCCATCGAGCGTGAGGTCCTCGGCGCCATCCGCTATCAATCCAACGAGGCCGTACTGCACACCGATGCGTCATTGCTGCCGCGCAACCGCAAGGCGTGGGCGGCATGGAACGCGCACGTGCCAGAGGATCGCGCCGCGCCCTGCACGGTCAGCTACTGCATGAACCTGCTGCAGGGCCTGCCCGGCGATACGCCCCTGGTGGTTACCCTCAACCGCAGCGAGGCAATCGATCCGGCCAAAGTACTGCGTACGCTGCGCTACGCCCACCCGGTGCACGACCATGCCGCAGTGCGCGCGCAACAGCGCTGGGCGGAACTGCAGGGCCGTCGCCATACGTGGTTCGCAGGCGCCTATTGGGGCTGGGGCTTCCATGAGGATGGCATCCGCAGCGCCCGCCGCGTGGTCGATGCCCTGCAGGCCTGCGCTCCACATCGGCTGGCATCCGCCGCGGATGAGGTGGCGGCATGAGTGCCAGCGCGCTCTACATCGGGCAGGTGATGCATCGCCGGCATCATCCGCACCCGCATGCCTTCCGTTACCCCATCGCCCAGCTGCTGCTCGATCTGGACGAACTCGATACGGTGTTCGACGGGCGCTGGTTGTGGTCGGTCAATCGCCGCAACCTGGCCGAGTTCCGCCGCAGCGACTACTTCGGCGATCCCGCACGGCCACTGGCCGATGCCATCCGCGATCACGCTGCCCACACGCTTGGCTACCGGCCGACCGGCCCGGTGCGCCTGCTCACGCATCTTCGCTTTGCCGGGCACGTGTTCAACCCGGTCAGTTTCTACTACTGCTACCAGGCCAACGGCAGCACGCTGGACTGCATTGTCGCCGAGATCACCAACACGCCCTGGAAGGAACGGCACGCCTATGTGCTGCCAGTCGCCACCGCCACGCACGAAGGCAGCTCACTGCGTTGGCAGTTCGACAAGTGCTTCCATGTCTCGCCGTTCATGCCGATGGACTGCGGCTACGACTGGCGATTCAACCGCCCCGACCAGGACCTGCGCGTGCACATGCAGGTCTGGCGGGACGGCGTGCGCCAGTTTGATGCCACCCAGGCCATGCAGCGGCGTGCCTTGGATGGCCGCGGGCTGGCCCGGGTCCTGGCCTGCTATCCCCTGATGACCACCCAGGTGGTGGCCGCCATTCACTGGCACGCACTGCGGCTGTGGTTGAAACGCAACCCGGTACACGACCACCCCACTCTTGCCGAGAAACCGCGATGAACTCGATGACTCCCTGGGTTGCCCTGCCGCGCCCCGGCGCCTTGGACGCGTTCCTGCGCCGCCGCCTGCTGGCCCAGCTTGCCCCCATGCGCGACGGCCGGCTGTGCGTGCGCGATGCACTCGGCGAAGTCTGGCTGGGCGATGCCCGTGGTGAACTGCATGTCGCCGTCACCATCGATGACCCGGCGTTCTATCGCAAGGTTGCTGCGCAAGGCAGCGTGGGCGCAGGCGAAAGCTACATCCAGGGCGAGTGGCACTGCGACGATCTGGTGGCACTGATCCGGCTGCTGGTGCGCAATCGCGATCTGCTCGACGGCATGGAGCGTGGCCCGGCCCGCTTGGGTGGGGGGATGCTGCGGGTCTGGAACCGCCTGCGCCGCAACAGCCGTGAAGGCAGCCGCCGCAATATCGCCGCGCACTATGACCTGGGCAACGACTTCTTTGCCCTGTTCCTGTCGCCGGACCTGATGTACTCGTCGGCGATGTTCGACAGCGAATCCGAGTCATTGGAATCCGCCTCGCGGCGCAAGCTGGACCGCATCTGCCAGCAGCTGCAACTCAAGCCAGGCGACCGCGTGGTGGAGATCGGCACCGGCTGGGGCGGTTTCGCGGTACACGCCGCCCAGCACTATGGCTGCCATGTGACCACCACCACCATTTCCGCGGAACAGCATGCGCTCGCCGCCCAACGCGTAGAGGCAGCGGGCCTGCAGGACCAGGTCACGCTGCTGATGCAGGACTACCGCGACCTGCAGGGCCAGTTCGACAAGCTGGTCTCGATCGAGATGATCGAAGCGATCGGCGCCGAGTACCTGGACACCTACATGGCTACGCTGCAACGCCTGCTCAAGCCGGATGGCGTTGCCCTGCTGCAGGCCATCACCATCGAGGACCATCGCTACGAACAGGCCCGGCGCAGCGTCGACTACATCAAGCGCTATGTATTTCCGGGCAGCTTCATCCCATCGATCAACGCGATCATGGCCGCCAAGACCCGATCCAGCGACCTGCAGCTGATCGCCCAGCAGGATTTCGGCCACTCCTACGCACTGACCCTGCGCGCCTGGCGCCAACGTTTCCTGGCCCAGCTGCCTGCGGTGCAGGCGCAGGGCTTTGATGCACGCTTCTGCCGGCTGTGGGAATTCTATCTGGCCTATTGCGAGGGCGGCTTCCTGGAACGTTCGATCGGCGTCTCGCATCTGCTGCTGGCCCGTCCGGACCACCGGCCCGTCCTCGCTGCGGGCGACAGCCGCTGACATGCGCCGGTTCTGGGCCAATCTGCTTGGCAACCAGCTGGTCTGGCTGTGTGCCGTGGCCGGCGCAGGGCGAGGCTGGCAGTGGCCGGCGCTGCTGGCCGCAACGATCTATATCGGCAGCCAGCTGCTGACTTCACCGCACCCTCGACTGGACCTTCGGCTGATGCTGCTGGCGCTGGCCTGCGCGTGGCTGGTCGACGCCAGTGCCGCCGCCAGCGGCGCCGTGCGCTACGCTGCTGCCCCGCTGGGCTGGACTCCGCCCCTTTGGATCATGGCGTTGTGGGCCGCGTTTGCGATGACGCTGACCACTTCGATGCGCTTCCTGCTGCGCCACCCTGCCCTGCCAGCCCTGTTTGGCCTGTTGCTGGCCCCGCTGGCGTATCTCTCCGCAGCGCGCGGTTTCGAGGCGGTCCGTTTCACTGCGCCGCTGTGGCAGGGCCTGCTGGTGCTGGGTGTGGGCTGGAGCATCGCGCTTTCGCTGCTGTGCATGGCCGCTCGTCGCGGCTCCCGCACCCTCCCGCCGCCCTTGGCAGGAGCACCGTCATGATCAATCTGTTGTGGGTCCTGCTGTATGCCGTACTTGTGATGAGCTGGGGTTGGGCCTGGCAGCGCCGCCATCACAACATCGGCGTGGTCGATGTGCTCTGGGCCAAGGGCATGGGCGCGTCAGCCCTGTTGCTGGCGTGGCTCGGCGATGGTGCGGCGGCGCCACGGATGGCGCTCGGCGTGCTCGGTGGCCTGTGGGGCAGTCGACTCGCCTTGCACCTGTGGCACCGGGTCCGCCACGAACAGGAAGACGGCCGCTACCGTTATCTGCGCGAGCACTGGCAGGGGCACCAAGGCAAGATCTTCGGCTTCTTCATGGCCCAGGCGCTGCTGGTCGTGCTGTTCGCCCTGCCCTTCGTCGCGGTGGCGGCCAATCCGCAGACAAGCATGACGTTGTGGATCGTGGCCGCCGCACTTGTCTGGCTGCTGAGCGTCGGCGGCGAGAGCCTGGCCGACCGCCAGTTGGCCCGCTTCCGCGCCGACCCGGCGAACAATGGCCGAACCTGCCGCGAGGGGCTGTGGCGTTACTCCCGCCACCCCAACTACTTCTTCGAGTGGCTGCACTGGTTCAGCTATGTCCTGCTCGCGGTCGGCTCGCCACTGTGGTGGCTGGCCTGGGCCGGCCCGCTGCTGATGTACGTGTTCCTGCGCTATCTCAGCGGCATTCCCTTCACTGAAAAGCAAGCGCTGCGCAGCCGGGGCGACGACTACCGCGCCTACCAGCGCACTACATCGATGTTCTTTCCCTGGTTCCCCCGTTCTTCCAAGGAGCATTCCGCATGAGCGCGATCCCGTCACTGAATCCGGCCGAAGATGCGGAAACCGGGCTGATCGCCTGGGCCGAACGTGGGCTGGTGCCCGATGCGGCGCTGCGTGCGGGCATCCGCCGCTTGTGCGCGCAACGCCTGCATGAGGAAAGCGAAGGCGGCATCGAAGGCCAATCGGCACGCTTCAGCCAGCGCATCGCCGAGCTGGCCGACAGCCCACTCGCGCTGCATACCGAAGCGGCCAACCGCCAGCACTACGAAGTTCCCGCGGCATTCTTCCAGGCCTGCCTGGGCAAGCGGCTGAAGTACAGCAGCTGCTACTACGCCACCGGGCGCGAAACGCTGGACCAGGCCGAGGACGCCATGCTGGAACTGTACGGCCAGCGCGCCGGACTGGCCGATGGCCAGCAGATACTTGAGCTGGGCTGCGGCTGGGGCTCATTGACCCTGTGGATGGCCGAACGTTACCCGCAGGCGCATATCACCGCCGTCTCCAACTCGCACAGCCAACGCCAGTACATCATGGCACAGTGCCAGGCGCGCGGCCTGGGCAACGTCGAGGTGATGACCCGCGACGTCAACCAGCTTGACCTGCCGACGGCCCGGTTCGACCGCTGTGTCTCGGTGGAGATGTTCGAGCACGTACGCAACTACCAGCGCCTGCTGGCAGGCATCGCACGGTGGCTGAAACCGGACGGTGCACTGTTCGTGCACATCTTCGCCCATCGCACACTGATGTATCCGTTCGAGACAGACGGCGGCGACAACTGGATGGGTCGCCACTTCTTTACCGGCGGACTGATGCCGGCGGCCGACACGCTGCTGCATTTCCAGCGCGACTTGCGCCTGGAGCAACGCTGGCTGCTGGACGGCACCCATTACCAGCGCACGGCCGACCACTGGCTGGCCAACCAGGATGCAGCCCGCGAGCAGGTGATGCCGGTGTTGATCGCCACCTATGGCCAGGTTGCAGCGAAGGTCTGGTGGCAGCGCTGGCGGATGTTCTGGATGGCATGCGCCGAGCTGTTCGGCTACGACGACGGCCAGCAGTGGCTGGTGGCCCACTATCTGTTCCGACCCCGCTGAGGTGCCCGATGCGCATGTTTCCGCTGCTTCCCCTGATCGCGGTCGGCCTGTTCGGTTCCGGCTGCAGTTCCAGCGACACCCGCCCGTTGCCGCGTCCACCGTCGGTGGATGTGCCGCGCTTCATGGGCGACTGGTACGTGATCGCGCATATCCCGTCGCGCCCTGAGCGCGAAGCCTTCGACGCCGTGGAGAGCTATGCCCTGCGCCCCGATGGACGCATCCAGACCACCTTCACGTACCGCAAAGGCAGCTTCGAAGCGCCACAGAAGTCCATGCACCCCATCGGTCGTGTCGAGAAGGAAGGCAACGGCGCGGTCTGGGGCATGCAGTTCATCTGGCCGATCCAGGCTGAGTACGTGATCGCCTGGCTCGATGAAAGCTACCGCCAGACCATCGTGGCACGAAGCAAGCGCGATTACGTCTGGTACATGGCCCGCACCCCGCAGGTGTCGGACAGTGACTACCAGCAGGCGGTCGAGCGGATTGCGGCCATGGGTTACGACACCCGCAAGCTGAGGCGGGTGCCGCAATCGGTGCGATGACGCGGCACCTTCTGCCCGGGTCGATCGTCCTGGAGCATCAGTCGATCATCAATCATTGCAACGTGGTGCACTCGCGACGCGCCCTGCAGATACGATGCTGGGCAGGCCAGCAAGGCCGGAACGGATACACGATCGATGAACAGCCCCGCGGACGATGCCATCACAACCTCCTGGAATGGATTCGAAGTCCGGCAGATCCTTCCGTGCGACCTCGACCTCATCTGCGCTCACCGAGAAGCGATGTTCCGTGAAAGCGGCCGGAGCGAAGAGATCCTTCAGCAGATGGCGGCCCCGTTCCGTACCTGGCTCGAACCGCGCCTGGTGTCAGGCGACTACTTCGGCCATGTCCTTTCCGACAATGGACAACCCATCGCAGGCATTGGCCTGATGCTGATCGACTGGCCGCCCCACCCCGCCCATCCAGAGCAGGACACGCGCGGCTACGTACTCAATGTCTACGTGGAGCCCGGCTATCGGCGTCGCGGCATCGCCCGCCAGCTGATGAAACTGGCCGACCATGCATTCGCCGGACGAGCGGTGGCCTACGCGGTGCTGCACGCTACCACCCAAGGGAAACCACTGTATGCGGATCTCGGATGGGCTGCGACCAGCGAAATGGCCCGCGACCTGCGCAGCGCGAGCGAAGTACCCCGAAGCGCGTGATTGGGTACTGACGATCCACCTCATCAATCGGCGGCATTGAATTGATGGGCTTTACGCATCGATTCTTAGGAATAATCGCAAAATTCAAACAAGTTCGATGCTCGACGCGACAGCGGCGCCAGAATGATCGCCACGCCCTGCGGGCGCCGATCACCTCCCTGCGCATGAATGGATATCCTGCACCGCGCCGACTGCGGCTGGCACTCCTCGACGATCACGAAATCGTCCGCCGCGGCACCGCCCTGCACCTGTCCCGCGACGTTCGCTTCAGCATTGTCGCCAGCCACACCCGCAGCGACGAGCTCATCGGCAGCCTCCGCCAGCTGGCAGTCGATGTCGCCATCGTCGATCTCACCCTGGCGCCTGGCGACCGCAGCAGTGATGAGCTGGTTCCCCTGCTGCGCGAGTGTTTTCCACATATCCCCCTGCTCGCCTTCGCCACGCTGACGCCAACCACCCGCATCGACCACCTGCTGGCGAGCGGCATCTCCGGCGTAGTCAGCAAGTCCGAGCCCCTGGAGATGCTGTCTGATGCCATCGTGCGCATCTCTCAAGGGCTGTGCCGCCTCCCTGCTGATTGCCTGTTCCCGGCGTGCCGCGAGGAACTCAGCCGCAATGAACGCGAAGTGCTGGACCTGCTCCTGGCCGGCCTGACTGTCTCGGAGATCGCGCTGCGCCGCCACCGCAGCGTCAAGACGGTCAGCACCCAGAAGGTCGCCGCCCTGCGCAAGCTCGGGTTGCGTAATGACGTGGAGATCTATGCACTGCGGCAGCAGCTGGAGCTCCAATGAGGCGGCGCGTTCGCCTCCGTCTGCGCACGTCGTGCACGTTGTTGCTGGCCCTGATCCTGCTGCCGGCTGCATCGGCCGAGGATGCACAGTTGCGGAGATGGTCCGCCGGCCGCGAAGTGCGGGTTGCCACCGCGCCATCATTGCGACCGCTCCCCCCAACGCTGGCGGATTCAAGCGCACTGCCCACCCTCGCCCATGGCTATGCCACGCTTGTGGCTCGGCATTCCGGCCTGCGCTTCCGCGATCTCAACTACCCCAGCACGAGCGCAGCGGTCGCTGCCGTCTGCCGGGACGAGGCCGACCTGGTGCTGGTCATGGGCAGCCCCTCGCATCACCCGCTTCCCTGTCCCAACCTGAGGGCCTCCGGCGCCTTCCATGGCGGCAAGACGGTATTGGCTGTGCGTAAAGGCGAGCACCCGCCCCGTGACATTACCGGCGTGAGGGCGCAGCTGCTGGCCGTAGTTGAAGGCGGTCCCTATGCCGACTGGCTGACGATCCACCACCCCCGGATCCACCTCCTGCATCTCCCCGACCGCCATGCGGCCCTGGCCGCTGTTGAAAGCGGCAACGCCGATGCTGCGATCGGCCTGGAAGCAACGCTGCACTCGATGATCCGGCAGCACTTCACGGGAAACCTGCAATTGCACCCGTTCGACAGCGGATTCTCCACCGATCTGCACCTGCTTGTCCGCCGGGAGGACCAGCAGCTGCTGGCGCGCATCGATCAGGCGCTGCGCGCCATCACCCTCGAAGAGCACGCAGGCCTGCTGGAGTTGTGGGCGCAGCAGATGCTGCCCACATCCATCGAGAGCGCACTGGATCGGGTGCGTTCCCCGCTCCTGCTCTGGCTGCTGTGTCTGGCCGCGGCACTCATCGGCCTGCCCGTGCTCTGGCAGGCGTTACGCTGGCGAATCGGCCGCGCGGAACAACGCCTCGGGCGCGCGGCGGGAATGATCAGCCATGAAGTGCGCAATTCCGCGCAGACAGTACTGGCTTCGATCGACCTGCTGAGCCAGTCACACCTGCCCAAGGGGCAGCGTGAACTGCTCGCGGCTGCCCTTGCCGCCGGTCACTCGCTGCGCAGGCTGCTCGATCGCTCGCTGGCGTTCTCGCGCCTTGCCAGCGGCAGCTTCAGGCCGCATCCCACGCCCTGCGACGTCGGCCAACTCTGTGCCCGTGCACTGGAAGCAATCCGGCCGGAGGCACTGCGGAGAGGGCTGTCACTCCAGTCGGATCGCGCGCCCGATCCAGCGCCGGTGGTTGTGCTCGATGCTGATGGACTGCGCCAGATTATCGACAACCTGCTGGGCAATGCATTGAAATTCACCGATGTCGGCGGTATCGAGGTGCGCCTGCAACTACAACCCGCCCTGTCTCCCCGGGAGCTGTTGCTGGATGTGATCGACAGCGGCATCGGCATCGCACCCGCTCAACTGGCGCTTCTGTTCCGACCATTCCAGCAGAACGAGGATGGCCAGAGACGTGGCGGCAGCGGGCTTGGCCTGACGATTGCGCACGAACTGGCCGTTGCCATGGGCGGCAACCTGACCGCACACAGCGTGCATGGGCGCGGCAGCCGCTTCACCCTGCGATTGCCGGTCCGCGCCGTTCACGGCGATCAGCCGCCCATCGAGCCGCTGCAGCAGACGCCACTGACCGGCATCGACCTGCTCCTTGTCGAAGATCATGCACTCAGCCGGCATGTCGTCGCAGAGCAACTGCGTCGGCTGGGCGCCGACGTACGCGCGGTTGCCGATGCCGATGCCGCATTGGCCGAGCATGCGCTACGACCGCGCGGCACGGTCGTACTGGATATCGGGCTTCGCGGCTCGGATGGCTATGCACTGGCGCAGCAGCTGCGTGCGCAGGCACAGGCACCTCTGCGAGTGATTGCCCTGTCCGCCCGCATGGGGCGCCGGCACGCGACACGCTGCCGAAGGGCCGGCTTCGACGCCATCCTGGTCAAGCCGCTGCAGGTTGCGAGCCTGCTGCAGGCGCTGGACCTGCCGCCCTCGGCGCACGGCACTGCGCCCGATGACACCCCTGGCGCCGCGCCGGATTACACTGCGGACATTGCCCATGAGCTGGCCAGGATTGAAGAGGCCGTGCAGGACACCGATGCCTCGACACTGCGCCATCATGCTCACCGGCTGCAGGGAACGCTGCAGATGTGCCGGGCAACGGATCAGGCCGGCACAGCGGCCGACCTGTGGGAACTGGGGCATGAGGCCGCGCCTGACTGGGTCGAGGCGCGGCGACTGCTGCGGGGATTGCAGCAGTGGCACGGCTCCCGCGAGGCGGAAGCCGCACCCTTGGCCTGATCAGGCCGCCAGGCGCTCGACCTGGCGACGGGTCAGGTCATTGAAGCGACCCAGCGACATCAGGTGCTGGTGGATCAGCGCCAGCCAGCCGCTGCGGTGCCACTCGACCACGGTCGCTTCCGGCAGCGCCACGAACTTCTCGACGTCCACCACCAGGAAGCCGTTGAGATTGAACTCGCGGCCATCCGGAGTGCGGACGGTGGCGTTGCGCTCGACCAGCAGGCCGTTGTCGATCAGGGCCTTGGAGAAGGCCTGGGTCTGTTCGTGCTCGCGGGTGTACTGGCCGCAGAACTCCAACGCCTGCTGCACCATGTCGGTGGCCTTGCCGTCCACGAACAGCGGCTGACCTTCGTCACCGCCCTTGACCACGCGCGAGCTCTCTTCGTCGATGCCCAGCAGGAAATCGTTGTCCGCACCGGTGTCGATGAAGATGAAGGGGTGGCGACGCAGGTAGGCCGGGATATAGGCCTCGTCTTCCCACAGGCCGTCCTTGATGAACAGGTTCTGGTCGGAAACACCGACGGCGGCCATCGGCACGGCGGTCGGGCCAGCGAACAGGATCGGGAAGTGGTGCAGGGCCAGCGAGAACTCGCCCAGCACCAGCGGAATGGCGTTGTTGCCGGCGGCAAACTCGAGTCTGCCCGGCAGGATGCGCAGATCGGCATGCACATCGGCCTGCAGCGGCACCGGACGGGTGTAGAACAGGGGGGCGCTGCTCGGCGCCGCTTCGGTGGTGGTGTCGCTGGTGGTCGTCATCTTGGGAACCGTTCGATCATGCGCGCCTGCCATCCCGGGCGCGCCAGCGGGAACAACCTGAATCCCGCATTATCAACAAGCTCGATGACAACGGCCACCCCACCGACGGCCTATTTCAACTGCAGGGGGTAGCGCTGCCAGAGGACGTGGACCAGGAACCCGGCCAGCTCGGTGTCGCGCGCGCTCACAGCAGCGCGGATCTTGTCCAGCAGCACCATGTCCGAGCAGGAGCGCACATCGGCGTGGTTGGCCTGCCCGGCCCGGCGCGCGCGGTAGCGCGCTGCGCGCTGCGCGTCACTCATTGCGTACCCGAACTTGGGCGGACGACCGCGCTTTCGCGGCAGGGTCAGCTCCAGGGTTCCGGGGTCTTTGTCATCACGCATGAGAGGGGTGCGGGCGGCGGCGAGCAACGGGGGGTGCGCAATTTATCGTGAGGCATCACTTTAATCCAGCTTTTTCTGCAGTTTTGTTGCGATGCAGTGCATTATCCCGGTGTCGATGCGAATTCATCCACGCATGGCGTGGATCTACTGCAGGGCCTGCAACCCGATCACCCGGTAGATCCACGCCATGCGTGGATGGGCGCTCCCGACGACAAAAAAAGGGAGCCCGCTCACGGGCTCCCCTCGCCTTTCCTCATGCCGCGCGTACCGGCTCGTAACCATGCAGGTGCGCCTCACTGCTGGCCCGCCCCTGGCTGAGAGACCGCAGCGAGGTGGTGTACCCCACCAGCTGCGCCAGCGGTGCGAAACCACTGACCTCGGCACGACCGTCCTGGTCCTCGATGCGGGCAATACGGCCGTGGCGGCGGTTGAGGTCGCCAACCACGTCACCCACCGACGCTGACGGCGAATGCACCGTCACCGCCATCACCGGCTCCAGCAGTTGCGTGCCACCTTCGGCCAGTGCCGCCTTGACCGCTTCGGCACCGGCACGGTGGAACGCCATCTCCGACGAGTCCTTGGCATGGGTCTGGCCATCGACAAGACTGACCTCGATACCGACCACCGGATGGCCCTGCGGACCTTCCGACAGCGCGGCACGCACGCCCTTTTCCACCGCGGCGATGAAGCTGCGCGGCACCACGCCACCGACGATGCGGTCGTTGAACACGACCTGGTCGTCCTCGCGCGGCGATACATCCAGCACCACGTGCGCGAACTGGCCCTGGCCACCGGTCTGCTTGACCAGCCGCCCCACCACGCCGGCCATCGCACGCAGCGGTGTCTCCTGGTAGGCCACGCGCGGCGAACCTACGCCCACCTCGACCTTCCACTCGCTGCGCAGGCGCTCGACCATCACCTCCAGGTGCAGCTCGCCCATGCCCCAGACCAGGGTCTCCGCCGTGTCGCGATCGGTTTCGACGCGGAACGAGGGATCTTCCTGGGCCAGGCTGGCCAGACCCTGCGCCATCCGGATCAGGTCGGCCGCACGCGCCGGCTCCAGCCGCCACGCCAGCACCGGCGCCTGTGCCTGGATGTTCTCCAGGCGCAGCGGCTGCGCACGCCCGCTCAGCGTTTCACCGCTGACGGCATCCTTCCAGCCCAGCACCGCCACAATATCGCCGGCCACGGCCTGTTCGATGTCGTGAGTCTGGTCAGCCTGCACCCGCACCAGGCGACTGACACGTCGACCCTGCGGATGCTGCGAACTAGCCACGGCATCACCGACCTTCAAGGTCCCCGAGTACAGCCGCACGAAGCTCAATGCGCCGTGCTGCTGGTGGGTGATCTTGAACAGCAGGCCCGCCAGCGGACCGTCTGGATCCGGCGGCAGCACCACCTCGCCGCTCTCGCTTTCAGCAGTGACTGCAGGCCGATCCAGCGGCGACGGCAGGTAATCGACCACCGCATCCAGCAGCGTCTCGATGCCCTTGTCCTTGAAGGCCGCACCGGCCAGCACCGGCACGCCTGCACCCGCCAGCGTCGCCCGTCGGATCGCCGCCCGCAGCAGTTCCGCATCGATCACGCGACCCTCCAGCCAGGCATCAGCCAGCAGTTCGTCGTGATCGGCTACGGCTTCGACCAGCGCATCGCGCTCGGCCTGCCACTGGGCCCGCGCGGCGGCGTCCCACGGGGTCACCGCGGTTACGGCGCCATCTTCCCACTGCAGCACGCGCTCATCGACCAGATCGACCCAGCCGTTGAAGTCGCTTTCGCTGCCCAGTGGCACACCGAGCGCCCACGGCCGCGCCCTCAGCTTGTCCTGCAGCTGCTCCAGCACGCGGTCGAACGAAGCGCCGACGCGGTCCATCTTGTTGACGAACGCGATCAGCGGCACGCGATGGCGACGCGCCTGGCGCCACACGGTTTCCGACTGCGGCTGCACGCCATCCACGGCCGAAAACACAGCCACGGCTCCGTCGAGCACGCGCAGCGAACGCTCAACTTCAATGGCGAAGTCGATGTGGCCGGGAGTGTCGATCAGGGTCAGCCGATGCGGCGGCAGGTCGCGTGGCGCCCACTGCGCCTGTACGGCGGCAGCGCCGATGGTGATGCCACGTTCGCGTTCGATCGCCGAGAAATCGGTGGTCGCGTTGCCATCGTGCACTTCGCCGACGCGATGGATCTCGCCGCTTTTCCACAACAGGCGTTCGGTCAGCGTGGTCTTGCCGGCGTCGATGTGGGCAATGATGCCGAGATTGCGACGGCGGGAAAGGACTTGGGTGTTCATGAGAAAGGTTCCTGCAAAGCCAACTTCGGGGGCCGCGCACCCCGGTTGGCGACAGGGTGCGCGGCTAGCGTTCGGTCTCGGCGATCTGGTGCATGGCACGTTCTCCTTGGGTACTGGGTAGGGCCGACTGGGTAGGGTCGACTGGGTAGGGTCGACTGGGTAGAGTCGACTGTTAGTCGACTCACAAGAAACGAAAACGAAAAGAGCGCCCCGGAGGGCGCTCTGTCGAAGGTCCAGCGATGGCCGATTCAACGGCCTCGTGGGGCTCCAGGCAGACACGCCCGTTCCGCGCTTGCGCGGGTCAGGGTGAAAAACTTCAGGAGCGGCATCCGGTTCATGGGGCGCATTCTAGACCTGCCAATCTGGCGCGCAAGTGAATATTACGCACATAAATAGAACGATGAGGCCGGCAATGACCGGGGTCAGATCCCTTTGCCCAATGCAAAGGGCTCTGACCCCAGCTCAGCTCACTTGCACTCATGCAGCTTGCGCGCCTCAGCTACGGTCGCAGCCTGGTCGTCCCCCATCGAGATCCATCCCTTCAACGACATCGCCGGATCCACCTGCGCCTGGCGCGGGCCGCCATGGACCACCACCTCGGTCCAGCTGCCGACCGGCGCCAGCTCCGACAGTCGCGCCGCCTGGTCGTCTTCGGTGCTGAACATGTCGTCCGGCTCCGCAGGCTTGGCCTTGTTCACGGTCTCGGTCTTGCGCGCCCGGATCCGCAGCGCGCCATCGGCCATGCGCTGGGTAGTGACGTCATGGCGTTCCACCCCGTAGGCCCAGCTGCTTTCACCTGCGCGACGGGTCTCGCTGCCGTCGTCTGCCACCACCACCGAATCCCCCGCCGCTTCGGCCACGGTCGCAAGCGAACCCAGGCCGGACATCATTGCCTGATAGGCAATCATCTGCCGCTGTTCAGCGGCCAGCGCAACGTCACCTGCCTTGCCGGCAGGAATCTGCAGGTACACCGCCTCCCTGCACAGCATCAGCACCTGCTGGTCATCCCAGCTGATGAGCACTTCATCACTGGCGAAATAGCGGGTAGTCACCGGAACCACCGGAGCGCCCCCGCCGGCGGAATACCGGCTCTCGATCAGCGAGGCCTGCTCGCCCGCGCTCATCAGCGACACCGGCGAAGTCGATGCCGCATTGGCGGCGCCTGCGGAGGCGGCCATCACGGCCAGCAGCACGCCACGCGAAACATTACAGATCATTGCATCAGTCCATTGAGAAATTCAGATGCACCATGATAAGTCGAGCAAGGCACGATGCGCCCGTGCGGCCCTGATCAGCTCATTTCCCCGTAGGTGCAGCCTACCGTCACCCATCCCGGTGAATACGAAAGATCAACAATCATCCGTACATGTCGATCACCAGGGAGCGTTTTGTACAGATTGAGTCCTTTCCAGCCATACACTCTTTCCATGGCCTCGGCATCCCAGCGCGATGACATACCCCCGATATGGTTCGCAATGGATCTCCCCCGCTCCATCTCTTCTCCAACGGGCACCGGAATTGCAAGAAGCATCTCCTGAACACCCGAAACATGCACAAGCGTCGAGGATTCTCCCCACGCCATGACAGGAGCCCGAGCCTCCCAGAGCATCAGTGCCGCGCCATTACCTTTCTTGCTCTGACTGAAATCCGTCAGGTCGCCCGCTGCAATCCGATCAGTGAAGTTGTCCAATTCCTGGTGAGTCAGCTGGCACTGCAACAAGCGGGACAGGGTCGACGATACATCCTGCTGCGCTTGAGTCGGAAATGAGAGTCCCATTGCCACGCAGAGTACCGCCGCCCGCGTGCCCCACACTTCATTAAACATCACACCCACACTGAGCACCCCTCTCGAATCTTCGGCGAAGGCCAATCAATGAGGCAGAGCATTCAAGAAGTAAAGCCGATGCTCCGCCCGCCGGAGCATCGCCCGTTGGGCGCAATGTAACTGCCAAAGCAGCAAGCCACTAACGCCGGTCCATTTGCGTCAAAATTGAGAGGCGCAACTACGTGCGCCCTCCACCTTCGCAGGCAGTTCCGGACTACGTCACCACCACCAGCGGCACCCCACGCCTTGGATGCTCCAGCACCACCACATCCTGCTGGTAGACCCGCCGCAGGTTTTCTTCAGTCAGCACCTGCAACGGCGTGCCATCGGCTGCCACCCTGCCCTGCTCCAGCAGCACGATGCGGTCGGCATAGCCCGCGGCCAGATTGAGGTCGTGCAGCACCACGATCACGCACGCACCGGCTTCGGCACAGGCGCGCACACTGCGCAGCGTGCGTTCCTGGTGACGCAGATCCAGCGCTGCGGTCGGCTCATCCAGCAGCAGCAGCGGCGTGTCCTGCGCCAGCACGCGCGCGAACGTGGTCCGTGCCGATTCACCGCCCGACAGCTGCTGCACCTCGCGCAGGCGCAGCGCCTGCAGTTCAGCGGCATCGATGGCCGCTTCCACCTGGGCGTCATCCACGGCTGGATCCGGCGGATGCGGAAGCCGCCCCATCGCCACCACTTCTTCCACACTGAACGCGAAGCGCACGCCGTGCTCCTGCGGCATCACCGCGCGCTCGCGCGCCAGTGGCCCGGCCTTGTAGCTGGTCAGCGGCCGGCCCAGCAGACTGACTTCGCCCGCGTCAGCGCGCAGGTCACCGGCGGCGACCGCCAACAACGTGGACTTGCCCGCGCCATTCGGGCCAACCAGTGCGGTGACCGTACCCGGTTCGAACGCCAGCGAGATGCCGTGCAGGATCTCGCGCTGCTGGCGGCGTACCACCACCTCATGCAGCTTCAGCAGCACGCTCATGGCGCGGCCTTGCGGCGCTGCTGCAACACCAGCCAGAGGAAGAACGGCGCACCCAGCGCGGCCGAGAACAGGCCCAGCGGAATCTCCGCCGGGGGATCGAGCGTGCGAGCCGCGGTGTCGGCCACCACGATCAGCAGTGCGCCCAGCAGGCCGGACAACGGCAGCAGCCAGCGATGGCCCGGACCGACCAGCAGGCGCGCTACGTGCGGCACCACCAGGCCGACGAAACTGATCGAACCGGCAAACGCCACCGCTGCGCCCACCAGCAGCGCACTGAACGCCACCAGACGACGCCGCGTGCGGGTCACATCCAGCCCGAGGTGCTGTGCCTGGCGTTCGCCCAGCGCCAGCATGTCCAGCGGCGTGGCCAACCGCTGCAACGCAAACACGCCGATGGCAAACAACGGCACCACGGCCACCACATCGGCCCAGTTGGCGCGCGCCAGCGAGCCCATCTGCCAGAACACCAGCGACTGCAGCTCGCTCTCGCTGGCGATATATGTAAGGAAACCGATCAACGCCGAGCAGAACGCGGCCATCGCGATACCGACCAGCAGCAGCGTGGCGTTGCCCGAGCCCTTGCCGGGCCGAGCCAATGCGTAGGTCAGGCCGATTGCCAGTGCGCCGCCAGCGAACGCGGCCACCGGCACCAGCCAACCGGCCGCACCGGCAGCGCCCAGCACGATGGCGGCAACTGCACCCAGTGCGGCGCCTTGGCTGACACCGACAATGCCAGGATCGGCCAGCGGATTGCCGAACAGGCCCTGCAGGCTGGCACCGGCCATCGCCAGCGACGCACCGACCATCGCGCCCAACAGGGCACGCGGAATACGCAGCTGCCAGACCACAGCAAGGTCGCGGCTGCTGACCGCCTGTGGATCGAGCAGACCCAGCTTCACCGCCAACGCCTGCATCACCTCCAGCGGCGGCAACCGCAACGGACCCACGGCGAACGAGGCCAGCACTGCCCCCAGCAGTGCCAGCAACGCCACCAGCAACATCGTCCGCCCGCGACGGCGGCGCCGATCCGCCGGACTCATGCCTTCGGCAACGCCGCCAGGGCCTTGGCCAGCGCCAGCGCACCGGCACCGGAGCCCACGCTGGTGTACTTCAGCTGCACATCCGGCATCACCCAGACCCGGTTGGCCTGACCGGCCGGGGTCTGCTTCAGCGTCGGGTACGCCTTCCACAGGCCTTCGGCACCGCCGAACAGCTGCAGGTCATGCTCGGTCACCAGGATCACCTCCGGCGCCGCGGCGACCACGCCTTCATTGCTCAGCTGCGAGTAGTTCTTCACCCCCGCCTCGGTGCCGATGTTGACACCACCAGCCAGTGCGATCAGTTGCGCCGACGCACTGTCGGCACCCGCAACGGTGGGTGAGCCACCGGCGCCGGTGGCCGACACGTGGATCAGTCGTGGCGCATGGCCCAGGCCCTTGCCAATCGCTGCAGCCTCATCGAGCTGGCGCTGCACCTGCGTGGCAAGTGCCTGCCCTGCTTCGGCCAGCCCTAGTGCGGCGGCGACCTTGCGCACCTTGTCCGGTGCCGGCTGCAGGTCATCGATGACCACCGCCGGTTCGCCCACCTCACGCAGTTTCTTCGCCAGCTCGGTGTGGCGGCGCAGGCTGTTGCCGAGGAACAGCGACCCCTGCAGGCTCAGCACGCCCTCCACGCCCGTGGTGCGGTTGAACAGGAACTGGTGCGGGGCAGCCAGGCCGGCCTGGGTGGTGGTATTGGTCGGCGCGGCGAACACCTGCTTGTCCAGTCCCAGCGCCTCGATCACCGCGATCACGTCGTCACCACCGGCAATGATGCGGCTGGTATCGGTCACCTCGACGTCGGCGCCGTCATCGGAATGCACCTTGGCCGGCAGCACTGCCTTCTGGTCGCGCACGGCCGGCATATCGGTGCCAGCCACGCGCTGCCAGCCAGCCGGCAACGCGGCTTCGCCAGCCGCGGTTGCGGCGGCGGCGGGCTCAACCGGCTTGCCGCTATCGGAGGGCGTCGATGAACCGCCACAGGCAGCCAGTGCCAGCGAGACAGCCAACGGAAGCGCACACAGGCGCAGACGGGACGCGATGTTCATGCTCGATCTCCTTGCTGGCGGGGCGACGCGCACGCCGCCCCGCCGTGTGACTTACTGCTTCGGGGTGATGCGGGTGATGCGGTCACCCTTCGGGTCTTCGGCGCCACGCGACTTGTTCACCGCAAACACGTTGCCCTTGCCATCGGCACGGACGTGGTTCGGCAGCGTGCCGCCGTCGAGGTTGGCGACCACCTTGCCGTCACCGTTCACCACGGTGACCGTGCCAGCGCCACGGTTGCTGACGTAGGCCAGGCCGGACGCATCATCGAAGGCGACGTTCAGCGCGCCGGCGCCGACCGGTACATCGTGCAGCACCTTGCCGGCAGCCACGTCGACGATCAGCAGGTTGTCGGTGCCCTGCGAGGCCACGTACAGGCGGTTGCGCGCTGCGTCGAAGGCCACGCCCGAGGCACTGATCGAGTTGCCCAGGTCGATGACCTTCTCGACCTTGCCGCTGGCCACGTCGATCACTGCCGCTTCCGGGGTGCCGATGCTGACGGTGAACAGCTTGCCGCCCTTCTCGTCCAGCACCAGGCTCATCGGGGTGAACTTGCCGTCGTCCACGCCGGACTCCAGCGTCACCGCCGGCAGCTCCTTGAGGGTCTTGGCGTCGAATACCGACAGGTGGTCCTCTCCCGTGGCCGAGGCAAACACCTTGCCGTGGGTGCCATCAACCACCACGTCGCGCGCGTGCGGCACGGCATCGACCGGGAACTGATGGACCAGCGACAGGTCCTTCTGGCGGTAGACCGCGATGGAGTTCTGGCGGGTGTTGGTGACCCACACGTTGCCGTTGGTGTCATCCACGCCGACGCCGTAGACCGCGTACACCGCACCATTGGTGCTGCCCGGCACCTGCGCCGGGGTGATCGCCTTGGTCACCTTCAGCGACTTCGGGTCCAGCTTCAGCAGCTGCGACTGGGTCACCGGCGGGCGGCCCACAGCCGAGGTCACGAACACCGCGTTGCTGGCGGCGCTGTAGGCGGACTGGTACAGGCCCGGCACCAGCTTGTTGGACTGAGTGGCGAACTGCGCCTGGCCGGACAGCGGCAACTGCGGCGAGACGCGCAGCTTCAGCACGGTGGCTGCAGCCGGCTGGCTGGCGCGCACCACCACCGGGTGGGTACCCGGCACGGCATCGGCCGGAATGCTCAGCTGGGTCTTGAAGTTGCCATCGGCATCGACCACCAGCGGCTGCGTGTTGAGCACGCTGTCGCCACGCAGCAGGCTGACTTTCTGGCCCGGCACGAAACCGCGACCGACCACGTCGGCAGTGCTGCCGGGAACCACGTTCTCACCGCGCGAGACGACCTCGCCCTTGAAGGTGGCGTTGGCCGGCTGATCGAACACCGGCTGTGCGGTGGCGGTCACGGCCAGCAACAGGCCAGCGGCGAGAGATGTGAGACGGAAAGACGGACGGAACGACATGGAAGGCTCCTTGCACACGTAGGCCGCGCCACGTGACGCGGGATTCATCGGTTGCCTGGGCCGCTGCACATCGGCAGCCTCGCCTGGGTAGTGGGGTCGCACGCCTTGGCATGCGAAGGGATTCATTCGGCGGCGTTGTCACCGCTATTGGGCGCGCCGTCACCGGCACTGCGGTCGGTCACGCCGTACAGTTCATGAAGCGCGGCATGGAACGACGCAGGCAGCATCGGGCCGTGGCCGAGGCCATCGAACTCGCGGTACTGCACGCGCATGCCCGGCACCTTGGCCAACCGCTCGGACAGCTGCATCGCCGCATCCGGGGTGGCACCACCGATGCGGCGCAGGTGCGCGACCACGCGCGGATTGTTCATGTCGCGCTTGCCGCGATCACCGACACGCTCGGCACCGCCCAGCATCAGCCAGAGCTTTGCTGGCTGGCCATGCACGTTCTGCACGAACTGCTGTTCCGGATCACCCAGCGCCGCGCCCTGGCTCCACCACAGCGACGGACTGGCCGCCAGATAGGACTGGAAGGCGGCGGGACGGGTGTACAGCGCATTGAGCACGAACAACCCACCCAGCGAGTGGCCCCAGAGTGCTTGCTGCTGCGTATCAATGCGTGCGCGGCGCTCGACTTCCGGCTTGATGCGGCGTTCGATCACATCCAGGAACGCGGCAGCACCGCCACCGACCGCCTGGGTCGTACCGCTCTCGTCGTCGGCGCGGTCGATCCACGCGGTGTAGTCGCGGGTGCGCGCCTTGGAATCGATGCGCAGGTCGTTGTCATAACCGATCAGCACCAGTACCGGCGGCGCCTTGCGTGCCGCCAGCTCGGCCAGCAACGGCTGATCCAGCACCATCGCCACGGCATTGCCATCCAGCGCGTACAGCACCGGCAGCGGCGCCTTGCTGGCCTTGGCCGGGATCGCCACATTCACCCGCCAGCGGCGTTGCTGGTCAGGGCTGTCCACCACGAAATGCTCGAAGCGATAACTGGCCGCCGGCTCGTCGAGCACGGTGTGGCCGATCTTCTGCAGCGGATTGCGCTGCTGGGCATGGGCGTACGGGGTGGCCAGGAGCAGACCCATCATCAAGGCGACCAGGCCGCGGGCCAGTGGACCACGGCGCGAAGGCGGGACGAAATGCTTCATCAGCGGCGGCAGAAGCGGCTCACGGCCGCCGGTTCACAAGGGACCGCAGTCTACCTTAAACGCGAATGATTATCACATCGATCGAACGTCACACTGTGTATCACGCGCGCATGAGGGCCTTCGGCACGAAACGAGGCAATGGGCAGGCTGGATTCGCGCCACGGCCATACGGCAAGCTAGGCGGTATCAACAAGAACAGGGACTGTCATAGCGTGTACGCCATTTGCCGCAGCCTTGCCCGAAAAGGGCTCGACACGATTCGCCCACACGTCTTCCCCGTGAGCATACCGACCACCGAGAGGCCCGCGTGCAACATCTGCGGTTTCCGCCTGCGAGCATCCCGCGAGGCCATCGCCGAAAGGGAAACCCGCAGCTGTATTGGCTGCGGATCCACTCTGCGCTTCCGTGCCCTCATGGCAGCCCTGCAGTCGGAGATGGACCAAGCGCGGGAGATCCGCGTGCTTGAGCGGATCCCCAGGCGCGGACAGATCAAGGGAATCGGCATGACCGACGCCCATATCTACACTAATGCCCTGCGGCGCAAGTTCGATTACATCAATACCTACTTCCACAAGCGCCCCATGCTGGACATCCGTCACCCAGCCGCACACTACCTGGGAAAATATGACTTTGTTGTCAGCTCAGATGTGCTGGAACACGTGGATGGGCCCTGCGAGCGCACGCTCGGAAACCTGCGTGCATTGCTGAAGCCGGGCGGGCTGCTTGTGCTCACCGTTCCCTATGGATTTCACGAGGTCACGATTGAGCACTTCCCTGAGCTCAACGACTACCGGATCGAGGGCAAAGGTGCGGATCGGGTTCTTGTCAACATCACCAGCGATGGCAGGGAGCAACGATTCTCTGACCTGTCCTTCCATGGTGGTGACGGCTCAACTTTGGAACTGAGGATCTATTCGTATCCTCACCTGGTGCGATTGCTGGGGGAAGCCGGCTTTGTTGACGTCAAGCTGCACGATAGCCAATACCCGCAATGGGGCATCATCCACGACAGCCTGCTGGGCTTGCCTATAACGGCACGCGCGGCGTAGCGCCGGCAGCGGCCCGGAAACAACGAAGCCGGCGCTATGCCGGCTTCCTTGACCTGTTCCGTAGCGTCGGGCCACGCGCGACTCACGCACTGTCAGGGCCCGGACGGCACCGGTCCGTACACGTTCTCCTGCGGCGTGCCCGGCAGCAGCGAGAAGATCATGATCACAATGCCACCGCCCGGCACCAGCGCCAGCAGGAACAGCCAGCCCGACTGGTTGCAGTCATGCAGGCGGCGCACGGTCACGGCAATCAGCGGCACGATCGTGGCCAGCCACATCACGCCCAGCAGCACCACCATGCCGATCAGGATGCCGGCCAGTGCATCGGGACTGTTGCGCAGGAGGATCGCCAGCACACCGGCCAGCAGCATCACCGCGGTTGCGACCAGGAACAGAAACAGCTGGTACATCCAGTACTCGCGGCGGTTGGCGCGGCCCTCGAACTGGGCGTAGCGCTTCAACGGCAGAATCATTTCCTGCACGGCATCGATCCTTGAAAGAGAAGCCGCGCAGTGTGCCAAATGCACGCGCTATGGACAATGTGGCGACGAACCATGCTCGACTGCCATTGCCCCCTGTAGAGTCGAGCCATGCTCGACTACTGTTCCAGAAGGCACCCGTAGTCCGTCAAAGAGCGGAGTCGAGCATGGCTCGACTCTACATGAACCGGGTCAGCGGCCCTTAGCTGCCCTTGCCGCTTCGCGCTCGGCGCGCAGCCGGTCCAGCTTTTCCTTCAGCTTGATTTCCAGGCCGCGCGGCACCGGGTTGTAGTACACGCGCTCGCCCATCGCATCCGGGAAACCGGTCTGGTCCAGTGCGATACCGCCTTCGGCATCATGGTCATATTGGTACTCGGCACCGTAGCCCAGCTCCTTCATCAGCTTGGTCGGCGCATTGCGCAGGTGCAGCGGCACTTCTTCGGTGCCACTCTCGCGCACATCGGCCTTGGCCTGGTTGAAGGCGGCATAGCCGGCATTCGACTTCGCCGTACTGGCCAGGTACAGCACCAACTGAGCGAACGCGAGTTCGCCTTCCGGACTGCCCAGCCGCTCGTAGATGTCCCAGGCCTCCAGCGCCATGCTCTGCGCACGCGGATCGGCCAGGCCGATATCTTCGATGGCCATGCGGGTCAGTCGGCGCGCCAGGTAGGACGGATCGCAGCCGCCATCGAGCATGCGGGTCAGCCAGTACAGCGCGGCATCCGGGTTGGAACTGCGTACCGACTTGTGCAACGCCGAGATCTGGTCGTAGAACTGCTCGCCGCCCTTGTCGAAGCGACGGGTGCGGTCGGCCAGCACCTGGGTCAGGGTCTGCGGGGTGATGCGACCACCCTCCCCGCCCGCCAGCTCAGCAGCGATTTCCAACAGGGTCAGCGCACGGCGCACGTCGCCGTCGGCGGCGGTAGCGATTTCCAGCAGCAGCTCGGGGGCGACCTCGATGCCCTCCTCACCCAGGCCGCGTTCGCGGTCACCCAGCGCACGCTCCAGCGCCTCGACGATGTCGGTAGGCGAAACACCTTCCAGCACATGCACACGGCAGCGCGACAGCAGTGCCGAGTTCAGTTCGAAAGACGGATTCTCGGTGGTGGCACCGACGAACAGAATGGTGCCGCGCTCGATGTGCGGCAGGAATGCATCCTGCTGCGCCTTGTTGAAGCGATGCACCTCGTCCACGAACAGCACGGTGCGGCGACCTTCGGCAAACCGCTGCGCGGCCTCGGCCAGCACCTGGCGCACCTCCGGCAGGCCGGACAGCACGGCGGAGATGGCGCGGAATTCGGCGTCGGAATATTCGGCCAGCAACAGCGCCAGCGTGGTCTTGCCGCAGCCTGGTGGCCCCCACAGGATCATCGAATGCACGCGGCCGGATTCGACCGCGCGACGCAGCGCGCTGTCCGGCGCCAGCAGGCGCTTCTGCCCGACCATTTCGTCGAGGGTGCGTGGGCGCATGCGCTCGGCCAGTGGGCGCAGATGTTCCCGATCGACGCTCAGCAGATCGGGGCCGGGGAAGGAAGTTGAACGGTGTCTTGCCACCCGCTCATTGTACCGCGAGAGCGTGCCAACCAAGGTTGGCACCCACCAGCGCCAGGCCACAGGAATCGGTAGTGCCGGCCGCTGGCCGGCAGATCAGAAGCGTGTCAACCAAGGTTGACACCCACCAAGGCGTTTCCGCCCAGAGATCAGTTACCGATGACGTCGGTGCCCTTCGGCGGGGTGAAGCTGAAGGTGCCGGCAGCAAAGCCCGGGTTGCGCTTCCAGCCACTGAAGCTGATCACGGTGCGCTGGCCGACCGCATCGGTGATTTCCATCTTGGCCAGGCCCTGGGCGTTGAAGCCCAGCGCGGCGTACTGGAAGCTGGCCTCGGTCTCACGCTTCGGCGACAGCGACAGCCACTGCAGGCCGTCGCGCTGCGCGGCCTCTTCACTGACGTCGTACTGCTGCTCCAGCAGCGCCGGGTTGATCAGCGCGGTCAGCGGGCTGTTCTGCTCTTCCTTGCCCTGCTCGCGCACGGTGGCCTGCTCCAGGTCCGGCTCGTACATCCAGACCTTCCTGCCGTCGGCCACGATCAGCTGCTCGTGCGGACGCACGTATTCCCAGCGGAACAGGCGCGGCGCCGACAGGGCCACGCGGCCGCTGGTCGATTCCTTCACCTTGCCGCGGCTGTCGAACACCTGCTGGCTGAACTGGCCATCCAGGCCCTTCAGGCCACTGGTGAAGGTCTTCAGGTCATCGCGGGCGCCAGCCCAGGCGCTGCCGGCGGCGGCGCAGGCCACGGCCAGGGTGGTGGTGGCAAGGAAACGGCGGAAGCGGAAGTTCATGCGGGAATCCTGTGGGCGCGGGCGCCAGGAAAGGTGGTTGCCAGTGTGCCCAAATAAAGATGAATGGGCGATCAGGGCGACATTATGCCGCCCTGAACGTCCATCGGCGATTCAGCCGCCGGAGCCAGGCAGCTTGCCGTACAGCACCTGACCACGGAAGCCACGACGCACTTCGCGGTACAGCGCGCGGAACGCCGGATAGTCCTGCGGCTGGCACAACGCCTCCGGGCCGCGCACCGCGTTCTGCTGCAGGCGGTGATGCACGATCACGTCCTGGCCCTCGCGGCTCCAGTCCACGCGATACTCGCCGGCGGCGTTGGTGAAACGCTGGCTGGCCGGGATGGCGATGATCGGCGCATTGACCGGGAACTGCAGGCGATAGGTTTCCTCGCGCAGGCTGGCATTGCAGTAGAACGGCGTCTCGTTGGCCGGCGCCGACGCGGTGGCGTACAACCCGCGCACCGACTCGCCACCCGGCGGATCGGGTACGGCCATGCCACCGGCCACGCTGAAGTCGGCGTAGTCCTCGGCCTGGAACGCCATGCGATAGCCGAACGGCCGGGTCAGGTCGACCGGCACGCCCTGGATCTGCAGCTGCCCTCGCCCATCGAAACCGGACGCGGCCATGATCTGCTCTTCAGCGCGCGCACGGTTCTGCGCGTTGAGCTGGGAGAACTGGGCGCGCATGCCGATCTCGGCGTTCTCGCCCAGCTTCGGAATCGTCTCACCGCGCAGGTTGCCGTTGGCGTCGAAGGTGAAGCGCACCTCCATCGAGGTGGCATTGCGCTCCGGCGTATTGGCCGGGGTGCGCGCCAGTGAGGCGTCGCGGGTACGCATCACCGGGGCGCCCAGGTCACCTTCCGGCAACTGCCCGAAGCGCGCCCACGCGGTGGTCGAATCCAGGTACAGATCGAATTCGGGGATGTAGGTGATGGCGTGGTTGAAGCGGCCCAGCACCGGGATCTTCGGCAGCGTCGGGCCGCCGCCGGCACCGATCAGCACCGGCGAACTGGCGATGCCCTTGGCTGCCAGCAGCGCCTCGAGGATCGTCACATGGTCCTTGCAGTCACCATAGTGGTTGTCGAGGATGCTCTGCGCGCTGTTCGGCTCAAGGCCGCCGTTGCCCAGGTACACCGCCACATAGCGGATGTTCTGCGCCACCCAGCGGTAGAGCGCATCGGCCTGCTCGCGGCGGTCGCTGATGCCGGCGGTGACCTGGGCGGCCAGCGCCTGCAGCTCCGGCGTGACCTGCGCGGCCGGGCCGGCCTTGAGCTGGTAGGCGCGACCCATCTGCGACCAGTCACGATAGGTGCTGGCCATGATGTTCGGGCCGAACTCCCAGCCTGCCGCCGACCAGTTCTGCGCCGGCATGGCTTCGCGACGCTGGTAGCGCCAGCGCCACTGTGCCTGTCCGTTCTTCACCGTGGGGCGATCACTGCCCTGCACGCCGCGGCTGTCGACGAACATCGGCAGGTTGGCCGGCGCACTCAGGGTGACCTCGGCGTCCTCGTACTCGGTGAAGACATTGAAGGTCTCCCACAGGCCGAAGTAGCCGGGGAAGTACGGCGTGGCCTGGGTGCGGCGCACCTGGTAGAACAGGCGCGTGCCCGGGGCCAGGTTCGGAAACACGATCACCCGCACCTTGCGGTCGGCATACATCGCCGCCGAGGCGCTGGAATAGCTTTCCTGGGTGTAGATGCGGTCAGCCGGCACGTCGCGGCGCTGGCCGTCGGCGGTGATGGTGTAGGCACCGAGTACTTCCAGCGTCTCCATCTTCTCGCTGTAGCTCAGCCGCACCTGGCTGAACTGCTCGACCGAGGCCTTGGTCTTGAGCAGGACTTCGTAGGTTTCGGTCTGCACATTGCCCGCATCCGGCCGCACCTGGTAGTCGGCGCGGTAACGGACAATGCTGAAATTATTGCTGGCTTCGGTATCGCCGCTAGTGGAAGGCGGCGCCGTGGCGGGCGCGGAGGTGGCGGTGTCTGCCAGTGCCGGGCCGGCAGCCAGGAAGGCTGCCAGCGCCAGTGCCAGCGCGCTTGGTACGGGGTGAAGCATGCGTCGGTTCCTTGGACGTCGTGGGGGATACGTCGGGTCTTACTTCGGCGGCGGCGGTGCCAGCACCGTGCGGTCGCCGTTGTGCTCGGGCGGACTGACCACGCCGGCCGCTTCCATGGCCTCGATCAATCGCGCTGCACGGTTGTAGCCGATCTTCAGCCGGCGCTGCACGCCGGAAATCGAGGCACGGCGGGTCTCGGTGACCACCCGCAGCGCTTCGTCATACAACGGGTCGGACTCATCGCCGGCAGAGCTGTTCTCGGGCAGGCCGGTGGCGCCGACGACCACGCCGTCGCCCATCGTCTGCACTTCGTCCAGTACGCCGTCGACGTAGTCGGCCGGGCCCATCGCCTTGAGGTGTTCGACCACGCGATGCACTTCCTCGTCGGAGACGAAGGCGCCGTGCACGCGCTCGGGCATGGCGGTACCCGGCGGCAGGTACAGCATGTCGCCGTGGCCGAGCAGGGTTTCCGCGCCGGACTGGTCGAGGATGGTGCGCGAGTCGATCTTGGAGCTGACCTGGAAGGCGATGCGGGTCGGAATGTTGGCCTTGATCAGGCCGGTGATCACGTCCACCGACGGGCGCTGCGTGGCCAGGATCAGGTGGATGCCGGCCGCACGCGCCTTCTGTGCCAGGCGCGCGATCAGCTCTTCCACCTTCTTGCCGACGATCATCATCATGTCGGCGAATTCGTCGATGAAGATGACGATGAACGGCAGCGTCTCCAGCGGCCGCGGCGCCTCGCCCAGTTCCGGGTTCGGCTTAAACAGCGGGTCCATCAGTGGCTGGCCGGCGTCCTGGGCTTCCTTCACCTTCTTGTTGAAGCCGGCCAGGTTGCGCACGCCCACCGCGCTCATCAGCTTGTAGCGGCGCTCCATCTCGGCCACGCACCAGCGCAGGCCGTTGGCGGCCTCCTTCATGTCGGTGACCACCGGCGCCAGCAGGTGCGGGATGCCCTGGTAGACGCTCAGTTCGAGCATCTTCGGGTCGATCATCAGCATCCGCAGGTCTTTCGGCGAGGCCTTGAACAGCAGGCTCAGCACCATCGCGTTGACCGCCACCGACTTGCCCGAACCGGTGGTACCGGCCACCAGCAGGTGCGGCATGCGTGCCAGGTCGGCCACGGTCGAGCGGCCGGCGATGTCCTTGCCCAGCGCCAGGGTCAGTACGCTGGCCGACTTGTCGTATTCCTTCGAACGCAGCAGCTCGGAGAGGTAGATCATCTCGCGGGTGACGTTGGGAATTTCCAGGCCGATCACCGATTTGCCCGGAATGACGTCGACCACGCGCACCGACTTCACCGACAGGCCGCGCGCGATGTCCTTGTCCAGCGAACTGATCTGGCTGACCTTGATGCCCGGCGCCGGCTCGATCTCGAAGCGGGTAATGACCGGGCCGGGGTTGGCGCCGACCACCTGGGCGTCGATGCGGAAATCCTTCAGCTTGAACTCGATCTGCCGCGACAGCGCGTCCAGGGTTTCCTTGTCGTAGCCCACCGGCTGCGGCTTGGGGTCATCCAGCAGGGCCAGCGGCGGCAGGTCCGAGCCGTCGCCGTTGACGCCACGGAACATCGGGATCTGCGTGTCGCGCTTGGCCCGGTCACTCTTCTCGATCACCGGTTCCGGGCGCGGCTCGATCTTCACCGGCTCGCGCTTGGCGCGCACCTCGGCATCGGCCTTGCGCACTTCCTGGCGCTCCTCGCGCATCACCCGGGTCTGCTGCCACTCGGTGACTTCTTCCTTCTTGCGAGCCAGCAACGGCGCCAGCGACATCACGCCGCGACCGATCTTCTCCATCACCGTGAACCAGGACAGCCCGGTGGCCAGGGTGATCGAGGCCAAGAGCAGCACCAGCACGAACAGGTTCGCGCCCAGCGCACCGAAGCCCACCGTGAGTGAATTGCCGACCAGCTTGCCGAGGATGCCGCCGGCACTGGAGACATCGCCACTGAACAGGCGGACATGCAGGAAGCCGGTGCCGGCGATCAGGAAACCGACCAGGCCGACCAGGCGCAGCGCCGGGTCCAGATCGTTCTCGCCCTTGCTCTCGCGCTTGAGGCCGAACATGGCAATCCACGCCAGCGCGCCCAGCACCACCGGCAGCAGGAAGGCGATGTAGCCGAACAGCTGCAGCAGCACGTCGGCGATCCAGGCGCCGGCGCGGCCGCCGAGGTTGTGCACCGGCGCAACCACGCTGCCGGTGTGCGACCAGCCCGGGTCGGTCGCTGAATAGGTGAACAGACTGGCCGCCAGATACAGCAGCGCCGGCGCGATGGCGATCAGGCCAAGGTCGCGCCAGAGGCGTTGGCGGCGTGGATTGTCGGTCGTCGCCGCCGCGGCCGTGCGACGTGACGCCTTGCTGTCGTCGGACTTGGAGCGTTCGGGGACCTGCTTCGCCACCTTAGACCATACCTTTGGAATGCGCTGTTAGTGATTGATAATAAATGAGACGGCGTCAGTTTTCAGTTATGCGACATCTGACAGGGCAATCAGAGGGCCGGAACCACTGCTGGATGACGGCGTTCTGTTCATCGGCTTGAATCGCCCTGCCCCAGCCGCCACTCTATGACCAGCCACGGATGCTGCGCAAACATCGCCAGCGCCTTGTCCCATCTACCTTTTCGCGAGTCTACATGAGCACCAGCCTGCCCTCCCGCCACCAGCGCCTCGTCATCCTCGGTTCCGGCCCGGCCGGTTGGACCGCCGCCGTCTACGCCGCCCGCGCCAACCTGAAGCCGGTCGTCATCACCGGCCTGCAGCAGGGCGGCCAGCTGATGACCACCACCGAGGTGGACAACTGGCCGGGCGACGCCCACGGCCTGATGGGCCCGGACCTGATGGCGCGCATGCAGGCCCATGCCGAGCGCTTCGAGACCGAAGTCATCTTCGACCACATCCACACCGCCGACGTGTCGCAGCGCCCGTTCAAGCTGATCGGCGACAGCCACGAGTACACCTGCGATGCCCTGATCATCGCCACCGGCGCCACCGCCAAGTACCTGGGCATCCCGACCGAGGACGAGTTCAAGGGCCGCGGCGTGTCTGCCTGCGCCACCTGTGACGGCTTCTTCTACCGCGACCAGGACGTGGTCGTGGTCGGCGGCGGCAACACCGCCGTGGAAGAAGCGCTGTACCTGTCCAACATCGCCCGCAAGGTCTACCTGGTCCACCGCCGCGACACCCTGAAGGCGGAAAAGATCATGCAGGACAAGCTGTTCAAGAAGGTCGCCGAAGGCAAGATCGAGACCGTCTGGCACCACCAGGTGGAAGAAGTGCTGGGCAATGATGCCGGCGTGACCGGCGTGCGCGTGAAGTCCACCCTGGACGGCAGCACCCGCGACATCGACGCCCACGGCTTCTTCGTGGCCATCGGCCACCACCCGAACACCACTCTGTTCGACGGCCAGCTGGCGATGAACAACGGCTACCTGGAAATCCGCTCGGGCCTGGGCGGCAACGCTACTCAGACCTCCGTGGAGGGCGTGTTCGCCGCCGGTGACGTGGCCGACCAGCACTACCGCCAGGCGATCACCTCGGCCGGCTTCGGCTGCATGGCCGCACTGGACGCCGAGCGCTACCTGGACGCACAGGGCAAGGCCAGCTGAGAGGCGAACCTGCATCCGTAGAGTCGAGCCACGCTCGACTCATGCAAAAGGCCGACGCCAGTGCGTCGGCCTTTCTGTTTCATCTGCCCTATCCTTTCCCCATGCCTTCCCCCCGTTTCCTCGACTCCCTGCAGTCCGTTTCCGCCACCGACTGGGATGCCCTGCACGACGGCCGCAACCCCTTCGTCAGTCATGCCTTCCTTTCCGGGCTTGAACAGCACGGCTGCCTGCGCGAGGACTGGGGCTGGCAGCCCCGGCACTTCACACTGTGGGAGGGCGACCACCTGATGGGCGCCATTCCGGGTTACCTGAAGACCAACTCCCACGGCGAATTCGTGTTCGACCATGCCTGGGCCAACGCGTACGCCCGTCATGGCCGCGACTACTATCCGAAGTGGCTGGGCGCGGTGCCGTACTCGCCGGTCACTGGCCCGAGGTTGCTGGCCCGTCACGATTCAGGGCGCGCCACCTTGCTGTCGGCATTGCGCGAGGCGCTGCCGGCACTGGACGTGTCCTCGGCCCATATCAACTTCCACACCGCAGTGGACGAGGCGCTGTTCGGCGATGACTGGCTGCTGCGCGAGGATGTGCAGTTCCAGTGGCAGAACCCGGGCGACTGGTCCACGTTCGAACAGTTCGTCGGCGCGATGGACCACAAGCACCGCAAGAACATCCGCCAGGAACGGGCCAAGGTCACCCGCCAGGGCATCACCTTCCGCGTGGTGCACGGCGACGAGGCCAGTCGCGCCGACCTGCAGGCGATGTACCGCTTCTACCTGCAGACGTTCCTCGAGTACGGCAACGCCCCGGCACTGACTGAGGCCTTCCTGCGCCATCTGGCGATTTCGCTGGGGCGCGGGCTGGTACTGTTCCTGGCCGAACAGGACGGCGAGCCGATTGCCGGCGCGCTATGCCTGCGCGGTGGAGACACGCTGTACGGCCGTTACTGGGGCGGCGCCACGCTGCCTGGCCTGCACTTCGAGGCCTGCTACTACCAAGGCATCGAGTATTGCCTGCGCGAAGGGCTGACCCGCTTCGAGCCGGGCGCACAGGGCGAGCACAAGCTGGCACGCGGTTTCCTGCCGACGCTGGTGCACAGCCGGCACTGGGTGGCCGATCCGGACTTCGCGGAAGCGCTGCAGGAGTGGTGCCGGCAGGAGCGACAGAGTGTGCGGCGCTACCAGCAGGAGCTGCAGGGGCATGGGCCGTTCCGCGTAGAACCGTAGAGGCACGCTTGCTCGATTGGCGCGGTGCCGAAAAGCGTGCCAACCAAGGTTGGCACCTACCAAGGCAATAGCGAGGGCGCTGTGCTCAGGTGCACTGCCAGAAGTGCCCGCTCACCCGGCACTTCGCACACCAGAACGTGTAGAGCATGCCGCCACTGCCCCAGAGCAGCGCGCCTCCACCGGTGGTCGGCAGTGTCGAATCCAGCTGCATCACGAAGGGCATCTCCTCGCCGCAATCGATGCACGCCGGATACCACGCACTCTGCACCCAGCTCGGCGCGCCGCCCACACGCGACAGGTTCTGCCGATGATTGGACTGGCCCCAGTCCTGTTGCTGCCAGCGCGCGCTTTCGAGCGCCACCAGGCCCACCTCGGCCTGCATCAGGTCGCCACTGTCGGTGGGTGTGTTCGGTACCTCACGGTGCTGGCTGGGGTGGCAGCTGGGCAGGCCGGCCGCATCATGACGATAGAAACGCACGGGCGGGTCTTCCCAGCCGCAGCAGTCCAGGCACAGCCCCAGCGTGATCTCGCCCGACGCGCCCGGCTGCAGCGCGGCAGCATCGGTCCGCAGCAGGCGCTGCAGCGGCGCATGGCAGCTGCCACACAGCGCTTCCAGTGGTCCTCCCATCTGCCCGGCGTGATGCACCTGCCCACCATTCCAGGTCGGGTGCAGGCGCCAGATGCGCCTGCGCCAGCTCGGCTCGTCCGCCTGCTGCGCGCGATGCTGTTCGCGGCCGAAGCGGAAGTGCAATGGCCGCTCGCCATGCAGGCGACGCGGCTGCGGACCTTCGGCGACGCCGGCCCAGTGCGCCCAGACCTCGGCATCCAAGCGCCCCCAGTCGACCAGGTAGCCGCGAGCAATGGCGTAGGTTTCGGGCTGGGCGGCGAGCAGCAGCGCCCTGGCCCGCGCCATTTCGCGATCGTCATCGGCTTCGGCCAGGATCTGCGCCCAATGCGCGGCCGTCGCGCTGGGCAGGCCCTGCCAGACCTGCGTGGCCAACTGCACCTCATCCTCACTGGCGACCGCCAGCAATGCCTCCCAATCGTCCTGCAGCACCTGCGGCGCCTGATAGCTGGCGAACTCCATCACGCTCGTCAACACGTCACCGCGCTCGCCCGCGCGATAGCGGCGCCACGCGTCCGCCGCGACCGCGGGCACCGCGTCATCCGGCAGCAGGTCCAGCGCCATGTCGAGGAAGGCCGAGCCCGGCGAAGGCCGCGCCAGCGCCTGCAGCATCAACTCTCCCAGCTGACGCGGCTGTTCAGTGGCCAGCGACAGCAGCATGCCTTGGCTGTCGTTGCGCGTGCGCGGGGCGTCATGCAGGTCGAGGATGGCGCTGATCGAGTCACTCATTCGGAGGCTCCTTGCCGGTGAACAGTGATGGTGCCAGACATCACGAATCACCACGACGAATACAATGGCCCCATGACCCGCCAGCTGCCCTGGCGCCTGGCCGATGCGCCGGACGCCCCCTTCCCTCCGGCCGAGACCGCACTGCGCCAGCCCGATGGCCTGCTGGCGGTGGGCGGCGATCTGCATCCGGTGCGTCTGCTCAATGCCTACGCCGGCGGTATCTTTCCGTGGTTCAGCGAGGGTGAGCCAATCCTGTGGTGGTCGCCGGACCCGCGCATGGTGTTCCGCACCGACGGCGTGCATCTGTCCAGCCGCTTCCGCCGCCAGCTGCGCAGCAGCACGTGGGAGATCACCGCCGACACCGCCTTCAGCCAGGTGATGCGCGCCTGCGCCGCCGCACCACGCCCTGGCCAGGACGGTACGTGGATCAGCCCGGCGATGGTCGAGGCCTACAGCCAACTGCACGACCTTGGCGTCGCCCATTCCTTCGAAGTCTGGGACCGGCAGACGCTGGTCGGCGGCATCTATGGCGTCGCGATCGGTGCCATGTTCTTCGGCGAGAGCATGTTCAGTGGCGCCAGCGGCGGCTCCAAGATCGCCCTGGCCGCGTTGGCAGCCACCCTGCGTGGCTGGGGCTGGGAACTGATCGATGCCCAGGTGGAGAATCCGCACCTGCTGCGGATGGGCGCCGAGCACCTGCCGCGCGCGGACTTTCTGGAGCGCGTCCGCCAGGCCGTACACCGTGACGGCCGTGAAGGCCCCTGGACACAAGGGGTAGGACGCTTGCCAGCACAGCGTTTGGCCGGGGGTTAACACAAACTTTGCAAGCCGGGCCCATCACGCGTAAAATACCGCGCCTTAGGCCCAGCGTGGCCGTTTTCTGAACCGCACAGGACTACATGTCGAAAGACGATTCCATCGAGTTCGAGGGCACCGTCAGCGAGACGCTGCCGAACACCACTTTCCGCGTTCGTCTGGAAAATGGGCACGAAATCATCGCCCACATCTCCGGCCGCATGCGCAAGAACTACATCCGCATCCTCACCGGTGACCGGGTCAAGGTTGAAATGACCCCGTACGACCTGACCAAGGGTCGTATCACCTACCGCATGAAGTAAGCGGTCGGCGCATTGCGCCACTCCGACAGGGCCGGCCTCGCTGCTGGCCCTTTGTCGTGCGCGGAAGAAAGCGACCGGCACCGAGGCCGCTCGGTTTTCGTCCCTGTCCGAAATACCGCATCGCGCCGCGACTCTAGACTCAACGCGTTCTTCACAGAAGGCGTTGCGCGCATGACCTACCTGATCGTCCTGGACCCCCAGTCCGTCACCAGCCGCTGCTACGCCAGCAAGGGCCCGGACGGCACCTGGTTCGGCCAGCCCTGCCTGGTCTGCACCAGCATGGACGCCTCGCACCCGCTGTACCTGGCCGTGCAGCGCGAGATTCCGCATATGGGCAGCACCCTCAAGCAGCGCCTGCACATTCCGCACGAGGCGGTTGCCTTTGTCATCGAAGACGGCGGCGATCAGGGGCGCCAGCAGGGATTCCGTTCGATCGCGGCCTGAGGCGCCAAAGGTCATCGTGACCGATCTCACCGTGGCTTCGGTCAGCCCTGCTTGCGGCAGATTCGCATTTGCAGCGGCGGCGGCATCCTGGGATCCGATCCAGTCCGGATCGCTACCCCCTGCCCCGCCATGAACCTGTCTCCCCTGCTCATCCCCCTGGCTTTGTCTGCCGTCACCCTGCTGGCGTCGTCCGCCCATGCCGCCGACACCGCGCCGGCACAGTGCGTATCACTGACCGGCGAACAGCAGATCGTTCGCGCCGGCGCCGACAAGAACATCCTGCTTCGCTCCGGCGAAGACCACTATGTCGTGCATTTCCGCAACAGCTGCCCTTCTGCCGTACTGGCCACCCGCCTCGGCTTCAAGACCGACGGCAAAGAAGCTGACGAGCTGTGCAGCGAGGGCCGAAGCGCACTGGACACAGGTCGCGGCAGCTGCGAGGTTGCACGCATCGAGCCGATCGATGCCGAGCGATTCAAGCGTGAGGCGCGCCGCCGCAGCCGCTGACCCCAGACAGGACAAGGGCGGCCGAAGCCGCCCTTGTCGCGATATACGTCAACGCGTCGCGGCAACCAGCGACAACACTCTCGGTTGCGCGCGCTGCCGTGCCAACCAGAGATCGTAGCTGGATTGCAGCCCCATCCAGAAAACCGCAGTACTCACCCCCGCCATCTCAAGGCGGATGGCCAGGTCAGGACTGATGCCCGCCTTGCCGTTCAGAACCCGCGAAAGGGCTACCCGCGACATTGCCAGGCGCTCGGCCGCTTCGGTCACAGACAGATCCATTGGATCAAAGACCATTGCCTTGATCGCCTGCCCGGGATGCGGATGGTGATGAATCATGCGCGGCCTCAGTGATAGTCCAGGTAATCCAGCAGCTCCACGTCGCTGCCGGCGAAACGGAAGGTAATCCGCCAGTTTCCATTGACCCATACAGACCAATGCCCTTTCAGGCCGCCCCGGAGCTTATGCAGACGCAATCCAGGCATGGCCAGATCCTCAGGACCCGAAGCAACATCCAGGATCGACAGGATCAACAACACCTTGCTGGCGTGACTGTGGCGGATTCCACTACTACTGCCGGAACGGTAGAGCCGCTCGAGGCCCCTGTGGCGAAAACCGATGATCATCACTGTATCCTGTATCGTTTCGCGATACAAACAGGGCAACACCCCATCGCGACCAGAAGACAGCATTGGCACCTCCGTTCCGTTCAAGCAAGGCCGCGGACGACAGCCCCACTGGAAACAACAAGGGCGGCCGAAGCCGCCCTTGTCATTTCCAGTCTTTCACGCCAAGCCTATGGCATCAGCTCATTCCACCGTGACCGGCAGCAGCCGCTCCGGCTCGGCCTGGGTCTCGACCACCAGCTCGTCGTCGCGAACATCGATGCTGACCTTGCCACCGTTGACCAGCTTGCCGAACAACAGCTCGTCGGCCAGCGGACGCTTGATCTTGTCCTGGATCACGCGGGCCATCGGGCGGGCACCCATCAGCGGGTCGAAACCATGGTGGGCCAGCCAGTCGCGCGCGGTCGGGGTGGCCGACAGGCTGACGTGCTTGTCCTGCAGCAGCATCTCCAGCTCGATCAGGAACTTGTCGACTACGCGCAGGATGTGCTCGAAGCCCAGCGCCTGGAACTGCACCACCGCGTCGAGGCGGTTGCGGAATTCCGGGGTGAAGCTGCGGCGGATGGTCTCCATCGCGTCGGTGGCATGGTCCTGCTTGGTGAAGCCGATCGAACGCCGCGAGGCCTGCGCCGCACCGGCATTGGTGGTCATCACCAGCACGACGTTCTTGAAGTTGGCCTCGCGACCGTTGGTATCGGTCAGCACGCCGCGGTCCATCACCTGCAACAGGATGTTGAAGATGTCCGGGTGCGCCTTCTCGATCTCATCCAGCAGCAGCACGCAGTGCGGCGTCTTGACAATCTTCTCGGTCAACAGGCCGCCCTGGTCAAAGCCGACGTAGCCCGGAGGCGCACCGATCAGGCGGCTGATCGAATGCGGCTCCATGTACTCGGACATGTCGAAGCGGACCAGTTCGATGCCCAGCTGCAGCGCCAGCTGCTTGGTCACCTCGGTCTTGCCGACACCGGTCGGACCGGCGAACAGGAAGTTGCCGATCGGCTTTTCCGGGTTGCCCAGGCCCGAACGGGCCAGCTTGATCGCCGAGGACAGCGTCTCGATGGCCGGGTCCTGGCCAAAGATCACCATCTTCAGGTTGCGCTCCAGGTGCTGCAGCACATCCTTGTCGGTGGCGCTGACCTGCTTGGTCGGGATACGCGCCATCTTGGCGACGATCGCCTCCACTTCCTCGACGTCGATCAGTTCCTTGCGCTGGCCTTCCGGCAGCAGGCGCTGGCGGGCGCCCGCCTCGTCGATCACGTCGATGGCCTTGTCCGGCAGCAGGCGGTCGCCGATGTGCTTCACCGACAGGTCCACCGCCGCCTGCAGCGCCTCGTCGGAATAGGTCACACCGTGGTGCAGCTCGTACTTGGACTTCAGGCCCTGCAGGATCTCGTAGGTCTCGCCGACGGTCGGCTCGACGATGTCGATCTTCTGGAAGCGGCGGGCCAGCGCCCGGTCCTTCTCGAAGATGCCACGGTACTCCTGGAAGGTGGTCGAGCCGATGCAGCGCAGCTCTCCGGACGCCAGCGCCGGCTTGATCAGGTTGGAGGCATCCATGGTGCCGCCCGACGCCGAGCCAGCACCGATGATGGTGTGGATCTCATCGATGAACAGCACCGCATTGGGCACCTTCTTCAGCGCGGTCAGCACGCTCTTCAGGCGCTTCTCGAAGTCGCCGCGGTACTTGGTGCCGGCCACCAGCGCGCCCAGGTCGAGCGAATAGATCACCGCATCGGCCAGAACGTCGGGCACCGAGCCCTCGACGATGCGGCGGGCCAGGCCCTCGGCGATGGCGGTCTTGCCTACGCCCGCCTCACCCACGTACAGCGGGTTGTTCTTGCGGCGGCGGCACAGGACCTGGATGGTGCGCTCGATCTCGTCGGCTCGGCCGACCAGCGGGTCGATGCGACCGGCCCGGGCCTGTTCGTTGAGGTTGCTGGCGAACTCGGTCAGGGCATCACCCTTCGGCTCGCCCTCCCCGCCTTCGATGCGGCCTTCGCCCTCGGAGGAAGACGACGGCTGCTCGCCTTCCTCGCCCAGCTTGGCGATGCCGTGGGACAGGTAATTGACCACATCCAGCCGGGTGACATCCTGCTGGTTGAGGTAGTAGACGGCGTGCGAGTCCTTCTCGCCGAAGATGGCGACCAGCACATTGGCGCCGGTGACCTCCTTCTTGCCCGAGGACTGCACGTGGTAAACGGCCCGCTGCAACACGCGCTGGAAGCCCAGGGTCGGCTGGGTATCGCGGCCGTCATCTTCGGCCAGGCGGGACACGGAGGCCTCGATGGCCTGCTCCAGCTCCTGGCGCAGGCGTTCGGCGTCGGCGCCGCAGGCCTTCAGTACGGCCTGGGCGGACGGGTTGTCGAGCAGTGCCAACAGCAGGTGTTCGACCGTCATGAACTCATGCCGGGCCTCACGGGCGCGCTTGTAGCACTGGCCGATGGTGTGTTCGAGGTCTTTGCTGAACATGGATTACTCCGGCGGCAGATGGGGACAATATGCGGCCTGACTACGCGATTTCCATCACCCTAGCGGATTGCTGCGTTCAGATGGCGTTATCAGTGCGAATCGCTTGATCTTCATTCACTCCAGGACAGCCCACCCGGCATGAGCGAACCCTACCTGAGCCGCTGGCGATTGCGGCGTGATGGCGCAGCCATCGAAACGCCCCATGCCCAGCTCTGGCCGGTGCTGACCGCCGCCGGCGAGCCGGCCATGCTGAAGATCAGCAGCGAAACCGAAGAGCAGAACAGCCATCGCCTACTGCGTTGGTGGGACGGTGACGGCGCCGCCCGCCTGCTGGCCCACGAGGGGCCGGCGATCCTGATCGAACGTGCCGGCGGCGACTCGCTGCGGCAACGTTCGATCAAGGGCGACGATGACACCTGCACCACGGTCCTGTGCCAGGTCCTGCAACGGCTGCACCGGCCACGGGGCGCACCGCCAGCGGAACTGGTCTGCCTGCGAACATGGTTCGCCGACCTGCTGCAGCCAAGGGCTGCGCTGCCGACACTGCTGGAACAGTGCAGTTCACTGGCGGAGGGCCTGCTGCAGCAGGAACAGGAGATCCGGCCGCTGCACGGCGACCTGCACCACGACAACGTGCTGGATTTCGGCGCGCGCGGCTGGTTGGCGATCGACCCGAAGCGGCTGCTGGGCGACCGCGCGTTCGATTACACGACGATGTTCAGCAATCCGGACCTGTGCGGCCCCGGCATCCATGTGGCCACCCGACCCGAGCGGTTTGCCACCCGGCTGGAACAGGTCGGCGCGCTGGCGGGCCTGGAACGCACGCGCCTGCTGCGTTGGATCGCAGCCAGCGCGGGGCTGTCAGCGGTGTGGTTCCGGGATGATGGCGACCCCGCCGAAGTCGACGAGGCGGTGGCGCGGATGGCGCTGGAGGCGTTGGCGGAGGGCTGATCCCGCGCTCTGGTAGATGCCCACCTTGGTGGGCACGCCCCATCCATTATCGATACAGGCCCCTGCCTTGGTAGGTGCCCACCTTGGTGGGCACACCGGGTCCGGAGTCGATGTGCCCGGACGAAAACCGGCAGCCGGTCAGGCCTTTTCCATCGTGCACAGCAGCGGGTGCTGGTTCATCCGCGAGTACTCGTTGACCTGGGCGACCTTGGTCTCGGCCACTTCGCGGGTGAACACCCCGCACACGCCGCGGCCACGGGTATGGACGTGCAGCATCACCTGCGTGGCCTTGTCCAGGTCCATGCTGAAGAACTGCTGCAGCACGTCCACCACGAAATCCATCGGGGTGTAGTCGTCGTTGAGCAGCATCACCTGATAGAACGGCGGCGGCGCCACTTCCGGGCGCGCGGGCTCCACGGCAACGCCGTGCTCGTGATGGGAATCGGGGGAAGACTCATGGGGCATCTGCCCATTATAGAGGCACGGGCCAGCCTGCGTCGGCCTGCCGCAGATTGGACGGCACGCACGCCCACCGTCACAATTGCACCCTCTCTCAACACTGTTTCACAGGATCTTCATGAAAAGGACCCTTCTTCCCGCCCTGCTGATCGCCCTGGCCGCCGCCGGCTCCGCCGCCGCCGAGACCCAGGCCGACAAGGCCGTGGCCCGCCACCTGGACAAGCTGGGCTATACCTACGAGGTCGACGAGGACGGCGACTACCGCATGGTGTTCGACGTCGAGGGTGATCGCACCCAGATGGTCTACGTGCGCTCGTCGGTGGAAGATTTCGGCACCCACAACATCCGCGAGATCTGGTCGCCGGCCTACAACGCCAAGACCAAACAGTTCCCGGTGGCCGTAGCCAACCGCCTGCTGGAAGATTCGCAGGACGCCAAGATGGGCGGCTGGGTGAAGCAGGACACCACCGCCATGTTCGTGGTCAAGATCGACGCCGATGCCACGGCCGACCAGCTCAGCGACGCCATCGATGCGGCCATCCGCACCGCCGACGCCATGGAGCTGGAACTGACCAAGAAGGACGAGTTCTGAGTTGAACACCACGCCGGACCCGCGCTGGGCACCGCACGCCACTGTCGCCACCGTGGTGGTCGACGGTGGCCGCGTGCTGCTGGTCGAGGAGACCATCGACGGCCGCCAGGTGCTGAACCAGCCGGCCGGCCACCTCGAGCCGGGCGAAAGCCTGGCCGAGGCAGCCCTGCGCGAGACCCGCGAGGAAACCGGCTGGACGGTGCAACTGACCCACTTCATAGGCTGCTACCAGTGGACGGCCGGCGACGGCACCACCTTCCTGCGCTTCTGCTATGCGGCGCGTCCGGTCTCGCACGACCCGGCGCAGCCGCTGGACACCGGCATCGATCGCGCGCTGTGGCTGACCCCGGCCGAGCTGCAGGCCGCTACGGAGCGCCTGCGCAGCCCGCTGGTCTGGCAGGTGGTGGCTGATTTCCTGGGTGGCCAGCGCCATCCGCTTTCGCTGGTCCGGGAGGTCGCATGAGCACTCCGCGCGTGATGGTGGGCGTCTCCGGTGGCGTCGACTCCTCGGTCGCCGCCTGGCGGCTGGTGCAGCAGGGCGAGGCCGTAGCCGGTCTGTTCATGCAGAACTGGGCCGACGACGGCAGCGGCGACTGCCGCGCCGAGGACGACCGCCGCGATGCGGTGGCCGTCTGCGGCCTGCTCGGTATCCCGTTCCACTTCCGTGATTTCTCCAACGAGTACTGGCAGGGGGTGTTCGAGCACTTCCTGGCCGAGTACGCGGCCGGCCGCACCCCGAACCCGGACGTTCTGTGCAACCGCGAAGTGAAGTTCAAGCACTTCCTGGATGCCGCCCGCGAGCTGGGCGCCGAACGCATTGCCACCGGCCACTACGCGCGGGTGACCCAGCGCGGCCACCAGTGGCTGCTGCTGCGTGGCGCCGACCGTTCCAAGGACCAGAGCTACTTCCTGCACCAGCTGGGCCAGGCGCAGCTGGCGGCCACCCTGTTCCCGATCGGCGACCTGGAAAAGACCGACCTGCGCCGGATCGCGCGTGACGTCAGCCTGCCGACCCACGCCAAGAAGGACTCCACCGGCATCTGCTTCATCGGTGAGCGCGACTTCCGCGAGTTCCTCGGCCGCTACCTGCCGGCCAAGCCCGGCCAGATCCTCGACCCGGCCGACGGCAGCGTCATCGCCGAACATCCGGGCGTGTTCTATTTCACCCTGGGCCAGCGCGAGGGCCTGAACATCGGCGGCGTGCGCGGCCGCCCGGCCGCGCCGTGGTACGTGGTCGGCAAGGATGTGGCCAGCAACGTGCTGTACGTGGATCAGGACCGCGACAGCAAGTGGATGCTGTCCGACCGCCTGCGTTCGGAAACCGCGCACTGGATTGCCGGCGCGCCGCCGGCACGGCGCTTCGAATGCACCGCCCAGACCCGCTACCGCCAGCCCGACGAGCCGTGTACGGTCGAGGTGCTGGACGATGGCAGCGTGCTGGTCACCTTTGCGCGCCCGCAGCGCGCCGTTACTCCCGGTCAATCACTGGTGCTGTATGACGGTGATGTGTGCCTGGGTGGCGCGGTGATCGCCGCCACCGATGCGCCGCTGGAACAGCGCCTGCGCACCACCCCCTCCCCATTTGAGGTAATCGCTGCATGAGTTTCACTGTCGACGACCGCGTCCTGGCTTTGGCCGGCATTGCCCAGGCCCTGCAGCAGGTACGCCGCATCGCCGATACCGGCCATTCCGACGCCGCCGCTGTGCGCACCGCCGTGGACAGCGTGTTCCGCGTCGATGCCTCTTCGCCGCAGGAGGTGTTCGGTGACCGCCACGCATTGAAGGCTGGGCTGCGCCTGCTGCACAACTACTTCCGCAGCCAGGGCCAGGACCCGATCCTGCCCAAGCTGGCCCTGTCGGTGCTGCAGCTGGAGCGCCGCTTCGTGCAGGACGGCACCACCGTGAACAAGGTCGCCTCGGGCATCGAACGCGCCCAGCGCCAGGCCATCGAGCTGGGCGACAGTGGCCACCCGGACGTGCTGGCCAACCTGGGTGGCCTGTACGCCGACACCATCAGCCACCTGAAGCCGCGGGTGATGGTGCAGGGCAACCCGCATTACCTGGGCCAGGCCGGTGTGGTTGCCGAGATCCGCGCCCTGCTGCTGGCCGCGGTGCGCTCGGCGGTGCTGTGGCGCCAGCTGGGCGGCAGCTACTGGGACTTCCTGTTCAGCCGCAAGGCGATGATCGAGGCCGTGGACCGGCAGCTGGCCTGAGCCTCATGGGGTCGGATCCCTTTCCGGCACGGAAAGGGCTCTGACCCCGAAGCCGCCGAGGCGTCGGAAAACCGGCGCATTCAGAATGCACTTCGAGGCATTTCGACGTTAAAGAGAAAGGGGGTACGGCCGATACATCCTCCGTGCACCTCCCGAGAACGTCCATGTACTCACGCATTTTCATCCGTCTGGCCGCCCCCCTGGCTCTGACCCTGCTGCTCCCCTTCGCCATCGGTTTCGAATGGCCGGCCGCCCTGCGCTGGGCGATCCTGACCACGATGACGCTGAGCTGGCTCGGCTTTGCGTGGTGGACCACCCGCGCCCAGGCGCACCGTTCCCCGGAACACGCCCGTGTCCTGCGTGAGCAGGACCAGCTGCTGACCGAACTGCGCAACTTCGTCGGCAACGAGATCGACGGTTCGCGCGGCGAAGTGGAACGCGCCCGTGACCTGATCCGCCAGGCGGTGTCCAGCCTGGGCGGCAGCTTCGACGCCATGAACCGCAAGTCGCGCCAGCAGAGCCAGGCCCTGTCGCGCATCGTCGATCGTGCCGGTGATGAAGGCAATGCCGGCCTCGACGTTGCCCGTTTCGCCCAGCACGCCAGCAACCGCATGGAACAGCTGGTGGAAGCATTGGAACAGGTGAGCGGCCAGAGCAGCACCACCGTGCAGCACATCGACCAGATGGCACAGCACCTGGATGGCATCTTCGCGCTGCTGGAAGACGTCAAGTCGATCGCCGACCAGACCAACCTGCTGGCACTCAACGCCGCCATCGAAGCCGCGCGTGCCGGTGAAGCCGGTCGTGGCTTCGCGGTGGTCGCCGACGAAGTGCGCAACCTGTCCGAGCGCTCGACCACGTTCAACGAGCAGATCCGCAAGCTGGCGCACAGCTCCAAGGACGCCATTGCCAAGGTGCGCGAGACGGTCTCGCACATGGCCTCGCGTGATATGGACCGCTCCCGCGAAGCGCGCCAGGAAGCGGCGGCGATGCTCGATAACGTCGCGCAGATCAATGCGTCGCTGGGTGATGGCATGCGCGAAGTCTCCGACTGCGCCCGTTCGATCGATGGCAGCGTGGCCGAAGCCGTGCGCGCCCTGCAGTTCGAAGACATCGCCACCCAGGCGCTGGGCGGCGTGCACACCCACCTGGACCGCCTGACCGCGATCAACCGCGAAGCGGTGGCCCTGCAGGAACTGCTGCACCGCAATGGCGGCGTGTTCGACGAAGAGATCGCCACCGCCCTTCAGCGCACCGGCAGCCGCCTGCGGGAACTGCGCAGCGAATGGGAACGCCCGCCGCACAAGCCGGTTGCCCAGCAGAGCATGGGCGCCGGCACCGTCGAGCTGTTCTGATCCTGATGTCCGCTGCCGCCGCCGGCAGCCCGCAAGGCCCCGGTTCGTCCGGGGCCTTTGCCTGTGACCCGCCGTTGGATGCATCCTGTACACGTACCATGACCCTGATCCGCGCCCTGCCCTCCCTCGCCGACACCGAGCGCCCGCGCAACGCGAGCGTGCGTGAGCAGCTGCAGCAGCTGGAAGAGGTGGCACGTGAGGAGATCCGCGAACTGCAGCAGCTGGCCGATGCGCGGCCTGGCCCGTCACGGGCGGATGAGGCGCTGCTGGGACTGGCGTGGGACCTGGGGTTGGATGGGGAAGCCTTGAGGTAGACCCACGCCATGCGTGGATGGCCTTCACCACCACCCGCTCCAAACCCATGGCATGATCCGCCCATGCCACCTACGGCTGGACACGGAGTGTCGTCGCATGAGCACCACGTTCATGACCTGGCTGGGATTTGCTGTAATGGTGTTCATCGCGGTCACCTTCACCTGGCGCCCCGCCTACGCCACTTTGCGGCCACCCCGGCATAGACCTGTCGCATTCCTGTTCGGCAGCCTGCTCTTCATGCTGATGGCCTTTCTATTTGCCTGGGCGCCGGCAACTGCCATCAACACCGGGCATGTTCATCTGAGCCATCACCGGTCCGGCACCATTGATGCATGGCGGGACATCGAGCCGATGACCTTCTGGCTGATCATCATCGCGGAGTACGTGTTCGGGCTGTTGATCGCCAGCTATTCCATTGCAGGCATCGCATTGATGAAACGGTAGATCCACGCCATGCGTGGATGCATGCGATCGCCCTTCCACCCTTTCGGACTTGTTGCATGGTGTGGATCACAGGCCCGGGGCACACTCGTCACTCTCCCTCCCTGGTGGCCGCATGGCATTCAATCCGGAAGAAGCGCGAGAAACCTTCGAACAGTTTCTGATCATCATGGACGATCAGATTGAATGGCTGATCGAACAAGCACAGCTCCGCGGCGTCGACCTTGACGGCAGCCTGGAGAGCCTTGATCGCCTGGAGACGCTGTACACGACGATGGCTGCAACGCAGTCGGAGGACGAACAGGATGGCCTGAGGATTGTGTTTGCACGATATCTGGGCGATGTAGTGTGGGAGCATCACGGCGGCAAATGGACCCTTCCACTGGATGATCCAAAAGACATCAATTTCAACATGCCGGTTATCGTGGGGCACTCATCCTGCCCGTGGCTGGAATTCAATCCCATCCATACGATGCATTGCTATGCCCTACGCCCAAAGGCTGGAATGCTCCGAAGCATCGTCGCGCACAGTGTTGATCCACAGATTCTGGATCTCAGCGATCTGGTGGAAGACGATTGAATCCAGGAGACTGCTCGATTCACTGGACCGCCCCGCGAGGACGGTAGCTGGTTCCGGGCAACATCCACGCACGGCGTGGATCTACTGGCGTGGCGTATTCGCTATGGCATGATGCCCCGGTCCCGTTCATGGAAGACCGATGGCCATCGCCCTGATCGCATTGCTGCTGATCGAAGTCCTGCTGCTTGTGCTGTGGGCGCCGTTCTTCTTCCGCACCGGCATCGTACTGTTCAATCAGCGCATCGCCGCTACGCCGGCAGAGCTGGCGCAGCTTTCGCTGGCCGGGTTGGAGCATGATCTGCCGGCCGATACCTGGCTTCGCCTGGTATTCCGCGCGCTGCCGGACGGCAGTGTAGCCTTTCGCGAGAGCTTCACACCGAGCTTTGGCGGCCGCTACTTTCCGCTGATGCGCGGGCGGGTGATGATCGACGCGCGACGCAGGGAGGTGCGGGTGGTCGGGCTGTGCAGCTGGTTCGCGCTGGGCCTGACAGTGATGCTGGTGCCCATCATCCTGGTCCGCCCGGCTGCGTCGCCGATGCTGGTGGCCCTGCTGCTGTTCTACATGGGCTATTTCATCCAGCGCCGACGCTATGCACGTGTGGTGGAAGCAGTGCGCGCACGGCTTCGCTCCGAATATCCGCAGCGAATGGTTGCCGCATCGCAGTAGATCCACGCCATGCGTGGATGATCGCGAGCACCGGCATCCGTGTCGACCAAGGTCGACACCTACCAGAGCGGTGCGTCGGCGTACGGCGATCCCGCCGGGCAAGGCCCGGCGCCAACTTCAGCGTGCCAGCACGACCTCGCTGGCAGCGTCGGTGCGCCCAGGCGCCGGGTGCTGCTGCCGCAGCCACTGCGCCAGGTCGCGCGGGCTGAGCGGGCGCGAATACAGGTAGCCCTGAATCTCGTCGCAGCCCTGGCGCCGCAGCATGTCTTCTTCCTGGTGCGTTTCCACGCCCTCGGCCACCACCTTCATGCCCAGCGCGTGACCCAGGTGCACGATGGCCTGGGTCACTTCGGCCGTGCCTGAGTCATGCAGCATGCCCTGCACGAAACTGCGGTCGATCTTCAGGCGCCCCACCGGGAAACGGTTGAGGTAGTTCAGATTGGAGAAGCCGGTACCAAAGTCATCCACCGCCAGTGGCACACCATGCCGTTCCAGCACGTCGAAGCAGTGGCGCAGGATGTCGGTGTCACGGATCAGCGCCGACTCGGTCAGCTCCAGTTCCAGCCTCTGCGGCGGCCAGCCATGGGCATGGCAGATCTCGATCACGCGTTCGGCGAAACCGCGGTCGCGCAGCTGCACCGCCGACACATTGACCGCGATGCGGTCGAAACACAGGCCGGCCCGGTCCCAGGCGATCGCCTGGCGGCAGGCTTCATTCAGCACCCAGTCGCCGATGCGCACGATTTCGCCGCACTTCTCTGCAATCGGAATGAACTCGGCCGGGCTGCAGTAGCCGATGCCGGGACGATGCCAGCGCAGCAGTGCCTCGATCGCTGGTGGCTCGCCCTGGTGCGCATGCAGCAGCGGCTGGTAGGCCAGGCTGAACTCTTCGCGTTCGATCGCCCCGTGCAGGGCATGCTCCAACTCGAGCTTGCGCTGGATGCGGGCCAATGCGTCCTGGCTGTAGTACTGGTACGTGTTGCGCCCCGCTTCCTTGGCCGCGTACATCGCGGCGTCGGCGGCACGCAGCAGTGAATCGAAATCGGTCTGCGCATCACCCAGCATCGCGATGCCGACGCTGGCACCGACCTTCAACGTGGTCTCGCCACGGCGTAGCGGCTCGGCCAGCGAAGCGATCAGCTTGCGCGCCACGTGGCCGGCGTCTTCCGGCTCGGCCAGGTCGCGCAACACCACGATGAACTCGTCGCCACTGAAGCGGCCGAACAGGTCGTTGTTGCGAAGGTTCTGGTGCAGGCGGGTGGCGGCAGCCTTCAGCAGCGCATCACCGGTGGCATGACCGAAGCTGTCGTTGATGGTCTTGAAGCCGTCCAGATCAATGAACAGCATCGCCAGCGAGGTGCCGCGGTCGCGCGCTTCCTCGATGGCTTCTGCCGTCTGCTCGCCGAGCAGCACACGATTGGGCAGACCGGTGAGCAGATCGTAGTGCGCCAGCAGCTCGATGCGCTCGTTGGCCTCGCGCTCGCGGGTGATGTCACGGAACAGGACCACGAACCGAGGCGGCAGGCCGTCACGGCGATCCAGCTCGATCAGTACCTGCACCCACACGCGCAGGCCAGACTGGCGGTAGAAGCACAGGTCCAGCTGTTCGGGCAGTCCACCCGCAGCGATCCGGCCCAGCGCCGCCTCGAAGGCATTGCGCGAATCCTCGGTGTACAGCGCCAGCGCCTGGTCGAGGGTGATCGGCTCCTTGCGTAGGCCGTGGATGCGGTAGCACTCCTCGGTCCACTGCATATGCCGGGTCTGCACTTCGATCTCGCAACCGCCGATGCGGCCCAGTGCGGAGACACGGTTCAGCAGCTCGGTGCGCCAGCGGATCAGTGCGTCGGTCTGGTGCTGTTCGGTAATGTTCTGCACCTGGCCGAGCAGGCGCTTGGGCTGGCCATCGGTGTCCAGCAGCGGCTGCATCCACAGCCGCAGATGCTGCGACGGTTCGTTGCCCCGGGTCAGTTCCAGTTCGATGTTGGCGGCCCGGCCATCGCGCCACAAGCGTCGCCATGCTGCGCGTAGCGCACCACGCGAGCGCGGATGCAGCTGCTTCAGCCAGCGCCGCTGGCCGGGTACGGCCCCCTGCTCCAACGCCAGCAGCGAACGCAGCTCCGGCGACCACCAGAAATGACCGCTGTTGGGGTCGAACGACCAGCTGCCCATGCTGGCGATGCGCTGGGCCTCGCTCAGGTGCAGCTGCTGTTCCTGAAGCAGCCCTTCCAGCTGCTTCTGTTGTTCGATATCGGTATGCGTGCCGACCATGCGCAGCGGCTGGCCATCGGCGGTGCGCGCGACCACGCGCCCGCGGTCCAGTACCCAACGCCACTGGCCGTCGCCCTGACGGAAACGGAACTGTGCGCTGTACTGTTCGCTCAAGCCACGCAGATGCTCATCCAGTGCAGCCCGCACCTGTGCGATGTCCTCGCTGTGCACGCGGGCCAGAATCTCGGTAGCGGTTTCATCGCCCAGTGCCGGGGTGCGCACCACACGGTCGCTGGGAATGTCCCAGTCCCAGAGGCTGTGCCCGGCGCTGTCCAGCGCCAGCTCCCAGCGCCCACCGCCGCCGAGCGGCACCGGCTCTGGAATGCTCAGCGTGAAGGCCAGCAGGTTGCCGGCGCCATCATGCACGGCGCGCAGGTGGCCGTCGTAGTGACCGTGCGGGCCACCCGGCAGCGTGCAGGCCACGATGCCGCCATCGGCGGCCATCAGGCGCAGATCTTCCAGCATCGGCGCATACGCAGCCACGGTCGCCGGCAGGCCATGCTCGCGCGCAGCCGGATTGGCCGCCAGCGGGCGGCCCGTGCGGTCGACGATGACCAGCGCCGACGCAAGCGGGTGCTGCAGCAGGCTGGCGATGATCCCTTGGTCCACGCGATCTTGCTCCGGATGACACGCCCGTCAGCGGGGCACGCAGTGGTTAACGGCGCCTGCGGCGGATAATTGAGTGGTCTGGGCGCACCTGCGCGGTAAGATGGCCGGCGCCCCTTTCTTCCGCCCTGTCCATGCCCGCAGAACCGACCGGCAACGCCCCAGTTCCCGACCCGCGGATGGCGCAGGCGCTGAGCCGCGACCGGCGCCGGGTGGTGCTGAGCTACCTGGCGATGGCGCTGGCCTGGATGATCTCCACCGACAGTGCAGTGCAGGCACTGGTGCCCGACCCGCAGCAGGCGGCCTTGTGGCAGGGCCTGAAGGGCTCGTTCTTCGCCCTTGCCAGCGCGGGCCTGCTGTATCTGCTGCTGCGCCCGCTGGCCGAGCATGTGCTGCACACCCATGCACGCCAGCAGGCCTCGGAGCTGCGCCTGCGGCAGATGTTCGAAGGCAACCCCGGCCCGATCCTGGTCTACGACCTCGATACGCTGGCGATCCTCGATGCCAATCCGGCGGCCTGTACGGCCTTCGGCTGGGACCGTGACGAACTGCTGGAGCAGACCATCGATTCGCTGTGGCCGCCAGGCCAGGACCTGGCACTGCAGACCAAGCTGGAGGCGATCCGCGAGGCACCGGAGGAACTGTGCATCCTGCGTACCCAACTGCAGCTGCGCGACGGCTCCCTGCGCCAGATGGAACTTCGCTCCAATGCCATCAGCTATGACGGCCACAACGCCCGCCTGCTGATTGCCATCGACCGCACCGCTGAAGACCTGGCCCAGCTGCGCCGTGACCAGGCGCTGGCGCGGGTCGAAGAAGCCCACGAGCTGGCGCGCATCGGCGCCTGGGAACTGGACCCCTCCACGGGACTTGGCCGCTATTCGAACCAGGTCTATCGCTTGCTCGGTCGCCGCCCGCCCGAGGCGCGGCGCTGGCATCGCTTCGACGAACTGCTGGTGCCGGCCGACCCGGCCACCGCCACCCAGACCGAACAGCTGCTGGCCGAGCTCTGCTCCGGCGAGCCGGTCCAGGTGGACGTGCTGTTGCCGTTGCTGTCGATGGATGGGCGCGCCTTGATGGTGCATCTGCGTGCGGCCAGCGGCATCGACGAGGCCGGCCGCAACCGCGTGCTGGGCACCCTGCAGGACGTGACGGAGCGCGAGCAGTCGCGACGCCTGCTGCGCGAGCGCGAGGAACAGTTCCGCGAGCTGGTACGAGTACTGCCCGACGGCGTGGTCATCCTCTCCGACGAACACGTGCTGTACGCCAACGCCTGGGCCGCCAGCCTGTTCGGCTATGGCAGCCACACCCTGCTGGGCGAACCCCTGTCAGCACTGGTGGACAGCGCCGATCTGGCCCGCGTGCGCAGCCAATTGCGTGCAGGCCAACCACACCTGGGGCCCGGTCACAGCAGCGTGGTGGCGATGCAGCGCGCGGATGGCCGCAGCTTCCATGCCGGCCTGGCGGTGGGCGAAGTGCGTTATGGCGGACGCGACTGCAAGCTGCTGATCGTGCGCGACCTGAGCGATTCCGAACGCACCCGCACTGCACTGGAAACCAGCAACCGTGAGCTGCAGGCGATGGCCGGCCGACTGTTCTCGCTGCAGGAAGACGAACGCCGCGCGATCTCGCGCGACCTGCACGACGACATCGGCCAGGCGATCACAGCGATCAAATTGTCCGCGTATGCCGCTCAGGACGAGGACGATCCTCAGCGCCGCGGCGAAGACCTGGCACAGATCGTCAGCCTGGCCGATACCACGGTGGCCAAGCTGCGCGACATCTCTACCCTGCTGCGCCCGCCACAGTTGGACGCGCTGGGCCTGGAAGCAGCCCTGAGCTGGCAGGCACGGGTGCTGTTCCGTTCCTCGCCGGTGGAACTACTGGCCGAGATCGAACCGCTGCCACAACGTCCTGACAACAGCATCGAGCAGGCCTGCTTCCGCATCGCGCAGGAGAGCCTGACCAATGCCCTGCGCCACGCCCGCGCCAGCCAGGTACAGCTGCAGCTGCGCGATGTCGGCCAGCGCGGCCTGCACCTGCAGATCCGCGACGACGGCGAGGGTTTCGACCCCGATGGTCCGCGCGGGCTGGGCCTGATCGTGATGCGTGAACGTGCGCAGAGCGTCGGTGGCCATGTGCGGATCGAATCCGCGCATGGTGAAGGCACCCTGATCGACGTTCACCTCCCCTACCAGGCGGCCAGCATGGCCGCCGTTGAGTCACCGGACTACTGAGCCTATGTGGAATCCCAACCAGCCCCCGGTCAGCATCGATGATGCGCCTGATCGCCTTGGCGCCGGCAACCCCGAGCTGCAGGCGATGGTCGCCGAGGCGGCCTCGGGCGGCACCGCACTGATGTTGATGCACGTGGACATCGACCACTTCGCCTCGGTCAACGAAAACATGAGCGCCGAGGTGGGTGACCAGGCCCTGGTGCTGGTGGCGCAGCGGTTGCAGTCCTACCTGCGTGGTCGCGGCAAGCTGTGGCGCCACGGCAGCGATGAGTTCCTGATCGCAGTGCCACGCACCGCCGACGTGCCATTGCCGGAGGACTTCGCCGAGGAGATCCGCCAGCAGATGGAGCTGCCGCTGTCGGTGCTGCCGTACACCTTGTTCATGACCGGCAAGCTGGGCGTCAGCCTGTGCCCGGACCATGCCAGCAGCACCTCGCGCCTGCTCGATCACGCCGAGGATGCGCTGTACCAGGCGGCCCGCGAAGGCGGCAACGCGGTGCGCATCCACGCCGTGGATACGCCACCGAGCGCGCACAGCGAAAGCATCATCGCCCGCCAGATCGTGGACGCCATTCCCAACGGCGAACTGAAACTGCGTTACCAGCCGCTGGTCAGCGCCCGCGATGGCCACGTGGTCGGCATGGAAGCGCTGCTGCGCTGGCAGTCACCGACGCTGGGGATGCTGGTGCCGGAGCGCTTCATGCGCACCGCCGAGCGGCTGGGCATCATCGTGCAGATCGGCACCTGGGTGCTGGAAGGCGCACTGAAGCAGGCACGCCTGTGGCGCGACCAGGGCTTCGACGACTTCACCATTGCGGTGAATGTCTCCACGCTGCAGTTGCTGCGGCCCAACTTCTTCGCTGAAGTCATGGGCCTGATCCAGGCCGCGGGCGTGCCGGCACAGATGCTGACGCTGGAGATCAACGAAAGCGCGCTCACCAACAACGTCAACTTCGTGCACGAGACGCTGGCCAATCTGCGCAACGAAGGCATCAGCCTGAGCCTGGACAATTTCGGCACCGGCGATTCCAGCCTGAGTGCACTGGTCCGCTACCCTGTGGACAAGCTCAAGATCGACCGCAGCTTCATCAAGAGCGCGCCGGCCGGCAACCGTGAGGCGGCCATCGCCCGCGCGATCATCGCCATGGGCCACCAGCTGGGCATGACCGTGATCGCCAACGGTGTGGAATCGCAGGCCCAGCTGGGCTTCCTTCGCCGCAACGACTGCGATGTGTTCCAGGGCTATCTGTTCGGCGAACCGATGTCGGCCGATGCCGCCGGCATGACCCTGCGCCGCCGCTACCTGCGTCCGGAAGCCTTTGCCGAGACCCGTCCCGACCGCACGCTGCTATTGCTGGACGACGAAGAGAACGTACTGCGCTCACTGGTGCGCCTGTTCCGTCGCGACGGCTACCGCATCCTGGCCGCCGGCAACGTGCGCGATGCGTTCGACCTGCTGGCAATCAATGACGTGCAGGTGATCCTGTCCGACCAGCGCATGAGCGACATGAGCGGCACCGAGTTCCTGGGCCGGGTGAAGATGCTGTACCCGGACACGATCCGCCTGGTGCTGTCCGGTTACACCGATCTGAACACCGTGACCGACGCGATCAACCGCGGCGCGATCTACCGCTTCCTGACCAAGCCGTGGAACGACGACGAGCTGCGCAAGCACATCCACCAGGCGTTCCGCACCTATGAGGAACAGCGCCGCAGCAACGCCGGTCCGGCGCCGGTGGAAAGCGGAGATGGCGGCGAGGATCGCCCATTGCGGTAACGATCCCCTCTGGTAGCGCCGGCCGCTGGCCGGCTGTTCTGGATGTCGGGTTCAATGAGGTTGCCGGCCAGCGGCCGGCACTACCCGAAGCGCGAATCCAGGTCGGGGACAAGCCCTGGTAGAGCCGGCCGCTGGCCGGCTGCTCTCGATGCCCAGTTCAATGAGGTTGCCGGCCAGCGGCCGGCACTACCCGAAGCGCGAATCCAGGTCGGGGACAAGCCCTGGTAGAGCCGGCCGCTGGCCGGCTGCTCTCGATGCCTGGCTCAAAGGGGTTGCCGGCCAGCGGCCGGCACTACCCGAAGCGCGGACCCGGTCGGGGACAAGCCCTGGTAGAGCCGGCCGCTGGCCGGCTGCTCTCGATGCCGGGTCCAATGAGGTTGCCGGCCAGCGGCCGGCACTACCCTGAGCGGTCAGCGCGGCTGCTTCACCGGCAGCACCACGCGGAAGCGCGAGCCCACGCCCGGGGTGCTATCCAGGTCGATGCGGCCGTGGTGCTTGTTGATGATGCTGTAGGAGATCGACAGGCCCAGGCCGGTGCCGCTGCCGACCGGCTTGGTGGTGAAGAACGGATCGAAGATGCGCTGGCGCAGTTCCGGCGAGATGCCGCCGCCGGTGTCTTCAAACTCGACCCACACGTGATCGCCATCGACGCCGGTGCGCACGGTGATCGTGCCGCGCTCGGCGATGGCGTGGCCGGCGTTGAGCAGCAGGTTCATGTAGACCTGGTTCAATTCCGACGGCAGGCACTCCACCAACGGCAACTGGCCGAACTCCCGCACCAGGGTGACCTTGTACTTCAGCTCGTTCCAGATGATGTTGATGGTCGATTCCAGGCCCGCGTGCAGGTCGACCAGCTTCCACGACTCGTCGCGGCCGGAATACGAGAAGTCCTTCAGATCACGCACGATGCGCGTCACCCGCTCGATGCCTTCGCGCGACTCGGCCATCAGCTGCGGCAGGTCGCGGCTGATGAAATCGATGTCCAGGCGGTCACGGATATCGTCGATCTCCGGGATCAGCGCCTTCGGGTCCGGCGCCCGCAATGCGCGCTCGTAGGCTTCGATCACGGTGAACAGGCTGCGCAGGTACTCCTGCAGGCTGCCCAGGTTGGAGTGCACGTAGCCGATCGGGTTGTTGATCTCGTGCGCGACGCCTGCGGCGAGCTGGCCGATCGAGGCCATTTTCTCTGACTGCAGCAGTTTTTCCTGGGTACCGTTGAGGCGCAGGTAGGCCTGCCGCAGCTCTGCATGACGCTGCTGCAATTCGCGTTCGTAGTCTTCCTGGCCTTCGATATGGCGGAACAACGCCAGGAAGTGCCCCTGGCCGACCGGGCCGTGGTGATACAGATGGGCGATGACCACGCCCTCGCCCAGCGGCAGGCTGCCGTTCCAGTGACCATGCTGGCGCGCCTGCTCCAATGCATCAGGCGGCAGCAGTTCACGCAGGCGCTGCGGCGGTGGCAGGCCGCCGCCCTCACCGCTGGCCAGCAGGTTCTGCGCGGCCGGGTTGGCCAGGGCCACCTGCCCGTCTTCGGTGAACAGCAGCAGCCCTTCGCGCAGGCGCTCAAGCAGCGCCTGCAGCACCGGCTGCGGCGGAAGGGGGGCGGTAACCAGGGCGTTGGCAGCGGACACGGCGACTCGGGGCATTCGAACAGGCGCCCAATATACGCGGTCGTGCGGCGGGCATCAGCCCGCGGGGGTGGGATGTGCGACCGCCGTCGCGTCAGGCGATGGCGAGTGGGCGCCGCGCAGTGACCGTATGCGACTGGCCCTTGGCATCATAGGAGGAGGAGGCCTCGGTACGCCCGAGCTGGCGCAGCGCCCAATCGACCTCGCGGCGCCGGCGCGACAGCAGCACACCATTGGCACGGTTGCGTTCGGCCAGCTCCTGGAGGTGATCCCCCTCACCAAGCGGCGGCGTGCCTTCCAGTGCACGCAGCGCCTCCAGCTTGGCACCGGTCGCCCGGATCAGCGCGTGTACGTCATGATCGACCAGCGCCTGACGTTCAACGTCAAGCGCCTGGGCCAGCCGCTGCAGTTGTTCGCTCATCGGCGCGGTCATCCGTGCAGCTGCTGATCCAGCTCAAGCATGCGCGATGCGATCGCGTCCGGATTGATCTTGTAGGTGCCGTTCTGCAGCGACTCGCGCACTGCGGCCACACGCTGGGCGTCGATTGCCGGGGCGGTGGTCAGCTCACGCTCGATGGCCTGCAGATTGGTGGCCTCGCCGGTCAGGCGCAGGCTGTCGGCCGCTTCGACCGGGCGCGCCGCCGCATCGGTGCTGACGCCGGGCTTGTTGGCCGGGGTCGTCACGCTGCGCAGTGCCTGGGGGACCTGCAGGTTGCCGTCGATTTTCTGGCTCATGGGGTGTCCTGGAGTTGCCGTTCACAAGGGATAACGGCCGCAGGGCCGTGATCTTTAGGGATATTTTGCGGTAAATCAACGCGCCACGATTACGTCACCGGCGGCATCGACCGTGCCCTGCACGATGCGCCGCGAGGACAGGTTCTCCACCGAGACCCGTTCGTTTTCACCGGCATCGCCCATCGCACGGCCTGCAATACGGACCTCGACCGAGCCGCGACGCGAAACCAGGGCCACATTGTCTCCTCGCTTGATGAGACGCTGCACCACCAGATCGTTGTTCGACAGCAGGGCTCCGGCCTGCAACGGACGGCGGGCGATGCGGCCGATCGCTGCATTCGGATCGGCCAGCACCGCACCGGCAATCCGGGCGGCATCACGCTGGGCAGTGGTGATATCGGCGGCGGTGAGGGTTTCTCCAGTGCCGATTCCGCGGTTGAGCACCAGCACGGTCTGGTTGCGCCGCACTTTTACTGGCACGAACAGGCGCCACCCGCCGGCATCGGGGCAGCTGACTTCAACCGTGGTGTTGGCGGTGGGCTGCACCTGCAGCGCGCCACCACACCTGGGCAAGCGCAGCGCATCGGCCACCTGAGCCTCGCCCTCGCTGCCTGCCGGCAGCGTCGACAACGCGGCGGTGCGGATACTGGCCACCGGCTGCCAGTCGGCGGCAACCGCCCACGGCGAGGCCAGGGCCAGCGCGATGGCGAAGAGCGATGTGACCCGGCGCATGGCGCCTCCTGTCGATGGGATCTGGCCCAGGTGCGTGCAAGGGGTGTGCCAGAGGGGCTTGTGTAGAGTCGAGCTTGCTCGACTGCTTTCATGACCAGTCGAGCAAGCTCGACTCTACAGAGGCAGGGTCGAGCATCGCTCGACTCTACAAAAGCGCTCAAGTTCGGCGCCTACCCCGCCGATACAGCAGCCATGTCCCATGACCTGCTCAACCGGATCGACCAGCGGACCCGACTGGCCGGCCACAATCGCCTGGCGCTGCTGCTGTTCCGCCTCGGCGGACGTCAGCTTTTTGGCGTCAATGTCTTCAAGGTGCAGGAAGTCCTGCGCCGCCCGGAGCTGTTCCAGGTGCCCGGACTGCCCAGCCAGTTCGCCGGCGTGGCCGACGTCCGTGGCCGCTCGGTGCCGGTGCTGGACCTGGGCCTGGCCATCGGCCACCCCGAGCGTGAGCCCGATGCGGACACCTCGCCCGGCTACCTGGTCGTCACCGAATTCAACCGTTCGATCCAGGGTTTCCTGGTCAGCGGCGTGGAGCGCATCGTCAACATCGCGGTGGAAGACATCCACCCGCCACCGGAACTGGGCGCCGAATCGAGCTATCTGACGGCGGTGACCCGCTTCCAGGGCGAGTTGATCCAGGTGATCGACGTTGAAAGCGTGCTGGCCGATATCGCCCAGGTACGCGGTGAAGCAGTACTCGACCCGGCGATGGCAATGCCCGCCGACGGCCCGCAGCTGCAGGTGCTGGTGGTGGACGACTCTCGTGTAGCCCGCCAACAGATCCGCAGCGTGCTGGACCAGCTTGGGGTGGGCGCCACCCTGCTTTCCGACGGCAAGCAGGCGCTGGACCACCTGCTGCAGATCCAGGCCTCGGGCGAGAACCCCGCCGAGCGCTACGCCATGGTCATCTCGGACATCGAAATGCCGGCCATGGACGGCTATACGCTGACGACGGAAATCCGGCGCCATCCGGGCCTGTCCGGCCTTTACGTCCTGCTGCATACCTCGCTGTCGGGCGTATTCAACAATGCGATGGTCGAGCGCGTCGGCGCCAACGCCTTCGTCGCCAAGTACTCGCCGCACGAACTGGCCGACTTCGTGCTGGACCGCCTGCGCAAGGTCGCGATGGCGGCCTGAGGCCTCTGATCCGGTAGTGCCGGCCGCTGGCCGGCAACCGCGGACAATCCGGGAAGCCGGCCAGCGGCCGGCACTACCCTCTCGAATTTGGCACACCCCTTGCAGCTTCCCGGGCAACGTTCCTGTGGGAGTGCACCGTGCGCAACCTGATTACCGACTACCTGGGCGTCCACGCCCAGGCCATGCCGTTGCGCGAACAGCGGATGAAGCTGATCGCCAGCAACCTCGGCAATGCCGACACTCCCGGCTACAAGGCCCAGGATCTGGACTTCGATGCCGCCCTGCGCCACGCCCAGGGGCAGGATGCCAATGGCCTGATGGCCACCACCCACGAGCAGCACTACGAGATCAGTAGTGGCCTGAACCCGTTCCAGATCGCGCGCGAAGGCGTGCAACCCAGCCTGGACGGCAACACCGTCGATCCCGATGCCGAGCGTGCCGCCTATGGCCGCGCCGCACTCGAATACCGCGCCTCGCTCAGCTTCGTCGAGAGCAAGGTGCGTTCCATGCTGACTGCGATCACGGGGCAATAAGCCATGAGCAACCTGCCGATCTTCGATATCGCCGGCTCCGCGCTGCAGGCGCAGTCGGTGCGCATGAGCACCATCGCCTCCAACCTCTCCAACGCCGACACCGTCGCCGGTTCCGCCGATGCCGTGTACAAGCCGCTGGAACCGATCTTCCAGGCAGTGACCAGCAAGAACGATCCGAACATCACGTCGGTGAAGGTCAAGGAGATCACCCAGAGCGAAGCCGCGCCGATCAAGCGCTATGAACCGGGCCACCCGCTGGCCGACGGTGATGGCTACATCTACCAGCCCGATGTCGATCCGGTGGCGCAGATGGTCAACCTGATCTCGACTTCGCGCAATTACCAGGCTGGCGTGGAGATGCTGACCACCGCCAAGGAACTGGCCCTGGCGACCTTGACCATGGGCCGCTGAGGCCCGCAGCACCGGATACCACCATGACCACCGCCGTCAACAACCAGACCAACCAGGACGTCTACGCCGCGCTCGGCCTGAACGCCCCGAACAGCAACGCCACCAAGAAGAAGAACACGCTGGACCAGGCCGATTTCCTGCGCCTGATGACCGAGCAGCTGCAGCACCAGGATCCGCTGAAGCCGATGGACAACACGCAGATGGTTGCGCAGATGGCGCAGATGTCCACCGTGCAGGGCATCACCGATCTGAACAAGACGGTGAAGGGTTTCCAGGAATCGATGGCCAGCGACCAGGTGCTGCGCGGTGCCGCTCTGGTTGGCCACCAGGTACTGGTGCCGTCGGAAAAGCTGGTACTGGAAAAGGAAGGCAGCGTCGAAGGCACGGTGGCTGCGCCCTCGGCCGGCATCGTGACCGTCGACATCACCGATGCCAACGGCACCAAGGTCACCTCGCTGAGCGTAGAAGCCAAGGCCGCTGGCGAAACCGCGTTTCAGTGGGACGGCAAGGACGCCAACGGCAAGCGCATGGAACCGGGCAAGTACTCCATCGTCGCCAACCACGTCGACACCGCCGGCAAGAGCACCAAGCTGTCCACCTTCGTGCAGGCCCCGGTGGAGAGCGTGACCGTCGGCTCCGACGGCCTGTACCTGAATCTCAAGGGCCTGGGCACGGCCCCGATCGACTACGTGCTCCGCGTCAGCTGAGCCGCACATTCCGCATCTACCAGGAGCATCCCATGGGCTTCAACGTCTCCCTGTCCGGCATCAATGCCGCCAATACCGACCTGAGCGTCACCGCCAACAACGTCGCCAACGTCAATACCGCCGGCTTCAAGCAATCACGCGCCGAGTTCGCTGACCTGTTCGCCTCCACCAGCTACGGCCTGTCGAAGAACCAGACCGGCTCGGGCGTGCGTGTTTCCAACGTGGCCCAACAATTCATCCAGGGCCACAACGAGCAGACCGGCCGCAGCCTGGACATGGCGATCTCCGGTGAGGGCTTCTTCACCATGAACATGAACGGCTCGCGCGTGTACTCGCGTGCCGGCAACTTCCAGACCGATTCCGCCGGCTACGTGATCAACCCGCAGGGCGCGCGCCTGCAGGTGTTCGCGCCGAACGCCGATGGCACCAACTTCGATGCAGGCCGCCTGGTGGACCTGCAGCTGCTGACTACCGACAGCGCGCCGAAGCAGACCAGCGAAGTGAAGGTCGGTTTCACCCTGCCCGCCAACGCCAAGCAACCGACGGTCACCAATTTCGATCCGACCGACTCGAACAGCTACAACCACTCCAGCGGCGGCATCACCGTGTACGACTCGCTGGGCGTGAGCCACATCCAGGTTTCGTACTTCGTGAAGGGCGCCAACCCCAACGAGTGGACCGTGCGCAACTACGTGGATGGCCAGCCGGCCGGCGCACCGACCCCGGTGACGTTCGACAACAGCGGCAAGCTGACCAATCCTGCCAACGGCAAGGTCAGCCTCGGCACCTTCACCCCGACCACCGGCGCGGGCCAGCTGAACATGACGCTGGATATCAGCGGCTCGACCCAGTACGGCGAGAAGTTCGCGCTGCGCAACACCCAGCAGGATGGCTATGCCGCCGGCAAGCTCAACGAGATCACCGTATCGGAAACCGGCGTGGTCTATGCCCGCTACTCCAACGGCGACGACAAGCCCCTCGGCCAGGTCGCACTGACCACGTTCAACAACACGCAGGGTCTGGAGCAGAAGGGCAACAACCTGTGGGTGGAGACGTTCGAGTCGGGCACCCCGCGCACCGGCATGCCGGACACCTCCAACCTCGGCAAGATCCAGGCCGGCTCGCTGGAAGCATCCACCGTCGACCTCACCGAGCAGCTGGTCAACATGATCACCGCGCAGCGCAACTTCCAGGCCAACGCGCAGATGATCACCACGCAGGACCAGATCACCCAGACCGTCATCAACATCCGTTGATGACCTGCTGACCCCGTCACGGAACTCCCCGCATGGATAAAGCCCTTTACGTGGCGATGACCGGTGCCCGCGCCTCCCTGCAGGCGCAGGGTACGCTCAGCCACAACCTCGCCAACTCCGACACCCCCGGCTTCAAGGAAGCGCTGGCCAACACCGAAGCCTTCCCGATCCGTGGCCCGGGCTTTGCCTCGCGGGTGGATGCGCTGCATGTCGACGCCGGATTCAACCGCACGCCCGGTTCGCAGCACATCACCGGCAAACCGCTGGACCTGTCCCTGCAGACCGGCACCTGGCTGGCCGTGCAGTCCAGTGACGGCAGCGAGGCATACACGCGCGGCGCGGCGTTGTCGGTGACGCCGAACGGCCAGCTGGTGACCTCCAGCGGCCGCCCGGTACTGGATGACAACAACAACCCGATCGCCATTCCGCCCTACCAGGCGATGGAGATCGGTGCCGACGGCACGCTCTCGATCATCCCGCAGGGCGAAGGTCCGCAGACCATGGCGCAGATCGGTCGCATCAAAGTGGTGCAGGCACCGGATGAACGCCTGGAGCGTGGCCTGGATGGCCTGTTCCGCAACACCGACCCGCTACAGCCGTTCGCACCGGCACAGGGCACGGCCGTGCACAGCGGCCAGCTGGAAGGCAGCAACGTGGATGCCGCTGGCGCGCTGGTGCAGATGATCCAGCTGCAGCGCCAGTACGAAATGCAGGTGCAGGTGATCAAGCACGGCGACGAAAACGCGCGCAGCGCCAACAGCATGCTGCGCCTGGGCAACTGACGGAATTCCGGCGCCGGTTGATGCCAGCGCTGGCACACCGCTTGCACACCCGATACCAAGGGCCGCACCACGCGGCCGGCTTCACCAGACAGGACATCGAAGATGAACCAGGCATTGTGGATCGCGAAAACCGGACTGGATGCGCAGCAGATGCGCATGTCGGTGGTTTCCAACAACCTCGCCAACACCAACACCACCGGCTTCAAGCAGGACCGTGCCAGTTTTGAAGACCTGCTGTACCAGCAGGTGCGCCAGCCCGGCGGCTCCTCGTCGGCGCAGACGCAGCTGCCCACCGGCCTGCAGCTGGGTACCGGCGTGCGCGTGGTCGCCACCGCCAAGAACTTTGAACAGGGTGGCCAGCAGCAGACCGGCCGCGCCCTGGACGTGATGGTCAATGGCCGCGGCTTCTTCGAAGTTCAGATGCCTGATGGCAGCTCGGCCTACACCCGTGATGGCTCGTTCAAGATCAATCAGGACAGCGAGCTGGTCACCAACAGCGGCTACCCGGTGCAGCCGGGCATCCAGATTCCCGAAGGCGCGCAGTCGGTGACCATCGGCACCGATGGCACCATCAGCGTGAAGATGGCCGACGGCGCCGCCTCGGTGGAAGTCGGCGCACTGACCCTGACCGACTTCGTCAATCCCGCTGGCCTGCAGGCACGTGGCGAGAACCTGTTCCTGGAGACCACTGCGTCCGGCCCGGCACAGAACGGCAACCCCGGCCTCAACGGCCTCGGCACTGTGGTGCAGGGCGCGCTGGAAGGCAGCAACGTCAACGTGGTGGAAGAGCTGGTGTCGATGATCGAGACCCAGCGCGCCTACGAGATGAACGCCAAGGCGATCTCCACCACCGACTCGATGCTCGGTTATCTCAACAACAAGCTCTGACCGGCCAAACCGGGAAATTGCCATGTCGCCCATTTCCAACTTCGCCCGCACTGCTCTCGCCTGCGCCGTGGCCGCCCTGCTCGGTGGCTGCGTGATCGCGGGCGACGTGCGCCCCTACCCGACGATGGCACCGATCCAGCCGATCATGCCGCCGCAGGCACAGCCGACCGCCGGCGCGATCTACGCTGCCGGCCCGACCCTGCAGCTGTATTCGGACCGGCGCGCGCGCGATGTTGGCGACCTGTTGACCATCACCCTGCTGGAAAACACCACCGCGCAGACCAGCGCCAACACGGCCACCAACAAGGAATCGAACCTGAGCCTGGGCACACCGTCCATTCTCGGTGCTCCGGTCACCCTCGGCGGCAAGGACATCCTGAGTGCCACGGCCAAGGGCGCGCGTGACTTCACCGGCAAGGGCAACAGCGCGCAGAGCAACCGCCTGCAGGGCAGCGTCACCGTCACCGTGGTGCAGCGCCTGCCCAATGGCAACCTGGTGGTGCAGGGGCAGAAGAACCTGCGGCTCAACCAGGGCGATGAACTGGTGCAGGTGCAGGGCATCGTGCGCCCGGGCGACATCAGCCAGGACAACACCATTCCGTCCAGCCGCGTGGCCGAGGCCCGCATCGTCTACGGCGGCCGCGGTCCCGTCGCGCAGTCCAACGCGATGGGCTGGCTGAGCCGCTTCTTCAACTCCGGCCTGACGCCGTTCTGAGTATGGCCATGAAACTCTTCTCCTCTTCTTCCTGGCAGCGACGCATGGCGTCGTTCGTCGCGCTGATGCTGCTGGTCGTGGCTGCCCCGGCCAGCGCCGAGCGCATCAAGGACCTGGCCCAGGTCGGCGGCGTGCGCGGCAATGCGCTGGTGGGTTATGGCCTGGTGGTCGGCCTGGATGGCAGCGGCGACCGCACCAGCCAGGCACCCTTCACCGTGCAGAGCCTGAAGAACCTGCTCGGCGAACTGGGCGTCAACGTGCCGCCGAACGTCAACCCGCAGCTGAAGAACGTGGCCGCCGTGGCGATCCACGCCGAACTGCCGCCGTTCGCCAAGCCGGGCCAGCCGATCGACATCACCGTGTCCTCGATCGGCAACGCGGTCTCGCTGCGGGGCGGTTCGCTGCTGATGGCGCCGCTGCGCGGTGCTGACGGCCAGATCTATGCCATCGCACAGGGCAACCTGATCGTCGGCGGCTTTGGTGCGCAGGGCAAAGACGGTTCCCGTGTCTCGGTGAACGTGCCCAGCGTCGGCCGCATTCCCAACGGTGCCACCGTTGAACGCGCCCTGCCCGACCCGCTGGCCAACGGCGGCGACATCACCCTGAACCTGCACAACAACGACTTCACCACGGTCTCGCGCATGGTCGCCGCGCTCAACAACGCCTTCGGCGAAGGCGCCGCGCGTGCGGTCGATGGCGTGACCGTAGCGGTTACCGCGCCGACCGATCCGGGCGCACGCATCGGCCTGTTGGCACGCATCGAGAATCTCGAACTGACCCCGGGCAGCGCCCCGGCCAAGGTGGTGGTCAATTCGCGTACCGGCACCGTGGTCATCGGCCAGCAGGTGCGCGTGGGACCGGCGGCGATCTCGCATGGTTCGCTGACCGTGACCATCCAGGAAAACACCAACGTCAGCCAGCCCAATGCGCTGTCCGGCGGCCGCACCGTGGCCAGCCCGCAGTCGACCATCACCGCCACCAACGACGGCAGCCGCATGTTCAAGTTCAGCGGCGGCACCACCCTGGACGAGATCGTGCATGCGGTGAACGCCGTGGGCGCGGCACCGGGCGATCTCATCGCGATCCTGGAAGCCCTGAAGCAGGCCGGCGCGCTGAGTGCCGAGCTCGAGGTGATCTGATATGCGTATCACTCCCGCATTCGATCTGCACCCGGCGCAACAGAACGATCCGACCAAGATCGACAAGGTCGCGCGCCAGCTGGAAGGCCAGTTCGCGCAGATGCTGGTCAAGAGCATGCGTGACGCCAGCTTCGGCGATTCGCTGTTCCCCGGCGAAAACAAGATGTTCCGCGAGATGTACGACCAGAAGATTGCCGAGGCGATGACCCGCGGCAAGGGCCTGGGCCTGTCGGGCATGATCAGCCGGCAGCTGTCCGGCCAGGCCGCCGACGGCCCGGCGCTGGATACCCGCGTGGACCCGGCCAAGGCCAGTCGTGCCTACCAGCTCAATGCACCGGCCAAGCCGGCACCGTCGCTGCCGCTGGAAGACGGCAGCCAGGCCGTGCGCCTGCTGCTGCAGATGGCCGCCGGTGCACAGCACGGTGCGCAGGCGGCGGTCGCACCGATGGAACAGGCCCTGGACCTGATCGCCGGCCGCGAGAGCAGCAGCATGCACCGCTCGTTGGGCACCGAGGATCCGTACATCGGCAGCCTGCAGGGCGAGGACTGGGCCGCCAACGGCGACCAGTGGTCGGCCACCGCCAGCAACCGCGGCACCGCCATCAGTCCGGCCGATGCGATGGCTACCCGCACCGCCGTCGCCCAGCTGGGCGAGCACACCCCGGAAGGCTTCGTTGCCAGCATCTGGCAGCACGCGCAGAGTGCAGCCAAGGAACTGGGCGTGGATGCCCGCGCCCTGGTCGCCCAGGCCGCGCTGGAAACCGGCTGGGGCAAGCGCCACATCAAGCATGCCGACGGTAGCACCTCGCACAACCTGTTCGGCATCAAGGCCAATGGCTGGAACGGCCAGCGCGCCGTAGCCGGCACCCATGAATATATCGATGGCGTGCGCCGCAACGAGACCGCCAGCTTCCGTGCCTACAGTTCGCCGGCCGAAAGCTTCGCCGACTACGTGCGTCTGCTGAAGACCAGCCCGCGTTACCAGCAGGCCCTGCAGGCCGGCACCGACGTGCAGGGCTTCGCCCGCGGCCTGCAGCGCGCCGGCTACGCCACCGATCCGCGCTATGCGGCCAAGATCGCCGCGATCGCCGGCGGACCGACCATCGAGCGCGCCGTCAGCGCCGTCGCCGATGCCGGCTCGCGCCTTGGCCAGACCTTCGCCAGCACCGCAACCGCGGCGCTGGGTATCACTCGTCGTTGAGGAACCCCATGTCCAGCGTACTTTCCACCGGTACTGGTGCCCTGCTCGCCTTCCAGCGTGCGTTGGCGACCACCAGCCACAACGTCGCCAACATCAACACCCCTGGCTACAGCCGGCAGAAGGTCGACTTCGCCACGTCTGATCCGCAGAACTACGGCTTTGGGGACGTTGGCAGCGGCACCCGCATCACCGATATCCGCCGTGCTGCCGACCAGCTGGCCATCTCGCGCCTGCTCGACAGCAGCGGCGAGCTGGCACGCCTGAAGCAGCTTTCGGGCATGGCCGACCGGGTGAATGCCCTGTTCTCGGACCCGGCCACGAATGTCGCCGGCTCCTGGTCCAACTTCTTCGACGCCGTCAGTGGCCTTTCGTCCAACGCGGCCGGCACGGCCGACCGGCAGAGCCTGCTCGATGGCGGCAAGGCCCTGGCGAGCCGCTTCGTGCAGCTCAACACGCAGATGAACAACCTGAGCAGCGAGGTCAACAACGGGCTCATTGCCGGCGCCACGGAAGTCAATCGCCTGGCGCAGGAGATTGCGCAGATCAACGGCGCCATTGGCAGCAACGTGGCCAACGCGGCGCCGGACCTGCTCGACCGTCGCGACCAGCTGATCTCGCAGCTGATCGGTTACACCGGTGGCACTGCCGTCGTCCAGGATGGCGGCGTGATGAACGTCTATACCGCAGGCGGCAATGCGCTGGTGGTGGGCACGACCGCGTCCAAGGTCACTACGGTGACCGATCCATACCAGCCCGAACGCCTGCAACTGGCGCTGGAAACCCAGGGCAACACGATCACGCTCGATCCCAAGGCAGTGGGCGGAAAGATCGGCGGCATGCTCGAGTTCCGCGATACCGTGCTGACACCGGCCCAGGCCGAATTGGGCAAGCTCGCCGTCGGCCTGGCCGAGAGCTTCAACCAGGCGCACCACCAGGGCGTGGACCTGTACGGCAAGATGGGCGGCGACTTCTTCACCATCGGCAACCCACGCGTCACGCCCAACGCGAGCAATACCGGTACCGGCAGCCTCACTGCGACCTATGGTGACCTGTCCAAGCTGGAGGCACAGAACATCGTCCTCAAGTTCGACGGCACCCAGTGGCAGGCCACCCGCGCCGACACTGGCGCCACCGTTGCGTTGACCGGTACCGGCACAACCGCCGATCCGCTGGTGATCAATGGCGTCAAGCTGGTGGTCGGCGGCACCCCGGCCACCAACGACCGTTTCCTCCTGCAGCCGACCGCGGGCGTCGCCGGAAGCCTGGAAACCGCCATCACCGATCCCTCCCGCATCGCCGCAGCGGCAGCGGTCAAGGGTACGGCTGCACTGGCCAACACCGGCACCGGGAAGCTGACCGGCGTCACCGTCAACGATGTATCCAATCCGAACCTGCGCGATCCTGCCGCAATCGTGTTCACGTCGGCGACCACCTACACCATCAACGGTGGGCCGCCGCAGACCTACACACCGGGCCAGACCATCAGCGCCAATGGCTGGAGCTTCGTGCTGGACGGCGCACCGAAGGTCGGCGACACCTTCAATATCAGCCCTACTCCGGCAGGCTCGTCGGACAACAGCAACGCGGCAAAGCTGGCCAAGGTCGAGGACGCCAAGGCGTTCAACGGCGGCACCGTCACCCTCAACGGTGCGCTGGGGGGGTTGACCACGCAGGTCGGCGCGGCGGCACGTTCGGCCGAGTACTCGCTGGACGCGCAGCAGGTCATCACGGACAAGGCGCAGGCAGCCCGCGACGAGATCTCCGGCGTCAACCTGGATGAGGAAGCAGCCGACATGCTGCGGTTGCAGCAGGCCTATCAGGCCGCCTCACAGCTGATCTCCACCGCCGACAACATGTTCCAGACCATCCTGGGAGCCGTCCGTCGATGAGCAGCCGAATTTCCACCGGGATGATGTTCAACCAGTCCGTGTCGCTGATGCTCGCCAAGCAGTCGAAAATCAGCCACCTCGAGCAGCAGATCGCGACTGGCAGCAAGATCACCTCCGCCAAGGACGACCCGGTCGCTGCAGGTACGGCCGTTGGCCTGGACCGTGTCGTGGCCGGGCTCGAGCAGCTCGGCAAGAACGCCAACAGCGTGCAGAACCGCCTGGGCCTGCAGGAAAACGCCTTGGCTCAGGTCAATGAGCTCATGTCGCGCGCCGTGGAGTTGAGTATCCAGGCCAACAGTCCGGTGCCCAAGGCCAGTGACCTCAAGGCCATCGTCAGCGAGCTGAAGACCATCCAGGAAAGCCTGCTGTCGCTGGCCAATTCCAGGGATGGCAGCGGACGCTACCTGTTCGGTGGCAGCAACGACGCTGACGCCCCGTTCCAGCGAAGCGGCGGCACCGTGACCTACAGCGGTGACCAGAACCAGCGGCAGGTGGAGGTGGCACCGGGCCAACGGGTCTCCGACGCCCTGCCCGGCAGCGAGATCTTCATGCGCATCCCCACCGGCGATGGCCGTGTGGATGCCAGCGCGGCCGCCGGCAACACCGGCAGTGGCCTGTTGACCTCGGTCAGCCGTGACGGCAGCGGCAGCTGGGCCGGCGGCACGCTCAATGTCCGCTTCACCGGCACTGCCGAAGGTGCCTATGAGGTGGTTGATGGCACCGGCACGGTGGTCGGCAGCGGAACCCACAAACCCGGCGAGGACATTGTCGTTGGCGGCGTGCGCATGCGCATCGAGGGCAAGCCAGCCGCCGGTGATCAGTTCAACGTCAGCGACGCGGGTAGCCGCGACATCTTCTCCACCCTGGACAAACTGGTCGCCGCACTGGAAACCGACCCGTCCACCGAAAGCCAGCGCACGGCGCTGCAGAACACGCTGCAGTCCAGCATCCGCGACCTCAACAGGGCCTCGGAAACGATGATCGACGCCCGCGCCAAGGGCGGCGCCCAGCTGGCCGCCATCGATACCGCGGCCAGCGCCCGCGAAGCCACAGCCGTCACCGTCAAGAGCACGCTCTCGACGATGCGCGACCTCGATTACGCCGATGCCATCGGCCAATACAAGCTGGAGACCGCCGCCCTTCAAGCCGCCCAGACGATCTTCAGCCAGATGCAGGCGATGTCCCTGTTCAACAAGATCCGCTAGTCCCTTTCCCCGTTCCATCCGTCTTCCAGCACGGCGCGTCCCGCGCCTTCCACACCGAAACAACCGAGCAACCACGGAGAAGCACCATGGCACAGATCATCAACACCAACACCATGTCGCTGAACGCTCAGCGCAACCTGTCCACCAGCAGCAGCTCGCTGGCCACCTCGATCCAGCGCCTGTCCTCGGGCATGCGTATCAACAGTGCCAAGGACGACGCCGCCGGTCTGGCGATCTCCGAGCGCTTCACCACCCAGATCCGTGGCATCAACCAGGCCGCGCGCAACGCCAACGACGGCATCTCGCTGGCGCAGACCGCTGAAGGCGCACTGGGCGAAGTCGGCAACAATCTGCAGCGCATCCGCGAACTGGCCGTTCAGGCCCGCAGCGCAACCAACTCCGCCTCGGACCGCCAGGCGCTGAACGCCGAAGTGCAGCTGCTGAAGCAGGAAATCCAGCGCGTTGCGGAGCAGACCAACTTCAACGGCACCAGCCTGCTGGACGGCAGCTTCACCAACCAGGCCTTCCAGATCGGCGCCGACCAGGGCCAGACCATCAACATCTCGCAGATCACCAATGCGAATGTGCACAAGCTGGGCAGCTGGACTACGGCTTCCCGCGCTGCCTCGCTGGTGGGCGCCACGCCTACCGGCGCAACCACTGCGGCTGCCACGCCGGCCACTGTGGGCTTCGGCACCATTACGGCCGGTACAGGTGGCACCACCACCAGCACCCTGGCGACCACCTTCACCGCCAACAACGGCAAGTCGGTCAGCATCAACATCACCGGCACGGTCGACAATGCAAGCGTCACCACGGCCCTACAGGGAACGTTCGGCGCGGACGGCAAGAATGAAGTCGACGGCTTCACCCTGGACCTCGGCGGCAGCGCTACCGTCGCCGCGGCGGTTACGGCAGGCACCCTGAAGGTTGTTCGTACCGACGGTTCCAACATCAATGTGACGGAGACGGCTACGGGTTACACCACGCCGGCCAGCCTGGGCTTCGACGCAGTGAGTACGGATGGCAAGGTGGCCGTCGCAAAGTATGACGCGATCACTGCCGACCAGTTCACCATCAACGGCCAGAGCATCGAAGTTGGCGCGGCCAAGGACGCAAGCGAGCGTGCCACCACGCTGGTCAATGCAATCAACGCGCAGACCCACAAGACCGGCGTCACTGCCTCCCTGATTGACGGCAAGCTGCAGCTGACCTCGCCGGACAAGGACTTCATCGTTGGCGGCACCCTTGCCGGTGGCTTGGCGGCAGCAACGGGTCTGACTACCGGCAGCACCGACGCTGCATCGGTACCGCCGTCGGTACCGCCGATCGCCGGTGCGACCTCGTTCAAGCCCGGCGAGCCCGCGACCGGCTTCGCCGAACTGGATATCTCCAACCAGGCCAACGCCGACAACGCCATCCTCGCCATGGATGCGGCACTGCAGTCCGTCAATTCCGCCCGCGCCGACCTCGGCGCGATCCAGAACCGCTTCACCTCGACCATCGCCAATCTGAACACCAATTCGGAGAACCTGTCCGCCGCACGCAGCCGCATCCGCGACGTTGACTACGCCCAGGAAACCGCCGAACTGACCCGTGGCCAGATCCTGCAGCAGGCTGGCACGGCCATGCTGGCCCAGGCCAACCAGGTACCGCAGAACGTACTGCGCCTGCTGCAGTCGTAATACCTGCACCACTCGAGCTGGAGCCGGGCCCCGCCATGCAGATGGCGGGGCCTTTTCGTTTGACCAGAGAAAAAAGGATCGAAACTCCGCTAAAGGCCGGAGGGGTAGTGCCGTTATTGATTTCAGCAGCGGTAGCACACCCCTTGGGGGGAAGCCAGCCACTGCCCCCCGAAACCGGTCAGGCTGCTCTGCCGGACACACTGCCTACAAGGAAACCGCACCATGGCACAAGTCATCAACACCAACACCATGTCGCTGAACGCCCAGCGCAACCTGGGCACCAGCGGCGCCAACCTGGCCACCACCATTCAGCGCCTGTCCTCGGGCATGCGCATCAACAGCGCCAAGGACGATGCCGCCGGCCTGGCGATCTCCGAGCGCTTCACCACCCAGATCCGCGGCGCCAACCAGGCCGCCCGCAACGCCAACGACGGCATCTCGCTGGCCCAGACCGCCGAAGGTGCACTGGGTGAGATCGGCAACAACCTGCAGCGCGTCCGCGAGCTGGCCGTGCAGTCGCGCAGCGCCACCAATTCCGATTCCGACCGTCAGGCCCTGAACGCCGAAGTGCAGCTGCTGAAGCAGGAAATCCAGCGCGTCGCCGAACAGACCAACTTCAACGGCACCAACCTGCTGGACGGCACTTTCACCAGCCAGGCCTTCCAGATCGGCGCCAACCAGGGCCAGACGATCAACATCTCGCAGGTCGCCAACGCCAACATCAGCAAGCTGGGCAACTGGACCAGCGCTTCGACCAGCGCCAGCATCTCAGGCGAACTGCCGACACTGACCAAATCCGCCAACTCGGGTGTTTCGGGAGCCTTCGCAACCGCAACCGCTGGTGCCGCTGGTGAAAAATTCACTCTGAAGGTGGATGGCATCACCATCGTAGACACGACGGCGACGGCTGCCGGCGACAAAGTTGAAGCGGCCGCTATCGACGCAGGACTCGCCAACACGACCACCGCGAATGCACTCGCGACTGCAGGCATCAAAGTATCCGGTAGCGCGACCGCCGGCACCTTGGCCTTCACAAAGGCTGATGGCAGTGATCTCGACATCACCTTGACGAACGACATGGCCACGCTTGGTGGCTTCGCAAATGCCGGATTTGTTGCCAGTCACGAGGCCTCTCTTGCCGGAGTGAAGTTCGGTGCAATTGACGCTGGCCAGCTGAAGATCAATGGCGTCGACATCAAGGTGGACGAAGCCAAGACCGCCAGCGACCGTGCAACTGCGCTTGCGAATGCTGTCAATGCGCAGACCCACAAGACCGGCGTATCGGCCTCACTGATCGAAGGCAAGCTGCAGCTGACCTCGAAAGACAAGGACTTCAGCATCGAGAGCTCGCTGAATGCAGTAGACCTCAAGGCAGCAACGGGCCTGGCTATCGCGAACACCGCCTCCAGCACGGGCGCGAACATCCAGAAGTACGACGGCGGTACCGCTGTCGAAGGCTTTGCAGGTCTGGATATCTCCTCGGTCAAGGGTGCCGACGACGCCATCTTGGCGATGGACGCAGCCCTGAACTCGATCAACTCCGCCCGCGCCGACCTGGGTGCGATCCAGAACCGCTTCACCTCGGTGGTTGCGAACCTGAACACCTCGTCGGAGAACATGTCGGCTGCCCGCAGCCGCATCCGCGACGTGGACTACGCTTCGGAAACCGCCGAGCTGACCCGCAACCAGATCCTGCAGCAGGCCGGTACCGCCATGCTGGCCCAGGCCAACCAGTCCAGCCAGAACGTGCTGAGCCTGCTGCGCTGATCCAGCGGTAGTACAAGGCAACAACGGGAAGGGGGCGCAAGCCCCCTTCTTCGTGCCCGGTGGCGGATTGGCATGGGCCTTGCAGAAGGCTGGAGAGCGTTTCCACGCTCAAGCTCGCCCCTCCCAGGCCGATAGCAGGTGCAGGACACCCGCCCGGCCCGTCCAAGAAAAAGGATTCCCCTCATGGCCATCGGCACGATTGGTTCCGGCCTCGACATTCCCAGCCTGGTTGCACAGCTGACCGCCAAGGAACGCGAGCCCCGGGAAAAGCAGATCAACTCGGCGGGTGTTGCCGCCAGCGCCAAGCTTTCGGCGCTTGGCACCATCAAAAGCGGAATGACAGGTCTGCAGAGCGCGCTGAAGACCCTGGTCAAGGGTGTGGCCACCCCCGGCCTGAAAGTCAGTACGCCGACCGAGTCGAACTTCACTGCAACCCTGGACACCAGCACGACCGCCGGCAAGGCCGCTGCGGGCAGCCACCAGGTGGAAGTCAAATCCCTGGCACAGAACCAGAAGCTCAGCTCCAAGGCGTATACAAAGGACGCCGTGGTTGGCGACGGAACGCTGACGATCGCATACGGCGACAAGTCCATCAGCGTGAACATCGAACCCGGCGCGACGATGGAGAAGATCGCAGCCGAGATCAATTCCGCCGCCGAGAGCAAGGGCGTCACCGCGGCCGTGGTAACCGCAGACGATGGCATGCACCTGGTATTGACCGCCGTTGATTCCGGCAGCAAGGGCGCGTTGAAGGTCAGCGCCAGTGGCGGCAATGGCGGACTCTCCGAGCTGGCCTATGACGGCACGTCCGCATCGAAGATGACCGAGATGGTGCCCGCCAAGGATGCGGTGGTGGTGGTGGATGGTTTCACCCGCACCAGCAGCTCGAACACGATCACCGATCTGGTACCCGGTATCAGTCTCACCCTGACCAAGGCGAAGGAAGGCGAGACGCAGACGCTGACCGTCACTCCGGACAACAGCACGCTGAAGACCAATCTCACGGCCTTCATCACCGCCTACAACGGCATCCAGACCACGTTGAAGAATTCCAGCGCTTACAACGCTGAGACGCGCACGGCCTCGACCATGACCGGCGACGCCATGGTCCGTGGCCTGCAGCAGCAGCTGCGCGCCCAGCTGAGTGCCAACGTCAACGACCTCAAGGATCTGGGCATCACCATTGCCGCCGACGGCAGCATGAGCCTTGATGGCGCCAAGCTCGACACCGCGCTGGCGAAGAACCCGGAGGCCGCCACCAAGCTGTTCGGTGCAGAGGGCGCGCTGGGCAAGCCGATGACCGAACTGCTCAAGAGCAGCCTGGACGCGACCACCGGCACGATCACCCAGCGTACGGCGACCTTGAACAAGCAGATCAAGGCACTGGAAAAGCAGCTGGACGAGCTGGACAAGAACATGGAAAAGGTGGCCGACCGCTACACCAAGCAGTTCACCGCGATGGAAAAGATGGTCACGCAGATGCAATCGGCCGGCGGCTCGCTCATCCAGCAGCTCGGCAACTGATTTCCAGGCATTTTTCCGGCGCAGTCGGTACTCAAGTAGAGCCCCGGCTGCGCCGATAACCCGTTAGACCCGTGCCGAACCCCTCAACCCACGCGGATGGGCAGGCATTCCAGGAGACTTCCCCTATGTACGGTTCCAATCGGCAGTTCGCCGAGCAGTACCGAAAAGTCGGCGTGACCACCTCGGTCGTCGATGCCGATCCACACAAGTTGGTAGCACTGCTGCTGGCCGGTGCCTGCGAGCGCATCCGCACCGCTGAAGCCTCTTTGCAGCAGAATGACCAGGCGCGCAAGGGCAAGGCCATCGGCGAAGCCTGCGCCATCGTCGGCCACCTCAACGGCTCGCTCGATCACGAAGCCGGCGGCGAGATTGCCGGCAATCTGTCGGCACTGTACGACTTCGTCATCATGCGCCTGACCGAGGGCAACCTGCACAACGATCCGACCGCACTGAAGGAAGCCCTGGGCTTGATGGTGGAGATCGATTCGGCCTGGAACGCGATTCCGGCAGACCAGCGCCAGGTCACCAAGGCGGTGGCGCCATGAACCTTCAAACTATGCACGACGCCCTTGATACGCTGGAAACCAGCCTCCAAGGCGAGGACCACGACACCAGCGAACGCCTGATGGCCGAACACCTGGAAGCCGTGGCTGCCCTGTCGTTGGTTGTCGAGCGCCCCAGTGATGCCGCCATCCTCGCGTTGCGCGACCACCAGCAACGCGTACTGGCGCGCATGATCTCCCTCCGCGATGAAGCCGCAGCTCACCTGAAGCACACCGGCCGCTCCCTTCGCGCGGCGCATGCCTACCTGCAGGCAGAATCACTCGCATGACCCAACTGCCGACCACGTCGCTGCACCACCCCGCCGAAAGCGAGCTGTTCGACGAAACGCTCAGCTGCGAGCTGGCCTTGCCGGCCGAGTTCCAGGCAGGCAGCGCCGCCGGTCGCACCAGCAGTGCCGAAGGCCTGCTGCGCAGCCTGGCCTTGGTCGAGGACAGCCGCGTTGACGAGCACGACGACCGCAATGAGTCCAGCCTGCAGTTGCAGCGGCTGGAAGCCAAGGTGGATCTGGCGATGGTGCTGCTTGGCCGTCTGGTACGCCAACAGGGCCAGGAACTGACGCTGCGCCCTGTGCGCTGGTCACGCCGCGGCATCCGCCTGCAGCTGGGGCCGCGCAGCGGCGCCAGCCCCGGCCAGGCCGGCTTGGTGCGTCTGCAGCCCAGCGACTGGCTGCCTGACCATATCGACCTGCCCGTGGAAGTGATCGCCGAAGCGGCGGACGGTGGCGGTGGTCATTACCTGTGGCTGCGTTTCCAGCGTCTTGGCGATGGCCTGGAGATGGCAATGGAGCGGCATCTGTTCCGCCTGCATCGCCGCCAGGTGGCCGAAGCACGCCGCGCCCGCTGAAACCTGCCACCATGACGCCGGATGGGCAACCCTTGGCGCGCCCGTTCAGCTAAGTTAAGGTGGACTCCCCTCACGGACCTCCAACGTGCCTGTGCGAGTTCTCATCGTCGACGATCACACCCTGGTCCGCGCCGGCCTGGCGCGGCTGCTGCAGGGGTTTGCCGACGTGCAGCTCGTCGCCGAGGCCAGCAATGCCGAGCAGGCACTGCAGCTGGCCCTGCAGCACGCCCCGGACGTGATTCTGATGGACCTGTCACTGCCCGGCCGCACCGGCCTGGAAGCCCTCAGCGACATCCGCCTGCGCGCCCCCGGCACGCGGGTGGTGATGATGACCATGCACGACGACGCCGCCCACGTGCGCGATGCACTCGATCGCGGTGCGGTCGGGTTCCTGGTCAAGGATGCCGCACCGCAGGAGCTTGAACTGGCGCTGCGTGCCGCGCACGCCGGCCAGGTGTTCCTGAGCCCGCAGATCTCCGCCAAGATGCTGGCACCGATGCTCGGCCGCGAAAAACCCACCGGCATCGCCGCACTGTCGCCGCGCCAGCGCGAGATCCTGCGCCGCATCGGCAAGGGTGAGAGCAACAAGGAAATCGCCGCCGACCTCGGCATCAGCGTCAAGACGGTGGAAACCCACCGCGCACGCATGATGGAGTCGCTGGGCTGTCGCCGCGCCAACGATCTGCTGCTGCTGGCCGCGCGCCACCAGCACGAGCTGGAGTGATCCTCCGCGAAGGAGGCCAGATCCGCACTGACGACGAATTCCCGTCACCCCGACACGCCCCGACAGGAATCCGTACACGGCGCAGCCCGATCAACCCGGCACCCACACCGGGAATCAGCAACTTAGCGGCGATCATCGTCAACATTCCGCGACAATGTAGGGAATACCCCTACACCCTGTCAGGACATTCACGAAGCCCCTCAGGAACCCCCTGATTCCGCCCCCGCCGGATCAAAAGCAAGATGCGTTCCACAAGGCGCCGGGGAGCGGTGCCGGGGAACCACGATGAAGGCTGCACTCTCGACCCAGCTGGGCCAACAACTTCACCTCACCCCGCAGTTGCTGCAGTCGATCCGGCTGCTGCAGCTTGATGGCCTGCACCTGGAACAGGAAATCCAGCGCCTGCTGGACTCCAACCCGCTGCTGGAGATCGAAGAGGCTGAAGCACCCACCGCCGAAGCCACCGAGGCCGGCGCCACCACGCTGGAAACCGCTGCGTTCGACGAGCTGCCCGAGTCGTCGATGTGGGACGTGGCCGGCGCCAGCTGGCAGGACGGCGACGACGACCGCATGGCGCGCATCGCCGCCGGCGAATCGAGCGACCCGCAGCTGCGCGTGCTGCAGCGCCTGTCGCTGGACATGGATGACCGCGAGCTGGCCGTGGCCGCCTTCTGGCTGGACCATTGCGATGACGCAGGCTACCTGGAGGCACCGCTGGACCAGCTGCAGCTGCTGGCCAGCGCCCAGTTCGACATCGCCGCCGACGGCGTGGAAGCCATCCGTCAGCAGCTGCTGCATGGCGAGCCGGCCGGCATGGCCGCTCAGGACCTGCGCGAAGGCCTGCAGGCACAGCTGCGCAGCCTGCACGGCGTAGTCCCCGCCCGCCACCTGGCGGCACGCATTCTCGATGGCGCGCTCGACGCACTGGCCGCCCACGACTACCCCGCCCTCGCCCGCCTGCACGACGCCGAGATCGACGACGTGCGCGAAGCCGTGCGCCTGATCCTCTCGCTGCAGCCGCGCCCGGGTGACAGCCTGCTGCCCGAACGCAATGCCGTGGTGGTGCCGGACGTGGTCGCCTGGCACGCCGACGACCAGTGGAAGGTGGCGCTGAACCCGGCGACCAGCCGCCGCGTCTCGATCAACAGCCAGTACGAACAGGCCCTGGCAGAGACCGGCGAGGCCGCACCGGCACTGCGCGAAATGTTGCAGGAAGCGCGCTGGTTCAGCCGCGGCCTGTCGATGCGCTATGACACCCTGCTGCGCACCGCGCGGGTGATCGTCGAGCGCCAGGCCGCGTTCCTGGTGCGAGGCGAGGAGGCCATGGCGCCGCTGACCCTGAAGGAAGTGGCCGAAGAGATCGGCATGCACGAGTCCACCGTCTCGCGCATCACCACCGGCAAGTTCCTGCAGACCCCGCGCGGCACCTTCGAACTGAAGCACTTCTTCGCCGTGCGCCTGGAAGGCGCCAGCGTCTCCGGCCAGGCCGTGAAGGCCATGGTCCGCCGCCTGATCGACGCCGAACCGGCCGGCCGCCCGCTGGCCGACGAGGCCATCGCCGGCCTGCTGTCGCGCCAGGGGGTGAACATTGCCCGCCGAACCGTCGCAAAATACCGAGAACAACTGGACATCGCCCCGGCCCGTGAACGGCGCCGGCTTGGCGCCAGGCAACCGCAGCTGGCCCGGGTGGGCTGAAAAGGATGTTGGACATGAACAAGCTCACGGTCCTGCTGGTCGATGACCACGAGGGCTTCATCAACGCGGCGATGCGCCATTTCCGCAAGATCGACTGGCTGCAGATCGTCGGCAGCGCCGGCAACGGCCTGGAAGCGATCGAGCGCTCGGAAACGCTGCGCCCGCAGGTGGTCCTGATGGACCTGGCGATGCCAGAAATGGGCGGCCTGCAGGCCACCCGCCTGATCAAGTCGCAGGACGATGCACCGTACATCGTGATCGCCAGCCACTTCGACGACGCCGAGCACCGCGAACACGCGCTACGCGCTGGCGCCGACAATTTTGTCAGCAAGCTGTCCTACATCCAGGAAGTCATGCCGATCCTGGAAGGCCTCAGGGAGGATCGATCGTGAGCGAATCGCGCATCCTGGTGCTGGACAACGACGCCGTGCGTGCAGAGCGCACCGTTGCCCTGCTGGAATTCATGGATTTCAACCCGCGCTGGGTTTCCGACGCGGCCGACTTCGACCTGGGTCGCCAGCGCCAGAACGACTGGATGGCCGTGATCGTCGGCAGCCTGGACGACACCGCTGCCAGCACCGCGCTGTACAACTGGCTGGGCGGCAGCAGCCTGCCGCCGCCGGTGCTGCTGGCCGACGGTGATGCCGCAGCCTTTGCCCATCAGCACGGCCTGCACGAAGCCAACATCTGGCCGCTGGAAACGCCGCTGCGCCATGCGCAGATGGAAGCCCTGCTGCGCCGCGCCAGCCTCAAGCGCCTGGACGCCGAGCACCAGGCCGGCGCCGCGCAGGACCAGGGCCCGACCGGCAACGGTCCGGCGGTGACTGCGTTGCGCACGATGATCGAACAGGTGGCCGCATTCGACACCACCGTGCTCGTGCTGGGCGAATCCGGCACCGGCAAGGAAGTCGTGTCGCGCGCCATCCATCAGCGCTCGCCGCGCCGCGACGGCCCGTTCGTGGCGATCAACTGCGGCGCCATTCCGGCCGACCTGCTGGAAAGCGAACTGTTCGGCCACGAAAAGGGTGCCTTCACCGGCGCACTGACCGCGCGCAAGGGCCGTTTCGAAATGGCCGAAGGCGGTACCCTGCTGCTCGACGAAATCGGCGACATGAGCCTGCCGATGCAGGTGAAGCTGCTGCGCGTGCTGCAGGAACGCAGTTTCGAGCGTGTCGGTGGTAACCAGACCATCCGCTGCAACGTGCGCGTCGTGGCCGCGACCCACCGCGACCTGGAAACCCGCATCGCCGAAGGCAAGTTCCGCGAGGACCTGTTCTACCGCCTCAACGTGTTCCCGATCGACGTGCCCGCCCTGCGCGAGCGTCGCGAAGACCTGCCGGCGCTGGTGGAAACCATCGCCGCACAGCTGGCACGCACCGGCCGTGGCGAAGTGCGCTTCACCCCGGAAGCCCTGCAGGCCCTGGCCGGCTACGAGTGGCCGGGCAATGTGCGCGAACTGACCAACCTGGTCGAGCGCCTGGCGGTGCTGCATCCGGGCGGATCGGTGCGCGTGCAGGACCTGCCGGCCCGCTACCGTGGCGACGCTGCACTGGCAGCGGTGGCCGCACCGGCACCGGTACAGCCGACGGCCAGCGAAGAACGCCTGGACCTGCGCAGCTTCTCGTTCCACACCCCGGGCGGCGGCAGCCAACCAGCACTGGAGCACGGCATTGCCGTCAATCGCGCCGCAGCACCGGCGGCGCTGCCCGATGAAGGCATGGACCTGCGCAACCACATGGCCAACATCGAACTGGGCCTGATCAACGAAGCACTGGAACGCACCCAGGGCGTCGTCGCCCACGCAGCCCAGCTGCTCGGCCTGCGCCGCACCACCCTGGTGGAAAAGCTGCGCAAGTACGGCATCGAACGCGAGCAGGCCGAACTGGCCGGCTGAACCTCGCGACCAGCATGAAGGGGGCACGAACGCCTGGGCTTGCCCGGGCGTTGGTGTTTCCAGTACCTGGGGTCAGATCCCTTTCCTGCGGAAAGAGATCTGACCCCATTGCATTTGCACGTTTTCCTAAAGACATCACCGCCGCAGTGCGGAGCATGGCAAGGACATCCCAACGAGGTCCCACCATGCATCGCCTCACCCTGCTCGCCGCCCTGCTCTGCCCGGCCCTGGCCACCGCCGCCGACTGCACCCTGCCCACCACACTGGACCAGCGCCAGTTCACCAACCTCAGCGACCCGCTGTACGCACCGGACAACCCCAATGCCGGACGCATGGTGCAGGTCAGCTTTGCCGGCAGCCAGTACGTGCTGGACATCCTCGGCACCGACCTCCGCATCGGCGGCAGCTACCGCTATCAGCGCCTGGCCCCGCATATCGCGGAAATCCAGATGACCGAAGCCCACCCGGCCGGCCCTACCCACTACACCCTGCTGCTGACCTGCCAGACCGACCACCAGGGCCGCTTCATCTACACCCAGCACGACGGCCCCATCGCACCGCGCCAGCGCCAGAATTCCGGCCGCTGGACCCTGCAGCCATAGGCCAGAAAACCGACGCCGGTTAAATGGCGCCTCCAATGGGGTAAGAGCCCGTGCCGACCAACGGTCGGCACCCACCATCAGCAGCAGGCTCCAACAGATCGCGGCCAACTGTCGAAGGCGGGGTGGGTCCGGTTGCGGGGGCGTGAGCCGCATGGATGCGGCGACCGAGCTTACATGGACGTACTTGCAGCGTCCCCCGTAACCGGACCCACCCCGCCACCCCACGGATAGCCCGATTTTGACGTTGATGTTGACGTGGCCTCTGCGGGTGCAGGGCGCAGCCCTGCCAGCACACCCAAAACCCTCACTTCACTGAATCGAAAACCGGTTTCGGCACGGCACTTGCACCTGCTCCAGCAGACAACCCCATCCCCTGTTTCTGGAACCGTTGCAGATGTCCCACTCCGTCACGTCGATCCTTTCGCAGATCCGCTCCTATCAGACCCAGATGGGACAGCCGGCGCTCAACCCGCTGGGCGAAACGCCGCGCAGCAACGCCCTGCCGGGCACGGTGCTGGATGCACCGCAGGCCCAGCCGGCCAGCTTCACCGAAACCCTGCGTGGTGCGATTGCCGGCGTCAACGACGCGCAACAGAAATCCGGCGCCCTGGCAAAAGCCTTCGAAATGGGCGACCCCAGCGCCGACCTCGCCAAGGTCATGGTCGCATCGCAGCAGTCCCAGATCGCCTTCCGCGCCACCGTGGAAGTCCGCAACCGTCTCGTCCAGGCCTACCAGGACGTGATGAACATGCCGCTGTAAGGATAGAACCGCATGGCCCTGTCGCTCTCCAAGGAATCCCTGAACGCCGAAAAGGCGGGCCAGTGGTTCGATCGGCTGCAAAGCCTGCAGATCACCCGTCGGCTCGGACTGATGGCGATGATCGCCGTGGCCGTGGCGGCCGGGCTGTTCGTGTTCTTCTGGTCGCAGAAGCCCGGCATGGTCCCGCTGTACACCGGCCTGGACCAGAAGGCCACCGCTGAAGCGACCGACCTGCTGCGCGCCGCGCAGATCCCGTTCGCGCTCGACCCGGCCACCGGTGGCATCACCGTACCGGAAAAGAACCTGCACGACGCCCGCCTGAAGCTGGCCGGCTCCGGCCTGACCGACAGCGGCAAGCTCGGCTTCGAGCTGATGGAACGCGACCCGGGCTTCGGCGTCAGCCAGTTCGTGGAAAGCGCACGCTACCAGCACGCGCTGGAAACCGAGCTGTCGCGCACCATCAACACGCTGCGCCCGGTGCGCGATTCGCGCGTGCACCTGGCCATTCCCAAGCCCAGCGCCTTCACCCGGCAGCGTGACGTGGCCAGCGCCTCGGTCACCCTGGAACTGCGTGGCGGCCAGCAGCTGGAACGCAGCCAGGTGGACGCCATCGTGCACATGGTCGCAGCCAGCATCCCGGACCTCGCTCCGGAACGGGTGACGGTGGTCGACCAGAGCGGGCGCATGCTCAGCATCACCGACCCGAACAGCGAAGCGGCAGTCAATGCGGCCCAGTTCGAGCAGGTCCGCCGCCAGGAAACCTCGTTCAACCAGCGCATCCGCGAGCTGCTGGAGCCGATGACCGGTCCTGGCCGCGTCAATCCGGAAGTGAGCGTGGACATGGACTTCTCGGTAACCGAGGAAGCCCGTGAGCTCTACAACGGTGAACCGCAGAAGCTGCGCAGCGAGCAGATGAGCGAGAACACCACCAGCACCCCGGGCCCGCAGGGCGTGCCGGGCGCGACCAGCAACAGCCCGCCGGGCCAGCAGGCCGCACCGGCAACCGCACAGACTCCGACCGAAAGCAGCAAGAACGCGACCCGCAACTACGAGCTGGACCGCACCCTGCAGCACACCCGCCAGCCGGCCGGCCGCATCAAGCGCGTGTCGGTGGCGGTGCTGGTGGACAACGTCCCGCGCGCCGGTGCCAACGGCAAGATGAGCCCGCAGCCGCTGTCGGCCGCCGAACTGACCCGCGTCGAGGCGCTGGTCAAGCAGGCCGTCGGCTTCAACGCCGAGCGTGGCGACACCGTGTCGGTGATGAATGCCCCGTTCGTGCGTGACACCACGCCGGTCGAAGGCCCGGCATGGTGGGAGCTGCCGTGGGTGCACGACGCGGGCCGCATGCTGCTGGGTGCCGTGGTGGTGCTGGCATTGCTGTTCGGTGTGCTGCGCCCTGCACTGCGCGCGATCACCGGCCAGAACAAGAAGAACGACGAACAGGCACTGGAGCCGCATACCGCGGACGTGCAGCTGGTCGATGACGATGGCATGCCGCTGCCGGCGCTGGGCGCCGACCGGGCCAGCCTGGGCGGGCCGGATGCATTGGCCCTGCCGGTGGATTCATATGAGGAACGACTGCGGATGGCGCGTGAAGCCGTGAAGACCGACTCCAAGCGCGTGGCCCAGGTGGTCAAGGGCTGGGTGGCCAATGACTGAGGCCGCACTGACTGGCGTGCAGCGCGCCGCCGTACTGCTGCTTTCGCTGGGTGAGCTGGATGCGGCCGAAGTGCTGCGTCACATGGAACCCAAGGAAGTGCAGAAAATCGGCATCGCCATGGCCACCATGACCGACATCACCCGCGAACAGGTAGAACGGGTGATGGACCAGTTCGGCCAGGAGCTGGGCTCGAAGACCTCGCTGGGCGTGGGCTCGGACGATTACATCCGCAACATGCTGGTGCAGGCACTGGGCAGCGAGAAGGCCGGGAACCTGATCGACCGCATCCTGCTCGGCCGCAACACCACCGGCCTGGACGCGCTGAAGTGGATGGACCCGCGTGCTGTGGCCGACCTGGTGCGCAACGAGCACCCGCAGATCATCGCCATCGTGATGGCGCACCTGGAGACCGACCAGGCCGCCGACGCGCTGAAGCTGCTGCCCGACCGTACCCGCGTGGACGTGCTGCTGCGCATCGCCACCCTCGACGGCATTCCGCCGAACGCGCTCAATGAACTCAACGAGATCATGGAGCGCCAGTTCGCCGGCAACCAGAACCTGAAGTCGTCCAACATCGGCGGCGTGCAGTGCGCGGCCAACATCCTGAACTTCATGGACAGCGGCCAGGACCAGGCGATCCTGGGCGAGATCGCCCGCATCGATGCGCCGTTGAGCAACCGCATCCAGGACCTGATGTTCGTGTTTGACGACCTGGTCGACCTCGACGACCGCGAGATGCAGCTGGTGCTGCGCGAGGTGAGCGGCGAGCGCCTGGGCCTGGCCCTGCGCGGCGCCGACATCAAGGTGCGCGACAAGATCACCCGCAACATGTCGCAGCGTGCGGCCGAAATCCTGCTGGAAGACATGGAAGCCCGTGGCCCGGTGCGCCTGTCCGACGTGGAAGGCGCGCAGCGCGAGATCCTGGCCATCGTCAAGCGCATGGCCGATGAAGGCACGGTCACCATCGGTGGCAGCGCGGAGGCCATGCTGTGAGCAACGTCGTGCGCTGGCTTGCCCCGGACCTGCTGGCCCAGCCCGAACCGGTGCTGGATCAGGCGGATGCGTTCGAACTCACCGAGCCGGACCCGGAACACGAGCCGGAGCCGCCGCTGCAGCTGCCGACCCTGGAGGAAATCCAGGCCATCCAGGACAGCGCAGAGAAGGAAGGCTTCCAGCACGGCCATACCGAAGGCTACGGCCAGGGCCAGGCGGAGGTGCGTCGCCTCGCCGCGCAGATCGAAGGCATCCTCGACAACTTCAGCCGACCGCTGGTGCGGCTGGAGAACGAAGTGGTCGGCGCACTGGGCGAGCTGGCGGTACGCATCGCCGGTGCGCTGGTCGGCCGCGCCTATGAAGCCGACCCGGCACTGCTGGCACAGCTGGTCGGTGAGGCCATCGACGCGGTGGGTGGCAGCACCCGGGAAGTGGAAGTGCGACTGCACCCGGACGACATCGCCGCCCTCGCCCCGCTGTTGAGCCTGCCGCCACAACAGCGCCTGGTGCCAGACACCAGCCTCAGCCGCGGCGATCTTCGCGTGCACGCCGAAGCCGTGCGCATCGACGGCACCCTGGAAGCCCGCCTGCGCGGCGCGCTGGACGCGGTGATCCGCCAGACCGGAGCCAATGCATGAACCCCGATCAGCAGCCGACGCCGCCACCGGCCGACTGGGCCATGGCCCGCAACCTGCGCCTGGCCCGTCGCCTCGATGGCCTGCGTGTGGATACCGCCCATGGCCGCGGCCTGATCCGCGAGGGCGTGCTGCGCCGCGCGGTCGGGCTCACGCTGGAAGCGGTCGGCTGCGAGGCACCGCTGGGCGCCAGCTGCAAGGTGGAAGTGGTCGATGGTGGCTGGGTCGATGCCGAAGTGGTCGGCTTCGCCGGCGAGCGCACTTACCTGATGCCCAGCGCCGAACTGCACGGCCTTCTGCCCAATGCGCGGGTGGTACCGTCGGCGCGACGTGGCGGCGTGGAAGTGGGCGAAGGCCTGCTCGGCCGCGTCATCGACAGCGATGGCGTGCCGCTGGATGGCAAGGGCCCGATCCGCGCCGAAGGGCATGTCGGCATGGCCGGCGTGTCGATCAATCCGCTGGCGCGTGAGCCGATCACCCAGCCGCTGGACGTGGGCGTGCGCGCGATCAACGCGCTGCTGCCGATCGGCCGCGGCCAGCGTGTCGGTCTGTTCGCCGGCTCCGGCGTCGGCAAGTCGACGCTGCTGGGCATGATGACCCGCTATACCGCCGCCGACGTGATCGTGGTCGGCCTGATCGGTGAACGTGGCCGCGAAGTACGCGACTTCGTCGAGACCACGCTGGGCGAGGAAGGCCTCCGCCGCGCCGTGGTGGTGGCCAGTCCCGCCGACCGGCCGCCGCTGGCGCGCCTGCATGGTGCCTATCGCGCTACCGCCATTGCCGAATGGTTCCGCGACCAGGGCCTGAACGTGCTGTTGCTGATGGACTCGCTGACCCGCTTCGCCCAGGCCCAGCGCGAGATCGGCCTGTCGGTGGGCGAACCGCCGACCACCCGCGGCTATCCGCCGTCGGTGTTCGCCAAGCTGCCGGCGCTGGTCGAGCGTGCCGGCAATGGTGCCAAGGGCCGTGGCTCGATCACCGCGTTCTACACGGTGCTGACCGAAGGCGACGATCCGCAGGATCCAATCGCCGATGCAGCGCGCGCGATCCTCGACGGCCACATCCTGCTGTCGCGGCGCGTGGCCGACAGTGGCCTGTACCCGGCCATCGACGTTGAATCGTCGGTCAGCCGCGTGGTCACGGAAATCGCCGACGAACCGTGGCGCCTGCGCATCCGCAAGCTGAAGCGGCTGGTCTCGGCCTATTCGGCCAACCGCGATCTGATCGCCATCGGTGCCTACCAGCGCGGCAACGACGCGGCCACCGACGAAGCCCTGGAACGCTGGCCGGAAATCATGGAGTTCCTCGGCCAGGACGTCGCCAAGGCCGCAGATCTCCCGCACAGCCAGGCGGCACTGCAGCGCCTGGTGGAACAAGAGAGTTAAGCCATGAACCAGTCCAAGCGCATCGATCCCCTGCTCAAGCGGGCCCAGGAACACGAGGACGCAGTCGCCCGCGATCTGGCCGAACGCCAGCGCGTGCTCGATACCCATCTATCGCGACTGGACGAACTGCGCCGCTATGCCGAGGAATATGCGAACGCGCAGATGGCAGCGACCAGCCCGGCGCAGCTGCTGAACCGGCGCGCCTTCCTCGACCGTCTCGACAGTGCGGTGGAGCAGCAGCAGGCCACGGTCAACGGCAACCGCGAAAAGGTGGAAGCCGAGCGCGCCCGCCTGATCCTGGCCAGCCGTGACAAAGCTGTGCTGGAACAGCTGGCCGCCAGCTACCGCGCACAGGAAAAGGTGGTGACCGACCGCCGCGACCAGCGCGAGATGGACGACATTGGCGCGCGTCGCGCCCGCCTGGTACAGGCCGAAGATCAGGACGGCGCCGAGCAGGGAGGCCGCTCGTGATGCCCGCGCCATTGGCCAGCAGCGCCAACGCGCAGCCACAGCATTCCGGCAGCAGCGCCCCCCGCGCACCACGCGGTGATGGCAACAAGGGGTTCAGCCAACTGCTGCAGGGTGGCTCGCCGGGTGCCGATGCACCCTCGAAACCCTCGAACTCGCCCATGCCGTCCACGCAGGGACCGGCATCGGACAGTACTGGCCAGGCCGGCGCCGAGCGCAGGCCGGACAGCGCTGCCGCCCCCGAAGAGACCGCCGCCACGGTGCCCACAGCACCGACCAAGCCGGTTGCCGAAAAGGACACCCCGGCCGCGACCGAAGAAGCCCCTTGGCCGCCACTCGGCCTGGCCGGGCTGGTGCTGGCGGTACCGGCGCCTGCCGATCCTGCCGCCGCTCTGCCAGCAATGGCTGCAACGGCTACCGACGCGGACGGCAACGCACTACCCGCCTCCGCCGCACTACCGGCCGCCGCAGCCCTGCCATCCACAGCGGCGGCTGCCACATCGTCCACCACCAGCAGCGGCACCGACCAGACAGCCACATTGCCGTTGCCTGAGCTGGTGCTGCCCGGCAAGCGCAACGAGCGTGGCGAAGGCAGCGACGCACCCCTCATCGGCGACCGTGCCGCAGCGCCGCTTATGCATGCGCCGGGCAACGCGGCTGTGCAGGATCTGAAAGCTGCACTCGCTACCGGCAACGCCATCTTCAATGGCGAGCCGACTCCGAAGCCGGTGCTCGGTGACGATGGTTTCGACCAGGCCGTCGGCGCGCGCCTTGGCTGGCTGGCCGACCAGAAGATCGGCCACGCCCACATCCGGTTGAGCCCGGACGACATGGGCCCGGTCGATGTGCGCCTGCAGTTGAACGGCGACAAGGTGCATGCCAGCTTCAGCAGCCCACACGTGGATGTGCGCCAGGCACTGGAAAGCAGCCTGCCGCGCCTGCGCGAACTCCTCGGCGAGCAGGGCTTCCAGCTGGCTCATGCTGATGTTGGTCATCAGGCGCCCGGTGGTGACGGCAATGCGTCAGGCCAGGCCCGTGGCGGCGGCATCGCGGGTGACGGAGAACCGTCGCCGGGCGAGGCCAGCGTGTCGTCTGCGCAGTTGATCCGCCAGCGCGGGTTGCTGGACGCATACGCCTGACAGACGTGCCAACCAAGGTTGGCACCCACCAGAGCGGGACGGTTGGCACCCACCAGGGCACCGGGGCAATAGAGCAGCAGCTACAAGTATCGCGTTGGTGGGTGCGGAGCTTGCTCCGCACGGCCCCACCGGCACCCCGACGGAATTCCGTCGCACCCCTCTGCCCCGGCTCCGGCACACCCCTTGCATATCCCGGTGAAGCAACCCTCAGGAGCTTCACCCCGTGGCCGCAGCCGCTGACAAAACCAAGAAGACCGCCGAGAAGGACAAGGCCGCCAAGCCGCGCAGTCCGATCCTGATCACCGCACTGGTGGCCGTGCTCGCCGCCGCTGCCGCCGGTGGCGGCGTCTGGTTCTTCACCCAGTCCAAGCACGAAGAGAAGACCGCGCAGGCCCCGAAGAAGGCCAGTACTCCGGCACCGGCGCAGTACTTCGCCCTGGACCCGGCCTTCGTGGTCAATCTCAACGGCCCGGTCGACGGCCCGCGCTACCTGCAGCTGGAAGTGCAGCTGATGACCCGCGATCCGGCCGCACTGGAAGCGATCAAGACGCATGCGCCAGCCATTCGCGCACGCCTGCTGATGCTGTTCTCGCAGGTCAGCCCCGACCAGATCGCCGACATCGCCGGCAAGCAGAAGCTGCAGGCCGCTTCGCTGGCCGAAGTGCAGAAAGTGCTCAAGGCCGAGACCGGCAGCAACGGCGCCGACGATCTGCTGTTCACCAGCTTCGTGACCCAGTAAGGGCCCACCGATGAATGATCTGCTGTCCCAGGACGAGATCGATGCCCTGCTCCACGGCGTGGACAGTGGCGCGGTCGAGACCGATGCGGAACCGCCGTCAGGCGAAGCACGTTCGTACGACTTCGCCAGCCAGGACCGCATCATCCGCGGTCGCATGCCGACCCTGGAAATGGTCCACGAGCGCTTCGCGCGCCTGTGGCGGATCGGCCTGTTCAACCTGATCCGCCGTTCGGCCGAACTGTCGGTGCGCGGCATCGAGCTGATCAAGTTCAACGACTACATGCACTCGCTGTATGTGCCGACCAACCTGAACCTGATCCGCTTCAAGCCGCTGCGCGGTACCGGCCTGATCGTGTTCGAACCGACCCTGGTGTTCGCCATCGTCGACAACTTCTTTGGCGGCGACGGGCGCTACCCGACCCGCATTGAAGGCCGCGAATTCACCGCCACCGAAATGCGGGTGATCCACCTGCTGCTGAAGCAGACCTTCGCTGACCTGCGCGAGGCCTGGGCACCGGTGATGGATGTCGACTTCGAGTACATCAACTCGGAGATCAACCCGCACTTCGCCAACATCGTGACGCCGCGCGAGTACGTGGTGGTGTGCCGGCTGCACGTCGAGCTCGACGGCGGTGGCGGCGACATCCACGTCACCCTGCCGTATTCGATGCTGGAGCCGATCCGCGAGCTGCTCGACGCTGGCATCCAGAGCGACCGCAATGATCGCGACGAAAGCTGGGGCCAGACCCTGCGCGAACAGCTCAACATCGCCGAGGTGACCCTGTCCAGCGTACTGGCCAGCAAGCGCATGACCCTGCGTGACCTGACCCAGCTGAAGGTCGGCGACATCCTGCCGATCGAGCTCAGCCCGCAGGTGCCGCTGTGCGTGGAGAACATCCCGGTGTTCACCGGCGAGTTCGGCATCGCCAACGGCATGAACGCCGTGAAGATCACCGCTACCCATCCGCCGGGCACCCGCCCGCGCGCACCCGTCATCCAGGAAGACCCGCAATGAACGATATCGACGCCCTCGAACCGACCCCGGCCCAGTTCGGCACCCTGCAGGCCGAAGAAGGGGCCGGCGCCGACCTCAACCTGGACGTGATCCTCGACGTGCCGGTGACCCTGTCGCTGGAAGTCGGTCGTGCCCGCCTGCCGATCCGCAACCTGCTGCAGCTCAACCAGGGCTCGGTGGTGGAACTGGAACGCGGCGCCGGCGAATCGCTGGATGTGTTCGTCAACGGCACCCTGATCGCCCACGGCGAGGTGGTGGTGATCAACGACCGCTTCGGCGTTCGCCTGACCGACGTGGTCAGCCCGAGCGAGCGGATCCGGAGACTGCGTTGAGCCTGCTGGCCTCCACACTGCTGGCGGTCGGCAAGACCGCCGCTCCGGTCGGCCCGCAGATCGGCCAGCACGCAGCCGCCGCACCGAGCCTGTTCGGCGCGGTGCTGGCGCTGCTGGCAGTGCTGGCGCTGGTCATCGGCCTCGGCTGGCTGCTCAAGCGCCTGCCCGGCAGCGGCTTCCGCCCGGCCGACGGCATGAAGGTGGTGGCCAGCCTGAGTGTCGGTGCCAAGGAGCGCGTGGTGGTGGTCGAGGTCAACGGCCAGCAGCTGCTGCTGGGCGTCACCGCTGGCGGCATCAACACCCTGCACACCCTGCCCGAACCGCTGCCGCCGCCCGCGCCGGTGCGCGTGCCGGACTTCAAGAACCTGCCGAATTTCGCCCAGCTGCTGCAGCAGCGGCTGCGCAAGGATCCCTGACATGCGTGTCACCCGTACCCGTCTTGCCACCCTGATGCCGTGGCTGCTGATGCTCGCCCTGTGCCTGTTGCCGGCGCTGGCATTCGCCGCACCCGGTGCCCCGACCACGCCGCTGCCGGACATCAATGTCGGCAAGATCGGCGGTGCACCGGTCAGCCTGCCGCTGCAGACCCTGCTGCTGATGACCGCGATCACCCTGATCCCGTCCATGCTGCTGGTACTGACCTCGTTCACCCGCATCATCATCGTGCTGGGCCTGCTGCGCCAGGCACTGGGTACCGGGCAGACGCCGTCCAACCAGGTGCTGCTGGGCCTGGCACTGTTCCTCACCGCAATGATCATGCTGCCGACCTGGGACAAGGCCTGGAGCACCGGCATGGCGCCCTACCTCAACGGCGAGATCGACTTCCAGACCGCCTGGACGCTGACCACCACGCCGCTGCGCGGCTTCATGCTGGCGCAGATCCGCGAGACCGACCTGATGACCTTTGCCGGCATCGCCGGGCATGGCACCTACGCCAGCCCCGATGCGATCCCGTTCCCGGTGCTGGTCGCCTCGTTCGTCACCAGCGAGCTGAAGACCGCCTTCGAAATCGGCTTCCTGATCTTCATCCCGTTCGTGATCATCGACCTGGTGGTGGCCAGCGTGCTGATGTCGATGGGCATGATGATGCTGTCGCCGATGCTGGTGTCGGCACCGTTCAAGATCCTGCTGTTCGTGCTGGTGGATGGCTGGGTGCTGACCGTCGGTACCTTGGCGGCGAGCTTCAATCCGGCGTGATCGAGAGGCAGTCGAGCATGGCTCGACTCTACAGAAGCACAGTCGAGCATGGCTCGACGCTACATGAGCAGATGGAACCCGAATGACTCCCGAACTTGCCCTGACCGAACTGCGTGGCGGCCTGATCACCGTGTTGTGGGTGGCCGGCCCGCTGCTGCTCACCGTGCTGGTGGTCGGTGTGGTGGTGGGCGTGGTGCAGGCCGCGACCCAGCTCAATGAGCCGACCATCGCCTTCGTCGCCAAGGCGGCGGCGCTGACCGCGGTGCTGTTCGCGCTGGGCAGCCTGCTGATCGGCCACCTGGTGGAGTTCACCACGCTGCTGTTCCAGCGCATTCCACACCTGATCGGCTAGGACACGCGCTTCGATGGACGCCGCCACCCAGATGGCTGCCGACGGCCTGCAGGCCTTCGGCATGATCGGCACCGTGCTGTGGACCATGCTGCGCATCGGCGCAGTTGCCATGGCCATGCCGATGGTCGGTACCCGTGCCGTTCCCGCACGGGTGCGCGTGGTGCTGGCTGGCACCCTGGCCATTGCGCTGGCGCCGCTGCTGCCGCCGGTACCGGACTGGACCGGTTTCGATGCCGCCACGGTCCTTACCATCGCCCGTGAACTGGCCATCGGCGTATCCATCGGCTTCCTGCTGCGGCTGGTGTTCGAGGCCGGTGCGCTGGCCGGCGAACTGATCGCCCAGGGCACCGGCCTGGCCTTCGCGCAGATGAGTGACCCATTGCGTGGCGGCACCTCCGGCGTGATCGGCCAGTGGTTCTATCTGCTGTTCGGCCTGCTGTTCTTCACCACCAACGGGCACCTTGCGCTGATCTCGCTGGTGGTGGACAGCTACCGGGCGCTGCCGATCGGCGCCCCGCTGCCGGACCCGCACGCCTTCTTCAGCATCGCCCCAACCTTCCTGCTGACCGTACTGCGCGGCGCATTGACCCTGGCGATCCCGCTGACCGTGGCAATGCTGGCGGTGAACCTTGCGTTCGGCGTCCTGGCCCGTGCGGCCCCAGCGCTGAACCCGATCCAGCTCGGCCTGCCAGTGTCGCTGCTGCTGGGCCTGTTCCTGCTGGCGCTGCTGGCCGGGGAAATGGGACCGCCGGTACAGCGCCTGTTCGATGCCGCCTTCCAGGCTGCGGACACGGTCACACACTGACCGGATCATCACGTTTTACTGCTTGCCCTTCCCCCGGGTCTGCGCGTTAGAGTGAATACGCGGCAACCGGGGGGATGCCGCACGTGGCCGGCGCCGTGCGTCGGCCTGCCTCATGCATGCCCCACCGTGGTTTCCGTCGACAGGCAGGTCCGGGAGACTGACGAATGCTGGTAGGCACGTACAACCCGTGGCTGGTGGCGATCTCGCTGCTGGTTGCCGTGATGGCTTCGTACACCGCGCTGGCGATGGCCGGGCGCACGGTCACTGCACCCGGCAAGGGCGCGGCGTGGTGGTGGCGCCTCGGTGGTGGCTTCGCCATGGGCCTGGGCATCTGGTCGATGCACTTCATCGGCATGCTCGCCTTCGACCTGCCCATTCCGCTCGGCTACGACCTGCCCATCACCCTGCTTTCCCTCGCATTGGCGATCGCCTCATCGGTGTTCGCGCTATGGCTGGTTTCGCTGCGTACCCTGCCCCACCCGCGGTTGGCCGGTGGCGCGCTGCTGATGGGCACCGGCATTGCCGGCATGCATTACGTTGGCATGGCCGCAATGCGCATGCAGCCGGGCATCGACTACGACCCGGGCTGGCTGCTTTTTTCGCTGATGGTGGCGGTGGCCGCCTCGTGGACGGCGCTGTACGTGGCGTTCCGCCTGCGCGCGCAGCGCACCCGTGTCGGCGACCGGCTCGCGGCTGCCGGCCTGCTCGGGCTGGCCATCGTCGGCATGCACTACACCGGCATGGCCGCCGCACGCTTTCCGGAAGGCAGCATCTGCGGCGCAGCCGTCGGCGATGGGCTGCAGAGCGAATGGCTGGCCATGCTGGTGGTGGTGCTGACCGTCGCCATCCTGGCCGTGGTGCTGGTGGTCTCCTGGCTGGACCAGCGGGTGGAGGCGCAGTTGCTGCGCCTGCGCAATTCCCTGTTGAGTACCTCGCTGACCGACGCCCAGCAGGAACTGACCCAGGCCGCACTGCACGACCCGCTTACCCGCCTGCCCAACCGCCTGCTGCTGCAGCGTCGCATCGTGCAGGCGCTGGCCGAGGCCGAACAGGGTGGCAGCCGCTTCGCGGTGATGTTCATGGACCTGGATGGCTTCAAGCAGGTCAACGATGCCTACGGCCACCAGGCCGGCGATGCACTGTTGGTTGCGGTGGCCGAACGCACGCGCCAGCTGCTTCGGCCCAACGACATGCTGGCGCGGCTGGGCGGTGACGAATTCGTGCTGGTGGTGCGCATCGAGCACGACGAGGACCTGCCGACCCTGGCCCGGCGCATCCTGCAGGCGGTCGGCAGCGGGCCGTTGCTGGCCGACAACGAACTGCAGGTGACCGCCAGCATCGGCGTGGCGATCTGTCCGGATCACGCTGCCAGCGAGCGGCAGCTGATGGCCTTTGCCGATGCAGCGATGTACCAGGCCAAGGAATCCGGACGCAACGCCTTCGTACTGTTCGCCGACTGGATGAATGACAGCGCCGAACAACAGTTCCGGCTGCTGGCCGACCTGCGCCGGGCCATCGGCAGCGAGCAGCTGTTCCTGCACTACCAGCCGAAGATCCAGGTAGCCACGCAGAAGGTGGCCGGTGCCGAAGCGCTGATCCGCTGGCGCCATCCGGAGCATGGCCTGATCCCGCCGGACCGCTTCATCCGGCTGGCCGAACGCAGCGGTGCGATCAATGAGATCGGGCGCTGGGCGCTGGACCAGGCCTGCCAGCAGCTGCGCCGCTGGCACGATGCCGGCCACGAGGGCTGGTCGATGTCGGTGAACCTGTCGCCGGTGCAGTTCAGTTCGCCGCACCTGCTGCAGGATGTGCGTGAAGTGATCGAACGCTACGACATTGCCCCACGCCACCTGGTGCTGGAGATCACCGAAAGCACGGTGATGCGCGATACCGATACCAGCCTGCGCCTGCTGCAGGCGCTCTCGGCACTGGGCGTGGGCATCTCCATCGATGACTTCGGCACCGGCTATTCCAGCCTGCTGTACCTGAAGCGGCTGCCGGCCACCGAAATCAAGATCGACCACGCCTTCGTACGCGACCTGGAGCACAGCGCCGAGGACGTGGTGATCGTCTCGGCGATCGTGGCGCTGGGCCACGCGCTGGACATGGACATCGTCGCCGAGGGCGTGGAGACCGCCGCGCAACGCGCCTACCTGGAGCGCCTGGGCTGCGACTACCTGCAGGGCTACCTGCTCGGCCGCCCGGTGGATGCGGCGCGCTTCATGCAGCTGCATGACCTGCCGCGGCCGCGGGTGGAACTGGCGCAGAGCCCGCCGACGCAGCACCCGCCGGGGTAAATCCAGGCTGCGCTCCCACCTGCACCTGCTCTGGTAGATGCCAACCTTGGTTGGCACATGAGCCCATCACGGAACGGTTCTTGCACGCACCCCGGCATCCCCTGCCGCAGTGCCCGTGATGTCCGAGAACGAATCCGCCGGCGAAAAGACCGAACAACCTACCGAAAAACGCCTGCGCGACGCCCGTGAACAGGGCAACCTGCCGCGCTCGCGCGAACTTGGCACGGCCGCCGTGTTCGGCGCCGGCGTGCTGGCGGTGATGGCCATGAGCAGCTCGATCGGCCGTGGTGCAAGCGCCTGGATGAAGCATGCACTCAGCCCAGAGCAGAGCCTGCGGCAGAACCCGAAGGAGCTGTTCGGCCACTTCGGCGACCTGCTGCTGCAGTTCATGCTGGTGATCGCGCCGCTGGTGCTGGTCTGCCTGCTGGCCAGCTTCGTCGCCCCGCTGGTGATGGGCGGCCTGCGCTGGTCGCAGAAGGCGATGATGCCCGACTTCAACCGCATGAACCCGATGAGCGGGCTCAAGCGCCTGTATGGCCCGGAAGCCATCGCCGAGTTCACCAAGTCGTTGTTGCGCGTGGCTTTTGTCGGCGTTGCCGCCGGGCTGGTGGTGTGGACCGGCTTCGACACCCTGCGCGGGCTGATCCACCACCCGCTGGAGACCGCCATCACCGACGGCCTCGGCTTCACCCTGCGCCTGCTGCTGGCCACCGCCGGCGCCATGCTGGTGCTGGCCGCCATCGATGCGCCCTACCAGCGCTGGAACTGGATGCGCAAGCTGAAGATGACCCGTGAAGAGCTGCGCCGGGAAATGAAGGAAAGCGAGGGCAGCCCCGAGGTCAAGGGCCGCATCCGCCAGCTGCAGCAGCAGATGGCCAACCGCCGGATGATGGAGGCGGTGCCCACTGCCGACGTGGTGGTGGTCAACCCCACCCACTACGCGGTGGCCCTGAAGTACGAAGGCGGCGCCATGAACGCCCCCAAAGTGGTCGCCCTGGGTGTGGATGAGACCGCCCTGCGCATCCGTGAAGTGGCCGACGGCAACAAGGTGGCGATCGTCTCCGCCCCGCCTTTGGCACGCGCCTTGTATCGGGAAGGCCAACTCGGAAAGGAAATCCCCGTGAGACTGTATTCGGCCGTCGCCCAGGTCCTGTCCTACGTCTACCAGCTGCGCGCCTGGCGCACTGGCCCGATGCCGGACGCCCCGCACATCCAGGTGGATGAATTCGGTAAGGGAGGCCGCCCGTGAGCGCCCAGCCCTCCACCGGTTTCAACACCCGCCGCGCGCTGGAAATGATCCGCCAGGGCCTTGGCGCACCGCTGATCGTGCTGGCCCTGCTGGCCATGGTCGTGGTGCCGCTGGCCGCACCGGTGCTCGATGCCCTGTTCACCTTCAACATCGCCATCTCGCTGATGGTGCTGCTGGCGGTGGTCTACGTGAAGCGCCCACTGGACTTCACGATCTTCCCGATCGTGCTGCTGATCACCACCATGCTGCGGCTGGCGCTGAACGTCGCCTCCACCCGCGTCATCCTGCTGAACGGCCAGAACGGCCATGACGCCGCGGGCAAGGTCATTGCCGCCTTCGGCGAGTTCGTGATCGGCGGCAACTACGCGGTCGGCATCGTGGTGTTCGCGATCCTGACCATCATCAACTTCGTGGTCATCACCAAGGGCGCCGGCCGCGTCTCGGAAGTGACCGCGCGCTTCATCCTCGACGCGATGCCCGGCAAGCAGATGGCGATCGACGCCGACCTCAACGCCGGTTTGCTGACGCGTGAAGAAGCCAAGCTGCGCCGCGAGGAAGTCCGCGAGGAAGCCGATTTCTACGGCGCGATGGACGGTGCCAGCAAGTTCATCCGTGGTGATGCCATTGCCGGCATCCTGATCCTGTTCATCAACATGCTCGGCGGCCTGGCCGTAGGCGTGCTGCAGCATGGCATGCCGTTCGGCGATGCCGCTGCCACCTACACCCTGCTGTCGATTGGTGATGGCCTGGTGGCGCAGCTGCCGGCGCTGCTGGTCTCCAGCGCCGTGGCCATGCTGGTCACCCGCGCCTCGCGTTCGCAGGACATGGCCCAGGCCATGACCGGCCAGGTGTTCGGCCAGTACCGCGCGCTGGCGATCACCGCCGGCATCATTGGCGTGGTCGGCCTGGTGCCGGGCATGCCCAACGTCGCTTTCCTGACGCTGTCCGCGATCCTCGGCTTCATCGCCTGGAAGGTCTACCGCAAGGGCAAGGCCGCGGCCACCGATCCGGCAGCCGCCGGCAATGACGCTGCCGCGCTCAACGCACTCGGCCGCCCGGCCGCGCCGGCTCCGACTGCCGAACTGAGCTGGGACGAGCTGCGCCCGGTCGATCCGCTTGGCCTGGAGGTTGGCTACCGCTTGATCCCGCTGGTGGACAGCAACCAGGGCGGCGAACTGATGGCGCGGATCAAGGGCGTGCGCCGCAAGCTGACCCAGGACGTCGGCTTCCTGATCCCGTCGGTGCACATCCGCGACAACTTGGAACTGCCGGCCAACGGCTACCGCGTGCTGGTGCACGGCGTACCGGTGGCCACCGCCGAGATCCACCCCGACCGCGAACTGGCGCTGGACCCGGGCAGCGCCCTCGGCGCACTGGAAGGCATCGCCGGCAAGGACCCCGCGTTCGGCCTGGACGCGACCTGGATCCAACCGCACCAGCGTGCCCAGGCTGAAACGCTGGGCTATACCGTGGTCGATCCGGCCACCGTGGTCGCCACCCATCTGTCGCACCTGATCCGCGAGCACGCACCGGAACTGCTCGGCCACGAGGAAGTGCAGCACCTGCTGGCCAACCTGGCCAAGAGCGCGCCCAAGCTCGTCGAAGATCTGACGCCGAAGGCGCTGCCGCTGTCGGCGGTGGTGCGCGTGTTGCAGAACCTGCTGATCGAACGCATTCCGATCCGCCAGCTGCGCAAGATCGCCGAAGCACTGGTCGAACACGCTCCGAACAGCCAGGACCCGGCCGTACTGACCGCCGCGGTGCGCACCGCACTGGGTCGTTTCATCGTGCAGGAGATCGCCGGAATGTCGGCGGAGCTGCCGGTGTTCACGCTCAACCCACAATTGGAACGTGTCTTGCAGGAGTCCACGCAGGGCAACGGCGCCGCGCTGGAACCCGGACTCGCTGAGCGACTGCACCAGAGCCTGGCCGAATGTGTCAGCAAGCAGGAAGCCCGCAACGAGCCCGCGGTCGTGCTGGTACCTGGCCCGGTGCGTGCCGCGCTGGCCCGCCTGGTCCGCCACAGCGTTCCGTCGCTGTCGGTCCTGGCCTACAGCGAGGTGCCGGAGGACAAGCGCCTGAAGCTGGTCGGAACGATCAGCTGACGCCGCCCTCCGATGCGCCAGAAAACAGACACCACTTTCGAACCAACGCAACAGACAGATACCAAGGGGAACCCGCACCGTGCAGACCACCGACCACCCGAGTTCTCCGACCGCCACCCCGCCGTCTTCGTCCCGTGACCACAGCATGAAAATCAAACGATTCGTCGCCGCCGACATGCGCTCGGCCATGAACCTGGTGCGCAAGGAACATGGTCCTGACGCCGTGATCCTGTCCAACCGCCGGATCGAGGAAGGCATCGAGATCGTCGCCGCCGCCAACTACGACGAGAGCGCCGTGCAGCGTGCACTGGAAGCCTCGCGTCGTGACATCGCTCCGCCGCCGGCGCCGAAGCCGCGCACCGCCGCCGACGCGGTGATCGCCGCGGTCACCCGCCGCCGCAGCAATACCCCGGCACCGGAACCGGTCGCCGCAACCACCTCGGCCGTGGCTGCCCTCGCCCGCGCTGCGGTCGGCGCCACCGGCCGCACCCTGGACAGCGCCGACGAGATCGTGCCGACCCGCGGCAGCACCGGCTTCGCCGCCACCCTGGCACGCGCCGCCGTCAACGAACCGGCGCTGCCGGATCAGATCTTCGCTCCGTTCGCCGAAGCCATCGTCGCACCGGCGCTCAGCACCGCCGCACCGGCCAACCGCGCCCGCTTCCAGATTGATCCGCCGCACGAGGCGCATCACGAAAACGCGGCCCCGGCTGTGCAGCCGCCGCCGCTGCCGACCGCTGCCGTGACCGAAGCGCAGCCCGGGATCGTTGCCAGCGGACCGGCACCGGTCGAAGCCAGCGACGAAACCGGCGCTGCCCCCGTGCTGGCCCCAGCCCCGGCACTGACCCTGGTGGCCCAGGACGACGCCGAGATCCGCCAGCTGCGCCAGGAAGTGGCCGGCATGCGCCATGTGATCGAGCGCGAGATGAACCGCTTCACCGACGAGCGCCTGCGCGGCTGCCCGGTGCGCGCCACCGCGCTGGACCTGATGGACGAGTATGGCTTCGATGCCGGCCTCGCCCGCGACGTGGCCATGCAGATCCCGCTGGAGACCGAGGCCCACCGTGGCCGCGGCCTGATGCTGGGGCTGATTTCGCGCAAGCTGCCGATCGCCCCGGTCGACCCGCTGGAAGAAGGTGGTGTGATCGCCCTGGTCGGCCCGACCGGCGCCGGCAAGACCACCACCATCGCCAAGCTGGCCTCGCGCTTCGCCGAGAAGCACGCGCCGCGTGACGTGGCCCTGGTAACCACCGACACCACCCGCATCGGTGCCCGCGAGCAGCTGTACGGCTACGGCCGCCAGCTCGGCATCGCGGTGCACGAGGCCAACAGCGGCACCGACCTGGACCAGCTGCTGGAACGCCTGAAGGACTACAAGCTGGTGCTGATCGACACCGCCGGCCTGGGCCCGCGCGACCGCGCCCTGGCCGCCCAGCTGCAGTGGCTGCGTGCCGCGCGCCAGGTCCGCACCCTGCTGGTGCTGCCGGCCAACACCAGCTTCGGCGACATGGACGAGGTGGTCCGCCGCTTCGGCGCCGCCAACCTGCAGGGCCTGGTACTGAGCAAGCTGGACGAGACCGGCCGCTTCGGCAACGCCCTGTCGGTGGCCGTGGATCATGCCCTGCCGATCACCTGGGTGACCGATGGCCAGGACGTCCCGGAGGACCTGCACCGGGCCAGTGCAGCCAATCTTGTACTTCGCCTTGAAGATTTGCGCCGCGCGGCCGATATGCCCTGCAACCCGGAGTTGAACCATGCCGTCGCGTGAGTACGCCAAGCTGACCAAGACCTTCCCGCTGTCGGCCACCCGCAGCGAGCCGCTCGGCCCTGTGCGCACCATTGCGGTCACTGGCGGTAAGGGCGGCGTGGGCAAGACGAATGTGTCGGCCAACCTGGCCGTGGCACTGGCTGGCATGGGCAAGCGCACGCTGCTGCTGGACGCCGACCTCGGCCTGGCCAACATCGACGTGATCCTGGGGCTGAACCCCACCTTTACGCTGGCCGACCTGGTCGCCGGCCGCTGCACGCTGGATGACGTCATCGTCGAAGGCCCGAACGGCGTGCTGGTGGTCCCGGCCGCATCCGGCCGCCGCCACATGGCCGAGCTGGCTCCGGCCGAGCACGTTGGCCTGGTCAACGTGTTCTCCGAGCTGGAGCGCGAGCTGGACATCATGGTGGTGGACACTGCCGCGGGCATCACCGATGGCGTGCTGACCTTCTGCCAGGCCGCACAGGACACCGTGGTGGTGGTCTGTGACGAGCCGGCCTCGATCACCGACGCCTACGCACTGATCAAGGTGCTGTCGCGCGAGCGCGGCGTGGACCGCATCCAGGTGGTGGCCAACATGGTGCGCGACCCCAACGAGGGCCGCGTGCTGTACGAGAAGCTGACCCGCGTCTGCGAGAAGTTCCTTGCCGATGTCTCGCTGAACTACCTCGGCTGCGTGCCGCAGGATGACTGGCTGCGCCTGTCGGTGCAGCGCCAGCAGCCGGTGGTGAAGGCCTATCCGTCCAGCCCGGCGGCGCTGGCGATCACCGAGATCGCGCGCCGTACCGCGCGCTGGCAGGCGCCGACCGAACCGCGTGGCGGCGTCGAGTTCTTCCTCGAACGCATCCTCAAGCAGCGTGGGGTGACGGCATGAAAGGCGCAGCCCAGTACAGGGAAGTGCAGCGCTCGGCGGCAAACGAAGTCATCGCCCAGCATTCGGACCTGGTGCGGCGCATCGCCCACCACCTGGCCGCGCGCCTGCCGGCCAGCGTCGAGGTCGACGACCTGATCCAGGCCGGCATGATGGGACTGATCGAAGCCTCGCGCAGCTATGACGCCGACCAGGGTGCTTCTTTCGAGACCTACGCCTCGATCCGCATCCGTGGTTCGATGATCGACGAGATCCGCCGTGGTGACTGGGTCCCGCGTTCGGTGCACCGCCGTGCACGTGATGCCGCCGCCACCATCCGCCGCCTGGAACAGAGCAGTGGCCGTGCCGCCAGCGCCACTGAAGTGGCCGCCGCGATGGAGATGCCGCTGCCTGAGTACCTGCGGCTGATGGAAGACGCTGCACGTGGCCAGGTGCTGAGCCTGGAATCGCGCATCGAGGACCAGGGCGAGCTGGACACCGTCGCCCAGGGCGGGCCGACCCCGCAGCAGGTACTGGAGCGCGGCGAGTTCGGTCGCGAGCTGGGCAAGGCCATCGGCCACCTGCCCGAGCGCGAACAACTGGTGCTCTCGCTGTACTACGAGCAGGAACTGAACCTGAAGGAGATCGGCGCGGTGCTCGGCGTGAGCGAGTCGCGGGTCTGCCAGATCCACGGCCAGGCGGTACTGCGCCTGCGTGGCCGGCTGAAGCTGTTCGAGGCTGCCGACGCAGGCCTCGAAGAATGAACATCCCCGAGGCGGCTGCCCCCGGCCGTCCGGAATGAACAACAAAGGAATTCTGCTTTGAACAAGAACATGCGCATCCTGATCGTCGACGACTTCTCGACCATGCGTCGAATCGTCAAGAACCTGCTGGGCGATCTGGGCTTCACCAATACCGCCGAAGCCGAGGACGGGCATGCCGCGCTGTCGCTGCTGCAGAGCCAGCCGTTCGATTTCGTGGTCACCGACTGGAACATGCCGGTGATGACCGGCATCGAGCTGCTCAAGGCCATCCGTGCCGATGCCAAGCTGAAGACCCTGCCGGTGCTGATGGTCACCGCAGAAGCCAAGCGCGAGCAGATCATCGAAGCCGCCCAGAGCGGCGTGAACGGCTACATCATCAAGCCATTCACCGCGCAGACGCTGGAAGAGAAGCTCGGCAAGATCTTCGAACGCCTGGCGGCCAGCGCCTGATGGATACCACGGTCGACAAGAACGCCCTCGCCCTGCGCCTGCAGGAGGCCCTGGACGCACTCGAGTCCGGTGACGAGGCCGCCTGGCGGCAGCGCATCGATGGGCTGGTCGCGCTGCGCACGCAGCCGATGATGAGCGGCCTCTCGCGGCTGGCCCGCGAGCTGGGACAGGCGCTGGGCGAACTGCCGACCGTGCCGAGCGAAGCCGGCGAACTGGACGACGCCTGCGCGCGACTGGACCACGTGGTGGCGATGACCGAACAGGCGACGCACCGCACCCTGGACCTGGCCGAGGAATGCCGCAGCCTGACCGAACAGCTGCGCGCTGAAGGCCTGCAGCCGGGCCAGGACGCGCAGCTCGAGCGCATCCGCCACAACCTGACCGAGATCGCCCTGACCCAGAGCTACCAGGACCTGACCGGGCAGATCATCCGTCGCGTGGTCGGCATCGTCCGCCGCGTGCACGAAGGCTTCGGCGCGCTCGGCCTGCCGCCGGAACAGCATCGCACCGACCCGGAACTGGCCGGGCCGGCACTGAAGGGACTGGACCGCCACGCGGTCTCGCAGAACGACGCCGACGACCTGTTGTCGGATCTGGGGCTGTAAGCATGAGCGCGGTATCCGACGACATCACTGCCGATTTCATCATCGAGGCGCAGGAGATCCTGGATCGCCTCGGCGAACAGCTGGTGTCGCTGGAGCAGGCACCGCAGGACAGCGACCAGCTCAACGCGGTGTTCCGCGGCTACCACACGCTCAAAGGCGGCGCCGGCTTCCTCGGCGTCACCGCCATGGTCGAGCTGTGCCATGCCGCTGAAGAGGCGCTGGGCGCCGCACGTGCCGGCCAGGCCGTGCTGCAGGCCCACCACTTCGACGCGGCCCAGCAATCGCTGGACTACCTGCAGTCGATGCTGGACGCGGTTTCCTCCGGCACCGAGCCGGGCTATGCGCCGCCGGACCTGATCGCACAGTTCGACGTGCACGGCGGTGGCGTGGCTGCACCCGCCGCCGCCGCCGCACCCACCGCGGGTGGCAGCGACCTGATCACCGACGACGAATTCGAGGCTCTGCTCGACCAGCTGCATGGTGGCAACGCGCCGACCGCGGTCGCGCCAGCGAAGAAGGCCGACGACGGACTGATCAGCGAAGACGAGTTCGAAGCCCTGCTCGACCAGCTGCACGGTGGCGCGGCACCGGGCACCAAGCCTGCGGCCGTGGTGGCACCGGCACCGATCGCAGCGCCGCGCCCGGTCGCCGCACCGGCACCGGCGGCGAAGCCGGCCGCCAAGCCGCTGGCCGAGGCCGAACATACCGTGCGCGTGGACACCAAGCGCCTGGACGCGATCGTCAACCTGATCGGCGAACTGGTGCTGTCACGCAATCGGCTCAAGACCCTGCGTGCACGCCTGCGCGATGAAGAGCTGGACCGGGCCGTGTCCACTCTGGATATCGCCACCGCCCGCCTGCAGTCGGCAGTGATGCGCACCCGCATGCAGCCGGTGGGCAAGGTGTTCTCGCGCTTCCCCAAGGTTGCCCGTGACGTCGCCCGCTCGCTGAAGAAGGAAGTGGACCTGGAACTGATCGGCGCCGAGACCGAGCTCGACCGCAACCTGGTCGAAGCGCTGGCCGACCCGCTGGTGCACCTGGTCCGCAACGCCATCGACCATGGCGTGGAAATGCCCGACCTGCGCGAGGCACAGGGCAAGCCACGGATGGGCCATGTGCGCCTGTCGGCACAGCAGGAAGGCGACTACGTCAGCATCGAGGTGCAGGACGATGGCGCCGGCATCGACCCAGAAAAGCTGCGTGCCAAGGCGCGCGAGAAGGGCCTGATCGATCCGGAAGCCGCCGCGCGCCTGAGCAGCGAGGAGTGCCTGCACCTGGTGTTCCTGCCCGGCTTCTCGACCAAGCAGCAGGTCACCGACATCTCCGGTCGTGGCGTCGGCATGGACGTGGTGCAGTCACGCATCCGCGAACTGAGCGGCCAGATCCAGATCCAGTCGGAACTGGGCCGTGGCAGCCGCTTCCTGATCCGCGTGCCGCTGACCCTGGCGATCCTGCCGACCCTGCTGGTGCAGGCCGGCGAGGACGTCTATGCGCTGCCGCTGGCCCGCGTGATGGAAGTGCTGCACGCGCCGCGCACCTCGCTGGGCTGGTTCGATGGCCGTGCCGTGCTCGACCGCCGCTCGCACACGCTGCCGCTGGTCGATCTGCGCCAGTGGCTGGATGTGACGCCGGCCGCCTCGTCGCTGCTGACCATCGTGGTGCTGCAGGCCGGCGAAGCGCGCTTCGGGCTGGTCGTGGACCAGGTGCGCGGGCGTGAGGAAGTGGTCATCAAGCCGCTGCCGAAAGCGCTGCGCGGCCTGCGCGGTTATGCCGGTGCAACCTTGATCGGCGATGGTCGCATGGCGCTGATCCTGGACGTGGACGGGCTGCGATGACCCCCGCCGGGCCATGCCCGGCGCCCCGAAAACTGTGACCACCGTCTGTACGCGATCTACCGGTGTCTCAAGTCCCATTCATACACGCCGATACCGGAACCATGGATAGACTCAGCCTCATTGGACTCTTTCTCGCCCTGGCCTCGCTGGTCGGCGGCAGCATCCTCAAGGGCGCCGGCCTGGCGTCGTTGTGGTCGCCTGCGGCGTTCGTGATCGTCATCGTCGGCACCGTCGCCGCGATCCTGCTGCATACCTCGCCGGCGGTGTTCAAGCATGCCTTCAAGATCGTGCGCTGGGTCGTGCGCCCGCCGCACAGCGATCGCCGCGAACTGATCCAGCAGATCGTCGAGTGGAGCAACATCGCCCGCCGCCAGGGCCTGCTGGGCCTGGAATCGCAGGTGGAAGCACAGCAGGACCCGTTCCTGCGCAAGGGCCTGCAGCTGCTGGTGGACGGCGTCGAACCCGAATCGATGCGGCACATGCTGGAAATCGAACTGGGCAGCCAGGAACACCAGGACCAGGCCGGTGCCAAGGTCTTCGAAGCGATGGGCATCTATGCACCGACACTGGGCATCATCGGTGCCGTGCTTGGCCTGATCGCGGTGATGAAGAACCTGGCCGACCCGAGCAAGCTCGGCCACGGCATCGCCGCAGCGTTCACCGCCACCATCTACGGCATCGCCTCGGCCAACCTGCTGTTCCTGCCGGTGGCCGCCAAGCTCAAGAGTGTGATCTCGCACAACACCCGCGACCGCGAAATGGTCATCGAAGGCCTGATCTCGATCGCCCAGGGCGAAAACCCGCGCAACATCGAAACCAACCTCTCCGGCTTCCTGCACTGACATGGCCCGCCGCAAGCACCACGAAGAGCACGCCAACCACGAAGCATGGGCGATCCCCTATGCCGACCTGATGACGCTGCTGCTCGCCTTCTTCGTGGTCATGTACGCGATTTCCTCGGTGAACGAAGGCAAGTACCGGATCATGGCCGACGCGCTGACCGATGCCTTCGGGGGCGCGCCGCGCACCATCAATCCGGTACAGGTGGGTAACAAGCAGGTGCAGGGTGGCGGCTGGGACAGCCCCTCGGTGATCAAGTCCGGCACCAAGATCGGGCCCTCGGCGCCTGCGCCGTCGCACGACCCGACCCTGCTGCCGTCGATGGCCTCGCAGATGCGCATGCCTGTTTCGGTGCACAACCAGGAGCAGATCGCGCGCGCCGAGCGCCAGCTCAACAGCATCGCCGACCGCCTCACCGCCGCGCTCGCGCCGCTGATCGACCGCGGCATGATCAGCGTGCGCCGCACCGAGCTGTGGATCGAAGTCGAGATCAACAGCGACATCCTGTTCCCCACCGGTTCGGCCGCGCTGGACGTGCATGCGCGGCAGACCCTGGCCAGCCTGGCCGAGGTCCTGCGCGACGTACCCAACAGCGTGCGCGTGGAAGGCCACACCGACAACGTACCGATCGCCACCGCCACCTTCCCGTCGAACTGGGAACTGTCGGCCGGGCGCGCGGCCAGCGTGGTGCACCTGTTCGCCGACCAGGGCGTGCAGCCGTCGCGGCTGGCGATGGTCGGCTACGGCCAGTTCCGCCCGCGCGAAGAGAACGACAGCGCGCAGGGCCGCAACCGCAACCGCCGGGTGATGGTCATCATCCTGGCCGACACCTCGCACTCGGTGGACCCGCTCGGCCAGCGCCTGAACGCAGCCACCGGTGCCACCCGGAACACCGATACCGAACAAGCCGCGGCAACTCCGGCTACCGCCCCCACCTCCCCCATCGCACCGGTGAAGTTGCCGCCGGTGCCGGCTGGCAGCCGCGTCGGCGCCGCCGTTCCCCCGGCAATGAAGGAGTAATCCGATGCGCATCTGGGCAGTCGCCAACCAGAAGGGCGGAGTCGGCAAGACCACCACCACCCTCGCCCTCGGCCGCGGACTGGCCGCACTTGGCCATCGCGTGCTGCTGATCGACCTCGATCCGCACGCCTCGCTCAGCCGCGCGTTCGGCGTACCGGTGGACCCGCCGCCGGCTGGCGTGCTGGAGCTGTTCGGCGCCCCGCCCGCCGATCTTTCCAGCCTGTGCCATGCCAGCAGCATCCATGGCCTGGACTATGTCTGCGCACAGTCCGCGCTGGCCACGCTGGAACGCCGCAGCGCCAACCAGCCTGGCCTTGGCCTGGCACTGCAGAATGCGCTTGCGCGCCACCAGGGCCAGCACGACTACATCCTGCTGGACTGCGCCCCCACCCTCGGCCTGTTGATGATCAATGCGCTGGCCGCAGCCGATCGCCTGATCATCCCCACCCAGGCCGAGCCGCTGGCCCTGCATGGCCTGGATGGCATGGTCCGCACCGGCGAGATGGTCGAACGCTCGCGCCGCCGCCCGCTGCCGATCTCGATCCTGCCGACCCTGTTCGACCGCCGCACCCGCGCCGGCAACGAGTCGCTGCGCACGATGCAGGATCGTCACGGCACCCGTGTGTGGGAAGACGCGATTCCGATCGACACCCGCATCAGCAACGCCGCCGGCCTTACCCTGCCGAGCGTTGGTGAGGATTACCCGGGCCGCGGCCTGGCCGCCTATCGCCGCGCGCTGAACTGGATCCTCGGCGAGGATGCCCGCGCCCTGGAGCAGGCCGCATGAACAGCACCGGTGTACTGGACGACTACCTGGACGAACTGCTGGGCGAAGCGATCGCCGTGGCACCACCGGCTGCACCGCCGCCGGCGAGCGACGAAGCGTGCCCAGCAATTGCAGCCGACGCCGAACGCGAGCCGACCTGGGATGACCTGCCGGCCGAGGTGATCTACGAAACCGAGACCGTCGCCGCTGCGCCTGCCGTCGACAACGCCGCACTCGAAGCCGCCTTCGACGCGGCCGCAACGGCTGAGCGCGAGCCCACCTGGGACGATCTGCCCGCCGAAGTGATCTACGAAACGGAGACTGTTGCTGCTGCCGCGGCAGAGGACGACGCAGCACTGGAGGCCGCCTTCGAGGCCGCCGCAATGCCTGTCGCCGCCCCCGAGCGCGAACCGACCTGGGATGACCTGCCTGACGAGGTGATCCACGAGACGGCCCCTGCTCCCGCCACCGCCAAGTCCGGCCCGGAACCTACATGGGACGACCTGCCGGACGAAGTGATCTACGAGACCGATCCGGCCGACAGCCATCGACTCGCCCACACCGACAGCCCCGGTCTGGAGGCCGCGTTCGAGGCCGCTGCCGGCGGCGAGGACGTTCCTGCGCCACCAGCGGCCGTGGTCGCAGCACCCGCTCCAGTTGCGCGCACCGATGCCGCGCCGCCCCCGCGCGTGGCCGTGGACGCGCCAGCAGGCCACCGCCCGAGCAGCTGGCAGGAGCTGCAGGCACAGGCACATCGGCCCGCCAGCAGCCCGCATCCACAGAACCGACGCGCCGGCGAGCGCACCTCGCGCTGGCTGCGCCTGCGCTGCGGCACCCAGGCCTATGCACTGGAACTACTGAAGGTGCAGGAAGTGGTGCTGCCGGTGCCGCTGCTGCCGTTGCGCGGCACTGCGCCGGCCATGCTGGGCATCATGAACCTGCGTGGCCAGGTGGTACCGGTGATGGACCTTGGCCTGCACCTGGGCGCCGCAGCCGCCGAAGACGACTCACAGACCCGCATCGTGGTGCTGGAGGAAGACGGCGAGACCATCGGCCTTCGCGTGTCGGCAGTGGAAGATGTCGCCAACCTCACCGATTCGCAGATCGAACCGCCCGATACCGCGCGCATCTGCCAGATCTCCAACGACCTGTTCCGTGGCGTCGCCCGGGTCAGCCAGCGCCCGATGATCCTGCTGGATGCCACCCGGTTGTTGAGTTGAACGAAAAATGGGGACGGAGGGGATTAAGTCGCAATCGACCAGGCGCTCCCGCAGCCACCCTCGGCAACCGCGACCACGCAGTGGGGACGTAAGGTATTGATCCAACGGATCAACGCCTTGCGTCCCCGACAGGCACCGCATCGGCGCAAAGCGCCGAGCCAGTTGCGACTTAATCCCCTCCGTCCCCTTTTCAACAGCGCCCGCATCGACGCACCGCGTCGATTCCCCTAAAGAACCCCGCCGGGGTGCCGTTATGGATCACGGAACCGTTTGTCCGGAGCAACGATGAGCACTGTCGAACTGGGTGGGGATCTCGGCATCGAGAGCACCACCGAGCTCAAGAACCGCCTCGCCCCGCTGGTGGCGCAGGCAGGCGAGCTGACCCTGGATGCCAGCCAGGTCGCCCGCATCCACACAGCCGCCGTGCAGGTGCTGTGTGCGTTCGTGCAGGCCCGCCGCGAGGCAGGCCTCGGCACCGGCTTCCACGGTTGCACTGCAACCTTCCGTGACGCCGCGCGCCTGCTGGGCGTCACCCAGGCCCTGGGCCTGGACGTAACCCATGACAACCTGAAATCTGTGGAGAACGCTGCATGAGCGCACGTATCTTGGTGGTGGACGATTCGGCGTCAATGCGCCAGATGGTGTCCTTCGCCCTCACCTCGGCCGGTTTTGCCGTCGAAGAAGCTGAAGACGGCGCGGTCGCGCTCGGTCGCGCCAAGGGCCAGCGCTTCAATGCGGTGGTCACCGACGTCAACATGCCGAACATGGACGGCATCGCGCTGATCCGCGAACTGCGCCAGTTGCCGGACTACAAGTTCACGCCGCTGCTGATGCTGACCACCGAATCGGCCGCCGACAAGAAGTCCGAAGGCAAGGCCGCCGGTGCCACCGGCTGGCTGGTCAAGCCGTTCAATCCGGAACAGCTGGTCGCCACCGTGCAGAAAGTGCTGGGCTGATCGCCCGCCACCGCTCCCCCTCTTCGCTTCCGGACCACCACTGCCATGAGCATGGACCTGCAACGCTTCCACGCCACCTTCTTCGAGGAGAGCCGCGAAGGCCTCGACGCGATGGAGGCTGGCCTGCTGGCCCTGGAATCGGGGCAGCAGGACGCGGAGATCATCAATTCGGTGTTCCGCGCCGCCCACTCGATCAAGGGCGGCGCCGGCACCTTCGGCTTCGATGCGATCGCCGGCCTGACCCATGTGCTGGAAACGCTGCTCGATGAGCTGCGTGCCGGCAAGCGGGCGCTGGAAGGCCATGCCGTCGACGCCATGCTGTCCTCGGTGGACGTGCTGCGCGCCCTGCTGCGCGAAGCCGAACACGGCCAGGCCGCCGATCCCGCCGCAGTTGCTGCGGTGAAGGCGCGCCTGGAGGCGGTTCTTTCCGGCGAGGCCGCAGCGAGCGCCCCCGCGGCCGCCGCAGCCAAGGTGGACGATACGCCGGAAGCCTGGCAGATCGGCTTCACCCCGGCGCCATCGCTGTTCATGAGCGGCAACGACCCGCTGCGCATCATCCGCGAACTTGAGCACCTGGGTTCGCTGCAGGTCGCCGCGCGCATGGAACGCCTGCCCGGCTTCGCCCAGCTCGACCCGCTCGAGGCCCACCTGGCGTGGGATCTCGGCCTGGTCGGCAAGGTGCCGCGCAGCAAGATCGAAGACACCTTCGCCTGGGTGCTGGACGACTGCGAACTGGACATCCGTCCGGCTGCGCCGCCGAGCCTGGCCACCGAGGCACCTGCTACACCCGCCCCTTCCACACCGGCTGCCGTTGTACCGGCGGCACCCGCCGCCGCTGCCAGCAGCGCTGGCGGCCAGGAAGCCGAAACCTCGATCCGGGTCAGCGTCGACAAGGTCGATGCACTGATCAACCTGGTCGGCGAACTGGTCATCACCCAGGCCATGCTCAAGCAGGTCTCGCACGCGCTGGACCCGGTCCACGCCGAGAGCCTGTTCGCCGGCCTGGACCAGCTTGAACGCAACACCCGCGACCTGCAGGAAGCGGTGATCGGCGTGCGCATGCTGCCGGTCGATGCGGTGTTCCGCCGCTTCCCGCGTCTGGTCCGCGACCTGTCCAGCCGCCTCGGCAAGCAGGTACGCCTGCGCACCGTCGGCGAAGGCACCGAACTGGACAAGGGCCTGATCGAAAAGATCGCCGATCCGCTGGTGCACCTGGTGCGCAACTCGATCGACCACGGTCTGGAAATGCCCGACGTACGTCGCGGTGCGGGCAAGGACGAGACCGGCACGATCACCCTGGCAGCCTCGCATCAGGGTGGCCATATCGTCATCGAAGTCAGCGACGACGGCCGCGGCCTGGACCGTGCCAAGATCCTGGCCAAGGCCACCGAACGCGGCCTGGCGGTGCCGGACAACCCGACCGATTCGCAGGTCTGGGACCTGATTTTCCAGCCGGGCTTCTCCACCGCCGATGCAGTCACCGACCTGTCCGGCCGTGGCGTTGGCATGGACGTGGTCCGCCGCAACATCCAGGCGCTGGGGGGCGAGGTCCAGATCGAAAGCAGCCTCGGCGCTGGCACCCGCACGCTGATCCGGCTGCCGCTGACCCTGGCTATCCTCGACGGCATGACCGTGGCGGTGGCCGGTGAAACCCTGATCCTGCCGCTGGCTTATGTGCTTGAGGCCCTGCAGCCGCAGGCCGAGGACATCCGCAGCATGGCCGGCGAAGGCCGCGTGCTGCGCGTGCGTGGCGAGTATCTGCCGATCCTGTCGCTGAGCGAGTACTACGGCTACGGCAACCGCGCACCGGGCAGCGAATCGCTGGTGGTGGTGGTCGAAGGCGATGGCCAGAAGATTGCGCTGGAAGTGGACGAGCTGGTCGGTCAGCAGCAGGTGGTGGTGAAGAACATCGAGAACAACTACCGCCGCATCGGCGGGGTATCCGGTGCCACCATCCTTGGCGATGGCCGCGTGGCCCTGATCGTCGACATCGGCGGTCTGGTGCGTTCGCTGCGGATGCCGCAGGCCGCCTGACCCATACTGCATGCGTGTACTGAACCGCCGCCCTTCGGGGCGGCGGTTTTTGTTTGCGCGCACGGCCACGATCTGACCGCGCTCGCTTCGCCAGGCATACCGTGAACTCCGTCTGCACGAAGGTTTCGGGCGCAACCTTGCCGCTCAAGCGAAAGCCCTGTCATGGCACCACTTTCGCGACGTCATCCCTACGCAACCGAATGTGATCTGCGTCCATAAAGTCCATCCGAACTGCGCCGCTATTTCGCTTTGACGGCCGTCACCGAACCCCCACCGGGCACCACCGTTCGCTCTGCAACCACCCCCAGCCGACGCAACGACGCCGGCGCCCTGCCCACCTGGAGCACCCTGCATGAAGTGGTTCCACGATCTGCCCATCGCCCGCAAGCTGGCCGTGGGGTTCACCCTCACCACCTTGATGACCCTCGTCCTCGGCGCATTCGCACTGCTGCGGCTCAACGAGGCCAACAAGCAACTGGGCGAGATGGCCAGCAACGATATTCCCTCGGTGCAGCATCTCGGCGAGGCGCGCTCGCAACTCGGCGAGTTCCGCACCTACGAGCTGGCTCTGTTGAGCATGCTCGACCAGCCTGACAAGGTGGCCGACTACTACAAGCGCATGGACGGCACCGCCAAGGCCGTACATGACGAACTGGCCGCCTACTCGGCACTGCCAGCCCTGGCCAAGGAGCGCGAGCTGTACGCTGCGGCAAACGTGCAGCTGGACCGCTACTTCGCTGCCAACAAGGCCATGCGCGAAGCCGTCGCGGCAGGCGACGGCACCTTGGCGCGGCAGATCTCCGACGAACAGTCGCGCCCGGCCCGCCGTGACCTGTTCGCTGCGATGAAGACCCTCGGCACCCATATCGCCGGCCTGATGGATGCCAAGATCGCCGATGCAAATGCCACCCACCGCGCCAGCATGATCGCCATCATCGGCTGCATCGTGCTGCTGTCGTTGGTGGCGGCCGCGCTGGCGACGGTCATCTCGCGCGCCGTCACCGGCCCGCTCGGCAAGGCCGTGCACGCGATCCAGGCCGTTGCCCGTGGCGATCTCAGCGTCAGCACCCAGGCCACCAGCAAGGACGAAGCCGGCAAGATGCTGGCCGCCACTACCGAAATGACCGCGATGCTGCGCCGCTTCTCCGAGCAGACCCAGCTGATGGCGCAGATGCACGCCGGTCCAGACATCAGCCACCGCATTCCGGAAGACTTCCCGGGCGTCTATGGGCAGCTGGCCAGCGGTATCAACACGGTCATTTTCGAACATCTCGACGCGATCCGCGATGCCATCGACGTGCTCAACCAGTACGCCACCGGCAACCTCGCTCCGGACGCACGCCGCCTGCCCGGCAGCCGCGCGATCCTGCACGAGTCGATGGATGCGGCCAAGGCCAGCCTGCTGGCCATCAACACGCAGATCCAGCAGCTGGCCTCGGCGGCTGCCGCCGGCGACTTCAGCCAGCGCGGTGATGCGCAGCGTTTCGATCACGATTTCCGCGTGATGATCGAGCAGCTCAACAGCATGATGCAGGTCGCCGACGGCAACCTCGGCCAGCTCTCGCAGCTGCTGCAGTCGATCGCCGCCGGCGACCTGACCGCGCGCATGGACGGCCAGTTCAACGGCGTGTTCGCACGCATGCGTGACGACGCCAACACCACCGTCGCGCAGCTGACGCAGATCGTCGGCCAGATCCAGGCCAGCGCGTCCAGCATCACCCTCGCCGCTGGCGAGATCGCGTCGGGCAACAGCGATCTGTCGCGCCGCACCGAGCAGCAGGCCGCCAATCTGGAAGAAACCGCCGCGTCGATGGAGGAACTGACCTCCACCGTGCGCCAGAACGCCGAGCACGCCCGCCAGGCCAATCAGCTCGCCATAGGCGCACATGGCGTCGCCTCGCAGGGCGGTGAAGTGGTCGGCCAGGTGGTCACGACCATGTCGGCCATCGAAGCCTCGTCGAAGAAGATCGCTGAGATCATCTCGGTCATCGACGGAATCGCCTTCCAGACCAACATCCTGGCGTTGAATGCTGCAGTGGAAGCTGCCCGCGCAGGTGAACAGGGCCGTGGCTTCGCCGTGGTCGCCAGCGAAGTGCGCACCCTCGCCCAGCGCTCGGCTGCGGCCGCCAAGGAGATCAAGGGCCTGATCGACGACTCCGTCGGCAAGGTCGCCGAAGGCTCCAGCCTGGTGCACCAGGCCGGCAGCACCATGGGCGAGATCGTCGCCTCGGTGCAGCGCGTGACCGACATCATGGCCGAGATCTCCGCAGCGTCGCAGGAACAGAGTGCCGGCATCGAGCAGGTCAACCAGACCGTGGTGCAGATGGACGAGACCACCCAGCAGAATGCTGCGCTGGTGGAAGAAGCCACCGCTGCCGCACGTGCAATGGAAGACCAGGCCGTGCAGCTGGGTGAAGCCGTGGCCCGCTTCCGGCTGGCATCACAGGGCACGACGGCCATCCCGGCACGCCCGCTGGCGGCACCGGTACCGCGCCAGGTCGCAGCCGCCGCACCGGCCGCAAAGCCGGTCCCGGCGCGTACGCTGCGCACGGCGACGGCCCAGCCGGCGCTGGCCGCAGACGGCGACTGGCAGGAGTTCTGATGTACCCGGGGTCGGATCCCTTTCCTTCGGGAAAGGGATCCGACCCCTGACGCATGGAAAGTGATGCAATTCTCACTTCATAATCGGGCACAGTGGCCGATATCCCCATCGAGCCTCGCGCCAACGCGTGCTGGCGCCCGCCCCTGACCGTAGATTCCATGTCCGACGGCAACGACACTGCAGTGCATGATGTCCACGCGGCTGATGCCGCTGACGAACGTTTCCTGGTCCGTAATCCGCGCCAGCTGCGGCAGCTGTTGCGATCGCTGATCGACCAGCGATCACTGATCAATGCGCATATCGACGGCCGCGACCGCTCGTTCCCGACCGCGCTGCTTGAACTCGACGAGGACGACGACACCCTGCTGCTCGATGGCAGCCCGCAGGAGGCGTCCAACCGCGCCGCCGAACAGGCCGACCATCTGCTGTGCTTTGCCCAGCTCGAACGCGTGCTGGTGCGGTTCCGCCTGCAGGCACTGCAACGTGTGGACAACGACGGCCACGTCGCCTTCCGTGCCCCTCTGCCGGACGAACTGGTCCATCTGCAGCGACGTGAGATGTACCGGCTGGAGACGCCAGTCACCGATTCGCCCCAGCTGCTGATCCCCGCCGGCGAGAGCCGTGCCGAAGCGCTGTCGATGCGGGTGGTGGACATCAGTGGCGGCGGCCTGGCGGTGGCCGTACCTACCGACTGCGCGGTGTTCAGCCTGCAGAAGCGCTACCCGGCGATGCTGTCGCTGCCCGACGGCCCCGACCTGGAGATCGAGCTGGTCGTCTGCAACCTGCTGCCGCAGCGCCAACCCAATGGCATCGAGATCAAGCGCGTGGGCATGCGCTTCGACATCCTGCCGCGTGGCGCCGACAGTGCCATCCAGCGCTACATCTTCCGCATCGACCGCCAGCGCAAGGCGCGCCGCAACGGCGAGCTGTAAGGCCTCCCGACCGGTAGTGCCGGCCGCTGGCCGGCAATGGCCGCATCCACATTGTTGCCAGGTTGCCGGCCAGCGGCCGGCACTACCGCTTCCCGTGTAGATCCACGCCATGCGCGGATGCCCCCATCTTCCCCGGTAGATCCACGCCATGCGTGGATGCCTTCCCCCGGCACCTAAAGTCCCCCGACGAGGGGCCGATATCGAGCCTGACACCGGGACTTCCGGCAGAACCAGGACCCCTCGATGAACGACAAGACCAGCTCCGCCGCCAGCGCCGGTGGCGAATTCCTCAGCTTCACCCTCGGTGCCGAGCACTACGGCGTGGACATCCTCAAGGTCCAGGAAATCCGCGGCTATGACGCGGTGACCCGGGTCCCGGATGCACCGGACTACATCAAGGGCGTGATCAACCTGCGCGGCACCATCGTCCCGGTGATCGACCTGCGCCTGAAGCTGCGCCTGGACGATGCCCGCTACGACGCCTTCACCGTGATGATCGTGCTGAACGTCGACGACCGCGTGGTCGGCATCGTCGTCGACAGCGTCTCGGACGTGATCCCGCTGTCGGCCGAGCAGATCCGCCCGACCCCGGAATTCGGCGCCGCCGTCGATACCCGCTTCATCTCCGGCATCGGCACGCAGGACGACCGCATGCTGATCCTGCTCGACATCGAGACCCTGCTGGACAGCGCCGACATGGGCCAGGCCAGCGTCGTTGAAGACGCCGCTGCCTGATCGAACGGACCTGCTTCACGTTCTGGTCACAAAACCCTTCAGTTCCCTCCGGCAGTGCCGATAGGGGGACAGAAGCCGGTCGCGCAGGAGCGCGCAGAACCGGAACGACCATCACCATCCCCGGAGATACACCTCGATGAAGTCCCTGCTTGCGTTCGTTTCGGCCGCTGTCCTGGCCACCACTGCTTCCGCCGCGTTCGCCCAGTCGGCCGACATGATCCCGCCGGAACTGGCACCGCGCTCGGTCGGCAAGGACGGCATGGTCTGCGGCAAGGTCGAGAAGGCCCGCTACGCAGAAGGTTCCGAAGGCCAGCCGACCTTCCTGTACATGGGCGGCGCCTTCCCGCGCCACACCTTCTCGGCCCGCATCGCTGGCGAGAACCGCGGCAAGTTCTCCTTCCCGCTGGAAACCCTGGAAGGCAAGACCGTCTGCGTGATCGGCAAGATCCAGCGCGACGCCTCGCGCGCCGAAATCGAAGTCAGCTCGCCGGCCGGCCTGAAGCTGGCCAACATCAAGTAATCCGCTGTCCGTCGAACCACGCCGGACCTGGTGCCGGCGTGGTTTCTGCTGCAACCGGGCCCGATGCCCGGGCGCGTCTGCCTTAGGAGCTCGCAACGCCCATGCCGTGGATCAACAACCTGAAACTGATGCCGAAGCTGCTGCTGACCTTCGGTGTCCTCCTGCTGGTGATGCTGCTGCAGGGTATCGTCGCCTATCGCGGCCTGCACTCGCTGAACAACGTCACCACCGAGCTGGCGGGTTCTCGCATGGAGAGCATCCGCATGGCCGGCGAGATGCGCGGCATGCTGGGTGAATACCGCAACGCCGCCTACCAGCAGCTGATCCGCGCCAGTGACGACGTCAAGGCTGATGCACGCAAGCAGACCGTCGAGCTGCGTACCAGCATGGACAAGTCGATCAAGGACTATCCGAAGCTGGTCGACAACGCACAGCAGAAGAAGCTGTTCGACACCTTCGCCAAGGAATGGAAGGACGCCCTGGCCTCCTATGACAGCGTCACCGAGATGCTGGAACTGGACCTGCCGGACGACGCCATCGATACCTTCGTCGGCGAGACCCGCACCAAGCACCGCAAGGCCGCTTCGGCGCTGGAAGCGCTGATCGCCGAAGACAACCGCCTCGCCCGCGCCTCGCGCGAAGAGGCCGAATCCACCTACTCCGCCTCGGCCGTGCTGACCGTGATCGCCCTGCTGGGCGGCGCCGCACTCGGCCTGGTGCTGGTCTGGCTGTTTGCCCGTGCCCTGGTCGGCAGCGTGCGCGGCGCCGTCTCGGTTGCCAACGATGTGGCCGGCGGCAAGCTCGATGGCCACATCGACGTCAGCCGCCAGGACGAAGTGGGCGAACTGATGCAGGCGATGCAGCGCATGCAGCGCGACCTGCGCGAGCGCACCGAAACCGACCAGGCCATCGCCCGCGAGAACCTGCGCATCCGCACCGCGCTGGACTACAGCTCCACCGGCGTGTACCTGACCGACACCAGCAATACCATCGTCTACACCAATCGCGCCCTGCAGCAGACCCTGAGCCAGTACCAGGACGACGTGCGCCGCGACCTGCCGGACTTCGACGCGCAGGCCTCGCTGATCGGCAAGCCGGTCACCGTGCTGGAGCATCGCGGCGAGATGGACCAGACCCTGCTGGGCAACCTGAAGGCACACGGCGTCGCCCGTCGCCCCATGCAGTACGGCGATGCCCAGTTCGCCCAGGTGGTCTCGACCATCCGCAATGAAGGCGGCGACACCGTCGGCTACGTGGTGGAATGGCGCGACCGCACCCAGGAAGCGCAGGTGGAAGCCGAAGTGGCCCGCGTGATCGCCCAGGCCGCTGCCGGCGACCTGTCCGGCCGCATCGATTCCAGCGACAAGGAAGGCTTCTTCCTGCAGCTGGCCCAGCAGATCAACGGCCTGCTCGACGCCAACGCCGGCAGCATCGAACAGATCTCCGGCCTGCTCGCCGCGCTGTCGCAGGGTGACCTGACCGTGCGCATGCACGGCGACTACCAGGGCGTGTTCGCCCGTATGCGAGACGACGCCAACGCCACCGCCGCGCAGCTGAGCGAGATCGTCACCCGCATCAAGCAGTCCAGCCGCGCGATCAGCTCGGCCGCCGGCGAGATCGCCTCGGGCAACAGTGACCTGTCGCGCCGCACCGAGCAGCAAGCCGCCAACCTGGAAGAAACCGCTGCCTCGATGGAGGAGCTGACCTCCACCGTGCGCCAGAACGCCGAACACGCCCGCCAGGCCAATCAGCTCGCCATCGGCGCGCATGGCGTCGCATCGCAGGGCGGTGAAGTGGTCGGCCAGGTGGTCACCACCATGTCGGCCATCGAAGCCTCGTCGAAGAAGATCGCCGAGATCATCTCGGTCATCGACGGCATCGCCTTCCAGACCAACATCCTGGCGTTGAACGCCGCAGTGGAAGCCGCACGTGCCGGTGAACAGGGCCGTGGCTTCGCCGTGGTCGCCAGCGAAGTGCGTACCCTCGCCCAGCGCTCGGCCGCCGCGGCCAAGGAGATCAAGGGCCTGATCGACGACTCCGTCGGCAAGGTCAACGACGGCTCGGCGCTGGTGCACAAGGCCGGCGCGACCATGGGCGAGATCGTCGCCTCGGTGCAGCGCGTGACCGACATCATGGCCGAGATCTCTGCGGCTTCGCAGGAACAGAGTGCTGGCATCGAGCAGGTCAACCAGACCGTGGTGCAGATGGACGAAACCACCCAGCAGAACGCCGCGCTGGTGGAAGAAGCCACCGCCGCCGCACGCGCAATGGAAGAACAGGCCGGTCACCTCAGCGAGGCCGTGTCGATCTTCGTGGTGGATGAAGCCGAGACCGTGGTTGCCCCGCGCATCGCCGCTGCCCCGGTCCCGCGTGCTGCCGCACCGGCCGCACCGGCCCCGGTCGCCCCGCCGGCCCGCCGCACCGCCGGTGGTCGCCCCATGGCCACCGAACTGGCCGACGGAGACTGGCAGGAGTTCTGATGCCTGCCTGACCTGACGTACGAGAACGCCCTGGCCCTGCGCTGGGGCGTTTTTGTTTACGGGGTATCTGGATATCCAGCCAACGGCGAAGCCCCTCGGGGTGGTCGCGGTAGGCGCGTGGCTACTGAGGGTTGGCCGGGAGGGTGGGCTGCGCAGGGGCCGCTGCAAGTACGTCCATGTAAGCTCGGTCGCCGCATCCATGCGGCTCACGCCCCTGCGCAGCCCACCCTCCCGGCCACGGACAGTTTCCGTGTATCCCACCCCGGATTGAAGAAGAAAGAGCAAAGAGCAAAAAGCCAGGTCGCGTCCGGGGTCAGATCCGTTTTCCGCAGGAAAACGGATCTGACCCCTCTTTCCGCCTGGAAACACAACGCTCTTGCCGTCCGACACCGGAATATCGAATGGGCCGGGCCAGGGTGGGTTGGCGGGGGTGTCCGCGGCATGGATGCCGCGGCCAAGCCCCCAGGGACGGGTTTACGGCGTCCCCCGCCAACCCACCCTGGCCCGGCCCTCCTCGCAACCCGTGACCGCCGACCAACCGCCGTTGCTGTTGCTGTTGCTCCAAAAGCCTGCCGCAGGCAGCGCCGCAGCCGCCGCTGCAAGGAAACCTGAATACGTTCGGACACCGCACCTCAATCCCCCGCCCGCGCGGCCGATAACGGGGTTGTCACCGCTTGTCCCGCTGTGACCGGCACGGCGCCGCCCGCCCGCTTCGACCTGGTCCTGCTCGATGAATCTCATGCATCGCTGGCAACACTACTTCAGCAACCTCTCCGTCCGGCGCAAGCTCAACCTGCTGACGCTGCTCATCGCGCTTGGCGTGATCGCGCTCTCGGTGATCGCCGCCCGCATGCAGTACCTCGACCTGACCGAGACCCGCAAGACCGCGCTGAAGACCCAGGTCGAACTCAGCTACGGCATCCTCCAGCACTACCATCGCCTGGCCGGTACCGGCGAGCTCAGCGAGGACGCTGCCAAGGCCGCCGCCCTGCAGGCGCTGGAAGTGATGCGCGCCGATAACGATGCCTACTACTTCAACATCTACGACACCGGCTACCGCCTGCTGATGCACCCGTTCCGCAAGGACCTGGTCGGCAAGGACATGAAGGACTTCCGCACCGACGACGGCGTGCGCATCTACTACGACCAGGTGGAAGCAGCCAAGGCCGGTGGCGGCTTCGTCAACTACCGCTGGGCCAAGCCCGGCAGCAAGGGCGAGGTCGAGAAGGTGGCTTACGCCGGCCTGTTCGCGCCCTGGAACTGGGTGGTCAGCAGTGGCGTCTACATGGACGACGTGCAGAAGCAGGCACTGGTGTTCACCGCCATCATGGCCGTCTCCGGTGGCGTGCTGGTACTGATCGTGCTGGCCCTGAGCTGGCTCATCGGCAACCGCATCGCCATACCGCTGAAGCAGGCAACGGCCGTCGCCGAGGGTATCGCCCGCGGCAAGCTGGACAGCCACATCGGCCCGCAGCCGCATGACGAGACCGGCCGCCTGCTGGACGCCATGTCGGGCATGCAGCAGCAGCTGCACGCGGTGATCAGCGGCCAGCGCGAGATGGCGCGTCGCCACGACGGCGGCGAACTGAGCTACCGCATCGATGCCAGCGCCTTCCCCGGCGAGTACGGGCTGATGGTGCAGGAAACCAATGCCCTGGTCGGCGGCCACGTGCAGACCCTGCACGATGTGCTGGACGTGGTGCAGCAGTACGCGGTGGGCGATCTGAGCCGCGACGTCGCGCGCTACCCCGGCGAGAAGGCCGCGATGACCACCACCGTCGACACGGTCAAGGCCAACCTCGGCCGCATCAACGCCGAGATCAAGCAGCTGGCCAGTGCCGCCGCCGCAGGCGACTTCAGCCGCCGTGGCGACGCGCAGCGCTTCGATCACGATTTCCGCCTGATGCTGGAAAACCTCAACGCGATGATGGCGGTCAGCGATGACAACCTCGGCAAGCTCTCGCAGCTGCTGTCGGCCATCGCCGAAGGCGACCTGACCGCGCGCATGCACGGCGACTACCAGGGCGTGTTCGCACGCATGCGGGACGACGCCAACACCACCGTCACCCAGCTGACCCAGATCGTCGGCCAGATCCAGGCCAGCGCGTCCAGCATCACCCTCGCCGCCGGCGAGATCGCGTCGGGCAACAGTGACCTGTCGCGCCGTACCGAGCAGCAGGCAGCCAATCTGGAAGAAACCGCCGCGTCGATGGAGGAGCTGACCTCCACCGTGCGCCAGAACGCCGAGCACGCCCGCCAGGCCAATCAGCTGGCGATCGGCGCGCAGGGTGTTGCTTCTCAAGGCGGCAGCGTGGTCGGCCAGGTGGTCAACACCATGTCGGCCATCGAAGCCTCGTCGAAGAAGATCGCCGAGATCATCTCGGTCATCGACGGCATCGCCTTCCAGACCAACATCCTGGCGCTGAACGCCGCAGTGGAAGCCGCACGTGCCGGCGAACAGGGCCGCGGCTTCGCCGTGGTCGCCAGCGAAGTGCGTACCCTCGCCCAGCGCTCGGCCGCCGCGGCCAAGGAGATCAAGGGCCTGATCGATGATTCGGTCGGCAAGGTCGCCGAAGGCTCCAGCCTGGTGCACCAGGCCGGCAGCACCATGGGCGAGATCGTCGCCTCGGTGCAGCGCGTGACCGACATCATGGCCGAGATTTCCGCGGCTTCGCAGGAGCAGTCGGCCGGCATCGAGCAGGTCAACCAGACCGTGGTGCAGATGGACGAAACCACCCAGCAGAATGCTGCGCTGGTGGAAGAAGCCACCGCCGCCGCACGTGCGATGGAAGAACAGGCTGGCCAGCTGGCCGACGCCGTGGCGATCTTCCGCCTGGACAACCAGGTCTCGGCCGCGATGAAGGCGGTGGCCGCGCGTGTCGAGCCGGTGCATGTTGCCGCCGCCGTGGCGCGTCCGCGGCCGGCTCCGACGCCAGCACCGGTACGCCGCACCGGCAGCAACGCCAGCACCTTCGTCGCCAGCGACAGCGACTGGCAGGAATTCTGAGACCCACCCGCGGCGGCTTCGGCCGCCGCCTCTGCCGATGGACACGTCCCCCGTGCAAAGTCCTACTCCCATCGTTACCGGCCCGCGCGAATTCGAGTTTGCCGACCGTGATTTCCGCCGCGTCTGCGACCTGATCTACCAGCGCGTGGGCATCGCCCTCGCCCCGGCAAAGCGCGACATGGTCTACGGCCGCCTGTCGCGCCGCCTGCGCACGCTGGGCATGCGCAGCTTCCAGCAGTATCTGGACCATCTGGAGCAGGAAGACGGTGACGAGTGGCAGGCGTTCACCAACGCCCTGACCACCAACCTGACCTCGTTCTTCCGCGAGCCGCACCACTTCGACAAGCTGCGCGAGGAGCTGCAGCAACGCTCCAGCCGCACGCCGCTGCTGCTGTGGTCGTGCGCCGCCTCCACCGGCGAAGAGCCCTACTCGATGGCGATCACCGCCTGCGAAGCCTTCGGCACCCTGAAGCCACCGGTACGCATCATCGCCACCGACGTCGATACCCAGGTGCTGGCCACGGCCGGCCGTGGCGTCTACAACATCGACCGCGTCACCAGCCTCGATCCGGATCTGCGCCGCCGCTACTTCCAGCGCGGCAGCGGCCCCAACGAGGGCCAGTGCCGCGTGCTGCCGGCGCTGCGCGAGCTGATCGAGTTCCGCCCATTGAACCTGCTTGCCCCGCGCTATGACGTCGGCGGCCCGTTCGACGCACTGTTCTGCCGCAACGTGATGATCTACTTCGACAAGCCGACCCAGCGCGCGATCCTCGGCCGGCTGGTACAGCACCTGTCCGACGATGGCCTGCTCTACACCGGCCACTCGGAGAACTACCTGCACGCCGCCGACCTGATCCAGCCCTGCGGACGCACCCTGTACCGCCGTGCGGCAAAGGCAGGCGCATGAACGCATCGCTGCGCACCGATGATGTGATGCGTTACCAGGACGCGCGCTTCAAGACCATTGCAGCCAAGCTGCTGCCGACCCAGTACCTGGTGGTCGATGACACCACTGCGCTGACCACCACGCTGGGCTCCTGCGTGGCGGCCTGCCTGCGCGACCCTGTGCTGAAGATCGGCGGCATGAACCACTTCCTGCTGCCCGAAGGCAACGCCGGCGACGGCGCACCCGCGCGCTACGGCAGCTATGCGATGGAACTGCTGATCAACGACATGCTCAAGCGCGGCGCACACCGCAAGCGCATCGAGGCCAAGGTGTTCGGCGGCGCCAACGTGCTCAAGGGGTTCACCAGCAATCCGGTCGGCACCCGCAACGCTGAGTTCGTGCGCCAGTACCTGCAGGCCGAGCACATTCCGATCATCGCCGAGGACCTGTGCGGTATCCATCCGCGCAAGATCTGGTTCTTTGCCGATACCGGCCGCGTGGTGGTGCAGCGCCTGCCGCACGCACACGAAGCCGAAGTGGCCGCGACCGAATCGGCCGTGCGTGCTCGCCTGTCCAAGGCCCCGGTCACCGGCGGCGTGGAGCTGTTCGAATGACCCTGACCGGCAACGCCCCCTGCCGGGTCCTGATCGTCGACGACTCCGCCGTCGTGCGCCAGATGCTCACCGAGATCCTGTCCAGCGATCCGTCCATCGACGTGGTCGGCACCGCCGCCGACCCGCTGCTGGCACGCGAGAAGATCAAGCGCCTGGCCCCCGACGTGATTACCCTGGACGTGGAAATGCCGCGCATGGACGGCTTGGCGTTCCTGGAAAACCTGATGCGCCTGCACCCGCTGCCGGTGGTGATGATCTCCTCGTTGACCGAACGTGGCGCCGACACCACCCTGCAGGCGCTGGCGCTGGGTGCGGTGGACTTCGTCTCCAAGCCGAAACTGGACGTGGCGCGCGGCCTGCAGGGCTACGCCGACGAGATCATCGCCAAAGTGAAGATGGCGGCGCGCTCGCGCGTTCGCCCGCTGGTGCGCGCTGCCGCACCGAAGCTCCTGCTGGACGCCTCCCCAGCGACGCGTCCCGCCACGCCCCAGTTCCGCACCACCGACCGGCTGATCGCGATCGGCTCATCGGCCGGTGGCACCGAAGCGCTGCGTGTGGTGCTGGAAGGCATGCCCGCCGACGGCCCGGCCGTGGTAATGACCCAGCACCTGCCGGCCAGCTTCAGCAGCGCCTTCGCCGAACGCCTGGACCGGCACTCGGCGATGGCCGTACGCGAGGCCAGCGACGGCGAAGCCGTGCTGCCCGGCCACGCTTACCTGCCACCGGGTGGCAAGCACCTGCGCATCATCCGCGACGGTGCGCGCTGGCGCTGCCGGGTCGACGACGGCCCGGCCGTGAACCGGCACAAGCCCGCGGTGGATGTGCTGTTCCGCTCGGTCGCGCAGAACGCCGGCGGCAACGCCATCGGCGCCATCCTCACCGGCATGGGCGATGACGGCGCACGCGGCCTGCTGGAAATGCGCCAGGCCGGCGCACCCACGCTGGTGCAGGACGAGGCCACCAGCGTGGTCTGGGGCATGCCCGGGGCCGCCTTCAAGCTGGGCGCCGCCGAGGAGCAGGTGCCACTGGAACGGATTGCCGAGCGGTTGCTGGCACTGGCCCGCGGGTGATGGGGAGCTGGAGAGCCGAAGGCAACGGCAGGAGCCGTTGCCAACGTCGCTTGCGACGGCCCGTAGGGGCCGCGCAAGGACACCCGGCATAGCCCATGCTCGGCTCCGCATCGGCCAAACGCACCGGCCAGACGACGCATTCAACCCGTTTGCGCTTGCAGCAACCTCGGACAGCGGCGTTTCAACAGTGCTACTTGCGTACATCGGCGTCGTAATCGCCTCACTTGCACCCGGGGATGGCCCCTCGTCGATCCGCCACATTGGACGTGCTTCCCCTACCCCCGCAGCGTGAGGCTCCCTTCCATGGAGCCTCCCCTTGCCCCTTCTCACCCATCACGACATCGGCACCGGCTTTCCGCTTGTCCTCGGCGGCAGCTATCTCTGGGGCCGCGACATGTGGGCACCACAGATCGAGCTGCTGTCGCGGCGCTATCGCCTGATCCTTCCGGAGCTTCCCGGCCACGACAACGATCTGCCCCTGTCAGCCGCCTTCACCACACCCGCGTGCCTCGCGCGCGAAGTCGGCCGCTTGATGGATGCGCTGGGCATCCGGCACTACGCGGTGGCTGGCTTGTCGGTCGGCGGCATGTGGGCAGCGGAACTGGCGCTGCAGCGCCCCGAGCAGGTCCGCTCGCTTGTCCTGATGGACACCTACCTCGGAGCGGAACCGGAGGCCTCCCGGCAACGCTATTTCGGCATGCTCGACATGATCGAACAGCTGGGCTGCATCCCCGAAGCCATGGCCGAACAGATTGTGCCGCTGTTCTTCCGCCCAGGCATCGCCATCGACGATCCGATCCGGTTGCTGTTCCGGCAACGGCTGCTGTCCTGGCCCCGCGAGCGCCTGCTCGACGCGGTCGTGCCGCTGGGTCGCCTGATCTTCGGCCGCCCGGACCGGCTGGGCGCATTGAAGGATCTGGACCCGGAAACAACGCTGATCCTGAGTGGCGAACACGACCTGCCACGCCCCTTGACCGAAGCGCGGCAGATGGCGGACCAGATCGGCTGCCGGCTGCAATCGATCCCCGATGCCGGCCATATCTCCACGCTGGAGAATCCGGCATTCGCCAGCGTGCGCATTGATGCATGGTTGCAGCAGTCGCTGCACGTCGCCTGCTAGCAAGCGGCCGGATGCTGGGTGGCGTCCCACCGGATGCCCCCCCGGCGCTGCACCTCGGCCTTGGAGCACAGCTGCACCGAGTCGTATAGTCAGACGTCGCAGAGCAATGGAACGCCGATGAACGATACGCCGCAATGCCCCGTGGCACGGGTACGCAAGGATGAAGTGCCGGCGCGCCCCCAGCATGAAATGCGCAGTCCGTCGCATTTGCCCCGAGATGCCCTTCATGGCACCGTCGTCTGCGGTGTAATCCCCTATTCCGCGATTCAACGAGCAGGGCAATCCAGTCGGCGTTCTCAGACGCAGAGCACCATGCTCCGTAGTAGCGCTTTACCGGCGCACCCGCGTAATACCTCCATCAGCGACGTGGACCGCTCATGCTGAAATCCGTCCCCAGCCTTGCTCATGTTGCGTTGATCGCATTGATCACACTGGCCATTCCAGGCTGCAACAAGGAACGCTCGTTCCCGGTCTATCGCGAGAATCCTGCGCCCAAGGATGCGCTGCCGATTGTGATTCGGGTCCACGATGCACCCGTGGATGTCCCCGTTCCTTCGGTCTTCGTCACGTATGAGATAGACCCACTCTGTCTCCCTCCGGTCAACAATTGGGAGGGGGTGCAGTACGAGCCGAATCAGCACAAGGTTGAGCTTCAGGCACAGCGCCTCAGTGCTACTGAATTCAGCAGTGTTGTATTCAACGACGGCATGGAAGTTGCCGATTATTACGGTCGCGGCCCGTGCACTTGGACACCCGTGCTCGTGGAAGCTTCATTCGCCTTCATCATCGATGATCGCCCTATCCAAGCAACCGCATGGACTTCATTCACAAAGCTTGAAACCGAGAAACTCTCTACTACCTACGTACATCGCGCCTTACGCCCCATCACTTCAGGGGGATCGCCAGAGTGGACGCCTACCGAGCCTTCGACTTGGTACGAGAAGATGTCTCCAGATAAGCGAAAGAATTACTTCCCAATCGAAATCTCCACGCGGACTGAAGGAACAGCCCAATGAATCCTGGAGCAAATGCAGCCCTCTCAGATCATGTCTACAAGGATCCGCTCCCTGAGCCCAGGGCCATTGTTACCATTGCCGGGACGGAATATCGTGTATTGGCCAGCCTAAACTCCGCCACCGGCTACCAAGGCGTCATTTACCATAATCTCGAATCCAAAGAAGTAATCGTCACCCATCGCGGTACCGAGTTTGATCGCCAGCCTCTGATTGACGGCGGCATCGATGCGGCGATGGTCACCGCCAGAATCAACGCGCAGATTGATGATGCCCTCGCGCTGACCAAGCAGGCAATCGAGCTGGCTGACGCAAATGGATATGGCCAGGTATCCGTTACCGGCCACTCCCTGGGCGGTGCCCTCGCGCAGATCACCGCCCATCACTACAACCTCCCCGGCGACGCCTTCAATCCTTACGGTGCCGCCGGGCTGGCGTATCGCCTCCCTGAAGGCCAGCCGGCCAATGCGGCGCCCTTCACCAACCATGTGATGGCAGGCGACCTGGTCAGTGCGGGCGGCCCTCATTACGGCAAGGTTGAGATGTATGCGCTGCCCAGGGAACTGGAGGTTCTGCGCAACGCCGAGCAGGGCCAGCGCATCGCCTCGCTCGGAACGCTCGGGATGAAAAGCGGCCATGTCATGTCCGCCGCCGTCGCGGTCCAATTGGGTGACTCCCATCGATTGGTTCATTTCCTTGATCGCACGACCGACAAGGGTCCGGTGCAGTCTGTACTGGACAACCCCCAGGCCCGGGTCACGGATCCTGAAGACCTGCGCCGGATTGCCGACTACCGCAGTGATGTTCATCAGCTGCGTGCGGCGGCGACCGTGCTTGTCGGCGGTGGACCGGGTCTGCTGCGCGACGGGGTCAATTACCTGCGCGGCACGGAGGAAGCTGGTGTGCATGCCCGCCACGAAGCTGAAGCCGCGCAGCATGCCCGCAATGCGCTCAAGCCTGGAGAGCAACTGATCCAGGATGCAACCGACCAGGGCGCGCCCTCCCTCGGCAATCCCGGCTTCTCTCCCAGGAACCCACTGCAGGAGAGCATTGAATCCACCTTGGACAAGGCGGGCCTGGATCCCAGGGAGGAAGGCCACCCAGACCAACTTCTCTACCGGCAGATTCGCGACGGTGTATCCGCTGTGGATGCCAGGCACGGGCGCAGCTTCGATGAAACCAGCGAGCGGATGACAGCCAGCCTGCTGGCGGCGGCCAAGAGCAGCGGCCTGGAACGCGTCGATCATGTGGTCCTGGGCAATCCACCCAGCGACGGCTCGGGCCCTCGCATGTTCGTTGTGCAGGGAGCGCCCGACAATCCGGCACACCTGCGGGCGTCGGTAGTGATCAGCGAGGCAATCAGCACGCCCGTGGAGCAGTCGCTCGCCAAGGTCGAACAGATGTCGCAGGTACAGCAGGTTGCCCAGCAGGACCACGCCCAGGAGCAGACCCGGACGGCGATGCGCATGGGCTAGGCCACCTGGCCCGGCGCCCACAAAAAACCCCCGGCTTTCACCGGGGGTTCTTCGTTTCAACGGGATGCCGGCCAGCGGCCGGCACTACCCTCAGGCAGCGACCGTCTTGGCCACGTCCTGGTATTCCTCGATCTGGTCGAAGTTCATGTAGCGGTAGATCTCCGCACCATTGGCGTTGATCACGCCGATGTCCGCCATGTACTCCTCCTTGGTCGGGATGCGGCCCAGACGCGAGCAGATCGCCGCCAGTTCCGCCGAACCCAGGTACACGTTGGTGTTGCGGCCCAGGCGGTTCGGGAAGTTGCGGGTCGAGGTCGACATCGCGGTGGAGCCTTCGCGGATCTGCGCCTGGTTGCCCATGCACAGCGAGCAGCCCGGCATTTCCATGCGTGCACCGGTGGCGCCGAAGGTGCCGTACACGCCTTCCTTGGTCAGCTCCGAGGCATCCATCTTGGTCGGCGGGGCCACCCACAGGCGGGTCGGCAGGTCACGCTTGCCTTCCAGCAGCTTGGCAGCGGCTCGGAAGTGACCGATGTTGGTCATGCACGAACCGATGAACACTTCGTCGATCTTGGCGCCGGCCACTTCGGACAGGGTCTTCACGTCGTCCGGGTCGTTCGGGCAGGCCACGATCGGCTCGTGGATGTCGGCCAGGTCGATCTCGATGACGGCAGCGTATTCGGCATCGGCATCCGGCTCCAGCAGCTCCGGGTTGGCCAGCCACGCTTCCATCTTCTCGATACGGCGCTGCAGCGAACGCGGGTCCTGGTAACCCTCGGCAATCATCCACTTCAGCAGGGTGATGTTGCTGTTGAGGTACTCGATGATCGGCTCCTTGTTCAGGCGCACCGAGCAACCGGCCGCCGAACGCTCGGCCGAGGCGTCGGACAGCTCGAACGCCTGTTCGACCTTCAGCTCCGGCAGGCCTTCGATTTCCAGGATGCGACCGGAGAAGATGTTCTTCTTGCCAGCCTTGGCCACGGTCAGCAGGCCCGACTTGATCGCGTACAGCGGGATCGCGTTGACCAGGTCGCGCAGGGTCACGCCCGGCTGCATCTTACCCTTGAAGCGCACCAGCACCGACTCCGGCATGTCCAGCGGCATCACGCCGGTGGCAGCGGCGAAGGCAACCAGGCCCGAACCGGCCGGGAACGAAATGCCCACCGGGAAACGGGTGTGCGAGTCACCACCGGTACCAACGGTGTCCGGCAGCAGCATGCGGTTGAGCCAGCTGTGGATCACGCCGTCGCCGGGGCGCAGCGAGACGCCGCCACGGGTGGAGATGAACTCCGGAAGGGTGTGGTGGGTCTTCACGTCCACCGGCTTCGGGTAAGCGGCGGTATGGCAGAACGACTGCATCACCAGATCGGCCGAGAAGCCCAGGCAGGCCAGGTCCTTCAGCTCGTCACGGGTCATCGGGCCGGTGGTGTCCTGCGAGCCGACCGAGGTCATCTTCGGTTCGCAGTAGGTGCCCGGGCGCATGCCCTGGCCTTCCGGCAGGCCACAGGCGCGGCCAACCATCTTCTGCGCCAGCGAGAAGCCCTTGCCGGTATCGACCGGCTGCACCGGCAAGCGGAACAGATCGGTCGGGGCCAGGCCCAGCGCTTCGCGCGCCTTACCGGTCAGGCCACGGCCGATGATCAGCGGAATGCGGCCACCGGCGCGCACTTCGTCGAACAGCACTTCGGACTTGACCTGGAACTCGGCGATCACTTCGCCATTCTTCAGCGCCTTGCCTTCGTACGGACGCAGCTCGACCACATCGCCGTGCTCCATCTTCGACACGTCCAGCTCGATCGGCAGTGCACCGGCATCTTCCATGGTGTTGTAGAAGATCGGAGCGATCTTCGAACCCAGGCAGACGCCACCGGCGCGCTTGTTCGGGATGAACGGAATGTCATCACCGGTCCACCACAGCACGCTGTTGGTGGCCGACTTGCGCGAGGAACCGGTGCCGACCACGTCGCCAACGTAGGCGACCAGGTGACCCTTGTCCTTCAGGTCGAGGATCTGCTGGATCGGGCCGCGCTTGCCGTCTTCTTCCGGGGTGAACGGCGCGTCGTCGCGCTTGTTCTTCAGCATCGCCAGGGCGTGCATCGGGATGTCCGGGCGGGTGGTCGCGTCCGGTGCCGGCGACAGGTCGTCGGTGTTGGTTTCGCCCGGCACCTTGAACACGGTGACGGTCAGGCTCTGCGGCACTTCCGGGTTGCTGGTGAACCACTCGGCGTCGGCCCAGCTCTGCAGCACGGACTGGGCGTTGGCATTGCCGGCCTTGGCCTTTTCCTGCACGTCATGGAAGGCATCGAACACCAGCAGGGTCTTCTTCAGACCGTTGGCGGCGATGGTGCCGACGCTGGCGTCGTCCAGCAGCTGCACCAGCGGGGCGACGTTGTAACCGCCGAGCATGGTGCCCAGCAGTTCGGTGGCGCGCTCACGGCTGATCAGCGGGTTCTGCTCGCTGCCCAAGGCGATCGCCGCCAGGTACGAGGCCTTGACCTTGGCCGCGTCATCGACGCCGGCCGGCACGCGGTGGGTCAGCAGGTCGAGCAGGAACTCGGCCTCGCCCTGCGGCGGGTTCTTCAGCAGTTCGATGACATCGGCCGTCTGCTGCGCGCTCAGCGGCAGCGGCGGGATGCCAAGCGCAGCGCGCTCGGCGACGTGGTGGCGGTAGGCTTCCAACATGACAACTCCCGGGTAATGCGTAGGTTGAAAAAAAGTGGGCTCAGGCTTGCGGCACGATCAGCTTCAGGCCCTTGAAGTAGTCGCGGTAAAACGTGTCGTTCCAGGTGATCAGGCCATCGCACTGCAGCAGTGCGTGGGCGCCGACCATGAATTCGTCCAGGCTGCGGCGGCTGCCGCTGCGCTGGCGGTGGCGGCGGTGCATCTCGCCGGCGCGCAGCGCCGACTTGGCTTCCATCGGGTTGAAGTGCACGCCCATTTCTTCCAGCGCTTCGAGCACCTCGGCACCGCCACGCAGCGATGCGCAGACCTCGGCCAGGGTCGCGCCGCAGACCACCACACGGCCACCGACCAGGCTCTGCCTGAGGATGGCTTCCACGGCATCGGCCTGCGGGCCATTGCTGAGCAGCTCGACCAGCACCGGAGAGTCGACGGCGATCATCACGGCTTATTCCTCGTCACGCACCGCACGTACCGCTGCGTCGGACGATTCGAAACCGTCCAGCGCGAACTTGCCGCGCGCCCGTGAAATGGCATCGTCAACACTCTTGCGCAGGATGATACGGCTGCCGTCCAGCTCGACCTTCAGCAGCGTGCCCTTGGTCAGGCCGAGGGCATCACGCACCGCCTTGGGCAGGGTGATCTGTCCGCGTTCTGCAACAGTGGCTTCCATCGGTAGGCCCTCCAGAGTATGCACAAATTATACATACTTCTCCGGGCATACTTCCACCCTGAACAGGACCGGCACCCCGCCAGCCCTTGCCTCGCAAAGGATCGGCCACAAACGTGACATACGCCATACACCTTCCCCTGTAGTCTGGAACCGATGCCGCAGGCCGGAACCCGGCCCGGGTGAATCCATTCAGTTTCGGGTTCATACTGGAACCACCGGGGCCGTCAGGCCCGCGGCGACCGCAAGCAGGTCCGCCCATGCGCGGGCCACTGCAAGCCATCCGCAAGAAGGAGTTACCCCGCATGAGCGATTCGTTCTCCACCCGCAGCCAGCTGAACGTCGGCGGCAAGACCTACGACTACTTCAGCCTGCCCACGCTGGGCCAGCGCTTCGATATCTCCCACCTGCCCTACTCGATGAAGATCCTGCTGGAGAACCTGCTCCGGCACGAGGACGGCGGCATCACCGTCGGCAAGGACCACATCGAAGCCGTGGCCCGCTGGAACCCGGCGGCCGAGCCGGACACCGAAATCGCCTTCATGCCGGCGCGCGTGGTCCTGCAGGACTTCACCGGCGTGCCCTGCGTGGTCGACCTCGCCGCGATGCGCGACGCGGTGGTCAAGCTCGGCGGCTCGCCTGAGCAGATCAACCCGCAGATTCCCTCCGAACTGGTCATCGACCACTCTGTGCAGGTCGACGTGTTCGGCAAGCCGGACGCGCTGGACCTCAACGGCAAGATCGAGTTCCAGCGCAACCAGGAACGCTACGGCTTCCTGCGCTGGGGCCAGAAGGCCTTCGACAACTTCAAGGTAGTGCCGCCGAACACCGGCATCGTCCACCAGGTGAACCTGGAGAACCTGGCCCGCGTGGTGATGACGGCGGACAAGGACGGCAAGGCGGTCGCCTACCCCGATACCGTGTTCGGTACCGACAGCCACACCACGATGATCAACGGCATCGGCGTGCTGGGCTGGGGCGTGGGCGGCATCGAAGCGGAGGCGGCCATGCTCGGCCAGCCGTCGTCGATGCTGATCCCGCAGGTGGTCGGCTTCAAGCTGACCGGCAAGCTGCCCGAGGGCGCCACCGCCACCGACCTGGTGCTGACCGTCACCCAGATGCTGCGCAAGCTGGGCGTCGTCGGCAAGTTCGTCGAGTTCTACGGTGACGGCCTGCAGCACCTGCCGCTGGCTGACCGTGCCACCATCGGCAACATGGCGCCGGAATACGGCGCCACCTGCGGCATCTTCCCGATCGACGCCGAGTCGCTGAACTACCTGCGCCTGTCCGGCCGCAGCGAAGAGCAGATCGATCTGGTCGAAGCCTATGCCAAGGCGCAGGGCCTGTGGCACGAACCGGGCAGCCCGCACGCGCAGTACAGCACCACGCTGGAACTGGACATGGGCACGGTGAAGCCGTCGCTGGCCGGCCCGAAGCGTCCGCAGGACCGCGTGCTGCTGGAAGACGTGCAGAAGAACTACCGCGAAGCCCTGGTTGGCCTGACCACCAACCGTGACAAGCGCAGCGAAGATGTCTCCTCGTTCGTCAACGAAGGCGGCGGTGCGGCGGTCGGCAACGAGCAGCTGGCCAAGGGCTACGCGGACATCGAAACCGAAGGCCGCAAGGTCCGCCTGAAGGATGGTGCAGTGGTCATCGCTGCCATCACCTCCTGCACCAACACCTCCAACCCGGCGGTGATGATCGGTGCTGGCCTGCTGGCCCGCAACGCGGCCGCCAAGGGCCTGAACCGCCAGCCGTGGGTGAAGACCTCGCTCGGCCCAGGTTCGCGCGTGGTCACCGATTACCTTGAAAAGGCCGGCGTACTGAAGGAGCTGGAGAAGATCGGCTTCTACGTGGTCGGCTACGGCTGCACCACCTGCATCGGCAACTCCGGCCCGCTGCCGACCGAAGTCAGCGCCGGCATCGCCACCGGCGACCTGGTCGTCACCTCGGTACTGTCCGGCAACCGCAACTTCGAGGGCCGCGTGCACCCCGAAGTGAAGATGAACTACCTGGCCAGCCCGCCGCTGGTGGTGGCCTATGCCATCGCCGGCACCACCGACATCGACCTGACCACCCAGCCGCTGGGCACCGGCAGCGATGGCCAGCCGGTGTTCCTGCGCGACATCTGGCCGAGCAACAAGGAAATCGGCGATGTCATCGCCGCGACCATCGGCCCGGAGATGTTCAAGCAGAACTATGCCGACGTGTTCAAGGGTGATACCCGCTGGAACACCATCGCCTCGCCGGACGGCAACCTGTACGAGTGGAGCGATGCCTCCACCTACATCAAGAACCCGCCGTACTTCGATGGCATGACCATGCAGACCGGCAGCATCGACGACGTACACGGCGCACGCGTGATGGGCCTGTTCGGCGATTCGATCACCACCGACCACATCTCCCCGGCCGGCAACATCAAGAAGGACTCGCCGGCAGGCCGCTTCCTGCAGGAGCGCGGCGTGCAGCCGGCCGACTTCAACAGCTACGGCAGCCGCCGCGGCAACGATGACGTGATGGTCCGCGGCACCTTCGCCAACATCCGCATCAAGAACCTGATGTTCGGTGGCGAGGAAGGTGGCAACACCCTGTACTACCCGGCCGCTGGCGGCCAGCCGGAAAAGCTGGCGATCTACGATGCAGCCATGAAGTACAAGGCCGACAAGGTGCCGCTGGTGGTGCTGGCCGGCAAGGAATACGGCACCGGCTCGTCGCGTGACTGGGCGGCAAAGGGCACCCTGCTGCTGGGGGTGAAGGCGGTCATCGCAGAGAGCTTCGAGCGCATCCACCGCTCCAACCTGGTCGGCATGGGCGTGCTGCCGCTGCAGTTCCGCAACGGCGAGAATGCACAGAGCCTGGGCCTGGACGGTTCGGAAGTGATCGACATCACCGGCCTGCAGGACGGTGCAAGCAAGCGCGCCACGGTCACCGCAACCAAGGCTGACGGCACCAAGAAGACCTTCGAAGTCTCGGTGATGCTGCTGACCCCGAAGGAAGTCGAGTACTTCCGCCACGGCGGCCTGCTGCAGTACGTACTGCGCCAGTTGGCAGCCAAGTAACTGGTAGCGCCGGGCCATGCCCGGCGGATCCCGGAAGCAAACGCAAAGGGCCGGATCCTCACAGATCCGGCCCTTTGCTTTCGCGTTTGCCGGGCAGGGCCCGGCGCTATCTACCGCCGCGGTGCGTCCGGGTCGGTGCGCAGGGCCTTCAGCAGGCCCCACATGTAGAACGCCAGGGTGAAGGAGAACGGCAGGCCGCACAGCACCACCGCGGTCTGCATCGCACTGAAGTTGCCGGCCAGCAGCAGGCCGACGCTGGCCACGGTGATGCCAGCCGCCCAGAACACGCGCAGCCAGATCGGCGCGTCGTGGCCATCCTCCACGCCGTCGTCAACGCGACGGGTGCACAGGTTGGCGATCATCAGCGTGCCCGAGTCAACCGGGGTCAGGAACAGCACGAAGCCGATCACCACTGCGGCACCGGCCACGTACGGCGCGCCGGGCAGGTACTCCAGCAGCTTGAACAGGGTCATCGCCGCATCATGCTGGGCCACGTCACCCAGGATCGCCTGGCCATGGTTGAGCACCAGGTCGATAGCCGTGTTGCCGAAGATCGACAGCCACGCCAGGGTGAAACCGAGGGGGATCAGCAGCACGCCCATGATCACTTCACGGATGGTGCGGCCACGCGAGATGCGCGCCACGAAAAGACCGACGAACGGCGCCCAGGCGATCCACCACGCCCAGTAGAACAGCGTCCACGAGCCCATCCACTCACGGCCCTTCGGGTCGTTGAGGTACATGTCGAAGCTCTTGCGCACGAATGCGCCGAGATAATCGCCGGTGTTCTGGATCAGACCATCGAACAGGTGCAGGGTCGGGCCAGTGACCAGCACGAACAGCAGCAGGCCGCACAGCAGGCGCACGTTGAGGTTGGAGAGCCAGGCAATGCCCTTCTCCACACCCGCCACCACGCCGATGGTGGCCACCACCATCATCACCAGCACAATTGCCACCAGCACCTGCGGCGTATCCGGAATGTGGAACAGGTAGACCAGGCCGGACTGCACCACCAGCGCGCCGATGCCGAGGTTGGTCACCATCGAGATCAGCGTGGCAAGGATGCCGAAGCCATCGACCATGTCGCCGATGCGGCCATGGATGCGCTCACCGAAGATCGGGTACAGCGCCGAACGCAGCGCCAGCGGCAGGTCGCGGCGGTAGGCGAAATAGCCCAGCGCCACGCCGACCAGCGCATACAGCGCCCAGCCGTGCAGGCCCCAGTGCAGGAAGGTCAGCACCATCGCCTCGCGGCCGGCGGCCACGGTCCCGCCGGGCTGCCCGGGCGGATTGAGGAAGTGGTCCAGCGGCTCGTAGGCGCCGTAGTACAGCAGCGCGATGCCGATACCGGCCGAGAACAGCATCGACACCCAGGCCACGTAGCCGAACGCCGGTGATTCCTCGTTGTGGCCCAGGCGGATGCGGCCGTACTGCGAGAACGCCAGCCACAGCACGAAGCCCAGGCACAGCACGATCAGCAGCATGTACCACCAGCCGAACGCCGCCGAGACTTCGGCCTGCGCCCACTGCAGCCAGTGCTCGCTGCTTTCGGGATAGAGAACGGTAAGCAGCCCGAGGATGCCGATCGACACCGAGGAGCTGAAGAAGACAAAGCGGTTCAAGCGCAGGGGCGAACGCTTGGGATGAGCCAGGGAAGACATGGGGTCGTCTCATCAAGTCCGAGGGAGCACATGGGCGGGGCCGGACCGGTAAACCGGGCCCATGGCGTGGGGCGCGAGCGCATCCTAGGGTTTATTGATTGAACGTTCAATCAATAAAAAGCATAATGGCGGGCAGCCCGATCCTTCGGGTCGCAATCCGTGGAGAGACAATGCCGAAGAAAGGCGTGGAACCGGTACGGCGCGAACAGCTGATCCGGGCCACTTTCCAGACCATCGACGAGATCGGCATGGCCGATGCGACCGTCGCCACCATCGCGAAGAAGGCAGGGCTGTCCAGCGGCATCGTCGCCCACTACTTCGGCGACAAGGACGGTCTGCTCAATGCTGCAATGCGGCAGATCCTGCGCGAACTGAAGGACGCAGTGGCCCGCTACCGCGCCGGCGCCGGCGACGACCCGCGCGAGCAACTGCGCGCCATCGTCGACGGCAACTTCGACGACAGCCAGATCAACGGCACCGCGATGCGCGTCTGGCTGACCTTCTGGGCCGCGAGCATGCACCAGCCGGAACTGGCCCGCTTGCAGCGCGCCAACGACCAGCGCCTGTTCTCCAACCTGTGCCACCAGTTCAACCGCCTGCTGCCCCACCCGCAGGCCCGCTTGGCCGCCCGTGGCCTGGCCGCGATGATCGACGGCCTGTGGCTGCGCGGCAGCCTGGTCGGCGGCCAGTTCAACGCCGAGAAGTCCCGGCGCATTGCTTACGGCTACATCGACTTCCAGTTGCAGGCTGTCGCGCTATAAGCGCTTCAGCACCCGCCCCCTTCCAAGGAGTACGCCCCATGACCACCCTGCCCGTCCAACAGCTCTACATCCACGGCCAGCGCGTCGATGCCACCAGCGGCAAGACCTTCAAGACCGTGAACCCGGCCACCGGTGACGTGATCGCTGAAGTGCAGGTCGCCAGCCAGGCCGACGTCGAACGCGCCGTGCAGAGCGCGGCCGAAGGCCAGAAGGTGTGGGCGGCGATGACCGCCATGGAACGCTCGCGCATCCTGCGCCGCGCCGTCGAGATCCTGCGCGAGCGCAACGACGAACTGGCCCACCTGGAAACCCTGGACACCGGCAAGGCGCTGGCCGAAACCACCACCGTGGACATCGTCACCGGCGCCGACGTGGTCGAGTACTACGCCGGCCTGGCCACCGCCATCGAAGGCATCCAGCTGCCGCTGCGCGAATCGAGCTTCTTCTACACCCGCCGCGAGCCGCTGGGCGTGGTCGCCGGCATCGGCGCCTGGAACTACCCGATCCAGATCGCCATGTGGAAGTCGGCCCCGGCCCTGGCCGCCGGCAACGCGATGGTGTTCAAGCCGTCCGAAGTGACCCCGCTGACCGCGATCCGCCTGGCCGAGATCTACACCGAAGCCGGTGTGCCGGCCGGCGTGTTCAACGTCGTGCAGGGCCCGGGCCGCGAGATCGGCCAGTGGCTGACCGAGCACCCGGTGATCGAGAAGATCTCCTTCACCGGCGGCGTCGCCACCGGCAAGAAGGTCATGGCCAGCGCCGCATCCTCGTCGCTGAAGGAAGTGACCATGGAGCTGGGCGGCAAGTCGCCGCTGGTGATCTGCGATGACGCCGACCTCGACCGCGCCGCCGACATCGCGGTGATGGCCAACTTCTTCAGCTCCGGCCAGGTCTGCACCAACGGCACCCGCGTGTTCGTGCCGCGCAGCATGCTGGCCGCGTTCGAAGCCGCCGTGGTCGAGCGCGTCAAGCGCATCCGCATCGGCGACCCGATGGCCGCCGAGACCAACTTCGGCCCGCTGACCAGCTTCCCGCACATGGAAAACGTGCTGCGCTACATCGAAAGCGGCAAGGCCGAAGGCGCTCGCCTGCTGACCGGCGGCGGCCGTGCCACCGAAGGCGCGCTGGCCAATGGCGCCTACGTGCTGCCGACCGTGTTCTCCGACTGCCGCGATGACATGACCATCGTCAAGGAAGAGATCTTCGGGCCGGTGATGAGCATCCTCGCCTACGACGACGAAGACGAAGTGGTGCGTCGAGCCAACGACACCACCTTCGGCCTCGCCGCCGGTGTGGTCAGCAAGGACGTCAGCCGCGCCCATCGCATCATCCACCGCCTGGAAGCCGGCATCTGCTGGATCAACACCTGGGGCGAATCTCCGGCCGAAATGCCGGTCGGCGGTTACAAGGAATCCGGCGTCGGCCGTGAGAACGGCATCTCCACCCTCGGCCACTACACCCGCATCAAGTCGGTGCAGGTGGAACTGGGCGACTACGCCAGCGTGTTCTGATCGGCGCGCCGCGAGCGCGCACCTTCGTCCGGCCACCGCGCCGATCCGACATTCCGCCGGGACGCCTGCACGCAGCGCGCCCCGGCCTGCAGGAGACACCCATGAGCACCCATAACGAGTACGACTACATCATCATCGGCGCCGGTTCGGCCGGCAACGTGCTGGCCACCCGCCTCACCGAAGATGCCGATGTCAGCGTGCTGCTGCTGGAAGCCGGTGGCCCGGACTACCGGCTCGACTTCCGTACCCAGATGCCGGCGGCACTGGCCTTCCCGCTGCAGGGCAAGCGCTACAACTGGGCGTACAAGACCGATCCCGAGCCCTTCATGAACAACCGCCGCATGGACTGCGGCCGCGGCAAGGGTCTGGGCGGCTCGTCGCTGATCAACGGCATGTGCTACATCCGCGGCAACGCGATGGACTACGACAACTGGGCCAGCATGCCGGGCCTGGAAGACTGGACCTACCTGGACTGCCTGCCGTACTTCCGCAAGGCCGAAACCCGTGACATCGGCGCCAACGACTACCACGGTGGCGACGGCCCGCTGCGCGTGACCACGCCGAAGGCCGGCAACAACGAGCTGTTCGCTGCGATGGTCGAGGCCGGCGTGCAGGCCGGCTACCCGCGCACCGACGACCTCAACGGCTACCAGCAGGAAGGCTTCGGCCCGATGGACCGCACGGTGACCCCGAAGGGCCGTCGCTCCAGCACTGCCCGCGGCTACCTGGACCTGGCCAAGCCGCGCCCGAACCTGACCATCGTCACCCACGCGCTGACCGACCGCATCCTGTTCTCGGGCAAGCGCGCGGTGGGCGTGCAGTGGCTGCACAACGACCAGCCGCAGCGTGCCACCGCCCGCCGCGAAGTGCTGCTGTGCGGCGGCGCCATCGCTTCGCCGCAGATCCTGCAGCGCTCGGGCGTCGGCCCGGCCGACTTGCTGCGCAGCCTGGACATCGACCTGGTGCACCACCTGCCGGGCGTCGGCGCCAACCTGCAGGACCACCTTGAGATGTACCTGCAGTACGAGTGCAAGAAGCCGGTCTCGCTGGCGCCGGCACTGAAGCTGTACAACCAGCCGGCCATCGGTGCCGAGTGGCTGTTCCTGGGCACCGGCATCGGCGCCAGCAACCAGTTCGAGGCCGGTGGCTTCATCCGCAGCGACGCCGAATTCGACTGGCCGAACCTGCAGTATCACTTCCTGCCGGTGGCGATCAATTACAACGGCTCCAACCCGATCAAGGCACACAGCTTCCAGATGCACGTCGGTTCGATGCGCTCGCCCAGCCGCGGCCGCATCCACGTGCGTTCGAAGGATCCGCGCGAACATCCGAGCATCCTGTTCAACTACATGTCGCACGACCAGGACTGGCGCGAGTTCCGTGCCGCGATCCGGATCACCCGCGAGATCTTCGCGCAGCCGGCGCTGGCGCCGTACAGCGGCCGCGAGATCTCCCCGGGCAGTGCGCTGCAGACCGACGCGCAGATCGATGCGTTCGTCCGCGAGCATGCCGAGACCGCCTACCACCCGTCGTGCTCGAACAAGATGGGCCACGCCGATGATCCGATGGCGGTGGTCGACGGCCAGGGCCGCGTGCACGGGCTGGAAGGCCTGCGCATCGTCGATGCCTCGATCATGCCGCAGGTGGTGACCGGCAACCTCAACGCGCCGACCATCATGATGGCCGAGAAGCTGGCCGACGTGATCCGTGGCCGCACTCCGCTGGCCCGCAGCACCGCGCCGTACTACAAGGCCAACGGCGCACCGGTACGCAAGCAGGGCTGACGCAAGCGCCCCGCTTGGGGCCACGGTCGTGCCGGCCGCTGGCCGGCATCTACCGGAATCCCGATCGAGCGCAGATGCCGGCCAGCGGCCGGCACTACCAAGCAAAGAGGCCCCTCGGGGCCTCTTCGCGTTTTCCCTACGGCGGGGTATGCTGCAATGAACGGCCATTGTCGATACGCTCAGGGCCGTAACCTAAAACATCACGATTCCTGGAGGGGGAATATGAGTCTGGATCGTCCCTGGCTGCAGAGCTATCCGAAAGGCGTTCCCGCCGAAATCGACGTCAACGAATTCCATTCGGTCGCCTCGGTCTTCGACGCTTCCGTCGCGAAATTCCGCGACCGTCCCGCCTACTCCAGCTTCGGCAAGGTCCTCACCTATGGTGAGACGGACGCGCTGGTCACCCAGTTCGCCGCCTACCTGCTGGGTGAGCTCAAGCTCAAGAAGGGTGACCGCGTCGCCCTGATGATGCCCAACTGCCTGCAGTACCCGGTGGCCACCTTCGGCGTGCTGCGCGCCGGCCTGACCGTGGTCAACGTCAACCCGCTGTACACCGCGCGCGAACTCAAGCACCAGCTGGTTGATGCCGGCGTCAGTGCCCTGGTGGTGGTCGACAACTTCGGCGACACCGTCGAACAGGTCATCGCCGATACGCCGGTCAAGCACGTGGTCACCACCGGCCTGGGCGACCTGCTCGGCGCCAAGGGCGCGATCGTCAACTTCGTGCTGAAGTACATCAAGAAGATGGTGCCCAACTACCACATCAAGGGCGCCGTCCGCTTCAAGCAGGCGCTCAAGCTGGGCAGCCGCCACGCGCTTCCGCCGGTCGAGATCGACCACGACGACATTGCCTTCCTGCAGTACACCGGCGGGACCACCGGCGTGGCCAAGGGTGCGATGCTGACCAACCGCAACCTGATCGCCAACATGCAGCAGGCGTCGGCGTGGCTGTCCACCTCCGGCATCGAGCCGGGCAAGGAAGTGATCATCACTGCCCTGCCGCTGTACCACATCTTCGCGTTGACCGCGAACGGCCTGGTCTTCATGAAGTTCGGTGGCTGCAACCACCTGATCACCAACCCACGCGACATGAAGGGCTTCGTCAAGGAGCTCAAGGGCACCCGCTTCACTGCCATCACCGGCGTCAACACGCTGTTCAACGGCCTGCTCAACACCCCGGGCTTCGACGAGATCGACTTCTCTTCGGTCAAGTTCACCCTGGGCGGCGGCATGGCGGTGCAACGTGCCGTGGCCGAACGCTGGAAGAAGGTCACCGGCGTGACCCTGGTCGAAGCCTATGGCCTGACCGAGACCTCGCCCGCGGCCTGCATCAATCCGCTCACCCTGCCCGAGTACAACGGTGCCATCGGCCTGCCGATCCCGTCCACCGATGCCTGCATCAAGGACGACAACGGCAACATCCTGGCGCTGGGCGAAGTGGGCGAGCTGTGCATCAAGGGCCCGCAGGTGATGAAGGGCTACTGGCAGCGTCCGGAAGAAACCGCCACCGCCATCGATGCGGACGGCTGGCTGCACACCGGCGACATGGCGAAGATGGACGAACAGGGCTTCTTCTACATCGTCGACCGCAAGAAGGACATGATCCTGGTGTCCGGCTTCAACGTGTACCCGAATGAGGTCGAAGACGTCATCGCGATGATGCCGGGCGTGCTGGAAGTCGCCGCCGTCGGTGTCCCGGACGAAAAGTCCGGCGAAGTGGTCAAGGTCGTGATCGTGAAGAAGGACCCGAACCTGACCGCGGAAATGGTCAAGGAACATGCGCGGGCAAACCTGACCGGTTACAAGCACCCCAGAATCGTAGAATTCCGAAAGGAGCTGCCGAAGACCAACGTCGGCAAGATTCTCCGTCGCGAGCTGCGTGATACGCCCGCCCAGTAAGGGTTTCCGGGCAACGGGAGAGTACAGGGACCCCGCCGGAGACGGCGGGGTCTTTTTATTACCGGAACATGGCCGGTACAGCGCTTGCGGGCGGTTCACGACGGGTGCATAGAATCAGTCGCCGCCGCACGTTCAGCCCGCCCCCTCACTCCTCTCCGTCCGCTCTGCGGTTGGCCGGACGGTCACACGGAGAACTCCCATGTCCGCAGTACGCCCCATCATCACCCGTCCCTCGCAGCACCCTACCCTGCGTATCACCGAAGAACCCGAGCGGGATGTCTACTGGATCCACATGCACGCCAACCTGGTCAACCAGCCGGGCCGGCCGTGCTTCGCCTCGCGCCTGGTCGATGACATCGTCGACTACCAGCGCGAACTGGGCGATCGCCTCAGCGCCTCGCACGCTCTGTCACCCCATGTCGTTCTTGCCTCGGACAGCGACGTGTTCAACCTGGGTGGCGATCTCGAACTGTTCTGCCGCCTGATCCGCGAGGGCGACCGGGCCCGCCTGCTCGACTATGCCCAACGCTGCGTGCGCGGCGTGCATGCCTTCCATGCCGGCCTGGGCACCCGTGCCCACAGCATCGCCCTGGTCCAGGGCAATGCACTGGGTGGCGGCTTCGAGGCCGCACTGAGCTGCCACACCATCGTCGCCGAGGAAGGCGTGCTGATGGGCCTGCCCGAGGTGCTGTTCGACCTGTTCCCGGGCATGGGCGCCTACTCCTTCCTGTGCCAGCGGATCAGCCCGCGCCTGGCCGAGAAGATCATGCTGGAAGGCAACCTCTACACCGCCAGCCAGCTGAAGGAGATGGGCCTGGTCGACATCGTGGTGCCGGTGGGCGAAGGCGTTGCCGCGGTCGAACAGGTGATCAAGGAAAGCCGGCGCATTCCGCACGCGTGGGCGGCGATGCGTGAGGTCAACGAGATCGCCACCATGGTGCCGCTGCATGAAATGATGCGGATCACCGAGATCTGGGTGGACACCGCCATGCAGCTCGGCGAGAAGTCCCTGCGCACCATGGATCGGCTGGTACGGGCGCAGGCCCGGCGCAATGGCGACCCGGCCTGACCGTCTGGCGGGTCAGGACGGGCTGCGCTCGCTGTCGTCGCGGTGCGATGCTCCCGCACTACGGGCAGCCAACGCATTCCTGCCGTTGCGCAGGGCAGTCGCCAGGCTGCCGAGGCGGGCGTTCCATTCACCCTTCAGCTGCCAGTCCGCCATGCGCATGATTTCGCCACTGGAGGCGGCAACCTGGACAAGCCCCAGGTTGCTCGCCACACCGCGCAGCGCGTGTGCGTGCTCGCGGAAATCCTCCCAGGCCTGGCGCTCGCCGCAGCCCTGCAGCTGGCCCATGCTCGCGTCGACGTCCGCCAGGCACTGGTCGATGAACTTGCGTTCGAAGCCATCGCCCATACCCAGCGACGCCAGCTCGTCCAGCACCGCGGTATCGAGCACGCCATCGCCAACCGGCAATGCCGGCACCGACTGGATGCCGGACTCGGCGCGGGTGTTGGCGGCGACATCGGCCAGCACTTCCAGCAGACGGGTGGCCACCACGGGCTTGGCAAGGAAGGCGCGGGCACCGGCCTGCTCGCAACGCAGGATGGACTCGGGGGTGACGTCCGCGCTCAGCACCATGACCGGAACGTAAGGCATGCCACTGGCCTGCATCACCCGCAACTGTTTGAGCAGGTCCAGTCCGCTCATGCCGGGCATGTGCAGATCGACGATCGCTGCGTCGTAACTGGCCTGCTCCAACGCATCGAGCACTTCGGCGCCGCCATTGACGCAGGTGACCTTGTGGCCGGCCTTCTCCAGCAACCGCTGCAGCACCATGCGGTTGGCTTCGTGGTCGTCGGCCACCAGCACCCGCAGGCTGCGCACGCGCGCACGATGGCGCAGGAAGGGATTGGAGAACGCGATGACATTGCCGGCTTCAGCCACCTCGGACGGAACCGCCGGGGCTGATGAGGTGTCTGCGACGTCCAGCGTGATCTCGACCCAGAACACGCTGCCGCGCGGGCTGTTCGGCGCATAACCGACCTGCCCGCCCATCGACTCGACCAGGCCCTTGGCAATGGCGGTGCCCAGACCGGTGCCTTCATGGCGGCGGGCCAGGCCGACATCGCCCTGCTCGAAGGCATTGAACAGCCGGCCGCGCAGCGCCACCGGCACCCCGATGCCGCTGTCGACGATCTCGAATCGCAGGCGCATCCGCTCGCTGCCCAGCACATCGGGGCTGGACACGCGCAGATGCACGTAGCCGCTGTCGGTGAACTTGACCGCGTTACCCATCAGATTGAGCAGGATCTGCTGCAGATGACCGGCATCACCCAGCAGGCGCGGCGGCACGTTGTCATCCACCTGCACGCGATAGTCCAGCGATTTGGAGCGGGTCTGCGGCGTCAGGATCAGGTTGATCGCCTGCAGCACGTCGGCCAGCGCGAACTCGTGCCACTCCACGCGCACCTTGCCGGCTTCGATCGCGGAGATGTCCAGCACCTCTTCCACCAGCGCCAACAGGCTGCGGGTCGAGGCCTGGATGGTGTTCAGGCACTCGCGCTGTTCGTCGTCCAGGCGGGTGGTGGCCAGCACTTCGGTCATGCCGGCCAGCCCGTTCAATGGCGTGCGGAACTCATGGCTCATGTTGGCCAGGAAACGGCTCTTGGCTTCGTTGGCCTGGCGCGCCTCTGCCACCGCCCGGGTCAAGGCATGCAGCAGCGAATCGAAGTACAGCGGAATCGCGCCCAGGCCCAGCAGCAGGCCCCAGCCCAGATAGTCGTGGCCGCGCCAGTACGGCGACAGCATCACCGTGCACAGGAAGGCCAGGCAGCCCATGGCCGTGGCCACGCGCAGGTAGGTGCTGCCGTAGCGCATGCCGTTGCCGATCGTGACCCACAGCATCACCGCATACAGCGGTGCCGCCGGCTCACCCTGGATGGTCATGATCCAGGCCATGCAGGTGTAGTCGGTCAGCATGCCGATCACCCGGCGCACATGCGACACACCCGGATTGACCAGGATCGCGGTCAGCAGGCCGGCGGAGATGGTCAGCTCGAAGGCCAGGATCAACCAGGTGGCGGTCAGCGCCTCACCGCCGCCGCTCAGCGAGCGCCAGCCGAGGTAGCTGATGAACAGCGCCGTGATGATGATGCGGATCAGGTTCTGCGCGTGCTCGCTGTCCTCGCGCCCGGACAGGCGCTGCTTGAAGCGGGCCAGCAGCGAGCGCTTGTCGGAACCAGCGGCGGGAGTCGTATCCATGGTCGGATGTCGCATCCTTCGGCGCAGCAGGGAGGAGCAGCACAACGGTACTGCCAGCAACCCCAACCACAGGGAAATGGCCAGCCCCAGGTTGGCCTGCCAGTAAGGGGTCAACAGCACGGTGGTGCCGAAACTGACCATCGCCAGCACGATGGCAGCGGCCAGGTAACGCGGCCCGAAGCGCAGGCCGTTGCCCACCGTGACCCACATCACCACCGCATACACCCACGCCAGCGGCTCACCCATCTGGATCATGCCGACCGCGATCAGGCCGTAATCGGCCAGCATTCCGGCCACCCGCCGCGGATCGGAGCGCTCCGGCTTCCACAGCAGCCAACCGAACAGCAGCAGCGAAAGTCCCAATCCGGTCAGTACCGTCGCCAGCACGCCCTGGTACTGCTCCAGACGGTGCAGGCGCGCACCGGACAGCAGCACATAGACCAGGATCAGCGAGATCAGCACCACCCGCACGATCGCCTGGCCATGTTCCGAATCCGGACGCTGCGCCAGCCGACGCCTCACGCGTGCGAACAGGTCCTGCATGTCACCCACCCGGTCGCGTCGATGCCGTCGAGTGCTGGGCGCAGATATCCATCAACTGCTGGTGGCCGCGCATCAGCGCATCCACGCAGCGTGGATCGAACAGGCGGCCACGCTGGGCATACAGATAGGCCAGTGTGGCTTCCATGGTCCATGCTTCCTTGTACGGACGGGGTGAGATGAGTGCGTCGAAGACGTCGGCCACGGCGACGATGCGCGCTTCCAGCGGAATCGCCTCACCGACCAGCCCATCCGGGTAGCCGCTGCCGTCGTAACGTTCGTGGTGGCGCAGCGCGATCAATGCGCCGACCTGGATGAAGCGGTTCTGGCTGCCACTGAGCAGCTCATGGCCGATGCGCGGGTGCCGCCGCATGATCGCCAGTTCTTCGTCGTTGAGCTTGCCCTGCTTGAGCAGCACTGCATCGGGAATGGCGATCTTGCCCATGTCATGCAGCGGCGCGGCCATCTCGATCAGGCGCACGTCATCTTCGGGCAGGCCGAGCTGCTCGGCGATCAGCCCTGCCACGCGCGCCATGCGTTCAAGGTAGGCACTGGTACCGGCATCACGGAACTCGATCGCCCGTGCCAACCGCGACAGGGTCTCGCGTTCGCGCTCCTCGACCTCGTGCATGCTGGCCAGCAAGCGCTGCTCCAGCGACAACGCGCGTTGCTTCACGTTCTCGGTCTGCTGGCGCAGTTGCAGCAGGTTGTAGCAGCGCGCACGCAGTTCGCGCGGACGGATCGGCTTGACCAGGAAGTCGATGACACCCGCTTCCAACGCGGCCTGCCGGATCGGCTCGTCACCGACGACGGTGATCAGGATCACCGGAATGTCGCGGTGCTTGGGCAGGCGACGGAAACGGCGGGCGAATTCCAGCCCGTCCATCTCCGGCATGCGGTAATCGAGCAGCAGCAGGTCGACCGGATGCGCCTCGCACCAGGCCAATGCGGTCAACGGATCACCGAAGTCATACACGCTCAGTTCCGGCGCGATATCTTCGATGACGTGACGCAGCATCGTCCGCGCGGACGTCTGGTCGTCAACAATGACGATGTTCAACGCGTACTCTGCCTGGCTTCTCGACCATGCTGGATCATCAGCAGGCGAGGATACCCTGCCGCTGCGAACGCTCGCACCCTGCATCGGCCTGACTCCCGTGTCATGCGTCCCGGTTCATGATCGTCATCACATTGTGAAGCGGACTCTCCACAATGCGCACTCCCCCTGGCGCCGATCAAGCCATAACAGACGTCAAGGTAGTGCATTAACGATACGCCGAGTGCGGGAGGCGTCAATCGCGCCGTCTCATTTCGCGACGGCGCGCACAAACAGGAGTCAAAAAGACGACTTACTGCTCCGGACGCATGTACGGGAACAGCAGCACGTCACGGATCGAGCTGCTGCCAGTCAGCAGCATCACCAGGCGATCGACGCCGATGCCGAGGCCGCCGGTCGGGGCCATGCCGTACTCCAGCGCACGGATGTAGTCGGCGTCGTAGTGCATGGCCTCGTCATCGCCGCCTTCCTTCGCGGCTACCTGGGCCTGGAAACGCTGGGCCTGGTCTTCCGGGTCGTTCAGCTCGGAGAAGCCATTGGCCAGCTCCTTGCCGTTGACGAACAGCTCGAAGCGGTCGGTGTAGCCCGGATCGTTGTCGTTGGCACGGGCCAGCGGCGAGACCTCCACCGGATGGTCGGTGATGAAGGTCGGCTGGATCAGGGTGTGCTCGACCGTGGCCTCGAAGATCTCCAGCAGCAGCTTGCCCCAGCCGTAGGACGGCTTGACGCGGATCTTCAAGCGCTCGCAATGGCGCAGCAGTGCATCGCGGTCGGTGCAGTCGGCAGCAGAGATTTCCGGGTTGTGGTGGCGCACAGCCTCGTCCATGCGCCAGCGGCGGAACGCCGGGCCCAGGTCGATCTTCGCGCCATCCCACTCCACCTCGGTGCCGCCATTGACCGTCCTGGCCACGTCACGGATCACGCCTTCGGTCAGGTCCATGATCTCGTTGTACGTGGCATAGGCCTCGTACAGCTCCATCATGGTGAATTCCGGGTTGTGGCGGGTGCTGACGCCTTCATTGCGGAAGTTGCGGTTGATCTCGTACACGCGCTCCAGGCCACCCACGGTCAGGCGCTTGAGGTACAGCTCCGGCGCCACGCGCAGGTACAGGTCCAGGTCCAGCGCATTGTGGTGGGTGGTGAACGGCTTGGCCGCCGCGCCGCCGGGGATGTAATGCATCATCGGCGTTTCGACTTCCAGGAAGTCGCGGTTGTCCAGCCACGCGCGCATCGCGCGGATGATCTTCGAGCGCTTGATGAACACCGCGCGCGACTCCGGGGTCACGATCAGGTCGACATAGCGCTGGCGGTAGCGCTGCTCGACGTCGGCCAGGCCATGCCACTTGTCCGGCAGCGGGCGCAGCGACTTGGTCAGCAGGCGGATCGATTCGGCCTTGACCGACAGCTCGCCGGTCTTGGTACGGGTCAGGCCGCCTTCGACGGCGATGATGTCGCCCACGTCCCAGCCCTTGAAGGCGGTGTAGGCATCGCCCAGCACCGTGCCCTGCAGGAACAGCTGGATGCGGCCGGACTCGTCCTGGATCTGCGCGAAACTGGCCTTGCCCATGATGCGCTTGGCCATCAGGCGGCCCGCCATCTTCACCTGGCGGCCGTTGCCTTCCAGGGCCTCAGCGGTCCACTGCTCGGCGTCGGCGAATTCTTCCTGCAGGCGGCCGGCGAAGTCCTCGCGACGGAAATCGTTCGGGTACGCGATGCCCTGCCCACGCAGCGTTTTGAGTTTCTCGCGGCGCTCGGCGATCAACTTGTTTTCGTCAACGGGGGGGGTATCGGTAGCTTCGCTCATGGATCTGCGGGAATCGTGTAGTGAGGGGGGATGTTGCGCCCGGCACAGCCGGTTGCCCAGCATACCAAAACCGCCCCGCCCCGGCCCCTGGCCGGGCCCCGGCCCGCTGCCCGGTTGCCGCCAACCTTGGTTGGCGGTCCGCGTGTCGACCAAGGTCGACACCTACCAGGCCCACTGCCCGCCGCCTGGTAGCCGCCAACCTTGGTTGGCGCTCCATCGTGTCGACCAAGGTCGACACCTACCAGGTCCGCTGCCCGCCGCCTGGTAGCCGCCAACCTTGGTTGGCGCTCCATCGTGTCGACCAAGGTCGACACCTACCAGGTCCGCTGCCCGCCGCTCTGGTAGCCGCCAACCTTGGTTGGCGGTCCGTGTGTCGACCAAGGTCGACACCTACCGGATTCCGGGGAACCGATGCCCCGGTAGGCGTCAACCGTTCCCGGGGAACGCCTGCCGCAGCTCGTCCACCAGCACCCGCTGGTTCTCCGAGTAGTCGATCGGCACCGATACCAGGTGCACCCCACCCCCGTTGAACGCCGCCTCCAGCGTGGGGATGAACTGCTCGATGGCCGTCACCTCATGCCCCTTGCAGCCATAGGCTTCCGCATACTTCACGAAATCCGGGTTACTGAACGTCATGCCGTAGTCGGTGAAGCCATCCACCGCCTGCTTCCAGCGGATCATCCCGTAGGCGCCGTCGTTGAGGATCAGCACCACCAGGTTCAGGCCCAGCCGCCGCGCGGTCTCCAGCTCCTGGCTGTTCATCATGAATCCGCCATCGCCGCACACCGCCAACACCCGCCGCTGCGGGTACAGGATCGAGGCCATGATCGCCGACGGCAGGCCCGCGCCCATCGTCGCCAGCGCGTTGTCCAGCAGCAGCGTATTGGCCACCTGGGTGCGGTAATTGCGCGCAAACCAGATCTTGTACATGCCGTTGTCCAGCGCCACGATGCCGTCCGGCGGCATCACCTGGCGCACGTCGTGCACCAGCCGCTGCGGGGTGAATCCAGCTTCCTCGGCACGGTCAGCCAAGTGTTCCAGAATGGTCGCGCGCAGTGGCAGCAGCGCGTCGGCGTTCGGCACTGCACCTTCGATACGGTCGGCCAGCTGGGTCAGCGAACGGCCGATGTCACCGATCACTTCCACCTGCGGGAAGTACACCTGCTCCACCGCCGCCTGCGAATAGCCGATATGGATCACGGTCGGCCCACCCGGGCGCATCACGAACGGCGGCTTCTCGGTGACCTCGTGGCCGATCGTCACGATCACGTCGGCCTGGTCGATCGCCATGTGCACGTAGTCGCGCTCGGTCAGCGCGGCGGTGCCCATGTACAGGCCCGAACCACCGGCCACCGCACCCTTGCCCATCTGCGTGGTGAAGAATGGAATACCCGCGCGCAGCACGAATGCCGACAACGCTTCGCTGGACTGCGGCCGCGACGCCGCCGAGGCGATCATCAGCAGCGGGCGCCTGGCGTTGCGGATGATCTCCGCCGCGCGGTCCAGTGCTTCCGGACTGGCAATGGGACGATCCACCGCGTGCGGCGGAATCAGCGCTACGTCCCCGACCTCATCGGCCGCGATGTCTTCGGGCAGCTCCAGCAGCACCGGGCCCGGGCGCTCTTCCAGCGCGGTACGGAACGCCTCGCGGACGATGGTCGGAATGGTGCGCGCCGACACGATCTGCCGCGCCTGCTTGGTCAGCGGCTTCATCGTGCTGACGATGTCGACGATCTGGAAACGCGCCTGCTTGCTGGCGACGATGCCCTTCTGGCCAGTGATCATGATCACTGGCCACGCGCCAAGCAGCGCGTAGGCGGCACCGGTGGTGAAGTTGAGCGCGCCCGGGCCAAGCGTGGCCAGGCACACGCCCGGCTTGCCGGTCAGGCGGCCATAGGTGGCCGCCATGAACACGGCCGCCTGTTCGTGGCGGGTGATGACCAGCTCGATGCTGGAATGGCGCAGCGACTCGACCACGTCGAGATTCTCTTCGCCGGGAATACCGAAAATACGCTCGACGCCTTCGTTCTCAAGCGCGGCGACGAGCAGATCTGAACCCTTGGACATTGGAATGCCGTCCTTTTCGCTGGACTGATGATGGATCGTTGCAGGAAGGATGGAAGCTGCGCGTCAACGCTTGTCGAACCACACCGTCTGCGCGTTGACGAATTCGCGGATGCCGAAGTGCGAGAGCTCGCGGCCGAAGCCGCTCTTCTTCACGCCGCCGATCGGCACGCGCGGGTCAGAGGCGGAGAAACCGTTGACGAACACGCCGCCGGTCTGCAGCCGGCGCGCCAACTGCATGGCCCGTGCGCGGTCGCCGGTCCACAGGTTGCCGCTGAGGCCGAACTCGCTCTGGTTGGCCAGTTCCACCGCATGATCGGCATCACGGGCGCGGCTGATCGAGGCAACCGGACCGAAGGTCTCGGTATCGAAAGCCTGCATGCCCGGCTCCACGTCGGCCAGCACGGTGGGGGCGTAGAACGCGCCCGGGCGATCCAGCTGATGGCCGCCGACCAGCAGCTTCGCGCCCGCGTCCACCGAGGCCCGTACCTGCGCATCCAGCTGTTCCAGCAGGTCCTGGCGTGCCATCGGGCCGATACGGTTGCCGGCTTCACGGCCGTCGCCGATGGTCAGCGCCTGCACCTTCTGGCAGAACTGCGCCACGAAGCGGTCGTACACCGCGTCTTCAACGATGATGCGCTTGCCGGCGATGCAGACCTGCCCGGTGTTCTGGAAGCGCGAGGCCACCGCCGCATCGACGGCCGCATCGAGGTCGGCGTCGGCCAGCACGATGAACGGATCCGAGCCGCCCAGTTCCAGCACCACCTTTTTCAGCGCCTGCCCGGCCTGGGCGGCAATGCTGCGGCCGGCGGCCACGCTGCCGGTCAGGGTGACGGCGGCGATGCGGTCATCGGCGATCGCACGGCTGGTGCCCTCGCGGCTGATGTTGGCGGCGATGAAGGTGCCTTCCGGCAGGCCTGCGTCGCGCCAGGCGGCGTCAAGCAGCTGCGCGGTACCGACGATGTTCTCGGCCGGCTTCAGCAGGAAGCCGTTGCCGCCCATCAGGATCGGTACCGCCGCGCGCATCACCTGCCAGTACGGGAAGTTCCACGGCATGATGCCCAGCACCACGCCCAGCGGCAGGTAGGACACGTAGGCCTTGTCGTCGGGCACCTGGGTCGGTTCGTCGCGCAGGAACTGCGCACCGTGGTCGGCGTACCAGTCGCACAGCACGGCACACTTCTCGATCTCGGCCAGCGATTCGGCCTGCACCTTGCCCATCTCGGCGGTGGCCAGCGCGGCCAGCTTTTCACGGTCACGGCGCAGTACCACCGCCATCGCACGCAGTACGTCTGCACGCTGTTCAAGGCTCCTGGCGCTCCAGGCCGCAAAGCCAACCTGGCCGCGATCCAGGATTGTTTCCAGTTCGGCGTCGGTGGCGAAGGGATGGCTGGCGATCTGCTGGCCGGTGGCCGGATCGCGGGAAATGGCGGTGCTGGGGGCAGCGGACATGCAGGTCTCCTGGTGTCTCGACAACGGGCGGCGGCCCGTCTCCTGCACAGGAATGTGGACCCGATGGACGGGCACAACAAGGCGTCTGCTTATCCTGTGACCTGCACTTACCTGCCTGAATGGGGTTATCGGCAGGGCTGCGCCCTGGGTACGCGCCATCGCATGCGCGCTGCCGCTCCCACGCTTCGCTACGCGAACCGCGGGCCCCACTTACCAGCTCCCAGACCCCCGCCGCTTCGCGGCCGCCCCCTGACTCAGGGGGCTCTGCCCCAGACGCAAGTCGGTCGCCACAGTAGATCCACGTCATTCGTGGCTGAATCTCTTTCGGAATCAAATATCTCCAATTGAGATCGAAAACCATCCACGCATGGCGTGGATCTACCAGATCACGAGAAACTGTCAAAGGCGGGGCGGTGTCGGAGTGCGGGGTGTCAGCCGCATGGGCCCGAGGCATGCCTCGGGCGGGTTGGGCAGGACGCCCAACCCCGGTCTTGCCGTGTGCGCAGGACTGCGCACGCGAGCAAGCGGCTGCCAAGCCTACACGGACGTACTTGCGGCATCCCCGCACTCCGACACCGCCCCGCCAACCCACGGATAGCTCGCTGTTGCTGTTGCCGTTGCTTCGGCTTGAAGCAGGTGCAGGGCTGCAAGCCCTGCCGAACAACCCCCTACCTACGCGGCAGGTAGGTAACCAGTGACAGGTCGTGCCGACTCTCCGGCACCAGCGCCACGTACTGCAGGTCCAGCAACCCGCGCGTGGGGTGGTTCAGCTTCTTCGCACCTTCGTCGAACCGGCGCACGTCGTGCTCGGGCCACCACTGACGGAACTCCTCGCTGTGCGCGGCGATGTCCTCGGCCAGCGCCAGGAACGGGGCCTTGTCCGGCGCCTGCGCCATCGCCGCGCGGAAGCCGGCCAGCAGGCCGCGGGTCATTTCTTCCCAGTTGAGGATCAGCGTGCGGTACGGCGGGTACAGGAACATCAGCCGCAGCGTGTTGCGCTCATGCGGCGCCAGCTGGCTGTAATCCACGAACAGCTCGGCGATGGCCGGGTTCCACGCCAGGATGTCGTAACGGGTATTGCGCACGTAAGCCGGGATCGGCTGCATCGCTTCGACCAGCTGGCGCAGGCCATCGGTCACCGTTTCGTCGGGAGATTCCAGTGGCACGCCGTAGCCGGACAGCGCGAACGCATAGGCGCGTTCGTCGTCGCTCATGCGCAGCACCTGTGCGAGCCGCTCCAGCACTTCAGGCGAGGCGCGCACTTCACGGCCCTGCTCGATCCAGGTGTACCAGCTGACGCTGACGCCGATCGCCAGTGCGACTTCCTCGCGCTTCAGGCCCGGAGTACGCCGGCGCCCGGCCGGGAGGCCGAGCGTGGCAGGATCGACACGTGCCCGGCAGGCCTTGAGGAAGCCGCCGAGTTCCTTGCGTTCACTTTCGCTGCGCATCATCGCCACCGCCATACCCGTTGTAGCGTCGAGCCATGCTCGACGCATCTGCCACCGCGCGAACAGCAACCGAGCATGGCTATGCCCGGTCGTCCTGACCGGCACCCTGCGGGCCGTCGCGAGCGACGTTGGCAGCGGCTCCTGCCGCTGCCTTCGGCTCTACAAAAAACCGGTTCAACCACCCTCGGCGTTGCGCACGAGAGTGACGATATCCGCGCAGGCGCGTCGATCAGGCATCGACGCGCTTGGAGCCCACGGCCAGGCCGGCCTTCAGGCTGGCTTCGACGAACTCGTCCAGGTCGCCGTCCAGCACCTTCTGCGTATCCGAACGCTCGATGCCGGTACGCAGGTCCTTGATACGGCTCTGGTCGAGCACGTAGTTGCGGATCTGGCTGCCCCAGCCGATGTCGGACTTGGTGGCTTCCACGGCGTCCTTCTCGGCGTTGCGCTTCTGGATCTCCAGCTCGTACAGCTTGGCGGCCAGCATCTTCATCGCGTTGTCGCGGTTCTGGTGCTGGCTGCGGCCGGTCTGGCAGGCCACGACGATGTTGGTCGGGATGTGGGTGATTCGCACCGCCGACTCGGTCTTGTTCACGTGCTGGCCACCGGCACCGGACGAGCGGTACACGTCGGTCCGCAGGTCGGCCGGGTTGATGGTGATGTCGATGTTGTCATCGATTTCAGGCGACACAAACACCGAGGTGAAGCTGGTGTGGCGGCGGTTGTCCGAGTCGAACGGCGACTTGCGCACCAGGCGGTGCACGCCGGTCTCGGTCTTCAGCCAGCCGTAGGCATAGTCGCCTTCCACGCGCAGCGTGGCCGACTTGATGCCGGCGACGTCGCCACCGGAGACTTCCATCAGCTCGGTCTTCCAGCCGCGCGATTCACACCAGCGCAGGTACATGCGCAGCAGGATCTCGGCCCAGTCCTGGGCTTCGGTGCCACCGGCACCGGCCTGGATGTCGACGAACGCGGCAGCATTGTCCATCTCGCCGGAGAACATGCGCTGGAACTCCAGCTTCTCGACGTGCGACTGGTGCTTGTCCAGGTCAGCGACCACGGCCAGTGCGGTGTCCTCGTCCTGCTCGGACTCGGCCAGCTCAAGCAGTTCGGTGGCATCAGCCAGGCCGTCCAGCACCGAGGCGATGCCGCCCACGGTCTTTTCCAGGCTGGAACGCTCGCGGCCCAGGTTCTGGGCGTATTCGGCGTTGTTCCAGACGTCGGGGCTTTCCAGCTCCCGCGTTACTTCTTCAAGACGCTCTTTCTTGGCGTCGTAGTCAAAGATACCCCCGAAGCGACAGCACGCGATCGGTCAGATCGGTGATGCGCTGGCGGACAGGATTCAGTTCGATCATGTCGGCGGTTATGCATTCAAAAGATGACTGGTAATGATACCGCAGGCCGGGGATGCCCGGAATGAGGGCCTCACCCTGCCCCCAGCGCCTGCCGCAGCAGCGGTAGCTGGCGCCGGCTGCAGGGCACCTTCGCCCCGTCGGCCATGTGCAGCAGGGCCTCGCCGCCGTCCAGCGGCTCGATCGAGCGCAGCTGGCCCCGATGGATCAGCCAGCTGCGGTGCGGACGCAGGAACTCGCCCGGGTCCAGCCGCTGTTCCAGTACCGCCATGGTGATCCGCAGCGGGTAGTCGTGGCCGCGTACCCGCAGGTTCACGTAGTTCCCCGCCGCCTGGGCGTACTCCACGTCGGCGGTGGCGACCAGGAACTCCTTGCCCAGCTTGCGCACCAGGAAGTGCTGGGGGCGCTCGACCGGCTCCACCGGCGGGCCGACATCGGGCTCGGCCAGCAGGTGCGCTTCACCCTGCCGCTGGCGGCCGAACCAGGCCACGGCGTGCACGGCAATCACCAGCAGGCTGTAGGTCTGCACGTCCTTGAAGAACTCGTAGAACCACTGCGCCGGCCAGGCGCCATAGGTGTAGTGCTGGCCAATCAGGGCGAAGGCCAGCTTGCGCATCAGCACCATGGCACTGACATGCAACAGCCACCAGGCAACGCCACCCAGCACGTAGAAGCCGATCCGGCGCCGCCAGGTGTCTGCATGCAACGGCCAGCGGTGAGCGGCGGCATGCAGAAGTGCCAGCAGGCCCAGGCTGGCAAGCGCACTGCTGAACTCCTCGATCGAGACAGTCCCTGCGGAAAAGGGCTGCGCGTCGCGCAATGCCCGCATCCACTGCGCCAGCACATTGCCTGCGGCGGTGCCCAGGAACAGCAACGACCAGAATGCGACGGCAAGCCCGGGGCGACGCGTTCGTTCTGCAACTGGGGCGGTCAGCGCCGCCGAATCTCCATTCTCCATGCCTCCATTGTTGCCCATCCGGCTCCATGCGCATCAGCCATTGGTCCCAGCCATCCCACCACTGGCCCCTGAACGTCCGCCATCGCGCCCCATCCACTGGCATCCGGGCCTTGGCTGGCAGAGCGTGCAGCTTCCTCCCGAAGCCCGCCGCTCATGCACCGTCGCCACGACTTGGACACCCTGCGCATCGCCGCCTTCGCCCTGCTGATCCTCTACCACGCCGCCATGGCCTACGTGGCCGGCTGGGACTTTCACCTCAAGAGCACCTACACCTCCGAATGGCTGCAGTGGCCGATGATCGCGCTGAATCGATGGCGCATGCCGCTGCTGTTCGCCATCAGCGGTATCGCGCTGGGCCTGTCCCTGCCCGACCGGGGCCGGTTGCAGCACACCCTCCGCCGTGGCTGGCGCCTGCTTCTGCCATTGCTGTTCGGCATCGTCGCCGTCGTGTCCCTGCAGGCCTACTACGAAGCGCTGGACAAGGGCGACGTGGCACCGGGGCTGGCCCGGTTCCTGTGGCGCTACTGGCAGTTCCAGCCGTGGCCGGGCGCGCATTTCAGTGGTGCCGCCTACGGCTTCACCTGGAACCACCTGTGGTATCTGGCCTACCTGCTGCCTTACACCGTACTGGCGGTGGTACTGGCCAGCCTGCTGCGTCCACTGCGCAAGCTGCTGCCAGGCTGGCAGCCGAGCGACCGCCTGCTGGGCGCCTCACTGCTGGTAGTGCCAGTGGCCTGGCTGGCCTGGTCCCTGCTGGTACTGATGCCGCGTTGGCCACCCACCCACGCCCTGCTGGACGACGTTTATGTACATGCCGAGTCGCTGCCGCTGTTCCTCGGCGGCTTCCTGGCGGCGCGCTGGCAGCGCGGCTGGGATCTGCTGGTGCGCGGGCGCCGCGTGACCCTGGCCCTGGCGGTGCTGGGGCTCTGCCTGGAGCTGGGCATCCGCGCACTGGCCCGCCTGCCCCATGTGGGCGATCTGGATGCATGGGTGCTGGCACTGCCGTGGGCCCAGACCGAACGCGTCGGCCGCGCGTTGTATACGTGGTGCATGCTGCTGACCCTGTTCGGCTGGGCGCGGGTGCTGCTGTTCCGCCCGTGGCCAGGCCTGGGCTATTGCCGGGAAGCGGTGTTCAGCTGGTACAGCCTGCACCAGACCGTGCTGATCGTCTTGTTGTACGCGCTGCGACCGTTGCAGCTTGGCCCGTGGCTGGAACCCGCCCTGCTGGTGGCCGGCACCATTGGCGGCTGCCTGCTGATCCACGAACTGCTGATCCGCCGCGTGCGCTGGCTGCGCCCGCTGTTCGGCCTGCGCAACGACGCGTCATCGCTGCCCGTGGCACGTGTTGCGCCGGTGTAGAGCCGAGTCCACACTCGGCTGCTTTGGCGCGGTTCACCCTGGCCCGCTTACCAACGGATGATGAGGACAACGGATGTTCCAGACGCAATGGCACCTGTGGTTGCAGCACACTTTCGACACCGGCTGGTTCCTGTCGGTGATGCAGTTCATCAGCCTGCTCGGTTACGAGATGGCCTATACCGCGCTGATCCTGGTGTGCGCGTTCGGTGCGCGCCTGCGCGCCGGCCTCTGCGTGATGCTGGCGGTGCTGCTGATGGCCTGCGCCACCCATGCGATCAAACAGAGCGCCGCCCTGCCCCGTCCCTCCGACGTGGATGCAGCGGTACTGGACAAGGGCGAGCCTTCGCACCCGTTCGTGGTGGATGGTGGCGGCCACACGTTCTGGTCGCTGCCCGATGCGAAGGCCACGGCGATGCTGCGGGCCCAGCCGCACGCCGACTATGGCTTCAACAGCGGCCACGTGGGCATCACCACTGCAGCGGGTGTTGCCCTGCTGCTGGCGTTCGGCATCCGCCGCCGTTGGCTGCGCTGGACGCTGGTGCTGGGCTGGCCCCTGCTGATGGCGATCTCGCGCATGTATCTGGGCCGGCACTTCCTGGCCGATGTGCTGGCCGGGTGGCTGATCGGCCTCGGGGTGGCCGTGCTGGCGTGGCAGTTGATGCCGGGACTGCGTGGAGAGAGGCGCTGGCAGCTGCCGGTGCTGCTGGGCCTGGGCGTGATGCTGGCATGGGCTTCGCTGTGGACGCCCCTGGTGCCGCTGGGCGAAGCTTCGCGCCTGTTAGCGTTGGCGCTGCTGGTGGCGTGGCTGCAGTGGCGCGGCTGGCCGGCAGACCCGCAGGGTATCGTGCAGCGGGTGCTGCGCGTGTTGGCCGTGGTGGTGGTCTACCTGTTGGCGCGACCGGTCATTGGTTGGCTCGCAGACGTCATTCCGCTGCCGGATGTTCCGATGACCGGGTTGCTGTGGCATACCGTCGGCACGCTGCTGATCCTCGGTGGCGGCGTGGCAGTGGCGCGATTGATTCCGCGCAGGGGCACTGAGGCCTGACATTTGCAACTATTCGCATTGAATATTCCATAGCGCCTTGCCAGCTTAGGAGGTCGCCTTCCCGACGGAAGGCTCCTTTGCCTGGAGGCCTGCAATGGATCAATCCGACATCAATCTGCTGGTAGACTTTGTTGACTCAGAAGAAGCCGCGCTTGCTGAGGAACATCAAGGCGACATCTACCCGAGTTATCACTACCAACTCGGAGCACTTGCACCGAAAGCAGGTCGCCACCTGTCCGGGGAAATGCTGCAGCGCTTCTACTTCCACTGGCTGCGTGTTGGAGACTGGAAGGTCGCCGGACTCCCTGAGAGAGACTTTCCCACCCTTGTTGCAGCCTATCTGGAACTCACAAAGCTTCCGGTGGGCTACGACACGCGCCCACCCAGCCGAACCCTCGAGCACCTGTTCTGCTTCGGCTTCAATGAACATGGCGAGCTGCCAAGTGGCACGGTTGCAAACGCAGCCGATCTGAAACAGCGCGCCCGCCTGGTGGAGCATTGCAGGAAATACCAGTCGTTCCAAACCCAGCGAGAGAAGGTCGAAAAATTCCTTCCATTCCGTTCCTCTGCCCCCATCATTCTCGAAGCCAGCCGATTCCTGCAACACGATATCGGGGGCGTGGGGTCAATCCTCTATTGGGGCATGGCACTCATCGTGCAGCTCAATGAGGACACGCGTATCCAGATGGCACATGACCTGATGCTCAGGAACTCGCCGGGAGACGAAGATCAAAACCATGTGCTCTCCGTGCTTTACCTGACCGCCGAGGCCGCTCGACCATTCTGCGCGGAGAACAACGAGTACGCCGCGCTTTGTGAGCATCTCGCGCAACTGCATGACACGCGGATCATGGCGGGGGACGCTGTCCAGCTGCTGCAGCGCCAAGGCTGGCACGTGCAGAACATCCGAGACTGGAGCGCCAGAATCACCCTCTGTCAGGATGGCGAGTACAGCAGCGAGAGCGGGCATCCTCGGATCAGCCTGACTCTCAACAGTTGGCCTGACAGCCCTTGGTCAATCAACCTGACATCTGGTAATGGCTCCTACGTCGCCTACCAGGACGAACCAACCAGCAATGACTTCAGTTTGCCGCCAATCATTGGCGCCAAGCTTGATCATTTTCCCGAATGGGTCAAGCAGATAAACGCACGACTAGGAATCAATCTGGTTCCAGGCACTGGCTCAGCTGCATCTGCCTACAAGAATCGTACGTTGGCTAGACAACTCGACGCATGGATGCGCGGGAAATAGCAGCAGGATTGCGTCGTATAGAGCCGAGCATGGGCTCGGCTCTACATCGAGGCAGTCGAGCAAGCTCGACTCTACATATGCCTGGGGTCGGTCATTTCACCTCGAACTCACCCACCAGCACCGTCTCGGCACGATCCTTCAGTCGCATCGTGACCATCTGGTCCTTCTGCTTCGGCGTGCCCCAGTGCGTGGTCAGGCGCAGCATCAGGGTCGTCGCACCGGTCACCAGCTGCTGGCGGCTGCCGAAGTAATTGGCCTCCACCTTGTACTTGCCGGGCTTGGCATTGCGCAGCGAGAACTGCTCGGGGCCATAGCCGCCGGTGAAGTCCTGCGACATCTGCCCGCCTTGGTAGGTCAGGCGGTTGCCGTAGTACGCGCGCTCGCCGTTCGGGTCGGTCACCCACAGGTCCATGTCGCTGTTGTCGGCATCCCACGACAGCACCACGCGCAGGTCCAGCGGCATCGCCTGCAGCAGGCGCGGGTCGATGCTGCGGGTATCCAGCCGTGGCGTGCTGCGTGCCACCAAGTTGTTCAGCTCATCCAGCGCGATCAGGGCGATGCCGTCGAAGCGGTTGTCCCACGGCCGCACCACCACCTGATACAGCGGCGCCAACGCCTGCTGCGGCTTGCCGGCAGCCGCCAGTGCCAGGCCAAGATCGCGGAAGCTCTGCGGTTCCTCCTGGCCCATCGCCAGCACCTGCTCGAACACCGGCACCGCCAGCGCGGGGGCATCCGCCTGCATCAACCGGTAGCCGAGCACACGCAGCAGGTGGCGGTTGTCCAGGTCCATCTCGGCCAGGTTCGACAGCACGCGCAGTGCAAGTTCGCGCTGGCCCTGCTCCAGCAACAGATCGGCCACATCGAGGAAGAACGCGCTGCTGTCGGCATGTGCATCGCGCTCGGCCAGGTAGCGGTCATAGAGTTGCGACGCCGGGCCTTGGCGCAGGCGTTGGGCGATGGCCGAGTCCGGCTGCCAGGCGGCAAGCTGGATGCCGAGCTCGCCCTCGTTGGCGGCAGCGGGCGCAGCGACACGACCACCAGTGACCGTGATTGAATCCAGGGCCTTGTTCGATGTGGACGCTGAGCGACGTGCACGCGCGCTGCTGGCTTCCATGCGTTGCTCGGCGGCAGCCATCGGTGCCGGCGCGGGCGGTGCCGCGGGGGCCGGCGCAGCGAGCATCGCCACCGGCGCCGAGTCCATCGCGTAGTCCGCGGATGCAACTTCCAGCGCCCCGCCCTTCAACTGCGGAGGCGCTCCCTTCGGCCAGCTTCGGTTCCACCACTGCTGGCGCTCCTTCCAAACTGCGGCAACCTGGTCCAGGCGCTGGTGATCGGCAGCGGCGCGATCGCTCACCTGCCGTGCGAAGCGGGCATCGTACTCGGCGCGCAGCTTGCCCGAAGGGCGGATCGCATAGCGCAGGTAGTCCTCCAGGGTCTCCAGCACGATCAGCGAGGTGTCCGGTCCGACCAGGCCGAACTGCTGCGACAGCAGTTGCATTGCCTCGCGGTTGCCTCGGCGGTCGGCGCCGAGTTGCTGCAGACGGGCCTGCGCCCACAAGCCGGCCAGCAGTTCACCGTCGTCACTCTTCTGCGTTGCCGGCAGCGCCTGCCATTCACCGCCGCCCACGCGCACCCGCATCGGCACGCCGTCCGCCGCAAGGCGGGCATGCAGCCATAGCCAGCCTTCGGCCTCGCTGCGACGATCGATCACAACATCCTGTACGCCACGGCCCGCATCGACCTGCACGTCCAACGGCGACGACAGCAGTTCGCGAGCGGCCGCATCAACATCCTTGCCCAGCGCGACAAAGCGACCGCCATGCGCTTCGCTCCAGCCGCGCAGGCGCACTGCATCGGTTCGCGCACCAGCACTGCTGACCGCGAACAGGCGCTGCTGCGGTGCGAGTGCTGGCAATGCTTCCGGTCCATAGGTCAGCAGGCCATCGCTGACCAGCAGGTATTCCTTCACGCTCGGTTGCGGCTGCCACTGCGCCAGCGCGCTGGCACCGTCGGGACGTACGGCCTGGAGTGCTGCACGCAGCTCGCTCCAGTTGCCTGCACGGACACGGAAGCGACGCATCGGTTCGGCACGGTCACGCAGCACGGTCAACGCCACGGTGCCGTCACCCATCGCTGCGAAGTAGCGATCCAGCAGCGCGAACTCACGTGTGCGGTCGCGCTGACCCGAGGATCCGGAGCCGTCCCACAGCAGGCCGATCTCGCTGGGAAGTGTGCGCGGCGTGCGACTGACTGCCACCGGCAGCTGCGCCAACAGGTAGTGCCCGTCCTGCCAGGGCGCCACTTGGACCTGCGCCTGACGTGCCGCCGGCAGGCTCCACTGCAGCTGCGTCGGCAACTGCGCGCCCTTGCCCTGCCAGTGCAGCTGGCCCGCATTGATGCGGAATGGGGCCGAACCTGCGGTGGCCGCTTCCGGCGCCTGCAGCTTCAGCTCAACCGATGCAGCGCCAGCGGCGAACTGCAGCGGCAGCGTCCACTGCCAGCCCTGGCCAGCGAAGGCCAGCGGTTCGCGAATCACCAGCTGCACGCGTCGGCTGCCACCGGCCGGCAGCGGATAGATACGCAGGCGGAACTGGTTGCCGGCAGTCTGTTCCAGCAGGCCCGGGTCCACACCACGGCGGGCGATTTCCTCGAACACCTGGCGGCCACGGTCCTTGGGCACCGGCACGGCGTCACGCAGTTCACCGTTGATGTCCAGCGCGAAGCCGCTGATCTGCTGGCCATCGGCCAACGGGAACTGCAGCTCGCCCTCCAGCACGCGTCGGTTCGGGTTGTGGAATTCGAGGGTGATCCTGGTCTGGGCGATGCCGGCCTGGACCTCGCCTTCGATGCGGGCACGCTGCAGCTGCACCGGCTGTTCGGCGGCGGGCGCGATCAACAGCGGGGTGGTGGCTTGCGGCCTGGCAATACGTGGCGACTGAGCGCCGACAGGCCCAGCCGCGAGGGCCAGCAACAACACAGCGCAGCAACGGACGAAGACCATGACAGGGCTCCAGTGGGATCGTGGACATTTGAACGCACGGACAGCCGGAATGGGGTTGGACCGTGCTCGGCTTTTCTTTGCCCCCATCCACAGGCACCATGCCCCACGCTCCCACACGCGCAAGGATGCCGATGCGATTGCCCCTGCTGGCCACTCTGTTGGCACTGGCCTGCCCCCTGACGGCCCTTGCTGCGGCTCCGGCCAAAAGCCTGTATTTCCAGCACCACGACTGGGTCGTGGCCTGTGACAACACCTTGACCTGCCGCGCCGCCGGCTACGCCACCGACGATGACAGCACCCTGAGTGTGCTGCTCACCCGCAAGAGCGGCCCGGATCAGGCCATCCAGGGCCGCCTGACGCTGCAGCCGGAAGAAGGCCAGACCCAGCCCAAGGGCGCACTGCATCTGCGCATCCAGCAGCAGGATCTGGGCGTTCTCGCAACCGCAAAGGGCGAAGGCACGCACAGCTTGAATGCCGCTCAGACCAGCGCACTGTTGTCCGCACTGGTACGCGATGGAGGAATCAGCGTGACCGATGGCGCTGGCCATCGCTGGCCGCTGTCGGACAAGGGTGCCGCAGCGGTACTGCTGAAGATCGATGAGTACCAGGGCCGCCTCCGCACGCCCGGCGCCGTGATGCGCAAGGGCAGCACGCCTGAATCCAGCGTCCCCGCCGCACTGCCGGTGCCGGTTGTGCGCAAGGCCGCCACCCTGGACTCGACTCCGGACGACCCGGCGTTCGCGCGGCTGGCCGCCTCACCCGCCCTGCGCGCGGCACTGCGTGCCACGCTGGAGGGCGACAGCTGCGAAGGCCTGCAGGAAACTGATGCCGACGTTCCGCTCAGCAACTCCCCGCTGCAGGTCCGGCGCCTGGACGCGCAGCATGTGCTGATCACGGTCCCGTGTTGGCGCGGGGCCTACAACATCGGCGATGGCTATTGGGTCGCGCGCCCGCAGGCGCCGTTCCAGGTGCAATGGGTGACCAGCGATGCGATCGACTACGCCGACGGCCAGATCATTGCCGCGCAGAAGGGCCGCGGCCTCGCTGACTGCATGTCGCACGCAGCCTGGACGTGGGACGGGACGAACTTCATCGCGACGTCCGAGGTGGCACCGGGTCTATGCCGGGGCGTGCCCGGTGGCACCTGGGAACTGCCGATGCTGGTCAGCGAGGTCCGCTGACGCCACAGAAAAAGGGGACGGAGGGGATTAAGTCGCAAGTGGCAAACAAGGCACAAGCGACTTAATCCCCTCCGTCCCCTTTTTTCATGCAGGCAGGCAGTGCTCGACGATCAGCTGGATGGCGCTGCCGCCACGATAGTCATCGCAGGCCAGCCGATAGGCCAGATGCACATGACGGCCGGGTGCGTTGCCGTGCCAGCCGCCGAAGTGGATCGCGTTGATCGTGCCGGGTACGCCTGGCAGGCGCAATTCAAGCTTGAGGTGGCGTTCCTTCAGGACGCGCCAGTTGGCCACTTCGAAGTGGCCGTCGAACAGCGGTTCGGGGAAGCCCTGGCCCCACGGTCCAGCCAGGCGCAACGCATCGGCGTGGCGATGATCCAGCTCGTCTGCGGCCAGTTCGCCGTCGCTGAGAACCTGCTGCTGCAGTGCCGCGGGCTCGAGCATTTCCAGCACGACAGCCACGAAGGCCGCCTTGAAGTCATCGACGTGATCCAGCCGCAGGCTGAGGCCCGCCGCCATGGCGTGGCCACCGAAGCGTTCGATCAGGCCCGGATGGCGCGCGTCGACCAGTGCCAGCGCGTCACGGATGTGCAGGCCGGGAATCGAGCGCGCCGAGCCACGCAGCGTGTCGGCGCCCGGTTCGGCCGGGGCGAAGGCAATGACCGGGCGATGCAGGCGATCCTTCATCTTCGATGCGACCAGGCCGACCACGCCCGGGTGCCAATCGGCATCGAACAGGCAGGCCGCCACCGGGCGCTGGCCGGCCATGTCCAGCACCACGTGGGTCAACGCCTGCTCGGCGTCATCGGTCATCGATTGCTGCACCGCGCGCCGTTCCGAATTGATCTGCTCCAGCGTCTGCGCGATCTCGCGCGCCTGGCGCGGATCTTCGGTCAGCAGCAGCGCGATGCCCAGCGCCATGTCCTCCAGCCGGCCCGCCGCGTTCAGGCGTGGGCCGAGTGCGAAGCCGATGTCGGTGGCAGTCAGTCGCGTGGCGTCACGGCCGCTCGCTTCGATCAGCGCACGCAGGCCGACACAGCCCTGCCCCGCGCGCAGCCGGCGCAGGCCCGCGCTGACCAGTGCACGGTTGTTCGGATCCAGCGCCACCAGGTCGGCGACGGTGCCGACCGCCACCAGGTCCAGCAGCGTGGTCAGGTCAGGCCCCTTGCCATCGGCAAAGACACCGGCCTCGCGCATCTGCCGGCGCAACGCCATCAGCACGTAGAAGATCACGCCGACACCGGCCAGCGATTTGCTGGGAAAGGCATCACCATCCAGATTCGGATCGACGATGACATCTGCCGGCGGCAGCTGCGGGCCGGGAAGATGATGGTCGGTGACCAGCACCTGCCAGCCACGCGCCTTGGCCGCAGTCACACCCGCATGGCAGGCAATGCCGTGATCGACCGTGACCAGCAGGTCCGGTTTCAGCTCGGCCAACTCCTCCACCAGTGAAGGTGACAGGCCATAGCCGTGCACCATGCGGTTCGGCACCGCGTGGAAGACATGCTGCGCGCCGAGCATGCGCAGGCCACGCACACCGACCGCACAGGCGGTAGCACCATCGCAGTCGAAGTCGCCGACCACCAGGATGCGCTTGTCGTTGGCGATGGCCTCGACCAGCAGGCCCACTGCATCGTCGATGCCGGTCAGCAGCTCGGGCGCATGCAGGCTGCCCAGCTTCGGCAGCGCCAGCTCCGGGGTACCGGCACCGCGACTGGCGTAGAGCCGCGCCAGCAACGGCAGCGTGCCCTCCGGCCAGTTGGCGGGCGCAACCGCATCGCGGCGGCGGATCGTCGGCGTATCAGAGGAGGGCTGCACGGCATCGGCGGCAAGGGACATCGGCATCGCCGGTTACGAAAGACAGAGGGATGATACCGCGCGCGGGAGAGGCTGGCGGGATTGTGCCCGGCAGCTGCGGTAGTGCCGGCCGCTGGCCGGCAACCCCGGCAAACGTCCAGGGTCAGAGCCGTTTTCCGATGGAAAACGGATCCGATCCCGCTCAATCGTGAAGCTGCCGCGGCTTTTTCCAGAACTGCCAGCGCTGGCCACGATCCAGCTGGAACTGCAGGCCATCCTCGAAATCCAGCACCAGTCGCGGCAGCTCGCCGCGTTTCAGCGCGGCCAGCAGTGGCCGGATCGCATCATTGCCGAGCTGCTGCAGGGAGCGCAGCTGGCGCAGGTCGACCAGTGCATCCACCGCCTGCTCGCCATCCACGGCCACGCCCGCCGCCAGAGCCAGGCCCTGCAGCAGGGCATCACGACTGCGCACCTGCGCATGCGCCGTGCTGACCGACACTGGCATCACGCCACCGCCCCAGAACCACAGCGAATTGATCGGCTGTTGTCCCTGCGCGGCGCGCTGCTGGTTCCAGGAATGGTTGTGCAGCAGCACCTGCGCTTCGGTCATGAGCGCCCGCCAGCGGCGACCGCCCTCGCCTTCCGGCAGGTGCGAGAACAGGTCATCGCCCAGCACCTCGTCCGGACTGTCGAAGTCCGGCAGGGCCAGGTCGATCGGAAGCCGCAGGTACCAGCGCGAGGGATCGGGCGCGTCGAGCACGAACCCGGCATCGGCGAACAAGGGCTGCAGCACCGGCAGCAGGGCCAGGCAGTCGGCCAGCGTCGGCCGCAGCGTTTCGCCGTAGGCCATCATCCGCGCGCCATGCATGTCCGGCACCATGCAGGCCGGATCGGCGCGCAGCCAGCTGGCGCCGGCGGCATCGCCGACGTCGCGCTGGCGGGTCAACGCGGCCACCGGCCAGTGCGGCGCGGCAACCGTGAAGTGGCGCGTCAGCTGCGCGCGTTCGCCCGGCGCGACCTGCACCGCCGTGGCGCGGCCGAGCGCACGCGCCACATCGTCCGGCAGCGCAGCCGCGGCAAAGCGGCTGCGCGCCGGCAACAGCAGGGTCGCCGTTGCCACCGGGTCAGTCCACGTAGCTGACGCTGACGATCTCGTACTCGCGCTGGCCGGCCGGGGCGTCGATCACGATCGAATCGCCTTCCAGCTTGCCGATCATCGCGCGCGCCACCGGCGAGGAGATGGCGATCAGGCCCAGCTTGATGTCCGCTTCCAGGTCACCGACGATCTGGTACTTCTTCTCTTCGTCGGTTTCCACGTCGGCCAGAGTCACGCTGGCGCCGAACACCACCTTGGAGCCGGCATTGAGCTTGCTCACGTCGATGATCTCGGCGTGCGACAGCTCGCCTTCCAGCTGCTTGATGCGGCCTTCGATGAAGCCCTGTTCCTCGCGCGCGGCGTGGTACTCGGCGTTCTCCTTCAGGTCGCCATGCTCACGCGCTTCGGCGATGGCCGCAATGACCTTCGGGCGCTTGACCGACTTCAGGTGATCCAGTTCGTCGCGCAGCTTCTGCGCGCCCTTCATCGTGATGGGGGCTCTCATGCATTCAACTCCTTGTGCAGCTCCTGCAGCGACCAGACGGGGCCGGTGCCGCGGAATTCCAGTGAATCCACCAGCGCCTTGGCGCCGGCAATGGTGGTCGAGTAGGTGACGCGATGCTGCAGCGCCTCGCGACGGATCGAGAACGAGTCGTTGATCGCCGAACGACCTTCGGTCGTGTTGACGATGTAGACGATCTCGCCGTTCTTGATCGAGTCGACGATGTGCGGACGGCCTTCGACCACCTTGTTGATGATCTCGCAGTCCATGCCGTGCTGCTGCAGCCACGCGGCGGTGCCACGGGTGGCGACCAGGCTGTAGCCACGCGCCAGCAGTGCCTTGGCCACCGGCAGCACGCGCTTCTTGTCCGGATCGCGGACCGAGACGAAGGCCTTGCCGACCGGCGGCGCCTTGATGCCACCGGCTTCCTGCGCACGCGCGAAGGCGGCGTTGAAGGTGCGGCCGACGCCCATCACCTCACCGGTGGAGCGCATTTCCGGCCCGAGGATCGGGTCGACGCCCTGGAACTTCGCGAACGGGAAGATCGCTTCCTTCACCGAGTAGTAGTCCGGCACGATTTCCTTGGTCGCGCCCTGCTCGGCCAGCGTTTTGCCGGCCATGCAGCGGGCGGCGATCTTGGCCAGCGGCATGCCGGTGGCCTTGGACACGAACGGCACGGTGCGCGAGGCACGCGGGTTCACTTCCAGCAGGTAGATGGTGTCGGCACCTTCATCGCTGGTCTGGATCGCGAACTGGGTGTTCATCAGGCCGACCACGTTCAGGGCCTTGGCCAGTTCCACCACCTGACGACGCAGCTCGGCCTGGGTTTCAGCCGACAGCGAGTACGGCGGCAGCGAGCACGAGGAATCGCCCGAGTGCACGCCGGCTTCTTCGATGTGCTCCATCACGCCGCCGATCAGGACGTTGCCCTGGGCATCGGCAATGATGTCGACGTCGCACTCCACGGCATTGTCGAGGAAGCGGTCCAGCAGCACCGGCGAATCGTTGGACACCTTCACCGCGTCGCGCACGTAGCGGGCCAGGTCGGCTTCGCCGTAGACGATTTCCATCGCACGGCCGCCCAGCACGTAGCTCGGGCGCACCACCAGCGGGTAGCCGATCTCGCGGGCCAGCAGCAGGGCTTCCTGGTCGTTGCGGGCGATGCGGTTCGGCGGCTGCTTCAGGCCCAGCTTGTCGACCAGCTGCTGGAAGCGCTCGCGGTCTTCGGCCAGGTCGATGGAGTCCGGGCTGGTGCCGATCACCGGCACGCCGTTGGCTTCCAGCGCGCGCGCCAGCTTCAGCGGGGTCTGGCCGCCGTACTGCACGATCACGCCCTTCGGCTGTTCCAGTTCGACGATCTCCAGCACGTCTTCCAGGGTCAGCGGTTCGAAGTACAGGCGGTCGGAGGTGTCGTAGTCGGTCGACACGGTTTCCGGGTTGCAGTTGACCATGATGGTTTCATAGCCATCCTCGCGCAGCGCCAGTGCCGCGTGCACGCAGCAGTAGTCGAACTCGATGCCCTGGCCGATGCGGTTCGGGCCACCACCCAGGATCATGATCTTGTCGCGGTTGCTCGGCGCGGCCTCGCACTCGTCCTCGTAGGTCGAGTACAGGTAGGCGGTGCCGGTGGAGAACTCACCGGCGCAGGAATCCACGCGCTTGTAGACCGGGCGCACCTTGTGCGCACGACGCAGCGCGCGGATGGCGGCTTCGTTGGTGCCGGTCAGCTGCGCCAGGCGCGCGTCGGAGAAGCCAGCGCGCTTCAGCTTGCGCAGGCGGGCGGCGTCCAGCGCGTCGATGCCACCGGCAGCGACTTCGGCTTCGGCCGCGATGATTTCCTCGATCTGGTCCAGGAACCAGTGATCGATGAACGACAGTGCGTAGATCTCTTCCACGCTCATGCCGGCGCGGAACGCATCGGCGACGAAGAACAGGCGCTCCGGGCCCGGGGCCTTCAGCTCGCGGCGCAGGGTCTGCAGGTCTTCTTCGTTGCTCAGGTCCAGGCCGGTCGGGTCGAAGCCGACCTTGCCGGTCTCCAGACCGCGCAGTGCCTTCTGCATCGATTCCTGGAAGGTGCGGCCCATCGCCATCACCTCACCCACCGACTTCATCTGGGTGGTCAGGCGCGCATCGGCGGCCGGGAACTTCTCGAAGGCGAAGCGCGGGATCTTGGTGACGACGTAGTCGATCGACGGCTCGAACGAGGCCGGGGTCAGGCCACCGGTGATTTCGTTCTTCAGTTCGTCCAGGGTGTAACCCACGGCCAGCTTGGCGGCGACCTTGGCGATCGGGAAGCCGGTGGCCTTGGAGGCCAGCGCCGAGGAACGCGACACGCGCGGGTTCATCTCGATGACGACCACGCGGCCGGTCTTCGGGTTGATGCCGAACTGCACGTTCGAGCCACCGGTATCGACGCCGATCTTGCGCAGCACGGCGATGGAGGCGTCGCGCAGGCGCTGGTATTCCTTGTCGGTCAGGGTCTGCGCCGGGGCCACGGTGATCGAGTCACCGGTGTGCACGCCCATCGGGTCCAGGTTCTCGATCGAGCAGACGATGATGCAGTTGTCCGCGGTATCGCGGACCACTTCCATCTCGAACTCCTTCCAGCCCAGCACCGACTCTTCCACCAGCACTTCGGTGGTCGGCGACAGTTCCAGGCCGCGGCTGACGATCTCGACCAGCTCTTCGCGGTTGTAGGCGATGCCGCCACCGCTGCCGCCCAGGGTGAAGCTGGGGCGGATGATGGTCGGGTAACCGACGCGGGTCTGGATCTCCAGCGCTTCGTCCAGGGTGTGGGCGACGGCGGCGGTCGGGCATTCCAGGCCGATCTCACCCATGGCGACGCGGAACAGCTCGCGGTCTTCGGCCATGCGGATCGCTTCGCGTTTGGCGCCGATCAGCTCGACGTTGTACTTCTCCAGCACGCCGTTGTCGGCCAGGTCCAGCGCGCAGTTCAACGCGGTCTGGCCACCCATGGTCGGCAGCAGCGCATCGGGCTTTTCCTTGGCGATGATCTTCTCGACCGTCTGCCAGTTGATCGGCTCGATGTAGACGGCGTCGGCCATCCCCGGGTCGGTCATGATCGTGGCCGGGTTGCTGTTGACCAGCACCACGCGGTAACCCTCGTCACGCAGGGCCTTGCAGGCCTGGGCGCCGGAGTAGTCGAACTCGCAGGCCTGGCCGATGACGATCGGGCCAGCACCGATGATGAGGATGGTCTTGAGGTCAGTGCGCTTGGGCATTTTCTTCTCTAAGTCAGTACAGCGTGACAAGGGGGGTGATCGCACGCTGTCGATCAGGAATCTTGATCCGCAGCGCCGCGCCAGCGGCAGCAGCGTTGCGGGGTTTACGGTCCATCGCGACGCCACCGGGGGGCCGGCGGCGTACTGATCACGCCTTGGCCTGCTCCATCAGCACCACGAAGCGGTCGAACAGCGGACCGACATCGGTCGGGCCCGGCGACGCTTCCGGGTGGCCCTGGAACGAGAACGCCGGCACGTCGGTGCGGGCGACACCCTGGTTGGTGCCATCGAACAGCGAGCGGTGGGTCACGCGCAGGGTCGCCGGCAGGGTCGCTTCATCGATCGCGAAGCCGTGGTTCTGCGAGGTGATCATCACCCGGCCGCTGTCCAGGTCCTGCACCGGGTGGTTGGCACCGTGGTGGCCGTGGCCCATCTTTATGGTCTGCGCGCCCGAGGCCAGGCCCAGCAGCTGGTGGCCCAGGCAGATGCCAAAGGTCGGGATCTTCACGTCGATGAAGGTCTTGATCGCTTCGATGGCGTAGTCGCACGGTTCCGGGTCACCCGGGCCATTGGACAGGAACACGCCGTCCGGCTTCAGTGCCAGCACTTCGGCGGCCGGGGTCTGTGCCGGCACCACGGTCACTTCGCAGCCGCGCTCGGCCAGCATGCGCAGGATGTTGGTCTTCACGCCGAAGTCGTAGGCCACGACCTTGTACTTGGCCGGCACGCTGACGAAGGCGTTGGCATCCAGGTCCAGCTGGCCCTCGGTCCAGGTGTAGGTCTTCTCGGTAGTGACGACCTTGGCCAGATCCATGCCCTTCAGCCCCGGGAACTTGCGGGCGGCTTCCAGTGCCTTTTCCACGTCGATGTCACCGGCCATCAGCGCACCGTTCTGCGCGCCCTTCTCGCGCAGGATGCGGGTCAGCTTGCGGGTGTCGATGCCGGCGATGGCGACCACGCCGCGCTGGATCAGCCAGTCCTGCAGCGACACCTGGCTGCGCCAGTTGCTGGGACGGCGGGGAACATCGCGCACGATCAGGCCGGCCGACCACACCTTGGACGCTTCATTGTCCTGGTCGGTCATGCCGGTGTTACCGATATGCGGATAGGTCAGCGTGACCATCTGCCGGGCGTAGGACGGGTCGGTCAGCACTTCCTGGTAGCCGGTCATGGCGGTGTTGAACACCACCTCACCGACGGACAGGCCGGGCGCGCCTACGGATTCGCCCTCGAATACGGTGCCGTCTTCGAGGACGAGGATTGCGGCTTGGGTCACGGGAATCTCACTTTGGCTACCGAGGGGGCTGCCGAAGTCACGCCTGCGCTTCACGGAAATCCGGTTGCAAAAAAGCGCGGACGTGCGGTCTGGGACCGGTCCGGCTTTCGTGATTCGGCGAGTGCGAATTGTAGCGCTGCCGGGGCGCTCGCGCCAGCGGTTATCGAACTTCATGAACAGGCGATTGCGCATTCATTTCAATCCGGCGGCGTATGCGGGCCGCCATGACCCTGGTAGACGCCAACCTTGGTTGGCGCTTCCCGGAAAGCCTGCCAACCAAGGTTGGCATCTACCATCGGCCTGGACCGTTACCGGGGGCCGTCCAGCAGGTCCCGCACCCGGTAGCTGCCCGGGGCGCGGCCCTGCAGCTGGCGGGCGGCAAACAGGGCGCCGCGGGCGAAGATGTCGCGGTTGGTGGCCCGGTGCACCAGCTCGATGCGCTCACCCAGTCCTGTGAACTGCACCAGATGCTCGCCGACGATGTCACCGGCACGCAGGCTGGCGTAATGCGGCTCCGCCCCGCCCCGCTGCGCGGCCGCGCCCAGGGTCAGCGCGGTGCCCGACGGCGCGTCCTTCTTCTGCGTGTGGTGCGATTCGACGATGTCGCAGTCCCAGCCGGCCAGCGCCTGCGCCGCGCGCTCGACCAGCTCGTCCAGTACCGCCACGCCCAGGCTGAAATTCGACGCCCAGACCAGCGGGATGGACGCCGCCGCGGCCTCCAGCGCCTGCCGCTGTGTGCTGGAGATGCCAGTAGTGCCCGAGACCAGGCCCGCACCCCGCTCCACGCATAGCGCCAGCATCGGGTCGAAGCCCTCCGGCAGGCTGAAGTCGATCGCCACATCGAACACCGGCGCGCCAGGCAGTTCGCTGGCGCCGAAGAACGGCACGCCGTCGACCACGCGCTGGGTCGGCGCACGGCCGGTTACCGCAGCCACGATCTGCAGGGTTTCGGGATGTTCGGCGGCCAGCCGCAGCAGGGCCTGGCCCATGCGCCCGGAGGCACCGTGAATGAGCAATCGCAGGGGAGTCTGGTTCATGCCTGCAGGCTAGCGGCAGCACGCCCGCTCCGGCAAGCGCCATCGCTGCTACGCTGCATGCCCTTTCATGCAATGGATGGCAGCTCCTTCATGCAGATCAGCGAACAGCTGGTGCTGGTCACCGGCGCCGGCCGCGGCCTTGGCAAGCACATCGCCCGCGCCTTCGCCGCCCAGGGCGCCCGCGTCATCATCAACTACCACCGCAGCGAAGCCGCCGCACGTACGCTGGCCACTGAGCTGGGCGGACAGGCGATCGCGCTGCCGGCCGACGTCACCGACCGCGCCCAGGTGGATGCAATGCTGCAGCACGCGCTGGCGCACTTCGGTCAGGGCGTCACCACCGTGGTCAACAACGCGCTGGCCGCCTTCTCGTTCAATGGCGACGCCCGCGACAGCGCTGCCGACATCGGCTGGCCGGCCTTCCAGGCCCAGTTCGAGGGCAGTGTGCGCGGTGCGTTGAACACCGTGCAGGCCGCCCTGCCCGGGATGCAGGCGCGCCGCTTCGGCCGCGTGATCAACATCGGCACCAACCTGTTCCAGAACCCGGTGGTGCCCTACCACGACTACACCGCTGCCAAGGCCGCACTGCTGTCGCTGACACGCACCCTGGCCGGCGACCTCGGCCCGCACGGCATCACCGTGAACATGCTGTCCGGCGGCCTGCTGCGCACCACCGATGCCAGCGCCGCCACGCCGGAAGCGGTGTTCGACTACATCGCCGCCAACACCCCGCTGCGCAGCGTCACCACCCCGGCCGAGTTCGCCGATGCGGCGCTGTTCTTCGCCAGCCCGTGGTCACGCGCGGTGACCGGGCAGAACCTGGTGGTGGATGGCGGACTGGTGCGGGACTGAGCCGATGCGCATCTCCGAGGTCAGCCGCCTGACCGGGGCCAGCGCCAAGGCCATCCGACTGTACGAGGCGCGCGGCCTGTTGCCGCCGGTGCCACGACTGAACCGCTACCGCGACTACAGCGAACAGGACGTGGCCTGGGTGCAGCTGATCCGCCAGGCGCTGGGGCTGGGCATCACGCTGGCGGCAATCTCGCGCCTGCAGGGCCGCGACGGGCGGCTCGACTGGCAGGCAGTGCTGGCCCTGCTTGAGCAGCAGCGCAGCCGCATTGCCAGCGAGCGGGCACGGCTGGCGCAGGTCGAGCTCGACCTGCAGCAGGTCAGCGACGAACTGCAGCAGTGGCTGCTCTCCGGCAGCAATGACTGCGTGCTGGAACCCAGCGGCTGCACGACCCAGGCTTGACTCTGCCCTTGGGGCAGACCGCAGCCTCGCGCACTTTCCATTGCCCGAGGTTGCCGTGTCCCGTTCCATCCTGATCCTGCTCGGCCATCCCGACCGCAACAGCCTGTGCGGCGCCCTCGCCCAGCGCTACGCCACCGCCGCCGAGAATGCCGGCCACCGGGTGCGCTTGATCGCATTGGGTGAACTCGAGTTCGATCCGGTGCTGCGGCATGGCTACCGCCAGATCCAGCCGCTGGAAGCCGACCTGCAGCACGCAGCGGAAGCGATCGAGGCCTGCGATCACCTGGTGCTGGTCTATCCCACCTGGTGGGGTGCGATGCCGGCGCTGCTGAAGGGCTTCTTCGATCGCGTGCTGCTGCCGGGGTACGCCTTCCGCTACCGGCACGATTCGGTGTGGTGGGACCGGCTGCTGGCCGGGCGCAGCGCGCGGGTGATCACCACGCTGGACACGCCGCCCTGGTACTACCGCTGGATCTACCGCGACCCGGGCATCACCCAGATCCGCGCCCCCCTCCTGGAATTCTGCGGCATCCGCCCGGTGCGGGTCAGCCGTCTCGGTGCGGTGCGCAGCAGTACCCCAACACAACGCAGCAAGTGGCTGGCGTTGGCAGCAGAGCTGGGTTCACGCGCCAGGTAGATCCACGCCATGCATGGATGAAATGCCGGCCACGTTCCATGTGTCGCGTTTGCCAATTGACCGCCAGGCACCGCGCCTCAAGGCTGTGAGCCCCCCTTCCGGCCCAGGCAAAGCCCATGAAATCCTCGACTGTCTTCAGCAAGTGCGCCAGGAAGACGGGCTTTTCCGGCACGTCGACGACCCGCTACCGCTTGCTGGATGCCGCCCTGCTTGTCGTCAATCACCAGCGCGCCAGCGAAAGCCGGGGCTTCTATGTGAATGCTGGGCTCTACTTTCCAGAACTGCTCGAGCATCCCCTTGCGCCTGACGATCTTGAAACGGCTTTCCGGTACCGCTCCAGCATTCCCACGCCCCATGTCGACTGGCGGATCGAAGAGACGCCCGGCCTGCGCCGGGCTTTCATCCAGCAGGATCTGGATGATCTGCTGGAGGCCGGCAATCGCGATGGGATGAAATGCCTGCTGCTCGATGCCCTTGCCGACGTGGCGGGCTTCGCGGCAACCCATGGAAACCGCGAGTCGGTGCGGCGATTGAATCAGGACGGGAACTTCCGCGCGCTCATCCGCAGAGAGGTTTGAACCCCGGGAGCGTGCGAACCAAGGTTCGCACCTACCAGGACACATTCAGTGCTGTTTGGGCGGCGTCGGCCCGCAGCTGTCGCAACCGCCACAGGCACCACCGCCGCCCGTGGCCGGCGGCGCGATTTTCCGTCCCAGCGTCTGCATCCAGGCGGCGCGGCCCGGCTTCAGCAGGGCCAGCGCAAGCGCGCCACGCAGCTTGCGCACGGTGCCGGGGAACTGCTTCTTCAACACCACCCAGGCACTGACCAGTACGGCCACCGCGATGATCAGGTACTGGATCAGCAGGCCGGTATCCATCAGCCGCCTCCCAGCGCCTTGGTCACCTGGTAGGTGATCAGCGCCGCCACGTAGGCCGCAGCAAACAGGTAGAACGCCGAGAAGGCCATCGTCTTCCACGAATTGGTCTCGCGCTTGATGGTGGCCAGCGTCGAGATGCACATCGGGGCGTAGATGTACCAGACCAGCAGCGACAGCGCGGTGGCCAGCGACCAGCCGTCGCTGATCAGCGGGGTCAGTGCCTGGCTGGCGGCATCGTCATCGGCCGCCGACAGCGCGTACACGGTGGCCAGCGAGGACACCGCCACTTCGCGCGCGGCCAGGCCCGGAATCAGCGCGATGCAGATCTGCCAGTTGAAGCCCAGCGGCGCAAAGAACACCGCCATCGCATGGCCGATCTGGCCGGCGTAGCTGTAATCGATGGCCGGCATGGTGGCGCCGGCCGGAGCCGCCGGGAACGAGAGCAGCACCCACAGCAGGATGGTCAGCGCCAGGATGATGCCGCCGACGCGCTTGAGGAAGATCATGCCCCGCTCGTACAGGCCGACCGCCAGGTCGCGCACGTGCGGCAGGCGGTATGACGGCAGCTCCAGCATCAGCGGGTGCTCGCTCTTGTCGCGGCGCCACTTCTTCATGATCCACGACATCGCCAGCGCACTGAGGATTCCCGCCGCATACAGGCCGAACAGCACCAGGCCCTGCTGGTTGAACACGCCCCACACCGTCTTCTGCGGGATGAACGCGCCAATCAGCAGCGCGTACACCGGCAGGCGTGCCGAGCAGGTCATCAGCGGCGCGACCAGGATCGTGGCCAGGCGGTCACGCGGGTCCTGGATGCTGCGCGTGGACATGATGCCCGGCACCGCGCAGGCGAAGCTGGACAGCAGCGGGATGAACGAGCGGCCGGACAGGCCGGCGGCGGCCATCATGCGGTCGAGCAGGAACGCCGCACGCGGCAGGTAGCCGGATTCCTCCAGCACCAGGATGAAGAAGAACAGGATCAGGATCTGCGGCAGGAACACCACCACGCCACCCACACCTGCGATGATGCCGTCAGTCAGCAGGCTGGCCAGCGGGCCTTCCGGCAGCACGCTGCCAACAAACGCACCAAGCCAGGCGAAACCGGCCTCGATGCCGTCCATCAACGGTGTCGCCCAGGCATACACCGCCTGGAAGATCAGGAACATCACCACCGCCAGGCTGATCAGGCCGAACACCGGGTGCAGCAGCCAGCGGTCCAGCGCGTCGTCGACTTTGGCGGTCCGTGCCGGCATGCGCACGGCCACCGACAGGATCTCGCGCACCTTGGCGTGGTAGTCGATGCCACCTTCCGGGCCCGGCACCGGCGCATCCAGGTGCGGCACCATCGCATCGAGGCGCTCGACCAGGGCCTTGGCGCCCTGCTTGCGCACCGCCACGGTTTCCACCACCGGCACGCCCAGCTCGCGCTCCAGCGCGGCCACGTCCACCTGGATGCCACGGCGCTGGGCCGCATCGACCATGTTCAGCGCAACCACCATCGGCTTGCCCAGCTCGCGCAGTTCCAGCGCGAAGCGCAGGTGCAGACGCAGGTTGGTGGCGTCGATCACGCACAGCAGCACGTCCGGTGCAGCCTCGCCCGGGTAGAAGCCCCGGCACAGGTCACGGGTGATTGCCTCGTCCAGGCTGGCCGGGTGCAGGCTGTAGGCGCCCGGCAGGTCGAGTACGGCGAACTCGCGGCCGGACGGCGCGCGCAGGCGGCCTTCCTTGCGCTCGACGGTGACGCCGGTGTAGTTGGCAACCTTCTGCCGGCTGCCGGTCAGCTGGTTGAACAGCGCGGTCTTGCCACTGTTGGGGTTACCGACCAGCGCAATGCGCAGGGGCGCGGTAGAAGTTGCAGCGGTCATGCGCGACGCTCCTGGCGGTTGGCGTCGACCACGACGCGCTTGGCTTCACTGATACGCAGCGCAAACCGGGTAAACCCGACCTGCACCAGCAGCGGCTCGCCACCGACCGGGCCCTTGGCCACCAGGCGCACTTCCTCGCCCTTCACGAAACCCAGCTCGCGCAGGCGACGGGCGATGGCATCGTTGGCATGGAGGTCCTGCACGGACTCGACCACGGCCGAGGCGTGCAGCGGCAGTTCGGACAGCGTCATCTAGCGCATTCTCTGCTGGATGTAAATGGTTCTCGATTCTAACATTCCCGCGTCGCGTCATGGCCCATGACCAATGGCCCGCTATGATCCATACAGGTATGGAGTGACCCTGGAATCCCATGAACGATGCTTTGCAGATCGAGCGCAGCGGCGCCGTCCTCACCCTCTGGCTGAACCGGCCCGAGCTGCACAATGCCTTTGACGCCGGCTTGATAGCGCGGCTGACCGCCGCCCTCGAAGCCGCCGGACGCGACGACGCGGTGCGCGCGGTAGTGGTGGCCGGCCACGGCGCCTCCTTCTCGGCCGGCGCCGACATGCAGTGGATGCGTGGCATGGCCGCCGCCAGCGAGGCCGACAACCGCGAGGACTCGCTGGCCCTGGCGCGGCTGATGCGCACCCTGGACGAGCTGCCCAAGCCGACCCTGGCCCGGGTCCACGGCGCGGCCTTCGGTGGCGGCGTCGGCCTGGTCGCCTGCTGCGACATCGCCATCGCCAGCACCGCGGCCCGCTTCGGCCTGACCGAAAGCCGCCTCGGCCTGCTGCCAGCGGTGATCTCGCCCTACGTGATCGAGGCCATCGGCCCGCGCCAGGCGCGGCGCTGGTTCGCCACCGGCGAGCATTTCGACGCCGAGACTGCGCTGCGCATCGGCCTGGTCCACCAGCTGGTCGAGCCGGAACGCCTGGACGAGGCCGTGCAGCGCCAGCTGGCCCTGCTCGACAAGGCCGGCCCGATCGCTTCCTCCAGCGCCAAGCAGCTGGTGCGGCAGGTGCGTGACAGCCATGACCGCGATGCCCTGGATCGCGATAATGCCGCCCTGATCGCGCGCCTGCGGGTGTCCGCCGAGGGCCAGGAAGGCCTGGGCGCCTTCCTCGACAAGCGCGCGCCCCACTGGGTCACGGAAGCCTGAACATGCTCGATCATCTTGGTTTGACCAGCGCCGACCTGGCGCGCAGCAAGACCTTCTTCCTGCAGGCGCTGGCGCCGCTGCAGATCGGCGTGGTGATGGAAGTCACCGCCGAACAGACCGGCGCGCACGACCACATCGGCTTCGGCAACGACGGCAAGCCGTTCTTCTGGCTTGGCAATGGCGGCACCGCCAGCCACGGCGTGCACGTGGCCTTCGCCTGCGCCAGCCGCACCCAGGTGGACGCCTTCCATGCCGCTGCCCTCGCCGCCGGCGGCCGCGACAACGGCGCGCCGGGCCTGCGCCCGTGGTACCACCCGGATTACTACGGCGCCTTCGTGCTCGACCCGGATGGCAACAACATCGAGGCGGTATGCCACCGCCCTGCCGACGAGGTGGCCGCATGAGCGACTATGTCCGCATCGTCGAGGTCGGCCCGCGTGACGGTCTGCAGAACGAAAAGCAGTCGGTGTCCACCGCCGACAAGATCGAACTGATCAACCGCCTGTCGGCCACCGGCCTGCGCAGCATCGAGGCGACCAGCTTCGTCAGCCCGAAGTGGATCCCGCAGCTGGCCGATGCCGCCGAGGTCTACGCCGGCATCCAGCGTCGGCCCGGCATCCACTACCCGGTGCTGGTGCCGAACGAACAGGGCTACGACCGCGCCCGTGCGGTGGGCGTGGAGGAAGTGGCGGTGTTCACCGCCGCGTCCGAAGCGTTCAACCGCACCAACACCAATGCCGGCATCGACGAATCGCTGGCCCGGTTCGAGCCGATCCTGCGCCGCGCCGCCGCCGATGGCGTGCGCGTGCGCGGTTACGTGTCCACCGTGCTCGGCTGCCCTTACCAGGGCGAGGTGCCGCTGGCCGACGTGGTGCGGGTGGCGCGCGCCCTGCACCAGATGGGCTGTTACGAAATCTCGCTGGGCGACACCATCGGCGTCGGCACCCCGCGCAAGGCCCGGGCGATGCTGCAGGCGGTTGCCGCCGAGATTCCGATGGCCGCACTGGCCGTGCACTTCCACGACACCTATGGCCAGGCCATCGCCAACATCGCCACCTGCCTGGAAGAAGGCGTGCGCGTGGTCGACAGCGCGGTGTCTGGCGCCGGTGGCTGCCCGTATGCCAAGGGCGCCAGCGGCAATGTCGCCAGCGAGGACGTGGTCTACCTGCTGCAGGGCCTGGGCCTGGACAGCGGCGTGGACCTGCCTGCACTGGCCGAGACCGGCCGCTGGCTGGCCGGCCTGCTCGGCCGCGCCACTGCCAGCCGCACCGGCCAGGCATTGGCCGCCGCCGGCTGACCGCTGCACTGCGCCGCCCTGCACCGGCGGCGCAGTGCACAACAGCGGCGGTCACGGCTTCCGTTAGAATCGGCGGTTCTCGAACCTGCAGGACCGTTCAATGCAGCTGTCTTCCGTACGTGCCGTGATCACTGGCGGCGTCTCCGGCCTCGGCCTGGCCGTGGCCCAGCACCTCGTCGCCCAGGGCGGCAAGGTGGCCCTGTTCGACCTCAACGACGACAAGGGCGCAGCCGCCGTTGCCGGGCTGGGTGCCGACAAGGCCCGCTATTTCAACGTCAACGTCAGCGATGAAGCGGCCGTTTCGGCAGCCATCGACCAGGCCCACGAGTTCCTCGGCGGCCTGAACGTGGCGATGAACTGCGCCGGCATCCTCGGCGCTGGCCGCGTGCTGGGCAAGGAAGGTCCGATGCCGCTGGCCGGCTTCCAGGGCACGGTGATGGTCAACCTGGTCGGCAGCTTCAACGTGGCCAAGGCCGCGGCCAACCGCATGCAGCACAACGAGGCCGGTACCGATGGCGAGCGCGGCGTGATCATCAACACCGCCAGCATCGCCGCCTACGAAGGCCAGATCGGCCAGGCCGCGTATGCCGCCAGCAAGGGCGGCGTGGTGTCGATGACGCTGCCGATGGCGCGCGAACTGTCGCGCTTCGGCATCCGCGTCAATACGATTGCTCCAGGCGTGTTCTGGACGCCGATGGTCGACGGCATGCCCGAGGCGGTGCAGCAGTCACTGGCCGCGTCGATCCCGTTCCCGTCACGCCTGGGCAAGCCGGAAGACTTCGCCAGCCTGGTTGGCTTCATCCTCGGCAACACCTACCTCAATGGCGAGACCATCCGCCTGGACGGCGCTACCCGCCTCGCTCCGAAGTGATTCCCCCGGGCGCCGGGACGGCGCCCTCCCCCAACGACCTAGATCACCATGAAAGCCAACGACATCAAGAAGGGCAACGTCGTCGAGTACAACAACGGCGTGTACCAGATCCGCGACATCGAGCGCAGCTCGCCGCAGGGTCGCGGCGGCAACGTCCGCTTCCGCTTCATCATGTACAGCGTGCCGGGCGGCAACAAGCTCGACGCCAGCTTCGATGCCGACGACAACCTGGTCGAAGTCGAACTGCTGCGCCGCCAGTCCACCTATTCGTACAAGGACGGCGATGCCTTCGTGTTCCTCGATGACGAGGACTACACCCCGTACACCCTGGACGCGGACGTGATCGGCGACGACGCCGGCTACATCACCGACGGCCTGACCGGCATCTACGTGCAGGTGATCGACGAGCAGCCGGTGGCGATCCAGCTGCCGGCCTCGGTGGTGCTGGAAGTGATCGAGACGCCGCCGGAACTGAAGGGCGGCACCGCCACCAAGCGCCCGAAGCCGGCCAAGCTCAACACCGGCATCGAAATCATGGTGCCGGAGTACATCGTCAACGGCGAGCGCGTGCTGGTGAACACCGCCACCGGCGAATTCGCTGGCCGTGCCGACTAAGCGCCTTGCGCTGATCGGTTGCCTGTCCCTGCTTGCGGCATGTTCGCCGCAGGCAGCGGACAATGCTGCCGACGCCACGCCAGCCGAACCGGCCGTGACCGCCGCACCAGCGGTGGAGGCACCGGCCGCCATGGAGGCCATCGCCGAAGCGGAGCCCGCTACCGAGCAGCCCTCGGGCGATGAGGACCTGGACAAGGTACGTGCAGCCGCAGGCTGTCCGGTCCCGGAGGATGTGTATGACGTCGACGACGTGCGCATCTACTGCGCGATGCCGGCCGACGTGCAGGCCTTCCTCGCGCGCGAGAACACCTGCCAGCATTTCGCCGGCGAAGAGCCGTACGACGACGAGCGTCGCCGTGAACTGGAAGAGGCCAGCGCCAAATACTGCGAAGGCCGCGAGAAGAACTTCACCGATCTGGTCGCGCGTCATCGCGGTGACTGCGCTGTCCGCGCAGCGCTGATCGGGATCAACGGCCGCTATGACCTGGACTTCGATCTCGACCTGAAGCCCTGCGGGGGCTGACCCCTCGATGATGTAGAGCCGAGCGTGGGCTCGGCTCTACAGATGGCTTACGGCTGCTTCGCGCCGAAGTTGCCGCAGCCGTGATACTGGCGGGTGCCGATGGTCAGGTTCACCTTGGCCTCGAACGCCTCGCCACTCATGTCGTCCTGGCAGGTGGTGCGCTGGAAGCTGAGCTTGACGTCAGTACCGTCGGACGCCTTGCCGCTCCAGCCGTCAGCGCCTTCGGTGGGTTTGGCCACGTCGAAGCGGCGCTCACCGTAATCGACTTCCACCTGCAGGCCTGGCGTGTCGCCATCTACGACCGCGAGCCACCCCGGTTCGTTGCCGGTGGCACGGAACGCGGCATTGCCGGCGCTGCCATCGCCTTCGGTGGCTTCGACCGCATGGCACTCGCGATCGGCCTCGCCCTTCAGGCTCAACAGGCCGTCATCGCTGCCCTTGGTCCAGAAGCTGTTGCCCTGGCCATCGCCATACTTCGCGCCCGACGCCGCACGCTCGGAGGTCATGGCGAAGGTACGTTCGCCGATCACTACCGTCGCCGCATCCTCGCCATTGAAGGTCGCGCGCACGTTCAGATCACCACACCGGTACATGGTCTCGCTGCCGGTACCGGCGCCGGTGCTGGCAGCCGGTTCGGGCGCGGCCGGCGGCGCGGCATCAGTGCCGCCCGCAGCGGGTGGCTGTGCCGGCTGGCACGCGGCCAGGACCAACCCGAGGGAGGCTGCCAACAGACTGGGGACTACACGCATGGCTCGACTCCTTGTCGACACTACAGAGATCTTCGACCCTACCACCTGCCGGTGAGCGGGGCCTGAAAGCGGCCTGACCGCGTTCATGCGGCCAGTACCGCCATCGACAGCAGCTGCGCGCCGCTGTCGCCGGAACTGCAGGTCCAGACCCGCAGCAGGCGCAGTTTCAGCTCGCGCTCCTGGCCCTGCCCGCGCACCGACAAGCGCACGTCGCTGGACAACAATGCCAGGCGTCCGCACAGCAGCGTTTCCACCGCGTACGATTGCAGGCTGCTCACCCGCAGGTTCCCGGCCAGCCAGTCGCCCAGCCAGGGCAGATCGAGCATGCGCCCGCCCTGCCCATCCATCATGAACAAGGCCGGCGATACCAGCGCGGTCAGCGCATCGTGGTCGTCATCCAGCAATGCCTGCCGCAGGCGCTGTTCCAGCGCTGCCAGCTGCCGCTCATGCAGGTCTTCAACGATGTCCCGTTCCATCCACGGATCCTTCCGGCATCGGCCGGCGCCTGCGCAGGCGTTGCGCGATCCACTGCCGCGCGCCCTGCACTACTACATAGAAGACCGGTACGAAGAACACCGCCAGCACGGTCGCACTGACCATGCCGCCGAACACACCGGTTCCAATCGCCTGCTGGGTTTCCTTCGACGCGCCCTGTGCCAACATCAGCGGCACCACGCCCAGCGCAAACGCCAGCGAAGTCATCACGATCGGCCGCAGGCGCAGCCGTGCCGCCTCCAGCGCCGCTTCCACCAGGCCACGGCCCTGCTGCTGCAGCTGGCGTGCGAACTCGACGATGAGGATCGCGTTCTTCGCCGACAGCCCGATCACCGTGATCATGCCGACCTTGAAGAACACGTCGTTGGGCATGCCGCGCAACAACACGGCCGCGACCGCACCGAGCAGGCCCAAGGGCACCACCAGCATCACCGCCAGCGGAATCGACCAGCTCTCGTACAGCGCCGCCAGCACCAGGAACACCACCAGCATCGACAGCAGCAACAGCCACGGCGCCTGCGCACCGGATTCGCGCTCCTGCAGCGACTGGCTGGTCCATTGCAGGGCGAAGCCGGATGGCAGCGTCTCCGCCAACCGCTCCATCTCCGCCATCGCCTGGCCGGTCGACACGCCGGAGGCCGGGGCGCCGGACAGATTCAGCGCCGGGAAGCCGAGATAGCGCTGCAGCTGCAGCGGCGCCTCGGTCCAGTGCGGGGTCACCAGTTCGGACAGCGCCACCATGCCGCCCTCGCTGTTGCGCACGTACAGCTTCAGCACGTCCTCCAGTTCCATCCGGTGCGGCGCGTCGGCCTGCAGGATCACCTGCTGCAACCAGCCCTTGTTGGGGAAGTCATTGACGTACTGCGAGCCCATCGCCGCCGACAGCGTGCTGCTGATGTGTTCGAAGCCCACGCCCATCGCCTCGGCCTTGGCCCGGTCGATGTCCAGCCGCACGCTGGTGCCGGCCGGCAGGCCATCGGCATGCACCTCGGACAGCAGCGGGCTGGCCTCGGCCAGCTTCAGCAGCTGCTGCAGGGCCGCGCGTAGTTCGGCCTGGCTCTGCCCGGTACGCGCCTGCAGGGCGAGCGAGAACCCGGACGAACGGCCCAGGCTGTCGATCGCCGGCGGCATCACGCTCATCACCTCGCCCTCGGCAATCGTGGCCATCGCCTTCTGCGCGGCCTCCACCTCGCCGGCCGCGGTGGCGCCTGCGCGCTCGCCCCAGTCCTTGAGCATGGTGTAGGTCAGCGCCGCGCTCGGACCGGAGCCAGAGAAGCTGTAGCCAAGGATCGACTGGTTGGAGCCGATGCCCGGGCGTGACGCCACATGCCGTTCGTAGGCTTCGACCACGGCCAGCGTGCGCTCGGCCGTGGCTTCGGCCGGCAACTGGATCGAAGTCATGAAATAGCCCTGGTCTTCTTCCGGCAGGAATGCGCCCGGCAACCAGTGCAGGCCCAGCAGCAGCGCCACCACCAGTGCGGCGAACACGCCCATCACCCGCCCACTGCGCTGCAGCACCGAGGCCACGCCACGCTGGTAGCGCCCGGTCATCGCCTCGAAGCCACGATTGAAGGCGCCGAACAGCCCGCCCCGACCATGATGACCATGGGTGTTCGGGCGCAGCAGGGTCGCGCACAGTGCCGGCGTCAGGCTCAATGCCAGCAGCGCCGAGAACAGGATCGACACCGCCATCGCCACGGTGAACTGGCGGTAGATCGCGCCCACCGAGCCGCTGGCCAACGCCATCGGAATGAACACGGCGGTCAGCACCAGGGTGATGCCGATCACCGCACCGGTCAGCTCGCGCATCGCCTTGATGGTGGCCTCGCGCGGCGGCAGTCCTTCCTCGGCCATGATCCGTTCCACGCCCTCGACCACCACGATGGCGTCGTCGACGATGATGCCGATCGCCAGCACCATGCCGAACATGGTCAGCACGTTGATCGAGAAGCCCAGTGCCAGCATCACCGCGAAGGTGCCGAGCAGCGCGATCGGTGCGACCAGCGCCGGAATCAGCGTGTAGCGCCAGTTCTGCAGGAACAGGTACATCACCGCGAACACCAGCAGCATGGCCTCCAGCAGCGTCTGCACCACCTTCTGGATCGAGATCTTCACGAACGGTGCGGTGTCGAACGGAATGCTCGACTCCACGCCGCGCGGCAGCAGCGGCGCCAATTCGGCCATGCGCTCGCGTACCGCCGACGCGGTGCGCACTGCGTTCGCGCCAGGACGCAACTGCACCCCGGCGGCGGTCGCTGGGTGGCCATCCTCACGGGTGCCCCACGCATAGCTCTGCGCGCCCAGTTCGACGCGGGCGACATCGCCCAGCACCACCCGTGAACCGTCTGCCCCGGCGCGCAGCACGATGGCTGCGAACTGCTCCGGCGTGGACAGCTGCCCATCGGCGCTGAGCGGCACGGTGATGCGCTGGCCCGGAACACCCGGCGAATCACCGATGCGTCCCGGCGAGATCTCCAGGTTCTGCTGCTCGATGGCGGTGGCCACATCGCCCATGGTCAGGCCGTAGCCGGTCAACCGGGTCGGGTCCAGCCAAACGCGCATCGCCTGTTCGGCACCGAACAGCTGCACGCGGCCGACGCCATCGATGCGGCGCAGCTCTTCGATGATGTTGCGCGCCATGAAATCGCCCAGCGCGGCCTCGCTGACGCTGGCATCCGGCGAACGCAGGCCGACCAGCATCAGGAAGCCGGAATCGGCGGCCTCCACGAACAGGCCGTTCTGGCGCACGCTGCGCGGCAGGCGCGGCTCGATCGCCTTGATCCGGTTCTGCACGTCCACCTGCGCCAGCTCCGGGTTGGTACCGGGCTTGAAGGTCGCAGTAATCGAGGCTTCGCCGGAGGTGTCCACCGACGATTCGAAGTACAGCAGGTGCTTGACGCTGGACAGCTCGCGCTCGATCAGGCCGACCACCGCATCATTCAGCGTCTGCGGGCTGGCACCCGGGTAGCTGGCATAGATGCTGACACTGGGCGGCGCGACCGCCGGATAGCGCTCCACGGCCAAGCGCGGAATCGCCAGTACGCCGGCCAGGATGATGAAGATCGCCAGCACCCAGGCGAACACCGGGCGATCGATGAAGAAACGTGCCATGTTGGATTTTCCTGGAGGGGCTGGCCCGGGAAAGGCTCAGCCCTTGCTGCCGGCCTGCACCGCGCCGGCGCTGGCGACCGGCACCTGCCAGTCGCGCGCATCGACCACCACGCCTTCCTGCAGGCGTTCCTGGCCCTCGACCACCACCTTTTCGCCCGCCTTCAGGCCGGTGCGCACCAGCCACTGGCGATCAACGCTGCCGTCGACCTCCAGCGTGCGGATCACCGCCTTGCCATCGCCACCGATCACCCAGGCATAGGCCTGGCCACCGGCGCTGCGCAGCACGGCCTGCTGCGGCACGGTCAGCGCGCTGGCCGGTGCACCCCGCGGCACTTTCGCGCGCACATACATGCCGGGCAGCAGCTGGCGCTGCGGGTTGTCGACCAGGATGCGGAGGATCACATCACCGGTACGCGCATCGACGTTGATGCCGGAGAACAGCATCTGGCCACGCTCGGACAGCGGCTTGCCGGCGGCACCGATGATCGTCACCGGCAGCTCGCCACCACCGGCAGCACTGCGCTGCAGCGATTCCAGCTGGGCCGCCGGCTGGCGCACATCGACGTAGACCTGGTCGATCTGCTGTACCACCGCCATCGGCTCGGCATCGGCCACGCCGACCAGTGCGCCTTCGGTCACCAGCGCCTGGTCGATGCGGCCGGCAATCGGCGCGCTGACCGTGGCATAGCGCAGGTCGAGCTGGCGACGGGCCAGGATCGCGCGCGCTTCATTCACCGCGGCACGGGCCTGTTCGTACTCGGCACTGGCATCGTCGCGATGCTGCTGGCTGACGGCCTGTGCCGCGGCCAGTGCATGCAGGCGCTGCGACTGCACGCGACTGCGGCCCAGGGCGGCCTCACTGCGCTGCAGCGCGGCCAGTGCCGAATCGACATCGGCACGGAAGGCCGCCGGATCGATCTGGAACAGGGCCTGGCCGGCGTCTACTTCCGCGCCCTGGTCAAACAGCCGGCGCTGCACGATGCCACCCACCTGCGCTCGGATCTGCGCGGTGCGCACGGCGGCCACGCGGCCAGGCAGTTCGTCGTCACGCTGCACCACCTGCGGGCCGACGGTAACCACGCTCACGCGGGGTGCGGCTTCGGGCGTGGCTTCGGGGGTGGAGCAGGCCGTCATGGCCAGGGCGAGGGCCGCGATCAACGCGACCGGAGTCCTGAAGGTTCTCATTGCTGTGCACAATGCCGCGCGGGCGGCTGATAGGTTCTGAAGAACGCAGTGTGCGTGGCGATGATGGGGTTTCGATGGAGGAACTGTGGAGATACGATGGAGGCAAGCACCTTAAGGCCCCGCCCCTGCATGCATGCCGCCCCTGCCCTCGCCGCCCTCGTCCTGATCGTCGAGGATGAGGCCGAGATCGCCGACATTCTTACCGCCTATCTGGAACGCGAAGGACTGCGTACGCTGCGCGCCGCCGACGGCCACAGCGCACTGGACCTGCATCGCAGCGCCCGCCCCGACCTGGTCCTGCTCGACGTGCAGCTGCCGCGGCTGGATGGCTGGAGCGTGCTGACCCAGCTGCGCCAGCGCGGCGAGACGCCGGTGATCATGCTGACCGCACTGGACCAGGACCTGGACAAGCTGACCGCACTGCGCATGGGCGCTGATGACTACGTGGTCAAACCATTCAATCCGGCCGAAGTGGCGGCGCGCGTGCGCGCCGTGCTGCGGCGTACGTTGCGCGCCTCGCGCGTGGACGCCCCGACCGCGCTGCGGGCGGGCCCGCTGCTGATCGACTCGGCCACCCACGCCGTACACGTGGAAGGCGAAGGCTACAGCCACGAAGTGCTGCTCACGCTCACCGAGTTCAAGCTGCTGCACTGCATGGCGCTGGCGCCGACCCGCATCTTCAGCCGCAGTGAACTGATGCACGAATGCCTGCCGGAAAGCGAGGCGCTGGAGCGCACGGTCGACAGCCATGTCAGCAAGCTGCGCCGCAAGCTGGATGAAGTGGGCATGGTCAATGTGCCGGCCAGCGTGCGTGGCGTCGGCTACCGGTTGATGGCCGACCGCTGATGGCCCGCCTGCGCCGCTCCGGGCTCAGCCGCCACATCATCGTCTCGATGTCGCTGATGGTGATCGGCGTCATCGTGATGATGATCCTGTCATCGTGGCTGCTGTATGCGGTCCTGGTCGAATTCTTCCCCGGCACTACCGAGGAGCCGGAAAGCTGGCTGCCGACCGGCCCTGAACTGGCATGGATGGTCGGCGTGATCCTGACCGGCCTGGCGCTGGCCATTGCCGCCTCGTTCCGCCTTGCCCATCGCATCCTGTCGCCGTTGAATTCGCTGGTGGACAGCGTGCGCGCGCTCGCGGGCGGCGACCTCGGTGCCCGTGCCAGCGTCGAGGAAAACTCGCCGGGCGAAGTGGCCACCTTGGTCGAGGACTTCAACGCCATGGCAAGGCGGCTGCAGCACGTGGAAAGCGAGCGTGCGATGTGGCACGCAGCCATCGCCCATGAACTGCGGACTCCGGTGACGATCCTGCGCGGCCGCCTGCAGGGCCTGGCCGAGGGCGTCTTCCAGCCGGACGAATCACAGTTCCGCAGCCTGCTCGCCCAGGTCGAGGGCCTGTCACGACTGATCGAGGATCTGCGCGTGCTGAGCCTGTCCGACAATGCGCGGCTGGACGTGCGCCGCGCACGTACCGACGTGGTGGCCGAAGTGCATTCGGTGATGACCCTGGTCGATCCCCAGTTCCGCGCCGCCGGCTTCGTGCTGGAGCTGGAAACCAGCCGCGAAGAACACAACGCGCACTGCGACCCGACCCGCCTGCGCCAGGCGCTGCTGGCGCTGCTGGAGAACGCGCGCCGCTATGCCAGCCCGGGCAAGGTGCGGATTGCCGTGCATGACACACCGGGCCATGTGCAGGTAGCGATCGAGGATGAGGGCCCGGGCATCGACCCTGAGCTGCACGCCGACATCTTCTCTCCGTTCATGCGTGCCGACGGTTCGCGTTCGCGCCAGGGTGGCGGTAGCGGGCTCGGCCTGGCGGTGGTCAAGGCCATCGCCGACGCGCACGGCGGCCGCGTCTACTGCACGGAGGGCAACGCTGGTGGCAGCCGTTTCGTTATCGAGCTGCCGCGCCAATAGCCGGCGTGGCTGCCTGTTCCCGCAGGCGGGCACCGAGCGCAGCGAGGTTGGCGTCGATCGCATCCATTTCGTTGCGCTGCTTCTCCGGCAGCTGCTGACGCAGCTGTACGCGCAGCGCCTGCCAGGCCGGCACCGCCTGCGCGCTGGCAGTGGCAACCGCTTCGGCCAGCACCGCCTGCTCATCGGCCAGCGGCAACCCGTAGCCGCCGTCCGCCAGCAGCGTACCCGGGCGCATCCATTGCCCACCCTGCTCCAGCAACTGGCGCAGGCCCCGGGTCTCGGCACTGTCCGGTGCGGCCAGCAGGCGCCGTTTCAGCACATCTCGCGCGCGCAGCTCGGCGCGGCGTTGCGCAGCCTGTTCCAGCAGCAGCAGGCCGGCGCTTGCGCGCAGGTCGCCCTTCAGCAACCACGGTGCCCGTTGCCGTGCAGGCAGCTTCAACCAGCCGCGTACATCGCGTGCGGGCATTGCCAGCTGGGCTGCCGCCACGCCGAACAACTGCTGGTAGTGATCGCGTGCCGAGGCGAAGTAGTAACCCTGCGCCTGTGCTGCATTGCGGTCCGTGAGTACCTGCTCGTCCAGCACATGCAGCTGCGACAGCCGACGCTTCAAACCACGCGGACTCAGCTGGGCCAGCCCGGCCTCCCCCAGCCGAGGCACACCCGCCTGCAGCAGCTTGGCGGTTTCCACCGCGCAGTTGTTGCTGACGAAGTAATAGCGCCCGTCATAGCTCCAGTGCACCTGCGCAGTGCGCTCGAGCAGGCTGGCGATCTCGCCGGGCGACAACTGCAACGGCAGCGACTGCAACCCGCGCAGCTCGACCTTGGTGTACTCGTCCACCACCTGCTGCAGCGGCAGCACGAACAGTCGCGACGGGTAGCCACCGGTAAGGCCACGCCAGTTGGAAATCTGCACGTCACCAACGAAGGCACGGAACGAAAGCACACGGTGGTATTCCAGGTCCAGGCGACAGTCCGGCCCCGGCGCACGGCCCGGCCGGCAGATCACCAGCCGCAGCATGCTGTGGCCCCAGCGGCTCATCGGCTGCGCGCTGCCTTCGGCAAACAGGTAATCCACCGCGTAGACGCGTGCCGGGTCGAGTTGCAGCAACGACGCCGCGCCCTCTTCCGATTCGGCCTGCAGCAACGGCAGTGTCGTAGCGCATTGCGGCTGCGGCAACGAAGGCGGCGTTCCAAAATGCATCTGGTACCACTGCGCCAGTGCCGGTCGCCGGCAAGCGAATTCACTGTCGAGCACGAAATGCTCGGCGTTCACTGCCAGGTACTCGGCCGGATCCTTCAGTTCATAGGCGTCCGGACTACGGTCACGGAAATCGTTGTCGCCACGGCCGATATGCCAGGGCTTGCGCTGCCATCCGGCCAGATCACGCCAGCGCATACTGCGCGACCAGTTCGCCGCCGTACGGTCGGCAACATGGGTCAGTTCGTGTACCAGCGCGCTGCGTCGCGCACGCCGGGCGCCGGGCATGCCGTCATCCAGCAGATCGCGGCGCAACGTGATGCGGCCGGCGAAGGCGCGGCCATGCACCTCGGCGGGAAGGCCATCACTCCAGCGCACCTGCACCTGCGCCGGCAGGGCGCGCAGCAGGCCATCTGGCAACAATGACTGCACGTCGGCCAGGGTCTGCGTCGCCACCTGCTGCTGTGCAGGGCTCAACCCCGCAGGATCGAGCTGCAGGCGGTCAGCCGCGTGCGCGACGTGGGCGATCAGCAGTAGAGCCACGCCGTGCGTGGCTGCGTTCCTTGCAGTTGTCATGGCGTTGCCGGCCAGCGGCCGGCACTACCCGAAGGCAGGATCAACGTGCCAGCAGCGCGCGGGCCAGTTCCAGGTCGCTCTGCTGCTGTGCGGCAGTGCTCTGCTCACGCAGGTGGACAAGCGCCGCCTGCAGGCGAGCGCCACGGATCTGGCCGTCGCTGGCGACGAACGCAGCGGCATCGTCGCGTGCAGCCAGCACCACCTTGTCGTCACCCGAGCTGCTGCCCGAGGAACCGGAGGACGCACCGGTGGCCGAGCCGGCCGAGGTGCCGGCGAAGCTGGAAGCGAAGCCGGCCAGCGGCAGGGACAGCAGGGCAAGCAGCAGAAGCGGACGGGTCATCGGTTCGAAGCCGGTTGTTAGGAAGCGTGGAGCGTAACGGGTGCGTGAAGGATTTGCCCGGCTCAAACGTCGAACAGCTTGCCGGGATTCAGCCGCGCTTGGGGATCGAACGCGCGTTTGACCGCCTTCATCAGGGCGATCTCGGCCGGGCCGCGGGTGCTGTCCAGGTAGCCCTTCTTGACCAGACCGATGCCGTGCTCGGCCGAGATGCTGCCGTCGAAGCGGGCCAGCACCTGCGCCAGCAGCTTGGTTACGTGCTCGCATTGCGCCACGAAATCAGCGTCGCTGGTGTCGTCCGGCTTGAGCACGTTGATGTGCAGATTGCCGTCACCGATGTGGCCGAACCAGACCACGTCGAAATGCGGATAGGCCTGCCCGATCAGCGCCTGGGTCTCGGCCAGGAACGCCGGCATCGACGAGATCCGCACCGAAACATCGTTCTTGTAGGGCTTGTAACGGGCAAGCGACTCAGTGATGCCTTCGCGCAGGCGCCACAGCTGCGCGGCCTGCGCGTCGCTGGCACTGATCACGCCATCGCTGACCCAGCCATTGCCCATGCAGTCCTCGAACGCGGCCATCGCCGCCGCTTCCTGGGCCTCGTCGCCCGCGGCGAACTCGGTGACCACGTAGTACGGATGCACCTCGTCGAACGGTGCCTGCGCGCCATGCGCCAGCACGTGCTCCAGCGCCCGGTCGGTGAAGAACTCGAAGGCCTGCAGCTGCAGGCGCGCGCGGAACGCAGCAAACACCTGCATCAGCACGTCGAAGCTGGGCAGCGCCAGTAGCATCACGTTGCTGGCCGGCGGCGGGTCGGTCAGTTTCACCGTCGCCTCGACGATCACGCCCAGCGTGCCCTCCGAGCCGATCAGTAGCTGGCGGAAGTCATAGCCGCTGGAGTTCTTGATCAGCCCCTTGTTGAGTTCCAGCAACTCGCCGTCAGCGGTGACCACCTTCAGCCCCGCGATCCACTCACGGGTGTTGCCGTAGCGGATCACGCGGATGCCACCGGCATTGGTAGCGATGTTGCCGCCGATCGAGCAGGACCCGCGCGCAGCGAAATCCACCGGGTAGATCAGGCCGTGATCCAGCGCGGCGTTGTGCACGGCCTCCAGCGGCATGCCGGCCTGCACCACCAGGGTGCGATCGACCGCGTCGTAGGCCAGCGCCTTGTTCATCCGTTCCAGGCTGAGCACCAGCTCGCCGTTGGCGGCCACCGCGCCACCCGAGAGGCCGGTGCGGCCACCGGACGGCACCACGGCCACGCCCTCGCCTGCACTCCAACGCATCACCGCCTGCACTTCCTCGACCGTGGCCGGCAGTGCGATCGCCAGCGGCGCCGGCGTCCAGCGCCGGGTCCAGTCGCGCCCGTAATGCTCCAGGTCGGCCGGGTCGGTCTTCAGCTTCAGGCCGGGACAGGCCTGCTGCAGCGAGGCAATGCGGGAATCGGTCATGACAGTCCAGCGCGGTGCGTGAAGAACGGGCAAGCGTGCCAGCGGCACGCGCCAGCGTCCAGCCCCGCAGCCGTGCAGATAGCTACGGATGCAACCAATTGCGCACTGCACCATGGTCGCTGCGATCTGGCATAGTGGTCAGCCCCTGTCCCACTGGCCGTGTCGCCCCATGTCGCCGAAGAAGACCTCGTTCCCGAAGCAGGATATCCGCGTGCTGTTGCTGGAGGGGGTCAGCCAGACCGCCGTGGAGGTATTCAGCGCCGCCGGCTACAGCCAGATCGAAGCGCACACCAAGGCGCTGCCCGAGGACGAACTGAAGGCGCGCATCGCCGAGGCGCACATCGTCGGCATCCGTTCGCGCACCCAGCTCAGCGCCGAAGTGCTGGCCGAGGCCAAACGCCTGATCGCGGTGGGCTGCTTCTGCATCGGCACCAACCAGGTCGACCTGGACGCGGCCGAGCTGGCCGGCATCCCGGTGTTCAACGCGCCGTACTCCAACACCCGCAGCGTGGCCGAGCTGGTGATCGCCGAGGCGATCATGCTGACCCGTGGCATTCCGCAGAAGAACGCTGAATGCCATCGCGGCGGCTGGTCGAAGTCGGCCAGCGGCAGCCATGAAGTGCGCGGCAAGACGCTGGGCATCATCGGTTACGGCCACATCGGCACCCAGGTCGGCGTGCTGGCCGAATCGCTGGGCATGCAGGTGATCTTCCACGACGTGGAAACCAAGCTGGCACTGGGCAATGCCCGTGCGGCGGCCAGCCTGGACGACCTGCTGGCGCGCGCCGACATCGTCACCCTGCACGTGCCGGAGACCCCGTCCACGCAGTGGATGATCGGCAGCACCGAGCTGGCGAAGATGCGCAAGGGCGCGCACCTGATCAACGCCGCGCGCGGCACCGTGGTCGACATCGATGCGCTGGACGCGGCCCTGGCCAGCGGCCACGTCGGCGGCGCCGCGCTGGACGTGTTCCCGGTCGAACCGAAGGGCAATGGCGATATCTTCGAATCGCCGCTGACCCGCCACGACAACGTGATCCTGACCCCGCACGTGGGCGGCAGCACGCTGGAGGCGCAGGACAACATCGGCGTTGAAGTGGCCGCCAAGCTGGTGCGCTACAGCGACAACGGCAGCACCCTGTCGGCGGTCAATTTCCCGGAAGTGACCCTGCCCGAGCACGCCGACAGCCTGCGCCTGCTGCACATCCACCAGAACGTGCCGGGCGTGCTGTCCAAGGTCAACGAGATCTTCTCGCGCCACAACGTCAACATCGACGGCCAGTTCCTGCGCACCGACCCGAAGGTGGGCTACGTGGTGATCGACATCACCGCCAGCGAGGAACAAGCCGCCGCCGTGCGCGACGAGCTGGCCGCGATTCCGGGCACGCTGCGCACGCGCATCCTGTACTGAAAAAAGGGGACGGAGGGGATTAAGTCGTTTGCGGCACATGCGGCGTAAACGACTTAATCCCCTCCGTCCCCTTTTTCTTCAGCGCGTCAGCCACCGGCGCGCCATGCGCTGCATGGATTCGTCCGATTCCGGATCGGCCGCGACCTCGGTCACCGGCCGCCAGGCCAGTTCCAGTGACTCCTCGCTGAGCACGAAGGCTTCGCCACCCAGCGCGCGGATCACGAAACGTACGTCGTAGTGCCAGTGGCCCGGCACCTCCTTGCGCTCCGGAATCCAGTGCTTGTCGATATCGAAGATGCCCGGGTCTTCCAACACCAGGCCGCTCAGTCCCGATTCTTCTTCGGCTTCCTTCAGTGCCACCTGGGCCAGGTCGCGGTCGCCGTCGGCGTGGCCGCCCAGCTGCAGCCAGCGCTGCAGCTTGCGGTGATGGGTCAGCAGCAGGCGCTGGCCGTCGGCACTGACCAGCCAGCAGCTGGCGGTGAAGTGGCCGGCCAGCCGCTCGCGCCGGAACGGATCTTCCGGATCGTCCAACAATGTGCCGAATTCGGCAGCCAATGCGTCGTGGGCGGGCTCGCGGCGGGCGTAGTCCCGCAGCAGGCCACGCAGGCGATCGTCAAGCACGGCAAGGGTTTCGGCGGTCTGGCTCATGAATGGGCGGCGTTTGGAAAAATACTGCTCATTATCGCCGTTCATTGTTGCGATTGCGCTTGTGCGTTGGCTTCAGCTTTGGCTAAGGTACAGCGGGCCGTTCGCGCGGCCTTCACCATTCCAGGGTTGCCGGCAACGTATCGGCGGCCCACCCAATCCGATCACTAGGAAGTACTGCATGCTGAAAGCTCTGTTGAGGGTCAAGCCGGTTGAACCGGCCGGGCACGTCGATGCTGGCGAACCCATCGAAGGCAGCCTGGACGGCGAAGCCACGTTGAAACGGACCCTCACGGCTAAACACCTCATCCTGCTTGGCGTGGGCGCGGTGATCGGCGCAGGTATCTTCGTGCTGACCGGCCAGGCTGCGGCCAACCACGCTGGCCCGGCAGTGATGCTGTCGTTCGTCATCGCCGGTTTCGCCTGCGCCCTGGCGGGCCTGTGCTACGCCGAATTCGCGGCGATGATGCCGGTCTCCGGCAGCGCCTACTCCTACTCCTACGCCACCCTCGGCGAGGGCATGGCCTGGTTCATCGGCTGGTGCCTGGTGCTGGAATACCTGTTCGCCTCGGCCTCGGTCGCGGTGGGCTGGTCGGCATACCTGATCAGCTTCATCACCACCACGCTGCACATGCCGTTCCCGGATGCGCTCAGCGCAGCCCCGATCGCCTGGACCGGCAGCGAGTTCATCGCCTCGGGCAAGCTGTTCAACCTGCCGGCAGTACTGATCGTGGCGGCGGTGTCCGGCCTGCTGTACGTGGGCGTGACCCAGTCGGCCTTTGTCAACGCGATCATCGTGGCGATCAAGGTCACCGTCATCTGCCTGTTCATCGGCATCGGCGCGGCCCACATCGACCCGGCCAACTGGCAGCCGTTCATCCCGGAAAACACCGGCGTGGCGGGTGAGTTCGGCTGGAGCGGCGTGTTCCGTGCGGCCACCATCGTGTTCTTCGCCTACATCGGCTTCGATGCGGTCTCCACCGCCGCCGGCGAAACCAAGGACCCGCAGCGCAACATGCCGATCGGCCTGCTCGGCTCGCTGGCGGTGTGCACCATCGTCTACATCATCGTCTGCGCGGTGCTGACCGGCATGATGCCGTACCACCTGCTGGGCACCGACAAGCCGGTGGCCACCGCGCTGGAACCCTACCCGACCCTGTCCTGGCTGAAGACCCTGGTCGAGATCGGCGCCATCGCCGGCCTGTCCTCGGTGGTGCTGGTGATGATGATGGGCCAGACCCGCATCGCCTACACCATCTCCCGCGACGGCCTGCTGCCGAAGTTCTTCGGCAGGGTCCACGCCCGCTTCCGCACCCCGTACGTCGCCACCATCGTGGTCGGCGTGATCGCCGCGGCACTGGCCGGCCTGGTACCGCTGAACGTGCTGGGCGAACTGGTCTCGATGGGCACCCTGCTGGCCTTCGCCACGGTCTGCATCGGCGTGCTGGTGCTGCGCTATACCAAGCCGGAGATCCACCGCCCGTTCCGCGTGCCGGCGGTGTGGATCATCTGCCCGCTCGGCGCAGCCACCTGCCTGTTCCTGTTCTGGCAGGCGTTCGTGGTGCACTGGCACCTGTTCGTTGGCTGGACGCTGCTCGGCCTGCTGATCTACCTGGGCTACGGCATCCGCAACAGCAAGCTGGCCAAGTCGCCCTGATCCGCCTACGGGCCGGCCTCGCGCCGGCCCGTCCGTTTTCCCCGCGCGCCGGTCATGGCGCGCTTCGACAAGACCACCACACATGTTCAAGCAACTGTGGGCCACCAAGCACCCGCATGCCGCCCATGAAGACGCCAACGGCCTGAGCCTGCGCCGCCACCTCGGCCCCTGGGGGCTGACTGCCCTGGGTATCGGCGCGGTGATCGGCGGCGGCATCTTCGTCATCACCGGCCAGGCCGCCGCCAACCACGCCGGCCCGGCCATCATGCTGTCCTTCGTACTGGCCGCCATCTGCTGCGCCTTCTGCGCGCTGGCCTACGCGGAATTCGCCTCGATGGTGCCGGTCTCCGGCAGCGCCTACACCTACACCTACGCCACCTTCGGCGAGCTCTCGGCCTGGTTCATCGGCTGGATGCTGGTGCTCGAGTACGGCGTCTCCGCCTCGGCGGTCGCGGTCAGCTGGACCGGCTATTTCCTCAGCCTGCTCAGCCAGTTCGACATCCATCTACCGGCGGCGCTGGTCAGTGCCCCACTCGATGCACAGCTGCGCCCGACCGGCGCGATCGCCAACCTGCCCGCCGCCGCACTGGTGCTGCTGCTGACCTGGCTGTGCTACGTCGGCATCAGCAAGTCCTCGGCGATGAACATGGCGATGGTCGTGCTCAAGACCGGCCTGATCGTGCTGGTCATCGTGGTCGGCTGGAAGTACGTGGACACCAGCAACTGGACCCCGTTCATTCCGGCCAACGAAGGCCCCGGCAAGTACGGCATGGAAGGCGTGCTGCGCGGTGCGGCGATGGTGTTCTTCGCCTACATCGGCTTCGAGGCGGTGTCGGTGGCGGCGCAGGAATCGAAGAATCCACAGCGCGACATGCCGTTCGGCATGATGCTGTCGCTGGTGATCTGCACCGTGCTGTACATCGCGATGGCCGCAGTGATGACCGGCCTGGTGCCGTTCCAGCTGCTGGGCACCGACGAGCCGGTGGTGACCGCGGTGGCCGCGCATCCGCAGCTGGGCTGGTTGCGCTGGGTGGTCGAGGTCGGCGCACTGGTCGGCCTGTCCTCGGTGGTGCTGGTGATGATCATCGGCCAGCCGCGCATCTTCATGATCATGGGCCGCGACGGCCTGCTGCCGCCGGTGTTCACCAAAATCCACCCGAAGTACCGTACCCCGCACATCAACACCGTGATCACCGGTATCGGCATCGCGCTGCTGGCGGCGCTGTTCCCGCTGGATATCCTCGGTGAGCTGACCTCGATGGGCACGCTGATCGCGTTCGCTGCGGTGTGCGCGGGCGTGCTGATCCTGCGCCGCACCCAGCCGGACCTGCCGCGTCCGTTCCGCATGCCGATGGCGTGGCTGATCTGCAGCCTGGGCGTGCTGAGTTGCCTTGCCCTGCTGTCGGCGATGACGATGCACAACTGGATGCTGATGGGGGTGTGGACGTTCGTCGGCTTCGTGATCTATTTCTGCTACGGGTTCAGGCACAGCCGCCTGCGGGGTAAGTGAGGTTTTTTGCATTGCAGGGCCTGCGGCCCTGCACCCGCCTTTGAAGCCGGAGCAACGGCAACAGCTGGGCTGAGGGGTTTGGCGGGGAGGCATGGGTTCGCGGGGGACGCCGTGAATCCGTCCATGGAGGCTTAGCCGCGCCATCCATGGCGCGGATACCCCCGCGAACCCATGCCTCCCCGCCCATGACAGTCTCCCGGCGCATCCGGTGGATCCACGCCATGCGTGGATGAAGCGTTCCCGGAAACGAATGTATCGGAACGAATCTGTTGTAGAGCGGAGCCATGCTCCGCTCCGAGCAAGCGCAGCGAAGCGACCCGCTTTTCGCTTTTCGCTTTTCCTTCTTCACTCCGTGGCTGGCCGTACGCCGGAACCTGCCAGAGGCGTGGCGGGTGGGCCGTGCAGGGGCGTTGGCGCCATGGATGGCGCCATCGAGCTTACATGGACGTACTTGCAGCGTCCCCTGCACGGCCCGCCCGCCACGCCCCGTCCATGAACCGCTCTACACGACCCGCCACGAGGGGCTCAGCCGTTGGCCGAATCCAGTAAAATCGACGGCATGAACGCCCCCACCTTCCCGTACGACACCGCGCGCCTGAGCGAACTGGCCCAGCTGCTGATCGACAACGTCCGCGAACTGGCCCACGCCGGCTGGACCCCGGCCACCAGCAGCAACTTCTCCCACCGCCTGGACGACCGCCACGCCGCGATCACCGTCTCCGGCAAGGACAAGGGCCGCCTGATCGAGGACGACATCATGGTGGTGGACTTCGACGGCCTGGCCGTCGGCCGCCCGCTGCGCCCGTCCGCCGAAACCCTGCTGCACACCCAGCTGTACCGCCGCTTCCCGGAAATCGGCTGCGTGCTGCACACCCACTCGCCGGTGCAGACCGTCGCCTCGCGCCTGTACGCGCCGCAGGGCCACATCCGCCTGGAAGGCTACGAGCTGCTGAAGGCCTTCGCCGGCAACAGCACCCACGAGATGGCCATCGACGTGCCGGTGTTCGCCAACACCCAGGACATGAACGTGCTTTCGAAGCAGGTCGATGACCTGCTCGACCGTCAGAACCTGTGGGGCTACCTGATCGACGGCCACGGCCTGTATGCCTGGGGCCGCGACATGGCCGAGGCACGCCGCCACCTGGAAGCGTTCGAGTTCCTGTTCCACTGCGAGCTGGAACTGCGCAAGCTGCGCGGCTGAACCCGCACACAGGTGCAGATGCCGATCCGGAATCTGCACCTCGTGCCCACCCTGCTACCCTGTCTTCCCCCCGAGACGTTCAAGCTGCCGCCATGAGCCGACTGCGCATCTACGACGACACCCGCCCCGAATCACCGCTGCTGGACACCCAGGACGGCGCGGTCATCGCTGCCGAGCTACAGAAGATCGGCGTCACCTTCGAGCGCTGGCAGGCCACCGCACCGGTCGCACCGGGCGCCAGCCAGGATGAAGTGTTCGCCGCTTACCGCGCCGACATCGACCGCCTGGTTGCCGAGCGCGGCTTCAAGAGCGTGGACGTGGCCTCGATCGCCCCGGACAACCCGAACCGCGCCGAGCTGCGCAGGAAGTTCCTCGACGAACACTTCCACAAGGAAGACGAGGTGCGCTTCTTCGTGGCAGGCTCCGGCCTGTTCACCCTGCACGTGGGTGACAAGGTCTATGAGATCGAGTGCGTGAAGGACGACCTGATCGCCGTACCCGATGGCACCACCCACTGGTTCGACATGGGCGACGAGCCCAGCTTCGTGGCGATCCGCTTCTTCACCGAGCCGGATGGCTGGGTCGGTCACTTCACCGGCACCGACATCGCGCAGAAATTCCCCCGTTACGTACCTACCCAGGCCTCCTGATCCATGCAGCCCCGCGTCATCCTGACCGATATCGAAGGCACCACCAGCAGCATCTCGTTCGTCAAGAACGTGCTGTTCCCCTATGCCCGCAAGGCGCTGCCCGCGTTCGTCGCCGAGCACGGCCAGCAGCCGGAAGTCCGCCGCTGGCTGGATGCGGTGGCCACCGAGATCGGCGGCGCCTGCCAGGACAGCCTGGTGGCCGAGACGCTGCAGGGCTGGATCGACCAGGACCGCAAGCACACCGCACTGAAGGCGCTGCAGGGCCTGATCTGGGACGAAGGCTACCGCCGCGGCGACTACACCGCGCACTTCTACCCGGAAGTGGCGCCGGTGCTGAAGGGCTGGCACGCCTCCGGCCTGCCGCTGTACGTGTACTCCTCCGGCTCGGTGCCGGCGCAGAAGCTGTTCTTCGGCTTCAGCGACGCCGGTGACCTCAGCCCGCTGGTGTCGGGCTGGTTCGACACCGAAGTCGGCGGCAAGCGCGAGGCCGACAGCTACCGCCGCATCGTGCAGGCCATTGGCGTGCCGGCCGGCGAGATCCTGTTCCTGTCGGATGTGGTGGAAGAACTGGATGCCGCCCGCGAAGCCGGCCTGCAGACCCGCCTGATTGATCGCCTGGATGACTACCCGCTGCCGCGCACCGGACAGGCCGCCAACGGCCACGAGCGCGTCGAGAACTTCCAGCAGATCCAGCTGTAAACGCGGCCCGCCGATGGGCTCTGCGGCATCGGCTACCCGGTACCGCTCTTGGTAGATGCCAACCTTGGTTGGCATACGACCGATGTGTCAACCAAGGTTGACACCTACCAAAGCGGCGGAGAAGAGCTGGATGCTGCCCGCGAAGCCGGCCTGCAGACCCGCCTGATTGATCGCCTGGACGACTACCCGCTGCCGCGCACCGGCCAGGCCGCCAACGGCCACGAGCGCGTCGAGAATTTCCAGCAGATCCAGCTGTAAACGCCGCCCGCCGATGGGCTCTGCGGCATCGGCTACCGGGTACCGCTCTTGGTAGATGCCAACCTTGGTTGGCATACGACCGATGTGTCAACCAAGGTTGACACCTACCAAAGCGGCGGAGAAGAGCTGGATGCCGCCCGCGAAGCCGGCCTGCAGACCCGCCTGATTGATCGCCTGGATGACTACCCGCTGCCGCGCACCGGACAGGCCGCCAACGGCCATGAGCGGGTCGAGAATTTCCAGCAGATCCAGCTGTAAAGAAGAGATGTGTGCGGACCAACGGTCCGCACCTACCCGTCTCCGCTTCTGGTAGATGCCAACCTTGGTTGGCATGTTCGGGGTGTGCCAACCAAGGTTGGCACCTACCAAAACAGGATGCGCCGCCTTCAACGATCGTTGAGGGTTTTTACCTTCAGCGCTTCGCGCAGCGTCGTCAGATCCACCGGGCCACGCACTGCGATGTCGCGGGTTTCGCCCGGCAGCAGATCCAGCAGGTTGTCTTCCACCTGCACGTCCAATGCACCGAAGTCGATCCACGCCGAACGCATGTAGGCCGCGCTTTCCAATCGCAGACGGTAGTGGTCGCCTTCAATGGACAGGCTGGCCTTGAGCTTCTGCCGCGGCAGGATCTGATCCTTGGCCTCGACGAAGCCGACCACCTGCCGCGCGATCACCGCCCCGTTCTGCAGCAGTTCGAACACGGCCACCGTGCGCTTTGGATCGGCACCGGCCAGCAATTCGGCGTCGCGGAAATCACCGATCGAGGTGACACCGGCAGCGGCCAGCGTCACTGCCTCCTCGCGACGACGCAGCACCTTGCCGTCCACATCCATCACCCGCAACCGCCAGCGTGCATCCAGCGCGGCACCGTCGTTGATCAGGCGCACCCGCGTACCGCCCTCGTCGCGCAACGCCGCCACCGCCACCGGCGCGAAGAAACGCCGCGCGGCGAAGTGCAGCGCCTTCCAGCGACCGAAGTAGTCCACGCTGGACCATGAAGCACCTGGCCAGACGTCGTTGAGCTGCCAGTACAGCGAGCCCATCGTGTACGGCCGCGAGGCGCGATGATGCAGCGCCGCCAGTGCGATGCCATCGGCCTGCATCACCTGGCTGAGGTAGACGAAGTCCTCGAAATCCTTCGGCGTGCCGTAGCCCAGTTCGATGTAGTGCAGCAGGCGGCTGTTGCCCTCGCCGGCCATGAATTTCTGGTGCGCGCGGATCACCGGGCTGTCGATGCGCTGCTCGGCGCGGGTGGCGATCTGGTCCACCGTCGCCACCGACGGCCACGCCTGCAGCCCGTACTCGGACATGAAGCGCGGGGTCTCACGCAGGTAGGCCTGCACCGGCAGCGCTGGATTGCCCCAGACCTGCCAGTAGTGCTTGTCGCCACGCGTTGAATCGTTGGCCTTCTCGTCAAGGTCGTTGCTGGGCGAGCTGGACCAGTACGGCACGCCCAGCCCTTCCTCGCCCACCACCTGGCGCAGGTCGTTGCCGAACAGGTCGACGTAGCCCTGCCAGACCTTCGCCGCAAATGCCGGGTCAGCCGCCTTCAGGTCGCGGCCGTGGCCCCAGTCCTTCCAGGCGGTTTCTTCCTCGTTGTTGCCACACCACAGCACGATGCTGGGGTGATGGCGCAGCCGGCGCACGTTGTCGCGCGCCTCGGCCACCACGCTTGCCCGGAAGGCCGGATCGTAGCCCGGCTGCATGCCGCCGCCGAACATGAAGTCCTGCCAGACCAGCAAGCCCAGCTCATCAGCGATGTCAAAGAACGCATCGTCCTCGTAGTAGCCACCGCCCCAGTTGCGCAGCATGTTCATGTTGGCATCGCGCGCGGCGGTCAGCACCTGGCGCAGGCGTGCGGCATCGACGCGTGCGGGGAAGGCGTCGAACGGAATGACGTTGGCGCCCTTGGCAAAGATCTCCACACCATTGATGACGAAGGCGAAGCCCTGCCCTCCTTTGCCATCTTCCTCGCGGCGCAGTTCGACCGTGCGCAGGCCGATGCGCTGCTCGCGCGCCAGCGTTGCATCGCCGCCACCATCCAGGCGAGCCTTCACGGTGTAGCGATCCTGCGCACCATGGCCCACCGGCCACCAGCGCCGCGGCGTGGCCAGCTCAACCGGCAGCTCAACCGTATTCTGGCCCGGCTTCAGCAACACCGTGCGTTGCACCTGGGCCACGTTGCGGCCCTCCGGATCCTGCACATCCACAGTGACCATCGCAGAACCGGCAGCGCTGCCCTGCTCCACCTGCAGCAATACCGCCAGCTTCGCCTGCTCTGCACTCAATGCATCGGTGCGCACGGCAAGATCGGTCAGACGGTGCGCGTCCCAGGCCTGCAGGTCGACCCCGCGCCACACGCCGGCGGTGACATAGCGCGGGCCCCAGTCCCAGCCGAAGTGATAGGCCGGTTTGCGCGCGAAGTTGCCGACCATCGCGTCTTTGGGCTCATCCCCATAGGGTGAAGGATAGTTGCCGGCAATCTTGTGCGGCATCGCCTGTACGCTCGGCAGCAGCGTGCGGATCGGTGAGCGGAACACGATCTGCAATTCGTTGCCGCTCGCGCGCAGGCGCCCGTCCACACGTGCATGCCATGTGCGGTGCGCGTTGTCCGCGCGCAGCAGCGGCTTGCCGTTGAGGCTGACCTCGGCGTAGGTATCCAGCCCGTCGAAACGCAGCTCGGCATTCGGCTTGGCCAGCGTCGCCGCATCCACGTCAAAGCGGGCGCGGTACTCCCAGGCAGCCAGGCCGATCCATTGCAGCTCGGCCTCGGGTGCACCGACGTACGGATCGCGGATCAGCCCATGCGCCAGCAGGTCGGTGTGCACGCTGCCCGGCACCTTCGCCGCACGCCATTGCTGCAGGCCTGGACGCGCGGCGCCCTGCGCGTCGCCGGGCAGCATGCGGAATTCCCACTGCGCCTGCAGCGGGGCTGCGGCCACCGGGAAGGAGATGGCTGCAGTCAGCAGCAGGAGCAGACGGACAACGAGGGAAAGGCGATGCACGTGGCGCTCCTGTTTTTCCGCTGGGCGTGACCCAGCGCTACCGATTTCGGATTGCCAGGCATGGCCTGGCACTACTGCATTCGAACGATCTTCAACGCACGACGTTCAACACTTCGTAGCACGCGCCCATGGTGTGGTAATCCACCTTGCCGGCAGGGCTTTTCTCGTCGCTGTACTTGCGGTTGTCGGCATCGAGGATGCGGAACCATGCACCGTACTGGTGGTCGACGAAGTGCTCCCACGAATACGCCCAGATGCGTTCGTACCACTGCCAGTAGCGGTCATCGCCGGTACGCTTGGCCATCAGCGCGGCGGTCGCCAGCGTTTCGGCCTGCACCCAGAAATACTTGTCGTCGTCGCAGACGAAGCTGTCGCCGCCGATCGGGGCGCCGTCCATACCGGGCTGCCGGCGCGATTCAGGTGCGAAGCCGTAGTACAGGCCACCACGGGTGTCGTCCCAACTGCGTGCGACGGCGACGTCGAACAGATGCTGCGCGGTCGGCACCAGCCAGTCGGCCTGTACATGGCGATCAAGGATCAGCAGCAGTTTGGCCCACTCGGTCTGATGCCCCGGCTGGAAGCCCCACGGGCGGAACAGGTGCTTGGGATCGTCCAGGTTGTAGTCCCAGTCGATTTCCCAGTTCACATCGTAATGTTCCCAGACCAGGCCACCGGCCTTGGCGGCCTGGCGGCGGGTCATGTTGTCGGCCAGCTGCAGCGCGCGCTCGACATAGCGCTGCTCGCCACTGGCCTCGAACGCGGCCAGCATCGCCTCGCACATGTGCATGTTGGCGTTCTGGCCGCGGTAGCCAGTGAAGCTCCACTGGCCGTCAGCCTCGTCCTTGTACAGGCCATGCTGCGGCTCCCAGAAGCGTGCTTCCAGCAGCTGCCAGGTCTCGTCCATCCAGTCGCGCGCCTGCTCGATGCCCGCCTTCAGCGCGCAACTGTAGGCCAGCAGCACGAAGGCCACGCCGTAGCAGTGGTTCATATCGTCCTCGACCTTGCCGTCGCGCAGGGTCCAGGCATAACCGCCGGTGGCCGGGTTGCGGTGCACCTCGCGCAGATAGCGCACGCCGTGCTCGACAGCCTCCCGGTATTCGGCATTGCCGAACTCGCGGTAGGCCATCGCATAGTTGAAGACGAAACGGGTGCTGCTCACCAGGTGGCGGTGGCTGGCATCGTAGATGCTGCCGTCATCACGGAAGTAATGGAAGAAGCCGCCGTCCGGATCGATGCAGCGCGGGTGGTAGAACGCCATCGTATCGGCGATGTGCGCGCGCAGGAACGCGGGCGAACGGAAATCGGGCGAGGTGCTCATGCGGTAATGTCCTGGGCCTGCAGCAGCTGCTGCACTTCATCGAGCGAGGGCATCGCGGCGAACGCGCCCTTGCGGGTAACAGCCAGCGCACCCACGGCGGCACCGAAGCGCAGCGTGGCGGCGATCGCCTCCGGGTCCTGGCAGAACGCGGCGAAACCCGCGCCCGCCCCACCGCGCTCCAGCAGGCCGACCAGCACGCCACCGACGAAGGCATCGCCGGCGGCCGTGGTATCGACGGTGGCCACGCGGAAGCTGGTGACCGTGCCGTGGTTGTCGCGCGTGTACCAGTGCAGCGTGGCCGCACCATCGGTAACGATTACCCAGCGCGCCTGCGCGGCCAGAAGGCGCTTGAGCACCACTGACTCGCCATCGGCACCCAGCGGTGCCGCCAGGTAATCCAGCTCCTCGCGCGACAGCTTGACCAGGTCGGCGCGCTCCAGCGCCTGCCACAGGCGCGGCGTCGGATCTTCGTTGGCTGGCCACAGAGCCGGGCGCAGGTTGAGGTCCAGGCTGACCACCGCACCGGCGGCACGGGCGCGCTCCATGCCGGCGAAGGTCGCCTCGGCGATGGCCGGCTCGGTCAGGCTGTTGGAACAGACGTGGAAGCACTGCGCGCTGTCGAAGCACGCGGCCTGGAAATCGCTGTCACGGAACAGCAGGTCAGCCGCCGGCGGGCGGTAGAAACTGAAGCTGCGCTCGCCACTGGCATCCAGCGCGACGAAGGCCAGCGCAGTCTTGGCGGCGTCGGTGCGCACGATGTAATCCGTGCCCACGCCGTGCTCGACCAGACTGTCGGCCAGGAAGTCACCGAACATGTCGCGGCCGAGCATGCCGACGAACTGGGTCTTCGCGCCCAGCCGCGCAGCCGCCACCGCGACGTTCGCCGGCGCACCGCCGGCGTACTGCAGGAACGCGCGCGGGGTATCGGCCGAGGCCGGCGGCTGCGCTAGTAGATCGATCAAAATTTCGCCGAAGCAGACAATGGCACCCATTTCCGACTCAGCCTCCCTGCGTTGCGGAAGCCGGCGGGCGCGAACCCACCAGACCGTAGAAGATGATGTAGACGTAGCAGACCACCGGCAGCACGAAGCTGAGGTGCAGACCGATGCGGTCGGCCAGCATGCCCTGCAGCAGCGGGATGATCGCGCCGCCGACAATGGCCATGATCAACAGGCTGGACGCCTTGTTGGTCAGCGGGCCCAGGCGTTCGATGGCCAGCGAGAAGATGGTCGGGAACATGATGGAATTGAACAGACCGGTCGCCACGATGCCGTACAGCGCGACCTTGCCACCCGACGCCAGCGTGACGCCCAGCAGCACCACATTGGCCACTGCGAATCCGGCCAGCAGGCCGCGCGGCGAGTACTTGGCCAGCAACCACGCACCTGCAAAGCGACCAACCATGGCGCAGCCCCAGTAGGCCGACACATAGTGCGTGGCCTGCTGTTCAGTCATGCCGCCGATCTCCGGCAGTGCCAGGTAGTTCACCATCAGGCTGCCGATGGACACCTCAGCACCGACGTAGAAGAAAATAGCCAGCACGCCGAAAAGTACGTGCGGATGCTTGAGTGCATCCAGCAGCGTGTGGTGGCCGCTGTCGGCCTGCTCGGTGGTCTCGGTCAGGCTGGGCAGGCGGAACAGGTAGACGAACACTGCCAGCAGCACCAGTGCGATGGCCAGGCCCACGTACGGGCCCTGCACCGACTGCGCTTCGGCGGTACGGTAGGCAATCTGTTCGGCCACGGGCAGCGCGTTGATCTCGTCGCCGCTCTTCACTGCGGTGCTCAGAATCAGGAAACCACCAAACAGCGGCGCCAGCGTGGTACCCAACGAGTTGAGTGCCTGCGCCAGGGTCAGACGGCTCGATGCGGTCTGTTCCGGGCCCAGCAGCGCGACGTAGGGATTGGCTGCCACCTGCAGCACGGTAATGCCGGTAGCAAGTACGAACAGCGAACCAAGGAACGCTTCATAGGTGCGCAATGCAGCCGACGGCCAGAAGCCCAGCGCGCCCACGCCGGCGATCAGCAGGCCGGCGATGATGCCCTTCTTGTAGCCCAGGTGGGCCACCAGCCGACCGGCCGGCACCGACATCAGGAAGTACGCGCCGAAGAAGGTGAACTGCACCAGCATCGCGCGGGTGTAATTCAGTTCGAACACCGCCTTCAGGTGCGGAATCAGCACGTCGTTGAGGCTGGTCAGGAAGCCCCACATGAAGAATATGGTGGTGGCAACCGCCAGAGCAGCACGGACATTCATGACCGGCGCCTGGCTGCTGGAGGTACCCGATGGACGGGGCGTTGCGGAGATCGGCATGCGGTACGCGCCTCGATGCGCGGAAGGTCGTTGTTGCGTGGAAGGGGTGTACGGAGGAATCAGTTCGGTCGTGAGGCACTGCTTTCGCGGATGCGCAGCTGCACCGGCGCAACCGTGCGCCGTGGCGGCGCATCCGGCTCGTCCAGTCGTTGCAGCAACAGCGCGGCAGCTTGCCGGCCCCGCTCGCGCGGATCGGCAGTGAGCGTGGTCAACGGCGGCACCGCGACCGACGCCTCGGAAATGTCGTCGAAACCGGTAACGGCAAAGTCGCCACCCGGACGGATGCCACGCGAGTTCAAGCCCAGCATCAGGCCCAGCGCGACGGTGTCGTTGTAGCAGACCGCTGCACTCGGCCGATGGCCATCGGCAAACAGCTCATCGGTGCGCGCTGCGGCTTCCAGGCGGTTCGGTGCCGACTCGATCATCCAGCCTGGCGGCAGCGACAGACCGGCCTCGGCCAGCGCCTGCTGGAAACCGGCACGGCGCTGGTGGCACGAGCTCGATGCAGCGTGGCCGCCGAAGAAGGCAATCTGGCGATGGCCGCGTTCGATCAGGTGGCGCGTGGCCAGATAGGCGCCGTGCTGGTTGTCCAGGGTCAGGAAATCCCAGTCGGCCCCGTCCAGCTCGCGGTTGAACAGCAGCACGTTGGCATTGGCACCTAGTGCCTGCCGCAGCAGCGCGGTATCGCTGCCCTCGGCCGGCGACAGGATCAGGCCGGCCGGGGTGTGCTCCATCAACGTGGACAGCACCGCCTGCTGCCGCTCCGGCGATTCACCGGTACTGCCGAGCAGGGTCACGTAACCGCGTCCGCCCAGCGCCTCATCCACGCCGGACGCGAATTCGGCGAAGAACGGGTTGGACAGATCGTTGATCACCAGCGCGATGCTCGACGAGGTCCGCCGGCGCAGGTTGGCCGCCGCGCGGTTGTAGACATAGCGCTGGCGGCGCAGTTCGGCCTCGACCTTGGCGCGGGTATCGACGTTGACCAGCGGGCTGCCGCGCAGCACCAGCGACACGGTTGCCCGTGACACGCCGATGGCACGCGCGATGTCGGTCACCGTCACCGCCTTGCCGGCGCGCTTGCTGGGACTGCTGCCGTTGTCGTTCATCGTCTTCCCGGACTCCGCTGGAGGCTCAAGCCTAATGGATCAGGGCCGTGTCGTGCCGTGCCGTTCGCTGGGTCACCGCGAACGGCACAGTCCGTCTCAGCGCAGCTGGCTGCCCGGTGCCGCGCACCAGGATACCGGCAGGTCCTTCACCGCCGTACCCCAGCCCTGCTCCGGCGCCTTCGCGTCGAGCGCGAACTGCAGGCGCGGGCCCTGCTGCAGCTGGTTCCAGTCCAGCCACACCGGCGCATGCGCCTGGCCATCAACCTTCACGCCCTGCACGTACTGCAGGCGGCGGCCATCGGCACCCGGCGCGTCGATGCGCAGGGTGCGGCCATTGCCCATGTCCACTTCCACCTTGCTGAAACGCGGGGTATGCAGCAGGAACTGGCCGCTGCCCGGCACCGCCGGATACACACCGATGGCACTGAACAGGTACCAGGCCGACATCGTGCCGAGGTCATCATTGCCGGTCACGCCATTCGGGGCATTGGTGAACAACTGCTGCGCGGCGCGCACTACCGCAGCGGTCTTCCACGGCTGGCCGATCAGCGTGTACAGCCACGGCGAGTGCAGGTCCGGCTCGTTGTTCGGGTTGTAGCGGAACTGGTTGTAGTAGCTGTACGGCCCGACCACCCACTCCTTGCGGGCTGCATTGAGCGGGTCGGCCTGCAGCGCGTCCATCGCGAAGAAGGCATCGAGGCGGCGGCCGGCCTGTTCGCGGCCGTCCATCGCGTCGACCAGGCCCGGCACGTCCTGCTGCGCCAGCCACTGGTACTGCCACGCCGTGCCTTCATGGAAACCGTGGTGCGAGCGCGGGCTGTAATGGCCATCGGCCGGCGTGTACCACTGGCCGTCCTCGGTACGCGGGCGCGGGAAACCGGTGAAGCCGGTCTCGGCGTCACGCACCTGCGGGTCCCACACCTTGCGCCAGTTGCGGCCGCGCTCACGCAGCGTCGCCGCGTCCTGCGCATGGCCCAGGCCATCGGCCATCTGCGAGAGCGCACAGTCGGCCAGCGCGTATTCCAACGTGGCCGAACCGCCGTGGTGCGGATCGACGTCCATGCCCTTGGATGGGAATGCGCGGTCGTAGACCACGTAGCCCTTGTCCAGGTAGGTCGGGTTGCCGGAACGGCCGGCCATCCGCGAGTTCAGCGGCGGCGTGCCGAACGCGTTGCGGCGCAGCGCATCCCACGCCTGCGATTCACGGCCCTTGAGCGCACCGAAGCGCCACAGGTCGACCATGAACGGCGTGACCGGATCGCCGGTCATGATGTTGGTCTCGAAGTTGGCATAGCCCCAGCGCGGCAGCCAGCCACCCTGCTCGTCGATCGCCAGCAGGGTACGGCCGATGTCACGCGCCACGTCCGGGCGGGTCAGTGCCAGCCACTGGTTCTGCGCGCGGTAGGTATCCCACAGCGAGAAGTACTCGTAATAGGTCCAGCCATCGGCGCGGTGGATACCATCGTCATAGCCGCGATAGCGGCCGTCGGCATCATTGCCGGTCATCGGCTGCAGCAGCGCGTGGTAGGCCGCGCTGTAGAACACGGTGCGGTCATCGGCCGTACCGCCCTGCACACGTACCCGCCCCAGCTGCTCACGCCACGACTGCTGGGACAGTGCGCGCATGCGGTCGAAACCGAGCAGCGCCCCACCCTGCATGCCGTCTGCGCGCAGATTGATGCGCGCGCCTTCGGCGTCCACATGCGAGATCGCGCTGACCGCCGTCACCGACTGGCCCTTGGCCAGGTCGAAGCTGAGCCAGGCACCGTTCGGCTTCTGCTCGCCTTCCATGCTGTGGCGCGCGCCGGGCAGGCCACCGCCCTCACCCCAGGTGCCATGCCCCTTGAACGGGCGGTCGAACTCGATGCGGAACCAGGTGGTGTACTGATGGCCGCCGCAGAAACTCTTGGTGACCAGCTTGCCTTCCACCACGCGGTCGCCGACCACATCGACCACGCTGCCGATCACCGAGTGGCGCTCATTGGCCTGGCCGACGTTGACCAGCACGTGGCCATCGCCACTGCGCTGGCTGAAGGTGTAGCGCTCGGCCGCGGCACGCGTACGCGCGGTGGTCTCGGCGTCGATGCCGCCGTAGCTGGTCAGCCGCACCTTGTAATAGCCCGCCTGGCCGATCTCGCCGTCATGCGTGTACGACGCGGCATAGGCCTTGTGGTCAAACTTCTTCGCGTTGCCGGTATCGAAATCGCCGCCGGGACCGATCGAACCGGTCACCGGCAGCACCGACACCTGCCCGCCCTGCTCCCAGCAACCTGCGCCGGAGATGAAGGAGTGGCCGAAACCGCGGATCTTCTCGTCGTCGTAGCGCCAGCCCGAATAGTGGCTGCCGATCGGGCTGACCTGGATCAGGCCGAACGGCGCCGACGCGCCCGGGAACGTGTTGCCGTCGTCCTTGCTGCCGATGAAGGTGTTGACCTCGCGCTCCAGCGCAGCCGGCGCGGCCTGCAGCAGCACCGGCACTGACGACAGTGCGAGCAGGCAGGCCAGGCGCAGCAGCGGGCGCGAGGACACTGGGACGGCGGGAGCGGACGGCACTGGACGCATGTCGGGTTCCTGTAGTCGATGAGGCGGAGGCAGACGGCCGGGGCCGTCCGGCACCGTTCCGCTGAGCCCCGCCATGACTGGCAGAAAGCTCCCCCTGGAATGACGCCCGACCCACCAGACCGTGAATTTAGATCGATTCAAGTAGAGCATGCAGGTTCAGCCGAATGCATTCTGCGGCGCAGCATGAGAGGGGGGTGTTCGGCAGGGCTGCGCCCTGCACCCGCTCCGAGCTGGAGCAACAGCAACACCAACAGCAGAAGCTGATTTCCTGTGGGGAGGCGGGGTGGGTCCGGTTGCGGGGGCCGCTGCAAGTACGTCCATGTAAGCTCGGTCGCCGCATCCATGCGGCTCACGCCCCCGCAACCGGACCCACCCCGCCTTCGACAGTTTCTCGCGATCTGCAGTAGATCCACGCCATGCGTGGATCAATCTCTGTCGGATAACGAAATCAATCGGGATCAGATCCGTTTTCCAACGGAAAACGGATCTGACCCCATGACCTCGCGTGATTCCAAGACCTATCCAACCGTCACCAGGAAACTGTCGGGGGTGGGGCGATGTGGGCTGGCAGGACCGTTGGCGCCATGGATGGCGCCATCGAGCCCCCATGGGTGAGGGCGCTTTGCTTGCGAAGCACTGCTTCGCAAGCGCCCGAACGCCCAGCCGCCAGCGGCTGGGCCGGACCCCGGAGGGGGGTTTACGGCGGGTCCTGCCAGCCCACACCGCCCCGCCAAACCAGCAGAAACCCAGAGCCGCTTTGGCTTTGGCTGTTGCCGGCCAGCGGCCGGCACTACAGCAGGTGCAGGGCGCAGCCCTGCCGCCCCACCCTACCCTGCGCACGAAAACGATTTCACTGATTTCAGCAAACCGTCATGCCTTCGCCACGCCAGTACCATATTGCGGAGCAGCATGCGCCCGCGGGCGACCCATGCTAAAAAACGCCCGCCCATCGCTTAGATCGATCCAAGAACGACACTGCGATGGCCGGGAGTTGGGGGAGCAGCAACAGGACGTACCAGGCCACGCGCACGGTGCTACTGCCACTGCATGGCAATAGCGACAATGTCACTTCAAATTAGATCGATTCAAGTTGTCCGTGCCACGTCACCGGATCAATCCAGGAGAGAGGGAGAGATGGGAATGAAGCATTCAACACGTACGCATGGCCAGGACGCACTGGCGCTGGCCATCGCGCTGGCCTTGGCCGCCGCCGTCATTCCGGCTGGCGCCGCCGCGCAGCAGGCCGCTTCCACCGGCTCGCAGGAAGCCACCAACCTGGACAGCGTCCAGGTCACCGGCTACCGCTACGCCATTGAAAAGAGCCTTGAGCAGAAGCGCGACGCCAACGCCGTGGTCGAAGTGATCACCGCCGAAGACGTCGGCAAGTTCCCCGACAAGAACGTCGCCGACGCTCTTCAGCGCGTGCCCGGCGTGGTCATCACCCGCAGTGGCGGCGAAGGCAAGAGCGTCAGCGTGCGTGGCCTGGCACCCGACCTGACCCTGACCCAGTTGAACGGCAATTACGTGGCCACGTCGGAAACCAACGACGAAGCCACCCGTTCGTTCAACTACACCCTGTTGCCGTCGAACATGCTGTCCAGCGCCGAGCTGTTCAAGTCGCCGGAAGCACGCATCGATGAAGGCGGCATCGGCGGCACGGTCATCCTGCACACCCGTCGCCCGCTGGACATGGAATCCAACTCGGGCTTCGTCACGCTCGAGGGCACCTCCTCCGATACCCACCACGATATCGACCCGCAGGCGTCGGCCCTGTATTCGTGGCACAGCAAGGACGAGCGTTTCGGCGTGCTGGTCGGCGTGACGCAGCAGAAGCGCACCACCCGCACCATGGAAGCCAGCACCGAGGACTACCAGTGGTATGGCGCCGGCAAGGCGCGCGATGCCTATGGCAACGTGCAGGCGCAGGATGGCATCCACTACTGGTGGGGCAAGTCCGGCTTCAACAACCAGACCGGGGGCAACTACAGCGACTTCTTCATGCCGACGTCGGTCAACTTCGCGGTGAAGGAAGAGAAGCGCGAACGCAAGGGCGGCCAGCTGACCTTCCAGTTCAAGCCGGTCGACAACGTTACGATGACGGCCAACTACTTCCGCTTCGAGCTGCAGGGTGACTACACCCAGAACATGCTGAAAATTCCGGAATGGAGCATGGCCCGCTTCAACGGCGATGGAAACTGGGCCGGCGGCCGCCTGCTCAACGGCCTGGATTTCGATCCCAGCGGCAACACCGTTACCGGCGCCCAGTTCGAAAAGCTGGCCGGAAAGACCTACTACTGCAGCGAAGACCAGGCCAAGGCCGCTGGCCTCAAGCCCGGCGGCTGGGGCCCGGACGACTGCACGGTTCCGACGCCGCAGCTGACCGGTGGCTACAGCAAGGAAAAGGCACTCTCGCAGACCGCTGACCTGACCATCGACTGGGACATCAGCCCGCTGTGGAAGGCCTCGTTCACCGGTGGCCGTACCTGGTCCGAAGGTGGTCCGTCGATGAACTTCCGGATGTCGGCCAAGCCGCGCCGCAAGGTCGGCAACGATTACCTGTCGGGCAACCTGTACAGCGCCTGGGACCTGACCGGTACGCCGTCGGCCACCTTCTCGCCCGACCTGCAGCAGCAGCTGATGAACGGCATCGCCGAAGTCGACACCGGCTCGACCGATTCGTCGTGGAAGCGCACCGAGGTCAAGCAGAACTACTTCCAGGCCGACGTCACCAAGCTGTTCGAGTCGGGCTGGCTGGACTCGATCCAGTTCGGCGCCAAGTACCGTGACGGCAAGGTCCATCGCAATACCGGCAACACCTACTGGGTGTGCCCGGGTCGCGACCCGGCCGACTATGACAACAGCCGCTACCAGAGTGGCTGCGATCCGACTGCGGGCGACGCGCAGCCGGGCTTCTTCCTGTCCAATCCGATCAACAACATCGCGGGCGGCTTCAATGCCAACGTGTTCCCGGGCATCAACTACCCGGCCTACATCGATTACCTGAACAAGACCTACGGTGGTTCGCACAACCGCACCGAGGAAGACTTCGTCTACAACGTCAACGAGAAGATCTACTCGGGCTACTTCCAGGCCAACTTCCGCACCGAACGCGTGCGCGGCAATGTCGGCGTGCGCGTGGTGCGCACCAAGCAGTTCGCGCAGTCCTCCGACTCGATCGAGAAGTTCAACGACTACTTCCTGGACAACGCGTCCGGCGCGCCGATGGCGTGTACCGATCCAGCTGCTGCGGCCTACCCGACCTACAGCTGCGAGAGCGGCTTCGTGCGCCTGCCGCACGACCTGGCGCAGAGCAAGACCTACAGCCTGATCGGCGTGGACCGTACCTACACTGACGTACTGCCGAGTTTCAATATCGCCTGGGACATCACCGACACGCTGGTGCTGCGTGGTGCCGCGTCGAAGGTGATCGCCCGCCCCGGCTACACCGACATCGCAGCACCGGGTGCACTGAGCTACTACAGCGAGGAGTACGTCAATGATCGCCGCGTTGCCGGTGGCGCATCGACCGCAGGCTGGGTCGGCCAGGGCAGCAACAAGCAGCTGGAACCGTTCAAGGCCACCCAGTTCGACCTGGGCCTGGAGTGGTACTTCCAGCCGGGCGCGGTCGCCGGCGTCGGCCTGTTCCGCAAGAACGTGGACAACTTCACCCTGCCGGTGGTGCGCGACACGCCGATGGTCATCAACGGTGAAGCGGTGAACGTGCAGCGCTACGAGACCCAGGCCAATGGCCGCGATGGTGTCTCGCAGGGCGTCGAGCTGTATGGCCAGTACACGTTCGATTTCGGCTTCGGCGTGCAGGCCAACTACACCTACAACGACACCAACCTGGCTTCCATTGTTCTGGACGGTCAGGAAATCGGCTCCTCGCCACTGGTCGGCAGCGCCAAGAACCAGGCCAACGTGACGGTGTTCTACGAGAACGAGAAGTTCCTCGCGCGCGCCTCGTTCAACCGTCGCGGCCAGGTGGTCGGTGGGCTCAACAATGGCCTCACCGTCTACACCGAGCCGTATGACCAGCTGGATCTGAACGTGGCCTACAACCTGACCCCGGACTGGACCCTGACCGCCTCGGTGATCAATGCCACCAAGTCCGAGCAGCGCGTGCACCTGGGCAGCGACACCAAGGCACGCCTGATCTCCAATACCTACGCAGGCCGCCAGCTGTACTTCGGCGCTACCTGGAAGTTCTAAGGCAACACCGGGTTGCCCGGGCCCGCCCCGGTGCAACCCACGCCCCGCCCTGGCGGGGACGTTCCTCCACGGCAGCCGCGCTGGTACAGGTGGCTGCCGTTTTCATTGGTGCGCGCTCATTGGTGCGTTGTCATTGGTGCGTTGTCATTCAGTCCAGCGCTTGACCCTGCCATCGTTGGAAGGTGCACACTGGCCCCATCCCAAGAGCATCGAAGGAGCTACAGATGGAATTCCATGTCGACGGCATGACCTGCGGCGGCTGCGCACGCAGCGTGACCCGTGCGATCCAGCAGATCGATCCGAACGCCAGCGTGGTGGCCGATCCGCCAACCGGTCTGGTCAAGGTGCAGACCACCGCCTCGCAGGAACAGGTGTTCGCCGCGGTGAACGATGCCGGTTTCCCGCCGCGCACGGCCTGATTCCCTGCCCTGCCTGCACAACGAAGCCTGCCTCGTGCTTTGGCACGACGCAGGCTTCCTGGTCTTCACTCCCGGGCACCGGATTTGAGCGGAGTACACCGAAGCACGGCATCACCGCCACATGACCTTGCACGCTCAAGAAATGCAGTCACGTTCCGGCATCTGGCCTGGATTCCTTGCTAAAGACTGCCAATGCACCCACCAGCCATTACGTCGCTGGGTAGAATCATCATGTAACGTTTCCATCGACTACGCCGTTGATGGATGCAGTCCGCGACCGGAATAATCGAGTTCCGGAAACGCTATTTGCGCAAGCGTGGAGCCATTCATTTCCCGCAGCACGCCAGCTGCTTCGGGGGCCGGGCCATATGACAACAGTGAGCGCCCAGCAATCGACTCTGCTAGTGCCAGCCTCGCTCAACGAATGTATGCAGTCCAGCGTGCAACGACCCGTAACGATGGGGATGCACCACATCAACGGCAAGCACAATCGATTACGCCTGCTCGCATGATGGGGACCAGAGCAACATCAACAATGGCCATTCCTCAATGACACTGTCAGCACACGCCGGTTTCAATAACCTCACTAATGGGCTTTTGTCCATTCATGGACTATCTTATGCTCGATGCGAGCAGCGAGACCCTGTCGATGGAAGACTTGGACCTCAGACACAATGACGTGCGCACGTGGTGATACGAGATTGGCAACGCAAGCCCACCCAACGCCCGGCGACCCTTGACCGCGGAAAAACATAGAACAATAACCATGCAGATAGCCAAGGCCGCCCAACTAGCAGTACACAACGTACTCAAAGAAGGACCGACCGACATATTTTCTCGCCCGTTCGAGATCGACCTTCTTAAGAATGAAAACTTCGCAAAGGAGGTCATGAAGAATGTCGAATCCCGGCTCAAATCAGGATCACTGAGCGGGCTTAAAACACACCCCATCCAGCACGTGTTGTTTCCGAAGAAGGATCCATTTGATTTTCGCCGAGCCGCGCTAATGCAGCCAATGGATACGATTACGTATCTAGCCCTTGCACTCACAATTGCTGACGAACTGGAAACCCATCGCCCTCAGCCCGCCAAGCATCGCGTCTTCTCGTATCGATTCAAGCCGAAGGACGGATTTCTATTCAACCCGGCGTATAATTTCACATCATTTGAACAGCATGTCTCAAACAGCGTAAGACGGCCGAAAACGAAGGTTCTGGTCAAGTGCGATATCTCGAGCTTCTATGATCGCCTCAACCTTCACAGACTGGAATCCACGCTACTGGGCCTCCCCCTGGACAAGGGGCCGGTCAAGCTCATAAATGAACTTCTTCTTTTCTGGGCAAACCGCGATTCTTACAGCCTCCCCATTGGCGGGAATGCCAGTCGGATCCTTGCAGAAGCAGCATTGATATCAGTCGACGACTATCTATTGTCGAATGGAGTCAACTTCTGCAGATTCGTTGATGACTATCGCTTCTTCGCCCCGGATATAGAATCCGCGCATGCTTGGCTGACTCTCTTTGTTGAGCGGCTCTTTCTGGAAGGCCTTTCGATCAATCCAGCAAAGACCTCGATCGAAGACGTTGCATCGCGGCGCACGAGCATTGCTGTCGTTGCGCCCCCCACCCTGCCACACAATCCGAAGCGCGATCTAGGCCCGGCCCGCCTGATCGTCGGATATACAGGAATCATCCCAACCAAATTTCGCGAACTCTCGGAGAGAGAGTCTGCTGAACTTATGCATGAAGACCTCGACTCAATACTGAAACAACTGAAAGAGAAAGTGGTCGTACTTCCCGACGATATTCGCCGCCTCCTGCGCATACTTGTGGCCCAGAGTGCTTTCAACAAGCTAAGCTCGCTGCCCGAGATCCTGAACCGGTTCCCTCAATTCACACCCCTAGCGGTTGACCTCCTGATAAAGAAGTCAGGCAATGTGCCCTCGGAGGTTCGTGACAACCTGACAAAGTACTTCATAGGCAAGACGAACATCTCGGAGAAAGTTCCGGAATACATATTGATCGCAGTGGTCCGCCTTCTTGGCGCCGAGGGATACCAGCGAAAAGATGCACTGCTCGATATCTTCCGGAACCAGAAACGAAACGCGGGCTCGTACATCGGTCGATGCATTATTGATGCCATACATGAACCGGCGACCCGGAATGATGCACTGGAAGTGCGACAGTACTTCAATCGTGCAGATGCCTGGGAACGGCGAGCGATCATTCGCCTCGTCAAGAGTAAACTACCTGAGGAAGAGACGCGCCCATGGCTGAAGAACGTGAGAATTCACACTGCCGATGATCACTTCGCCATTGAGTCATTTGAACCAAAGAAGAAGTGAGATCGAAAGATGATTTCCTAGTTATTGACAGAAATTCGGCAAGCGTCCCGGCGTATTCAGAGCTTCACGCCAATGTCAGCAGACAGTCCACACTCCAGATCGATGGGGCACAACGGCTTCTCGCTGCTACTCAGGCGGCGTGGCTGCGCCGCCGCACCGCGCCGGTCTTCGCGGCAACGACCGGCACCGGAGCCTCATCGTCTTCGCCCAACCGCTCCAGGATCGGGCATTCCGGGCGCTCATCGCCCGCGCAGCAGCTGATCAGTGACTTCAACGTGTCGGCCATCTGCCGCATCTGCTCGATGCGCTGTTCCAGATCGGCGATGTGCTGTTCGGCCAGGTGCTTGACGTCGGCACTGTGGCGCGAGGTGTCGTTCCACAGGCCCAGCAGATCGGTGATCTCGGCCACCTGGAAGCCGAGATCGCGCGCGCGACGGATGAAGCGCAGACGGTGGATGTCCGCCTGCGAGTACGCCCGGTAGCCCGACTCGGTGCGATCAGCCGCAGGAATCAGGCCGATCTGTTCGTAGTAGCGGATCATCTTCGCCGAAACGCTGGACGCCTTGGCGGCTTCACCGATGTTCATGCGGTTCTCCTTCAGTGGCTCGCAGCGAGGGCATCCGCCATCGGCGGCTGGAAGCGGCGCAGGCGCAGTGCGTTGCCCAGCACGAACACGCTGGACAGCGCCATCGCACCGGCGGCGAACACCGGCGAGAGCAGCACGCCCCAGACCGGGTACAGCACGCCGGCAGCCACCGGAATCAGCGCGGTGTTGTAGGCGAAGGCCCAGAACAGGTTCTGCCGGATGTTACCCAGCGTCGCCTTCGACAGCGCGATGGCATTCGGCACACCCTGCAGGTTGCCCGACATCAGCACCACATCGGCCGACTCCACCGCGATATCGGTGCCGGTACCGATGGCCAGGCCGACGTCGGCCTCGGCCAGCGCCGGCGCATCGTTGATGCCGTCACCAACGAAGGCGACATGGCCGTGCGTGGCCTTCAAGCGACGCACCGCTTCGACCTTGCCTTCCGGCAGCACCTCGGCAACGACTTCATCGATACCCAGCTGGCGTGCGATCGCCTGCGCGGTGCCGGCATTGTCGCCGGTGATCATCGCCACCTTCAGGCCCAGCTGGTGCAGCGCCGCGATCGCGGCCGGCGTGCTCGGCTTGATCGGATCGGATACTGCGATGATCGCTGCCAGGCGTCCATCGATGGCCGCGTACAACGGCGACTTCCCCTGCGCGCCGAGTTCGGCCGCCAGCGCTGCAAACGCGGTGATATCCACGCCAAGATCGCGCATGAAACGATCGGCGCCGACCTCCACACGCGCACCCTCCACGCTGGCGCGTACGCCCATGCCGGTGACCGACTCGAAATCAATCATCGACGGCAGCGCGAGGCCCTGCTCGGTGGCTGCATCGACAATGGCGCGGGCGATCGGATGCTCCGAACGTGATTCCACGGTGGCGACGGCGGCCAGCACTGTGGCGCGATCAAAGCCGTCGGCGATCTCCAGGTCGGTCAGGCGCGGGCGGCCTTCGGTCAGCGTGCCGGTCTTGTCCACCGCCACCACCTGCGCGTCCTTCAGCAACTGCAGTGCTTCACCCTTGCGGAACAGCACGCCCATCTCGGCGCCACGACCGGTTCCGACCATGATCGACGTCGGCGTAGCCAAGCCCATCGCGCAGGGGCAGGCAATGATCAGCACCGCCACCGCATTGACCAGCGCGAAGCTCAGCGCCGGCGATGGGCCGAAGATCAACCAGACCGCGAAGGTCGCCAGTGCGGCCAGCATCACCGCCGGCACGAACCACAGGGTGACCTTGTCGACCACCGCCTGGATCGGCAGCTTCGAGCCCTGTGCCTGTTCGACCATGCGGATGATCTGCGCCAGCATGGTCTGCGCGCCCACCGCCGTGGCACGCACGGTCAGTGCACCTTTCTGGTTGACCGTGCCGCCGACCACGCTGCTGCCCGGCTGCTTCTCGACCGGAATCGGTTCGCCACTGATCATCGACTCGTCGATGTAGCTGCGCCCCTCGATCACCTCGCCATCGACCGGCACGCGCTCGCCCGGGCGCACTTCCACCACATCGCCGCTCAGAACCTCGTTGACCGGGATCTCGATCGTGCGGCCGTCACGGATCACATGCGCGACCTTGGCCTGCAGGTTGACCAGGCGCTTGATCGCCTCCGAGGTACGGCCCTTCGCGCGCGCCTCAAGGAAGCGGCCGAGCAGGATCAGCGCGACGATCACCGCCGCTGCTTCGTAGTAGACGTTCACCGTGCCCGGCGGCAGCAACCGCGGTGCAAAGGTCGCCACTACCGAGTAACCGAACGCTGCGGCGGTACCCACCGCCACCAGCGAGTTCATGTCCGGTGCCAGCCGCAGCAGTGCCGGGAAACCCTTCTGGTAGAAACGGCGGCCGGGAATGGCCAGCACCAGCAGGGTCAGTACGAACTGCAGGTACCAGCTGGTCTGCATGCCGATGGTGGCCATCACCCATTCGTGCATGCCGGGAATCAGGTGCGACCCCATTTCCAGCACGAACACCGGAAGTGCAAGTGCGGTGGCCACGATCAGGTCGCGTTTCAGTTCGGCGCGCTCGGCATCCTTCTTTTCCGCCGCTTCGTCATCGGATTGAACGCCTGCTTCGATGGCACGGGCGGCATAACCGACCTTGTCGATGGCCGCTACCAGCGCATCCACAGCGGCCACGCCGCGCACCGTGGCGCGTTCGGTGGCCAGGTTGACGCTGGCCTGGCTGACGCCCGGTACCGCCAGCAGCGCGCGCTCGACGCGGCCGACGCAGGAGGCACAGGTCATGCCTTCCACTGCCAGCTCGATGGTGCCGGCCGGCACGTCATAACCCACCCGCTCCACCGCCTGGATCAGCGCGGCGCGATCGACCGGACCGGACGCGCGGATATCCGCACGTTCGGTGGCCAGATTGACCGAAACACTGCCGACGCCCTCGACCTTGGACAGCGCCGCTTCGACACGACCGACGCAGCTGGCGCAGGTCATGCCCTCGATGGGCAGGCTGATGGTGGACGGGCTTGCGGGGACTGCAGTGGCGCGGGGCGTGCTCATGATCGGATTCCCGGGGTTCCTTCTGGATGCGGACAGGCTAAACCTTGCCATCGTGGGAAGGTCAAATCCAGCCACCCCGGGGTTCATGAAGGGGTTCATCCACGCATGGCGTGGATCTACCGGGCGGACGGGGGCGCCTTGCGGATCAAGGCCCGACGCCCCCGCCGTCCACCTCAGAAGGTGAACACGTATTCCAGCGCGAACTCGCGGCCAACCGCGCCGAGCAGGCGGGTCGGAGCGAAATCGTAGTCCAGCTTGTACGGGTCCTTGTGGTTCCAGCTGGCCGAGTTGAACGCGTTGTTGACGTAGACATTGACCTTGGCGTGCTCGGTCACCTGGTAGCCCACGTTGAAGTTCCAGGTGATGAACGGCCCCACCCGCCCGTAGTAGCGCGCCGTCTGCTGGCCGGCGTTGGGATTCGGGTTGGGCGAGCCATCCGGACGCGTGGCCGGTTCCAGGCAGTTGAGCGACGGGCTGTCGCTGGGCACGTAACCATCGGCGAACGGCAGGCAGCCGCCAGGATTGTTCAGGCGATCGGTGCCCCAGTGGTAGCGTACGCCCGGCACCGAACCGATGCGATCGGCATAGACGTTGGCATTCCAGTTGCCACGCTGCCAGGCCAGGCTCGCGCGCAGCTTGCTGCGCAGGTCACGGTCACGACGCTCCGGGTTCGGATCGTTGGCGTAACGCTGTTCCTTGGTCGAGATCTGGTTGGTGTAGTTCAGGCCGAGCTGGAAGCTGCCCCACTGCGCGGTTTCCAGGCGATAGCGCGCGGTCAGGTCGATGCCGCGCACTTCGCGGCTGGCCAGGTTGAACGGGCCGCGCTCGATCGATACCAGGCGGCCGTTGCTGTCACGGTTCACGCGGGCCAGGATGCCGGCGCAATACTCGCCACCGGCCGGATTGGCCCACGGCGTACCGTCCATGTTCTTGCCGGTCAGGCAGCCCGCTTCGCTGGCCAGCACCTCGTCGGCGCCAACGTCGACGATCATGTCTTCCAGCTTGATTGCCCAGTAGTCGGCACTGACCGAGAGATTGGGCATCACGTCCCAGACGAAACCGACCGTCCACGAATCACCGGTCTCCGAGCGCAGCAGCGGCGTGCCACGCCGGTTCACGTCGAACGTGTACCAGACATCGGTATTGCCCACGCCACAGTTGTTGACCAGGTACGCGCCGCTCTGGATGCAGCGCAGGCGGTCATAGGTCTGCACTTCGGAGCTGCTGGGCTGGCCCAGCAGGTAGTGCATGTCCGGCGCATGGAAGCTGGTGGCATAGGAGCCACGCACCAGCAGCGACTCCACCGGGCGCCATTCCAGGCCGACATTCCAGGTGGTCTCCTTCTGGCTGCCGATGTCCAGCGCTTCGCCGCTGTTGTCAGCCTTGTAGCTGCCATAGCGGTCATAGCGCGCGGCCGCAGTGGCGGTCACGCTTTCCAGCAGCGGGATCTTGAACTCGACGCCGGCCGAATAGCGGGTACGCTCGCCGCCACCGCGATCGACGTTCTGCAGGTCGAAATCGATGCCGGCGCGCGGATCGGGACTGAGGTGATAGCCCTGCTGCGCGACTTCGGCCACCGCCGCGAACGAGATCGGGCCGGCCCAGCCCTGGAACAGCTCGCCGGTGATGTCCGCCGAAGCCTGATTGACCCATGAGGACGCACGGTTCTTCGCCACGGTGCCCATCTGCCAGTACTGATCCGGCGTCAGCGGGTTCCACCAGCGCGATTCGTTCAACGCATAGATCGCCTCGCCGTCGGCGGTAGTGCCCAGCTTCGGGCCGAGGAAGTAGTCGTACGACTTCTGCTTGTCGACCACGTTCTGCCGTTCTTCCACGCGGTAATAGGAACGCCCCACCGTGGCGCTCCAGTCGAAGCGATCGGCCAGGCGTCCACGCAGGCCCGCACTCCAGTCCCAGGACAGTTCGCGGTTGGTGTTGCGCAGCGTATCCAGGCCGCCCACCTCGTTCGGGGTGAACTGGCGCACGCCGAGGATCGGGCGGTTGCGGTTGGCATCCCAGTAGTAGCCGTTGTCATCGTCGATCAGCGACACGCCGGGCGGATTGGTGCCCCAGATCGCTTCGGAGCGGTACACCGCCAGGTTGGTCCAGGCCTGCAGGTCATTGCTGAAATCGAAGGTGGCATACAGGTTGCCGGACACGTTCTCGGCACCGCCGGTGAGCAGCCAGTTGGCGTAGTCGGCGCTCATGCCGCACAGGCGGCCGGTGTTGGTGATGGTGTTCGCGGCGTAGTTGTAGACCAGGCGATCGGCGGTGTAGTACTCGCCATCGAACTTCTCGCAGGTGCCGGTGGGCGGCGCCAGGCGCTGGCCGGTGGTGGGATCGATCAGCGCCAGGCCGGCGGTGGGACGGAAGCCGACCTTGCGTTGTTCCATGTTCCAGGACGGGTACGGCGCATCGTCGGCATCGTCCATCTGCGGACGGTCACGTCCGAACAGCGGATCGCGCTTGGTGTACTGCAGCGCGTAGGTCACGCTCCAGTTGTCGCCGGTCTTGCCGCCGGCCCAGGATAGGTCCCAGGTATCGCGCCCGCCTTCGGTGGAGGTGCCGCCGCGCACGCGCACTTCGTCGCCGTCGTACTTGGTTTTCAGGATGACGTTGACCACGCCGGCGATCGCATCGGAACCATAGATGGCCGAGGCACCACCGGTCAGTACTTCGATGCGCTCGACTGCGGCAGCGGGAATGTTGCCGTAGTTGGAGAAGTTGGTTTCGCCACCGTAGGGCAGCGGGTAGTCGGCCACGCGGCGGCCGTTGACCAGCAGCAGCGAGCGGTTCGGGCCCATCCCGCGCAGGTTCAGGCCGCTGGCATTGGGCGTATGCGAGCCCCACTGCGAGGCCGCCTCGACGGTGCCGGTGGCTTCAGTGAGTGTCTTCAGCGCGTCGTACACGCTGACGAAGCCTTCCTTCTGGATCTGTGCGGCAGTGATCACGTTGACCGGCGCCGGACCTTCGACGCTGGCGCGCTTGATGCGCGAACCGGTGACGGTGACCGCGTCGAGATCCTTGGTGGACGAGTTGGCGGCCTCCTGCGCGCTGGCCGCCAGGGGCAACAGGGCCAGGACCAAGGCCTGGGACAGCAGGTGACGACGCTTGCGGACGATCTGAGCCATGGGTGGTTGCTCTTCGAAAGTGTGGACGCACGGACGGGTGGTGGCGCGGCACTACGGCTGATCCGGGCACCTGGATCGGTTCAAGACCGATACGGCGCCCTCCCCTGTGGATCGATCCAAACTAAAGCACAGCTGAACCACGCCCGGCATGCGGCGACGCAGCAACACGTGGCGTAATGCCGTTATCGGCTGCAGGTATCCAAAACAATCAACGGGTTGCGAAACATCGCTGAGAAGACGGCGCACACGTCAATGACACGATCGCGACAATCGTGCGCGGAACTATTTTGTCCGTGGCGGGCCGGCGTACGGGGTCGGATCCCCTCAGGGAAGGGCTCTGACCCGACTGCATCCAGATGGGGTCAGAGCCCTTCTGCGAAGGGATCCGACCCGGGGCTTGCGATCAGGCGTCCAGCGCCTGCCGCAGCGCGGCTACGGTGGCGGTTGCGGTCTGGCTCCAGTCCGGGTCCAGCCCTCGCAAAGCCTGGTTCTGGAACTGCATGGCCGAGCGCCGCAGCCCCTTGGCCGAGGCGTGCAGTTCGGTGCAGCCGGTCTGCCTTGCCACGGTAGCGATGTTGCCCGGTGCCAATCCGGCACCAGCCATCACCGTAATGCGGCCTGCTGCCTGGGTAACGAGGCCTGCCAGCACATCGGCACCCGCCTCGGCACTGACCTGACCGCCCGAGGTCAGCACGCGCTGGCAGCCCAGCCCGATCACCTGCTCCAGCGCGGCGGGCAGATCGCGGGCGGCATCGAAGGCGCGATGGAAGGTCACCTGCAACGGCCCGGCAGCCTGCACCAGCTCGCGGCACAGCGCCACGTCGATCCCACCCTGTACATCCAGCGCGCCGATCACCACGCCATCGCAGCCCAGTGCGCGGCACTGCGCGATGTCACGCAGCATCAGTTCGGCTTCCAGCCCGTCGTAGTGGAAGTCGCCCGGGCGCGGCCGCACCAGCACGCACAGCGGAATCGACAGGCGTTCGCGGGCAATCGCAATGCTGGCGAACGACGGTGTGGTGCCGCCTTCGGCCAGGTTGTCGAACAGCTCGATGCGGTCGGCACCGCCGGCCTGCGCGGCCAGCGCCGATGCAAGCGAATTGCTGGCGATCTCCAGGGTGAGCCGCGTGCTCACGTCTGGGTGCTCGTGTAGATCGATGGCGAGTCGCGCAGGTCATCCTGGCGCTGCCCATCGCAGACCGCGTAGACAAAGCCGCGATGCAGCGCGTAAGCGCCGACCTCGCCCTGCTTGTTCATGGCCAGGAAGCAGACCTGCAGTGTCTTGCTCGCTTCCGGGCGCTTGCGCACCACGCGGTCGATCGCTTCGCGGCAGGCCTGCGCCGGCGAGCGCCCCTGGCGCATCAGCTCGACCACCAGGAACGAGGCGGCGTTGCGGATCATCTCTTCACCCACGCCCGAAGCAGTGGCCGCGCCCACGTCGTTGTCGACGTACAGGCCGGCACCGATGATCGGACTGTCGCCAACGCGACCGTGCAGTTTCCACGCCATGCCGCTGGTGGTGCAGGCACCGGCCAGATGGCCATTGGCATCCAGTGCCAGCATGCCGATGGTGTCGTGGTTGTCGCTGTTGCCGGGAATACCGCGGCGCTCGGCATTGATCTGCGGCTGGTACTTCTCGGTCTTCAGCCACTCGCGCCAGGCCGCTTCGGCCTGCGGCGTCAGCAGGTGCTTGCGCTCGAAACCCTGCTGCACCGCGAACTGCTGCGCGCCCTCGCCCACCAGCAGCACGTGCGGGCTGTTCTCCATCACTTTGCGGGCCACCGACACCGGATGCAGGATGTCGACCAGCGCGGCCACTGCACCACAACGGCCATCGCCGTCCATGATGCTCGCATCCAGGCTCAGCACGCCGTCGCGATCCGGGTTGCCGCAATGGCCGACGGTGGGGTTGCACAGCTCGCTCTCGGCCCAGCGTGCGCCGGCTTCCACCGCATCCAGCGCGCTGCCGCCCTGCGCCAGCACCTTCCACGCGGCCTGGTTGGCCGGCACGCCGAAGTCCCAGGTCGAAACCACCCTGGCACCACCCTGCGTGCGCGCCTGCACGCCCGGCAATGCCGCCATGCCTGCGGCCAGGGCACCGGCCTGCAGGAACTGCCTGCGATCCACCATCTTCCCCTCCCAGTCTGCAATGCATGGCCGGCCCGATGCCGGCCCTGCCGATCAGTCGTGCGTGGGTTGCCGCGCTGCGTGCCAGACCGCTGCACCGAGCACGCCCAGCTGGCCGTGCTCCACCCGCCATACCGGCACCTGGCGCAGCACCTCGGTCAGCACGCCCTTGTTGAGGAAGCGCTCACGGAAGCGGCCATCGGCCAGGAAATCCTGCACATGCGCGGAAATGCCCCCGGCCAGGTATACCGAGCGCGCGCCGACGGCGATCGCCGCGTCGCCGGCCAGGCTGCCCAGCCAGGCACAGAACACCTGCAGCGTTTCCACCGCCAGTGCATCCTCGGCGCTGCGCGCCGCGCCGATCAACGCCTCGGTACTGGTCCACACCGGGGTGACATCGCGCAGTTCGCACAGGCACGGATACAGGTTCATCAGGCCGCTGCCGGACAGCACTCGCTCGTTGTCCACGTGCGCCCAGCGCTGCAGCAACTTGCCCAGCACCTGCAGTTCCAGCGCGTTGCCGGCGCCGAGCGCGGCATGGCCGATCTCACTGGCCAGCACCGGGCGCTCGCCATCGGCGAAACGCAGCGCGGCACCCAGGCCGGTACCGGCACCCAGCACCAGCGCCGGGAAGGCCTGGGCTGGATCGGCGTCGCCGTTCAGCGGCACCAGGGTTTCCGGCTGCAGGTACGGGATGGCCAGCGCCACCGCTTCGAAATCATTGATCAGCTGCAGTTCGCGCAGGCCGGACTGTTCGCGCGTGGTCGACAGCGAGACTGTCCACGGCAGGTTCGAGTTGATCAGCACATCGCCATCGAGCAGGCCGGCGATGGCGACCACCGCGGTCTGCACCGGCTGGCCAAGGCCTGCGGTGAAATCGGCCAGGATCGCGGCCAGGCTGGGATGCTCGGCGCAGGCATAGGTGCGATGGCTGCCCAGCAGCGGCGCGTGGCCGGGTTGGGTCTCAGCCAAGGCCAGGCGGGCGAAGGTGCCGCCGACATCGGCAACGACCAGATGGCGCGGAAGACCGCCGCGGGCGGAGTCGGAGGAAACCGGGGACGCTGCTGCGATGGTCACGCTGGCCTGCTTGGATCGATTGAATCGCCCCGATTCTCAGGCATCGGGGCGGCTTTGCCTAGCACGCCGATGGTTCAGGTTGGCCTACATGCCTTCCTGTTCGGCCACCTGCACACCATCCACCAGCACGCGCAGGCGCTGCGGGCGGAAGCCGGCAAACAGCAGTGGCCGGGTGCGCTCGACCAGCACTTCGTGGCCGGCGATGTGGCGCAGCCACGACTGTACCAGCGAGAACGAGAAGTGGGTGCCCGGATGCAGCGGGTGTTGCACCCAGACCTTCTCGGTAGCGCTCTGCAGCAGCATCGCGCCGGTGAACCAGTGGCGGCTGAGGGTCACCGGCGTAGTGCCGGCCATGAAGCGGATATCCATGCGGGGTCCTTTCGCGTTGGGCAGCGACGCCCTTGGATCAGGGCTGGGCAGTCTGCAGGCTGTAGCTGGTGGTGGCGGTGAACACTGCACCATCAGGCTGGGTGGATCGTACCTCGACCTTGTGGCTGCCCACGGCCAGATCGGTCGGCAACGCGCCGCGCCACAGGTGCGGCGATGCAGTGGCCTCCGGCGAACGGTCGTAGCCACGCAGGCTGCTGGCCAGATCATCGGCCACGTTCTCCACCATCAGGCGCGGATCGGGCTGGCTGACCTGCTTCATAGGCTGCCAGGCGCCGCCATCCACGCGGTACTCGACCACGCTCGCGTCCTCGCCCATGTAGACGTTGGCATAGATGCCCCAGGCCGGGTAGGCGCCCTGGCGCAGCACCTTGGGTGCATGCAGGCCGATCTGCTCGCTGGCCGGCTGGCCGGCCACGCGGTACTGCAGCTTGTAGCTGCCGTTGCCGGCCACGTCGAGCAGCGCATAACCCTTCGGTGTGCCATCGCTCATGGTACTGTCCGGCACGCCGGCGGCATTCTTCACGCCCGACCAGAACGCACCGCAGTTGGCACCGACGTTGTATTCGTGCAGCGGCTTGTCACCGTTCCAGCCCTCGGCCTTGCCGTGGTAGACGTGCTGCTGGGTGTGGCTGTGGCCGCTGAGCACCAGCACGTTGCGGAAGTCCTTCAGCAGATCGAACAGGCGCTGGCGGTCGGCGTGACGGAAAGTCTCGCGCCCCGGCGCCGCGTCGAACAGCGGGATGTGCATGCCCAGCACCAGCAGGCGATCCTTGTGCATGCCCTTCAGGTAGCTGGCGAGGAAAGCGAACTGGTCTTCGCGCAGGCCGCCGATGTACTTCGGCTTCGCCTTGGGGTCGTACACCACGTCGTCCAGGAACACGAAGCTGGCGCCGCCCTCTTCCACCGCGTAGGTGTCCGGGCCGTAGATGTTGCGCCAGCTGTCCAGCGAGTGTTCGTCGCTGGCCGCATCGAAGTCGAGGTCGTGGTTGCCCGGCACGTGGAACCACGGCACGCCAAGCGCGGTGGTGACCTTGTTGATCGCCGGGTACAGGGTCAGGTCGTCGTTGACGATGTCACCCAGGGTGGTGCCCATGCGCGCCCTGGTCTGGCCAACCAGCGGCGCCACGATCGACTGCTGGTAGTAGCCGATGTCCTTCAGGCTGGCGGTCTGCGAATCGGTGAACACCAGCATCTGGAAACCACGGCGGCTGTCATGGCGATCCGACTGCAGCGCGAAATCCCAGTTGCGGGTGACGTCGCTGGTCGCGGCGATGCCACCGTACTTCAGTGCCGGTGAACCGTTCGGGCGGTAGTGGCGCCAGAACGAAGGCAGGCCATCGGCCGCCTTCGGGAACGAATACGCATCGGGCTTGATCACGAACACGGTCTGGCCGTCGCGCACTGGCAGGCTGTAGCTGCCATCGGCGGCGGTCTTGACGATGGCCTCGCCGTTGGAGACCTGCACCCCGGCCAGGCCCGGATCGGTCGCACCGCGCCCGGGTTTGCCGTCACGCTCCAGATAGACCTTGCCGCTGACCACGGTATCCGCGGCCCAGGCCGGCGAGGTCAGCAACAGGCAGCACAGCCAGGCGGCAGGCAGTTTCATGGGCGGTCCGGGAAAGAAAGACCGCCTATTGTAGATTCCGTTGATGACATCGCGCACGCTGTGGCGCATTGCCGGTAGTGCCGGCCGCTGGCCGGCAACCAGCCGATGCCCGACGATCATGAGGTTGCCGGCCAGCGGCCGGCACTACCGCTCTTCAACGATGGCGCTTTTCCAGCACCGCCCGCGCATCATCCAGCGACAGCCCGCGCGCGCGCAGCAGCACCAGCAGGTGATACAGCAGGTCCGAGGCCTCGCCCAGCAACGCCTCGTCATCCTGCGCCACGGCGGCCAATGCGGTCTCCACGCCCTCCTCGCCCACCTTCTGCGCGATGCGGCGGATGCCGCCCTCGAACAGGCTGGTGGTGTAGCTGCCTGGTGGGCGCTGCGCCTCGCGCATCGCCAACAGCTGGCCCAGCCCGCCCAGGAAATCCTTCGGTGCCCCGTCGAAACAGCTCTCGGCGCCGGTGTGGCAGGTCGGCCCGGCCGGGCGCGCCATCACCAGCAGCGTGTCGGCATCGCAGTCGACACTGATCGACTGCACCACCAGCACGTTGCCGGACTGCTCGCCCTTGGTCCACAACCGCTGCTTGCTGCGGCTGAAGAAGGTCATGTGACCGATGGCCAGCGTGGCCGCCAGCGAATCGGCACTGACATAGCCCAGCATCAGCACCTGCAGGGTGTCGGCATCCTGCACCACCGCCGGCAGCAGGCCGTCGCCCTTGCCCCAGTCCAGCGCCTGCAGCGCATCCAGCGACGGCTTCACTTCAATAGACATCCCGCACCTCGATCTGCTGTCCGCGCAGGTAGCGCTTCAATTCTGGAATGGCGATGGCGCCGCTGTGGAACACACTGGCCGCCAACGCGCCGTCGACATCGGCCTGGTCGAAGGCCTCGGCGAAGTGCTCCATCGCACCGGCACCGCCGGAGGCGATCAGCGGCACCTGGCACAGGGCCCGCGCCTGCTGCAGCTGCACGACATCGTAGCCACGGCGTACGCCATCGCTGTCCATGCAGTTCAGCACGATCTCGCCAGCGCCACGTCGTTGTGCTTCGACAATCCAGTCCAGCGTGCGCAGCGGCACCGCCTGGGTCTTGTCCGGGTCGCCACTGAAGCGGCGCACCCGCCACTGGCCATCCGCCTCGCGAACCGAATCGACACCGACCACCACGCATTGCACGCCAAACTCGTCTGCCAACTCGGTGATCAGCTCCGGGCGGCCCAGCGCAGGCGAGTTGATCGACACCTTGTCGGCACCGGCGAACAGCACGCGGCGCGCGGTTTCCACGCTGTCGATGCCACCGGCCACGCAGAACGGAATATCGATCAGGCGTGCGATGCGCTCGATCCAGGCGACGTCGACTGAACGCGCCTCGGGGCTGGCGCCGATGTCATAGAACACCAGCTCGTCCGCCCCCTGGTCGCGATACCGCTGGGCCAGTTCGGCGATGTCGCCCATGTCGACGTGGTCGCGGAAGCGCACACCCTTGACCACGCGGCCGTCGCGCACGTCCAGGCACGGAATGATGCGACGGCTCAACATGCCAGCGCCTCCGCCAGGTCCATGCGCTGCTCCAGCAGCGCCTTGCCGAGGATGGCACCGCCGCAGCCGGCAGCACGCGCCTCGGCCACATCGGCCACGTCACGGATGCCACCGGAGGCCTGCACAGCCACGCCCGGCAGCAGCGCCGACAGGTGCTGGTAGAGGCTGATGTTGGGCCCGGCCAGCATGCCATCGCGGGCGATGTCGGTGCACAGCAGGTGGCGCATGCCGGCACGCGCATAACGCAGGGCCAGGTCATCCAGGGTCACGCCGGCGTTCTCGGTCCAGCCGTGCACCGGCAACTGCCATTGGCCCTGGGCATCCTGGCGGGCATCCAGCGCGATGGTGATGCGCTCGGCACCGAACTCTTGCAGCCAGCCGACCACTTCGTCGGGGTGGCGTACTGCCAGCGAACCCACCACCACGCGGCCGGCGCCGGCATCGAGGATGCGCGCCACGTCGTCGCGGCCGCGCACGCCACCGCCGGTCTGCACCTGCAGCGGCGTCTGCGCACGGATCGACGCCAGCAGCGGCGCAAGGGTGTAGCCACCGGCACGCGCAGCGTCCAGGTCGACCAGATGCAACCACTGCGCGCCCCGCGCAGCGAAGGCCTGTGCACGCGGCAGCGGATCGTCGCCATACGAGGTTTCCTGCGCGTAGTCACCCTGGCGCAGCCGCACCACGCGGCCGTCGCGGATATCCAGCGCGGGGTAGACGATGAAACTCATGCAGCAGTGCCCTCGAGGAAGTTGCGCAGCATCAGCGAACCGGTCTCACCGGAGCGCTCGGGGTGGAACTGTGCGCCGTAGTAACGCCCCTGCTCCACCACCGCAGTGAACAGGCCACCGTGGTCGCAGGCAGCAACAGTGTGGGTATTGAGTGGCGCCGCATAGCTGTGCACGAAGTAGGCGCTGGCGCGCTCCGGCACGCCTTGCAGCAGCAGCGATTCGCGCAGCGGGAGCAGGCGGTTCCAGCCCATGTGCGGCACACGGATGCCGCAGGCCGGTACCAGCTTGCGCACCACGCCCGGAATCAATCCCAGTGTCTCGACGCCGGCCTCCTCGGAGCGTTCGAACAGCAATTGCATGCCCAGGCAGATGCCCATCAGCGGCACCTCCAGTCGCTGCAGCGGTTCCACCAGGCCCTGCGCATGCAGGCGCTGCATGCCGGGACCAGCGGCGCCGACGCCGGGCAGGATCACCCGCTGCGCACCGACCAGACCGTCCGCATCGCGCACCAGCCGCACCGTCGCGCCCAGGCGCTCCAATGCGTAGCGCACCGAGCCCAGGTTGGCACCGCCGGCGTCGATCAGCGCAACGTCGCTCACAGCGCCCCCTTGGTGCTCGGCAGTGCCGTGCCCTGGCGGGCCAATGCCGGGCGCAGCGCGCGCGCCAGTGCCTTGAAGCAGGCCTCGACCTTGTGGTGGTCGTTGTCGCCGCGCACCTGCAGGTTGAGGTTCAGGCCGCTGGCGTCGCACAGCGAACGGAAGAAGTGCGGCACCAGCTCGGTCGGCATATCGCCCACGCGCTCACGCTTGAACTCGCCCTCGAACACGAAATAGGGGCGGCCGCTGAAATCCAGCGCAGCGCTGGCCAGGGTCTCGTCCATCGGCAGGGTGAAGCCGTAGCGGCCGATGCCGCGCTTGTCGCCCAGCGCCTCGCGCAGGGCCTGACCCAACGCCAGCCCGGTGTCCTCAATGGTGTGGTGCTCGTCGATGTGCAGGTCGCCCTCGGCCTGGATGTCCAGCGCGAACCCGCCGTGCTTGCCGATCTGTTCCAGCATGTGGTCGAAGAACGGCAGTCCGGTGGCGATGCGCGCATCACCGGCACGGTCCAGATCCAGTTCAACGCGGATCTTCGTCTCCTTGGTGTTGCGCTGGACCACCGCGGTGCGTGGCGCGTCGGCCAGTGCGTGGGCGATGCCCGGCCAGTCCCACTCGCCACCGAACTGTTCGGTGCGCAGCTGGAAGCCACGGATGTTGAGGTTGTCGGCGAACTGCAGGTCGGTGATGCGGTCACCAACCATGCCCGAACGCGCCCAGTCGATGCTGCGGTCCTGCAGGTAGCCTGTCATCAAGCCGATGCCCGGCTTACGGGTCGGCGCGTTGTCCTGCGGCCAGCTGCAGTCGATCAGCACGTCACGGAAGGTGATGCCCTGGCTTTCTAAGATCTGCAGCATCAGGTCGTTGGGGCCATCGAAGCTGGCGCGCGGGTAGCTGTCGCTGCCGAGGCCATCCTGATTGGTGACGATCACGAACTGGTAGCCGGCATCCCGCAGCTTCAGCAGCGCCGGGATCACCTGCGGCACGAAGCGCAGCTTCTCGTAGGCGTCGATCTGGAAATCGGACGGCTCCTCGATGAGGGTGCCGTCGCGGTCGATGAACAGGATCGGGGTCATGCTGCGGCCCTCCGCGCCGACAGGGCCGCAAGCACGCGGTCATTCTCTTCGGGGTTGCCGATGCTGATACGCAGCGCATCACCCAGCTGCGGCGCGGCGCGCTGGTCGCGCACCACCACACCGGCATCCAGCAAGGTGTCGAACGCTGCCTGCGCATCAGCGAAGCGGACCAGCAGGTAGTTGCCGGCCGAGCGGTACACGCGACGAACGCCAGACAGGCCCGGCAGCGCAGCGAACAGGCGTTCGCGCTCGGCGATGACCGTGGCCACGCGCTCGGCGGTACGTGCCAGTGCGGCCGGCTGCAGCGCCTGCACGGCCAGCTCGGCGCACGGGGTCGGCACAGGATACGGCGCCTGGCAGCGGCGCAGTACGGCAATCAGTTCCGGCGCGGCGATCAGGGTGCCGATGCGTGCAGCCGCCAAGGCATGCGCCTTCGACAGCGTGCGCAGCACCGCCAGATTGGCGTGCGCGGCCAGCAACGTGGTCGCCGACGGGCGCTGCGCATACTCGACATAGGCCTCGTCCACCACCACCAGGGCCTGCCCACGCAGAGCAGTGGCGACGCGCTCGATCTCGTCCAGGGCGATGTCACTGCCGGCCGGGTTGGACGGTGCGCACAGGAAGACCAGCTTGGCGTTGCGCGCCTTGGCGGTATCGATCACAGCATCCAGATCGGCACGCAGGCCGTCTTCGGTATCCACCAGGGGCACTTCAATCAGTGCGGCGCCCTGCAGGCGCGCACAGACCGCGTACATGCCGAACACTGGCGGCGTGACCAGCACGCCATCGCGACCCGGCACGCACAGGGCACGCACCAGCAGATCAATGGCTTCGTCGCTGCCACGGCCGATCAGCAGCTGCGGCGGCGTCACGCCGTACAGCGCCGCCAGGCCCTCGCGCAACGCCAGCGGCTGCGGTTCCGGATAGCGCCGGCTGTTGCCCGCCGCATCAGCCGGATTGGCCCAGGCCGACTCGTTGGCGTTCAACCAGACCTCGCCCTGCACCGCCGCGCTGCGCGCCGAGCTGTAGCCGGCGAAGGCCTGCAGATCCGGGCGCACCAGCGCCAGCACATCATCGATATTCGCGTTCATGCCGCCGCCTCCATGCGAAGCGCAACCGCACGCTCATGCGCATCCAGGCCCTCGGCGCTGGCGATGATGCGCGCACAGCCGCCGATTGCCGCCAGTCCAGCAGCGCTGGCGCTCTGCACGCTGATCAGGTTCTGGAAGCTGGCCACGCTGACACCGCTGTAGGCACGCGCGGCACCGGCGGTGGGCAGCACGTGATTGGTGCCGCTGCAGTAGTCGCCCAGCGCTTCGGGCGTGTAATCGCCGAGGAACACCGAGCCGGCAGCCTGCACCTGGTCCAGCCAGTCGCGCGGTTCGCGCAACGCCAGGATCAGGTGTTCGGGCGCATAGCAGTTGCTGATCGCGAAGGCCTCGTCCAGCGAATCGACCTGGATCAGACGCGACGCCGACAACGCCTGTCGCGCGATCTGCTGGCGCGGCAGCAGGGCCACCTGGCGCTCCACCTCTGCCTCGACCGCCGCCAGCATCGCGGGGGCGTCGGTCAGCAGCAGTACCTGCGAATCCGGACCGTGCTCGGCCTGCGACAGCAGGTCGGCGGCAACGAACGCCGGATTGGCGCCGGCATCGGCGATCACCAGTACTTCGGAGGGACCAGCCGGCATATCGATGGCGGCGGCGCCATCCTGTGCGACCTGCTGCTTGGCTTCGGTGACGAAGCTGTTGCCGGGCCCAAACAGCTTGTCACAAGCCGGAATGCTGGCCGTGCCATAGGCCATCGCGGCGATCGCCTGCGCACCACCCAGCTTGAACACGCGCTGCACGCCGGTCAGGCGCGCGGCTACCAGCACCGCCGGATCGGCGCTGCCATCGGCGCGCGGTGGCGTGCACAGCACCACCTGCGGGCAGCCGGCCAGCTGCGCCGGAACACCCAGCATCAGCGCGGTGGACGGCAGCGGCGCGCTGCCGGCCGGTACGTACAGGCCCACCCGGCCGATCGGACGCAGCATGCGCTCGCAGACCACGCCCGGCGCGGTTTCAACTGCATAGGCTTTGCCCATGCCCGCGGCGTGGAAGCGCGCGATGCGTTCGGCGGCTTCGACCATCGCCTGTCGCAGTTCGGCGGGCACGGCGGCTTCGGCAGCGGCAAACTCGGCTTCGGAAACTTCAAACGAAGCCAGCTCGACACCATCGAAACGCGCAGTAATCGCACGCAGCGCGTCGTCACCCTGCGTGCGTACCTGCGCGATCAGCGCGGCCACGGCATCGCGGGTCTGCTGCGCCACGGTCTGCACCGGGCGGGTCAATGCCGCGCTGCGCGCGGCCTCATCAAGTCGGGACCAGATCAGACGGTTCATGCCAGCGACCGCTCCACGCTCAGTACCATCAGGCCCTGCGCACCCGCACGCTCGAGTTCCTCCATGCGCTGCCAGCTCAACGGGCCGGGGCACATGGTCTGCAGGCGCAGCGCGCCGCCATCGGCCGGCAACCGCACCAGCGGCTCGGCATCGGCCAGCAGCTGCGCCAGCGCGTCGACGCGGTCCTCGCTGGCACGGAACATCAGCAGCTTGCGGTCCTGTCGCTGAACCACGCCGTCGAGGCGGCGCAGCAGCATCGCGCGCAGCGATGCACGTGCATCATCCGGCACGCGCACCGCGCCGGCCAGCACCGCCTCGCTGTCCAGCAGGTTGTGCACCGGGGTCAGCTGGTTGGCGCGCAGGGTGGCGCCGCTGGAGACCAGATCGCAGATCAGGTCGGCGGTGCCCAGGCGCGGGGCGATTTCCACCGAACCGGACAGCTCGACCACCTGTGCGTCCACGCCCTGCTCGGCCAGCCACTGCTTGAGGATGGCCGGGTAGCTGGTGGCGATGCGGGTGCCGGCCAGCTGCGCCGGACCCTGCCACTGCCATTCCTCGGGCACCGCCAGCATCAGCCGGCACTGGCCGAAGCCCAGCCCGCGCAGCGCCTGGTAGGCGTCCGGCAGGCCGATCTGACGGCGTGCCGCGGCCTGTTCGTCCAGCTCGTTGCGGCCGACGATGCCGAGGTCGCAGACGCCGTCGGCGATCAGGCCGGGGATGTCGTCGTCGCGCACCAGCAGCAGGTCCACCGGCAGCGATTCGCCGTAGCAGAACAGCTTGTCGCGGCTCTCGCGCCAGCTCAGGCCGCAGGCGCTGAGCAGGTTGCGGGCGGGTTCGGCCAGCCGGCCACTCTTCTGGATGGCGATACGCAGCCGGTCTCGTGCCGGCGCTGCCTGGGTTGCACTCATGGGGGATGTCTCGAAGTTCGGAACGGGGCGCGGATCAGCGCGAAGCAAGGCGGTCGATGGCGGCGGCATAGCCTTGATGGCCATGCTCGAGCGTGCGTGCCACCCGTCCGGTGGTGGTCACGCTGACGCCGGTGCGCTCGTGAATCTCGCGGTACGGCACGCCCTGCTGCAGCAGCGGCACCACCTTCCAGCGGTCAGCCATGGCTTCCAGCTCGGCCGGGGTGCACAGATCACGCAGGAAGGCTTCGACCTGTTCCGGCTCGCGCAGGGCGGCAAAGGCTTGGGCCAAGGCTTCCAGGTCGGCCTTCGGGTCTTTGGCGGCAATCTCGGGGCGGGCTTTCACGGGGTCGTTTCCATGCATCAATGTACTAGCGCGTTAGTACATTAGCGCATTCTTGCGCAGTGCGTCAAATCGAGGGTTGAGGGGGCGGCAGGGCTGCTGCCCTGCACCCGCAGAGGCAAGAGCCAGAGCAACGGCAAAAGCTGGTTTCCCGAGGGTTGGCGGGATGGATCCGGTTGAGGGGGGCGCTGCAAGTACGTCCATGTAAGCTCGGTCGCCGCATCCATGCGGCTCACGCCCCCTCAACCGGACCCACCCCGCCTTCGACAGTTGGCCGCGATCTGCTGGATCTCGCTGGGAAACTGATCGGAACCGGCTTTTGTAGAGTCGAGCCATGCTCGACTGCTCCTCCCCACAAACGCAAAACGCCCACCAAGGGGCGGGCGTTCTGCTTTCAAATCAACAACCTGGCCCGACTCAGGGCAGACAGCGCACCTCGGCCTGCAGCGCGCCGCGCCGCAGGCATTCGCCGAACAGGCTGCCCTGCCGGCTCGGCAGGGACTGGATGTTTTCCAACGCCCCCGCACCTGCCGTGCACTTCTGCGAGGCCAAAGCCTGCAGGTCACTCTCCAGCTGCGCTCTGTCGATCACATGGCAACGATCAACCTGCAACCGGTACTGGTCCAGACCGATCCGCGTGCTGTGCAGCGCCGGGTCGCTCTGGCAGCCCGCCAGCAGGAGCACGCACAGCGCCCCTGCGGCGGCCCGCATCACGCCATTGCCTTGGACTGCTCCAGCTCCACCTGCAGGGTGCTGGCCAGCTCGTCGCGGGAGACTTCGAACTGCTGTTCGCGCAGCAGGTCCTTCACTGCCACCACGCCGCGCGCCAGCTCATCCTCACCCGCCAGCACCACGAAGCGGATGCCGGCCTTGGCCGCATACTGGAACTGCTTGCCGATCTTCTTCGGCTCCATCTGCACTTCGGTGTTGATGCCACCGGCACGCAGGCGGCGCGCAATGTCCAGCGACTGCGGCATGCCCTGCTCGTCCATCAGCGCCACCAGCGCCTGCACGCTGCTGGCTTCGATGCCGTCGATCAGGCCGGCCTCGCGCAGCTGCCAGAACAGGCGCGACAGGCCGATGGAGATACCGACGCCCGGCAGCTTCGACTTGCTGTAGTGGCTGGCCAGGTCTTCGTAGCGGCCGCCCGAGCAGATCGAGCCGATCTGCGGGTGGTCGGTCAGCGTGGTCTCGTACACGGTACCGGTGTAGTAATCCAGGCCGCGCGCGATGGAGAAGTTCAGGCAGTACGCGGTCTCCGGCACGCCCAGCGCCTGCACCAGCTGCAGCACTTCGCGCAGTTCGGCCACGCCGGCACGCAGGGTTTCCGACGATTCCGCCGCCGCTTCCAGCGCGGCCAGCTGCGCCAGCGCATCGTCGTGGCCCTTCGAACGCACGGCGACGAAGGCCAGGATCTTCTCGACCTGTTCGGCCGGAATCCCGAAGCCCTCGCCAACCAGCGTCTCGCGCACGTAGTCGGCGCCGCGCTTGTCCAGCTTGTCCACTTCGCGCAGCACCGCCAGCTGGCGTTCGCCTTCGGCCACGCCCAGGCTCTCGAAGTAACCACGCAGCAGATTGCGGTTGTTCAGCTGGATGCTGAAATCACCGATGCGCAGCTCCGAGAACACCGCATGGATGACCGCCAGCACTTCGGCGTCGTAACGCACGCTCAGGCTGTCCTTGCCGATCACATCGATGTCGCACTGGTAGAACTCGCGGAAACGACCGCGCTGGGCTCGCTCGCCGCGGTAGACGCGCTGCATCTGGTAACGGCGGAACGGGAAGGTCAGTTCGTGTTCGTGCTCGGCCACGTAGCGTGCCAGCGGCACGGTCAGGTCGAAGCGCAGCGCCATTTCCGGCAGCGAGCGGTCACCCGATTCGGCCGCGTTCGCCAGCGCGCCGGTGGACTGCACGAAGTACACCTGGCGCTCGGTCTCGCCACCGGACTTGGTCAGCAGCACGTCGGACAGCTCGAACACCGGCGTCTCCACCGGCAGGAACCCGAAGCGCTCGTAGTTGCGGCGGATGACGTCCAGCATGCGCTGGAACGCAATCTGCTCGCGCGGCAGCAGTTCAAGGGTGCCGGGCGGGGTACGGGGCTTGATCACGGGCGGAACTCCTGCTGGAACGGGACGTGGGAGGGGGCGACATTCTAGCGCCCCCGCCACGGGCAGGGTCGAACGGCCGCTTGAAGTATCATAAGGCCCTCCCCGCCCGCGATACGCCCACCGCAACATGTCACGGCCTTCCGGCGCTCCGCCCGCCACCAACGATCCCGCCTCGCCGTCCTGCGCCACGCTGGACTGCCTGCACTGCTCGGTTCGCCACCTTGCGGTGTGCTCGGCGCTGTCGCCCGATGAAGTGCAGGCGCTGGAGCAGGTCACCGTTTCGCAGCAGGTGACGATGGGCAGCACCCTGGCCCGCACCGGCGAGGAACGCCAGCATGTCTATACATTGACCGGCGGCGCACTGCGCCTGGTGCGCACCCTGGCCGACGGCCGCCGCCAGATCAACGGCTTCGTGCTGCCGGGCGACTACCTGGGCCTGAGTGGCAGCGACCACCATCGCTACGACATCGAGGCCATTGCCGACAGCCGCGTCTGCCGCGTCGCGCTGCCACAGATGAAGGCCCTGCGCAGCCGTTTCCCGCACCTGGAGCGCAAGCTGCTGCAGCGCGCCTGCCAGGAGCTGGATGCCGCACAGGATGCCGCGCTGGCACTGGCGCGCCTGCAGCCGGCCGAGAAGCTGGCCGATTTCCTGCTGCGCCTGGCCGCGCGCGAGGCCAAGCTGGGCGGCGACGGCCTGCGCGTATCGCTGCCGATGGGCCGCGGCGATATCGCCGACCATCTGGGCCTGACCATGGAAACGGTCAGCCGTACCTTCACCAAGCTGCGCCAGCAGGGGCTGATCGCCCTGCCCCACCTGAACGTGGTGGAGATCCTCGACGAGGACGGGCTGCGCACGTTGGCCGGTGAAGGATTGATCTGACCGCATCGCGGTCCGTGGGGTTGCCGGCCAGCGGCCTGCACTACCCGAATGCATTTCCCTGGTAGTGCCGGCCGCTGGCCGGCAACCGCGTCCCTCTCCGATCAGCGCAGCAGTACCTCACGCAACGCCGCGTAATCGGCCGCCAATGGCTCGGCGTGCGCCGGCCGCTGCAGCAACGCATCCAGCGCAGGCGGCACCGCCACCGTTTCGCCGATCAGCGGCTCGACCACGGCCTCGAACTTGGCCGGGTGCGCCGTGGCCACCACTGCCCAGTCGCCCTTGGCACCGCGCGCACGCAGGTCCTGCAGCACCTTCACCGCCGTCGCGGCATGCGGGCAGAACAGCTCGCCGCGGCTGGCATGCGCTGCCGCAATCGTCGCGCGGATGGTCACGTCATCCACCGCGAACGCACGGAACGCAGCACGCAGTTCCGCGTCGTCGCCGTGGTAGAGCCAGCGCAGTCGCTCGAAGTTGCTCGGCGCACCCACGTCCATTGCATTGGCCACCGTCGCCACACTGGCCTGCGGCTGGTACTCGCCGCCATTGAAGTACGCCGGCAGCACCGCATTGGCATTGGTGGCCAGCACGATCTGCCCGATCGGCACGCCCAGCGCGCGCGCCAGCACGGCCGCCATCGCATTGCCCAGGTTGCCGGTCGGCACCACCAGATTGAGCCGGCGACGATGCGCCGCGTAGTGGCTCAACGCCGCATGCGCGTAATAGCTCATCTGCGGTAGCAGTCGGCCCAGGCTGATGCTGTTGGCCGAGCTCAACGGCACCTGCGCCTGCAGTTCGCGGTCAGCCAGTGCCTGCTTGACCATCGCCTGGCAATCGTCGAACGCACCCGCCACACGCAGGGCCTGGATGTTGTCGCCGAAACAACCGAGCTGATGCGCCTGGCGCGGAGATACGCGGCCATCCGGATACAGCACCACCACGCGCACGCCCGGCTGGCGATGGAAGGCCGCTGCCACCGCAGCCCCCGTGTCGCCGGAGGTGGCGACGACAATCGTCAGATCGCGGTCCTTGCCGGCCTGCAACTGCGACAGCGTACCGGCCAGGAAGCGCGCGCCGATATCCTTGAACGCCGCCGTTGGCCCATGGAACAGCTCCAGCACATGGTCACCGTCGCCCAGCGGGCGCAGCGGTACCGGAAAGTCGAACGCCTCGCGGCAGATCGATGGCAGTGCAGACTCCAGCGCGTCGCCAGCAAAGAACGGCATCAGCAGATCGGCGGCGGTATCGGCCAGCGTCGCGCCGGCCTGCAGCTCACGTGGCGCCGGCAGCATCTGCGGAACGTACAGCCCACCATCAGGCGCCAATCCGGCGGCAATCGCCGCGCTGAGGCCAACGGCCGGAGACTGGCCGCGGGTCGAAACAAATTGCATGGGTTCGGTATCCAGTAAAGGGGAAGGATTCAGCACAAGCGGGCTCCCGGTGCATCCAGCGGCGACACCCAGGCATCGCTGTCGAAACCGGCGGCGGCAAATGCCGCCTGCACCGGTGCGGCAGCGGTGCGGGCCTGGTCGGCATCCTCGAACCAGGCGAACACGCTGGGTCCGGCACCGGAGATGCCCGCACCCATTGCATGGGCCGACAGCGCCGCATCGCGGGCTGCTTCGAAACCTGCAATCAGGCCGGCCCGCCGTGGTTCGACCAGCACATCGCGCAATCCAGCCCGCACCAGCGCCGCATCACTACGATGGCAACCGCTGAGCACCAGCGCGAGGTTCGCGCTCTGCGCCACGAACTCGCCCAGCGCATAGCTGCCCTGCAGCGCCTGGCGTGCGCGGCGCGTTTCCAGCACCGCGTGCGGATGCACCAACAGGCTGTGCCAGGTAGCCGGCACTGGAATCGGCAGCAGCCGATCGGCCGTGCACAGCGCAAGACCACCCAGCAGCAGCGGCCCCACGTTGTCACCGTGGCGGCCACCACTGGCCACCGCCTCGCCATCCAGCGCAAACGGATACAACGCCTCGCGCGACAGCGGCACATCCAGCAGCGCGTTGGCGGCGACCAGCGCCGCAACACTCGACGCTGCCGAACCGCCCATGCCGGAACCGAACGGAATGCCCTTGTCGATCTCCACCACGAAACCGAAGTCCAGGCCCAGCCCTGCGCGCAGCGACATCAACGCTGCACCCGCAGTGTTTCCAGCCGCATCCAGCGGCAACTCAATGGCACTGCCGCGGATCGCATCGATGCGCACCACGGGCTCATCGATGCGGCGCACGCTCACGGTATCGCCAATGCCGGCAATGGCATGGCCGAGAATATCGAAGCCCACCGCCACGTTGGCCACCGAGGCAGGCGCGAACGCACGTGCGATCACAGGCGCGCTCCTTCACCGGCCGCGACCCGCAGCAGGTCGGCAAACACACCGGCCGCGGTGACTTCCGGGCCGGCGCCCGGCCCCTGCACCACCAGCGGGTTGTCGCAGTAACGGCGGGTACGGAACTGGACCACGTTGTCGGTCAGCCGCAGGTTGGCGAAGGCATGATCGGCCGGCAGTTCCTGCAGGCCGACCGAGGCGCCGTCGGCACCCAGCCGTGCCACATAGCGCAGCACCGCCCCCCGCGCCCGCGCATCCTGCAGGCGTTGCAGCAGGCTGGCGTCGGACTCGCCCAGCCGCGCCATGAAGTCATCCACGCTGCCCTCGCGCAGCAGCGCCGGCACAAGGCTTTCCACTTCAACCTGCTCAAGGCTGAGCGCGTGGCCGGCTTCACGGGCGAGGATCACCAGCTTGCGCGCCACATCCACGCCTGAAAGATCATCGCGCGGGTCCGGCTCGGTGTAGCCCATCGACCGCGCCTGCGCGACCAACTGCGAGAACGGCTGGCTGCCATCGAAACGGTTGAACAGCCAGGCCAGCGTGCCGGAGAAGATGCCTTCAATCGCCAGCACCTCGTCACCGGTATCGACCAGATCGCGCAGCGTGGTGATCACCGGCAGGCCTGCGCCGACCGTGGCCTCGTAGCGGAAGCGCGCGCCACTGGCCGCCGCTGCAGCACGGATGCGCTGGTAACGCGGCAGCGGCCCGGCACCGGCCTGTTTGTTGGGGGTGACCACATGGATGCCGGCCGCCAGCCAGCCCTCATAACGCTCGGCCACCTCAGCACTGCCACTGCAGTCGATCACCACCGCATGCGGCAGGTGGGCGGCCAGCAGGTGCTCGGTGAAACGATCCAGATCGCTGGACTCACCTGCTTCCTGCAAGGCCTCCCGCCAGTCGGCGTGCAGGCCATCCACTTCCAGGCGCATGCGCGAACGCGAGGCCAGCGCGCGCAGGCGCAGATCCACATTGGCCTTGGCCAGCAGCTGCGGGCGTGCGGCAAGCAACTGGTCCAGCAGTGCGGCACCGACGTTGCCCGGCCCGATCACACCGACCGCAAAGGTCTGCGGCGACAGCCAGAAGCCGGCATGTGCAGCGCGCAAGGCACGGGTGGCATCGGCACTGTCCACCGCCACCGAAATGTTGCGTTCGGACGAGCCCTGCGCGATCGCCAGGATGTTCACCTGCGCACGGCCCAGCGCCTCGAACAGACGTGCGGCCACACCGGGCTGGCCGGCCATGCCGTCACCGACCGCGGCCAGCACGCTGAAGCCTTCGCTGACCTGCACGCGCTGCACCTGGCCCACCGACAGCTCATGCGCGAACGCATGCAGCAGCGCTTCGCGGCCACGGCCGGCTTCAGCAGCACGCACCACACAGCAGATCGAATGTTCCGACGACCCCTGCGAGATCATCACCACCGACACCTGCGCCTGGCGCAGGGCGGCGAACACGCGCTCTGCCGTACCCGGCACGCCGATCAGACCGGTGCCTTCCAGGTTCAGCAGGGCCAAGCCGGGGCTCAGGGTCAGGCCCTTCACCGGCCCACGCGGCGAGCGCTCGGCACTGATGCGCTTCCCCGGATGCGCCGGCTGGAACGTATTGCGGATGAAGATCGGCAGGCCAAGGCGGATCGCCGGCGACATCGTCTGCGGGTGCACCACCTTGGCGCCGAAATAAGCCAGCTCGCAGGCCTCGTCGTAGCTCAGCGACTCCAGCTGCACCGCCTCGGGCACCAGCCGCGGGTCGGCCGACAGCACGCCGTCGACATCGGTCCAGATGTGCAGTTCATCGGCGTTGAACAGCGCGGCGAAGATCGCGCCGGAGTAATCGCTGCCGTTGCGGCCGAGCGTGGTGATGCGGTCATGACGGTCACGGGCGACGAAGCCGGTGGCGACCAGGCGTGGCTGCGGATGCTGCAGGCGCCACTTGGCGAGGCGGTCGGCACTGGCTTCCCAGTCGACATCCACGCCCAGTTCGCCATGCCCCACCACCAGTACGTCGCGCGCATCCAGCACTGCACAGTCTGCGCCCAGCGCCTGCAGGTGCGTGCCGAGCAGCTGCGCGGAAAACACTTCACCCAGGCCCTGCACGCGGTCGAGTACTTCGCGTGGCAGCTCGCCGATCACCGCCAACGCCGCCAGCACGTCGGCCAGTTGATCGAAGCGGGCGTCGATCCATTCGACGGTCTCGCCCACCTGCTCGCCCAGCAGCGCCACAGCGGCGCCACGGTGGCGCGCGCGCAGCGCATGCCAGGCCTCGCGCCAGCCTTCATCGCCCTTGGCGGCCAGCTGCGCCAGTTCGATCAACGCGTCGGTGACCCCCTTCATCGCGGAGACGACAGTGACCTGCAGCGATTCGGGGCGGGCCAGCAGCAGGCCGGCAACATGGCGATAGCGTTCGGCATCGGCCACCGAGGTGCCGCCGAACTTGTGCACGACAGTGGACGGCGCAGCCAGATCGGCCGGGGCAACGGGATGGGCGGGGGCGTGGGAAGACATGCAGACCTCGGTAGGAGGCCCCGTCGCATGCAGGTGTCGAGTTTCCCCGCCACCTGGATGGTGCGGGGCCGTGGTTTTCGGGAGTTACACGAAGACGACGGGCCGCACCAGGGCAGTGGTGACGGTGGTGGTGGTAATGGTGGTGGTGGCGACCGGCGCAGTCGAACGGCCCGCGGTGGCGGGGGCGATCAGGCTGGCGTGGGCGGCATCAAGAACCATGACGCACAGAAAACACCGTGCGCCGGGCCGCTGTCAAGTGCTGCGATGCAAAAAATCGTTGCCGCGATCATCGGCCAACGTGCCGGCATTTGGTTGCATCTGAGACCAAGCGGCCATCAGTACGCTTGACGGCCGCATTCAGCCGGCATGTTCGGCGATCGCCCGTGGCGTGCGATGCGCATGCGCGCACAGCATCACGCCGGCCACCAGGAACACGATCGCCAGCGCTTCCAGCAGCGAGGGCCACCGCCGCTGCCAGGCAAAGGCATACAGCAGCGCGAACAGGGTTTCGAACACGATCATCTGCCCGGTCAGGGTCAACGGCAGCAGGCGGCTGGCACGGTTCCAGAACGCATTGCCAAGGATCGAGGCGACCACCGCTACACCCGCACTGATCGCCCAGAAACCACTCCACTGCGTCGCCGTGTGCCCGCCGGCGTGGCCGATGAAGGCCATCGGCACCAACAGCAGAGCCAGGCCGCCGGTGGTGACGCCCGTCAGCAGCGACCAGTCGTGGCTGGACAGGTCCGGTCGGCGCGCCAGCCAGCGGCTGTTGCCGATCGAGTACAACGCCCACGAGAACAGCGCGCCGAATGCGCACAGCAGGCCGATCAGGCGCTGCCGCCACGGGGTTGCCAGATGCTCGGACATCAGTGCTTCCCAGCCAACCAGTGCCACGCCCAGCACGCACAGCCCCAGTGCCGGCAGCAGCTGCTTCAGCGGTACAGCGCCCTGCTCGCGCACACCGACCAGGGTCACCACTACCGGAATCAAGCCGACGATCAAGGACGCCGCCGCACCGCCGGCCCACTGCACCGCCGTCGCCAGCAGCAGGAAATACACCAGGTTCCCGGCCAGGCTCAGCCACAGCAGGCCGATCCACTCGGCGCGGCCGAGCCGTGGCGCCAACCGCTTCCAGCGTGGCAGCAGCAGGGCTACGGCGATCAGGCCGTAGACCAGATAGCGACCGGCGGACAGTTGCAGGGCATTGAACGACTGCAGTACGGCGGGCGCGAGGAAAACCACGCCCCACAGTGCGCCAGCGGCAACGCCATTGGCGATGCCCAGGGCCATCGGGTTGTTGCGCATTCGGGTTCTTCGGGGGAGAGAACAGGCCGCGCAGTGTAAGCGCTGGCCGCTGGGCGCTCTTGACCGAGGCTACTGCCCTCCCGCCTTTGTAGCGTCGAGCCATGCTCGACTGCCGTTCGCGAGGTGGCCGGTGCAGAAGCCGTCGAGCATGGCTCGACGCTACAGTCCGGCGTTCCTGCGCCACGCGGCGGGGGTCTGCCCACACTCACGGCGCAGCGCGCGGGTCAGTGCGCTCTGCTCGGAATAGCCTGCGGCCAGCGCGATATCACTGATCGGCGCCGTGCTGGTGCGCAGCTGGTGCTTGGCCCAGCGCAACCGGCATGTACTGAGCCATGCCTGCGGGCTGAGCCCGAACTCACGCTGGAACAGCGCGTGCAACCGGCTCTCGCTGACCCCGACAGACGCGGCCATGCGCGCCACCGGCCACGCCTGGCCCGGATCGGCCTGCACTGCCGCACACAGTCCCTGCATGCGCGCGCCACTGCCGGCCGGTGCAAACACCTGCAGCAGCTGCGGCAGCAGGGCCGGCATCGGCTGCCCGTCCTGCACGCACGCCAGGCGTTGTCGCAGCGCATGCGGCAGGTGCAGCCAGCGCTGCCGGCACAGATGCTCCTGCGTGCCGTCATCAAGCACGCCGGGAGGACAATCGACGATCACGAAACCGTTCGGGCCGTCGGCCATCTGGTCATGCGCTTCGCCGGCCGCGACGAAAACCCCCTGCAGCAGGTCGAGGCGACCGCCGCGGCCTTCCATCTCGAAGTGCAGTTCGCCCTGCAGCGGCAGCACCCACTGCGCGTAGTCATGGCGGTCCAGGCCGGTGGCCTGGCCGTAGTGCCGCAGGTGGAAGATGGCGCCCATCCGCGCAGTGTGCGCGTGTAACAACGGCCGTGCAAACCGCTGCTATAGTCGATCCGTCATCCAACGCAGGGAGTGCAGGACATGACCCATCGGCAGGTGTCACTGGTGCTCGCCAGCAGCCTCGGCCTGGTGCTCGCAGCTTCGGTCTCCGCACAGGAGCGTACGCCCCCGGCCCCGCACTGCATGGACGCGGTCGGCGTGCAGGAAGTGGAGCAGGCATCACCGCGCTCGATCGCACTGCGCGCCGCCTCCGGACAGGCCTATCGCATCGACTTCAGCGAGGATTGCCCCGGCGTCCGTGGCGCTACCTCGCTGAAGCTGGAAGCACCTGCCGGCTGGGCCTGTGGTCGTCCCAGCGAACGCGTCGTGGTCGACGGCCGCCACTGCGGCATCACCGCGGTCACCCCGCTGCAGGATCGCGACTACGCCAGCGTCGCCCGCGACAGCGACCGCCTGCGCACGGCTACCCTGCCCGCCGTGACCATCCGCGAGCGCAGGGAAATCCGCCGCAGCTTCGGCGGCTCACCGTCGTACTGCTTTGCCACCCGCAACGTGCGTGCCTGGTCATCCGACCCGCAGGGCGTGCTGGTGGAGACCAATCCGCGCCGCAATGGCGGCCACCGCTACTACCGGGTCGAACTCGGCAGCCACTGCCGCCAGCTCGACCGTGCGCCGCAGCTGAGCTTCCACTCGGGCCTGCAGAACGGCCTGATCTGTGGCAATCCCGGCGATCGGATCATGACTGCCGAGTTCGAGACAGACGATCTGCGCGGTGAAAGCATCGCCCCGCTGCCGCAGTACACCCGCGGCAGCTGCGCGATCCAGGCGGTCTACCCGGCCTCCAGCCAGGCGTCGAACTAACCGTCGACGCCGAGGAAGGTGAACGGTGCGCTGGGCACGAACTGGCCCAGTGCATCGCCGGCAAAGGTATTGCGCTGGTCCTTGCCAAGATCGAGCTTGAGCACCTGGCCGCCGAAATCGACCTTGTTCAGATCGACCCAGAAGGTGTTCGGGGTCAACGCCGACTCGAAGAAGTACAGCCGCCGCTTGTGATCAGCCACCGTGCGCCAGCGCGTGGATGAGATGTTCGGCTCACCCGGCGTGGTGATGCCATACGGCACCGACGCATTGCGGATCACGCTGAACACACTGGCCAGGGCCTCCACCGGATCTTCGGCCTTGGGTATGGCGTTGATGTAGAACGAGGCGCGCGCGAAACGATCGGCGGAGCGGTTGGTGCCCGGCAGCATCACCGTGCCACCGATCTGCTGCCAGTAACTGTTGAGGGCCAGCTGCTGCTCGAAGATCGGCGAGTTGGTCATCACCTGATAGCGCCGGTCATGGTGAATCACCTGGCGACCGCCGATGTACTCGACGATGGCGCTGTCGCCGGTGGCATCGGACAGCGACAAGTGCAGCGTCGCCTGGCGGTCTTCGCCCGGCACCTTGTCGGTGACGATCGAGTACGGCTCACGCTTGAGCGCCGCGACCGCCTCGTCCACGGTGGCGAAATTGTCCAGCACATACTGCGCCCACAGCGAGATCGCCAGTCCCGGCTTGTTGCCACGCTGCTGCGGATACTCCGATTCCACCAGCCACAGCAGGTTGGCCACCAGCCCCTTCTCGTTCATGCCATCGGTGGTCGACACGTCGTAGCCGGTGGCCACCACGCTGCCGTAGCGCGCAGTCCAGGCCAGCGATTTCGGACCGGCCAGGCCGGTGCGTGCGATGCCACGCGGCAACACGTAGAGGTTGGTCGCCACATCGACCTTCCAGTCCATCGAGCGCGCAGTGATCACATCGCCGTTGTCGCCCCGATACACCGCACGCGTGCAGGCCAGTGCCGGCGTGATCGCAGATGCCAGCGCCATGGCCAGCATTGCCTTTCCCTTCCACTTCATCCGTGCCATGTCGTTACGCTCCTTTCCCCGTGGTCCGTCGATCTGACCCGATCCATGGTGACACAGGGGTGAAGCCTCAGCGCACGAAGCGATCCTGCAGCCAGAAGCCCACCACCATGGCAGGCACGAACCACAGTGCTTCACGCGATGCGACAGCCAGCCCGGCGATGGCCGGTCCGGGGCAGTAACCAGCCCATCCCCAGCCGATACCGAACAGTGCAGCACCCAGCAGCAGGCGAGCATCGACATCACGTGCACTGGGTAGCTGGAAGCGCAGCGCGAACCACGGCTGCGCGCGTCGCAGTACCCAGCGCTGCCCGACGGCACTGACCAGCAGTGCCGAGCCCAGCACCCACATCAACGTCGGATCAAAATCACCGGCCACATCGAGGAAGCCGAGCACGCGACGCGCGTCGGTCATCCCGGAAAGCGCCAGCCCAGCGCCAAACAGCGCACCCGCCGTAGCGGCGGCCCATACCCCGCGGCTCATGCCAGGCCTCCGCCGTGACGGACCAGGAACGTGGTCAGCATCGCGCAGGCCATGAACACCAGCACTGCCAGCAGCGAGCGCTTCGAGCCGCGGGCCATGCCACAGACGCCATGACCACTGGTACAACCACTCCCCAGGCGCGTGCCGAAGCCCACCAGCAGGCCGGCGCCGATCAACTGCCAGGCGGGCAAGGCATCGCGCAGCAGCACACGTGGCGAGGCCTCGGGCAGCGACTGCCACCACAGCACCAGCCCCGCTGCTGCGAGCAGCCCCAGCAGGAATGCCCAGCGCCAGCCACGCTCGCCTTCCGCTGCGCGCAGGCTGCCCGCAGCGATCCCGCTGATACCCGCCACGCGCCCCACAGTGGCGAGCAGCAACACCGCGGCGGCGCCGATCAGCGCTCCGCCAGCCACCGCAGTCCATGGCAGGTTCATGCCCTGCCCTCTTTCACGCCGCTCATGGGATTGCCCTTTGATTTAGATTTATCTAAATTAGATACTTCTAAACAAAAAGGTCAACCATGGCCCGCACCCCGCTCGACAGCGCCGCCATGGCCGAACACGCCGCCGAGGCTGCAGCCCTGCTCAAAAGCCTGGCCCATCCTGCGCGGCTGCGCGTGCTGTGCCGCCTGGTCGAAGGTGAGGCACCAGTACCGGAACTGCAGGCATTGACCGGCCTCAGCGCATCGGCGCTGTCACAGCATCTGGCGGTGTTGCGCGAACTGGATATCGTCGCGACGCGTCGCGAAGCGCAGGCCATCCACTACCGCGTGATTGAAGGGCCCGCACTGGGCGTGCTGCAGGCGCTGCATGCCGCCTACTGCGGCGGCACTTCGCGTTGACGCTCAGCCGGCGTGCAGGGCGGGCTGCACGACGTTGTCGAGCAGATCCACCGGGGTCGGCGCCGAACGATCACCTTCCAGCGCCCGGCTGAAACCCGACCAGTCGCTGGCCGACAGCTGGCGCAGCAGCGCCGCATCCACCGGCAACGCGCGCATCGACCAGTACGGAAACTGACGCTGGCCCAGGCGGCCGCGCGCCAGCTCGATGATGTCGACATGGCTGCCGGCCTGCAGGATGCGCTCGTACACCGAATCGATACCGTCCGGCGGCCCCTCGATGTACTGCAGGAATCGCCCGCCGTCATGCAGCAGCACACCGGTCACGCCCGCCATCTTGTTGAAGCGGGCGGCATCGTCGACCAGCGCCTGCAACCGTTCAGCGGAAAGATCCGGCAACGCCTGGCTGACGTAGGCGATGGCACGCAGTGGCATGGTGCTTCCTTGACAAGATGTACACCCACGGTAGCAGTTGCGGACGAGTCCGTCTCAGTGCACGTGATTGTTTCCTGAAGAATTCAGTTTGCCGCTGCAGGCAGCCCTTCTGCGCGTCTCGGCAGCAGGGCTTCGAACACCACCTGCCCGGCCTCGTTGCGCGCTGCGATGCGCCCTCCGTGCGCGCGCACGAACTGATCGACGATATACAGGCCCAGCCCCAGGCCCTTGCTCTGGTGGAAGCTGGCCTTGAACGGTTCGAACAGCCGCGGCAGCAGCGCGTCGTCGATCCGGCCGGCATTGCTGACCCGCAGCAGCACGTTGCGCGGATCGCGCCCGTCCACCTCCACCCTCGCCTCGCTGCCATGGGTGAGCGCGTTGCCGACCAGATTGGCGGCAACCTGGCCGAGACGGTCCAGATCGCCCTGCAGCCGCGTATCGCCGTGCATGTCCAGATGGATCCGGTCCGCGCCATGCGCGCTGCCCGCTTCGGCCACCACCGCGCGGGTCACGTCGGCCAGATCGCAGGCACTGGCCTGCAGACGCAGGCCACCGCTGCGGATCCGCGAGAAGTCCAGCAGCTGTTCGACCATGCGTGCCATGCGCAGAGTGCTTGCCTCCAGGTACTGCAGGGTCTGCTGCGCGCCCGCATTGTCCTGCGGGATCTCCAGCGCCAGCTTGTCACTGCACAGCAGGATCGCCGACAGCGGCGTGCGCAGATCGTGGGTCAGCACCGCCGCCATTGTTTCGTTGAGCTTGAGCGCGCGTTCCAGCGCCTCGTTGCGCGCCTTCAGCAGCTGCCGCTGCTGGTACAGCTCAATGAAGACGTTGACCTTGCTCAGGATCACCTGCGGCGCCACCGGCTTGTGCAGGAAATCGACCGCACCGCTCTCGTAGCCCTTGAACACGCGCAGGGGATCATCCGGGGAGGCGGTCAGGAAGATGATCGGCACGTCGCGGCTGCGATGCGAACCGCGCATCAGTTCGGCCAGGGTGAAGCCATCGATCTCCGGCATGTGCACGTCCAGCAGGGCCAGTGCCACCTCGTGCTCGAGCAGCAGCTCCAACGCCTGCGCGCCGGAGCCGGCCAGCAGCAGATTCACGCCTTCGCGCTGCAGCAGCGCCTGCATGGCCACCAGGTTCTGCGGCACGTCATCGACGATCAGCAGGTTGACCGGGGACTGCGACTGCGCAGGGTCCGGTGGCAGCAGGTTCATGCAAACAACTCCTTCAGGCGACGACACATCAGTTCAAGGGGCAGCACGGCATCGGCGCCGGCGTACTGCAGGGCGGAGGCCGGCATCATCGACGCCTCGGCTTCCTCGGGACATTGCAGCCAGGCACGGCCACCGGCACGGCGCACGGCGGCAACGCCCTCGCTTCCATCACTGCTGGCACCGGTCAGCAGCAGGGCCAATACCCGCCTGCCGAACACCGCAGCAGCGGAGTCGAACAGCGGATCGATGGCCGGACGGGAGAACAGCACCGGCGCATCCACCGACAACGCCACTGCCCCCTCGTCCTCCACCAGCAGGTGGTAATCCGGCGGCGCGAACGTCACCGTGCCCGGCCGCAGCGGTTGCTTGTCCTCGGCTTCACGCACCGGCAGCGCGCAGTACGGCGCCAGCACCTCGGCGATGCGGCTGGTGCGGTCACGCGGCAGGTGCAGCACGGCCAGTACCGGCACCTGCAGCGTCGCCGGCAGCGCACCGAGTACCGCCTGCAGGGCCGCCACGCCACCGGCAGACGCGCCGATCACCAGCACGGCAGGACGCGCCGGCAGGGCCATCAGGCCACCTTCCGGTACAGGCGGTGCTCGCGCGAACAGACCTCGAAGGCGTCATGGTGGCATCCGAACTGCAGCGATTCCTTGCTGCCAAGACCGAGGAAGCCCCGGTGCACCAGCGCTTCGCGGAACAGACCGACAGCGCGGTCCTGCAGGTCGCGGTTGAAATAGATCAGCACGTTGCGGCACGACACCAGGTGTACTTCGGAGAACACGGTATCGGTGGCCAGGCTGTGGTCGGCGAACACCACGTTGCGACGCAACTGGCGGTCGAACACCGCGCCGTCGTAGGCCGTGGCGTAGTAGTCGGACAGCGACGCCGTGCCACCGGCCGCCAGGTAGTTGCGGCTGAACTGGGCCATCCGGTCGATGCCATAGGCGCCCGCCTCGGCGGTGGCCAACGCGGCCGGATTGATGTCAGTGGCATAGACGATGCTGCGATCAAGCAGGCCTTCCTCATGCAGGAGGATCGCCAGCGACCACACTTCCTCACCGGTGCTGCAACCGGCCACCCACAGCTTCACCGAGGGATAGGTGCGCAGTACCGGCACCACCTGCTCGCGCAGTTCACGGAAGTACGCGGGATCACGGAACATCTCCGAGACCTGCACGGTGAAGAACTGCATGGCCTGGGCGAACAGCTCCGGCTCGTGCAGCAGCCGGTACTGCAGGTCGACCAGCCGTTCGCACTCATAGCGCTGCATCGCCTGGCGCATGCGCCGGCGCAGCGACGACACCGCATAGCTGCGGAAATCGTAGTGGTAGCGCTGGTACAGCGCCTCCAGAAGGACCTTCAGTTCCAGGTCGAACAATGCCTGTTCGTTCATTGCCGCGAGCACCAGACCCGGCACAGCGACACCAGCTTGTCGACGTCGATGGGCTTGGCGATGTAGTCGTTGGCACCGGCCTGCAGGCAACGCTCGCGGTCATCGGGCATGGCCTTGGCGGTCAGCGCGATGATCGGCAGGTCCTGCAGGTGACGTTGCGCGCGGATCTCGCGCATCGCGGCCAGGCCGTCCTTCTCCGGCATCATGATGTCCATCAGCACCAGGTCGACCTCGCGCTCGGCCAGGCGATCCACCGCTTCCTGGCCGTTGCGCGCGATCTCCAGCGTCACGCCCAGCGGCTCAAGCACGCTGGACAGCGCGAAGATGTTGCGCACGTCATCCTCGGCCAGCAAAACAGTACGGCCATCGAGCACGGTGTCGCGACGGCGGGCCTCGCGCAACAGGCGCTGCTGGTCGGTGGGCAGGCTGGCTTCCACGCTGTGCAGGAACAGGGTGACCTCATCCAGCAGGCGTTCGGGCGAACGCGCGCCCTTGATGATGATGCTCTTCGAATAGCGGCGCAGGCGCTGCTCTTCCTCGCGGCCGAGCGCGCGACCGGTATAGACGATCACCGGCGGGAAGCCGACATCATCATTGCCGGCCATGTGCTCGAGCAGGTCGTAGCCGCTGCCGTCGGGCAGCGACAGGTCCATCACCATGCAGTCGAAGGTGACCGTGCTGAGCTGCTCCAGCGCGCCGGCCAGCGTTCCCACTGCAACGATCTGCAGCTGATCACGGCCCAGCAACAGTTCCAGGTTGTGGCGCAGCTCGCTGTCGTCCTCGACGATCAGCAGGCGCCGCACGTCGCGCTGGCTGGTCTGTTCCAGCTGTTCGATGGCCGTCACCAGCCGCTCGCGCGTGGTCGGCTTGATCGCGAAACCAATCGCACCCAGCTCGCGCGCCACCTGGCTGCGGTCCATCGCCGAAACCACGTGCACCGGGATATGCCGGGTATCGGGGTTGCGCTTCAGGCGCTCCAGCACACTCAGGCCGGACACGTCCGGCAGGCCGATATCGAGCAGGATGCCGTTGGGGCGCAGTTCGCTGGCCAGGGTCAGTGCCTCTTCGGCAGTCCCGGCCACCACGCAGTCGAAGTCCAGTTCATGGGCCAGGGCCACCAGCGCTTCGGCGAAGGTGGCGTCGTCCTCGACGGCCAGGATCAAGCGGCCGGCGCGTTGGCGACGGCCGCGGTCATCGGCCACGCTGGCGGTGACGGGCGCCACGGATGCAACGGTCGGTGCGACAGCGGTGCGCGCAGCGATCGGCGGCGCAGGCTGCGGCGCAGGCGCTGTTGAGGCGGCGGCAGGCACTTCGCCCGGTTCCGAAACCGGCGCGCCCTGCAACGGCAGTTCCAGGATGAAGCAGCTGCCACGACCCGGTTCACTGTCGACCTGGATGCTGCCACCCATGCGCTCGGCCAGATCGCGCGAGATCGACAGGCCCAGGCCGGTGCCACCGTAACGGCGGCGGGTGCTGCCATCGGCCTGGCGGAAGGCTTCGAAGATGACCTGCAGCTGCTCGCGGGCAATGCCGATACCGCTGTCGCAGACCTCGAAACGGATGCGTCCTTGACCGCCCGCACGCACGTGCAGGCTGACCTTGCCATGCTCGGTGAACTTCACCGCATTGGCCAGCAGGTTCTTCAGGATCTGCTGCAGGCGCTGGCTGTCGACCACCAGCTGGCTGGGGGCCAGCGCATCGGCCTCGATCTGCAGGGCCAGGCCCTTCTGGCGCGCCATCGGTTCGAACGTCTCACGCAGGCGCTGCAGTACGCTGCCCGTCACCACCACTTCATCGGCCAGCTCGACGTGGCCGGCCTCGATGCGCGACAGGTCCAGGATGTCATTGATCAGCGCAAGCAGATCGTTGTTGGACGACAGGATCGCGCGCGCATACTTCACCTGTTCTTCGGTGAGCGTGCCGTCCTTGTTGTCGGCCAGCAGCTTGGCCAGGATCAGCGAGCTGTTCAGCGGCGTGCGCAGTTCATGCGACATGTTGGCCAGGAACTCGGACTTGTAGCGCGAGGTGGCGGCCAGTTCGTTGCTGTTGCGCACCAGCTGGCTCTGCGCGACCAGCAGCGCCTGCTTCTGCGCCTCCAGCTCGTGGGTGCGCTCCTCCAGCTGGACGTTGCTCTGTTCCAGCTCGGCCTGCTGCTCTTCCAGATGGGTCTGCGAGTGCTGCAGGCTGCGGCTCTGCTCTTCCAGTTCCTCATTGGCCACGCGCAGCTCTTCCTGCTGGGCCTGCAGTTCCTCACCCTGGCGCTGGGATTCCTCCAGCAGTACCACCAGTTGTGCGCGCAACAGCGAGGCACGCAGCGCCATGCCGATGGTCTCGGCACAGCGCTCCAGCAGCTCGATATCGAGTCGATCCTGTTCGCCGGCGCGGGTGCGTCCCAGTTCAATGATGCCCACCACCGCACCATCGCTGCTGATCGGCGCCAGGATGCGCTCGCGCACCGGCAACCGCCCCAGGCTGGTCTGCAGCTCAAGCACCGCATCATCTCCCCCATGCAGGTGGCGGATGCGTTCGTCCCGTGCCACCTGCCCGGCCACGCCCTCCTGCAATGCCAGCGACGCCGGCATACCGGACGGCAACGCCAGACCGCCGGTCAGCTGCAGTCTTCCCCCTTCCAGACGGTAGACGGCGGCGACGTCGGCCTGCAGCTGGGCCCCCAGGCTGGTTGCCGCCGCCTCGGCGATCTGCTCCGGACCCAGATCACCGCGCAGGCTCATCGCCACCGCGTTCTCGGCCTCCTGCAGCCACAGCGCGCGCATCGCGTCGCGCCGCGCCTGGATGGCGCGGGAGACGATCAGCGCGATCATCAGGAACGCACACCCGCCAATGCTGCGGTTGACGAACGAGAACGCCGAGTTGGAGCTGGCCGGGGCAACGTTGTAGCCGATGATCAACAGGATGCAGGCGACGACGGCCACGATGAACGGCGCACGTGCACTGCGCTGGAACAGCGTGACGCCGACAGCGAGGAAATACGCCAGCCAGACGGCATAGCCCAGCGGAACCACCAGTTCCAACGCAATGGTCGCTGCCAGCAGTACGGCGGAGGTCATCCAGATCCAGCGGTCACGCGTAGTCGCACCAGGACGCATGCAGGTCGGTTCCAGAGCACAAAGGGTGGGTGATGGTACTCCGTGTCGTATTCAGCCGCACAGGACCATTGGCACGTGCCGCGCCTGCACGCACTCTTCACACTGCACTGCCTAGCTTCACGTCCCTCCCAGGGGTAATGCTCATTTCCACGTGGACGCAGCTGCTTCTACGACGTCCGTGCTGACGGACCCTTCCCGCCAACTGCGACTGCTGATCGACAGCGTGCGCGACCATGCGCTGTACCTGCTTGATCCTGATGGCATCGTCTGCAGCTGGAACCCGGGCGCGGAGCGCATCAAGGGCTATTCAGCCGGTGAAGTGGTCGGCACGCACTTTGGCCGTTTCTATCTGGCTGCCGATCGCGAAGCCGGGGAACCGCAGCGCCTGCTCCGCCTCGCAGCGCAGCACGGTCACGTCGCCAGTGAAGGCTGGCGGGTGCGCCGCGATGGCTCGTCTTTCCGTGCCAGCGTGGTCATCGAGCCGGTCGTCGAAGCAGGCGAGCTGCTCGGCTTCGTCAAGATCACCCGCGACATCACCGAGCAGTGGCAGGCACAGCGGCTGCTGCGTGATGCCCAGCGTGCGCTGCGCAATACCCAACAATTCGAGACCGTCGGCCGCCTCAGCCGCGGGCTGTCGCACGAGTTCAACAATCTGTTGACCACCATCGGCAACGCCCTGGACCTGCTGTCCCTGCGCGTGAACGGTGACGATGCACGCGCCGCCGAGCTGCTTGATGCGGCGCAGACCGCGACCGATCGTGGTGCGCTGCTGACCCGCCAGCTGCTGGCCTTCAGCACCGGCCAGACCCTGATCCGCGAACCACTGGAAATCAATGCGCTGATACGGCAGTGGCTGCCGGACCTGCAACGCGCCTGCCCGCCCACGGTGGTGCTGGATGCCCAGCTGGCGCCCGGCCTGCCTGCGATCAACACCGATGCGCTGCAGCTGCAGACGGCGCTGGCCAATCTGGTCGCCAATGCCGCGGATGCTACCCTTGAAGGCGGCCGCATCCTGATCGGCACCGCGCTGGAGCATCGCCTCGATCCGGATGCGGACTCCACGCTGCAACGTGGCTATGTCACCCTCAGCGTCTGCGATGAGGGCCACGGGATGGCGGCCGACATCGCCGAACGGGCGACCGAGCCGTTCTTCACCACCAAGGACATCGGCAAAGGCAGCGGCCTGGGCCTGAGCCAGGTGTTCGGATTTACTACCCAGAGCGGCGGCTTCGTCGACGTGTCCACCACGCCCGGTGTCGGCACCACGGTCAGCCTGCTGCTCCCCGCAATGGAGGACCCTGCCGATGACCGATGACCCGATCCGCGTGTTGATGGTGGAAGACCAGACCGATCTGCGTGAAATGATCGGCCTGGCCCTGCGCGACCTCGGCATCGACGTGGCCACGACCGCCGATGCGCATGAGGCCGCCGCCCTGCTGAAGGGCGAAGCGCGTTTCGACGTGGTGTTCAGTGACGTCAGCATGCCCAACGGCATGTCCGGCATCGAACTGAGCGAGCATGTGGCGCGCGAACAGCCGCAGGCGCGGATGATCCTGTCGTCCGGTTATGCGCGCTCGCAGCTGCCGCCCCTGCCGGAGCAGGTGGAATTCCTGCCCAAGCCGTATCGGCTGCGCCAGTTGGTGCAGTTGTTGAAGCAGGCGTAAGGCACGGTGCCCCGGCAGCAGGGCCCTGCGGTCAACCCGTCATCGCCCCCCGCTGGAACGAAGCCAGCAGCGTAGAGGCTGCCGCTGCCGGCGCCAGCCGACCGCGCGCCAGTGACCAGGTGATGCCGTAGAAGCAGGTCCAGTAGAAGTCCGCGAGCCACACTGCGGTGAAACCAACGTTGAACTCTCCGGCCGCCTGACCACGCAGGAAGAAGGCCTCGAAGCGCTCGCCGATCGGCGCCCAGCGCTCCGGCAGCAGATGCAGGTCACCCTGGCGCTGCTGCTCTTCCATCATCCGCGCGAACAGCAGCGTTACCAGCTCCCAGTCCGCCAGCAGCGTGGCGGTGACCTGCTCCAGCACGTGGCGCGCATCACCGCCCTCATCGAACCAGACCGCCGCCGCTTCCACGCGCTCGAAGCCGGCCGCGAACAGTGCCTCGTCGATCGCCTCCCGGGTGGGCGCAAACCGGTACAGAGTCGCGCGGCTGATACCGGCCCCGCGCGCGAGTTCGCTGAGGGTGCAGCGTGGATGGCTGACCAGGGTGGCCGCCAGCGCGTGGGGCAGGTCGCGGCGGGTGCGTGCTGCAGCAGGTCGCATGAAAGCGCTGAGGTGTGGGTTCGCCCTCACGCTAGCATGAATCACCAATTAATAAACTGAATCACAGATGATTCATTCGGATCACCGATGCGCTAAAACAGGGATGCGTCCGGTGCACCCGGGTCGGTGCACGGCAGGGAACGCGTCACAGGCATCGAAGGAGACAACGCCATGCTGCATCCACTACGCGATATCGCTGTGTTGTTCGACGCCAGCGACACCGGGGACCGCGTTCTCAACATCGCCGCCCATCTGGCGCAGGCACAGCAGGCCCATCTGGTCGCGGTCTCCACCGCCCAGCATCCCACCGACATCGCCAACGGCTTCGCGCGCGGTGCCGGCATCGCCGCCGCGCTCGACCATGAGGCGCGTGCGGATGCCGCCTGCACCGCGCAGCTGATGCAGAACCTGCGTGCCGTGTCCGAGCCGCTGCAGATCAGCACCGAACTGCGCATCGTCTCGGACTATCTGGGCGGCGCCGACCTGGCCCTGCAGTCGCTGTACTGCGACCTGATCATCGCCGGCTATCCGCGTACTCCCGGCGCCCCTTCTGGCTGGCACCCGCTGGGAACGCTGCGCCAGACCGGCGTGCCGATGCTGCTGGTGCCACCGCATTGGCATGGCGACCAGGTCGGCCATCGCATCGTGGTGGCCTGGAATGCCAGCAAGCAGGCACGTCGTGCGGTAGCCGATGCGTTGCCGCTGCTCGCACGTGCGAAAGCGGTGCACCTGCTGATGGTCGACACGCCCAAGGCCGAGGCCACACCTGGCGCCGAGATGGCCCAGCACCTGGCGCGGCACGGCGTCGAAGTAGAGATCCAGGCGATCAGTTCAAGCCAGGGCGGCGTTGCCGCGACCATCCGCCAGCACGTGCTCGATGCCGACGCCGACCTGCTGGTGCTGGGCCCCTACAGCCGCAGCCGGGTGGTCGAGCGTGTGCTCGGCGGGGTCACCGAGGATCTGCTGGCCGAAGTACCGGCGCCCTTGTTCGTGTCGCACTAGTACCGCCCTGCCCTGCCCGGCGATAGCCGGTCAGCGACTGCCCGGTGTGCCGCCGGAAGTAGCGGCACAGGTAGGATGCATCCTCGAAGCACAGTCGCTCGGCGATGCGACCGATCGGCAATTCGCTGTAGGTCAGCAGCGCCTTGATTTCCAGCACCACCTGGCGATCAATCAACGCCTTTGGCGTTTCGTCGAAGCACTCGCGGGTCAGCTGCGAAAGATAGAACGGGGTGATGCACAGCGCGTCGGCATAGGACTGCACGTCGCGCTGGCGCGTGCTGCGCTCACCGACCAGTTCCCAGAAATTCCAGGCCAAGCGCTCGCGTCGGCTGACCTGCGCCACGGCCACACTGCGCGCCGGCAACAGCGTTGCGAATTTGAGGAAGAACGTCTGCAGCAGGTTGCGCAGCATCACGTGACGATAGCGGCCGCCATTGTGCTGTGCATCCATCAACTGCTGCAGCCAGCCCTGCAGCAGCGGCACGTCCAGCGGCGACGGCACGCAGTGGGGCTGATCGTGCAGGAACTTGAACAGTGCATTGGGAAGCACATAGGCCACCTCCGATGCCAGCGCCTTGGGCATCAGGCAGACCACCGCCAGAAAGCCGCGTGAGCGCTGCCGCAGCAGCGCCAGCGTGTCCTCTGCCAGCACCAGCACATCGTGCCGCTGCACCGCTACCTCGCGGAAGTTCAGTGCAAAGCGTGCGCGCCCCGATACGCATACCAGCAGCGCCAGATAAGCGTGGCCGAACGACAACGGGACGCCCTGCCCTTCGGCCAGCGTACTGACCTCCAAGCGCATGGATTCGTCCTGGTCCAGGAGCTGGGGTACGCGATCCATGGGCCGATCCGGCTGTATTCCGGGCCCCAGCATACCCGGGCTCGGCCACCCGTTGTGAAAAGTACCGAAACCATCAAGGTCCCGCTCTGGGCCGATCGCGCCTGGCGACCTAGCCTGTGCACTCTCTTTGTTCCCGTGGAATTGACATGCAGCTGCACACCGAACGCTTGATCCTTCGCCCCTGGCGCGACACCGACGCTGCCGATCTGTACGAGTACGCCCGCGACCCGCGCGTGGGCCCCATCGCCGGCTGGCCGGTGCACACCAGCGTTGAGGAAAGTACCGAAATCATCCGCACCGTCTTCAACCGGCCAGAGGTCTACGCGCTGCAGAGCCGCGAGGACGGCCACGCGATCGGCTGTGTCGGCATCCTGATCGGCACCGACAGCAACTTCGAGATCAGCGATCGAGAGGGTGAGATCGCCTACTGGATCGGCGTTCCGTACTGGGGCCACGGACTGGTGCCCGAAGCGGTGCGCGAAGTGATGCGGCACGCCTTCATGCAACTGGAACTGGACGCACTGTGGTGCGGCTACTTCGCTGACAACCTGCAATCGCTCAGCGCACAGAGCAAATGCGGTTTCCAGCATCACCATACCGAAGTGAACAAGTTCAACAGCTTCCTCGGCGACTACCGCACAGAGCACATCAGCCGCATCACCCGCGAGCAATGGTTTGCCCTGCAGGCCACCTTGCCAGCATGAGCGAAGTTCAGGCCGACGTGCGCTGCATGAACAGAAGTTCCGGCGTCGAGGACGCGTCAACCTGCTGGAAGCCGAGGTCGCGATACAGGGCCACGGCAGCTGCGTTGTCACGATAGACGCGCAACGTGAGGCGCTGCACACCGGCTTCGCGCATGGCCTGTGCACTCAAGGCCTGCATGAGCAGCCGGCCAAGGCCGCGCCCGCGTGCCAGCGGGGAAACAATGATGCGGCCCAGGTGCGCGGTACCGGCGTCGGTCATCCAGTACTGGCCAAAGCCCAGGCACTGGCCCTGCTCGTCAAGCAGCGCCCAGCCCGGCCGCAGCCCGAGTTCGAGCACCTGCGCGAACCGTTCCTGCGGCAAGGGAAACGGCACGCCGGGGCCCGCCCAGCGCTGGGTGGCCTCGGCGGAATCAAGCCAATCGGCAATGGTGGCGTAGTGGGAAGGCAGGACGGCGCAAAGGCTTGGTTTCATGACCCGCATGGTGCGTCATTCGTGGCGGTTAGACACGCTGCATGGCGACACTTGAGTTTTGTCATAGGACAATAAACAATTCCAGGTGTCCAGCCCATTCCCCCTTCGGGAGATCCCATGTTCAAAGGCCTCAGGGCGTTTCCACTGACCCCGCTCTCTGAAGCCGGCATCGACTTTCGTGCGTTTGCCGGACTGGTCGAGCGCCTGGCCGATTCCGATGTTGATTCGATGGGCGTGCTTGGCTCCACTGGCAGCTACGCCTATCTGGAGAAGCACGAGCGCAAGCGCGTGCTGCGCGAAGCACTCGCGCACGCCGGGGGTGTTCCGGTGATCGCCGGCATCGGTGCATTGCGTACCCGCGATGTGCTGGAACTGGCCCTGGACGCCGAGGATGCAGGTGCTGCAGGCCTGCTGCTCGCCCCCGTGTCTTACCAGCCCCTGAAGGACCATGAGGTGCAAGTACTGTTCGAAACAGTATGCGCAGCGGTCCGCACGCCTATCTGCGTCTACGACAATCCGGGCACCACCCACTTTCGCTTCACCGATGCACTGCATGGCCGGATCGCCGCGCTGCCCAACATCGCTTCGATCAAGATTCCGCGCCTTGCTGATGATCCGGTTGAGGCTGCCACACGTGTCGCGGCATTGCGCGCCAGCGTCCCTTCGCATGTGACGCTGGGCGTCAGTGGCGACGCCTCGGCGGTGCGTGGTCTGCTGGCGGGATGTGATGGCTGGTACTCGGTGACAGCAGGGCTGTTCCCAGAGGTTGCGCTGCAGATCGTGCGGGCCGTGGGAAACGGCGATGAGGAGGGTGCGATTGCCCTGTCCGTACGACTGGCGCCGCTGTGGTCGCTGTATGACCGCTTTGGCGGGATTCGCGTCATGGCCTGCGCGGCGGCCCTGCTGGGGTTGTGCGGCGAGGACTGCCTGCCGTTGCCGTTGCAGGGGCTGCATGGTGGCGAGCGCGAGGAGCTGGAGGCGGTGCTGGGTGGGCTGGGGTTGTTGTAGAAGCCCGGAGTGCGGCTGCCATGCGGCTGCAGAAGATGGTGACCCCGGCCCGATTCGAACGGGCGACCTTCCCCTTAGGAGGGGGACGCTCTATCCAGCTGAGCTACGGGGCCATTGGCAGCGGGAAAGGATACCTCGTCTGGCTGAATGGACCAAGCGCGGGGCGTTCTGCAGGGCCCTCGGAGTAGATATGCTGGCCCGCCGCGACCCGTTGTGAACTGGATGTCCGACGTCTGGCGAACCCTCTCCGCCCTCGGCGACAGCCGCTGGCTGCTGCCGATGGCCCTGGCGCTACTGATCACCCTGCCCCGTGCAGACGCACGCCTGAAATGGCGATGGCTGCTGGCCATCGCCGTCACCGCCGGTGTCACGCTTGCTTCAAAGCTGGCCTTCATGGGCTGGGGGATTGGCATCAAGAGCGTGCACTTCACCGGTTTCTCCGGGCATGCCGCAATGTCCAGTGTCGTCTATCCGGTCGTTGGTGTACTGCTTGCCGGCCCCGGCAAGCGCGTACGGGCGATCGGCCTGGTAATCGGCGTGCTGTTGGCCACCGCTATTGCCTGGTCACGAATCCCGCTGCATGCGCACAGCCTCTCGGAGGTAATTGCCGGGCTGGCACTTGGACTGAGCTGCAGCACATGGGCACTGCACGCCGCATCACCCGTCGGTCGTGCCCGTGCGATGGCTGTTGTCGCTGCCGTACTCGCGGGAATGGTCCTACCCCTCGCCTTGCCGGACGTCCATACGCACCGACTCGTCATTGCACTAGCAAAGCTCATCTCCGGCAGGGCTGAGATCTTCCAACACTTCTGAGAATCGCCAGAGCCACTCCACATTTCCTTCACGATCCTTGACAGGGCAAATGAATAGCAGCCAACATAGCGGTGGAAAAATTTCCCTCACGGAGTAGGAGACCCCGTAGATGAAGAAGATGATTGCCGCTCTGGCCCTGCTGGGCCTGTCCTCGCCGGTGTTCGCTCAGGAAGCTCCTGTCGCCGCCGAAACCAGCGCTGAAGTTGCTGGCGCTGAAGCTGCTGGCGCTGCCGCCACCGGCACCCTGACCACCGTCGCCACCGTGGGCCTGGGCGTTGCCGCTGCTGGCGTGCTGTACAGCGTTGCTGCGGACAGCAGCAAGGATGACGCGGGCAACAACAATGGTGGCGGCACCACCAACCCGCCGACCGGCACCACGGGCACCACCGGCACGACCGGCACCACCCGCTGATCGACACGCCGACGTAGCACCCCGCCCTCGCCGGGCGTCAGTTCGGCGAGGGTTTTTTCATGCCCGATCGGGCCAGGAACAGATTTCGATGGACTGCAAGCGTTTCGTAGCCACAATGACGGTGGCACTCACCCTGACCGGCTGCATGTGGGCGCCAGGCCAGCATCTTCGCTCGAGCACCTTCGCTCGCGATGATCAGCCCATTGGCAACGACCAGATCGAACTGATTCCGATCACGCCCAAGCTGATCGCCATGGAGCGCGCAACCCGCGATGTCGCAGCGCTGCCCGCCGCTCTGACCCAGTATCAGCCGGGCCCCTACCGCATCGGTGCCGGCGACATTCTCTACATCACCGTCTGGGATCACCCCGAACTGACCGTGCCGGCAGGCCCGCAGCAGCAGCTGAACGCCGCAGGCCGCCTTGTGCAGTCCGACGGAACGCTCTTCTATCCCTATATCGGCAAGATCACCGCCACAGGCAAGACGCCCGGCGAACTGCGCGAAGAGATCTCCACCAAGCTGGCCCGCTATATCGAAGCGCCGCAGGTGGACGTCTCCATGCTGACCTATGCCAGCCAGCGCGTCTGGGTTACCGGCGCCTCGCGTCAGGCCGCCACTGTTCCGCTGACAGTAACGCCACTGACGATGGGCGACGCCATCAGCCAGGCGGGCCTTGATCCGGCACAGGCCGACCTGTCCGGCATTCGCCTGACACGTGATGGCACCACCTACACCATCGACCTCGACCGACTGGGTCGCAGCGGCGGCGGCGACACCAATGTGTTCCTCAAGTCCGGCGATCACATCTACGTGCCCTATCTCGACCACAAGGAAGTATTCGTGGTCGGCGAAGTCAATCAGCCGGGTGCAATGAACTTCAAGACCGGCGAGATTTCCCTGAGCCAGGCACTTGGCCGTGCGCGCGGCCTGTTGCAGACCACCTCCAACGGCAACGCTGTCTACGTGATCCGCGGTTCGAATGACCTGCAGAGCACTCCGTCGCAGGTGTTCCACCTGGAAGCCAAGTCACCGACCGCATTTGCCGTGGCCAGCCAGTTCGACCTGCAGCCCGGCGATGTCGTGTTTGTCGGTGCCGCTGGCGTGACCCGCTGGAGCCGGTTCGTGAACCAGCTGCTGCCGTTCACCTCCATCATCAGCAACGCCGCCAGCGCGCGCAGCGACCTGGACAAGTAAGGTGGCCCGCACCATGAGCAGGATCGCTCAGGCTGCCACCCGACACGCGAATCGCCAGCGCCCCGTGGCGCTGGCCTTGCTTGTACTCATCGCCGCAACCAGTTGCGGCGTTGTGGGCAAGACCAGCGTCAAGTCGGTGCAGATGGCGCTGCAGGGCAAGCCCAACGTGGAACCCACGGCCACCGAGGTGGCCGCCAATCGATTCCCGCAGATCAAGGTCACCGGTCCAGCGGGTGGCGCCGTTCTGGTACTTGGCAACATCGACTCCGGGCGCCAGGCCTGGTACAGCTCCGAGCGAAGCATCGTCTTTCTTAGGAATGGCATCGTCGTCGGAATCCACGGCAGCAGCCCGGAGCTTCAGGACATGACGCTCGAAGGGGACTCTCCCTTCCACGCGCTGCACCGGATAGCGGATGGCACGACCGTGCAGCGCCGTTACGACGTCATGCCTGATTACCGGTATGGAATGAGCGTCACCGGCACCCTGACCACCCTGGGCAAGGAGAAGGTCCATATCCTGGAGAGCGAGCGCGAGCTGTTGCACGTTCGGGAGCGGCTTCAGGGCGACGGCTGGAAGCGCGACAACCACTACTGGGTCGATCCTGCCAACGGATTCATCTGGAAGAGCATCCAGGCCATCGCACCCGACACCAGCCTTGAAGTTGTCCAGCTCAAGCCCTACTCGCAGGACCTGCAGAACCGATGACACTGCGACCGATCATCCTTGGGCTGGCACTGGCGCTGGCCTGCCATGCGCACGCCTCATCGCCGATCAATGTCGAAGCGGCCGGTCATGTTCGCAATCCCGGCATGCACACGCTTCCCGCCGAGGCCCGCCTCAGCGCAGCCGCACTTGCTGCAGCGCCGGAAGAAGAAGCCTATATGCTGGGCGCCGCCCTTCTTCGGCAACGTGCACTGACGCCACAGACCCGCCTCAAAGCGGGCCTGCTCTTCGATCTTGAAACACTCGCCTCCCAGCAGGATGCTCCGGAGCTTGCCGACGCGGCCGCGCAGCTGGCGCGCGAGCTCGGTGACCTGCCAGTGACCGGGCGCGAACCGCAGCTCCTTGATCCGCGCCGCCTGGAAGCCAGTGCCGCGGAAAATCGACCCGCGCTGGCGGGCGACCGCGTCGTCTATCCCGGCCGACCCGAAACCGTGCAGGTTGTTGGCGCGGTCGTACAGCCGTGCAAGCTGCAGCATCAAGCCACACTCGACGCACGAAGCTACCGCAACGCGTGTGCCTTGCTGCCGGTGGCGAGCCCTGATGATCTCTACGTCATCCAACCCGACGGCAAGGTGCAGCAGCTCGGCGTGGCGCTGTGGAACAGCAGCACGCCCGTGCACCTTGCTCCTGGCGCGGTGATCTACGTGCCGCTGGACACCGCGAAGATCCGCACGATTGCCCCCGATGTCAACGAGGATGCCGCGCGCTTCCTTGCCACCCAGGTGCTGGATGCACCCGGAGTTTCATACTGATGCGCCATCGCTCCATCCCACTGGCACGCGCCAGTGTTGCCCTTCTCAGCCTGGGCGTCAGCGCTGCATTGCACGCACAGACAGCCCCTGCCCCCACCGCCAGCGATTGGGGCGGCGTCGGCCTGCTGCAGACCCCCACCGCACGTATGGCCGACGACGGCGAAGTGAGCTTCACCGCTAGCCACACCTCGCCCTACAGCCGCTACAACGTGGTGATGCAGCCTCTTCCGTGGGTCGAAGGTGCGTTCCGCTATGTTTCGGTCGCAAACCGACGCTATGGCCCCGAATGGCTGAGCGGCAAGCAGAACTACAAGGACAAGTCGATCGACCTCAAGGTCAGGCTGTGGCAGGAAAGCCGATGGGCCCCCGAGGTGTCCGCAGGCTTCCGCGATATCGGTGGTACCGGCCTGTTCTCCAGCGAGTACCTGGTTGCAAGCAAGCGGTTCGGACCGATCGATGCAAGCCTTGGTCTTGCCACCGGCTACATCGGCAATCGAGGAGACTTCTCGAATCCGCTTCGGGTGATCAGCGATCGCTTTGAAGAGCGTCCGCGCGCGCAGGGCACTGGCAACTTCAACAGCAAGGGCATGTTCCGCGGTCCCGTCGGCATCTTCGGCGGCATCGCCTACCAGACACCCTGGGAACCCCTGCAGCTGAAGCTTGAGTATGACGGCAACGACTACAAGCGCGAACCACAGAACAACAATCAGGCTCAAAAGAGCCCGATCAACCTTGGCGCAAGCTATGCCGTGAATCCCAACGTGCAACTGCATCTTGGCTGGGAACGGGGCGACACAGCCATGTTCGGCATTACCTTGCGCGGCAATGTGGCGCGGGCGAAGTCCACACCCAAGCTGCTGGATCCGCCTCCGATTGCGCGAGCATCCGCGGCACCCTCTGCGCAGTCGTTGGGTGACATCGACTGGCCCGCCTTGAGCCGGACCCTGGAAGAGAACGCCGGCCTTCGTGTCACGGGCATCAGCCGACGTGGATCGGAAGTCATCGTCAGCGGTGAACAGCGTCGGTTCTACTACCCCGCGCAGGGTGTTGGCCGTGCGGCGCGCATCCTGGATTCCGAACTGCCATCCGATACCACCTGGTTCACAATCCAGAACACTCGCCTCGGCATCCCTGTCGTGGAGAGCAGCATTGAGCGCAGCGCCTTCAACCGCTACCTCGACAATCGCATCCCACTAAGCGAGCTGGCGGGCCACATCGAGCAGGCAGCGCCTGCGCAGCAGCGCCGCGAGAGCCTGTACACAGCGCCGCTTCAGCGCTTTGACGGCGCGTTCAATATTGGATACCAGCAGCAGCTGGGTGGACCGGATGGCTTCTTCCTGTTCCAGGTCGCAGGCACCTACTCGGCCAATCTTCACTTCACGCGGAACACCTGGCTGAGTGGAACGGTCAGCTACAACGCGTACAACAACTACAACCGCTTCCGCTACGACGCGCCAAGCAACCTGCCCCGGGTCCGCACGAACATCCGTAGGTACCTGACTACGGAAGACCTGACCCTGACCAACCTCCAGTTCACCAGCAATCATCAGCTGGGCAATGATCTGTATGGCTCGGCATACGCCGGCCTGTTCGAGGCCATGTACGGCGGTGTGGGCGGAGAGATCCTCTACCGCCCCCTCAACGAGCGCTGGGCCTTAGGTGCCGAGCTGAACTGGGTGAAGCAGCGCGATTTCGACCAGCGCTTCAGCTTCCGCGACTACAGCACCACCACCGGCCACGCCAGCTTCTATTATCAGTGGGGCGATGAGCACAAGATCACCAGCATGATCAGCGCCGGCCGCTACCTGGCGAAGGACTGGGGCGCCACAATCTCGGTTGCGCGCGCCTTCGACAATGGCGTCAACATGGGCGCATACGCCACCAAGACCGACGTTTCGTCCAAGGACTTTGGCGAAGGCAGTTTCGACAAGGGCATCTTCATTTCGATTCCCTTCGACTTCCTGCTGCCTCGTTCGACTCGCGCCCGTGCGACGTTCGCCTGGAATCCACTATATCGAGACGGTGGCGCGCGATTGAGTCGAAGCTACTCGCTTTACCAATTGACGTCGGAGCGGGACCCGGACTTCTTCTTCGACAATCTCGAAAACATCGCAAAGTAAGCCCATGGAAATCGAGCCATCTCGATTCCACCCAATTGAACAGGCAACATCGAAGTCTGCAAGGAAGAACAACATGCGTGTAGCAATCATCCACGACTGGCTTACAGTCAATGCAGGTGCCGAGAAGGTACTGAAGCAGATGCTACTGCTGTACCCCCAGGCAGAGATATTCACTCTGGTGGACTTCCTCCCTGAGGAAGATCGCTCTTTCCTTGGCAGCCACAAGGTTCACACCAGTTTCATCCAGAAAATGCCACGTGCACGCAAAAGCTATCGGAGTTATCTTCCGCTCATGCCGCTTGCCATCGAGCAGTTTGATCTCAGCGGCTTCGACCTTGTTCTATCAAGCAGCTACGCCGTAGCCAAAGGCGTGCTCACTGGCCCAGATCAAGTCCATGTGTGCTACTGCCACTCCCCGATTCGCTATGCTTGGGACCTTCAGCCGCAGTATCTGCGCGAATCCGGGCTGGACCGGGGCCTGAAGAGTGCCATCGCACGGATCATTCTCTCCTATATTCGCATGTGGGACGTTCGGACCGCCAACGGTGTGGACCATTTCATCGCCAACTCGACGTTCATTGCTCGGCGTATTCGCAAGGTCTACGGGCGCGAATCTGTTGTGATCCCGCCACCAGTTGATATCCCGGAGACTCTCCCCAGCTCTATCCGCCAAGACTACTACGTCACCGCTTCCCGGCTGGTGCCCTACAAGCGCATCGACCTGATCATCGAAGCGTTCAATCAAATGCCTGATCGCAAGCTTGTTGTTATTGGCAGCGGACCGATGCTGGAACAGATGCAGCGGCTCGCCAAGCACAACGTGAGCGTTCTCGGGTACCAGCCCCAGGAAGTGCTCGAGAAGCATCTTGCCGAGGCACGCGCCTTCGTATTTGCGGCTGAAGAGGACTTTGGTATTGCGCCGGTGGAAGCGCAAGCGTTTGGAACGCCGGTGATCGCCTACGGGAAAGGAGGCATCCTCGACAGCGTCAAAGAAGGAGAAACAGGATCTTTCTTTTCCGAGCAATCTTCGTTGTCAATCCAAAACGCCATCAGATCATTCGAGCTGCGCTGCGCACCTTGGAATCACACCCAGATTTCCAAGCACGCCAACAAATTCAGTCCTGATGAGTTCCGCAATAGGCTGGCGAAAGAAGTTCAGCTTGCACACCAGAACCATCAACGACAGAAAAATCATGCCATTGATTAAACGCAGCTGCATAATACTGCACTCGAGCAAAGGGCCTTTCAGTTGAGATCGCGGGCGGACCTCGCACTGCAAAGGATACAAAACGAATCTGACGCCTCAGCTCCTCTCGTAAGCCCCAAAATTCAAGACCGAGAATAATTATTTAGAGGTCCCTACACCAGCCAAGGAGAGGGACCATCTGAGAAACGGCCTCAGGCTTGCAAATCGAACATCCCTGATTTTCGTTGCTTGGATAGGCGCCCAATGTCATTCAACATTGCGACTGTTCGTGACTCATAAGTGTGACGCCTTGCCTCAATCTGACCTCGCTCCTTGGCCACTGAATCATCCATAAGGCTTGCCTCAATCTCGCTGACAAACTCATCCGCACCCGAAGCAAATCTACACACATGTGCAAACTCCCTCAGAGAATCAAGGCGCACACTTACAACGGGCAAGCCAGCAGCAAGATACTCAAAGAACTTCATTGGAAACATGCCAAGAGTGTAGTCATTGAGAATATTGGGCATAATGGCAACATTCATACCCTTGAGATAAGCAGGCAAATCAGCATAAGGCCGCGGCCCTAAGAGGTGCACATTGGGAGCGGTACTGAGCAATTCAGCACAGGTCCAAGGATCACCCTCCCCCACCTTCCCGACAAGTACAATATTCCAGTCAGGGCGGCGCCGGGCGATTCCAACAATTAGTTCAAAATCTATTTTATAAGAACTAATCGCTCCAACAAATCCAATCACCGGCCCTTTGAGCGTCGCAATGTCCGAAGGAACCTGGACACCCGACGAACCCGCTGACGAAAAGTGCACGTAGTCAGCCACATTTGGGTAGTAAATAGTATTTGGATTAATATCGCGACGCCCCTCAAGAAGAGGCTCCGCAGTAACGAATATCACATCCGACTCTCGTACCAGCTCTTTTTCACGTGAATCAATTGCCTCAAACGGCATGCCCGGCTGCGCCTTTACATCATCCACGCAGTGATATACCACCGTCGCGAAACGATCCAAATCCACCAACTGCGTTGTAATTGGATTATAAGTCCAGAGGACGGATGGCTTAAGGCCAACAATACGACTCCAGACCGCGAAAGAGAATCCGAGCAAGGATCTGTTTACCCTCCCAACCACGCTATTTCCATGAAACGGTAGCAGCATGGGCGAAACAACCCATACTCCATCCCTAACCCTTCTGGGCAAGGCGAAGGCCTTTCGGATCCTTCCAATTATCCGTTTCATATCACTTGCAGAAGCAGAAGGCCTTCGGAGACCCACCGAATCAACATACAAGACTCGATATCCAAGCCTACTCAGTTCACATGCAACATGCTGCTTATTGGTCCAGAATGGATTATCCCAATCCGCCGTGGAAAGCAAAATAACATCCCTATTTGTCATAAATCTTCCCCAGCGATCGGCGAATCAAACCAAAAGCAACTGTGCGCGACCGTCTCCAAAGAAGAAGCGCCAGGACCCAATACCCACAGAATACTCCAGCAACACCAAGCTCCCCAACACCTGGATGAGGGAGCGTCATAACTGCTGCCACGTGCCCCCCCCCAATCATGAGCATGGGGAATAGCCATTTCGAGAAATCACCAAGAACACCCAAATTCCAGCAACACATAAAAGTCAAGAGCACCGAGGCTGCCGCGGCCGCGCAACCCAATGCCACTCCACCAATCTTCTTGTAGAGAAGAAAGCTAATTAGAATTTGTACAGCAACCGATATCATCGTAAAAGCCACGACCATACCGTTGCGCATCCGAGCACTCATGGCCTTAACCAGAAAGTAGCTTACAACCTGCGCCCAGAGCCCTACAGACATAGATGAAAGAATAGAAACGGTCGAAGCGGTTGAACTCTCACCAAATTCCCCGTGCTGAAATAGGAGTCGCACAAGCGTCTCTCCGTGCAGCAGCAGAATGAACGAGATCGGAACCGTGACAATCAGAAGTGCTGAAACAACCTTCACAAGCACTGACCTGAACTCAACTGCCGTCATTGACCCCATTGTGGCCAAACCGGCGAGGCCCAAGGGCATCGCAAGAAGAAGCACTCCAGTCTCAGTAATCAACTTTGCATACCCAAGCGCAGCCACGGTTGAGTCAGAGATCAATGAAGCAATCGCGCGCTCCGCCACTACCCCTGCTTGAAGCACGACCGGCAGAAGGAGCAAGGGTCGTATTGCGCGAAGAAATCTAAACATCGAATCAAAGTAGTATTCGCGCCTTAGCATTGAGACAGGGGCCCAGCTCCCAACACAAGCAGCCCGAACACCCAATGCAGAATACAGTGCATAGGAACACAGGAACGCCCACGCAATCAAGGAAAAATCCGAGAAGCACCATGCAAGCGCAATTCCAAGAATCATGCCGACATTCTGTATTGTGGCGCGCATCGAAGCCAACGAGAACTCACCATTGGCCATCGCCAGATATGAAAGCAAATTCCCAGCCACATAAAATGGAACGCCCAACGCAGACACCTTAAGAAGTTCTATCGTTAGGCCCCTGGCCTCCGGACCGAACCCCGGAGCCACTACAGAAACCCAGGATTCCGCCAAAACCAGCAGCATCAACAGAATGCCAAAGGAGATCGGAACCATGATAGAAAGAACTGCCCAGAATAAACCTATAACTCTCTCTCTGCCCTCTCTTTCAATGGAAGAGTATAAAGGCAGAAATCCCGCTGACAGCGCGTTAGCGGCGAAGAACTCTACAGGAACTAGCGTAGCCGTTTGGGATGCACGCGCCGCCGATGCTACCGCACCGGTTCCAAAAGCTGTAGCAAGTAAAATCTCCCTAAGTACTCCCGACAGTTTCCCAATGACAGAGCCTGTTGCGAGCTTCAAGGCCGCGCGTATCATTGCACTTCGCCCTTCGATCTACTGGCACCAGAAAACAAATTCAAATAACTCAGTGCAGCATACTGCAATGAATAGCGCTCCGGCAGCAAGCTAGTACGATCCATTCTTGGTTGAATCACTTTAACAGCTCGTGCAACGCTCGCAGGATCGTGGGGATCCACCTCCTCTATAGCTTCCGACGGCCGCTCTTGCTGGACGACATGACGCGAAACAATACAAGGAAGACCACACGCCAATGCCTCGAGAATATTCATTGGCAAACCCTCGACCCGAACTGTCGTAAACAGCATTACGTCAGCGGCCGAAAGGTAATCCACCATTTCATCTCGCGAAACCGCCCCCGCAAAATGCACAAAGTCCTCCAAACCCAGCTCACGCACCTTGCTCTGAAGACGAACCCGTTCTGGTCCATCACCAACAATGAGGTACCGAACAGAACAATCATCCCTCAAAGCAACGGCAATGCCATCCAGCGCTTGGTAGATCCCCTTCTGCCCGTCTAAGCGCGCCGCTGTAACTACTACCTTCGAGTTCCACCAGCCCATTGACTCTCGAAGACGGAGAGCTCGCTCAGAATCATACCGAAATGTTTCTTCTGAAACCCCATTGCTAATCAGACAAGCCCCTCTTTCTCCACTCAATACGAGTGCAATGGGGAAACGCCCAAATTCAGTTACAACGGCTTGACCGATTGCAACAACAGAAGCATATCGTGGATAATCACGCAAATCTTTGATTAGATTGACTAGATTTTTCAGAGACTTAATCAATTCAATCGCGCGACGAGATCTCCATTTTGAAACCAGCTCGCCAAATGATGTCCCATGCGCCTGCATATGGATGCGTTTCCGAACATCATGCCCCAAATCGAGGAAGGGACTGGCGGCTGAACTGACGCCGAGAATCGCATCAAAGGACAGCAGATATTCCCTGGGGCAGGCATCCAGAAGTCCTCGCCTCCATCGCGCACCGTATCGCCGCCATGCAACACCTTTCATGCCGCGAATTTCTACGCCACTGTCCCAGAATGTATCTGGCCGATCGCTAATCTCCGCAGTGATAATGGCCACCTCGTGACCTAGGCGAGCAAACTCTCTTGCCAAATCCCAGGCAACTGCCTGCATTCCACCAATGGAATGATGAGGCAGAACACGAGTAACGATGAGAAGCCTCACAGAAGCCCCTCATAGAGTCGACCCAATACAGCCGACTGCACTTTCACATTGAACGAATCCTCGACTATCTCGCGAGCTTGAGCAGATACCCTTGAAGCGAAAGCCGGGCTGATAATGTAGTGACACATAGCCTCAGCTATAGCTCCAACATTCCCCTCCTCAACCAAGAGACCATTCACTTCCTGCTTTATAAGCTCTGGAATTCCCGCATGAAAAGTTGAAACTATGGGAGTGCCTGTAGCTGCCGCCTCCATGAGAACGATCGGAAGACCTTCAGTATCACCATTTGCCGCCGTTCTACTTGGCTGACACAGCATTAATGCATTCTCCATCAGCTTTCGGGCTTGCTCTCTAGGGACCCCCCCCAGCAAATCCACATGAGACGAAAGGCCCGACGAATCCACGAGATCCCTTATACGTCTCTCCATCGGTCCCGCACCAACAATTACAAGGCGAACATCAGGGTGCCCACGATGGATCAGGCGAAATGCATTGATGAGGTCTATGCACCCTTTCTTCTCCACCAGCCTTCCTACATGGAGAATGTAATTTCCCGATCGTTCCGCTACGGGCTTATATGCGAAGGCATCGACGTCCACCCCCATGTAGTGCGTTACAACGCGCCCCTCAGGAAAGCCACTTTCAAGAACCATTCTTTCAATATGGCGAGAAACACAGACAAACAGGTTCCCCCTGCGTTTTAGACCAGATTTAAATAGAACGTAGTTAATCCATGCCGGCTTCATCGAGCGCAATAGCTCGGAAGATTTGAGCGTTACATCATAGCCATGAAAGGTCGTCACTAAGGGAACGTCCATTTCTTTAGCCAAGCCTTCGGCATAGACCCCCTCCACGCCGAAGTGTGCATGAATCAACTCTACACTGGCATCACGCAGTGGCTCAATGTATCCCTTACTGGACCTGAGAATCGACTGGCATCCTTTAGAAAAGGCCCCCATTCTCGTATCATCCCAGAGTGCAAACGAATTGACATCCGGATGTGCAGAACGCGTGCGGCCAGTATAAAACGGCGTCCAGCCAGGGACGGAGTCGGCTTGCTCCCTAATGAATGGTTCGGATTGTTTGAAGAGCTCATGCCTAAAGACGGCATACGATTTAGGCTTTTTCATCAAACGTCTCCTAATAACTTTCTAATATGCAGGCAATAATCAAATCCGCACGCGGATGGCATGCGCTCTATTGCCCGCCAACGGCCGCATGATTGCTGCACCCAAGAAAATTGCAGCTACCGAGCTCTCTGCCGGGACTTGCGTAATACCGTAGATGACCATAAAAAAGAGAACAGTGCCCCCACAAGCGAGGAACAACTCTCGACTCGCAAGCGTCAACTTCAAAACTGCTGTAAAGATCATTGCAATCAAAGCAACCCCATAGATTCCACCCACAAAGATCATATAAAGGTAGAGGTTATCGACGAAGGCATACGCAAATCCGCCGCCACCGAGCTGCATTGATGCCCCCAACCCCCCAACCCCGAGGCCAAATAACATGCCAGAATTGGCAATGCCATACTGAATAACTGCCGGCCAGACCACGGTGAACCTATCGTGCAAGCTTGCATATCCCCCGCCCCCAGGGATTGCCGCGCCCTTTGAATACATATAGAACGGCAGTAATAGGCCGACGATCAACCCAGCAACAATGAATGACCCAAGAGCGCGCCTAACCACCCTGCGATTCAAAAGGATCGGAATCGAGGAAATTGCAAATGCGAGTGCAGCTGTCTTCATTGTGCTGAGATAAATGGAAATAAAGACGAACAGCACGATAAGGACGCGCATCAAAGATCGACGCTCCGTGCTGGCCACGAGCAAACCCAAGACTGCGATGAGCAAAGAAGACTCGATAGACGAGCTGGATAAGCCAGCCAAACGCCGAACACCGCCATCAGACCACTCCCGCCCGACCAGCGATGAAATTCCGCCAATTTCGATCGTAAGCCCTTCCCACGGAAAGACAATAAAATAATTTATCAGCTGAAATGTAATTGCCGCACCCAACAGAATCCTGATCTTCCGCAACATCCAGTGACTGAGAACAGACTGATAAAAAATCATCCCAAAAAAGAATGGAAGAAGAACCCAGAACCCCATCATCACCTGCGCAATTCCATTCAGCAGAAGTGAACTAGCAAGGCACAAGAAAATAACCGAGACTACAGCAAGCTGCCCCGTCCGCAACCTAAACAGGGCAAGCGGGACCAGCGCAACAGAAAGAAGAAGGATTTTTGAAGCAAGATGAAAGTATGGCAAACCAACAAGGAAACCGAGATACTTCAGCAATCCCGCACAGGCAGTCGTCCACAAATGGAACAGTACAGCCCACTGAAGAAAATCCCCTTTTTCTGCAACGACCTGAGACGGCAAAAATCTCAATTCCTCGCCATTAGAAATTTCCACTAGCAGATCTCGTTAGTTGCCCCAAAAGGGCGTTCCCCGCGCAGATTGGGCGCCGCGATTAGAAAGCACGCCGCAGCTACATCCAGCAGCGGACTAAAGCAAGTCCCGCCTCACGTCACAGATTTGTACTCGTAGTATCCATAACTGTAGTAACCAGCGGAACGCCGCTGAACGGCGTTAAAGATCGCACCCTTGATGCGTACGTTGTTCTGCTCAAAGCGGCGCTTGGCGAGCGCCAGCTCCTTCGCTTGGTTGAGGCCAAAGCGCGCCACCATCAGGCAGGTACCGGCATGATGGGCAATGATCGCAGCATCGGTAACTGCCAGGATCGGCGGCGTATCGACAATGACCAAGTCGTACTGCGGTGCCAGCTCCTCCAGCAACGTGGTGAAGTTGGCATGCATCAGCAGTTCCGACGGGTTCGGCGGAACGTCACCACGCGCGATGAAGCTCAGATTGTCCAGGCCTGGCAGACTTCGCACCACCTGCGAACGGTCAACCTTGCCGACCAAAAGATCCGACAGACCAGGCGTCTGCGCAGCTCCCAATGCCCTGTGCAGGGTCCCTTTGCGCATGTCGGCGTCGATGATCAGCACACGTTGCCCGGCCTGCGCGATCACCGCCGCGAGGTTGGAAGACACGAATGTCTTGCCGGCGTTGGGGCTCGCACCAGAGATCAACACGATGTTGTTCTTGGCTTCCAGACGCGCGAAGTGAAGGCTGGTACGCAGGCTACGCACCGCTTCGATGGCCAGGTCGGCCGGGTCTTTCACCGCAAGCAGATGCAACTTGCCGTCAGCGCGGAACTTACCGCGCACCGAATCGGTCTGCTGCTGCGTACTAACCGGAATCGAGGCATATACCGGGAGACCCAGCTCTTCGATCTGCGAGGGGTCTTCCACGCCGCGATTGAGCAGTTGCTTCAGCAGTACCAGCGCCACCGACAGGAACGCGCCCAGAACGGTACCGATCAGCACCACCACCGCCTTGCGCGGCTTGACCGGCGTAGTGGCATCGACCTCGGCAGCGTCGACGATACGCACATTGCCAACGGTGCCGGCACGGGCCACGTCCAACTGCTGAGCCTGGTTCAACATACCGGTGTACATCTCATTGCTGACCTGCAGGTCGCGGGTCAGGCGCAGCAGCTCCTGCTGGGCTTCCGGAAGCTGCTTGACCTGGCCCTGGAAGCTGCTCTTACGACCTTCCAGCTCGCCAATCTGGCGCATCAGCGCCTGATAGGCTGGATGGTCACGGGTGAACTTGCGATCCATCTCCGCCTGCTGCAGGCGAAGCTGCTGGATGCTGGTTTCCACGGCCACTTCCTGATCCAGCAGCCCCTTGGTCTGCAGGGTCAGATCCACGGAGTTCGCACGCGTCTGGTAGGCACTCAGCGCCTTCTGCGCCGCATCCACCTGGTTGCGGACATTCGGCAGCTGCTCCTTGACGAAGGTCAGCTGCGCAGAGGCTTCGGCCGAATTGCGCTCGACATTTTGGCGGACGTAAGCCTGCGCCACCTGCTGCAGGAAGTTCTGCGCCAGGACCGGGTCGGCACTCTCATAGGCCAAGGTTAGGATCCCAGAATCCTTGCCGGACTCGCTCACGGCAATGTCCTTCTGCAGATCGTTGATGACCGTCAGATGGCGCTGGCGCGACACTTCAAAGTGCATACCCGGATGCGCGCGCATCTCGGCAACCTGCGCGGTCACCCCCTTCCCGCTCGCGACCTTGCCGACCTGCCCTTTCAATAGAAGATTGTCATCCTCGTCAAACAGTTCATAGCTGTTGTTCTCGCCGACGACCAACGTCATCGGTCGCGCCTGCAGCGCGCGCGGCACGTCCAGCTGGAAGATCTCCAGCTTCTCGCCACCCCAGCCGAAACGGCTCATGCCAAAGCGCACATCAGCCAGAGCTTCCGAATCTGCGCGCTCGGCCTTGCGCGCAACGTAGCCGCCCAGCAGCGGGAAGCGGTTGGGCTCGATGGTGATATCCAGCTTCAACGCATCGACCGCACTACCGACCACCGAACGCGAAGTAATCAGTGCGATCTCGGTGGTTGCCTCTGCAGATCCAGTGCCCATACCCAACGACTGGCTGATATCCGACAGGCCTGGCAACGAAGGCACCTTCGATTCAACCTGGACGATTGCGTCCGCACGATAGATCGGCGTGGCCAGCAACGCATAGGCCACCGCAACCACGAAAAAGAGCCCGGTAATGCCGACGATCCACCACTTGTAGTCGATCAAGGTTCCAAGCAGCTGGCGCAGATCGATCTCGTCGCTGTCTTCCGGTGCGGAGGTACGGGCTTCAGTGGTCATGAATTGGGGGTCTTCAATGCGGGGAAAGGGCTACAGGACTGGAATACGCAGCGGGACTTCAGAGGTGCCGCGCCCAGCTCTCCACACCCTCGGCCATCAACTTGTAAACATGCTCGAACGCCGGACGCTGTTGGCGGTACGGATCGGGAATCTCCCGATCCTGCTGCCACTTGCCCAGCAGAAAGGTTTTCCCGGATGCCTGCGGAGCGATCTCGGAGATCCGGCGCACGTGTTTGCGCTCCATGGTCAGCACCAGATCAGCAGCTCCTAGGATCGCGTCATCAATCTGGCGCGCGCGATGGGCCAGGCCATCCATGCCCTGCTCCACCAGCAACTCCTGCGCCGTGGCATCAATGCTATGCCCAACCAGCGCACCGAGACCCGCGGAGGACACCTGGATCCCCTTGCCCTGGACCGCCTGGCGCAGCATCACCTCTGCGGAGGGACTGCGGCAGATGTTGCCGACACATACAAAAAGAACGTTATTGAACACTGGCCTGGATCCTGTGGCATTCCTTGCGGCGCACGCGACCAGAACACCCAAGGCCGGCGGCAGCCGCACAGCATACCTTACAAGTGCATTACAGGCGATGAAATCGCCAACATATTCATGGGATTACGTCGCAGTTCCAGAAATCGCCCTCTAGTACGCCGACTTCTGCCCAAGAACTTTCAGCGCCGTCAGCACGATGATCCGCACGTCTAGCGTCGGGCTCCAGCGCCGGATGTAATCGATGTCGTACTGGACACGCTTCTTCATCGAACGAAGCTCCGGCGTCTCGCCCCGCAACCCATGGACCTGCGCCCAGCCGGTAATCCCGGGCTTGACGTAGTGACGATGCATGTAGCGCTCGATCACCCGTTCATAGTGGTCATTGTGCTGGATCGCGTGCGGCCGCGGCCCCACCACCGACATGTTCCCACCCAGAACATTGAAGAACTGCGGGAGCTCATCTAGGCTGCTGCGGCGCAGGAAGGCACCGAATCGGGTCACGCGAGGATCCCCCCGCGTCGCTTGAGTGATCTGCCCTGCGCCCTCCGCATGCACGCGCATGGAGCGAAACTTGAGCATCCAGAATTCCTTACCGCCCAACCCGTGGCGCTTCTGGCGGAACAACACCGGCCCCGGCGAACTCAGCTTCACGCCGAGGGCCAATAAAGCAAACAACGGCGCCAACAAGATCACCGCCAGTCCCGCCACAACGATGTCCTCGATCCGCTTGAACAGGCGGAATCGATGGTCCGACAGGCCCTGGCGCACGCCAATCATCGGCACATCGCCCACCTGATGCACCCCAGGATTGAGCGCCCCCAGGCCGGTCGTGTCAGGAATCAGGCGCACCGGCACGGGAAAACGCTCGATCTGCTTGAGCATATCCTTGATTGCTGCCGCGTGCCCCATGGGCATTGACACCCATACCTGATCGAATTCACCCCTATGCTGATCCATGTACAGCGGAACCTCGGCTAACGCACCAAGCCTACGTGGCGCGTCTCCACCACGCCGGGTCGCAATGTCACCGGTGCTAGCAAAGTAGCCAACAACTTCCTTGCCCAGTTCCGGCTTGCCGCGCAGAAGGCGATGCAATTTCAATGCCGGCGCGCGCAGCCCGACCAGCAGGATGCGCTCTCGATCCATCCCACGCGAGCGCAAGCGGTGCAACTGCACCCTCAGCAACACACGCAACAAGGCCATTGCAGCAAGCCCGAACGCATACCACCCTACCAGCCAACTGGATGGAACAGCGTCGGCCACCCCAACGATGACCACATAGATCGAGAACAGAGCAAAGGTGGACGACCAGGCCAGCAGCAGCAACCAGAGATCCGCCAGGAGGCCCCTAACACGCCAGTTGCGATAGACCGGCGCTACCGAAAAGCAGACGATGGCACTGAGGATCACCGCACCGAACACGATTCGCTGGGACGAATCCGGCGCGCCTGCGCCATAGAGCAGGATGTGAGAAAGCACCGCCATTCCTGGCAGCAGCAATAGATCACCCAGGCGCAGCCCAAGCTCGAGGGCTGCTCGGGCCTCGACACGACGACGGCCAGCGCGGGCCCGCTCCGCAGGAAGGTCTTCTACTGATCCATGTAGCAAAGCACTTCTCCAGTATCCGCTCGACACGACTCCGAAGGATTCGGCGTCACGTGCATGGGCTCCCCAGCCAGCACGCTGTTGTCCGGACAACGTCAATTAAATGTGGAGGAATTGTGAATGAAGCGAAGGGCAAAAGATAGGAACCTCAAGTCGGGAGAACCCCCACGGCACCGTCGGAAAACCACCTAAGTGCTTATAATTATTACGAATTACAAATGTATCAAAATGCGTCCAAATGCGTCATTTTATGTCATAGCTGCCACTGATCGACTCCTATTGAGGGCGTCGAACTCATCAGCACTGCTAGACTCCCACGAATTTTTTCGCAACAAGGAAGATGCGTGTCGCAAATCCTCATCTGCGGCGGCGCCGGCTACATCGGCAGCCACATGGCCCAGTACCTGGCCGAGGCCGGCCACTCCGTAACCGTGCTCGACAACCTGTCCACGGGCCACCCCGACGCGGTCCGTTGGGGCGAACTGCTGGAAGCCGACCTGCTGAATCCCGAAGCGCTCGAACGCGCTCTCCATGGTCGCCAGTTCGATGCCGTGATGCACTTCGCTGCCCGCTCGCTGGTCGGTGAGTCCGTTGCGGATCCTTATGCCTACTACGACAACAACGTCACTGGCACACTGAACCTGCTGGCCGCCATGCGCCGCCACAACATCGATCGCATCGTGTTCTCCTCCACCGCTGCGGTATTCGGCAATCCACAGTCGGATGTGATCGATGAGGACCACCCCAAGGCGCCCATCAACCCCTATGGCGCCAGCAAGCTGATGGCAGAGCGGATCCTCGCTGACGCAGCCACAGCCTACGGCCTGCGTTCAACCTGCCTGCGCTACTTCAATGCCGCAGGCGCCCTGCCCGACCACGGCATCGGCGAGGCCCATGCCTGCGAAACCCACCTGATCCCCAATGTCCTGCGTGCCGCATTGGGCATCGGCAACGCCATGAAAGTGTTCGGCAATGACTACGCAACACCCGATGGCACCTGCGTGCGTGACTACGTGCACGTGCAGGATCTGGCCCAAGCCCACGCGCTGGCACTTGAGTACATGGAGCACACGCCCGGTGCGCACGCCTTCAATCTGGGCAATGGGCAGGGTTTCTCCGTCCATGAGGTGATTGCAGCCGCGGCAGCGGTCAGCGGACGCGAAATTCCGTTTGAGATGGCGGAACGACGCCCGGGCGATCCGGCCAGCCTGGTAGCGTCTTCTGCCCGCGCTCGCGAGATTCTGGGTTGGCAGCCGCGCTGGACCGAGTTGGCACCAATCATCGCCAGTGCCTGGCAGTGGCATCGCAATCCTCCCGCATGGTCGCCACAGCCGGCCATTCCTGACACCGCGAGCAGCTTGGACGAAGCCCTGCCTGCCTGAACAGGCACCCCTAATAGGGGTGGCCTATCGGTGCGGTTTCACCCCGCACCGCACCAAAGCCCAGCAACCTCCCTCTGCTACCATCGGCGGTTCTGTTCATCGCGTCCCCCACCTGCCCGCGATGGCGCCAAACAACGTAACGAAACACAGGAGTCTGCATGTCTTCCGAGCTGCTCAAGTCCCTTGGCCTGGACGCGATCAACGCTGGCACGTACCTGGGCAACGGGGAGTGGTCGAGCGCGACCAGCGGTGAGCTGATCACCCCGGTCAACCCGACCACCGGCGAGCCGATCGCGCAGGTCCGCGCGACCACCGAGGCCGAGTACGAGACCGTCGTCGCCCGCGCCCAGGAAGCCTTCAAGATCTGGCGCACCACGCCGGCTCCGCGCCGCGGTGAAGCCGTGCGCCTTTGCGGCGAAGCACTGCGCAAGCACAAGGACGCCCTGGGCTCGCTGGTTGCGCTGGAAATGGGCAAGAGCAAGCCCGAAGGTGACGGCGAAGTGCAGGAGATGATCGACATCGCCGATTTCGCCGTGGGTCAGAGCCGCATGCTGTACGGCTACACCATGCATTCCGAGCGCCCCGGCCACCGCATGTACGAGCAGTACCACCCGCTGGGCCTGGTCGGCATCATCTCGGCCTTCAACTTCCCGGTCGCGGTGTGGAGCTGGAATTCGTTCCTGGCCGCCATCTGCGGCGACGTGTGCATCTGGAAGCCGTCCAACAAGACGCCGCTGACCGCCATCGCCTCGCTGAAGATCTGCAACGACGCCCTGCGTGAAGCCGGCTTCCCGGACATCTTCTTCCTGATCAACGATGCCGGCACCACGCTGTCGGAGAAGATGGTCGATGACCGCCGCGTGCCGCTGATCAGCTTCACCGGCTCGACCCAGGTTGGCCGCACCGTCAACGAGAAGGTCGCGCGCCGCCTCGGCCGCTGCCTGCTGGAGCTGGGTGGCAACAACGCCATCATCCTGGACGAAACCGCCGACCTGAAGCTGGCCGTGCCGGGCATCGTGTTCGGCGCGGTCGGTACCGCCGGCCAGCGCTGCACCACCACCCGCCGCCTGATCGTGCACCGCTCGATCTATGCCGACGTGCTGGCCACGCTGGTCAAGGCCTACAAGCAGGTGGAAGGCAAGATCGGCGACCCGACCGATGCCGCCAACCTGATGGGCCCGCTGAACAGCGATGGCGCCGTGCAGCAGTTCCTCGATGCCATCGCCCAGGCCAAGGCGGCCGGCGGCACCATCGAAACCGGCGGCACCCGCATCGACCGCGCTGGCAACTTCGTGCTGCCGGCGATCGTCTCGGGCCTGAAAAACAGCGACGCCGTGGTCCAGCACGAAACCTTCGCGCCGATCCTGTACGTGATGCCGTACGACAGCATCGACGAAGCCATCGACATGCAGAACGGCGTGCCGCAGGGCCTGTCGTCCTCGATCTTCACCCAGAACCTGAAGACCGCCGAGAAGTTCCTGTCGGCGGCCGGCAGCGACTGCGGCATCGCCAACATCAACATCGGCACGTCCGGTGCTGAGATCGGTGGTGCCTTCGGTGGCGAGAAGGACACCGGCGGTGGCCGCGAGTCCGGCTCGGATGCGTGGAAGGTCTACATGCGCCGCCAGACCAACACCATCAACTATTCGGATTCGCTGCCGCTGGCCCAGGGCATCAAGTTCGACCTGTAACGCTATCTGTAGTGCCGGGCCATGCTCGGCAGGATGCGCCATGAACACCGCAGGAAATGCAGCCGAGCATGGCTCGGCTCTTCAGGCTGGCAAGCCGGTGATTGATTTCACCGGCCGCCGCGTGTTGATCGCCGGCGGCAGCAAGGGCATTGGCCGTGAAATGGCGCTGGCGTTTGCCGGCGCCGGTGCGCAGGTCTCGGCCTGCGCCCGCGGCCAGGCCGGCTTGGATGGCCTGCGCGCCGATGCACGGGCGCAGGGCTTCGAACTGCACACATTTTCCGCCGATCTGGCCGATCCCGGCCAGATCCAGGCGTGGCTGCAGGCCGCCGCCGACGCGCTCGGCGGCATCGATGTGCTGGTCAACAACGCCACCGGCTACGGCATGGCCGACGACGAGGACGGCTGGGCCGCCAGCCTGCAGATCGACCTGATGGCGGCCGTGCGTGCATCGCGCCTGGCCCTGCCTTGGCTGCGCGCGTCCAGTGACGCCTGCATTCTCAATCTGTCTTCGATCGCCGCGCAGCAGCCACGCCCCGGTGGCGCCCCCTACGCCGCCGCCAAGGCCGCGCTTTCGCACTACACCACTTCGCAGGCACTGGCGCTGGCCAAGGACCGGATCCGGGTCAATGCGATCGCACCGGGCTCGATCGAGTTCGATGACGGCCTCTGGGACCGCCGCCGCACCGAAGACCCGGCGCTGTACCACGGCACGCTGGCGAAGATTCCGTTCGGCCGCTTCGGCCACCCGCGCGAGATCGCCGATGCAGCCCTGTTCCTGTGCTCGCCGCTGGCGCGCTGGATCACCGGCCATGTGCTCAACGTGGATGGTGGCCAGGTGTTGATGGGCTGACACCGGCACTCCGGTAGTTGCCAACCTTGGTTGGCATGCCTTTCGTCGACCAAGGTCGACGCCTACCACGGCTGGCATGCCTTTCGTCGACCAAGGTCGACGTCTACCACAGCTGGAATGCCTTTCGTCGACCAAGGTCGACGCCCACCATCGCATCCGCCGGGCATGGGATTGCCCGGGCAGAGGCACTATCATGTGCACACTGCCAAGGAGGACCCCGATGAGCGTGGCACCCCGACAGACAAGCGCCCTGGCCGTGGTCAGCCTGGTCATGGGCATCGCCAGCTGGACCGTCCTGCCCTTCGTGGCCAGCATCGTGGCCATCATCACCGGCCACATGGCCCGCGCCGAGATCCGCCGCCGCCCGCATGAACTGGAAGGCGATGGCCTGGCCGTCACCGGTCTGGTACTGGGCTGGGTGATGGTCGGCGCGGTGATCGCCGCCATCCTGGTCTTCATCCTGTTCTTCGGCGGCCTGGCCTGGCTCGCCGCGATGTCGAACTGACTGCCATGACCGCCTCCGACAGCACTGAACGCTTCAGCAGCCGCGTCGCCGATTACGTCCGCTACCGGCCCGATTATCCACCCGCGCTGCTGGAATGGCTGCACGGCCCGATGGGCGTCAGCCGCGAGGCGCTGGTCGCCGACATCGGCGCCGGGACCGGTATTTCCAGCCGCCAGTTCCTGGCCAGCGGCCATCCGGTAGTCGCTGTTGAACCCAACGCCGCCATGCGCGCCGCCGCAGAACAGTGGCTGGCACCGCAGTACCCGCAGTTCCGCGCGGTCGACGGCCGCGCCGAGGCCACCACACTGGACGACGCCAGCATCGATCTGGTCAGTGTCGCGCAGGCCTTCCACTGGTTCGACACCGTGGCGGTGCGCGCCGAGTGGCAGCGCATCCTGCGCCCGGGTGGCCTGGCATTGATCTACTGGAATTCGCGCCTGCTCGATGCCAGTCCGTTCCTGGTCGGCTACGAACAGCTGCTGCTGGATTACGGCACCGACTACTCCGCCGTGGCCGAGCGCTACCAGGACGATGCCACCATGCAGGCCTGGTTCGGCCCCGGCCTGCGCGGCATGGTCGAGCTGCCAAACGTACAGCATCTGGACTTCGATGCCCTGCGCGGGCGCCTGCTGTCCTCCTCCTATGCCCCGCAAGCCGGTCATCCGCGCCACGCGCCGATGATCGACGCTTTGCAGGACCTGTTCGCCACCCACGCGGTCGACGGCCAGGTTGCTTTTGAATATCGAACCCGAGCCTTCCTCGGCACGCTGGACTGAACCGACGCATGTATTCGCTTGCCCGCCCCTTCCTGTTCTCGCTCGACGCCGAGCGCGCCCACGGCCTTGGCCTGTCCGCACTGGACCTGGCCTACCGCACCGGCACCACGCCGCTGCTGGCCGCACGCATCGCGCCGATGCCCAGCACGGTGTTCGGGTTGACCTTCCCCAATCCGGTCGGCCTGGCCGCCGGCCTGGACAAGAATGGCGAGCACATTGATGCGCTGTTCGCGCTGGGTTTCGGCTTCGTCGAAATCGGCACCATCACCCCGCGCCCGCAGGCCGGCAATCCGCAGCCGCGCCTGTTCCGCCTGCCGGAACACAACGCGATCATCAACCGCATGGGCTTCAACAATGCGGGCGTGGACGCGCTGGTGCGCAACGTCGAGCGCGCGCGCAACCGCCGCGGCCTGCTCGGCATCAACATCGGCAAGAACAAGGACACCCCGAACGAACAGGCCGTGGACGATTACATCGCCTGCCTGGACAAGGTGTACCCGCTGGCCGACTACATCACCGTCAACATCTCCTCGCCCAACACCGCCGGCCTGCGTGAACTGCAGGAAGAAACCGCGCTGCGCCAGCTGGTCAGCCAGTTGCGCGACCGCCAGGAAGATCTCGCGGCCCGCCACGGTCGCCGCGTGCCGATGCTGGTCAAGGTGGCGCCCGACCTCAGCGAGCGCGACATCGATGCCGCTGCCCGCGTGCTGGGCGAACTGCAGGTGGACGGCGTGATCGCCACCAACACCACCATCGACCACAGCAAGGTAGCCGGCGACCCGCTGGCCAACGAGGCCGGTGGCCTGTCCGGTGCGCCGGTGCTGGAGCAGTCCACTCTGGTACTGCGCCGCCTGCGTTCGCGCCTGCCCGAGTCGGTGCCACTGATCGGGGTCGGCGGCATCCTGTCCGGTGCCGACGCCGTGGCCAAGATGGCTGCTGGTGCGGCCCTGGTGCAGTGCTACAGCGGCCTGATCTTCCGCGGCCCGGCCCTCGTCTCCGAATGCGTGGAGGCGATCCGTCGCCGCCGCGAAGCGCCGAGCCGCGGCGCGGTGGCGCCGCTGTGAGCGCGCCCATGGACACCATCGACGGCAACGCCCCGCTGCGCTGGACGCTCACCCGCAATGCGCCGCTGCAGGCGCTGAACACCTTCCATGTGCAGGCCAGCGCCGCTCAGCTGCTGGAACTGCACGATGCCGCGCTGCTGCCGGAAGTGCTGGCACTGCCCGAGGTGGCCAACGGCCCGCTGCTGGTACTGGGTGCCGGCAGCAACGTGCTGATCGCCGAGGATCTGCCGGGCACCGTGCTGGTGTTCGGCAACCGTGACATCAGCTTCCTCGAGCATCGCGCCGACCATGCCGTGATCCGCGCCGGTGCCGGTGTGCCGTGGCACGGCCTGGTGATGTGGTCGCTGCAGGAAGGCCTGTCCGGCCTGGAAAACCTCGCCCTGATTCCCGGCACCGCCGGTGCCGCGCCGATCCAGAACATCGGCGCCTACGGCGCGCAGGTCGGCGAGTTCATCCAGGCCGTCGAAGCCTGGGACTGCCAGGAGCAGGCCTGGGTGCGGCTGGACAACGAACAGTGTGGCTTCGCCTACCGCGACAGCGTGTTCAAGCAGCAGATGGACCGCTACCTGATCACCGCCATCGAACTGAAGCTGCCACTGCTGCATGACCTGCGCATGGACTACGCCGGCATCCGCGAGGAACTGCAGGCACAGGGTGTGGAATTGCCCAGTGCGGTGGACGTGGCCAATGCGGTGATCGCGATCCGCCGCCGCAAGCTGCCCGACCCGGATGTACTGGGCAACGCCGGCAGCTTCTTCAAGAACCCGGTGCTGCCGCTGGAACAGGTCGACGTACTGCTGCAGCACTTCCCCGAGCTGCCGGTGTTCCCGTCCGACCAGGACGGCAAGCGCAAGGTCTCGGCGGCATGGATGATCGAGTCCTGCGGCTGGAAGGGCTTCCGCGAAGGCGATGCTGGCGTGGCGCCGAGCCACGCACTGGTGCTGGTCAACCACGGCAACGCCACCGGCGCTGAACTGCTGGCGCTGGCGCGACGCATCTCTGCTTCCGTGCTGGAGAAGTTCGGCGTGCCAATCGAACCGGAGCCCCGCCTGCTCGGCGCACAGTGGTGAACACCCCCGCCCTCTCCCCCAGCGCCACCCCGATGCGGGCGGCGCTGCTGATGCTCGGCAGCACGATGGCCTTCGGCCTGATGGCCGTGGCGATCCGCTATGCCACGCGCTACGTGCCCACCCAGGAAGTGGCGTTCTTCCGCAACGCCTTCGGCCTGCTGGCGTTGCTGCCGATGCTGCTGCGGCCAGGCCACGCGCCGCTGAAGACCCAACAGCTGCCGCGCTACTTCGTGCGCAGTGCGATCGGCCTGGGTTCGATGCTGTGCGCATTCTGGGCACTGGGCCACCTGCCACTGGCGCAGGCGGTGTCGCTCTCCTACTCCACGCCCCTGTTCGTCACCATCGCCGCCGTGCTGTGGCTGGGCGAGACCGTGCGCGTGCGCCGCTGGGCCGCCGTCGTCGTCGGCTTCATCGGTGTACTGGTGATCGTGCGTCCCGGCACCGCCGGATTCACCGCTGGCAGTCTGGTCGCGGTGGCCGCCGCCGTGCTGAGTTCGCTGGTGGCGATCCAGATCAAGCAGCTGACCCGCATCGACAGCGCCGACACCGTGGTGCTTTATACCTACGTGTTCTGGGTGCCGCTGTCGCTGATCCCGGCAGTGTTCGTCTGGGTCTGGCCGACCGGCGTGGCGTGGCTGTGGCTGCTGGCCACCGGCGTGCTCGGCACCATCGGCCAGCTGCTGTGGACGCGTGCGCTGCGCCTGGGTGAAGTCTCGGCACTGACCCCGATCAGCTTCCTGCAGCTGCCGCTGGTCACGTTGTGCGGCTGGCTGCTGTTCAACGAAACGGTGGACCGCTGGACGATCATCGGTGCCGGCATCATCCTCGCCGCCAACGCCTACATCGCCCATCGCGAGGCCGTGCTGTCGCGCCGCGCCGCAAGCGCAGCGGCCTCGGCGGCAGCCAAGCCCGCCGAGTAGATCCGCGCCATGCGCGGATGATTCCTGTCCGCCCGATCAACGATGGCGGCACAAAGAGCTGCCGAGCGTAACTGTAGAGTCGAGCCATGCTCGACTCATCGCGCGAAGCGCGACGGTTCACCCATGGCAGGTGACGTGCATTTACAACGCGCGATACACCCGCTCCGCCGCATCGAACACATTGCCCGGCGCGAACTGCTCGCCCAGGTAATGCAGCGACTGCCGGCGCAGTTGCGGCGAACGCTCCTCACCATCGCTGCCCAGCAGCACCTGCTGGAACTCGATCAGATCCTGCAGGATGCGCCAGTGCCGGTACCAGGCGATCCAGCGCGGATCGCCGCGGTCGCTGCCGTAGCCGTCCTCGAAGCCCAGCGGATTCTCGCGCCCCCAGCGCCCGCCAACCGCCGCACCGATGAACATCAGGTCGCGCTCGCGCGGTGCCAGCGACAGGCCATCCCAATCGATCAGGTGCAGCCCACCGTCATTGCCCATCAGCAGGTTGCCGGCATGCAGATCGGTGTGGCACAGATGCAGGTCTACCGGCACGTCCTGCAAGGCCGCGAGCAGTTCCTGTGCCTGCGCATGCAGCGCCGCGATGCGCGCATGCTGCTGGTCCCATACCGAAACGAATGCGCGGCCCAGCCCGTCCTTCGCGGCCGCCAGGCCCTCGCCGGCCAACCACTGCCCGACGGTCTCCAGCGCCGCGGTTTCCAGCCGCACGATCGGCAGCGCCTGCTGCAGTTCCGCCGGCAGCTGCGCACCGTGCAGGCGCCGCAGCACCTCACCCAGCCGTTTCCACTGGGTGCGGCTCAACGCTGCCTCGAACCCGGACTGGCCTTCCACATAAGGGAACAGGGTGAACTGCAATCCCCAACGTTGCACCGACGCACCACCGGTCAGTGCCGGCCACGGCGCGACGATCTCATCGATACCCAACGTGCCGCGCATCCAGTGCAGGCTGTCCCACACCGATGGGTCGACCTGGTAGGTGCGGCATTTCAACCACCACTGCCCGTGCCGCGCATCGACGCGATACACGCTGGCATTGGCGTCGGCGCCCACCGGGCGTGGCACCACGGCGGTCGGGGTGATGCCATAGGATTGTTGCAGGACTTCGCCGAGATGCTGCGCCGAAGCGAATGACATGGATGCAAGCGGAAAGTGTTACCTGCCGCCACTATCGCAGATGCGCTCGCCACGACACAGACATGTCCGTCACAACATCGCCTCGGCACGACCAAAGAACTAGCCTGCAATACGGCGCATCACCGCCTCCAGTGGACCGCGCGCGAACTGCCATGACCACAGCCACGCCGCAGCGGTCGCCAGCATCAGGAACAGCAGCGCCCACAACAGCACCGACGCGAGCGAGGCACTGCCATCAAGCAGGCCCAGGCTTTCCAGCGTGCCCATGCCCAGCAGGATGTGACCCACATACAGGGTCAGGGTCATGCGCCCGGCCGCGGTGAACGGCTCCAGCCAGTCGCCCGGTCGCACGCGCGTCAGCCACAGGCAGGCGGCGATGACACTGCAGGCCGCGCCCGCACCGGTAAGCACGTAGGCGGGTCCCGGCGGCATCGGCTGCGTTCCCAGCCACGCCTGCCAGAGCGTTCCCTGTGCGAGCTGCTGCACGCCATGTCCAGCCGCGATCAGCAACAGCCCCAGCACCAGCAACGCATGCTGCACCCGCGGCTGCGACAACTGAAGGCGCGCCAGCAGCATGCCCAGCAGGAAGAAGCACAGCCACGGCATCAACGGGTGGAAGCCATTGAACAGCAGGTTGCGGGCCGCGCCCGGCCATTGCCACAGACCGGCGTATTCCAGCGTCTGCCAGTTCCATCCCTGGCTGTAATCCCAATGCAGCAACGCCCAGAACGAACAGGCCGCCAGGCCCACGATGCTGGCCAGCAACACCCGCGGCGAGGCACGCAGCCACAGCACTGCCAACGCGAAATACACCGCGTAGTAGTGCAGGATATCGGCCGGGAACAGGGTCAGGTTGAGCAGGCCCAGCACCATCAGGAACAGCGCGCGCCTCCAGGTCTGCACGCTGGCCGGCCACCACCCTTGCCGCTGCGTGGCCAACACCAGGCCCAAGCCAGCCAGCGTAACGAACGTCGCCGAAGCCTTGCCTTCCAGCAGATGGAAGAACCCTGCCAGCCAACCCTCACCCTCTGCCGGCACGGCCATCGCCAGACGGAAATTCACCAGCACCATGCCGGCCAGTGCCAGGTAACGGGCCAGGTCCAGGCCGTGCAGCCGCCGGTCCACGGCGCTCATGCACGCGCCCCCAGCAGCAGCGCGAGCAGGCCAAGATCCAGCGATGCTTCATCGGTGCCCTCGGCTTCGCCCAGCCCCCGACGCAGCGCATCGCTTTCGATGGCATCCAGCAGCACCTGCGCCTGCAGTGCCGGCGCCAGTACGGGACGCCGACGTTCGCGCTGTGCCATCTGCCGCAGGGCTTCGGCCAGCGTCGCCTGCAATTGCCTGCGATTGGCCGCGAAGGCCTCGGCCACGGCCGGATTGCGTGCGCTCTCGGCCAGCACCTCCACCGCAAGTGTTGCCCATTCCGGCTGCCGGCACAGCGCATGGAAGTCCTGCAGGAAGGCCATCACCTGTGTGCGTTCGCCATCGGACGCGGCCAGTCGCTGCAGCAACGGTGCCAGTTCTTCGCTCTCGGCCACCGCCACCGCAAGGATGATCGCTTCCTTGCCCGGGAAGTGGTTGTAGAGATTGCCCAGGCTGACGCCGGCCGCCTGCGCGATGTCACGCATGCTGGTCTGGTGGAATCCCTTCACGAGGAAGCACTGCAGGGCGGCCTGCAGGATCTGCGCGATGCGTTGCTCGTTGCGGTCGGCTCGGTTCATGGCGCAAATAGTGAACGAACGTTCGTCCAATTAGAAGCTGGCAATCCAGCAAAGGCCGGGCTCCGTTCAGCCAGCCTTGACCTCAACTGCGGTTGAGGCCCGATGCTGCGCGGCCTGTCCCACGCTCAAGCCGGAGTTCCTGCATGCCACGGATGATCACCACCCTGCTCGACAGCCGCGTGCTGTGGCTCCTCGCGCGGCTGTTGCTGGCCGTGGTGTTCCTGTCCTCGGGCCTGGCCAAGCTGCTGGCGTGGGACAACAGCGTGGCCGAAATGCAGGCGGCCGGATTGCAACCGTCTGTGCTGTTCAACATCGCCAGCGCCGTGGTGCTGCTGGGCGGCGCACTGTGCCTGCTGCTTGATCGCCTGCTCTGGCTGGGCAGCGGCGCGCTGGCGGTGTTCATGCTGCTGACCATCGTCATCGTGCATACCTTCTGGAACAAGCACGGCGCCGAACAGCAGCTGGCCCTGTTCTTCGCGCTGGAACACCTGAGCGTGGTCGGTGGCCTGATCTGCGCGGCCATCGCCAGCCGTGCGCGGGCTCAGAAGAACTCGTCGAGCAACCGGTAGAACGCCAGCCGGCGCTCGTCGGCCACCGCGCCGTAGCGTTGGAACAACGGCGCGACCCAACGCGTGTCGCCGAAGTTGTGGACCAGGCTGCGCGCGGCCAGCGCCAGATCCTGGTAGCGGTCGGCCACACCCAGCCGGCCACAGTCGATGAAACCACTGAAGCGGCCCTCGGCCACCATCAGATTCGGCAGGCACGCATCGCCATGGCTGACCACCAGGTCTTCATGGTCGGGCCGGGTGCTGCACAGTTCGGCGAAGACCTGCTGCGGACTCTGGCCCAGGCGTTCGTCATCGAAATCATCGGCATCCACCAGGCCCGCTTCAATGCGGGCCTGCGCAACCTGCACGCGCGACGCCAGTCGCTGGTCGAACGGACAGGCTGCCACCGGCAACGCATGCAGCCCGCGTAGCGCGTCGGCCAGCAGTTCCACCAGCTGCTGCGGCGCGAGCTCGGGCGACGAGGCCAGGTCGCGGCCAGGCAGCGCGCTCATCAGCAACCAGCGCCGGCCCGCCTCTTCGGCAGTGGCAATCACCGTTGGCACCGGTTGTCCCTGTGCCTGCAGCCAACGCAGGCGTGCGATCTCATCGCCCAGCTCACTGAAGGCGTCGATCACTTCCGACTTCAGGAAAGCATCGGCCTGGCCCGGCCGATGCACGCGGGCAACATCCGCACGCGACACACCGATCGATTGCCGCTCGATGCGCGCATCGGCCAATGCGTCCTGCCACGCCCACGGCAGCGGCATGTCATCAGTGATGGATTCGGGTGCTTCCATGCCGAGGTGTTCCTGTTGCCGGTGACCCCACGGATTCTCGCTCATCCTGCATGGACCGCAGCCAACAACAACGCGGAAAGGTACATGCCCAGGCCGAACACACTGTGCGCCACCAGGCTGCGCAGGCGCGCCTTGCCCGGCGCCGGGGTCTTTGAAGCGGCAATGCCCGCGCCCATGCCCGGCTGCAGGATGAGGAACGGTGCGGCGACGCTGAGGATGCCGAAGGCCAGCGCCGGCCACAGTGTCGGCGCCTGCACCCAACCGTTCCCCACCACGGCCAGCAGCAACGCGGCGAAGATCACACCGATCATGTAATGCGCGGTCCAACCCAGCGCGCGCTCGCCACTGACCACCGCCGAGCGGCCGATGCCATCGTGGCGGAAGCGCCCGCGCGGCAGATGCCCCAGCCAGCGGCCTACCATCGCGAAATCCAGCGAGGGAATGCCGAGCAGCCGCCGCTGCACCAGCGCCCACAGGTCCATCACTGCGGTCGCTCCCACGCCGACTACCACCGAATCCATCAAGAATGTCGCCAGGCCAGCCATATCGCGCACCTTCAATTATTTGCTTGAATGATAGAGCGATGCTAGCGTGCGCCGCATGAACGCTGCAACAGAGCCACCGCTCTCACCGCTGGAAGCCTTGGCCGAAATCGCCCGCACGCTCGGCCATGCCCATCGCCTGGCCCTGCTGGAGCACATCGCCCAGGGCGAACGCGCAGTGGAGCGCCTGGCCGAACTGACCGGGTTGTCTGTGGCCAATACCTCCCAGCATCTGCAGCAGCTGCGCCGTGCCGGCCTGGTTCAGACCCGACGCGATGGCAAGCGCATCCTCTACCGCAGTGGTGAGGGTCCGCTGGGCAACCTGCTGGCCGCGCTGCGCGACTATGCCGACCACCAGCGCAGCGAGATGCACGGCGTGATCCACGACAGCCTGCAGCGCCGCGATGCTCTGGAAGGCCTGACTGTCGAGCAGTTGCTGGAACAACGCAGCAGCGTGGTGCTGCTGGATGTGCGGCCGCGTGAGGAATTCGATCTGGGCCACTTGCCCGGCGCGCTGAACATTCCCGTTACGGAACTGCGTGCACGGATGGACGAACTGCCGCGTGCCGTCCACATTGTCGCGTACTGCCGCGGTCCCTACTGCGTGCTGTCCAACGATGCGGTGGCGATGCTGCGCGAGGCCGGACTGACCGCGCAGCGGCTCGCCGCCGGTTACCCCGAATGGAAGGCCGCCGGCCTGCAGGTGGACCTGCCCCGGCACTGAGCGAGACACCGGTCATGGATGATGTGTTTGCCCCGTTGATCGATGCGACCTGGCGCAGCGTGTTCTCCGGGCAGCGCATGCTGCAGGATGATCCACTGCTGCAGTTGGCGTGCAGCGATGATTTCGATGAGGGCGAGGATGGCATGCTGCTGCAGCTGGTCGCGGGCCCCGCGCGCGCACTGCTGCGCCCGGCCCTGGCCGCTCGCCTGCAACTGCACGCGCAGCCGCACTGGACGCTCCCGCAGCTGCAACTGCGCCTGCAGCAGCTCGGCCAGCGCACGCATGGCGCGGATCGCGTCTTCTACTTCCCCGCCGCAGAACTTGCGGCCCTGGCCGAGCGCCCTGCACCGCCACATATCCGCCGTCTTGGCCCGGCCGACGCAGCCGCGTTCGACGGGTTCCAGGCCAGCGCGATCGAGGAGGATCTGGATGCCGCCTGGGTCGAGCTGGACCACTGGCAGGTGTTCGGCGCCTTCGATGGCGAACGGCTGGTTACCGCGGGAAGCATGTACCCGTGGAGCCTGGATCCGGCCCTGGCCGACATGGGCGTGCTGACCCTTCCCGAAGCCCGCGGTCGCGGGCACGCGCGCCAGCTGGTACGCGCCATGGCCGTGTCCGCGCGGGCGGCCGGGCTGCAGCCGCAGTACCGTTGCCAGCTCGACAACACCGCCTCGATCATTACCGCCGAACGCAGCGGCCTGCGTGCGTTCGCCGATTGGGACACCGTTCTGGCGGTCGACTGAGGCCGCCGCAGTACAACAAGGAAGCAACATGAAATTGATGGTCATTGGCGCCAGCAGGGGCCTCGGTCGGGCGTTCGTGGAAGGCCTGTGCAGTGCAGGCGACACCGTCATCGGCGTTTCACGCAACCGACCGCGCGATATTGAATGCCCCGAGGGCGTCACCCTGCACTGGATCGAAGCCGATCTGTCCCAGCCGACCGTGGCTGCCGACCACATCGCAGCACAGGCACCTGCCGATCTGGATGTGCTGATCCACAACCTGGGCATCTGGGAACAGACCGCCTTCAGCGACGAGTACGCCTTCCTCGACGAAACCGATGCCGCGCTCACCCAACTGGTCGACGTCAACATCACCGCGACCCTGGTGCTGCTGCAGCGCCTGCTGCCGCGGGTGCTGGGCGCACCACGCCCGCAGCTGGTGCTGACCGGCTCGACCTCGGCACTGCCACGCAGCGGCCGCCCGGAAGTGGCGTTCGGCGCATCCAAGTTCGCGCTCAACGGCATCGCCGATGCACTGCGCGAGGGCTTCCGCGATCGCCGCCTGGCGGTGACCAGCCTGCAGCTGGGCTACCTCAACACCGACGATGCACTGTCGGTGCCGGTGGCGGAGGCCGCAGCGCGCGGCGACGGCGAGCTGGTGCCGGTGCACGACGTCGTTGCGGTGGTGCGCGCGTTGCTGCAACTGTCACCGTCCGGCTTCGTGCGCGAACTGGTGCTGCCGGCCATCGCCGACCCGCGCTACTGACCGCGCCTGCACAGGCCAGGCTCGACCTCTTCGCGCAACAGGTACCCGAGCACGATGGCGGTCAGCACGGTCGCCATCGCCAGGACAAACAGCTGGCCACGGACGGACTCCATGTATGCCTGGGCCAGCGCCGTTCTCGAAACGCCGGGCAATGCCTCCACCGCTCCGCCAAGGTCGCCCATGGACAGCCGGTGCACGGCGGCACGGGCCACGACGCTGGCCTCAAGCACCATATTCCCGCCAATCCGGGCTGAGAGCATGATGCCGACAAGCGCGAGGGCAATGGAGTCACCTGCCAGTCGCATTGCGTTGAAGATGCCCGCGGCCATGCCTGCCTGCTCTTTGCCAACCACGCTGACCGCCAGGCCATCCATGATCCCCCAAGGCAGACCGATGCCGATCCCGATGACCAGCATCGGCATCCAGCGCACCGAAGGTAGCTGGAACACCTGGGCCAGCCATGCCAGCCCAAGCGCGCCGATCAACAGGCCCGCACAGCACAGCGTCCGCGCCGGAATCCAGCGCAGCAGGTAACCGGCAACCAGGGGCACAACCAGCAATGGCGCAGACAGTGCTGCCATCGCCAGTCCAGCCTCGGTGGGCCGCAGCCCTTCAACACCGATGAACCCCGCCGGCAGCACCACCAGAAGAACGACGTACGAGAACGCGGGGGCAGCGGCGAGAATCTGCACGCCGACAAAGCGCCGGTTGCGGAACAGCCCGAGATCCAGCAGCGGTGTTCGATGGGAGCGCTCGACGGCAATGAACGCAGCCAGCAACACCATCGAGAGCGCCAGCAGTACCAGCGTCTGCGGATGCAACAGGCCGCGTTCCGGCAGCACGATCATGGCGTAGGTGAGTGACCCCAGCGCCAGCATGAAGGTGACGGCGCCCAGCCAATCCAGGCGTGGCGAACCGGTGCTCTTCGATTCGACGGATGACAGGGCGACCAACGGTACGGTCAGGGCGGCCAGCAACGCAGGCAGGAAGAACACCCATTCCCAGCCCAGCGCATCGATCAATCCGCCTGCCAGCAGCGGACCGCCTGCGGCTCCTGCACCAAAGGTAGTGCCGATCAGGCTGAACACCCTTGCCCGCGCCTGGCCGTCGAACACCTGCGCCAGCGACGCCATCGCACCGGCAAACGCAGCCGACGCCGCCATCCCCTGAAGCAGTCGCAGTGCATTGATCCACGCCACACCGGGCATCAAGGGGATCAGGCCTGTGACGAGCGCAAACGACGCGCCGCCCAGAAGCCAGATCCGGCGCCTGCCATGCAGATCGGCCAGCCCACCGGCCACCAGCGTGGTGCAGCCGTAGGTCAACAGATAAGCGTTGATGATCCAGGACAACGCCGCAGGCGAACCGCCCAGCGCGTCCCGGATGGCGGGAATGCCAACGGCGGGGCTGGCAATGCTCAAGGGAATGGTGAGCGCCGTCAGGCAGCCCGCCAGCACCACTCCAAAGCGTGATGATCCGGCCGTCTCAGCAGAGGCAACAGACATGTCGATGAAGCTCCAGCGTGGCCAGGCGCCACCCCATTGATGCTATCGACGACGCTATCGCCTAAGAATCCATCGTTGTGTCCGTGCTTTAATGACATGAACGTCATCAATGGCCACGTCATGGACAGCTTTGCCGGTCTCAGCCTCTTCGTTCTGGTCGCCGAGGCACGCAGCTTCGCGGCCGCAGCACGACAGCGTGGCATCACCCCTTCGGCGGCAAGCAAGACCATCGCCCGGCTGGAAGAGCGCCTGGGTGCCCGCCTGCTGAATCGCAATACCCGCAGCGTCAGCCTGACTGCCGAAGGCGAGCAGTTCCTTGAACGCTGCCGTCGCATCATGACCGAGGTCGCCGCAGCGGAGCGCGAGCTGACCGACGCCCAGGCCGCGCCCAGCGGTCGTCTGAAGGTCGGTCTTCCACTCGCCAGCGGACTGATGCTGCCGGTGCTATCGGCCTTTGCGCATCGCTTTCCCGCCATCGAACTCGACCTGCACTTCAGCGACCGTCTTGTCGATGTCATCGAGGAGGGCTTCGACGCCGTTGTCCGCACGGGCAACCCCGCCGACTCCAGGCTGCACGGCCGCAACCTCGGCAGTGCCCGCCTGCTCTGCGTGGGCGCCCCTGCGTACTTCGCCAAGCGCGGCACGCCACAGCACCCGGATGATCTGAGCGGCCACGCATGCCTCCTCCATCGCTTTCCCGGCACCGGCCTGATCGAACGTTGGCCGCTGCCCACGCATGAGGGAGGCACTGAGCCACGGCTGACTGCCGCAATGACCGCCAATCATCTTGAGACGATCCTGCACATGGCCATTGATGGCCATGGCATTGCGTGCCTGCCCGACTTCGCCACGCGTGATGCGCTGGACCGCGGTGAACTCGTCAGCGTCCTGGACCCATGGAGCACCGAGCGCAGCACCTTCTGGGCCCTCTGGCCAAGCCATCGCCATCAGCAGCCGCGTGTACGCGCGTTTGTCGATTTCATGGCCGACCACCTCCTGCCCGAACCCAGCCAGTGCAATTGAACCTGCGCCCTGCTGCGACTACGCTGCTCGTCACTGGCCGTCGGTCACAGGCGGGAACCTGCTATGGATGCGCTTTCACGGGTCTCGGCCCAGGTCCTGGACAGCGCCCTGCCCAGCCTGCCGCTGTACCTGCTGCAGGCCACGGCGGTGATCGGCATGATCGGCGTGCTGCTGATCGCCACCCGCCGCGCCGGGCACGCCATTGAAGGCCGTCGCCTGTATGTCGGCGTGGCGCTGGGCCTGATCTACCTGTTCAATTCCTGGTTCGTGGCCCGTTACACCCAGGGAGTGGTCAAGCTGCACCTCGGCTTCGACATCCTGCTGGTCAGTGGCCTGCTGGGCGGTTGGCGCGGCGGCCTGACCTGCCTGGCCGCCAGCCTGCTGGCGCACTACCAGTTTGCCGGCACCCAGTATTTCCTGCCGGCCGGCCTCGAGGCCACGCTGCAGATGCTGGCCGGCGTCTGGCTGCGCAGGCGCCTGCACCCGCGCATGCTCAATGAGCTCTCGCTGCGCGTGATCCTGCAGGCCTGGAGCGTGCGTATCGCCGTCACTGCGTTGGGCCTGGCACTGGGCGTCGCAATCATCGGCGCCAATCAGCTGCCCGTGGAGGAGTTGGCAATCCAGCGGCTGCTGGCACTGCCACTATCGCTGCTGATGCTCGGCGCGGTGTTCGCGCTGGTCTACAACGATGCGCAGATCGATGCACAGCGTCAGCGCGAACAGGCCTGGCTGCGCATCGATCCGATCAGTGGCCTGCCCAACATGCGTGCACTTGGCGAACGCCTGCAACATTACTGGCGCGACAACGACGGCATCGGCAAGGCCTGCCTGATCGTGGCCGAGATGGGCAACCTGCGCGATCTGCGCCTGCGCTACGGGCCGCTGCAGGACAACGGCCTGTGGCAGCGCGACAGCACCGACGAGGTGCATCGGCTGCTGCCCTCGCTGCCAGCCGGGCAGCTGGAGATCTACCAGTTCGGCGATGCCGCGCTGGCGATCCTGGTGCGCGACCTGACCTTGTTCGAACTGCGCACGCAGCCGCAGATCACCGAGCTGGCCAGCAACCTGGCCGATCGGGTCGGCCGCGATTGGCCCGGCTTCCGGCCGCTGTTCCGCTGTGCGGTGGTCGAATTGAAGCCCCCCGCCGATGCCGACGAAGGACATCTTCCGTTCCGCGCGATCACCGTGGCGCTGAGTGCGATCGAATCCGGCGTTGTGTTCTTCGACGATCCGATCCAGCGCGACAGCGAGATCGACGCCCTGATCGAAGTCGCCCTCGAACGCTGGTTGCAGCAGGGAGATGCCCCCTTGTGCTACCAGCCCAAGCATCGCCTGCAGGATCGCCAGCTGGTCGGCGCCGAAGCACTGCTGCGCATGCGCGACGGCGAGGGCCGGCTGATCGCGCCGATGCGGGTGATCTCGCTGCTGCGCCGGCAGGGGCGGTTGGCTGAACTGGAATGGGCCACGCTGCAATCGGCCATCCACTTCCTGCAGCAGTGCCGACGCGATGGCTCGCAGCTGAAGATCGCCGTGAACGTTTCGGCCGAGTCACTGCGCCTGCCCGACTTCGGCCTGCGCCTGCAGGAATTGCTGGCACTGCACGATGTGCCCGGCGTGATGCTGCGCCTGGAGATCGTCGAATGGACCGAGATCGTCGAGCGCGACGTGGTCGATGCCAACATCGCACAGCTGCTGGCGGCGGAGGTCACGCTGTCACTGGATGATTTCGGTGCCGGCTATTCAACCCTGATCCTGCTCTCGCAGCTGGCCATTGCCGAGGTCAAGATAGAGCAGGCGTTGATTGCCACCCTGTCCGACGCCAAGTCGCAGTCGATCGTGCGTTTCATCGTCGAAGTCGCGCACCGCTGCGGCGCGATCGTGGTGGCCGAGGGTACCGAAACCCTGGCACAGGAACAGCAACTGCGCGCACTGGGCGTGGATGTCGGCCAGGGCTATCTGTACTCGGCGGCGCTGCCGGCCGACGAGTTCCGCCGCTTCGCCGCCAGCTAGACCGCGTAGTAACCCAGGAACATCGCCACCGCCGATTCGGCCACGCGTGCGCGCTCCTGTTCGTTCAACGGCGCCTGCCCCATCGTCACCTGCGGCCAGAATGCAAAGCTCTTCACCAAGCCGTGCAGCTGGTGGCCGGCGAACTCCGGATCGACCTGGCGCAGCCGGCCATCGGCGATTGCCGCACGGATCCACGCACTCTCACCGCTTTCCTTCTCGCCCATGCGGCAGACGATGGCCTGCGCACGTTCCGGCGAATGGATGATCTCGGCCATCGCCACCCGTGCCAGGTCGATGAAGTTGGCATCGCTGAGCAGTTCCAGCTTCTGCCCCAGCAGCTGCATCAGCTGCGCCTGCAGCGGCTGATCGGCGCGGTACGGCAGTGTGTCGCTGGCCACGCTGCGCTCCCACAGCTCCTCCAGGATCATCGAGAACAACGCTTCCTTGCTCGGGAAGTGGTTGTAGACGGTGCGCTTGGAGACCCCCGCCACCTCGGCGATGCGGTCCATGCTGGTCGCCTCGTAGCCCGATGCACGGAACTCCTCCACCGCCGCACGCACGATGGCTTCGCGTTTGCGGTCGGTCAGGCGTTGCGGGGCACGGGACATGGCGGAAACCGGATAGCTGAACGGACGCCACCATTTTACACCCGGCAGTGTACTTTTGAAAAACACGAAACTACACTGTGCAGTGTACCCAGCGGACGTCACCCATGAAGCGCCTGCTCCTTGTCCTTTTGCTTGGAATCCTCGCCGTGACCGCCTACACCTTCTGCAAGTCCTGGTCCCTCCCCGACTTCCCCGATTCGCCGCAGTACCGCGACGGCAAGTTCCGCAATGCCCTGCCGCGTCCGGCGATGGGCCTGCGCGATGGCGCGGAGATCTGGTGGACGTTCCTGTTCAACAAGCCCAAGGGCACCGTGCCCGCCCACCCCATTCCGGTGCTGCCGCTGGACCGTGCAACCCTGGACGCCGCGCCTGATCGCAGCCTGTTCCGGCTCGGGCATTCCACGATCCTGCTGAAGCTGCGCGGCCAGTACTGGCTGACCGATCCGGTGTTCTCCGAGCGCGCTTCGCCGGTACAGTGGCTGGGCCCGGCGCGCTTCCACGCACCGCCGATCAGCATCGACGAACTGCCGCCGATCGCCGGCGTGATCCTCTCGCACAACCATTACGACCACCTGGACCATGCCGCAGTGATGCAGCTGGCCGGCAAGACCGCGCGCTTCATCGCACCGCTGGGTGTGGGCGACCAGCTGATTGCGTGGGGCGTGGACGCCAGCAAGGTCGAACAGCTGGACTGGTGGCAATCGACCGAGGCCAGCGGCCTGCGCCTGATCGCCACCCCGGGCCAGCATTTCTCCGGCCGCGGGCTGGGCGACAGCGATCGCAGCCTGTGGGCGTCATGGGTGATCCAGGACGGCGACTTCCGCATCTTCTTCAGCGGCGACACCGGCTACTTCGACGGCTTCAAGGCCATCGGTGAGAAGTACGGCCCGTTCGACCTGACCATGATCGAAACCGGTGCCTACGACCCGCGCTGGGCCTTCGTGCACATGCAGCCCGAGCAGACCCTGCAGGCGCACCTGGACCTGCGCGGCAAGTGGCTGCTGCCGATCCACAACGGCACCTTCGATCTGGCGCTGCACGCCTGGCAGCAACCGTTCGAGCGCATCACTGCATTGGCTGGCGCAAAGAACGTGCCGGTGGCCACGCCGATGATGGGCGAAGCACTGGACATGCAGGCGCCGCAGGCGGGTACGCGCTGGTGGGAGACGGTGGAGCTGTAATGGGGGATGCCGCTTGACCTGCCGGAAGCCATGTAGAGCCGAGCCATGCTCGGCTGCTTCCGAGAAATGCGCCGTGGACGTCAAACAAGCTCAGCTTTGGAGGCACCGAAATTGGAGACGCCGGCAGCATTGCTGACATCGACATGCACGGTTATCAATTCGGCTTCCGGTAGCGCACTCTGAACCTGCACGCATGCGGCACGCGCGACATCGTCTGCGGCTGTGCCTTCTCGCTGGAATCGCAACGCCAACACGCCCGGCGAACCACTGCCCAGCAGCGCATCGTCGCACCCCACCTCTGCAAGACCTCGCTCAAATGCACTGAGATCTTTTCCGGTATCAGGCACTCGGTACATCAGCGTGAAACTGAATTCCATCATCAATCCATTTCAGATCGGTGGTCGCTGCCAGTCAGGATAGGGGCAAGCCGGCAGCCGTCCAGAGCCACATCCGTCAGCGCTCCCGCGATGGCAGCGCCAGCGCCCGGCGGCGCTGCAGTGCGTCATGTAACCGATTACATCCCTTGCTAGCGTAGCGCTCGCCCGATTCCGGTCGAACCTGCGAGGCTGTCCGTAATGACGTTGCGCGCCGAACGCTCCAAGGTCTCCCGCCCACCTGCCCCATGGCGACCTGCCGCCACTCTGATGCTCGCCGTCCTGGCATCCTCCGCGCAGGCACAGACATTGCCACCACGCAGCCAATGGCAGGCCAGCGCCTCCTCGCAGCAGGTTCCGGCGATGGCGATCAGCCATCTGATCGACGGCGACCCCAAGACGGTGACCGGCGGTGCCTTCAGTCCGGGCCACTGGTTCCAGATCGACCTCGGCGCGCCAACAATGCTGGCCGGCGCACGCCTCACCTGGGATGTCTCCAACCCGGAAGGCTATTCGCTGCAGACCTCGCTGGACGGCACGCAGTGGCAGACCGCCTACACCATGGCCGATTCGCTGGGCGACGTGGAAACGCTGTACTTCGCGCCACGCCAGGCGCGCTACCTGCGGTTGGCCAGCCCGCAGCGCACGTCCGACTGGGGCGTGTCGATTTTCGAGATGGAGCCGCTGGACAGCACGCTCAGCGCACGCATCAGCGGTGTCGATGCAACGCAGGCGGCGGCGCTCTGGCAAGGCGGTGGCACCGTCGCGGTTCCAGCCGGAAAAGGTGGATCCCATACGCTCGAGATCATGCTGCCTCGCGCCCAGCCCACGGCCGGTCTCGCGGTCGACTGGGCCGATGGCGGGCGCGGCGCCGCCCGCTTGCAGGCGCAGGACGCACAGGGCCGATGGCAGGACCTCGCACACGATGCACAGGCGGCCAGCCATCGGCAGAGTTGGCTGGCTGCTGACACGGCACACCCTCTACGTGCATTCCGCCTCACCGTGGACGGCGCTGCCCCGCAGATCGCGCGCCTGCGCCTGCTTGGCCCGAAAGCGGTGATGACGCCGATGAAGCGCTACCAGATCGCGGCCAGCGGCGCGCAGCGTGCGTTGTTCCCGGCGTCGCTGCAGATGCAGCAGACCTACTGGACCGCCGTGGGTGTGCACGCGGGTCGGCAGAAATCCATCTTCGACGAATACGGCAACCTGGAAGCGTTCAAGGGTGCGCCGCTGGTGCAGCCGATCTGGCGAAGCGCCGACGGGCGTGCTGCAGGTGCCGCCGGTCAGCCCGTACAGCACGCCCTGCGCGATGGCTGGAAGCCTATGCCTTCGGCCACCTGGTCGCCGCAGCCTGGGCTGGAGCTGCGCAGTGAGGTGTTCGCCATCGAGCGCGATGGCCAGCCGGTGACCTTCCTCCGCCATCGACTGCACAACACCGGCAGCACCGCGATCGACGGCACGCTGACCCTGGCGGTACGACCGATGCAGATGAACCCGCCATGGCAGAACGGTGGGCTGTCGCCGATCCGCGAGGTCGCCGTCGAAGCCAACACGGTGCGCGTGAACGGCCGCACGCTGCTGCGCTCGCTCACGCCGGTGGCTGCGTCCGGCGTTGCGCCGTTCGGAAAGGACGGCACAACGGAGATCACCGCGGACATCGCTGCCGGCGAACTGCCTTCCTCGCAGCAGGCACGTGACGAGCAAGGACTGGCCGCAGCCGCATTGAGCTACCGGATCCGCCTCGCGCCCGGTGCCAGCGATGCGGTGGTCGTGGCGTTCCCACTCGGTACCGCCGCTGCCGATGCCAATGGCGTGCTGCCCGAGGCGCCTGCGCTTGACCTGTCCACGCTGCCCCGTGATGCCAATGCGGCGTTCGAGACGCTGGCCACGCAGGCGTCCGCAGATTGGCAGGCGCGGCTGGGCCAGGTCGGCCTGCGCCTGCCCGATCCCTCGCTGGTCGACATGCTGCGCGCGCAGGCTGCCTACATGCTGATCAACCAGACCGGCCCGGCCATGCAGCCCGGCCCGCGCAACTACAACCGCTCCTTCATCCGCGATGGCATGGCCACCTCGGCGGTGCTGCTGCGCATGGGCGAAGCCAAGGTCGCGCGCGACTACCTGGCGTGGTACAGCCAGCACGGCGTGCACGGCAGCGGACTGGTCTCGCCGATCCTCAACGACGATGGCAGCGTCAACACCGGCTTTGGTTCGGACATCGAGTACGACAGCCAGGGCCAGTATGTGGCACTGGTCGCCGATGTCGCCCGCCTCGATGGCGGTGCGGAGTCGGTGCGCGCGTACCTGCCGAAAGTGAAGGCGGCGCTGCGCTTCCTGCAGCAGCTGCGCGAGCGCACGCTGGTAGCGGGTTACATGGCTGACCAGCCAGCGCCGGAGCGCTTCGCGGGCATTCTTGCGCCGTCGATCAGCCACGAGGGCTACCCTTCGCCCACCCACAGCTATTGGGATGACTACTGGGGACTGAAGGGCTGGCACGACGGCGCGTGGCTGGCAGAGGCACTTGGCGACCATGAAACCGCCCGTTGGGCGCGCGAACAGTACAAGCTGCTGTACGACGCACTGCATGCCTCGATCCGGGCGACGATGGCGTGGAAGGGCATCGACTTCATTCCGTCCTCGGCGGATCTGGGCGATGGTGATCCCACCGGCGTTTCGATTGCATTGGACCCCACCGGTGCGCAGAGCGTGCTGCCGGCAGATGCATTGCGGACCACCTTCGCCCGCTATCTGGAGGACGTTCGCAAGCGCAGCCAGCCCGGGGCGCTGTATGCCTACACCCCGTACGAGATCCGCAATGTATTGAGCTACGTGCATCTAGGCCAGCCCGAGGCCGCCGACGAACTGCTGCAGGGGCTGCTGCATGATCGGCGCCCGCTTGAGTGGCAGGTGCTGGCCGAGGTCGTGCATTCGCGGCTGCGCTTCCCGCGCTATCTGGGCGACATGCCGCACACCTGGATCGGCGCCGAGTACGGCCGCACGCTGTTCGGCATGTTGATGCGCGAGGACGATGACGCGTTGTCATTGCTGCCGGGCACACCGCCTTCGTGGGTGGCGGGCGATGGATTGGCGGTGGAGCGCCTGCCGACCGCGTATGGCACGTTGCAGATGCAGGCGCGGCAGCGCGACGGCACGCTGACGGTCACGCTTGGCAAAGGGCTGCGCAGCGGGACGGCGGTGAAGGTCTGGTGGCCGGCGCGGACGATGCCGAAGACGGTGCGTGTGGATGGACGCGAGGTTACCGCGTTCGATGCGGAAGGCGTGAGCGTGGCGAAGCCGTTCAAGACGCTGGAGGCGCGTTGGTAGAGTCGAGCTTGCTCGACTGCATTTCGCCGATCACCATGCGCCAGTCGAGCAAGCTCGACTCTACAGGGGCGCGCCGGGCCATGCCCGGCGTCAGAGCGTCGGCAACCCCGGCGGGTTGGTCTTCGACTGCAGCACAGCTTCCTCGGTCACATTCCATCGCTTCAGCGCCTGCGCATAGGTGCCGCTGCCGATCTGGGTGTTCAGCGCCTGCGTCACCGCATCAGCCAGGCCGCTGCCCTTGCGCGTGGTCACCGAAATCGCCGCGGCGTTCGGCCAGCCACCGGGGAACAGGCCCACACGCCGCACCTTGCCGTCGCGTGCCGAGTAAGCGCCGGTGGCATTCGGTTCGAACGACACATCGGCGCGCCCGGTGATCACTGCCAGCCGCCCAACCACGGCGTCATCGAAGTACTGGTACTCCACCGGCTTCAAGCCAGCGGCGATGTTCTGCTGGTCCCACTGCCGCAGGATCTGGTCCTGGTTGGTGCTGGCGCCGACCACCACCTTCAGCCCGGCCACGTCGGCCGGCTTTTCGATCTTCTGGATCGGCCCATCAGTGCGCGTGTAAATTCCCAGCAGATCGTAGCGGTAGCTGGAGAAGTCGAACTTCTTCTTGCGCTCCTCGGTCACCGTCACATTGGACAGCACCGCATCGTACTTGCCTGATTCCAACCCCAACGGCCAGTCGGCCCACGCCACCGGCACGATCACCAGCTTCAGGCCCAGCCCATCGGCGATCAGCCGTGCGATGTCCGGCTCGATGCCGACCACGTCCTTGCTGTCGGCGCCGTAGTCGGCCAGCGGCAGCTGCCCCGGATGGGTGGCCACGGTGAACGTACCGGGCGTGACAAAGCGATAGTCGGCCGGGATCAACGCCTGCGCCTTCGGATCGAGCGTGCCCTTCAGGATTGCGGTGTTCGCACCCGCCAGGCTGGTTGCGGCCACGGTGCCGGCATCCGGTGCCTGACGCACGCGCGAATAGACGATGCCGGCGATGCCGATGACCAGCACGCCCACGATCAACAGGGTGCTGCGTGAGGGGCGACGCGGTGCTGCAGGGCTCATGGTCTTCCTTCCGGGGTTACAGGGTCTTGGCCAGGAAATCGGCGGTGCGTTGCTGGCGCGGGCGCTCGAACAGCGCCTCGGGCGTGCCCTGCTCGATCACCCGGCCCTGGTCCATCATCACCACGTGGTCAGCCACGCGGCGGGCGAAGCTCAGTTCGTGGGTGACAATCACCAGCGTGGTGCCGGAGCTTGCCAGCTCCTCGATCACGCTGAGCACTTCGGCCACCAGCTCCGGGTCCAGTGCCGAGGTCGGTTCGTCGAACAGCAGCACCTTCGGTTGCAGGGCCAGCGCACGAGCAATCGCGATGCGCTGCTGCTGGCCGCCGGACAGCTGGCGCGGGAAGGCATCGGCCTTGTCGGCCAGGCCGACCCGCTCCAGCAGGGTGCGCGCCTGCTGCTCGGCCTGCGCGCGCGACACACCACGCACTGCGATCGGTGCCTCGATGATGTTCTCCAGCGCGGTCAGGTGCGGGAACAGATTGAAGCCCTGGAACACCATGCCCACCTCCGCACGACGGCGGCGGATCTCGCGTTCTGGCAGTTCGAACAGGGTGTCGCCATCGCGGCGGTAGCCGATCAGCTGCCCGCCGACGGTCACGTAACCGCTGTCGGCACGTTCCAGGTGGTTGATCAGCCGCAGTAACGTGGACTTGCCAGCGCCGGACGGGCCGATCAGCACCGTCACGCTGCCAGCGCGCAGGTCCAGGTTCACGTCTTCCAGCACCGGCTGGTCGCCGAACACCTTGCCTACGCCATGCAGCGACACCGATGCCCCCTCGCCCGCCTCAACCTGCGCGGCAATGCGCGGGCGATTGACCACGCGCGGTGCAGCCTCACCTGTGGCGCGCGTCGGTGACGAGACACGCGATACCGAACGCTCGCGCTGCAGTTGGCCGCGCGCAAAGCGCTGCTCCACGCGCCGCTGCAGCAGCGACAACACGGTCAGGATCACCAGGTACCAGACCGTGGCCACCATCAGCAGCGGCACCACTTCCAGGTTGCGCCGGTAGATCACCTGCACGGTGTAGAACAGCTCCGGCAGCGCCAGCACGTAGACCACCGAGGTGCTCTTGGCCAGGCCGATCACATCGTTGAACGCGGCCGGCAGGATCGAACGCATCGCCTGCGGCAGGATGATGCGGCGCACCTGGCGACCACGCGGCAGGCCGAGCGCGGCCGCAGCCTCGTACTGGCCATGGTCGACCGACAGAATGCCGCCACGGATCACCTCGGCCGAGAACGCGGCCTGGTTCAAGGTGAGACCCAGCACTGCGGCGGTGAACACACCGATCAGCTGCGTGGTCGGGTACGAGAACAGGCTGATACCGGTGAAGGGAACCCCCAGTTCGATGGTGCTGTACAGGTAGCCCAGGTTGTTCAGCAGCAGCAACAGGACCAGCAGCGGGATCGAACGGAACAGCCACACATAGCCCCACGACACCGCCGACAGCAGTGGCGAGCCGGACACGCGGGCCAACGCCAGCAAGGTACCCAGCGCGAATCCCAGTCCGGTACCCAGTGCGGTCAGCAGCAGTGTGCGACCCAGGCCTTCCAGCACCGGGCGTGCGAAGAACCACTCAGCGAAGGTGCCCCAGCCCCAGCGCGGATTGCCCAACACCGATTGCAGCCCGATCAGGATCAGCGCCAACGCGAGGAGGGTTCCGACCACCTGCAGCGGATGCCGGGCCGGCACGATCTTCAACGCCGGGGTGGGCGCCGGGCGTGTGGCAATGCCATCCAGCGCAGTCGAAGGCGTGCTCATGCGTGGGCTCCGTGCAGCTCGGTCTGTGATGGCACGGCGGCTGGCGCCGATACGCCCAGGTGCTTCTCGAACGGCAAGTGGGCGATGGATTCCGGATCGGCCTCCAGATCGAACAGCGCGGTGTAGCCGTGGCTGAGGTACAGGCCGACGGCTTCAGGCTGGCGGAAGCCGGTGGTCAGGAACACCCGTCGGTAACCCTGGCGCGCCGCCTGGTCCTCCAGTTCCTGCAGTACACGCCGCGCGATGCCCTGGCGGCGCAGGCCCGGCAGCGTCCAGATGCGCTTGAACTCGGCGGTGTCCGGATCGCGGTGCGGCATGAAGGCACCGCCGGAGATCGCCACACCATCGCGCAGCAGCAGCACGAACGCACCAACCGGTGCCGCGAACGCCTGTGCCGGGTAGCGCTGCAGTTCCTCGCGGGCGCTGCCGCCGATGCGTCGACGCACGTCGGCGTAGCGGCTGTCGTACTCCTGCTCCAGGCCATCGAACAGCGGCCGCGCCAGTGGATCATCCACCGAGGTGTAGAGGAAGCGTTCGTTGCTGCTCATGCCACGTCCTTCACCAGATAGTCTTCAGCCAGCCGCGCCCACAGGCTGGCAGCGGGCGCGATGGCGGCGTCGTTGAATACATAGCGCGGGCTGTGCAGCGGTGCGCTGTCGCCGTTGCCGACGAACACGAAGCTGCCGGGCCGCGCCTGCAGCAGGAAGGCGAAATCCTCGCTGGCCGTGCGTGGCGCGAATTCGGGCACCACGTGTTCGCTGCCGAAGCCCTGCACGGCCACGTCGCGGATGTAGGCGGTCTGCTGCGGGTGGTTGATCACGCTCGGGAAGCCACGCGGGAACTCGATCTCGGCGCGCGCGCCGAACGCGGCGGCGGTCTGCTCGGCGACCTCGGTAACACGGCGCCGCAGGGTGTCACGTACCTCGGGCAGGTAGGCGCGCACGGTCAGCTTCAGCTCCACTACGTCCGGGATCACATTGGCGGCCAGCCCGCCGTGGATCGAACCGACGGTGACCACGCCCATCTGCCGTGGATCCACATTGCGCGAGACAACGCTTTGCAGCGCCGTGACGATATGCGCTGCCGCCAGGATCGGGTCAACGCTACCCTGAGGCTCGGCACCGTGACCGCCCTTGCCGATCACTTTCAGCCGCGCCCAGTCCACCGATGCCATCGCCGGACCGTCGACGAAGCCGAAGTGCCCCACCGGCACACCCGGCCAGTTGTGCAGGCCATAGATCGCATCCACCGGGAAGCGTTCGAACAGGCCGTCGGCAATCATCTTCGAGGCCCCCGAACCGGTTTCCTCGGCCGGCTGGAACACCAGCTGCAGGGTGCCGTCGATGCGGCCGTGATGGGCCAGGTAGTGCGCCGCAGACAGCAGGATGGCGGTATGCCCATCGTGGCCGCAGGCATGCATCAACCCTTCGTTCTGGCTGGCGTAGGCCAGGCCGGAATCCTCATGGATCGGCAGTGCATCGATGTCGGCACGCAGGCCGAGGCGTCGGCTGCCCTGCCCGCGCTGTAGCGTGCCGACCACGCCGGTGCCACCGAGACCGGTGGTGACCTCATAGCCCCACTGCTGCAGCAGCTCGGCCACGCGTGCGCTGGTGCGGTGTTCCTCGAAGGCCAGCTCCGGGTACCGGTGCAGGTCATGGCGGATCGCGATGGCCACCTCCGCGCGTGCCGCGATTTCCGGCAGCACGCCAGTCGTTGGGGAATTCCGCTGGGCATGGCCCGGTGCTGCCGCGCTTTCTCCGCTCATCGCCTTACCCTGCCTTCCGCGCCGGCTCGGCGTCGATCGAATGACGGCTGGTCTTGTACGGCAGGCCCAGATGCGCGCGCAGGGTCTGCCCTTCCAGTTCACGCTGGTGGTAGCCGCGTGCCTGCAGGATCGGCAGCACCTGGGTCACGAAATCGTCCAGCCCTTCGCGCTGTGCCGCGAAACCAAGGATGAAGCCGTCGCTGGCACCGGCGTCGAACCAACGGATCAGCTCGTCGGCCACATGTTCCGGCGTACCGATGAAATTCGGTCGCGGGCTCACCGCTTCCAACGCCACCTGGCGCAGGCTCAGGCCCTTCTCACGTGCATCCTGCTTGATGCGGTCGGTGGTGGAACGGAACGAATTGCTGCCGATGTCACCCAGCTCGGGGAACGGCGCGTCCGGATCGTACTGGCTGAAATCGTGGTGGTCGAAGAAGCGCCCCAGGTACGCCAGTGCATCCTCCAGCGTGGCCAGCGCAGCAATCGCCTGGTACTTGGCTTCAGCCTCCTCCGCGGTGCGGCCGACGATGGGGCCGATGCCCGGGAAGATCTTCACGTCATTGCCGCTGCGGCCGTGGGCGATCGCCGAGTTCTTCACCTTCTGGGTGAACGCGCGGGTCTCCTCCAGCGATGGCGAATGGGTGAACACCGCATCGGCGTACTTTCCGGCCAGCGCGATGCCATCGTCGGACGACCCGGCCTGGAAGATCACCGGCTGCCCCTGTGGCGAACGCTGGATGTTGAGCGGCCCTTCCACCTGGAAAAAGCGGCCCTTGTGGTCGAGGCGGCGGAACTTGTCCGGCGCGAAGAACGTGCCGCTGTCGCGCTCACGCACGAAGGCATCGTCGTCCCAGGAATCCCACAGCCCTTGCACTACGTCCAGGTACTCGTCGGCGATCTGGTAGCGCAGCGCGTGCTCCGGGTGCGGGCGACCGTAGTTGCGCCCCGAACCCTCCAGCGGCGACGTCACCACGTTCCACCCCGCACGACCGCCGCTGAGCAGGTCCAGCGAAGCGAACTGCCGGGCCACGGTAAACGGGTCGCTGTAGGAGGTCGACAGCGTGCCCGCCAGGCCGATCTTCTTCGTCGCCGTGGCCAGCGCCGACAGCAGCGAGATCGGCTCGAAGCGATTGAGGAAGTGCGGGATCGACTTCTCGTTGATGTACAGGCCGTCGGCTACGAAGCCGAAGGCGATGCCGTTGTCCTCGGCGGTACGCGCGATGTCGATGTAGAACTGCAGGTTGACGCTGGCATCGGCCGGATTGGAGGGATGCTTCCAGGCATGCATGTGGCTGCCAGGACCCTGCAGCATGATGCCAAACGGAATGTGGCGCGGGGTCGTGCTCATGGGAATCGCTCCTGCAGGTCAGGCCACCACCGCGCGCGGCGCGGGCGACAGCAGTTCAAGGGATGTAAGACGCGCGTCGAGGTCGGCCACCGGCGCATCGAGAACGAACTCGCCCACACCGAAACGCCGGTGCAGTGCGTCCAGTTCGTCACGCACGTGCTGCGCATCACCGGACAACACGCTTGGGCGCGTTTCCTCGATGCGGAAGTCGGCCACGCCCACCTGCCGCGCATACTCGGCAGCTGCTTCGGGGCTGGGCAGGTTCACCGTCTGCCCGGGACCGAGGTGCAGCTTGTAGACGCGCAGCGCACCGATATGACGCGCTGCGGCTTCGGCAGTTGGGGCGGCGAACGCCACCGTGGCCAGCAGCGGCGGCTGCGTAGAAACGGTGCGGTAGGCATCGAACGCGGCCTCGATATGCTTCGGGTCACCATCGAAGTGCGCGGCGTAGACGAAGCGCCAGCCGAGCTCGGCCGCCTGCTGCGCGCTCTGCGGGCTGGCCCCGAGCAGGAAGCGCTCCGGTGCCTGCTGCGGAACCGGCCGAGCCTGTGCCCCGGTGTCGGCGCCGGACAGATAACCTTCCAGGTCGCGCAGTTGCTGGTCGAAGTCGGCGAACGCCGGACGCCCGGCCGCCAGCGCCGCGGTCGAGGCCGGCAGGCCACCGGGGGCCTTGCCCACACCCAGATCCACACGCCCGGGCGCCAGCGCCGACAGCAGGTTGAAGTTCTCCGCCACCTTGTACGGCGCGTAGTGGCGCAGCATCACCCCACCACTGCCGATGCGGATGCGCCGGGTCTGCGCCAGCACCCACGCAGCCAGCACTTCCGGTGCAGGGCTGGCCAGCGTCGGCGCAGCGTGGTGCTCGGCAAACCAGTAGCGGTGGTAGCCTAGCTGCTCGGCGCGCTGCGCCAGCTGCAGGCTGTTGCGCAGCGCCTGCTCCGGCGAGGCACCTTCGGCCACCGGGCTCTTGTCCAGCACGCTGATCTGATAGCTCATGGTCACGTCCTCGCTCAGGGGTGGGCCACGGGAATGCCGAGCAAGCCGTTCAACGCGGCCAGGATCGGCTCTGCACCGGAGATGTACTGGCGGTCCTGGTGCGCGCCACTGGCCAGTTCGCTGCGCACGCCCTGCGGCAACACCAGCTTCGGCAGCGACTGGTCCTGCTCGCCGATCTCGGCAATCACCTCGCGGCGCGGCCGCGCGAAACCGATGCGGCGCACGTCCAGCTGCGCGTCCAGGCCATCGATGCTCGATAGCGCGCCCTCCAGCAACAGGCTGTGCCGGCAGAAAAAGCGCTGGCCGGGAATCTGGCCGTCCTCGAATTCACGGTCGAGCAGGAACAGGATGGGTTTGCTAGCTGCGTCGAAAGTCACAGGGGTCGTCCTCATCGGGGCCGGCAATGCGATGCCGCTTCGATATCGATGCTAGAGATGCCAGCAGCCGCAGCAGCGACGGCTGGCGACAATCGGCGGTCAGATCCGGCCACGCAGATGCGGCGTAGCCATAAGCAAAGCGCCGCCGGTTATGGCGTCAGGCAATACGTCGCAGCGGCGCCGCTACCGTCAGCGCCTGCGCCTGCGTGGCCAAGTGCCCGGCCGCACGCTCGGTCGCCAGTTCGATGCGCGCCTGCAGGGCCGCGCTGCTGATGTGCTCGCCTTCGAAGTCGGCGGACGTGGCATACACCCCGATCGGCAGCGTGTGCGCCTGCAGGAAACTGAACAACGGCCGCAGCTGGTGGTCGATCACCAGCGCATGGCGCTCGCTGCCGCCGGTCGCTGCCAGCAGTACCGGCACATCCACCAGCGCCTCCAGCCCGATGAAGTCGACCAGGTGCTTGAACAACCCGGGATACGAGCCGCGATACACCGGCGCGGCCACCACCAGCAGCTCCGCCGCTTCGATGGTCTGCAGTGCCCGTTCCACCGTCGGCTCCGCATCGCCACGCGACAGCGACTGGCCCAGCGAACGCGCGATCGGCGCCAGCTCCACCAGTTCAACGCTGGCGTGCACCCGCTGCTGCAGCGAGTCCAGCAGATGCCGCGCCAGCAACAACGTGCGCGACGTCGCCGAGCTGGTCGGCGACCCCACCAATGCAACCACCCTCAATGCAGAAGACATGAAACGCTCCCGTGTAGAGCCGAGCCATGCTCGGCTGCCCTTCGCTTTTGTAGAGTCGAGCCATGCTCGACTGCTTCCCACCTCAGAACCGGTAACTGACCCGGCCAAACCAATACGCACCCACATTGCTCAGCACATCGCCGCTGTCCCACGTGGTCTCGATACTCGCCACATCGGTGGCACTACGCGCGTACTCCGGCACCTTGCGGGTGCGCTTGTCGAACACGTTGTTGATGCCCAGCGCCGCACTCCAGCCCGCGCCCAGCTCCACGCCACCGGAAAGATTGGTCACCAGCACCGGCGGCTGCCTGTACTCCACGCCGTTGTTCAGGCGCTTGATCGGGCCGTAGTAGGTGAAGTCCAGATTCGAGCGCCAGCGCCCGTTCTGCCAGCCCAGCCCCGCCACCTGCGTGTAGCTGGGCGTGCGGAAGCGCAGCGCATACTCGCTGGATCTGGTCAGCAGGTTGATGTTCGGCAGGCCCTGCAGCGCCGCCGGAATGCCACTGACTTTCTGGATGGTGGTGCGGCCGACGTTGGCCGCGTAACTCCAGCGCAGCTTGCCCCACTCGGTTTCCTGGTTCGCCTCCAGGGTCATCTCCACACCGCGTGTACGGGTATTACCCACGTTGGTGAAGTAGCTGGCGTAGAACGCATCACCCGGCAGGATGCTGATGCCGGCCGAACCCAGCAGCGCATCGATGGTGTTCTTCTGCGCCGCGCTCAGCACCGTGCCGCTGTTGTCGGTGACGCGCGCCGGATCCTGCGCGTTGTAGCCGATCTGGCTGGACTGGCCGAGCTGGCCGCGGATGTCGATCTGATAGGCATCCACCGCCAGATGGAACGCCGGGCTCGGGTCCCAGGTCACGCCCAGGCTGTAGTTGGTGGCCTTTTCCGGCTTCAGCGGTGTGGCACCCAACGCAATCGCCGCGGGCGAAGACACCTGCGCCACCAGCGTGGTCCCGCACGGGCAACTGCCGGTGGCCTGGTAGAACTGCGCACCCAGACTGGGCGCGTGGAAGCCATTGCTGACCGTGGCGCGCACACCCAGCGCGTCGGTGAAGTCGAAGCGCGTGGTCAGGCGGCCGGTAGAGACACTGCCGAAATCGGAATGGTCTTCCCAGCGCGCGGCCGCATCCAGGTACCAGCGTGAGGTGATATTGGTGGCCGCACCCACGTACACCGCCTTGCTGTTGCGGGTCGCCTTCACCGCGTCGGCGGTGGAATAGCCGACGAAGGCTGCAGCGCCGAAGCCGGTGTAAGACTCCCACTGCCCCGCGCCACGCTCATACTGTTCATGCTGGTATTCGGCGCCTGCGCTCACTTCCAGCGGCGAAGCGAATGCCGCCACCTCGAAGCCACGGCGCAGGTCCAGATTGGCGATGCCCTGCTGGTAGTCCAGCTTGCCGTCATAGAAATCAGTGGGCGAACCGGGATACGGCAGCGAGTAGTTCACCGAGTTGCGCGTATAGGTACGTACCGTGCTGCGGTTGCCGGTCAAGCTGGCGTCGTAATCCCAGCCCGCGATCTGGCCTTTTACCCCGGCCGTACCGGTGTACTGCTTCTCCTTGGTTTCCAGCACCGGCAGGAAGCCGTCAGGAAACACGCTCAGCACGCCGGGAGCCCTGTAAGTGGTGAAGATGGTCGCCGGCAGACGGAAATTCTGGATCGCCTGTGCGGTGCGGTCACTGGCCGTAGCATTGGCATAAAACTGCGCGCTCTCACCCAGGCCATGGCCCACGTTCACCGCGAAGGCCTTCAACGCATACGACGGCGAGCTGAGGATGGTGTTGGCCTCGGCATCGCGGTTGGCCTCGGCCGGGTTCGGCGCAGCACCCGCTGGCAAACGATTATTCGGCCGCAGCGCCACCAGATTGCCGCTGCCATCCACGGCGGGGTAGCTCAGGTAGCCGTCGATGTAGCGACGGGTACGGATCGCATGATGCTGGCGGGTGGTCTCGCCGGACAGGTTGATGAAGCCATCCTGGCCCCAAGGCAGGCCGACGTTGGCGCGCACGCTGGTTCGCGAACCATCACCATCGGTGCTCTGCCCGCTCTCCACCGACACATCACCACCGTGCGCCTGCGACTTCAGGATCACGTTGACCACGCCGGTGATCGCGTCCGAGCCGTAGATGGCGGAGGCACCATCACGCAGCACTTCCACATGGTCGATGGCCGAGACCGGAATCAACGCCAGGTCCGCCCACGCATGTCCGGGGAAGCCGCCCCCATTGGCACCGCTCACATAGGCACTGGCATTGCGGCGCTTGCCGTTGACCAGCACCAGGGTGTAACCCGGCGACAGATTGCGCAGCTGGTAGCCGCGGATCAGGCTTTCCTGGTCGCTCTGGTAGCCGCCGATCTGGCTCAGCGACGGCAGGCTGCGCTGCAGCGCTTCCAGCAGGTTGCCCTGCCCGGTAGCAGCGAGGTCCTCGGCGGAAATCACATCGATGGGCGTGGAGCTGTTCTTCACCGTGCGCGTGCTGGTGCGTGAGCCGGTGACCACCACCGCATCCAGCGTGGAGGCTGCCACGTTGGCAGTGGCTGCAGTGGCTGCAGTGGTGGCAGGGTCCGCATCTGCTTCCGCCGCATGGCTGGGCGAAGCAGCGAGGACGGCGGCGATCAGGACAGCTAGAGTGCTCAGGACTGGGGCGTAGGCGGCAGGCATGGGGGCTCGTGGGGGTGGGCCGGAAACACGCTTCCATTCAAGGGCCTGTTCACCCACCGCGACAGGCGGGATCGCGTCACCCAGCCGTAACATCCGGCCACCCACATGACCGCTGGTAATGACGTTAGGCAGCAGCGCCGGTGCGCTGCTCTCTGTAGAGCCAAGCCCATGCTTGGCTCAATGCCAGACGAAGCCCATTCAATTGAGCCACAAAGAGCAGCCGAGCATGGCGCGGCTCTACATGCTCCACCGGCATCACCTCATGCCCGCGCACCACTCTGCGCCACGCACCACCACCCGTAGCATCAGGCCATGCACAGCCCTTCCGCCGATCCCGCCGCACCACTCGTCGCCATCGTCGCCTGCCACGGCCAGGGGCTGTTCGAGTTCGGCTGTGCGGTCGGCCTGTTCGCACCGATACGGCCTGAACTGGGCGTGGCCTGGTACCGCACCCAGCTGTGCGCGGGCGAACCCGGAGCGCTGCGCATGCTCGGCAGCACCCAGGTGCAGATGCCCTACGATCTAAGGAGCGTCGATGACGCCGACATCATCGTCATCCCCGGTTGGCGCGAGCCCAGCGAACGTCCGCCGCAGGCCCTGCTCGATGCACTGATCCGTGCCCACGCACGCGGCGCACGCATCGCGTCGATCTGCTCCGGTGCGTTCGTGCTGGCCTGGGCCGGGCTGCTCGATGGCCGCGAGGCCACCACTCACTGGCGCCTCACCGAAGCGCTGGCACGCGAGTTCCCACGCATCGATGTGCGCGAGGATGTGCTGTACGTGGACACCGGCAGCATCATCACCTCGGCCGGATCGGCCACCGGCATGGACATGATGCTGCACATGGTGCGCAAGGATTACGGCGCGCGCGTGGCTAATCTGGTGGCCGAGCGATTGGTGTTGGCACCTTGGCGTGATGCCGGGCGCAGCCAGCGCGTCAGCCGGGCCATCCCCAACGGCGAGCCCACGCGGTTGGCGAAGCTGATGGAGTGGATGCGCCGTAACCTGCGCGAGCCGCACTCGCTAGGCAGCCTCGCCGAGCAGGCCGCGCTCAGCCAACGCACCCTGCAGCGGCAGTTCCTGGAAGCCACCGGCCTGTCGCCCATCGATTGGCTGATCCGCGAGCGCGTGACCTTCGCGCGTGAGCTGCTGGAAACCACCGACCGGCCACTGCAGTGGATTGCCGAGCAGGCCGGCTTTGGTTCACAGGAGTCGTTCCGTCGGCACTTCCGTGGCCAGGTCGATGCCAGCCCCACCGAGTACCGCAGCCAGCATCGCAACGGCATCAGTGCGGACCGCCTGGTCGGCTGCTGAGCCCCGGCCCCCCTGTCCCCGCTCCCGGCCTTTCCACGCAGGCACCTGCGCTGCAAGATAGGGGCATGCCCCGCACTGCCGACGGACCGGTGATGACCGACAGCCCCTACAGGACCTACCGCGTCGGAATCGGCGTATCGCTGCTGTTGGCGGCACTGATCGCCACGCTCTCGTTGATTGCCGTGGCCACCCCCAACCTGGGTTGGGGCGTCGTGGCGCTGGCCACCATCGCGATCTGGGTCGCCGTCCCGTTGCTGCTGGTGCTCGTGCTGGCCTGGCTGCGCTACATGGTGCGCCAGCGCGGGCAGGTACCGGGCCGCATACACCTGCTGATGTTCGTGCCAACCGCCGCCGCCATGCTCATCATTCCACTGTGGCACGTCCTGCAAGGCAGTGTGGACAGCCTGGCCGGCGGCTCACGTGCGTCCATCGCCGAGCTGCACGTCAACCTCAGCGGGCAACCCCTTTGGCTGGACACCTCGCCGTATGCATCCACCGGTTCTGGCGCTGGCCCGGACCTGCCCATGCAGGACGACCTGCCCGAGCGGTTCATGGCCTTCCACCGCTACCCCAACCCGCAGTCCGATGCAGACAGGGGGTTCCCATATGAAGATGCGCGCCTGAAGCCCTCCGTCGACCACTACCGCTACACCACACCGTCTGGAGATCGCGCCGTCACCGATGTGCCGCTGGTCCGTCGGCCGTACCCCGAGCTTGCGTCATTCAATGCGGCCTGGCGACGCGCGGGTACACCCGAGCTCGTGCATATCTACTACCACTACAGCGATCACGTAGAGGTCGCGCCCGCACTCGCACGCCTCAGTGGCTTCACCACCGATGATCTGGAGCGTAGCCGCTTCGAAGGCCTGACGCTGTTCAAGATCCACAACTACAGCAGTGCGCCCATCCTTCGGGTGGAAATCAATGGCCTCACACTGGACATCGGCGACGGGGCCATCGCGAACATCCCGGAAGCGCCCCGGGATTGCACGGCCTACGGCTACCCGGTCAGCGCCGCGCTGTTGCCACTCAACCTGCCCCTGCAGGTACGCTGGCAGACTGCAGACGCGCCGACGCGGTGGCACAGCGCGCGCGTGCAGGTGCCCGCGTTCCGGCAGCCGCAGCCACTGCAGGGGCAATCCACATTGCAGCGCGTCCTGCTGTACATGCTGCCCGATGACGCGCTGGCCGCCGAACGCTACGCCGAAGTGTTTGACGGCGATTCGCGGCGCGGCATCAAGGCCACTGGCCTGCCAGCCAGCGCTGCCACCTACGCGGTGTGTGGCAGCGCCAGGGCAACCTATGGCGAAGGAGCGGGTACCGTGCTGGCCGACTGATCCGCGGCGTTGCCGGCGCGCTCCCCTCCACGCTGACGCGCGCTCAGTCCTCCTGCACCAGCTTGAACTCGCGCAGCAGGCCACCGATCTGGGTCTTGTCCAGCTTGTTCATCAGCAGGTTGCGCAGGAACGCAGGCCCGGGAATATCCAGCTCCTTGCCATCGCGCAGGCGACCGGTGGCGGCCAGCAGCGAGCGCACGTCATAGGTGGAATTGAACACCTCGGGCACACCGCGCTCGATCCCAAGCAGTGTGTACACCGCTTCCATCGGTGTGCGCACCGAATACTCGGTGGTGAAGATACAGTCGCGCTGCTTCGATTCGGCGAACTGTCCGATGAAGGCGAAGTTCACCGCACCCTCCGGCACCACGTCCGGGCGATCACCGGCCTGGCGTGGCATGAAGAACGCGGTGATGTACGGCATCATCACCGGCACCGTTTTCGCGCCGGTCGCGGCCAATTCGTCGATTTCTTCCACCGGCACGCCCAGGTGGTACAGCCACTCACGGGTGATCTCCTCGCCGGTGCAATCCTGCATCGGCTTCTTTACGTAATCGCCGGGCGTATCCACGAACAGCGAGTACACCCAGACCACGATCTGGTCCTTGGGCTGGTTCTTGAAATGCGGCTGGCGGTTCACGGTCCAGCTCATCAACCAGCGCGAATCGCGCACACTGACGATGCCGCCGGTCACCACCTTGCCACTGAACGGGTCACGCTTGGCGATCTTCTGGATGTAGGCCGGGATGCGTGCGTCCAGCGTCGTCACCGTCGCCGACTCCCACTTGGTCTGCGGGATATGCGCGCCGAACACGTCCGGACGCCCGAACGCAGGATCCCTGGCGGCAATGCGTCGCCACAGGTCCCAGGCAGGCGCCGACCCCTCATTCAAACGCGCAGCCGTGTGGTGGTCGCCGTTGTCCGAGTTCTCGGTCAACGAACCGATCGTCATGAAAACAAGGTCATCCGCGCTCAGATCCACGCCACCGGCCACGCCCTCGCGCGTCCAGTGGATGCGCGTGGCCTGCTTGCGGCCGGCCGCCAGATCGAAGTCGACGTCGGTCACCTCGGTGCCGTACTGGAACACCACGCCGTGGTCCTGCAGCCACTTCACCAGCGGCAGCACCAGCGATTCGTACTGGTTGTACTTGGTGAACTTCAGCGCCGAGAAATCCGGCAGGCCGCCAATGTGGTGGATGAAGCGGTGCAGGTACAGCTTCATCTCCAGCGCCGAATGCCATTCCTCGAAGGCGAACATGGTGCGCCAGTACAGCCAGAAGTTGCTGTCCAGGAAGTCGCGGCCCAGCACCTCGTCGATGCGCTTGTTCTCCATCTCCTGCCGGGTGGCCAGGAACAGCGCGATGATGTCCTTCTGCGCTTGCTCGCTCAGCGTGAACAGGCCGTCGGTGTGCGCATCTTCGCCGCGATTGATCGTGGCACGCTGCAGCGAATAGTTCGGATCATCCTTGTTCAACCAGTAGAACTCGTCCAGCACACTGGCATCTTCAATCTCCAGCGACGGAATCGAGCGGAACAGATCCCACAGGCACTCGAAGTGGTCTTCCATCTCGCGGCCGCCGCGGATCACGAAGCCCTTCTCCGGCACCTTCAGGCCATCCAGCGCGCCGCCGGGAATCTGCTGCTGCTCGAGAATGGTGATGCGCTCACCGGCCATGCGGCCATCGCGCACCAGGAACGCGGCGCCGGCCAGCGAGGCCAGGCCCGAACCGACGAACCAAGCCCGCTTGCCATCGACACCGGCGGGCTTGCGCGGGCGCGCGAAGGCTTCGTAGTTGCCACTGCTGTAGTACATGCGTTGCTCCTTCCTGGAGGGGGTCATCAGGAACCCGCAGTGGAATGACACAGCCATTCCATGCAGGTCATGCCCCTACTCTAGCGCCGAACCGATGTACCGTTTCCTGCACACAGGCTGCGACCCAGTGACGCAGCCACGTCAGAGCTGTCGCCCCAGCAGCATGCCCGGCCAGCCATCCACAGTGAACGGCGCGATGCGCGTGTAGCCGCAGGACTCATAGAAGCGCACCAGATCACCGTTGCCACCGCCGTAGCAGTCCACACGCAGATGGTCGAGCCCGGCAACGCGCGCCTGCTCATCGGCAAAGGCCATCAGGCGCCGGCCGATACCACGCACGCGGGCGTCACGCGATGCCACCAGTACCCGCACATACAGTTCCGAGCCAGTGGGCGCAGGCACGTAGGGCATCGACTCGCCCAGCGCAAGGAACGCGCGCACCACGCCGTGCTCGTTATGGGCAACCCATGCACCGGGCAGCGCGCAGGCATCGGTCACCTGGGTGATCCGGCGCGGCATCGTCGACCATGGCTCACTGCCCCATTGCTGCAGGTTGCCGATCGACACGAACCATTCGATGACTTCGTCGAAGAGCATCAGCACCGCAGGGGCATCGTCTACGTTGGCGCGGCGGATGTTCAAGATCTCCTTTCCAGCTTCAGTCATGCCTGCACTCCTTGACGTCCCGTAGATCCAGTAGTGCCAGGCCATGCCTGGCAGGTGCCCAGTGTATTGATCCAGCCCCCCGTCCACCGGATTTGACATGCAGGCATTTGCCTGCCTATAGTCCACCCAAGGACGGCGCCTGTCCGCCCACGCGAGGAACCTGCAATGGTCGATATCGCACACAGGGTCGGCATCAAGGCCCCTGCAAGCCAGGTGTACCAGGCTCTGGCCACCCCCGAAGGCGTCGCCGCCTGGTGGGCTGAAGACACCCATGGCGACCGCGTGGCCGGCGGGACGGTCAAGGTTCGCTTCACGAACAACGGCCAGGAAATCGGCGCCATGGAAATGAAACTTGAGCAGCTTGTTCCAGGCGAGCTCGTGCTTTGGCGGTTCCTCGCCGGCCCAGCCGAATGGATCGGCACCCACGCGCGCTTTGTGCTGAAACAGGAAGATGTCTACTGCATCGTGCTGTTCACCCATGAAGGCTGGAAAGAGCGCGTCGAGTTCACCTCCCACTGCAGCACCAAGTGGGCGGTGTTCCTGATGAGCCTGAAGGCGCTGCTGGAAACCGGCAAGGGCCAGCCCAACCCACACGACGTCAGGATCGATAACTGGAATTGAAGACATTCCCATGGCGGTAGACAACGCGCGCAACACAGACAAGGTCTTCAAGGCACTGGCCGACCCCACGCGCAGGACGCTGCTGGATCTGCTCTGCGAAGACAACGGGCAGACGCTCGGCCAGCTGTGCGAGCACCTGGACATGGCCCGGCAATCGGTCACCCAGCACCTGGGCCTGCTGGAAGACGCCAACCTGATCAGCACCGTGCGCCGTGGCCGCGAGAAGCTGCACTTCATCAACCCGGTGCCCCTGCACGAGGTCTACGAGCGCTGGGTACGCAAGTTCGAGCAGCAGCGCCTGAGCCTGCTGCATGACCTGAAACGAGAACTGGAAGGAGAATGACGATGTCCGCAGAGTCCACCCGCTTCATCCACGTGATCTACATCGCCTCCACCCCGCAGAAGGTGTTCGAGGCCATCACCCGCCCCGAGATCGCCAGCCGCTACTGGGGCCACGAAAACGTCTCGGACTGGAAGCCCGGCTCGCGCTGGCAGCATGTACGTGCCAACGAAACGCGCTCGGTAGAACTGGTTGGCGAAGTGGTGGAAAGCACCCCACCCTCGCGACTGGTCATCACCTGGGTCGCCGCCTCGCAGGCCGAAAACCCGGATGCCTACAGCCGCGTCACCTTCGATATCGTGCCCTACCAGGACATGGTGCGACTGACCGTCACCCATGACGAACTGGAACCGGGCAGCGGCATGGATACCGGCATCCGCCAGGGCTGGCCGATCGTGCTGTCGAGCCTGAAGTCGTTGTTGGAGACCGGCAAGGGATTGGATGTGTTTGCGAAGCCGCAGTAAACGGCTGCGCCGGGACGACGCCGCAGGCGCCTTGGCTGCTGCGGCGTCGGCAATGCGGCCGATGCGGGTCCGCTAGCGTGCGGTCCAGCCACCATCGACCGGCAACGCCGTGCCGGTGATCTGCGCCGCCGCGTCCGAGGCCAGGAACACCACCACCTCGCCCAGCTGCTCGGGCGTCACGAACTGCAACGACGGCTGTTTTTCAGCCAGCAGCGCACGCGCAGCGGTCTCCTGATCCGTGCCCTCGCGCTCGGCCAACGCGGTGATCTGCTGCTCGACCAGCGCCGTCCGCACCCAGCCCGGGCAGATCGCATTGGCGGTGATGCCGGTGCCCGCGTTCTCCAGCGCGGTCACCTTGGTGAATCCAACCACGCCGTGCTTGGCCGCCACGTAGGCCGACTTGTTCACCGAGCCCACCAACCCGTGCACCGACGCAATGTTGATGATGCGGCCGGCGCCCTGCTGCTTCATGTGGGGCACGGCCGCCGCCGTGGCATGAAACACCGCCGACAAATTCAGCGCGATGATCGCATCCCACTTCTCTATGGGGAATTCCTCGATCGACGCGGTGTGCTGGATGCCTGCGTTATTCACCAGGATGTCGATGCGCCCCATCGTCGCAACGGCGTGGGCGATCATTCCGCGCACCGCCTCGCCACGGGACAGGTCGGCACCGTCATGCGCCACGCGAACACCGAACTCGGTTTCCAGGTTGGTACGGATGCGTTCGATCTCCGCCGCATCGCCAAAGCCATTCAGCACGATATCGGCGCCTTGCCGCGCCAGCGCCGTAGCGATGCCAAGACCAATACCGCTGGTGGAGCCGGTAACCACCGCAACCTTTCCAGAGAACATGGGTGAGCTTCCAAGGGGCGTAAGTAGGCAGTGTAGCCCTCTGGATCCACCGCACGCTTGGATCAGTAGATCCACGCCATGCGTGGATGCTGCCCCTCGGCAAAAATCCACATCCCCCCTATATTCACCCCAATCCACCCATGGATGGCCCGATGAACCTCTGCAAGGCCCTGCTGCCCGCCGTTGTTGCCGCGCTGCTCGTCCCCGCCACCAGCCTGGCCGCGCTGCCGGCACAAACGGCCACATCGCTCACCACCGGTAGCGTGCGGCTGGACATTGCCAGCGGCCGCGTCGAAGGCGATGTCTGCGTGTCCAACCGCCCTGCCGAATCGATGGGCTCGTTCGTGCTCAACGCCGGCCTGAATGTCGCACGGGTCACCGATGGCGATGGCGCGCCGCTGGACTTCGAAGGCTGGTACGACCCCGGCGTGGATGGCGAGGCGCGCGTGTACACCGTGGCCAAGCCACCCACCACGCTCTGCGTGCAGTATGTGGGCGCCTTCCCGGTCTACGCCCGGCACGATGCCCCAACCGACTTCAAAGGCCTGATGGCCTTCAACGGCGACAGCGCCCGCTTCACCGAACAGTCCGCGTGGCTGCCGCAGGCGTTCGAACCCAAGGCCCGCGTGCGCAGCAGCGAAAGCCGCTACGACCTGCAGGTGGACTGCAGCGGCTGCCGGTTCCTGTATCTCAACGGCAGCCCGGCCATTGAAGACGCGCAGGGGCGATTCCGCAGCGACAGCGCGCGGCCGATCCTGCTGTTCGGCGGCAGCGGCCCGATCACACGCACCGCGCAGGTCACGATCCTCAATGAGACCCTGCCCCCGGCCAAGGTCGATGCACTGTCCAGCACGGTGCAGAAGATAGCCGACGTGCACAGCCGCTACATGGGCGTACCGCTGGCCGACCGCCCCACCTTCCTGCGCATGGTCACGCTCGACCAGATCGAGCGCGACCGCGAAGGCAGCGAATGGGGCTTTGCCACCTGGCCGACCATCGCCATGAGCGGCAGCATCGGCAACGCGGCTGATTCACTGCTGGCCGGTGGCGAGAAGGCCGAGCGGCGCGTGCAGTACATCGCGCACGAAATGGGCCATTACTATTTCGGCACACTGAACCATCCGCAGGGGCCGTATTTCTGGGTGCTGCTGGAGTCCAGCGCCGAGTTCCTGTCGATCAAGGCGCTGCGTGAGATCAGTGGCGATGCCGCGGCCGATCGCTATATTGCGCGACTGCAATCGGCCATCGACACGCAGGACAAGCCGCTGCCAGCATTCGATGCCATCGACAGCAACTCCGATCTGGGCGAGATGTATCGCTACGTCTATGCCCCCTTGCTGTTGCTCTCGCTGGAGAAACAGGTGGGCGAAGCGAAGATGCAGGCCTTCATGCGCGGGCTGCTGGCCGCGCCGTCGCCGAGGAACTGGGCCGAGCTGCAGACCATCGCACTGAAGGCCGGCATCGACGCCAAGGCCTGGGAGCGTTGGCGGGCCAGCTGTGTGGCAGGTGGCACACCGAGGTGCCGGTAGATCCACGCCACGCGTGGATTCACTCCCTCAACGCCCGCACAACTGAATCGCCCAGCTCCGTGTCCAAGGCAACCCGCCCCCTGGCCCCTCCATTTGCCAATCAGCGCCGCTGATGTCCCCGCGCAATCAGAAGAACAGACCCGCCTGATCCACAGTCGCCAGTGGATTGGCCTTCCGCACCGCCTCCAGGAACAGCAGGAAGTCGCGGTTGAACAGCGTCAGGTTGTTGGTAAACGTCACGCACTTTCTGCCCGATGCCTTGCTGAAGCACACCTGCCAGACATAGCGCCCGTAGATCTTGTCGGACGTTCGTGTGACTGAGGTGATCTGCGAAAGCGGAACCGCCGTGGGCACCGGCCCACGTCGCAGGTAGAAGGATTCTGTATCAAAGAAATAGTGCTCGCGATCCTCTTTGCCATCCACCATCACCAAGGTCATGGACTTGCCAGAAATCCGGCGAGGGGGATCCAAACGCAGCCCTGATCCCAATGCAGAACGCGCGGTCGCTGACATTCGCCGAATGGGTGAACCAGAGGATCACCAACGGAAGTGCCGCGAGGACAATGAAGCCTACGGTCTTCAAAACAGTTTCCAGCGTGCTGGGCACACAGATCTCCAGGATGAACTTTCAGGCGATGCCCAAGTAGATCCACGCCACGCGTGGATGACTCTCCCTCAACGCCCCATCACTTCCAATGATCCGGCCCCAGGAACGGCAGGCTCAACACAAACACCGGAACCGCCACAGGCACCAACGCCGCGCCCAGCACCTTCCCAACCGCCGTCCCAACACCCGGCTTGTCCTCCCGCTCCGGCAGGATCCGCTGCGCCCGCGCACTGATCGGCTGCGCCAGCTTCCCCTTCTCCACCAGCGCAGCGGCATCCGGCAACTTCACCCGCTCGCCATCGCCCTCGAACAGCGCGCTGTAATAGCTGCCGCCCTTCTTTGAAAGATTGCAGGCCCGATCAAACGCCAGCGCATAACGGCTCCGGTCCTGCGGCAGGTAGTAGCGCGCCCGCTCATCCACATACTTCGCCTCGCGCGGTAGTACTTCAATCCGCTCCAGCTTGAACTGCATGGCCTGTTCCGCCGTCACCTGCTCCGGCCGCAGCAGCAGCGCATAGCTACCGTGCACCTTGGCCTTGTTGGCCGGGTCGCGCCAGTCTTCATGGAAGTACATCTGCGCGCAGGCCACCGCCTCGCGCAGCGGGCTGTCCATCAGCGCCCGGTACTCGCGGAACGGCGCGGCATTGAAACGCATCGGCTCTTCAAAGCGCGGCAGCAGGTACAGCTGGCCGTCGTCGGCCACGAACGCACCCGTGATCTCGCGGCTTGAGGCGTGCTCCTCCGGGCCACTGGCGCAGCCAGACAGCAGGCCAAAGCACAGGGCGGAGAGAATGAAAAAAGACGTTCGCATGTCGTGTTCGAGGGCTTCCCTGGGAAAACGGCTCCGCCCGGAAGGACGAGGCCAGCCCATCATGGTGCCACGGCACCGCATGCGATGCAGAGCCCGCCCTACTTCAACCGCTCCACCAACCGCTGCCCCACCTCCAACGCCGAAGCCGGGTTCTGCCCGGTAATCAGCTCGCGGTCCACCACCACATGTCCGTTCCACGGCGTGGTATTGCTGCTGAACTTCGCCCCCGCCCGCTGCAACGCGGTCTGCGGGTAGAACTTCATCTCACCGCCGCCCAGCAGCGGCTTGGCCTGCTCTTCTTCCTGGTTGCTGATCACCGTCATCTGGTAGCCGCTGTAGATCCACTTCGGCGTGGCCGGTATCGCACCCGCGTCCAGCTTAGCCACGAAACCCGCAGCATCCGGCAGCGTAGACAGCAGAGCGATCGGCCCGTGGCAGACCAGCGCGGTGGTCTTGTTGCGCTGGTGGAAGTCGGCCAGCAGCCGGCCCAGCGCCGGGCTCTTCAGCAGGTCCTGCATCGGCGCGTGCCCGCCGGGAATGTAGACCGCATCAAACCGCGCGTAGCCCTGCTGCTCCGCGCGCGCCAGGCTGACCACCGGCGAGGCCGTCGGCGAGGTCAGTGCCAGCTTCTCCAGCAGGTCCTTGTGCAGCGTCAGCCGCGCGGCATCGTTGCCGAAGTACGCCGGCGTCACCGAGGACGCATCCACCGTCGGCGCCCGCCCCTGCGGCGTGGCGAAGGTCACCTCGTGGCCCGCGTCCAGCAGCAGCTTGACCGGCTGCATCAGCTCGTTGAGATAGAAGCCGGTGGACAGCACCTTGCCGTCCTTCAGGTCCAGGTGGTTTTCGTCGGACAGCACCACCAGCACGTTGGCGGCATGCGCGCCGCTGGCGGCCAGGGTCAGGACCAGCGCTGCGGCCAGCCGGGTCATCAGGTTCATGGGGAACTCCTATCGGGGAATGGCGGCCACTTTATTCATCGCCCCAGCGGCGATAAATTGGCACCATCGCAAAACATCTGTTCCCAGGAGAGCCAAATGAGCCGTAAGTTCGACTACCTGGGCGATGTGGAGGTGTTCCTGGCGGTGGTCGAGCACGGCTCGTTCACGGCCGGCGCGGTGGCGCTGTCCACCACGCCCTCGGTGCTGAGCCGCGCGGTCACCCGCCTGGAAGCGCGACTGGGCCGGCAGCTGCTGCAGCGGACCACCCGCCGCGTGGGCCTGACCGACGCCGGGCGGCTCTATCTGGAACAGGTGCGCACCGCCTTCGGCCTGCTGGACGACGCCGAGCGCGACGTACTGGCCCAGGACGGTGCGCTGGCCGGCCGCGTGCGCCTGAGCGTGCCCACCACCTATGGCCACTACCGGCTGCCGCCCGTGCTGGCGCGCTTTGCGCAACAGTACCCGCAGGTGCAGGTGGAACTGAACATCACCAACCGCAACGTGGACCTGGTGGCCGAGGGCTTCGATCTGGCCATCCGCCTGGGCCAGCTGCCGGACAGCGGTCTGGTCGCGCGAAAGCTGGAAGACGCCCCACTGCTGCTGGTTGCCGCGCCGGACTACCTCCAGCGCCGCGGCACGCCGCAGACGCTGGACGACCTGCAGCAGCACCTGTGCTTGCCGTTTGTGATGCCGCGCACCGGACGGCTGGCGCCGTGGGCGTTCCGCCACGACGGGCGCGACGTGGACTGGCTGCCGCGTTCGTCCATCGAGACCTCCGACGATGTGCTGGGCGTGGTGTCGCTGGCCGAACAGGGCATCGGCATCTGCCAGAGCTATGCGTTCATCGTGCGCGAGCGATTGCAGCGTGGGGAGCTGGTGGAAGTGCTGCCCCAGCTGCGGGGACGGTCGCGGCCGTTCTCGGTGATCTATGCGCCGCATCGGCGGCAGTCGGCGGCGGCGCGGGCGATGATTGAGTTGTTGGTGGGGAATGCGGGGCCTACTGAGGATGGCGTCGGTTGAGGTCGCGAGGTTCGCTGGCGGTGTCGGCTTTGAACCGCTTTTCGGGATGTGCGGCTGATCGCTCGCCGTTGCTTGGCGCGGCGGACTAAGAACTGTTGCAAAGAAGGCTGTCGCGCTATTCGCTTGTGGCATGGGCGATTGCGCCAGTTTGATTCGCTATCAGCAGAGCATCTGCACGAATGCGTCTGATGGCGTCGCGTGCTGCACGAATGGTGCGTGCAACAATAGCTATCCGCTCTCGGATTCCGCGATTCCTTCGCGAATTTCTATTGGCATTCGAAGCGGCTGCGTAAACACCATGGCGCGCCACCGACAACGGGTGGCCGGGCCTGCAAACCCGAACTGTTAGTTGTTTACGCTTACCCGTCGGCACCGTCCTTAACCGGTGCCGGCGGGTAATCCGTCGGCCTTTCTGGCGGGCGGTGCGTGGGGGTCTTCGGGCCCGCCGGGTACTGACAACTGACGTCCGGTTTGCAGCCACGCACCGTCCGCCACCCGCTTACGCGGTGGCGCTGTTAAGCACAGCCACGGAAGCCGACGCCATGAACGAATCCGACACCTTCTCTTCGTACACCGTTGTTGAGCCCATCAACGATGAGACTCCCCTGCCCGACCTGAACTCCCTCCTCGGCATCCTCAAGCGCATGCGCGGCTGCGAAGGTGCAGATGGGCACCCCTGGCCGGAGAACGACGTATCACCCGGCCGCCGCGTGAGCCTGTCGAGGACCGAGCGGGCATTGGTGGGACTGCTGACAGTGCTGGAGGTGCTGCACTCGGCGGACCGCTGTCGGGTGGCAGCGGAGCCGGAGCGGCATCTGGACGAGGGTGTGGTTGATGGATTGTTTTTGGCTTGCCGGGGGTTGGTTGAGTGGGCGTGCCACGAGGTTAGGCCGGAGTGATGTCTCTGCGCTCCCGCAGAACGTCATCACCTCATTCAGAATTTTTGCCCTCATTTCCGGAAAACGTTGTCTCTGTGCCAAGCCAGGTATGGGAGATGTCCAGGATTCAGGAATCTCAATTTCTGTCCATTCGAAATTGAAAAATATCTCAATACTTCAGTATCTAGAGCTGATGAACACAAAATCCCCCCTTCCTGCGAGAAGCTGATCAGGCCCGCGTCAAACATTGCGTCAAGATGAACGGAAAGAAGTAGCCCGTTAAACGGGTCCAAGCGTTCACTATCACAGGCCAGGGACCATGGCTTAGCATGGCTTGCGCGAAGCAACTGCGAAGGAAAGGCGATGCCACTGACGGCGCAGCGCCCTTCCCACAAGTCGATTAGTGCCTCACGGAAGACTTCCTGGCCAACTCGCTGCCGAACTTCACGGGTGCGCTCAGTCTCGGGAATCGCCGCCAGCCGCGACTCAACTCGCGCCGAAAGCACCGGTGTTGGATGCTCTTGAAGCGAATGCAACACACGCAGTGCATCGTACAATTGCATCGCACTGCGCGCGAGACCGACACCCATCATGCTTGGAGGAGTCGTTGCGGCAGTAGCCTCTAGACCAATCCGCTGCGCCATGGCGGGGTCGGTCATTGCCAGTAACACACCATCGCCGGAAGCTCGAACCAGAACCTGACCTAAGCCTCCGCTCACAGTGGCAGCGACCCATTCATTGTCGACTGATTTCAGGAGATCATAGCCGGCATCCGCTAAAGCCTTAGAAACCAAGGTGGGAAGCGAGAGAATTTTATCCGATTGCCTTGGAGGCGGAGCTCCAGCTCGAATCGCCATAAATTTGACTTCTGGAGAGGCACCCCAACCATGGATGGCGTTGTGATGAAAGCGATACAGGCCCCTTCGTTTCGCGTTATCAAGCAACCAGACGCTGCGCCCACGCGAGAATACATCGACAACCAGGTCGGCCATCGTCACAACTGGTATGGCGCCCTCGATCAGGTTTGATCCACCGGACACCCAGAAAGCAGTGCTCCCGTGATGCTGGGAATAGCGCACCCACGGATACAAGCGCCCTCCATCCTTGTGGATGAACCACAAAGAGTCGTCAATCAAACTGCGTTCCACCAATTTCTCCGCCATTGGCTAAGCCCTCGCCTTCTCACACAACTGGTCAACCATCCATACAGCTCTGGCAAGCTTGGCCATGCCTTCCTGCCTAGCCTCAATCCTTTCAGCACTCCAAGCTGACGGCGTCCCTAATGTCGGGCATTCAGAGGCACTAGTTGCGGTAGTGACCAAGCCGATGGCACGTTGCAGCGAGGTATTCTTACCGAACAAGTTTGGGTTCCCAATGACCCGCGTGATCACAATCTTGGAATCGCGGTAGGCCTCAAGCTTCTTGTCAAAGCAGGCATTGCATACTGCGGCGTTGAGTGGCTTTTCCAATAGGGTCAGATTTCCAAGTCTCTGGACACAGCTGCCAGTAACCTCGGGATCATTAAATCCACCCCACGCTCCCAGCTCTGCTTTTTGCGGAAGGACATGCTCAATCTCGATTTTTCCGTCCAAGTAGTGGTCGAGTTGCTGGACGCTTTGAGCTCCTTGCCAGGCAATATGGTCAACGTGCTGCGCCAGCTTGGCTAGCACGTACTTGAGTCGATACTTGGGAACCGTCGTTGCCCCTAGCTCGTTCATCGCAAAGTCAAAGGCTCGAGACTTGCCCTCCACCTCAGGTGCGATTCGCGAATTTATAATCCTCTTAACATCTTCCAGGCTATTAGCAGTACGCAGGCTCTCAGACCAGTCAGCAAACTTCGTTTCGAAATTCTTGGTCGGCTCACGGACAATCACGAACACAAAGAACAGGTTCTCCAACTGCCGCGCCAGCTCAACCAATCCATCCGCCGGAAGATGTCTCGATGCCAGCATCAGAATAAAGTGCTGGCGAGCCTTACCGCTCAGGTGCTGAATGTTCTGCAGACCCGGTATCGCAGTCTTTCCATCTGGCGTACGGCCACCGGCAAACTGCCGGTAGTCGCGCGCCGCCAGCACAAGATCCTTCGCAAAATCCAACGGTTTGGCGTCAATCCCAATTTCTTCAGCATGCTTACCGAACCACTCGTATAGTTCATCCTCGCGCACTGGCTTGCCGGTGGATGCGCTACGATACTCCTTGTAGTTGGCCATTACGTAGTAACGCAGGAAGCGTAGCGGCTTCTCCCTACACATCTCTAGGTGCAAGGTCAGTTCCTTCCATAGCGACTGAAGCTTGGGATAATCGGCCGGCGTGGTACGCATAAACAGCAGATTTTTGAGCAGGTCCATCGCAGTCAGTCCCACACCGCGGTCGTTTACCGTCTCGAACACCTTCAGCGCGTGGGTCAGGTCCGGCGTTACGATACGGATCAGCTTTACCCGACGGATGAATGCGACGAAGAACTGCTTGATCTCGTCGGAGCTGTCGTCAAACTGAGCCGTCAAGAAGCTGCGCAGCGTTTCATAGGCCTCAATGATGCAAACCATCGACCTGGTGTCATCGCGACTGGACGTCAACGACTCGCCCTGTGCGATCCGGATCAGCACATCGCGGCTGTCCTCGTACTGCAGCAGCAAGCGGTAATCCTGGACATCGTTGCCGTCATCGCCAGTACGGGTGTCGCAGATCATCGCCTCTAGCGATTTGCTTGGCGCCTCCCCAAGCGTCAGTAGTGCATCTCGGATCGCGCACAAGAACAGGAAAATCGTGGTCATGCGCTGCTGACCATCAATGAGGTCGTAGGGGCCGTGGGCCGTGCGGCACACCACTACGCTGCCGATGAAGTACTCGCGGTGCGCCACCAGCTCGCCTTTAGCACCGTAGAACTCGTTGTAGATATCGTCGGCGAAGGCTTGCACATCCACATCCGGCCACACGTACTCGCGCTGATACGGGGGCACAATGTAGAAGTCCTTGTACATCTGCTCGATGGACAGGTCGGCGGATTCAATCTTGGGTGATGTACTCATTTAGTCCTAACTCCTATCCGCCCCAACGATCGCAAAAGGAAGGCCGTAGAGCCTCAAGTCGTTCCGGCAGTCGGCCTGCACATACCATCCCGAGGTAAGTTGCAGCGCGAGTAGCACCGACATAAAGGTAGCGATCAAATAGGTCTGGCTTAAGCTCCGCCAATCGATCCACATCCACAAAGAACACGGCCTCGAACTCAAGGCCTTTGATGTGCCGGATTTCGAACACACGCACATCAGTGCCTTCGCCCAAGGTCCGCTCATCGCAAGCAACAGCCCTAAGACTGATGTCCTCAAGGTATTTGGTCAGCTGCCTTGCCATGGGTTCGACGTCTTCCCGCCGAGTCACCAGGACCGCAACGGTGGGCATCTCCTTGACCGTTCCTTCGACCTCCTTGATCCGATCAGCAATCCACGACGCGCTACCGGCATCCGCGTGCTCAAGCAAAGCCGGCGGCACTCCATCATGCGTACTATCGGCCGGAAGCTCGCCATGAGCCCCCATATCTCCCCCCATGAGTTGCAGAAGCTCTCCGGCAAACGCGTTAAGCGACCGGCTCTGCCGGTAGACCAAGTTGATCGCTACTGGCGCAATGGAGCTGGACACCCACGTGAGCTGGTCACGCGACCGCAGACCGGATGTGGTGATGCGCTGATTGAAGTCCCCGCAGGCGAAGAAGGACCTCCCGGGCAGCGCTGCCAGTCCTTCCATGCACGCAAGCTCCAGAGCAGAAAAGTCCGTTGCCTCGTCCACCATGATCTGAGTGCGAAACAGACTCGATACCCGTTTGACGACCTCGAAACGCTGCATATCAACATTTCGCGCCACGAAGGACTGCTCCAGAAGCGCTCTGCAGTTGCGAAGCATCAGCAGGATCATAGCGTCCAGCTCAATGGCAGAGATGTGCAAGCCACTAATCGGAGCCGAGTAGTAGCGATCGTCGCTGGCGTACTCACGACGGAAAGCTCGGTAGCTGCTAGGTACATCCGAGATGTAGCGCCTGAACGCGTTTAAGAATCGACGCAAGCCGTTCTGGAAACTGATGCGTTGGCCGATCTCTAAAAGAACTGTGTCATCCGGAAGCGAAGGGCCAAGCCACGCGATGATGCGAGCCGCGCGTGTTTCTTTCTTCAACGTTCGCTTCTGGTAGCGACTCCTTGACAAGGCCCGCACCGATGCCAGATAGGCGTTCACCGCAACCTGTATGTCATTCGAAGACGCGCCCGCCTGATCAGTTGTTTCGCGCTCGTCGTCGTCAAACTCGGAGTCTTCGTCGTCCTGATCGTCATCCTGCTGCAGACCAGACAGGAACTGTCCCAGTAGTGTGAAAACGTCCCTGTCGTTGTTGAAGAGCCGGTTACGCTCCCCCTTCATCAAGCCCTCTGTTACCCCTCGCGATTCGTCCAGCGCAGCACGAATCGCCGTATCATTCGCTTCCAGATCGCGGTAGACGTCCATCCATGAGCGACTGCCCAGCGAGGTTGCCAGCTCCTTCAAGCCGATGACAAGTTGTTCCGCGGATGTGGGCGCCGTGGCCGCCGCCATGTCCGCACCATCTTCCAACTGCTTGCGTAGCCTTTGATCATGGAAACCTTGGAATGCCTCGAACCAGGTCATCGGGTCCGTAAACAGCCGCGCAGCCAGATGCTCCTGGTCAGACCTCAAGTTGAATCGCCCGCCGTTTGTGGATCGAAGGATGCCCAGCGTGTTGCGTGCGATGGTGATGCGGTAAGCATCCCATGTTTGTATGCGTGCGTCCGTCGCCGGCACCTGTTCCCGATTGAAGGCTTCCTTCAAGTAGTGCTTGAGCAGCTCGGATGGGGTGAACATCATCCAGTTAGAATCATGCGGAACCACACTGCTGGAGTTGATCACGATCCTGCGTTCGCGTTCATCCAAAGCATCGAGGTCAAGTTTTTGTCCCAGTCGTTTGATCAGCGTTGTCGTCTTACCGGTTCCAGGTGGGCCCAGAATGATAAGTTGACTGTCCAGCGCACGACGGAATATCTCCCCTTGGAACTTGTCGAGGATGGGCTGGTCGCGCAACCCCATTGCGATGCGCACCTGATGACTGATACCAGCCTTAACACCATCGGCCAGCGCTGCCTGTTCAAGAAGGCGATCCAAGTCATCGCCAACATCTACGCCAAATGACTGCAAGAGCTCACGTAGTGAGCGAATGGAGAAAGCACCGCCATCAAGGATGAGATGCAGGTTGCCTGTCGAATCCCAGCCCGCTTCCTGCATTTTCGGGTGTAGGGTAGTCTTCTCGAGGAGGGTGAAGGTCTGTGCGGCGTCCGCCAGCGGCACTGTCGCTTCGTCACCAACATCCAACTCGGCGAGCCGTCCCAGCACCGTGTCGTAATTAGCAACTTGCATTCCGGACGGCAGGACAGCTCCAGTCTTGCGCGCGATGTACAGCACACGTCGCGCCCCTGATGTGTCCTCAATAACCAAGCGCGAGATAGCAGGCTCCCGGACCAACGTCGCCCAGCCCTCGCGTGTCTTTCGGGAACTCTCGCTCAGGTTTCGGAATGCTTCCGGGTTGGTGAATGCATTGCCCCCTGCCAATCCACCTCCTGGTTTGGTAGCAGCATCCAGCTTACCTCTTGCCAAGGCGGCCGCTTCAGCAAAGGTTTCCAGTACATCGCTGGCAAGTACGGAAAAGTCTGGTTTGCTCATCGATTTCCCTATCGTTCAAAGGGGTTGTTATCAAAAAAACCACTGCATTTCACAAACAAAATTGCGTGAAAAATCTCTATTCATCTGGCTACCATGTAACCAGCAGCAAATCACACCCTGAATCCACCCGGGCATATTCACCCCAAATCACAACCTTCAAAGAATTTGCGCTTGACTATCGCCTAAACGCCTGCGCAACAAAAGTCCGCCTTCTCTATCAGATGCCAGGTCAAGACGAACAAATGAACCGAGCGCCTCATCTGGCAGGGTCGAGGTTGTTACAACATACTGGAATGACAATTGTACTTGTGACGCGACGTGCCTCAATAATGCCCAAAACAAGGCCTCGCTCATTTCAGCTTCTCGAGGTGAATCGTGAAGCAAAAATCCAGGATGAAAGCTTTGGTCTGAAGAGCTGTCGAGCATGCACGCTATATCTCCGGCCAGTATTTCTAGAACGCCGAAGGTAGTCGAATGCATTGGGCCCATCTGGAACGGACGATTGCGGTGGCCCTCGCCATCATTGAATACACCCCAGTTAAACGCTGGCAGCGACAGGGTCACCGATTGCATTGCGTCACTGATGACCTTGCGCCTTTCGCAGGTCGTTTCGCGCTCTTCTTCGGATTTCAGGCGCAGTCGCGCATGGCGCTTTTGGGTAGCATCCAGCTTGCGTTCCGCTTCCGCGATAGCTGCCCACTGAGTCTTTCCTGATACAACGCTTTCGTAGTGATCGTAGTCGTCGATGGCATCGCTAAGAAGTTGACACGCAGACAAGGATTGCGCGTACCGCGTGTCTAGCTTAGAAGCTGATTTGTCAATCTCCGCCAACTGCAAATCGATTGGTCTCAACTCCGCATCAAGCTCGTTCAATCGGCTCCTAAGCACGGCCATATCGTGCTCCAACGACTGCTTCGAGCGCTGATGCTGGGTGATCCGTTGTGTACGATCGATCTGGATCTGCTCAATGCGCTCAATAACGTACTGGCAGTCTTGGAGCAGGCGGTTTCCCGCATCGCATTTCGTCGGAAGGCTTTGCTGAAGGGATGAGGCTTCATTGCGGAGTTCTTCTACGCGCTGACGGTCCCCGGCAATCAGAGCATCATGCTGAGCTATTTCATTCGTGATCAAGTCAATCCTGCTCCTCAGGGGGGCACGTTTCTCTACGCATGACTGACGCTCAACCGCGAATCGTTGTCGTTCTACATCGATCGCTTGCTGCTCTTGCCGATAAGCCTCGTGTCGCTGCCGGGCAATGGCAATCAAGTTGGGATGGTCAAAGAGTCCGTCCTGCCGGAATGGAATGGCGTCAGAAGTACCCAGCTGTCGATTGAGCTGGCGGCGAACGTGCTTCAAGAGGCGCTCAGGTTCCTCACGCAGTCCTTGAAGCCTTGTCTTCAGCTCCTCGGCCTCTCTTGCCGACCTTTCAAGGTCGCGCAGCGTGTCAGCGTCATGCAACAGACCCAGCACAATCTGCATCAGCGCGACAGGAGACTTTGCTGGCTGGCTGAAACCGACACCTTCGGCCCGCCACTGGAAGTAGCTTTGATAGCGAGCATTCTGATCGCGCGAGCACCAGGCTAGGATCTGGTGCCACTCGATCTCCTGCTTCGACCCGGGCAAGGTCTGCACCGGCAGAATTTGTACCAGATTCCTGCTCAGTGCCTTCTGATAAGCACTGAATTCGTTTTCGACCTCCCCAGCAGACAGCTGCCGCCAGTTGGCGGTTCTCGAGGCACGGTAGAGTTTTTGGTGTCGCCACGGCTTCAATACGGTCCAAATCTCACCGCCGATATGCACACGTGCCGCAACCGCGCCTTCCTTTAACTCTCGGTCCTGGAGCAACTCGTCGCGTAGCGTCGAACCTTCAGACCACAGGGGATCATCCAGCGCGAAGCGCAGCAACTGGCAGAACGCCGTTTTGCCCACACCATGCCCTGGACTATCCGGTCCGGGAGGCGAGACGATCAAATTGAGCCCCAGACTCAGCGGAATTTCACGCAGTGGCTGTTCGGCCGTCAGTGAATCCAGCAACCACAACATTTCCACCCACAACCTTGGCCGGATGTCATTCGATAGCTGATTTCTGACATTGCTCATGGTCCGCTATCCACTTTTCCGATATTGGTCAGACTCCGTCGCCGGAGCGGCGGCCTCCATGACCTCGTTCACTTCGATGTCGCGCTGACGACGAGCCTCGATCACTGCGCGTGCCAGTGACTCAGTGCGATGGTCTCCGATCACCTCGGACAGTGCCTTTGGATCCCGGATGGAAAGCGGCGCCGTTATGGGGACACCAAGCAGCGTACGAAGCCAACCTAGGATTTGTGGAAGGCGTCCAGCTCCGATGGGTATCAGCCATTCGGCCAGTACGTCCGCATACTGGGTATCCGCAGGCAACTGCATGGTGACGATCTGTCGCAACCGAGTATCGTCTTGCGCTCCCGCCTGCAGAAGCACATCGCAGAGCAGACCTGCCAGCCATTCTTCGGCCACCGACGCGGGAGTCGCATCCTTGGCATAAGCATGTCGCGGGGAAACTCGCCGAGCAGTTTCCGGCGTCCCAGCCGCAACTGGCTGCTTATCCTCCAGCGCATCCCACGCCTCCAGCACCAGGCGGCGGGTGCGGTACTCGCCGAACTCGCGGACCTCGTTGTTCTTGAGCACGCGGAAGGTTTCACTCGGGTAGTCGGCGCCCATGATGTCGGCGGGGTCGAGTATGTAGCGCAGCTCGTCGCGGGTGAGGCCGTAAAGGCGCGCGTAGTAGGCGTCCAGCTCGGCGCGGAGGATGGCGCGGCGGTCCGGGTCAAAGGTAAACGGTGGGCCGTCGTAGCCGAGATCGCGCGCCCATGGGGCGAGGTCGTGGGCGGTGTAAGTCAGTTCCAGTACGCGCGGGAAGATGAATACGAGATCGGACTCGGAGTAACGCGTCGGCGGGAGTACCGGAAGCTGCTTGTAGATGAAATAGTTCATATGAGTGCCGCCGGCTTTATGACGTGCCACAAAGTCGAAGGCCAACGCACAGAGATTACCAAGCAATGCGGCCCACTGTCGGCCGTCATTTTTCGCGGAGAACAACATCAGCGGCATCTGATTTCCGACACCAGAAACCGGCACCAAGCTGGCAATCACGGTGCGTTCGTCCGTGGAGCGGCAGATATCGCGCCACCCCATCAGCCACTGCCGCTCCCAGCTCCTGTCGACAAGTCGCTGGGTAACCTCGGTTCCATCCACCCAATACCGCGGCATCACCACGAAGGTCGAATCTGACTTCTCGGCCAGTGTAACGTCACGGCTATTACCGTCCTCACCATACGTTGCCCAGCGATGGTCGAACTGGTGGATCAGCTTGGCTTCGTACAATGGCAGCCGGCCGGCGCCCGGCGCATCTGCGAACAGATGGCTGTCGTTGGACATGTGGAACATCGTCATGAAGCGGATGTCCCATGGGTTGCCGTTCGACCGCCCTTCATCGATCAGAACCGGTGCGGCGCGGTAGAGCTTCTTGGTCAGCTCCGCATCACGCTCGCTGCGGAACACCGGACAGGTGAGCGTGTTGGGGTTGATCAGGCGGAACTCGTCGGGCGTCAGGGTGAAGCAGCGCTGCGGGTCGTGGAGTTGCGCCACTTGGGTGGCGAAGCACACGAACTGCGCGCGCTCGGCCGCGCCCAGCGTCAGCAGGCAGAACTTCATGCGGCTGTCGACTGCCGGAAATAGCTTCTCGCGGTTTTCCAGGTCGTACAGGCTAACCAGCTGCCCACGCTGGGTGATATCGCCGAAGTAGGCTTTGGTGCTGTCGTCGGTGGCAATGCCGGTGGGCACGATGAAGCCCGAGCGCCCGGAATCCGCCATGACCTGACTGATGGTCTCGGCAAACAGCGCATAGGTGTTCACGTCGCCGACGCCGGTGAGCGGATAGCGACCGCTGTCGTCGCGCTTGACGTGGGCAAACGCACTGGCGGCCTCGGCGCTGCGGCGTGCGCTCAGGAACTCGCGATACAGGCGCCGCTCGGCCAGTACCTGCACCTCAATGCACCCGGCTTCGGGCTGCAGTTGCGCAGCCAGCATGCCCTCGCTCAGCCACTGGATGCGCTGGCTGCGCTCGGCCTTGTTCTTCGCTTCGGCCACGTCCGTGTTGCGACTGGCGAAGAACTCCTCCTCCTGCAGTTTGATCCGCTCCCAGGGCGGGTTGCCGAGCACGCAGGCGAAGCCGCCGGCCGCGTGCACCAGCGGGAAGGCAAGCGGCCAGTGCAACACGCGGGCTTCCGTGCAGGCTTCGCGGGTTGAGGCGCGCTTGCCGGCATGGCCGGGGGCGGCGTGCTCGCCCAGCAGTTCCAGCACTACGGTGGCGGTGGTGGGTACAGTGTCCTGAGTAGCGTTGGACTTGGGCAGAAGGAAGGCTGCCAGCAGCATATCTGCGGCGTGGCGCAGGGGGCTGTCGGTGGATTCTTCGGCGAAGCTCCGCCAAGCAGCCTGCTTTGTAGCGATTTGCTCAAGCGTGGCATCCGGCAGTGCTTCCAACGCCTGCAGACGATCCAACCCGCCTACCTGCAGACCCTGCAGGTCGCGCTGGCCGAAGCTCTGCGCAGTGCGCTTGCGCGCAAGATCCTTGAGTTCGGCGGCGTTGCGCTTTGTCAGCTCCTTGCAGACTTCCTTGTCGTCGCCGGACAGAGCCTTGTAGGCATCCTTGGGGATGCCCTGCTCCAGTGCGGTCAAGTCGGTCAGACCCAGCAAGGCATCGCCACACTGCAGGTGGTGGTCAAGGAAGCCGAGCGGCTTGTCAGGCGTCATTGCTTCCAGCCACAGCGACATGCGCGCCAGCTCGATAGCCATGGGGTTGCGGTCCACACCGAAGATGCAGTGAGTGACCACATCACGCATCGCATGGCGGAAGTCTTCACCACTAGGCGTGCCCTGCACACGGAGCTGGGCCAGACGCGTGGCCAGACGGCGCGCCGCACCGAGCAGGAAGTGGCCGCTGCCGCAAGCCGGGTCACAGACGGTAATGGACAGTAGCGCGGCTTCGGGATCTGCAGCACCTGCGGTGCGCTGGGCGATCACCGGATCCAGCGCAGAATTCAGCAGCTCCTGCACCAGCGCGTCTGGCGTGTAGTAGCTGCCGCTCGTCTTGCGCGCATTGCCCTTGGACGCATCCGCATTGGCAAAGCGGAACATGCGACCATCGGCACTGATGTCGGGCACCAATTCCAACAGGCTTTCGTAGACGCTGCCCAACTCTTCCGGGCCCATGTCGCGCCAGTTGATGCGGGTGAGGCTGCGGCCGTCGCGCATCCAGCCGAGTTTGGACACAGCTTCGAGCAGGGCGGCATTACCCAAGGTGCTGCCGTCCAAGTGCGGACACTGGTCTTCGGCAAACAGGCCGCCAAGCGCCGGCAGGGCCAACAGCGGCTGCCCATGGGCCAAGCCGTTAAAAACTGGGTTTAATCCGTCCCATAGGTCAGCATAGCGGTCGAAGGCACGGCGGGTGCGGGCACGTTCGCGCAGACGACGCAGGCTGTAGCCGTCGGTATAGAGCTTGATCGCATCCAGGTTAGCATCAGCCGGGTGCAGCAGTCCGCGTTCCTCAATGGTTAGCAGGAAGATCAACCTGTAGACCAAGCGCAGCAGTTGCTGGAAGTAAGCGTCGCGGTCCAGCGTGCCGTTAGCCAACACATCGCGCAGCGGCTGGTTGGCAGCTTCGGACAGGAAGCCCTGCCCTAGCGCGAGCAGTGCTTCTTCCACACCTTGGCGGAGCTTATCGCGAGCGCGCGTCCCCTGCTCCTTGCTGGCCTCGCGCCAGGCCTCGAGCGGGCACTGCGCCACGGCCGTATCCGCGTTGCCGAAGCGACTGGCGTGGATCAGCAGCCACAGCAGGGAGAAGTCGGCATAGCGCTCTTCGCTGAAGATGCGTTCCAGGTCGGCCTCGATCCAAGCAGGGCGGGTGAGGCTGGCGTTGTCGCGCGCCAGGCGCAGCACGCGGCCGTTGCTGGCGATGCCCCACAGGGCCGCATCGCTGGCATTGAGGTAGTCCTGTAGCAGGCCGAAGGCACTACGCTGGCGACCGCTGTCGCCGAAGCGGCGGTCGCGTTCGTCCAATCGTTGGCCGGCAGCGGCGATGACCAATGGTAGTCGGCCTTCGCGGGCGGTTGCAGTGAGGGGATACAGGCGTTCGCCGATCTCAACCGGTGCGCCGTGCGCTTGCAGGTCGGTCGCGCCGAAGACTTCGCGCATAAGCGCCTGCGCGAAGCGGCTGGCCAGGGCGTGAGGATTTTCGGCCTGGGCGCGGGCGTTGGCGAACTCGCTCCAGTGGGCCTGGGCGATGCGCCAGTAGCGGCCAGCTTCGTCACGTAAGTTCAGGCCCTTCGGGATGCCGTAGTCGGTAGGCGACTGGTGGACGGCCTTGAGAGCGGCGATGTTGGCGAGCCATTCGGCGGGCAGGAGGCCGCCTTCGATATGGATCGCGTCAAATTCCAAGGTGGTGTCGCGACGGCTCATACGGCAGCCCCGGGCATCAGCACGAAGACGCCGATGACATCCACGGGCATGAGCGCACGCACCTCGTAACGGCCACGCGCATCGGCAGCCTGGCGGACGCGGCGGTGGTCGGCCAGCAGGCGCTCGGCCTGGGCATCGGCGATGGCATTCAGAGCATCGCCGCGTTCGTCGAGTAAGGCCAGCACGTTCTGCATCTCGCGCTGGCGCACGGGCTCGGGCAAGTTGCCGCTGGCCGGAGCCTGCAGCCAGGCGAGCAGCTGGTCGCCCTGCACTTCGGTCGGGTTGGCGCGGCCCTGCCAGGCCACCGGCAGGGCTTCTTCCACCAGCAGCACGCTGCTGCGGCCGGAGCGTGTGGTAGTGATCTGGTGGCGCAGGCGCAGCAGCAGCACGGTGGTGACGCTGTTCACGGCAGGGCTGCGCCAGACGCCGATGCGACCGAGAGTGGCAAGCTGCTGATTGTCCCGGGTTTCGCCGCTGACGGCGCGCTCCAGCAGCTCATTAGCCAGAGTGCTGACCAACGGGTGGCTGCGGCTGATGTAGCGGCAGCGGGCCGCAGGCGGGTGAGTGAAGTCGATACCGATGTCGCCTTCCAGGCCAGCGGCCTCCAGGCGTTCACGCAACACGCGCGGCAGGGCGGTGAGCGGGGCGTTGGCGCCGCGCCTGTGGCCGAAAGTCAGGCCGGCACCAAGCCGGGACATGGCCTCGGACGTGAAGCGCCTGACGTCGTCACTGTCACCGAGTATGGCCTTCATGCGCTCCCATTCGGGCAGCACATCGGCGGGCCGCAGACGACGCTGGGCGAAGACTGTGCGGTTGCGCTTGGCCTTCTCGGCGAGATCGGTCCAACGCAGCTCCAGTTCGCGGCCTTCTTCGTAGCTTCCGAAATCGAAGTTCTGCTGGGGGCCACCAGCGCGCTCGCTGCGCAGCATCACCGCCTTCATCAGTGCCTGGGTAAGCGTGTGGTCATCGTCGGGTAGTGGCACCGGCACGCCAAGTTCCTGCTTGATCTTTTCGGCCTTACGCAGGATCACCTGCAGCACCGCACCATCGACCGGGTTGTTGGCGCCGTACATCAAGGTGGCGCGTACTCTCGGGCTGATCTGGCCGAAGCGATCTACGCGACCTTCGCGCTGTTCGTGGCGAGTCGGGTTCCAGGAGAGGTCGTAGTGGACCACTGCGTCTAGATGCTGCTGAAGGTTGACGCCTTCGGACAGGCAGTCGGTTGCGATAAGCAGGCGGCGTTCGGCTTCACCCAAGGCCTCGACACGGCGCTCGCGCTCCTCGGACGGGAACTCGCCTGTGACCACGTCCACGGTGACGCCGCGGAACTTACCGTCCAAGTGATCGCGCAAGTAGTTGGCGGTGGCGATATAGCGGCAGAACACCACAGGGTTGAAGCCATCTGCGATGAGTTGCCTGAGGTGCTCGCGCAGCAGGCACAGCTTGGGGTCGTCTTCCTCGCCAACAAATGCGCGTGCCTGGGCCAGCAACGCATACAGGGCCGGGTCCCCCGTATCTGCGGCAGGGGCCACATCATCCTGCTCCAGGGCATCTTCGCTGCCATCGAACAGCGCCTGCAGTACTTCCTCCGGGGCATTGTCGATCTGCTCGGCCAACAGCCGGGTTCGCAGGGCTTGCACCGCGGCGGCCGGACTGGAGGCCACACAGCGCGTCAGCGCCAAGGTGCCCCAGAAGCTCAGGCGCTGGCGACGGGCATCGTCGCCAGCGCGCTGGGTGACGTCGCGGCAGTAGTCGAGCACTTCCTGGAAGAACCGGTCCCACTGGCCGGTTAGCCTGTAGGTGATTTCGGTGACGTCGCGCTTGGGAAACACACTGCCGTCCTGCCACTCGTCGATGTCCGGGCGGCGGCGCTGGACGAAGTGTTGGGCAAGCTGTTCGCGCAGCGATTCCTTGTTCGCCCCACTGACCGTCGCGAACTGGGCGAACTCGCGCTTGAGCAGGGCCAGCAGGCTATAGAAAGCTTCCTGGTCTCCACTGTGCGGGGTGGCGGTGAGCAGGACCAGGTGGCGTTCAGTGTCAGAGGAGATTGCTCGCAGCAGCTCAAAACGCTGCTGGCGGGCCTGGCCGGCGCTGACGCAGGTATGAGCCTCATCGACGATGACGAAATCGGGGCAGGCGCGGATGAAATCATGGCGATGCCGGTCGGACTTGATGTAATCCAGGCTAACCACAGTAAAGGGGTGAGCCTGGAAGATCGAGTCGCCGATCGGCAAGCCGCGCTCTAGGCGCGCGGCATTGCTGGAGGTGACGGCTACGGCGGCGATGTGGAAGCGCTCGTTGAGCTCACGCACCCATTGCTCGACCAGATGCGGCGGGCACAGCACGGCCATGCGCTGAATTTCACCACGGTCGTACAGCTCACGTGCGATCAACGCGGCCTCGATGGTCTTACCGATACCGACATCGTCGGCGATAAGCAAACGCACCGGATCCAGCCGCAGGGCCATCAAGAGGGGCACGAGCTGGTAGGTGCGCGGCTCAACTGAGATATTGCCGAAGCAGCGGAATGGGCCGGCACCGCGACGCAACGCCATGCGCAACGCATCGGCGAGCAGGATGGCGTCATGCTGGCTGCCTTCCTGGTTGGGATCGGGCACGGGGAAGTGAGCGGAGCCGATATTCGGCTCCAATACGGCGTGGATCACAGCGCCTTCGTCCTCGCTGCCGGACAGCGGGCGCAAATGCAACAATGGGGCAACGCTGCCCGGTTGGACAATCCATTCACGGCCGCGGGCGCGGACCAGGGAGCCGGGGGGGAATTGCAGAGCGGATGTGTTCATCAAGGACGCAATCAGATGCCAAGCAGCCGGCCCAAGCGCTGGAACAGCGGCGGCCAGGCGGCGGTGTCGGCTGGGAAACGGATGAAACTGTAGCCGCGGTCTTCCCAAGCGGCTTGCAGTTCGCGGGGCGTGTCGGGCAAAGCGGCTGCGGCGTAGTGGTGGGGCCAATACAGCACCACTTGGCCATCGGCTTCGGCGCTGGCCGGCGGAGGTAGTTCGGGGGCGTGTTCGCCGCACGATGCCTGCCATTGGCCGGCCCAGCCGAGCATCGCCGGTGCAGGCGGGAGCTGCACTGGCGTATCGGGCTGCCGCTGCAGTGAAGTGGTGACCTGCGCCAAGCGCCAGAGCAGGCGCAGGGCGCCGCTGTCGCGCCGGTCGATCAGCTCGTGATCGGGCTGATTGTAATAGGACAGTAGACAACGGTAGCAGCCAGCGACGCACTTCACGTCCGGCAGATCCCGCAGCTCTTCCGGCACCGGCAGCGGCCCGTCGTTCAGGATGTCGTAATGCATCACCCGAAGGGCCTGGCGAGCGACCTGGCCCAATGCTTCGGGATCGCTGGCCAGTCGGGTCAGTACGCCTGCGCCGCCTTCAGTGGCCTCGTAAAACAGCACGCCCTGGCGCTCGCCCGCACTGGGAAGTGGCTCGGCCAGCAGCTCGGCTTCCTCCAGCTGGAACACGGCCTCAATACCGCGCTTGAGCGCATGCTGCAGGGTCGCCAGCGTGCGTGGTTGGCACTCGCCGTGCGGCTGCATCAGCAGCGCGTTCTTGTTGTCTTGTACGAAAGGCACGATGCGCTGCGGCGGGAGCTTGTCGTCGTGCCCGCCGTTGTCGTCTTCGTCCGCGTCCTCTTTCACCCACCAGCCGGTGCGGGGGTTGATGAAGAATCCGAACTGGTTAGGGTTCTTACGGCGACGCAGGCCTTTGTTGACCCGAGTGATAGTGGCCCCGGAGCCGTAGCGCAGGGTCAGGATGTCGCCGTCCCCGTCCTGCGCCAGCACCGTGCTCACGTCAACGCGGCCATGTCGGATACCCCACTCGTAGACCGTCTGCAGTTCAAAGGCTTGGCGCTGGCGCTCCTCGTCGTTGGCGGTGATGCGTTCGGCCGGCTGGGTATCGACGTTCTCGATGCGGTACAAGCCGTTGATGTTGTGCGCATCAGCCAGCGGCATGCCGCAGGAGTGGCAGTCGTTCCAGTGCGTGGCGAAGTGTGCGGCGCCGCAGTGCGCGCAGATCCGCGCGGCCAGGGTGGACAACATACCGCCAGCAGTGGCCTGCTCGGCACTGGACAGGGCGATGCGGGCACTTACTACGCGGTAGGCGCGGCCCTCGTGATAGACCAGGCTGCGGGGACCGAACTCGGACAGGGCCAGAAACCGCGGCCGCTGCAGGAACACGTTGCCACTGCGCACGTCCGCACGCCCCGGCACATAGGCCATCAATGGCAACCGCGGGAAGTTGTAGCCGGGCAGGAAACCTTCGGTGGCAAGGTAGCGATAGGTGTAGAAGTCACTCGAGAACGAATCCTTGCCGTGCAGCAGCAGGCTGATCTGGTCGTTGGCCTGGCGGTCACGGCGCTGGGCGTCCTCGCGCTCGCGTCGATCGTTGATGGCGAGGTTGTTCAGCGTGTTCTGCGCGAGCTGCTTCTGGCGCTGGGCCGAGCTGAGCAGGTCACGCCAGCGGTTGAAAGCGGCATTGAACTGCGTGGGTGCTGACGTTGCGACTTCCTGGGCGAAGGCGCTGGCACCCGGATACCACGGCGCGTGGGTGGCATCGAGGTGGTCCGCCATCGCCAACAGGATTCGCTCCGCACGTCCGGTTGCCAGCTTTGTGACTTCTTCCGTTCGCATGGCGGCGGTCAGCGCATCGCGCACGGAGACCTTGGGCAAGCCGGGATCCACCACGTTGGCGATGGATTTGTCCAGTGCTTGCCCCGTACTTGCAAGCCATTCGGCCTGCAGGTGGCTACGGATCAGGGATTCGTTGGCGAGATCCAGCAGCGGCGGCTTGACCACGCCATGCACCATGCCCGATGGATCGCGGAAGAAGTACTGGTCGTGCGGGCTGCGCGCGGCGCAGTAGGTCACCACCAGCGCTGCTTGGCCGCTGCGCCCGGCACGACCGGCGCGTTGCACGTAGTTGGCCGGCGTGGGCGGCACGTTGCGCAAGTACACCGCGTTGAGCGCCGAGATGTCCACGCCCAGCTCCATTGTGGGCGAGCAGAACATCACCGGCAGGAAGCGGTTAGGCTCGCCCTGCTCCCTGAAGGCGGCCTTGAGCTCCCCGGCCAGCCTGGTCTGCTCGGCCGGGCCGAAGCGGAAGCGGACCTCGCGCAGGGCACGCAACTCGGCGGACACCTGCGCGGTGTGCTCACGGGCCTCCAGCGCGAACAGGGCGCGGTCCTGCTGGGCGAGCACATCGGCCACCGTCTCGTACTGGGCCTGGAAGAAATCGTTGTTTCGCTTGCCGCCGCCCTCACCCGCCAGGAAGCGCATGCGGCCGGCATTGAGCCTGTAGCCGGGCACGTTGAACAGGGTGTGCTCGTCCTTGCGGATGAAGCCGCCTGCCTGGGCAATACGGATCATCGCCTCGAACAGAGCCTGATAGTCCTTCCGGTTCAGAGAAGCGGCGTGCGGATCGGACCACAAGGCCGAATTACGCAACGTCTTGCCAAGGCGTGTCTGCAGGCCGCCTCGCAGAATCAGCTCCTCATCCTTGCCACGCAGCGAGCGGCCGGACGGCGGCTGAAGGAACAGCCAACGCGCGCCGACCGGACGCTCCTCGCGTCCCAAACCCCACGGGTCGCGCAGCAACCGAAGCGATTCATCGCGGCGCTGGTCGAGCGATTGCTTGTCCAGCGCCGCAGCATCGACCGCCAGCCCTGTTCGCATGTAGTCGAACAATTCGCGGAACACGTTTTCGCGCGTGCTGGCCGACGCGTTGCGCAGCAACGACGGTGCGTCGGCGAAGCGGTTGGCGTCCGCACACATCTCTGCAAGATCCTGGTAGCCCACACGCAGCAGGCCGAGCTCTTCCAGGTTGGGATTGGTGTAGCGCCAGCCGCGGCGCTGGTCGTACCAGGTGCGGTAAGCCAGGATGAAGCGCAGACTTTCCAGTGCTTCCGCAAGGTCACGACCGATTGCCTCAGCATCCTGCAGCCATTCACGGCGGTGGCTCTCTCCCGGATCCTCACCGCGTGCAAGTTCGCGATCGAACCCAAGCGCCGCACGGACCGCCGCGCCGAGACCACTATCCGACAGGCCTGCATTGCCAGCCTCGCGCAGGGCACGGAAGATCGCACCGCGCAGCAAGGTGACGAAGGTAAAGTCGTTGAAGTGCCCGGCCTGAAGGGCGGCATCCTGGCGATTGTCGGTGAAGCCCAGCAGCTTGCGCTTGTCGATGTCGATGCCGTTCGCGGTACTACCATGCATCCAGCGGAGGACGCTGGTGGTCAACAAAGTGGTTGCGGAACTGCGGCCTTCGGCGGACAACGCGGCCAGCCGGTTGACGTCCTTGCCCTGGGCGCCGTGGACATCGCGACACTGCAGACAGAAGCGGAACTTGCCCGGAAGAAACCAGTACGCGCGCCCCGTGCCGACGTGGCCGTCGGGCTGAACCAGAATCTGTCGCGCTTCCAGATGCCGATGTGTGCGCTTCAGGCGAGGCTCACCGCTGGCCGGTGTCTCGATCCAGGCCTCAGGGTAGTCCTCGATCCGGCCGCTGAACTCCAGATCGCCTGGTTTGGGGTCCCCCAGCAGGAATCCTAGGCGCTCGCCCTGTGCATCATCGTTGGCATCGGAGTCTTCTTCGTCCCTGTCTCCCTTGTGTGGCATGTCGTCGATGTCGCGGGCCAGCAGCATCTGGCCACCATCTACCTTGCGCAGGCGCACGGGGTGGTAGTCTTGACCACAACTGCGACAGAAGTAGGTGGAATACAGGCGCTTGCCCGGATCTGCCGGCAGGAACTGCTGCCCTTCAAGTTCGACAGGACGGCTTCCGTGAGAGTCAAGTGCGGTGTACACCACGCCCGCGCCGCTGATGAACTGGTGCAGACGGAAGGCGAAGAACGCGCGGTCGTTGCCGTCTGCGTTCGCTCGCCGCTCATTCTCGGGGATGGCCGCGATCAGCAGCAGGTCGCGGAGGGCACGACCGGCGCGTTCCTCGTCGGTGCCGGCCTCGGCGGCGAGCAGTTCCGTTGCCTTGGCCACGGTGATCGGCTGTGCGCGGACCCATTTATGCCCCTGGTCACGCGTGATGCCTAAGCGCGTCTCCACCCAGATCGCGAGCGGATTGTCACGGAGGTCGGCGTCGCTGATGTCTGGCCGGATACCCGCGTTGATTGCGGCCGCAAGTTCACCAGCCACCGACTCGGCCGTTCTGGCCGGGTTGGTGGCGCGGTCAAGATCCTCGGTCACGATATTGAAGGCCGGGATACGGGTCGCAAACAACGTGGACGCGACCTCAGCTACCTGCCGGTTCTGGTCCTCGCGCGTTCCGCCGGAGGCCATCGTGGCTGACGTGCCAATGCACTGCAGTTGCTCGGATGCCATGCGCTCGCGCACGCGGCGGACCAGCATGGCCACGTCCGCGCCCTGCCGGCCACGGTAGGTGTGCAACTCGTCCAGGACCAAGAACTGCAGGCCTTCGCAGTTGCGGATGACCTGGGTATCCAGGTCCGACTGCCGGGTCATGAGCATTTCCAGCATCATGAAGTTCGTCAGCAGAATGTCCGGTGGGTGGTTCTTTATCCGCTCGCGTTCGTCTTGATCTTCTTGACCCGTGTAACGTGCGAAGGTGACTGGCCCATTCTCGCCAAGGTACTTGATCAGTTCCTCACGCTGACTATTTGCTAACGCGTTCATCGGATAGATGACGATGGCACGAGTACGAGGTGTTGAATCCTGCTCCTTTGCGCGCAGAACTGCATCAATGATTGGCAGGAAGAAACACAGCGATTTTCCGGAGCCGGTACCGGTTGTAACGACAAAGCTCTCTCCCTGCCTCGCGAAAGCAATAGCCTGCTCTTGGTGGCAATAGAGCCCGATCGGAAAATGCTTAGCAATCGCGGGGTGCAGTTCCGCTGTTGTGACAAGATCTGATGTATTCCGGCCAGGGCTGTACCTAGGGTTGATTTGAATCAGAGGCTCAGGCCAAAAGCGTCCACTGCTGTAAATCTCATCTACACCTTGGCGCAGATCCGTGGCGCGAATTGACGTGAATGAACGCGCAAACTGACTGTAGTCCCTAATCAGATGCTTACGAAGCGAAAAAACGTCCATTCAGCCCCTCTTTTGCCCTTTAACATTTTCGCCGATGCCCATCGGCCCCAATTCAGCTTACTGACATCAGTCTACCAACTTGCGACAGTGAGAGTTGGGCCGAGCCTCCTCACGCAGAATCTCGCCTCCTCTGACATGAATGGTGCTCCAGTCCAATCCGAGGACGGTCGTCCCTCGACCAACAAGGGCGCCTCTCGGCGCCCTCGTTCTTTCAACTCACTCCCACTCAATAGTCGCCGGCGGCTTCCCCGAGATGTCATAGACAACCCGCGAAACCCCCCGCAACTCATTTATGATCCGGTTGCTCACCGTACCCAGGAACTCATACGGCAGATGCGCCCAATGCGCCGTCATGAAGTCAATCGTCTCCACCGCCCTTAGCGCAATCACCCACTCATAAGCGCGCGCGTCACCCACCACGCCCACCGACTTCACCGGCAGGAACACGGCAAACGCCTGGCTGGTCTTGTCGTACAGGTCGGCCTTGCGCAGCTCATCAATGAAGATGGCATCGGCCTTGGCCAGCAGCTCGGCGTATTCGCGCTTCACTTCGCCCAGGATACGCACGCCCAGGCCCGGGCCCGGGAACGGGTGGCGGTAGACCATGGTGCGCGGCAGGCCCAGTTCAACGCCGAGGCGACGCACTTCGTCCTTGAACAGCTCGCGCAGCGGCTCCACCAGGCCCAGCTTCATGTGCTCCGGCAGGCCGCCCACGTTGTGGTGGCTCTTGATCACATGCGCCTTGCCGGTCTTGCTGCCGGCCGACTCGATCACGTCCGGGTAGATGGTGCCCTGCGCCAGCCACTTGGCGTTCTTCAGCTTGTTCGATTCTTCGTCGAAGATCTCAACGAACAGATTGCCGATGATCTTGCGCTTGGCTTCCGGGTCGCTCACGCCTTCCAGCGCGGCGAAGTAACGGTCGGCGGCATTCACGCGCACCACCTTCACGCCCATGTGCTCGGCAAACATCGCCATCACCTGGTCGCCTTCCTGCCAGCGCAGCAGGCCGGTATCCACGAACACGCAGGTCAGCTTCTCGCCGATGGCCTTGTGCAGCAGCGCAGCCACCACGGACGAATCGACGCCGCCGGACAGGCCCAGGATCACTTCGTCATCGCCCACCTGTTCGCGCACACGGGCGATCTGGTCGTCGATGATGTTGGCGGCGGTCCACAGGGTCTGGCAGCCGCACACGTCCACCACGAAGCGGCGCAGCAGCGCCTGGCCCTGCAGGGTGTGGGTCACTTCCGGGTGGAACTGCACGCCGTACCAGCGCTTTTCTTCGTTGGCCATGGCGGCCACCGGAATGCGGTCGGTGGTGGCGGTGATGGTGAAGCCCGGCGGCGCGACGGAGACGTGGTCGCCGTGGCTCATCCAGACATTCAGCTTCGGCTCGCCGCCGTGGTCGCTCAGGCCCTTGAACAGTGCATCGGGATTGATGACGTTCACTTCGGCGTGGCCGAATTCGCGCTGGTCAGCGGCTTCGGTGGCACCGCCCAGCTGGGCAGCCAGGGTCTGCATGCCGTAGCAGATGCCGAAGATCGGCAGGCCGCTATCGAACACTTCCTGCGGCGCGGCCGGGGCACCCGGCAGCGTGGTCGATTCCGGGCCACCGGACAGGATGATGCCCTTGGCGCCGAACGCGGCGATGTCGGCCGGGTTGTGGTCCCACGCCCAGATTTCGCAGTAGACGCCCAGCTCGCGGATGCGGCGGGCGATCAGCTGCGTGTACTGCGCGCCGAAATCGAGGATGAGGATCTTGTCGTTATGGATGTTGGTCATGGTGCCGTTCCAGTGGTGTTTTTCGCAGCGCCCGGCGCTTCAAGGCTCTGCGTCAGCGTGGCGATGAACGCCTCGCGTTGTTGAATATGTGAGGTGTCTTCCTCGTCCCAGCGCAGCATCAGCAGGCCGTGCGGTGCGTTGGGGTTGGAGCGGTCAGCGCGCGGCAGCTCGGCGATTTCCTGCACGTCGGTGCCGGGTACGGTGCGCCGTTGCAGCGCCGCCATCGAGACGCCCGAATCCGCAGCGCCCCAGGACGCCCAGCGCACGCTCATCCGTGCGGGCTCCAGCGCGCCCAGTACCGGCGTCAGCACCGGATCATCCGGCCCGTGTAGCAGCTCGGTAATGCATTGCAGCGTGACCTGCAGCGGGCGCTCGCCAGTGCCTTTCAGCCGCCAGCGCTGCTCGCCAGCGGCCTGCACCTGCCAGCCCTTCGGCAGCGAGAACGCGTTCTGGCAGGCCTGCACGTCCTGCAATTGCGAAACCGCCGCGCCCGGAGACCCGGAGCGCGGCGGCGGTTCGGACAACGAACAGCCTGCCATCAGCAGGCTGCCCGTAATCGCAAGAGCAGTTCGCAAGCGCATCAGGCGCGGTAGTTCGGCGGCTCTTTGGTGATCGTCACGTCGTGGACGTGGCTCTCACGCTGGCCGGCGCCGCTGATCTTCACGAACTTGGGCTTGCTGCGCATGTCTTCGATGGTGGCGCAGCCCACGTAGCCCATGGTGGCGCGCAGGCCGCCCATCAGCTGGTGGATGATGCCGCCCACCGGGCCGCGGTACGGCACGCGGCCTTCGATGCCTTCCGGCACCAGCTTGTCGGCGGTGGCGGCGTCCTGGAAGTAGCGGTCCTTGGACCCCTTTTCCATGGCAGCCAGCGAACCCATGCCGCGGTAGCTCTTGTACGAACGGCCCTGGTACAGCTCGGTCTCGCCCGGCGATTCCTCGGTACCGGCCAGCAGGCCACCGACCATGATGGTCGAGGCACCAGCGGCCAGCGCCTTGCCGATGTCGCCCGAGTAGCGGATGCCACCATCGGCGATCAGCGGGATGCGGTCCTGCAGCGCTTCGGCCACCAGGTCGATGGCGGTGACCTGCGGCACGCCGACACCGGCGACGACGCGGGTGGTGCAGATCGAGCCCGGGCCGATGCCGACCTTCACTGCGTCCGCGCCGCTGTCCAGCAGCGCCAGTGCGGCTTCGCCGGTGCAGATGTTGCCACCGATGACCTGCACGTTCGGGAAGTTCTTCTTGACCCAGCTGACGCGGTCCAGCACGCCCTGCGAGTGGCCGTGCGCGGTATCGACCACGATCACGTCCACGCCGGCGGCGACCAGCGCTTCCACGCGGCGATCGGTATCGCCACCGACGCCGACGGCGGCGCCGACCAGCAGGCGGGTCGACAGATCCTTGGCAGCGTTCGGGAAGTCGGTGTTCTTCTGGATGTCCTTGACGGTGATCAGGCCACGCAGTTCGAACGAATCATTGACCACCAGCACCTTTTCGATGCGGTTGCGGTGCAGCAGCTGCAGCACTTCGTCAGACGCGGCGCCTTCCTTGACCGTGATCAGACGATCCTTCTTGGTCATGATGTGGCGGACCGGATCGTCCAGCTCGGTCTCGAAGCGCATGTCGCGGTGGGTCACGATGCCGGCCAGCAGGCCGTCGCTGCCCACCACCGGCACGCCGGAGATGTTGTGCGCCTGGGTCAGGGCCAGCACGTCGCGGATGGTGGTTTCCGGGCCGACGGTGATCGGGTCGCGGATGACACCGGCCTCGAACTTCTTGACCTTGGCCACTTCCGCGGCCTGCTGTTCCAGGCTGAGATTCTTGTGGATGATGCCCATGCCGCCGAGCTGTGCCATGGCGATGGCCAGGCGGGCTTCGGTGACGGTATCCATGGCTGCGGACAGGATCGGAAGCTTCAGCTTCAGGTCGCGCGTCAACCGCGTTTCGAGGTTGACGTCCTTGGGCAGGATGGTCGAATGGGCGGGGACGAGCGAGACGTCGTCGTAAGTGAGTGCTTCAGCCTGGATGCGCAGCATCGGCATACCCGAGATGTGGGGAAGCGCGACATTTTACCCTGTTTCTGGAGCCAAGAACAGCATTTTTTGGTAGCCAGAATTGGATTTCTGCGCGACACAGTGTCGCGCCAGCGGTGATCCGTTCAGGGCACCCAAACGCACCGCCTTTGGTAGGTGCCAACCTTGGTTGGCACAAACAAGGAGGGGCCGTCACCCCATCTGGGGTCCAGCGGCGGACGGATTGTGCCAACCAAGGTTGGCACCTACCAACAGCCGGTCGTCGGCCTGCCTGTGGTGGGTGCGGACCGTTGGTCCGCACTCTCTCTCAGACACCAGTGCCCCAGCAGGAGCCCCACCCCTCTGGCATTGTGCCGACCAACGGTCGGCACCCACCGACGGCAGATCTCCCCAACAGCAGGTCAGCTCAGCGCTTCCGCCGCTTCCAGGGTGTTCTGCATCAAGGTGGCCACGGTCATCGGGCCCACACCACCGGGCACCGGGGTGATCCAGCTCGCCCGCTGGGCCGCCGCTTCAAACCCGACATCACCCACCAGGCGACCGTCATCCAACCGGTTGATGCCCACATCGATCACCACCGCGCCCGGCTTCACCCACTCGCCCGGCACGATGCCCGGGCGGCCCACCGCCACCACCAGGATGTCGGCGTTGCGCACGGCCTGTTCCAGCACGTCCTTGGGGGTGAACTTGTGGCAGCTGGTCACGGTGCAGCCGGCAATCAGCAGCTCCAGGCCCATCGGGCGGCCGACGTGGTTGCTCACGCCCACGATGGTGGCGTTGCGGCCGCGCACCGGCTGGTCGGTGTGGCCCAGCAGCGTGGTGATGCCGCGCGGGGTGCACGGGCGCAGGCCGAACTCGCGCAGGGCCAGGTGGCCGACGTTTTCCGGGTGGAAGCCGTCCACGTCCTTGCGCGGGTCGATGCGCTGGATCAGCCGGCGCGCGTCGGGGATGCCCGGCAGCGGCAGCTGGATCAGGATGCCGTTGATCTTCGGATCGGCGTTGAGCTGGTCGATCAGGTCGAGCAGTTCGGCTTCGGTGGTACCGGCCGGCAGGTCGTAGTCGTGCGCTTCGATGCCGACCTTCTCGGCGGCACGGCGCTTGTTGCGCACGTAGACGGTCGAGGCCGGGTCGCCACCGACCAGCACCACGGCCAGGCCCGGGCGGCTGCCGCCGGCGGCCACGCGCGCGTCGACGCGCACCTTCAGGCTGTCGAGCAGGTCCTCGGCGATGCGGCGGCCATCAAGGATGCGGGCAGGAAGCTGGGGGGCGGAATCGGTCATCGGGAGCAGGCGTGGGGCGGCGGGGACGCTATTGTCCCCGATTCAGGCCCCCTCGCCCACCGCGGAATGGGGTCGGATCCCTTTGCCGCAGGCAAAGGGCTCTGACGCCGGGGTTACGCAAATTGCCAACCTCCGGTAGTGCCGGCCGCTGGCCGGCAACCTCATGACGTCGGAACGTTTCCGTATTTGCCGGCCAGCGGCCGGCACTACCGACGGATGGTGCACTGAGGTTGCCGGCCAGCGGCCGGCACTACCGGGCTTTATTCTTCCTCTTCCGGCACGTCCTGCGGGTTCAGCGTCTTGCTCGCGCGCTTCGGTGCGGTGAACGGGGTCGGCGTCGGTACGCCCTGCGGGCTGTTGCCGTAGATCATCCGTGCGCCGGCATTCAAACCGCCACCGGCAATTTCCAGCTCGAAGCGCTCGGCATCACGACGGCGGATCTGCTCTGCAATCTCCACCGCGTCATCCTCATCCGCCCCCAGCTCCACCAGCGCGGCCTGGCCAAACAGCACCGCCGATTCAAAGGTCTCGCGGATCTGGAAATCGACACCGGCATGGATCAGCCGCAGCGAATGCTCGCGGTCGAACGAGCGCACCATCAGCTTGGCCTGCGGGAACTCATGCGCCACCAGTTCAACGATGCGATCAGCCGCTTCGGCCTTGTCCACGCACACCGCAATCGCACGCGCGTTGGCCGCGCCCGAAGCATGCAGCACATCCAGACGCGTGCCATCGCCGTAGTAGATCTTGAAACCGAAGCGCGCGGCGCTCTGGATCATCTCCACATCGTTGTCGATGATGGTCACGTCCACGTCGCGCGCCAACAGCGACTGGCTGGCAACCTGGCCGAAGCGGCCGAAGCCGATCAGCAGCACGCTGCCGGACAGGCCGTCGGCCTCGTCCACGCCGTCCATGTTCACCGTCGGCTTCGGTGCGATGCGCTTGTAGACCAGCACCACCAGCGGGGTCAGTGCCATCGACAGCACCACCACGGCGGTGAAGTTGGCATTGATCTCCAGGTCGATCACGCCGGCCGATGCGGCAGCAGAGAACAGTACGAAGGCGAACTCGCCGCCCTGCGCCATCAGCACGCCACGGTCCAGCGCCTGCGCGTGGTCGCTGCCCATGATGCGCGCCACCACGTAGATGCACAGCGCCTTGGCCGCCATCAACGCCAGCACCAGGCCGAGGATCAGCTGCCAGTTGCCAGCCACCACGCCCAGGTCCAGCGCCATGCCGACGCTGAGGAAGAACAGGCCGAGCAGGATGCCGCGGAACGGTTCAATGTCCGCCTCGATCTGGTGGCGGAAGGTCGACTCGCTCAGCAGCACACCAGCCAGGAACGCGCCCATCGCCATCGACAGGCCGGACAGCTGCATCAGCAGCGCTGCACCCAGCACCACCAGCAGCGCGGCGGCGGTCATCACCTCGCGCGCCTTCGATTCGGCCAGCACGCGGAACAGTGGGTTGAGCAGGAAGCGGCCGACCAGCACCAGGCCGACGATGGCACCGACGCCGATCGCCACCGACAGCCAGCGCGAGCCTTCGCCGTCGGCACTGCCCGCGCTCGGGCCCATCCAGGCCACCAGCGCCAGCAGCGGCACGATCAGCAGGTCTTCGAACAGCAGGATGGAGACGATCTTCTGCCCCGACGGCAGCGCGATGTCACCACGCTCGGCCAGCAGCTGCATCACCACCGCGGTGGAGGTCAGCACGAAGCCGGTGGCACCGATGAAGGCCACCTGCCATGGCAGGCCGAACAGCTTGGCGATACTGGTCAGCACCAGCGCACAGGTGACGATCTGCAGCGTGCCCAGCCCGAAGATTTCCTTGCGCAGGCTCCACAGGTGTGAGGGCCGCATCTCCAGGCCGATCACGAACAGGAACATCACCACGCCGAGCTCGGCGGTATGCAGGATGGCCTGCGGGTCGGAGAACCAGCCCAGCCCGAACGGTCCGATCGCCAGGCCGGCAGCGAAGTAGCCCAGCACCGAGCCCAGGCCGGCCCGGCGGAACAAAGGCACCATCACCACCGCCGCGCCCAACAGGGCCACGACCTTGACCAGCTCGCTGGTCGCTGCTTCTACCGCCATGCGGTGTTTTCCCCAAGATCCAGAATCGGGTTCAACAATAGAGCAATGCCGATGACGGCAATAGCACACATGTTGCGCCGGATTGTCTTGGAGATGGAACGATGTGAGGAGCGACCCCCAGCATCATCCCGAAACCGTGCATGCGCGTCGATGGGTGCCAACCATGCATGCGCATCGGCGGGCGCCAACCATGCACCCGCTTCGGTAGGTGCCAACCTTGGTTGGCACAAGAGCGCCGACCAAGGTCGGCATCTACCAACGCATTCCCCGGCCAGCCTCACCCGCCCCGGCAAAACGCGGCGTAATCGATATACCCCGGGAACGGCACGCCCGGCGCGCACACCGGGCAATGCGGGTCCGGCCGGATGCCGGTCTCGCGGAAGCGCATGCCCAGCGCGTCGAAGCGCAGCAGCCGGCCGACCAGCGGCTCGCCGATGCCCAGCAGCAGCTTCAGCACCTCGGTGGCCTGCAGCACCCCGGCCAGGCCAGGCAGCACACCCAGCACCCCAGCCTCGGAACAGTTCGGAGCGAACTCCGGCGGCGGCGGCTCCGGGAACAGGCAGCGGTAGCACGGCGCCACGCCACGCTGGCGGCCCGCGTCAAACACGCTTACCTGGCCATCAAAGCGCTCGATGGCGGCATACACCAGCGGCTTGGCGTGCTTGATGCAGGCGTCGTTGAGCAGGTAGCGCAGCGGGAAGTTGTCCGAGCCGTCCAGCACCGCGTCCACGCCGTCCAGCAGCGCATCCACGTTCTCGGAGGTGACCCGCTCCGGCACCGCCTCGACCTCGATCGACGGGTTCAGTGCCAGCAGCCGCTCACGCGCCGAATCGACCTTGAGCTGGCCGACGCTGGCTTCGGTATGCACGATCTGCCGATGCAGGTTGCTGCGCTCCACGCGGTCATGGTCGGCGAAGCGCAGGTGCCCTACCCCGGCGGCCGCCAGATAGAAGCCGGCCGGCGCGCCCAGGCCACCGGCACCCAGCACCAGCACCCGCGACTGCTGTAGCCGGCGCTGGCCGGCCTCGCCCACCTGCGGCAGCAGCAGGTGGCGTGAGTAGCGATCAAAGAAATCGCGGTCGGCGGCGCTGGCCAGCGGCTGCACCAGCGGCAGCGACTGCTCGCGCCAGGCCACGGTACCGCCGCTCACGGAAGCCACATTGGTGTATCCAGCCTCCAGCAGGAACTGCGCAGCATCGGCCGAGCGCTTGCCGCTCTGGCAGATCAACAGGATTTCCTGGTCGTGCTTTGGCAGATGCGCGGCCGGGTCGGCCTGCAGCTCGCCCTTGGCCACGCCGCGCGCGCCCTCGGCCATGCCCCCGGCCCGTTCGTGCGCCTCGCGCACATCGATCAGCACGGCGCCGTGGGCCAGGCGTTCACGCGCCTGCGCGGGGGAAAGCTCTTGGATGCTCATGGCCGCATTATCGCGCAGACACCCTCGACGCGCCTTGCCCCGAACATGGCACCATGCGGGCGTTGCCCCCTGCATCCCGGAACCGCTGCATGCGCCCTGCCACCGAATTCTGGCGTGACCCGCGCATGCCCTTCGTCGAAAGCCGACGGGCCTGCGACAGCCGCGCCTGCCATCGCCCGCACAGCCATGACACCTTCTCGATCGGCGCCGTGGACGCCGGCAGCAGCGTGTTCACCGGCGCCGCGGAAGGACCGCGCCTGCTGCAGCCCGGCAGCCTGGTCGGCGTACCCGCAGGCCGCGTGCATGCCTGCAACCCCCTGCCCAGCCAGGTCTGGAGCTACCAAATGCTGCACCTGGATGCGCGCTGGATGGCCGAAGTCCGCGCCGAGTATGACGGCCTGCCCGGACCCGATTGGCAGCAGGAACCCATCCGGATTTCCCACCATCGCCGGCGCTACCAGCAGTACTGCCAGCTCAACGAGACGCTGTTCTCCGACGATCCGGTCAGCGTCAAGGAAGCGGCCCTGATCGCGTTCGTCGGCGATCTGGATGAACACGATGGGGTAGCCGTCGCCGGCCCGCCTGAAGATGCCGCATTGCAGCAGCGAGTGCAGCCGGTGATGGACGTTCTGCGCCAGCGGCTCGAACACACCCCGGTCCTGCAGGAACTGGCATCGCTGGCGGGCATGAGCCGCTACCAGCTGATCCGCGCCTTCCGACGTGCCACGGGCCTGACTCCACACGCCTGGCAGATCGACCAGCGCATCCAGGAGGCTCGCCGACGGTTGTGCGAAGGCCAGGCACTGGCCGTGGTCGCGCATGCACTGGGCTTTGCCGACCAGAGTCATTTCCAGCGGGTCTTCAAGGCCCACGCCGGTGCGACCCCGGGCCAGTACCGGCGCTGAGCCTGCAATAACGTTCAATACCACCGCGCGGCACATCCCCAGACTGGCGCCCCAGCCAGCCGCCGCCGGACCTGATGGAACAGTTCCTGATCATCGCCACCGTTCATTTTTTCGCCCTGCTCTCACCCGGTCCCGATTTCTTCCTCGTTGCACGCACCGCGATCACCTCTGGCTGGCGCACCGCCAGTGGCGCCTGCGCAGGCATCGCCGTCGGCAATGGCGTCTTCATCGTGGCGGCTTTCACCGGAATGGCCATGCTGCGCGCAGGCAGCGCAGGGTTCATTGCGGTGCAGTTGGCGGGCTGCGGGTTCCTGCTGTACCTCGGCACGCTGTTCCTGCGCCATGCGGGCTCGACGACGCTGCAGGCATCTGCCGCGGAATCGCGCGCAGGCGATACGCACGGGTGGTGGAAGGCGGCAGGGCTGGGCGCCCTGTCTGCGCTGCTGAACCCGAAGAATGCGCTGTTCTACGCAACGTTGGCGGCAATGCTCAATGGCCCGCAGGCCAACGCCGCAACGAAATTCTTCTATGGCGCGTGGATGTTCGGCATCGTCCTGCTTTGGGATCTGCTGGTCGCCGCGCTGGTCGGCCACCCGTGGGTGCTGCGTCGGTTCGCACGCGCCCTGCCCTGGCTGGAGCGGGCCGCAGGGTTTCTGATGATCGCGCTGGCGCTATGGATCGTCGTGTCGCTGTGGGCCGGCTGACGCCAGCGATTCGCGCCTGTCGCAATGGCGTTCAATACCGTGCGTTCACACCCGCCCACACTCTGCACTTTCTGTAGGTCAGTGGCAGGTTTACGTGCAGCAGTTCTTCATCGTCGCGGTGCTGTACGGCTTCGCCATGCTCCTGCCTGCTTCGCATCACGCGAAGATCCTGCGCACCGCGATGGGCGCAGGCGGGCACGCTGCCATGGCCGCGTCGTTCGGTATCGCCATCGGTACGGGCGTCATCTGTGCGACGGCTTTCGTTGCAGCGGGCATGCTGGGAAACCGCGGCCTGTGGACGCTGGCGATGCAGTGCGCGGGCTGCCTCCTGCTGCTGCGCCTGGCGGGCATGTGCCTGCGCGACGCCGGCTTGACCCCGTTCTCTCCGCTTTCCCTGCAGATGCCCTGGGGCCTGCGCGCCCGCTCCCGTTGGCCGCACGCCGAAGCAGGATGCCTGCTGGCGCTCGCCAGCAGCAGCAACTGGATGCTGCAGTTCGCGATTGCAGCCCTGGTTACCGGCCTCGTCGCCGACACGGGCACCCAGGCCGCTTACGTGGCCTGCCTGAGTGGCGTCGCACTGTCGCTCGGCCTGCTGATGGCGTGGCTCGGCAGCCATCCGCGCTGGGCGCAGGGGTGTTGCCGATTGCTTCCATGGCTGGAGCATGCCGCGGGCCTGCTGATCGGGGCGGTGTCGGTGGCGTACCTGGCAGGTGCACTGGGTACGACCCTGGTCTGGGCAAGCATCACGGGGCAGGTGCAGCTGCCGGAATCAATCCCCGCCACACGCCAGGTGCAACCGGCTTCAACATCGCGGCGCGGCCGAGGCATCCCATGCGCGTTGCCGCATTGCCGCGCTCGTCGCAGCAGTCCGCTCTGATCGAGGTCTGTAGATACACGGTAGTGCCGGCCGCTGGCCGGCAACCTCGTGAACACGCCAGGCATCATCGGGTTGCCGGCCAGCGGCCGGCACTACCACAAACAAGAAAGGCGGCCCTGCGGCCGCCTTTCTCTGCATCACTTGCCCTTGACGTGCTTCATCAAGCGCCGCTTGGCCTTGACCTGCCGCTCGGTGAGGACGTTCTTCTTGCCCTCGTACGGGTTGGTGCCCTCGCGGAAGATGAAGCTCACGGGCGTGCCGATCAGCTTGAAGCGCTTGCGGAAGAAGTTCTCCAGGTAGCGCTTGTACGACTCCTGCAGTTCCTTCAGGCGGGTGCCGTGCACGATGAAGGTCGGCGGGTTTGCGCCGGCCGGGTGCACGTAACGCAGCTTGGAGACATGGCCGCGGATGGTCGGCGGCGGGTTGGTCTCGTACGCCACTTCCAGCGCCTTGTTCACTTCGCTGGTGGTGAAGGTCTTGTTCGCCGATTCGTGCGCGCGGTGCACCGCGCGGAACAGCTCACGCAGGCCCGAGCCATGCTTGGCCGAGATGCGCACCGACTCGGCCCACGGCACGAAGCCCAGCTTCAGCGACAGCATGGTTTCAGCCTGCTCACGCTGGTACTCGGTCAGGCCATCCCACTTGTTGATGGCGATCACCAGCGCACGGCCCGCGTCGAGCACGGCACCGAGCACGGTGGCGTCCTGGTCGGTCACGCCTTCGGTGGCGTCGAGCATCAGCACGGCCACCTGGCACTGCTCGATCGACTGCATGGTCTTGACCACCGAGAACTTCTCGACGACCTCGTCCACGCGCGAACGACGGCGCAGGCCGGCGGTATCGATCAGGCGGTATTCGCGGCCGTCACGCTCCAGGTCCACGGCGATCGAGTCGCGGGTGGTGCCCGGCACGTCGGAGGCGATCATGCGCTCCTCGCCGAGGATGCGGTTGACCAGCGTCGACTTGCCCACGTTCGGGCGGCCTACGAAGGCGATGCGGATGCGGTTCGGATCGTTGTCCAGCTCTTCGCCGCTGCCTTCTTCCGGCAGGCGCTGGATCACTTCGTCCAGCAGGTCGTCCAGACCCTGGCGGTGCGCAGCCGACACGGTCAACATCTCGCCGAAGCCGTAACGGGCGAATTCCGAACGCACGGTGTCCTCGTCGGTGCCGTCGATCTTGTTGATCAGCAGCAGCGTCGGGCGCGACAGCTTGCGCAGCCAGGCCAGGATCTCGTCGTCCATCGCCGAGGTACCCTCACGGGCATCGACCACGAACAGGATCAGGTCGGCTTCCGCCGCAGCGGCACGGGCCTGGCGGGTGGTAGCCCCTGCCAGACCCTCTTCCTCTTCCGCGATACCGCCGGTGTCGACGACGAGGAAATGATTGTCCTCGTCCAGACGGCAGACACCGTAGTTGCGGTCGCGGGTGACGCCGGGCTGGTCATGGACCAGCGCGTCACGGGTGCGCGTAAGCGCATTGAAAATAGTCGACTTGCCGACATTCGGCCGTCCAACCAGGGCGACCAAAGGCAGCATCGCGATTACTCCAATTTTTAATTTGCCAACCGGAAGGCGGTCAGCTTGCCATCAACGTTCTGCACCAGCAGCACCCCGTCTACGACGATTGGCTGGGCCAGCAGGGCGTCACCGCCGCTCTTTGCCCGTGCCGCCATCGCACCATCGGAGGTCTGCAGCCAGTGCACGTATCCCTTGTAGTCGCCGACCACGACGTAGTCGCCGTGCAGTGCCGGGCCAGTCAGCGAGCGACGGGCCAGTGCGGTCTGCGACCACATCGCCGCGCCGCTGGCCTTGTCCAGACCGAACACGCCGCCCTTGTTGTCGGTGACGAACACATTGCCAGACGAGACCGCCACGCCACCGGCACCACCATGGTCGCGCGCCCACAGCGGGCGACCGGTCGGGCCTTCGATGGCCATCGTCTGGTTCTTGAAGCTGCTCACGAACAGGGTGTTGCCATCCAGCACCGGCGCACCGTCGACATCGGCCATGCGCTCCAGCTCGGTACGGCCTTCACCGTTGCCCACATTCTGTTCCCACAGGGTGCGGCCATCCTGCTGGGCCAGGGCGGCAACCGCGCCCTCGTCCTTGCCGATGAACAGCACGCCCGGGCCGGTCACCACCGGCGCGTTGCCACGCACGGTCAGCGCCGGCAGCTCGCTCGGGTTGAACCACTTCTGGGTGCCGTTGCCGGCATCGAATGCGGTGATGCGGCCGTCATTGCTGCGCACGTAGACCGCGCCCTGGGCGATGGCCGGCGCGGCGATGACTTCACCCGGAACACGGGCGCGCCACTTCTCGCTGCCGTCGTTGATGTCCAGGGCGATGACCTGGCCATCGAGCGTGCCGATCACGACCAGGTTCTCACCGACCCCCGGGCCGCCGGACAGGCGCAGCTTGGCCTTCTTCTTTTCCTTCTTCGGCTCCCAGGTCCAGACCTTCTTGCCGGTCTGCAGGTCGATGGCGTGCACGCCACCGGTGAGTGCCGCAGCGAACACGTGGCCGTTGGCCACGGCCGGGCCCTGGCGCACGCCGATGCGGCGCTCGCCCTTGCCGAGGTTGACCGACCAGGCCTTGTTGACCTTCACGGTCGGCTCGAACTTGACCAGCTCAGCCGGTTCCTGTGCCTTCTTCGCGGCCGCGTCCTTGCCGGCGAACCAGCCCTTCACGGTGCTGCAGCCGGTCAGGGCCATGCCCATCAGGAGCACGGTGGCGACGCGGGTGATCATGACCTTCTGACTCATCAAACCGACTCCGCAGGGGCGGCAACGGTGCCGCCGGCGTCCATAACCTTGGTTTCCAGCAGGCGCCGCTGCGGCGCTGCCACGTCCAGCGACTTCAGCGCTTTCTCGTACTGGCCTCGGGCGTCATCACGCTTGCCCTGCGCCATCAGCGCGTCGCCATGGATTTCCAGGCTGCTGCTGTCGGTGGCGCTGCCCAGCAGCTTGATCGCCTCGTCACTCTTGCCGGTGGCCACCAGCAGGCGGGCCACACGCTGGTCGACCACGCGCTGCAGGTCACCTTCGACCTTCACGCCGCGCAGGGTGGCCAGGGCTTCTTCGTTCTTGCCGGCGTCGACCTGGGCCTTGGCCAGCTGCAGCGCCGCGAGGTCGCCGTAGATGCTGGACGGGCCGGCTTCGAGCGCCTTGACCGCCTTGGAGGCGTCGTCGAGCTTGTTCTGCTGCAGGCCAACGAGCGCCTTCTGGTACTCGACATTGGCCGAGGCCAGCTTGCCGCCCTGATCCTTCTGGTACCACTGCCAGCCGGCAATGGCACCGATGGCGATGACTACGCCACCGAGGATGCTGGCGCCATTCTTCCGCAGCCAGCTGCGGACGCGTTCACTTTGTTCGTGCTCGTCGAGCAGATCGTCGATCGCCATGCGTACTCTCGCCCCGCCCATCGGGAGGGACCATTGGGATTAATCGAAGGTGGTGAAACCGCGCCTCAGTGCGAAACCGGGACTACGGAGCCTTCAGAGGATACCTGAAAGCGTGCCACGTTGGCTCGCTGGTAGGGGGTCAGATCGACGATAGCGCCGTTCTGCTGAACCTGGACCGCCGAGGCGTTGCCCAGGGTCACCCGGGTCACCTGGCCCGGCGTGAAGCTGCGGCTCTCGCCGGACTTGATCAGCGCCTTCTCGACGGTAGCGCCGTCCGGGCCGCCGATATCGACCCAGCTGTCGCCGCTGAACTGCATGTCCAGCGTGTTGGCGGCAGCCGCCGGTGCCGGGGCTGAACGCGGCACCGGGGCCAGCGAGGCTACGTACGGGGTGGCGGCCGGCTTGCTGGCCGGGGCGCTCGCCACGTCAGCCACGGCGGCCGGCTCGACGCCGGCGGCAGACGGGGTCACCGGCACAGCGGCCGGGATCGCGTCCAGCGAAGCGGTGTTCGGCGACGGCGTCGCACTGCCATCAAAATGACCACGGGTGGCGAACCACACCGGCACCGCCAGCACCGCGGTGATACCGACATACAGCACGCGACGGCCGAGATTCTCGGCAATGCGGCGCGCACGCGGGGTGTGGGTATGGCTGACCAGGGTGGGTGGAACCACCGGGCCGACCTGGGCCTGCTCCAGCAGCTGGCTCACATCCACGTCCAGCAGGCGCGCGTAGCTGCGCAGCTGGCCGCGCACGAACACCGGCGCCCCCAGCTTCTGCCATTGTTCCTCTTCCAGCGACCTGACCACCTGGACCGGCATGCGCAGGCGCGAGCCGACATCTTCGAGGGTCAGTCCGGCCGCCTCGCGGGCCTGGCGCAGGCGGCTGCCGCAGCCGGCCGCAGTCTCGAGAGCGCTCACAGTCTGGTCATCAATCACAATGCATCAACCCTGGAGTTAGGAGCCCGCTTCCTGCGGAAATTCCTGTCGAATGCGCTGAAGATAGCGGTCAGATGCCGCCCGATCACCCAGCCGCGCTTCGATTTGAGACGCAAGTTGTAACACGGAACGCGTTGCGGGTGCAGCCGCAATCCTACGTTCGGCGAAGGCCCGGGCTTCCATGAAGCGGCCCTGGCGGAAGCTGAGCTGGGCCATCGCCTCCAGCGCGACCGGGTTTCCCGGCAGCGTGGCCAGCGCCGCACGCAGGTCGCGCTCGGCACGTTCGAACTGGCCGGCGTCCAGCGCACAGCCCCCGGCATTGGCCCGGGACTCGGCCGGCGTGGCGTAGCCCGGCGCCTGCAGCGCACGATCGAACCAGACCAGCGACTCGGCCGGCCGGCCCTGCTGGCACAGCCACGCGCCGTAATTGTTGAGAATGTCCCCGCGCTGCGGCGCCTGCTCGGCAGCCCTGCGGAAGCTCTCGCCAGCCTGCTGGGTCCGGCCACGGCGCTCGTCGATGCCGGCCAGCAGCACCAGCGCATCGGGCGACTCGGGGGCCAGCTTCAGCGCCTCGCGCGCCTTGCGTTCGGCCGCATCGAGGTTACCTACCTGCATGTCGCGGGCGGCCAGGGCCAGCAGGTCCTGCAGGCGCACCTGGCGCCGCACGCTGTCCGGATCACGGACCGAGTAGACCGGCGCCTCGCTGGGGCCCAGCTTGGCCTTGGGATGGGATTTGCAGCCGCCGACCGCAACGGCCAGCATGCCTGCGAACAGAACCAGCCAGAGGCGGTCAGGCCGCGGCATCGCTCCCCTTCCCCGCCTGCAGCGTCTTGTTGAACTCCGCCTGGCGGCGGGTGCGGTCCATCACCTGGCCCTTGAGCTGGCCGCAGGCGGCGTCGATGTCGTCGCCTCGGGTGCGGCGGACCATGGTCAGCACGTTGCTGTCGAGCAGGATCTTCTGGAAGGCACGGATGTGCGCTTCTTCCGAACGCTCGTAGCGGGTGCCCGGGAACGGGTTGAACGGAATCAGGTTGACCTTGCCCGAATCCTTGGCCTGCACCGCGTTGTCGAACTGGCGCATCAGGCGGGCCAGCTCGCGGGCATGCTCGGGCTTGTCGTTGATGCCCTTCATCAGGGTGTATTCGAAGGTGACCGATTCGCGGCGCTTGTTGGCGCGCAGGTAGCGTGCGCACGAGGCCATCAGCTCGGCGATCGGATACTTCTTGTTGAGCGGCACCAGCGTCTCGCGCAGCGCATCGTTCGGCGCATGCAGCGACACCGCCAGCGACACGTCGCTTTCGGCAGACAGGCGGTCGATCTGCGGCACCAGGCCGGAGGTCGACAGGGTCACGCGCTTGTTGGCCAGGCCGTAGCCCAGGTCGTCGCGCATCACGCTCATGGCGCGCACGACGTTGTCGAAATTCATCAGCGGCTCGCCCATGCCCATCATCACCACGTTGGTGAGGCGGCGCATCTGGTGCGGCACGTTGCCCAGGTGGCGCGCGGCAACCCACACCTGGCCGATGATCTCGGCGGTGGTCAGGTTGCGGTTGAAGCCCTGGGTGGCGGTGGAGCAGAACGTGCAGTTCAGGCCGCAACCGACCTGCGAGGACACGCACAGCGTGCCGCGGGTCTTGTCCGGGATGTACACGGTCTCGATGGCGTTCTTGCCATCCACGCCCATCGCCAGCAGCCACTTGTGGGTGCCGTCGGCGGAGGGCTTGTCGAACACGATGTTGGGAACCAGCACCTCGGCATGGGCCTGCAGCTTGGCGCGCAGGACCTTGCCGAGGTCGGTCATTTCATCGAAATCGGTGACGTAGCGATGGTGGATCCACTTCATCACCTGATGGGCACGGAACTTCTTCTCGCCGAGAACCTCGACGAAAAACTTCTCCAGGCCCGCGCGATCGAGGTCGAGCAGGTTCTGCTTGCCAGCCGTGGGTGCCGACTTCGGCAGCGGCTGGATGGCGGGGGACTGTACGACCTCGTTCACGGCATTACTCTCAGCGCGAAACGACTTCGGTGGCGGCGAAGAAGTAGGCGATTTCAATCGCGGCATTCTCGACCGAGTCCGAGCCGTGGGCGGCGTTGGCATCGATGGATTCGGCGAAGTCGGCGCGGATGGTGCCCGCAGCGGCTTCCTTCGGGTTGGTGGCGCCCAGCAGGTCGCGGTGGGCCAGGACGGCGTTCTCGCCTTCCAGGGCCTGGATCATCACCGGGCCGGAGATCATGAACTCGACCAGCGCGTTGAAGAACGGACGCTCGCGGTGCACGGCGTAGAAGCCTTCGGCTTCACGGCGCGACAGCTGCTTGTACTTGGCGGCCACGACCTTCAGGCCGGCCTTCTCGAAGCGGGCGTAGATTTCGCCGATGACGTTCTTGGCAACGGCGTCCGGCTTGATGATCGAAAGGGTGCGCTCCAGCGCCATGGGATGTCTCCAATGGAATCGGGCCGCTGATGGCCCGAAGGGTAACATGAAAAAAACCCGCGTCGGGACGCGGGCTTAGCCTGATAAACGTAGGCGAATTGTAAAAGATCCCGTGCAGTAGTGCCAGCCCATGGCTGGCAGGCAGGATGCCGGATATCGAGCGCCGGAGCCTGCCCATTCAGGATCAAGCGTTGCCAGCCATGGGCTGGCACTACTGAATCCCTTGTAACCGGGCGACAGGATTTTGCTGCACTGCAAAATGCCATACGCTACCGTCTGGTCCTAGTATCAAACAATCGTTTGATTAAGGTCCGCCCGCCGATGGCCAAACCCGCCCACTTCTCGACCAAGGACCGGATCCTCGGCGCGGCCGAGGAGCTGTTCGCACAGCACGGCTTCGCCGGCACGTCGCTGCGCCAGGTGACCAGCCAGGCCGACGTCAACATCGCCGCGGTCAACTACCACTTCGGCTCCAAGGAAAACCTGGTCAACGAGGTGTTCCGCCGCCGCATGGACGAGATGACCGGCGCGCGCCTGGCGCAGCTCGAGCGCGCCCGCAGCGAACACCCCGGGCAGCTGCGCCCGGTGCTGGCCGCCTTCGTCGAGCCGGCACTGGCGCTGGCCCAGGACCGCCAGAACGGCGGCGCCTTCGTGCGCGTGATCGCCCGCGCCTACGCCGAGAAGAACGACAACCTGCGCAAGTTCCTGTCCGACCACTACGGTCACGTGCTGCGTGCGTTCGGCAAGGCGATTGCCGAATGCGCACCCGACCTGAGCAAGGAAGAGCTGTACTGGCGCCTGGATTTCCTGGCCGGCTCGCTCACCTATGCCATGGCCGACTTCGGGCTGATCAAGCGTCCCGCCGGTGTCACCGAAGCGGCGCATCGTGCCCATGCCGCCCACGAACTGATCCATTTCGCCGAAGCCGGGTTCCGCGCCGCCGCACGCGCCAGCGCCCTGCCCGCTTCCCCTTGATTCCACCCAGTAACTGCTGACCAACAAAGGCCCTACACCATGTCCAATTCCCTGCTAGTCCGCCGCGCCGCCGTGCTGGGTGCCGGCGTCATGGGTGCCCAGATCGCCGCCCACCTCACCAACGCTGGCGTCGACACCGTGCTGTTCGACCTGCCCGCCAAGGAGGGTCCGGCTGACGGCATCGTGCTGAAGGCGATCGCCAACCTGGGCAAGCTGAGCCCGGCGCCGCTGGCCAGCAAGTCGCTGGCCGAAGCCATCACCCCGGCCAACTACGAGTCCGGCCTGGAGCAGCTGAAGGACTGCGACCTGATCATCGAGGCCATCGCCGAGCGCATGGACTGGAAGCAGGACCTGTACAAGAAGATCGCGCCGTTCGTGGCCGACCACGCGGTGCTGGCCTCCAACACCTCGGGCCTGGGCATCAACAAGCTGGCCGACGTGCTGCCCGAGCAGCTGCGCCACCGCTTCTGCGGCGTGCACTTCTTCAACCCGCCGCGCTACATGCACCTGGCCGAGCTGATCCCGGCCACCACCACCGACGCCGCCGTGCTGGAAGGCCTGGAAGAATTCCTGGTCACCACCCTGGGCAAGGGCGTGGTGTACGCCAAGGACACCCCGAACTTCATCGGCAACCGCATCGGCGTGTTCTCGATCCTGTCCACCATCCACCACACCCAGCAGTTCGGCCTGGGCTTCGATGAAGTGGACGGCCTGACCGGCCCGCTGGTCGGCCGCCCGAAGTCGGCCACCTACCGCACCTCCGACGTGGTCGGCCTGGACACCATGGCCCACGTCATCAAGACCATGGGCGATACCCTGCCCAACGACCCGTGGCATGAATTCTTCAAGTCGCCGAAGTGGCTGGACGCGCTGATCTCCAAGGGCGCGCTGGGCCAGAAGACCGGCGCCGGCATCTTCCGCAAGGTCGGCAAGGACATCGTCGTCCTCGACCTGGAAAAGCAGGACTACCGCGCTGCTGATCGCACCGCCGCACCGGAAGTGGTCGAGATCCTGAAGATCAAGAACCCGGCCGAGAAGTTCGCCAAGCTGCGCGAAAGCCAGCACCCGCAGGCGCAGTTCCTGTGGGCGACCTTCCGCGACCTGTTCCACTACAGCGCCTACCACCTGGCCGACATCGCCGAGACCGCGCGCGACGTCGACCTCGCCATCCGCTGGGGCTACGGCTGGTCGCTGGGCCCGTTCGAAACCTGGCAGGCCGCCGGCTGGAAGCAGGTGGCACAGTGGATTGCTGATGACATCGTCGCCGGCAAGAGCATGAGCAACGCCCCGCTGCCGGATTGGGTGTTCGATGGCCGCGATGGCGTGCACGCCGCCGAGGGCAGCTACAGCCCGTCGCGCAACGCCAAGCTGCCGCGCTCGTCGCTGCCGGTGTATCAGCGCCAGCGCTTCCCGGATCCGCTGCTGGGCGAGAAGTTCGCGCCGGGCGAGACCGTGTTCGAGAACGACGGCCTGCGCATGTGGCACGACGGCGACGGCATCGCCGTGGTCAGCTTCAAGACCAAGATGAACACCGTGTCCGACCAGGTGCTCGACGGCCTGCAGGAATGTGTCAGCCGCGCCGAGAAGGACTTCCAGGGCCTGGTGATCTGGCAGCAGAAGGAACCCTTCTCCGCCGGTGCCGACCTGGCCGGTGCATTGGGCCTGCTGCAGGCCGGCAAGGTCGACCAGTTCGAAGAGATGGTCGCCAACTTCCAGCGCACCAGCCAGCGCATCAAGTACTCGCTGGTGCCGGTGGTGGCTGCCGTGCGTGGCCTGGCGCTGGGTGGTGGTTGCGAGTTCCAGATGCACAGCGCCAAGACCGTGGCCTTCCTGGAAAGCTACATCGGCCTGGTCGAGGCCGGCGTCGGCCTGCTGCCGGCCGGTGGTGGCCTGAAGGAACTGGCCGTGCGCGCCTCGCAGGCCGCTGGCCCGGGCGGTGACGTGTTCGCCGAACTGAAGAAGACCTTCGAAACCGTGGCGATGGCCAAGGTCTCCAACTCGGCGGTCAACGCCAAGGAACTGGGCCTGCTGCGCAGCACCGACAAGGTGGTGTTCAACAGCTACGAGGCCCTGCACATCGCCAAGGCCGAAGCGCGCGCCCTGGCCGAAGCGGGCTACCGTCCGCCGCTGCCGGCACGCCGCATCCAGGTGGCCGGCGACGTGGGTATCGCCACCTTCAAGATGATGCTGGTCAACATGCTGGAAGGCCGTTTCATCAGCCCGTACGACTACGAGATCGCCGAGCGCATCGCCACCGTGCTGTGCGGTGGCAAGGTCGACCGCGGCACCCTGGTGGACGAAGAGTGGCTGCTGACCCTGGAGCGCAAGCACTTCGTCGAACTGGCCCAGCAGGAAAAGACCCAGGCCCGCATCGCGCACATGCTCAAGACCGGCAAGCCGCTGCGTAACTGATTGATGGCGGGTGCCGGCCCCTGGCCGGCATCCCTCTGCCTCTGGTAGGTGCCCACCTTGGTGGGCACACCGGCAAAACCAATTCGAGAGATCACTGCAATGACCAAGCAAATCCAGGACGCCTACATCGTCGCCGCCACCCGTACCCCGGTCGGCAAGGCGCCCAAGGGCATGTTCCGCAACACCCGCCCCGACGACATGCTTGCGCACGTGCTGCGCAGCGTCGTCGCCCAGGCCCCGGGCGTGGACGTCAACCGCATCGATGACGCAATCATCGGCTGCGCCATGCCGGAAGCCGAGCAGGGCATGAACGTGGCACGCATCGGCGTGCTGCTGGCTGGCCTGCCCAACACCATCGCCGCGCAGACCGTGAACCGCTTCTGCTCGTCCGGCCTGCAGGCCGTGGCGCAGGCCGCCGACGCGATCCGCCTGGGCAATGCCGACCTGATGCTGGCCGGTGGTACCGAATCGATGTCGATGGTGCCGATGATGGGCAACAAGATCGCCATGGCGCCGAGCGTGTTCGACAACGACCACGTCGCCATCGCCTACGGCATGGGCATCACCGCCGAGAAGGTGGCCGAAGAGTGGAAGGTCTCGCGCGAAGACCAGGACGCCTTCGCCCTGGCCTCGCACCAGAAGGCCATGGCCGCGATCCAGAACGGCGAGTTCAAGGACGAGATCAGCCCGTACGAGATCGTCTCGCACCTGCCGGACCTGGCCGATGGCCAGCGCATCATCACCCGCAACAAGATCGCCGACACCGACGAAGGCCCGCGCCCGGATTCCTCGGCCGAAGGCCTGGCCAAGCTGCGCCCGGTGTTCCGCAACGGCCAGTTCGGCGGCACCGTCACTGCTGGCAACTCGTCGCAGATGAGCGACGGCGCCGGTGCCGTGCTGCTGGCCTCGGAACAGGCGATCAAGGACTACGGCCTGACCCCGCTGGCCCGTTTCGTCAGCTTCTCGGTAGCCGGCGTGCGCCCGGAAGTGATGGGCATCGGCCCGATCGCCGCGATCCCGAAGGCACTGAAGCAGGCCGGCCTGACCCAGGACCAGCTGGACTGGATTGAACTGAACGAAGCGTTCGCCGCGCAGTCGCTGGCGGTGATCCGCGATTGCGGCCTAGACCCGAACAAGGTCAACCCGCTGGGTGGCGCGATTGCCCTGGGCCACCCGCTGGGCGCGACCGGCGCGATCCGCACGGCAACCCTGCTGCACGGCCTGCGCCGTCGCCAGCAGAAGTACGGCATGGTGACGATGTGCATCGGCACCGGCATGGGCGCAGCGGGTATTTTCGAGGCGCTGTAAGGTTCAAAGCGTTGCCGGTCGGGATGTCGGCGTACTGCAGGGCCCGGGTGGGTGAGACTGCCCGGGACACGCCGTGAACCCGTCCCTGGGGGCTCGATGGCGCCATCCATGGCGCCAACGGTCCCGGTCAGCCTCACCCACCCGTGCCAGCCAGCATTCCACGCGGCGGAGGGGTGAGCAGAAGCAAAGTCTGGGGTCAGAGCCCTTTGCGCAGCAAAGGGCTCTGACCCCAACAAGCAAAAAAGGCAGCCACCGGCTGCCTTTTTGCTTTTGCTTTTGCTTTTGCTTTTGCTTTTGCTTTTGCTTTTGCTTTTGCCCTTGATTCCGCCCTTCCCGTCCGCGCCGCACGGAAACTGTCGAGAGGGGGCGGATGGCCCTCTCCAAAACCGTTGGCGCCATGGATGGCGCCATCGAGCACCATGGAAGGGCTTTGGCGTGTTTTGGAGAGGGCCATCCGCCCCCTCCCCCACGTATCAATCAAGGCGCAGCACGGAGCGCTTGATAGAACCCTTAATCCGCCAACATCGCCGTCAGTTTCTCCCGCGCCGGCCCTGCCAGCTTCGGGTTGTCCAGCGCGAAGCGGATCGTCGCCTCCACCAGCCCCAGGTGCGTGCCGCAGTCGAAGCGGGTGCCCTCGAAGCGGTAGGCATCGACCTCTTCGGTCTTCAGCAGCTGCGCGATCGCATCGGTCAGCTGGATCTCGCCACCGGCACCACTGCCGGTCTGTTCCAGCAGCTCGAAAATCTTCGGGCTCAGCACATAACGGCCAACCACGGCCAGGTCGCTCGGTGCGTCCTCCGGCTTCGGCTTCTCCACGATCTGCGAAATGCGACCCTTGCGGCCGTCGAACGCTTCAGTGGCAACGATGCCGTAGCTGGCAGTCTTGTCGTGCGGCACGTCTTCAACGGCGATCACGCTGGCACCACTGGCCTCGTTGAGGTCTGCCATCTGCTTCAGTGCGCCGTCGCCGCGGTTCCAGATCAGGTCGTCCGGCAGCAGCACCGCGAACGGCTCGTCACCGATCACGGCCTTGGCGCACAGCACCGCATGGCCCAGGCCCAGTGCTTCGGCCTGGGTCACGAAGATCGCGCGCACGCCATTGGGCAGCACATGGCGGATCATCTCCAGCTGCTCCTGCTTGCCGGCGCGCTCGAGCTTCTGCTCCAGTTCGTAGGCCTTGTCGAAGTAGTCGGCCACGGCATGCTTGTAGCGGTTGGTGATGAACACCAGCGTGTCGCAACCGGCTTCAATCGCTTCATCGACCGCGTACTGGATCAGCGGACGATCAATGATCGGCAACATTTCCTTCGGAACCGTCTTGGTTGCCGGCAAAAAGCGCGTCCCGAGCCCTGCCACTGGGAAAACTGCCTTGCGAATTCGCTTGCTCATTGGTGCCTGTTGGCCTCACGTGCCGGAAAGGGCACGACTTTAGCGGATGAAATGTAAGCATCCTGTTCGATGGGAGAGAACTCCGGCATCGTCGCGAACAGGATCTCCTGGATGCTGGTCGTGTCGTAACCAGCCACGGCATCGCGCAGGCGCGGGACATTGCCCAGCACCAGGTCACGCGAGAACGTACGTACACCGGCCTCGAGAATCTTCGGGTGCGCGGTGGAACGGTAGTCCTCGTCCGAATAGAACAGCGTCTCGTGCAGCTTCTCGCCCGGACGCAGCCCGGTGTAGATGATCGGAATGTCCTTGTACGGCTGCTTGCCGGCCAGGCGGATCATCTGCTCGGCCAGCACGCGGATCGGCACCGGCTCGCCCATGTCGAGCGTATAGATCGCACCATGCGATGCCGAAGCGGCCGCCTGCAGGATCAGCTGGCAGGCCTCCGGGATGGTCATGAAGTAGCGACTGACTTCCGGGTCGGTGACGGTCACCGGACCGCCACGCAGGATCTGTTCGCGGAACAGCGGCACGACGCTGCCGGCCGAGGCCAGCACGTTGCCGAAGCGCACCGTAACGAAACGGGTATGCGTGGACTTCTGGTCCAGGCTCTGGCAGATCATCTCCGCATAGCGCTTGCTGGCGCCAAGTGCATTGACCGGGTCGACCGCCTTGTCGGTGGAGATGAACACGAAATGCTCAACGCGCGCTTCCAGACAGGCGCGGGCCACGTTCTCGGTGGCCAGGATGTTGTTGCGCACCGCTTCGCGCAGCTGCCGCTCCAGCACCGGCACGTGCTTGTAGGCAGCCGCATGGAAGGCGGTGTCGACCGGATGCAGCGACAGGGCGTGGCGGATCACCGCCGGGTCACCGCAGTCGCCCAGCACCGCTTCGATCTCGACATCGGGGAAGCTTCGCCGCAGCTCGCCTTCGATGGTCAGCAGCAGCAGTTCGCTGATCTCGAGCAGGATGATGCGGCCGGCACCATGCCGTGCGCACTGGCGGCAAAGCTCGGAGCCGATCGAACCGCCGGCACCGGTGACCATCACCGTACGCCCGCCCAGCCAGCCACGGATCAGGTTCCAGTCCGGCATGATCGGCTTGCGGCCCAGCAGATCCTCGATCGCCACTTCCTTCAGCTGCCCCGGCAGCGACTGGCCCTGCAGGATGTCGCTGAGCTTGGGCACGGTGCGGAACGGCACGCCGGTGCTTTCACAGATGGCGACGATCCGCTGCATGCCCGCCGCGTCCAGTGACGGAATGGCGATCACCAGCAGCTTGGCTGCCGTCTCCCGGACCACTGTCGGCGCATCGTCCAGGGTGCCGAGGATCGGCAGGCCCTGCAGCTTGGCGCCGCGCAGGTGCGGCGCGTCGTCCAGCAGGCCGACCGGCTCGAAATTACCGGAACGGCGCAGGTCACGGACCAGGGTCTCGGCGGCCTGGCCGGCACCCAGGATCAGCACGCGGCGCGCGGACGAGTCCGACTGCAGTGCCTGATAGTCCTTCCAGGCCCGGTACAGCAGGCGCGGCGCGCCCAGCAGCGCCGACAGCGCGAACGGATAGATCACCAGCACCGACATCGGCACGCCGTCGAAGCGCTTCCACATCAGCACCAGCACGATGGCGACCATGCCGATGAAACTGGCCTTGAAGATGTTCAGCAGGTCGCTGACGCTGGCGAACCGCCACAGGCCCCGATAGAGGCCCACGCGCCAGAACACCATGCCCTGCAGCAGCAGCACCAGCGTGGTGTCGACGTTCCAGAGAGGGAGCTCGGGGGCGTTGGCCAGGATCGAATACCGCCCCGCGTGGAGCAGCTGCCAGCATGCCCAGACCATGAACAGGTCGTGGCAGACGATGGCCGAACGCGGCATCAGGCCGAGGATTCTGTCCCGCCAGGGTGAAGCCATAAGTCAGGTATTTCCTTTTGGGTGGCGCAATCCATTGCGCAGGAGGAGCCAGAGGACGCTCAGCGCAATGAACCACGCGATCGCCACGGCAGCCTCCCACCTCGGCTGCAAATTGGAGCAGACATTAAGCACTGTAATACTGAACAGGCCCAAAGCAAAGTACATCCCTGTTACCTGGGCGTGACTGGCTCCTGCCTGCACCGCGCGCTGGTAGACGTGCTGGGTATGGGGTTCCATCCAGCGTTGTCCGGAAATGATGCGCGCCAGCAGTGTGAAGCCCGCGTCCACAAGGAACGGCGATGCCGACACCAGCAGCAGGATCCAGTGGATGTCGGTCTTGACGCTGGCCAGTGCCAGCACTGCCGCCACCGCGTAGCCCAGCGCGCCACTTCCGACATCGCCCATGAAGATCCGGGCCCGCGGGAAGTTGAACGGCAGGAAGCCCAGGCAGGCCAGGCCCAACGCGACCGCCGCCAGCGAGTACGGCCAGGGCAGCAGCGGCGCCAGCCCCAGCGCGACCACAATGGCCTGGCTGGCCGCGATGCCGTTGATCCCATCCATGAAATTCCAGATGTTGATCAGCGAGGCGGTGAACAGCAGGACCAGCACGGCCAGCAGCCAGCTGCCACCGTGAACCTTGACCAGCGCGGCCAGCAGCGCGGCGGCGATGAAGTGCACCATCAGGCGGCGCATGGCCGGCAGCGGCCGGTGGTCGTCCCACCAGCCGATACCCGCCACCAGCGCCAGGCCAAGGCTGGCGACCAGCAGGCTCGGACGCGCTTCGGGCCAGGCCCACATGGCAACACCGGCGGTCACCAGCAGGCTGATGACAATGGCGATGCCGCCGCCGCGGGGGGTCGCCACGCTATGGCTGCGCCGCTCGCCCGGCTGGTCAAACAGTTGCCGGCGCAGCGCGTAGCCCCGCGCCGCCCAGGTCAGTGCCGCACTCAGCAGGGCCAGGCCCAGCAGCGCGCCCATCACGAGCCACGGCATGGATCAGAGCACCGCGTAGTTCAGCAGCGGCTTGACCGTACCCCACTCCTTGCAGCTCGGGCACTGCCAGTGGTGGGTGCGCGCACCGAAACCACAACGGGTGCAGCGATAGGCCGGATTGCGCACCAGCAACTGGTCGGTGATGTGCTTGAGGTCGTGCAGGGTCGCCGTGGAATCGGCGCCTTCAGCTAGGGTCAGGTCGATCAGCGCGGACTCGCCACGCACCGACGGGCGATCCTTGAGCTGGCGGCCCAGGTAGGCACGGGCCGGCGCCACGCCCTCCTGCTCTTCCATCAGGCGGGTCAGCGCCAGCACCGGGGCGATGCCGCGGTAGTGCTCGGTCATCTCCGACAGGAAGGCGCGCGCGCCCGCCAGATCGCCGACCTTGCGGTAGTTCTGCATCAGCGCCGGCAGCAGTTCCGGCAGGTACTCCGGATCATTGCGCGCGGCACGCTCGAAGGCGCGTACGGCCGCTTCCGGATTGCCGGCATCGGTTTCCAGGCGTCCTTCAATGATGCCGGCACGTACCGACATCGCATCGGCCTGGTAGGCCCGGGCAATCGCTGCCCTCGCCTCTTCCAGCTTGCCAGCACCGCGGAAGCGTTCGGCCAGTTCGCACTCGAACTGCCCGATCAGCTTGCCCATCGGCTCGCCGGTGACGTCCTCGAAACGGGTCGCGTTGTCAATCGCCTTTTCCCAGTCGCGCTCGGCCTGGTAAATGCCGATCAGGTGCTTGAGCGCCTGCGGGGCACGCTGGTCCAGCTGGGCCAGTTCGGAGAACACGGTCTCGGCGCGGTCCAGCAGGCCGGACTTCATGTAGTCCTCGCCCAGCGCCAGCAGCGCCTGCACGCGTTGCGCATCGCTGAGGTCGTGGCGGTTGACCAGGCCCTGGTGCAGGCGGATGGCGCGGTCGACTTCGCCGCGGCGGCGGAACAGGTGGCCCAGCGCGACCTGGGTCTCGAAGGTTTCCTTGTCCAGCTCGGCGATGTGCAGGAACAGCTCGATGGCCTTGTCCGGCTGCTCGTTGAGCAGGTAATTCAGGCCGCGGAAGTAGGTGCTGGACAGGCGGCTGACCTGGCTGTCACCGTGGCGTTGACCACCACGCCGTCCGATCACCCACCCGGCCAGTGCGGCCAGCGGAACGAACAGGAAGAACCAGAACCACTCGGTGACGAAATCCATCTTCGATCAGCGTCCATCAAAAGATTGGGGGGAAGCAACCGGTGCCGGCGTGGCGACAGCGGACTTGTTGGCGCGGCGCAACTGGCTGTAGAGCGGAATGACCACGCTCACCAGCACCAGGCCGGCACCGACGATGACACCCACCAGCAGCGCGGCGATCAGGGCCACGCCCACCGAGGTATGCAGTTGGGTAAACAGCAGGTTGATCGACATCGCGGTCATGTTGACCGCACCGATGATCAACCCAAGGATCAGAACCGCCAGCAGGACCAGCAGACGAAAAACCTTCATGCGACAGCTCCAGTGGCAGGAGTCCGTAGCTTATCCGACTCGCGGCTGGATTCGCACGCGGTGGCGCGACGGGAGGCTCAGGCCGGATCGGCGTCCAGCGGCAGCACACTGCTGACCCGCTCACGCAGTTCCTTGCCCGGCTTGAAATGAGGGACGTGCTTGCCCGGCAGGGCAACCGATTCGCCGGTCTTCGGGTTGCGACCCAGGCGCGGCGGACGATAGTGCAGCGAGAAGCTGCCAAAACCACGGATTTCGATGCGATCCCCGGCGGACAGCGATCCGCCCATCATTTCCAGCAACGACTTCACCGCCAGATCGACATCATCGGCCTTCAGGTGCGCCTGGCGGCGCGCAAGGATTTCGATCAGTTCGGATTTGGTCATTACCGGCTCACATCAGGGGTATCTCAGCCTGAAACGGCCCGGGCAATGCCCGGGCCGTCCAGGAAACAACGAACAGCGTAAGGCCGATTACTCGGACTTGTTGCCGTTCAGCTGTGCACGCAGCAGCGCGCCCAGCTGGGTGGTGCCGCTGGAAGCCGAAGAGGACTGGTATTCCTCCAGCACTTCGCGCATTTCAGCGTCGTCCTTGGCCTTGATCGACAGCTGCAGGGTACGGCCCTTGCGGTCCATGCCCACGAACTTGGCTTCGACCTTGTCGCCGACCTTCAGGTGCTGGGTGGCGTCGTCAACGCGCTCGTTGGCGATGTCGCGTGCCGAGACGTAACCTTCGATGCCGTCAGCCAGCTCGATGATCGCGCCCTTGGCGTCGACTTCCTTCACCACGCCTTCGACCTTGGAGCCCTTCGGATTGGCAGCCATGTACTGGCCGAACGGATCCTGCTCCAGCTGCTTCACGCCCAGGGAGATGCGCTCGCGCTCCGGATCGACAGCCAGGACGACGGCGTCCAGGGTATCGCCCTTCTTGAAGTTGCGAACGACGTCTTCGCCGGTGGTGTTCCAGCTGATGTCGGACAGGTGGACCAGGCCGTCGATGCCGCCGTCCAGGCCGATGAAGATGCCGAAGTCGGTGATCGACTTGATCTGGCCCGACACCTTGTCACCCTTCTTGTGGGTGGCAGCGAAGGTTTCCCACGGATTGGCGGCAACCTGCTTCATGCCCAGCGAGATACGGCGACGCTCTTCATCGACGTCCAGCACCATCACTTCGACTTCATCACCAACCTGGACAACCTTGGACGGGTTGACGTTCTTGTTGGTCCAATCCATCTCGGAGACGTGCACCAGGCCTTCGACGCCCGGCTCGATCTCAACGAACGCACCGTAATCGGTGACGTTGGAGACCTTGCCGAAGACGCGGCTGTTGGCCGGGTAACGACGGCCGATGTTGTCCCACGGATCCTCGCCCAGCTGCTTCAGACCCAGCGAAACGCGGTTGCGCTCGCGGTCGAACTTCAGCACGCGGACGTCCAGCTCGTCGCCGACGTTCACGACTTCCGACGGGTGACGCACGCGCTTCCACGCCATGTCGGTGATGTGCAGCAGGCCGTCGATACCGCCCAGGTCCACGAACGCGCCGTAATCGGTCAGGTTCTTGACGACACCCTTCAGGATCGCGCCTTCCTGCAGCTTGTCCATCAGCTGCTCGCGCTCTTCCGAGTGCTCGCTTTCGACGACAGCGCGGCGCGAGACCACGACGTTGTTACGCTTGCGGTCCAGCTTGATGAGCTTGAACTCGAGTTCCTTGCCTTCCAGGTAGGCCGGATCGCGCACCGGGCGCACATCGACCAGGGAACCCGGCAGGAAGGCGCGGACATCCTTGATGTCCACGGTGAAACCACCCTTGACCTTGCCGCTGATGCGGCCGGTGATGGTTTCGTTCTTTTCCAACGCTTCTTCCAGCTCGTCCCACACCATCGCGCGCTTGGCCTTCTCGCGCGACAGGACGGTTTCGCCGAAGCCGTTCTCGATCGAGTCGAGGGCGACCTTGACGATGTCGCCTTCGGCGACGTCGATTTCGCCAGCGTCGTTACGGAACTGTTCGATCGGCACGATGCCTTCGGACTTCAGGCCAGCGTTGATCACCACGACGTCGCCGCGGACTTCAACAACGGTACCGCTGACGATGGCGCCCGGCTTCAGCTTGGCCAGATTGGCCTGGCTGGCTTCAAACAGTTCGGCAAATGATTCGGTCATTAGATTTACTCTGTTGGACACATGGGTCGGTGGCGTCCCCTTCAGGGGAATGGCGACCGCCCGCCTGTTGGTCGACCCCGGAAACGCAGGTCGTGTGTAGTAGGAAAACCGCCACGCATCATTGCGCGACGGAGCTGGTACAGCACTGCTATGCGCGACCACCACCGATGCTGCTGGCAGTGCTCCCGCGCGAACGGATCAGGCAGCCGGAACCGGAAGCAGATCCATCACTCTGGCAACGACATCTGCGATGCCGATGCCTGTGGTGTCGATGAGGACAGCATCGTCTGCCGGCTTCAGGGGCGCCACGGTACGCTGAGCATCACGGGCGTCGCGGGCCATGATCTCGCGCAGGAGGTCATCAAAGTTAACAGAAACCCCCTTGTCTTTCAACTGCTTATGCCGGCGCTCGGCGCGCTCCTCGGCACTGGCGGTCAGGAAGACCTTGTAGGAGGCGTCCGGGAAGATCACCGTGCCCATGTCGCGGCCATCGGCGACCAGGCCGGGCAGCTCCCTGAATGCGCGCTGGCGCTCCTTCAGGGCAGCCCGGACCTCGGGAATGGCGGCGATGGCCGAGGCCAGCGCGCCGGTGGTCTCCAGGCGCAGCTCGTCGGTGGCATCGGTCCCGTTCACCATGACCCGCATGGCTTCACCCTGCTCGACAAACTGAACGTGGGTATCAAAGGTGCAGCGGACCAGCGCCGAGGCATCGGAGGTATCGATGTCGGCCCAGCTCGCGGCCACGCCCACCGCCCGGTACAGCGCGCCCGAATCCAGGTAATGCCAGCCCATCCGGCGCGCGATGATGCGGCTGATGGTACCCTTGCCAGCCCCTGAAGGGCCGTCGATGGTCAGGACGGGAGCGAGTGGATTCATGGGGTTCCCAGAGCGTGTGAAGGGGTCATTCTAGCCCCTGTCAGACGCCCCCAATGGGATCTTTTGTGCAACCACTTGAAACCACGAGGAAAAGCCCGGTAGAATGGCGGGCTTGAACGAGCGTCAACTGCCGATTGTCTTTCGCATATCGCGGCCACGCTCCACCCGAACAACTACTGTTTACGCCGAGGTATGCCATGAAAGTCCTGTCCTCCCTGAAGTCGGCGAAGGCCCGTCACCGTGACTGCAAGGTCGTGCGTCGTCGTGGCAAGATCTTCGTCATCTGCAAGTCGAACCCGCGTTTCAAGGCGCGTCAGCGCTAAGCCCAACAGCCTTCGCGGCTGCGGCTGGCCCTACGCGGGGCCGACCCGATGCAAAAAGCCGCCTTCGGGCGGTTTTTTGTTTATGCGGCTTTTTCCTGCCGTTTTTGCTGTAATCGCCTTTCTTGACCACTGGGGAGTAGATCGAGATGAAGCGTTACCTGTCCGCCTTGGCCGTGATGGCCACCCTGGCCGCCACCACGCCGGCGCTGGCCGATACCCTGCTTGTCGACCGTGCCCGCGAGAAGCCGGCCGGTGCCCTGCCCGTGCGCGGCCAGAGCATGCAGCAGGTACAGGCGCAGTTCGGCGCGCCGAGCGAGCAGCTGCAGCCGCGTGGCGGGCAGAAGCGGCAATGGCCGACCATCAACCGCTGGGTGTACCCGCAGTTCACCGTCTACTTCGAGAAGCAGAAGGTGATCGACGTGGTGGCCAACCAGGCGGACCCGAACGAAATCGGCCCAAAACCGCCGATCCGTTGATCCCTTTACCCGCCGTGGGCGGGCCTGTGTAGCGAGACCATGAACCAGACCCTTCGTTTTCCTGCCGAGTGGGAAGCCCAGAGCGGCGTCCTGATTGCCTGGCCCACCGCCGACACCGACTGGGCCGACCGCCTGGGCCAGGTGGAAGAGACCTACATCGCCCTGGTTGCGGCCATCACCCGCTTCCAGCCGGTGCTGATCTGCGTGGCCGACGACGATGTGGAGACCTATGCCGAGATGCGGCTGCGCTCCAACCGCATCGACATGGACAAGGTCCACTTCACCACGGCGGCCTACGACGATACCTGGTTGCGCGACTCCGGCCCGATCACCCTGCGCCGTGCCGACGGCGGCTTCCAGCTGCTGGATTTCCGCTTCACCGGCTGGGGCGGCAAGTTCGACGCCACCCTGGATGACCAGCTGGTGGGCGTGCTCGACCAGGCCGGCGTGTTCAACGACGCACCGGTGCGCAGCATTCCGTTCGCGCTGGAAGGCGGCGGCATCGAAACCGATGGCGAAGGCACCCTGCTGACCACTTGGAAGTGCCTGCACGAGCGCCACCCGGACCGCGACCGCGCCAGCCTGAGCGCCGACCTGGTCAACTGGCTGCAGCAGGACCGCGTGCTGTGGCTGGACCACGGCTACCTGGAAGGCGACGACACCGACGCCCACATCGACACCCTCGCCCGCTTCGCCTCGGCTGACAGCATTGTCTACCAGGCCTGTGACGACGAGAGCGACTCGCACTACGCCGAACTGCAGGCGATGGGCAATGAGCTGGCCGCGCTGCGCACCAAGGACGGCCAGCCGTATCGCCTGTTCCCGCTGCCGTGGGCACAGCCGGTGATCGACGAAGGCCGTCGCCTGGCTGCCTCGTACGCCAACTACCTGATCGTCAACGGCGCGGTGCTGATGCCGGCCTATGGCGATCCGGCCGATGACCTGGCTCGCGACGTGCTGGCGCAGGCGCACCCGGGCCGCGAAATCGTGCAGGTGCCCTGCCGCTCGCTGATCTGGCAGAACGGCAGCCTGCACTGCATCACCATGCAGCTGCCGGCAGGGTTGTTGAAGGCCTGAGGATGGGTAGTGCCGGCCGCTGGCCGGCAACCATGCAATGCCTGATGGATTGACGGGGTTGCCGGCCAGCGGCCGGCACTACCAGCACCCATTCAGCGCGCGACACGCCGTCGCCGCCCATCCGCGCTAACATGCAGGTTTTCCCCCGCAGGAACGCCCCGCATGAACTCGCGCAGCCCCCTTACCGTCGCCCTGATCCAGGAGCGCAACCACGGTGATGCCGCCGCCAACCTGGCGGTGATCGAAGCACGCGTGGCCGAGGCGGCTGCGCAGGGTGCCAAGCTGGTGCTGCTGCAGGAACTGCATAACGGCCCGTACTTCTGCCAGCACGAATCGGTGGACGAGTTCGACCTGGCCGAGCCGATCCCGGGCCCGAGCACCGAGCGCCTGGGCGCGCTGGCGAAGAAGCATGGCGTGGTGCTGGTCGGCTCGCTGTTCGAGCGCCGCGCCGCCGGCCTGTACCACAACACCGCGGTGGTGTTCGAAAAAGACGGCACCCTGCTGGGCAAGTACCGCAAGATGCATATTCCGGACGACCCGGGCTTCTACGAGAAGTTCTACTTCACCCCGGGCGATATCGGATTCAAGCCGATCGATACCTCGGTGGGTCGCCTTGGCGTGCTGGTGTGCTGGGACCAGTGGTATCCGGAAGCGGCACGCCTGATGGCGCTCGCCGGCGCCGAACTGCTGCTGTACCCGACCGCGATCGGCTGGGACCCGGACGATGTGCAGGACGAGAAGACCCGCCAGCGCGACGCCTGGGTGCTGAGCCACCGCGGCCACGCCGTGGCCAACGGCCTGCCGGTGCTGAGCTGCAACCGCGTCGGCCACGAAGCCTCGCCGCTGGGTGCTTCGGGCATCCAGTTCTGGGGCAACAGCCACGTGCTCGGCCCGCAGGGCGAATTCCTGGCCGAGGCCGGCACCGACGCCACCGTGCTGCTGTGCGACGTCGACCTGCAGCGCAGCGAGCATGTGCGCCGCATCTGGCCGTTCCTGCGTGATCGCCGCATCGATGCATACGGCGACCTGCTCAAGCGCTACATCGACTGAGCCGGAGCCCGCGCATGGCCGTCCTCATCCGTGATGCCGGCCCGGCCGACATCGCCGCGATCACCGCGATCTACGCGGTGGAAGTGACCGACTTCGTCAACACCTACGAGTACGACATCCCCGACGCGACCGAGATGCTGCGCCGTATGCGCGACATCATCGATCGCGGCTTCCCCTACCTGGTCGCCGAGATCGACGGCCAGGTGGCCGGCTATGCCTACGCCAACACCTACCGCACCCGCGTTGCCTACCAGTGGACCGTGGAGAACTCGGTCTACGTCGATGCCGCGTTCCAGGGCCAGGGCGTGGGCACCGGCCTGCTCCAGGCCCTCATCGACGCCTGCGTGGCGCGTGGCTACCGGCAGATGGTGGCGGTGATCGGGGAGCCGACCAATGCCGCCTCCATCAAGCTGCACGAACGCTTCGGCTTCGAGCTGGTCGGCGTGTTCCGTGGCCTCGGCCGCAAGCATGGCCGCTGGCTGGATACCGTGCAGATGCAGCGCGCGCTCGGCGATGGCGCCGACACCGCACCTTCCAATGAATGAATCCATGACCGAAACCCTTCCTGACACCGGCGACGACCTGTTCGCCGGCCAGCCGGTGCGCATCGTTGAACGCGACGGCGTGCGCTACACCCTGCTCGGCACCGCGCACGTTTCCCGCGCCAGCGTCGAAGCGGTGGAAAAAGCGATCGACAGTGGCCGCTTCGACGCGGTGGCCGTCGAGCTCGATCCGCAGCGCCTGCAGGCGCTGAGCGATCCGGACACACTGGCCAAGCTCGATCTGGTCGAAGTGATCCGCAAGGGCCGCGTGGCCCTGTTCGCCGCCAACCTGGCCCTGTCCGCGTACCAGCGCCGCCTGGCCGAACAGCTCGACATCGAGCCGGGCGCCGAACTGAAGCGCGCGGTGGAACTGGCGCGCGAGCGCAACCTGCCGGTACACCTGATCGACCGTGAAGTCGGCCTGACCTTCCGCCGTGCCTCGCAGCGGCTGGGCTTCTTCGGCAAGCTGAAGCTGGTTGCCGGGCTTGGCGCCGGCCTGTTCTCATCCGAGGAAGTGGGCGAAAACGAGATCGAGAAGCTCAAGCAGGGCGACATGCTGGAGTCGAGCTTCGGCGAGTTCGCCAGCGAGAGCCCGGCGCTGTACGAGACCATCATCGGCGAGCGCGACCGCTACATGGCCACCCGCCTGCGCGAGGAACACGACCCGCACCAGCGCGAAGTACTGGCCGTAGTCGGTGCCGGCCACCTGGCCGGGCTGGCACGCTATCTGGAAACCGACACCGAGGCGCCGGCACCGCTGCGCGCCGAACTGGAAGCGGTACCGAAGAAGCGCAACATTCCGTGGTTCACGCTGGGCATCCTGGCCATCGTGGCGACCGGCATCGGCGTAGGCTTCTACCGCGGTGGCCTGGGCGTGGGCACCGAACTGCTGGCAACCTGGGCGATGTATACCGGCGGTCTGGCCGGCCTGGGCTGCCTGCTGGCCGGCGGCCATCCGCTGAGCATCCTCACCGCGATCGCGGTGGCGCCGTTCAAGCCGTTCCGCCTGAGCATCCCGACCGGCGCATTCTCGGCGCTGGTGGAAGCGCGCCTGCGCAAGCCGGCGTATGAGGACTTCCTGAAGCTGCGCGACGATGCGCAGAGCCTGAAGGGCTGGTATCGCAACCGCGTCACCCGCGTGGTGCTGACCTTCATGCTGACCAACATCGGCAGCATGCTGGGCCTGTGGCTGACCACGTTCAAGGTGTGGGGCAAGGTCGCCGGTTGATTGCAACGCCCCGCCGGGCATGGCCCGGCGCTACCGGCCGCACGGCGTCTGCGCGCGACCGGCAGGTGCCAACCTTGGTTGGCACGCTTTACGCCGACCGTAAAGCTCGGCCGAGCATGCTCTGCGCAGAACATCAAAAAAAGGGGGAGGCCGCCCCACTACGACCGGCCTCCCCCACACCACAACACGTTGGCGCGCATTACGGTCGAGCAAGCTCGACCACTACACCGGGGTACCCGGCACGATCTCCAGACCGCGGGCGCGGCGGATCAGTCGCGTGACCGCACTGCGCAGGTCATCCAGTACTGCATAGATCGTCGGCAGGAACAGCAGGCTGACCACGGTCGAGAACGCCAGGCCGCCGGCAATCGCGCGCGCCATCGGTGCGTACTCCGGGCCATTGCCGAACATCTGCGTACTGGTCAGCGAGATCGGCACCATCGCCAGGATCGCCGTGCCCATGGTCATCATGATTGGCCGCAATCGCTCGCGTGAGCCCTCCACCAGCGCCTGGGTGCGTCCCATGCCGCCGCGCCGCAGGTTGTTGATGTGCTCGATCATCACGATGCCGTTGTTCACCACCACACCCATCAGCACCAGGATGCCGATGAAGGACATGATCCCGAACGAGGTGCCGGTGATCCAGAACAGCCAGAACACACCGAAGATCGAGAACAGCACGCCACTCATGATCGCCGCCGGGAACAGCAGCGACTCGAACACCGCCGCCATCACCACGTAGATCATTACCAGCGCGATCAGCAGGTTGAACACCATCTGCTGCATCGCTTCGTCGTCGTTGCCGTAGTCACCGCCATCGAAGGTGAAGCCATAGCCGGCCGGGAAGTTCATCGGCTTGAGCACCGACTCCATCGCCTTGCGGCCATCCGGCGCGGTGACCTTCTCGGCCAGGTTGGCCTTGATGGTCAGCGTGGTCTGGCGGTTGGTGCGTCCGATCTGGGTGGCGGACGAACCAACGTCGACGGTGACCAGGCTCAGCAGTGGCACGCTGCGGCCATCGCCGGTGCGCACGCTGAAACCGGCCAGGTCTTCCGGGCTGCTCTGCTCGGCACCGGCGAAGCGCACCCATACCGGCACTTCGTTGTCGCCGCGGCGGAACTCGCGCATCGGCGCACCGCGCAGCGCCAGGCCAACGAAGCTGGCCACCTGCTCGGCATTGAAGCCGAACGCCGCTGCACGCTCGCGGTCGACGCGCACCTTCAGTTCACCACCCTTCTCGCCGTTGTCGATGCGCACATCGCGCAGCTCGGCGCGCTGGGCCAGCAGCGGCACCACTTCCTGGCCGATCTCCTGCAGCATCGAACTGGAGTCGCCGACCAGCTGCACCTGCACGCCCTGGTTGCCGCCACCGCCGCCATCACCGCCCTGGTTGCCAACGAAGTAGTCGGTGCGGGCCGACTTCGGCAGGCCCTTGCGCAACTCTTCCTGCAGCGCCTTGATGTCCTTGGCGTACTTCTCGTCCAGGGTGACCACGGTGGAGCTGCCTTCCTGCTCGCTGTACCAGGAATACACCTGCTTCACGTGCAGGCGCTCGCGGTTGGCGTCGATCCAGTTCTCCACCCGCGCCACTTCCTCGGACATCTGCCGGTAGGTGTAGGCGCCCTTCCACATGTAGCCGATGAAGATGTCCTTGCCGCCGTCACCACCGAACATGTCGACCTTGGTCAGCTTCATCGGCACCAGGCTGACCAGCACCACCAGCACGATGCCGAGCAGGCTCCAGCCACGATGGTGCAGCGACCAGTCCAGCAGTGTCGCGTAGCGCCGCTGCAGGCGTGCGATCACGCCGGTCTGCGAGTGCACCAGCTTCGGCGTGGCCATGCGCGCGGACAACATCGGGATCAGGCTGACCGCGACCAGCCACGAGGCCAGCAGCGAGACCGAGATGGTGATCGCGATCTGCGCCATGAAGATGCTGATGTTGTTGGTCTCGCCGAACAGGTTCGGCACGAACACGATGCAGTGGCACAGCGTGCCGGCGCTGAGCGCGATGGCCACGTTGCGGGTGCCGATGATCGAGGCCAGGCGCGGCTGCCCCGGCATGCGCTCGCGCTCCTGGTAGATGCTCTCCACCACCACCACGGCGTTGTCGACCAGCATGCCCACCGCCAGCAGCAGGCCCATCATGGTCAGGATGTTCAGCGTCACCCCGACGAAGTACATGAAGCCCAGGGTGATGGTGAAGCAGATCGGAATGGCCAGGGTCACCATCAGCGTGGACGGCCAATGGCGCAGGAAGAAGAACAGCACCGTGATCGACAGGATCAGGCCGACCGCACCGGCCTCGGCCAGTTCCAGCAGCGAGGAGGTCACCGCCTTGCCCTGGTTGTCGATCACCTTGATCTGCACGTCGCGCATCGACGCTTCGGCACGGATCGATTCAACCTCGGCCAGTGCCGCGCGCGACACCTCCACCAGATTGGCACTGCGCTCCTTGAAGATGTCCAGGCCAACCGCCGGGTTGCCGTCCAGGCGGCGGCCGTAGTTCATCCGCGCCGGCTTCAGGCGCACATCGGCGATATCGCCCAGGCGCAGGCCCTTGGCGTTGATCACCAGATCGCGCATTTCCTGCAGGTCGGTGATCTCACCCACCGGCTGCACGCGCACGCGCTGGCCGTTGTCGTCGATCTGCCCGGCCGAGATCGAGAAATTCAGCGTGCGCAGGCGCTCGCTCAGTTCATTGATGCTCAGGCCGTGCGCGTTGAGGCGGTTCGGATCGATGGCGATCTCCACCTCGTTCGGCGGCGCACCGGTGATGTCGACACGGGCCACGCCGGGGATGCGCTCGATGCGCCGCTTGAACTCGCGATCGAGCATGTCGTACGCGGTGGTCAGGTCGGTGGTGCTGGCCAGGCGCACCTTCAGCACCGGCTGGTCGCTGCTGGACCACTTGAACACGTTGTAGCGCTGCAGGTCGTCGGGCAGGTCGCTGCGGATCGCGTCGATGCGCTCGCGTGCATCGGAGGCGGCGATGGCGATGTCGCGGTCCCAGTCGCTGAACTCGATGAAGATCAGCGCCGCTTCGGAGGTGGCCGACGAGCGCATGCGCTTGATGCCGGTCATCGTCGCCAGCGATTCCTCGACTGGGCGGATGATGGTCCGTTCCACTTCCTCCGGGGTGGAGCCGGTGTACGGAATCTGCACGAACAGGAACGGCGCGGAGATGTCCGGCAGCGCTTCCAACGGCAACCGGAACGAAGCGATCAGGCCGATCACCACCAGCGACACGAAACACATGATGGTGGTGACCGGGCGGCGGATGGAGAACTCGGCCACACTCATGCCGGTTCCTCCGTACCCGCCGCACTGCCCGCTGCACCCGGCTCGATCTCACCGGCATGCTTGCGGCCACGTTCGCGGTAATACGCATCGCCACGACGGTCCATCAGGTCGTACACCACCGGGATCACCAGCAGGGTCAGCAGGGTCGACACCAGCAGGCCGCCGATCACGGTGATCGCCATTGGCGCGCGCACTTCAGCGCCCTCACCCATCGCCACCGCCAACGGCAGGAAGCCGAACAGCGTGCACAGCGTGGTCATGATGATCGGCCGCAGGCGCGAGCGCGCGCCTTCCACCAGCGCCTCGCGCTTTGCTACGCCGGCCTCGCGCAGCTGGTTGACCTTGTCGATCAGGATGATCGCGTTCTTGGTGACCAGGCCGACCAGCAGGATCAGGCCGATGAACACCACCACCGAGATGGGCTTGCCGGTCAGCATCAGCGCCAGGATCGCACCGACCAGCGCCAGCGGGATGGTGAACAGGATCACGAACGGGTGCAGCAGCGATTCGAACTGCGACGCCATCACCAGGTAGACCAGGAAGATCGCCAAGCCGAAGGCGAAGATCAACGACTTCGCCGCCTGCGCCAGCTCCTCACCCTGGCCACCGATGTGCAGGCCGACGCCCGCACCCAGCGGCTGCTCGGCGACCATCTGCTGCACCTCGCGCATGGCCGCGCCGAGGTCGATGTCGCGCAGGTTGGCCGACACCACCGCAACCCGGGTCTGGTCGGCGCGGTGGATTTCGCTGGGGCCAGTGGTGGCGACCACTTCGGCCACCGCGTCCAGCGTGACCGGACGGGTGCTGCCCGGGTTGACGATCAGCCGGCGGATGCTCTCCACGCTGGCGCGGTCGCCTTCCTGCGCACGCACCAGCACGTCGATCTTGCGGTCACGGAAGCTGTAGCGTGTCGCCACGTCGCCGCGCACCTTCTTCACCACCACGTCGGCGATCTGGCGCGTGGTCAGGCCCAGCGCACCGGCACGCTCCTGGTCGAAGCGGATCTGGATTTCCGGGAAGCCCTCTTCCACCGTCGACTTCACATCGGCGTAGTGCGCATTGCCGCGCAGCATCGCCGCCAGGCGCTGGCCGGCCACTTCCAGGGTTGCCATGTCCTGCCCGCGCAACTCGATTTCCAGCGGCGTGGAGAAGCTGAACAACGCCGGCCGCGCGAAGTCGACCTGTGCCCCCGGATGCTGGCCCATGGTGTCACGCAGGCGCTCGGTGATCTCGGCTTCGGTACGCGCATTGCCGCCGCCTTCCATCACCACGGTCAGCTTGCCGATGTTCTCGCCGCTCTCGGTGGGGCTGGCATCCAGGCGGGTGCCGCTGCCGCTGACACCGTACAGCGACGCCACGCCCTCGCCCTTGCCGTGTGCCAGCTGCAGTTCGCGCACCAGCGCATCGGTCTGCTTCAGCGGCGTGCCGGCCGGCAGCTTCACCGTCATTTCGAAACGGTCCTGCGCCAGCTGCGGAATCAGGTCGGCACCGAGCATCGGCACCAGCGCCATGGTCGCCACGAAGATGATCGAGGCGACACCCAGCACCTTGCCCGGATGCGCCAGCGCGCTCGGCAGCAGTCGCAGGTAACCGCGCTCGGCACCGGCGTAGGGCTTCATCGCCAGATCGCTGGCCTTGCGCATCACCGGGCCGACCACCGCCACCACGCCACGCCACGCCCGCACGACCAGCCAGGCCAGCGCGTAGAAGCTCCAGCGCGCGGTCGCCACGGCACCACGACGGCCCAGTGCCACCGGCTTCTGCCAGCGGTTCTGCGGTTGCCACGGTTCGTTCGGCGCTTCTTCCGGGAACGCCAGCGGCGGCCGTCCCTTCAGCGAGCTCAGCATCGGGATCAGGGTCATCGACACCAGCAGCGAGATCGCGATGGCGATCGCCACGGTCAACGCCTGGTCGCGGAACAGCTGGCCAGCGATGCCATCGACGAACACCAGCGGCAGGAACACCGCGATGGTGGTCAGGGTCGAGGCGACCACCGCCATGCTCACTTCGCGGGTACCGACGATCGCCGCCTGCAGGATGCCCAGGCCACGCTCGCGGGCCTTGGCGATGCTCTCCAGCACCACGATCGAGTCATCCACCACCAGGCCGGTGGCCAGTGCCAGACCGCCCAGCGACATCACGTTCAAGCTCAGGCCGAGCTGGCCCATGAAGAAGAACGTGGCGATGATCGAGACCGGCAGCGACAGGCTGATCACGAACGTGCTCCAGCCATCACGCAGGAACAGGAAGATGATCAGGATCGCCAGCAGGCCGCCGATCACTGCATCCTTCTTGACGTCGGCGATGGCGTGCTCGATGAAGCGCGACTGGTCCTCGATGGTGGTCATCTCGACGTCGGACGGGAACGTGCCCTTGATCTGCTCCAGGCGCTTGCGCAGCGCTTCGGCGGTGGACACGGTATTGGCGTCGCCTTCTTTGTAGATCGCCAGTTCGACCGATTCCTTGCCGCCCAGGCGGATCACCGCTTCGCGCTCCTTGTAGCCCTGGCGCACGGTGGCCACGTCCTTCAGGCGCACCGGCACACCGTTGGCGACCACGCTGGAACCACCGCCGGACGATGCGCTCTGCGCCGCCGATGCCGCCGCGATGGCTGCCGCCGAACCGGTCGACGCGGCGATGTTGAACATCTGCTGCAACGCCGAGTCGGCCGCGCTGCCGTTCGACGCCTGGGTGGTGACCAGCAGGTTGCGGATCTCCTCCAGATCGGCGAACTGGTTGACGGTACGCACCAGGAAGCGCTGCGAACCCTCCTCCAGGCGGCCTCCGGAGATGTTGATGTTCTCGTCCTTCAGGCGCTTGATGACGGTGTCGATCGGCAGGTTCAGCTGGGCCAGCTTCTGCTGGTCGATGTCGACCTGGATCTCGTCCTCGAGGCCGCCACCGACCTTGACCGCCGCCACGCCGCTGACCGGCTCCAGCTTCTTCTTCAGGTCTTCATCGGCATAGCGGCGCAGGCCGGTCAGCTCACGGACCGCATCGGCATCGCTGCTCGGCGCCACCTTGTTCGACAGCACCAGGCGCATGATCGGTTCGGTGGACGGATTGAAGCGCAGCAGCACCGGGGCCTTGGCCTCCAGTGGCAGGTTCAGCGCTTCCATCTTGTCGCGCACCTCCAGGCTGGCCTGGTCCATGTTGGTGCCCCAGGCGAACTCCAGCACCACATCGCTCTGGCCGGTGCGCGAGACCGACTTCAGCTTGCGCAGGTTCTTGACCACGCCGACCGCTTCTTCAACCGGCTGGGTGATCAGGGTTTCGATTTCGGTCGGCGCCGAACCGGTGTACTCGGTGCGCACGGTCAGCGTCGGGTAGCTCAGGTCGGGCAGCAGGTTGACCTTGAGGTTGCCCAGCGCGATCAGGCCAAACAGCAACAGGGTGACCGTGCACATGGCGATGGTCACGCGGCGGCGGGTGGCGAATTCCACCAGGCCGCCGCGCATGCTGGCGGCGGCGCCGTCGCTCGCCGGCGAGGCACCGTGGTCGTGGCCCGGGGCGGTCATTGCGTGCTCCCGGCCTTGTCTGCCGGCTTGGCCGACGCTGCGACCGTCTTCGCCTTTGCCTTCGGATCGGCGATCACCTGCACTGCGGTGCCGTCGCGCAGGGCGACCTTGCCGGCGGTGACCACCTGATCACCGGCCGCCAGGCCATCACGGATCTCCACCCACGGGCCCTCGGCGTAACCCAGCTTGACCGGAACGCGTGCGACCTTGCCTTCGCGCACCCGGAACACCGCCGGCTCACCATCGTCGAGCAGCGCCAGGCGCGGCACCACCAGCGCATCGGCACGCTGGTCGTAATCGATGCGGATGCGACCGAACATGCCGGGCTGCAACGCGTGCGCGGCGCCATCGAAGGCACTGACCACGCGAAACGTACCGCTGCCCGAATCCACCACCGGTGCGATGCGGTCGACGGTGCCGGTGAAGCTCTGCCCCGGCAGCGCATCGGCAGCCAGCGTCACCGGCTGGCCGGCGCGCAGGGTGGCCAGCTCGCGCTCGGGCACGTTGAGGGTGGCTTCCAGCCGCGAGTTGTCGACGATGCGGAAGATCGGCGTGTTGATCTGCACGAAGTTGCCGGTCTTGATCGAGCGCGAGGCGATCACGCCGGAGATCGGCGCCACGACGGTGGTGTAGGACAGCTCCAGCGTGGCCAGGCGGTACTGCGCGCGGACGTTTTCCAGGTCGTAACGCAGCTGGTCGACGTCGGCGGCGCTGACCATCTGCTGGCCAACCAGTTTCTGCGCGCGCTGGTAGTTGTTTTCCAGCTTGCGCATCTGCGCTTCGCTCTGCGCCACAGCCAGCCGAGCGCGGTCCGGGTCCAGACGTACCAGCGGCTGGCCGGCGGTGACCCGCTGGCCTTCTTCAACCAGCACCGCCAGCGCCACGCCGGAAGTCTTGGCCACCACCTGCGACTCGGCGCGTGGTTCCAGCGCAGCGGTACCGGTGTAGCTGGCCGCGACAGCACGGTGGCTGGCCACAGCCACTTCGACCGGGACCGCATCGACCTTCTTCTCCTCCTTGGTCTCGGCGGCCTTGGCTTCGGAATTGGGCCCTGCGGCGCAACCGCCCAGCAGCAGGGAGGTGGAGATCAGCAGTGCGGCAGCGCAGATTCCGCTGCGACGGCCGGACAGGAAGGTTGGGTGCGACATCGTCAGATCCCTGGAGGATGCGTGGACAGGTGTGGTAGCAAAGTAATGCACCACTTCACGGCAACACCATATCCCAAAGGTCATGGTGTCTTCGTGCCACTGGTCGGCCCGCCCCCCATTTCAGCTAGATGAAACCTGGGGCTATACTCGGGTCGTTCCGTACCCCACGCCGGAACGACCAGACCCGAATCCCCGGAAACGACACCATGCGCCCGCAGCCGCTCGCCGCTTGTCTCGCTCTGGCCGTCCTCCTGCCCCTTGGGGCCGCCGCACAGCCCGCTCCTGCTCCTGCCACACCTGCCCCGGCCCCGGCTCCCGCCGCTGCCCCGGCGCCTGCCGCCCCCACCGGCAACTTCGACAATGGCCGTGTCCTGGCCTACACCTGCCAGGGGTGCCATGGCATCACCGGCTACAAGAACGCCTACCCCAGTTACCGGGTGCCGAAGATCGGCGGCCAGACCCAGCAGTACCTGGCCCAGGCCCTGACCGAGTACCGCCAGGGCAAGCGCAGGCATCCGACGATGCAGGCGCAGTCGATGAGTTTCAGCGAACAGGAGATCGCCGATCTCTCTGTTTACCTGTCCACCGTCAAGTAAGGCCCGCCCATGTCGAAAGCCGCGCATCCGATGCGTCACGCCATCGCCCTGTCCGTTGCCCTGCTGCTGGCCGCCTGTTCACAGTCGCAGGTGGAAAACAGCGAGAAATCCGCCGCCGACCCGGGCCATGCCAGCGGCGAACACGGCTCTTCATCCTCCGCCGGCCTGCCGCCGGGCCGCGAGGCCGCCGGTGAAGCCCGCGCCAAGGTGAAGAGCAAGGCCACCAACCAGAGCTGCCTCGACTGCCACGGCGCCGATGGCAACGCGCCGATCGATGCGACCTATCCGAAGCTGGGTGGGCAGTACGGTGACTACCTGGCGCATGCGCTGCAGGCCTACCGTGCCGGTGACCGCCAGCATGCGCTGATGACCCCACAGGCGAAGGACCTGAGTGATCAGGACATCGCCGATCTGGCGGCGTATTTCGGCAGCCGGCCGAGCCAGCTGCGGGATCTGCACGGGGTCAAATGACCGCCGGCGCCCCGGTGGGTGCGGACCTTGGTCCGTACGGAGGCGTAACCGGCTTCGGTAGGTGCGGACCGTTGGTCCGCAAGGATCCCGATATCCACGCATGGCGTGGATCTACTGAGTTCACCGGCAGCGCCGGCGGACGCTCAGCTCAGCCTTCCAGCTCTTCCCAGCGAGCGTACGCGGCATCCAGCTCGGCCTGCACCTTGGCCAGCTGCTGGGTATGCGCGGTCACTTCGGCGCTGCTGCGGGTGTAGAACGACGGGTCGTTCATCGCCGAGGTCAGCCCTTCGACATCGCCTTCCAGCTTCTCGATGGTCTTCGGCAACTGCTCCAGTTCGCGCGCTTCCTTGTAGGCCAGCTTGCGCTTGGGCGCAGCCGGAGCAGCGGCCGTGGCGGCCGGTGCAGCGGCCGCCGGCTTGGCTGCCGGGGCCGCAGCAGGCGTCGCCAGACTAGCCGCATAGCGCTGCCAGTCGCTGTAACCACCCACGTACTCACCGATCACGCCGTCGCCTTCCATCACCAGCGTGGAGGTCACCACGTTGTCGATGAAGTCACGGTCGTGGCTGACCAGCAGCAGCGTGCCGGTGTACTCGCCCAGCAGCTCTTCCAGCAGCTCCAGGGTTTCCACGTCGAGGTCGTTGGTCGGTTCGTCCATTACCAGCAGGTTGGACGGCTGCGCGAACAGCTTGGCCAGCAGCAGGCGGTTGCGCTCACCGCCAGACAGGCGGGTGATCGGCGCACGCGCGCGCTCCGGCGTGAACATGAAGTCCTGCAGATAGGCATGCACATGCTTGCGCTTGCCGTTGAATTCGAGGAAATCACGGCCCTCGGCCACGTTCTCGATGGCGCTCCAGTCTTCGCGCAGCACCGCGCGATACTGGTCGAAATAGGCGATCTGCAGGTTGGTGCCGGGATTGACTTCACCCTTCTGCGGCTGCAATTCGCCCAGCAGCAGCTTCAGCAGCGTGGTCTTGCCGCTGCCGTTGGGGCCGATCAGGCCGATGCGGTCACCACGCAGGATGGTGGTACTGAAGTCACGGACCATGGTGCGCTCGCCGAAGGCGAACGAAATGTCCTTGACGTCGATGACCTTCTTGCCGGAGCTGACGCCCTGCGCGGCTTCCATCTTGACGTTGCCGCTGAGGTCGCGGCGCTGCGAGCGTTCGGTGCGCATCGCCTTCAGGCGGCGCACGCGGCCTTCATCGCGGGTACGCCGGGCCTTGATGCCCTGGCGGATCCAGACTTCTTCCTGCGCCAGCAGCTTGTCGAAGCGGGCGTTCTCCTGCGCCTGCGCGTTGAGGCGTTCCTCGCGGCGGCGCTCGTAGTTGGCCCAGTCGCCCGGCCAGCTGGTGACCTGGCCGCGGTCGATCTCGACGATGCGGGTGGCCAGTGCACGCAGGAAGCGGCGGTCATGGGTGACGAACACCACGCTGCCGCTCCAGCCCTTCAGGAACGCTTCGAGCCAGTCGATGGCCTCGATGTCCAGGTGGTTGGTCGGTTCGTCCAGCAGCAGCACGTCGGGGCTGGACACCAGCGCGCGGGCCAGCAGCACGCGGCGCTTCATGCCACCGGACAAGCGGCCGAACTCGGCCTCGCCGTCCAGGTCGAGCTTGGTCAGGGTTTCGCTGACGCGCTGGTCCAGGCCCCAGCCGTTGGCGGCGTCGATCTTGGCCTGCACGTTGCCGAGCGCTTCGCCATCGAACACCTCGGCATGGCTGAGGTGGTGGAACTCGGCCAGCCACTGGCCCAGTTCGCCGAGGCCATCGGCGACGACGTCGAACACCGAGCCAGCAGCGCCGTGCGGCACTTCCTGCTCCAGGCGGGTGACACGCACGCCCTGCTGCACGCGCACTTCGCCGTCATCGGGCTTGTGGTCGCCGGACAGCAGCTTGAGCAGGGTGGATTTGCCGGCGCCGTTGCGGCCGATCAGGGCGATGCGTTCGCCCGGCTCGATCGACAGTTCGGCCTTTTCCAGCAACAACGGGCCGCCGACGCTGAAGTCGACGTTCTGTAGGGTAATCAGAGGCATCGGCCTATTGTACGGGTTGGCGGGCACGCTTGGCGGAGGCGAGGCCGGTAGAGTCGAGCTTGCTCGACTACCCAGCCAGGCCCGACTGGCGGCAATGAAGCGACGGGTCAGGCTGCGGCCTTGATCCTTCTGACTTCTGGGGTCAGTGCAAAGCAGTCCTCCAACGGTTCCCCCTCCAGCGCCCAGTACTCAATCAGATCGAGGTGCTCCAAAAGGCCAGCGGCAAGCGCGTCCAATACAGCGGCGATGCTGTGATCCTGAGGGTTCGCGCCCGAGGAAAGCAGATCATTGCTCACATCAAGCGCCAGGATCATCAACTCATTCCTGACATCCCGTGGATAGCCGCCGGTGCGATATGCCGCCATGTATCGATCCAGCCATGCACTGGTCCGATACTCATCAGAAAGCTCATATGCCCAATCCTGGGTATAGGAATCACCGGATGGCAAGCCGAGATCGAGGCAGATCCTGTCAACGGCCTTCATCTTTCACTCCCACGGATCTCCACTCTCTCAATGCGCACGCTTTCAAGAGAGATGTCTGCCAACAGCGCCATAGCGGACTCTGTCATCAACAAGCCTCCAAAGTCGGTCCATGAAATGCAGTCACTGGGGGCGTCCGCACAGTCGATGTACTTCGCTCCACGCCCATGACCAAATCGCGCGCCACATCCGACACATACCCGATCTTCCGCCCCGAGCAATGGTTGTCCATCAAAATATGAAGGCTCGTCTCCCTTGAGCGTCACCCAAGGGCGCTTTCCGACAAGTGCATGATGCGATTCCAGCGGACCGCCATCTCCTGCAAGCCACACCCTTCCGAAGTTGAAACACGCACGGGATAGCTCTGAAATCCTAGAGAAGATCCTAGTTGAAACAATAACCGGCGAAGCGTATCCCGAGAAGAACATGTCGGCTCCCTTCGGGATTCGCTGATCAACAATCAGGTCGGCGCCTGACACATCATTGGGCATGTAGTTCCCGCAAGACTGACAGATGAGGGACCCCGTCGCCTTCTGGCGCCACATCTCATTCTGATCGACAACATCCGCCCCCGAATAATAGACGTGCCAAAGACTATGCGATTTCATGTTCAATCCTGGCGAAGAACGCAAACTCACAGTGGCACCGCGCTGAATCAATAGAACACGGCCCTGCAGTCCGACAGGTCAAAAATGCGCCCGTCCGACAGGACAATCCTGCCGCCGACCATTCTTCCGATGAGCAGTCCCAGCGCCTCAGCCGCTTGCTCAAAGTGCCTCCTCCAGCCATCAATATCCCCCTTGTATGACAAGGCATGCAGAAGCTCTCCAGAAGGCAACCATAGGTTGCAGCTCTCCGTGATGGCTCCGCCACTCTCGGGAAGAGAAGAACTCGAGTAGTCAGTCAACTTTTGAAAGAGGCCCTTCCCATGGAAGCGACCACTCCCATCATCCGAGACATAGCAATACTCGCGCCACTCCACAGGGATCAGGCCAGGAATTTCTCGATCATCTATCGCCACGGGACTGACCTGCCCGGTTTCTCCGAGACATTGATATCTAGGAAGATGGCTCCAATCGGAAGATGAGCCCATGAAGAAGAGTCGATTCTCAGAAGAGCAAATGGTGACGATCCTGCGCGAGGCAGATCGCACGACGGTGGCGGAGGCCGCCAAGAAACACAAGGTCAGCGACGCCACGATCTACGCTTGGCGCAAGCACTTCGGGCAGATGCAAGCAGCCGATGTCAAACGCCTCAAGGCCTTGGAGCTTGAGAACAGCCGTTTGAAGAAGCTGCTGGCCGAGCGCGATCTTGACATTGAGATCCTCAAGGAGATCAACGCAAAAAAATGGTGAGCCCGCTGGCGCGGCGCGAGCAACTGGACTTCGTGCGTGCACGGGGCCTGAGTCTGCGCCGCGCCTGCGGGCTGATCGGAATGTCCCGGGCCACGCCGAGCTATCAGTTGCGCCTGCCGGCCAGGGATGCGCCGGTGCTCGCTGCGATGCGGGAGCTCTCGGCGCAGTACCCAAGATACGGCTACCGCCGCATCCGCATCTTCTTGCGCCGCAAGGGCTTCGAGCTGAGTTGGTCGCGTACGCATCGCTTGTGGCGCCGGGCGGGACTGCTGGTGCCCCGAAAGCGTCCACGCAAGCGCATCGCCTCGGTACGCCCGCGCATTCATACGCCCTTCAAGGCCAACATGGTCTGGGCCTATGACTTCGTCTTCGACACCACGGCCAGTGGTCAACAGATCAAGTGCCTGACCGTCGTGGACGAATACACCCGAGAGTGCCTTGCCATCGACGTGGCCGGGGCCATTCGCTCCAGGCGCGTGATCGAAGTGCTGTCGCGGCTGGTGAGCCTGCACGGCGCGCCGCTGTTCATGCGTTCGGACAACGGGCCGGAGTTCGTCAGCCACGCCATTCTGGAGTGGATCGCCCACTCGGGCATCGCCACCGTGCTCAACGACCCCGGCAAGCCGTGGCAGAACGGCACAGACGAAAGCTTCAACGGCAAGTTGCGCGACGAATGCCTGTCCATCGAGTGGTTCCGCTCGCGCCGCGAGGCCGCCGTGCTGATCGAAGCCTGGCGCGTTCACTACAACGAGGTGCGACCCCATAGCAGCCTGCAATACTTGACTCCGACGGAGTTCAAGCAGCAACCCCGTCACAACCTGCAACCCGCTGTCTTCTAGTTAAAACTGTCTCGATTAAACCGAGCAGGTCAGGACGCCCATATTGAACAGCAAACCTGGAGCCCCCCCATCAGGCAATTGCCCCATGATAAAAACGCCGTGCATTTCGCCACCATCTCAATCGACCAGTGTCTCGCTAACACGAAGGAACTCCAGCCCAACCAGTTCGCCATCCTTGTCAAAGTCCAGAAGCACTTCTGGGCCGCGATAGTTCTCAATCATCGAGCTCAGCGAAATGTGCTTCGCGACCGAGCCTGGGGCGCCCTTTCCCGCATGTGCCGGAAGGTACAGATAGGCAACGTCATCATTTCGCCTTCTCTCCAGTCTTATCTTCGACTTGACCACGCGTGATTCCTTACTGGTCTGGTGAGGGCGCCCACGGCCCGGGGTTGCGCCAGCTCCCCTAAAGGACCGCCGCCAGCCTCCCCCACCTTGAACGGACTGGCCCGACGGACGGGCGTTGGCGGCGAATCAGCCCTGACACAGGCCGTTGAGCACATCTGCCAGCTCACTGTAGGTAATTGCAACCTGCGGATATTCTTCATCATCGACAAAATATTCAAGAATAGCCGTTTGCGACAGATGCTCGAAAGTAAGGTATACAAGGTTAAACCGGATGACCTTCCTTTCCCTCGCCCACATACCACGGAGAATCAGGCTCTTCATCCGCTGACTGCCGCGGATCGACTCAGCCAGGGCGTGCATCGTATTTTCCTTCATTTCACCACCATCATCGCATCTCGCGCGTAGACGGAAACCGACCTATGGCCTCGCTTGAAACGCTGAACTGAATAGATGAAACATGGTTGCATCGCCCCCCTCTCCAAGGGAAGTTCGCTTTGCGGCACTTGTTGTCGCATTCAACCATTGCAGGACTTCCGTGCCGCAAGCAGTGCGCCCGCTTGAGACTCCGCCGCGTCATTGGAGTGGCAGAACAAGCATCCTCGACCGTCCAACGCTGCGATCGGAATTTACCGCCTCGCCCCTATGTGCAGCCAGATCGGCCTCATCGAGCCTCTCTCACCGGTTTCGCAAGGGCCGGCGGAATGATTCAAAAACTCCACTCCTGATTTCCAATGCGAGCCTTTGCTCAACCGGCAAACCGAAATGACTGACAAGCGCAGGCATCAATGAATTCATTACTCAATCCAATCTCTCTGTCTACGTAGCCCTATCACTCCGGACGGGCAATACATCAGCATCACGATGGCAAAGCAGCTTTCAGTATTCGATCACTGATTCATCGCCCCCAAGCACCTCTACCCCACCTCCCCCAACAACGCCTGCAACCCCGGCAACCATTGCTTGCCGGGGTGACGTACCAGCCACAGGGTGCGCTGCAGCGGAGGCAGCGGAGTCTCGAGCACGCGCAGGCGACCGAGGGCCAGCGGCTCTTCCAGCGCATGACGGGAAAGACAGGCCAGGCCAAGACCGGCGATGGCGGCCTGCTTGATCGCTTCGGTATTGCCCAGCTGCAGGGTCTGGGCGAAGCCGCGCAGGTGCGGCAGCAGCGCCTGTTCCACCGCTTCGCGGGTACCAGAGCCCGGCTCGCGCAGCAGCCAGCGTGCGCGGCGCAGTTCGTCCAGCGACCAGCGCGCGGCAGCGTCGGCGGCGCCGACGATCACCAGCGGATCCTGCTGCCAGGCCGTGACCTGCAGGCCGCGCTCGTGGCACGGGCCTTCGATCAGGCCGGCGTCGACGTCCAGTCGCTGCACGGCGGCGACCACGCCGGCACTGTTGTCGATGCGCAGGTCGACTTCGGCCTGCGGCGCCTGCCGCAGCAGTTCGGCGATGCGCGGCGGCAGCAGGTAGTTGCCAATGGTGGTACTGGCGGCCAGCACCAGCCGCAGCGGTGCACCCTGCGACGGGTCGCCGCCGGCAGCCAGCTGCCGCTCCAGATCGGCGGCATTGACCAGCAGTGTACGCGCCGGCTCCAGCAACGCGCGGCCGTGGCCGTTCAGGGCCAGGCGGCGGCCGATGCGGTCGAACAGCGGCGTGCCGAAGTGCGCTTCCAGCTCCTGCAGGGCGGCGCTGCTGGCCGACTGCGAAAGCGCGATGGCCTGGCCGGCAGCGGTGGTGCTGCCGTGGTCGGCGATGGCGACGAAGACCTGCAGTTGGCGCAAGGTCAGGCGCATGGCATTAACCCGCTTGATAGGTAGGTTTCACTCATATTATTCGTTTTACAGGTCAGCGACTCAGGCGCACGCTTGCCACGTCACCCCAGCCCTGCCCCTGTCATGAACGCCCCCGCTCTCTCCTCCTGGTCCCTGCCCGCCCTGCGCCAACGCTGGCAGCCGCGCCTGCCCGGCCTTCTGCTGGTGGGCCTGATCGCGGCGGCGTCGCTGTATCTGGCCGAGCTGTCCTGGCTGCAGGCGCACGGCCTGAGTGCGCTGACCGTGGCCATCGTCGCGGGCATCGTGGTCGGCAACACCCTCTACCCGCGGCTGGCGCCGAGCAGCGCAGCCGGTGTGGGCTTCTCCAAGCACTGGCTGCTGCGCGCCGGCATCGTGCTCTACGGCCTGCGCCTGACCTTCCAGGACATCGGCCATGTCGGCGTCACCGGCGTGCTGATGGACGTGCTGGTTGTCGCCAGCACCTTCGGACTGGCCTGCTGGCTGGGCATGCGCGTGTTCAAGATGGAACGCGAGGCGGCGATGCTGATCGGTGCCGGCAGCGCGATCTGCGGCGCGGCGGCGGTGATGGCCGCCGAACCGGTGGTGCGCGGCCGTGCGGCGCAGGTCACGGTAGCGGTGTCGACAGTGGTGGTGTTCGGCACGTTGGCGATGTTCCTGTATCCCGCCCTGTATGCATTGGTGCAGTCGCACGGCTGGCTGGCGATGGACGCGCAGCAGTACGGCCTGTTCACTGGTGCGACGGTGCATGAAGTGGCACAGGTAGTGGCGGCCGGCCGCGCGGTCAACGAAGCGGCGGCCGATACCGCAGTGATCACCAAAATGGTGCGGGTGATGCTGCTGGCGCCGTTCCTGGTGGCGCTGTCGCTATGGCTGGCGCGTGGCGGCAAGGCCAGCGCCGATGGCAGCAAAGCGCGCATCGTGGTGCCGTGGTTCGCTTTTGGTTTCGTGGCGGTGGCCGGGTTCAACTCGCTGCATCTGCTGCCGGCCGGCCTTCAGGCGGGGCTGGTGCAGCTGGATACCGTGCTGCTGGCGATGGCGATGGCCGCGCTGGGCCTGACCACCCACGTTTCGGCGCTGCGCCAGGCTGGACTGAAGCCGCTGCTGCTGGCGCTGATCCTGTTTGCGTGGCTGCTGTTCGGCGGGCTGGCGATCCACCAGGGCGTGCTGGCCGTGCTGGGCTGAGCGGCCTTCCCAGCTTGCCGACGACGTCCGCAGGTCGTACAAGAATGCCTGCCCTGCATTACATGGACGACATGAGCACCCATCACCTTCCAGACTTCCGCTACCATCCGGACCCGGTTGCGACGGGCAACGTGGGGCCCTCCACTACGGCCTGCAGGGTCTGCCAGCAGGCGCGTGGATATGTGTACCTGCACGATGCCATCCACGCAGGGCGCGCAGATTACTCGGAACAGATCTGCCCTTGGTGCATTGCCGATGGCCGCGCCGCGTCGGCGCTGGATGTCGCATTTGCCTGCAGTCTGGACATCGACGAAAGCGTGTCCGAAACCGCATTGGAGGAGCTGTCCCTGCGCACGCCTGGCTACGTCAGTTTTCAGGGGGAGAAATGGCTGGCGCATTGCAACGATATCTGCCGCTTCCTGGGCGACGCCACGATGGAACAGGTGAGTCAGGCCACTGCAGCGACCATCGCGGCCTGGTGCGCGGCCAATGACGCCGACGAATCACTTTGGTCGGAGCTGGTCGGCGACTACGCACCCGGTGGAGATATCGGCTTCTACACGTTCGAGTGCCTGCACTGTGGCCTGATTCAGTTCCATGTTGACGCGGCCTGAGCCTGCTCCGCATGTCCTACGTGGATCGTTAGACTTGAGGCATGCCCGCCTCCCCCGCCCTGCTGCCGGTCCCGTTGCGATTGCTGGATGATCGCTATGGGCCGGGCAATGTCGATGAAGCCGAAGACACGCTGATCGCGATCGTGCAGGCGGTGATGGGCGAGCAGGCAAGCTGCGCGTTCCATTTCGACACGCAGCACGCCAACCCGTGGTTTCACCAGCTGCTGCTGGAGCCCAGGGCCGCTGGAGAGCCCGCCACCCCGGAGCAGTTGCAGGCGATGGCAGCACGATTGGCGGCCCTCGGGCTGGATTGAAGCGACGTACATCCAAGCTGCCGGCCAAGATCGGCCGCTACCTGTGATCTCTCTGTAGGTTGTTCATCCGGGACATCTTTGGAAAATGGCGGTTACCACACCTTTCCAGACCCCAAAGAGCCCGGATGAACCACCATAAAAATGCCCGTTTGACCGTCCATAGTCGAGCACTTCTTGTTCACCGCATTCTTCACGAGGGCCTGCGCCCGGAAGAAGCAGCTCAGGCGTGTGGCGTCAGCGTGCGTACGGCTTACAAATGGCTGGGCCGATTCCGGGAGTTGGGGCCATCGGGCTTGGAGAACCGCAGCTCAAAGCCTCACCAGACGCCGCACGCCACACCGGAGCTGGTGGTCGAGCAGATCAAGGAACGCCGCCGTAAGCGGCAGACCTACCTGACCATCTCCAAGGCACTGGGGGTCGGCCACAGTACGATTTCAAGGCTGATGCGCGCCCACGGCCTCAATCGGCTGTGTCAGCTTGATCCGCCCAAGGAGGTCATCCGATACGAATATGATCAGCCAGGAGGGCTGCTGCACCTGGACATCAAGAAGCTGGGCAACTTCCAGCGGCCAGGGCACAGAACCGATGCCAAACGCCGGGGAAACGCCGCGGGCGGTGGCTGGGGCTACGTCCACGTGGCCATCGACGATCACTCCCGAGTGGCCTTCAGCAGCGTCCACCCCAACGAACAGGGCGAAACCGCCTGCCAGGCGTTGCTGGGCGCTCTGGAGTACTACGCCAGCCTGGGAATCACCTTCAAGCGGATCCTGACCGACAACGGTGCCTGCTATCGCTCCACCGCCTTTGCCAAGCTGCTCAAATCCCTTGGAATCAAGCACATCAGAACCAAGCCCTACACGCCGCGGACCAATGGCAAAGCCGAGCGCTTCATCCAGACCAGCCTGCGCGAGTGGGCCTACGCCTGCGAGTACGCATCCTCGGACCAGCGCAATTCCGTTCTGAACCAATGGCTGCACCACTACAACTGGCACCGTCCCCATATGGCGATCGGCGGCCAGCCACCTATCTCCAGAGTGCCGCTGAACAACGTAGTGGGTTTACACAGCTACCAGGCGCCCCATAATCATGAATGACGGCGGGACCGGCCGCGCACGCGGGTACAATGCGCCATGACTGACTTCTCGACCCTGCCGCTGAGCCCGGCCCTGCAGCCCGGCCTGGATGCCCTCGGCTACACCACTCTCACCCCCGTGCAGGCGCAGAGCCTGCCGGCCATCCTGGATGGCCGCGATGTGATCGCACAGGCGCCGACCGGCAGCGGCAAGACCGCCGCATTCGGCCTGGGCCTGCTGCAGGCCATCGACCCCAGCCTGATCCGCGTGCAGGCGCTGGTGCTGTGCCCGACCCGCGAACTGGCCGATCAGGTCGGCAAGCAGATCCGCAAGCTGGCCACCGGCATCCCCAACCTGAAGCTGCTGCTGCTGGTTGGTGGCGTGCCGCTGGGCCCGCAGCTGGCATCGCTGGAAGGCCACGACCCGCACGTGGTGGTCGGCACTCCTGGCCGTGTGCAGGAGCTTGCACGCAAGCGCGCGCTGAATCTTGGCGCGGTGCGCACGCTGGTGCTGGACGAAGCCGACCGCATGCTCGACATGGGCTTCGAGGAGCCGATCCGCGAGATCGCCGGCCGCACCCACAAGGATCGCCAGAGCCTGCTGTTCTCGGCCACCTTCCCCGACAGCATCCGCACCATGGCGCGTGACCTGCTGCGCGACGCGGTGGAAGTGACCGTGGAAGGCGCCGACCAGGCACCGGCCATCCGCCACCTGTTCTGCGAGGTGGAACCGGCCCATCGCCAGAAGGCACTGGCCGGCCTGCTGCTGAAGTACACGCCGGAATCGGCCGTGGTGTTCTGCAACACGCGCAAGGACGTGGACGAAGTGGCCAACTCACTGCAGCAGTTCGGCTTCTCCGCACTGGCTCTGCACGGCGACATGGAGCAGCGCGACCGCGAGGAAGTGTTGTTGCTGCTGGCCAACCGCAGCTGCAACGTGCTGGTGGCCAGCGACGTGGCCGCACGCGGCCTGGACGTGGAAGAGCTGGCGGCGGTGATCAACTACGAGCTGCCGACCGACGTGGAGAGCTACCAGCACCGCGTGGGCCGTACCGGCCGTGCCGGTGCCAGCGGCCTGGCGATCAGCCTGGTGGCCGGCCGCGAGAAGACCCGTGCCGAAGCCATCGAAGCGCAGATGGGTCAGCCGCTGGACTGGCAGAAGACGCCGCTGGCGACTTCGCGCCCGGCCGAGCTGCCGCAGGCCGCGATGCGCACGCTGCGGATCGACGGCGGCAAGACCGACAAGCTGCGCCCGGGCGACATCCTCGGTGCACTGACCGGCGACGCCGGCCTGTCGAGCAAGTTCATCGGCAAGATCGCGATCTTCCCAACCCGCTCCTATGTGGCGATCGCGCGAGAGCAGGCCAACAAGGCCGTGGCCAAGCTGGAAGCCGGCAAGATCAAGGGCCGACGTTTCCGCGTGCGGATGATGTGATTGAAGCAGCGTTGCCAACCTCGGTTGGCAACGACCTGACCTGGTAGCGGCCAACCTTGGTTGGCCCATCCGTGGCGCCAGTCGCGAAAGGCGCCGCCAACCAAGGTTGGCAACTACCGGCTCCAGGCCATTCGCGCTGGTAGATGCCAACCTTGGTTGGCACCCACCCTTCGATCAGAACACCAGTTCGGTGTGCAGCGGCAGGCCCGATTCCCAACGGGCGCGACCACCGAGGCCGTCCAGTTCGACCAGTACACCGGCACCGACCACGTCAACGCCCAGGCGTCGCACCAGCGACAGCGCCGCGACCAGCGTGCCGCCGGTGGCCAGCACGTCGTCGATGATCGCCACGCGGGCGCCGGCCGGCAGCGCATCGGCGTGCACTTCGATGCAGTCGCTGCGGTATTCCAGCGTGTATTCCTCGCGCAGCACCTGGCCCGGCAGCTTGCCCGGCTTGCGCACCGGCACGAAGCCGACGCCCAGTTCCAGCGCCATCGCGGCGCCGAGGATGAAGCCGCGCGATTCGATGCCGACCACCGCGTCCAGCTTCTGGTCGCGCCAGCGGTCGGCCATCGCGGTGATGGCACCGCGGAAGTCCTCGCCGTGGGCGAGCAGCGGCATGATGTCCTTGAACAGAATGCCGGGCTTGGGGAAGTCGGCGATGTCGCGCAGGCGGGAGGCCCACTGCGGAGCGACGATGGCGTCGGTCATGTCACGTTGGCTATCTGATGGCGGCATAGGGTACCTGTTCCGGGCGTCGCCTGCCTGTTGGGGGTATTCGGCCGGGCTGCGCCCGGCACCTGCAGAGGCTTCAAGCCAAGGCAACGGCAACGGCAACGGCAACAGCGAGTTTCCTGTGGGATGGCGGGGTGGGTCCGGTTGCGGGGGACGCTGCAAGTACGTCCATGTAAGCTCGGTCGCCGCATCCATGCGGCTCACGCCCCCGCAACCGGACCCACCCCGCCTTCGACAGATTTCTGCGATCTGTCGGGCATTGCTTTCTGTAGATCCACGCCATGCGTGGATGAATCTTCATCGAAATCCAATATTTCGAAAATTGAACGAAGAGCATCCACGCATGGCGTGGATCTACCGTGTCGACCAAGGTCGACACCTACCCACAGCAGCGGAAATCTGTCGGAGGTGGGGCGGTGTGGGGCTGCAGGACCGTTGGCGCCATGGATGGCGCCATCGAGCCCCCATGGACGGGTTTACGGCGTGTCCTGCAGCCCCACACCGCCCCGCCAGACCACGGAATCCGCTTTTGCTCTGGCGTTTGACCTGGCCTCTGCGGGTGCAGGGCGCAGCCCTGCAAAAGACCCCCTCAGGAACTGCAGGACAGCATCGAGCAGCCCGCGCGGTTGTCTGCCCACGCCGGGCGCTTACCGGCGAAATGCTCCAGCCCGGCACGCTCGGTGTACGGATCACGCAGCACGTCCTGCAGTGCGTGAACGCCACCGAGGTCGCCCTGCTCTGCACGATCGATGGCTTCCTGCGCCAACCAGTTGCGCAGCACGTACAGCGGATTGGCCGCGGCCATCTTCGCCGTGCGCTCAGTGGCCGACAGCGGATCGGCCTGCAACCGTGCCGCGTAGTCCTGCAGCCACTGCTGCAACGGTGCCTGCACCGCCTGCTGGCGCGCCTCGTCGTAGTACACCGCGTCCAGCAGCGCCGCATCCGGTGCCGCCGGATCGAGGCGCATCAGCGCGCGCCAGGCCAGGGTCATGTCCATGCCACCGTCCTGCATCAACTGCTGCCAGCGCAGGTAGAGCTGCAGGTCGTCATCGTCGGCCGCGGCCAGGCCCAGCTTGGCTGCGGCATCGCGACGGGTGCAGGCCACGAAGGTGGACTGGTAGGCCGCCAGACCGGCCTGCAGCGGCGCCACATCGGCGAACAACGGCGACAATGCCTGCGCCAATCGGCTCAGGTTCCAGTACGCCACCTGCGGCTGGGTACCGAAGCGATAACGGCGGCCCTGCGCGTCGGTGGTGTTCGGCGTCCAGTCCGGATCGAAATCCTCGACCCAGCCGTAAGGGCCGTAATCAAGTGTGAGGCCGAGCACGGACAGGTTGTCGGTGTTCATCACGCCATGCACGAAACCCACGCGCATCCAGTGCGCGATCATCTCGGCGGTGCGCACCGCGATCTGCGCGAACCAGTCGCCATACAGCGCCTCGCCCTGCCCTTCCAGTTCGGGGAAATCGCGAGCGATGCAGGCATCAACCAGCTGCTGCAGCAAGGCGGTTTCCCCGCGCGATGCCGGAAGCTCGAAGGAACCAAAGCGCAGGAACGACGGCGATACCCGGCACACGATGGCACCAGGCTCGGCGCGCGGATGACCGTCGTAGAACATGTCACGCACCACGTCGTCGCCGGTACCGACCAGCGACAACGCGCGCGTGGTCGGCACCCCCAGATGGTGCATCGCTTCGCTGCACAGGAATTCGCGGATGGACGAGCGCAGCACTGCGCGCCCATCGGCGCCGCGCGAGTAAGGCGTGGGGCCGGCCCCCTTCAGCTGCAGCTCCCAGTGGCGGCCATCCGGCGCGACCAATTCACCCAGCGAGATCGCACGGCCGTCGCCGAGCTGGCCGGCCCAATGGCCGAACTGATGGCCACCGTAGTTGGCCGCCCAAGGCTGCATGCCTGCATACAGTGCGTTGCCACCGAATACACGGGCGAAGCCTTCGCTCTCGACCTCAGCGGTATTGAAGCCAAGCATTTCGGCCACGTCCGGCGCCCAGGCCAGCAGCGTGGGCGCCGTCACCGGGGTCGGCATCACTGGCGACCAGGCTGCGCCCAGCACTTCACGCCTGCGCGGGCCGGATTCGGGGTCGCCCGGCAGGGTATGCAGCAGGCGGTTGTCGAAACGGGGGCTGTCGGTATCCATGGTGCTGAAGATGGGGGCGACGGCCGCCCGCCTCAATTGCCGCTGAGCGCCTGCAGGTGGCCGCCGTGGGCCTCGGCACGCAGGTAGGCCGGGCGCTCACCGATACGCTTGAGGAAGCCACGCAGTGCCGGCTTGTCGTCGAGGCCACCACCGCGCGCGGCAGCGGCCTGGATCGGGAAGCTCATCTGGATGTCGGCCGCACTGAAGCGCTCGCCAGCAAACCACGGGCTTTCGGCCAGGCGGCGCTCCATCCAGTCCAGGTGCAGGCGCCGCTGCGGACCGATGAAGCCGCGCTCGGCCTTGTCGGCGATGCTGCGTGCGATCGGGCGCGCGAAGAACGGCATCGGTGCGCTGCGGATGCGACCGATCACCAGGGTCAGCAGCAGCGGCGGCATCGCCGAACCTTCGGCATAGTGCAGCCAGTAGCGGTAGGCGATGCGTTCAGCTCCGTCGGCCGGCATCGGTGACGGCGACAGCTGGCGCTGCGTGTCGTAACGGTCAGCGAGGTAGTCGAGGATCGCCCCGGACTCGGCCAGTACCAGTTCGCCATCCTGCAGCACCGGCGACTTGCCCAGCGGATGCACGTTGCGCAGTTCCGGCGGCGCCAGCAGCGTCTTCGGATCACGCGGATAGCGGCGCAGTTCGTAGTCCAGCCCCAGTTCCTCCAGCATCCACAGCACGCGCAGGGAACGGGAGTTTTCCAGGTGGTGGACGATGCGCATGGACGGTTCCGCGATGGGAGGATGCATCTGATCTTAGCCCGCCCGGCTGCATGCCTTTTGTAGAGTCGAGCTTGCTCGACTGCTTTCAAACGCGGTCGAGCAAGCCCGACTCTACAAAACAGCGGGCAATAAAAAACGCCGGAAGCTTTCGCTTCCGGCGTTCTGGCTACCAAACGGTAGCAGACGGATTAGACCGCCTGCACCTGGTCAGCCTGCATACCCTTCTGACCCTGGACGGCGATGAAGGTAACCTTCTGGCCTTCCTGCAGGGTCTTGAAGCCGGTGCCCTGGATGGCACGGAAGTGCACAAACAGGTCCGGGCCGCTTTCCGGGGTGATGAAGCCGAAGCCCTTGGCGTCGTTGAACCACTTGACGGTGCCGGTCTGACGATCAGACATTTGACTAACTCCTGAAACACATGTTGAAAAAATCGCAGCCACCGGGTATCGGGGCCGAGACTGAGTTGCAGGCGTTGGTAAAGCGGATCGATGAGCGGATCGTGAGATCAACTGCACCAGGCCACGATTCACGGTGACCCTAGCAAACACAGTGGGACGAACGATACGCGTGTTTTCTGCAAAAAGCGATAGCCCGGACGTTCATGGGCAGACCCCGCCCGCTAGACGTGACAAGGGCTGGCAGCCGATCGAGGCTAACTCCGAGTCCCCATTCAGGATTTTCCTACCCTACACTGGGTAAATGACTGAAGCTGAAACCCAAGCTGAACCCGCTCTCCCACGCATCTGGGTAGACGCGGACGCCTGCCCCACCGTCATTCGCGACATCCTGTTCCGTGCCGCTGAACGCGTTGGGATCGAGCTGACCCTGGTCGCCAATCAGTGGATCCGGACCCCGCCCTCACGCTGGCTGCGCTCGATCCAGGTCCCCCAGGGCCTGGACGTGGCCGACAGCGCCATCGTCGAGCGGGTCGCCGCCGGTGACCTGGTGGTCACCCAGGACATCCCGCTGGCCGCACTGGTGCTGGAAAAGAAGGCGGTGGCGCTGAACCCGCGTGGCCAGCTGTACACCCCGAACAACATGGCCGAGCGGCTGTCGATGCGCAATTTCATGGAAGAGCTGCGCGGCGCCGGGGTGCAGACCGGGGGCCCACCGCCGCTGGGACCCCGTGACCGGCAGCTGTTCGCCGCCGAACTGGACCGCTGGCTTGCGCGGCGCCCGGTTCGCTGAACGGCCCTACCCGCTCTGGCCCGGCAGGCACAGGCGACGCTGACTGCTGAACCGCCTGGGCTCCCCACTCAATGGATCGTCGAAGGCCAGCCCCTGCGCCAGCAGCTGCAGGGGTGACTCGACCGTTTCATCCGGGCGCGGCCTCAGCTGCGGATACAGGTCATCGCCCTCGATGGGGGCGCCCAGCATCGCCATATGCACGCGCAGCTGGTGCTTGCGGCCGGTTTCCGGCCGCAACCGGTAGCGCCAGACCGGCCCCTCGGCCTCGATCAGCTCGATCCGGCTGCGGGCATTGGGCTCGCCCGGCACTTCGGCCATGCGGAAGAACGGCTCCCCCGGCACCAGACGACTGTCCCGCTGCAACGGAAACGCCAGCCCCGGCAGCGCCGGTGCCAGCGCCTCGTAGGTCTTCCCGATGCGCCGCTCGCGGAACAGCCGCTGGTAGGCATCACGCGTGCCTGCCTGGGTGGAAAACAGCACCAGGCCGGCGGTCAGCCGGTCCAAGCGGTGCAGCGGCACCAGCTCGGTGTTGCCGGTGCGTGCGACCAGGCGCGACAGCAGGGTTTCCCGTACATACCCACCGGCCGGCGTCACCGGCAGGAAGTGCGGTTTGTCGGCCACCAGCAGGTGCGCATCCAGATGCAGGATGGTCTCGGCGAAGGGAATCACCGGCTCGTCGGCCACCTCGCGGAAGTACTGGATTTCCAGCCCCACCTGCCAGGGCATGTCCGGCGCCAGTGCCCTGCCCTGCGCATCCTGCACGCGGCCTCGGGCGAAGCGGTCCTGCCATTGCGCACGGTCGATGCGCGGGAAACGCGCGCACAGGCCATCGAGCAGGCTGGGCCAGTGGCCGGGTGGCAGCTGCAGGCGGCTGGGCAAGGTCATGGCATCCACTCCGGCCACGGGAAAGAGCGCAAGAGTGCCACCGTTGACGCTGCGCAGACAGACCGGCAACGGACACCCCTGGAGCAAACCTCTATCATTGTCGTCTTTAGTCCACGGACCACCCATGGCCCTCACCGCCACCATCCGCAAGGCCGAACTGCAGATCAGCGACATGGATCGCGGCTACTACGCGACCCACAACCTGACCCTGGCCCAGCACCCGTCCGAGACCGACGATCGCCTGATGGTGCGCCTGCTCGCCTTCGCGCTGAACGCCGGCGACCGCCTGGAATTCGGCCGCGGTCTGAGCACCGATGACGAGCCCGATCTGTGGGAACACGACTACACCGGCGACATCCTGCAGTGGATCGACCTGGGCCATCCGGACGAATCGCGCATCCGCAAGGCCAGCAATCGCAGCCGCCAGGTGCAGGTGATCAACTACGGCGGCAACGCCTCGGAGATCTGGTGGGGCAAGCAGAGCAAGGGCCTGGCACGCTTCGACAATCTCTCGGTGGTTGATCTGGACGGTGAATTCGTCGAGCGCTGGGGCCAGCAGATCCAGCGCGCCATGCGCTGGAGCGTGCTGATCCAGGACGGTGAAGTGCAGCTGCTCAACGACCAGATCCAGCTCGACGTGATCCCGAACTGGCGCAAGCGCGCCAAGGCATGAGCACGATCCGTTGCGACGTGGTTGTCATCGGCGCCGGTGCGGCCGGGCTGATGACCGCGATCACGGCTGGCCAGCGCGGCCGCCAGGTGCAGGTGATCGACCATGCCAACAAGGTTGGCAAGAAGATCCTGATGTCCGGCGGTGGCCGCTGCAACTTCACCAACACCGGCACCACCCCGGCCAACTTCCTGTCGGCCAACCCGCACTTCTGCAAGTCGGCACTGGCGCGCTACACGCCCTGGCACTTCATCGAACTGGTAAGCAAGCACGGCATCGCGTATCACGAAAAAGAGCTGGGCCAGTTGTTCTGCGATGTCTCGTCCAAGCAGATCGTGAAGATGCTGGTGGACGAATGCCTGGCGGCAGGCGTGCAGGTGCGTACCGACTGCAGCGTGCAGCGCATCGAGCATGGCAGCGATGGTTTCCGCGTGCACACCACGCAGGGCCTGTTCCATTGCGCCTCGCTGGTGGTGGCCACCGGCGGCCTGTCCATTCCCAGCATGGGCGCCAGCGGCTTCGGCTATGAAGTGGCCCGACAGTTCGGCCACCAGGTGCTGCCGACCCGCGCCGGGCTGGTGCCGCTGACGCTCAGCGGCAAGCACCAGGAACGGCTGGCCGATCTCAGCGGCGTCGCTCTGCCCATCGAGGCGCGCTGCAACGGAAAGAGCTTCCAGAACTTCATGCTGCTGACCCACCGCGGCGTGAGTGGCCCGGCGATCCTGCAGATCTCCTCGTTCTGGCAACCCGGTGACGCGCTGGAGCTGGACCTGCTGCCCGGCCAGGATGCCGGCGAGTGGTTGCGCCAGATGAAGCGCGAACGTCCTGCCGCCGAGCTGCGCACGGTGCTGGGCGAGGTACTGCCGAAGCGGCTGGCACAGCGGTTGTGCGAACACTGGCTGCCCGACCGGCCCGTGCGCCAGCTGGACGAGCCGGTGCTGCGCCAGGCCGCACAGCTGCTGGGCGCGTTCCCGCTGGTGGCCAGTGGTACCGAGGGCTACCGCACCGCCGAGGTCACCCTGGGCGGCGTGGATACCGCCGAGGTCTCGTCCTCGACGATGGAATCCAAGCGCGTGCCCGGCCTGCATTTCGTCGGCGAGGTGCTGGATGTGACCGGCTGGCTGGGCGGCTACAACTTCCAGTGGGCCTGGGCCAGCGGCCACGCAGCCGGTGGCGTGGTGTGAACCGCATCGCCGTTCAATGCGTGCAAGGGGTGCGCGCATGGACGGTTCGCCGCGCATCGTGTATCTAGATTTGCAGATTGGGGAGCAGTGCATGCAGAACGCGAACGACATCACCATCCGCCTGCTGATCGTCGATGACAGCGGCGAGAATGCCGAAGCCATCGTCAGCACGCTGCGCAACAGCGGCATCGCGGTACGCCCGTGGCGTCCGCAGGATGCAGCCGAGCTGGCCCAGGTGCTGGCCAGCCAGGCCATCGACCTGGTGCTGGCTTCGCCCTCCCAGGGCATCCCGCTGCCACTGGTGGCCCAGCATATTGCTGCCAGCGGCAAGGATATTCCGCTGGTGCTGCTGGCCGAGCGCATCGACGAAGACGAACTGGTGCAGGCCAGCAGCCACGGCATCCGCGCCCTCGCCCTGCGCCAACGTCCGGAGCATCTGCTCGCCGTGGTCCGCGACCAGTGGGTGGACCTGCAGGCGCGTCGCGGCCTGCGCCGCATCGAAGCACAGATGCGCGAAACCGAGCGCCGCTGCGATGCGTTGATCGCCTCCTCGCGCGACCCCATCGCCTATGTGCATGAAGGCATGCACATCCGCGCCAACGATGCCTATCTGGAGATGTTCGGTTACGAGCATTTCGACGACATCGAAGGCATCTCGCTGCTGGACATGGTCGCCGCCCAGCACGTGGAAGGCTTCAAGCAGCTGCTGAAGGGCCTCAGCCGTGGCGAAGCACCGCCGCCGCAGTACCAGCTTGATGCCCGTCACGAGGATGGCAGTGCGTTCCCGGCGACAATGGAATTCACGGCCGCCACCTACGAGGGCGAATCCTGCCTGCAGGTGGTGCTCCGCCGCCGCATGGAATTCGACCCCGAGCTGGCACGTGAGGTCGAGGACCTGCGTCAGCGCGACCAGGTCACCGGCCTGCTCAACCGCCCGACCTTCATGCTGCAGCTGGAAAGCGCGGTGGCCCAGGCCGGGCGCAGCGAGGGGCAGTTCGGCCTGCTGCTGATCGAGCCGGACCACTACGCGCGCCTGCTGCCGGACATTGGCCTGGCCTCGGCCGACACCCTGATCGGCGCCCTTGCCGGCCTGCTGGCCGAGGTGGTCGGCGAGGACGCACAGCTGGCCCGCTTCGGCGAACACAATTTCGCCGTGCTGCAGGCCGGGCCCTATGCGCAGACCGTGGCGCTGGCCGAGCGCATCCGCGAAGCCTACGCCGCGCACGTCTTCAGCATCGGCGCGCGCTCGGCCACGGTAACGGTCAGCATCGGTGGCGTGCAGGTGGGGGAGAAGATCGCCAGCATCGGCCAGGTGCTGGCGCGCGCCAGCGAATGCACGCAGGCCGCCGCAGAACTGGGCAACACCTGCCGCATCTTCGACCCGGCCGCCGCCGACCGCGTGGAGGAAGAACGCGTGCTGCGCTGGGTCGCCCGTATCCGTGAAGCGCTGGCCGGTGACGGCTTCCAGCTGCACTACCAGCCGGTGCTGAACCTGCAGGGCGAGTCGCTGGAGCTCTACGAGGCCTACCTGCGCCTGGAGCACAACGGCGAACTGCTGAGTCCGACCGCGTTCCTCGGTATCGCGGAGGAGCACGGCCTGCTGGCCGACATCAACCGCTGGGTGGTGTCACGGGCCATCGCGGTGCTGGGCCAGCGTGCACGTGACGGCCATGCCACGCAGGTGCTGGTGAAGGTCACCCCGGAATCGTTCGATGACCCGCAGATGATTGCCACCCTGCGCCGCGAGCTGCAGGCACAGGGCGTGCCCGGCGAGCGGCTGTGGCTGCATGCGCCGGAAGCGAAGGTGTTCACCCACCTGCGCAGTGCACAGCAGTTCCTTGCCGAAGTTGCACCGCTGGGCTGCCGCATCGGCCTGGAACAGTTCGGCTCGGGGCTGGATTCGTTCCAGCTGCTGGCCCACTTCCAGCCGCAGTTCCTCAAGCTGGACCGCGGCTTCACCAGCGACCTGGCGGCCACCCGCGAGAACATCGACCGTATCAGCCAGATCACCGCGCGCGCGCAGGAAGCCGGCATCCGCACCATCGCCGAGTTCGTCAGCGATGCCAATTCGATGACGTTGCTGTTCAGTGCCGGCGTGGACTACGTGCAGGGCGACTTCGTTGGCCCGGCGTTGCCGGAGATGGGCTTCGAGTTCGGATGACCGATGGTAGTGCCGGCCGCTGGCCGGCACCACCCAAAGAGAAGGCCGGCTTCCGCCGGCCTCTTCGTTGATCAGGTCATGTCGACCAGGTTTTCGATCTTCACGTCCGGATTGACGTCGGCCTCGTAGTCGACACCCTCCACGCCAAAACCGAACAGGCGCAGGAAATCGGCCTTGTAGCCGGCCAGATCGCTGATCTCGTACAGGTTCTCGTTGGTCACCTGCGGCCACAGCGCGACCACCTTGCCCTGCACGTCCGCGGCCATTTCCTTGTAATCGGCACGCAGGCGGCCTTCGTCATCGACCAGCGCGACGGTGTGGCCATCGCCATCGACCAGGTCGTGGCGCAGACGATCGACCGCCACGCCATCGGCCTTGCCGCCGTAGAGGATGTCGTACAGCACGTCGAGCTGTTCGATGCAGCCTTCGTGCGTGCCCTTTTCCTTCATCACCTTGAACAGCAGCGACAGGTACAGCGGCATGGTCGGAATGGCCGAGCTGGCCTGGGTGACCACGGCCTTCAGCACCGACACGCGCGCGTCGCCACCGATCCTGGCCAGCTTCTCGCGCAGGCCCAGCACCTTGTTGTCCAGGTCCTTCTTGGCCGCACCGATCGAGCCATTCCAGTAGATCGCCTGGGTGATCTCTTCGCCCACGTAGGTGAAGGCGGTGGTGGTGCAGCCATTGGCCAGCACGCCGGCGTCGGCCAGCGCATCGATCCACATCTGCCAGTCCTCGCCGCCCATCACCGCGACGGTGCCAGCGATTTCTTCCGGGGTGGCCGGCTGCAGATGGGTCTCGGTCAGCACTTCCTTGTCGGTATCCAGGCCACGCAGGGTGATCGGCTCGCCGATCGGCTTCAGCGTGGAGCTGATGATCTCTCCGGTCTTCGGGTGCTTGCGGCGCGGCGCGGCGAGGCTGTAGACGACCTGGTCGACCTGGCCGAGATCGGCCTTGATCATCTCGATGGTCCTGGCCTTCACTTCATCGGAGAAGGCATCGCCGTTGATGCTCTTGGCGTACAGGCCAGCTTCGTCGGCGTACTTGTGGAACGCGGCCGAGTTGTACCAGCCCGCGGTGCCCGGCTTGGTTTCACTACCCGGGCGTTCGAAGAAGATGCCCAGGGTGGCGGCGCCACTGCCGAAGGCGGCAGTGATGCGCGCCGCCAGGCCGTAGCCGGTGGAGGCGCCGATCACCAGCACGCGCTTGGGACCATTCTGGATCGGCGGACGTGCGCGGATGTAGTCGATCTGCTGCTTGACCGCGGCTTCGCAGCCGGTCGGGTGGGTGGTGACGCAGATGAAGCCGCGGACGCGCGGTTTGATGACCATGGATACCTCGGGTTGGCAGGTGCGGCGCGCGGGGCGCTCAGCAGGAATACGGGCGCGCGCCTGCGCGCGCGAACCGCAGGATCGTAGTGCGCGGGGGAAGATTGCACAACCGACGGCGGCGTAGGGTGGGGTCTGTTCTGCAGGGTTGCACCCTGCACCCGCAGAGGCCGGAGCAACGGCCGGAGCCGGAGCAACTTCAAAAGCTGGGTTCCTGTGGGTTGGCGGGGTGGGTCCGGTTGCGGGGGACGCCGTAAATCCGTCCATGGAGGCTTGGCCGCGGCATCCATGCCGCGGACACCCCCGCAACCGGACCCACCCCGCCTTCGACAGATTTCCGCGATCTGTTGGAACGGCATCCTGCTCTGGTAGGTGTCGACCTTGGTCGACATGGATGAACTCATTCAATATCTGACAGATGTGTCGACCAAGGTCGACACCTACCAACAGCCGCGCGATCCAACAGCCGCAGGAATCTGTCAGAGGTGGGGCCATGTGGGTTGGCAGGACCGTTGGCGCCATGGATGGCGCCATCGAGCCCCCATGGATGGGTTTACGGCGTGTCCTGCCAATCCACATCGCCCCACCATCCCACGGAATGCCCGCTGTTGCTATTGCTGTTGCCGGCCAGCGGCCGGCACTACCGCGGGTGCAGGGCTGCAAGCCCTGCACACAAAAAACCCCGCTTGCGCGGGGTTCTCTGTGTGTTGCGTGCAGCGGGTGCTTACGGGCGACGGGCCAGGGCCTCGATGTCCTTCGCCTTCGGCAGCAGGTCCTGCTTGCTGACGCGCAGGAAACCGATCGTCAGCATCGGCACCGCCACCAGGATCGAGGACAGCACCACGATCACCGCGCCGATCATGTGCGTCTCGGCCAGGCCTTCCATCGAGCTGCCGCCGTACATGTACAGGGCAAGTGCCGACAGGAAGAACATCACCGCGGTGATCACCGTACGCGACAGCGTCTGGTTGATCGAACGGTTCAGCACTTCCATCGAGTCCACGCGCAGGCTGCGGAAGTTCTCGCGGACGCGGTCGAAGACCACGATCAGATCGTTGATCGCAAAGCCCATTACCGACAGCAGGCCGGCCAGCACGGTCAGGTCGAACTCACGGCCCAGCAGGGACACGTAAGCGACCGTCACGATCAGGTCGAACATCGCCACGATGCTGGCGGTGACCGCGAACTTCCATTCGAAGCGCACCGCGATGTAGATCAGGAAGCCGGCCAGCATGAAGATGGTGGCGTACAGGCCATTCATCGCCAGGTCCTTGCCGATCTGCGGACCCACGAACTCGTTGCGGAGCACGGTGGCCTGGTTGTCGGCGGTGGACAGTGCCTTCACCACGGCGGCGGCGGTGGCCTTGTCCTCGTGCGCGGCGTCGCCGGTACCGGCAGCGTGCTCACCATGCGGGGCCAGGCGGATCAGCAGATCGGTGTTGCCACCGACGCTCTGCACCTGGGCACCGTCGAAGCCACTTTCCTCGAGCTTGGTACGGACCTGCTCGACGTCCACCGCCTTGTCGAAGCGGGCTTCGATCAGGGTGCCGCCGGTGAAGTCCAGAGCGTAGTTGAAGCCCTTGAAGCCGATGATGGCAACCGAGGCCAGGAACACGATGACCGTGACGACCATCGCGACATGGCGCCAGCGCATGAAGTCGATCTTGGTGTCGTTCGGGAGGATGTGCAGCGGAAACAGTTTCATGTGCGTGTCGTCCCGTCAGATGGCCACGTTCTGGAGCTTCTTGCGGCGGCCGTAGATCAGCGTCGCCAGCGCACGCGACACGGTGATCGCGGTGAACATGGAGGCGAAAATACCGATGATCATGGTCAGCGCGAAGCCCTTCAGCGGACCGGTACCGAATGCGAACAGCGCCACACCGACGATCAGGCCGGTCAGGTTGGCGTCGAGGATGGTGCCCGAGGCACGCTCGTAACCGGTCACGATCGCGGTCTTGCCCGGCACGCCGGCACGCAGCTCTTCACGGATACGCTCGTTGATCAGCACGTTGGCGTCCACCGACAGGCCGACCGACAACGCCAGGCCAGCGAAGCCCGGCAGGGTCATGGTCGCGCCGAACAGCGACATCACCGCCACCACGATCAACAGGTTGAACAGCATCGCGATCGAGGTGATCACGCCGAACATGCGGTAGTAGACGCTGAAGAACACCAGGGTGAACAGGAATGCGAACACCACCGCGCGCATACCATTCTTGACGTTCTCGGCACCCAGGCTCGGGCCCACCACGCGCTCTTCGACGAAGTCCATCGGCGCGGCCAGCGAGCCGGACTTCAGCAGCTTGGCCAGGTCCTCGGCTTCCTTCTTCTGCAGGCCGGTGGTCTGGAAGTTCTTGCCGAACACGCCGTTGATGTTGGCCACCGAGATCACTTCCTCGTTGACCTTGAAGCCACGCACTTCCTGGCCGTCGACGACGGTCACGGTCGGCACGCGCTCGGTGTAGACCACCGCCATCGGCTTGTTCACGTTGGCGCTGGTGAAGTCGAACATGCGCTGGCCGCCGACATTGTTCAGCGTCACGCTGACCGCCGGAGAGCCGCTGTTCGAATCGGTCACCGCCTGCGCGCCGACCATCTGGTCACCGGTGACGATCACGCGCTTGTTCAGCAGGACCGGACCACCGCCATCACGACGCTGGTAGACCTTCGCTTCCGGCGGAATGCGCCCGGAGTTGATGGCGTCCTGTGCATTGCCGTCAACCACCGCGCGGTACTCGAGGGTAGCGGTGGCGCCGATCATGCGCTTGGCTTCGGCGGTGTCCTGCACGCCCGGCAGCTGCACCACCACGCGGTCGGCACCCTGGCGCTGGATGATCGGCTCGGCCACGCCGAGCTGGTTCACGCGGTTGCGCAGGGTGTTGATGTTCTGCTCGATGGCGCCGTTGGCGATCTGGGTGATCTCGGTTTCCGGCACGGTCACCGTGATGCGATTGCCACTGACGTCGTAGCCGAGGGTCGGCTGCGCCTTCACCAGGGCAGTGCGGGCACGCTGCGCGGCGTCGTCACCGGCGGACGGGCTCAGGTTCGCCACGATGCTGTTGTCAGCGCGGCGTTCCACCGACTGGTAAGCGATGCGGGCGTCGCGCAGGGTGCTGCGCACGTCTTCGGTGTAGGCGTCCAGGCGCTTGTCCAGGGCGGCCTTCTGGTCGACCTGCAGCACGAAGTGCACACCGCCCTGCAGGTCCAGGCCCAGCACCATCGGGCGACCGCCGAGGTTGGCCAGCCAGTCCGGCACGGTCGAGGCCAGGTTCAGGGCCACGGTGTACTTTTCGCCGACCGTGTCACGCAGGGCGTCGCTGGCAGCGGACTGCGCCTTCAGGTCCGGCAGGCGGACGATCAGGCTTTCCCCTTCCTTCTCGGCACCGACGGTGGCGACACCGGCCTTCTTCAGGTCGGCCAGCACACGGTCACGCAGCGCATCGTCGATCTGGCCGCCACGGTTGGCGGTGATCTGGAGGGCCGGGTCCTTCTGGTAGATGTTGGGCAGCGCGTACAGCGCGCTGAGCGCCAGTACGATCAGGATGACGACGTACTTCCAGCGTGGAAATTCGAGCATTGCTTGGGTCCCGCGCGGCGCCATCCCCGGCGCCGCGGTTGTGCATCGGAAAGGGAGTGGCTTACTGGGCCGACTTCAGGGTACCGGCCGGCAGCACGTTGCCGACAGCGCCCTTCTGCACGCGGATGCGCACGTTGTCCGCCACTTCGATGGTGATGAAGTTGTCGCCGATGTCGGTGACGATGCCGGCGATGCCGCCGTTGGTCAGCACTTCGTCGCCACGCTTGATCTTCTCCAGCATGGCCTTGTGCTCCTTCTGCCGCTTCATCTGCGGGCGGATCATCAGGAAGTACATGATGGCGATCAGGATGACCGGGAACAGCAGCGTGGTCAGGCCCATGCCCTGCGGTTGGCCGCCGGCGGCCTGGGCGTGGGCGGCGGGAATCAGGAAGGCAAGCAGGTTCATCGTTGGTCCTTTGGTTGGGCGGCGCTCCGGCCCTTTCACGGGCACGGGGTGTCGACCGCGGATCTGGGTCAGCCTTGAAGTATGCCACGGCCCCGGGCGTTCGTCCTTGGGCCGTTTGGCAGGGGGTGTTCGGGTTACAGGGGCGGTGCTACCGCCCCGCGTGCCGCGTAGAAAGACTCACGGAAGGCCAGGAAGGTTCCCGCCTCGATCGCCGCGCGGATGTCGGCCATGAGCTTTTCGTAATAGAACAGGTTGTGCAGGGTGCCCAGCATCGGCGCCAGCATCTCGTTGCAGCGGTCCAGGTGGCGCAGGTACGAACGCGTGTAACCGCCGGTGCAGGCCACGCAGCCGCAGCCGGGCTCGATCGGGTCCATGTCGCGCGCGTACTGGGAATTGCGGATGCGGACGGTGCCGAACGAGGTGAAATAGTGGCCGTTGCGGGCGTTGCGGGTCGGCATCACGCAGTCGAACATGTCCACGCCACGTGCGACACCCTCGACCAGGTCCTCCGGCCGGCCCACGCCCATCAGGTAGCGCGGGCGGTCGCCCGGCAGTTCCGGGTCCAGGTGGTCGAGCATGGCGTTGCGCTCGTGCTCCGGCTCGCCCACGGCCAGGCCACCGATGGCGTAACCGTCGAAGCCGATCGCCTGCAGGGCCTCGGCCGAGCGGCTGCGCAGGTCGGTGTGCACGCCGCCCTGGACGATGCCGAACAGGGCCGCGTCGTTGCCCAGCTCGTCATGCGCGTTGCGACTGCGCTGGGCCCAGCGCAGGCTCAGCTCCATCGAACGGCGGGCGACATCCTCGGTGGCCGGGTACGGGGTGCACTCGTCGAAGATCATCACCACGTCCGAATCGAGCACCTTCTGGATCTTCATGCTCTCTTCCGGGCCCAGGAACACACGGGCACCGTCGGTGGGCGAGGCAAAGGTCACGCCCTGCTCGGTGATCTTGCGGCGGTGGGCCAGCGAGAACACCTGGAAGCCGCCGGAGTCGGTCAGGATCGGGCCATCCCAGCGGCAGAAGCCGTGCAGGCCGCCGTGGTCGGCGATGATGTCCAGGCCCGGGCGCAGGTACAGGTGGAACGTGTTGCCGAGGATGATCTCGGCGCCCAGCGCACGCACCTGGTCCGGCAGGATGCCCTTGACCGAGCCATAGGTCCCCACCGGCATGAAGGCCGGCGTTTCCACCGTGCCACGCGGGAAGGTCAGGCGGCCACGGCGGGCACGGCCGTCGCGGGTCTTGAGCTGAAACTGCAATCGGGACATGGAGCGGTCATTCGGGCAAATAGTCGCCCATTGTCTCCCAAAACCGGGTCGACCGCCCATTCAGGCCTGAACGGGCCGATGTCCTCGCGACATGACTGCTGGCTTGTCGCATCTGGCCTTGGTCCTGACCTGTTACCACTCCAAAATCGACCCGACAGGCGATCTCGTCAGGAAGTGCGGCCCAGAATGAACAAAAATAACCGCGAGGCACTAGAAACGATTCTTGGGGGAAGAATCGAGCAACGAGTAGATCGAATCGCGCCGGGCATCAACCGCGTGGCCGGAGTGGAGGTCATCTATTACGAAGATGACGAAACGAGCGGTGCTACAAGTCAGTTCGATCTACTGCTGGACTCTGCTGGAGAGATTGTCGCGAGCCACGGCGGCATCGTATCCGACAGCTGCCGAATCGTTGCCCCCAACGGCCAGTGCTACCAGTGCCTGACCTTCCATGGCGACCTGGACGGTTGGCGCAAGGCTGTTGAAGCCGCAGCCAAGGCACGCGGCATTGGCTTGGCTCGCATTGAAGGCCACCGCCTGAAAATCTCAGAAGACCAGTCATTTGCGCTTGAAGAGTGTCGAATTGAAGTTGGCTGAATGCCTTCTGCCGGGATGAAGAGCGGGATCCCCACTCACCCCGAAAAACGCGCATCCGCCGCCATCGCCGCCGCCAGTGCGTCGATGATCGTCCGCACCCGCCGTGGCAGGTGTTCCCCGCGCGGCCAGACCAGCTGGATCGGCAGCACGGGCGGGCGTTCGCGCGCCAATACCGGCCGCAGCGCACCCGACTGCAGGTGCTCGGCGGCCAGCCACTGGGGCAGCAGGGCAATGCCCTGCCCGGCCAGGGCGGCCTCGCACAGCGCCGCACTGTCGCCCAGCGCGATCTGTTCGCGCGCCTGCAACGGCTGCGACAACCACGGCCAGCCACCTGCCCGCGACTGCAGCAGGCAGGTGTGGGCGTGCAGGTCGCCCGCCGCGGCCGGCAGCCCGTGGTTGTCCAGGTAGACCGGGGCTGCCACCAGCACGGTTGGCTGTCGGCCCAGCCGGCGCGCCACCCACTCGGCCCGGTCCGGCAGCGCACCGACCCGCAGTGCCAGGTCCACGCCCTCGGCAACCAGCTCGCTGGCCCGGGTCGAGAACTCGATATCGAACACCAGCCCGGCATGGCGCTGGCGCAGCGCGAACAGCGCCGGCATCAGCCACAAGCGCCCCAGCAGCGGCGGCGTGCTCAGGCGGACCCGGCCGGCCGCCGCCCCTGCCCCGGCGCCCAGCGCCTCTTCGGCCGCCGCCAAGGCGTCCAGCGCGCGCCGTGCGTAGACAAGCAACGCCTCGCCGGCCTCGGTCAGGCGCAACTGGCGCTGGCTGCGCTCCAGCAACCGCACCCGCCGACGCTCTTCCAGCCGGCTGACCGCCTTGCTCACCGCCGAGCGTGAAATGCCCAGGCGCTGGGCTGCGGCACTGAAGCTGCCACCATCGGCCACCGCCACGAAGGCGCGCAGGCCTGACAACACCTCGTCATTGCCCATGTTCCCACCCGTCACGCCAAAGGTGACCCATTGTCACGCATGCGGCAGCTAGCGTGGTCACACCTCACAGTGGAATTCCCCTCATGTCATTGGCGAACAAGACCCTGGTCATCATCGGCGGCAGCTCGGGCATCGGCCTGCGTGCGGCACGGCAGGCGGCCGCGCAGGGTGCGCGGGTGATCATCGGCGGGCGTGACCCGCAGCGCCTGCAGCAGGCGCAGCAGCAGATCGGCCACGATGCGCGGGCGATTCCGGTCGACGCCACCTCGCGCGAGTCATTGCAGGCGCTCTTCGCGGCCACCGGCACGATCGATGCCCTGTTCACTCCCGGTGCGAGCTACCAGGTCGGGCCATTCGCCGACGACGATGCCGCGCTCGCGCGCAGCCCGTTCGATGGCAAGTTCTGGCCGCAGTACTGGGCCGTGCATGCCGCCCTGCCCCATCTGGCGGCCGAGGCATCCATCGTGCTGGTGGCCGGTGCCGCCGGTGCGCGTCCGGTCAACGGCGCGGCGGCCTATGCCGCCTGCAACAGCGCCATCGAAGGGCTGGGCCGCGCCCTGGCCACGGAACTGGCGCCGCGACGGGTCAATGTAATCTCGCCGGGCACGCTGGACGGCGAACTATGGCAGGACCGACCGGCGGCGGTGCGCGAGGCGGCGTTTGCACACTATGCCGAGGTGACCCTGCTGCGCCGGGTCGGCACCGTGGAAGATGCGGCCGATGCGGCGCTTTTTCTGCTGGGCAACCCATCAATGACCGGGTCGACCCTGTACCCGGACAGCGGGTATGTGTTGCGTTGAGGCCGGACAATGTGCGCACCAACGGTGCGCACCCACCAGGCCCACCAGGCCCATGTGCGCACCCGCCGGATTGATCGTCAGCCCGCCTGCGGGAACAGCAGCATCGCGTCGCCGTAGCTGAAGAAGCGGTAGCGCTGCTCGATCGCGTGCTGGTAGGCCTCGAACACGCGCTCCTTGCCGGCGAACGCGGAAATCATCATCAGCAACGTGCTTTCCGGCAGGTGGAAGTTGGTCACCATCGCATCGACGCTGCGGATGCGGTAGCCCGGGGTGATGAAGATCTGCGTCTCGCCGGCGAACGGCAGCAGTTCACCCTCGCGCATCGCGCTTTCCAGCGCGCGCACCACGGTGGTGCCGACGCCGATCACGCGGCCGCCAGCGGCGCGCGTGCGCCGCACCTGCTGCACCAGCTCGGCACCGACATTCAGCCACTCGCGGTGCATCACGTGGTCCTTCAGGTCATCGGCACGCACCGGCTGGAAGGTGCCCGCACCCACGTGCAGGGTGACGTGGCCGAAGTCCACGCCCTTGTCCTTCAATGCGGCCAGCAGCGGTTCGTCGAAATGCAGGCCGGCGGTCGGTGCGGCCACCGCGCCCACTTCACGCGCGAACACGGTCTGGTAGCGCTCGCGGTCATCCACACCCGGCTCGCGCTGGATATAGGGCGGCAGCGGCAGGCGGCCGGCATGCAGCAGCCACTGTTCCAGCGATTCCGGCACATGGAACTGCAACACGTAGAACTCGCCATCGCGGCCCAGCACCTCGGCTTCGCCACCGGCATCCAGCGCGATGCGGCTGCCGGCCTTGGGCGACTTGCTGGCGCCCACCTGCGCGCGGGCCTGCTGGCCACCCAGCAGGCGCTCGATCAGAATCTCCACGCGGCCGCCACTGGCCTTCTGCCCGAACAGGCGCGCCGGGATCACCCGGGTGTCGTTGAACACCAGCAGGTCGCCGGGCTGCAGCAGCGACGGCAGGTCGCGCACCCGCAGGTCGGTGAAGGCATCGGGCGCCGCAGGCACCAGCAGCAGGCGGCTTGCGGAACGTTCGGCCAGGGGCGCCTGCGCGATCAGTTCAGCCGGCAGGTCGTAGTTGAAATCGGACTTCTTCAAGGCAGTGGGCGGCAACAGGTCGACAATGGCGCGCATTGTACGTCCAGCGTCTGCGAGCCGGCGTGCTTCGCGGCGAACGTCGCGCAAAATGCTGCTATGCAGCAGGTTTCTGCGGGGTTATCGCGCAAAAAAACAAGTGCTAGCATCGAGTCGGAAGTCCGCTGCACGAGCCTGCCCCAAGCGCGCGTGATGACGCGCGTTTTGCTTTTGAAGACCCGTGCGACCCATTGTTTCAGGAGATCTGCAATGAGCTTCATCGAACGCCTCGCCCCCCTGCGCAACCAGCCCGGCACCCGCCTCACCTCCGGCCTGGACGACGCCACCCTGACCGCCCTGTCCGCCAACCACCCGCAGCTGATCGCCGCGGTGGACGCCGCCGCCGAGGAATTCGCGCGCGTGCAGGCCGACCTGGGGCCGCTGCTGGCGCAGGACGAACAGGCGCAGATCGACGCGATGCAGGACGGTTTCGTCAATTTCTATGCCGATGACGCGGTGACCCCGTATGTGGCACTGGCTGCGCGCGGCCCGTGGGTGGTCACCCTGAAAGGCGCCGTGCTGTACGACGCCGGCGGCTACGGCATGCTCGGCTTCGGGCACACCCCGGACGCCGTGCTGGAGGCGATGGCCCGCCCGCAGGTGATGGCCAACATCATGACCCCCAGCCTGTCGCAGCAGCGCTTCATCACCGCCCTGCGCGCCGAGATCGGCCACCGCCGTGGCGGCTGCCCGTTCGCCCGTTTCATGTGCCTGAATTCCGGTTCCGAGGCGGTCGGCCTGGCCGCGCGCATCGCCGACGTCAACGCCAAGCTGCAGACCGACCCGGGCGCACGCCACGCCGGTGCTGCGATCAAGCGCGTGGTGGTCAAGGGCAGCTTCCACGGCCGTACCGACCGCCCTGCCCTCTATTCGGACTCCAGCCGCAATAGCTACATGCAGCACCTGGCCAGCTACCGTGGCGAGGATTCGGTGATCACCGTGGCGCCGTACGACGAAGCCGGCCTGCGCAAGGTGTTCGAGGATGCCGCACGCAACCAGTGGTTCATCGAGGCGGTGTTCCTGGAACCGGTGATGGGCGAAGGCGACCCGGGCCGCTCGGTGCCGCCGTCGTTCTATGCCGTTGCCCGCGAACTGACCCGTGCCCATGGCAGCCTGCTGCTGCTCGACTCGATCCAGGCCGGCCTGCGTGCGCATGGCGTGCTCTCGGTGGTCGATTACCCGGGCTTCGAAGGCCTGGACCCGCCGGACATGGAGACCTACTCCAAGGCACTCAACGCCGCGCAGTACCCGCTGTCGGTGCTGGCGGTGACCGAGCATGCCGCGCAGCTGTACCGCAAGGGCATCTATGGCAACACGATGACCAGCAACCCGCGTGCGCTGGACGTGGCCTGCGCCACTCTGGCCCAGCTGACCCCGCAGGTGCGCGCCAACATCGCCGAGCGTGGTGCCGAGGCCGTGCGCAAGCTTGAACAGCTGAAGAACGAGCTGGGCGGACTGATCACCAAGGTGCAGGGCACCGGCCTGCTGTTCTCCTGCGAACTGGCGCCGCAGTTCAAGTGCTACGGCGCCAACTCCACCGAGGAATGGCTGCGCCAGCACGGCATCAACGTGATCCACGGTGGCGAGAACTCGCTGCGCTTCACCCCGCACTTCGGCATGGACAGCGAGGAGCTGGACCTGCTGGTCGGCATGGTGGGCCGTGCACTGCGTGAAGGCCCACGCCGCGAGCAGGCTGCGGCGGCGTAAGTCTCGTTCTTTGTAGAGTCGAGCTTGCTCGACTGCACTTCGTTCAGGCGCCGCGATAGTCGAGCAAGCTCGACTCTTGTGTCTTGGATCGTGCCCTGATCAGGCACAATCCCCCGGTGACCCGGGAGGCTCCGATGACGCTGCCTCGGCTCTTAAGCCTTCGAGCTTGCAAAGTAGATTCAGCGCGTCGGCGGCCTGACACCGCCATGGAACTTGAACGGTATCTTAGGCCCGCCATCGGGTGAGAGCCTGTACTCACAAGGGCAAGTCTGGCGGCTTCCGATCACGATCGTAAGTTCAAGCTGGAGCGAAATCATGCAATTTATCGGCATCGACGCAGCCAAGGCGACTTTTGACATCGCCCTGCCTCTATCTCACGGCAAGTATCGAACCAAGGCCAAACTCCCCAATACGCCAAAGGGTTTTGATGAGCTTCTGGCTTGGCGCGCCAAACATGCGCCGAACGCGGCGGTAGGTATGGAGGCTACAGGCATCTATCACGAGGCCTTGGCTCAAGCACTGGTGGAGGCAGGGGTCGTGGTTCATGTGGCCAATCCCGCCCGAGTAAAGGCGTTTGGGCAGGCGGAGGGGATGCGGACCAAGACTGACCGCAGCGACGCCAAGCTGATTGCCCGTTTTTTTGAGGCACAACGCTCGGAAAAGCTATATCCCTACGTTCCACCGACGCCCTCGGAGGTGAAGCTGCGCGCCTTGGTACGGCGTCGAGATGACCTCCAGGAAATGCTGCAGATGGAGCACAACCGCCTGGACGTTGCCGATATCTCGGTCCAGCAAGGGATCAAGGATGTGATCCGGACGTTGGAAGAGCAGATCAAGCAGGTCCAGAAGGCGATTGAGGACCATATCGATAACGATCCGGACCTGCGCCGGCGTCATCAACTGCTTACCAGCATCCCCGGTGTAGGCAACACCAGCAGTGCCCAGCTGTTGGCCATTCTGGGGGATCTAAGCAAATACAGCGACGTGCGCCAGGTGGTTGCCCACGCGGGCCTGAATCCGGCCCAGCGTCAATCAGGAAACTACGAAGGCAAATGCCGGATATCACGCGTCGGCGACGCCAATTTCCGCAAAAAGCTGTACATGCCGGCGCTGACCGGGAAGACCCACAACCCCACACTGAAGTCCTTTGCAGACCGGCTCAGCGCGAAAGGCAAGCCCTTCAAGGTCGTCATGTGTGCAGTGATGCGCAAGCTCATCCATCTGATTTGGGGCGTACTGAGAAGTGGCCGACCCTTTGAGCCTGACGTCGCCCTTGCCTAGGCGAGGGCGACACGGTATCTACTGAACGAAGGGCAGCCGAGCGTGGCTCGGCTCTACAGACAGCAACCGCGAAGGTCCATACTCCATAGACACCCCGTCCCTGACCGCCCTGCGGTCGGCGACGGGGCGTTTTCGTTTCCGGCCAAGAGACAGGAAGATCCATGAAATCGATCTGTGTGTACTGTGGTTCCAACGCTGGCAGCAAGCCGGCCTATACCGAACGGGCCCTGGCCCTGGGCGACCGCATCGCCCGCGACGGGATGCGCCTGGTGTACGGCGGCGGCAATGTCGGCCTGATGGGAACCGTGGCCAATGCCGTGCTCGCCGCCGGCGGTGAAGTGACCGGCGTGATCCCGCGCCAGCTGGCCGACTGGGAAGTGGCCCACCGCGGCCTGACCGAACTGGAAATTGTCGGTTCGATGCATGAGCGCAAGTCGCGCATGTTCGACCTCGCCGATGGCTTCGTCACGCTGCCCGGCGGCTTCGGCACCATGGAAGAGATCTTCGAGATGCTGACCTGGCGCCAGCTTGGCATCGGCAACAAGCCGTGCGCCTTCCTCGACGTGGAAGGTTTCTACGCCCCGCTGATCGGCATGATCGACCGCATGGTGGAAGAGCGCTTCCTGCACCCGGACCAGCGCCAGGACCTGTGGTACGGCTCGGATATCGAAGAGATGCTGGAGTGGATGAAGAACTACAAGCCAGCGCAGGCCTCGAAGTGGATCGACGAAAAGCGTCGCGCCGCCCTGCGCTGATGCTTTCCTGCGCGGCGGCTCAGACCGCCGCGCAACTCCACGGTGCGGGCCGCCCCAGCAGATAGCCCTGGCCGTAGTCGCAACCCAGTTCGCGCAGGGTCTGCCGCTGCGCCTCGGTTTCGATGCCCTCACCGATGGTCTCGATGCCCAGCGTACGCGCCAACGACAGCACGCCCTCGACCAGCGCCCGCGTGCTCTGCACTTCCGGCCCATGCAGGCCGGCGATGAAGCTCTGGTCGATCTTCAGCGTACTGATCGGGAAACGGTGCAGGTAGGACAGCGCCGAGAAGCCGGTACCGAAATCGTCCAGCTGCACCTGGATGCCGCGCTCGCGCAGGCCCTGCAGGATGCGCAGCGTGTGCGGGCCATCGTCCAGCAGCGCCACCTCGGTGATCTCCAGGCGCAGCCGGCGCGGATCGGCACCACATGCATCCAGCAGGCCGAACAGGCGGCCGCTGAACCCGGCGGAGCGGAAATGGCGCGGTGATACGTTCACCGAGACGTAACTCTGCCCGCCCTCGGCCAGGCCGGCAATCACCTGTTCGTAGATCAGCCAGTCGACCTGCTCGATCAGGCCGCTTTCCTCGCCCAGCTCCAGGAACGCCCCCGGCAGCAGAAGGCCGCGGCGCTCATGCTGCCAGCGCAGCAGCGCCTCGTGGCCCACCACCTCGCCATCGGACAGGCGCACGATCGGCTGGTAGAACGGCACGAAATCGCGGTTGTTGATCGCACGACGCAGGTCGGCTTCCAGATCGAGGCTGCGCATGGCCTGCTCGCGCATGTCTTCGTCGAAGATCGCACAGCGGTCATGGCCCTGCGCCTTGGCCCGGTACATTGCCGCGTCGGCATCACGCAGCAGCTCTTCGCCGGTGCGGTAGCGGGGGTTCCACAGCGCGATGCCCAGGCTGCCGGACGGGAACAGCTCGCGCCCGGCGATCCACATCGACTCCTGCAGCGCCAGCAGCAGGCGCTGGCCAAAGTCCAAGGCCTGGGCCAGGCCCTGCGGGCATTGCAGCAGCACCGCGAATTCGTCACCGCCCAGCCGGGCCACCACGTCCTCGGTGCCGGCCATCGATACGATGCGCTTGGCCACTTCCACCAGCATGCGGTCGCCGGCGGCATGGCCGATGCTGTCGTTGACCAGTTTGAAGCGGTCCAGATCGAGGAACAGCACGGCGAACACCGGGCCGCCCTCACGCTTGGCCAGTGCCAGCGCATCCTGCAGGCGGTCCAGCAGATGCAGGCGGTTGGGCAGCCCGGTCAGCGCATCGTGCATGGCCTGGTGGGTCAGGCGCTGTTCGGCACGCAGGCGCTCGCCGATCTGGCCGAGCAGCTTTTCGTTGACCTCGGCCAGTTCGCGCGTGCGCTCCTCCACGCGCTTCTCCAGCTCGGCATGCGCCGAGCGCAGCCGTTGCTGGTCGCGCTGACGGGCCAGGCCGGTACCGATGTTCTGCGCGACGAAGGTCAGCAGGCGCTGGTCATGCACGCTGAAAATGCTGTTCTCGCTGTAGCTCTGCACCACGATCGCGCCGACCACTTCGTCGTCGCGCAGCAGCGGTACGCCCAGCCAGCAGTGCGAACGCGCACCGGATTCACGCACTTCGCCACTGGCCAGCAGCGCATCGATCTGCGCGCGTGATGCCAACAGTGGCCGCCGGTTGCGCACGACGTACTCGGTCAGGCCCCGGCTGAACGGTCGCGGCGCGCGGCTGGCGTTGTGCTCGTCCACCGAATAGACGAAGTCCAGGCCGTTGCCGGCCGGGTTGACCAGGGCGATGTAGAAATTGCGAGCGTCGAGCAGGCGCCCGACCACCCCATGCACCTGTCCGTAGAACTGCGCCAGGCTGTCGGCCGACATCGCCATCTCGGCGATGTTGTACAGGGCGGTCTGCAGCTGTTCGGCACGCCGACGCTCGGCCACCTCGTCCTGCAGGCTGTGATTGGCGCGCTGCAGTTCCTGGGTGCGCCGCGCCACCTGCTGCTCCAGCCGCACCTGCGCCTGGCGCCGGTCCATCGCGGTCTGCACGTGCTGCGCAACGAAGCCCAGCAATGCGCGCTCGGCCTCGCCATAGCGGGCCGCCTGCTCATAGCTCTGGACCACGATGGCACCGCATACGCGGCCATCGCGCAGCATCGGCACGCCCAGCCAATCCAGGCTTTCGGGCCCGCGTTGCGGGTCGTGCTCCTGCTCCATCACCTGCGCCAGCAGTTCGCGCGAGGGACCACTGAGCGGCTTGCCATGACGCAGCAACGCCACGGTCAGGCTGCGCGGCATCTCGCTGGCGTCATGGCTCTGCGTGGGATCGGCGACGAAATCATCGACCTGATCGGCGAAGTACAGGAAACGGATCTGGTCGCGCACATCGTCGTATTCCACGATGTAGCAGTTCTCGGCATACATCAGCGTGCCCAGCACACCATGCACGTGGCGCAGCATCTCAGGCATTTCCAGGTCGGCACCGGCCAGATCTGCAATCTGGAACAAGGCCTGCTGCAACCGCTCGGCCTCTTCCAGCGCCTTGATCTGGCCGGCCTGGCGGCCGCGCTGCAGCGCCAGCTCCATCGCCTGCCGGGCAACCCCCCACCATGCCGGCGAAGGCACCGCGCCTTCCACCGACAACAGCAGGCGCGCCCCATCATGTTCCCAGCCGTGCTGGCCATCGCCCACGCCTGGCGCTGCCGCATCACCTCCGGCAGCCGCCCTCGGCCAGGCCCCCTGGCCACGGCCAAGCTGCGGGTCATCCCAGCCGACGCGGACCACAGCCGTTTCCGGCAGAAGCGCATGCAACGCGCGCACCAGCGCCGTGCTCAGCACGGCCTCGTGTGGTGGCTCTTCCGCCGGTTCAGCATGCGTGGACAAATGACAATCTCTTGGCGCCGTCAGTGCGTCGCCTCCCCTGAGCCGCCGAGCATAGCGCGCCACCCGGGGGGCAATGGAAGCCCGTAAACCCCGAATCGTGCGCCCGTACGTTTTTCCTGCTGACCGTAGCCCCTTCCGAGCCATGACCCTCGCCCTGCCCGCCCTCGCCACCGGCTATGCGCCATCGCCTGCAGGCCTTACCCTGTACGCCGTGGAAGCCAGCGCACTGCCAACCGATGAAGCCTTGATGCTGGCCTGGGCCGGTGGCGACCTGCGCGCGTTTGAAAGCCTGTATGCGCGCCATCGCAAGCGCCTGTTCGGCTTCCTGCTGCGGCAACTGCGCGACAACGCGCTGGCCGAGGAGATCTTCCAGGACGTCTGGCAGCGGGTGATCAGCGCCCGTGCGGGGTGGCAACCGGACGCGGCGTTCAGCACCTGGCTGTTCCGCATCGCCCACAACCGCCTGAACGACCATTGGCGCGCCGCCCGCCACCGGCCGGCTGCCCCGGCCGATGCCGACCTGCGCCTGGCCGCGATCGAGGATGGACAGACCCCGGAAGGCGAGCTTTCCGAATTCGAACAACGTCGCCGCATCCAGCTGGCGATGGAACAACTGCCGCCGGAGCAGCGCGAAGTGCTGCAACTGCGGCTGGATCAGGAACTGAGCCTGGAGGAGATCGGCCAGATCACCGGCGTAGGCCGGGAAACCGTGAAATCGCGGCTGCGCTATGCGATGGACAAGCTGCGTGCGGGATTGAACGCATGAACCGAGACGAACCGCTGACGCCGGAAGAACGCGAGCTGGCCCGGCTGCTCGGCCGTCGCGCCGAACAGGCACCGCCCGCCGCACTGGACGCCGCCATCCTGGCCGCGGCCCGCGCTGCCGTGGACGCTCCGGCTGCCGATGCGGTCGCCTCTCCCGAAGCACCACGTACGCAGCGCACACGCCCGCGTTGGCCGGCGGTGTTCGGCATCGCCGCCTCGATGGTGTTCGCCATCGGCATCGCCTGGCAGCTGCGTCCGGAACCGCCACCGATTCCGGCGGGTGAGGCCGCTGTTGCGGCGGCACCGGCTGCGGCAGAAGACGTCGCGGCTGCCGATCAGGCCGCTGAGCGCAGTGCAGCCGACAGCGCGGTGGCGACTGCGGAACCGGCCGCTGCGCCCGCAGCACCCGAGGCAGCCCCGGTTGCCGCCCCGGCACCGGCCATCGCGCGCGCAAGCAAGCCTGCGCCGGCCGAGACCGCTGAAGCGCCGGCCCAGGCTGCACGATCGATGGCTGCGGATGCGGCCGCCGATACCTCCTTTGCGGCCCTGCCGCCCGCTCCGGCCGCAGCGCTGGCAGCAGCCCCCCCTGCGCCTCCGGCTCCCACCGCCTACTCCGCACCCGCGCCGCTGATGGCGCCGGTTGTCGCCAGTGGTTCGCTGAAGGCCCGCTCGGCAGGCACGCCAGAGTCCAACAGCGTGCAGGCCGAACAGGCCCCGGCATTGGACCGGGTAGAAATCACCTCGATGAAGCGCGAGGCTCCCAGCCGTTTCGCACCTGGCATCATGCGCCGCGGCAGCGATGCGGGCCTGAGCGCGGATGCCGTGCAGGCCGAGGTGGACGCTGACGCACGACTGCCGCGCCGGCAGTGGCTGCAGAAGATCCGTACACGACGCGACGACGGCCAGCGCGATCTGGCCCGTGCCAGCCTGGAGCGCTACATGCAGCAGTACCCGGAAGCACGCCTGCCGCGCGACCTGCGCCCGCTGCTGGACGACTGAAGCGGACGGGAATACCCGGCAACCCCGTAGAATGACGGGAATGCTCGATACTCTCGCCCAGCCGGTCAGCCACACGCTGGAAGTCAAACACAGCCGTTTCATCGCCCATGCCGCGCCGATCGATGGCGCCGCAGCGGCCATGGCGTTCCTGCAGCAGGTTGCGGTGGCCGATGCCACCCACAACTGCTGGGCCTACCGGCATGGGCAGGACTATCGCTCCAGCGACGATGGCGAGCCGGCCGGCACGGCTGGACGTCCGATCCTGGCGGCGATCGACGGCCAGGGTTTCGACCGGGTGATGGTGGTAGTGACGCGCTGGTTCGGCGGTATCAAGCTCGGTGCCGGTGGCCTTGTGCGCGCCTACGGCGGCGCCGCCGCCGAGTGCCTGCGCACTGCCCCGCGCCTGCCGCTGGTGGCGATGGCCCGGCTGCAGCTGCTGGCCGGCTTCGAGGACCTGGGTACCCTGCATGCCACCCTGCCCGCCTTCGGTGCCGAAAAGCGCGATGAACAGTTCGATGCCAATGGTGTGTGCCTGCGGATCGAATTGCCTGCCGATCAGGTCGACGCATTGAAAATCCGCCTGCGCGACGCCACCCGTGACCGTATCCGCATAGAAGACGACGACCAGGATGACTGACAAGGACGACGCCCCCGCTTCGACCCCGCCGCTGCGGCGCCTCGGCAGCCTGCGCACGCTGTGGCCATTCGTGCGCCGCCACAGCGGCCTGTTCACCGCCTGGCTGCTGGCCCTGGCGGTGTCTTCTGCAGCCACGCTGAGCCTGCCTCCGGCGGTGAAGCAGATGATCGATCACGGTTTCAGCAGCGGCGGCCAGATCAACCGTGCCTTCGCCCTGCTGATGCTGGTGGCGGTCGTCATGGCGTTGGGCACGGCGGCGCGCTTCTACTTCGTATCGTTGCTGGGTGAAAAGGTCGTGGCCGACCTGCGCAGCCAGCTGTATGCCCACCTGATCCAGCTGGGCGCCGGCTTCCACGACCGCAGCCGCAGCGGAGAGCTGGTCTCGCGCCTGACCGCGGACACCGAACTGCTGCGCAGCGTGGTCGGCTCAACCATGTCAGTGGCGCTGCGCAGCACGGTCACCGTCATCGGCAGCCTGGCGATGCTGTTCGTCACCAGCCCGCGGCTGGCCGCATGGTCGCTTCTCGGCATTCCACTGGCGGTGCTGCCGATCATCATCGGCGCGCGCAAGCTGCGCACGGTCGCACGCAACAGCCAGGACCGCATCGCCGATGCCAACAGCCTGGCCAGTGAAACCCTGGGTGCGGTACGCACGGTGCAGGCACATGCACGCGAGCCTTACGAGCGCGGGCGCTTCGACAAGGCACTCGGTGATGCCATCGGCGCCGCCCGTCGCCGCATCGGCGCACAGTCGCTGGTCACCGCCAGCGCCATCCTGCTGGTGTTCGGCGCCATCGTCGGTGTGTTGTGGCTGGGCGCGCACGACGTCATCGACGGCCGCCTCAGCGCCGGTACGCTGGGCCAGTTCGTGCTGTATGCATTGATCGGTGGCGGCTCGGTGGGCGCGCTGGCCGAAGTGTGGAACGAACTGCAGCGCGCGGCCGGCGGCATGGGCCGCATCGGCGAACTGCTGCAGGAAGACATCGAAATCCGCGCGCCGGCACAGCCGCACGCGCTGCCGCAGCCGCTGCGTGGCGAGATCCGGTTCGACGACGTGGTGTTCCACTACCCGCAGCGACCGGACCAGGCCGCACTGGACCACTTCAACCTGCACGTGCACCCCGGCGAGACCGTGGCGCTGGTGGGTCCGTCGGGGGCGGGCAAGAGCACGGTGCTTTCGATGCTGCTGCGCTTCCATGATCCAGCCAGCGGCCGCATCGACGTGGACGGCATCGACGTGCGCCAGGCCGACCCGGCCGAGCTGCGTGCGCAGCTGGCGCTGGTGCCGCAGCAGCCGACGCTGTTCGCTGCCAGTGCGCGCGACAACATCCGCTATGGCCGCCTGCAGGCCAGCGACGCCGAAGTCGAGGCTGCCGCGCGTGCCGCCGAGGCCGATGGCTTCCTGCGCGCGTTGCCGCAGGGCTATGACAGTGAGCTGGGCGAGCGCGGTGCCCGCCTGTCCGGTGGCCAGCAGCAGCGTGTGGCGATTGCCCGTGCGCTGCTGAAGGATGCGCCGATCCTGCTGCTGGACGAAGCGACCAGCGCGCTGGACGCGCAGAGCGAGCACAGCGTGCAGCAGGCGCTGGAGCGGCTGATGGCGGGCCGCACCACACTGGTCATTGCCCACCGCCTGGCCACCGTGCTCAAGGCCGACCGCATCGTGGTGATGGACCAGGGCCGCATCGTCGCCGAGGGCACGCACGCACAGCTGCTGGCAGAAGGTGGACTGTACGCTGAACTTGCGCGCCTGCAGTTCATCGATTGATGACGTCCGGCTAACATCGGCGCGGCCAAGCTGGCCGCGCAACAGCCGCATCCGCTGAAGGAGGTGCACGATGTCGTTCCGTCAGTTTCCCGCCGTCGACAGCAACGGCGAAAGCCACATCATCATCGAGTTCAAGCCCGAGGCGAATGGCAGCGGGCATCACTCCGAAGCCACGCCACGCTACGAACTGGATGACGGGCGGCCGCTGGTGCGCGATGGCCGCGAGTTCACCACCAGTGGCGGCGAGCTGCGGCTGACGATCTGAGGTTGGCCGGGCATGACCCCGGCGCTACCCGATCTCGTATCGCCCCGCTCTGGCGGGTGTCGACCTTGATCGACCCGCTTTCTTGCCTCTGGTAGGTGTCGACCTGGGTCGACACGCCTTTTGCCCAAGGCGGTCGAGCATGGCTCGACGCTACAAAAGGCGTGATCATTTTTTGGCCAGGCATCTTGACAGCCTTGGCTGGCAAGGCCTGAGCAAGGTTATCCACACGTTTGCTCAGGAACCATCCACACCGCCTGTGGATGAATTCAGCCCAGTACCCGCCCGATGCCGCTGGCGTCCACGTCGGCTGCTGCCCGGGTGATCGCCGCAGCATCGCTGCCGGCCACGAACCCGATGCGGAAATGCACTTCGCCACCAGGCGTGCGCGAGGAATGGATTGAAGCCAGGCTGATGCGATGCTGCTCGAACACGTTCAGCAGCTCACGCAGTGAGCCTGGCCGGTCCTCCGGCAGGTGCACCGACAACGCATTACGCTCGGTCAGGTCAGCCAGCAGATAACCCACGCGTTCAAAGGTGTAGTTGCCGTCCGCCAGCGCCTGCTCGCCGAAGGCACTGCGGTTGGCCGACAGCAGCTGCTCGCGGAATTCACCACGCGCACGGTCGTCGCCCTGCCCGACCTGCGCCTGCAGGGCCTGCAGCTGGCCGACCAGCCGTTCCAGCATCGGCGCCACGTACGGGTTACCGAACTGGATGTCTTCGTAGATCGCCGGGTTGAGCGACAGGATGCGCGAGATGATCGCCGTGTCCAACTCGAACGATGCCGAGCGGTACGGCATCATCGCGGCCAGATCGCCCAGCTGCGGCTGGTACTGGCACAGCACGCCGGCCTGGGCCAGGTGGGTGGCATGCACCATCGCCTGTACCAGCGCCATCATCTGATCGTGGTGCTGCGGCGTGGCCCGCACGCACTCGGCCTGCAGCGCAGTGCACAGCGTATCGACCCATGGCTGCCAGTGCTGCAGCCGCGCTTCGCAGACCACCATCACCCGGCCCTTCAGGGTCGGCGCCTTGGGTGGCGCGGTCATCGGGTGCAGGCCGACCACTTCGGCTTGAGAGGCCAGCATCGCCTGCACCGGCGCTTCCTTCACCGAGGTCACGTCCAGCCATAGCCGGTCCTGCTCACGGCCGGCCGACTGCCGCACGTACTCGGCAATCAGAGCCGGCGTATGCCGGATCGGTGCCGAGAACACCAGCACGTCGGCCTGCGCCAGCAGCTGTTCCGGCGTATGCGAGTCCGGATCGGCCGGATCGTGGCCGATCACCTGCAGCTGCATGTGCTGCTGGAAGAAGCGGCTCAGCCAGCGCCCATAGGCGCCGGCACTGCCGACGATGCCGACCGTGCGCGGCGTGCGTTCGTGCAGACCGCTCATGCCACGTGTTCGGCACGGAAGCGCGTGCCTTCGGCCAGCGCGGCAGGCGCCGCCGCGATCACGTCGAACTCTTCGAAGCCATTGTCCAGAGTCGCCTCCAGCGCCGCGTGGGTACCGGCAATCGCACGCGAAATCGCCTGCTGCATCGATTCACCTCGCAACAGGAACGACACCACCAGCGACATCAGCACGTCACCGGTGCCGGCCACGTCCACCGGCAGCAGCGGCGAAGTCCAGCGCCAGGTTTCCTCGCGACCGACCGCCAGGGTCACCAGCTCACCCGGGTTACCGCCCACGCTGTGCGCGATCACCCAGTGCGGGCCACGGTCCAGCAGCGTGCGCGCGGCGGCGATGGCATCGGCCTCGGCCAGTGCCGGCATACCGGTCAGACGATTCAGTTCGAAGGCGTTCGGGGTCACCAGCCAGGCATGCGGCAGCAATCGCTCGGCGAAGATCGCTTCCAGGCCCGGTTCCACGTAGGGGCCGGTGTGGGTGTCACCAATCACCGGATCCAGGCAGTAACGCAGCTGCGGACAGACCGGCAGGATGTTGTCCAGCCAGTCGGCGAAGGCGGCACCGTTGGCGGTGCTGCCGAAGTAACCGGAAACCAGCATCTTCGCCCGCTGCGGCAGACCGCGCTCGTGGGTGCCCAGCAGCAGGTCCGCGAACCAGTCGGCGGGCAGCACCCGACCGCGCGTGGTGTCGTAGAACGGCGCATTGCTCAGCAACACGGTCGGGATTTCCGCGACGCGCACACCGAGCGCACGCATCGGCGGTACGGCGGCGCTGTTGCCGGCGTGGCCGTAGACAAGTTGCGACTGGACCGAGATGACATCGATCGGCGACGGGCCATCGGGCCGCTGGCGGCGGCCGTGGACCAGGTGGTTATCAAGGGATTCGCTCATGGCCGCATTCTACGCCCAAGGAAGTTTTCGGCAGGGCTTGCAGCCCTGCACCTGCTCAATGCAACGGCAACCGCAACGGCCGAAGCCAAAGCGGCATTCCGTGGGGTGGCGAGGCGGTGTCGGAGTGCGGGGACGCCGCAAGTACGTCCTTGTAGGCTTCGCAGCGGCATCCATGCCGCTGACACCCCGCAATCCGACACCGCCCCACCTTCGACAGGTTCACGCGGCTGTTGGTAACTACGGCTGTTGTTCCGCGCGGCTGTTGGTAGGTGTCGACCTTGGTCGACACATCTGTCAGACATCGAATGAGTCATCCACGCATGGCGTGGATCTACCGTGTCGACCAAGGTCGACACCTACCAGAGCAGTAAGCCGTTCCGGCAGATCACGGAAAACTGTCGAAGGCGGGGTGGGTCCGGTTGAGGGGGCGTGAGCGCCATGGATGGCGCGACCGAGGCTACAGGGACGTATTTACGCCGTCCCCCTCAACCGGACCCACCCCGCCAACCCACGGAATGCAGGCTTTTGACGTTGACGTTGCCTCTGCAGGTGCAGGGCTGCAAGCCCTGCAAACCCCACCCCCTCAGTGAGCAGCAGGCCGCGACGGTGGCAGCCACGCCGCCACGATGCCCAGCAGCGGCAGGAACGCGGTCAACTGGTAGACGTACTCGATGCTGGTCTTGTCCGCCAGCAGGCCCAGGACAGCCGCCCCAAGCCCGCCCATGCCGAAGGCGAAGCCGAAGAACAGGCCGGACACCATGCCGATGCGGTGCGGCATCATCTCCTGCGCGTACACCACGATCGCCGAGAACGCCGAGGACAGCACGAAGCCGATCAGCACCGCCAGTACGGTCGTCCACAGCAGATCAGCATGCGGCAGCATCAGCGCGAACGGCGCCACGCCCAGGATCGAGGTCCAGATGATCGGCTTGCGGCCGATGCGGTCACCCAGCGGGCCACCAAGGAAGCCGCCAGCGGCGGACGCCACCAGGAACGCGAACAGATGCAGCTGGGCCTGCGCCACCGGAATGCCGAAATGGTGGATCAGGTAGAAGGTGAAGTAGCTGCCGATGCTGGCCATGTAGAAGTACTTGCTGAAGATCAGCACCAGCAGGATCGCCAGCACCTTGGCCACGGTGCGAGACGGATGCCGCGGCGCCATCGCAGCCGTGCTGACCGGTCGAGGCGTACCCAGATGCAACGCGTACCAGCGGCCGACATAGGTCAGCAATGCGATGCCGATCAGGGCAGCACCGGCAAACCACGATGCGGCGTGCTGGCCATACGGCACGATCACTGCGGCGGCAATCAGCGGGCCCAGCGCGGTTCCGAAATTGCCACCGACCTGGAACACCGACTGCGCGAAGCCGTGACGGCCGCCCGAGGCCAGTCGCGCGATGCGCGAGGCTTCCGGATGGAAGATGGCCGAGCCAATGCCGACCATCGCCGCCGCCATCAGCACCACCGCGTAGTTCGGTGCGAAGCCGAGCAGCAGCATGCCGCACAGGGTCGAGGCCATGCCGATCGGCAGCGAGTACGGTGCAGGGCGACGGTCGGTGGCCATGCCGATCAACGGCTGGAAGATCGAGGCGGTAAGCTGGTAGGTCAGGGTGATCAGGCCGATCTGGGTGAAGCTGAGATTGAAGCCGCCCTTGATCACCGGATAGATGGCCAGGATCAGCGACTGCATCATGTCGTTGACGACATGCGAGGTGGAAATGGCGGCCAGCACGCCGGGGGCCACCGGGCGTGAGGTCGTTGCGGGAGAAGCCAGGGTCGACATGGACACAGTCAGGTTGGGGGCGAGCCACGCATGCTACGGTGGCCTCCCCCTCCCTTCTGCCGCGTTCGGGTCATGGCATATCGTAAAAAGGACACTCCCTGCCCGGTCCGCGAGACTGCACCGTGGAACGAGGTTCCGGTACACCGCCCGGTGACCTGCCGCGCCCGCCACTACAAACCCGGCACCCACATCGCGCCCCACCGGCATCGCCGTCACCAGCTGGTGTTCGCCATGTCCGGACTGATGGTGGTGCGTGCGGACGGCGGCCGCTGGGTGGTGCCCTCGACCCGCGCGATCTGGGTGCCGGCCGGCATGGCCCATGCGGTGGACTGCATCGCTGAGGTGCATATGCGCAGCCTGTATGTGGAACCGGACTTCGCGCCGCAGCTGCCGGACGAGGCGTTCGCGGTACAGGTAGCGCCGTTGCTGCGCGAGCTGCTGCTCGCCGCCAGCCTGATCGAGACCGCGCATGTGGATGACAGCCGCGACGGCCGCGTGGTGCGCCTGCTGCTGGACGAGCTGCACCGCATGGACGTGCTGCCGCTGCACCTGCCCTCGCCCACCGACCCGCGCCTGCAGCGGATCTGCCAGCACATCCAGAAACACCCCGGCGACGACGCCACCCTGCTGGACTGGGCGCAGGCGCTGCAGGTGGACGTGAAAACCATCCAGCGTCATTTCGCCAGCGAACTGGGCATGACCTTCGGGCAGTGGCGGCAACAGGCGCGGCTGCTGGCCGCCCTGGAGCGACTGGCGGTCGGCGACAAGGTCATCGATGTCGCGCTGGCGATGGGCTACGACAGCCCGAGTGCATTCACCAGCATGTTCAAGCGCCAGCTCGGGCAGACGCCGGCGGCGTTTTTCCGGTAGCGCCGGGCCATGCCCGGCGGCGGCAGTGCGGCACCACAAAGGAAAACGCCGGGCATTGCCCGGCGCTGTCGTTCAACACATGCGTCGATGGATCAGGACGTCATCCGGTCCCAGAAGCCCTTCACGCCATCCATGAAGGTGGCCGACTTCGGCGAATGCTTGCGCGCTTCCTCGCCGACGAAGGTGGCTTCGAACTGCTCCAGCAGCTTGCGCTGCTCGTTGGTGAGGTTGACCGGGGTCTCCACCACCACGCGGCAGTACAGGTCGCCTTCGCTGCGGCTGCGCACCGAACGCACGCCCTTGCCACGCAGGCGGAACAGCTTGCCGGTCTGGGTCTCGGCCGGGATGCGGATCTCCGCTTCGCCGCCCAGGGTGGCCACGCGCACGGTGTCACCCAGTGCCGCCTGCGAGATGCGGATCGGCACTTCGCAGTGCAGGTCGTCGCCATCGCGCTGGAAGATCGCATGCTCGCGCACGCGCACTTCCACGTACAGGTCACCCGGCGGCGTACCGGCCGGGCCGGCCTCGCCCTCGCCCTGCAGGCGGATGCGGTCGCCGGTATCGACGCCCGCCGGCACCTTCACCGACAGCACCTTGTCTTCCTCGACACGGCCATTGCCGTGGCAGGTCTTGCAGGGCTTGGCGATGATCTGGCCGCGGCCGCCGCAGTTGTGGCAGGCCTGCTGCATTGCGAAGATGCCGCGCTGGATGCGCACCTGGCCGCGGCCATGACACACATTGCAGGTCTCGACCTTGCCGTCTTCGGAGCCACTGCCATCGCAGTCGCCGCACTCGGTCAGGGTCGGAATCTCGATGCGGCGCTCGACGCCGCGCACGGCTTCTTCCAGGTCCAGCTCCATCACGTAGCCGATGTCGGCGCCACGACGGGCCTGGCGCGGACCACCGCCGCCACCACCAAAGATGTTGCCGAAGATATCGCCGAAGATATCGTTCATGTCCGGGCCGCCCGGACCGCCTCCGCCCATGCCGTGCTCGAACGCGGCGTGGCCATGGCTGTCGTACATGCGGCGCTTGTTGCCGTCGGACAGCACTTCGTAGGCTTCCTTGCACTCCTTGAAGGAGGCTTCGGCCGCCGCATCACCCGGGTTGCGGTCCGGATGGAACTTCATCGCGCAGCGACGGTAGGCCTTCTTCAGCTCTTCGTCGTTGGCGGTGCGGGCAACGCCCAGCACTTCGTAGTAATCGCGCTTGCTCATATCGTGAATCGGGTTCCGGAAAGTCGGGATTCGTCAAAGCGGAAGAGCGGAACCAGGTCCGCTCTTGCGTCGGGCGCCCCGACACGCCGGTGGGCGGTCAGGACCCTGATGCGACAACGGGACGCTGATGGCCAGCGTCCCGTGTCGGTCCGGATCAGGACTTCTTGTCGTCCTTGACTTCGGTGAACTCGGCGTCCACCACGTCATCCTGCGGCTTGCCCGCATTGCCAGCGTCGGCACCCGGGGCGGCACCGCCCTGGTCGGCCGAAGCGGCGGCGAACAGCGACTGGCCGGCTTCTTCCAGTGCCTTCGACTTGGCTTCGATCTGTGCCTTGTCGTCACCCTTCATCGCGGTTTCCAGGTCGGCCAGCGCCGCCTCGACCTTGCCGATGACATCGCCGCCCACCTTGCTGCCGTGCTCGGTGATGGCGCTGCGGGTGCCATGGATCAGGGCGTCGGCCTGGTTGCGGGCCTGCACCAGCTCCTGGAACTTCTTGTCTTCTTCGCGGTTGGCTTCCGCGTCGGCGACCATGCGCGCGATCTCTTCCTCGGACAGGCCCGAACCGGCCTTGATCTCGACCTTCTGTTCCTTGTTGGTCTTCTTGTCCTTGGCCGACACGTGCAGGATGCCGTTGGCGTCGATGTCGAAGGACACTTCCACCTGCGGCAGGCCGCGCGGGGCCGGCTCGATGCCGGACAGGTCGAACTTGGCCAGCGACTTGTTGAAGCGGGCCTGTTCGCGCTCACCCTGCAGCACGTGCACGGTCACGGCCGACTGGTTGTCCTCGGCGGTGGAGAACACCTGCGAAGCCTTGGTCGGGATGGTGGTGTTCTTCTCGATGATCTTGGTGAACACGCCGCCCATGGTTTCGATACCCAGCGACAGCGGGGTCACGTCCAGCAGCAGCACGTCCTTGACGTCGCCGCCCAGCACGCCGCCCTGGATCGCAGCACCCAGTGCCACGGCTTCGTCCGGGTTGACGTCCTTGCGCGGTTCCTTGCCGAAGAACTCGGTCACCGCCTGCTGCACCTTCGGCATGCGGGTCTGGCCACCGACCAGGATCACTTCGCTGATGTCGCTCGAACGCAGGCCGGCATCGTTCAGGGCGACGCGGCACGGCTCGATCGACTTCTTGATCAGGTCTTCCACCAGCGCTTCCAGCTTGGCGCGGGTCAGCTTGATGTTCAGGTGCTTCGGACCCGAGGCGTCAGCGGTGACGTACGGCAGGTTCACTTCGGTCTGCTGGGCGCTGGACAGCTCGATCTTGGCGCGCTCGGCGGCGTCCTTCAGGCGCTGCAGGGCCAGCGGATCCTTGCGCAGGTCGATGCCCTGGTCCTTGTTGAACTCTTCAACCAGGTACTCGATGACGCGGTTGTCGAAGTCTTCGCCGCCCAGGAAGGTGTCGCCGTTGGTGGCCAGCACTTCGAACTGCTTCTCGCCGTCGACGTTGGCGATCTCGATCACCGAGACGTCGAAGGTGCCGCCGCCCAGGTCGTACACCACGATCTTGCGATCCTTGTTGTCACCCTTGTCCAGGCCATAGGCCAGCGCAGCCGCAGTCGGCTCGTTGATGATGCGCTTGACGTCCAGGCCCGCAATGCGGCCGGCGTCCTTGGTCGCCTGGCGCTGGCTGTCGTTGAAGTAGGCCGGCACGGTGATGACCGCTTCGGTGACCTTCTCACCGAGGAAGTCCTCGGCGGTCTTCTTCATCTTTTCCAGCACCTTGGCCGAGATTTCCTGCGGGGCCATCTTCTTGCCGTCGCTGGTCGACACCCAGGCGTCGCCATTGTCATGGGCCAGGATGCCGTACGGGACGTGCGCGATGTCCTTCTGCACTTCGGCGTCGGTGAACTTGCGGCCGATCAGGCGCTTCACCGCGTAGAAGGTGTTCTTCGGGTTGGTCACGGCCTGGCGCTTGGCCGAGGCGCCGACCAGGACTTCGCCGTCCTTGGTGTAGGCGACGATCGACGGGGTGGTGCGATCGCCTTCCGAATTCTCGATGACGCGGGCCTTGCCGCCGTCCATGATCGCCACGCACGAGTTGGTGGTGCCGAGGTCGATACCAATGATCTTGCCCATGGGGGAGACTCCTGAGGATGCTTGTTGGGGTCAGTCCGGCCGCTCGGCCGGTGGATGAATACGATGTGGGGGAGGCTCGTGGAACATTCAAGCCACCTCCCGAACGCTGTGTTCAGCGCCTGGAAAACCTTGCCAGGCATGGCCTGGCACGACCGGGACCGGGCATCGCCCGGCCCGGCCGATCAATCGGCGGCCACCACCACCAGCGCCGGCCGCAGCAGGCGCTCGTTGAGCAGGTAGCCCTTCTGGAACACGGTCACCACGCTGCCCGGGGCGGCGCCCGGGGTCGGCACCTGGCTGATCGCCTGGTGGTGTTCCGGGTTGAACGGCTGGCCGATCGGGTCCAGCAGGACCAGGCCGTTGTCGGCAGCGACCTTCAGCAGCTGCTTGTAGGTCAGCTCCAGGCCTTCGCGCAGCGGATGCGGGTCGTCGCCGGCGGCCTTCAGGCCGGCATCCAGGCTGTCGAATACCGGCAGCAGCTCGCCAAGCAGCTTCTCGTTGGCGAACTTGCGGGCCTGCTCGATGTCACGGGCAACACGCTTGCGCTGGTTCTCGAGGTCGGCGCGCTCACGCAGCGCATCGGCCTTGATCTGCTCGACTTCGGCGCGCAGGCGCTCCACTTCGTCGTTGACGCCGGCGGCGGCGGCCGCATCGGCGGCAGTCTGCTGGGATTCGATATCTGGATGTTCGTGGTTCATGTCTGGGTCCCTGGCGGTCAGTCTCCGCCTCCACCCACCCTAGTGTGGGCGGGATGCTGCGTTTCAAGCGTCGGATGTTCCGGGAGTGCGCCCGGCCGGTGAAAAGGCCGCGCCGAGCACATCGGCAGTGGCCTGGACCAGCGGAATCATGCGGTCGTAGGCCATCCGCTTGGGGCCGATCACGCCCAGCACGCCCAGTACCTGGCCATTGGCGGTGTACGGGGCGGTGACCAGCGAGACCCCCTGCAGCGGCATCATCCCGGTCTCCTCGCCAATGAAGATGCGCACGCCCGGGGCCTGGATGGTCCGCTCCAGCAGCTGCAGGATCTCGCGCTTGCTGGAGAACAGCTCGAACAGCTCGCGCAGGCGCTCCAGGTCGGACAGGTCCTGCACCCCCATCAGCCGGGTCTGGCCGGCCACCAGCATGTCGTCGGCGGCCGGCTGCAGGGCCTGCTCGGCCAGTTCGATGCTGTGCGCCAGCAGCTGCTCCAGCTCGGAACGGGCATCGCGCAGCTCCAGCAGCAGGCGGGTGCGGATCTCGGCCATCGGCAGGCCGGCGAAATGCGCATTGAGGTAGTTGGCCACCTGCTCCAGCTGACCCGGCGCGAACTCCTGCCGGGTCTCGATGACGCGGTTCTGCACCTCGTTGTCGGCAAACACCAGGATCGCCAGCACCCGGCGCCCGTCCAGCGCCACGAAATCGATCTGGCGGAAGGCGAACTGCTCGCGCCGTGGCGCGCTGACCACGCCGACGAAGTGACTCATCGCCGACAGCAGCTCCGAGGCGCTGCCGAGCAGGGCCTGGGTGCTGCCGCCGCTGGCCAGCTCCTGGCGCAACCGGGCCAGCTCGCCCTCGCCCGGCGGCTGCATCTGCAACAGGCTGTCGACGAACACCCGGTAACCATGCGCGGTCGGGATGCGCCCGGCCGAGGTGTGCGGCGAGGCCAGCAGCCCCAGGTCTTCCAGGTCGCCGAGGATGTTGCGGATGGTGGCCGGGCTGACCTCCAGGCCGGCCACGCGCGCCAGCGTCTGCGAGCCGACCGGCTCACCGTCCTGGATGTAACGCGCAATCAGCGTGCGCAGCAGATGGCGCGCACGCGGGGCAAGCTGGTCGGGAGAACCGTGCATGGAATCAACCTGTGAGACACGGACACTAGATAATGGCGGCGCATCACCTTGGCAAGTCATTGGACCTCCCTCGCCCGCGTGCTAGCGTTGCGCGGCTGCTGATACCCCCTTACCCATGCTCAGACATCTTTCGATCAAGGATTTTGCCGTCGTCCGCGCCACCGAACTGGAGTTCGGGCCAGGCATGACCGTGGTTTCAGGCGAGACCGGCGCCGGCAAGTCGCTGATGGTCGACGCGCTGGGCTTCCTGTCCGGCCTGCGTGCCGACAGTGGCGTGGTCCGCCATGGCGCCGCCCGCGCCGAGCTTTCGGCCGAATTCGTGCTGGACCAGCTGCAGGCCGCGCGCCAATGGCTGGCCGACAACGAGCTGGATGACGAGGAACAATGCCAGCTGCGCCGCGTGATCCGTGCCGACGGCGGTTCGCGGGCGTGGATCAATGGCCGTCCGGTGACCCTGGCCCAGCTGGGCGACCTGGCCTCGCTGCTGGTGGAGATCCACGGCCAGCACGAACAGCAGGCCCTGCTGACGCGCCCGTCGCAGCTGGCCTTGCTGGATGCCTATGCCGGCAACGAGAACGAGCGCCGCCAGGTGCGCCGCGCCGCCGCGGCCTGGCAGGCCCTGGTCGATGAATCGCTGGCGCTGTCGCAACAGGGCGACGTCAGTGACCGGATCGGCTTCCTGGAGCACCAGCTGCGCGAACTGGACCGCGAAGATCTGGAACCGGAGTCGATCGTCGCACTCGGTGCCAGCCACCGCCGCCAGGCCCACGCCAGCGCCCTGCTGAGCGCCTGCCAGGCGGCCAGCAACCAGCTCAATGGCGACGACGGCAGTTCCGCGCTGGACCTGCTGCAGCAGGTGCGCCACGAGCTGTCGCGCCTGATAGAACACGACCCGCGCCTGGGCGAGGTGGACGGCCTGATCGAGAACGCCTCGATCCAGCTGCACGAAGCCCTGTCGCTGCTGGACCGGGTGCATGACGACCTCGACGCCGACCCGGAGCAGTTCGAGGAGAACGAGCGTCGTCTCGGCCGCCTGCACGACCTGGCCCGCAAGCACCGCGTGCCGATGGACGAGCTGGGCGCGCAGCGCGAGCGCATGCATGCCGAAGTGGAACAGCTGCGCGGCGCCGACGAACGCCTGCAGCGCCTGGCCGGCGAAATCGACAAGGCCGCTGCGGCCTGGCGCGTACAGGCCGAGGTGCTGACCGCCAGCCGTCGCAGCGCCGCTGCCGAACTGTCGGCCACCACCACCGGCATCATCGCCGAGCTGGGCATGGGCGGTGGCCAGTTCCTGATCGAACTGGAGCCGCAGGATTCCGGCAAGCCCGATCCACAGGGTGCGGAGCGCGTGGAGTTCCTGGTCGCCGCCAACGCCGGCCAGCCACCGCGCGCCCTGCGCAAGGTGGCCTCGGGCGGTGAACTGTCGCGCATTTCGCTGGCCATCGAAGTGGCCGCGCTGGACCTGGATGCGGTGCCGACCATGGTGTTCGACGAAGTCGACTCCGGCATCGGTGGCGCGGTGGCGGACATCGTCGGCCAGAAGCTGCGCGCCCTTGGCGAGAAGCGCCAGGTGCTGTGCGTGACCCACCTGCCGCAGGTCGCCTCCAAGGGCCACGCCCATTACCGGGTCAGCAAGGCCCCGGTGGAAGGCATGACCCAGAGCGCAGTGGAAAAGCTGGACAGCAAGGCGCGCGAGGAAGAACTGGCGCGCATGCTGGGCGGCGTGGAAGTGAGCAAGGAAGCGCGCGCCGCCGCACGCAAGCTGCTGCAGGTCTGACGCCGCCCGAGCCGAGCATGGGCCCGGCTTCCGCGCGGTAGTGCCGGCCGCTGGCCGGCAACCCGATGCGGGTCGGCGAAGATCGTGAGGTTGCCGGCCAGCGGCCGGCACTACCCCTGTGGCCGCGCCAGATCCACCGTTTCCACCAGAAAATCAAGGAACGCGCGCACCCGCAGCGGCAGGTAGCCGCCCTGCCCCAGGAACACCGCGTGCACCTCTTCCAGGTCACCGGGGTTGGCCTCCTCCAGCACCGGCAGCAGGCGTCCGGCGGCGATGTCCTCCTGCACCTGGTAGGTCGCCAGCCGCGCCATGCCCAACCCGCCCAGCACCAGCTGCCGCAGCGCGTTGCCGTTGCTGGCGCGGGCATTGCCACTGGGCAGCAGCATGCGCTCGCGACCGTCCTGCAGCAGCGGCCAGCCCTGCATCGCACGCGCATGGCCGATGTCCAGACGGTTGTGCGACATCAGCTCCTCAGCGTTGCGCGGCAGTCCATGCCGCTGCGCGTAGGCTGGTGCGGCCACGATCATCATCCGCGTCGCACCCAGCCGTCGCGCCACCAGGCTGGAACTCTTCAGCGGGCCGGCCCGCACCGCCACGTCGGTGCGCTGCTCAAGCAGGTCGATCACCTCGTCGTTGAGGGTCAGATCCACCCCCACCTGCGGATTGCGCTCCAGGAATGCCGGCAACAGCGGCAACAGGAAATGCTGGCCGAACGGCACGTTGGAGTTGACCCGCAGGCGTCCGCGCGGCTCGGCATGGGCGCTGGCGCAGCGCTCGGCCTCCTCCAGGTCGGCCAGCACGCGCAGGCCGCGCTCGTAGAACGCGCAGCCTTCCGGGGTCAGCTGCAGCTGGCGGGTGGAGCGCTGCAGCAGGCGCGTACCCAGCCGTTGCTCCAGCCGGGCCACCAGCTTGCTGACTGCCGACGGCGTCATGTCCAGGGTGCGGGCGGCGGCAGAGAAGCCACCGGTCTCGATCACCCGCACGAACACTTCCAGTTCGCCGGATCGGTTGATGTCGGGTCGCGCCATGGCGATGAATCCAGTTCACAGATGATTATCCATGCGCAGTCTAGTTCACAGATCGACGGAGAATCACCATGGCCCTCCCTCCTCCCGGGATTGCCCGATGAACCGCCTCAGCCAGCTCACCGCGACCGCCTTGATCGCCCTCTCCAGCGCAGCCAGTGCCGCCCCGGCCCCGCACTGGGTCGCCAGCTGGCAGGCCAGTCCGCAACCGGTCTGGGGCGCCGATTTCCTGTTCCCCACCCTGGTTCCGGCCACGCTGCAGGACCAGACCTTCCGCCAGACCGCGCGCATCAGCCTGGGCGGGCCCCGGCTGCGGGTGCGGCTGAGCAATGCCTACGGCACCCAGCCGCTGCGGATCGGGGCGGCCAGCGTGGCCGCACACGCGGGTGCCGCCCCGCAGCCGCTCAGTTTCGACGGCCAGCCCGGCGTATCGATCGAGCCCGGTCAGGAACGGCTGAGCGATCCACTAGCGGTGGCCACGGATGACCGCCAGGCGTTGCAGATCAGTGTCTTTGTGCCGGGACCGACTCCAGTCCAGACGTTCCACTGGGAGGGTCGGCAGACCAGTTGGATTGCGCCAGGCGACCAGAGCCAGGCCCAGGCTCTGAGCGGGGCCAGCAGCACTACCGCCCGCCTGTTCCTGGTCGGCATCGAGGTCGAGGCCGCCCATAGCGCACGCAGCGTGGTGGTGATCGGCGATTCGATCACCGACGGTGCCACCGCCAGCCTCGACCAGGACCAGCGCTGGACCGACCAACTGGCGGCGCGCCTGGCACCGCGGGGCGTTGCCGTGGTCAACGCCGGAATATCCGGAGGGCGGCTGCTGCGCGATGGCATGGGCGAATCCGCCCTGGCCCGCTTCCGGCGTGACGTGCTGGATCAACCAGGCGTGGTCAGCGTAGTCGTGCTGATCGGCATCAATGACATCAGCTGGCCCGGCACCGCCTTCGCCCGGAACCAGGCCCGGCCCACGCTGGCCGAACTGCAGGCGGGGTATCGCACCCTGGCCGAGCAGGCCCATCGGCGGGGTCTACGCATCCTCGGCGCCACCCTGACACCGTTCGCCGGCGCCCTGCCCGGCACGCCGCTGGACGACTACTACCAGCCGGAGAAGGAAGCACTGCGCCAACAGCTCAATGCCTGGCTGCGCAGCGACAGCCCGTTCGATGCGGTGATCGACCTGGATGCGGCGCTGCGCGACCCGGCCGATCCGTCACGGATGGCCGCCGCCTACGACTCCGGCGACCACCTGCATCCGGGCGATGCGGGTAACCGGGCCATGGCCGAGGCGGTGGATCTGGAGGTGCTGATGGGGCCCCTTACGCATGGCGTGGATCTGCCGTAAGCAACGAAAAACCCCGGGAAGGCCCGGGGTTTCGTCGCATACAGCTGGCCCGAACGGCTTACTTGCGCTTCTTGCGCACGTACAGCACCAGCGAGTGCTCTTCCAGCTCGTAGCCGTGGTCTGCGGCGATCTTGCGCTGCAGCTCCTCGATCTCGTGGCTTTCGAACTCGATGATCTTGCCGCTGTCCACGTCGACCATGTGGTCGTGGTGGCCGCCACGGTCCAGCTCGTAGACGGCCTGGCCGCCTTCGAAATTGTGCTTGAGCACGAGGCCGGCGGCCTCGAACTGGGTCAGCACCCGGTAGACCGTCGCCAGGCCGATCTCGTCGCCATGCTCGAGCAGCTGGCGGTAGATGTCTTCGGCGGTCATGTGGTGCTGGGCATTGCGCTGTTCAAGCAGCGCCAGGATCCGCATCCGTGGATGGGTCACCTTCAGGCCGACTTTTCGCAGGTCGTGGGTTTCCATAGGTCTCCGTTCATTGGCGATTTAGCGCCAGCTGCCTCGGATTGGGTCGCGGTGGCACGCCGGGAGTGTATCATCGGTTTGATTTCCCCAACCGCCAGTCCCGATGCGCAATCTCCTGTTGGTCGCCGCCGTCGCCCTGTCCACCACCGGGTGCGGCATCATCTACAAGCAACCCATCTATCAGGGCAACCTGATCCGGGAAGATGCCGTGGCCAAGCTGCAGGTCGGGCAGAGCAAGCAGCAGGTCACTGCGCTGCTGGGCACCCCGTCCATTCCGGACCCGTTCCACGCCCAGCGCTGGGACTACACCTCCAGCCAGCGCGTGAACCGCCTGGGCCGTACCGAGGTGAAGAACTTCACCGTGTTCTTCGACAATGACAACGTGACCCGCTGGGAAGGCGATTACTTCCCGGGTAACGACAAGGCCCTGGCCCAGCAGACCGTGCGCCAGTTCGGCCGCAATCTGCCGAAGGACAAGAAGAAGAAGGGTCGCTGACGCCCCCAGCCCGTCCACGCGGACGGGTTGCGGGAATCAACCGCCGAGCGCGCGACGCCGGCGGTTGTCCTTGGGGTCGGCCAGCAGCGGGCGTAGCAGCTCGATGCGGTCGCCATCCAGCAGCACCTGCTGCAGGCGCGCCAGTACGCCGTGCACGGCCACGGCCGGGCATCCAGCACTGCCTTCCAGCGCAGCAGCGGCAATGGCCTCGGCCACGGTCGCGCCCTCGTCCAGCTGCAACCGGCGCGAAAGCACCCGCTGCGGCCAGGCCAGCACCACCTCGACCTCGATCATCGCTCAGGCCTCGTCGGCAACGCGGATGAAGTCGTTGACCATGCGGTCGGCCAGGCTCTGGAAGCCCAACGCCAGCGCCGGACCGAGCAGGCGTGAACTGGGCTCGAAGTCCAGGGTCAGGGTGACCTTGCAGGCATCTTCGGCCAGCGCATGGAACTCCCAGCGGCCGTGCAGCTGCTTGAACGGGCCGTCGCGCAGCTGCATATCGATGCTGTGCGGGCGCTGCAGGGTGTTTTCAGTCTGGAACCAGGTGCTGAACGAGCCCAGGCCCAGGTCCAGGCGTGCTACCAGCCGGTCCTCGCCCTGCTCCAGGATCTGGGCAGCCGAACACCAGCGGAAACGGCGCGGATAGGCCTGGACATCATTGACCAGGTCGAACATGCGCGCGGCCGAATGTTCGACCAGGGCGCTGCGGCGGATAGTAGGCATGAATACAGGACGTTTCGGCAATCGACCGGGCGGGCCCGAATCGGAGACAATACGGAAATGAGCAAGAACAGCGGCAAGGATAAAGCAAAGAGCGCGACGGCCAACAAAACCATCGCGTTGAACAAGCGTGCCCGCCACGAGTACCACATCGAAGACCGCTTCGAAGCCGGCCTGGCCCTGCAGGGCTGGGAGGTGAAATCGATCCGTGCTGGCCGCGGCAACATCGTCGACGCCTACGCCTACGTGAAGGATGGTGAGATCTTCCTGATCGGCGCGCAGATCACTCCGTTGATCCAGGCCTCGACCCATGTCGTGGCCAACGACCGGCGCGATCGCAAGCTGCTGCTGCACCGGAGCGAGATCGACAAGCTGGTCGGCAAGGTCGAGCGCGATGGCTACACGATCGTGCCCACCGCGATGTACTGGAGCAAGAACAAGATCAAGCTCGAAGTCGCGCTGGCCAAGGGCAAGCAGACCCACGACAAGCGCGATGCCGCCAAGGACCGCGACTGGGCGATCGAGAAGCAGCGCGTGATGCGTCGCGGCAACCGCGACGCGTAAGGCCGTTGCACATGATCATGTAGAGCCGAGCCATGCTCGGCTGCCTTGGCTTTCTGTAGAGCCGAGCCATGCTCGGCTTCGGTAAGAAAAGCAGTCGAGCATGGCTCGACTCTACAAAAGGCAGGTCACCCCGCCAGCATGCCCTGCCTGCGCATCCGCGGCGACAGCGCCGCGTGCATCACCGCCAGGTGCATCACTACCGCCAGCTCCGGTGCGTAACGGTCATCACCCAAGCGCCACTGTTGGGCCAGGTTCGCGGCATCAGCCGGCAGCAACGCCAGCAACTGGGCGTCGTCCAGTGCATCGGCCGCGCCCTGCAGCTGGCGCGCCATCTGTCGCGACTGCCATACATGCACACCGATGCTGAGGCTGGCCAGCGACATCAGGACCACGGCCAGCCCGTGCTCGAACCACTGCGACAGCACTTCCGGCCCCCACAGCAGGGCGGCCAGCACTGCCAGGCCCGGCAGGCGCCACCCCAGCCAATGGATGCGGCCGCGCTGCGACCAGTGCACCACCACCGCGCTGGCGACCAGTGCCGCAGCTGCCGTGGCCGGCAACTCCGTCACCCAGGTGGCCGCCAGCAGCACCGCCAGCACCGCCCAGACCCAGCCCGGCGGCAACGCACGCCGCTGGTAGTCGGCACCGACCGGCCCGATCAGCTGCCGCAGGCTGCGTTGTTGGCTTGCATCGGTCACCCATGGTCTCCGTGTCTGTCCTGGCTCGGATGGTCATCGCCAGTGTGTCGCAAATTCGTGCCCACGAAGTTAGCAATCCGCTATGACAGACGCTCTACAACAAGTTGCGGATTGACAGGACGCGCGGCTCGCCCGCAGCGCTCACCCCACCGACAGATCCTTGCTGAGGAACACCCTGCATGTGCCGGCCGGATCGCATGGCACCCGGCCGAACACGACCCATCCATGCTTCACATAGAAGTCGGGCGCCTGGAAGCTGAGGGTGTACAGCACGCCGGAACGGCAACCGCGACGCCGCGCTTCATCCTCTGCGGCCTTCAGCACACGCGACCCCAGCCCGTTGCCGCGATGGGCCGCTGGCAGATGGAACAGATCCACGAACCACAGGCCCAGTGAGGTTCGCCCGGTAAGGCCCCCTACCACCTCGCCGCTGGCCGGATCGGTAACCAGTACCGCCAGCGCGCGTCGATCGGCATACCCTGCAGCCTCCAGATTGAACTGGTCCAAGCCAGTGCCAATCACCTCCAGCGCTTCGTCGCTGGGTTCATCTGTTACTGCAACGTCAAGCGTCATGGCGTCCTTCCACTGGCTCCACTTCAGGAATCTGGATGCTATCAAGCCTGATCGCACCTACGCCGGCCCGCTTCAGCGTTTGGCGCTATTGCGGCCCGTCTTGAGCACAGACCGATGCCACTGCCTTCAACAACAGATAGGCCTGCAGCCCTGATGCAGGACCTGTTGCCGGAAACGCCGCCGCGAGGGCCTTCGCCGCCCGATCTGCGTGTGGCTGGATGTACCAGGACGATTCAGCCGACAGCATGCCACCGCGCACCTCTTGCCCGATCCGATACTGTCCCCAGTTGCCGGGGCTGACGGAAATGGCCATGAGGCCCCCCGTGGAGTGATGTCCGGAAATTCGAGCTCGGCGTCCCAAGGGATCGCAACGTGCCAAACAGCTGGGAACCGGACGCTCACCCGCGTGACTGTTCAGGAAGATTGCCGTAAGATCCGTCTCGTTGGGCAGGGTCAGTGTCAGCTTTCATGACGGCATTGGCCCCAAAGCCTTGCAATGCTTGAAGAAACCGGGGGTGCATTGGTTTCGACGGGGGTTGTGAAGTCGCCTGGCGCATGCCGAGGGGGTAGCTTTCCTCGTAAATCCAGCTGCAAAACTCTAGTTGCCAACGACGACAACTACGCTCCGGTCGCTCTCGCAGCCTAAAAACTGCGGTGCGTGACCTTCTGCCGACTTAGGCGGAGCCTCGAAACTGCTTGTGTCCATGCTCGCAGCGTAGAGTCATTATCATGGAATCGCGCTGGGCGGCTGCCTGTCAGTCCGGCACTAGAACACAACAGGCTGGTTCCCGGGTGCGCTTTGCACACCGTGCTGCTCGGGGATGAGATTCAACGGTGAGCTAAGCATGTAGTGCTGGGGATGGAGTGCCTTCGGACGGCGGTTCAATTCCGCCCACCTCCACCAACGAACGGTTCGTCAAGGACCGGAGAAGCCCGGAAATTCCACCAGCGTGGGTTTCCGGGCTTTTTTATTGGCTGCTCTACGCCGCTGCGAAGTTCGACGCCGCGGCGCAATCGCGGTCCGATGCCGTCAAGCAATGTCGGCAACCGCCATCTTCTCTCGCTTTCGACATCACTAAACCACTTCAGAAATTTCCCACCCTCTCCTTGGGGGGGATGTGTCCGCGAAGCCGTTCGTCCTTGGTCGCCATCAAAAGGAGACCACGGGACACCTGCACCCTTCACATCCAAGCCGAGCCCGAAGGGCACGGCCTGTTCGACACATCTTCCACAAAGGAACTGTATCCATGCGTACGTCGCTTCGGGTTTCCCTTGCCAGCGCCATCACCCTGGTCCTGGCCAGCGCCCCCGCCTTCGCCCAACCCACCGAACGGGTATGGACGCGAGGCATGGCCAGCAACGAGCAGTACAGCAGTTTCATCGTCAAGTACCGGGACGGCAGCAGCAAGCGCGTCTCCGCCACCACCGCGCAGGATGCGCTGAAGAAGCGCCTTGGCGTCCAGCAGCGCAGCAAGCGTTCGATCGGCAACGCACCGCCAGCAGCCGCGTCCGTAACCCATCAACGCCGCATGGGCGGCGGGGCCGACGTGGTCACCACGGACAAGCCACTGGACCTCCCGGAAGCGCAGATCCTGATGCAGCGCATCGCCGACGATCCGGACGTCGAGTATGTGCAGCCGAACTACATGATGAGCGCATTCGCCACACCGAACGACCCACGCTACGGCGAGCAGTGGCACTACAGCAATCCGACCAGTGGCGCGCGCCTGCCCGGCGCGTGGGATCGCTCCACAGGCCAGGGCGTGGTGGTGGCTGTGGTCGATTCGGGCTACCTCAACAACAACGACCTGCAGGCCAACCTGCTGCCGGGCTACGACATGATCTCGTCGACCCGTCCGTTCAGTGATTGGCAATGCATCATCGGCGGAATGAATCCCGGCTGTGGCGGCTCCGACGATGGCGATGGACGCGACGCCGATGCCTTCGATGCCTCGGGCATCGCACACGGCACCCACGTCGCTGGAACGGTCGCTGCGGTGACCAACAACCAGATCGGCGTGGCCGGCGTGGCCTACAACGCGAAGGTCGTGCCGGTGCGCGTACTCGGCAACCAGGGCAATGGCGGTTCCGCCGACATCATCGATGGCATGCTCTGGAGTGCCGGCATCAACGTGCCCAACGTCCCGGCCAATGCGAACCCGGCCGAAGTCATCAATCTCAGCCTGGGCGGCCGCCGCGCCTGCTCGCCGGCCGAGCAGGATGCAATCGACGACATCACCGCGCAGGGCACGATCGTGGTGGTCGCCGCCGGCAACAGCAATCTGGATGTGTCCGAGTTTGCTCCGGCGAACTGCAAGGGCGTGATCGCCGTGGCTGCCAACGATCAGGGCGGGCGACGCGCGTTCTACTCCAACTATGGCGCAGGCATCCATATCACCGCACCCGGTGGTGAAACCTGGTCCTGCCGCGCGTCCGTCGGCGAGTTCCTGCCGCTGGCCACGCCGCCTAGCCAGGCCAACTGCGCCCCGACCCGTCAGCATCCGGCGCAGGGCATCCTGTCCACGGTGGGTAACAACGCCTTCGACTTCATGTCCGGCACCTCGATGGCGGCGCCTCACGTCGCTGGCATCGTCGCGCTGATGCAAGCGGTGGCGCCGGTGCCAAAGACCACCGACCAGGTCAAGGACATCCTGCGTCGAACTGCGCACCCGATCGCCGCAGCGAACTGCCCGGGTGGCTGCGGGCCAGGCATCATTGACGCGGCCGAAGCCGTGAAGGCAGCCAGCAACTGATGGCATGGCGCAGCGGCCCGGCAAGGTCGCTGCGCCCTCCTCCGTTCCTCAGTTCACGTCCGCCGGAAAGCGGCATCGCTTCACCAGCAGCATGCCCAGCATCGGCGCCAGCGCGAAGGTGGCAAACAGCCACCGGGCCGCACGCGCGGTTCCCTCGGCCCCGCCCGGCTCGATCAGTCCCGCTGCATTGGCGACCATCCCGGCAAGCGCAGCCCCGGCCGCGGTGGCGAACAGCTGGACGGTGGTGATCGACGCACCGGCGCGCTCCTGCTCCTCCGGCGGTGCAGAGGTCAACACGCGTGTCAGCAGGTGAGGCCAGGCCAGGCCCACGCCGATCCCGATGACGGCCAGCGCCACGCAGATCGGGACCATCTGCAACCACGTACCGCTGCCGGCAGCCGGCACCCACAGCACCAGCCCGATCATGCCCAGCCATCCCAGCGCCGGGCCGATCATCAACGCCCGGTCAACGGCGCGCCCGCTGAAGCCGGAGCCGACCAACGACCCGAGCGTCCAACCGGCCGCCATCAGCGCCGCGAGGTAGCCCGCAGCAAGCGGTGATTGCTGATGCAGCACCTGCAGGAACAGTGGCACGAAGACCTCGCCGCTGGTGATCATCACCACCAGCAGCGACATCAGCCCATACAACGCGGCCAGCCGCGAGCGGAGCCGGAGAGCGCCGGAAGGAAGCAGCGTCTGCTTCGCTCGGGACTCGATCCTCATCAGCACCACTGCGAGGAACACGGCCATCACGATGCCGATGAAATTGTTGACTGCGCTCGAGGATGTACTGCCAAGGGAGACGCTGATGACGGCCAGGGTCAGCAGCAGGATCTGCAGCCACGGGACCGAGGACCTGGCCGCGGCTGAAGACGATGCCTCCCTCTGCGGAAGGACGTTCGACGCCAGCAGCGCGAACAACACGGCAACCGCGGTGACCGACCAGAATGCGGCCCGCCATACGCCCCATTCGGCGAAGACGCCGCCCACCGCAGGTCCGATCAACGTCGCCACGCCCCACATCCCCGAAACCAGGGCCATCGCGCGGGGCCAGAGCGGCTCTTCGAACGCGAGCCGGATCATGGCGTAGGCCAGTGCGAACAGGAAGCCGCCGCCGACACCCTGCACCAGCCGCCCCACCAGCATCATCGGCATCGAGGTCGCGAGCGCGCAGATCACGGCACCGGCTGCGAAGATGAGCGTCGCCAGTGCATAGCTTCCACGAGGCCCGGCACGTTCAAGCAGCTTGATCGACAGTGCCGACCCCAGGATGGACGCGACCACGAAGAGCGTGGTGTTCCATGCGTAGAGATCCAGGCCACCGATGTCCTCCACCACGGTTGGCAACATGGTGGTGGCGATGTAGACGTTGACCGCATGCAGTGCGACCCCGCCCGCCAGGGCAAGTGAGCGCACTGCATTGCGGCCGGACAGGAGATCGCCCCAGCGGGTGCCGGGGACGGCGATGCCTTGCTGTTCCATTTTCGTTCAAACCTATGATTCATGACCTGCAGCCCAGGGTTCACATGCAGGAAAAAGGGAACTGCCTTATAAAACCTCATGTATTGATGAGGTCAAGGAACCCCGGCCATGAAGATCGATGTCAGCGTTCCGCTTTCCGTGGGCGAAGTCGCGCGTCGCAGCGGGGTCAGCATTGCCACCGTGCACTTCTATGAAGCCAAGGGACTGATCCATGGCTGGCGCAACAACGGCAACCAGCGCCGCTACCGCCGCGACGTGCTGCGGCGCATTGCCGTGATCAAGGTCGCACAGCGGGCGGGCGTTCCTTTGGCCACGATCAAGATCGCGCTGGATGATCTTCCAGCCGAACGGGCGCCCAGTTCGAAGGACTGGGCAAGGCTGTCCAGCAACTGGCGCGACATGCTGAACGAGCGCATCCGCAGCCTGGTCCAGCTGCGCGACCAGCTCGACGGCTGCATCGGCTGTGGTTGCCTGTCACTGAAGGACTGTCCGTTGCGAAACCCTGGCGACCAGTTGTCACAACGCGGCGACGGCGCCGTCTTGCTTGAATCGGACGACGGCGACCGGGGCGTGCCATGATCCATTGCTGCACGCGGCGCTGACTGGAACATCGCAAAATGAAGCGGCATCCTCCCCGCGTTGCTGCCCACTACCTACAGAAGGACCTGCGATGAGAACCGTGATCATCACCTCTGCCCTGCTCCTGGCTGCTTGTGCCGCGGCCCCGGCTGCGCGCGCGGCTGCACCCGCCATCGCGCCGCCCGGCACCGCAACACTCGAAGCCCTGCTGGCCTGCAAGGCAGGCTCGACCTTCGGCGAAGCCGAGGCCATCGATGCCCTGCAGGCAGCCGGCCTGGCCAGAAAGCCTGGCGGCACGTTCGAGCCGGAAACCACGCCGGTCGCCCTGTTCGGCGGTACCGTCACCCATGCCGACGTGAATGTCGCCGAGGGCGAGAAGAGCATCTTCGTCTACTTGAACGGTGTCGACCCCAAGCGCCTGGCCAAGACCTGGTCGGTGACCACGGTCAACGAATACGCCAACACCGAAGCACCGTCCTACGTGAAGCGCATCGACAAGCACCACACCCTGCACGTGATTGCCGGTGATGATTACGAAGGCTATTCCGCTGCCGTGAAGTGCCAGATCACACCGTGACGGCCTGACCCGCGCTAGAGCCAGCGCCGTACGCGCTGGCGGAAGGCTGCGTATGCCTCTGGAAAGCGGGCCGACAGTGCCCGCTCTTCCGGCATGATCTGCCATCGGTTGATGTACAGCACGAACAGTGGCACGGCCAGCAGTGCGGAGAGGTTCTGCAGGTACAGCCCATTGAAGTGATAAAGGCCTACGGCGATGGTGCCCGGAATCCGTGACAGTCGCGACCGTTGCCCCTCCAATGCAATACCCACAACGGTCCGGAACATGCAGGGGCAGCCACCTGACCGTCCTTCGCTCCGGGCACGTTGCGGGCATCCCAGACGCTCAGCGCTTCGGGCTCACCCTCCAGAGTTCGTACGGCCCTTCGGTCATGATGCGTGTTGCCCGGCTGTCCGCAGCAAGTGTGTCAACCGCAGCGCGCAGAATCCGATCCCGCTCCTGGCCACCTGCCGAACCGGGTGAGCGCACGATGAGGTATTGAGCAGCGATGTCCTCCAGAAACTCCAGCGTGTGCTCCGGGGTATCAACCAGGCCGGGTCGTGTCAGCGCAATGATGTCGATCGGCTCGTACCGGACTGGCAACCAGAAGCCCTCCCCGCCCACATCCCCCACAGCACGCGTGCGCGGCGCCTCCTGGGAAAGCCGCTGGGCCATCCTTTCCAGGCCGATGTCGCGCCAGGCTGCCGCACGCCGCGAAGCCGTATCCAGCATGGGCCGATCAAGACGTGTATCGAACGCCCGGGTACCGGGCCCCCATGCGCCCGTCACAAGACACATCAATGCAGATGCCACGGCGATCGAGAAAATCAAGGCATGCATGACCCGGCTCACGCCAGGGCAGGACTGCCATTTCCACAGTGATTGCTGAAGAAGGAAGCCAGCAAACATCAACAGGCTCAGCAAAGGCGTGATGAAGTAGTTTCCATCCGCACCTGACGCTTCGATGTAGCGATTTCCCAGGAGCATAGGGAAGAACAGCAGTCCCAGCAGAAGCACGGGAACAGCACGTCGCCAGGCGACCGATCGCCGCCAGCCGAGGATCATCGCCACCAATGGTAGGCCAAGCCATGCATTGCCCGTCCACAATATCTGCAGCAGCGGATACTGCCGTGGATCGAACAGGTACGCCAACAGGGCCCTTCCGGGAGGCAGATAAACAAGCAGATCACTGGTCGGGAGGCGACCCACGGGTGACTGCAGCGGCATGCCCCATGCGGCAAAGAGATCAAGCGCGGCATTCGGGGCAACAATAGGTACCCCCGCCAGCCACCATGTTCGCGCGGTGATCACCCCCACCAGCACTATCGCGCCAAGTAACACCCCTCCGGCAATCGCAGCAGGCGGCTGCCTCCGGTGAAAGCGCTGGCTCCGCCAACGGATGAAAGCGGGAATCGCCAACAGGCCGATGGCCAGCGTGTAGGGAATATTGGACAGCCTTGCCTGGCTCGCCAACAGGGACGCAGCCATCGCAATCCAGAGCCAACCGACACCGCCTCTGTTGCCGAGTCGAAGCACGGCCAACAGCGAGACAGCAAGCAACAAGGCCGCCAAGGCGTCTCCCTTGGCCGTGATTGAAATGTTGGCGAACGCAGGCAGTGTTGCAAGCAGCGCGACAATGTAAGAACGCAAGACACGCGTTGCGCGCAGCTCACGTAGGATCTGTGACGCAACCCCGAGGGTGGCCAGCCAGCAGCCTATACTCAAGCCGATGATCGCGGGAATGCTGCCGATGGCCGCCAAGGGGACCTGGAGCAGCTCAATCAGTTTTGGATAGTAATGGACTGGTGCTACAAGACCTTCGCTACGGAATATGTTGCCACTTGCGATCAATGCGCGGTCGGCCGACAGGCCATACCAGTTGGAATCAAAATCCGAGGAAACAGATGCCTTCGCAAAAAGCACCAGCGTCAGAGTCGCAATCAAGGCCGTGACTGCCGGTGTACGCTCAGCTCCACGTCGAACACCAGAAACCAGCATCCCACCCAGCCACGGTCCACGCCGCAGGATCAACGCCCCGACCAGTACCAGCGCGGTGAGCCCGGCGAGTGCCTGCATGGCCCCCACGCCAAGCAATGAAGCCATCCACAGCAGAAGCGAGCAGGCCACAAGGCCTGTCATGCCGACAATGACCTGTTGGGCGGGATCGCGCTGGGAGACACCCCCAGCCAGGGCAACAAGGCATCCGCCCAGGGCAAAGATACCCTCCAGGTAGATGTAACTGGCAAGCATCGCCACATCCACACCATGGTGCCTGGCATACAGAGCTGAAACCGCTGCGATACCTGCCCAGAGAGCGGGCCCACGGATCAACTTCAGCGCCACATACAACGCGAAAAAGAGCGCTGATGACTCCAGGGCGCCCTGCCAGGCTGCTGGCTGCTTTACATGCCAGCCCCACACGCCGGGACCGACCAGGGACCAGATGGGAACCAGGATGAAAACGAGTACCAATGCGCTTGCAAGTACAAGCCTCCCGACGGGTGGTTTCACGCTTGCACTCGAAGGTTGGATGGGAGGGCGCAGATTACTGTCTGAAGCTGCGCGCGTCATCCACGGAACGCGAGACCACCCGTGATGCAGCCCAAGGAGTGCCAGATCACACCGTGACGGCCTGACCCGCGCTAGAGCCAGCGCCGTACGCGCTGGCGGAAGGCTGCGTATGCCTCCGGAAAGCGGGCCGACAGTGCCCGCTCTTCCGGCATGATCTGCCATCGGCTGATGTACAGCACGAACAGCGGCACGGCCAGTAGTGCGGTCAGATTCTGCAGGTACAGCATGGCACCTGCCAGGACAGTGGCCTGGCCCAGGTACATCGGGTTGCGCGTGTAGCGGTACACGCCGTGCGTGACCAGCACGCTCGACGTCGCCGGCCGCAGGGGGTTGACCGTGGTGCCCACGCGCCGGAAGGCCAGCTTCGGCAGCAGGTTCAGTACCACGCCGAAGGCCATCACCAGACCCGCAAGCAACTCCGGCACGGGTAGCTGCAGCGCCCCGCCCGGCTGCCATCGGCTGGCCATATAGCCGATGGCGGCGCACAACAGCATCACAAGAGGCGGAGGAACACGGGTCTCAAGCCATCGCATCGCACCCCCGCATTCATCCTGTTCACCCCAGTGTCACACGGGAATGCCTGAATCGCCAGGTTGGCGGCATTTCCGCGCTCCAAACCGACCGCCCGGTATCTTCCGCTTTGACATGCCGACCGCTAGAGTGGCGCCACCGCGCAGGAGGATCGTATGGCAACCACGGGCTTGGGCTTCATCGGCCGCACGACCCTCATCATCACCGTGCTGCTCACCCTGGGCGGCTGCGCGACGTTGCGCCAGTTCGGGCCGTCGGTGCAGGTGGCCTCGGTCACCCCCGGCCAATACATCGCCCTGAAACGCGGCGACATCCTGACCACCGGCAAGCTCAGTTCGGCCACCATGGAGACGCTGCGCGTCGCCGGCCTCGACGAAGGCGTCTGCGCCAAGCCAGGCCTGCCCTGCATCGAGGCGATGGAAGGCAGCATCGTGGTGCGCGAGGAGGACAAGCGCTCAAGCCTGGCCGAACTGTGGCTGCAGTATGCGATGACCTTGCCCGCGCCCAAGCGCGAGTACTCCACGTCAGGCCGTGCCAAGAGCGCGATCACCGAACTGGATGCGGACTTCCAGCCGCGCCTGGACGCGTGGATGCAGGTCGCGCGGCAGGCCTACGCCTACCTGTTCTTCACCGAGCGCACGGCCAACCAGCGCGGTTTCGAAGACCGCCAGACCCAGGTGCGCGACTACTACAACCTGGCCGTGCAGGAAGCCTCGGTACAGTTGTACAACGCCTATGCCACCGGGCGCGTGCATGGTGAAGCCAGCCACTTCCAGCTGGGCCGCTGGACGTTCGTGCTGGCGCCGTCGGGCCAAGCATCACCGCTGGATACGCGTACGCCCACCGAACTGGTACCGGCAGCCTCGCTGTCGTTCACCGGCACGCTGCGCAGCGTGCATCGCCGCGATGGCTTCGGTGCCGAACTGGTGGCCGTGATGGATGATCCCGCCGCCACTACGGCCACCACGCCGCCGGCCACCACAGCCGCCGCGCAGGCCACCACGCCCATCACGCAGAGCTGGAGCGAGATGCCGTCGCCATCGATGACGGTGCTGCTGCGCTTCTCCGGAAAGAACCTGTGGGAAGTACTGCACGACGACGAGCCGGAACTGGAGATCCACGATCCCTACCAGGTCACGGAAGTCACCCTGCATGGGCAGCAGGTGCCATTGGCCGCGAACTTCACCGCAGGCTACGCACTGTGGCTGGCGCGCTCCAATTTCAGCCACCAATCGCTGCGTTCGCTGTTCGGTGGCAAGGGCGGCATCGACACGCCGCATCTATACATGATGCAGCCCTACGACCCGAACCGCCGCGTGCTGCTGATGATCCATGGCCTGGCCAGCAGCCCGGAAGCCTGGGTCAACGTCGCCAACGAGCTGATGCGCGACGACGAGATCCGCCAGGACTTCCAGGTCTGGCAGTTCTACTACCCGACCAACATGCCCATCGCGATGAGCCACGATGCGATGCGCCACACGCTGGATGAGGTGTTCAAGCACTTCGACCCCAGCGGCAAGGCGCAGGCCTCTCATGACATGGTGCTGGTCGGGCACAGCATGGGTGGGGTGATCTCACGGCTGATGGTGTCTTCTTCCGGCGACCACCTGGTAGAGACCCTGCTGGCGACCGCACAGATGACGCCTGCGCAGCAGGAGCTGCTGCGCACCAAGGGCGCGCCGGTGCTGACCTTCCTGCCGGAACCGGAAGTATCTCGCGTGGTATTCATTGCCACGCCGCACCGCGGTACCGATGTGGCGAGCACCCGCCTCGGCCGCTGGATCGGCCGCCTGGTACGGCTGCCACTGACCGTCCTGGAGGACGTGGCCACCATCGCCAACGACGGCAAGATCGATCGCAACGACGGCAAGCACGGCTACCAGATGAACAGCATCCAGAACCTGGACAAGGACGATCCCTTCGTGCGCGCCGTGGCCGACCTGCCGATGGCACCGAAGGTGCGTTACCACTCGATCATCGCGCGCGCGAAGGCAGATGGTCCGCTGGAAAAGACCGACGACGGGCTGGTGCCCTACTGGAGCTCGCACCTTCCGCACGCGGATTCGGAGAAGGTGATCGTGTCCGGGCACAGCGTGCAGGAAGCCACGCCGGCCATCGTCGAACTGCGGCGGATCCTGCATGAAGACATGCAACAGCACGGCGCCGGGGTGAAATAGCAGGGGGCGAATGAGGGGGAAACCCTCATCGCCTGTACGCATCCGCCCTTCTATGCTGGCTCCACTACCCCACTGGAGGTCCGCATGAACACGCAAGAGCCCAGCCGCCACCCCAGCCCCGATCCGGCCGAGCGCGACGCCTTCTTCCCGTCGCCGTACTCGCTGTCACAGTTCACATCGGCGAAGAGCGACCTGTCCGGCGCCGACTATCCCGACGCGCGCCGCGATGGCCGCTGGAAGGTGCTGATGATCGCTGCGGACGAACGCTATCTGCCCACCGCCAACGGCCACCTGTTCTCCACCGGCAACCATCCGGTGGAAACCCTGCTGCCGATGTACCACCTGGACAAGGCCGGCTTCGACATCGATGTGGCGACGCTGTCCGGCAACGCCGCCAAGTTCGAGTGGTGGGCGTTCCCGCATGAGGACAAGGAGATCGGCGGACTGTACGACCGCTACGAAGCCCGCTTCCGCCAGCCACTGCCGTTGGATGAGGTGGTGGCAGGCCTCGATGCCGCGTCGGACTATGCAGCCGTGTTCATTCCCGGTGGCCACGGCGCCCTCATCGGACTGCCGCAGAGTCGAGCGGTAAAGGCGGCCCTGCACTGGGCGATGGCCGAGCAACGTCACATCATCACCCTCTGCCACGGCCCGGCCGCATTGCTGGCCGCAGGCGTTGACGAGGCCGACGGTGGTTCGCTGTTCCGCGGCTACCGCATCTGTGCCTTCCCCGATGCGATGGACCGGCAGACGCCGGAGATCGGCTACATGCCCGGGCAGCTGCCGTGGTTCTTCGGTGAGCGCCTGGCGCAGCAGGGCGTGCAGATCGTCAACGACGGCATCGATGGCAGCGTGCTGCAGGACCGCCTGTTGCTGACCGGCGACAGCCCGCTGGCCGGCAATGCGCTGGGCAAGCTGGCCGCGCGCACGCTGCTCGACGCATTGGCCGGGCGCTGACTGGCGTGAGCGATCTGGTGCAGGCGTTGCTGGAACTGGAACGCGCCCGCTCACTGAGTGCGGTGGGCGCGGTACTACGCGGCATCTCTGCACCGCTGGGCTACGACCGCGTGCTGGTGTTCGCCACCGGCACGGGGTTGGAACGCGGTACCCAGCGCGTGTACTGGATCGAGGGCGACTGGTTCGGCGACGGCAGCACTACCGACCTCGCGCGCTACCTGCACGCCTGTCCGGTCAATCGCCACGTTCTGGACAGTGACGCGCCGTTCTTCTGGAGCAAGCGCCAGGGCGTTCGCGGCGAGCGCTATCAGGTGGTAAAGCAGCCACGTGGTGAAGGCCTGCACGGTCTGCAGGTGCCGGTGTTCGGCACCACAGGGCTGGAAGGCGCGATCAGTTTTGCCGGGACAGCGATCGATGCATCGGCCAGCGCGCGACTGCTGCTGGATGCTGCTGCAGCTGCAGCATTCCGTGCCGCACGCCGGCTTTCCGAGACGCCCACCGAGCTTTCCGGAAGTGCGTTGAGCACGCGCGAACGCGAGGTGCTGCGCTGGGTCGCCGCCGGCCGTCGCCAAGCGGAAATCGCGGCCACGCTGGGGCTTTCCGCCCGTACGGTGGAGAATCATCTGCGACGCGCGCGCCAGCGCCTGGGCGTGGCAACCACCGCGCAGGCGGTGCGTGCTGCCAGTCGGCGCGGCGAGATCGAGGACTGATCCGGGCAAGACACTTCCGGCGCTCTGGTTCGCGTGTTACACACGCCATGCGCATGTGCGCGATTGCAGAAAGCAAGGACGATGCTTATGAAACTGCAACTGGCCGCGATGGCCGCGTTGGTGATGGCAACGGCAACCCTGGCTCCGGTGGCGGACGCCAATGCCGGGGGACCGAAAGAAAATGTTTCGTGCGTGCCGGTGAAAGTGGACCACAACCGGGTCCACCAGCACTGCACGGAAACCTACACCGATGAGTTCGGCAACGTGTACGAAGCCGAGTACTGGATCGACGAGTACGGCAACCCTTACCTGCGCGACTGAGCCGGCAGGGGACTGCGCCGGGCCGCCCGCCGGGCCGGCGCGCATGCAGCAGCTGCCGCTCGGAAGTGACGTACTTCGACGAGGACGGCACTCCCTACATCCAGGTGTACTGGATTGACCAGAATGGCCAGTGGTACCTGCCCGCAGACTAAGCACCCATGACCTCCTGATCGCGCCCGCGCGATCCGCCGGGCGGGACCTTCACCTCCCGCCCGGCATCTTCCATCCGCCCATCCCGGCATATCGCCGACCCCACCGTCCATGGCATGCTTCATGAAACCGTTTTCATGGAATGGAGGGATTCCACGATGTTGTCGCGTTTCCGTCGCCCTGCGCTGTATGCGCTGCTGGCGCTTGCTCTGCCTGCCGTCGCCTGGGCTGCTGCGCCGGCGCCACTGAAAGTGATGTCGTTCAATGTCCGTACCCCGGCCGATACCGAACCGGGCAAGCGCTGGCCGGACCGTCGCGATGCCATGGTCAAGGTCATCCTCGATGCACACCCGGCCGTGATTGGCACGCAGGAGCTGGTGAAGGAACAGGCCGACTTCCTGTCCGGGCATCTGCCCGGCTACCGCTGGTTCGGTGAAGGCCGCCGCGGTGGCAGCGGCGATGAACACATGGGCGTGTTCTACGACAGCAAGGTGCTGGCCATCGAGGAATCCGGCAACTTCTGGTTATCCGATACGCCAGAAGTACCCGGCAGCATCACCTGGGGCAACCTGTACCCGCGCATGGTCACCTGGGCCCTGTTCCGGCGCCTGGACGATGGCCGCCGTTTCTACTTCATGAATACCCACCTGCCCTACCGCGACGAGGACGAACCGCGCAGGGTGAAGGGTGCCGAGCTGATCGGCAAGCGCCTGCAAGCCCTGCCTGCCGACCTGCCGGTGGTCCTGACCGGTGACTTCAACAGCGAGCCCGGCGGTGACACCTACAAGGCATTCACCCGCCTGCTGCAGGACACACGCACGCAGGTGAATGCACCGCAGGGACCACGCCTGACCTTCCACGACTTCACCGGCAAGGCCACCGTGCAGCTGGACTGGGTGCTGGTGCGCGGCTTCCATGCCCGCAGTTTCCTCACCGATGACCGCCGCTTCGACGGCGTGCTGCCGTCGGATCACTTCCCGCTGGTGGTCGAGCTGGACTGGCCGAAGCACTGAATCTCCGCGGCCGCCGTGGCTACCGCGGCTGCCGCGACAACAGCCGGTACAACGCCAGGTGCTGGTTGCGCGCCTGGCAGATGCGGGCGCCGACAGCAAGGAACACGGCAACGCCGATCAGGCCCAGCCCCAGCATCGGATCAGGCAGTCGCAGGAAACCGATCGCAGCGGCCATCGTCGCCAGCACCAGCAGCACAACGACCGCCACCGAAAGGCCCGCGCCGGGTGGCCCCGGGTCGCCAAACAGCATGCGCTGGGTATCCCGCCTGTCATCACTCATCGTCTTTACTCCCTGGAATCTGCCCCACTAGTTACACGGCGGACACGGCTTCCGGCAGAGTCAGAAACGTCACGACTGTGACAACGTCCACAGCACACACCGCGCTACCCTGCCCCCGTTCCCGAACTGTGGAGAAAGGCATGGCACACCAGAGCCGCCTGGCCGGTTTCATCATCGATTGCGAGGGCATTCCCGCCGACGAAGGTGCCCGCTTCTGGTCCGCCGCGCTCGGCCTGCAGGCGCAGCCCGCCTATGCCGAAGACGGCGCCGAGTACGCCGACCTGCAGGGCGCGCCCGCAGGCCTGAACGTGGAGGTGCAACGCGTCAATCACCCTTCACGGGTGCACCTGGACATCGAGAGTGACGACATCGACGCCGAGGCCGACCGCCTGGAGAAGCTCGGCGCGCGGCGGATAGGCTTCGTCAAACGCTGGTGGGTGATGGAAGCACCGACCGGCCATCGCTTCTGCATCGTGCGCATGCGCGAGCGCGAGGTACCGGCCAATCGCTGGCCCTGAAAGAAGAAAGGGACGGAAGCCACTGCTTCCGTCCCCTGCGGTTACTGCACCTGCGCCACACTCGCCGGCTGCGGTGATTGACCCCAACCACCCAGCGCCTTGTACACCCCCACCACGCTGACGTTGACCTCGGACTCGGCCGCGGCCAACGCATCATCGGCTGCCAGCTGCGTACGCTGTGCATCGAGCAGGGTCAGGAAGTCCTCCGAGCCCTCGCGATAGCGGATCTGCGCCAGCGACTCGGCACGGCGTGCCGCCTGCGCCTGCTCGACCACGATCGCCAGCCGCGCCTGCTGCTTGGAATAGCGGGTCAGCGCGTTCTCGGTGTCTTCCAGTGCCAGCAGCACCGTCTGCTCATACTGTGCTGCCACGCCTTCGGCCTCGGCCTTGCTGGCACGCAGGCGTGCACGCACGGTGCCGAAATCGAAGGCCGCCCAGCTCAGCGACGGCGTCAGCGACCAGGCCTTGTTGTTGCCATTGACCAGGCCACTGGCATCGCCACCGAGGAAGCCGACGAATCCGGACAGCGACAGCCGCGGGAACAGATCGGCCGTGGCCACGCCCACCCGCGCGGTAGCGGCGGCAAGACGACGCTCGGCCACGCGCACGTCGGCGCGTTGGCGCAGCAGCTCGCGGGTATCGCCCAGCGGCAGCGCCTTGGCGAATGCCGGCACTTCGTGCGGCGCAAGCATGGCGGTCAGCGTTTCCGGACGCTGGCCCAGCAGAACCGCCAGGCGGTTGCGCGACTGCGTTTCGGCCACTTCCAGCAGCGGAATGTCGGCCTCGATCGCCTTCAGCCGCGCACGACTGCTCTGCACGTCCAGCTCGCTGCCGGCGCCCAGCTCCCAGCGTGCCTCGGTCAGCTTCTGCGTCTCGCGCAGATTGACCAGGGTGTGCTGGGCCACGGCGATGCGCTTCTGTGTGCCGCGCAGCTCGAAGTAGTTGCGTGCCACTTCGGCGGCGATCAGTACCTGTGCGTCGGCCAGGTTGGCCTGCTCGGCGTCGAGGTCGGCACGCGCGGCTTCTGCAGCACGGCGCTTGCGGCCGAACAGATCCAGCTCCCAGCCCGCATCGAAGCCGAGCTGGTAGCTTTCACTGAACACCCGCTGCCCACCCAGCTGCGGATCGGGTTGCTTGCGGCGATCGTAGCTGCCGCCCGCGGTAACGTGGGGCGCCTGGTCGAAGCGGCTTTCGACGAACACCGCGCGGGCCTGGCTGACGCGGGCCACGGCCACGCGCAGGTCCAGGTTGTCCGAAAGTGCGCCGTGAACCAGCTCTTCCAGCACCGGATCATCGAACTGCGCCCACCAGCTGGCCACCGGCGAGGTGGTGCTGAACACCGGTTGCTGCGCACCCTGCAGCACCACCGGATCCTGCACCGGCGCCTTGTAGTTCGGGCCGACGCTGACACAGCCTGCCAGCACCAGGCTGGAGACAGCCATCGCCAACGTGCGGATCACCATGGCAGCACCTCACCCAGGTAGGTGAAGCTGCCGTTCGGACCTTCATGGCCGATCAGTGCCATCTGCACGCTGGAGCGCGCGCCTTCGCTGATCTCGATCTCGCCGTGGCCGCCGTTCATATCGGTTTTCACGTAACCCGGATGCACGGTATTGACCTTGATCTGGGTGCTGCGCAGTTCATGCGCCAGTGCCAGCGTCCAGCTGTTCACCGCTGCCTTGGAGGCGTTGTACGCGGGGATCTTGAAATCGTAGATGCCCGAGGTCGGATCAGCGTGCAGGGTCTGCGAGCCGAGCATGCTCGAAACGTTGACGATGCGCCCGGACTTGGCCTGCCTGACCAGTGGCAGGAAGGCCTGGGTCACCGCAACCAGTGCGTACACGTTGGTGTCGAAAGTGCGCTTCCAGGTATCCAGCGACTGTTCGGACGGCGCTTGCGCCGGGTTCTCGATCATGATGCCGGCGTTGTTGACCAGGATGTCCAGGCGCCCATGGCGCTGGCGTACCTGCTCGACCGCTTCGGCGATGCTGGCTGCATCGGTCACGTCCAGCTGGATGGCTTCCACCGGCAGGCCCTCGGCCTGCAGCTTCAGCGCCTGCTCTACGGCGGTCTCGCGCTTGCGGCCGGCCAGCAGCGTATGCACGCCGGCCTGGGCCAGCTGGCGCACGGTCTCGGCGCCGATGCCGCGGGTGGCGCCGGTGACCAGCGCGATCTTGTTCTGATGAGAGTTCATGGATTCTTGCCTCGTGAGGGGGAAGCCGCCGCCGGCCAGCGACCGGCGGCGGCGGGGTTCCATGTCAGTGGTGGATGGTCGGCTCGCCGTGCTGCACCAGCTGGCCACCACCGTTGCGGGTGACGAACTTGCGCAGGGCCACGTAGAACACCGGGGTGAGGAACAGGCCGAACAGGGTCACGCCCAGCATGCCGGCGAACACGGTGATACCGGTCACCGAGCGCACCTCGGCACCTGCACCGTGCGACAGCACCAGCGGTACGGTGCCGGCGATGAACGCGATGGAGGTCATCACGATCGGGCGCAGGCGCAGGCGGCAGGCTTCCAGCGCAGCTTCAACGATACCCTTGCCGCCCATCTCCAGCTCTCTGGCAAATTCGACGATCAGGATCGCGTTCTTGCACGCCAGGCCCATCAGCACCACCAGGCCGACCTGCACGAACACGTTGTTGTCACCACCGGTCAGCCACACGCCGAACAGCGCGGACAGCGCGGACAGCAGGGTCATCGGCACGATCAGGATCACCGCCAGCGGCAGCGACCAGCTCTCGTACAGCGCGGCCAGCACCAGGAAGGCCAGCATGATCGCCACCGGGAACACGATGAAGGCGGCCTTGCCCTGGGTTGCCTGCTGGTAGCTCAGGTCGGTCCATTCGGTGGTCATGCCCACCGGCAGCACCTTGCCGGCGATCTCGGTCAGCTTGTTCATCGCCTCGGCCGAAGACAGCAGGCGCGGGTCGGCTTCACCGGCCAGATCCGCCGCCGGATAGCCATTGAAGCGCAGCACCGGGTCCGGGCCGAAGGTCTGCTTGATGGTGACCATCGAACCGATCGGCACCATCTCGCCGCGGTCATTGCGGGTACGCAGCTTGCCGATGTCCTCGACCGTTTCGCGGTACGGACCGTCCGCCTGCGCGATGACCTGCCAGGTACGGCCGAACTGGTTGAAGTCGTTGACGTAGGCCGAGCCGAGGTAGGTCTGCAGCGTGTCGAACAGTTCGGTGAGCTGCACGCCCTGTGCCTTGGCCTTGACGCGGTCGACCTCGGCATCCAGCTGCGGCACATTGGCCTGGTAGCTGGAAATCGGGAAGGCCATGCCCGGCGTCTGCGCAACGGTGCCCTGCATTGCCTGTACAGCATTCTGCAGCGCGCCGTAACCCAGGTTGCCACGGTCCTCGATGAACATCTGGTAGCCGTTGCCGTTGCCCAGGCCGAGGATCGGCGGCGGCATCATCGAGAAGGCGAAGCCTTCCTGCAGACCGGCGATCTTCTGGTTGATCTCGGCGTTGATCTGCGCGGCGGTACGGCCATGGCGCTCGGCGAACGGCTTGAGCGGAATGAACGCCACACCGGTGTTCGGCGTGTTGGTGAACTGCAGCGCGTTCAAACCCGGGAACGAGATGGTGTGGGCCACGCCATCGGTTTCCTGGGCGATCTTGGCGACCTTGCGCAGCATTTCATCGGTACGCGCGATCGACGAACCTTCCGGCAGCTTCACACCGGCAATCAGGTACAGTTTGTCCTGGGTCGGGATGAAGCCCGGCGGCACCAGCTTGAAGATCACACCGGTACCGACCAGCAGGATCGCGTAGACCACGAACACCGCACCACGACGGCCGAGGATGCGGGCCACGCCACGCTCGTACTTCTCCGAACTGGACTTGAAGAAGCGGTTGAACGGACGGAACACCCAGCCGAACAGGCGGTCGATCAAGCGGCTCGGGCCGTCCTTCGGCGCACCATGGGCCTTCAGCAGGCGCGCAGCCAGGGCCGGCGACAGGGTCAGCGAGTTGATTGCCGAGATCACCGTGGAGATGGCGATGGTGACCGCGAACTGCTTGTAGAACTGGCCGGTGACACCCGACAGGAAGGCCATCGGCACGAACACGGCACACAGCACCAGCGCGATCGCGATGATCGGGCCGGACACCTCACGCATGGCCTGGTGGGCCGCGGCGGTGGGCGACAGGCCTTCTTCGATGTTGCGCTCGACGTTCTCCACCACCACGATCGCGTCATCGACCACGATGCCGATCGCCAGCACCAGGCCGAACAGGCTCAGCGTGTTGATCGAGAAGCCCAGCAGGTACAGCGCGGCGAAAGTACCGACCACCGACACCGGCACCGCGATCAGCGGAATGATCGACGCACGCCAGGTCTGCAGGAACAGGATCACCACCAGCACCACCAGCGCGATGGCTTCCAGCAGCGTGGAGACCACGGCCTTGATCGAGTCGCGCACGAAGATGGTGGTGTCATACACGGCTTCGTACTTCACGTCGGCCGGCATGGTCTTCTGCATCTCGTCCATCGTCGAGATGACCTGGTCACGGATCTCCAGTGCATTGGCACCCGGCGACTGGAAGATACCGATACCCACCGCGTTCTTGCCGTCCAGCTGCGAACGCAGGGTGTAGTCACCGGCACCCAGTTCCAGGCGGGCCACATCGGCCAGGCGCACGATCTCGCCATCAACACCGCTCTTGAGCACGATGTCGCCGAATTCCTTTTCAGTCTTCAAGCGGCCCTGGGCATTGATCAGGGTCAGGAACTGGCTGTTCGGCAGCGGTTCGGCGCCGAGCTGGCCGGCCGAGACCTGCACGTTCTGCTCACGCATGGCGCGCACTACGTCACTGGCGGTCAGGCCGCGCGAGGCGACCTTGTCCGGGTCCAGCCAGGCGCGCATGGCGTAGTCACCACCACCGAAGATCTGCGCGTCACCCACGCCCGGAATACGTGCCAGCGCATCCTTGACGTGCAGACGGGCGTAGTTGCGCAGGTACAGGGTGTCGTACTTGCCGTTCGGCGAGGTCAGGTGCACCACCATCAGGAAGGTCGGTGACTGCTTCTGCGTGGTCACGCCCTGCCGGCGCACGTCCTCGGGCAGGCGCGCCTGCGCCTGCGCCACGCGGTTCTGCACCTTCACCGCCGCCGCATCCGGGTCGGTGCCCGGGCGGAAGGTGACGGTCATCTGCAGCACACCGTCCGAGCCGGCGACCGACTTCAGGTACATCATGCCTTCGACGCCGTTGATCGCCTCTTCAAGCGGCGTGGCGACGGTCTCGGCAATGACCTTGGGGTTGGCGCCCGGATACACCGTGCGCACGACCACCGACGGCGGCACCACTTCCGGGTACTCGCTGATCGGCAGGATTGGAATCGTGATCAGGCCTGCGGCGAAGATCACGATCGACAGCACCGCCGCGAAGATCGGCCTGTCGATGAAGAAACGGGAAAAGTCCATGGAGGAATTCCTGGGAAAGGCATTCGGCGGGCAACAGCCTCCCCGCCCCTCGCCGAGATGACGAAGGCAGGGAAGGCTGCTGCTGGCGCCGGCAGCTAAGCGGGGACGCGGATCAGGAGACGGCGGATCAGTGGTTCAGCGCGGCGGTGGCATCGCGGCCCGGTGCCGGTGGCGCAGCCTGCGGCTGCATCGCCACGGCCTTGGCCTGCACCGGCATGCCCGGCATGAAGACCTTCTGCACGCCGTCGATGATCACCTTGTCGCCGGCGGCCAGGCCGTGCTCGACAATACGCAGGCCGTCGGCGGTGCGGCCGAGCTGGATGTCACGGCGCTGGGCCTTGCCATCCTTGTCGACCACGTACACGTACTTGCGATCCTGGTCGGTCAGAACAGCCTTCTCGTCGATCAGCAGGGCCTGGAACTGGCCGCTGCCGAGCAGCTGCACGCGGGCGAACAGGCCCGGCGTGAACTGGCGATCGGCGTTGTCCAGCAGCGCGCGGACGCGGATGGTGCCGGTGCTGCGTGCCACCTGGTTGTCGAGGAAGTCGACCTTGCCCGAATGCGGGTAACCCTCTTCGCCGGACAGGCCGACCTTCACCGGCAGATCGCTGTCACGCTCGCTCGGGCGTTCACCCTTGCGTGCCATCTGTGCATAGCGAAGGAAAGTGCTTTCATCGGCATCGAAGTAGACGAACACGGTGTCCAGCGAGACCAGCGTGGTCAGCACGCTGGCGCTGTCGCCGGCGGTGACCAGGTTGCCGGCGGTGACCATCGCGCGGCCGGCACGGCCGTCGATCGGCGCACGCACCTTGGTGAACTCCAGGTTGAGGCGGGCCGCATCCAGCGCAGCCTGCGCCGCCTGTACGGCGGCACCGGACTGGTCAGCCGCAGCGCGACGCTGCTCGGCCGTCTCGGTGGAAATGGCCTGCTGCTCGGACAAGCGCTTGGCACGCTCGGATTCACTGCGGGCCAGCGTGGCCTGGGTGCGGGCGCGGGCCAGTTCGGCAGCGGCGCGATCGTACTCGGCCTGGTAACTGCGCGCGTCGATGGTGAAGAGCACTTCGCCCTTCTTCACTTCCTGGCCTTCGACGTAGTTGACCTTGTCGATGTAGCCGGACACGCGCGGGCGCAGTTCAACGCTCTGTACCGCTTCGACGCGGCCGCTGAACTCGTCCCACTGGCTGACCTGCTTGACCAGCACCGGTGCAGCACTGACCTGCGGCGGCGGCGGTGCACCGGCTTCTTCGGCGTGGCCGCCGCTGCAGGCCGCCAACACGGCTGCGGCGAGGATCGACACGCCAACCATCGCGATGCGATGGCCGAAACGATGTGGGGTGGAATTGGGGGAAGTCATGGCATGCATCCGTACGGAGGGGTGGTACAGCTAGATGAGAGCGTGTTGCAAAAACAGGCGGCGTATCCTGCGACCTCAACCATGGTCGAGGTCAAGCGACGCCTGCGGTATCGCGCCACAGGGGAGGAACGTCCAGGTGCAGCAGGCCGCGCGGCAGTTCGGCATCACTGCTGTCGCAGCGGACGATGGCGCGGTTGTCGCGGCAGCCGTCGAGCAGGGAGACCACGCGACGGCCGACCAGCAGTGAGCTGGGCCACTCGATGCAGGCATTGGCCGCGTTGGCCGGCGTACACACCGGGCTGCAGACTTCCAGCATCTGCGCGCGCACGCCCAATGCCTGGGCTTCCTGGTGCACCACCTGCGCGTACATACGCAGCGCCGCAGTGGTGATCGAGGTTTCGCCGTAGCCCGCCCATGGCTTGGCATTGGCCGGGCTGCCGATCATCACGTAGCGACGCGCATGCACGTTGTCCTGCAGCAGCGGCAGCAGATGACGCACTGCGTGCACGTGCGGCATCAGATCGGCCTGCATCGCGCCCAGCAGTTCATCGCCGTTGCGGTCAGTCACCCGGCCGCGACGGTAAGGGCCGCCCATTGCGGCGATCACTGCCGCCAGCGGACGCGGGCGATGCGCGATGCGTTCGGCCAGTGCGCGCGCCGAGCCGTCATCGCTGAGCGAACCCAGCAGCGTCTCCAGGCCCGGCTCATCGGCGAACTGCTCATGCAGCGCCGCCAGCCGGCCCGGGTCGCGACCGACCACCAGCACCGGGCTGCCGGCTTCCAGCAGTGCGCCAACCACGCCCTGGCCGACGGCACCGGTGCCGCCGAGGACCAGGACTTCGGGCGTCAGCATCCCATTCACGGGACATTTCCTCCCAAATCCGGGATAGTCCCGATTCGACGCAGCCGGTCGCCCTTGTGCGGGGCCAGGCGGATGGCACCGCCACGCTGCTGACGCATCGGCGCGGTAAACTCACGGAAGTCCTTGTGTACCAAGGAACTCGGGCGGACTTCAACGGTCATTGCCAGGTCCAGGGTGCTCTGGCCGGCGTTCCGGAGACGGGCAAGAATGTTGCGCAGGCTCATGGCGGACGGGCTCCAAATAACGAATGGCGCCACGATAGACCTCAAACCTTTACTTGATTAGTCCTGATTAAGGGGAATAATCATCCCGCTCCCGGTCCAATCGTTCTGTCACGATTGTCCCATCCCCGACGTCCAGGATCCCAGACCATGTCCCACGATCTCAACGAGACGCTGATCTTCGTCAAAGTGGTCGAGCAAGGCAGTTTCATTGCCGCTGCCAAATCGCTCGGCCTGCCCAAGACCACGGTCAGCCGCAAAGTGCAGGAGCTGGAAACGCGCCTCGGTGCGCGCCTGCTGCACCGGACCACCCGCCGCCTCGGCCTGACCGAAGCGGGTTCGATCTACCACGAACATTGCCAGCGCATCGCGCGCGAACTGGAAGAAGCCGAGAGCGCGGTGAGCCAGCTGCAGTCCGGTCCGCGCGGCTGGCTGCGCTTCACTGTGCCCTACTCGATCGGCATCACCTGGATTGCGCCGCTGCTGGGCCAGTTCCATGCGCAGTATCCAGAGATCCGCTTGGACATGCACATGGGCAACGAGAAGCTGGACCTGATTGCAGGTGAGGCGGACCTGGCCCTGCGCGTGGGTGCCCTGCCCGATTCCAACCTGGTGGCACGCAAGCTGGGCAGCCTGCGCACGCAGGTGTTCGCCAGCCCGGCCTACATCGAACGCTATGGTGAGCCGCTGCACCCGGAAGAGCTGCAGTTCCATCGCATCCTGGCGATGCGCAAGCCGTACCACACCGGCAACTCGCCGCGCTTCACCTGGCAGCTGGGCGAGAACGGCGGCGAGCTGCGTGACTTCCCGGTCACCCCGCTGATGACCGCCAACGACATGTCTGCGTTGAATGGTGCATTGGTGTGCGGCGAAGGCCTGCTGCTGACCGGCGATGTGATGGCCAAGCCGTTCGTCGAGTCGGGAATGGTGCGCCGCGTGCTGGCTGGCTGGACCGGGCCGGAAGTGGACTTCAACGCCGTGTTCGCCGGTGGCCGCCTGGTCTCGCCGAAGGTGCGTGCATTCGTCGACTTCCTGGTCGAGAAGCTCAACTTCGACGCCAATTACATGCTGGCGCAGTGCCCGGGCGCGAAGCTGGCGCAGCAGCAGAAGGAAAAGGAAGACGCGGCGCTGGAAAGCAGCGGCAAGCGGATCCTGGAGAAGGTGGCCGCTTCGGCCGCATGACCGGAAGCATCCACGCATGGCGTGGATCTACCGGCATTCCGTAGAGTCGAGCATGCTCGACTGCTCTTGCGCTTCAGTCGAGCAAGCTCGACTCTACGGGCGCTATCGGCGTGCCGAGCAAGCTCGGCACCTACAGAAAATGCCGCCTGCAAGGGCGGCATTTTCGTTCCGGCTACGTGGCTTTCGGTAGATGACGACCTTGGTCGGCGCCGTTCGGAGAAACCGCGACCGGGAGCGCTATCGGTGTGCCGAGCAACGCTCGGCACCTACAGAAAATGCCGCCTGCAAGGGCGGCATTTTCATTCCGGCAGCGTGGCTTTCGGTAGATGCCGACCTTGGTCGGCGCCGTTCGGAGAAGCCGCAACCGGAAGCGCTATCGGTGTGCCGAGCAAGCTCGGCACCTACAGAAAATGCCGCCTGCAAGGGCGGCATTTTCGTTCCGGCTACGCCGGAACCGTAACGCTACGCGTTACTGCTTCAGGGGAATCACGCGAATCTCGACGCGGCGGTTCTTGGCGCGGCCGGCATCGGTGCTGTTGTCGGCAATCGGGTACGACTTGCCGGCGCCCAGGGTTTCGATGCGCACGCTCTGCACGCCCTGCCCGATCAGGTACTGCGCGACCGAGTCGGCACGTTCCTTCGACAGGCGGTTGTTGACCGCGTCACTGCCGATGCTGTCGGTGTGGCCGACCACTTCGATCATGGTCTGGTTGTAGTCACGCAGGGTGCCTGCCACGCCATTGAGCGAGCCGTAGAACTGCGGCTTCAGGGTCGCCTTGCCGAAGTCGAAGGTGATGCCGTCCGGCAGGTTCAGCATGATGTTGTCGCCCTGCCGCTGCACATCAATCCCGGTGTTGGCAGTGCGCTCGCGCAGTGCGCGTTCCTGGCGATCCTGGTACTGGCCTACCGCGGCGCCGCTGAGCGCGCCGATACCGGCGCCGATCAGCGCATGCTGGCGGCGCTCCGTGGCGCTGTCACCGGTCAGCAGGCCGGCGGCTACGCCGATGGCGGTGCCGATCAGCGCGTTGCGGCCGGTGCGGTTCTGCTGCTCGGTCGGGTTGCCGTACTGGTCACTCTGTACGTAGGAGCCGCCGGTGGCGCAGGCCGACAGGACGGCCGCACTCATCAGGGCCAGTGCGACGTTGCGGGTGGTGTTGCGGATCATGAGGTTCTCCTTGGTTTCCGGTCGGCCGGCGGCCTGCGGGCGCAAAGAGAATAAACAGCCCGATGCGATGCCGGAATGATGATCGGGCACACCGACAGGGCCGCGTTCAGCTAACTGACCAGATCGCTCAGGTCGCCCTTTACCCCGCCCCCGACTGGCGGTAAGCCGCCAATGCGGCGTCGCGGCCCGCGGCCAGGTCCACCAGCGGCGTACGCGGATAGCCCGGGGCATGCGCGGCCAGCAGCAGCGGATGCTGCCACGGCGCGAAGCGCGCCTTCACCGGCAGCGCGGCCAGTTCGGGCACCCAGCGGCTGATGTAGCGGGCCTGGGGGTCGAACTTCTCGGCCTGGGTGACCGGGTTGAACACGCGGAAGTAAGGCGCGGCATCGGCACCGGTCCCGGCCACCCACTGCCAGCCCATCGTGTTGTTGGCCAGATCGGCATCGACCAGGGTGTCCCAGAACCAGCGTGCGCCATGCAGCCAGTGCGCGCGCAGGTGCTTGCACAGGTAACTGGCCACGATCATCCGCACCCGGTTGTGCATGTAGCCGGTGTGCCACAGCTCGCGCAGTCCTGCATCGACGATCGGCACGCCGGTGTTGCCTCGCTGCCAGTCGTGCAGCTGCGCGGCACTCGGTGTGGCCCACGGGAAACGGTCAAAGCGCGGGTTGAGGTTGTCGGTCGGCGTCTTCGGGAAGTGATGCAGCAGGTGATAGGCGAAATCACGCCAGCCGAGCTGGCGCAGATAGCCGTCGATGTCGGCGTCGGTACCGGCACTACGCAGCCCTTCCAGCGCATGGGCAATCCGCCAGGGTGCGATCTCGCCGAAATGCAGGTGCGGCGACATCCGCGAGGTGCCCACGCGATCTGGCAGGTCACGCTGCTCGCGGTAGCCGCGCAGCGCACCGTCCTCGAACACGGACAGCGCTTCCAGCGCACCGGCTTCACCCGGCTGCCAGTGCTCCCAGAAGCCGGTATCCCAGTCCAGCGTCGGTGCCAACTGGAGATCATCCAATGCCAGGCTGTCGACCGCGTGCGTCGCCAATGCTTCCGGTGCGGCCTGCAGCGCGGGCAGGCGCCAATGACTGAGTACATTGCGCCAGTACGGCGTGAATACCTTATAGGGCTGGCCCTGCTGGGTGGCGATGTCCCACGGCTCGAACAGCAGGCTGCCATTGCAGCTCTGTGCGTCGATGCCCTGCTCGCGCAGCGTGCGCTTGATGGTGGCGTCGCGTGGCTGGGTGGCCGGTTCGTACTTGCGGTTCCAGTACACCGCCTCGGCGCCGGTCTGCACGATCAGCAACTGCAGGGCCGGCAGGCTGTCACCGCTGCGCAGCACCAGCGAGGAACCCCGAGTGAGCAGGTCCGCATCCAACGCGGCCAGTGAACGGTGGCGCCACGCATCGGAGGCGGCACCCGGCACCCACTCACCCTCTTCGTGGGGCGCATGGATGTAGATCGGCACCACGTCGTGACCGGCATCCAGCGCGGCCTGCAGGGCCGGATTGTCCTGCAGCCGCAGATCACAGCGGAACCATACCAACGCTACCGACACAGGCACTGCCTTCGTTGTGGAAGGCGGACATGATAGCCAGCGGCGGTGAAGGCGTTGCACGCAGACGCCGTCTGCTAGGCTGCTGGGCCGCTCCTCGTTGGACCCCGCCATGGTTGATCTGCACGCCTCATTCGCCCGCTTCGGGCTGCTGCGGGCCCAGTACGAAGGTGACTGGCAGGGACCGTTCCCGTTACCTCCGGTGCTGGCGCGCTTCTACGCGCAGGTGGGACCGCTGGGTCATGAGATCAATGCGAAGGTGGGCAACTCCGGCATCACCATTCCGGGCCTCGATGTCTGGATACCGCCGCTGCGGCGTGTGTGGAGTCACCAGGCCGGCTATCGCTGGCATGGCATCAGCGGCGATCCGATCGACAACTGGCCATCGAACTGGCTGGTGATTGCCGATCGCGGCGCCGATCCGTTCATCCTCGACCTGGATGACGGCCGTGTGCTGTTCAGTCACCACGGTGCGGGCCTGCTGGATGCCGGCGAGGTCACTACCGATGTGCCGACCTTGATGGCGGCTCTGGCTGCTGCAGGCACGGTGTACCTCGATGCAGGCGATGACCTCTACAACGACGAAGACGATGGTGGCATCCGTCCTGAACACCAGGAGGCAGCCGTACAGGCGGTGGCCCGGGTACTGGGCGACCACCTGCAGGCCGAGTCGTTCATCGAGACGTTGCTGAACTGAATCCACGCATGGCGTGGATCTACTTTTCGAAGCGCTTCATCGCTTCGCTGATCAGTACCCGCGCCTCGGCGGCGTTGCCCCAGCCATTGAGCTGCACCGGGTTGCGTCCCGCCGGCAGGTCCTTGTAAACCCGGAAGAACGCCTCGATGCGCTGGCGCTCGACCTCCGGCAGATCCTTCAGGTCGCGGATGCTGGCGTAGGTCGGGTCGACCTTGTCGGTGGGCACGCCGATGATCTTCTCGTCGTGCTCGCCGCCATCGATCATCTTCAGATAGCCGATCGGCCGGAAGTGCACGATCACGCCCGGATGCAGCGGTTCACGGGTCAGCACCAGCGCGTCCAGCGGATCGTTGTCGCCGGCCAGGGTGCGCGGCATCGAGCCGTAGTTGGCCGGATAGGCCACCGGCATCGACTGGAAGCGGTCCACGTGGACCAGGCCGTCTTCCTTGATTTCGTACTTGGTGAAGCTGCCGGCCGGAATCTCCACCGCCAGATTCACCTCCTGCGGGGCCTGCTTCGGCTGGGCCACCAGGAACGGATGCAGCACGGTATCGGCAGCGGTCACCGCACTGGCCAGCAACAGCAGGGCGGCACCGATGGCGGCGAGCGGAAGGATGCGCCGGGGCGTGGTCATATGCGTCTTCTCACTCCCAGCAGCGGTCGGCACGACCCTTGGCGGTCTGAGCACGCGGGCAGTCGCGTGGCGTGATGCGACCTTCGGTCAGCTCCGTGCGCTGCTTGCCACCCTTGGCATCACGGCGCAGTTCGAAGGCATCGTAGAGACGGCCGGTCACCGTGCGTGCTTCATAGCGCAGGTGCTGCGGATCAATGTTCAACACCTGGAACAACTGGGTATCCTCGGCCACCGGATCCATCGTCCTGCGTGCTTCGTCGGAAAGGCGGTACTGCTTCGGCCCGGCCACGGTCACCACGTACTGCGGCGTGGCGGCCTGCCCTTCACCGCGACGGCCATAGGTGTGATCGTGGCCCTGCAGCACCAGGTCGACGTTGTGGCGGCGTACCACCGGCAGCAGCACGTCACGCAGCGCAGCGTTCTCGCGGCCTTCGCGGGGTGAGTAGAACGGCTGGTGCAGCAGCACAATGGTCCACGGCTGCCGGTTGCCGGCCAGGACCTTGTCCAGCCATTGCGCCTGTGCCTTGGCGGTGCCGAGGTCGAGTGCCGAGGTGCCATCGACCACCGCCACGCGTACACCCTGCGCATCGAACCAGTAGCTGGTCTGCTGCGCGGCGGTGGCGCCGTTGCCTGGCAGCGCGAAGGTGACCGGCCAATGCTTGCCCAGCACGCGCCGCTCCTGCGGGGTGTCCTCGAATTCCTCGAAATACTCGTGGTTGCCGATCGCTGGGGCCACCAGCGTTTCCTGCGCCAGCCAGCCGGTGGCAGCAAACCACTCGCCCCATTCGCTGTCATCCATGTTGTCGCCGCCGCTGACCAGGTCACCGGCGAACAGGCTCATGCGCGCCTGCGGTGCGGCCTTCTGCGCGGCGCGCACTACACGGCTGACATGGCTGACGTTCTTGTTCTGGGTATCACCGAAGTACAGCAGGGTCAGCGGCTGGTCGGCCGCGGCCAGCGTCCGCAGCTGGTTCCAGGCGCTCCAACTGCCGTTGCCCTGCACGCGGTAGACGTACTGGGTATCCGGCTGCAGGCCGCTGATGTCCGCGCGATGATGATGCGACAGCCCGTTCTCGGTCTGCAGCGCGCGGGTCGTTGCACGCACCTGGCGGATGCCCTCGATCGCCGGCGAATCCCCGGCGAGGGCAATCTCGAGCAGCGGTGCCTGCACGCTGCCGTCAGTACGCCAGGCCACGGCGAAACCGTGGCTGGGATCGACCGCCGGCGAGGCGACGATGCGGTCCGGCACCGTCGTCGCTGCGTAGTGGCGGCTGCCCGCCGGCACCTGGGTATTCGGCTCTGCCGCCGCGAACGACAGAGAGGGCAACGCCAGCAGCAGGCCCAGCGTCAGCGCGCGCATCACGCACTGCCGGCTCATGCGCCACACTCCAGCGGCAGCGCGAGCTGCTTGGCGATGCTCTCCCAGTCGAAGGCCACCACGCCCTGGTCGTCATGCACCGCATACAGCGCACCGTGCGGGAAGCGCGTGCTGGGCTGCTGCATCATCCAGATGCCATCGGTGTTGGCCACGGTATTGCCCTGGAACGCGCCCACCGGCTTCAGCGTGTGCCGATCGAACAGATGGAACACGCTGCGCTGCTTGCCCTGTTCGGTGGTGATCCACCAGCCGTCCTTGCCGCAGGTACGCAGGGTCACACCTTCGGCCTGCGCCTTGAACACGTCGCGACCGAATGTGGTGCCGGTGAAGCGTCCGGCAAGGGTGTAGACCTTGAACTCGCTGGCGTAGCTCTCATCCTCTTCGGCGATCAACAGGCGATCATTCTCCGGATCGCCCCAGATCGACTCGACCACGCGCAGCGCACCGGCTTCGCTGGTGTCACCGATGCTGGCCACCAGCTTCGCCTCGACCTTCGCACCGTCGCGGGTCACGTGGTACTGGCGCACGCGCTTGTCCAGCTCGGCCAGCGGCGGCAGGATGTCACGCCCCTGCGCATCCTCGCCGTTGTCCCAGGAGTCGGTGACGTAGACGCTGTAGCCATCGGCACGGCGGTCGACCCACAGCCCATACGGCTTGCGCAGGTCGTCCGCAGCGAACGTCGCCAGCGGCGCGAAGTCCGGCAGGCTCAGCACCTGCACGCGGTGATTGTCGCGCTCCACGATCCACAGCAGATCGTCGGTCACCGCGATGCCGTTTGGGCGGTCGAACTGCCCCGGTGCGGTGCCGCTGCTGCCGACGTCACGCAGGTGCTGGCCGGTGCTGCCGTCGTAGACCACCAGCTTGTCGGTGGCCTTGGCGGTGGCGATCAGCCACAGCGCGCCGTCCGGCGCGCGCCAGGCCGCCGGCGAGTCGATGTTGTCTGCCGGGGTCATCGGTGACAGGAAGGCTTCGGCGATGGTGGTCACCGTGCGCGCGCCCCCGGCTTTCGCTGCCGTGGGGGCCGCGGCCGGATCGTTGCCGGTCGCCGGCGTGCAGCCGGCGGCCAGGGTCGCCGCGAGCGCGACCGCCAGGACGGTGATGCCACGCCCCATCACAGGGCCACCTTTAGGCCGAGCGCGTAGGTACGACCGTATTCTTCCATCTGCAGGGTGCGCGAGCGCGTGCCCTGGTACAGTTCCAGCGGCTTGTCCAGCAGGTTCTGCGCTTCGAAATACATGCTCACCCGCGGGGTGAACTTGTAGTCCAGCGAGAAATCGAGCTGGGTGTTCGGCGCAACGAAGATATCGAAGGCACGGCCGGCACCAAGGGTATCCAGGTACTCACTGCGGTGCACGGCCGCCACACGGGTGCTCAGGCCATACTTCTCATAGCCGATGTGCGCGCTGTACACGTTCTTCGAGGCACGCGGCAGGGTGAAGTCCTCACCGGCGCGCTTGGCCAGGCCCGGGTCGAAATCAGTGTCCAGCCAGGTGCCGCTGGCACCCACCAGCAGGCCATCCCAGCCAGCCGGCAGGAACGACAGCTGCTGCTGCCAGTTGAATTCGGCGCCGCGCACCTTGGCCTTGTCGCCATTGATCGAGGTCACCACCGGCAGGCCGTCGTAGATGCCGTCGGTGCCGCCCTGTCGGACCTGCACGATGTAGCCGTCGATCGACTTGTGGAACACGCCCAGCGAGAGGATGCCGCTGTCGCCGATGTACTTCTCCACCGACAGGTCGATATTGGTTGACTCGTACGGATCCAGCTCCGGGTTGCCCAGGCGCACTTCATTGTCGTTGCGGGCCAGGCCAATGCGCGGCGAGGCATCGCCGAAGCCCGGGCGGGCCACCGTCTTGTTGGCGGCGAAGCGGAACACCCAGTCGTCGCTGGCGTCGTAACGCAGGTGCAGCCCCGGCAGTACGTTGTTGTAGCTCTTGCTGGCGGTGACCCGGGTCGCGGTGTAGGAGCGCCCGTCCTTGGCCACGTCCACGCGATTGCCGGTGGCGCTGAAGCGGGTGTTCTCCACACGCACGCCGCCGATCACGCGCAGCGCACCGATGTCCCAGGTGCCCATCGCATAGCTGGCGAACACGTCTTCGCGCGCGGTGTAGTCGCCTTCCAGAGACGTCGCGGCGTTGCCACCGACGTCCTGCGGACGGGCGCTGTACTCGCCACTGTGCTGCGACCAGTAGCTGCGCATCACGGACGAGTCCATGCCCTGCCCCATCGGGCCGTGGCGGTGTTCCGGCGAACCGGTGGTCCAGTCGCTGAGCTTGATCGCGGGGCCCACGCGCAGCGACGCCTCATCGACGTTCACGTCACGGTCGCGCCAGCGTCCGAGCAGGCCGAACTTGTAGCTGCTGTTGTCGCCGTCGAAGCGGATGTTGACCTGCGCGCTGCGCTCCTCGTCGTCCACCTTCTTCGGCTTGGCCACCACACGGTCGAACTTGTAGTTGGCGTTGTCCAGCCACTGGTCGTTGTCGAAGGTGTAGGTGGGCAGGCGGCTGCGCTGGTCCAACGTGCCATTGAAGACCTTGCCGTTGAGCTTGAAGCGCGACTCGATCTCGTCGTCCACGCGTTCTTCGGTGCGGGTATAGCCGATCTTGTAGTCCAGCACCGCGTCGGTCAGCGTGTTCTCGCCACCGAGGCTGGCGGCAAAGGTGTTCTCTTCCTTGGTGCGGTAGCGCATGCGCTTGTCGATCGAATCCTTCGGCATGCCGGCCAGTCGATACTGGTCAGTGCCGGTGGCGATCATGTCGGCGCTGTTGAAGTTGAAGATCACGCGCTGGCGGGTTTCGGCATCGTCGAACTGGCTGTACAGCGTGCGCAGGTAGTAGCGACTGTCCTCGTTCGGGCGCCAGTCGAGATTGAGGTTGGCGCCGATGCGCTTGCGCTCGATCTCGTACTTGCGGTTCTGCAGGTTCAGCGCGGTGATTTCGCCTGGACGGGTGGTGGTCAGATCCTTGTTGCCGCTGACATCACCGTATTCCACTTCGCTGTTGTCCGATTCGAACGTCCGCTTCTGGTAGTTCACGCCGGCGGCGATGCCGAAGGTGTTGTTGAACACTTCGCTGTAGTTGAAGGCGGCCTTCGGGCTGGTCTCGCCCGAAAGCTGCTGGTGGCTGCCTTCGATCTTGGCGCGCAGGCTGCGGCCATCACGATCGAACGCCGAAGCGGTCTCGACCAGGATCGCGCCACCGATGGCATCACCCGGCATGTCCGGGGTCGGCGATTTGACCACGCGCAGGCGCTCGGTCGAATCGGACGGGATCACGTCCATCGGTGCGGCGCGGCTGGAGTTGTCCGGGGTGCCGATGGCGATGCCGTCGACGCTGACGCTATTGAGGTTGGCATCCAGTCCGCGCACGACCACGTAGCGGCCTTCGCCCTGGTCGCGGGTCACACTGATGCCCGGCAGGCGCTGCAGTGACTCGGCCACGTTCTTGTCCGGGTACTGGCCCAGGGCATCGGACGACACCGCGTCTTCGATCGCATCACTGCTGCGCTTGAGGTCAACCGCGCGGATCTGTGATTCGAGCTGGGCGCGCACTTCGATGCGGTCCAGGTCGACCGCGTCGGACGCCACGGCGCCGGTGGCGGCTACCGCCTGCTGCCCGGCGGCCTGCAGCGGAGCTGCGGCACCCATTGCCAGGGTCAGCGTGATGGCAACGGCCAACGGAGTCTTGATATGCACTGGGAATCCCCATTCCTGTTAAGAATGGGTCTGCACGGTATGTCCGCAAGGTTGCATGGCAATGACATGCATCTGCACATTTCGCGTACCAGGGCCACGGCCCGGTTTGGGTTCGGCCCGCCGATCCGGCAAAATGGCGCCCTCTCTCCTTTTCCCCTTCCCGACCATGAAGATCGTCGAAGTGCGCCACCCGCTGGTGCAGCACAAGATCGGCCTGATGCGCAACGCTGCGCTCAGCACCAAGGATTTCCGCGAACTGGCCAACGAGCTGGGTACGCTGCTGGCCTACGAGGCCACCGCCGACCTGGACACCGAGCCGCACACCCTGCCCGGCTGGGCCGGCCCGGTCACCGTGCAGCGCATTGCGGGCGCCAAGATCACCGTGGTGCCGATCCTGCGCGCCGGCCTGGGCATGCTCAGCGGCGTGCTGTCGCTGATCCCGGCGGCCCGTGTCAGCGTGGTCGGCCTGCAGCGCGATGAGGAAACCCTGCAGCCGGTGCCCTACTTCGAGCGTCTCACCGGCCGCCTGGAAGAGCGCGACGCGCTGATCCTGGACCCGATGCTGGCCACCGGCGGCACCCTGATCGCCACCATCGACATGCTCAAGCGGGCCGGTGCCCGCCGCATCAAGGGCATCTTCCTGGTGGCCGCGCCGGAAGGCATCGAGGCGGTCAAGGCCGTGCACCCGGACGTGGAGATCTACACCGCGGCCATCGATGCCCAGCTCAACGACAAGGGCTACATCCTGCCGGGCCTGGGCGATGCCGGTGACCGCATCTTCGGTACCCGCGTCGGCTGATCGGACGATCCGGGGTCAGAGCCCTTTCGCCACGAAAGGGATCTGACCCCAACAGCGCAGGCCGTCGCGGCCGCGTTGCGATTCTTCACGTGCTCTTGGCGCCGGGAAGCGAATGCTCCGCGCACCCGCCACCCTTGGAGCTCACCGATGAAAGCCTCTTTCCTGCTGGCCGCCGTCCTGCTGGTCGGCCTGCCCCTGGCGGCCAATGCCACCACTCCGCAGCAGCAGCGCATGGCTGACTGCTCGGCCAAGAACAAGGGGCTGAAGGGCGATGCCTACAAGACTGCACAGAGCTCCTGCCTCAGCGGCCACGCCGCCGACGCCAAGCCGGTCAATACGCAGCAGGAACGCATGCGCAAGTGCAACGCTGACGCGGGCGCCAAAAAGCTGGCCGGTGATGCGCGCAAGACCTTCATGAGCAGCTGCCTGAAGGCGTCGTAATGGTCGCATCCGGATAAAACGCCATCCACGCATGGCGTGGATCCACGGACATCAGTGAAAGGCCGGGCATTGCCCGGCCATGCCATTACCCCAGGGCGCGTGCCTTCAGCTCACCCTGCTCGTGCAGGGTCACGAAACGCCCCTTGTCATCCCTGCCAAGCTGCGCCAATGCCACCTGCGGGTCGTGGGTGAAGAACAGCCGCACGTTGCGCGCCAGCTTGTCTTCCAGGAACTGCCGCTTCTCGTCGATCAGCAGCTCGGCATTGCGGTCATAGCCCATGGTGATCGGCACGTGTACCCATGAGCGGCCCGGGATCAGGTCGGCACAGAACACCACGCCACCATGCGCACTTTCGCCTGTATGCGCGTGACCGACGATCTCGGCCAGCATCAGCCCCGGTGTATGCCCGTCGCTGTAACTGAAGCGCACGCTGCGGCCGAGCGCCTTCGAGTACTCTCCGTCCACCACTTCCAGCCGGCCACTGGCCTGCAGCAGGCCCGGCAGTTCCGGAATGAAGCTGGCGCGATCGCGCGGGTGTGGCTGCACGGCGCGCTGCCAATGCTGTGCGCCGACCACGTAGGTTGCGTTGGGGAACAGCAACTCGGGCTCACGCCCTTCGCTCCATGCCGCCAGCAGTCCGCCGGCATGATCGAAATGCAGGTGGCTGAGCACCACCACGTCGATATCCTCGTGCTCGAAGCCGGCTTCGCGCAGCGAATCGATCAGCACGTGCTGGCTTTCCTGCACGCCGTAGCGCTCGCGCATGCGCGGATCGAAGAACGCGCCGATACCGGTTTCAAACAGCACCGTCTTGCCTTCCAACGGGCTGGCAAGCAGCGCACGGCAGGCCAGCTCGATGCGATTGAGCTCGTCCGGTGCCGCCCATTTTTCCCACAACGCGCGCGGCGCGTTGCCGAACATCGCGCCGCCATCGAGGCGCTGCGAGTTTCCACGAATAGACCAGAGTTTCATGTGTCGATTATCGGCGCCGGCTCGTTAAATAATCGCTAGAAGGGAAACAGAAAACCCCGCCGGCAAAGGCGGGGTTTCGATAATCAGCCGGATTGCCGGCCAGCAGCCGGCACCACCGGATCAGTGTGCCGGCACCACCTGGGCACTGCCCACCGGGTTGCGCGGGTCACTGCCACCGAACAGCTTGTTGGCCCTGCGGTCCCATTCCACGGTCTGCAGGTTGCCCCACACGTGGCTGGAACCGCGGCCACCCGCGGCGACATTGCCCGGCAGGTCGATCTTGTGGCCCATCGCCTGCAGCTGCTTCACCGTCGCCGCGTCGAACGCATCGTCCTCGGCTTCGATCAGGTCCGGCAGCCACTGGTGGTGGTAGCGCGGCAGTGCGGCCACCTGCTGCGCATCCAGGCCGTCGTCGTAGCCGAGGATGCCCAGCAGCACCATGGTGATGATGCGGCTGCCACCCGGGGTGCCCAGCACCACCACCTTGTCGGCGTTCTCCATGAAGGTCGGCGTCATCGAGCTGAGCATGCGCTTGCCCGGCTTCGGCGCATTGGCTTCATAGCCCATCACGCCGAACGCATTGGGCGTGCCCGGCTTCAGCGCGAAGTCGTCCATCTCGTTGTTCAGCAGCACGCCGGTGCCCTTGGGAATCAGCCCCGAGCCGTACAGCAGGTTGACGGTCTGGGTGGCGCCAACGCGGTTGCCGTCGCGGTCGATGATCGAGAAGTGCGTGGTCTCGTCGTCTTCCAGCGGCGTCGGGTTGCCCGACAGCAGGTCGCTGGGCGTGGCCTTCTCCGGATGGATGGTCGCCCGCAGGCCCTGTGCGTAGTCCTTGCTGGTCAGCACCTTCTGCGGGATCTGCACGAAGTCCGGATCGCCGAGGAAGAAGGTGCGGTCGCGGTAGGCGCGACGCATCGACTCCACCACCAGATGGGTGCGGTGCGCCGGGTCCATTTTCCTGATATCCCAGCCTTCCAGGATCTGCAGCATGCTGGCCAGCGCAATGCCACCGGACGACGGCGGCGGCGCAGTGGTGATCTTCCAGCCGTTGTAGTTGAACACGATCGGCTCGCGCTGCTTCACGCGGTAACCGGCCAGCTCTTCAGCGGTCCACTTGCCGCCGGCCTGCTTCACGCCGGCCAGCAACAGCGTTCCGGTCTGGCCCTTGTAGAAGCCATCGAAGCCACCTGCGGCCAGGCGCTCCAGCGTCTGTGCCAGCTCCGGCTGCTTGAACAGGTCACCGCTGGCGATCGGCTTGCCGTTGCGCAGGTAGACCTCGCGCGTTCCGGGATAGCGCTCCATCACTTCACGGCGCGAGGCATAGCCCTTGGCCATGCGGTCGTACACCGGGAAGCCTTCGCGCGCGATGCGGATGGCCGGCTGCAGCGAGGCCGCCAATGGCAGCTTGCCGTGCTTGGCCGACAGCTCGACCAGCGCTGCGGGCAGACCAGGAATACCGGCCGACCAGGCACCGTTGACCGAACGATCACGGTCGAGGTTGCGCTGCTTGTCGAGGAACGCCTGCGGGGTTGCTGCAGCCGGCGCGGTCTCGCGCGCATCCAGCATCACATCCTTGCCGGTGGCCGCATCGTGCAGCAGGAAGAAGCCACCACCGCCCAGGCCGGAACTGATCGGCTCGACCACCGCCAGCGTGGACGATACCGCCACCGCGGCATCGAAGGCGTTGCCGCCCTGCGCCAGGATGTCGATGCCCGCCTGGGTGGCCAGCGCATGGCCGCTGGCAATGGCCGCGCCATCGGGGCGCTCGGCACGGGCCGGGCTGTCGGCCCAGGCAATCGGGCTCAGCAGCAGGCCGAGCAGCAACAGGGGGCGGACGATCAGCGTCTTCATTCGGATGGGGGCTCCGCGTAGAGTTCGGGGTGATCGTGCTGCAGCTGGCGCAGCTTGGCCAGCAGCTGGTCTTCCGTTTCCACGATCTCCGGGTCCGGGTCGATGCACTCGACCGGGCAGACGACCACGCACTGTGGCTCGTCGAAATGACCCACGCATTCGGTGCAGCGCGCAGGGTCGATCACGTAGATGGTTTCACCCATCGCAATGGCCTGGTTCGGGCAGGCCGGCTCGCATACGTCGCAGTTGACGCAGAGCTCGTTGATTTTCAGCGACACGGCGATACTCCTCGCCCGCGCCCTGGGACAAAGGACCGGCCAGCGCGGGCGCGCGGGCCGGTCAGGTCATCAGCGGCGCCCTTGCAGGACGCCGCCCGGGCCATGCCGGAGCATGGCCGCCATGGCTCGGTATTACTTGGCTTCGACGAAAATGTACTCGGCACCGGTCGGCTGGATCGCAGCCTGTACGCGGGCGTTGTCGGCCGACTGACCGATGAAGACGACGCGCACGCCCTTCATCGAATCCGGCGACACGTCCTTGAACACGGCCTGGATCATGTCAGCCATCTTGCCCGAGGCCGACGAACCGAAGGCCAGCATGTTGCCCGGCTGCACGCCACGGGCCACGGCCTGGGTCGCGCTCTCGGTCTGGCGCTCGTACTTGGCCTGGAAGTCCGGGTCCGATTCCGGCGAGAGGTAGTACAGGAACGGGCTGTTGGTGATGTTGCCCATGTTCTGGATCGCCACTTCCTGCAGGTACTTCTTCCAGCCTGCATCGTCGTCCTTGGACGGAGCGACCAGGGCCTGCTTGGCCTCGTCGACCGGAGCGGCCTCTTCCTTCTTGCAGGCGGTGAAGGCCAGGGCCAACGAAGCGATCAGCATCGCGCGCATGGTGGTGTTCATGGGTTTCCTCCCGGAATGGTGCGTGGTGTTGTACGTAATGGGGTGCGGGTACAGCGGGGCTTACGACTGTGCCGACTTCGCTTCGCGGACCTTGCGCAGGGCTTCGAGCACCGCGGCCGGCACGAAGCCGGACACGTCGCCGCCCAGGCGCGCGATCTCGCGGACCAGCGAGGACGAAATGAAGCTGTGCTGCTCGGCCGGGGTCAGGAACAGGGTCTCGACCTCGGGGATCAGGTGCCGGTTCATGCTGGCCATCTGGAACTCGTACTCGAAGTCGGACACCGCGCGCAGGCCGCGCAGCAGCACCCCGCCCTGGACCGAACGTACGAAATGCGCCAGCAGGGTATCGAAGCCGATGACCTCGACGTTGCTGTGGTGGGCCAGCGCGCCACGCGCCAGCTGCACGCGCTGCTCCAGCGGCAGCGCCGGGCCCTTGGACGGGCTCTGCGCCACGCCGACCACGACCTTTTCGAACAGCGGCGCGGCCCGGCTCACCAGGTCGATATGACCATTGGTGATGGGGTCGAACGTGCCGGGGTAAACGGCGATGCGGCGATTGGCCACGGTCATGGGCGGTTGCAGATGTTCAGATGAGGTCAAAGTGTAGCAGTGGCGCGGCGGTACAGGGCAAAGCGCACCTCGCGGGTGCCGCCCTCGCGGTGCAGCAGCCAGTCCGGCGGCAGCACCGGCACGTGGCCGGCCGGCGATTCCAGGTACAGCCAGGCATCGGCGGCCAAGTGCCGCGGCAGCTGGGCCAGCACGTCCTGCCACAGGCCGTCGGCGAACGGCGGGTCGACGAAGACCAGATCGGCCTGCTGCGCCGGCGCGCCCCGCAGCCAGCGCAGGGCATCGGCCTGCACGACGCTGATCTGGTCGCTGGCCTGCAGCTTGGTCACGGCAGCGGTCAGATTGCGTCCCAGCTGCGCGTCGCGTTCGACCAGGGTGGCGTGTGCGGCACCGCGCGAGACCGCCTCCAGGCCCAGTGCGCCACTGCCGGCGAACAGGTCCAGCACGCGGGCCCCACCGAGCCTGGGCATCAGCCAGTTGAACAGGGTCTCGCGCACGCGGTCGCTGCTGGGCCGCAGCCCCGGCAGGGTCGGCACCGGCAGGCGGGTATTGCGCCAGCGCCCGCCGATGATGCGGACCTGGCCGTCATTGCCGCCACGGCCGCTCATCGGCGCCCCCGGCGGGAGGTATTCGAGAATTTCAGCATGAGCGGGATTGTAGTTCGGCCGGGCTTTGCCCGGCACCCGCAGAAGCCGCAGCAACGGCCGAAGCAACAGCAACAGCGGGCATTCCTTGGGATGGCGGGGTGGGTCCGGTTGAGGGGGGCGCTGCAAGTACATCCATGTAAGCTCGGTCGCCGCATCCATGCGGCTCACGCCCCCTCAACCGGACCCACCCCGCCTTCGACAGTTTCCTGCGATCTGTCGGAACGTCTCTTGGAGTCAGATCCGTTTTCCTGCGGAAAACGGATCTGACTCCATTTGATGTATCGATATCTGACAGATGTGTCGACCAAGGTCGACACCTACCAACAGCCGCGTGAACCTGTCAGAGGCGGGGCACTGTGGGTTCGCGGGGTGTGAGCCGCATGGATGCGGCGACCAAGGCTACATGGACGTACTTGCGCCGCCCCCGCGAACCCACAGTGCCCCGCCATCCCACGGGATGCCGCTCTGGCCCTGGCTTTGGCAGTTGCAGTTGCACTGAGCGGGTGCCGGGCGCAGCCCGGCCGACCAACCCCTTGATTTCGGGACAATCAGCCATACCCCTTGGCGAGGCCGCACGCGCTGGCGCGGCATTGCACACGGAGCCTTATCGATGACCGAGACCACCCAGACCGAAACCCTTGGCTTCCAGACCGAAGTCAAGCAGCTGCTGCAGCTGATGATCCACTCGCTGTACTCCAACAAGGAAATCTTCCTCCGCGAGCTGGTCTCCAACGCCGCCGACGCCGCCGACAAGCTGCGTTTCGAGGCCCTGACCCAGCCGGCCCTGCTGGAAGGCGACAGCGAACTGCGCGTGCGCGTCAGCTTCGACCCCACCGCCCACACCATCACCATCGAAGACAACGGCATCGGCATGAGCCGCGCCGAAGCCATCGCCCACCTCGGCACGATTGCAAAGTCCGGCACCGGCGATTTCCTGCGCCAGCTGTCCGGCGACCAGAAGAAGGATTCGCAGCTGATCGGCCAGTTCGGCGTCGGCTTCTACAGTGCCTTCATCGTCGCCGACGAAGTGGAAGTGACCTCGCGCCGCGCTGGCCTGGCTGCAGGCGAAGGCGTGCGCTGGACCTCGCGCGGCGAAGGCGATTTCGAAGTCGCCACGGTCGACAAGGCCGAGCGCGGCACCCGCATCGTGCTGCACCTGAAGGAAGGCGAGCACGACTTCGCCGATGGCTGGCGCCTGCGCAGCATTCTCAAGAAGTATTCGGACCACATCGGCCTGCCGATCCAGATGCCCAAGGAGGGCGAAGACGGCGCTGCCGGCGAGTGGGAGACCGTCAACCGCGCCAGCGCGCTGTGGACCCGCCCGCGCACTGAGATCAGCGACGCCGAGTACACCGAATTCTACAAGCACGTGGCACACGACCACAGCGATCCGCTGGCGTGGAGCCACAACAAGGTCGAGGGCAAGCTGGAGTACACCTCGCTGCTGTATGTGCCCGGCCGCGCACCGTTCGACCTGTATCACCGCGATGCACCCAAGGGCCTGAAGCTGTACGTGCAGCGCGTGTTCGTGATGGACCAGGCCGAGCAGTTCCTGCCGCTGTACCTGCGCTTCATCAAGGGCGTGGTCGATTCCAACGACCTGTCGCTGAACGTCTCGCGCGAGATCCTGCAGTCCGGCCCGGTCATCGATTCGATGAAGGCGGCGCTGACCAAGCGCTCGCTGGACATGCTGGAAAAGCTGGCCGCTGACAAGCCGGAGCAGTACACCACGTTCTGGAAGGAATTCGGCCAAGTGCTGAAGGAAGGCCCGGCCGAGGACTACAACAACCGCGAGAAGGTGGCCGGCCTGCTGCGCTTCGCCTCCACCCGTGGCGACGGCGATGCGCAGAGCGTGTCGCTGGCCGATTACCTCGGCCGCATGACCGAAGGCCAGGACAAGATCTATTACCTGACCGGCGAGAGCTACAGCCAGGTGCGCAACAGCCCGCACCTGGAAGTGTTCCGCAAGAAGGGCGTGGAAGTGCTGCTGCTGACCGACCGCATCGATGAGTGGCTGATGGGCTACCTGACCGATTTCGATGGCAAGGGCTTCGTCGACATCGCCCGTGGCGACCTCGACCTGGGCGCGCTGGAAAGCGAGGCGGACAAGCAGGAGCAGGAAGCGGCGGCCAAGGACAAGCAGGGCCTGGTCGAGCGCCTGAAGACGGTGCTGGGCGACGACGTGGCCGAAGTGCGCGTCTCGCACCGCCTGACCGATTCGCCGGCGGTGCTGGCCATCGGCGAACAGGACCTGGGCCTGCAGATGCGCCAGATCCTGGAGGCCAGCGGTCAGAAGGTACCGGACAGCAAGCCGGTGCTGGAGATCAACCCGGGCCACCCGCTGATTGCCAAGCTCGATGCCGAAGCCGATGGTGCGCGCTTTGACGACCTCGGCCGGGTGCTGTTCGACCAGGCTGCGTTGGCCGCCGGTGACAGCCTGAAGGATCCGGGTGCCTATGTGGCGCGCCTGAACAAGCTGCTGCTGGAGCTGTCGGCCTGATTGAGGCGGTGGTCGCCGGGCATGGCCCGGCGCTACCGGGTGCTGGTGGATGCCAACCTTGGTTGGCATTCCTGCTCTGGTAGGTGCCAACCTTGGTTGGCACTGTTGCCCTGGTAGAGGCCAACCTCGGTTGGCGCCCCAAAAGCGTGCCAACCAAGGTTGGCACCTACCAAGGCGGGTCGAGCGTGCCAACCAAGGTTGGCACCTACCAGGGCGGGTCGAGCGTGCCAACCAAGGTTGGCACCTACCAGGGCGGGTCGAGCGTGCCGACCAAGGTTGGCACCTACCAGGCTGGGTCGAAGCGTGCCGACCAAGGTTGGCACCCACCAGGGGCGGCGGTTGGCACCTGCCAAAACTGTGTTGCTCAGGCGTCCCGATCCAGCAGTGAGCCCAGCATCTGGTCCTGGCGACGGATCACCGTGGCATTGGCGGCGAAGGCCACGACCTCGGCTTTCGCGGCCAGCAGATCACCCAGCGGCGCGCCGGCATCGGCGCCGATGGACGCCACCGAAGCCTGCACCCCACCCTGCTCGGTGGGAATGCGCTGCAACTGCAGGTGCTGGGCATCCGGGGTCGCCAGGTTGGCCACGTTGTGCGCGGCCACCTGCACGCCCTGCTGGGCCGCACGCATCCCGCTGAGGGCGATTCCCATCACGTTGTCCATGGCGGTCTCCGGGCCGCACGACTCAGCCCTCCGGACCGGTTAACGGCCGGTGGGCCGCAACCTTGAGTCCACATCGGCCCGACAGGCCCGAGTGGTAGCATATCCCTCTGATTTCAGCGCCTTTTGCCAATGCTCAGTTTTTTCCGCCGCAAGAAGCCCCAGGATGCCCCCGCAACGGAGGCGCCCAAGACCCAGCACTACTCGGCTGAAGAGCTGGCGGCGGCATTCCCGTCGGCCGCGCCGGTCGAGGACAAGGAGCCGGCGCCGGTAGCAGTACCGGCCGAGCCTGTACCGGTCGAGCCGCCCCCAGCAACCGCCGTTCCGGTCGCTGTCGAGCCCACCCCGGTTATTCCGGCCCCAGCCGCACCGGTTCCGGCAGCTCCTGCGCCGACGGCTCAGATCGACGTCGCCCCTATCGCGACTCCGGCCATCGAACCGGCCCCCGTACCGCTGCCTGAGCCCACCCCGGCACCGACACCGGCACCGGTCACCGACGACCTGCCTGCCGCCGCCTCGATCGACGCCGTTCCGGCGCCGGCTGGCAAGCCCGGCTGGCGCGAGCGCCTGCGCAACAGCGTCATCGCGCGCAGCTTTGGTGGCCTGTTCTCGCGCAACCCCAAGCTTGACGACGACCTGCTGGACGAGCTGGAAACCGCACTGATCACCGCCGACGTCGGTGTCGGTGCCACCACCGACCTGGTCGAGGGCCTGCGCAAGCGCATGAAGTCGCGCGAGTTCGCCGACGCCAATGCGCTGCTGGCCGCGCTGCGCGCGGAGCTGATCGCGATCCTGCAGCCGGTGGCCAAGCCGCTGGTGATCGACCGCAACGCCAAGCCCTTCGTGGTGCTCACCGTTGGCGTCAACGGCGTCGGCAAGACCACCACCATCGGCAAGCTGGCCAAGCGCTTCAAGGACGATGGCCACAGCCTGATGCTGGCCGCCGGTGACACCTTCCGCGCCGCCGCCGTGGCCCAGCTGCAGGCCTGGGGCGAGCGCAACGGCGTGGCCGTGGTCGCGCAGGGGCAGAACGCTGATGCCGCTTCGGTGGCATTCGACGCGCTCCAGGCCGGCAAGGCCCGTGGCACCTCGGTGCTGATCGCCGACACCGCCGGCCGCCTGCATACCCAGTCCGGCCTGATGAACGAGCTGGGCAAGATCCGCCGCGTGCTCGGCAAAATCGACCCCACCGCCCCGCACGAAGTGCTGATGGTGATCGACGGCACCACTGGCCAGAACGCGCTGTCGCAGCTGCGCCAGTTCAATGCCGCAGTGAACGTGACCGGCCTGGTGGTGACCAAGCTGGACGGCACCGCCAAGGGCGGCGTGGTGTTCGCGCTGGCCCGCGAGTTCGGCATTCCGATCCGTTTCGCCGGCATCGGCGAGCGCCCGGAAGACCTGCGCGTGTTCGACCCGGAAGCTTTCGTCGACGCCCTGCTGCCCGAAGCGCTGGGCGCCTGATACACCGTGCAGCCACGCATGGCGTGGCTCTACTGCAATCCAGTAGAGCCACCCCATGGGTGGCTGCCTCTCTGGAACACCAATGCCCCGCCAGCCGCACGCCAGCGCCAAGACTGCCCGGGAAGACGGTTTCGTCGCCCGCCTGCTGCACTGGTTCGACGACCACGGCCGCCACGACCTGCCCTGGCAGCACCCGCGCAGCCCCTATCGGGTCTGGCTGTCGGAAATCATGCTGCAGCAGACCCAGGTGAGTACGGTCATCCCGTATTTCCAGCGGTTCCTGCAGCACTTCCCGACCCTGCCCGACCTCGCCGCCGCCAGCAACGACGCGGTGATGGCGCAGTGGGCCGGGCTCGGCTACTACGCCCGCGCACGCAACCTGCATGCCGCTGCGAAGCGCTGCGTGGAACTGCACGACGGCGACCTGCCGCGTGATTTCGATGCATTGCATGCCCTGCCCGGCATCGGCCGCAGCACCGCCGGTGCGATCCTCAGCCAGGCCTGGAACGACCCGTTCGCGATCCTCGATGGCAACGTCAAGCGGGTGCTCAGCCGTTACCACGGCATCGAGGGTTTCCCCGGGCTGCCGGCCATCGAGAAGCAGCTGTGGGCGATCGCCGAGGCGCATGTGGCGCAGGTGCCGGCCGAGCGCATGGCCGACTACACGCAGGCGCAGATGGACCTGGGCGCGACGGTGTGCAGCCGTGCCAAACCGGCCTGCGTGATCTGCCCGTTGCAGGATGACTGCGTGGCACGGCGCGAAGGCCGCACCGCTGAACTACCCACGCCCAAGCCCAGCAAGACCCTGCCCGAGCGCGAGGCCGTTGCGCTGCTGCTGCGCGACGCCCAGCAGCGTGTGCTGCTGCAGAAGCGGCCGGACACCGGCATCTGGGCGCAGTTGTGGACGCTGCCGCAGGCCGATGCCGGCAGCGTGCTGCAGGACTGGTTCGACGTGCACGTCGACGGCTCGCTGGAAGAGGCCGAAGAGCTGCCAGTGCTGCAGCACACCTTCAGCCACTACAAGCTGCATCTGCAGGTATTGTCGCGGCAGGTACACGGACTGCGCGTGGAAGAACCCACGCTGCGCTGGGTCGCCAGCGACGAACTGCACGCACTGGGCCTGCCGGCACCGATCCGCAAACTGCTCGACGGCGCAACGATCAAGACGCCGAAACGAAATTCCAAGAAACCCCGCAACCACGAGTGAATGCCATGTCCCGAACCGTCTTCTGCCAGTACGAACAACGCGATGCCGAGGGCCTGGACTTCGTGCCCTACCCCGGCGAACTGGGCCAGCGCATCTTCAACAACATCGGCAAGCAGGCCTGGGCTGCGTGGCTGGCGCACCAGACCATGCTGATCAACGAGAACCGCCTGTCGCCGCGCACGCCGGAGCATCGCGCGTTCCTTGAAGGCGAACTGGTCAAGTTCCTGTTCCAGAAGGACGCGGAAAAGCCGGCCGGCTTCACCCCGGAAGCCTGACACACAGGTAGTGCCGGCCGCTGGCCGGCAACCTGGCATCTGCGCGATGCCGGCCAGCGGCCGGCACTACCACGCTATTTCGTGCTTTCCTCGCGCTCCTGCACCTGCGCCTGGCGCAGCTCCTGCTCGGAGGCGCGCAGCGCCTTCACGTCCAGCTTGCGGATGCTGTCGATGAAGCACGGCATGCGCGGGCCACCGGCAGGGTCGCGCACCAGCACCTTGTCGAATCGCGCCGAAACACGGTTCATCTGGCTGGTCAGGCCGATGGCGGTGGCATACGGCAGGTCCTGGCAGGGACCCCTCAATTCCAGCAGATAGGCCTCGCTGGGACGCGTCCACACCGCCAACGCGCTGTCACCCAGTTCGGTCCAGCCGTTGAGGCTGCCGAAGAACTGCATGTCGTTCTGCGGCGCGCCGGCATGGGCACGGTACAGGTCAAGTTTCTCGGCAGAGCTGAGCCGGCCGGTGGTCGCGCAGGCGGCCAGCGCCAGGCAGAGTCCGGCCATCAGGATCGGGGTCTTCATGGCGATCTCCTCGGGGAACTGTCGCCATCATGCGCCTGCGCAGACAACGCCGGCGCGAAAGCCAGTACCCCATTCAGCAGCCGGTCGGCGGTCGCCCCAAGCAGGCCCAAGGCTCCGGATTCCGGTAGTCGCCAACCTTGGTTGGCGCTTGCCCTGCAAGAGCAGCCGACCAAGGTCGGCTTCCACCAAAGCGGGCCCGGCGCCTCAGACGTCGGCGTGGGCCAGCGCGTGCAGGCGCCCCTCGCGCAGCTCCAGCACCCGGTCCAGGCGCCGTGCCAGGCTGCGGTCGTGGGTCACCAGCACCAGGCTGGTATGCCGCGCACGATTCAGTTCCAGCATCAGCTCGAACACCGTCGCCGCGGTGCGGTCATCGAGGTTGCCGGTCGGCTCGTCCCCGAGCACGCAGGCCGGATGATTGACCAGCGCACGCGCCACTGCGGCACGCTGGCGTTCGCCACCGGACAGTTCGCCGGGCTTGTGGTCCAGGCGATGGCCAAGGCCGACCGCTTCCAGCAGCGTGGTGGCCCGGCTGCTCGCCTCGGCCACTGCAGTACCGGCCAGCAGCACCGGCATCATCACGTTTTCCAGCGCGGTGAACTCAGGCAGCAGGTGGTGGAACTGATAGACGAAGCCCAGCGCCTGGTTGCGCAGCAGGCCGCGCGCGGTATCGGACAGCGCTGACATGCGCTGGCCGGTCACATAGACCTCGCCGGCGGTCGGAATGTCCAGGCCACCCAGCAGGTGCAGCAGCGTACTCTTGCCGGCACCGGAAGCACCGATGATCGCCACCGTTTCGCCTGCGGTCACGGTCAGGTCCAGGCCATCGAACACCGGGGTCTGCATGCGCCCTTCGGCGTAGGTCTTGCCCAGTGCTTCGGCGCGGATCACTTCATCGCCCCGGTTGAAGACCTTATTCATAACGCAGGGCCTCCGCCGGCTGGGTGCGTGCTGCCCGCCAGGCGGGATACAGGGTGGCCAGGAAGCTCATCAGCAGCGCGACCACGGTGATCGCCACCACGTCGCCGGTCTGCATATCGGTCGGCAGGCCGGTGATGTAGTACACATCCTCCGGCATCAGCTTGACGTTGAACACGCTCTCGATGGCACCGAGGATGCGCTCCAGGTTGAGTGTGAGGGTGATGCCACCGATCAGGCCGGCCAGCGTGCCGAAGATGCCGATCAGCGAACCCTGCACCATGAACACCTGCATCACCCCGCCCGGGGTCAGGCCGAGCGTGCGCAGGATGGCGATGTCGGCCTGCTTGTCAGTGACCAGCATCACCTGCGAGGACACCAGGTTGAAGGCGCCCATGGCGATGATCAGCGACAGCAGGATGCCCATCACCACCTTCTCCATGCGCAGCGAGTGGTAGAGGTTGGCGTTCTGCTGGGTCCAGTCACTCACGCGGTACGCACCACCGAGGTTCTGCGCGAGGTCCACGCCCACTTCCAGCGAGCGGTCCATGTCGTGCAGCTTCAGCCGCACGCCGGTGGCGCCATCGGAACGCAGCACGCGCTCCAGGTCCTTCATGTTGGCGAAGCCGACGCCGCGGTCGACCTCGTTGTAGCCGGCCTCGAAGATGCCGCTCACGGTAAAGCGTTTCATCCGTGGCACCGCACCGGCAGGCGTGCCCTGCACTTCGGCGAACGTCACCAGCACCTGATCGCCGACATCGACGCCCAGCCAGATCGCCAGCTCCTTGCCCAGCAGCAGATTGAAGCTGCCCGGCGTGAGGCTGTCATAGCTGCCCTTGGTGACCTTCTTGTCGATCACCGATACCTTCGGCTCCAGCGCCGGATCGATGCCCTGGATGATCGCGCCCTGCACGCGCGGGCCGCTGATCATCGACTGGATCTCGATGTACGGCGCAGCACCGGCCACGCGCGGGTCCTTGCTGGCCACGTCGACTACGCGCATCCAGTCCGGCATCGGCTCACCGTCACGGCTGATGGTGGTGTGCGCGGTCATCTGCAGCAGGCGGCTGCGGATTTCCTTCTGGAAACCGCTCATCACGGCCAAGGTGGTGATCAGCACCGTGACGCCGAGCGCGATGCCCAGGATCGATGCCATCGAGATGAAGGAGATGAAGCCGTTGCGGCGCTTGGCGCGCAGGTAGCGCAGGCCAATGGCCACGGGAATGGGTTTGAACATGCAGGCACGCCGGTCAATTCAGCTTATGGTGCCATCGACCGGGGCCTACGGGAAACGCCACGTGCGGCCACGGCCAGTCGCAGTTCACGTCGCTGCCCGGAATCGAGCACATCCGGCCAGAACAGCAGGCGCCGGCGGCGCCGATCCTCACGCCAGAGCAACAACAGCCATGGGCCACGCACGACCAGCTGGGGTGCATCGGCGTCCTGCCCGGCCACCTGCAGCGGCTCAGGTGGTAGCGGCAGAAGCACCTGCACGCGTGGCCTGCGCTGGCGCCAGGCCAGTTCGGCCAACCCGATGACCCAGGCCAGCACCACCGCGGGCATCAGCAGCCGTGAAGGCAGATCCGATGCACGCAGCAGCCAGGGCGCAGCCAGCAGCACCGCCAACTGGGCGGCAGCCTGCAGCCGCGAGGGGCGCCACTCAAGGCTTGAGGGCGAGGATCTTCTGCATGAGGGGGATCGCGTGCGCATGTGGACAGGCCTCATAGCCCATGAACCAGCGCCACAACTTATCGTCCTCGCAGTCGAGCAGGAACAGGAAAACCTCGCGCTCTTCGGTCGGCGCAGTGCTCCATTCGTGGTCCAGGTAGCGACCGAACAGCTGGTCCAGCTCACGCATGCCGCGGCGGCAACGCCAGCGCAGCTTCTTCAGCAGAACGTCTTCTTCCATCATGTTTCTCCAGATACAGCAAAGCCACGCATGGCGTGGCTCTACTGGGGTGGCACAGCCACGCGTGGCGTGGCTCTACCGGGTACAGCCAGGCCTGATCAGGCGCGGCGTTCCATCATCAGCTTCTTGATCTCGGCGATCGCCAGCGCCGGGTTCAGGCCCTTCGGGCAGGTCCGGGCGCAGTTCATGATGGTGTGGCAGCGGTACAGCTTGAACGGATCTTCCAGATCGTCCAGGCGTGCACCGGTGTCCTCATCGCGCGAGTCGATGATCCAGCGGTAGGCCTGCAGCAGGATCGCCGGGCCCAGGTAACGCTCGCCGTTCCACCAGTAGCTCGGGCAGCTGGTCGAGCAGCAGGCGCACAGGATGCACTCGTACAGGCCGTCCAGCTTCTTGCGGTCTTCCGGCGACTGCAGGCGCTCACGATCCGGCGGTGCCGGAGTCTGGGTGCGGATCCACGGCTTGATCGAGGCGTACTGCGCGTAGAAGTGGGTCAGGTCCGGAACCAGATCCTTGACCACGTTCATGTGCGGCAGCGGGTAGATCGGCACTTCCTTCTTGCCGCAGTCCGAGATGGCTCGGGTGCAGGCCAGGGTGTTGGTGCCGTCGATGTTCATCGCGCACGAACCACAGATACCTTCGCGGCAGGAGCGGCGGAAGGTCAGGGTCGGGTCGATCTCGTTCTTGATCTTGATCAGGGCGTCCAGGACCATCGGGCCACAGGCGTCCAGATCGACTTCATAGGTATCGGTGCGCGGGTTGCTGTCGTCGTCCGGACTCCAGCGGTAGATCTTGAAGGTGCGCACGTTCTTGCCGCCGTTCTTGACGGGGAAGTGCTTGCCCTTCGTGATCTTGGAATTCTTGGGGAGTGAAAACTCGGCCATGGCTGCTCTCGTTGGCTCAGGCGGCCCGCGCCCGTGGGCGCGGATTGCATGGTAGGCGGGGTCGGATCAGTACACGCGCGGCTTCGGCGGCACCACGGACACGTCGTCGGTCAACGTGTACATGTGCACCGGACGGTAGTCGAAGCTGCACTTGCCCTTCTCGTCGACGCTGACCAGGGTGTGCTTCTGCCAGTTGACGTCGTCGCGGTCCGGATAGTCCTCGTGCGCATGCGCGCCGCGGCTTTCCTTGCGCTGTTCGGCCGAGTTGATCGTCGCCACCGCGTTGAGCAGCAGGTTGTTCAGCTCGTAGGTCTCGATCAGGTCCGAGTTCCAGACCAGCGAACGGTCAGAGACCTTCACGTCCTGGAACGAGTCGAAGATCTTGTCCATCTTCTCGCAGCCTTCCTTCAGCGTCTGGCTGGTGCGGAAGACGGCCGCGTCGGCCTGCATGGTGCGCTGCATGCGATCGCGGATGACCGAGGTCGGGGTATCGCCGTTGGCGTGGCGCAGCTTGTCCAGCAGGCCCAGCGCCTTGTCGCAGGCATCGGCCGGCAGCGGCTTGTGCGACGCGCCCGGCTTGATGGTCTCGGCGCAGCGGTTGGCCACTGCACGACCGAACACCACCAGGTCCAGCAGCGAGTTCGAGCCGAGGCGGTTGGCACCGTGCACGGACACGCAGGCGGCTTCGCCGATCGCGTACAGGCCCGGGATCACCGCATCGGGGTTGTCGCCATCCTTGCGCACCACTTCGCCGTGGTAATTGGTCGGAATGCCGCCCATGTTGTAGTGCACGGTCGGGATCACCGGGATCGGCTGCTTGTGCACGTCGACGCCGGCGAAGATGCGGGCGCTCTCGGCAATGCCCGGCAGCTTCTCGTCGATCACGCCCGGGCCAAGGTGGGTCAGGTCGAGCAGGATGTGGTCCTTGTGCTCGCCGACGCCGCGGCCTTCGCGGATCTCGATGGTCATCGAACGGCTGACCACGTCGCGCGAGGCCAGATCCTTGTAGTGCGGTGCGTAACGCTCCATGAAGCGCTCGCCGCTGCTGTTGCGCAGAATGCCGCCTTCACCGCGGACACCCTCGGTGATCAGGCAGCCGGCGCCGTAGATACCGGTCGGGTGGAACTGCACGAACTCCATGTCCTGCATGGCGATGCCGGCACGCATGGCCAGGCCGCCACCGTCACCGGTGCAGGTGTGCGCCGAGGTGGCGCTGAAGTAGGCACGGCCGTAACCGCCGGTGGCCAGCACCACGCCCTGGGCGCGGAACAGGTGCAGGGTGCCGTCGGACATGTCCAGAGCCAGCACGCCGCGGCAGGCGCCTTCGTCGTCGAAGATCAGGTCGAGCGCGAAGTACTCGATCATGAAGCGCGCATCGTGCTTCAGCGACTGCTGGTACAGGGTGTGCAGCATCGCGTGACCAGTACGGTCGGCCGCCGCGCAGGTACGCTGCGCCGCCGGGCCTTCGCCGTACTTGGTGGTCATGCCGCCGAACGGGCGCTGGTAGATCTTGCCTTCGGCGGTACGCGAGAACGGCACGCCGTAGTGTTCGAGCTCGATGATGGCCGGAATGGCCTCACGGCACATGTATTCGATGGCGTCCTGGTCGCCCAGCCAGTCCGAACCCTTGATGGTGTCGAAGAAGTGGTAACGCCAGTCGTCCTCGCCCATGTTGGCGAGTGCGGCCGAGATACCGCCCTGGGCGGCAACGGTGTGCGAACGGGTCGGGAAGACCTTGGTCAGGCACACGGTCTGCAGGCCCTTGGCGGCCAGGCCGAACGTGGCGCGCAGGCCGGCGCCGCCGGCGCCGACCACGACCATGTCGTACTTGTGTTCGGTAATCTTGTAAGCGGACATCTAGTCTGGATTCCTGTCTTGGCGCCTGGGCTCAGGCAACGCCGAGGGCGATGCGGCCCACCGCAAACACACTGACGATCATGCCGAGCACGGCGACGAACTTCACCGCGGTCTGCAGCACCAGGGCCAGCAGCGATTCGTGGATGTAGTCTTCCAGCACGACCTGCAGGCCGAGCTGCGCGTGCCAGAACATGGCGATCAGCAGGCCGATCAGCGGCACCGCGTTCCAGGGCTTGGCGATCGCGGCGGTGGCGGTCGCGTAATCCGAGCCCAGCAGGCCCAGCACGAACACGAGGAACCAGATGCCCAGCACCACCAGCGCGGCAGCGGTCAGACGCTGATGCACGAAGTGCTCGGTGCCGGTCTTGGCCGAACCCAGGCCACGCACGCTCTTCAGCGGAGTACGGAACTTGCTCATGCGGCACCTCCGAACATCACATAGCCCCACACGGCCAGGGTGATCGCCAGGCTGCCGATGACCGACATCCAGCTGCTGCGGATGAAGGTGGCGATGCGGAAGCCGATGGCGAAATCCTGCACGATGTGGCGGATGCCATTGCACAGGTGGTAGGCGAACGACCATGTCCACGCGAACAGGAACACGCGGCCATACCAGGCCCCGGCATGGCCGGTGAAGCAGTTCCAGGACTCGGGCCCCATCATCAGGGCCAGCAGGCCGGCGGCGATGATGAGGGCACCAACAGACAGAAAGACGCCAGTGGCTCGATGCAGGATCGAGGTGGCCATCTGAATCTGCCAGCGATACACCTGAAGGTGCGGGGAAAGTGGGCGTTGTCTGGTCGCCATTCGCTGGGCTCGTTGTCTCGGCTGGGCGGCACACGGCCGCGTTGGCTCAATGCTGATCAGAAATCGATGCAGCGTCCGTTTTTCTCCCAATCGCCATACCGCACCGGATCAAGTCCGCCGCGGCCGCCGAATTCCTCTGCTTTTTCCTGTTCCACGGGCACGGGTGCCGCGGGGACCAGCGGGGCTTCAGATTCGTCGTCGGGAGTGGGGGTTGTTTGGCCTATCATGTTCGGTCTCGCAACGCACAAATTTTAGACCTCGTTCACGTGCCTGACAACCTGCCCCCTGCTTTCGTCGGATATCCGCGCCTGCCCGGCCACCAGCTGCTGAGCCTGCAAGGCCCGGATGCGGCTGTCTTTGCCCACGCCCAGTTCAGCAGCGACGTCACCGCCCTGCCCCTGCTGCACTGGCAGTGGAGTGCCTGGCTGAGCGCCAAGGGCCGCACCCTGGCGGTGTTCCAGCTGCTTCGGCTGGCCGAGGACCACGTGATGCTGGTGCTGGCCGACGGTGATGCCGATGCGATTGCGTCGCAACTGCAGCGCTTCGTGTTCCGCCGCAAGGTGAAGGTGCTGGTGCGTAGCGACCTGGCCGTGGCCGGCGCGTTCACTGCGCCGGAGGCCGCCAGCGGCGCCGCGATTGCGCACGCTGCAGCGGACGGCTGGGAACTGGACCTGGGCAGCGACGCCTTGCCGCGGACCCTGCGCATTGGCAGCGCCGATGCCTTCGCCGCCGGCAATGAAGCCGATGAGGCCGCTTTCGCACTGGCCTGGCGCCAGGCAGACCTGCGCTACGGCCTGCCCCGGCTGCAAGAAAGCCAGCGCGAAGTGTGGACCCCGCAGCAGCTGGGGTTGGACCGCCTGAACGGTTACAGCGTGAAGAAGGGCTGCTATCCCGGCCAGGAAATCGTCGCCCGCACCCACTTCCTCGGCAAAGCCAAGCGCGCGGTGCAGCTGCTGCATACCGCGGCACCGGCGCAGGCCGGCGATGGCGTGCAGCAGGATGGCGCAGCGCTGGGCACGATTGCCTGCGTGGCCGGCGACCTGGCACTGGCGGTGCTGCCGCTGGAAGCCAGCGACGCTGATCTGCAGGTGGGTGATGCGATCGCGCAGCGCATGCCGTTGCTGGATGGCCTGGCGCGCTGAGCCCGGTGGATGAAGGAATGGTAGTGCCGGCCGCTGGCCGGCAACCACGCATGGTTGAGGTTGCCGGCCAGCGGCCGGCACTACCCGTTACAGCCGCTCGCCGGATTCCGGGTTGAAGAAGTGCAGGCCCTGCGGGTGGATCGCCACGCGGATCTGCTCGCCCACCGCCGGCAGCGACTGCGGCGCCACGCGCATGGTCAGCGCGTGCTGGCCACTGCTCAGGTTGACGAAGATCTCGTTGCCGACCGGTTCGATGCCTTCAATGCGTGCGGCAAATGCATGCGCATCATCGGCACTGGCCGGCTGCAGGTGTTCCGGGCGCACGCCCACCGCGATCGGCTTCTGCAGCCACGCCGGATCGATCGTGGCCTGGCCCAGCGGTGCCCGCCATTCGCCGTCGACCACGGTCACGCCACCGGCATCGCCCTGCAGCGTGCCACGCAGCACGTTCATCGCCGGGCTGCCGAGGAAACCGGCCACGAACAGATTGGCCGGGCGGTCGTACAGCGCCATCGGCGTATCGATCTGCTGGATGATGCCGTCCTTCAGCACCACGATGCGCTGGCCCAGGGTCATTGCTTCGACCTGGTCGTGCGTCACGTAGATCATGGTGGTGCCCAGCTTGCGATGCAGCTGCGCGATCTCGGTACGCACGCTGTGGCGCAGCTTGGCGTCGAGGTTGGACAGCGGCTCGTCCAGCAGGAACACCGCCGGCTCGCGCACCAGTGCACGGCCCAGCGCAACACGCTGGCGCTGGCCACCGGACATCGCCTTGGGCAGCTTGTCCATCATCTCGGTCAGGCCCAGGGTCTGCGCTGCTTCGGCGATGCGCTTGTCGATGGTCGCCTTGTCATGCCCGCGCAGCTTCAGGCCGAAGGCCAGGTTCTCGGCCACGGTCATGTGCGGGTACAGCGCGTAGCTCTGGAACACCATGGCGATGTCGCGGTCCTTCGGCGCCACGTCGTTGACCACGCGATCACCGATGGTCAGCGTGCCGCCGCTGATCTCCTCCAGGCCAGCCACCATCCGCAGCAGGGTCGACTTGCCACAGCCGGACGGACCGACCAGCACCATCAGCTCGCCATCGGCGACCTCGAAGCTGGCGTCCTTCACCGCGACCTGGCCGTTGTCATAGACCTTGCGCACACCCTGCAACTGCACTTTTGCCATATCACCTATCCGGTCCGCCCGAAGCCGGGCTGTCTTTTGGGACTGCCTCGGCCCTCCCGATGGCAGTGATGATTGCGCGCCTGCCGCATGACGGCGAGCACTGCAATCGAATACAGTTGCCCATTCTGCCATGTAAACGTTTTCACGTGGCACTATCCGATGATCGGTGCGCACCGATCTGCGTCGGCGGTTGAACGAAGGTTCCGCCGAGGCAGTGGTTTCGAATGGAACGGTCTTCCGCTACCCCGGAGATCGCCCCTGACGAACCTCGGACAGGCAGTTGCGCGGATGTCCCCCGAACCCAGCCATGAAGCGATTGACAACGATGTCACCCGGATCTGAAACTCGAGCGATGCACGACACCCTCTTCCTGTTCGGTGCCACAGGTGATCTGGCCCAGCGCTACCTGTTCCCTTCGCTGCTTCGCCTGCTTGGCGACGGCCTGCTGCCGGAGGACTTCCGCATCCGTGCGCTGGCCCTGTCCGGGCATGACACCGAAGCCTTCCATGACATCCTGCGGCCGCGCCTGCAGCAGGCCATGCCGATGGCCACGCAGGACGACATCAGCGCCCTGCTGCGCCGCATCGACTATCGTTCGGTGGACCTGCGCGACGTCGACTCGGTTGCCGCCGCGGTCTCCGACCTGGTGCACCGCAAGTGCGTCAGCTACCTGGCCATTCCGCCGGGCCTGTACATCTCCACCTGCAAAGGCCTGGCCAAGGGTGGCGCCCTCGCCGCACCGGCACGCCTGATGCTGGAGAAGCCGATCGGCAGCGACAGCGAGAGCGCCGAGGAAATCATCAGCACCATCGGCCAGTGGATCGACGAGGACCGCGTGTTCCGCCTCGACCACTACCTGGGCAAGGCCGCAGTGCAGAACCTGATCGCGCTGCGCTTCGGCAACACGCTGCTGGAAGCGGTGTGGAACCGCAACTACATCGAATCGGTGCACATCCTTGTGGCCGAGAGCGAAGGCGTGGATGGCCGCGACGCCTACTACGCCCGCTCCGGCGCGCTGCGCGACATGGTGCAGAGCCACATCCTGCAGCTGCTGTGCATGGTGGCGATGGAGCCGCCGGCCTCGCTGGAAGCCGACCGCATCCGCGACGAGAAGGTCAAGGTGCTGCGCGCCCTGCGCCCGCTCGATGCCAAGCACGCCGCGCGTGACAGCATCCGTGGCCGCTACACCGCCGGTACCATCAACGGCCAGCCGGCCCAGGCCTACCAGCCGCCGGAAGGCAGCGACGTGGAGACCTTCGCCGGGGTCACCGCGCATATCGACAACTGGCGCTGGAGCGGCGTGCCGTTCCATCTGGTCACCGGCAAGCGCCTGCCCGAACGCACCACCCGCGTGGTGGTCACGCTGAAGCCGGTCACCCACTGGCTGTTCGAGCGCCCGCAGCGCGCGCAGGCCGCACCGAACCGCCTGGTGTTCCAGCTGCAGCCGCAGGAAAACATCGAACTGGGCCTGATGAGCAGCCTGGCCGGCCCGGAATGGGGCGCGCTGGAGCTGCATCCGCTGGAACTGGAACTGTCGGTGCCGACTGGCCTGCACCGCCGCATCGCCTACGAACGCCTGTTCCTGGATGCCTTCAACGGCAACCACACGCTGTTCGTGCGCGATGACGAAGTGCGCGCCGCCTGGGCGTGGATCGACAGCGTCGCCGACGCCTGGAAGGATGCCAAGCTGCCGCTGGAACCCTACCCCGCCGGCCAGTGGGGCCCGGCCAACGCGGGCGAGTTCCTGCCGCAGGGCGTGGACGCGCCGGACAGCGGAGCGTCGGCATGAGTACCAGCTCGCAGCCGGTGCTGGTCGCCGACATCGGCGGTACCAACGCCCGCTTCGCCCTGGCCGACACCTCGCAGGACGCACCGCTGCAGAAGGACAGCATCCGCGAGTACGCGGTGGCGGAGTTCCCGTCGCTGGGTGATGCCGCGCGCCACCATCTGGAACAGATCGGCGCTACCGCCAGCCGCGGCGTGTTCGCGGTCGCTGGTCGCGTCGACGGTGACGAAGCGCGCATCACCAACCACCCGTGGGTGATCTCGCGCAGCCGCACCGCCGCCATGCTCGGCTTCAACGAACTGCACCTGATCAACGACTTCGCCGCACAGGCGATGGCGATTTCGCTGCTGCAGCCCGATGACGTGGTCCAGGTCGGCGGTGCCGCCTGGGTGCCGGGCAAACCCGGCCAGCCGCGCAACTACGCGGTGATCGGGCCGGGTACGGGCCTGGGTGTCGGTGGCCTGATCCTGCGCCACGGCCGCTGCTACCCGCTGGAAACCGAAGGCGGCCATGTCAGCTTCCCGCCGGGAACCCCGGAGGAGATCCGCATCCTGGAGATCCTGTCCGAGCAGTTCGGCCGCGTCTCCAACGAGCGCCTGATCTGCGGCCCTGGCCTGGTCAACATCCATCGCGCCGTATGCGAGATGGCCGGCATCGATCCGGGCCAACTGCAGCCGGTGGACGTGACCGCCCGCGCCCTGCACGGTGACCCGCAGGCGATGCGCACCGTCGATGTGTTCTGCGCCGTGTTCGGCGCCATCGCAGGCGACCTGGTGCTGACCCAGGGCGCGTGGGACGGCGTGTTCCTGACCGGCGGGCTGACCCCGAAGATGCTCGATTCGCTGCAGCACTCCGGGTTCCGCCAGCGCTTCGAACACAAGGGCCGCTTCTCTTCGATCATGGCGCGGGTGCCCTCGTTGGCCGTGATGCACCCCCACGCCGGACTGCTGGGCGCCGCCGCCTACGCCGCCGACGCCGAACGTGACGCACCTGGAGTTGCCGCATGAGCCCCACCACCTTCCACGACGACCGCATCGAGTTCATCCAGCACGGCGATGCCGATGGCTGGATCGAGGCGGTGGCCGCCGAGATGGCGCAGACCCTCAACCACGACATCAACGAAGTGGGCCGCGCCCGCATCCTGTTGTCTGGCGGCACCACGCCGGCACCGGTGTACCAGGCGCTGGCCGAACTGGACGTGCACTGGGATCGCGTGGAAGTGAGCCTGGCCGATGAGCGCTGGCTGTCGCCGCAGGATCGCGACAGCAATGCCTGGCTGGTACGCGAGAATCTGCTCAAGCGCGCCGAAGGTGCGCATTTCGATCCGCTGGTGCGCATCGGCAAGCCGCTTCCGGAATGCGTGTACACCGCCAACCTGCAGGCGCAGCATAGCCAACCGCCAAGCCTGGTGGCGCTGGGCATGGGCAACGACGGCCACACCGCCTCGCTGTTCCCGGGCTCGAAGGACCTGGCCCGCGCACTGGAAAGCACCCTGCCCTACGCGGCGCTGGATGCCACCGGCTGCCCGGGCGCGAACCAGTGGCCGCTGCGCATCACCCTGACCCCGCATGGCCTGCGCCAGTGCCGCCAGCGCCTGCTGCTGCTGCGCGGCAAGCAGAAGCTGCAGGTACTGCGCCAGGCGCTGGACAGCAATGACGTCCAGCAGTACCCCATCCTCAATGCGATCAACCTGGAAGGCGCGCGCCTGCGCGTCCACTGGGCTGATTGATGTTGGCGGCGGCGCCGTGCCGCCGCTTGCCTCTCGCCACCACGAACGCCGGTAGCCAATGAGCCTCCATCCGCAACTGCAAGCCATCACTGAGCGTGTCATCCGCCGCAGCGCCGCCTCGCGCGCCGCCTACCTGGCCGCGATCGACGCCTCCCTGCGTGAAGGCCCGTTCCGCAGCCGCCTGAGCTGCGGCAACCTCGCCCACGGGTTCGCCGCCTGCGGCGGCACCGACAAGAGCCGCCTGCGCGGCGGCGTGACGCCGAACCTCGGCATCATCACCGCCTACAACGACATGCTGTCGGCGCACCAGCCGTTCGAGACCTATCCCGAGCAGATCCGCGAGATCGCCCGCGAGCTGGGCGCCACCGCACAGGTGGCCGGCGGCGTGCCGGCGATGTGCGACGGCGTCACCCAGGGCCGCGGCGGCATGGAACTGTCACTGTTCTCGCGCGATGTGATCGCGCAGGCCACCGCGATCGGGCTCAGCCACGATATGTTCGACACCACCGTCTACCTCGGTGTGTGCGACAAGATCGTGCCGGGCCTGCTGATCGGTGCGCTGGCCTTCGGCCATCTGCCGGCGGTGTTCGTGCCGGCCGGCCCGATGACCCCGGGCATCCCGAACAAGCAGAAGGCCGAAGTGCGCGAGCGCTATGCCGCCGGCGAAGCCACCCGCGAAGAACTGCTGGAAGCGGAGTCCGCGTCGTACCACGGCGCCGGCACCTGCACCTTCTACGGCACCGCCAATTCCAACCAGGTACTGCTGGAAGCGATGGGCGTGCAGCTGCCGGGCGCATCGTTCGTCAACCCGGACACGCCGTTGCGCGACGCCCTCACCCGTGAAGCCACCGAGCGCGCGCTCGACATCACGGCACTCGGCGACGACTTCCGCCCGTTGGGCCGGATCATCGACGAACGCGCGATCATCAACGCGGTCATTGCGCTGATGGCGACCGGCGGTTCGACCAACCACACCATCCACTGGATCGCGGTGGCGCGTGCGGCCGGCATCGTGCTGACCTGGGACGACTTCGACGAACTGTCGCAGCTGATCCCGCTGCTGGCCCGCGTCTATCCGAACGGCGACGCCGACGTGAACCGCTTTGCAGCTGCCGGTGGCCCGGCCTTCGTGTTCGGCGAACTGATCAAGGCCGGCCTGATGCACGGCGACCTGGTCAGCGTGGCGCGTAGCGGCATGGCCGACTACGCACGCGAACCGCAGCTGCGCGACGGCAAGCTGGTCTACCTGCCGGGCCTGGAACGCAGCGCTGATGACGAAGTGGTGCGTGGCGTCGACAATCCGTTCGAGCACCAGGGTGGCCTGCGCCTGCTGCGCGGCAACCTGGGCAAATCGCTGATCAAGCTGTCGGCGGTGAAGCCGCAGTACCGCACGATCGAAGCACCGGCGGTAGTGGTCGATGCACCGCAGGTGTTGAACAAGCTGCATGCCGGCGGCCTGTTGCCCGAGCATTTCGTGGCGGTGGTGCGTTACCAGGGCCCGCGTGCGAACGGCATGCCGGAACTGCATTCGCTGGCGCCGCTGCTGGGCCTGCTGCAGAACCAGGGCCGACGCGTGGCGCTGGTCACCGACGGCCGCCTGTCCGGCGCCTCGGGCAAGATTCCTGCGGCGATCCATGTGACGCCGGAAGCGGCGCGGGGTGGTCCGCTGGCCAAGGTTCGCGAGGGCGACATGATCCGCCTCGATGGCGAGGCCGGCACGCTGGAAGTGCTGGTGGACGCAGCCGAATGGGCTGCACGTCCGCTGGCGCCGAACACCGCGCCTGCCGCGCATGATCTGGGCCGCAACCTGTTCGCGATCAACCGTCGTGTGGTGGGTCCGGCCGACCAGGGTGCGATTTCGATTTCGTGCGGGCCGGCGGCGGCTGATGGTGGGCCGTGGGAGTACGACGCGGAGTATGAGCTGGGGCACGATGCCGCGGCGGCTGCGGCGCCGCATGAGGCGAAAGACGCCTGAAGCGAAAAGCCGCGGCAGGCTTCCCGGCTTGGGCAGTAGAGCGCCCTGGCCGGGACACGCCGTAAACCCATCCATGGGGGCTCGATCGCGGCATCCATGCCGCTCACGGTCCCGGCCAGGGCGCTCTACTGCCCTTGGACAATTCCCGGCGCGTCATTTGCGCTGCGGCCACTGAATCAAGAAGAGCAAAGGCAAGGGCAAAAGCATGGGTATCGAACAACATCAGGTGAAGGCGGCGGAGCTGTTGCGTGCGGCGGGCATCCTGCCGGTGGTGACGATTCATACGCTGGACCAGGCGCGTGCGGTCAGCGCGGCGCTGCTGGAAGGTGGTTTGCCGGCGATCGAGCTGACGCTGCGCACGCCGGTGGCGATGGAAGCGCTGGCGATGCTCAAGCGTGAGCTGCCGGATGTGGTGGTGGGTGCGGGCACGGTGCTGACCGTGGAGCAGATGCAGCAGTCGATCGATGCGGGCGCGGACTTCCTGGTGACCCCGGGTACGCCGCCGGCGCTGGCCGATGCACTGGCCGCTGCGCCGCTGCCGGTGGTGCCGGGTGCGGCAACCCCGACCGAGCTGCTGTCGCTGTACGCGCGCGGCTTCCGCGTGTGCAAGCTGTTCCCGGCCACGGCCGTGGGCGGGCTGGCGATGATCAAGGGCCTGGCCGGCCCGGTCGCCGACCTCAAACTGTGCCCGACCGGTGGCATCACCGAAAACACCGCCGCCGAATACCTCGAGCAGAAGAACGTGGTCTGCATCGGTGGTTCGTGGATGGTGCCGGGCAACTGGATCGCCGACGGCGAATGGGACAAGGTGCGCGCCAGCGCCGCCGACGCGGCAAAGATCATCAAGCGCGTGCGCGGCCACTGAGCCCGACAAAGGTGTAGAGCCGAGCCCACGCTCGGCTCCGGCATCATCAAGGGTCAAAGCCCTTTCCCACCGGGAAAGGGATCCGACCCCGGGCGACGAGCGCGCACAGCGCGCGACCCGCTCCTGCTCTTCCTTCTTCATTCCGCGGTGGCGGCGCACGGAAACTGTCCGTGGCCGGGCGGATGGGTTGTGCAGGGGCGTGAGCCGCATGGATGCGGCGACCGAGCTTACAAGGACGTACTTGCAGCGTCCCCTGCTCAACCCATCCGCCCGGCCAACCACCACAATCCAACCGCACCACCACCGCGAGGGGCTCAGCCGTTGGCCGAAACCCTTACAGCGGCCGTGCCGGATCCACCAGCCCGTACTGGCTGGCCATCCGCGCCAACGCGATGTTGTCGTGGATCCCCATCTTCTCGAACAACCGCGCCTTGTGCGTGTTCACCGTCTTCGCACTCAGGCTCAGCCGCCGCGCGATGTCTTCCTGGCGCAGGCCCTGGGTCAGCAGCAACGCCACTTCCAGCTCGCGCGGGGACAGGCTGTCGAACGGCGAACCGTTGCCTTCCACCGTCGACAGCGCCAGATTCTGCGCGATGCTGGTGCCCAGGTAACGGCGGCCACCGGCCACGTCACGCACCGCGCGCAACAGCTCCTGCGCATCGCAGCCCTTGCCGATGTAACCGGCGGCGCCAGCCTCGAGCAGCCGCTTCGGCAGCGGGCCATCTTCCAGCACCGACACGATCACCACGCGGGTATTGCGGTGGCTGCGCACGATGCGCTCGGTCACTTCCATGCCGCTCACACCCGGCAGATGCAGGTCACACAGCACCACATCGGGCAGCAGCTGGCGGACTTCACGCAGCGCGTCTTCGCCGGTCTCGGCTTCGCCCACCACCTCGATGTCGGTTTCCCCCGACAGAATCATCTTCATCCCGGTGCGGACCAGCGCATGGTCATCCACCAGGTAGACTCGAATCGTCATTCACGTACCTCTTCGAATGCGGCCATTGCAGGTCAAGCTAGGCAGGGTGCCGATACCCTGCAAGCGCGTCCGGAATGCGGCGCTGGCGATCTGCCTTGCGCATCACACTACCGCGCGTTGTGCTTGCCCCCTGTCTTGCAGAACCTGCTGCAACGAAACAACTGATCTATCACGTAGACGTCCCTCAAGGGCCATCCACGTCAATCCCCCTGTGATGATGCTTCGCTGGCCTTCGCTGGCGGCGAGCCGTGACGTCGCCATGGGTGCCGGCGACTGAACATGACCAGATAGCACCCTACCACCCAAACCAGCGCGGCACACCATCCGGCCAGGATATCGGAGGGGTAATGCACCCCCAGGTAGACCCGGGACACGCTGACCAGCAGGCTGAATGCCGGTGCCAGCAGCAGCACCGGCCAGCGCCAGCGGGTGTTCCAGGCCAGCAGTACCAGGGTCACTGCCAGGGTCATCGAGCCCATCGCATGGCCGCTGGGGAAGCTGAACGTCGATTCCGGCGCGATCGATTCCCACAGGCTGGGGCGCTGGCGCTGGAAGAAGTGCTTGCTGCCCATGTTCAGCAGCGCCGAGCCGACGAAGCTGACCGCCACGAAGGTCGCCTCGCGCCAACGCCGGTAGCCCAGCAGCACGCCGATGATCAGCACGTCGGCCGGGATCAGGAACCATTCGTAGCCCAGTCTGGAAATGAGCACGAAGAAGCGGTCCAGCAGCGGCGAATGCAGGCCATGCATCTGCCACAGCAGCGGCGCATCGAAATGGAACGATTCAAACTCGTGCACCTCGTCAGCCAGGGCGACGAAGCCGGCCAGCGGCAGCAGCACGCCACCGAACAGCAGGACCAGGCGCCAGGCATTGCGCGCCATCCAGTGGCGGAAGCCGGAGGCGGACTCCGTTGCAGCGAGGATCGCAGGCTTATCCGGCGCTTCGGACATACTTGTGTTCGACGTAATCGTCGATCAGGGCGACGAATTCCTGGGCGATGTTCTCGCCACGCAGGGTCACCTTCTTTTCGCCATCGACGAACACCGGCGCTGCAGGCGTTTCACCCGTGCCGGGCAGTGAGATGCCGATATTGGCATGGCGCGACTCACCCGGTCCGTTGACGATGCAGCCCATCACCGCCAGGGTCATGTTCTCCGCACCCGGGTGGTGGATCTTCCACAGCGGCATCTTCTCGCGCACGTGGTTCTGTACCACCTTGGCCAGCTCCTGGAAGAACTCGGAGGTGGTGCGGCCGCAGCCCGGGCAGGCCGTGACCAGCGGCGTGAAGGCGCGCTGGCCGGTGGTCTGCAGCAGCTCCTGGGCGACGATCACTTCCTGCGTACGCGACTGGCCCGGTTCCGGGGTCAGCGAGATGCGGATCGTGTCACCGATGCCCTCCTGCAGCAGCACGCTCAGCGCCGCGGACGAGGCGACGATGCCCTTGCTGCCGATACCGGCCTCGGTCAGGCCCAGATGCAGGGCGAAATCCGAGCGCTGGGCCAGGTCGCGGTACACCGCGATCAGCTCCTGCACGCCACTGACCTTGGCCGACAGCACGATGCGGTCGCGCGGCAGGCCGAGCTCCACCGCCTGCTCTGCCGAATCCAGCGCCGAGCGGATCAGCGCCTCGCGCAGCACGCGGCCGGCGTCCCAGGGCTGCTCACGCAGGTTGTTCTCGTCCATCAGCTTTGCCGCCAGAGCCTGGTCCAGCGAGCCCCAGTTGGCACCGATGCGCACCGGCTTGTTGTAGCGGATCGCGAACTCGATCAGCTGGGCGAACTGCAGGTCCTTCTTCTTGCCGAAGCCGACATTGCCCGGGTTGATGCGGTACTTGGCCAGCGCTTCGGCACAGGCCGGTTCGGCGGTCAGCAGCTGATGGCCGTTGTAATGGAAGTCACCGATCAGCGGCACGTCGATGCCCATCATCGCCAGCTTGTCGACAATGCGCGGGATCGCCGCAGCGGCTTCCACAGTATTGACGGTCAGCCGCACCATTTCCGAACCCGCACGCCACAACTCGGCCACCTGCTTCACGCTGGAGGCCACGTCGGAGGTATCGGTGTTGGTCATCGACTGCACCACGACCGGCTTGCCTCCGCCTACGGTGACCCCGCCGATCTGGACGGCATGGGTCTGGCGGCGGGGCCAGGCAGTGGCATCGGAAGGGGGCGTCGGGCGGGTAACGGCGTCGTGCATGGGCGCATTCTACCGCCCGCCTCCGCATTCCGGGTGACTCGCATTCAGCCGGCGGCACGGCTGCGGCCGATTGTCGCAGGCACGGTCACGCGTGAACGCATACGATGAGCGTGAATGACCGGTCCCGACGCCCCGTTTCTCCGAACCCTGTGCAGCCTGCGCTGGCTTGCCGTAGGTGGCCAGGCCGCCACCATCCTGGTTGCCACCTGGGTGCTGGGCCTGCCGTTGCCGCAACTGCCATTGTGGGCGGGCGTGGCCGTGCTGACCCTGTTCAACATCTACACCCAGCTGCGCCCGGAGGCGGCCGACACCGCGCCACTGACCGCGTTCGGCCACATTCTGGTGGACGTGATCATCCTGACCTGGATGGTGGGCTGGAGTGGCGGCATGGCCAACCCGTTCAGTTCGCTGTTCCTGATCCTGATCGCGCTCGCCGCGTTCGCCCTGCCCCTGCGCTGGGCACTGGCGGTGGCGCTGGCCTGCCTGCTCGGCTACGCCGCCAGCGGCATCTTCGGCCAGTCGCTGCCGGATGGCTATTTCCGCGCCCAGGACCTCAACCGCTGGGGCGTGGTCGCCAATTTCCTGATTTCCGCAGCGGTCGTGCTGACCTTTTCCACCCGCCTGGCACTGGCGCTGCGCCAGCGCGAACTGGAACTGTCGGCCCTGCGCGAACGCTTCGCCCGCAACGAGGGCATCGTCGCCCTGGCCACCCATGCCGCCTCGGTGGCGCATGAACTGAACACGCCGCTGGCGACCATGACCCTGCTCGCCGATGACGTGGCCGAGCGCAGCGAAGAGCCCGAAGTACGCGAAGACATGGAAACCCTGCGCGAGCTGCTGGTGCAGTGCCGCGAGCGCGTGCTGGCGCTGGCCGCACCGGCCTCGGCCGATGCACCGGGTCGCAGCCACTCCAGCGCCCAGCAGGTACTGGAACAGTGGCGCCTGGTGCGGCCGACCATCGACCTGCATCGCAATGACGATGCGCCGCTGCGGCTGCCACTCGACCCGGGCGTGGGCCATCTGCTGATGGTCCTGCTCAACAATGCCGCCGATGCCGGCGAGCAGGCCGGCCGGCCGCGCGTGGACCTGGACCTGCGCATCGAAGGCGACGACCTGATCGGCGAAGTCCGCGACTACGGCCACGGCTTCGACGCCCGTGCCGCGGTGCTGCCGGGCAAGCTGTTCGGCAGCAGCAAAAGCGAGGGCATGGGCGTCGGCCTGGCCCTGTCCCATGCCACCATCGAACGCCTCGACGGCGAGATGTGGATGCGCCCGGCCCAGGGGGCCGGCAGCCGCGTCGGCTTCCGCCTGCCGCTGACCCCACGTGAGGACACCCCATGAGCCTTCATCACTCCCCCCTGGGCCTGCTGGTCGACGACGACGAGCTGTACCTGCGTACCCTGCAGCGCAGCCTGGCCCGCAAGGGGCTTGAAACGCAGACCGCACAGGATGCCGCCAGTGCGCTGGCGCTGGCCCGCCAGCATCCGCCGGCGTTCGCGCTGATCGACCTGAAGCTGGGCAGCGATTCCGGCCTGGCACTGATCCAGCCGCTGCGTGCCCTGCGCGCGGACATGCGCATCCTGCTGGTGACCGGCTATGCCAGCATCGCCACCGCGGTGGAGGCGATCAAGCTCGGTGCCGACGACTACCTGCCGAAGCCGGCCACGGTGCCGATGATCCTGCGCGCGCTCGGCGAGGAAGACGACGGCCCGGCCGACGATGGTGAAATGGAAGTGCCTGATGCGATGACGCCGATCAGCCGCCTGCAGTGGGAACACATCCAGCAGGCGATGCACGAGACCGGCGGCAACGTGTCCGCAGCCGCCCGCCTGCTCGGCATGCACCGGCGTTCGCTGCAGCGCAAGCTGGCCAAGCGGCCAAGCCCGGAACGCGATCCCAGCCGTTGATCGCCGGACCCGTCCGGCTCAGACCTCGGCCAGCACTGCTCGGTCCTGCGCGGCGCTGGAGCGCGACGCCGTCGCATCGACCCGCGCCGCTACCGTCTCCTGCAGCAGCGGCGACGGCAGCGTGCAGGCCGGATGCATGCGCAGGAAGCCATAGATCGTCCCTGCCAGACCGATCATCAGGCCCGGAGTAAAGGCCGCGCGGGTCAACCCGCCGACCATGCCCTGGTGCTCCTCGATCGAAGAAACGATCTCGATGGCGGCCTCGTCCTGCGGATAGGGACACTCCTCCGGATCCAGCGCAGCCGCCAGCACCAGCAACTCCCGGGTGGACACATCGCCATGGCACAGGGTGTGGCTGAACCCCCATTTGCCGCGCGCGTCGGCCACAGCCCGCCGCATGTCACGCAACTGCGCGGGATCGCCGGTGCGGGCATACAGATCCGCCGCCGCCAGACCGATGCCAACACTGCCATGGCACCAGGTCGGGAAATTCTTCTGCCCGTCCTCCAGGTGGATATCGCGCCAGCGCCCGGTATGCGTCTCGAACAGCGCCGCCTGGAACGCAAATGCTCCTTCGGCCAGCCGCCGCCAGGCGGCCCGCTCAGGCACGCTGCCGGCATCCGAACGCGCCAGCCGTGCCAGCGCCCAGCCCATCCCCATCGCGCCGTGGCCAAAGCCACCGATCGGCTCGCGGAACTGTGGCGTCGGCCAGCGTGCGCCGTCGGCATCGACGATCGCTGCTTCCTGCATGCGGCGCCCGGCTGCAGCCGCCAACTCCAGCCAGCGCGATCTGCCGGTGGCCTCGGCCAGCGCCAGCAACGGCAGGATCATGCCGGACACGCCATCAATCAGTTCGAATTTCACCGGCCCCTGGAAACCACGACGTTCCACTCCTTCCGCACAGCGCTCGGCCAGCGCGAGCAGTGCGGGGCGCTGCAGCAGATCATGCAATGCCAGCAGGGTCCAGATCTGCGAGCCCGAGCCGACGAATCCACCATCGATCTCGGCGGGATGCCGCTCACACATAGTCTGGAATACCGCGAGGGCGCCATCGATGGCCGGGGCCAGCCCCACTATCGGGTCGGCACGCCCCTGCTCCACTTCCCGGCAGTAGGCCGCCAGTGCGAACGCAATGCCTCCCAGCCCGAAATACAGGTCGGGCTGCACCGGCTGGACGGTCCATCCGGTACGGGTCACCTCGGGCGTGATCCAGGTCATCGAACCGTCTTCGCCGTGCACCGCCAGCCGCAGCAGGCTCTCCACCGCGCGCGCGGCCAGCGTGCGACGGCGTGCATCCAGGTCGTCCGCACGCGGATGCTGTGCTGCATAGCTGTGGCCGGATCTAGCCTCGGCGCGGGCCAGCGCATGCTGGTTCAGGTCGGTGGCTACCAGCGTACTGCGGATGGTCACGTCTTCCAGGTCGATGCGCATCGCACGCCAGCTGTCGGCGATGGAGCGGATGCGGGTCGCGTCCAGCTGTGAAGTGAAGATCGGAATGTCACCGTGGCGCAGGTCGTCCACTTCTCCACGAACGGTCTCCAGGTCCGATGGCGCAGCCGGTGACACCGCTGCATTGCGCACCAGCAGATCGATCGCGCGTTCAACCGCCTGGGCTTCCTTGTGCAGCGATGCCGGATGCCAGAGCATCCGCCCGAGCTCGGCGTAGGCCATGGTCGGCCGCCGCACATCGCGCACCTGGCAGCCTTCGAAACCGGCCAGCAACGGCATCAGTTCGCCCCTGGCATCCAGCGCACGCAGGCGCCCGCTGGCATCGACGAAACCCTCGCTGATGTGATCCCAGTACAACGACACATCGGGCTGCGGGCTCGGATGGTTCTGTGCGATGGCGACCTCTGCCTCGACCAGGCCCAGCCGCGCCGGCGCCGTCCCGTCTTCGATGATCACCGGCACCTGCACGCGCGGCTGCTCGCCCGGCAGTGCGCCGGCTGCGGACAGATCCACGCCTTCCATGCCCAGGCCGGCAGTACGGAATGGCACGATTCCGGTACGCAGCACTGAATTACGCATCAGCTTGACTGCCGTGTCATAGGCATCGCCCAGACCGGATGGTTCGACGTCGATGACCTGCGAGAACACGCTTTCGGCGTCGACCACCACCGGCACCGGCCCGACCGCGATCAGGTTCTCCAGATGGATGTCGGTCCCGCCCACCAGGCGCAGGATGGCCAGCCAGTGACCGAGACCGCGGTAGTAGGCGCGCAGCTCTTCGTCACCGGAACAATAACGGTGCTCGGCAAATGCAGCCCAGCCGTGGCTGCCACGATCCACCACGCGCGGCACGCGTACCCGGCCAGGGCCCTCGCCGAAGACGGCTTCAAGCAGGCCATCAAGCGTGGCATCGATGCGCAGCGAGCGCGGCTTGTACATCAGCGTACCGCCGTCGAACTGCAACCGCGCCACGGTCCGGCCGCCACCGTGCAGGTCACCGCGCCCCAGCGACACCGCACGCAGCGATCCTGCCGGACTGCCGAGCAGGTCCGTCAGCAGCGCACGATCACGGCCGATGCGCGCGGCCAGCTCCACCACAGCCGCACATTGTCCTTCGAGCATGCGCGACAGTCGCGGCAGCAGCACCGGGTAGCGTCGCTGCAGATGCTCATGGAAGCCCTCGCCGGTGGCGAGGGCCACGAATTCGTCCAGCGCACCGGCGCCCTCAAGCGGGCCGATGTCACCACCGCGCGCGGCCGCATGCAGTTCCAGCAGCAGTACGCGGTTGAGCTTGAGCTGGGCATGTTCACGAAGCGCCGCATCGCCCTGCTCATGCAGGAGTGCGCGCTCGTCTGGCCGCAGATCGATGGCGGGGTCATGCAGGCCAGCCGCCAACGCTGTGCGCGCGTGGACAAGAAAATGTTCGGTGATGCGCGCAAACGCGGCCGCAGCCGGAGAAGCGGTCATTACGCCCCCTGCAAAGTGTCCAGAGTCTGTTCCAGTCGCCGACACGCAGCGCAAGCCGCTGCGTGCCGGCTCGGGCTACATCAACAGCACAGGCAGTGATTGACCACCGACATCGTGGTAGTGCACTCGGTACCGCCACCGGTGATCAGGGTGTCGGAGGCCGACGTGAGCGCGGACTCGGTGGCCCCAGCGCCATAGATGAACAGCGAACCCGCAGGGTTGGCACACCCATCCACATCGTCCGAGCCATTGAGCCAGCCGGACACAACATCGTCGTTCAGATCCATTCGCAATCTCCTGTCATTCACAACATGAGGCGTTGAGGACATGGATCGATTCCACGTCCCTTCGGATACGGCCAGTCCCTGGCATCAACATCATGCTGCGAGCGATACTGGATGACAGGTACAGCCGCCCGTGCACACTGCATCCGCGTGTGAAGTGCGTCAAGCTGCGCTGCGGCAGGGCGCACGAATACGCTGCACGTGCGGTACGGAAGTGACGTGGAATGAGTGGCCGCGCCGCCATTCCTGCGTGACCGGATCGAAGGCAACCGCAGAGGCATCGGATGGCCGGCCGGCGCCGGCACATCCGCAGGCCGGGTCAGCCCTTCAGCTGCGCCAGGATCTCGCGGGTCATCGGATCGGCAATCGCCACATCCTCACCCTGCAGCGCCGGCAACAGGCCACTGGCCAACTGCTTGCCCAGCTCTACACCGAACTGGTCGAAGGCATTGATGTTCCAGATCACCGACTGCACATACACGGCGTGTTCGTACATGGCGATCAGCGCACCCAGCGCCTGCGGGGTCAGCGCGTCGAGCAGGATCAGCGTGCTCGGGCGGCCGCCCGGGTAATCACGGTGCGGGTCGTCGCTGCTCTGGCCATTGGCCAGTGCTTCGGTCTGCGCCAGCAGATTGGCCAGCAGGGCCTGATGATTGATCGTGTAGGGATCATCGTTGTGCACGCAGCCGATGAAATCTGCCGGAACGATGCTGGTGCCCTGATGCAGTGCCTGGAAGAAGCTGTGCTGCACATCGGTGCCCGCGCCGCCCCACCACACCGGCACGGTGTCGGTGGTGACCGGCTGACCGTCACGCTGCACGCGCTTGCCCAGGCTTTCCATCACCAGCTGCTGCAGGTAGGCCGGCAGCAGCGCCAGGCGCTGGTCGTAAGTCATCACCGCGTGCGTGGCATGGCCCAGCAGGTTGCGGTTCCAGATGTCGGTCAGGCCGTGCAGCACCGGCAGGTTGCGCTCCAGCGGAGCATCCAACGCATGCGCATCCATCTGCGCCGCGCCTTCCAGCAACTGTTCAAAGCGCTCGAAGCCGATCGCCAGCGCGATCGGGAAACCGACCGCCGACCACAGCGAGTAACGGCCACCGACCCAGTCCCACATCGGCAGCACGCGATCGGCAGCGATCGCGAAGGCCTTGGCGGCACGCTCCGGATTGGCACTGACCGCGTACAGGCGCTCGCTGCCACCCAGCCAGTCGTGCAGGATCTGGCCGTTGAGCAGGGTTTCCTGGGTACCGAAGGTCTTGGAGATGAGGATGCCGGCGGTCTTCGCCGGATCCAGCGTGGCCAGTGTGCGCTGCATGGCGGCGCCGTCCACGTTCGATACGAAATGCACGCGCAGGCGCGCGCCGGTGACCGGGCGCAACGCATCGGCGACCAGGCGCGGACCGAGATCGGAACCACCGATGCCGACGCTGACCACGTCAGTGACGCCGCTGTCTTCCAGCGCACGCACCAGCACGCCCATGCGCTGGCGGATGTCGCGCGCGGTGGCATAGGCCTCGGTCGCCACCGGCGCATCGACCACGTCGCCGCGCAGCGCGGTATGCAGCGCGGCGCGACCTTCGGTCAGGTTGACCTGCTCGCCACGGAACAAGCGGGTGATGGCACCACCGACATCACGGTCGGCGGCCAACGTGAGCAGGGCCTGCAACGCCGCGGCATCGTATTTCTGCCGCGCGAAATTGACATACAACGGACCGACCCGCAGCGCCAGGTCCTGCACGCGGCCGGGTTCGGCGGCGAGCAGACTGGGAATGCTTGCGCCCTTCAGGCGCTGGGCGTGGGAATGCAGCGAGTCGAATCCGTTGTTCGTTGTCATGCGGCCTGGGTCGGGATCGTGTCGTTGGTGTGGGAGATCTGGTTCTTGCCATCAACGTACACCAGCTTCGGCTTGAAGCTGTCAGCTTCCTGCTCGGTCATGCTGGCGAACGCGGCGATGATGATGATGTCACCGACCTGCACGTGGCGCGCGGCACCACCGTTGAGCGAGACAACGCCGCTGCCGGCTTCGGCACGGATGGCATAGGTCGAGAAGCGCGCACCGTTGGTCACGTCCCAGATGTGCACCTGCTCGAACTCGCGGATGCCGGTGGCAGCCAGCAGGTTGTCATCGATGGCGATCGAGCCTTCGTAGTTCAGCTCGGAATGGGTGACGGTGGCGCGGTGGATCTTGGTCTTGAGCAGGGACAGGTGCATGGGGGCGCTGCAACGGCAAAGGAAAGAGCGGATTCTAGCACCCGCTTGGCCATCGTCAGGGGGCTGCAGCAGGACGCTGAAGGCTGTTCAGGCCCCCTCCCCCGGCGGCGGCGGCGCGGCATGCCCGGGACGGCCCTCCAGAGACAGCCGGAACACCGTATGGAAGGCCAGCCCGGCGACCAGGCCGAAGCCACCTGCGGCCAGTACCTGCAAGGCATAGCTGATCACGTCGAAGGTGTCGACATAGCGCAGGCGCTGCAGCAGCGGACCATTGTCCGCGCCCGGCCAGGTGCAGGTGGCCATGGCCAGCGCGCCCAGTCCGAAGCCGACCAGCACGAATCCGGTCCGGCGCAGCCGCTGTTGAGACTGCAGGATCAGCGCCATCGGCAGCAACACCGCGATCGCATTGCACACGGCCAATACGAACATCAGCCCACCGCCGGTGAGCGCAGGCATCGGCGTGCGCCTGAATTCAAGCGCGAACAACAGGCCGCCAAACAACTGGGCCGGCAGCATGCCGGCGGCCAGCACCGCCAGGATCGAGGCCTGGGCAAGACGGCCGGTATCAGTGCTGGGGATCTTCATTTCCGGTCTCCCGTCCGTGGGAAGTCGAGAGGCGCCCGTTGCGGGCGCCCCGGAGCCGCATGCGGCTCAGAACTCCAGGTTGTCGATCAGGCGCGTGCTGCCCAGGCGTGCGGCGATCAGCGCCACGCGGCCACCGCCGTCGAAGGTCGGCTCGGCCAGTTCCGGCGTGCGCAACACGGCGTAGTCGACCTGGAAACCATCCGCCTGCAGCGCGGCCGTTGCGTCGGCCTCGATCTGCGCGCGCGACTGGCCAGCCACGTAACCCTCGCGCATGCCCAGCAGGGTGCGGTGGATGCTGGTCGCGACCGGGCGCTGTTCGGCGCTCAGGTACTGGTTGCGCGAACTCTTGGCCAGGCCATCCTCGTCGCGCACGATGTCCGCACCGACGATCTGGATCGGGAACGACAGCTCGGCCACCATCTGGCGGATGACCGCCAGCTGCTGGTAATCCTTGCGGCCGAACACGGCCACATCCGGCTGCACCTGCAGGAACAGGCGCGCCACCACCGTGCACACGCCATCGAAGTGCCCCGGACGGCTGGCGCCTTCCAGCACTTCACTCACGCCCGGCGCGTGCATGCGCGTGGTCTTGTCCACCCCCAGCGGGTACATCACCTCGACGCTGGGCAGCCACACCGCATCGCAGCCGGCCTGCTCCAGCCCGGCCACGTCGGCCTCGGGCGTGCGCGGGTAGCGACTGAAATCCTCGTTCGGCCCGAACTGGGTCGGGTTGACGAAGATGCTCGCCACCACCTTGTCGGCGTACTGGCGGGCCAGGGTCACCAGCGAATGGTGACCCCCATGCAGGTTGCCCATGGTCGGCACCAGCGCCACGCGCAGGCCCTCGCGCTTCCACTGGGCGATCTGCCCGCGCAGTGCACCGAGCTCGTTGAAGGTCTGGATCATTGGGCGTAGGCGTGCTGTTCGTCGGGGAAGCTGCCGTCGCGCACCGCGTCGGCATAGGCGCGGGTGGCACCGGCCACCGAACCGCCTTCGGCAAGGAAATCCTTGACGAACTTGGGACGGCGATGACCACTGTCCAGGCCGAGGAAATCATGCAGCACCAGCACCTGGCCATCGCACTGCGGGCCTGCGCCAATGCCGATGGTCGGCACATCCACCGCAGCGGTCACTTCGGCGGCGACCGGAGTCGGCACGCATTCGAGCACCATGATGCTGGCGCCGGCAGCGGCCACAGCCTTGGCATCTTCCACCAGCTGGCGCGCGGCATCGCCACGCCCCTGGATCTTGAAGCCGCCCAGTCGCAGCACCGACTGCGGGGTCAGGCCCAGATGCGCGCAGACCGGAATCTCGCGCTCCACCAGGTAGCGGATGATGTCGACCTTGAAGCCGGCACCTTCGATCTTGACCATCTCGGCGCCCGCCTGCAGCAGCTGCAACGAGGCATCCAGCGCGCGCTCCGGGGTGGCATCGGCGCCGAACGGCAGGTCGGCCACCAGCAACGCACGCTGCAGCACGCGGGCCACGGCGCGGGTGTGGTAGACCATGTCGGCCACGGTCACCGGCAAGGTCGAATCATGGCCCTGCACGACCATGCCCAGCGAATCGCCGATCAGGATCAGGTCGACGCCGTTGGCATCGAAAGTGCGGGCGAAGCCGGCGTCGTAGGCGGTCAACATGACCAGCTTCTGGCCATTGCGCTTGGCCTCGGCCAGGGCGGGAACGGTCCAGGGCTTGCTGTCTGCGTGGGTGCTCATGTGCTGATAACCGGGGGAGATAACCCGGGCATTATCACCCTATCGGCGCAATCCCGCAGGCATCCACCCGCATCACTGCATCCCGCACGCGGCCATGGCCGGGAATGGCCAGATCCGGCGCGATTTCGGCCAGCGGCACCAACACGAAGGCACGCTCGTGCAGGTAAGGATGCGGCACCTGCAGACCAGGCTGGTCGAGCACCTGCGCGCCATACAGCAGCAGGTCCAGGTCCAGCGCGCGCGGGCCCCAGTGCACCGCCGGATCGCGTACGCGACCAAAACGCTGCTCCAGCGCCAGCATCGCCTGCAGCAGCGTATCGGCGGGTAGCGTGGTCTCGACCGCAGCCACCGCGTTGACGAACGGCGGCTGGTCTTCATTGCCCCAGGCCGGCGTGGCGTACAGCCTTGAGGCTTGGCGCAGGCGGGTATCGGGCAGGCCGTCGAGCGCGGCAATCGCCGCGCCGACGGTGACGGCCGCGTCGCCAAGGTTGGCGCCGAGGCCGATCCAGGCAAGGGTCATCGTTTACTCGCCAGCCGCACCGGCCGGGGCACCCGGACGACGGCGGCGACGGCGGCGCTTGCGCGGTGCCCCGCTCTCGTCATCCCCCTCTTCGCTGTGCATCACGTCCAGCGACGATTCCAGCTCGCGACCGGACTGCGCCTGCGCCTCACGCCAGAACTCGACATCGGCGGCGTGCTCGGCCGAGGCCACCTGGCGCAGGCTGAGGAAGTCGAACGCAGCGCGGAAGCGCGGATGGGTCAGGGTACGGAACACGCGCTTGCGCTGGCGCGAGCTGAAGCGCGACTGCAGCAGCCAGATTTCCTGCATCGGCAGCGAGAAGCGGCGCGGCAGCGCGATGGTGCTCAGCTGCTGCACCGTGACGCGGTCGGCGGCACGGCGCTGCGCCTCTTCCGGTGCCACGCCCTGCTTGAGCAGGGTTGCCTGGGCCCGGCAGAACGCCGGCCACAGCAGCAGCGCAAACAGGAACGCGGGCGAGACTGGTTCATCGTTGGCCACGCGGGCATCGGTATTAGCCAGGCCCTCCACCAGCATGCGGCGCAGCGCGCCGGTGCGGTTGGACTTCAGTGCCTTGGCGCTTTCAGGGAACAGCACGTCCAGCAGGCCGTAGCGCTCAAGGCCTTCAAAGCTGGCCACGCCGTGCCCGGACAGGAACAGCTTGAGCACTTCCTCGAACAGGCGCGCCGGTGCGGCTTCGTTGAGCAGGCCCGCCAGGTGCGGGATCGGCGCGGCGGTGCCCTCTTCGATCTGGAAGCCGAGTTTGGCCGCCAGGCGCACCGCACGCAGCATGCGCACCGGATCTTCGCGATAACGCTGCTCGGGGTCGCCGATCAGCTTCATCAGGCGCGCCTGGACGTCCTCGAAGCCGCCGGTGTAATCACGCACCGAGAAGTCCTCGATGGCGTAGTACAGGGCGTTGCAGGTGAAGTCGCGGCGGATGGCGTCGTCTTCGATGGTGCCGTACACGTTGTCGCGCACGAGCATGCCGTTTTCCATCTCGCGGTCGCCGCTGCCGTCATCGCTGTTGGCACGGAAGGTGGCGACTTCGATGATCTCGCGGCCGAACACGACGTGGGCGAGGCGGAACCGGCGGCCGATCAGGCGGCAGTTGCGGAACAGCTGCTTGACCTGCTCGGGCGTGGCGTCGGTGGCCACGTCGAAATCCTTGGGTTGGCCATTGACCAGCAGATCGCGCACCGCGCCGCCGACAAGGTAGGCGCCGAAGCCGGCATCGCGCAGGCGATAAAGCACGCGCAGGGCGTTCGGGCTGATGTCCTTGCGGGAGATCGTGTGCTGGTCGCGCGGGATGACGCGCAGGCTGAACGGTGATGTAGCAGAGGAAATGATGTTGGCGCTTCCGGTTGAAGTTTCGGGATTGCCCAATGGCATCGAGGTGCATATACTAGCGCTCCTGCCTCGGCAGCGACACAGTTACGCTCCCTTCGTCTAGTGGTTAGGACGTGGCCCTCTCAAGGCTAAAACAGGGGTTCGAGTCCCCTAGGGAGCGCCAGTCGCCGCAGCAGGAACCGAAAAAGCCCGCCTTTGTGCGGGCTTTTCTGTTTTCCGGGGATTGCATTGGCATCGGTCGGCCTGGTCGCAGTAGCGCCTTCCTGTTCCTGCGCGGGAGGGGGCGGACCACCCCCTCCAGACGATTTCCCGCGACGGCGGCACGAACAGCCTCGCTCCTCCGCAGCCAATTCAATCCCGACGCGCAGGCCTGCGTCCGCCACCCGCAATGTGTCGAGAGGCTGCAGGCCAGCCGATCCAGGACCGTTGGCGCCATGGGTTGGGCGCATGCGCCCGACGGGTTGGGCAAGGAGCCCAACCCTGGTCTTGCCGAGTGCGCAGGACAGCGCACGCGAGCAAGGCGCCATCGAGCCCCCATGGACGGGTTTACGGCGTGTCCTGGATCGGCTGGCCTGCAGTCTCCCCACGGAGAAAGGAGGCGCTGAAACACAGGCCGGCCGTCAGCCTTCCATCTGCTCCAGCTCCTTGCCCTTGGTCTCGCGCACGTAGCGGACCACGAAGAAGATCGAAAGGATCGCCACGACCATATAGATGCCATAGGCACCGGCCAGGCCGATGCCGGCCAGCAGCATCGGGAAGGTCACGGTAATGGCGAAGTTCGAGGTCCATTGCGCCGCGCCGGCCACCGCCAGTGCCGGGCCGCGGATCTGGTTCGGGAACATTTCGCCCAGCATCACCCACATCACCGGGCCCCAGGACATGTTGAAGAACACCACATAGACGTTGGCCGCAACCAGCGCCAGCCGGCCCATGCCATCGGACAGCTGCAGGCGCCCATCGACCAGGCTGCCGCTGGCAAATGCCACCACCATCAGCACCAGCGCCACCGACATGCCAACCGAGCCGATCCACAGCAGCGGCTTGCGCCCGATGCGGTCGATCAACAGCACCGTCAGCAGGCAGGCGCCGATACTCAGCGCGCCGGACAGCACGTTGATCAGCAGCGCGTCGCTTTCCGAGAAGCCCACCGCCTGCCACAGCACCGCGCCGTAATAGAACACCACGTTGATGCCGACCAGCTGCTGGAACATGGCCAGGCCAATGCCTACCCAGAGGATCGGGCGCAGCTTGCCGGTGACCGTGTCGCGCAGGTCGCTGAAGCGCGGCTTGTGCTGATCCTGGGCCAGGCTGGCTTCGATCTCGGCCTGCTTGGTCGCCGCTGCCGCCTCGCCGTACAGCCGCGACAGTACCGCCCTCGCCTGCTGCTGACGCCCCTTCAGGACCAGGAAGCGCGGGCTTTCCGGAATCACCAGCAACAACAGCAGGAACAGCCCGGACGGCAGCGCCTGCATCCAGAACATCCAGCGCCAGGCCTCATGGCCCAGCCATAGCGGCTCGGTTGACGCCCCAGCAGCTCGGGCCAGCAGGTAATTGCTGAGGAAGGCGGTGAACAGGCCGCAGATGATCGCCATCTGCTGCACCGTGGCCAAACGCCCGCGATAGCGCGCCGAGGCCACCTCGGCAATGTAGGCCGGCGACATCACGCTGGCCGCGCCCACCGCGAAGCCGCCGAGCACGCGGGCGGCGATGAACAGCCAGGAAGCATGGGCGGCACCGGCGCCCAGCGCCGAGACCAGGAACATCAGCGCCGAGACGATCAGTACACCGCGACGCCCCAGGCGGTCGCCCAGCCAGCCCGCCAGGAAGGCACCGATCGCGCAGCCCAGCAGCATCGAAGCCACCTCGAAGCCCAGCGCGGCCTCGCTGGAGTTGAAGGCCTGGCGCAGGCCATCGACCGTGCCATTGATGACACCACTGTCGAAGCCGAACAGGAAACCGCCGAGGGTGGCCACGCAACTGATCAGGACGATGAATGCAGTGTTCTCACCACCATGGGAGGCGATGTTGGGCTGAGCTGGGGACATGAACGATCCTGCTGGGAAGGGGTCCGGCCATCCAACGCAGCCGGCTGACCCGCAGCGTCGCACAGGCCTCACCCTGCCGCCAACGACCACCACGGCCGCGCCTGCCAGACGCCCGATTTCCGCCCCGCGCCGACACCGGGGGCCAACCTGTTCTAGAATTGGCGGGTTCAGGAATCGATCCACCCCCAGCCCATGCCCTTTGTCGTCACCGAAAACTGCATCAAGTGCAAACACACCGATTGCGTGGAAGTATGCCCCGTGGATTGCTTCCACGAAGGCCCGAACTTCCTGGTGATCGACCCGGATGAGTGCATCGACTGCACCCTCTGCGAACCGGAATGCCCGGTCAATGCGATCTTCCCGGAGGACGATGTTCCTGCCGGCCAGGAGAGCTTCGTCGCCCTCAACGCCGAGCTGGCGAAGGAGTGGCCGGTACTGACCGTGCGCAAGGACCCGCCCGCCGACGCCGGCGAATGGGACGGCAAGCCGGACAAGCTGAAGCTGCTGGAGCGCTGAGAAGCGCCTCTTGCCGCAACGAAAAGGGCGCCTATGGCGCCCTTTTTCGTTGCTCGGCAGATAGCATCCGCGCGATCCGATAGGTGCCAACCGCAAGATCCGGTAGCTGCCAACCGCAAGATCCGGTAGCTGCCAACCGCAGGATCCGGTAGGTGCCAACCTTGGTTGGCACAGAAGCGCCGACCAAGGTCGGCCTCTACCCGGGCACGTGCGGACCTGGGCCCGCACCCACCCGACCGGCCCTTACTGGGCCAGCTTTGCCTTGAGCGCGGCGATCAGCTTCACCGGCGCTTCTGCAGTGGCCGGCAGGCCACGCGGGTCGACCGCGGAGATGTAGGCGCCGGCATCGACGGCGACCACGCGGACCAGGAAGTTGCTGCCTTCGTAGGCCACGTCATACGAGCCCAGCAGCTGCGCGCGGCTGGCGATGGTCACGCCTTCCACGCCTTCCAGCGCGGTGCCGACCTTGGCGAAAGCCTCGTCCTTGCCGCCGGCGATGGTGAAACCGGTGTTGCCCACGGCCGGGGCCGCAGCCACCGGGGCCGCCGGCTTGGTCGCCGAGGCAAGGGTCGGCACCTTGTTGTCACTGGTGGCGTTGGGCAGGTTCAGGTCCGGCGGCACTTCCAGCGGACGCATTTCCGGGGCCAGGGCGTAGTCGCCCTTGACGCCACGCTTGAAGCAGCCGGTGGTGCCGGCGGCAACGGCCACCGCAAGCAGGGCGTAGGACAGCACGCGGACGGTGGATACGGATTGACGCATGTGAATCTCCTGGGTCAGACCAAGACGGAAGGTCAGTGGCTGGAAAGGGCTTCGAGGGCGGCGATGTCGCCGGCAAGATGATCGGCCGCCGGATGGTGCGCCGCCGACAGCGGCAGCAGCGGCAGGCGCAGGTCGTGACCGATGCCGATACGGCGCAGCAACGCCTTGACCGGAATCGGGTTCGGCTCAACGCCGCAGAAATCATGGAACGGCTGCAGGCGCGCATCCCAGGACCCGGTGGCTTCGTGGTCGTGGGCGGCAGCCAGCTCGCACATCCGGCGGTAGGCACCGGGCAGCACGTTGGAGCCGACCGAGATCAGGCCATCGATACCCGCCTGGATCGAGCGCGCCGCCGTACCGTCGTCGCCACTGAGCACAGCAAACTGCGGGCTGCGCAGGGCGAGCAGCGCCTGCACCCGGCCGGTGTCACCCACCGCTTCCTTGATGCCGACGATGTTGGGGTGGCTGGCCAGCTCGGCCACGGTCTCCGGCTGCATGTCGCAACCGGTGCGGCCTGGCACGTTGTACAGCACGACCGGCAGCCCGCCCTGGTCGGCGACCGCGCGGTAGTGGGCGATCAGGCCAGCCTGGGTCGGCCGCACGTACGGCGGGGTGACCACCAGCGCGTGGCTGGCGCCAAGCGCGGCGGCACGGCGGGTCTGTTCGATGGTCTTGGCGGTGCCCGACAGGCCGGTACCGGCCATGACCGGGATGCGGCCGCCGATGCGCTCGACCGCGCTGGCCAGCAGCAGGTCGTACTCGGCATCGGTGAGGGTCGCTGCTTCACCGGTCGAGCCGGCTACGACAACGCCATGGACGCCACCTTCCAGTTGCAGGTGCAGCAGGCGCTGCCAACCGTCGGGATCGAGGGCGCCGTCGGCCCGGAACGGGGTCGCCAGCGCGGTGATGAGGCCGGAAAGGGACAAGGACGTGCTGCTCTTGGCTGGAAAGGGAAAACGCCCGCCACGAAAGGCCGGGGGCGACCTGAATGTTACTTGCGGCGCGAAAGCACGGGCAAGTATGCTGGACACCGGTGGATCCCCGCCTCTGGCGGGCATTCAGACTAACGCATGCATTACCCGGAATCGCCTTGACCGACACCACCCCGCGCCCCGCGCCGAGCGAAAACCACCTCCTGATCAACGCCTACACGACGCATCCGGAGTCTCCCCTGCTGTCCGTCACCCGCCGCATTGCCGACAGCGGCTGCAATCTGGTGGACGCACGCCTGGCCACGGTCGGCCGCGATGTCTCGGTCACCGCCCTGGCCACCGGCTCCTGGGACTCGGTGGCCAAGCTGGAAGCGATGCTGACCCGGCTGGAGCGCGAAGAGGGCCTGAAACTGGTCTGGTACCGCACCGCCGCCAAACAGGCGCAGTCCAACCTGCTGCCGTACATCGTCGAAGTGATCGCCGCCGACAAGCCGGGCATCCTGTTCCAGCTGGCCGATTTCTTCGACCGCCAGGGCATCACCATCGAGAACCTGCAGAGCACGCGCTACCGCGCCATGCAGACCGGTGCGGAGATGTTCAGCGCGCAGGTCACCATTGGCGTGCCGGCCAACATGCACATCGCCGCGCTGCGCGACGATTTCCTTGAATTCTGCGACCACCTGAACCTGGACGCGATCATGGACCCGATGAAATTCTGATTCTTCGCGCGCCTCTCACGGGCGCGTGGCGTTTCATGCAATTGTCGTAGAAAGAACCCAGGCTCGACAGAAGGACCTCATGAACAACGGCGATACCCTGGACAGCACCACCCTCTCCCTGCCTCTGGCGCTGTCCGGTGGCGAACAGGCCACTCTCGGCGACTACGCCGGCCACTGGCTGGTGCTGTACTTCTATCCCAAGGACAGCACCCCCGGCTGCACCACCGAAGGCATCGACTTCAACGCACTGCTGCCGAAATTCAAGAAGGCAGGCGCGGTGGTACTCGGTGTCTCGCGCGACTCGGTGAAGTCGCACGACAACTTCTGTGCCAAGCAGGGCTTCAACTTCCCGTTGGTCAGCGATGGCGACGAAGCGCTGTGCAGCGCCTTCGACGTGATCAAGATGAAGAACATGTACGGCAAGCAGGTACGTGGCATCGAACGCAGCACCTTCCTGATTTCCCCCGACAGCCGCATCGTGCAGTCCTGGCGCAAGGTCAAGGTTGCAGGTCATGCCGATGCCGTTCTCGCCGAACTGAAGGCCTCCCAGTCCAAGTGAGTCCCACTGCCTACTGTGTCTGCCATCACCCTGCCCCGCAGCAGGCCGTGGTGGTTTTTCCCTGTCCGTAACCAGGAATCGACGATGACCCGAGGCAAGCGCATCTACGTGCTGGATACCAACGTGCTGATGCACGATCCCACCGCGCTGTTCAAATTCGAGGAGCACGACGTCTACCTGCCCATGCAGGTGATCGAGGAGCTGGACAACGGCAAGAAGGGCACCTCCGAAGCGAGCCGCAACGCCCGCCAGGTGAGCCGCTTCCTCAACGAGCTGGTGCAGGAATCCGGCCTGGACAACCTGGCCGACGGCATTCCGCTGCAGCGACCCAATGGCCTGCAGCTGCGCGGCAAGCAGAGCGCCGGCAAGCTGCGCTTCCAGACCAGCCATTTCGACGCCGGCAAGAGCTTCGGCAAGGTCATCCCGGACAACGCCATCCTCGGCGCGATCCTGGCACTGAAGGAAGAAACCCCGGACCTGCCGGTGGTGTTCGTCTCCAAGGACATCAACCTGCGGATCAAGGCCGCGATCGCCGGCATCGTGTCCGAGGACTACGAGAACGACCGCGCGCTGGACGATTTCAGCCTGCTCTACACCGGCGCCACCGAGCTGCCGGAAGACTTCTGGAAGCGCCACGGCGATGACCTGCGCAGCTGGAGCGACAAGGGCCGCACGCATTACGAAATCCTTGCGCAGGATGGCGAGGAGTGGTACCCGAACCAGTACGTCTACCTGCCTGGCGAAGATGAAGTCGAGCTGCGCGTCAGCCGCGTGGTCGGCGACGGCAAGGTGGTGCTGTCACTGGTCGATGATTTCCGCCACGGCAGCCACGCCGTGTGGGGCATCAGCGCACGCAACCGAGAACAGAACTTCGCGCTCAACGCACTGATGGATCCGGAGATCGACTTCGTCACGCTGCTGGGTACCGCCGGCACCGGCAAGACCCTGCTGGCGCTGGCCGCCGGCCTGGCGCAGACGATGGACCAGCAGCGCTACCGCGAGATCATCATGACCCGCGCCACGGTCAGCGTCGGCGAGGACATCGGCTTCCTGCCCGGCACCGAGGAAGAGAAGATGACGCCGTGGATGGGTGCACTGACCGACAACCTGGAAGTGCTCACGCACAACCAGGAAGGCGGCACCTGGGGGCGCCAGGCAACCAACGACCTGCTCGCCAGCCGCATCAAGATCCGCTCGATGAACTTCATGCGCGGCCGCACCTTCCTGTCGCGCTACCTGATCCTGGACGAGGCGCAGAACCTCACCCCCAAGCAGATGAAGACGCTGATCACCCGTGCCGGCCCCGGTACCAAGATCGTCTGCCTGGGCAACGTCGAGCAGATCGACACCCCGTACCTGACCGAGACCACCTCGGGCCTGACCTACGCGGTGGATCGCTTCAAGAACTGGCCGCATAGTGCGCACATCACCCTGCGCCGAGGCGAACGCTCGCGCCTGGCCGATTACGCTTCGGAGGTGTTGTGAACCGCTGCACCCGCCTGCTGCTGCCCACGGCTGCGATCGCCCTCGCAGCCACCCTGGGTGCCTGCACCACCACGCGCGGCCCGGCCAGCGTGCCGACCGCCGAGCGCACCGGCCAATCCTGGGTGGTCACCCGCCCGATCATCGCCGCGCAGGTGCTCGATACCTGCTCGCGCCCCAGTCCCGGCCGCGAGGCCGGGCGGGTCAGTGGTTACTGGGCGCCCAGCCGGCAGCAGATCGACCAGCTGGAGGCGCAGCTGTCGTCGCTGGAATCACAGGTACCGAAGGTGCTGGACTTCGACCGCCAGTACGTCGGCATCGAAAGCGCCGGCAAGCGTCTGATCTACATCAACGCCTTCCATCTGCCCGACGACAGCGGCATCAACCCGGCACGGGAAGCGATCCGCGTCTGTGACGGCGGCACGCAGTTCTGGGGCGCGGTATTCGACCCGGCCAGCAACACCTTCAGCGAGCTGCAGTTCAACGGCGGCTTCGGCGGGCCCTGAGGGGCCCCGCCGATGGGAATACGCCTGCCCACCTGGGTCTGGATCGGCGCGGTCGCGCTCTCGTGCGTGGCCGGCATGGTCAACGTGGTCGGCTTCCTCGGTTTCGAGCACCAGGCGGTCAGCCACATGACCGGCAGCACCAGCCAGCTCGGCATGGCGCTGGCCCAGGGTGACTGGCGCGCGGTCGGCCACCTGTGGGGATTGCTGATCGCGTTTTCGCTGGGCGCGATGCTCAGCGGCCTGCTGATCCAGGACAGCGCATTGCAGCTGGGCCGCCGCTACGGTGTCGCGCTGGCGCTGGAATCGGCACTGCTGCTGGTCGCCATTCCGCTGTTCGAACAGCATCAGATCTGGGGTGCACTGGCCACCGCCATGGCCTGCGGCCTGCAGAACGCGATGGCCACCACCTTCAGTGGCGCGGTGGTGCGCACCACCCACCTCAGCGGCATGTTCACCGACCTCGGCATCGGCCTGGGCCACCTGCTGCGTGGACTGCCGCTGCAGGTTCGACGGCTGACCCTCAGCGGCCTGATCATCAGCGGCTTCCTCGGCGGCGGCATCCTCGGCGCCTGGTTGTTCATGCGCTGGCAATACGACGCCCTGCTCGCCCCCGCCCTGCTGACCGGCCTGACCGGGCTGGGTTATGTGGTGTACCAGCAGTGGGCGCGTTGGCGGCATTGAATCAAGGACATCCACGCATGGCGTGGATCTACCTTCCCCTGCGGGACCACGGCACAATCAACTGATGAGCCCGACCACTCCCGTTTCCGCCCTCACCATCGCCGGCTCCGACTCCGGCGGTGGCGCCGGTGTCCCTGCCGATCTCAAGGCCTTCGCCGCGCACCGCGTGCATGGCCTGGCCGTGTTCGCCGCGCTGACTGCACAGAACACCCGTGGCGTCACCGCCGTGCATGTGCCACCGATCGCATTCCTGCAGGCGCAGATCGAGGCCTGCTTCGATGACTTCGACATCCATGCCGTGAAACTCGGCATGCTGGCCAACGCCGAGGTGATCCATGCCGTCGCCGACGCACTGGAAAAGCATCGCCCGCCGCACGTGGTGCTGGACCCGGTGATGGTCGCCACCAGCGGCGCGCGCCTGCTGGAGGAAAGTGCGCTCAAGGCCATGCGCGAACGCCTGCTGCCGTTGGCGACGCTGGTTACGCCCAATACCCCGGAAGCAGAACTCCTGATCGGCCGGAAGATCGGCAACGGCGATGACGCCGAACAGGCTGCCTCTGCCCTGCTCGATCTCGGAGCCGGCGCAGTCCTGCTCAAGGGTGGCCACCTGCAGGAAGGCAACCGCGTGATCGATCGCTACTTCGACGGCGTCAGCAGCGAAGAATTCATCCACGCCCGCCTGCCGCTGGACGCACATGGCACAGGCTGCACGCTCGCCTCGGCCATCGCCGCGCAGCTGTGCAACGGCCTGAGCCTGGCCAATGCCTGCGAAGCCGGCATCGACTACGTTGCGCGCGGCCTGCAGCAGGGCTACGCGCCTGGCCGCAGCGAGGTGCTGGTGCTCGATCACTTCGGCGCGGCACCGCACGCATGAGCCTGACGTCGAGCGTCCTCGCCGTGCAGTGCGACGACGGCCATCGCTACGAAGTGATCGCCTGCGTGCCTGCACAGCCCATCGCGCGCCTGCTGTGGCTGCCAGCGCTGGGCGTGGCCGCGCGTCACTACCTGCCACTGGCATTGGCGCTGGCGGCGAAGGGCGTGGCGGTCTACCTGCATGAGTGGCGCGGCAACGGCAGCAGCTCACTGCGCCCGTCGCGCACGCAGGACTGGGGCTATCGCGAGGTACTCGAACAGGATCTGCCGGCCAGCCAGGCCGTCCTGGCCGCAGCCGATGACGCCGCCGACGCCCTGCCCTGGATCATCGGTGGACACAGTCTGGGCGGGCAGCTGGCCTGCGTGCATGCCGGCCGCAACCCGCAGCACTTCAACCGGCTGTGGCTGGCCGCCAGCGGCTCACCGTTCTGGCGCGGCTTCCCGCCACCGCGTGGCTGGCTGCTGCCACTGGTCTATCGTTTCCTGCCGTGGATCGCGCAACGCCAGGGCGTGCTGCATGGTCGGCGCCTCGGCTTTGGTGGCACCGAAGCGCGCGGGCTGATCGCCGACTGGGCGCGCGTTGGCCTGAACAACCACTACGCCGCGGCCGGCATGAACGAAGACCTCGATGCGCAGATGGCGCGCGTGCATGGCAGCGCACAGGCCGTGTTGATGGAGCACGACTGGTTGGCACCGACCGGATCGATGCAGACGCTGCTGGCGAAGCTGCCGAATGTGGACGCGCAGCTGCGCGTGCTGTCCGCGCAGGAATTGGGCACGCGCGCCGATCATTTCGCGTGGCTGAAGGCGCCGGAGGCCGTAGCTGACAGCTTTTTCATTCAGTTGGATGAAAATTTTCACAAAACTGTTGACGGTACGCGCCGACATCCGCATAATTCCGCTCCTGTCGCAGGGCGCCCGTAGCTCAGTTGGATAGAGTACCTGGCTACGAACCAGGCGGTCGGGAGTTCGAATCTCTCCGGGCGCACCACTCGACAGGTTTTCAGCATCCGCCGCTGGAAATGCAGTAAAATTAAGCAGTAAGTTGATTGTGTACCGCGCGCCCGTAGCTCAGTTGGATAGAGTACCTGGCTACGAACCAGGCGGTCGGGAGTTCGAATCTCTCCGGGCGCACCATACACAGTCAGCACAACAAGTTTATGTAATTGGCGCCCGTAGCTCAGTTGGATAGAGTACCTGGCTACGAACCAGGCGGTCGGGAGTTCGAATCTCTCCGGGCGCACCATTACACCGAAACAGCAGGCCCCGGCCTGCTGTTTTTTTATGTGTGTTTTTCGGCAGGGCTGCGCCCTGCACCCCTGGTAGTGCCGGCCGCTGGCCGGCAACCTCAACAGCAAAAGCAAAAGCTGGCATTCCGTGGAGTGGCGGGGCGGTGTCGGAGTGCGGGGACGCCGCAAGTACGTCCCTGTAGGCTTGGCAGCCGCTTGCTCGTGTGCGCAGTCCTGCGCACACGGCAAGACCCGGGTTGGGCCTCCTGCCCAACCCGCCCGAGGCATGCCTCGGGCCCATGCGGCTGACACCCCGCACTCCGACACCGCCCCACCTTCGACAGGTTCACGCGGCTGTTGGTAGGTGTCGACCTTGGTCGACACATCTGTCAGATATCGAATGAATTCATCCACGCATGGCGTGGATCTACCGTGTCGACCAAGGTCGACACCTACCAGAGCAGTACGCCGTTCCGACAGATCGCGGAAAACTGTCGAAGGCGGGGTGGGTCCGGTTGCGGGGGCGTGAGCCGCATGGGCCCGAGGCATGCCTCGGGCGGGTTGGGCAGGAGGCCCAACCCGGGTCTTGCCGTGTACGCAGGACAGCGCACACGAGCAAGCGGCGACCGAGCTTACATGGGTGAGGGCGCTTTGCTTGCGAAGCATTGCTTCGCAAGCGCCCGAACGCACAGCCGCCAGCGGCTGGGCCGGGCCCCGGAGGGGGACTTGCAGCGGCCCCCGCAACCGGACCCACCCCGCCTCCCCACAGGAAACCAGCTTCTGCTGTTGCTGTTGCTGTTGCTGTTGCTGTTGCTGTTGCTGTTGCTGTTGCTGTTGCTGTTGCTCCAGCTCGTAGCGGGTGCAGGGCGCAGCCCTGCCAAACCCCTACCCCCTGGCCATTGACTGCCACCACTGTGACAGCAGCTCCGGCCTGCGCAGGCGCTCTCGCCACCAGCGCAGTGCGGCGCCATCCTCGCCGGTGCGCCAAGCCAGCCAGAAGGTCTCTTCCGGCTTGTGCTCCTCCACCTCGCGGATCACCAGCTGGCCACGCGCCACCGCCGCGCGCGCGCACGGCTCGGGCAGGAAACCGAAGCCCACGCCTTCGCACTGCAGCTTCAGCTTGCTGGCCATGTCCGGCACCGTCAGCATCTCCTGCCCCATCAACAGACCGACCGTGCGCGGCAGCAGCCGCCGCGCCGAATCGGAGACCGCGATCGCGCAGTGCTCGACCAGCTGTTCGCGTCCGAGCACGCCCGGCACTGCGGCCAGCGGATGATCGGGGGCGACCGCGAACACGAACTCCACCGTGCCCAGCGGCTCGACCACGTAACCACCGCCACTGGGCCCCTCGCCCGGCGCACCGACCAGCAGGTCGGCACGGCGGTCCAGCAGGGCCTCCCAGGTGCCGGACAGGGCCTCGCCAATCAGCCGCAGCCGGGTCGGCGCCTCGGCCTCACGGAATGCGGCGATGTCCGGCCCCAACAACCAGGTCGGAAACACCGAGTCGACCGCCAGGGTCAGCTCGGTCTCCCAGCCCGAGGCCACTCGCCGCACCCGCAGCTCCAGCTCGCGCGCGGCGCGCAGCAGGTGCCTACCCTCCTCCAGCAGCGCGCGGCCGGCCTCGGTTGGTTCGGCGCGCGGTCCGACCCGGTCGAACAACTGCACGCCCAGGTCCTCCTCCAGCTTGGCCACGGTGTAGGAGATGGTCGAAGGCACTTTGTGCAGAGCCTTGCCGGCACCGGCGAACGAGCCGCGGCGGTCGATGGCGTCCAGGATCTGCAGGGCATCGAGACTGAGTTTGAGCATTCGAATTTTTCGATGATGGCTGTCAAAACTATCCGTTTTTCAAACCCCGGGCGCAAGCGGATACTTCTCTCCAACGGGGAAACACAGCGGCTACAAGCCCACCCCGCCCCATCGAAACCATCGAACAAGGAGATTCCATCATGCTGCAGATCCGCAAGAGCGCTACCCGTGGCCTGGCCGAGCATGGCTGGCTGTCCTCGCGCCATACCTTCTCCTTCGCCAACTACTACGACCCCCGCTACGTCAGCTTCGGACCGCTGCGGGTGATCAACGAAGACAAGGTGATCGGCGGCCAGGGCTTCGGCACCCACAGCCACAGCAACATGGAGATCGTTTCCTATGTGCTGGGCGGCGCGCTGGAGCACAAGGACTCGATGGGCACCGGCTCGGTGCTGCGTTACGGCGACGTGCAGCGCATGAGTGCCGGCAGCGGTGTCAGCCACAGCGAGTTCAATCACTCCGCCGACGAGACCGTGCACTTCCTGCAGATCTGGATCTTCCCGGACGCGGAGAACATTACTCCGTCGTACGAAGAGACCCACTTCGCACCGGAAACCAAGCGCGGCCAGCTGCGCCTGATCGCCTCGCCGGACGGTGCCGATGGTTCGCTGCGCATCCACCAGGATGCCCGCATCTTCGCCACCATCCTCGATGGCGGCCAGAAGCTGCACCACGCCCTCGGCAACGGTCGTGGCGCCTATGTGCAGGTGGCCCGAGGCCAGCTGCAGGTCAATGGCATCACCCTGGAAGCCGGTGATGCGCTGCAGGTCAGCGACGAAGCGCAGCTGACCCTGGAGAACGGCAACGACGCCGAAGTGCTGGTGTTCGACCTGCCGCTGTAACGACAACGCCCGCGATGCCGAAAAGCATCGCGGGCGTATTTGTAGAGCCGAGCCATGCTCGACTGCGGTTTGACAGCCAGCCGAGCGCGGGCTCGGCTCTACAGCACCACCGGCGTCAGAACTTGTACGTCATCGCCAACCGCACGTTGCGCGGCTCACCCCAGGTGTAGGTGCTGTACCAGCTGAAGATCGTGTAGTAACGCTTGTCCAGCAGGTTGTTGACGTTGAGCGTAGCCGACAGGCGATCGTTGAATTCATAGCGCGCCATCGCATCCAGCAGCCAATAGGGCTGGGTGCGATGCACCACCTTGGCCTGCGTGGCCGGGTTGGTGATCTCGCCGAAAGTGGAATCCTGCCAGCGCGCGCCACCGCCCAGCGTCAGCCCCTTCCAGTCGCCGCGCAGGCGGTAGCTGGTGTGCAGGCTGAACTGGTTTTCCGGCTCCAGTGTGGTCACCTTGGCACCGGCCTGGCGGGCGATCTTGTGCGAGAACCCACCCTGCACCTGCCAGCCCTCGGCCAGCTGGCCCGACATTTCCAGCTCGTAGCCCTTGGTACGCACGCCCATCAGGGCGCGATACGCATCCTGCCCGTCCGGCGTCTTGCCACCAGTGGGCTGGGCGAAGTTGTCCTGGTCGAGCTGGAACAGCGCCGCACTGGCGTTGAAGCGCCCATCGAGGAACTCGGCCTTCAGGCCCATCTCGTAGCTGCGGCCTTCCAGCGGATCCAGTGCCTTGCCCTGCTCGTCGCGTTCGCTATGCGGTTTGAAGATGGTGCTGTAGCTGGCATACACCGAATAGTGCTCGCCAAGGTCGTAGACCACGCCGGCATACGGTACGAACACGCCGGTTTCGCGCGTCTGCGGCGAACGGTAGCTGGCCAGGCGGCTGCCGACGATCACCTTCAACGGATCGGCCACGTCGAAGCGGCCGACCACGTACAGGCCGTTCTCACGCGTCACTTCGTTGTTGCTGTAGCTGCGCTGCCACTCCGGCTCGGGAATGTCGCCATTCCAGGTTCTGTAGTCCGGCACGGTATCCGGGAACCCCGCCTGCGGGCCGTAGCCGGTATTGGTCCAGCGCTTGCGCGAGGCGCTGCCACCGACCACCAGCTCATGCTCCCGCCCGAACAGGCCGAAATGACCGCTCACATAGAAGTCGGCAGCATTGCTGACGGTCTTGCCAACGTACTTGCCGAGCCACAGGCTGACGCCCTCGCCGGTCAACGGATCGGGATTGCCGGCGGCGGCGCCGGCCAGTGCGGCGTCATAGCCGTTGACCTGGTGGTTGAGTTGCAGCTTGGCAACCCAGTCATTGTTGAACGTGTGCTCCAACGTGGCAAAGCCGGTGCGCACATACTGGCGCCAGCCACTCCAGCGGGTGCCGTTGTTGAACGAACGCGGCATGTCATTGAAGTTGCCGGCACTGTCCAGCAGCGGGATGCCACCCCAGGTCGAGCCCTTCGGGTCGCTGTCCATCGTATCGCCACCCACGGTCAGCAGCGTGCGCTCGCCCAGATCGGCTTCCAGCACCGCGTAGCCCACCTTGCTGGTGCGCTGGTAGAAGTCGAGATTGGAATGCTTGTCCTGCCAGGCGCCCACCGCACGACCGCGCACGCGTCCATCGGCGGTCAACGGGCCGCCAACATCGATCTCGGCACGATAGTCATCCCAGCGGCCCACACCCAGCGTCGCACTGCCGGCGAACTCCTTGCCCGGCTTCTTGCGCACCAGGTTGATGGTCGCGCCCGGATCGCCCATGCCGGTGAGCAGGCCGGTCGCGCCCTTGAGCACTTCGATGCGGTCATAGATCGCGGTATCGCTGAGCGTGTTGCCCGCCGAATAGGCCGAGTCACGCGACATCGGGATGCCGTCGTACTGGAAGTTCTGCACGGCGAAGCCGCGCGCGTAGTACTCGGTGCGCTCGCTGTCGTAGGTCACGATGCTGATGCCGGGGGTCACCCGCATCACGTCATCGATGCCGTTCAGGCCAAAGTCGTCCATCTGAGCGCGGGTAATGACGCTGATGGTCTGCGGGGTCTGCCGTGGCGTCAGCACCAGGCGGGTGGCGGTGGCGATGGTGCCGGGCGTGTACGCGCCGCTGCCCTCGGTGATGGTGCCGAGCAGGTTGGCGGTGACCTGCACGGTCTGCAGGGTCTGCGATGCCGGGGCCTCGGCGGCCTTGTCCGGCTCGGTGGCGGACTGCGCGGCTGCGATGCCGCTGCTGGCCAGTGCGGTGATCAGCAGGCCCTGGGCAAGCGCCTGCGGCAACGCACGGCGACGCGGCAATGGGGACGGAATACGGGCATCAGGCACAGACAGCACGACGGGACCTCCACGATCGGGTGGGATCCTCTGGCGGCGGCTGGAGGGAAGACGGGGACGCGGCCAGATGGCCGCAGGCGCAGGAGTGTACTCCCCTGCGCCCCGGCTGTCGTGCGATGTGCTGTGGTGCGGCGCGCTGCCGCAGGCTCAGCCGCCGATGGCGGCGCAGGCCTCCAGGATCAGCGCGGTCACCTCCTTCGGCTGCGAGGCCAGCGAGGCATGGCTGGCATCCAGCTCCAGCAGTCGTTTGGGCTGCATGCGCGTGGCCATGGCCCTCTGGTTCTCCGGCGCGATCATGCGGTCGTGGCGGGACAGCTGGTACCAGCTCGGCCTGTGCTTCCACGCCGGGTCGCTCACCGCATCACCGAAGGTGCTGGCCAGCGGTGCCTTCTGGGTCACCGCCATCACCCAGCCCTCGTCTTCGCTCAGATCCTGGCAGAAGCTCTCATGGAACTTGTCCGCACGCAGCCACAGGTAGCCATCGCTGTCCGGCGCAAGGTTCGGCGCCGCCTCCGGCAGGTGCTGCTGGGTGATGCCACCGGGGCTCTCGCCGGCATCAGGCGCGAAAGCGGCGATGTAGACCAGGCCCTTCACGTTGTCCTCGTTGCCGACCTGGCTGATCACCGCGCCGCCATAGGAGTGGCCGACCAGCAGCACCGGCCCGTCGATCTGCCGGATCATTTTCCGGGTGCGTCCTGCATCATCAGCCAACGACGTGAGCGGCAACTCCACCGCCTGCACACGGTCATGGCCGTTGCGATGCAGTTCCAGGATCACCTTGGCCCAGTGTGCGGCCCCGCCCCAGAAGCCGTGGACGAGGAGGATGGTCGGTGTCGTGCTCATGTACAGGTCTCCGGCAGCGGGCGGCGGAATGCCGACCGTGCAGCCACTGTCCGTGGGCGACGTTAATCGCCAGTGACGCGATTGGGTCACTGCAATCGTATGCGTCGCCCGATATCACGCATGGCACTTGCCGAGCCGTCCTGAAAACGTTTTCATGAACACCCCCTGGAGCTTCGCACCGCGCATGACGCCTTCATCCCCACGTGCCCAACAGCACGCCACCCGTGCCGCCTTCTTCATCCCTGGATTCGCCACCGCCGCATGGGCGCCGATGGTGCCCTACGCCAAGGCCAAGGCCGGACTGTCCGACGCCAGCCTCGGCGCGGTGCTGCTGTGCCTCGGGCTCGGCTCACTGCTGGCGATGCCACTGGCAGGTGCGCTGACCGGGCGGCTGGGATGCCGCCGGGTGATGGTGATCACCTGCGCGACGATGCTGTGCGCCCTGCCCTTGCTGGTGCTGGCGCCCTCTCCGGTAGCGCTGGGCGCGGCCCTGTTCGTGTTCGGCGCCGGCGTCGGTGCACTGGATTGTGCGATGAACATGCAGGCGGTCGCGGTCGAGCGCGACGCCGGGCGCGCGATGATGTCCGGATTCCATGCCTTCTACAGCATCGGCGGCTTCGTCGGTGCCGGCTGCATGACCGGCATGCTGATCCTGGGTACGCCGCTGTGGCTGGCCGCGTTGGTTTCGGTGGCCGCTCTGCTGCTGGTGGCAGTGCTGTCGGCACCGCACTGGCGCCCACAACGGATCCTGCATGAAGGCCCCCTGCTGGCACTGCCGCATGGCGTGGTGCTGTTCATCGGCGTGCTGGCCTTCGTGGTGTTCCTCGCCGAGGGCTCGATGCTGGACTGGAGCGCGGTGTTCCTCGCCGAAGTGCGGCAGGTGCCACGTGACCAGGCCGGTGCCGGCTTCGCACTGTTCACCCTGGCGATGACCGCGATGCGCCTGTTCGGCGACGGCATCGTCGAGCGCCTCGGCCGGACCCGCACCCTGGTCTTCGGCGGCATCACCGCTGCTGCGGGTTTCACCCTGGCGACGCTGGTGCCATCGTTCCCGGTGGCGCTGGCCGGCTACGTACTGGTCGGGCTGGGCTGCGCCAACATCGTGCCGGCGCTGTTCTCGATGGCGGGCCAACAGCGGGTGATGCCGGAGAGCATCGCCATCACCGCGGTCACCACGCTGGGCTACGCCGGCATCCTCGCCGGACCGGCAGCGATCGGCGCACTCGCACACGCTACCAGCCTCGGCTTCGCCTTCCTCTGCGTGGCCGCGCTGCTGCTGGGCGTCGCGGCGTCTGCGCGCTCGCTGGCAAGACGGGTGGCCTGACAGAAAAAAGGGGACGGAGGGGATTAAGTCGTTTCTGGCCCAGCTGTGCGAGAAACGACTTAATCCCCTCCGTCCCCTTTTCTCAGCTGCGTGTCAGCCACTCGGCCTGGGCCGGCAGCTGGGGCGCCGGGCAGGCACTCTGCGGATGGTGCTCGTCGCGCGCCATCCAGTCATCGACCACTCCGGCCAGCAGGTCCAGCCGCAGCGGCAGGGTGATGTGGTCCTCGCCGCGCATCTCGATGTAGTGCGCGCGCGGATTGGCCTGCGCCAGTTCGCGGCCCTGGCTGACCGGAATGTGCTGGTCGCCCTGGCCGTGCAGCAGCAGTACGCAGGCGCGGGTATCGGCCAGCGCGCGCGCTACATCCACGCGGTCCAGATCGACGTCGATGCGGCGGCTGGCGGCGGCGATCACCTGGTTGATGTCCTGGCCGCCGTAGCGCCAGCGCGCGTACGACGCCACCGCCTGCGCCTTCAGGCCTTCCGGCTGCAGTCCCATCAGGTGCGGAATCATCGTGCGGATCGCCACACCGGCATTGGCGAACGATTCCATCGCCACCACGCCTTCCACCTGGTCACCGAGCTTGTCGGCGGTGAATACCGCTGTGGCGGCGCCATAGGACACGCCGAACAGGTACAGCGGGCCGGTTACTTCACCACGCGCGCGCAGCTCACCGATTACATCGACCACATCGTCGGATTCATAGGTGCCGTATCCGGACGGGCCTGCACCGGACTGTCCATGGTTGCGCAGGTCCAGCGTGATCACGCGATAGCCGGATTCGGCCAGCTGCAGCGACCACGGCAGCATCGAATCGCCGTTCATCATCCAACCGTGCAGCAGCACCACGGTGCCGCGCGGGGCCTGCGCGCGGAACGGTTGCGGTACTGCCAGGCTCAGGCCGGTATCCAGCGGCAGGCCGTTCTCGTGGCGCTGCGGCAGGTAGTGATAACGCGCGCCGTAGTCGCCGGGATCGAACACACGCCAGAAGATCGGCACGCCATCGCGGCCCGGCGCGAAGCCATGGCGGTTGGGCAGTTCGGCGATGGCCGCGGCAATACGCGGGCGATCGAGCAGGGTCGATACGCCACCTGGCGCGATCAGCCTGTCGGCGAGCGAGGTGGACGAGGCATTGATCGAGGAGGAGCATGCAGCCAGCCACAGGCCGACGCACGCCAGCAACAACAGCAGCAGGCGCTTCATATCACGTCATTGGGGTGAATCAGACAGGCTGGGACGTTAACGCCCCGATAGACCGGTCATCTATCGCGCGCGGATGACGGCTTGATGACAACGCAGGAACGATTCAGCTTGGTGTACAAGCTGTATCCGTTCAGTCATTGATCCGGATCAATGAACGCGCGCGCGGGATTGCCCACAGTGCCGCCATGCGCACCTCGCTCAAGCTCGCCATTGCCCTGGCCGCCACGTTTGCCGCCGCCTACGGCATCGCCCGCACCACGCCCTACTGGTTCGCACCGCGACAGACGGCGCAGGTCGACATCCACGATCCGACGCTGATCGCGCAGGGACAGTACCTGTCGCGCGCCGCCGACTGCGCCGCCTGCCACACTGCGCCGGGCGGCAAGCCGTTCGCCGGTGGCCTCGGCATGCAGACGCCGATGGGCACGATCTACTCGACCAACATCACGCCCGATCCGGACACCGGCATTGGCGCCTACGACTACGCCGACTTCGAGCGCGCGGTCCGTCGCGGCATCCGTCACGATGGGCAGCCGTTGTATCCGGCAATGCCGTATGCCTCATACGTGATCGCCAGCGATGCCGAGATCAAGGCGCTGTACGCCTACTTCATGGGCTCGGTGCAGCCGGTGAAGCAGGGCAACGCCGACAGCACGATCCCGTGGCCGGCCAACATGCGCTGGCCACTGGCCTGGTGGCAGCTGCTGTTCGCACGCCCGCGTACGTTCAACCCGGATCCGTCGCTGGATGCCAGCCAGCAGCGCGGCGCCGAACTGGTGGAAGGCCTGGCCCACTGCGGCGCCTGCCACACGCCACGCGGCCTGGCGTTCCAGGAAAAGGCGATGGCCGATGATGGCAGCCGCCAGTTCCTGTCCGGCTCGGTGCTGGAAGGCTGGTATGCGAAGAACCTGCGCAATGAATCAACCGGTCTGGCCAGCTGGAACGAGGGCGAGATCGTCGACTTCCTGCGCACCGGACGCACCGATCGCTCCGCGGCCTTCGGCGGCATGGCCGACGTGGTCGAGCACAGCACCCAGTACCTGTCCGACGCCGACCTGCTGGCGATGGCCCGCTACCTGAAACAGCTGCCGGCACGCGAGGGCCGCAGTGCGCAGTGGTCGCCGGGTACCGACACCACCACCGCCGCACTGCGCAGTGGCGACTATCGCGTGGCCGGCTCGCTGGCCTATGCCGAGCATTGCCAGGCCTGCCATCGCGCCGACGGCCGCGGCATGCCACGGGTCTACCCGGCCCTGGCCGGCAACTCGATCGTGTTCGCCGATGACCCCAGCTCGCTGGTGCAGGTGACCCTGATCGGCGGCCGCACGCCGCATACCCCGCACGATCGCATGGCCTTCACCATGCCCGGCTTCGAGCAGCTGCCGAATGCGCAGCTGGCACAGATCCTGACCTTCATCCGCAGCAGCTGGGGCAACCAGGCCAGCGCGGTGAGCGAGGTCGACGTGGCGCGCATGCGCCGGGTGGTGCGTGACAAGCCGGTGCACTACGTTCCGCAGGAGGCCGCACGATGAAACGTTCGCGCAAACGCTCCCGCCTGCTGGTCGGCAGCGTGGTCACCCTCGTGCTGCTGGCCGGCGCCGGCACCCTCGCCTATCGCCATCTGTACCCGGACCTGGATGCTGCCGTAGCCAGCACGATGGATATCCTCGATGCGCAGGGCAAGGTGGTCGGCCACTACCACGCACCCAGCGCCGAAGAGATCGCCGGGCTTGGCAATGCCGAATCGGTGATGCTTGGCCGCCGCCTCCTCAACGAGACCGCACGGCTGCTGCCGGACAACGTCGGCAACGATCTGAACTGCAATTCGTGCCACATGGCCGAGGGCAAGCGACCGTTCGGCAACCACTATTTCAACACCGGCGGCGGCGCCTATCCGCGTTACATGCCGCGCCCGGGCAAGGTGATCGGGCTGACCGAGCGCATCAATGGCTGCCTGCAGCGCTCAATGAACGGCAAGCCGCTACCGAAGGACTCACCGCAGATGCGCGCGATGCTCGACTACATGGCGTGGCTGAGCAGTCCCGTGCCAGACGGTGCAAAGGTGGCCGCCCCCAGCGAGGGCCCCATCGACAGCACGCTGACCCCGGACCCGATCCGTGGCCAGGCGCTGTACGCCGTGCAGTGTGCCGCCTGCCATGGCGACAACGGCGAAGGCAGGCGCGACGCCAGTGGTGATATCGCCTTCCCGCCGCTGTGGGGCGACCACAGCTTCAACATCGGCGCCGGCATGGCGCGCCTGTACAAGGCGGCCGGTTTCGTCAAGCACAACATGCCGCCGGCGGTGACCCGCGAGCCGCCACTGGGGCAGCAGGTGATGCCCGACCAGGATGCGGTGGACATCGCCAGCTACTTCATCAACCAGCCGCGGCCGGACTTCGCCAACAAGGCCAAGGACTGGCCGCGCGACCCGAAACCCAAGGACGCGCGGTACTGAGGAGGGCGTGGTTCAGCGCTTGACCAGCTCGACCCGGCGATTGCGCGCCTTGCCTTGCTCGCTGCCATTGTCGGCCACCGGCCTGTCGGCGCCGAAGCCGGCCGCCTGCAGGCGGTCGGCGTTGCCCCCCTTGGCGGTCAACGCCGCCACCACCGACCGCGCACGATCCTCGGACAAGCTGCGGTTGTGCGCGGCCGCGCCACTGTTGTCGGTGTGGCCTTCAATCGACAGTTTCAGCGACGGGTCGGCACGCAGCAGGTCCAGCACCTGCGCCAGTTGCGGTTCGGACGTCGGCAGGATCTGCGCCTTGTCGGTGGCGAAGTTGACCTGGATCGCCACGCGGCCGTCGCTGTCCAGCTTCTTCTTCAACGCATCGGCCGGCAGCAGCGCCGCGGTCTGGGTGAAACCCTTGCGCTCGACCACGACCCAGCCTGCGCTGAGGTATTCGAGGCGAGCATGCACCCACACCTGGCGGCCGTCAGCCAGATCGACGCGATAGACCACGGTGTCATAGTTGTCCCAGCTGTAGCTGGCCGCGTTGCCGTAGGACGACTGCACCTGCTTCGACACGCCCTCGGCCGCCTCGTGCGGGATGCGCCCCTCGAACACCTCGGTGCCGTTGACCTGGGCCATCATCGCCTCAAGGTTGCGACGGACTTCATGCATCGAGTATTCGCGCTCGCCCTTGTCGAAATCGGCAGCGAAGGTGCGGCCCTCGACCGGTTCGAAGTGATCTCCGGTCCAGAACGGGAAGGCATCGAAATCACGCTGCTCGGGCGTGTTGCGCTCGCGATAGCCGGCCGGCAGGGACAGGTGCGGGAAACGGTCCGACCACTGCGCGGTGGCCTTGAACGGCACGTCATCCACGACCACCAGACCGGCGCCGTTGCTGTCCACTGCCAGCTGCACCCACACGGTGCGGTTGACCTGGCGCAGCACGTAGACGGTGGTGGGTGCGTCCTGTTCACCGTTCACCGCATCGATGAAGCCACCCCCGATCTCGCCTTCCAGTTGCGGGCCGTAGTAGATGTCGCGCAGCAGCTTGCCTTCAAAGACCTTGCGGCCGCCGGCGGCGGTGATCACGCCGTCGAAGTTGCGCTGCACTTCCAGCGCGGAGAACGCCTTGTCGGGGGCCGCCTCACTGTCGGTCACGATGCGTGCCGACCAGCTCGGACCTTCCGCCCAATGCACACCCTCGCCCATCCGGAACGGGAAGTGACCTGCCCGGTTTCTCCGAGACATTGATATCTAGGAAGATGGCTCCAATCGGAAGATGAGCCCATGAAGAAGAGTCGATTCTCAGAAGAGCAAATGGTGACGATCCTGCGCGAGGCAGATCGCACGACGGTGGCGGAGGCCGCCAAGAAACACAAGGTCAGCGACGCCACGATCTACGCTTGGCGCAAGCACTTCGGGCAGATGCAAGCAGCCGATGTCAAACGCCTCAAGGCCTTGGAGCTTGAGAACAGCCGTTTGAAGAAGCTGCTGGCCGAGCGCGATCTTGACATTGAGATCCTCAAGGAGATCAACGCAAAAAAATGGTGAGCCCGCTGGCGCGGCGCGAGCAACTGGACTTCGTGCGTGCACGGGGCCTGAGTCTGCGCCGCGCCTGCGGGCTGATCGGAATGTCCCGGGCCACGCCGAGCTATCAGTTGCGCCTGCCGGCCAGGGATGCGCCGGTGCTCGCTGCGATGCGGGAGCTCTCGGCGCAGTACCCAAGATACGGCTACCGCCGCATCCGCATCTTCTTGCGCCGCAAGGGCTTCGAGCTGAGTTGGTCGCGTACGCATCGCTTGTGGCGCCGGGCGGGACTGCTGGTGCCCCGAAAGCGTCCACGCAAGCGCATCGCCTCGGTACGCCCGCGCATTCATACGCCCTTCAAGGCCAACATGGTCTGGGCCTATGACTTCGTCTTCGACACCACGGCCAGTGGTCAACAGATCAAGTGCCTGACCGTCGTGGACGAATACACCCGAGAGTGCCTTGCCATCGACGTGGCCGGGGCCATTCGCTCCAGGCGCGTGATCGAAGTGCTGTCGCGGCTGGTGAGCCTGCACGGCGCGCCGCTGTTCATGCGTTCGGACAACGGGCCGGAGTTCGTCAGCCACGCCATTCTGGAGTGGATCGCCCACTCGGGCATCGCCACCGTGCTCAACGACCCCGGCAAGCCGTGGCAGAACGGCACAGACGAAAGCTTCAACGGCAAGTTGCGCGACGAATGCCTGTCCATCGAGTGGTTCCGCTCGCGCCGCGAGGCCGCCGTGCTGATCGAAGCCTGGCGCGTTCACTACAACGAGGTGCGACCCCATAGCAGCCTGCAATACTTGACTCCGACGGAGTTCAAGCAGCAACCCCGTCACAACCTGCAACCCGCTGTCTTCTAGTTAAAACTGTCTCGATTAAACCGAGCAGGTCACACTACCAGTACGACGCCCGCGGCAACATGACCCAGCGCTGGCACAATGGTAAGGAGAGCCGCTACACCTGGGACCTGTTCGACCGGCTCACCCACTACGAGGACGAGCGCCTGGCGGTCGACTACACCTACGACGCCCTGGGCCGTCGGCTGTCCAAGCACAGCCAAGCGCATTACGAGGAAAGAAGAGAGGCGGGTCCGCTCTGGAACCGCGCCGAGCGCGTCAAGCGCAACCGCGAGCTGCTGTGCGGCTTCACGCTCTTCGGCTGGGATGGTGACAACTTGGCCTGGGAGAGCAAGATTGCCGACGAAGACGGCCTGGGTGCGCGCACCACGCACTACGTCTACGAGCCGGGCAGCTTCGTGCCGGTAGCGCAGGCGGTGCGTGAGGAAGCCATCGCGCTGCTCGATCAACCAGAATACGGTGACTACTACCGACAGGACGAAGACCCGCTGTGGTTCCCACCACCGCCGGCGCCGACCATCGACAGCCTGGCCTGGTACCAAACCGACCACCTGGGCACGCCGCAGGAACTGACGGACGAGCGGGGCGATATTGCCTGGGCCGCCGAATACCGGGCTTGGGGGGTGGTGAAAGAAGCGCTGCGCAAGGCATCGGGCAAGGCACCAATCGTTAACCCGATTCGTTTCCAGGGGCAGTACCATGACCACGAGACGGGGCTGCACTACAACCGCTATCGGTACTACGATCCGGAAGTGGGGCGTTTCGTCAGCAAGGACCCAACAGGGTTTACTGGTGGGTTGAACATCTTCCAATATGTACCAAACCCTGCAACATGGGTTGATCCATTGGGGCTGGCAAAACAGTGTGCGAAATGCTTGCCAAATTGCAATGACCACACTATCCAAGGTCCAAAAGACGCTACCCAAATGGCACAAGAGCTATCACAGCAAATCAACAAGAATTCGGCTTCTTTCTCTACTCCCGCCACACAGGGACATATAGATTTGCAGGGTGCGACGCATTTTGACAAAGCCACGGGAACAGATATCCCTACTCCTCACGTGCAATCACGTACGGTTAATGTCGGGCCAAACGGACAAGTGACAACGTCTAAGAAGACAGAGGTTACGACAGCAGCAACAAAGCAGGATGTACGTGTCGCACGAGAGTTGGCAAGACGCAGGGGACTTTGCAAATGAGTGATTTATTCGTAGAACTTCAGAAATGGTACGCATCACAATGCGACGGTGTCTGGGAACATTCCTACGGAATTGAGATCGTCAACATCGACAACCCAGGATGGCGGATAACAATAACAGGGGCCTCAGAGAGAGACGTAGTTGAAGAGAAAATTGATCGGAGCGACGATAATTGGGTGCGAATCAACGCCGAGTCAACCAAATTCATTGGATATGGTGGGCCAGAGAATTTAGAGGAACTCATACGTCGAGCTGCTAATTGGCTTCGAAAATAAGACTAGCGTTGGCTGATAGTTAGTGTAGTCGGCTGTGAATCGGGCTGATGGTGAGATGCGCCCCGTCTCGGTCAGTTGTGGCATATCGTCACGAACCCCTGGACCTGCTGCTCAAGGTGCATAGAAACCGAGGCAGTCCGATCACCAACACATGCACCGCCCCTTAACAAGCCGCCTTTTCGCCCCAAGTAAACCGCCGTAATCTGCGTCCGCTCGTGCCCCAGTTCGCGACTGATTTCCTGGCGAGCCTGTGCATCGGTGTCCCGTTGCGCGGGTGTGAGCGAACGCGCCGGTGGCCCGCCAGCGGCCGGAGCCTTCCACCCCGTCAGCACCTCATAGCGATCTTGCGCGTACCGATGCCGCAGGCCATGCATGTTGCTCAGGCCAGCCGCCTTGCACTGCCCGTCATAGGTGTGGCGCTGCTGGATATAGCTCTTGTGTGCTGGGATCAACGATCCCGCCCCCGCCAACTGATGCGCTAGGTCGAGAACCCGCCTCTGCTCGGCGGTGGTGATCGGCACGCTGCGCTCGCGTCCGCCCTTGGTCCAGCTGCCTTTAAGCGCGATATGGTCGCCCCGGTCGGCATAACCGGGCTGGAACTTGATGGACTCTTCCCGGCGCAACCCGAAGGCTTGCTGCAATTGCAGGCTCATCCGCACATGGGTATCACCAACCCTGTCCAGAGCATCACCCAGCGCCTTTGATTTGTCGGCATTGGTCACATGCTGCCGCTCAGGGATACCCAGGCAGGTGTTGTCTGCTGGAATGACTCCGGCCTTACCTACCTTCTCAGCCCACCAGCGCAGATGCGCCAGGCGGTTCTTGAGCGTCCTGTGGACAGTCCTTCGGACTGCCAGCGCTCCACCAGCGCCTCCACATGCTTGCCCTTGATCGAGCCAGTACCCATCCGCCGAAAGCCCGCCTCGCTGAGTTGCTGCGCAACCAGCGTCAATCCGCGTAGTCGGTCAGCCTGGGTCGCATGACTGCCATCCCGATTGCGTCGGCAAAGCTGCCGCAACCCGTAGGTCAGATCGTCCATACAGCCCCCATTGGTTTCGTGTCCTGCCCTGCTTTTCTGAGATTGAATCGGTAAGTGAAGTTGCCGGCTCGCCAGGGCGAGGCTCCCGAAGGACAAGGGCATGGTGCTCAGAACACCGGTTTGCCTCGAAGATGAGGCGTCCGCCTTGCTCCCTGGAGAGAGACAGGACGGAGGTACAGCGAAAGACCAAACAAGCCAGTAGCGGTGATGAAAACCTCCTTTGAGTGTGAGTGGGATAGCTGGGGCTGTCCCGAGCGTTGCGCTCGATACATGGCCAGGGAGTAGCGCGCCGTGGGCGCAAGAAGGGGATGAGGACAAGCGGAGAACAGTGGCTCTACCCCGTGGGTAGGGGCGGCATGCGGGGGAGCCTGAGCACGCCTGGGGGTGGTTCCACCCTGGGTAGGGAGACGCTTGCGGGAACCCGCGTCGTTGGGGTTGCCGATGTACGAAGCCCATCGGTCTTGGCGTAGTGCAGGGTCAGTGTATTTGGGCATCGTCACGCATGCCGCAAACAATAGGAACATGCCCATGCCCATATTTCGTGCGGGTTCCGTGGGGCCGTCACTGCCGAAGCAGTGACGGCCCCTTCGCGTCGCTGGGGGACCGTGCAAAAGGCCAAAGGCGCTGCGGCAGCATTCGCGCATAGGGGACTGGGCCAGCCGTATGCATGTCGGCTGACGCGCCCCCGCGGGGCTTGTCGGCTACCCACCCTGGGCGCGCAAGGGGGTCCCCCTTGCACACCCAGCGCGGGCAGCTCCGTTTGTGCAGCGGCTTGCCTGGGGCGAGCGTAGTGGGGGTCAATGGCGGGCGCGCAGGCCGCAGCGGAGCGCAGCCGAAGGCGAGCACCGAACGGGTGAGCACCCGGCGCAGCGCACCATTGACGGCCACGCAGCGACCCCAGCCTTGCGGCGGGGTGCAGGGAGCTTTTCCCCCTGCACCCTTGCCCTTCGGCGAGAACGGAGTTCCAAGAGGCAGCGCCTCTTGGTCAAGGCCGCAGGCCGCGAAGGCTGGCCCGGCGCTAGGCGGGACTCGGCTTCCATTGGCCGCTCTGCATCAGCTCGGCCGCCAGATCACCCACTTTCACCGGCATGTGCAACATCGAGCGGATTGACTCCAGGTGCGAGCGCACAACCTCCGGCGCTGCGGGCCTGAACGCCGGCACCACGCTTTGCGGTGCATCCGGCAAGACCTTGGCCTCTGGGCTGGCGACGTGCTGCGCGACCTGCTGCACTTGCTCGACCAGCCTCTTGCCAGCCCAGAGCCGGAACTCACCCTGGCCTACACGACGAATGAGCGCAAACAGGTAGGCCACCACGTTGCGCACGCCGCCGCCCCGATGACGCGCCTCCAGCTCTTGCAAGACTTCCTGGCACACCTGCCGGGGCAAGCGGCGCAAAGCGGTTTGCATGTCCCTGCGTTGATCCGCTGCGGCGCGTTCGAGGCACGGCGGCAACGGCAAGGGAGCCGCAGGCTCACACACGCGCGCGCACGCGGTACGTACATATTTTTTTATACTTAGTTTCTTTATACGTATACGTAGAGGAGTGCCGCTGCATTGTCTGCCGCGTTTGATCGTTCTGCTGCGGAACGCTCGGCTCGCTGGCAGAATCAGTCGAAGGCGAACCATCGGGGAGCGTGGACTGCGCTTGCATTGACGGTGGGGATGACGGCGGGTCTTCATCGTCATCGTATTCCTGAGCCGCGCTAGTGGTCGCCACGGCAGTGGCTTTAAGCCCATCACGGATGTGAACGGCAACGCGATCCACCTGGTTGTTTTCGTGGCCGATGGAGTCTTGCAGAAGTTGCGGAAGACTTGCGTCGAGGTCGCATGCCTGTTGGAACGTCAGCGCGGTTTCGTGGGCGTGATACAGCTCGCTGAGGACATGTCCAGACAGCGGATCGCGGTGCTGTCCAACGAGGCTAATCCACCCGGTCAACCGCAGCACGATAAGTGCCCGCCAGGCGGTTTCGTACCCGGCACGCTGCCCCAGCGGCGTAGCTGTGAGATAGCGGCGAAGTTGCGCCAGGTTTGCCAATGCACTGCGACCATCGGCGGCATGCAACATGCGCAGAACCTGCCATGCGTTGCGCTCCAACGGTGTGAGGCGGATATCAAGCATCAACGCGGTTGGTACGGTGAATAGCGCTGCATGCGCCTGCGGGAAAGAATTGCTTTGATTGTCTGCCATGATTGATCTCCGGGGTATGGGCCACAACGGCCTGTTCCCTCGCATCTCATCGCATGGGGTGCACACACTTCATCGAACAATACGGCCTGCACTACAACCGGATTGATCGGGAAAAATTGGGGTGAAGTAGGCACCGTTCGGCAGTAGAATCGGGAGAGTTTGGCATCAACGATGCGACATTGCGCGTCATTGGCGCGCCTTGAACGGCGTTGGCAGCGAGGGACTTATCCACAGATCCCTAGAGCCGCCTGATCGCGGGTCTTCCATTGGTATCCACAGCAGCATATGGAAGGCTGGACTTCAAAGTATGTCCAAGTTTATGTCCAAGCGTCTAAAGAACCTAAAAATAAATGCTTTAGAATCAAGTGGTTAGACGGCTTTCTCCAGTTTCTGCATCGTCACCACCTCAGGTCCATTGAAGCGCCGAGCATACCCGAAGGCCGTGACCGCCCCCACAGTGCCATCGTTCCTGCGCTGCCACGTCATGCCGATGTCATTGGCGCTGCCGACACTCCGGGGTTTCCTCCCTCTGAAGGTCCGGTTTCGATGCGAATGATTGCGCGTTTTCCCCGTGTCTCGCTGCTGGCCCTGCTGATCGCCCCCGCCCTGGACGCCCTCGCAGAAGCACCGCAGGGCGATACGGGCGAAGCGCGCAGCAGCGATGCGCGTACCCTCGACCAGGTACAGGTGATTGGTCAGGCCACCAGCTACGCGAAGACTTCGGTGCGCGCGGAAACACTGAACCGGCAGACGGTGATGAGCAGCGTCAACGACGCGCTCAACGAAGTGCCCGGCGTGGTGGTCAGCGAGGCCGATGCCACCGGTTCGTCGGTGTGGGGCACGCAGATCAGCATGCGCGGCTTCGTCACCAACCGTGACACCCAGCAGATCGGGACCACCATCGACGGCCTGCCCAATGGCGGCTCGGGCTACGGTGGCGGTTCGCTGGCCAACCGCTACATCGATACCCTGGACCTGGAAACAGTGGAAGTCAGCCAGGGCACTGCCGACATCTCCTCGCGCTCGAACGAGGCGCTGGGTGGCACGCTCAACTTCCTCACCAGCGATCCGCTGCAGGACAGCCGCCTGCGTTTCGTGGTCGGTGCCGGTGACAACGAGGCGCGCAAGTACTACGTGCGCTACGACACCGGCCTGCTCGGCGGCCATACCCGCGCCTGGGTCAGCGCTTCTTCCGCACGTGTGCACGACTGGATCGATGGCAGCGGCAAGACCAGCAACGACCACATCGCCGGCAAGTTCATCACCGAGCTGGATCGCTGGACGCTGACCGGCTACCTGTCCTACAACGATGCCGACGAGCCGGAGTACACCAGCGTCTCGCCGAAGGGCTTCGCCACCAATCCGGACCGCGACAACCTGGTCGGCACCCTCACCGGCATTCCGTACCTGGACCAGAACTACCGTTCCGGCTCGCGTGCGCTGCGCGAGAACACCTTCGGCTACCTGCGCGCGGCCTTCGACGGCGGCAACGGCTTCAAGGCCTCGGTGGCGGCTTACGGGCACCGCATGGAAGGTCGTGGCGACTGGCTGCCCCCCTACCTGGCGCAGGTCAGCGATGATGGTGCCGGTCGCCCGGAGTCAGAGTACATCGGTGGAAAGACCGTGTACGGCGGCAGTAACCGCGGCCAGATTTTCTTCGTCAATCCCGATGGCAGCGCCGCGCAGCGCCTGGCCAGCTGCACCCCACGGCTGGGCTTCACCGCCGAGTACGATCCGAACTGCTACGCGGGCAACGTGCTGGGCGCGCAGTCCTACCGCCACACCCACTACGACAACGACCGCATGGGCGTGACCGCCGACGTCGAATGGCGGCAGACCTTCGGTGCCGTCGACAACACGATCCGCGGCGGCCTGTGGGTGGAAAAGCTGGACCGCTCGGCGCGCCGCGACTGGCATCGCCTGCTCAACGTCGGCCAGGACATCGCCTTCGACCATCAGCCGTACTGGGTGCAGTTCGAGGACAAGTACAAGGTTGACGAGCAGATGTACTACGTCGAGGACGTGGCCCGCTTCGGGCCGTTCAGCGCACGCCTGGGCGTGAAGCAGTTCTTCGTCGACCAGTCGCGCCGCCGCGTGATCGGTGCCAGCGAGCACGTCAAATCCGATTCCAAGTCCGATCCGCTGCTGTCCACCGGCTTCACCTGGGCACCCGGTGTGGAAGGCATGGAGCTGTTCGCTGGCTTCTCGCAGAACTTCGCCGCCATTCCCTCCGGCGTGCTCGGCGAGACCGACCCGCAGCGCTTCCGCAACGTCGAGCCGGAGACCGCCGACAACATCGAAGTCGGCATGCGCATCAGCCGCTGGCCGCTGACCGCGTCGGTCACCCTGTACAACATCAAGTTCGACAACCGCATCGTCTATCTGCCGGCCGGTTTCGTCAGCGGCATCGACTACCTGGGCGAGACCGACGGTGTCTACGAGAACTTCGGTGGCGTGGAAAGCAACGGCCTGGAGGCGGCGTTCGGCTACGGCTGGGACAATGGCTGGCGCCTCAACGCCGCCTATACCTACAACCGCTCCAAGTACCTGGGCAGTGGCGATGCCGCACGTGATACCCAGCTGGGCATCGTCGACGGTGCCAAGGTGATCGGCCAGCCCGAACAGACCCTGGTGCTGTCGGCCGACTGGCAGGGCGAAAACTGGAACTTCGGCCTGTCCGGTCGCTACCTCGGCACGCGCTACCTCGATGCCGCCAACGTCAACAAGCTGCCCTCGGCCACCGTGTTCAACGCCAATATCGGCTTCGACCTGCAGGGCCTGTCGCCACGCCTGAAGGGCATGGGTGCCAACCTGGTGGTGAGCAACCTCACCGACAAGGGGTATCTTGCAGGGGTGGACGGCCGCGACAACGCCTTCATCGGCGCCCCGCGCACTGTCGGCATCTCCTTCCGTGTGGACCTGTGAGTGAGCCCGTGACTGATATCGGCCGACGCCGGTTGTTGCAGGCCGGCGTTGCCGCCGGCCTTTCCCCGCTGCTGCCCAGCATCGCCCGGGCCGCAGCGATCGCCCCCGCCGCGCAGACGCGCAGCCTCGAAGACCTGCAGCACATCGTGGTGTTCATGCAGGAAAACCGCTCGTTCGACCACTACTTCGGCACGCTGCCGGGCGTACGTGGCTTCGGCGACCGCTTCGTGGCCCCGGCCGCTGCGCTGCAGGCCGGCGGCCGCACGCGCAGCCTGTGGCTGCAACCCGATGCCAGCGGCACGCGCGCGATCGCACCGTTCCCGCTGGATACCGCCGCGCACTTCGGCTACATGCGGGTGGAGGGCACACCACACACCTGGCCGGACGCACAGCGCGCCTGGGACCACGGCCGCATGGGGCAATGGCCGAAGGCCAAGCAGAACCACTCGATGGGCTACTTCCAGCGCAGCGACCTGCCCTTCCAGTTCGCACTGGCCGATGCCTTCACCATCTGCGACGCCTACCACTGCGCGATGCAGGCCGGAACTAACCCGAACCGGGTGTTCCTGTGGACCGGTCACAATGATGCACACGCGCGTGCTGGCGGCCCGGTGATCGCCAACTCGCACGACAACTTCCCCGAGCACGGCGGGCATCCGGCGTCGTATCGCTGGACCAGCTATGTCGAACGCCTGCAGAAGGCGGGCGTCTCCTGGCAGATCTACCAGGACATGGCCGACAACTTCACCGATAACCCGCTGGCCGGCTTCGAGGCTTTCCGCCAGGCCTACCGCGCTGCGCCGGGGCATGACCCGCAGCTGCGAGCACGCGGGGTCAGCACGCGTGGCCTGGCGCAGCTGCGCCAGGACGTGGTCGATGGGCGTCTGCCGCAGGTCAGCTTCATCATCGCCGACGCGGCCGGCAGCGAGCATCCCGGCCCCTCCAGCCCGGCCCAGGGCGCGGCCTATACCGCACGCGTGCTGGATGCACTGACCGCCGATCCGGAGGTGTGGAGCCGCACCGCCCTGCTGCTGATGTTCGACGAGAACGACGGCTTCTTCGACCACATGCCGCCACCGGCACCGCCTTCACCGATAGACGGTGGCTGGGCGGGTACGTCTTCGGTCAGTACCGAAGGCGAGTACCACCGCCATCCGGCACCGGGCGACGAGAAGTACGACGACGCCGAGCTGCGCGGCCGCCCCTATGGGCTGGGTCCGCGCGTGCCGCTGTGCGTGATCTCGCCCTGGAGCCGCGGTGGCTGGGTCGATTCGCAGGTGTACGACCACACCTCGGTCATACGGCTGATCGAACGCCGCTTCGGCGTGGCCGCACCGGATATCTCACCCTGGCGCCGTGCGGTCTGCGGAGACCTGAGCAACGCCTTCGACTTCGCCCAGCGCGATACCCGTCCGTTCATACGCGGCCTGCCCGACGTGAGCGCGGCGGCCGCACGTGCCGCCGCCCTGCCGGGACGCACCGTGCCGGCGTTGCCGGAGGGGCTGGAGCCGGCGCAACAGGAACGTGGCGTACGCCCGGCGCGTGCCCTGCCCTACCGGCCGCAGGCATCGATTGCTGCGATCGACACATCGGGCCTGGACCTGGCGTTGTCCTGCGAAGGTGCGGCAGCGGTCCTGCATGTCTACGATCGGCTGCGGCTGGGTGCGGTGCCACGCCGCTATACACTGGTACCGGGCACGCCACTGCGGGAGCGCTGGCCACTGGATGTGCACGGTCGCTACGACCTTTGGCTGCTGGGCCCGAATGGCTTCCACCGTCACTTCCTGGGCGCTGCCAAAGGACCCGTTGTGCAGGCGTCGGTCGAGCGCGCCGACGGCCAGCTGCGGCTGCACCTGCGCAATCTCAGCGATGCCGCACAGCAGCTGCGCGTGCATGCCGGCGCCTATGCCGGGCACATGCCGGAACAGACGCTGGCGCTGCCGGCGCATGCGGAGACCGCATTGGCGTGGGATGCAGCGCCTACCGCGGGCTGGTACGACCTGCAGGTCGGCGCGGGTGAGAGCATGCTGCGTCTGGCCGGGCGTGCCGAGGATGGTCGCCCTGGCACCAGCGACCCCGCGATGGGCAGCGAACCATTGCGGTTCGAGCACGATTGAACCGTCGCGCTGTTGTAGAGTCGAGCCATGCTCGACTGCTTTTCGATCATTTACCGGAAAAAGCAGTCGAGCATGGCTCGACTCTACAGTGGTGCTGGCTGATCAGGCCTCCTGCAACCCCGGGCGCCCGTGCTCGACCGCGTAGCGCTTCCAGCTCTGCAGCGCGCCATTCGGCTGCATCACGGTATCCAGCGTCTTCATGTCGCCGATCCAGGCATCACGGGTGACATCGCACAGCACATAGCCACGCTTGTCGGTGGTCGCCTTCAGATAAGGGCTGTGCGCGAGCTGATTCCTTGCGTACGCATCCACGCCCTGGCCGTCGGAGCCGGACGTGATCGAAGTGGCGAGGAACTCACTTGAGACCACGCCCGAATCACGATGGTCCTGCACCAGGTCGCTGGCGTAATGCCGGTGCGCGTCGCCACACGCCGTCACCACGTTGCCGAAGCCCACCTTCTGGATGTGGTCGAGCAGGCGCCGGCGGCTGTCCAGATAGCCCGACCATTGGTCGTCGGACGACTGCACCATCCCGTCCTTCTCGCGCATGTAGTTGCCCAGTGCCACCTGGTGGGCGATGGTGTGCCAGCGCGGCGCGGCATCGGCCAGGCCGTCGAACAGCCAGCGCTCCTGCTTCGCACCCACAATGCTGCGCTCCGGCGATTCCACCTCCCCGCGCAGCGCCATGTTCACCTGCTTGCTGCGGTACTGGCGGGTGTCGAGCAGGTGCAGGTCCATCAGCGTGCCATAGCGGGCACGCCGATACATCTGCATGTGGCCGTTGCGCGGGAATGCCGATCTGCGCAGTGGCATGTTCTCGTAGTAGGCCTGGAACGCCTGTGCGCGGCGCAGCAGGAACACTTCGCTGGGCGTATCGTCCTGGTCTTCGGCGCTGGCCCAGTTGTTGTCCACTTCGTGGTCATCGAAGGTGACGAACCACGGCGCCGACGCATGCGCGGCCTGCAGGTCGGCATCGCTCTTGTACTGGGCGTAGCGGCGACGGTAGTCGTCCAGCGTGTAGGTCTGCGGCCCGACATGATTGCGCAGGTTGGTGAACGGCTGGCCGTTCATTTTCCGCAGACCCGGCTGGCTTTCGCCTTCGTAGATGTAATCACCGTAGTGGAAGACGAAATCCAGCGGTTCCTCGGCAATGCGCCGCCACGCGGTGTAGTGGCCTTCTTCGTAGTGCTGGCAACCGGCCACCGCAAAACGCACGCGATCCACTGCGGCCGTGGCTGCGGGCAGCGTGCGGGTGCAACCGACCGCACTGGCGTGGCCGCCTACGGTGAAGCGGTACCAGTATGGCCGTGCGGGCGCCAACCCACCCAGCTCCACGTGCACAGCGTGGCCGAGTTCGGGATGCGCCATCGCCGAACCCTGGCGTACCACCTTGCGCATGCCCTCGTCCGCCGCCAGCTGCCATTCGACCACCATCGGCCGGGTCGGCATGCCACCGCCGAACACCAGCGGCTCGGTCGCCAGCCGTGTCCACAGCACCATGCCATCGGCCGAAGGATCACCCGAGGCCACGCCCAGGGTGAACGGCGTGCTGGCGAACCGCGGCGACGCCAGCAGGTTGCGCGGGTTCAGCGCGGCGGCATCGGTCTGTGCGGACAGCGCGTGCGCCGTGCCCATCCACGCGCCGGCAGCAGACAGGCCGGCCAGGGCCAGGAATCGCCTGCGATTGATCGTATCCACGGCTGCGCCCTCAGTTGTAGATGATGTGGAAATAGAAGAAGCGGCCGTAGTCGTCGATCTCGGTACGGAAGCGCCCGTTCGGACCAGTGCTGTAGGTCGGCTGGGTGTTGAACAGGTTCTTGGCCTCGTACTTCAGCGTCACGTGCCTGCTGACCTTGTGGCTGAAGGCCATGTTGAAGGTCATGTACGGGTCGTAGTACGAATCCAGCCACTGGGTATCGCCGAAGTCGACCAGCATCCGGCTGCGGTAGGTTCCGGACAGGCGCAGCTGCGCGCTCTTCCACGGCATGCGCCAGATCACCGACCCATTGAGCGACCAGTCCGGCTGGTACAGCAGGCGGTCCAGGCGGCGTTCGGTGCCATCACTGATGCGGTAGTTGGTCTGGCCTTCCAGCCGCGTGGCGTTGAAGTACATGTCGAAGCGCTGGCGGCCCCACTGCAGGTTGCGATTGGCGACCGCGAACTCGACGCCGCGCAGCCTGGACTCATCGGTGTTCATCGGCTGGGTGACCCGGTAGCGCGTGTCACCCACGTTCTCGAAGGTGGTCAGGGTGTAGATGTCGTCCTTGATCACCTTGTCGAACAGCGCAATCGAGACCAGGCCGTTATTGCCATTGAAGTACAGGTCCCACGCCAGGTCGATGTTGGTGGAACGGCGCGGCTGCAGGTTGGCGTTGCCCTGCTTGATGGTGCAGAAGCCCCTGCCCTCCTCGTCATCACCACAGCTGGTGCTGGTGGCCTGGGCGATGTTGCTGGGTGTCGGCCGGCCCAGCGTTCGGCTGGCGGAGAAGCGCAGGCGCTGGTCCTCGCTCAGCTTGAACGTCGCATTCAATGAAGGCAGCAGGTTGTTGTAGCCACCGCTCGTATTGCGGAAGGCAGAGGTATACGTAGTGCCGCCATCATCGCTGAATGGGCTGTAGGCATCGAAGCGGGTGTGGTCGTAGCGCAGGCCGCCGATCAGCAGCAGTCGGTCCCAGGCGTAGTGTGCGGACACGTAGGCATTGGTGATGTCCTCCACGTACTTGTAGTCGCTGGTGAAGTTGGCATTTGGATACGCCGCATTGTTGTTGCCCAGTTTCGGCAGCAGTTCCTCGTTCCACTTGCGGTTGTCGATCAGCGGGAAGCCCGGCACGCTGCCCAGCAGGGTCGAACCCGGATACAGGTAATCGTTGAGCGTGGCACTGTTCTTGAAGTAGTCGAAGTCGATGTCCTGCCAGATCTTCAGATGGCGGTATTCGGCGCCGGCGGCCAGGCCGAAGCCACGCGCATCGGCGTCGATGTTGTAGCTGAAGTCGGCACGCAGGTTGTCGATGCTCTCCTTGGCGTCGCGCGGCGAGACATAGGCCTGTGCCGGGTTCAGCTTGAACGCCGAGCTGGTCAGCAGGCTGGAATCGGAAACCGCCACTGCGTTCGGGAAGCCGTGGCTGTCGTTCTCGTAGTCGACGAACAGATTGCTTGGGTAGGCGCGCACACCCCAGTAGACCTGGTTGTTGTGGAAGGTCTCTTCGGTGTGGCCACCGCGCAGGGTCAGCCGCGAGCGATCACCGATATCCCAGTTGAAGCTGGCGATGGCGCCACGGTTGCTGCGGTCCCAGCGGTCGTGGCGGTTCTTGATGTAGATGCTGTTGATCTGGGTGGTGCCACTGTCTTCGGTCTGGTTGCGGATCGGAAACTTGGCGTTGCCGTACAGATCGGTCTTGTTCATCGTCGAGTTCTCGTAGAACCGGTACGAGTACAGCAGCAACGATGCGTAGAAAGGATCGTCCGATGGCTTCCATTCCAGCTTGGCCGAGCCACCGAAGTTGGTGATGAAGTTGGTGTAGGTGCCGGTGCTGAAGTTGCCCGGCGCACGCAGTCCGTTCCAGCCCTTGGCCTCGTCCGGCCCGGTGGTGCCGTCGGTGAGGTACTTGCCGGCGTCGTTGTAGTAGTAGTTCGACTCCACCCAGCGCTTGACGCTGTTGCGCGAACGCTGCTCATAGCGCGCTACCGCAACAAGGCCGAATTCCTGGTCGGCACCGAACTGGTTGGAGAACACCATCTTGGCGCTCTTGCCGAAATGCCCCAGGGTCTCGTGGTTGCCACCGGCACTGCGCTCGACATTGGTCTCCGCCGTGGAATAGATGCCGGCCACATCGGCGAACACGTACTTGCCGGACCGGTCGAAGGCACTGCGGCTGATGATGTCGATCACGCCGCCGATCGCATCCGGCGCCTGCTCCGCGCTGAAGCTCTTGTAGATGTCGGTGCGGGTGCCGATGTCGCTGGGAATCAGCTGCAGGTTGTTCATGCGCTCACCCGAGCCACTGCCACCCACGCTGGCAATCGCGATGCCATCGATGGTGGTGTAGTTGAGGTTGGCCTGCACGCCACGCACCGTCACGTAACGGGGCTCACCAGCATCCTCCACGGCACTCAGGCCCGGCGCGGCCATCAGGCTCTCGGCCAGGGTCTCGTCGCCGTAGCTGTCCATCTCGTCGTAGACCACCGAATCCTTGATCACCGGCGAGGTCTTCTTCTGGTCGATCACCTCATGCGCAGCAATCACCTTCACCGTGCCCAGGGTCGGCGCCACCACCGCTTCGGCCTCGCGCGGCTTCGGCGCGGCCGGCTTCGGTTCGTTGTGTGCCGGCGCAGGATCAATGGCGATGACGTTGCCATCCACCACGGTGTAGCCCAGGCCGGTCCCTGCCAGCAGCGCGTCCAGCGCCTGCTTGACGGTGGCACCGCGCGGCACCGCACCGGCCATGTGCACTTCACCACTGCCCGAATACAGGAACTGCACGCCGGAACTGCGCGACAACTGCTCCAGCGCGCGCGCCAGCGGCTGCGCCGCGATCGGCGCCGAAACGCGGGCCTCGAGGCCATCGGCAGTGGCCGCAGCCGCCAGCGGCACGCTGCAGGGAGACAGCGCGAGGATGATCGACAGGTAAAGCGTGTTGCGCATCACGGGTCCTTGGAAGAGAGAAAGCAGCAGGTGCCGCTGCGTGACTCGGCAGCGGCTTCTCCCAAGTAAGAGCCCGCATCCACCGAAGTGGAGAACGCGGATTTGATGAATTTTTTCTGACAACCCACGGCCATGTCGACCTCAGCGACTGCCAACCCGCACGGTGTCGCCTTCGCGCCGCACCACGAAGCGCGGGTCGCGCTCGAGGAAGGCCTGCAGCGCACCGATGCGATGCGCGTCCAGGCTGCCGGACAACCGCGCCGACGCCGCACCTTCATCCAGCACCCGCACCTGCACCTGGTTGTGGCGGTTGAAGGCGGCGGCCACCTCATCCAGCCGCTCGTCCAGGAAAGAGACCTTGCGTTGCTGCCAGTCCAGCAGCATCGACAACGGCACATCCAACGACTCGACCGCATGGCTGCGCGCGTCGACCTGCACCACCTGACCTTTACCCAGTTGTGCAAGACGCCGCGCATCCGCACCGTGGCTCCACACTTCCACCTCGCCGGAAACCACACCGATGCGGGTGCCCTGCAGCCGTCGCGACACGTCGAACACCGTGCCGATATCGCGGATCTGCAATCCGTTCACCTGCACCTCGAACGGCCGTCGGTCCTGGGCGATGTCGAACGTGGCCTCGCCCTGCAGCAGCTCCACCCTGCGGCTGAACCCGCCCATGCGCACCCGCAGGCGGCTGTCCGCGTTGAGCCGCACCTGGGTCTGGTCGGGCAGCACCAGGTCGCGAATTTCTCCATGTCCGGCGCTGTAAAGCTGCTCGGTAGGCATCAGCTGCGGAACCAGGCCCACGCCGAGCAGGGCGATACAGGCTGCGGCAGCCGCCACCCACCAACGCGTGCGACGGCTGTGCGGCGCACTGCGCAGCGGGGCCTGTGCGTGTCCGAACAGCGGCACGACCTTGGCAGCGGCCTGCTGTGGCGGCACCGAGGCCTCTTCAGCCAATGCCGATTGCAGCGCCTCACCAACCTGCCGGTGCAGTGCGAGCGCGTGCATATAGGCGCGCACATGCTCCGGCGAGCGCTTCATCCAGTCCAGCAACGCAACCCGCTCGGCTTCGCCCAGCACGCCCTCGCGATTGCGCTGGAACCAGTCCATGGCCTCGCTGGCGATCACGTCGTCGGCCGCACCCGATGGATTCCGTTTCATGTGAGCTCCCTGGCGCCCAGCGCCTTCCTGCAGGCGTCCAGCCCCTTGCCGATATGCTTGCGCACCATGTGCACCGACACCTGCAGCTGCTGGCTGATTGCCGGGCAGTCCAGCCCGTCGCGGTAGTGCAGCTCCATCACCCGCCGCGTGGTCGCCGGCAGCCGAGCGATGGTGCTGCGGATATCGTTCCAGCGCTGCGCGCGCTCGAACTCGCCTTCGATGTCTTCTTCGCTTTTCAGCACTTCCGCCAGTAGATCAACGTCTTCCAGCGGCGGCAGCGACGAGCGCGCGCGCGCGTGCTCGCGCGCCAGGTTGGCCGCGACGGTGAACAGGTAGGCTTCCGGGTTCTCGACCGCGTCGGCATGCTCACCGGTGCTGCGCAGCAGCCGCAGGTAAACCTCCTGCGCCAGATCTTCGGCATCTTCGCTGGCAGAACCCCGGCGCAGGAAGAAGCCGCGCAGCAGCCGCCGCCGCAGCGCATAACTCTTCTCCCAGATCCTCACGCTGTTCACGGCCGGCCAACCACCCCAAGGCTGGAAAGCCCCGCAGGGTGACGGCCATCGATGACAGTGGCGTTTCAACTGCCGGCAGGCAGCCGCTAGAATGCCGCCTCTGCAGTTTCCGGCAGCCGGCACAAGGAGTGCCCCGCAATGAACGCCCGCACCGCCATCAACACCCTCAGCAGCCTGCTGTTCCTGCTGCTGGTCGCCCACACCACCGCCTACCAGCAGCAGATGTGGCCGCCCAGCCGTGTCGTCCACGTGCATCCGGTGGTCGTCGCCCTCGCCTACGCGCTGGGCCTGCTCACCCTGCTGCTGTGGATCGGAGGACGCCGCTTGCCGGAACGCTGCCAGCAGCTCTCAGGCTGGCTGCCGATCGTGGCCTGGTGCCTGCTGGGGGTTGGTGTGGCGGTCATCCCGATGTTCTTCCCGGGCCTGTCCCCGGCCTGATCAGCGGCCGCACCCGGCGCGCCCGGCCATGATACGGCGCGCCGTGCCAACCCTTGCTTGCCAGAGACCCAAGCCCTGCCCGCCTATCGAAGCCGGGGGGCCGGGCCTACGCTTGTCTTCTCGGCGGCCGCCACGGTCGCCCTTCGCGTCACGGCCCCGCCGTTGCGACCCCGCTCCAGTGCTGTGCGCCCTGCCGGTGTTGTCGCCCAGGCAGAAGTCCGACCGGCGCCCTCTGGAGACAGTCATGAACCAAGCGCTCATTCCCTTCGATACCGATCCGCTGGAAACCCGCGAGTGGCGTGAATCACTGGAAGCGGTGATGCAGGCCGGTGGCCGGCCGCGCGCGCACTACCTGATCGACCAGCTGAGCGAGCTGGACGCCCAGCAGCACGGCGACCTGCATACCCGTGCCTGGACCGCCTACGTCAACACCATCCCGCCCGAGCGCCAGCCGGCCTACCCGGGTGATCTGGCCATCGAGCGCCGCCTGAATGCGATGATCCGCTGGAATGCGATGGTGATGGTGCTGCGTGCCGGCAAGCATTCCAACGTCGGTGGCCACATCGCCACCTACCAGTCGGCGGCAGTACTGTACGACGTGGGCTTCGATCATTTCTTCCGTGGCCGTACCGACACCTTCGACGGCGACATGATCTACATCCAGGGTCATTCAGCGCCAGGCATCTACGGACGCGCCTATGTGGAAGGCCGCATCGATCCGGCGCGCATGGACAACTTCCGCCGCGAAGCGGGCCGCGAAGGCCTGTCCTCGTATCCGCACCCTCGCCTGATGCCGGAGTTCTGGCAGTTCCCCACCGTGTCGATGGGGCTGGGGCCGCTGACCGCCGCCTACCAGGCGCGCTACATGCGTTACCTCGAGTATCGCGGTCTGAAAGAACACCAGGGCCGCAAGGTCTGGGCCTTCCTCGGCGACGGCGAGATGGATCAGCCCGAATCGCTGGCGGCAATTTCCCTGGCCGGTCGCGAGCGGCTGGACAACATCGTGTTCGTGGTCAACTGCAACCTGCAGCGCCTGGACGGTCCGGTGCGCGGCAACGCCAAGGTCATCCAGGAACTGGAAGGCACCTTCCGCGCGGCCGGCTGGAACGTGATCAAGCTGATCTGGGGCAGCGGCTGGGACGACCTGCTCGCCCGCGACCACAGCGGCCTGCTGCGCCAGCGCATGATGGAATGCGTGGACGGCGACTACCAGACCTTCAAGTCGCAGAACGGTGCCTACGTGCGCGAGCATTTCTTCGGCCGCTACCCCGAGCTGCTGGAGCTGGTCGCGCACATGAGCGACGACGACATCTGGGCGCTGGCACGTGGTGGCCATGATCCGCAGAAGGTGTTCGCCGCCTACCAGCAGGCGGTGAACACCAGCGGCCGGCCGACGGTGATCCTGGCCAAGACGGTCAAGGGTTTCGGCATGGGTGAAGCCGGCGAAGGCCAGAACATCAACCACCAGCTGAAGAAGATGAGCGCCGACGCGGTGCGTGCGTTCCGCGACCGTTTCAACCTGCCGGTCAGCGATGAGCAGCTGGAGGAAATGCCGTACCTGCGTCCGGAGCCGGGCAGCGCCGAGGCGACCTACTTCGCCGAACGCCGCCGCATCCAGGGCGGGCAGCTGCCGGCGCGCCTGGCCAAGGTCGATCCGCTGCCGCTGCCGCCGCTGTCGATCTTCAACACCCAGCTGCAGGGCAGCGGCGATCGCGGCCAGTCCACCACCATGGGCTTCGTGCGCATCCTCACCAGCCTGCTGAAGGACCCGGAACTGGGCAAGCTGGTGATTCCGATCGTGCCCGATGAATCGCGCACCTTCGGCATGGAAGGCCTGTTCCGCCAGATCGGCATCCACTCCTACCTGGGCCAGCTGTATACCCCGCAGGATGCCGGCCAGCTGAGCTACTACAAGGAAGCCAAGGACGGCCAGATCCTGCAGGAAGGCATCAACGAATCCGGCGCGATCTGCTCGTGGATTGCCGCCGGCACCGCCTACAGCAACCACGGCCTGGCGACGATCCCGTTCTACATCTTCTACTCGATGTTCGGCCTGCAGCGCGTCGGTGACCTGGCCTGGGCCGCCGCCGATGCGCGCACCCGTGGATTCCTGCTGGGTGCCACCTCCGGCCGCACCACGCTGATGGGCGAAGGCCTGCAGCATGACGACGGCCACAGCCACGTGCTGTCGTCGGTCATCCCGAGCTGCGTATCCTACGACCCGACCTACAACTACGAGCTGGCGGTGATCATCCACGACGGCCTGCGCCGCATGTACGTCGAGCAGGAAGACATCTACTACTACATCACCGTACTCAACGAGAACTATCCGCAGCCGGCGCTGCCCGAGGGCGCCGAGGCCGGCATCCTGAAGGGCCTGTACCTGCTGCACCCGACGGCCGCCGACAGCGACTCGCAGCCACGCGTGCAGCTGATGGGCAGCGGTTCGATCCTGCGCGAAGTGGAAGCCGCCGCAGAACTGCTGCAGCAGGACTTCGGCATCGCCAGCGATGTGTGGAGCGCGACCAGCCTGACCGAACTGCGCCGCGATGGCCTGGCTGCCGAGCGCTGGAACCTGCTGCATCCGGCCGAGGAGCCCCGCGTGCCCTACCTGCAGCAGTGCCTGCAGGGCCATGAAGGCCCGGTGGTGGTGGCCACCGACTACATGAAGATCGTCGGCGACCAGATCCGTCCCTTCATCAACGACCGCCGCTTCACCGCGCTCGGCACCGATGGCTTCGGCCGCTCCGACACGCGTGAGTCGCTGCGCACGTTCTTCGAAGTGGACCGCCACTTCATCGTGCTGGCCGCCTTGAAGTCGCTGGCCGACGAAGGCCGCATCGAGCGCGCGCGGATGCAGGACGCCATCGACAAGTACGGCATCGACACCGGCAAGCGCGACCCGGCTGCGGTGTAAGGCTGCTGCATTCACCACGCCCGTTCTACGGGCGTGGTGCCGGCGGCAACGCTAGGGCATTCGCTTGAACAGATTGGTCTGCAGGATCGGCGTACCATCGTGGCTGTAGAACGCCTTGGTCTCGGTCATCGTCGAGCGGTCAGCCGCCACGGTATAGATACGGGTGGAGGCCGGCGTGCCGTGGTCCACCAGCTGCATCACCAGGGTGTTCGGCGCCGGCAGTTTCAGGTTGGCCTTGTCCGCGCCATAGGTGCCGGACAGGGCGCCCGGCGTACCATCCAGCGCCAGCGTGCCGTCGGATTTCATGGTCTTGCCATCGTGCAGGACGATGTCCACATGTGAACTCCAACGCCCCGCACCGGCGTCCTTGAACTCCAGCACCACCTGCTTCGGGCGCTGCGCCTCGGGCAACGCAGACGTAGCGATATCCAGCGACCAGCGCCCCAACAGCGGTGAAGGAGACGCCTCCACTGCCAGTGCCGGAACGGCGGGGAATGAAAGCGCAGACAACAACACAGCGGACAACAGCTTCATACGTTGCTCCGTTCCCGTGAAGAGGACGCTGCGTGAAGCACTGTGGGGCGCAGCATCCGGATGCTGCACAGCATCGGCGCCCCGCACAAGGCAGGGCGCTGAACGGAGGGCAACGCCGTGCCTTAATAGCCAACCTTCACAGTGAACATCACGTTTCGCGGCGCGCCGTACCAGCCCTGGTTGTAGAAGCCGATCTGCGAGTAATAGTGGCGGTCGAACAGATTGTTGATGTTGACCGCCGCAGAGACGTGGGAACTGAACTGATAGCGCGCCATCAGGTTCACCAACGCGTAGCTGGGCTGCTCCACCGGCACCCGGCGATTCCCTGGCGCGGTGGCGGTCTGGTACATGCGGTTCTGCCAGTCCACGCCACCGCCGATCGTCAGCCGGTCCCAGGCACCCGGCAGCCGCCAGGTGGTGAACAGCTTGAACAGGCTGCGCGGCTTGGCGGTGTTGATCGCCCGTCCCTGTGCATCCTGCGCGATGAAGGTGGTGAAGCTGGTACCCAGGCTCCAGCCCGGCAGCGGCTCGCCGGCCAGCTCCAGTTCCAGGCCATCCACGGTTGCGCCCTTCACCGCACGGTAGGCCGCCTGCGTGCTGCCTTCGACCAGACCACCAGTGGCCTCGGCCAGGTTGTCCTGCTGGGTGCGGAACAGCGCCGCCGACGCATTCAAGCGCTCCTGCAGCCAGCTGCCCTTGAGGCCCAGCTCATAGCTGCGGCCACTGACCGGATCGAGGATCTGCCCGGATTCGTTGCGGTTGTTCTGCGGCTTGAAGATGCCGGTGTAGCTGGCGTACACGCTGCTGTAGCCGTTGAGGTCCCAGACCACGCCGGCATACGGTACGAACTCGTTGCGGTAGCGGTACTTCCGCTTGGTGCCAAAGTAGACCTGGTCGGTCTCCCAGTTGCTCATGCGGCCACCGACGATCACGTGCAGCGGATCGGCCAGCGACAGCCGCGCCACCGCGTAGGCACCGCTCTGCTGGTTGTCCAGGTCATCGGCCTGGGTCTTGCTGCTGGCCCACATCGGCTCAGGCGTGCCCGGCCCATGCCAATCCAGATAGCTGGCCAACGGCGGCAGCGGCGCCAGTGCGCGGTACTGCCCCAGCGCGATTTCATCGCGTGAGCGCGACCAGCCGATGGACGCAGTGTGCTGGCGGCCGAACAGCTGGAACGGACCGGACAGGCTGGCACTGATCGCTTCGCGGCGCACCGGACCGTCGTAGCGGGTGAAGCTGTTGCCATTGGGCATGGCGCCGGTAACCGGATCGGGGTAGCCACCGCGATAGAGATGCTTCATTTCCATGTCGGTATGCGAGCGGCTGTAGGACACGCGCGCCTGCCAGTCGTTGCCGAAACGATGGTTGAAGTCGAAGAAGCCATTGCGGGTGTCGGTGGTCATCCGTGCCCACGGCGCGGTGGCTGATACCGAGCGGTCGAAATGGGTGCGCGTGCCATCGGCGTTGAACAGCGCGAAGCCGCTGCCGAAGCCACGGTTGTCGTTGCCCTGGTAGGAGATGCCGGCGATCAACCCGGTGTCCTCGCCCAAGTCCACGCTGACCACGCCGTAGAGCGTCTTCGCCGTACTGTCCAGGCCAGCGGTGTAGCTGTCGCCCTCTGCCTGCGCAGCAACCACGCGCCCGCGCACACGTCCTTCCCGGCTCAACGGACTGGACACATCCACCCAGGCACGGCGCGCGTCCCAGCTGCCGAGGCTGATGCCGCCGCTTGCAGCGAATTCACGCAGCGGGCGCTTGCGCACGTAGTTCACTGCCGCCGAGGGATTACCGGCACCGGTCATCAGGCCGTTGGCACCGCGCACGATCTCGATGCGGTCATACACCACCATGTCCAGGTTGTTCTCGCCGAAATTCCACGGCGACAGCACCGGCATCACCACGCCATCGAACTGGTAGTTGTCGATGTCGAAGCCGCGTGCGGAGAACGAGTAGCGGTTGGCGTCGCTGCGCGTGACCGAGATGCCAGGTGCGGTCGCCAAGGCATCGGCGGTGCTGAGCAGGCCACGGTCCTCGATCTGCTGGCGGGTGACCACGCTGACTGATTGCGGGGTCTGCCGCGAGGTCAGCGACAGTCCGGTCGCAGTGCCCATCGAGTCGGTGGTGTAGGAACGCGACGTTTCGGTGCTGCCATCGAGGTCGGCCGTGACCTGCACGGTTGGAAGCTGGGAAGGCGTTACGGACGGAGTGCGCTCGGCGGCGTGGGCAGCGTTGAACAGCGCCAGGGTCGTGCCGATGGCGCTAGCCAGGGCACACGGGCGGAAACAGGCAGGCATGGGAGATCCAGCGGGAAGGAAAGGCTGGATGAGAATTATTGTCATTTGAGCGTGAGCGTACGTATGCGCGGACGCAGCAGGCGTATGCGCACTGCCGACGGTGGTCCGGACTCAGCGAAGCTCGCTGGGCGCGATGCCGTAGCGCGCGCGGAATGCCGTCGCGAAATTGGTGGCGTGCCGGTAGCCGACGAAATGTGCGGCCTGCTGCACGCTGCAGCCCTGCCGCAGTTGCTCGCAGGCCAGCTGCAGGCGTCGCTCGCGCAACCACGCGAATACCGAACAGTGGTGCACCTGCTGGAACTTCAGCCGCAGGCTGCTCGGGCTCATGCAGGCCAGGCGCGCCAGATCCTCCAGGCTGTGGTCAGCCGCAGGTGATGCCTGCAGGCAGTCGATCACCCGTTGCAGCATGCGGCGATCACGTGCTGAAACACGCTGGTCCGGCGATGCCTCCTGGGCAGGCGCACCCAACGCCATCGCCAGCATCTGCAGGCCCACACCCTCGCACAGCAGCGCATGCATTGCGCCCTGCCAGGTCCCCGACAGCAACTGTTCGGCGGCATGTTCAAGATGCGCGGGTACCTGCCAGCTGTGCAGCCGCCGGCGACCATGGCGATGAGCCTGCAACAGCAGTTCGCTGATCACCGGATCATCCATCTCGGCCGGTGCATCCAGCGAGACATTCAGACTGCGCATCCGTTGACCGGCCGGATGAATCGCAGTCATCGGCGTGGCATCGGCCAACACCATCGCGCCGGCGCCGCGGTTCATGCCGATTACAGCCTGCCCTTCCAAGCGTGCTCCGGCACGACCTTCCAGCATCACGATCGCAGCGAACGGCGGGGGTGCCTCCGAAGTCGCCTCGAACGGCTGATGCGCGACCACGTCCGACAGCGCCAGGCTGATGCCAGGGCGCAGGCAGCGCTGTTCCACCCTGCCCTCGACCACGCACAGCGCGCCCGAATCGGCGGCGGACGCGAGTGCTGGCAGCCGATAGCGGAAACCACTGCTGCGGCCCAAGCGGTCCAGGTCGGCGAGGGTGAGGCTGTGCATGGTGCGCCCGTGAAGAATCACCCGCCATTCTCATATGAGAACCGTTCTCATATCCAGCCCTGGTGGCAAGGCCCAATCCGCCCTTGTCGATACAAATAGTTACGTTATAACATTTCACATCAACTTCACGGATCGTGTCATGCGCCGCCATCTCCTTGCTGCAGCCATTCTGTTCGCCGTCCACACCGCCCAGGCCGCGGACGAACCCACCCTCCCCACCCTCCAGGTCCAGGCCACCCAGCCTTCGCGCATCGACAGCCGGGTCACCGTCGACAATCCGCAGGCGCAGAACCGCACCCTCGGCGGCCTGCTCGAACACGTCTCCGGTGTGCAGAGCAGCGCCTTCGGGCCAAACGCGGGCGCTCCGGTCATCCGCAGCCTCAGCGGCAACCGCGTGCAGATCCTGCAGGACGGCCAATCGATTCTGGGCATGAACGCGATCAGCGGTGACATCAACATCCCGTTCGATCCGCTGTTCGTACGCAGCGTCACCGTCAACAAGTCCTCCGACACCGTGCGCTATGGGGGCAATGCGATCGGCGGCAGCGTGGAGATCGACTCGGGCCTGATCTCCCGCAGCATGGAAGACAAGGATCAGTCGATGGAACTGGTCCTGCGCAAGGGCTTCAACGCGGCCGACGCGCAGGGCTTCCGCATGAACTTCAACAACCAGCGCAACATCTCCACCAATCTGCAGGTGTCGCGGCAACGCATCTCGCACTACGACATCCCCGGCAACAGCAAGGCCAGCGTCTGCAACACCGGACTGTTCCCGGCCGGCGGGGGCGTCAACTCGGCGCTGGCCGACGCATGCCAGAAAGAGGCGCGCGTCCAGCAGCTCTACAACAAGGCCTCGCAACCCTACATCGACCAGTTCATGACCGAGAACCCGGACTGGGCCGATGGTGATTTCTCCTTCTACACCAACAATCCGACATCGGTCTGGCAGCGCCGCACCTACATCAATCCGGTCAACCCGGCCTACGTGCCCGGCACGCCGTCGTATGTGCAGAAGCAGATCAACAACGATGTGACGCCCAACTACCATCGCCGACTGGGCAACAGCTATGCGCGCAACAGTCAGGTGGCCTTCGGCTCGACCCTGTTCTTCGACCGTGGCTACGTGGGTGTCAGCATTGATGCCAAGGACAGCGAGTACGGCGTTCCAGGCTTCTCGATGCAGAACCTGTCGTTCGGTTCCAACTATGCCGATGGCCTGCCGGTGGGCGTAGTGATCAAGCAGCAGCGCTACGCACTGGAAGCCCTGCTGCGTGATCCACTGCCGTGGTTCGAGCGCGCGGAACTCCGTGTTTCCAAGCTGGACAACACCTCAGGCGAGCGGCTGGGCGCCACCAAGGCCAACGACTACGATTTCGAGAGCTCCCAGGCCGAGCTGCTGCTCAGCCATCAACGCATCGGCCCGCTCAGCGGCCTGCTCGGTTTCAGCCATCAGTCGCGTGATGTCACCGGCAGTGGTTCTCAGCGCTACCTGCCGGACGTGGACACCCGCAGCAATGCGGTGTTCCTGAAGGAGACGCTGGACTTCGGCTGGGCCACCTTCGATGCCGGCGTGCGCCACGAGCGCGTCGACCACGCACTGCAGCCCAGCCGCTTCAAGACCGCGCGCAATGCCGCCAACACCAAACTGCAGAACCGCGACTACCGGCTCAACAGCTACAGCCTCGGCTCGTACGTCGAGCTCGGCCCCTTGTTCTCAGCCAAGATCCGTTACTCATCCTCACAGCGCGCCCCGGAGATCAACGAGCTGTATGCCAGCAACGCGCACTATTCGGTGATGACACAGGAAGAAGGCAACCAGAACCTGGAACCGGAGCGCGCGAAGAACCTGGAACTGACCGGCCTGTTCCACCTCGGTGGTTTCGAGCTGTCCGCCACCGCTTACCGGATGCGGTACGAGAACTACCTCTACCTCGGCTACTCCGGCCTGCAGACCGCCAACCGCCTGCCACTGAAGTACTGGAAGCAGACCGACACCACGGTGAAGGGCTTCGAGATCGATGCGTCGCAGGCACTGGACCTGGGCCGCTATGGCACGTTGAACGTCTCCGCCTTCGCCGACCTGGTGAAGAACAAGGCCGACCACCCCGATTCGCTGCGTGCCCACAATGACGGCGAGTACCTGCCGAACATGCCGACCAACCGCTACGGCGCCAACCTGCAGTGGCAGCGCGAGGGCTGGAAGGCGCAGTTGTCCAGCACCTACTACGACACCCAGAAGTACCTCGGCCGCAACGTCAGCGAGGAAGTGCCGCTGGATGCGTTCAACCTGGTCGACCTGCAGGTCAGCCGCGAACTGCCGGTGCGCAACAGCTACATCGCCGGCGTGGAGGTGTTCGTCAACGGCAGCAATCTGCTCAATGAAGAAGCACGTCCGCACAACTCGCCGTTGAAGTACATCGCACCGTTGCCCGGGCGAGGCTTCCAGGTGGGTGTGACGGTGAAGCTCTGACAACCGGATGCATCGGTACACGCCTGCAGGCAGACGGCCTGCAGGCGTCGTCCATCGCACCCCCTGCGTGGTTGCACCACGCTCCCCGGTTGATTCACCATCGGCAGAGAAGGAGAGCGTGATGAACTGGAAGCATGCGGTTTCACTGGCACTGTTGTTGTCCGTTTCATCAGGCGCAAGTGCTGCGTCTGCGATCACCTACGACAAGGATGGCCGCTACGGCTATTCGATGAACCAATCTTCCCTCACCACTGCGATGCAGCAGTCGCTGCACTACTGCGCAGCGCGATCGCGCAATTGCGGTCAGTCCGCCAGCACCAGCAGCGAAGGCTATTCGGCCATAGCGACCGGCACGATTGCGTTGGGCTTTGCACTGGGTGAGAAGACCGCGGACGCCGCGCAGCGGAAGGCCGAAAGAATGTGCAGGGAACGTGCCAACGACTGCACGCTTGCCTTGCTGTGGCGGGAAACCCCACCTCGCTATCTTGAACCGCCACAGCTGCCCGGTGCGCCCGCTCCGGCACCAGCGGCGACGCCCGCGCCCATGCCAACGCCTGCCATCCGCACCGATCAGCCAGAATAGCCAGCTCCACGCCGGCTGTACTTTCGAGTGTCGGATAAAGAAAAACGCCTGCAGATCGAGGATCTGCAGGCGCTTCTTTGTATCTGGCGGAGTGAGAGGGATTCGAACCCTCGATAGAGCTTTTGACCCTATACTCCCTTAGCAGGGGAGCCCCTTCGGCCACTCGGGCATCACTCCGGGGTTTTCTCCGCGTCTGGTGCGTTGCACCTCAGCGGGGCGTGAATCATAACGTTAATCGAGTGCGAAGGTAAAGCGTTATTCGGCAGAATTTTCGCTACCGGCGCCACCGGCTTCGTCACCGCGCTGGATGCGCTGATAGATCTCTTCGCGATGCACAGCGACGTCCTTCGGCGCGGTGATGCCGATACGCACCTGGTTACCCTTGACGCCAAGCACGGTGACGCTCACCGAGTCTCCGATCATCAGGGTTTCGCCGACGCGGCGAGTCAGGATCAACATTTTTGTAAGTCTCCATGGAACCGTGTGGAAGGGTATCCCCCACCGGCTTGACGCTCCGTCAAGAAGCGCTACCACGACAAAGGGAAAAGATTCGCAATGGTACCGTCAGCCGTCCCGCTCCTACAAGGAGGGGGACGGCCAGGTTCATCACAGGCGGGGGCTGACCCATTCGACGACTGCAGCCAGCGCAGTGGCAAGGGCGGGCCCGTCCTCGCCACCACCCTGGGCGAGGTCCGGGCGTCCGCCGCCCTTGCCCCCGATCTGACCGGCGATATGGGACAACAGTTCCCCGGCCTTGACCTTGCCCATTGCGCTGCCGTTCACACCTGCGACCAGGGCGGCCTTGCCGTCCTGGGCGCCAGCCAGCACGATCACCGCATCGCCCAGCTGCTGCTTCAGGCGGTCCATGGCGTCACGCAGGGCCTTGGCATCGAAGCCCTCCAGACGGGCGGCCAGCACCTTCACACCGGCAACCTCGACCGCCTGGCCGGACAGGTCGGCGGTAGCACCGGCGGCAACCTTGGCCTTCACGGCGTCCAGTTCGCGCTCCAGCTGCTTCTGGCGCTGGCCGAGGGCACGGATCTTCTCGACCACGTCGGCAGCGCTGCCACCGAGCAGGTCGGCGGCTTCGGCCAGGCGGGCCTCTTCGGCGTCCACGTAATCCAGGGCGCCCTGGCCGGTGACCGCTTCGATACGGCGCACGCCAGCGGAGACACCGCCCTCGGAGGTGATCTTGAACAGGCCGATGTCGCCGGTGCGGTTGACGTGGGTACCGCCGCACAGCTCGGTGGAGTAGTCACCCATCTTCAGCACGCGCACGTGTTCGCCGTACTTCTCACCGAACAGGGCCATCGCGCCGAAGTCCAGCGCTTCCTGCATGCCCATGTTGTGCACTTCGGCAGCGTTGTTGGCACGCACCTGCTGGTTGACCTTGCGCTCGATCACCGCCAGCTCTTCCGCGCTGATCGGCTGGAAGTGCGAGAAGTCGAAACGCAGGCGGTCCGGAGCGACCAGCGAGCCCTTCTGCTGCACGTGGGTGCCGAGCACTTCGCGCAGGGCGGCGTGCAGCAGGTGGGTGGCAGAGTGGTTGAGGATGGTGGCGCCACGGCGCTCGCCATCGACCTGGCCGGACAGCACGTCACCGACCTTCAGGCCGCCTTCGGACAGGGTGCCGACGTGGCCATGGAACTGGCCGGCGAACTTCTGGGTGTCTTCCACCACCAGGCGCACGCCGTTGCCGGTGAGCACGCCGGTGTCGCCGACCTGGCCGCCGGACTCGGCGTAGAACGGGGTCTGGTTGGTGATCACGATGACCGCATCACCGGCATCGGCCGACTGCACCGGACGACCGTCCTTGAGCAGGGCCAGCACGGTCAGGCCGTCGGCCTGCAGGCGGTCATACCCCAGGAACGCGGTCGGGCTGAGGGTCGCCACCAGCTCGGCCGGCAGCGTCACGCCGCCACCGAATTTGCCGGCCGCGCGCGCAGTCTCGCGCTGCTGCTCCATCGCGGCGTCGAAGCCGGCAATGTCGACGGTCAGGTCGCGCTCGCGGGCGATGTCCTGGGTCAGGTCAAGCGGGAAGCCATAGGTGTCGTACAGGCGGAAGGCGTCAACGCCCGGGATCACGCCATTGCTGGCCTTGCCCGCGACGTCCTCGAAGATCTTCATGCCGGCGTCGAGGGTTTCGGCGAAACGCTCTTCTTCGGCCTGCAGCGCACGGGTGACGGTGTCCACCGCAGCCGGCAGTTCCGGATAGGCCTCGCCCATCTGCTCGACCAGAGTCGGCACCAGCTTGCTGAAGAACGGCTGGCGCACGCCCAGCATCCAGCCGTGGCGCAGTGCGCGGCGGATGATACGGCGCAGCACGTAGCCGCGGCCTTCGTTGGACGGCAGCACGCCGTCGACGATCAGGAACGAACAGGCACGGATGTGGTCCGCGATCACGCGCAGTGACTTGTTTTCCAGGTCGGCGGTGCCGGTCAGCTCAGACGCCTTGCGGATCAGGGCCTGGAACAGGTCGATCTCGTAGTTGGTGTGCACATGCTGCAGGATCGCCGCCAGGCGCTCCAGGCCCATGCCGGTATCCACGCACGGTGCCGGCAGCGGCACCAGGGTGCCATCCGGCTGGCGGTCGAACTGCATGAACACCAGGTTCCAGATTTCGATGAAGCGGTCGCCGTCTTCATCCGGGGAACCCGGGGGGCCACCGGCGATATGGTCGCCGTGGTCGTAGAAGATCTCGGTGCACGGGCCGCACGGGCCGGTATCGGCCATCTGCCAGAAATTGTCCGAGGCGAACGGCGCACCCTTGTTGTCACCGATGCGCACGATGCGCTCTTCCGGCACGCCAACCATGTCGCGCCACAGCGCGTAGGCCTCGTCGTCGGTCTGGTAGACGGTGACCAGCAGGCGCTCGGCCGGCAGCTTCCAGACCTGGGTCAGCAGCTCCCAGGCCCAGGCGATCGCGTCCTTCTTGAAGTAGTCGCCGAACGACCAGTTGCCCAGCATTTCGAAGAAGGTGTGGTGGCGTGCGGTGTAGCCGACCTGGTCAAGGTCGTTGTGCTTGCCGCCGGCGCGCAGGCAGCGCTGCACGTCGGCCGCGCGCACGTAGCTGCGCTTCTCCGCGCCAAGGAACACGTCCTTGAACTGCACCATGCCGGAGTTGGTGAACAGCAGGGTCGGATCATTGCCCGGCACCAGCGGCGCCGACGGCACGATGGTGTGGCCTTTGCCCTTGAAGAATTCAAGGAAGTCGCTGCGGATCTGGGAAGTCGTGAATTTGGCGGATGCGTTCATTGGGGGCTGGCAGTCTGCGGGCCGGCGGGCCCGGACCACCGGCCGCGTTGGCCAGGGTCGCGAGGGACCGCCGAAAACCTAAAGGGTATCAGGCCCGGCGCCGCCAGTCTCAGTCATCCGGGTCGTAGCGGGTCGCACGGCGGATGCTGTCGCCGTCGAAGCCCCGTCGGGCCAGCAGATCGGCGGCCTTGCGCCGCTGCGTCAGGTCCTGCGGACCGGCCTCGCCAAAGCGTCGGCGGACCAGATCACGGGCATTTTCCTGCCAGTCGCCTTCAAAGCTGTCCATCGCCGCCGCAATCGCGGCGCTGTCCAGTCCGTGGGTACCAAGTTCGGCGCGGACATGGATCGGCCCATAACCGGTGTTGGCGCGCATCCGCACCAGGTTCTCGGCGAAACGGGTGTCGTCCTGCCAGCCGGCCTCTGTCAACTTGGCCACAGCCGCCTGCGCGGCTTCGTCTTCGATGCCGCGTGCGGTCAGCTTGCGGGTGAGCTCCTTGCGCGAGTGCTCGCGGCGGACCAGCAGGCCCAGCGCTCGTTGCACGGGCGTCTGCTCGCGCGGCCGGCGTTTGCGGCCGGTGGGAATGTCGTCAGCGTCGGACATCGGTGCTCCAAGGGTGGCGCCATCCGTGGCGCCCAGCCCATCCCTGGGCGATTCGAACCTGCGGGACAGGGCGACGTCACTGACGGCGCCGCCCTGCCCCACAGCAAGCCTTATTCGTCGTCGCCTTCGTCGTCGCCTTCCTCACGGCTGGCTTCGGCCGGCTGGAATTTCTCGCGCAGCTCGGCCTCGAGCTTGGCGGCGACCGTCGGGTTGTCGCGCAGGTAGCCGCGGGCGTTGTCCTTGCCCTGGCCAATGCGTTCTTCACCGTAGCTGTACCAGGCGCCAGCCTTCTCGACCAGCTTGGCATCCACACCCATGTCGATCAGCTCGCCTTCACGGCTGATGCCTTCGCCATACAGGATCTCGGTGATGACCTGCTTGAACGGAGGTGCCAGCTTGTTCTTGACGACCTTGATCTTGGTCTGGTTACCGATGATCTCGTCACCCTTCTTGATCGCGCCGATACGGCGGATGTCCAGGCGGACCGAGGCGTAGAACTTCAGCGCGTTGCCACCCGTGGTGGTTTCCGGGCTCTGGCCCGGCATCATCACGCCGATCTTCATGCGCAGCTGGTTGATGAAGATCACCAGGGTGTTGGAGCGCTTGATGTTGCCGGTCAGCTTGCGCAGCGCCTGGCTCATCAGGCGGGCCTGCAGGCCCGGCAGCTGGTCGCCCATCTCGCCTTCGATTTCGGCCTTCGGGGTCAGCGCGGCGACCGAGTCGATCACCAGGATGTCCACCGAACCCGAACGGACGAGCATGTCGGCAATTTCCAGCGCCTGCTCGCCGGTATCCGGCTGCGACAGCAGCAGGTCGTCCACGTTCACGCCCAGCTTGGCGGCGTAGATCGGGTCCAGCGCGTGCTCGGCGTCGATGAAGGCCGCGGTGCCGCCCATCTTCTGGCATTCGGCGATGGCCTGCAGGGTCAGCGTGGTCTTGCCCGAGGATTCCGGCCCGTAGATTTCAACGACACGGCCCTTCGGCAGACCGCCAATGCCCAGCGCGATGTCGAGCATCAGCGAACCGGTCGGGATGGCTTCGACGGGCTCGACCACGCGGTCGCCCATGCGCATCACCGAGCCCTTGCCGAACTGCTTTTCGATCTGGCCCAGAGCTGCAGCGAGGGCGCGCTTCTTGTTCTCGTCCATCGGATTGGTCCTTGCAGAGGTCGTGTCGTTGGAGGTGCTGTCTTTGGGGGTCTTCTTTGCCATGGGTTCACTTTAAGTCGGACGTATCGCACAGGCTGAGATTCTGCCCGGCGCTCTGAAAAGAATTATCGGACATCCGTACCAACCTCAGTGGAACCAGAGAATCGCCACAAAAGACCGCGGGGTAATGCGCTATGGAACGGGTCAACGGTTGGGTCGCAACAGGCCGCAATAGAGGCCCTCAATCGAGAAGTCCTGGTCAGGCAGCACCTCGATCGGCTTGTAGTCGGGATTGCGCGGCAGCAGGCGGATACGATCCTTGGCGATCTTCAGCAGCTTGACGGTGATCTCGTCATCGATGCGGGCCACCACGATCTGTCCGGAATGGGCATCGCGGGTGCGGTGCACACCGATCAGGTCACCGTCGAAGATGCCCTCGTCGATCATCGAATCGCCCTGCACCTTCAACAGGTAATCCGGTGCCGGCGAGAAGAACACCCGGTCCAGCACCACGAAGTCGTCCGAGCCGATATCAGCACCGATCGGCAGACCGGCTGCGACACGGCCCAGCACCGGCAGGCGCAGGACGCTGTCGGGCAGGCCCGGCTCGGCCAGCTTCTCGACCGGTGGCGCCTGTACCAGGCGGATGCCGCGGGCCTGGCCCGGGATGCGACGGATCGCACCGGCCTGCTCCAGGGCTTCCAGGTGGTACTGGGCCGCGCGCACGCCCTTGAAGCCGAACGCACGTGCGATTTCAGTCTGCGACGGCGGCGCGCCTTCGCTCTCGATACGCTCGGCGATCAACTGCAGGATCGCCTGCTGGGTGTCGGTCAGGTCCATGGTTAGTAGTATTACTACTAATGAGCGGGGCTGCAAGTGCCGGGGGCGACACGGCGTCAGCTGTAGTGCCGAGCCGTGCTCGGCGATCGTCGCTGGGCTCGGCCTGGCTGGCAGAGACAAAGGCGGAGCAAAAGCAGCCGACCAGCGGTCGGCTCTACAGGAATCGCGCAGCGATTCAGCGGCTCCCGTTGGGAACCGCTGCGGCAAGCACACTATGTGTGCTTGCCGCTTCTCCAGATCGAAAACAGGATCCAGACGCCGCAGAAGCCGGCGCCGATGAAGCCGCACACGCCCAGTGCCAGCAGCCAACGGCTGGAGACGCCGCCAACGCTGTGCATCACGATCGACGAGCCGATGATCAGGGCGGCAGTGACGATGCCCATCACCAGCCGGTTCGCCGCACGGTTGACCTGCTCGCCGAAGCCCTGCAGCGCCGTGGTTTCCACCTTCAGCTGCAGACGCCCACGGCGGGCGGCCTGGACCAGCTTGCGCAGGTCGCGGGGCAGTTCACCGGCGAAGTCGACCAGGCCCAGCAAGCTGCGGCGGCCGCGCTTGAGCAGGGCCCTGGGCGCATAGCGCTGCAGCACCACCCGTTCCAGGAACGGGCGCGCGGCACTGGCCATGTCGAAATCAGGGTCCAGCTGCCGCCCCATGCCTTCCAGTGTCAGGAACGCCTTGATCATCAGCGCCAGGTCGGCCGGCAGGGTCAGGCTGTAGCTGCGCAGCAGCTGGGTGATGTCGCCCAGCATCAGACCGATGCGCAGGTCCTTCAGCGGCACGCCACGGTACTGGTCGACGAACTGGCTGATGTCGTGCTGCAGCCGATTCTCGTCCACTTCCACGCCGCCGGCCCAGTCCAGCAGCACGTCGGCCACACCCTGCGGGTCCTGCTCGACCAGCCCGTGCAGCAGCTGCGCGACCTGAAAACGACGCACTTCGGACAGCGCACCGACCATGCCGAAATCGATCACACCGATGCGGCCGTCACGCAGGTAGATGATGTTGCCCGGGTGCGGATCAGCGTGGAAGCTGCCGTCCTCCAGCACCATCTTCAGCACGATGCCCGCACCGCGTCGCGCCAGTTCGCGCCGGTCCAGTCCTGCCGCATCAACGCCAGCCAGATCACGCCCTGGAATGCCGTCGACGAAGTCCTGCACGTTCAGGCTTTCGCAGGTCCACTGCCAGTGCACGTCGGGAATCAGGATGTCGTCGCGGCCTTTGAAGTTGCGCGCGATGCGCTCGGCATTGCGGCATTCGGCGGCGAAATCCAGCTCGCGACGCAGCGACACGGTGAACTGCTGCACCACCTCGGCCGGGCGATAGCGGCGCAGGTCCGGCAGGCGCGCCTCGACGATCTCCGCCAGGCGGGCCAGCAGCCGCAGGTCGGCCTCGACCACGTCGCGGATGCCGGGGCGACGCACCTTCAGCACCACCTCGCGACCGTCATGCAGGCGCGCGCGGTGGGCCTGCGCCAGCGAAGCGGCGGCCATCGGGGTTTCATCGAGGAAGGCGAACACTTCTGAAGGCGATGCACCCAGGTCGGCCTCGAGCTGCTCGCGGATATCCGCGTACGGCAGCGCCGGCACCGCGTTCTGCAGTTCGGAGAGCTCGGCGATCCATTCCGGCGGCAGCAGGTCGACGCGCGTCGCCAGTACCTGGCCGAGCTTGACGAAGGTCGGGCCGAGATCCTGCATCGCGCTGCGCACGCGCACCGGCGCGGTCATCCGCAACAGTTCCTGCCGCTCCTCGTTCCAGTGCAGCAGGCGCCCTGCCCGCTCCAGCGTGCTGGCCAGGCCGATGCGCCGCACCACATCGCCGAAGCCATAGCGGATCAGGACGACGGCGATTTCCTGCAGTCGGCCCAGGTCACGGACCGTGCCCAGCGTTTCCCACATCATGCGTGCTCCGGACGATTACCGGAGCAGCATGTCACAGCTGGGCGTCGATACCGCGCAATGCCGCCGCCACGGTTTGCCGGCGGATGGCTTCGCGGTCGCCATCGAACTGGAACAGCTCGGCACGGGCATAGCCGCCGCGGCGCTTCCAGCCAATCCAGACGCTGCCCACCGGTTTGTCCGGGCTGCCGCCACCAGGACCGGCGATGCCGGTCACCGCCACGGCGATACCGGCGCCGGAATTGACCAGCGCACCGGACACCATTTCCAGCACGGTTTCGCGGCTGACCGCGCCGAACTGCTCCAGGGTCTGCGCACGCACGCCCAGCAGGCGCTGCTTGGCCTCGTAGCTGTAGACCACCATGCCGCAGTCGAAGAACGCCGAGGAACCGGCGATATCGGTCATGCACTTGGCGATCCAGCCACCACTGCAGCTTTCAGCGGTCACCAGCTGCAGCGAAGCCTGCTGCAGGCGCTGCCCGAGCGCGGCGGACTGGGCATTGAGTTCAGCGTCGGTGGGAATGGACATCGGCATGACGGTGGGGTGAAGAACCTGCACGTTGTACCGCAGATGACAGCTGGATGTCGCGCCCCTCCGGCACGGTTGCGCTGCCGGCCAGCGGCCGGCACTACCGGGCATGGGCCGCTACCTCACCACTCCGGCAGTTTCTCCGGCAGCAGCGCCCGGATCGGCGCGCCGTCGGCACTGGCGGCCAGCTTTTCGGCTTCGGCAATCGGCAGGTCGACCTGCAGCAGCCAGCCGTCTTCGTCGGCCTGCTCGCTGCGGATCACTTCCAGCTGGTGCAGGCGCGCACGCAGGCGGCCGGCATCCGGCGGCAGGCGCAGCTCACCGGTCACGTGATGCAGGCCCAGGCGCTTGCCCAGCACCGCCTGCAGCAGCTCCAGGCCCTGCCCGTCACGCGCGGAAATCCACACCCGCTCCCGGCGCGACTCATCCGGGATACCGTCCTGGCCATCGTGGCGGACGTCGGCACCTTCGATGCGGTCGATCTTGTTGAACACCAGCAACTGCGGCAGGTCACCGGCACCGACCGCGGTCAGTACCTCGTCCACCTGGGCGATGCGCTCCTCGCGGTGCGGATCGGCGGCGTCGACCACGTGCAGCAGGAAATCGGCCTCGCGCGCCTCGGACAGGGTCGAGCGGAACGCAGCGACCAGGTCATGCGGCAGATCACGGACGAAGCCGACGGTGTCGGCCAGCACCACGTTGCCGCCCGGCACCGCGATGCGACGCACGGTCGGGTCCAGCGTGGCAAACAGCTGGTCGGCGGCATAGGCCTCGGCGCCGGTCATGGCATTGAACAGGGTCGACTTGCCGGCGTTGGTGTAGCCGACCAGGGCCACGCGCGGCAGCTCGCTGCGCACGCGCGCACGGCGCATCTGGGTGCGCTGCACCTCGACCTTTTCCAGCCGCTTCTGCAGCTGCTCGACCCGCTTCTGCAACAGGCGGCGGTCGGTTTCCAGCTGGGTTTCACCCGGGCCACGCAGGCCGATCGAACCACCGCGCTGGCGCTCCAGGTGGGTCCAGCCGCGCACCAGCCGCGTGGCCAGGTGACGCAGCTGTGCCAGCTCGACCTGCAGCTTGCCCTCGTGGCTGTGCGCACGCTGGGCGAAGATGTCCAGGATCAGGCCGGTACGGTCGATCACCCGGCGCTCGAGGAAGCGTTCCAGGTTGCGCTCCTGGCCCGGGCTCAACGCATGGTTGACCAGGATCAGGTCGGCACCGCTGGCATCGGCCGCGGCCTTGATCTCGTCCAGCTTGCCGCTGCCGATCAGGGTCGACGGATTCGGACGGTCCAGGCGTGCCGTGATCGTCGCGGCGATGCTGGCCCCAGCCGAGCGGGCCAGATCACCGAACTCTTCAAGCACATCGTCTTCCAGCTTGCCGAAATGGGGCTGGATCAACAGGGCGTGTTCGCCCTTCTTCGAGCGGTCAAACATTCACCGCTCCGGTATTACTCGTCTGCTTCATCACCTGCCTGACCACCTTCACCCGACTGCACGTAACCACCGCCCGGACCGACCTTCACGTTGCGTGCCGGAACGACCGTGGAAATGGCGTGCTTGTAGACCATCTGACTGACCGTGTTGCGCAGCAGGACCACGAACTGGTCAAACGACTCGATCGTGCCCTGCAGCTTGATGCCGTTCACCAGGTACACCGAAACCGGCACGCGTTCGCGCCGCAGTGCATTCAAGAAAGGATCCTGCAGCGATTGCCCCTTGGACATTGCACACTCCTGATTATTGTTCTTATTGGGTTGCCGACGGTTGCCACGGCCCCCGAGCCGCCCGCCGACCGATGATGTTACACGGCTGGCGGGGGTTCAGCGTGCGACGAAGGTCGACACCGCGCCGGCCAGGCGCTCGTGGTCGATATGGGGGTCGAACCAGCGCGCATCAAGCTCGCCGCGCAGCCAGGTCAGCTGGCGCTTGGCCAGCTGGCGGGTGGCGAAGATCGCCTTGTCACGGAAGCGGGCAGCATCGCCCTCCCCGTCCAGGTACTCCCAGGCCTGGCGATAGCCGACCGCGCGCACTGCCGGCAGGTCCAGCGGCGCCTCCACGGCAGCCATTTCCGGCATCGCGCGCAACGCTCGCACCTCGTCGAGGAAGCCCTGCGCCAGCATGGCGTCGAAGCGTGCCTCGATGCGCTGGTGCAGCACCGCGCGGTCACGCGGCGCCAGGATCAGCTTGAGGGTGCGCACCGGCAACGGCGCCACGCCCGGCCGGCGCTGCCATTCAGTGATGGGGGTGCCGGTCAGGCGATAGACCTCCAACGCCCGCTGGATGCGCTGCGGGTCGGTAGCATGGATGCGTGCGGCCGCCGCCGGATCGACCTGGGCCAGCTCTGCGTGCAGTGCTGCCCAGCCACGCTCGGCCGCCTCGGCGCTGAGTGCTTCGCGCATCGCCGGATCGGCCTCCGGCATCGGCGACAGGCCCTGCAACAGGGCGCGGAAGTACAGGCCAGTGCCACCGGCCAGGATCGGCATCTTGCCGCGTGCCACGATGTCGGCCACGACCCGGCCGGCATCGGCGGCGAATTCGGCTGCCGAGTAGGTCTGCCAGGGATCGCGCAGGTCCAGCAGATGGTGCGGCGCCTGCGCACGCTCTGCCGCATCGGGCTTGGCCGAACCGATATCCAGGTGGCGGTACACCAGCGCCGAATCGACGCTGACGATTTCGCCATCCAGCTGCTTCGCCAGGGCGATCGCGGTGGCGGTCTTGCCGCTTGCGGTCGGCCCCATCACGGCGATCGCCAGTGGCCGCCGGTCGATGCCCATCAGTCTTCGTCCGGCCAGCGGATCGTCGGCGTGGCGTCGGCGCGCGGCGTCGGCACCGCCTCGACCGCTTGCCAGATCTTCAGCGCATCGACGGTGGCCGCCACGTCATGCACGCGCACGATGCGCGCACCACGCTGGACCGCAATCAGGTGCGCGGCCACCGACGCGGCCACGCGTTCGGACGGCGTATCGCGGCCGGTCAGTTCCCCCAGGCTGCGCTTGCGCGACAAGCCGGCCAGCATCGGCACGCCCAGTTCCAGGAAGCGCTCGGAGCGCGCCAGCAGGGTCATGTTGTGGGCGGTGGTCTTGCCGAAGCCGAAACCAAGATCGACCAGCAGATTCTTCTTCGCAATGCCCGCCATTTCCGCGGCGAACAGGCGCTGCACCAGGAAGCCATGCACCTCGGCGACCACGTCGTCGTAATGCGGATCGGCCTGCATATGGCCCGGCTCGCCCTGCATGTGCATCAGCACCACTGGCACGCCGGCTTCAGCGGCGGCATCCAGCGCCCCCTCCTGGCGCAGGCCGTAGATGTCATTGATCATGCCGGCGCCGGCGGCCACGGCCGCACGCATCACCTCCGGCTTGAAGGTATCGATACTGATCGGAACCTGCGTACGGGCGGCCAGCTGCTCGATCACCGGAAGCACCCGGCGCAGCTCTTCCTCGACCGATACCGGCGCGGCGCCCGGGCGGGTGGATTCGCCGCCGATATCGAGCAGGTCCGCGCCCTCCTCGACCAGCTTCAGGCCATGTGCGACCGCGGCCTCGGTGGTGTCGTGCGCGCCGCCATCGGAGAACGAGTCCGGGGTGACGTTGACGATGCCCATGACCCGGGCGCGGTCGAGGCGCAGGATGCGGCCGGCGCAATCGAGCTGGGGCGAGGTATCGAACATGGGCAATCCTGCAGGGACAACGGCGGGTAGTTTAGTTCGGCAGGGCGGCGCCCTGCACCCGCAGAGGCCAGAGCTACAGCAAGAGCCGGAGCAACAGCGGGTTTACTGAGGGATGGCGGGGTGGGTCCGGTTGCGGGGGACGCCGTGAATCCCCCTCCGGGGTCCGGCCCAGCCGCTGGCGGCTGTGCGTTCGGGCGCTTGCGAAGCAGTGCTTCGCAAGCAAAGCGCCCTCACCCATGGAGGCTCGGTCGCGCCATCCATGGCGCTCACGCCCCCGCAACCGGACCCACCCCGCCTTCGACAGTTTTCTGCGATCTGCAGTAGATCCACGCCATGCGTGGATGACTCATTCGATATCTGACAGATGTGTCGACCAAGGTCGACACCTACCAACAGCCGCGGAGATCTGTCAGAGGTGGGGCGGTGTCGGAGGGCGGGGTGTCAGCCGCATGAATGCGGCTGCCAAGCTTACAGGGACGTACTTGCAGCGTCCCCGCACTCCGACACCGCCCCGCCATCCTACGGAAAGCCCGCTGTTGCTGTTGCTGCTGAGGTTGCCGGCCAGCGGCCGGCACTACCGCGGGTGCAGGGCGCAGCCCTGCCGATACCCTCAACGGCGGCGGCGCTTGCGGTCCACGTACAGGGTCCTGGCGATGCTCAGCACGATGCCGACACCGATACCCACCACGCAGCCCAGCAGCAGATTGTCGGCCCCCAGGCCCACACCCACGCCGACCACGGTGGCGATGACCATTTCGGCGGTGTGGGAAATCGGTTCGGGCTTCGGGGCGGACATGCGGGCTCCAGCGTCAGATCAGTTCTTCGGGATGGGCCAGTGGCCCGGAAACGACGAAGCCGGGTTGCCCCGGCCTCGTCTGGTGTCACGTGCAGCGGGCCGTCAGTGCGATTCGGCCGGGCCTGCGATCGGCGGCAGCGGACGGGCGTCGCCGCCCTTGTCGTTGCCACCATCCTTGTTCGACTTGTTCCAACCGGCCGGCGGCGGCGGATCACGGCCTTCCATGATGGCGTCGATCTGCGGCGCGTCGATGGTCTCGTACTGCAGCAACAGCTGGGACATCGCGTGCAGCTTGTCCAGGTTGGCCGTCATCAGCTCGGTGGTGCGTGCGTAAGCCTCGTCGAGGATGTTGCGCACTTCCTCGTCGATGCGGCGCGCGGTGTCGTTGGACACGCTCTTGTGCTGGGTGACCGAACGGCCCAGGAACACCTCGTCGTCCTCTTCGCCATAGGCGATCGGGCCGAGCTGGTCGGACAGGCCCCACTTGGTGACCATGTTGCGGGCCATCTTGGTGGCGCGCTCGATGTCGTTGGAGGCGCCGGTGGTGACCTTGTCGGCACCGAAGATCAGCTCTTCGGCCACGCGGCCACCGTACAGCGAGCACAGCTGCGACTTGATCGCCACGCGGTTCATCGAGTACTTGTCGCCTTCCGGCAGGTACATGGTCACACCCAGCGCGCGGCCGCGCGGAATGATGGTGACCTTGTAGACCGGGTCATGCTCGGGCACCAGACGGCCGACGATGGCGTGGCCGGCTTCGTGGTAGGCGGTGAGGGTCTTCTCCTCCTCGCTCATGGCCATCGAGCGGCGCTCGGCACCCATCAGGATCTTGTCGCGGGCACGGTCGAAGTGGTCCATGCGGACCTCCTTCTCGTTGCCACGCGCGGCGAACAGGGCAGCCTCGTTGCAGAGGTTGGCCAGGTCGGCGCCGGAGAAGCCCGGGGTACCACGCGCGATCACCATCGGCTCGACGTCGTCGGCCAGCGGCAGCTTACGCATGTGCACCTTCAGGATGTGCTCGCGACCCTTCACGTCCGGCAGGCCGACCACGACCTGGCGATCGAAACGGCCCGGGCGCAGCAGCGCCGGATCCAGCACGTCCGGACGGTTGGTCGCAGCGATCACGATCACGCCTTCGCCACCTTCAAAACCGTCCATCTCGACCAGCAGCTGGTTCAGGGTCTGCTCGCGCTCGTCATGACCGCCGCCCAGGCCGGCGCCACGGTGACGACCGACGGCGTCGATTTCGTCGATGAAGATGATGCAGGGGGCGTGCTTCTTGGCCTGCTCGAACATGTCGCGCACGCGGCTGGCGCCGACGCCGACGAACATTTCCACGAAGTCCGAACCGGAGATCGAGAAGAACGGCACCTTGGCTTCGCCGGCGATGGCCTTGGCCAGCAGCGTCTTGCCGGTACCCGGCGGGCCGACCATCAGCACGCCGCGCGGAATCTTGCCGCCCAGCTTGGTGAACTTGGAGGGGTCGCGCAGGAAGTCGACCAGCTCGCCCACTTCTTCCTTGGCCTCGTCGCAGCCAGCGACGTCGGCGAAGGTGACCTTGATCTGGTCTTCGCCCTGCAGCTTGGCGCGCGACTTGCCGAAGGACATCGCGCCCTTGGCACCGCCGCCACCGCCCTGCATCTGGCGCATGATGAACAACCAGAAGCCGATGATCAGGATGACCGGCAGGAAATTCATCAGGATCGCGCCGAGGGAAATGCCGCTGGACGGCTCCTCCTGCACGATCTCCACGTTCTTGGTACGCAGCACGTTGATCAGGTCACGATCGAACGGTGCGGTGATGGTGGACGACTGCCCACCGCGGGTGGTGTAGGTCAGCTGGCTGGTGCCGCCGCGCATGTCGCCACCAAAGGCGACCTTCTGCACGTTGCCGCTGTCCACCTGGTCCAGGAACTGCGAGTACGACGCGCCCTGCGCGCCGGCCCCGGAGGACTTCGGCGAGAAGCTCTGGAAGACCACCATCAGCACGACGGCGACGACCACCCATAGCAGGAGGTTCTTGGTCAAGTCGTTCATCCTCATTGGCTCCGGTGTTCCTCTCAGTGCTGGCGTTGCGTTGGGGTCGAACTTGCGTACGTTGCGAGCTTACTTCATGTGGGCGCGTTTTCCCTGACCCAAGGCATACACCTCGGGAGAGCGCTTGCGCGAGGCTTCCGGCTTGCGGATGGAGACCTTGTCGTACCGGCGGCGCATGTCGCGCACGTAGTCGTCAAAGCCCTCGCCCTGGAACAGCTTGATCAGGAATGCCCCACCGGTCTTCAGGTGGTTGTCGGCAAAATCCAGGGCCAGCTCCGCCAGGTGCATCATCCGCGGCTGGTCGACCGCGCCTACACCACTCTTATTGGGGGCCATGTCCGACAGCACAAGGTCTACCGGCTGATCCCCGAGCATGGCTTCAAACTGCGATAGAACGGCTTCTTCCCTGAAGTCACCATGAAGGAACTCCACGCCGGCCAGCGGCGGCATGTCCAGGATATCCAGTGCCAGCACGCGGCCGGTATCGCCGATCTGTCTCCGAACCTGCTGAGACCAGCCGCCGGGGGCCGCGCCAAGGTCGACCACCACCATGTGCGGCTTCAGCAACCGGTCACGTTCCAGCAGCTCTTCGAGCTTGTAGGCCGCGCGCGAGCGCATGCCTTCGGCCTGGGCCTTCTTCACGAAGGGGTCGGAGAAGTGTTCCTTGAGCCAGCGCTGGCTGCTTTTGCTGCGGGTAGCCATTGAAAATAGGGGCTGATGGGGTCCTCATGATACCCTGATCGCCCCATTCAACCGTGTTTTCCTGCATGTCCATCGCCCTGACCGCTTCCCAGACCCGTTTCCTGCGCGGCCAAGCCCACGACCTGAAGGCCCTGCTGCAGACCGGCGGCAAGGGCGTGACCCCGGCCTTCATCGCTGAGCTGAACGAAGTGCTGGAGCGCCACGAGCTGGTCAAGGTGAAGGTCGCTGCCGAAGACCGCGACGCCCGTGACGTGATGATCGGCGAGATCGTCGAAGCCACCGAGAGCGCGTTGGTACAGCGCATCGGCCACGTCGCCGTGCTGTACCGCCCGAGCAAGGAACAGCGCCAGATCGTGCTGCCGCGCGGCTGATCGCCTTACTGCCATGCAGCTGAACCACGAACCGCCCGATTACGCCTACAGCCTGCGCGCCGCCGATGGCCGCTCGGCCAAGGTGAATGACCAGGTGCTGGGCAGCAGTTTCTTCCTGACCCCGGACCAGCTGGTCACGCAATGGCCGGTAGTGAGCGCCACCGCGCTGCAGCTGGCTGACCTGGAGCCGATCCTGGCGCTGAACCCGGCGCTGATCGTGCTCGGCACGGGTGACCGCCAGGTATTCCCGCCGGCAGTGGTGATGGCTGCCTGCCTGTCACGCGGCATCGGCCTGGAAGTGATGAACAATCCGGCCGCCGCGCGCACCTTCAACATCCTGGCGGGCGAAGGCCGCAAGGTCGCGGCAGCTTTCATTCTGGAAGGCTGAGTCGAGGCGTCGGGCGCGCCCCGGCGCTAGCCGCCAGAAGCGGTGCAGCGGAAGGCCGAGAACTGCTTCAGCCGCCCGATCAGGTTGCCGCCTTGGCCCCAGCGGATGTCCATGATCTTCCAGTCCTGGCCCTGCCTTTGCAGCAGGACACGGTCGGTCCAGCGATAGTCGCCTATCGCCATTTCGACGGGTACCCAACTGCCATCGCCGCTCGTCGCGGGCAGCCCCACCTTTACCGTTTCCGGCCGATCCGGCGCCATGAGATACGGGCTCTGGTCCAGCATGTGCGGCTTCTCGTCATGCGCGGCCAGCACCGCACAAGTCCGCTCGTAAGCGCGCTGCGCATCGATGGCTGAGCGCAGCGCATCGCCCAGCAACGGCGGAATGGTCGCTTCGTCCGAAGCCGGCGCCTGGACGGCCGCGTAAAGACGGGTGACCACGTCGCGCGGATCGCTGGCTGCGGAGGCCAGCGGCGCGACGATGAGCAACGCGAGAGTGGAAGCAGGACGGAGCATGGGGCACCGGATTGACTGGGACCGCTCAAGAATGCCGGGTATCCCGTCCGCCGTGAAGGTGAGCCTGCGACACACAAGATCGCAAATGACCACTCTGCGGTACCCGAGTCGAGCATGGCTTGCCTCTACAGCTCAGGAACGCCGGGCATGGCCCGGCGCTATCGCATCTGACGATCAGCGTGCCGGCAGGTACTGCTGCGGGTCGACCGGCTTGCCGTTGTAGCGAATCTCGAAGTGGACCATGTCGCGGTTCGCACCGGTACGGCCCATTTCGGCGATCTGCTCACCGGCCTTCACGCTCTGCCCTTCATTCACCAGGCGCTTGCGGTTGTGGCCATAGGCCGACAGCCACTGGTCGCTGTGCTTGATGATGATCAGCTCGCCGTAGCCGACCAGGCCGGCGCCGGAATACACCACCACGCCATTGGCGGTGGCCTTGACCGCCTGGCCGCTGGTGCCGGCGATGTCGACGCCCTGCTTGGTCGCATCACCAGCCACGTAGCGGCCAACGATGGCGCCATCAGCCGGCCAGCGCCAGGCGATGTTGCTCTTCACCGGACCGACCGGCGCCGGGGCCGGCGTGGTGCTGCCGCCACTGCTGCCACCGGAACGCGGCGGGGTGACCACCGTGGTGGGCGCGCGGCCGCCGCTGGCACCGGCCGGATACAGCCGGATCACCTGCCCCGGGTAGATCGTCGAGGGGTTGTCCAGGCTGTTCCAGGCAATCAGGTCGGCCGGGGTGATGTCATGGATGCGGGCCAGCGCATAGATGGTGTCGCCCTTGCGCACCACCACGGTCTGCCCCGGCTTGGGTACCGAGGTCTTCGGCGTGGTCACACCGCCACCGGTGCTGCCACCACCAGGACGAACCACGGTGGCGGTGCCGCAGGCGGCCAGGGTGGAAACCAGCAACGCCAGCGCGCCGATGCGCACTCCCTTGCTCAGACGATCAGGACTCATGCGAACTTCGACCTCCATACAAGCCAGGCGATCAGCACCACCACCAGCGCGGTGGCGATCCAGCCCAGCGGTTCAATCCAGCGACGCAGTGCCGCTTCAGCACGCGCACCACCGATACGGATGACCGCAGCCAGCACGAACACGCGCTTGCCACGACCGATCAGCATGCTCAACAGGTACTGCGGCATCGGTACACCGACGATACCCGATGCCCACGTGAAGACCTTCATCGGGATGGGCATGAATCCGCCCAGCACCAGGAAGGTGAACACTGCCCACGGCGACTCGGCCATCTTCGCCTGCACGGTGGTGATGCCCTGCTCGATGGCCGGCAGCATGCCCAGCGCTTCGAACAACGGCTTGATCGCCTCGAAGGCGTAATGACCCAGCGCGTAGCCAACCAGTGCACCGACCATCGAGCCGGCCAGGCTCAGGGTGGCGAACCACCAACCGCGCTTGGGCTGGGCCACGCACATCGGCGCCAGCATCACCTCCGGCATCACCGGGAAGATGATCGCCTCGAAGAAGCTCAACACCGTCAGGTAGGTCGGCGCGCGTTCGTGCGCCGCCCACTTCATCGCCCGCTCGTACAGCGGCCCGAAAATCTTCATGCAACCCTGCTCCGTGGATTAGTCGAGCATGCCAGACAGCAGCGGCACGAACGTGACCGGCGCCAGCACGTGTTGTTCGATGCTGCTGTCGGCCTTGCGGTCCAGCTGTACCAGCGACTGCGCCCCGGGGCCACCGACCGGCGCCACCAGGCGGCCGCCCTCGGCCAGTTGCTCGATCAGGGCGTCGACCAGTGCCGGCGCCGCCGCAGTGACCACGATGGCATCGAACGGACCGTGCTCGGCCCAGCCGACGCGACCGTCGTCATGCTTGGTGCGGATGTTCATGCCCAGCGCACGGAAGCGCTTGCGGGCCTGCCGCAGCAGATCACCGATGCGCTCCACGGTGTAGACCTCCAGGCCCAGCGCACCGAGGATGGCGGCCTGGTAACCGGAACCGGTGCCGACTTCCAGCACCCGTTTCGGCGCGACCTGGAGGACCGCCTCGGTCATCCGCGCGACCACCCAGGGCTGCGAGATGGTCTGGCCGTGGCCGATCGGCAGCGCAGTGTCTTCATACGCGCGCGAGGCCAGTGCCTCGTCGATGAACAGATGGCGCGGCACCACCCGGATCGCATTCAAGGTCGGCTCGTCAACGATGCCGGCTTCGCGCAGGCGGTCGACCAGGCGGTCACGCACACGCTGCGAGGTCATGCCGATACCGACGGCTTCCGGTTGCAGGCGCAGGCGTGGACTCATGCCGGCTGGTCCAGCTCGGCACTGAGGCCGCCGACCCAGCTGGCCACTTTCTCCAGTGCCTGGTAGCGGGTCAGGTCCACCTGGATCGGGGTGATCGAGATATGCCCGGTGCGCACCGCATGGAAGTCGGTACCGGGGCCGGAATCCTGCTCACGGCCGGCCGGGCCGATCCAGTACACCTCGTTGCCGCGCGGGTCTTTCTGCGCGATGCAGCCTTCGGCGCGGTGGCGGTTGCCGAGGCGGGTGACCTCGAAGCCCTTGACCTCGCCCCACGGCAGGTCCGGCACGTTGACGTTGAGGATGGTGTCAGCCGGCAACGGATCGGCCTTGAGCCGGGCAACGATCTCCACCGCAGCGCGCGCGGCGGTCTCGAAGTGTTTCGGATCGTGGTTGCGGGTAACCAGCGAGACCGCCACGGCCGGCAGCCCGAGGAAGCGACCTTCCATCGCCGCCGAGACGGTGCCGGAGTAGATCACGTCATCGCCGAGGTTGGCGGCATTGTTGATGCCGGACACGACAATGTCCGGTTCGAACTCGAGCAGCCCGGTCAGCGCCAGGTGCACGCAGTCGGTCGGAGTGCCGGCCACCGAGACGGTGTAATGGTCGATGCGCTTGAGGCGGATCGGCAGGTCCAGAGTCAGCGAATTGCTGGCGCCGGAGCGATCACGGTCGGGCGCGACCACCGTGACTTCGTGTCCGGCCTCGCGCAGCACCGAAGCAAGCATCCGGATGCCTGCGGCGTCGACGCCATCGTCGTTACTGACCAGGATTCGCATCTTCGATTTAACCGCTTGATTTTCCAAGAATTCGATTCCGTCACCGTGCAGTGTGGGCGGGACCGTCGTACTCCCCTGCGGAAGCCGTCGACCCTGCAAGGGCATCGTCTATTGTGCCGCATGCGAGCCGCCGGTCCTACCCTGTCGGCGGTCATGACCGACATCGAACCGTCATAGGCAGAGCTGCGCCGGCGGTTTACCCTGTGCGCATGTCGCACCCTGAAGACGAAGATCCGGCCGCATTGTTCCGTGCGGCCATCGGCGAAGTGACGCCGCTGCGCAAGGATGCCGAGCCGGCGCCTGCCGCGCCCCGGCCGAAGCCGCGCGCGCGCATGGCCGAACGTGACGAGGCCGAAGCCGCCGGCGAATTCGCCCGGCTGCTGCGCGACAGCACGCCGCTGGAAGCCGGCGACGTGGCCAGCTATCGCCGCGACAACCTGCCACCACGCTTGTTCCAGCGCCTCAAGCGTGGCCAGTACTCGGTGCAGGACGAGCTGGACCTGCACGGCGCCACTGCGTCGCAGGCGGAGGCGCTGCTGCGCCAGTTCCTGCTGGAAGCGCATGCACACGACTATGGCTGCGTGCGCATCATCCACGGCAAGGGCCTGCAGTCCGATGGCGGTGCACCGGTGCTGAAGAATCTGGTCGATCGCCTGCTGCGGCTGCGCAACGACGTACTGGCGTTCCATTCGGCGCCGACCGGACAAGGCGGCACCGGCGCGGTGCTGGTGCTGCTGGCGCGCAGATGAAAAAAAGGGGACGGAGGGAATTAAGTCGTTTGTGCCACAAACGACTTAATTCCCTCCGTCCCCTTTTTCTGTCAGGCCTGCGAGGCGTCTTCGACGGGGCCGAGTTCGTGCAGTACGGCGGTGGCGTAGCAGCCTGGCGGCAGCGCGAATGACAGCTCCAGCACGTCGTCGGCCAGCCACTGGTGCTGCAGCAGCGCCGGGCGCAGGCGCAATGCGCGGCGCTCCTGCTTCAGCCGTGCGTCTTCCAGGCCGGCCCGCAGTGCCTTTGACTCCTCGTCGTCCAGCGCGGCCAGCTCCAGCTCACGTGCCACGTCGGCGCTGCGCAGCTCGCCTTCGCCCCACAGCGGTGCGCTGGGATGGATGTCGAAACGCGCCAGTCGCTCGGCCAGCACGTCGGTGTACGGCTCGGGTCCGAACACGCTGCGGCTGCCATCGAGCATCCACACTTCGCCATCGAGCGGCTGATCCCAGTTGCCCTGCTCCACGCGCGCGGCCAGCACGCGGTTGAACAGCGCCGAACGGGCTGCAGAGAGCAGCAGCGAACGCTGGTCCTTGCGCATGCGGCGGCCACCGAACATCGCCAGTGCGGCCGGTACGTTGCCACCGTCGCGACCGAAACGCTGTTCACCAAACCAGTTCGGCAGGCCGCGCGCGGCAATCTGCTGCAGGCGCTCGCTGATCGCGGCGGCATCCCCCTGCACCTCGCGCAGTACCAGCTTGAAGCGGTTGCCGGCCAGTGCACCGCGCTGCAGCTTGCGGTTGTGCCAGGTCGCTTCGAGCACCTCGATTTCGTCACTGGCCAACTCGGCCAGATCCGGCGCGATGCGCTTGGGCAGGTGCACGCTGAACCGCTGGGTGGTGACCGCGTGGCGGTCTTTCATCCCGGCATAGCTCACCGCCATTTCCGGCAGGCCCGCCCACTTGGCCAGCAGCTTGGCCACATGCACGGTGTTGGCACCGCGCTTACGGATGTGCAGCAGCAGGTGTTCGCCTTCACCGGTCGCCTCGAAGGCCGGCAGTTCGTCCACCTGGAAATCGTCCGGCGTGGTGCGGATGCGCGCCGTCAGCAACGGTGCACCAAACGCCAACGGCAGCGGGATCATGCCGCCACCAGCAGTACCACCGCCTGTGCGGCGATGCCTTCGCCACGACCAGTGAAGCCCAGCTTCTCAGACGTGGTGGCCTTGACGCTGACTGCATCCAGCGGCAACTGCAGCAACCCACCGATGCGCTCACGCATCGCCAGCGCATGCGGGCCGACCTTCGGCCGCTCGCAGATCACGGTGATGTCGGTGTTGCCGACGCGCCAGCCACGCTCGCGCAGCAGGCTGTGGCAATGGCGAACGAAATCACTGCTGTCGGCGCCCTTCCAGCGGTCGTCACTCGGCGGAAAATGCTGGCCGATATCGCCCAGCGCCAGCGCGCCGAGCATCGCATCGCACAGGGCGTGCAGGATCACGTCGCCATCGCTGTGCGCGAGCACGCCGCAGCTGTGCGGCACGTTCACGCCGCCGAGCATGATGTGATCGCCTTCACCGAAGGCATGGACGTCGTAGCCCTGGCCGATGCGGACGGGCGGGAACGGTGCGGTGCTCATGGATGCAACCCTTGCAACAGGGCCGCGCGGACGGTCAGCCGGCGCGGCGGGAAAGTACGAATTCGAACCGGTCCAGATCGGCCGGGGTGGTGACCTTGAAGTTGTCCTCGCTGCCTTCCACCAGCAGCGGGCGCTGACCCTGGCGTTCCATGGCCATGGCCTCGTCGGTGACGTCAACACCGGCGGCCGCTGCGTCGGACAGCGCGCGGCTGAGCTGGTGGCGGCGGAACAGCTGCGGCGTCAGTGCGCGCCACAGGCGCTCGCGTGGCTCGGTGCCATCGATGCCGCCGTCGTCGCCAGCGCGCTTGAGGGTGTCGCGCACCGGCGCAGCCAGGATCGCCCCGACCGGGTCGGCACGACCGACTTCAAGCAGACGACCGAGATCGGCCAGCGACAGGTTCGGCCGTGCAGCATCGTGAACCAGCACGAATTCATCGGCACGCACGGTGTCCGGCAGCGCCTGCAACCCGGCCAGCACCGAGGCGGCACGGGTCGCGCCGCCGATGCAGGTCAGCACCGGCTTGCCCGACCACTCATTCCAGCCCGGCCAGTCGGCATCGTCCTGGCCGATCACCACCATCGCTCCGGCCACGGCGGGGTGCGCCAGCAGCGCGTCCAGCGTGTGGGCGAGCAGGATCTGCCCGCCCGCCTGCAGGTACTGCTTGGGCAGCGGTGCACCGAAGCGGGTGCCACGGCCGGCCGCAGGAACAACGACCCAGATCGCCGCGCTCATGGCACGTCTGCCGGGTGTTCGCCCGCCTGGGCAGTGACGCCGGCAGCAGGCTGCGCCGGGTGGACCGGCGCATCCTCGACCACACGGTAGAACTTCTCGCCAGGCTTGATCATGCCCAGCTCGCTGCGCGCGCGTTCCTCGATGGCGGACTGGCCTTCCTTGAGGTCCTTCACTTCGGCAGCGAGCGCGTCGTTGCGCTGCTGCAGACCCTCATTGTCCCGCTCCTGGTTGGCGACCTGGGCTTCGAGCATCATCACTTCACCCGAGTTGCCCGGACCGAACCAGAAGCGGTACTGCAGCCAGCCCAGCAGCAGGGCCAGCACCAGCAGCATCCAGCGCCAGTCGCGCATCGGCTCAGCGCTTCAGTGAAACGAACGCGTCACGACCGGCGTAACGCGCGCCGGCGCCGAGGGCTTCCTCGATGCGCAGCAGCTGGTTGTACTTGGCCACGCGATCGCTGCGGCACAGCGAGCCGGTCTTGATCTGGGTGGCGGTGGTGGCCACCGAGATATCGGCAATGGTGGTGTCTTCGGTTTCGCCCGAACGGTGCGAGACGACGGCGGCATAGCCGGCGCGGTCGGCCATCGCGATCGCTTCCAGGGTTTCGCTCAGGGTGCCGATCTGGTTGACCTTGATCAGGATCGCGTTGGCGGTGCCCGAGTCGATGCCTTCCTGGAAGATCTTCGGGTTGGTCACGAACAGGTCGTCGCCAACCAGCTGCACCTTCTTGCCGATGCGGTCGGTCAGCAGCTTCCAGCCGGCCCAGTCGTTCTCGGCCAGGCCATCTTCAATCGTGATGATCGGGTACTGCGCGGCCCAGTCGGCGAGGAAGTCGACGAACTGCTCGGAGGTCAGGCGCTTGTTCTCGCCGACCAGGTTGTACTTGCCGTTTTCGAAGAATTCGCTGGAGGCGACGTCCAGGCCCAGCAGCACGTCTTCACCGGCGGTATAGCCAGCCTTGCCGATCGCTTCGAGGATGGTGTCGAGTGCTTCGACGTTGCTACGGAAGTCCGGTGCGAAGCCGCCTTCGTCGCCGACCGCCGTGCTCAGGCCGTGGCCCTTCAGCACCGACTTCAGCGAATGGAAGATTTCGGTGCCCGCGCGCAGCGCTTCGGAGAACGAGGTGAAGCCGACCGGCAGCACCATGAACTCCTGGAAGTCGACGTTGTTGTCGGCGTGCGCGCCGCCGTTGATGATGTTCATCATCGGCACCGGCAGCGACGGGGTCACGCCGGTCTTGGCAGCCAGGTACTGCCACAGCGCCTGCTTGTTCGATGCAGCGGCGGCGTGCGCGGCGGCCATCGAAACACCCAGCAGCGCGTTGGCGCCGAGGCGGCCTTTGTTCTCGGTGCCGTCGAGGTCGATCAGGCGACGGTCGAGGCCGGCCTGGTCGGTGGCTTCGAAGCCCTTCAGCGCATTGGCGATGGTGGTGTTGACGTTGTCGACAGCCTTGCGCACACCCTTGCCCAGGTAACGGGTCTTGTCGCCATCACGCAGCTCGACCGCTTCCTTGGTGCCGGTCGAGGCGCCGGAGGGAACCGCGGCACGACCGAACGAACCGTCCTCCAGGATGACTTCGGCTTCCAGCGTGGGGTTGCCACGGCTGTCGAGGATTTCACGGGCGTGGATGCTGCGGATCGTACTCATGGTCGGGCCGGTTACCTGTATGGAGAGGGGGCGACAAAACGAATGCCGCGTGATTATCCCCGGCTGCCCGCCACTTGCCAAATGGCGTGGGCAGCTTCAGCCCCAACTGGACCCGATCACGATCAGGATCATCGACACCAGCATCACCAGCAATGCACCGGCAATCGCTGCCAGGATGGGGCCACGCCGCCGTCGCCAGGCCAGCACCATCGCCACCGGGCTACCCAGGAAGGACAGCACCATCGTGACCAGCGCGCCCAGCAGCCACCACTGCGTGGCCTGCACGCCGTTGTTTCCATCCCCCGGCGGCCGGAAACCGGACGTGAAGGCCAGCACGCCCACCACCAGGGCGATCCAGGTCAACACGGACAGCCCCAGGGCGATCAGGCCCCAGGGCCAGCCACGCGCCGATGTGGTCGTATTCATCAGAGCAATCCGTAGAACAGGGCGCCCAGCCACAGCGAGAGCAGGATGATCGCCAGGGCAGCCGTGACCTTGCCGCGGTTCAGCCGCCAGGCCAGCACAGCGGCAGCGACGCAGCCCACGGCACCGAGCAGCTCCGCCACCAGCAGCGCAATGAAGTACGCCCGCAGATCGAGCGTACTGCTGCCATCACCGGGGGGCCGCACCGACGCAGCGCCGATCAGTACCAGCCCGAACATGCCCACGGTGAACAGCACGGCCAGACCCAGTGCGATCACGCCCCAGGGCCACCGTTTCCAGTGCCGGCGGTGACGCTGGGTTTCCAGCGCCCCCCGCGGGTCACGACTCACGCGAAGCGCGAAAAGCCGTGCTTCTTGGTCACCGCATCGAGTTCCATCAGGGTCTCGAGCAGCGCTTCCATCTGGTCCAGCGGCCACGCATTGGGGCCATCGGACAGCGCCTTGGACGGGTCCGGATGGGTCTCGGCGAACAGGCCGGAGATGCCCACCGCCACGGCGGCACGGGCCAGCACCGGCACGTGCTCACGCTGGCCACCGGAACTGGTGCCCTGCCCACCCGGCAGCTGCACCGAATGGGTGGCGTCGAACACCACCGGGCAACCGGTATCGCGCATCACCGCCAGCGAACGCATGTCGCTGACCAGGTTGTTGTAGCCGAAGCTGGCACCGCGCTCGCAGACCATGATCTGCTCATTGCCGGTGGCCTTGGCCTTTTCCACGACCGGCTTCATGTCCCACGGCGCCAGGAACTGGCCCTTCTTGATGTTGACCGGCTTGCCGGCCGAGCACACCTTGCGAATGAAGTCGGTCTGGCGGACCAGGAACGCCGGGGTCTGCAGCACGTCCACCACCGAGGCCACTTCGTCCATCGGAGTGTATTCGTGGACATCGGTCAGCACCGGCACGCCGATCTGCTTCTTGACCTCGGCCAGGACCTTCAGGCCCTCTTCCATGCCCGGGCCGCGGAATGCGGTGCCCGAAGTGCGGTTGGCCTTGTCGAAGCTGGACTTGAAGATGAAGTTGACGCCGAGCTTGTCGGTGACTTCCTTCAACTTGCCGGCGGTATCGAGCTGCAGCTGCATCGACTCGATCACGCAGGGGCCGGCGATCAGGAACAGGGGCTGGTCCAGCCCGACCTCGAATCCACACAGTTTCATGGCGTTTCCTTGTTGTCCTCGGCACCGGCCGGGCCGGTGCGCTGGGGGTTGAAGCGTGCAAGATGGGGGCCGGCGGCCCCCATCACAAGTCAGGCGCGGGCTTCCTGCAGCAGCTTGCCGCCAGCCTTGCGCTCGCGTGCGGCACGGATGAAACCGATGAACAGCGGGTGGCCGTCACGCGGCGTGGACAGGAATTCCGGGTGCGCCTGGCAGGCCAGGAACCACGGGTGCGCATCGCGCGGCAGCTCCACCACTTCCACCAGGGTGTCATCCATCGACTTGCCAGCGATCACCAGGCCCGCATCTTCCAGCTGGGTGCGGTAGCGGTTGTTGAACTCGTAGCGGTGGCGGTGGCGCTCGGCAACCACGTCCTTGCCGTACAGCTCACGGGCCAGCGTGCCCGGCTTCAGGCGCTGTTCCTGCAGGCCCAGGCGCATGGTGCCACCGAGGTCGCTCTTGTCATCACGCTTTTCGACGTCGCCGGTTGCCGTACGCCATTCGGTGATCAGGCCGATCACCGGGTTCGGCGACTGGCGGTCGTTCTCGGTGCTGTTGGCACCTTCCAGGCCGACCACGTTACGGGCGTAATCGACGACGGCCGCCTGCATGCCGTAGCAGATGCCGAAGTACGGCACGTGCTGCTCGCGGGCGAACTTCGAGGTCAGCACCTTGCCTTCGAAACCACGGTCACCGAAGCCGCCCGGCACCAGGATGCCGTCGACATCGGCCAGTGCGGCCATGTCGGTGCCTTCCAGGTCCTGTGCTTCCAGCCACTTCAGGTTGACCTTGGTGCGCTGGCGCAGGCCGCCGTGCTTGAGCGCTTCGCCGACCGACTTGTAGGCATCCTGGTGGTCGACGTACTTGCCGACCACGGCGATGGTCACTTCGTCCAGCGGGTGCAGGGTCGCATCGACCGCGTCTTCCCACATCGACAGATCGACCGGGCCGGCCTTGTCGGCCAGCTTCAGCTGGTTGACCACGATCTCGTCCAGGCCCTGCGCGTGCAGGCCCGACGGAATGCGGTACAGCACGTCGACGTCCGGCACGCTGATCACCGCGCGCTCGGAAACGTTGGTGAACTGGGCGATCTTGCGGCGCTCCGAATCCGGCACCGCCTGCTCGGAACGGCACAGCAGCACGTCCGGCTGGATGCCGATCGAACGCAGTTCCTTCACCGAGTGCTGGGTCGGCTTGGTCTTCAGCTCGCCAGCGGCGCCGATGTACGGCACCAGGGTGAGGTGCATGAACAGTGCCTTCTCGGGGCCACGCTCGGTGCGCACCTGGCGGATCGCTTCCAGGAACGGCAGCGACTCGATGTCGCCGACAGTACCGCCGATCTCGACCAGCGCCACGTCGTAGCCTTCGGTGGCTTCGTCGATGCAGCGGCGGATCTCGTCGGTGATGTGCGGGATGACCTGCACGGTCGCGCCCAGGTAGTCGCCGCGGCGCTCCTTGCGGATCACGTTCTCGTAGATGCGGCCGGTGGTGACCGAGTTCTTGCGGCTCAGGCGGGTGCGCACGAAGCGCTCGTAATGGCCCAGGTCGAGGTCGGTCTCGGCGCCGTCGTCGGTGACATAGACCTCACCGTGCTGGAACGGGCTCATGGTGCCCGGGTCGACGTTGATGTACGGGTCGAGCTTCATCATCGTGACCTTCAGGCCACGGGCTTCGAGAATGGCGGCCAGCGACGCGGCGGCAATGCCTTTGCCGAGCGAGGACACCACGCCGCCGGTTACGAAAATCAAGGGAGTCATGGCTGCAAGCATCCTGTCTGGAAATGGAAAACGGCAGCACCACGCGCGCCCGGAGGGCAGGCATGGTGCTCAGAGGGGGTTTTCCGGTTCGCTGTGGCAGCGAGGGAGGTGCGGATCCGTGCGACGGCAGGCGCCGGACGGGGACCACCGTGCGAGGTCGGGGCGACCGTGCCGGTCAAATCGACCGTCACCTGCGACCCGCCATGCTGGAAGCCACGCTTGGCCGCTCCAGCCCATTCGCAAATGGTGGACACGCACTTACTCCCGGAAAGCCATAGTTTACAGATTGATGGCCGCCAACCCAAGAGGCAGATGGCACGCCACTAAAAAGAAACGCCCCGCAAAGCGGGGCGTTCCGGAGCGCAACCCTTGTCGCAAGGGCGCCTGGCAGGGGGCGGGATCAGCGCTTCTTGCGCGCTTCCTCTTCCTCTTCCTGCTGCGGGGCCGGCTGGCCCTGCGCCTTCATTTCGGCATTGGCCTGGGCCCGACGCTTGGCCTTGGCATCGGCCTCGGCCTGCGCCTTGTCGGCCTGGTCACCCTGCTGCGGGGCCGGCTGGCCGGCGTTCTGCGCCACCACCAGCGGCACTGCAACGGCGGCAGCGGCCAGGATCGCAATGGTCAGCAACTTCTTCATGAGGTCCTCCTCGCGGTATGGCTTGGATGTTTCGACCCAACGGGGGTCGCCGGTGTTCAGATTCCAGCAGCTGCCATTTTACCCCCCTCTGCGTCGCCGAGACTGAACCGCAGGCGTGCAAAATCCCGTGCCAGACCCCACACTTGCCCGTCGCTCCAAGCTTTCGAAGACAGATGAACGCCCGTTATAACGCCGCCGATATTGAAGTCCTGTCCGGCCTTGACCCGGTCAAGCGCCGTCCCGGCATGTATACCGACACCGCGCGCCCGAACCACCTGGCGCAGGAAGTGATCGACAACTCGGTGGACGAGGCCCTCGCTGGCCACGCCCGCTCGATCGAGATCACCCTGTACAAGGACGGCAGCGTGGAGGTCAGCGATGACGGCCGCGGCATGCCGGTGGACATCCACCCGGAAGAGAAGATCCCGGGCGTCGAGCTGATCCTCACCCGCCTGCATGCCGGCGGCAAGTTCAGCAACAACAACTACACCTTCTCCGGCGGCCTGCACGGCGTCGGCGTCAGCGTGGTCAATGCGCTGTCGACCCTGGTGGAAGTGCACATCAAGCGCGAAGGCGCCGAACACCGCATCACCTTCCGCAACGGCGACCGCGCCACCCCGCTGGAAGTGGTCGGCAGCGTCGGCAAGAAGAACACCGGCACCCGCGTGCGCTTCTGGCCGGACCCGAAGTACTTCGACACGCCCAAGTTCGCGGTGCGCGCGCTCAAGCACCTGTTGCGCGCCAAGGCCGTGCTGTGCCCCGGCCTGACCGTGAAGCTGACCGACGAAGCCACCGGTGAAGTCGATACCTGGTACTACGAAGACGGCCTGCGCGATTACCTGAAGCTGGAGCTGGGCGATCGCGAGATGCTGCCGGCCGAGCTGTTCGTCGGCAACCTGAAGAAAGACACCGAGATCGTGGACTGGGCCGTGGCCTGGCTGCCGGAAGGCGAGCTGGTGCAGGAAAGCTACGTCAACCTGATCCCCACTGCCCAGCACGGCACCCACGTCAACGGCCTGCGCACCGGCCTGACCGAGGCGCTGCGCGAGTTCTGCGACTTCCGCAACCTGCTGCCGCGTGGCGTCAAGCTGGCCCCGGAAGACGTGTGGGACCGCGTGTCGTTCGTGCTGTCGCTGAAGATGACCGACCCGCAGTTCAGTGGCCAGACCAAGGAACGCCTGTCCTCGCGCCAGGCCGCCGGCTTCATCGAAGGCGCCGCCCACGATGCGTTCAGCCTGCTGCTGAACCAGAACGTGGAGCTGGGCGAGAAAATCGCGCAGATCGCCATCGAGCGCGCCAGCGCGCGCCTGAAGACCGAAAAGCTGGTCGTCCGCAAGAAAGTCACCCAGGGCCCGGCCCTGCCCGGCAAGCTGGCCGACTGCATCAGCCAGGACCTGTCGCGCACCGAGCTGTTCCTGGTGGAGGGTGACTCGGCAGGCGGCAGCGCCAAGCAGGCGCGTGACAAGGACTTCCAGGCGATCCTGCCGCTGCGCGGCAAGATCCTCAACACCTGGGAAGTGTCCTCCAACAGCGTGCTGGCGTCGGAAGAAGTGCACAACCTGGCCGTGGCCATCGGCTGCGACCCCGGCAAGGACGACATTGCTGGCCTGCGCTACGGCAAGGTCATCATCCTGGCCGACGCGGACTCGGACGGCCTGCACATCGCCACCCTGCTCACCGCGCTGTTCCTCAAGCACTTCCCGGCGCTCGTCGATGCCGGCCACGTGTTCGTGGCGATGCCACCGCTGTTCCGCATCGATGTGGGCAAGCAGGTGTTCTATGCCCTGGACGAAGAAGAGAAGCGCTCGATGCTGGACAAGATCGAACGCGAGAAGATCAAGGGCGCGATCAACGTCACCCGCTTCAAGGGCCTGGGCGAGATGAATCCGCCACAGCTGCGTGAATCCACCATCCACCCCGACACCCGTCGCCTGGTGCAGCTGACCGTGGACGACGGCGAGCAGACCCGTTCGCTGATGGACATGCTGCTGGCCAAGAAGCGCGCCTCCGACCGCAAGGGCTGGCTGGAGAGCAAGGGCGACCTGGCTTCGCTGGAAGTCTGACCCGGCGCGGGGCCGGATCCGTTTCCTGCAGGGAAACGGCTCTGGCCCCATCGCCCGGTAATGCCGGTTCATGTGCCCTTGGCATTACGCCCCCATCGGCAAACCCGGCGGCGCCATAATGCGCGTCCATCTGTGTGGACCATCGTATTGGCCAGCCACTCGCTGCTGTTCCCGGGCCTGCCGCTGCACAGCGCGCGCCTGGTCCTGAGCCCGATCCGCCGCGACGATGCGGCCGCCCTGTTCGCGATCCAGTCCGATCCGGACGTGATGCGGTTCTGGAACCACCCGGCGTGGACACGACCGGCCGAAGCGCGCGCGCAGATCGACGATGACCTGGCGGCACAGGCCACCGGCACCCAGCTCAAGCTGGCCGTGCGCGAAACGCTGGACGGCCCGTTGCTGGGCATCTGCGTGGTGTTCGCCCTGGATCGCGATGCCGCTCGTGCCGAGATCGGCTACCTTCTGGCCCCCGACAGGCAAGGCCAGGGCTACATGCACGAAGCGCTGCAGCATCTGCTGGACTACCTGTTCCAGACTCTGCGCCTGCATCGCGTGGAAGCCGAAGTCGACCCGCGCAACCGGCCCTCGGCACACGTGCTTGAACGGCTGGGCTTCCACCTGGAGGGCGTGCTGCGGCAGCGCTGGCGCATCCAGGGCGAACTGTCCGATTCGGCGGTATACGGCCTGCTGGCTGACGACGACGTGCGCACCCCCCTGCCCGCTTGACCCAATCTGGCCAGTGGCGGCCTCGACGCGCGGCCATGCCTTTGGACACATACGACATGCCCTCCACCGGCCTAGCATCGGAACCCCCTTCCGCTGCCGATCCGGTGCCATGAAGTCCCTGCTGCACACTGCCGCGCTCTGCGTCGGCCTGCTCATCGCCCCAGCCAGCGTGCTGGCCGCGCCCGACGCCGAGGCCAAGCCCGATCCGAAAGACGACAAGACCGAAGCGCCCGCGCTGCCCGCCGATGCGTCAGCCCGCCAGAGCATGCGCCTGGCCGGCCGCACCCTGGACTACACCGCCACCGTCGGCACCCTGCCGGTGCGCGATGCCAAGGGCAAGGTGATCGCCGATGTGGTGTTCACCGCCTATACGATGCCGGGCAAGGACCGGCCGGTGACCTTCGCGCTCAACGGCGGCCCGGGTGCATCGTCGGTCTATCTCAACATGGGCGCGATCGGGCCCAAGGTGGTCACCTTTGGTTCGGAGGGTGACAGCGCATCGGCGCCGGCCACCCTGCACGACAACCCCGGCACCTGGCTGGACTTCACCGACCTGGTGTTCATCGACCCGGTCGGCACTGGCTTCAGCCGTGCACGCATCGGCGATGACGAGGCGAAGAAGCAGCTGTACAACCCCAGCGCCGACATCGAATACCTGTCGCGCTCGATCTACGACTGGCTGCTGCGCAACCAGCGCATGGGTGCACGCAAGTACCTGACCGGCGAGAGCTACGGCGGCTACCGCGGCCCGCGCATCACCCACTTCCTGCAGACCCGCCTGGGCGTGGCGATGAACGGCCTGGTGCTGGTGTCGCCCTACCTGAGCCCGACCCTGGAAGACAACCCCGATGTCTCGCCGATGGCGTGGATGCAGACGCTGCCGTCGATCGCTGCAGCGCACCTGGAGCGCCAGGGCAAACTGACCGATGCGGCGATGCGCGACGTGGTGGAATACACCCGCGGCGACTACGCGACTGCGCTGATGAAGGGCCGCAGCGATCCGCAGGCGACCGAGGCGATGCTGCGCCGGGTAACCGAGCTGACCGGGCTGGACCCGCAGTTCGTGCGCCGCGCCGGTGGCCGACTGGAGACGCAGGCCTATCTGCGTGAGGTGTTCCGCGACAAGGGCACGCTGGGCAGCCGCTACGACTCCAACGTGACCGCGTTCGATCCGTTCCCGAATGATCCAGAACAGCGCGCCAACGATCCGCTGCTGGACAGCATCATTGCGCCGACCACCACCGCGATGGTCGACTTCGTGACGCGCGTGGTCGGCTGGAAGGTGGATGCACGCTACCAGGCGCTGAACTACGACGTGAACCGGTTGTGGGACCGCAACGGCGAGCTGCGCCAGGGCGCGGTGACCCAGCTGCGCCAGGCGGTGGCGATCGATCCGCATCTGCAGGTACTGATCGTGCATGGCTGGAATGATCTGTCGTGCCCGTTCATGGGATCGATCCTGACGGTGGACCAGATGCCGGCGATGGGCAGCAATCCGGACCGGGTGCAGGTGCGCAGCTATCCGGGCGGGCACATGTTCTACAGCCGGGCGGACAGCCAGGCGGCGTTCCGCAGGGATGTGCAGGCGTTGTTCCAGCGCAACTGAGGGTGGTGGTGGTGGCCGGGCCTGCGGCCCGGCACCCGCTGGGGATCAACTGCCACTGCAACAGCAAGAGCTGGCATTCCGTGGGTTGGCGGGGTGGGATGGGCAGGCGGGGGACGGCAAGAACTGCTCCTGCGTGCCTCGTAGAGCGCCATCCATGGCGCTCTGCGCCCCCGCCTGCCCATCCCACCCCGCCTTCGACAGTTTCCGTGCGCTGTTGGTGGGTGCCGACCGTTGGTCGGCACGGGGGCGGATCCCTGGTTCTGCTCTGGTAGGTGTCGACCTTGGTCGACACGATGTGTCCGGAAGAATTCTCTGCCCATGAAAAAAGCCCGCCGGTATCCGGCGGGCTTTTTCGTGTGCACCTTGGCGCGGCGATCAGGTCCAGCCGAACAGCTCGAACAGCTTCAGGATCAGGTACGCGCAGCCGCCCGCGGCCGGGATGGTCAGGATCCAGGCCCAGACGATGCGTTCGATCACGCCGAACTTCAGCGAGCGCGGGTTCTTGGCGAAGCCGACGCCCATGATCGCGGTGGAGATGCTGTGCGTGGTCGAGACCGGCATGCCGAAGTGGGCGGCCAGGGTCAGAATGGTGGCCGAGCTGGTCTCCGCGGCGAAGCCGTGGATCGGGTGCAGCTTGACCATCTTGTGACCCAGGGTCTTGATGATCTTCCAGCCGCCCGAGGCAGTACCGGCCGCCATCACCACCGCACAGGTCAGCACGATCCACATGGCGATGCCGTCACCGGCGCTGGCGTCCGGGTGCATGAAGGCCAGCCACGACGGCAGGTCATCCAGCGCACCGGTGGCCTCGGCACCGATCAGTGTCATGGCGATGATGCCCATGGTCTTCTGCGCGTCGTTGTGGCCGTGGGCGAAGCCCATGTAGGCCGCCGAGGCGATCTGCGCCTTGCCGAAGAAGGCGTTGACGATGCGCGGGCGGGCCAGACGACCGATGGCACCACCGATCTTGGCCAGGCCGGCGATCAGCGCCCACAGCAGCACCATCACCACGATGCCGAGCAGGAAGCCGGCGATCGGCGAGGTGATCATCGGCACGAACACCTTCCACAGCAGGCCCTTGTTCTGCGCCCAGCTGCCCAGGCGCTCGGACCAGATCAGCGCGTCCCAGTTGTTGTGGGCAGCGGCCAGGCCGGCGCCGCAGAGGCCACCGATCAGGGCGTGCGAGGACGAGGACGGCAGGCCCTTCCACCAGGTGATCAGGTTCCAGATGATGCCGCCCAGCAGGGCGCACAGGATCACCTGCGGGGTGACGTCGACCACGTTGGTGTTGAGCAGGCCCGAAGCGATGGTCAGCGCCACCGCGGTACCGGTCAGTGCACCGATGAGGTTCATGAAGGCGGCCAGCATCACCGCCCAGCCGGGCGAGAGCACCTTGGTCGCCACCACGGTGGCAATGGAGTTGGCGGTGTCGTGGAAGCCGTTGATGAACTCGAAGACGAGCGCGGCCAGGATCACCACCAGGACAAGGGTCAACATGCGGCGGCGTCCGTCAGCTGTTCTTCAACACGATCTGGTACGCCACCACGCCGGCCTCGCGGCAGCGGTCGATGGCCTTTTCCAGGATCTCGAAGAATTCCTTCAGCAGGAACATCTGCAGGTTGTCCAGGCGGCCCGAGTAGATGTCGCGGTACAGCTCGAGCATCAGGCGGTCGGCCTCGTTCTCCAGCGAACGCAGCTTCTCGTTGAGCGCGGTCATCCGGTCCAGGTTCATGTGGCGCAGGTCGGCCACCATCTCCACCACCACGCCGGCAGCCTGTTCCAGCATCGCCGCGCGCGGCGCGAAGTCGATGTGCTCCAGGTGGGTCGTGGCCAGCGAATAGCGATCGGCGAACTTCTCGATCTGCTTCGGAATCTTGTACAGCGCCGAGCCCAGCGCTTCGATGTCTTCGCGCTCGATCGGGGTCATGAAGCTGTCCACCAGCGCCTGGCTGATCTTGTCCGAGGCCGCGCGTTCGCGCAGGCGGGCCAGCTTGAAGGCGTCCAGCGCGGGCTGGCGGTCGGCCTCGCGCAGCATGGAATGCAGCGCCTTGGCGGCGTCGGAAGCCGCGACGGCAGCCTCATCGAGCAGGGTGTAGAACTGTTTGCCGGAACCGAAAATGGTCTGCAGAGAGAACATTGAGAAACCTGTCAGCCGTCGCGGGAAGGACGGCACCAGACGGAATTATGACGGCTAGATGACCATCACGGGTATCCCTGCCCCCTTCCGGGGCTCTGGAAGCCCCAACCTGAACAGGCGGTTGCCACCCTGCCACGCCCCTTTGCTAAGATGCCAGCGCGCCTTCGGGCGCACCTTATGGACGACGACCCTTACCCCCCTGCGCCGCGCCGGACCCTGTTCCTGAGCGCCAGCCGCCATCGCAAGCACCCGCCCTCCCTGCCACCAACCGGGGACGACGCCCGTGTTTGAGATCCTGATAGTTTTGGCCCTGATCGTGTTCAACGGCTTCTTCGCCATGTCCGAAATGTCGGTCATGACCTCGCGCAAGAGCCGCCTGAAGCAGATGGCCAGCACTTCCAAGCGCGCCGCCAAGGCGCTTGAGCTGTCCGAGAAGCCGGAGAACTTCCTGTCCACCGTCCAGATCGGCATCACCCTGGGCGGCATCCTGACCGGCGTGTACGGCGGTGAGGCCATCGGTAACAGCATCGCCCACCACCTTCAGGTGTTGTTCCCGTCGCTGGCCGACACCATCACCCTGTTCGGCAATCCGCAGCCGCTGTCGAACCTGATCGGCAAGACGCTGGCCGTGGCGCTGATCACCTTCCTGACGCTGATTTTCGGTGAGCTGGTGCCCAAGCGCCTGGCCATCACCCGTTCGGAAGACATCGCTGGCATGGTAGCCCTGCCGATGGGCTGGCTGGCCCGAATTGCATTCCCGGCCGTGTGGCTGCTGTCCCATTCGACCCGCTTGGTCCTGCGCCTGATGGGGCTAGGCAAGGACGAAGTTGCCTCGGTGACCGAAGAAGAGATCCGCATGCTGGTGGCCGAGAGCCACGAGGCCGGTGTGATCGACGCCCACGAGCGCGACATGATGAACCGCGTCATGCGCCTGGGCGACCGCACCGCCGACAGCCTGATGACCCCGCGCAACCGTATCGCCTGGCTGGATACCCAGGCTGGGCTGGAGCGCAACCTGGAAATCATGGCCGAGCACGAGTTCTCGCGGTACCCGGTGTATCGCGACAACGACATGGACGTGGTCGGCGTGCTTGAACTGAAATCGCTGGCCACACGCATGGCGCGCGGCGACAACGCGCTGTTCCAGACCCTGCGCGAACCGCTGTACGTGTCTGAATCCACCCACGCGATGAAGCTGCTGGAGATCTTCCGCGAGGAACAGCAGTCGATGGCGCTGGTGGTGGACGAGTACGGCGAGATCCAGGGCCTGGTGACCATCAGCGACCTGATGGGCGCGGTGGTCGGCCGCCTGCAGGCGGTGGAGAACGCCGACGAAGATGCGTTGGTGGTGACCCGCGAAGACGGTTCGCTGCTGGTGGACGGCTCGCTGCCGATCGAGGACCTGCGCGAGCTGATCGGCAGCAACGATCTGCCCGATGCCGAAGATGGCGATTACTACACGCTGGCCGGCATGTGCATCCACTACTTCGGCCGCATCCCGCACGCGGGCGAGTACTTCGACTGGGCCGGCTGGCGCTTCGAGGTGGTCGACCTGGATGGTGCGCGGGTGGACAAGCTGCTGCTGCGCACGCTGTCCGACGAGCAGGCCGATGAGCTCACCGCCTGAGGCCGGCCAGGGTCCGGGCGTTGAGCGCCCGGCCTACCGTAACGAGGGCATCCGCACCCTGCTGGAGATGTTCGCCTCCGGCGACCCGGCCGAGCACATGCCGCTCGGCCAGATCCTGTGCAACCTGCAGCAGAGCGCGTTCGGCGTGTTCCTGTTCGTGGCGATCCTGCCATCGTTCATCCCGATCCCGGGCATGGGCGGCGCGGTCAGCGGCCCGCTGGTGATCCTGATCGGCCTGCAGATGTTGTTCTGCCTGCGGCGGCCGTGGCTGCCCGGCTTCATCGCCCGCCGCGGGCCCAAGCGCGGCACCATGCACCGTTTCCTGGACCGCATCGACCGCCCACTGCGGCGGTTGGACAAGATGCTGAAACCGCGCCTGCCGCAGCTGCTGACACCGCTGCCGGCGCATGCCTTCAGCGGCCTGCTGCTGGTGTTGCTGGGCCTGCTGCTGTCGTTACCGATTCCCTTCACCAACTTCCTGTTCGGCTTCCAGCTGCTGCTGTTCTCGCTGGCACTGCTGGAACGCGATGGCGCGCTGATGCTGTTCAACTGGATCGCGGCGCTGGCGGCGATCGCCTTCTTCGGTTTCAGTTCGGGGCAGCTGGTGGGCTATACGGTGGAGCTGTTCCAGCGCTGGTTCTGAGCCGGAATCCGGTAGAGCCGGCCGCTGGCCGGCTGCCACGTTTCCAGATTTGCCGGCCAGCGGCCGGCACTACCAATACCGGACATCGGCCATCATCGAAGGTCGATGAATCCGTTGTCGGCCAACGCCGCCGGTTCGTCCTGCACGGCTGACAGCACGAAACTCAGCGCTGTGCCCAGCAGCGTGCCCGGTCCATCCCAGTACTCGGCCGAGTCGGCGCGCACCTGGATCAGGCGCAGGTTCGGGTCGTCCTTGCCGCCCGGGAAGAACAGCTTCATCGCCGGCGACCACAGTTCCTCGATCTTCGCGCGATCATCAACCACGCGCGCGCGCCCGGCCACCGACACATAGGTGTTCTTCGATGGCGAGGCATAGGCCACGTTGACGCGCGGGTCGAGCGCAATCTCGGCCACCTTCGGGCTGTCGGCAGTGATGACGAACCACAGATCACCGTCGAAGGTGACCTGCTGGGTGGCCAGCGGCCGGCTGTAGAGGCGGCCGTCGACGCCGGTGGTGGTAAACATCGCCACCTCCACGTCCTTGATCAGTTCTGCCAGCTGGGCAATGTGTTCGGCGCGGGTGTCGGCCATGTGGGGGCTCCTTCGATATGAGCCCCCATCAGACGCGGTTCGGCCGCAATGGGCCGTGACGCAATTGTTCAGCCCGCGTGGCGGGCGTGCCAGGCCTGCATCGCCAGTTCGAACGAGCGCAGGCGCGCGCGGTGGTCATACAGGTTGGCGGTGAGCATCAGCTCGTCCGGCTTGTGGCGCTCGACAAACGCGGCGATGCCTTCCGCCACCTGCTGCGGATCCCCCAGCACGGTGCAGGCCAGTGCCCGCTCCACGCCCACTTTTTCGTGCGGCTCCCAGAAGGACTCGATGTCGTCGATGGGTGCCGGAATCTTGCCCGGTCGGCCACGACGCAGGTTCACGAAACTCTGCTGCTGGCTGGTGAACAGGCGCCGCGATTCAGCTTCGCTGTCGCTGGCAACGACGTTCAGGGCCAGCATCGCGTGCGGCTGCTTCAGCGTGGCCGAGGGGCGGAACTCGCGTCGGTATACCGCCAGCGCTTCGTCCATCACGTCCGGTGCGAAGTGCGAGGCGAACGCGTATGGCAGGCCCATCGACGCGGCCATGCGCGCACCGAACAGGCTGGAACCGAGGATCCAGGTCGGCACCCGCAGGCCACCACCCGGAACCGCCTGCACCGCCTGCCCGGGCTGTACCGGTTCGAAGTAATGCAGCAGCTCGCGCACGTCCTGCGGGAACTGGTCGGCGCTGTCGAAATAGCGGCGCAGTGCACGCGCGGTCGGCTGATCGGTGCCCGGCGCACGGCCCAGGCCGAGGTCGATGCGGTCCGGGTACAGCGAGGCCAGCGTGCCGAACTGCTCGGCCACCTGCAGCGGCGCATGGTTGGGCAGCATGATGCCGCCTGCCCCGACGCGGATGCGCTTTGTGCCACCCGCCACGTGACCGATCAGCACGGCGGTGGCCGCGCTGGCGATGCCAGGCATGTTGTGGTGTTCGGCCAGCCAGTAGCGGCGGTAGCCCAGCGCATCGGCGTGCTGGGCCAGTTCCAGCATGTTGGCGAAGGCAGCGGTGGTGTCACTGCCCTCGCAGACCGGGGCCAGGTCAAGGATCGACAACGGGATCATCAGCGGTTTTCCGTCACAGGATCCCCCATGCATGGGGTCGGCCGGGCGCGGCGGCCAGTGACGGTGGCGGGATGCTGATTCCCGTGGGACGGGTTCAGGGCCCGCCGGACCGATCCGGGGTGCCCTGATCCGCGCCAAGCGCGATTGGTAGTGCCGGCCGCTGGCCGGCATACAGGTAGATCGCTTCGCAGCCGGCCAGCGGCCGGCTCTACCAAGGAAGCGTCAGAACGCGCTGGGGCGCGGCTCCGGCAGCGGCTGGTCGACCATCGGCTTCAGCTCGGCATCCAGCGCCACGCGCTCGTCGAACACGAAGCAGCGGCCTTCGTAACCTTCGCCGCCCACCTCCTCGAAGTAGCCGAGGATGCCGCCGTCGAGCTGCAGCACATTGTCCATGCCGTCGTTGACCATCCACAGCGCGGCCTTCTCGCAGCGGATGCCGCCGGTGCAGAAACTGACCACGGTGCTGTCCTTCAGCGCTTCGCGGTGCGGCGCCAATGCCTCGGGCAGGTCGGTGAACTTGTGGATGGGCAGCACCAGCGCATCCTTGAAGGTGCCGTACTCCACTTCCTGCAGATTGCGCGTATCGAGCATGACCACCGGCTTGCCGGCGTCATCATGCCCCTGCCGCAACCAGCGCTGCACGGTAGCCGGATCGACCGCCGGTGCACGCGGATACTCCAGCGGCTGGCCGTCATCACGGCGGAAGCTGATGATCTCGTCCTTCACCTTGGCCTTCAGCCGCGCGAACGGCTGATGCTCGCTCAGGCTGGTCTTGACCCGCATATCGGCAAAGCGCGCATCGGCATGCAGCGCGGCATAGAAGCCCTCGACCGCCTCCGGCGCACCGGCCAGGAACAGGTTCAGCCCCTCGCCCGCCACCAGGATCGTGCCGCGCAGCTGCGCCGCCTCGGCGCGCGCCAGCAGCTGGTCACACAAGACCTGGGGAGCGTCGATGACGGCGAAATGGTAGGCAGCGGTATTGGCGATCATCCCGCCATTTTAGCGCCTCCCGCTCGCACGGACAGTTTCAGGGGTCAGAGCCCTCTGCGCGGCAGAGGGATCCGACCCCGGCAGGCACCCGGAATCTGTCAGAGGCGGGGCGGTGTGGGCAGGCGGGACCGTTGGCGCCATGGATGGCGCCATCGAGCCCCCATGGACGGGTTTACGGCGTGTCCCGCCTGCCCACACCGCCCTGCCCACCACGGATTGCCTGCTGTTGCTGTTGCTGTTGTAGTTGCCCTGGCATCGGCGGGTGTCGGGTGCAACCCGACCGGAAGCACCCCTTACCCCCGCAACAGCACGAACGGCAGCAGCACCAGCGCCGCCGCACCGGCCATCGCCAGCAGCACCAGCACCACATATACCGGCCGGCGCCGGAACAGGCTACCGAAGGTCTCCGCCGTCCCCTCGCGCAACGCCTGCTCGCGCTCGGCACGGATGCGCGGCCCGCGTTCGGCCTGGTACTCGGCCATCAGCGCCTTTGCACGCGGATGATCGGCGTCCTCGCGCAGCCACAGGCCGCCGTTGGAAATGCCCCAGGGGCTGGGTTCGGTGCGATACCAGGCGATGCCGTGCTGGTCGAGCAGCGTGCAGACATCGGCGTATTCGTCGTCGCCGACATTGCGCAGATTGAGCAGGAGTCTTGCCATGCCCCCATGATACCCGGCGCCGATGCGCTACCCTTGCCGCCCTCGCCCTGCGCCCTTCCGGAGACGCCCGATGCGCCGCCTGCTGCTTCCCCTGCTGCTGTCCCTCGCCGCCGTTGGCTGCTCGACCGAACCGTCCGGCCCACCACCGGGTGGCACCCTGACCACCTTCGAGCACATCGATACCGTCCCGGGCACCGGCACCGAAGCCGTTGCCGGCAACAAGGTCACCGTGCACTACACCGGCTGGATCTACGACAACCGCACCGAAACCAAGCACGGCAAGACCTTCGACAGCTCGGTCAGCCGTGGCGAACCGTTCACCTTTGCGCTCGGCGCCGGCCAGGTCATCCGCGGCTGGGATGAGGGCATGGCCGGCATGAAGGTCGGCGGCAAGCGCACGCTGATGATCCCGCCGGACTACGGCTACGGCGACCGCCGGGTTGGCCCGATCCCGGCCGGCTCGTCGCTGGTGTTCGATGTCGAGCTGCTCGATGTCAAACCGTAATACCGCAACGCCTCCACGGGTCGCCGTCATCGGCGGCGGCCCGGCCGGCCTGTTTGCCGCCGAGCGCCTGCGCGCCGCTGGGATGGACGTGGACCTGTACGAGGCCAAGGGTTCGCCCGGCCGCAAGTTCCTGATCGCCGGCAAGGGTGGGCTCAACCTCACCCATTCCGATCCGCGGCCGCTGTTCGACAGCCGCTACCGCGAGCAGGCCTCTGCCGTGGGACGCTGGCTGGACGGCTTCGACGCGCAGGCGCTACGCGACTGGGCTGCCGGCTTTGGCGTGGAGACCTATGTGGGCAGCTCCGGCCGCGTGTTCCCGGTCGACCGCAAGGCAGCCCCACTGCTGCGCGGCTGGGTGCGCCGCCTGAAAGAACAGGGTGTGCGCCTGCACGCCAACCACCGCTGGATCGGATGGAGCGACGACGGCGCCCTGCGATTTGAAACCGAAGACGGCGCCGTTGAAGTGCATGCCGATGCTACCGTGCTGGCCATGGGCGGCGGCAGCTGGCCGCAGCTGGGCAGCGACGGCGCCTGGGTCTCGCCACTGCAGGCACGTGGCGTGGACATCGCACCGCTGCAGTCGGCCAACTGCGGTTTCGACGTGGACTGGACGCCGTTCTTCGCCGAGCGCAATGCCGGCGCACCGTTGAAGCCGGTGGTCGCGCACTGGCTGGACCTGGCGGGACAACCGCAGTCGCTGCAGGGCGAGTGCGTGGCCAGCGAGTACGGCATCGAAGGCAGCCTGATCTACGCATTGGCCGCAGACCTGCGCGAGACCATCAACCGCGATGGCCACGCGATGCTGTGGCTGGACCTGGTACCGGGCCGCGATGAAGCACGCCTGCTGGCCGACCTGTCACGCCCGCGCAAGGGTCGCAGTTTCGGCGAGCACCTGCGCCGCCAGGCCGGCCTGGATGCAGTGAAAGCCGCACTGGTGTTCGAGATGCTGGGCAAGGAAGCGGGCAACGACCTGCCTGCCGTGGCAGCTACGCTCAAGCGCCTGCCCCTGCGCCTGCTGCGCCCCCGGCCGATGGCCGAGGTGATCAGCACCGCCGGTGGCGTGCGCCTGGATGCGCTGGATGATGGCCTGATGCTGCGGGCAGTGCCCGGCGTGTTCTGTGCCGGCGAGATGCTGGACTGGGAGGCGCCGACAGGTGGCTACCTGCTGACCGCGTGCTACGCCAGTGGCCTGCGTGCTGCGGAAGGCGTGATCGGGTGGCTGGCGGCGCGGTAGGACCGGCCCGGTAGAGTCGAGCTTGCTCGACTGCTTCGCGCTGTAGAGCCGAGCCACACTTGGCTTGAATCAACAGCAGTCGAGCAAGCTCGACTCTACAAGAGCAGTCGAGCAAACTCGACGCTACATCACCACGGCCGGCGCATGCTCACCGAGGCCAGCGCCACGCCACTGGGATGCGGATAGGTCTCTTCGCGCACGCTGATGAACCCGTGCCGTTGATAGAACGGCACGGCGTTGAGCGAGGCCGACAGCACTACCTCACGATCACGATCGGCCATCGCCAGCAGGCGCTGCATCAGCGCCTGGCCGATGCCCTTGCCGCCGCGATCCGGATCGACGAACAACGCATCAACCTCGTTGGCATCGGTATCAAACACGCCGAACCCGAGCAGGACACCCTGCCCGTCCTCGGCCACCACGCAGCCCCCCTGCGACAACAGCCGCGCGTACTGCGACGGTGGCGGCGAGGCAGACCAGGGCGCGATGACCTCGGGAGGGTAATGGCTGCTGCAGGTCTCGCGCACACAGCGCGTGCGCAGGGCCCACAGCCTGGCCACATCATCCATGGTGCCGGTCCTGAACTGCATGACGCCTCCTTGTAGAGCCGAGCCCATGCTCGGCTGTTCTTCGTTCCAACAGCGCGATGCCTGATTGAAAGGCAGTCGAGCAAGACTCGACTCTACAGAATCGTTAATCTCGACGCCTGATCGAAAGGCAGTCGAGCAGGGCTCGACGCTACAGCAACGGTTACCGCGACTTGCTGGCGCGCAGCGCCTGGATCTTCGGCGGCGGCTGGAACGAGTCGCTGCGTGCATCGGCCCAGAACGCATGGAACACCGCATGGTCGGGCACCTTGTGCAGCAGTTCGCCTGGTTCCAGGTAGCGGTACAGCGAGGCCAGCGAACGGATTTCCACCGGTGAGACGCGGCGCAGGATGTGCTCCGGCCCCAGCTCGGCAGGATCGTTCAGGCCCGCCGCACACAGCAGCTCCTTCAGGGCGTGCAGCGTGTGCTCGTGGTAGCTGTACACACGGGTGGCCTTGTCCGGTGCATCCAGATGCTTCCAGCGTGCAGGGTCCTGGGTCGCGATGCCGGTCGGGCACTTGTCGGTATGGCAGCTCAGTGATTGGATGCAGCCCAGCGCGAACATGAAGCCTCGGCCGGCATTGCACCAGTCAGCCCCCAGCGCGATGGTCCGCGCGATGTCGAACGCGCTGGTGATCTTGCCGGCCGCACCGATGCGGATGCGATCGCGCAGATCCAGGCCGACCAGAGTGTTGTGCACCAACAGCAGCGCTTCGTGCATCGGCACGCCGACATGGTCGACGAACTCCGCCGGTGCCGCACCCGTGCCACCCTCGGCGCCGTCGACCACGATGAAGTCCGGTAGCAGCCCGGTTTCCTGCATCGCCTTGGCAATGCCGAACCACTCCCACGGGTGGCCAATGGCCAGCTTGAAACCGACCGGCTTGCCACCGGACAGCTCGCGCAGGCGTGCAACGAACTGCAGCAGCTCGACCGGCGTCGAGAACGCCGAGTGGCGCGACGGCGACACGCAGTCCACACCCATCGGCACGCCACGCGTCACCGAGATCTCGGCGGTCACCTTTGGCGCCGGCAGCACGCCACCGTGGCCGGGCTTGGCGCCCTGCGACAGCTTGATCTCGATCATCTTGACCTGATCATGGGTGGCATTGGCAACGAAGCGTTCCTCGCTGAAACCGCCCTTCTCGTCACGGCAACCGAAGTAGCCCGAGCCGATCTCCCACACCAGGTCGCCGCCCATCTCGCGGTGGTAGGGCGAGATCGAACCTTCGCCGGTGTCGTGATAGAAGCCACCGCGGCGTGCGCCTTCGTTCAGCGCGCGGATGGCATTGGCCGACAGCGAACCGAAGCTCATCGCCGAGATGTTGAACACGCTGGCCGAATAAGGCTTGGCACAGTTCGGGCCGATCAACACACGGAAGTCATGCTTGGCGATGGCGGTCGGTGCCAGCGAATGGTTGATCCACTCGTAATCCACCGCATAGGTGCTGCGCAGGGTGCCGAACGGCACCGTGTCCATTTCGTTCTTGGCGCGTTGGTAGATCAGTGCACGCTGCTGGCGCGAGAACGGCACGTCTTCCAGGTCGCTCTGCACGAAGTACTGGCGGATCTCCGGGCCGATCGATTCCAGCCCGTAGCGGAAGTGCGCCATCACCGGATAGTTGCGGCGCAGCGTGCTGCGCTTCTGCAGCAGGTCCCAGGTCCCCAGCGCCACCATCGCGGCAGTCAGACCGACGCCCCAATACCAGGCCGGCCAGATCGTGGCCAGCCACAGGCATATCGGGAACATCAGGATGGCGAGCAGGTAGACGATATACCGGTGCATGGCTTTCCTCGGTTGCAACTGCCCCAGAGTCTACCGCGCCACCCGCTGCCAAGGCTTACAAGCGATCGTCAACCACGTTGCGCGGCCAGGCCGATTTCACGTCGTAGACCAGGCCTCCCGGCGCCAGCAGGCCCCGGATTGCGGATTCATCCATCGCCTTGAAACGGGCGTGGGCCACTGCCAGCACCACCGCGTCATAGCACCCCGCCCCGGGATCGGCCAGCCAATCCAGGCCCTCGCTGGTCAGCGCCGCCGGGCCGACCCAGGGGTCGCTGACCTCCACCTGCGCACCGGCATCACGCAGGCGTTGCGCCAGTTCCAGCGCGCGGCTGTTGCGCAGGTCCGGGCAATCCTCCTTGAAGGTCACGCCCAGCACCAGGATGCGTGCGTCCGCCGGCGCACGGCCACGCTCGGCCAGCATCGCCAGCACCCGCGCCGCCACGTGCTCGCCGACGCGGTTGTTGACCTGTCGTGCGGTGTGGATCAGGTCCGGGTGATAGCCCACGCTCTCGGACTTGTGCAGCAGATAGTACGGGTCCACGCCGATGCAATGGCCGCCGACCAGCCCCGGCCGAAACGGCAGGAAATTCCACTTGCTGCCGGCGGCGTCCAGTACGTCCTGGGTATCGATGCCCAGCCTGTCGAAGATCAGGGCCAGCTCGTTGACCAGCGCAATGTTGACGTCGCGCTGGATGTTCTCGACCACCTTGGCCGCTTCGGCCACCCGCATCGACGGTGCCGGGAAGGTACCGGCGGCGATGATGCGCTGGTACAGACCATCAATCACCGCAGCAACTTCCGGTGTCGAGCCGGAAGTGATCTTGCGGATGTCGGCCAGGCGCCGCTGGCGGTCGCCGGGGCTGACCCGTTCCGGGCTGTAGCCGCAATAGAAGTCTTCGTTGAAGCGCAGGCCCGAACCCTGCTCCAGCAGCGGCACGCACACTTCCTCGGTGGTACCGGGGTAGACCGTGGACTCGTAGATCACCAGGTCGCCGGCGCGAAGATGACTGGCAATCAGCCGTGTCGCTGAACGCAGGGGCTCCAGGTCGGGCTGCTCGTAAGCATCGATCGGGGTCGGCACGGTGACGATGTAGACGTTGCAGGCATCGAGCAGTGCCGGATCGCTGCCGTACTGCAGCAGCTGCGCACTGGCCAGCTCGTCGGATTCCATTTCCAGCGTGTGGTCCTGGCCGTTGCGCAGCTCGGCGATGCGACCGGCATCGATATCGAAACCCAACGTCGGCCACTGCCGGCCAAACGCCACCGCCAACGGCAGGCCGACGTAGCCCAGGCCGATCACCGCAAACCGGGGTGCGCTGGCCGCCGCTACCGGCGCACTCATCGGCACATCCCGCGCAACGGATGCGATCGCACATACGCTGCCATGGCCTCGGCCAACACACTCATCTGCTGCACCACTCCGGAAAACCTGCGCCAGAAAGGGTACAGCCTACCGGCCCCGGCGCCCTGCCGCCAAGGCGGGCTCAGGACCCCAACGCCACCGCGGCCGGTTCCAGTTCGCCGTCTGCGCCGGTCCAGGCCTGCAGCAGGCGCTCGAATCCACCGCTGCCAAGCAGGAAGCCGGGCCACGCGGCGTCGACGATCTGTGCCAGCAGCTCCGGTTCGATCCGCCGCGTGCCCATCGACCAGCGCGGAAATGCGCGCTGCACCACGGGGGCACGGCACAACACTTTCAGCTGCCCGTGGCTGCGCGCATTGAGGATGCGCTGGAACACCGAATCGATGCCGTCCTCCGGGCCCTCGAGATACTGCAGGAAGCGCGCTCCGTCGAACATCAGCACACCGGTGACACCGGCTACACGATTGAATGCCGTGGCGTCGGCCAGCAGGCGGTCAAGATCGGTTGTCTGCAGATCGGCGCGGGCCTCACTGGCATAGGCAATCGCGTGCAGCGACATCAGGTGGCTCCCCCCCCTGGGAACGATGGCAGGGACTATGACATGAATGCGATCGACAGTTAAGCACGCCGCGGCCATGATGCAATCCGGTTGCGGAACCGCAGGTGGGCTACAATCGGCGCCGCGCTGCAGGCCCGGATGGCGAAACTGGTAGACGCATCGGACTTAAAATCCGCCGGGGGCAACCCCATGCCGGTTCGATTCCGGCTCCGGGCACCACACGCACGCAGCACGTCCCGCTTTCAGATCGCCCGCGAATAACGTGGTTGCTCGTGCGCGGCACGCAGATACGGGTCAAAGCACATCGCCAGCAGCCGCAGCAGCGGTCGCCCGGGTTCACTGGCGCGCACCACGCCATCGCGGTATTCGGCCAGGCCGTCTTCCTGCAGCCGCTGTACCGAACGCAGGTCCTCGGCGAAGTACTGCTCGAAATCCACGCCGTGACGCTGCCCCAGCAGCACGCCATCCACTTCGCCCTGGCACATCAGCTGCTGGATCAGTTCCGCACGCAGCTGGTCGTCGGCACTCAGTGCCACGCCGCGCCAGACCGGCAGCTGGCCCTGGTCCACCGCATCCTCCCACGACGGCAGGTCGCGCGGATTCTGGCTGTAGGTGGCACCGATGTGGCTGATCGCACTCACGCCCAGGCCAAGCAGATCGGTATCGGCGTGGGTGGTGTAGCCCATGAAGTTGCGATGCAACTGGCCGGCACGCTGCGCACGCGACAGATCCTCTTCCGGCAACGCAAAGTGATCCATGCCGATGTACTGGTAGCCGGCCGACGAGAGCCTCTCCACCGCCAGGCCCAGCAGCGCCAGCTTGTCTTCCGGTGACGGCAAGCGGCTTTCGTCGATCTGCTTCTGCGCGCGGAACAGATGCGGCAGATGCGCGTAGCCGTAGACCGCCAGACGGTCCGGGCGCAGCGCCAGCACCAGCTCGAGGGTGCGACCGAAGCCTTCCAGGCTCTGTCCCGGCAACCCATAGATCAGATCGACGTTGACCGAACGCATGCCGCTGTCGCGGCAGGCGCGCAGGATGTCCAGCGTCTGCTGCACGCCCTGCACGCGGTTGATCGATTCCTGCACCTGCGGATCGAAATCCTGCACGCCCAGGCTGGCCCGGTTGAACCCCAGCCGCGCCAGCATGGCGACGTCGCGGGTGTCGATGAAGCGCGGATCGAGTTCGATCGAGAAATCGCGCTGCGGCGAATCACTGAAATCGAAGCGCCGGCGCAATCCTTCCACCAGCGTGGTCATCGCTTCGGCATCGAGGAAGTTCGGCGTACCACCGCCCAGGTGCAGCTGGATCACCTCACGGCCGTCATCGAACTGCGGCGCCAGCAGGTCGGCCTCGGCCAGCACGCGTGAGACGTAGCTGTGGCCACGACCGCGATCACGGGTGATCACCCGGTTGCAGCCGCAGTAGAAGCAGGGGCTGGAACAGAACGGCACATGCACGTACAGCGACAGCGCACGGGCCAGCTGGTTGCTGTCGGCGATCGCCTGGCGCAGTGCCGGCGCGTCGAAGCCATCATGGAAATGCGGCGCGGTCGGGTACGAGGTGTAGCGCGGGCCCGGCCGGTCGTGCCGACGCAGAAGATCGGGGTCGAAGGTCCAGGCCAGGCCACCAGCGGCGGGAGAGAACGTGTCCATGCCGCCAGCATCGCGCCGGGCGGCCTGCGCCGCCTTGACCCAGATCAATCCTTGCCGGGGATCCCCAGCACCGGCAGGCCGACCTGCGGCCAGCGCAGCATCTGGTAGCGCTTCCAGAAGGTGTCACCGATGCGCGCGGCCACGTCGTTGGCCAGCTCCTGCATCGGCGGGTTGTTGCATTCGGCGGTGGTGATCCGGAACAGCACCAGCCAGCGGTCGAACAGGTCCTTGTCCAGCTCGATGGCCATGTGCTTGGACATCGGCGAGCCCTTGAACCGGCGGGTGCCGCGCAGCATCGCCGACCAGAAGTCGACCAGCTGCGCCAGGTGCTCGGGCCAATCGTGGACGTGCGCGCCGAACACCGGCCCCAGCCGCTCTTCCTCGCGCACGCGGGCATAGAAGTCGTGAACCAGGCGGGTCACTTCCTGCTCGGTGCACAACTCGGGCGAGGCGACGGGGAGGACAGGCGGCGGTGTTGCGTTCATCGGGGTACCCAAAGCGTGCCGGCAGTGTGCCGCAGCCGGCCATCACCACCGTTGATCCAGATCAATGTCGGCGCAGTCCGCTGCGCCTAGGCTGGCACGCTTGCAGGAAGCATGCCCTGCGGATGCGGCGCCGACCCTGGCGAAGTATACGCGCCGCCCACTTTTCGATCCGGGACAGCATGAACAGACCTTCTCCCAACCGCCGCCAGCGGCTGATCCAGCAGTGGGGCGCCATCCTCTGGCCCAGCTTCATCGCCGCCGGCGTGGCCAGCGTGGTGTTCTTCGCCTTCGTCGATCCATTGCGCCTGCAGGCCATCAGTTTCCCGGGCACCGCAATCAGCCGCGAACTGGGCTACACGGCGGGATTCTTCATGTTCTGGTCGGTGACGGCACTGTCCAGCGCGGTCACCTGGTACCTGCAGCGGCCCATGCCGAGCGATGACGACGACGAGCTGCCGCTGGGATGAGCATGTCATGTACCCGGACTCCCCGTCCCTGGCACTGGCGCGGCACGCTCAGCGCCGCCCTGCTGGCGCTGTTCTACGCACTGCCGTGGCTGCGCTGGGAGGGCCGCCAGGCGCTGCTGCTGGACATCAACGCGCGGCGATTCGACCTGTTCGGCTGGACCCTGTGGCCCGGCGACGTCGGCGTACTGATCGGCCTGCTGGCGGTGCTGGCCGTCGGCCTGGCGCTGCTTACCCACCTCGCCGGACGCATCTGGTGCGGCCATGCCTGCCCGCAGACGCTGTGGCGGCGCGCCTTCGACTGGATCGCCCGCAGCGCGGCCCGCATGCTGCCGGCACCTGCTGTACGCCCGGTCACCCAGCTTGCCTGGGGACTGCTGTCAGTGTGGACCGGCATTACCTTCGTCGGCCTGTTCAGCCCGATCACCGGCTTGCTGGCCGCCGCGCCAAACGCTGGCTGGAGCGGCTGGGAAACGTTCTGGGTACTGTTCTATGCCGCTGCCACCTGGGGAAACGCCGGTTTCCTGCGCGAGCAGGTCTGCCGTTCGCTGTGCCCGTTCGCACGCATGCAGCCACTGCTGACCGATCCGCATACGCCGCGCATGCTGTACGACGCCCGTCGCGGTGAGCCGCGCGGGCCACGTCCATCCGGGCTTGGCGGGGTGCTGGGCCGTGGCCGCGGCCTGCTCGACCCGACCACTGCGCAGGACTACGTATTCCGCGCCGCGCATCCGCTGCTGGCTGGACCGATGCCGACCTTCAGCGCCGACCGTCTGGGTGATTGCACCGATTGCGCGGCCTGCGTCATTGCCTGCCCGATGCAACTGGACATCCGACAGGGACCGCAAGCCGATTGCCTGGCCTGCGGTGCCTGCCTGGAGGCCTGCGCACAACAGCAGCACCGGGCCGGTTTCGGTCCGGCGCTGGTGCGCTACTGCAGTCCGCAGGCAATGGCCGGACAACCGAAGCGCCTGTGGCGACCCCGGACGTTGGCCCTGCTGTCCTTGCTGCTGGCGCTGCTTGCCTGCGGCGCCTGGCGCCTGCTCTGAATCAACGCGACCCGCTGGCGTGCGGCGGCACAAGCTGCGCACGCCGGACGATGCCCAGCTGTTCGATGATCAGCGCCATTTCGTTGGTGACTTCGGTACGCTCGGTCCCCTGCGGGACCAGACGGTCCAGCACCTGCTGGTAGGTATCCCAGAACGCCGGACCGCATCCGTGTTTGTGGTAACTGGCTTCCAGTTCGCGGCGTACCCGTTCAGCCAAGCCATGCATGCCGTATTCCATACGACCTCCGTTGGACTTGTTCTGCATTGTTGACGGTCTACCGACTCACTTGCGTGCTACTGAAAGACTCCCAGGCTTCACGCTTGGTTGACTCCAATTAGTCATAGATTTCACGACAGGTCAATTACATGCGGCGACTTTAGCGATTGAAATTATTAATCGTTCACGAAACTACATACGGGACCCCGGGGCCCCCGGATGGGGTGAAGCCGACAGGCCGCGGGAACCATGGACCGATGACTCCAGTAGATGGCGCCGATTGTGACCATCAGATCGATCGATCTTGCCTATTTCGCTAAGCATACTTAGCAAATTGCGCTTAGCGCGCTAAATGCGACAAAAGGCGGCGCAAGTCAGATGGATTCGCCCGCCGACGCTTCTGTCGTGGGGAACAGGTTCGGATAGCGCTGATGCAGGATGTACTGCCGCAGGGCCGGAATCGGGAAATCTTTCGGCCATTGCGACACTGCGGAACGGCTGATGCCAAAGAAGCGGGCCAGTTCGGCATCGGTCTGGAATCCCAGCCGGGTGCGCACCTGCCGCTTGTTCCAGAATTCGGTCACGGTCGGTCCTTCTGTTAACCAGACTGATTCTTGCGACAAGGCTTCTTCGCAATCCACGCGTTAAGCTGGCTTGCATAGATGAATACTCTCGGCCAACGACTCGCGGCAGCCATGAAGAAAGCCGGGCACCCACGCCCGGCCGATCTGGCACGCGCCGCCAAATCAACGACAGCAACCATCAGCAACTGGCTCAACGACCACGTGAGCGCCTCGCACGTGAAAGCCGAACAGCTGTTCCGCATCGCCGATGCGGCCAAGCTGGACGCACGCGAGCTGCTGTACGGGGTCAGCGGGCTCGGCGTCGGTGAGCCTGGCAGTGCCTACATTCCCAGCCAGGCCCATCTGGATGTCTGGCAGGACGCCTACGAGCTGGTCAGTCACCTGGTGGCCGAGAACGGGCTGGAGATCGACCATCGCCGCCATGCAGCGTTGGATCTGCTCGCGTTCGAACTGCTGATGGATGGCTTCAGCCGCAGCAAGGTCGCCCGCGTGCTGACGACCTCGATGACGTGAATGCACCGCCGCTGGTAGCATGGACCGCGATGGGGATGGGGCTCCCCCGATAACCGCCTGAGAAGGCTGATGGCTCCTGCCAGGACGAACCCGGTGTTCGTCGACGGCAGGTCGTGCCTGCCCTCGGCGTTCGCCATTGACCCTGCGAACCCGCATTCGAGGCACGCCATGCAAGCACTGAACAATTATTTCCTGGTCTTCGTCGGAGGCGGCATCGGTGCCTGCCTGCGCCATGCCTGCAACCTGATCGGCGCGCGGGTGGCCGTCGGCAGTCCCTGGCCCTGGTCGACCTTCCTGATCAACGTCAGCGGCGCCCTGCTGATGGGCGTGGTGGTCGAGGTCTTCGCGATGCGCAATGGCGCCTCGCCGCAGCTGCGCCTGCTGCTGGCCACCGGCATCCTCGGCGGCTACACCACGTTTTCCACCTATGCGCTGGAGATCGGCCTGCTGCTGCAGCGTGGCCAGCATGGGCTGGCGGCACTGTATGCCGGCGGCTCGGTGGCACTGGGCCTGGCCGGCCTGTTCGGTGGGATGAAGCTGGCCCGGCTGGTGCTCGGCTGACGCTCAGGCCGCACTGGCACGGGCCTGTCCCCGCCATTCCCGCGGCGACTGCCCGGTGTGCGCCTTGAACGCGCGCGACAGCGCCGCTTCGCTGCCATAGCCCACATCATCGGCAATCCGCTTCAGCGGCCGCCCCTGGCGCAGTGCCTGCTGCGCCAACCCCACCCGCCAGCCCTGCAGGTACTGGCCCGGCGTGGTGCCCATCGCCTCGCGGAAGCTGGCGGCGAACACGCTGCGTGACATGCCGGCCACTTCGGCCAGGTCTTCCAGCGTCCACGCCTGCGCCGGCGCTTCATGCATCGCCACCAGCGCCAACCGCAGCCGCGGATGACCCAGCCCGGCGAACAGGCCGCCACGCATCTCGCCGCCTTCCATCAGCTGACGCAGCACCTGGATCATCACCACCTCGAACAGCCGGTTGACCATCGCCGCCCGCCCGCAACGCTGCTCGAACGCTTCTTCGAACAGCAGTTCCAGCGCCGCGTTGCCGCCATACAGATCGGCCAGCGGCAGGCAGATGAAATCAGGCAGCGCGGCGCTGATCGGATTGAGCCGACCGCCCTCGAAATGCAGGTTGGCGCAGGCCATGTCGGCGCCCTGCTGCGGGTCGGTGCTGAAGCGATGCGGCATCGGCCGCGGATACAGCAGCAGGCTCGGCACTTCGACCTGCACGGTCTGCTGCCCGTGGCTGACCTGCACCGGCCCGCGCCGCACCAGGTGCAGCTGACCCGCCTCGTCTTCGCCCTCCAGCGTGTTGATGCCGCACAGCGCACCGGCATGGAATACCGAGGCGGTCACCGCAAAACGTTCAAGCAGTATGGCGAGACGGTCGACCATGACGGGACTCCGGGTCAAGCGAGGCGAGCTCAATGCGACAGATCGTATCGGAATCACCACCGAAATGGTCGACTGAACGCCGCCCTCTCCGCGCCCTCAAGCATCCTGTGAATGGCGGATCACCACGAAGCCCTCCTCCTGCGCAGGTGCCACGAAGTGACGGGTGATCTGCTCGAAGGCTTCGTCGCTGGCCTGGAACGGGTGCTCACCGCGCGCGTTACGGGCATGCAGCCGCGCCTTGCAGATGGCGTCGGCAACATCGAGAAAATGCAGCTGGTGGGCAACACCGGCCGACTCGAACAGTTCGCGGCCCCATGCACGGGCGGCCGGCGTGTTGAACGGAACGTCGAGCACGACTGAAACGCCGGCCTGCAAGATCGCGCATACATGCTGCATCAGCGCTCCGCGCAGCGCGGCCGCGCGCTGCAGGTAATCGGCAACGGAATGGATCTGGTCGGGATACAGCGCGGCCAGCCAGGCGTCCTCGCTGATCAGCACATGACGTGGCTGCGCCGCCAGCTGCTGCGACAGGGTGGATTTGCCGGCACCGATCTTGCCGCACACCAGGTGCAGGGTCGGCGCATTGTCGGTCGATGAAAGATGATGCATCTGCGTTCTCCTCGATGGATTCCAGTACCCGGGAGAGCGCCGCATGCAACCCGCCTTCCCGGGCGGGTTGCATGGCCGTGGCGACCGCGCGCTATCCCGCCTTCCCGTGGGGAATGCGGATAATCGACGCGGTGCTGTGCAGGACCATGCCGCCAGCGTAGAGCGCAGCCTGGCCGGCGGGCAATCCCCTGCGGCAGTGCAGCGCGCGCAAGGTTTTGCGGGGATCTATGCTCGGCGCGATTCCCGCATGGAATGACCACGATGCGACCCTTGCTTCGATGCGCCCTCGCCCTCGGCCTTCTGCTGCCTGCGGCATCGCTGCTGGCTGCGCCCCCCACGGCACCACGCATGCTCAGCGGTGAGCTGCAGGGCGCACCCTGGCGCCTGGACGTGCCGGCTGACTGGAACGGCGACCTGGTGATGCTGGCGCACGGCTACGAGCCGGTGGGCGTGCCACGCACTACGCCGATGACCGCCAATGACAGCACCGCAATGCTGCTGTCCGCAGGCTACGCCGTCGCGCAGAGTGCCTACGCCAGCCAGGGCTGGGCAGTGGCCGATGCGATCACCGACATGGAGCGCCTGCGCCAGCACGCGCTGGGCGAACTCAAGCGCGTGCGCCACACCTGGCTGCTCGGATTCTCGATGGGCGGCGCGGTGACACTCGCCAGCCTCGAGCGCTTCCCGCAGCACTACACCGGCGGCGTCTCGCTGTGCGGTGCCAATCTCAGTGGCGAACAGATCGCCGCAGATCTGCTGACCACGCTGGTCGCCTTCGATTACTTTTTCCCCAACGCTGCAGGCCTGCCGGCCACCGGACTGGCGTCGCATGAAGCGGCCGTGCTGCCGCAGGGAGTGCTCTATCAGGGCATCGCCGACGCGCTGCAACGGAATCCCCAGCATGCCGACGTGCTCGCCAAGCGACTGCAGGTCGCTCCGGATGCACTGGCCGGGACAATCAGCCTGCACACGCTGGTCCTGCATGAACTGGCCACGCGCAGCGGCGGCATGCCGGCCGGCAACCTTGGTGTGGTGTACAGCGGATTCGGTGACGACGCCGCGTTCAATGCCGGCGTGCAGCGCATCGCTCCCGTGCCTGCGGCACAGGCCGATGTCCGCGCGAAGCTGGCACTTAGCGGCGCGTTGAAGCGACCGCTGGTGGTCCAGTTCAACAACAACGATCCCACCATCGTGCCGCACATGCAGGCGGTGTATCCGCAGATGGCCGCACAGGCCGGCGCGCGACCATTGCCGCGCGTGCTGCCGCCGGTGGGCGAAGGGCATTGTGGCTTCTCTGAAGCACAGGTTGTCGATGCCTTGAAGGCAATCCAGCGTTGAGCTCAACGTGTCGCAGCGCATCAGGGGCGCGCCATAAGGACTGCTATGGTGGCCGGGCCCATTGACGGGCACACAAAGGACTGACGTGATGATCAAGACGACCTTGAAGACCGTGATGTTCCTTGGCATGGCCGTGACCGGGCTGGCCTTCGCCGCAGGCCCCTGTGAATTCTGCAGCCAGCAGTACGAATATTGTCTGCGCGCAACTTCAGGTCCACTGGCCAAGACACCCGCAGAATGCCTGGCCCAGTACAAGATGTGCCGCGAAATGGATTGCCAGTCCTCCTGACCGGCATCCGGCCGGCTCCTGCGGGAGCCGGCTCAGCCGGCCACGCTGCCAAACGCTTACGATGCAGGAACCCGCGCAGCATCTGCCGCCTCCCCTCCCTGCTGACACAACGCATACGATGGCCTTCTTCGAACGACTGAGCGACACCCGCTACCTGCCGACCGAACACACGGGCGGCGCCTGGAACATCCGCGAACAACACATCGCACCTGCGATCGGGCTGCTGGCGCACCACCTGGAACGCGACGCCGCAGCGCGTGGGCACGGTTTTCTGATCGCGCGCCTGTCCTACGACATCCTCGGCACCATTCCGATCGAAGCGATGGAGGCCGACGTACAGGTGCTGCGCGGTGGTCGCACCATCGAACTGGTCGAAGCCACGCTGCGCCATGACGATCGCCCGGCGCTGCGCGTGCGTGCATGGCTGATGCGCCCGAACGATACGCAGGCCATCGCCGGCACGCCGATCACCGGCATTGCGCCGCCGGAATCAATGCCCGCGTGGGACCCAGGTACGGTCTGGCCAGGTGGTTTCATCAAGAGCGTGGAGATCCGCCGACATGATCAGGGGCCCGGCCGTGCCACCTACTGGGCGCGCGCGAAGCACGCGCTGCTGGACGGCGAGCCGGTCAGTCCGCTGGCCCGTGCCGCCACCCTGTTCGATCTGTCCAATGGCATGGCCGTGCGCGCCGATCCGAAGGAGGTCGCCTTCCCCAACCTCGATCTGACCGCGCACCTGTTCGGCATGCCCGAAGGCGAGTGGCTGGGCTTCGACACGTCGGTGTCGTTTGGCCACCAGGGTCTTGGCTTGACCAGCACCGTGCTGCACGATGCGCGCGGTCCGATCGGCATGCTCGGCCAGGCACTGACCGTACGCCCGTGACCCCAAAGGGCGGCGTCAGCCGCCCAGCGTACCCATGGTGAAGGTGTAGCCGGAGCTCATCAGGAATTCGCGCATGCGCATCTCCGCGCGCCGCGGTGAGGCGAGGTTGGCCGGTGCATACAGCGCGTAGACCACGCCCGCGCCTTCGATGGCTTCACGCCGCACGCCACAGTGGCGGGTCTCCGAAGCAATCACCCATCCATCCTTCAGCCGATCCGGTCCGATCGACTGGCCGTTCATCAGGCGGAACGTCAGCCAACGTACTTCCACAGAAGATTTGCTCATTGCCGGCATACCGCCAGCGTGCCGCGATCGTTCATGTCCTTGCTCGCCATTGCAGCTCCCTAAGACTTGGAACTCGACCATAGCGCCTTGCCATGTCGTGGGCGAATGAGACTGGAGGGGCCCTTATGTCGCCAGGCCGAACCGCGTCCACAGCGCTTCGCGCCCCGGCTGCGTCAGGCGCAGTTCGCGTCGACCCTCAACCCGCCGAAGCCAATCGTTCTTCACGAAGCTGTCCAGCATCGCCTCGCCGACCAGCCCGGCCAGATGCGGGCGCCGCTCGGTGCAGTCCAGGCATCCTCGGCAGTAGCGCGCAGGCTTGACCGTCACGGGAAGCCGCAGCAGCTCAGCCAGCGGCTGGCCGAGCTCCTGCAGGAACGCTGCGCCCTCCACACTCACCTGCCAATGCGCTTGGTGCGGGACCAGGTGCCCTGCCTGCAACAAGCGGTCGGTGATCGCCACCGCATGCACACCGGCCAGATGCCGGTAGCAGGAACGCGCCTGGCGCAACGCCGGCATGCTGCGTGATGCCTCAGCGGTGCAGGACGGCGTGCGGTCCGCAACGCGCAGGATGCCCTCCAGCATGTCGGCGACTTCATGCGAGGCCAGCCGGTGATAGCGATGGCGCCCCTGCGCGACAGCGACCAGCAGGTCGCCCTCGACCAGCCTGCGCAGATGCGTGCTCGCCGTCTGCGGTGTTACCCCAGCCACGCGTGCCAGCTCCGTCGCGGTATACGCACGCCCATCCATCAACTGCAGCAGCATGGATGCGCGCGCCTGGTCGCCAACCAGGGCACCGACGCTGACAAGGGAACCGGAGGTGTGGACCATGCCCGCATTGTGGCACGCCGTTGCAGGCCGACAGTTCGATGCAGGCCGAAGCATCGGCACCCGCTGCCACGGCACAGTGGCCACCCCGATAGTGCAAGGCCTGCCGTGAAAACCGCTCCGATTCCCCGCCGCTGCATCACCCCTTCGGTCCTGTACCCGGGCACGCCTGTGCTGCTGATGACCACGCTGAACGACGACGGCAGCAGCAACATCAGTCCGTTGTCTTCGTTCTGGGCCCTGGGCAACCGGGTAGTGCTGGGCCTCGGCGTGCAGGGTCAGGGCTATCGCAACCTGCAGCTGCGCAACGAGTGCGTACTGAACTTCCCATCCTCCGCGCAGGCCGCACAGGTCGAGGCCATCGCGCGCGCGACAGGCTGCGACCCGGTGCCCACTGCCAAACAGGCGATGGGCTACGTGCACGTCCGCGACAAGTTCGCGCTGGGGGGCTTCAGTGCGGTCGCCTCGACGCACGTCGCACCAGAGGCGATTGCCGAGTGCCCGCTGCAGGTGGAAGTCAGCGTGATGGCGATGCACCCGCCCGGCGAGGATGACGGTCAGGGCTTCGTGATCGTCGAAGGACGGATCCGTTGCGTGCATGCGCACGAAGCGATCACCGTGGCTGGCACCCAGCACATCGATGTCGCCCACTGGAAACCGTTGATCTATCTGTTCCGCCACTACCTGAGCGTGGGTGAACCAGTCGGGCGCAACTTCCGCGCGCAGACTCCGGTCCACGATCCGGCGTAGAGCGGGTGATTCAAGGTGCCGGCGATGGTGGGTGGCTGGTCACTGAAATCCAGTACGACACCATGTCCACATAGCGGCCGTCGCGCTTCACCGCGCGCGGCTCGACGCCGGATTCGGTGAAACCCAGCGATTCATACAGCGCGCGCGCGGCGGCGTTGTCCGCCAGCACCGTGAGAGTGAGCGATTCGACGCCTTCCGCGCGCGCAGCCGCGAACGCGGCAAGAAGAAGCTGACGGGCGATACCCTGGCCTCGATGGCCAGCACCCACATGGACACTGTGCACTTCCGCCGTATGCCGTCGCGCCATCCGCACCGGGCGTACGTAACGCAGGAAACCCACCAGCATGCCGTCCACGAATGTGCCGAAGTAGCGCGTACCAGGATCGGCAAGCTGGGCGCGCATCACATCCGCCGAGTCATTCTGTGCCTCGGCCAGCGTGGACAGGAACGCAGCGGGCGACTCACGAAGCGCCTGCAACCGTGCCTGCCAGAGAATGTCGGCGTCGTCAGCACCGAGTTGCCGGATAAGCATGCGACAAACCTGTGAGCTTGTTGATGCACAGGTGCCCAGCCTAGCGCGGGTTCGCCTGATACGGCGTGCATGCAAGAATGAAGTCAGCTCCTTCTTCATTCTCCGCCATGACTGAACTGCAGATTCCCCGCGTTGGATGCGGCGCCGTCGTCCGTGATGCCGACGGCCGCATCCTGCTGATCCAGCGCGGACGCGATCCGGAGCGCGGGCACTGGGGCCTGCCCGGCGGCAAAGTCGACTGGATGGAAACGGTGGAGGCTGCCGTGGTCCGCGAAACTCGCGAGGAGACGGCGTTGGAAGTGACGCTGCTGCGCCTGCTGTGCGTGGCCGATCATTTCGAGCCGACACTTGCGCAGCACTGGGTCGCGCCGATCTTCGAGGCTCGGGCACCTGCCGGTGCCGAGGCCTCCATCCAGGAGCCGGGTGTGCAGACAGGGCTGGGCTGGTTCGCGCTGGATGCGCTGCCCCAGCCACTGACCCAGGCCACGGTGCAGGCGCTGGCCAGGCTGTAGCGGATATCGATCCGGACGCAGGTTAGCTGGCATCCAGACAAACAAAAAAGCCCTGACCGGAGTCAGGGCTTTTCAATTGGAGGCCTCAAGCGGAATCGAACCGCTGTAAACGGATTTGCAATCCGGTGCATAGCCACTCTGCCATGAGGCCAACGTACTGCGCGCCAGGAACGGAGCCCTGACAAGACAAAACCCCATGATGGGGCCTGTCGGAACATGGAGCGGGAAACGAGACTCGAACTCGCGACCTCAACCTTGGCAAGGTTGCGCTCTACCAACTGAGCTATTCCCGCATAAGCCGCCATGGTACCGGAAATCCGGAACACACACCAGCGATTTCACTTTTCTGACTGCGCGTAAAGCCTTGTGGCCCAACGTGCCCCGCCTTGCCGTGGCGGGAGAAAAACAAGGCCCCTACCGGGGCCCTGTAGAATCTGGAGCGGGAAACGAGACTCGAACTCGCGACCTCAACCTTGGCAAGGTTGCGCTCTACCAACTGAGCTATTCCCGCAGATTCCGTTCGACCTGCGTCGAAGGAGCGCTATTGTGTCCAAATTCCTTCACGCCGTCAACAGTCTTCACACGATGCGGTCATGGGCGTCCGCACTGGGGTACGCTGCCCCGCCCAGCCCTGTGCGCCCATGTTCCTTCGCGGCAAGCCCCTGTTGATCGCCCTGCTGCTGCATCTGGTAGTAGCGCTGCTGTACTGGGCACTGATTCCGCTGGGAATGAACTGGTATCGCGACAATTTCGGCTTCACCTCGCATCGCGACATCGGCCTTGGCATCGCCCAGTTCTATCTGTTCCATATGTTCCTCGGCGCCCAGCCACTGATTGCGGTGCTGCGGCCGCTGTTCGCCAAACTGTTGGTGCTGGCGGTTCCGCTGACGTTCGCGACCTGGACGCTGATGCACAACCACCCGCTGCGCCTGCTGTACTTCACTGTCGGGCCTGGCCTGCTGGCGCTGGCCGCGATCGCGACATCGGTGTGCTATGCATCACGCAGCCGCCTGCCCGCTACCATGGACACCGCCGATGCCTAGACGTTACATCCGCCTGTTCTGGTTGCTGGTCGCGCTGACCTGGCTGGCGCTGATCGTCGCGCTGGTCAATGCCGGCTTCACCCCGGACTACTGGTTGCTGCACCGCCTGGAAGGCGCCGAGCTGCCCTACCCGACCAGCACTGTCATCGTGTTCGCGTTGCTAGGCACGGTTGAACTGGTCGTGGCCGCCTTGATCGTGCGGCCATGGAAACTGAAGCGACTGTGGCTGCGCCTGTTGATTGCCTTCGTTCTGCTGCTGGCGTGGTCGGTACCGTGGATGCTGTCGGCCATGCATCAGCCACCGGTGCACGGCATGCACCTGCTGTGGTTGCTGCTGCTGGACGTGGGACTGCTGCTGACGCTGTGCGTGGTGTCGGCGGTGAGCGCATGGCGGGCGCTCAGGCGAGCTTCTTCCAGCAACTCCGACTGCCGGTAGTCGAAGATGCTGAATCGCGAATGCGAGGCCACGCCCGCGCGCCTCTTTTCAGATTAGTTGCATAGCCTCAAGGTAGATCTATGACAGACAGTATCTGACCCGAGGTCTCCAGCACTGGCAGCGTTCCGATTGACCATGCCCAGCAGTGACCTCCTGTCGAGTCAGGACCGTCCATGCAGCAATCGAGCCTTTTGAATTCTGCCCCCCTCAGCAACGTAGAAGTTGACGCACTAGAAAACGTAATACCAGCTGCGATTCGCGACCTGCTGATCCGTCGCGGGCGATCAGTCTTCAGAGGCGGCCGCATCCAGCTATGCCATCCGCAGGATCTCGCAATGGTGATGGAGCTGGCGTTACGGCACGATCCGGATCTCGCTCCAGAGGACACACTCGCCTACGCTTACTCTGCGTTCGGCACCATCTACTTCGTGCATACGCAGTACGGTCCGGGCCAGATCGATCTCTTGAGCGGCTCAGTCCTCTGCAGGCGATTGACGGAGGACAGATTCTCGCCAGGTGATATCGGCGGAGATGCAACTTCCGTCTTCCGGCTCCCTGAAGAGAGGTTGGACTTGGTCGACAAAGACGGCCATCCAATGTTCGATGCAGCAGTGCTGGCGCAAGGCCCCTTGGGTGTAGGACATTGCTACGGATTCTTCCCTGCACTCGGATTGGGAGGCGTCGCGCAACTGGACTCACTGCAGGTGGTTGAGGCACCCGTGCACTTCTCGATACTGGCCCAGCTTGTCGAGTTCCAGCTCTTCCGTGAAGCGTCGCATGGCGAACTCGTCGCCGTCATGCGACAACCGCCCGTACCGACACCCGAGGAAATCGTTGCTCACCTTTCTCCGGAATGCCCCTTTCAGGTCGTCCGATACGCCGACATAAAGGCTGAGGTACCGCAGGACTCAACATACGCACCAGAGCACTACGTCTGGGGTGATCCCGATGAGTTGGTTCTCCTAGTTGATGGCGATCTCAAGCTGGACACACTGGATCTCGACGACCCGCTGGCCCCGTGGCGGGAAGAGGATCTTGGTGCGTACATCCGTTTCATTCTGGTTCGCGGCAATGCAGAGATCACACGCCATGTTCACAGCCTTGAAACCGACGGCGCATGCGGACTGCTTGTCTCGGGCGACCTGACGACAACCAATGCCATCGTCGGCGGACAGGAAATCCGCGTAGGCGGCAACCTACGGGTCCGCGAGCTGTTCTGGGGCGACTACAACCATGGGGAACTGCACGTCGTTGGGAACACCGAGGCAGCGGCTCTCATTCAAACCGACTACTCCATGCAATTCGATGGCTCGGTTCACTGCGTGCGTCGGATGGACGACGAAGCCATCACTGACGACGGAATTGAGCAGATCATCGAACCCGACTGTCTGTCACGCGAATCCGAGGATCCGGACAGCTTCTGGTCATTGGACGCGGGAGCCATGCTGGAAAGGCTCACTGCTGGAAAGAGCGTCATCCGTGCGGAGGGCCTGTCAGCGCCGGACCCGCTGCTATGCACAGTGAATCTGTTTGGCGACGGCACTATCAGTCCAGACAACTTCCTGCGGATCTGCGCCGAAGACATGCTTCCGATGAACATCTGCGGCTATGATTTCCATCGTGACGGCCTCTCACTTCAAGTACGAGCGGACATCGAGGATGCTGGCGCCCCCTCTTACATCATGCAGATGGAAGACCCATCAAGGAATATCGCCGCACGCTTCGTCATGGAGCGGGTTGAGACATCTGTCGGAATAATTGATCGCCTCAAGGGACGAAGGCCCGAGACTGGCTGGGGTCTCTGGAATTACATCTGCAGTGATGTCAATAGCGACCAGAGCGAATGGGCGCGAGTGGAAGCGCATGAGATCCCGCCCGCCCACGTTTCACTCGTCCTAAAAGCCTGGCAATTTCTGCAGGAAGGGGCGTCCAGCCGCCATTGGACCGCGGAGATCATTCCAGCGAGCGAGATCAAGGATCTTCTTGCGCTGGAGATCTGCAAGCCCTACGACAACTATGACGATGATGACCGTTGCGGATTCTGGATCGGTCACTGTCATGCGGCATTTCGCCAACAGGAGCAGGGACCAGATTCAGTGGAGCCCACACTTCGCCTGTCTCGCGAACTGAATCAGCCTGACGGCACGAGCGTGATCGAGAGCTATTACTTCGACGTTGAAACCTGCATGGATGGCAATGAGCGCGTCCGAATCCGCTACAAGGCCGACCAGGATCTGGAGGACTCTCCGGCTCAGCTGGATCCCGTTGGAGGAGCTGAACTGGCAGGCGCACTGCGTGTCTACAAGCGTGGCGCGAGGGAAATGCGCAGTGCGAATGCTGACCTGCTGAGCGGAGAAGCCCCGTACTTCGCGAGAGATGATGCGTTCGCGATGAACTTCTGGAAGCGGCAGGGTTACCTGACCCAGTAGATGAAATCCTCTTCCCAGCCCCCTGCAGCATCAAGAGGCTTCTGGCAGTTCGCACTGGTTGTGTGGCTGCTGCTGGTTGCCGCGCTCATCCATGCCGGCTTCAAGCCAGACTACTGGCAACTGCGTCACACCGAGTCCGGGACGCTGCCCTATCCCATCGGCTCGGTGATCACATTCGCGCTGATCGTCCTCGTGGAAATGACAGCGCTGGGCCTGGCTGTGCAGCCATGGCGGTTCCGCCGCCTGTGGCTGCGGATCCTGATCAGCCTCATTCCATGGCTGGGGTGGAACGTCCTATGGGGCTTGGCTGCCATGCATCAATCCCCCGTGCGCGACGTCCATTCGAACTGGCTGCTCGGCATGAGCGCCCTCCTGCTGCTTGCACTGCTCGTGGTTGTGCCGGCCTCACTCTGGCCTAGCCTGCGACGTTGGCTCGAGAACTGAGGCCCGCGCCCTAATTCCGGAACTCCACCCGCACATGCTGGCCGAAGCGCGCCTTGGCCGCGCCGTCGAACTCCAGCACGCACTCCACCACCTTGGCCACGCCCCGCCCGGCATCTTCAGGCAGGCGCGCCTGCGCGAACACCGGACTGATGCGCACCACGCGCGCGGGTGGCAGTGAGCCGGTGTTCTCGGCGCCATCGCTGTCCGGCACGACGGTGGCCTTCATGCCCACCTGCACGGCATCGGCATAGGCGGCGCTCAGTTCTGCACGCACCTGCAGCGGGCGTGCCGGCAGCAGCGAGATCGCCGGCTTGCCAGCCTGCACGAAGGCGCCGAGGCCCGGCACCTGGCCGACCACGGTGCCGGCTTCCGGCGCGCTCAGCGACATCTGCTGCAGTTTCAGTCTGGCGTGCTCCAGCTTGTGCTGGGCCATGTCGACCTGCGCACCGGCCACATCGACATCGGCACGTACGCCGGCCAGCTGCTGCTTGGCCGCATCGGCCTGCTGGTTGGACGACACGCCTTCGCTGGCGCCGGTGGACAGCCGGGTGGCGTTGCGCTCCAGTTCGCGCAACTGCGCCTGGCTGCCCTTCAGGCGGTCGTTGGCCAGGGCCAGATCGGCGGTGGCCATCGCCACTTCCTGCTGCAGCAGGGCGCCATCCAGCGACAGCAGCAACTGTCCCTTCTTCACCGTCGCACCCTCCTTCACCGGCGCGGCGGTGATCGAGCCATCCACTGGCGGCGCCAGCGCGATCAGGCCACCCTCGACGTCGATGATGCCGCGCGCGACCGCAACCTTGCCGGCGGTGGCAGTGCTGGATTTACCTGCAGGTGCATGGGCAGGCGCGTCCTTGGAACAGGCGCCGAGCAGCAGCGCCGCGGACAGTACCAGGCTGAAGGGAAGCAGGTGCAACGTCTTGGTCATGGGGCGGACTCTACAGTTTCGTTCTGGCGGCGGTCATCACGGACCATGCCGTCTTCCATGGCGATCACCCGATCCGCATGCCGGATCAGGCGTGGATCGTGGCTCACGCACAGCACGGTGGCGCCATGCGCACGTGCGTAGCGATGCAGGATGTCGATCACGCGCTGGCCGTTCTCGGCGTCCAGCGCGCTGGTGGGTTCGTCGGCGAAGATCAGCGTCGGCGACTTGGCGAAGGCGCGCGCAACGGCCACGCGCTGCTTCTCACCACCGGACAGCTGCGCCGGTCGCATGTGGCTGCGGTGGCTGAGGCCCACCTCGTCCAATGCCTTGCGGGCCAGCGGTTCGCTTTCGCGATTGCTCATGCCGCGATAGCCCAGCGGCAGCTGCACCTGTTCCAGTGCGGTCAGTGCGGGGAACAGATTGAAGCCCTGGAACACGAAGCCGACATGGTGCAGGCGGAAGCGCTCCACTTCACTGCGCGTCATGTGGCCCACATCCTGCCCGAGCGCGTGCACGCGACCGCCATCGGGCGACGACAGGCCGGACAGCAGCGACAGCAGCGTGCTCTTGCCACAGCCGGACGGGCCCGATACCAGGGTCAGTTCACCGGGATAGATGTCCAGTGACAGGCCACGCAGCACCGGCACCTGCACGTCGCCGGACATGAAACCCTTTTCCAGTGCGTCGGCCTGCAGGGTCGGGGCGACGGCGCGTATGGAAGTCATCGGCTGGTCCTCAACGCAGCAGCAACGATGGATCGGAGCGGACGACACTGCGTACTGCCATGATGCTCGACAGCATGGCCATCACCGCGACCAGTGCCACGCAGCCGATGATGACCATCGGCGTCAGCTGCACCGGCACGCGCTGAGTCTGTGCGATCAACAGCACGACGGTGCTGAACGCCGCCGCCAGCAACATGCCCACGCCACCGATCAGCAATGCCTGCTCGAACACCACCCGCGCCAGCGCATAGCGTCCGGCACCGAGTGCGTTGAGCGTGGCGTACTCGCGTACCGAACCAGCCACCACCGAAGCGAACGACTGGTTGGTGATCACCGCGCCGACGAAGCAGACGATGACGGCCATGAACAGCACTGCGATGCCGGCACCGGTATCGAACAGCCAGTATTGCTGCGAGCGGCTGGCGAACTCCGGTGCGGTCCAGAACTCGACCGGCGTGGCCTGCCCCATCGACGCGGCCAGGCGGTCACGCACGCCGTTAGCCAGGCCCGGCGAGCGCAGTCCTGCCACGAAATAGGTGCTGCCCTCATGTGGGTCTGTACCGGCAATGGCGCGCGCGGTATCCAGCGACGCCAGCACGTTGACGCCACCGAGGCCACGCAGGCCCGGTTGTGCCGCGACCACGCGCACTGCCTTGCCATTGATCCACGCACGGTTGTTCTGCAGGTCCACGCCCAGCGTATCCAGATCGGCGCTATCGACGATCACCGCACCGGGTTCGCGCAGCTGCGCGCGCAGGTCGGCGGGCAGGATGCGCGCGAACATCATCGCGTCGCCTTGGGTGGAGATGCCGGACAGATACACAGACACGTTACCGGTACCCTGCGCGCTGGAGCGCCATTCGCCATCGACCCACTCGTAGGGTTCGACGCGGGTGACATCCGGGTCCATGCGCAGGTGGCTTTCCACATCCGCACTGATTGCATGGCCGTAGTTCACGCTCTGGGTGCCGGGGAAACCGGCCCAGATATCAGCCGACGATGCCTTCACGTAGATCGCGGCGGTACCGAAGATACCCAGCACCAGCGCCGCCTGCACGATCAGCAGCACGCCAGCGAAGCACATCGCCAGCACTACCGGCAGAAACCGGCGCCACTCATAGGCCAGGGTCTTGCGGGCCAGCGCGATCATTGCTGTTCGCCCTCACCCTCAGCCGGCAGCGGTGCACCGCCAAGCGCGCGGTACAGCGAAGCAAACGCGAGCACGCGTGCGCCCTGCGCACCGATCAGATCAGCCTGCGAGGCGAGCGCGGCACGCTGCGTGTCCAGTCCATCGAACTCGCTGGACAGGCCCAGCTGCACCTGCCGCGCTTGGCGCTTGACCTGCTGGCCGGCGGCATCATTGGCCGCACGCAGCGACTGGATGCTGCTGTCCTGGCGCGCCAGGCTGCCCAGCGCGCCCTCCACTTCGCTCACGCCTTCCAGTACCGCCTTGCGGTAACCGAGCAGTGCAGCATCCAGCTGCTTTTCATCGGCATTGAAGCGCGCACGACGCTGGCCCCAATCCCACAGCGGGATATCGACGTACGGGCCGATCGACGGACTGGAATCGGAGTTGGAGCGGGCGTTCTGGGTGAGGTTGTAGGCGTACAGGATCGAGCCACCAAGACTGACCCGCGGATACATCGAGGCACGTGCGGAGCCCTTGCTCGCCGCAGCCTGCATCACTTCAGATTCGGCCAGCAGAATCTGCGGGCGGTGGCGCAGCAGATCGGCCGGTACCTGCTGCAGGGAGAACGTGCCCAGCTTCGGCGGCGAGCGATAGGCGCGCCAAGCCGGATCCGGGCCATCACGGCCCAGCAACAATGCCAGCGCACGGGCGGCGTTGTCGGCGTTTTCCCGGGCTTGTGCGATGGCGGCGTGGGTGGCGGCCTGGCGTGCACGCAGGCGATCAAGTTCGCCGGGCTCATCCAGGCGCAGGCGCTGGCGGACCAGGGCCAGGTGCTCGCCGCGGTCATCCACCGATTGCTGGCGGGCCAGCAGGTCCTGCTGGGCCTGTGCAACGGTCAGGTCCAGATAGCTGCGCACCACGTCGGCAATCACCGCCACCTGCGCGGCATTGCGCAGCGCCTCGGCATTGCCGGCCGAAGCCTGCGCGCTCAACTGCGCGCTCTCGGCGGCACCGAACAGGCCCAGGTCCCAGATCGCTTCGATGCCGGCATGGAAGTAGGTATCGACGGCGGCGGCGTCCTGCACCTGCTTGGCGCTGGCCGAGATTTCCGGCAGGAAACGCGAGTCGGAAGTGCCGGCGACGATCCGAACGGCCTGCAGGCGCAGCGTAGCCTGCTGCAGGTCCAGATTGCCGGCGATGGCCTGGTCGACCAGGCCATCCAGTGCCGGGTCGGACAGCACTTTCCACCACTGTCTGGCATCCACTGCCACGCCCTGGCCCTGCGGCACCTGGGTCCAGGTGCTGGGCGTGCGGTCAGGCAGGTCCGGAACAGGCACCGACATGCAACCGGCCAGGGCCAGGCTTGCCAACAACGCACCAGGGCGCAGCACTGCATGCAGGGAGAGTCGGTGCCCGGCCTTGGGCACTGCCACTGAAGTGATACGCCTGACCACCAGCCCGCCAACGTGTAGAAGGAGCATGAAGGCTACCGTGCGATTGTGGAGCGAACATGGAGAAATCGTCCGAAAAAGGTCACAGCACGCGTGCGGTTCAGGCAACGCCGACCCAGTCTTTCACTACGCTTTCAATGCGTTCCCGGCACGGAACACTGGACGACTTTCACAGCGTATTGCACATTGCGGCATTGTCTTGCTTCGATGCTGCCCGACCGTGAAACGCCCTCGCCGCTGGCTACTGATTGGCTCGATCACGACAGCGACTGTCGGTGTGATCGTGCTCGTCCTGACCACCCCACTGGTCTCGAACGCCACGCTGCTACTGATGGAGCGCAGCAACTTCATCCCTCGTGAATCTTCGATCTTCACGTTCGAGCCATATGCCATCAACCAGGGCTCGTCGAACTACTGGTTGTACGGAAAGGACCGGACCTACTACTACCACTTCACCTACGAAGATGACGCTCCCTACGTCTACATCCCGCAGGACAACCGCTGCCCCGGTTTCCACCGGCAGGATGCCCGGACTTGGTGCAGCGCCCTGCCCGGCTAGGCACGCTAGCGCGGCGGTGGTGCAACCGGTGTGACAAACGAAAAACGCCCCCTTGCGGGAGCGTTTTTCTTGAATCTGGAGCGGGAAACGAGACTCGAACTCGCGACCTCAACCTTGGCAAGGTTGCGCTCTACCAACTGAGCTATTCCCGCAGATTCCGTTCGACCTGCGTCGAAGGAGCGCTATTGTGTCGATATTGCTGCACGGCGTCAACAGGAATTTTCGCGTGCATTGTGGGGCGGCGTTCAGGCCCCTGCGCCCGGGCCTCAGGTCCGCAGGCCAGGCCGGACTTGCCGCAGCAGAGCCACGTTCTCGTTGATACGCCCTTGGATCATGCTCAGGGTGTCTTGAGCAATAACGCTTGAATACATGCCGTTGGCGATTTCGGTGAATTGGCTGGCCACCTCGCAGATGCTGTCAATCGCCAGACTGGCGTCACCCTGCTGCACTTCTGCTTCCTCGGCAAGCCGAAGCATGTCAGCACGGGAAATCGCCAGTGCCTCCCCCATGACGTCCATCTGGTGATATCCGTTGGGTCCTTCGCAGAAGGTCACGTCGTAGGCCGGGGCCAAGCGCCATTGCCCATCCGGCGACATGATGTAGGCAAAATTCTTCGGATGGTCGTCCCGGTTGTTGAAGGCGACGTTGAAGACCGCACGCTCGAAGGCCACGGCCATTTGCCGCACGTCATTGGTACACAGCTGGGTCGCGCGCAGGAAGTTGACATAGTCCAAGGACCCCGCCGTCTGGTAGTTGGCGCCCGTGAATGCGGCAAGACTCTGCATGGGTACACGCAACCCATCGTGGCGATCAAAGCGCTTGCTGGCGAACGCGGCCAGCCCATTGGGCAGGCTAAAGTACTGCGTGTCCGGGGTCTCGATGCCGCACCTGCGCAAGCACTCGGCGTAGACCATTTCGATGGCGCACACCTCGGCATGCTCTTCTCTGGCCGGGAACTTGACCAGCCAGGCTTCGAACCCTGGCTCGGCGGCCGTGGTGAACCCACCGAACTGCGGATCGCGATAGACAAGTGCCTTGGGCCTTGCACCTTGGGGTGAGCCGCCCACCAGCAGCAAGGTCTGCAGAAATTCGCCACCTTCTCCCCGGAGCACCTCCTGCACTTCGGCGGCAAGCTGCTCCAGCGGGACGTGGACCTGCGGCGCCTCGCCCTCGGGTGCCACAGGTTCAAACGTCATGGCCCCCATCGCGTTGCCACCGATGCAGGCCAAACGCTGGAGCGGGCCGATGCGTGCTGTGCTGATCCTTCGGCGCCTGAACATGCGGTCCATCAGCAGCATGCCCCAGCCGTCTGGCAAGGCGTCATACACGGGCCCGGGCAGTTGCAGTTGATGGTCCGGAAAATCCCGCCGCAACGGAGGGCCGGCCAGCGGCAGCTTGTACGAAGACAGCTCCAGCCCCCTTTGCCTGGCCTCGTTGCTGTACTCGAACGCGATCAGCGGGCGACCGGTCAGGGCGGTGGTGGAGACCAGCGTTCCCCAGAGCCATCGCTCTCCCCACCCCTCGTAGAAGACATTCACTTGCTCAGGCATTGCGGGGCTTCCTCTTCGTCCGGAGGCGATTCGCGGCCTCTTCGTAGCGCCGAATGTCTTCGATGCTGTCCAGCTTTGGCTGGAACAGGCCTTCGAGTTCGTTGATCCGACCAAGGACCATCGCCACGCGGACCACCGCCTCGAAGCCAACATTGCGCCCGGCCTCCAGGTTGGACACGGTGTTGGTCCCAATGCCGGCACGCCCGGCCAGATCCGACTGTGTCATACCCAACGCCATGCGCTGTGTGCGCAAGCGCTCGCAGAGTCGCTTGACGACCTCGCCGGGCTTGCTGAAGCCCAAATCCAACATAGCGCTCACCACCCTCTTCCCATGCCAGTTGTCACCCAAATTATAGGATCGGCACCACCCCTGTTCAATGAATTTAATTCCCTAATTTTGTGGCTTATATGCGTATTTGCGTAAATAAATACAGAATCACGGAATTAGATGGCCATCGAATTGCGAATCACGTGCGCAGGCCACGACGGTGGAAGTAGACCTGCTCAGCGATGCGCCGCGTGGCCGCCGTATGCAGCAGTGCGTTGAGCGGCCAGTCGGCCTGCAGATGATCCATCGCCCAGCGCAGCAGGTACTTGCCATGGAATGCCGGCGCCACCTGCCGCGCCACCCGTTCCGCTTCCGGCCCTTGCCCACGTAGATGGCGGGCAATCGCCTCGCCGACCGCCCAGCCGTGCCGCCACGAGGAATGGATGCCTCCGGCGGACAGTGGTGAGACGATGCCCGCCGCGTCGCCGGTCAGGATCAGCCGTTGGCCGGTGATCGGCCCATCCGGCCGGCCGCAAGGCACCAGGCCGGCACGGGTAGCCGAGGGGCGCGCCGAAGGCGGAATGCCGACCACATCGCGCACGTGCTCAAGAAAGCCATCGATGTCCGGCGGCCGTACCTGTTGCGGATCGTGACGCAGCGCCAATCCCACCTGCAGGCCGGTTGGATTCTGCGCGACCCAGCCGATGTAGCCCGGTGCAAAGCGCTTGCTGACGAAGCAATGCAGTGCGTCGCCCTGCGGCAACTGCAGACCGGCGAACTCACGTTCGACGCCGTAGAGGTTGTCAGGCACCTTGCCGAGCCCGGTGCGCTGGGCAACGCGTGAGCGTGCACCATCGGCACCGACCAGGTAGGCGCACCGCCCTGCCCCTTCCACCAGCCAGCCATCGCCACTGCGCCGGGCGTCGGTGAAGGACTGCTGCAGGCGCAGGTCCACGCCATTCGCGCGCAGCTCGCCGGCCAGCCAGCGCATCAGGTTCGGCGTATCGGTGGTGAGGAAGTAATAGCCCGGTGCTGCCAGCAGCACGCTGCGCAGGTTCGGCGCATACAGACGCACATTGGCAACGCGTTGCACCAGGTGTTCCGGCATTCGCCCCAGCCAGGTCTGCTCCATCACCTCCTTCACCACGATGCCGGTGGTGTGCAGGCGCTCGCCAGGGTCGGCTTTGCGTTCCAGCACGCAGACGCGCAGACCGTACTGCGCGGCGGCCAAGGCGCAGGCGGCACCAGCGAAACTGGCGCCGACGATGACCACATCGTGGTCGTAGGCGGAGGATTGATGAAGCATCGCGGCGTCACCCTTGGAACGAAGGATGCAGCATCCAACCTTCATGTGGTGGGGCGATGGGGCGACGGTGAAGTGGCAATGAAGCGCGTTGGACGCAAACGAAAAACGCCCCCTTACGGGAGCGTTTTTCTTGAATCTGGAGCGGGAAACGAGACTCGAACTCGCGACCTCAACCTTGGCAAGGTTGCGCTCTACCAACTGAGCTATTCCCGCTTGGGAGGCGAAATTTTACCTATTCCAAGAATGGCGTCAAGCGCTTTTTCTCAGGGTCTGCGTGGCACCTTGCATTGCGTATCCACGCATGGCGTGGATCTACCATGGCATCCCCGCAAACCGATGGATCCGCATCATCCGTCGATGCGGCATTTCCAGTAGATCCACGCCATGCGTGGATGGGGCATTACCGTAGATCCGTCCAGCGCGTCGAGTAGATCCACGCCATGCGTGGATAGACGCATCGATGGGGTCAGAGCCCTTTCCTGCAGAAAGGGATCCAACCCCGGGGCTCAGTTGCCCAGCTTCTTCTGCCGCGCACGCTCGCGCGCCGCGCGCTCGTCATCGCGCAGGCTCGGCCAGGCGGCGTGCAGGTACTGCAGGCCCGACCACAGGGTCAGCACCGCGGCGATCGCCAGGGTCCAGTCGCCGATGTGGAACACCGGCCAGCCCATCCAGATGTCTTCCACCGGCACGTTCGGTGCCACCGAATACAGCAGGCAGAGCAGCGCGACCATCTGCGCCGTGGTCTTGACCTTGCCGATCATCGCCACGCGCACCTTGGCGCGCTGGCCGAGTTCGGCCATCCATTCGCGCAGCGCCGATACCGCAATTTCACGGCCGACGATGACTGCCGCCCAGAACGCCATCCACGGCGTCGGGTGACCCTGCACGATCAGGAACAGCGCCACCGCCACCATCAGCTTGTCCGCGACCGGGTCGAGGAAGGCACCAAAGGCCGATTCCAGCTGGTAACGGCGTGCGATCCAGCCATCGAGCCAGTCGGTGATCGCGGCCAGGCCGAAGATCGCCGCCGAAGCGAAGTTGGTCCAGGTGTAGGGCAGGTAGAACACCAGCACCAGCACCGGGATCATCACGATCCGCAACAACGTCAGCCAGGTGGGCAGGGTCAACTTCATGCTTGCGTGCTTCTCTCTCTACTCGGCCGCATCAGGCGTGGCCAACCCGTGCAGGTTAGCGTAGATACGTGCCGCGAGGGCGTCATTGATACCTTCCACCTTGGCGATTTCCGCTTCGCCAGCGGCTTTCAGGCCCACCAGGCCGCCGAAATGCTTGAGCAGGCTGGCGCGGCGGCGCGGCCCGATACCAGGGATGTCCTCCAGCTTGCTGGTCATCCGCGCCTTCTGGCGGCGGCCGCGGTGGCCGGTGATGGCGAAGCGGTGCGCCTCATCGCGCACCTGCTGGATGAACTGCAGCGCCGGATTGGCCGCGCCCGGGCGCAGCTCGCGGCCATCGGGCATCACCAGCGCTTCGTGGCCGGCGCGGCGTTCCACTCCCTTGGCCACGCCCACCAGCAACACGCCTTCCACGCCCAGGTCGGCCAGCGCGGCCTGGGCCTGGGCCAACTGGCCGGCGCCGCCGTCGATCAGCAGTACGTCCGGCAGCACGCCCTGCTCTTCCACCGCACGGCGGAAACGGCGGTCGATGGCCTGGCGCATGGCGGCGTAGTCGTCGCCCGGCTCGATGCCGCTGATGTTGAAGCGGCGGTACTGCGCGCGCACCGGACCGGCGGCGTCGAACACCACGCATGAGGCCACGGTGGCCTCACCCATGGTGTGGCTGATATCGAAACATTCAACACGCTTGACCGGCTCGGCCAGGCCCAGCATGTCGCGCAGTGCATCGCTGCGCGCGTGCTGCGCGTTGCGGCTGTTGAGTTCGGTCGCCAGGGTCAGCTGCGCGTTGCGGCTGGCCAGTTCCACATAGCCGGCGCGTTCGCCGCGCACGTTCCACTTCAGCTGCACCTTGCGCTCGGCTGAGGCTGACAGCGCGGCCACCAGCAGGTCGGCATCGGGAATCTCGCGGTCCAGCAGGATCTCGCGCGGCGGCTCGAATTCGATGTAGTACTGCGAGACGAACGCGGCCAGCACTTCCTCCGGGCTTTCTTCACCGTTGGTGCGTGGGAAGAACGGGCGGGTACCGAGGTTGCGGCCATCGCGGAAAGCCAACAGCAGCACGCAGGCCTGCGAACCCTGCATGGCCACGGCCAGCACGTCCAGGTCGGCGGCGCGGCCATCCACGTACTGGCGGGTCTGCATGCTGCGCAGTGAGGAGATCAGGTCGCGCAGGCGCGCGGCCTGCTCGAACTCCAGTGCCTCGCTGGCGGCCTGCATCTGCTCGCCCAGTTCGCGGGTCAGCTCGTCGCTCTTGCCTTCCAGGAACAGTGCGGCGCGACGCACCGATTCGGCGTAGTCCGGCGCCGGCACCAGCTCCACGCAGGGCGCGCTGCAGCGACCGATCTGGTACTGCAGGCACGGCCGCGAGCGGTTGCGGAACACGCTGTCCTCGCAGCTGCGCAGCTTGAACAGCTTGTGCATCAGGTTCAGCGTTTCGCGCACGGCGGTAACGCCGGGATACGGCCCGAAGTAGCGGCCGGGAATGGCGCGCGGGCCGCGATGCAGCGCGATGCGCGGCCAATCCTCGCGGGTCAGCAGCACATGCGGGTAGGTCTTGTCGTCGCGCAGCGAGACGTTGTAGCGCGGCGACAGCGACTTGATCAGCTGGTTTTCCAGCAGCAGCGCCTCGGCTTCCGAGCGCGTCACGGTCACGTCCATGCGCGCGATCTGCGAGATCATCGACATGATCCGCGCGTTCTTCGGGCTGCCGTTGAAATAGCTGCCGACACGGTTGCGCAGCGCGCGCGCCTTGCCCACGTACAGCAACGTGTCGTCGGCGGCGTACATGCGGTACACGCCAGGGGCGGTACTGAGCTGGGCCGCGAAGGCCTTGCCGTCGAAGGCCGGGGCGGGAACGTCTGTCATTCGCTGATCGGGACTTCGCTGAGCACGCCGCTATCCGGGTCGAATCGCAGCACGGCATGGGCGTCGGTCTCGGCGATCCACACCGCACCGGCGCCTACCGCCAACCCCGCCGGGCCATGCAGGCGTCGTGGCAACGGCTGGGTGGTCAGTTCGCCACCGCCCAGGCGCAGCGTGCGCAGGCGGCCGTTGCCGGTATCGGCAATCCACAACAGCGGCGCATCCGGGCTGAGCGCGATCGCCTGTGGGAACTGCAGGCTGGCGTCCGAACGCGGACCGTCTTCGCTGCCGAAGCGCCACGGCCCCTGCCCGACCAGGGTCTGCACCAGGTCGCCACGCAGCTGCAGTGCACGCACTGAAGATCCCAAGGCATCAGCCACGTACAGCACCTGCTGCACCACGGCCAGCGCAGTGGGTTGGGCGAAGGCGGCCAGATGCCCGCTGCCATCACGCTCGTCGATGGAACCACTGCCCGCGCGCCATTGCAGGCTGCGCTGGCCCAGGTGGTAGCTCCAGATGCGGTTGTCGCCAGCCATGGCGATGTGCAGCTGGTTGTCGGCAATGGCCAGGCCGACAGGATGGTCCAGCGCAACCTGCCGCGCCTGCGCGACCGGGCCTTCCATCGGTGCACCGGGACGGCCGTTGCCGCACAGGGTATCGACGATCCCGGTCAGCAGGTTGATACGGCGCACCGCGTGGTTGCCGGTGTCGGCGACGTACAGCGAATCGCGCTCCAGCACCAGCGACTGCGGGCGGTGGAACGCGGCTTCGGCGAGGTTGCCGTCCATGAAATCGGCGGTGCCCAGCCCGAACTGGCGAAGGATGCGGCCACCATGGCTGCATTCGAGGATGCGGTGATGGCCGCTGTCGGCGATGTACAGGCGTTCGGTGCTGACCGCCAGGCCAAGCGGGAAGCGCAGCGCCTGGCGGGGTTCCGGGTGCAGTTCGCTGCCGCCACGCGGCGGCGCCGACGGTGCGCCTTCGCACAGCGCGTTCAAGGCACGCTCCAGCTCACCGGGTGCACCCTGCCCGACCAGCCGTTGCTGTTCGCGGCCCTGCGCATCCAGCAGCACCAGGGTCGGCCAGGCGGTGATGCCGAAGCGGCGCCAGCCATCCCAGTCGGCATCGAGCAGGACCGGCATTGTCAGGCCCTGGCGACGCAGCAGCTTCAATGCGGCGCCGGCCTCGCGTTCGAAATCGAAGCGCGGCACCTGCAGCACCAGCGGCTGCAGCTTGCCGGGGTGGCGCGACAGCCATTGGCCGAACTCGGCCAGGCGTTGCGCGCTCCAGGCGGAAGCGGCGTTGACAAACAACAGCGCCACCGGCCGACCGCGCAGTTCGGTCAGGGTGCAGGGGGTGGCGTTGAGCCAGGTGGCGAACTCGGGCAGGTCCGGGACGGGCTGGACGTTCATGGCCCGATTATGCCGGAGTCGGCGTCATGCAACAGTCGTGCCACGGCACGTTTTGCAGCATCGTCGACCAATGTCCAGACCTGTTCGAAATGCTCACTGCCGCCGGTGTACGGGGCCGGGATCGCACCCCTGCCCTGCCCGCCGGACCACGGCAGGTACAGCGCCAGGCGTTCGCGCTGGGCGGGTGTGGCCAGGCGACCCGCATCGCGCAGGTTGGCCTCATCGGCGCACAGGATCCAGTCGAAGCGGTCGAAATCCGCGACCTGCAGCTGGCGCGCGCGCAGGCCGCCGATGTCCACGCCATGCCCGGCCGCGCAGGCGATCGCTCGCCGGTCCGGTGGCTCGCCCACATGCCAGTCGCCGGTGCCGGCCGAATCGACCTGCACCCGACCAGCCAGCGGCGAGGCGTCCAGGCGCGCGCGCAGCGCACCTTCGGCCATCGGCGAACGGCAGATGTTGCCGAGGCAGACGACCAGCAGCTTCATCGGGCAGCCAGCGTCTGCAGCAATGCTTCGGCGCGTTCCAGGTCCTCGGGCGTGTCGATGCCCGGCGGGAACGGTTCGGGCGAGATCGCCACGCTGATCGGGAAACCCGCTTCCAGCACGCGCAGCTGTTCCAGCGATTCGATCTGCTCCAGCTGGCCCGGCGGCAACGCCGCGAACTGCTGCAGGAAACCGGCGCGATAGCCGTAGATGCCGATGTGGCGCAGCCAGTTGTGACCGGCCGGCAGCGTGTCACGGCTGCGTGCAAAGCCATCGCGGTGCCAGGCGATCGGGGCGCGGCTGAAGTACATCGCCTCGTTGCGCACGTTGCGCACCAGCTTCACCACGTTCGGGTCGAACAGGGTATGCGCGTCTTCGACGGTCGTGGCGAGGGTCGACATCGGCGCATTGCCTTCAACCAGTGCCTGGGCCACCGCGCGGATACCCGCCGCCGGCGCGAACGGCTCGTCGCCCTGCAGGTTGACCACGACGGTGTCATCGGCCCAGCCGGCGATGCGCGCGCACTCGGCCAGGCGGTCGGTGCCGGACGCATGCGAGGTCGCAGTCATCGCCACCCTTACTTCGGCCAGCCCGGACAGTGCGTCGGCAATGCGTTGATCGTCGGTAGCGACCCAGACCTCGCCGGCACCGGCCTGCAGCGCGCGACGCGCCACGTGCAGCACCAGCGGCTCACCGCCCAGCGGGCGCAGCGGCTTGCCCGGCAGCCGCGAGGCGGCATAGCGGGCCGGGATGGCGACGACGAATTCGGTCATGGGGCGGTACTCGGCAGGCTCGTTACAACGGGAATGCGGCCGGCGGCGCATGAATGCAAGCGCCGCCGCGCCACTCAGTTCGGTCGCAGCTTGTCCAGGCGGTCGGTCAGCGCCACCCAGAATGCGGCAGGCAGCTCGGCGCGCAGCGGGACCGCGTAGTGCCAGTCATTGCCGAACGCGCGGCATTTCACCGCGTCCTTCTCGGTCATCAGCACCGGCAGCTGGCTGCCAAAGGACAGGTCCTGCGGCTGATAGGCCTGATGGTCAGCGAAGGCGTGCGGCACGACGCCGATGCCACGCGCGCGCAGCATGTCGAAGAAGCGCTGCGGGTGGGCGATGCCGGCCACGGCGTGCACACGCTGGCCCTTGAAATACGACAGCGGACGGGCACGGCCACCGGCCAGCGGTTGTGCGCTGTCGATGTGCAGGGCCATCGGCCACTGGCCGAAGCCGCAGGCCTGTGCTGCAGTCTCCTCATCGGCCTGGCCGAGGTTGACCACGCGGAAATCGCACTCGCTGGCGCGGCTGACCGGCTCACGCAGCGGCCCGGCCGGAATCATCCGGCCATTGCCGTAGCGGCGCTGCGCATCGACCACTTCGATCTCGATGTCCCGCGCCAGCCGGTAGTGCTGCAGGCCGTCGTCGCAGACGATCACATCGCAGCCGGCCTCGATCAGCGCCTTGCCGGCTGCAACACGATCACTGTCCACGCGCACCGGCACGCCGGTCTTCCAGGCAATCAGCACCGGCTCGTCGCCACCCTTGGCGGTCGGCGTATCGGCCTTGACCCACAGCGGCTTGTCGGCATCTTCGCGGCCGTAGCCACGACTGGCCACGCCCGGCTTCCAACCGGCGGCGCGCAGGCGCTCCACCAGCGCGATGGTCAGCGGCGTCTTGCCAGTTCCACCGGCGGTGATGTTGCCAACCACGATGACCGGCACCGGCAGCGTGTAGCGCTTGCGCCAGCCACGCCGATAGGCGCGCCGGCGCAGCGCGGTGACGCCGGCATACAGCGGCGCCAGCAGGCGCATTGCCCACGGAACCGGGGTGCCGTCGTACCAGTACGGCGGGGTCTGGGTACCCTTGCCGGCCATCAGTCCTGCCTTTCGCGGAACTGCATGCTGTGCAGATGCTGGTACAGGCCACCCATGGTGAGCAGCTCCTTGTGGGTACCGCGCTCGACGATGCGACCGTGGTCCATCACCAGCACCTGGTCTGCATGCTCGATGGTCGACAGGCGATGCGCGATGACCAGCGTGGTGCGCTCGGGCATCAATCGCTGCAGCGCGTCCTGCACCAGGCGCTCCGATTCGTTGTCCAGCGCTGCGGTGGCTTCATCGAGGATCAGGATCGGCGCGTCGCGCAGGATCGCACGGGCGATCGCCAGGCGCTGGCGCTGGCCACCAGACAGCAGCGCGCCGTTCTCGCCCACCGGGGTCTGCAGCTGCTGCGGCATGCGTGCGATGAACTCCCAGGCATTCGCGGCTTCAGCTGCCGCTCGGATCTGTTCATCCGTCGCGTCCATGCCATAGGCGATGTTGGCGCCGATGGTGTCGTCGAACAACATGACCTTCTGCCCGACCATCGCCACCTGGCGACGCAGGTCGGCCAGCGGATAGTCGTCCAGTGCCACCCCGTCGAGGGTGATGCGCCCGCCGCTGGGTTCGTAGAAGCGCGGCACCAGCCGGATCAGGCTGGTCTTGCCGCTGCCGGATCGACCAACGATGGCGGTGACCGTACCCGGCTTGGCCACGAAGCTGATGTCGTCCAGGGCGATGCCACTGTCTTCGCGGTAACGCAGCATGACGTGCTCGAAGGCCAGTTCGCCACGCACGCGCTGCACCGTGTTGCGGCCTTCGTCGCGCTCGACCGGCATGTCGAGGATGTCGAACAGGCGCTCGGCGGCGGACACACCGCGGGAGATCGAGGACTGCACGCTGGTCAGGCGGCGCAGCGACGGGATGATCGCCGTCATCGAGATCATCAGGCCCATGAACTGGCCGGCATTGAGGCGCCCTGCCAGTGCTTCACGGGTCGACACCCAGACGATCACCGCCAGCGCCAGCGCGGCCAGGAACTGGACCACGCTGGAGGCACCGGCACGGGTGATTTCCACCTTCATGTTCAGCGCCAGCATGCGGTTGGCCAGGCGCGAGTAGCGCGACATCTCATGCTGCTGGGTGCCGTGCACCTTCACTTCCTGCTGGGCCGCCAATGACTGCTCGGCGGTCTGCGCCATCGTGCCCATGCCGTCCTGGATACCGCGGCTGATGCGCCGGTAGCGCTTGCCCACGTAAGACACGATCACGCCGATCATCGGCACCACCACCAGCATGGCCACGGTCACCTTGACACTCATCTGCAGCATCACCGCCAGCATGGCGATGATGGTCAGGGTGTCGGCAACCACGGTCTTGAGCGCATCGGCGCTGGCCTGGGTGACCTGCTCGGTATCGAAGTTGAGGCGGCTGACCATCACCGGCGTCGATTCGGTATCGAAATGCGAGGACGGCAGGTGCAGGTACTTGGCCAGCACCTGTTCACGCAGGTCGCGCACCACGCTGCGACCGGTCTTGGCCAGCGCGTAGTCGCTCACCCAGGTGGCGGCGCTGCGCATCAGGAACAGGCCAAGGATGGTCAGCGGCAGGATCACCGCCATTTTCGGTTCGGGATTGACGAAGCCACGGTTGACCAGCGGCTCCATCAGCTTGGTGAAGTGGTAGCCGGCTACCGACTCCACCGCCATGGCGATGACGGCGGCGACCATCATGCCCCAGTAGGCACGGGTGTATCCCAGCAGACGTTTGTAGATCGGCCACACCGGCGCGTGTTTGGAACTCATGGACGCACCTCGGGTGCTGTTGCAATGGCAATACGGCGGAAGCCGAGCTGACCCAGCGCATCCTGCGCGGTCACCACGGCCTGATAGGGCGTGCGGGCATCGGCACGCAACAGCACCGGCTGGGTACGGTCGCTGCCGGCAACGGCCGCGATGGTCTGCTTGACCGACTCGACGTCGCTGCGCAGCACTTCCTGGTCATTGATGAAGTAGCGGCCTTCGGCGTTGATCAGCACGCTCAACGAGCGCGGCGGCTCATTGCTGGGCTGCTGGCTGGCCGTAGGCAGCTCCACCTGGAGTGTCGAGCGCGCATCGAAGGTGGTGGTGACCACGAAGAAGATGATCAGCACCAGGATGACGTCGATCAGTGGCACCAGGTCGATATGCGGCTCATCCTGGGATCGGTCGTTGCCGATACGCATCGATCAGGCCTTCGCCGTGGCCGCGCCGGCCGGGCGCGTGGCAGCAGCAGGGTTCATCACGCCGGGGCGGCCATCCAGCGTATCCAGCAGCGCGCTGGCTTCCTGCTCCATCTCTACCACGTAACCGTGGATACGGCCCTTGAAGTAGCGGTGGAACATCAGTGCTGGAATGGCGACGATCATGCCGGTGGCGGTGCACACCAGCGCCTTGCCGATACCACCGGCCAGCTGGTTCACATCACCCACGCCATGGTCGAGGATGCCCAGGAACATCTGGATCATGCCGATCACAGTACCCAGCAGGCCCAGCAGCGGCCCGGCCGATGCGATGGTGCCCAGCGCGTTGAGGAAACGCTCCATGCGGTGCACCAGGTGGCGGCCGGTGTCTTCGATGCGCTCGCGGATCTGGTCACGCGGACGGTTGCGCGCTTCCAGCGCGGCGGCCAGCAGCGCGCCCAGCGGCGAGTTCGCCCGCAGGGTCTGCAGGTGGGCCGGGTCGAGCTTGCCGCGTGCCGCCCAGTTGCGCACTTCCTGGCCGAGGCCGGGCGGCAGCACTTCAGTACGTCGCAGGGACCAGAAACGCTCCAGGATGATCGCCAAAGCCAGTACGCCCAACAGCAGCAGCGGCACCATCGGCCAGCCACCGGCCTTGACCAGTTCCCACACGTTTCAACCCTCCGGCCCAACGGCCGCTTGTTCGATCGGCGATAGGATAGCAGCCGACCGCGCCCGCCCAGCGGCATCCCACCACCGGGATGCGTGGATGCGCTGTTCACGCAGCTGCAGCCCTTGTGCGCCAAGCCATATGCGGATCGCCCCGGAATCGGCCGTGGCCAGCACTTCCGCCCCTTGCGCCTGCCAGCGCTGGACCACGTCCTGGCGGGGGTGCCCGAAGCGGTTGCGGTGCCCGGCCGAGACCACCGCCAGCCGTGGCGCCACGGCGGCCACCCACGGCGCGCTGGAGCTGCCGCCACTGCCATGGTGCGGCACCAGCACCACATCCGCCTTCAGCGCTGCCGGAGACGCCTGCAGCAACACCTGCTCGGCCGGGCGGCCGATATCGCCAGGCAGCAGGACCACGCCGTGACGGCTGGCGACGCGCAGCACGCAGCTGTCTTCATTCTCGGCCTGGCGGCTGCCCGGCGCCGGGTGCAGGACCTGGAAATCAACTCCGTCCCACTGCCACTGCATCCCTTGCTGGCAGGGCGCAGCGCCGGCGATGGTGCTGCCCGGTGGCGCCAGCAGCTGCAGCCCGGGCAGCTGCCTTCGCAGGCTCGGCAGGCTGCCGGTGTGATCAAGATGGTCATGGCTGAGCATCGCCTGCTGGGGCGGCCCCTGTCCGAGCGCGCGCAGGGCCGGGACCAGAATGCGTTCGTTGCCGTCGCCGCCGGTCGGCGGCCCCACGTCGTACCAGAGCGCGTACCTCGCCGTACGCACCAGCACCGCGGTGCCCTGCCCTACGTCGTGCACCAGCAGCTCCAGTTCGCCTTCAGCCGGTGCATGCCGGGCGGGCCACAGCAGCGGCAGGCACAGCAGCAGGCCTGCCAGGCCACCGCCAGCGCCGCGTGGCAGCAGCCACCAGAACACCCCCGCCAATGCCGCCGGCACCGCCCAGCGCGGTGCCTCGGCCAGCCACCACATCGCCTGCGGGTGCAGCGCCAGTGGCTGCAGGGCCTGCCAGCTGAGCTCGAACAGCCAGGCGGCGGCGCGCCATGCCCAGCGCCCGGCACCATCCTGCAACGCGTGCAGGCCGGTACCCAGCAGCGACAACGGCACCACTAGCAGGGTCCACCACGGAATGATCGGCAGATTGACTAGCGGCCCCAAGCGCGCGGTGCCGCCGAACAGGGCCACGCACAGCGGCAACAGGCCGAGGCTGGCCACGCCCTGGGCAGCCAGAAAGCCGCGCAGGCCCCCACCGACGCCGTCCGGCCCGGTCCGTGGAAGGCACCACAGCAGCCACAGCACGCCCCCAAAGCTGAGCCAGAAGCCGGCCGACAGCACCGACAGCGGCGCTGGCAGCAACATCACCATCGCGGCCAGGGCCAGTCCCTGCCCCGCACCCACCGGGCGACGCCCGGCACGGGCCAGTGCCACCAGCCCGATCATCAGCGCCGCACGCACTGTTGGAAGCGCGCCGCCGGCGGCCACGGCATAGACGGCTGCGGCCAGCGCCGCACCCCATGCCGCCGCCTGCGGCCGAGGCCAGAACCGTCCCAGCACCGGGCACAGCCACCACGACACGCGGCACAGCAGTACGCCCAAGCCAGCCACCACGCCAACGTGGAAACCGGAAATGGCGACCAGATGGGTCAGGCCCAGCGCGCGCAGGTGCTCCCAGTCGGCATCGGACAGGCCGCGCGTGTCGCCCAGTGCCAGGGCCTGCACGAACCGCGCGGCAGGATGTGCCACCTGCGTTGCGATGGCGTCACTGCTGCGCTCGCGCCAGGCCGGCAGGCCCTGTGCAGGCGCGCGCTCACGCGCAGCGCCGGGGTCGCGCACCGTGCCATTGCCGGAAATACCGCGCAGCAATGCATGGCGTTCGCCGTCGAAGCCGCCAGGATTGATCCGCGAGCGTGGCGCGCGCACGCGCAACGACAACTGCCAATGTGATCCCGCACGAACCGCGAGGCGCCCGCCCTCCGCCTCGTGTGCTGGCGATCCGCGCCACGGGTCGTTCCAGGTGATCTGCAGGCGCTTGCCACGCAACGAGGGCAGCGCATCGGCCTCGTCGACCTTCAACACGAAACGGGTATAGCCGGGGCCACTGTGTGGAAGATCAACCACTCGGCCAAGGACCTGCACGTCCTGCGCGGGCCCTCCGGGTGGAAGCTGGCCCTGCAGGACCCAGTGTCCGTGCAATGCCGCCCACGACAGGCCGAACAGCGCAGCCGTCCAGGCGCGGCCGCGCCAAGGCACGATCCAGCCTGTGGCGCTGGCAATGGCCAACGGCATGCACAGCCACAGCGGCGGCAGCACCGGCAGCTGCACGCAGGCCAGCGCACCCAGCACCAGACCGGCGGCACAACCACTGCCAAACAGCGGTGGAGCGGATCGTTCGGCGACCATCACCCCAGCCTGCCGCCGGGGCAGCAGCGTGCCTATCGGGCTTTAGCCCGTATTGGCGTCAGCGGCGGACGCTACCGCGATGGAAGTTGACCCGGAAGCTGGCACCACCGCCGGCAGCTTCGCCGACACTGACCGAACCGCCGTGATGCTGCACGATTTCCTTCACCAGATGCAGGCCCAGGCCACTGCCACTACCCGCTGCGCGCAGACGATGGAACGGCTCGAAGATCGCTTCACGATCGCCCACCGGAATACCGGCGCCCTGGTCGCTGACCTCCAGCAGGCCACGTGCATCCAGGCGCACGCAGATGGTGCCGCGTCCGCCGCCGTGGACGATGGCGTTGTGCACCAGGTTGGCGATCACCCGCCCCAGCGCCAGGCTGTCGCCATGGATCCACACTGGCATCTCGGGTGCATCCACTTCGAAGCCGTAACCGGCCCCCACCACCAGCGGCGCCAGATCGGCGGCCGCTTCGCGCACCAGCAACGCCAGATCCAGCCGCTGCAGTGCGCCGACATTACGATCAAGTCGCTGCAGGTCAAGCAGGTGCTCGGCAACGTTACCGAGCCGCGCCACGTCGGTCAGCAGCTGCGACTTCAGCTCGCCCTGCGGCAACTGCGACAGGCGCGCCTGCACCACTGCAATCGGCACCCGCAGTTCGTGCGCGGCATCGGCAAGGAACTTGTCACGCGCGGCATACCCCTGCTGCACCTTGTCGATCGCGTCGTTGAAGGCTTCCACCAGCGGTGCGACCTCGGTCGACACCAGCTGCGCATCCAGACGCGCCCCCGGCTGGCCGATATCCAGCTCCTTGGCCTGTTGTGCGGAGCGGCGCACGCCGCGCATCGCGCGGTGGATCACGGTCGGCATGACCAGCAGCGTGATCACGATCAGCGGCAGGAAAAACCACAGCCCGATCAGGCGCAGCACCATCAGCGCACCGTCCAGCAACCCGCCCTTCGGCGCCCCACCCACCATCACCGTGATGCGCCGCCCGTCCTCCTTGCGGATCATGACCCGCGCCACGTCCAGGTACGGCGGCACCAGCGAGCCGAGTTCGGTGGCACCCAGCGTCGGCAGGCGCGCGAGCAGCGGGGCGTGGATCGCCGGAATCGTGCCGCGTTCCAGCCAGACACCCTTGTCGTCGACCGCCGCGAACCAGAGGTTGCCCCCGGCCTCGGCGTCGAGCTTGTTCCAGCGCGCCTGGTCCAGCACCAACCGCCCGCCTTCACTGTGCACGGCCTTGGCCACGGCTTCGGCCATGAACATGTCCATGCCCCAGGTGTCCTTGTCGCCCCAGGTCAGGATCAGCGCAACAACGGCGAACAGCACGGTGAAGGCCTGCGCCAGGAACAACCGCCAGGCCAACCCCAGCGTGATGGAACGGATCGGACGTGTCGGACGCGCCATCTCAGGCCTCCGCCAGCAGGTAGCCGACGCCCCGGATCACATGGATTTCAACGCCCGCCCCGGCCTGCTGCAGCGCCTTGCGCAGCTTGGAAATGTGCGCATCGAGCGCATTGGACTGGATCTCATCGTCGAAGCCGTACACCGCGGCCTCCAGTGCCGTGCGGGTGACCGTGCGCCCCTGGCGCATCGCCAGTGCCTGCAGTACCAGCACCTGGCGCCGCGGCAGCGCCAGCGGTTGGCCCTCCACCTGTGCCTGCAGCGATTCGAAGTCGAATTCCAGCCGGCCCAGATGCAGGCTCGGTGTCACCATGGCAGAGGGCCGCCGCGAGACAGCACGGATCCGCGCCATCAGCTCCTCGATCGCCACCGGCTTCACCAGGTAGTCGTCGGCACCGACATCCAGGCCCTCGACCTTGTCCGACAACCTGCCCTTGGCCGTCAGCATGATCACCGCCAGGTTCGGGCGCAGCGCGCGTGCGGTGGCGACGAAAGCCACGCCATCGCCATCGGGCAGCTGACGGTCCAGCAGCATCAGCTGATGCACCGGCTCGCGCAGCGCAACCGCGGCTTCGGCCAGGCTGCCGACCACGTCGGCGACCACGCCCTGCCGCTCCAGGCCCGACTGCAGGGCTCGGGACAGATCGGGATCGTCTTCGACCAGGAGAATGCGCATCAGGGGCTCGGCTACCGGAAACGGTGCCGATCATAGTGCCTGGCGCCAGGTTTGGGCGTCTTCGTGTGCCAGTTGCGAAGGCGCAATGTTCTGACAATGTTGTGCCCGCACCATGCACAGCCATCCCCCGCAAAGTGGTTGATCGATGCCGTCGCTGTCCCCGACCCTGCTGCGCCCGTTGCTGTTCTCCGCTGCCATCGGCCTGCCGTTGATCACCCACGCCGCCGACCGGAACCCGGGCGTGCAGGCCGGTATCAGTGCCGGCGCGACCTCGGGGGCGTACGCCCACTACGACGTCAAGCCGCTGGTCGTACCGTCCATTGCCTGGCAGGGCGAGCGCTTCTTCGCCAGCCCGGGCTCGCTGGGCATGTACCTGTACAAGCGCGAGGGCCTGCGCCTGTCGGCGGCAGTCACGCCCTACACGCTGCGCTTCAAGACCGACGACGTGAACGATCCGCAGCTGCGTCGCCTGCACAGCCGGCAGATGTCGGCCATGGCCGGCATCAACGGTGAGTACAGCGCCGACTGGGGCATCGTCGAGGCCAGCGTGATGCGCGAGGTCACCGGGCACGGAGGTGGCATGGAGTCGCGCCTGCACTACAGCTATCCGATCCAGGCCGGTCGCTTCACCTGGGTGCCCAAGGTCGGCGTGGTGCACTCCAGTGCGCGCCTGCTCGACTACTACTACGGCATCACAGACGAAGAAGCGCTGCGCTCGGGACTTGCCGCCTACAACCCGGGCAGCGCGACATCACCGAGCCTGCAGATCGCAGTCAGCACGCCCTTGGGCACGAAGTGGCGCGCGACCGGCGTCGTCGCCAACCAGTGGTTCGGCGATGCAGTAAAGGACAGCCCGATGGCCCGTCGCGGTACGCAGACGTCGGCCTTCGTTTCCCTGATGCGCTCGTTCTGATCGAGCGCCCGCAACGGACAAGGACCCCCCATGGCCTCCGTCTCCCCTGCTGCTGAAGCGCACGCGATCCTGCGTGCCCCCGACCTGGACAGCGCCGAGCGCGTCTACCTGGGGCTGCTGCCCGACCTGGAACACGTGAACGCGCTGACGCGCCGCGCACTGGGCCTTTCGCGTGCTGCCGATGCGGCACGCGGCTACGCGTTGTCGATGACGCTGGTGGGATTGCGCCTGCAGGAACTGGAGATGGGCGAAGCGACCGCAAAGGAACATCGCCAGGCCACGCTGCGCAGCCTGCGCCAGGCCTTCAGCGCCTGAGCGCAGGCCAGCGACGCCGCCGCTGCCGCAGGCAGCGGGAAGACTCAGCGGAACGTGGTCCACGCCAGCACTGCCGCCAGCAGGGCCACCCAGATCACCGCCTTGAAGGTACCCTCCAGCATGTTGCCGCCGAACAGCAGTTCGATGATGGGATTGGGCCGGGAAACCGGAACGTGATCACTCATGCGGCAGCTCCTTGCAGTGACGGCGCGATTGCGCAGTAGACCGGAGTCTACGCCTGCACGGCCCGGATTCATCGCCCCCCGGCCGTCTTTGGCGGTTCAATTCCGGCCTTCGTCGCAGGCCGGCTGCAGCACCCCACATGTCATGCCAGCCTGCGTGCACTTTCCCGCTGGAGCACCGTGCCATGCCGATGCTTGCCCTGATGCTGCTGCTCTCCAGCCTGTTCGGCGCTGGCAACGGGCCCACTGAAGAGGCCCTTCGCAGCCAGATCCTGCTTGCCGAAACCCAGCAGCCGGACGTCGTACGAAAGGATTGCGGTTCGCCCTCCCTGCTGCTTTACCGGCTGCGCCAGGACCGGGTCCTGAGGCTGGCCAACCAGCCCCTGCAACACGAACCCGGCGTTGCCCAGCCCACGCGTGGTGCGACGGTTCGCGTCGCCCAGCTCTGGGAGCGCGTGGACGGTCACTGGAAGCTGCAGCGGATGATCAGCGTCGAAGACCTGGTCGTGCAACGCTGACCATGTGGAACCGTGATCGATGCCTGAAACGAGAAAAGCCGGCACAAGGCCGGCTTCCGTCGTGATCCACCGCTGCACCGGCAATGCCGGGAGCCAGGTGGTGGGCGGTACAGGGTTCGAACCTGTGACCCCTACCATGTCAAGGTAGTGCTCTACCGCTGAGCTAACCGCCCATCTTGTTCTTGCCGCCCGAAAGCTGGCCTTGCTACGTAAAAACCCGGCGCCAGGGCCGGGCTTTGCAGTTCACGACAGCCCCCTTCCAGGGACTTCGTGGTGGGCGGTACAGGGTTCGAACCTGTGACCCCTACCATGTCAAGGTAGTGCTCTACCGCTGAGCTAACCGCCCGATTTTGCTTCTGAACGTCCGCGATTGCGTCGGTGCAGGCCGCGTATATTACGGATGCCGGCCGTGAAGCGCAACACTTTTGTGAAGAAGATGCTGCACTGCCGCGTTCAGCCCAGACTCGCTTCCTTCAGCTGCCGGATCTGGTCACGCACGCGGGCGGCATCCTCGAATTCCAGGTCCTTGGCGTGCTGGTACATCTGCTGCTCCAGCGCCTTGAGACGGGACGCCAGCTGGGCCGGGCTGAGCGATCGATAGTCACTCCCTTCCTCGGCAACGCCGGGCCTGCCCTTGCCCTTGCCCTTCTTTGCTTCCTTCTCGGCCGCATCGGAGCGCGCACCTTCCAGCACGTCGGTGATCGGACGCGCCACCGAGCGCGGCACGATGCCGTGCTGCTCGTTGTACTCGACCTGCTTGGCGCGACGACGGTCGGTCTCGTCGATCGCCGCCTGCATCGAACGGGTGATCTTGTCCGCATATAGGATCGCCTTGCCACGCACGTTGCGGGCGGCACGGCCGATGGTCTGGATCAGCGAGCCGGTCGAGCGCAGGAAGCCCTCCTTGTCGGCATCCAGGATCGCCACCAGAGACACCTCGGGCATGTCCAGGCCCTCGCGCAGCAGGTTGATGCCCACCAGCACATCGAACTTGCCCAGGCGCAGGTCACGGATGATCTCCACGCGCTCGACCGTGTCCACGTCCGAGTGCAGGTAGCGCACGCGGATGCCGTGCTCAGTCAGGTATTCGGTGAGATTTTCGGCCATGCGCTTGGTCAGCGTCGTGACCAGCACACGGTCACCGGCCTTGATGCGCGCGTTGGCCTCGCTCATCAGGTCGTCAACCTGGGTGCCCACCGGGCGGATCTCCACCACCGGGTCGATCAGGCCGGTTGGGCGTACGACCAGTTCAGTGATCTCGTCACCGGCCTCGCGGTACTCATAGGGGCCTGGCGTGGCCGACACATAGATGCTGCGGGGGCAGCGCTCTTCCCACTCCTCGAAGCGCAGCGGCCGGTTGTCCAGCGCCGAGGGCAGCCGGAACCCGAACTCGACCAGCGTCTCCTTGCGCGAACGGTCGCCCTTGAACATGGCGCCGATCTGCGGAATGGTCACGTGCGATTCGTCGATCACCAGCAGCGCGTCGGCCGGCAGGTAGTCGAACAATGTCGGCGGCGGTTCGCCGGCGTTCTTGCCGGTCAGGTGCCGGGAGTAGTTCTCGATGCCGTTGCAGTAGCCGACCTCGGCCATCATTTCCAGATCGAACTGGGTACGCTGCGCCAGGCGCTGCGCCTCCACCAGCTTGTTCTGCGCGTACAGCTGCTCCAGGCGCTCCTTCAGCTCGACCTTGATCGTCTCGATCGCCGCCAGCACACGCTCGCGCGTGGTGGCGTAATGGGTCTTCGGGTAGACCGTGAAGCGCTGCATGTTGCGCAGCGTCTCGCCGGTGAGCGGATCGAACAACGTGATCTTCTCGACCTCGCCATCAAACAGCTCCAGGCGCAGCGCCTCGCTGTCCGACTCGGCCGGGAACACGTCGATGACTTCACCACGCACGCGGAAGGTACCGCGCTGCAGCTCGTATTCGTTGCGCGTGTACTGCAGCTGGGTGAGGTGGTTGATCAGGTCGCGCTGGTCGATGCGCTCGCCCTTGGACAGGATCAGGCGCAGCGACAGGTAGTCTTCCGGCGCACCCAGGCCATAGATTGCCGACACCGTCGCCACCACGATCGCGTCCGGGCGCGACAACAGGGTTTTGGTCGCCGCCAGCCGCATCTGCTCGATGTGCTCGTTGATCGAACTGTCCTTCTCGATGAAGGTGTCCGACGACGGTACGTAGGCTTCCGGCTGGTAGTAATCGTAGTAGCTGACGAAATACTCCACCGCGTTGTGCGGGAAGAACGCCTTGAACTCGCCATACAGCTGCGCCGCCAGCGTCTTGTTCGGCGCCATGATCAGCGTCGGCTTCTGCACGTTCTGGATGACGTTGGCGATGGTGTAGGTCTTGCCCGAGCCGGTGACGCCCAGCAGGGTCTGCTTGGCGATGCCCGCTTCGAAGTTGCTGGTCAGCTTCGCGATGGCATCAGGCTGGTCGCCCGCCGGCGAGTACGGCGAGACGAGTTCAAAACGGTCGCTCATGATGGTGCCAGTTCCCGGGAGTAGTGAGTATACGGGGCATGGAGTGACGGCCCGCTGAGGGGTTTTCGGGCAGGTGAGCGCGGCGTTGGCTGATGGTGGCGCCTAGCTGGACAAGGGAGGCTGGACCCATGCGCCACCTCCCCTTCCCCAGCCCTACCGCACCGCGAGGCATGCATCTGGTCGAACTGTTGGCGGTCGTGGCAGTGATGGCCGTGCTACTGGCGGCCGGCTGGCCCTCCCTGCAGTCCCTGCTGTTGCGGCAGCGCGCGGACGCCACCCGCATCAACTTGCAGTCCGGACTCGCTACTGCGCGCTACCAGGCGATCATGCGGCGAACCTTGATCGGCATCTGCGCAAGCACCGATGGCCACCACTGCGGCGACGACTGGAGCCAGGGCTGGATCATCTACAGGGCAATCGGCGGGCGACAACCACCCTCTTCTGCCGACGCCATTCTGATGCACCAGACAGGCTTTCCGAACATCAAGATCCGGGGAGCCACCAGCAGTGGCCGACCACAACTTTACTTCCAACCGGATGGCCGCAGCCCTGGCGCCAACCTGACGCTGCGCATCTGCGCGGACGGCCGTGAGCACTCCCGGATAATCGTCAGCAACAGCGGTCGCGTCCGATCAACACGGACCAGGACCGATCGACCCTGCTGAAAACAAAAAAGGCCTGCGGATGACCGCAAGCCTTTGATGCGTATAACTTGGCGCCCGAAGTTGGACTCGAACCAACGACCCCCTGATTAACAGTCAAGTGCTCTAACCGGCTGAGCTATTCGGGCGGGGAGGCGCATTGTAATCACCTCGGTCAGAGAGTGCAACACTCCTGTCCACGACGACCGCCGACGCACTTTTCCCACATCACCAGCATTCGGACAGCGTGCCCTTGGACGTCTTCACATTGGCCTGGTTGAGGGACAGGTCACCACACTTGTCTTTGGTCTGAGCATTGGCAGCCGTCGCCGTAAATGTAAACGTCGATTGCGCGGCTTCCATGGACAAGGTGTAAGCCGCCGTACCACCCTCACGAGGAGAGTTGATGGAATCCGCGCCGCCCGGGAAGGTGAAGCCCACATAGGTGTTGTTGACGGTGTGGTAGCGCTCGGCCAGCTGCGCGTACTCCACCAGGTCGGCCTTGGCCTGCGCCCGCCGCGACTTCCGCACATGTTCGCTGTAGTTCGGGTAAGCAATCGCAGCGAGGATCGCCACGACCGCCACCACGATCATCAGTTCAATGAGAGTGAACCCGCGGGCCAGGCGGCCAGGGGCAAACGTCGTGTGCATTGCGGCAACTCCATTGATCGACGAAGCACGGATGCCACTCACTGGATCTGCCTCCACGACTGGCGACCACACGGGTAAGGCAAGTACATCGGTTTCGCACCTGCCACCGAAATCTGCATCAGGCAGGCCTCGCCAGGCGGCGTCGGAGGCGGGGTCCCTGGCTCACCCGGATCCGGCGGCGCAAGGCGAGGGACAACAGAGGTCGTGACATCCCTGACCGGAGCGTTACCGCCCGTTTCCAGGGGTACACCAGCCGTACCTGCCCCCGGCGACGTGCCATCCGGTGCACCGAAGCGCACCTGCGACATTGCCGCTTCGCCACTGCCGGCCTGCAGGCCAAACACCCAGTTCGCACCATCCACCGAGCAGCCCCTGGCCTCGGACGGGATATAGGTTGGCATGAAGACCACCCCGGAAACGATGCGCGGATTGCCGACTGCACGCTCCTTGTCGGACAGCGTTACGGTCCAGCCACGGCTCAGCGTCGGGATAGTACCCGGCAGCAGGGTACGAACGTCATTCTCAAACTGTGCCGCGAACGGACGCAGATTGGCCGAGGTCAACGTGGCACTGGGCTGCCCGGTTTCGACGTCATTGATGCCATAGAGCGCCTGCACCGCAGCATCGTTCTCATCGCCGTAGTACGAGAAGCTGCCGGTCCCGAAGATCAGCATCACGCCACCGGACGGGCCCGCGGTCACGGTCATGCCGCCGGTGATCGGTTGGCGATAGGTCCGCTTGTCGCTGCGATCGACATGAGTATCGGTGGTGAACAGCGGAACTGTCGGTGCCGCGTCGGCGCGCAGGTCGAACTTCCAGACCGCTCCCCGCTTGTCAGCACCATAGACGGTATCGGCAAGACCATCGCGGACCCGTTCGCTCTGTCCAGCCCCGCCCCAACGATCGACCACGACGATGTTGCCCAGCCCATTGCTACCGGCGGGCAGATCTGTACCCGACTCGACCGCCTCGATCATGCGGATGGTCGGCGTGCTGCCTGCTGCCATGTCGACCACGAACAACACGGCTTTGCCACTCTCGCTTTCATAGCCATTGCCAAAGATCGCCCGGAAGCCCACCGAGCCATCGGCATTCTTCATCGGCACGATCACCGGCTTGCCCAGCACATGGCCGATATTCGCTCGCACTTCGTCATCCAGTGCGGCGTTGAGATCACTGATTTCCCATAGCAGCGAGCCGGTGCCGCCGAAGCTGGCCGGATCAGACACATCCAGCGCGAACACGCTGCGGCCACCTGCGCCGGCCGTACCCACCAGCGAGGTGGTCCAACCGCTGCTGCCATAGGTATCGCTGATTGTCACTGGGCCATCGACGTAGTAGCGATGCTGGAAGCGCTGGATGTTCTGGTTGGTGGGATCGTTGGGCAACAACAGATTGCCCATATGACCCAACGACGTGGACGGGATATAGGCAAACAGCTCCTTGCCACCATCGCTGTCCATCTCGCCATCCGCGCCCATGCCGCCATCAAAGGCGTGCAGCATCCCGTCGTTGGCAGCCGCGTAGACCATGTAGCGTCGGTCATTGCGCTTGGTGACCATGTAGTCGGCATAACTGGTGCCCATCGCGCCCGGCAGACGGCGGAAGCCGTAGTCATCGAGCGGCGAGCTCAGGGCCGGCGTAGAGGTGATGATGTCCCCAAGCACTGTGGTACGGTCGCGCAGCTTGCCACCGCTGCGCTTTTCGTTGGTTGTGTCTCCACGCAGATACGCCACGGCGGTCGCCGAATCCGTGGCGAGCCCTTCCAGTTCCGAGGCACTGCAGATCAGCATGCCCGGATACATCACACCCGACTTGTCGCACAGGTTGGCCAGGCTGACATTACTGCCGGTGAAATCAACCAGTTCACCGTTGCGCCAGAAGCGGATGCGGCGCGATGCGGCCGCTGGCATCTTCGCCGACGCTTCCCATGCCTCCTCCGAGACAATCCTGCGCGTTGAGTCGTCCACTTTCAGCGAGTAGGCATGCAACCTGCCGTACCAGTCGGTGCCGTTGTTGGTCGCCTCGTAGAACGGCTCCACCGACAGCGAGCCCACGCCGATACGAGCCCCCGTCAACGAACGCGAGCCGGACGGCGTGGCCCCTTGGGCAACATTGCTGATGATCCGGCGCATGGCAGCGGTGATTTCGCCCGGGCGCGTGGCGTTGACCATCTCGCCGCGGGTGTCATATACCGCGTTCCACAGCTCGTCGACCGCTTCCGGCTTGAGATCCTGCGTCGTGGTCGGGAAATTGGGCTTGACCACGTACGGATCGGGGCTGAGCACCCAGGGGCGCTTCGGATCCGGAAGGTACTTGACGCCGAACTCTTTGCCCTGAGTACCCAGCGTCACACCGTAGAAATTCATGTGCAGTTTTCTGTTGCAGTCCAATGACGGGTCCGGACTGGAACTGCTGCACTCTGCAGGAACCGGCACAGAGCCGTTATCAAGGTCTTCGACCAGCGGGCCCTTGTAGTAAGGCGCCACCAGGTCCTTCATCAGAGTATTGTTGCCGCTTTCATTGATGTACCCATCAGTGAACAGCATGCCCGCATTCTTCTGGCAAGCCAGCAGCACAGGCGCCCCTTCATCCGTGCGCTGGAACTGCTGACCAAGGTATTTTGCGGCAGAACGGTTAGGCGTGGAGCCACTGGCTCGCATTCTGCTCATGATGTCGTACAGCAACTTCGACTTTTCGGTCTCGTCGGTCATGTTGTGCATCTTGACCTTCTGCAGATCATCCGGCCGATCGTTGATACGGAACCAGCCCACGCGCAGGTTCGTAGTGCCATGCAGCGCATTGGTGGCCGCACCGATCAAGGCTTCGCGACGGGTCCGATACAGACTGAACCAGTTGGCGAAGTTCCGCATCGCATTGTTGAACTTGGCCTGATCCTTGTTGAAGTTATCCAGCTTGATCTCATACTTGTAGAGCGTACCCGGACGCCCGCCAACTGGGTTGGTCACCGCCACCGGGGATGCGGTATAGCCGTAATCGGCCGGCAGCGAGGCCGGGTTTTCCAGGAAGAACGTGGCCGGATAGAACACCATTGCGGCACTGCAGCTTTTGCTCAGCGTCACCTTCTTATTCAGCACAGCGAAGCCGTCCTTCACGCTACTGTTTCCGCCTTTTCCGCTGGTAATATCGCTGCACCGATTGTCTTCAATCCTCGTATCTTTCGGAAGTTCCATACCGCTATAGAACTGAAAGCGCCAGTTTGCGGATTTTCCACTCACGACAATGGACCTCATTGTCGAATCGGCGGTGAGGTCAAGGGTGCCGGTCTTCTTGCCGTCTGGCGTGCCCGGTCGCGGATCCAGGGGCGCTGCGGCCGGATCAATCGGACCACTTGGGAAATTGGCAGCCGAGCCCGTGAGCCCGGTTTTCCACGAATCATAGGTCTCGCGAGGATCAAAGTAGGAGCCGTTGACATCCGGAGATCGCACAAAGCCATAGGCATCCAATGGCGGAACTGCCAGATTCGAATCCCGGCCGTAGTTCGGGAATACGTAGTGATATATGTTCCCGAAATCGACATAGCCGTACGCCACGCTGCCACTGTAGAAGCTCGTCCCGCTCCAGCGATATACACCATCACGAGTATTGTTCAGCGTTTCCCACAGCATCGAACCGGAATCATCCAGTGCCATCAGGAAAGCCGGTGCCGTCTGCACCTGGATGTTCAGCGGCGCCTGTGCCAGCGTGCCCTGGCCCTGGGCCGCCATCAGCGTATAGATGAAGTAGCCCCCACCCAGCGCCAGTGCGGCGCCACCTGCGGCCATGAAGCGGAATTTGCGCGAAGCCATGGCCTGCGTCCTCAGAGTTTGAATACGGTATCGATGACCACTGCGGACGAGCTGGCATCCGCATCGTCAGTGGCGAACCCAGTGATCTGGTAGATCGGCGTGATGTCTTCCAGTGGCCGCCCCATCTCCAGCGCCGATTCACCAATTACGCAACTGTCGATCTGCCTTACATTGACGGCAGAGCGAGTATCGTCGCGGCGCTCTACGGCCCAATCGGCCGGGTCGAATCCATCATCGCAGACCCGCGACACATCGCTGGCCTGCACCAGGCTCTCGTCGCCGACATCCTGGCGATTGGCGATCTGTTCCACCGTGCGCTCGGCTGCACGCACCACGCCTTCCGAATTCTGGAACGCCCGGTTGGCGGCTCGGTAATTGGCTGCCATCTTCTCCTGCATGCCCGCCACCTGCATGCCAGCGATACCCAGCAATGCCAGCAGGATGAGCATGATCAACGCGACATACAGCACCGCACCACGCTGCTGGCGGGGAGCGGTGATCGGCCTGAACGAACGCTGGAAATGGGCCATGATCAGTTTCCGAACAAGCGATTGCGCAGGGCAATCGAGACTTCATAACTGGAGCGGTAGCGACCGTCGGGCTTGTCACTGTTGGTGAACTCAACGCCGAGCACCGATAGCGCATTGGCCGATTGGGCCGAGGACGACGGCGATGGGCTGCGCGCCAGCAATCCGACCTGCACTTGCCCCACACGCAACCACTGTGCGGCACCTTCGGCATTGGCATCCGTGCTGACCCCGCCGGCTGCGGCGAGCTGGGTGATGTTGCCGGCCGGCGGAGCACTGATGCTGATGTTGGCGGTGTTGTCCAGGCCGTACATCAGTTGCAGGCTTTCGATGCCTTCCACCAGCTCTTCATTGATCTTGTACTCCCCATCGCTGTCTGCACGCGCTCGCCGCAGCCCAGGCTGTTTCGTCTCCGGATTGATACCCACGTAGTAGACCATCGACTCGGCGCGATAGAGCATCGTCTGCCCGGTTGGCTGCGCCACGTAGCGCGACAGATCCAGAGAGGTCGCAGTCACCCGCGCAGCGCTCAACGTGCCTGCGAACACATCGGCATGCCCACAGTCGGCGATGCCGAACAGAGTGGGCGTGCTGATGCCATCGCTGGTCAGGCGCGCGACGTGGTCACTATCCACGTCCAGGAGTGCATCGCCGCCATCGGAAGAAATCGCCGTGACCGGCACCCCCATGGGGGCGAAGAAGCGGAGCAACAGCACATCGCTGCCGCCGGCCGGTGCCGGGCTCAATCCGGCGATCGCAGCCGGCAGGCCTTGCGGCGCGGACCAGTCCGCGCCTAGCGCCAGACTGCCGCCGGGAGCCGTGCCGGGAGCGTCGAAGCCCTGGATGGAAACACTGAAATCCAACGGACTGCCAGCACCGGAGGTAGCACCAAGATGCGATACCGGGTCTCCCTGGTTCTTTACTACATGGGCCTGGTCGTTGACACAGCCCATGTGCCCGGCCATTCGGATGTCCCGCTCCAGGAAGTCCAACGCGAATCGTGCATTCTCCTGAACGCGGGATGCTCCCTCAGACAGGCGCGAAGCCGTCTGTGAGGCAATGAACACCTGGACCACACCCAGCATCAACACCAGGCTGATCACCAGCGCGACCATCAGTTCGACCAGCGATAGACCAGCCATGGCGGTACGACGTTTCATGGTCATGCTCACAATTCCGTCGCCAGAGCGAAGGTGGTGGCCTTGTCCGGATCATCCGGATCCCAGCGCTGGTCGCCCCAGGTGATCGCCACGTTCACCACACCCCCCTTGTAGGTCACCTCGGCGCCGGCATCGTCACCCAGCGCTTTTACAACCTGGCATTGCCAACGTTCAATCTTTGCACCAATAGCGACTTCGCCGGTATCGGCGGCGCACGCCTTCTCTGCGGTTTTGCTGCCTGCCGCAAACGACGCGGCGGTGTACCACGCCGCTTGATAGCGGTTGCTGCGCATCTGCTCGGTCAAGTCGTAGGCGAGATTGGTTGCCTGGGTACGGTAGTTGGCGCTCTGTACGAAGCGGACGTTCATGGTCTGCAGCAGGGCGAATCCCAGCAGGCCGAATGCCAGAACGATAATTGCAATCAGCACTTCCAGCAGAGTGAAGCCGCCCGCTTGGCGTGCACGGATCGAACGCGGGTTCATGAGCAGGTTTCCTTGGTGCTGCGGATCTGCCCAGAGGCATTTACCGTAAGAGTGCGTTTGTCCAGTGCGCCCTTGCTGCAGACATCCGGCTCCAGCAGGATCGACTGATCGCTGGCGGCCCTGCGGCGCCCCCGCCCATCGAAGGCGATCTCTTCCGACGGTCCACTCAGCTGCAGCTTGGGGCTGCCGCTGACGAACCGCAGTACGGTTTCCTCGGAGGACATCGTGCCATCACCATCGGTGTCAGTGAACGCCAACATGCCGGCAGACCAGCTACCGTCACAGCTCGCGCCGTCGCTGCTGCCACACACGCCACCGCCACGGTTGCTGCGAATTGCCTCGCTCCGCGCCAGGCTGAGCAGGCCCAGTACTTCATTGTTTGCCGACGCAACCCGATTGGAGCGGAGAGTGCCTTGGAAACTCGGAAAGGCGATCGCGGCCACGATCGCCAGCACGGCAACCGTGACCATCAACTCAACCAGCGTAAAGCCGTTTTGCCGGCGCAAAGACATTGGACGCTCCCCAGCGTGTTGATGGCCACGATGGGCCATCGTCCTGCCACCGGCAAGCGGCGGCAGGATGAACGGTCATTCCGGGGCGACGGGCGTCAACGCCTTGACGGCCCGCCCTCCCCTGCCTGTCCCGGCGCGATCCCCATCGCGCCGGCGCAGGCTCAGGCCAGCACCTGGTAGCAGGGCTGGTATTCGCCGGAGATCTTCATCCGGCGCTGTTCGACGAAGGCGCGCAGCAGCGCGTCCAGGGCCTGCATCATGTCCGGGTCACCGTGGATCTGGAACGGCCCGAACTGCTCGATGCGGCGCATGCCGTCTTCCTTCACGTTGCCGGCAACGATGCCCGAGAACGCCCGGCGCAGGTCGGCCGCCAGCGCGTGCGGGGCGCATCCGTGGTGCAGGTCCAGCGCGGCCATTGCCTCGTGGGTCGGCACGAACGGCTGCTGGTACTCCCACGGAATCTCGATCGACCAGTTGAAGAAGAACGAGTCCTTCTGTGCCAGGCGGTGCTCACGCACGCGCTTGATGCCGTTGGCCATCTTCTTTGCCACCGCCACCGGGTCGCCGATGACGATCTCGTAGCGCTCGGCGGCTGCATCGCCCAAGGTCAGGCGGATGAAGCGATCGATCTGCTCGAAGTACGGCGCCGCCACCGTCGGGCCGGTCAGGATCAGCGGGAACGGCAGGTCCTTGTTTTCCTCGCGCAGCAGGATGCCGAGCAGGTACAGGATTTCCTCGGCGGTGCCGACGCCACCGGCGAACACGATGATGCCGTGGCCGATGCGGACGAAGGCCTCAAGGCGCTTCTCGATGTCCGGCATGATCACAAGGTGGTTGACGATCGGGTTCGGCGACTCGGCCGCGATGATGCCCGGCTCGGTCAGGCCGATGTAGCGCGTCACGGTGCGGCGCTGCTTGGCGTGGGCAATGGTGGCGCCCTTCATCGGGCCCTTCATCGCGCCCGGGCCGCAGCCGGTGCAGATGTCCAGGCCGCGCAGGCCCAGCTCATAACCCACCTGCTTGGTGTACAGGTACTCGTCGCGCGAGATCGAATGGCCACCCCAGCACACGACCAGGTTCGGGTCGCCCGGGTTGAGGATGCGCGCATTGCGCAGCAGGCCGAACACCGCGTTGGTGATGCCCTCGGACGACTCCAGCTCGGCCGCGTAGGCCGGGCCCATCTCGATGGCCATGTAGGCCAGGTCACGCACCACGGCGAACAGCAGTTCGGCGACGCCGCGGATGATCTCGCCATCGACGAAGGCCATCGCCGGTGCATTGACCAGGTCGATGCGCACGCCGCGATCCTGCTGCGCCACCTGGATGTCGAAATCGGGATACAGATCGCGCGCCGCGCGCGGATCGTCAGAGGCACTGCCGCTGGTCAGCACGGCCAGCGCGCAGCGGCGCAGCAGCTCGTGCATACCGCCGGCAGACGCATCGCGCAGGCGGGCCACTTCGGCCCGCGACAGCACATCCAGCCCACCGCGCGGGTAGATCCGCGCGTCCTGCACCGGCAGTGCACGGGCTGATTTTTCGTTCGTGGTCATGTCCAATTTTTCGCTTCCTTCAAGGTTTCCGACTGTACTGCCACCCCCTTAAAAAGCAAAACGGCCGGGAAGCCCGACCGTTGGATGTGTGCTTCCCGCGTTCGCCTTTCCGGGACCGCATCGGCGGCGTTGGCACCGCGCACATTTCCGGATGCTACGCCGATGCCAGGTGACCTGCAAGGACTTTCGCATGAACGGAAAACGGCCGGGTTTCCCCGGCCGTTCGACAGAGAGAAGGCTCAGCCCTTGGACTGTATCAATGCATACAAGCCAGGTTACCTCCTGCAATCAAATATCGGCACAGGATTAGGATCGATGGGCACTGATGATGATGGATCAGTTATCTTCCAAGATTCATATGCAAGCCTCCCGTGGAGTTCCGGGATATCACGATAGGCTACGAAGTACTCCCCCCTATCCGAGTTTTCGTAGTAGTCAACTCGATATTCCAAAGGCAGTGAAAGGAAGCTAGCCAGCACCGCAGCATATCGCTCCTGCACCGGGGTATCGCAACTCATGTGCGCGCCGGAAACAAGAAGAAACGCATCCCCGCTCCGCCCCGAAGTGGACGTATCCCCCCCACCCGGATAGGTCGGAGTCGGGGGGCAGTAGCTTGGATTACACCAAGGATCCAAAGCACTGACCTTCGATGCCGCAGTCATACCCATACCAAATACGACAGATGCGATGATCACACTCAACTTCATGGCAACTCATCCTTGTTTTGATTCCAACGTTGAACTTCAGAACACTTCACCTACGGACGTCCACTTCTACACATTGCAACTTCACGGCTCGGCCAGAATCCTTCCAAGCAGGACTCCGCGCCCCCACTCCTCCAACCCACCCGGATTCACGCTCAACCGCTCGAAGAGTTCGAGCGCAGCACAATTGAACTCCTCCAGGGCACCTGGCGCACCATCAGCGGCCAGTTCGATCGCGTGAACAAATTCTCTTTGCATGACCTTTATATAGATCGCCAGGAAAGCAAAGAAATCACAGTGATAGTGGATCGAAAAGACGAACGCAATCGCTCGCATCAATCGACCATTTCCATCCTCGAACGGATGAATGATGTTGACTGTCAACAGCAGCGCATACAGCCGAACGATTGGCGCCATTTTTTCAGTGGCACCAATAATTCGAGACAGATGTGATTGAACATCGATATGTGCTGCAACGAAGCTCTGAGGTACATCCCTCGGACCGACCCATATTCGCCCGACCCGAAATCCGGCACGTTCCACAGCACCACTGGAAAATCTAGCGTGAATGAAGAGAAGTGAACGAGCGTGCATACTCAGGATGTTGCACTTTCCTGCAGACTTAAGGTATTCAGCACCTCGGCGACAGCGCAGGAAATGATCATCTGCAGAACGACAGCTCGGACAAAACCGCATTCGACATGAAAGCACACGAGCGAACAGCTCTCTCAGGCGTCGACTCGAGCAATGATCAGGAGCATTCTCCGGCAGTGCAAATTTACAATCCTGCAACCCTGCTATGGACGACTCCGGCAATCCGTACCTGACCTTCATTTCCGCCTTCCATGGGGAACCACACCGGTCACTTATATCGAACAGAAAATTACTTGTCCATCTCAAAAAAGAAACGGCCGGGTTTCCCCGGCCGTTTCCACTTACTGCTTCAAGCTCTGATGGATCAGAACTCGTAACGCAGGGTCAGCATTGCAGACCAACGCGAAACGACGCGTGACGGGTAGCCCGAGCTGAAATCGTACTCACGCAGTTCCTGCGGCGAGTTGCGACCCAGATCGTACTCGTACGAACCGTCGGCCTTGACCTTGCCAGTGGTCAGGTAGCGAGTATCGAAGTCAGACGCGTTGCGGGTCCGACCCCAGCTCTTGTCCAGCATGTTCAGGAAATTGTAGATATCCAGGCGCAGGATCGACTTGTGCTCCTTGAAGAAGCCCGGGAGTTCCTGCTGGATGGCCACATCCAGCTGATTGACCCACGGGTTGCGGGCACCATTGCGCTCGGCGACCGAACCGCGACGCGCTGCCAGGTACGGATTTTCGTCAATGCGGCGCTGGAACTCGGCGATCTCGTCGGCGGTTGCGGCGCGATTGCCCTTCACGTACGAAACCTTGGCGTCATTCAGCAGCGGGATGTACGCGGGATCCTGGAAAATGCCGTCACCGTTCATGTCACCATCAACCAGCCACGTGTAAGGCAGGCCGTTGCGACCAGTGTAGAAGCCGGTAATGCTGGTTTTGTAGTCACCGAAGAACGCGTGCTCCCAACCCAACGACAGCTTGATCTGATTGCGGATCTCGCGAGTGGCGGTGCCGGCATACTCCTCGTTCGGGTTCAGGCGCGAAACGAACTGGTAGCTCGACCAGGCCTGTGAACTGGTGTCCGAACCCACCTCCGTTGCCTTGGTGTAGGTGTAGGACAGGTTGCCGTACCAACCATTCGCCATCGGCTTGTCGAGCGAGAAGGTGACTGCAGTGGAGCTACCCTTGTCGGAGTTGGTCAGGTAGGTCGAGTTGGTGGTGTAACCCGGCTTGCTGCCATTGTTCTTCACGCCGCCCGGAGTGACCCAGTAGCTGTCACGACCGTCGAACAGCTGGCCGTTCGGCGTTCCGATATTCAGAGCGTTGTAGAACACTGCATCCTTGTTCTTCAGGTACTGCACTTCGACAGTGCCCACCAGCCCCATCCACGGCAGCTCATGATCGTAGCCCAGGCTAGCCTTCCAGACGGTCGGCAGTTTGAAGTCCGGATCAATGGAATCCATCTGCGCATTGGTCGGCGCGGCTGCACCGCTCGGGAACGGCTGGTTGAATGCATCCGGGCTGAACGCGTACTGGCCGTTGTTCGGAACACAGCCGCGAACCACGGTGTTGCCATAGGCGCAGAACGAAGCCGAGGTCATGCCGTTGTTCTGGTACGGATTGGCAAGCCAGACGAACGGCGGGACTGACTGGAACAGGCCCACGCCACCGCGCAGCTGCGAGTAGCGCTCGGTATCGAAGGTGTAGTTGAACGAGAAGCGCGGCATGATCACCTTATTGCTGCTGCCGAGCTTGTAGTCATTTCGGAAGCCGAAGGTTTCCTCGAAGCCCGGCTTGCGCGGCGGCGCCTTGTCGGCCTTCGGGATATTGGCGCGCACACCATAGGTGATCGACAGGTTGTTATTTACCTGCCAAGTATCCTGCAGGTACGGGCTGAACATGGTGAAACCAATCGCAGCTGCAGTGTCGGCTTCGGAGTACCCACCGATCGGGCGGCGCACATCGTAGCGGTAGTACTTGCCTGCTTCGAAGTCAGCGATGCTGTCAAAGGTATACACGCCGTGCAGATCTCGGCCATACAGATTCAACGCGTCGGTATCTTCATAGTCGAAACCACCCTTGATAGTGTGATCGCCAGCGTAGTAGGTACCAAAGATCGAGGCGGTCTTCTTCTTGGTGTTGATCGCATTCTCGTGTCGGTTGCGATCTTCACCCAGGCGCACACCGTTGCTCGAGCCAGACTGGGTGCTGGCCACACCCACATTGATGGTCGGCAGGTTCTGCGAAGCTCCCGAGACCTGTTCGAACTTCTGGTAGCTGAACTTGGCCTCCGTGGTGAAGTTGTCGGTCCAATCACTGAACAGCTGCAGTGCAGTGTTCTTGGTCTCGCTGGTCTTGGTGAACCAACGACTGGTAAGAATCACAGAATTTGCGTTGCTGTCGTACGGCTGCGGCAGCGACTCCTCAGTCTGCTGGTAGGTCAGGCTGGCGCGATGTGAGTCGTTGATGTTCCAGTCGATTTTGCCCAGATAGCGCTTGTTGGTCAGATTCACGCCACCGGCTGCACCATAGGTACCCGGGTCGATCCCGTACTTGTTCTTGGAAATGTCGATGACCCGGTCGATCTCCGCGCGGGTCACCGCACCAGTGCTCAGACCGTCGGAAGACGCCGCGCCACCGAAATCGGTGATTTCCTGTTCTTCATACGACCCAAAGAAGAACAGGCGATCCTTCAGGATCGGACCGCCCAGGGTGAAGCCCTTGGTGGTGTCCTTGCCGAAAGCATCGTAGTCCTCGCCGTTGCGCTTGCCCACCATGCTGTCGGCCTTCTTGTACACGTAGTACGCCGAGCCGTGGAACTCATTGGTACCAGACTTGGTGACCGCATTGATCGCGGCGCCGACCACGTCCTGAGACACGTCATAGTCGCTGACTTTGATGTCGTAGGCAGCAATCGTGTCCACCGAAATCGGCGAGCCGGTGTACGGCATGCCGTTGGCGTTGAGGCCGAACGGGTCACCCTGAGACAGGCCGTCGACCGAGATTTTGTTGTAGCGGTTGTTGATACCCGCGACCGAGATTGCGCCGGTGGCCTGGTCAGTCACGCTGATGCGCGGATCCAGACGAGCGACGTCATCCAACGAACGATTGCCCTTCGGCGCCAGCTCCAGCTTGCGGCCGTCAACCGAGGTACCCACGCCCTTGTTTTCCGAGCTGAAGACGCTCGAACCGGCAGTGGCAACAACGTTCACGGCATCCAGGTTCGTTGCAGCCAGATCACCGCCCAGGTTGGCGTTGACCGTGTTGACCTGGTTCAGGTTCAGGAAGACTCCCTCTTCGGTCTTGGTCCCTGCACCCGGCTTGGTGATGGTGATGGTATACGGGCCACCCACGCGCAAGCCGCGCGCGGTGTAGCGACCCGACGCATCGGTGGTGGCACGCGAAACGGTGCCCGACTCGGTGTGGGTGATGGTGACTTCAGCGCCGACCACAGGCTGGCCTGCGGCGGACATCACCTGGCCGCCGACACCGGCAGAGGTGCTCTGGGCGAAGGCGGGAGCGGCGGCGAGCGCAGCCACGAGACCAAGGGTGAGCTTGGACATCCGGAGTGGGTGGGTCATTTTTCGGTAGCCTCGATGCGAGTTGGCGATGGCGGAAAAAAAGCGCATCCAAACAGCCCTGCGGGTGGCTGGTCGGACATTTATCTGGGGTTCCCTACCGCTTGGCTGAAGGAAGCCACAACGGTTAACACTAGATTAACACGCTACGCCTTCAATGTGACGGTTGTGCGACAAACGGCACCGGATCGCAACGCAATCGTGACGGGTTCTTCACTCCGCCTTTCCCCGGCGCTCACTCGGCCGGGGACGCCCCGCTGGCATCGAGAATCCGGCCGCGCCAGGTGGCGCCAGCACCGGACAACAGGGTCACGGCCGCAGCGGCGGCGGCCTCCGGGCCTTGGGCGGCCGGGTCCTGGTCGACGGAATACGCCCGGGCCCGCAGGGCTGTGCGCAGTGGGCCGGGGTACAGGCCACTGACCCGTACCGGGCTGCGGCCGAGTTCGTCATGCAGGCTGGCGATCAGGCCACGCAGGCCATGCTGGGCCACACCGTAACCGCCCCAGTAAGCCTGCCCGACCCGGTCGGGGGCATCGACCGCAAACACCAGCGCCGCATCTTCGCGCTGCCGCAGCAGTGGCAGGCAGGCCTGGGCCAGCCAGGCCGGCGCGGTCAAGGTAACGTGCACCGCGCGGGCGAAACTGGCCGGGTCGGCCAGCTCGAACGGGGTCAGGCCCGGGAAGTGGGCGGCACAGACCAGCAGGCCGTCCAGCCGCCCCAGCTCGCGCTGCAGGGCCTGGGCCAGCTCGGCATAGTCATCAGGGCCGGCGCCTTCCAGGTCCAGCGGGTACAGCAGGGGTTCCGGGCCGACCGCCTGCACCTGGGCGTAGACACGGTCCAGGCGCCGCGGCTTGCGGCCCAGCAGGACCACGGTGGCACCGGCCGCTGCGGCCGCAACGGCCGCCGCACTGCCCAAGCCACCGCCAGCGCCTGCAACCAGCACCACGCGATCCTGCAACGGGCGGCCATCGAGCGCCCCGTCGGTCGGTGACGTCGATGGCCAGGCACTCATCCCTGGGTCGCCTCTTCGACGATGCGCTTGAGCTCGCCGGCTTCGAACAGCTCCAGCACGATGTCGCAGCCGCCGATCAACTCACCGTTGATGAACAGCTGCGGGAAGGTCGGGAGGTTGGAAAAGCGCGGCAGGTTGGCACGGATCTCGGGCTCTTCCAGCACGTTGACGGTGCGCAGGGTGACCGCGCCGGCCGCCATCAACGCCTGTACGGCGCGGCTGGAGAAGCCGCACATCGGGTATTGCGGGGTGCCCTTCATGAACAGCACGAGCGGGTAACGATCGACCTCGGCCTGGATTTGCTGCATTACCGCCACAACCACACTCCTTGCTTCGCCGGACAAACCGACCGTGATGGTCGGCTAGACTGCCCACGGTAGCCGCCATTGTAAGCGGATGGAACCGGCTGCCGCCGCCCCCCTGGCCACGAACCTGTCCATGCCTGTCGAATTGCCTGCCCTGCCCTACCTCTCCGGCTCCCTGCAGCCGCACCTGTCCGCACAGACCGTGGAACTGCATCACGGCCGCCACCATCGCGCCTATGTGGATGCGGTCAATGCCGGCATCCTCGGCACCGAGTGGGAGGAAGCGTCGCTGGAGGAGATCGTCCGCCACGCCCAGGGCACGCTGTTCGATGCCGCTGCACAGGCCTGGAATCACAGCTTCTACTGGCAGTGCCTGCGCCCGCGCGGCGGCGGTGAGCCGCAGGGGCGGCTGGGCGAGCTGGTCAAGCGCCAGTTCGGCGACGTGCAGCGCCTGCGCGAGGAATTCAACCGCACCGCACTGGGCTTGTTCGGCTCGGGCTGGGTGTGGCTGGTGCAGCATCCGGGCGGGCAGCTGGGCCTGCAGGCCACCCGAAACGCCGGCACGCCATTGACCGGCGAAAGTACGCCGCTGCTGTGCTGCGACGTATGGGAGCACGCTTACTACACCGACTACCAGAATGATCGCGCGCGCTATCTGGACGCGTTCTGGCAGATGGTCAACTGGGAATTCGCCGAGAGCCAGCTGCGCTGAGGCAGCGGCTCCGCCACGGGGTAGTGCCGGCCGCTGGCCGGCATCCCCATACGCGCACGACCATACCCGATCCGCCCGCCAGCGGCCGGCACTACCGGGAAACAGTACGGAGCTTCACGCGCTCTCGTGCGCGGCCACCGCGTCCATCACCCGTGCCGAGTACACCAGCGCGGCGCCTGCATTGAGCGACACTGCCACGCCCAGCGCCTCGGCGATTTCCTCGCGGCTGGCGCCGTGCTTCAGCGCTGCATCCACATGCACGGTGATGCAGCCGTCGCAGCGGGTGGTCACTGCCACCGCCAGCGCGATCAGCTCGCGGGTCTTGGCATCCAGGTGGTTGGTCTGCGCGCCGGCATTGGCCAGGGTGGCATAGCCCTTGACCGTATCCGGCGAGAGCTTGCCGATCTCGCCGATGCGGCCCTTCAGTTCCTTGCGGTAGGCATTCCAGTCGAGCATGGTCGTGACTCCTGTGAAAGGAGCTCCACGCTATCACCGGGAATGTTGCGCCGATGCCTGCACCGGCGCGCCACATCGTTGCATTGCCGGCCAGCGGCCGGCGCTACCGGGTTCAGCGGTTGCGCAGCGCGTGTACCGCCGGCGCCACCTGGGCCTGGCGACCCAGCTCCAGACCCACCTGGTCCAGTGCATCGGCCAGTGCATCAGCAGCATCATCGCGCAGCGTGGCATGACCGACCTTGCGGCCCTCACGCGGCTCCTTGCCGTAGTCGTGCCAGTGGCCGCTGGCCTGGGCCAGCACCGGCGCGGGGTCCGGCATCGCGCCCAGCCAGTTCAGCATGCAGGCATGGCCGAGCATGCGGGTGCTGCCCAGCGGCAGGCCCAGCACAGCGCGCAGGTGATTCTCGAACTGCGAGGTCTCGCTGCCTTCGATGGTCCAGTGGCCGGAGTTGTGCACGCGCGGCGCCATCTCGTTGGCCAACAGCTCGCCATCGCGGCAGAACAGCTCCAGCGCGAACACGCCGACATACTGCAGGTGCTCGGCGACGCGACGGGCATAGCCGATCGCGGCCTCGTGCTCGGCGGCCGACAACACGGCCGGCGCCACGCTGGCCGACAGCACGCCGTCGACGTGCCAGTTGCCGGTGACCGGCCAGGCCTCGAAGCTGCCATCGCGGCCACGCACGGCAACCACGCTGACCTCGCGCTGGAAGGCCACGAAGCCTTCCAGGATCAGACCAGTACGCTCGACCTGCGCACCCAGCGCATCCCATGCGGCATCGATGTCGGCCTCGCTGCGCAGGCGGAACTGCCCCTTGCCATCGTAACCGAGGCGGCGGGTCTTGAGGATGCACGGCAGACCGAACTCGGCAGCCTTCGCGGCCAACTCGTCACGGCTGCGGATGTCAGCGAAGGCCGGCAGCGGAATGCCCAGCTGCTGGAACAGGGTCTTCTCGCTCAACCGGTCCTGGGCCACGGCCAGTGCGGCCGGCGGCGGGTAGACCGGCACGCGGTCGGCCAGGAACTGCGCGCTGTCGGCCGGCACGTTCTCGAAATCGAACGTGACCACGTCGACCTTGGCCGCGAAATCCGCCAGCGCCTGGCGGTCATCGAAGGCACCGACGGTGAGCGACGCCAGCGGGCCGCTGCAGGCGTCGGCTGCGGGGTCGTACAGTTCGAAGCGCAATCCCAGCGGCGCACCGGCCAGTACCATCATGCGGGCGAGCTGGCCGCCGCCCAGAATGCCGACGGTCAGGCTCATTGGCGCGGATCGTCGTGGGCCATCACGTCTTCGGTCTGGCGTGCGCGGAACGCGTCGAGCGCCTGGCCGATCGCCGGCTGGTCACTGGCCAGCATCGCGGCGGCGAACAGCGCGGCGTTGGAGGCGCCAGCATTGCCGATGGCGAAGGTGGCGACCGGGATGCCGGCTGGCATCTGCACGATCGACAGCAGCGAATCCATGCCGTTGAGGGCCTTGGACTGCACCGGCACGCCCAGCACCGGCACGGCGGTCTTGGCGGCGATCATGCCCGGCAGGTGCGCGGCCCCGCCGGCACCGGCGATGATCGCGCGCAGGCCACGCGGGCCCGCCTGCTCGGCGTAACTGAACAACACATCCGGCGTCCGATGCGCGGACACTACCTTCACTTCGAACGGAACACCCAGAGCTTCAAGCTTCTGGGCGGCGTGCTGCATGGTTTCCCAGTCGGAACGGGAACCCATGACGATGCCGACAAGCGGCGCGATCGGGTTGGGGGTCATTGGCCGTCACCTGCCTTAAAGACGTATTCTAGCCATCTTCCACGCAAGACGAAGAACCATGGATCGCAAGCTGCTCGACCTGCTGGTGTCACCGGACACCCGCCAGCCCCTGTCCCTGCTGGATGGCAAGGGCCTGGAAGCCCTCAACAAGGCCATTTCCACCGGCGCGGTGAACAAGGCCGATGGCAACCCGCTGGCGCAGCCGCTGCGCGAAGCGCTGGTCACCCGCGACCGCAAGCAGGTGTTCCGCGTTGACGACGGCATCCCGGTGCTGCTGGCCGAGGAAGCCATCCCGACCGCCCAGATCGCCGACTTCCCGGCCGCATGAGCGCGCTGCCGACGCCGGATGCGGCCGTTGTCGCCGCCGATGTCGCGCGTGCGCTGGCCGAGGACCTGGGCAGCGGCGACGTCACCGCCGCCCTGCTGCCCGACCAGGCCGACAGCGCCTACCTGCTGTGCAAGCAGGACGGGGTGATCGCCGGCCGCCCCTGGTTCGACGCCACCCATCGCGCGCTCGACCCGGACGTGCGCATCGAATGGCATGTCTCCGAGGGCGACACGGTCACCGCCGGCACCGTACTGGCGCTGCTGCACGGGCGCAGCCGCAGCCTGGTGAGCGCCGAGCGCACTTCGCTGAACTTCCTGCAGACGCTGTCCGGCACCGCCACGACCACCGCGCGCTACGTGGCGGCTGTGGCCGGCACCGGCACGCGCATCCTCGACACCCGCAAGACCCTGCCCGGCCTGCGCCTGGCGCAGAAGTACGCGGTGCGCTGCGGCGGTGGAGAGAACCATCGTTTCGGCCTGTACGACACGGTGATGCTGAAGGAAAACCACATCCGCGCTGCCGGTTCACTGGCCGCAGCCGTGGCTGCCGCACGCCGGCAATGGCCTGGGTTGCCGCTGGTGGTCGAGGTCGAGGATCTTGCGCAGCTGCGCCAGGCGCTGGAGGCTGGTTGCGAACGCATCCTGCTGGATGACTTCAGCCCCGACCTGCGCCGCGAGGCGGTGCGCATCACGGCGGGCCGCATTCCGCTGGAAGTGTCCGGCAGCGTGGGCCTGGGTGGCCTGCGTTCGATCGCCGAGGACGGCGTCGATTGCATCTCCATTGGCGGCCTGACCAAGCACGTGCAGGCGATTGATCTGTCGCTGAAGCTGGGCCCGCCGCCGGGCTGAGGCCTGACCCGGTTCTCACACCCGGCGTTCACGACAGCGCTGCGACGCTGCGGTCATCCCCCACAGGAGCCGCGCATGCGCCGGATGCTCTTGCCTGCCTGCCTGCTGCTGGCAGCCGCCCCCTTGTCCGCGGCTGCCGCCGAAGCCTGCGATGTACCCCCACGCTTTGGCCTGAGCCCCTTGGCGGTGGCCATCCGCAACACCGCCTGCAACGAGCATCGGCTCTGGTATCGGCCTTTCATCGACCGCGATGGGCGCGCCGCCAGCCTCAGCGTCACCGAAGCAGAAAGCGACCACCTTGCCGACAACGGTCTGATCGCCTGGCGGCGCGTGGCCGGCTACTGGCGTGACAGCGGCACGCTCAACGCGATGGGCAGCATCGCGGGCGCCAGCAGCTGTCTGGCACCTCTGGGCACGCGCTACACCGACAGCGACTGCCGCGCCTTCCTGGTCGACAATCCGTGGTCGGCGGCGTTCATTTCCTGGGTGATGGTGCGTGCCGGCGTCCCTGGCTTCAACACCTCGCCGCGCCATATCGACTACATCCGTACCGCCTACCAGGGCGGCCCGTCAGGCGTGCCCTACCGGCTGGTCGACCCGGCCACGGCCAAGCCAGCGCCGGGCGACCTTCTGTGCTTCCTGCGCGACCGCAGCAGCACGCTCAGCTACAGCGGGCTGGTACAGGCACTGGGCAATGGCTCGGTCGGCCACTGGAAGTCGCATTGCGAAGTGGTGGTCGCGGCCAATCTCGGCGGCGACCAGACGCTGTACCTGGTCGGCGGCAATGTGATGAACACCGTGGCGATGCGCCTGCTGCCGCTGGACCGCACCGGACTGATCAAGCTGCCGCCCGCGCGCGAACGCAACAGCACCGGCATCGACCCCAGCTGCACGCCGGGCCGCGAGGACGAATGCAGCTTCAACCGCCAGGACTGGGCAGCACTGCTGCAGTTGACCGCCACATCACCGCTGGTGATGCCCTCGCCCACTGCGACGCCGATGCAGCCCGCCCCGACACCGCAACCGGTCATCGTGCCCGCGCAACCGGTATCCAGCGAACCGCAGCCGCGGCGGTGAATCCAGCGCTTGATCCAGCGCTCGTTCGCCGCCATCTTTGCGGAATCGACCTCTGACGGCTGACGCCATGCCCACCCTGCTGCTGTTGCTGATTGCCGGCGGAATCATCTACTTCTTCTGGAACGCTGCGCGTTCGGCCGCCGAGCGCGCGGTCGAGCTGGGACGCAATGCCTGCTGCGCAGCCGACGTGCAATGGCTGGACCAGGCGGTGCATGCCACCGGCCTGCGCCTGTCGCGCGGCGAGGATGGCCGGCTCGGTTTCGAGCGCACGTTCAAGTTCGAGTATTCCTACGATGGCATCGATCGCCACGTGGGCCGCATGGTGCTGCGCGGCGACCAGTTGATCTCGTTCACTGGCCCGGGCGCGGCGCGGATCAGCCAGATCCGGCCGGATGCGGAGGATGCCGAGGATGTCTAAGGGCTTTGAGTGCCGACCAACGGTCGGCACCCACCGGTAAATCCTGTAAAGGAAAACGCCGCCCATCGGGGCGGCGCCAGAGGGATTACTTGACCACGCGCAGGTTCGGGCGACCCTTGGGCGGCGGACTGGCCGGCGGGGTATCGTCCGGCGGCGTGCCTTCCTCATGCAGCAGTTCGTCGCTGGTCGGCGCAGTTTCGCTGCCTGGAATGTCATCCGGCAGTGCCATGCCCTGCCCGGTCTCGCGGGCGTAGACGGCCAGCACGGCGCTGATCGGCACCTGCACCGGGTAGCTGGTGCCGGAGAAGCGCGCCGAGAAGCTCACCATCTCGTTGTCGATCATCAGCCGCACGACAGCGCGTTCGGCGATGTTGAGCACAACCCGGCCATCCTTGACCGCCGAAGGCGGGACCTGCACGCCGGGGACGCCGGCGTCGACCAGGATGTGCGGGGTCAGCTGGTTGTCGTTGATCCATTCCACCAGCGCCCGCAGCAGGTACGGGCGGTGGCTGGTCATGTGGAAGAAGTCTTCGGTCATGCGTGAAGTGTACGCGCCCGGCGCCCCGCCGGGGCGGATCGCCTGCACGCCGGTCGGCGTGCAGACGGGTAAAGCAAGACGGGATCAGCCCGGCAGATCGCGCAGCTTCTTTTCCTGGTCGGTCAGGCTGCGGACAAAACCCGGGTGGCGGAAGATGCGGTTGCCGTAGTCTTCAATCGCCTTGCCGTCCTTCGGCAGCGGCACATCCAGCGACTGCAGGCGCCAGATGATCGGCGCCATCGCGCAGTCGGCCAGGCTCATTTCCGGGTTGAGGAAGAACTTGCTGGCCTTGAACAGTGGCAACGAGGCCGTCAGCAGTTCTTTCAGGCGCTTGCGACCGGCCTCGGCCTGGGTCTTGTTGCCCAGCTGGATGGCCTGCACCTGCGGTACCCAGTCGTGCTCGATGCGCAGCATGGCCAGGCGGATCCGTGCACGCGACAGCGGATCGACCGGCATCAGTGGCGGATGCGGATAGCGCTCGTCCAGGTATTCGCTGACCACCGACGCCGCGTACAGCACCAGCTCGCGCTCGACCAGGGTCGGCACCGAGTGGTACGGATTGAGATCGATCAGGTCTTCAGGCGGGTTCTGCGGATCGACCGGAACGAAGTCGAACGTGACCCCTTTCGCCGCCAGCACCAGACGTACACGGTGGCACAGCACATCGTCGTTCGAGGAAAACAGCGTCAGTGTATTGCGCATGCGTACGCTCGCCGCCATCAAAGGCTCTCCCACGACAGGAGACCGCCTGCCGCATCGGCGCCGCCGGCACCGTGCCAGCGGTCGACTCCTCCCCGAGTGTGCAACCGACCATCACAAAAGCCAATAGGCCCGTGTGATGGTCGGCGGCAGAATCAGTGAACGTCCTTCCAGTATTCCTTCTTCAGCAGGTACAGCAGGAAGGTCAACAGGGCCAGGAACAGGATCACCCACACGCCCAACTGCTGGCGCTTGAGCGCGGCCGGTTCACCGGCGTATTCGAGGAAGTTGGTGATGTCCCGCACGGCCTGGTCGTACTGGCCGGCATCCACCGAACCGGGCGTTTCGATGCGCAGGCCGGTCACCGGCGGGTCCATGCCGGGGGCCTCGGGCTTGCCATGCACGGCATGCTGCAGGCCCTGCATTTCCCACAGCGGGTTGGGCATGGAGGCGTTCGCGAACAACGCGTTGTTCCAGCCCAGCGGCCGGCTGGTATCAAGGTAGAACGACTTGAGATAGGTGTAGACCCAGTCACTGCCGCGCACGCGCGCGATCAGGCTGAGGTCCGGCGGCATCTTGCCGAACCACTTCTCGGCGTTCTCCTTGGGCATCGCCACCGGGATCGGGTCGCCGATCGCCGAGCCGGTGAAGTTGAGGTTGTTCATCACCTCTTCCTCGGTCAGGCCCAGGTCCTGCGCCATCCGCGAATAGCGCAGGTACTTCAGCGCATGGCAGCCGGAGCAGTAGTTCATGTACAGCTGCGCGCCGCGCTGCAGCGAGGCGCGGTCACCGAGATCGTTGCCGGCCTGCAGCAGCTTGGTGCCGCCCTCGGCGGCGGAGGCCAGGAAACTGCCCAGCATCAGGGCGGCCGTCAGGGCCAGCCGGACCATCCAGCGTTCAGTCATGGGTGGTCACCCTCTCCGGTACCGGCTTGGTCCTGTCCAACCTTGTCCATAGCGGCATGGTGATGAAGAACGCGAAGTACAGGAAGGTCAGCACCCGCCCGATGTAGGTCTCGTGCACATCGGTGCCGGGGCCGGAACCGATCACGCCCAGCCAGACGAAGCACACCGCCAGTACGCCCAGCATCACCTTCGAGATCCAGCCGCGGTAGCGCACCGATTTCACCTTCGCCTTGTCCAGCCACGGCACCAGGAACAGGATCGCGATGGCCGAGAACATCACCAGCACGCCGCCCAGCTTGTTCGGCACCACGCGCAACATCGCGTAGTACGGCGTGTAGTACCAGACCGGCTTGATGTGCTCCGGGGTCACCAGGCGGTTGGCCTCGGTGAAGTTGTCGTGCTCCAGGAACAGGCCGCCGAAACCGGGCGCGAAGAAGATGATGAAGGCGGCGATGATCAGCAGGAAGCCGGCACCGACGCCGTCCTTGAGCGTGTAGTACGGGTGGAACGGAATGCCGTCGGCCGGCGCGTTCGGCGACCAGCGGTTGCCCTTCGGCCCCTTCTTGATCTCCACGCCGTCTGGGTTGTTCGACCCCACTTCGTGCAGCGCGCCCAGGTGCAGCACCACCAGCAGCAACAGCACCAGCGGCAAAGCGATGACATGCAGCGCGAAGAAGCGGTTGAGCGTGGCGTCACTGGGCAGGTAGTCGCCCATGATCCACTCGGTCAGGCCGTTGCCGATCACCGGTATTGCGCCGAACAGCGAGATGATCACCTTGGCGCCCCAGAACGACATCTGGCCCCACGGCAGCACGTAGCCCATGAACGCTTCGGCCATCAGCACCAGGTAGATCAGCATGCCCAGGATCCACACCAGCTCGCGCGGCTTCTGGTAACTGCCGTACAGCAGGCCGCGGAACATGTGCAGGTAGACCACGATGAAGAACAGCGAGGCCCCGGTGGAGTGCATGTAGCGGATCAGCCAGCCCCACTCCACATCACGCATGATGTATTCGATGGAACCGAACGCCTCGGCGGCGTTGGTCTTGTAGTGCATCGTCAGGAAGATGCCGGTGACGATCTGGTTGACCAGCACCAGCAGCGCCAGCGAACCGAAGTAGTACCAGATGTTGAAGTTCTTCGGCGCGTAGTACTCGCTGACGTGCTTGCGGTACACCGGCATCAGGCCCGGTGCCCGGGCATTGACCCAGTCGGCCACGCCGCTGGCGGTACGGCTGAGGATATTGGCCATCAGGCAGCCCCCTGCGGATCGACACCGATGATGATGGTGTTGTCGTCCTGGTAGTGGTGCGCGGGCACCTTCAGGTTGATCGGCGCCGGCACGTCCTTGAAGACGCGGCCGGACATGTCGAAGCGCGACTTGTGGCAGGGGCAGAAGTAGCCGCCCTTCCACTGCGGGTCGTAGGGTTCAGGCCGGATCTCGGCGACCATTTCCGGCGAGCAGCCCAGGTGCGTGCACAGGCCGACCAGCACGGAGATGTCCGGCTTGATCGAGCGCAGCTCGGGGTTCTGCTTCAGCACGTACTCCGGCTGCTGGTCCTTCTCGCCGGACTCGGGGTCCTTGAGACGGCCGTCCAGCCCGTGCAGCGCATCGAGGATCGCCTTGGACCGTTTGACGATCCAGATCGGCTGGCCACGCCATTCCACGATCAGGCGTTGGCCTTCCTGCAGGGCGCTGATGTCGGCCACCACCGGTGCGCCGGCAAGCTTGGCGCGGGCACTGGGGTTCCAGGATTTGATGAAAGGAACTGCGGTGAATCCGACGCCGACGGCGCCCACCACGGCTGTGGTGGCAGAAAGAAAACGCCGACGTCCGGTGTTGACTGGATCGTGTACCCCATCGTTGGCCATCCGGCACTCCGATATTGATTAGGTAGCTTTAAGGCTGCCAGCGGATCCGGTGGGGGCCAGAGCCGCATTGAATCACGGTCGAGTGTAGCGGAACCGTCGCGCGCCACACAACGCATTGCAACAACATTGATTGCGGGGTTGCCGGCCAGCGGCCGGTCGGTACCGGCCATTGCCCAGGGGTTGCCGGCCAGCGGCCGGCACTACTGGTGCGTCAATGCGGTGCGGTAACGCTCGGCCAGCTGCCCGACCCGGCGCACGTAGTACTGGGTTTCGCTGTAGGGCGGCACGCCACCGTGGCGGTCGACCGCGCCTTCGCCGGCGTTGTAGCCCGCCGCCGCCAGAGTCAGGTCGCCATTGAAGCGCTTCAACAACCACGCAAGATACTGCACGCCGCCACGGATGTTCTGCCCGGCATCGTAGGAATCACTGACCCCGAAGCGCGCGGCGGTCGGCGGCATCAGCTGCATCAGGCCCTGTGCACCGGCACGGCTGAGCGCGGTCGGGTTGTAGGCCGACTCGGCATGGATGATCGCGCGCACCACCGCCTCCTCCACGCCGAACTCGCGCGCAGCCGAAGTGATCTCGGCCTGGAAGGCCGAGGTGTTCAGCCGCACCGTGCCGAAGTCCACGCGCGGATTGACCCCGCAGGCGTAGCAGCGCTCGATGAAGCTGTAGCGGATGGTCCGCACCGGGCCAAGATTGGCCACCTGGGTTGGGCGCGCACTGGTGTAGTGGCGCACGCCGTCCTTCATGAAGGAATAGACCTGGCCACTGACCATGCGCCCGGCGCGCGGGGCGACCGGCTGTGCTGGAGCAGCTGCGGGCGCGGATGCAGGTGTCGGCGCGGCCGCTGCCGGCGTTGCGGCGCTGGCGGCAACGGCCACCGGATTGCGTTCGATGCTGGCCACCGCGGTCGGCGCCGACCTTGGCGCGGCCACCACGGGGCGCGGCGCCGGACGGGGGTCGCGGCTGTAGCTGATGGTGCTGCAGCGCGCACCCGCCACCCGCTTGCTCACATAACTGGTGACGCCGTCAGGGCCCTGGCACTTGTACAGGGTTCCGGCGCTGGCCGGCGCAGCGGTCAGCGCAGCGATGATGATCGCCGTTGTCCCCAGTATCCCCTTCATGGCGGCGAGTGTCCCAGCTTCGCCGGGGCTTGCCAAGCGATGTGGCTCAGCCTGTGACCGGCGGCACAGCCAGCACCTGGCCCAGCCCGGCCAGGCGCTGGGCCAGTTCGTCGCGCAGGCCTGGCGGAGTGGTCCACAGCGCCACCGGCACGCGGTCCAGGCTCAGGATCTGCGCCAGCATCATGCCCCGGCTCTCAGCACCCATGCGCAGCAGGCAGTGCTCGGTGCCGTCCGCCTCCAGCACCCCGCACCAGGGCGGAATGCGACCTTCCAGCTCGGCGCGGCTGCCGGCCAGGCGCAGGATCGCCTGCAGCGCGAACGGGGCCTGGCTGACTGCCTGCCGCACCATCACGTCCGGCGGCGCCGGGGTGCGCCGGTGCATGCCCGGCTCGGAGCACTCACGCACCTCGCCCATCCGGTCCACGCGCAGGGTGCGCCAGTCCTGCCGGCCCAGATCCCAGGCCAGCAGGTACCAGCGCCGCCCGTAATTGACCAGATGCTGGGCCTCGACCTCGCGCTGGGTCACCGCGTCCTGCGCACTGCGGTACTCGAAGGCCAGCCGCGCCGCCTGCCGGCAATGCAGGGCCAGCCGGCCCAGCAGGCGTGCATCGGTTGACGGAAGATCGGACAGGGTGGCCGTCGCTGCATGCACCTCGCCTGCCTGCTGGCGGCGACGGGTCGGCACCAGCGGATCGAGCTTGGACAGCAGGCCACGCGCGGTGTCGTCAATGCCGGCGACGGTGGCCGAGGCCGCGCGCAGGGCGATAGCCAGGGTGGTCGCCTCTTCCTCGTCCAGCAGCATCGGCAGCACCGGCGCCCCTGCCCCCAGCTGGTAGCCGCCGCCGACCCCGGATGAGGCCTGCACCGGATAGCCCAGTTCGCGCAGGCGCTCGATGTCACGACGGATGCTGCGCCGGTCCACGCCCATGCGCTCGGCCAACTCGGCCCCGGACCACTGGCGACGGGCCTGCAGCAGGGCGATCAGGCGCAACAGTCGATGGGCGGTATGGCGCATGAAGGATCGAGGACAGAATTCGTCCGCAATAGTGCCCCAGGATGAGCTCCAGTTCACCACCCACCGCAAGGAGCAATGCCATGACATCCCGCCAGATCACCCTGTACCACGCCGCCCGTTCACGCTCGAGCGGCGCCGTGGCCCTGCTCGAAGCGCTGGGTGCCGACTACCGCATGCAGGTGCTGGACCTGAAGGCCGGCGCCAACCTGGCCCCGGCCTACCTGGCCATCAACCCGATGGGCAAGGTGCCGGCCATCGTCCACAACGGCGCACTGGTGACCGAACAGGTGGCGATCTACCTGTACCTGGCCGACCTGTACCCGGAAGCCGGGCTGGCCCCGCCGATCGGCGACGCCCTGCGCGGCCCCTACCTGCGCTGGATGGCCTTCTACGGCGCCTGTTTCGAGCCGGCGATGATCGACAAGGCAATGCACCGCGAGCCGCCGCCGCGCCTGATGTCGCCCTACAACGACGCGGAGACGGTGCTGCAGGTGATCGAAGCCCAGCTGGCACAGGGGCCGTACCTGCTCGGCGAGACGATGAGCGCCGCCGACGTGCTGTGGGGCAATGCGCTGGCCTGGACCACCGCCTTTGGCCTGGTGCAGCCGGCGCCGGCAACGGCTGATTACATTGCACGGATGAGTGCGATGACCGCTTTCGACCGTTCGCGGCAGATCGATGCGGAGCTGGCAGCGGCCTGAGGCATGCCGACGGGCGCGGCCGGGCGCTACCGGGGGGGCGGACCCGGAATTCCAGTAGATCCACGCCATGCGTGGATGACCCGCCCGCCGTGCCTGCGGGACGGAAAGCAGCCAGGCATGGCCTGGCTCTACTGGGCCGGCGCACGCGCTGGGATGCGGGTAGAATTGCCCGCTTTCCCGCCACCCGAATGGATTAAGCGCCATGACCGGGACGCCAGACGTCTTTCCGCCCGCCACGCCGGGCGGTACCCCGCTCGTTGCCCTGCCCACCGGTCCGCGCAAGCCCGACCAGGTGAAAGGCAAGCTGTACATCAAGACCCACGGTTGCCAGATGAACGAGTACGACTCGGCCAAGATGGCCGACGTGCTTGCCGCCAGCGATGGCCTGGAACTGACCGACAGCCCGGACGACGCCGACGTCATCCTGGTCAATACCTGCTCCATCCGCGAGAAAGCGCAGGAGAAGGTATTCAGCCAGCTGGGCGTATGGAAGGGCCTGAAGAACAAGGGCCGCGAGGTCATCATCGGCGTGGGCGGCTGCGTCGCTTCGCAGGAAGGCGAGGCAATCATCAAGCGCGCGCCGTTCGTCGACCTGGTGTTCGGCCCGCAGACCCTGCACCGCCTGCCGGAACTGATCCGTGCACGGCGCGAGCAGAAGCGCCCGCAGGTGGACATCAGCTTCCCCGAGATCGAGAAGTTCGACCGCCTGCCCGAGCCACGCGCCGAAGGTGCTTCGGCCTTCGTCTCGATCATGGAAGGTTGTTCCAAGTACTGCTCGTTCTGCGTGGTGCCCTACACCCGAGGTACCGAAGTCAGCCGCCCGTTCGAGGACGTGGTGGTGGAGGTGGCGCAGCTGGCTGCACAGGGCGTGCGTGAGATCAACCTGCTCGGCCAGAACGTCAACGCCTACCGTGGGCCCTATGGGGACGGCGAGTTCGCCGACCTCGGCCTGCTGATCCGCACCATCGCCGAGATCGATGGCGTCGGCCGCATCCGCTTCACCACCTCGCACCCGCTGGAGTTCAGCGATTCGCTGATCGATGCGTTCCGCGACGTGCCGCAGCTGGCCAACTTCCTGCACCTGCCGGTGCAGGCCGGCAGCGACCGCGTGCTGTCGGCGATGAAGCGCGGCTACACCGCACTGGAATTCAAGTCGAAGATCCGCAAGCTGCGCGCGGTGCGCCCGGACATCTCGATCAGCTCGGACTTCATCGTCGGTTTCCCCGGCGAGACCGATGCCGATTTCGAGAAGACCATGAAGCTGATCGAGGACATCGGCTTCGACCACAGCTTCTCCTTCATCTATTCGCGTCGCCCGGGTACACCGGCTGCGGATCTGGAGGACACGATCAGCGATGCCGAGAAGCACGCGCGCCTGTCGCGCCTGCAGGAACGCATCAATGCGCACGCTGCCGGCATTTCCGAAAAGATGGTCGGTACCGTGCAGACGGTGCTGGTGGAAGGGCCCTCGCGGAAGAACCCGAACGAACTGACCGGCAAGACCGAGAACATGCGTTCGGTGAATTTCCCGGCGCCGGCACGATTGATCGGCCAGTTCGTGGACGTGGTGATCACCGAAGCGCTGACCAATTCGCTGCGCGCGCGGGTGGTGGCGGAATAAGGTTAGGGTGTGCCGACCAACGGTCGGCACCCACCGGAGTTGATGCCGGCCAGCGGCCGGCACTACCGGATGGCATGCCTCAATCCAATCGCTTGCGGAAACGCAGGATGGCCAGGGTCATCATCACCACGATGAAGGCCAGCAACGCCAGCGCATCGTGCCACAGCTCCCACAGCGAGGCGCCGCGCAGCATGATGCCGCGCACCAAGCGCAGGAAGTGGGTCAGCGGCAGCACTTCGGCCAGCCACTGCACCGGCCGTGGCATGCCGGCGAACGGGAACATGAAGCCCGACAACAGGATCGACGGCAGGAACAGGAACAACGTCATCTGCATCGCCTGGAACTGCGAGCGCGCGCGCGTTGAGATCAGCAGGCCCAGCGCCAGGTTGGCCAGCACCAGCAGCACCGCGCCCAGATAGATGTCCAGCAGGCTGCCGCGGATCGGCACCTGGAACAGCCAGGTGCCCAGCACCAATACCAGCGTGGTCTGCAGCAGACCGATGGCCGCATAGGGCAGCACCTTGCCGACCATCAGTTCGCTGCGCGACACCGGTGTGGCGATCAGCAGTTCCATGTTGCCGCGCTCGCGTTCGCGCACCACCGCTACGGCCGTGAACATCACCAGGGTCATGGTCAGGATCACCCCGATCAGGCCCGGCACGATGTTCACCGCCGAGCGCCGCTGCGGGTTGTAGAAACTGGTCACGCTGATCGGACCACCAGCGATGCTGCCTTCGCGCAGCGGCCGCGTGTTGCTGGCCGGTCGCGTATCCAGCGGCACCTGTGCCAGCTGGATCGCTGCGCTCTGTACCACGGTGTCGCTGCCGTCGACCAGCACCTGTACCGCCTCGCGTCCATCGAAGCGACGACGCTCGAAGTCGGCCGGCACCACGATACCGACACTGATTTCGCCACGGCGCAGCGCCTGCATCAGCTGATCGGGCGTATAGGCTTCGCTGCGCGGCGTGATCACGCCGGTGGCAACCATGTCCTGCACCAGCGCGCGTGACGCCGCACTGTTGGCCTGGTCGGCGACACCGGCGTTGAGATGGCGCAGGTTGAGATTGATCGCGTAGCCGAACAGCAGCAGCTGCATTACCGGGATGCCGACGATCATCGCCAGCGTGATGCGGTCGCGGCGCAGCTGCCGCAGTTCCTTGAGCATGATCGCCCACAGGCGGCGCAGGTTCATGCCGCCGGCTCCCGGCCACGGCCGCGGGTGGCCGCCACGAACACGTCTTCCAGGTTCGGTGCCACCGCCTCGATGCGGGCCTGCGGATCGGCGCTGGCCAGCGCGCGCCGCAATGCGGCGGCGTCCGCGACATCCTCGCTGCACAATACCCGCAGCTGGGTGCCGATCTGCGCCACGCTCAGCACGCCGGGCAGCTCAGACAGTGCGCGGCTGGCCTGGCGCGGCTGCGTCGAGGTGACCTGCAGCGTGCGGCCGTCCAGCCGTGCACACAGTTCGGCCGGCGTGCCATCGGCCACCAGTGCGCCACGATCAAGGATTGCCAGGCGATGGCAGCGCTCGGCCTCGTCCATGTAGTGGGTCGACACCAGCACCGTGGTGCCGGCATCAGCCAGCTCGAACAGGGCTTCCCAGAAATCGCGGCGCGATTCGGGATCGACCGCACTGGTCGGCTCGTCCAGGAACAGCAGTTCGGGCGAATGCACCACGGCACCGGCCAGGGCCAGGCGCTGCTTCTGGCCACCACTGAGCGTGCCAGCCAGTTGTGGCTGGCGGTCCTGCAGCCGGTATTGCTGCAGCAGTTCGTCGACCCGCTGCCGGGCCTGTGCGCGCGGCAGGTCCTGGATGGCGGCGAGGAACTCCAGGTTCTCGCGCACCGACAGATCTTCGTACAACGAGAAGCGCTGGGTCATGTAGCCGATGCGTCGGCGCAGCGCTTCGGCCTGCTCGGGAACCGCCAACCCCAGCACCTCGATCTGCCCTGCGCTGGGTTCCAGCAGGCCGCACAGCATGCGGATGGTGGTCGACTTGCCAGACCCGTTCGGGCCCAGAAAACCGTATACCTGTCCGCGCGGTACGGTCAGGTCGACGTTGTCCACGGCCAGCAGCTCGCCGAAGCGGCGGGTCAGGCCCTGCGCATGCACCGCGATGTCCGCACCGGTGTTCAGAAGCGCACCTGTACCGGAAGACCCGCTGGCAGTTTCTGCATGTCGCTGTTCCCGTCCACTTCAATCTCGGCCAGATAGCTCAGCCGTTCGACGTCATCGCCGGTCAGTGCGTAGTACGGCGTGAACGATGGTTCGCTACGGATCGCACGTACATGCCCCTTCAGCACGGTGTTGCCGCCTTCCAGCTGTATCTGCGCGGCCTGCCCGACCTTGACCTGCAGACGCAGCGGTTGCGGCAGGTAGACGCGCGCATAGGGGCGCTCGCCGACCAGCATCACTGCCAGCGGCGCACCGATCGGTGCCTGGTCACCCTGCCGGTAGGGCAATGCATCGACTACCCCGTCGCGCGGTGCACGCAACTGCAGCTTCTGCAGGTTCACGCTCTGTACCACCTGCTGTGCCCGTGCGGCATCGGCGGCCGCCTGGCCCTGGGCGATATCCTGCACACGGCTGCCGTGCACCCGCTCCAGCCAGGCCTGCTCGGCAGCACGCACGCTAGCTTCGGCATTGCCGGCGGCGGCGCGTGCTCGATCCAGTTCAGCGGCGGCAATCAAGCGCTGCTGTGCCAACGGCTGGACCCGTCGGTAATAGGCACTTGCTTCGGCAGCCTGTGCGCGCAACGCGGCCAGTTGTGCCTGGGCCTGAGCGATCTGCTCCTGGCGTGGGCCGATCTGCAGTTCTTCCAGCTGCGCCTGCGCACGCGCCGTATCAGCCTGCGCTGCGGCGAACTGCGCGTCTCCCCGCGCCGGGTCCAGCTGCATCAGCACGGTCCCGGCCTTGACCTGCTGGCCCTCGCGCACCTCCACCGTGGCGATCACTTCGGCCGCCGGTGCCGGCACCGTGATCCGGTCCCACTCCAGCGTGCCCAGCGCAGTCGGCGTTGACTGCCCACACCCCACCAGCAGGCCGATGCCCGCCAGTCCGATTCCACGCATCCCGTTGCCGATGCCCATGCCATCCCCTCCTGCGACGGCGACACGGTGCCATGTGCCCCGTGCACCCTCAATGATTCCAATCAGCCCTGACGGTTTTTTCACCACGCGTGGGCAAGCCTTTTGCTGCAAGGCTCCGCACCACCTATCCACAGGTTGATTCGGCATCATTCCACAACCATTGTGGAAATCCGGCACGACCTGGCGCTGTTGCTCGCCGGGCAACGAAACCTGCACTGCCATCACGATGAATGCCCCCCGCGCAGGCCACCCGTGGCAGTGCTGCCGTAGCGACCGGAGACCATGACGCTTTTTTCACCAGGACCTCATGGGCCTTGTGGCACAAGCATTGCGAAGGTCTATCCACAGGTTTCCGCGTGCCCCGTCCACACCGGGTGTGGAAAACGCTGTATCGACCGTCTGCTGGCCGTGTGCCCCGCACGCGCGCTACCCTTGTCCTCCCTGAATACACTGCGGTGGAAGGCGTCCGCCCCACCCCAAGCAATGAAAAGCATCGATCATCGAGACTTCACCCTGTCGCCGGAAGACAACGAGCGACTGGCCAACCTGTGCGGCCCCTTCGACGGGCACCTGCGCCAGATCGAGCTGAAGCTCGGCGTGGAGATCGCAAATCGTGGCTTCGTGTTCCGCATCAGCGGCCCCAACGAAGCCATCGTCGAGGCGCAGAAGCTGGTTGAAGCGCTGTACGCCGAAGCCGGCGAAACGACCTTCGACAACCACGCCATCCACCTGCGCCTGGCGCAGGCCAATGTCGAGCAGATCGCCGAGCGCTCCTACGAAGCGCAGGAGGTTGCGATCAAGGTCAAGCGCGGCACGGTGCGCGGCCGCGGCGCCAACCAGGGCCGCTACCTGCACCAGATCGCCACCCACGACATCAACTTCGGCATCGGCCCGGCCGGCACCGGCAAGACTTTCCTGGCCGTGGCCAGCGCGGTCGAGGCCCTGAATGAATCGCGGGTGCAGCGCCTGATCCTGGTGCGCCCGGCGGTGGAGGCCGGCGAGAAGCTGGGCTTCCTGCCCGGCGACCTGAGCCAGAAGGTCGATCCCTACCTGCGACCGCTGTACGACGCCCTGTACGAGATGATGGGCGTGGAAAAGGTGGTCAAGCTGCTGGAGAAGAACGTCATCGAGATCGCGCCGCTGGCCTACATGCGCGGCCGCACGCTCAACGATGCGTTCGTGATCCTGGACGAAGCACAGAACACCACCATCGAGCAGATGAAGATGTTCCTGACCCGCCTGGGCTACGGCTCCACTGCGGTGGTCACCGGTGACCTGACCCAGACCGACCTGCCCAAGCATGTGAAGTCCGGCCTGCGCGACGCCATCGACGTGCTGCGTGAGGTCGAGGGCGTCAGCTTCACCTTCTTCGAATCCCGTGACGTGGTCCGCCACCCGCTGGTCGCGCGCATCGTGAGCGCGTACGACCGCCGCGACCTGCATCAGATCCAACCTGGAGCAACTCCATGACCCGTGGTCCCGTGCGATTGGACGTCGCCGTCAGCTATGCCCTGCCGCGCGCCGGCCTGCCGGCGGCAGTGAGCTTCCGCAAGTGGGTGGCCGCCGCGTTGAAGGGCCGCATCCGCGAGGCCGATCTGGCCATCCGCGTGGTCGATGCCAAGGAAGGACAGTCGCTGAACCGCCATTACCGCGGCAAGGACTACGCCACCAACGTGCTCAGCTTCCCGGCCGAAGTGCCCGAAGGCCTGCCCAAGGGCGTCAAATTCCCGCTGCTGGGTGACCTGGTGATCTGTGCTCCGGTCGTGGCACGGGAGGCCGACGAACAGAGCAAGGCGCTCAATGCCCATTACGCGCATCTGACCGTGCACGGCGTGCTGCACCTGCTCGGCTGGGACCACGAGGACGACAAGGAAGCCGAGGCGATGGAGCAGCTGGAGCGGGAGATCCTGGCCGAGCTGGGCATCGACGATCCATACGCGGGCGAGCGCTGAGCGGGCCACCGCCCGTCGCCAGGAACACGAGAGGAACAAGGATGACCTCGGGAAACGGCTCAATGATGTTTGTGATCGGCGCCACCTTGTTCGCCATGCTGCTGGTGCTGGGCGCGTATGCCGTGCGCCGCATCAGCGCCCACGAACCCAGCGGCAGGCACTGGCTGCTGCGCAGCCTGGCCCTGCTCTCGCCCGTGTGCCTGCTGGCCGGGCTGGCGATCGGCATGATCGGCCCGCACCTCAGCGGACGGTTGGAACCGGCCCATCTCCCCGGTCTGCTTGAAACGTCGATGGTGCTGACGCTGGTGGGTGCACTGACCCTTCCGCTCCTGTGGCGGATGATCGTGCACCGCCGCCTGGGCCGCCCCGTGAACTCACTCCCGTTCTTCCACGCCGGCCGTACCTCGCTGCTGGTGCTGTTCGTGCTGGCTGTGATCTACATGAAAGTGGCCAGGACCGCCGCAGCGGAACTGATGCCCTGGCTGACCAGCCCGGGCCTGTGGCCGGCGGTGGCGCGCATTGCGGGGCAATCGATGCAGGTCGCCATGCTTGCGGTCGTGCTGACCCTCTCACTGATGGTCGTGCGGCGGGCGATGACCGGTTTCCTGCGCCTTCTCACCGGGCTGTTCCGGCGCTCGCCGGGGCTATGATGGCGGCCCTTCGCCTGCGGAAACCGACCGTGTCACTGCGCTGCTGCCTGCCCCTGCTCTGTGCCCTCGCCGCTCCCTCCACCTTCGCCACCAGCCTGGACCTGCCGGCCCTGATCGAATGCCGCCAGGGCGTGGCCGAGCAGGCCGCGCTGGCGCCGCTGCTGGCCGATCCGCTGAAGGCCGTGGCCCAGGGCCTGCAACCGCTGCCGCAGGGCAACCAGTTCATGAGCGAGTTCCGGCTGGCCAGCCCGATCACCGTCTTCGGCCAACAGACCGAGCGGGTGGCGGTGGCCGGCGCCAGCATCATGGCGGTGCTCGACCAGGCCGACCCACGCCCGCTGGCCAAACGGCTGGAATTGGAGACCGGCTACGACCAGGACGGCAAGTTCATGGCCGGCCGCGAACTGGTCAGCCGCGACGTGACCGACCCGAAGACCGGCGAGGCCCAGATCGAGTCGATCATCCTCAGCGTCTCCACCGTGGCCTCCCACCCCGGCAAGACCCTGGCCGGCTGCACCTACAGCCTGGACCTGCCCGAGGAGGAGCCGGCACCGGCCGCCCCAACCCCGGCCACCGGCAGTCACTGACAGGCCGTCACATCCTGCTAGACTTGGGTCAACGCCCGGCCTGCCGGGTGCCTTTTTTCCAGAGATGTCAGAAGACGACAGTAGTAGCTCCCCTGCGGAGCACAGTGAAAAGAAGCGCGGCTGGCTTGAACGCCTGACCTCCGCCTTCTCCGGCGAACCCCATACCCGCGACGAGCTGGTCGCTGTCCTGCACACCGCGCAGGAAGAGGGTCTGATCGCCGCCGATACCCTGAAGATGATGGAAGGCGCCATTTCGGTGGCCGAGCTGACCGTGGGCGACGTGATGATTTCGCGCTCGCAGATGGTCTCGCTGCCGGTTGAAGCGCCCTTCCTGGAACTGATGAAGCAGGTGGTCGAATCCGGCCATTCGCGCTTCCCGGTGCACGGTGAGAACAAGGACGACATCCTTGGCATCCTGCTGGCCAAGGACCTGCTGCGCGGCGTGGTTGCCGACAACGGCCCGGCCAACGTGCGCGAGCTGCTGCGCCCGGCGGTGCTGATCCCGGAAGCGAAGAAGCTCAACGTGCTGCTGAAGGAATTCCGCCTGTCGCGCAACCACATGGCCATCGTGGTGGACGAGTACGGCGGTGTCGCCGGCCTGGTCACCATCGAGGACGTGCTGGAACAGATCGTCGGCGAGATCGACGATGAGCATGACGAGGCTGAAGATCCCTCGGCGCAGATCGCCATCCAGTCCGACGGCCAGTACGTGGTCGACGCGCTGACCCCGATCGGCGACTTCAACGAGCGCTTCGGCGCGACGTTCTCCGACGAGGACTACGACACCATCGGCGGCCTGGTCACCGAGGCCGTGGGCCATCTGCCGGAAGTCGGTGACGAGCTGGCGCTGGATCGCTTCATGTTCCGCGTGGCCCGCGCCGATGCGCGCCGGGTACAGGCCTTCCACGTGACCGTGCTGCCGCCGGACGCGCAGGACGACGCTTGAAGCGCCGCGGCCTGATCCTCATGGTGTGGCTGGCACTGTGCGTGCTGGCCATGGCCCTGCCGCTGGCCGCCTTCGCGCAGCCTGCGGCAGCCACACCCACGCCTGCGGCGCCTGCCGCCAGCGCAGAAGCCCCTGCCCCGCGCATCGGCGTGGTGACCATGCAGCCGGGCACCGTGTTCTTCGAACGCTTCGGCCACGACGCCATCGTCGTGGTCGATCCGGTCAGCGGCGAGGCAACCTCGTACAACTTCGGCTACTTCGATCCGTCCGAGGACGATTTCATCAGCCGCTTCGCACGCGGCGACATGATGTATTACCTGGTGGCGCTGCCGTTGCAGCAGGACCTGTCGTACTACGACGAGACCGGCCGTGGCGCCAGCGTGCAGTGGCTGGACCTGCGCCCGGACCAGGCGCGTGCGCTGGCCGCCGACCTGGCCGAGCGGGCCAAGCCGGAAAACGCGCGCTACCACTACGATTACTACACCGCCAACTGCGCCACGATGGTGCGCGACACGGTGGACAAGGCACTGGGCGGCGGCCTGCAGTCACAGCTGTCGGGGCGCTCGCGCGGCAACACCTACCGCAGTGAATCGGTCCGCCTGGCGTCGCCGGCACCGTGGATGTGGCTGGGCTTCGATGTCGGCCTTGGGCCATTTGCCGACCAGCCGCTGTCGCGCTGGCAGGAAGCCTTCGTGCCGATGCGCCTGGCCGATGCGCTGCGCCAGGCACGCAACAGCGATGGCCGTCCGCTGGTGCAGTCCGAACAGGAACTGCTGCCGCATCGTATCGATCCGGAGCCGAAGGAATTCGCGCGCCGCTGGTGGCCGTGGCTGCTGCTCGGGCTGATCGTGGCCGGCGGCGTGCTGGCGCTGCGCAACCGCCCGCGCCTGCTGGCCGGGCTGGCCCTGCCGTTCTGGCTGCTGTGCGCCCTGTTTGGTGGCGTGCTGGTGTTCCTGTGGGGCTTCAGCATCCACTACGCCGCATGGGCCAACCGCAACCTGCTGTTGCTCTCGCCGCTGGCCGTGCTGCTGTTGCCGGGTGCAATCGCCCTGCTGCGCCGTCGCGTGCCAGGCCGCATGTTCAGGATCGTGTTGTGGCTGCTGGCGGTACAGGCGGTGGCCGCGCTGGTACTGCACTGGCTGAGCCTGCAGGCACAGTACAACGTGCAGTGGATCGTGCTGCTGCTGCCCGTCCACGTCGCGCTGGCATGGGTGCTGGGGCGTACTCCTCACTTGTCCAAAACACAGCCCTGACGCACGATGGCGGGCATGTCATTGCCCGCCTCTGCTGCCGCGCCCGCCTCGGCCAACCCCGCCTGCGTCATCAACTGCGTCCACTACGATGACGAGGGCAAACGCCACGACATCACCCTGGACGCCATCAGCGATGTCATTGCCAGTGGCAACGGCTTCGTCTGGGTCGGCCTGTACGACCCCAATGATGATGTGCTGTTGAAACTGCAGGAAGAGTTCTGCCTGCACGACCTGGCCATCGAGGATGCGCGCAACGCGCACCAGCGGCCCAAGGTCGAGACCTACGGCAATTCGATGTTCGTGGTGGTGACCACCGCGCAGATGGTCGACGAGCGCATCCAGTACGGCGAAACCCATGCCTTCCTCGGCCCGCGCTTCCTGGTGACGGTACGCCATGGCGCGTCGCTGTCCTATGCCCCGGTGCGTGCGCGGGTGGAACGCGAGCCGCAGCTGCTGAAGATGGGCCCGTCGTACTGCCTGTACGCGGTGACCGACTTCGTGGTCGACAACTACCTGCCCATCGTGCACCGCTTCCGCGACACCCTGGAGCTGCTGGAGAAGGACATCTTCGCCGACACCTACAAGCGCAGCACGGTGGTGCGGCTGTACGAGCTCAAGCGCGAGCTGAACAAGATGCGGATGGCGGTGGCGCCGCTGCAGGATGTGCTGGCGCAGCTGCGCCGCTACCAGGGCGAGCTGATCCCCGACGAAGTGAAGCTGTACATCCGCGACGTCCACGACCACGCAGTACGCATCAGCGATGTGATCGACACCCTGCGTGAGATGCTGGGCACCGCGCTGAGCGTGAACCTGTCGCTGGTGACGCTGGCGCAGGGCGAGACGGTCAAGCGGCTGGGTGCATGGGCCGCGCTGCTGGCGGCGCCGACACTGATCACCAGCTGGTACGGCATGAACTTCAGCCACATGCCGGAGCTGAGCGAGCCGTGGTCGTACCCGCTGATGATCGTGGGCGTGGGCGGTGTGTGCGTGGGGCTGTACCGGTTGTTCAAGCGCGCGAAGTGGTTGTAGCCCGCTTTGGGTAGTGCCGGCCGCTGGCCGGCAACCAGGCAATGCCGGCCAGCGGCCGGCTCTACCGTTCGGCATCAAGCCACGTAGACGGTCTTGATGTTCATGAACTCATGGATGCCGTGGTCGGCCAGCTCCCGACCGAAACCGGACTGTTTGCTGCCGCCGAACGGCAACCGCGCGTCGCTCTTGACGATGGCGTTGACGAACGCTGCACCACACTCCATGCGCTGCGCGAAACGTTCGCCGCGCACTGGATCGCGCGTCCACACGCTGCCGCCCAGGCCGAAGCGGGTGTCGTTGGCCACGCGCAGTGCCTCGGCCTCGTCAGCGACACGGATCACCGCAGCCACCGGCCCGAACAGCTCCTCGTCGTAGGCCGGCATGCCCGGGCCGACCTGATCGAGCACGGTGGCCGGATAGCCGGCATGTGTACCCGCAATCGGCTCACCACCCAGCAGTACCCGCGCACCCTTGGCCACGCTGGCCTGCACCTGCTTGTGCAGTTCGTCACGCAGATCGGCACGGGCCATCGGCGCCAGCGTGGTACCGCGCTCGTCCGGATCACCGTACTGGCGCTCGGCCGCGGCTTCCACGAAGCGGCGCGTGAACTCATCGGCCACCGCGTCGACCACGATGAAGCGCTTGGCCGCGATGCAGGTCTGCCCGCTGTTGTCGAAGCGCGACTTCACCGCCGCCGCCACGGTCTTGTCGAGGTCGGCATCGTCGAGCACCACGAAGGCATCGCTGCCACCCAGCTCCATCACCGACTTCTTCAGCTGGCTGCCCGCGTTGGACGCGATCGAGCGCCCTGCCCGCTCGCTGCCGGTCAGCGTCACCGCCTTCACCCGTGCGTCGCGCAGCACCTCGGCCGCCTGGTCGTTGTCGATGTGCAGTACATCGAACACGCCGTCAGGCAGGCCACCGTCACGGCATACCGCCAGGATCAGGTCGGCGCACTGCGGCACGTTGCTGGCGTGTTTGAGCAGGGCCACGTTGCCTGCCATGAACGCCGGGGCGAGGAAACGGAACACCTGCCAGATCGGGAAATTCCACGGCATCACCGCGAACACGCAGCCGATCGGCTCGTAGCGCACATAGCTGCGCTGGGCTTCGGTGTCGATCAGCTGCGGCTTGAGATAATCAGCTGCGTGGTCGGCGTAGAACTCGCAGGCCGCCGCGCACTTGTCGACCTCGGCCAGCGCTTCGGCCTTGAGCTTGCCCATCTCATGGGTCATCGCCTGCTGCAGATCGTCACGGCGCGCGCGTAGTTGCGCGGCGATCCGGCGCAGGATGGCACCGCGATCCTGCAACGAGTGATCAGCCCAGCCGGGGAAGGCATCGGCGGCGGCCTGCAGGCGCTGCTCGACGTCGGCAGCACCCATCAGTTCATGGCGGTAGGTCACCTGGCCGGTGGCCGGGTCGACAATCTCGACGGTCATGCGGGGTCTCCATCTGGTAGACCCCCATTGTGCGCCGCCGGCCGTGAGCCGGATGTTGCCGACGCTGTCGACAGACCGTGTGCTCAGCCGTTGTCCTGGCGTGCCAGCTGCAGGTCGCGCTGGCGCCGTTTCTCGGCACGCGCGTTGATGTACCAGCCGATCACGGCGGCGATCGATACCGCCGACACCAGCAGCGTGGCCAGTGCATTGATCTTCGGGCTGATGCCCATGCGCACCGAGGCGAACACCTTCATCGGCAGCGTGGTCGAGCCCGGCGTGGCGACGAAGCTGGCCACCACCACGTCATCCAGCGACAGGGTGAACGCCAGCAGCCAACCGGCCACCAGCGCCGGCGCGATGATCGGCAGGGTGATGCGCCCGAACACGGTCAGCCGGCTCGCGCCCAGGTCCATCGCCGCTTCCTCCAGCGACAGGTCCATTTCCTGCAGGCGCGAGGACACCACCACGGTGACGAAGCACAGGGTGAAGGTGACGTGGGCGATCCAGATGGTGGTCAGGCCACGCGCCGGGAAGCCGGGAATCGCACCCATCGAGGCCAGCAGCGCCATCAGCGAGAAGCCGAGGATCACGTCCGGCATCACCAGCGGCGCGGTCACCAGTGCGCCGAACAGCGGCTTGCCACGGAAGCGCTTGAAGCGCGTCATCACCATCGCCGCCAGCGTGCCCAGCACGGTGGCGGTACAGGCGGTCCAGAACGCCACCACCAGGCTGGTCCACATCGCATCCATCAGCGCGCGGTCGGCGAACAGGTCGCTGTAGGCGCGGGTGGAGAACCCGGCCCAGACCATCGCCAACCGCGAGCTGTTGAACGAATAGAACATCAACAACAGGATCGGCAGGTACAGGAAGGCGAAGCCGAGCAGCAGCACGCCCAGCCCGAGGCCCTTTGCGCTACGCGGGCTCATGCCTGCTTCCCTTCCAGCAGGCGCTGCTGGGAACGGTTGAACAGCAGGATCGGCACCAGCAGCAACAGGATCATCGCCACCGCCATCGCCGAGGCGCCCGGCCAGTTGCGGTTGTTGAAGAACTCGTTCCACAGCTGGCGGCCCACCATCAGCGTCTCCGAGCCACCCAGCATTTCCGGGATCACGAATTCACCAATGGCCGGAATCATCACCAGCATGCAACCGGCGATGATGCCGGCCTTGGACAGCGGCAGGGTGATGCGCAGGAACGCCTGCCACGGCTTGGCACCGAGGTCGTAGGCAGCTTCCAGCAGGCGGTGGTCATGCTTGACCAGGTTGGCGTACAGCGGCAGCACCATGAACGGCAGGTAGCAGTAGACGATGCCGATATAGGCGGCGGTCGGGGTGTCGATCAGCTGGAGCTTGGGCAGGCCCATGCTGGTCATCAGCGATTGCAGGCCGGTGAACTGCAGGAACTGGTCGAGCAGGCCGTTGCGGTCCAGGATCGCCTTCCATGCATACACGCGGATCAGGAACGAGGTCCACGACGGCAGCACCACCAGCATCATCGCCACGTTGCGCGCGGCCGGCGACAGGCGGGCGATGGCATAGGCCATCGGGTAGCCGATCAGCAGGGTCAGGAAAGTAGAGATCGCCGCGATCTTGATCGAGCTCAGGAACGCCTGCGCATAGATCGAGTCGCGGAACAGCGCCAGGTAGTTTTCCAGGTTCAGCTTCAGCGAGAAGCCGCCGTCCGCATACTGCAGCAGCCAGGTGTACGGCGGCGAGCCGACCCGGCTGAGCGAGAAGCTGATCATCAGCACGATCAGGAACGGCACTGCGAAGAACAGCAGCAGCCACAGGTACGGAATGCCGATCACCGTGGCACGCAGCCCCGGCAGCCAGCGCTTCAGGCCGGCGACGCTCATGAGGTCAGCACCACGCCGTCGTTGTCGCGCCAGTGCACCCACACGCTGTCACCCCAGGTCAGGCCATCGCTGGCCCAGCGCTGCGAGTTGGCGAAGTTGGCCAGCACCTTGGCACCGCTGGGCAGGCGCACGTGGTAGACCGAATGGCTGCCGAAGTAGGCAATGTCCTCGATCACGCCCTGCGCCTTGTTGGTGTGCCCTTCCGGCTCGTCCTTGCCGATCATCACCTTCTCCGGGCGCAGCGCGAACGCGACCGGCTGCCCTTCATAGCCGGTGATGCCATGGGCGATGTAGATCGGCGCCGGGAACAGCGGCGAGCGCACGGTCACGTACTCGGGAAGGTCCTCGTCGATCACCCCGTCGAACAGGTTGACCGAACCGATGAACTCGGCGACGAAGCGGTTGGCCGGCTGCTCGTAGACCTCGTCCGGCTTGCCGACCTGCTGGATCCAGCCGGCATCCATCACCGCGATGCGGGTGGCCATGGTCATCGCTTCTTCCTGGTCGTGGGTGACCATCACGCAGGTCACACCCGACGATTCGATGATGCTGACCAGTTCCAGCTGCATCTGCGAGCGCAGTTTCTTGTCCAGCGCGCCCATCGGCTCGTCCAGCAACAGCAGCTTCGGCCCTTTGGCCAGCGACCGCGCCAGCGCCACGCGCTGCTGTTGGCCGCCGGACAGCTGATGCGGCTTGCGCTTGCCCAGGTGCCCCATCTGCACCAGGTCCAGCATCTCGCCGACGCGCTTGCTGATCGCATCCTTGCCCAGGCCATCCTGCTTCAGGCCGAAGGCAATGTTCTGCTCGACCGTCATGTGCGGGAACAGGGCATAGGACTGGAACATCATGTTGACCGGCCGCTGGTACGGCGGCAGCGCGTCCAGGCGCTGGCCGTCGAGGGTGATGCTGCCCTTGGTGGGCGTCTCGAAGCCACCCAGGCAGCGCAGCAGGGTCGATTTGCCACTGCCGGAGCCACCGAGCAGGGCAAAGATCTCGCCCTTGCGCACGTCCAGATTGACGTCGTCAACGGCGACGAAACCGTCGAATTCCTTGCGCAGGTCACGAATGGAGAGATAGCCGGGCACACCGGTCGTGTCGACGACGGTGGCTACCGGCTGGGCTTCAACGGGCATGGGGGCTCCGGGAGCGGGCGGTGGACAGCGGCCGCCATTCTAACGGCCGGGGGGCCCAGGGGATATGACGGCGGCAGGCGGAAGCGGCCGCTGGCCAGCCCCGGGGGCCCTGGGGGTGTCGGTTTTCCCCCGCCATGGTGGCCTGTCCGCGCAAAGGCCCGGGCTCCCCTGGACGCCCCTGCGGTCGTCCCGGCCAGACACCACAGGCGACGCCTCCATCTGCAACGTTTTTCAGAACCGGATCTGTTGAAGGCCCGGGGCATTCCCCGCGCAATGGCCCGGATCAAGCCCTTGCATGGACCCACCCTGGTGACTTCCCCGGACAGCCCCTCCCGTTTCCCGCCCCGCCTGCCGGGCTCCCTGCCTGCAACGCTGCCGCTGGTCATCATCGGCGCCGGCCAGGCCGGGCTGTCCCTCAGCGCGCTCCTGCAGGAAGCCGGCGTCGAGCATCGCGTGCTGGAGGCCGAAACCGTGGGCGCCAGCTGGCAGCGGCGCTGGGATTCGTTCCAGACCAACACAGCCAACGCGACGATGGCCCTGCACGACCATGCCTATGCGGGCGACGACCCGGAAGGTTTCATGGGGGCCCCCGAGGTGATCCGGCGGCTGCGCGACTATGCCGACGAACGTTCGTTGCCGATCAGCGAAGGTTGTGCGGTTCAGCGGGTCACGCCCGAATTGGGCGGCTATGCCATCGAAACCAGCCACGGATTGATCCGGGCTGGGGCGGTTGTGGTCGCTACCGGTGAATACCGCCGCGCGCGGATGCCCCGGGTCCCCTTCGCGCCCGCGCCGGGTCTGACGGTGCTGCACTCCGGCGACTACCGCAGCCCCCGCCAGCTGCCCGACGGCGGCGTGCTGGTCATCGGTGGCGGCCAGTCCGGCGCGCAGATCGCCCAGGACCTGCGCGACAGCGGTCGCAGCGTGCACTGGTCACTGGCCCAGCGGCATTCGCATACCCGCCGGCTGCGCGGCAAGGACTCGATGACCTGGTGGGACATGGCCGGGCGTATCCACCAGCATGTGAGTGAAGCGGCCGCCGTCCTGGCCGGAGAACCGGATGCGCTGCGCAAGGCCCGTACCGCCGAATTTCCGCTGATTTCCGGCAAGGGGCGTGCCGGCCTGGGCAGCTCGATCAGCCTGCTGGCGATGCACCGCGCGGGCATCAGGCTGCTGGGCCGGTTGCAGGGCTTCGATGGAAATGTCGCCCGCTTCGCCGATGTGCGCCCGCAGCTGCGCACCGCGATCGAGGCGACACGGACCGAATATGCCTATCTCGATTCGCTGGCCAGCGCGTACTACGCCACGCGGCCCGAACCGCGCACCGACGATGCCCGCTACATTCCCGACGAGGTCTATCTGCATTGGGAGCCGGACGCCGCCCCGCGTGAACTGGATCTGCGGACGGAAGGCATCCGTTCGGTGGTGCTGGCCACCGGCTTCGTCGCCGAATGGCCGTGGCTCGACGTGCAGGGCGTGCTGGACGCACATGGCTATCCGCTCGGCGAGTTCGGCGTTTCACCGCATCCGGGGCTGTTCTTCATCGGCATGCACAACCTGCAGCGGATGAGTTCGTCGTTCCTGTGCAACGGCGGTCGCGATGCACGTGACCTGTTGCCGGCGATCCTGCGGCACCTTGACCAGGGCGGCGGTACCGCGCCCGGCCAAGGATGAAGCAATCCGCCGGGCATGGCCCGGCGGCGCCAGACCGGCTTAACGGCCGGTCTTCACCTCGGTCCACAGCCGGGTGTAGAGCTTGTCGGTTTCCGGCGTGTTGATCGAATAGGTGAACATCTTCTCGGCCACGTCGGCCGGCGGGTAGATGGTCGGGTCGGTACGGATCGCCTCATCCACCAGCGGGGTCGCGGTCGGCACCGGGTTGGCGTAGTGGATGAAGTTGGTGTTGGCCGCGGCAACCTTCGGCTGCAGCAGGTAGTTGATGAACGCGTACGCGGCTTCCGGATGCTTGGCATCCTTCGGGATCGCCAGCATGTCGAACCACTGCGGGGCGCCTTCCTTCGGGATCGAGTAGGCCACGTGCACGCCATTGCTGGCTTCCTCGGCGCGGTCGCGGGCCTGGATGATGTCACCCGACCAGCCCACCACCAGGCAGGTGCCGCCATTGGCCAGCGAGCCCACGTACTGCGAGGAGTGGAAATTCTGCACGTAGGGGCGGATCGACTTCAGCAGGTCGGCCGCCTTCTGCAGCTCGGCCGGGTCGCCACTGTGCGGGTCCAGGCCCAGGTAATGCAGCGCGATCGGGATCATGTCCGCCGGCGTGTCCAGGATGGTCACGCCGCAGTCCTTCATCTTGCTGATGTTCTCCGGCTTGAACACCAGGTCCCAGCTGTTGGCGATGTCGGTGCTGCCGCCGAAGCGCTGCTTCAGCATCTCCACGTTGTAGCCGATGCCGGTAGTGCCGATCATGTACGGCACGCCGTACTGGTTGCCCGGATCCTGGGTGGCGATGCGCTTCATCACCGCCGGGTCCAGATTGGCCAGGTTCGGGATCTTGCTCTTGTCCAGCGGCAGGAACACGCCGGCCTGAATCTGGCGGCCGAAGAAGTTCAGGGTCGGCACCACCACGTCGTAGCCGCTGTTGCCAGCCAGCAGCTTGGTCTCAACCATCTCGTCGCTGTCGAACACATCGTAGGTCACCTTGATGCCGCTCTCCTTCTCGAAGGTCGGGATGGTGTCCTCGGCGATGTAATCGCTGTAGTTGTAGACGTTCAGGACCTGGCTGTCCTGCGCGCCGCCGTTGCCACCGCTGCAGGCGGCAAGCATGGCGGAGGCCAGGCCGAGCGTGAGGATACGCAGCTTCATCGGGTGCTCCAGAATGCGGAAAGGGGGGCCGGCGGGGCCGGCGACGGGTGCCAGCCTACCCCCCGGCGGCGGATTTTTCTATTCCAGATGCTCAGACGTTCAGCAGCAGGAACTCGCGCTCCCACGAGCTGATGACGCGGAAGAAGGTCTCATATTCCTTGCGCTTGACCGAGATGTAGGCGCGGCAGAAGCGCTCGCCCAGCAGCGCCTGCAGCTCGCTGCACTGCTCCAGCCCGTCCAGCGCTTCGCCCAGCGAGCGCGGCAGGTTGTAGCCCAGTTCCTTGGCGCTGCCGGTCACCGGCGCATCCGGTGCCAGCCGCTCGCGGATGCCGAGCAGGCCGCAGGCCAGGGTCGCCGCCATCGCCAGATAGGGATTGGCGTCAGACCCGGCGAAACGGCTTTCCACGCGCATGTTTTCCGGCGTGTCCAGCGGCACACGCAGCCCGCAGGTGCGGTTGTCATAGCCCCAGTGCACGTTGCTCGGCGAGACCTCGCCGAACACCAGCCGGCGATAGGAATTCACGTTCGGCGCAAAGAAGGCCATCGCCTGCGGCACGTATTTCTGCAGGCCGCCCAGGTAGTGGCCGAACACCGGGCTGAACTCGCCTTCGGCATGGGTCTCGCCGGCGAACACGTTGCTGCCATCGCTCACCCGCACCAGGCTCTGGTGGATGTGCATGGCGCTGCCCGGCTCGTTTTCCATCGGCTTGGCCAGGAACGTGGCATACACCCCGTGGCGCATCGCCGCTTCGCGCATGGTGCGCTTGAACAGGAATACCTGGTCGGCCAGGTCCATCGCATCGGCATGGGTGAAGTTGACCTCCAGCTGTGCCGCGCCGGACTCGTGGATCAGCGTGTCCACGTCCAGCTTCATCGCATCGGCGTAGTCGTACATCAGGTCGAGGATCGGGTCGAATTCGTTGACCGCATCGATCGAGTACGACTGCCGCGCGGTTTCCGGACGCCCGGAGCGGCCGGCCGGTGGCAGCAGCGGGAAGTCCGGGTCGGTGTTCTTCTGCACCAGGAAGAACTCCAGCTCCGGCGCCACCACTGGGCGCAGGCCCAGCTCGGCGTAGGCGGCCAGCACGCGGCGCAGCACGTTGCGCGGTGCCAGCTCGTGCGGCTCACCGCTCTTGGTGTAGCAATCGTGGATGACCTGCGCGGTGGCATCGGCCGCCCACGGCACCATGCGCACCGTGTCCGGATCGGGGCGCAGCATCATGTCCGAGTCCGACGGCGAGGTCAGGTCGTAGTAATCGTCAGGGAATTCGCCAGTGACGGTGGTGGCGAAGATGCCCTCGGGCAGCCGCGTGCCGTAGTCGTGCGAGAACTTGTCAGCCGGAATGATCTTGCCGCGCGCGTTGCCGGTGATGTCCGGCACCAGGCACTCGACCTCGGTGATGCGCCGCTCCTTCAGCCAACGCAGCAGACTGCTTTCCTGCGGTGCGGGGGGCGTAGCCGTCTTGCGCGGGCGCGTTCGGGTACTCATCGGGAATCCAGTCGGTTCTGTTGGTGCTGCCGGCAAGCTTGGCCGAACGCACGGAAAATAGCGTGATAGAACGGCGAATCCATGACACGCCACTCCGGGTGCCACTGTACGCCGAGCACGAAATCATGGTGCAGGCTGCGTGCCGCCTCGACCAGGCCATCATCGGCCACGGCTTCGACCTGCAGCCCCTGCGCCAGACGAGCGATACCCTGCCCGTGTACCGAATTGACCTGCGTCCGGCCACTGCCGCTCCACCGCGCTAACCAGCCATCAGCGGCCAGGGTGACCGCGTGGGCCGGCCCATACTGCACCTCCACCGGCGCCTGCGGGTCTTCGCGGTGGTCGGCCAGGCCAGGCACCGCATGCACCTGCGGATGCAGGCTGCCACCCAGCGCGACGTTCAATTCCTGGAAGCCGCGGCAGATCGCCAGCACCGGCAGGTCCAACGCCAGCGCTTCGCGCAGCAGCGCAAAGGCGTTGGCATCCCGGGCCGGGTCGTGCGGATTGCCTGGCCAGCTGCGGCCGCCCTCGTAGTGCTGCGGTTCGATGTTGCTGACCGCGCCGGTCAACAGCAGGCCATCGAGCCCCTGCAGCCAGTGGCCAGCCGGCAAGGGCGGCTGCAGGCTTGGCAGTACCACCGGGGTCACCTCGGCCGCCTCGGCCAGCGCGCGCACGTACTTCTCGCCGGCCACCGCAAAGCGGTGATGGCCGAGCACGGTGCTGTCGGTGGGCAGGCCCACCCAGGGCAGGCGGCGCATGGGAAAACTCCTTGGCGTGCCGACACGTTACCCGTCGCCCGGCGAACGCGGCAAGTCGTCGCCGTCACACCATGGCCGTCACGCATCGGCGAAACTAAGCGCGTGAACGCTGATCGCCCTCCCCCGCTCCGCCCGTCCGTACTGCGCCCGCAAGGCCTGCGATGAGCGCCGCCTTCCCGCCCAGCTGGTACGCCGCCAGCTTGCCCGAGCCGCCCGCACTTCCCTCGCTGCAGGGGAATGTGCAGGCCGATGTCGCAGTGCTTGGCGCGGGCTACACCGGCCTGACCGCAGCACTGGAACTGGCTACGCGTGGCCAGCGCGTGGTGGTGCTGGACGCGCAGCGGATCGGTTGGGGCGCGTCCGGTCGCAACGGTGGCCAGGCGCTGGTGGGCTATGGCTGCGAGGTGGACGAGCTGGAGCGCCAGCTCGGCCGCGACGATGCGCGCCACCTGTTCGACTGGTCGCGTGACGCGGTGCAGGCGATGCGCACGCGCATCGATCGCCACGGCATCGACTGCCATTGGGTGGAAGGCCATGCCAGCGTCGCCATCCGTGAACGCCATGAGCGTGAACTACTGGCCAACTGCGAGCACCTGCAGCGCCACTACGACTACCCGATGCAATGGTGGGACCGTGATGCCCTGCGCGCGCAGCTGGACAGCCCGCGCTACCGCGCCGCGATGTTCGACCCGCTCAGCGCGCACCTGCAACCGCTGGCGTATGCACGCGGGTTGGCCGATGCGGCGCGCGCGGCCGGCGTGGTGATCCACGAGAACTCCGCGGTGACCCGCGTGCAGCGGGGACCACAGCCTTCCCTGCATACCGCTCAGGGCAGCGTGCGCGCTGCGCATCTGGTGGTGGCCGGCAACGCCTGGCTGCAGGGCCTGCTGCCCGAGCTGGAACGGCGGATCATGCCGGTGGGCACCTATATCGGCGCCAGCCAGCCGCTGGGTGCTGAACGCGCCCGGGCCCTGATCGGCAACAACATGGCCGTGGCCGACACCGCATGGGCTCTGGACTACTTCCGCCTCAGCCACGACCACCGCCTGCTGTTCGGCGGCCGCGCCAGCTACTCGGCCCTGCCCCCACCCGGCCTGCGCGGGGTGATGCAGCGGCGCATGCACCAGGTGTTCCCACAGCTGGCCGACGTGGCACTGGACCAGGTCTGGGGTGGTTATGTGGACATCACCCGCAACCGCGCCCCGCACTGGGGCCGGCTGGACGGCAACCTGTACTTCGCGCAGGGGTTCTCCGGCCATGGGGTGGCCGCCGCCGGGCTGGCCGGCGAGGTGATCGCCGCCGCCATTGCCGGCCAGAGCGAGCGTCTGGACGTGTTCCAGCGCCTGCGGCATGCGCCCTTCCCCGGTGGCCGGCTGCTGCGCACGCCGCTGCTGGTGGCGGCGATGTCGTGGTACAAGCTGCGGGATGCGTTGTGGTGAGGCAGTGAGCTGACACGGAGAGATTCCGAAGAACCGGCAATTCCTGGTCCTCCACGGCATGTGAAGAGCACTCATCCAGGAGGGCGTGACGGAATTCTCATTTGATCGGCAGATCGCATCGGCAATTGCATTATCTATTTCATGCCGATACCGTCCCTCAGAACCGGGTCCCGCGGCGAATGGATACTGACAGGGAACGTACTAGAGGGAGATGTGCGATTGAACTGGTGGAATGAAGGCCTGCAGTTGAAGTTGCGTATCCGCCCGGCGGGGCTGGTCCTTGCGCTGTTGTACGCCATCGCATGCTGGGCGTCTCGTCAGTTGTCGCTCGACCAGTTCTACCTGCCCGCCGGCGTCCGCGTGGCTGCGGTGCTGTTGTTCCCCCCCCGATGGTGGCCGTATCTGCTGCTGGGCGAATACGCCTACTTTGCACAGATGCGCGTGCCAATGATCGAGAAGTATGGACTGGCCTGGATAGTGCTTGGTTCGGCACTGCTGATGCCTGCAGTGATGCTGATCGTGCATCTGCACCGGAAAATGATGGTGACCACGAAGAATGCGTGGCTGATTTCAGTCGCGGCGGCTTCGGCCATGGTCGTCACAGCGCTCAATCTGATGTTGGCGCACCTTCTGTGGCCGACACCGCCGGAGATGCCGGTGCTTGCCAGCATCGCGCGCTTGGTCGTTGGCGACTTCATCGGCATACTAACCCTTGCACCGCTTGCGTTGCTGTGGACACGCCGGACCGGCAACGCCCGTTGGACATCAGGTTTCGCCCCGCCTGCACTCGCTGCCCTGACGCTGATGGCGATGATTGGCCTGTATGCCGCACAGCTCCCCCTGGACGAAGCCAACGCCAAGACATCGATGCAGCTGCTGATGGCTCTGCCTGTCGTCGTGCTCACCTGTCTGTATGGCTGGCGAGGTGCGGCGATCGGAGTACCGTCGCTCAACCTGATCATTGGCCTGACCACCCCAAGCCCCTACACGGGTGCATTCGATCCAGCTGCGTTCGCGACCCAGCAGATCATGGCGGTCACCGGCGCTGCACTGCTGGTGTTAGGGTCGCGCATCACCCACTATTACCACCGTTCGCGATTGGGCGAAGTGGGTGAAAGAGATGCGCTCAAGCACGCGCGGAATTCACTGGTCGCAAGCGAGCTTGATCTCCGTGAGCGCGCGCGGCACCTGAGGAAGCTGGGGGACGGCATCGACACCTCGCTCGGCGAGGTAGTGAATTGGCTCAATGCGCATGGCCATCCCACGATAGCGAACAGTCTCCTGCATATGGCTTCGGTCCATTCGCGACAATTCCGCGAACAAACCAGCATGGTCTACCCCGCAGCATTGGAACATCTTGGGCTCTACGTCGCCTTACAGGCCGGCGGCGTACGCGAAACCTGGGACCTGAGCCATCGCGTGATGCGCCCTCGATTGCTCGGCGATCCCTGTCAGCTCAGTGTCGGCCTGCAGCTGGCCGCCTATCGCGCCCTCACCGATGCCGTTTCGCTGTTGATCAACAGTGAATCCGGCCAGATCAGCATCCGCGTGCGTTGCGGCAGGAGAGGAGGACGCCGCGGCATCCTGATGACGGTCGCACTGCTGGATTCATACCGCAGCCTGTCGCCGTCCACTGTCACCGCCACTGTCGAGCGCTTGGCTGGCCGAACGATTGCCTATGGCGGAACAGTGCAGTGCCATCGGAATCGGATACGAATGGCGATGGTGGAAACGGGGGACTCCGCCGCCATCGGCATTGCGTCGTTCAACGCTATGGATCACGTGACGACCTCCGGACAAGGAAACTCGCAGACCCAGATCTGATGGCCGGTGTCCGCCAAAAGGCCGGCCTTACCATAATCGCCCTCTGCCCGCGTTCATCGCGGCAAGCGCAGCGGCGCAGAAGATCCCGACGCCGCTGCGCACTTCTGCGCCTTTACGGTGTTTCAACCGACCAGATGACTTCGCCGCCACTACGATAACGCACCAGCGAAAAATCGCTGCCGCTGTAGATCTGCGAGCGGCTGGCGCCTGCCGGTATCTGGATCTTCTGCTGGGGCAGCGAAACCCTGGCCACATTGTTGCCTGCCGGCAGCACCCAGTAGGCCCCACCTGCGTTGCCGATGATCAACTGCACGTTTCCGAGGAGGTCGTTCACCTGCAAATAGGTGATGCCGTCACGCTGGAATCCATACAGCTGCCAGCTGGGATCCTGGCTGAGATTGACTGCAGCCGGACTGGCCTGCCCCAACCCAGCCGTAGCCAATGGCTTTCCATGAAAATCCGAGGGACCGCCCGCGATTGCCGGGGCAGCGGCAAGCATCAGAAATCCAGTGGCCGCACCAAAACATGAAAATCGCACAGTGACCTCCAGGTCGAAGTTGAAGTCGAGAACCTCCAGCTGATACTAACCGCTTCCCATCTGAGCAATAGGCCAAACGACGAGCACGGACGTTTTCGTCCTAAAGTTACACCCGAAACCGCCGCTATCCGTGCCGAGCCCTCCTTCGTGAGCCACCGCATCATGCCCGTCCTGCCGCAGGCCGCCGTCGATGGCGACCTGGCCGATCCGCTGCCGCAGCGGATCCTGCTGGTCGAAAATTCCCGTGCCTTTACCGGCATGCTGCGCGAAGCCATCGAGCAGCGCCTGGAACTGCCGGTGGTGATCGCCTCCACCCTGGCCGAGGCCGATCGCCTGCTGAGCGAGGGTGGCGGCTGGTTCCTGGTGCTGACCGGGTTGGTGCTGGCCGACGGCGACCGCGATGCGGTGGTCGAGTTCTTCCTCAAGCGCGACCTGCCGACCGTGGTGGTCAGCGGCGTGTACGACGAGGACCTGCGCAAGCGCGTGCTGCAGCAGCAGATCATCGACTACGTACTGAAGAATACCCCCGGCAGCATCGACTACCTGGTGTGGCTGGTGCAGCGGCTGGAACGCAACCGCCGCATCGCGGCGCTGGTGGTGGACGATTCCCCGTCCGCGCGCGGCTATGCCGCCGCCCTGCTGCGCATGTATGGCCATGAGGTGCACGAAGCGGCCGATGGCAACGAGGGCCTGGCCGCGATCGAGGCGCATCCGGCGATCCGCCTGGCGGTGGTCGACCAGGAAATGCCCGGCATGCAGGGCGTGGAATTCACCCGCCGCCTGCGCACCCTGCGCTCACGCGACAAGGTGGCGGTGATCGGCATCTCCGGCAACACCGACGCATCGCTGATCCCGCGCTTCCTGAAGAACGGTGCCAATGACTTCCTGCGCAAGCCATTCTCGCGCGAGGAATTCTTCTGCCGTGTCTCGCAGAACGTGGACCAGCTGGAACTGATCGGCACCCTGCAGGACCTGGCCACCCGCGACTTCCTCACCGGCCTGCCCAACCGCCGCTGCTTCCTGGAACAGAGCCAGCGCCAGTTGCCGCAGCTGCAGCTGCATGGCCAGTGCGTGGCGGTGGCGATGATCGACATCGATCACTTCAAGCACATCAACGACACTCACGGCCACGAGGCCGGCGATGATGCGCTGCGCGCGGTGGCCGGTGCGGTGGCCGCGCATGCACGCAGCCAGGACCTGATCGCACGCTTCGGTGGCGAGGAGTTCTGCCTGCTGGTGCCGGACATGGAACAGGACGAGGCACTGCAGTACTTCGAGGAGCTGCGCCAGCGCATCGCCGCACTGGAAGTGGACATTGGCACCGCGACGCTTCGCATGACGGTCAGCATCGGCCTGTGCTGCCTGCGCCCGCAGCGTGATGCGCTGCACCGGCTGATCTCCGAGGCCGACCGCCAGCTGTACCTGGCCAAGGCCGGTGGCCGCAACCGGGTCAGCTGCACCACGGTGGCCAGCCCGCTGCGCCCGCGCGAGCCGGCCCTGCCCTGACCGGCCCGCTTTGATCCAGATCAACGCCGCACCCGCGCGGCGGCTCTACAGTCGGCCCCGACATACGCATGAAGGGGAGCCGGGGATGGCACTACTGGTCTGGCAGGACGATCTGAACATCGGCATCGATGTGATCGACCAACAACACCGCCGCATCATCGAAATGCTCAACCACCTGCACGTGGCCCAGGCCAGCATGCAGCGTGCGGCGGTGGGTGAAGTGATCGACGAGGTGGTGGACTACACCATGTCGCACTTCGCGTTCGAAGAAGAGTTGATGGAAGAAGCGGGCTACCCGTTCTGTGCCGCGCACAAGCGCGTGCATGAGGTCTTCATCAAGCGGGTATCGGAATACCGCATGCGCTTCCAGGCCGGCGAGGACATCAGCGACGAACTGCGCACCATGCTCTCGCGCTGGCTGTTCAACCACATCCGCGGTGATGACCAGGCCTATGCCGAACAGGTCAAGGCGCACCTGAACCAGTTCGCCCGCGAGCACCAAGGGGGCGGTTGGCTGGGGCGTACGCTCAAGCGCTTCTTTGGTTGAGCCTCAGGGCGCGCCGGTGCAGTGCCACCAGCGCGCACAGGGTCGCCACCGCAGTCAGGCACAGGTAGTAACCCACCGCGACCAGGCCGAAGCGTTCGGCCAGCCAGGTGGCCAGGTACGGCGCCGGTGCCGCGCCAAGGATGCCGGCCAGGTTGAATGACAGCGACGCGCCGGTATAGCGCACCTCCACCGGGTAGATCTCGGCCAGGAAGGTGCCGCAGGGGCCGTAGGTCAGGCCCATCAGGAACAGGCCCAGGCACAGGAAGCCAGTGACCAGCCACGGGCTGTGCGGCTGGAACAGCGGCGCGAACAGCACACCGAAACCGACGATCAGTACGCTTGCGACGATCATCGTGCGTCGCGTGCCCCAACGGTCGCCATAGCGCGCCGACAGCGGGATACCCAGCGCGAAGAACAGCATGCCGGCCATCTGCATCAGCAGGAACTGCTCGCGGCTGTAGCCCAGCACTGCGGTGCCATGTCCCAGACTGAACACCGTCATCAGGTAGAACAGCACGAAGGTGGCGAACGCACCCAGCGTGCCCAGCAGCATCGGCACCGGATGGTCACGCAGTACCGTCCACATCGGCAGCCGCACCGGCGCCTTGCGCTCCAGCGCTTTCTTGAAATCGGGCGTCTCGTGGATGTTCAGGCGCACCCACAGGCCAAGGCCGACCAGCAGAGCGCTGGCCACGAACGGGATACGCCAGCCCCACTGCAGGAAGTCATCCTGGCTCAGGCAGCGGCCGAGCACCAGGAAAATGCCGGCCGACAGCAGGAAGCCGAGCGGCGCACCCAGCTGCGGGAACATGCCGTACCAGGCACGTTTGCCCGGCGGTGCGTTCTCGGTGGCCAGCAGCACTGCCCCACCCCACTCGCCGCCCAGCCCCAGGCCCTGGCCGAAGCGGCACAGCGCCAGCAACGCGGGGGCCCATAAGCCAATCTGCGCGTGGGTCGGCAGCAAACCGATCAGCACCGTGGACAGGCCCATGGTCAGCAGCGCGGCCACCAGCGTGGCCTTGCGGCCGATACGGTCACCGAAGTGGCCGAACACTGCCGAGCCCACCGGACGCGCGATGAACGCGACCGCGAACGTTGCCAGTGACTGCAGCAGCGCCGCCTGTTCGCTGCTGTCGGGGAAGAACAGGTGCGGGAACACCAGCACCGCGGCCGTGGCGTAGATGTAGAAATCGAAGAACTCGATGGTGGTGCCGATCAGGCTGGCCAGCAGGACTCGACTGGGGGAATTCACGGACGGCGCGGCAGCGGTGATCGTCGACATCGGCAACACGGGTAACGGCGGATCGCCCGATTCTGCCACGGGCCGGTGGCCGCACGGGGCGATGGTTTCAGCCGACACCGACGCCAACGGAATTTTTCGGGCCACCCGCTAGGCTGCGCCACCGGTCCCTGCATGGATGCTTTGCCGATGACTGCAGTCGCGCTGTCGTGGTCCGATTCGCCGAAGCTGCCGCGCATGGCGGCATGGCTGGTGGTGCTGCTGGTACATGGGTTGATGGCAGTGTGGCTGCTGGGCAGTGGCAGGATGACGCTGCGCAGCGACGAAGGCGCCAGGATGACGTTGTACTGGCTGCCACCGAAGCAGCCCGTGCCGGCGCAACCGCACCCGGCGCAGCCCAACGCAGAGGCAGCGCGCCCGGCCGCATCGACAGCGCCACGCCCGCCCCCGGCGGCACCTACGGATGCCAGCACACCCGCGTCCGAGGAACCGCCTGCAACGGCGCCACTGATGCTGGACCTGCCTGCGGGCAGCATCGATGGCGGTGACGGCATCAGCGCAGCGGGCGTGGCCCCGCGCCTGATCGGTCGGCGCGAGGTCCATCCGGCGTTTGGGCCGCGCCGCAACTACTTCCCGATCCGTCGGCAGATGACACCCGAGCAGATCGTGCATGGCGTGGCGCAACTGCTGGGTTTGTGGCCACCGGGGTACATCGTCGACCCCTGCGAGCTGGGCAAGCAGGACATGGATTACTTCCAGAATGCCGTCGAAGAAGCCGACCGGGATCTGCTGCGTGCAGCGGTGCTGCAGGTGAGTACCCGCTGCCGGTAGCTCGACAGCTGTCTGCCTTCTGTAGAGTCGAGCCATGCTCGACTGCTCTTCGCGAGAAGCAGCCGAGCATGGCTCGGCTCCACCGAAGAACGAAAAGCAGTCGAGCAAGGCTCGACTCTACAAAGAGCGAACAGCGGTCAAGCAGCCACGTCGTTACAACTGGATCCAGGTGGCCTTGATCTCGCAGTATTTGTCGAAGGCGTGCAGCGATTTGTCGCGGCCGTTGCCGGACTGCTTGTAACCACCAAACGGTGCGGTCATGTCACCGCCATCCCAGCCGTTCACCCAGACGCTGCCGGCGCGCAGCTGGCGCGCAACCCGATGCGCGCGGCCCAGATCGCGTGTCCAGAGACCGGCGGCCAGTCCGTAGCGGCTGTCGTTGGCCACGCGCACGGCTTCGGCCTCGTCGTCGAAACCGAGCACCGCCAGCACCGGCCCGAACACTTCCTCGCGTGCCAAGGCCTGCTCCGGGCGCACCTGGTCGAACACCGTGGGCTGCACATAGCTGCCACCCGCCTCCACCTCGGCACGATGCCCGCCCAACAGCAGGCGGGCACCTTCAGCTTCGGCGAGTGCGATATCCCGCATCACCTTGTCCAGATGCGCGGCGTCCACCAGCGCGCCCATCGGCGCGTCGGCGTCCAGCGGATGCTGCGGCTGCATGTGCTGGCCATAAGCAACCACCTGGTGCACGAAATCCTCACGGATCGAGCGCTGCACCAGCAAGCGCGACCCGGCGGTACAGACTTCGCCCTGGTTGAAGAAGATGCCCTGCGCCACGGCCTTGGCCGCCGCGTCCAGATCGGGAGCGTCGGCGAACACCACGTGCGGGCTCTTGCCGCCGCATTCCAGCCAGACCCGCTTGAGGTTGGATCGCCCGGAATACTCCAGCAGCTTCGCGCCGGTGGCAGTGGAACCGGTGAACGCCAACACATCCACGTCCATGTGCAGGGCCAGCGGTTCGCCAACGCGCGCGCCATGGCCCGGCAGCACGTTCAGCACGCCCTCCGGCAGGCCCGCCTCGGCGGCCAGCGCCGCCAGCCGCAGCGCACTCAGCGGCGACCGCTCCGAAGGCTTGAGCACCACCGAGTTGCCCATCGCCAGCGCCGGTGCGATCTTCCAACAGGCCATCAGCAACGGGAAATTCCACGGCACGATGGCCGCCACCACGCCCGCGGCTTCGCGGGTGACCAGTCCGAGTTCGTGCGGGCCAGTCGGCGCGATCTCGCCATACAGTTTGTCCACCGCTTCGGCGGTCCAGGTCAGGCAGCGCACCACGCCGGGCAGGTCGATACGGCGTGCGTCACGCACCGGCTTGCCCATGTCCAGGGTTTCCAGCAGCGCCAGCTCATCGGCGTGCTTCTCCACCAGCGCGGCCAGCGCCAGCAACACGCGCTTGCGATGCGCCGGGCTCGCCTGCGACCAGTGGCCCGCCTCGAAGCTGCGCCGCGCGGCCAGCACCGCGCGCTCGACATCCTGCGCGTCACAGTCGGCAACCGCGCCCAGCACGCGACCGTCGATTGGGCTGATGCAGTCGAAGCGGACGCCGCTGGCGGCATCGACATAGCGGCCGTCGATGAAGGCCTGGCCCGGCATCGACAGCTGGAGGGCCAGCGCCTGCCAATGGCTGCGGTCGGGGAAATCGGCCATGGGAAGCTCCAACATTCAACGAGCCCTGGTTATACCGGGGCCGCCGCGACTCCGCCGTGACGCGGCTGCGCTACATTCGTCGCATCGGACCCGATGGAGCTGGCATGAAGCGTCCCGAAAGCGACCTGCACGACCTGGCCACCCAGCGTCCCGAGTCACTGGACGCGTACTGGATGCCGTTCACCGCCAACCGCCAGTACAAGGCCGCGCCGCGCATGCTGGTACGCGCCGAAGGCATGCACTACGAGGACGTTGACGGCCGCCAGATCCTCGACGGCACCGCCGGCCTGTGGTGCTGCAACGCCGGCCACGCCCGCCCGCGCATCGTCGAGGCCATCGTCGAGCAGGCACGCACGCTCGACTATTCGCCGGCCTTCCAGATGGGCTCGCCGCCGGCCTTCGCACTGGCGCAGCGGCTGGCCGCACTGGCGCCTGCCCCGCTCAACCATGTGTTCTTCACCAGCTCCGGCTCCGAGGCGGTGGATACCGCGATGAAGATCGCGCTGGCCTATCACCGCCAGCGTGGCGAGGGCCAGCGCACCCGCTTCATCAGCCGCGAGAAGGCTTACCACGGGGTCGGTTTCGGCGGCATGGCGCTGGGTGGGCTGCCCAACAACCGCAGGGCGTTCGGCCTGCAGCTGGGCGGCGTGGACTACCTGCGGCATACCCTGGACCTGCCGCGCAATGCTTTCAGCAAGGGCCTGCCACGCCAGGGCGCGGAGCTGGCCGACGACCTGGAACGGCTGATCGCGCTGCACGATGCCTCGACCATAGCGGCGGTGTTCGTCGAGCCCATTGCCGGTTCGGCCGGGGTGATCCTGCCCGCGCCGGGCTACCTGCAGCGCCTGCGCGAGCTGTGCGACCACCACGGCATCCTGCTGGTGTTCGACGAGGTCATCACCGGCTTCGGCCGGGTCGGCATGCCCTTCGCCGCGCAGCGCTTCGGGGTCACCCCGGACCTGCTGACCTTCGCCAAGGCGGTCAGCAACGGCGCGGTACCGCTGGGTGGCGTGCTGGCCAGCGACGCCGTGCATGCAACCCTGATGCAGGCACCGCCGCAGGCCATCGAGCTGTTCCATGGCTATACCCATTCCGGCCATCCGCTGGCCTGCGCCGCAGCGCTGGCCACGCTGGAGGTCTATGCCGAGGAGCGCCTGTTCGAGCGTGCCATCGAGCTGGGCGAATACTGGCAGGAACGGCTGCATGCGCTGCAGGGCCTGCCCAACGTGATCGATATCCGCAACTTCGGGCTGGTCGGCGCGGTCGAGCTGGCGCCGCGCCGCGATGCCCCCGGCAGCCGTGGCTACGAGGTGTTCCGGCGCTGCTTCCAGGACGGCCGGCTGCTGGTGCGCTGTACCGGCGACATCGTCGCGCTGTCGCCACCTCTGATCGTGGACAAGGCGCAGATCGACCAGATCACCAGCACCCTGGGCGAGATGATCCGGGCCACCGCCTGAGCCCGGGCCGGCGGTGGCGAGCGGGTACAATGGGCGGTTCCGCTCCTGCTCGCTGCCGTGCCCATGGATATCGTCGTCAAAGAAGAACTCAAGGCCTACATCGACCCGCTGACCGCGGACGAACATGACGCGCTGGAGCGCAGCATCCTGGCCGAAGGCTGCCGCGATGCACTGGTGCTGTGGGGCGATGTGCTGGTCGATGGCCATAACCGCTTCGGCATCTGCCAGAAGCACGGCCTGCCCTTCAACACCGTGCAGAACACCCGCTTCCAGAGCATGGAAGACGTGCACCTGTGGATGATCGAGCAGCACCTGGGGCGCCGTAGCGTGTCCGACTTCCAGCGCGGCGTGCTGGCGCTGCGCAAGCGTGACATCCTGGCCGCCCGCAAGCAGGTCGAGCAGGCCCAGCTGCAGCGCGAGAGCGATGGCACCGCAGAGATGGCCGATGAAGCCGGTGAAGACAGCCCGCCGTGGGAGCCGGCACCGAAGGTCAGCCGCGCCGAGCTGGCCCGCGAAGCCAAGCTGAGCACCAGCCAGGTCGGCATGATCGAACGCATCCACGCCCAGGCCGCGGCCGAGGTGGTGGAAGCGGTGAAGGCCAGCATGATCTCGATCAGCGCCGCCGCGGCCGTGGCAGACCTGCCCGAAGAAGAACAGCGCGCCGCCGCCGCCGGTGGCAAGGACGAGCTGAAGCAGGCCGCCAAGCGCGTGCGCGAGTCCAAGCGCAAGCCGCGTGCACCGAAGCCGGAAGCAGCCGAGATGGACTTCGGGGAAGCGGACGAAGAGCAGATCGCCAGCCGCGACGCCGAGGTGCTGTCGGCACTGGAGCAGCTGGGCGAGGATGCCCCGGCGCTGCGCCGCCGCGTGGTCGCGCTGACCCGCGAGAACGACACCCTGCGCGCGCAGCTGGCTGCGTTGCGCAAGCAGCTCGAAGCGCTCTGAACCACCGGGTAGTGCAGGCCGCTGGCCGGCAACCCCATGAACGTTCCGGGTGCGTTGCGGATGCCGGCCAGCGGCCGGCACTACCAGATGATCATGCCGTGCCGGTTAGACTTCCGCCATGACGTCTGCCAACGATCCGCGCCGCGCACAGCTGCGGCGCCTGAAAGCCCTCGCGCTGGGACTGCTGCTGTTGATGCTCGCCGGTTTCGCGGTCAGCCACTGGCAGGGCGAGCGCGGCATCTGGGCCTGGGTCTCGGCCTTCTGCGAAGCAGCGGCCGTAGGCGCACTGGCCGACTGGTTCGCGGTCGTCGCGCTGTTCCGGCGGCCGATGGGCCTGCCGATCCCGCATACGGCAATCATCCCACGCAGCAAGGAACGCATCGGCGACAGCCTGGCGCTGTTCGTGCGCGACCAGTTCCTGGAGCCGGGTGTGCTGCTGGCCAAGCTGCAGGTGTTCGATCCGGCCAGCCGCCTCGGCAGTTGGCTGGCCGATCCGGCGCGCTCACGGATGCTGGCCGACATGGCCCGCGGCTGGGCCTTGCAGGCACTGGACTTCTTCGACGAAACCGCGGTGCGCCGGCAGCTGCACGCCTTCGTGGTGCAGCAACTGCGGCAGTGGAATGCCGCCGCCACCGCCGGTGAGCTGCTGGCCCTGCTGACCGCCGACGGACGCCACCAGCGCGTGCTGGACGAAGGCCTGCAGCGGCTGGGCCGCTGGCTGGAGCAGCCGGAGGTGAAGGAACGCGCCTCGCAGCTGATCGTGCGTTACATCCAGCGCGAGTGGCCGACGCTGTCGAGCACGGTGAACTGGGTCAAGCCGATCGACGAGATCGGCGACAGCCTGGCCGAGCGACTGGCGCGGGCGGTGCTGGAAGAACTGCAGCAGGTGCTGGCCGAGCCGCAGCATCCGCTGCGCCAGGACTACGAGAGCTGGCTGCAGAATTACGTGCAGCGCCTGCGCGAGGACCCGGCCCTGGCCGAGCGCATCGAACAGCTCAAACAGGAAATGATCGACCACCCTGCCCTGCAGGACTACGTGCAGGGGCTGTGGGCGCGCATCCATGCCAGCCTGCGTGCCGACCTGCAGCGTGAGGATTCGGCGCTGGTCGGGCACCTGCAGCGCAGCCTCGCGTCACTGGGCAGCAGCCTGCAGGCCGACCCGGCCCTGCGCGACGCGCTGAACCAGCATCTTCTGGAGGGCGCCCAGCGCCTCACCGGCCGCCTGCGCGAAGGCGTGACCACGCATATCGCGCAGACCGTGAAGAGCTGGGACGAACGGCATCTGGTCGAACAGCTGGAACTGAGCGTGGGCCGCGACCTGCAGTTCATCCGCTTCAACGGCACCCTGGTGGGCGGCCTGATCGGCCTGCTGCTGCACGCCGCGACGGTGGTGTTCAGGTTCTAGGACCCCATCCGGCAGTCGATCCACGTCCTGCGTGGAGACAGAATTCGTCACGCTTGATTAACGAAATGCGAATGCCTATCATTTGCCGATCGGTTGTACGCTTAGCCAAGCGGGGCACGGAAGCACGCACCCACCCGCCCCTTCGCCCGTGTACATCCCCCGACTACCGGGTCGCCCGCATTACACGGGTGGCGCACCGTCGATGGGACTTGCTGGGCGACGTGCGCGAAGCGCACGGCTGCTGCGTCTGCGCATTCCATCGCTTGTTTCGTCCTGCATGGAATCGCACTGATGGCAATGCCGCTGAACCACCCTCGTCCCACTCTGCTGGCCCTGGCCGTGACCGCACTGATGATCGCCCCGCTGGCCCACGCCGACGGCACTGCCGATCCTTCCGCGCGCACGCTGGATACGGTCCAGGTCACCGCTGACGGCGATATCGTCGACAGCTATACGGTCAAGCGTGCCAGCACGGCCACCAAGCTCGGCCTGTCGCTGCGCCAGACGCCGCAGTCGATGACCGTGGTCACCCGCCAGCGCCTGGATGACATGGGCCTGTTCTCGCTGTCCGATGTGATGGGCCAGGTCACCGGCGTGGCGGTATCGGTTACCGACAGTGAGCGCATCAACTACGTCTCGCGCGGCTACAACATCACCAATTTCCAGGTCGATGGGATGCTCAACACCTTCGGTGGGTACATCAAGACCAACACCGACAGCGTGATCTATGACCGCATCGAAGTGGTGCGCGGCGCAACCGGCCTGACCACCGGTGCCGGCGATCCCTCGGGCACCATCAACTTCGTGCGCAAGCGTCCTACCGACAGCTTCCAGATGAGCGCCAACCTGACCCTCGGGCGTTGGGGCAACCAGCGCCTGGAGGCCGACCTCGGTGGCCCGGTTGCGCTCGACGGCCGCATCCGCGCGCGCGTGGTGGCGGCCAAACAACAGAGTGACTCGTTCCGCGATGTCTACAAACTGGACAAGGACGTGTTCTACGGCATCGTCCAGGCCGACATCACCGACACGACCCTGCTCGAGGCCGGTTACGAGTACCAGTCGCCGCGCACCACGGGCGTGACCTGGGGCGTGGTGCCGTACTGGGGGGCCGACGGCCAGCCCGCCAACCTGCCGCGCTCGACCAACCTGTCCGCCCGCTGGAGCAGTTGGCCGATCATCGAAAAGAGCGCATTCGCACGCCTTGAGCAGCAGTTGGGCAACGGCTGGACCGCCAAGGCCGCCTATACCCGCTCCAAACGCGAAACCGACGGTGCGGTGTGGTACGGGGCCTCCGGCTACCCGAATGCCGATGGCAGCGGCATCAGCGCCTTCGTCGGCAGCTTCGGCGAGAACGGCGATATGCAGGTGTTCGACTTCAACGTTGGCGGTCCGTTCCGGCTGTTCGGCCGGGAACACGAGCTGGTGCTCGGTTTCGGCCAATCGGTGCGCAAGGGTGACGTGCCTGCCACCGACACCGCTGCCTACCCGGACAGCTACACCCGTGTACCGGATTGGCACCGCTGGAACGGCGACATCGCGCCGCTGCAGGTCACCCGCCTGGGCTATCTGGCTTCTGAGGACGAACTGCGCCAGCGCGCGGCCTATCTGGCGACGCGCCTGCAGCTGGCCGATCCGTTGACCGCGGTGCTCGGCGCGCGCTACGGCAGCTGGGAAACGCGCACCTGGAACTACACCCATGACGCCGCCGGTCGCCTGACCGATACGCGTCGCGGCGGCTACAAGCCGGACGACTCGCTCACTCCGTATGCCGGCTTCATCTACGACTTCAACCGCTACTTCAGCGGCTACGTCAGCTACACCGATATCTTCCAGCCGCAGAACTACCGTGACCGGAACAACAACTACCTCGAACCGGTGGTCGGTGACATGTGGGAGGCCGGCGTCAAGGCCGAGTTCTTCGACGGTCTGCTGAATGCGTCCGCGGCCGTGTTCAAGGGCCAGAAGGACAACGTTGCCGAGCTCGATGACTCGGTGCCGGAAAACTCGCTGCCGGGTGGGGTCAGTGCCTACCGCTCCACCGGCAAGGGCAACAAGGTCAAGGGCTGGGAGATCGAAGCACAAGGCAGCCTTGGTGAGAACTGGAACCTGGCGGCCGGCTTCACCCACACCGTCAGCCGCAATGCGCAGGGCGTGCGCCAGAACACCGTCGTCCCGGTCGATCTGTTCCGCCTCAACGCCAGCTGGCGACCGGGCGGTGCTGAAGGCCGCTTCTGGCTGGGTGGTGGCGCCACCTGGCAGAGCGGAATCTGGAGCCTGAGCAACAAGCCGCGTGCGGATTTCCTGACCAGCGGCAAGCGCGACCGCGTGGCAATCGAACAGGGCGACATCTACCTGCTCAACCTGTCGGCGGGCTATCGCTTCAACGAGAACTTCACCGCGCAGGTAAACGTGAACAACCTGCTGGACAAGAAGTATTACAACCGCGTCGGTTTCTATGACGGCGTGTTCTGGGGCGAACCGCGCAATGTGACGATGACACTGCGCTGGAAGCTCTGACCCTCGATGGATGGCACCGGTTCTGCGACCGGTGCCCGGCCACGGATGGCCAACCCCGGCGCGCTGCGGTGCGCCGGTTCCTTTTCACTGAAACCTGCAGGAACGCCGTGGACCGCTCGCCCGCAACCGCCAGCCCCCGCACCTTCTTCTCCAACCCGCGCTGGGGCGTGCTGTCACGCTCGCTGGCGGCGATCTTCGGCGGCTACACGCTGGCTTCCGTGACCAGCGTATTCTGCGCGGTGGCGCTGCCCGGCGCACGTGGCCAGACCGTGCTGACCGGCATGCTGCTGGCCATTCTGGTGGCCGCCTGCGCGGCGCTGTGGGCGTTCGCCACCCGCAGTGCGCTGCGTGCGTGGGTCGGCATCCTCGCCCCCACCCTGCTGATGGCAGCCATCGCGCGCATGCTGGGGGCTTGGGCATGAAGAACGGATTCCGCCAGTCGATGGCCTGGCTGCACACCTGGACCGGCCTGCTGGTCGGCTGGTTGCTGCTGCTGATCTTCATGGCCGGCACGGCCAGTTACTACCGCGAGGAAATCAGCCGCTGGATGCGTCCTGAGCTGCCCTCCAGCAACGTCAGCATCGATGTGGCCGCGCAGCGTGCCGTGGATTACCTGCAGGCCAATGCCGCGCAGGCCGAGAACTGGTTCGTAACGTTGCCGCAGCCGCGCAATCCCGCCATGCAGATGTTCTGGCGGCTGCCGCCGGAGCTGGCCGATCCCAGCCGTGGCCGTCGAGGGGGCTTTGGCGACGCAACACTGGACCCGAACACCGGGCAGGCACTGAAGGCCCGCGAGACCCGCGGCGGTGATTTCTTCTACCGCCTGCATTTCGACCTGCACTACATCCCGGTGCTGTGGGCGCGCTATCTGGTCGGCTTCTGTGCGATGTTCATGCTGGTGGCAATCATCACCGGCGTCATCACCCACAAGAAAATCTTCAAGGACTTCTTCACCTTCCGCAAGGACAAGGGCCTGCGTTCCTGGCTCGATTTCCACAACGTCAGCGCGGTGATGGCCCTGCCCTATCACGCGATGATCACCTACACCGGCATCGTCACCCTGATGATCATGTACCTGCCGTGGGGCGTGAAGGTGGCCTACCCTCAGGACGAGGACAAGTTCTTCAGCGAAGCTTTCGGCGGCATGCCGGAGGTGACCGCGCCGGCCGAAGGCCGCGCCACGCCGCTGCCGATCGCGCAGCTGCTGGACAGCGCGCGAGCGCATTGGCACGGCGTGGAAGTGGCCGGCTTCACCGTGTCCAACCCGGGCGCGGCCAATGCAGTGATCGACATCCGCCAGCGCGACGGCAAGCGCCTGTCCACCGACACCCCGGCCGTGCGCTACGACATGGTCAACGGCACGCTGCTGGAAGAAACACCGCCTTCCGGTGGCGCCACCGCCACCCGCGGCGTGCTGTACGGCCTGCATCTGGCGCGCTTCGCCGACTGGGGCCTGCGTGCACTGTTCTTCCTGTCCGGACTGGTCGGCTGCCTGATGGTGGCCAGCGGCGTGGTGCTGTGGGCGGTGAAGGAACGGCCCAAGCACGCCAAGAGTGGCCGCACAGGCTTCGGCCTGCGCCTGGTCGATGCGTTGAACATCGGTACCGTGGCCGGCCTGCCGATCGCCTTTGCAGCGTACTTCTGGGGCAACCGCCTGCTGCCGCTGGACATCGCCGAACGCTCCAGCGCCGAGGCCAACGTGTTCTTCTACGCCTGGGGCGCGGCACTGCTGGCCGCCTTCATCTGGCCGAAGCGGATGATGTGGGCCTGGCAGCTGTACCTGGGCGCAGCCGCGTTCGCGCTGGTGCCGGTGGTCAATGCGCTGACCACGCATGCGCACCTGGGCAACACCCTGCGCAACGGGGACTGGGTGCTGGCTGGCTTTGATCTGTCGATGATCGCGTTCGGCGCGATGCTGGCGCTGTGCGGCTGGCGCATGCAGCGCTGGACACCACCGCTGAGCGCGGCCGAGAAGAAGAAGCGTGCAGCGGCGGCGGCGGCGGCGCCCAAGGCCCCGGTGGACGCTGCAGAAACCGCCGAAGCGGAGGCCAGCGCATGATGCTGCTGGCGTTGACCCTGTCGTTCTCTGCGTTCACCGCGCTGTCGCTGGCGATGGAGAAGCACCAGCACGACCTGCACGGCAAGGCTGCAGCCACCCCGGCACGGCGCACGCAGTGGCGGGTGCTGGGTTGGGTGCTGCTGACGGTAGCGTTCGCATTGTGCGTGGTCGACCACGGCTGGGCGATGGGCCCGGTGCTGTGGCTGGGCGTGATGACCGTGGGCGGCGTGGTGCTGTCGTTCGGGTTGTACCCGTACCGGCCGAAATGGATCGCGCCGCTGGCGATCGCGCTGCCTGTGGCCGGGCTGCTGGTGGCGTTGCTGTAACCGCCATCCACGCATGGCGTGGATCTACTGAACAGCCATCCACGCATGGCGTGGATCTACTGAACAGCCATCCACGCATGGCGTGGATCTACTGAACAGCCATCCACGCATGGCGTGGATGTACCGGCCAGATATGGGGAGTGCCGGCCGCTGGCCGGCATCCCATGAACCCTCTGCGGATCTGACACCGTTGCCGGCCAGCGGCCGGCATTACCGGACTTACCCCAACCGCTTCAGTTCCCACGCGCGGTGGATGCGCGCGTTGCGCTCGAAATCCGGGCCGATGGTGCGCGCGGTGATTTCGCGGCACTGGGCGAATTCGGCGATGGCGTTCTCTTCCAGCTTGAAGCGGCGGAAGTTGTTGGAGAAGTACAGCACGCCACCCGGCGCCAGCCGCGCCACCGCCGCGCGCAGCAGCTTCAACTGCTCGCGCTGCACGTCGAAGTCATCGGCGCGTGCGGAGTTGGAGAAGGTCGGCGGATCGCAGAAAATCACGTCGTACTGGCCACGGTCGCCTTCCAGCCAGGCCATCGCATCGGCCTGCACCAGCAGGTGCTGGTTGCCGCCCTGCCCGTTCAACGCCAGGTTGTCGTAGCACCACTGCAGGTAAGTCGCCGAAAGATCGACGCTGGTGGTGCTGGCCGCACCGGCCACGGCGGCCTGCACGCTGGCCACGCCGGTGTAGCAGAACAGGTTGAGGAAACGCTTGCCACGCGCCTGCTCGGCCATCATCCGGCGCAGCGGGCGGTGGTCGAGGAACAGGCCGGTGTCCAGGTAGTCGAACAGATTCACCTGCAGCAGCGCGTTGTTCTCGCGCACCACGATGAATTCGTCACGCTGCTCGAAGCGGCCGTACTTGCTGCCGCCCTTGCCGCGCTCGCGCGACTTCATCGACACCTGTTCCGGCGGCACGCCGAATACTTCGCGCGCGGCCGCCAGCAGCTCGTTGCGGCGGCGGCGCACGTCGTTCTCCGGAATCGCCGCCGGTGCGGCGTATTCCTGCACATGCAGGAAGGTACGGCGCTTGCCACCGTCTTCCTCGTAGACATCGATGGCCGCCGCGTACTCCGGCAGATCGGCATCGTAGGCGCGGAAGCAGGTGATGTCCTCGCGGGCACGCCAGCTCTTGAACTTCTTCAGGTTCTTGCGCAGGCGGTTGGCCACCATCTGCGCACCTTCGCTCAGCTCGCGCGGCTGCGCCGGGTCACGGCCCGGCACGGCGATCGGGTCGCAGACGATCAGCGCGCATTCCAGCGCACCGTTGAACATCTGGTATTTCTTGCCCGCACGCAGGCCGGTGGCAAAAGCCAGTTCGTCGTTGCCGCACAGCAGGCTGGCGCGCCACTGCGGCACCGCCTTCTGCAGGGCATTGCCCAGTGCGCGGTACAGCGCCGGGTCGGCGGCCAGGCGTTCGTCATACGGCGGGTTGCAGACCACCGCACCGATCTCCTGCTCCGGTGCGGCCAGGTCGGCCACATCGGCGCGGGTGAAGCGGATCGCGTGGGCGACACCGGCCACCTCGGCATTCTCGCGTGCCGCCTGGATCGCGGTCGGGTCGATGTCGCTGCCGTGGATGACCGGCTTCAGCGCGGCCAGGCCAGCCGCTTCGCGGTCACGCGCCTCGCTCTGGATGCTCTTCCAGGCGGCCTTGTCGAAGCCCAGCCAGCGGCTCGGCGGCAAGCTGCCGTGGCGCATCAGGCCGGGCGCGACGTCGGCGGCCATCAGCGCACCTTCGATCAGCAGCGTGCCGCTGCCGCACATCGGGTCCAGCAGGCCGCCACCGGCGGCGTGCAGTCGCGGCCACTGCGCGCGCAGCAGCAGCGCGGCGGCCAGATTTTCCTTCAGCGGTGCCTCGTGAGCGGCGCCGCGCCAGCCACGGCGATGCAACGGGCCGCCGCCGAGGTCGATCGACAGCGAGGCACGGCCTTTGCGCAGTGACAGATTGACGCGCACATCCGGCAGGTCGGTGTTGACCGACGGGCGCTCCAGGCCTTCATCACGCATGCGGTCGACGATGGCGTCCTTGATCCGCTGCGCGGCAAAGCGGGCATGGGTGATCTTGTCGCCCGACACGTGCGCGTCCACCGCCAGGGTCATCTCCGGCTTGATGTGCTCGTGCCACGGCAGCGCACGCACGCCGTCATACAGGGCCTGCTCGTCCGGGCAGTCGAACTCGTCGATCGGCCACAGCACGCGGCTGGCCAGGCGCGACCACATCACGATCCGCAGCGCCTGCTCCAGTTCGCCTTCGGCGTTGACGCCGGCAATGGTGGCAGTGGCCTTGCCAAGGCCCAGGGCCGACAGTTCATCGGCAAGCAGGTATTCCAGGCCCTTGGCGCAGGAGACGAAGAATTTCACAGGATCGGTTCGCAGGTGGTCGGGCGCGGCACAGGGGCCGGGCCAGTCGGAAAGGAGGGCCGTAGGCACGGCCGGCAGGCCCGCGCCGGGGGCGGCGGGGCTGCCATTGTAGTCAATGCGGGCGGGCGCGCCGTGCGCCCGGGCTTCACAGTTGCCGCAGCAGGCGCTCGAAGGCCTGCGCGGAGGCCTCCACGTGGTGCTCCAGGCGGTGGCCATCGTCGACCAGCAGCAGCTGCGCGGAGCGCGCCTGGGCCCAGGCGATCACTCCGGCGGCCGGGACCACGTCGTCATGCCAGGCCTGGACCACGGTGGTCGGCACGGCGGCGGCGTCCAGCGCCGGCATCGGGCCCATGGTGGTCGGCGGCACCATCAGGAACAGGCCGGCCACCGGCACCTGCAGCGAGGCGATGGCAGAGATGTAGGCGCCCAGGCTGGAACCGGCCAGCACCACCGGACCCTGCCGGGCGGCGATGGCGGTGCGTTCAACCAGGCGGCGCAGGCGGGTCGGCACGTCACCTACGCGGCTGACCTCGCTCATCGCGTCCAGGTCTGTATAGTCCGGGCGCTCATGGGTCCAGCCCAGGCGCTGCGCCACGTCGGCCAGCGCGGTGACCTTGGTCGCCTCCGGGCCGCTCTCGAAGCCATGGGACAGGATGCAGTGGCCGCGGCTCATGCGCGTGCTCCGTGGGCGCGGGCCAACGAGGAAAGGGAAGGCAGGTTCATGCCGCAATGCTAGCATCGCCGGATGCCCAACCCGCTCCTGCCCGGCCTGCAACTGCAGCCCCTGCCCTACGAAGACCGTCTGCCACTGCGCGACCCGGCCACGCTGGAGATGGTGGTGATCCACTGCACCGAGCTGCCCGACCTGGCAATGGCCCGTGAGTACGGCGAGCGCGTGCTGTATGACAGCGGCGCCGGCAACAGCGGCCACTTCTACATCGACCGCGACGGCAGCGTGGTGCAGTACGTGGCGCCGGAGCGCGTGGCGCATCACGTGCGCGGCATGAACGCGCATACGCTGGGCATCGAGCTGGTCAACACCGGGCGCTACCCGCACTGGTTCGACAGCCGCCAGCAGGCGATGGACGAGCCCTACACCGAGGCGCAGCTGCAGGCGCTGGAACGGCTGCTGCAGGCGCTGGTGGTGCGCTATCCGTCGCTGCGGCGGATTGCCGGGCATGACCAGCTGGACCTGGAGCAGGTGCCGGCCAGCGATGACCCGGCGCTGATGGTGGCGCGCAAGCGTGATCCGGGGCCGTTGTTCCCGTGGGCGCGGGTGCTGGCGAAGGTGCCGTTGCAGGGGTTGGGGTGAGGGTTTGCAGGGCTGCGCCCTGCACCCGCAGAAGCAACATCAACGTCAAGAGCTGGCATTCCGCAGGATGGCGGGGCGGGTCCGGTTGCGAGGGACGCCGTAAACCCGTCCATGGGGGCTTGGCCGCGGCTTGCTCGTGTGCGCTGTCCTGCGCACACGGCAAGACCGGGGTTGGGCGTCCTGCCCAACCCACCCGAGGCATGCCTCGGGCCCATGCGGCTCACGCCCCCGCAACCGGACCCACCCCGCCTTCGACAGATTCCTGCTGCTGTTGGTGGGTGTCGACCTTGGTCGACACGGGATCGGATCCCGTTGCTACGCAACGGGCTCTGACCCCGATTTACGCTCGATGGGGTCGGATCCGTTTTCCGTTGGAAAACGGATCCGACCCCGCGCGCCTCAGGCGCCGGTCGCCACCGGGCGGCTGCTGTCGCTGACCCAGCCGCTCCAGGAATCGGCGTAGATGCGTGCGCCGGACAGACCGGCCGCTTCCATCGCCAGCAACAGGTGGCAGGCGGTCACGCCGGAGCCGCACATCAGCACCACCTGCTGCGGATCACGGTTGCCGATCACGCCCTGCAGTTCGGCGCGCAGTTCCTGTGCATCACGCAGGCGGCCGTCGGCGACGTTCAACGCAAACGGACGGTTGACCGCGCCGGGCACGTGGCCGGCGACCGGGTCCAGCGGCTCCACTTCGCCGCGGAAGCGCTCGCCTGCGCGTGCGTCGACCAACCAGCCCGGCGCGTGCTTCAGGCGTGCGCTGATTTCCTCGGCATTGGCGATCTGGGTGGTGTCGAAACGGCCCGGGTAAACCGGCAGCGCGGTCACCTCATCCTGCCCCGTCGCCAAGGGATGCCCTGCGCCCTGCCATGCGGCGATGCCACCATCAAGCACGGCCACCTTGCTGTGCCCGAACAGGCGCAGCAGCCACCACAGGCGCGAGGCGGCCATGCTGCCATCGCTGCCGTCGTAGACCACCACCTGGGTGTCGGGACCGATGCCCCACTGGCCCAGTTTCGCGGCGAAGGCATCGCTGTCCGGCAGTGGGTGACGGCCGTGGCCGCTGCGGGTCAGATCCGACAGGTCCCGATTGAGGTCGGCATACACCGCGCCCGGAACATGCCCCGCCAGATACTGGCCGTTGCCCGCCTGCGGATCGGCCAGCGAGGAACGTGCATCGACCACGCGTACGGCGGTACTGGCAGTAGCACGTGCATCGACCACGCGCACACCTTCGCCCAACACTGCGGCCAGGGTGGCGACATCGACAAGCGTGGTCCACGGCGGATCAATCGGCTTCATTGCACTTGCTCCAGGCGGCGACGCAGGTTGTAGAGGATGGCGGCGGTGGCGCCCCAGATGCGCTGGCCGGGCCAGCCATATTCGAGGACGTGGCGGACGCGGCCGCGATGATTGATTTCGACCTGGTGCAGGTTGTCGGCTGCCATCAGGTAATCGAGCGGCACTTCGAACACTTCGGCCACTTCACTGGGCTGTGGCACCGGCACGAAATCCGGATCGACCACGGCCACCACCGGCGTGACGCGGTAGCCGGTGATTGTCACAAAGGGATCGAGATAACCCAGCGCCTGCACCTGGCCCGGCGCCAGTGCGATTTCTTCCTGGCTCTCGCGCAGCGCGGCCGCCAGTGCATCGCGGTCATCGGGTTCGGTGCGGCCACCGGGGAAACCTACCTGGCCACCATGGGTGCGCAGGGTTTCGGTGCGACGGGTGAGAATGACCTGTGCGCCGTTGGCGCGCGGCACGATGCCGGCCAGTACGGCGGCTTCCACCGGGGGCCCGGGCGGCAGCAGATCGATCAGTTCACTGCGGTTCCAGCCGTCGCCGGCCGGCGGCTCGGCCAGTGGATGCAGCGCGCGCATCAGGCGCTCGTGATCAGCCAGCGAGCCGCGCAGTGATTGCTGCAGCTGTTCACGCAGAGGTTGCACGCGATGCAGGATGCGGCTGCGTTCCTCGTTGCTCATCGACGACCACCGCGCGATCTCATCGATATGCCGCCCGCAGCCGGTGCATTGCCGGTGCGGATCCAGCGTGCACACTCCGATGCAGGGACTTGCGACAACACGCGCCGTTTTTTCCATTGTTTGCACCCGGCAACAGTAGCGCGATTACGCTGGATTTGCGCGGGGTCAATATGCAGTGCACGGAAGCGTCGCGCTCCGCGCAAACAAAAACGCGCCGGTGGGATCACCGGCGCGTTTCGTTTACCGCTTCGATTTACTTGACGCTGACCAGCTTGATCTCGAACTGCACAGCCACGTTCGGCGGGAACGGGGTGCGCGGGTCGGCACCGTAGGCCTGGTCCGGCGGCAGGGTGACTTCCCACTTCGAGCCAGCCGGCATCTGCAGCAGGGTCTCGCGCATGGCCTTCATTTCGACTTCGCTGACCTTGATCGACGGAATCTGCTGGGCCGGGCGGGCTTCGGTCGGGCGCTGGCCGTACGGGAACGGACCGGCCACTTCCAGCTGCACGGTGCTGGCCTGGGTCGGCTTGGCGCCCTTGCCGGCTTCAATCACGCGGTACTGGACGCCGCTCGGCAGGGACTGCACGCCGGCCTTGGCCTTGTTCGCCGCGATGAACTGATCGCTCTTGGTCTTGTTTTCGGCAGCAGCCTTTTCGTACTCGGCCTTGGCAGCCTGGGCACGGCCCTGCTCGCGCTTCTGGAACGCTTCAACGGCCGGCTTCAGCTGGTCGGCGGTGATCGCCGGCTGCTTCTTGGCGTAGGCGTCCTGCAGACCCTTCACCACCGAGTTGATGTCCAGCTGCTCACCACGACCGGTCAGCTCCGCCAGGTTGTTGCCGTAGTCGTAACCGAAGTAGTAGCTCAGCTTGCCCTTTTCGGACGAGACGTCCTGGGCGAAGGCATTGCCCGTCAGGGCCAGGGCCGCGACGGCGACCGCGATAGAACGCAACTTCATCAAACAGTTCTCCAGGGGTGGTAACTCAGGGACGTTCTGCGCCGCCCTGAGGCGACGGGTTAGGATAACGGGCACAACGTGTAACCGCTACTCACGATGCAGGCTAAGACCCGTCTGCGTTGGCGGAGTTCAATCTCACTTTTTTTTAACGTTTCAGGAGTTTCCCCGTGGCCGATGCCCTGATCGCTGTCGCCGACGACGGCGCCATCCGCACCGTGACCGTCCAGCGCCCGGACAAGCTCAACGCCTTGAATGCCGCGACCCTGCAGGCGCTGACCGAGGCTTTCAGCGCCGCCGCAGCCGACCCGGACGTGCGCGTGGTGGTGCTGACCGGTGCCGGTCCGAAGGCTTTCGTGGCCGGGGCCGACATCGCCGAGATGAACACACTCAGTGCGGTTCAGGGACGTGATTTCTCCCTGCTCGGCCAGGCCCTGATGCGCCAGATCGAGCGCATGCCCAAGCCGGTGATCGCACGCGTGAACGGCTTCGCCCTGGGCGGCGGGCTGGAGCTGGCCATGGCCTGCCACCTGCGCATCGCTGCCGATACGGCCAAGGTCGGGCAGCCGGAGATCAACCTCGGCCTGATTCCCGGCTTCGGCGGCAGCCAGCGCCTGCTGCGCCTGTGCGGCCGCGCCGCCACCCTGGAGCTGTGCCTGCTGGGTGCACCGATCAACGCCGCGCGTGCGCTGGAACTGGGCATCGTCAACGAGGTGGTGCCCGCCGATGCGCTGGACAACCGTGTACAGGACATCGCGCGCCAGCTGGCACGCTCGGCCCCGCTGGCCCTGCGTGGCCTGCTCGACGCGGTACACGTGGGTGGCGAATGCAGCCTGGAGGCTGGGCTGGAGTACGAAAGCGCGCAGTTCGGCCTGCTGTTCGCCACCGAAGACATGCGCGAAGGCACCAGCGCCTTCCTGCAGCGCCGCCCGCCGGCCTTCCAGAACCGCTGACGCCATGGCATCCCGACCCAACCCCGCGCAGCTGTTCGCCCGGGTCCAGGCAGACGATCTCGATGGCGCCCTGCAGGCCGGTCTCATGGACTACGTCGCCCGTGCCGGCGACGAACAGCTGCTGCCCGGCCACCCGGACCTTCCACGACGCCTGCAGCAGGCCCAGCAGCAGCTGCACGCGGCCTGGGCCGCACGCGAACGCTACCGTGCCCGTGCCGTGCGCCTGGCGCGCCGCGAGGCCGAACGCGATGCGCGACGAACGCCAGCCCCGGCGCCGGACGTGAAGCCCGCCCTGCCCCCGGCCGCCGCCGCGATTCTCGCCCGGGCCAAGGCCCGCGCCACCGGCAAGGAGCAGTAATGGCCGCTGCGAAGAAGACCCCGCGCGCGCCGGCGCGACGCGGTGGCAGCATGCCGCGCGCCGACGTGGTGGAGATGTTCACCCGCCTGCGCGAACTCAATCCGCACCCGAAGACCGAACTGGAGTACAGCTCACCGTTCGAACTGCTGGTGGCGGTCGCGCTGTCGGCGCAGGCCACCGACGTGGGCGTCAACAAGGCCACGCGCCGCCTGTTCCCGGTGGCCAATACCCCGGCAAAGATCCTCGCGCTTGGCGAGGACGGGCTGAAGCAGTACATCGCCACCATCGGTCTGTTCAACGCCAAGGCGAAGAACGTGATCGCCACCTGCGCGATCCTGCTGGAGAAGCACGGCGGTGAAGTGCCGCGCGATCGCGATGAACTGGAAGCGCTGCCGGGCGTGGGCCGCAAGACCGCCAACGTGGTGCTCAACACTGCGTTCGGTGAGCCGGTGATGGCGGTGGACACGCATATCTTCCGCGTCTCCAACCGCACCGGCCTGGCCCCGGGCAAGAACGTGCGCGAAGTGGAAGACAAACTGGTGAAGGTGATTCCGGCCGAGTTCCTGCTCGACGCGCATCACTGGCTGATCCTGCACGGACGTTATGTGTGCAAGGCGCGCAAGCCGGATTGCCCGGGCTGCGTGATCGCCGACCTGTGCCGGTTCAAGGAAAAGACCACGGCCGAGGCGTGAACGCGTTCGTGGTGTGACAAAACAAGGACGGCGGGCACAGGGCCCGCCGTCTTTGCTTGTAGACAAGAGTGCTTCAGGAAATCAGAACGACAGGTCGCCCCAGACGCCGAACTCCTTGGTCTTGTCGTTCTTCTTGTCGCTGGCGTTGGCCAGGTGCGTGTACTTGTACACGGTCGACAGCTTGAGGTTCTTCATGACCGGGAACTCGACGCCGACGTTCCAGTACTTGTCGCTCAGGGTCGGGTCCAGCGTCTTGCTGACGTCGGTGTCATCGTAACGACCGAACACGTTGATGCCGCCGTCGGTGACGCGCACGCTGCCCCACACCGACCAGCCGCTGGTCTTGTCGGTGGCAACGGTCATCACGTTGTTGAGGTTCTTGGCCTGGAAGTACTCGCCACCGACGCGGAAGTCGCTGCTGGCGTAGGCCACCATCGCATTGGCGCGGGTGTAGGTGTTCTCGGCGCTCTGGATGTCGGTTTCCTTGCCCAGCTTGCCACTGTAGCCACCGACGGCAACCACGAAGTTCTCGTTCGGGGTATAGGCCGCGCGGCCTTCCACGTCCATGCCCTTGCTGCGGGTCGGGTTCTTGTAGCCGGCGCCGGACACAACCGAGACCGCGTAGTTGAAGTTGTTGCCCAGGTTGCCGAAGCCATGCAGGCCCCAGTCGGACGAGTTGCCGTACTTCAGGCGGTCGGTCAGGGTGTTCTCGACATAACGCATGCCGTAGAACTTCTCGACGTACGGAATCCACGGCATGTCGGCGGCACCGACGCGCAGGTTGAAGGCCGGGTCGAAGCTACCCTGCACGTAGGCCTTCTTGACGAACAGTTCGGTGTTGCCGATGGCCGAGCTGTACTGGAAGTCGGTGGTCAGGTTGGCCGACCAGATGTCGTTGAACTTGTGGTCGACGGTCAGGTAGAAGCGCTTGACGTCCAGACCGGTGCCGCTGGCGGCGGTGTCCTTGCCGTTGCTGGTCTTGTCGATGTTGGTCAGGTCGAAGAACATGCGACCGCCGATCTTGTTGTCATTGACCAGCTTGGCCAGCTTGTCGACGCTGGTCTGGGTCTTCTGTGCACCTTCCAGGGCCTGGGCCTGGGTGATGTTCACTTCGGACTGCGCATCGGACTGTGCCTGCAGCGCCTGCGAATCGTTCTGCAACTGCTGGACCTGGGCCTGCAGGGCAGCGATCTGCGCCTGCAGCTGCTGCAGCTGTGCCTGGGATACGCCCGTGCTGGCGGGAGCTGCGAAGGCGTCGGCGGAAACCAGACCGAGGCTTGCAACGACCGCGGCGGCGAGCAAATGGGAACGCATTTTGGATTTCTCCAGAGGGTTGGAATGGCTTGGGCAGAACGCCACGCCGGCAGGCCGGTCAAGCGTTTTGCGAACATTCCGTTAAAACCATGACAGCCGAATGACAACCTGAGCACCAACCACAGATTTCTTCGTGCGGTCATGCGTACGACTCATTTGCCGCCACATGCTTGTCGATCCCTTGCGGCATATGGCGTCACGTATCAGCGTCCCGGCCCGGGCCGACCGCCGCGCAGCGCTCACCTGCATTGATGGTTTCGTGTGGATGACGCGGCATCACTGCGGAATGCCAGGCCGGGATGGCATTGACGACCACAGCGGGCAGTCCATCAGCGACATATAGAACGTGATCGCAACCGGGCCACGTCCGTCTCCGGCGCATGGTCATCACGTTGCCCGCAGCACTCAGAACCTTCACGCCCCTGGCTGTGCGGGCGCCGGGCAGCGCTGTAACGGTTGCGTCATACAACGGTCCCTGCGCTGTCATCGAACCGTTATGGAATGTGCGCCGGGCGGGTAACCCCGCATCCCAATCAACCCAGGAGCCACCCCGTGATCCACGCCTTCAAGTCGCGCGTTGCCGTTGCCGTCTTCGCAGCGTCGTCCGTGTTCGCCGCCAACGCCGCTGAAATCACCGGCGCGGGCGCCTCGTTCATCTACCCGGTGATGTCGAAGTGGTCGGCCGACTACAACGCCGCCACCAGCAACAAGGTCAACTACCAGTCGATCGGTTCCGGCGGTGGTATCGCCCAGATCAAGGCCAAGACCGTTGATTTCGGCTCCTCCGATGCTCCGCTGAAGCCGGAAGAACTGGCTGCTGCGGGCCTGGCGCAGTTCCCGTCGGTGATCGGCGGCGTGGTGCCGGTGGTCAACGTTGCCGGCATCGCCCCGGGCGCGCTGAAGCTGGACGGCACCGTGCTGGCCAACATCTTCCTGGGCAAGATCAAGACCTGGAACGACCCGGCCATCGCCGCGCTGAACCCGGGCGTGACCCTGCCGAGCGCCAAGATCACCGTCGTGCACCGCTCGGATGGCTCGGGCACCACCTTCAACTTCGTCAACTACCTGTCCAAGGTCAGCCCGGAGTGGAAGAGCTCGGTCGGTGAAGGCACCTCGGTCCAGTGGCCGGCCGGCATCGGCGGCAAGGGCAACGAGGGCGTTGCTGCCTACGTGAAGCAGATCAAGGGCGGCATCGGCTACGTCGAACTGTCCTACGCGCTGCAGAACAAGCTGTCGTACACCGCGATGAAGAATGCCGCCGGCCGCTTCGTGCAGCCGAGCGACGCCTCGTTCGCCGCCGCTGCCGCCAGCGCTGACTGGGCCAGCGCCAAGGACTTCTACCTGGTGATGACCAACGCCCCGGGCGCCGAGTCCTGGCCGATCACCGCCACCAACTTCATCCTGGTGCACAAGAAGCCGAAGAATGCTGCCAACGGCAAGGCCACCCAGGAGTTCTTCCGCTGGGTCTACAAGAGCGGCGACGCCCAGGCCCGCCAGCTGGATTACGTGCCGCTGCCGGACAGCCTGGTCCGCCAGATCGAGACCTACTGGTCGCAGAACCTGAAGTAAGCAAGCGCGTTCCCCCGCAGGAACGGGATCGGCGGGTCCTCTCTCCCCCGCCGATCCCACCCGGGCGCGAGATCCTCGAGATCTCGCGCTCTTCTTGTTTTTGGGGGTTGGTCGTGAAGAGCGCTGCGCCTTCGCTGATCCGTGGGGAAGTCGGTGGGCCAGGGCGTGCAGGACACGCCGTAAACCCGTCCCTGGGGGCTCGGCCACGGCATCCATGCCGTGGACGGTCCTGCACGCCCTGGCCCACCGCCTCTGGACGGATTCAACGGGGGCGCGGTGGGGTCATGAAAGGCAGGAGCAAAGGCAGGAGTGTTTGTAGAGCCGAGCCCATGCTCGGCTGCTTCTGGCCTGGCCTCGCGCGCAGCTGAGCATGGGCTCGGCTCTACCTTGCGCCTGCCGTCATACCGGTGCGCAGATCGGGGGTCTCCCGGCTCCTGCCGGGTCGGCGCCAACCCCGTGAAACCCTTGTCAGAACGTGATCCAGGACACCTCTGTCATGGTCGTAATACGGCTGTAACAAAAACATCATTTCATAGCCGCATCCGCCGACGACGTCGGCTCTTCCCCGCTATGGAGTGACCATGAAACTGCACTCGGCCGGCCTTGCCGCCCTTTCCCTGGCCATCGCCCTGGGCCTGTCGGCCTGCGGTGGCGACAAGCAGGCCGCGCAGCAGCCGGCTGCCGACGGTGCCGCCGCCCCGGCCGCTGCCGGTGCCAAGGTGACCGCCGAAGTGTCCGGCGCGGGCGCGTCCTTCATCTTCCCGCTGGTCTCCAAGTGGTCGGCTGACTACAACGCCAGCACCGGTGCCAAGATCAACTACCAGTCGATCGGCTCCGGTGGCGGTATCGCCCAGATCAAGGCCGGCACCGTCGACTTCGGTTCCTCCGACAAGCCGCTGAGCAGCGAAGAGCTGGCCCAGGCCGGCCTGGCCCAGTTCCCGTCCGCCATCGGCGGCGTGGTGCCGGTGGTCAACATCGAAGGCCTGGAAACCGGCAAGCTGCGCCTCAGCGGCGCCCTGCTGGCCGACATCTTCCTCGGCAAGGTCAAGACCTGGAACGACCCGGCCATCGTCGCCGCCAACCCGGGCGTGAAGCTGCCGGACGGCAAGATCACCCTGGTCCACCGTTCGGACGGTTCGGGCACCACCTTCAACTTCTCCAACTACCTGTCCAAGGTCAGCCCGGAGTGGAAGAGCAAGGTCGGCGAAGGCACCTCGGTGCAGTGGCCGGACGGCGTCGGTGGCAAGGGCAATGAAGGCGTCGCTTCCTACGTGAAGCAGATCAAGGGCTCGATCGGCTACGTCGAACTGGCCTACGCGCTGCAGAACGGCATGCCGTACACCGCCATGCAGAACGCCGCCGGCAACTGGGTCGAGCCGAGCGCGGAAACCTTCGCCGCTGCGGCTGCCAGCGCCGACTGGGCCAGCGCCAAGGACTTCAACCTGGTCATCACCAACGCCCCGGGCGAGCAGGCGTGGCCGATCACCGCCACCAACTTCATGCTGATGCAGAAGCAGCCGAAGGACGCCAAGCGCAACCAGGACACCCTGGCCTTCTTCAAGTGGGCCTTCGAGAACGGCCAGGCCCAGGCCAACGAGCTGCACTACGTGCCGCTGCCGGCCGAACTGGTCAAGCAGATCGAGGCCTACTGGGCGACCGACCTGAAGTGATGGACACGACGGTGCCCGCCCCGAGCGGGCACCGCTTCTTCCACGCCGTGCCGCCCCGCCCCTTCCTGGCCCTGCCGTCCCCATGAATGCCATCGCCCAGCCTGTAGCCGCCCCGTCCACGCGTGATGCGCGTGATGCCCGCAACGACAAACTGTTCCGATGGGTGCTGGTCGGCACCGTCATCTTCGTCCTGATCGCGCTGGCCTGCGCCGCGCTGTCGATGCTGTGGGGCGGCCGCCATGCCCTGCAGATGCAGGGCCTGAGCTTCTTCTTCTCCGCCGACTGGAATCCGGTCGAAAACAAGTTCGGCGCCCTCGCTCCGATCTACGGCACCCTGGTCACCGCGGTCATCGCGATGGTCATCGCCGTGCCGGTCAGCTTCGGCATCGCCTTCTTCCTCACCGAAGTCGCGCCGCGCTGGCTGCGTGGCCCGGTCGGTACCGCCATCGAACTGCTGGCCGGCATTCCCTCGATCATCTACGGCATGTGGGGCCTGTTCGTGCTGGTGCCGGTGATGACCGAGTACGTCACCCCGTTCCTCAACGAGACGCTGGGCGAATGGCCGATCATCGGCCCGATGTTCCAGGGTCCGCCGCTGGGCATCGGCATGCTCACCGCCGGTTTCGTGCTGGCCATCATGGTCATTCCGTTCATCTCCTCGGTGATGCGCGAAGTGTTCCTGACCGTGCCGACCCGCCTGAAGGAATCGGCCTACGCGCTGGGCTCCACCAAGTGGGAAGTGAGCTGGGACATCGTCCTGCCCTACACCCGCTCGGCAGTGATCGGCGGCATCTTCCTCGGCCTCGGCCGCGCCCTCGGCGAGACGATGGCAGTGGCCTTCGTGATCGGCAACAGCGTGCGCCTGTCGCCGTCGCTGCTGGAACCGGGCACCACCATCGCCGCGCTGATCGCCAACGATTTCGGCGAAGCCACTGAAACCTACCGCTCGGCCCTGCTGCTGCTCGGCTTCGTCCTCTTCATCGTCACCTTCGTGGTGCTGGCCATCGCCCGCCTGATGCTGATGCGCCTGTCCCGCAAGGAGGGCAACTGATGTCCACCACCGCTGATTCGCTGTACCTGCGCCGTCGCATCGGCAACGTCGTTGCGATCACCGCCTCCTGCGCCACCGCCCTGTTCGGCCTGTTCTTCCTGGGCTGGATCCTGTTCACCCTGGCCTCCAAGGGCCTGGCCGGCATCAACTGGGATCTGTTCACCAAGATGACGCCGCCGCCGATGCAGGAAGGCGGTCTCGCCAACGCCTTCTTCGGCAGTGCGGTGATGTGTGCGCTGGCGATCGGCATCGGCACCCCGCTGGGCGTGCTGGCCGGCACCTGGCTGGCCGAGTACGGCAACGCCCGCAAGGCCGGCACCGTGGTCCGCTTCGTCAACGACATCCTGCTGTCGGCCCCATCCATCGTGCTTGGCCTGTTCGTCTACACGCTGTACGTGATGCAGACCGGCGGCAACTTCTCGGCGTTCGCCGGTGCACTGTCGCTGGCCTTCATCGTGCTGCCGGTGGTGGTGCGCACCACCGACGAAATGCTGCGCCTGGTGCCCTCGCAGATGCGCGAAGCGGCCCTGTCGCTGGGCATCCCGCAGTGGAAGGTGATCGTGCAGGTGCTGTATCGCAGTGCGTCGGCCGGCATCATCACCGGCATCCTGCTGGCGCTGGCCCGCATCTCCGGCGAGACCGCACCGCTGCTGTTCACTGCCTTCGGCAACCAGTACTGGAACAACAACATCTTCCAGCCGATGGCCTCGGTGCCGGTGGTGATGAACCAGTTCGCCGGCAGCCCGTATGAATCCTGGCAGGTGCTGGCCTGGGCCGGTGCCCTGGTGCTGACTGTCTTCGTGTTGCTGGTCAGCCTTGCCGCCCGCGGCATCCTGCTGCGCAACCGTATCTCCCATGACTGACCTTTCCGTGGATAACGCCATGAACGACCTTTCCAACGCCGTGCCGATGCAGCGCATCGCCGTGCCGTCCTCGCACGAGAGCCTGCACACGCCGTCGCCGGTGAAGCTGGCTGCGCGTGGACTGGACTTCTACTACGACAAGTTCCATGCCCTGAAGGGCATCAACCTGGAGATCCCGGAAAAGCGCGTGACCGCGCTGATCGGTCCCTCCGGCTGCGGCAAGTCGACCCTGCTGCGCATCTTCAACCGCATCTACGCGCTGTACCCGAAGCTGGAGGCGCGTGGTGAAGTGCTGCTGGACGGCGAGAACATCCTGTCGCCGAAGTACCCGATGAACCGCCTGCGCAGCAAGGTCGGCATGGTGTTCCAGAAGCCGGTGCCGTTCCCGATGACCATCTTCGAGAACGTGGCCTACGGCATCCGCCACCACGAGAAGCTGAGCAAGGCCGACATGGCCGACCGCGTCGAGCAGGCACTGCGCCAGGGCGCACTGTGGGACGAAGTGAAGGACAAGCTGGGGCAGAGCGCACTGGGCCTGTCCGGTGGCCAGCAGCAGCGCCTGTGCATCGCCCGTGCCGTGGCCCTGCGCCCGTCGGTGCTGCTGCTGGACGAGCCGACCTCGGCGCTGGATCCGATCTCGACCAGCCGCATCGAGCAGCTGGTGGAAGAGCTCAAGCACGAGTACACCATCGTCATCGTCACCCACAACATGCAGCAGGCCGCGCGCGTGTCCGACTACACCGCCTTCATGTACCTGGGCGACCTGATCGAGCACGACCGCACCGAAGTGATCTTCTCGCAGCCGTCGCAGCGGCAGACCGAGGATTACATCACCGGTCGCTTCGGCTGAAACGTCAGTCGACAGACAGACAATGTCAGTCGAGCATGGCTCGACTCTACAAATCACGCCAGCCAGGCATGGCCTGGCTCTACCCGGATTGCAGACCATGAATCTTCCCAACGACCACATCGTCAAGAGCTACGACGAAGAACAGCAGCGGCTGGTGGCCGAAATCGTGCGCATGGGCGAGATGGCCGTCGCTCAGCTCGAAGCGGCGATGGACGTGATCGAGAAGCGCGACGAGAACGCCGCCCATCGCATCATCGCCAACGACGAAGCGATCGATGCGCTGGAGCAGCAGATCAGCCATGACGTGATGCGCCTGGCGCTGCGTGGGCCGATGGCGCGCGACCTGCGCGAGATCCTGGCCGGCCTGCGCATCCCGGCCGACATCGAGCGCATCGGCGACTATGCGGCCAACGTTGCCAAGCGTTCGATCGCGCTGGGCAAAGTGCCGCCGCTGCCACAGATCCAGGGCCTGCGGGCGCTCGGCCGCCTGGCCGCGCAGCAGGTGCGCCGCGCCATTGCCGCCTACCGCGACAACGATGCCGACGCTGCGCTGGCGCTGCGCGAGGACGACGCCCGCCTGGACGCGCAGTACACCGCGCTGTTCCGCGAGCTGCTGACCTACATGATGGAAGACCCGCGCAACATCACCCCGTGCACCCACCTGCTGTTCATGGCCAAGAACCTGGAGCGCGTGGGCGACCACGCCACCAACATCGCCGAGAACGTGTGGTTCCTGGTGCACGGTGAGCAGCCGCTGCCGCCGCGTGAAAAACGCGACGAGACCTCCAGCACCGGCCAGCCCTGACGCTGCACTGCAACACCGTAGTTGACTCCAAGGTGGCCGCTGTCCTGGTGACAGCGGCCTTCTTGTTTCTGGGCATTCCGGCAATTCATCCACGCATGGCGTGGATCTACCGGAAACCGTGTTCCCCTTCTGTAACAAACCTCACGAAAATTTGAGGTCTTGGCGAGGATTCGTTGAGTAGGATCGCTGCACCATCGCTTCCACCGGCAACCCTGCCGGCGACCCGGGCAACCGCCCACACCACCCAGGAGCACCACCGATGAGCAGTTCCAACAAGACCCTGTCCCTGCTGACTGCTACCGCCCTGGCCGCCGGCCTGGGCATGACCGCCAGTGCCTCGGCCCTGAGCATGAGCGACCTGGCCCAGGGCTATCTGGTCGCTGGTCAGGCCGCCAAGGCCAGCACCGATGCCAAGGCAGCGGACACCAAGATGGCCGCGGACGCGACCAAGCACGCCGAAGGCAAATGTGGTGCCGACGGCAAGAGTGCCGAAGGCAAATGCGGCGCCGACAAGGGCAAGGCCGCCGGTGCTGCGGCAGGCGCCAAGGCCAAGAGCGGCGACAAGAAGTCGGCCGAGGGCAAGTGCGGCGAAGGCAAGTGCGGTGCCAAGCACTGACGTCCGCGCCAGCGCCGTCCACCTGCGGTCGCCGCTTCGTGCGGCGGCCGCCGGGTTGGGGCTGCGCCGGGCGCTGCTGCAGGATCTGCGCGATGCGCCGGCCGGTGACTTCGACTTCCTCGAATGCGCGCCGGAGAACTGGATCCATGTCGGTGGTCCCGCCGGGGATGCACTGGCCGAACTGGCGCAGCGCCACCCGTTGAGCTGCCACGGCCTGTCGTTGTCGCTGGGCGGCAGCGCGCCACTGGATACGCAGCTGCTGGAACAGGTCGGCCAGTTCCTGGAAAAACACCGCGTGCCGCTGTACAGCGAGCACCTGAGCTACTGCAGCGACGACGGGCACCTGTACGACCTGCTGCCGATTCCGTTCACCGACGAAGCCGTGCGCCATACCGCCGCACGCATCACCCACGTGCAGGACCTGCTGGGTCGCCGCATCGCGGTGGAGAACGTGTCCTACTACCTGGCGCCGGAGCCGGCGATGGACGAACTGGCCTTCACCAATGCCGTGCTCGCCGAAGCCGACTGCGACCTGTTGCTCGACGTCAACAATGTCTACGTCAACGCCTGCAACCACGGCTACGATGCCGACAGCTTCATTGCCGGGCTGCCCGCAGAGCGCATCGTCTGCCTGCACGTGGCCGGGCACCTGGACGAGGCACCGGACCTGAAGATCGACACCCATGGCAGCGCGGTGATCGACCCGGTCTGGGAGCTGCTGGCGCGTACCTACGCGCGCATCGGCCCACGCCCCACCCTGCTCGAACGCGATTTCAACTTCCCCCCGTACGCCGAGCTGCAGGGCGAACTGCAGACCATCCGCCGCCTGCAGTCCAGCCATGCCGGTATCGCCCATGGCTGATACCTCCCACACTCTGCGCGCACAGCAGCATGCGTTCACCGCACACCTGCGCGATCCGCAGGGTGTGCCACCGCCGGTCGGGCTGGAGCCACGCCGGGTCGCGGTGTACCAACGGCTGCTGTTCAACAACCTGCTCGGCCTGTTGAGCAACGGCTTCCCGGTCTGCGTGCGCCTGCTCGGCGAACCGGCCTGGAGCGACCTGGTGCGCCACTACTTCGCCACCCATCGCTGCCAGACGCCGCTGTTCACCGAACTGGCCGCCGAATTCGTGCAGTGGCTGCAGGCACAGCCGCAGCTGCCGCACCCGGCGTTGGCCGAGCTGGCCCACTACGAGTGGGTGGAAACCGCGCTGTACCAGCTTCCTGCCAAGCCGCTGCCGGCGCCGGGCAACATCGATCCGCTGCAGGTACCACTGCAACGCTCGCCGCTGGCGTGGCCGCTGCTGTACCAGTGGCCGGTGCACCGGCTGGGCGCCGAGGATGCACCGACGCAGCCGCCCACCGAGCCGACCGGCCTGCTGGTGCGCCGTGAGGCTGACGGCGAAGTGCGCTTCGCCGCACTCAGCCCGCTGGCGGTATACCTGCTGTCCAGCATCGGCGAACAACCCGGCCTCGATGGACATGCCTATCTGCGGCAATTGGCCGCCGCGCACGGCCTGGCTGAGGAGGCGCTGGCCGAACCCGGTGCTGCACTGCTGCAGCAGTTCCTGCAGGCCGGCGTGATCGGCCCGCTCACAGCCCCTGGCTGACGCCCCTTCCCCCCGGAGAACCACCGATGAACCTTCCGACCCTGGCCGCCGCGCGCGGCCAGCTGGACCGTCTCGCCCCCTGGTTGGCCCCGCTCGGCCTGCGCCTGCTGCTGGCCTGGGAATACTTCGAATCCGGCCGCGAAAAGCTGCACGGCCAGAACTGGTTCGCCGACCTGCAGGACGCTTTCCCGTTCCCGTTCGACCAGCTGCCGGCCACCCTGAACTGGCAGCTTGCCACCTGGTTCGAGCTGATTGGCGCGGCCTGCCTGCTGGTTGGCTTCGGCACCCGGTTTGCCGCCGCCAGCCTGCTGGTGCTGACCGTAGTGGCCACCTATGCGGTGCATTGGCCGATGGAGTGGAACTCGCTGGCCGACCTGGCCATGGGCTACGCGATCACTGACCAGGGCTTCGGCAACTTCAAGCTGCCAGTACTGTTCATGGCGATGCTGCTGCCGCTGATCTTCACCGGCGCCGGCAGGCTGAGCGTGGATGCGTGGTTGGCGCGGTGGTCTCCCTCGGCCACGCCTGCACGGCCAGCAGTCCGGTAATCGCCAAACCTGGTCGGCGCACCGTGTGCCAACCAGGGTTGGCACCTACCGGAATCCTGAGCGCGCGGTGTCCCGGTAGGTGTCGACCTTGGTCGACACACGCCCGCGCAGGGAACGCATGCACCGAGGGCTGGCCGGGCGCTCAGGGTTGCTCTGCTAGAATTCACGCATGACTGACCCCACCCCCGCACCTGCCGCCGCTCCCGATTCCGCAGTCCCCCAGGCGCAGCGCGCGATGTCACAACGCTTCCGCGGCTTCCTGCCGGTGGTGGTGGACGTGGAAACCGGCGGCTTCGACAGCCAGCGCAACGCGCTGCTGGAAATCGCCGCCGTGCCGATCGAGATGGACGAGAACGGCCTGCTCTACCCCGGCCAAACCGCCAGTGCCCACGTGGTGCCGGCCGAGGGCCTGGAGATCGACCCGAAGTCGCTGGAAGTGACCGGCATCATCCTCGACCACCCGTTCCGGCTGGCCAAGGAAGAGAAGGCGGCACTGGACCACATCTTCACCCCGGTACGCGCGGCCATGAAGAAGTACGGCTGCCAGCGCGCGATCCTGGTCGGCCACAACGCGCATTTCGACCTCGGCTTCGTCAATGCCGCCGTGGCGCGCACCGGCCACAAGCGCAATCCGTTCCATCCCTTCAGCGTGTTCGATACGGTGACCCTGGCCGGCATCGCCTACGGGCAGACCGTGCTGGCGCGTGCGGCCACCGCCGCCGGGCTGGGTTGGGATGCCAACGAGGCGCACAGCGCGGTATACGACACCGAGCAGACCGCGCGGTTGTTCTGCACCATCGCCAACGCCTGGCCGCGGTAAGCCAGCCAACGGCGCAACCGCATCCACGCAGTGCGGACCAACGGTCCGCACCCACCACTCACCGGACGGTAGATCCACGCCATGCGTGGATGCAATCAACCGATGCTCGTTCGATCCCGGCCATCGCTCTTGGCGCGGTACAGCGCGCGGTCGGCACGCTGGTACAGCAGCGCCGGGGTGCGGTCATCGTTCGCCAGTTCCACCAGGCCCGCGCTGAAGGTCACGCGCAGGCCGTCCACGCCAGCCCAGTCGGGGTGGTCATGGAACAGGCCGCGCAGGCGCGCGCATAGCTGTGCGGCTTCCTCCAGGCGGGTGTCGTTGAGCAGCAGCGCAAACTCTTCGCCGCCAGTCCGCGCCGGCAGGTCCGAATCGCGGCTAGCGGCGGCGATCAACCGCGCCACCTGCACCAGCACCGCATCACCGATGCTGTGGCTGTGACGGTCGTTGACGTCCTTGAAGTGGTCGATATCCAGCACCACCAGGCACAGCGGATGACCGCTGCGCTGCGAACGGGCGAAGTCACGCGCCAGCGTTTCATCGAAGGCACGGCGGTTGGCCAGGCCGGTCAGCGCATCCTCGCGGGCCTGCCGTTCGAATGCCTCGGCCTGGCGTGCGAGGCGCTCGGCCAGCTCGGTCTTTTCCTGGTTCAGCGCCTGCAGGTGCACGGTCTTGGCCTGCAGGTCGAAGGTCGCCTCGTCCACGCGCCGTGCCAGGCGCAGGTTGCTGGCCTTCAGCTGCTGCAGCAGCAGCCGGTACAGCGCCACCAGCCCGGCCAGCAGCAACAGGCCACCCAGCACCTGCACGCTGCGTCGCTGCCACCAGAACGGCTCCACGGTGAAGCTCCATACCGCTTCCTGCTGGCCCCAGCTGCCACTCGGATGGGCAGCGGCCACGTGCAGGGTGTAGTCGCCCGGCGGCAGGCCAACGAACTCCACGCTGCGCTGCGGGCCGCGTTCGACCCATCCCGTATCCAGGCCGTCCAACCGCGTGCGGTAGCGGATCCGGTCAGACATCAGGTAGCTCAGGCCGACATAACTCACCGCCAAGCGGCGGCCGCCGGGAATGTAGTTGCGGTCCGGGCCTTCCCAATGCACCGGTGCGCCATCCACCTGCACGCTTTCAATCGCTGCCGGCGGTGAAAGACGCTCGCGGAAACGCTGCAGGCGTTGCGGATCGACGGTGCTCAGGCCTCCGGCGGTGACCACCCAGAACGTGCCGTCCTGGCGCAGGATCGCCGATGGCCCGGAGCTGCCGTTGGCCTGCGCGTTGGCCATGCCGTCAATCTCGTTGTAGCGCTCCACCACCACCCGCGGCGCGCGCCCGTCGGCAACCGCATTGAGCGTGGCCATGTCGGTGCGCAGCACGCCGCGGTTGCTGCTGATCCACACGTTGCCAAGGCGATCCGGCACCAGTTGGAACACCGCATCCACCGGCATGCCCTGCTCCAACCCCACCCGTGCCAGCGTGCCGTTGCGCCAGCGGTACAGGCCACGGTCGCTGCTGATCCACATCGCGTCACCCAGCTGATGGAAGCCGAACACGCTGCGGCCACCGCCCATCGGCGCGAGGTCGATCGACTGCACGTGATCGCCGCGCAGTACGCGGATGCCCTCGATGGTGCCGATCCACAGGTTGCCCTGGTGATCGTGCTCAAGCGCGGTGATCAGGCCGCTGGGCATGCCCGCAACGCTTGATACCTGCACGCGGTCGCCGTCGATGCGGACCACGCCCTTCTGGGTGCCGGCCCAGACCACACCCTGCGGGTCCACGCTGATCGCGCGGATGTTGCCGCCCGGCATGCCATCGGCGGCGGCATAGTTGTGCCGCAGCCGGCCATCGGGGCCAAGACGGTAGACGCCATCACCGAACGTTCCGACCCACAGGTCACCGTCCGGGCCCTGCGCCAGGCTGAGCACCGAAGGTGCCTTGCCGCCGCGGTTGTGCAGCGGCATCGCGCGGAAGCGGCCATCAGCAGCCTGCAGGTCGAGGCCGCTGGCACTGCCGACCCACAGCTGGCGATCGCGGTCCTCGAACACGGTGCGCACATAGTCGCCACTGAGGCCATCGCGCTCGGTGTAGCTGCTGAACAGTGTTTCGCGCAGGCGGTACAGGCCACCGTTGGCTCCCACCCAGATGCTGCCCTCGGCATCCTCGCGCAGGCTGACCACGCGCCCACCCGGCAGGTTCAGGCCCGCCGGCAGGCGCTCCAGGCCATGCGCTGAGATCCGCAGCAGGCCCTGGTTCTCGGTGCCCAGCCACAGGTCGCCATGGCGATCCTGCAGCATCGAGGTCAGGTGCAGCTGCCCCGGCAGGCGGTGCATCAGCACCAGCTGATCATCCTCCACCCGGTACAGGCGCTCGCCGGCGACGATCCACAGCGCGCCATCCGGAGCGCGGTACGGCCACGACAGGCCACTGCCGGCGCCCAGCCCCCACGCCGCGGGCGCCCGCTTGAGCACGCCATCGTTGTCGCGCAGCACCAGTCCATCCAACGTGCCGGCCCAGACCCGGTCCTGCGCGTCGACCACCAGCTTGGTGAAGCTCATCGCCATCGGCAGGTCGGCGGCCGGAGCCTGGTAGACGATGCCGGTGTCCGGCGTCAGATAGCCGATGCCCTTGCCTTCATACAGCAGCCACAGGCGGCCTTGGCTGTCCATTTGCATGGACTGGATCAGGACCTGCGGGGTATCGGCCTGGTGCTCCCAGACCCGCCACTGGCCGTCATTGCCGCGATGGCTGACATTGCCCCGCGAATCACTGATCCACAGCCCACCCTGGCGGTCGACGAACAGCGCGCCGATGCCGTTGTCGCGCAGGCCCGGGCGGGTACTGCGGTCGAACACGGTGAAATCCAACCCGTTGTAACGCACCAGGCCTTCCCAGGTGGCGAACCAGAGGTGGCCTTCGGGGGTCTGCGCGATGTCGCGCAGCGAGTTGTGCGGCAGGCCGTTGCGCGACGTCCATACATCAATGGCGTAGTCGCGCAGTGGCGGAGCCCCCTCCTGCGCTGCCACCGGCAGTGCAAGGGCCAGCAGCAGCCACAGCAGGCCCTGTCGCAGCCATCGACCGATATCTGATCCGCAGCGCTCCACCCAGCGCCCGATGTCCCCCTGTCCGGCCATCAGTGCAGCGGCGGCGGCCAGGCAGGGCTGCCGGGCCTGGCAGCATGCGGGAACTGCCGGGCAGCGCGGGACGGCATGCCGGCGGGAACGGGCTGGCTCATCGGGGGGGAACTGGGAAGATGCGCAGATGATAGGCCAAACCCGGCCCAGGGCGTCACCATCGCCAGCCGCGAAGGCTCAGCCCGCGCGGCCCGGCGGCGTCACCTGTGCACTGGCCGGCCACTGCACTACCGCCTCCAGCCCGCCTTCGACGCGGTTGCGCAGCCACAGCCGCGCCCCGTCTTTCTCAGCCAGGGCGCGGGCGATGGTCAGGCCCAGACCCGCGCCGCCGGTTTCGCGCGAACGCGAGGTTTCCACCCGCACGAACGGGTCGAACACGGCTTCCAGCTGATCCTCGGCCAGGCCCGGGCCGTCATCGGCCACCACCACGGTGATCGCGCCACCACTACGCTCGACCCGTACCCGCACCCGGTAGGCATACATCACCGCGTTGTCCACCAGGTTGGAAAACAGGCGGTGCATGGCCAGCGGACGCAACATCAACACCGCTCCGCTGCCACCTTCGAAGACAACGTCGCCGCCGCCCTCGGCCGTGTCTTCGACAATGCTTTCCAGCAGCGAATCCAGGTCCAGTGCGGCGCGCTGCTCGGCGCTCTCAGCGCTGCGGGCCAGCTCCAGGCCTTCGCGCACCAGCGCCTGCATTGCCGCCAGATCGCCGATCAGGCGCTCGCGCAGCGCTTCATCGCTGACGTTCTCCAGGCGCAGGCGCAGGCGGGTCAGCGGGGTCTGCAGGTCATGGGTGATCGCCGCCAGCATCTGCGTACGCTCGGCCAGGTGCCGCTGCAGGCGGTGCTGCATGGCATTGAAGGCTTCGGCGGCACGCTGCACCTCGCGCGGCCCGCGCAGTGGCAAGGGATCACGCTGCAGGTCATCGCCGAGATCCTCGGCAGCGGCCGCCAGTTCCTGCAGCGGCGCGCTGGCCATGCGCGCGACGATGTAGGCCAGCACCGCGATCGCCAGCACCAGCAGGGTCAGGAACCACGGGTCCACGGCCAGGATGCCGTTGTGTGCCACCGCAGGCGAATCCAGCGCCAGCTTCAGCAGCGTGCCGTCGTTGAGGGTCACGTCGACCGCACGGCACTTGGGCGGGATGAATGCCGGATCACGTTCGCGCGGATGCTTGCGATGCCCCGGTGGCGGCGGGGGCAGCAGGTCCTGCAGCTTGGGAATGCAGGAGCGGAACGAAGCAAAATGCACATGCGCGCGTGCGACCGGGCCCGGCCGGTCATCCAGCACTTCCATCAACGCCGTATCGGCCCGCCCCAGGCGTGCACCTGGCTGCAGCGCGCGCACGCTCGGCCCGCCAACCTCCAGCAGGCGCTCGCGCAGTTCGGGATTGCCGTCGAGCAGGTTGACGTAACCCTGCAGGCGGTCGGCGATGCGGTTCAGGTTCTGCCGCTCGAACTCCTGCTGGCGTTTGGAGGTAGCCAGCATGGTCGCGCCGATCGCGGCCACGCTCATGCCCAGCAGCAGGATCACGAACAACCGCCCGACCATCGAGGACAGGAAATGGCGCAGGCGCTTCATCGCGGCTTATTCCAGGTCCACCGAAGAGGCCAGTACATAGCCTTCGTTGCGCACGGTCTTGATCAGTCCGTCCGGGCCACCGTCGTCGCCCAGCTTGTTGCGCAGCCGGCTGACCTGCAGATCGATGGCGCGATCCTGCGCCTCGTAGTTGCGGCCGCTGCTGAGCGCGACCAGCTGCTCGCGCGACAGCACCTTGTTGGCATGGGCGATGAACACCCGCAGCAGGCGGAACTCGGCGCCGGACAGCACCACCACGCGATCGTCCGGGTCCACCAGGTGGCGATGCTCCAGATCGAACACCCAGCGCGAGAAGCGCGCACGGCGCACCGCCAGCGGCTCCAGGTTCGCCGGCAGCGCCTCGGTCCGGCGCAGCACGTTGCGGATGCGTGCCAGCAGCTCGCGCGGTTCGAACGGCTTGGCCAGGTAGTCGTCGGCGCCCATTTCCAGGCCCAGCACGCGGTCGATCGGCTCGGCACGCGCGGTCAGCATGATCACCGGCGTGTTCGAGCGCGCGCGCAGGTCGCGGCACAGGGTCAGGCCATCCTCGCGCGGCAGGTTGAGGTCGAGCACGATCAGGTCCACGTGTTCGCGGTCCAGCAGCTGGCGCATGGCGGTGCCGTCTGCGGCCGTGCTCACCTGGTAGCCGGCCCGGCCGAGCTGTTCGGCCAGCAGGGTGCGGATGTCGTTGTCGTCGTCGACGATCAGCAGTCGATGCATCGTGTTTTCAGTCTCCATGTCGCGATCATCCCGTGTCGGCAGCTGAACCGCATCCGGGGCAATGCGTACCAGTGTATCCAGCCATGGGCGGGATACCTGTGGTTACGCGTATTCACCGACAGTGTTACATAGAGACATACCCCGAGGATTGAGCCGCCCATCGCCCGGTCTTCACAATGCCCACCAACGCCGCCACCGCGGCCCCGAGAGTGAAGCCACGACGTGACGTTCCGCCTGCTGCCCGCGACCCGCCGGGGTCGCCTGATACTGATCGCCCTGCTCGCCCTTGCCGTTGCCGCAGCCGCCTGGTGGCTGCTGCGCAAGCCCGCCGCCCCGGCGGTGGCGACCACGCCCGCCAGCCGTGGTGACATCGAGCAGACGGTGGAAGCCACCGGCGTGATCGACGCCTACAAGCTGGTCAGCGTCGGTGCCCAGGCCTCGGGCCAGATCAAATCGCTGAAGGTGCAGCTGGGCGACACCGTGAAGGAAGGCGACCTGATCGCCGAGATCGACGCCACCACCCAGCAGAACCAGGTGCTCAATGCGCAGGCCTCGCTGGACCAGGTCACCGCCCAGCGCGCCGTGCAGCAGGCCACCCTGCGCCAGGCCGAACTGGAATTCGCGCGCCAGCAGCAGATGCTGGCCGCCGAGGCCACCTCGCGGCAGGAATACGATGCCGCCGAGGCGCAGCTGAAGACCGCCCGTGCCCAGCTGCAGTCCTACGAGGCGCAGATCAAGGGCCGCGAAACCGAGCTGGGCACCGCCCGCGCCAACCTGGCCTACACCCGCATTACCGCGCCGATGGACGGCACCGTGGTGGCGGTGGTGGCCGAGGAAGGTCGCACCGTGAACGCCAACCAGACCGCACCGACCATCGTCATGCTGGCACGGCTGGACGTGGTCACCGTCAATGCCGAGATCTCCGAAGCCGACGTGGTCAAGATCAAGGCCGGCATGCCGGTGTACTTCACCACGCTGGGCGACCCGGATCGCAAGTACCACGCCACGCTGCGCCAGATCAATCCGGCGCCGGCCTCGATCGCCAACGAGAGTTCGTCCAGTTCCAGCAGCTCGTCCAGTTCCAGCTCCAGCAGCGCGGTGTACTACAACGCGCTGTTCGACGTGGAGAATCCGGATGGCACCCTGCGCATCGACATGACCGCGCAGGTCTCGGTACTGCTGAAGCAGGCCAAGGGCGTGCTGATGGTGCCGGCGGTGGCACTGGGGCCGAAGCGCCGTGGCGACGAGCGCATGGTGCGGGTGCTGGACGACAAGGGCCAGCCGCAGCCGCGCAAGGTTACCGTGGGCATCAACAACGGCGCCTCGGCCGAGATCCTGTCCGGGCTGGAGGAAGGCGAGCGCGTGGTGGTCGGCGAAGCCGGTGCGGCCGGTGCCAGCGCCGGCGGTGGCAACCGCGGCGGCATGCAGATGCGGGTCGGCGGCCCGGGCATGGGGCGCCGATGAGCACGACGGCGCCGCTGCTGCGCCTGCGTGACCTGCGACGCGAATTCCCGGCCGGCGACGATGTGATCGCCGTGCTGCGTGACGTCAACCTCGACATCCACGCCGGTGAGATGGTGGCCATCGTCGGCCAGTCCGGCTCAGGCAAGTCAACGCTGATGAACATCCTCGGCTGCCTCGATCGTCCCACCCGTGGCAGCTACCAGGTGGCCGGCCGCGAAACCGGGAAGATGGAGCCGGACGAGCTGGCCGAACTGCGCCGCGAGCATTTCGGCTTCATCTTCCAGCGCTACCACCTGCTGGGCGACCTCGATGCGCGCGGCAACGTGGAAGTGCCGGCGGTGTACGCCGGCAGCCCCGGCCCGGTGCGCAACGCGCGTGCCGAACAACTGCTGCAGCGGCTGGGCCTGAGCGACCGCATGCACCACAAGCCGGGCCAGCTGTCCGGCGGCCAGCAGCAGCGCGTGTCGATCGCCCGTGCCCTGATGAACGGCGGCGAGGTGATCCTGGCCGACGAACCGACCGGCGCGCTCGACACGAAATCCGGCGAGGAAGTGATGGCGATCCTCGGCGAGCTGCACGCCGAAGGCCACACCATCATCATCGTCACCCACGACATGAGCGTGGCCGAACACGCGCAGCGCATCATCGAGATCCGCGACGGCGAGATCATCGCCGACCGCGCCAATCCGAATGCACCGACCTACCGCGCGCAGCGCGAGGCCAGCACCGGCGTCGCCCGCGGCAACAGCTGGCGGGCCGCGCGCGACCGCTTCACCGAAGCATTCCGCATGGCGTTGCTGGCGATGAATGCACATCGGCTGCGCACCTTCCTGACCATGCTCGGCATCATCATCGGTATCGCCTCGGTGGTCTCGGTGGTGGCGCTGGGCAACGGCTCGCAGCAGCAGATCCTGCAGAACATCAGCGCGCTCGGCACCAACACCATCGATGTCTACCCCGGCCGTGGTTTCGGCGACATGCGCTCGGCCCGCGTGCAGACGCTCAAAGCCAGTGATGCCGATGCGCTGGCCCGGCAGAGCTACGTCGACAGCTCCACGCCCAGCGTGTCGACCTCGGTCACCGCGCGTTACCGCAACCAGTCCTCCACCGCCCAGGTCAGCGGCGTCGGCGAGCAGTTCTTCCGGGTCAAGGGCGTGACCCTGCTCAGCGGCAGCTTCTTCGATGCCGATGCGGTGAAGGGCCTCGGCCAGGTGGCGGTGATCGACGAGAACACCCAGACCCAGTTCTTCCCCGATGTCGATCCGATCGGCCAGGTGATCCTGCTCGGCAACGTGCCGGCGCGCGTGGTCGGCGTGGCCAAGCGCCAGAGCTTCGGGTTCGGCGGCAGCACCAGCCTGAGCGTGTGGCTGCCGTACACCACGGTGATGTCGCGCATGCTCGGCCAGAGCCACGTGTCCAGCATCACCGTGCGCGTGGACGACGCCACGCCGATGGATGCGGCACAGGAAGCAATCACCCGCCTGTTGACGATGCGCCATGGCACCGAGGACTTCTTCCTCAGCAACAGCGCCGAGATCCGCCAGACCATCGAGCAGACCACGCGCACGATGACCCTGCTGATCGGCGCCATCGCCGCCATCGCGCTGCTGGTCGGTGGTATCGGTGTGATGAACATCATGCTGGTGTCGGTGACCGAGCGTACCCGTGAGATCGGCGTGCGCATGGCCGTCGGTGCACGGCAGAGTGATATCCGCCAGCAGTTCCTGATCGAAGCAGTGCTGGTGTGCCTGCTCGGCGGCGTGCTCGGCATCGGCCTGGCCCTGCTGCTGGGCTCGATGATCGGCCGCTTCGCCAGCGACTTCCAGGTGCTGTTCTCCACCGCCTCGATCGTCGCCGCCTTTGCCTGCTCGACCCTGATCGGCGTGGCGTTCGGCTTCCTGCCCGCGCGTAACGCCGCGCAGCTCGACCCGGTGGAGGCCCTGGCCCGCGAATGAAGATGATGACCCGACTGCCCTTCCCTGCCCCCTCCCGCCTGCTGCTGGCGGGCGCTGTACTGCTCGCCCTGTCCGGCTGCGCATCGATGGGCCGCTATCCGGTGCAGGCCCCCGACGTGGCGGCGACTTACGGTCGTGGCGACGCCACCCTCAATGCGCCCGCCGACGATCCGCGCAGCAGCCTGGATACTCCGGGCCGCGACATCCGCCAGGACACCTGGTGGACCGGTTTCGGCGATGAACGTCTCGACCGTCTGGTGGCGCAGGCGCTGGCCGCCAACAGCGATCTTGCCGCCGCTGGCCTGGCCGTGCAGCGTTCGCGCCTGCAGGCTGGCCTGGCCAGCAACGCGTTGTGGCCGCAGCCTTCGTCTTCAGGTGTGAGTGGTAGCGCCAGCCGCGCCACCGACCAGGCCGACGACTGGCGCCGCAGCTATTCCACCGGCGTCTCGCTGGGCTGGGAAGTGGACCTGTGGGGCCGCCTGCGCACCCAGCGCGACATCGCCCGCTGGGAAGCCGAGGCCAGCGAGGAAGACCGGCAGAACACCGCGCTGCTGGTGATCAGCGACACCATCAACCAATACTGGAACCTGGCCTATCTCAACCAGTCCATCGCCACCGGCCAGGCCAACCTGGAGCGGCTGGAACGTACCCGCGAACTGGTCCAGGCCCGCTTCGACGCCGGTGCAGTATCGCGCCTGGAAGTACGCCAGGCACTGCAGAACCTGCAGTCGCAGCGTTCCTCGCAGAGTGCGCTGGAACAGCAGCGGGTGGAGGCCCGCAATGCACTGACCGTGCTGCTGGACGGCACGCCCTGGCCGCAGCAGGACGAACCGCAGGACCTGCTCGGCGCACGCAGCCCCAGCATCGCGGAGGGCCTGCCGACCGACCTGCTCGGTCGCCGTCCCGACCTGCGCGCGGCCGAACTGCGCCTGCGCAACAGCCTGAAGACCATCAAGGTGACCGCTACCCAGTACTACCCGGCGCTGAGCCTGACCGGCAGCCTCGGTTCCAGCGCGACCTCGCTGGGCGATGTGCTGCGCAACCCGGTCGCCACGCTGGGCGCCGGCCTGTCGTTGCCATTCCTCAACCTGCAGCGCGCGCAGCTGGATACCGATATCGCCGGCACCGGCTACCAGATCGCCGCGACCAATTTCCGCAAGACGCTGTATACCGCGCTCTCGGAAGTGGACAACGCGCTGTCGGCACGCGAGCAGCTGGCGCGCCAGGTGGCGGCCTCGCAGGCTTCGTACGACGAAGCGGTGGAAGTGGAACGGGCGCAGGAAGTGCGCTACCGCGTGGGTGCCACCGACCTGCGCACCTGGCTGGAAGCGCAGCAGACCCGGCGCGATGCCGAGCTGTCGCTGGCGCGCGTGCGCCAGGGCCAGCTGAACAACGACGTCACCTTGTTCAAGGCACTGGGCGGCAGCGCGGGGTGAGGCGGCAAGAGCGCCAACCAAGGTTGGCGACTACCTGGTGGGTGTCGACCTTGGTCGACACGGCCGCTGCTGCCGATCAACCGCGCTGGCGCACGGCCTCGAACAGGCTGACACCGGCCGCGACGGAGACGTTCAGGCTCTCGATCTCGCCCGGCATCGGGATCTTGACCAGGCCATCGCAGTTCTCGCGGGTCAGGCGGCGCAGGCCATCGGCTTCACCGCCCAGCACCAGGGCGATGTTGCCCTTCAGGTCCAGCTGGTACAGCGAGGCGGTGGCTTCGCCGGCCAGGCCGTAGATCCACACGCCCTGCTTCTGCAGGTCCTTCAGGCAGCGCGACAGGTTGGTCACCGCCACCACCGGGATCAGATCGGCGGCACCCGCCGAGGTCTTGCGCACGGTGGCATTGACCGTGGCCGACTTGTCCTTGGGGATGATCACTGCAGTGGCGCCGGCGGCAGCGGCCGAGCGCAGGCAGGCGCCCAGGTTGTGCGGGTCCTGCACCTCGTCCAGCACCAGCAGCAGGGCCTTGCCCTCGGCTGCAGTGACCAGGCCTTCCAGCTCGTTCTCGCTGTAGGTGCGGGCGGCGGCATAGCGCGCGGCCACGCCCTGGTGGCGTACCGAACCGCCGACACCGTCCAGCGCCTGGCTGTTCACCTTGCGCACGTCGATGCCCTTGCGGCGGGCGTTTTCCTCGATCTCGGTCAGGCGCGGGTTCTTCGCACCGGCCTCGACCAGCACTTCGCGGACGTTCTCGGCGTCGTTCTCGATGGAGGAGGCAACGGCGTTGACGCCGACAATCCACTGGCTGTTCTTGCTCATGCGGGCGGGGACCGGAAAGGGGGTGGCTATGGTAGAGCATCGGCGCCGACCGCGCTGCGCGCTCGCCGGGCACGGCCCGGCGCTACCCGCCGCTCAGCCTTCGGCGGAGCGGCTGCGTGGCGGCCAGTGCGGGGTGTCGTGGTCCGGATGCTGGTGGGACACGATGGTGGCCAGGAAATCCAGCGCCGCGATGTCCTCCTCGGTACGCCGCGCCGGCAGGCTGGCCAGGCTGTCGACGAAGGGCAGCTTGCGTTCGACTCCGTACTGGATGGTCGGTGGCAGGCGTTCGGGTTGGTCAAAGGCACCGGCGGCCACGGCCACGCCGTCCGGGGCTTCGTAGGTCAGGGGCGTTCCGCAGTCGGCGCAGAAGCCACGCCGCACCACGTTGGACGACTGGAAATAGCGTGGCTGGCCGCGGGTCCAGCTGAACTGCACGCCGCGCACCGACACCAGCGGCGCGTAATAGGCACCGAAGGCCTTCTGGCACATCCGGCAGTGGCAGATCGAGCTGTCGGTCAGCTCGCCTCGCGCCTGGAAGCGGATCGCGCCGCACTGGCAGCCGCCGCTGTATTCGGGTTGGCCCTGCATGCGATGTCTCCTGGTAGTGACGGCCGCTGGCCGGCAACCCGTCGGTGCCGAGGGTGCCATGGATGCCGGCCAGCGGCCGGCACTACCACGGTCATCAGTATTTCTCTTTCTTCCGCTTGGCCGGCTTGCCACGCTCGGGCAGCGGCGGCAGGCCATCGCCTTCATCCTCACCCTTGTGCTCGACCAGGCGGAAGTCGATCTTGCGCTCTTCCATGCTGGCCTTCAGCACCAGGATGCGCACGCGATCACCCAGCCGGTAGCTGCTGCCACGGCGTTCGCCGGTCAGCGTCTTGCGGGTCGCGTCGAACTTGTAATAATCCTGCGGCAGCTGGGTGACGTGGACCAGGCCCTGCACCTTCGACTCGTCAAGTTCAACGAACAGACCGAAGCTGGTCACGCCGCTGATCACGCCATCGAACTGGCCACCCACGTGCTTTTCCATCCACGCCGCGCGGTAACGCTCGTCGACCTCGCGCTCGGCTTCATCGGCACGGCGCTCGCGCTCGGAACACTGCAGCGCCAGGGTTGCCATTTCGCGTGCGTTGTAGGTGAACTTGTCCAGCGGCTTGCCGGACAACGCATGCTTGATCGCACGGTGCACCAGCAGGTCGGGGTAACGGCGGATCGGCGAGGTGAAATGCGCGTACGCCTCCAGCGCCAGGCCGAAGTGGCCGTGATTTTCCGGGCTGTAGATCGCCAGGCTCTGGCTGCGCAGCAGCACCGATTCCAGCAGCGTGGCATCGGGGCGGTCGCGGATCTTCTTCAGCAGCGTGGTGTAATCGCCCGGGCGTACCTTGGACCACGGCGGCAGGCTCAGCTTGAACTCCTTGAGGAATTCCAGCAGGTCGGCGTACTTGGTTTCCGGCGGCTTCTCATGGATGCGGTACGGGGCCGGCACGTGGCGCGACAGCAGGTACCTGGCCGCCTCGACGTTGGCCGCGATCATGCATTCCTCGATCAGCTTGTGTGCGTCGTTGCGCACCAGCATGCCGGCCTGGGTGACTTCACCGCGGTTGTCCAGCACGAAGCGCACTTCGCTGCTTTCGAACTCGATGGCGCCGCGCTTGGCACGTGCCTTGGACAGCACCTTGTACAGCTGGTGCAGGCGCTGCACCTGCGGCAGCAGGTCGCCCATCCAGGCCTTGGTATCGGCATCGTCCTCGCCCACCGCCTTCCACACCTGGGTGTAGGTCAGGCGCGCGTGCGAGTTCATCACCGCTTCGTAGAAGCGCGAATGCGTGACCAGGCCGTCGCGGTCGATCTGCATGTCGCAGACAAAGCACATGCGGTCGACCTTCGGCATCAGCGAGCAGATGCCGTTGGACAGCGTCTCCGGCAGCATCGGCACCACGAAGCCCGGGAAGTACACCGAGGTGGCGCGCTTCTGCGCCTCCTCATCCAGCGGCGTGCCGGGGCGCACGTAGTTCGAGACATCGGCGATCGCCACCACCAGGCGGAAACCCTCGGCATTCGGCTCGCAGTAGACCGCGTCGTCGAAGTCCTTGGCATCCTCGCCATCGATGGTGACCAGCGGCGTGCTGCGCAGGTCGACGCGGTCGCCGATCATCGCCGGCTCGACCACCAGCGGCACCGAGGCCGCTTCGTCCAGCACCTCCTGCGGGAACTCGAACGGTAGCTCGTGGCCGTGGATGGCGGTCTCCACCACCAGCGAGGCGGTCAGCTTGTCGCCGAGCACGGCGATGATGCGGCCGATCGGCGGGCGGCGGCTGTCCGGCGCCTGGGTCAGTTCACAGACCACCAGCTGGCCATCGCGCGCACCACCGGTCTGGTCCGGCGGCACCTGCACGTTGCGCTGCACGCGCTTGTCGTCGGGCACCACGTAATTGATGCCCATCTCGATGCTGAAGCGGCCGATCAGGCGGGTCATGCCGCGCTCGAGCACGCGGGCGATGCTGCCTTCGCGACGGCCACGATGGTCGATGCCGGTCACACGGGCCAGCACCTTGTCGCCGTGCATGACCTTGCGCATCTCATACGGCGGCAGGAACAGGTCGTCACCGCCCTCGACCGGGCGCAGGAAACCGAACCCTTCCGGGTTGGCGATCACCACGCCAGTGACCAGGTTCAGGGTCTGGATCGGGGCGAAACCGCCGCGGCGGTTCTGCACCAACTGGCCGTCGCGGACCATGGCACCGAGCCGGCGCGACAGCGCCTCGGCCCGGTCCGGCGCGGTCAAGCCCAGGCGCGCGCCCAGTTCTTCAGCGGTCTGCGGCCCTTCGCAGCGCTCCAGCAGGGCCAGGATGGCCTCGCGGCTGGCGATGGGCTGTTCGTACTTCTCGGCTTCGCGGGCGGCATAGGGATCGTCGATCACCTTGCCGGTCGGCGGCAGCTTGCGGCCCGGGGCCGGGCCCGGAGCGGCGGCACCGGCGCTGCGAACCTTGCGACCACGCGGTGGTGCGCCGCCTTCATTCAATTCGGGGAACCAGCCCGGCAACGGCTTGCCCGGCTTGGTGGTGCGGGCCGTGCCCGCCTTGGCGCCCTTCTTCGGGGCCTGGCTGCGGGAGGTGCTCCCGCCCTTGCTTGGTTTTTTGGTAGTCATCGCCCTACATGGTAGCCGCTGACGGCGTGCAGAACGGGTCAGCGGCTGTCTTGAAGGCCTTGCATGAAAAATATTCAGGAAGTCGTTGACAGCCTGCGGATTCATCTTCACAATTGCGCCTCTGGAACGCCCAGGTGGCGGAATTGGTAGACGCACTAGTTTCAGGTACTAGCGGGTAAAACCGTGGAGGTTCGAGTCCTCTCCTGGGCACCACTGATAAAGAACCCCTGAGCGATCAGGGGTTTTTTGTTGTCCGGCGCCTCCGCCTCATATCCAGACATCGTTCTGCGCAGTGCGCTCGCCGCGCGAATCGCCCGTATTGAGCACGCCTCGCGGCTCGACCAGCATCAACCACACTTCGTGATCGGCACAGGTTCTGTGCTCCACCCCTTTAGGCACGACGTACAGTTCGCCTCGTCGCAGCAGGATGTGCCCGTCGCGGAATTCGATGCGCAGCTCTCCTTCAACCACCAGGAACGCCTCATCAGTGTCGGCGTGCACGTGCCATACGAATACGCCCTCGATGCGTACGATCTTGAACTGGTAGTCATTCATCTCGGCGATGACCTTGGGTGCCCACTGCTCGGTAAACAGCGCAAATTTCCGGGCAAGCGAGACCGGCTGGGGCAGAGGAGAGGGATCAATGTGTGACATGCGGATGCTCCTGGCGACATGGAAGAGGAAGCATGGAAAACTCCGCCGCGGGGTTCTTGTACGATCGTGCAACGATCAACGGCGCCGGCCGCGCATGCCCATCCGCTTGAGCCACAGCGCAGGCGTGACCCCGTAGGCAAGCAGGAACTGCCGCGCCATGTGGCTCTGATCGAAGAAGCCCGTATCGAGTGCAGCCGAGGCGATTGATTGCCCGGCCAGCAGGGCCCTGCGCACCCTGTCGAGCCGCCGAAGCGTCAGGAACCGATAGGGGCTGGTACCCAGCAGCGCGCGAAAATCACGACTCAGCTGCCAGCGATCCATGTCGCTGACCTGCGCCAGCGCATCCAAGGTCACCTGCTGTCCGAGCCTGTCCATCAGGTAAGCGCGGGCCCGCTCCACCCCGGCCGCATCGGGCCTGCGCATGGCACGCGGGCGCCCGGCCACCGCGACAAGGCTGTGCGATAGATCATAGAGCGCGTCAGCCTCTTCCATAGGATCCAGGCAGGCCTGTAGGTGCGCCAGTAGAGGCAGAATCGCGGCCCTCAGGCGAGGGTCGCTGGATACCCCACCCTGCACGAAGGGAAGCGGCGCACCGCCAAGCACCTGTTGCACCTGCCAAGGTGAGACATAGGCCATCCTGTAGCGGAATCCGGCGGCCGTGCCCGCCTCACCATCGTGCAGTTCATCAGGATGCAGCACGAGCACCGATCCAGGCACGCCATGCCGCCGTGAGCGCTGGTACTGGAAACTCTGCACCCCAGCCAGCGTGAATCCGATGGCATAAGTGTCATGTCGATGAGGCGCGTAACCGTGGCCTTCGAAGAACGCCTCGATGCGCTCAATGCCACCGTCACCCTCCCCGTGCTTGACCCAGTCACCTGGCGAAGCCTTCTCAGTCATTTCCACGCTCCATCAGGCACCACCACTCCAGCATGGATGTCGACGGGGATTCTCTTACCAGCGTTCCGGCCGTCCGGGTTCAGCGATGCTCGATCAACATCACCGCGGTGACCTGTTCCGCCATCGCCTCCAGCACATGCGCGACATCGGCCGCATAGCTGATGTAGTCGCCCGCCCCCAGTTCGACGCACTGCCCCACTGGCCCCAGGCGCGCGCGGCCACTGCATAGCACCACGTGCTCCACCGTTCCCGGCGGATGCGGTGCGGATTCACGGATGGATGCAGGCTCGACCACGACCCGATAGATATCGCGGCGCGCCCCCGCGGGGCACGCGGCCAGCAGATGCACGACGTAATCAGCCTGCTCGGAGGCCAAACGAGCGCCCTCTCCAGCACGTATCACCTGCACCGGCTGCTGCGGCGGAGCGATCAGCTGCGATACCTGAACCTCCAGCGCCGAGGCCAGCGCCCACAGCGTTTCAAGGCTGGGATTGCCAATACCAGCCTCCAGCTGGGAAAGCGTGGATTTGGCAACGCCAGCGCGCTTGGCCAGCTCAGAAACAGACACCCCCAAATGCTCGCGCTCCCGCCTGAGGGCACGGGCGAGGACATCAATGGGCGCGAACGTGGATGAAGACATGAATACTCCATATCGAACGAATGTTCGACTTGACGAACACTAGTGGTCACTTCTATCTTAGCGGCCAATCGTTCGACATATCGAACACCGCTGGAGGTGGCATGCAGTCCATCCGTGTTGGCGCGTTGCAGATGGCGGCAGCGATGGTGATATCCGGCAGCGTGGGTTGGTTCGTGGTGGAAACCGGACTGCCCGCGCCGACCGTGGTGTTCTGGCGCTGCCTGCTGGGCGGACTGGCCATGCTGCTGGCCTGCGTCGCACTGCGCCTGCCGTTAGGGGATGCGCGCAAGCGGCGCTGCCTACCCTGGATTCTCGCTGGCGGTGCAGCCCTGACCCTCAACTGGATCTGCCTGTTCTCCGCCTACCCGTATGCGTCGATCGGCGTCGTGACCGTCACCTATCACACCCAACCGTTCCTGCTGGTGGCCCTTGGCGTGCTGGCCTTCGGCGAACGCCCACGCCCCGCTCAGTGGGGCTGGCTGCTGCTGGCCTTCGGCGGCGTGGTGATGATCGTTGTTGCCACCCCCTCAGGCACCACCCCTTCGGCCAACTACTTCACTGGCATTCTGCTGGCGCTGGCGGCCGCCCTCCTCTACGCCATTGCCGCAGCCATCGGCAAACGACTGGTGGACGTGCCCACGCCCGTGGTCGTAACGGTGCAGCTCCTGATGGGCAGCCTGTTGCTGCTGCCCTTCGCGCGCTGGCCGGGCGACGCTCCGTCGCATGGATGGGCACTGCTGCTGACGCTGGGCTTCGTGCATACTGGCATGATGTCGACGCTGTTGTACTCAGCCCTGAAGAAACTACCGACCCTGCTGGTTGGCGTCCTGTCCTTCCTCTACCCGGTCATCGCCATTGCCATCGATGCGGCGGCATTCGGCCATGTGCTGGGGCCGGCCCAATGGATGGGCAGCGCGGCGATCCTCGGCGCCGTCGCCGGCATGAACCTGCTGCGGGCGGGCGGAATGCAGGGCGGCACAGCGAGTGACGCCGAACACGACCAAAAGTGTTGACACCCCCGTAACAACACCCCATAATCTCGCTCCTCGACGCCCAGGTGGCGGAATTGGTAGACGCACTAGTTTCAGGTACTAGCGGGTAAAACCGTGGAGGTTCGAGTCCTCTCCTGGGCACCACGTCGAGAATGAGAATAACCCGCGAAAGCGGGTTTTTTCATGCCCGTGATTCGGCATCGCCGTGACCGGCGGCCGGCATCACAACAGCGGCCGCAGCACCAGCTCCAGCCCGAGCAGCAGCAGGAATCCCAGGAAGCAGGCGCGGAACACCCGCGCACTGATGCGCTGCCGGATCACCTGCCCCAGCCACATGCCCAGCAATGCCGGCAGCACCGCCAGCGTACTCAGCCCCAGCTGCTGGATGCCGAATGCGCCGTGCAGCACCAGGCCAGTGGTCAGCGAAATCGTCGACACAGTGAACGCAAGCCCCAGCGCCTGCACCAGCTCCTCGCGCTGCAACCCCAGCGACTGCAGGTACGGCACCGCCGGCATCACGAACACGCCGGTGGCGCCGGCCACCACACCCGACAACGCCCCCACCAGCGGCCCCAGCCATCGCTCGCGCCGCTGCGGCACGCGGAACACCGGCGCAAGCAGGGCATAGGCCGCATAAACCACCAGCGCAACGCCCAGCGCAACACGCGACCAGGTGCGATCGACCCGCACCAGCAGCGCTGCCGAACCCAGCGTCACCACCACCACGGCCAGCATCATCGGCCACAGGCGCCGCACGATGTGGCCCAGTGAGGGGCCGGACAACAGCTGCCACGCATTGGTGACGAAGGTGGGGATGAACAGCATCGATGCCGCCGCCACCGGCGACAGCGCGCCACCGAGCAGACCCATCGCCACCGTCGGCAAGCCCATGCCGGTCACGCCCTTGACCACACCGGCCAGCACGAACACCACCACCAGCAGCACGTAGAAGTACATCGATTCATTCATGCCTTCATTGGATCGGCCGGCCGCTCGGCGCACAATGCGGTCTTCCCGGCCTCGCCTTCGGCTGATCCGAAGGCGCAGGCGTTGCGATGAGGGCATCACATGCGGATGGATATCGCCGACCTGCGCCTGTTCCTGGCCATTGCCGAGGCGGGCAGCATCACGGCCGGTGCCGCGCAGGCAAACCTGGCACTGGGCTCAGCCAGTGAGCGCCTGCGCACGATCGAAGCCGATGCCGGTACCCCGCTGTTGAACCGGCACCCACGCGGCGTCAGCCTGACCGAAGCCGGTGCCGCGCTCGCCCACCATGCACGCTTGATCCTGCAGCAGCAGGCACAGCTGCGCGGTGAACTGCAGGCGTTCGCGCACGGTGCGCGCGGCACCCTGCATCTGTATGCCAACACCGCAGCGCTGACCAACTACCTGCCTTCGCGGCTCGCACCATGGCTGGCCGAACGCCCGCGCCTGCACGTGGAACTGCTGGAGCGCACCAGCCCTGAAGTCGTGCGTGCGATCAGTGCTGGCCAGGCCGAGGCCGGCATCATCAGCGATGCCGTCGACGCTGCCGGCCTGCAGCAGCATGTGGTCGCCGAAGATCCGCTGGTGATGCTGCTGCCCGCAGACCACCGCTTCGCATCGCGGCGCAGCGTGGCCTTCACCGATGTTGCCGGCGAGACCTTCGTCGCACTGGCCGATGGCAATGCACTGCAGACCTACATCGAGGACCAAGCGCGCGACATCGGGCGGCGCCTGGATGTACGCATCCGCATGAAGACCTTCGAAGGCGTATGCATCATGGTCGGCCACGGCATTGGTGTCGGCATCGTGCCGCGGACCATCGCCCGCCAGCATCGGCGCAGCACGCATACCGTCGCCGTACCGCTCGCCGATGCATGGGCACAGCGCCGCCTGTGCGCCTGTTTTGCCGAGTGGGCGCAGTTGTCATCGGCAATGCGCAGCCTGCTGCTTCACCTGGGCGTACAGCCGCAGAAAAAGGTGTGAAATGTTGTTGACACATCTTCTGTCGCTCCCCATAATTCATCTCCTGAGTCGCCCAGGTGGCGGAATTGGTAGACGCACTAGTTTCAGGTACTAGCGGGTAAAACCGTGGAGGTTCGAGTCCTCTCCTGGGCACCATGACTCAAGATGATCAAACCCGCGAAAGCGGGTTTTTTCGTTTCCGGGGTTTGCAGCGTCAACGCGATGTCGACGCCCATCCACGCATGGATGCACTCCGTCGACGCCTGAGCGCACAAACAAAAACCCCGCCTTGCGGCGGGGTCAAAATACAGCACGTGTTTCCAGGGAGTTTCAGTGTCCGCCACCGGCGGCCGCACCTGCGCCTGCGCCAAACGGCGGTTTGGCCAGCCACAGGAACGCGATGATCGCCAGGAAGATCCAGCCCAGCAGGAAGAAGATGTCGTTGAAGCCCATCTGCGATGCCTGGTGGTTGATCATGTTGTTCAGTACCGCTGCGCCATGTTGCAGGTCGCCCTGCCCCATCGCTGTCACCTGGTCCTGCATGCCCGGCTGATAGACCGAGATGTGCTCGGTCAGGTCGGCGTGGTGCACCTGGGTGCGCCGCGCCCACAGCCACGTCGTCAGCGACGCCGCGAAGCTGCCGCCCAGCGTACGCAGGAAGGTGGCCAGGCCTGAGCCCGCCGCGATCTCGCGCCCATCCAGGTCCGACAGCAGGATCTGCAGCACCGGCATGAAGAACAGCGCGACGCCGATGCCCATGATCAGCTGCACGCCCGCCACATGGTTGTAGTCCACCTGCAGGTTGAAGTTCGAACGCAGGAAGCTGGTCATCGACAACACAATGAACGCAATCGTAGCCAGCATGCGCATGTCGAAGCGCGATGCATACTTGCCCACGAACGGGGTCATGATCACCGGCAGGATGCCGATCGGCGCTGTCGCCAGGCCCGCCCAGATCGCGGTGTAGCCCATGTCACGCTGCAACCACTGTGGAATCAACAACGCCACGCTGAAGAACGCCGCGTAGGCCACCACCATCGCCAGCGTACCGGCGCGGAAGTTGCGATGCCGGAACAACTTCAGGTCGACGATCGGATCCTTGTCGGTCAGTTCCCAGATCAGGAACACCGTCAGCGTGACCACGGCCACGCACGCCAGCACCACGATCTTCATCGACGAGAACCAGTCCTCGTCGTTGCCCAGGTCGAGCACCAGCTGCAGCGCACCGACACCGATCACCAGGGTGACCAGGCCGACGTAGTCCATCTTCGGCTTCTCGATGTGCTCCGGGCGCCCCTTCAGCTGGTTGCCCACCACCAGCGCGGCGAAGATGCCCAGCGGCACGTTGATCAGGAAGATCCATTCCCAGCTGTAGTTGTCGGTGATCCAGCCACCGAGAATGGGGCCGCAGATCGGCGCCACCACCGTGATCATCGCCAGCAGCGCCAGTGCCTGCCCGCGTTTCTCCCGTGGATAGATCGAGACCAGCAACGACTGCGTGATCGGGTACATCGGGCCGGCCACGAAACCCTGCAGCGCACGCGACAGCACCAGCATGCCCATGCTCTGCGCCAGGCCGCACAGCAGCGAGGTGATGACGAAGGCCAGCGTGGCCCAGACGAACAGCTTGCGTTCGCCGAAGCGGCGGCTGAGCCAGCCGGTCAGCGGCAGCGCGATGGCCGTGCTGACCGCGAACGAGGTGATGACCCAGGTCGCCTGCTGCGAACTGGCGCCGAGGTTACCGGCGATGGTCGGCAGCGAGACGTTGGCGATGGTGGTGTCGAGCACCTGCATGAACGACGCCATCGCCAGGCCGACGGTGCACAGGGCGACGCTGGGCGGCAGGAACCCGGAGGCCGCACCCGGCGCCGCCGGGGCGCCCGGAGCACCGGGCGCGGCTGGAGCTTGTGCGGACATGGCGACCTCAGCCCACCTTCGCCTGTTGCGGCAGGTTGCCCTGGATGATCGTGTGGATCACCTCGTCGGCATCATGCAGCTGCTTGGCATACACGTCGGTGTCGAACACCGTGCCCTTGGCCGGGGTGCTCGGCAGCACTTCGCCCTTCTGGTCGCGCAGGCTCACTTCGGCCTTCATCGACAGGCCGATACGCAGCGGGTGTTCGGCCAGCTGCTTGGCATCGATGGCGATGCGTACCGGCACGCGCTGAACGATCTTGATCCAGTTGCCGCTGGCATTCTGCGCCGGCAGCAGCGAGAACGCCGAGCCGGTGCCCAGGCCCAGGCTCTGGACGCGGCCCTTGTACTTCACGTCACCGGCGTACAGGTCCGACTTCAGCTCAACTTCCTGGCCCAGGCGCATGTGGCGCAGCTGGGTTTCCTTGAAGTTGGCCTCGACCCACATCTGCTCGGTCGGCACCACCGCCATCAGGGCATTGCCCGGCTGCACGCGCTGGCCAACCTGCACCGAACGACGGGCGACGTAACCGGTGACCGGCGCGACGATGCCGGCGCGGGCATTGTTGAGGAAGGCCTGGCGCAGCTGCGCAGCAGCGGCCTGCACGTCCGGCTGGGTGGCGATCACGGTGTCGTCGACCAGTGCGCGGTTGCGCTCGACGGTCTCGCGCGAACCGGCCACGGCCGCTTCGGCGGCGGCCAGCTCATCGCGGGCATGGGCCAGTTCTTCATTGGAAATGGCGCCGGTGGCGGCCAGGTCCTTGCGGCGGGCGAAGTCGTCGCGCACGCGCTTCAGGGTCACCTGGCGGGCGTTCAAGTCCGCCTGCGCGCCTTCCACGCTGCGGTACAGGCCACGGGTCTGGCGCACGGTCTTGGCCAGGTTGGCTTCGGCCTGCTGCAGCGCCACCGACGTGTCGGACGGGTCCAGCTGCACCAGCAGCTGGCCGCGCTCCACGCGCATGCCGTCATCGGCGTTGATGGCGACCACGGTACCGGCCACCAGCGGGGTGATCTGCACCTGATTGCCCTGCACGTAGGCATCGTCGGTCTCTTCGAACCAACGGCCGAACATGAAGTACCACAGCGCCAGTGCGGCAAGCAGCAGCACGACGATCACGAACAGGCCGCGCAGCAGGTTGCCGCGGCGGTTGGGGGCGGCCGGGGCCGCAGTGTCTTGGGTCTGGCTCATGGCAGGGATCTTCAGGAATGCGAGGAATCGGAATGGGAGGCGAGCGGCGCGGCGCGGTCGGCATCACTGGGCTGGAAACCACCGCCCAGCGCCTTGCTCAGGCGCACCGAGGTCTGCACCTGCTGCGACTGCAGGCCGGCCAGCTGCTGCTGTGACTGCAGCAGGGTGGACTGCGCGGTCAGCACGTCCAGGTAGCTGCCGATGCCGGCGCGGTAGCGCTGCTGGGCCAGGTCGAAGGCCGAACGTGCGGTATCCACCGCCTGCTGCTGCGAATGCGCCTGCTGTGCCAGCGAACGCACCGCGTTGACCTGGTCGGCCACGTCGCGCAGTGCATCGAGCACGGTCTGGTTGTAGTTGGCCACCGCCAGGTCGTACTGCGCATCGGTGTTGGCCAGGTTGGCGCGCAGCTTGCCGCCTTCGAAGATCGGCAGGCTCAGCGCCGGTCCGATGTAGGCAAAGGTCGAACTGCTTTTCAGCAGATCGCCCACGTTCGGTGCGACGACGCCAGCCAGTGCGGTCAGGTTGAAGCTCGGGTAGAACTTGGTCCTGGCGACCTTGATCTGCTTGTCGGCCGCTTCCACGCGCCAGCGCGCGGCAACGATGTCCGGGCGACGACCCAACAGTTCGCTGGGCAGCACGCCCGGCAGCTGCAGCGCCATCGGATTCAACGCCTGCGGGCGCTGGATCGACAGGCCACGGTCCGGACCCTTGCCGACCAGCGCGGCCAGCGCGGTGCGGGCCGCATCGATGCGCTGCTGCGCGGCCTGCACCTGCTGCTGCGCGGCGGGCACGCGGGCCTCGGCCTGGCGCACCTGCAGATCACTGTCGATGCCGGCGCTGCGGCGCTGGCGGGTCAATTCCAGCGACTTCTGCGAGCGGCCCAGCTCTTCTTCGGCCACGTCATTGAGCTGCCATGCATACGCCAGGTCGGCATAGGCCTGGGTGATGCCGGTGGACAGGTTCAGGCGTGCAGCCTGGGCTTCGACAGTGGCGGCATGGGCGCCGTCCACGGCCGCTTCCCAGGCAGCGCGCTTGCCGCCCCACAGGTCCACGCCATAGCTGAAATCAAACGCGACCTGGCTGCTGCCAGCGTAATGGCCACCCATCTCGCTGCCGGCCATCGACTCGGGCAGGCGCAGACCGGTGTAACCACCGGACACCGACAGGCTCGGCAGGCGATCGGCACGCGCGGTACCGACCTGCGACTGCGCCTGGCGCAGGCGCGCATCGGCAGCGTCCAGGCTCGGGTGGCCAGCCAGGCCCTCGGCGACCAGCGCGTCCAGCTGCGCATCGCCCAGTGCCTTCCACCAGTCCTGCGCCGGGAAGCCGGTGGCGCTCAGGTCGGTGTCAGCCAGGGTGCGTTCGCTGTGCAGGCTGTCCACATCGAGCACGTGGCCCTGCGGGTTGAGGCCACGACTGCTGGCGCAGGCGGCCAGGGCCAGGGCCAGCGCTGATACCAGCAGCGCGCGCCCGGACCGGCGGAGAGTGGATTGCGGGATCGGGTTCATGGGGTCGTCAGGGAATCGCGGATTCGGGTGAGGAGGGACAGCAGCTGCGTGCGCTCATCGGCGGAAAGATCACGCAGGGCGTAATCCATCACCGCGTCGCCACGCAGCTTCAGCCGCGCCCACAGTGCGCGGCCTTCATCGGTCAGCACGATCTGCAGCGCACGCCGGTCCTGGGCATGCGGTTCGCGGCGGACGCAGCCCAGCGACTCCAGCTTGTCCAGCAGGCGGGTCACCGCACTGGGCACCTGGTCGATGGCCTGGGCCAGCTCGTTGGCCGTGCACGGAGCCATGTTGGAAAGCACCTTCAACCCGATGTAATGGGTGAAGCCGATACCCAGGTCTTCTTCAGCCATGGATGCGTCGAGTTGACGGACCAGGCCGTCGCGCACCTGGCGCAGCAGCAGGCCGAAGCTGGGGGGAGTGGTTGCAGGACAGATCATGGGGGAGCATTCTCTTCCAAAAAAAATATTTCTCAATGGAAATATTCGATCTGGCATCGAATGCTGTGTTGCAGCAGCGGGCTGGATCAACGAAGGCGCCTACCTTAATGATCTGGTCAGGTGGCCCGGTAGTACAATTCAGCCAATGGATGACACATTTCAGCCAGCGGATATGATGAACAAGGCAGAAATCCCCCCTCCCAAGCGGTTGCTGCGCGACGACGCCCTGGATTGGTTCGAGCGCAATGACGGGCCACCGGTTGTCGCCTTCCGCTTCGACAGCCCCTTGGGCCTGGTCCGTGAAGTGGACTGGCACCACCATCAGCGCGCGCAGCTGATCTGCGTCGAACGCGGCCTGTTGACCACCCGCACCTCGCACGGAACGTGGTCACTGGCGCCGGGCTCGGCCGGCTGGATGCCGCCGCTGGAGCCGCATACGGTCACCCTCGACGGCCCGCTGCGTGGCTGGGGCATGGCGCTGGCCGCACCGGCCTGCGCCACCCTGCCCGCCGATCCCTGCGTACTGGGCCTGTCCAAGCTGGCGCAGGCGCTGGCCGACCGCATCTGCGAATGGCCGCTGGGCTACGACACCACGCCCGAGCGCCAGCACATCATCGAGGTGCTGCTGGATGAGATCCGTACCGCGCCGCGCCAGCGCATGCACCTGCCGATGCCGCATGACCGGCGCCTGCTGAAGATCGCCTCGCAGCTGCTGGCCGACCCGTCCGACGAGCGCAGCCTGGCCGAATGGGCGCACTGGGCCGGGCTGTCGCCGCGCAGCCTGACCCGCCACTTCCGCGACGAGACCACGCTCAGCTTCGCCCAGTGGCGGCAGCAGGCCCGGCTGTCCGAAGCCCTGCGCCAGCTGACCGACGGCCGCAGCGTGGCCGATATCGCCCACGCGCTGGGCTTCAGCAGCGCCAGCGCCTTCGTCACCGTGTTCCGCCGCCACTTCGGGCTGCCACCGGGGCGCTACCTGGCACGGGCCGGACACGGCCTGGAAACCGGGTTGGACCCTGCGCGCGGCTTGGCATCCCCCGCCGCATCCGGATAATCACAGGATTGCGAGCGGCGACCGCCGTCGCCGCCTCCCGACAACAGGTAACAACGCCGCATGACCGAACTTGCCCGCCCCGTGTTCCACGGATTCGAACAACTGCCGCTGCGCGAGTACGCCGAACGCGCCTACCTCGACTACTCGATGTACGTGGTCCTGGACCGCGCCCTGCCGTTCATCGGCGACGGCCTGAAGCCGGTGCAGCGCCGCATCATCTATTCGATGAGCGAGCTGGGCCTGAATGCCGCGTCCAAGCCGAAGAAGTCCGCGCGCACCGTCGGTGACGTCATCGGTAAGTACCACCCGCATGGCGACAGCGCGTGCTACGAGGCGCTGGTGCTGATGGCACAGCCGTTCTCGTACCGCTACCCGCTGATCGAGGGCCAGGGCAACTTCGGCTCCAGCGACGACCCGAAGTCGTTCGCGGCGATGCGTTACACCGAATCCAAGCTGACCCCGATTGCCGAAGTGCTGCTGGGCGAACTGGGCCAGGGCACCACCGACTGGGCACCGAACTTCGACGGCACCCTGCAGGAACCGACCTGGATGCCGGCGCGGCTGCCGCACCTGCTGCTGAACGGCACCACCGGCATCGCCGTGGGCATGGCCACCGACGTGCCGCCGCACAATCTCAACGAGATCGTCAGCGCACTGCTGCACCTGCTGGACAACCCCGATGCCAGCGTGCGCGACCTGTGCGAGCACGTGCAGGGCCCGGACTATCCGTCCAGCGCCGAGATCATCACCGCGGCCAACGATCTGCGGAACATCTACGAAACCGGCAACGGCAGCGTGCGCGCACGTGCGACCTTCACCAAGGAAGCACACAACATCGTGGTCACCGCGCTGCCGTTCCAGGTGTCGCCGTCGAAGGTGATCGAGCAGATCGCCGCGCAGATGCGCGCCAAGAAGCTGCCGTGGCTGGAAGACATCCGCGATGAGTCCGACCACGCCAACCCGGTGCGCGTGGTGCTGGTGCCGCGTTCCAACCGCGTCGACGCCGAGCAGCTGATGGGCCACCTGTTCGCGACCACGGACATGGAACGCAGCTACCGCGTCAACCTCAACGTGATCGGGCTGGACGGCCGTCCGCAGGTGAAGAACCTGAAGATGCTGCTCAGCGAATGGCTGACCTTCCGCAGCAACACCGTCACCCGCCGCCTGCAGCACCGCCTGCAGAAGGTCGAGCGCCGCCTGCACCTGTTGGAAGGCCTGCTGGTCGCGTTCCTCAACCTGGACGAGGTGATCCACATCATCCGTACCGAGGACGAACCGAAGGCGGCGCTGATCGCGCGCTTCGGCCTGTCCGACGACCAGGCCGAGTACATCCTGGAAACCAAGCTGAAGCAGCTGGCCCGCCTGGAGGAGATGAAGATCCGTGGCGAGCAGGACGAGCTGGCCAAGGAGCGCGAGAAGATCCTCGGCATCCTCGACAGCAAGGCCAAGCTGAAGAAGCTGATCCGCGACGAACTGACCGCCGATGCCAAGAAATTCGGCGACGCGCGCCGTTCGCCGCTGGTGCAGCGCCAGGCCGCGCAGGCCATCGACGAGACCGAGCTGGTGCCGAGCGAGCCGATGACCGTCGTGCTGTCGGAGAAGGGCTGGATCCGCGCCGCCAAGGGCCACGACGTCGATGCGTCCGCCCTGTCCTACCGTGATGGTGACGCCCTGCAGGGCGCGGTGCGTGCGCGCAGCACGCAGCAGGTCGCGTTCCTCGACAGCGAGGGCCGCGCCTACTCGACGCCGGTGCACACCCTGCCTTCCGCGCGTGGCAACGGTGAACCGCTGACCGGCCGCTTCTCGCCGGCCGCGGGCACCAGCTTCGTGACCCTGGCCAGCGCCGAGCCGGACACCCGCTTCGTGCTGGCCTCCACCCACGGCTACGGCTTCGTCACCCGCTTCGAGAACCTGATCGGCCGCAACAAGGCCGGCAAGGCGATGCTGAACCTGTCAACCGGTTCGACCGTGCTGACCCCGTCGGTGGTGGCCAACGTCGCCACCGACCGCATCGTGGCGGTCACCAGTTCGGGCAACCTGCTGGCGATCGCCGCCAACGACCTGCCGGAACTGGACAAGGGCAAGGGCAACAAGATCATCGAGATCCCCAAGGCCAAGCTCGCCACCGAACGCGTGGTCGCCATCGTGGCAATCAGCCCGGGGCAGACCCTGCAGGTACGCAGCGGCCAGCGCACGATGGGGCTGAAGTTCAACGAGCTCGACGCCTACCTCGGCGCCCGCGCCACCCGCGGCCACCTGCTGCCGCGCGGCTGGCAGAAGGTGGAAGGGCTGTCGGTGGAATAAAGGCTGGGGCCTTGCTCCTGGTGGGTGTCAACCTTGGTTGACACGCCTTGCCGGAGACCAGACACGAAAAAGCCGGGGCATTCCCCGGCTTTTTCGTTGTCGGCTGGCGGGCGGTGGAGCGGCTGGCTGGCGAAAGCTGGCTGGCGATGCTCCGGTGCTGGCGGGCGACAGAACGCTGTGCTTCTTCTGGTAGAGCCGACCGCTGGTCGGCTGCTTTTTGCAGAGCAGCCGACCAACGATCGGCTCTACCCAAAGCGGGGCGCCGGCTCAGTGCGCCGGGGCGCCGTTGCCGTCGATCTTGCTCAGCTGGTACAGCTCCAGGCCGATGCGCTTGATCAGGCCCAGCTGCTGCTCCAGCCACCAGGCGTGGTCTTCCTCGGTGTCCTTCAGCTGCGCCAGCAGCATGTCGCGGCTCACGTAGTCACCCTTCTCTTCGCACAGCTTCATGCCGGCGGCGAGATTGTTCCGAACCGCGTATTCAGTATCCAGATCCTTCTGCAGCATCTCTTCCACGGTCTTGCCCGGCTCGGTGGCATGCGGGCGCATGTCCGGGTCGCCGCCGAGGAACAGGATCCGGCGCAGCAGCGCGTCGGCGTGCTGGGTTTCCTCTTCCATCTCGTGGTTCAGGCGTTCGTACAGCGCGAACAGGCCCTGGTCCTCATAGCGGCGGGAATGGATGAAGTACTGGTCGCGGGCAGCAAGCTCGCCGCGCAGCAGTTCCTTCAGGCAGGCGATGACGTCCGGGTTGCCTTTCATGGGGGGCTCCTGTGAATCGATGTGGCATAGGGTGCCGCATTTCAAAATACGGTGATCTAATCGGAATCAGTCGCAGTTGCGCCTGCGGCTACAATCAGCCCACGAGTTCGGAAAGGACGTGCGATGCGACGTACATGGCGTTGGGTGCTGGGTGTGTTGGTCGCCATCGTGCTGGTCACCGCACTGGCCCTGTGGCTGCTGCTGCGCGGCAGCCTGGCCGACCTGGACGGCGAGCATGCGCTGCCGGGCCTGGCCAAGCCGGTCACCATCGAGCGCGATGCGCTGGGGGTGGTCACCATCACTGCCGGCAGTCAGGCCGACGCGATGCGCGCACTCGGCCATGTGCATGCGCAGGAACGCTATTTCGAGATGGACCTGATGCGCCGCAGTGCCGCCGGCGAGCTGTCGGCATTGTTCGGGCCGAAGGCCATTGAAGCTGACAAGCGCATGCGCGTGCACCGCCTGCGCGCCCGCACCGAGGCGCATCTGGATACCGCGCTGGGCGACAACGGCGCGGTCGTGCGCGCCTATGTGGATGGCGTCAACGAAGGCCTTACCGATCTCTCCGTGCGGCCATGGGCCTACCTGCTGCTGCGGCAGTCACCGCAACCGTGGCAGGCCAGCGACAGCGTACTGACCGGGCTGGCCATGTACGCCGACCTGCAGGACCCGGACAACCAGACCGAGCTTGCGCTCAGCCGCATCCGCGCGGTGGTGCCGCCAGCGCTGTACGCACTGATCGCCCACGACGGCACTGAATGGGATGCACCGCTGTTCGGCGAAGCCACCGGCAATGCGATTCTGCCCGATGCCAGCCAGCTCGATCTGCGCACATTGAAGGGAAAGCCGGGCACCGAGCAGGAAGAGGCCGACGTCATCGGCAGCAACAACTTCGCGGTGGCCGGTGCACTCACCGCGGACGGCCGCGCGATCGTTGCCGACGACATGCACCTGGGCCTGCGCGCGCCTGGCCTGTGGTTCCGGGTGCGCCTGCGTTACCCCGACCCGCAGGCCGCCGGCGGCCAGGTCGACGTCACTGGCTTCTCGCTCCCTGGCCTGCCGGCGGTGATCGTCGGCAGCAACGGCCACGTCGCCTGGGGCTTCACCAACAGCTACATCGACACGGCGGACTACCGCACGGAACCGGCCAACGCCACGGTGACCGTGCACGAAGAACGCATTGCGGTGGCCGGCCAGGCCGACGTGCTGTTCCCGGTACGCGAAACCGCCTGGGGGCCGATCCTGCATACCCATGCCGATGGCAGTGGCGATGCCCTGCGCTGGGTCGCACACCTGCCCGGCGCGGTGCGCCTGGACTTCGGTAACCTGGCCCGTGCCGGTGACCTGGACGGTGCACTGCACTTCGCCGACCGCGCCGGCATTCCCGCGCAGAACCTGGTGGTCGGCGACCGCAGCGGCCGCATTGCCTGGCGGCTGATCGGCGCCCGCCCTGACCGCGGCCCCGGCTGTGCGCCGGCCGGCTTCACGGCCGCCAGCAACCAGGACTGCGCACCGTGGCCGATCCGCAGCGATGCCTCGCCTGCATTGATCGATCCCCCCAACCATCGCCTGTGGACCGCCAACGGACGCGTCCTCGACGGCGAGGCACTGGCCAGCGTCGGCAACGGTGGCTATGACCTCGGCGCGCGTGCGCAGCAGATCCGCGACCTGCTCGCCATCCAGGACCGCTTCGACGAACACGACCTGCTGGCGATCCAGCTCGATGATCGCGCCGTGTTCCTGCAGCGCTGGTGGGCGTTGCTGCATGACGTCATCGAACGCAGTGACGACCCTGCACTGAAGCGCTTGAAGGCGGTCAGCCATCAATGGGGCGGCCGGGCCTCGGCCAGCTCGGTCAGCTACCGGGTGGTGCGCGCGTTCCGCACGCAGGTGATGGATACCCTGTCCGAAGCACTGCTGGCACCGGCCAACGCGCAGCTGGGCGATGACTATCTGGACCCGCGCCTGGCACAACTGGAAGGCGTGGCCTGGCCGATGCTGCAGCAGCGCCCCGCCAACCTGCTGCCACCGGCCTACGACAGCTGGGACGCGCTGCTGCTTGATGCCGCACGCCGCACCGAGATCGAGCTGGCCAAGCAGGGCCCACTGGCCCAGCGCACCTGGGGAGAGCGCAACACCGCGGCGCTCTGCCATCCCATCGCGCGTGCATTGCCGGATATCGCCAAGCGCTGGCTGTGCATGCCCGCCGATCCCCTGCCCGGTGACCGTGACATGCCGCGTGTGCAGACGCCGAACTTCGGCGCCTCCGAACGCATGGTGGTCTCGCCCGGCCACGAGGCCGACGGCATCGTGCACATGCCCGGCGGCCAGAGCGGGCACCCGCTTTCGCCGTACTGGGGCGCCGGCCACGAAGACTGGGTGCATGGGCGGCCGACACCGTTCCTGCCCGGCAAAGCGCAGCACACGATGACGCTGGTACCGGCGCGGTAGCGGTCGTGCCGGCCGCTGGCCGGCATCCATGCAGGTGTGTCCAGCTTCATGAGGATGCCGGCCAGCGGCCGGCACGACCGTCCAGCGCTCAGCCCCGGCGCCGCTCGATCAGGTTCAGCAGCGGCCCGGTCATCGCCGTGGTCACCAACGCCATGATCACCAGCACCGCGAACAGCCGATCGCCAAGCAGGCCCAGCTCGTAGCCCAGGTTGAGCACGATCAGCTCCATCAGACCACGGGTGTTCATCAGCGCCCCCAACCGCCACGCTTCGCGCGTGGGCATGCCCGCGCTGCGAGCGGCACTGAATGTGCCCAGCAGCTTGCCGGCCGTGGCCACCGCGATCACCACCACGCACAACACGATATCGCTGGCCTGCAGCGCATCGGCGCGCATGCGCAGGCCGGTCATGGCGAAGAACAGTGGCAGCAGCAGGGTCACCGCGAACGGTTCGACGCGGGCCATCAACAGGTCGCGCAGCTGCGCGTTGGACGATACCGCGACGCCCGCAGCGAATGCACCGAACAACGCGTGGATGCCCAGCATCTCGGTGACCAGCGCACTCGCCAGTGACAGCAGCAGGATACCCAGCAACCAACGTCCCTCACGGCCCGGCGCGATCTGCTGGCGGGCAAACCACGGCTTCACCAGCCCCAGCATCAGCGCCACGAACACGACCACGCACAGCAGGTTGAGGCTGGCCGGCAACCAGCCGCTGGCCTGGGCGGCGGCGACGATCAAGGCCAGCAGGCACCAGGCGGTGGCATCGCCCAATGCCGCGCAGGCGATCGCGGTCTGGCCCAATGGCGTCTGTGTGATCCCACGATCGGCAAGGATGCGCAGCAACACGGGGAACGCGGTGATGCTCATCGAGATGCCGACGAACAATGCGAATGCAGTAAAGCCCACACCCTGCGGACCGTGCTGCGGATACAGCCAGATCGCCAGCGCCACGCCGAGCACGAACGGCACCGCGATGCCGGCATGACTGACCGTGAAGGCGAAGCGCCGGCGGCCACGCAGCGCAGCCAGGTCCAGCTCGGCACCGGCCACCAGCAGGAACATCAGCACGCCCAGCTGGCTGAGCATGCCCAGCGGACCCAGCGAGCTGGCCGGGAACAACGCACCATGCAGTTGCGGCAGCAGGCTGCCGAGCACCAGCGGCCCCATCATCAGGCCAGCGGCCATCTCGCCGATCACCGCCGGTTGTCCAAAGCGCTTGAGCAGCGCACCCGCGCCCTTGGCCACCAGCAGCAGCACCAGCAGCTGCAGCAGGAACAAGCCCAGCGGTGAGGCAAGGTGCTGCGCCCAGCTGCCTTCGGCGGCGGTGGCGCGGGCAACCGCCTCGGGCGCCGCCGGCCCGGCATACCGCGCCAGCAGTACGCCAGCCAGCAACGGCACCCCGGCCCAGGCCAGATAACGCCATCCCCATTTCGTGGGCGGCACGTCGCCACCTGCCTGTACGTCCATGAACATTCCCCAATGCGCAGGGGGCGATCATACAAAAAGGGGACGGAGGGGATTAAGTCGTTAGTGGCACAAACGACTTAATCCCCTCCGTCCCCTTTTTGAGGGCTTAGGCCAGTGCCTGTTCGTGCACGCCGGCGATCGCGCGGCCCGACGGATCTGCCGCCGCGGCGAAGCTGGCGTCCCAGGCAATGGCGGCCGGCGACGAACAGGCGATCGACTTGCCGCCCGGCACGGTCTCGGCCGCCGCGCGGCTCGGGAAGAACTGCTCGAACAGGTGGCGGTAGTAGTACGCCTCCTTGGTCTGCGGCGGGTTGTGCGGGAAGCGCTTGTCGGCCGCCGCCAGTACACGGTCGCTCACCTGTGCTTCGGCATGCGCCTTCAGCCCGTCGATCCAGCCGTAGCCAACGCCATCGCTGAACTGTTCCTTCTGCCGCCACAGGATGCTGTCCGGCAGGTAGCCGTCGAACGCCTCGCGCAGCACCGCCTTTTCGATGCGACGCCCGCCAAAGCCGGCGCCGACCATCTTGTGCGCGGCATCGAAGCGCATCGCCACATCAAGGAACTCACGATCGAGGAACGGCACGCGCGGCTCCACGCCCCAGGCCATCATCGACTTGTTGGCGCGCAGGCAGTCGTAGTTGTGCAGCGCGTCCAGCTTGCGCACCAGCTCGTCGTGGAATTCACGTGCATCCGGCGCCTTGTGGAAGTACAGGTAGCCACCAAAAATCTCATCGCTTCCCTCGCCGGACAGCACCATTTTCACGCCCATCGCCTTGATCCGCCGTGCCAGCAGGAACATCGGCGTCGAGGCGCGGATGGTGGTGACGTCGTAGGTTTCGATGTGGCGGATCACTTCCGGCAGCGCGTCGAGGCCTTCCTCGAAGGTGTATTCGAAGCCGTGATGCACGGTACCAAGTGCCTCGGCAGCGATCGCCGCGGCCGCCAGATCGGGCGAGCCCTTCAAGCCGATCGCGAACGAATGCAGGCGCGGCCACCAGGCTTCGGTCTGCCCGCCATCCTCGATGCGGCGACGCGCATAGCGTGCGGCAACGGCCGCCACCAGCGACGAGTCCAGGCCACCGGACAGCAGCACCCCATACGGCACGTCGCTCATCAGCTGGCGCTCCACCGCATGCTCGAAGGCCTGGCGCAGTTCGGCCAGGTCGGCCTGGCGGCCCTGCACGTCGGCGTAGTCGCGCCACGGCTGCTGGTAATAGCGCACCAGCTCACCGCTGGCACTGTCGAAGTAGTGACCCGGCGGGAACTGTGCGACGTCGGCACAGGTATCGACCAGCGCCTTCATTTCCGAGGCCACCCGCAGGCGCCCCTGGGCATCGTGGCCCCAGTACAGCGGCACCACGCCCACCGGGTCACGCGCCACCAGCACGCGCCCGCTGTCGCGGTCCCACAGCGCGAAGGCGAAGATGCCGTTGAGCTGTTCCAGCCACTGCGCCGGCGAACTGCCCTGGCGATACAGCGCGTTGATCACCTCGCAGTCCGAGCCGGTCTGGAAGTCGTAGGCGGTGGTCAGCGCCGCCTTCAAAGCCTGGTGGTTGTAGATCTCGCCGTTCACCGCCAGCGCCAGCTGGCCATCGGCCGACAGCAGCGGCTGCGAACCACCGGCCGGGTCGACGATGGCCAGCCGCTCATGGACCAGCAGCGCACCTTCGTCGAGGTACACGCCGCTCCAGTCGGGGCCACGGTGGCGCTGGCGCTGCGACAGTTCCAGCGCATGGCGGCGCAGGGCGGGAAGATCGTCACCGGCCTGCAGGCCGAAGATTCCGAAGATCGAACACATGGGAGAGCTCCTGTTGGGGGATTTCACGGGTGGGAGGGTGTTCGACCGGCCATCCAGGCCCGGGTGGGGCTGCGCCCGGGCACAAAAAAAACCCGCATCGGCTGATGCGGGTTTTCTGGTGTCCGGGCGTGTGTTGCTGTCTATCTACCCAGGGCGCAGTCCCGCATCGGCCGCGCACGATTATTCGCGCGCAGATTATTGCGGTTGTTGTTATTGACGGCGGTGGCCAGGCGGATCGACATGGCATCGACCCTACCCCGGTTTCCGGCACGGCGCAACCGTTGCGTTGGCAACCACTCCCCGGCGCGCATAATGGCCCGCCGTGAAACGTGTAATGGAAATGCAACACCGCACTGGACGCAACGCGGCGCTGGCCGCCCTGCTCTGCCTGGGCCTGGCCGCCTGCCAGACCCTGCCTCCGCCCTCCACGCTGCCGCTGGCGCAGCAGCAGGCACTGGAGCAACGCGGCACCGACGGCAGCTTCGACGGAGCCTGGGACACTGCGCAGACCTTCGAACGTTTCAACGATCCGCGCGCCGTCGCCTACTACGAGCGTGCTGCCGCGGTCACGCCCTGGACCTTCCACAACACCAAAGCGGAAGAGGCACTGGGCCGGATCTGGATCTCCGGCAGGCTGCAGCATGCCGACAGCCCCCACATCAACCCTGCACCTGTCCTGCGCGCGTCCTGGCGACGTGGCGAACGCGCCTATCTGGCGGCGGCCAACCACGGCAATCCCTATGCGTTCTACGGGCTCGCCAAGGCCTACCGCCAGCGAGGCGACGTACAGCAGGCGCTGCGCTGGGACCTGCGCGGAATGATCTACAAGCGCTACCGGAGTTCATCGTCGCGACTGCCGGATGCGGTGGCGGCACAGGGTGACACCGTGCATCCGCTGGTGGCGCAGATCCAGCGTCGTGCCGAGCACGGCGACGCCGAAGCGCAGGTCGACCTGGGCGCGCTGCTGGAGAAAGGCATGGGACTGCCGCGCGATCCGGCGCGTGCGCTGCAGCTGTACCAGCGCGCCGGTGAGAAGGGCAATGTGTTCGGCCAGTACTTCGCCGGTCTGCTGCTGGGCCGCAGTGCGCCGGGTGTGGAGAAAGACACCGACGCGGCGGCGCGCTGGTTCGCCAGAGCCGAGGCGCAACACTTCTACATGGCCGCGCCAAGTTACTGGAAGAAAGCGGTCGAGCCGCCGTTCTTCATTTTTTCAGAGTAGAGAAGCGGCCCCGGCGGGAGGCGTGCCGACCAACGGTCGGCACCCACCCTCGCGGGATTCATTCCGTCATGGGGTTCCCACCAGCAGCTGTTCCACCAGGCGCTGGTACAGCCCCGGCAACGCTTCCAGATCGTCCACGCGTACGTTCTCATCCACCTGGTGGATACTGGCGTTGACCGGCCCCACTTCGATGCACTGCGCACCCAGTGGCGCGATGAAGCGTGCATCTGACGTGCCGCCGCCGGTGCTTTCTTCCGGCGCACGGCCGATGTGCTCGGCCAGCACCGCACGCGCGGTGGCGCGCAGCGTGCCTTCCGGGGTGTAGAACGGCTCGCCGCTGCGGTGCCACTTCAGCGTGTACTGCAGGCCATGGCGGTCCAGCAATGCGGTGATCTCCGCCTCCAGCTTCGGTGCATCCCAGTGCGGGTTGTAGCGGATGTTGAAATCCACCTCCAGCTCGCCGGGAATCACGTTGTTGGCACCGGTGCCGGCATGGATGTTGGAGACCTGCAGGCTGGTCGGCGGGAAACTCTCGTAGCCGTCGTCCCAGCGCCGTGCGCTCAGTTCGGCCAGGGCCGGAGCAGCCTGGTGAATCGGGTTGCGCGCCTTATCCGGGTACGCCACGTGGCCCTGTACGCCCTGCACGCGCAGCTTGGCCGACAGGCTGCCACGACGCCCCACGCGCAGCAGGTCACCCAGGATAGCGGTCGACGACGGTTCACCGGTAATGCACCAGTCGATGCGTTGGCCGCGCTCGGCGAACAGCCGTGCAACGTGACGCACACCATCGATGGCATCGCCTTCCTCGTCGCTGGTCAGCAGTACCGCCAGCGTGCCAGGGTGATCGGGATGTGCGGCGACGAACTGCTCGGCGGCGACCACGAACGCCGCCACGCTGCCCTTCATGTCGGCGGCGCCACGGCCGTACAGCACGCCCTCACGGATCTGCGGCGTGAACGGGTCGCTGGCCCAGGCCTCGCGCGGGCCCGTCGGCACCACGTCGGTATGGCCCAGCAGCACCAGCACCGGCGCGCCCTGGCCATGGGTCGCCCACAGGTTGTCGACCTCGCCCAGGCGCAGGTGATCGCACTGGAACCCGGCCTGCTTCAGGCGTGCCGCCAGCAGTGTCTGGCAGCCAGCATCATCCGGCGTCACCGAGGGTCGTGCGATCAGTTCGCAGGTCAGGTCGAGGACCGCACTCATGCGTCACCCACGCCGAAGCGGGCCTTGAAACCGTTGTCGCTGAAGCCCTGGCTGACCGTGCCATCGGCCGTGACCACCAGCGGACGCTTGATCAGCTGCGGGTATTCACGCAGCAGCAGCTTCCATTCGGCCTCGGAGTCGGCGGCCTTGCGGTTGTCCGGCAACTGCCGCCAGGTGGTGGACGACTTGTTCACCATCGCGGCCAGCCCCCCCAGCTGCCCAGCCCACGCCAGCAGTGTTTCCGGGCTCGGCTTGTTCTCGCGGTAATCGACGAAGGTGTAAGGCACGCCGAAGCGGTCCAGCCACTTGGTCGCCTTCTTGCAGGTATCGCAGTTCTTCAAACCGTAGACAGTGGTGCTCATGGCCATCTGTGATGCTGGAAAACAGAGGGCCAGAATCTCACAACAGGCGCTCGGACACGACCCGGAACGGCACCCGTGGCAGCCGGAAGGCCAGCCCTTCCTGCAGCGCCAAGTCCATCGCCTGCAGCCGCGGACACTGCTGCTCACCGATCAGGCGCAGGGGCTGCAGGCTGTCGATCTCCACCGGCAGCGCGATGCGGGTGCTGGCCCAGCGGCCGTCGCAGGTACGGGCGATGGCCCCGTCCTGGCAGGTGAGGAAACGCAGCAGGGCCTGGTGGCCGTCGAAGGCCGCCGACCACGCCGCCCCATCCTCCCAGCCTGCAGCGGCCTGCCACTGCAGGTGCAACCTCGGCGCACTGCCCTGCCCGCCTTCGATCAGGGTGTGCCCATCGCCATCGGTGCGCACCACATGTTCGAAGCGGGTGGACAGATGCGGCTGCATGGCATCGCTGGAAACGCGCGCGCCGGCGACGAAGGCCAGCTGGTCCATCACGTTGCGGTCGAACAGCACCACCGGCGTCCCGTCCGGATCGTCGTCACGACGCAGGTACCAGCGCCAGTTGCTCTGCCGTGGCGACGGCATCAGGGAACGCAGCGGCCCAGCCAGCGCGGGCCCGAAGTGGCCGTGACGGTAGCTGAGGATGGTGTAAGGCGTGCGTCCGGCATGGACCACGTAATGATGGCCCGGCGGTGGCATTGGTGCGTGACGCACGTCGACCCACCAGCTCACGTAGACCACATCGCGCACGTCACTGACCAGCGCCGGCATCGGCCAGCGCCGCGACAGTGCACGGCGCAGCCGGGTCCAGCGCGGGGCGTGCAGCAGGCGCGGCAGCATCCGCCCGACCAGGGTGTCGGACGGATGCCGGTAGATCGCGGACTGCGCCAGATCCTCCGGCGCAGTCACCTTCAGTCGGCCAGGCCGCGCAGCAGGTCGTTGACGCTGGTCTTGCTGCGGGTCTTGGCATCAACCTGCTTGACGATCACCGCGCAGTACAGCGAATGGGTACCGTCCTTGCTCGGCAGCGAGCCGGACACCACCACGCTGTACGGCGGGATGTAACCGTAGGTGATTTCGCCGGTGGCACGGTTGTAGATGCGGGTGCTCTGGCTGAGGAACACGCCCATGCCGATCACGCTGTGGTGGCCGACCACCACGCCTTCCACCACTTCCGAGCGCGCACCGATGAAGCAGTGGTCCTCGATGATGGTCGGGCTGGCCTGCAGCGGTTCCAGCACGCCACCGATGCCGGCGCCGCCGGACAGGTGGCAGTGCTGGCCGATCTGCGCACAGGAGCCGACGGTGGCCCAGGTATCGACCATGGTGCCTTCGCCGACGTAGGCGCCGATGTTGGTGAAGCTCGGCATCAGCACCACGTCCTTGCCGAAGTAGGTGCCGCGGCGGGCGATCGCGCCCGGCACCACGCGCACGCCACCACGGCGGAACTTCGCTTCGTCATAGCCGGCGAAGCGCGATTCGACCTTGTCCCAGAACGGCGCCGGACGGGCGTCGACCACGGCCATGTCATTGACACGGAAGTACAACAGCACGGCCTTCTTCAGCCACTCGTTGACCTTCCAGCCACCCTGGCCGTCCGGCTCGGCAACACGGAACTCACCGCTCTCCAGGCCGTCAATCACGCGGTTGACCAGCGGCTTGGTCGAGCCTTCCAGCTCGTGCAGGGTCAAGGTAGCGCGGCGCTCGAAGGCACTCTCGATGCCGAACTTCAGCTCTTCCACGCCCGGGGCCGACGGCTTGCGCAGCGACTTGCGGGCGATGGTTTCGGCGCGGACCGCTTCGGCACTCTTGGCCGGCGCCGGCTTCTTCACAGCACGCTTCACCGCAGCCGCTTTCTTCGCCGGGGCCGTCACCGCAGCGGCCTTCTTCGGCGCTGGGGTCTTCTTCGCGGCCGGTGCGGCAGCAGCAGGTTTCCGGGCCGCTGCGCTCTTGGGGGTCGCGGCGGTCTTCTTGGCGGGCTTGGTGGCCATCAGGCGGGGTCTCCGGCGTTTCGATCAGGGTCCAGGCAGGCCAGCATCGCGTCATGCAGCTGCTGCCGGGCAGGTTCAGTCAGGGGGAGGTCGTGTTCGTCACTGATCACGAAGGTGTCTTCGGCGCGTTCGCCGAACGTGGCAATGCGCGCATCATGCACGCGCAGGCCCTGATTGCGCAGCACGAATGCCACATCGGCCAGCAGGCCGGGACGGTCGGGGGCGACCAGGGCGAAACGGGTTGCGCCCGGCTCATCGCGGAATTCGATGCGCGGGGCGAAGCGGAAGTGCCGCAGCTGCCGTGGCACCACCCGGCGTGACGGCCGCAGGCGCGACAGGTCACCACTGAGTGCCTCGCGCAGCGCCGCTTCCAGGTTGGCACTGCTGCCATCGGCGAAGGTATCGGCCGGGTTCACTTCGAAGGTATCGAAGATGGTATCGGCCGGACCGTCCAGCACGCGTGCGCGGTGGATGCCGTAGCCCTTGCGGTCCAGCGTCATCACGATCGCGGCGAACAGGCCGTCGCGGTCCGGCGAATGCACGAAGACTTCCAGCGCGGGATCGTCGACACTGATCCGGCGTACCTTCACCAGCGCCTGGCCCTGCTTCACCGGCACCAGCGCGGCAGCCTGCCAGGCCAGCTGCTCCGGGCGCAGGCGGATGAAGCCTTCGTCGGGCATCACCGCGAACTGGCGATCGATGGTGGCATCGTCGTAACCCCGCTCGCGCACCAGCGCGCGCACGCTGTCACGCGCTTCGGCCACGCGCTCGGCCGCCGGCACCGGGTGTTCCAGCCCCTCGCGCAGCGCGCGCCGGGTGGCGAAGTACAGGTCGGCCAGCAGCCGGTCCTTCCATGCATTCCACAGCTTGGGGCTGGTGCCGGCGATGTCGGCGCAGGTCAGCAGGTAAAGGTAGTCCAGGCGGTCGCGGCTGCCGACCAGGGTGGCGAAGCGATGGATCACTTCCGGATCGGCGATGTCCTGCTTCTGCGCGGTCACCGACATGCGCAGGTGCTGTTCGACCAGCCACGCCACCAGTTCGGTATCGGACGTGCTCAGCGCATGCGCCTGGCAGAACGCGCGCGCGTCCACCGCGCCCAGCTCCGAATGGTCGCCGCCACGGCCCTTGGCGATGTCATGGAACAGGCCGGCCAGCAGCAGCAGTTCGGGCTTGCGCAGGCGCGGCCACACTTCGTGCGCGATCGAGAAGCGCTCGTCGGCGCGACTGCTGGCAAACAGGCCGATATTGCGCAGGACCATCAGCGTGTGCTGGTCGACGGTGTAGACATGGAACAGATCGAACTGCATGCGCCCGCTGACCTGGGCAAAAGCGGGAATCCACTGGCCAAGCACGCCCAGCCGTGCCATGCGCGAGAGCGTATCGACCGGGCGCTGGCCGCGCAGCAGCGCCAGGAACTGCTCGCGTGCATCGGCATCAGCCTGGTCGTAGGCCGGCAGCAGTGGCAGCGCTTCGGCCAGCGCACGCGCGGTCAGCGAATGCAGGCCGCGCACCTGCGGGTTGTTGGCCCAGCTGGCAAACAGCGCGAACACCTGGCCGATGTCGCCGCGCGGCCAGTCGGCTTCGTTGGCCGCCAGGTAACCACGGCGCAGGGAAAAACCCACGGTCAGCGGCTCCGGCTGCGCCTCGCCATCGAACTGTTCCTCGAAGCGCTGCAGCAGGCGGTCGCTGATCCGGCGCACGACCAGCGCGGCGCGGTAGAAGCCCTGCATCATCTTCTCGACACCGAGGTTCTCGGCATCGTCTTCAAAGCCCAGGCGTGCCGCCAGGGTCTTCTGGTAATCAAAACGCAGGCGCTCTTCCGGGCGACGCGCGACAAGATGCAGGCCAAAGCGCAGCCGCGCCAGCACCGCACGTTCGCGCTTCAGTGCTGCCGCTTCGTCTGCGCCCAGATGGCCGAGCCCGACCAGCGCCTCCAGGTCACGCACGCCGAACGCACGCAGTGCCATCCAGCCCAGCGTGTTGAGATCGCGCAGCCCACCGGGGCCATCCTTCAAATCCGGCTCCAGGTTGTCGGCGGTGTCGCCGAAGCGCTGGTGTCGGTTGCGCAGCTCTTCCAGCTTGGCCAGGAAGAAGGTGCGCGCCGGCCACAGTTCACGATCGTCGACGGCCTCGCGCAGCGCGCGGCGCGCCACATCATCGGCCAGGATCGGGCGCGCCTCGATCAGCGCGGTCAGCACGGTCTGGTCCGCTGCCGCCTCGCGGCACTGCGATGCAGAACGCACCGCATGGCTGACGGCCAATCCGCAGTCCCACAGCAGCGCGAACAGGCGCGCCAGCGCCGCCTCATGGGCCAGCTGTGCCGGCGGATCGCCGAACACCAGCAGGTCGATGTCCGAACGCGGAAACAGTTCACCGCGGCCATAGCCGCCGACCGCGAACAGCGACAGCCCGCTGTCGGCCGGCAGGCAGCGCTGCCAGGCCAGGCGGATCAGATGGTCGGCAGCGCGCGCCCGCAGCGCCAGCAGGCGCTCGATGTTGTCGCCCTGGTCGAAGCGGCGGTACAGGCGCGCGTCGGCCTGCTGCAGCGCCTGGCGCGCGGCAGCAGCCCAGTCCGGGTCGTTGAGCGACGCGGCCGGCGTGTCCAGCAGCGAACTCGCCGGCAGCATCCTCAGGAGACCTGCGACTCGCCCGGCGACAGGGTCAGCACGTCCACGCCGGTCTCGGTGACCGCGATCATGTGCTCCCACTGTGCCGACAGCTTGCGGTCCTTGGTCACCACGGTCCAGCCATCCGGCAGCACCTTGTTGTAGCGGGTGCCCTCGTTGATCATCGGCTCGATGGTGAAGGTCATGCCAGGCTGCAGCACCAGGCCCTGGCCCGGGCGGCCGTAATGCACCACCTGCGGCTCATCGTGGTAGACCTTGCCGATGCCGTGGCCGCAGTACTCGCGCACCACGCTGAAACGCTCGCCTTCGGCATAGCTCTGGATGGCATGGCCAATGTCGCCCAGGGTCGCGCCCGGACGCACCGCGCGGATGCCGCGCCACATGGCTTCGTAGGTGGTTTCCACCAGGCGGCGGGCCATCACCGACGGGGTGCCGACGAAGTACATGCGGCTGGTGTCGCCGTGCCAGCCATCCTTGATGACGGTGACGTCGATGTTGATGATGTCGCCATCCTTGAGCACCTTCCCTTCGCTGGGGATGCCATGGCAGATGACGTTGTTGACCGAGGTGCACACGGTCTTCGGGAAGCCGCGGTAGCCGACGTTGGCCGGAACGGCGCCCTGCACGTTCACGATGTGGTCGTGGCAGATGCGGTCCAGTTCCTCGGTGGTGACACCGGGCTTGACGTGGGGGGTGACGATGTCGAGCACTTCGCTGGCCATGCGGCCGGCGATTCGCATCATCTCGATTTCCTGCGGGGTTTTCAGATTCACGCTCATGGCCCCCATTATCGCCGATCCGGCCGCAATCTGAACGAACGCCACCCAACTGGCGATCCGGGCCATGCACGGTTCCGGCAAGGAAAGTGAAAGCGTGATCGTCGCCACCCTTTCGCCTCACTGTTTATCACGGAATACAGACACTTACGCCACCTAAGCTGGGGTCACCGTCGCCGAAGCGGTGCCGAACGTGCCGCCTTCGCCTTGTTCAACGGACCTTCGGGTCAGGGAGGTTGTCCATGCGATCCGCGCTTCGTTCCCCGCTTGCCTGGGCCCTGGCCGGGGTCCTGCTGTCCGGCCCGGCCCTGGCCGCAGACACCACCACCTTCAATGTCACCCTGGTGGTGACCAAGGCCTGCACGATCACGGCTGCTGCCGCCACCAACGTTGACTTCGGCACGGCGGCCTCGACCACCGCGACCCCCACCCTGGGTCAGGGCACGGTGACCGCCCAGTGCTCGGCACTGACCCCGTACACGATTTCACTGAATGCGGGTGCCAATGCCAGCACCGCCAATGACGTCACCACTCGCCGGATGAAGAACACCAACGCCGCGGTGACCGCCAACAACTACGTCGGCTACCAGCTCTACCAGGACGCCGCGCACACCCTGGTCTGGGGTGCCACCTCCGGCACCAACACCCAGGCTGGCATCGGCACCGGCCTGGCCGTGCCCTACATCGTCTACGGCCAGATCCTGAACCTGAGCACCAACAACCCGGCGACCGGCAACTACCTGGATACGGTTACCGCCACGATCACCTATTGATGGAGCACGCCCGCATGGCCGGACCCCGCCCGTGGCGCGCCACCGGCGTGGCGCTGCTCGTCCTGAGCCTGGTATTCGCCGCCCCGGTCGAAGCCACCAGCCTGCAGGTCGCCCCGACCAGCCTGCAGCTGGAAGCGCGCCAGCGTGCCGGCGAGCTTTGGCTGACCAACAGTGGCACCTCGCCGGTGAAGCTGCAGGTTCGGGTGTTCCGCTGGGTGCAGCAGGACGGCCAGGAGCAACTGTTGCCCACCGATGAACTGGTGGTCACCCCGCCGATGCAGGAACTGGCTGCCGGGCAGCAGCAACTGGTCCGGGTGATGCGTCCGGACAGGACGCCACCGCCGGCACAGCAGTACTACAGGCTGATTGTCGACGAGGTGCCCGACCTGGCCACCCGCGCCGACGGCATGCAGTTCGTGCTGCGCTATTCGATACCGGTGTTCGTGCAGCCCGCCGCCGGCAAGCTTGCGCCGCAGCTGCAGGCCCGCCTGGTGCAGTTGCCCGATGGCCGCAACGGCGTCGAGGTGGCCAACGCAGGCAACAGCTATGCGCAGATCGCCGATCTTGCGCTGGGCAGCCCCACGCGCCCACGCATCGTGCATCCCGGACTGCTGGGTTACGTGCTGCCCGGGCAGGTGATGCGCTGGCCGATCGAGCGCACGGCGATCGACCGCGACAACGACCAGATCACGGCCAAGCTCAATGGCGAGTCGGAACAGACGCCGCTGTCGCCCCCATCGGCTCGCTGAGGCGTTGATGGGCGCGCTGCTTGCTGCCCTGGCTCCTGCGGCGACCCAAGCCGCCGATGTGTCCGGTGCAGCGGCTACCGCCACCGCCGATGTATCAGGCATCTCCGTCGATGCGATGCTGCCACCGCCCACACCGTTGACCGCCAACCAGACGCTGTACCTGGACGTTTCGCTCAACAGCACCCCACGCGGACTGCTGCCTTTCATCGAGAACCGTGGCCGCCTGCAGGCCAGCCCCGACGTACTGCGCCAGCTCGGCTTCAACGCCCACGGCGATGCACCGGTGTACCTGGACCAGATCAGCGGCGCGGTGGTGCGCTATGACGCACGCCTGCAGACCCTGGCGCTGGACGTGCCACTGGACCAGCTGACCCTGCCAACCACCGTGCTCAGCCGCCCGCAGACACGCGCGCCCGCAGGCAGTGCCTCACCCGGACTGCTGCTCAACTACGACGTGTATGGCAGCCGGGTGGATACGCTGGGCAACCTCAGCCTGAGCTCCGAACTGCGCCTGTTCGGCGTCGGCAACGGCACCTTCGAAAACACCGCGGTCAGCAGGCGCTACCAGCAGCCTGGCGACCGTCGCTGGCGTGGTGAGAGCGTGCGCCTGGATACGCGCTGGAGCCTGGATTTCCCCGACCAGGCGATGACGCTGGAGGTCGGCGATTTCTACAGCGGCTTCGTCGACTGGACCCGTCCGGTGCGCCTGGGTGGCCTGCAGATCGGTCGCAACTACGGCCTGCAGCCCTATCGCGTGCTGACCCCCACGCCCAGTTTCCTCGGCCAGGCGGTGGTGCCGTCCACGGTCGAGCTGTACGTCGATGGCCTGCGCCAGTACAGCGGCCAGGTCCCGGTCGGCCCGTTCCAGCTGGCCGCACAGCCGGGGATCAGCGGCACCGGCAGCGCACAGGTGGTGGTGACCGATGCGTTCGGCCGCATGCAGACCCTGGATTTCAGCTTCTATGGCACCCAGCAGCTGCTGGCCAAGGGCCTGTCGGACTGGTCCGCCGGCATCGGCCACCTGCGTGAGGACTTCGGCCAACGCTCCTTCGCCTACGACGACCGCACCGTGGCCAGTGCCAGCTGGCGCGGTGGCATCAGTGACACGTTCACCGGCGAGGCTCATGCCGAAGGCGGTGGTGGCCTGGCCCAGGCCGGCATCGGCGGCTGGTGGCTGCTGGGTGGCGCGGGCGTGTTCAACGCCGCCTATGCGCACAGTGACTATCACGGCCTGCAGGGCGGGCAATGGGCACTGGGCTACAGCTGGAACAACCGCCGACTCAACGTCAATCTGCGCACCGTGCGCAGCCATGGTGATTACCGCGACCTGGGCGCACTGCAGGGCAACCTGCCGCCGAGCATCAGCGAACAGGCCACGGTCGGCGCCGACCTGCTGCGGCTGGGCACGCTCAGCGCCAGCTACCTGCGCCTGCGCTACCCCGATGGCGAAGACAACCGCTACGCCAGCCTGTTCTGGTCGCGGACCTGGAGCCAGCGCTGGTCAGCCTACCTCTCGGTGAACCAGAACCTGGACCAGAGTGATGACCGCAGCATCTATCTGTCGGTAACCGCCAGCCTGGGCAACAACCGCCAGGCCAGCCTGTCCAGCCAGCGCAATGGCGACAGCCAGACCTGGGTGGCCGACGTCACCCAGCCGGTGCCCGGCGATGGCAGTGCAGGCGGCATCGGTTGGCGCGCGCAGGTGCGCCACGGCGAGGACGGCAGTGGCGGCCTGGCCGAAGTCGGCATCCTCAATGACGTCGGCCGCTACTCCTTCGGGGCCTCGCGCCAGGGCGGGCTCAACTATGCCTACGGCAGCGCCAGTGGCAGCCTGGTCTGGATGGGCGGGCACGCGTTCGCCACCCGCGAGGTCTCCGATGCATTCGCGGTGATCAGCACCAATGGTGTCGGTGGCGTGCCGGTACGGCTGGAGAACCGCCTGATCGGCGTCACCGATGATCGTGGCCTGTTGCTGGTCAGCCCGCTGCTGTCCTGGCAGCGCAACCGGGTCTCGATCGACACCCTGGACCTGCCCGAGGACATGCGTGCCGACCGCATCGAGGACTGGGTGACGCCGCGCCAGCGCGCTGGGACCCACGTGACATTCCAGTTGCGCTCGCGGCCCTCTCTGAGCCTGACGCTGCAGAGCATGGACGGGCAGCCGCTGGAAGTGGGCAGCGAAGTGCAGTTGCCCGGCGGACGCCAGGCCACGGTGGGCTATGACGGCCTGCTGTATCTGGAAGACGTCGCTGCCGGCAGCGTGCTGTACATCACCACCAGCCGCGGCCAGTGCCGGGTGAAGGTACCCGAGCCGCCCAAGGTAGTGGCGTCCGGCGCCCGGCCGAAGCCGGCACCGCTGCCGTGCATCCCGGAGGTGGCGCCATGAGAGTGCTGCTGCTCGGCATGCTGCTGTTCGCCGGCCTGCTCGCGGCACTACCGGCCCAGGCGACAGCGGTCTGCACGGCAACCGCGAACCCGACCCTGCCGTTCGGCAACATCAACAGCAACGCTCCCGGCCCTACGGCGGCGACGCTGAACATCACGGTGACCTGCACCACCGCCGCACTGAGCCTGCTGGCCACCACCGGCGTCCGCGTCTGCGTGGGTGTCGGCGCAGGCAGTGGCGGCGGCAGCAGCTCCACCTTCCGCACGATGTCCACCTCCACCAGCGACACCATGAATTTCCAGCTCTACAACAACGCCAGCTACGGCCAGGTCACCGGCCTGGTGCCACGCGGCACGCCGCCGGCGCAGGAACTGACCATGAGCTACAACGTGCCGCTGCTGACCGGCGGCAGCGGTGCGCAGTCCGTGCAGCTGTTCGCGCAGATCCCCGCCAACCAGATCCTCGCTTCGGGTGCTTACAGCAGCACCTTCAGTGGCGCCAACGTGGTGCTCACCTGGGCCTGGAACGAAGTCCTGCTCGGCAACGCCACCGTGCCGGCCGCCTGCAACGGCGGCGCAACCGGCACCAACAGCGCCAGTGCGGCCTTCAGCTTCACTGCCACTGCCAACGTGCTGCCGCAATGCGGCAGCTACGTCACCACCAACATGGACTTCGGCAACGTCACCGGCAGCATTCCCGCCAACATCGACCGGACCGCCACGCTCACGCTGACCTGCCTGAAGAACACCGCCTACCAGATCAGCCTCAACAACGGCCAGAACAACCCCGCCGCCTCCACCACCCGGCGCATGGCCACCACCATTGGCAGCGGCACCTACTACCTCCCCTATGAGCTGTACCGCGACGCCGCGCGCAGCCTGCGCTGGGGCAATACCCTCAACGTCGATACCGTTGGCGGCACCGGAAGTGGCAGCGCGCAGCAGCTGACCATCCATGGCCGGGTGCCGCCGGTCACCGGCCAGCCCCCGGCCGGTACCTACAACGATCTGGTGCAGGTGACGATCACTTACTGACCTGTGTGCCGACCAACGGTCGGCATCCACCGGGATGGATTGGAATGGCCGGCACCCACCGGCGTGGGTTTGGAATCGTCGGCATCCACCGGGATGGGTTCCGGTAGATCCACGCCGTGCGTGGATGCGCGCATCCCTCCTGCGCCAGGACCAGTCGACTGGCAGTCGAGCCTACAGATTCGGCCGATCCGGCCGATACCGCGCAACGGGTCCTACAGTACGGTGGATGGCAGGTGGTTCGCGCACTTCTGATCGGGGCGATGCTGGTCGCCAGTACGCCCGCGTGGGCCGATCCCGGCAGCACCTCCCTGCAGATCCGGCTGACTGTGGTCGAGGGCTGCAGCAGTGATGCCGGCAACACCCGATGCACGGCACCGCACCGGCGCAGCGACGCGCCCGAGCTTCCGCAACAGATCCGCGACCTCGCGCCGCCGGCCGACAGCGACGACGCGGCGCCTGCCGTGACCCTCATCTACTGATGCGCATCCTGCTGAGCCTGCTGGCACTGCTGCTGGCACTGCCCGCTGCGGCGCTGGACCTGGTGCCCACCACCCTGCAGCTGCCCGCCGAAGGGGGGCACGGCGAGCTGTGGCTGTACAACCCCGGGCCCGGCCGCTGGCAGGGCGAGGTCCGGATCCTGGCTTGGGAACAGCAGGTCGATGCGGAAAAGCTGCGGCCCAGCGACCAGATCCTGGCCAGCCCCTCCCGGCTCGACCTCCCGCCCGGCACCCGTCAACGCATCTGGCTGCTGCCTCGGGAGACGTCGCCCGTTGCCGTCGAGCAGGCCTACCGGGTGATCCTGAGCCCCAGCGGACCGGGCCTGCCACGCTACTCGCTGCCCTTGTTCCGGGGGCATGCGACGCCCCTGGCGCGGCCGGACCTGCATGCCGGGATCGAGCCCGGCACGTCGCAGCCTCTTCTGCGACTGCGCAACGCAGGTTCCGTTCACGCCCGCCTGCACGATCTTGCGTTCGTCGCCGGCGATGGACGCCGCACCCTGCTGCTGCCGGGACTGGCCGGCTACCTGCTGGCGGGCCGGGAACGCCGCTGGGCCCTCCCCGTCCATGCCGACGGCTATGCCGGTGGCCATTTCCAGGCCCGGCTGCAGGACGGCCGCGTGGTCGATCTGACCGCGCCGGCCCCGGCAATTGCAGCGAGCGCCCCCAGCGGGCTATAATCGACCGGATTCCTGCCGCCTGCGTGCGCGGGAGACCGTCCACACCGGACGTCACCGGTGAATCCACACCTGCTGCCCCCATCCGTGCCGGGGTGCTCCGCAAGGAGTTCGGCCACGGAGGCAACAGGGAAGCCCAACCCCGGAACCATCCGCGCTTCCACGCGTCCCGCATACCTATCCCGCGGGCGGAATCGCCGGTTCCATATCAGGAGTATTGCAATGCCCCAGGTCACCATGCGTCAGATGCTGGAAGCCGGCGTCCACTTCGGCCACCAGACCCGCTACTGGAACCCGAAGATGGCTCCGTACATCTTCGGCGCCCGCGGCAAGATCCACATCATCAACCTGGAAAAGACCGTCCCGCTGTTCAACGATGCGATGAACTTCATCTCGTCGGTTGCCCAGAAGCGCGGCACCGTCCTGTTCCTGGGCACCAAGCGCAGCGCCCGCGAAACCATCAAGGAAGAAGCCGAGCGTTGTGGCATGCCGTTCATGAACCAGCGTTGGCTGGGCGGCACCCTGACCAACTTCCGTACCGTCAAGCAGTCGGTTGCCCGCCTGAAGGAACTGGAAGCAGGTGAAACCGACGGCACCTTCGAGAAGCTGGTCAAGCACGAAGTGCTGGGCCTGCGTCGCGAGCGCGACAAGCTGGAAGCCTCGCTGGGCGGCATCAAGGACATGAACCGTCTGCCGGACGCCATCTTCGTGATCGACATCGGCCACGAAGACATCGCGATCAAGGAAGCCAAGAAGCTGGGCATCCCGGTCATCGCCGTGGTCGACACCAACTACAACCCGGAACTGGTGGACTACGCCATCCCGGGCAACGACGACGCCATCCGCGCTGTGCAGCTGTACGCCCGCGCCGCTGCCGACGCCGTGCTGGAAGGCAAGGCTGCTGCGCCGCACGCTGCTTCGGTGCGTGAGGAAGAGTTCGCCGAAGCTGCTGCTGAAGGCGAAGAGAAGCCGGCCCGCCGCGCTCCGGCCAAGAAGGCTGCCAAGAAGGGCGACGACGCCCAGGCCTGATCCAGGCCCCGGGGTGGACGCCCGGCGTCCACCCTCCCTGCGCGCAGCCTTTGGCGCGTGACAGGACCGTGTCACACGGGCCGGCCACCATGCCGGCCCAACCCCTTTCTTTCGTGAGGTAATCCCGTGGAAATCACTGCTTCCCTGGTCAAGGAACTGCGCGAGCGCACCGGCGCCGGCATGATGGAATGCAAGAAGGCTCTCACCGAAGCCAACGGCGACATCAACGCTGCTGCTGAAGCCATGCGCAAGTCCGGCGCTGCCAAGGCCGACAAGAAGGCTGACCGCGTGGCCGCCGAAGGCCGTCTGGGCCTGGCCCAGGATGGCGGCAAGGCCGTGCTGGTCGAAGTCAACTCGGAAACCGACTTCGTCGCCAACGATGACAACTTCAAGTCCTTCGTCAATGCCGTCGCCGCTGCCGCCCTGGCATCGGGCGCCAACGACGTCGAAGCCGTGAAGGCTGCCAAGCTGGCCGATGGCCGCACCGTTGAAGAAGCCCGCGCCACCGCCGTGCAGACCCTGGGTGAAAACATCCAGATCCGTCGCATGGTGAAGGTTGATGGCAACAACACCATCGGCGCCTACGTCCACACCAACGGCAAGGTTGGCGTGCTGGTCGACCTGGTCGGCGGCGACGTCGAGCTGGCCCGTGGCCTGGCCATGCACGTGGCAGCCCTGAAGCCGCCGCACAACAAGGCTGCGGACGTCCCGGCCGAGTTCGTCGAGAAGGAAAAGGAAATCGAGCTGGCCAAGATGTCCGAAAAGGACAAGGCCAAGCCGGCCGAGATCCTGGAAAAGATCATCAGCGGCAAGATCAACAAGATCGTCAGCGACGTGACCCTGTACGGCCAGACCTACGTGCTGGGCGACACCACCGTCGAGCAGGTGGTCAAGGCCGCTGGCGCCGACGTGGCTGGCTTCAAGCTGCTGATCGTCGGCGAAGGCATCGAGAAGGTGGTGGAAGACTACGCCGCTGAAGTTGCCAAGGCGATGCAGGTCTGATTCCAGCCTTCCGGCTGTGAAGCGACCAGAAGGAGCCGCGGGAAACCGCGGCTCTTTTTTTATGTATGGGCCAAGGGATGAACCCATGCCCCATCGGCCGGTGCGCACCGTTGGTGCGCACAACCGGCACCTTTGCGTTGCGCGCGAATCAAGCCGATACTCGGCGCAGGGAATCCACAGTCACATAGCAGGAACGAAAATCGCGGACTGTGATGCATTCCTAGGTATTCTTGTCCCAATGGAATTGAACGACCCGACATGCCTCCCGAGCTGACAGCTGCCCTGGCGCTCTGCCGCAACCTGCCCTCGCCACCCGGTATTGCCCTGCGCATCATCGAGCTGGCCCAGGACCCGGAAGCGGATATCGCCACCGCCGCCGACATCATCGCCATCGACATGGCGCTGAGCGCTCGCATGCTGCGCATCGCCAATTCGCCGCTGTACGCCAGCCGCCGCCGCATCGAGAACCTCGGCCAGGCGCTGACCATGCTCGGCCTGAATGCCACGATCAGCCTCGCCCTCGGCTTCACCGTCACCCAGGGCCTGACCGGTGGCGGCGGTGCCGACCACGACCTGCGCCAGCGCGCGTGGAAGCGCAGCATTCTCAGCGCCCTGGCCGCCAGCCAGCTGGGCCAGGCGCGCGGCCTGCGCCGGCTGGAGGAACTGATGCTGGCCGGGCTGCTGCAGGACCTGGGCGTGCTGTGCTTGGCCCAGGCCGAATCGGAGCGCTACCTGCCACTGCTGCGCGAAGCCCGTGACAATACCGATCTGGTCGCACGCGAGCGCGAGGAACTGGGCTGCAGCCACGCCGATGTCGGCGCCTGGGTGGCCGAACAGTGGGGCCTGCCGCGCTACCTGGTGGAGAGCATCAGCCACAGCGAGGACGACGACGCTGCCGATTCGCCGTTCCAGGCCTGCGTGCAGCTGTCCGGCGCTGTCGCCGACATCTGGCTGGACGAAGACGCCGATGCCGCCCGCGAACGCGCCCTGCACCAGGTGCATGACCGGCTGGAACTCGACAGCGCCCGTTTCGACCAGGTGCTGACCCGCATCAGCGATGCCCTGCCGGATATCGCCAGCCTGTTCGAGGCCGGCCTGAACTCGCCCTCGCGGGTCCGGGAGCTGATCGACCACGCGCAGGAACTGGCCACCCTGCGCAACCTGCGCGAGCTGCAGGATGCCGATCAGGCACGCCGCCGCGCCGACGAATTCGAGGCGCGGGCCAAGCGCTTGGCCGACCAGGCCCACCGCGACGCCCTGACCGGCGTGCTCAACCGCCGCCAGCTGGAGGCGGTGCTGGAACAGGAGTTCCTGCGCGCCGGGCGCCAGGGCTGGCCGCTGTCGGTGGCCTTCATCGACCTGGACGACTTCAAGAAGATCAATGATGCCCACGGCCACCTGACCGGCGACGAGGTGCTGCGCGCCTTTGCCGGCAAGCTGCAGGGCCAGCTGCGCAACAGCGACACCGTGGCCCGCTTCGGTGGCGAGGAATTCGTCGCGCTGCTGCCCAACACCAGTGAATCGGTGGCGCTGGACGTGATCCGGCGTGTGCTGGCCAACATCGTCGCCACGCCGATGGCCGAGCTGGAGGGAGGCCCGCTGTTCGTCACCTTCTCCGCCGGCGTGGCCACCCAGGGCGGCTACGAACGCTTTGCCGACGTGCAGGACCTGCTGCGCGCAGCCGACGATGTGCTGTACCGCTCGAAGAACCTGGGCCGCAACCGGGTGATCGCCCGCTCCCCCGGCGCCCTCGGCCACGACGAGCTTTCAGCCACCGCCGGCGCCGAGCTGGGCTGAACGGGACGCCCCGCGTGAGCGGGGCGGACGGCAGGATTTCGCGCCGCAGTGCACAAAACACTTTGGCCCAACGCCGCATGCGCGTAGAATCGCCCGCGATTTCCACGCACCCGAGGTCCCCATGTCCAAGCTCGCCTATCGTCGCATCCTTCTGAAACTGTCCGGGGAGGCGCTGATGGGAGATGAGGACTACGGCATCGACCCGAAGATCATCAATCGCCTGGCCCGTGAGGTCATCGAAGCCCAGCAGGCCGGTGCCGAAGTGGCGCTGGTGATCGGCGGCGGCAACATCTTCCGCGGCGCCGGCCTGGCCGCTGGCGGCATGGACCGGGTCACCGGCGACCAGATGGGCATGCTGGCCACGGTCATCAACGCCCTGGCCATGCAGGACGCCCTGGAAAAGCTGGGCGCCAAGGCCCGCGTGATGAGCGCGATCAAGATCAACGACGTGTGCGAGGACTACATCCGCCGCCGCGCCATCCGCCACCTGGAAAAGGGCCGCCTGGTGATTTTCGCCGCCGGCGTCGGCAGCCCGTTCTTCACCACCGACTCCGGCGCCGCGCTGCGTGCGATCGAGATCGGTGCCGACCTGCTGCTGAAGGCCACCAAGGTCGATGGCGTGTACGACAAGGACCCGAACAAGCACAGCGACGCGGTCCGTTTCGACAGCCTGAGCTACGACGAAGTGATCCGCCGCGGCCTGGAAGTGATGGATACCGCGGCCTTCGCACTGGCCCGCGACAGCGACCTGCCGATGCGCGTGTTCGACATGGGCCAGCCGGGCGAGCTGCTGAAGATCCTCAGCGGCGAGAACATCGGCACCCTGGTCCAGGGCCGCGACCCGGCCTGAGCCTGAGCGCCAGGCGAGCTCCGGGCCGATTCTGGCCCGGCAGCGTCCCGTATTCGCCTATAATCGCCCGATTCCAGTTACACCCAGGACCGGGCGATGCTCAACGACATCAAGAACAACGCGCAGACGCGCATGGCCAAGAGCATCGACGCTCTGAAGCACACCCTCACCTCGATCCGCACCGGCCGCGCCACCCCGGCCCTGCTGGACCGCGTCACGGTCAGCGCCTATGGCAACGCCAGCACCCCGCTGAACCAGGTCGCATCGATCTCCAACGCCGACGCCCACTCGCTGCTGGTCACGCCGTTCGACAAGAGCATGATCAAGGAGATCGAAAAGGGTCTCTACAACGCCGAGTTCACCCCGAACACCCTGGGCACCGCGATCCGCATCAACATGCCGCCGCCGACCGAAGAGCGCCGCAAGGAGCTGGCCAAGCAGGTGCAGAAGGAAGGCGAAGGCGCCAAGATCGCGATCCGCAACATCCGTCAGGACGCGAACAAGGAAATCGCCAAGCTGGTCAAGGACAAGGCGATCAGCGAAGACGAGAAGAAGCGCGGTGAGGACGACATCCAGAAGTTGACCGACACCAACATCAAGGACGTCGACAAGGTCGTTGCCGACAAGGAAAAAGAACTGCTGTCGGTCTGAAGTCGATGCCTTCAGTCCCGCCTCCGTTGCCGGCCGCCCTGCCCCGCCACATTGCCATCATCATGGATGGCAATGGACGCTGGGCACAGCAGCGCCGTCGTCCGCGCGTGATCGGCCACCGGGCCGGCGCGCGTGCGGTCAACCGCACCATCGAGCGCTGCCTTGAGCTGGGCATTCCGGCGCTGACCCTGTTCGCGTTTTCCAGCGAGAACTGGGGCCGGCCGCAGGAAGAAGTCGATGCGTTGATGAAGCTGTTCCTCGGCGCGCTCGACCGCGAAGTGGACGAGCTGCATCGGCGTGGCGTGCGCGTGCGCTTCATCGGCGAGCGCGAACGCTTCGGTGCCGGGCTGGTCAGCCGCATGCAGCTGGCCGAGCAGCGCACCGCAGACAACACCACCCTGACCCTGTCGATCGCCGCCAGCTACGGTGGCCGCCAGGACATCGCCCGTGCCGCGCGCGCGCTGGCCGCTGAAGTCGCCGCCGGCCGCCTGCTGCCCGAACAGATCGACGAATCGCTGCTGGGCAGCCAGGTCGCCCTGGCCGACCTGCCGCCACCGGACCTGTTCATCCGCACCGGTGGCGACACCCGCATCAGCAACTTCCTGCTGTGGCAGCTGGCGTACACCGAGCTGTGGTTCACCGAGGCGCTGTGGCCAGACTTCGATCCCGCCCTGCTGCAGCAGGCGCTGGACGCCTACGGCAGCCGTGAGCGTCGTTTCGGCCTGACCAGCGCCCAGATCGCCGCACTGGCCACCGAGACTTCCAGCCCATGACCAAGACCCGAGTCCTTGCCGCGCTGATCATGGCGCCGGTCGCCATTGCCGCGATCCTGCTGCTGCCGACCCAATGGCTGGCAGCGGCGGCCGCTGCGGTGCTGCTGATCGGCCTGTGGGAGTGGCTGAAGCTGGCCGGCATCGAAGACACCCTGGCGCGCACCGTGCTGCTGGTACTGAACCTGCTGCTGATGGTGCTGCTGGTGTGGGCCGATGGCAGCACGCTGGTGCTGTTCCAGATCACCACATTGGCCGGTGTTGCCTGGTGGCTGGCGGCGCTGGTCTGGCTGCGCTTCTTCAATTTCGGCGCGCAGCCGTCGGCACCCTCGCGCATCGTGAAGATGCTGGCCGGTACGCTGGCCATCGTTCCGGCCTGGGCCGCGCTGGTGCTGATCCACGCCGGCGGAGATCCGCCGGGCAAGCAGGGCCACCTGTGGCTGCTGGCTGCGCTGGCACTGGTCTGGGCGGCCGATTCGGGCGCCTATTTCGCCGGCCGTCACTTCGGCAAGCACAAGCTGGCCCCGCGCATCAGCCCCAACAAGACCTGGGAAGGCCTGTTCGGCGGCCTGCTGGCCGGTGTCGCCGTGGCCGTCGGCCTGGGCTGGCTGGCCGGCATCGATACCGCACACCTGCCGGGCCTGCTGATCACTTCGGTGGTGGCGGTGTTCGCCTCGGTGCTGGGTGATCTGTTCGAAAGCCTGATCAAGCGCCACGCGGGCGCCAAGGACTCGGGCCACCTGATTCCGGGCCATGGTGGCGTACTCGACCGTGTCGACGGCGTCCTGGCTGCAGTGCCGGTGTTCGCACTCGGCAAGGAAATCTTCGGGTTCTGACCATGAATGCTGTCGCAGACCTGCGCCGGGTCGCCGTATTCGGCGCCACCGGCTCGATCGGTGCCTCCACGCTGGACGTGATCGCCCGCCACCCGCAGCGCTACCAGGCCACCGTGCTGGCCGCCGGTCGTCAGGTGCAGGCGTTGCTGGCACTGTGCCGCCAGCACCGGCCCGCGCACGCGGTGATCGCCGACGAATCGCTGTTCGCTGAGCTGCGCGATGGCCTGCGCGATGCCGGACTGGCCACCGAGGCGCATGCCGGCCATGCCGCGCTGGACCAACTGGCCGCCAGCGATGCCTGCGACACCGTGGTCGCCGCCATCGTCGGTGCGGCCGGGCTGTCTTCCACCCTGGCCGCCGCCGCCGCGGGCAAGCGCATCCTGCTGGCCAACAAGGAATCGCTGGTGCTGGCCGGTGAGCTGCTGACCCGCACCGCTGAACGCGCCGGCGCCGAGATCATCCCGATCGACAGCGAACACAGCGCGATCTTCCAGTGCCTGCGCTCGCGCGATGCCAGCGTCGATGGCGCCGGCGTGCGCCGCATCCTGCTGACCGCCTCCGGCGGCCCGTTCCGTGGCCGCAGCCGCGCCGAACTGGCCCAGGTCACCCCGGCCCAGGCCGTTGCCCACCCGAAGTGGTCGATGGGGCCGAAGATCTCGGTCGATTCGGCGACGTTGATGAACAAGGGCCTGGAAGTGATCGAGGCCCACCACCTGTTCGGCATCCCCGGTGAGCGCATCGAAGTGCTGGTGCACCCGCAGAGCCTGGTCCACTCGCTGGTCGAGTTCGTGGACGGCTCGACTCTGGCGCAGATGGGCCTGCCGGACATGCGCACCACACTGGCCGTTGGCCTGGGCTGGCCACAACGCATTGAATCGGGCGTATCCGGGCTGGATCTGCTGGCCCAGGGCCGGCTCGATTTCGAGGCCCCGGACACCGACGCCTTCCCCTGCCTGGCCCTGGCCTGGCAGGCGATGCAGGCCGGCGGCACCGCCCCGGCGGTGCTGAACGCTGCCAATGAAGAGGCGGTTTCAGCGTTTCTTCAGGGCCGGATCGGTTTCCTGACCATCCCGGGGCTGGTTGCTAACGCTCTTTCAACACTGCCGACCCAGCCAGCCGATACACTGGAGGTCCTGTTGTCCGCCGACCAGCGGGCACGCCAGCTGACCCTGAACGCCATCGACGCCGCCTGAACGACCGCCTCGCCCAGCATGACGACGCCGCCCCTGCCCGCCACTGTGAGCCTGCATGACTGACTTCATCGGATCGGTCTGGTGGATGATTGTCAGCCTCGGGCTGCTGGTCACGTTCCACGAGTTCGGGCATTACTGGGTCGGGCGCCTGTGCGGGGTCAAGATCCTGCGCTTCTCGGTCGGCTTCGGCCGGCCGCTGTGGTCGCGCCGGGACAGGCACGGCACCGAGTTCGCCATCGCCGCCATCCCGCTGGGCGGTTATGTGAAGTTCCTGGACGAGCGCGAGGTCGAAGTGCACCCGCACGAGCGCGGCCAGGCCTTCAACCACAAGACCGTCTGGCAGCGCATCGCCATCGTCGCCGCCGGACCGATCGCCAACCTGCTGCTGTGCATCCTGCTGCTGTGGGCGATGTTCGTGATCGGCAAGCAGGATTATTCGCCGACCATCGGCCGTGTCAGCGGCATCGCCGCCAGCGCCGGCCTGACCAGCGGCGACCGCGTGCTGCGCGTGGACGAGCGCCCGGTGGTCACCCTCGGCGAGGCCAGCATGGCGCTGACCGCCGCCGCGATGGACCGCCGCGACGTGAAGCTGGAAGTGCTGGACCCGGCCGACCAGGTGCGCGTGCGCAGCCTGCCGCTGTCGCAGCTGCCCCCCGGCTTCGATGAACGGCGCGTGCCGATCCTGGCTGGCCTGTACTGGCAGTCGTGGCTGCAACCGGCGCTGGTCGAGTCGCTCACCGCGGACTCCGTGGTGGCCGGGCAGCTGCAGCCGGGCGATCTGATCGTAGCGATCGACGGCCAGCGCATCGACGGCGCCGACCAGGTCATCGGCGAGATCCAGACGCTGGGCCGCGCCGGCGGCCCGGGCATGATCGAGGTCCTGCGGGGCGGCGAGCGCCTGGCGCTGGAAGTCACCCCGCGCCAGGGCAAGGATTCAAAGGGCGAGCCGATCTGGCAGATCGGCGTGCAGTTCCCGACCTCGTTCAGCCCTCCCTACGACACCCTGCTGCGCTATGGTCCGCTCGACGCGGTCACCGTCGCCGTGCGCGAAACCGGCCGCCTGGCGGCCGATTCGCTGGGCATGATGGGCCGCATCGTCACCGGCAAAGCCTCGCTGCAGAACGTTTCCGGGCCCGTCACCATCGCCCGGGTAGCCAACATCTCGGCCAAACGCGGCCTGGACTGGTTCCTGCAGTTCCTTGCCCTGCTGTCACTCAGCCTGTGCATCATCAACCTGTTGCCGATCCCGATCTTGGACGGCGGCCACCTGCTGTATTACCTTATCGAGTTGGTCAAGGGCAGCCCGCTGAGCGAGCGTGCCATCGCCGCCGGCCAGTACATCGGCCTGGCGTTGCTGGCCGGGCTGATGGGGTTGGCGTTCTACAACGACATCCTCGGCCTGGTCCCGCGATGAACTTTTCCACGTTGTTGCCGTCTACAGCGTCGGCATCCCGCACCAATGAAATCGACCTTCCTACCGGACGTGACATGACGCGACTCCCCAATCGCCGCCTGCTGGCCCTCGCCCTCGCCGCCGTCACCGGCGCTCCCGCCCTGGCCCAGGCAGCCGAGCCCTTCACTGTCAGCGACATCCGCGTGGATGGCCTGCAGCGCATCAGCTCGGGCACGGTATTCACCTACCTGCCGGTGGAGCGTGGCGAGACGGTCACCGACAACAAGGTCGGCGAGACCATCCGCGCCCTGTACAAGACCGGCTTCTTCGAAGACGTGCAGCTGGACCGCCAGGGCAGCATCCTGGTGGTGACCGTCAAGGAACGCCCGGCGATCAACAAGCTGACCGTGACCGGCAACAAGGACATCAAGTCCGAGCAGCTGCTCAAGGGCCTGTCCGACATCGGCCTGACCGAGGGCGGCACCTTCGATCGCCTGAGCCTGGACCGCGTGACCCAGGAACTGCGCCGCCAGTACAACGACCGCGGCAAGTACAACGTCGAGATCACCCCGACGGTGAGCCCGCTGGACCGCAACCGCGTGGACATCGCGATCGCCATCAAGGAAGGCAAGGCGGCCAAGATCCGTCACGTCAACCTGGTCGGCACCGAGAAGTTCGAGAGCAAGGACATCCTGGAGACCTGGGAGTCCAAGGAGCACAACTGGGCATCGTGGTACCGCCGTGACGACCAGTACTCCAAGGAAAAGCTGTCCGGCGACCTGGAAAAGCTCAATTCCTGGTACCTCGACCGCGGCTATGTCGACTTCAGCATTGATTCGACCCAGGTGTCGATCAGCCCCGACAAGCGCGACATGTTCCTCACCGCCGGCGTGACCGAAGGTGCGCAGTACAAGATCTCCGAGATCAAGGTCAGCGGCGACACGATCCTTCCGCAGGAGGACGTCGAGCGCATGGTGATCCAGAAGTCCGGCGACACGTTCTCGCGTGCGCTGCTGGAATTCAGCTCGGACACCATCACCAACTCGCTGTCCAACATCGGCTATGCGTTCGCCAAGGTGAACCCGATCCCGACCACCAACCGCCCCGAGCAGACCGTGGCGATCAACATGCAGGTCGTGCCCGGCCCGCGCGTGTCGGTGCGTCGCATCCTGTTCCGTGGCAACACGCGTACGTCCGACGAAGTGATGCGTCGCGAAATGCGCCAGTTCGAGAACAGCTGGTACTCGCAGGCCGCGATCGACCGCTCCAAGATCCGCCTGCAGCGCCTGGGCTACTTCGAGTCGGTGGACGTTGAAACCCCGGCCGTGAGCGGCAGCAACGACCAGGTCGACGTCGTCTACAACGTCAAGGAAACCACGTCCGGCAGCTTCGTGTTCGGCCTGGGCTACTCGCAGTCCTACGGCATGACCACCTCGGTGCAGCTGTCGCAGAACAACTTCCTCGGCGGCGGCAACCGCGTGTCGGTCGAAGCCTCGCGCAGCAGCTACCTGCAGCGCTACGGCTTCAGCTACACCAACCCGTACTTCACCGATGACGGCGTGTCGCTGGGCTACAACCTGTCCTGGCGCGAACTGGACTACTCCGACTTCAACACCGCGCAGTACAACAGCACCAATGGTTCGGCGCAGGTGGTGTTCGGCGTGCCGATCACCGAGACCGATACCGTCTCGCTGATGTTCGGCATCGACAGCAACCAGATCACCACCTACCAGGGCTCGACCCCGCAGTCGATCATCGACTACATCAACGCCGTCGGTAAGCGCACGTTCCATGCATGGCGCACCGAGCTGGGCTGGGCGCGCGACTCGCGCAACGACTACTTCATGCCGACCCGCGGTACCTACCAGCGCATCGGCCTGGAAACCACGCTGCCGGGTTCGACCATCGAGTACTACAAGCTGAACTACCAGATCAGCAAGTACTGGCCGATCATGCCGTCGCTGGTGATCAACACCCGTGCCGAAGTGGGCTACGGCGATGCCTATGGCAACGACTACACCCGCACGCTGACCAACCCGGACGGCACCACCCGTACGGTGACCGCCAGCGGCCTGCCGTTCTTCGAGAACTTCTACGCCGGCGGTACCAACTCGGTGCGCGGCTTCGAAGACAACACCCTCGGCCCGCGCGAAGTCACCAACGGCTACCCGGAAGGCCAGCCGCTGGGTGGTTCGCTGAAGACCGTCGGTTCGGTCGAAGCCTACTTCCCGCGCCTGTTCGACAGCCCGTCGGCACGCGTGTCCGCCTTCGTCGACTTCGGTAACGTCTACAACGGCACCAAGAACTTCAAGGCCAACGAACTGCGCGTGTCCACCGGTGTGGCCCTGCTGTGGCGCGCCCCGGTCGGCCCGATCTCGATCAGCTACGCCTTCCCGCTGAAGAAGGAAGACGATGACAAGATCGAACGTCTGCAATTCACGTTCGGTGGCCAGTTCTGAGGAACGTCGTTCCTCAGAACTGATCCACCTCCGGTGAATTGCCCGCGCATTTCACCTATCCCCCGCGCCGTTGGCGCGCCCCCCTTAACAGAAGGGGGGCTCTCCACCAGACGGGATGCGAAGCGCCGGGCATTGCCCGGCGTTTTCGTTTTTCAGATGACACTCCACGGCACGGGCTTTTGGCCGCGCTCGCGGGAAATTGTCCAGAGGCGGCGGGTGGCCCTGGACAGGACCGTTGGCGCCATGGATGGCGCCATCGAGCACCATGGAGGGGCTTTTGCGTGTCCTGGCCAGGGCCACCCGCCGCCTCCCGCCCGTACCAGGCAGGCGCCAAGCCCTGCCCCCGCATGACCGCAATGCCGTCACACGTTAAACTCCCGCCGTGAATACTCCCACCTACACCGCCCAGCAACTCGCCGAGCAGTTCGGCCTGCAGGTCCATGGCGACCCCGCCACCGCCATCCATGGCGTGGCCACCCTCGCCCATGCCGGTCCTGGCCAGCTGACCTTCCTCGCCAACCCGCGCTACCGCGCCCAGCTGGCCGACAGCCAGGCCTCGCTGGTGGTCCTGCGTGCCGACGACGCCGAGGCCGCCCCCGGCGCCGCGCTCGTGGCCAAGGACCCGTACACCACCTTCGCCAAGATCGCCGCGCTGTTCGACATCGCGCCGACGCGGCCGCCGGGCATCCACCCCAGCGCCGTCATCGATCCCAGCGCGCAGGTCGCCGCCAGCGCGCATATCGGCCCGTTCGTCTCCGTCGGCGCACGCAGCGTGGTCGGCGAAAACTGCATCATCGGCACCGGCAGCGTGATCGGCGAAGACTGCAGCCTGGACAACGGCTGCGAACTGATCGCGCGGGTCACCCTGGTCACCCGGGTCAAGCTCGGCAAGCGGGTTCGTGTGCATCCCGGTGCCGTGCTCGGCGCCGATGGCTTCGGCCTGGCCATGGACGCCGGCAAGTGGATCAAGGTGCCGCAGCTCGGCGGCGTGCGCATCGGCGATGACTGCGAGATCGGCGCCAATACCTGCGTCGACCGTGGTGCGCTGGAAGACACCGTGCTGGACGAAGACGTGCGCCTGGACAACCTGGTGCAGATCGCGCACAACGTGCAGATCGGCGCGCACTCGGCCATCGCCGGCTGCACCGGCATCGCCGGCAGCGCCAAGATCGGCCGCTACTGCCTGCTCGGCGGCCACGTCGGCGTGGTCGGCCACCTCGAGATCTGCGACAAGGTCGTGATCACCGGCAAGTCCGTGGTCCGCAATTCCATCCATGAGCCGGGCGAGTACTCGTCCGGCACCCCGTTGACCGACAACCGCACGTGGCGCAAGAACGCCGCGCGCTTCAAGCAGCTGGACGCATTGGCTCGCCGCGTCCTGGCTGCTGGCAAGGAGAAAGAATGAACGACACGCTGCAGCTTCCGATCGACGTCTGCCAGATCCAGGAACTGCTCCCGCACCGCTACCCGTTCCTGCTGGTGGACCGGGTGCTTGAGCTCGACATCGACGCCAAGCGCATCCTTGCGCAGAAGAACGTCAGCATCAACGAGCCGTTCTTCCAGGGCCACTTCCCGGGGCGCCCGATCATGCCCGGCGTGCTGATCATCGAAGCGCTGGCGCAGGCCGGTGGCGTGATGACCCAGCTCACGCTCGGCCGTGACTCGCAGTCCAAGCTGTTCTACATGGTCAAGGTGGAAAACGCCCGCTTCAACAAGCAGGTCGTTCCCGGCGACGTGCTGATGCTGGATGTGCAGATGAAGCGCCTGATCCGCAACATGGGCTGGTACTACGGCGAAGCCAAGGTCAACGGTGAAGTCGTTGCCTCGGCCGAAGTCATGTGCGCCGGCGCCAAGGGCTGATCCACTGGAGGCAGGAATGACTGACAACGCACCGCGGATCCACCCGACCGCCGTCATCGACCCGGCCGCGCGCCTGGCCGATGACGTCCAGGTGGGCGCGTTCACCCTGATCGGTGCCGATGTGGAAATCGGTGCCGGCACGGTGATCGGCCCCCACTGCAGCATCCACGGCCCGACGAAGATCGGCCGCGACAACCGCTTCATCGGCCACGCAGCCGTCGGTGGCGAACCGCAGGACAAGAAGTATGCAGGGGAGCGCACCGAGCTGGTGATCGGCGACCGCAATGTGTTCCGCGAGTTCGTCACGCTGAACCGCGGCACCGGCGGCGGCGGCGGCATCACCACCATCGGCGACGACAACTGGATGCTGGCCTACACGCACGTGGCGCATGACTGCCATGTCGGCAACTTCTGCGTGTTCTCCAACAACACCACCCTGGCCGGCCACGTGACCGTGGGTGACTACGTGATCATCAGCGGCTTCGCCGGGGCCCACCAGTTCTGCCGGATCGGCGCGCATGCCTTCCTCGGCATGGGCGCGCTGACCAATGGCGATGTTCCGCCGTTCACCATGGTCGGCACCGATTCGTTGGGCCGCCCGCGCGGCATCAACAGCGAAGGCCTGAAACGCCGCGGCTTCGACGCCGAGCGCATTTCCGCCATCAAGCGTGCCTACCGCACGCTGTACGTGGCGGGCCTGCCACTGGCCGAAGCCAAGGTGCAGCTGACCGAACAGGCGCGCGACAGCGATGACGTGAAGGCCATGCTGGACTTCATCGAGCACGCCGAGAGGCCCTTGCTGCGATGAGCAGCACGACCGGCCAGGCGCCGGCCGGCGCCGCCGTGATTCCGCTGGCCTCGATGGCCGGCAGCGTCCCCGCGCAGCGGGTGCTCAGCGAGCGCCCGTTGCGGATCGCGCTGGTGGCCGGTGAGGCCTCCGGTGATCTGCTGGGTGCGGGCCTGGTGCGCGAACTGAAGGCACGCTTTCCAAATGCCGAATTCGCCGGCATCGGTGGCGATGCCATGCGCAGCGCCGGCTGCCTGACCTGGCACGATGCCAGCGAGCTGGCGGTGATGGGCCTGACCGAAGTACTGCGCCACCTGCCACGCCTGCTCAAACTGCGTTCCGCGTTCCGCCAGCGTGCACTGGAATGGCAGCCGGACGTGTTCATCGGCATCGACGCGCCCGACTTCAACCTGGGCATCGAACGCTGGCTGAAGCAGCGCGGCGTGCGCACCGTGCATTACGTGAGCCCCTCGGTCTGGGCCTGGCGCGAGAAGCGCGCCGAGAAGATCGGCAGCAGCGCCGACCTGGTGCTGTGCCTGTTCCCGATGGAACCGCCCATCTATGCCAAGCACGGCATCGACGCGCGTTTCGTTGGCCATCCGATGGCCGATGACATCCCCCTGCAGGGCAACCGCGAGGAAGCGCGCGCCGCGCTTGGCCTGCCGACGTCGGCCAAGGTGCTGGCGGTGTTGCCAGGCAGCCGCCTGGGCGAAATCTCGCGCCTCGGTGAACCCTTCTTCGAAGCCGCCTGGCAGGTCTCCGAGCGCATCCCCGGCCTGCACGTGGTGGTGCCTGCCGCCAACCCCGCCTGCAAGCGGCTGATCGAAGAGCAGCTGTCGCGCTCGGCGCTGCCGGTCGCGTACTCGCATGTGCTCGACGGCCAGGCGCGCAACGCCATGATCGCGGCCGACGTGGTGGTGCTGGCGTCCGGTACCGCGACCCTGGAGGCCATGCTGGTGAAGCGGCCGATGGTGGTCGGCTACCGTGTCAACGAGCTGACCTACCGTCTGGTCAAGGCATTCGGCCTGATCAAGGTCGACCGCTTCGCCCTGCCCAACATCCTGGCCGGCCAGGACCTGGCACCGGAGCTGATGCAGCATGACTGCACGCCGGACAAGCTGGCTGCGGCCATCCAGCAATGGTTCGACCACCCGCAGCGGGTGACCGACCTGCAGGACACCTATGCCCGCCTGCATGAGCGCCTGCGCCGCAATGCGTCGGCACGTGCCGCCGACGCCGTCGGCGAGCTGCTGATGCGCGACCAGGCACAGGCATGAGCCGCCGCCATGCCGCAGCGGCCAGCCTGACCCTGTTCGATGGCGCGGCGGTGGTCGAGCCGGAGCGCCTGGTCGCCGGCGTCGACGAAGCCGGTCGTGGCCCGCTGGCCGGGCCGGTCGCGGTGGCGGCCGTGGTGTTCGACCCGGCACGGCCGCGCATCAACGGCCTGGACGATTCCAAGCAGCTGACCGCGGCGCGCCGCGAGCAGCTGCATGACCGCATCATCGAGCGCGCCCTGGCCTGGCATGTGGTGCTGGTGGACGTGGACACCATCGACCGTCTGAACATCTACCAGGCCACCCTGCAGGGCATGCGCGACGTGGTCGCAGCGGTCGCCCACGTGGCCGGCTTCGCGCGCATCGATGGCAACGTGGTGCCCAAGGGGCTGGTACTGCCGGCGCAGGCGCTGGTCGGCGGCGATGGCATCGACCGCGCGATCATGGCCGCCTCGATCCTGGCCAAGGTCTCGCGGGACCGTTACATGCAGGAGGTGCATGCCCGCCATCCGCAGTACGGCTTCGAGCAGCACAAGGGCTACGGCACCCCGGCCCACCTGGCCGCCCTGCGCGAGCACGGCCCCTGCGTGGAGCACCGGCGCAGCTTCGCCCCGGTGCGCGAGTGCCTGGAAACAGCGCCAGCCCCCGCGATCACAGCCATCGCTTGAACAACGGCTGCCGGGTATCGTCCGGCGCTTTCACGGCAATGTGAACGCCTCCGCTGGCGCCGGGCCATGCCCGGCGACATTCGCGCAATCGGCGCACCGTCAAGTCCTTGTCGCTTCCCCCTGCCCTCGCTACCCTGACCGGGCACTCCAGCGCATCCCGACCCCGGCGACGATCTTCCGTCAGCACCCGGGGCCCGCGCGCTCCAACCTGGTCCGGCATGTCCAACTCCCGCTTCGTACATCTCCACGTCCACACCGAGTTCTCGCTGGCGGACTCGACCATCCGCGTGCCGGCCAAGCCCGACCAGGCGGACCCGAAGAAGGCCAAGCAGGCCAACCTGCTGTCGCGCTCGGTCGAGCTCGGGCTGCCCGCGCTGGCGGTGACCGACCTCAACAACCTGTTCGCGCTGGTCAAGTTCTACAAGGCCGCCGAAGGCGTGGGCATCAAGCCGATCGCCGGCGCCGACGTGCTGATCGCCGAGGAAGGCCAGGACCCGTGGCGGATGACCCTGCTGTGCCGCGACCGTGAGGGCTACCTGAGCCTGTCGCGCCTGCTGACCCGCGCCTGGATGGAAGGCCATCGCCCGGAAGGCGGCGTGGCAATCCACCCGGACTGGCTGAAGGCCGGCAACGCCAACCTTTTCGCGCTGGCCGGCCGGCAGAGCCTGGCCGGGCGCCTGGCGTTGGACGGCAAGCATGAACTGGCCGAGCAGCAGCTGGCCGACTGGCAACGCGTGTTCGGCGACGGCCTGCACCTGGAGCTGACCCGCACCGGCCGCGAGGGCGAAGAAACCTTCAACCAGTTCGCGCTGATGGCCGCAGGCCAGCGTGGCCTGCCGGTGGTGGCCAGCAACGACGTACGCTTCCTGTCGCCGACGGATTTCAGCGCGCACGAAGCGCGCGTATGCATTTCCACCGGCCGCGTGCTGGACGATCCCAAGCGCCCGCGCGAGTACAGCGACCAGCAGTACCTGAAGTCGGCCGAGGAGATGTGTGCGCTGTTCGCCGACATCCCCGATGCGATCGACAACACGCTGGCGCTGGCCGAGCGCTGCAACATCGAGATGCGGCTGGGCACCTACTTCCTGCCCAACTACCCGGTGCCGGACGACGAGACCCTGGACACCTGGATCCAGAAGATGTCGCGCGATGGCCTGGAAGAGCGCCTGGAGAAGAATCCACTGGCGCCGGGCAAGACCCGCGAAGAGTATTTCGAGCGCCTGGAGTTCGAGCTCAACACCATCATCAAGATGGGCTTCCCGGGCTACTTCCTGATCGTGGCCGACTTCATCCAGTGGGGCAAGAACCAGGGCATTCCGATCGGCCCCGGCCGCGGTTCGGGTGCCGGTTCGCTGGTGGCCTGGGCGCTGAAGATCACCGATCTGGACCCGCTGCCGTACAACCTGCTGTTCGAGCGCTTCCTCAATCCCGAACGCGTGTCGATGCCCGACTTCGACATCGACTTCTGCATGGATCGCCGCGACGAAGTGATCGACTACGTCGCACGCAAGTACGGGCGCGAGCGCGTCAGCCAGATCATCACCTACGGCACCATGGCCGCCAAGGCGGTGGTGCGCGACTCCGGCCGCGTGCTCGGTTTCCCGTACGGCCTGGTCGACGGCGTCTCCAAGCTGATCCCGAACATCCTCGGCATCCACCTGAAGGATGCGCTGGGCAAGGGCAAGGAAGGCCCGGGCTCGGAAATGGCCTCGGCCGAACTGATCCAGCGCTACGAGACCGAGGACGATGTCCGCGACCTGATCGATCTGGCGCTGCAGCTGGAAGACCTGACCCGCAACGCCGGCAAGCACGCCGGTGGCGTGGTGATCGGGCCCGAACCGCTGAGCGAGTTCTGCCCGCTGTACGCCGAACACGACGAGAATGGCCTCGGCAAGAACCCGGTCACCCAGTTCGACAAGAACGACGTGGAAGAAGTGGGCCTGGTGAAGTTCGACTTCCTCGGCCTGCGCACGCTGACCATCATCGACTGGGCGGTGAAGGCGATCAACAAGCGCCATGAGCGCGCCGGCATTCCGCCGGTGGACATCGCCGCGATCCCGCTGGACGACACGCCCACCTACAAGGACATCTTTGCCAACGGCAATACCGGCGCGGTGTTCCAGTTCGAATCCTCGGGCATGCGCCGCCTGCTGAAGGACGCGCGCCCCGACCGTTTCGAAGACCTGATCGCGCTGGTGTCGCTGTACCGCCCCGGCCCGATGGACCTGATTCCGTCCTTCAACGCGCGTAAGCACGGCCAGGAAGAAATCATCTATCCCGATCCGCGCACCGAAGCGATCCTGAAGGACACCTACGGCATCATGGTGTACCAGGAGCAGGTGATGCAGATGGCGCAGATCGTCGGCGGCTACTCGCTGGGCGGCGCCGACCTGCTGCGCCGCGCGATGGGCAAGAAGGTGCCGGCCGAAATGGCCAAGCACCGCGAGATCTTCCGCGAAGGTGCGGCCAAGGACGGTGTGGACGAGGCCAAGGCCGACGCGATCTTCGACCTGATGGAGAAGTTCGCCGGCTACGGCTTCAACAAGTCGCACGCCGCTGCCTACGCGCTGGTCAGCTACCAGACCGCATGGCTGAAGCGCCATTACCCGGCCGAGTTCATGGCGGCCACGCTGTCCTCGGACCTGGACAACACCGAGAAGGTGGTCGGCTTCCTCGACGAGGTGCGCAACCTCGGCCTGACCGTGCTGCCGCCGAAGGTGAACCACTCCGCCTTCATGTTCGAAGCCGTGACCCCGGACACCATCCAGTACGGGCTTGGCGCGATCAAGGGCGTCGGCCAGGGTGCCTGCGAGGCCGTCGTGGACGAACGCCTGAAGGGTGGCGACTACAAGGACCTGCTCGACTTCTGCACCCGCGTCGGCTCGGCCAAGCTCAACCGGCGCACGCTGGAAGCGATGATCAACTGCGGCGCACTGGACGAGCTCGGCCACAACCGCGCGTCCCTGATGCTGCAACTGCCGGAAGTGATCAAGGCCACCGACCAGATGGCGCGCGAACGTGCGTCCGGGCAGAACTCGCTGTTCGGCGGCCCCGACCCGAGCGCGACCACGATCCAGCTGGATCTGCCTGAAGCCGAGGAATGGCCGCTGCTGCAGCGCCTGAACGGCGAGCGCGACACGCTGGGCTTCTACCTCAGCGGCCACCCGTTCGATCCCTGGCGCGACGATGTGCGCGACCTGGTCGGCAACGACCTGGGCTCGGTGGAGAAGATCTGGAGCGCCAACAGTGGCGGCGGCGGCGGCGGCGAGAAGCGCTGGCGCCCGGAAGTACAGACCGTGCTGGCCGGCCAGGTGGTCGGCGTGCGCCGCAAGGGCGAGAGCCAGATCTTCATCCAGCTCGAGGATGGCCGCGGCCGCGTCGAGTGCAGCGCATTCTCCGACGCGATGGCCGAGTTCGGCCACCTGATGACCAAGGACCGCATCCTGGTGGTCAAGGGCGGCCTGCGCGAGGACGAATTCAACGGCGGCTTCGCGCTGCGCATCCGCCAGTGCTGGGACTTCGACGAAGTCTGCGCCAACTACGCCACGCGCCTGTCGCTGCGCCTGGACCTGCGCCAGCAGCGCCCGGTCTGGGAGCGCATCGATGCGCTGCTCGACCGCCATCGCCCGGGGCGAACGCCACTGCGCCTGGACCTGCTGCTGAAGGGACCGCACGGCGGTGTCGCCGGCATGCTCGATGTCTCCGGGCAGAGCGCGGTACGCATCGACTCCAAGCTGATGGAGGCGCTGCGCGCCGACCCGGCCGTGCGCACCCTGAAGGTGCGCTACAGCCCGCCGTGGGCCAGCTGAAGCTGGCTCCCTAGTTTTGCTGAAACCCCTGCTTTCCCGTTCCATGTATCAAGGACGATTGCCGATGAAGACCCTGCTGTTCCCGTTCGCCGCCGCGCTGGCCCTGGCCGCCTGTTCGCCCTCGAAGGTCGAGTTCCAGATCGACAACCCGACCGACACGCCGCTGGCACTGAGCATCGATGGCAAGGACCTGCCGGTGGCCGCACAGGGCTCGCGCCCGATTTCGCTGGCCGTCGGCGAGCATCGCCTGCATACCGACAAGCTCGGTGATGTGCGCTTCATCGTCTACGTCGACGGTCGTGGTGGCCTGATCAACCCAACCCTGAGCGAGTACGTGATCGCCCGCGAGATCTACGTCACCGACGAGAGCAAGCTGAAGAACTTCGGCACCGGCAAGGCCGGCATCGAGCTGGGCGGCGTCGACTTCGAAGGCCCGTTCGAGAAGCGCCACGACCTGTTCATCGACAAGACCTGGACCTACGGCGTGCGCGAGCCCTTCCCGAAGGAAAAGGTGGTGGCCCACGTCGACGCCAGTGGTGGCCAGATCGTGGCCAAGGTGTTCACCGCGCCGGACTTCATCGCTTACGTGGAAGAAGGCATGGGCGAGCCCGGTGCGTTCAAGCGCGAGCAGCCGGCCGGCTACGTGGCCCCGGCGTTCAGCCTGGAACCGGCCCCGGCCAGCCTGCCGGCGCTGGTGCCGGCCTTCGAGGCGCATGCCGCGCCGCTGCGTGAGGTCTATGCGCGCTGGCTGAAGGCCACCACCGCCGATGAACAGAAGGCCCTGCGCAAGCAGGACTTCGCCGCGCAGATGGCCTTCACCTCGGCCACCGCCACCCTGGGCAGCGGGCTGGGCCGGGAGGCCAACGAGGCCTACAACGACTTCGTTTCCCAGCGCAGCCAGCTGATGGGCCGCAGCGCCCTGGTGGTGCCCTGAGCTGACTGGCGCCCCCTGCCCGGCTGCGCTACCGTCGCCTTCCAGACGAAGGCGTACGGGTGGTTTGCACGCATTCGGCTAGAATTCCCCTCTTCTTTACACGACGGCTTCCGATGAATCCGAACTACCTCGACTTCGAGCAACCCATCGCCGACCTGGAAGCCAAGATCCAGGAACTGCGCAACGCCAGTGCCGGGCCGGCGGTCAATGTCGAGGCGGAAGTGCACGCGCTGCAGGACAAGCTGCGCATGCGCACCGCGCAGATCTTCCGCAACCTGACCTCGTGGCAGGTGCTGCAGCTGGCCCGTCATCCGTCGCGCCCGTACACCGCAGACTACCTCCGCGTCATGTTCGATGAGTTCCAGGAGCTGGCCGGCGACCGTGCCTTCGCCGACGACAAGGCGATCATGGGCGGCCTGGCACGCATCAACGGCCGTGCGGTGATGGTGATCGGCCACCAGAAGGGCCGTGACACCAAGGAAAAGATCAAGCGCAACTTCGGCATGCCCAAGCCGGAGGGCTACCGCAAGGCCCTGCGCCTGATGAAGATGGCCGAGCGCTTCGGCCTGCCGGTGCTGACCCTGATCGACACCGCCGGCGCCTGGCCGGGCATCGATGCCGAATCGCGTGGTCAGTCCGAAGCGATCGCACGCAACCTGATCGAGATGGCCGAACTGAAGGTGCCGATCATCTGCACCGTGATCGGTGAAGGTGGCTCCGGCGGCGCGCTGGCGCTGGGCGTGGGCGACCGCACCGTGATGCTGGAGTACTCGGTGTACTCGACCATCACCCCGGAAGGCTGCGCCTCGATCCTGTGGAAGGATGCCGGCAAGGCCAAGGATGCCGCCGAACAGCTGGGCCTGACCGCCCCGCGCCTGAAGAGCCTGGGCCTGGTCGACAAGGTCGTGCGCGAGCCGACCGGCGGCGCCCACCGCAACCCGACGCAGATGGCCAAGCGCCTGAAGGCGGTGCTGCTGAACGAGCTGGACGCGCTGGACAAGCTGTCCACCGAGCAGCTGCTGGAACAGCGCTACGCCCGCCTGCGCAGCTACGGCACGTACGAAGCGGCCTGATTCATCGGCTTGTTACTTTCTTGCTCGTGCAAGAAAGTAACCAAAGAACACGCCGCCGAACGCGAGCCGGTGCCTTGCACCGGTTCCCTGCGCTTCTCGGTGAATCAGGGGACGGCGCCGAACTCGCTGCGCTCAAACATCGGCGCCTCTTCGCCCCTGTTTCACCTGCGATGCTCGGCTCGCTCATGGCGGACCTGAACATCAAAAGCCACAGCTGCACCCAGTAGATCCACGCCACGCGTGGATGCCTCTGCTTTGGCGAAGAATCACGCGAACCCGTAGAGCCAAGCATGGCTCTACGGATAGCGGGATCTCAGAACGGCTTGGCCAGCACCAGCCACACGATCGGGATGAAGGCCAGCAGCGGGATCTCATTGATCCAGCGCAGCGCGCGCGACGACGGCAGCGCCCTGCCCTGGGCCACGCCCTTGAGCAGGCGCCCGATCCAGCTGAAGTACACCAGCAGCAGCACCACCAGCCCCAGCTTGGCATGCAGCCAACCGGCACCGCCCGAGGCAACCATCGTCGGGAAATCCGGAATGACCTTGTAGCCCAGCCACAGCACCAGGCCCAGCAGGAACGCCAGGCCGAACATCGAGTGGCCGAAACGGTACAGGCGCAGGCCCATCAGCTGCAGGCGCTCGGTCACCGCCGGTTGGCCTGCGGTCTCGGCCAGATTCACCAGGATGCGCGGCAGGTAGAACACCGTGGCCATCCACGCCACCACGAACACGATGTGGAAGGTCTTGACCCAGTAGTAGCTCTGCATGCGCTCGCTCCGGCGGCTGGCGTAGGTTGGCGGCCATTCTCGCATGCCGTGGCAAGGCCGCCGCAGGCACGCACGCCGCGACACATCGACGCATGGCACGCCGCAACGCCGTACGATAAGCGCCGTTTTCCCCGATCGTGCACCGCCCCATGGACAAGACCTACGACGCCGCCTACTTCCAACGCTGGTACCGACGTGCCGACATCGGTGGCAGCGCCCGCCTGGCACGCAAGGTGGCATTGGCTGTGGCCAGCGCCGAGTACTACCTGGAGCGACCGATCCGCAGCGTGCTGGATATCGGCTGCGGCGAAGGCGCCTGGCGCGCGCCGCTGCTGAAGCTGCGTCCGAAGGTCGAATACCTCGGCTTCGACAGCAGCGAGTACGCTGTGCGCCGCTACGGCCGCACCCGCAACCTGCACCTGGCCCGCTTCGGTGATTTCGCCTGGCTGCGGCCCTGCGCCCCGGTCGACCTGCTGATCTGCTCGGACGTGATGCACTACGTGCCCGACCGTGAGCTGCGTGCCGGACTGGCCGGCGTGGCGGAGCTGACCGGCGGCGTGGCCTTCCTGGAGACCTTCGCCGCCGAGGACGCGTTCGAGGGCGACCACGAGGGTTTCCAGGCCCGCCCGGCGCGCTGGTACCGGCGGACGCTGGCCCGGCACGGTCTGCAGCCGGTAGGGTCGCATTGCTGGCTCGGTCCCGCTCTGGCAGGCGATGCGGCCGCGCTGGAACGGATGTGAATCCGGATTCATTATTTTCAGCCAACTTAACCTGCGGGACACCCGGATGGGATATGCTGCGCGGCAACATATGACCATACATTTCGGTCGTCATGCTCTATCAACTGCACGAACTGACCCGCAACCTGCTCGCCCCCTGGGTGCACCAGGCCCAGGCCAACGCCAGGTTCTTCGCCAACCAGGGCCACTGGTGGTCGCAGATGCCCGGCGCTGATCGCCTGGCGGCGGTCAATGAACTCTTCCATCGCATCGGCAAGGATTACGAGAAGCCCGAGTGGGGCATCAACGAAATCGACGTCGAGGGCGAGCGCGTGCCGATCGTCGTGCACGAGGAAGTGAGCAAGCCGTTCTGCAAGCTGCTGCGCTTCAAGCGCCACAGCAATGAAGCCGACCAGCTGCACACCATGCTCAACCAGCCGTTCGTGCTGGTGGTGGCGCCGCTGTCCGGCCACCACGCCACGCTGCTGCGCGATACCGTGCGCACCCTGCTGCGCGACCACCGCGTGTACGTCACCGACTGGGTCGATGCGCGCATGGTGCCGTCCAGCGAAGGCGAGTTCGGCCTGGACGACTACATTGCCTACATCCAGGAGTTCATCCGCCACCTCGGCGTGGAGCGCCTGCACGTGGTCAGCGTGTGCCAGCCGACCGTGCCGGTGCTGGCGGCAGTTTCGCTGATGGCCAGCCGTGGCGAACCGACGCCGCGCACGCTGGTGATGATGGGTGGCCCGATCGATGCACGCTGCAGCCCGACCGCAGTGAACAACCTGGCCACGCAGAACCCGCTGTCGTGGTTCGAGAACAACGTCATCCACACCGTGCCGGCCAGCTATCCCGGCGCCGGCCGTCGCGTGTACCCGGGCTTCCTGCAGCACGCCGGGTTCCTGTCGATGAACCCGAGCCGCCACTTCAGCTCGCACTGGGATTTCTACACCGACCTGGTCAAGGGCGACCTGGAAGACGCCGACGCGCACCGTCGTTTCTACGACGAGTACAACGCGGTGCTGGACATGCCGGCCAAGTACTACCTGGATACCATTTCCGTGGTGTTCCAGGACTTCCTGCTGCCGCGTGGCGAGTGGGTGGTCAACGGTGAGAAGGTCGATCCGTCGGCGATCCGCGACACCGCGCTGCTGAGCATCGAGGGTGAGCTGGACGACATCGCCGGCCTCGGCCAAACCGAAGCGGCGCAGGCGCTGTGCACCGGCATCGACGCGGACCGTCGCGAGCATTTCATCGTTGAAGGCGCCGGCCACTACGGCATCTTCAGCGGCCGTCGCTGGCGCGAAGTGGTGTACCCGAAGGTGCGCGATTTCTTCGCCGCGCATGCCGAAGCACCGGCGGCGAAGGTCACGAAGAAGAAGAGCAACGTCACCCCGTTGCGGCGAAAGGCGGGGTAACTCGGCCCTGGTGGGCACCGACCTTGGTCGGTACGCCCTGGTAGATGCCAACCTTGGTTGGCGCTCTACCATGAATCCCGGTATCTGAAGGATTGTGCCAACCAAGGTTGGCACCTACCAGAGCGAAGCCTACCGAAGCGTGGATTCCCGCTTACAGCCGTACGAGCAGGTTCTTGGCGATCAGCCCGTGCAGCTTGCCGATGCCGCGTGCCAGGTGCATCGTCAGCACCAGCAGCAGCGCGCCCGCCGCAGCAACCGCGATTGCCACCAGCGGCGAGGCCGCCATCGGCAGTACGTTCACGTCGTTGATGTACACGCCGGGGATGTCGCCACTGAAGATCGCCGCGACCGGCGCCCAGATCAGGCTCAGCGACAGCGACAGCAGCGTCACCGCGATGGTGAAGTAGATCACGCCCAGCGGCAGCATCAGCACGAAGTACAGCAGGGTCAGCCAGGTGCGGCCGTCGGTGAACATGTCGCCGATGCGCTGCAGCCACGTGCGGCTGCGGTCGGTGTAACGCGGACGACGTGGCATGCGCTCGCCCAGCAGCGCTTCCACCAGCCGCCCTTCCAGCAGCGCCAGCCCGCGCACCGAACCGAAGAACAGCACGGTCAGCGGGATGCCGATGATCAGGATCAGCAGGCCCAGCGACAGCGACAGGCCGGTCACCACCCAGGTGAAGAAGAAGGTGCCGGTGGCCAGCGACAGCAGCATGTAGAACAGCGCGCCGTAGGTATGTGGATCGGTCACCACACCGAAGAGGCGCGTCAGCAGCGAGCGCGGCACCGGCACCGGCGGCGGTGCGGCCGGCTCGACGCCACTGGCTTCCGCCGCAGCACGCAGCACCGGCGCGGTATCCGCACGTGGTGTGCGCAACGCGCGATTCACCGTCACTTCGGTCTCGCGGTAGATCTCGGCCACTTCGTCCGGCGCGCCATAGCTGCCGGCGACGTCAGCGATCACCTCGGCCTCGCTGCGGCCGGGCTGCGCGGCCAACTCCGAACGCAGGTACTCCTCGGCGTCGTACAGCGCGTCCTGCACCATCGCCGGGTCGGCGCCTTCCAGCGCCGCGCGCAGCTGCGCCAGGTACTGCGGGATGGTCGTGGGCAGGGCTCGGCCTGCCAGGCTCGGGTCGTTCATTGTGGTACCCCCTCCAACACGGAATCGACGGAATCGCGTGTGGCCTGCCAGGCCTGGCGCCATTGCGCCAACACCTCGCGGCCACGTTCATTGATGCGGTAGTAGCGCCGCGGCGGCCCGCTGCTGGACGGCTCCACATGGCTTTCCAGCAGGCCAGCGCCCTCCAGATTGCGCAGCACCGGGTACAGCGCGCTCTGCTTGCCGCTCAGCACGCCCTCGCCCACCCGCTCCAGCTCCTTGGCGATCAGGTAGCCGTACAGCGGCTCCCCGGCCCGGGCCAGCACCGCCAGCAGGGCCAGCGACACCGTTCCGGCGCTGAGCTCCTTCTGGAACTTCTTCAGCTGGACATCGTCCTCGGACATGACCGGCCCTCCACTACGTTGAAGTCCACAGTAGTGCGAAGTTCGGTATAGCGAATGTGTCGTTAGTCACTCTGCCGGTTGGGGGCGTTGGATCCCATTGGCTAGCCCTCCTTTCCCGTCCGCTTGCCCCGGCGCGAATGCGAGCATACGGTCGCCTGCCGACAGTGCAGCAGCTGACCGAGCTTCTGTAAGCGCCACCATAAACCGAAGCATTCACCCATGACTGAGCTCCACTATTGCGACTCTTGGTTCGCCGCGAAGAAGTTCGCACAGAACATAATCAGTGAACCCCAAGCCAGGTTGAGGCATGAAAAGCGTGCCTCGTACACCGTTCTCATTGGCTCGCCAATCACCCCATCAGCGTTTATTGAAGTGCTGCTGGACAAAGAAATGATTGGCGTCGACTTTCTTGATGAACATCTAAGGGAACGCCTGACCTACCAGTTCCACGAGGTAAAGCCAGGAATGCTCTTCCTGAGCATGGCCGTGTACCGGGAGTTCGCTGAAACGAGTGACAACGTTGTTGAAGGAACCAGCTATCACTTCAAAGAAGATGGTCGACTTACCATAATCAAGGAGACTTTCTCCCCACATCATCTGGAAGAGTCTTCAAGCGTTTTTGACCCTGCCAGCAACTACGAACCGGTTCCATCCTTTGGTTGTTACTCTAGTCTGATCTCGGAAGAACGATAGATGCTTCTGATAAGTCGATGAGATCGCTCGGCAGGCGGTGCGCAGACTGACGCAATTGTCCTGTAGTGCCGCTTTGCGATTCGGTGTGTCGTCACGCAGAATCGAAGCCTCGTTCATGTTCCGGGGTTCCCATGCCGCACCGCCGTCGCCTTGCCCTGACCGCCCTCGCCCTGTCCTGCCTGCTGCCCGTCCTGGCCGGCGCGGCCACGCCCTACCGCAGTCCGCAGCAGATTCTTGATGCTTCGGCGGCCAGCGACTGGCGCACCCCGGACCCGGCCAACCTGCTGTACATGGACCTGCCGACCGGTCGGGTGATCATCGAGCTGGCGCCGCAGTTCGCCCCACGCCATGTCGCCAACATCCAGACTTTCGCCCACGAGCACTTCTGGAACGGCACCAGCATCTACCGTTCGCAGGACAACTTCGTGGTGCAGTTCGGCGATGCCGACGCCGATGATGCGGCCAAGGCAAAGCCGTTCGGCAGTGCCGCGCGCAAGCTGCCGGCCGAGTTCGAACGTGCCAGTGCCGGCCTGAAGGTCAGCGTGCTGCCGGACCGCGATGGCTGGGCCGCGCAGACCGGTTTCGTCGACGGCTTCCCGGTCGGCCAGGACCCACAGGCCGGCAAGGCCTGGCTGGCGCACTGCTACGGCATGCTCGGCGCGGGCCGCAGCAACGAGGAAGACAGCAGCATCGGCGCCGAACTGTACGTGGTGACCGGCCAGTCGCCGCGCCAGCTGGACCGCAACATCACCCTGGTCGGTCGCGTGTTGAAGGGCATGGAACTGCTCAGTGCAACCCCGCGCGGCCCGGCGCCGATGGGCTTCTACACCGACCCGAAGCTGCGTACGCCGATCGTGTCGATCCGCCGCGCCAGCGACGTGCCGGCGGCCGAGCGCACGCCGATCCAGGTGCTGCGCACTGATTCAAAGACGTTCGCCGATACGGTCGAAGCGCGACGCAATCGTGTGGACGATTTCTACAAGCGCCCGGCGGGGCATATCGATCTTTGCAATATTCCGGTGCCGGTGCGGTGATGGTTTCCGCACGTTACGCGTGCTGAAGGCGCTTCATCGTTCATGGGCGTTACTTTTCTTTGTACGCAAAGAAAAGTAACCAAAAGAAACGTTCCGCCGGCCGCGAGCCGGTGCTACGCACCGGTGCCCTGCGCTCCTCGGCCCGTCGAGGGACGGCGCGGGAACTCGCTGCGCTCAGACACCCGCGCCTCTTCGCCCTCGCCGGACCTGCGGTGCTCGGCTCGCTCAAGGCGGACTGGAAGGTCAAGATCAACGGCAAAGGCATCCACGCATGGCGTGGATCTACTGGGTGCAGCTGCGGTCTTTGATCTTGGGTCCGCCTTGAGCGAGCCGAGCATCGCAGGGGAATCAGGGGCGAAGAGGTGCCGATGTCTGAGCGCAGCGAGTTCGGCACCGTCCCCTGATTCACCGAGAAGCGCAGGGGACCGACGTGCGAAGCACGGCGGCTCGCGACCTGGCGGCGCGTTTCTTTTGGTTACTTTTCTTTTCGCGCGAAAAGAAAAGTGACGCCCATGAACGATGAAGCACCTTCAGCACGCGCCACGCGCAAAACGCCAACGCATCAGCCCTTCTGACTCACCGCCACACTACCCAGAATCAACGCACCCGCAATCAGCATCTGCAGCGTCACCGGCTCACCCAGGAACAACCACGCGAACGCCGCGCCGAACAGCGGAATCAGATAGGTCACGGTCGACGCACGCGACGGGCCGATACGGCCGATCAAACGATAGAACATCAGGAACGCCAGGCCGGTACAGGCCACGCCCAGGGCAATCGCCGCGCCCCACGCCTTGGCCGGAATCGCCGCCTGCGGCCAGTGGCTGACCGCCATCGGCAGCATCCACAGCGAAGCACAGGACAGCGTTGCCGCCGCAGCAGCCGCCGACGGCAGCCCGGTCATGTGCCGCTTCACCAGGTTCACGCCCAGGCCGTACAGCAGCGAGGCCGCCGCACCGGCCAGCACCGCGGTGCCGATGCTCAGGCCGGAGACCTTGGCCGTGGCCAGCACCACCACGCCGGCGAAGCCGACCAGCAGCGCGCCCGCACGGCGCATGCCGATCTTCTCGCCGAAGAACAGGAAGGCGATCAGCGCGGCGAACAGCACCGTCATGGCATTGCAGATCGCACCGATCGCGGCCGGTGCCTGTTCGGCGGCATAGGCGAACAGCACGAACGGCAGCGCCGAGTTGATCAGGCCGATCGGTGCCAGCCACAGCCAGCGCCGCGGCGGGAACTGCGCGCGGGCGCGCCACAGGAACGGCAGCAGCACCAGCGCGCCCAGCACCAGCCGCACCTCGACCAGCGCGAACGGGCCGAACGACGGCACCGCCACCCGCATGAACAGGAACGAGCAGCCCCAGATGGCGCCCAGCAGGGTCAATTCCAGCGGCGTGCGCCAGTCGCGCTCGGCCGCCTGTGGGACCGCATTCATGCCCTGCCTCCGTCCATCGTCTGTTCCTCGCCAAGGCAGACAGGATCGGCCGCAGACGCCCGCCGCACAAGCGCGTAGTATCGCTGCCAGCCACAAATATGGTTTGAGGCTGGACATGCAGCTACGCCCTTCCCTGCTCCCCGCACTGGCCGTGTTCGCGGTTGCAGCGCGCCACCAGAACTTCGCCCAGGCCGCCCAGGAGCTGCACCTGACCGCCAGCGCGGTCAGCCACCACGTGCGCCGGCTGGAGGAGGTGCTGGAAACCCGGCTGTTCCTGCGCCACGCCCGCGGCGTGCGCCTGACTGCCGAGGGCCGGCAGCTGGCCGACGCCGCCAGCGCCGCCTTCTCCGATGTCGCGGCCGTCGCCCATCACCTGCAGCCGGATGCCGACAGCGTGCCGCTGCGGATCACCACGCTGCGCTCGCTTTCCTACTGCTGGCTGCTGCCACGGCTGCCACGCTTCACCCAGGCCCATCCGCACATCCGCATCGAACTGCATACGGGCAGCGGGCTGGATCGCTACGACGACAACGGCCCGGAAGTCGGCATCCGCTATGGCCTGGGCCAGTGGCCGGGCCTGCGTGCACAGCACCTGATGGATGACTACCTGTTCCCGGTGGCCTCGCCGGCGCTGGCCGGGGTTGAAACGCTGGTCGATCCGGCGCGCATCGCCGACCTGCCGCTGCTGACCGATCTGTCGCCGCAGGGCTGGCGTGACTGGTTCCGCCATGCCGGCGTGCGCCCACCCTCGCCACTGCCGCCGATGCACACCTTCGCCGACAGTACCGATGCGATGCGTGCCGCGGTGTACGGCATGGGCGCGGTGCTGGCACGTACCCACATCGCGCAGCCCTACCTGCAGCGCTACGAAGTGGTACGCCTGCCCGGCCCGGCACTGAAAGCGCGCTATGCGTATCACGTGGTGCACGCCGAAGGGCAACCGCCGAGCCACGCCGCGCGCCTGTTCATTGACTGGTTGCTGGAGCAGGCGCAGGACGAACGCACGCCGATTCCCGCGTTGCCGGAAAGCCTGCTCGGGCGCCCGGCCACACGCGCCTGACTGCGCCCTCACCCGTTCTTTGCTTCGCGCTGGCTAGGCTGCAGGCAACCCCACACCGTATCGACGCCATGGCCATGCTGCGACTGCGCATCACCGGAACCGAAGACGACGCCCGTGCCATCAGCGACCTGCTGCTCGGCCTGGACGGCATCGAACATGTCGAGGAAACCGACGACCTGATGCCGCACATGGACGACGACGATTCCAGTTCGGCCGGGCTGTCCGATGACATCGGCCCAGGCATCCACGAACTGGAAGTGGAAGTCGGCAATGAAAGCACCGCGCAGAAGGTGCGTGATGCCGTGCAGGAACTGGCACTGGAGCTGGACGTGTTCGTCGAGTACGAGACCGACGAGGGCTGATGCCGGCGGGTTGCCGGCATCAACCTTCACCTCAGAGGCTGGGCGGCAGCTTGCGGCGTCGGCGACGCCACCACGCCCGCACACCCCAGGCCGCGATCAACGCCAGCACCGCTACCGGCAACAACGCGGCGGCAGCGCGGATCAGGAACGCAACGCTGGTACTGAGGATGCTGCCCGATTCGCTCAGGGCCTCGCCAATCTCGCTGCGGCTGCGCTGGCCCGAGGTGGTGTCGAAGTGGATCGTGACCAGCTGGGTATCGATGCGCCGGCGTTGCTGCGCCGAATCCTTGTTGGCCTGTTCGACGCCCGCTTCGATTTCCGACAGGCGCGTGGTGATCGCCATCAGGTCCTCGATCTTCAGGTCCTTGCGGTCCTGGTAGGACAGCAGCCGCGCGTGTTCCTTCTCCAGCCGCGCCTTGGTCAGTGCGGTGTCTGCTACCTCCTGCGCCAGGTCCTCGGCGCGCGTATTGCGCGACTGCAGCGTGCCCCCCTCACCGGCCAGAGCGATCAACGGCTCGGTGCCCTTCGGCGCAATGCGCACCTTGACCTCGCCGCTGGGCTGCTCGCCACTGCGCTGGTCGACCTGCAGCACCGCGCAGTCACCGAACTTCGCGCTCTGGCAGGCCTGCGCCACCTGCTGGATGCGCACAGCGATCTGCGCCGCTTCCAGCTGCACCTGCACGTCGTGTTCGTAGGCGAGGAACGCACCTTCCGGCGAAGCGACAGCAGCATCGGCAGCGGCCGCACCCGCCTCCTGCGCCCTCTCGCCGTTCTTGGCACAGGCCGCCAGCGCCAGCAGCAGCACCGGCATTGCCACCACACGCGTCCACGCGCGCAGCGGCGTCACAGTGCCGCTCCGTCGTAGGACATCACCGCCAGCGTGGCCAGGTCTACCTGCGGTACGCAGCGCACGTTCACCGCCACCATCGGCGTACCGGTGCGCGGGTCCACCGCTTCGCTGTAGGGGGCAACGCCGCACTCGCGGCAGTGGTGATGATCGATGTGGGCTTTGTTGAAGTGGTAGGTGGCCACGTCCGCGGGATTGGTGCTCAGCTGGAACGCCTCGCGCGGGGCAAACCACAGCAGGCTGCCGCGGCGACGGCACATCGAGCAGTTGCAGTCGATGACGTCGCTGATCGGCGCCTCGGCCTGTACGGTGAATGCGATCCTGCCGCAATGGCAGCTTCCCTGGTATTCCATGTCCTGTGCTCCGCTGGAGGGTCCTTGTCAGTGCCCATGGTAATCCTATGGCACGGGGACAAAGCAGCCCCGGGGCCCTATGCTCGGGGTTTGACCCTGTACAGGAACGCCGATGCGCCCGCATCTTCTTGCCCTCGCCCTGGTCGCCGCCCTGGCCGGTTGCCAGCCGGCCGACGCCCCGACCAACGCTTCCACCCCGGCCGCCAGCCAGCAGGCCGGCGACGCGGCGGTCGATGCCGCCTTCGCCGATCTTTCCAAGCGCGCCCTGGACACCTGGATGCAGCTGTCGCCGGTCAGCGCCACCCAGATCGGTGACCACCGCTACGACAGCGAACTGGATGACCTCAGTGCCGCCGGCCAGCAGAAGACCCTGGCCGCCTACAAGGCGCTTCTGGGCGAGCTGGACAAGATCGAGGTGGCCAAGCTGGGCCGCGAGAACCAGGTGGACGCGGCGATCCTGCGCAACCAGCTGCAGTCGGAAATCTGGAACGCCGAAGTGCTGCAGTCCGGCAAGTGGGACCCGCAGCTGTACAACGGCATTGCCGGCAGCGCGATCTACGGCCTGATGGCCCGCGAGTTCGCGCCGCTGCCGGAGCGCCTGAAGTCGGCCACCGCGCGTATGGAAAAGCTGCCGGCGATCTTCGCCCAGGCACGCGAGAACCTGGATCCGGCCCGCGTGCCGAAGATCCACGCCGAGACGGTGGCCAAGCAGAACAAGGGCATCCTCAGCATCGTCGATACCTTCATCACCCCGCACATCGGTGAACTGCCGCAGGCCGACCAGCAGCGCCTGCAGGCCGCCATCGACGGCCTGAAGAAGGCCGTGGACGAACAGCAGACCTGGCTGGACAAGACCCTGGTACCGAACGCCAAGGGCGACTTCCGCATCGGTGCGGAAAAGTACGACCAGAAGCTGAAGTTCGCGCTGAACTCGTCGCTGTCGCGCCAGGAGATCGGTGAGCGAGCACGCGCCGAACTCAAGCGCGTGCGCGAAGACATGTACGGCATCGCGCAGACCGTGCTGAAGGACAAGCCGGGCGCACCGGAGATGCCGGCACAGCCGACCGACGAGCAGCAGCAGAAGGCGATCGAGGCCGCGCTGGAGCTGGCCTACGCCGACAAGCCGGCGCGCGACAAGGTGGTCGACGATGCCAAGGCCGCATTGGAGCAGTCCACCGCATTCGTGCGCGAGCACGATCTGATGACCCTGCCCGACGCGCCGGTGGACATCATCCTGATGCCGGAATTCCAGCGTGGCGTGGCCGTGGCCTACTGCGATTCGCCGGGCCCGCTGGACAAGAACCTGAAGACCTTCTACGCCGTGTCGCCGATTCCGGACGACTGGAACGACAAGCAGGTCGACTCGTTCCTGCGTGAGTACAACTCGCGCATGATCCACCTGCTGAGCATCCACGAAGGTACTCCGGGCCACTACCTGGAAGGTTGGCATTCGGCCAAGTTCCCCTCCACCCTGCGTGCGGTGCTGCGTTCGGGCCTGTTCGCCGAAGGCTGGGCGGTCTACACCGAGCGCATGATGCAGGAGCAGGGTTACCTCAACAACGACCCGCTGTTCCACCTGGTGCAGCTGAAGTTCTACCTGCGCACGATCTCCAACGCGATCCTCGACCAGGGCGTGCACGTGGACAACTGGGATCGCGAAAAGGCGATGCACCTGATGACCCATGACGCCTTCCAGCAGGAAAGCGAAGCCTCGGGCAAGTGGGTGCGCGCGCAGCTGACCTCGGCACAGCTGCCGACCTACTTCGTCGGTGCGCAGGAACACTTCGACACCCGCAAGGCGATGCAGGACAAGCTGGGTGACAAGTTCAACCTCAAGGCCTATCACGACCAGATGCTGTCCTACGGCGCGCCGCCGGTGCGTTTCGCACGCCAGCTGATGCTGGACCAGCCGATCGAGTGATCGCGCAGGTGTGAGTTGGAAACGGAACGGCCCGGGGAAACCCGGGCCGTTTTCTGTTCGGCGTCCCGGGATGGACCCATCCACGCATGGCGTGGATCTACTACCCGCCTGCCAGTAGATCCACGCCATGCGTGGATGGCATTCAATTCACCGCGCGATGCAGCACGCTCTCGAACTGCACGTCACTGCATCCATTCTGCCCACACCCGGGAAGCGCGAGCTCCACCCGAACGGGTGGCTGTACATCGCTCAACGGCAGCGCATCTCGCAGTTGCGCGGTGGTCGGGTAGACGTAGGCCAGACGGAAACGCACTTCGCCGGCCCCACGATCACGCCAGCGTTCAAACTGCAGCAGGCCGCCGATCGGTGTCTTCTCATACTGGCCCGGCAACGTGTAGTCCGTGATTCCCAGCGCCGCCAGCACGGAACCGATGTTGGAATCGTGGCCGACCAGCAGGCTCACCTTCGGTGACGCCGGATCTTCGAACAGCCCGTTTATTCTTGCCAAAAGCGGCGCAGCCACGTCACGCGCCACCTCGGGTGTTCCGAACAGGATGTCCTGGTAGCGGTTGCGGACCTGCGCCAGCGCCTGCCATTGGTCCTCCGTGTTCAATCGGCCCCAGCCTTCGCCGGGAATGCCACTTCCCTGGTAGTGCTCCATCAACAAGGCATCGACCAACCCGCTTGCCAGGGCCAGCGAACCGGACGTACGCGGTTCTTTGCCCGGCTCTGCGCTGAAAATGGAATCGGCCGGCGTCAGGTGGCATTCACTGCGGCCTGCGCACGCAGCCGACTGCGGGTAGCGGGTGATCGCCTCCACCGCCGCCAGCGCCGGTGCCAGATCCGATGCGGCCTGCGCCTGTTGCATCGCCGACAGCGCACGCTCGCGGAAGAGCGTGTCTCTGTTGTGGATCACCGGATTGAACAAGGGATCCATCGTGCCCAGCGGCATGCGCTGTTCCACCGTCACGTGGCAGCCCGGGAACGCACCGGCAACGAAAAACTGCGCGGTGGCCTGGGTGCGCTGCAGGCTGTTGGCATGAACGTGGAAATCCGCCGGCTGCGGGCAGCCTGATACCGGCAGCAACCGTGCGTGGCGCAGCCACTGGCCGATGTAACGGCCCATGTAGACCTCCAGCACGCCGCCCTTGGTGGTCAGCTCGCCGGCGCCTACGTCCCAGCTCGGCCAGCGCTCCGGAGTCGCATTGGCCAACGCGCCCGATGCCACCACCGGTGCGCGCAGGTTGTGGCGGCTGAGAAGGATGACCTGCTCAAGGGCTTCGCCTTCCACTGATGGCGATGCAGCGGCTGCGGCAGTGGCGACCAGTGCCAGCACCAGCGCCAGCAGCAGGGGGCGTAGAGAACGAATCATGCGGGTCTCCGACCCCAGGGAATGCATCCACGCATGGCGTGGATCTACTGGTCTGCAGCCACAAAACCACCGGTCTGCCGCGCCCACAAGCGCGCGTACAGGCCACCGGCCGCAATCAGGTCCGCATGGGTGCCGGTCTCGACAATGCGGCCCTGGTCCATCACCACCAGCCGGTCCATGCGTGCGATGGTCGACAGCCGGTGCGCGATCGCGATCACCGTCTTGCCGCCCATCAGCTGGTCCAGGCTGTCCTGGATCGCCGCTTCCACTTCCGAGTCCAGTGCCGAGGTCGCCTCATCCAGCACCAGGATCGGTGCGTCCTTCAGCAGCACGCGGGCGATGGCGATGCGCTGGCGCTGGCCACCGGACAGCTTCACGCCGCGCTCGCCTACGTGCGCGTCGTAGCCACGCCGGCCCTGCCCGTCCACCAGCGTATCGATGAAGGCTGCGGCGCGCGCCTTGGCCACGGCGGCATGCAGCTGCTCGTCAGTGGCATCGGGGCGGCCATACAGCAGGTTGTCGCGGATCGAGCGATGCAGCAGCGAGGTGTCCTGGGTGACCACGCCGATCTGCTGGCGCAGGCTTTCCTGCGTAACGTACGCAATGTCCTGATCGTCGATCAGGATACGGCCGCTTTCCAGGTCGTACAGGCGCAGCAGCACGTTGACCAGGGTCGACTTGCCGGCACCGGAAGGACCGACCAGGCCGATCTTCTCGCCCGGCTTCACCACCAGGTCCAGTCCGGCAATCACACCGCCCTTCTTGCCGTAGTGGAAGTGGATGTCCTGGAAGTGCACGCCACCACGGGTCACCTGCAACGGGACCGCATCCTCGCGGTCCTGCACGGTCAGCGGCTGGGCAATGGTGGTGATGCCATCCTGCACCGTACCGATGTCCTCGAAGATGCCGTTGATGGTCCACATGATCCAGCCGGACATGTTGTGGATGCGGATCACCAGGCCGGTCGCCAGCGTGATCGCGCCAACAGTGATGTGGCCACCGTTCCACAGCCACAGCGCGAGCCCACAGGTACCGGCAATCAGGAAACCGTTGACGATGGCGATGGTCAGGTCCATGCCGGTGGTGATGCGGGTCTGCGCACGGTGCTTGACCGCCAGTTCCTGGATCGACTCGGCCACATAGGCCTGCTCGCGTCCGCCATGGGCGAACAGCTTCAACGTGGGAATGTTGGTGTAGCCATCAACGATGCGGCCCATCGCCTTGGAACGCGCTTCGGAGGCGATCCATGCGCGTTTCTTCGCGCGCGGAACGAAATAGGCCAGGATCACTGCATAGGCCAGCAGCCACAGGATCAACGGCACCATCAGCCGCCAGTCGGCCTGCGCGAACAGGTACAGCGCGGTGCCGGTGTAGACCACGATGTACCAGAGCGAGTCGACCATCTGCACTGCCGATTCGCGCAGCGAGGTACCGGTCTGCATCACCCGGTTGGCCACGCTGCCGGCGAAGTCGTTCTGGAAGAAGTTCAGGCTCTGCCGCACCACGTAGTTGTGCATCAGCCAGCGCGAGCGGTTGCTCAGGCCAGGCACGATGGCCTGGTTGACCAGCAGGTTGTGCAGGCCGACCAGGATCGGCCGCGCGATGACCGTGATGAACAGCATCCAGCCCAGCTCATTGGCATGGCGCTTGAAGAAATCGGCCCCCGGCTGCTCGGCGACCATGTCGACGATGCGGCCCAGGTAATCGAACATTGCCACTTCCACCAGCGCCAGCAGCAGGCCGGCGATCAGGGTGGCCAGCAGCACCGGCCACACCGGGCGCAGGTAGTGCAGGTAGAACGGCACCACCTTGCGCGGCGGCATGCGCCCGTCCACGGGCGGAAACACCGGGATCAGGGATTCAAACCAACGGAACATCGCATTCCCTCGCCATCAATAGCCGGCGGAGTATCCCACGCCGCGTGTGTACGCCAGCCGATGATCACCGCGGTTCCGGCAGCGCCGGGCCACGCCCGGCGACGTCATTTCACCGGGGTGAACAGCAGGTCCTGGAAATCGAAGCTGAAATCGGTCAGGTCGGAGATCGACTGCATGCGCACCTCGCGCACCTTGCCGTCCGGATCCAGGCTGAAGTTCACGAACGCGTCGGCGTTGAGCGAACGGTCGTCCCAGCGCACGATGAAGGTGTCATGCTGCCAATGCTCCAGGCGCCCGCTCAGCTGCGCGGTCTTCATGAAGCGCAGGCGCAGGCCCTTGCCCTCCGCACTGACCTGCATGTCGCCATACCAGCGGTCGCGGAACGTGCCGGTGTAGCCGGCCAGTGCCAGCGATGGCTTGCTGCCCTTGTCACGCGCGCTCTGGTGCTTGGCCCAGGCCTCGTCGGCCTTGTCCTGGCCCTTGGCCACGGCCTTGGCATAGGCATCCACCCAGTCGTGCTTCTCACCGCCCAGGTAAGCATCAAGCACGCTCAGGGTGATCGCGTTGAACGCCGCGCCCACTTCCTGGTTGGTCAGCACCACCACGCCCAGCTTCTCGCCTGGCACCAGGGTCAAACGCGAGACCATGCCCGGCCAGCCACCGGTATGCCAGACCAGTTTCTGGCCGCGGTAGTCGCTCAGGCTCCAGCCTTCGCCGTAGCCGGCAAAGTTGGCCCGCGCCGGCGCCAGCTCCGGCACGCTCGGCGCCGGAATCGACTGCGGCGTGATCATCCGCCACATCTGCTGCTGGCTCTTGTCGCTGAACAGCGCGGTGCCATCGGCCAGCTTGCCTTCGTCCAGCTGCACCTGCATCCAGCGCGCCATGTCGTGCGCACTGGAATAGATGCCACCGGCGCCGGCATTGTTCGACCAGGTCAGCGGTGCAACGGTACGCAGGTCCTTGAAATCGTACTTGGCGTGGCCGACCGCGGCCTTGTCGCCCGGCTTCAGGTGATCGGCGTTGTAGCGTGTGCCGGCCATGCCCACCTTGTCGAAGATGCGGGTCTGCAGGAACTGCCGGTAGCTCATGGCGGAGACATGCTCGATCACCTGCTGGGCAACCGCGTACAGGATGTTGTCGTACGCATAGCTCTCGCGGAAACCGCCCTTCAGCGGCACCTTGCCCAGCCGCTCCACCACTTCGGCATTGCTGTAGGAGGTGGTCGGCCAGAACAGCAGGTCACCTGCGCCCAGGCTCAGCCCGCTGCGATGCGACAGCAGGTCGCGGATCGTCATCTGCCCGGTCACGAACGGATCGGACATGCGGAACGACGGCAGGTGGTCGATCACCTTGTCGTCCATCTTCAGTTTGCCGTCCTCGGCCAGCAGGTTCAGTGAGGTGGCGGTGAACGCTTTGGTGTTGGAAGCAATAGCGAACAGCGTATCGGCCTGCACCGGTTCCGGCTTGCCCTGCTCGCGCACGCCCCAGCCGCGTTCCAGCACCACCTCGCCATCCTTGACCACGGCCACGGCAATGCCGGGCACGTCGAACTGCGCGCGCACGCGCTCGACGGTCGCATCCAGGTCCTGCAGCTGCGCCGGGGTGGCAGCACTCGCCATGGTCGTGCACGCCAGCAGCACGGCTCCTCCAATCCAGGGTTTCATCCAGCACGATCTCCGAACAGGGGTGGCGGCCATGTGCAGGCCGTCACCGGGGTTTCGCGCGATGGTAACGGTCTGCGGCGCACCCTGCCCTGTGCCATAGGAGGGGTGTCATGGGCGGGAACGGCCAACCGAGCAACGGCTCCACCATCATTCCATGCCTGCGCTATCGCGACGCGCAGGCCGCCATCGACTGGCTGCAGCGCGCCTTCGGCTTCCATGCCCAGGCCGTCTACGCCGATGGCGATACGGTGTTCCATGCACAGCTGACCTTCGGCACCGGCATGATCATGCTCGGCTCGGCCGACAAGGAAAGCGAGTGGAGCCAGCATGCGGCGATGCCTGATGAGGTCGGCGGCCGCCAGACCCAGAACGCCTGCGTGATCGTCACGGATGCCGATGCGCACTATGCACGGGCCAAGGCCGCCGGTGCCCGCATTGTCATCGACATCGCCGACCAGGACTATGGCGGACGCGGTTACGCCTGCGCCGACCCGGAAGGCTATCTGTGGTGGTTCGGCAGCTACGACCCGTGGCGCTCGGACCACGGCCAGTGACCGCGACCGCCCGTCCAGCGGAGATCCGCTGCGGCATCGGTGGCTGGGTGTTTCCCGAATGGCGCGGCGGCGTTTTCTACCCGGTTGGCCTGCCGCAGCGTGAAGAACTGGCCCATGCCAGCCGTGCCCTGCGTTGCATCGAAATCAACGGCACCTTCTACCGCACGCCCACCGCGGCGCAGTGCGCGCAGTGGGCCGCACAGACGCCGGAAGGCTTCCAGTTTTCGATGAAGGCGCCACGGTACCTGGTACCGCGCCGAGACCTGTCCAGCACGGTGGAAGCGGCCGCGCCCTTCCTGCAGGCGGCGATTGCACTCGGTGACCGGCTCGGGCCGTTGCTGTGGCAGTTCGATCCGCGCCATCCGGCCGATGCCGATGCATTGGGTGCCCTGATGGCGCAGCTGCCGAAGCAATTGGAAGGGGTGACGCTGCAGCATGCGCTGGAGGTCCGCAACGCCGAGGCACATGGCCCGGCACTGGTTGCTGCCGCCCGTCGACACGGCGTGGCGCTGGTGATCGAGGACAGCGACGAGGCGCCACTACACGGCGATGTCAGTGCCGGCTTCGTCTACGCCAGGATCAAGCGCAGCCAGGCCCGCTTGAACGAGGGTCTGCCGGCCCCGGTGCAGCAGCGCTGGGCGGAGCGCGCACGACGCTGGTCACGCGGCGAGCCGGTGGACGACCTGCCCTGCCTGGCCGCGCCGGCACCGTCAGAGCCGCGCGAGGTCTACCTGCTGTGCATTGGTGCGGGCAAGGCACGCAACCCGGCGGCGGCGATGGCCCTGCAGCGGCGGGTGGATGGGGCCAGCAATTCCTCACGCGGATAGCGCTGCGGTCATCGCCTTGCCTCACAATAGGCGGATGAGCACACCCGACACCCGCAAAGCGCTGTGGCAGATCCACTTCTGTGTCCTGCTGTGGGGCGTCACCGCCATCCTCGGCAAGCTGATCACCCTGCCCGCACTGCCGCTGGTGTGGTGGCGCATGCTGCTGGTGACAGCGATGCTGGCGCTGCTGCCGCGGGTCTGGCGCGGATTGCGCACCCTGCCACTGCGCCTGGTGGCGGGCTACGCCGGCATCGGCGCGCTGGTCGCCCTGCACTGGCTGACGTTCTACGGCGCGGTGAAGCTGGCCAACGCCTCGGTGGCCGCCACCTGCATCGCGCTGGCGCCGGTATTCACCTCGATCATCGAACCGTGGGTAGCCAAGCGACCGTTCCAGCTGCGTGAACTCGCCTTCGGCCTGGCCGTGCTGCCGGGTGTTGCACTGGTGGTCGGTGGCGTGCCCGATGGCATGCGCCTGGGTGTACTGATCGGCGCGATATCGGCGCTGCTGGTGGCGGTGTTTGGCTCGCTCAACAAGCGCATGGTCAGCCACGCCGATCCGCTTACGGTCACCGCACTGGAGCTGGGCGCCGGCACCCTCACCCTGACCCTGCTGGCGCCACTGATGCCCTACCTGCTGCCGGCGCTGGCCAGCCCGCTATGGGTGGTTCCGGACCTGCACGACGGCATCCTGCTGCTGGTACTGGCCGGGTTCTGCACGCTGCTGCCGTTCGCCCTGGCCCTGGTCGCGCTACGCCACCTGAGCGCCTACACGGTGCAGCTGGTGACCAACCTGGAACCGGTCTACGCGGTGGTGCTGGCGGTGGTGCTGCTGCGCGAGCAGCACGAGGTCACGCCGTGGTTCTATCTGGGCGTGGCGATCATCGTCGGCGCGGTGTTCCTGCATCCGTTGTTGAACCGCCGCAAGCCGGTGCAGCATCCGGAAATTCTTGGCACGGCCGAGGCGCGCAACATCGCCGATTGAGTGCCTCCGCGCAGGGTGCGAATCGCCTTGTCAACGCTGCGGCCAGTGCCATGCCGGTGCATCCAGCAGGCCCTGCCCGCTCAACAGCGTGCGGCCCTGTTCCTTGTGCAGGTGCAGCGAATGACAGCCGGGCGCCTGCTCCAGTGCTGCGATCAGTCGGCTGGCGTGTGAGACCACCCACACCTGGCTGCGCGCACTGGCCGCGATGATCAGCCGCGCCAGCGCCGGCAGCAGGTCAGGATGCAGGCTGGTCTCCGGTTCGTTGAGCACCAGCAGCGGCGGCGGGCGCGGCGTGTGCAGTGCCGCGGCCAGCAGCAGGAAGCGCAGCGTGCCGTCGGACAGCTCGGCCATCGACAACGGCCGCAGCAGCCCCGGCTGGTGGAAGCGCAGGGCCAGCCGGCCATCCAGTTCCTCGAACCCCACCGTGGCGCCCGGGAACGCATCGTCCACGCTGCGCGCCAGTGCGCCCGGATCACCGATCTCGAGGATGGTCACCCAGGCCGCCGCCAGATCGCGACCGTCGTGATGCAACACCGGCGTGCGCGTGGCCATCGCCGGTTGCCGTGCCGGGGCATCGGCGTCGCTGCGAAAATGGTCGTAGAAGCGCCAGCGACGGATGTACTCGCGCAGGGCGATGGTTTCCGGCATGCGCTGCGGATCGCCGACCTGGGTGAACAGACTGTCGAACAGCGACAACCGGTCATCGACCAGATCCCAGCCGCGCGCATGGCGTTGCCGCACCATTGCCCCACGTCGGTCGACCAGCAGGTTGGCGCTGCGAAGGAACGGCCCGGCCCAGATCGCCTCGGCCTTGATCTGCGGGTCCAGTGCGAAGGCCGAACGGCTGGGCGGTGGGTAGCCCAGGTCGATGGCATAGCCGAACTCGTCGGTGGTGAAGCCCAGCTTCAATCCCACCGATTCCTGCCGTGGGCCGCCCTGCAAGGGGATTTCACCGGCAGCAACCCGACGGTCCATTTTTTCCGGCCCCGCCCACAGCGCCGAACCGAGCCCACCTTCGCGGGCCAACACCGCCGCGACGCCGCCCTGCGCGGTCTCCGCCAGCAGGCGCAGCGCGCGGTACAGGCTGGATTTGCCACTGCCATTGTCGCCGGTCACCACATTCAACTGCTGCAGCGGCAGTACCAGCCCGTGCAGCGAGCGATAGTGGGCGATGGCCAGGGTCTGCAGCATGGTTGGCATCCGGGGAAACAGAGAGGTCATGCTGCCCGGTTCTGATCGCAGGAACTGCGACGCGATGTGAATCGGAAACTGCATCCACGCATGGCGTGGATCTACCTGGGGGTGCTTCAGCCCGCCCGTTCCACCCGGTTGCGACCATTGCCCTTGGCCCGGTACAGCGCCTTGTCGGCGCGCGCCAGCATGTCATCCACGCTTTCACCTGGCTGGTGCTGGGCAACACCGATGCTGATCGTGACCGGGAATCCAAGCGGCAGGTCAGCCACGGCCAGGCGCAGGAACTCGCATTGCAGTTCGGCCGTGTGCAGGTCGGTGCCCGGCATTACCGCCACGAACTCCTCGCCGCCGTAGCGCGCAGCCATGCCGCGGCCGGCGAAGTGCGAGCGCAGCAGCACGCCCAGCTCGGCCAGCACTCGGTCGCCGGTGGCGTGGCCCTGGAAATCATTGATGTGCTTGAAATGATCGATGTCGAGCAACGCAACGCAGGCGACGCCCGGTTGCCCATCGATCTTCACCACCGCCTCTTCCAGTGCCGCCGCCATCGCGCGGCGGTTGGGCAGGCCGGTCAGCGCATCGGTGCGGCTCTGCTCAGCCAGGTCGGCATTCTGCGCCAGCAGCACGTCCTGGTACTCCGACAGCAGGCGCTCGTAGTCATCGCGTTCCAGCATGTGCTTCTGGATGTCGAGCGCGAAACGGCGCAGCTCCATCACCAGCATCACCTGCCGTGACAGTGCGGCCAGTGCCTCGGCCTTGTCGCTGGGCAGGTGCTGCGGATGTGCATCGAACACGCACAGCGTGCCCAGAGGCAGTCCATCGGAACTGATCAATGGCGCACCGGCGTAGAAGCGGATGTGCGGGTCGCCGGTCACTACCGGGTTGTCGTGGAAGCGGATGTCCTGCAACGCGTCCTCGACCACCATGATTTCCTGCGGCTGCAGGATGGCGTGGCCACACATCGATTCGCTGCGCAGGTTTTCCGCCGCGTCGATGCCCTGGATCGACTTGAACCACTGCCGTTCGACGTCGATCAGGGTCACCGCCGCCATCGAGGTACCGCAGACCGCCTTGGCGATCGCGACCAGGTCGTCGAAGGATTTCTCACGCTGCGAATCCAGGATCCGGTAGCGGTACAGCGCCTCGAGCCGCAGGGCTTCGTTGGCAGGCTTGTCGGGCTTGATCATGCAGCGTCACGTTCCGGCAGGTCACTGCGGAGTCTAGCTGATGCCGGTGCGCAATCCGCACAACGGGGAGTGCCGGCCGCTGGCCGGCATCCCGCGCTCATTCGATGCCTGGTGCAGCCGGCCAGCGGCCGGCGCTACCGCGCGTTACCAGTCCAGCTGCTTCGGCAGCAGGCCCTGCAGCTCCTGCTCGGTCAGGTTGCGCCACTGGCCCGGCTTCAGCGCACCGATCTTGATGTTGTCGATGCGCACGCGGCGCAGCTGGGTCACGCGATAGCCGAACTCGGCGGCCATCAGGCGGATCTGCCGGTTCAGTCCCTGCTGCAGGGTGATGCGGAATCCGAACTTGGCGATGCGCGAGGTCTTGCACGGCAGCGTCATCTGGTCGTGGATGCGCACGCCGCGCGCCATGCCACGCAGGAACTCGTCGGTGACCGGCTTGTTCACCGCCACCAGGTACTCCTTCTGGTGGCCGTTCTCGGCACGCAGGATCTGGTTGACGATGTCGCCGTTGCTGGTCATCAGGATCAGTCCCTCGGACTCCTTGTCCAGGCGCCCGATCGGGAAGATGCGCTGTTCGTGGCCGACGAAGTCGACGATGTTGCCCTTGACCGAGGTTTCGGTGGTGCAGGTGACGCCCACCGGCTTGTTCAGCGCGATGTAGACGTGGCGGCGGGCGCCGGGCTTGCGTGCCACGCGCGCGCGCAGCGGCTGGCCGTCGACCAGCACCTGGTCTTCCTCGCCCACCACCGCACCGGTGCCGGCCGCGTGGCCGTTGACGGTGACGCGGCGGGCGGCGATCAGGCGATCGGCCTCGCGGCGGGAGCAGAAGCCGGTGTCGGCGATATGTTTGTTGAGTCGGGTGGTCATCGGTCCATTATCCGGCATCGCCGCCCGCTGCGCTTCATGCCGGGGCCGGCGGATCGAGCTCTTCGCCGTCGAACACCCGGTTGCGACCCGCCCGCTTGGCCACGTACATGGCATGGTCGGCCCGCCGCAGCAGCCCGGCCAGGTCATCCTCACCCGGCCGCCACTGCGCCAGTCCGATGCTGGCGGTCACTTCCAGGCCCGGCACCTGCAGGGCCTGGCCGGCTTCGGTGATGCGCTGGCGCAGGCGGTCCAGGCGCGCCGACGCCGCCTCGCGCGGCATGCCCGGCATCAGCAGCAGGAACTCCTCGCCGCCCATCCGCACCACTTCGTCCTGGCTGCGGACTGCCGTGCGCAGGGCACGCGCTACCGCCACCAGCACCTGGTCGCCCACCGCGTGGCCATGGCGGTCGTTGATGTCCTTGAACAGGTCGATGTCGAGAAAGCCGATCACCAGCGGGCCGCGCTCACGGTCGACCTGTGCCAGGTGACGGGCCAGCTGCTGCAGGCCGGCCCGGCGGTTGGGCAGCCCGGTCAGGCCATCGGTTTCGGCCAGCTGGCGCAGTTCATCGCGCTGCTGGCGCAGCCGGCCCAGCCGCTGGTTCATGGCATAGGCGGCCATCATCAGCAGCCAGGTCACCGACAGCTGCAGTGCTTCCACCCGGTACTCCAGCAGCCACCCCGCACTGCTGGCATCGGCTGTGATCATCACCAGCAGTGGCACCAGCGCCGCCAGGCCCGCCAACGCCCAGCAGTCACCGCGCAACCAGGCACGCATGCCAGCGGCCAGTGACAACAGGCAACCGAGGATGAAGGTCAGCTGCAGGCTCTGCGCGACCAGCGCCAGGGTGTCCCAGCGCAGCCACGGCACCAGCGCGGCCAGTCCCATCAGGCCCCACAGCACAGCCTGCTGTGCCGGCCGCGAGCGTGGCAGCAAGCGGTCCCCGCCGTTGAGGCGCCACAGAGCGGGCAGTACCAGCGCCTGGGTCGCGGCGGTCAGCGCCAGCAGCCACCATGCGCCGCGCTCGCCCACCGGCAGCCACGGTTCGGGATAACCGCTCAAGCCGCCAAGAACCGCCTGCCACACCACCACCACGATCGTCGCGCCGATGTAGACCAGGAAGCTGCGGTCACGGGTGGTCAGGTAGGCCATCAATGCCGACAGCGCCAGCGCGATCGCCACCGCGATGCAGGCCGCGCGCACCAGCAGGCGGGCGGTATCGTTCTGCTGGACCGGACTGGGCGCCCCCAGCCGCAAGGTTGGCACCCAGCGCGCTTTCAGCGGCGCCTGCCACGACACCAGGAACGGCTCATGGCTGCCTGCCGCTGGCACCGCCACCAGGCCGATGCCGGCGCGGAAGCGCGAATCACGGGTGCGCGCATCGTGCATGTTGCCGCAGATCTCGCGGTCACCATGCTGTACGCGGACTTCGCCAGCGAACACGTTGAACACATCCAGCGCCTGGGGTTGCCCCGACCAGCCCCCGGGCGGCGCCGGTACCTCTACCTGCTCGCGCGGCCCGGCCAGCATCGCGGGCGTACAGCCACGATGGGGTGTCGGTTCGTCCGTCGGTGCGCCAACCAGCAGGAAATCCCGGCCGGCCTCGGCCAGGCGCGCGTGCACCAGACCGGGAAGCAACACTCCCATCAGCAGGACGACCAGCAGCGCCCCTGTTTCGTACCGCCACTGCCTGACGCCCACGCCACATCCTGTTCCTGCTTACGTCCGCGCCCACTGCGCGTCGCCCCTGGCGCGCATTATCGCAGCCGGGCACGCCGCGCATGTGTAGACCAAAGTCGCCGTGCGCCGTTCAGCCAGCGGCCGGAGGCCCCTTCACCGCCACCAGGCGGACCGGCCTCAGGTCACTCAGGGTCATCCGTTCCAGCGGCTGCGGCCGCTCGATCGCGTAGCCCTGCAGGCCCTGCACGCCGAGCCGGGTCAGTGCGCCAGCCACCTCGGCGGTTTCCACCCATTCGGCCACCACCTCCATCTGCAGTTCCCGCCCGAGCTCGCTGATCGCCCGCACCGTGGCGTGGCTGACCGGGTCGGTGTCCATGTCACGCACGAAGGTGCCGTCGATCTTCAGGATGTCCGCAGGCAGCTGGCGCAGATAGCCGAACGAGGACAGGCCGGAACCGAAGTCATCCAGTGCCATCCGGCAGCCACGCGCTTTGACCGCATCGATGAAAGCGCGTGCCTGGCTGAGGTTGCTGATCGCCGCGGTCTCGGTGATCTCGAAACACAGTTTCGAGGCCAGCGCACGGTTGCGCTCGAGCAGGTCGCAGACGAAGGCGAGGAATCCCGGCTCGGCGATCGACTGCGCCGAAACGTTGACGTTGCACAGGCCCAGCTGGCGCACGTGTGCCGGGCAGACCTGCAGGTGGCGGAACAACAGCCCGAGCACGTGCCGATCCAGCGCCACCGCCATGCCGTATCGCTCCACCGCCGGCATGAACTGACCGGGCAGATGCAGGCTGCCATCGGTACCACGCATGCGCACCAGCACCTCGTAATGCAGGTAGGACGGATCGCCCACGCGGGCGATGCGCTGCGCGTACAGCAGCATGCGATTCTCCGCCATGGCCAGGCTGACACCCTGCAGACGCTCGGCCTCCTGCCGCCGCTCCTCCAGCGCCATGCGGTTCTCGTTGAAGCAGTGCACACGGTTGCGACCGGCCTGCTTGGCCGCATAGCAGGCGCTGTCGGCGGCGCTCATCAACCAGTTCGCGTCCGGCGCCTCGGCACTGACCTCGACCACGCCGATGCTGCAGCTCAACTGCGGGCTGCCCTCGCTGATCGGGAACGTGGCCTGGCCCAGGTTGCGGATCACCCGCTGCAGTACCCGCTTGGCTTCATCCTGGCCGGCGTGGGCGAGAAACACCGCGAACTCATCGGCCCCCAGGCGGCCGACCCAATCGCCATCACGCACCGCCGCCACCAGATAGTCGGCGAAACCGCGCAGCATCTGGTCGCCGGCGGCATGACCGAAGCTGTCGTTGACCAGCTTGAAGTGGTCCAGGTTGATGTAGCACAGCGCATGCGTACCACCGTCCGTCCGGACCTGCAGCAGCGCGCGTTCCAGCAGGCGTTCGATCTCGCGGCGGTTGATCAGGCCGGTCAGCGGATCGTGGCTGGCGTGATGCTCGATCTCGCGCGCCAGTGCATGGTTCTGGCTGACATCCTCGATGATCGCGAACACCGACAATCCTCCGCCCGAGCTGCGAACCGCGGTACCGCTCCAGCGTCCCCAGACGAGGCTGCCATCGCGCCGGCGGAAACGCAGCTCGCTCGGCCGCAGCTGCCGGTCCCAGTCGATGCGGCCGACACCGTCGAGGACCAGTTCCCCCTCCATCAGCAGGTCACCCAGCAGCATCTGCAGCAGCACATCGCGCCGGTAGTCGAGGATATCCGCCATCGCCTGGTTGGCCTCGACCACGCGGCCATCGGTGTCGAGCTTCAGCATGCCGACATTGGCCTGGTAGAAGGCCGCGCGGAAGCGGCTCTCGTGCTCGGTCAGATCCTTGCCGACGCGACGCGCCAGCGCCACTGCCATCAGGCTGATCACCAGCACCGACAGGCCGCCAACCATCAGCGTGGCGATCCGGACCATGGTGGCCATCCTCAGCAGCGCCTGCGAGAACGCCTGGGCCTGCACCTGCAGGCGGCGGTCGAGATCCCGCAGCTGCTGCAGGTAGCGATTGCGGTCGGCCACGGGCAGTTCACCTGCCGCATGCCTCCGTTGCAGCTCGGCGACCAGGGCCTGCACAGCCTCCAGATCACCATCGGTCTGCCGCCACAGTGCAGTGGCTTCGCGGAATGCTCCCAGGTCACGGGCGTAGCGGAACGAGAACACCAGGCGCGGAATATCGGCGCGCGCGTTGCCGCCCTGCAGGAAACCCTGCCGGGCCTTCTCCTCGTTCGGTACCGCCTGTTCCAGCGCCAGCCGGGCCTGCAGATCCCCCAACGGAATCCGCAGGGCCTGGCGCGCGTCATCCAGGTCCTGCGCATCGCCACGCGCCAGGTAGCGGCTCAGCGCAGCGGTCGCATCCTGCTGCCCTCGCGCCCAGTAGCCCTGGCCGGCAATCCAGGCCGTCGAGGCCGCCTGCAGTTCCTGGATCAACGCGGACAGCGCGACCAACCCGATCGCCATGCCCGTCAACAACGCAAAGCGCAATCCCAGGCCACGGGTCATCGGCACCCGCCGGCTCTGCTGGTCCGTGCCACTTCTACCCATCCCGGATCCCCCCGAATGTGCTGCGGTGACAACCTCCCTTGGAACCGGCCCAGCCTATGACCGGCAATGTGTTTGCCATGCGAAAAGGGGACGGAGGGGATTAAGTCGTTTTCGGCATAAGCGCACTGCCGGGCATAAACGACTTAATCCCCTCCGTCCCCTTTTCCAGGCCCATAACGGACAACGCCAGCCCGGAGGCTGGCGTTGTTCAGGACCGCAGGTGCGGCTTAGAAGCTGCGCGGGCCGCGCGGCTTGAAGCCGTCACGACGCGGCGGTCGGCTGTCGCGGTCACCGCCGCGGTCGCCACCGTGGCCACCCGGACCGCCCGGGCCACCGCGACGCGGGCCACCCGGGCCGCCCGGGCCACGCTTGTCGAAGCGCGGCTTGAACGGACGCGGGGCCGGGTTGGTGTCTTCACCCGGAGCCAGCGCACGCATCTGCAGCTGCTGGCCGGACACCCACACCTTCTGCAGGTGCGACAGCACGTCCGGCGGCATCTGTGCCGGCAGGTCCAGCAGCGAGAAGTCGTCGTGGATGTCGATGCGGCCGATGAAGCGGCTTTCCAGGCCAGCTTCGTTGGCAATGGCGCCAACGATGTTGGCCGGCTTCACGCCGTGCTGGTGGCCGACCGAAATGCGGTAGGTCTCCATGCCCTGCTCCGGCGCACCACGTGGCGGAACCTCACGGCGCGGACGCTGCTCGAAGCCACCTTCGGCGTCGTCGCGGCGCGGGCCACGCTCGAAGCGCGGACCACGCTCGTTGCGGTCGAAGCGATCGCCACGTTCCGGGCGGTCACCACGGTCGAAGCGTTCGCGCGGTGCGCGCTCTTCACGCGGGGCACGTACCGGCGGCTGCAGCAGGAACGGGGTGTCACCCTGCAGCATCTTGGCCAGCGCGGCAGCCACTTCAATGGCCGGCACGTTCTGCTCGTTCTCGAAACGCTCCAGCAGCTGGCGGTAGAAGTCCAGGCCACCGGCGCCGAGGGTTTCGCTGATGCGCGAGGTGAACTTGTTGATGCGGGTGTCGTTGACCGCTTCAACGCTCGGCAGCTGCATCTCTTCGATCGGCTGGCGGGTAGCGCGCTCGATCTGGCGCAGCATGCCCTTCTCGCGCGGGGTGGCGAACAGGATCGCCTCGCCGCTGCGGCCGGCACGACCGGTACGGCCGATGCGGTGCACGTAGCTTTCGGTGTCGTACGGGATGTCGTAGTTCAGCACGTGGCTGATGCGCTCCACGTCCAGGCCGCGGGCAGCCACGTCGGTGGCGACCAGGATGTCCAGCTTGCCTTCCTTCAGCATGGCGATGGTGCGCTCACGCTGGGCCTGCTGCATGTCACCGTTGATGGCGGCAGCGGCCAGGCCACGGGCCTGCAGCTTGCTGGCCAGTTCCTCGGTGCCGGCCTTGGTGCGCGCGAAGATGATCATCGCGTCGAACGGCTCGACTTCCAGGATGCGGGTCAGCGCGTCCAGCTTGTGCATGCCGCTCACCCACCAGTAACGCTGGCGGATGTTGGCCGAGGTGGTGGTCTTGGCCGCGATGGTCACTTCCACCGGGTCCTGCAGGTAGGTCTGCGCGATGCGGCGGATCTGCGGCGGCATGGTGGCCGAGAACAGGGCCACCTGGCGCTGCTCCGGCAGCTTCTTCAGCACGGCTTCGACGTCGTCGATGAAGCCCATGCGCAGCATTTCATCGGCTTCGTCCAGCACCAGCGTCTTCAGCTCGGACAGGTCCAGGGTGCTGCGCTCCAGGTGGTCGATCACGCGGCCGGGGGTACCGACCACGATGTGCACGCCGCGGCGCAGGGCCGACAGCTGCTGGCCGTACGGCTGGCCGCCGTACACCGGCAGCACGCGGAAGCCCGGGATCTTCGACGAATAGGACTGGAACGCCTCGGCAACCTGGATGGCCAGTTCGCGGGTCGGCGCCAGGATCAGGGCCTGCGGCTTGATCTGCTGCAGATCGATGTTGGACAGAACCGGCAGCGCGAACGCTGCGGTCTTGCCGGTGCCGGTCTGGGCCTGGCCCAGCACGTCGCGGCCTTCCAGCATCGCCGGGATGGTGGCGGCCTGGATCGGCGACGGGGTTTCGTAGCCGATGGCGGTGACCGCCTGCATCACGGGCTCGGACAGGCCGAGCTGCGCGAACTGCAGCGGCGCTTGGGAATCTTGGGACATGGGGAACTCCGAAGACACTGCCGTCTTCCTGGCAGTGCGATAAAAAAGGTGATGGTCCGCGCTTTGGGCGCCCTTCTTATCGCGTGCCCTGGCGCTGCTCGGTTGGAGGAGATTTCACTCGCTCAGAGCGGAATCATACCGCATTGATCCTGAACAAGGCGTACAGCTTGCCGTGCGCGTACCGTCATGCCCCAAGCTGGCGCACAATACGCGCCCTCTTCACCGGCCCGGCCGCTGGCTGCGCCCTTCCCCAGGAACCCCGCTCCATGCAGATTCTCGAATTCGACCTCGACGGTGACTACGTCGAACTCAAGCAGCTGCTCAAGCTGGCCGACCTGGTCACCAGTGGCGGCGAGGCCAAGATGGTCATCGGTGATGGCCAGGTGCGGGTCGACGGCGAAGTCGAACTGCGCAAGGCCTGCAAGATCCGCGCAGGCCAGGTGGTCGAGTTCGCCGACAGCCAGATCCGGGTGCTGGCCGCCGGCTGATCTGAACGGGCTGATCTGAACCGGTTCAGGCCACGCGCTGGGTCAGGTGCGAGGCGATCAGCTGCCTGAACGGTGCCACGCCCTGTGCCAGACGCAGGCCCGCCGCGCGCAGCAGCCGCGCCGGGCGGCGATCGTCGGTATACAGGCTGGCGATGGCATTGGTGGCCTCGTACAGCGGCCGCGACGCCAGCCGGTGACCCCGCTGGTAGCTGGCCAGCATGCCGGCGGCAGCGATGTCGGCACCGCGACGCTGCTGTTCGACGATGCCCTGCGCCAGCCGCTGCGCGCTGGCCAGGCCCAGATTGAAGCCATGTGCGGTGACCGGATGCATGCCCACCGCGGCATCGCCGATCAACGCCGAACGCTCGCCGACAAAACGGTGCGCATAGACGCCGACCAGCGGATACGCCTGCGGCGTCGCCACCGGCTGCATCCGGCCCAGGCGGCGTTCGAAGCAGGCACTGATGGCCTCACCGAAGGCCACCTCATCCATCGCCAGCAGTTCTTCAATCTGGCGCGGCGGCAAGGTGATCACCGCAGACGCCTGGCCCTCGTTGAGCGGCAGCAACGCCATCGTGCGGCCGTAGCCGAACCATTCCCAGGCAGTGTGGTGATGATCACGCTCAACCTGCATGCGGCACACCAGCATCGACTTGCCGAAGTCGCGCATCTGCGCGCCGATGCCGAGCATGCGGCGGGTTGCGGAGAAGCGGCTGTCAGCGGCGACCAGCAGGCGCGCATGAAGTTGGCTGCCGTCATCGAGTTTGACCACGTGGCCCTGCGCATCGGCCTGCACGCCCAGCACCTTGCGCCCGTCGAACAGCTCCAGGCCGTCCTGCCCCTGCACGGCATCCCATGCAGCGCGGCGGATCAGATGGTTGGGCACCAGCCAACCCAGCGGCTGACCGTCCACCTGGCTGCTGGCGAAGGTCAGCGCGAACGGCGAACCGCCATTCATCACCTTGGCATCGCGCAGTTCAGCGACTTCGGCCTGCGGCAGGCGCTGCCACAGCCCCAGCTGCTCCATGCTCTGCCGCGAGGCATGGGTCAGCGCGATCTCACGGCCATCGAAGGCGGCCTCGGCAAGGGCCTGGCGCGGTTGAACTTCGACCAGCCCGACCTGCAGGCCGCTACCGGCCAGCGCACGCGCGAAACACAGCCCCGCCGGTCCGGCGCCGACCACCACCACGTCCATCCTGCGCATGCGCGCCTCCTGCCGTTGATTCAGTCCGCGCCAGCATAGCGCCGCGCACCTGACCGGCCTTGATCTGGATCAGGCCGGGATCACAACAACGCGAACACCAGCGCCAGGATCGACAGCAGCGACACTGCCCAGACCAGGCTGCGCACGTAGGGCACGCCCGCGGCATACAGCGGCAGGTAGACCACGCGCGCCCAGAAGTAGGCCTGCGCCGCCAGCGCCGTGGTGTCGTTGCCGCGCCCGGCCACGACCACTGCGATGGCGGCGGCAGCGAAGAACGGGAACGTCTCCAGGAAGTTGGCCTGCGCACGCTGCAGGCGCCCGGCCAGCGGGCTGAGTGGCCTGGCTTCGCCATCACGCGCCGAGGCATTCCACTTCATCCCGCGCTCGCGGGTGACCACGGTGGAGGTAGCGAAGATGTAGACAAAGCCCAGCAGCACCGACCAGGCCAGCATCGTCAGTTCAGTTGCCATCGATCATCTCCTCAGGGTGCCGACGCACGCAGGCTGTAACCGGCCAGGCGCCACACCTGGTCCTCGTCGAAACGGAACGAGACGAGCTCGCGTACCGGCTGCGCGCTGTTGGCGAAACGGGTCGGGAAGCTGACGTTGATGTACAGCCCCTCCGGCACCGCGGCACCGGCGCTGTACTTGACCCGGGTGATGGTCGGCTGGCCACGCCCGGCCAGCGCGCCCAGGCGTGTGCGCTCGGCAGTCAACTGGCTGACGAAGGCGGCCTTCGGTACTGCACGGCGCGCGACGGCCGAAGCGCCATCCCACAACTCGCCTGCGCGGTTGGCATCGACCAGCTGCGCCGCCTTCACTGCGGCCGCGCCCATTTCCGCATCCTGCTTCTGCACCTGCGCCTGCTGCGCGGCAGTCAACGCCGGAGCGCCGGCCGTGGCCGGTTTCGCAGCCGCCGGCGATGCGGGTGCGGGGCGCGCGGGTGCCGGTGCAGGCGTGGCCGGCGCGGGTGCCTGCGCCAATGCGGTCAGGGGCAGCAGGGACAGCAGCAGGAGCACGCGCTTCATGGACACCGCCGGTTCTCGGGAAAGAACCGCAGTCTACGCCAGCGCGGTGAGCTGTTCGTCAGCGCGCGTGGGCGCTGCCTTCCACCGCTGCGGCATCGGCCTGCGCGGCAGGCGTGCCGGTGTCTGCTGGCGCCTGTTCGGCCACCGGCGGCGGCTCCGACGGTGCCGGCGGCAACGTTGCCACATCGATTTCCGACAGCGGGCTTTCTTCCGGGCACACCGCATCCGGGAAACCGAAGCGCTGCTTCAGTGCCTGGCCGCAGCTGTTGATCGATTCCATGTCGGCGCCTTCGCGCTTGCACTGCTGGTCGAAGGCGATCAGGAACGCATCCTTGCGCTGCACGAAGTCATCGCCGCAGGCGCGCATCTGCTTGATCCGTTCCAGATCGTCCTGCACCGCGTTGGTGCCATCCAGACCGTACTGGCGTAGTTCGTCCGGCGTCAGCAGGCGCAGGCTGCGGTTGGGCACCGTCATCATCAGATCGGCCACGCCCACCGCCACGCCGTTGCGCTGCAGGTAGTCCTTTACGTTGTCGTAGACCTCGTGCAGCTCGCGGTTGAGCTCGGCGCGCGAGGTCGCCTTGGAACTGATGCGCATCATGCGGTGGATGCCGACCTTTCCCGACAGCAGCCGGTTGTCACCAGCGGCCAGCACGAACACGCAGGCGCTGTGGCAGATCGAGCCTTCGCGCACCCAGATGGTCCAGCCCGATTCACCGATGCTGTCACCGGCGACGATCGCCGATTCCACCTGACCGCCGCTGGAGTCCAGATCGAGGATGCGCTTGTGGATCTTCTGTTCATCGGCGACCACGGCAAGTCGCCACATCATTTCGGCGAAGCCCGGATTGATCTTGCCGGCGTAACGCACCCGCATCAGGCCACGCTCGGCACACGGCGCCAGGGCCTGGGCAATCTGCTCGCGCTGCAGGCCCTCCAGCTCGACGCCATCGCCCGCCTCACCGGCGTACTCGGTACTGCAGCTGACCCAGGCGCGGCCATTCTCCAACTGCGCCTGCGGCCAAGGCCGATCCGCCCGGCTGCGCGGCGGCGCCGGCGGTGGCGGTGCGTCAGCCGCATTGATCGACACCATGTTCTCGCCATCACTGGCCGGCGCCCGCGCCGCCTTGTCGGCAGCGGTCACATTGCCCGGATTCTCCAGCTGACTGCAGCCCGCCAGGGCCAGGCACAACAGGGGCAACCAGCGAAATTTGGCGGACATCGGGCAACCGGGATTGATGGGAGCAAGAGGCACAGTCTACCCGTCCAGGGCGCGCATTCAGCGCGTGGCACTGAACCCCCTCTGACCCTTGGGAAAGTGTGTCGACCAAGGTCGACACCTACCAACAGCAAAAGCGTGCCGACCAACGGTCGGCACCCACCAACTGCAGCGACCAACTGTCAGAGGTGGGGCGGTGTGGGCTGACAGGACCGTTGGCGCCATGGATGGCGCCATCGAGCCCCCATGGACGGGTTTACGGCGTGTCCTGACAGCCCACACCGCCCCGCCATCCCACGGACTGCCAGCTTTTGATTGAGACGTTGACGTTGACGTTGCGGGTGCAGGGCTGCAAGCCCTGCCAGAACCCCCTCCAGCATCCATGTCCGAATCCGGCGAGTATCCCCGCCCGCACACGCCTAGACTGGCGCCATGGACACCGCCCTCGCCCTCGACACCGCCGCCTGCGACCGCGCCCGCCTGGCCCGCGACGCACGCTTCGACGGCGTGTTCTACACCGCCGTGCGCAGCACCGGCATCTATTGCCGCCCCGTGTGCCCGGCACCGCCACCGAAGCCGCGCAACATCGCTTACTACCCGACTGCGGCCGCTGCCGCGGCAGCCGGTTACCGCCCGTGCCTGCGCTGCCGCCCCGAGCTGGCACCGCAGGCGCAGCAGGCACTGGCCGGGCAGACCGTGCAGCGCGCACTGGCCCTGATCCATGGTGGCTTCCTGCAGGAACAGCCGGTAGCCGACCTCGCAGAGAAGATCGGACTCAGCGCGCGCCAGCTGCAGCGCCTGTTCGTCGAACACCTGGGCGCAACGCCAGGGCAGATCCACGCCACCCATCGGCTGCTGCTGGCCAAGCAGCTGCTGACCGAGACCACGCTGCCGGTGACCGACGTCGCGCTGGCCGCCGGCTACAACAGCCTGCGCCGTTTCAATACGGCCTTCCTGCAGGGCTGCGGCATGGCACCGACGGCACTGCGTCGCCAGCACCAGCCGCTGGCCGCCGACGATGGTTGCCTGGTACTGCGTCTGGCATACCGGCCACCACTGGACTTTCCACGCATGCTGGCCTTCCTGCGCAAGCGCAGCCTGCCCGGCATCGAGCTGATCGGCGAAGACAGCTACCAGCGCGTGCTCGGCACACCCGAGCGCCCCACCCTGCTGCGCGTCACCGCCGACCCGAAGCGCCCGGAACTGCGCCTGCAGCTGGGCGCGGTCGATCCGCGCCTGATTCCGGACATCGTCCGCCGCGTGCGTCGCGTGTTCGATCTGGATGCCGACCTGCAGCAGGTCCACGCCGCACTGGACGAGGAACCCTTGCTGGCGCACGGCATTGCCGAACGCCCCGGGCTGCGCGTGCCCGGCGGCTGGGATGGCTTCGAAGTGGGCGTGCGCGCGGTGCTCGGCCAACAGGTCAGCGTCGCTGCGGCCACGACCTTCGCGCGGCGGCTGGTGGATGCCTATGGCGCGCACCTGCCGGGCATGCCGCCGGAATTCGATCGCCAGTTCCCGGCCCCCGAGCTGCTGGCCGAAGCGCCACTGGAATCAATCGGCCTGCCACGCAGCCGCGCCGCCACCGTGCGTGCGCTTGCCGCCGCCTGTGCCAGTGGCGCGCTCGACTTCGGCCCAGGCCAGGCGCTGGAAGAGTTCGTTTCCCGCTGCGTGGCACTGCCCGGCATCGGTCCGTGGACCGCGCAGTACATCGCCTTGCGCGGGCTCGGCCAGCCCGATGCCTTCCCCGCCGGTGACCTGGTACTGCAGCAGGTGCTCGGCCACGCGCAGGGCCAGCGCCTGAGCGAACGCGCCACCGAAGCGCGCTCGCAACCCTGGCGGCCGTGGCGCGCCTATGCCGTGCTGCACCTGTGGCACCTGTCCGGCACTTTCGTTGGAGAACCGACATGACCCTGTTGTTCGATCGTTTCGACAGCCCGATCGGCGTGCTGACCATCGCCGGCGACGAGCGTGGCCTGTCCCATGTGCTGTTCCCGGAAAACCGCCACCCGGCACGCGGCCGAGACGACTGGCACTACGCGCCGGATGCGCTGCCGGAAGCACGCGAGCAGCTGTTGCAGTTCCTGCACGGCGAACGCAGCAGCTTTGACCTTGAGCTTGCGCCACGCGGCACGCCGTTCCAGCTGCGCGTGTGGCAGGCGCTAGCTCTGATCCCGTTCGGCCAGACCTGGAGCTACCTGCAGCTGGCGCAGCATCTGGGCCAACCCAGTGCGACCCGCGCCGTCGGCGCTGCCAATGGGCGCAATCCGCTGCCGATCATCCTGCCCTGCCATCGTGTAATCGGCAGCAACGGGGCACTGACCGGCTTCGGTGGTGGCCTGGAAACCAAGGCCGCGCTGCTGCGACTGGAACAACGCCAGGCCCCTCTGTTCGCCTGAGAGGTAGGTTTTCCGGCAGGGCTGCGCCCTGCACCCGCCGAATCACCGTCAACATCAACGTCAAAAGCGGGCTATCCGTGGGTTGGCGGGGCGGTGTCGGATTGCGGGGACGCCGCAAGTACGTCCTTGTAGGCTTGGCCGCGGCATCCATGCCGCGGACACCCCGCAATCCGACACCGCCCCGCCTTCGACAGGTTCACGCGGCTGCTGGTAACGGCGATTATTGGTACGCGCGGCTGTGGGTAGGTGTCGACCTTGGTCGACACGCTCTGGCCGCATCAGGGGTGGAATGAAATCGACGGGGTATGTCTGGTGAGGAGCCCCCTTGTTGTTCAAGGGCGCGCGCCGACAGGCGCGGGGATAAGGAAAAATGCGCGGACACGGCGCGCGATAGCGCCCCGTGTCTTGGGCGCGTCATTGCCCCGGCTTATCATGCGCGGATGACTTCCGTACGCCTGACCTGCGCGCTGGCGCTGCTGCTGCCATTGGCCGCCTGCACCACCGCGCCCGCCCCTTCCGCCTCCGCTCCCATCGCTGTCGCTGCGGCTGCGCCGCCGAAGCTGCTGCTGATCTCCATCGACGGCCTGCGCGCCGATGCGCTGGACCGCGGCCTGACCCCCAACCTTCAGCGCCTGATCGACGGCGGCGTGCGTGCACGCTGGATGACCCCGTCCTATCCGTCGCTGACCTTCCCCAACCACTACACCATCGTCACCGGCCTGCGCCCGGACCACCACGGCATCGTCAACAACAGCATGGACGATGAAGCCCTAGGGCGGTTCGAGCTGAGCAACCGTGAGGCGGTCACCACCAGCGGCTGGTGGGGCGGCGAACCGATCTGGGTCGGCGCCGAGAACGCCGGGGTGCGTTCGGCCACCACCTCGTGGCCGGGCAGTGAATCGGAAATCCGTGGTGTGCGCCCAAGCCAATGGCGCGTGTACGACGGCAAGGAACCGCTGGAACAACGCGCGGGCACCGTGCTGGACTGGCTTGCACAGACCGATGCCGACGCACCGCAACTGACCACGCTGTACATGGAACACGTCGACAAGGCCGGCCACAACTACGGCCCCGAATCGAAGCAGTATGCCGACGCCATCGTGCGCGCCGACCAGATCGTCGGCCAGGTGCTCGATGGACTGCAGCAGCGCGGCCTGGCCGCGACCACCAACGTGATCGTGGTCTCCGACCATGGCATGGCCAGCGTCCCGGTCGGCCAGGTGATCTCCACCGAATCAATGGCCGCCCCGGCCATCGCGCGCAACGTCAGCCAGGGCCAGTCGGTGGGTTTTGCGCCGTTGGCCGGTCACGAAGCCGCAGCCGAGCGCGCCCTGCTCGGTCGTCACGCGCACTACGAGTGCTGGAAGAAAGAGAACCTGCCGCCGCGCCTGCACTACGGCACCCACCCGCGCATTCCCGCCATTGTCTGCATGATGGATGAAGGCTGGGATGCCCTGCACCAGGAGAAGATCGCCAAGCGAGACCATCAGGATCGTGGCTCGCATGGCTACGACAATGCCCTGCCCTCCATGCGCGCGGTATTCGTGGCCAGCGGCCCGTCGTTCCGCCAGGGCCTGGTGATCGATGGCTTCGACAATGTCGACGTCTACCCGCTGCTGGCCGACCTGCTGCAGGTGCCGGCTGCACCGAACGACGGCAATCCGGAAACGCTGAAGAAAACCCTGCGCTGATCCGGTTGTAGAGCCGAGCCCACGCTCGGCTCGCCGGACAGGCATAAAAAAACGCGGCGCCAGGCGCCGCGTTTTTCGTTGAACCGGTCTGGGCCGGATCAGGCCTTGGCGACGGCCTTCTTCGCCACAGCCTTCTTCGCCGGAGCCTTGGCCACGGTCTTCTTGGCAACCGGAGCGGCGGCGCCTACGGCGACCTTGCTCGCGGTGTGCGAACGGGCGTTGCCGTAGCTGGCGTTGTAGCGCTTGCCCTTGGCGGTCTTGCGGTCACCCTTACCCATGTCTTCAACTCCTCAAATGTGAAATCTGGTTACCCCGTACTGACACGGGTTCGGCGGGGCCGCCTTGCTGGGCGCCCCCGCGCACGATCGAAAATCCTATCACGGAGCGCCTAGTGCGCGCAGCTGGCGTCGTGCACGTGACCGTGGTTGAGGCGCAGGTTGACCAGATGGGCGACCCCCACCAGCAGGCCGCCGATGGTCATCACCACCGCGTGTGGCACCGCATTGTGGTGCAGCGGGTCGTACAGCACGCCGGCCCACAACGCGACCAGGCCGGGAATCAGGAAGCCCAGCGCACGCAGCGCACCGTGCCGGCGGTAGCCCCAGACCAGGCTGAACAGCCCGAGCAGGGTGACGAACACCACCAGCGCTTTTTCCACCCCATCGCTCAGCCAGAACGACAGGCCCAGCGACGGCGCCGCCGCCAGCAGCACGGGAATCACCGCGCAGTGCACCGCGCACAGCATCGAACCGGTGGCGCCGAAACGGTCTAGCAGGTGGCGCAGGCGTGAGGACAGGGACATGACTTCCAGCAGGGTCGGCGAATCGTTATGGAATAATATAACATCAATCCCCGACCCGCACGGTTTCCCTCCCCCTGTCCCGCTGACGGGATACGTGCGCCCAGCGATTGATACACTGTAACAAAGGACCCGCTCCATGCCCGCCCACACCCCGCGGTTGAAGCCGCATTCCCTCGCTCTGGCCCTCGCCGCCTTGCTGCCTTCGGTTGCCTTTGCCGCCGGCGATGACAGCGCTCATCGTGACCGCCACCTGACCGAACTGTCGTCGGTGCAGGTGACTGCCTCGCCGCTGCAGGGCGATGCCGAATCGCTGGCGCGCCCGGTCGAGGTGCTGGCCGGCGAACGCCTGGACGAGCAGAAGGCCGGCACCCTCGGCGATACCGTGGCCAAGCTGCCCGGCGTGCAGAGCACTTTCTTCGGCCCTGGCGTCGGCCGCCCGATCATCCGCGGCCAGGAAGGCCCGCGCGTGGCCGTGCTGTCCAACGGCATGGGCAACATGGATGCGTCCACGGTCAGTGCCGACCATGCCACCAGCATCGAGCCGTTCCTGGCCGACCAGATCGAAGTGCTGAAGGGCCCGGCCACGCTGCTGTTCGGCAGTGGCGCCATCGGTGGCGCGGTCAATGTGGTGGATGGCCGCATCGCCCGCGAGCTGCCGGAGCGCCCGCTCAGCGGCCGCGCCGAGCTGCGCGGCAATTCGGTGAACAACGAACGCAGCGGCATGTTCCGCCTCGATGGCGTCAGCGGCAATGTCGTGCTGCACGTGGATGGCCTGGTCCGCAACGGCGACGACTACCGCATTCCCGGCTATGCAGTGATCGACAGCCTTGAAGACCATCACGATCACGACCATGAGCACGCGGGCGAGGAAGGCGAAGAGCCGCGCCGCGGCCGCCTCGACAACAGCTCCATCCGCACCCGCGCCGGCGGCGTCGGCGCGACCTGGCTGGGCGACGGCGGCTACTTCGGCGTATCGGCCAGCACCTATCGCACCAACTACGGCATTCCCAATGGCGCGCACGTGCATGCCGATGGCGATGATCATGGCCATGACCATGACCACGGCCACGACCATGGCGATGAAGAGGAAGGCGGCGACGAGCATGACGTGCGCATCGACATGGTGCAGAACCGCTTCGAGACCAAGGCCGGCATCTACAACCCGGTCTCGTTCCTGAAGAACATCAATGCACGCGTGGCCTACACCGACTACGAACACGTGGAGCTGGAAGCCGGCACGCCGTCCACCCGCTTTACCAACCGTGGCATCGAGGCGCGCCTGGAAGCCGTGCAGCAGCAGATCGGCGGCTGGGACGGCGCGTTCGGCCTGCAGTTCGGCAACAGTGATTTCGGTGCCAAGGGCGAAGAGGCGTTCGTTCCGGATACCGGCACGAAGAACATCGGCCTGTTCGTACTGCAGGAAAAGCAGTTCGGCCCGTTCAAGCTGGAACTGGGCGGCCGCCACGACCAGGTCAAGCTGGACCCGACCGGTGACTACCGCCGCCGCACCTTCGGCGCCACCAACCTGTCTGCGGCCGGCATCTGGAAGCTCAACGATGCCGTTGACCTGCGCATCGGCGTGGACAGCTCTGAGCGTGCACCGACCAACGAAGAGCTGTATGCCGCCGGCGCACACATCGCCACCCGCTCGCTGGAAATCGGTGACGCCAACCTGAAGACCGAGCGCGGCCAGCGCGTGGAACTGGGCATCCACACCCACAGCGAACGCCTGGACTTCTCGGCGTCGGTCTACCAGACCAAATTCAAGGACTTCATCTACCTGGCCGACACCGGCGTTACCGAGGGTCTGCCGGTCCGCGCCTGGACGCAACAGGATGCGGTGTTCCGCGGTGCCGAAGCCGAAGCGCTGGTGCATCTGTTCGAAGGCGGCGCCGGTGATTGGGATCTGCGCGTGTTCGGCGACTACGTGAAGGCCAAGCTGGATGGCAGCGGCAGCCGCAACCTCGACATCGCCGTGCCGCATGGCGACCACAACCACAACTACAGCGTGGAGCTGGCCAACACCGGCTACCTGCCGCGCATCGCCCCGGCCCGCGTCGGCGCCGACCTGCGCTGGTCGAAGGACGGCTGGCGCGCCTCGGTCGGTGCGGTCCGCTACAGCCGCCAGAAGGATGTCGCCCAGAACGAAGCGCCGAGCGACGGCTACACCCTGGTCGACGCGCATCTGGCCTACCGCTGGGATCGCAACGCGAGCAACAGCTACGAAGTGTTCCTGGATGGCAGCAACCTGACCAACCGTGAAGTGCGCCCGCACACCTCGCTGCTGCGCGACTACTCGCCGCTGCCGGGCCGTGGTGTCGCATTCGGCATCCGCGCGTTCTTCTGATCGCGTAGTGGAGTCGGATCCCATTCCAGAGGAATGGGTTCTGACCCCAGCCTCAGCCCACGCATGGCGTGGATCCAATGCAAGCAGATCCGATGGGGGCCTTCTGGCCCCCATCTCTTTGTGCAGCATCCATCACGCATTCGTCACAAAGATGTGCGTACCACAACAAGCGGACAATCCCGTCACTCAAAGTCTCGCCAATCGGACACTTTTGTCCGAAAATAATTCCATGACTGCCCAACGTGCCGATGCTGCTGCCCGCCGTGCCCTCATCCTCGACGCCGCCGATCATGTGTTCGGCCAACACGGTGTCACCGCCCCGCTGGACCTGGTGGTCGAACGCGCCCAGGTGGGCCGCGCCACCCTGTACCGCAACTTCCCCGACCGCACCGCGCTGATCCAGGCACTGCTGCAACGTACGGTCGACCGTATCCGGCGCCAGGTCGAGCAGCTCGGCGACCGCGACGATGCCCTGTTCGAGGTGTTCGAGGGCATGGCCCAGCGCATCATCGATTCGCCGGCACTGGCCGATTACTGGCGCGCGGTGGATTCGGACGTGCCGGCCATGCGCACCGCGCGCGAGACCGTGCGCGATCTGCTGGAAGCACCGATCGCCCGTGCCAAGGCCGCCGGCCTGTGCCGGGCCGACCTGGAGAAGACGGATATTTCACTGATCTCGGGCATGCTGGGCGCGGCCCTGCGCGGCAAGACCCGCGACGAGCGCGCCCACCTGGCCGGGCGTGCCCTGCAGCTGCTGCGCGGGGGTCTCCAGGGAGCAACCAGCGAGGCCCGCTGATGGTCCAGCCGTATCTGAAGCCGGTTCCGGATTGGGAGGAGCACGAGAAGCCGACCATGCCGGGTTCGGCGTCGATGCCCTGGCATCCCCCCTATCGACGCGTGGCCTATGCACTGGTGTCGCTGCTGGTGGCGATCACCGGTGGCCTCGGCAATGCGCTGGTCACCGCCAACCTGCCCTTCCTGCAGGGCCAGCTGGCACTGACGCCGACCCAGGGCAGCTGGCTGGTGGCGGCCTATGCAATGGTCAACGTCACGGCCAACCTGCTGGCCTTCAAGTTCCGCCAGCAGTACGGCATCCGCCTGTTCGCCGAGATCGGCCTGGGCCTGTACGCAGCACTGGCGGTGCTGCACCTGTTCGTTGGCAGCTTCGAGACCACGATGCTGACCCGTGCCGCCAGCGGCTTCGCCGGCGCGGCCTGTTCGACACTGGGCACGCTGTACATGCTGCAGGCGCTGCCGCGCCGCTTCACCGGCAACCTGCTGGTGGTTGGCGTGGGCCTGTCGCAGCTGGCGGTGCCGATTGCCTGGATCGTCTCGCCAGGCCTGGTCGATACCGGCCAGTGGCACCAGCTGTACTCGTTCGAAGCCGGGCTGGCCCTGTGCGCGTTCGCGGCAGTGGTAGTGCTGAAGCTGCCGCCCGGCATCCAGGTGAAAGCCTTCGAGCCACTGGACTTCCTCACCTTCGCCCTGCTTGCGCCGGCTGTCGCGCTGCTGGTGATCGTACTGGCGCAGGGCTACACCCGCTGGTGGCTCAACACGCCATGGCTGGGCTGGGCGCTGGTCGCCTCGATCGTGCTCTCCACCACTGCCTTCATCATCGAACACTACCGGCGCAATCCGCTGCTGCAGATCCGCTGGCTGTCGAAGCTGCCGGTGCTGCACTTCATCGTCGGCGCGTTCCTGATCCGCTTCCTGACCACCGAGCAGTCCTATGGCGTGGTCAACCTGATGCGCACGCTGGGCATGGGCCCGGACCAGATGCGCCCGCTGTTCGTGGTGATACTCGCAGGTGTGGTCACCGGCATCGCCGGTGCCTCGCTGACGTTCGGCCCGAAGCGGCTGATCGCGCAGCTGCTGATGGCGATCCTGCTGTTGGGCGCTGCCGCCTTCTTCGATCAGCACCGCACCAGCATGGATCGACCGCACGATTTCTATGTCAGCCAGTTCCTGGCCTCGGTCGGTGCCGGCATGTTCATGGGCCCGTTGATCATGCTCGGCATTTCCGCGGCGCTGAAGCAGGGTGTGGACCACATGATCACCTTCCTGGTGACGCTGTCGATCACACAGACGCTGGGCGGCCTGGCCGGTTCGGCGGTGCTGGGTACCTTCCAGCTGCACCGCGAGCAGCTGTACTCCAGCGCGTTGACCAGCCAGCTCGACCCGGCCGACCCGGTGGTGGCGCAGCGCCTGCGCCTCCAGCAGCAGCTGTACAGCGCACAGATCACCGACCCGGTGCTGCGCAGCGCGCAGGGCAGCGCGCAGCTGGCGCAGACCACGCGCCGCGAAGCCAACGTGCGTGGCTTCAATGATGTGTTCACGCTGAGCGGCTGGCTGGCGATCGGCTTCCTGGGCTGGTTGCTGCTGCTGTCGCTGCGCACCGCCGTGCTCAAGCAATGGCGCAAGCGCCACCCCACTTCCCCCGCTGCGGTCACGCCGGCCGCGCCCCGCTGAGTCCTCCTCCATGCCTCCCGTCCCGCCCCGCCCCGACGACATCGACGCCGACAACGTCACTCCACCGCCGCCGACCGATGCGGCGCCTGCGCCCACGCCCGCGACACCGGCTGCCGCGCCGAAGTACCTCAAGCCCAGCGCGCGCAGCGTGGTGGTGATGGTGGTGGTGGCCTTGCTGGGCATTGCGCTGATCCTGCGCGCCTGGCACCTGTGGCCGTTCACCAGCAGCGTGATGGTGACCGACAACGCCTATGTGCGCGGGCAGATCACGGTGATGGCGCCACAGGTGAACGGCTACGTGACCGAAGTGCTGGTGAAGGACTTCCAGCACGTAAGGGAGGGCGAGCCGCTGCTGCGCATCGATGACCGCATCTACACGCAGCGTGTCGCCCAGGCGCAGGCAACGCTGGACAGCGCACGTGCGGCACTGGCCAACTCGGACCAGTCGCAGGCGCAGAACCGTGCGCAGATCGCCTCCGCACACGCCACATTGTCGGCCGGCCAGGCCGAGCTGCAACGCTCGCGCAACGAGCTGAAGCGCTACGAGGAACTGGCCGCGCAGCAACTGGTGTCGGTCAACGACCGCGACAAGTTCCGCACCACCCAGACCTCGGCACAGGCCAGCGTGCAGCAGTCGCAGGCGCAGATCCGCATCGCCGAGGAAACGCTGGTGTCGACCCAGGTGGCGCGCAAGAGCCTGGAGGCCCAGGTGGAAAGCGCACAGGCACAACTGGAACTGGCGCGCATCGACCTGGCCAACACGGTGATCCACGCACCGCGCGACGGCCAGATCAGCGAAGCCAGCGTGCGCGTGGGCCAGTACGTCGCCGCCGGTTCGCAGCTGCTGTTCCTGGTGCCTGACACGCTATGGGTGGTGGCCAACTACAAGGAAGGCCAGACCTGGGGCATGGCGATCGGTCAGCCGGCCACGTTCTCGGTGGACGCGTTCCAGGGCCAGGTGCTGCGCGGCCGCGTGCAGGAGATCGCACCCGCCACAGGTTCGGAGTTCAGCGTGCTGCGCCCGGACAACGCCAGCGGCAACTTCACCAAGGTGGTGCAGCGGCTGCCGGTGCGGATATCGATCAATGAAGGTCAGACGCTGGCCGCGCAGCTGCGGCCCGGCATGTCGGTGATCGTGCGGGTAGATACCCGGTCCAAGCCGATGGACTAGGGTGGAGACTGCTGACTGCCTTCACCCCATTGATCCGCTACCGTTGCGGATCTGGATCAGGATCGCTGGAAGACGATGAAATTCACGACACTGGCCAGGCGGGCGGCCAAGGACATGCTGGAAGCGGAAGATCTGATCGCCTTCGTGCAGGAGCACGGCGCCGAAGGTGGCGAGGAAATTGAGCGGCTGCGGATACTGCACGGTTGGCCGGATGATGGCCTGCTGGGCGATGGTAGCCGGGTCGTACCGTTCGGCGGCTGGGCCAAGGCCTGCACCGCCTGGGGACGCCAGGGCGTGGAAGGCCTGCGCGATATGCTGGGGGACCCCCAGCTGGCAGTGTTCGCGCTCGGCACACTGGCCGATGTGAGTGGCCCCGCCGCCGTTGCCATCCTGCTGGACTTTGCCGAACGCGCTGACTGGTCGCGTGCGGGCACACCGCGTGATCTGCCCTGCCAGGCGCTTTACTGCCTCAATACCGCGCTTTCGGGGAAGACCGGCGTTGAGGTTACACCCGGCATGCAGGCGTCGATGCTGCGTATCGCCAAGCTCATCTGGGACGCCAGGGTGCCCAATGTGCATTTCCTGGCGCAGGCACTGTATTTCGTGCGCCGTGCCGACCCGGTACCAGCGCTCGCCTGGGTCGAGCAGTTGCGGGTGGACGACCCTGTGCTGGTCGACGCACAGCGCAGCGTCCTGAAGCGTCTGAAAGAGCACGCCGCCCGGGACTGAGCGAGCGGCCCAGTCCGGGTACGCGCCGCGACTCAGCCCGCGCAGCGCGCGCAGAGGCCGTGCACTTCCAGGGTCTGCGCCTGCGGCTGGAAGCCCAGCTCCTTGGCGCGCTTCTCCAGCTGGGTGACGATCTCGCGGTCTTCCAGTTCCACCGCGCTGTGGCAGCTGTTGCAGATCAGGAACGGCACCGAGTGCGCGGCACTGCTGGGATGGTGGCAGGCCACGAAGGCATTCACCGACTCCAGCTTGTGCACGAAGCCATTGGCCATCAGGAAGTCCAGCGCGCGGTACACGGTGGGCGGGGCATCAGCGCCCACGCCCTTGCCGTTGCGCACCCATTCCAGCAGCTCGTAGGCCTTGACCGGCTTGCCGGCCTCGGCGATCAGCTTCAGTACATTGGCGCGGATCGGGGTCAGGCGCAGCCCGCGTTCGCGCGAGACACGCTCGACCACCGCCACGAAATCCGACGCGTCGTGGACGTGGTGGTGCGGGGCGGTACAGGCAGTGGCGGTCTTGGCGGGCATGCGTGTTCTCCGGTTCGGGCCTGGCAAGGATGCCTCAGGCCGTTGCTACCTTGGTGATGGCCACATCAATGCGTTTCAAGGCCTGCTCGCGGCCGGCCAGGTACACGGTATGGGAAATGTCAGGACTGACCTGGGTACCGGTGATGGCCACGCGCAGCGGCTGGGCGACCTTGCCCATGCCGATCTCCAGCGCGGCGGCCGCGTCGTGCAGGGCGACGCCCACCGATTCGGCGGTCCACTCCGGCAACGCTGCCAGCAGCTCGCGGGCCTTGCCCAGCGCCACCTCGGCACCGGCCTTGAAGTGCTTGGCCACCGCCGCTTCGTCGTACTCGGTCAGCGGCTGGTACCAGACCACCGCCTTCTCGGCCATTTCCTTCAGGGTCTGCACGCGTTCACGCAGGGCGACCACCACGTCCTCCGGGGCGGGGCCGGCGGCCACGTCCAGGCCCAGCTTCTGCAGCTGGTAGACCAGGTGCGGCACGATCGCGGCCACATCCTCGGTCTTCAGGAAGTGCTGGTTGACCCAGCCCAGCTTGGCCATGTCCAGGCGCGAGGCCTTGGAGTTGCAGTCCTTCACGTCGAACAGGTCGATCAGCTCCTGGCGGCTGAACAGCTCCTGGTCGCCGTGCGACCAGCCCAGGCGGGCCAGGTAGCTCAGCAGCGCATCGGGCAGGTAGCCGGCGTCCTTGTACTGCATCACGTCGGCCGCACCGGTGCGCTTGGACAGCTTGGCGCCCTGCTCGTCGAGGATCATCGGCATGTGGCCGAACTTCGGCACCGGCGCGCCGATGCCTTCGTACAGGTTGATCTGGCGCGGGGTGTTGTTGATGTGGTCGTCGCCGCGGATGACCTCGGTGATGCCCATGTCCCAGTCGTCCACCACCACCGCGAAGTTGTAGGTGGGGTAGCCGTCCGGGCGGAAGATGACCATGTCATCCAGCTCGCTGTTGGCGATCTCGATGCGGCCCTTGATCAGGTCGTCGAACACCACCGTGCCTTCCAGCGGGTTCTTGAAGCGGATGACGCGGTTCGGGTCGTCCTTGCGTGGCAGGCCCAGTTCGCGTGCAGCGCCGTTGTAGCGCGGCTTCTCCTGCTTGGCCATGGCGGCCTCGCGCATCGCGTCCAGCTCTTCGCGGGTCTCATAGGCGTAGTACGCCTTGCCGTCGGCCACCAGCTGCTCGGCCACTTCCAGGTAACGGGCGACGCGGTCGGTCTGGTAGATCGGGCCTTCGTCATAGTCCAGGCCCAGCCACTCCATCGCCTCCAGGATCGCGTCGATCGCGCCCTGGGTGCTGCGTTCACGGTCGGTGTCCTCGATGCGCAGCACGAACTCGCCGCCACGGTGGCGGGCCTCCAGCCAGCAGTACAGCGCGGTGCGGGCACCGCCGATGTGCAGGTAACCGGTGGGGCTGGGGGCGAAGCGGGTGCGGCAGGTCATGGACGGCTCGAGGAACGGGAATCCCCCGATTTTACCAGCCCACCGCCCCCGACGGAAAAAGGGGACGGAGGGGATTAAGTCGCGATTGCCCAGCCGCTGGGCCTGCAACCGGGAAACGGAGGGGAGAAACGACTTAATCCCCTCCGTCCCCTTTTACGGTTCTACCTTGCGCGGGAAGGACTGCTCGCGCATCGCGGCGTTGTAGGCGAACGAGGCGACGATGGCTGCGGCCTGCTTCAGGTCTTCCGGTTCGGCGTGGTCCCAGGTGTCCAGGTGGCTGTGGTGGACGTTGGTGAAGTAGTCCAGCCGGTCCTGGATGAACTGGAAGCCCGGCAGGCCAATGCGGTCGAAGCTGATGTGGTCGGTGCTGCCGGTGTTGCGGGTGGCCACAGTGGTGGCGCCGACGTCGTGGAACGGCGCCAGCCACGATTCGAAGATCGGCATCGCCGCCAGGTTTTCCTGTGCATAGATGCCACGGAAGCGGCCAGAGCCGTTGTCCATGTTGAAGTAGACCTGGAACTTGCCGTAGTCGCGGGTCTTCTGCAGCGCGCCGGTCGGCTCGCGCAGCGAGGCCGGCAGCGCCTTCTGCGCCGGATCGGTGGGTTCCGGGAAACGGCCGAAGTGCTTGGCCACATAGGCCTGCGAGCCGATCAGGCCCTGCTCCTCGCCGCTCCACAGCGCCACCCGGATGGTGCGCCTGGGCTTGGCGCCGGTGGCCTTGAGGATGCGCATCGCTTCCATCATCACCGCCACGCCGGCCGCGTTGTCGGCCGCACCGGTACCGCTGTGCCAGGAATCCAGGTGCGCGCCGATCATCACCACTTCATCGGGCCTGCTGCTGCCACGGATCTCGGCCAGCGTGTTGTAACCGGGCTGGTCGGCCTCGTCGGTGAAGCGCGCGGCCACATCCACGCGCAGGCGCACGGTCTGCTTGGCCTCCAGCGCGCGCACCAGCGGATTGAAGTGCTCGCTGATCATCGCCAGCTCGGGAATGCCCACCGACTCACCGGCCTTGCGCGAGCCGCCGCCGGCAACGCGGATGATGCCGTTGTCCCAGCTGCTGATGCTGATCGAGGCCAGCGCGCCTTCTTCCACGAAGAACGCATTGACCTTGGTCGCCAGCTGCTGGCGTTCCTGGTATTCCTTGACCCGCTTCGCACGCTCGGCGGTGGCGTCCTTGTCCTTGGGCAGGGTGAACTCCTGCAGGCCCTCCAGCGAGGTAGCGTCGTGGCGGTGCGAATCCGCCTCGGTGCCGCGCTTGTACTCGCGCGCCTCGCCCAGCAGCAGGATCTTGCCGCGCAGCTTGCCGCGGTACTTCTCGATGTCCTCGGGCTTCTTGATCTCGACCTGCACCAGTTCGCCTTCAACCGGTCCCTTGGTGCCCGGCGTCCACGCCTTCGGCAGTGCATGCAGCGGCTGTACACGGTCCCCCAGCATCTCCACGCTGGCCGAGGTGAACTCCCAGCCGCGCCCGAAGTCGTCGAAGGCTTCGTCGTGGACGTTGTCCAGCTTCCATTCGTTGAACTTGCCGCGGGTCCACGCATTGGCGCGGCCCATCGCCGGCGAGTTGGTCAGTCGCGGGCCGATGCGTTCGGTGAGGTAGCTGAAGGTGTCCATCACCTGCGAACGGTGGAAGGCCTCCTGGCGGATGCGGCTGACCATGTCCAGGTCCACCGGCTCGCGCTGCTGCGCGCCTGCATTGCCACCCATCGCCAGCGCTGCGGCCAGCATGCCCCACTTCAACACATCGCACCCCTGCCCTTCGGCTCGATCATCAACCCATCGAGTCTAGCCAGCAGGGGCGCGCCGATACCGTCCCATCGGTCATGGACAGCGACAGTAGATCCAGGCCATGCGTGGATGAACAACCGAATCACCCACTCCATCCCAGCCACAACTGCGCCCGTTCCGGCAGCAGCAGCAACCAGTGCCGCCGGTCGATGCTGCTGCAGCCGTACACCGCCGCGTGTGCCGGCCAGCCATCCGGAAGGCCGCCGATACCGATCTCGGCCAGCGCCTCCGCCCCGGCCTTCCATGGCCGGTAGCGCGGCACCCGGCCTGCCACCGCGCCGCGTCCCTGCCGCGCGCCCTGCAGCCAGCGCAATCCCTGCCCCCGCAATCCCTCGCAGGTCACCGCCGCCAGCTGGAAGCGGACCAGGCCGGGGGCGATCCGTGCCCCCGGCAGGGCCGCCAGCACGCCATGTGCCTGCAGCAGTGCATCCACTTCCAGCAGGGCCGGAATGCCCTGCCGTGCCCGTTGCCGCAATCCCTGGCGCCAGCTCATGGCGTACTCCTTACTTCAGTTCCGCGCCAAGCGCGTACCAGTCCACCCGGCGGGTCACCCACATCGCCAGCGCCAGGATCACGAACAGCAGCAGCGAACCCATCAGCAGTGCGTTGTTCTCCGACACCAGCAGGCCATACAGCGCGCCATACAACACGGTCAGCAGCGCAGCGAAGCCGAGGCCGCGCTTCCAGTGGCCCAGCACGTTGGCCAGGTACACCGCCTGCAGGCCGATACAGGCCACCGCCGAAACCAGGTAGGCCTTCCAGAACGCGATGTGCTCGGACAGGCTGATCAGCAGCAGGAAGAAGATCGCCAGCGCCAGGCCCACCATGAGGTACTGCAGCGGGTGGATGCGCAGTGACCTGATCAGCTCGAACAGGATGAAGCCAACGAAGGTGAGCAGCACGAACAGCACGCCATATTTCGAGGCACGGTCGGCCTGGGTGTAGGCATCGACCGGATCAACCAGCGACACCGTCACCGCCTGCGACTCGACCGCACCATCATTGCGCAGCTGTCGCTGTGCATCGGAGGCCAGCGAAGACACCGCCCAGCGCGCATCGAAGCCCTGTGCGTCGACGCGACGTTCGTTGGGCAGGAACGCACCGCTGAACGACGGATGCGGCCAGCTCGAACGCAGTGCGATCTTGGTGTCATCGCCCACCGGCACCACCGACAGCATGCGGCTGCCATCCAGGCGCAGCTCGAGTTCGACGGTGCTGGCAGCCAGCGTGCCGCCATGGTCTTCGGCGAATCCTGCCACCGGTGCATGCAGACCGCGACCCACCTCGCTGGCCGCACCAACCCCCGGCAGCAGGCGCAGCTGCTTGCCATCCACGCGCAGGTTCGGCGTACCGACCAGGCCACGCACATCGGAAATGCCCACCGCCACATACGGCTGGCCGTAGCTGCGGCCGGCCTTCACCGGATATTCGTCTGCAGCGAACGTCGCCTTCATCTGGCCGTTCCAGCTGTATACCGGCACCTTGAACAGGCCGACCTCACGCTGGCTCGGCAGCATCTCGCCGCCCACCTCCAGCGACGCTGGCATCTGCAGCCAGTGCCCCTCGGTGACCTGCACCTCGGTCTTCTTGACGCCCAGCGGGTCGACCAGTTCAACCTGCTTGCGTTCCACCCACGGCACCACCCGCACCGGGCCCACCAGCTGCTGTGCACCGGCGCGGCTGTCGGCCACCCGTGAGAAGGCCTCGTCGCGGTACGCGCTACGTTCGTTGATGACCCCGCGGATCATCGTCAGCGGCACCAGCAGCAGCAGGATCAGCCCGCCGACAATGGCGAACCGCAGCAGCATCTTCAGGGATTTCATGGTCCATCCTCGTTGGAGAGGGCTGCAGGATGGACCGCCGCGGTGAGCAGGGTTTGTGGCGAATTTGAAGCGAGTGTGAAGTCAGCGGCGCGGGCGCTGGCCTGGCACACCCAAAGGCAGCCACAGGCTGGCCACGGTGCCGCCGCCCTCGCGGATATCCACGCTGGCGCGCCCATCATGCAGGCGCGCGACCTCCTGCACGAAGGGCAGGCCCAGGCCAGAGCTGCGACGCCCGCTGCCGGGCCGCGCCAGCGAATAGAAGCGTTCGAACACCCGCTCACGCGCGTAGTCGGGAATGCCGGCGCCACGGTCGGCCACCTGCAGGCGCACGCCCTGCCCGTCCACCTCGGCCTGCAGCGCGATCTCCGCGCCGGCCGGCGAGAAGGCAATCGCGTTGTCGATCAGGTTGTGCAGTGCCTGCCGCAGCAGGTAGGCGTCGCCTTGCACCCGCAGGTCGGGCACGCTGCCGATGCGGACCTGCACGCCGGCCGCCTGCGCACGCACCTGCGCGGCCGCCGTCGCATCGGCCAGCAATGCCGGCAGCGCGATCGGGTCACGCGTCTGCAGCCAGCCGTGCTGTTCCACTTCGGCCAGCGCCAGCAGCTTGTCGATGGTCTCGGTCAGCCGCTCCTGCTGGTCGACGATGCTGCGCGCGAAATGCACGCGATCGGCTTCCGGCAGCGGCTCCTGCAGCAGTTCGGCGGCACCGCGGATCGCCGCCAGCGGGCTCTTCATCTCGTGCGTCAGCGACTGCACGTACTGCTCGACGTAGGCCTTGCCCTCCAGCTTGCGGCGCATCGTTTCCAGCGCCTGGCCGAGATCGCCGATCTCGTCGCGACGGCGCCGTGGTGGTGGCACCGGTTCGCCCGCGCTGACCGCGCGTGCATAGCGGCTGAGCTGACCGAGGCCCGTGGTCAGCCACATCGTCACCAGCACGCCGACCAGCGCCGACAGCCCGATCAGCCACGCACCGCGCTCGATGATGGCGCGCTGGCTGGCGGCGATGAACGGATCGATGCTGCGGTTGGGCTGGGCCAGGCTGAGCACGCCGATCAGCGTGCGGCCGTCGGCCGGGTCGTACACCGGCGCCGCCACATGCATCACCGTATCGCCCTCTTCGCCGGCAATCTCGGGGCTGGAACGTGCGCCGTACTCACCGCGCAGGGTGCGGTAGACATCATTCCAGCGCGAGTTGTCGCGGCCGAGATCACGGCCCAGCGAATCGTAGATGACGATGCCCTTGGCGTCGGTGATGGTCACCCGGTAATCCAGCGAGCGCTTGGGGAAACGCCAGACCATCGCCTTCAGGTCGCGCTGCCGCGCCTTGGCCAGGTTGCGGGTGAAGCTGCCGCTGCGGATGGTGCCGTCCTTGACGTCGGCGGCGGCCATCTCGGCCAGCACGTTGGCCGCATCGACCAGGGTCGATTCCATCGCCTGGCGCACACCGGGCTTCACCTCGTTGACGAACACGCGCATCACGAAGAACGCGGCGATGCCGGTGATCAGGAAGAAGCCGAGGAACAGCTTCAGTACCAGGCGCATCGGCTAGACCTCCAGCGCGTAGCCGAGGCCACGGTGGGTGCGGATCGGGTCGTCGCTGGCACCGGCCGCGCGCAGCTTGGCGCGCAACGTCTTTACATGGGTGTCGACGGTGCGGTCGGCACTGTCGGCACTGCTGTCCCAGCCCCGGTCCATCAGCTGCGCGCGGCTGAGGATGGCACCCGGGCGCTGCAGCAATGCTTCCAGCAGTGCGTACTCGTAGCGGGTCAGGTCCAGCGCCTGTCCGCGGAAACGGATGCGCCGGCCCTCGCGGTCGATGGCGAACGCGCCATGCTCCTGCCAGCCCGCATCGGCGCTGGGCGCTGCGACGGCCGGCGCCGCACGGCGCAGCCGCGCACGCACCCGCGCCACCAGCTCGCGCGGCGAGAACGGCTTGGTCATGTAGTCATCGGCACCCAGCTCCAGGCCGAGCACGCGGTCCACCTCGTCGTTGCGGGCGGTCAGGAAGATCACCGGCAGCTGCGCCTCAGGGCCCGGCAAGGCGCGCAGCCGGCGGCAGACCTCGAAGCCACCGAGGTCGGGCAGGCCGACATCCAGCACCACCACGTCGATGCCGCCGGCCTGCAGCCGCAGCAGAGCCTCACCGCCCAGCAGGCAATGGCTGGCGGCATAGCCTTCGCTGCGCAGCGCATAGAGCACGGTTTCGGCGATGGCGGCTTCGTCCTCGACCACCAGGACATGGGCAACAGGAGCTGTCATGGCGCGCAGCATAGCCGCTGCGGCCGCCGCCCCGTACACTGCCGCCCATGAACTATCGCCACGCCTTCCATGCCGGCAACCACGCCGATGTGCTCAAGCACATCGTGCAGCTGGCCCTGATCGACAGCTTCAAGCGCAAGGACAGCCCGTTCTTCGTGCTCGACACCCACGGCGGCGCCGGCCGCTACCTGCTGGCCAGCGAAGAGAGCCGCAAGACCCTCGAGGCTGAATCCGGGATCATGCGGCTGATGGCCCAGCCCAAGCTGCCGGAGGTGGTCGAGCGCTATCTGAAGGCGGTGCAGGCCGATAATCCGGTGGGCGCCCTGACCAACTACCCGGGCTCGCCGCTGCTGAGCGCGCAGGCGATGCGTGCGCAGGACCGCATGGCGGTCTGTGAGCTGCAGGAAGCCGAAACGGCCACGCTGAAGGCTCTGTTCGCCCATGACAGCCGCGTCGACGTGCGGGCGGGCGATGGCTATGCGCTGCTGCGTTCGCTGCTGCCGCCGAAGTTCAACGGCAGCAAGATCGGCCGTGGCCTGGTGCTGATCGACCCGCCCTACGAAGCCCAGGATGCCGAATACCAGGCGGTCCTGGCCGCCCTGGCCGAGACCCTGGCGCGCTGGCCGCAGGCCACCTGTGCGGTATGGTTCCCGATCAAGCAGCGCCGCACCATCCTGCATTTCCTGCGCAAGGCCACCGCCCTGCCGGTGAAATCGGCGATGACGATCGAGTTCCTGGTGCGCCCGGACGACTCACCGCTGCGCCTCAACGGCAGCGGCATGCTGCTGCTCAACCCGCCCTGGCAGTTCGACCGGGTGGTCGGCCCGGCCCTGCCGGCGCTGCGCCAGCACCTGGGTGAACCCGGGGCCAGCACCCGCCTGGATTGGCTCAAAGCACCCGAATAACGGCCTTCACGAGGCTGTACCGCCGTGAGCCTTTCGTTCACGGAATGCAGCCCCGGTGATGCCACAATCGATGGACCACCAAGGAATCACCCGGTATGGCCACTCGCAACCGCATGCCGCCCTGGCATGAGATCTTCAAGGCTCCCAGCGGCCACGAGCTGCTGATCCGCCCCATCCGCCCGGAAGATGGCGCACCGCTGCAAGCGGCGTTCAGCCTGTTCGGGCCGGAAGAAATCCGTGATCGTTTCCTGCAGGCGGTGACCGAGCTGTCGCCGGAAACCACCCAGCGCCTGACCCACCCGAATCCCAAGACCGAGATCACCCTGGTCGCTGCCGAATCCCTGCCCGCTGGCGAAGCGGTGGTCGGCGCGGTCGCCCGGGCCTCGATCATCCCCGGTACCCGTGAAGCCGAGTACGCGATCCTGATCAGCCGCTTCCTCATTGGCCAGGGCCTGGGCCGGCAGCTGATGCGCAAGCTGGTGAAATGGGGCCGCGGCAAGTACCTGGACCGCCTGTACGGCGACGTTGCCGCTGAGAACGAGCCGATGAAGCAGCTGGCCGCCTCGCTGGGCTTCAAGCCGGTCCCGCACCCGACCGGTGCCGAAGGCCTGGTGCGGATGGTGCTGGAGCTGGACAACTGAAGGATGCGCCGGGCGTGCCCGGCGACGCATGCTTCAACAGTCGAGCAAGCTCGACTCTACGGGATGCGCCGGGCTCTGCCCGGCGACGCCTCCCGGTAGTGCCGGCCGCTGGCCGGCATTCCCATACCCCAACGGCACATGAGGCTGCCGGCCAACGGCCGGCGCGGCCCACCGGGCTTCGATCGGGCTTCTGCTAAAATCCGGGGTCCATGTCGCGTACCTCATACCCCGCCCCGCCGCTGCCGCGCGCCGGCCAGCTCCGCGCCTGGTGGCGCGCCCCCGCATCGCCGACCGCCCTGGCCTGGTACCTGGCCCAGGCCGCGCGTGCGCACGACGCCCCGCTGCTGGTGATCGCCCGTGACAACCACGGTGCCAACCAGCTCGAAGCCGACCTGCACACCCTGCTCGGCGGTGACCCGGCCCTGCCGGTGGTGGCCTTCCCGGACTGGGAAACCCTGCCCTACGACCGCTTCAGCCCGCATCCGGACATCATTTCGCAGCGCCTGTCCGCCCTGCACCGCCTGCCCACGCTGAAGCGCGGCCTGGTGATCGTGCCGGTGCAGACCCTGCTGCAGCAGCTGGCCCCGCGCAGCTACGTGATCGGTGGCAGCTTCGACCTGAAGGTCGGCCAGCGCCTGGATCTGGAAGCCGAGAAGCGTCGCCTGGAAAGCGCCGGCTACCGCAACGTGCCGCAGGTGATGGACCCGGGTGACTTCGCCGTGCGCGGCGGCCTGCTCGACGTGTACCCGATGGGTGCCGACGAGCCGCTGCGGGTGGAGCTGCTGGACGAGGACATCGATTCGATCCGTGCCTTCGATCCGGAAAGCCAGCGTTCGCTGGACAAGGTCGAGGCGGTGCACATGCTGCCTGGCCGCGAAGTGCCGATGGACGAGGCCAGCATCGCCCGCGTGCTTGCCACGCTGCGCGAGCGCTTCGATGTCGATACCCGGCGCAGCGCGCTGTACCAGGACCTGAAGTCCGGGCTGGCCCCGGCCGGCGTCGAGTACTACCTGCCGCTGTTCTTCGAACGCACCGCGACCCTGTTCGACTACCTGCCCGACGGCAGCCTGCCGGTGGTCTGCGCCGGTGCCGGCGAAGCCGCCGAGGCATTCTGGGCGCAGACCGGTGAGCGCTACGAACAACGCCGCCACGATGTGGAACGGCCGCTGCTGCCGCCGTCCGCGCTGTACCTGTCGCCGGAGCTGCTGCGCGAGCGCCTGAACGATGCCCCGCGCATCGAGGTGTGGTCGGCTGACCATGCGCGCATCGCCGACGCGCACGCGCTGGGCGACCAGCCGCTGCCGCCGCTGCCGGTGGCCGCGCGCGAGGCACCCGCTGGCGACGCGCTGAAATCCTTCCTCGGCCACTATCCGGGCCGGGTGCTGCTCGCCGCCGATTCGCCCGGCCGACGCGAAGCCCTGCTGGAAGTGCTGCAGGCCGCCGAGTTGAAGCCGCCGGTGGCGGCCGACCTGCCCAGCTTCCTCGCCGACGATGCGCGCTTCGCGATCGCGGTGGCGCCGCTGGAGGATGGCTTCGCGCTGGACGATCCGCGCATCGCGGTGCTGACCGAGCGCCAGCTGTTCCCCGAGCGCGCCGGCAGCACCCGCCGCACGCGCCGTGCCGGCCGCGAACCGGAAGCGATCATCCGTGACCTCGGCGAGCTGACCGAAGGCGCGCCGATCGTGCACGAGGATCATGGCGTCGGCCGCTACCGTGGCCTGATCGCGATGGACGTCGGCGGCATGCCCGGCGAGTTCCTCGAAATCGAATATGCCAAGGGTGACCGGCTGTATGTGCCGGTCGCCCAGCTGCACCTGATCAGCCGCTACTCTGGCGCTTCGGCGGAAACCGCGCCGCTGCATTCGCTCGGCGGCGAACAGTGGAGCAAGGCCAAGCGCAAGGCCGCCGAGAAGGTGCGCGACGTCGCCGCCGAGCTGCTGGAGATCCAGGCCCGCCGCCAGGCGCGTGCCGGCCTGGCACTGCAGGTGGACCGCGCGATGTACGAGCCGTTCGCCGCCGGTTTCCCGTTCGAGGAAACGCCGGACCAGCTGGCCGCGATCGACGCCACCCTGCGCGACCTGGCCAGCAGCCAGCCGATGGACCGCGTGGTCTGCGGCGACGTCGGCTTCGGCAAGACCGAGGTGGCGGTGCGTGCCGCGTTCGCCGCCGCCAGTGCCGGCAAGCAGGTGGCCGTGCTGGTGCCGACCACGCTGCTGGCCGAACAGCATTACCGCAACTTCCGCGACCGCTTCGCCGATTACCCGCTGAAGGTCGAGGTGCTGTCGCGCTTCAAGACCACCAAGGAAATCAAGGCCGAGCTGGAAAAGGTCGCCGCCGGCACCATCGACGTCATCGTCGGTACCCATCGCCTGCTGCAGCCGGACGTGAAGTTCAAGGACCTGGGCATGGTCATCGTCGACGAGGAGCAGCGTTTCGGCGTACGCCAGAAGGAAGCGCTGAAGGCGCTTCGCGCCAACGTGCACCTGCTGACCCTGACCGCCACGCCGATTCCGCGCACGCTCAACATGGCCATGGCCGGCCTGCGCGACCTGTCGATCATCGCCACGCCGCCGCCGAACCGGCTGGCGGTGCAGACCTTCATCACCCAGTGGGACAATGCGCTGCTGCGCGAAGCCTTCCAGCGCGAGCTGGCGCGCGGTGGCCAGCTGTACTTCCTGCACAACGACGTGGAAAGCATCGGCCGCATGCAGCGCGAGCTGTCCGAGCTGGTGCCGGAGGCGCGCATCGGCATCGCCCACGGGCAGATGCCGGAGCGCGAGCTGGAAAAGGTGATGCTGGATTTCCAGAAGCAGCGCTTCAACGTGCTGCTGTCGACCACGATCATCGAGTCGGGCATCGACATCCCCAACGCCAACACCATCATCATCAACCGCGCCGACCGCTTCGGCCTGGCCCAGCTGCACCAGCTGCGTGGCCGCGTCGGTCGTTCGCACCACCGCGCCTACGCCTACCTGGTGGCGCCCGACCGCCGCTCGATCACCCCGGATGCGGAAAAGCGCCTGGAAGCGATCGCGTCGATGGACGAGCTCGGTGCCGGCTTCACCCTGGCCACGCACGATCTGGAAATCCGCGGTGCCGGTGAACTGCTGGGCGAGGACCAGAGCGGGCAGATGGCCGAGGTCGGCTTCAGCCTCTACACCGAGCTGCTGGAGCGCGCGGTGCGCAGCATCAAGCAGGGCAAGCTGCCCGACCTGGATGCCGGCGAGGAAGTGCGCGGTGCCGAAGTCGAGCTGCATGTGCCGGCGCTGATTCCGGAAGACTACCTGCCGGACGTGCACACCCGCCTGACCCTGTACAAGCGCATTTCCAGCGCGCGCGACAGTGATGCGCTGCGCGAACTGCAGGTGGAGATGATCGACCGCTTCGGCCTGCTGCCGGATGCGGCCAAGCACCTGTTCGCCATCGCCGAGCTGAAGCTGAAGGCCAACACCCTCGGCATCCGCAAGCTGGACCTGGGCGAGAACGGTGGCCGCATCGTGTTTGAGTCCAAGCCGAACATCGACCCGATGGCGGTGATCCAGCTGATCCAGAAACAACCCAATCTCTACGCCATGGAAGGGCCTGACAAGCTGCGCATCAAGCACCCGCTGCCGCTGCCGGAAGACCGCTTCAATGCGGCCCGCGCCCTTCTGACCACCCTCGCCCCGGGTTGATCGCCCCCCCGAACACCCCGCACCGGTCCCCACCCGGTGTGGGCGGATGACCATGTTTCCTGACGCCGTACCCGCCCCCGACCTGCTGCACGCGCAGGCCTGCCTGATCGATGCCCTCTCGATGTCGCTGCAGATGCGCGACGCCTACACCCGCCACCACTGCGACCGCGTTGGCCTGCTCGCGCAGCGCCTGGCCACGCACTGCGATCTCGACGCCGATGCCTGTTCGCAGATCGGCCTGGCCGCGCGCTTCCATGACATCGGCAAGATCGGCATCCCCGACGATGTACTGCTGACACCGCGCCGGCACACCGACGAGGAACGCGCGATCATGCGCGAGCATCCGGTGCGCGGCGAACACATCTTCCTGGCCACCGGCCGCAGCGATGCGGCACCGGTCGCGCGGCTGATTCGCGCCCACCATGAAGCGTTCGATGGCAGCGGCTATCCCGACGGCCTGCGTGGCGAGAGCATTCCGCTGGGCTCACGCATCGTCACCGTTGCTGATGCCTACGATGCCATGACCAGCGTGCGCCCCTACCGCGCAGCGATGGAACGCGAGACTGCGTTGCGCATCATCGACGAGCAGTCCGGCGGCCTGATCGATCCCTATGTGCTGCAGCGCTTCCATCGCATGCTGGCGCAGGAACCAGCGCTGGCCTGAGATCCGCCGGGCATGGCCCGGCGCTACCGATCAGACAAACAAAAGGCCCGGCATTCGCCGGGCCTTCTGCATCACGCATCACGGATGATCGATTACCAGATCACCACGCGCTTGTCGTCGGCACGCACCATCGCGTCACCGGCCTTGCACCGGAATGCAGCGGCATACGACGGCATGTTCGACGGTGCGCCGTTGGCACGGAAGTTGGCCGGGGCGTGCGGGTCGGTGTTCAAGCGGACGCGCAGCTCACCATCGGTGAAGTTGCGGCGCCACACGGTGGCCCAGTTCATGAAGAAGCGCTGGTCCTGGCTGTGGCCATCGACCTCCACGTTCGCCTTCGGGTCTTCCTTCAGCGCCATCTGCAGCGCGTCGTAGGCCACGGTCAGGCCACCCAGGTCGCCGATGTTCTCGCCCAGGGTCAGCTTGCCCTTCACGAACACGCCCGGCACCGACTCGTAGCCATCAAACTGTGCGACCAGCTGGTCGGTACGCTCGGTGAAGGCCTTGCGGTCGGCGTCGGTCCACCAGTTGTCGAAGTTGCCGTTGGCAGCGAACTGGCTGCCCGAGTCATCGTAGCCGTGCATCATCTCGTGGCCGATGACCGCACCGATGCCGCCGTAGTTCAGCGCCGGATCGGCCTTGGCGTCGAAGAACGGCGCCTGCAGGATCGCCGCCGGGAACACGATCTCGTTCTTGGTGGCGTTGTAGTAGGCGTTGACGGTCTGCGGGGTCATGCCCCACTCGGTCTTGTCCACCGGCTTGCCGATCTTGTCCAGCATGTAGCGATAGTTGAACGCACGTGCCGCCTGCATGTTGCCCAGGTAGCTGTCACCGTTGGTCTGCAGGCCGGTCCACTCACGCCACTTGTCCGGGTAACCGATCTTCGGGGTGAAGCTGGCCCACTTTTCCAGCGCCTTCTTCTTGGTTTCTTCGCCCATCCACGGCAGCTGCTCCAGGCGCGCCTTCAGCGCCACCGAGAGGTTCTCCACCAGGTGCTGCATGGCCACCTTGGATTCGGCCGGGAACACGGCGTCGACGTACAGCTGGCCCAGGGCTTCACCCATGCCGCCGTTGACCGACTCCAGCACGCGCTTCCAGCGCGGCTGCATTTCCTTCTGGCCACGCAGGGTGGTGCCATAGAAATCGAAGTTGGCCTTCTCGAACTGGCTGCTCAGGTACGGCGAGGCGTCATCGATGGTGTGGAAGCGCAGGTAGGCCTGCCAGGTGCTGGCCGGCACGTCGGCGAGCATCTTGTCCATTTCACCGAAGAAGCCCGGCTGCGCCAGCGAGAACTTCTGCGCGGCCGGCACCTTCAGGGTGTCGAACAGCGCGGTCCAGCTGAAGTTCGGGGTCAACTTGTCGGCGTCAGCCGCGCTGAGCGGGTTGTAGCGCTTGGCCGGGTCACGCATCTCGATGCGCGACATCGAAGCCTTGGCCAGGCGGGTTTCGAAGGCCATCACGGCCTTGGCCTGCTCGGCGGCCTGCGCCGCGTCCACACCGGACAGGGTCAGCACCTGTGCGATGTAGGCCACGTAGGCGTCGCGGATCTTGGCTTGGGCGTCATCGAAGTAGTAGCCCTTCTCCGGCAGACCGAGGCCGCCCTGGCCGACATAGGCGATGACGTTGGCCGAATCCTTGTAGTCGGCATTGGCGAACAGCGAGAACAGCACGCCCTTGCCCTCGGCCTGGCTGTCACGCAGGTACTGGGTGATGGCGGCGGTATCGTTCAGCGCGGTGATCTTGTCCAGCTGCGGCTGCAGCGGCGCCAGGCCGGCGGCTTCGATCTTGGCTTCATCGTTGCCGGTCTTCCAGATGTCACCGATCTTGGCTTCCACCGAGCCGGCCTTGGCCTGGCTGGCCGCGGCCTGCTGCACCAGTGCGTGCTGCACTTCCAGCGAACGCTCGCGCAGGATCTCGAAGCTGCCCCAGGTGGTCTGGTCGCCCGGCACCGGGTTGGCCTTCAGCCACTTGCTGTTGACGAAACCATTGAGGTCGGTACAGGCCGAAATGGCCGGATCCAGATCGGCGCTGTTGAGCGAGATCAGCGGCGTCTTGATCTGCGACAGGTCGAAGGCCGGCTTGGCGTCGGCGCTGGCCGCCGGCGCGATTTCATTCTTGCCACAGGCCGCCAGCGAGGCAGCGATGGCGATGGTCAGGCCCAGCGGGACCAGGTTGCGGACGTTCATGAGGCTCTCCTGCGGGTAATTTCACAGGGTAGCCGGGGAGGCCCGCGGCGGGGACCGCCAAAGGTCACAGGACGCGCTTATGTAGAGTCGAGCCATGCTCGACTGCTCTCCGTCCCGGGTTTATTGTCCTTGCGGCAAGAGGCCAACAGCAGTCGAGCATGGCTCGACTCTACAAAAAGCGAAGGCCGGCTTGCGCCGGCCTTCTGTTTTATTTCGCCTTGCCCTGGTTGGCCACGGCTTCAGCGGCCTTGCGCGCTGCTTCCGGGTCGCCCAGGTAGCGGAACGACTTCACCGTCAGGTCGTCGTTCAGTTCGAACAGCAGCGGGATGCCGGTCGGGATGTTCAGCTCGAGGATTTCCTCGCGCGAGACGTTGTTGAGGTACTTGTACAGCGCGCGCAGCGAATTGCCGTGGGCGGTGACCAGCACGGTCTTGCCGTCCTTCAGCTGCGGCGCGATGGCGTCGTGCCAGTACGGCAGCACGCGGTCCAGCGTGGTGGCCAGCGATTCGGTGCCCGGCAGCGCGTTGCGGTCCAGGCCAGCGTAGCGGCGGTCATGGATCGGGTGGCCCGGATCTTCCAGGTCCATGGCCGGCGGTGGGATGTCGTACGAACGACGCCACACCTTGACCTGGTCCTCGCCGTGCTTGGCGGCGGTCTCGGCCTTGTCCAGGCCCTGCAGGCCGCCGTAATGGCGTTCGTTGAGGCGCCAGGACTTGTTCACCGGCAGCCAGTCCTGTTCCAGCTCGGCCAGTGCACCCTGCAGGGTGTGGATGGCGCGCTTGAGCACGGAGGTGTGGGCAACGTCGAACTGCAGGCCTTCCTCGCGCATCAGGCGACCCGCGGCGGCCGCTTCCCGGCGCCCCTGCTCGGTCAGGTCGACATCGACCCAGCCGGTGAAGCGGTTGTCCAGGTTCCACTGGCTCTGGCCATGGCGCAACAGTACGAGTTTACGGGTCACTGCAGGGTCTCCAACGCGAGGAAAGACAGGCCGCCATTGTAGCCCCGGCCGCCGCTCACCGGGCCGTGGCACCACGCATGCGATGCTGTGACCAATGAATACGGTGATCGACCCCGGGCGCTGGGAAGGCAGCGTCGCCGCTGCACGCGCGCAGCAGCTCCAGCTGGCCGGCCGCGTGGAGCGCCAGGACCGCCTGCCACGCAACGTGCGCTGGCTGGCCGGGCTGGATGTCGGCTTTGAAGACGATGGCGCCATCACCCGCGCCGCGGCGGTACTGCTGGATGCGAAGACGCTGCAGCTGATAGCGCAGGAAGTCGCGCGGATTCCCACGGTGATGCCCTACATCCCCGGACTGCTCAGCTTCCGCGAGCTGCCGGCACTGCTGGCCGCGCTGGCGCTGCTGCCGCATACGCCGGACCTGGTGTTCGTCGATGGCCATGGCATCAGCCACCCGCGACGATTGGGCGTGGCCGCGCATCTGGGCGTGGTCACCGACCTGCCGAGCATCGGCGTCGCCAAGTCGAAACTGGTGGGCCGGTTCGTCGAACCGGGTGCCGAGGCCGGTGCGCATACGCCGCTGCTGGACGGCGATGAGCAACTGGGTTGGGTGCTGCGCAGCAAGATTCGCTGCAAGCCGCTGTTCGTGGCCGGTGGCCATCGGCTCAGTGCGGATACCGCGCTGGACTGGGTGCAGCGCACGCTGCGCGGTTACCGGCTGCCGGAGCCGACGCGGCTGGCAGACCGGCTGGCCTCGCGACGGGGTAGAGTCGACTGCTAGTTGTGATCTCTCTGTAGGTTGTTCATCCGGGACATCTTTGGAAAATGGCGGTTACCACACCTTTCCAGACCCCAAAGAGCCCGGATGAACCACCATAAAAATGCCCGTTTGACCGTCCATAGTCGAGCACTTCTTGTTCACCGCATTCTTCACGAGGGCCTGCGCCCGGAAGAAGCAGCTCAGGCGTGTGGCGTCAGCGTGCGTACGGCTTACAAATGGCTGGGCCGATTCCGGGAGTTGGGGCCATCGGGCTTGGAGAACCGCAGCTCAAAGCCTCACCAGACGCCGCACGCCACACCGGAGCTGGTGGTCGAGCAGATCAAGGAACGCCGCCGTAAGCGGCAGACCTACCTGACCATCTCCAAGGCACTGGGGGTCGGCCACAGTACGATTTCAAGGCTGATGCGCGCCCACGGCCTCAATCGGCTGTGTCAGCTTGATCCGCCCAAGGAGGTCATCCGATACGAATATGATCAGCCAGGAGGGCTGCTGCACCTGGACATCAAGAAGCTGGGCAACTTCCAGCGGCCAGGGCACAGAACCGATGCCAAACGCCGGGGAAACGCCGCGGGCGGTGGCTGGGGCTACGTCCACGTGGCCATCGACGATCACTCCCGAGTGGCCTTCAGCAGCGTCCACCCCAACGAACAGGGCGAAACCGCCTGCCAGGCGTTGCTGGGCGCTCTGGAGTACTACGCCAGCCTGGGAATCACCTTCAAGCGGATCCTGACCGACAACGGTGCCTGCTATCGCTCCACCGCCTTTGCCAAGCTGCTCAAATCCCTTGGAATCAAGCACATCAGAACCAAGCCCTACACGCCGCGGACCAATGGCAAAGCCGAGCGCTTCATCCAGACCAGCCTGCGCGAGTGGGCCTACGCCTGCGAGTACGCATCCTCGGACCAGCGCAATTCCATTCTGAACCAATGGCTGCACCACTACAACTGGCACCGTCCCCATATGGCGATCGGCGGCCAGCCACCTATCTCCAGAGTGCCGCTGAACAACGTAGTGGGTTTACACAACTAACAGTCGACTCTACCAAGCCGGCTTCATCCAGGCGGCTTGACCCGATCGACGCCCCTACATCCTCGTTCAGCGATGCACGTGGCCGCGGTGGCCCTGCGCGTCCTCGCCGTGGTCATGGCCTTCATGGCCCTCGTGCTCGCCGCCCTTGGCCGGCGCCGGCTCACCACAGGCTTCGCCGCAGTGGTCCGCTTCGATCTGCAGTGTCACGTGCTCGATGCCGAAGTCATCGTGCAGGCGCCCGCCCAGATCACGACGCAGCGCATCGGCATCGGTGCCGTCGCGCATCACGATGTGCGCGGTCAGCGCCGGGGTGCTGGAGGCCAGCGCCCACACATGCAGGTCATGCACGTCCAGTACCGCAGCGTGGCCGGACAGGCTGTCGCGCACCTTGGCCACGTCCATGCCCTTGGGCACGCCTTCCAGCAGCACGTTGATCGCCTCGCGCATCAGCACATAGGTGCGCGGCAGTACCCACAGGCCGATCAGCACCGCCAGGATCGGGTCGATCGGCTTCCAGCCGGTCCACTTGATCAACAGCGCGCCAGCAATCACGGCCACCGAGCCGAGCATGTCTGCCCACACTTCCAGGTAGGCACCCTTCACGTTGAGGCTCTCGCCGCTGCCGGCCTGCAGCAGGCGCATCGAGATCAGATTGATGACCAGGCCCGCCGCGGCAATCACCAGCATGCCCGACGAGGCAATCTCCTGCGGCTCGCGGAAACGTCCAATGGCCTCCCACAGGATATAGCCGGCGACCACGAACAGCATCGCGCCATTGATCATCGCGCCCAGCGCTTCCAGGCGTGCATAGCCGTAGGTGCGGCGCGCGTCCGGCGGGCGCCGGCTCAGCCGCACCGCGACCAGCGCGATCATCAGCGCTAAAGCGTCGGTAGCCATGTGCGCCGCGTCGGACAGCAGCGCCAGGCTGTTGGTCCAGAACGCGCCCACCACCTCGACGACGAGGAAGGTGGAGGTCAGGCCGAGCGCCCACCACAAGGGTTTCTCGTGGCGGATCTCGGATGGCAGGTGATCGTGGTCGTGGCCCATGGCAACAGCTCCTTTGCGATGGGAGGCAGGCTACGCCGGAGGGCGTTGGGAAACTATCACGGTGTTTATAACATTGCAGGCCACGCGGTCCCTCACCGGGCATGACCCGGCGCTACCGGAGCGCGGCCGGCAACGCCAGGCCACGCCTGGCGGACGCAGCGGACCGACGTCCGCCTGCGGTCAGAACCCGAAGCGCAGGCTGGCCCAGTACGCGCGGCCCGGCTCGTTGTAGGTCGCCGCGCCGGCATCGCTGCTGTTGGCCTCGCGGAACAGGCGCTTGTCGGCCAGGTTGTTGACGCCGAAACCGAAGCTGACCGTCTCGGTCACCTTGTAGCGCGCGCTCACGCCCCAGATGTTGTACGCACCACGGTCCTGCAGCGCGATCGACGGATCGCAGGTGCCGGTGCAGCGCGGATCATTGTTGATGTTGGTGGTGGCCGGCTTCTGCTTGCCGTAGAAGGTGCCGGTCAGCAGCAGCGACAACTTGTCGGTGGCCTGCCAGTCCAGCATCGTGTTGACGGTGTACTTCGGAATCACCGACAGCGGCTGGCCGGTGCTCTTGTTCTCGTTCTCCACCATGTAGGTGAAGTTGTTGCTCCACTTCAGGCGGTTGCCCTGCTCGCCCAGCAGCGGGACCACCAGGTTGCCTTCCAGACCCTGCACGATCGCCTTGGGTGCGTTCTCCCAGCGGAAGATGCGGCCCTTGGTGTCGGCGGTCAGCCCGATCTGGTTGTACCCGGCCTGGATCTTGTCCTTGTAGTCGTTGTGGAAGTAGGTCAACGACGCTTGCCAGCCGCTCTGCGGTGCCCACTCGATACCCAATTCCTTGTTCAGGCTGGTTTCCGCCTTCAGGTCCGAGTTGCCGCGCATGTAGCAGCCGGCGCCCAGGCTCGGCAGTGCATTAGGGCAGCCATTGCCCCGGGTGTAATACAGATAGTCCGGATTCGACTGGTACAGGTTCGGCGCCTTGAATGCACGGGCGATACCGCCCTTCACCACCCAGTCGCTGTTGATGCGGAACTGCGCGTTGAGGCTGGGGCTGGTGTTGTTGCCGAACTGGCTGTGGTGGTCGAAGCGCAGGCCCGGGGTGACGATCCAGCGCTCGCCCAGGTAGATGTTGTCTTCCACGAACACGGCGGTGGTCTGCGCGTCGGACTTGCCGCGAGCGCGATCGGCCGACAGCCCCGGGATGCCGCCGCCGCTGCTGCTGGACTGGCTCATCGAGTACGGGTCGGTCAGGCGGCTGTCCAGGTATTCAAAGCCCAGCGTCCAGATGTTCTCGGCACCACCCAGCGTGGTCGGGAAACTGACTTCGCCGTCCAGCTGGTAGTTGCGCAGGCGCGAGGTCGACCAGTCGGTGCCGTTGAAGCTGCCCTCCGGGCCACCGGCCAGGCCTTCGTTGATGCGTGAGTTGTTCACCGCTTCCACTGCCGCGGTCACCCGAGAGGTCACATCGCCCCAGCGGCCGCGATGGGTGATCGCGCCGGTGTTGCGGTACATGCGGTTGGTCTCGGCCTGCTGCTCGGCCAACGCCCCCAGATCGATCGGTGTCGAGGTACCGGTGGTGCTGACCGCGCGGTCGCCAGCATAGATGTTGCCCTGGCGACTGGTGCCTGCTTCGAATTCGACCACCTGGTTGGCGGTCACGTCCCAGCGCAGCAGCGCGTTGACATCGCGGTTCTTGACGCCCTCGCGACCGGCCGGCGGCACCGCGTTCGGATTCGCCGCGAAGTCACGGTTGAGTTCCAGCGAATCGGCGTCGGTCTTGTTGAGATTGCCGTACAGGCGGAACGACAGGGTGTCGGTCATCGGCCCGCTCAGCTGCAGGCCGACGCGCTCGCTGCCGCCTTCGGCGCTGTGCTCGGGCACCAGGCCATACAGGTCGACCGCGCCGGTCAGGTCGCCGGTCGGGCGCTTGGTGATGATGTTGACCACGCCACCGGAAGCACCCGAGCCATAACGTGCCGCTGCAGGGCCGCGCAGCACTTCGATGCGCTCGATCATTTCCGCCGGCACCCAGTTGGTATCGCCCCGGGTATTGCGCTCACCGCTGCGGCCCATGCGCACGGCATCACGCGCACCGATGCGCTTGCCGTCGACCAGGATCAGGGTGTTTTCCGGGCCCATGCCACGCAGATCGATCTGGCGGTTGTTGCCGTACTGGCCCGACGCACTGTTGCCGGTCAGGTTGACGCCGGGCATGGTCCGCAGCAGCTCGGCGATGTCGTTGGCCGGCGGGCGCCTGGCGATGTCCTCTGCGGTGATGGTCGAGGTACCCAGGGCCTGGCGCGCGATCTGCGAGGCGGTGACGTGCACCGTGTCGATATCGGTTGCGTCGGTTTCGGCGTGGGCGGTCAGGGCGCTGCCGGCCAGCAGGGCGGCAACGGCAAGCGCCAGCGGGCGCGGCGAAAGGACAACGGCAGGGGACATGATCAGGACCTTCTGGCAGGGCTACGGGGCCTCTGGCAAAGGGCTTGAGGCAACGACGAGGGGGAGGCGGAGCAGTCCTGCAGCAGGCACCTGCAGCCCGTTCCGTGCGCGCATTCTCCCATCAATGCGATTGATTCTCAAATGCGTTCACTCATTGCCGCAGCGGCGCCGATGTGGTTTGCGCACCGTGCAACCCTGCACCGCGCGTAAACTGGCCGGCTAACCCGCCATCAACCGTATGCCGCCGCGGCCGATACCCGTGGTTTGCCGTACGCAGTCAGAGATCGACGTGGAACCACCCCAATTGGACGATGCCAGCCAGCCGCTGGCCGAGGCCTGGCAGCAGTGTCTGCTGCAGGCCGGCCCTGCCGCCACCGCGCTGCTCAAGGCCGCTGCTACCGATGCCCCACCCGCGCTGGCCCAGCGCTTTTACGAAGTACTGCTGCAGGACACCCGTGCGCGCCGTTTCCTGTCCCACGACCAGGTCAAGCAGCGCCTGCAGCCGGCCATGCAGCGCTGGCTGGCGCAGCTGCTGACCACTGATGCCAGCGGCATCGCCAACACCGTGGCCTCGCAGCGGATCATCGGCGACGTGCACGCCCGCGTCGGCATTCCGGTCGACCTGGTTACCCGCGGTGCGCGCGTGCTCAAGCACGAACTGTTCGTGCGCCTGCGCGACGATGCACCGGACAGCGACACCGCATTTGCCGCCATCGACTGCCTCAGCGCGATCATGGATATCGCCATGGAAGGCATGACCCTGGCCTACACCCACGCGCGCGAGCGCTCCACCCGTGCCGACGCCGCCTACCGGCTGTTCTCGCTGGTACAGAACGTCGGTACCGAACGCGAGCGCCAGCGCGCACTGCTGCTGGACTGGGAAAACGCCCTGCTCTACGCGTTGGCCGGCCACGTGCAGGCCAGCGACAACGCCAGCCTGGCTACCTCGGAGTTCGGCCTGTGGTTCACCCACAAGGGCATCCCCAGCTTCGGCGAAAGCAGCGAAACGCAGCAGGTGGGCCAGTTGATGGCCCGCATTGATGGCCACCTGCAGCGCGCGAGCGGCGATGCTCCGGCGCAGCGACTGGCGGTGCTGCCGGCCATCCGCGAGGACCTGGCCGCCATCCGCACCCTGATGACACTGCTGTTCGAGCGCATCGGCGAACTGGATGCCGGCAGCGACGCGCTGACCAACCTGCTCAACCGTCGCTTCCTGCCCACCGTGCTGCGCCGGGAAATCGAGCTGGCCACACGCAACCGCACACCATTCTCGCTGCTGCTGCTCGACCTGGATCACTTCAAGGCAATCAACGACGGCCACGGCCACGATGCCGGCGACCGCGCGTTGCAGCACGTCGCCGGCCTGCTCGGCCAGCTCACGCGCGGCAGCGACTACCTGTTCCGCTATGGCGGCGAAGAATTCGTGGTGGTACTGGTGGCTGCCAGCGAATCGCAGGCGACCGTGATCGCCGAGAGCCTGCGGCGGCAGATCGCACAGTCGCCGGTGGCACTGGCCAACGGCCAGGTGCTGGCACTGACCGCCAGCATCGGCGTGGCCGGCCACGACGGCCATCCGGACTACGAGCGGCTGATGGCCCGTGCCGACGCGGCAATGTACGAGGCCAAGCGCAGCGGCCGCAACCGCGTGGTGGTGGCCAGTGCGGACCTGCAGGAAGCGCCGGGACGGCGCGCACTGCAGCGATGACGGCAGGACAGGTAGAGTCGACCGCGGGTCGACTATCGCGCGCACCGCGGGGTTTTTCGCACGCAGGGCGAAGAGCAGTCGACTGACAGTCGACTCTACTGACCGCCGGCACTACCGATACGGCCGCCGGCCGCTGCTTTCACCGCCACCATCCGCCACGCTGCCCACCAGAGCAGCGCCAGCAACGCGATGCCCGCCCCCAACAGGCATACCGCCGGCCAGCCATGGCGCGCCTGCATCCACGGCCCGGCCGCTGCACCGGCACCACTGCCCACCGCATAGAACAGCATGTACAAAGCCACCAGGCGTCCATGCTGTTCAGCCGGCGCGCGCAGCAGCAATGCCTGGTTTGATACGTGCAGTGCCTGCCCACCCAGGTCGAGCACAATCACGCCCAACAGCAGCAACGACAGCGACTGCGGCAGGCCCAGCAAGGGCCACCACGCAACCAGCATCAACAACAGCGCACCGACGCTGACCGGATGCGCGAAACCACGGTCCATCCAGTGCCCTACCCGCGCCGCCAGCAGCGCACCGATCACCCCGGCCAGGCCCAGTGCACCGATGGCGGCGGTCGACCAATGCAGCGGTGGCGCCGAGAGCGGCAAGGGTGCCGCCGCCCAGAACACATTGAGGCCGGCAAACAGCAGCAGTGCCAGCGGCCCGCGTTCGCGCAGCGTTCGATCGCGGCGCAGCATGCCCAGCATCGAGCCCAGCAGCTCGCGCCAGCGTGGGGGAACCGACGGCACCGGTACTGGGGGCAGGCGCCGCCACAGCAGCGCCGCCAACCCCGCCACCACCATCGCTGACAACAGGTAGACCATCTGCCAGCCAAAGGCCGCCGCCACCGTACCGGACACCACGCGCGCCAGCAGCAGGCCGATGAACACGCCGCCCTGCACCACACCGACCACGCGACCGCGCTGCTCGGGCGGTGCCAGCATGGCGGTATAGGCGATCAGGCCCTGGGTCAGCGCCGTGCCCAGCAAGCCGGCCAGCAGCATGCCCGACAACAGCCAGCCCGCCGTGCGTGACGCTGCCAGCCACAGCAGCGCCAGCACCAATGCGATCAACTGCAGCCGCAGCAGGCGTCGCCGGTCACCACGGTCCGCCAGCGGCAGCAGGCCAAGCAACGCCAGCACGCTACCGGCCTGGGTAGCAGCCAGCACCGCGCCGGCCACGGCCCGGTCCAGCGCAAAGGCGCGTGCAAGCTGATCCAGCAGCGGCTGCGCGTAGTAGACGTTGGCGACGCTGGCGCCGGCGGCAACCGCAAGCAGGACCAGCAGCGGGCGGGGAAGCGATGTGGCACTCATGACGTGGTTGCAATTTGAAACTTGATGCAGGCTACTGCCATTGGTTTTAAACTGCAACCACATCAGAGAGGTCCACCATGCACGCCGACAGCCCCTGCCCCGTCGCCCGCAGCGCCGACCTGCTCGGCGACCGCTGGGCGTTGCTGGTCATCCGCGATGCCTTCGATGGCATCACCCGCTTTGGCGACTTCCAGCGCAGCCTCGGCGCGGCCCGCAACATCCTCAGCGACCGCCTGCGCCGGCTGGTAGAGGCCGGCATCCTGCAGCTGCAGCCGGCCTCCGATGGATCGGCCTACCAGGAATACGTGCTCACCGCCGCTGGCCAGGAACTGTTCCCGCTGCTGGTCGCGCTGCGCCAATGGGCGGAACGCCATCGCTTCGAGGCCGGTGAAGCCCATTCACAGCTGATCGAATCGGCGACGCGGCGGCCGCTGCCCTACATGCAGCCGCGCGGGCGCGACGGCCAGCCACTTCAGCCCACCGCCACCCGCGTGCGCAAGCTCAGGGACGGCGGGCGCGACACCTGATCCGCCCATTCGCGCACACCGACGAACACCCGCGCCGGTTAGCATCGGGTCTTTCCGCCACTGGATGCCGCCGTTGTCGCGCGATCGCCCTTCCCTGCTGACCGCCCTGCTGTTGCCGCTGCTGGCCTGCGCCACAGCAACCACGCAGGCCCGCGAGGTTGCCGCGCCCGCCGACCACGTGCAGGCCGATGGCCCCTATGTGTTCCGCCAGGGCGACCAGTTGCAGGCCAAGTGGATCTGCGACGACAAGGTCGAGTCGCACACGCTTGCCACGCAGGCCGCAGGTACCGACATCGCCCCGCGCTGCGGCTACGAGCACACGGTGCACGTGGCTGCCCCGAATGCGCCTTCGGTTTCCGTGCTGCCGGCCGTGCCGCGCATCGTTGCGCTGTCCGACATCCATGGCCAGTACGGGTTGCTGGTGCGCCTGCTGCGCGCCCACCAGGTCATCGATGCCCAGGATCGCTGGGCGCTGGGCAAGGACACGCTGGTCATCGCCGGCGATGTGTTCGACCGCGGCCCGCAGGTGACCGAGGCCTTCTGGCTGCTGTATGGCCTGCAGCAGCAGGCGGCCGCCGCCGGCGGCGCGGTGCACTTCGTGCTCGGCAACCACGAAACCATGGTGCTGTACGACGACCTGCGCTACGTCAACCCGAAGTACCTGCGCAGCGCGCAGCTGCTCGGCCGCAGCTACCCGCAGCTGTACGGTGCCGATTCGGTGATCGGGCAGTGGCTGCGCACCCGCCCGGTGCTGCTGAAGATCGGCGACACCCTGTTCCTGCACGGCGGCATTTCGCCCGAGGCAGTGCAGCTGGCGCTGGACCCGGCGCGCACCAATGCGGCCTACCAGGCGTCACTGGGCCTGCCAAAGGCCGAAGTAAAGGCCGACCCGGCCACCGCACCGCTGTATGACGGCAAGACCAGCCCGATCTGGTACCGCGGCTACTTCGATGGCCACCTCGACACCGCGGGGGTGCAGACCGTACTCGACCGCCTGCAGCTCAAACGCATCGTGGTCGGCCACACCTCGATGCCACACGTCAGCAGCTTCCATGGCGACCGCGTGATCGCCATCGACAGCAGCATCAAGAACGGCGAGAACGGCGAACTGCTGTTCATCGAGGATGGCAGGCTCAGCCGTGGCCTGCTGGACGGCTCGCGGGTGCCGTTGGCGCCAGGTGAGCCGGGCCTGCAGGACTGAATGAAGGGACAGCGCGACGGCACCGGGCGGCGGCGGCGCGCTCCACCTTCACCCGGTTTGCGGCTACCCTCGGCAGCCGAGAGAGGCCCACCCCGTCCATCCGGTGGGCCTGACCGTTACAGGAGCCCCCGCGCATGCGCGTTCTGATTGCTGAAGACGACCCGGATATCGCCTCCGGCCTGTGCGCCTCGCTGCGCCGGCAGGGGCACGTGGTTGACCACGTCGACAACGGTGCGCACGCCGACGCGGCACTGGGCTCGACCCAGTACGCATTGCTGGTGCTGGACCTGGGCCTGCCTCAGCTGGATGGCCGCGATGTGCTGCAGCGCCTGCGCCAGCGCGGCGATGGCCTGGCGGTGCTGGTGGTGACCGCCCGCGACGGCCTGGCCGAGCGCGTGCGCGTGCTCGACCTGGGCGCCGATGACTACCTGGTCAAGCCGTTCGCGCTGGACGAGTTCGAAGCACGCGTGCGTGCGCAGCTGCGGCGGGTCACCAGCAATGGCAACCCGGACCTGCGCATCGGCCGCCTGCGTATCGATCTGGCCGGGCACCGGGTGTGGATCGACGACCAGTCGCTGGAACTGACCGCGCGCGAGTTCGGCCTGCTGTCGGCACTGGCGGTACGCGCCGAGCGCATCGTGTCGCGCGCGCAACTGGTGGAAGCGCTGTGCGACTGGGGCCAGGACCTCACCGACAACGGCCTGGACATCGCCCTGCACCGCCTGCGCCGCAAGCTGCAGCCCGGCGGCATGGGCATCCGCACCGTGCGCGGGCTGGGCTACATGCTGGAAGACGCGCAGGACGACAGCGCCCCGTGATCAGTGGACCACCCAGCCTGCGCCGGCGCCTGCTCGCCTTCCTGGCGTTGCCGATGCTGGGCCTGCTCACCTTCAACACGATCCTGGCCTACTACGTTGCGCTGGACTATTCCAACCGCATCCACGACCGCAACCTGATCGACGACACGCATTCGTTCGCGCAGATGCTGAGCACCATGCCGGTGACCAGCGACCTGTCTCCGCAGGCGCGCTTCCTGATCGAGTACGACCCCGACGGCCATCGCTACTTCAACGTCGACAGCAGCCGCATGGGTACGCTCAGCGGCAATGCAGACTTCAGCCCGTACGCCCCTTCGCAGGACTGCACCGGCGTGCATCCGGCGCTGTACGACGGCAACCTCAATGGCCAGCAGGTGCGCATGGCCACCGTCTGCACGCAGGCGATGAACGATCCGCAGGACCAGCTGGCGGTGACCGTGGCCGAGAGCATGGCTGACCGCCGGCAGCGTGCGCGCGAGATCCTGATGATCATCATCCCGCTGATGACCATGCTGGCGCTGGGTACCGCAGCGCTGGTCTGGTTCGGCGTGACCTATGGCCTGCGTATCCTGACCCCGCTGAGGACCCGCCTGGCCCAGCGCCGCGGCGAACTGGCGCCGATCTCCGATGCCGACGTGCCAGAGGAGATCCAGCCACTGATCAGCACCATCGATGATCTGTTTGCCCGCCAGGCGGAAATGATCACCCTGCAGAACCGTTTCATCGCCGATGCCGCGCACCAGCTGCGTTCGCCGCTGGCGGGCATGGCCCTGCACGTGGACCAGGCGCTGGCACATGGCGACCCCGATACAGTGCGCGAGGCGCTGCAGCACATCCGCCGGCTCAACCAGCGCACCGCCCGGGTCAGCACCCAGCTGCTGGCACTGAGCCGGGCGCAGACCGTGCCCGATACCGTGGAGGCACTGGACCTGTGCGAGCTGGTACCGCAGTGGGTCGGCATGCGCGTACCGGAGGCGATCCGCGATGGCATCGATCTGGGCTACCGCGGCAGTCCCCATCCGCTGCGTGTACTGGGCAACGGCGCCATGCTGCAGGAAGCGCTGGACAACCTGATCGACAACGCCCTGCGTTATGCCGGCCGCAATGCAACCGTCACGGTGGGCGTGCACGCGCTGGACGACAATGATGTCGAACTGTATGTGGAAGACAACGGCCCTGGTGTGCCCGACGACGTGATGCCACGGCTGGGCGAGCGCTTCTTCCGGGCGCCGGGCACCGCTGCCAGCGGCACCGGCCTCGGCCTGGCCATCGCGCACGAGGCGGTGGAGCACTTCGGCGGCCGCCTGAGCTTCCTGAACCGCCCAGGTGGCGGACTGAAGGTCGCCATCACGCTGCCGCTGCTGAAGGCGCCCTGACCCGGCCCGGGGCGCTGAAAGGCTGGCGAAAATCGCGCTTGCGATCCTGCCATCCCCACTGCCGTCCCGGAGCCGCCAGGTGACCGAATCGCACGACTTCTTCCTCCCCGGTGGCCCACAGGGCGTGCTGCTGGTCCATGGCCTGACCGGCACCCCGGCGGAAATGCGCATGCTGGGCAAAGGGCTGAACAACGCCGGTTTCACCGTGCACGGCGTGCAGCTGCCCGGCCATTGCGGCAGCGTGGATGACCTGCTGGCGACCACCTGGGAACAGTGGTACCAGGGCGTGGAAGATGCGGCGGCAACCCTGCGCGGCAAGGTCGACCAGCTGTTCGTCGGCGGCCTGTCGATGGGCGCGGTGCTGTCGCTGGCACTGGCTGCACGTCGCCCCGAGTGGGTGTCCGGGGTCGGCGTGTACGGCGCCACCTTCCGCTATGACGGCTGGAACATCCCCGCCGTGGCCCGCTTCTCGTTCCTGCTGCCGTGGTTCAAGCGCTTCAACATCGGCCGCGACCGCATGTTCATGGAAGAACCGCCGTACGGCCTGCGTGACGAGCGCCTGCGTGCACAGGTCAGTGCCGCCATGCTGTCCGGCGACAGCGCCGCCGCCGGCCTGCCGGGCAACCCCTGGCACGCCCTGGCCGAAATGCGCGCGCTGAGCAACTGGACCCGCCGCCACCTGCACCAGGTCACCGCGCCGTGCCTGGTGATGCACGCCCGCGAGGACGACGTGGCCAGCATGGGCAACGCCGAGCTGGTGATGTCGCGGGTCAGCGGCCCGAAGGAACTGGTGGTGCTGGAAGACAGTTACCACATGATCACCATCGACCGCGAACGCCGCGATGTGATCCGCCGCAGCGCGCGCTTCTTCACCGAAATCGGTGAACGCACTGGCGTGCTCAAGGCGGTGGCCTGACATGGGGGCACTTGCCACGCTGCTGTGGCTGGCCAATGTCGTGCTCGATACCGGTGGCCAGCTCGCCTTCAAGGCCGCCGCCAGCGACCCGCAGGAGGGCGAAGGACTGCAGCGCTGGAAACACATGCTCAGCCGTCCCTGGCTGTGGATCGGCATCGCCTGCTACGTGCTTGAGTTCGTCGCCTGGATCGCGTTCCTGTCGCTGGTGCCGCTGTCCAAGGGCGTGCTGCTGGGTTCGATCAACATCGTCGCGCTGATGATCGCCGGCCGTTTCCTGTTCCGCGAGAAACTCACGCCGCTGCGGGTGACCGGCATGCTGCTGGTCACCGCCGGCGTAGCCGTGGTGGGGGCCGGCTCATGAGGCGCCTGTATGTGATCGGCTTCCCGCTGCTGATGGCGTTCGACACGCTGGCCCAGCTGTGCTTCAAGTACGCCGGTGACGCCGCGTTGCCGGTCGAGGCCAACACCGCCTGGCTGCTGCGCGTGCTGTCGCAGCCGTGGGTTTACGGCGCCATCCTCGGCTACGTGGGTGCATTCTTCACCTGGATGAGCCTGCTGCGCCATGCGCCGATCGGTCCCGCCTTTGCTGCCTCGCACCTGGAAGTGATCAGCGTGCTGCTGCTGTCGGCGTGGCTGTTGAACGAGCCGCTGACCCTCCACCATCTGCTCGGTGCGGTACTGATCGTGGCCGGCATCGTCTGCCTCGGCCGCGCCGAGGCGGACGACCCGCACAGCCCTGCCGAAAGCACCCCGTGAGCGCGCTGCGATGAGCCTGTTCGCGCGCGAACTGCCACCAACCGCCGGCCTGCCGATGCAGGCCAGCGATTTCCTTCCCGGTGGCGGCGACCTGCGTGACATCCTGGCCAGCCAGCTCGGCACACCGCCGCTGCAGCTGACCTGTTCCGGCACGCACGCGCTGCTGATCGCCCTGCGCACGCTGCGCAAGCGTGCGCCAAAGCGCGACACCGTGATCATGCCGGCCTATACCTGCCCGCTGGTGCCGATCGCGGTGCACAGCCTGGGCCTGCGCGTGCAGTTGTGCGATACCCGGCGCGGTCATTTCGACTTCGACCCCGGCCAGCTCAAGCGGCTGGCCGATGCGCGCACGCTGGCGATCCTGCCCACCCACCTGGGCGGGCGCATTGCCGATGTCGAGCTGGCCTGCGAAGTCGCCCGCAACGCCGGCACCTGGGTGATCGAAGATGCCGCGCAGGCACTCGGCGCACGGGTCGGCAACAGCAGTGTCGGCCTGCGCGGCGATATCGGATTCTTCAGCCTGGCCGCCGGCAAGGGCCTGAGCCTGCATGAAGGCGGCCTGCTGGTCAGCCGCGATGACGAACTGCGTGCTGCGCTGGCCGAACATGCCGTCCAGCACGTTCGCTCCAGCCTGCGCTGGGAGCTGCTGCGCAGCGTGCAGTTGCTGGGCCTTGCTGCCTGCTATCGCCCTTCGCTGCTGTCACTGGTGTATGGCAATCCACTGCGCAATGCGCTTCAGCGTGGCGATCTGGAAGATGCGGTCGGTGACATTTTCCCGCTGGATATCCCGCAGCACCGGGTCAGCCAGTGGCGGCAGAACATCGGCGCGCATGCCGCGCGGCGCTTGCCGGCATTCCTTCAGGCCGGTCGGCTGCGTGCGTTGCAGCTGCGGGTGCAGCTGGCACAGCTGCCCGCCGTTGAGGTGGTCGATGGGCTGGCCGGTAGCGGTGGCACCTGGCCACTGTTGATGCTGCTGCTGCCCAGCCAACGCGCCCGCGATGCGGTACTGAAGGACTTGTGGCCACGCGGGCTTGGCGCCAGCCGCATGTTCATCCATGCCCTGCCCGGCTACGCCTACCTGCGCGGCATCGTGCCGCAGGACGACATGCCCAACGCACGCGACTTCGCCGCACGCATGCTGACCCTCGGCAACAGCGCCTGGCAGACCCGTGAAGAGACCGCCGAAATACTGCGGGCACTGGCCCGCGCGTGACGCCAGGACGCACGGATGGAGTGCGCCCCGCGCATTCATCCATGCACCTTCCTGAACGCTTTCCGCGCCCTGCAATGCAGGCTTTCAACAGGAAAGGAACGAGAAAGGCTGCCTGCCTACATTGAGCCTGCCCCGGCATCGCGCCGGACGTTCCTTTCATCGACGGACCTGCCCATGCACTGGAGCATCCTGTGTGACTTCGACGGCACCATCAGCCTCGAAGATGTCATCGACTCGCTGCTGGAGAAATACGGCCAGCCGGGCTGGCAGGAACTGGAAGACCAGTGGAAAGCGGGAAAGATCGGCTCGCGCGAATGCATGCAGGGCCAGGTCAGGCTGCTGAAGCTGGACCCGGCCATGCTCGACGCCCACCTGGACCAGGTGCAGATCGATCCGGGCTTTGCCGCCTTTGTCAGCCGTGCCGAACAGCTGGGCGTGCCGCTGCGCATCGTCAGCGACGGCCTGGACTATGCGATCAACCGCATCCTCGCCAACCACGGCCTGTCGCGACTGCCGGTGGTGGCCAACCACCTGCGCTGGTGCGATGACCACTGGGAACTGGAATCGCCCTACCAGGCCGAAGGCTGCCGCAGCGGCACCTGCAAGTGCACCTGCGCTGCGCAGGCGCGCGCCAACGAAGCACCGCGTGTGCTGATGATCGGCGATGGCAGTTCGGATTTCTGCGTCTCCGAAGATGCCGACTTCGTGTTCGCCAAGCGTCGCCTGATCACCCATTGCACCCATGCCGGCATCGAGCATGCCGCCATCGATACCTTCCACGATGCAATCGCACTGCTGCCGCGCTTGCTCGATGGCAGCCTGCTGCAGCCACGTCGTATCGACGCCAGCCCGCAGCCCGCCGTACTGCCCCTGCTGCTGGCCACCGCCTGAGCACTCCCTTCCAAGCACGCCCCCGCTACCTCTTTCGAACGTCCTTCACGGAACCGAACTGCATGAACATTTTTGACAAGAACGCCGACGCCGCCGCCTCCGACGCGCAGCTGCTGGCCGACGAAGCCCGCTACAGTTCCTTCGGCGATACCGTCCACTACGTCGACCCGCCGAAGATCTTCCAGCGCGGCGAAGGCAGCTACATGTTCGACGGTGCGGGCGTGCCCTACCTCGACCTGCAGATGTGGTACTCGGCCTGCAACTTCGGCTACAGCAACAAGCGCCTGAACGACGCGCTGAAGGACCAGATCGACACCCTGCCGCAGGTCGCCAGCCAGTACCTGCACCCGACCCGCGTGCAGCTGGCCAAGACCATTGCCGTGGACATGCACGAGAAGTTCGGCCTCGACGGCCGCGTGCATTTCAACGTCGGCGGCGCGCAGGCCATTGAAGACTCGCTGAAGATCGTGCGCAACGCGCGTGGCGGCAAGAGCCTGATGTTCGCCTTCGAGGGTGGTTACCACGGCCGTACCCTGGGTGCGTCGTCGATCACCTCCAGCTACCGCTACCGCCGCCGCTACGGCCACTTCGGCGAGCGCGCGATGTTCATTCCGTTCCCGTACCCCTTCCGTCGCCCGAAGGGCATGACCCCGGAAGAGTATTCCGACCATTGCGTGTGGCAGTTCGAGCGCCTGTTCGAAAGCGAATACAACGGCGTGTGGGATCCCAAGGTCGGCCAGGCGGAGTACGCCGCGTTCTATGTCGAACCGATCCAGGGCACCGGCGGCTACGTCATCCCGCCGCGCAACTTCTTCACCGGCCTCAAGCGCGTGCTGGACAAGTACGGCATCCTGATGGTCGTCGATGAAATCCAGATGGGCTTCTGGCGCACCGGCAAGCTGTGGGCCATCGAGCACTTCGGCGTTACCCCGGACGTGCTGGTGTTCGGCAAGGCGCTGACCAACGGCCTGAACCCGCTGTCGGGCCTGTGGGCGCGCGAAGAGCTGATCAACCCGACCGTGTTCCCGCCGGGCTCCACCCACTCCACCTTCAACTCCAACCCGCTGGGCACCCGCCTGGGCCTGGAAGTGCTGAAGCTGGGCAAGGAAATGGATTACGAGCGCACCGTGCCGGAAAAGGGCGCGTACTTCCTCGATGGCCTGCGTGGCCTGCAGAAGCGCCACCCGGAAATCGGCGACGTCGACGGCCTGGGCCTGGCCCTGCGCGCGGAAATCTGCCAGACCGACGGCTACACGCCGAACAAGGAACTGCTGGACCGCATGGTCGACATCGGCCTGGCCGGTGACCTGCTGCACGACGGCAAGCGCATGGGCCTCGTGCTCGACGTGGGTGGCTGGTACAAGAACGTGATCACCTTCGCGCCGTCGCTGGACATCAGCTACGAAGAGATCGACCTGGCGATCACCCTGCTTGACCAGGCGCTGACCAAGGCCAAGGGCTGAGGTCCGATGCGCTGCCGGTTCCCGTGCCGATGGAAATGACGTCACGCGCATCCAGCACCGCGCTGGAACCGGCCGCGCTGCTGGAGGGCTTCCTGGCCCACCCGCCGCTCGGGTTCGAGGCAGGCCGCCTTCCCAGCGGCCTGCCGACCTTCCGTGCGCCGCTGGATCTGACCACCACCATGGACGACGACCTGCGCGGCAAGCTGCTTGGCCTGCCGCTGTCGCGCCTGTGGCGGCCCTGGATCATCTGGAAGACCCGCTTCGTCGGTGCCACCAGCACCGAGTACACCCCGCTGCCCGCGCACGTCGCACCAGAAGCATTGGCTGAGGACGTGACGCGTCACGCGATCGGCGATACCCGCCTGCTGGTGGTCAAGGACCTGGCCATCGATTCGCCGCTGCTGGACGACGCGGCCAACGCACACAGCGGTGCCTTCCTGCAGGCATTGCTGGCACGCGGCTTCGTCGAACTGGAAGGCATGCCGCTGGCCTGGGTGGCGATCGATTTCGATTCGATCGATGGCTATCTCGGCCGCCTGTCGTCTTCGCGCCGCAAGAACATCCGGCGCAAGCTGCGCTCGCGCGACGACCTGCAGATCGACTGCATCGCCACCGGCGATCCGGCCCTGGCCGACCCGCAGCTCCAGGCCGAACTGTATGCCTTGTACCTGGGCGTGTACGCGCAGAGCGCGGTGCATTTCGACCAGCTCGACCTGCCCTACTTCCAGCATCTTCTGGCCGACAGCCAGGGCCAGGGACGGATGTTCCTGTACCGCCACCAGGGCCAGCTGATCGGCTGGAACCTGTGTTACGTGCATGCGGGCAAGCTGGTGGACAAGTACATCGGCCTGGCCTACCCGCAGTCCCGCGAGCACAACCTGTACGCGGTGAGCTGGATGCACAACCTCGAATACGCGCTGCAGCACAGCCTGAGCCACTACGTGGCCGGCTGGACCGATTCGCGGATCAAGGCCGAACTGGGTGCCAGCTTCACCTCCACCCGGCATGCGATCCACGCCCGTTCCCCGCTGCTGCGTGCAGCCCTGCGCAGGCTGGCCCCGTACCTGCAGGGCGAACCGGACGGAGGCGGCTGAACGATGCCATTGCGTTCCCCGCTGATCCTGGACCTGGACGGTGGCGTGCTGCCGCTGCCCCAGGCGCAGACCCTGGCCCTGCCGCAATGGCACGATCCACTGCGCTTCGCCTGCCGCAATGCCACCCTGAACCGTTTCGCCACTGAAGTGCTGGCACCGTTGCCGGCCCAGCTCGGCACGGTAATGCTCGGCAGTGGCGACTTCCACCACCTCAGCCTGCCGCTGCTGCAGCGCATGCGCACGCAGGCGCCGTTCCAGCTGGTGGTGCTGGACAACCATCCGGACAACATGCGCTTCCCGTTCGGCATGCACTGCGGGTCGTGGGTGAACGCCGCCAGCAAGCTGCCGCAGATCTCGCACATCCACGTGCTCGGCATCACCTCCAGCGACATCGGCCTCGGCCATGCCTGGGAGAACCACTGGCGCCCGCTGATGAGCGGCCGGCTGACGTACTGGTGCATGGACGTGGACGTGGGCTGGGGGCATCGTCTCGGCATGGGCCACGCCTTCCGCCGTTTCGAGCATCCCGAAGCGCTGGTGGCTGCGTTCGCTGCCGAGCAGGCCAAGTCGCCGCAGCCGACCTACCTGTCGATCGACAAGGATGTGTTCGCCGAGGACGTCGCCCGCAGCAACTGGGACCAGGGCCGCTTCCAGCTGGAACACGCGCTGGTGGTGATCGAAGCGCTGCGTGCCGGCGGCCTGGTCGGCAGTGACATCACCGGTGAGGTGTCGCTGGCCAACTACCAGAGCCGCTTCAAGTGCTGGCTGTCGTCGCTGGATGGCCAGCCTGACGTCAGCGCCGAGGATCTACCAGTGTGGCAGGCGCGGCACCAGCAGGTGAACCGCGAACTGCTGGCGGCGATGGCTGCGGCGCCGACCGCCTGCTGACCGCGTCGGTCATGCCGGCCGTTGGCCAGCGTGGCTTCGGTAGTGCCGGCCGCTGGCCGGCGTGGCTTCGGTAGTGCCGGCCGCTGGCCGGCGTGGCTTCGGTAGTGCCGGCCGCTGGCCGGCGTGGCTTCGGTAGTGCCGGCCGTTGGCCAGCGTGGCTTCGGTAGTGCCGGCCGCTGGCCGGCAATGCCAACCAAGGTTGGCAACTACCAGACCCAGGCAGCGTCGGTCGTGCCGGCCGCTGGCCGGCAACCTCATTGTTCCCGGGCTCACGGGGATGCCGGCCAGCGGCCGGCACTACACTGGACGCCTGCCCCAGGAGCCCTCGCCATGCCCCAGACCGTCATCCCGCAGCTGCGCATGCGCCATGCCGATACCACCCTGCCGTTCTACGTGCAGGGGCTGGGCTTCGTGGTCGACTGGGAACACCGCTTCGAACCCGGCTTCCCGCTGTTCGCCCAGCTCACCCGCGACGGCCAGACGATCTTCCTCACCGAACACAGCGGCGACTGCGAGGTCGGCGGCGCGGTGTACTTCATCGTAGAGGACGTCGACGCCCTGCACCGCGCCTTCAGCGCCGCCAACGTGCCGATCGAGCAACCGCCGCATGACACCGAATGGGGCAGCCGCGAGATGCTGCTGGTCGACCCCGACGGCAACCGTCTGCGCTTCGCCACCCATCCTCGCGATGACGACTGACGCATGCGCCAGACTGCGGGCAATAGGCGGTCTACTCATGGATCGCCTGCCCGAGGGGCGCGTCGCGATTGCCTTGGATCTGCTGGATCGAAACGAGATCCCGATGGCGCTGGATCAGCTCTGTTCAGATATCGATGAATGCGGCATGGCACTCAGCCGCGCGGAGTATCTGCAACTGTGCGATCTCAACACGGCGCTGGGGCAACCTGTAGCGCCGGCAACGATGCGCCGCCTGCGGAAACTGGATGGAGGGTCGGCTTGAACGGGAATATATGAATCATATATGATCCATATATCCCTTTTCTGGTGTATCCCATGGGCATCGTCAACATCGATGACACCCTGCACGACCAGCTGCGCCGTGCCTGTACCGTCTCCAGCCGCTCGATCAACGCCCAGGCCAACTTCTGGATCCGGGTCGGCATGCTGTGCGAGCTGAACCCCACGCTGAGCTTCCAGGACATCGTCGCCAGCGAGCTGCGCGCGGCCGGCGTGCAGCCCCCGTTGCTGCCGCCGGGCCAGGTCTGAGCCGATGGGCATCATCAAGCGCCCCGACGAGATCGCGCTGATGGCCGAATCCGGCCGCCTGCTGGCGGAGGTGTTCGCCGCACTCGACCACCTGCCGCTGCAGGGCCGAAGCACCATGGAGATCAACGATTTCGTCGAACGCATGATCGTTGATGAGCTGCAGGCGCGGCCGGCCAGCAAGGGCCAGTACGGCTTCCCGTACGTGCTCAACACCTCGATCGACAACGTTGTCTGCCACGGCGTACCCAGCACCACCGACGTGCTGCGCAACGGCCAGATCGTCAACCTCGACATCACCCTGGAGAAGAACGGCTACATCGCCGACTCCAGCACCACCTACCGGGTCGGTGAGGTCGACTACGCCGCGCGCAGGCTGGTGCAGACCACCTACCAGGCGATGTGGAAAGGCATTGCCGCCGTGCGTCCTGGTGCGCGCCTGGGCGACATCGGCCACGCCATCGCCCGCCACGCGCGCAGCCACGGCTACAGCGTGGTGAAGGAATACTGCGGCCACGGCATCGGCCAGGAGATGCACGAGGAACCGCAGATCCTGCACTACGGCCATCCCAACACCGGCATGGTGCTGGAAGAAGGCATGGTGTTCACCATCGAGCCGATGCTCAATCAGGGCAAGCCGGCCATCCGCCAGCAGCCGGACGAATGGCCGGTGTACACCCGCGACGGCAAGCTGTCGGCGCAGTTCGAGCATACGGTGGCGGTCACCCGCACCGGCGTGCGGGTGCTGACCCTGCGCCCCGGCGAGACGCCGTTGTGCGCGGTGGATGCCGCCTAGAGTGGCCGTTGCTGCATCCCGGTACCCTCGTGCACGGCGCGCTTCCGTGCCGTCAGCGGTTCGCGTACCCGCTGTGCCACATAGCCGACGCTGGCTGCGAGAATGAAGGTGTAACCAAGGAGTTCGGTGGTCTCCTCGATGGTGTTCTTGAACACGCGGATGTACTGGTCACCCAGCAGTCCGGTCCACAACGACGTCATGCCGATCAGACGCGAATAGAACAGCAGCAGAACCAGGCCGATCGTCATCACGGTACCCGGCCGGGATACGAGAAAACGCACCAGCGCCGGCATGGCCCGGCGCCAGTCGCGGCTGGCCCAGGCCAGTGAGCCGATGATCAGCACGGCCACCGGGTACTTCCAGAAGCCGTGTGCGATCAGGTCCAGCGCCTCATCCATTTCACGCAGGAGCATGCAGGCGAACAGCGCGGCCGCCAGAACGGCAAAGGCCCGATCATCGGCACGTCGCAATGCAAGCCGGACGAAGGCAGCCACGCTGGCGACCAGGAAGCCTTCCTGGGTCAGTTCGACCAGCGACCACTCGCCGACTGCATTGCCCAGCCAATGGATGTCGAGCCAGGCCAACGCAGGCGGAAGCGCCATCATCAGGCCGAACAGGAAGGTGCGCCCCAGGTGGGACAGGAGCAGCTGTAGATTGTCTTTCATGCAACACCGATGCCGCGCCGTGGCGGTCGTACAACGAGAACACAGGCGACCGGGGGGCTGCCGAACGACGGCATGCGCGGCGGGGTCGCGACCAGGCGCGCATTATCCGCGCTGTATCCGGCCACGTGAACCGTACCGGTGGAACACATACGCAACACCGGCGTACGTCACGCACTCATGGCGATAAAGGACGCAGCAGCAACAACGTCGCCAGGCAGAACATGAAGATCGCCACGCCTGCATCCAGCACACGCCAGGCGCCCGGCCTGCGGAACACCGGCTGCAACAGGCGCGCGCCATAGCCCAGCGTGCAGAACCAGGCCACGCTGGCCAGGCACGCACCGGCGGCGAAGGCCCAGCGCAGATCGCCCGGATAGCGCGTGGACAGGCTGCCCAGCAGCACCACCGTATCCAGATAGACGTGCGGGTTGAGCAGGGTGAAGGCCAGGCAGGTCAGCAGCACCTGGCGCCCACTGCCGCCCCGTGCCTCGGCGGCGGCCAGCGCACTGCCACCGCGCCACGCGCGCAGCCCCGCCTGCAGGCCATACCAGAGCAGGAAGGCCGCACCACCAAAGCGCAGCACCTGCAGCAGCAACGGCCACTGCAGCACCAGCGCGCCCATGCCGCCGACACCGGCCAGTATCAACGCGATGTCCGCACCTGCGCAGGCCAGCACCACCCTCCCCACATGACGCTGCTGCAGGCCCTGGCGCAGCACGAAGGCATTCTGCGCGCCGATGGCGATGATCAGGCCGGCACCTGCGAACAGGCCGGCGGCGGTAGCGGCAATCCACATCAGGACGGGCCAGGCAGCGGGGGGACGCGCAGGGTGCGGCCAACGGCCATGTTTAGACAAACTGATTTTTCTTTATCCTGTGCAGGAAAACTGAAGAGGCACCGGCATGGACCTGGTACACCCGCAACTGGCCGCGTTTGCCGCGGTGCTGGAGGAAGGCAGCTTCGAGGCTGCGGCACGCCGCCTGTCGATCAGCCCATCGGCCCTGTCGCAGCGGATCAAGGCTCTGGAGGACAGGCTCGGGCAGGTCCTGGTGGTGCGCCAGGCACCGTGCCGACCGACCGCCGCGGGTGAAGCGCTGCTGCGCCGGGTTCGACCGATGCAGGCACTGGAAGCCGAGGCGCTGGCCGAGCTGCTGCCCGAGCGTGGCAGCGACGCTGCGCGCACGCCGATCCCGCTGGCTGTCAACGACGACTCGCTCGATACCTGGTTCGTACCGGCCATCGCCGACCTGCACCAGCGCCACGGTTACCTGTTCGACCTGCGCATGGATGATCAGGACCACACCCTTCAGCTGCTGCGCGATGGCAGCGTACTCGGCGCGGTCACTGCCGAAAGCCAACCGGTGAAGGGCTGCAACGTGCACCCGCTCGGCGCGATGCGCTACCACGCCATCGCCTCGCCCGGCTTCGCCCGCCAGTACTTCAGCGACGGCATGCAGGCCGCAGCCCTGGCGCGCGCACCGATGCTGGTGTTCAACCGCAAAGATGAACTTCAATGGCGCTTCGTGCGGCGCCTGACCCGCGCGCGACTGCAGCCGCCGCTACACTACCTGCCCTCCTCCACCGGTTTCGTCGAAGCCGCCGCGTGCGGACTCGGCTGGGGCATGGCCCCGGAAACCCTGGTCGCGCCCGCCGTGCGCGCCGGCCGCGTGGTGGTACTGGAACCCCGCCGCTGGCTCGACGTGCCGCTGTACTGGCAGCATGCCGCCGTGCGCTCAAGCACGCTGCAGCACATCACCCAGGCGCTGCGCACTGCGGCCAGCGGCACCCTTCGTTGAGGACAAACCGATGATCGCAGACCCGGGCTTCACGCCGCGCGCACTACCGTTTGCGCACTTCTTCACCACTGGGACGGCATGGGCGTGATCGGCCGACGTACAAGGATGCACGGCGCGAGGGCCGCGCTGGCGCTGGCAGCCTGCCTGCCACTGGCTGCAGCGGCGCAGACTCTCACCGATGCACCCGCATTGGACTGGGAACAGGCGCGGCAGCGGCTGGAGCAGGTCTCCGATGCACTGGCCGCCGCCGACGCAGCGGTGCGCAACAAGCAGGACCTGCAGGACGCCACGCGCCTGCTGCGCCTGCCGGAGATTACCGGCGAAGTGCGCCGGCTGCAGTTCCAGAAGACCCTCACCCTGCCACTGGGTTCGCTGGCGCCTGTCGCCGAGGCCTATGGCATCGACTCGCCGCTGTCATTCACCGAACGCGACTGGCGTACCCGGCCCGTGGTCACCGCGGTGCTGCCGCTGTACACCGGCGGCGTGATTCCGGCCGCGCAACGCGCGGCCAGCGCTGCCCACGAGCAGGCCAGTGCCGAGCGCGAAGCGCAGCGGCAATCGCTGACCGTGCAGCTGGCCCAGGCCTATTTCGGCCAGCGCCTGGCCGAGCAGGGGGTAGATGTGCGCCGCGACGTACGCGATGGCCTCAACCGCCACCTGTCCGACGCAGAGAAGCTGGAACGCGAGGGCTTCGCCACCCGCGCCCAGCGCCTGCAGGCCACCGTGGCCCGCGACAAGGCCGAGCGCGAATACCAGAAAACGGTGAACGACCTGGCCACGCTGAAGGCGGCGCTGGCCACGCTGCTGCGCAGTGGTGGCGAGGTACAGCCGGTGTCGCCGCTGTTCGTGCAGCGCGTGCCATTGGAACCGGTCGCCAGCTTCGAGCGCACTGCGCAGGCGCGCCAGCCGCAGATCGCACGCCTGCGGGCGATGGTGGCGCAGGCCGAACAGGGCGTGCGCGTGCAGCAGGCCAAGCTGAAGCCACAGATCTTCGCCTTCGGCCAGTACGACTTCCGCCGCCGCGACGAGATGCTGACCGATCCGGACTGGGCGTTCGGCATCGGCCTGAAGTACACCTTCCTGTCGCCGAACTCGCGGCCGGCGCAGATCAGCGCCGCGCGTGCACAGCAGGAACAGGCCGAAGCGGGCCTGCGCGAGGCCGAGAACCAGGTCGCACTGGGCGTGCGCAAGGCCTGGAACGAGCTGGAAACCGCACGCCAGCAGTACGTGCTGCTCGACAGCAGCATCGCCCAGGCACAGGAAAACCTGCGCCTGCAGGAGCTGGCGTTCCGCGAAGGCCAGGCCACCTCGCTGGATGTGATCGACGCGCGGCTCGGCCTCGGCGGCGCCCGCGTCGAGCGCGCACAGGCCGCCTACCAATACGATATTGCGCTGGCACAGTTGCTGGAGGTCAGTGGACAGATGGACCGTTTCGAAGAGTTCCGGCGGCGTGCGGACGAGGTGATCGACCATGAGTGATGTGCTGCACGACGATGCAACGACGCCCCCGGCCAAGCGCCGCCTGGGCCCGATCCTGATAGTGGTGCTGCTGGTCGTGGTGGTGCTCGGCCTGTGGCTGGCCTGGCGCAGCCCGGCCGACCAGATCCAGGGCATGGCCGATGCCGACACCATCAACGTGGCCGCCAAGATCACCGCGCGCGTGGCCGAACTGAAGGTGCGCGAGGGCGACCGCGTGCAGCCCGGGCAGGTGCTGTTCCTGCTCGACAGCCCCGAAGTGGCCGCCAAGGAACAGCAGGCGCACGGCGCATTGGCCGCGGCGCAGGCGGTGGCCGACAAGGCCGACGAAGGTGCGCGCAGCGAAGACATCCGCGCCGCCGAAGCCAACTGGAAGCGGGCTGAAGCCGGTGCGACGCTGGCTGAAGCCACCTACCAGCGCGTGCAGAACCTGTTCAACGAAGGGGTGATGACCCGGCAGAAGCGCGATGAAGCGCATGCCCAGGCCACCAGTTCGCGCGAACTGGCGCGTGCCGCCCGCGCGCAGTACGACATGGCCTTGGCCGGCGCACGCGAGCAGGACAAGCGTGCCGCGCAGGGCCAGGTGCAGCAGGCACAGGGCGCGGTGGCCGAGGTCAACGCAGCGCGCGTCGAAGTGGAAGGGCGCGCGCCGGTGGCCGGCGAGATCAACAAGCGCATGGCCGACCCGGGCGAACTGGTGCCAGCGGGCTATCCGGTGTTCACCCTGGTCGACATCGACCGCATGTGGGTGGCGATGAACCTGCGCGAATCGCAGATGCAGGGCCTGAAGGTCGGCAGCAAGCTGCAGGGCAGCGTGCCGGCGCTTGGCCAGGACGGCGAGTTCGAGGTTTATTTCATCAATCCGGCCGGTGACTATGCGACCTGGCGGACCACCCGCCAGTCGTCCGGCTACGACGTCCGCAGCTTCGAGGTGCGGGTGCGCCCGGTACGCCGCATCGAGGGCTTCCGCCCCGGCATGAGCGTGCTGTTCGCATGGCCCCAGCACTGAGCCCCGACAGCAGCGGCTTCGCCGCCAGCTGGCGGCGCGAGCTGCGGTCGCTACGCGGCAACCGCGCCGACCTGCTGCTGGTCACCCTGCTGCCGCTGCTGATGCTGGCCGTGATGGCGTGGATGTTCACCCCCTCGGTGATGCGCGACATCCCGATCGCCGTGGTCGACCTCGACCACAGCAGCGACAGCCGCCTGCTGCTGCGCATGCTCGATGCCAGCCCCGGCGTGCGCATCGCCAGCCAGCCGGTGGACCTGGAAGACGCACGCTCGCAGCTGCGCAGCCTGGACGTGTTCGCCATCGTGCTGGTGCCGCGCGATGTCACCCGGCAGGCGTTGCGTGGTCGCCAGGGCACGGTGTTCGCCTATTACAACGCCACCTACATGACCACCGGCCAGTCCGCGGCGCGCGATATCGGCGACGCGGTCTCGGCCTGGAACGCACGCCTGCTGCGCGAGCGCATCGGCCTGCAGGTCGGCCCGGGCAAGCTGCGTGCGGCACCGATCGCGGTGCAGTCGGACATCCTGTACAACCCGGCGCGCAGCTACGAGCTGTTCCTGCTGCCGCTGATCTTCCCGGCGGTGTTGTCGCTGGTGCTGGCACTTGCGGTGGCCGGCAGCCTCGGCAGAGAAATCCGCGACGGCAGCCTGCCCGCCTGGCTCGGCCGCACGCCGTGGCTGGCGATTGCCGGCAAGGTCGCGCCGTACATCCTGCTGTTCTCGCTGTATGGCGCGCTCGGCATCGGCTACCTGGCCTGGCTGCGCGGTGATGGTGTGGCCGGCAGCGTGCTCCTGCTGCTGCTCGCTCAACCCCTGTTCTATCTGGCCACCGCCGCCTACGCGCTGTTCTTCGTCGGCGTCACCCGCGACATGGGTACCGCGCTGTCCGCGGTCGGCCTCAGCATCGGTACTGCACTGGCATTTTCCAGCGCCACCTTCCCGGTGCTGGACGGGCCGTTATTCACCCGCGTCTGGCATCAGCTGCTGCCGCTCAGCGCCTATATCAAGCTGCAGACCCAGCAACAGTTCATCGGTTCGCCGCTGCAGGTTTCGGTATGGCCGATGGCCACGTTGCTGCTGATGTCAGTGGTGGCTGGCGGCATCGGTGGGCTGCGCCTGATCGCCTTCGCGCGTACGCCCGAAGCCGCGCAACCGACGGGGGCCGACGCATGAGCGCACTGTGGCGCAGCCTGCGGCAGACCCTGATGGCGGTACTGTGCGACCGCTATGCGATCGTAGTGATGGTCGGCGCGGTAATCCTGTACTCGTTCTTCTACCCGGCCGCGTATCGCCACCAGGTGGCCGGCAACCTGCCGGTACTGGTGGTGGATGAAGACCACAGTGCCACCAGCCGCGAGCTGCTGCGAAAGCTCGACGCGTTGCGGGTCGCACGCGTGGTCGGGCAACCGGCGGACATCGACAGCGCGCGCCAGCAGCTGGAAGCCGGTCATGCCGAAGGCATCGTGCTGATCCCGGCCAACCTGGAGCGCGACATCCTGCGCGGCCATCCGGCCAAGCTGGTGCTGCTCGGCAACGGTGCCTACCTGGGCCGTGCCAGCTGGGTGCTGGGCAGCGTGGCCGATGCACTGAGTGCGTTCGGACGTGATGCCGTGGTCGGCCAGGCCGCCTTCATGGGCGCGCCGCAGGCACCACCGGTGACCCTGGTGCAGCGCCCGCTGTACAACACCCAGGAAGGCTATGGCAGCGCCATCGTGCCCGGCGTGGCCGAGCTGATCGTGCACCAGACCCTGCTGATGGGCATCGGCGTCCTGCTCGGCGGCCGTCGTCTCGCGCTCGGCCGCCGCCTGCGCTTCGACCTGCCGACGCTGGCCGGTATGGCACTGGGCTTCGGCCTGATCGGCCTGTTCGGCCTGTTCTATTACGCCGGCTTCACCGCCTGGGTGCAGGACTATCCGCGCGGCGGCAACCCGCTGGGCCAGCTACTGGGCGGCACCTTGTTCATCGCCGCCACCGTGGCCTTCGGCCTGTTCGTCGGCAGCTTTTTCCGCACCCGCGAACGCGCCTTCCAGTACATCATCGCCACCTCGATCCCGCTGTTCTTCCTGGCCAACCTGTCGTGGCCGGCGGTGATGACGCCACAACCGCTGGTCTGGCTGGCGCAGCTGTTGCCGACCACCTCGGGCATCAACCTGATGGTGCGCCTGAACCAGATGGACGCCCGCCTGGCCGAAGTCAGCCACGAACTGATCACCCTCACCGTCCTGCTGCTGCTCTACGGCAGCCTCGCCACCTGGCGCCTCCTCGCAAAAAAGGGGACGGAGGGGATTAAGTCGTAAGCGGCCGGGTTGGGGGATTGCGACTTAATCCCCTCCGTCCCCTTTTTCCGTAACGTTCGAGTACTGCGGCGTGTAAGGGGAAGCGGGGTCTGACTGCGATCGATCAGCGGTAGACGCGTTCGCAGCGACGTTCCACCACGCGGTCGCCGTTCTTCTGCTGGCTGTTGCCCTGAATCTGGCGACCGGCCGCACCACCTGCAACGGCGCCTGCCACGGTGGCCAGCTTCTTGCCGTTGCCGCCACCTACCTGGTTGCCGAGCAGGCCACCGATCACGGCGCCGGTAGCGGTACCCGTGATGCGGTTCGGATCGCGCGAGTTGCGCTGCACTTCCACGTTCTTGCAGACCACGCGGCTGCCGTCGTTGAACTTGCGTCCCTCATCGCGCGGGCCATAGGTCTGCGCGCCGGCCACCGACGAAGCTGCCAGCAGGGTGCCCAGCACAAGCAATCGGGTCGAGGTCTTCATGGCCATCTCCTGAGTTCCGGTATGGCGCCAGTGTCCTCCCGCGGTTGGCAACCGGAAGTGAAATGCGCGTGTCCGCCACTTCATCGGCCATGGCACGTTCAGGAAGAAAATCCGCGCCCATCGCGACCAGCCGTCGCGATGGGCGCCGTCTCCCTGCCGGCGTGCTGCCTTGCTAGAACTCTTCCCAGCCACCCGCATTGGCGGCCAGCGTCGGCTCGATCCGCGGCGACAGCACCGCGGGCCGGCGCACCGGCGCAACCGATGCCGCCACGGCTGCCAGCGCCGGGCGCACCGCGGCGGCGGCGGTCACCGCCCCCGTGCGGAACACCGAAACCGCCTCGGCCAGCAGGTTGGCCTGCTCCTCCATCGAGCGCGCTGCAGCACTGGCTTCCTCGACCAGCGCCGCATTCTGCTGCGTGGTCTCATCCATCTGCACCACCGCCTGGTTGACCTGTTCGATGCCCGAGCTCTGCTCCTGGGAGGCAGCAGAGATATCGGCCATGATGTCGGTCACGCGCTGCACCGAGGCCACGATCTCGCCCATCGTGGTGCCCGCCTGGCGGACCAGCGCCGAGCCGTCGGCGACCTTGCCGACCGAATCCTCGATCAGCCCCTTGATCTCCTTGGCCGCACCCGCCGAGCGCTGCGCCAGCGTACGCACTTCGCTGGCCACCACTGCAAAGCCCCTGCCCTGCTCGCCGGCACGCGCAGCTTCGACCGCCGCATTCAGCGCGAGGATATTGGTCTGGAAGGCGATGCCATCGATGACCGAGATGATTTCGGCGATCTTCTTCGACGATGCCTCGATGGCCGACATCGTGGTGACCACCTGGCCCACCACTTCACCGCCCTGGGAGGCAACACCATGCGCGCCGATGGCCAATTGGTTGGCCTGCCGTGCATGCTCGGCATTCTGCTTCACGGTGGAGGTCAGTTCCTCCATCGATGCTGCCGTTTCTTCCAGGTTTGCCGCCTGCTGTTCGGTACGCCGCGACAGGTCGGTGTTGCCCGAAGCGATTTCACCTGCGGCCAGATTGATGCTGGAGGCGCTGGACTGGATGCGGCCGACGATCTGCTTGAGCTGGTCGACGGTGGCATTGCAGTCATCACGCATGCGCGCGAACACGCCATGGAAATCACCCTGCATGCGCACGGTCAGGTCGCCGCGCGAGATGGCCTGCAGCAGGGTCGAGACCTGCACCAGGTTCTCGTCGGTGGTCTGCATCAGGCGATTGAGCCCGGCCACCATGTCGCGGAAATCATAGGCGAAGCGATCTTCGTCGCCGCGCAGGCTGAAGTCGCCTGCCGCAGCCGCTGTCGCCAACCGGCGGATCTCGCTGTTGATCGCCGACAGGCTGGACTTGGTTTCGTCCATCGCCTGGGTGATCGCCGCCTTCTCGCCGGGCAGCGGGTCCATGTCCACCGACAGATCGCCGCGTGCGTAGTGTTTCATCACCTCGATCAGCCGGTTCTGTACCTGCACGTGCGATCCAACCAGCGCATTGGTCTCATGCACCATGCGCCCGTAGTCACCGGGGAACGCGCTCTCGTCCATGCGGTAGCTGAGGCTGCCGGCATCGTGCTGGCGGGCCAGCTCTCCCTGTGCCGCCATCACCGACTGCAGCTGTGCCTGCATGCGCTGCATCGACTTCAGCAGCTGGGTCACCTCGTCATTGCCGGTGGCGTCGATGCTGCTGTCCAGACGGCCACTGGCGATGCCGTCGGCCAGCTTCACCGCTCCTTCCAGCGGGCGGGTCAGGCTGCGGGTGATCGCCCAGGCCGCCAATGTCCCCAGCAACAGGCTCAGTGCCCCGAACGCGATCGACAGGGTGCCGGTCCACGATTCGGTTGCGCGGTACTCTTCGCGGCTGCGTTCGGTCAGTGTTTCCTGGTGGCGCAGCAGGGCCGAAATGGATTCATTCCAGGCCGTTGCCAATCCGTGCTCGGCCAGCAGCTCCTTCGCTGCACCATCGAAATCCCCCGCCTTCATGCGCTCATGCAATTGCTGGGTTGATGCATCGGTGGCCTTGCGGGCTGCCTCGATGCGCGCGACCAGGGTATCGCCGGTAGCGTCACGCGGAATCTTGATGTACTTGGCCCAGATACCGTCATAGGTCCGCGACAACTCCTGGGCACGCTGGTAATCCTTGTCGAACTCGTCACCCCGCTTGATCACCATCAGGCGACGATGCATCAGCACCGCGTTGTTGGTATCAAGCATGTCATTCAACAGGCGCATCTTCACCATGTTGACGTCCACCACTTTCTCGAACTGGGCGGATTTCAGCTGATTCCCATACAGCACCAGGCCGACGATGGCCATGATGAACAGCAGCAGCAGACCGAAGCCGGCGCCAAGCCGGGATCCCACACGGAGATTACGTAAGGCAAGCATCTCAATTCCCTTGATCGTGGCCGTACGTTCGATGGCGGCGCAGCGGAGGGAAACTTTACGGGACTTTATATATGGACCGATCCAAATATATGGAACTGTGCAGGCAGTCAGAAAATGCGGCGACCGATAATGGCGCCATATCCTTATCGAATAGCGCTGACACGCCAGCGCCCGATGAAAATCACGCAGGATTAACACCATAATAACGCCACCCCATCCAGGGCGGCCCGGATTATCTGCGCCGGTTACAACCGTCGCCCCGGAGGGCTACAGTCTGCAGATGACACGGATCCTGCACATCGAAGGCGCGTCCATCAACGACATCGCCAGCCTCTACGTGGAAATCAATCGTGTATTCATGGCCGACGAAGACTGGCAGCTGGGCGCAAGCCTGGACGCGCTTGATGATCTGCTGCACGGGGGCTACGGCGCGCTCGCCGGTCATGCCACCGCCACGGTGGTGTGGCGCGACATCGCCCACAGCCGCGAGGCACTGGGCCGCGAGACCACGCGCGCCTGGCTGCAGTCGAAACTCGATCAGGGCGGCAGGTTCAACGGTCCGGCCATCCACGCTCAGTTGATGGCACTGTCGCTTGGCCAGGGACAGACCTACTTCGAGATCGTCATGGAGATCTTCGGCAGCCATCCGCAGATCACCCTGGTGCCAGGCTGAGCACTCTGCAGCAACCAGCCCCCATCAGCTCAAAGCTTGGCCAGGGCCTCGCCCAGCCGGCGAGGGAACGCCACTTCGCTGGCCAGGTGCCATGCGCGTGCATTGGCGCCCAGCCGGGTCCACTCGGCCTCATCCATCGCCAGCGCACGCTCGACGGCCTGTTCCAGCGCCTTCTCATCCACATGCCAGGTCCTGGACAGATGGCAGGGCTCGCCCTCGTGCGCGGCAACCAGGATGCCGCGGCTGTCGTCGATCATCTGGTTCATCGGCGCGCCATCGCAGGTGATCACCACCGCCCCGCAGCTCATCGCTTCCACCAGGTAATGGCCCCAGCCTTCGGTCTGCGACAGGCACAGGTGGAACGCATGTTCGTTCTGCAGGCGCTGCACCTCCTGGTCGGGCAGGCGCTCGCGGACGATCCGCAGGTTCGCGGCCCCGCCCTCATCTTCGTCCGAAGGGCCGCCGCGCAGGATGGTCAGCAAGGGCCACTCCGGATGGCGCTTCCAGACCTCGACCAGCGTTGCCGTGCCCTTCATGCGACTGGTACCAGCTGCATGCAGGAAGCTGCGCGGTCTGCGCGGCACCGCCGGGTCGTAGCGGTCACGGCTGCAGAAACCGACTTCCAGCGCGCGCATGCCCAGCGCATTGAAGATGCGCGTAGCGTCTTCGGTCTTGGTCAACAACGCATCGAACCGCGGCAGGATCCGCAGGCTGCGTGCGGACACCCATTCCGGATTCGGAATCAACAGATTGACCTCGGCCAGTCCGAAGCTTGCCGGCCGGACATGCTCCAGCGAGATGTTGATGTCGAACCGGGCCGGCGTGCGCCCCAGGCTCAGCCACGAGGCCAGCAGCCTGCGCAGGCGCATCCCGCGGAGCTTCCAGGCCCCCCCATTGCGCACCGCGTCCAGACGGCTGACCGTCACCGTGTGCCCGAGCTGCTGCAACGAGCGCTCGATCACCTGGATGTCATGGGACAGGCCACGCTGGTTGTCGGCGGCCAGCAGGTGGATATGCGCCATCAGGAGGGACTCCCTGGCCGGCGCAGGTCGCGCGCAGGCAAGGCGGTCGCCAGCATGAAGCCCAGCACCAGGTAGAAATAGAACGAATGCGGCATCGCCCGGTAGAACACGTTGTCCGTGAACGCCGACAGCGCATAGACGATGACCACGGCAAGTCCGGCGGTGGCGATCATCGCGGTGATGTCGTCGGCGTGGCCGATGCGCCGCACGAAATGAATGCCGGGCAGGATGAAGACCAGCAGCATGATCAGCAGCAACGGCACGCCACCGGTCACCGCCGCTTCCAGGTACTCGTTGTGCGGGTGGTTGTAGCGGAAGATCGACTCGGACACCTCGCCGCGGGCGATGCCCTCACGTGCATAGGTACCGAACTGGTTCAGGCCCACCCCTGCCACGGGATGCTCGGCGAAGGCGTCGACCGCCACGCCCCACATGGCGATGCGCTCACGGACCGAGCCGACCTCGTTTTCCTGGTTGAAACCGGAGATCTCGCCACTGACCTCACCGAAGCGCTGGATCACCTCATGGTTCAGCACCGAGGTGGCACCGACCACGCCAATGACCAGGGCACCGACGAAGGCCAGTGCCCCCCGCCAGCGCCGGGTGCGCCGGACGTGCACCGCAATCACCATCAGCATGGCGGGAATGAACGCCAGGATCGGCCCGCGGCTCTGCGCCAGGATCGAACCGTAGACGCCGACGGCGATGGCCACGCCGTGCAGCCAGCGTTCGGCCGGATGCACATTGGGCTGGATCAACCGGATGACCGAGAACAACGCCATGCACAGCGTCACCATGGTGAACTCGATGGCCGTCCATTCGCCGCCACTGAAACCGTGCGCGCGTTCAAGGCCCATCACGTGGTGCTGCACGATGCACGACCCGCCGAAGACCAGGGTGGACACGGCGAAGATCTTCCAGATCAGGCGCCAGTCCAGCGCAGTGGCGAACACGGCAGCGGTACCCAGGTAGAGCAGTGTCTGCGCCGGCAGATCCAGCTCGTTCCAGCGCAGCCCGTGCCAGAGGATGCTGTAGAAGGCATAGGCCAGGCGCAGGAAGCAGACGATCACGATGAACCGGGCGATGCGGTAGCGCAGGCGGACATCGGGCTGGCGGCGGATCAGAACCACGCCGGTGACCAGCAGGGCCAGCAGCAGCACCGCCTTCAGCAAGGTGTAGGGTGCGGAGCCGGCAAGCGGAACGATGGCGACCAGGATGCTCAGCAGGACGGTACGCCAGGTGTAACGAGGTTCGGCGGCCATGCAGGCTGCAGTCATGCTTGTTCTTTCCATCAACGCCCGCCCGGGGGATAAGTCGCCCCGGTTTCCATGGAGGCCGCTTGGCGGAAATCGCCGGGGCTGACACTACCGTGGGCCCCTGGGGAAATCAACCAAAGTGCCGGCGCAGGGGCGCAGGCGTTGGCACACGGACAGCCCCCGGGCCCAGCGCGGGTGCCGCGGATCATCGACCGCCCCAGGTCGCTACACTAATGTCCTCTCCGGCCATGCCTGCGCGTGGCCACGCCCCGACGCCCTGCCAAGACGCGAAACGCCCCAAGTGACTGATACGAAAGACAACACCAGCAACGCCAAGGCGTCCAAGGAACACACCCCGCTGATGAAGCAGTTATAGCGTGGGGCGGGAGCGACCACTTATCTCATTGTTTTATATGGCGCTTTCATGGCCGCCAGCTTCGCAGACACAATTTGGCTACCCTCTGGCTACCTACGGCAGGCATAGATCCAGCCAGTGCGCTCACTCGCACGTTGTCAGATAGCATTTGGGCCCGACCATGCGGAACACCGCCCAATCATCCACGTGGGCAGAGTGCTTCTATTTTATTAATTCAAATACACGACTTGCGCTAATTTAAAATGGTGCTAAGAGTATAAGTGTCTGATTGAAAGAGGCTCCTCCTTCCTCGACGTAAATTAGACATTACGAGACGGTCGTGTCTCCAGCCCCCTCGAAAGAGGGGGCTTTTTTGTGCGCGCAATATTCTAATAACTGCCCCTTGCGCAAACCCAATCTCCTGTTATTTGTGGATAGGTAGAACCACAAATTTAAAAGGAGGCCAGGTAATGCCAATCATTAAACCCGCAATTGCGCTATTGCTTTTTTTAGCGACATTAAGCGCAAACGCAGCAACAGCCAAAGAAGATCTCGCCTTAATTAAGCAACTGGCAATCCAGCCAATAGCCTTAGTTGACGGGAATTTATGCCACATACGCGGAGCAGTCTGGCTTGATAAGCCATTGGCCGATGTTGAAGTGGAAATACTGGACGGCAGTCGCACTTGGAAAACAAAAACAAATTCAAACGGTATTTATTCAGCCTCCATTCCTTTCGAAGGAAATGATAAGGCTCTGCTTGAGAGGCCAACCAGCCTTTCTATTCCGGGGAATGCCAGCGAAGTAAACATTTTAAAACCCACATTCCTATGCAGCAAATCCACCACAACCAACATCATGGCAAAGCCCAAAGGAGCAAATTAATGAAAAGCAAATTAAACAAATCCAGGTTAGCAATTGCGGCGATGGCACTGCTTTCAGCGGGCCTTGCCAACGCCTCATTAATTCAGATTGGCGATGGTTCCACTGCGGCGGCACAAGGCGATGTTGCTATTGGCGATTTAGCCAGTGCCACTACAGGCATGTTCCAGAGAATGACCTGGAACGGCAATTCTTGGGACATTGAAAATATTACCGCGACAGCCGTTTCAATCGGCAAGCAATCAAAAGCAATTGCAGGCGGTGTCGCAATAGGTGAGCAATCACAAGCGGCAAGCGCTTCAGTTTCAATAGGCAGCAAAGCAATTGCAACCCAGCAAGGTGGAGTTGCTGTAGGTGAAAACGCTCAAGCTAAAGATCAAAACACAATCGCCATTGGATCCAATGCAAAAGCAACCGCAAATGGAGCAGTTGCTATTGGAGCAAATACAATCGCCGATCAATACGACACCGTTGCAGTCGGTGGCGGGAAACCAGAGGGAAAAAGAATAGTAGGTGTTGCCAAGGGAGTGGGCGACTACGACGCTGTAAACGTTAAACAGCTGAATGAAACAGTCGCTGCGGGAAGTGGCAGTAACAGAATTGCTGTTAACGGCCCCGAAACAGGCGGAGCAGCACGCGCAATAGGAAGCTATGACATTGCCATTGGCGCAAATGCAGAGACTCAATTTGATAACGGCGAATACGGACCGAACATAGCAATAGGTCGAAACTCAAAGGCATTTTATGGAAGCACCGTTGTGGGAGACAATGCGTCCGCAGGTCGAAAAGGTGTTGCTATCGGTAATGGCGCTTACGCTGGAGGCGTTAACGACGGCGGCGGGGTTGCAATTGGCCGAGACGCGAGAGTTGAAAGCAATGGTGTAGTTGGTGGAAATGGCGTTGCTATCGGCCCAAACGCTTATGTTACTGGCGGTGCAACTGCGGCAATTGGTCCTGGAGCTAAAGCAGACGCCCCGGACTCAATCGCCATCGGCGGTTCAACAGGTGGAAGGGCTAACACAGTAGCCTTTGGAAATCGCCAATTAACAGGCGTAAACGCGGGCACAGCTGATACAGATGCCGTAAACCTCAAACAATTAAACGATGCCTTGGCTGGCATCCCTACAACCCCCGGAACAGGCAATCCCTATTTCGCTGCTAATGGGGATCCATCTAAAAATGATCCAGCGCTAGCTACAGGCGAAAATTCAGTAGCAGGTGGCCCATCGGCACGTGCGGCTGGAAATCAGTCTTCAGCCTACGGTTCTAATGCCAATGCCAACGGCGAGGGTTCTCTTGCGGCAGGCCACCAGGCAAACGCATATGCCGACCAATCGACTGCAGTAGGAGCATTTTCATCCGCGACAGCGAAATGCACGTCAATTGGCTATGGCGCTGAGTGCTCTGAAGACGGGACTGTATCTTTTGGCAGAGCAGGCGATGATAAGCGTCTGAAGAATGTTGCTGGCGGCATTGAAGACAACGATGCGGCTAATACCGGGCAAGTTAGAGCAGTAGATTTGCGTGTCCGTCAAACTCAAACCGCAGTGTCCAGGCAAGCCGTGTGGTTCGGCGGCGGGGCTTCATATGATCCAACAACTGGGATTTGGACCAACCCAAGCTTTGCGATGCCCAGCGGTCCTAGTTTCAATAATGTGAATGACGCTCTTGTCTACTTAGACAACCGCATTGGCGCATCCTCCCCTGGAACTGGACCTCAAGGCCCTGCAGGTGCAAACGGCGCAGATGGCCGGAGCGCCTATGATGTTGCCGTAGACAATGGTTACAGCGGCACTGAAAAGGAATGGCTTGCTTCTCTCAAAGGTGTTGACGGAAAAGATGGCGTTGGCGGTGGTAGCGGCAGCAAATCTGTCGCAGGCAAGAACATCGAAGTCAGCGAGAACCAGGATGGCACTCAAACAGTGGGTGTGGCTGACAACGTAGTCCTCAGTGAAAACGGCAGCGTCAAGATCGGCGCAACAACCGTGGACGCCAAAGGCGTCTCCATTGAAGGTGGCCCATCAATGACAAGGGATGGCATCGATGCGGGCAACCAGCGCGTCACAGGCGTAGCAGCTGGGCGCATAGAGAAAGGTTCAACGGACGCGGTGAACGGTGGCCAGATCTATGACATGCAGACCGCTCTTAATGATCGTTGGGACGAAACTAACAGGCGCATTGATCGTCAGGACCGCCGAATAGACGCGATGGGAGCTCAAGTAGCGGCCATGTCGATGATGGCGGCGGCGAACGTTCCAGCTGCCGTAGGCGAAGTCCAGGCTTCGGCAGGCATTGGTTTCAGCGGTAGTGAAGCAGCACTCGCTGTCGGCTGGAGATCACGCATTACAGAGCGCACAAGCGTGTCGGGTGGTTTTTCGTATAGCGCAAGAGGTAAAGCAATGGGTGGCGTCGGAGTGTCAATCAACTTAGGACGCTAAAGAATGTGTCGGCAGAAAAGGAGGTGATCTGTATCTCGGCAAGGGTCCTTCGGGGCCCTTGTTCGTTGAACGCACTTGCTAATTTATTTTGAATCATATTAAATCCGATTCACCCTTAAAGAGCGAAGAAGTGATGACTATAAATTTCGACAAGGACACTGTAACTGTATTGCTAAGTATTGCAACAATCCTTATAGCCTTATCGCAAATGAAGATTGCCAGTTCAAAAGCGAGGCTGGATCTGTATAACAAGCGCTTCGCCATCTACACCACAGCACTGGAATATTACCAAGCCCTGTGGGGCAAGACCGACACGCCAATCAAAGCGTGCGAAGCAAACATGATTAAAGCATTCCGTGAATCGAAGTTCTTATTCAAGAGCTCTGATGGAATTTACGAAACGCTGGAGAAGATCAAAGATGCAGGAGCCATGGCTACAGGCATAAAGGACAGAATTGAAATAATGGAAAAAGAAGCTTCTGCAGATGGACGTGTGTTAACGAAAAGTCGGGAAAACAGGTCGGCCGCACTCCAGCGCTTTGAAGACAACCTAAAGACACTTGAACAACAGCTTGAAAAATACCTGCGATTCAAGACGGCCAGCGGGTGGTCTTTTTTACCCTGGTAAACCTCATATATAGCAAAGGGACCTCAGGGTCCCTTTTTTTTATTTCCGAATAACCGCTTGCCATATCTCAGTTTCCGCTTATGTATGAGTTATCAAACATACATAAGGAGACCCATGAGCTGGAAGCGAGATCAAAAGTATCACGTAAGACCACGAACACTCTACGCCTTAATTTTTGAAAATGGACACGTCTACATCGGCCAAACAGTTGACCTGGATCAACGTCAAAAGCAGCACAGAAGTTTAAGAGGCGGATGGGAAGGCAAGCCGTTCGACGTAATCAATCTCGGCTCTGTCAACGCGACAGAGGCTCAAGCGTCGGAATACGAATATGCGTGGAGGATCAATGCAGCGAAAGCAGGTTGGAAGATCTATGCGAAGCCTCCAGGCATTACATGTGATCCCTGGAAGAGAGCAACGCGGCAGAGACAGTATTTAGCCGGAACGTTGTCCTGGCAGATACCACGCAGAAGATTCCCTTTTTTTAAGCTCGCCGCTTTGATGGCGGCAGTATCAATCGGAGCGTCCCTGCTCCTAACTTTGACCTTGTGATTTCAGGAACCAAGCCCGAACACGTTGATTGTCTTTCTCGTCTTCTGAATATTATCAATCCTTTGTCCATCCCGCTTCTTATCCAGACCATTAAATGCCTCGATAGAGCTCCGCAGCTGGCTGAGAGCAATGTGATTTTTATCAATCTGTTTTGCGTCCTTTAAAATACCCTCAGTTGTGGCATTCGCCTTCAATCGCTCCATCCCCATGCGCTCATGAATGCGCTCAATAGTTTCGGTGTCGCCATACATCGTATATTTACCCTTTGTAAGGCGAGTGAAGGCAACTAGAGCACTGTGATTATCCATCATGCCTAAATGAGCAAGATGGAAAACATCCTCTTTACCTTGCCCCTGACTATCATGAATAGTGACGGCATAGTTGTGTCGAATATTATTGAACGAGTCCGTATTGAAACTTACCAATTTCCCATCTTTGGCAGGCGTTTCAGACCTCAACCTAACAACCATGTCATAGCCGCCAGACTTGCCTTTTTCCACACTCAATAGCGTCCCTGAATCGCCATTTACAACCCCTAGGCCCTTTTCATCATTCTTCGTGAAAGCGATACGATCCCCTGGCGACAGATCAATAAAATACTTATCACTCTTATTGACAACCGATACGCTGACCGCAGAAGAATCAACAATACCAGCGGAGGCCATTGCAGATCGTATTTTTTCGTTCAAGTCTCTTACATCTTTCCGCGTGCTGCCGAGAACGAGTCTTTGATCAACACTTGCGCCAGAGGACATGTAGTCTTCAACAAGCGCGTCAATAGCCTGATCGCGCGTATCGTAATCATCAATGCAGCCCCTTGCCTCTAGAGCATCAAATATTGCTTTTCCGTGCAGTAATGTTTCGCTGCGCGACTTTTCACCCTTTTTGTGGTGTTTGATTGATCCGTCAGGTCCCCGGCTATAAAAAAGGCCCGCGATCATCCGATCTTCAGCGTTTTTCTGTCTTCTGATTTCCGTCAACTGAACATCGTCAACAGCCACCTTTGCAAGTGCCATCCCAGAACCAGCCCCAATGGGCTGAAGCTGCATTTCATCACCTTGGAGAATTACTTTAGCTCCACCTATTTGAGCGTATGAAAGCAAACGCCTTGTCTGATCAGCATCTATCATTCCCGCCTCATCAATGACCAGCACATCCTTATCAGTAAGCATCATCATATTTCTGTCAAGCAACGATAACGCCTTGGCTACTGACTTACATGGCATCCCGCTTTCAGCTTCCAACTTTGAAGCCGCCTTGTTGGATACGCAAACACCAATCATGTTGCGTCCATCCGCCTTAAATACATCGCTATAGATATCACTGACACTAGTCTTTCCTGTGCCCGCACCACCTGTAAACACTGCAACTCCACCTGATTTTGAAGTCACATGGATGACGCTATTGCGTTGTTCGCCCGTGACTGTGAAATTCTTTTTCGACTCATATGCCGCGATACATTCCTCAACTTTATTTAGAGGAATTTTCTGAAACTCCTCCTCTTGCCTTGCCGCAACTCCACTTACTATTTCCCTCTCCCACTCCACCATCCACCCTGCGGCATATCTCACCTCCGTGTTACGCCGAGAAAGTGACTCCCCGGCATCGGCAGCTGCAATCCTCTCAGGCGCGATCTCGACCAGCTGCATGCGAGATTTAAATTCCTCCACCTTCTCGATTACATCAGAAAATCGCACTTTCCCTATGTTTTCTTTTGCGATAGCCTCAATAAGATGGCACTCAGTGAACACCGAATCTTTCTTATGAAGACGCTTTAATATTTCTTCATCCTCATCAATCCTCATGTTTTTATCACCCGTAGATTTTAATTGCTGTATAGACGGCACCAGTTCTGCGCGATCCTGTTTGATCTTGTTGAAGGTTTCGGTCCACATGGCCTGCAGTTCATCGAAGGCCGGTTCATCCTTATGTCGCCGGGTTGCCAGGCAAGCTGCTTGACGATCAACCCCATGCTCTAATTCATATTTTAGAATTTCAGCGCGGCGTGTCGAATTGATCTCAATCAATTCTCGACTAATACCTGATATTTCAAAGGACACGTTGCCCGTCTCCTCACCTAGATCATCGACCTCTCGCAACTGCTCAATTCCATACTTAAGCTCTCGCAAGTTCATTGCGAGCTCGCTCTTGTAAATTTGATCAGCAGCTTTTTGATGACGGTATATTTCTTGAGAATCAAAGGTGCCGTATTGGCCATCAACACCTTTCGTAATACCAAAACAAAGATTATGAGTATGAACGCAACAATTCAAATTTCTATTTCCCATGTGATCCGCCTGCATGATGATCATACCTTCGGTCCCGATCACATTGACTCCCTGCTTCCCCCTGCGAGTTTCAATTTTGCTCTCAAGGAACTTCATCGCAACATCGTTTGCTCGCCTATGCGCCTTGAGTATTTCCAGCTTTTCATCATCGTTGCCAAGCGCGAATGCGATAGACACACTATTAGGTGGCGTCGTAACAAGGTCAAAGCCGACCCTATGCCCTCCCTCAGACTTTAGAATTACATTCCCATTCTTATCGAGCTTGGGCTTCCCAGTCTTTCGATCAATCTTTTCAACCTCCCTGGGCTTCTCTCCCGCGTTCTTACAAAGCGGCTCCCCCGTGTAGGGATGAAATCCTTCTGCGAGCTTCAACATCGCCTGCTTATCAACGGGCTTTCCTTCCAGTCCCAAGTCAGCAGCCAATTTTCCTGACCATCGTTGGACAGCATCTGCCTTCTCATCAAAGTAATAAGATGCAAGACCATCTGACGCTGCGAGAGAATTAGCCCTCTCAGCTGCATTCCTCATCCCTTGCGACAGTTCCTCTACTGCGAGCAGGTAGTCAACCACCGCCTCACCATTTTGTTTTTTTCCACGAGCATTGATACGAGCAATAGAAATCATCTTTATCTCCCAATACGCCGTTGTCGAAGCGGCAAACGCGACAACTTCAGTAAAAGGCAAATGACGTTTTTGTAAAGAACTGAATCAGTCTTTTGACTTGTATATCCGCGATGCCTCTCTAGCCAACACGTCAGCTATTGAAAGGCCAATGTCCGCCCCTTCTTCAATCATGCCCGTTGGGTTGGAGGTGACTATTTTTGGCGCTGATCGAGGACCAAGCGTCCACCTTGCTGGAACTTGTCCTGGACGCTGGTTTTCTATTTGGTTACCGGGGAAGTTGAGCAACAGTGGATCTCCGCCCATCTGAACAATTGCGCGAATGCCCCAACCACTGGGCCCAAATGCCTTTCCCTTCCTGAAGCCCAGACGGTCTGTCAGCTCAGGCGAAGAAACGATGGCCCGTGTTTCTTCATGAACAGTTGCGTTGTCGTCATACGTCCTCCAAGCAACTTTGTGCTTACCCAGTGTTGAGGCCAGGTAGTCCCGCGTATCACCGGCCTGCACTTCACAAATAATTTTTGTTGCGACAGTGCTAGAGAACGTCTTAGCCACTTCTCTTGAATAAACAGCTTCCATCTGACTGAAGTCTTGATAGCAGAGCACTGCACACACGCCCTTAGAACGCCCCAGGGTAAGCAGCTGATCGATGTTCAGACGCCCGATGCTCGGCAGCTCGTCAAGAATGAAACCTAGGAAACGGCCCTCCTCGTTGTCTGGGAGCTGTGCTGAGATGATCGACGGAACAGCAACATTGATCATTGCTGCTATGTAGGCCTTGGTAAGGCTCGGATCTGGGCCAGCCTGGACGATGACTTGCTTGCGTCCCTTGTAGCTATCCTTGACCCAGTCAGTCATAGCAAACATGCGATCTGTGCGTGTAGGCCACGCTAGTGCCAGGTCATCAATGACTCGCGTGTAGCCTGCCAACGTAGCCAGGACTGAAGCAGTTGACTGGCTTTCCTCATTCGCGATCAGAGGCGCAGCTTTAGCGTAGTGCTCCTTGAGCATTGGCAGCATTGCAGGAGCGCCCTGGGAGACGGCATGCGCTAGATCCGTCCAGGTCCACTCTGTTCCCCTCGTATTTTGAAGAGAGCGCAATGCACCCGTCAGCAGCTGTTGGGCTGCTATGGTCCAGAACTTACCGTTGCCGCTTTCCTCAGGGATGAGGCTTGCTGCGAATGCTGCAGCCTGGGTAGGTGATCGCACGTCACGCGCAACATCCCACACGTATGACCGCTTATCGAATGGGCTAACAATTATGGGGCGATGACCGACTCCGAAGTCGCCCTTTGCTGTGAAGTCACCCTTTACGTCGTAGATGAAGCACTTCAAGTTGCGTTGAAGCATCTGACGTATCAACGCCATCAAGATGACGGTTTTTCCACTACCCACGCTGCCCGCGATCAGCAGATGCCTCGCCCATCGCTTCTTGGGCAAGATCAGCGCTGGGTGGAGAGCCAGGGGAAAGCTGTCAGCTTCGATCTGCTTCTTGTTGAGGCTTCTTGCTCTGGCTTCTCTCAACGCTTCCTTGCCGTCTAGCAAGCGAGGACCTGACAAATGCCACGTGTTTGAGCGAGGTGTCAGGCCTTTAGCAAAAGACCAGCATGCACAAGCCATAGAGAGTGCTAGCGGGATCCCTACCCTCAAGATGACATGTAAGGGATCGTTGACCTGGCTAAGGTAGTCAGACGCCGCCGCCCCTGCTGATACGCCAAAGGTTGACCAGTTGAATGCCACCGCAAGCGCACCTGTGACATGTAGTGTCCATGGCCCTATCTCAGGTCCTGGAAGCTTCAAGCCTACCCACAGAAGAGACGGCCATGCCGCAAGGAACGTAGCTCCACTGGCAATCAGTGCCTGATCCCAGCGCCTTACAAGAACACTAGGAGCTACATGCGGGGGGACACGCCCAAAAGCGTCAAAGACCTTTTCATTCACAAGTGTTCCCAGGTCTATCCACCATTACTTCTTCTTTTTCTGAGCTGACGCCCAGTTCGCCAAAATAAAGCTAATTGCCGCAGAGATGGTGTATCCATTCTTAGCTGCATATCTTCTAACAGCTGCCTCTGTTTCAGGGGCAACTTTAGACTGCATCAGAACTGATCGTATTTGCTTGTAGTTATTTGTCTTCATACAGACAACCTAAGGCCATGCCTGGATCTGTCAATGAGGCATGCCGCCTCAGTGTTGATAATTGGCGTTGAGATAAATTCACTATCAGGCAAGGCCCAGCTCAAAAATCCAGAAGAGGCTGCAGGATCATTAAAGATAAGGCTTACAGCGAATAGCCCATAGCTATCTTCCAGGCGTCGCGTTGCCTCAGCTAGTAGTCGAGCACGCCTCTTTTCAGCACAAGCGCTGACAAGAGATTGAAGCTCTTCATCTTGACCATCGATGTAAAGATAGGCATTGCTGAGACCTGCCTTTTCCAGCTTGTCCATGGTCCGCTGATTGACCGCAGGGCAGCCTTGACTCCTGCCCACATAGTCATCACGAACGTAGTTAGAGGGATGCAATACCACGGCGCGGTCTCGCGCCTTGCTGTTGAACCTTGCAAATAGACCATCAAGCCGCCTGCTCCATCCATTTTTGCCTTGATATTTTTCAGCGATGCGGTAGAGCCCGAGACTCGTCATGTTGGAGTCCGGGATATTTGAGAATTTTGCTGCCCTACCCTTTGCTGAAATGTCAGAACCAGACCCGTGGGCGACGTAATCCCTTGTGATTAGAACTGGATTGTCAAGGTCACTCACATCAAAAGCCCAAAGCCTTTTAGTGCGAGCTGGCATGTTCATATCTACAACAAGCAGCTTGTCAATTTGCTGTCCTTCTTCTGTAGCGCAGGACATAGCGTCTAACGCTCGCTTGGCAACGCCTCGATCTATTTCTGGAGCAATACTTGTAAGACCAAGTTCTTCAGACTGCTGAAAAATGGCGTTGATCAGATCCTGCGAAGCGATTTGACTATAGGGGTCATTGATAGTGATTGTGCTTGAAAAAGATGCAAATGGCATCGCCAACAATGTTGCGACTATTATTCTCAGATACCTCTCTTTGATCATGTCGTGTCCTCCAATTTTTAAAAGATAAAGGGATAGGGACTTAACTACCCATGTATCTATAAAATCAGAGAATCACGTTTGGTCAAGACACTGAACCAATAAAAAGCCCCGCATCTGCGGGGCTTCTAGTAATCACTGTATTTGTTGCTTAAGCCTGACCTCAGAAACATCCTTTTGCCTCTGTTGTTTCTGCTGTTCTCTGTGCCAGTCTTCAACCTGGCCCAGAGTGGGCTGACCGCTGCCCAGGTGTGCCTGCATGTAGGCATCCTCTTTCTTCTGATGCGCCTTCCAATAATCACTTTCGCTTTGTGCCGTAGCTGCATAGTCTTCTCTTCCGTGTGAGGTTCTTATACGCGCCCTGTTTTCATTCCTATTCTTCCATTCATCTTCCACTTCACTCAATTGAAAGGGAAGGCTGTCACCTTCTTGCTCTCTGCGAGCAGACAACAGTTGACTAAAGCTTTTGCGCTGCGAGTTCTGAACCTCCATAGTTTCCTTCATCTTCCCTTGAAGCCTTTCGATATCCTCAGGACTAGCCTTATTAATTTCTCCAAAAAACTTCTCTTTAGCACTTTCCACTGAAGCGCTAAGCTCAGAGCTTTTTTCAGCCCAGGCTTTGTGTTCGTCTTTCATGAACGCACTGGGCCGATCTGACCTTAAATGCTCATCACGCTCTTTACGAACTTCCTGAAACGCTGCCGCAGCTTCAAATAGTTTATTGCCACCTTTTACTTCATCATTCATAGTTCCTCCGATTTTTGAAATTAAATTCTATAATTACCTACAATTGAATTTGCGCAAGAGGAGGGGAAAACCACCTCCTCTTTCGATCAGGCCACTTTATCCTTCCGCAATTCGTCCGGACCTACATACTGAAGCTTCACAAGGTCAATTCTCTTGCCACCTGCGCGACGCAAGGAAACAATCGCCTTACCCCTCGTTAGCAATGAATTGAACTCTTGATCCTCAAACACATCTACAGTCTCAAGGACTCCCCCCACAGGAACTGTTATATCAGTAAGCATTGAGTTCTCATCAAGCTGACGGGTCTTATTTCCTACCCACTTTCCACCCGCATATATCATTGGGGCAGAAGGAGCGCGAACAATTAGCTTGCCAAATCCACGCTTCAATAGACTTTCCATGCCTGCCCTGTTGGGGTGCTCAGGATCATTTAGCGGACTAAGCGCATAATTCTTCAAAGCTCCAGAGTAATCAATGCCGTTTGAGCGTTGTTTGAATGTAATCAAATCCGCCTTACCAAGCCTTGTCTTTACATATTCATACGTCCCGCTTGATGCTTCTAAGCATAAGAAAGACTGGAATGTATTTGCGAATTTACGCGCCGTATTATCATCATTAAACCGCTCAACAAAACTTTCATATGACTGCGTGGCACAGATAAAGGCGGCTTCCAATGACCTTGAAATGTCGATGAGCTGCAACTCAGCATCACCAACCACGCCCTGGGCCTCATCAAAGAAGAACGCAACACGCGACTGACCCATAGCCTTCCATTCCGCCTTCTTCATACCACCCCGCTTCTTCACTTCGTCATACACACACTGTTTAGCAAAAGCGGTAATTGCTAAACCAGCACGACCATGAATTGTTTCAGGCAAGTCAATTCCAACATTTTTCCAGTATAGACAGGATCTAACATCCTCGCCCTTTTCTAGCATTTTCCAGTGAACTCCATTTTTTCCAGTTAAATACTTACCTCTGGACAATGGTTGAATTCGATCATTGACATTAGACATCCACGAGGAGCGTTGTTCTCCCGCGTTAGGCCAGGTATTCGTGAAGTATGCAATTGTTCCATCCAGCAATGTGCCTTTACCAATATCTGGATGAATTGACTCAGGCATACGTTGCTTCCGCTCGTCTGATGCTCCATAGCCGAGCTCTGCCAGCGCAAACAACATATCCTCAGATGCAACTGGCATTCCATCAACAACGCGAACTTGATTACCCATTACAACTATTTTTGAAAGGGTATCAATGTTCCACAACCACTTCCGCTCTGTAACTGCCTTTGATGCCCAGTATCTAGAGCGTTCAAGAGCAAGCTCCTCCTTGGATTTTGCCTCAGTTGCGTCAACGCCAGCCTTCTCTAATCGAACAGCTTCAAGCCTGTAATAGAGCGCAGCATCTTCGTTTTCAATTGAAGCGTTATGGGAATATTCCAGCATCGCAAGCTCATGGTCACGCAGCGCCTCATGAAGGACAGTCACGTTGTCAATGTAATCCATTGCTCCGTTATCCCAGATTGGGTCAGAACTTGATCTTTTGTTTGAAACCTTGATTGCCTTTAGAGCGTTGTAAACACCTTGAGCATCAAGCCCCTGCATAGGAGCGTAGTCCACACCCGTTCCAATCATTAGATCAATGTAAGCCGATACCTCACCGGCAAGAGCGCCTTTTGCGCAAGCAATGAAGGCTGAGCCCATTTTATTTTCAGTCCACTGCTTGATCCACGGGCGCAGCGTAGACGATGTTTTACCAACGCCTGTAGCTCCGAAAACCAGAATATGCGATGAAACATCAATTGCCGAAAGAATCATCTCCTGGCCCTCGTCGGGGGCATTGGGATGGTGTTTTGCTGTCAACCAACCTTCCGCGTATCCAACTACCATAGTGGGCGATTTATCTGCAAAAGCCTCTTTCGCCTGCAGAATGCGTGGTTCTACATGAACTGTGCTCAGCTTGCCCATGCGGCCCAGTTTGAATGTAATGCCAAGCGCCTCTAGCTCTTTAGCCCTAGAGTTGTAATTGCTCTCAGTGTGGATCATGGGATACAGACTTGCCATGAAGAAAAACGCGAATGGCAACATTGAAGTGGGAAGAACTGCTAGAGACAAAGTCATCACAAGTGTGAAAACAAATGCCAGTTTTGCGCTATAGCGAGCACGCGCCCAGAAACCGCCTATTACTGACGCCTTATATTTTGAGTCAAGCATATTTGAAGCAAGCATCAAAACAAACGCGACTCCCATCACTATTGCTGATAGGGTAGCTAGACTCAAAGACGCAGTTACTACTGACTGAATTCCACCTGCTCTGATAGATCCCAGGAGATTCAAGCTCTCAAGCTGACGCGCCCCGTTTGCGGCCATGGCTGCCAATGCAGCAGGCCCAACAAGCAAGACAAAGAAGCTTTTGACAGCATCAATAATTCCCTCGCCCTGGGCAATGGTTATGAGGAATGGGACCGAGAGAATCATGATCAGGAGCGCGAGTGTCGGGCTAAAGAGCGAAGTCAGGTATGACAAAGCGCCTATGACTGGCAGTGCTCCATACATGAGAGGGGTAGCTGTCGAGTCCCCTCCCCTCACAATGTCATCTGGGCGCAGATACCCTTCAATTGGGTCACCATGCTTTGTCGTAGTGTTGCGAGAGGCCTTATCGCGTAAATCAGCTGGAATCATTGGCCAAAACTGACTGAATTTCTGCATATCCATCCCTTCAGGGACCGTCCAGACGCCATCAATCAACTCAGCCCCCATGCGCTTAACAAGCTCCTCGCGCTCTGGCTCAACGACAAGCTGATTTGAAGGAATGCGATCAGGCACGTCATGGCGGCCAGTAATCAGATCTGCCACCTTGTAAGCCTCTTCAAGCATACGTGTGTGAGACTGCGGCCCCTTGCTTTCTTTTTTTGACAAAAGCAGCTCAGTTTTATCAAGCAATTTGTAAAGTAAACTCATTTATTCCTCCTGCTAGTATTTTGATTGGCACGATTTAGCAAGCGACATAGTTGCCGGATTTTTCTTATCTGCAGTTCCATCAATCAAACTTCGCGCGAGTGCTTCGCAGCTCTGAGTTGTAGGCGCAACCTGACCGTTGTTAGAAGCCATGACCCTCATCTCATTCCGTGCTCCGCCCTTAATTGCTAAAACTCCAGATGCAGCAAGGCAAAGCGCGAATGTAATTAGCGCTGTTGCGATGAATTGAGCTTTTCCTGCATAGCGTTCTTCTGCGTAGCGAGTTGGAGCCACGAGCCTGCTACCCTCTTCCCATTGCTTTAGTCCGAGTTCCGTCCTGGGAGGCCGCCTATCAATCACTAGGTGGTAGTAGCTCGACTGCAAGTCAGGGTGAACGTCTTCTATTCCCTTTGTTTCAACAGGGCCCAGCAGCAAGGTTCCCCAGAAAGCAGAAAAGCGACTCCCGAAGCGTGGCCGGAAATCGCTTTTGTATTGAGTAAAAATTAACGAAAGCGCTCTATCTAAAACTGACATTCTTTAATCCTCCATTTTTCTGGTAAGTGGTTTACCTATCCAGAAATAGCAGAGAATTTAAAGTGCGCAAGCCCTTCAATTAAAGATCCAACTCTTTAATTTGGTCAATCTTGCTCTGCCAGGGCTTCCCAGCCTCCACTCTTTCAACCTCAGCTTTAATTTCTTTATCAGATGCAGGAGGCGGTTGATACCGTTGAATGGCACGAGGTGCGGCAGCAGGTGCTGGGGCAATTACTTGAGCAGGAACAGCGTTTTGAGCACTCCCTTTATCCTCATCCACTGAACTGCGAGGAGGTTGCGCAGGTTCAAGGGGTGGAGCTTCTTCTATCGCAGGAAGTTCCTGAGGCATTGCTTGCTCTGGATGTTCAACGGGCTTCCTTTCCTCTTCCTGCACTCGCCCTGGCACTTGATTAGTGACAGGCGGAATGTATAGGCCCTGCGGTGGAGCAATAGCGATAGCAGGAGCAGGCGCAGCTGACCCCGATTTATCGCGCATGAGATTGAATGCGATAATTCCAGCGCCCGTCAACAGAACAGCTCCCACGCATATATATAGACTCTTCTTACGAGCTCTACTCAGAGTTATGTTTGGCAATCCTTTGAGGGAGTTGTCAGCAGCCTCTGGTGTCTGTTTGATTATTCGCTGGCTTGCTTTAGCAACCTTCTTCACCACCGGCTGGGCGTGTTCCATCACACGCTCTGGGACGACAGGAGCTGGCTCAGTTATCGAACTACCTTCAACACCTCTATCTACTCCCAGACTCGCTTCTAACCTGCGCAGCTCTCTTTCACGCTGAATGTCGTTCATCACTTGCCTCCCTTTGCTAGCGAAGTGATTACGAGCTTGTGCGATGCGCTGCGCCCGCACTGGTTGTCTACTAGATGCCTATCAAGAGCTCCGCGCTTATCCAGTTCACTTAGAAGCGCAAGACAAGCCGGATTGGTCCCTTCAATCCTGATATCAAGCTGACCCTTTGACCCCTTGAAGAGGTTCGAGAGCTTTTCCATTGTCTCTACTGTCTTAGCGTCCATCGCTAAAAGATCAGATGCTTCATATTCAATTTCGATTGACTTCATTGCCTCCTGCTGTCTTCCAGCTCTGTCTGTATGCTGTTCGGTTTCAACCTTGGCCTTCATGCCAGCCCGCTTTGCTGCCTCCTCAACTTGTCTTGCCTGCGCAAGCTGCTGCTGAACTGATTGAACTCCAGCTCCTACAGCGGCAGCAGCACACGCGCGTAGATCCAGGCCACCTGAAAGCAAGCTCATCACTGCTCCAGCCGCACAGCCTTTGGCTGCATCAGCAGTGAGCCTTTTCCCATCCACCCTCTGTGCTTTCTGCTGTTGCTCATGAACCTCAACAGGAGGCAGCTCAGTTGGCGATGCAACTTGCTCCGCTGTGTGTTGCCCTGTGAGCCGTTCCTTTTTATCCCGCATCCAGTCTTTGACGCCTGCATTAGCTATGCAGGTCAATGACAATGAAATTGAAAGACCAAGTAGTGCTGCTTTGTATATTTTCATATTCCCCTCCAGTGTTAGTTAGTTAAATTTGTTTTCCATCGCCGGGATAAAATTCAGTCCCAGGACCTCTGGGTATGTTGCGGCCAGGAGTCGTAGTTGCGCTTTTATTGCCTTCGAACAATTTAGACAGCTCCTTTACGAGCAGCTGCAGGAACTCTTCATTCCTGGCTAGAGATGTTGAAGCTTCATTTCTCTGCAACTCCAAGTGATTGCTGGCTTGCGCTGCCATATCTCTTCTTGAGCGAGCTGTCTCCATCCTTATCTCAGCAAGCACTTCATCAAGCCCCGACCTCGCCAGCATCATTTGATCCAGCAATTTCTCTCTATCAAATTTTTCTAAAACAGCCTCTCTCGCAAACTCAGAGAATGACTCGCCCTTCGCCATCAACTCTGCAGTGATGCGCGAATAGTCTTTAGGCTGCATGTATATTTTTATCGCCCTCATTTATTTAATCCTCCATTTACCCTTTTACAATCAATAACCCAAAATCAGAATTGCGCAAGGCCCTCCGAAGAGCGTTGACATTAAAGGGAAATCAGGATTGAAAGAGTCCAGCAAGGGCCTTTGATGTAGGCCCGCCGCGCAGCATTGGCTTCCAAAGGCTTTGGAAATTAAAAGGGCCCCTTGAGGGGCCGCTTTTCAGAAACACTTCAGTGCGTGAAGTGTATTATTAGTTTGCTCTTGGCGACGATCCATCAGACAAGAACACAGGCAAACCAAACGACAACCTCCGGTGGCCCCAAGAAAAACTAAAAGCCATCCTCTTGCGCATATGGGAACCCCTGCTATCAATGAATGTGTAATCCAATTGATAGCTCGGGAGGAAAACCACATGTGCCACGCCTTTGCTTACGCCCTCACCCTTGATGATGGCTCACTCAATTCTTCAAGGGGCGCTAACATTTTTTATGTTTGCCATTCAGCACTCAATGAAGAACGCGCCTTACGATCATTAAAATCAGCTTTGGATGGAAAGCAGGTGGTTCTTTTATGAACTCCGCAGCCTCGCTTCCTTCAGTAGTAGCCGAAAGTATTTTGAAGGCCGCCGCTCCTTCTAAAGTTCAAACCGCTCCATGGAAACGCAGGCTGGTCAACATGTCAGAGGGCCGCGCTTGCCGCTTCTGTCTAGTTCATGGGGATGCTGAGGGCGTGCGCCTGGTCAACTCGTTCTTGCTGCCACCGGCTCTTGGCGGGCAAGCTTTTGATGAGAACCGGATCGTCACTTGCCTGAGCTGTGCGAAGGCGCGAAGCAACCGCGATGTGTTGTCCTGGGACTCGTTCCTCAATCGTGGAACTGAGGAGTCCAGAGCCTCTGTGCTTCAACAGAGAGACGCTGTGCTCAGCACTGCCAGCAATCATTTGACTGCTACGAGAGCCGGTGCGAGCAAGGCTCAGGTTCTCGCCTGCCTGCGGCAAAGGTGGCAACAACCTCGCGTGAAGCTCTTCGCTCATCACAGCGCTGAGCGTGGCTATGTGGGCTGGGCTGTGAGCGGCGGCGAAGATCAGGCCTATGGCGAAGCTGCGGCGATACTTCGGTTTGGCTTCCTTGCTCAGCCGATGGCGAGCACCACTGACGTTGTCGTAATGGAACTGGCGGAGCCAATGTTCCTTGATGCAGTGTGGGCTCTAGTAGAGAACGGAGCGCTTGTTGAGCCATTGTCTCTTGATGATGCTGTCCCTGTGGATCCACACAACTGGCAGCACTGGTGGCGCTACACATTTCATAATATTGATGATCTCGTGCGCCGCAGGCCGCGCCTTGTCGGCAACAACTCGCGCACCAAGGGAACGCTGGCCTACTCACTCGCACGCTTGCGTGATCGTCTCCCAGATGACCTCAAACATCTGAGCGCACGGCGGACGGCCATAGCCGCACCATCGCCTCCTCGCAAGCTTTCCGACAAGCCTTCAGCTATCAGCGAGAGGCAGGCCTATCGCAAACGTGTTGAACAAGAGAGGGAGCGCCAGTGGCGCACTGCACGCGATGATCTCGACGCCTACAAAGAGAGCGTGGCTAGTGGAAACGCCCACCCAGCGACAGCACTGGAGCTACTAGAGATGGAGTTCCATGTTTTAGATCTGTTCGATGCGATCAAGAAGTGGTGACAATAAAAGGCCCCGCGAGGGGCCTTAACTATTGCTTCAAGCCGACTCGTCGTATCAGCGTTCTCACTCGCTTACGTTCCTCAGCCTGCGGATCGTCTGCAGGGCTCACAACGAGCATCTTGTCATCTCTCTTGAGAGCCATTGCACCATAGTCGGCCAGGGCAATCAGAGCCGTGGTGAATGGGAAGTCCTCGCCGTCAGCGGCACCAAAAATATCTTGGATGCTCCGCCTCAGCATTGGAGGGAGCGTAACCATACTTCGGTGATTTCGCTTTCCTTGACGTGTTCTGTAGTCCGGCAGTGCCGCACCTCTCTCTAGAACAAGGTGGACCTTCCTGCCTGCTTTCAAACGCGGCGCGTTGGAGTCATCAAGATCAAAGAATGTAGACCGCTCTGGCTGATCGCCAGCTGCAAGCAGGAAGCTGTCATCAGCTTGTTGAAGTTTGCTCTGGGCTTCTTCAAGGCTTGTCAGCTCTTGCTGCTTGATGCGAGGCCTGCGCGGAGCGTGGACCTGTTGGGCAACCACACTCAGGTCACGTGACCCGGCCCGCGAGCCGATCTTCTTCAAATCGCTAGTCATGCGGCCACCTTCCATAATTTCAGGCGGTCCCGGACAGCCAGAGCAACAGACTCAATTTCGCTTCTAGCACCGCCAATGTGACGACCACTCATGTCAAAGACTGTTCGGCCTTCGGCATAGTAGGCGGCGAAAGCCGCCCTCTCTCTCATAACAAACGCATCGCGCATGGCGGGGCTGGACAACCGCTCTCTGTGCTCTGCGCGCAGCGGGTTGAACCTGTTGGCGATGACCAGATATGGCTTCTGATGCTTCTGTAGCAGAGAAATGGTCCGTAAAAAAACTACGAATGACACGCCATCGAGAAGCGTTGGAACGAGATAGATATCAGCTTCTGGCAAGTGTTCGTTTTCCGGAATCTTAGGTGGCAAGTCCAGGATTTCTACATCAAAGCCTCTGCTACGGCTCCTGCCGACAGTGAACGGCGTTTCATCTGCCAGGGAGGCCCAGGCCAAGGCAGAGCCTTGTGGGTCACAGTCAGACACCAGGACGCGCAGCGCAGGGTCTTGAGCGAAATAGCCTGCGAGATTGAGCGTAGTCGTGGTTCTACCGACACCTCCCTTGGCATTGAAAACACAAATTCTCATCAAATACTCCTTATATCTGGATAGGCAACTAACAATCCAGAAATAGCAGAAGATTGGATTTGCGCAAGCGCCAATTAAAAGCCCCGCAATTGCAGGGCTTCTTTACTCTTGGCCAGGCATCTCATCGCGCCACCCTATTGATTAAATTATTTCAATTTACATCATTAGCGCGACGCTTATATTTTTTTTGACGCAATCCTGCACGCGAAGCAAATAAACACTTGTCGAGATACGAGCCTGCCTGAGGCGCATAAGCTTGATAATCACGACTAATTCTAACGTCGCACTTTAGCGCTGCGAACCATTTGACAAGAGCGGGCGGGAACTTTTTATCACAAACTTCAGCGACCGTTTTACCCGGATTCTTCGTGACGATGATCCTATTGGGACCCAGCGTTCCTTTTCGATACGTCTTGCCCATTGCAAGCACAGGACTAGCTCCGTTTGTCAAAAGAATTTCGACCATTGCATTAAATTTTTCTGATCGCACAGAATCACGATGATTTATTGAATAAAGCCTTGCCGCTACATGTAAGGCACTGATTCCAGATCCAGGTAGCTGGCCGTTTAGCCAGAGTCCTGGGTATGCCCCAGCAGCGAGGCCCGCTGCCGTGATGTTCTGCACCAGGGTTCTGAATGCGTCCACATCTTCTGCTTGAATTGCGGAAATAAGCTTTTCAGTTGTCTGTGAAAGTGTATTTGTAGTCATGATGTTCTCCTTAATTGTGTTGTATTGAGAGGTTGTAAAAGAACGAATGTTAAAAGCCCCAGCGCTCCTGCTGCTTGCGCGCCCTAGCCTCAGCACGCGCCTGCATCTCATCGTGCTTTGCTTGCCGCTTCTCCTGGCGCTCTAAGCGGGCTCTACGCTTCGCTTTTGTCGCGAGACAGAGAGAAGGATCAAACGACTTGTAAGAATCCCTCTCTAGTTTTGGGAATGCCGCAAGAAGCCCTGAGTGATCAAATGAATCTGAAATTGAATTTACACGCATGCTTTTCTCCTGTTTGGTTTAGTAAAAAGGTATTTGTTTGTATACCTTTAAATACATGCAAACAGAAGTCGAGCACTTGTCAATAGGAAATCGACAATTTATTCAACCATTTATTTCAGGCAATAAAAAAGCCCCCAATTGATGGGGGCTTGGTATTTTTCAATGCTCATTATCGTTGAGCCAGACTCTCAGCCCGCTCACGTCTTTGAGCATCTACAGCATCCAGCTTCTGCAGTATGGGAGCAGCCTGGCTTACAGTTGACATTTGATTTACGAGCGACATTTGCTGATCAATACTCTTAGAAGCTCCAGCAGCAAAAAAGACAACTACGCAAACAAATACAAAAACTATTGTGCCATATAAGAATTTTTCTGATGTATACATAGCAGCTCCTTAACGCTTAACGATGATCTGCTTTGCTCTAGCAGCAAAGACCTGGGCGTCCTGGATGAAATCTTCCCTATGCTCTGAATACTGCTTGTCAGAATGACGCTGATGTATACGAGCAATATTCGCAGAGATGATGAGAGCAGATCCAGCCAAAATTAGAAAAAGTTCAAATGTCATACGTTTCTCCTGATAGTTAAATGGGTAGGGGATTACCTATCCATATATTTAAATTAGCTCAATACTGAATATTGTCAAGAACATAGTGCGCAAATGGTTTAATTTATTTTGATTAATATATACCGCGCAGAAAAAAGGCCCCCAATAAAGAGGGCCCCCAAATCACAAATCATTTTTCAATCTATCCTAAGCGAACTGCGCTTTTGCTGACTCTCTTTCAAAGCGCAGCTCTCTTCATCAGAGCTTTTTGGAACTTGGCAAATTAGCTTACGCTCCCTAGCCATGATTTCATCATACTCGTCGGGTTGAACTCTCGCCGAGATGCCTGGAAACTCATCTCTAAAACTTTTCTCTTCCTCTTCCCGCAACCGCAGCTGCCCTTTGTCAATAAACTCATCATCAAAATCGCGAATGACTATGAACTCTTCATCATACCAGCTCTTCAATTCTCTTAAGTCGCCAAGCGTTGCCTCGGTGTAATCAGCCCCATGCCCAATTACAACGTCATATCCAAGCTTACCTGAATCAAACTCAATTACATTGACTCCTATCTCAACATCCTTGAATGACTCTTCCATATCCTCGTAGTCTTCAATATTTTTATGCTGATCTACGATTGCTGAAATCAGCCCAGCCTCTACGGTGTCGGCGTAACTTACATGCCAGTCGCCATCAACATTCACAGCATCCAAGCCACCCGTCTCGACCAATCGTCCCATAATTGCATCCTTATTACTCCACACGTATTCAAAAACATCACGCGCCGGATCGCCCATCCTTTCGGTCAAATTTAATACGTTATCTTTTAGGTTTTCCATATTTTTCTCCTGATTAGTTGATTATGGGTAGCAAATCAGCTATCCATACATTTAAATTAACCCCAGTAAATTACTTGTCAAGCATAGCCGCACGATATTTATCAATGTTTTGCGCCTATTGATTTATTTCCATAAAAACGTAATAATGCAGGCCACACCCAGACAAGGACAGTTTTATGCCAGACTTCGACCATGTTGATGCCACTGACTTCGCTGATGTTGAACGCGTTACGAACTCTGCACTAGTTGATCGTGAGCTTGAAAAGCTTGGAGGCGGCGGTTTTGAAGGCGTCGGCTTTTTAGATGCAGTTCGTCGCCACCTCGGCTTTAGCAACAAGATTGAGAAGATGGATACAGCGAAAAGCATCAGGGTTTACAATGAAATCGTTGATGCGCTGAATTCAATCTCAAAGCCTCGCACGAAAGAAGCATTGATGAAAAAGCTTGGCATGTGAGCCAACGTCCTTAAGGCAAATAAAAAGGCCCCCTCTCGGGGGCTTTCTTTTTTGGATTTATCCAAAACCTGATCTTGCTTTATTGCTTTTGCTTCTCTTCTTGTAGCTGATCTGCAAGAACACTCTCACGCAGCACCTGCCTCACGTAATGTGATAGCGCGATGCCTTTTAGTTCAGCCACTTTCTTAAGTTCCGCTAGGAACCAGCCCTCGACGCGGATAGGCGGTATTTGGCTTGAAAGCGCACGTTGCGGGTCAGATAGACGCGACATGCTGGACCTCGCTGATGAGATTGAACACTGCTGAGCTCGCGACGAACACTGTTGCAAGACCGCAGGCGAAAGCTAGCGGCGGGCGTCCTGGCATGGCCCCTACACTCATCACTGCGTTCTTGGCAACGCAGAGTGCGAAAGCAAAGACTGCGAATGCGGAGAGCACGTTGAACACATCACGGCTTGCGAAGTAGATCACAGCTACGGCTAGCAATATTCCTCCCAGGACATATCTATTTCCGGCATCCAGCACATTGGGATAAAGCTTCAAGAGAAGCCACGCCATGCTGATGCCTGCCAGCACGTGATATGACGCAATTAAGATATTCTCAAGCACATGACCTCCTCCGGATTTATTGCTATACATCCAGTTAAAGGCAATTCGCGCTTTGCGCAAGGGGCTATTGAAACCACATCACAACCAGTGTGATCAGAACGCCTAGCCAACCAATTCCAACCCACGGATTGTGGGTCGATGCGGCCTTTTCATAAGGGTTTCTTTCCATCACAAACGCCCTGGTGGCGTTCCCCGCCCCGTTGCGGGGCCGGTGTTCTTCTCTAAGTCGCGTCTTTCTTTGCGCTCATCCCAGCGTCTCTGGATCCATTTCGCCTGTTCCTTGGTCCGCTTTCTATCGTCTTCATAGACGACGCGGGAAGCACCCGGATCCCATATGTATTGTGGTAGACCATCATCCTCCATTAAAGCCTCCCGGGACGTTTAGGAGCACCCTTAGCTGGCGCTGTATTTTGGCTCAAGCGCCGCAGAAGGCGGGCGTCCCATCGCTGCTGGATGCGTTGGCGGCGGTTCTCAATCAACATCCGATAACCGCCGTTCTCAAGTCTGCAAGTTGTCAATTCAAATCGTTCCCTGACGGACACTACCTCCTCCCGATCAATCGATTGATCAGGCTTTCGTCCAAATGCCCTGGCAACTGCCCCATCTCGTCCCGTATTACAAAGAAGCCGCTTTTAATTAAGTAGCTATTGAAGAAAGAGAAAAGATAGGAACGGAACCCTTCAACATTCCTGTAACCCGACCGCTCTGCGCAGCGTTTTTCTGTGCTCATGTGTGGGAATTGAACAAACTCCCACTTACCCACGTCATCTGAATAAATATAGTGAGCACAAGACCCAGGCAAATTCACAAAAGCCATAATTGCCCTGCTACCCTTGTTGTAGCACTGGCCTCTATCGTATGGATAGAACGTAATCTGCCCCTTTGACTTTAAGCTATCGTGCTCAGCAAGAGCCGCAGCTTCAATCTCCTCCTTAGTTTTAGGCCGCTCCAACTTGGCTGGCGCTGTTTTAATTGGCTTAATCCACTCATTGGCTACCCATCTTTCTGCTAATTTTTTCATTGACATAATTTTTCTCCTATTGTTTGCACCCCCGTGCATTTTAGAAATGTTTTTTAGTTAGCTTACTGCTACCAGCATGCTTCCTGAGATGAAAGCCAGACCGGTGACCGCAACCATCGCTACAATCGCGATCAGTCCGCCAATGGCGTAGAAGAAGGCACCAGCTGGGCTACCGGCGTGAGACCTGCTAAAACCAGCCTTGCGATAGCAGAAGCGGGCAAACAGGAACAGCAAGGTCAGCTGTGTGAGATAGACGGCGATGAAGACTGCGAGATTGATAGCGCTCATGTTGAATTCCTCATTTTCTTGTGATTTCACTGATTGAGTGCGACATGCTTTCCATTGTTATCTGAGCAACTGGAAGAAAGTGATTGGCCAGGGCCATACCTGCCACCAGGATCACTACGTTGAAAAATGCTTTGATTGGTCGTGTCATTGAATCCTCCTGTTTTGTTGTTTATTAGCAATTTTTACTTGCTATACATCATATTTAGCATGAATCCCAAAAGAGTCAACATCCTCGCACATGACATTTGCAAATAAGAAAGGGCCCCAATTGGGGCCCTTATAGCGTTCAAACATCAGCATTAGTAGTTGAAAGTGATTTCCACGTTTGCCCTGTAGGTATCTGGCTTAGGGATGTTTAATGATCTACGGCCCGTTGCGTCGGTGTTAGGTAGGAACTGGAACGTAAGTTCATCTGGACCACCAGTCGCTACTCCGCTCAATGCTTCTCCGTTGGCAACGGTTGACCATGGAGTGCCTCCTTTGTAAGGGTCCGCAGTAAACAGATAGGCCGGAACTTTTTCTCCCGTAGCATCACCTGTGAGTTCTACGAACCCACCTGACCCCACTCCTGCCTCAATGGTATAAGCAGCCCCCTGGTTGCATTCAACATTGATGTAGCCCTCGGGTGAAGTTAGGACAAAGCTCCCACCCTGGTTATCTATCCGCCCTGTTAAAGAGTTTTCAGTCAAACTAAAAATGCAGGATGATTCAACATCAAGTGAAAGCTGCAACTGATCATTTAGGGTTGCGGCACCAGCCGAACCAGCCAAAGCCATTGATAGCGCCAAGGCAGCCGCAATTGAAATTTTACGCATAGTTTTATATCTCCTATATTGGGAAAGGTCGAAAGGCAAGATTCGCCCATCTCCTTTATTTATAGCCCCAATCGGAAGTTTCGCAAGTCACTTCAAGCAAATAACTTCAATTCTATTTTGGAATTCAGGCAGAAGAGCTGGCAGCTGAGCTTTGCAAATTCCTCCATCCGGAAATTCAACTGAAATTTTTTGACCAGGCATAGGAGTCATAAGCACTGCGATACCCTCATGACCGACGATCACCCTTTCATTGCTTGTGATGGCAACAGAAGAAGACCGAACAGGCTCCCCATTCGCCGAAAGCTGTATTTCGACCATGCTCATGCTGGCTACATCAAAGTTGACCTTTGCTCCACCATTTCTACGCGCTGTGTAAGGCATGGCATTGGTTTCTATCCCCACTTCAAACGGAATAGCCGTTGTGTCAATTGATACCCTGGACTGAGCAAGAGGCCTGACATTTGGCAGGACAGCGATACCCCGGCTGTTTGTTTTAACATTGAAACCTCCGGAGCCCGCTACTGGCACGCCCTGCTGCCCTGGGACCTCAACGACTGCGAATGAGCCTGTTGAGTAGCGCTGAGCTGTGACGCCGCCCTCCCCGATCCATAACGATCCTCGTGTGCGAGTGCGGATCTCTGTGCCTCGTTCGTCATCAGTGATCGAACCTCGAACATCCAGGCGTCTTGTCGATGTTGATGCCTCAACCTGGCTACGTGTGCCGCTGTCCCTCTCCTCTAGTGACGCTGACCACCGCACCCGCTGATTTGCGATATCTGCCTGACCTTGAGCGTTGGCCCGAACAGTCAGATCAGTTGACTGGCGAGCTGAAATTGATGCTGAGGCGTTGCCGAAGTTGTGGCGGAACGACACGTAGACCGCATCTTCTTTTGTTTCAAAGTCCCTTCCCACGCCAAACCCAAATTCGCTCATGTTGCTCCTGTAGCGCCCTGCAAGGTCGACTCGTTGACGACTGGCACCTGTTGAGTAGTCGATGCGAGCGGCAGCGAGAGAGAGTGACCATGGCTTGCCAAGTGGATTCAGCGAAAGGCTTCCAGTTGTCGTTGTAGACAGCGTTGAACCAGCGGGCTTGTTGGCTTGTGATAGCTGCCAGTAGTTGTCGCTGTAGCGCGTGTGGCCTACTTGCGCTGACCAATTCCGGGATCTGTATTCGTATGAGGCGGAGAGAGCAGATCCCTCTCCTCTTGCAGAGGTGCTATGTGCCGCTTCAACAGCAACAGCACCCGCAGTGCCCAGAATGATTCGATGTGAAAGGCCAACGTTCGTGTTTGTGCCGTCAGTCTGCATAGTTGCGCCTGCTGTCCAATAATTGCTTACGCCTTGCTCCAACTTCGCAGCAACAGCAGGCGTCCTGTATGTATCACCATCAACACGCACAAGCCCGGCAGCAACGTCCCATTCTCTCTGACCCTTGGGCAAGTTTGAGTTCGTCATGTAGAAGCGCTGGCTAACAACCTCTTCTCTTCCGAATTCGTCGCGGATGACAACACGAACATCATTCGATCCTGGCGACACTGGCACACGGCCAAGATCCCACGGGCCTGCGGCAACATTGCGGGATCCCATCTTGTCGTTGTTGACGAATATTTCTGCAGCACTGCGTGTGTCCGCCACACCGCCTATCAGCGGAACTGGCGTAAATTCCTGATCGCGGCGAAGCATACGATCTGATGCGATACGGACACCGGCAAGATTGACAGTGCCTGTCATTGCAGAGCGAGGAGTGAACACATCGCCTGCCTGGATGGCAACACCTCGCTTCAAATTATCAACGTTCCATGTGCTGATGCCGCGTCTGTAGTCAGTCAAGTGGTTGGTTGTGTTCAACTGCCCCGTCGTGATCAACGTGCCGGGCCCCACGCCAACGCGAGCATCATGAGCACCGCTCACAGCGTAGGATCCAGAGTCATTCGTGCGCGTAGCAATGTCGTAGTTAAGCAGCACGCCCTTTGGCTGCGGATCCACTTCTGTCACTCTCGCTGCGCGAACTCCTGAGAGGTTCTGACGCGTCATCAAGGATGCTGGAGCCGTGATCTTGAAAGCCTGCTCTGCATCATCGAAGGCCACTGAGAGACCAAGATCATCTGAAGAAATGAGGCCTGTTTTCCCCTCCAAGGGAAGCGTCAGGTTCGGAAGTGCTCTCCAGTCTTCAACAGACAAGTAGATGGATGAGTTCTTTGCTTTGATCAGTCGCGCAGGTAGAACCTCTCTCCCTGAGAGGATCACTGATGCTAGGACAGTCGTGTCTTGTGGCTCATTTGCGTTGGCGTCGATGTTGAGGCAAGCAAGAGCCAGGGCGAGGGCCTTGGCTCGATACTTCATCTAACCGCCAGTTCTTGGGCTACGCCATTTACAACTACATTGACTGAAGCGGGCGGTGTTTTCGCCTTCAAATTCAGCCTAAACGTCTGTGTGGGCAACACATAGCCAACAAGCCCATTCTTGATCTCGGCACCCGCTGTCAGGTTTGTAAGCTGGGCTGTGGCAGTGCCCGTGTTTACAACCACTAGGCGGCCTCCTTGCCAGCTTGCCGCTAGCTTCGGTTGCGCGTCCTTGGCCCGCCAGAACCAAGGCGAATCAATCTTTACGGTCTGGTGCAGGCCCGGAAGCTTCGCCACCTCTGGATCTATAATTTCTTGCACACGAACGCGATACGCCTGCTCGTCGCCAGTGCTGTTCGTTTTCAGATAGCGGATGACCTGGCGCTTGCCCGGCTGGATTGTCACAAGGCTGGGTCTGAAGATCAGATCACTGGTTGCAACTCGTGTCTGTTCGCCGTTTTCCACGGCCCAGGCTTCTGCGGAGACTTGATAGGTCTTCGGCGTTGAGTCGGTATTTGTGAGCGCTAAAACACCCGTCTTTTGACTGGGGCTGAAAACGGCAACCACAGGCGATACTTCTATAGCGCCAGCAGCAAAAGACGTAGCAAGTGCGGCGGCCAATACAATTTTACGCATTTATCAAATCTCCGTTTGTATTTAAAGGTATACCTTTCATACAAACAGAGAATTAGAATTACGCAAGTCTAACGTGATCTTTTTTGCCACCCCATGGCCTGACTTTAGGATTATTCGCGCCCATCGACATCAGTAAGTTATCCACCATGGAACGCAGATGATCAGGCACGCGGCGACAATCGACAGGTAAATACAAAAGAACTGATGTTTTCTACGACGGGCAGCGTCCGCTCCTGCTCTCTCCATTCCCGCCCTTTCCATTGCATCCCTTACAGCGTCCCTTACAGCGCCCCTTAGAAATTCAAGATCCTCAGCTGTTAGTGCTTTCCTTTCCTCTTGACTGGAATCACTCATTGTTATTCTCCATTTGTATTTAAAGGTATACCTTTCATACAAACAGAGAATTAGAATTACGCAAGTCTCCGGCGAGCTATGCTGCCATCCCATCACCTGACTTTGGGCTCATTCGCTCTCACTTGTATCAGCAAGCTGAGCAGCAGCTTTGTCTAGATGATCAGCAATGTTGTCTAGATGATCAGCAATGTTGTCTAGATGATCAGCAATTTTGTCTAGATGATCAGCAATTTTGTCTAGATGACGCCCCATTGAGTCATATTTCTCATCTTGCCTTTCCAGCATCCGATCAACTTTAATTGATCCAACGAAATACATTAGTGCCGCAGCAACCGCCAGAGTCAGATAGATTACAAAAAGCTGGGGCTTGTTGTTCATTGTTATCCTCCATTTGCATTTAAAGGTGTATCTTCATACAAACAGGGAATTTTAATTGCGCAAGTTATCTGCTATTACAGGAACAAAAAAAGGGCCGAACGGGCCCTTTTAGGTGGAAATGCATAATACTAAAAACTAAAGATAACACAGTTTTTTAATTGAGGCGTTGACGCTATCGTGCCGAAACCTTCGCACTGCAGTGTAACCTCCTGATCTCTATTCAATCGAACCGCTTGCGCAGCAGGAATATCGCGCGCGTAAACGTCTTCGAAACGGCCACCGCCAACAAAGATGATAAGAGGTTGATCCCCCACACCTGAACGAATTGAACGTATCTGACCCGTCACAAGCATTCTTTTGTGCTTGTATTGCTTGTCAGCCCTCACTTCATTATCAGAATATGCCTGGAAGAGCTCGACGGGTGTGGTCCTTATCGCCACAGATTGAGCCACTGGAGCAACTTCGGAATCCAATCTGATGATCTGGGCTTTAACATCACTACGCAGCGTTAACCCCTTTGCTTTCGCATCCTCTGCTTGCTGCCACGTTGAAAAAGGCCCTAAACGCACACGCCAAGCTGGCCGACCATTAATTACCGCTGGCTCGCTAAAACTCGGGATTTTTGATCTTTTCACATACGCCATTACGGCGTCAGCATCTGCTTGATTGGCATAGGCTCCATACGTGACCGCAAAGTCATTAGATGACCCATCCGCAATTCTGGAATTGCTCAGGCCCTGACCTGCGCTAGCCAGGGGCAAAGCTGTCAGGCAGGCAGCAAGCAGAACTCCCTTAAAAATATGTTTCATCTTCACTCCCGATCCATCGAATTCAAGATGATAGCGCTACAGGGCGAACCCAAGCCAGCACAATTATTTCCAATTTATCGACTCATCTGCGTTGAATCAGTGTAGGTTACGACTCGCAAACAACCAGCCAGGGAGAGTGTTATGCGAACCGTCATTTCCTTTTGCATTGCAACAGCATTCCTGTCGTTCACGGCCCATGCCAAGCCGGGCCTTGGTTGCCAGGACGCAATCAAACAGGCAAAACATAGTCAGATCGTCTGGAACTCAGCGTCGCCGGAGCTACCGGCGACGGAGCATGTAGACACGTCTGCGGGCCGATTGATGCTGGCAGCGGGAGAGGATGGGTTCACTGCCCTGTCACTCAATGGCAAGCATGTCCAGGTTCCATCCAGCGCCGCTGGAACGTTGGCCTATGGGCAGGTGTATGACCTGGGCAAGCAGATCCTGGTGGCAGCGTTCGTGGAGCGACCTGGTGACAGTAGTGCGGTTCCGAGCGAAGTCCAGTTGCTGTTGTCAGGTGATGGGAGCGTGCTGGACAGCGCAGTTCACTCTGGGACGGCTCCCAGCAAGGATTTCTGCTCGCGAGCTGAAGGCTAATATCCGCACAATCCTGCTGGTCGCATCTACAATGCGGTCGGGCCAGCGAGCCTGTGTGCTCATAGAAGAAAAGGATGTCTCTTGAAGATTGCGAAATTTTTAATTATTGCTGCCGCGCTAGCTCCCGGCGTTGCAATCGCAAGGCCGAGCTACTTGATGTGCGAGCTTGTGAGCGCACCTAAGTATCAGCAATTTACTTCACAGCGCCAGAAGGACGCGTTCCTAGCTGGCATCCTCGACAAAGGAATGATGGGTTTCGTTGTTCCACCATCTGCGACCTGGAAAATTGACCTTGATGCAGGTCAGGTCGAGGATCTTGAGAACGGGCCACGCTGGGCAGTGAAGGACCTCAAGGTAACGGAGGGGTTCATTGAAGGAAAAACACAGTTCGGAAGTGAATTCCTACTGAGCCGCGTTACGGGCCAGCTGTCGTATATCAAATACTCTGGAATAGATAGCTTTGCCCTGGAAGGGATCACCGTTCCCACCTACGGCGTTTGGGTGTATCAATGTAGCGCCACTGACGAAAGAGTTGTATAGCGCCATATCCAGATCAAAAGAAAAGGGGCCCAAGGCCCCTTTTCTTTTGCTTGGTGTTTGCGCCACCTGCGCAATAAGCGTTTCCTTTACAACGGCGTCACCACAGCTTGCTCAGCCTCGCTTTCACTCACAGCTTGAACGGGACGCTCGATAACCGGCCAATTCTTCAAAGAGTAATCCCTATGGGTTCCATCATATTTGATTACGTCAAAAATGATCCGCTTGAATGCCTCGTAGCACTGGAAGAACCCATCAAGGTGGGTCTGCGTTGCATCACTGGTCGGCTCTAGAAGCCCGCCGTGCGCCGCTTTGTTCCGCACTTCGTCCCAGGAATCCAACATCTCTTTAGTCAGGACTCCGTTAGCGATTAGACGACGAAATGCGACCTTCAATTTGGGCAATTTGCTGTTCTTCAGAGAGCTTTTCAGCACGCCAAGCGCCCTATCGTCTACTGCAAGATCGCTCGTGGAAATCTTTTCGATAGCATCTTCAAGAATGGTTACAAAGCCCTGATCAATGTCGGTGTCAACATGATAGAGGGTGTTGATAAGGCCTTCGATAGAGGATGCGATGACCTGAACGCTGTTTTCCATGTCATTTTGATATGTCTTCAAAATTCGATGAAAATAGTGATATAGAACCTCTTGAACATCTCTAGTTGTGGACTCGTGCGTAGCCCTGATCCACAGATTCAGAAACAAGTTCCAGTATCCGCGATACACCCATTCCCTCGGAATGAACTCAAGCAGTCGGCCACCCTGAGGCCGCAACCCCTGAGGCAGAATGCTTATTTGCTCCCTATCCCCCTTGATGTGCCAACTGCAGGAAGGCACGGGTGATTGACCAGCGAGCAAACTGATACCCGTCAAAAATGAGCGGCTATTTTTTTCAAACTCATGCGCGAGCGAGTTGAACCGAAGCTCGACATTGCCATGATGGTCTTTGATCGCTTCCCAGGTCCAATCTTCGAGCTCACACTTGAATTTATCCTCGTGCGGACGAAATGGGAGCTTTAATTCACCAGTGAAATACCAGCCACAGTATTCCTTTCCGTTCTTGTTCTCGTGGACGGAGCGCTCTGTCTTCAAATCGCTTAGTGAGGCAGTTATTTTTAAGCTATGGCTGTGGCTCTGGTTGATCAGTTGACGCTCAGAAATCCACTCTTGCCCATTATGGTCGTGGCCTTTAATTGAAAACAGACCTGCATCCCCTATCAGCTTTCCAGAGACATAATTGTCAAGAATAGCGTAAGGGTCGTAAGGACCTTCTGTGCCTTGACACACAAGAACAAATTCAAGCTCTCCGTTCTTGTTTTGAGAGACGACCCCGACACCTTTGAAGATGATCGGATCGTTGTCAACGCATTGGGTTACTTGACAGTCAACGAGCTCCAAACGAAATTCGCCCGACTGCAAATTGTCTCTAACCTGTTCGAACACATAGCCCCCTGAAGGTTCTTTAGTGACTAGCGCAGTGATCTTACGTCAAGCCGCGAGCCGATGCTGCTAGTAGGGATGACGGCGGTCATCAAAGATAGCGAACATCGCTTCCAGGTTGTTGGGATCGGGTGTTAGCCAAGCATCATCGAATTCCGATCACAGTTCCAACTTACGGCGTTTGGATCTATCAATGTAGCGCCGCTGGAGAACGAATTGTGTAGTGTGATACCCATATAGAAAAAAGGGACCAAGGCCCCTTTTCTTCAATCTTTGTGCCACCCGGACCAGCGGAACGTTTCAGCGATCTTCGATCCACACGCTCCATTGCGCCAAGGATCGTTGGGATTTTTCGTTACGCACTGCACCCTCTTAAGCGCTCCATCATCGATGTTCCAGATGACGCGAAGGCTATATGGGATTTTATCAGCTGACGCATCAATAGACGTGTCAAGCTCTGTAATGTAGACAATGTGTCCAGATTCTTCGACTCGCATCGTGCTCGCGGTAACCTTCACCGCGCTGACAGCAGCCTGATCTCCCCCGGATCGCGTAGATACGTTGTCCTTGATTTGCTGGATGTAGTGCCCTTCAATCAGCCGTATTGTCTCGGGCGTCACGGTAGCATCGAGCTTGTCAGGCGGAAGTAGCTCTACTGTGGAGTTGACGATAGGCAAGCGCTCTTCCGCTACATTCTGCGGCGAGCTGATAGGAGCCGCCGCTCTGGCTCCTTCATGCTGTGGCTGGACTACATAGCCCAGGTAGGCTCCTCCCAAGATCATGACAACCCATGCAATGACCCGACTCTTGATCATGACCAAAGCGGCAAAAATCAAGGGGATCAAACTGTATCCCAGCCAGTGCGCGTAGCTGAGCGTGAGCATGTGGAACCCGGATCCGAGCGGAGCAAACCCATGCGCAATTCCAGCAGCTACATAGGCAACGAATGGGCCTAATATAAGAAGCGCAAGATAGTTCAGCGTGCGAACCGGCATGCGCCGTTTCTTTACTGCGGTATCGTCCATGTGTCCCCCTGTGAGATGACTTGCGCAGGGATCTTACTTCATGCCGCAAGCCGATGCTCATAGTAAGGATGACGGCGGTCATCGAAGATAGCGAACATCGCTTCCAGGTTGTCAGGGTCGGGCGTTAGCCAAGCATTCGCGAATTCCGATCACAGTTCCAACTTAGGGCGTTTGGATCTATCAATGTAGCGCCACTGGCGAGCGAATTCTTTAGCCTGATACACAGATAGAAAAAAGGGGCCTTAGGCCCCTTTTTAATAGCCCCTACTAACTGGCGAGAAAAGGCTTACCTCCGCTTCATGCCTTCAACAAGACCGGGAGCCTCATCTGCTGGAACTTGCCCATCCCAGCACAGTGCCTTCTCATCGTGCAGATAGGCCTTCCCATAGTCATCCTCCGTCCTTGTTGGCTTTTTATTAACCACAGCCCACAGGAATCGACAACTACACTGATCAGCCGCATCTTGATCACTGATTTTTGAATAACCCTGCTTCCGTGCGCTTTCTTCATAATGAAGGCAAGATTTGACAAAGGGTGTATCCAAGACTTCTTCAGGAGTCATCCCATGCTCGTCTCCTCCCCATTTTTTTGAGGAGCCGCACGCAGTGATCAACAAGAAAACGACTGAAACGATAATAGCTCTTTTCACGACAGTCCATATCCCCCAATATAAAAGCACAACACAATTAAAATTTACAATCAGAAGGACGGAGCGGCCTTCTTCTTGCGCTCAAGCTCGTCCTTGGTAAATTGCAACGCTCGCGGCGTAAATACAGATATATAGCCAAAATCGAGCCTATTCACCATTCCTGAAAAATTGACCTCAAAGGCAGGCAGCTTCCATACAGCCTCATGCGAGCTAAAGGAAGCCCCCATCCTATTCTCCATAACATCTTCCTTTAGAGAACTAGGCTTGCCAAATTTATCTTGCAGAGCACGCAGCAATGCGTCCTGGTATTCCAACCCAGCCGTCCCCGCATCAACACCCTCAATCACACCATTGACGACGACCAAAGATGTTGAATTAGCCCTCACCCCTGCAGGGCGTTTGCTGCCATCTGCCACGAAATCGACCTTGAAACTCCCTTCTGTGTCCAAGTAATCACCTGGCTTACCCTTGAGGATGCTGTGTTGCCAACAAGGTCTTACAGGCTGGTCCATGTCAAAAGCATAGCCCGATGAATACCTGGCTCGATCCGCCTGACACTCTGGAAGATCAAACTTAGCTCCAATTTCAATGCCCATAAAATCCGCACCGTGGACAACAACTGGTGATATCAGCGCAGAAATTATTGCAGCCATCTTCATTACTTTCACCACACCCCCCTTTTTAGGATCCCGAGCCGCTTTGCGGCATATCATCAAAGATGGACCAGTCATTACCCGAGATCGCGGATACAATCTGCTGGTATGTCAGCGGCGTTGCCGACGACAAGTTCCAAGTCCATATCAATCCCTCTTGAATTTCAGCTGCCCTGCCAAGAGATATTTGACCACTGGTGGCGGCGATCACGAGACCTTTTCGCACCTCCTCATCCACCGCGATTTTCTTTAGTTCTTTGAGGTAGAGGTGAGCTAGCGAATAGTCAACCAAGCCGGGAGCTTTCTGCTTCCCAAGCTGCTGATTAAGAGCGTAGAGCTCCAGAATGAGAGGTATTTCAAGCTCGATCTTTGCCAAGTTTTGCTTAGCGTTAGAATGGCCTTGAGCAGCGGCTAGTTCAAACCATTTTTGTGCCTGCCCAATATCTCGCTTACAGCCCAGGCCTTGATAGTGGAGAACTCCGAGATTGAACTGCGCGTTGGCGAAGCCTTGCTCTGCAGACTTCCCATACCATTCGTGGGCTGACTTGTAATCGAGGGCAACACGCACTCCTTTACCGTAGCAGAAACCGACTTCGTTCTGAGCTTCGGCCTCCCCATCAGCAGCCCTTTCCAAAAGCACCTGGAATGCTGAATTACTCTTCTGCCTAGCCAGGGTGCTGGTGTTCATCGACGCGAAGTCAGGATCCGGCTGTTCTCGGCCGCGAGCAATAACGGCATCCACGTCCTCGTGAAGCGCACGCGATACTTCTGCATGGTCCTGAAGAGTTATCGTGGTGCCCCCGTCCCGCTCTCGCAGAAAAACGGCAAAGTAGGCCTTCCCGTTGAGCATAATTGAAGCGGATGCCGACTCATGATCTGAGACCGTGCAGCCCTTAGATACCGCATAGGACCGAGCAGCTTCGTAGTAGAGCTCAGGGAATGTAACCATCTCCCGCTTTGTGACTATCATTCCGCGAATGCGTCCCTCCACGGCTTCTTCCTTCCGTGTGTGCCGAGAGGCATACAAGTATATGAGATAGCCTACAAGACCCAGCCAGAGCGGCGGAAAGAAAAAGCCAAGCACTAATAGTATTAGGATGACGACGATCATTTTTCTGTCACCCAAACAGTTGGTGATGCATTGCACCACAGTGCGAAAATACTTGAAGATCCCATGACATTCCCCCGACCCTACGATTGAGACAATTGTAGTGGGAATGTGAAGAAGATGGTGTCAGAAAATTCTTACACCCAGCTTTGATCCAAAAAAAAAGCCCGCCAGTGGCGGGCTCTAAGTGAAACAAACTGGCTAGATTAGGCAGCAGGCCACTTCTGGCCGGGGTTGGCGTCACGCCACTTCTTTGCCTCATCCGACTTTTCCCACTCCGCAAAGGTCGTGGGGGTGCGGCCACGGCCACTCCAGGTGTCGCCGTTCGGCAGCTTGAACTTGGCAGCCACCGGGCCACGGGTGCCTGCATTCGAATTGGACGAACCGGCCTTACGGCCAGGACGCGAGGCACCGCCAACAAAACGGGCGATTTCGTTCTTCTGGCGAGCATCGAAGTAATCAGCGAAGTCAGACAGCAGGCTCACGATGTTTGCGTGTGCGCTTTCAGCTTCCGCCTGAAGCTCCTGCTTTTCCTGAGCTTCAATTTTCTGGAGTTCTTCCAGCAACTTCTTCTTCTGAGCAGCCAGGTTATCCAGCTTCTTACCCTGAGCTTCCGTCTTCTGTGCCGACATTGAATTACCCCTTGAGAAATTAATTACGATTTAACCACACCCGAATCGTAAAAGGTCGCAACAGGGAAATCAATAGGCCAAGAGCTATTTTTTAAAAGAAATATGCAATTTAACGATCAATTAAGGCGAAGGGCGTCAAGAGAACGCCTCTGTTCCTCGTCTACAAGTTCAAGCGATAGAAGGTAGAGGCCCGCTGGCTGAATTTTGATGATCGTTGATCCGGGCATGTAAAAGATAAGGCCGGCTTCGTCAGCGGCTTCCAGGGCGGCGGCGCAATGTTCTTCATCTTGCCCCGCCTCCTCCATGAGGTATTCCAACAGAGTTCGTGGAGCGGTAGAACGACGCATCAAATAGTCGAACTTGCGCCACTCTGTGATTGTCTTATGACAAGCACGCAAAACCGCACCTGGACTGATCGCGGGAAGGCATGTAACACCATTACCCTCGAAATCAAATGAAAGTTGAAGACTCATAATTACCTCCCTGGATAACCGTATTTAAACGTATACCATCAGGCTAATTTGGATTAGCGTCTTGTCAACCTGTCAGATGACCAGCTCAACACCCCTGCTCTTAGATCTTTGCTTGACGACCAAGACTGGTGGACTGTCTAGCTCAGCGGATTTCTCAAGCGGCTTTGTAGGCTCGTGCTCATACTTTGCAACACCCAAGTGAGTAGCAATAGCCTCAGCGTCTTTTGCTGCTAATAATATTTCGCGGGGATGTTCCTTTAGGATCTTGATCCATGACGCTATGTAAGCGACATGCTGTCCTGGATCGTGCCCTATACCAAGTCGCTCGCCTATCATCATGGACGCCATTTCCGCACGCAGCTCTTCTTTTGCGTAGCTCTCACTGCCGAATGCCCCTGTTAAATCGCGGTCAAGACGGGATTCATGCCCTGTCCAGTGGCCCAGCTCATGCAGTGCGGTGGCATAAAAGTTATCAGTTGACTTAAACGCTTCACGGGAAGGCAAATGAATGCTATCTCGATGCGGCGAATAGAAAGCTCTATCGCCACCATCGTGTCGAATTATTGCACCTGACTCCCTTAGAAGCTCATCACATTGAGCATGGCGCTCGGCTTCTTTAGGCATCTGACGGACGGGCGCTGCGGGCATTCCCTCAATCTGATTTCCATTAAAGACTGAGAACAGTATGGGGATCATTCGCTTTTTCTGAGCGGGATCAGCCTCCTCGTCTTTTTCCAAGGCCTCAATCCATTTGACGCACGTTGTTGATTTTTCCCCTTTGCGGACATGGCAACCAAGATCCGCAGCTTGCTTGAATGTGAGCCAGCGGTCGTCTGTGTATCCATTTGCTCCCTGCATCATCAGCAACATCATGGCATTTGCGCCGGAGTATCCCTTTCCTGTGATTGCGTTGTAAGGCATCCCCTCGCCATGCCCTGGCGATACGCCAGGCTTCCACGGCCTAATCCAAGGAGCTGTTCCTTCCTGAAGAGCTGCAATCACGCGGTCAGCGTATAGCTGCGCATAGTCATCATATTTCGTCGCCGTGCTGCCCCTCGCTATATATTTCTTCTTAGCAGACATGCTGACCTTCCACTTCGATCAAAACACCGCTATTTATCAACTCCTGAAGATCGTGGAAGGATACAAGGTGAATTCCTGTGTCGTTGCCTGTATAAACGGACGCCGTGTATCCCGATGCTGCGGGACGCAGCAAGTAGCATTCGCTAGCAGCAAGAGCATCAGCGACGCTTATTGCATCCTCATCATATGCCTCTTGAACAAATCCCATTGAACCCTCATCGTTTAATGCCTAGCAATAACTATGCGGCACTTTCGAAAGTTAGCAATAGGACATTGACAAAATCCCCCGAGCCATCATATTAATTTCGTAATATCTTAAAATTCCCAAAATGAACTTGAAGATATTATGGAATTACTTGGTTTTTTTAGACTTCTTCGAAGGTCGTTTCGGTGGTGCCCGAAACTTCCAAATGGAACATGCAAAGCCCCTCCCAGGAGGGGCTCATCTCTTTATTTGACGAAAGCAAATATTGGGGCTATTCATAATACATGAACATATCAAATATTTATGAAGCACTGGTTTTTGGAATAGCTTTCGGGCTACTCCACTTCTCTCTTGTGTGGTTTTTCATAAAGTCACTCAACGATAGGCACTTGCTAGTGTTCGCGGCCGCCGCGTCCGTCGTTAGTGCCATTGCGGGAATTGCAGCGTGGATGATGAGACCACTGGCATTTAGCGATTCGCTGTTGGACGCTCACATAGTGACGTGGTTCGCAGTGCTGGCGATATGCGTTGTAGCGTCAACCATAAGCCGCTACAGACAGCTGAGCATGCAATGAAACAATCAGGTAATTCACTGATTGAGTTTTTGCTCGTAACAGTTGTGATACTGGCGGTAACCGCAAGCATTCTGGCTCTAGCAGGTCAGACTGACAAAAAGAGGGTCAATGAGGAGCTAAGCGACTTAGCGACTCTGACCGCCACTGCAGAGCGAGCCTTGGGATTGCCACAAGGTCACTATGAAGGGCTGCCTGGCAAGCTGATTGACGAAAAGCTTGTGCCAGCAAAAATGGTGGACTCAGCAGGCCACTTGCAGAGCAGATGGGGGCCAGTGATCCTGGTTCCTATCGATGTAGGCGCGAAGCGCCTTGCGGGCTACAGCATCACCTACACAAACGTTCCGTCGCCTGCGTGCCCACTACTTGTCAAAGGTGGCCCAAAGAACAAACGTTCGATCAGAGTTGATGGTGTTGAAGTAGGCACCTTCGGAAACATCAATGCAACTGCGCTTGCGCAAGCCTGTTCCAAAGAGACGGTAGAAATCACCTTTGAACATCATCTCAGTGAGCCGGGCAAGCGTCCCCTTTAGGTCCATTGCCCTGCCTCTGCGTCTGTGAGCTTTTCATACTGCTTCGAACCCAGGATTTCCAGAGCGCACTTTGCTTCATCGCCAGCACTTGAAGGCTGATAGCAGATCATTCCAGAATGCACCATTGCTTCCCAAAACGCCGCTTTGTTCAATACTTCTGATGGCTTCATAAGCGATAGCTCTACCCTCTTCTGGCTCCAAGCCTGATATGAAGCGAAGACAACACTGCGCTCAACTTCTGCTTTGTCACTAGAAGAAACTTGCTCTGTCGTTGCCCACTCCCTGATCTGCTCAGTGGCTCGCCCGCAGATCATCACTTCATAGAAGTCTGCTTGCTTACCTCCTACCCTGCGATTTGATTTTTGAGCCGGGTTGACCAGCCCAGCTTCTGACATACCGCGCCAGAATTGCCTTGGTGTGAGAATTTCAGCGGCTTGATACCCCTGAAGACCGCACCAGGCTTCATACCCTGCGTAGATTTCTGTCAGCTGCACCCAGTGCCCAGGCTCAGACACAACACGCATTTCATCTGCCCAGGCACGGACACTGTCAGAGCCGTTGCGAGCTCTCTTCTTAGCGGCTCTCGCAGCTTCAGGTAGCTCATTGTCGGACAGGGGACGACCGCGAGCTACAACACGCCTAGCCCCTTCAAGCATCCAGTCCAAAACCAGCTTTCCTTCAGTCTCTAAAATGGTTTTTTGGAAGTCAGGGATGCGCTCGCTCTCAGGGATGACAACGTTCCACTGCACGACAGTAAGACGACGCCACACACCATCTGATTTGTCGCGAACAAAGGGCGCACTGTTGCTGGTGATCAGCCACTTCGCTTTAGAGTGATAGCTAGCGAGGGCTTTTTCATTTTTACGATCAATGCCGATGCCATTGCCTGAAACGAGGGTTTTGAAGCGTCCTTCTGCCCAGCGCTCGCACTCAACCTCATCAACGAGGATCAGGCTTGCGCCCACGAGTGGTTCAAGACTGAAGCGATCACCCAACGCTTCTAGACTTAAGCGAACAGACTGCCTGTGCATCGCTTCAACGAGCTCTGCTAATGTGGATTTGCCTGAACCGGCAGCGCCATACCACCACGCTGCTTTCGAATAGTTTCCTGGCAACAGGGTCATTCCGCATTGTTCCTGGACTAATGCGCGAACTTCAGGATCAGGCAACGCACGCTCCAGGAACTGCGCAAACAGTGAAGTTTTAGGCAGTGAAGTGGTGTTGTAAGGGCGGTGTCCTGAAGCACCACAATTGATGCGCACTGCATGTGTCATCCCCAGCGCTGGATCTGGCTTCAACGCCTGAAATCCTGTAGGCAGAACTTCAATGTAGTAATCAGCGCAAGGAACAATCGCGCGCTTGTCGCTCGGGACAGGCAGGGGGTTTAGGCTTCTCAGATCAACAGTTGCATGATCCCAGCATGATGCGGCCCTCTTCTGACTTACAGCGTGTTTTGCGTTGTTCTTCAGCCATTGAGAAGCTACGCCGACTCCCACATCTGTGCTGACAGCCTTCCAAAAAGTTCCGTCCCATTTGTGAATTATTGCTCCTGAAGCTTCAGTGGACTGGCAAGCCCATTTCCCAATTTTGCCAGATGAGATTTGGGATCCAAAAATATATTCGAGGGATGGAGGCTTGACCTTTCCTCGCGAATCTAATTCGTGAGCACTAACCCACTCCTTTTCGACCTTTTCCCTTTGCTTTATTCTCGCCTCTTCCAAGGAGACCGTATTTGCGTCGTTTGGGTCGTTTGCGTCGTTTGCGTCGTTCTCCATGGCAACGGTCGCACGCGCTGGCGCACCGCGCACACGTGAATAGCGCCTGGTTGGTTCAAAGTGTCCTGAGGTGTTGACAGAACTCCCAACTAATGGAATATTGTCTATACGCATGTTTTCTCCTTAAATCCCTCGCCCTGCCAGGCGGGGGATTTTTTATTGATTAATTGGGCAGCGCAGCATCTAAAATGCGCCTGATTTTGTCGCTTGTAGATATAGTTGACCGCTGGGCCTCGGCCTGGAGTCTCAGCGCCAACGCACGTTCTAGCCGCAGATTGATATGAACATCCTTGCGAACTGGAACTTTCGCTCCGCCAGCGGAATTCTCTTTATTATTTTCCACAAAAGCTCCCGTATTACAGTTGGAATACACTCAATAAAACATAACTCCCAATTTCGTCAATAGGCTCTTTTATTCTGAAAGATGCCTGCTGGCCTTCTAAGGCTAAAAACAGAAGACCAGCAGAAGACCAGCAACAAAGACCAGCAGCTGAAACCATTGGTATATAAGGGTTTTGAACCAAATATCATCCTCTGCTGGCCTGCTGGTCTTAGAAATGCATATTTTTCACTGCGCATATTTGCTCTACATGCATGCATATAGAAAAAGTGGAATCAAAGGCCAGCAGGCCAGCAGAGCCAGCAGCAACTCCGAAATCCGTTGCGGGACAAGGCTTTCGGGCTGCTGGTCTTCCTGCTGGTCTTCCTGCTGGTCTTCGTTTTGCCCGCTAGAAGACCAGCAGAGAAAAACAACAAAAAAGCCCCCATTTAGGGGGCTTTTTAATCCTGTTTTGAAAATAGTTAAAGTCTGCCAGGCCCTTTAACACCAAGGGGTTTTGGTGTATTAACATCCAAAAACCGCTCTTCATCAGCGGCTCTTTGAACCGCCCCTTCCCTCTCAATCGAGGCGATGAGGGAGTTCAACTCAAATTGAGCAACTTCAGAGTATGGTTGCCTATGTGCATCGCTCTTCCAGGGGAGAGCCAAGGCGGAAATTAATGAAGTTTCAATCACATCATCAAGATCAATTTCCACAATTTGTTCTTCAGGCAGAACCCAAAGATGGCCTGCTATCCGCCCCTCGACAATGAGCCAAGGGTGGATATCTGCAATTCCTTCAATACCATTGAAAGAGAGGACGCCGAGCCTTCTTGCTTTTTCCCTGGCCTTGGCAAGAGCATCCTCAGCCATTTTTAATTCAATCATCGCTTGAATGCGATCTACATCACGCAAGACGGATTCAACCTCGCTCCTTTTCCCTCTTGTGACCACTGAGCCCTCCCGAGATTTTAGGAAGCGATCAAGGGACTGCAGGGTAAAACCCATGTGCTGATTTACAGCCGTTGTGCCAGGGCGTGAGGGATTTTTAACTGGCTCAGGCCCTTCCCCTGCCCTCACCCAAGCCCTTAGGGTCGTGTAATGAACACCCAAGTAAAAAGCGGCAGCTTTCGTGCTGACCTTTGCTCTAACGCCGCTTTTCGCCTCCTCTATTTCCTGTTGCCACTGCGCCTTGTCAGGCGGTGGCGACACGGATAAGGGATCACGCGACAGTGGGAATACATTATTCATCCACTCCACCCTTTTCCTTTTCAGGCAGCAAAGGCCAGTCAACTGGTTTCAGCTGATTGTAGAACGTGGGTGCGCTGGAAGCCATCAGCTGCTCAACGCGAGACAGCGCTTCCTGCAGCTCATACCACTCCGGTTCCTGATATCGAATTGTTGAGGCGGATCCTGCATCAGGGTCCGTTGGGTCTTTAGGGGCAAGGTGATTAAAGAGCCTGCTTACGATGCGATCAGGGATTTGGAGCTTACCTGCGTAGCGTCCCAGCGTTCTGCGCAAATCATGAGGCGTTGGTCCAAATTCAACAGACAGCTTTTCGCCCAGGCCTTTCATAATGGCCTTGCTGTCTTTGTAATGCCCTTCGGCAGCCCGCGCGCTACGGGCGGGGTATACCCAGCGGGCGCGGGGATCATCCGCCTCCAAGCGCCTCTCAAAGCGGTGACGCATGAGGGCGGTGGAAAACGGGCCAAGTGGCATGTTGTGATCGCGCCTATTTTTGGTCTGAGCGAAGAATACTTGCGCGCCTTCCTTCCCTGTCATCGGGTTGATCGACGTTCGGCCCTCTTTCCTGGCCTTTGGATCCATCGCGTCCAGCCATACCCAAGAGGTTGTTTCACGCTCGCTCTCTGGCACGCGGTCAAACCACGCCAATTCTGCGGTTTCATTTCTGCGAGCGCCCAAGAAGAGCGTTGAGAGCAGGTAATAGACTCCGCTCTCGTTCTGGCCTCGCTGAGCCAAGCGCCGGCTCCAGAGGTAGTCAATAGCTGCGCCGAGTGTTCCATCCGCCTCGCCCAACGGATTGCGAACGCGAGCTTTAACGTAGTAGCTGTGAAGCGCCCTGGCATCCCGCATTCGCCCCTCTTCCCACAGGACCTGGAAATCATTTCCAAAAATAATTGGATTGCGCCCAGCCTTTTTAGCCTGCCGCTTCTCTTTGTCGATCACGTAGCGAACAGCGCGCGATGCAGCTGCAAAGGTCTGTTCTGCGGCGCTTACGCCTGCCGCCTTAATTCGAACCCTCATGGCTTCGCTAGTGATACCAAGCCTATCAAGCTCTTCCTTGGTCAAATTGACCCGCCCCACGCTCTCCATAAAGGTTTTAATTTCGGGCGTGAGCCTATTTGAGTGCAAGGCTGCGGAGAGCCAGGTTGCATTAAAAGCCTTTAGAACATCCTCTTCTGTGATGTGCCTTATTTGCTTGGTTCCAAAATTGACCTCATCACGATCTAGGCGCGCAATTGTATTATTGAGCATCTTGATGGTGCCCTCAGCCGCAGGCGGCGTGCGCCTGATAAGCATGTCGCGATAGAGCGTAATTGCTCCATTGACTGTCAGCTGCCTCATTTCCTCAATTGAGGTCTCTGCGCGCTCATTGACCTTGGGGTGAGCACCCGTTTCCTTTGACTCCTGGAACTTGTGGCGGGCCAGCCTATGGGCTTCTTCAAGTGACAGATCCCGCGTGTCACCCACTGTGAAGCGCATCACCTTGCCGTTAATTTTGCGCTGAACCTCGTAGCTGGCCTTTGTCTTGCCCACATAGACACCAAAGCCCGTGGGAGCCTCCTTGGTTGCGTCGAGGAACCTCCAGGCCTTCCCGTCAGGATTGGGTTCAAGAACGGCGTAGCCGCCTCTGGTGGAGGCTACGGGACTACCGCTCTTGTCTAGCGCTGGGCGCACAGTGCTGCGAAGCTGTCGCAGTTGCTCTTCATTGAACTTCAAGCGAAGCGCCATCTAGTGTTCCTCCTGGATCTGGCTACCGCTGGAGCCCCGCACGGCCCCGGTAGCCAAATTCTGCCACCTTTTTGTGCCCTGCAGTGTTTTGGCTACCCTCTGGCTACCTTTTGCGCTGTCAAAGCCTTCCACAGCGTTCCACTTGCTCGCACTCCCGCATCTGCAGAACCGCTATAAATGACTGATATTGTTGCAAAACCCAAGAAGTCAAAGGCATCCGAAGACCACACACCTTTGATGAAGCAGTTCTTCGCGGCCAAGTCCGATTACCCGGACCTGCTGCTGTTCTTCCGCATGGGTGACTTCTACGAACTGTTCTATGACGACGCCCGCAAGGCGGCGCGCCTGCTCGACATCACCCTGACCCAGCGCGGCAGCTCCGGCGGCGCACCGATCCCGATGGCCGGCGTGCCGGTACATGCCTATGAAGGCTACCTGGCACGGCTGGTGGCGCTGGGCGAGTCGGTGGCGATCTGCGAGCAGATCGGTGACCCGGCGCTGGCCAAGGGCCTGGTCGAGCGCAAGGTGGTGCGCATCGTCACCCCCGGCACGGTCACCGACGAGGCGCTGCTGGATGAACGCCGCGACACCCTGCTGATGGCCCTGTCGCGCAGCAAGCAGGGCTACGGCCTGGCCTGGGCCGACCTGGCCGGTGGCCGCTTCCTCGTCAACGAAGTCGAGACCGACGACGCGCTGGAAGCCGAACTGGCCCGACTGGAGCCGGCCGAGCTGCTGGTGCCCGACGAGGAGAACTGGCCCGACTTCCTGCGCCAGCGCACCGGCGTGCGCCGCCGTGCGCCGTGGCTGTTCGACGCCGACAGCGGCCGCCGCCAGCTGCTGAACTTCTTCAAGCTGCATGACCTGAGCGGCTTCGGCATCGATGACAAGCCGCGTGCAACCGCTGCCGCGGGTGCCCTGCTCGGCTATGTCGAGGAAACCCAGAAGCAGCGCCTGCCGCACCTGACCTCGATCGCGATGGAAACCGCCGGCGAGGCGATCGCGATGAACGCCGCCACCCGCCGCCACCTGGAACTGGATACGCGCGTCGACGGCGACACCCGCAATACCCTGCTGGGCGTGCTCGACAGCACGGTTACACCGATGGGGGGGCGCCTGCTGCGGCGCTGGCTGCACCGCCCGCTGCGTCTGCGCGAGGTGCTGGTACAGCGCCACCATGCGGTGGAAACCCTGATCGACCGCGGCAGCGACGCCGACATCCGCGAACAGTTCCGCCGTCTCGGTGACCTGGAACGCATTCTCACCCGCGTCGCGCTGCGTTCGGCGCGGCCGCGCGATTTCTCCACCCTGCGCGACGGCCTGGGCCTGCTGCCGGCGGTGCGCGAGGTGCTGGCACCACTGGATTCGCCGCGCCTGCAGACGCTGCATGCGGCGCTGGGCGAACACGACGAGTGCGCGCAGCTGCTGGCCAGCGCCATCGCCGAAATGCCGCCGCTGAAACTGAGCGACGGCGGCGTGCTGGCCGATGGCTTCGATGAAGAGCTGGACGAACTGCGCCGCCTGTCCACCCACGCCGACCAGTTCCTGGTCGACCTGGAACAGCGCGAGCGCGAAAGCAGCGGCATTCCCACCCTGAAGGTGGGCTACAACCGCGTGCACGGCTACTACATCGAAATCAGCAAGGGCCAGTCCGACCGCGCGCCGGTGCACTACACCCGCCGCCAGACGCTGACCAATGCCGAGCGCTACATCACCGAGGAACTGAAGGCGTTCGAGGACAAGGTGCTGTCCGCGCGCGACCGTTCGCTGTCGCGCGAGAAGTACCTGTACGAGCAGCTGCTGGACACCCTCGGCGGCCAACTGGAACCGCTGAAGCAATGCGCCGCCGCGCTGAGCGAACTGGACGTACTGGCGGCCTTCGCCGAACGCGCGCAGGCGCTGGACTGGGCGCGCCCGGAGCTGCAGGCCGAGCCGTGCCTGAAGATCGAGCGTGGCCGCCACCCGGTGGTCGAGGCGGTGCGCGAGCAGCCGTTCGAACCCAATGATCTGGATCTGCATCCGGACCGTCGCATGCTGGTCATCACCGGCCCGAACATGGGCGGTAAATCGACCTACATGCGGCAGAACGCGCTGATCGTACTGCTGGCCCACATCGGCAGCTTCGTGCCGGCCAGCCGTGCGCTGATCGGCCCGATCGACCGCATCCTGACCCGCATCGGCGCCGGCGACGACCTTGCCCGCGGGCAGTCGACCTTCATGGTCGAGATGGCCGAAACCAGCTACATCCTGCATCACGCCACCGCCCATTCGCTGGTGCTGATGGACGAGATCGGCCGTGGCACCTCCACCTACGATGGCCTGGCGCTGGCCGACGCGGTGGCCCGTCACCTGGCCTACCAGAACCGCTGCTACACGCTGTTCGCCACCCACTACTTCGAGCTGACCGCGCTGGCCGACGAGCAGCACGAGGGTGGCCGCAGCGGCATCGCCAACGTGCACCTGGATGCCGTCGAGCACGGTGAGGCGCTGGTGTTCATGCACGCGGTAAAGGATGGCCCGGCGAACCGCAGCTTCGGCCTGCAGGTGGCGGCACTGGCCGGCCTGCCGCGCGCCACCGTGGCACAGGCACGGCGTCGCCTGGCCGAGCTGGAACAGCGCGGTGGTGAGAGCCATGCCGCCGAGTTGGCGCCGCAGGCGTTGGTTGCACCGCAGCAGTTCGGCCTGTTCGCGGCACCGTCGAGCAAGGCACAGGACGCGCTGGCTGCAATCGACCCGGACGAACTGACGCCGAAGCAGGCGCTGGAAGCCCTGTACCGATTGAAGGCACTGCTGTAGCCGCAGCGCACGCCCATGGCCTCCCGCTCGCCTTGCGGGAGGCCTATTGAAAGACTGTGCAAATCCGATTCTGCGTTTCAATTGACAGAATCTATCAACCTGAATGGATCATTCGATTATTCATTTCATCTGGCCATAGCTAAAGTCGAGTGAAGATGTTTCTCCCACGTCTTCACCGCCACCAGGAGCCAGCCGATGAGCCAGTCCGACAACAACAACGCCAAGTGCCCGTATCACACCGCCCCGTCGCCGGAGCAGGGCGCCGAGCAGCAGCGCGAGCTCAGCACCACGCCCAAGCAGAAGCATGGCGATGATCCGGTCACGCCGATGACCACGGCCTTCGGCGCACCGGTGGTGGACAACCAGAACAGCAAGACCGCCGGCCCGCGTGGCCCGCTGCTGATGGAAGACGTCTGGCTGCTGGAAAAGCTGGCCAACCTCAACCGCGAGATCATTCCCGAGCGCCGCATGCACGCGAAGGGCTCGGGCGCGTTCGGCACCTTCACCGTCACCCACGACATCAGCAAGTACACCCGCGCCAAGCTGTTCGAAAAGGTCGGCAAGCAGACCGAGATGTTCGCCCGCTTCACCACGGTGGCCGGCGAGCGTGGCGCCGCCGACGCCGAGCGTGACATCCGCGGCTTCGCGCTGAAGTTCTACACCGAAGAAGGCAACTGGGACCTGGTCGGCAACAACACCCCGGTGTTCTTCCTGCGCGACCCGCGCAAGTTCGCCGACCTCAACAAGGCCGTGAAGCGCGACCCGCATACCAACCTGCGCAGCGCGCGCAACAACTGGGATTTCTGGACCCTGCTGCCCGAAGCCCTGCTGCAGGTGACCGTGGTGATGAGCGACCGCGGCATTCCGCGCAGCTTCCGCCACATGCACGGCTTCGGCTCGCATACCTACAGCTTCACCAATGCCGACAGCGAACGCTTCTGGGTGAAGTTCCACTTCGTCAGCCAGCAGGGCATCGAATCGCTGACCGACGCGCAGGCGCAGATCCTGGTCGGCCATGACCGCGAAAGCCACGGCCGCGACCTGTTCGCCGCGATCGAGAAGGGCGACTTCCCGAAGTGGAAGCTGTTCATCCAGGTCATGCCGGAGCTGGACGCGGAAACCTACCGCGTGCATCCGTTCGACCTGACCAAGGTGTGGCCGAAGAGCGACTACCCGCTGATCGAAGTGGGCCAGTTCGAACTGAACCGCAATCCGGTCAACTGGTACCAGGACGTGGAGCAGTCGGCGTTCGCGCCGAGCAACCTGGTGCCGGGCATCGGCCCATCGCCGGACAAGATGCTGCAGGCGCGCCTGTTCGCCTATTCCGATGCGCAGCGCTACCGCCTGGGCGTGAACCATCACCAGATTCCGGTGAACGCAGCGCGCTGCCCGGTGCACAGCAACCACCGCGATGGTGCGATGCGCGTGGACGGCAACTACGGCGGCCTGCCGCACTACGAGCCGAACAGCTACGGCCAGTGGCAGGAGCAGCCGCAGTACCGCGAGCCGCCGATGAAGATCCGCGGCGACGCCGACTTCTGGAATTTCCGCGAGGACGACGCCGACTATTTCAGCCAGCCCGGTGCGCTGTTCCGCAGCTATAACCAGGCACAGAAGGACCGCCTGTTCGCCAACACCGCCCGCGCCCTGGGCGATGCGCCGGACTTCATCAAGCAGCGCCACATCGACAACTGCAGCAAGGCCGACCCGGCCTACGGTGCCGGTGTTGCCGCGGCGCTGAAGGCGCTGGCCAGCCAGCCGTCGGATCCGTTCAAGCCGGCGCAGCCGGAAGCGGACTTCCCCACCGCCACCCCGGGCGCCGAAGACATCGAGCTCTGATCGCCCTCCCCCGTGAACGGCACGCCGCCTCCCCGTGAGGCGGCGTCGCCGTTTTAACGGTCCGCGTCGTACCTTCTGCACGCCCAACCCCAATCAAGGATTCCGCAGATGAGCCTGACCGATGAACTTCTCGCCAAATTGCAGGGCGCCCCGCTGCAGCAGGTGTCGCAGCAGCTCGGCATCAGCGATACCCAGGCTTCCGGCGCGATCAGTGCCGCGCTGCCGGTACTGATGGGCGCGCTGGGCAACAACGCCTCGCAGCCACAGGGCGCGCAGGCACTGCTCGGCGCCTTGCAGAACAACCACAGCGGCCTGGACCTGGGCGGCGTGCTCGGTTCGGTGCTGGGCGGCGGTGGCGCCAGCGGTGGCGCTGCCAGCGATGGCGCCGGCATCCTCGGCCACATCTTCGGCGGCAGCCAGCAGAAGGTGGAAACCGGCCTGGCCCAGGCCACCCAACTCGACAGCGGCCGCACCAGCCAGCTACTGCAGATCCTCGCGCCGATCGTGATGGCCTTCCTCGCCCAGCGCCTGGGTGGCGGCCAGGCCGATGCCAGCTCGCTCAGCCAGGCCCTCGGCCAGGAAAAGCAGCAGGTGCAGCAGCAGGGCGGTCTTGCCGGTGGCCTGCTCGGCAGCCTGCTGGACCAGGATGGTGATGGTCAGCTGGGCGTGGGCGATCTGCTCAAGCTGGGCGGCAATCTGCTCGGCGACAAGCGCTGAGGGAAAGCCTGGCCGGACATGGGCCGGCGCTACCGGCATCACCATGGGTAGCGCCGGGCCAGGCCCGGCGGCTTACCGGTTGCCCGCCTTCAAACGCTGCAGGATCGGTGCGAACAAGGGCGCCTGCATCGAGCGCGGCGGCTCGACATGGCCGCCCTTTTCCTGCGCCTGCCAGTACGACCACGGCAGCGGCTTGTCGCCCAGTTCGTAGTCCATGCCGTCCCAGCCATCCTCGCGGAAGGCGTAGAAGGCCCAGTGCACCTTGTCCTGCTCAAGCACCTGCAGCACATCCTGCAGGTAGCGGCTGCAGTCCGGCCACCGCCGCATGCAGCCGAATTCGGCCACCACCATGCGGTTGGCACCGACGCCATGCGAGGCGGCCCACGTCATCGGCTGCTGCAGGTAACGGCGTACACGCGCCGCATCCCAATGCTCGTTGCCTGCACCGAACGGCACCTGCGCCGGATAGCGCCAGGGTTTGGCACGCGTCTGGTTCGGTGCACTGGTTGCTGCATACGGCTCGTACATGTGCACGCTGTACAGCAGCTTCGAATCCGCCAGCGGTGCCGGCCAGTAGTTGAAACCGTCGGCGGCGGCATACCAGCCCGCATCCAGCATCAGCGGCATCGCGGTGTCGACCTCGCGGATGCTGGCGATCAGTTCCGAGTAGAAGCGGCGCAGATCGCGTGGGCCGTCCTGCACACCGGCATACCACCGCTGCATCGCCTCAGTGGACGCATGCTCGGCCAGGCCTGCACCGTACTCGGGCACCGGCTCATTGATGAGGTTGTAGGCGGCCAAGGCAGGATGACCCTTCAGCGCCGTGGCCAGCTCATGCCAGAAGCGACGGGCCGGCACATGGTTGTCGAAGGACTGCCACAGGCGCTGGTCGACCACATCGCCGTTGTGCTGCTTCCAGCGCAGCAACGGCAGCGACAGCGGCGTCAGCACCACTTTCAGTCCGGCCGCATCGGCGTCATCCAGCACCCGCCGCAGCGTGGCCAGGTCGGCCGGAACCAGTCCGCGATAGTCATCGGCGTTGCCGATCAGGAAGTCACGACCGCCCTGCCCCTTCCACTTGTCCGGCACCAGCCGCACCCAGGTCGCACCGGTCGCACGCAGCGCCTCGAAGTATTTCCGGTCCGGAGGCGACATGTTCATGCTGTTGCCACCGCGTTGCGGAACGTCCCAGAAGGTGATGTCGGCAGCGTGCAGTGGCGCAGCAGCAAGCAGGGACAGGCATAACAGCAGACGACGCATGGGCAGGCCTTCGATAGGTGAAAAACCAGCCTGCCCAGCGCAATCCGAACGCACCGTGACCGGCGCTTTGTTTCGCACCGCGATAGGAACAATCCGTTGGAATCAGGATTTCGCTAGAGCGCGTCGATGTCACCCAAGGCCCGGATCAAACGCCGCGCGCGCTTGTCCGGCTTGTGTTCCGGCGGCTGGAAGCCATCGCGTGCGGCAATGCGCAGTGCACGCTGTTCGGCACGGCGCGCCTTCGAAGCCTCGCTCTCGGCATACAGCTGCTGTGCCGTTGGCGCCGGCCCGCGCTGGTCGCTCAGGCCCAGCACCTGGATCTCGAAATGCTCCTCGCCACGATCCACCTGCAGCTGCTCACCCACGCGCACCGCGCGCGAGGACTTCGGGCGCTGCCCGGCGACGCTGACCTTGCCGGTTTCGATGGCCTGCTTGGCCAGGCTGCGGGTCTTGAAGAAACGGGCCGCCCACAACCAGATGTCCAGGCGGACACTGGGCGACAGCGGGGAAAGCTCGGGCATTGGTGCGTGCTACTCCGGTGGCTTGTTCAGGGGGCGCGGGTTATCGGGGTCGGTGCGGCAACCGCTGCCCCCGATCAGGGTGGGAACGCCGGCGGAAAGATCCTGGCGCTGGCTGCCGACCAGGCACTCGGGGCGGTCGGTTGGCCGCACCTGGGTATCGCCCAGCCGGTCACCTGTCGAACATGCGGCCAGTGCGGCGCCGATCAAGGCCATCGCCAGGCTCCATTTCACCTGCAGTCGTTGATGCATTGCCACATCCTGCAAACCGGCTTGGTGCTAGTGTGCGCCTCCCGGGAATCGATCACCACTCCATGGCCAAAGCGCCGCTTGACCTGACCTCCGGCCCGATCGGCCGCAACCTTCTGCTGTTCTCCCTGCCGATCCTGGCGGGCAACATCGCGCAGTCGCTGAACGGTTCGGTGAATGCGGTCTGGGTGGGGCGCTTCCTCGGCGAGGCGGCATTGACCGCCACCGCGAACGCCAACAACATCATGTTCTTCCTGATCGGCTCGGTGTTCGGCTTCGGCATGGCCTCGACCATCCTGATCGGCCAGGCGATCGGTGCGCGCGACATCGCGCAGGCACGGCGCGTGGTCGGTACCAGCGCCACCTTCTTCATCGGCCTGTCGGTGATCATCGCCATCGCCGGCTGGTTCATGGCCCATCCGCTGCTGGCGGCGATGGGCACGCCGGCCGCCTCGCTGCCGTTGGCCGAGGCCTACCTGCAGATCATCTTCCTGGCGATGCCGACGCTGTACGCGTTCGCCTTCCTCACCGCCGCGCTGCGCGGTGCCGGTGATTCACGCACGCCGTTCCGTTTCCTGATGGTGTCGGTGGCGCTGGACATCGTGCTGAACCCGGTGCTGATCTTCGGCATGGGGCCGTTCCCGGTGCTGGGCATTGCCGGTTCGGCCTGGGCCACGCTGGTCGCGCAGACGCTGTCGCTGGCCGGCCTGCTGCTGTACATGCGGCACAAGCGCCACACCCTGTGGCTGGGCCGCGCCGACATGCGCCTGTTCAAGCTCGACCTGACCATCCTCAAGGCGCTGGTCATCAAGGGCGTGCCGATGGGCCTGCAGATGGTGCTGATCTCGCTGTCGGTGATCCTGCTGATGACCATGGTCAACCAGTACGGCACCGACACCGGCGCCGGTTACGGCGCTGCCCTGCAGCTGTGGAACTACCTGCAGATGCCGGCGATGGCGATCGGTGCGGCGTGTTCTTCGATGGCGGCACAGAACGTCGGTGCGCAGCGCTGGGATCGCGTGCGCGGCACCGCGCGCCAGGGCGTGCTGTTCAACTTCCTGTTGACCGGCGCGCCGATCCTGCCGCTGGTGGTGTTCGATCGCCAGCTGCTGGCACTGTTCCTGCCACCGGCCAGCCAGGCGCTGGACATCGCCCGCCATCTCAACCACGTGGTGATCGGCTCGTTCCTGTTCTTCGGCGTCAGCTTCGTGATCTCCGGCGTGGTGCGCTCCACCGGCGCAGTGATTCCGCCGCTGCTGATCCTGGCCGGTTCGCTGTGGGGCGTACGCGTGCCGTTCGCCGAACTGCTGCAGCCGTACTGGGGCGCCGACGCGATCTGGTGGAGCTTCCCGGTCAGCTCGCTGGTGTCGATGCTGCTGTCGCTGGCCTATTACCGCTGGGGCGGCTGGCGCAAGGCGAAGATGATGGGCAAGCCCTCGCACGCCGAGGAACTGGCCACGCCGTCGGAGATTCCGGCCTGCCCGCCGTCGCCAGTGGCCGACCCGGATGCCGCGCCACTGCGGTAGTGCCGGCCGCTGGCCGGCAACCTCAAGCCCCTCCGGAAGCATCGCGCAACAGCCGGCCAGCGGCCGGCTCTACCGCTTCTTCTTCGCCGCCGGTCATTACCACGGTAGTGCCGGCCGCTGGCCGGCAACCTCAAACCCCTCCGGGGGCATCGCAAAACAGCCGGCCAGCGGCCGGCTCTACCGCTTCTTCTTCGCCGCCGGTCATTACCACGGGTAGTGCCGGCCGCTGGCCGGCAACCTCAAACCCCTCCGGAAGCATCGCGCAACAGCCGGCCAGCGGCCGGCTCTACCGCTTCTTCTTCGCCGCCGGTGATTATCACGGTAGTGCCGGCCGCTGGCCGGCAACCTCAAACTCCTCCGGAAGCATCGCGCAACAGCCGGCCAGCGGCCGGCTCTACCGTTTCTTCTTCGCCGCCGGTCATTACCACGGTAGTGCCGGCCGCTGGCCGGCAACCTCAAACCCCTCCGGGGGCATCGCAAAACAGCCGGCCAGCGGCCGGCTCTACCGCTTCTTCTTCGCCGCCGGTCATTACCACGGTAGTGCCGGCCGCTGGCCGGCAACCTCAAGCCCCTCCGGAAGCATCGCGCAACAGCCGGCCAGCGGCCGGCTCTACCGCTTCTTCTTCGCCGCCGGTGATTATCACGGTAGTGCCGGCCGCTGGCCGGCAACCTCAAACTCCTCCGGAAGCATCGCGCAACAGCCGGCCAGCGGCCGGCTCTACCGTTTCTTCTTCGCCGCCGGTCATTACCACGGTAGTGCCGGCCGCTGGCCGGCAACCTCAAACCCCTCCGGGGGCATCGCGCAACAGCCGGCCAGCGGCCGGCTCTACCGCTTCTTCTTCGCCGCCGGTCATTACCACGGGTAGTGCCGGCCGCTGGCCGGCAACCTCAAACCCCTCCGGAAGCATCGCGCAACAGCCGGCCAGCGGCCGGCTCTACCGCTTCTTCTTCGCCGCCGGTGATTATCACGGTAGTGCCGGCCGCTGGCCGGCAACCTCAAACTCCTCCGGAAGCATCGCGCAACAGCCGGCCAGCGGCCGGCTCTACCGTTTCTTCTTTTTGGCAGCGTTGAACGTGGCCGCCGCGCGCAGCAGTGCCTTCAACGCCGCGGCATCCGGCATCGCGCCTTCATGGATGTCGATCGCACGTCGCGTGTTGCCTTCCAGGCTGGCGTTGAACAGGCCCTTCGGGTCCGCCAGCGCGGCACCGTTGGCAAAGGTCAGCTTCACCGCCTGCTTGTAGGTCTCACCGGTGCACAGGATGCCGTTGTGCTCCCACACCGGTGTACCGCGCCACTTCCAGGTTTCCTGCACGTCCGGCAGCGCCTCATGGATCAGCGCGCGCACGTGTGCCAGCGCTTCGCCACGCCAATCCCCCAGCTCGGCGATGCGTGCATCGATCAGTTCAGCGGCCGGGGTTCCGGCATCGGCAGGGTTCGGTGCATGCGTGGCCATCAGCGGTTCTCGTCGGCAGGGAGATCGGAACGATGCACTTACATGCGCTCGCCGGGCAATGCCGCGGCCTGGCACACCCAGTCGAGGAACTGCGCCTCATCCAACGCACCCTCCTGCTGGATGTGCAGGTAGCGCGTATCAGCACTCTTCGACGGCTCCGGCGGCACCGGCTTCAGCGCAGCGCCACGGAAGAACGCCACCTTGATGTAGCGGGTGAAGCAGTGGAAGCTGAGAAACCAGCCTTCGCCCGGCGCAACCGCATACATCGGCGAATTCCACTTCACTGCCTTGTGCACACCGGGTACAGCCTGTTCGATCAGCGCGTCCAGCTGTGCTCCGATCGGCCGCTTCCAGTCCGGCATCGCCGCGATATAGGCCTGCACCGGCGCATCGCCCTCGCCCTTGGCGATCTGCGGGTTGCCGCCTGACAACAGCGCGGGCGCGGTGGAAGGTGCGGTTCGCTTGGCAGGCATCGCACAGCACGTCCATCGGGATGAAACCGCAGCCTAGCGCGGCCTGTCCCCAACGGTCACGGCGCAGTGCGCCATCGGCTCAGTCCGCTTGCCGCGCCCGGAACTGCTGCCAGTCCGGCAGCTTGCGGTGGCGGCGCAGCGAGCGCATCAAGGCCGCCATCACCACGCCGAACAGCGCCCCGGCCACCAGGCCGGCCGCCAGCAGCAGGGCCAGCGGGCGTTCACTGCCCTGCCACAGCATCAGCCACATCAGCGCGGTCCAGAACAGCCCGAACAGCAGGCCCTGCACCAGCGCATTGGTGCCGAAGCCGGCCAGGATCGGCGGTGGCAGTGCGATGCCCATGCGCCACAGCACACGATGCAGCAGCGGTGCCGACTGCACGCGCGCCAGCCCTTTTCCGTCGAGGAAGCGCAGCGCCGACTGGATCACGGCGGGGTAGCGCGGGTTGATGTCGTTCATCACCTGATCGTGGCCGATGCGATACCGGAAACGCAAACGGCCACCCGAAGGTGGCCGTCGCGGCAACAACCGAAGTTGTTTATCAGGCCTTTTCGGCCAGACGGGCAGCCTTGGCGGCAGCAGCGGCAGCCAGGTCTTCCTTGATGCGGGCAGCCTTGCCTTCCAGGCCACGCAGGTAGTACAGCTTGCCGGCGCGGACCTTACCACGACGCTTCACTTCGACCGAGTCGATGATGGCGCTGTGGGTCTGGAAAACGCGCTCGACGCCGTAGCCGTGCGAGATCTTGCGGACGGTGAACGAGGAGTTCAGGCCGGCGTTCTTGGTGGCGATGACAACGCCTTCGTAGGCCTGCACGCGCTCGCGGCTGCCTTCCTTCACCTTCACGTTGACGACAACGGTGTCGCCCTGGCTGAACTTCGGCAGTTCACGGGTGATCTGGGCGGATTCGAATTCCGCGACGATGGACTTGTTCAGCTTGCTCATGGGTTACACCGATTCTTGTTCGGGTGGGCGTGTCGTATCGACAACGTAGGCTCATGCAGTCACCGGACTGTGCTGCACGTTTGTTTTGGGTACTGCGCGCGCCGGCCGGGGCCGACGGGAATTGGCCATGATAGCCGATAACGCCAGACCTGCGCTAGGGGCTGGCCTTGTGTTTCTGGGCCTGACGGGCCTGCTCCAGCAGCTTGCGGTCGGCCTTGCCCAGCGCCTGTTCATCCAACAGGTCCGGGCGCCGCTGGGCGGTACGGACCAGCGACTGCTGGCGGCGCCAGGCCGCGATGGCCGCGTGGTTGCCCGAGCGCAGCACGTCCGGCACGTCACCCAGCGGGTGCTGGGCCGGCTGGCTGTAATGCGGGCAGTCGAGCAGGCCGAGGTCGCCCTCGAAGCTGTCCTGCGCCGCCGATTCCGCGTCGTTCAGGGCACCGTCCTGCAGGCGGGCCACGGCGTCGATGATCACCGCCGCGCCCAGCTCGCCACCGGACAGCACGTAGTCGCCGAGGGAAATCTCCTCGTCGACATTGGCCTCCAGGAAACGCTCGTCGATGCCTTCGTAGCGGCCACAGAGCAGGACCATGCGCGGCAGCGCCGCCAGTTCCCGCACCTTGGCCTGGGTCAACGGCGCCCCCTGCGGGCTGAGATGGATCACCCGCGCCGGGGTCGGATCAGCATCACGGATCGCCTGCAGGCAGGCCTGCAGCGGCTCGATCAGCATCACCATGCCCGGGCCACCACCGAACGGGCGGTCGTCCACCCGGCGGTAGTTGCCTTCGGCGTAATCACGGGGATTCCAGCCATGCAGGCTGAACAGTCCCTTCTCCTGCGCGCGCCCGACCACGCCCAGTCCAGCGGACTGGGCGAGGAACTCGGGGAACAGGGTGATGACGTCGAAACGCATGCTCACACTCAGAACTCGGGATCCCAGTCGACCACGACCAGGTTGGCCTCGAAGTCGACCGACTTGACGAAGTCCGGCTGCACGAACGGAATCATCCGTTCGCGGTCACCACGGACCACCACCACGTCGTTGGCGCCGGTGCTGAACAGGTGCGAGACCTGGCCCAGGGCAACGCCCTCGGTGGTCTTCACGTCCAGGCCTTCCAGGTCCACCCAGTAATACTCGTCGGGCTTCGGCGGCGGCAATGCACTGCGGGCCACGTAGATCTCGGTGCCGTGCATCGCTTCAACGGTATCGCGGTCCTCGACGCCGGGGAAACGGGCGACCAGGTGCTTGCCGCTGTCGCGGCCGCGTACACCTTCAATCGTAGTTTCCACGCCGGACGGGCTGCGCACGATCCACGGCTGGTAACGGAAAATGGCGGAACGTGGCTCGGTCCAGGACTCGAGCTTGATCTCGCCGCGCACACCAAAAGCGCCGACAACCCTGCCCAGCAGGATGCGGCGCTCGATATCTTTCATCTGCTTCAACCAAGAGGGCCACGCCGAAGCGTGGCCCGTCAGGATCAGGCCGCAGCGGCCTGGGACTTGGTCGCTTCCTTGATCAGGTTGCGGACCTTGTCGGTCGGCTGGGCGCCGTTCTTGACCCAATGGTCAACGCGGGCCAGGTCCAGCTCGATGCGCTTCTCGGCGCCCTGGGCGACCGGGTTGTAGAAGCCAACGCGCTCGATGTTGCGGCCGTCGCGCGCGCTGCGCACGTCGGTGACGATGATGTGGTAGAACGGACGCTTCTTGGCGCCGCCGCGGGTCAGTCGAATCTTGACCATGGTGTTTTTCCTATTGCCCAGTCGCCAGGATGGCGAGGTAAGCGGGCGATTATAGCGGCAGAGCCCGGCCGAGCCAACCCCAAGGGTGGCCTACCTTCACGGTAGCGCCGGGCCATGCCCGGCGGGGGTTTTCACCCCAATCTGTCCCAAGCCACCGCCGCCAGCACTGCCCTGCCCTGTTCAGCCAGTGCCTGCGAACCCGGCAGGACATGCCCGTCGATGGCGTCCAGCGCCCATAGGCCGCTGGCGTTGCAGGCAAAAGCGGCCTTCACGCTATCCAGTTCAGCCAGTGCCAACGGCCGCGTCAGCTGTGCCCCCGGCCGATGCTGCTTCAACAACGTCTCGGCAGTACCGCGCAGGGCCGGCGCCTGTGGCCAAAGCAGGCGCTCACCATCGTGCATGGCCAGGTTCCAGGTGCTGCCTTCACTCATCTCGCCATCGGCGGTCACGAACAGCACATCGTCGAACCCTTCCGCCATCGCCGCACGGCGCTCGGCAAACAGGCCGAAGGTGCCGACGTGCTTGATCTGCGGCAGCTCGCGCTGCCACACCACGCTGCGCACCCGCTTCGGTGCGGTCAGCGCCACCGGCGCGGACACCGCCACCAGCACGTCCACCGGTACGGCCGCCAGCGGATTGCGGAAATCGAAGCGGCGCGAGTACACCGTCACCCGCAGCGAGGCATCGGCCAGGCCGGCCTGCTGCAGCGCCTGCGCCATCCAGCCCCGCACCTGCGCCGCGTCCAGTTCGCTGCCGAACAGTTCGCGCGTGGCCTGCGACAGCCGCGCCAGATGCAGGTCCAGTCCCTGCACGGCGTGACCGCGCACCTGCAGCGAGGTGAAGTGGCCATAGTTGACCAGCGCAGGCAGCAGATCCTCCACCTGCACCGGTTGGCCGTTGCAGGTCACGGTCATCGCAGCAGCGCCTGCGCCTGTTCCCACATGCCGCGCAATACGTCGGCGGCCGGCTGTGCCGGGGCCATCCACGCCGACTGCCCGGCCCAGGCCTGCATCGCCGCCAGACGATTTTCCTGCACGGCCTGCCTGCGCATCGGCGCGGTCAGGCCGCGCTGCACCGGGTACGGGCGTGGCGCCGGTGCGCCTTCCGCAGCGGCGGCGCGCACATAGGGGGTCGCCAGGCCACGGCCCAGGCGGCCGCTGAAGGCGCGGGTCGGCCAGGTATCTTCGGGTTCGCTGGCCGCCAATCCATCGGCCCACGCTGAAGCGATCGCCGCTTCGGGCGTTCGCAGGAAGGCGGTACCGATCTGCACAGCGCTGGCGCCCAGGGTGAGTGCGGCAGCAATGCCACGGCCGTCGGCGATACCGCCGGCGGCGATCACCGGAATCTGCAGGTGATCGGCCAGGCGTGGCAACAACGCAAACAGGCCAACCAGCTGGCGCTCGGCCATCGCCGGATCGAACGCGCCGCGATGGCCACCGGCTTCCACGCCCTGTGCCACCACCGCGTCGGCACCGGCGTCCTGTGCCGCACGCGCTTCGGACAAGGTGGTCGCACAGGCGATCCAGGCAATGCCGGCATCCTTCAACTGCTGTACATGGCGCGGCAGCAGCACGCCCATGATGGTCGAGGCCACCGCCGGGCGCGCCGCCAGCAGTGCGGCGAACTGTTCTTCGAAGTCGGCGGGCGTGGCATCGGCGGCGCTGGCCGGCACGTCCGGCCCCCACTGCGCGAGGAAGGCGCGGCTGGCGGCTTCAGCGGCGACATCACGGGTCGGTGCCGGGTCCGGCACCCACAGGTTCACCTGTGCGGGGCCGGTGGAGGTCGCGCGGAAGTCTTCCATCCAGTGACCGATATCAGCCGACGACGACAGCACCGCGCCCATCGCCCCCATGCTGCCGGCATTGGCCAGCGCAGCCGACAACGGCACCGGGCAGGCGCCGGCCATCGGGGCCAGCAGGATCGGAACGGATACGCCAAAGCGCCGGCAGAACGCGTCGACGCGGGAAGATACAGATACAGCGGAACTCTGCATGACGGCCCATCGTTTCGGACAGGCCCCCATGGTGCGCGCAGGACGGGGGTAGAGTCGAGCTTGCTCGACTGGACCACCAACAGCAGTCGAGCAAGCTCGACGCTACGCAGGCCGCGCCGACCACAGCGCGCGCCCACGCATCAACGCATCAACGGAACGGCATGCCGCGGCCGCCCATGGCGCCCATCATGCCCTTCATGCTGCGCAACATGCCCTTCATGCCGCCGCCGGCCATCTTGCTCATCATCTTTTCCATCTGCATGTACTGCTTCATCAGCTTGTTGACGTCGGCGGGGGTCACGCCCGAGCCCTTGGCGATGCGCGCGCGGCGCGAGCCGTTGAGCAGGTTCGGGTTGCGCCGTTCCTTCTTGGTCATCGAGCTGATGATGGCGATCATGCGCGGCACTTCCTTGCCCTGGCTGACCTGCTGCTTCAGATGGTCGGGGATGTTGCCCAGGCCCGGCAGCTTGTCCATCAGGCCGCCGATGCCGCCCATGTTCTGCATCTGCTCCAGCTGGTCACGCATGTCGTTCAGGTCGAACTTCTTGCCCTTGGCGACCTTCTCGGCCAGCTTGGCGGCCTTGTCCTTGTCGACCTGCTGCTCGACCTGCTCGACCAGCGACAGCACGTCGCCCATGTCGAGGATGCGGCTGGCGATACGATCCGGGTGGAATACGTCCAGGCCTTCCGGCTTCTCGCTGACACCGACGAACTTGATCGGCTTGCCGGTGATGTAGCGCACGCTCAGTGCGGCACCGCCACGGGCGTCACCGTCGGTCTTGGTCAGCACCACGCCGGTCAGCGGCAGGGCGTCGCCGAAGGCCTTGGCGGTGTTGGCCGCGTCCTGGCCGGTCATGGCGTCGACCACGAACAGGGTTTCGGCCGGATTCACCGCCGCGTGCAGGGCCTTGATCTCGGCCATCATTGCTTCGTCGATGGCCAGGCGGCCGGCGGTATCGACCAGCAGCACGTCGACGAACGACTTGCGTGCATCGTCGATGGCGGCGCGGACGATGGCTTCCGGCTTCTGGTCGGCGCTGGACGGGAAGAACAGCACGCCGACCTGCTCGGCCAGGGTCTTCAGCTGCTCGATCGCGGCCGGGCGGTAGACGTCGGCCGAGACCACCATCACCTTCTTCTTGCGCTTTTCCTTCAGGTGCTTGGCCAGCTTGCCCACCGTGGTGGTCTTGCCGGCGCCCTGCAGGCCCGCCATCAGGATGATGGCCGGAGCGGGCACATTGAGGTTCAGGTCGCTGGCTTCGGCGCCCATCACCGCGGTCAGCTCGTCGCGCACGACCTTGATCAGGGCCTGGCCCGGGGTCAGCGACTTCAGCACTTCCTGGCCGACCGCGCGCACCTTGATGCGCTCGATCAGGGCCTGCACCACCGGCAGCGCAACGTCGGCTTCGAGCAGCGCGATGCGGACCTCACGGGTGGCCTCGCGGATGTTCTCCTCGGTCAGGCGGCCGCGGCCACGCAGGCGCTCGATGGTGCCGGAAAGGCGCTGGGTCAGTGACTCGAACATGCGGCGCAACCTGTCTGAAAGCGGGGGACAATAAGGCAGACAGTATAACGGGTCCGCTCCCCTCCCCGGACTGCGACCACAGGGCCGTCGCCACCACCGCAGGGGTATGCGAAACTGCAACGATGTTAATCGTTCTCATCGCCGCCCTGCTCTACCTGGCCGCCAGCGCCCTGCTGGTGCGTGCGCTTGGCCGCGATGAAAGCACCGGCTCCCCCGCCTGGCTGTGGCCCGCCCTGCCGGCGATGCTGCTGCACGGCGGCTACCACGTGATGGTGGCGATGCGCACCAACGGCGGGCCGGACATGCACTTCTTCGCCGCGCTGTCGCTGGTCGGCCTGGGCATGGCCTGGCTGACCTCGCTGGTCGGCGCGCGCGGGCGCATGTCGGCACTGGGCGTGGTGGTGTTCCCGCTGGCCGCGGTACTGCTGCTGGCCTACCACGGCTACGGCCACGAACCGAGCAAGGTGCTGGGCTGGCGCCTGGCCAGCCACGCCTGGCTGGCGCTGCTGGCCTACGCCACGCTGAGCATCGCCGCACTGCTGGCGATCATGCTGTGGCTGCAGGAACGCGCCCTGCGCCGCCGCGAGTTCCGGCCGTGGCTGCGCGCCCTGCCGCCGCTGGCGGATCTGGAATCGCTGCTGTTCCGGGTGATCACCGTCGGTTTCGCCCTGCTGACCCTGACCCTGGTCACCGGCGTGCTGTTCGTCGACGACCTGCTGGCGCAGAAGCTGGTGCACAAGACCGTGCTGAGCGTGCTGTCGTGGATCGTGTTCGGCGTGCTGCTGATCGGCCGTCGCCGCTACGGCTGGCGCGGCATGAAGGCGGTGCACTGGACGCTGGCGGCAATGCTGTTGCTGCTGCTGGCCTTCTTCGGCAGCCAGTTCGTGATCGAACTGGTGTTCGGGCATTCGCGATAGCGGTGTGCCGGCCAACGGTCGGCACCCACCCGGGTAGTGCCGGCCGCTGGCCGGCAACAGGACCGCACCCTGCGTGGATGCCGCAGACGGTCAAGGCAGCGGCTGGGCCAGGATCTTCCGTACCGAGCGACCGCTGTTGGTGAGGATGTCATCCACCTGCCAGCAGCCCTGCCCCTGGCGCACCATCGGCAACCGGGTCACGTAGGCCTTCTTCCATACCGAATAGCGCATCTCGACCTGGCCGGACGTCGCCGAGACCTCTTTCCAGATGTAGCGCACCGGACTCTCGATGTCGCCATCCTGCGCATCCAGCCACGGGTCCGAATCGATGGTGCAGATGCCTTCCTCGCGCGTCTGGCAGGCGCGCTCGCCACGCAGGGCCTTGCCGAAGGCCGGGCTGACCAGCGCCGGCGGCGGTTCCAGCAGATCGCCATTGCCGGTGGTTGCCTCATAGAAGGCACGGGCGACAGCCACTGGTTCCTGGCAGGCCGGTGCGGCCTGCACGGCGGGGGCCAGCAGCAGCCCGGCGATCATGAACATCCCTGTCTTCCGCATGTATTTCTCCTTGAGGTAGTGCCGGCCGCTGGCCGGCAACACAGGATATCCCGGCGCTGCCGGCCAGCGGCCGGCACTACCCGATACCAGGCTTACAAGCCGTAACGCTCGATCACGTCCAGGTGCGGCTGGCGATCCTGGTCGCAGGCTTCGGCCAGCCGCAGCCAGCAATGCGGATGCTGCCACTTCGCGGTTTCCTGCTGCAGGAAGCGGTGCAGCGCCAGCGGTGCATGGTCCTGCGGCTGGGCGACGGTGAACAGCAGGCCCGGCAGCGTGCCCTCCTCCTCGTCCGGATCGGTCACGGTGTAGTCCGGGCGGCTGTGCGACCACACCTGCCAGCCCTGCGCCTCGGCCGCTGCGACAAAGGCATTCCACGCGTCTTCGCCCGGGTGCGCGCCGTCGATCAGCCAGCTGCGGGCGAAGCCGCCGCGCTCCAGGACATGCACCTGCGCATAGGTGGGGATGAAATGCTCGCGCGCTTCCTCCTCCTCCGGCGCCGGGTGCACCAGCGCAGCATCGAACACCACCCAGTCGCCCACCTGCTGGGCACGGTTGGCCGGTGCGTTCTCGACGATACGTGCGGTGACCGGGCCACTGCGGCGCGCGTAGTACTCCATCGGCTCGCCGTTCTCTTCGCTGCGGATGATCACCCAGCCCCACGGCTCCTCGACCACGCCGTCCTGGCTGGACAGCTCCATGCCGATCGCCGCCGCCGAGCGGCGCACCGCATCCCAGTCGCGTGCCGCGCTGGCCGCGCTCATGTGGTCCCAGTGTGCGGCGTTGGGTTCTTCCAGCAGCTCCACCAGCTGCGCATAGCAGGCCTGCGCCTCGCTGAAGCGACCGGTTTCCATGTACATCCGCGCCAGCGTACCGCGTGCGCCATGCGAGCCCGGCGAGGCCGCCAGCAGCGCCTGCGCGGCCTGCTCCAGTGCCGGCCAGTCGGACACGCGACGGGCGCGCTGCACCTCGCACCAGTGCGCGAACACCGGCACGCTGCCACGATAGAGATCAGCCAACTGGCGCAGGCCTGCATCGTCGCCCTGCTCGGTCAGCCAGCGCATCAGCGTGTAGGCGGCCGGGCCATCATCCTGCGCATGTGCGCGCACGAAGCGCCACAGCAATGCGCGCGCTTCCGTCTGCGCCCCACAGGCGCTCAGCGCGGAGGCAGCCATCTCGGCCAGCGCCTCGTCATCTGGCAGCTGCGCCTGTGCCTGCAGCAGCCACTGCGCCTCACGTTCGGGATCGCGCGACTGGTTCTGCTCTCCCTGCTCGTTCAGCCAAACCAGTAGTTCAGCGGCTGGCACCGGCAGCGGCGCCACATCCGGCAATGCATCGATGCGTGCCGCCAGGCCGGCCACCAGCGCAGCCGCACCCCGGTCCTGGCGCAGCTGTGCCAGATGGGTACGCGCCAGTTCCAGCTGGCGCAGCGCCACCCAGCGTGCGCCACGCTGCAGGGCCAGCTCCAGGCTCAGCGCAGCGACTTCGATCAGCAGGCGGTGCGAGCCAACCTCGGCAAAGTGTTCGATGATGGTGTTGAAGCGCGTACCCAGGTCCCAGGTATTGCGTGCGGGATCACGCCGGCACAGCGCTGCGGCGGTGTTCGCCCACAGCCGCCAGTAGGTAGGCGTCAGCTCGCTCCACGGCACCAGCTGCTGCAAGGCCTCTTCGTCGCGGTCCAGCTGGGCCAGCGCCCACGCCTTGGACAGGCGGCGCGGCACCGTGCAGTTGGCCGGCTCGTACTCGCCGGACGCGGCCACTTCGGCCTCGCGCTTCTCGATCAGCAGCAGCGCTTCTTCGGCGCGGCCCATGCCCAGCAGGATCTTGATCTGCATCTCCGGGAAGCTGTCGAACACTTCCTTGCCGCAGGCCTCGATCGCATCCGACTGCACCTGCAGGTAATCCAGTGCCTCCTGGCCGCGGCCATCATCAAGCAGTGCATCGGCCTTCTCGCAGCTCAGGCACTGGAAGCAGGCCCAGCTCGGGTCAATGCGGCCCAGCGTCTCGTCGCACACCTCGATGCGCTCCGGCACCCAGCCGGGGCCATCGATGTTGCCGTAGCAGGCGGCAAGATCCTGGGTCACGCAGATCGACTGCGGGCATTCCAGGGTGTCCTCGCGATGCGCACGCTCGAACAGCGCCACGGCTTCGCCCAGCGCGCTCTCGCCTTCGACGCGGTTGCCGACGCGGTTGCGCAGCGCCCAGTGGCCGACGTAGACGTCGACCCACGGGTTGTCCAGCGCCTTGCCCAGCGCTCGCGCTTCGGGCAGCAGCGCGTCAACGCGGTCGACACGCAGTTCGCTCACCTCGTCGGCGAGGCGGTTCAGCAGGTGCGCATTCTGCGCCTGGCCGGCCTGGCGCAGGTCACCCTGCAGTTTTTCGACCCAGTTCCAGATGTCCATGGGGTAAGTACTCCTGTCTAGCGAAGGCTGGATGAGAGGATGCGGTGCTCAGCGCAGCATCTGCTGCAGGGCACCGGCGATATCGGTGAAGGCGCCGTTGAGATCCGGGCCGGGCGTGGCGGTCGCGCGGGCCAGTGGACGGCCCTGCGCGGCGACGATGATCTTCAGTGAGCGCAGCAGGCGCGCTGCGGCTTCGGCCTGCGGGTGGCCCTCGCGCTGGGCGCGCAGCAGCGCCTGCACCGCGGGGTTGTCGAGGTTGAGGTACAGCCGCGATGGCGCACGCGATTCGATGCGCGCGGTGAACTGACGCGCCAGCCGCAGCGCCGCCATTGAAACGCGCTTGTCGTTCTCATCGTCTTCCAGGCGCTGCTTCAGCTCGGCTTCGCGGTCGGGCACCACCACCACCGGCAGCGACTCGGGACTGAAGCGTGCCGGCAGCAATTGTTCGCCGTCACCCAGCTGCTCGCGCAGCCATGCCAGCTGCGCCTCGTCGAGGCTGTCATCGCTGCGGAACAGCGCACGGTTGCCCTGTTCGGTGCCCAGTTCAACCAAGCGCAGGCCCTTGGCCTGGGCCCAGCGCCGCAGGAACGGCACTACTGCATAGCGATGACCATGCGCGACCGGCACGCCCATCGCACGGAACAGCATTTCCTCGAAGCCGCCACCGTTGTCGAGGATCACATGCACGGCACCGCGTGCGGGCAGCGCACTGGCAGGCAGATCGCCCTGCGAGGTCGGCACGCGCACGTGCTCCAGCAACAGGTCGAACAGGCGGTCATCGCACAGCGCCGCGCCCAGCAGCGCCTCGTTGTGGCGGCTCAATACACGTCGCCACGCTTCCGGCTGCTGCCGCGCGACGTCGGCCAGGCCATCAATCAGCGCCTCCAGCAACGCATGCTGCACGGCGCGGTACTGGTCATCGCGCTGCAGGTCTTCGCGGCTGGCGGTGGGCGTGAGCCGCGAGGATTCGATCACCCCGCCGATGAAGCCCGCCCACGGCGGCAGCAGGTCACGCGCATCGTCGTCCAGCAGCATGCCGCGCACGAACACCGACAGGTTGCGGTTGTCACTGGTGCCGTAGGTGGCACCGTCCTGCACCCACAGCAGGCCGGTGGCATCACTGCTGCCATCAGCGCGCAACGGCACGGTGACGATCGGCTCGAAATCATGTTCGAAACGCGCCGCGAACTGCAGCGCCTGGCGGCGCGCCTGCACCGGATGCAGGGCCACATCGCTCTGGCCGCGCCACGGCGGCGGCTCGGGGTTGAGCGCCTCGCCTGCAGCACCGATGAAGATCGGCTCGGACAGCAGCGCGCAGTAGCGACCCAGCACTTCGTGCAGGCGCGCCTCGTTGGCCAGCGGCAGGAAGTCCGGATGCAGCTCCAGTTCCACCTCGGTGCCGACCGCGCGTGCCGGCACTTCGCTGACGGTGTACTGCTCGGCGTTGCTGGACACGTACAGATGGCCCAGTTCCGGCGTCTGGTACGAGGTGGTGCGCACGCTGACCCGGCGCGCCAGCACGAAGGCCGACAGGAAGCCGAGGCCGAACATGCCGATCAGGCCCTCATCGTCCTCGCCACCCTGGCGCAGGCCGCGGGTGTAGCCGACGCCGACGGTCGCCAGGTAGTCATGGATCTCCTGGCGGGTCAGGCCGGCGCCGGTATCGATGATGCGCAGCACGCCGGCAGCGGCATCGACCTGCACCGAGATGCGCGATGGCACTTCGATGCCGGGCTGTTCGATGCGGCGGCGGATGATCGAGTCGTGCGCGTTCTGCACCAGCTCACGCAGTGCCACCACCGGGGTGGAATAGAGGTGCTTGCCCAGCACCGTCATCAGTCCATTGAGATCGACCCCGGCGCGACGGATTTCGGCGTTGGGGGCGGTGAGCGCGGTGTCCTGCATGTAATCGTTTACTCCTGGGCACGGAAAGACGCCAGAGGGCGCCTTCGTCGAGCGGGAAAAACTAGCACAGGGAGGCTGACCGTTACCGTGTCGGCCGCCGTATTCCACGTGCGCGGTGGTGACGCCGGGCCATGCCCGGCGCGATCACGCCGCGTCGATAGCCTCGGACAGGCGCTCCACCGCGATCACTTCCATGCCCTTCACCGAGCCGCCCTTGGGCGCATTGGCCTTGGGCACGATGGCGCGCTTGAAACCATGGGTGGCGGCCTCGCGCAGGCGGTCTTCGCCATTGGGCACCGGGCGGATCTCGCCGGACAGGCCAACCTCGCCAAACGCAATCGTCTTTTCCGCCAGCGGCCGGTCCTGCAGCGAGGACAGCACCGCCAGCAGCACCGGCAGGTCGGCAGCGGTCTCCTGCACGCGAATGCCACCGACCACGTTGACGAACACGTCCTGGTCGCCGACCAGCACGCCGCCGTGGCGATGCAGCACCGCCAGCAGCATGGCCAGGCGGTTCTGCTCCAGGCCGACTGCGACACGGCGCGGGTTCGACAGCGGCGAGGCATCCACCAGCGCCTGCACTTCAACCAGCAGCGGCCGGGTACCCTCGCGCGTGACCATCACGCAGCTGCCCGGTTGGTGGGTGCTGCCGCCGGACAGGAAGATCGCCGACGGATTGGAGACTTCCTTCAGGCCCTTGTCGCCCATCGCGAACACGCCCAGCTCGTTGACCGCACCGAAGCGGTTCTTGAACGCGCGCAGCAGGCGGAAGCGGCTGCCACTCTCGCCTTCGAAGTACAGCACCGCATCGACCATGTGTTCGAGCACGCGCGGGCCGGCGATACCGCCCTCCTTGGTCACGTGGCCGACCAGGAACACGGCGGTGCCGGTCTCCTTGGCGAAACGCACCAGCCGCGCCGCGCTCTCGCGCACCTGGCTGACCGAGCCGGGCGCGGCGGTCAGGCTCTCGGTCCACAGGGTCTGTACGGAGTCGGCCACGATCAGCCGCGGGCCGGCCTTGGACGCATGCTGCAGGATCGACTCGACGCCGGTCTCGGCCAGCGCGTTGACACCATCCAGCGGCAATTCCAGCCGGTGTGCGCGGCCGGCCACCTGGGCCAGCGACTCCTCGCCGGTGACGTACAGCACCGGCAGCTCGGCCGCCATCTTCGCCACCGCCTGCAGCAGCAGGGTCGACTTGCCGATGCCCGGGTCGCCACCAACCAGTACCACCGCGCCCTCGACCAGGCCACCGCCCAGCACGCGATCGAACTCGCCGATGCCGGTCGAGACACGGCGATGCTCGGTCTGCTCCACGTCCTTCAGGGCGGTGATCTTCGGCGGGTCGATCTTGCCGGCCCAGCCGGCCCGGCGCGACGCGGGTGCCTTGGCCGCCGCCGCGCTCTCCAGCACGATTTCCGACAGCGAGTTCCAGGCGTTGCACTCGGTGCACTGGCCCTGCCACTTGCTGAATTCGGCGCCGCATTCATTGCAGACGTAGGCGGTGCGGGCTTTTGCCATCGGATGATTTCCAGCAACGGGAACAGGCGTGGCAGGATAGCCGAGCCGGGTCGCAGGTGCTGCGACCGCTCAAGTCCCGCCCACCCGCGCCGATAGCTGTCGCGGGCGTGCGCCTTGCGGGCGCCCCTCCCTCCCCCTCTGGATTCAACATGACTGGCAGTTACAGTCAGAGCCTGGTCGCCATCTCCCTGCTGGTGGCCATTCTTGCTTCGTACACGGCGCTGGACATGGCCGGCCGCCTGGCCACGGCCGAGGGCCGCGTGGCCCGCTGGTGGCTGGCCGGCGGCGCGGCGGCGATGGGCCTGGGTATCTGGTCGATGCATTTCATCGGCATGCTGGCCTTCGACCTGCCGATCCCGGTCGGCTACGACCTCGGCATCACCCTGTATTCGCTTGCAGTGTCGATCGGCGCTTCGGCCTATGCGCTGTGGCTGGTGTCACGACCCAGCCTGCCGTGGCGACGGTTGCTGGCCGGCGCCGTGCTGATGGGCCTGGGCATTGCCACCATGCACTACCTCGGCATGGCCGCGATGCGCATGCAGCCAGGTATCGACTATCACCCGGGCTGGTTCGCCGCCTCCATTGCAGTAGCCATCGGTGCCGCCGGCGCCGCGCTGTGGATCGCCTTCCGCCTGCGTACCGAGCAGCGCCACACCATGCGCCTGCGCGCACTGGCCTCGCTGGTGATGGGCCTGGCCATCGTCGGCATGCATTACACCGGCATGGCCGCCGCACGCTTCCCCGAAGGCAGCATCTGCGGCGCGGTCGGCAGCGGCGGCATCGACACGCGCTGGCTGGCAGTGCTGGTGATCGTCACCACCGTGGCCACGCTGGGCATCGCCCTGGTCGCCTCGCTGTTCGATCGGCAGATGCGCGTGCGTACCGGGTTGCTGGCCGATTCACTGGCACACGCCAACGACAAGCTGATCCAGGCCGCCCTGCATGACCCGCTGACCCAGCTGCCCAACCGCATGCTGCTGCAGGACCGCATCGAGCAGGCCATCGAAAAAGCGCGCCGCCGCGGCCGCGCAGTGGCGGTGATGTTCTGCGACCTGGACGGCTTCAAGGCGGTCAACGATGCCTACGGCCACCAATTGGGCGACCGCCTGCTGGTGGCGGTGGCACAGCGCATCGGCGGCCTGCTGCGGCCGCAGGACACGTTCGCGCGCCTCGGCGGCGACGAGTTCGTGATCGTGCTGGCCATCGACACCCCGGACGATGCGGTGGTGGTGGCCGAACGCATCATCGCCGCCGCCGGCGAACCATTCACCCTGGATGCCGCCGAACTGCAGGTCAGCGCCAGTCTCGGCATCGCCCTGTACCCGGATGACGCCAGCAACGAGCGCGAACTGATGGCGCACGCCGACGCGGCGATGTACCACACCAAGGAAACCGGCCGGAACGGCTATACCTTCTTCACCCCGTCGATGCAGCTCAGCGCCAACCGCCAGCTGCGCCTGCTGCAGGACCTGCGCAAGGCGATCGCGCGTGACGAGCTGCTGCTGCACTACCAGCCGAAGTTCCCGGCCGCTGGCGCACCAGCTACCGGCGCCGAGGCCCTGCTGCGCTGGCAGCACCCGGAACTGGGCCTGCTGGCGCCGGATGTGTTCATTCCCATCGCCGAGCGCAGTGGCCTGATCCTGCCGATCGGTGACTGGGTACTGGACCGTGCCTGTGCACAGCTGCGTGCATGGCACGAGGCCGGGCATACCGGATGGTCGATGGCGGTGAACCTGTCGCCGCTGCAGTTCGCCTCGCCGGCGCTGCTGGACAGCGTGCGCGAGGTGCTGCGGCGGCACCGGATCGAGCCGGCACGGCTGACCCTGGAGATCACCGAGACCACGGCGATGAAGGATGTCGACGCCAGCCTGGCGATCCTCAACGACCTGACGGCGATGGGCGTGCATATCGCCATCGACGATTTCGGCACCGGCTACTCCAGCCTGCTGTACCTGAAGCGGATGCCGGCCACCGAACTGAAGATCGACCGCGCGTTCGTGCATGACCTGGAACGCAACGACGAAGACGCCGCCATCGTGTCGTCGATCATTGCGCTGGGACGCACCCTGCAGCTGCAGGTGGTGGCCGAAGGCGTGGAGACGCAGGCGCAGCGCGAATACCTGAGCGAACTGGGCTGCGACCAGCTGCAGGGCTATCACCTGGGCCGGCCTATGGATGCCGAAGAGTTCCTGCGCCGGGTGGCGGGGTAGAGCCGGCCGCCGGCCGGCTTCCCGCGATTGCCGGCCAGCGGCCGGCACTACCCATATCCGCAGACAAACAAAAAGGCCGCCCGAAGGCGGCCTTTCTGCGTGGCAACGTCGCGTGGACGTCAGTGCATCATGTGCACGTTCATGTTGTGCATGACCCACAGGGTACCGACCACGATGATGCCGATCACCACCACGGTGAAGGCCGCAGCGTTGACGTTCCAGCGGCTTTCCGAAGAGCGGTCCAGGTGCAGGAAGAACACCAGGTGGACCAGCATCTGCAGCACCGCGGTGATCGCGATCACCACACCGTTGACAGTGCGCGAGAAGTCGCCCGACATCACCATCCAGAACGGGATGACGGTCAGCACCACCGCCAGCACGAAGCCGATCAGGTACGACTTCACGGTGCCATGGCTTTCGCCGCCGGTGCCGTGGTCGTGTGCATGGTTGTCATGTGCCATTACAGGGCTCCATTGAGGTAGACGACGGAGAACACGCCGATCCAGATCAGGTCCAGGAAGTGCCAGAACAGGCTCAGGCACGCCATGCGGGTCTTGTTGGTCGGGGTCAGGCCGTACTTCTTCAGCTGCACGAACATCACCAGCAGCCACAGCAGGCCGGCGCTGACGTGCAGGCCGTGGGTACCGACCAGGGCGAAGAACGCCGACAGGAAGGCACTGCGGTCCGGACCATAGCCCTGATGGATCAGGTGCTGGAACTCCCACACTTCCATGCACATGAAGCCGAAGCCCAGCAGCCAGGTGATGCCCAGCCACAGGTACATCTGGCCCATCTGCTTGCGGTGCATGGCAATCATGCCCAGGCCGAAGGTCAGCGAGGAGGTCAGCAGCAGCGCGGTTTCCCATGCAACGAACGGCAGTTCGAACAGGTCCTTCGCGGTCGGGCCACCATCGGTACCGCCGGCCAGCACCACGTAGGTGGCGAACAGCGAGGCGAAGATGAGGCAGTCGCTCATCAGGTACACCCAGAAACCGAAGACGGTGTTGCCGCCGGTGTCGTGGTGCTCGTGGTCGTCATGGCCATGGGCCGCCGCTTGCGCGGCGTGCCCGTGGCTCAGGGTCGAGGTATTGGTGCTCATGCCTTCAGCTCCGACTTCACCAGGCCCTGGTTTTCCAGGTGCTTGCGGTGTTCGTTCTCGATGCGTTCCACCTCGGCGGCCGGGACCCAGTAGTCCACGTCCTGGTCGAAGGTGCGGTAGATGAACGTGGCGATCATGCCGACGAAGCCGACGATGGCCAGCCACCAGATGTGCCAGATCATCGCGAAGCCGAACACCAGGCTGAAGGCACCGATGACAACGCCCGTGCCGGTGTTGCGCGGCATGTGGATGTCGGTGTACTTGGCCGGCTTCGGCCAGGCTTCACCACGCTGCTTGCGCTCCCAGAAATCGTCCAGCTCGGTGACTTCCGGCAGGCTGCCGAAGTTGTAGAAGGCCGGCGGCGAAGAGGTTTCCCACTCCAGCGTACGGGCATCCCACGGGTCGCCGGTCAGGTCGGCGGTCTTCTTGCGGTCGCGGATCGACACGGCCACCTGGATGATCTGGCACAGGATGCCGGCACCCACGATGAAGGCACCTGCGGCAGCGACCAGCAGCAGCGGCTCGTAGGCCGGGTTGACGGTGCTCTGCAGACGACGGGTCATGCCCATGAAGCCCAGCACGTACATCGGCATGAAGGTCACGTAGAAGCCGATGAACCAGCACCAGAACGCGCACTTGCCCCAGAACTCATTGAGGCGGAAGCCGAACATCTTCGGCCACCAGTAGGTGATGCCGGCGAACATGCCGAACACCACGCCACCGATGATGACGTTGTGGAAGTGGGCGATCAGGAACAGGCTGTTGTGCAGCACGAAGTCGATGGCCGGGATCGCCAGCATCACGCCGGTCATGCCGCCGATGGTGAAGGTGACCATGAAGCCGATGGTCCACAGCACGGGCGTGGTGAACTGCACGCGACCGCGGAACATGGTGAACAGCCAGTTGAAGATCTTCACGCCGGTCGGGATCGAGATGATCATCGTCGTGATGCCGAAGAAGGCATTGACGTTGGCACCCGAGCCCATGGTGAAGAAGTGGTGCAGCCACACGATGAACGACAGCACGCCGATGCAGGCGGTGGCGTAGACCATGCCCTTGTAGCCGAACAGCGCCTTGCGCGAGAAGGTCGCGATGACTTCGGAGAACACACCGAACGCCGGCAGGACCAGGATGTACACCTCCGGGTGACCCCAGATCCAGATCAGGTTGATGTACAGCATGGCGTTGCCGCCACCGTCATTGGTGAAGAAGTGCGTACCCAGGTAACGGTCCAGGGTCAGCAGAACCAGGGTGATGGTCAGCACCGGGAAGGCAGCGACGATCAGCACGTTGGTCACCAGGGCGGTCCAGGTGAACACCGGCATCTGCATCAGCTTCATGCTGGGGGTTCGCATCTTCAGGATGGTGATGAAGAAGTTGATACCGCTCAGCGTGGTACCCAGGCCTGCGACCTGTAGACCCCAGATGTAGTAGTCCATGCCGACGCTTGGACTGTATTCGATGCCTGACAACGGCGGGAACGCCAGCCAGCCGGTGGCAGCGAACTCACCGATCCACAGCGACAGCATGATCAGCACCGCACCGGAAACGAACAGCCAGAAGCTGAGCGAGTTGACGAACGGGAACGCGACGTCGCGCGCACCGATCTGCAGCGGCACGGCCAGGTTCATCAGGCCGGTGATCAGCGGCATCGCCACGAAGAAGATCATGATCACGCCGTGGGCGGTGAAGATCTGGTCGTAGTGGTGCGGCGGCAGGTAACCCTCGGACCCGCCGACGGCGAGCGCCTGCTGGGTACGCATCATGATGGCGTCGGAGAAACCGCGCAGCAGCATGACGAAGGCGACGATGAGGTACATCACGCCGATCTTCTTGTGATCCACCGAGGTGAACCACTCCTTCCACAGATAGCCCCACAGCTTGAACTTGGTGATCAGGGCCATGACGCCCAGGCCACCCAGCACCGCGCCGACCAGGGTGGTCAGCACGATCGGATCGTGGGGGATCGACTCAATTGAGAGTTTACCCAACATGTTCATTCTCCCGAGCCCGCATGGCCGGCGTGGCCTGCGTGTTCGTGTTCGTTGGCATCCAGGTTTTCACCCGATTCCTTGGAATCATGCGCGTCACTGGGGGCATGGCCCTCGTGCGCTTCATGGCTGGCGGCATCGGCAGCGGCGGCACCGGCGTGTTCGTGCTTCATGCCGTAATGCTTGTTGTCGCCCATGTGCTTGGCGATGACCCAGTCGAACAGGCCTTCTTCGGTCTTGCCGAAGTAGGTGACCGGATACCACTCGGCGTTGCGTGCTTCACCCAGCGCCTTGAACGAGGCCTTGTCCAGGGTCTGCTCGCCGGCGCGGACCTGGTCCAGCCACTGGCGGTATTCGGCATCGGTGACCGAGTAGGCGGTGAAGTGCATCTTGGCGAAGCCCGCGCCGCTGTAGTGCGAGGACATGCCCGGGAATTCACCGGTCTCGTTGGCGATCAGATGGAGCTTGGTCTCCATCGCAGCCATCGAGTAGATCATGCTGCCCAGGTGCGGGATGAAGAACGCATTCATCACCGAATCGGACGTGATCTTGAAGTTCAGCGGCGTGTTGACCGGGAACTTGATTTCGTTGACGACCGCCACCTTCTCTTCCGGATAGATGAACAGCCACTTCCAGTCCAGCGAGATCGCCTCGATGGTGACCGGCTTGACGTCCGAATCCAGCGGCTTGTACGGGTCCAGTGCGTGCGACGAACGCCAGGTCAGGACCGCCAGCACCAGCACGATCATGCAGGGAATGGACCACACCACCACCTCGATCGCCGTCGAGTGGGACCACTTCGGCTCGTAGCGGGCCTTGGTGTTGGAGGCGCGATACTTCCACGCGAAGGTCAGGGTCATGATGATGACCGGGATGACGACCAGCAGCATGAGCACGGTGGCCGTGATCAGCAGGGTCTTCTCATCCTGGCCGATCTGGCCCTTCGGACTGAGGATGGCCACCGCATCGCAGCCGGTGAGCATCACCAGCAACGACAGCAGCAGGCCCGGGCGCAACCAGCGCCCAAGGGTTTTCAACGGAATCATCGGTCGATCCAATTGCGAGGGAATGCCGTTCCCCGTCCTGCCTGTTCCGGCCAAAGCCGGTCCCACCTGTCCGGAAGACAGGCAGGGAGGTGGGGTCGAGTCAGCCTTTCAATTTTAGGCCGTCACCCACCATTTAAGAAAGGCATTGACAATGATCGAGCGCAGGAAAGGCCCGTTTCTGGCTGCGACACGTTGTCGCACCGCGCAACCGCGGCGGGCAGAACACCCGGGGGCGGCATCCTGGCATCGGGCGATGGCGGCTGCTCCGTCCGTGTTCGGCAAAGTCGCCTGAACATGTTCAGGCATGCCCGCGCGGGCAATGCATGGGATGCTCGGTGCCGGAGGAGCCCCATGGACAAGATCGATTTCAAGAAGCGCGATCGCGCGTTGTACCAGCCCCCGGGGGGCCGGTTCGTGACAGTGGACGTACCGCCCCTGCCCTACGTGATGGTCGACGGCCACGGTGATCCGAATATCGCCCCCGCCTACCTGCAGTCCGTGCAGTGGCTGTACGCGGTGAGCTATGCACTGAAGTTCGCGCTGAAGTCCGGGGGCCAGGACTACGTGGTGCCACCGCTGGAAGCCCTGTGGACCGCCGAGGATCCGTCGAGCTTTGTGGCTCGCCGCAAGGATGAGTGGAGGTGGACGGTGATGATCCGCACGCCGGACGGGATCAGTCCAGCGCAGTTGGAGGCTGCCATCGCCAAGTCGGCGAAGAAACTGGGCGAGGTCCCGGCCAGCCTTCGCCATGAAATTCTTGAAGAAGGCCTCTGCCTGCAGACCCTGCATGTAGGCGCTTACGATGACGAGGGTCCGGCCCTGGCCCATCTGCACAACGAACTGATGCCTTCGCTGGGCTACGCCTTCGCCGGCCCCCATCATGAGATCTACCTGAGCGACCCGCGCAGGATCGACGCGGCGCGGTTGAAGACCGTGCTTCGGCAGCCGGTGCGGCCGATTGAACCTGATTGAGGTTCGCGCTCATGACACAAGGAATGCCATGCGCCTGATCAGCCGACTGCTGCACTGGACCACCCTGCCCGCCGGGCGCCGGCTATTGGCCACGCTTGGGGCTGCGCTGGTGATCGTGCTGGCCTGCAATCCGGCGCTGTCGCCGTTGCTGCCGGTGGTGGATGCGCTTGGGCTGGACGTGCTGATGCTGTTGCTGGGTGCGCAGGTGGTGGCGGTACTGCCTTGGGTGCGGGAGCGAGCCGCGCGCGGGACCAGAGTGCTCGCACGCCTGCTGATCGGCGCATCGGCGGGAGCAGCAGGTGGCTATCTCCGGCAGCTCGCGTGGTGGCTGGCACGAGGCGCAGGGATGACGAGGCGTTGATGAAGGCTTGCAGCCTTCGGTGAGGTGGTAATCCAATGATCACCGGCGGGCGCAAACAAAAAGGCCCCGACCAAGGCCGGGGCTTTTCATTACAACTGGTGCCGGAAACAGGAGTCGAACCTGCGACCTACGCATTACGAATGCGCCGCTCTACCAACTGAGCTATTCCGGCGGAGCTAGTCATTCTAGTAGGTGCCCGGCACTTTGGTCAATTGCCGGATTGCAAGGCCATGGGGATCTACTGCCCCTCAAGACTTCTGCGGCGATCGAGCCGAACGCCGGCAACGCTCCCGAACCCGCAAGCCGAACAAGCATCGACCGCGCACTGCACAAGGCGCTCCAATGGACATCAGCGTTGACCTTCAAAGGACACGCCCTCGTGAATCACCACTGGGTCCTCCCTTTCCAAGGGGACGACCGGATCTGCAACGCTGACGCCACGCATGACGCCAAACCACGGAGCGATGGGATCATTCGTCGGATGAAACACGGCCCTCAGGCGCACAGTTTTGTACCACTTGCCATTCAACCGAGACAGATCTCCCTCAAGAGCGACGGCGTTGACTACTACATCATTGAGATATGACTGCTCATTCTGAAATTACTTACAAAAGTTGGTGGCCGCGACAAATTAGAAAGGGCCGGTGCATGCACCGGCCTTATCTGGGTTCTACCCCGATATCACGGACGGTTCTAAAAGAGCTGCAACCTTCTGATCCTGCCTGGCGACCCTTCGCCGCATCCTTGGGTTGTGGCGTCGCTCGATGTAGTCAAACACATCCGCTCTTGCTGCATCCAGTGTCGGGTAGCTCGTTCGATAGACTCGCTCACGCTTGAGCAGCCCAAAAAAGCCTTCGCAGGCGGCGTTGTCGCCGCAATGTCCAACGGCGCTCATTGAGCAGATCAGCCCGTTAGCCGCGAGATATCCTTGGTAGTCACCGCTGCGGAACTGACTGCCACGATCCGAATGCAGGATCACCTCATCGCTGCCTTGACGCTGCCAGACCGCCATCTGCACCGCCCGGATCACCATCTGGCGATCCTGTCGATCGTGCATTGACCAGCCCACAATGCGCTGGTCGTAAAGATCCAGCACGATGCACAGATACAGCTTGCCCTGCTGGGTCTTGATCTCGGTGATGTCCGTGACCCACTTGGTTTCCGGCTCCAGCGCGAGAAAATCGCGTTCAAGCAGGTTGACCACGCCCGGCGGCGTTACGGACGGGCTGCCACGCTTCCCGCGACGCTTCCGCCGGGGCCAGCCCTGCAGGCCGTCGGCCGCCATCAGGCGCGCGACCCGGTTCAGGCTGGCGATCTCGCCTTCCTCAGCCAAGTCTTCGCGCATGCGGCCAGCTCCCAGAGTACCCCGGCTGTCTTCATGCAGTTCGCGCATCCTTACCACCAGGCGCTCATTGTCGACCTGCCGGGCGCTCGCAGGGCGCTTACTCCACTCGTAGTAGCCGCTGGCCGATACCTTCAGGCACCGGCACATCAGCCGGATCGGAAACTCATCGCGGCAACGTTCGATCACCTGATACCTCAGGATGATCCCTTTGCAAAGAACGTCGCCGCTTCTCGCAAAAAATCCCGTTCCTTCTTCACCCGCGCCAATTCACGCTTGAGTCGAGCCAACTCTTCGTCCCGTGGCGTTCCGGCGCCGCCGAAAGCGGCCGCTTCTGGATTCTGCGCCTCGCGCTTCCAGCGGGTTAGCAGGCTGTCGCGAATTCCCAGCTCCCGGGCCACCTGGGCGCAGCTGATGCCGGGCTGGCTCGCCTGCTCAACCGCACCGCGCTTGAACTCGGCACTGAACTTCCTACGCTTTGACATGAACACTCCTCATGGCCTGAATCGGCCTTCTTGTAAGTGTCCGTGAAAACGGGGTAGAACCCGACCGTGGAATGAGCATGGAAGACCTGACGGACCGGCAGTTGCTGGAACTCCATTGCACGGTCATGGAGACGCTGCGGGAACGAGGCGTTGTGCGCACTTCTAACAACCCCGTGGCGGACTATACAGAGACGCTGGTGGCCCGCGCCCTCAACGCCACTCTGGCTGTGGGCTCCCAGGCTGGTTTTGATGCAGTTGGACAAGACGGCACGCGCTACCAAATCAAGGGACGACGGCTTACCGCAGCCAACAAAAGCACGCAGTTGAGCGCACTGCGGAACTTGGCGTCCAACCCTTTCGATCAACTTGCTGCCGTCGTCTACAACAGCACTCTGAATATTGAGTACGCCGCCCTCATTCCGCTGGACGTGGTGGTGCATTTTGGTCGTTACCGTGCCCACACAAATGCACACATTATGAATTTTCGACGCAGCCTATTGAACGAAGACGGCGTTATCGACATCACGAAGCTCATCGCTCAAACGGCGGCCGAGGAATAGAAATGACCACCATCTACCCCTTAGATCACGAAGCCAACGTCAATAGGACTTCGCACAGATCATGAAACACAGATTCACAAAGATCATCGAAAACAAGGCCCGATCGAAACAGCCGGAACTGCGCGACTACAGGCCTGTCAACACCATCCATATCACGTACAAAGACAGCAACACCCCGACGCCAGCGTATTTTGTCTTCGTATGTTTCCTAAACGCCGCAACGATGAGCGACGCCGCAGCAGAAGCAAGCGAACTCAACTTATCTGTACTCCAAGTATTGCTGCCCGTGTTCGATGCGATGTATCAAGACACCACCTACCGCCCGGCAGCCATGGTCAACGCCATCTTGTACAACATGGAAACGGGGATGGATCTGTATGAGGACTCAATTGAATTTGAGACCATCCCGAGCGATGCGCGCCGCACTGGCTTCATGGGCGCTTGCTATGGCAGAGAGTACATTCACATCATCTACAAATTGTTGCATACAGAAATCGAACGAATTCCCTCAACAGTCGTGGTAAGTGAGCTTCAAGGGCTGAGTTAGACCCGTATCTACAACCAAACCTAACGACTTCGTGGGCGGGCGCCACTCAGCCAGCGGATATGATGACGGTCAGCTGACCCCCAAAAAGGGTATTTCCCGACAGATACCGACTCCACAAATGAGCATTAAGCTTCGCAAGTACTGACACTCTTTACTCAAATCTCAAACCGAAAATCACCCTACAAGTTTTGGCACCAGCGCTCACCAGTTGTGCATCCCGTCTCGTTGTGCATGGGGAGACAATGGTAGTCTCTCAGATCGAGGCAAGTGAACGCCTCGATAGCTTGTTACAAACTCAGGAGATGTCGCATGAAACGGAAGGTTCTAGGATGCTCCGCAGCACTTCTTGTATCCACCTGTGCTTTGGCGCAAGTGCCGAACGCTGACACGCAGGAAGGCAAGGAGATGCAGATTCAGGTTCACAGCTATATGAGTGAACACCCCTCGGTCTCGATAGATGACGCAATCACGCGCCTAGCGGTTCAAGGTGAGGTGATGTCGGATATTGAAGCGTTGCGTATCGAGTTCGCAGATCGTCTAACGGAACTGTCGATCAAAGACGCGCCAGATCAACACATCCTGGTGCAACTCAAAGGGCCCGATCCAGTCGCGGGTCGAACGATCACCACCGAGAGCGGGACGACCCGTGTGGTGTTCGAGGTTGGTCACAAGTACACCCAAGACGAGTTTTACGCGCTGCTTGCTCAGCACAGACCTCTTCTTCATAGCGCCATACCAGGCATCACCGGGACGACTGGATTCCCAGGCGAAGACCGGGTGCTGATCGACATAAAAGGAGACAGCGGCCAAGCAGAAGAGTTGAAGGATACAATCAAGAAGCTTGAAAGAGTCACCGGTCTCAAGATTGAAGTCCGGCCCAACATGCCGAAGTCAGTCAATGCGGAGTATGTTGTTGGCGGCGCCCCCCTCCAATCCAATAATAGCTACTGCACCTCAGGATTTCCGGTTATTCATAAGGCCACCGGACGAAGGGGTATCACCACCGCGGCGCATTGCCCCGACAATCTGATTTACGGAAACTACGCAACCGGCGCAGGGAAGTACACCGTGCCGCTGACATTCGTGGACCAGATCAATGATGCGAGCCACGACGTTCAGTGGCATACGGTGGGGTCACACACACCGCTCAGGGAGGTGTATGCCACCTCCACTTCGGATTACAGTAGGCGCCGCATCATGTACATGTGGACCAACGCTACTCAAGGCCAGAGCATGTGCTTCAGAGGCGTCACCAGCCAATACACCTGCGGAACTGTCGTGAGCATCAAGCACAATCCCGAGCTCGCATGCGGTCCAACCGGAAACCTTCCCTGCGCGAACGCGTGGATACGCATCGAAGGATCGTCGTTGGCGTGCGGATATGGAGATAGCGGTGCCGCTATCTTCTTCGGAGACAATGGATACGGCATTGTCGCTAAGGCAAGCCTGCAAGGGGGAAGCTGCAAGGGAGTCTCCGCAATGCCTTGGGGCGCAGTCAGCGCATTAGGGCTGGAGGCGGGCGGTTAGTCTCTCCGACGAAATGTCCGGCTGAGGACGCAGAGCCAGCATGCTCGGCCGGACGCCAACGGGCAGATCCTGAACACATGGGATTGCTGTGGGCTCTATGGTCCTGCTGACGGCCTACACCCGTGACGCTGCCGCTGCCGACAGGCGCTACAAGGACCAACGGCTGTGGGTCACTGGGGTGGTTGCCGAAGAACCCGCCTTGTACCGCCGCTCACCTTCCCTGGCCTTTGAGGGCACAGGGATCCACGACCGGCCAGTGCCGGTGCTGGATCCGGCACGCAAGGCCGAACTGGCCGGTTTGCGCAGTGGGCAGTCTGTGACGCTCGATTGCCAGGGCAATGGGCACGTCTCCGGCACGCCGATGCTCAAAAGTTGCACGCTGGTTCAGCCAGCTCCCTGACCACTGCCGCTTGGGTTGTGGGTTGGGCACAGACCATAGACTTTGTGGTGGTTCTGACCCACCCCCAATTCCCGGTGCATTTCAAAGTAGAAAATCCGGCGTTCCAGGGCACCCTGGAGTTCGCATGGGACCCGTGTTTCAGGGCGAATTCCTCCGGGGTTTTCCATCCTAGTGCACTGCGGGGACGTTCCTCGTTATAGAAGCGCCGCCACCCTTCGATCTTGCTCCGTGCGTCGGCCAGTGACAAGAACCAATGCTCATTCAGGCACTCCTGCCGAAGGCGACCGTTGAAGCTTTCTACAAGCGCGTTGTCTGTCGGCGTGCCGCGTCGGGAAAAATCCAGCTCCCCCCTGTTTTCATAAGCCCAACAATCCATGACCTTCCCGGCGAACTCGCTGCCGTTGTCCACCTTGATTGCGCCCGGCGATCCTCGCTGAGCTGCCAACCTTTTCATTGCCTCCGCCACATGCTTCCCGCGTAGCGACTGGTCCACGACGATAGCAAGACACTCATGCGTGCCGACCCAGGTGCGTCGCTGGGCAGGCCTCAGAGCTTTTCTGTGACCACCTCCTGCAACATGGCTTTGTCCAGGCTGAGATCAGCAACCAATTGCTTGAGCTTTCGGTTTTCCTCTTCCAGCAGCCTTAAACGTTTCAATTCCGAAAGGCCAAGCCCACCATACTTCTTTCGCCATACGTAGAAAGAGGCCTCGGCAATACCCATTTTCCTGCAGCTCTCGCCTACTGCCGTTCCCAGCTCCGCCCGCTTCTGCACGTAGGCAATCTGCTCCTCGGTGAAACGCGACTTCTTCATGCCTGAATCCTCGTTTGTCACGAGGCCCAATGCTGCCGACGTCTCTACTTTAGCCTGCACCAGTTTTCTGGGGGTGGATCATGTCCGGATCCGCTTGTTGTACTCCGTGTGGGGAGTCAGAGGACTACTTGCGCAGGCCGACCACGCGACGCCAACCAGTACTGCCCCCAACAACAACTGCTGCTGCCAGTTACGCATGGAACATCCCTTTGTCCAAATGCGTCGGCAATCACCAGACGTCCGGCAAGCCACCGACGTGTGCTGGCGTCATGTTCCGGCCGGAAAACAGCCGCGCCGTCCCTTGCGCCCCGTGTACCACCGAGGGCACAAGCCCGCTCGCGACAGCATCATATGATGTTCACCCAAAGTAAATATCTCTGGCAGGCTGGATGGGGTCCACGCTCGCAGCGTACCTACGCCGCTTCTACCCGGTTGGCGCACACCCGCCCGGCCACGAAATCCTGCAGGTTCCCCAGCGTGATCGCCGAGATCTCCTGCAGCGCCTCCACGGTGAAGAAGCCCTGGTGGCCGGTCACCAGCACATTCGGGAAGGTCATCAGGCGCTGGAAGGCCTCGTCGTCGATGATCTCGCCAGACAGGTCCTGGAAGAACAGCGCGCTTTCCTGCTCGTACACGTCGATGGCCAGATGACCCAGCCGGCGTGACTTCAGCGCGCGGATCACCGCATGGGTATCGACCAGCCCGCCACGCGAGGTGTTGACCAGCATCGCGCCCGGCTTCATCCGCGCCAGTGATGCATCATTGATCAGGTGATGGGTCTCAGGCGTCAGCGGGCAATGCAGCGACACGATGTCGGCACGCGCCAGCAGTTCATCCAGCCCGACCATTTCGCCGATACCGCCGAACGCGGGTGACGGATAAGGATCGTGCCCCAGCACGGTGCAGCCCATGCCGTTGAAGATGCGCGCGGTGGCCAGCCCGATCTTGCCGGTGCCGACGATGCCGACCGTGCGCCCATGCAAAGTGCGCCCGAGCAGGCCATCCAGCATGAAGTTGCCCTCGCGCACGCGGTTGTAGGCGCGATGGGTCTGCCGGTTGAGGGTCATCACCAGCGCCAACGCATGCTCGGCCACCGCCTCCGGGGAATAGGCCGGTACGCGTGCGACGAACAGATCCAGCGCTTTCGCGGCTGCCAGGTCCACATTGTTGAAGCCGGCGCAGCGCAGCAGTACGGCGCGCACGCCCAACGCATGCAGGGCGTGCAGCACCGGCGCATCCAGGCGGTCGTTGACGAACACGCATACGGCTGCGCAATCCTGCGCCAGCGCGGCCGTGTGCACGTCCAGCGCCACATCGAAGTACACGAACGCAAAGCCGTCCCCAGCCGCATCGCGCTGGTTCGCCTCATCAAGGAAACGACGGTCGTAGGGACGGGCACTGAAGACGGCGATCTGCATGGACGGGCCTGGGTGGAATGGCAGACCGACCATACCGCAGCAGCACCCGCGTTGGGATGGCACCGGCGATGCCGTCATCGCCGGTGCCGGGTGCCACTTAGAACTTGTAGCCCAGGCCCAGCATCACGCCGTTCTGGATCTGCCCGTCGCGGCGCTCACCCACGTAATCGGCCATGATCGACAGCCGCTCGCTGGCACGGCTGGTCACACCCAGGTTCCAGGCCAGCACCTGCTCGCCCACCGCCTGGCTGCTGGCGCCGAACACCAGATCCGGTGCCGCGGCGAAGCCGGTGCTGTAGCGGGCCTGCGAATCGCCCAGTTCCTTCTGCCAGACCACCCGCGCGCGCGGGGTGATGCGCTCGCCGTTGTTGCCTTCGAAGGTCTTGAACAGCTGCAGGCCCGCACCCACGCGGATGCTCTCCAGGCTGCCGCTGCGGCCAACCAGCGCACCGGCGCCCTGCCCTTCGTTGAAGCGGGTGGCCGAGGTGCGCGCGTAGTCCACCACCGGCAGCAACGGCTGGATCACCAGGCCCTTGCCGGTGGTGAAGGAGAACGCATGTTCCACCCGTGCGGAGATCGCATCGTTGCTGTACTTGGCGCGCAGCGGCTGCTGCAGGCCATCGATGCCGTTGATGCTGCGACGCGTATCGTGGCGCAGATCGGTGTAGCGCACGGCCGCCGACAGATAGCCGCGCGCGTACGTCGCGTCGAGGTAGCCGCCCACGTCCAGCGCACGCACGTCACCAGTGAAACCAGAGCCATCGCTGGCCTTGGTCGACATGTCCGCCGCGGCCACGCTGACGCCCAGGGTCACGCGGTCATCGGCCACGCGGGTATCGGCACCGACCACGATGCCACCGATGGTGTGGCTCAGGCCGGCCACGCCACCGTCGGCATCGATGCGACCATGGCTGGCGAAACCACGTGCCCAGATGCCGTGGCTGCGTCCAGCATCACCGCTGCCCGCAACGCTGCCCGACGCCGGCTCGACCAGGTGCATCGCCAGCTGGTTGAACAGGCTGCCATGGCGCATGCCCGGCTGGGAGGAGACCGACTGCGCCACCTGCGAGGCCAGGCCATCGGCATCACCGCCGCTGCGCATGGCCGACTGGTGCTGCTGCACGACGTTGCCGATACTGCCCACCAGCGCGGTGTCGGCCAGTCGCAGGCTGGCGTGCGCATCACCGCGCAGGGCACCGGCCTGTTGTGCGATCACATCGCGGTCGGCGAACTGCAGTGCGCCCAGCAGCGATCTCAGTCCCTTGTCCTGGCGATCGGAGGCGGTCGCCAGCGCGCGGCCCAGGCCGTCGCCGGACGTGCCATTGGCAAACAGGCCCAGCTGGTCGAAGCCCGGGTTGGCGGTCAGCCACAGGCCATCGGCCGTCTGCTTCACGTTGAAGCTGAGCAGTGAATTGTGGCGCGGGCGGAACACTTCACCGGCAGTGATGCTGGCACTGTATCCGGCGTCCCCCAGCCGCACGACATCCTGGAAGCCCCCCTGGTAGATCGGCCCTTCCACCAGATCGCGGCGGTAGGCACCGGCATAGAAGCCCTGGGCCACATTCAACGCAAGGTGTGCGCCCTGCGCGATCACCAGCGCGCCCTCCTCGGCGCCGCCGTCGTAGAAGCTGTCGACGCGCAGGCGGCCACTGCCGGTACCACCGGTTTCGGTAACATCGAACAGCACCTGCCCGCCGGGCATGATGTTGACGTAGCCGTGGGTCACCAGATCCCCACCGCGCGGCATCAGCGTGCCGAACACGCGCAGGCGGTTGAAGCCATCTTCGCGGTAGGACGGGCCGGTGCCATCCAGCAGCGCATCGCTGTCGGTGCCGACCGATGCGATATCACCGTGGCCAACCACGATGCTGCCCGGCATCACCCGCAGCTCGGGGGTGCGCAGCGCACCACCCTCCAGTGCGATGGTGCCGTTGTCCACCAGAATGAAATCGGCGCCGGTGGTTTCAGCGGTGCGCCAGGTGGCGCCATTGCTGACACGGATCACGCCGGCGGAGTTGGCCAGGGTCGAGGCATCCAGATCGGCCAGCCGCAGCTGGCCGCGCAGTTCATCCTGGAGGTCGGGGTCGGCGAGCAGCTGCTGCAACGACTGCGCGCCGATACCGTTCGCCCCCCGCGTGGAGAAGTTGTACAGACTCACCGCATAGTTGATGTAGGTGCTGGCCCAGTCGGTATTCCAGCGCGCGAAATCGTCGTCGACGAAGGCCTGCAGCTGGCGCGCGGTGCGCAGGTAGCCCGGGTTGATGTCGCCGCTGACGTTGCTGGTGACACGAAGGGTGTCACCCGGATCGCGATAGCCCGCCGTGTTGATGATGCTGTTGCTGCGGATGTCCTGGCCCGGGAATGACTCCAGCTTGCTCCCACTGCCATCCGGATCGAAGGTAACCGACGTACCCGTGGTACGCGCCGGGTCGCGGAATACCAGCAGGCCATTGGGCTGCACCACTTCATACATGGCCTTGTGCAACAGGCCCGCATCCATGCCACCGCCGTAGTTGCCTGTGTAGATCTGGGTCATGCGCGGCGACGGCGCATAGGTGATCCTGCCACCACTGCTGGCGGCATGGATCTGCACCGAGTCGACCAGCGGCAGATCGCCGCCGAGGTAACGGTTGACGCCACCGGACTGCATGATCGAGCAGGACGAAATGCAGTGGCCGGACACGATGGTGTCCAGGCCCTGGGTACGGATCACCGCCTGCAGCCACTCGCCGGCAATCAGCGCGCCACCGTTGGACGTTCGCAGCACGACTTCGCGGATCGGACGGCCTTCAGCCTGCGCCTTGGCCAGCAGTGCGGGCAGCGCCACCACATCGGCGACGGTGACGCCGCCGCTGAGGAAGACGCGATCGTCCTGCACGTGATAACTCATTGCCATGACGTCATCAGCTGCCGCGATGGCGCCAACGCCCATCAGCCCGGCCAGGGCCAGGCTCAACTTCGAATACTTCATGCGTTCTCTCTCTCCACCCGCAACACGCGGGTAGAACGATCAACGCCGCAGCGGGGCGATCTCCCCCAGTGGAACGGATCCTGAAAAATGAATACATTCACAATGAGAATCCGATCGATGCACACTCTTCCCCATCCGGTCATCGTCGCGTAAAACTCGATGACGCATTCGCCACCGACAGTCGAGGCCAGCCCTGTCCACCCCGTCTCCCCTGATCCATCGCGCGCCGGAGCCGCCCGCACCTGCGGATGCCTTCATCGCGTTCGTACGCGAAGAGCGCGCACCGCTGTGCGCGTTCCTGCGCACGCGGGGGGTCGGGCCTGAGGATGCGGAGGATATCGCGCAGGACTGCATGGAGCGGCTGATCCGCTATCGCGCACAGGGCCCGGACGAACTGCGCCTGCTGCTGTATCGTATCGCCCGCAACCGCCTGGCAGACCGCGGACGCTCGCCGCAGTCGCGGCCGCATCTGCCGCTGGCCGAACACGATGGCAGCGACGAACCGTCCAGTTCCTCGCCCGATCCATTGCGCCAGGCCGAGTCAGGGCAGATGCTGTCCCTGCTGCGGCAGGCCCTGTTCAAGCTGCCCGAACGCGCACGCGAGGTCTATCTGCTCAACCGCATCACCGGCATGAGCTACACCCAGATCGCGCGGCATTGTGGAATTACTGCCAAGACCGTGGAAAAACATATCGCCCGGGCCCTGCAGGGCCTGCGTCAGGAGTTGGGATCGGATCCGCTGCACAACGACAGGGACGGCCAATGAGTGGCACCCCGCACAGGGATGATGCACAGCTGTTTGAACGCGCCAGCGCCTGGGTAGCCCGCCTGGAAGCCCCGGACTGCACATCGGCCGAACGCGAAACGTTCGAGGACTGGCTGGCCGAAGATCCGGCCCACGTCAAAGCCTGGGTGCAGGCCGAAACCCTGTTCCAGCAGGGTGCGGAGCTTGCGGCTGACCCCTGGCTGCGCACCGCCGCGGCACGGGCGGCGCGTCCGCCGCGCCGGCGCTGGTTGCCGGGCGTGGCCGCTGCCGCCGGTGTCTGCATGGCGATCGGCATCGGCTGGATGGTTGCCGTCGACGGCAACCCGACGCCACAGGTCTACGCCAATGATTCGCACCAGGCACAGCAGCAGACGCTGGCCGATGGCAGCGTCGCCATGCTGGATGCCGGCACCACCCTCCGCGCCCGCTTCGGCTGGCGTCATCGTGATCTGGTGCTGGAGCGGGGTCGGCTGCAACTGCAGGTCGCTCCGTCGAACAAGGCGCTGCAGCTGCACGCCGGCGACAGTACGATCCGCGACATCGGCACGACCTTCCAGGTGGAACGCCTGCGCGACGGCCTGGTCGAGGTCGCGCTGCTGGAAGGTGCCGTGGAAGTCAGCAACGGCGCAGCGCAGCACACGCTGGCACCCGGCCAACAGCTGCAGGTATGCCCTCCGGCCGTATCCAGCCGGGCCCTGCCCTCTCGTCCAACGCAGCCGCTGAAGGCTGGCTGCGTGGGCAACTGGTGTTCGATGCCACGCCACTGTCGATCGTGGTCGAGCGCATGAACCGTTATGGCCGCACGCCACTGGTGATCGTCGATCCGGAGATCACCGACCTGGCTGTAAGCGGCACCTTCCGCGCCGGTGATGCACAGGAGCTGCTGTCGGCGCTGGAACTGGGTTGGTCCGTGGCTGGCCAGACGCGTCCGGATGGCGCGCTGGAACTGCGCCGCACCTACTGAGGAGACCGGCAGTGAAGGCAGGTCCGGGTGCGCTGCAGTGGGGGCTGCTCCGCGCCCTGCTATGCCTTGCACTGGGTGTTGCCGCACTACCGATGGCCGATGCCGGCGAGCCCGCCGGCACGCTGGAGATCGACGTGGGCGCCGGCCCACTGGTGCCGGCACTGCAGCAATGGGCCCGGCAGAGTGGCACCGCCCTGCTGTTCGACGCACGTGAACTGGATGATCTGCGCACCGGCGGCAGCCATGACCAACGCGATACCGGGGCCTCCCTGAAGCAGCTGGTCGCCGGCCTGCCGGTGAACATCCTGCGCACTTCATCCGGTGCCTTTGTCGTGCGGCGCGTCCATCCCGAGCCCCCTGCCACGCCGCCGAAAGCGGTCGCAGCCCCGCGCCTGCCGCGCCCGGCTCCCAAGTCCGCCGACACGCCACACCAGGTGGAACTGGCGCCCATCCATGTCACCGGCAGCCGGCTGCCGCGCTCTTCGGTGCAGACCACACTGCCGGTCACCACCATCGATCGCGACGATATCCTGCGCAGCGGCTACGGCAATCTGTTCGACCTGCTGCGGCACCTGCCCGGCATGAACGGCCATCCGGCCATGAGCACCTCGCGCGGCGGCGATTCGCAGTACCTGCCGGTGGGCGCAGCGGCCACCACCAGCCTCGACGGCATGGGCCCGCGGGCGACGCTGTTCCTGGTCAACGGCCGGCGCCTGCCGCGCTATCCGATGGTGTCGCTGGAACAGGGCGGGCTCACCGACCTCGGCGGCATTCCGCTGAGCTTCGTCGACCGCATCGAACTGGTACGCGGTGGTGCCTCGGCCATCTATGGCGCCGACGCCATGTCCGGCGTGGTCAACATCATCCTGCGTGACCAGGCCGATGGGCCCGAAGCCATGCTGCAGACCGGCCTGAGCAGCCGCGGCGATGCGGGCCAGTACCGCCTGCAGGCCGCCACGGGCGGCGCGCGTGGCAACGGGGACCGCTGGTTTGCCGGACTCGATCTGCACCGTGTCGAACATGTCGCCGGTGACCAGCGTGACTGGCACGCGGAAACCTCGCTGTATCCGATCGGCGCGATCTTCGGCAACTGGTACGTGCCCGCCCGGCGCTGCGAGCCGCCCCTGAAGCGGCGCGAGGATGGCTGCTGGTTTGACAGCGCGCGGCCGCGGTCGCTGCAGCCCGCCTCGGATACCGCGTCGGCCTTCCTGCACTACCGGCATGAACGTGGTGAGGGACGCTATGCCTATGTCGAGGCGCGGGCCAGTCACAACCGCCAGCGCTTCGATCTGGGCCCGACCGCCGTTGCGGTGGTCTCGCGCGGAATCACCTTCAACAGTGTGCTGCGTGAGGCCGGCAACGTGCGCCCCAGCGTCCGCGCCACCGATGCCGACCTTACCTTCGGCATCGGCCGCGACCAGGGCCGGCGCAGCTGGGAGGCGGGCATCAGCGCGCAGCGCAGCGACGTGACCTTGTCCACTGCAGGCACCGTGCGCACGACACGCCTGCTTGAAGCAACGCAGGCGCGCAGGTTCACTCCCGGTTTCGACGCGCCGCCGGCGGCCGAGGCGGACACGCTGTTTCCGTCCATCCGCAACCGCGGCAGCACCGCACAATGGCAGGGCTGGTGGGGCGTGCAGCGTGAGCTGATGGCAATGCCCGGCGGCAATGCGCAGCTGGCCACCGGCATCGACCTGCGCCATGAACGCTGGACCTCGCGTCCGGACGCACTGCTGAGCCAGGGCGACCTTGCGCTGGGCCTGCCACAGCAGCGACGCCGCCTGTCGCGACAAAGCAGTGGCGTCTACGCCGAGCTGGGCCTGCCGCTGGCCCCCACGCTGCGCGCGGACCTGGCTGCACGCTGGGACCGCGACGGCGGCTTCATGGCGTTCTCGCCTCGTGCCGGGCTGCGCTGGAGCCCCACGCCGCACTGGTCGTTCCTGCTGGCCAGCGGGCGCGGCTATCGTGCACCGAGCCTGTTCGAGCAACGGCGGCCTCCCGGCTACTTCGGCTCGATCACGCTTCCGGTGTCCAGTGCCCTTCCGGAATGTGCGATCGCCACGCGTGGTGGCGGCTGCAGCGTCACGGCCAACGTGGTTGAGAACGATGCACTGAAGGCCGAGCGATCACGCAGCCATTCGCTGGCAGCCACGTGGACGCCCAACGACACATTCTCGCTGTCGCTGACCCACAACATCGTGGAACTGCGCAACGAGATCCTCGCCCTGCAGCCGAGCGATGCGGTGTGGAACCGCAGCACGTGGGAACTGGATGAAGACGGCCACCTGGGCAGCCTGCGCCTGTCGTTCGACAACATCGGCCGCACCACCTCCCGCAACTGGGTGCTGCGTGGCGAGTACCGCATCGACAGCGGCAGCAACGGCCAATGGTTGTTTTCGCTCGATGCGCTGAAGCAGCAGGAACTGCTTCGCCGCCGTGACCATGAGGCCGCCGTGGACCTGCGTGGCCATGTGACACCCGAGCTGGCTGCGGTGTTGAACGTGCAATGGCAGAACAGCAACTGGGACATCGCGCTGCGCGGCAACCAGATCGGGCGCACGCGTGCCTGGCTGCCAGGGGCGGAGTGCCCGCAGAAGCAGGTCGACCGGAACCACTGCATGAACCCACGGCAGCTGCGCTGGAACCTGCACCTCGCACGCCGACTGGGGCCGCGCATCGTTGCAGCGCTGGACGTGCACAACGTGCTGGACACGCAACCGGTGAACTATCTGGTCGGCAACGGCGGGCAGATGCCCGGGCTGGACGATCCGCTCGGCCGCTACTACCTGCTTACCCTGCAGTTCCGCTGAAGCGTAGTAATCTACGCGCCCTGTTCCACCGCGGTCCCCTTCCCCCATGAAAGCCTATCTCTGGTTCTGGGGCGCGTTCCTGCTGTTCTTCGCGTTGCCTTTTCCCTGCATTCTCTATTTCGGCACTTCGTGGCCGGTAGCGCTGGTCGACCGCAGCGCACCGTGGCTGGCACTGTTGCTGCTCGCACTGTCGATGGTCCTGTGGCTGATGCTGCTGTTCGCCTTCCTGCACTACCTGTTGCTGGGGCCGCCACGCGCACTGCACCGGGTGCAGTCGATCCTGGCCGACGGTGAACCGCGCAGTGCGCTGATCGAGCAGGCCGAACAGACCGGCGTGCAGGTACGTGGGTTCGCGCAATGGAAACTGCAGTTGTCCTTCAAGAACCTGTCCGGTACGCCGGTCCGCGAACAGATGCTGGTGGTCGACAGCAAACCCCAGCTGCATCGCTTCGAGGCCGGCAGGCACATTGATGCACGCCTGGGCCGGACGCCCGGGGCATTCCCCAACATCGTGCTGGACGGTGCCCAGCCCGAACTGAATGTCGCCAGCCTGTGGCGGCGCGGCATCGGTGCAGCACTCGGCATCGCCATCGTTGCCGCTGCCTATGTGTGGGCCTACCAGCTGCAGAGCGAGGGGCTGGGCTGGACCTTCCTGTCGTTCGGTCACCCGCTGCTGGTGTGCCCGCTGGTGCTGTGTGGCTATGCGCTGGGCCTGCGCCTGCTCGGCCGCCTGCTGCACGCCGATGCCCGCGGCGATGCGCTGAAGTATCGCGGTATCGGCGTGGAGGCCAGGGTGTTGAAGGTGCGTCAGACCGGTACCTACCTCAACGAACAGCCGCAGGTGGAGTTCCAGCTGGAATACATCGACCGCGAAGGCAAGATGCAGCAGGCCCGCGTGCGCCGCTTCATCCCGCTGATTGAACTGGCCAACATCCCGCGCGAGCATGTGACGCTGCTGTACGACCCGGATGACCACAGCAACGTGCGCCTGGAGGGAGTATGAAACAGCCGCCCTCAACCCGCACAGTATTCCTGGTACTGCTGCTGGTTCTGGCGGGCGTGGCCGTTGCCGGAGGCGCCCTGCAGACCATCAGCGAAACGCTGGGGCATTCGGTACAGCCGGACCGGTTGCCCGCGTCCGTCTCGTCCCAGTCGCCGCGCGAACAATCCGCATCGCTTGTGCCGTCCCCGGCGCCCTTCCCCGCCGCGAGCACCGCTGGAGCGCCCGAGCGCAACAACCGCCTGTTCGATGCGGACTACCTGCTGGCTGCCCGTCAGGCACTGGAGCAGATGCCAGCGCTGGCCGGCCAGCGGCTGACGGTCTTCCACAGCATCCACTTCTACGACGATGGCCGCATCAACCTCGATCTGGTCGATCCGCAACAGCCGGGCCACGTCGACAGCTATCACTTTGAACGTGGCCAATGGCGCAAGGGCAATCCGGTGAACCCGCAGCAGTTCGCGCCGACCATCAGCCTGCAGCGCAGCAGCACATCCCTGGCCAGCATCGATTTCGAGGCTGTTCCGCGCGTGGCGCAGGCGCTGCAGGAACAGCGCAATGCGCTGCAGAACCCCGCATCTGAAGTCGGCCACGTCTACGTGATCGTGCGCAAAGCCGGCAAGCTGGTATGGCTGCCGGACGAAGTCGCCGGTGACCGCGAATCCGTGCGCCTGCAGTTCGATGCGCAGGGCGCCCTGCGCGGCGTGAGCCGCCGGTAGGCCACACAAAAAAGGGGACGGAGGGGATTAAGTCGCAAACCGCTCCAAGGCACATACGACTTAATCCCCTCCGTCCCCTTTTTCTATTTCACCGAGCGCGCGATGGCGTACTGCGCGGCGTAGTACGTGGACAGCACCAGCAGGCTGGCCAGCGGCAGGCCACCGGCGAAGCGGTCCCAGGCCAACAGTGAATCGCTGGCGACGAACAGCACGGCACCGGCAGCGGCCCAACGGGCACTGGCGGCCTCCATGGCGTCAGGCTGCGGGCGGCGCCACTGCCGTGCCAGCGCCAGCACCGCCATCGATGCCAGCACCACCACGTACGCCAGCACCGGAATACGCATCGGTGCGGGCAGGTGTGGCCACAGGCCCAGCACGTTGAGCACGGCAAACGCACCGAGCAGGACGCTGGCGCCGACCAGCCCACGCCCGGCACGCAGGCCTCCGCGGAAGGCGATGATGTAGCAGACATGCGCTAGCAGGAATGCGACCAGCCCCGGTACGAACGCATCCATTGGCAACATCAGCGCGATGTCACCCACGCACGAGAGCAGCATGCCGGCCAGCACCGCGCGGCGGTAGAACGGCTGCACCGGATCATGCACGCGCCAGACGATGGCAGCGATCAGCAGCGTGGTGGCCGGCTTGGCCAGCCAGTGCAGCCAACGCCCGTCACCGTGCAGGAACGCGCCGATGATGGCGAGGACCGCCATCAGCAGGATCACGCCATCGCAGGCACGCGGTTTCATCGCGCCTTCCACAGGTCCGCCAGGCGGTCAGGCTTGCCGGCGATGCGCTCCAGCACCGGGTACTGCAGGCCACCGTGGTAGGCGATGCTCATCGTTTCAATGCGATCGAACTGCTTCACCAGCAACACGATCGGCGCCTTGTCCTTTGCTGCGGCGGCGACTGCATCCTTCAAGCGCTGGCTGCTGTATTCACGGCCGCCAACCGCGATCACCTTCATGCCCGGTGCAAGACCGGCGTTGAACGCCGGACTGTCCCAGATCACGTCACCGACCGTGCCGTTGTCGAGCACGGTCGCACCCAGTGAGTACGCCAGCAACGCGGCCTTGGCGCGCTTTTCCTGCGCCTTGTAGGCGTCGTTCGGGGTATCGCGGTAAACCAGCTTCCAGCCCGCCAGTTCCAGGCCACCGGTCAACGAACCATGGCCATCCAGGCGCCCGCGCAGGAACGTCGCCCAGTCGTACGGCGCGATACCGTTCAAGGTCGCGACCACGTCATCAAAGTTGTACGGATTGACGTCCCAGTCGCCATTGCCGACGCCGAAGAACGCACGCGCGAAGTCGTCCAGACTGCGACGGTTGCCACTCAGCTCGCGCAGCTTGCCCTCCACTTCCAGCCACAGCATCTGGCCGCCGGAGTAGTAGTCCTCGCTCATCTGGTAGTTGCGGTAAGGCAGCGTGCGGCGCTGCGCGATGGTCGGGTCGTTGGTGGTGTCCTGTAGCGGCCGCCAGGCCAGGCCCGGGCGACCACGGTCATAGGTCGCGGCCACGTTGGCCAGCATGTCGCGCGCCTGCGCCGTCGACCACAGGCCTGAGCGCGCGGCTAGCACCTGGCCCCAGAACTGGGTCTGGCCCTCATACACCCACAGCAGGCTGTCGCCCATCGGCACGTTGAAGTTGGCGGTGGCCAGATCGGCGCCGCGACGGTACTTCCCGTTCCACGAATGGGTGTACTCATGCGGCAGCAGGTCGCGCATCCACGCGTTGCTGTCCCACTCTGTGAAGTAGCCTGGATCGGCACTGTTCTCGCTGGAGCGGTGGTGCTCCAGACCAATGCCGCCGAGGCGGTCGGTCAACGCCAGCAGGAATTCATAGTGGTTGTAGTGGCGCGCACCGTAGAGCTTGTCGGCCTGCTGCACCAGCGCACGATGCGCGGTGATCTGCGCGTCGGTCGGCTTCAGCGACTTTGCGTCGTCGGCGAACACATTGAGGTGCACCGGCACCTTCGCACCCGGGTCGAGATCGATGCGCTGGTAGTGCTCGCCGGCGAACAACGGCGAATCGACCAGATGGTCATACGAGATCGGCTTGAAGACGACGGTATCGCCATCGCGTCGCGCGGCTTCCAGGGCAGTGGCGAACGACCAGCCCTTGGGCAGGGTCACGCTGGCCTGCGCCTGCAGGTTGCGCGCATCGACGCCGGCCGGATACAGCGAATTGGCATTCCACTGCAGATTGAGCATTTCCGGGGTCATCACCACCCGGCCCTGGCTGCCGCCCTGCGAGGACAGGAAATCGAAGTGGGCGACGATCTCGCTCACGCCCTCGGGCACGTTCACCTTGAACGCATAGACGTTGAACTGGTCGCGCTGCCAGGCCAGCGGCTTGCCGTTGGCAGTCACGCGCAGCCCGGCCAGCTTGTCGATCGGGCCGGTGGGCGAATGGTTGCCGGGAATCCACTGCGGGTACAGCAGGGTCATCGGGCCGGGCTTGGCCGGCACCGTGGCGGTCACCTTGAAGATGCGCCGGGCCAGGTCACGCGCGTCCACGTCAATGCGCAGCAGGCCAGGGGCCGCGGCATCACCCGGCGGCGAGGTCTGCGCCAGCGCGGGCGTGGCCGCCAGCGCGAACAGCAATGACATGGCCAGGGCTCGGGTCTTCATCGGGCAGGTTCCAACAACGGAGAATCTTCCGATGCTAGGCCTGTGCGATGCAGGGCCCCATGGCCAAAGGTCATGGGCGCGCGCCCATCCGTGCATGCCCAGAAGCGTGCGAACCAAGGTTCGCACCCACCTTGTGCTGGTTTGCACCCACCAGAGCGGTTTCAGTAGATCCACGCCATGCGTGGATGAGGCGCTTCCCGGTCAGTCGACCAGGCGCAGGCGCAGTTCCTTCGGCAGCGCGAACACCATCGATTCCGGCTCGCCATCCAGCTCGCCCACGCCGCTGGCGCCCAGCTCGGCCAGGCGTGCCAGCACGCCATCGACCAGTACCTGCGGTGCCGAGGCACCGGCAGTGACGCCGATGTGCTGCTTGCCCACCACCCACGCCGGGTCGATCTCGTGCGCACCGTCGATCAGGTAAGACTCCACGCCTTCTCGGCGGGCCAGCTCGCTCAAACGGTTGGAGTTGGAGCTGTTCGGCGAACCGACCACCAGCACCAGGTCGCAGCGCTTGGCCAGATCGCGCACGGCGTCCTGGCGGTTCTGCGTGGCGTAGCAGATGTCGTCGTTCTTCGGGCCCTGCATTGCCGGGAAACGCTCACGCAATGCATCGATGATGCCGCGCGTATCGTCCACCGACAGCGTGGTCTGGGTGGTATAGGCGAAGTTTTCCGGCTGGTTGATGTGCAGCGTGGCAACCTGCTCGACATCCTCGACCAGATAGATCTGGCCGGTGCCGGCTTCGCGGTTCCACTGGCCCATGGTGCCCTCCACTTCCGGGTGACCGGCGTGGCCGATCAGCACCACGTCACGGCCGGCACGGCAGTGGCGGGCCACTTCGAAGTGGACCTTGGTCACCAGCGGACAGGTGGCGTCGAACACCTTCAGGCCACGACGCTCGGCCTCCTGGCGCACGGCCTGGGACACGCCATGCGCGCTGAAAATGACCGTGTTGTTGTCCGGCACTTCATCGAGTTCCTCGACGAAGATCGCACCGCGCTGCTTCAGGTCGTCGACCACGAAGCGGTTGTGCACCACTTCATGGCGGACATAGATGGGCGCGCCCAGCGTTTCGATCGCGCGCTTGACGATCTCGATCGCACGATCGACGCCGGCACAGAATCCACGCGGGTTGGCGAGCAGCACATCCATCAGTTCAGTCTCCCGGCAGCGGCCGGCTTACGGTTTCGGGTTGGCATTATCCGCCTTTTTGGCGGACTTGCCGTCGAACAGGCCAAACAGGGCGATGCCGATGGCACCCACCACGATGGCCGAATCGGCGATGTTGAACGAGGGCCAGGTGTAGCTGCCCACGTACCACTGGATGAAGTCGACCACGTGGCCATGCACCTGGCGGTCGATCACGTTGCCGATGGCGCCGCCGATGATCAGCGCGTACGGCACCGCGGCCTTCCAGTTGCCGCGGGCAGTGCTACGCAGCCACCAGGCCATCAGGCCGCTGATGACGATCGCCAACACGGTGAAGAAGTGTTTCTGCCAGCCACCGGCGTCGCTCAGGAAACTGAACGCGGCACCAGTGTTGTAGGTGCGGTACCAGTTCCAGAAGCCGTCGATGACCACCACCGGCTGGAACTCCGGCAGGCTCGACAACACCCAGGCCTTGGACCACTGGTCCAGGCCGATGATGGCCACCGACAGCAGCAGCCAGACCAGGGCGTTCGGATGCGGACGGGGCGCGGCCATCAGAACCAGCTCCGCAGTTCGCCGGCACCGGTGATGTTGCTCACGCAGCGGCCGCACAGTTCCGGGTGGTCGGCGTTGCTGCCGACGTCGGCGCGGTGGTGCCAGCAGCGCACGCACTTGGCCTTGGTGGTCGGCTGGGCGCTGACGAACACCTCGTCGGTGGTCGCCGAGCGCACCTGCACGTCGCCACTGATGAACAGGAAACGCAGTTCATCGGCCAGCGGCTGCCAGCGCGCGGCCTGCTCTTCGCTGGCGGCGATGGTGATTTCCGCTTCCAGCGCGGCACCGATCGCGCCGTTGGCACGCATCGGCTCGAGCACCTTGGCCACCTGCTCGCGCACGGCCAGCAGCTGGTCGAAGTCGGCGGCGTTGAGCTGGGCATCGGCCGGCAGCGGCGCCAGGCCGTCGTACCAGGTGGTGAACAGCACATGGCCAGCATGCTCGCCCGGCAGATAGCCCCACAGCTCGTCAGCGGTGAAGGTCAGGATCGGCGCCACCCAGCGGGTGAACGCTTCGGCGATGTGGTACATCGCGCTCTGTGCCGAACGGCGACCGTGCGAATCGGTCGGCATCGTGTACAGGCGGTCCTTGGTCACGTCCAGGTACAGCGAGCCCAGGTCCACGCTGCAGAAGTTCAGCAGCAGCTGCACGATCTCGGCCATGTTGTAGCCGTCGTAGGCCGCCTTGATCTTCTCCTGCAGCTCCCACGCGCGATGCACGATCCAGCGGTCCAGCGCAACCATCTGGTCGAGCGGCTGCAGGTGCTGGGCCGGATCGAAACCGTCCAGGTTGCCGAGCAGGAAGCGTGCGGTGTTGCGCAGGCGACGGTAGGCGTCGGCGTTGCGCTTGAGGATCTCCTGCGACAGCGACATCTCGTTGCTGTAGTCGGCCGAGGCGATCCACAGGCGCAGGATGTCCGCGCCCAGCTTGTTCATGATGTCCTGCGGCTCGATGCCGTTGCCCAGCGACTTGGACATCTTGCGGCCGTGCTCGTCCACGGTGAAGCCGTGGGTCAGGCACTGCTTGTACGGCGCGCGCTTGTCGATCGCCACGCCGGTCAGCAGCGAGGACTGGAACCAGCCGCGGTGCTGGTCGGAACCTTCCAGGTACAGGTCGGCCGGCTTGCCGAAGCCACGCGCCGCAAGCACGCCTTCATGGGTCACGCCCGAGTCGAACCAGACGTCGAGGATGTCGGTGACCTTCTCGTAGTCGGCCGCTTCGGCGCCCAGCAGTTCAGCAGCATCCAGCGAATACCACACGTCGATGCCCTCGGCCTCGACGCGGTCGGCGACCTGCTGCATCAGCTCCACCGAACGCGGGTGGATCTCGCCGGTCTGGCGATGGGTGAACAGTGCGATCGGCACGCCCCAGGTGCGCTGGCGCGAGATGGTCCAGTCCGGACGACCGTCGACCATGCTCTGGATGCGCGCCTTGCCCCAGGTCGGGAACCAGCCGACGGTATCGATGGCGGCCAGCGCATCGTTGCGCAGGTTGGCCTTGTCCATCGAGATGAACCACTGCGGGGTGGCGCGGAACACCACCGGCGTCTTGTGGCGCCAGCAGTGCGGGTAGCTGTGGCGGATCGGATGGAAGGCCAGCAGCGAACCGTTGTCGCGCAGCACACCGACGATGGCCTCCTGCGCCTTCCACAGGTGCTGGCCAGCCAGCACCACGTCACCGGCCGGCGGGGTCGATTCCAGGTACACGCCACGGCCGTCGATCGGGGTCACCTGACCGGCGTTGTACTTGTCCAGCAGGCCGTACTTCTGGCTGACCACGAAGTCTTCCTGGCCGTGGCCGGGGGCGGTGTGCACCGCACCGGTACCGTCCTCGTCGGAGACGTGCTCGCCGTTGAGCACCAGGATCTCGCGCTCCGGGTAGAACGGGTGCGCCAGCAGCTGGTTCTCCAGCGCGGCACCGGTGGTTTCACCGTGCAGCACCACGTTTTCGACGCCATAGCGCTGCAGCGCGCGCTCGGCCAGGGCCGCGGCCAGCACCAGCCAACGGCGCTTGCCGTTGTGCGCCGGGCCTTCGGCCAGCACGTAGTTGATCTCCGCGCCCAGCGACACCGCCAGCGAAGCCGGCAGCGTCCACGGGGTGGTGGTCCAGATCGGCACGGCCACTTCCACATCGGCCGGCACGCTCACGCCGAACGCCTGGCCGATGGCCTGCGCATCGCGCGCGGCGTAGGCCACGTCGATCGCCGGCGATTCCTTTTCCTGGTACTCGATCTCGGCCTCGGCCAGCGCCGAGCCACAGTCGAAGCACCAGTACACCGGCTTGGCGCCACGCACCAGGTGGCCGTTGGCCACGACCTTGGCCAGCGCACGGATTTCGTTGGCTTCGAAGTCGAAGCTCAGGGTCTTGTACGGGTTGTCCCAGTCACCGGTCACGCCCAGGCGCTTGAAGTCCACGCGCTGGATGTTGATCTGCTCTTCAGCGAACTCGCGGCACTTCTGGCGGAATTCGACGGCGTCGAGCTTGGTGCCGACCTTGCCCCACTTCTTCTCGACCGCGATCTCGATCGGCAGGCCGTGGCAGTCCCAGCCCGGCACGTAGGGCGCATCGAAGCCGGCCAGGTAGCGCGACTTGACGATGATGTCCTTCAGGATCTTGTTGACCGCGTGGCCGAGGTGGATGCGGCCGTTGGCGTACGGCGGGCCGTCGTGCAGCACGAACAGCGGGCGGCCGGCGGCGTTGTCGCGCAGCTGCTGGTAGAGCCCCTGCTCTTCCCACCGCGCCAGAATGCCCGGCTCGCGCTTGGGCAGGTCGCCGCGCATCGGGAATTCGGTGGCTGGCAGGTTCAGGGTGGTCTTGTAGTCCTGGCTCACGCAGTGGCTCGCAATCTATGTTCGGAAAGGATGGCGCGCGCCTGTTCGGCATCGCGGTGCATCTGGTCGGTCAGCGCCGCCAGATCATTGAATTTCTCTTCGTCGCGCAGCTTGGCGACGAACTCTACGTCGATGTGGCGCCCGTACAGGTCGCCCTGGAAATCAAACAGGTGCGCTTCCAGCAGCGGCTCCACGCCGTCCACCGTCGGCCGCGTGCCGAAGCTGGACACCGACGGCCACGGCTGGTCGAACACGCCGTGCACCCAGGTCGCGTAGATGCCCGACAGCGCCGGGGTCTTCGGGAACCGCAGGTTGGCGGTGGGGAAGCCCAGCGTGCGGCCGAGCTGGCGCCCGCGCACCACCCGCCCGCTGATCGCGTAGGGACGGCCGAGCAGATCGCCGGCACGGGCGAAATCGCCGTCCTGCAGCAGCTGGCGGATGCGGGTGCTGGAGATGCGCTCGCCGTGCAGATCCACCGCTTCGATCTCGCCGGCGCTGAAGCCGAGCTCGGCGCCGAGCTGCTGCAGCAGGGCCAGGTCGCCGCGGCGGCGGTTGCCGAAGCAGAACTCCGGCCCGATCCAGACCTCACGCGCACTCAGGCGATTGACCAGCAACTGGCGCACGAAGGTCTCGGCCGGCATCGCCGCCATCGCCGCGTCGAAACGCAGCAGGCCGATCGCATCGACACCCAGCTCGCGCAGGATCTCGACCTTGCTGCGCGCCAGGGTCAGCCGCGGCGGCGGCGTGCCCTGGGCGAAGAATTCACGCGGCAGCGGCTCGAACGCCACGGCCACCGCGGCCACGCCCAAGGCGCGCGCGCGGGCAACCGCGTGGCGGACCAGCGCACGATGGCCCAGGTGGAGGCCGTCGAATGCACCGATACAGACCACGCTTCCGTTGGGGAACAGCTCCCCGCCCTCGACGCTTCTGAACAGCCTGCTCATCAACTCTCGTTCCGGCCCGACCGGGGCCGCTGCTTCAATGGTGTAACCCTGAAGTATAGCCGCCACGGGCCGCGATCAATGCCCACGCAGGTCGCGCGGGCGGAAGCCCATCGCCAGCATGGCCACCGCATAGGTCGCGCCACCGCCGCCGACCAGCAGCATCAGGCCACCGATACGGTGCCATTTGTCCATGACGGTGAAGTCGGGAACCCAATGCAGCAGGGCCAACAGCACGCCGGCCATGGCCGCACAGGCCAGCAGCAGCCGCACCAGATAGCCGCCCCAGCCCGGCCGGCGCTGGTAGACATCGGTCTTGCCCAGCCAGTACCAGAGCAGGCCCAGGTTCAGGTAACTGGACAGTGCGCTGGCGATGCCCAGCGCCAGGTGCAGGCCCGGCTGCTTGCCGATGGCCGCCATCACGCCCTGCGCCTTCAGCTCGTCCGGCACCATGACCTGGTAGAGCACGGCCAGCAGGGCGAAGTTGAACACCATGTTGGCCACCAGCGCGGCCACACCGGCACGGACCGGGGTCTTGGTGTCCTGGCGGGCATAGAACGCCGGCAGCACCACCTTCAGCAGGGCGAACGCCGGCAGGCCGAAACTCAGGCCGTACACCGACAGCGCGGTCATGCGGGTATCGAAGGCGGTGAACTGGCGGTACTGGAACAGAGTGGCGATCAGCGGCTCGGCCAGCAGCAGCAGGCCCAGCATGGCCGGCACCGAGATCAGCAGGGTCATCCGCAGGCCCCAGTCCAGCGAGCGCGAGAAACCCTCGCGGTCGGTGCTGACGTGATGGCGGGCCAGCGCCGGCAGGATCACCGTGCCCAGCGCCACGCCGAACACACCCAGCGGCAGCTCCAGGAAGCGATCGGCCAGCGACAGCCACGACTGCGAGCCGTCGGTCAGCTTGGCCGCGATGAGGGTATCCAGCAGCAGGTTGATCTGCGCCACCGACGAACCGAACAGGGTCGGCACCATCAGCGTCAGTACCTTGCGCACGCCCGGATGGCGCCAGCCCCAGCGCGGCAGGGTCAGCAGGTTGATGCCCTTCAGCGAGGGCAGCTGGAACAGCAGCTGCAGGATGCCGGCGGCGAGTACCGCCCAGCCCAGCGCCAGGATCTGTTTTTCCGGGGTGCCACCGAGCCGCGGCGCCAGCCATAGCGCACCGGCGATCATGCACAGGTTGAGGATGACCGGGGTCAGCGCCGGCATCGCGAAACGCTGGAAGCTGTTCAGCGCGCCACCGGCCAGCGCGGTCAACGAGACGAACAACAGGAACGGGAAGGTCAGGCGGAACAGGTCGACCAGCAGGGTCTGCTTGACCGGGTCGGTATCAGCACCACTCGAGAATGCGACCGCCAGCTGCGGCGCGAAGATCAGCGCCAGCGCGGTGACCAGCATCAGCACCCCACCCAGGGTGCCGGCGGTGCGGGCCATCAGTTCACGCAGCTCGGCATGGCTGCGGGTTTCCTTCACTTCCGTGAACACCGGCACGAAAGCGGTGGCGAAAGAGCCTTCGGCGAACAACCGGCGCAGGAAATTGGGTACCCTGAAGGCAACCCAGAACGCATCGGTAACCGCATTGGTGCCGAACGTGGTGGTGATCACCTGGTCACGGACAAGTCCGAGCACCCGCGAGACCATGGTCATGCTGCTGAACGACAGCAGGCCTCGCAACATCTTCGGTGAACTCACTCAGCGTCCCTCTTGACAATCGACTTGACGTGCATTTCTCGGGCCATCATACTAGCTAGCTTGCTGTTCCCATAACACCGATTTTTTCAGGAAACCACCACCGTGGCCAATATCAAGTCCGCCAAGAAGCGCGCCAAGCAGACCGTCGTGCGCAACGCGCGCAACGTGGCTCAGCGCTCGATGCTGCGCACCGCTGTCAAGAAAGTGATCAAGGCGCTGGACGCCAACGATGCCGCCGGCGCCGAAGCCGCCTTCGCCGTTGCCCAGCCGATCCTGGATCGCTTCAGCGCGCGTGGCCTGATCCACAAGAACAAGGCTGCTCGCCACAAGAGCCGCCTGAACGACCGCATCAAGGCCCTCAAGGCCGCCTGATCCGGCGTTGCCGCCCTGCCCCTTCGGGGGTCGGGCAGCAGACAAGAACCCGGCCCCGGCCGGGTTTTTTGTTGCCTGCGATCCACGCGATCCGGTAGTGCCGGCCGCTGGCCGGCAACCCCGAGGAATGCCGGCCAGCGGCCAGCACTAATGGAAAATGAAAAACCCGGCCGAAGCCGGGTTTTTCGCATGGAACCACAACAGCATTACTGCGCGTTGCGAGCTTCCAGCTCGTCTTCCTTCTGGCGATCGAAGAAGGCCATGATCCGGCTCATGATCGGGAAGGTACCTTCGCGGCCCAGCGCGGAAACCAGGAACCACGGCTCCTTCCAGCCCAGCTCGGCAACGATCTGTTCGGCCGCAGCCTTCGCTTCGTCTTCGAACATCAGGTCGGCCTTGTTCAGCACCAGCCAGCGCGGCTTCTGCAGCAGCTCCGGATCGTGCTTTTCCAGTTCGCGCTCGATCGCACGCACCTGCTCGACCGGGGAAATGCCTTCCACACCGCCTTCCATCGGCGAGATGTCCACCAGGTGCAGCAGCAGGCGGGTGCGCTGCAGGTGGCGCAGGAACTGCGCACCCAGGCCGGCACCGTCGGCAGCGCCTTCGATCAGGCCGGGAATGTCGGCAATCACGAAGCTGCGGTAGTTCTCCACCTTCACCACACCCAGGTTCGGGTACAGCGTGGTGAACGGGTAATCGGCCACCTTCGGCGTTGCCGCCGAAACGGCACGGATCAGGGTGCTCTTGCCAGCGTTGGGGAAGCCCAGCAGGCCGACGTCGGCCAGCAGCTTCAGCTCCAGCTTCAGCGTGCGCTCTTCGCCCGGCTCGCCCGGCAGCGCCTGGCGCGGCGAGCGGTTGGTCGAGCTCTTGAAGTGCATGTTGCCGAGGCCACCACGACCGCCCTGCGCCACCAGCAGGCGATCACCATGCTGGGTCAGGTCGCCGATGATTTCATCGGTGGCGACGTTGATCACCACGGTGCCGACCGGCACGGTGATGGTCAGGTCTTCGCCGCCCTTGCCATAGGCCTGGCGGCCCATGCCGTTCTCGCCACGCTGCGCCTTGAAGATGCGGTCATGGCGGAAGTCGACCAGGGTGTTCAGGTTTTCGTCGGCGCGGATGTACACGCTGCCGCCCGCACCGCCGTCGCCGCCGTCCGGGCCGCCGAGCGGAATGAACTTCTCGCGACGGAAGCCAATGCAGCCGTTGCCGCCGTTGCCGGCGAACACTTCGATTTCTGCTTCGTCTACCAGTTTCATTGTTTCGATGCCTGCGATGGGCGCGGCCTGCCTGCCGTCGCCTTGAATGTTATGCCAGCCACTGGCCGGCACCCCGGCCTGGCCGGTCTTGCTTTCACTCTAACGAAAAGCCCCGCCGAAGCGGGGCTCTTCATGCAGCACCCCCATGCCGAGGCACGGGTGCCGGCGATGCCTGGATCAGGCGTCGGCCGAGACGATGCTGACGGTGCGACGCTTCTTGGCGCCCTTGACCGAGAACTCCACCTTGCCGTCCACGAGGGCGAACAGGGTGTGGTCACGGCCCAGGCCAACGCCCGAACCCGGGTGGAACTGGGTGCCGCGCTGACGCACGATGATGTTGCCGGCTTCGATGGCCTGGCCGCCGAAGATCTTGACGCCCAGGTACTTCGGGTTGGAGTCGCGACCGTTGCGCGAGGAGCCTACGCCCTTTTTATGTGCCATGACTGCTTCTCCTGATGCTTAGCCGGCGATGCCGGTGATCTCGATTTCGGTGTAGTACTGACGGTGACCCTGACGCTTCATGTGGTGCTTGCGGCGACGGAACTTGATGATCCGGACCTTGTCAGCACGACCCTGGGACAGGACCTTGGCGGTGACGGCAGCGCCCTTCAGCGCATCGCCCAGCTTCACGCCGTCGCTGTCACCCAGCATCAGGATGTTGTCAAACTTGATCTCGCTGCCGACTTCGACTTCGAGCTTTTCAATGCGGAGCTTTTCGCCCTGCGCCACGCGGTATTGCTTACCGCCGGTGACCAGTACTGCGTACATGACCAGGCCTTCCTCTGTAGTTATTGTGGTCTGAGCTGCCGCCATCGAGGGCGGACAGGAGCGGAATTGTACGCAGATCAGCGGGCGCGGGTCAAGTCAACCCCTGAACGGCCCGGGGGCCCGGCCAGAAACGGGGTCAGATCCCTTTTCACGTTGTGAAAAGGGATCTGACCCCTGCCTGTCGACCTGTCTCATCAGGTGAGACATCGGGCTGGCATTGTCGCCCATTGCCCCCATCTGGTCACCTCGGTAGGCTGACCGATTGCCGTTCCCTGCTGGCCCGGCACCCAGCCAACGCCCCCACAACCGGATCCCCCATGGCGATGGATTTCATCCGCATCCGCGGCGCGCGGACGCACAATCTGAAGAACCTCGACCTCGACCTGCCCCGCGACAAGCTGATCGTGATCACCGGCCTGTCCGGTTCGGGCAAGTCCTCGCTGGCGTTCGACACCATCTATGCAGAAGGCCAGCGCCGCTACGTCGAGTCGCTGTCGGCCTATGCGCGCCAGTTCCTGAGCGTGATGGAAAAGCCGGACCTCGACCACATCGAAGGCCTGTCCCCGGCCATCTCGATCGAGCAGAAGTCGACCTCGCACAACCCGCGTTCGACGGTCGGCACCATCACCGAGATCTACGACTACCTGCGCCTGCTGTACGCCCGCGTCGGCACCCCGCGCTGCCCGGACCACGGCTACCCGCTGGAAGCGCAGACGGTCAGCCAGATGGTCGACCAGGTACTGACGCTGGACCCGGAACAGCGCTACATGCTGCTGGCGCCGGTCATCCGCGACCGCAAGGGCGAACACGCACAGGTGTTCGACCAGCTGCGTGCGCAGGGCTTCGTGCGTGTGCGCGTGGACGGCGAGCTGTATGAAATCGATGCGGTGCCGCCGCTGGCGCTGCGCCAGAAGCACACCATCGAGGCGGTGATCGACCGCTTCCGCCCGCGCGAGGACATCAAGCAGCGCCTGGCCGAGAGCTTCGAGACCGCACTGAAGCTGGGCGATGGCATGGCCTCGGTGCAGAGCCTGGACACCGCCGACGCCACGCCGGCGCTGTTCTCCTCCAAGTACTCCTGCCCGGTGTGCGACTACTCGCTGCCGGAGCTGGAACCGCGCCTGTTCTCGTTCAACGCACCGATGGGCGCCTGCCCCGGCTGCGATGGCCTGGGCATCGCCGAGTTCTTCGACCCTTCGCGCGTGGTGGTGCATCCGGAGCTGTCGCTGGCCGCCGGTGCGGTGCGCGGCTGGGACCGCCGCAACGCCTACTATTTCCAGCTGATCGCTTCGCTGGCCAAGCACTACAAGTTCGACGTGGACGCCGCCTGGAACTCGCTGCCGGCCAAGGTGCAGCAAGCCGTGCTGTACGGCAGCGGCGACGAAACGATCACCTTCACCTACTTCACCGAAGCTGGCGGCCGCACCCAGCGCAAGCACCGCTTCGAGGGCATCATTCCCAACCTCGAACGCCGCTATAAGGAAACCGAGTCGCCGGCGGTGCGCGAGGAGCTGTCCAAGTACATCAGCGAACAGCCGTGCCCGGAATGCAATGGCGCGCGCCTGAACAAGGCAGCACGCAACGTGTTCGTGGCCGATCGCCCGCTGCCGGAGCTGGTGGTGCTGCCGATCGACGAGGCACTGAAGTTCTTCAGTGAACTGAGCCTGCCGGGCTGGCGTGGCGAGATCGCCGCGAAGATCGTCAAGGAGATCGGCGAACGCCTCGGCTTCCTGGTCGATGTCGGCCTGGATTACCTGACCCTGGAGCGCAAGGCCGACACCCTGTCTGGTGGCGAGGCACAGCGCATCCGCCTGGCCAGCCAGATCGGCGCCGGCCTGGTCGGCGTGATGTACGTGCTCGACGAGCCGTCGATCGGCCTGCACCAGCGCGACAACGAACGCCTGCTCGGCACCCTCACCCGCCTGCGTGACCTGGGCAATACGGTGATCGTGGTCGAACATGACGAGGATGCGATCCGGCTGGCCGACTACGTGCTGGACATCGGCCCGGGCGCGGGCGTGCACGGCGGCGAGATCGTCGGCCAGGGCACCCTGCAGGACATCCTGGAGGCACCGCGTTCGCTGACCGGCCAGTACCTGTCGGGCAAGCGCGCGATCGAGATTCCGGCGCGCCGGCACACGCCGAACCCGAAGATGACCCTGCACCTGCGCGGGGCGACCGGCAACAACCTGAAGGGCGTGGACCTGGCGATTCCGTCGGGCCTGCTGACCTGCGTGACCGGCGTGTCCGGCTCGGGCAAGTCGACCCTGATCAACGACACCCTGTTCTCGCTGGCCGCCAACGAGATCAACGGCGCCTCGCACCCGATCGCTCCGTACAAGGAAATCGATGGCCTGGACCTGTTCGACAAGGTGGTGGACATCGACCAGTCGCCGATCGGCCGCACCCCGCGTTCGAACCCGGCTACCTACACCGGCCTGTTCACGCCGCTGCGCGAACTGTTCGCACAGGTGCCCGAAGCGCGTGCGCGCGGCTATTCGCCGGGCCGTTTCAGCTTCAACGTGCGCGGCGGCCGCTGCGAAGCCTGCCAGGGTGACGGCCTGATCAAGGTCGAGATGCACTTCCTGCCGGACGTGTACGTGCCCTGCGACGTCTGCCATGGCAAGCGCTACAACCGCGAGACGCTGGAGATCCTGTACAAGGGCTTCAACATCAACGACGTGCTGGAAATGACCGTCGAGGATGCGCTGAAGCTGTTCGAACCGGTGCCGTCGATCGCGCGCAAGCTGGAAACGCTGGTCGACGTCGGCCTGAGCTACATCAAGCTGGGCCAGAGCGCGACCACGCTGTCTGGTGGTGAAGCGCAGCGCGTGAAGCTGTCCAAGGAACTGTCGCGCCGCGATACCGGCCGCACCCTGTACATCCTCGACGAGCCGACCACCGGCCTGCACTTCCACGACATCGAAGCGCTGCTGGGTGTGCTGCACAAGCTGCGCGACGAAGGCAACACGGTGGTCGTGATCGAGCACAACCTGGACGTGATCAAGACCGCCGACTGGATCGTTGATCTGGGTCCGGAAGGCGGCCATCGCGGTGGCACCATCCTGGTCACCGGCACGCCGGAAGACGTGGCGGCCTGCCCGCAGTCGTACACCGGCCAGTTCCTTGCACGCATGCTGCCGTCCACCAGCGCACGCCCCGAGCAGCCGGCCGCGGTCGCCAACAAGCCCGACGCCCGCCCGCCGCGCAAGGTGAAGCCTGAGAAGGCCGAGAAGCCGGCGAAGAAGGCCGTGGCCGCCAAGAGCACCGGCAAGACCAGCAAGACCGCAACTGCCAGCAAGAAGAAAAAGGACGCCTGATGAGCAGCGAACACAAGATCCTGGCCCGCATCCCGATCAGCGTGCGCTGGCGTGACATGGACAGCATGGGCCATGTGAACAACGCCAAGTACATCTCCTACCTGGAAGAAGCGCGCGTGCGCTGGATGCTGGGCGTGGACGGTGTGTCGATGACCGACCGCATCGCACCGGTGGTGGCCGCGACCAACGTCAACTACCGGCTGCCCATCGTGTGGCCCAACGACATCCTGGTCGAGCTGTTCGTCGAGCGCCTGGGCAACAGCAGCGTGACCATCGGCCACCGCATCGTCGACCAGCAGGACGAATCGAAGCTCTATTCGGACGGCAACGTGGTGGTGGTGTGGATGGATACGCAGACCGGCAAGAGTGCACCGTTGCCGGAGGCGATCCGCAGCGCGTCGACCTGACGCGCCTGTGGTAGTGCCGGCCGCTGGCCGGCAACCTCCAGATGTATCGCGGATGCCGGCCAGCGGCCGGCACTACCGATCCAATTCAAAGGACTGACATGATCCACCAGACTGAGCTGCGCGACCTGCTGCCCGGCATGGTCGCCTTCCCCACCGGTGTCTTCCCCGCCGACCAAGCCTGGCTCGGCCAGCACCTGCTGCCGCTGCTGAAGATCGACCTCGGCGTGCTGCGCCCGGAACTGGCCGGCCAGGTGGCAACGATGCTGTGCCCGATCGAGCCGTATGACGGCTGCATCGGCGAGACCACAGAAGAACACCACAACGATTTCACCGGCACCAACTGGATCGCCTTCGAACTGACCGCCGGCAACGAGATGCGCTTCCTCGGCAACGCGGGCTATTTCATCGGTGATGCGGTGCAGGACAAGGATGCGCAGGAACACATCGCGCAGATGCGCGAGAGCTACGCCAAGGCCCGCGATTACCATGCCACGCATGGCCGTCTCGCCTGCTACTCGCGCTACGGCAAGGGTGAGGCCAGCGAGCGCGATTATCTGGATACGCTGGGTGGACAGATTTCCTGCGGCAACTGGATCGAGACGGCTGACATCCCGAACGCCTTCACCCTGGAATTCACCGACGCCGCCAACGACCGGCATGCACCGGACGATGCGGAACTGGCAATCATCCGCCGCGATGGCAACGCGTTCTTCGCGGTGGCCGAAGTGGCCGGCTACAACTGGTGCGCCACCGGCGCCGATGCGATCGTGATGCTGTACGAGCCGGAAAGCCGCACGGTGCTGTTCTCGTACGACTGGTCGTAAGCCCCCTGGTAGTGCCGGCCGCTGGCCGGCTTTCACCACGCTGCCGGCCAGCGGCCGGCACTACCGGATATTCCGGTCTCGCCGAGCGTCCTCGACGCTACGACAGCCATCCCAATCGTCGCTTCATCCGTAGAGTCGAGCTTGCTCGACTGCCGCTGGCCGGCTTTCACCACGCTGCCTGCCAGCGGCCGGCACTACCGGATATTCCGTTCGCGCCCAGCGCCCTCGACGCTACGGCAGCCATCCCAATCGTCGCTTCATCCGTAGAGTCGAGCTTGCTCGACTGCTGCTGGCCGGGGCCGTCGAGCAAGCTCGACGCTACGACGGCCATCCTAACTCCTTGCTTCAGCAGCAGCGTGCCGTTTCCCCGCGCTTACGGCGCGGCCTTGCGCACCACCAACGTCGCGCTCGCTTCGCCACCGCCTTCCAGCTGCAGCCGCAACGGCAGCGCCTGGCCTTCCTTCAACGCGCCCTTGCCCTGCATCAGCATCAGGTGCAGGCCACCGGGCTTGAGCTCGGCGCGCGCGCCCGGCGCCAGCGGCAGACGCTCGATCGCGCGCATCCGGCTGACCCCATCCGTGATCGTGGTTTCGTGCAGCGACACATCATTGAAGCTGCTGCTGGTCGCGCCAGTGATCGCCACCGCCTTGCTGCAGCCGTTGTGGATCACGCCGTAGCCGGCGGTCATCGGCATCGCCGGATTCGGTGGCAACCGCGCCCAGCCCTGCTCCACCGTGACGCACGCCGGTTCCGCCGCCGACGCCGATGCTGCGGCCGCACACAGAACCAACAGTACGCCAACGAATGGTTTGGTTATCATCGCCCAGGTTCCTTCTTCGCAACGAGACCGCAGCATGACGACGCTCATCGAGGTGATCAACCATGGCCCCATCCGCGAACTGCGCCTGGCGCGGCCGCCGGTCAACGCACTGGACACCGAACTGTGCCGGCAGTTGATCCATGCCATCGAGCTGGCCATGGCCGAAGACGCGCACGGCATCGTGCTGTCGGGCAGCGAGCGCATCTTCACCGGTGGCATGGACGTGCCGCACCTGCTCTCGCATGGCGATGACAAGCACAAGTTGTTGGACACCTGGAACGCCTTCTTTGGCGCCGTGCGCACGCTGGCCGAGAGCCGGATCCCGGTGGTCGCGGCGATCACCGGCCACGCACCGGCGGGCGGCTGCGTGCTGGCCCTGTGCTGCGACTACCGGGTGATGGCGCGCAGCGCCGATCCGTCGCGGCCGTATGCCATCGGCCTGAACGAAGTGCAGGTGGGCCTGATCGCGCCGGAGGGCATCCAGCGCCTGCTGCGCCGCGCGGTGGGCGTACACCGCGCCGGCGTCCTGCTGACCACCGGTTCGCTGGTGCCGGCCGAACAGGCGCTGCAGATCGGCCTGGTCGATGAACTGGCCGAAGGCGACCTGGTGGTGGCGCGCGCCATCGCCTGGCTGCAGAACCTGCTCAAGCAGCCACGCCAGCCGATGCTGCTGACCCGCGCCATCGCCCGTGCCGACCTGCACGTGGCGCTGCAGCCGGACCTGATCCAGCTCGACCGCTTCGTCGAGGCCTGGTTCGCCCCGGATGCGCAGAATGCCCTGCAGGCGCTGGTCGCCCGGCTGGGCAAGTAACCGGTAGTGCCGGCCGCTGGCCGGCAACCGCAGGTGCCCCAGGAGGATCATGATGTTGCCGGCCAGCGGCCGGCACTACCAATGATGGACGGGCCTGCAACGGTATAATCGGGGCCTCTTCATTGCTGTGGCCGCCCCCTTGAACGACACGCCCGAACCCGTCGTCTCCGAGCTGATCGACCTGCTCACCCTGGAGCGACTGGAGGACAACCTGTTCCGCGGGCAGAGCCGCGACATCGGCACCAAGTACGTGTTCGGCGGCCAGGTGCTGGGCCAGGCGCTGGCTGCGGCGCAGGCCACGGTCGACAACGGGCGCCACGTGCACTCGCTGCACGCCTACTTCCTGCGCGCCGGCAACATCGACCACCCCATCGTCTACGACGTGGACCGTACCCGCGACGGCGGCAGTTTCTCGGTGCGCCGGGTTACCGCAATCCAGCACGGCAAGGTGATCTTCTTCTGCGCGGCCTCGTTCCAGCAGGCCGAAACCGGTGCCGAGCACCAGCACAAGATGCCCGAAGTGCCGCAGCCGGAAGACATCGAACCGAACCGCCCGCTGCCGGCCGAAGTGCTGGAGCGGCTGCCGATCAAGGTGCAGCGCTGGCTGTCGCGCGGCGGCCCGTTCGAGTTCCGCCACGTCTACCCGCGTGACGAACTCAATCCACCCAAGCGCCCGCCGTACCACCAGGTGTGGCTGCGCCTGAGCGAGCCGGTCGGCGATGCCCCGGAGCTGCACCAGGCGCTGCTGGCCTACGCCTCCGACTTCCACCTGCTGGGCACCGCCACGTTCCCGCACGGCATCAGCTACTACCACCCGCACGTGCAGATGGCCTCGCTCGACCACGCGATCTGGTTCCACCGGCCGTTCCGTGCCGACGACTGGCTGCTGTACTCGCTGGACAGCCCCAGCGCGCAGGATTCGCGCGGTCTGGCCCGCGGCCAGTTCTTCACCCGCAATGGCGTGCTGGTGGCCAGCACCGCGCAGGAAGGCCTGATCCGCGTGGTTCCCGACCAGGCCGCGGCCGCCGCCGTGCCGGCCAAGGACTGATCCGATGCGCCAGATCTTCAGCAGCCAGCGTGTGGAAACCGTTGAAGGCGTCGCCGAGCTCCTGCGCGGGCATGGCATCGACGTCAAGGTGACCAATGGGCGCTCGTACAAGACCCGCCGCCGTGGTCAGTTCAGCTATACCGACCTGGGCAACGCCAACGCCTACCCGGCGGTGTGGATCGTGCGCGCCGACGACCAGCCGCGCGCGCGTGAAATCCTGCGCGAGGCGCGGCTGCTCGACACCACCCGCCGCGACCATCCGACCGCCGAATTCGCCTTCCGCGACACCGCAGAGACGACCGGCGGCGGCCGTGGCTGGGCCTGGCGCATCCGCATCGCCCTGCTGGTGGTGATCACCGGCGTGGCGCTGGTGATCGGCCTGCGCCATCGCGGCGCCCCGGCGCCGGTCGCACCGGCCCCGGCTCCACAAGCCCAGCCGCAGCAGGCGCAACCGGCTCCGCAGGCCACACCGGAAGAGGAAGAAGTCCGGGTCCGTATCCAGCCCTCGAAGTGACGCACGGGTAGTGCCGGCCGCTGGCCGGCAGCCGAAAAGGGGACGGAGGGGATTAAGTCGTTTGAGGCACAAACGACTTAATCCCCTCCGTCCCCTTTTTTGTCATGAGGTTGCCGGCCAGCGGCCGGCACTACCGTGCAGAAGACCGGTCACATTCGGCGCGCGGCTCCGTCTTGGGACACAATCCCAGCAGGAGAGCCGCCGCCATGACGACGTTCGCCGCATCGATCGACCAGACCCTGGAACGCGAACTGCCTGCCGCCGCCAGCGGTTGCCAGCACGCCTATGGCCGCATCGTGCTGGCCTGCCAGAACACGGTTACCGCCATCGCACTGGCCATCACCCGCGATCGTCAGGCCAGCGAGGACATCGCCCAGGAGGCCTTCGTGAAGGGCTGGCAGCAGCTGCACCAGCTGCGCAGCTCGACCAGTTTCCTGCCCTGGCTGCGGCAGATCACCCGCAACCTGGCCCGCGACTGGCTGCGCGCACAGCGCGGCCGGCCGCTGACCGGCGAGGCCGCCGAGGTGGCACTGGGCATGGCCGCCGATCCAACCCCGGGGGCCGCCGACCGCCTGCAACGGGTGGAAGAGGAAATCGCCGCCGAGGACATCATTTCCGCGTTGCCGGCCGACAGCCGCGAAGTACTGTTGCTGTACTACCGCGAAGGCCAGCGCTCGCAGCAGGTGGCCGACCTGCTTGGGCTCAGTGACGCCGCCGTGCGCAAGCGCCTGTCGCGTGCCCGCGCTCTGGTGCGCGACGGCCTGCTGCAACGCTTCGGCGAGTTCGCGCGCAGCAGCGCACCCAGTGCCGCGTTCGCTACGGCGGTGGTTTCGATGGTACTGGTGGCTGCGCCCGGCACGGCCAGTGCTGCGGTGCTGCTCGGCACCGGTGTCGGCATCGGCGGCAGCAAGCTTGGCCTCGGCGGTGCCAGCGCTGCGGGCGGCACCGCGATGGGCTCGCTGACTGCCACGCTGGGCCAGCTGCACGTGCTGCCGGCCGAAAGCTGGGGGGCGGTGATCGGCGGCGTGGTCGGTGGTGCGATCGGCAGCTATCTCGGCGGCCGCTTCCTGATGTCGTACACCGAAACGGCGTCCGAGCGCCGCGACGTGCGCCGCTTCCTCTACCTCAACATCATCACCGGCATGTTCTGGTGCCTGGCGATCCTGCTGGCTGTGATGCTGCAGGCGCCGGTCTGGGCGCAGCTGACGGTGCTGGCGGTAGGCCTGGGCGTGGTCAACTACCAGTGCTTGGTGCCGCTGCAGCGGGTGATGGCACCGATGATCGCGCGCGATTCGGACCGCCGCGGACGCACCGGCATCAACTGGAAGTTCGAATCGATGTACGGCCGCACCGGCATCATCGCCATGAACCTGATGGTCATCGCGCTGGTGGTGTACTCACTGATGCGCAGCGGCCGCCTGTAACGGACAACGCCGGCAGTGCGCCGGCGTTGTCGTCATTCACTGCGTTGAACCTCAGCGCTGCGGCTTCGGCGCCGCGCCATCGCGCGGACCGCCGTGGCGCGGGCCACCGTGCATCGGGCCCTTGGCCGCGTCGAACTCGGCCTTGCTCAGCTGGCCATCCTTGTTGGTGTCAGCGGCAGCGAACCAGGCGTCACGGCGCTGCTTCATGCGCAGCTCGCGGTCGGCCTTGTCCAGGTAGCCATCCTTGTTGAGATCGAGCTGGTCGAAGCGCGCGGCCAGGCGCGGGTCGGCCTTGGCTTCCTCGCGGCTGATGCGGCCGTCCTTGTTGACGTCCAGCTTGGCCCAGCGCTCACCGCCGTGGCCACCACGGCGACCGTGCTGCCAGCGCGGCAGCTCATCGCGCGAGAGCTTGCCGTCCTTGTTCTTGTCCAGCTCGTCGAACTTCGCGGCCAGGCGCGGGTTGGCAGCGGCTTCGCTGCGGTCGATGACGCCGTCGCCGTTGGTGTCCAGCTTGGCCGGGCGCTGCGCCGGCGCAGTCGGGGCATCGGCGGCCAGCGCGATACCGGTAGCGGAAGTGCCGAGCAGCAGGGCCAGCAGCAGGGGGGTACGGATCATGGGGTCACTCCTGGGGATGGGGATTGCGTCGGGGTGATCACTTCACCCTCGGGAGACAACAACGCCCGGGCGCGACATCGGTTGACGCCGCTGCCGGTTCCATTCATCCGGCGGACAGTCGCCGCCACTGCGACAGCCTGGGGCTATGCTGTGCCCATGGCGATACACGGCGACAGAGACGACGAACTGCGGCTTTTCCAGACCGGCGAGCACCCCTGCGGGTACTGGTCGGACCGGGTGGCGCGCGACCTGGTGCTGGACCCGCACGACCGCCGCCTTGGCGGCCTGTACCCGCTGGCACTGAGCTGGGGCTTCCGCCGCAGCGGCGACCTGGTCTACCGGCCGCATTGCGCGCACTGCCAGGCCTGCGTAGCAGTGCGCATCCCGGTGGCGCGCTTCGCTCCGGACCGCAGCCAGCGCCGCTGTGCCGCCCGCAATGAAGACCTGGAAGTACGCATCACCGCCGCCACCGCCCGCGATGACCTGTTCGCGCTGTATCACCGCTACCTGACCCACCGCCATGCCAACGGCGGCATGGATGACCACGGCCCGCACGAGTTCGAGCAGTTCCTGATCGGCAGCTGGTCGCACACCCGCTTCATGGAGATGCGCCTGCCCGGCCACGACGGCCAGCCCAGCCAGCTGCTGGGTGTGGCGGTGACCGACGTCACCGAGCACGGCCTGTCGGCGGTCTACACCTTCTTCGACCCGGAGCACGCCGCGCGCGGGCTGGGCACCTTCGCGATCCTGCAGCAGATTGAATGGGCGCGCCGCGAGGGCCTGCCGCACGTATACCTGGGCTACTGGATCCGCGGGCATCAGAAGATGGACTACAAACGGCGCTATCGACCGCTGGAAGCCTATGACGGCCGCCGCTGGCACGATTTCGACGACGAACTGGACGGACGCTGACAAACCACTGACACCGGGCCGGGTGCACAATACGGCGCATGAACCTCCGACCCCAGATCCTCGCCCTGGCCCTGCTCTGCGGCGCCACCGCCCCCGCCTTCGCCACGTCCCCTGCGATGACCGAAAAGCCGTCCGCTGCGCTGCGCCTGGCCACCTACAACACCTCGCTGTACTCCGATGAGACCGGTGGCCTGATCAAGGAACTGGAAGGTGACAGCGAGCACGCGCGCAAGATCGCCGCGGTGCTGCAGCAGGCGCGCCCGGACCTGGTGCTGCTGAACGAATTCGATTTCGACGACGCCCACCGCGCCGCCGACCTGTTCCAGAAGCGCTACCTGGAAGTGGCCCAGCCCGGCGGCGGCAAGCCGCTGCACTTCGCCTACCGCTACCTGGCCCCGGTCAACACTGGCGTGCCCAGCGGCCTGGACCTGGACAACAACGGCGTGGTCGGCGGCGAAGGCCGCAGCCGCGGCAACGATGCCTGGGGCTACGGCCTGCACCCGGGCCAGTACGGCATGCTGGTGCTGTCGCGCTACCCGATCGATGAAGCCAAGGTGCGCAGCTTCCAGCTGCTGAAGTGGAGCGCGATGCCGGGCGCGATCCGTCCGGTCGACCCGCGCACCGGCAAGAGCTTCTACAACGACCATGTGTGGTCGCAGCTGCGGCTGTCGTCGAAGTCACATTGGGACGTGCCGGTGAAGACCCCGGCCGGCGTGGTCCACGCTCTGGTCTCGCACCCGACCCCGCCAGTGTTCGATGGCCCGGAAAAGCGCAACGCCGCGCGCAACCACGACGAACTGCGCCTGTGGCAGGAATACCTGTCCAAGGGTGACAAGCCGTGGCTGTGCGACGACAAGGGCCAGTGCGGTGGCCTGGCGCAGGACGCGCGCTTCGTGATCCTTGGCGACCTCAACAACGACCCGATCGATGGTGATGGCCGCCATGAGGCGATCGTCGAACTGATCGAGAACGCCCGCGTGTTGCGCTACCCCACCCCGCGCAGCGTTGGTGGCGAGCAGACCAGCCTGGCCTATGCGGCCAAGGGCATCGAGCGCAAGGGCGCACCGTTCCACGCCACCGGCGATTTCGGCCCGAAGTCCGGCACCATGCGCCTGGACTACGTGCTGCCCTCGACCGGTTTCGAGTACATCGGCAGCGGCGTGTTCTGGCCGGCCAATGAAAGCCCGGAAGCGAAGATCGCCGATGGCAGCGACCATCACCTGGTGTGGGTGGATGTGAAATAACAGAAAGGGGACGGAGGGGATTAAGTCGTTTGTGCCACAAACGACTTAATCCCCTCCGTCCCCTTTTTGCTTTACGGGCGCAGTTCGACGCCGATCGCTTCGGCGGCATCACGCGCGATGGCGCGCGCTTCGTCGATGGTTTCCGCGCGCGCCAGGGTCACGCCCACGCGGCGGTGGCCATGCACGCTCGGCTTGCCGAACAGGCGCACGGCGGTGTCCGGCACCTGCAGTGCGGCGGCGACGTTGTTGAAGTACGGCACGCCCTCACCGTGTGCCAGCAGCGCACACGAGGCCGACGGGCCGCTCTGGCGGATCACCGGGATCGGCAGGCCGAGGATGGCGCGCGCGTGCAGCGCGAACTCACTCAGCTCCTGCGAAACAAGCGTCACCAGGCCGGTGTCGTGCGGGCGCGGCGACACTTCGCTGAACCACACCTCGTCGCCCTTCACGAACAGCTCCACGCCGAACAGGCCCCAGCCACCAAGGTCATCGGTGATCGCACGCGAGATCTCTTCGGCACGCGCCAGCGCCCTGCTCGACATCGGCTGCGGCTGCCAGCTTTCGCGGTAATCGCCGTCCTTTTGCAGATGGCCGATCGGCGCGCAGAACGAGGTGCCACCGGCATGGCGCACGGTCAGCAGGGTGATCTCGTAGTCGAAGTCGATGAAGCCCTCGACGATGCAGCGGCCGGCACCGGCGCGGCCACCGGTCTGTGCGTACTCCCACGCCGGGGCGATGTCCGCCTCGCTGCGCAGAGTGCTCTGGCCCTTGCCCGAGGACGACATCACCGGCTTGACCACGCACGGCAGGCCGATGGCAGCCACTGCGGCGCGGTACTCGGCTTCGGTATCGACGAAGCGGTACGGCGAGGTCGGCAGGCCCAGGGTCTCGGCGGCCAGGCGGCGGATGCCCTCGCGGTCCATGGTCAGGCGTGCGGCACGCGCGGTCGGGATCACCCGCAGGCCCTGCTCCTGTTCCAGCTGGACCAGGGTTTCAGTGTGGATGGCCTCGATCTCCGGCACCACCAGGTGCGGCTGCTCCCGGGCGATCAGGGCACGCAGCGCCATCGCATCGAGCATGTCTATCACGTGCGAGCGGTGCGCGACCTGCATGGCCGGGGCATCGGCATAGCGGTCAGCGGCGATCACTTCCACGCCCAGCCGCTGCAGCTCGATGGCCACCTCCTTGCCGAGTTCGCCCGAGCCCAGCAGCAGCACGCGGGTGGCGGAGGGGGACAACGGAGTTCCAAGCTTGGCCATGGCGGTTCCAGCAGCGATGTGAAGGCGGGTGGGCATTCTAGCTGGCCGACCGTCCCGGCCACGGCATCCGACGAACGGTAGTCGACAAGTGATATCACTTTGATATCTTCATTCCGAACCCTCAAGGACGTACTGCCATGAAAGAGAAGTCGCTGTCTTCCCTCAACGGCCTCGGCACGCTGGCCGGCGCCCTGCTTGTCGCCCTCGCCGGCGGCGCCCTGTTCGTACTGGGGGTAGCAGCCAAGGCCAGCACCGGCTCGCCCAACCTGCTGCTGATGTTGGCAGGCATCCTGATGGCGGCGCTGGCGATCTTCGCCCTGGCCGGCCTGTACACGGTCCAGCCCAACCAGGCGGCGGTGCTGAGCCTGTTCGGCAAATACGTGGGCACCGTGAAGGACAACGGCCTGCGCTGGAACAACCCCTTCTACGCCAAGCGCCGGGTCAGCCAGCGCGTGCGCAACTTCGAGAGCGGCAAGCTGAAGGTCAACGAGCTGGACGGCAGCCCGATCGAGATCGCCGCGGTCATCGTCTGGCAGGTGGTCGATGCCTCCGAGGCGGTCTACAACGTGGACGACTACGAGAGCTTCGTGCACATCCAGTCCGAATCGGCGCTGCGCGCGATGGCCACCAGCTACCCCTACGACCAGCATGAGGATGGCCAGCTGGCCCTGCGCAGTCATGCCAGCGAGATTTCCCAGCACCTGAAGAACGAACTGGCCGAGCGCCTGGCCGACGCCGGCGTGCAGGTGATCGATGCGCGCATCAGCCATCTCGCCTACGCCGCCGAAATCGCCCAGGCGATGCTGCAGCGCCAGCAGGCCAATGCGGTGATCGCCGCACGCACGCGCATCGTTGCCGGTGCGGTCGGCATGGTCGAGATGGCCCTGGCCGAACTGCAGAAGAACGGCGTGGTGCAGCTGGACGAGGAACGCAAGGCGCACATGGTCAGCAACCTGCTGACCGTGCTGTGCTCGGACCGCGGCACCCAGCCGATCGTCAATGCAGGCTCGCTGTACTGAGCCACCCTCGCAACGGGGCGCCCCACCGCCCCGCCAGGAGCCCCCATGAGTGAGAAGAAAGCCTATCCGCTGCGCATCAATGCCGAGGTCCTGGCCGCGGCGCAGCGCTGGGCTGATGACGAACTGCGCAGCCTCAACGCGCAGATCGAATACGTGCTGCGCGACGCGCTGCGCAAGGCAGGACGCCTGCCCAAACCCAAGGCATCGCCGGAGGACAAGGAATGAGCAAGCGCTGGAGCTACCAGACGATCGAGGTCAAGACCTCCATGATGGGCGTACTCAAGGCCGAGGATGTCCAGGCCGAGCTGAGCCGGCAGGGCCAGCTGGGCTGGGAGCTGGTCAACATCATCATCCCGGCGCCGATGCGCCCGGCGATGCTGGTGTTCAAGAAGGAGGCCTGAACCATGGGCGGCAGTGACCCGAAACCCTTTGACGTGGTCGAGAGTTCGCCGCTGCGCGTGCTGTGGATCGTGCTGCCGCTGCTGGCTGCCTTCGTGGCCTGCCTGTATGCGCAGCTGTACAAGGCACCGGCGAACGCACCCTGGATCGAAGTTACGCTGTCGCCGCCCTGGTTCCGGATGGGCGGCAGTGCGGCATGGAGCCTGATCGTCATCGCTGTACTCGCTGTCGGGCTGGGGGCCGCATTCTTCCGCCGCCGGGTGGAGCTGGCCGGCGATGTGCTGGACGTGCGCTCGACGATGTATCGGCGGCGGGTGCCGGTGGCGCAGTTGCGGCTGGACCAGGCCGAGGTGGTCGACCTGCAGCGTGACCGCCGCTATGGCATCCGTGTCAAAACCAATGGCTATTCAATGCCGGGCTTCTACTCGGGCCACTTCCGCCTGCAGGGAGGCGGCAAGGGCTTCGCCCTCGTCACCGACCGTGCGCGTGTCCTCGCCCTGCCGGTCAGTGATGGCAGCACGCTGCTGCTCAGCGTGGACCGGCCGCAGGCGCTGCTCGATGCGCTGCGCAAGGTGGCCGCGTCGGCACCACGGCAGTAAGCTGAGGCGATGCAACGACGCCCGCCCCTGCTGATCAATACCGAGGCCATCGAGCTGTGGCCCGCCCACCTGTTGCGCGCACGCAGCAACCTGGATGCACGCCTGCTGTCACAGGCGCGTTGGGTGCTGCGACGCAAGCGCGATAGCCGCTATCTGGCGGCGGTACTGGCGCAGGGTGTGCACGCCATGGTGCCGCACCTGCCGCGCGAACCCGGGGTCGAGGAAGCATTGGCGCTGCTGGATGCCGCGGCTGCACGGCCCTTCGGCGCCGGACTGGAAGATCAGTGGCTGCCGCTGACGGGGCTACAGCAGCGCCTGCAGCAGCTTGGCCTGGATGCACAGCGCTATGCCGACCACAGCGGCCTGCCGCTGGAACCCGAACCCTGCCTGCTGCACTTCGCCGGCCGTGATCGTTTCGCCCGCCCGCTGTGGCTGCGCCGTGGCGCCGCGCAGGGCTGGCGACGGATGCGACTGCATGCGGCACAGGATGGCATTGCGCTGGACGCCATCTCCGGCTTCCGTAGCCATGCCTACCAGTTGGGCATCTTCGAACGGAAGCTGGCGCGCGGCCTGAGCGTGGCGGAGATCCTGAAGGTGAATGCCGCACCGGGTTTCAGTGAACACCACAGCGGCCACGCGCTGGACATCGGTACACCGGGCGACGCCCCGGCTGAAGAATCGTTCGAAGCCACCGACGCGTTTGCGTGGCTGCAGGCGAATGCCGGTGGGCATGGCTTCCAGCTGAGCTACCCGCGCGACAACCCGCATGGCATCGTCTACGAACCGTGGCACTGGTGCTGGAGACCGGCCAACGGCTGAGCCCCTCGTGGCGGCAGCAGGGCGAAATTCATGGAGCTGTCCGGGCGGATTCCGCGCGCGCCCACCACGAAATGGGACAAGAAGGCAAAGGCAAAGCTCGAAGCCCCTGTAACGGATCAGCGCGCAGCTGTTGGGTCCGCCTTCAAGCGAGCCGAGCACCGCAGGTCCGACGAGGGCGAAGAGGTGCGGGTGTCTGAGCGCAGCGAGTTCCCGCACCGTCCCTCGACGGGCCGAGGAGCACAGGGGACCGGTGCGCAGCACCGGCTCGCGGCCGGCGGCGCGTTTCTTTTGGTTACTTTTCTTTTCGCGCGAAAAGAAAAGTAACGCCCATGAACCCTTAGGATCGCATCGGCATGGATCGAAGCGACAGCCCTGCGACCGTCACCGCCTCAACGTATTGATCGCCAGCAACACCCAGCCAGCCATCATGCTGGTGCCACCGATCGGTGCCATCCGCGTCGGCCACTGCCACAACGCACCGCCCACCAGGCTGCCGGAAAACAGCAGCACGCCCAGCAGCAGCACGTACAACGCCAGGTGCGCGATCGCGCCCTGCGCGCGCGGCCCGAGCGCCACCAGTACCGCGCCATGCGCGAACGCATAGAGCGCCGCCATGTTCAGATGCTGCTGCGCCAGCGGGTCGGCCACAGCGTGCGAGGCATAGGCCGACAGGCCGATAGAGGCGGCGGCCAGCAGCGCCCCCAGGCAGGCCAGCAGTGATGGCTTACGTGCGCGACGTTCGAGATTGAACATGTGGGCTCCTTGCGCAGCGCCCTTGCCGGGCGCCAGATGAAAAAAAACGCGCCGCAATGAGCGGCGCGTTTTCGTGTCCAACACTACATGGGTCAGCCGAGGCTTACTTGACGGCCCAGTAGATGTCGTAGGTCGCTTCCGGGGTGAACGACTTGTCCAGACCGTCCTTCCAGGTTTCGTACGGGCGATCGACCACTTCCGAACCGTTGGTCACAGCCCAGGCACGCAGGCCGTTGCGGGCCACGTCCAGACCCGCCATGTGGCCGGTGTAGGCGGCATGCGCCGAACGGTGCGGGGCCACGTGCACGTACTTGACCGGAGCGCCGCCGTCGATCTTGACGGTCAGCTCTTCAGCGGTGGCACCTTCAGCACCCTTCTTCTTCACCGGCTGGGCGATGTCGAAGGCGTACTTCTCCTGACCGAAATCGGTGGTGATGATGCGGAACGGACCGGCGGCTTCAAGGCCATTGGCCTCCATCACGCGCTTGATCCACTCCTGGTTGTCCTTGATGGACTTGGTGATCGTGTCCTGACCGCGGTCCACGTTACCGGCGTTGACGACCAGCAGGTCTTCAGCCGGCACATTGACGATGGCCAGATCGGTCAGCGGGGCTTCCGGGGTGCGGTAGTCCACGTTCGGGACGCTGGCCAGCATGTTGGCCATACGCGACAGACCCATCTTGATGTCGTCGCCGATCTGGCGGCTGACATACAGGCCTGCATAACGACCGAACAGGTCGAAGCCGTACTTCACCGAGTAGTCCTGGGTGATCTTGACGTTGCGGCCACCCTTGCCGGTCGGCTCCAGCGTGAAGGTGGTGATCTTGTCGTGACCCTTGGTGGCGTCATCGATGGCGATCGCAACACGCTTGTTCTCTTCGGCTTCGGTGATCTTCCAGGAACCGGTGCCCAGGTCCTTGGAGGTGAAGTCGAGGGTGGCACCGACGCCGGAGGCCGGGCCGGACAGCTTCAGTTCAACGGCGGGATCGCGCAGTACCAGCGGGTTCCAGTCCTTGAAGCGGCGCAGGCTGCTGACCGTGTCGTACACGATCGTCATCTTGCGGTTGGTCTCGATGCTTTCGGTGATGTGACGCTCGCCCGGCAGACATACGCCAATGATGACGAACAGGCCAGCCACGATCCCCAAGGCGATCAGGAACTCGATAATACGGGTCATTCAGAGAGTCTCCGGGGCCGATCCCACGGCCGGGTTGATTGAAGCGAAGCGCCAATCCTAGCAGGCTTCGCGGGCATTGTTTATCGGGATTGGCGCACCGGTTTCCCTGCCGGCTGCGTATTTGTATGGACAAAGAATTCGAAGGGTACCGCATACCGATACCCGTGAAGTAGGGGGCAACCCCACCCGAGGGCCATGACTGGACCTCAAGTCATTGTCCTGAAAAGGTTTTCCTCAGACCAGCTGGAGTTCGAACGCCTTCAGTACGGCGCGCGTACGGTCGCGCACGCCCAGCTTGGACAGGATGTTGGACACGTGGTTCTTGATGGTGCCTTCGGCCACACCCAGCGAGTTGGCGATCTCCTTGTTGGAGAAGCCACTGGCCATCAGGCGCAGGATCTCGGTCTCGCGGTCGGTCAACGGGTCCGGGCGGTCCAGGCTGACGAACTCGTTTCGCATGTGCTCCAGGCCGGACAGCAGGCGCTGGGTCACGGCCGGCTGCACCAGCGAACCGCCGTCGGCCACGGTGCGGATGGCACCGACCAGCTGCGCCAGGGTCACGTCCTTGAGCAGGTAGCCCTTGGCTCCGGCCTTGAGCCCGGCCAGCACCAGCTGGTCGTCATCGAAGGTGGTGAGGATGATGGTCGGTGGCAGCTGCTCCTGGCGCGACAGCACCTGCAGCGCCTCCAGCCCGGACATCACCGGCATGCGCATGTCCATCAGCACCACGTCGGGGCGCACCTGCGGTATCAGCTCGACCGCCTGCCGGCCATCGCCGGCCTCGGCCACCACCTCGATACCGTCGTCGAGCGCCAGCAGGGAGCGGATTCCCTGCCGCACCAGGGTTTGGTCGTCGACCAGGCAGACGCGAATCATCAACGCACTCCTTCAGGAACCTTGGTAAGGGCGGCCACCAGCACCGTTGCCGGCACCGTCGCCCGCAGGCGGAAGCCTTCGCCGGGACGGGTCTCGACCTGCAGCTGGCCACCACATTGTTGCAGGCGCTCGCGCATGCCGCGCAAGCCATTGCCGACATTGACCATTTCCGCGCCGACACCGTCGTCGCGGGCCTCGATCACGACCCGGTCGGGGGCTTCACGGTACACCTTGATCCACAGATGGCGCGCACCGGCATGGCGCACGGCGTTGGTGATGATCTCCTGGGTGCAGCGCAGCAGCACGTGGGCCCGCTGCGGGTCCTCCACGTTCAGCGAGTCCTCGATCTCCAGCTGGATGTCCAGCGAGGGCACGTTCTCGGTCAGCGGCCGCAGCGCGGCAGCCAGGTCGATGGCACCGGTCTCGCGCAGCTGGCTGACCACCTCGCGGACGTTGCCCAGCAGCAGTTTGGCCAGGCCATGCGAACGCTTTACATGCTCCAGGGCCTGGCCCTCGGCCAGGTGGCTGGCCACTTCCAGGTTCAGGGTCAGCGCGGTCAGCTGGTGGCCCAGCAGGTCATGCAGCTCGCGCGAGATGCGCGTGCGCTCATTGACCCGGGCGCTCTCGGCCAGCAGGGCGCGGGTGGCACGCAGTTCCGAGTTGAGCCGGCGCTGTTCGTCGCGGGCCTCGGCCTGGCGACGGGCCACCAGCGCGATCACGAACACGAAGCTGGAGAAGCCCATGTAGCCCACCGCCTGCAGCACGGCGATGAACGGCGGGAAGCCCAGCGGCTGGATGTAGACCGGCAACACCGCCAGGTTGCTGGCCACCAGCCAGACCACGCCGATGCGCGGCCCCAGCAGCCATGGCAGCAGGCCGGCCACCACCATCAGCAGGATGCTGCCCAGCGCGGTACCGGAAAAATAGCTCACGCCGATCGCGCAGGCGGTCAGCAGGATCAGCGCCGCGTGGTCGAAGAAGCCCGGACGGCCCTCGCCCAGCGAGCGGGTCAGCGCCCAGTACACGATGCCGAAAGCCAGGTAGGCCGAGGCCCAAGGAATGATGCGGAAGCCGGCTTCGCCGTCCAGCGTCTCCAGCGTCAGCGAGACAGGATCGATCAGGTAGATCGCGAGCCAAAGGCCGACGGTGCCCCAGGTGAACAACCCGGAGTAGCGCAGCATCGCATTGTGGTTCAGTCGGGCCAGCATCCCTCATCGTAGCCCGTGCACGGCCGCTCCCAAGCGCCGAAAGTCATGCTCGGGCATATCCCCTGTTCATGCCGCAGCCCACCCCGGGCATGCAATAATCGTGCGCAGGGTCCAATTTGACGGACCAACCGCGTTACCCCACGGAGTCACAATGTCGATTGTCATCCGCGACGTGCGCGAGCACGAGCTCGATTCCGTCCTGGCTTTGAACAACAACGCTGGCCTGGCCATCCTTCCCCTGGATGCGGCCCGCCTGCGCCTGTTCTACGAAACCGCTGAATATTTCCGCGTCGCCGAGCGCGACGGCAACCTGGCCGGCTTCCTGATCGGCTTCGGCAGCGACAGCCAGCACGACAGCAGCAACTTCGCCTGGTTCAAGCAGCAGCTGGACACCCCGTTCTTCTATATCGACCGCATCGTGGTCGCCAGCCGCCGTCGTGGCGGTGGCGTCGGCCGTGCGTTCTATGCCGACGCGCAGAGCTTTGCCGAGCTGCGCTACCCGCAGATGACCTGCGAAGTCTTCCTCGACCATGGCGCCGATGCCGCCCTGCTCTTCCACGGCAGCTTCGGCTTCCGCGAGCTGGGCCAGAACACCATGCCACAGGTCGACGTGCGCGCCAGCATGCTGGCCAAGGAACTGTGCAGCTACCCGTGGGTCCAGGAGACCTACGGCGGCAAGCTGCCGGATGTGGCATGGACACGTGCCCGGCATCTGCCGGCGCAGGCACAGCGGCCGACGGGGACCTGAGCGTGGCGGTGAATTTCGATTACGAACAGGCCGGTGAACTGAAGATCGGCCAGGTGGGCATCGCCAACCTGCGCATCCGTACCCTTGATGTCGAACGCCTCGTGCAGGAAATGCGCGAACGCGTCACCCGTGCGCCGAAACTGTTCGGCCGCGCCGCGGTGATCCTCGACTTCGGCGGCCTGAGCCAGGTGCCGGACGTGGCCACCGCGCAGGCGCTGGTCGATGGCCTGCGCAGTGCCGGCGTGCTGCCGGTGGCGCTGGCCTATGGCACCAGCGCGGTCGACCTGCTCTCGCAGCAGCTCGGGCTGCCACTGCTGGCCAAGTTCCGCGCCCAGTACGAGCGTGCCGAGGCCGAGCCGGCCCCGCCGCCGCCGCCCGCGCCGGAACCGCGTCGCGCAGCCCGTGCCGAACCGAAGCCGGCACCGGCCACGCCGGTGGCCAAGGTTGCCGACGCCGCCGCACCGCAGCCGGGCCGCATGCAGCTGGGCAACGTGCGTTCGGGCCAGCAGCTGTACGCTGAAAACTGCGACCTGACCGTGATGGCCACCGTCGGCGCCGGCGCCGAGGTCATCGCCGATGGCAGCATCCACATCTACGGCACCCTGCGCGGCCGCGCGCTGGCAGGGGCACAGGGCAACACCGCGGCACGCATCTTCTGCCGTGATTTCCATGCGGAACTGGTCGCCATTGCAGGCCACTACAAGGTACTGGACGATGTCCCGGACTCCCTGCGCGGCAAGGCCGTGCAGGTGTGGCTGGAACAGGACCAGATCAAGATCGCTGCGCTGGACTGACGCAGCACCCAAACAGAATCATCAGGAGAAGTCCTTTGGCTGAAATCATCGTAGTCACCTCCGGCAAGGGCGGCGTCGGCAAGACCACTTCCAGCGCGAGCCTGGCCTGCGGCCTGGCACGGCGCGGCAAGAAGGTGGCGGTGATCGACTTCGACGTCGGCCTGCGCAACCTCGACCTGATCATGGGCTGCGAACGCCGCGTGGTGTACGACTTCGTCAACGTCGTGCACGGCGAAGCGACCCTCAAGCAGGCCCTGATCAAGGACAAGCGCTTCGAGAACCTGTACGTGCTGGCCGCCTCGCAGACCCGCGACAAGGACGCACTGACCCAGGAGGGCGTGGGCAAGGTCCTGAAGGACCTGGCCGCCGACGGCTTCGACTACATCATCTGCGACTCCCCGGCCGGCATCGAGAAGGGCGCCTTCCTGGCGATGTACTTCGCCGACCGTGCGGTGGTGGTGGTGAACCCGGAAGTGTCGTCGGTGCGCGACTCGGACCGCATCATCGGCCTGCTCGACTCGAAGACCCACAAGGCCGAGTCCGGCCAGGACGTGCCGGCCTTCCTGCTGCTGACCCGCTACACCCCGCTGCGCGTGGAAAGCGGCGAGATGCTCAGCATCGCCGACGTCGAGGAAGTGCTCGGCCTGAAGGCGATCGGCGTGATCCCCGAGTCGGGTGACGTGCTCAACGCCTCCAACAAGGGCGAGCCGGTCATCCTGGATGTCGAGTCCGCAGCCGGCCAGGCCTACGACGACGCCGTCGCGCGCATCCTCGGCGAAGAACGCCCGATGCGCTTCACCAACGTCGAGAAGAAGGGCTTCTTCAGCAAGCTGTTCGGAGGGTAAGCATGGGCCTGTTTGATTTCCTCAAAGCGAAGAAGACCACCGCCGAAACCGCCAAGAACCGCCTGCAGATCATCATCGCGCAGGAGCGCAGCAACCGCGGCGGCCCCGATTACCTGCCGCTGCTGCAGCGCGAGCTGCTGGAAGTGATCAAGAAGTACGTGAACATCGACGTCGATGCAGTGAAGGTCGACCTGGTGAAGGATGGCCAGCACGATGTGCTGGACATCTCCGTGGCGCTGCCTGAAGGCCCGGACAAACCCTGAAGCTCTGCCCCGCCCGTGCCTGCACGGGCGGGGCTGCCTGACCCGCATGACCGATACAACAACCGCCGTGGACATTACCTGCGTGGGCGACATCGCCTTCGCTGATGCGCAGCGCCTGCTCGCCGCGCATGGCCTGCAGCTGCACCACGTCGCGGCCGGTGAACCGATTCCCGGCAGCTACTGGGGCGAGCCCGAGGCCGGCATCATCGCCAGCAACGTGTACGTGCGCGATGACACGCCCGTGCACTCGATGCTGCACGAAGCCTGCCATCTGATCGTGCTGCCGCCGGAGCGGCGTGCGCAGGTGCATACCGACGCCACCGACTCGGTGGCCGAGGAAGATGCCACCTGCTACCTGCAGATCGTGCTGGCCGGGCAGCTGCCTGGCGTTGGCAGTGCGCGGTTGATGGCCGACATGGATGCCTGGGGGTATACGTATCGGCTGGGGTCGACACAGGCGTGGTTCGAGCAGGACGCCGAAGACGCGAAGGCGTGGTTGATCGAACGCGGATTGCCGGTGGCGTAACGCATCGGTAGTGCCGGCCGTTGGCCGGCAACCTCATGAACCCGTGCAGCATTACCTGGTTGCCGGCCAGCGGCCGGCACTACCCCATCAGCCCTGCCCTGCCAGCGCGCGCAGGGTAATGCCGACGATGTAGGCCAGGTAGGTGCCGGTGGCGTAGCCCATCGTGCCCAGCAACACGCCCACCGGCGCCAGGGCCGGATGGAACGCTGCAGCCACCACCGGCGCCGAAGCCGGGCCACCGATGTTCGACTGCGAACCGATCGCGAAATAGAAGAACGGCACCTTCAGCAGCTTGCCCAGGCACCACAGCAGCGCGATGTGCACGGCAATCCAGATCAGGCCGAGCAGGAACAGCCACGGGCGGTCCAGCAGCGCCAGCAGATCCATCTGCATGCCGATGCAGGCAATCAGGAAGTACAGCAGCAACGAACCCAGCCGCGAGGCGCCCGCACCTTCCAGCGTGCGTGCACGGGTGAAGCTCAGGCTCAGGCCCAGCGTGGTCGACAGCACCACCACCCACACGAACGGCGCATCCAGGCTGAACTGCGGGGCCCAGCTGACATTGGCCTTGAACCATGCTGCCAGCGGCGCACCGATCGCGTGTGACAGACCCACGCCGCCGAAGGCCACTGCCACGATCAGCATCAGGTCGGTGAGGCTGGGAACGCGCTCATGCTCGGCCTGGAAGCGCGCGATGCGCTCCTTCAGCTCATCGATGGCCGACGTGTCGGCACCGCTGCGCGCGTCGATCTTCGCTGCGCGCCCGGCCAGGAAGATCAGCGCGGCCATCCACACGTAACCGACACCGACATCGACCACCGCGAACTGGCCGAACGTGGTGGCGTTGACGTCGAACACTTCGCGCATCGCCAGCATGTTGGCCCCGCCACCGATCCAGCTGCCGGCCAGTGCGGCCATGCCGGCCCAGGTGTCACCGGCCACCGTTTCCGGATGCAGCGCGCGCATCACCAGGAAAGCCACCACCGCACCCAGCATGATGCTGGCTGACGCACCCAGGTACATCAGCACCAGCTTCGGGCCGAGCCGCAGGATGCCTTTGATGTCCACCGCCAGGGTCAGCAGGATCAACGCTGCCGGCAGCAGGATGTCGCGTGCGATCGGGTTGTAGAGCCTGGTGTTCTGGCCGTCGATCAGGCCGACGGTGTTGTAGATGCCGGGAATCAGGTAGCACAGCAGCAGTGCCGGCACGAAGGTGTAGAAGCGTTTCCACAGGCCCTGCTCGCGCGAGGCGGTCCAGAACACGGCGCCCAGGGTGGCGGCGATCAAACCGAAGACGACGATGTCGTTCTGGATCAGGGCGGTCGAGGGCATGCAGGCGCTCTGGGTAGAGCCGGCCGCTGGCCGGCTGCTGTTGGCGGCAGATCAGGAAGGTGTGCCGACCAACGGTCGGCACCCACCGGTACAGCAGATGGTGAAACAAAAGCGCCGCCCCGAGGGGCGGCGCTGCAGTCATCAGTTGCCGATGTGCTGCTTCAACCAGGCATTGACGGTGTCATGCCACAGGATGCTGTTGTTCGGCTTCAGCACCCAGTGGTTTTCATCCGGGAAGTACAGGAACTTCGATTCGATACCCTGGCGCTGGGCGGCGGTGAACGCGGCCAGGCCCTGCTCGACCGGAATACGGAAGTCCTGCTGGCCGTGGATGACCAGGATCGGCTTCTTCCAGTCCGCCACGTGGTTGACCGGGTTGAACTTCTCGTAGTTCGCCGCCTTCTGGTACGGCGTACCGCCCTGCTCCCACTCGGTGAACCACAGTTCTTCGGTGGCGTAGCCCATCATGCGCTGGTCGAACACGCCGTCATGGTTGACCAGGCACTTGAACGGGCCGTTCCAGTTGCCGGCGATCCAGTTGACCATGAAGCCGCCGTAGCTCGCGCCCAGCGCACAGGCCTTGTCACCGTTGAGGAAGGAATACTTCTTCAGCGCCGCATCCCAGCCCTTCTGCAGGTCTTCCAGCGGGCGGTCGCCCCAATGCTGGCTGATCGCATCGGTGAAGGCCTGGCCGTAGCCGGTGGAGCCATGGAAGTCGATCATCACCACCGCGTAGCCCTGGCCCGCATAGGTCTGCGGATTCCAGCGGTAGCTCCAGCCATTGCCGAAGCTGCCCTGCGGGCCGCCGTGGATCAGGAACGCGACCGGGTACGACTTGCCTTCCTGGTAGTTGTGCGGCTTGACCACATAGCCGTGCACGGTGTCGTTGTTCCAGCCCTTGAACTCGAACTGTTCGTAGTCACCGAAGCTGACGTCCTTGAGCACGTCGCCAGCGGCCGGGGTCAGCGCGCGCAGCTCGCCGATGGCTTCGCCGGCGGCCGGCAGCAGGCCGACCAGCACCTGGTCGTTGCTCTTCAGGCTGTTGCGGGTGATCGCCACGCTGTTGCCGGCCACGTCCACCGAGGTCACGCTGCCGTCGCCGATCAGCTTGGTGGCCTTGCCGCTGGCCACGTCGATCTGGAACAGCGGGTGCTCGCCGAGGTCATCGGCAGTGGTGTAGATGCTGCTGCCATCCGCGGACAGGGTGATGCCGCCCGCCGAACGATCCCATTGCGGCGCGATCTCACGGCTCTTGCCGCTGGCCAGGTCCATCGCCATCAGGCCGAAACGGTCGGCCTCGAAGCCCGGGCGCTTCATCGCACGGTAGAACAGGGTCTTGCCGTCGGCACTGAACACCGGGCCGGCATCCCAGGCGGGGTTGGAGGCGGTCAGGTTGACCGGCGCCTGCTTGCCCGCAGCGTCGAAGCGGTACAGGTCGAAGTTGGTCGACCACGGCTCCTGCTTGCCGGCCACGCGGATGCTGGCCACCACGCTGGCGCCATCCGGCGACCACGCGAAATCGTCATTGCCACCGAACGGCTTGGACGGTGCATCGCCGTCGATGGTCGCGCTCAGCGCCGAGGCGCCCTTGACCGCCCCGGCCTTGCCTGCCGGCAGCGGTGCCACGAACAGGGTGTTGCGGCGGCCGTCGTTCCAGGTATCCCAGTGGCGCACGAACAGCGAATCCCACACCTGGCCGCTGGCCTTGGCGTCCTTCTTTTCCTTCAGCTTCTTCTCGGTGCATGCCAGGTCCGAGGCACAGGCCTGGAACACGCCGGCGCTGAACAGCACGCGGTCGTCCTGCGGTGACACGTGGTAGCTGTCCACGTCCACCGGGAAGTCGGTCAGCTGGCGCGGGGTGCCGCCGTTGATCGGCTGCGCGTACAGCTGCTGGCTGCCGTTCTTGGCACTGAGGAAATAAACGGTCTGGCCATCGGCCGACAGCGACGCGGAATTGACGCTCCAGCCAGCCGGGGTGATCTGCTTCGGCGGAGCGGCGTCACGCGTGCGCAGGTTGCGCGCGAACAGCGCGGTGGAGGCCTTCAGGTTGGCGTCCACGCTGCGCTTGGCGAACACCACAGTGCCACCGTCCGTGGTCAGTACCGGCGCGGAGACGCGGTCCATGGCCACCATGTCGCGGACTTCCAGGCCACGGGCAGCGGCAACGCTGGGCAGGGCAGCCAGCAGGCTCAGTGGCAGCAGGGCATGACGCAGTTTCATCGGGGTCTCCGCAGGACGGCAAAAAACCGATGGTAGGCCCGTGCGGCCGGGGCTGCCAAGGCCATCGGTCATGGCTGCCCGCGGGGTTGGCCCCGCCGCCAGAAAAAGCAAACCGCGCCGTAGCGCGGTTTGCGGTAGTGCCGGCCGCTGGCCGGCAACCAGGGGTATCACGGGATTCCGGGATTGCCGGCCAGCGGCCGGCACTACCCGTCCCTTACGCCTTGGTGTACTTGCCGGTGCGGTAAATCAGCCAGCCCACCAGGAACAGCACGGCCAGGCCGATCCACTGCGCGCCCGGCAGGTGGAACGGCACGGCCAGCACGTCGGCGCGGCTGCTGACCACGATCGGAATCGCGATGGCGATGCCCATCAGTGCCTCACCGGTGATCAGGCCCGCAGCGAACAGCACACCCGGCTTGTGCACGCGGTCGCGGCCTTCTTCGTCATCGGCGCGCACCTTGTGGAAGCGCTCGACCAGGTGGGCGATCAGGCCGCCGAGGAAGATCGGCACCATCAGCTCCAGCGGCAGGTAGATGCCGATGGCGGCGGCCAGCACCGGCACGCGGAAGCGTGCGTTGCGCGACTTCAGCCAGCTGTCGAAGGCAATGATGGCGGCACCGACCACGGCACCGATGCCGATGAAGGTCCACGGCAGTTCGCCACCGAACAGGCCCTTGGCCACCGAGGCCATCAGGTTTGCCTGCGGCGCAGCCAGCGCGTTCGGGTGCAGCTCGGACTTCACGCCGATGCCGTAGGCGGTGGCCAACAGGTTCAGCACCGGGGCCATGATCAGCGCGCACGAGAAGGCACCGATGCCCAGCATCAGCTGCTGCTTCCACGGGGTGGCACCTACGATATAGCCGGCCTTGAGGTCCTGCAGGTTGTCACCGCCAACGGCTGCGGCGCAGCACACCACCGCGCCGATCATGATCGCCGCCACCGCGCCCAGCGGCGCACCGCCGGCACCGACCGGCTTGAGGCCATCGGCGCCCAGCAGCACCACCAGCACGGCCGAGGCGAACAGGATGGTGGAGATGGTGATGCCCGACACCGGGTTGTTGGACGAACCGATCAAGCCGGCCAGGTAGGCCGAGACCGACACGAACAGGAAGCCGGCAACGATCATGATGATGGTCATCGGGATCGACACGTGCCACTGGCCCACGATGGCCTGGTACAGGGCCAGCAGCGGCAGCACGAAGACCACCAGGGCCACCAGCATCCACTTCATCGGCAGGTCACGCTCGGTGTGCGCCAGCACCGGGCCACCGCTCTTGCGGGCGGCGGCAAAGCCGCTCTTGACGCCATTGAGCAGCGACTTGCGCAGCGAGATCAGGGTCCAGATGCCGCCGATCAGCATTGCGCCGACACCCAGGTAACGCATCTTCGCGCCCCAGATGGCGAACGCCGCCTCGGTGGAGGATGCGGTAGCGACCGAGGCGGCCAGGCCCGGATCGGTGTTCATGAAGAACGCCTGGTAGATCGGGATGGCGATGTGCCAGGTCAGGATCGAGCCGGACACGACCACGATGCCGACGTTGAGGCCGACGATGTAGCCCACGCCCAGCAGTGCCGGCGACAGGTTGGTACCGATGAAGGCGGTGACCTTGGAGCTGCCGACGTAGGCCGAGGTGGCCCAGGCGTCGGGAATCAGGCGCATGCCGCTTTCCGCGGCCAGCTTGACGAAGGCACCGATGACTGCCGACAGGCCGAGGATCTTCAGGCCCGGGCCCGGGTTCTCACCGGCCTTGAGCACTTCGGCCGCAGCCTTGCCTTCCGGGAACGGAAGCGGGTCTTCAACGATCATCGAACGGCGCAGCGGCACCGAGAACAGCACGCCCAGCAGGCCACCGAGGCCGGCGATGCCCAGCACCCACCAGTACTTGAAGTCCGGCCAGTAGCCCATGATCACCAGCGCCGGGATGGTGAAGATCACACCGGCGGCGATCGACGAACCGGCCGAGGCGCCGGTCTGCACGATGTTGTTTTCAAGGATGGAGCCACCGCCCAGCAGGCGCAGCACGCCCATGGAAATCACCGCGGCGGGAATGGCGGTGGCGATGGTCAGGCCTGCGAACAGACCGAGGTAGGCGTTTGCGGCCGACAGCACCACCGCCAGCACGATGGCCAGGGCCACTGCGCGGAAGGTGAGCTGCTTGGGCGCAGCGTCGTGGTTCATGGAAGCCCCTGCTGGCAAAAAATCCCTGCCACGCTAGCGTTCAGGGGGCGGCAAGTCCAGTGCGGTTGGTCCCGGCCGACGGGCCTTTTCCAGCTCCGCCCCGCACCTGACCCCTTCGCCCCTTCAGATGCGTCGTGTTTGACCATGATCGGCACAGCGAACAAGCCGCACAGGATTGGGCCTTTCGCCCAGCAACTCCCAGCCCCCGTGCCCTGCGCTGCGTCTGAGCGGATTTCCAGCTCGGCACTGGCTTGAGTGGACACGCAGTATCCCCCACCGTGCGCAGTCACCAGCGAGGAAGCGACTCAATGACAGCACTCCCATTGACCCGGATGAAGCGGGCGCCCGCAATTGCCAAAGCCGCAGCGCTCTGTGCGCTGGTGGGGATCAGTGACGCCAGCGCCTTCAGCGGATTCGGCACCGCCGTTGTCGAGGACAGGGATGGGAAGCCGTGCTTCGGCCTGCCGACCAGGACATTCGAATCGCTCCGCTCGCCTCGTCCGCTGCAGGCGCTGACAGTGCATCGCAACGTCAACGATGAGGCCTGGTCGTTCAGCTATCACCCGAGCCCAGCAGTACTTCTCAGGCCGGGGCAATGCATTGTGTACGGGGAGCTTCCTGTCTCGGCTACGTCGCCCGCCGCTCCGCAGCCGCTGGTTCCTGGAGCGCTGTATGAGGTCTACCTCAACGCTCCCACCAGTGGCCTGATCAGAGGCTACTACGCGAAGTTCTGCCTGAAGACCTTACCCGACGGATCTACCCGCGTGATCCCTGTCCGCTATGACGAACGCAAAGGATGGACCGCAGAGGTCTGTAAGCCCTGAGGAGCTGCAGGCAATAACGTTATGTTATATCCTATCACGCCACCCTTGGGCTTTGCGTGGCTGCAGCCTCCCCCCGCCTGATCTCCATCGACCAGCTGCGCGGCACCGTGATGCTGTTGATGTTGCTGGACCACGTGCGCGAGACCTTCTTCCTGCAGCATCAGGTAAGCGACCCGATGGACGCATCGACGGTCTCCCCTGCGCTGTTCGCCTGCCGTCTGCTGGCCCACCTGTGCGCACCCGTGTTCGTCCTGTTGACCGGGCTGTCGGCCTGGCTGTACGGCCAGCGCCAGCCGGATCCGCGCCGGGCCACGGCCGCCTTCCTGCTCAAGCGCGGGCTGTTCCTGGTCGTGCTGGAACTGACCCTGGTGAATTTCGCCTGGACCTTCCAGCTGCCGCCGGAAACGCTGTACCTGCAGGTGATCTGGGCCATCGGGCTGAGCATGATCGCGCTGGCCGGCCTTCTGTGGCTGCCGCGCCTGGCCCTGCTGGTGCTGGCAGTCGCGGTGGTGACCGGGCACAACCTGTTGGACGGCGTGCGAGTGGAAGGCCACGGTCTGCTGGCGATGCTGTGGAAAGTGCTGCACCAGCGCGACTGGATCGAGACCGGCGCGCTGCGCCTGCGCACTTCCTACCCGGTGCTGCCGTGGATCGGGGTGATCGCGCTGGGCTACCTGATGGGGCCGTGGTTCGCCCGCGACCGCGACCCGGCGCAACGCCAGCGCTGGCTGCTGTGCGCAGGCGTCGGCGCGCTGGCCCTGTTCGCCCTGCTGCGGTTCGCCAACCAGTACGGGGATGCACCGTGGCAGTACCAGACCAGCACGCTGCGCACCTGGATGAGCGTCTTCAACATCACCAAGTACCCGCCGTCTCTGCAGTTCCTGCTGTTGACGCTGGGCGTGGGCCTGTTGCTGTTGCGACTGTACGAATGGCCGCCACTGGCGCGTGCGCTGCGCCCGCTGGCCGATGTCGGCGCCGCGCCGATGTTCTTCTACCTGCTGCACCTGTATGTGCTGAAGGGGCTGTACCTGGCCGCGCTGGCGATCTGGGGGCCGACACACGGTGATCTGTACGCACTGGATTCTGTGGCCGGCCTGCTGCTGGTGGCCTGTGCGCTGGCGGTGGTGCTGTACCCGCCGACGCGGGCGTTCGCGCGGTTCAAGGCGCGACGGCGCGATCTGGCGTGGTTGCGGTACCTGTGATCGCCCAGGCCAGTCCGGCAATCCACGCATGGCGTGGATCTACTGAAAGCGGATCGGGCCACAGGCCTATAATTCCGCGATGAATTCCACCGCTATCGCTTCCGACGATTTCCTGGGCCATCCCAAGGGCGTCTACGTCTGCTTCTTCACCGAAATGTGGGAGCGCTTCTCCTTCTATGGCATGAAGGCGCTGCTGCTGCTGTACCTGACCAAGTACCACCTGTTCGGCGACAAGGCCGGCCTGGACCTGCTCGGTGCCTATGGCGGCCTGGTGTACTGCATCCCGGTGTTCGGCGGCATGCTGGCCGACCGCTGGCTGGGCATGCGCCGGGCGGTGCTGTTCGGCGGCATCCTGCTGGTACTCGGCCACCTCGGCATGGCATTCGAAGGTCACGCGGCCTACCGGGTCAACGGTGAAGTGGTGCGCGACACCTCGGCACTGGCGGTGACCTACCTGTCGCTGGCGCTGATCATCATGGGCGTCGGCTTCCTCAAGCCGAACATCTCCACCATCGTCGGCAAGCTGTACGCCAAGGACGACCCGCGCCGCGATTCGGGCTTCTCGCTGTTCTACGCCGGCATCAACCTCGGCGCGCTGTTCTCGTCGCTGGTGTGCGGCTTCCTCGGCGAGGCCTATGGCTGGAAGTACGGTTTCGGTGCGGCCGGCATCGGCATGCTGGCCGGCCTGGCGATGTTCCTGTGGGGCCAGAAGTACCTGCAGGGCCACGCCGAGCCGCCACAGCCGGCCGCGCTGAAGCAGAAGGTGCTGGGCCTGCCGCGCGAATGGCTCATCTATCTGTGCGCGATGCTCGGTGTATTGCCGGTGGCGTGGCTGATGTGGGCGGCCGGCAACGGCGCGTTCGCGCTGGGCGGTGAAATCAGCCTGGCACTGATGCTGATGCTGGTGGTGCTGGGCGGCGTGCTGGTCTGGTTCGCCTGGTTCACCGGCAGCAAGTGCACGCCGGTGCAGCGCCAGCAGATGGTCGCGCTGATGGTGTTGATCTTCATGGCACTGGTGTTCTTCACGATGTACGAGCAGTCGTATGGCTCCTGGGTGACCTTCACCGACCGCCTGCTGACCAAGGACATCGTGCCCTCGCTGGTGATCACCGGCGGTACCCCGCTGCCCTGGTCGATCATCTCGCTGCTGCTGGCACCGCTGGGCTTCGTGGTCAGCGCGCGGCTGTCCGAGCGCCGTCCGGGCTCATCTGCGCCGCGAACGTTCTTCGCCGCTATCGTCGTGCTGATGCTGGTGCTGCTGGTGCGCGACTGCCTGGTGATTCCGCAGACCGCCGGCTCGCTGACCTACCTCGGCGGCCTGTTCCTGGTGCTGCTGGCGCCGGCCTTCGCCGCACTGTGGACGTGGATGGACCGCCGCGGCTGGGAACCGGGCAAGCCGGTCAAATCGGCCTGGGGCCTGGTGATCGGCGCGCTGTCGTTCGTGCCGCTGGCATTGGCCGCACAGCAGGTCGGCGCCACCGGCGAGATGGCCAGCGTGTGGTGGCTGGTGCTGGCCTACTTCCTGCTGGCCAGCGGTGAGATGTGCCTGTCGCCGGTCGGCCTGTCGGCGGTGACCCAGCTGGCCGTGCCGCGGGTGATGAGCCTGATGATGGGCACCTGGTTCCTGGCCACCGCGTTCTCGGAAACGCTGGCGGCGCTGTTCGGCAAGCTGGCCGCGATCGAAGTGCCCGAAGGCGAATCGCTGGACATGGTGGCCGCGGCCGGTGCCTATGCGCACCTGTTCTGGCTGCTGATGTGGATCGGCCTGGGCTGTGCGCTGGCCGCTTTCATCGCCGCGCCGCTGCTGAAGAAGATGATGCACGGGGTCAAGTAAGCCCGATGCAGGCGAACTCCGGGGGCGGCGGATCGATCATCCGCCGCCCCCGGCTTGTTCAGGGCGCGCTGCTCTTCTCCGCAGGTGCGGCCTGCCCGGCCACCTGGCCGCCCAGGCTGCGCGAGAGGAAGGCCAGCAACCTGCTGTAGTACGCACGTTGGTTGGCAGGGGAATAGAAACCATGCCCTTCATTCTTGACGTACAGGGTTTCCACCGGCGAGCCGGCCTTCTTCAACGCAGCTTCCATGCGTTCGCTGTGCACGATCGGCGCACGTTGATCCTGGCCACCCGCGGCCAGGAATACCGGCACCCGCACCTGCGCGGCCAGATTCACCGGGGAACGCTCTGCCAGATCCTTGGGCGATCCCAGCCAGTTCCGCAGGTAGGCCAGGCCTGACTCGTCGCTCTGGATGTCTCCGCGGGCGTACATCAACGGCAGGTCGTAGATGCCGACGTAGCCGGCCGCGCACTGGTACAGGCCCGGTTCGCGCACCGCCCCCATCATCGCCGCATAGGCACCGTAACTGGCCCCATAGATGCAGATGCGGTTCTTGTCGGCCACGCCCTGTTCGATCGCCCAGCGCGTGGCATCGGTGACGTCATCCTGCATCGACAGCCCCCATTGCTTTCGCGCAGCCTGCATGTGGGCGCGGCCATAGCCGGAAGAGCCGCGGAAATTCACCTGCAGTACCGCGTAACCTGCCGCCGCCAGCATCTGTGTCTCGGTGTCATAGGCGCCCTGGTCGGCGACACCGATCGGACCTCCGTGCGGCACCACCACCATCGGCAGCGCACGGGCCTCGCGGCCATGCGGAACGGTAAGGAAGCCATGCAGCGGACGCCCATCACGCGCCGTCAGGCTGATCGGACGCACCTCCGCCGCCAGCGCGGGGTCGATCCAGTCGCTGCGGCTGATCAGGTGCCGTGCACTCTTGCCAACCGTGTCATAGAGATAGAAATCGCCCGGATTGCTGCCTGACCAGGTTTCCACCAGCACCGTCTTGCCATCGCGCGTGCTGGAGGTGATGTAGACCGCTCCGCCAAGGCCGGCTTCGAGGCTGCGGTACAGGCGAGCGTCGTCCGAGGCGTCATCGAAGAATGCCGTTCGCGGCGCACTGCCAAGGAACAGGGCCCCGACCGGCACGCGGCTGCCGGGGCGCCGGATGATGCGCGCCGGGTCGGCACTCCCATCGCGCAGCACGGTGCGTCGTTCATTGCTCTGGGGGTCCCAGCTGACAATGGCATCAGGTCCATCTGCCTGCTCGACCTGCAGGTACGCCAGGCGACCATCGGCCGAAAAGCCGAGCGGCGCCTCGATGCGCTTGCTCAGGGATTCATCATTGAGCAGGACCCAGTCGCTGTTGCTGCCCGTGCGGTAGTAGAGCTTCTGCGTGCCATCGGTAACGACAGCGCGTGCGAAACGCACCTCGCCCTGCTCATCGGTCGTGAAGTCCGCATCGGGAATGGGAGCGCGCGCCACGGCGTTGCGGCGACCGGTGATCACGTCCATGCGCTCGACCTGCGCATGCGAACTGCCGACCAGCGGGATCACCGTCACCAGCGCGTTGCGGTCATCGTCCTTGAGCTCATCACTGAGGTAGGCGGCCACCAGGCCTGCCGGCTTGACCTTGATGTTGGTGCCCAGGCTCTGGTCGGCAACCCGGTACCCCACCAGCAGCTCGCCGCCCTTGCCGTTGGCATTGATACCGAACAGTTCGCCAGTCGGCGTCGGCCGGTCCAGCACGCCGAACTTCTGTGCCATGCCCACCAGCAGCCGCTCGTTGCTGACCCAGTCGAAGGTGTGGGCGTGATCGTTGCGGGGCGGGCGGAAGCTGCCGACCATTTTCATGTCGGCAATGCGGTAGATCGCCAATGCGGTTCCCGCCTCCAGCGGAACCGTCGCGGCGATGTACTCGCCCCCTGGTGAAATCTTGATGTCGGTAAACGACTCCTGCCGCAGATAGCGATCCAGGTCCAGCGTTGCGGCCGATGCCCCACCCACAACCGCGCCCAACAGTACAGCCAGCACAATCCTGCGCATCCTTCCCCCATGGAAAACCGGACACCCTGTCCGGATGCACGATTCTAGGCACGTGACCGTTTGCCGCGCCACATCGGCAGAAAAAACGACGGCACCGTTGCCGGTGCCGTCGTTACCACTACCTTGGAGAGAGAGTCAGGACGTGGGTTCGGGGGGCGTGCGCCGGGTCAGTGGACCCCGCGCACCGCCAACGTAAGGGCCAGGATGCTGAGGATGACGGCGATGGTGCCGTCGAGCACGCGCCAGGTACTGGGCTTGGTGAACAGCGGCGCCAGCAGGCGTGCGCCCAGGCCCTGCGCGGTCAGCCACAGGCAGCTGGCAGTCACCACACCGGCGGCAAAGGCCATGCGGGCGTTGCCGAAGTTCTCGGCGATCGAGCCGATCACCATCATGTCCAGCCAGAAGTGCGGGTTGATCAGCGAGAAGCCGACCGCAGCCATCAGCACCGCGCGGCGGCTGCCGTCGTCGCTGTCAGCCTCGCCCATGCCGCCGCCACCGGCAATCGCACGGCGTGCCGACTTCATGGCGTACCAGGCCAGGAACGCCACGCCCGTCCACAGCACGGCGGTGGTCAGCCACGGCAGCGCCGAAGTGAGCGTGCGCAGGCCAGCCACGCTGGCAAAGATGAAGATCGCATCGATGGCCGCACAGGTGGCAACCACCGGCACGATGTGCTTGCGCAGGATGCCCTGGCGCAGAATGAAGGCGCTCTGGGCCCCGACCACGGCGAACAGGCCGATGCCGGTAGCTGCACCAGAGAACCAGGCACCGAGGCCGGTGCTGGCGGAGATGACCGAGAACATGGGATTCACTGCCTTTACTTGCTTGGGGGGACGGTGCCTCGCGAAGGCGGACAGCACCGGAACGGGCGCCATTGTCGCGCCGCAACATGAAAAAGACGAGCTAAACTTCCTAAACCAACATTAGCGGAACTTAATTCGATGCGTATCGACCATGCCCAGCTGCGCGCCCTCGCCGCAGTGATCCGCGAAGGCAGCTTCGACCGCGCCGCGCAGTCGCTGAATGTCACGCCCTCGGCCATCTCGCAGCGGGTCAAGGCACTGGAGGATCGGGTCGGTCGCCTGTTGGTCAAGCGCGGCACCCCGGCCACCGCCACCGCCGAGGGCCAGGTGCTGGTGCAGCTGGCCGAGCAGACCGCCCTGCTCGAGCACGACGCCCTGCACCGGATGGGCCTGGCTGACGAAGACCTGCCGCAGGCCAGCATCCCGGTGGCGGTGAACCACGACAGCCTGGAAACCTGGTTCCCGCAGGCCGCCTCGCAGTTCGCACAGAGCACCGGCACCACCCTGGACCTGCGCGTGGAGGACCAGGACCACACCGTCGAACTGCTGCGCCAGGGCACCGTGCTGGGCGCGGTGACCACCCTGGACGAGCCGGTGCAGGGCTGCCAGATCCACGCGCTGGGCAGCATCCGCTACGCCGCCACCTGTACCCCCGAATTCCGCGAACGCCATTTTGCCAAGGGCGTGACCGCGCAGGCGCTGGCGCAGGCACCGGTGCTGGTGTTCAACCGCAAGGACGAAATGCAGTCGCGCTTTGCCCGGCGCATGGCCGGCGACGACCTGCCCAGCACCGCGCCGACCTGGTGGATTCCCTCCACCCGCGCCTTTGTGCAGGCCAACCTGGGCGGCATGGGCTGGACCATGAATCCCCTGCCCTTGGTCAAGCGGCATCTGGACGCCGGCCGCCTGGTCTACGTACGCCAGCGCGCGTGGGAAGACGTGCCGCTGTACTGGCAGCACTGGAAGGGTGACGTCCAGACCATGGCCCTGCTGACCCGCGCCGTGCTGGATGCCTCCTCAGCGCTGGTGCGGCGCAAGCGCTGAGGCAGCCCCGCAAAAAAGGGGACGGAGGGGATTAAGTCGTTTAAGGCCCATACGACATTCTGGGCAAAGACGACTTAATCCCCTCCGTCCCCTTTTTGCTCCATCCAATCTCCACGAAGTCTCCACACCGGGTCCATGCGAGATGCGGATACTGGTCGGCCGATCACTGCAAAGATGCCCTGCATGCCTGTATTCGTCCGCGATGCGCGCCCCGAAGATGCCGCCGCCTGCATCGACCTGCGCGGGCGCACCCGCGAGAACGCCTTCAGTGCCGCGCAGTTGGCGGAGCTGGGCATCACGCCGGAAAGCTGGGCGGCCGGCATCGCCCAGGGCGATTCGATCGGCCGCGTTGCCTGGGAAGGCGAACGCATGGCCGGCTACTGCTTCGCCGACCGCGACACCGGCGAAGTGCTGGTGCTGGCCCTGCTGCCGGAGTACGAGGGCCGTGGCATCGGCCGCCAACTGCTGCAGGAGGTGGTGAGCCTGACCCGCGATGTTGGCCATACCCGGCTGTTCCTGGCCTGCTCGGCCGACCCGCGTTCGCGCTCGCATGGCTTCTACCGGCGCCTGGGCTGGCGCCCGACCGGTGAGATCGATGAGGCCGGTGACGAGATTCTGGAGCTGGTCTGATTGAGGGCGTCGCCAGGCATGGCCTGGCGCTACTGGGGCTACGATCGCCAGGCTTGGGCCCGCCGCTCACGTGACGGGGCCGCGAAACGTCGGATGCTGCGTTGCATCAAAAACGGACCGGATCCGGTTAGAATCGCGGATGGATGGCGCAAGGCGTTGTTTCTTCACGCCCTTTCCCTGCCCCACGCGCATCCTGACCCCTTCCCCTCCGCCAACGATCCCGCCCCCATGAAGAAATTTGGCAAGGCCCTGCTCGCCCTGCTCGTGCTGCTGTTGCTGGCCGCCGCGCTGTTCCTGTACTGGCCGCTGACCCAGCGCTCGGTGCCCGCCGCCAGCAACGACAAGCCCGTCGACGTTGTGCTGGTCGGCGCCGGCATCATGAGCATCACCCTGGCCACCTACCTGCAGGAACTGCAGCCGGACTGGAACATCCAGGTCTACGAACGCCTCGACGGCGTCGCCGGTGAAAGCTCCGACGGCTGGAACAACGCCGGCACCGGCCACTCGGCCTTCGCCGAACTGAACTACACCCCCGAACTGCCCGACGGCAGCATCGAGACCAAGCGCGCGGTCGGCATCGCCGAATCGTTCGAGGTCTCGCGCCAGTTCTGGTCGCACCAGGTGAAGGAAGGCCGCCTGAGCCAGCCCAGCGACTTCATCAACCCGACCCCGCACATGAGCTTCGTCTGGGGCGATGACAACATCGCCTACCTGCACAAGCGCCAGCAGGCCCTGGTGAAGAACCCGCTGTTCTACGGCATGCAGTACTCCGAGGATCCGGCACAGATCAAGCAGTGGGCGCCGCTGCTGATGGAAGGCCGTGACCCGAAGCAGAAGGTCGCCGCGACCTGGATGCCGCTGGGCACCGACGTCAACTTCGGTGTGATCACCCGCCAGCTGACCACCGGCCTGCAGCGCAGCCCGAACTTCAGCCTGCACCTCAACCACGAAGTGAGCGCGCTGCGGCAGAACGCCGACAAGAGCTGGAACGTGACGGTGAAGGACCTCAAGGCCGGAACCGAGTCCACCACCCACGCCCGCTTCGTGTTCATCGGTGCCGGCGGCGCCGCGCTGAAGCTGCTGCAGATGTCCGGCATTCCGGAATCGAAGGACTACGCCGGCTTCCCGGTCGGTGGCCAGTTCCTCGCCTTCCAGGGCCAGGACGTGACCTCGCGCCATGGCGTGAAGGCCTACGGCATGGCCGAAACCGGTTCGCCGCCGATGTCGGTGCCGCACCTGGATGCGCGCAAGCTGGACGGCAAGCCGGTGGTCCTGTTCGGGCCGTTCGCGCTGTACAGCACCAAGTTCCTCAAGCACGGCTCGTGGTGGGACCTGTACTCCTCGGTCACCCACAACAACGTTGGCCCGATGCTGGAAGTGGGCAAGGACAACCTGGACCTGGTGCAGTACCTGATGGCCCAGGCACGCCTGAACGATGCCGATCGCCAGGCCGAACTGGTCAAGTACTTCCCCAATGCCAAGCCGGGCGACTGGAAGCTGGTCACCGCCGGCCAGCGCGTGCAGATCATCAAGCGTGATCCGCTGAAGGGCCCGGTGCTGCAGTTCGGTACCGAGATCGTGACCGACAAGGACCACACCATCGCCGCCCTGCTCGGTGCCTCGCCGGGTGCATCGACCTCGCCGCCGATCATGCTGGACCTGATGGCCAAGGCCTTCCCGGACCAGATGAAGGCCGGCTGGGAAACCCGCCTGCGCGAGATCGTGCCGTCGTACGGGCGCAAGCTCAACGACAACGCCGCGCTGGTCAACGAGATCCGCACGCTGACCAGCCAGACCCTGCGCCTGCCGTACCTGGAGGTGCCGGTGGACGCCAATGCGGCGGCTCCGGCCCCTGCGGTGGTGCCGGCAGCGGTTCCGGCACCAGCCAAGGAAAAGCGCAACGCCAACGAGGAACTGCAGGCGCTGTAAGCCTGGCAGATTCCCTGCAGCAGACACGGACGGCCACCTTCGGGTGGCCGTTCGCGTTTGGGCCGCTCCCTGCTGCAGAAAGCGATGCCCGGCGCCGGGAATCCTATGCACAATGACGCGAATTGTAATGTTGTTAAGAATTATTTACATTTGCGTCCTGCGCAGTGACCGCGCCCCTCCCAGATGGATCTGATGTGCCCGAAGCCGCCGCCCCGGGTGCTGGACGACTGTTGCCGCCCCCTTCCCGTCTCCGAGCTTCGAACCCACCATGTCCCTGACGTTCCGTAACCGCCTGCCCCGCCGTGCGCTGCTGCCGGCTGCCCTGCTCTCTTCGCTCGCGCTGGTCGCGTCTCCGGCGTTCGCCGAGGCCGCCGCCGATGCATCCGACGCCAAGACCCTGGACCGGGTCAGCGTCCGTGCCGAGCAGTCCGCTCCGCCATCCAGCACCACCCGCCTGCCGATCACACTGCAGGAAACCCCGCAGTCGGCCACTGCGATCAGCCTGAAGCGCCTGCAGGACGAATCGCTGTTCAGCATCAACGACGTGATGCGCAACGTCACCGGCGTCAGCGTGTCCTTCTATGACACCCAGCGCCCGCTGTACTACGCACGCGGCTTCGCCATCACTGACTTCCAGGTCGACGGCATCCCGACCTACAGCGGTTCGACCAACCAGGAATACGACACCGCCTTCTACGACCGCATCGAAGTGATCCGCGGTGCCAACGGCCTGCTCAGCGGCGCCGGCGTGCCGTCGGCCACCGTCAATCTGCTGCGCAAGCGGCCGGGCAAGGAGTTCGATGCCTCGTTCGCGGTCAGCGCCGGCAGCTGGGACTATCGGCGCATGGAGGCGGACGTGACCGCGCCGCTGACCGATGACGGCCGTTTCCGCAGCCGCGTGGTCGCCGCCTATACCGATCGTGGCCTGTATTACGACCGCTACGACGAGAACAAGATGGCCGGCATGGCGGTGCTGGAAGGCGACGTCACCGACAGCACCACGATCACCCTCGGTTACCAGAGCCAGGACAACAATCCGACCGGCTCGACCTGGGGCACCGTGCCGTTCTTCGACAACCAGGGCAATTTCGCGCACCTGCCGCGCTCGACCAACCTGTCGCCGAAGTGGAGCTACTGGAAGCGCGAGAGCAACACTGCCTTCGCCAACCTGGAACAGCGCTTCGGCGACAACTGGCTGCTGAAGATCAACACCGCCTACACCCGCGGCAACGTGCAGAATGTGCGCCTGTACGGCACTGGCGAGCCGGACCCGGTGACCGGCTCGGGCATCTTCCTGCGTGCGGCCGCCGGTGATTCGAAGGACACCCGGCGCAACGTCGATGCCTACCTGACAGGAAGCTTCGACCTGTTCGGCCGTGAGCACGACCTCACTGTGGGGGCCCAGTGGTCGGACCTGGAAGGCACGACGAATACCCTGGCACTGAACTTCCCGGCCGACTGGGCAACGTGTGTCAGCGCCACGGGTGCACGCGAACGCTGCTACTACATTCCCAACGTGTACAGCTGGAACGGCGATATCTCCGAGGTCACCTACCGCCGTACCGGCGCGCGCCGCGTGGCCAAGACCACGCAGAGTGGCATCTACCTGGCCACCCGCCTGCGCCTGGCCGATCCGCTGTCGCTGATTGCCGGCGCACGCCTGAGCCGCTGGGAAACCCTCAGCCGCTCCTACAACGCCGCAGGCGCCTACACCGGCACCAGCGGTGCATACAAGGTGAGTGATGAAGTCACCCCGTACGTGGGCCTGGTCTACGACATCACGCCGAACGTCTCGGCGTACGCCAGCTACACCGAGATCTTCAACCCGCAGAACTTCAAGGACCGCAACGAGAACCTGCTGGCGCCAGTACAGGGCTCGAACCTGGAAGCGGGCATCAAGACGCAGTGGTTCGATGGCCGCCTGACCGCCAATGCCGCCGTGTTCGAAGCCAAGCAGGACAACTACGCGGTGCGTGACATGGGCGTGCCGGAGGGTTCGCTGAGCGATGGCACCTCCGCCTACGTCGGCGTCAACGGCACCAAGGCGCGCGGTTGGGAGATGGACGTCAATGGCGAGATCCTGCCGGGCTGGACGGTCAATGCCGGCTACACCCACGTCAAGGTCACCCGCGCCGCCACCGATCTGCTGTACGCCAACCCGCCGGAGGATCTGTTGCAGCTCAACACCCAGCTGCAGCTGCGCGGTGCGCTGGAACGCCTGAGCGTTGGCGGTGGCGTGCAGTGGCAGAGCAAGGTGCAGGGCTACAACATCGCCTACCCGCTGGGCGGCACGGTGACGGTGAACCAGCCGGCCTACATGCTGGTGCAGTTCAACGCCAACTACCGCATCAGCGACAACTGGACGGCAACGCTGAGCGTGCGCAACGCACTGGACAAGACCTACTGGGCGAATCTGGACTACAACAACTACGGCGAACCGCGCTTCGTGGCGGCCAGCCTGCGCTGGAAGTTCTGAGCCACCAGAAACGGTAGTGCCGGCCGCTGGCCGGCTCCAAGCGATGCATCGATGACGCGGAGCCGGCCAGCGGCCGGCACTACCCCGATCGATGCGGGTCATCCTCCATTTCAATCTGAATGGGCCCGCCTTCGCGCGGGCCCTTCTTTTTGCTGCAGTGCGGGTTGCATGCCCGACTGTAATTATGCCGTAATTACGTCGACACCAATCGGAAGCCGGTCGATGAACCCGAGCTGGGATACGTTGGAACGCAGCCGCCAGGCCCGCCTGCAACGTGCCGCGCCGTGGGCCCGGGGACGTGAGGTCGCCGCCACCGACGTGGGCGAGCTGCTGCACGCACTGCTGGAGCCAGGCGACAAGGTCTGCCTGGAGGGCAACAACCAGAAACAGGCCGATTTCCTCGCCCAGGCCCTGGCCGACCTTGACCCGGCCCGGGTGCACGACCTGCACATGGTGCAGTCGGTGCTGTCTCTGCCGTCGCACCTGGATGTATTCGAGCGTGGCATCGCCTCGAAGCTGGACTTCTCGTTCTCCGGCCCGCAATCGGTGCGGCTGGCCAACCTGGTGGCCGAAGGGCGCATCCAGATCGGTGCCATCCACACCTACCTGGAACTGTTCGGCCGCTACTTCATCGACCTCACGCCCCGCGTAGCGCTGGTCGCCGCGCAGGCGGCCGACCGCCACGGCAACCTCTATACCGGCCCCAACACCGAAGACACCCCGGTCATCGTCGAGGCCACCGCGTTCGGTGGCGGCATCGTCATCGCCCAGGTCAACGAGATCGTCGACACCCTCCCCCGCGTCGACATCCCTGCTGACTGGGTCAACTTCGTGGTGCAGGCGCCGAAGCCGAACCACATCGAGCCGCTGTTCACCCGCGACCCGGCGCAGATCTCCGAGATCCAGGTGCTGATGGCGATGATGGCGATCAAGGGCATCTACGCCGAGTACGGCGTGAACCGCCTCAACCATGGCATCGGCTTCGACACCGCGGCCATCGAGCTGCTGCTGCCGACCTACGCCGAATCGCTCGGGCTGAAGGGAAAGATCTGCCAGCACTGGGCGCTCAATCCACACCCCGCACTGATTCCGGCGATCGAATCGGGCTTCGTCAAATCGGTGCATTCGTTCGGTTCCGAACTGGGCATGGAGAAGTACATCGCCGCACGCAGCGATGTGTTCTTCACCGGTGCCGACGGCTCGATGCGCTCCAACCGCGCGCTCTCGCAGACCGCCGGCCTGTATGCCTGCGACATGTTCATCGGTTCGACATTGCAGATCGACCTGCAGGGCAACAGCTCCACTGCCACCCGCGACCGCATCGCCGGCTTCGGTGGCGCACCGAACATGGGCTCCGATGCACGTGGCCGCCGCCATGCCAGCGAGGCCTGGATCAAGGCCGGCCAGCAGGCCGCACGCCCCGGTGAGATGCCGCGTGGCCGCAAGCTGGTGGTGCAGATGGTGGAAACCTTCCGCGAACACATGGCACCGGCCTTCGTCGATCGGCTGGACGCCTGGGAGCTGGCCGAGCGCGCGGACATGCCGCTGCCACCGGTGATGATCTATGGCGACGACGTCAGCCATGTGCTGACCGAGGAAGGCATCGCCAACCTGCTGCTGTGCCGCACTCCTGAGGAACGCGAACAAGCGATCCGCGGCGTGTCCGGCTATACCGCCGTGGGCATGGGGCGCGACCGCGCGATGGTGGAGAACCTGCGCGACCGCGGCGTGATCCGCCGTCCCGATGACCTCGGCATCTCCGTGCGCCATGCCAGCCGTGACCTGCTTGCGGCGCGTTCGGTGAAGGACCTGGTGCGCTGGTCCGGCGGCCTGTACGACCCGCCCAAGCGATTCCGCAACTGGTAAGGGGCTGAGCATGGAAACCCTCGACTATCGATTCGAAGGACACACGGCGGTGCAGTTTCCGCGCGATGCAGTGCTGGTCGGCGTACTGGCCTCGGGCAACCTGGAAATCCTGCTGGAACCGGCCGCACTGGACGGCGCGATGACGGTGCGCATCATCACCGCCGCGCAGGGCTTTGGCCGCGTCTGGGAGGCGGTGATCGGTGATTTCGCACAGCGCCATCCACTGCGCGATGTACGCGTCTCGATCAACGATGCCGGTGCGACCCCGGCGGTGGTCAGCCTGCGCCTGGACCAGGCAGTGGAAACCCTGCTTGCTGGAGATCCACGATGAGCCGGAAGCAGCGCCACAGTTACTACGAAGCCGATGCACGCGAGCGCATCGCCGGGCTGCTCGACGCCGGCTCGTTCCGTGAGTTCCTCGGCCCGGCGCGGCGGATGATGAGCCCGCACCTGGCACAGCTCGACCAGCCCGCGGCGTTCGACGACGGCATCGTCGTCGGCGAAGCCACACTGCGCGGCCGACGCGTGCTGCTGGCCGCACAACAGGGTGAATTCATGGGCGGCGGCGTGGGCGAGGTGCACGGCGCCAAGTTGACCGGGCTGCTGTACCGTGCAGCGGAAACCCGACCTGACGGTGTGCTGCTGCTGCTCGATACCGGTGGCGTGCGCCTGCACGAAGCCAATGCAGGGCTCATCGCCATTTCCGAGATCATGCGCGCCACGCTGGATGCGCGCGCTGCAGGCGTCCCCGTGGTCGCGCTGATCGGCAGCGGCAACGGCGCATTCGGTGGCATGGGCATCGTCGCCCGCTGCTGCAGCACGGTAGTCATGTCCGAGGAAGGCCGGCTGTCACTGTCCGGGCCGGAAGTAATCGAGACCGTGCGTGGTGTGGAAGAGTTCGATTCCCGCGATCGCGCGCTGGTCTGGCGCGTAACGGGAGGCAAGCACCGCTACCTGATCGACCAGGCACAGGTGCTGGTGCCGGATGCCATCGAGGCGTTCGCGCAGGCTGCCAGCAATGCGCTGCAGCCCGATACCAGCAGCACCGATCCAGATACTGCACTGGCCGCGCTGCAGGAACGCCATGCGGCACTGAAGGCGCGCGTGCAGGCCTGGGGCGATTGCCGCGATGGCCTGGAGATCTGGGCGCGACTGGGTATCACTGCCCCCGAGCGACTGCCGCTGCTCGACACCGATGCGTTCCTCATCGCCACCGCCGACCGGAGCCTGCCATGAGCATGCCGCTGCAGACCCTGCTCGATGCGCTGTTCCCGCATGGGCATGCTATTGCCGTGAACGATTCGGTGCTGACCGGCAGCGCCACCACCGAGGATGGCGAGGTGACCGTGATCGGTACCGCCGACAAACTCGAAGTCGGCGTGGACCACGCATTGGCACTGGCCGAAACCGTGCTTGCCAGCACCGCCGCGCTTCCACAGCGACCGATCGTGATGCTGGTGGACACCGCTGGCCAGCGCCTGGCGCGGCGTGACGAACTGCTTGGCATCAACGGCTGTTTCGCTCACTTGGCGCAGACGCTGGATCTGGCACGCCGACGCGGTGCGCGGCTGGTGACCCTGGTCTATGGCGAGTCGGTCAGCGGCGGCTTTCTGTCGTTCGGCCTGATGGCCGACCACATCCACGCCCTGCCCGATGCACAGGTGCGGGTGATGGACCTGCGCGCGATGGCGCGGGTGACCAAGCAACCGCTGGAGAAACTGCAGGCACTCAGCCAGAGCTCGCCGGTGTTCGCGCCGGGCGTGGAGAACTACGTGGCGATGGGTGCGGTGGAATCGCTGTGGGAGGGCGATCTTGCCCAGCACCTGCTGCAGGCGCTGCGCACGCCCGCCGAAGGCGACCTGCGTGCCGCACGCGGCGCACATCGCGGCGGTCGTGCCCTGGCGGCAGGGGTTTCATCTGCGGTGGCCCACGGCGATGCCTGAGCGGCCCGCCCGCCACACGCTGGCCTGGCTGTCGGCCGATGCCGACTGGCGGGCTGACGTGACTGCACAGGAACCACGCCTGGCAGCGTGGTTCGCGCAGGGCCTGCCGGCCATGGTGGCGCGCTGTGCGGCGGACGACCCCGACCCTCGGCTGCGCCTGGGGGTACCGCTACCGCCAAGCGAAGGCAAGCAACGGCTGGCGCTGCGCGTGGCCCTGCAGGACGTCCAGCAGCTGCAGCCTCCCCCTGCCTTGGATCACGTTCTCGCCGGCGGCGTTCCGGCGGATTGGCAGGCGGCGTTGCAGGCAATGCTGCGGCTTGCACCAGCCCGCGTATTCGGCGCCTTCGCATGGCAGCACCTCACCGGACTGCCCTATGTGCACCCGCGCTCGGACATCGACCTGCTGTGGCAGGTGGATGACGCGCGCCAGGCCGGCCTGCTGGTCGAACGCCTGCAGCACTGGGAAAGCGCCTATGGGCATCGCGTGGATGGCGAACTGTGCCTGGTGGATGGTGGCGCGGTGAACTGGCGCGAATACGCCGGTCGCAGCCGCGAAGTACTGGTCAAACGCATTGATGGTGCCGCTCTGGAACTGCGCGAGGCCTTGTTCAACGCCACTGGAGTTGTCGCATGAACGCCGTCGTGAAGCGCGTCGCCCGGTCCACCCCGGCGGTGGACAGCGCGCGCCTGGGGCGCCTTGCCATCGCCAGCCTGCACGCCGAACTGGCCCTTGCCCCCAAACCGGGACTGGTTACACCGTTCGATCGCGGCAGCCACCACGACATGGATGCCGGCACCTTCCTGCGCAGCCTGTTCGCGTTGCGCCACTATTTCATCGCCGTGGCCGACGCCGGTGCCAGCGCGGCGCCGTTCCAGACGCTGCGCCAGCATGGCATCGCGGCCGAGATATCGATGCTGCACGCCACTGCGGGCATCAACACCCATCGCGGCGCGATCTTCAGCCTTGGCCTGCTGGTGGCCGCATCCGCTGCCTGCTGGGGCCGCACGGGCCGTGTCGCCGCAGCCGAGCAGGTCTGCCAGGAAGTGCGCCGTTGGGCGCCCGAGCTCGCCGACGCGCCTCTGGATGCGAACAGCCCTGGCCAGCGCGCGCGTGCACGGCACGGCGTGCAAGGTGTGCGCGAACAAGCGGCCGCCGGCTACCCGCTGCTGCGCGAAGTGGCACTGCCTGCCCTGCGCCACGCACTGGCCAGCGGCCTGCCACGCGAGGCCGCGATGTGCCAGACCCTGATGCAGCTGATCGCGTGCTTGGATGACCTCAACCTGCTGCACCGCGGCGGCGCCGACGGCCTGCGCTGGGCCCAGCGGCAGGCACGCACCTTCCTGGACGCCGGTGGCACCTTCGCGCCGGACTGGCAGGTACATCTGCGTCGCATCGGTGACGCCTTCGTCGCGCGTCGGCTGAGCCCGGGCGGCAGCGCAGACCTGTTGGCCTGCAGCGTGTTCCTGCTGCAGCAGGAGCAGGCATGAGCCTGGCCCTGCTCTGCCCTGGCCAAGGCGCGCAGCACGCGGCGATGTTCGATCGCGTGCGCGATCTGGCTGCCGCGCGGCCGGTGCTCGATGCCACGAGCGAACTGCTCGGCCGCGATGCATTCGCCGCTGCGGCGGCCGACGATCGCTTCGACAATGTGCGGGCGCAACCACTGCTGTGCGCAGCAAGCCTGGCGCATTGGCAGGGCCTTCGCGAGATATTGCCAACGCCGACGGTGATCGCGGGTTACAGCATCGGCGAGCTGGCCGCACATGCCATCGCCGGCAGCGTCGATGCGGCCACCTGCCTTGCCCTGGCTGCGCAGCGCGCGCTGTTGATGGACAGTGCCAGCCCCGCCGATGCAGGCCTGCAGGCAGTGCTTGGCCTGGAACGCCATGTACTGCAGCCGCTGTGCGATCTGCACGGAGCGCACGTGGCCATCGCCAACGGGCAGGACCATTTCATCGTGGGCGGCACGCACGCCTCATTGCAGCGGCTGGCCGATGCCGCGCGGCCGCAGGGTGCGGACATCCGTCCACTGCCGGTGCACGTACCTGCACACACACCGTTGCTGGCAGCGGCGGTCGCACCGTTCGCTGCCGCACTCGACGCCTCGCCACTGCAGGCCCCACGCCTGCCGCTGCTGGCCGGCATCGATGCGCGACCGGTGCGGGATCGCGCAACGGCAGTCCACACGCTGTCGGCGCAGCTCGCGCAGACCATCGAATGGACGCAGGTGATGCGCCAGGCCTTCGAGCGTGGCGCGCGGGTATTCCTGCAGCTGGGCCCGGGCAACGCATTGGCGCGCATGGTCGCGCCGGCCTATCCGTGCTGCGAGGTGCGCGCGGTGGAAGAGTTCCAGAGCCTTGAAGGCGCCGCGGCCTGGGTCCGCAGCGCGCTGGAGCGGCTGCAGTAACGGGTTCGAGCAGTACGTATAACGCAACACGCAGTACGTCGCCTTACCCCGGGATGGCGGGTCTCCATCCGCGCTGTACGTGAGTCACGTGTCTGGGAGGGCGCATGAGTCCACAAATCGCAACGATCATCGGTCTGGTGATCATGTTCATCGTCGCCACCGCGATGCCGATCAACATGGGTGCCGTCGCCTTCGCGCTGGCCTTCATCATCGGCGGACTGTGGGTCGACATGGGCGGCAAAGAGGTGCTGGCCGGCTTCCCCGGCGATCTGTTCCTGACCCTGGTCGGCATCACCTATCTGTTCGCCATCGCGCAGAAGAACGGCACCATCGACCTGCTGGTGCACTGGGCAGTGAAAGCCGTGCGCGGCCATATCGTGGCCATTCCCTGGGTGATGTTCGTGATCACCGCGGTCCTCACTGCGTTCGGTGCACTGGGCCCGGCGGCGGTCGCGATCATCGGCCCGGTCGCGCTGCGCTTTGCCAAGCAGTACAACATCAATCCACTGATGATGGGCCTGCTGGTCATCCATGGTGCGCAGGCGGGCGGCTTCTCGCCGATCAGCGTGTACGGCAGCATCACCAATGGCGTGGTGCAGAAAGCCGGGCTGGAAGTGACCGAGATGGCGGTGTTCCTGACCAGTCTGGGCTTCAACTTCATGATGGCGACGATCTGCTTCTTCGCCTTTGGTGGCATCGCCCTGCTGCGCCGTGGCTCGATCACCGCAGCAGGAACACTCGGCAATGCCGAGCTGGCGATGGCCGGTGGCCCGCAGGCGTCGTCGCGACAGTTCGCGATCGAAGGTCATGGCGCGCTGGTCGCGGCAGGCGGCGGCACGCTCAGCAATGATCCGGTGGCACTGGATGCGGTGAACCTGACCCGCGAGCGGTTGTTCACCCTGATCGGCCTGCTCGGCCTGGGCGTGGCCGCGCTGATCTACAACCTCAACGTCGGCCTGGTCTCGATCACCGTGGCGGTGGCGCTGGCGCTGTTGTCCCCGCAGAGCCAGAAGGGTGCGGTCGATGGCATCAGCTGGTCCACCGTGCTGCTGATCTGCGGCGTGGTGACCTACATCGGCGTGCTGGAACATGCCGGCGCGGTGGACTTCATCGGCAACGGTGTGTCCGACATCGGCATCCCGCTGCTCGGTGCGCTGCTGGTCTGCTACGTCGGCGGCATCGTCTCCGCATTCGCTTCGTCGGCAGCGGTACTCGGCGCGACGATCCCATTGGCGGTGCCGTTCCTGATGCAGGGCCACCTCAGCGCCGCCGGCGTGATCTGCGCGCTGGCGGTGTCATCCACCATTGTCGATGTCAGCCCGTTCTCGACCAATGGCGCACTGGTGGTGGCCTCGGCAGCGAAGGAAGAGCGCGAGACCCTGTTCCGCCGCTTCCTGGTCTACAGCGGACTGGTGGTGGCCCTGGGGCCGCTGCTGGCCTGGCTGGTGTTCGTGGTGCCGGGCTGGATGTAATCACCCAACGGTAGTGCCGACCGCTGGCCGGCAATCTCATGAAGCCATCCAGCGATCATGGGTTGCCGGCCAGCGGCCGGCACTACCTGGCGGTACACTTCCTCCATGGCTATTGCCCCTGCCCCGCGGTCACCGAAGAAGCGCGCGCCTCTGTACGAAGAGGTGGCCGAACACGTGCGCGAGCGCATCTACGATTACCGGCTGCCGCCGGGAGAATGGATCGACGAGCCCGCGCTGTGCGAGGAACTGGGCATCAGCCGCACACCGCTGCGCGAGGCGCTGAAGCTGCTGGCCGCCGAAGGCCTGGTGCAGATCGATGCGGGTCGTGGCAGCCGGGTCACGCGACTGACGCTGGAAGACCTCAACCAGCTGTTCCCGGTGATGGCGATGCTGGAAGGCCGCTGCGCGCATGAGGCGGTGAAGCACATCGACGATGCCGGCGTGCAGCAGCTCGAAGACCTGCATGCAGCGATGGAAGCGGCTGCGGCAGAGGGCAACATCGCCGAGTACTACCGCAACAACTACCTGATCCACGAAACCGTGCAGCATTACGCGGGCAACCCCTGGCTGATCCGCATCACCCACGACCTGCACCGCATCCTGAAGATGCATCGTGGCCGTCAGCTGCTGACCCCGGGTCGCACCGCGCAGTCGCTGGCCGAACACCGCGAGCTGATGGAATGCTTCCGCCGCCGCGACGCGCAGGCTGCCGAACGCACCATGGAACGCCATCTGCTGAGCCAGGGCCAGGCACTGGCCGCCTATGTGGCGGCGGGCGGGCTGTTGAACGTGCCGGCGCCGTTGCCGACCGAAGGCGGCGGCTGAGCTGTTGAGGTTGCCGGCCAGCGGCCGGCACTACCGGGACGTGACCTTGGCCGGCACCCCGGGACGTCTCATCAATCGCCGCCACCGCAGCTGCCGCCGTCACCCCCACCACCATCACTGCTGCAGTCGGAGCTGCTGCGGCTGAGCTGTTGGGGTTGCCGGCCAGCGGCCGGCACTACCAAGACGTGACCTTGGCCGGCACCCTGGGACGTCTCATCAATCGCCGCCACCGCAGCTGCCGCCGTCACCCCCACCACCATCACTGCTGCAGTCGGAGCTGCTGTGGCTGTGATGGCTGTGGTTGTCACCGGAATAACCACCTGAGCTGTCGTAGCTTGCGCCGCCATCCCCCCGGCTTCCCGAGCCATCGGCCGTGGCCACTGCCATGCACAGGATCGCACCGACCAGCGGCAGCAGCCAGACCAGCAGCAACTGCACCGTCCGGCCGCCCACCGACAGGCCATCACGCCTGACGATCACCACGGTAGCCACCACGTTCAGGCCCAGCACCAGCAGGACCAGCAGAAGGGCAACGATCAGCATTCGGCGACTCCGTGCCTGGACTGGGGGCATTATGGCCTGCCACCCCGGCAATGGCCCTGCCTGTCATGAAGATGGGACAATGTAGGGCGCGCCGGCCTGCCCCGTGGCCGCCGGCGCCCCCCGCACCACACGGAAGAAGAAGAACAACAACATGCTGAAAGTCATTTTCGATACCGACCCGGGCGTCGACGACGCCCTGGCCCTGCTGTACCTGCACAAGCACGCCCAGATCGACCTGATCGGCGTCACCACCACCTTCGGCAATGCCTCGGTGGAGTCGACCACGCACAACGCGCTGTACCTGAAGCAGGCCTGGGGCTTTGCCGCCCCGGTCGCGCGCGGTGCCGGCGGCCCGCTGCAGCCCGAAGCTACCCCGGAAGCCTGGCCGGTGCACATCCATGGCCACAACGGCCTGGGCAACCACCCGGTGCCGGCGAGCCTGGACGTGGCCGTCGACGCGCGCCCGGCGGCCCAGCTGATCATCGATCTGGTCCGCGCCCATCCGGGCGAGGTGACCCTGGTCGCGGTCGGCCGCATGACCAACCTGGCCCTGGCCCTGCAGCAGGCCCCGGACATCGCCGGCCTGGTGCGCGGCGTGGTGATCATGGGTGGCGCTTTCCACGTCAACGGCAACATCACCCCGGCCGCCGAGGCCAACATCTGGGGCGATGCCGAAGCCGCCGACGTGGTGTTCACCGCCAGCTGGCCGGTTACTGCGATCGGTCTGGACGTGACCACCCGCGTGGAAATGGACCGTGACGGCCTGGACACGCTGGCTGCCATCGGCGGTGCCGACGCCGAGCTGGTCCGTGCGCTGTCGCAGGACTACGTGGACTTCTACCTGCAGGCCGGCCACAAGGGCATGGTCGTGCACGACTGCTGCGCGTGCATCGCGCTGACCCGCCCGGAGCTGTTCCAGTTCGAGCGCGCCAGCGTGCGCGTGGCCACCGACGGTGTCGCCCGCGGCATGACCATTCCCAAGCCGGAAGGCCTGGCGTTCGGTCCCAGCGTGTGGGATGGCCACGTGGTGCAGTCGATTGCCATCGGCGTGGATGCGGCCGCCGTACTGGCCGACATCGAGCAGACCCTGAAGGTCTGACCCGCTAGCGCTTGGCCCTGCCCGGGACCGTCTCGGGCAGGGTCCACAGCACCGGCAGCACCAGCACCGCCACCAGCGCGATCATCGCGCCCGGCGCCGCTGCCCAGCCGCTGCGTTCCACCCACCATTGCGCCAGCCAGGGTGTTGCGCCGCCGAAGAAGGCGGTGGCCATGGTCACCCCCAGTGCCAGCCCGCTGACCCGGCCTTCGCCGGGGAACTGCTCGGCCGTGGCCGGGGCTGCCACCGCGCTCACGCCACCGGCCACGCAGGCCAGCAGCACCGCCGCCAGCGCGATGCCCAGCGCCGTCGCCTCCGCCATCCACGCGAACAAGGACAACGGCAGCAGCGCTGCCAGCACGGTCAGGCCCAACAGCATCGGCCGTCGTCCGACGCGGTCGGACAATGCGCCGCACAGCGGCGTGATCGCAATGACCGCCACTGCCGCAATCGTCGACAGCCACAGTGCATCGCCTTCGTCATGACCCTGCGCATGCAGGAATGCCGGCACATAGGTGATGCCGACGTAATAAGTGATCGAGCCCAGCGCCGAGATCGCAAACGTGCGCGCTACCGCCAGCGGGTGGTTACGCAATACGTGGCGAAGCGGCGTAGCCGGAATACTGCCCTCGCGACGCTGGCGTTCGAACTCCGGCGACTCGTGCATGCCCGAGCGCGCAACCAGGATCACCAGTGCCAGCGCGGCACCGAAGAAGAACGGAATGCGCCAGCCCCAGCTGTCCAGCTGCGCGGTGGGCAACAGCGCCACGGTCAGCGCGGAGATCGCTACCGCCAGTAGCGCGCCCACTTCACTGGCCGCCGATGCCAGCGAGGTCACCAGGCCACGTCGCCGCACCGGCGCGCTTTCCAGTAGATACGCCACCACACCGGTGTACTCACCACCTACCGAAAACGCCATCACGCACCGCAGTACCAACAGCAGCACGCCCGCCGTAGTGCCCGCCGTGGCCGCTGTCGGCAGCAGCGCAGTGGCCAGCATCGCCGCCGCCATCAAGGCCATCGATGCCAGCAGCATCCAGCGCCGGCCCAGCCGGTCACCCAGGTGGCCGAAGCACAGCGCACCCAATGGACGCATCAAGTAGGACACCGCGAACCCGGCCAGGGTCACCAGCATCGCCTGCTTGCCGCCGCCGAAGAACACCCGCGACAGCACCGTGGCGAAGTACAGATACAAGGTGAAGTCGTACCACTCCACCACCGTGGACAGGCCGGCCACCCACATCGAGCGCTGCCGCGCGGCAGTCATTGCGTGTTCGCCTTCAACAGCCTCGATCCCGGTTGCGCAGGTTCGGGGAGGATGTCACGGCCGGGGTGAAATACCGGTCATCGGCCGTCCGTCGCCTGCATGTACTGGGTTTCATGGCCGGTGAATCGCTCACCGTCAAAGCCGAAGCAGAAGCGTCCTTCCTCGAAAACGCGGTAGACCAGCAACGCACCATCAAGGCAGAACTGTTGCTGGTCCACACCCGTTTCCAGGGTCCCGTAGCCGGTGGCGTCTCCGCCCTTCCCTGCCGGGCCGGTGAAGGCATCGATCGGCAATGGCGTGGCGCGTCCGGTGCGGGTGTCGACCAGCACCAGCGTGCGCTGGAAGTACTCGGGACGATCATCGACCTGTACCAGCAGATAGTGCTGGTTGAAATTGGGCTTCTGATGCTGGAGAGCTTCTTCAATGGCGGCCCGGTGCCGCGCATCGCAGAAGTCGACCGGGCTGTAACGGTAGCTGCAACCGTCGTGGTCGTAGGGCAGGTTCATGCCGGAATAGCTGATGCTCCCCTCGCTGTCCACGTCGTGGCCCAGTTCCGGGGTGCTGCACAGCAGCCACGAACGCTGCGCATCTTCAGGATCGGCCATCAGCTTCGGTTCGCGGCCCTGCTCGTAAGACGCGCCGCCCGGAAATTCCTGCCCGAAGCGCTGGCGGACGATGGGACGTGCCTTCTCCAGCGGCAGGCCGATCTTCACGCCACGGAACGAGACGAAGGTCATCGTCGGCAGGATCACCTCCTCCACCGGCAGTCCCTTCCACTGCCCCTGTACGCAGAACGTGGCGATCTCGCTCTCTTCGTCCACCTTGCAGGGCTTCGGCGCATTCGTGGCCAGCCAGGGATGTGCCGGACGCTCGGTCTGCTGATCGATGTACCAACCGTCCAGCGCACAGGTCAGCAGGGCATCGAGCAGAGGCGAGATGTCTGTTGTTGTGATCGGCGCGGCAAGTGGCGTGTCAGCAGCGGGCGCGTCGGCCGGTACGTCTGGTGTGCGCTGGCAGGCCGCCAGCAGCAGTGCACCTGCCAACAGCGCGACACGGCGTGGACCTCCGATTGGATGAGGCATTCCCTGCATTGTGTGCTCCCTGATTCCGCATGGACCGTGCAGATGATCGCCGATCCGGAGTCCGCGGCGGGAAAGAGACGACCTCCACGCATGGCGTGGAGTTACTGGGAGCGCCGGCTTCCCGCCCGGTAGGCAGCGTAGGCATCGAGGATCTTCTGCATCCGGGCCTGCTGCTTCGCGCCCATCGGCACCCGCTGCACGCGCTTCAGCAGCGTCTTCCACATGTATCCGGAACGGAAGAAGTAGGGCCGCACCTCAAGGAAGGTCAGCACGACATCCACCGTATCTGGATCGCGTTCGGCAAGTTGCTTCAGCGCGTTGGCGTAGCCACCCGGGAACGCAAGCTGTTCATAGCGCTGGCTGTATTCCGCGCAGGCTGCCGCGTGCTGCTGCATTTCTTCCGGGCCACGCCAGCGCGCGCCAGCGGCTTCGCGGATGGCTTGGCGCAGCCGATTGATCTCGTCCGCATTGGCGCGGATCAGACGTTCCATGGGTGCGCGGGGATGGGACATGGTTCCTTCTCTGTGGTTTGTCAGGGGTCACGGGGCGCGGCGCAGGGTGATCAGGGTGATCTCCGAAGGAACGCCGATGCGTGCCGGGAAACCGGCCCACAGGCCAGCACCATTGCTCACGTACAGTGTCATGCCATCCACCTCGTAACGCCCGGACACATAACCGCCATTGGCGCGCTTCACCAGCTGGTCCATGCCAATGATCTGGCCGCCATGTGTATGCCCGGACAGCTGCAGCTTCACCCCGCGTGCGGCAGCCTCGCGCGCATTACGAGGGCGATGATCGAGCAGGATCACCGGTGCGGACGGATCAGCGCCTTCCAGTGCAGCCTGGAGATCCGGCAACGGCAGGCCGTAGCGTGCCGCCACCTGGTCGGTGACACCGGCGATGGTCAGCGCCGCGTCACCGCGTCGTACCTGCAGATGACTGTTCTCCAGCACCTGCATGTGCAGCGCGCGGAACGCCTGCATCCAGTCCTGGTACTGCGCGTAGTACTCGTGGTTGCCGGTGATGGCAATGACGCCATCCGGCGCCTGCAGGTCGGCCAACGGACGCGCGTCGTCGCGACGGGCCTCGACGCTGCCGTCGATCAGATCGCCAGTGATCACGATCAGGTCCGGCTTCAGTGCGTTGCTCTCCTCCACCACCCTGCGCACCCAGTCGCCGGTCAGCAGGCGGCTGGCATGGATGTCGGTCAGCTGCAGCACGCGATAGCCGTCGAACCCGGCCGGCAACCCGGCGATGCTCACCTCGATCTGCCTGGGCTTGGGCACCGCCATTCCCTGGCTGACGCCATAGGCGCTGACCAGCAGCGCCAGTACACCCGCCGCCGGGCGCAGCTTCGGCGCGCGCAACGCCGATACAGCACGTGGCCTGCGCAGGATGCGCGACACCAACAGGCCGGCGTCCAGCACCAGCAGGAACAGCGCCAGCAGCAGTACAGCAGTCGAACCCGTGGCCAACGAGGCGATGGCCAGCTTCGGGATTTCCGGCGAGGCCATCGTGCCCCAGAACATGGCGACGATGCGCAGCTGCACGGCAACGCTCACCAGCAGCAGCGACAGCACGACCTTCATCCAGATGGGCATGCGCAGTGGCCAGAACAGGCGCCAGGCCACGTACAGGCCCATCAACAAACCGATCGTACTCAGCACTGCAACCATCCTGGAAAGAAAGCGGGCCCGCCATGGTGACGGTTGCCGGCAGTGTTGTGTAGAGCCGGGCCCGTACCCGGCTGCTCAGGAAGCAGTCGAGCATGGCTTGTATGTTCCTCCCGGCTCCTACGCGGTATGTAGGAGCCAGGGTGGAGGGACCGTCAAGCATGCATCTGCGGATACTAGCCGACAGACGAGTCGAGCGATCCCCATCCCGCACACGAACGTCGATAAAGGATCGTACGGCCCCCAAAGGGGATCGTCGATGTAGGCAAGCTAACGTCGGTGCGGTACCACCCCAGCCCCTTAAAGATAGCTGGGAGCCGTACAAATGTCTGATTCTCTCGATATTGGCGTGGACGTGGACTCCAAGGAGTTCGTACCGGCAGTGGCCGACCGCAAGGCCGGCGACAGGATCGCCAACACCCGGGCCGGCATAGCCCAGTGGCTCAACACCTTGCCCCAGCGATGCCGGATTGGCATGGAGGCGACGGGGCGGTACTACGAGTTGTTGGCTCGGATGGCTGGCCAGGCAGGCCACGTTGTCTATGTGATCAATCCACGTCTGATCAAGCACTACGGCCGGGCGACGGGCTCGCGTGGCAAGACGGACGCCATGGACGCCGAAGCGATCGCCCGGTACGTGAAGAAGGAGAACGATCGCCTGCGTGAATACGTACCGCGTACCGACGAGCAGCAGCAGATGCACGATTTGCTGCGCAAGCGGCAGACGCTGGTAAAGACACGCGCGCGCCTGGAGCAATCCTTCGGGGTAAGCAAAAGTGCCCCCGGGGAGCTGTCAGATCTGTTCTGCGCTCTGGCTGGGACGCTGTCCGAGCTGGAAAGCGAACTGCAGCGCTTGGGTCGCGATGGAGAGCATGGCACGCTCTACAAGCGCCTGTTGACCATCCCTGGTATCGGCCCCGCCGTCGCCGCTCACCTGATTTACTACATGACGCGCTGGCCGTTGGCCAACGCCAACGCGTGGATCGCCTGCACCGGCCTGGATCCCCGGCCCAACGAGTCTGGCGGCAGAACGGGACGGCGTCGGCTGTCCAAACAGGGCGCGCCAGTGCTGCGCCAGATGCTCTACATGGCCGCCATGGGGCTCAAGCGGTGTCGTCGGGGGCAACCGCTCTACGACGAGCTGTCAAAACGCGGTCACCCCAGCACCGCCGTCTTCAACATCCTGGCCAGAAAGCTGGCCAGGATCGCCTGGGGTGTCTTCAAAAGCGGCCGGGACTTCGATCCGGCGATGCTGAAGGTGGGTCAAGCCTGCTTCCAGCAGGCTTGACCACGAACATAGGATCTCGACTCTACGAAAGCCCGATGCGTTCCACCCGCAGGCGGGCGATGCGACGCTTCTCCATTGCCAGTACGGTGATGCGTACATCCGCAATCTCCACCGTGTCACCGATGTCCGGCAGGCGCCCCAGACGCTCCAGCACCAGCCCGGAGATGGTCATGTAGTCGGCACTGCGCGGCAGCGACACGCCGGCCAGGCGCTGCAGGTCGTCCAGGGTCAGCGCACCGTCGGCCTCCCACTGGTTCTCGCCCTGCGCCTCCACGCCATAGCGCTCGTCCTGGGTGTCGACCAGGTCACCGGCAATGGCCGCCAGCAGATCGTTGGCGGTCACCAGGCCTTCCACACTGCCGTACTCGTCCACCGCTACCGCCAACGGCACCGGGTGCTGGCGGATCAGTTCCAGCGCCTGCAGTGCGCTGGCGCTGGACAGCACGTACTGCGGCTCGCGCAGGTTGCCCTCCAGCTGCAGCGGCTTGCCCTGCAGCAGGTCGGCCAGCAGGTCGCGGCTCTGTACCACGCCGCGCAGGCTGTCCAGATCGCCATCGCCCACCAGCAAGCGAGTGTGCGGCGACGCCACCAGGCGGGCCACCACATCCTCCTGCCCACGTGCCAGGTCGATCCACTGAACGTCGGCACGCACGGTCATCACGCTCGACACCGGGCGATCAGCCAGGCCCAGCACGCTGCGGATCATCTCGTGCTCGGCCGGCTGCAACCGCTCTTCGGCATCGACGTGTTCGTCAGCGTTTTCGTCGTCGTGGCCATTGGCCGGGCGCGCGCCCAGCATGCGCAGCACGGCATCGGCGGTACGCTGGCGGAACGGCTGGCGGCGCTCGTTGCGCTCGCGATTGAAGCGCACCCACTGGTTGAAGGCTTCAACCAGGATCGAGAAGGCGATCGCCGCGTACAGATAACCCTTCGGGATCTTGTAGCCCAGGCCTTCGGCCACCAGGCTGAAACCGATCATCAGCAGGAAGCCCAGGCACAGCACCACCACCGTGGGATGCTTGTTGACGAAACGGGTCAGCGGCTTGCTGGCCACCAGCATCAGCGCCATCGCGATGGTCACCGCGGCGTACATCACGCCCAGGTTGTCGACCATGCCGACCGCGGTGATCACCGAGTCCAGCGAGAACACCGCGTCGAGCACCACGATCTGAGCCACCACCATCGCGAAGCTGGCGTAGACCTTCTTGCCATCCTCGTGATGCTCCCGGCCCTCCAACCGCTCGTGCAGTTCCATCGTGCCCTTGAACAGCAGGAACAGACCACCGCCCAGCAGGATCAGGTCACGCCCGGAGAAGCTGTGGTCGAACAGCGTGAGCAGCGGTTCGGTCAACTTCATGATCCATGCCAGCGCGGCCAGCAGCACCAGCCGCATCAGCAGGGCCAGCGCCAGGCCGATCACCCGCGCGCGGTCACGCTGGTGCGGCGGCAGTTTGTCGGCCAGGATCGCGATGAACACCAGGTTGTCGATGCCGAGAACGATCTCCAGCACGACCAGGGTTGCAAGGCCCATCCATATCGAGGGGTCAGCCAACCATTCCATTTCAGGTCCGTTTCGTCAGTAGGTAAGGGAAAAGGGGAAACACTCAGTCAGCCTCCTGCGCCTGCGCCGGGTCATGCCCGAGCAGGTCACCGGGCGTGCACTGCAGCTCACGGCAGATCGCATCAAGTGTGGAAAAGCGGATGGCGCGTGCCTTGCCGGTTTTGAGGATCGACAGGTTGGCCAGGGTGATGTCGATGCGCCCGGCCAGCTCGGACAGGGTCATGCCCCGTTCCTGCAGCATGCGGTCCAGGGTGATGACAATCGCCATCAGATGACACCGTCGAGGTCATCGCGCATTGCCGCACCCACGGCAAACACGCGTGCCAGCACGAACAGCATCAGCACCGCGACCAGGCCGGTGATCGACATGCCGCCGCCCACCTCCATCCAGGTGAAGTCCGGGCCCATCCAGGCGGCGTAGGCGCCGATCAGGATCGACAGCACCTCCATCGACAGCATCAGCCAGGCCATGCGCTGCAGGCGCTGTGCATTGGCGTGGGTGAACGGCCGCTCGCGCGCCGCCGACTTCAACAGCCGCAGCAGGTGGCGCAGGAACATCAGGCACAGCACCAGCAGCGCGACGATCGCGCCCAGGCCCAGGCAGAAATGCAGGAACAGGTCGCTGCCATGCACGGCAGCGGCATCAGCGTCGTGGATGCTGTCGAGCAGCCAGCTGCGGTCGTGGGCGACCAGCGGCACGGCCAGCAGTGCGGCCAGGATGCCCAGCCAGCACATCGCCCGCACCGCCTGTACGGCGGCCTGGGCCAGGGTGAACAAGCCTCGCGCGGGTCTGGCGCGGGCGGGACGAGCGGTCAAGCGGCCTCCGGCATTGGGGTGGCCTCGCCGCCCCGGGTGAATTTATCGATAAACGATATACCACTTGCCGCGTGAAAGGCTGAATCGCGAGCGTGGGCCCTTCAGGGCCCAGGCGCGCCCTGCGCCAGCATCGCTTCGCCCGGGGCCGCCGAGGCCATCGCCTGCACGCCGGCTTCGGCCGCCTGCCGTGTGACCAGGCGGAATCGCACCTGCAGCTTGCCCTGCCCCGGCGTGGCCCAGCCGTACTGGATGGCTACCTGATCAGCCGACAGCGGCCCACGCCCTGGCAGCGACCGCACCTGCAACGGCTTCGGTGCGGCCTGCACCAACCGGGCGAATCCCTTCTGCACGACCGCCGCGTCGGCCTTTTCGGCGTAGACCGTACACGTGCCATCGTCAGCCCAGCTCACCGCATAGCGGCCACTGGCCAGAGGCACCATCCAGGCCACGCCCGATTGCCCCTGCAACAGCGTCGCGGCTTCGGCGGGCTGCAACGGCGACAGCCCATTGGATTCCATCAGCGACTGCAACCGCGCCGGGGCACCGATGTGCTGCATGCAGGCGGTGTCGAACAGCTCGCTGAAGGGATCCTGCGCTGGGGCCTTGGCCTTTGCAGTACGCGCAGGTTGCGCGACCGCCAGGGTGGGCAGCAGGGCCAAAGCCAGCCAGAACGCAGGACGCATCGGGATTCCACGCTACGGAAAACAGCAGGGAGGATGGCAAAGCCCGGGCGCCACGCGCAATGGGTCATGGCTTGACAGGCGTGGATGACGCCCCCGGGTGCACCGATGATGCCGGCCAGCGGCCGGCACTACCGGGTGCTGTAGCGGTAGACCAGATCATCCGCATCGCTGCGCGCGGCGTTCGCATCCAGCACCCCGCCCAGGCGCCGCGCGACGGCCTGCGATGCCAGGTTGTCCAGCGCCATGTAGCTGACCAGCGTCGGCAGCCGCGCCACCACGAACGCCCAATCGCGTAGTGCACCGGCCGCTTCAGTGGCAAAGCCCTGCCCTTCATGGCCGTCGTACAGCAACCAGCCCAGCTCCTTTTCAGGAAACAGTGGGCCATGATTGATCCCGACCTGGCCGATGCAGGCTCCCGTATCGGCACGCTCGATCATCAACGCGCCATGGCCGAACAGATGCCAGCTGGCGAGGTCATGGCAGAACTGCCCCCACGCCGCCACCTCACCGAACGGCCCGCCCATGCCCCGCGCACGCGGCGAGGCCAGGAACGCGGCATAGACGCCGAAGTCATCCAGCTGCTGTGGACGCAGCCGCAGGCGCACGGTGTGCAGGGTTGGAATCTCAAGCACGACGGCGCACAGGATCAGTACACGGCCAGGTGGCCACAACCGCGGCGCTGCGGCTGCCCTTCCATCGTCACCTGCACGCTGGCCAGGGTGTCCACACCTTCGGCAGTGCGGCACGACTCTCGCTTGATCTCGACGATGGCGGGCTGCTGGCCAAGCTCGCCGTTGAGCACGATCAGCGAGCTCGGTGCATCGGCCGGCTGCCCCGGATAGCGCAGCGTGCCCTTGTGGGTACGGCCGTCAGCGCTGAGGCTGGCATCGTGGTTGCCCTGGCCGGTGGAGGCGATCTCGATGCTCCAACCCGCACCGCCGCCGGTGAAAGCCGGCACCGGGCTCAGGTCGGCGGCAACCGAGGGGTGGCGTGGCGCATCCGCAGCGGTCTGCGACGAAGTGGAGGTACAGCCGGCCAGCATCCCGGCCAGCAGCGCTGCAGCAACGACGGGGCGAACGGTCATGATGCGCTCCTGCCAGATGGTCGAAGGTCCAGTCTAGGCAGCCATGCGTGCGCCAGCGATGAACATGATGTTTCAGCGTGGAATGCGCCCACCACCGGCGACCCGCACGCGGTCGCGGCCCTGCGCCTTGGCCTGGTACATGGCCGCATCGGCGGCACGCAGCAGGGTCCGCCAGCCCAAGGCGTCGGTAGCACCGCGGGCCACGCCGAAGCTGGCGGTCACCCGCAGCACGGTACCGCCGGCCACCACGATGTCCAGCTGCTGCAGCGCAAGCCGCAGCGATTCGGCCAGCTGTCGGCCAGCGGCCAGGTCACCGTCGGCCAGCAGCACCAGGAACTCCTCGCCACCATAGCGGGAAATGCTGTCGCTGCGGCGAAGATGGCGCTGCAGCAGTTGCGCCACCTGTACCAGCACTTCATCACCCGCATCGTGGCCATGACCATCATTGATCGATTTGAAGCGATCAACGTCCAGCAGGATCACCACTGCGCTCATCCGCCCCTCGTCGTGGCGCTGCTGCACCAGTTCCTCCAGCGCGCGACGGTTCAGCAGTCCGGTCAATTCATCGGTGCCGGCCAGCTGGCGCAGCTCGCTGGTCAGCGCCGAGCGTTCGCGCGACTTCTCGCGCAGCACTTCAATCGCATCGAACAGGCGCTGCATCTCGGCCAGCGGATGGGTGACATGCTGCTCGGGCCCAGGCGCTTCGGAGGCAATCTGGATCACCTGCCGTTGTGCCTGCAGCAGAGGTCGCAGGATCTGCAGATGCGCGATACGCAGCGCCACACCCAGTACCACCAGGGTTCCCAGCGCGGTGGCCAGAAGTACCGCCAGCCGCGTGGCCTCCCGGTTGCGGGTGTGCTCGAACCTGGCGATGGACACACTCAGGTAACCGTCACGCAGCGCCTCAAGCGACTGCAGGGTCGGCACGTAGCGCGTGGTGAACTCGGCAGCGGTCCACGGCGGCTGCAGGCCACGCCGTCCGTCGTCGATCAGCTGTTCGATCATCGGCAGTGACTCGCCGAAGAACTGCCGGCGCGCCATATCCCAATGCCAGGACAGCATCGGATCACTGCGGAACACCGATTCGTGGCTGCCGGCCAGCCGCCACAGTTCCAGCAGGCGGCCCTCGGTCTGCAGCGCCGCGCGCACCTGTTCGTTGCGCCAGGCACCGGGTACCGCCACCGGCGCCATCACGTTGGAGGCCAGACGCCCGCCGTGCTCGCGCAGGTCGATCAGCACCTGGCCCTGCATGGCTGGAATCGCCGCTTCGCGGTCGGCCCGGACCAGTACGTTGATCTGTGCCGAGGTCAGCAGGTGCAGGCGGTCGACCACGGCAAACATGCCGCTGATCGCGCGCTCCACGTCTTCGACGCGTCGTTCGTCGCGCGGCTGCGCTGCCACCCGGTCCACGCCCGCGCGTGCCGACTGCAGGCGACGTTGCGCGTCTGCCAGCATCCCATGCTCATCCACCACGCCCGGATCAGCCGTGAACACGGCACCCAGCTGCTGCAGCGCGGTGTCCACACGCCTGCGCACCACCGCCAGCTGCAGCGTAAGCCGCGCATGCTCGCTGGCATCGGCCGGGTCGGCACCGAGCAGGCTGTTGGCCGGGCCGCGTTCGGCCGAGACCAGGTTGGCCAGGTCGAAGGTCTGGCGCAGCTGGCGCAGGCTGACCAGGTTGTCCTCGGCAGCGCTGTAGCGCAGCGTGCCCTGGACCAGCGCGATGGCCATCAACGGCAGCGTACAGACCACGAACAACCCCGCCAGGATCCAGACCCAGGTCCGCAACCCGATGGGCGATGCCTTGCCGGCCATGCAAATTTCCCCTGAAGTGCGGATCACTGTAGCCGCCGGTCCCGGCAGCGCCAAGCCAGTGCCGCGCGAACCGTGACCACGGGTATACCGCAGCTACCGCGAACGCGCCGGCAAGGTCTTACCAAGCGCCTGGGCGGGCGAATGCGTCACACCCTGCCGTACTAGATCCAGCGCTGGTCGACCAGTTCGCGCTTCACATAGGCGTAGAACACCGGCGCGGCGACCAGGCCCGGCAGGCCGAACGCTGCTTCCATCACCAGCATCGCCAGCAGCAGTTCCCAGGCGCGGGCCTGGATCTCACCGCCGACGATGCGCGCGTTGAGGAAGTACTCCAGCTTGTGGATCACGATCAGGTACAGCAGCGCCGCCACCGCCACATAGAACGAAACCGACAGCGCGACGATGGTGATGATGGTGTTGGAGATGATGTTGCCCACCACCGGCAGCAGGCCGGCGATGAAGGTGATCAGTACCAGGGTCTTGGACAGTGGCAGGTGCACGCCGAACAACGGCAGCACGCCCAGCAGGAAGATGGCGGTGAACACGGTGTTGAGCAGCGAGATCTTCACCTGCGCGAACACCACCTGGCGGAACGCAGTGGCCAGGCGGCTGGTGCGGCCGATCAGCTCCTGCGCCAGCGGGCCCATCTTCGGCAGCGGCAGTTCGTCATACAGCGCGATCATCGCGCCCAGCACCATACCGATCAGTACGCGTACGCCCACCTGCACCACCGAGGTACCGGCCACGCCCAGCTGGCGCTGATGCTCGGCGGCCCAGTCGTTCAGTGCCGTGCGCAGCGCCGGCATGTCCTCGGGGATGTACGGCTGCAGCAGCGCCGGCACCTGGTGCCGCGACGAATTGAGGATCTCCATCAGCCGCGCCAGCAATGCGTCCGGTCCACCGGTCTCGTTGCGGAAAAATGACGCCACGCCGATCCCGGCCAGCACCAGCGCGCTGATGATCACCGCTGACAGCACGATCACCGCGATCGCCCGCGCCCGGCCTGGCGGCAGCTTGCCCTCCACGGTGGAGGCCAGCAGGTGGGTCAGCTGGAACACCAGCAGGCCCGACAGCAGGGTCACCACCAGGCCCAGCTTCAACGCCAGCCACATGCCCAGCAGCATCATCAGCCAGGCCGCGATCCTCGGGACGGGGGGCTTGGGCTGGGCAACGAGGGCGTCTTGCATGGGCGGCACGTCCGGGCAGGGTGGCCCATGGTAGAGGATTGGCGGCGATGATTCCGGGTGCAGGATGAACAGGCAATACACGCGGATTCCGCCGCCCCTTCTCCGTCCATCGGCACGTCCGCAATCACGCCCGGATCACACCCGGTCCAGTGCCAGATACCGCGCCGTGCGCACGATCGTCTCACGCTCGCCGAAGCTGGCCAGCTCGCCGGCAACACGCCCGCTGTCGCCAGTCGCTGCGATCTCCTGCAGGGTGCGCTGCATGGCCCGGATCGCAGCGCGCTGCAGGTCCGAGGGAATGATCACCAGCCGGTAATCAAGTTCGGTCAGCCGCGCCACCGGCACCAGCGGCGTCTTGCCGCTGTGGAACATGTTGATCAGCTTCGGCCCGGGAACCTGCTGCGAAATCACCTCGATCTGCTCCAGCGTTTCCGGTGCCTCGACGAAGATCATGTCCGCGCCCGCGTCCACATAGGCCTGCGCCCGTTCGATCGCCGCATCCAGGCCTTCGCAGGCGATGGCATCGGTACGCGCGATGATCATCAACTCCGGGTCGATCCGCGACTGGCAGGCGACACGGATCTTCGTGCACATCTCGCCCGCGTCGACCAGCGTCTTGTCATCCAGGTGTCCGCAGCGCTTGGGGAAGGCCTGGTCCTCGATATGCAGGGCGGCAACGCCTGCCCTTTCGAACGCGCGCACGGTGCGTTCAACATTCGCGGTGCCGCCGAAGCCGGTGTCAGCGTCGGCGATCACCGGCAGATCGCAGGCATCGACGATCCGTTCAACCTGCGCAAGCACTTCGCTGAGGCCGAGCAGGCCGATGTCCGGCACGCCGGCCGAACGTGCGATGGCGCCGCCGCTGGCATAGACCGCATCGAAGCCGGCCAGCTCCACCAGGCGTGCCGACAATCCATCGAATGCACCTGGCGCAATCACGCTGCCCTGGCGGAGCAGATCGCGCAGCCGACGTGTCTTTTTCATGGGGTCTCCCTTGTCGTTGGACATCTGCCGTGGGATACCGATGATGTTGCCGCCAGCGGCGACCGTCCAATACCGTGTTCGTACAGCACCAGAACGTTTGAGGTTCCAATGGAACTGCGGCACCTGCGCTACTTCGTCATGACTGCCCAGCTGCAGAGCTTCACCAAGGCCGCCGAGGCCCTGCATATCGCCCAGCCGCCGCTCGGGCAGCAGATCCGCGCCCTGGAGGAAGAGATCGGCACACCGCTGTTCCACCGGCAGGGACGCGGCATCGTGCTCAGCGATGCTGGCCAGGTATTCTGGAAAGCCGCGGAGGACATCCTCGCGCGCGTCGACCAGGCCAAGGAGGAGGCGCTGCGCGCCGCACGCGGCGAGGTCGGCACGTTGACATTGGGGCTGACCGAATCGGCGACCTACAACGAGGCGGTCACCGCGCTGATGCGCAGCTTCCAGCGGGCGCATCCGGCAGTGCAGGTGCGGCTGGTAGAAGATGGCAGTGAATCGCTGGTCCGGCGCCTCGATGATGGCGAACTCGATGCAGTAATCGTGCGCCCGCCGTTTTCCGATACCGGTGAACGGATGACACAGCAACTCAGTGCCGAACCACTGGTGGCAGTACTGCCGGCCGATCACCCGTTGGCGAGCCGGACAAGCATTGCGCTGGCCGAGCTGCGCGACGAGCGCTTCATCCTGTTCTCGCGGAAATCGGGCCAGGGCCTGAGTGCAGACGTGGTCGCCGCCTGCCGCAGCCAGGGGTTCACTCCGGCCATCCAGCAGGAAGCGCCGCAGGTGGCTTCAGCAATCAACCTTGCCGCTGCCGGCCTGGGTATCGCCATCGTGCCGGCCTCGATGCAGAGCATGCACCGCAGCGGCCTGGCTTTTGTTGCGCTGGAACTGGGCATGCCGACCACCACGCTGCAGTTGGCGGCGCGCTGCAAGCCTCCGGCAACGGCCGCCCAGCTGCTTGCCTGCGCCAGAGACGTGTCGACACCTCATTCGCCATAGCTGGCGTTGTTCTTGCCCTGGCGCTTGGCGTGGTACAGCGCGCGGTCGGCCAGTGCCAGCCAGTCCTCGACGCTGCCACCGCGCGGCGTCGCCGCGATTCCGATGCTGACGCTGAACTCGATGCCCGGGGTTGCCTGCCGTGCTGCCTCCAGAAGTTGCAGCCGAACCCGCTCTGCCACATGCATCGCATCGACGGGCGCACAGTCCTGCAGCAGCACGACGAACTCGTCGCCTCCCAGCCGCGCAGGGGTATCGCCAGGCCGGGCGAAGGCGCGCAAGGTGGAGGCGATATGGCGCAGCACTTCGTCCCCGGCGCGATGACCGTGCGAGTCATTGATGCGCTTGAAGTCATCCACATCAAGCATCAGCAGGCAGGCAAAACCACCCTGCCCCTGCGCCTTGTCCAGTGCCTGCTGCGCACGGACGATCAGGAAGCCGCGGTTGGCCAGCTCCACCAGCGGGTCCATGCGGCTCAGCCGCTTCAACTGGCGGTTCTGCGATTTCACCCGCCGCGCCAGCTGCCAGCTGAGGATGCTGAGGCCGATGCCGTAGACGAACAGGAACGGCACGCTGAGCACGATCGTGCGCTGCGATGACACCGGCTGGTAAGGAAACCCGAGGCCCCACCAGGTGAGCGCGAATCCCGCTACCAGTGCCAGTGTGGCCCGTACCGCCAGCTTCACCCCACCGGCGGCGATCTTGTCGGCGACCAGCAGCGCGGCGAACAACGCACTGGGTACCACGCTGAGCCCCATGAAGGCGATCCAGCCACCGCCAAAGAAGGAATCAACCACCATGCAACGGAACTGGACCACCGCAGGCTGCCGTGAGCGCTGGGTCAGCACCAGCGCGAGCGCCGGCCAGGCCAGCGCGTTGAGCAGCAGCAACACCCAGGCCCACGGGCCGTCCTGACGTTCAAGAATGATCGAGGCGATGGGAATCGCGCCCAGCCCATTGCCCACGAAGCGCATCCAGCCGATGCGACGTGCCGCGCCGATGCCTTCGACCGCGACTTCCGTCGAGTCCGTCAAGAACGGCATTGCCGACCCCCTTGCACGATCGCACGCCCTTGCCGGGCGGCCTCTGGTGAGTCTGACAGCTCTGCGTCAATTCGGGATCAAGGATTCACGGCGGTTACCCTGCCTCACCCACGCCTGGGTGGCGCCGTTGAACCCCGCAGCATCAGGCTGAAATCCAGCGTCTGCTGCAGCGGCACATCCATGTGCTCGATGATGGCAAGCAGCAGGTTGACCGCGCGCTCACCGATCTCCCGCATCGGTTGCCGGATGGTGGTCAACGGCGGCGTGAGGTAGCGGGAAGATGCCAGATCATCGAAGCCGACGATGGACAGGTCCTCCGGCACGCGGATGCCCAGATCGCGGCAGGCCGCCAGGGTGCCCAGCGCCATCTGATCGCTGAAACAGAAGATCGCCGTTGGCGCAGACATGCCGTCCAGCAGCGCCATGGCAGCCGCATGGCCGGATTCGACCGAAAAGTCACCCGGCACCATGTTCAGCTGGCGCAGGCGTCCACGCGCCTTGCCGGCCGCCCGCACCCCTTCCAGCCGTTGCTGGTGCAGCGGATTGTCCGGCGGTCCGCCGACCACGGCGATCCGCTCGTGTCCCAGCCCATACAGATGTTCCATCACCACGCGCGCGGCCGCGGCGTTATCGATATGGACGCTGGGAATGCCCAGTGCGGGGTCGAACTCGCAGCCGTTGATCACCGGCGCGGCGGCACCGCGCTGCTGGACGATCTCGCGCGCCGTCGGCGGCAGGCGGTGCCCCAGCACGATCATGCCGTCGGCCTCGTTGCGCCGGAGCATCTGCGCATAGCGCTCCTCGCGGTCGGGTTGATGCTGGGTATCGCCGAGCAGAACCGCATAGCCGACCGCCTGTGCGGCGTCCTCCGCCCCCTGCAGGATCTGCGCGAAGAACGGATTGGCGATGTCCGGGACGGTGACCAGGATCTTGCCGCTGCGCTGGGTCTTGAGCGTGCGGGCCACCGTGTTGGGCACATAGCCCAGTGCGGCGGCGGCCTGCTCGATGCGCGCGCGCGTGGCCGGCAGCACTTTGTCCGGCCGGGAAAGCGCCCGCGACACCGTGCCTGCCGAGACGCCGACGTGCTTCGCGATGTCGTAGATGGTGGCCATGGCGTTAGTTCTCCTGTCTGCTGTGCAGTGCACAACAGGTCCTGCGTGAGCCCCTGCCAGGATAATGCAATCGATTGCATCGAGGGCGAATCACGTTGAAGACGCTCAAGGGTCCAGCGCTGTTCCTGGCGCAGTTCATCGGCGACACAGCTCCTTTTGATCGGCTGGACACGCTGGCCGGATGGGCCGCGGGTCTGGGCTATTCTGGCGTACAAGTCCCCACCAGCGCGCCCCACCTGTTCGATCTGGCCGAGGCGGCGCGCAGCCAGGCGTACTGCGACGACGTCGCCGGCATGCTGGCCGGGCACGGCCTGCAGATCACCGAACTGTCGACCCACCTGCAGGGGCAGCTGGTCGCGGTGCATCCTGCCTACGACAGCCTGTTCGACGGATTCGCGCCGCCGGACAAACGCGGTGATCCGGCCGCCCGCCAGGCCTGGGCGGTGGAGCAGCTTCTGCTGGCCGCCAAAGCCAGCCAGCGCCTGGGGCTGACCGCGCATGCCACGTTCTCCGGCGCATTGGCCTGGCCCTATTTCTATCCCTGGCCGCAGCGTCCACCGGGACTGGTGGAGGAAGCCTTCGCCGAACTCGGCCGCCGCTGGCGCCCGATCCTGGATGCGTTCGACGCCTGCGGCGTGGACCTGTGCTTCGAGATCCACCCGGGTGAGGACCTGCACGACGGCGCGACCTTTGAACGCTTCCTCGATGTGGTGGACCATCACCCCCGCGCGAAGATCCTGTACGACCCCAGCCACCTGCTGCTGCAGCAGATGGACTACCTGGGCTTCATTGACCGCTACCACGCGCGCATCGGCATCTTCCACGTCAAGGACGCGGAATATCGCGCCAGCGCGAGCAGCGGCGTGTATGGCGGCTACCAGGACTGGATCGATCGTCCGGGCCGGTTCCGTTCGCCCGGTGACGGCCAGATCGACTTCAAGGCGATCTTCTCCAAGTTCGCCCAGTACGACTTCCCCGGATGGGCGGTACTGGAATGGGAGTGCTGCCTGAAGCACCCGGAGGACGGCGCACGCGAAGGTGCCGCCTTCATCCGCGACCACATCATCCGGGTGACCGAGCGCGCCTTCGATGACTTTGCCGACAGTGGCACGGACGCCGCATCACTGCACCACATGCTGGGAATCTGAGCCATTACCGCCCCGGGAGGGCAAGCCATGTCGCACGCAATGTCGCGCCTGGGCGCGATGATGTTTCTGCAGTTCTTCATCTGGGGAGCGTGGTTCGTGACCCTCGGGACGTACCTGGTGCAGGGCCCGCTGCAGGCCAGCGCCAGCCAGGTGGCCACCGCCTTCCTCAGCCAGTCGATCGGCGCGATCGTGGCGCCGTTCCTGGTCGGCCTGATCGCTGATCGCTACTTCGCCGCGCAGCGCATCCTCGCGGTGCTGCACCTGGCCGGCGCGGTACTGATGTGGCTGGCGTCCACCGCCACCAGCTTCAGTGTGTTCTCGGCCTGCGTGATGGGCTACATGCTGCTGTTCATGCCGACGCTGGCACTGGCCAACAGCGTAGCGATGCGGCACATGCAGTCGCCCGAGAAACAGTTCCCGCTGGTACGCGTGGCCGGCAGCATCGGCTGGATCGTCGCAGGCGTGCTGATCGGCTGGCTGGGCTGGGAGCAGGCCCATCGGCTTGAACTGACCTTCCGCATGGCGGCGCTGGCATCGCTGGTACTGGGCCTGTATGCGTTCACCCTGCCGCACACGCCGCCACTGGCACAGCAGCGCGATGCCGGGCTGGGGCAGATCCTCGGGCTGGATTCATTGCGGCTGCTGAAGTCGCGTGCCTACCTGGTGTTCTTCCTGGCGTCCATCGCCATCTGCATCCCGCTGTCGTTCTACTACAACTTCACCAATCCGTATCTCAACGACCTGGGCGTGCGCGGCGCCGCGGGCCTGCAGTCGCTGGGCCAGGTTTCCGAGGTGCTGCTGATGCTGGCCATGCCGTTCCTGTTCGTTCGCCTTGGCGTCAAGACGATGCTGGCGGTCGGCATGGCCGCCTGGGTGGTGCGCTACGCCATGTTCGCCTTCGGCGATGCGGGCAGCGGCTTCTCGCTGCTGGTGATCGGCATCGTGCTGCACGGCATCTGCTACGACTTCTTCTTCGTCACCGGCCAGATCTACACCGATGCGCATGCCGGCCCCGCCGCGCGCAGCAGCGCTCAGGGCTTCATCACCCTGGCTACCTACGGCGTGGGCATGCTGATCGGCACCTTCCTGTCCGGCGCGGTGGTGGAGCACTTCACCACCGAGGCCGGCCCCGACTGGCAGCAGATCTGGCTGTTCCCGGCCGGCGTTGCACTGGTGGTGCTGATCGCCTTCCTGCTGCTGTTCCGCGACCGGCCCGCCGTGGCCGCCGCATCTTCCACACCCTGAGGATTCGAGCCGATGCCAACGCTTGGAATCGCCATCGTCGGCGCCGGCATGATCGGCGCCGTGCACCGCCGTGCGGCCTTGCTCGCCGGTGCCGAGGTACGCGGCGTTGCCGCTTCGTCAGCGCAGCGCGCGCGTGAGATGGCGCAGCTGTGGAATGTCCCGCGCGCCTATCGGGACATCGAGGAGGTGATCGCCGATCCGCAGGTGCAGGTCGTGCACGTCTGCACGCCCAACCATCTGCACCGCGCAATGGCGCAGGCCGCGCTGGAAGCCGGCAAGCACGTGATCTGCGAGAAACCGCTGGCGACCACGCTGGACGATGCGCAGGCGCTGGCGGCGTTGGCCGCCTCGACCGGCTTGGTTGCCACGGTCCCCTTCGTCTACCGCTACCACCCGGTGGTGCGCGAGGCGCGCGCACGCATAGCACAGGGTGATCTGGGGCCGCTGCACCTGATCCACGGCAGCTACCTGCAGGACTGGCTGCTGGACCCGGCCAGCAACAACTGGCGCGTGGACCCGGCGCTGGGTGGCGCATCGCGCGTATTCGCCGACATCGGCTCGCACTGGTGCGACCTGGTGGAATGGGTCAGCGGCGAACGCTTCGCCGAGGTCAGCGCGGCGTTCTCTACGGTCATCGCCGAGCGCGGCGCCGTCAGCGGGCATAGCTTCAGCACGCCAACCGCAGCCAGCGCAATGCAGGAGGTAACGAGCGAGGACGTGGCTGCGGCGATGTTCAGGACCGGTGCCGGTACGCTGGCATCTCTGACGGTCAGCCAGGTCTCGGCCGGACGCCACAACCGCCTCTGGTTCGAGATCGACGGTGCCAAGGCCAGCGTGGCTTTCAACCAGGAAGACGCCGAGCGGCTGTGGATCGGCCTGCCCGACCAACGCGAGGAGATCTTCGTGCGCGGACCAGGCGCCGGCAGTGCCGATCAACGCCGCCTTTCCGTGCTGCCGGCCGGACACGCGCAGGGCTACGCCCAGTGCTTCGAAGCGTTTGTCGCCGACACCTATCGCGCCATCGAGGGCGAGCGACCGCAGGGCCTGCCCACCTTCGAGGACGGCCTGCGCTCGGCGCGGATCGTCGATCGTGTCATTGCATCGGCCAGGTCGCGCGCCTGGACTGCCATCGGTTGAAACCCGGGAGGATCTGTTGATGAAAGCCCTTGTCCATGGAACTGCAAGCCTCATTCTGCTGCTCGCTGCCCTGCCCGCTTTTGCAGTCGAAGCCACCAGCACGCAGAAGCCGATCGCGGTACAGATGTACACCCTGCGCGATGCCGGCTCGCTCGAGCAGCAGCTGAAGATCGTCCACGACGCTGGCGTCCATGCGGTGGAAACGGTCGGCACGCAGAACACCAGCGCCGCCGAGCTCAAGCAGCTGCTGGACCGGTATTCGATCAAGGCAATTTCATCGCATGTGCCGCTGGCCGAGCTGCGCAGCAACCTGGATGGGGTGGTGACCTTCAACCGGTCGATCGGCAACACGACACTGGTGGTGCCGTACCTGGACAAGAAGGATCGCCCGGGCGATGCCGCCGGCTGGACCGCCCTGGGCCAGGAACTGGGCCGCATCGCAAAGCAGGTGCGCGGCAAGGGCATGCGCCTGGCCTACCACAACCACGACTTCGAACTGGCCGACTTCGACGGCAGGACCGGACTGGAGCTGCTGTTCGCAGCCGCCGGTCCAGACCTGCAGACCGAGCTGGACCTGGCCTGGGTCGCGCGTGCAGGCCTGGACCCGGCCGTGATGCTGGCAAAGTTCCGCGGCCACGTATTCGCGGTGCACGCCAAGGACAATGCACCGAAGGGCCAGGCCCAGGACGAAGGCGGATTCGCCGCGGTGGGCCAGGGCGTGCTGGACTGGAGCGCGATCCTGCCTGCTGCGGCAGCCGCCGGCGTGCATTGGTACATCATCGAGCACGACCAGCCACGCGATCCGGCCAGGATCATCCAGACCGGTGCGGACTACCTGCGTGAACACCTGACCACCAACGTGCCCGCCCGTGCGCGGCGCTGACGCATCAAGGAGCCCCACATGAAAATGATCCTGGCAACGGCGGTGGCCCTGGGTGGCATGAGCGTTGCGACGGCCGCCTGGTGCAAGGACGATCCGGCTGCGGGTGCAAAGCTCTACACCGCGAACTGCGTGGCCTGCCACGGCGCCGATCGTGCGGGCATGCTGGGCGCGTTCCCGGCGCTCACCGACATCGGCAAGCGCATGGCACCCGCACAGATCAAGGAAAAGATCAGCAAGGGCGGTGGGCTGATGCCGCCCTTCTCCCAGCTGTCACAGCAGGAGATCAACGACATCGCCAGCTACCTGGCGAAGTAAGCGGCCGGCGACCACGCTGGCCGCGTGCCCCTACAGCTCGCGCACCCAGATGTTGCGGTAGCTGACCCTGGAGTCATGTTCCTGCAGATAGAGCGGCGCACACGCATGCGGCGCGTAGGAAGGCGCGCCGATGTACTCGGTCTTGCCCGCCAGCACAGTGTCGTCCTGCACCAGCACGCCGTTGTGCAGCACCGTGATGCGCGCGGGCGACACAAGCCCGCCGCCCGCCGAGAAGCGGGGTGCTTTCCAGAGGATGTCGTAGGCCTGCCACTCACCCGGTGCGCGCGAGGCGTTCACCAAAGGCATGGCCTGCTTGTAGATCGAGCCCGCCTGGCCATTGGCATAGGTCGGGTTGTTGTAGCTGTCGAGCACCTGCAGTTCATACAGCTCCTGCAGGAAGATGCCGCTGTTGCCGCGGTTCTGTCCGTCGAAGCCCTTCGTGTCGGTGGGCGTGCGCCACTCGACATGCAGCTGGACGTCGCAGAAGCGTTGCCTGGTGCGAATGCCCTTGCTGCCGGGCACGACGGTCATGGCGCCATCGGCAACCTTCCAGGGCACGCCTCCGCCCTGCTCCGACTCCCACGCGGAGACATCCTTGCCATCGAACAGCACGATTGCGTCGGACGGGGCCCTGCCTGGCGGCGTGGCAACGGTCGCAGGCACCGGCGTCCACACCTCGGTCTTCTTCGGATCGCGCGCAGCGCCGGCACTTTCCTGCGCGAAGGCAGGTGCAGCAACCAGCATGGTCGCCGCAATCAGCAGCGGCTTGATCATCCTGTTGCACTCCATCAGCTGGTCCCCCAGGCGGGCGTGCCGGGAACATAGGCAAGATCGCCGTCGTAGCGCCCCGGCACGGCGACGTACTGCAGCACCCCGGTGGCGCCGACCTTGGAGGTGAAGAAGCCGAAGATGGCCAGCTGCTTGAGCATCGTGAAGTAATGCGGCATCGCCTCGCCCTCTTCAGGCGTACCGGTTTCGGTCACATCGGCATGGCGTGCCTTGGCTTCGGCGTCCAACGTGCGCAGCAATTCGGTGCGGGCTTCCGGTGTGAGCGACGCGAAGCGGCCGCCGGCGCGTTTGTCGATGTCGGCCAGCCCTGCGCGGAACGTCGCCTGCTGCCGGGCGGTATAGCAGTCGCTGACGAACGTCGCCATGAACAGGCCGGCACCGGCATCCTTCGCCCCTGGCGTCCGGGTCCGCGGCAGGATGGTCTCGGCGATCTCGTCCAGCGTGGCGACGTCGGTATCGGAGAAATGAATCTTGGTGGCGCCCGCCGGCGCCTGCCCCTGCACCAGCGCAGGCAGGCCAACCATGGCCGCACCGGTGGCGGCGACGATCATCTTCAGCAGTTCGCGGCGATCCATCAGAGGTTCCCCGCTTTCAGTTCGCGCACAGCGTGGTCCGCCGCACGCGCGGTCAGTGCCATGTAGGTCAGCGAGGGATTCACGCAGGCGCTGGAGGTCATGCAGGCTCCGTCGGTTACATAGACGTTGGGCGCATCCCAGACCTGATTGTGCTGGTTCAGCACCGAGCTCTTCCGATCACGTCCCATGCGCGCGGTCCCCATTTCGTGGATGCCCTTGCCCGGTGCGTAATCGTTGTCGTGCATCTTCACGTCCTTGACGCCGGCCGCCTCCAGCATCTCGGCGGCATCGGCGGCCATGTCCTTTCGCATCGCCAGTTCGTTGGCACGCATGGCAACGTCCATCGCCAGCACTGGCAGCCCCCACTTGTCCTTGCGGTCGCGGTCCAGGCGGATCGTGTTGTCGTGGTGCGGCAGCATTTCGCCGAACCCGGTCATGCCGATGCGCCAGTCACCGGGCACGGTCAGCGCCTCCTTCAGATCGGCACCGATGTTCAACTCGGCGATCTCGCGCGACCAGCCGGTGCGGCTGGCACCGCCCTGGTAGCCGAAGCCGCGCAGGTAGCCGCGCTTGTCGGTCGCGACGTTGCGGAAACGCGGAATGTAGAAGCCGCAGGGACGACGACCGAAGTAGTACTTGTCTTCGTAGCCCTCGACCCGACCCGAGGCACCTGCACCGAAATGATGATCCATCACGTTGTGCCCGAGCTCGCCCGACGATGAGCCCAGCCCGCCGTCCCAGACGTCGGTAGCCGAATTCATCAGCAGCCACGTCGAGTTGAACGACGACGCGTTGAGGAAGATGACCTTGGCCGTGTACTGGTAGGTCTGGCCGGTTTCGGCATCGATGACCTCCACACCGCGGGCACGCTTGCGGTCCTTGTCGTAGAGCACTTCCTTGACGATCGAGAACGGCCGCAAGGTCAGGTTGCCGGTCTTCATCGCCGCTGGCAGCGTCGCCGCCTGGGTCGAGAAGTAGGCACCAAAGGGGCAGCCCAGGATGCACTTGTTGCGGTACTGGCAGTTGACGCGGCCCTGTTCGGGCATGGGCTTTGTGATGTTGGCGGTGCGCGAGTGGATCATGTGCCGGGTGCCGCCGAACGCCTTTTTGATCCGTGCGGCCACGTCCTTCTCGACGATGTTCAACGGGATCGGCGGCAGGAACTCACCATCCGGCAACACGTCCAGCCCTTCGCGCGTACCAGCGATACCTGCGAATTTCTCCACATGGTCGTACCACGGCGCGATATCGGCGTAGCGGATGGGCCAATCGGCTGCGATGCCGTCCTTGAGATTCGCCTCGAAATCCAGATCGGAGAAGCGATAGCTCTGCCGTCCCCACAGCAGCGAGCGGCCGCCCACGTGGTAGCCACGGAACCAGTCGAAACGTTTGGTCTCGATGTAGGGCGAGTCCTGTTCGTTGGCCCACATCCCTTCCAGGTTCTCGGCCAGTCCGTAGTCGCGCATCAGCACCGGGAACTCGGCCTTCATCGCCTGCGTTGGCCGGTTGCGGTGCGGGAAGTCCCACGCTTCCCTCATCGCATTGACGTAGTCCTTGACGTGCTCGATGTTGCGCCCGCGCTCCAGCATCAGGACCTTCAGGCCCTTTTCGGTCAGCTCCTTCGCCGCCCAACCGCCACTGATTCCCGAGCCAACAACAATGGCGTCGTAGTGATTATCTGCCATGGGTTTCTCACCTGGGTGGATATCGTTTCAGACGTCGCAGAGGCGGATCGCCTCGCGCAATGAGGCAACGGGATCGGGCGCTGCAGGCGTGAACTCCTGCGCCAGATACCCCTTGAAACCGGTGTCGCGGATCGCGCGGCAGATGGCCGGATAGTGGAGCTCCTGCTGGTCTCCTATCTCATTCCGGCCAGGCACGCCTGCGGTGTGGTAATGCTTGAAGCAGGCGTGATGCTTGCCGATGGTGGCGATGATGTCGCCCTCCATGATCTGCATGTGGTAGATGTCGTAGAGCAGGCCGAAGTTGTCCGAGCCGAGCCGCTGGCACAGCTCCACACCCCATGCGGAGTGGTCGCACAGGTAGTCACGATGATCGACCTTGGAATTCAGCAGTTCCATCACCAGCACCACCCCGCGCTTCTCGGCGTGCCCGAGGATGCGCTTGAGGCCGGCCTCGGCATTGGCCATGCCTTCGGCGGGGTCCATGCCGTTGCGATTACCGGAGAAGCAGATCAGATTGCGATAGCCGGCATTGGCCACCAGATCGATGTGCCGCGTGTAGCGTTCCACCAGCTGGTCGTGGAACTCACGGCCGGCAAAGCCCTTGGTCAGGCCCAGTTCCGCGCCGTTGCACATCGAGCTGTACACGCCATTCGCCTTCAGCGTGGACCAGTCTTCCGGGCCGACCAGGTCGATCGCGGCAAAGCCGATGTCCTTCACCGTCGCGCAGAGCTGGGCGACGGACAGCTGCGGGAAGGTCCAGCGGGCAACGGAATGCTTCAGGTTGCCCTTCAGCGGTGCGGTGGCGGCGAATGCAGGCAACGCTCCCGCAGTACCCAGAGCTACGCCTCCAGCAACCGCCATGCGCAACGCATCGCGCCGCGTGAGGCCCGCCGCCGGGGCCGGTCTGATCGAATGGATGGACATCCACCTGCCGGCCTCCCAACCGGTATCAAACGCAACGATTCACAGCAATGCAATCGATTGCACCATAGGGGAGGAAATTGTCTGTTTGCAAGTCGCGGTGCACGAAAACCGATGCTGCGGGGCACAACTCCGAAGGGATTCCGGATAAAGAAAAGCCCCGCATGAGCGGGGCTTTCTTTTCTGCTGCGAACGAGCGTTCGATCAGAACGGAATATCGTCGTCAGCGAAGTCGTCCATCGGCGGCGCCTGCTGCGGCTGCGGGCGCTGGTTGCCACCCTGGTTGCCGTAACCGCCGCCCTGATTGCCGCCCTGGTTGCCATAGCCACCGCCCTGGCCGCCGCGCTGGCCACCGCCACCGCCGCCGCCGTACTCCTGGCGCGGCGCCTGCTGGCGCTGCGGGCGATCGCCGCCGTAGTTGCCGCCACCGCCGCCTTCACCACGGCCGCCCAGCATCTGCATTTCATCGGCAACGATGTCGGTGGAGTACTTCTCCACGCCGTCCTGGCCGGTGTACTTGTCGTAGCGCAGGCTGCCTTCGACGTAGACCGAGCTCCCCTTGCGCAGGTACTCGCCGGCGATCTCGCCGAGCTTGCCGAAGAACACCACGCGGTGCCATTCGGTACGTTCCTGCTGGTTGCCATCCTTGTCCTTGCGGACGCTGGTGGTGGCCAGGCTGATGCGGGTGATCGCCATGCCGCTCTGGGTGTACTTCACGTCCGGGTCGTTGCCGAGGTTGCCGACCAGGATGACTTTGTTGATGCCGCGCGCCATAGATGGATTCTTCCGTTGTCCGGGGCTGGACCAGTGATAGCACACCCGACGGGGTGCCGATACGCTGGACCTCCCACGGTTGCGAATGGGGGATATCGGAACGAGGCATCTTACCATTCCCTTCGCCCCCGGCCCGTCGGGAATCCGGCCGATACGGGTCGGAACCGGCCTCAACGAAGCAGGGGGCGATCCAGCAGCAGGCCGGTGACCCGCGTAACCTCCCCCACCGCCACCACCTTGGGCCCTTCATGGCAGTGGAAGCGCACGCCCGGCCGGATACGCTCCCGGTGCAGCCCCGCCCTCAGCACCTCATTGACCACGGTCAGGCCGGCCAACAGGGACTCTCCCACCGGCAGCGGCAGCTCAGTCGCCCAGCTGTCGCCCTCAGCGTGCCGGAAGTCGGGCCAGATCATGAACAGCTCGGGTGTCCCGGCGTCATCGGCGTAGGCGAAGTCCCAGCGGATACCGTTCCGGGCCGGGCTGCGTCGCCCGCCCTCCTCCGGCGCGAGGATACGGATCCGCGCCTCGAAATCATCCGGAACATCCGGGTACAGGCGAAAGGACACCGCTTGGCTCCATCAGGCTGTGGCACTGACCGTCGCACACCCGCGACCTTGACCACAAGCGGCGTCGGCCAGGACGACCGGCAGCCACCGCATGGCATCATGCCCAGGCACCTTCCGCCTGCCCCCTTCCGCGTTCCCATGACGATCAAAGGCAAAGCCACCTCCCTGGACATCGCCCACCTGGCCGGGGTCTCCCAGCCGACCGTGTCGCGGGCGCTCCGTGGCAGCCCGATGGTCAACGCCGAGACCCGCGAGCGCATCCTGCGCATCGCCCGCGAGCTGAACTACAAGGTCGACAAGAACGCCTCCAGCCTGCGCCTGCGCAACGCCGGCACCCTGGCCCTGCTGTTCTTCGAGGACCCGACCAACGACGACTCGCTGATCAACCCGTTCTTCCACTCGATGCTGGGCTCGATCACCCGCGCCTGCGCCCTGCACGGGCAGGACCTGCTGGTCTCGTTCCAGCAGTTGTCCACCGACTGGCAGGCCGATTACGAGGACAGCAACAAGGCCGACGGCATCATCCTGCTCGGCTACGGCGACTACCACGAATCGCGCGACCGCCTGCAGCGGCTGGTCGAACAGGGCACGCACTTCGTGCGCTGGGGCGCCGCCCTGCCCGGCCAGCCCGGCGTGTCGATCGGCAGCGACAATTTCCAGGGTGGGCATGACATCACCAACCACCTGTTGCACCAGGGCTGCCGCCGCATCGCCTTCCTCGGCCATGCCTCCAGCCATTACCCCGAATTCCAGGAGCGCTACCGCGGCCATGTCGCGGCCCTGCAGGACCACGGCCTGGCTGCGGAGCCGGCGCTGCAGCACGATGCGATCACCACCGAGGCTTCCGGCCAGGAGGCCTGCCAGGTGCTGCTGGCGCGCGGTGAACCGATCGATGCGATCTGCGCCGCCAGCGACCTGATCGCCATCGGTGCGATGCGCGCGCTCCGCGAGGCTGGCCTGCGGGTGCCACAGGACGTGGCGGTGACCGGCTTCGACGACATCCCACTGGCGGCCTCGGTATCCCCGGCGCTGACCACCGTGCAGCAGGACACCAAGCAGGCCGGACAGCTGCTGGTGGAGCGCCTGCTGGCACTGATCGGCCGGCAACCGGTGGAGAGCCAGAGCATCCCGGTGAAGCTGGTGGTGCGGGAATCTTCGCTGCGCGGGTAAGCGCTGCCAGGCCACCGCCCCACGCCCCAACGTGCGACGGCGGAATTCTCCCCCCATGACCAACGGCGGATGCGCACGGAGGCTGATGCGCGGATAACGCGCAGACATCGCCCATTGAAAGGTGTACGTCGCATGCTGAAGATCGATTCGCTGTCCAAGACGTACGCCAACGGCGTGCATGCCCTCAACAACGTCAACCTGGACATCCCGCGCGGCATGTTCGGCCTGCTCGGCCCGAACGGCGCCGGCAAGTCGTCGCTGATGCGCACGCTGTCCACCCTGCAGGAGGCCGACAGCGGCACGGCCGTGCTCACCATCCCCGGCGAGACACCGATCGACGTGCTGCGCGACAAGGACGCGGTGCGCCGCCGGCTCGGCTACCTGCCGCAGGATTTCGGCGTGTACCCGAAAGTCAGCGCGCTGGACCTGCTGGAGCATTTCGCGGTGCTCAAGGGCCTGACCCAGCGCGCGCAGCGCCGCGAGGTGGTCGATGGACTGCTGCAGCAGGTGAACCTGTGGGACGCCCGCAAGCGCAAGCTGGGCACCTACTCCGGCGGCATGCGCCAGCGCTTCGGTATTGCCCAGGCGTTGCTGGGTGACCCGCGGCTGGTGATCGTCGATGAACCCACCGCCGGCCTCGACCCGGAAGAACGCAACCGCTTCCTCAACCTGCTGGCCGCCATCGGCGAGAACGTGGCGGTGATCCTGTCCACCCACATCGTCGAGGACGTGACCGATCTGTGCCCGACGATGGCGATCATGAACAAGGGCCAGGTGCTGCTGACCGGCCGTCCTGCCGAGGCCATCGACGCCCTGCAGCACCAGGTCTGGCGCAAGCAGGTCGATCCTTCTGAACTGGCCGACCACGAAGCGCGCTATGTGGTGCTGTCGACCCGCCTGGTCGGTGGCCGCCCGGTGATCCACGTGCACAGCGCCAACGACCCCGGCGACGGCTTTGCGGCCGTAGCTCCCGACCTCGAGGACGTGTACTTCCAGCGCCTGCGCCTGCAGGCCCGTGCCCGCGCGGCAGCCTGAGCGGAGCACGCCATGATCCTCAACTTCTTCCGCTTCGAGCTGCGCGAGCAGCTGCGTTCCCCGCTGCTGTGGCTGCTGGCCGGGCTGTTCGCCCTGCTCGCCTTCGCCGCCGCCTCCAGCGACGCCGTGCAGATCGGTGGCGGCACTGGCAACGTGCACAGCAACGCGCCCACCGTGATCGCGCAGATGCTGGGCATCTTCACCCTGCTTGGCATGCTGGTCACCGCACTGTTCGTCAGCAATGCGCTGTTGCGTGACTTCGAACTCGGCACCGCCGAACTGATCTTCGCCAGTCCGGTGAAGCGCCGCGACTACCTGGCCGGACGCATCGCCGCCGCCTTGGCGGCCGGGCTGCTGGTCTACGTCCTGATCGCGTTCGGCCTGTGGCTGGCGCCGTTCATGCCGTGGGTCGATCCCGAGCGCATGGGCCCGATCAGCTGGCAGGGCTATGCGTGGACGTTCGCGGTCATCGTCATTCCGAACCTGCTGTTCACCACCGCGCTGCTGTCGCTGCTGGCGGCGCTGACGCGCTCGATCCTGTGGGTCTACATCGGCCTGGTGGCCTACCTGGTCTTGTACGGCGCCAGCGCGGCCCTGCTGCGCGACATCGACAACACGTGGATCGCGGTGCTGAGCGAACCGCTGGGCATGCGCGCACTGGGCCGCACGATCCGCTACTGGTCCACCGCCGAACGCAACAACGGGATTCCCGAGCTCGCCGGTTACCTGCTGGTCAATCGCGCCCTGTGGTTGGGCGTGGCTGCCGCGCTGTTCGCCGCCACCTTCGCGCTGTTCCGCACCGAACGCAGTGGCAGTGGCCGTCGGCGCTGGGGCCGCAGGCAGGCGCAACCGGTTGCCGATGCCAGCGTGGTCCGTCCCACCCGCGCGACGCTGCCGCGCGTGGTACCGGCGTTCACTGCCACCACGGCGTGGCAGCAGTTCCTGCGCCAGGTGCGCTTCGATACACGCGGCGTCCTGCGCAGCGTGCCGTTCATCGTGCTGCTGGTGCTCGGCCTGGCCAACTTCCTGCCCAGCGCGCTGTTCCGGCAGACCCTGTACGGCACCTCGATCTGGCCGGTCACCTCGCAGATGATCATGGGCTTGCAGGGCGCCTTCAGCTGGCTGCTGGTGATCATCGTGCTGTTCTTCGCCGGCGAGCTGGTCTGGAAGGAACGCAGCGCGCGCATCAACGAAGTGACGGACGCCATGCCGGTGCCGAACTGGGTACCGCTGCTGGCCAAGTTCACCGCGCTGCTGGCGGTGATCGTCTGCTTCCAGGCCGCCGGTGCGATGGCGGCGATGGGCGTGCAGCTGGCCAAGGGCTACACGCATCTTGAGCCGCTGCTGTACCTGCGCAGCCTGGCGCTGGATTCGGTGGTCTACATCCTGATGGGGGGCCTGGCGCTGGTGCTGCAGGTGCTCACCAACAACAAGTTCGTCGGTTATGCGCTGCTGATCGTGGTGATGATCGGCCAGGGCGTGCTCGGCCTGCTCGACTACACGCAGAACCTGTACAACTTCGGCAGCTGGCCCAACGCGCCCTATTCGGACATGAACGGCTACGGCCACTTCCTGACCGGGCAGCTGGCGTTCCAGGGCTACTGGGCCCTGTTCCTGCTGACGTTGATGTGCCTGGCATCGGCATTCTGGGTGCGTGGCGTCAGCCAAGGGCTGCGCCAGCGACTGGCCCTGGCCGGCCACCGCCTGCGCGGTCCGACCGGCGTCTTCGCTGGAGTAGCGGCCTTGGCCTTCATCGGCGTGGGCGGCTGGCTCTACTGGAGCACCAACATCCGCAACGAGTTCATCTCGCCCGACCAGCAGCTGGATCTGCAGGCCCGCTACGAGCGCGAGCTGTCGAAGTACCGCACTTTGCCGCAGCCTCGCATCGTGGCGGTGGACAACCGCGTGGACCTGTTCCCCGAATCGCAGTCGATGGTGATCGATGCGAACTGGACGGTGCGCAACACGCATGCCGTGCCGATCCAGGACGTGCATGTCTCGATGGGCGACGACAAGCAGCTGGTCGCGGCTGACCTGGGTGGGCAGACCTTGTCGATGCACGACGCCGACCTTGGCTACCGCATCTACCGCCTGGCCGCGCCACTGCAACCGGGTGAAAGCCGCAACGTCCACTTCCGGGTGGTGCAGAAACCCAACGGCATCACCGCCGGCCAGGCGCCGAGCAACATCGTGGACAACGGCACGTTCTTCAACAGCCGCGTACTGCCGTCGTTCGGCTACAACGAAGGCGCCGAGATCAGCGACCGCAACGAGCGGCGCAAGCGCGGCCTGGGTGAGCCGCGGCGCATGCCCAAGCTGGAAGACGAAGCCGCGCGCGCCAACACCTACATTTCCAACGACGCCGACTGGCTCGATTTCCGCACCACGGTCTGCACCGCACCGGACCAGGTGGCGCTGGCCCCGGGCTACCTGCAGAAGGAGACCACGGTGAATGGCCGCCGCTGCTTCAGCTACGCCATGGATCGGCCGATGCTGAACTTCTACGCCTATCTGTCGGCACGCTGGGAGGTGCGCAAGGCGAAGTACAAGGACATCCCGATCGAGGTCTACTTCGACCCGGCGCACGGCTACAACGTGGACCGGATGATCGAAGCGGTGCAGAAGTCGCTGGCCTACTACGAAGCGAACTTCACGCCCTACCAGCACCGCCAGGTACGCATCATCGAGTTCCCGGGCTATGCGCGCTTCGCGCAGTCGTTCGCCAATACCATCCCCTACTCCGAGGCCATCGGTTTCATCGCCGACCTGCGTGACCCGGACAAGGTGGACTACGTGTTCTACGTAACCGCGCACGAGATCGCGCACCAATGGTGGGCGCACCAGGTGATCGGTGCCAACGTGCAGGGCGCGACGGTGCTGTCCGAATCGCTTTCGCAGTATTCTGCACTGATGGTGATGGAGCAGGAGTACGGCCGCCAGCACATGCGCCAGTTCCTCAAGCGCGAACTGGACGGCTACCTGTCCGGCCGCGGCGGCGAGGCCATCGAGGAACAGCCGCTGGAACGTGTGGAGAACCAGCAGTACATCCACTACCAGAAGGGTTCGCTGGTGTTCTACCGGTTGCGCGAGGAAATCGGCGAGCAGGCGCTGAACCGGGCGTTGAAGCGCTTCCTGCTGGACAAGGGCTATCAGCAACCGCCGTACACCACCTCACGCGAACTGCTGGACTACATCCGCGCCGAGACCCCGGTCGACCGCCAGCAGCTGGTCACCGACCTGTTCGAGAAGATCAGCTTCTACGACAACCGGGTGATGGCCGCCAGCGCCCGCAAGCGTGCTGACGGTCGCTACGACGTAACCCTGGACCTGCACGCCGCCAAGCAGTACGCCGATGGCAAGGGCAAGGAGAGCGACGGCACGATGGATGACTGGGTCGAGATCGGCGTGTTCGCCAACGGGCCTTCGGGCAAGGAACGCGACCAGAAGGTGCTGTATCTGCAGCGCCACCACATCACCAGCGCCGCGCCGAAGATCACGGTGACGGTGGATGAAAAGCCGGATGAAGCAGGCTTCGACCCGTACAACAAGCTGATCGACCGGGTGAGCGATGACAACCGGCGCAAGGTGACGATGTGAGGCAACGGGGCGCCGGCCTGTCCGCCGGCGCTCCACGCAACAGCTGCGGGCTTGGCTCGGCCTTACTGTAGTGCCGAGCCATGCTCGGCATACTGCCCACGGTGACCGCGAAGCTTCAGCGCACCGGGGCTTTCGGCCCCAGCAACGCCAGCAGCACATAGACCACGATCGAGGCGACGGTGCCGAGCGCCGCCGGCAACCCGAATGCCCACGCCGAACGGCCCTGCTGGCACGCCCACTGGGCCAGATGCCAGGCCGCGCCCAGATTGATCAGCCAGGCAATGACGAACACCGGCCACAGCACCATGCCCAGGGCGCGCAGCAGGGGCATGGAGACCAACGCGGCAACGATCGCCGCGATCAGGAAGATCAGGGCGGAGCGGGAATGGCGGGGTACAGCCATGGTCACGTTATCAGCCATTAGAAGATGAAGTCCGCTTCCAGAATAACGCTGACTGACATTGGGTGCAGCAGGGGTCAGATTGGATGCCTGACATCAAGATCCTCGGATCTCTGACGAACCGCACGGCGGATACCGATACGCGGCAGTCGCCACGAAGCGCAAGGTGAATGCGTGGGAACACCGTGGATCAGGAAGGTGTACCCGCAGGTACACCCACTCGTCCAAGGAGCCACTTTGTGAAAATGATCTCTGCAGCCACCTTGATTCTCGCAGGCTCCGTGCTTTCCCCGTTCGAGGCACACGCGGTCCAGGTAGTCACCTGTGGCAACTGCACTCAATCCTGGCAATACGAATCCGCTGGCGAGATGGCTCATGGGTTCCGTCGTGGCTGGGAGGCCTACCTCGTGGTCAACCCCAACACCGCCCAAGCGCTTTACGTCACCGTCAACTACATTCCTCCTGGCGAGGTTCCCAGACGCCTCCACCAGGCCCCTTCCCAGGGCGATCTGGGAGTCGCTGCCGACATCAACGTTCCAAGCTGGCGCCTACCGAGCCAACCGGTGCTGACCCGGTATGGGCAAGGTGACTTCGATAGCAGTTCACAGGGCCTGGCAGACGGCGAACGACTTCAGCTTGAAGCGATCGTCCGCATGTCGAAAGAATGGGTGTTCATAAAACCCGTAAACGACAGCGGCTACTTCTCAAGCCTGCATGTCGCAAACCAGTTCATCCCCGCAGTGGACGATGCTATCCGAATCGCGCACACCGCAAACAATCCAGCCTGGCAACACGGGCAGATCAATGGAAACCTCATTGGCTCACTCTTCCGGTCGCTCGAGTACTTCTTCGGGAGAGGCGTTGGCGGCTGCCTGCTGATGGACAACGGCGACACCGCTTGCTGGCAGATCAATCCAATGGCAAGAGGGGCGGCTCGACTGATCAAAGACACCGCCAGGGATGTTTTTGGCCAGGCATTGCCTGAATCAGACACCATCAGGAATGGGGGACAGATTGATATTGATATCGACAAGGGGGATTGGCCACGTGAGATCCGCTACAACTTTAGTGGCGGCTATTACCGATGCGGATCGATAAACGGAAAGCTGGACCGCTGCGAATGGGTCCGTCCCCGCTAGGAGTTCCGTCATGAAGATATGGTTGCAGTTGGGATCGCATTCCCTGGTCGCCATTGCGTTCTCGCTTCTGGGAGCCTTTCACATCACCCATGGACTACCCAGTCTGAAGCAGCAGTACAGCGATGATCTTGCGATGTCCATCCACATGCTTTTCGACGAGGATGGTGAAGCAAGATCCCAGGCTGAACTGCAGTCCAGAATCTCATCCCACATCGTTAACATGCTGTTGCTCTCAGCCAGCTCATCGGCAAAATCGGATGCGGACAATGAGCGTTTGGCAACAATCAGCAAACGCGTTCTCGCACAGGACCTCCTGCGATACATCGAGCGTGACGATGTACGACACAACGCTGTCCTCGTCGCGGGCAACCTGGCTGCCGATTGAGCATGCGATGTCCGAAGTCTCCAAGCCCTGAGGTCGCCCCTTTTCCGACAGCAGTGAGCCGGAGCTCCCAAGCTCATTCAACCGGCACATCCAGCTCACCGCCTGGACGAAGCACCAGGGCACTTCTCCTGTAGCGAACGCACCATCACCAGCACACGGTGGCTGCGGTTGTCGGCTTCCTGCAGCGGCTTCCAGCCCAGCCGCGCGTACAGGCCGCCATCCAACGATTCGGTCTGCAGGTACAGTTCGGAAACGCCCATCCGCACCGCCTGCGCCGCGGCCTGTTCGACCAGCGCGCCAGCCAGCCCACGCCCGCGATGACTATCGGCCACGAACACGCTGCCCAGCCAATGCTCGTACTGCGGGAAGGCCTGCATTTCCCGGCGCTTGAGCTGCACGGCACCGACCACCTGGTCGCCATCGAAGGCGGCGATCAGGTGCGGGAAACCCTCGGCGTCCTGAGGTGTGTTCAGCCGCTGCAGTTCCTGTTCCAGCGACAGGCCGGCGTCGCGGCCCCATTCGGCGTGGTACCACCGGGCCAACTGCTGCCGTTCCGGTGCATCGGCGGGTAATACCCTGAATTCCATGGCAATGCCTCGATGGGGAAGCGTTCTGTAGAGTCGAGCCATGCTCGACTGATCTGGCACTGTGCGAAAGGCAGTCGAGCATGGCTCGACTTTACAAATATAGCGCGGTGGCGGTTCAGCCCTGGGCGAAGTCCTTCAGGATCTCGCCCACGCCGCTCGGCGAAATCTCAAAGCCCAGCGAAGTGCCCGGATTGATCACCACGCCATAGCCACCCGGCACGCGGCGCAGCACGTCCAGCATCAGCCAGCGGATCTGGTGATCGGCCTGCTGGCTGTAGATGCCCACCCGCGACGGGTCGGTGAACACGGCCACGTGCAGGGTGCCCTGCTTGTCGAACAGCAGCGGGTCGAAGCCGCTGCCGTCGGGAGTGACCAGGCTGCCGGTCAGCAGCACCACTTCGGAGGCGACGAAGGCCTCCATGAAGGCGCGGATCGGCACCGCCCCGTCCATCGCCGCCTTCAGCAGGGTTTCGATCGGGGTCTGCGGGGCGAGGTCGGTCATGGCGGTACGGCGGGGCGTGAGGGGTGCCTATTGTAGAGTCGAGCTTGCTCGACTGCTCGAAAAGCGTGCCAACCAAGGTTGGCACCCACCAGAGCGGTAGGCAGGAGCCAGGAATCCGGGGTTGCCAGCCAGCGGCCGGCACTACCGCCCCAGCCGCTGATCCCGCGCCTTCTGGTCGGCCATCGCCTTGTCCAGCTCAGCCTGCAATGCCGGCTGCTGCACGGCGGCGTCCAGCACGTAGACCTTCACGCCGTGCGCGGGCACGTCGGCCTTCAGGGAGGCATCCACCTGCAACGAACCGCCGTCCAGCGCATCGCGCCAGCGGCCCGCCTGCACGTAACGCGACACAGTGAGGGTCCTGGTCCGGTCGCCCTTGTTCAGCAGCACCAGCGCGGTCTGCGCCACGTCGCCATGCTGCAGCACGCGGAAGAACACCGCCTCATCACCCTGCAGGCGCTCGTTCACCTGCAGGCCACGCTGCAGCGCCGGCGTGGCTTCGCGCAATCGCGCGATACGCTGCAGCGGCGCGAAGATCGGACTTTCCGGTGCGGCGTCCACGCGCGGCTGGCCAAAGTAGGCACGATTGCCGGCATGCTCGGCGCGGCCGCGCATGAAGCCGGTTTCCGAGCCGTAATAGACCACCGGAATGCCGCGTGCGGTGAACAACCAGTTGTGCGCATCGATGAAGCCGCTGTCGCTGGCCTGCAGGCGCGGCATGTCGTGGTTGTCGTAGAAGCTCATCAGCTCATACGGGTTGGCGTACGGGCCACCGCTCAGGTGCAGCGGCTCGGCCAGGGTCTCGAAGCCCTTTCCGGCGGTGCCGAAGGTCTGCTCCAGTGCGCCGCGCAGCGGGAAGTCGAGCACGCTGACATTGGCGTTGGCCGGCCAGGTGTGTTCGGCGATGCTCGCGGCGTTGTAGTCGAACGCTTCGCCGAACATGAACATGCCCGGATGCTCGGCGCGGATGCGCTTCACGAAGGCATGCCACCACGGGTGCGGCAGCCAGCCGATGGTATCGATGCGCAGCGCATCCACGCCTTGTGCGGTCCACTGCAGGTAGGCGCCCACCAGATAATCCATCACCGCCGGATTGTCCTGGTTGAAGTCGGACAGCTCGGCAAGGTTGCCGTCGAAGATCGAGCCGTCCTTGCTGTCGACCGGACCGATGTTGTTGTAGAACGCGTGCAGCGGGTTGTGCTTCGGGTCCAGCTCCTGCGGCGGCAGGTTCTGGTGGTCGGCAATCAGTTTGCCGTCCTTGTCGAAGATCTGGCCGAACTGCGGCTGCCGTGTCGGCATGGTCCAGGCCGGCGAGCCGTGGTTGCCGACGATGTCCAGCACCACCTTCAGGCCTGCGCCATGCAGGCCCTTGGTCAACCCCGCGAAGTCCAGGTCCTTGCTGGGCAGGTGCTCATCGAGCTTGTAGAAGTTGATGCCCCAGTAGCCGTGGTAGCCGGTCTTGCCGCGATCGGTCAGCGTGCTGGTACAGCTGATCGCCTTGCTGCCGGTGAACGCCTCGTCCGGGTTGTCGATGATTGGCGTGATCCATACCGCGCCGAAGCCGAGGTTGCGGATGTACTGCGCATTGTCGAGCACGCCGCGGAAGTCGCCACCTAGGTAGCCGATATTGCCGTCCACCTTGTCCGGGCACGGCACCAGGATATCGAAGGTGCGGTGCTTGCCGCCCTGGTCGCGATGGTCGTTGGACGGGTCGCCGTTGACGAAGCGGTCGGTGACCACGAAGTACACCGCATCGCTAGCGAACGGCTCAGTGGTGCCGACGTAGTCCGGGCGCGGCGCGGCCGCCGCATGGCCGGCCAGCAGCACCAGGGAAACAGCAACAGACAGCGCACCACGCATCACACCACCTCCGGACGGGACGGAACCCGCAGCACGCACAGGCCGGCGACGAACAGGCTGCAGCCGCCCAGCACCAGCACATGCATCGGCTGGCCACCCAGCCAGGCGCGCAGGGCAAAGCCGAGGGCACTGGCCGCGACCAGCTGCGGGATCACGATGAAGAAATTGAAGATGCCCATGTACACGCCCATCTTCGATGCCGGCACGCTGTCGGACAGCAGCGCATAGGGCAGCGAAAGAATGGACGCCCAGGCGAAGCCGACGCCGACCATCGACAGCAGCAGCCAGTGCGGGTCGCGGATGAACATCAGCGAGACCAGGCCGGCGCCGCCCAGCCACAGGTTGACCAGGTGGCTCCAGCGCAGGCCGATCGCACGCACCATCGGCGGGATCAGTACTGCGGCCAGCGCAGCGAAGCCGTTGTAGGCACCAAACAGCACGCCCACCCAGTTGGCGCCCTCGTTGTAGGCCGCCGACTGCGGATCGGTCGAGCCGAAGTGGGTACCCGCCACCGCGGCGGTGGTGTAGATCCACATCGCGAACAGCGCGAACCACGAGAAGAACTGCACCCACGCCAAACGACGCATGGTCACCGGCATCGCGCGCAGGTCGCCGACGATGGCGGCCAGCATATGCGTGGCAGGCAAGGCACGCGCGGCCGCCAGCAGCAGGCCGTAGCCGGCGCACAGTCCTGCCAGCACATACAGCATCCTGTCGCCCTGCCGCCAGGCGATCAACAGCGCCAGCACCACGCCGAGCCCCAGCCACAGCGCCACCTGCGTCCACGGTGCGGGGCCACTGATCGCAGCCCCTGCGTGGTGCGCCGGCGGCTCGGCATCGTCAAACCCGGCCAGCTCCGCTGGCGAGTACTCGCGGGTGCTGACCACCGTCCAGGTGATCGCCGCCAGCAGCACCACCGCGCCGAAGTAGAACGCATAGCGCACGGTATCGGGCACTTCTCCGGCAGCTGCGGTATTGGCAACACCGAAGTGGGCCAGGATGAACGGCAGGAAGCTGGCGACGATGGCGCCCACGCCGATGAAGAAGCTCTGCATCGCGTAGCCGGCCGGCCGCTGGCGTGGTGCCAGCTGATCACCGACGAAGGCGCGGAACGGTTCCATCGACACGTTGATGGAGGCGTCCAGCACCCACAAGGTACCGGCGGCGATCCACAGCGTCGGCGAATTCGGCATCACCAGCAGCGCCAGCGTGGTCAGTACCGCACCGATCATGAAGAACGGGCGGCGACGGCCCCAGCGCGTCCAGGTGCGATCAGACAGGTAACCGATCACCGGCTGCACCAGCAGGCCAGTCAATGGCGCCGCGATCCACAGCCCGGGCACCGCGTCCATGTCCGCGCCCAGGGTCTCGAAGATGCGGCTGGCGTTGGCGTTCTGCAGGGCGAACCCGAACTGGATGCCGAGGAAGCCGAAACACATGTTCCAGATCTGCCAGAACGACAGCTGCGGTTTGGCGGGACGACTCATCGTGCGCCCTCTTCCATCGCCACCGGCGCCACCTTCAGCGCCTGCACCTGGGCCTGGTTGAGCACACCATCGCGCCCCCCCTTGCCGCCGGTGTAGTGCGCGAAGTGCTGCAGCGCGCTCATGTTGAAGCCCTCTTCAAGCGCGACCGTGCATTGCCCCTTGGGCACCGTGAATGTCGCCGAGGTCGAGTCCTGCATCGCCACGCTGTGCGGCAGGGTGACCGTATGCTGCTGCAACGGCTGGCCCGGGCACTGCAGCACCAGCTGCTTGACCGCAGCGGTGACGCCAGTGTTGATCGGCCCGTTCGGGTTACGGTACTGCAGGCGCAGGCGCACCTGCCCGGCCCTGGCCGAGGTGAACTGCCAGCGATCATCGCCCTTCAGCACCTGCTGCGGACCGACGCAGAGCGTCGGGCTGTGCAGTGATTCCAATGCACCCACGCGCCGGGTCAGGCTGAGGCAGTGCTGCAGGCCATCGTCGCTGATGTGCGCCGGGCCATTGCTGGCGGCGACATGCCTGCCGTCCTTCCATAGCGTCTGGTCAGCCGCAACCGGGACGCTCCAGCCAGTGCCTTTGCGGGTGGCCTGCGGCGCAGTCGGTGTAGCTGGCGCACGCGCGTTGGCATCCGCAGTCGTGGCAGAAAAACCGGTTGCGGCCGGGGCGGCGACCAGCTCCACCGTGGTGATCGTGCCACGCGTGGTGGTGCTGCCGGCCACCAGCAGGCCATCGCCCACGTTCTGCGGGCGCTCCAGCACATAGCGCTTGCCGTTGGCTTCCAGGGTGATGCGGGGGCGCGTGCCGAACAGCTCCGGCACCAGCACGGCCGGCAGCTTGGGCTGCACGCGGCCATCGTCCTGCACACCGAACACACCTTCAAGCACCATCGACAGGTAGCCGGCCACCGACCACAACTGGCGTTCGGAGTTGACCACCGGGCCGCTCAGCGCACCTTCCTCGACATGCACGGCCTGGCTGACCAGTTCGTAGTTTTCCATGTTGGAACCGGCCAGCGCCGCGCCCTGCATCAGCGAACGGATCTCAGCGGCGATGCGCGGTGCATCATCCAGCTGCCGTGCCGCACGCAGCGAGTAGGCACTGACGAACGGCCAGATCGCGCGGTTGTGGTAGATCGGCTGCTGCACCTCCTGCGGCCACACCACCGGGCTGCCGGCTGGCCCCATCGGGTAGGCAGCCAGTGCACGGCGCGCGCGCTCCGGCGGCAGCACCTCGGCGAGGATGCCCAGCGACAGGCCAAGCAGATCGACCTTGACGTAGGGCACCGGGTGCGCGGCTTCGCCGATGTAGCTCATGTACTGGCCCATGTCCTCGCGCCAGAAGCGCGCATCGATCTGCTGCGCCAGCGCATCGGCCCAGGCCTTGTAGTCGGCCGCGCGGGCATCACCATGTTGGCCGGCCAGGCGTTCGGCCAGGCGCAGTGCCTGGTAGTGCAGCACGTTGGTGGACAGTGCGTAGGAATCACCGATGAAGCGCACGTCCTCGCGGGTCCAGTCCGGATAGGTCTGCTCGCGCCAGTCCAGGAACGAGGTCTCGCCACGGTACAGGCCCATCTGCGCGTCGAACACCATCGCGCGGTCCTGCGCCAGCGTGCCCTGCAGCGCCTGCCAGACCTCGTCGGCAAACGCGCGATCCTCCAACAGGTGACGTGCCGCCAGGAACCACACCACGCGGTCGCTGCTGATCGGCCAGCTGCCGCCGGAACCGGTGTCCTGCGCCACGAACAGGCCGGGCGTATGGCCATCGCGCGCTGCCGAGAGCTTGAACTGCAGCGACTGCCGGGTGCGCTGCGGGTCCAGCCGCGCCAGCGCCAGATCGGCGGCGAAGCTGACATCGCGGGTCCACACGTAGGGCCAGCGCGCGCCGGTCTGGAAGCACTCGCATGGCACCGGCCGGCCTTCGTCGAACGCGGGATCGCGGATCGCATCCACGCGGTCCTGGTCCATCTCCTGCTGGGCCAGCGCGAACAGTGCATCGAACATCACGCTGCCGGTCTGGCTGCGCATCGGCATGGGCGCGATACGCACCTCACCGCGTCCCTCCGGTGTGCGCGCATGCAGCACATAGCTGCCGTTGGCAGCGGCTTCGGCGCGCGCATGGCGGCCGTCGAATTGCAGGTCGGCCGCCTGCGCGGTCGATCCCAGCGCTGCCCCCAGGGCAGCGGTCAGGCAAATGATCTTCAGCATCGAAGCGGCGGACCGGCTTGCGCCCGTCGGCCTCCCTCCCTCTCTGCACGCGTTGTAGGTCCGCACCGTCGTTGCCGGCGGGCGGGCGCGGCCCCTCCCTCAAGGTGCCTTGGCCCCATGGTAGACGCGGGGCTGTCGGCTGCGTCCAACTGCATACGTATTCATGGCGTTGCGCGGTAGCGGGCCTGCCGCGCTGGCTTATGGTCCGGGTCTGCCAACGGCGCCTTGGGAGGGGAAATGCCGATGTCACCCACTGCTGTACGCGCGGTGTTCGCGCACCTGCTCGGTCTGGCTCTGCTGGGCCTGGCCACGCTGGCGCAGGCCGCGCCGCAGGTGGCCAGCGTCGAATCACCGGGAAAGGTACTCAAGGTCAGCCTGGTGCTGGACGGTGGCACCGCGCGCTATCGCGTCGAGCGTTTCGGCGAGACCGTGGTGGAAGATTCGAAGCTGGGCTTTGCCTTGCGCGATGGCCGCCTGGACCGCGATTTCGCCCTGCTCGGCCAACAGCAACGCAGCGTCGATGACCGCTGGGAACAGCCCTGGGGCGAGCGCCGGATTACCCGCAACCGTTTCAATGAGCTGACCGTGCATCTGGCCGAGACCACCGGCAGCAAGCGCCGGCTCGATGTGGTGTTCCGCATCTACGACGATGGCCTCGGCTTCCGCTACGTATTCCCCGAGCAGCCGAACCTGCGCGAAGCCATCATCGATGACGAGCTGACCGAGTTCGCCATCGCACAGGATTCCACCGCGTGGTGGATCCCTGCCGGCGAACCGATCCACTACGAGTACCTGTACCAGCGCACGCCGTTGAATGAGGTGCCGTTGGTGCATACGCCAATGACCCTGCGCAGCCGCGATGGGCTGCACGTGGCGATCCACGAGGCCGCGCTGGTGGACTATGCCGGCATGTGGCTGCGGCGAACCGAGGGCCAGCGCCTGCGCGCGCAGCTCTCGCCCTCGGCCGAAGGCTGGAAGGTGCGCCGTGCCCTGCCCTTCGCCACACCGTGGCGCACGCTGCAGATTGCCGACCGTGCAGGTGGCCTGGTCGAATCAGACCTCATCCTCAACCTCAACGAGCCCAATGCACTGGGCGATGTGAGCTGGGTGAAGCCGGCCAAGTACCTGGGGGTGTGGTGGTCGATGCACCTGGACAACGAGAGCTGGGCGACCGGGCCGAAGCATGCGGCCACCACCGCCAAGACGAAGAAGGTGATCGACTTCGCCGCCGCGCACGGCTTCCGTGGCGTGCTGGTGGAAGGCTGGAATCCGGGCTGGGACGGCATGTGGGTGGGCAATGGCTACGACTTCGATTTCACCCGTGCCACGCCCGATTTCGACATTGAAGCGCTGTCAGCGTATGGCCTGAAGAAGGACGTGCATCTGATCGGCCACCACGAAACCGGCTGTGCCATCGAGCATTACGAGGACCAGCTGGGTACCGCACTGGACCTGTATGCGCGGCTGGGCGTGGACCAGTTCAAGACCGGTTACGTCTGCGACGACGGCCAGGTCGACCGCCGCAATCCCTCGGGCGGCCCGCTGTGGCGTGAGTGGCATGACGGGCAGTTCATGGCGCGCCACCATCTGACGGTGGTGCAGGAAGCAGCGCGCCGCCATCTGTCAGTGAACCCGCATGAGCCGATCAAGGACACCGGCCTGCGCCGCACCTATCCCAACTGGATCTCGCGCGAAGGCGCACGTGGCATGGAGTACAACGCCTGGGGCCAGCCGCCGAACCCGCCGGAACATGAGGTCAACCTGGTGTTCACCCGCATGCTGGCCGGGCCGATGGATTACACCCCCGGCATCCTCAGCCTGAAGGGCCGCCACGGCCAGGCCATTCCCAGCACGCTGGCACGCCAGCTGGCGCTGTACGTGGTGCTGTACAGCCCGATCCAGATGGCCGCCGACCTGCCCGAGCACTACCTGCAGCATCGCCAGGCATTCCGCTTCATCGAAGACGTCGCGGTGGACTGGGAGCAGAGCCGCGTGCTCGATGGCGAAGTGGGCGACTACGTGACGATCGTGCGCCGCGACCGCAACAGCCGCGACTGGTTCCTCGGCAGCATCACCGACGAGCACGGCCGTGTGCTGCCGGTGTCGCTGGGCTTCCTGGAACCGGGCGTGCGCTACCGCGCCGAGATCTACCGCGATGGCGAGGGCGCGGATTTCCGCAGCAATCCCTTCGCATTCGCGCGCGAAACCCGAGAGGTGACCAGCGCCGACGCACTGACGCTGGTGCTTGCGCCGGGTGGCGGGCAGGCCATCCGTTTCACGCCGCTTTGAATGCCCCGGTAGTGCCGGCCGCTGGCCGGCAACCCGGTGAACGCGATTGCCGGCCAGCGGCCGGCACTACCGCAAACAGAACCTGAAAGCGATTACATCCCTGCAAACGCCATTGAATACGTATGCAGGGTGATTCCCGCGAAGAACGCGCTGCCTACCATAGCGGCGACGACAGCGGCCACCGCGTCGCACGTCCACGGTCACTCCGGGACGTTCACGAATCGATCTGCAACATTGCCTGGGAGGGGAAAATGTTGAACCACAAGCGCAGCGCGCTGAGCATCGCGCTGGCCGTTGTCCTGGCGCCGACGCTGGCGTCGGCACAGTCCACGCAGAGCACCACCACGCCGGCCGCCACCGCCGCCACCAACCTGGATACGGTGCAGGTCACCGGCATCCGCCGCGGCATCGAGAACGCAATCGCGATCAAGCAGGACGCCACCTCGGTGGTCGAAGCGATCTCCGCCGAAGACATCGGCAAACTGCCCGACGTCAGCATCGCCGAATCCATCTCGCGCCTGCCCGGCCTGGCTGCCCAGCGCGTGGCCGGCCGTGCGCAGGTGATCAGTGTGCGTGGCCTGTCGCCCGACTTCGCCACCACCCTGCTCAATGGCCGTGAAGTGGTCAGCACCGGCGACAACCGCGGTGTCGAGTTCGACCAGTACCCGTCCGAGCTGGTCAACGGCGTGACCGTGTACAAGACCCCGGACGCGGCGCTGGTCGGCCAGGGCCTGTCGGGCACCATCGACATGCAGACCGCACGCCCGCTCAGCTTCGGCGAGCGCGTGATCGCGGTCAGCGGCCGCTACCAGAAGAGCTCCCTGGGCCGCGCTGCCAACATCGACCCGTATGGCAACCGTTTCAGCGCCAGCTACATCGACCAGTTCTTCGACAACACCCTGGGCATCGCCATTGGTTATGCGCACAGCGACATGCCGATCCAGGAGAACCAGGTCGGCCTGTACGAGCCCTGGACCACCGAACACACTGACAAGGGCGAGCGTCGCGGAATCGCACCTGGCACCTACTTCACCGATGGCATCAAGGCCCTGCGCCGCACCGGCAACAACAAGCGCGACGGCGTGATGGCAACGATCCAGTTCCGCCCCAGCAACAGCTGGACCAGCACCTTCGATGCGTTCCATACCGAAGCCGAGCAGATCGACACCGCCAACCAGTTCGAGCTGAGCCTCAGCGGCAACGGCGAGGACAGCAACAATCCCAACGCGATCCTGCCGGTGTTCAGCAATGTCGGCCGCAATGCCGATGGCAGCTTCACCGGTGGCACGATCAACAATGCGTACCCGCTGGTGCGCGGCATGTACAACAAGCGCAAGGACAAGATCGATGCGTTCGGCTGGAACAACGAGTTCAACGTCGGTGGCGTGAAGCTGGTCGCCGACCTGAACTATTCGAAGGCAACCCGCCGCGAGATCAACCTGGAGAACAACCTGCAGCTGGTGCCGCGCCCGCAGTTCGACACGATCGGCCTGGTGGTGAACAACAACAGCTTCTCGCAGATCACGCCGGGGCGCGACTATTCCAATCCGGACAGCCTGTTCCTGACCAACACGATCTATGGTTCCGGCTACGGCAAGGTGCCGGAGGTCGAAGACCGCTTGAAGGGCGCCAAGCTGGCGGCGACGCTGCCGGTTCCCGAGGCCATGTCCAGCTGGTTCTCGGATGTGGACGTGGGCGTGAACTATGCCGACCGTCGCAAGCAGAAGGCTCAGGCCGAAGGCAACATCCTGCTCGGCGCCCAAGGCGAATCCACCATCGCACCGGACCTGCAGTACCGCCCGGTCAACCTCGGTTTCGCCGGCATCGGCACCATCCCGTCGTGGAATGTGCCGGCAGCCGTCGGTCGTTACATGACCTTCAACCCGGTCGACAACCTGGACTACCTGATTCCAAAATCCTGGACGGTCGAGGAGAAGATCACCACGGCGTGGGCACGCCTGAACATCAACACCGACATCGGCGTGGTCGGCGTGCGCGGCAACATCGGCGTGCAGATGCAGCACACCGACCAGAGCTCGGATTCGCGCTACTGGGACAGCTCGCAGCCGGCGGGCAGCAACATCCAGCCCTTCTCTGCCGGCAAGACCTACAAGGATTGGCTGCCAAGCTTGAACCTGGTGTTCATGTTCCCGCACCAGCAGACGCTGCGCTTCGCCGCCGCCAAGCAGGTCGCGCGCCCGCGCGTGGACCAGATGCGTGCCGGCCTGGAATTCGGCGTGGATACCAACAACGGCCGCCCCGGTGGCAGCGGTGGCAATCCGCTGCTCGATCCGTGGCGCGCCACCGCGCTGGATCTGTCCTATGAGAAGTACTTCGGCGAGAAGGCCTACGTGGCTGCGGCGATCTTCTACAAGGACCTGAAGAGCTACGTCTACACGCAGTCGGTGGACAACTACGACTTCAGCGGCCTGCTCGGCAACTACGTGCCACCGCCGGGCATGACCGCACCGGTGCTGACCACCGGCACCTTCTCCACGCCGCAGAACGGCAAGGGCGGCACGTTGAAGGGGCTGGAGCTGACCGGGTCGTTCCCGCTGGAGATGCTGACCGACAGCCTGCGCGGCTTCGGCGTGCAGGCCAGCGCGACCTTCAACAAGAGCGACATCACCATCCTGGATCCGGAGAGTGCCTCCAGTGTGGGCACCGACCCGATCAGCCTGCCGGGCCTGTCCAAGCGCGTGTACAACTTCACCGCCTACTACGAGCGCAGTGGCTTTGAAGCACGCGTGAGCCAGCGCCGCCGCTCGGACTTCATCGGTGAGATCGGCAACTTCAACGGCAACCGCACGCTGCGTTACGTGGTGGGCGAGAACGTGACCGATGCACAGGTCAGCTACACCTTCAGCGACAGCAGCAGCCTGCGCGGGCTGACCCTGCTGCTGCAGGGCAGCAACCTGACCAACGAGCCGTACCGCACCTACGCCGGCAGCAAGGACCGCCCGCTGGAATACATCGAATGGGGCCGCACCTACATGCTGGGCGTGAACTACAAGTTCTGACCACGACCGGGTAGTGCCGGCCGCTGGCCGGCAGGGACTCATCGGAAACCCGCTGCGCAGGCAGCGGGTTTTCTTTTGCGCGGATGCCGGCCGTTGGTCGGCAAGGCCCATCCACGCATGGCGTGGATGCCTTTCGCCGGAAGCCCACCCACAAAAAAGGGACGGGGCGCTTCGGCCCCGTCCCCGCAAGTACCGCCACCGGAGAAAACGGTCAGCTGCGTCGGGCGCAATACACCGCACGCGGCGGCAGCTGGAGTTCATCACCCTGCACCGTGCCCGCATCCGGGCCCGGTACCGCCACCTGCTGCCAGTTGCCCGGCGGCAGCGGATGGCTCACCGCCTCGGCCGACAGGTTGAAGGCCAGCAGCAGGGTTTCATCTGCAAGCATACGCTCGAACAGCAGCACTGGCTCGGCGCTTTCGATGAATCGGATGCTGCCATGCAGGAGCGCCGGCTGGCTATGCCGCCAGGCCAGGAACCCCCGGAATGCGGCCAGGACCGAATCCGGGTCGCGCTCCTGCACCGTCACCGCCGCGGCGCGGTGCTCGGCCGGGATCGGCAGCCACGGCTGGCCCGTGGTGAAACCCGCCAGCGGCGCATCGGTCCACGGCAACGGGGTGCGACAGCCATCACGGCCCTTGAAGTTCGGCCAGAAGGTGATGCCATACGGGTCCTGCAGGGCCTCGAACGGCACCTCGGCCTCGGCCAGGCCCAGCTCCTCGCCCTGGTACAGGCAGACCGAGCCGCGCAGCGAGCACAGCATCGCCACCAGCATCCGCGCCAGGCGCGGGTCGGCCGGGTGGCCGCCCCAGCGGCTGACCGCCCGCTCCACGTCGTGATTCGAAACCGCCCAGCACGGCCAGCCTTCGGTCATCGCCGCTTCCAGCCGCGAGACCGTGTCGCGGATATAGGCCGCGCTGTAGTCGTCCACCAGCAGCTCGAAGCTGTAGCCCATGTGCAGGCGGCCATCGCGGGTGTACTCGGCGGTGGTGGCCAGCGAGTCCTCCGAGGAGATCTCGCCCAGGCTGACCGCCCCCGGGTACTCGTCCAGCAGCGCGCGCAGCCGCTCCAGGAACGGCAGGTTCTCCGGCTGGGTATTGTTGTAATAGTGGTACTGGTAGGCGTACGGGTTGTCCGGGCTGAAGCCGCGACCGAAGCGCTTCTCCGCCGGCTTGGCCGGGTTGTCGCGCAGCTGCGCGTCATGGAAGCAGAAGTTGATCGCATCCAGGCGGAAGCCATCCACGCCGCGGTCCAGCCAGAAGCGCACGTTGTCCAGGGTCGCCTGCTGCGCGTCCGGGTGATGGAAGTTCAGGTCCGGCTGGTCGACCAGGAAGTTGTGCAGGTAGTACTGCTCGCGGCGCGGCTCCCACTGCCAGGCGCAGCCGCCGAACAGCGACAGCCAGTTGTTGGGCGGCGTGCCGTCCTCGCGCGGGTCGGCCCAGACGTACCAGTCCGCCTTCGGGTTGCTACGATCCTGGCGGCTCTCGCGGAACCAGGCGTGCTCGATCGAAGTATGGCTCAGCACCTGGTCGATCATCACCTTCAGGCCCAGGCCGTGCGCCTTGGCCAGCAGGCGGTCGAAGTCGTCCAGGCTGCCGAACAGCGGGTCGACGTCGCGGTAGTCGGCGATGTCGTAGCCGAAGTCGGCCATCGGCGATTTGAAGAACGGCGAGATCCAGATCGCGTCCACGCCCAGCGTTGCGATGTGGTCCAGGCGCTGGATGATGCCCGGCAGGTCGCCTACCCCGTCGCCGTTGGCGTCAAGGAAACTGCGCGGGTAGATCTGGTAGATGACGGCTCCGCGCCACCATGGATAGTGCGACATCGACAGCCCCCCTCCGGGCGTGCGGGACCCGCCGGGAGCGGGCCGAAATCCTGATGCCGCAAGCTTAGCGGTGGCCTCACGGGCATGGCGCAACCTGCATACGTATTCACGCAGGCGGCATCCGCGGCCGGGCCGCGGACGCCGGCCTGCCCGGTTTGCGCCCGAATTCACAGGCAACGCCTATAATCAGCGATGAGCCTGAAAGCCTGATCGCATGACCATCACCGAAGACACCCGTCCCGCCCTGGGCCTGCCCCAGATCCAGTCGCTTGCCGCGGCCGACATGGCCGCCGTCGACGCCCTGATCCGGCGCCGCCTGTCCTCGGACGTCGTGCTGATCAACCAGATCGCCGACCACATCATTTCCGCCGGCGGCAAGCGCCTGCGCCCGATGCTGGTGATGCTGGCCGGCCATGCGGTCGGCCAGGCCGGCCCGGACCACCACCAGCTGGCGGCGATCATCGAGTTCATCCACACCTCCACCCTGCTGCACGACGACGTGGTGGACGAATCCAGCCTGCGCCGTGGCCGCAGCACCGCCAACGCCCTGTGGGGCAACGCGCCCAGCGTGCTGGTCGGCGACTTCCTGTACTCGCGCAGCTTCCAGCTGATGGTCGAGCTGGAGCGCATGTCGGTGATGCAGATCCTGGCCGATGCCACCAACCGCATCGCCGAGGGTGAAGTACTGCAGCTGCTGCACGTGCACAACCCGGATACCGACGAAGCCGCCTACCTGCGCGTGATCGAGCGCAAGACCGCGGTGCTGTTCGCCGCCGGCACCCGCCTGGGCGCGCTGGCCAGCGGCGTGGATGAAGCTACCCAGCAGGCCCTGTTCGACTACGGCATGCACCTGGGCTACGCGTTCCAGATTGCCGACGACGTGCTGGACTATTCGGCCAATGCCGAGGAGCTGGGCAAGAACCTGGGTGACGACCTCGCCGAGGGCAAGGCGACGCTGCCCCTGATCCACGCGATGGCCCACTCCGACAACGCCACCCGCGAGCGCCTGCGCACCATCGTGCAGGACGGCGACGCCTCGGCGATGCCGGAAGTGCTGGCCGCGATCCGCGCCACCGGCGGCCTCGAGTACAGCCGCGCGCGTGCCGAGGAATATGCCGAAGCCGCCGAGCGCGCGCTTGATGGCCTGGCCGACAATGATGCCGTGGCGGCCCTGCGCGGCCTGGCCCGCTACGCGGTGCAGCGTTCGCATTGATGGGTTGAGGCGTGCCGACCAACGGTCGGCACCCACTAAACCGGCATTCCGGTGGGTGCCGACCGTTGGTCGGCACGGAAACATCGGTGGCTGCCGACCGTTCGCATTGACCGCATTGTAGTGCCGGCCGCTGGCCGGCAACCTCATGATGCTGCGGATGTCACGGGAATGCCGGCCAGCGGCCGGCACTACCGCTGCACGGTTCAACGTTTCTCGAAGCGCTCCTCGAAGAACTCATCCAGCGCCTTCCACGCACGCTTCGCCGCGCGCTCGTTGTACTGGCAGCCCGGCGGGCTGTTGGCATCGCGCTCGGCAAAGCAGTGCACCGCGCCGCTGTAGTTGGTGAATTCCCAATCGACCTTGGCCGCGTTCATTTCTTTCTGGAAGCTGCCGATGTCCTCGGCGGTCACGCTGGTGTCGTCGGCGCCATTGAGCACCAGCACCGACGGGTGGCTGCCACCAGCCTGTGCCGGCAGCGGCGAACCCAGCCCGCCGTGCAGGCTGACCACCCCTGCCAGCGGCGCACCGGCACGGGCCAGCTCCAGCACCGTGGTGCCACCGAAACAGAAGCCCACCGCACCGATCCGGCTGGCATCCAGCGGTGCCTTGCCGGCCTGGGCCTTGAGCACGTTCACCGCCTCCAGCGCACGCGCACGCAGCAGCGGCCGGTCGTTGCGGAGCTTGGTCGCCACCGGCCCGGCCTCGGCATCGGTCTTCGGCCGCACGCTCTTGCCGTAGACATCGGCCACCAGCACCACATAGTCATCGCCAGCCAGCTGCTTGGCCTTCTCGATGGCCGACTCGTTCACGCCTTTCCAGTTCGGCACCATCACCAGCCCGGGGCGCTTATCGTTGTCGCCGTCGTCATAGACCAGCACGCCGCTGAAAGTCGTGCCCTGGTGCTTCCACTCCACCGGCTGCGTCTTCATCGCCGCCCACGCCGGCATCGCCGCCAGCCCCAGAACCACCGCCACACCGCATCGCCAACGATTCATGCGCCTGCTCCGCAAGAAAAAGGGGACGGAGGGGATTAAGCCGTATTCGCCCCTCCCGCGTCGCATTCTGCATTGGCGACGTGACGCAGGTGTGGTTGGATACGACTTAATCCCCTCCGTCCCCTTTTTTCGCATGAATCTTGTTGATCGCTTCCTGTCTGGCCTTGTTCCGCGTCTGCCTGCCGACGATGCCGCCCAGTGGGCTTGGGTCCAGGGCGCCAGCGCCGAAGACCTGCAGCGCCTGCGTGCGCAGTGGCCGCAGGTGCCGGACAGCCTGGCGGAACTGTTGTCCCGCGTGGATGGCACCCATTTCCGCGAGTACCCCGGCGGCGAGGTCTGCGTGCTGATGCTGGGTTCAGATGTGGGCGATTACCCCTACTACCTGCGCTCGGTCGCGCAGATCTTCGAGGACCAGCAGCAGTGGGACGACAGCATCCGTTCCATCTACGAAGAGTGGCTGGATGACGAGCCGGAGATCCTGGGTGAGGGCATCGACGCCGATCTGCCGATGAACCGCCGCCTGTGCTTCTCGCACTGCATGAACAACGGCGGCACCTCGATGCTGTACCTGGATTTTGATCCCGCGCCGGGCGGTGCGGTCGGCCAGGTGGTGCGCTACCTGCACGATCCGGACAGCTATGCGGTGATCGCGCCCAGCTTCGATGCGTACCTGCAGCAGCTGATCGAAGGCGGCTACGCGTTCATCGATGAGGAGCAGTAGATCCACGCCATGCGTGGATGAATTTCTCCGGAGGTTGCCGGCCAGCGGCCGGCACTACCTTCAAGCGATACCCAGCCCGGGAATCGCGCTGATGCTCTCCGGGTCAAACCCAGCCAGCTCAGCGAAATGACGGCCACGCGCCACGTAATCCCGGTAGGCACCAAAGCTCGGCGCGCCCGGCGACAGCAATACCACCCCGCCTTCAGAACCCAACGCGGCACGTGCCAGCGCCATTGCCTCGGGCAGATCCGCCGCCGCGTGCAGGCCGAAGCGACCAGCATCGGCCTGCGGCTGCAGCATGGCGTGGATGCGCGGGCCGTTGCTGCCCATGGTCACGATCTCCACCGGCGGCACGTCGTGCGCCATGTGCTGCATGAAATCGGTCCAGTCCAGGCCACGATCATGGCCGCCCACCAGCAGCGCGATGCGCTGGCCGGCGAAACACTCCAGCGCGGCCAGGCTGGCATGCGGCGTGGTGCTGATCGAATCGTTGACGTAGGTCAGGCCATCGGCCACGCCGATGCGCTGCAGGCGGTTCGGCAACGGGCGGAAATCCTGCACCGCCGGCGCCAGCGCCACCGCGTCCAATCCCAGCGCTTCCAGCGCTGCCAGCACCGCGCACAGGTTTCCGCGATTGTGGCGACCCGGCAGCGGGGTGTTGCGGGTATCGAACACCGCCTGCTCACCGCGATGCACGATGTCACCGCGCATGTGCCAACCCTGCGGCTGGTTGAACCAGACCACCTCGCTATCGGGCAGTGACAGCACGGCCAGGTGCGGATCGGCGGCATTGAGCACGGCAATGCGCGGCGCGGCTTCAGTCACCAGCCGCAGCTTGTCGTCGATGTAACGCTGCTCGCTGCCGTGCCAGTCCAGGTGCTCCGGGAACAGGTTCAGCACCACCGCTACCTGCGGATGGGCGCCACTGCGCGCCACTTCGCCGGTCTGGTAGCTGGACAGTTCCACCGCCCAGTACGCGGGTACGGGCTGCGGGTCCAGCACTTCCAGTAGCGGCAGGCCGATGTTGCCGACCAGGCCGGTGCGGTGGCCGGCGGCACGCAGCAGGTGCGCGACCAGCGCGGTGGTGGTGCTCTTGCCCTTGGTGCCGGTCACGCACACGGTGTCGTGCACGATGCCATCAGCACCTGCATGTTCGGCGAACCACAGCGCGGTGCCACCGATGAAGGTGGTGCCCTGCCCCGCCGCCGCCAGCGCGACCGGCTGGTATGGGCTGATGCCGGGCGACTTGATCACCACGTCGAACGCGGCCAGCGCTTCAGCAGAAGGCTCGCCACGCACGTCCAGCACGCCCTGTGTTTCCGCACGCGCGGCCTCCACTTCGGCCGCCGGGCAGAACAGGCTCAGCGGCAGCATGGGCAGGCGCTCGCGCAGTACCGCAAACGCGGCGCGGCCCTCACGGCCCCAGCCCCACAGCGCGACGCGCTTTCCTTCAAGCTTCGAAATCTTCACGCACCCGTTCCCACAGCGCAGCCGGAACGCGGTGCTCGCCCTGCAGCTGCAGCAGCGGTGCCAGTTCCAGTTCGGCGGCATCCAGCTGCGGCTGGATCTCGTTGCAGAAGCGCTTCACCAGCACGTCTTCCTTCCACTCCGGGCGCTGCGCCAGGGTCGCCATCGCCGCACGCGATTCGCGGCCTTCGCCCACGCACTCGAACGGCTTGTGGTCCTGGAATTCCAGCAGCGCATCGAAGCCACCGGCCTGCTCGGCATCATCCAGCAGGTTGCGGCCGAAGATGCGCACCAGGCGCGTCTTGGGCATGAACGGGGCCAGCGCCAGGAACACGAAATGGCACTTCGGGCAGACACCGCACCAGCGGTTCACCGGGCGCTCGCCAAGGATGTGGAAGTTACGGTTGCAGCTGGAGAAATGCGCGTCGTAGAAATCGGTCTTGGCGAACTGGCGGGCCACTGCCAGCTCCGACATCGGGCGCAGCAGCGAGTAGTACTGCAGGTCCGCCGCTACGTGCGTCTGCACATGGCTGCCGAACGCCTGCTCGAATGCCCAGCCCTTGGACCACTGGTGGTTCACTTCGCCGGTGCCCGGAATCTGGCTGCCGTAGCTGGCCGAACGTTCGTTGGAGAACACCACCTGGTCCACGCCCTGCAGCAGCGCGGCCAGCACCATGATCGCCGAGTTCACCGCAGTGACCGGGATATGCCCGTTCCACGCACCCTGGCGGTTCAGCTCGAACAGTTCCGGCGCCAGCGCGCGGCCCAGGTTCAAGGTGGGCAGGCCGGTACGCTCGGCACAGGCGCGGATCAGCTGCGAGCCACCAATCCAGGTCACGGTCTCGTCCACGCCGGCACGGCGCAGCGCTTCGATGCTGACCAGCGAATCCTTGCCGCCACCGATCGCCACCAGCGCGTGCGGCTGCAGGCCCAGCACCGGCGCCTGCACCGCGTCGCCCTGCACCGGCAGGCGGAAGCGCCCGCGCAGGTTCAGGCCGTTGCGGTAGGCGAACTCGCCCAGACCGTTGAGGTAGACCGTCTCCACCAGCGCAGCGGTATCGGCATCGATGGCGTAGCTGTCGATGCTGACCGTCTCCGGCACGCCCGCCTTGTAGTAGCTGACACCGGCGATCAGGTGCAGCAGCTGCAGCGCGCGCTGCACAGCGGCGGTACGCGCTTCGTCCAGCACGAACGGGGCGCCCGGCACGGTGATGGTTTCCACCATCTCCGGGCCGTCATCAAAGGCGTAGACCAGCTTGGCCACGCCGGTGTCCGCGGCGAATTCGCAGCGGACGAAGCGGAAGCGGGAAACCTGGTGTTTATCGAAAGCAGTCATGGTGTATCCGGTCAGGCACGGGCCCGCGCAGCTGCGCGGGGCGTGTCGGTGGGCGGGTGCAGGGCGCGCGCGGTGGTCATTCGATCACGTCTTCGCGCGGCAGCATCCGCTGGTTGTAGGTGTTGGCCATCGAATAGCCGTAGGCGCCGGCATCGGCGATCAGCATCACGTCGTCCGGCGCGGTCGACACCGGCAGCTTGCGGCGCTTGCCGAACACATCGCTGGATTCGCAGATCGGGCCGACCACATCGAACGCCGCTTCGGCATAACCGCCCTGGCGGCTGAGGTTCTCGATGTCGTGCCAGGCGTCGTACAGGGCCGGCCGCATCAGTGCGTTCATGCCGGCATCCAGGCCAACACGGCGCACGCCGTCCTTCTCCACCACCTGGGTGACATGGGTCAGCAGTACGCCGGATTCGGCCACCAGGTAGCGGCCCGGCTCGATCGCCAGGCGGAATGCCGGATGCAGCGCCTTGACCTCGGCCAAGCCGGCGGCCCAGGCGTCCAGGTCGAACGGCTCGTCTTCGTCGCTGTACGGAATCGGCAGGCCACCGCCAATGTCGATGGTCTGCACGCTGCCGATGCGACGGGCGAAACCGGCCAGCTCATCGCACATCAAGCGCCAGTGCTGTGCGGTTTCCACGCCGCTGCCCAGATGCGCATGCAGGCCGACCACGCGGCTGCCCAGATCGGTGGCCGCGCGCACGAACTCATCGACGCGGGCGATCGGCAGGCCGAACTTGGAGTCCTTGCCGCCGGTACGGACCTTGGCATGGTGGCCTTCGCCACGGCCCAGATCCACGCGCAGCCACAGCTCACGGTTGCGGAACAGGTCCGGCCAGCGCTGCAGCGCTTCGACGTTGTCGACGGTGACGGTCACGCCCAGCGCGAACGCGGCTTCGTACTCGCTGCGCGGGCAGAAGCTGGGAGTGAACAGCACACGCTTGGGCGACAGTTCCGGCAGGTGCTGGAACACGTGCTTCAGTTCGCCGTGCGATACACACTCAAGGCCGAAGCCCTCGGCTTCCAGCAGCTGCAGGATGGCCGGGTGGCTGTTGGCCTTGATCGCGTAGTAGCGCTGGTCGATCGGCTTGATCGCGGCCAGCGCGCGGGCACGGGCGCGCACGGTCGGCAGGTGGTAGACATAGCGCGGCGTACCGGCGTCGGCCAGCTGCAGCAGGTGCGCCCGCTGGCCCCGCCACCACGGCGTGCCACGCGGACGCACGGTGCCGGCGATCTCGCGCCAGCGTGGGCCGAACACCTCAGTCTCTTCCACCGGCATCGCGCCGCTGTCGATCAGCTCGGCATGCAGGATCGGCAGCAGGCCATCGGCATCGGCTTCGTCGATGACGAAGGTCAGGTTCAGGTCGTTGGACGACTGCGAGATCATGTGCACGCGCTCGCGGCCGAACGTGGCCCACACGTCCGACAGCTTGTGCAGCAGCGAACGCATGCCGCGGCCAACCAGGGTGATCGCCGCGCACGGCACGATCACCTTCACCTTGCAGATCTGCGACAGGTCGGCCGACAGCGCGGCCAGCACATCGGTGTTGACCAGGTTCTCGGACGGATCCAGCGACACGGTGACGTTGGTTTCGGCCGAACCGATCAGGTCCACCGACAGGCCATGCTTCTTGAACAGGTTGAACACATCGGCCAGGAAGCCGACCTGCTGCCACATGCCGATGCCTTCCATCGACACCAGCACGATGCCGTTGCGGCGGCTGATCGCCTTCACGCCCGGCACCGGTGCAGCGCTGCCATCGATGCTGGTGCCCGGCAGTTCCGGGCGCTCGGTATCGAGGATGGCCATTGGCACGCCAGCATCGCGGCACGGCTTGATCGAGCGCGGGTGCAACACCTTGGCGCCAGTGGTGGCGATTTCCTGCGCTTCGTAATAGTCCAGGCGGGTCAGCAGGCGCGCGTCCGGCACGTCCTTCGGGTTGGCACTGAACATGCCCGGCACATCGGTCCAGATCTCCACGCGGCTGGCACCGAGCAGCGCACCGAAGTACGCCGCCGAGGTATCCGAGCCACCGCGGCCGAGGATGGCAGTACCACCATCGGCATGCCGCGAAATGAAGCCCTGGGTGACCAGCAGGCGGGTCGGCTGCGCGCGGAAGCGCTGCATCCACTCCGCATCGGCACGCCACTGGCAGTTCACCGACAGCCGCTGCGACCAGTCGCTCTGGTTCGGCTGCGGCGGCATCGCGTCCAGCCACTGGCGGGCATCCATCCAGCCCATGTCCAGGCCCGAGGCGTGCAGGTAGGCCGCGCCCAGGGTGGAGGACAGCAGTTCGCCCTGGCCCAGCACTTCGGCCTGCCACTGCAGCGGCCGGGTGGCCGCGCGCGCGTCGTCGAGCAGCCCCTGCAGCGCCGCCAGGCGCTCGGCCAGCACCTCGCGACCCAGGCCGAGTTCAACCAGGAAGGCCTCGTGGCGTTCGACCAGCGCCGCCACGCGATCACGGCTGTCCGGCGCGCCATCGGCGATCGCGGTCAGTTCGTTGGTGACCCCGGACAGCGCCGACACCACCACCAGCACGCGCGAGCCGGTCTCTTCCGCGCGTTTTTTCGCCAGCTTCCCGATCGTGTCCCAGCGGTGACGACGCGACACCGAAGTGCCGCCGAACTTCAGTACGATCCAACGATCGACAAGGGGGGAAGCTGACATGGATTGGCTATGTAGAATGTGGGGAAGCCGCCCTCAGGGGCGGAACCTTTGATTCTAAGCGCAATATCCCCGTAGATGGCCGTCCTTCGTTACCTGCAGCTCGATGTCTTCGCCCCCCGCCCCGGCACTGGCAATCCGCTGGGCGCCCTCCTGGATGCCGACGACCTCTCCGGCGAGCAGATGCAGGCCCTGGCCGCCTGGCTGAACCTGTCCGAGACGGTGTTCTTCCTGCGCCCCAGTGCGCCGGGCGCCGACTACCACATCCGCATCTTCACCCCGACCCGCGAGCTGGCATTTGCCGGCCACCCCAGCGTCGGCGCCGCCTGGGCGGCGGTGACCTGCGGGCTGGCGCAACCACGCGACGGTGCCCTGCTGCAGCAATGCGCGGCGGGGTTGCTACCGGTACGGGTGAGCGGCCCGGCCGAGGCACTGCAGATCCAACTGACCAGCCCACCGGCGCAGCAACTGGACACAGCGGCGGACGGAGCGCCGGAAGCGCTGCTGGCGCTTGCTGCCAGCGGGCACGTACCCGAACTCTGGGACAACGGCGCTCGCTGGTGGCTGCTGCCGCTGCGCGACGCCTCCGCCGTACGCAACCTGGTGCCGGACATGGCCGCACTGGCCGACTGGAGCCTCGCCACTGATGCCACCGGCCTGGCCGTGTTCGCCGACGAAGCTGGCAGCGACCACACCCGTGTGGTGCGCGCCTTCTGCCCCGCTGATGCGGCCGCCGTACCGGAGGACCCGGTGACCGGCAGCGCCAATGCCCTGATCGGTGCCTGGCTGCGGCAGCGCGATGCCCTGCCCGGCCGCGAGGGCCACTACGTGGCCAGCCAGGGCCGCGAAGTCGGCCGCGACGGCCGCGTACAGGTCGAGGTCGATGCGCAGGGCACGGTCTGGATCGGCGGCCAGGTGCAGCCGGTCATCGACGGCCACATCCGCTGGTAGCCCACGGAAAAAAGGGGACGGAGGGAATTAAGTCGCTTATGGCACATGGGGCAAAAGCGACTTAATTCCCTCCGTCCCCTTTTTGGTGCCCCGCGCTACGCTATGCGGCCTGTTTACTGGAGTGCCGCCTGATGTCCACCCGCCGTTTCCTGCAGCTGGATGTGTTCTCCCCGCGCGCCGGCGCCGGCAATCCGCTGGCCGTGGTGCTCGATGCCGAGGGCCTGGACGACGCCAGCATGCAGGCCATCGCGCGCTGGACGCGCCTGCCCGAGACCACCTTCGTGTTCCCGCCGCAGGTCGCCGGTGCCAGTTACCGGCTGCGCATGTTCAGCCCGCAGAAGGAAGTTCCGTTTGCCGGCCACCCCAGCGTCGGCACCGCGCATGCGGTGCTGCAGGCCGGCCTGGCCGCAGCGGTCGATGGTGTGCTGGTGCAGGACGGCATTGCCGGTGCCCTGCCGCTGCGCGTCAGCGGTGAAGGTGCGCAGCAGCGCATCGCCATCCGCACGCCGCGCGCGCAGCTGGCCGAGACTGCCGAGGCGACCGATCCACGCCTGCAGGCCGCACTGAAGGACTGGCCGCTGGGCACGCTGCCGCCGGCGCGGATGCAGGGCGGACGCAGCTGGTGGGTGGTGCAGGTGGCCGATGAGGCCGCATTGCGCGCATTGCAGCCGGACTGGGATGCGGTGGCCGCACTGGCCGAGTCCACCGACAGCATGGGCGTGTTTGCCTATGCCTTCAGCGATGGCGGTGAGGGCTTCGATCTGGCGGTACGTGCCTTCGTCGGCAATGGACGCCGCTTCGAGGACGCCGCCTCCGGTGCCGCCAATGCGGTGCTGGCCGCATGGCTGGACCTGCGCGATGCGCTGCCCCGTGGTCGCGCACCGTTCGAAGTCAGCCAGGGCCGCGAAGTCGGCCACGACGCGCGCCTGACCCTTTTCGTCGATGAAGACGGGGAAGTCTGGTCCGGTGGCCAGGTGCAGACGGTGATTACCGGCACCCTTGATTGGTGATTGTGATGGGGGGTGGTAGAGCCGAAGGCAGCGGCAGGAGCCGCTGCCAACGTCGGACGCGACGGCCCGGAGGGTGGCGGCCAGGAAGTCCGCCATAACGCTGGCCGGCTGTTACCTGGACCTCGACATCATGCGATTGCCGGCCAGCGGCCGGCACTACCCTCAGCCCAGCTCGGCTTCCAGGCTGATCGGCACCGCGCTCAGCGCCTTGGATACCGGGCAGTTCTGCTTGGCGTCATCGGCAATCGCACGGAACTGCGTCGCGTCGATGCCCGGCACCACCGCCTTCACCTTCAGCCGGATCTGCGACAGCTGCGGGCCGCCTTCCAGCGACAGATCGACCTTGGCTTCGGTATCCAGCGAAGTCGGGGTGAAGCCGGCCTCGCCGAGCTTGGCCGACAGCGCCATGGTGAAACAGCCGGCGTGCGCGGCAGCGATCAGCTCTTCCGGATTGGTGCCCTTTTCGTCGCCGAAGCGGCTGTTGAAGCCGTAGCGGGTCTTGTCCAGCAGCCCACTCTGCGGCGTGCTCAACTGCCCCTTGCCCGACTTCAGATCGCCTTCCCAGTGCGCGGTGGCGTGTCGCGAGATTCCCATGTGCTGCTCCTGCGTGACGGTGATGAACGGTCACCCTCGCACGGGAGGCGTTAGCCCTGCGTCGCTCCGCCGCACGCCACAGGTCCACCGGAAACCGGACAACTGGTCACTTCTTCGCCAGACCGGCGCGCATTTTTCCCTTGTTTTCAGTGGTTTCGCGCATTCCTCCGATGGGCGGGCGCGGACCATCGCGCGCGCTGCCACACCCCCTTCCCCCACTGCCGGCCATGTACTGAATCGGCCTGGATATGAAAAAACATGCACTTTCCGCGCTTCGGGCTATTGGCGGCGCCCGAGAGTTGCCCTACATTGCGCTTGCCGACGGGGTTCGGCGCCGACCAAACAACCAACCGTTCACGGAACAGGAAACCATGGCAAAGACCGCTAAGAAGGCTGCCCCGAAGAAGGCAGTGAAGAAAGTCGCGACGAAGGCAGCCGCCAAGCCGGCCGCTCCGAAGCCGATCAAGGAAGTGCTGACCAAGTCCGGCCTGGTTGCACACATCGCTGAAGCCTCCGGCGTCATCGCCAAGGACGTCCGCGCTGTGCTGGCCTCGCTTGAAAGCGCCGTCGCCTCCTCGGTGCACAAGAAGGGCGCTGGCTCCTTCACCCTGCCGGGCCTGCTGAAGATCACCACCGTCAATGTGCCGGCCAAGCCGAAGCGCAAGGGCATCAACCCGTTCACCAAGGAAGAGCAGTGGTTCGCTGCCAAGCCGGCCACCACCAAGCTGAAGGTGCGTCCGCTGAAGAAGCTGAAGGACGCCGCGCTGTAAGCGCGCGCCCCAACGCGGATTCCGACGGGACGGCTCTGGCCGTCCCGTTTTTTTTGTCCCAACCACAGCCCGCAACACAGCGTTGCCGCATCCCCGGGAATGCGCGTACAGGCCCGTCGCCATTGGCTGGGCGTGGTCCGTTGCGGCCCCGGAACGTACCGGGTGGAACACTGCGTGCAGCCCCGGCCATCGCCGCCGGGCACGGCCTTGCCTAAGGTGGGCACATCCTTCACAGCTACGGCGAGCACACCCTCATGGCCAGCCCCTCCACCCGCTACCGGATCTCGGTGACCCCCATCGAAAAGGACGGGTTGCAGTGCACCGGGCGCTGCACCATCGAACTGGAACATCGCGCAAGCCGCGACCTGATGCGCCTGCTGGAAGCGGCACCGCGCACCGCTGGTATCAGCGGCGACGAGCGCGCGACGCTGGTGATCGCCACCCAGCTGCTGCGCGACATCGTGCAGCGCCACGCCGACACCGAAGGGCATGCCCTGGCCGCCATCGCCACGCAGGTGCTGCCGGCGCTGGATGCACTGGAACAGCTGCCCTCCTCCCGCTGATCGCGGAACAGCCGATACACTGCCTCCTTCCGTTCGCCTCGGGGAGGAGGCAGACATGCGCAGGTTCCTGATACTGCTCGCACCGCTGGTGCTGCTGGCCTGTTCCCGGCCGCCATCGCAACCTCATCCAGCGGATGCCACACCGTCGGTCACGGCCGAGGCAGCTGCCCGCACGAAGTCACAGGCCGCCGCAGAAGGCGATGCACCGGCCGTGCAGGCCATCGATGTCGATCCCCTGTTTGCCGCCGTCGCGGCCGAGGCCGAGCTGCCGGCGGGAATGCTCAATGCCTATGTCATGGCCCTGCTCAATCGCGATCGCAAGGCCGTCGACGCCGCGTGGACATTCCCGCCCAGCGATGCACGACGCGCCGACGATGCCGCATTGCGCCAGCTCACGGACGTGCGCAGCCTGCGCCTGACCAGCGAACTACCGATCGCGCGCGACGGTCACCAGCCGCCGCAGCTGCTGGAGGTTCCGGTGCAGATCCGCGCAGTGACCCCTGAGGGCACCTTCCGCTTCGGTGGCTGGTACCGGGTGCAACCCCGTGCCGATGGCCGCGCCTGGCAGATCCAGTCGGCGCAACTGAGGCCAACGCTGGACTGAACCGTTGCAGCGGCATGCACGCGCGATTCAGCCGCCACGGCTACTCTTTGATTCGTCCATTCATATCCACCGGTCACCGCCATGCGCCTGCGTTCCCTGATGACCCGCCTCGCGGCCTCCACCGTGCTGATCGCCGCTGCGATCGGCGCCCAGGCCGCCCCTTCCATCTCCGGCCGCGAACTGTCGGTCGGCGCCAGCGACGTGCAGCAGTACCTCGATGGCAGCTTCCCGCGCACCCAGGACGCCCTCGGCGGCCTGATCGCGCTGACCATGAGTCACCCGCAACTGAGTCTTCCGGCCGGCGAGCGGCTGAACCTGGGCATGGATGTGGCACTGGCCACCGCCGGTGGCAACCCGGCCAAGCTGGGCACGGTGAAGCTCAGCAGTGGCCTGCGCTATGACGCGCAGACCCAGGGCTTCCACCTGCAGCAACCGAGCGTGGATGACTTCACCCCGGCCAACCAGGGCGGTCGCCTCGATTCGCGCACCCGCGGCCTGCTCAATGCCTGGCTGAGCGACTACGCCCAGCGCGAACCGATCTACAAGCTGGACCCGGCCGTGGCCGGCCTGCTCGGCGCGCTGCAGGTGCAGTCGGCGCAGGTGAAGAACGGCAAGCTGGTGGTCACCTTCAACCAGAACCTGGGCAACCTGGTGCCGGCAGGCGTGCTGGGTAAGTAAGGTAGTGCCGGCCGCTGGCCGGCACGCTTTTCACATGTGTGCCGGCCAGCGGCCGGCACTACCCGCTGCGGGTCAGCGCTTGGGCTGCAGCATGGTGCCGGTGCACTTGGGCGAGCCGCAGCGGCACTCCCAGATCTTCTTCAGCTTGGCGGTGTGGCGCTCAGCCAGGGTGATGCCGTAGTTGTAGGTCAACTCTTCGCCGGCCTTGATGTCACGCAGCGCCTCGATGAACACCTTGTCGCCGCGACTGTCGCCGTCCTCGTCTTCCTCGATCACCGCCTCGCAGTTCGGGTCGCAGCTGTGGTTGATCCAGCGCGCGTCATTGCCCTTGTAGTTGGCATCGATCACCCAGTCGTCGTTGAGGGTGAACAGGAAGGTATGGCCACTTTCGACGTCGCCGCTGTCATCGGCATCAACGTCGCCGTGGCTGCGCAGCAGGCCCTTGTACTGGATCACGCGCTCGCCCTGCTTGATCGGGGCCACGGCGAACACGCCGTTGCCATGGATGGCGGACTTGCGGGCTTGGATCTTCTTCGGCATCGGCACGGGCTGTTTGCAGCGAATGGAACAGGGATTCTCGCCCATTCCGGGTGATTGCGAAAATCACCCCGTTGGCGCAGCATTGCGCCCTGGCAACGGCCCCGGTGTGTCCTCACGGCCCGGCCCCAGCGCCGGCTGAATGCCCGGGTTGGATGGCGGCGAATAAAAGCGTACAATTTCAGTCCGCTTTAAGAACCACTCGCATCCCCATGTTGCGCGTCACCAAACTCACCGATTACGCCACCGTCGTGCTGACCGTGCTCGCCGCCCGTCCGGGCGAGGTGCTCAGTGCCACCGAGCTGGCCGAATTCACCGGTCTGGAGCCGCCCACCGTCAGCAAGGTGCTCAAGCCGCTGGCCCAGGCCGGCCTGGTTGAAGGCCTGCGCGGCGTGCGTGGCGGCTACCGCCTGACCCGCCCGGCCATCGAGATCTCGCTGTTCGAAGTGGTCGAAGCGATGGAAGGGCCACTGGCCCTGACCGAATGCAGCCACGACCACCACCAGTGCGGCATGGCGCCCAAGTGCGGCGCGCGCAGCAGCTGGCGGCTGATCAACGACGTGGTTTCCGAGGCCCTGCGCGATGTCACCCTTGCGCAGATCCTGCCCCCTCTCCCCCTTGCCGATGACGAACAGCGCCGCACCATCGCTGTCGACGTCGTCTCCTGATCCGTAGGCAGCCCCCCATGGCCACCGAAACCATCGAAAACGTCGCCCACGACGACACCCCCAACCGCGAGATCCACGAGCAGCTCGGCCGCAAGTATTCGGCCGGCTTCATCACCGAGATCGAATCGGACTCCCTGCCGCCAGGCCTGGACGAGGACACCATCCGTGCCCTGTCGGCCAAGAAGGAAGAGCCGGAGTGGATGACGCAGTGGCGCCTGGACGCCTACCGCCACTTCCTGACCATGCCGATGCCCGACTGGGCCAAGCTGGAGATCGCGCCGATCGACCTGCAGGCGCTCAGCTACTACTCCGCGCCGAAGGGCCCGAAGTACGCCTCGCTGGATGACGTGCCGAAGGAACTGCTCGACACCTACGACAAGCTGGGCGTGCCGCTGCACGAGCGTGCCAAGCTGGCCGGCGTGGCGGTGGACGCGGTGTTCGACTCGGTGTCCGTCGGCACCACGTTCCGCAAGGAACTGGCCGAGAAGGGCATCATTTTCTGCTCGATGTCCGAGGCCATCAAGGAACACCCGGAACTGGTCCGCCAGTACCTGGGCACCGTGGTGCCGGTGGGCGACAACTACTTCGCCGCGCTCAATTCGGCGGTGTTCTCCGATGGCAGCTTCGTGTTCATTCCCAAGGGCGTTCGCTGCCCGATGGAACTGAGCACCTACTTCCGCATCAATGCCGGCCACACCGGCCAGTTCGAGCGCACCCTGATCGTGTGCGAGGACAAGGCCTACGTGTCCTACCTGGAAGGCTGCACCGCGCCGATGCGCGACGAGAACCAGCTGCACGCTGCGGTGGTCGAGCTGGTCGCGCTGGAAGACGCGGAGATCAAGTACTCCACCGTGCAGAACTGGTACCCGGGCGACGAGAACGGCGTCGGCGGCATCTACAACTTCGTCACCAAGCGTGCCGAATGCCGTGGTGCGCGCAGCAAGGTCACCTGGACCCAGGTTGAAACCGGCTCGGCGATCACCTGGAAGTACCCGTCCTGCGTGCTGCTGGGCGACGACTCGGTCGGTGAGTTCCACTCCGTGGCGCTGACCCATCACCGCCAGCAGGCCGACACCGGCACCAAGATGATCCACGTCGGCAAGCGCACCAAGAGCAAGATCGTCAGCAAGGGCATCAGTGCCGGCCGCGGCCAGAACACCTACCGCGGCCTGGTGCGTGTGGACCGCAATGCCGATGGCGCGCGCAACTACACCCAGTGCGATTCCCTGCTGATCGGCAAGCAGTGCGGCGCGCACACCTTCCCCTACATCGAGGTGAAGAACCCGGGCGCCACCGTCGAGCACGAGGCCACCACCTCCAAGATTTCCGACGACCAGCTGTTCTACTGCCGCGCCCGTGGCATCAGCCAGGAAGACGCGGTGTCGATGATCGTCGACGGCTTCTGCAAGCAGGTGTTCCGCGAACTGCCGATGGAGTTCGCGGTGGAAGCCAAGAAGCTGCTGGAAGTCTCGCTGGAAGGTTCGGTGGGCTGACCGCCCGCCCCTGCCCCTCGCAAACGCATTCTCTTTACCGGCGGGCCGCGGCCCGCCCCACGGAAACCCCCACCATGCTGAAGATCGAAAACCTCCACGCCCGCATCGGCGACAAGGAAATCCTCAAGGGCCTGTCGCTGGACGTCCAGCCCGGCCAGGTGCACGCCATCATGGGGCCGAACGGCGCCGGCAAGTCCACCCTGGGCAATGTCCTGGCCGGCCGCGACGGCTACGAAGTGACCGAAGGCAGCGTGCAGTTCGACGGCGTCGACCTGCTGGAGCAGGACCCGGAAGCGCGCGCCGCCGCCGGCCTGTTCCTGGCGTTCCAGTACCCGGTGGAAATCCCGGGCGTGAACAACACCTACTTCCTGCGCGCGGCACTGAACGCCCAGCGCAAGGCGCGCGGTGAGGAAGAACTCGATTCCATGCAGTTCCTCAAGCTGGTGCGCCAGAAGCTGGCCGTGCTGCACCTGAAGGACGAACTGCTGCACCGTGGCGTCAACGAAGGCTTCTCCGGTGGCGAGAAGAAGCGCAACGAGATCTTCCAGCTGGCCGTGCTCGAACCGAAGCTGGCGATCCTGGACGAAACCGACTCGGGCCTGGACATCGACGCGCTGAAGAGCGTGGCCGATGGTGTCAACGCACTCCGCGCCGCCGACCGCTCGTTCCTGGTCATCACCCACTACCAGCGCCTGCTGGACTACATCAAGCCGGACGTGGTGCACGTGCTGGCCGATGGCCGCATCGTCAAGAGTGGCGGCCCGGAGCTGGCACTGGAACTGGAAGCGCACGGCTATGACTTCCTGAAGGACCGGGTCGTGCCCGAGGCGGCGGTCTGATGAGCGCCCTGCTTGATTCGATGGCCCAGGCCTTCTGCGGCAGCGATGCGCGCCGCGAAGTGCTGGATGCGGCCCTGCGCGACGGCCTGCCGGCCGCCCGCAACGAAGCCTGGAAGTACACCTCGCTGCGCCAGCTTGAACGCCGTGCGTTCGCTGCGGCACCGCTGCAGGGCCCGGCGCTGGACGCCACGCTGCTGGACGACATCCCGGCGCCGCGCCTGGTGTTCGTCAACGGCCGCCTGGATGCCGCGCTGAGCGACGTGCAGGCCCTGCCGGCCGGCGTGCAGCTGCAGCCGCTGTCGGCCGCACTGGCCTCCGGCGAAGACGCCGCGCGTTTCCTCGGCCGCCGCTACGAGCGCAGCGAGGAGATCTTCGCCCGCCTGAATGCCGCGCTGGCCGATGAAGGCGTGGTGCTGCGCGTGGACGAAGGCGTGCAGGTCGAAACGCCGCTGCAGCTGGTATTCGCCAGCGTCGCCGGCGACACCGATCTGGCCTGGCACCACCGTCACCTGATCGAACTGCGTGCCGGCGCCAGCCTGGGCGTGGTCGAGCACCGCTTCAGCGTGGGTGACTCCGCCCACCTGGACAACACCGTGCTGCATGCCCACGTCGCCCGTGATGCCGTGCTCAAGCACGCCCGCGTGCAGGCCGGCAGCGCGCGCCAGACCAGCTTCCTGCGCACCGACGCGGTGCTGGCCCGCGACGCGCAGTACCACCGCGTCGACCTGGAACTGGGCGCCGCGCTCAGCCGCCATGAACTGAACGTGCGCCTGGAAGGCGACAATGCCCAGCTGACCGCCAACGGCGTGCTGCTTGGCAATGGCCGCCGCCACGTCGAAACCCGCCTGGGCATCGACCACATCGCACGCGATACCGCCTGCGAACTGCTGTGGCGCGGCGTCGCCGCCAACCGCAGCCGCGTGGTGTTCCATGGTGGCATCCAGATCCGCGAAGGCGCCGATGGCACCGACGCGAACCTGTCAAACAAGAACCTGCTGCTGTCGGCCGATGCCGAGATCGACACCCAGCCGACGCTGGTGATCGATGCCGATGAAGTGAAGGCCGCACACGGCGCGACCGTCGGCCAGCTCGATGCCAATGCGCTGTTCTACCTGCGCTCGCGCGGCCTGCCGCAGGCACAGGCGCAGGCACTGCTGAGCGCCGCGTTCTGCCACGAGCCGCTGAAGATCCTGCCCGACGCGCTGCGTGCGCAGCTGGCACGCCGGCTGGACAAGGCCCTCGCCGAGGCGGGTGTGGCATGAACCTGTCCACGCCGCGACCGATCGAAGAACGCACCGGCGCCCCCGACTGGGACCGCGTCCGCCTCGACTTCCCGCTGCTGATGCGTGAAGTGCACGGCAAGCCGCTGGTCTATTTCGACAACGCCAACACCGGCCAGAAGCCGGTGCAGGTGATCGGCGCGGTGGACGAGTTCTACCGCCGCTACAACGCCAACGTCAGCCGCGCGGTGCATGCACTGGGCAGCGAAGCCACCGATGCCTACGAAGGCGCACGCAACAAGCTGGCGCGCTTCCTCAACGTGCGGCCCAGCGACCTGGTGCTGTGCAGTGGCACCACCTTCGCCATCAACCTGGTGGCCTATTCGTGGGCGCTGCCGCGGCTGAAGGCCGGTGACGTGATCCTGATCACGCGCATGGAGCACCACGCCAACATCGTGCCGTGGCAGCTGGTCGCGCAGCGTACCGGCGCCACCATCCGCGTCGCCGAGATCACGCCTGACGGCGCACTCGATCTGGATGCGCTGCGCGCGGCAATGACCCCCGAGGTCAAGCTGCTGGCGGTTACTCATGTCTCCAACGTGCTGGGCACGGTCAACCCGGTGCGCGAGATCTGCCGCGAAGCGCGCAAGCGCGGCATCATCACCGTGGTCGATGGCTCGCAGGCGGTACCGCACCGCAAGGTCGATGTCGCCGCGATCGGCTGCGATTTCTACGCCATTACCGGCCACAAGATGTGCGGCCCGACCGGCACCGGTGCGCTGTGGGCCCGTCGCGAGCACTTGGACGCGATGCCGCCGTTCCTCGGCGGCGGCGAGATGATCAAGGAAGTCAGCTTCGACGGCACCGTGTTCAACGATGCCCCGCACAAGTTCGAAGCCGGCACCCCGAACATCGCCGGTTTCATCGGCCTGGGTGTGGCTGCCGACTACCTGCAGCAGCTTGGCCAGGAGAACGTGGAAGCCCGCGAAGCCGAACTGCTGGCGCACTTCACCGAAGAGCTGCGCCGCGTTGACGGCCTGCGTATCATCGGCGAAGCGCCGGAGAAGGCTGCGGTGGTCTCTTTCCTGATCGATGGCGCGCATGCGCACGACCTGGCGACCCTGCTCGACCTGGAAGGCGTGGCCGTGCGCTCGGGCCAACACTGCGCACACCCGCTGCTGCAGTACTTTGGCGTTGCCGCGACCTGCCGTGCCTCGCTGGCGTTCTACAACACGCATGCCGAGATCGAGCGGTTCATGACGGCATTGACGAAGGTGCGAAAGCTGCTGGGCTGAGGATTCGCCAGAATCGGGGAAGTATGAGAGCGCCGCAGGAAACTGCGGCGTTTTTTTATTGCGCGCTGGACGAAAGCAAGCAGAGGCGTGACCGGGAAACACCGAGTGATGCCAGGAACGGGCAATCTCACCGTAATGCCGATCCATCCACCATCAACGGCCTTGAGGCGCCGTCTTTTACATGCCAACAAGCATGGATACCCCGGAGGCAATCAGGAAGACGTACATCATCACGACGCCCCTCAACACCCACCGTTCCCCCTGACGGAGCGTCTGCCCTTTGGAAGTAAGGGCAAGCACTGCAATACCGCGCAAGCACCTAAGCCACCAATCAACCTTGATGATTCCGACTGCAGCGAGTACTTCCGGCCGTTCACGCTCGATTTTAAGCAACATCCTGTGAGCCGCAAATGCGTTTATCCACATGGCACCTAGAATAATGGAAGCCAAAATGGGAAAGCTTTCAACAAACCCTGGCACTCAGCTCCTCCTTTTGAGGCTACTCCATCACATAGCACCTGCACACCCAATCTTCTACGCAGCAATCAGCTATGGAGTCGATGCGCTCAATGGCGCAAGAAGACCCTTGACGTACCCACCGAGGCCAACTACGTCCTCAGCTGTGCCAATCAGGTCCCGTCGCATCATCTTCTCGACATGCTCTACACCACCAAGTCGCGCGACAACATTCGCAAGGAAAGTGACATCTCCCGCAAACAACGTCACGTCCTGATCCAGCTTTACAACCCAGCGACTATTACGCGAGAACAAAAAATGATCACGCATGAAGTTCCCATCTGCCAGCCAGTACGAGCGCAGGCCATCCAGACCTCGCTCAATTTCCACGGGGCTTCCCCCGTCGGAGCACTCTGAACATCGAACCGCGCACATCGCGATATCTGCAAAGTGCTCCGAAAGTGCGCTCAGCCACGCCACCCAAACATCATTCGGAGCAAAATCCTCATACAGGTTGCGATCAAACGCCATCCCCGCCCAGTCTTCCCGGAGAAGAGGGAGATCCGGAGGGGTAGCATCCGAGAGGGATGCCGCAATGAAGTCTGGCAAGCAACATTTATTGTTCATGGCTTCTCTGACTGCACTCAAGCCCACTCATCAATACTCTGCCTAACGGCCAACACCTGTGCTTCGGCATAGCGGGGATCGCGAATACGGATATCGGCGTCATCAAGATAGTGCCATATCACGTGAGGAACCCCGATTTCATACGAAATTGACCGAAGCACGTCCTTGATAAAGTCCGCCCTCTGGTACCAGCCAGACGCCTGTTCCACTGAAGCAGGCTCGGATTCAAACAGTCTCCGCAGACAGGCTAAAACGAGATTCTTTTCATCGACAGCGCTCAATTCGAAACCTCATATTCATCAACCAAGGGGAAATTCCCCCAAAGCCTATCGACGTGATCGATCAGTTCGCAATGACACAGACGCAACCGCGCAACTTGGAGAACTGAACAGCCCAGGAGTGCTATGACCTACCGTGACATCTGCGACTCTGCAAGCCATCGAGATTGTGCCCGAGCCCCTTTGTGACAAGTGTCAACCCTAACATGGGGACCATGCGATCACATGTTTGGCGCGCCTGTGGATCATCCCGCCTTTCTGCCACGGAGGCAGAAATGAAAGCACATAACGCCATTTCCGCAACCTATCACTCACTTCAGATCTTCAAGATTGACGAGCACATCTCCAAATCTCGCACGTGGCACGGGACCAGGGATTCGTAGGGAGCGAACTTCAAGGGGGGCGTGAATTTCGCCAAGCAGCAGGTCACCTGTCGAATTGTCACTCTCTCTTATCCTGAACACCCCAATTATCGAAACCCATGAATACGCGTATTCGTCAAATACGCTTTGCTGCAGATCTATTGGCCCTCTAATTCGAACTTGGGTCTCCTCAGTCACTCCGGCCTCAAACAGCTCCTTGCTTGAATTCAGTACAAAAAGCTCCCGGCTCACCCCGAGATAGCCCTCCATCCGCACCAACTTTCCATCGAATAGCCGGGGCGTAGCAGCTAGTTCCCGGAAGCTGACTCGGCAAGCGGAGCTGCCCTCGACCCCACAGGTCTTTCCAGACGGTGCGCCCCCACCTTCTTGATACCTGCAACCAGCCCCATAGAAAATAAAAACAATAACCATGAAAAACCGGAAATCAACATTCACACCCATACCTCGCGTCGCCATCCAGCGCCATGGATACCCGCTCACTTTCTTCGCTCCGCACCCACAAACCCAAGCCCCCCCCCTGTCAGCCGAAAAATTCACTGAATCATTGATAGCCAAGCTCATCAACAAAAGCCCTGCTGTTGGAATCCCAATCGACATGAAATGACTTCAGCTCATCGGACTGCAGTTCCCATTGTCCGAACGATTCATTACTACATATCCGCGCCGCCCTCTCACTGCCCCTCAGTAGCGGTGCCGTATACATCCCATCCGACCGCCGCGACGCCTTATACGGGCCACGCGCACCAATACCGCGAGTGCCGTCCGAATCAGTGGGGAGCCAGCCCTTTTTCCAGCCGACAGCTCACCCTCGACCTCTCGGCAATAGTCATCACGCACTCATTCATAGGAAGCCCACAGGTGTCCGCCGACCTGACGACACCTTGATGATCGGCCAAGACGAAATATACCCTCACCCTTTCGCTTCCAGCCTGATCAAATGATTTCCTGACATCAATTAAATGTACCCTGCATATTTTCGCTTCCGGCACGCTCCCGGAAGAACTAAAAACTGACTCGAGCGCAAGTGCGTAGTTATTAGCCGCTGCGTTTCCCGGCTCATGATTCATGACCACACCCAAACCTTCATCTCTTCCGCCACAGGCTGTAAGCCCCAACAAGCAAAGCGCCGCTACAATAATATCGACAAGCCGCCCAAAGCGATCAAGCACTTGGGAATTTTTCACTGAAATACCTCCCAAAACTTAGCGCACCCGCAATCTACATCCTTTCACAGAACCCGATCATTCGCTTCAAAATGACCGAGGCACACTGGTCTTCGTCAATACCGCAAGTCCCCGCAGTCAAGAACTTCCCGCCGCCATCAGTCAATACATAGAAGATCCTTCTATTTCTCTGACCCTCCCGAGAGAGTTCGAGCTGCGATACCACCAACTCTGCATTCACTTCCCGCGCCCCATCCACAGGGCGCGAATGTATTACCTCATCCATATCAGCATGAATCTTCTGAGATGAGGAGCTGTCGTGGTCTTGGTTGGCCACCCGAAGAAGACAACCGCGGTTCTGTACACAGGAGGCAAGAAGCGGCATCGATAAGGCAGCAGATAGGAAAATTATGATCTTCATCGAAACCGAACCCAGTCAATTCCCCGAGAGTTGCTTATCAAGACGCTTTGCGTCAAGCCGCCCTTCGACCCTGAAGAACACGCTGAAATCGCTAAGGAAGGTCTGAACAAATCTGTACGAGATCCGATGGAAGTACCGGCCCCTGTCCGGCAAGCTTGAGGTCCATCAGACCACGTTGAAGGCCCCGATGCAGCCGACATTCGGTGATGCCGAAGGCCTGTGCCAGCGCAAGAAGACACGCCGCGAGCTATTCCTCAACTAGATGGATCAGGTGGTGCCTTGGAAGCGACTGCTGGCGCTGATCGAGCCACACGACCCACTGACAGGCAGGCGAGGCCGTCAGCCCTACGCGCTGGCCCCCATGCTTCGCATCCACTTCCCGCAGCAGTGGTATGCGCTGAGCGACCCGTCGATGGAAGAAGTGCTGTACGACACGGCGGTGATGCGCCGATTTGCTGGCATCAACAGCCTGGACCACATTCCTGATGAGATCACGATACTAAACTTCCGTTGGTTGCTGGAGCCCCATGGACTGGGCGCGAAGATGCTTGAGGCGGTCAATGCACACCTGCAGTATCAAGGCCTGAGCCTGCGTGCAGGCACAATCGTGGCTTGCCAGGATCATTCAGGCGCCCAGTTCCACTAAGAATGCTGACAAGGCGCGCGCGATCCTGAGATGCACCAGACTAGGAAAGGCAATCAGTGGTACTTCGGCATGAAGGCGCACATCGGCGTGGATGAGTTTTACGGCCTTGTGCACCACGTGAAATGCGCCGCTGCAAGTGTTGGCGATGTCACGGTAACGCACGAACTTCTGCACGGGAAAGAGGACTGCATGGGAGGACAGCGGCTATGCCGGGGCAGATTGGCGGCCGGAGCTTCAGGATCGCAAAGCTGCCTTCTTCATCGCCAAGAAACCAGGAAAAGTGAAGGCGATCAAGAACGCGCGCGGCCGTCGGCAGCACGAGCGTTGGGAGAGCGTCAAAGCGAGCATACGCGCGAAGGTGGAGCCTCCGTTCTGAGTGGTCAAGCGCCAGTTTGGTTACACCAAGTGCGCTATCGCGGCCCGGCCAAGAACAGCGCGCAGGTGTTGACCCTGTTTGCGCTGTCCAATCTGTGGATGACCCGGCGGCAGCTCGTGCCGATGCAGGGATAAATCCGCCCGGAGGTGCCCAACGGTGCCTCAAAAACCTCACTTTCGTCGAAATCCACGGGAGCAGCTGCTCTTGGCACGCGCTCAGCTCATGAATCAAGCAGTGCGAGTGATCTTCTCAGACCTTCCCTAACGGTTGATCGACGAACGAGCCCCCAACCACCATCATCCGACACTGCCTTCTTCAAAGCGAAAAATGAAATGCGGGCGTCAAGAAATTAATGATGAATCAACAGACACATCATCGTAATCAATAGATGCAAACTCAGAAACCGACATCTTTCCCTGAATGCGCAGCAAGCCTATGTAGGCTGCCTTCGCCAGGAGCGACTCATAATCATTCAAACCGAGCACCGCCCTGAGCCATTCCTCGATTGAAGCTGCATCAAGCCTCCCCCGAAGCACTGCGGAAACAAGCGATTCAACCATAAGCCTCCGATTATCATCAACAGGCTCCTGCCCCACCGTAATAATTCCTATAAAAGAACCAAGAATCAGTGGATCTGCCCAGCGCAACCCGCCGATGAAAATGGCCCTCTCTCGGATCTCCGGATCACAATGAAACAACGACCTCGACACCAACATGTAGCTTGGGGAATCGGGGTCATCTGTGAGAATCCCGGAAATTTTGTAAAGCCTATCAAGCAGCAAGCTATCTTCCACCACCAAGCGTCTCCTTCATCTTCGCTATGTTTTCATCCGCCTTGTCAAGCGTTCGCTGGATCCTATCACGCTGCCCCCCTCGAAAGACTTGGATTATTCAAGCTCCCCCTCAAACTTTTTGCGGCAGAGCTCAGCCCCTTCAATGAATTTTGCATCTCGGTCACATGATCAAAGCCGGTCTCAATTCCGCGAAGCTCTTTTGCAACCCCATCAAAGTCGTGAGGCTTTGCATTATTATCAACAATATTATTTATCTTCTTAATTGCCTGCTGCTGAGATCGAGTGAGCGACGCAACGCGACTGGCAATATTGATAAATGCATTCTTCGCACCACCAATCACAGCTGCAGTCGCCGCCGGAATACGACTGGCAGCTAGAACTGAAACTCCCGCAACGGCTCCAGCCGCTCTTGCCTCCTGGCGAGACCGGCGTTCATCCAGCCCCATCTCGCCATTTATTACAGCCAGATCATCCCTCATCATCTGGCATGTGGATACGCTCTCACACCGGCCGTCCGGGTCTACATGACCGTACGGATTTCCAAGGGCATATTTATAACGATTAAAGTTGGATGACGTATGCCCATTGGCCTCAACCGGATCCGCACTTATGAAGGATCCAATAGCCGGGTCATAGTACCGCTGCTGCATGTAGCTCAGCCCGGTCCCCGAGTCCGTCACATGCCCCGTAAATCCCGGACCATCCTTCAACGGCCGATTCACCACCGCCCCATACGGCTCATACACCGTACGCTCGATGACGCTTCCGCTGGCATCGGTGATCGCCACCGGTGAACCCAGTGCATCAGTGTGGATGTACTCGACCACTTCCTGGGCAACCGCCGGAGCCACACAGGCCACCAGCACCCCCACCGCGAGTACCGCCCGAATCAACAGCAAAGAGAGTCCATTCATGGCTTAGTCCCAGCTCAGTACGCCGCGGGTGACGGGGAAGTCTGCAGACCATGCCGAACAGCCGCCGGCGTTGCAGGCCCTGACAATGTAGAGACTGGCGCAGTAGGTCCCGCCGTTCGACTGCACGTAGGTATTGGGGCCGGTGTACAGGCGCCGTCCAGCTCCGGAAGGCTCCAGCTGATGTTCCGTTGCCCCCGGAACCGCGCGCCAGCCAACGCTGCACTGCACCTGATAGGGCGCCTTGCGCGTGCTGAGCCACTCCGCCACGTAGATCTGAGTGGCTGCAGGAGGAAGCACGACGGAGACACTGGCGATACCCGAGTAGGGGCTGCACCCCGCGAAATTGCATGCCCTCACCCGGTAGGCATAGCTGCCATTGCCACGGCTGGCACCAAAGCTGTTCCCGCCGCCGTTATGCACCACCGTCCAGCCACCACCGTTGGCACTCTCCTCCAGCACGAAGCTCTCGCTGTTGGCCGGCACCGACCAGCTCAGGCTGTACTGCGGCACGTTCACCAGGCCCGGCGCGCTGATCACCGGCTCGATCGTCGGCGGCCCGATCATCCCTCCTGTAGCAGCCAGGCCAGGAAAACGCGGAAGCACGCGAGGTGGAACTACTGGCGCACTTCACCGAAGAGCTGCGCCGACTCGCCGGCCTGCGGATTATCGGGGAGGTGCAGGGAAGGCCGCCGCGGTCTCGCCCGTGATCAGCGGCGAGCATGTCCATGAACAACTGGTGATCCTGCACAATCTGAAAGAATGAAAGTGCGATAGGGCCCGCACTACGCCCGCCCGCTGATGCAGCACTTCAGCGTCGCGGCCACCTGCCGTACCTCCTAGCGTCCTACATGGCGCACGCCAAGATCGAACCGTTCATGACGGCGTTGGCGACGGCGCGGAAGTTACTGGGGTGTGTTTTGAGTAGCAGCGAGCAAGACGAGAATGCCGCGGGAGACTGCGGCCTTTCCGTTCCCAACAATTGCCCAGATCGACCCCCTGGATGTCGAGCATAAACGTCGACTTGCGCAGGAAAGAACGCAAGCGCCAACCAATGCAACTCTGCATAGAACGCCCACGAGGCGAGCACTTCCATCATGCACCAAACGAGCAACGACAAGCTGTGCCGACAACGCTCGCCAAGCGCCTGTCACCAACCCACTCGACTCATTCGCTATAAACCCAAATGAACGCCTTCCATCACCCCCATTCGATCTACATCCACTGGAGCACTTGGGGGCCTGGGGGCACCATCGCGATTCCAGCGAAACGTGCCGGTCACCCGCAGGAATTTCTCCTCCCCACTCTCAACCGAAGGAATCTCTCGAAAGGCCTCCGGGCTTGATTCTGGATAGGCCACCAATGAACTGAATGAGTTCCTTGCGTCCAGTTCATCACGCGAGGGAAAGAGCAAGATCACACCGTTGACCTGATCTATCCATGCATAGAAAGAAACCAATCGCCCGTCAAATTTTTCTGGCTGAGACAACAGCGCAGACATCGTGGTCATGCACGTTTCATACCCTAATTCATTGCCTCGAAATTTACAGACGCTTGGAGCCCCCGCCGCGCCCCCTTCCTGACTGGATGAAGAACAAGCGCCAAGGGTGAAAACCAGCGTAACAACTGCAAACCACCGACGTCCGAGATCCATCATTTCACCTTAAAGAAGTAGTCTTCGGCCGCGATGTACGCGCCAGGGTTCGTTCTAGCATTGACCGCTCCATTCATACCCCTGAAGTCGAATCCCATGACGGAACCACTAGGAGTGGCCACATAGCTGTTAACACCTGCAGATCTTGCTCTCTCCAGATCACCTCGGTAGAGACTCCCCTCCCATCGACCACCGCAGAAACAGGATCCCTTCCAGTAGCTGAATGCTGTATTCACTGGGTGTGTATGAGCAATGGCTACCCTGACACCTGGGCCTGCGTAGTTGTTTTGCCCTTGAACGACGCTACCTGCTCCAGCGCCCGCAGTCGCATCGCCCAAAGCAAAATTGACTGCTGTGTAAGACTGATCAGAAAGTTGCGCGATATCAGCCCCTACTTCCAAGTTGGTCGCAATCGTTACAGGCCGGGCAACTTCCGAAAAATATCTGGCAGATCCCGCCTCCGAACTTTGTCGATTGGGAATACTGTTCGCCCTGTCAATGTACGCTTGCGGATCCCTCTTGATTGCCGCCAGCTGCCCGCGAGATAGACTTTTTCCGCCTGCATGCTCGGTCATTCTGCAGTCCCAGTCCTTCCCGCACGCTCGCCGTCCATCCGGGTCGATTAGGCTATATGGGTTTGCATTTGCATACCGATACCGGCCAAAAGCATTCACCGAGCTCTGGAAAGCCGAAACCGGATCAACGCTCAGGAACGATGAAGTCGTCGAATCATAGTACCGCTGCTGCATGTAACTCAGCCCCGTGCCCGAGTCCGTCACATGCCCCGTATACCCCGGCCCATCCTTTAACGGCCGGTTGACCACCGCCCCATACGGCTCATACACCGTACGCTCGATGACGTTCCCGCTGGCATCGGTGATCGCCACCGGTGAACCCAGTGCATCAGTGTGGATGTACTCGACCACTTCCTGGGCGACTGCCGGAGCCACGCAGGCCGCCAGCACCACCACCGCGAGTACCGCCCGAATCAACAGCGAAGAGAGTCCATTCATGGCTTAGTCCCAGCTCAGTACACCTTGGGTGACCGGCCGTTCGGCCGACCATGGGGAGCAACCGCCTGCATTACAGGCACGCACGCGATACTCATACGCGCAGTAGGTCCCGCCATTCGACTGCACGTAGGTCTTGGGGCCCGTGTAAAGACGCTTGCCACCGCCACCGCTTTCAAGCTGATACTCGGTTGCGTCTGCCACCAGACTCCATCCTGCAGAGCACTGGACCTGATAGGGCGGCCTGCGGGTCGTCAACCACTCTGCTAGATAGAGACTCGTCGCCCCCGGCGGCAGCACCACCGCGACAGTCACGACTCCCGAGTACGGACTGCACCCCGCGAAATTGCACGCCCTCACGCGATAGGCGTAGCTGCCTTTGCCACGGCTGGCACCAAAGCTGTTCCCGCCGCCGTTATGCACCACCGTCCAGCCACCACCGTTGGCACTCTCCTCCAGCACGAAGCTCTCGCTGTTGGTCGGCACCGACCAGCTCAGGCTGTACTGCGGCACGTTCACCAGGCCCGGCGCGCTGATCACCGGCTCGATCGTCGGCGGCCCGATCACCGCTACCGTCGACGTGGCCGACCACGGCCCGCAGCCTGCGCCATTGCAGGCGGCAACCCGATAGCCATAGCTGCCCACACCACGCACAGCGGTGGCATAGGAACCCGCGTTGCCGTCGAACAGCGTGACCCATCCGCCACCATTGCTACTCTCCTGCAAGGTGTAACGCGTGGCACCAGCCACCCCGTTCCAGCCAATACCAATACTGCCCGGCGCAGCGCGTGCCGGCGCAGAGAGTCCGGGCGCAGTGGCAGGCGGATATACGACCGTCACCGCAGCCGTGGCGCTGTATCCCGTGCACCCTACCGGGTTACATGCGCGAACCCGGTAGTTGTAGCTTCCCGCTGCCTTGCCACTGAAGGCCTTGGACTGACCGATGGCGTTGTGCACCTGGGCCCAAGCGCCACCATTGGCGCTTTCCTCCAGCTCATAGCGCTCGGCACCGGAAGCCGCAGACCAAGCTACGTTGTAGCTGCCGTTGAAGGCTGTGGCAGGCACGTTCAGGGTCGGCACGGTGGATGGCGCCAATGCCACGGCCACTGACGCGACGTTGCTCCATCCGCCACACACCGCACGACAGCCGCGCACGCGGAACTGATAGGTCCCCGTGACCAGGCCTGTGCTGGTGAACGATTGCGCCGCGCCATCGAAGACTGTGCTCCAGGTGCCCGCAAGGGCACGCTGCAACTCATAGCGGTTGGCACCGCCGGCCGGGCTCCAGGTCAGGTTCACGCTGCCCTGGGTGATGTAGCCCGGCGCACTCAGCGCGGGAACGCTGGGTGCCGCTTCGCCATGCACCTGGGAAACCAAACTGCCTGACAGGTAGAGATAGTCGGTCTGCTTGCCGGTACGTTCGTTGCGCTGGAATCGCAGCACGCCGCCGTTGTCGTAGAACGAGTAGATTGCCCCCTTGCCACTGGCGCTGGCCTTCACCCGACGACCGTGGGCGTCGTACTCGTAGCTCTCTGCTGTTCCGGCCGCGCGCAGCCGGTTGCCGTAGTCAAACGCGAAAGTCTGACCATTGCGCACCGAAAGATTGCCCTGCACGTCATAGCCAAGACCGGTCACGGTTGCGCCGGTTCCGGTTTCAATCACGTTGACCAGTCGATTGGTCGGATCGAAGTAGTGCGTACGATCGCGGCTGCCGACCTTGGCACGGCGCAGGTTGTCCAACGCGTCATACTCATACAAGGCGTTGCCGAAGCCCGGCGCAGTGACCGTCCGCAACCGGTCCAGGCCGTCATAGGTCATGTCCCGGTTGCCGGGCGCCCCGGGCAGACCATCGGAAATGGCCATCACGTTGCCACCAGCATCGTAGTCATAGCTGTCATCCAGCACTGCGGCCGCTGCAGTGGCATCGCGGCTGCGATCGGGCAGCCCGCGGGCATTCTGGGTCAACGTGTGCACGATCCCATTGCCATATACGAAGCGGGCCAACGCGCCGTTGGCAAAGTAACTGGCCTCCTTCGCATAGCCGCCAACCGTCGTCGCCCGACCCAGTGCGTCCGGCGCATAGCTGACGACACGCCCACCCGGATAGGTATTGCTGGCCAGCGTGCCGTTGGCATCGTAGCCATAGGCCAGGCTCAGATTACCCATATCCGGATGCTGCAGGGTTTCGCCGCTGAGCAGGCGGCGGCGGTTGTACTGGTAGCGGTTGACGACCATCGGCCGGGCCGGATCGTTCTGCGTGCTGATCTCGGCCGGCAGACCATCAGGCGCGTAGGACCAGTTCTGATTTCCGCGCCCATCCGGGAAGATCAGGGACGACAAGCGGTTGGCAGCATCGTAACTACGCTTCACCGCACGTCCGCTGGCCAGGGCTTCACTGCGGTTGCAGTCGGTGGTGCTGGTCAAACCCGTGCCGGCCGCCGACCACAGCACGTTGCCTGCCGCGTCGTAGTCCTGCACGGTCGCACCGGTTTCCGGCTCGATGGTCTTGCACAGCTGCTGGTAGCCGTCATAGACGTAGCGGCGGGTAAGCGACTGGCTGCCGTCTGCATTGCGGCGGGTGATCGCCAGCGGCTTGCCCAGCGTGTCGCGCTGGATCTCGGTCACCACGCCTTCCGGGTGCTGCAGCGTCAGCGGCATCTCGTAGCTGGGCTGGTCGTAGGCAAGGTGACGAGTGGTCGTGGCCTGGCCGCGGGGGGTGGTCACCTTCACCGACAGGTTGCCCACGTACTCGGTGCGGGTAACCAGTGCCCCAAGCTCGGACGATTGACTGACCACGGTGGGGCGGCCCAACGCGTCGTACTGCGTCGTGGTGCCGGTCAGGGCGGCATTGATATCGGAGAGCTGCCGCGTGGGATACGAGGCAAACACGGTCTTGCCGCTGGTGTCGTAGCGGGTCACCACGGCGCTGTCCAGCACGTTGTTGGCGTTCTCGGTCACCAGCACCGGGCGGAACATCGCATCCAGGTAGGTATCCGTGCGCCGCCCGCCCTGCGTGCGCGAGTGCTTCCATGCGCCGGCGGGCACCCCCAACTGCGCGCCACCCAGTCGCTGCAGGTCCATGGTTACGCCATTCCAGTTCACGCTGTCGCCGCCGGGGAACTGCTGGCTGCGCAGCCTGCCCATGCTGTCGTAGCTGAAGCTGGTGGTTGCGCCGGTTTCGTCGGTCAGCGAGGTGATCCAACCGTTGTCGTCCACGGCAACCGTGCGCACCGCACCATTGGGCGCTTCGGGCGTGGCCGGCAGGCGGAGCTGCTGCGGAACACCACGCTTCCATCCCGACAGATGGCTTGTATTTCCGCGGCCATCGGCCACCGATGCAACCGTGCCGTCGGCTGCGTAGGTCACCTGCTGCGCCAGGCGGCCAAATGCGTAGGCGCGCAGCGGCAGTGCTTTGGCCGTATCGAATTCGGTGCGGGACTGTTCGATGCCATTGAGCACACTGCGCGCCGTCTGGCCGTTCACCCATAGCGCGGGATTGTCGTAGTAGCTGGTGCTGGTGGTGCGACTCTGGCCTGCGGAATTCGCTTCAACGACGGTGACTTCGCGCGCAAATGCATCAAAGGCCTGCACGGTGCGGGTGAACTGCACGCCATCCTGTTCCACAACAGTGGATTGAACGGGGCGGTTGTAATGGGCCTTGAGATCGCTCGCACCGTACTTGAAGTCCTTGCCGGCCTCTTTCGGGAAGGGCGCCGCATCCAGCTGGGCATCCGGATAGTAATTGTTGCGGTCAACGCGCACGACCGAGCCACCCGCACGCGTTGTCGTGGACAGCAACAGGCCGTCGTTGTAGGCAACTTCCTTGCCGAACTCGTAGACGCGAACGACACCATCGGGCAACGTCTCGGTAGTGATCTTCGGCTCCGCCTGGCCTACCGGGATTACTGGACCGCCCAGGTCCTGAGCGTAGGCACCATTGAGATTGGTGTATTGATAGGTCCACTGTGCAGTAGGCATCCCCGGACCGCTGATGGTCTTGGCCACCAGCGACATTGCGTCACGGTAGACCGGCGTGTAGTTCCAGCCATCGGCAAACAGGTGATTGTCACCAGAGGTCTGGCAATCCAGCTTCACATTCTTGCGCCCATGGCGGAACGGACGGAACAGGAACGTTCCCAACGCACCCGACGGATGCTGGATACTCAGGGTGATCTCGCTGGCCACGATCTTGTTGACGCGCGAGCATGTGGCCGGGTAGTCCATGTACTCCCAGATGCCCTGCCCGATGTAGTCGGCGTACTTGTGGGTGACTGACAGCGGCGGCAGGTTGTAGACCCATTGGGTTCCGTCCGGCAGCGTTACTGTCCGCAGGATATCGGCCTCCGTGTACCCGTAAATCCAGGTGCGCCCTGCAGCGGTTGCGGATGCGATCAGTCCTTTCGCGTTGTAGGCCAGGCTGATCTCGCGGCCATCGTTGGCAACCATGCGCAACAGCCGGTCGCCGCTCCACTCGTAGCGCACCCAGTTGCCGAAGCGATCCACAACCTGCGATGGGTACAGGAACACAAGCTTTCGATTCAGCAGTGCATTGCTTTCAGGTCCGTAGGGTTGCAGCGTTGCACCGTTGTGGGGCTTGGCGACCATCCAGTCGAAGTAGTACTTAGTGCCGTCGGGAGCATGGCCAAGGAAGCCTTGTCCCGGCTGTCCACTCTTCAGGGCGGTCAGGCAACTGAACGTCCAGCCGCCCTTGGTATTCCAAGGCGCCGGTTCGCCAAACTGTGGCTGCGGCTGACGCGCATCACCGCTGCCTCCCAGGACCGGCTCACCGCCACCACCTGGCAGGGAGAGGCGCACGCCATCCCAGAAAGTATTGGGATAGAAATTTACGGTCTGGGTGCGGCGACGGTTCCAGACCTCCAGTGACGGAGGCGCCGCCACCGTACTGCAGCGCGCAGCGGGCGCCCAATAGCCGACAGCAGCGGTCTCCGGCAGATCGCCATAGACGCCGGACATGGACGGGATATCCAGATCCCAATCCGAGAATGGGCTCTCACTACTGCGATCGCCATCGCGATAGCTGCGGCCCAAGGTCATCGTCAGGCTGCCATTGCCCGGAATCGAAACATCCGTGGCCTTGAAGCTGATCGAGCCGTCATAGAGGTTGACCTGCTCGCCGAAGATCTCGCCCTTCAGCGGTTCGACAATGTCCCCGTACTTCAGCCGCTTGTCGTACTCCTGGCGCCAGGTGGGAACAATCTGGGCGGAAACGCCGACCGGTGCCAGCACGCACAGGGCAAAGACACCCAGAAGCAGACCCTTGGCAGCCGTTGCGGCGCGCGGATGAGAAATGAGGCCAGACTGCATGAAGATCCTCCCTGGATCGACGTCCCTGTATGCCCCACCCGCGCCGAACGGCAGTTGGCCTTCGACCAGGCGGCACCCACTCCGGCAGACAGCCACGCGTTGCTTCACGGTGGGCGGGTGCTGACCATGGATATGAACGAATAATGAAGACGACGTCAACCCTGCGTATTGGGCACACTCGGCAAAGTCGACCCAAGCGGCAGCCTCCCGCGCCCTTCCCCGCTCCACCTAGAATGTGCCCATGAGCACCCTGACCTTCCGCGCCGCCACGTCGGCCGACATCCCCGCCCTCATTGCCCTCGTCACCTCGGCCTACCGCGGCGACGCCAGCCGCGCCGGCTGGACCACCGAAGCCGACCTGCTGGACGGCGCCCGCATCGATGCCGAGGGCATCCAGGCCGACCTGGACCGCCCGCGCTCCACCATCCTACTGGCCGAACGCGGGAACCAACTTGTGGCCTGCGCCCACGTCGCCGATGTCGACGGCAAGGGCTACTTCGGCATGTTCTCGGTCGACCCGGCCCAGCAGGGTGGCGGCGTCGGCAAGCAGCTGATGGACGCCGCCGAAGCGCACGCCGCACGCGAATGGAAGGTGCCGGTGATGCAGATGACGGTGATCGACGTGCGCGACGAGCTGATCGCCTTCTACGAGCGCCGCGGCTATCTGCGCACCGGCATCAAGAAGCCGTTCCCATACGGCGACGAGCGTTTCGGCATTCCCAAGCGCGACGACCTGCGCTTCGAGGTCCTGGAAAAGCCGCTGGCCGGAGCCGCCGCGTGAGCGATACCTGGACCTTCGTCTGTGCCGGCACCGAGCTGCTGCCGGGTGAAATGAAGAGCGTGTTCGACGAAGTGACCGGCACGCCGATCGTGGTGTTCAACCTCGACGGTGAGTTGTACGCGCTGGAAGACCAGTGCACACATGAAGAGTTCGAGCTGTCCTCGGGCGAGTTCAACACCACCGAGGGCAGCGTGGAGTGCGTGCTGCACGGCGCGCGCTTCGACGTGCGTGACGGCCGCGCCCTGTGTGCCCCGGCCTACAGCCCTGTGCCCAAGTTTCCGGTGAAGCGCGAGCACGACGCTGTCTGGACCCGCGACGACCGGGATTGAGGCGGCGCTCGGCCCAGAGCCCCCCCCCCAGAGGGCGCCCCGCGGGAGAGCATCCACCCATGGGGTGGATCTACCGGAAGGCCATGAGGGCGCCCCCAGGCCGCTCCGGGGCGGCCCCAGCGGCCCGTCACGCCCCGCAGATGCGAATCATTATCGTTGATGTTATTCTACGTAACATCTTCGTAACGACTCCGCCCCCGCGCCATGGCTTCGCCCGCGCCCACCGCCACGCTGTGCCAGCTTGCCCGTCAAGGGTGGCCGCTGCTCGTGGCCGTGCTGCTGACGCTGGTGTTGGGCTGGTCTGCGTTGCATGAAGGCAGGCACACGGCGACCGCCGATGCGCCGACTCTGTATGCTCATGATGTGTCGCCCGCGTCCCCGCCACACGTGCTGCCGCACGAACAGGCGATGCACCCCGCTGAATCCGAACCCGATGGCAGTCGCGGCGACAAACCTCGTGCCCTGCGGCGACTCTGCCTGCAGCACCCTGACAATGCACCTGCAGACGCTCCGGCGCCGGTGACACCGACCCCTCCGGTGCTCGCACCGGGCCGGCGCCAGCCCCCATCCCACGCACCGCCCGCGCTGCTGGCCTGACGCTCTGCTGCGCCATGCGCAGCCGCATCCGCACGTCCCCCCTCGTTCTACGTACTGCTGCCGCGCGGCCCGCGCCGGCCGCCTCTCCCTGTTCCCCTTCTGCAGACGCCCATGAACCCGATCAAGAGCCGCAAGCACGCTTCGCCGCTTCGTACCCTGCCGCTGGCCACCGCCAGTCTTGCCGCCGGCCTCGGCCTGGCCACCCTGCCCGCGCTGGCCCACGCTGAAGCCACCGACAACGCCCGCACGCTGGACAAGATCGACGTGCACGCCACCCGGGGCTACAAAGCCGACAAGGTGGCCTCGCCGAAGTTCACCCAGCGCCTGCAGGACACGCCGCAAACCATCCAAGTGATTACCAGCGACCTGTTCAACCAGCAGGGTGCCACCACGCTGACCGAGGCGCTGCGCAACAGCCCGGGCGTGGGCACCTTCTATGCCGGCGAGAACGGCAACACGACCACCGGCGATGCGCTGTTCATGCGCGGCTTCGACACCTCCAACAGCTTGTATGTGGACGGTGTGCGCGACCTGGGCTCGATCTCGCGCGATGTGTTCAACATCGAACAGGTGGAAGTGACCAAGGGGCCGGCCGGCACCGACAATGGCCGTTCGGCGCCGACCGGCGCGATCAACCTTGTCAGCAAGCAGGCCAACCTGCAGGACGCGACGTCGGCCAGCATTTCGCTGGGCAGCGACCAGCAGCGCCGCGCCACCGCCGACTGGAACCAGTCGCTGGGCACCACCAGCGCGCTGCGCATCAACGGCATGTGGCAGGACAGCGACCAGCCCGGCCGCGACCACGTGCAGAACAAGCGCTGGGGCATCGCACCGTCGCTGGCCTTCGGTCTGGGTACCGCCACCCGCTACTACCTCAACCTGCTGTATGTGAAGCAGGACAACGTGCCCGATGGTGGCGTGCCCACCCTGGGCCTGCCGGGCTGGACGCCGCAGCCGACGCTGGAAGCGCTGGCCGGGCACCCGGTCGATCCGGAGAACTTCTACGGTACCCGCGCCGACCACGATGACGTGACCGCGAAGATGGCCACGTTCCGTTTCGAGCACGACTTCAACGACAGCGTGCGCCTGACCAACACCGCCCGCTGGGGTCGCACCGAACAGGATTACCTGCTCACCGCCTTCATGGGCACCGGCGTGCGCGGCGCAGGCGGCCGCCCGACCGGCAACATCACCTATGCCAACCCGGCCGACCTTTCCAGCTACGCCATCGCGCGCAGCCTGCCGACCTTCAAGGACCAGCGCAACACGATCCTCACCGATCAGCTGAACCTGCGCGCCGACTTCGCCACCGGCGCGGTCGGGCACGCATTGAGCGCTGGCCTGGAATTCACCCGTGAAGAACTGGACAGCTACGGCCAGGCCGCCGCTGCCGGCACCAGCTGGCCCGCTGCGAACCTGTACAACCCGGACTGGAACGTCAGCGGCCTGAACTGGGCGCACAACGGCGCCGATGCACATGGCAAGACCACCACCTCCTCGGTGTACCTGTTCGATACCCTGTCCTTCGGCGAAAGCTTCCTGTTGACCGCTGGCGTGCGTGCGGACCACTACAAGACCGAGTACGCCAGCGCGTCGGTGTGTGGTGGCCGCGGCGGCCCGGCGTGCGGCGGCAATCCTACCGGCACGGTGCTGCGCAACCCGACGCTGGACGCGTCCGATACGCTGCTGAACTGGAAGCTGGGCGCCCTCTACAAGGTCGGCGATGCCGTCAGCGTCTACGCCAACTACGCCATCTCGCAACAACCCCCGGGTGGTGCCAACTTCCAGCTGAGCAGCTCGGCCAGCAGTGCCGACAATCCCAAGCTGGATCCGCAGAAGGCCAAGACCTTCGAAGTGGGCAGCAAGTGGGCCTTCCTGGATGACGCTCTGGCAGTGAACCTTGCGTTGTTCCAGACGGACGTGGACAACGAGATCAACACCACCGTGCTCGACGATGCCGGCAACCCGACCCAGACCGGCAGCAAGCGGGTCAAGGGCGTGGAGCTCTCCGCAGTCGGCCGCCTGACCGACAACTGGTCGGTCAGCGCCGGATACAGCCACCTGGACACCGACGTAAGGGAAGGCGCGAAGGTGGCCGCCGATGGCACCACCAACCTGACCTATACCCCGGACGACACATTCACCGGCTGGACCAGCTACACCCTGCCCTACGGCATCACCGTGGGCGGCGGCGTACGCTATGCCGCCGGCATGCACCGCGGCACCGACGGCGCGGTGGGCACCCCGTCGTTCACCAAGTCCTACGTGGTGTATGACGCGGTCGTGTCCTGGGCAATCAATGAGACGATCTCGCTGCGCTTGAACGGCTACAACCTGTTCGACAAGCAGTACGTGGCCAGCATCAACAAGAGCGGCTACCGTTACACCCCGGGTGCCCCGCGCACCTTCCTGCTCAGCGCGGACATCCGCTTCTGATGCAGCACGCGGGGGAGCCCACTCCCCCGCGCCCCCAAAGGAACCGCCATGCTGCTGCACATTCCCGACGTGCTTTCACCCCAGGACGTGGCGCAGGCACGCAGGCGACTCGACGCTGCAGACTGGACCGACGGTCGCGAGACCGTCGGTGCACAGGGCGCGATGGTCAAGCACAATCTGCAGCTACCCGATGCATCTCCCCTGAAAGCGGAGCTGGGCAGGGACCTACTGGCCGCGCTGAGCCGCAGCCCCTTGTTCTTTGCTGCCGCGCTGCCCCTGAAGATCCTGCCACCACGCTTCAACCGCTACAGCGGCGGCGGCACCTACGGCTTCCATGTCGATGGCGCGGTGATGAACCTGGCCAACGGCGAGCAACTGCGCTCGGACATCTCCTGCACCCTGTTCCTGTCCGCGCCCGAGGAGTACGAGGGCGGCGAGCTGATCATCAGCGATACCTACGGCGAGCACGAGGTAAAGCTGCCGGCCGGCGACCTGATCGTGTATCCGTCCAGCAGCCTGCACCAGGTGCGGCCGGTCACCCGCGGTGCGCGCGTGGCCTCGTTCTTCTGGGTACAGAGCATGATCCGCGACGATGTGCAGCGCCGCCTGCTGTGGGAAATGGATGGCTCGATCGAGCGCCTGCGGCAGACCGGCGGTGACGCCGAGGCGGTGCTGCAGCTGACCGGCGTGTACCACAACCTGCTGCGACGCTGGAGCGAAGTCTGAGCCCCATCCGGTCGAACCGCGACAATTTGGCAATCATTCTCATTTGCAACAGCTAACAGCTCTCATTACAATCACGCCCCGTTGATGCCGGCCGCTGCCGGCAGACCCTTGGGGACCCCTGCTTGCTGCGCCCGCTTCGCCCTCGCCCACTCATCCATCGCAAGATGGGCACCGCCATGCGCGGCCAGCGTCCTGCGCTGGCCAGTCTGCTGGCGTGGGTTGCGATGCTGGCTTTGCTGCTGGGCACCCTGCCGCTGCTGCCACACGGCCAGGCCGGAATGGCCGTGCAGATGCCGCTGGAAGAGCGCGGTGGCGAAGCGTCCCCGCAGGAAGAAGCACCGGCCAAACTGCGCCGCTGTGCTGCCGCCCCGGTGAAATCGGCCGAGAAGGCGCGCCCGCCGTTGCTGCTGGCCAGCCAATGGCTGCGCACCGAGCTTGAACTCGTACCCGCCACGCCGGCCATGCCCGGCGTGCGCCCGGACTGGCCGCTGGCCGCTCCGGACACGCCCTGGGCCGACGCGCCCGGGCGCCGCCAGCAACGCGGCCAGGCGCCGCCGCTCGCCTGATTCACGGCCCCGCGTGACCGCCTGCGCGGTCGTGCCCGCACGCCGCTGCCTGCTTCATCCCTGCCGCCCCTGACCGGGCCTCCCCGTGCATGCCGCGCCGTTCGCGCCTGGCATTGCACCACCCTGCATCCTTCGAGGTTACTGCCATGGCCCAGCGCCATCGTGTCCGTTCGTCCCTGTCCCGTACCCTGCTGACCAGCGCCGTGCTGGCGGCCATGACCGCCCCGGCCTTCGCCCACGGTGACGCTTCCGGCGCGCCACAGACGCTGGACAAGGTGGTGGTCACCGCCTCCGGCTTTGAGCAGAAGGTGGTCGATGCACCCGCCAGCATCAGCGTGGTCAGCCGCGAAGAACTCAGCAAGCGCCCGTACACCAATCTGGTCGACGCGCTGCGCGACGTTGAAGGCATCGACGTCGGCCTGGAAGCCAGCGACAAGAACGGCCGTGCCACCATCTCGATGCGCGGCCTGCCCTCCGAGTACACCCTGGTGCTGATCGACGGCCGCCGCCAGAGCAATGTCGGCCAGCTGTATCCGAACAACTTCGGCGGTGGCCAGTTCGCCTACCTGCCGCCGTTGGATGCCATCGAGCGCATTGAAGTGGTGCGCGGCCCGATGTCCACGTTGTACGGCTCGGATGCAATGGGCGGCGTGATCAACATCATCACCCGTCGCAACCAGGACAGCTGGCACGGCGCGCTCACCCAGGGCTTCACCGTGCAGCAGGACGATCAGTTCGGCGATGCACGCACCACCGACGTCTACCTCAGCGGCCCGCTGGTCAAGGACCGCCTGAGCCTGGCAGTACGCGGCAGCTACTACGACGCCAAGGCCTCCAATCCGGAGTGGGATGCACTGACCCTGCCAGACGGCAGCCTGTGGGAGCGCAGCATCGGCTTCGGTGGCGGCGGCAAGTCGGTGGCCAACACCAACTGGAACACCGGTGTGCGGCTGAACTTCCACGTCAACGATGACCACGAACTGTGGCTCGACTACGACGTGTCGCGGCAGAAGTACGACAACAGCGAGGGCCAGACCGGCACCCTCGACAGCCTGGCCAGCCTGTGGCGCGTCGGCAATGCCGTCATCCCCAACCCGAACGGCAGCGGCACCGTCACCCGCCGCGTGGTGCAGCCGCGCGTGGGCTACACCGCCTACCAGCGATACGAGCGCGACCAGTTGTCGCTGACCCACCAGGGCCGTTACAGCTTCGGTACCTGGCAGACCTCGCTGACCCACAGCAAGAGCAGCAACCTGGGCCGCTCGCTGCCGCTGACCCTGGACGAACGCGCCAACCTGCAGACACTGTGGAACGACGTCTGCCGCCGCACCGGCGGCGCCAACAACTGCGCGGCCGGCCGCGGCAATGCACTGGCCGCCCTCAACCCAAGTGAAATGGCACGCCTGCAGGCATTCCTGCCGCGTCCGCTGCGCACCATGGAGCTGGAAGGCTACGTGCTCGACACCATGCTCGACCTCGACTTCGGCGCGCACAAGCTGACCGTCGGCGGCCAGTACAACGACACCGACATGATCGACGGCGTGTTCGGCATGGATGGCGCCGGCTACCGCAGCAACACCAAGCAGAAGCACCGCATGTGGGCGCTGTTCGCCGAGGACAACTGGTCGCTGACCGACACCCTCACCGCCACCTTCGGCCTGCGCTACGACGACCACAACGTGTTCGGCAGCCATGTCAGCCCGCGCGGCTACCTGGTGTGGAACGCCACTGACGCCTGGACCTTCAAGGGTGGCGTCAGCACCGGCTACAAGACGCCGCGTCCCGACCAGCTGTTCCCGGGCATCACCGGCTTCGGTGGCCAAGGCGTGCTGCCGCTGGTGGGTTCGCCGAACCTGAAGCCTGAAACCAGCACCAACTACGAGCTGGCCGCGTACTACGAAGGCCAGCGCTGGGGCTTCAATGTCACCGGCTTCTTCAACAAGTTCGAAGACAAGATCGCCAGCGGCGGCACGTTCCCGAACTGCGAAGTGGCCCGCGCCGGCAGCGGTTACTGCGTGGACATCGGCCCGGGCTGGGCAGCACTGGGCTACAGCACCTTCACCCAGAGCGTGAACATCGACAAGGCCGAGACCCGCGGTGCGGAACTGGCCGGCCACGTCGACCTGCTCGACAACCTGCAGCTGCGCGGCAACTACACCTGGACCAAGAGCGAACAGACCAGCGGCCCCGACAAAGGGCGCCCGATCTCTGGCACCACGCCGGCAAAGCACATGGCCAACGCCAGCCTCAACTGGCAGATCAACGAAGCGATCAGCCTGTCGCTGATCGGCGAAGGCCGCTACGACCGCTATCGCGACACCCTCATCGACAGTGCCGGCGCCCGCCACGTGCGCTACTACGAGGACTACACGATCTTCCATCTCGGTGGCAGCTGGAAGGCCACGCCGTGGCTGACGGTCAACGCACGGGTCAATAACCTGTTCGACAAGGACTTCGTTTCGCAGTCGTGCCTGCTGCTCAATCCCAGCGAGTTCAGCTGCGTGGACGACTACGCGACCAAGGACCAGCGCCGCAGCTACTGGATTTCGTTGAACGCGAAGTTCTGATCTCTGCGCCCTGCCCTGGTGGGTGCCGACCTTGGTCGGCACCGCTCCATCCACGCATGGCGTGGATCTACTGATCCGCGGGATTGCCGGCCAGTCGGTAGTGCCGGCCGCTGGCCGGCAATCCCCCAGGGATACAGAACGATACGCAATTGCGAGCTATTCTCATCAATGATGTAATGGGCAGTCCCCCGTCCGCCTCGAACCGTGCCGTGAGCCGTCCTGCCTCTTCCACCGTGCAGCAGCAACAGAACCGTGGCTTCTGGCTGCGGACGCTGCACCAGTGGCACTGGATCAGCTCGGCGGTCTGCCTGATCGGCATGCTGCTGTTTGCGGTGACCGGCCTGACCCTCAACCATGCCGCGAAGATCGAGGCCAAGCCCGAGGTGCAGAACCAGCATCTGGAACTGCCGGCCGCGCTGCTGGGCCAGCTGGGCACGCGCGAGGATGGCAACGCGCCGATCCCGCGCCCGGCACGGCAATGGCTGGACACGCAGCTGGGCATCGCCATCGGCGGGCGCCCGGCCGAGTGGTCGGCCGAAGAGATCTACCTGTCGCTGCCGCGCCCGGGTGGCGACGCCTGGCTGAGCATCGATCGCGCGACCGGCGCGGTGGAGTACGAATCCACCTCGCGCGGCGCGGTGTCCTACCTCAACGACCTGCACAAGGGCCGCAACGCGGGCCCGGCGTGGGGCTGGTTCCTGGACCTGTTCGCCGTGGCCTGCCTGGTGTTCTGCATCACCGGCCTGTTCCTGCTTCACCTGCATGCACGGCAGCGGCGCATGACCTGGCCGCTGGTCGGCCTCGGCCTGATGATCCCGCTGCTGATCGCCCTGCTGCTGATCCACTGACTTTCCTTCGTTTCCGGAGCCGCCCCATGCGCGTCACCCTGACCATCGCCCTCAGCGGCCTGCTGGCCACCTCGCCGGCCTATGCCACCACCCTCGACATCAACGTCGAAGTGCCCAAGCTCAACGTGGCCGAGTACCACCGCCCGTACGTGGCGGTGTGGCTGGAAGGCGCCGACCAGAAGGTCGCGGCCAACCTGTCGGTCTGGTACCAGCAGACCAGCAACAGCGAAGGCCACGGCACCAAGTGGCTGCCGGACCTGCGCCAGTGGTGGCGCAAGAGCGGCCGCACCCTGCAGGTGCCGGTGGACGGCGTGACCGGCCCGACCCGCCCGGCCGGCAAGCACGCGCTGTCGTTCAACGACAAGCAGCCGGCGCTGAAGCAGCTGGCTCCGGGCAACTACACCCTGGTGGTGGAAGCGGTGCGCGAAGTCGGCGGCCGTGAACTGCTGAAGATCCCCTTCACCTGGCCGGCCACCGCCGCGCAGAACGGCAAGGCGCAGGGCGCCACCGAACTGGGCCAGGTCACCCTCGCCGTCAAACCCTGAAAAGGGGACGGAGGGGATTAAGTCGTAATTCCCCTCCTCTCGCCGCACCACCCTGCATCCACCTGGAGTCTTCCGCATGAAGCGCACGCTCGTCCTCGCCGCCGCTCTGGCCGCTGCCCTTCCCTTCTCCGCCCTGGCCCACAAGGCCTGGCTGCTGCCCTCGCAGACCGTGATCGCCGGCAATGCGCCGTGGATCACCGTCGACGGTGCGGTCTCCAACGACCTGTTCTATTTCAACCACGTGCCGCTGCGCCTGGAGTCGGTGGTGATCACCGCGCCGGACGGCAGCACCGTGCAGCCGCAGAACGCGTCCACCGGCAAGTACCGCAGCGTGTTCGATGTCGAGCTGAAGCAGCCGGGCACCTACCGCATCGCGTCGGTCAATGACGGCCTGTTCGCCACCTACGAGCAGAACGGCGAGCGCAAGCGCTGGCGCGGCAGCGTCGCCACCTTCGGCGAACTGCCCAAGGATGCGAAGAAGCTGGAAGTGAGCCAGTCGGTCGGCCGCGTGGAGACCTTCGTCACCAACGGCGCCCCGAACGACACCGCGCTGAAGCCGACCAACCGTGGCATCGAGCTGGTCGCCGTCGGCCACCCGAACGATCTGTTCGCCGGCGAGGAAGCCACCTTCCGCGTGCTGGTCGACGGCAAGCCGACCGCCGGCCTGGAGTTCGAGATCGTGCGTGGCGCCACCCGCTACCGCAACGCGCAGGACGAGCTGAAGGTCACCAGCGATGCCAAGGGTGAGATCAAGGTGACCTGGCCGGAAGCCGGCATGTACTGGCTGGAGACCGGCACCGAAGACAACAAGACCTCGGTGAAGCAGGCCGCCAAGCGCCGCCTGAGCTACGTCGCCACGCTCGAAGTACTGCCGCAGTAATGACGTGGACCGCGATGCCGGGCACGCCCCGGCATCGCGCCTGCAGCACACCACCATGACCGATCCCCTGCTCGACATCGCCCGCCTCGGTGGCACCACCATGGGCACCACCTGGAGCGTGTCGCTGGTCGCGTCGCGCCAGCGCGACCTGCACCCGCTGCATGCTGGCATCCAGGCGCGGCTGGACGAGGTGGTCGCGCAGATGAGCACCTGGGAGCGTGGTTCGGATCTGAGTCGCTACAACCGCGCCAACGCCGGCCAATGGTGCGTGCTGCCGGCCGAAACCCGTCACGTTCTGGTCTGCGCACAGGCCATCGCTTCCGCCAGTGGCGGCGCCTTCGATCCCACCATCGGTCCGCTGGTTGCACTGTGGGGCTTCGGGGCACATGCCGGCGAACGCCGCCAGCCCGACGACGCTACCCTGCAGGCCACGCGTGATCGCTGCGGTTGGCAGCGCCTGCAGTGGCAGGACGATGCGCTGCTGCAACCGGGTGGACTGGAACTGGATCTCTCTGCGATCGCCAAGGGCTTCGGTGTCGATCACGTGGCCGCCTGGTTGCGTGGACAAGGCATCACTGCCGCGCTGATCGAAGTCGGCGGCGAACTGGCCGGCTACGGCCGCAAACCGGACGGCCAGCCGTGGCGCGTGCTGGTGGAATCCGCACCCGAAGAAGACGCCCACACCGATACCCCGCCACGGGTACTGGCGCTGGACGGCAAGGCGGTGGCCACCTCCGGCGATCGCTGGCACCAGTACCAGGCCGATGGCGAGGCCTACAGTCACAGCCTGGACCCGCGCTCGGGCAGACCGGTGCGGCAGGTTGCAGCGGCGGTCACGGTGGTAACCGACGACGCCATGCACGCCGATGCATGGGCCACCGCACTGACCGTACTCGGTCGCGAACAGGGCATGGCATTGGCCGAGCGCGAAGGACTGGCTGCGCGCTACCTGCAGCGTGCGGCAGACGGCCCGCAGGAATTTCTCAGCAGCGCCTTCCAGCGCCTGCTCGACGAGCAGGACGCATGAGCGCACGTCCATCGCGCGCCTGGCTCGGCAACGCACTGGTTCTGCTCCTGCTGGCAGCGATCGGCTGGGCACTGCTTCGCCTGCATCTCGGCGAAGCGTGGTGGCGGGGCGCACCTCCGGCGCGGCAGTCGCAGATCGCGGTGCTCGCCACGGTGCTGTATGCGCTGGCCTGCGCGGCCCTGTGGTGGCGTGGGCGCCCGCGCGACGACGCCGCAACCGGAGACACCGCGCCCATCCTGCTGGTCTGGTCCAGCCAGACCGGCTTCGCCCGCGAACTGGCCGAACGCAGCGCCGAGGCCCTGCGCGGTGCCAGCGTGCCAGTGCGCGTGCGCGGACTGCATGAGGTGGATGCAGCACTGCTGGCTTCCAGCCAGCGCGCGTTGTTCATTGCCAGCACCACCGGCGAAGGCGATCCACCCGACCACGCCCTGCCGTTCCTGCGCGGGGTGATGGCCACCCCGCCCCCGCTGCAGCACCTGCACTACGGGGTGCTCGCGCTGGGCGACCGCAGCTATGGCCACTTCTGCGGATTCGGCCACCAGCTGGACACTTGGCTGCGCCAACACGGCGCGCATCCGCTGTTCGACGCCATCGAGGTCGACAACGCCGATCCGGCAGCGTTGCGTCATTGGCAACAGTTGCTGGGACAACTCGGCGGTAACGCCAGCGAACTGCCCGACTGGAGTCCGGCCGAGTACCAGCCGTGGACGCTGCTGCAACGCGAGCATCTGAACCCGGGCAGCCCCGGTGGTCCGGTGTACTGGTTGCGCCTGCAGCCACCGGCCGATGCAAATGCGCAGTGGCAGGCCGGTGACATCGCCGAGATCGGCCCGCAGCACGCATCGCACACCGTGCGTGCCTGGCTGGATGCACAACGCTTCGACGCGGACACCGTGCTGGATGACGGGCAGACGTTGCTGGCACGCGTCGCGCGCTCGCACCTGCCCTCATTGGTTCCCCCGGGTGATCTGCCTGCCTTGCTGGCGACTCTGCAACCGCTGCCGCATCGCGAGTATTCCATCGCCTCGGTCATGGCCGACGGTGCGGTTGAGCTGCTGCTGCGCCGCCAGCTGCGCGCTGACGGTACACCCGGCATCGGCAGCGGCTGGCTGTGCGACCACGCTGCCATCGGCGAACCGGTACAGCTGCGTCTGCGCCGCAACGACAATTTCCATGGCTTGGCCGCCGACGTGCCGCTGCTGCTGATCGGCAACGGCACCGGCATCGCCGGCCTGCGCGCGCATCTGCACGAACGCGTACGCAGTGGCGCACGCCGCACCTGGCTGCTGTTCGGTGAGCGCACCGCCGCGCATGACTTCCACTTCGGTGAAGAACTGCAGGCGATGCTGGAAGACGGCACGCTGGCGCGGTTGGATGCGGTATTCAGCCGCGATGGCGGTGCGCACCGCTATGTGCAGGACCGGCTGCTGGCCGACGCGGCAACGCTGCGCCAATGGGTGGATGAAGGCGCCACGATCCTGGTCTGCGGCAGCCTGCAGGGCATGGCCCCGGCGGTGGATGCAGTGATCGAGCAGGTGCTGGGTACCGCGGGCAAGGAAGCGCTGTTGCTGGCCGGTCGTTACCGGCGCGATGTGTATTGAGGCCACCGCATCCTGGTGGGTGCGAACCGATTCCTGGTGGGTGCGAACCGATTCCTGGTGGGTGCGAACCTTGGTTCGCACCGTGACGCGGTGTCGGTGGCCCCATCCACGCATGGCGTGGATCTACTGAACGGTGTGTCCAGACATGGTGGCAACCGCACCCCAGTAGATCCACGCCATGCGTGGATAGTGCCAACCGGCGCCCAGGAATCATCCCGCCGCCGCACTGATCCGGATCGCCAGCAATTCGCCACCGCCCTGCACCGCATGACGCTGCCGTTCACCGGCCGCCAACCACGCAGTGTCTCCCGCCTGCAGCGCCGGCAAGCCGCTATCTGCACCGAACTCCGCCTGACCGGCCAGCAGATGCAGCGCCCAGGCCACACCCGGTTCGCAGAAGAAGAACATCGTGCCCACCAGCGGCCGGTGCAGCAGTTCGGCCTGCAGGAGCTCGCGCTTCCACATCAGGTTGAAGTCGTGGGTGGTGCCATCGACCAGTTCCCCGTGCAGTGTCTCCTCACCAGCAAACCGCACGCGCCCGTGTGGCGGCAGCACTTCCGCCACGCGTCCATCGTCGAAGCGCAGACGCACGCCATTGCCCTGCAGCAACACCAGTTCGCGCTCCACGCCGGGGAAGGCGGAGAACGCGGCATCCTGCTCGATCTCGGCCACCGACAGGCGTAGCGCCCAGTCATCACCCTGCGCCGGCAGTCGCAGGATCTCGCGGGTCCAGCCCAGGCCGTTGCGCCAGCGTTCGCGGCGATAGTCCAGGCTGGAGATTACCTGGCTCGGAGTGTGCAGCAGGGAGTCGATGTTCATCGGCGCATTGCATCATGCCGCGCGCCGTCGTGCATCACCGCGTGGCGAGCGTGCCCTGGCCACCGCACTCGCCGCCCAGCAGCTGCGAGTGCTTCAGCCAATCCTGGTCGGGGTAGTAGGCGAACACCATCGTGCCGCCACGCAATGCATCGATCAGTGGCTTGGCCACCGACAAGCGCACTGCCGGACAGCCCAGGCTGCGGCCGAGCCGCCCCTGCAGCTGCGCAGTCGCCGGATTCACATAGGGCGCGCCGTGGATGACGATGGCGCGTTCGCGCGCGCGGTCGTTGAAGCCCGGTTCCAGCCCGGCCAGGCGCAGCGAATAGCCGTTGCCGCCCATGTAGGTCTCCTGCGCGGTGAATGCGCCAAGACTGGACATGAAACTGCCATCGCGGTTGGAGAAGTGTTCGGTGCGGTTCTCACCGCTGTTGCGGCCATGCGCCACCCATTCCTCGAACAGCAGGCGCTGGTGAGCCAGATCGAACACCCACAGGCGCGGCTCGGTGGACGGCCGCGAATAGTCGATCACGCTGAGCCGATCACCATTGATGCCCAGCTCCGGCCGCTGCAACGCACAGCGCATGGCGTGCGCCGCCAGCTGCAACACGTGGCGGTCGGCCTTGGGCGCGCTGCGCGACAGCAGGGCAGCCAGATCATCGGCGCTGGTGGCGAGGGCGGGCGTCTGTGCCAGCGCCGGAGCGCTGGCCGAGGTCGCCAGCAGGCCGAACGCGGCCAGCCGGCACAGGCGGGATGCAGTCATGGGCACAACGAAGGGACTCAGTTGCCCTTGAGGGTGGACCCTGGCGGCTCGGATTCCAAGACCGGCTGCATTCCGGATTCAGCCGGGCTTGGGCGGACCGCCGGCAGCGAGGTCACCAGCAGGGTCGTGCCCGGTACCAGCACCTGGTACAGCTGGCGGGCGAAATCGGCCGGCAACGCCATCGGCAGCGAGGGCGTGGCCAGCAGGTCCGGCGTGGCCTGGGCACGGTCCTGGCCCAGCAGCGGATAGGCCGTCCACTGGTGCAGGCGCTGGTTCGCGTCCAGCGGGCTGGGCGTATCGCTGTAGCCCTGCCCCATCACGAACAGGGTGGTGCCCTGGAACGCCGGCAGGGCGTCGGCCTTCAGCGGCGACTCGCCGATCATCACGCCATCGCGCAGCACGTACAGGCGCTGGTCGTGCAGACTGACCAGGATGCCGACCTGCCCGGCCGGCGCCGCGGCGTCATCCCACCAGGCCTGCGCCGGGGCCCCACCCTCGGTCTCCGGCAAGGCCTGGCCACGCGCGTTGACCGGTGCCAGCACCGACGGATAGGCCAGGGTCATCGGCGAGCTCTTGGCATCGGCCACGACCACGGTGTCGCCACGCTGGGTTTCACTGAACAGCTTCTGCGCGAAGGCCTGCGGCAGCCGCACGCAGCCATGCGAGGCCGGATGACCAGGCAGGCTGCCGCCATGCAGGGCGATGCCGTCCCAGGTCAGCCGCTGCATGTAGGGCATCGGCGCGCTGTTGTAGAGGTTGGACTTGTGGTCCTTGTCCTTCTGCAGGATGGTGAACACGCCGGTCGGCGTCTCATGCCCAGCCTTGCCCGAGCTGATCGTGGTCAGGCCGATGGCAATGCCGTTGCGGTACACGTACGCGCGCTGCTCATCGAGGCTGACCACCAGCACGATCGGGCCGGTCGGTGAAATTTCCGGATGCCACAGGTATTCGCCCGGCTTGAGGTCGGTCGGTCCGCGCACTTCGGCGGTGCTGGCTGCGGCAGCGGCAGGCTTGGCGGCCGGCGTCGGCGCAGCGGCATGGCCCAGCAGCGGCAGGGCCAGTGCAAGGGCGAGCATCAGGGTGGTGGGGCGGTGCAGAAGCATCCAGCGGGGGTCCTTTCCATGCGGTGCGGCCACCGTACACCATCGACCCGTGGTGGCCGCAGCAAAACCAGGTGCCGGAAATGAAACTGCCCGGCGACACAGCCATGTGTCGTACCGGGCAATCGTTACGTCCTTGTCGGCCTGCTGCCGCCCCCTCGCATCCTGCGCTGTGGGGGTAGCGTTGCATCCTGCACGCGGCCGCGTCTGTCCTGTTTGTATCTCAGCCCCTTCCACAGGTCTGTGATGCCACCATCCTGGTGATTGGTGCCGCGTCCTGCGGCGGTCGGTGGTCACGGCCTTCCTGTCCGTGTCCGGTGAACCAGCCTCCTGCCGGTTCCGACGATTCCTGCTGTCAGCGCCTGGGTACGGTTCGCACCGGTACCGATCCGGGTACCGGATCCGCCGGCAACAACCTGTTGCCTACGGTGATCCGCTGTCGATTCCGTTCGACGATTGCTTTCCCTATCCCCTTCACCTGCGTCAGGTCCTCGACGCGATGAAACGGGCCGTGTCTGCGCCGGTGCTCGACGATCGCCTCGGCCTTGGCGGCTCCGACCATCGTCAATCCCTGCTGCAGCGCCTGGGCATCGGCGCGGTTGATGTCGATCGGTTCGGCGGCATGCGCCCCAGCGATCCACACGACCAGCACCAGTGCCCTCAACACGACACTCCAAGGCACGACGTGTATCTCCTTGTGATTCTGGCCGTCCCGACCGGCAATCCCGTCGGTAGGAACAGTGTCCGTCACCACATGCACACAGCCTATCGGTTTCCTGGATTTCTAAAAGCCAGCCAAATACCCGACGTGATGTAGGAAAAACCCTACCCGCGGCACAGGCGTAGAATGGCCGGATCAGCCCATGCAACCGGAGTTTCAGATGGACAGCGCCAAGCTCGGCCAATTCGTCAATGACAAGTGGGACAGCGAAATCGTCCCGCAGTTGGTCGACTACATCCGCATTCCCAACAAGTCGCCGATGTTCGACGCCAATTGGGTGCAGAACGGCTACATGGAACAGGCGGTCACCCTGATGGAGAACTGGGCCAAGGCCCAGCAGCTGCCCGGCCTGAAGGTTGAAGTGGTGCGCCTGGAAGGCCGTACCCCGCTGATCTTCCTGGAAATTCCGGCTACCGGCGCCGAAACCGGCGACGACACCATCCTGCTCTACGGCCACCTCGACAAGCAGCCGGAAATGACCGGCTGGGACGACGACCTCGGCCCGTGGACCCCGGTCCTGCGCGGCGACAAGCTGTATGGCCGCGGCGGTGCGGACGACGGCTACGCCATCTTCGGCTCGCTGGCCGCGGTGCTGGCGCTGCAGGCCCAGGGCCTGCCGCACGCCCGCTGCGTGGTGCTGATCGAAGCCTGTGAAGAGTCGGGCAGCTATGACCTGCCGGCCTACGTCGACCACCTCGCCGACCGCATCGGCAAGCCGTCGCTGGTGGTCTGCCTGGATTCGGGCTGCGCCAACTACGACCAGCTGTGGTGCACCACCTCGCTGCGCGGCCTGACCGGTGGCAACTTCACCGTGAAGGTGCTCAACGAAGGCGTGCACTCCGGCGATGCCTCCGGCGTGGTGCCGTCCAGCTTCCGCCTGCTGCGCCAGCTGCTGTCGCGCATCGAGGACCAGGACACCGGCCGCATCCTGATCGACGGCATGAACGTTGAGATCCCGGCCGAGCGCCAGGAACAGGCCAAGCGCGCCGCCGAAGTGGTCGATACCGAGATCTTCGAGAAGTTCCCGATGGTCGACGGCCTGCGTCCGATGAACGAGGACCTGACCGAGCTGGTGCTCAACCGCACCTGGCGCCCGGCACTGTCGGTCACCGGCGTCGGTGGCATGCCGGCGCTGGAATCGGCCGGCAACGTGCTGCGCCCGCAGACCTCGGTGAAGCTGTCGCTGCGCCTGCCGCCGACCGCCGATGGCAAGACCTGCGGTGAGCTGCTGAAGGAAGCGCTGCTGCGCGATCCGCCGAACGGCGCGCAGGTCACTCTGGATCTGGAAAAGGCCTCCACCGGCTGGAACGCCCCGGCCATGGCGCCGTGGCTGACCCAGGCCATCGACGACGCCAGCCAGGCCTTCTTCGGCAAGCCGGCGATGTACATGGGCGAAGGTGGCTCGATTCCGTTCATGGGCATGCTGGGTGAGAAGTTCCCGGGCGCCCAGTTCATGATCACCGGCGTGCTCGGTCCGCACTCCAATGCACACGGCCCGAACGAGTTCCTGCACATTCCGATGGGCAAGAAGGTCACCGCCTGCGTGTCCAAGGTGATCAGCGAGCACTACGCCGCCAGCCTGCGCGGCGAGACCAGCGGTTCGCCGGTGGCTGCCGACAGTGGCACCCGCCACGGCGACCACGGCTGCTGCTGAATCCGGCACACCGTGACGGACGCAGCCTGGCCTTGCTAGGCTGCGTCCACCCTTGGTGGAAATCGCGCGCATGAATGGTCTGTTCGGCAGCAGCAGCTGGCTCTACATCATCCTGGTCGGCTTCTTCGTCGGCCTGCTCGGGCGATTCTTCATGCCCGGCAACAACCGCATGGGCTGCCTGCTGACCATCGTGCTGGGCATCATCGGCGCGCTGCTGGCCGGGTGGTTCGGCCAGTACATGGGCTGGTACGCCCCCGGTGAGCCGGCCGGCTTCCTCGGTGCGGTGCTGGGCGCGGTGGCCGTGCTGGCCGTCCTGCGTCTGTTCAGCGGTCGCCGCTGATCCCGCACCCTCTTCCCTTCCTGTTCCCGACGTAGGCGCGCCCGGCGCGCCCGGATATGCCTGCATGACCGAACCCGCCTCCGATCCCCAGCGCAGCGCGCAGCGCCTGCAGTGGGCCCGTACCCAGCTCGATGATTCCAGTGCGGTGGTCGAACGCGCCTCGGTCGATGCCGGCATGCGCAGCTACTGGCGTACCACCAGCACGCGCGGCAGCCACATTGTGATGGACGCCCCGCCGGGGCTGGAAGATCCGCGCCCGTGGCTGCGCATGCGCGGCCTGCTGGATGACAACGGCCTGCGTGTGCCCGCGCTGCTGGCACAGAATCTGGATGCCGGCTTCCTGCTGCTGGAAGATCTCGGCGGCCCGACCCTGGCGAAGATCCTCGACGAGCGCAACGCGGACGAATGGTTCGGCCGCTCGATCGAACAGCTGCTGCGCCTGCAGGCGATCCCGGTGCCGGCCGACTTCGGCCAGTTCGGCGAAGCACTGCTGCAGCGCGATGCCGGCCTGTTCGACGAATGGTTCCTGCAGCGCCACCTGAACCTGGAACTGGACTGCGGCGAGATTGAAGGGCTGCAGCTGGTGCACCGCCGCTTGATGGACAACGCGCTGGGCCAGGCCCAGCTGATGACCCATCGCGACTACATGCCGCGCAATCTGATGCCGGTCGAGAATGGTCCGGCAGTGCTGGATTTCCAGGACCTGGTGCGCGGCCCGATCGCCTACGATGCGATGAGCCTGTTCAAGGACGCGTTCCTGAGCTGGCCGCTGCAGCGTGTGGACGAGTGGCTGGCGCAGTATCACGAGCGCGCCCGCAACGCCGGCCTGCCGGTGCCCGACCGTGCCACCTTCCTGCGCGATGCCGACTGGATGGGCATCCAGCGCCACGTGAAGATCCTCGGCCTGTTCTGCCGCCTGCGCTATCGCGACAACAAGGGCCATTACCTCGACGACGCGCCGCGCTTCATCACCTATCTGGATGAAGTGCTGCCGCGCTACCGCGAGCTGGCACCGCTGCAGCAGCTGCTGGAACACCGCATCAAGCCGGCGCTGGCCGAGTTGGCCGCACCGATGCGCGTGGCCCGATGAAGGCGCTGGTCTTTGCTGCCGGCCTCGGCGAGCGCATGCGCCCGCTGACCCTGCACACGCCCAAGCCGCTGCTGGACGTGGCCGGCAAACCGCTGATCGTCTGGCACCTGGAACGCCTGGCCGCACTCGGCGTGCGCGAGGTGGTGGTCAACACCGCATGGCTGGCCGAACAGTTTCCAGCGACGCTGGGCGATGGCAGCCAATGGGGCCTGCGCCTGCATTTCATGTACGAAGGGCAGACCCCGCTGGAAACCGGCGGCGGCATCCTCAACGCGTTGCCGGTGCTGGGCGACGCCCCGTTTCTGGTCGTGAACGGCGACATCTGGACCGATTTCGATTTCGCCACGCTGCCGCGCGAGCCGCAGGGCCAGGCGCATCTGGTGCTGGTCGACAATCCGCTTCAGCACCCGAACGGTGACTACCGCCTCGATGCGCAGGGGTTGCTGCACCACGACCGCGAAGGACCGTGCCTGACCTATGCCGGCATCGGCGTGTATCGCCCTTCCATCGTGGCCGACTGGCGCACGGTGATCGGTGATGCACCGGGCAGCGAGCGGCTGCCGCCGAAGTTCTCGGTGGTGCCGCTGCAGAAGCACTTCATGGCGCAGGGATTGATGACGGGGCAGCACCATCGCGGGCGCTGGACCGATGTCGGGACCGTGGATCGCCTGCGCGCGCTGGATGTTGAGTTGGCCGCGAACGGCTGAGCCCCTCGTGGCTGGGCGCGTAGAGCGGATCGCGTGTTTGGCCGGTCGGGTGGGCCATGCAGGGGACGCTGCAAGTCCCCCTCCGGGGCCCGGCCCAGCCGCTGGCGGCTGTGCGTTCAGGCGCTTGCGAAGCAGTGCTTCGCAAGCAAAGCGCCTTCACCCCTGTAAGCTCGATGGCGCCATCCATGGCGCCAACGCCCCTGCATGGCCCACCCGACCAGCCTCTGACAGTTTCCGTGGGCGTCCAGCCACGGAAGAAAGAAAGAAAAGCAAAAGCGGGTCGCTTCGCTGCGCTTGCTCTGATGACGACCAACGGTCGTCACCCACCACAAACAAGAGTCGCCCACCACAAGCAAGACACGTATCGACCAAGGTCGACACCCATCAACAGCAATGCAGTACGCAGTCCCGGCAGATCGCGGGAACCTGTCGAAGGCGGGGTGGCTCAGGTTGCGGGGGCGTGAGCGCCATGGATGGCGCGACCGAGGCTACATGGACGTACTTGCGCCGTCCCCCGCAACCTGAGCCCCCCCGCCATCCCTCAGGAAGCCAGCTTCTGCTGTTGCTTCGGCTCTTGCTGTTGCCGGCCAGCGGCCGGCACTACGGCGGGTGCAGGGCGCAGCCCTGCAAAGCAAACCCCAACCTCAGTAACGCGGCCGGCCTTCTTCCAGCACCTGGCGCAGGAACGGCACGGTGATCCGCCGCTTCGCCGCCAGCGACTCGCGGTCCAGCCAGTCCAGCAGGGTGATCAACCCACCCAGCTCGCGCCCGGTATGCGACAGCAGCCACTCGATCGAGGCCTCGTCGATCGCCAGCCCACGCCGCAGCGCGCGCTCACGCAGCACCGCTGCCCGCCCTTCCTCATCCAGCGGCTGCAGCAGCACACGCACGCACTGGCCCAGCCGCGAACGCAGATCGGGCAGTACCAGGCCCAGTTCTTCCGGCGCCTTTTGCGCCGTGTACAGCACGGTCACGCCCGCAGCGCGCGCGCGGTTGTGGAAATCGAACAGCGCGATCTCGTCCTCGCGGTTGCCGGCCACCTCGTCCAGGCCGTCCAGCGCCACCAGCTCGCGCGCCTCCAGCCCATCCAACGCCGCGCGTACGCGGCCGGCGGCGCTGGCCAGCGGTACGTAGGTCGGCAGTCGGCCGGCCTGCTCGGCGCTGGAGCACATCGCCAGTGCCTGGTGGGTCTTGCCCGTGCCCGCCGCACCTTCCAGATAAACCCAATCGTGGCTGGCACCCACCGCGATCGCGCGCAGCTGCGCCAGCGCGCCGTCCGGCGCGCCGATGAAGGTCTCCAGGCGCTGGTCCCGCGGGTAATGCAGGGCCAGCGGCAGTTGCGGCACACCCATCACTTCAGGTCGGGGCCCTTGTCGTTCGGAATGATGATATGGGGGGCATCGACCACGCCATCAAGCACGATCGCCGGCTTCTCACCCACGTACAGCTCGCTCTGGCGATAACGCTGGTGCGCGTAGCGCAGCAGCACGTTGGTCACCGCTGCCACCGGCAGCGCCAGCAGCATGCCGAGGAAGCCGAACAGCTGGCCGCCGGCCATCACCGCGAAGATCACTGCCACCGGGTGCAGGCCGATCTTGTCGCCGACAATCCGCGGGGTCAGCACGTAGCTTTCCAGCAGCTGGCCCACGGTGAACACCACGCCGACCAGGATCAGCAGCTTCAGGTCGAAGCCCTGTGCCTGCACCAGTGCGGCGACCACCGCCATCAGGATGCCGGTGGTCGCGCCCAGGTAGGGAATGAAGCTGATCAGGCCGGCAATCAGGCCGATCAGCAGACCCAGCTTGAGGCCGACCAGCGACAGGCCACCGGCATAGATCACGCCCAGTGCCAGCATCACCAGGAACTGACCGCGGATGAAGGCGCCCAGCACCTCGTTGGACTCACGCGCCAATGCGCTGATGGTGCCGATCTGGTTGCGCGGAATCACCGACGCCACGCGCTCGACCAGCTTGTCCCAGTCACGCAGGAAGTAGAACGCCAGGATCGGCAGCAGCAGGATGTTGACCACCCAGGTCACCATCGCAAAGCCCGAACGCGAGACGTAGCCCATGAACGTGGTGGCGAAGCCGCCGGCCTGCTGCCAGTGGCTGCGCACCCATTCGATCAGGCGGTCCGGGTCCAGCCACTGCATCACTTCCAGGCCGGTCTTCTGCTCGAACCAGGGAATGCCCTTTTCCATCAGCCACGCCTGTGCCTGCGGCGCGACCGCAATCAGGGTGGTGATCTGGCGCTCGATCATCGGCACCAGCACCAGCAGCAGCGCCACGATCACCAGCACCATCGCCGCGAATACCAGCACCACGCCGGTCATGCGCGAACGGCCGGTGGCCTCGATGCGGTCCACCAGCGGATCGCCCAGCCAGGCCAGCGCCAGCGCCAGCACGAACGGGGTCAGGATCGGCGCCAGCAACCACACCACCCAGCCGATCAGGCCGGCGAACAGGATGTACTTCAGGCGGCGCAGGAACTGCGCGATTTCCGCTTCCGGGGTCAGGTTCATCGCAGGCGGTACTCGTTGCTGACCGGCGCAGCGACCGGGGCACCGGTGGTGTCGTCGATCGGCGTCGGCAGGGCCGGCAGCGGTGCGCTCGGCACCAGCACGCCGTTGTCGCCCAGCATGCGGTTGAAGCCGGCCAGGCCGGTGGTCATCTCCAGGCTCAGCTCCAGCTGGCCGGCCGAAGCGTGCAGCGGGGTGACGTTGCGCACCACCGGCACCTCACGCAGGCCGGCAGCCAGGCGCAGGTAGTCGTCGGCACTGTTGATGCCGGTGACCACCACCCGATAGGTGCCGGCCTGGCCGACGGCCGCGCCGGCCTTGGCATAGCGCTTGACCAGCGCATCGGCGGCACCATCGGCACCGGCGGCCATCGCGCGCATGGCGTTGGCGTCCTTGCTGGTCCACTTGTTCAGCTCACGGCCGTTGTCGACGAACACCCAGTCCGCCTGCCAGCCGCCATTGGCGCGGTACAGCTTGCCGATCAGCTGCATCGGCGGCGAGTAGCGCGAAGAGGCACGGGCCACGGCGGCACTGTCCTGGCGCCAGATGGCACCGGCCAGCGCCTGTTCGGCGGCACCACCGCTGGGCAGGCCCAGCTTGTAGCCGCGTTCAATGGCGCGGTTCAGCAACGGGCGGGCGGCGTTGGCCTGCTGCACGCTGACCAGGCGCGGACCGCTGCCGTCATCGACGGCCAGCCACAGCACCGGCTTCGGTCGGGGCTGCGGCCACAGCGGCAGGCCCAGCGCCGACACCAGCGAATCGACATCGTCCTCGCGGAAGCGGGCCACCAGCAGGGTACGGAAGCTGGGGGCGCCACTGGCGCTCACGCTCTGGTCCTGCTTGTAGTCGTAGCTGGCCACGTAATCCTTGGCATTGCGCAGCGCCTGGGCCACGCCAGGGCGCGACATCACGCTGCGATCGCCGGACAACTTGCCCAGTACAACGCTCAAGGCGCGGGCCAGCGCACCGTTGCGGTCGGCTTCGGCCTGGCTGTTGACGGGCACTTCGGCCTCGTACGCGCCAGTGGCGGTGGCAACATCACCCTCGGTGCGCAGGCCGCTCTGGGCCATCGTGGCCACCGGCAGGCTCAGCGCAAGGAGCAGGGTCAGAATCAGGCTGCGGCGCATCAGGACATCCATTGGCTCGACGTATCCGGGGGAATTGTTGCCCGAATACGGCCTTTGCGCCAATGCGGCCTGTTAAAATCGCCCGTTCAACCCCTGCCAGCGCCGACGCCCGTGACCAACACCCCGTCTTCCGCCCCCTCCCCCCTCACCTACCGTGACGCGGGTGTCGACATCGACGCCGGCAACGAACTGGTCGAGCGGATCAAGCCCCTGGTCAAGCGCAGCTTCCGCCCGGAAGTGATGGGCGGCCTGGGCGGCTTCGGCGCCCTGTTCGACCTGTCCAACAAGTACCGCGAGCCGGTGCTGGTGTCGGGCACCGACGGCGTGGGCACCAAGCTGAAGCTGGCCCACCAGCTGAACCGCCACGATACGATCGGCATCGATCTGGTCGCCATGTGCGTGAACGACGTGCTGGTGCAGGGTGCCGAACCGCTGTTCTTCCTGGACTACTTCGCCACCGGCAAGCTGGACATCGACACCGCCGCGGCGGTCGTGGGCGGCATCGCCAACGGCTGCACCGAGGCCGGCTGCGCGCTGATCGGCGGCGAAACCGCTGAAATGCCCGACATGTATGCCCCGGGCGAGTACGACCTGGCCGGCTTCACCGTCGCCGCGGTCGAGAAGAGCGAGCTGAAGGATGGCGCCAGCGTGGCTGCCGGCGACGTGCTGATCGGCATCGCTTCGTCCGGCCCGCATTCCAACGGCTACTCGCTGGTGCGCCGCATCTACGACCGCGCCGGCCGCCCGGCCGAGCTGGAGCTGGAAGGCGGCGTGAAGCTGGTCGATGCGCTGATGGCGCCGACCCGCCTGTACGTCAAGCCGATCCTGTCGCTGCTGAAGTCACACGGCGAGGCCATTCACGGCATGGCCCACATCACCGGTGGCGGCCTGACCGAGAACATCATCCGCGTGGTGCCCGACGGCCTCGGCCTGGACATCCAGGCCTCGTCCTGGACCCTGCCGCCGGTGTTCCAGTGGCTGCAGAAGGAAGGCGCGGTCGCCGACAGCGAGATGTGGCGCACCTTCAACTGCGGTATCGGCTTCGTGCTGATCGTGGCGCCGGACCAGGTGGCCGCGGTATCCGATGCGGTCAAGGCGCAGGGCCTGGAGCACTGGACCATCGGCCAGGTGGTCACCGCCGAAGGCGCCGAGCGCGTCCACATCGCCTGATCCCGACAACCCAGGAGCCCGCATGGACGCAACGCCCCCCTTGTCGCCCGCCCCCGTGCCGCCGCCGCTGGCGACGGTACCGGTGTTCAACGCGCAGGATGCCGACCACCTGCGCATGCTGGCCATCGCGCACTACGTGGTCGGCGGCCTGATCGTGCTGTTCTCGCTGATCTTCATCATCCACATCGTGCTGGGCATCACCGCGCTCACCGGCAACCTGCCGATGAATTCCGGCGGCCAGCCGTCGTCGCCGGCCGAACAGCGCCTGTTCGGCTGGATGTTCACCCTCATCGGTTGCGTCGCCGTATTCGGTGGCGTCAGCCTGGGCGCGTTCGTCGCCTATGCCGGCCGCTGCCTGGCCCAGAGACGCCGCTACCTGCTGTGCCTGATCGCGGCCGGCCTGGCCTGCCTGTTCACCCCCATCGGCACGGTGCTGGGGGTATTCAGCCTGATCACCCTGCTGCGCCCGCAGGTGAAGGCCGCCTTCGACATTCCCGCCACGCCCGCATGACCGCCTCCGGCAATCCGCCGCCGCTGCCGCATCAGACCCTGGCGCAGCTGCAGCTGACCAGCCACCTGCAGACGCTGAAAGTGCTGTTCTACGCGTTGGCCGGCTTCCATTGGTTCGCCACAGTGGCGTTTCTTGGCCTCAGCGGATGGGTGGCCCACTCGCGCGGGCTGGACGATGCCTGGATGCTGACCACGGTCTATGCGTCCATCGCCGTGCTGGCGGCCGTGCTGGGGTTCGTGCAGTTGTATACCGCGCGCCAGCTGTCACATCGCACCGGGCTGGCCTGGTGCCGGCGCGCGGCCTGGCTGGGCGTACTGGCCGGCCCGCTGGGCATGGCCTTGGCCGCCTATGCCTGGGTGTTCCTGTCCAAACCTGACATGGCCGCGCTGTTCGACCGTGGCGACCACCTCAGTGTCTGAACCTGCCGGCAGACGCCCCGTCCTTTCCTGATCGATTTCCCATGTCCGCGCCTGCCCTCCCGACGTCCGCTTCGCCCACCACCCACCGTTTCTCGGGCCCCAAGAAGCTGGCCTTTGCCGCCGTGCTGGCGGTGTTCGCAATCAGCTGGGTCCACCCGCTGTGGCCTACCGAACAGGCCCTGCACAGCACCCTGACCGTGATCGGGCTGGCCGCGCTGCTGTGGGTCGACCGTCGCGGCGGCTGGCTGGGCAACGGCGCCTTCATCGCGATCTGCGGCTTCATCGCCCTGCACTGCGTGGCCGCGCGCTGGCTGTATTCCAACGTGCCCTACGACGCCTGGGCGCAGACGCTGAGCGGCTGGTCGCCGAATGCGGCCTTCGGCTGGCAGCGCAACCATTTCGATCGCCTCATCCACTTCCTGTTCGGCGTCTGCTTCACTCCTGCGCTGCTGCAGCTTGCCCGTCATGCGTGGCCGGCGCTGCGCCTGGGCCAGGCCTTCACCCTGGCGGTGATGACGGTGATGTGTGCCAGCCTGGTCTACGAATGGTTCGAGTGGGCCATCGCGCTGGCGCTGTCACCGGATGCTGCCGAGGCCTACAACGGGCAGCAGGGCGACATGTGGGACGCGCACGCCGACATGCTGATGGCCACCCTCGGCAGCCTGCTGATCTGGCCGCTGATCCGCCGGAGCGCCCAGCAGTGACCGCGACCACCCGCATTGCCGTGCTCGCCTCCGGCCGCGGCAGCAACCTGCAGGCCATCCTCGATGCCATTGCCGACGGCCGACTGCCCGCCGAGGTGGTCGGCGTGTTTTCCGACCGCCCCGCCGCAGAGGCCCTGCAGCGCGTCGCACCGAACCTGCGCTGGGCGCATGCACCGAAGTCCTTCAGCGACCGCGCCAGCTACGAGCAGGCGCTCGGCGATGCGCTGGCCGCAGTACAACCGGACTGGATTGTCTGCGCCGGCTACATGCGCATCCTCGGCGCGGCCTTCGTACAGCGCTTCAATGGCCGGCTGGTCAACATCCATCCATCGCTGCTGCCGCTGCACAAGGGCCTGGACACCCACGCACGGGCGCTGCAGGCGGGCGACGCCGAGCACGGTGCCAGCGTGCATCTGGTCGTGCCCGAGCTGGATGCGGGCGCCGTGCTGGCGCAGGTGCGGGTGCCGGTGCTGCCCGGCGATGACGCCGACAGCCTGGCCGCGCGCGTGCTGGCGGTGGAGCATCCGCTGCTGATCGCCACCCTGCAGCTGTTGTGCGCCGGCCGCCTGGCTGAACGGGAGGGCCAGCCGCAACTGGACGGTCACCCCCTGTTTAGCCCGTTGGCCCTAGATTCCGCCGGGAACCTGAACCGGTAGTCCCCATGCACACGCCCCGCTGACTGCGGGGCTGGCATCCTGCCCCCTCCTGCGGTCCCTGTCCTCCATGAAGACCACGACCCTGCTGTCCACTCCATTGCTGTTGTCGCTTGCCGTGTTCCCCGGCGTGGGCTGGGGCCAGGCACAGGCGCCCGCCACCCCGCCGGCACCCGTGCCCGCAGCGCAGCCGCCAGCCGATGCGCCGGCCGTACCGATGCCACCGGCACTGGCCTGGGAGCCACCGCCGCTGCAACCGTTCAGCGCCACCTACCAGGCCTTCTACAAGGGCAAGGAAGCGGGCGATGCCAGCATGCAGGTCACCCACACCGGCGGCAGCCAGTGGCGGGTGGACATGCAGGTGGTCGGCCGCCGCGGCTTTGCCAGCGTGCTGGGCCTGAACATCGAACAGAGCACGGTGTTCGAGGAGCGCAGCGGCGTGTATGCGCCGCTCAGCCAGAGCACGGTGCGCAAGGGCCTGTTCCTGGGCAAGAAGGCGGTCGGCACCTACAACTGGCAGGCCGGCACCGCGCAATGGACCGGTGACGTCAAGAAGGAACGCGCGCAACCGATCCCGCTGCAGGCAGGCGACCAGAGCGCGCTGCTGATCAACCTGGCGATCATGCGCGATGCGCGTCCAGGCGCCTCCATGCATTACCGCTACGTGGACATGGGCAAGGTCCGCGAACACGACTACCAGGCCGCGCCGCAGACCGAGAACGTCGAGGTCGGCGACCTGTCCTACAACGCACTGCGGGTCTACCGGACCAACGGTGGCAGAAACGAAACCATTCTCTGGATCGCCAACGGTGTCCCCACCCCGGTGCGCATCCTGCAACGCGAAGACGGCGAAGACCGCGTCGATCTGCGCCTGATCGAATACCAAGGAGTCTGAGCATGAATACCCTGACCCGCCCCCTCACCTGGATCGCAGCCGCTGCCCTGACCGTGGCCAGCCTGCCGGCCATGGCGCTGGAACCGTTCAAGGCCGATTACCTGGCCAGCTACATGGGCATGCAGGCCAACGGCACCATGACCCTGGCCAGCGAAGGCAGCAACAAGTGGCGCTACAGCCTGCAGGTGAAGAACCAGCTGGCCGACCTCAGCCAGAGCACGGTGTTCGAGGAAGTGCGTGGCCAGCTGCGCCCGCTCAGCAGCCAGGACCGTTCGGCGCTGCTGGTGAAGAAGCGCAACGTGCAGGCCAACTACAACTGGACCAGCAACCAGGCCACCTGGACCGGTGACATCAAGCCGGATCGCGCTGGCCCGATTGCGCTGAAAGCCGGTGACATGGATGCGCTGCTGATCAACCTGGCGATCGCCCGTGACCTGGCGGCGGGCAAGCCGCTGACCTATCGCATGGTCGACGAAGGCCGCATCAAGAACATGACGTACCGTGTGATCGGCAAGGAATCGATCACCGTGGGCGGCAAGAGCTACGAGGCCACCAAGGTCTCGCGCGCCGACGGCAACAAGGAGCTGATCGCCTGGATCGTGCCGGAATTCCCGGTACCGGCGCGCATGCTGCAGCGTGAGAGCGGCCGCGATGCGCTGGACCTGACCATCAAGGCGATGAACTGACGCGCGAACCGGTAGTGCCGGCCACTGCCCGGCATTCTCGCGATGCTCCACGAGGTTGATGGGGTTGCCGGCCAGCGGCCGGCACTACCGAAAAGAAAACGCCCGCTTTCGCGGGCGTTTTCTTATTTCTTCGCTTCAGCCGGTTTCTGTTCCTCGGCCGGCTTGAACTCGGTCCGGCAGTCCACGCGGATCTGCTCACCGGTGCTGCGCCAGACGAAGGTGCGGCAATGACGGTTGCCGTCCTGGCTGTCGTTCACTGCGACCGCATAGAACGACTCGATGATTTCATCACGCGAGACCGTGCCATCGCCGTTCCAGTCCATGTCCTTCTGCTCGATGCCCTGGGTGATGGCGATGTTGGCGTACCAGGCATAGCCCAGCCACGCCAGCACGATCAGCACCAGCGCCAGCAGCGCCTTGCGACGCGGGCTGAACTTGCCGCGCAGGATCATGGCACGCGCCGGATGGTGGCACCGAGCGAAGACAGCTTCTCTTCGATGTTCTCGTAGCCACGATCAAGGTGGTAGATGCGGTCGATGGTGGTCTCGCCGCTGGCCATCAGGCCGGCCAGGATCAGCGAGGCCGAGGCGCGCAGGTCGGTGGCCATCACCGGCGCGCCGCTCAGGTGCTCGTTGCCACGCACGATGGCGGTATGCCCTTCGACCTGGATATCCGCGCCCAGGCGCAGCAGTTCGTTGACGTGCATGAAACGGTTCTCGAAGATCGTTTCGTTGATCACACCCACGCCGTCGGCCACGCAGTTGAGCGCCATGAACTGCGCCTGCATGTCGGTCGGGAACGCCGGGTACGGCGCGGTGGTCAGGTTGACCGCCTTCGGCCGCTTGCCCTGCATGTCCAGGGTGATGCTGTCGTCGGTGGTCTCGATCTTCGCACCGGCTTCGACCAGCTTGGACAGCACCGCGTCCATGGTGTTCGGGCGCGCACGGTTGACCGTGACCTTGCCACCGGTCATCGCTGCGGCCACCAGGAAGGTGCCGGTCTCGATACGGTCGGGCAGCACTTCATGGCGGCCGCCGGACAGGCGCTCGACGCCTTCGATCACCAGCCGGGCAGTGCCCAGGCCTTCGATCTTCGCGCCCAGCGCGATCAGGCAGTGCGCCAGATCGGTCACTTCCGGTTCCATCGCGCAGTTGTCGAGGATGGTGGTGCCTTCGGCCAGCACCGCGCCCATCAGCACGTTCTCGGTGCCGGTGACGCTGACCATGTCGAAGGTGAAGTGCCCCCCCTTCAGCCGCTTGGCGGTGGCCTTGATGAAGCCGTTCTCGACCACGATCTCGGCACCCAGCGCCTGCAGGCCCTTGATGTGCTGGTCGACCGGACGCGAACCGATCGCGCAGCCGCCCGGCAGCGATACTTCGGCCGCGCCGAAGCGGGCCAGCAGCGGGCCCAGCACCAGGATCGAGGCGCGCATGGTCTTGACCAGCTCGTACGGTGCCACGTGCTGGTTGACCGAACGCGGGTCGACCACGATCGCACTGCCGCGCGACAGCGTGCCCTGGTCGATGGTGACCTTGGCGCCCAGCTCGCCCAGCAGCTTCACCGTGGTGACCACGTCGTGCAGGTGCGGCACGTTGGTGATCTCCACCGGCGCATCGGCCAGCAGGGTCGCGCAGAGAATGGGGAGGACGGCGTTCTTGGCGCCGGAGATGCTCACTTCACCGTGCAGCGCAGCGCCGCCGGTCACAACGATCTTGGCCATGTATTCGGGATCTTCTGCGGTTCAGCCGGCTTCGGCCGGGGTCACGGTTTTCAGCGCCAGCGCGTGGATCGCGCCGCCCATCAGGTCGCCCAGCGTGGCATACACCATGCGGTGGCGAGCCAGCAGCATCTTGCCGGCGAAGGCCTCGCAGACCACGGTCGCTTCGAAATGCACGCCATCGTCGCCCTGCACGTCGGCGCGGGCGCCGGGCAGGCCGGTTTCGATCAGATTGCGGATGGTGTCGGCGTCCAACGGGCTTTCCTAATAAAATGTGCCTCCATTCTACTTCCGCTGCGTGGCGTCCGCATGGCCGAATCCCTGTTGCCCCCCCGTTCCGTCGACCCTGCCGGCCTGGTCGCCAGCGGCCGCCGCGTGTTCGAGATCGAGCGGCAGGCGCTGGATGCCGTGGCCGACCGCCTCGGCGAGGCCTTCCAGCAGGCCTGCCAGGCGATCCTGGCCAGCCGTGGGCGCGTGGTTGCGACCGGCATGGGCAAGTCCGGCCACATCGCCCGCAAGATCGCCGCCACCCTGGCCTCGACCGGCACACCCGCCTTCTATGTGCACCCGGGCGAAGCCGGCCACGGCGACCTGGGCATGATCACCGAGGACGATGTGGTGCTGGCCCTGTCCTATTCGGGCGAATCGGACGAGGTGCTGATGCTGCTGCCGGTGCTCAAGCGCCAGGGCAACGTGCTGATTTCCATGACCGGCCGCCCGCAGTCCAGCCTGGCCACCGCCGCCGACATCCATCTGGACGTGAGCGTTCCGGCCGAGGCCTGCCCGCTGGCGCTGGCGCCGACCTCCAGCACCACCGCCTCGCTGGCGATGGGTGATGCGCTGGCCGTGGCCCTGCTCGACGCACGCGGCTTCACCGCCGACGATTTCGCCCGTTCACACCCGGCCGGCAGCCTCGGCCGCCGCCTGCTGCTGCATATCACCGACGTGATGCACACCGGCGACGACCTGCCCAGCGTGGGCGCCGACGCCAGTCTCAGTGAAGCGCTGATGGAGATGAGCCGCAAACGGCTGGGCATGACCGCCGTGGTCGATGCCGACGGCGTGCTGATCGGCCTGTTCACCGACGGCGACCTGCGCCGCGCGCTGGACAGTGCGCTGGACGTGCGCACCGCCAAGATCGCCGATGTGATGACGCGCAACCCGCGCACCATCGGCGCCGACCAGCTGGCCGTCGAGGCGGCCCGGCTGATGGAGACCCACAAGATCACCGGCCTGATCGTGGTCGATGGCCAGGGCCGCGCAGTCGGTGCCCTGAACATTCATGACCTGTTGCGGGCCCGGGTGGTTTAACCGACAGTCCATAGACCCCATTCAGTCTGTAACGCCGCACCCGCCCCCAACGAGCCTGCCGCCCTGATGCCCTGGTCCCCCCTGCCCGCCTTCCCCGCCCACCTGCATGCCGCCGCGGCCCGTATCCGCCTGGCCTGCTTCGACGTGGACGGCACCCTCACCGACGGTCGGCTGTACTACGACAAGGACGGCAACGAGAGCAAGGCGTACTTCGTGCAGGATGGCCTGGGCCTGAAACTGCTGCAGCAGCACGGCATCCATCCCGTGCTGATCACCGCGCGCAACAGCCAGTCCGCGCTCAAGCGCGGCGCCGACCTCGGCATCGATACCCAGATCGCCGTAGGCGACAAGCTGGCCAGCGTGCAGGCGCTGTGCGCGCAGCATGGCATCGGCCTGGAACAGGTGGCCTTCATGGGCGATGACCTGCCGGACCTGGCGCCGCTGGGCGCGGTCGGCCTGGCGGTGGCGCCGGCCAACGCCCATCCGTGGATCGCCGAGCGCGTGCACTGGCAGACCCGTGCCGATGGCGGGCGTGGCGCCGCGCGCGAGCTGTGCGACATCCTGCTGGCCGCGCAGGGGCATGTGGACGCCGTACTGGCGAGGTTCGGAGCATGAACCTGCCGACCGTGAACTGGCGCACCCTGCTCGGCATCGGCCTGCTGCTGGCCGCCCTGCTGAGCAGCTGGGCGGCGCTGCGCAACCGCGACAAGGGGCCAGCCAGTGGCGGCCAGGAAGTGGGCGTGGATTACATCCTGCACGACTTCCAGATCGTCGCCCTGGATGAGCACGGCAAGGAATCGACCACGCTGCGCGCACCGTTGCTGGAACGCCAGCGCGGTGACCAGACCATCAACATCGCCACGCCGTTGTTCGAGATGCCGGACAAGGATGGCAGGCACTGGACCCTGCGTGCCGAAACCGGCTGGCTCAGCGCCAAGGGCGACGAGATGAAGCTGCGCGGCAACGTCGCCGGCGACAGCCCGGTCGGCCCGGGCACGGTGCCGACCACCTTCCGCACCGACCATCTGGACGTGTTCCCGAAGGAAAACCGCGCCCGCACCGACGCCCTGGTGACCATGACCCGCCCGGGCATGGAACAGTCCGGTGTCGGCTTCGAAGTGGATTCGAAGAACAACACGTATCATTTCCTCAGCCAGTCCAAGGGCCGCTACACGCCCAAACGCTGATTCCGCCGCCAGCCTGCGACGTCTCCGGACAGGCGCAAGGCCGGCAGCCCCACCCGCCCGCCCCCGGTCCACCCGGGAGGCCCCCACCGGTAGAACGGACCCCGATGAAGATTCCCTTTGCCGCCGTACTCGCGCTTGGTCTTCTTGTCCCCAGCGCCGCCTTCGCCAAGTCCACCGACCGCAACGAAGACATGCACATCGATTCCGGCGCCCAGTCGGGCACGCTCACCGGCGACGGCAAGACCGTGCTGTCGCAGGGCGTGATCATCACCCAGGGCACGCTGGACCTGCGCTCGTCCGAGGCCGAGATCTACCTCAAGGACGGCGAGCCCGTACGTGCGGTGTTCACCGGCAAGCAGGCCAAGATGAAGCAGCAGCTCGATGATGGCACCTGGATGGACGCGCTGGCCGACCGCATCGACTACGACATCAAGACCGAGATCATCACCCTGACCGGCAACTACAAGGTCACCAGCGCGCGCGGCACCAATGCCGGCCAACGCATGGTCTACAACACCCGCACCGGCGAAATGAACTCCGGTGGCGACGGCAGCCGCGTGCGCACTGTCATCCCGCCGAAGAACAAGACCCCGGCCGCACCTGCGGCACAGCCCAAGGCCACCACGCCGGCACAGCCGGCCGGGAGCAGGAAGTAATGCTCGTCGCCAAGGGCCTGCGCAAGAAGTACAAGCAACGCGAAGTCGTCAAGGACTTCGGGCTGACCCTCGACGCCGGTGAAGTGGTCGGCCTGCTCGGCCCCAACGGCGCCGGCAAGACCACCTGCTTCTACATGATCGTCGGCCTGGTTGCCGCCGATGCTGGCAGCATCGTGCTCGACGGCAAGGACATCACCGGCGACCCGATGTATACCCGGGCCAAGCAGGGCGTGGGTTACCTGCCGCAGGAGCCGTCGGTGTTCCGCAAGCTGACCGTGGCCGACAACCTCCGCCTGGTACTGGAGCTGCGCGAAGACCTGGATTCGGCTGGCCGCGAGCGTGAATTGAACAGCCTGCTCGACGAACTGCAGCTGGGCCACGTCGCCGACCAGCTCGGCGCCAGCCTGTCCGGTGGCGAACGTCGCCGCTGCGAGATCGCCCGTGCCTTGGCCGCGCAGCCGCGCCTGATCCTGCTCGACGAACCGTTCGCCGGCGTCGACCCGATTTCCGTCGGCGAGATCCAGCGCATCGTCACCCATCTCAAGCAGCGTGGCATCGGCGTGCTGATCACCGACCACAACGTGCGCGAGACCTTGGGTATCTGCGACCGCGCGTATATTCTCGCCGAGGGCAGCGTGCTGGCCCAGGGCTCGCCGGAAGCGATCCTGGACAACGCCGATGTACGTCGCGTCTACCTCGGGGATTCCTTCAAGCTGTGAAGCAGTCGCCGGGTTCCTCTCCTTCCTTTCGGCACAGGCATGAAGACTCGGCTGCAGACATCGTTGGGACAGCAACTGGTGCTCACGCCCCAGTTGCAGCAGGCGATCAAGCTGCTGCAGATGTCCACCACCGAGCTGGAGCTGGAGATCGCCCAGGCGGTGGAAAGCAATCCGCTGCTGGACTGGGCCGACAGCAGTGACAGCAGCAGCGCCAGCAACGAAGGCAGCGATGGCAACGACGGTGACGCCCCGGCAGAACGTACCGATGCCGGTGACGACTGGGCACCGGCCGAACTGGACTGGAGCGCGGCCGGCAGCGGCGGCAGCTTCGACGATGACGACGACACCGGCAGCGCCGCCGAGCGCGTAGCCGAAACCGAAACACTGGCCGACCATCTGCTGTGGCAGCTGCATCTGTCGCATCTGTCCTCGCGTGATCGCAGTATCGGTGCCGCACTGATCGATGCGCTGGACGACGACGGTTACCTGCGCGAGCCGCTGGCCACCATCGCCGAAACCCTGTTGCCGGCGATCCACGCCGACGAGGACGAGATCCTCGCCGTGCTGCATCGCATCCAGCGTTTCGATCCGGTCGGTGTGGCTGCACGCACGCTGGGCGAATGCCTGCTGCTGCAGCTGGATGTGCTGGCCGGTGACACGCCCGGCCTGGTGCTGGCGCGACAGATTGCCGCAGGCCCGCTGGAACGGCTGCCGCGCAGCGGCGTCGCCGGGCTGGCCCATGAACTGAAACAGCCCTTGGACGAGGTCGAGACCGCAGTCACCCTGCTGCGCTCGCTGGACCCGCGCCCGGGCACGCAGATCGCACCGCTGTCGCAGGACACCTACGTGGTGCCGGATGTGGTGGTGTGGCGGCAGAACGGCGTATGGCGCGCAGCGCTGGCCGCGCATGCCGGGCCGAAGGTGGTGATCCACCGCGGCTACGAACAGCTGATCCGACGTTGTGGCGACGCCGATGCCGGCTACCTGCGTGCCCAGCTGCAGGAAGCGCGCTGGCTGCTGAAAGGGCTGCAGCAGCGTGGCGAAACCCTGCTGCGGGTGGTACGCAGCCTGATCCTGCAGCAGGCCGGCTTCCTCGAATTCGGCGAGCAGGCGCTGCGTCCACTGACCCTGCGCGAGATCGCCACCGAGCTCGGCCTGCACGAATCCACGGTCTCGCGCGCGATCGCCCGCAAGCACGTGCGTACCCCGCGCGGCACCCTGCCGCTGCGCGCCTTCTTCGCCTCGGGCATCGATACCGAGGGCGGTGGCGAGGCGTCCAGCACGGCCATCCAGGCGATGATCCGGCGCCTGATCGACGACGAGAACCCGCGCAAGCCGCTTTCTGACGCCAAGCTGGCTGACCTGCTCAAATCGTCGGGAATTCCAGTAGCGCGACGCACCGTGGCGAAGTATCGTGAAGCCATGAACATTTCCGCCTCGCACGAAAGGGTCAGAATCGCTTGACGCGCCGCCGCGCCCGGCGGAGAGGTTCATTGGCACATCCGAACACAGGAGAAACCCGATGCGCATCGAAACGTTTGGCAAAGATGTCGAAGTCACCCCGGCCCTGCAGTCCTATGTAGAGGAGAAGCTGGCCCGGATCGGCAAACACTTCGACCAGCACTGCGAAGCGCGGGTGACCCTCAAGCTGCAGAAGACCGAACACCACGTCGACGCCAGCCTCAACATTCCCGGCCAGACCCTGCACGCCGAGGCCAATGCCCAGACCATGTATGCCGCGATCGACCTGCTTGCGGACAAGCTTGACCGTCTGGTGATCAAGCACAAGGAGAAAAAACAGCAGCACGCACCGCTGCCGGTGGGCGACAATGGTGGCTGATCGCCACCGTTCCCCGCAGACATGCCCCTGACTGACCTCCTGGCGGCCGTGCAGACCCAGCTCTGCACGGCCACCGACCGCGACAGCGTCCTGCAGGCCGCCGCCGGGTTGCTGGCCTGCCGCCAGGCCAACGCCGAACAGATCTATCTGAACCTGTGCCAGCGCGAAGCGCTGGGCAGCACCGCGATCGGTCATGGCATCGCCATTCCCCACGGCCGCGCGCCAACCCTGGACCGCCCCCGCGGCGCCCTGCTGCGGTTGGCCACCCCGGTCGACTTCGGTGGCGACGAGCCGGTGGACCTGGTGTTCGCCATGGCCGTCCCCGCCCACTACACCCACCAGCACCTGATGCTGCTGTCCGAGCTGGCCGAGCTGTTTTCGGCGCCCGACATCCGCCAGGCCCTGCGCGAAGCGGGCGATGCCCGGGCGCTGCGCGAGGCGCTGGACATGACCCCACCTGCGAGTGCCGCATGAATACCAGCATCACCGCCCGTGAACTGTTCGAACAGCAGCGCGAGCGGCTGGGGCTGCGCTGGGCTGCCGGCAAGTCCGGCGAGAAGCGCGAGCTGGAGGCCGGCAACACGGTCTCGCGGCGTCCATCGCTGGCTGGTTATCTCAATGCGATCTACCCCAACAAGGTGCAGATCCTGGGCACCGAGGAACTGTCCTGGCTGGATGCGCTGGAACCGCGCCAGCGCTGGGAGACCATCGAAAAGATCATGCAGTCGCACCCGCTGGCGCTGGTGCTGACCCGCAACCAGGCCTGCCCGGAAGACCTGCGCGCCGCTGCTGACGAATCCGGCACGCCGCTGTGGCTGTCGCCCAAGCGCGGCCACGAACTGCTGAACCATCTGTCCTACCACCTGGCGCGCACGCTGGCGCCGCGGGTGATCCTGCATGGCGTGTTCATGGAGATCTACTCCATCGGCGTGCTGATCACCGGTGAGGCCGGATCGGGCAAGAGCGAGCTGGCGCTGGAGCTGCTCAGCCGCGGCCACCGCCTGGTTGCCGACGATGCCCCCGAATTCACCCAGATCGCGCCCGACGTGCTCGATGGCACCTGCCCCGAACTGCTGCAGGACCTGCTGGAAGTGCGCGGCCTGGGCGTGCTGAACGTGCGCGAGATGTTCGGCGACACGGCTGTAAAGAAGAACAAGTACCTTCGGCTGATCGTCCACCTGACCAAGCCGATGACCGAACCCACCCCGCATGGCTACGAGCGCCTGACCGGCGACTCGGGCACCCGCCATGTGCTGGACCTGGATGTACCGCTGATCACCCTGCCGGTGATGCCCGGCCGCAACCTGGCCGTGCTGACCGAGGCCGCGACCCGCCTGCACATCCTGCGCACCAAGGGCATCGACCCGGCGGCCATGTTCATCGCCCGCCACAGCAACCTGCTGGAACGGCGAACACCCTGATTCCCCTGTCCTTCGAAGAGCCTGTCCATGAGCACCGTCACCCCCTCCGCCCCGACCCTGATCATCGTCAGCGGCCTGTCCGGCTCGGGTAAATCCGTCGCCCTGAAGACCTTCGAGGACCAGGACTACTACTGCTCGGACAACCTGCCGATCAATCTGCTGCCCGACTTCGTGCGCAGCCTGCTGGCCAACCACGACGGCAGCGCACCACGCCGCCTGGCAGTGGGCATCGACGTGCGCGGCCAGGCCGACCTGAGCCAGCTGGGCGACTGGCGGCAGCTGGCCACCGATGCCGGCGTGGAAGTGAAGGTGCTGTTCTTCGAGGCCAGCGACGAGGCCGTGCTCAAACGCTACGCCGACACCCGCCGCCGCCATCCACTGAGCCAGCTGGGCCTGTCGCTGCCCGAAGCGATCGCGCGTGAGCGTGAATTGACCGCACCGCTGCGCCGCGAGGCCGATGCGGTGATCGATACCAGCAATCTCAACGTGCATCAGCTGCGGCGGCGGATCATCACCGAGTTCACGATGGACCATGCCACCGGCCTGTCGCTGCTGTTCGAATCGTTCGCCTACAAGCGCGGCGTGCCGGCCGAGGCTGACTTCGTGTTCGATGCGCGGGTGCTGCCCAATCCACACTGGGACCCGGATCTGCGTGCGCTGAGTGGCCGCGAACCGGGCGTGCGCGACTACCTGGAAGCGCAGCCGGACGTGCAGCGCTACCTGACCCAGCTGATGGATTTCCTCGATACCTGGCTGCCGAAGCTGGGGGATGGCACCCGCAGCTATGTGACCGTGGCCTTCGGCTGCACCGGCGGCAAGCACCGTTCGGTGTTCCTGGCCGAGCGCCTGGCCCGGCATGCCCGCGAGATGGGCTGGGAAGACGTGGCGACCTACCACCGCGAACAGGATTGAGGGGGTCGGCCGGGCTACGCCCGGCACCCGCAGGTAGTGCCGGCCGCTGGCCGGCAACAGCAAAAGCAAAAGCGGCATTCCGTGGGATGGCGGGGCGGTGTGGGTCTGCAGGACACGCCGTAAACCCGTCCATGGGGGCTCGATGGCGCCATCCATGGCGCCAACGGTCCTGCAGACCCACACCGCCCCACCTCTGACAGATTCCGTGTGCTGTTGGTAGGTGTCGACCTTGGTCGACACAGTAGATCCACGCCATGCGTGGATGAATCCCGGTCAGGCACCGAAAAACGGATGGGGTCGGATCCTTTTCCAACGGAAATGGGCTCCGACCCGAGCAACGCTGAATACGGGACACAGTGCCCCTCATCTGCTGCTATCGCCAATTCACCTTGACCTGTTAACGTGCAGTAATGACCTGTGGCATTCTCCTCGTAACACATCCCGGGGTCGGGACCGCCCTGCTAGACGTGGCGACCCGGCTCCTGCGGCAATTGCCGCTGAAAACCGAAGCTTTCGAAGTTCCGTTCGACGCAGACCTGGACGCCCTGCTCCCGCTCGCCTCGGCCGCTCTGCGGCGGGTCGACAATGGTGAAGGCGTGCTGATCCTGACCGACCTGTACGGCGCCAGCCCCGCCAACCTTGCCGGGCAGCTGGCCCGGCTGGGGACCCCGGTTCGCCGGGTGTCGGCGCTGAGCCTGCCGATGTTGCTGCGGGTGATGAATTATCCGGAACAGGGACTGGATCAACTGCCCGCCACAGCCGCGGCGGGTACCCGTAATGGAGCGATAGTCGACGATGCTTGAACGAGAACTCACCGTGAGCAACCGCCTGGGCCTGCACGCCCGGGCCACCGCCAAGCTGGTGCAGACCCTGGCGCCGTTCCGCTGCAACGTGACCATGGCCGCCAAGGGCCGTGAGATCAACGCCAAGAGCATCATGGGCGTGATGCTGCTGGCCGCCGGCCAGGGCACCCCGGTCACGGTGCGCATCAACGGCGAGGACGAAGCCGCCGCGATGGAAGCGGTGGTCGGCCTGTTCGAACGCCGCTTCGACGAGGACAGCTGAGCGTGCCACGCGCGCGCGCCGGCCAGGTCCCTTCCGGCCAGCGGCCGGTACAGCTGCTGGCCGGGCACGGTGCTGCCCGTGGCGCGGCGATGGGCCGGGCGCGGGTGCGCCTGCCACATGCGCTGGAAGTGGCCGAGCAGCGCGTCGCCGCCCATCAGGTCGAGGCCGAGCTGGCCCGCCTGCACCGCGCGGTGGATGCCGCGCGCACGGAAATGCACGAACTGCGGCAGCGCCTGCATGGCGCCCTGAACCAGGAGGTGGGCGAGTTCCTCGACCTGCATGCCCTGCTGCTGGACGACCCCGAGCTGTTGTTCGGGCTGGACGAACTGATCCGCAGCGGCCCCTACAGCGCCGGCTATGCGTTGCGCCTGCAGCGTGACCGCCTGGCCAAGGTCTTCGATGGCATGGACGATGCCTATCTGAAGAGCCGCATGGACGACCTCGACCATGTGATCGGCCGCATCCATGCATTCCTGCAACCCGAGCGGCCGCCAGCGGTGAAAGGCCTCGCCGGTGAAATCCTGGTCTGCGACAACATCGCGCCCTCCGAGCTTGCCCAGTTGCAGGCGCAGGGGGTGGTCGGCATCGTCACCGCCGCCGGCAGCGCGCTGTCGCACAGTGCGATCCTGGCGCGCAGCCTGCACCTGCCCTTGATCGTCAACGTGCCGCAGCTGCTCAGCCGTATCGCCGATGGCGACGTGCTGATCATCGATGGCGCCGACGGCAGCATCACCGCCAACCCGCAGGCCGACAACCTGCGCGACTACCGCGCGCGCCTGAAAGAACATGCGCGCGAGCAGCGCGAGCTCGGCCGCCTGCGCAGCAAACCCAGCCGTACCCGCGACCAGGTCGACATCGCCCTGCTGGCCAATGCCGAATCGCTGGAGGACGTCACCCAGGCGCATGCGCTGGGCGCGCAGGGGCTGGGCCTGTACCGCACCGAATTCCTGTTCCTGCAGCGCAACGAGCTGCCGGACGAAGAAGAACAGTTCCAGACCTACCGCAATGCCGCGTTGGGCATGAGCGGGCGACCGGTCACCATCCGCACGCTCGATCTGGGCGCGGACAAGGCCGACCGCACCGGCCTGACCCTGAGCAACGAAGAAAACCCGGCCCTGGGACTGCGCGGCGTACGCCTGTCGCTGGCACGGCCCAAGGTGGCCGACACCCAGCTGCGCGCGATCCTGCGCGCCTCGGCCTACGGCAAGCTGCGCGTGCTGGTGCCGATGGTCAGCACCCGCGAGGAACTGCTGGCGGTGCGCCGGCGCATGCTCAAGCTGACCGAACAGCTGCGCAGCGAAGGCCACATGGTGTCCGACCATGTGCCGCTGGGGGCGATGATCGAGGTGCCCGCTGCGGCGTTGGCGCTGGAGAGCTTCATCGACCTGGTCGACTTCCTGTCGATCGGCACCAACGACCTGGTGCAGTACCTGCTGGCCGCCGACCGCAACAACGAGGCACTGGGCGAGCTGTATTCGCCGCTGCATCCGGCCGTGCTGCGGTTGCTGCAGATGGTGATCGAGACCGGCGCGCGGCATCGCATTCCGGTGGCGGTCTGCGGTGAGATGGCCGGTGATGCACGGATGACTCCGCTGCTGCTGGCGCTGGGCCTGAGCGAATTCAGCCTGCACCCCGGCACACTGCTGGAGGTGCGCCGCGCGATCCGCGAGGCCGACCTGGCCGCGCTGCGCGCGCGCGCACCGAAGCTGCTGGCCGCACGCGACCGCCGCGCGATCGAGCGCTGGCTGGCGCTGGTGGCGGATACGCCCTGAGCGCCAAGGGTAGTGCCGGCCGCTGGCCGGCAACCTCATGGCCTTCGATGGGGCCGCTTGCCGGCCAGCGGCCGGCACTACCACCGCCCGGCGGCTATGCGTTGAAACATCCCCTTGCGATAATGACGCGCTGAACACCCCTGTTGCCGCATCCTTGCCGGGATCGCGGCTTTTCTTATCCCGCGGGAGCTGCGATGGCTGAAGCTGTACGCCACGACAAGACTGCGCGCCAACTGCGGATGCTGTCCGACGCACTGGACAGCGGTCGGCTGGGCCCGGTGCGCCGCCTGGTCAACACCCTGGCCCCGGCCGAGATCGGCAACCTGCTCGAATCGCTGCCGCCGGGCAAGCGCGAGGTGGTCTGGGGCCTGGTCGATCCGGAAGATGACGGTGAGGTGCTGGTCCACGTCGGCGACGACGTGCGCGAGAGCCTGCTCGCCGACATGGACCCGGACGAGATCATCGCCGCGGTCGAAGACCTGGACATCGACGATCTGGCCGACCTGGTCGAAGATCTGCCGGACACGGTCATCGACGAAGTCCTCAAGTCGATGGACCGCGAGAACCGCGAGCGCCTGGAGCAGGTGCTGTCCTACCCCGAGGACAGCGCCGGCCGCCTGATGAACCCGGACGTGGTGACCGTGCGCGCCGACGTCAACGTTGACGTGGTGCTGCGCTACCTGCGCCTGCGTGGCGAACTGCCCGACCACACCGATCATCTGTTCGTGGTCAGCCGTCGCCATCAATACCTCGGCCGGGTGTCGCTGGCGGCACTGGTGACCCACGAGGACACCACCCCGATCAACCGCCTGATCGACGACGAGCAACCGGCGATCGATGTCGGCGAAAGCGACCAGGAGGTCGCCCGCCAGTTCTCCGACCATGACTGGATCTCCGCGCCGGTGGTGGACGACAACAACATCCTGGTCGGCCGCATCACCATCGATGACGTGGTCGACATCATCCGTGGACAGGCCGAGCACCAGGCGCTTGGCGCCGCCGGCCTGGACGAGGACGAGGATCTGTTCAGCCCGGTCTGGCGCGCCATGCGCCGCCGCCTGATGTGGCTGTCGGTCAATCTGTGCACGGCATTCCTGGCGTCCAGCGTGGTCGGCCACTTCGAGGGCACCATCGACAAGCTGGTGGCGCTGGCGGTGCTGATGCCGATCGTCGCCGGCCTCGGCGGCAATGCCGGCACCCAGGTGCTGGCGCTGATGGTGCGCGGCCTGGCGCTGGGCCAGGTGGGCGCCTCCAACGCGCGCACGCTGCTGTGGAAGGAAGTGCGGGTCGCCTTGTTGAACGGCGTGATGCTGGGCTCGGTACTGGGCCTGATCGTATTGGCCTGGTTCCATTCACCCGGACTGTCGGCGGTGATCGCCATCGCGCTGACCTGCAACCTGCTGTTCGCCGCGTTGGCCGGCGTGCTGGTGCCACTGACCCTGAAACGCTTCGGCTTCGACCCGGCGCTGGCCAGCGGCATCTTCCTGACCGCCGTGACCGACTCGATGGGCTTCTTCACCTTCCTCGGCCTGGCCACCCTGGTGCTGCTGCACTGACCGCATCAAGGATCGGGCCCCGCCAAGCGGGGCTCGGACCCCACTCAACGGGAACACCCATGGCAACAACGATAGAAAACTACTTCCAGCCCGGCTGGCGCGACCAGCAGCACACCTGCCCGGCCTGCGAATGGAAGGGCAGCTCGCGTGCCATGGAGATGGAGCTGGACGAGGACGCCACCGAGTACGACTGCCCGGTCTGCGAGAACCCACTGCTGGTGGTGCTGCATCCGGATATGGCGCAGGTGCAGGCGGCCGCCGCCGAAGGCAATGCTGAAGCACAGGAGCAGCTGGACATCATCGCCAGCTTCCCGCGCCCGCAGTGACGCGGCGCATGATGCCGGGCCGACGTTGGCGGACTACGATGCAGGCGTTCTCGCCGCTTCGGAAAACCCCATGGTCCGTTTGCTGTCGCGCTGGCTGCCACTGCTGGCCCTTCTGATGATGAGCGGTTGCACTTCGCTGCCGGACAGCGCGCGTGGCCGCTTCGAAGCACGTGCGGTGAAGGTCGATGGCGAGACGGCCTACTACCAGGTGTTCATTCCCGCGGGCCTGCAGGCCCACAGCCCTGGTGGGCAGACGCCCGCAACCTCCAACGTCCCGGTCATCCTGTTCCTGCACGGTTCGGGCGAGCGCGGCGCCGATGGCATCAAGCAGACCCACGCCGGGCTGGGGCCTTATCTGCGCGAGCATCCCGACTTCCCTGCCCTGGTGGTGTTTCCACAGGTACCGGGCCATGAGGAATGGAGCGGCCGCAACAACCGTGCGGCCGTTGCCGCGCTGGACGCGACGATCGCCGAGTTCGGCGCCGACCCGGCACGGCAGTACCTGACCGGTATGTCGATGGGCGGCTATGGCAGCTGGAACATCGCGCTGGATGACCCGCACCGCTTTGCCGCGATCGTGCCGGTATGCGGTGCCGTGCTGGCACCACGCGCAAAGCGCCCGACCCTGTTCGTCGAGCAGGTCGCCCAGGAAACCGATCCGTATGCCGTGATCGCGCAGCGCCTGCAGCACACGCCGATCTGGATCTTCCACGGCGCGCTGGACGACGTGGTGCCTCCGGATGACGACCGCAGGCTGCATGCCGCATTCCAGAGCGCCAACGCACGCGATGTGCGCTACACCGAGTACCCGGAAGGCAATCACAATGCCTGGGACGCCACCTATGCCGACCCGGCCATGTGGGCGTGGCTGTTCGCGCAGAAGCGCTGAACCGCAGTTTCTCGTAGCTGCCAACCTGGGTTGGCACTGACTGCTCTGGTAGTTGCCAACCTTGGTTGGCACTGACTGCTCTGGTAGTTGCCAACCTTGGTTGGCACTGGCCTACCTGAAACCAAGCCATTCCCCGATGTTCACTGGAAGCAGGCCCATCCATGCTTGCTCCATGCAGAACACACGTCTCCTGCTCGGTCGTCGCTCCAGCGTCGGCCTCAGCTATATCCTCACCACAGTCGTCCATGACCGCGCACCGCTCTTCACCAACGCCGCAGTGGCCGCCTTGGCAGTGCGCGAATTCCAGCGACTGGATCAGGAAGGCTTCACCCGCTCGATTGCCTACGTGGTCATGCCCGACCACATTCACTGGCTGGTCGAACTGCGCGCCGGGTCACTGGAAACCGTCATGAAGCGTTTCAAGTCGCGCACAGCCCAGCAGGCAAACCGGCTGCTGGGGCGAGTCGGGCGCTTCTGGCAGGCCTGCTATCACGATCATGCGATCCGCTCGGACGAATCGTTGCACCGACATGCGATGTACCTGATGGGAAATCCGATCAGGGCCGGGCTGACGACGCGGTTGGGGCAATATCCCCATGCATGGTGCGAATGGGAGCATGGGGCATCATGTGATCTACCCGATGACATGAGCTCCGGTGGATAGTGCCAACCAAGGTTGGCATCTACCAAAGCGGTGCGCGGACAAGCCGAGCGGTGAGTGTGCCAACCAAGGTTGGCACCCACCACAACAGCAGTACCAACCAAGGTTGGCACCCACCAAAGTGGTCAGCCCAGCAGCGTTTCCAGCACGGCCATGCGCACGGCGACGCCGTTGGCGACCTGGCGCAGCACCCACGACTGCGGGCCGTCGGCCACCTCGTCGGTCACTTCCACGCCGCGGTTGATCGGGCCTGGATGCAGCACCGCGGCATCCTTGCCGGCGCGGGCCAGGCGTTCGTTGGTCAGGCCGTACTGCGCGTGGTACTGCTCCAGCGACGGCACCAGGCCTTCTTCCATGCGCTCGCGCTGCAGGCGCAGCATCATCAGCGCGTCGACGCCTTCCAGCATCGCGTCGAAATCATCACCGACCACGCAGCCCTTCAGGGTCTCGTCGTCGGGCAGCAGCGACTGCGGGCCGCACACGCGGATCTCGCCCACGCCCAGCGTACGCAGCGCATGCAGGTCGGTGCGGGCCACGCGCGAGTGCTTCACGTCGCCGACGATCACCACTTTCATCTTCGAGAAATCCGGGCCCTTGGCCTGGCGCAGGGTCAGCATGTCCAGCAGGCCCTGGGTCGGGTGCGCGCTGCGCCCGTCACCGGCGTTGATCAGTGCAGTGCCCTCACCCGCTGCCTCGGCCAGTGCGGCCACGGCGCCATCATCGGGGTGGCGCACCACGAAGCCGCGCACGCCCATCGCCTCCAGGTTGCGCAGCGTGTCGCAGGCGGTTTCCCCCTTGCGCGTGGACGAGGTCGATGCATCGAAGTTCAGTACGTCGGCGCCCAGGCGCTGCGCGGCCAGCTGGAACGAGCTGCGGGTGCGTGTGGACGGTTCGAAGAACAGCGTGCACACCGCCGAACCGGCCAGCACGTGGCGCTTGTTGCCGACACGACCGACCGCGGCGTCGCGGATCTGCCCTGCCCGGTCAAGCAGCTGCAGCAGGGTGTCGCGCGGAAGGCCTTCGAGGGTCAGCAGGTGGCGCAGGCGGCCGGAGGCATCGAGTTGCTGGGCGGTCATGGCGGTGTCGGGCAGTCAGGGAATGGGGATGGCATCGTCGGGGGACGACAGCCAGCGGTCGATGATCACCGCCGCGGCAACGGCATCGAGGGCGGCCGCATCACGGCGGCGCTTGCGCCCTTCGGCGCGCTCGACAGCGAAGCGGCGGGCGGCCTCGACCGAGCTGGAACGCTCGTCGATCATCACCACCGGCAGCTTGAAACGTTCCCGCAGCTGGCGGGCAAAGCCCTGCGCGCGCTTGCGGTTGGGCTGGTCCTGGCCGTCCAGGGTCAGCGGGTCGCCGACCACCAGGCCGTCGGGCTTCCATTCCTTGAGCAGGCGTTCGATCGCGGTCCAGTCCGGGCCGTTGCCATGCACATCGACCACCGCCACCGCGCGCGCATGCGCAGCGAAGGCACTGCCGATGGCCACGCCGATGCGGCGCGAGCCGACATCGAACCCCAGAACGGTGCCGTCACGGCGGATGGCCGGGGCAGCAGAATCCGGCGCGGGCGTGATGGGCTCAGACATGGCCGCTGTAGTCGGTCAGCCGGAACAGGTCCACGCCGATGCGCGAAGCCGCGCCCTGCCAACGCTGCTCCAGCGGCAGCTGGAACACCAGCTCGGCATCGGCCGGCACGGTCAGCCAGCTGTTCTCGGACAGCTCGCTTTCCAGCTGCCCTGCGCCCCAACCCGCACAGCCCAGCGTGACCACGGCATTGGCCGGGCCTTCGCCACGTGCCATCGCTTCGAGGATGTCGCGCGAGGTGGTCAGGTACAGGCCTTCACCCACGATCAGGCTGGAATCCCATGCGCGTGCGTCGTCATGGATGACGAAGCCACGTTCGGGATGCACCGGGCCACCGTTGAGCACCATGCGCGCCTGCAGGTCGCCATCACCGGTGGTGATGTCCATCTGAGCCAGCACTTCGCCCAGCGTGTATTCGGAAGGCTGGTTGACCAGCACACCCATCGCACCGTTCTCGTCGTGCTGGCAGATCAGCGCAACGCTGCGGGCGAATGTCGCGTCGAGCAGCGACGGCAGCGCGACGAGCAGGTGATCGGCAAGGGAAGTCGGCGTTACAGGCATGCCCCCATTCTACCTGCTGGGGGCGGGATGGTCGCGCGATGGCGCCGAACCGCGATGGGCTAGGATGGTGCTTTGCCATGGAAGGTCGTCGATGCAGTCTTCATCGCCCCTGACCCTGCCGGCACGCAGCGCCATCGTCCTGATCGCGCTGCTGCAGGGCCTGATGCTGTATGCCGCGCAGGAGCTGTCCGATGCGTGGCCGTTCCGCGATATCGGCTGGCGCTACTGCTGGTACGCCTGGGTGCTTGCCATTCCCAGCGCGGTGGCATTGAGCCTGGTCGAGCTGGGCCAGCGCCGCCTGTGGCTGCAGGCCGCGCTCGGCTCGGCGGTGGTGCTGGCGCTGGCCGCCTGGATCGGCTGGAACCTCAACGGCGAGACCGCACTGGAATCGGGCGCGCTGCAGTTCCCGCTGACCGTGGGCATGGCCGTAGCAGTGTTCGTGGCCCTGCCCTGGTGGCAGTTCCAGCTGCAACACGGGCATTGGCGTGCCAGCTATCCGGAGCTGTTCGAGCGCGCCTGGCAGAACGGCCTGACCCTGGCCCTGGCGGCGCTGTTCACCGGGCTGACCTGGCTGCTGCTGTGGCTGTGGGCGGCGCTGTTCCAGCTGCTCGACGTGACCATCTTCCGCGACCTGTTCCGGCAGGACGCGTTCATCGCGCTGGCCACCGGCAGCCTGGCCGGGTTCGGCGTGCTGATCGGGCGCACCCAGCACCGCGCGATCCAGATCACCCGCCAGGTGCTGTTCGCGATCTGCCGCGGGCTGCTGCCGCTGCTCTCGTTCATCGCCGTGCTGTTCGTGCTGAGCCTGCCGCTGACCGGGCTGGAGCCGCTGTGGAAGACCCGCTCGGCCGCCAGCCTGCTGCTGGTGCTGTCGCTGCTGCTGGTGTCATTCACCAACGCGGTCTACCAGCAGGGCGACGACACCGCGCCCTACCCCGTCGTGCTGCGCCGGCTGGTCGAGGCCAGTCTGCTCGCGCTGCCGATCTATGCGGTGCTGGCACTGTATGCACTGGGCCTGCGCGTGGTGCAGTACGGCTGGACCCTGGACCGCTTCTGGGCGGTGCTGATCGCGCTGGCCGTGGCCGGATATGCCGTGGGCTATGCACTGGCGGTGCTGCGCCGGCAGCCCCGCTGGTTGCAGACACTGGAACCGGTCAACCGCTGGATGTGCTGGGTGGTGCTGGCATTGGCCTTGCTGGGCAACTCGCCGCTGCTGGACCCGGTGCGGCTGACCCTGTCCAGCCAGTTGGCGCGCCTGCGTGCGGACCCGCCAGCGATCACCAGCAGTGACGTCAACGTGCTGCGCTTCGATCTTGGGCGCCGTGGCGTGCAGGCGCTGCGCGAGCTGCAGCGTGATCCGGCCATCACCGCCGATGCCAACGCGCCACAGGTGATCGCTGCCGCGCTGGCACGTACCTCGCGCTGGGACGATGGACAGCGCCTGGACAAGGGTCTGCAGGACGTCGCCGCCCTGCAGCGCGCGCTGAAGCTGGCCAAGGGATCCAGCTCGCCACCCGACGATTGGTGGCAGGCACTGGCCACCCGCTCGATCAATGGCGAATCCTGTGCCCAGAGCGAGCGCGACTGCCTGATCGTGCATCGCGACCTGGATGGCGACGGCAACGCCGAGGTACTGCTGTGCGAGCTGTACACCCACCGCGGGCCGGACTGCGTGCTGTACGCACGTGGCAGGGATGCCCAGTGGCGCCGCGCCGGTTCGCTGTTCGGCACCGTCAGCGGCCAGGCCGAGGCGATCAACCAGGCCCTGCGTGACGGCGAACTCATGCTTGTGCCACCGCGCTGGCCGATGCTGTCCATCGGCGGGCGCCCCGCGGTGGCCATCGATCCCGAACCCGAATCCAGCGAGTCTTCTCCATGAGCGGTTACTGCCTCATCGCCCCGGGCCATCCGGTGCACGACTACTACCACGCCAACGAATACGGCTTCCCGCAGCGTGACGAGCGCGAGCTGTTCGAGCGGCTGGTGCTGGAGATCAACCAGGCCGGGCTGAGCTGGGAGACCATCCTGAAGAAGCGCGAGGGCTTCCGCGCGGCCTATGACGGCTTCGATGTGGATCGGGTTGCAGCCTACGCCGAGCAGGACATCGAACGGCTGCTGTCGGACGCGGGCATCATCCGCAACCGGCTGAAGGTGCTGGCGGCGATCCACAACGCACAGGTGATCCAGCAGCTGCGGGCCAGCCACGGCAGCTTCGCGGCGTGGCTGGACGCGCACCATCCGCGCAGCAAGGCCGACTGGGTGAAGCTGTTCAAGAAGACGTTCCGCTTCACCGGCGGCGAGATCACCGGCGAATTCCTGATGAGCCTGGGCTACCTGCCCGGTGCGCACGCCGAGGACTGCCCGGTGCATGCGCGGCTGCTGACGCTGTCGCCGCCGTGGTTGCAGGCCTCCCGGTAGTGCCGGCCGCTGGCCGGCAACCTCGGAACGCCTCAGGTGTTGCCGGCCAGCGGCCGGCACTACCGTCGAATCGTCACACGCCCATGTAACGGCCCGGGCGGTGGTTGAACATCAGCACCAGGCTGAGCACCACCGCGCCGATCGCCGAGTACAGCACCTTCGACGGCGACAACACGAAGAACGCGGCCACCATCAGGCAGGCGTCGTAGGACATCTGCACCTTGCCCGCGCTCCAGCCGCGGGTGCGCTGCAGGTACACCGCCAGGATGCCGATACCACCGAGGCTGGCACGGTGCCGGATGAAGAACAGGATGCCCAGGCCGGACAACGCACCACCGACGATCGCCGAATACAGCGGGTTGATGTGCGAGAAATCGATCCAGCGCGGCAGCAGGTCGGTCAGCACGCCACAGGCGGTGACCGCGGCGAAGGTCTTCAGGGTGAATTCCCAGCCCATGCGCCGCAGCGCCACCCAGTAGAACGGCAGATTGACCAGCACGAACACCAGGCCGAAGTTCCAACCCATTGAGTAGTGCAGCAGGAAGGCCATGCCAGCCATGCCGCCGATCATCAGCCCACCCTTGGCGAAGATGGCCAGGCCCAGCGAGGCCACCATCGTGGCCAGCACCATGCCCTGCACGTCCTCGGCAATCGAGTGGCGCAGCGCTTTTTCGTCGGCAGTGGTGCCGGCGCTGTCGGGTGGTGGGGTCAGCGGACCAGCGGTGACCAGGTGGCCGTCAGCGTCGTCGCACGGCGCGGGGCCATGGGCGGGAAGGGACATACGGGTGGGGGAACAGCAGGTGGGGAGCGATATTAGACACGATCTGCATGACAGTTGCAGATGAAATCGTTCAGCTGCGCTCGCCCATTCAGGTTATTCCGGAGGCGTCACCGGCAGCACGGCCAGCATGTCCTCGCCATCATCGTCCATGCCTGTCTCGACGAAACCGAAGCTGCCATAGAAGGCGCCCGCCACCGGATTGCGCGGGTTGTAGCAGATCTCGATCTCGGCCAGGCCGGGCGTGTCCCGGATCTGCGCCAGCGCCACTTCCAGCGCGCGCCGCCCGATGCCACGCCCCTGCCAGCGCTGATCGACCATGAAGCGCCAGATCGAGATGCGCTGCGGCGTCTCCGGCACCCACATGAAGAATCCGACCAGCTCGCCATCGGCCTGGATGGCGCGGGTCTGGTAGCCGGGATGGAATGCTGCCTGCACCAGCGACCAGGTATTGCCGGCCACGAAGTCCTGCTGCGCCTCGCTGACCTCGAGGTCGCACACGGCTTCGTAGTTGTCGACGGTGATCGCGTCCAGCGTGACCTGCATGAGGGCGTCCTGCCTCGGGATGAACGCCCAGTCTGCCTGACCCCGGAGGCCGTGTAGCCTGACCCCCACACGACCGTTCAGCGCCGGGTTGCCTGCTCAGCCCTTTCCGGCCAGATGGTGCGCCACCAACGCGTTGGCATGGCCGTGGCCCAGCCCATGCTCGCTTTTCAGGAAGCTGACCAGTTCCATGTGTTTCAGGCCCTTCTTGCCCGCCAGCAGCCCGAACCAGTGCGTCACCGGTTGCCCATAGGTCTTCTCGATGGAGGGGAAGTACGAGGCCGGGCCTTTCGGCTTGGTGTCAGTGCTCATGTGCAGCTCCTGTTGAAGTCATTCATTCGACGAACCACAGTCCCTGAAATCGACATCCCCACACGCCTACACAGAATGGGGTCGGAGCCGTTCCAACAGCTCGCGGGAAATTGTCGAAGGCGGGGCGGCTCAGGTTGCGGGGGCGTGAGCGCCATGGATGGCGCGACCGAGGCTACATGGACGTACTTGCGCCGTCCCCCGCAACCTGAGCCCCCCCGCCTCCCACGGGAAGCCAGCTTTTGACGTTGCCATTGACGTTGTTTCGGCGGGTGCCGGGCGCAGCCCAGCCGTATCATCCCGTCATGCCCCGTGAAAATCTCAACGACCTGCAGGCCTTCGTCCACGTTGCCCGCGAAGGCAGCTTCACCAGGGCCGCCGCCCAGTTGGGTGTCTCCCAGTCCGCGCTCAGCCATGCCATGCGCGGCCTGGAAGAGCGCCTCGGCGTGCGCCTGCTGACCCGCACCACCCGCAGCGTGTCCACCACCGAAGCCGGTGCCCGCCTGCTCGAGACCCTCGCCCCACGCCTGGCCGAGATCGAGGATGAACTGGCCGCACTGGCCGAGTACCGCGAGCGACCGGCCGGCACCATCCGCATCAATGCCACCGGCCATGCCGCCGAATACATCGCCTGGCCGCGGCTGGCGCCATTGCTGCAGCAGTATCCGGACCTGAAGGTGGAACTGGCTGCAGACTACGGGCTGGCCGACATCGTCGCCGAGCGCTACGACATCGGTATCCGCCTCGGCGAACGGCTGGCGCGCGACATGATCGCGGTACCGGTCAGCCCACCGCTGCGCATGCGCGTGGTCGGTGCGCCCAGCTACTTCCGCCAGCACGTGGTGCCGCGGCATCCGAACGACCTGGCCGAGCACAACTGCGTCACCCTGCGCCTGCCCACGCATGGCGGGCTGATGCCGTGGGATTTCGGCCAGGACGGCAACGAACTGAGCGTGCGCGTGACCGGTCAGTGGACCTTCAACACCATGGGCATGACCCGCGCGGCTGCACTGGCCGGCAGCGGACTGGCCTGGCTGCCGGAAGACCAGGTGCAGCCGATGCTGGACGAGGGCCGCCTGCAGTCGGTGCTGGACGATTGGTGCCCGCACTTCGATGGCTACTACGCGTATTACCCGTCACGCCGCCACGTCACCGTGGCGATGCGCACTGTGCTTGATGCGTTGCGCGGGCCGATGGCTGGATGAGCTGAGGAGTGCGGACCAACGGTCCGCACCCACGGCCGGCGGTCAGCCCTTGGCCTGCGCGGCGCGCTGCGCGTTGTAGCGCTCACCGACAATCGACACTTCATCCAGCGCCTGCGCGATGCGTTGCAGTTCCTCCGGCGCCAACTGCAGGTCGGCCGCGCCCAGGTTTTCTTCCAGGCGATGGACCTTGGTGGTGCCCGGAATCGGCACGATCCACGGCGCCTGCGCCAGCAGCCAGGCCAGCGCCACCTGCGCCGGCGTCGCGCCACGTGCGGCAGCAATCGTGCTGATGCGATCAACCAGTGCCTGGTTGGCACGACGCGCTTCCACTTCGAAACGCGGCACGGTGTTGCGGAAGTCGTTGGCGTCGAAGGTGGTATCGGCGTTGATCGCGCCGGTCAGGAAGCCACGGCCGAGCGGACTGAACGGCACGAAACCAATGCCCAGTTCCTGCAACGTCGGCAACAGTTCGCGCTCCGGCTCACGCCACCACAGCGAGTACTCGCTCTGCACGGCGGCCACCGGCTGCACTGCATGGGCGCGACGCACGGTGGCGGCACTGGCCTCGGACAGGCCGAAGTGGCCGACCTTGCCTTCGGCGATCAGGTCGCGCACGGTACCGGCCACATCCTCGATCGGCACGTTGGGGTCGACGCGGTGCTGGTAGAACAGGTCGATATGGTCGGTGCGCAGGCGCTTGAGGCTGGCCTCCGCCACCGCGCGGATGTTCTCGGGACGGCTGTCCAGCCCGGTATCGACGCGCGCATCCTTGAAGCCGAACTTGGTGGCGATCACCAGCCTGTCGCGGTACGGCGCCAGCGCCTCGCCGAGCAGGTCTTCGTTGGTGTAGGGGCCATACACTTCGGCGGTGTCGAAGAAGGTCACGCCACGCTCGACGGCGGCCTGCAGCAGGGCGATGCCCTGACTGCGCTCCACCGGTTGGCCGTAGCCATGGCTCAGGCCCATGCAGCCCAGGCCGAGGGCGGAAACCTTCAGGCCACTGCGGCCGAGTTCACGTGTCTGCATCGTCGTGCTCCAGAGGGGGAGCGCTGACGATACGCCTGCAGAGCCCACGGATTGAATGGGCAGCATTGCAGTTGGTCATGACTGGAATTCATCAATACGCGCAGCCGCCCGCCCGTAGCGTCGAGCCTGCTCGACTCGACAAGAACAGTCGAGCAGGCTCGACGCTACGGAACACCCAGGTCACCGGATCTCGGAGATCTCCACGCCATCCAGCCCCTGCGACAGGGTGCGCGCGTCGCCGCCCTGGCTGAGCTTGATGCGCAGGCGCACTTCGTTCTGCGAATCGGCGTAGCGCAGTGCGTCCTCGTAGCTGATCTCGCCGGCCTGGTACAGCTCGAACAGGCTCTGGTCGAAGGTCTTCATGCCCAGCTGGACCGAATCCTTCATCACTTCCTTCAGCTTGTGGATCTCGCCATCGCGGATGTAGTCCTGCACCAGCGGCGTGCCCAGCAGGATCTCCATCGCCACCTTGCGCGAGCGGCCATCGGGCGACGGCACCAGCTGCTGCGCAACCACGCCCTTCAGGTTCAGCGACAGATCCATCAGCAACTGGTTGCGACGATCTTCCGGGAAGAAGTTGACGATGCGGTCCATTGCCTGGTTGGCGTTGTTGGCATGCAGGGTGCACAGCACCAGGTGGCCGGTTTCAGCGAAGGCGATGGCGTGGTCCATGCCTTCGCGGGTACGCACTTCGCCGATCATGATCACATCGGGTGCCTGGCGCAGGGTGTTCTTCAGCGCGGCTTCCCAGCTGTCGGTATCGATGCCGACTTCGCGCTGGGTGATGATGCAGCCTTCATGCTTGTGCACGAATTCGATCGGGTCTTCGATGGTGATGATGTGGCCGGTCGAGTTCTGGTTGCGGTAGCCGATCATCGCTGCCAGCGAGGTCGATTTACCGGTACCGGTGGCGCCGACGAACAGGATGATGCCGCGCTTGGTCATCGCCAGCGTCTTGATGATCGGCGGCAGGCTCAGCTCTTCCACGGTGGGAATGCGCGTCTCGATACGACGCAGCACCATGCCCACCTGGTTGCGCTGGTAGAAGCAGCTGACACGGAAGCGGCCGACACCGGACAGGCCGATGGCGAAGTTGCACTCGTGGGTCTTTTCGAACTCTTCGCGCTGCGCCGGGGTCATCACGTTCAGGACCAGGTCGCGGCTCTGCTGCGGCGTGAGCGGGGTCTGCGTGATCGGCGAAATCTTGCCGTTGACCTTCATCGCCGGCGGCATGCCGGCGGTGATGAACAGGTCCGAGGCGCGCTGGTGCGCCATCAGCTTGAGGAACGAAGTGAAATCGATGGTGGTCGCGGTGGTGTTCACGGCGGGCTCCCAATGGGGCATGTACCAGGAAACGGTCGGAGGCGGAAACGGCGCGGAAACGGCGGCGCACTGGCGCACGCCGTCCCGTTGCGGCCCCGCCTTACTCGAACAGGCGCTTGTCCTTGGCGTAGTCGCGGGCCTGGTTGCGGGTGATCAGGCTGCGCTTGACCAGGTCCTGCAGGTGCTGGTCCAGGGTCATCATGCCGTACTGCTGGCCGGTCTGGATGGCCGAATACATCTGCGCCACCTTGTCCTCGCGGATCAGGTTGCGGATGGCCGGGGTGCCGACCATGATTTCCCACGCAGCGGTACGACCGCCGCCGACCTTCTTCAGCAGCGCCTGCGAGATCACTGCACGCAGCGACTCGGACAGCATCGAACGCACCATCGGCTTTTCGCCGGCCGGGAACACGTCGATGATGCGGTCGATGGTCTTGGCCGCCGAGCTGGTGTGCAGGGTGCCGAACACCAGGTGGCCGGTTTCCGCGGCGGTCAGTGCCAGGCGGATGGTTTCCAGGTCACGAAGTTCGCCGACCAGGATGATGTCCGGGTCTTCACGCAGTGCCGAGCGCAGCGCTTCGTTGAAGCCATGCGTATCGCGGTGCACTTCGCGCTGGTTGATCAGGCACTTCTGCGAGGTGTGCACGAATTCGATCGGATCCTCGACGGTGAGGATGTGGCCGTATTCGTTTTTGTTGATGTAGTCGATCATCGCCGCCAGCGTGGTCGACTTGCCCGAGCCGGTCGGGCCGGTCACCAGGATCAGGCCCTGCGGCTGCTGGATCACTTCGCGGAACAACGGCGGGCAGGCCAGGTCCTCGAGGGTGAGCACCTCGGACGGAATGGTACGGAACACCGCACCGGCGCCGCGGTTCTGGTTGAACGCGTTCACACGGAAGCGCGCCAGCGACGGGATCTCGAAGGAGAAGTCCACTTCGAGGAATTCCTCGTAATCGCGGCGCTGCTTGTCGGACATGATGTCGTACACCAGCGCGTGGACCTGCTTGTGGTCCAGGGCTGGGATGTTGATCCGGCGCACGTCGCCGTCCACGCGGATCATCGGCGGCAGGCCTGCGGACAGGTGCAGGTCGGACGCTTTGTTCTTTACGGAAAACGCCAACAGCTCGGCGATATCCATGAGCGGCTACTCCCCAATAACGGCTTCGACTGGAAGGATCTTTCCCCGGGCGGCAGTATAGCCTCCTGATTCAACGGAACGCGTTACGTGGCCACTCCCCTGCCCCAGATCCTGAGCAACCTGCACGCCGCCGCCGAGGCCGCTGGCAGGCCCGACCCACGCCTGCTGGCGGTGTCCAAGACCCAGCCGGCCGAGGCCGTGGCCGCGCTGGCCGCACAGGGCCAGCACGCCTTCGGCGAGAACTACGTGCAGGAAGCACTGGCCAAGATGCAGGCGCTGCAGCACCTGGCGCTGGAATGGCACCTGATCGGCCACCTGCAGTCGAACAAGGCCGATGCTGTGGCCAGCCATTTCGACTGGGTGCAGAGCGTGGACCGTTCCAAGCTGGTGACCGCGCTGGCACGCCATCGCCCGGCCGCGCGTGGCCCGCTGAACGTACTGATCCAGGTCAACATCGACGATGAATCCAGCAAGCATGGCTGTGCACCGGAAGAAGTGGATGCACTGGCCGCCGCGATTGCCGCCGAACCCAGCCTGCGCCTGCGTGGCCTGATGGCGATTCCCGCACCGTGGCCGGAAGCGGGGCGCCGTCGGGATGCATTCGTGCGCATGCGCACACTTTTCCAGTCGCTGGCTGCCCAGCACGCGCGGATCGACACGCTGTCGATGGGCATGAGCAGCGACTACGCCGAAGCCATCGCCGAGGGTGCCACCCTGGTGCGCATCGGCACCGCCCTGTTCGGCGCCCGCCCGGGCCCGGCCTGATTTTCCAAGGAGACTTCCATGGCAGCTGATTCCATCACCTTCATCGGCGGCGGCAACATGGCCCGCAGCCTGATCGCCGGTCTGATCCGCCAGGGCGTGCCTGCCGCGCACATCCACGTGGCCGAACCGGTGGCCGCACTGCGCGAGTCACTGGCTGCCGACTTCGGCGTGCAGGTGCACGACAACGCCGCCGATGCCGCCGCGCACGGCCGCACCTGGCTGCTGGCGGTGAAGCCGCAGGTGCTGCGCGATGTGTGCCAGTCGCTGCAGGCGCTGGCGCAGGCGAACCGGCCACTGGTGGTGTCGATCGCCGCCGGCATCACCAGCACGCAGCTGGAACGCTGGCTGGGCGGCAATCTGCCGGTGGTGCGCGCGATGCCGAACACCCCGGCCCTGCTCGGCGCCGGCGTGACCGGCCTGTACGCCACCGCGTCGGTGGACGCGCAGCAGCACGCACGCGCCGAACAGGTGCTGGCCAGTGCCGGACGCACGGTGTGGATCGACAGCGAGTCGCTGATGGATTCGGTCACCGCGGTCTCCGGCAGCGGCCCCGCCTACGTATTCCTGCTGGCCGAAGCGATGGAAGCGGCGGGTATCGCCCAGGGCCTGCCTGCAGAAGCGGCGCGCACGCTGGTGGTGCAGACCCTGCTGGGAGCCTCGCGCATGCTTGATGAGGCCGGTGAAAGCCCGGCCGAGCTGCGCCGTCGCGTGACCTCGCCGAACGGCACCACCCAGGCCGCGATCGAGAGCTTCCAGGCCGGTGGTTTCGAGGCGCTGGTGGACACCGCGCTGCGCGCCGCGCAGGTACGTGGGCAGGAACTGTCTGCGGCGAATGATTGATCCCGATGTGTGCCGACCAACGGTCGGCACCTACCATCATCCACGCATGGCGTGGATGTTCATTGCCCCAATGTGGCCATGACGAAATCGACGAAGCACTGCAACCGCGGGCGCGGCCGTCGATCCGGCAGGTAGATCAGATGCATGGGCCGCGGTTCGGGCAGGTAGTCGCGCAGCAGCGGCTTCAACCGCCCGGCCGCGATTTCGCCGGCCAGCAGCGCGGTCGGCTGCAGCACCAGCCCTGCGCCGGCCACGGCGGCCTCGCGCAACGCGACACCATCATTGCAGGTCAGGCGCGCTTCCCAGTCCACCTGTTCGCCGTTGGCCAGCTGCCAGCCATGGCCGCCGCGCCAGGCCAGGTGGCTCAGGCAGTCATGCCCGGCCAGATCCCCAGGGGTGCGCGGCGTGCCACGCCGGCGCAGATAGGACGGTGCCGCGCACAGGCTCATCGCGTACGGCGGCAACGGCCGCGCCACCACTTCCTGTGACGGCAGCGGCCCAACGCGGATTGCCACGTCGAAGCCATCCTCGATCAGGTCCACGCGGCGGTTGCTCAGGTCCAGTTCGATGTTCAACTGCGGCTGCGCGCGCAGCAGGCCGGCCAGTTGTGGCGCCAGCACACAACTGCCCCAGGTGGTTGGCGCGCTGACCCGCAGCAGCCCGCGGGGTTGTACCTGCAGTCCGGCCACGTCCGCCTCCGCCTGCTGCACCTGCTCCAGCACCTGCCGGCACCCGGCCAGGTAGGCGCTGCCGGCTTCGGTCAGGCGCTGGCGGCGGGTGTTCCGTTGCAGCAGCGCGGTACCCAGGTGCGCCTCCAGTTGCTGGATGTACTTGCCGACCATCACCGCCGACACCTGCAGCTGCTCGGCGGCGCCAGTGAAGCTGCCGCGCTCGGCCACCGCGACGAAGGCCTGCATGCAGCGAAGCGTATCCATTGCTAATCCATAGTTAGGAATCTGCGAAGCATACGCCCCTTACCGAACCCAGATGTGAGGGCGCAGACTGCGCTCATCCCCCTCTCGCAAGGAACCGCCATGAAGATTCTCCTTGTGGGTGCCAGCGGCACCCTCGGCCAGGCAGTCGCGCGCCAGCTTGGCCAGCAGCATCAGATCCTCGCCGCCGGCCGCAACAGCGGTGAGCTGCGCGTCGACCTGACCGACGACGGCAGCGTCGCCGAACTGTTCTCGCGCACCGGTCCGGTCGATGCAGTGATCTCCACCGCTGGCAAGCTGCACTTCGGTCCGCTGAAGGACATGACACCCGAGCAGTTCAACCTCGGCCTGCAGGACAAGCTGCTGGGCCAGGTGCGGCTGGCACTGGTCGCCCAGCACCACCTCAACGCCGGCGGCTCGATCACCCTGACCAGCGGCATCGTCAGCGCACAGCCGATCCGCGATGGCGTCAACGCCACCTCGGTGAATGCCGCGCTGGAAGGCTTCGTGCGTGCCGCCGCGTTGGAGCTGCTGCCGCGTGGCCTGCGCATCAACGTGGTCAGCCCGAACGTGCTGATCGAATCGATGGCGGCTTACGGCCCCTATTTCCCAGGCTTCGAAGCGGTGAGCGCGCAGCGCGCGGCGCTGGCCTTCCAGCGCGCGGTGGAAGGCATCCAGAGCGGCGAGACGATCACGGTCTGGTAAGAAAAAAGGGGACGGAGGGGATTAAGTCGTTAATGCACAAACGACATAATCCCCTCCGTCCCCTTTTCGCGGATCACTCCCAGCGCATCGGGCCGTCGCCGCGTTCGCCGAGGACGTCTTCGGGGTTGGCCAGGCGGCAGCGCTGCAGCGACAGGCAGCCGCAGCCGATGCAGCCGGTCAGTTCATCGCGCAGCAGTTCCAGCATGTGGATGCGCTCCTCCAGCTCGGTGCGCCAGCGCGCGGACAGCTTGGCCCAGTCGGCCTTGGTCGGCGCGCGGCCCTCGGGCAGGCTTTCGAAGGCACGGCCGACAGCTTCCAGTGGCATGCCCACCCGTTGCGCGACGCGGATCACGGCCAACCGTCGCAGCACGTCACGGCTGTAGCGCCGCTGGTTGCCCGAGGTGCGCAGGCTGCTGATCAGCCCCTTGCGCTCGTAGAAATGCAGCGCGGAAACCGCCACGCCACTGCGCTGGGAGACTTCGCCAACGCTGAGTTCCTGGGAAACCATTGCTTGACCTAAACTGCAGTTGAGGTGGCATGCTGCTATCTTCGCCGCCAGTTGACAAGCGCGGCCCGCATCTGACTCGTATGTCCCCCACTCTTTCGCCCGCCGACGCCCGTGCGCCGGCTGATACGTCGATCCTGTCTCCCCGCTATCGCGCCACCACCATCGGCATGGTGGCACTGGTGGCGCTGCATGCCTTCGAGGCCCTGGCGGTGGCGGCCGCCATGCCGACCGTGGCCGAGGCGCTGGATGGCCTGCGCCTGTATGCGCTGGCCTTTGGCGGCACCCTGGCCACCAGTGTCATCGGCATGACCCTGGCCGGACGCTGGGCCGACCGCCAGGGACCAGCTCGGCCGCTGTGGTATGGCCTGGGCTGCTTCGTGCTGGGCCTGCTGCTGGCCGGCTTCGCCATGCGCATGGGCATGCTGGTGGCCGGGCGCCTGCTACAGGGCCTGGGCGCAGGCGCGATCTCGGTCTCGCTGTACGTGATGGTTGGCCGCAGCTATCCCGAACACCTGCGCCCGAAGGTGTTCGCCGCGTTCTCCGCCGGCTGGGTGGTGCCGTCGATGATCGGTCCCGCGCTGAGCGGGCTGATCGTGCAGCATCTCGGCTGGCGCTGGGTGTTCCTGGCCGTACCACTGCTGGCGGTCCCGGCCGCGCTGCTGCTGCGCCCGGCGCTGGCGCGCAGGCAACCGAGCGATGCAGGAAACAGCGACGATGGTCGCGGCAACGTGGTGCGCTGGGCCAGCGGCGCCTCGCTGGCGGCGCTGCTGCTCTACTTCGGCGGCCAGCAGCAGGGCCTGCCTGCGCTGCTCTGCATCGGCGTGGCCATGCTGGCGCTGCTGTTCTGCGTGCACCGCCTGTTGCCAGCCGGCACGTTGCTGCTGCGCCGCGGGTTGCCCAGCGTGATCGCGCTGCGCGGCGTCGCGGCGGCCGCATTCTTCGCCTGTGAGGCCTACCTGCCACTGCTGTTGCAGCGCGAACGCGGGCTCTCGCCCAGCTGGGCCGGCGCGGTGCTCAGCCTCGGCGCATTGGGCTGGTTCGCCGGTTCATGGCTGCAGGGTCACCAGCAGCGCGGCTGGTCACGCCAGCTGCTGCTGCGCGTTGGCACACCGCTGATGACGATCGGCATCGCCGCCACACTGGCCGTGCTGTTCAACGCAGTGCCGCTGCCGGTGGCACTGGTCGGCTGGGCCATGACCGGCTTCGGCATGGGCATGATCTACGCCAGCCTGTCGGTGCTGACGCTTTCGCTGTCGGCGCCGCATGAGCAGGGCGCCAACACCTCGGCGCTGCAGCTGAGCGAAGCGTTGTCGGTGACCACCGCACTGGCGGTGTCCGGTGCTCTGTTCGCGTTGTTCGTGGAAACCGCACCACACACCGGCTACTTCCTGTGCCTGGCAATCACCTTCGGCCTGGCACTGCTGGCCACGGTAATCGCGCGGCGGGTGTAGCACCGCCGCATTGCGGGATTGCCGGCCCGCGGCCGGCACTACCGGCTGCCGGTCCCCATGTCATCGATATCCCGGTGCAGGATGCGCCTCACCTCCAGCACCGCCTGCGGGGTTTCCTGCACGCTGTGGCCGGAGATGATCACCTTCTCCGACAGCGCGCCCGGCAGATGTGCGCTCCAGTACGGCACCAGCCCATCATCGGATTTCTCCACCGGCAGCTCCGGCTTGCGCTGGGCGATGATCGAGTGGTACTTCAGGCCCGCCTCAATCGGCAGCTGTGCGGCGGCCTTCACGAACGGATCGCTGGCCTTGAGGTTGTCGATGCTGTTCGGGATCTTCGGCTTGGCGGTGCCATCGACCTGCTGTTCGGCCTGTGCCAGTGCCATGAACACGTCCTCGAACTTGCCGAGGATTGTCAGCGGCAGGCGTACCAAGCGACCGATCAGGCGACCGACCTTGTTGCCGGCAATGTCGGTGCCCTGGTGCGGCGCGGCGATGAAGATCGCACGCTCCACGTTCGGCTGTGCCTTGAAATGCAGCAGCGGGCCCAGCTTGCTCTGCACCCGCTTCAGCCGTTCCCCCTTCAGGTCGTAGTTGGCCAACAGGTCGTTCCACAGTACATCGCCGGAATCGCTCACCAGCAGGCGCGCCAGCACGCCGCCCATGCTGTGACCGATGTAGACCATGTCCTTCGACGCACGCGTGCTGCCGTTGGGATCGAAATGCTTCAGCGTGTCGTTGAATGCATTGGCGATCTCGTAGCGGTTCAGCGCGATCGGCGCATTGGTCGGGTAATAGACCTGCCACACCTGGAACTGCTGGCGCAGCTCGGGGTCACCCATGATCTCGTTGGCCAGGTTCACCCACGCTTCCGGGCTGCTGGCCAGGCCGTGCAGCATGAAGATGATGCGGCGGTTCGGGTCCCACGGCTGCATCAGGTAGATGTGCGGCTCGCCGATGCCCTCGCTCATGCCGAACAGCGTACGCAGCGACTGCCGGGCGAAGCCACTCTGCGCCAGCCACAGGCCGTAGGCGGCAGTGAAGTTGCCGGCCAGCGGTACCTGCTCACCGTGCAGAGTGATGCGCTCGGTCGCTTCCGGCGAATAGGCATCCAGCTCGACCCGGCGCGTGCGCATCACGTCTTCCAGGCTGCTGCCTTCGAACCGCAGAAGCGCAGTGACGTTGATCGAGGACATCTCACTGAACTCGGGCACCGAATCGTCATGGCGGTGGCGGCGGCCGCGACGCTCATCGTCCTCATCGTCCTGCGCGGTTTCCGCCTTTGGGCCGTCGGGCGCGATCACTGGCGCGACCAGTTTCGGCGGGTCCATCACCATCACCAGCTCGGCACCGAAGCCATCGCGGCGATAGGTGCTGCGCAGGCCGACGAAGCTGACCGTTCCCGCCGGCACAAGCTGCGCCGGAATGCTCTTCAGACCCAGCTGCTGGTAGTTGGAGGCCAGCGACCAGCTACCGACCGTGAGCGGCTTCGTATAGTCCTCGCCGGCCAGCGCAGCGGCACGTGCGCGCACGAACAACACCACCGCCGCCTTCTCGGCCGCGTAGTTGTAGTAGTCGCGCACCTGCGTCTGGCGGTCCTCGAAGGCCCGGTCGGACGGTGAGCGGCCACTGTAGAACAGGTAGGCATAGGCATAGCGCGCGGCTTCCAGCCAGGCATCCAATGCCGCATCGCTCATCGGCGGGTCGCCTGCGGCGGTCTTCTTCGGCGTCATCGCCAATGCAGCCTTCACCCACAGCTCGGACAGCGCCGACAGCCGCTGCTCGACATTGAGGTCGTCGGTCATCAGCAACGTGCTGCGGCAGACCAGGAAGTCCTTCTCGCACTGCGATTCGTCCAGGCCCGCTGCGCTGAGCGTTTCACGCGCGGCAGGGCTGAGCTTGCCGGTGTTGAGCACATCCGCGCGCTTGTTGACCAGTGAATCACTGGATTTGACCTGCTTGACGGTGACCATCGCGCAGCCGCTGCTGCCCAGCAGCAGGAAGGCGGCGAACAACACCGGCAGCAGGCGCTGCCAGCGGGTCAGAAAAAGTTGGGTCATTACTGCGGGTCCTGCTCGGTGCCGGGCACGCCCTGGCGGATCACGGTGGAGAAATGCTCGCCATCACCCAGGTCCAATGCGCGCTGGGTGATGCGGCCCTTGTCGTGCAGCTCGGTGTACGGCACGCCCGGCGTGAGCGCGCCGACCTCCTGCGCGTACTCGGCCAGGTAACCGGACAGCAGCAGCCGATAGTCCAACGGCAGGCGCGGCGCGATGTGGCGGGCCAGGTCGAAGACGATGGTCGTGCAGTTGCTGGTCAGCGTGTTGTAGAAACCCGGCTTGGCATCCAGTTCACGCGCCTGTTTGATGTACGCAGCGAACAGTTCCTTCAGCTGCGCGCGATCCATGCCGTGCAGGCGGTACAGGTAGACATCCTCGCCCCGCGCGTTGGTACGCGTGCGGATGATGTCGGTCTCTTCCGAGGCCACCAGGGTCATCTCGAACTTGCGGAAGAAGCCGCCCAGCGCGGAGAACGACTCGCCGCGCTCCTTGCGGATCTCCAGCGAGAACACCACGTGGCGACCATCCTCGAAACCGAACGAGATCAGCGTGTGGGCGATCGCCGGGCCCATCCAGTACGACAGCACCAGGTCGGCCGAGCGCAGCTGGTCCAGGTCGTATTCGCGGCGCACCCAGTGCGCGTCGTAGTCGGTTTCACTGCGCCAGCTGAAGTCGCGCACGTTGTCCAGCACCACATGGCGCCCGTCGAAGGACACCACATGCAGGCGCTGGGCCACGTCGTCGGCCCATACGCGGTCCTGGCGCGGGGTCAGCAGCAGCCACCACAGGCCGGCCAACGCCAGCGCCACACCGAAGGCCGTGCCGAGGCGGCGGGAGGCACGTCCCCGCGCGACCCGCCACGACGCCCACAGCGCCACCAGCAGCCACAGCACGGCCACGCCGGTGGCCAGCCAACCCGGCCCCGGCAGCTGGTAGGCCAGCAGCCCGCTCACCCACAGCGCCGCCAGCGCCATGGCACTCCCTGTCATCCAACGTCCTGCGGCGTTCACTGGCATCCTGTCGCGGTCTCGAAGCCGCATAGTTAGCCACAAGCGGGTTCACCGTGGCATCTACGGACCGTTCAGGCTGGGCAGCGCACCGTCGGCGGCGGCCTCTGCGGCCAGGTTCACTTCACAGGAGCAACGATGGGCATCACTTCCGTGGCCGGCGTTCCGGTCCAACCCCGGCACCGAGCCACCTGCCACTGCGGCACGGTCGAACTGCTGCTGGACCTGCCGGACGGTATTGTCGAACCCCGCCGCTGCGACTGCTCGATGTGCCGGCGCCGGGGGGCCATTGCCGCCAGCGTCAGCCGCGCGGGCCTGCAGGTGGTGCGCGGGCAGAACCACCTGCAGCTGTACCAGTTCAACACCCATGTGGCCGAGCACTATTTCTGTGGCGTGTGCGGCATCTACACCCATCACCGGCGCCGCTCCAACCCGGAACAGTACGGCTACAACGTGGCCTGCCTGGAAGGCATCGACCCGTTCGCGCTGGGTGTGATCCCGGTCAATGATGGGGTCAACCATCCCGCAGACCGCACCGGTTAGTGGCGCGTGCGCCGTGGCGGTGCGGCAACCTTCTGCCAGGGGGCCATGCCGCTGCGGCCTGCCCGCACCGGGCGCTTCAGCCAGGGCCGGCGGGGCGTCGCCTGCGGTTCGGTGGCGACCGGGGAAGGAACAGGTCTACGGCCGGGCCAGAGATGATCGAGCAGCCACATGGCAGGTCTCCGTGGGGGACGGGGACGACCTACGCTAGCGGCACCTGGGCAAAGAACGGGTGAGGGCGCCGCGGCAGCCAGATGACAGCCGCGCCCCCCTCAGTCCTGCGGCCGTGACCGGCCCAGGCGGCGCACCAGCACGAAGAACAACGGCACCAGCACCACTGCCAGCACCGTGCCGGAGACCATGCCGCCGATCACGCTCATGCCGATTTCACGGCGGCTGACTGCGCCCGCGCCGGTGGCCAACGCCAACGGGATCACACCGGCCACGAAGGCCAACGACGTCATCACGATCGGGCGCAGGCGCAGGCGTGCGCCCTGCAGTGCCGCTTCCACCGCTGAACTACCAGCGCGATAGCGTGCCTCGGCAAACTCCACGATCAGGATCGCGTTCTTGGCCGACAGGCCGATGGTCGTCAGCAGACCCACCTGGAAGTAGATGTCGTTGACGAACCCGGCCGCGGTAGTCGCCAGCACCGTACCAATCACGCCCAATGGGATCACCAGCACCACTGCCACCGGCACCGTCCAGCTCTCATAGAGCGCTGCCAGGCACAGGAAGATGAAGGCAATGGAGGCGATGTACAGCCACAACGTCTGGTTGCTGGCCAGTTGTTCCTGGTAGGACAGGCCACTCCACTGCAGGTCGAACCCGGGTTGATCGGCAACCAGCGCCTGCATGCGCTGCATCGCCTCGCCCGAGCTGCGGCCTTCGGCAGCGCTGCCCTGGATCTGCATCGCCGGCAGGCCGTTGAAGCGCTGCTGCAGTTGCGGCCCGCGCGCCCAGTGGCTGCTGGCGAAACTGGCAAACGACGCCATCTGGCCGTTGCCACCGCGCACATACCACTGGCCGATGTCGTCGGGCACGCTGCGGTAGGGCTGGTCGCCCTGCATGTAGACCCGCTTGACCCGGCCACGGTCGAGGAAGTCGTTGATGTAGCTCCCGCCCCACGCCGCCGACAACGTTGAATTGATGTCAGCCTGGGCCAGGCCCAGTGCGCTGGCCTGGGCATGGTCGATGTCCAGCCGCAGCTCGGCCTTGTCGCCCAGACCGTTCAGGCGCACCGAGGTGAGCCCGTCGTCTTCGCCGGCCGCGCGCACCACCTGTTCCTGCGCCGCCTGCAGGGCCACGCGCCCGGCCGCGCTGGTGTCCTGCAGCCACAGTTCGAAGCCGCTGGACTGGCCCAGTCCACGCACCGCCGGCGGTGCCAGTACATTGACCTTGGCATCCGGCAAGCGGCGGAAGTAGGCATTGGCTCGCGTGATGATCGCCGCAGCGGTGTTGTCGCCCGTGCGCTCATCCCAGGGTTTCAGTGCGAGAAAGCCCTGCCCGGCGTTCTGGCCGGTGCCGGCATTGTTGCGGCCGACCACCACGAACACCACATCCAGGTTCTGCTTCTCGTGCTCCATGAAGTAGCGGCTGATCTGCTCGCCCAGCGCTTCGGTACGTGCCATCGGCGTGCCTTCCGGCGTGGAGAACTGGAAGGTTACCTGGCCCTGGTCTTCCACCGGCAGGAAGCCGGTGGGCATCCGCGCGTACAGCGCGACCATGGCGACCACCAGCAGCAGGTAGAACGCCATCCAACGCCGCGGCCGGGAGACGACGCCGCCGAGTCTGCCCTGGTAGGCCAACTGGCTGCGCTCGACGCCCCGGTTGAACGCCCGGAAGAAGCGGCCCTGCGGTTTCTGCGCCGAAGACGGCTTGAGCAGGGTCGCGCACAGCGCCGGGGTCAGCGTCAGCGCCACCAGCGCCGACAATGCCATGGCAGACGCAATCGTGATCGAGAACTGCCGGTAGATGATGCCGGTGGAACCACCGAACAGCGCCATCGGCAGGAACACCGCGCCCAGCACCACGGTGATGCCGATCAACGCGCCGGTGATCTCGCCCATCGATTTTTCGGTCGCTTCGCGCGGCGGCAGATGCTCGTCGTGGATGATGCGCTCCACGTTCTCCACCACCACGATCGCATCGTCGACCAGCAGGCCGATCGCCAGCACCATCGCGAACAGGGTCAGTGTGTTGATGGTGAATCCGGCAACGGCCAGCACGCCGAAGGTGCCCAGCAGCACCACAGGCACCGTGATCGCCGGAATCAGCGTGGCGCGCAGGTTCTGCAGGAACAGGAACATCACCACCACCACCAGAACGATGGCTTCGATGAGGGTATGGATGACCCCCTCGATCGAGACCCGCACGAACGGTGTGCTGTCACGCGGGTAGGCCACCTGCAGGCCGGGCGGGAAAGTCGGCCGCAGCCGTTCGATCTCCGCGCGCACCGCATCGGCCGTGGCCAACGCATTGGCACCGGAGGCCAGGGTGACCGAGAAGCCAGCCGCCGGATAGCCATTGAGATAGCTGCTGGTCTGGTAGTTCTCCGCGCCGATCTCGACCCGTGCGACGTCGCCCAGCAACACCGCCGCGCCATTGGGCAGGGTGCGCAGGATGATCGCGCGGAACTGTTCGGGCGTCTGCAGGCGCGACTGCGCGGTGACCGTGGCGTTGAGGCTCTGCGTCGGGCTGGACGGCATCGCGCCCAGCTCACCCGCCGTCACCTGCGTGTTCTGCGCCTGGATCGCAGCGCGCACGTCCGACGGCATCAGGTCATAGGCGCGCAGCTTGTGCGGGTCCAGCCATACGCGCATTGCGTAAGCCGAACCGAACACGTTGATCTCACCGACACCGGGAATGCGGCTGATCGGGTCCTGCACGTTGCTGACCAGGAAATCGGAAACATCCACCCGTTCCATGCGCCGGCTGGTGTCGTACAGCGAGACCACCATCAGCGAGTCGCCCTGCGACTTGGCCACCGTCACGCCTTGCTGCTGCACTTCCTGCGGCAGCCGGTTGATCGCCTGGTTGACGCTGTTCTGCACCTGCACCTGAGCGATATCCGGGTTGGCGCTCTGGTCGAAGGTGACCGTGATGCGCGCCTGCCCCGATGACGAACTGGTGGAGGAGAAATACAACAGGTGATCGATGCCTTTGATCTGCTGTTCGATCACCTGGGTGACGCTGTCTTCCACCGTCTGCGCCGAGGCACCGGTGTAGTTCGCGGTGATGTTGACCTGTGGTGGTGCGATGTCCGGGTACTGCTCCACCGGCAGCTGGGTCACCGCGATGGTGCCGAAGGCCATGATGCAGATCGCCAGGACCCAGGCGAATACCGGGCGATGGATGAAGAAGCGCGGCAGCATGCGCTCAGTCCTTCCCGACCGGGGCGGGTGCGGGCTTCACCCGCACCGTCATGCCATCGGCCAGGCCCTGCGCGCCGGCCACCACCACCTGCTCGCCGGCGGCCAGGCCATCAAGGACCAGCCACTGGTCGCCGATCGCACGCGCGGTGCGGAACAGCCGCAGCCGGGCCTTGCCGTCCTTGTCCACCAGCCACGCCTGCGCCTCGCCCTTGGGGCTGCGGTCGACCGCAGCCTGTGGCACCAGCAGCGCCTGCTGGCGGGTTCCCTGTCCCACCAGCGCGCGCACGTACATGCCTGGCAGCAGCTGCCCATCCGGGTTGGGGAAACGCGCCCGCAGGGTGATGCTGCCGGTCTCCTGCTGCACGTCCACGTCGGCAAATTCCAGCGTGCCGGGCAGCGGGTAGTCGGTGCCATCGGACAGGCGCAGCCGCACCGGTGCTGTGTCGGCCTGCACGCCACCGTCGGCGATGGCGCGGCGCAGTGCCAGGTACTCATTGCTGGACTGGGTGATGTCCACGTTCATCGGGTCCATCTGCTGCACCCGTGCCAGTGGATCGGCCTGGCCCGAGGTGACCAGCGCCCCCGGCGTGAACAGCGCACGGCCGATGCGCCCGGCAATCGGCGAGGTCACCGTGGCAAACCCCAGCCGTGTGCTGGCCGTGTCACGCGCGGCCTGTGCGGCCTGCGCCACGGCGGCAGCCTGCTGGTCGCTGGCGATCGCATCGTCCACGTCCTGGCGCGCGGCCAGCTGGTCCTTGCCCAGCGCCTGCATGCGCTGCGCCCGCAGGCGCGCGGTCACCGCAGCGGCCTCGGCGGTCTTCAGGTTGGCCTGCGCCTCGTTCAGCGCCGCCTGGTACAGCGCGGGCTCGATCTGGAACAGTGGCTGCCCGGCCTTCACCCACTGGCCCTGCTCGAACAACCGCTTCACCAGCACGCCATCCACCTGCGGACGCACGTCCGATTCCTGCGAGGCAACGCTGCGCCCAGGCAGTTCCTGCTGCAGTGCCAGCGGCTGGCTGCGCAGGGTCAGCACCGTCACCTCAGGCGTCGTCGCGCCGGGCTTGGGCGCGTCCTTGCCGCAGGCGCTGAGCAGGCCGGCCAGGGCGAGCGCCAGCAGCGGCAGGCCCGCGGTTCGCGGCAGCCGCCAGGCACGGTACGGACGGGAGGGGTTCGGAAGGATCACGGCTGCAGGTTCCACGCGTGGGGGAGCGTTCGGCGCCGAATATAGAAGACGTGGCGGCACGATCCTGCTAAATGGCGCATGAAACATTTTTCATTTGCAGTCGCTGCCCACGATTGCGAGGATGCCCCTGTCCCACTCTGCACACTGGCCCATGCCGCGCGTACTCACCATCGAGGACGATCTTGTCACCGCCGAGGAGATCGCCACCGAACTGCGCAGCCACGGCTTCGACGTGGACCTGGCCAGCGACGGCAGCAACGGCCTGGCGCTGGCACGTGCAGGCGACTACGCGGTGATCACCCTGGACCGCATGCTGCCCGGCATCGACGGGCTGGCCCTGGTCACCGCCTTGCGCCGTGAAGGCATCACCACGCCGGTACTGATGATCAGTGCGCTGTCGGACGTGGATGAACGCGTGCGTGGCCTGCGCGCCGGTGGCGACGACTACCTGACCAAGCCCTTCGCTTCCGACGAAATGGCCGCACGCGTGGAAGTGCTGATCCGGCGCCAGGGCCAGGCCGCTGCCATCGACAACGTGCTGCGCGCCGGTGACCTGGAACTGGACCTGATGACCCGTTCGGCGCGACGCGGCGGGCATGAAATCGCGCTGCTGCCGACCGAGTTCAAGCTGCTCGAATTCCTGGTTCGCAACGCCGGCCAGGTGGTTACCCGCAGCATGCTGTTCCAGGAAGTCTGGGGCTACCACTTCGATCCGGGCACCAACCTGATCGACGTGCATATCGGCCGCGTGCGCAAACGCATCGAACAACCCGGCCGACCGCAGCCGATCATGACCGTCCGTGGAACCGGCTATGTCTTCGACGCGCAATCCTGACCACTGGCGCTCTTCCAGCAGCAGACTGCTGGGCCTGTACTGCATCCTGTTCGTGGCGTGGTCGAGCCTGCTGCTGGGCGTGATGTACTGGCGCATCTCGGATTACCTGAGTGACCTGACCGAATCAGGCCTGCAGCAGCGCGCGCACCTGTTCATGAGCTTCGACGGCCCGGCACTGGATGAAGCATTGCGCGACAGCCAGCGCTTCGATCTGCACCAGGTCTATACCTATGGGTTGTTCGACAAGGGCGGCATGCCGATGGCGGGCCCGCTGACAGCGATCCCCGAGGGACTGCCGCTGGATGGCAACTCGCATGCGGTGGACGGTTGGACGCTGGCCGATGGCCGCCACGACAACGGCGGCAGTGCGCTCGGCGTGGTGACCCGCGATGGCCGCACGCTGGTATTCGTACGCCAGAATGGCAAGCTCATGGCGGTCAACAGCATCATCCTTGATGCACTGCTGTGGGGCGTGTCGCTGACCGTCATTCCCGGCCTGGTGGGCTGGCATCTGCTGCGTCGGCGCCCGTTGAAACGTATCCAGCAGATCGAAGCGGCCACCAGTCGAATTGTTGCTGGCGACCTCGGCCAGCGCCTGCCGGTCTCCAGCCGTCGCGACGAGATCGATCGGCTGTCGAGCATCGTCAACGCGATGCTGGAACGCATCGAACAGCTGATGACCGAGGTCAAAGGCGTGTGCGACAGCATCGCCCACGATCTGCGCACGCCCCTGACCCGCCTGCGCGCGCATCTGTACCGCATGCGCGTGGGGCTGGACGAACGGGACCCGCATGCCGATCCATTGGACAAGGCGCTGGCCGAGACTGACATGCTGATGGCGCGCTTCGCCGCGCTGCTGCGGGTGTCGGAACTGGAGAGCCACCAGCGACGTTCGGCCTTCGACGCGGTCGACGTCACCGAGCTGCTGCAGGAACTGCACCAGTTCTACCTGCCACTGGCCGAAGAGAAGCAGCAGTTGCTGGAGCTGCAGGTGGACCCGAAGGTGGGCCCGCTGCGTGGCGACCGCGAGCTGCTGTTCGAAGCGCTGGCCAACCTGCTGTCCAACGCTCTGCAGTTCACCCCTGCACACGGCCGCATCCTGCTGCGTGCGGTCGATGACCATGGCGTTCCCCGGATCGATGTGATCGACAACGGGCCGGGCATTCCGCCACAGGACCGCACGCTGATCTACCAGCGCTTCTTCCGTGGCAGCAGCAGCGCCGGCCAAGGGCCTGGATTCGGCCTGGGCCTGTCGATCGTGGCCGCCATTGCCGGCCTGCACGGCTTCCGTGTCCGCGCCGGCAGCGCCCCCGGTGGCGGCGCCTGGATGAGCATCCGCGGCGCGACGGACGGCCTGCCCTGACGCCGGGCCAGGGCGCCTCAATCGCACTTGGGAATCATTTGTATTTGAAGGCGAGCATCCGGATAATCCGCCGTCACCGCCCTTCCCGGATCACTCCCGATGCCCGCTCTGCCGTCGCGTCCGCTGCTGTACACGCTCGCCCTGCCCACCCTGCTGGCCTCGGCCATCGCCCAGGCCCAGGACACCCCGGCGGCGCGCACCCTGGACAAGGTAACGGTGGTGGCCGAGCGGGCCAGCACCGCGACCAAGACCGACACCGCCCTGATCGAGACGCCGCAGGCGATCAGCGTGGTCACCCAGCAGCTGTTCACCGATCGCGGCGCGCACAACCTGCAGGAAGTGCTGCGCTACAGCGCCGGCGTCACCGCCGATGCCTGGGGCCTGGATACCCGCAACGATGCGACCTCGGTGCGCGGGCTGGACCCGGTGCAGTACCAGGATGGCCTGCGCCGCAGCTACGGTTTCAGCCCCCTCGCCCGCCCGGAAATCTATGGCCTGGAGCGGGTGGAAGTGCTGCGCGGCCCGTCCTCGGTGCTGTATGGTGCCGGCGCCACCGGCGGCATCATCAATGCAATGAGCAAGCGCCCGACCTTCGGCGCCCTCAACGGCGAGGTCGGCGTGCAGCTCGGCAGTTTCGACCGCAGGCAGCTGCAGGGGGACTTCAGCGGCGCCTTGAACGATGCCGGCACGGTTGCCGGACGCTTCGTCGGGCTGGTGCGTGAATCGAACATGCAGACCGATGTATTGAAGGATGACCGCGTCTATCTGGCACCGTCGATCAGCTGGCGCGGTGAACGCAGCACCTTGACCCTGCTGGCCAGCTATCAGCATGACAAGACCGGCTCCAGCCAGCAGTTCCTGCCGCTGGCCGCGACCCTGCTTGCCCCGCCCGGACGCCGCCTCGACCCGTCCACCTTCATCGGCGATCCCGACTTCGACCGCATCGACTCGCGCGTCTACAGCCTGACCGCGCTGTTCGACCACAGCTTCAACGACACGCTCAGCCTGCGCTCGGCAGTGCGTTACATCGATGGCAGGACCACTCTGCAGCAGATGTACGTGGACAGCTACAGCAATCCGGCCGATCCCTTCATCGACGCCGATCGGCGCGTGGTCAACCGCACGGCCTATGGCACCCGCCCCGACGTGCAGATCTTCAGCGCCGACAATGCGCTGCAGTTCGACTTCGCCACCGGTGCCTTCCAGCATCTGCTGCTGGCCGGCGTGGACTACAGCCAATACAAGGAGCAGCTGCAGCGGCTGGACGCCACCGGCACGCCGATCGACATCTACACCCCGGTATCGGTCGCACCGATCGTGCGTGGCTGGGATCGTCAGCCGGACCAGACCTCCACCCAGCTGGGTGTCTATGTGCAGGACCAGATCCGCTGGGCCGACCGCATCTCGCTGGTGCTGGGCGCGCGCCGCGACCATGCACGCTCGAAGACCGAAGGCCAACCCAGCCAGACCGACAACGCCACCACCTACCGCGCCGGCCTGATCGGCGACCTCGGCGGCGGAGTATCGCCCTACCTGAGCTACAGCGAATCGTTCCTGCCGGTATCCGGCCAGGATCTGTTCGGCAGCGCCTTCAAGCCGATGCGCGGCCGCCAGTCCGAGGCCGGCATCAAGTGGCAACCGGCGCGTAGCCTGCTGCTGACGCTGGCGGCGTACCGCATCACCGAAACCAACCGGCAGACCAACGACCCGGACAACGTGCTGAACGTGGTGCAGACCGGGCAGATCCGCTCCAAGGGCGTGGAGCTGGAAGGGCAGTTCCAGTTCGCCAACGACCTCACAATCACCGCTGCCGTTGCGCGCAACGAGGCTGAGGTCAGCCGCAGCAACTTCGCACTGGAAGTGGGCCAGCGCCTCAACGACACCCCGCAGGACCTGGCCTCGGCCTGGGTGTCGAAGGGCTTCCAGCTGGATGATGCCGCACGCCTGCGCCTGGGCCTCGGCGTGCGCCATGTCGGCAATACGGTGTCGCTGGGCAATGGCGGGCGCATCATCACGCCCAGCTACACGCTGGCAGACGCCTTGGTGGAAGTACAGGTGACTGACTGGACGATGGCGTTGAACATCACCAACCTCACCGGCAAGCGCTACTACGCGCCGTGCCGCACCTTTGGCGACTGCTTCGCCGGCTACCCGCGCGTGGTGACCGGCACCATCAGCTATCGGTTCTGATCACGGCCAACGCTGGCCGCCGCAGCAGCAGGTGCAACAGCACAGCGCATGCGGCAGTCAGCAGCGCCAGGACACGCAGCAGTATCGCCAGCGCCTCGGCACTGGCCTGCTGCAGCTGTGCGCCGCTCATCGCCGGAAGCAGTGCCTGCGCCTGTGCCTGCGCCCCCGTGGCCAGATAGGCACCGGCGCGCGCCAACGATGCCGGCGATGCTCCCTGCAGCTGGTGGCCGATCAGCAGCGCAAGCAAGGCCGTGACTGCGGCCAATGCGATGCCTTCACCGGCCACCCGCACGGTTCCGAAGATGCCGGCGGCCATGCCCGCACGCTGCACCGGCACCACGCTGACCGACAGCCCATCCATCAGGCCCCACGGCAAGGCCGTTCCTGCACCAACCAGCATCAGCAACGGCGCCCACTGCGAGGGCGACGGATGCGATGCATGGCGCGACAACAGGTACAGGCCAGAGGCACAGACCAGCAGGCCCAGCGTGCACAGCCGCGCACTTCCAACGCGCTCCGCCCAGCGCGCGGCCAGCATCGGCAGCACCAGCATCGGCGCAGACAAGGCCAGCATCTGCAGCCCGACCAATGTCGTGCTCTGTCCATGCACGCCCAGCAACTGCAGCGGCAGTACCACCAGCAGCACCACGTAGCCGAAGCAGGTTGCGACCGGCAGCAGCTGGACACCCAGGAACGCCGGTTGCGAGAACAGTGAGAGGTCCAGCAACGGTGAGCGGTGCAGTCGTTCGATACAGACGAACACCCCGCCCAGCATCAGCGTCGCCAACAGCGCCAGTTGCACGCGCATGGCATGCAGGCCGAATTCACCCAGCCACAACAGGGCCAGGGTCAACGCCGCAAGCATCAGGCTGAAGCCCAGCATGCCGCCAACATCCAGCCGCCCGCGTTCGCCATGGCTTTCGGACAACGCGCGCGCGCCCACGGCGAACGCCGCCAGCGTCAGTACACCGCCCGCGGCGAACACACTGCGCCATCCCAATGCCTGCAACAGCAGACCCGCGAGCAGCGGCCCCAGCGCCAGCCCCGCACCGAATGTGGTGCCCAGCAGGGCGAACACACGGGCACGCACCGGCCCCTGCCAGGCATGCGCCAGCGCAGCGGTGCCGGACGCCAGCGCCGCTGCAGCGGCAACGCCCTGCAGCCCACGCGCCAGATCCAGCCACAGCAGCGTGGGCGCAAGGCAGACGACGGCAGTGGCGATGCTGAAGCCCGCGGTACCCAGCAGGAACAACCGCCGTCGGCCATAGCGGTCCGCCAGGCCACCGGCAGCAAGCAACAGGCTGCCGAAGGTGAGCATGAAGGCGTTGGTCACCCAGGCCAGCGCAGTCGGCGACGACGCCGCGGAACGGGCCAGCGCCGGCACCGCGACGGCACCGGCCGAGAAGGACAAGGGCAGCGCCAGTGCAGCCAGGCAGACGGCAAGCAGGGTCCAGCGCTGATGTGTGCGGGAAAGTACGGGGAGCATCGAAACCGGGGCCATGCGGGCCTCCATCCATCAGGGGCATTGATGATGGACAGGCAGCTATTGCTGAAAAACAGGCTCCATGGACGTTGATTGCGGCCGACTGTTCCGCAATCATGCCTCTCATGGACTCCATCTCTGCCCTGCTCGCCTTCGTCCGCACCGCGGAGGCGGGCAGCATCGTCGGTGCCGCCCGCGTACTCGGCCTGTCCGCGTCGGCGGTCGGCAAGCGCATCGCCCGCCTTGAACAGGAACTCGGCACGCGCCTGTTCCAGCGCACCACCCGCCGCGTGCACCTCACCGACGAAGGCGAACTGCTGCTGCAGCGCTGCCGGCGGGCACTGGATGAACTTTCCGAAGCGCAGGCGGATCTGGCGCAGCGACAGCACGCCCCGAGTGGACTGCTGCGCATCGGCCTGCCCACCATCGGCTACCGCTTCCTGTTGCCGGTACTGCCGGGGTTCCAGCAGCGCTACCCGCAGGTGCAGCTGGAGCTGGACTTCAACGACCGCATCGTCGACGTGGTCAGCGAAGGCCTCGACGCGGTGATACGCAGCGGTGAACTGGCCGATTCCAGCCTGACCGCACGGCGGCTGGGCGGCTTCCGTTTCATCCTCTGTGCGGCGCCGGGCTATCTGCAGGCCCATGGCACGCCCGGTGATGTGAGCGAGCTGCGCCTGCATAGCGCGCTGCGCTTCCGTTACCCCACCACCGGAAAGCTGCACCCGTGGCAGCTGCCGGGCATCGAAGGCGATGCTGGAGCGCGCCTTCCCACCGCGATGACCTGCAACAACATGGAGGCCGTGCTGGCCGCTGCGATCGGTTGCATGGGCCTGGCCTGGATGCCTGACTTCCTCGCAGCCGACGCGCTGGCCGATGGCCACCTGCAGCGGGTACTGCCAGCACTGCCCACGCACCAGGGGCAGTTCTCGTTGCTATGGCCCGGTGGGCGCCATCCCAGTGCACGCCTGCGGGTGTTCATCGACTATGCCGTTGCGCATCTGTTCCAGGGCGACAAGGCGTAGCAGGTCCACAGAATCAGTTGGTGCCCGCCGTCTGCAGGAAATTGCGCAGCACCGGCGATGGCTGTTCCGGCCGCTTGCAGAACGGCAGGTCGAAACGCGCTGCTTCGTCCTCCAGCACGCGATAGACGATCTCCTGCGAACGGAAGCTGGCCATGCTGGCCGGAACGATCGCCACGCCAGCCTCCACCGCCACCAGCGACAGCACCGCGTGCATGCCCTGCGCTTCCTGCACCACGCGCGGGGTGAAGCCCGCAGCGGTACACAGGCCCAGCACCTGCGCGTGGAAGCCGATGCCCTCGGCTGCAGGCCATGAAACGAACGGTTCTTCAGCCAGCATCGCCACACTGACCTCCGGCGCGTCGACCAGCGCATGAGCGCGCGGCAGCGCAATCGCCAGGCGGTCATGGTCGAAGTCGTGCAGTACCAGCTCGGCGGCGGGAATCGGTGGAATCAACACGCCAACGTCGATGCGCTGCTCACGCAGCCACAACTGCTGCTGGCGCGACGTGGCTTCCTGCAGGTGCAACTGCACCTGCGGGTACTGCTGGCGGAAGCGGCGGATCAAACCTGGCAGGCGGCCATACAGCGCACTGCCGACATAGCCTACACGCAGGCTGCCGGACTGCCCCGCTGCAGCTTCGCGCGTGCGCTGCAACCCCTGCTCGGCCTGCTGCAGCGTTGCCCGCGCCTCCACCAGCAAGGTCTGCCCGGCCACGGTCAGGCCCAGCGTGCGGTTGCCGCGCACGATCAGTTCACTTCCGAGCTCGTCTTCCAGCCGTCGTATCGCCGCGGTCAGCGGCGGCTGCGACATGTGCAGGCGGGCGGCGGCGCGGTGGAAATGCAGTTCTTCGGCCACGGCCACATACTGGCGAAGCAGGCGCAGGTCGATCATCTCGAAGCAGGCAGTGGGAACCCGCCTAGGGTACGCCCTCAGCCGCGCACGTCGACGCTGGCGCGGGCGATGGCCGGCCACTGCAGCGCCACCGACTCGATGCTGTCGGCACTGACCGCGCGCAGATCCCTTGGGTACGCCACATGCTCGGCCTCCTGCAGGCGCAGTGCGTGGAACTGGCCATTGCTTGCGCGCAGCACCCAGCCGCCGTCCTGGCAGCGCGCGGATGCCAGATAGGCCACACCTTGCGCAACAGCTTCCGGATGCAGCTCATCGGGCTCACCCTCGATGCCCCACATGCGCGTCTTTGCCACCGGCGAAACCGCATTGACCAAGATGCCATGCTCGGCACCTTCCAGTGCCAGCACATTGACCAGACCAAGCGCGGCCAGCTTGCCCATCGTGTAAGCGGACAGCCCGCGCTGTGCGTACTGCGGATACAGCGCGCGATCGGACGTGGTGATGACGATGCGCCCACCGCCCGCCGCGCGCATTGCCGGCCACGCCGCCTGCGCCAGCCACAACGGCGTCTTCGCGGCCAGGCACAGCATCTGCTCCAGCGCATCGTCCTCGATCGCTTCCAGCGTCTGGTACTCGACCCAGCCGGCGTTGTGGATCAGGAAATCGATGCGGCCGTGCTGCTGCAGCAGATCCTGCACCAGCCCGTGGCAGCCCGTGCGATGGTCGATGGGATCACTGACGGCCTGCACCGATAGCCCCCGCGCCTGCAACGCTTCGGCACTGTGCTGGATGCGAAGCGGATCGGTACCACGGCCATCGGTGCCGGCACCGACGTCATGCATCACCACATGCGCGCCGCGCTCGGCCAGCAGGCGGCTGTAGGCCAGGCCCAGTCCACCGGCGGCGCCGGTCACCAGACCCACCTGGCCTTCGAAGGAAACACGCGAGATTGGCTTCATGCGCCCAGCTTCAACCAAGCACGCAGGCCGCAGCCAATACTGTTCACCGCCCTCCACGATACGCGCACGCTATCGTCGGAAAGGGGACGGAGGGGATTAAGTCGTTTCAGGCACAGTAGGGCCGATTACGACTTAATCCCCTCCGTCCCCTTTTTCGCTCAGCGGCTGAAGCGGCGCGCGCCTGCCACGCAGATCACCGCGACCACGGTCACCAGCACCATGCTGAGGCTGACCGATTCGTGCAGCAGCAGCGCGGCCAGGGCCAGGCCGAAGAACGGCTGCAGCAACTGCAGCTGGCCAACAGCGGCGATGCCGCCCTGGGCCAGCCCGCGGTACCAGAACAGGAAGCCGATCAGCATGCTGAACACCGCCACGTAGCCCAGCGCCCACCACGCCGACGCACCGACCGCGGTGAACGAGGCCGGGCGCATCAGCACTGTCAGCGGCAGCATCACCGGCAACGCCAGCAGCAGCGCCCAGCTGATCACCTGCCAACCGCCAAGGTGGCGGGCAAGTCGACCACCTTCGGCATAGCCGAGCCCACACACCACGATCGCCGCCAGCATCAGCAGGTCAGCCTGCAGCGAGGCCTCGATGCCGTTGCGCACCGCATAGCCGACCACGCAGGCACTGCCCAGCAGCGAGAACAACCAGAACGCCGGGCGCGGTCGATCGCCGCCGCGCAGCACGCCGAACACCGCAGTGCTCAGTGGCAGCAGGCCGAGGAACACGATGGTGTGTGCCGATGACGCATGCCGCAGCGCGAGCGCGGTCAACAGCGGAAAGCCGACCACCACCCCCAGGCTGACCACCGCCAGCCCCGGCAGGTCATTGCGCCGAGGCCACGGCTGGCGCAGCAGAAGGAGCAGGCCAAGGCCGAGCACGGCGGCAATGGTCGCGCGTGCAGCAGTGACGAATCCGGCGTCCAGCTGCAGCACCGCCAAGCGGGTGGCCGGCAGGGAGCCCGCGAAGATCACTACACCGATGAAGCCATTGATCCAACCACTCGCCGACCGTTCCACGCCTGTACTCCTGAAGGTGCCGGACGATGCCCGGCTGGACCTGTATGGAAGCATCCAGCGCGGAACGACCCCAGCTACAATCCAGTACAGTCGCAAGTAACTGTACCGCCCACACTTCCACTACGGTTCCGCCATGCCACGTTCGCTCACCCGCATTGAATCGGTCATCCAGACCGTCCGCGCCCGCATCGGTGCGCGGGTGGATGGCCCCGGCTCGCGCCTGCCTTCGGTACGTGCGCAGGCGGCGGCGATGGGGGTGTCGGTCTCGACCGTGGTCGAAGCCTACGAGCGCCTGGCCGCCGAAGGCCTGATCAGTGCGCGCGCAGGATCCGGCTTCTACGTCAGTGGGCCGGCCGCACCGCTGGCGCTGGCTGAAATGGAACCCCGGCTGGATCGCGCCGTGGACCCGCTGTGGGTGTCGCGGCAATCGCTGGAAACACCGGCCGGCCATCTCAAGCCGGGCTGCGGCTGGATGCCCAGCGATTGGCTGTACCACGATGGCGTGCGCCGCGGCCTGCGTCGGCTGGCGCGTGCCGATGCATCACAGCTGGTCGACTACGCCGGCCCGCTCGGGCTGCCCGCATTGCGCCAGCTGCTGCAACGGCGCAGCGCGGCGCTGGGCATCGATGCGCCGATGGAGCAGATCCTGCTGACCGAATCCGGTACGCACGCGGTCGATCTGCTCTGCCGTTTCCTGCTCAAGCCCGGCGACTGCGTGCTGGTGGATGACCCGAGCTACTTCAACTACCACGCGTTGCTGAAGGCGCACCAGGTGCAGGCTATCGGCGTGCCGTACACGCACAGCGGCCCGGACCTGGAGGCGTTCGCGCAGGCAGTTCAGGCGCATGCGCCGCGGCTGTACATCACCAACTCAGGCCTGCACAACCCGACCGGCGCGGTGCTTTCCGCCAGCACCGCGCACCGCCTGCTGGGCCTGGCCGAACGCAATGAACTGATCATCGTCGAGGACGACATCTTCGCCGACTTCGAACTGCAGCCTGCACCGCGGCTGGCCGCGCTCGATGGACTGTCGCGGGTGATCCACGTCGGCAGCTTCTCCAAGACGCTGTCGGCGGCTTCGCGCTGTGGCTACATCGCTGCGCGCCATGACTGGATCGAGGCGCTGACCGACCTGAAACTGGCCACCAGCTTCGGCGGCGGCCATCTGGCGATGCAGTTGATGCACATCGCGCTGACCGACAGTGGATACCGCCGCCACATGCAATCGGTGCGTTCGCGCCTGGCCGATGCGCGCCGGCACACGCTGCGCAAGCTGCAGACGCTGGGCATCAGGCCGTGGCTGCAGCCGGAAGCCGGGCTGTTCCTGTGGTGCCAGCTACCCGATGGCCGCGATGCCGCCGCACTGGCCCGGCAATGCCTGCGCGAGGGCATCGTGCTGGCGCCGGGCAACGCGTTCAGCCAATCGCAGCGCGCGACTGACTATGTACGTTTCAACGTTTCGCAGTGCCAGGACCCGAGGATCTGGCAGGTATTGGCGCGGGAACTGCGCTGAGCCGAGCACCGACCAGGCAGCGTCCACGCTCAGTCGCCCCGCAGGTAGGTTTCCGCTGGAATTTCCATCAACTCCGGCCCCGAGAGCATCGCACCCTTCAGATCGGCGCCTGCGTTCAGGGCATTGTTGATGGCGTTGAGCGACGAACTGCGTTGGCAGATCGCCTTGAATGCGCCACGTGGTCCCTGGTGGTACATCTTCAATGCACGCTCGAGACCCTCCGCCAATATCGGCTCGCAGTCCAGCGGCAGTTCATGCAGGACGCCCTGCCCATCGCGCGCGGTGAATGTATGCGGCAAACGCACTCCCAGTTCCATATGCGCGATCAGGGCCATGGCAAACGCTTCCGGCAGCCAGATCAGCAGACGGATCACCAACCCGCGGGCCACGCCACGCGCGACCAGGTCCCGCTCGGCCTGTTCCTCATCGACGTCTTCCCGGCCAAGCAACGACAACGCGAGCTCGAAGGCCTCGGTCGAGGGCATTGGAGGTGGGCGATGTTCCATTCGCTGTGTCCTTCAGCTCCAGACAGGCGCACACCTTAGGCAAAGCAGCGCCGGCGCGCAATGCCTCTTGCGCGCCGCGCTACAGTGGTATGTCCCCCGCTGCAGGAATCCGCGCATGTCCACGTTCTCCGATCCGCAGGCGGTGGCCCGCTATGCCGAAGCACCGCTGCGCCAGGTGCCCGGCTTCCTCGCCCTGCAGCAGATGAGCCGGCTGCTGCTGGCCGAACGTGTTCCCGCTCAGGGCCGCGTGCTGGTGCTGGGTGCCGGTGGCGGGTTGGAACTGAAGGCCTTCGCCGAGGCGCAGCCGGGCTGGCAGCTGCTGGGGGTCGACCCGGCCGCGCCGATGCTGGCCCTGGCCGAGCAGACACTGGGTCCGCTGATGTCGCGCGTGCAGCTGCTGGAAGGCTATATCGACGATGCACCCGATGCGCGCTTCGACGGTGCCAGCTGCCTGCTGACCCTGCACTTCCTCGATGCCGGGCAGCGCCTGCACACGCTGCGCGAACTGCACCGGCGCCTGCAACCCGGCGCGCCGCTGGTGGTGGCGCACCACAGCGTGCCACAGGACCCGGCCGGCAAGCTGCGCTGGTTGCAGCGCTACGCGGCGTTCGCCGAAGCCTCGGGGGTTGCCCACGCCGATGCGCAGCGCGCGATCGACGCCATTGCCGAACGGTTGCCGTTGCTGTCGCCGGAGCAGGAGGTTGTGCTACTGCAGGAGGCCGGCTTCGACAACGTGGAGCTGTTCTACGCCGGCTTCAGCTTCAAGGGCTGGGTGGCGTACGCCGGATGATGCCTACGGCACCACGGTAATGCCGATGCGCTGCATCAACAGCGCCACCTGCTGCACATCCAGCGTGGCGCCACGCAGATTGGTGCTGCGCAGGTCCAACTCGCCCAGCTCCGAGTTGGTCAGGTTGCAGTCGGTGAAGTTGGCACTGTTCCAGTCGATCCCCTCGAACTGGCCACCGGACAGGTCCGAACCGGCGAAGCTGGCACCGCTCACATTCGCGCCATCCCAGCGGTTTTCCCACAGTTCGCACTTCTCCAATGTCACCCGCGAGAAATTGGCGTAGCGCAGGTTCGACTTCTTGATGAAGGCACTGCAGAACCAGCTGCGCGTGGTGATCTGGTTCATGAAGCTGGCGTTGCTGAAGTCCGCGCCCTGCGCACGGCACTCACTGATCTCCAGGCCCAGCGCCTTGATGAAACTGAAGTGGCACATGCTGATGTCGCAACTACGGAAGCTGGCTTCCTTCAATGTGGCGCCATTGAAGCGGCAACCGGCGCGGTTTTCAGCGTCATAGAAGCTGCAGTTGATGAACTCGGTGGCGGTGAGGTCAGCGCCGGAGAAATCGCATTCGTAGAACTGCTGGTCGACCACTTTCTGGCCGGTGTACTGGTCCGCGCCGATGCGCAGCTTGCGGTGAACGGTGGGGGACATCGTGGATTCCATGCCAGGTGCCCCGCCATGATGCCGGGCCGCGAGGGCGATCCATAGACGCTGGCGCGGTTGGGTTCACCGACAGTCCAGCCGATCTGTGGCCACGCCCGCCCAATGCACGTTGTTGCACGATAATGCACGAACGTGCAGACTTGCGTCATGAGCTCCGATCCCAGCCCCCTCCCCGCCCAGCGCACCCTGCAGATCCTCGAGGAACTGCGCCAGCAGGGCCGCGTGGTCGCCGCCGAACTGGCGCGCCGCTATGCCGTCTCCGAAGATTCGATCCGCCGCGATCTGCGCGAGCTGGCCGCCCAAGGCCTGTGCCAGCGTGTCTACGGCGGCGCCGTGCTGCCGCCCCCCAAGGAACGCCCGCTACGCGAGCGACTGACCCGCGACCGCGGCGACAAGGCCGAGCTGGCCGCCCGCGTCTGCACGCTGCTGCAGCCCGGCCAGGTCGTACTGCTCGACGCCGGGTCGACCAACCTGGCGATCGCCCAGCAGCTGCCGACCGCTCTCGGCCTGACGGTGATCACCAATGCTCCGCAGATCGCCACCGCCGCCAGCATGCTTGAAGGCACCTCGGTGCAGCTGATCGGCGGCCGCCTGGCCAGCGGTGGCGGCGCGGTCGGCGCTGAAGCGTTGGCGCAGGTGCAGCGCCTGCGCGCCGACGTATACCTGCCCGGCCCCTGCGCGGTGGACGGCGACACCGGCGTCTGGGCAATGGATGCGGAAGAAGCCACGCTGAAACGCGCGATGGTGGCCTGCAGCAGCCGCGTCATCGTCGCCGCCACCACTGAAAAGCTCGGTGCCCGCGGCAACTGGCAGATCGCCAGCCTCGATGAAATCGACGATCTGGTGCTGACCACCTCGGCCCCGCCGGCGCTGGCCGCGCGCTTCCGCGCAGCCGGCATCGCGGTACACCCCACTCCGCCCTGACCGTACCGCCATGTCCCTTGCCAACCGCGCGCGTGCCGAACAGCACGCGACCCGCGCTGCGTTCTTCATTCCCGGCTTCGCCACTGCGTTGTGGGCCACCCTGGTGCCATTCGCCAAAGCACGCACCGAGATCAACGACGCTACGCTGGGGCTGGTGCTGCTCTGCCTCGGTGCCGGTTCGCTGCTGGCGATGCCCTTGTCCGGCGTGCTGGCCGCGCGCCTCGGTTGCCGCCGGGTGATGGTGGCCAGCAGCCTGCTGATCTGCCTGACCGTGCCCGGCCTGGCGCTGGCCGGTTCGGCCTGGTCACTGGGGCTGGTGCTGTTCGTGTTCGGCGCCGCCGTGGGCGCAATGGACTGCACGATGAACGTGCAGGCCGTCATCGTCGAGCGCGAAGCACGGCGGGTGATGATGTCCGGCTTCCATGCCTTCTTCAGCATCGGCGGCTTCCTCGGCGCGGCCACCATGACCGTGCTGTTGTCCGCACAGCTGCCGCCACTGGCATCGGTGCTGATCGGCGTTGGCGCCATGCTGCTGGTGATGCTGCTGTCGGCGGCGTACTGGCACAGCGAACGCATGCCGCACGACACACCGATGTTGGCCCTGCCGCACGGCATCGTGCTGTTCATCGGCGTGCTGGCGTTCGTCGCCTTCCTCGGTGAAGGCGCGATGCTGGACTGGAGCGCGGTCTTCCTCAGCGATGTGCGTCGCGTCGATGCCAGCCTCGCCGGTATCGGCTATGTAACCTTCACCCTGACCATGACCGTGGCGCGCTTGTTCGGCGACGCACTGGTGGAGCGCGTAGGCCGTGAGCGCGCGATCGTGTTCGGCGCGCTGCTCGCCGCCGCGGGAGTGCTGGTGCTGACCCTGGTCACGCCGTGGCAGGCGTCGCTGGTGGGCTATGTGCTGGTCGGCCTCGGTTGCGCCAACATCGCACCGGCACTGTTCTCGCTGGCCGGCCACCAGACCCGCATGCCCGGCGCATTGGCAATCACCGCCGTTTCCACGCTGGGCTTTGCCGGCATCCTTGCTGGCCCAGCACTGATCGGTTTTGCTGCCAACCACTTCGGCCTGATCGCTGCGTTCATCGGCGTGGCCACGGCCTTGTTGCTGGTGGCCGTGTCCACACGTTGGCTGCGGATGTAGCCCAGGGCCTCAGCGCCGCCTGTGCCGCAGCTTCATCCGCAATCGCCGATAGCCGATCACCGTCGCCGTGGCACACAGCGCGGTGCCAGCAGCGCTCAGCAGCAGCAACACCGCCAGCCGGGCACCTTCCTGGCGCAGCATCGACGGCAGGTCCCAGCTGTGCAGGAAGTAGAACAGCCAGCGCCCCACGCGCTCACGGTGCCCCATCGTCAGCAACGGATCGCCGGTGGCCAGGTCGAGGTAGACGCGCGTGGCCTCGGCATCGCCGAAATCCGCCACCGCCACTGGGAAGCGCCGTACCGCCGCCCCGTTCATGGCTTCCGGTGCACGCGGATAGAAGTAGGCGTCCGCTGCACGCTGCACCACGAAGCCCTGCATCGGCGCAGCGGACAGCGCACGCACCTTCTGCTGCAGCCACGCGGCCGGCAGCAACCGCGCAACCTGCAGATGCCCATCGTTGCCGGACACGATGCGGGTATCGCCTTTCCCATCCAGCAGCACCGCGAACAGCTCGCCTCCGATGCGGCGCCACTGGATCTCGACCGGTTGGAAGCGCTCAGCACCGGCCACCGCCAGAAGCTTCGCCGGCTCACCCAACGCGCCATCCACCGCCACCACGCCGCCACGATAGCGCCCGCTGTCGATCGCTTCACGCGTGCTGCTGAAGACCCCCAGCGGATTCATCGACATCAGCCCGCTGAAGATCCAAGTGAACACGAAGGCCGCAGCCATCAGTCCGATCAGATGGTGCCAGCGCATCCACGGTTCGACGTACGGCGTCTTCGCACCGGAGCGGTAGCGCCCGCGGAAACGCCAGCGCCACACGCCCACCACGATGCCGCTGACCGCCGCCACCGTGCACAGCGCGGACAGCACGATCACCACCCACGTCCATACCGGATCCACCGACTGCATGCGCAGGAAATACAGCCAGTGCAGCCAGGCCCCCACATAGTTCCAGCGCTGCTGCACGTGCGGTGCGTCCAGCACCACTTCACCGGTGCGCGAGGACACATACAGGTCACCGGGCTGTGCGCCCCCCACCTCCACCCGGTACAGCGGCCGGTGCGCGTCCAGCGCGCGCGAATGCGTCCAACGGTCCTCTTCCACGCGCATTGCACCGACAAAGGCCGGGCCGCCAGCAAACTGTGCCGCTGACGCTTCGGCGCGCTGTGCCGATACGGGCAGCAGGGCGTGGCCGGTGACGGCTGACCACGCCCCCACGTTGCTTCCCGTGCGCACCACATACGCAGGCTGGCCACGCAGCGTGGTCAGTGCCACGGTCTCCGGCTCGGCCTGCACGGCTGCAGGCAGCACCGACAGCCCGCGCAGATCGCGGGCCTCCGGCAGCACCGGCAATGCCGCCAGACGTTCACCGGGCGTCAGCTTCGGGTAGCCGATGAACAACATCACCATGCCGCTGACGAACCACAACAGCATCAGCAGGCATCCGCCGATGCCGAGCCAACGGTGCACCAGGTAGGTCCAGCGCTTGGCAGTGGATCGCAGCGACATGGTGCGCGTCCTCAGAAGCGATGGTCGACGGTGAACTCGACGCGACGATCCGCGCCCAGCAGCCACTGCGTGCTGGTGTAGTACGCGGTGGCGTAGTACGCCTTGTCGAATACGTTGAACAGGCGCGCTGACAATCGCGTGCGCGGTGCTGCCTGCCAGGTCAGCCCCAGATCAGTGGTGCTGTAGCTGGGCAACTCCAGCGTGTTGGCATTGTCTGCGTAGCGCTTGCCGACATAGCGAACGCCACCCGCCGCGCTCCAGTCCGGTGCGAACTGCCAGCTCAACCACACATTGGCCAGGCGTTCGGCCACGTTCGGCGGCACGTTGCCATCGCGCGAGACCAGCATCGGCGGCGAACCGGTGGTCTCCAGGAAGTCCTCGAACTCGGCCTTCAGCACCGTGGCGTTGGCATCCAACGTCCAGTGCGGCGCGACGTTCCAGTTCAACGACGCCTCGATACCACGCGAGGTCTGCGCGCCCATCTGCACGCGGCGGTCCGGCACCAGCGGATCGCGGCTGAGCAGCCCGGTCTTGCGGATGCGATACGCCGCCAGCGTCCACTCGCCGCCATCGAAGGCCTGCTTCAGGCCCACCTCGATCTGCCGGCCCTTGGCCAGGTCGAAGGCACCGTTGGCCGGGCTGATCATCAGCAGGCCACTGACCGGGTCCGCCGCCTGCGAGTACTGCGCATACAGGCTCAGCGTCGGCTGCAGCGCGAATACCGTGCCTGCACGCCAGCCGGTGCTGCTGTAGGTCTTCGAGAACGCATTCTGGCCGCTGATCAGATCGGTACGGTCGATGCGCGCGCGGTCGTGGCGCAGCCCACCCAGCACCGACCAGCGCTCGCTCAGCGCCAACCGGTCTTCCGCGAACAGCGCGTACTGCTCGGCACGATTGCGGTAGCGCGGCAGGTTCGGCGCGTCGCTGACGAACTGGCCCGGCACCGGTTCGAACGGATCGACCGGGCCCGAACTGCCGGCATAGGTGTTGTTGGTGTGCTTGAAGTGCGCGCGGTTGGCGTCCAGGCCCACCGCGAAGCTGTTCTGCAGGCCACCCGCGGTTCCCTGCACACGCAGCGTCGAGGTCAGCCCGGTCTGGTCCTGGTTGTGGGCGATCTCGGTGTTTCCCGAGCGATCGATCAAGCCGGTAGCGCGACTGTAGACATAGGCTTCGGCATTGCGCCAATCGCGCTGGCTGTCGATCTGGTAGAGGCGCGTGCGCCATTCCACGTTCGCGTTCGGCGTCCACAGCGCATCGAGCTGGGTCCAGCGGTCGCGATAGCGGATCTGGCTGTCGTCCACGTTGTAGTTGCGGTGGCGCAGCGCCTCCAGCTGGCGGCCCTCGACCAGCGGCGTGCCGAAGTAGCGCATCGGTTGCTGGTAGCCCTGCGCATGGGTGAGGGTCAGCTGCAGGTCCGCGCGCGGCTGCCACAGCAACGCACCGGAGAATGTCGCGTCACTGTTGCGCCCACGATCGACCCAGCCACCGCTGTAGTTGCCACTCACGTCCAGCCGGTAGGCCAGCTCGGGCGTCAGCGCGCCACCGCTGCCGAAGCCCAGGCGCGCGGTGTCCTCGCTGCCCACGGTTACGCTGATCTCGTTCTCGATCGCACCACGCGTGGGCTTCTTCGGCACGATGTTGATCACGCCGCCGATCGCACCGTCGCCATGGATGACCGAGGCCGGGCCGCGCAGCACTTCGATGCGCTCGATCGACCAGGTATCGAACGGGAAGGTGATACCCACGCCACCGTACTGGCGCAGCCCGTCGTACAGGCGCATCACCGAAGCGCCATCGGTGAAGCCGCGGCTGGACAGCGCACTCAGGCCGTTGCCCGGGTGCGGCATCGCACTGATCGCACCTGCCCGGCTGATCGCATCGTTGAGGTTGCTGTCGCCACGCTGCTCCAGTTGTTCGCGCGAAATCACCGTCAGGCTGGCCGGTGTCTGCAGCACGCTCAGGCCCAACGCAGAGCCTGCGCTGGCGGTGGAAGACAGCTCGCCGCTGCGGGTATCGACCACCCGCACGGTATCCAGCGTGGTCGGTGGTGCCGCATCAGCGGCAAGCAGGGGCGCGGCGTGCATGAGCAACGCGCACAGGACAGGCAGCGTCGCCCGGCGCAGGTGCGCGGAGTTGGGGTTCGTTTTCATTTGTTCACGGCATGCAAGGCCACCCCGCAATGGCAGGGCAGCAATCAGAAAGGGACAAACACGCGCGTGCGGGCACCGGCCGTGGCCGGCAACCTCATGGAAAAATGTTCAATGCAACGCGCGTGCGGCTCAGGCAGCCATCAGTGCCGGCGGCCCACGCGCTCCCAATGTGCCGCTGATCCGTTGCGGCAACGCCCGCACCGCACCGCGCAGCGCGCGGCACACCGGTGCCATCGGCGCCAACAGCAGCACTGCCGCCACCAGCAGGGTGATCAGCCGTGCAGCGATCAGGCAGTAATCGCAGTCCACACCCATCTCATGATCGGCGTGTGGATCGACGGCCGGCTTCTTTGCGGCCTCGCCGTGCGGCATCGCCATCGCGTGATGGTCGTGGTGCCCGTCCATCGCGTGCTGCGCATGCTCTGCGTGCATTGCGTGGTCCATCGCCGCCACCGGCGCAGCGGCAGCCACGTGACCATGCGCCAGCCAGCGGCTCACCAGCGGGGCGAGCAGCACCAGCAGCATGGCAAGCCATGCCAGGGCCTGGAACCGGCGGTGGAGAGCAGAACGGCGCACGCCGCCATTCTACGGGGCCACGGTCAACCTTGGCCCCCGTTCAGGGTTTGTCCCCTGCGACACGGTGACGCAGGGGCTCGCCTCCAGCGGTGACATGTGAATGCACCGCACCGCGGTCCCGGCGCTTGCAGGCACCGCCTCGCCAACGTTAGGGTTCAGATGGCAACGGCAAGGAGCCAGAGGGATCCGCATGACCACCCGCATCACACGCCGGCTGCGCGTCAGCCTGCTCGGCCTGACCGCGCTGCTTGCCGCCTGCGCCGACAAGGGGCCGCCCCCACCGCCAGAGCCGCTGGAACTCTCACAGCCCATCGCCGTGGACACGCCCGGCCAGCAGCTGCAGTTCGAGTTCGAGACCACGGCGCGCAATTTTGCCAGCTACCGTACATATGCGGTGGAGCTGGATCTGCAGCACGTTTCCTCATCGCCAGATGCTGCTTCTCCGCGCGACCTGCACATTCCTTTACGCGTTGGACTTCAGCAATGGTCCGGCGGCACTTGGCAGTCGCTGGCAAGCCCCGACGCCTACCAGATCGCACAGTCGCAATCTGGCCAGCCACTGCCAGACTGGCACCGCGGTAAGGGTCTGAACTACGCCCAGACCCAACGAGGCAGCGATGGGGCCTATCGACTCCATGTCGCGCTGCTGCCGTTGCAGGCGCAAAGTCGCTACCGCGTACAGATCAGCACGGTTGAAGACATCGCACCACTTCGTGGCGCAAGCGCCAGGATACTGATTCACGAATCGCGTCCGCTCGCCAAGTAGCGCAGCGCCTTCGTACACCTTCCAGGAGGATCACCACGCCGATGGACAAGCCACGCTACATCGTCGATATCGTCATTGCGGCACCGGGAACACCTCTTCTCCACCCCGTTACGCAGCAACCGCTGCGCAATCCTGATGGCTCGGCGCAGACGTCCGGGCCGGGACACATGTTCTACGTCCTTCGAGCACCGGGAAAGGATCCGGCAAGCTACGGCTTTGCACCGATCGAGCACGGCAGCATGAACGGCCCAGGTGACATCGTAGTCAACGATGCAAAGACCTATAAGAACCCGCATTACACGCGCTCTCTGGAAATCACCGAAGCACAGTACAACAAGCTCAAAGCGTTCGGCGACGATCCAGTAGCGCACGGCTTCAGCAAGCACTATGCCGACGTGCGTCACAACTGCGTGGACTTCACCTGGGGCGCATTGAATCATGCTGGTATCCAGCGCAAGCAGAGCCTGGACGTGAACAGCATCGGCGGCCCTGTTGGCCAATTGCTGCCAGACGTCCGCATTCCGCTGGGCGTCCAGTCACAGGGCAAGGACGGCTATCGTCCGCTGCGCAACATCCATGGCGTGGACAGCATTGAGCCTCCTTTCCCCAACAGCGAACTCAACCGCACCACCACTCTTCCCCTGCCCGAGCGCAGCTTGAAGCAGCGTCTGCTCAGCGAAACCGATGGCATTGATGGCTCCTTGGGCGAGCGTCTGGCTGCGGATGCGCGCACGCCGGGGCATAGCCTTTACGCCTTGGACCAGAAGGTGCGTGCTGCGCTCGCCCAGACCGGCGAACAGCGCGGACTGCCTGCCGGGCAGGAGCACGAACGACTGGCCGGCCATCTGACCCACGCGGCGGTGCAGGCCGGCTTCAGCGAAAAGGACACGCTGCACGTGGCATTCAGTTCAAACAGCACCGCCGAGGTACCCGGCTACGTATTCCTGCATCGCAGCGGCGACACCGCCTCGCCGGACCCTGCCGCCAATCGCCAGCGCCTGTCCCTGCTCGATACGCAGCAGGGCGACGCGGATACGCTGTATCAGCAGGCCAACGTGCAGCAGCAATCCCGCGACGCAAGCCGGCTGGCGCAGGACGAACAACAGGCACAACAGCAGGCATCGCCGCGCATGGCCTGAGCAAACCGCGTCAGGCGCAGACGCCGTTCCCGCATCAACTCACGTACTGCGCCTGCCCGTTCCCGAACGACCAGTTCTCCTTCTTCACTTCCACCAGATTGATGAACACATCCTCGCGGCGGATACCCACCGCCGCGTGCAGTCCATCGGCGATGCCGACGTACAGCGCCTTCTTCTGCTCCAACGTGCGCCCCTCGTTCCAGGTGATCTGGATGCAGATGAAGTCATCGGTGCGGTCCACGCCCAGGTAGCCGGGGTCGTAGATCAGCGTGCCCGGCGCGTGTTCCTGGAAGATCTGGAAGCGATCGTTTTCCGGCACGCCCACCGCGCGCATGGTCTGGTAGATGGTTTCGCCGACGCGTTGCAGGTAGTCGGCGGATTTACCTTTGCGAAGATCGATACGGGCGAGCGGCATGGTGGCACTCCAGAGTGGATGGGCACGGCAACGGGCCGAGACTACGCCTGCCCGGGGCGGTGGAACAGCGTTGGGATGGAACCCTCTGCCTTCATCGGTGACACATTCCGGCCCGCGTGCGCCGGGTGACGGAATTGCCATGGCGGCGCCGCTCTTGAGTCGTCATGTGCACGGTCGGCGTGGGCGGCGATATGCGCCATCGGTGATGGGCGACACAGCCGCCGAGTGCTGGAGGGCACAGAACTGGAATCACCTGGCGTGCCGGTGTGCAGTTGAGAACTTTCCTTACAGACCACTGTGATTGTGCGATCCCATGATCACCGCGCCGAGGCAGCTGCCTGGGCCGGGATTGGCGTCTCGAATAAACGAACAGGCTCACAGGTTGTTGCGATAGCGATCGCAGCAAAGAGAATGCACTGATTGCCTTCAATGGCGGGCGGTGCGTGGGGATCGCAAGATCCGCCGGGCCTTTTCTCCCTGTGAGCTTTTCTGCCTTGGTACGCCAACCCGCACCGTCCGCCACCTTCGCTCCGGAAGGTGGCCCCACGCCAGTGAGGGTTTCGCCATGACCAACCGCATCGCCATCCGTCCCCGCCTGCACGCACTGATCGGCGACATCGCCAGCGACATGCCTGAGGACCTCGCACGCGAGATCGAATGCGCCTTGCACGAGCAGAATCTGCCCGTGCAGTCGCCTGCCTTCTTCGCGTGCCTCAATGCCATCAACCGCGCCGACGGCGATGACGGGCAACCGTGCAGCAGCCTCACCCTCGGCGCCAGCAATCATGCTTCGCTGCGCCGCTCGATGTCTGGGCTCAGCGCAGTGCTCGATCTGCTGCAGGCCGCCAACCGCGCGCGCAACGAAGGCGGTCCGGACGAACAGTTGGGCGCCTTCCACACCGACGGGCTGACCGTGGCCGCGCGACAGCTGGTACGCGAGGCACATCATTGCCTCTCCGGCGGCGACGCCTGACCGGCCCGGATATCCTCCCGCTACAATCGCGCAGGGAGCGCAGGAGACCGCAATGGACGCCGAACACCTGGAGTACTTCAAGGCCGCACTGGAAGGCCGCGCAACCGTGGGTTGGAACGTCTGGTTCGCCGCCAACCAGCAGGCGCTGGCACAACAACTGAGCCGCCCTGCACTGCTGCGCTTGAAGTTCAGCAAACTGGATGAAGCCGAACGCCTGCTGGCCGAGGCCGGCATCGTGCCCTGCAGCACAGCGGGCAAGCGCTACGAAATGTACTGCGCGCAGTTCTCGGCGGACGTGGTGGACGCGAACGGTCGCCCGCTACCGGCCATCTGGCGCGCGGCGCACGGCGGTGCCATCGGCCTGCTTGCCGATGGTGAGCAGGAGGGCGGCGAGGCGAAGCTGCTCGCGGAGTTCCGCCGTACCCGCAAGCGCGGGTTGCAGCAGGCCCACGAGTGGTTGGCCGATCTATGCTTTGAAGGCGAGATGGAACTGACCAGCGGCAATGCCAAGGTGGGGCGTAGCCTGCTGGCGATGGTGGTGCGGGCCGGCAGCGGTCACGACCTGCTGGATGCAACGGCGATGATCGCGCGCGAGCTGCTGGACGGGCACGGCTGAAACGGTGTGCGTTTCCGGCTGATCTTGCTGGATCGCAGGCAACAATGAAGCAGCTATCGGAACCAACCAGTCAGACTGAAATAACGAAAAATTTACGAAACGGGGCTATAGTAGAGTCTCCACGGAGAGCAGCCCTATGAAAAGCCTAAGCGCAGAAGCCACATTTAGCGCCGCTGCCAAGAAGGCATTCGCCGACAAGGGAACCGCGCGCACCTTGGCAACCAAGGTCCTTGCCGCTCGCTCTGCATCCGGAACTGGCTCTTTTGTTGTCAGTGGGCATTCGTTCACGACGACAAAAGAAGTCCGTGCGGTGGCTGCCAGTGCCCTTTCCCAAGCCACCAAGAATAAGAAAAAGTAAGGAGATCCGTGGGGTCCTTTAGCCTTTCGGTGCTAGTTGGGCTCTGCATCTTCTTGCCCGGAGCCGCGTTCGTCTTGGGTCTGACGCGGCTTTACAATCCATCCGCTCCCAGCAGCCCCATCGACCAGCACTTCAGCGCCGGTCTAGCGTTAGCCGTGGCAGCGAACGTAGTGATTCACGGAGTCGGCTTTTCTCTAGCCACGGGATACACCCGTGCCCGGGGATTGCCGGAACCTGATGTTGGTCCGGTCCTCGCGCTTCTTTCTGGGGATCTCAAGAGCGCGTGGGGGAAAGCTGGAGTTCAGAGCTTGGCCGAGTTCCCCCTGAGAATTTCAGCCTATTTCCTTACTAATACGGCAATAGCGTGGGGCGCGGGCATCCTGGCCAATCGGCTGATAAGGCTGCGCCCCCGCGCCAGCTGGTCTGAACTTCTCCGACCGCAAGAAGTGTCATTCGTATGGCTTACCACGGAAGTTCAATTGGACGGCACGTGCTATCTGTTCGCCGGGCCAGTCCAAGAGTTCAGCGTTGGAAAGGATGGCAACCTTGAGCGGGTAGTTCTGCCATATGCAATCAAGAAGCCGCTCCCCCCACTCAAGAGAAAATCGGCGGACGGCGTCCCTCCAGAACAGCCCCCGCAAGAGGCTGCATCCGGTGCGGAGCTGAATGACGGGTGGACTGAGATCCCCGGTGAAATTCTTGTCTTGCAGCTGAAGGACTCCAAGACGGTAAATCTGGACTACTTCTACGAGAAAGAAGAGGCTCCGAAAGTCGCCAAGAGCCCGGATTAGATTAGCGCTCCGGTGGCGATGGGAAATTGTCTACGAAATCGCAGATTGTTCAGGTGGGGCCGTCAACAGAATGACGGCCCCGCTACCACATCGGCTACTTCTTCTTACCCTTCCCCTTGTCGGATGCCTGAGTAAGGGCACTAGCTGCAACTGACTTCACGGCCTTGGACGACTTCGGATCGGACAGAAGCTTGCCTGCAGTCGAAGCTGTTTTGGAGCCGGTCTTCTCGTTCTTCGCCATCTGGACGTTCCTTGAACCGTGCGGAGGATTCCGCGACGCCGATTCTAGTCATATCCGGACTTAATCAGACAGCTGCCCCGGCGCGACAGACGGCCTGTTTACTTAGACGGCTCCGTCGCCTCATGCTTGGGCAACCACCAAGGACCGGGAATGTCATGGTTGAGCCACTCTACTGCTCCCCACTGCAGCTCTTTTGCCAGCCTTTGAGTTGGTGGTCATCCGCAGCGGCGTGGGCCCAGGCAATCCTATCAGCGGCCGCCATCTTCGGCGCCGCAATGATCGCCCGATGGCAGCACAAAAAGGCTCTGGGGCAACGGGTACAAGCCATCACGGCTATTGCTGCTTTCGCCATCGATGCCGCAAATGGCTATCTCGAGGAAATGAAGCGCTACGAGCACAAGCCAGTCGCCCGTCCTTGGAACCTCGACCCGCTGACCGAGGCGGCCAGAGCATTCGGGGCCATCCCAGCTCACGAACTGCCAGAAGATCGGCTGGTTTATCCGACCTTGGCTCTTAATGACAGCTTGCGCGAGCTGCTGGCGCTAGCACAGCAACTGGACATGCGTATCGCGAGCACCGGAAGCCCCATCAGCGCCAATCACATGAACTCCATTGAGAACCTAGTCGATCGGATCGAGAAGGGCTATGAGGCAGTGGTCGCTGTAGATCGAGCGGTCAACCCCCTAACCTGGCGCGACGTGCGGCGCATGAAGAAGGGACTGGGCAAGTAATGCCAGCGGGCAAAACACACGGGATACGGCGGGCGCTGGCAATCAGGTGGAAACGACGTGCGAAGATCACACTCCGGCAAGATCACCGGCCTGCCTGGTGATTTACCCGCCCACCAGACAGGCGCCGGTGGGGGGCCTTTACTTCATATTACTGCTGGTTCCGAGGCCGGAGTACGACAAGACTGTAGATGCGGGATTGAGGCTCATTCTTTGAATCAAACCACTCGCACTTTGCTTCGTCGTCACGTACCCACGCAACGGTCATCAAGGGACCACTGCTTTTCAGAACGACAACATCCCCTGCCTTGATTTCCATGTCTGATCCCTCGTTGTTGGAAGCCCCACGGGCACGAGAAATCATGGAGGCTGATAAGCGCCTTCTCAAGCAATGAATCAGAAGGAGATCTCTGCTCAACGCGAAGGCACCCCCACTTCGCGGATTGCACTTACTCTGCAAAAACAAAAAAGCCGGCTCAAGGCCGGCTTCTTCATATCACCTGAGAAATCAGGGATTTATTTGGTGGGCGGTACAGGGATCGAACCTGTGACCCTTGCCGTGTGAAGGCAATGCTCTACCGCTGAGCTAACCGCCCGGTGTGTTGCTGAGCCGCTCATTATAGGGGCTTTTCAGAGGCCGTCAACAGTTTTTCACATTCGTGTTCACGGGTGTTTTCGAGGGCGGCAGTCGAGCATGGCTCGACTCTACAGAACAGCCCGGCGCCACCTCACATCGTATGGGTCGGCTTGTCCGAGCCGGTCAGGCCGGCCAGCAGGGTCTCGATCTTGTGGCGCACGCCCTCGCCTTCGGCACCGTCGGCCAGCTGCACGCCGATGCCGGCGGTGCGGTTACCCTGCGCGCCGGCCGGGGTCACCCAGATCACCTTGCCGGCCACCGGCAGGCGCTCGCTGGAATCGGGCAGGGTCAGCAACAGGAACACTTCGTCACCCAGGAAGTAGCGCTTGGGCGTGGGCACGAAGATGCCGCCGTTCTTCACGAATGGCATGTACGCGCTGTACAGCGCGGCTTTGTCCTTCACGGCCAGGGACAGGATGCCCTGGCGGGCGTTGCTGGCACTCATCGATTTCCCCTTGCGGCAGGCCGCTCGTTCACCTTGTTCCAGGCCAGCAGCAACTCGACCACGGCAAGGTCTGCACGCACCGTGGTGCGCAGCAGGTCGCGGGTGCGGTTGGCCGCATCGAACCAGGCTGCAAGCTTGTGCAATCGCTCCGGCGTGGTCAAGGCATCGGTGCTGGCCTGGGCCAGCGCCAGGTCGGCGGCGAAGCGCAGGCGCAGCGCCGCGTTGTCATCACCGCACCACTTCTGCGCCAGCTCCACCGCGCCGGTCTTGCCGGCGGCCAGCTGTTCCAGCTCGCGGCCCACTTCGCGGCGCAGGCTCAGGCCATCTTCGCGCAGCCAGTTGTCGGCCTGGCCGGGGTGGCCGCGCGCCGCGTCCAGCGCTTCGCGCGCCGATGCTTCGCTGTGGCCCTGCTGCTGCAGCCAGGCCATGGCTTCCTCGCGCGGCGGCAACTTGAATTCCAGACGCTGGCAACGGCTGCGGATGGTCTGCGGCAGGCGCGCCGGGTCGCTGCTGATCAGCCACAGGTAGCGGCCGGGCTGCGGCTCTTCCAGCGTCTTCAGCAGCGCGTTGGCCGCCGAGCGGTTGATCGCATCGGCCGGGTCGACGATCACCACCTGCGCCACGCCGTACTGCGGGGTCAGCGCCAGCTTGTCGGTGATCTCGCGCACCTGCTCGATGACGATCTCGGTGCGCAGCTTGTCGCCGCTCTTGTTCGGAATGAAGCTGACCAGCTGCAGGTCAGGATGGGTGCCGGCGGCGATCAGCTGGCGCGTGCGCATGGCATGCGCGGCATCGCCGCGCGCCAGCACGTGGTCGGCCAGCGCCAGTGCCACCTCGCGCTTGCCCAACCCGGCCGGCCCACAGATCAGCAGGCCATGGCCGAGTCGATCAGCATCGAGCGCGGCAACAGTCTGTTCGAACGCGCGCTGCTGCCACGGCGAGAATGTGCTCATGCGCCCTCCCCGTCCTGCAGCCAGCGCTCGACCTGCGCGACCACATCGGCCGCTACACGCGCCTGCACCTGGCCGGCGTCGATCAGCGCGAAGCGCTGCGGGTCCTGCTGCGCGCGGCTGCGGAACACTTCGCGCACGCGCTGGAAGAAATCATCCTGTTCGCTCTCGATGCGGTCCGGCCACAGGTCGCGGCCATTGGCGCGTGCGCGGCCTACTGCCACGTCCACGTCCAGCAGCAGGGTCAGGCCCGGCAGCAGGCCCACCGCGCGTCGTTCCAGATCGGCAATCCACTGCGGGTCGAGGCCACGGCCACCGCCCTGGTAGGCATAGCTGGAATCGGTGAAGCGATCGCTCAGCACATAGGCGCCGCGCTGCAGTGCCGGCTGTATCACCTGGCGCACATGCTGCGCACGTGCAGCGAACACCAGCAGCAGCTCGGCTTCGGCGCTGAGCGGTTCGGCGGCGATCTCGGCATCGGGTTTCAGCACCAAGCCACGGATGCGCTCGGCCAGCGGCGTACCGCCCGGCTCGCGGGTCAGCACCACCTCATGACCGTGGCTGCGCAGGCAGTCACGGATGGCATTGATGGCGGTGGTCTTGCCTGCGCCCTCGCCGCCTTCCAGGCTGACGAAACGCGGGTGGCGAAGCAGCGCGGGACTCATTGCGCCGGGGTCTCCTTGGTACGTTGCTGGCGCAGCTGCTGCAGGTAGCGGGCCACTGCGGCGTTGTGCTGGTCCAGGCTGGGCGAGAACACGTGCGCGCCACTGCCATCGCCCACGGCGACGAAGTACAGCGCGTCGCCCGCTGCGGGTTGCGCGGCTGCCATCAGCGCATCGCGGCTGGGCATGGCGATCGGGGTCGGGGTCAGGCCGGCGCGGGTATAGGTGTTGTAGGGCGTATCGGTGGTCAGGTCGCGGCGGCGGATGTTGCCGTCATACGCAGCACCGATGCCGTAGATCACGGTCGGGTCGGTCTGCAGGCGCATGCCGATCTTCAGGCGGCGCATGAACACGCCGGCGATCTGCGGGCGCTCGCTGGCCAGCGCGGTTTCCTTCTCGATGATCGAGGCCATCGTCAGCAGTTCGTAGGGCGTGTTGATCGGCAGGTCCGGCGCGCGGCTTTCCCAGGCTTCATCCAGTGCGTCCTGCATTGCAGCGTGAGCACGCTTGAGCACATCCAGATCGCTGTCGCCACGCTGGTAGACGTAGGTCTCCGGCAGGAAGCGGCCTTCCGGATGCTGGCCACCGAAGCCGAGGCGCTGCATCAACGCGGCGTCATCGAGGTTGTCGGTGGTGTGCAGCAGCGGCTCGGCGCGCTTGAGCGCGGCACGCAACTGGCGGATGTTCCAGCCTTCAATGATCGTGACGCGGTGCTGCAGCACCTTGCCGGCGCGCATGCGCAGCAGCAGATCACGCGGGGTCAGGTCGCTGCTGAGCGCGTACTCACCCACCTTCAGCTTGCCGGCCGCATCGAGCTGGCGCGCCAGCAGCTGCCACTGCGCGTCCTGGCCCTCGTCCACGCCGGCGTCGCGCAGCTTGCGCAGCACGCTGTTCATGCCATCGCCGCTGGCGATGACCACGCTCTCGGCGGACGGGGTGATCGGGGCGTCGGCGAACCGGGTCTGCTGGTAGAAGAACCATACGCCCGCGCCGGCCACGACGGCGGCCAGCACCACCACCAGCGTTACCACGAACAGACACCCGCGCTTGGCTCCCGCCATGGACTACCTCTGAACTCGATTCCGTCGTGCAGGATACCGTGCCGGTGGATTGGGGTCATGACCGGGGTGGCGCCTGCGTGCCGACCAACGGTCGGCACCCACCGTGGGGGAATGGGGTTGCCGGCCAGCGGCCGGCACTACCCCTGCTGGCCCAGCGCGCGCAGCAGGCCGCGGGCCTTGGCGCGGGTCTCGTCCAGTTCCTTGTCCGGGTCCGAGTCGACCACGATGCCGGCGCCGGTGCGGAAGCTCACCTCGTGGCCATCCACTTCGGCGGTGCGGATCAGGATGTTCAGGTCCAGGTCGCCATCGCGGTTCAGCCAGCCGAACGCGCCGGTGTAGGCACCACGCGGCACCTGCTCCAGCTCGCTGATGATCTGCATGCAGCGCACCTTCGGGCAGCCGGTGATGGTGCCACCCGGGAACGTGGCGGCGATCACCTCGCCGGGGGAGACCTCCGGCCGCAGATGGCCGCTGACGTTGCTGACGATGTGATGCACGTGCGCGTAGCTCTCCACGGTCATCAGCTCATCGACAACCACGGTGCCGGGCAGGCAGATGCGGCCCAGGTCGTTGCGTTCCAGGTCGATCAGCATCACGTGCTCGGCACGCTCCTTGGGGTGGCCGACCAGCTCCTGGATGCGCGCGGCATCATCGTCCCCCTCGAAGCGCGGACGCGTGCCGGCAATCGGGCGGGTCTGCGCGTGGCCGGCATGCACCGACACCAGCCGTTCCGGCGAGGAACTGACCACATGGCGGCCGTGCGCGCTGAACAGGCCGGCGAACGGTGCCGGGTTGGCACGGCGCAACTGCGCGTACAGCGCCTGCGGACTGACCGGCGCGGCGAACTGCGCGCTCCAGCGCCGCGACAGGTTCACCTGGAACACATCGCCGGCACGCAGGTACTGGATCACCCGGCGCACGCCGTCGGTGAAGCGCTGCGGCGCATCCTCGCCCACCGACTGCGGCGGCTGCCAGCCCTGCCCGGCTTCGGGCAGCGTGGCCGAGGCCAGTGCCACCAGCGCATCCAGCAACGCCTGCTCGCCGGCTTCGGCGATGACGAAGCTGGCCTCGTTGTGGTGGTCGTGCAGCACCGCGGCCGGGCAGCGCAGCGCCAGCGCGGTCGGGCGGCCGTCCTCGCGTGCGCGCGCCGGCAGCACCGGTTCTATCTGGCTGGCCACTTCGTAGTCCAGCATCAACGCCCAACCACCGCGGAACGGCAGGCTGTGGCTGCCGTCATGCGGCAGGCGTTCGTGCTGCCAGGCGCGGTCCAGCACCTGCAGGAAGCTGCCGGCCTGCACCGCATCATGCTGGTCGCGCACCTGGCCATCGGCATCCAGCCGCAGGCTATCGCCCTGCGCCGCCAGCAGCAGGCTCCAGCGGCCCTGGGCGGTGCCCGAGGCGGTGGATTCCATCAGCAGCGGGAAGCGTGCCGGGTCGTGCTGCTGCAGAGCCAGCAGATCGATCGGGTGCGGCAGCGGGTGGATCAGCGGTGCGTGGGTCATGGCGGCCAGTTCGGGGATTCAGATGCACGGAAGCCGCCTTGCGGCGGCCTCCTCGTGCGTAGAGTCGAGCTTGCTCGACTGTGTTGCACGTTCAGTCGAGCAAGCTCGACTCTACAACGTCGGTCAGACGCGCTTGAAGATCAGCGTGCCGTTGGTGCCGCCGAAGCCGAAGCCATTGGACATCACCACGTCGACCTTGGCCTGGCGTGCTTCGTTGGGCACGTAGTCCAGGTCACAGCCTTCGCCGGGCTGCTGCAGATTGATGGTCGGCGGAATGATGTTGTCCTGCAGCGCCATCACCGAGAAGATTGCTTCCACGCCGCCGGCAGCGCCGAGCAGGTGGCCGGTCATCGACTTGGTGGAGCTGACCATCATCTTGTAGGCGTGGTCGCCGAAGGCGGTCTTCATCGCCATGGTCTCGCCCAGGTCGCCCAGCGGCGTGGAGGTGCCGTGCGCGTTGAGGTAGCCCACCTGTTCCGGGGTCACGCCGGCGTCCTTCATGGCCATGACCATGCAGCGCGCGGCGCCTTCGCCGTTCTCGCTCGGTGCGGTCATGTGGTACGCGTCGGAGCTGGCGCCGAAGCCGGCCAGTTCGCAGTAGATCTTCGCGCCACGTGCCTTGGCGTGCTCGTACTCTTCCAGGATCAGGATGCCGGCGCCGTCGCCCAGCACGAAGCCGTCACGGTCCTTGTCCCACGGGCGCGAGGCCTGTTCCGGGGCGTCGTTGCGGGTGCTCATGGCCTTCATCGCGCAGAAGCCGCCCAGTGCGGTCGGCGACGAGCCACGCTCGGCACCACCGACCACCATCACGTCGGCATCGCCGTACTGGATCATGCGCATGGCGGTGCCGATCGAATGGTTCGAGGTCGCGCACGCCGACACCGCCGAGAACGACGGGCCCTTCAGGCCGGTGATGATGCTCAGCTGGCCCGGCAGCATGTTGATGATGGTCTTGGGCACGTAGAAGGGCGAGATCTTCTTGCCCTCATGGAACTCGATGGTCTGCTCTTCGATGCCGAGCAGGCCGCCGATGCCGGCACCGACGATGGCGCCGATGCGCTCGGCATTGGCGTCGGTGATTTCCAGGCCCGAGTCGTGCAGGGCCATGAACGAGGCACCGAGGCCGTAATGGATGAACGGGTCCATCTTCTTGGCATCCTTGCCGCTGACCCGGAATTTGCCGAACAGTTCATTGTCGGCGGTGATGTCGAATCCCTTGACCTCACCTGCAATCTTGGTGGTGAACCGATCCAGATAGGCATCAGAAACGTTGGTCAGCGGACCGATGCCCGAACGACCCTGGGTGATGCCTTCCCAGCTGCTGGCCAGATCATTGCCCAACGGCGAGACGATACCCAGGCCGGTTACGACGACGCGACGCTTCATTGCTGATTCTCCTGGCCCGGATGATTTCAACGGGCAACTCGGTTTGCTTCGGTGTGATGCTCAAACACACGGGGCCGCAACAGCGGCCCCATGGGGTGCGGTGCGCGGCGAGCGTGAGCCCGCGCGCGCACTGCCGTCTGACATCAGGCCTTGACGTGGGCCTTGATGTAGTCGATGGCGGCCTGCACGGTGCTGATCTTCTCGGCTTCTTCGTCCGGGATCTCGCACTCGAATTCTTCTTCCAGGGCCATCACCAGCTCGACGGTGTCCAGCGAGTCAGCGCCCAGGTCATCGACGAACGATGCGCTGTTGGTGACTTCTTCTTCCTTGACGCCAAGCTGTTCGACGACGATTTTCTTGACGCGTTCTTCGATGGTGCTCATGGGATCTCGCTCCAGATGGAGTTGTGGTTCAAAAGTGGTCGCCATCAAAGGCGATGGCCGTGGGATAGTGTAGTGGAAACCGGCGCGGCCTTGCATCGCAGCAAAAACCTCCGCAGATCAACCACTTGCGGCGCAATCCCTGCGCCCCTTGCTTACGGCATGTACATGCCACCGTTCACATGGAGGGTTTCGCCGGTGATGTAACCGGCAGCCGGGCCGGCCAGGAAGGCCACCGCATGGGCGATGTCTTCCGGCGAACCCAGGCGTTCGAGGGCGATGTCGTTGATCAGCGCGGTACGCGCTTCTTCCGGCAACGCCTTGGTCATGTCGGTGTCGATGAAGCCGGGTGCGACAACATTGACGGTGACACCGCGCGAACCAATTTCCTTGGCCAGCGACTTGCTGAAGCCGATGATGCCGGCCTTGGCGGCAGCGTAGTTGGCCTGGCCGGCATTGCCGGTCACGCCCACCACCGATGCGATGTTGATGATGCGGCCCTTGCGCGCCTTCATCATGCCGCGCATCACCGCCTTGCTGGTGCGGAACACGCTGGTCAGGTTGGTGTCGATGATCGACGCCCAGTCCTCGTCCTTCATGCGCATCAGCAGGTTGTCGCGGGTGATGCCGGCATTGTTCACCAGGATCGAGATCGGGCCGAATTCCTTGGCAATGCCATCGAGCACGCTGTCCAGCGCGGCGGCGTCGGTGACGTTCAGCGCGCGGCCGTGGCCACCGTGGGCGGCCAGGCGCTCACCGATCGCGGCGGCGCCGGATTCAGTGGTGGCGGTGCCGATGACGGTGGCGCCCTGGGCGGCCAGCAGATCGGCGATGGCGGCACCAATGCCACGGCTGGCGCCGGTGACCAGTGCGATTTCACCCTGCAGGGGCTTGCTCATGATGTTTTCCTCAGGCTGGGACGGCCGCTGTACCCGTACCGCTTGCAGCGGCCACCGGTACGGTCGGCAGGAACAAGGGGGATCAGGCCGACCATGCCTCGCGGGCGGCTTCGAAGTCGCCTAGCGTGGCCAGCGAACGGCCGTCGATGGCCTTGTCGATGCGCTTGACCAGACCGGTCAGCACCTTGCCCGGGCCGCACTCGGCGATCCGGGTGACGCCACGGCCAGCCAGCGCCTGCACGCACCCGGTCCACTGCACCGGCTGGTACAGCTGCTGGACCAGCGCGGTACGGATCGCGTCAATGCCGTCATGCACCTTGGCGTCGACGTTCTGCACCACCGGCAGCTGCGGCGCCTGCCAGGCCAGGCCGGCCATCACTTCGGCCAGGCGGTTGGCGGCTTCGCGCATCAACGGGGTGTGCGAGGGCACGCTCACGGCCAGCTTGACCGCCTTGCGCACGCCCTTCTCGGCCAGCAGCGCCAGCGCACGGTCGACCGCGTCGGCGTCGCCACCGATCACGATCTGGCCCGGCGAATTGAAGTTGGCCGGCACCACCACCTGGCTGCCTGCGGCTTCGGCGCAGACGTCCAGCACCAGCTGGTCTTCGGCGCCGAGCACGGCGGCCATGGCACCGACGCCGGCCGGTGCGGCTTCCTGCATCAGCTGGCCGCGCAGGCGCACCAGGTGCGCACCGTCATGCAGGCTCAGCGCGCCAGCGGCGACCAGGGCGGTGTACTCGCCCAGGCTGTGACCGGCCAGCACCGACGGGCGCGGACCGCCCACGGCGTTCCAGGCGCGCCACACGCCGATGCTTGCGGCCAGCAGGGCCGGCTGGGTGTATTCGGTGCGGTTGAGCATTTCCTCCGGGCCCCCCTGGGACAGCGCCCACAGGTCGACGCCGGCACCATCGGATGCCTCGGTGAAGGCTTCACGCACCTGCGGGTGCAGTTCAGCCAGCTCGGCCACCATGCCCACAGACTGCGAGCCCTGGCCGGGGAAGACAAAAGCGAGGGTGGATACGGTCACGCGGTCATCCGCTTGTTGCAATCGAAGCGGGCCATGATAAGGGGGAACATGCCGTGTCGTCTGTACGTGCGCGTATGCACGCGTATGGTGGGCCAGCCGCGGAACGCCGCCGGGCATGGCCCGGCGGACGCACAGTCAGCAGAACAGCTGCAGGACGTCCAGATCGCCGTCGGCGAGGAAATCCACGCACAGGCCCACCAGCATCAGCACGCCAGCGGTGCTGGCGCCATGGGCGATGAAGATGGAGTGGGCCAGCGCGCGCGCCGAGCGGCCCAGCTTCATGCAGACCCGGGCCAGGCTGCGCAGGCGGCCAGTGACCGCGTGCACGTGCTCGCGCACCGGCGCCTGCGCATCGCCCATCGCCTCGGCCATCATCGCCTGCAGGTGCTCGGGGCGGTCGGCGTAGTACTTGGCCACGCCATAGCCGAACATCAGCCAGTCGCGGGCCTGCGCTTCGGACAGATCCATCACTTCCAGCGGATCTTCCTCGAAGTCGATGAAACCGACCTTCTCGCCATCCCAGGTGAGATTGCGCGGCAACGGCTGACCGAAATAGGCGCCGCGCGCATGCGCTGCGGCAATGGCCAGCATGGCCGCCATCACCAGGCGGTCGCGACCGGCCTCGTCGGCTTCGCGCAGGCAGGTATTGAACGAACTGCCGTTGTCGCCGATCACCAGCGCAGCATGGCCGGTGCCCAGCACATCGGGCACGTTCACGCCCTGCGCCTGCAGTTCTGCAAGGCGACGGGCTTCGGTTTCGCGCGCGGCGTCACCGCCACGGTGCGGCGGCGGGCGCAGGGCATCCAGATGAAAACGACGGGCAACAAAATTGAGCAGGCCAAGGGCCAGCGCGCGGCTTCCCTTGCCGTACTGCTTCAGCCAGGCACGTTGCCCTTCTATGACGATGGGCTCAACCATGACAGGTCCTCCTTAAACGCGTTACGGCCCCAGAGGGGCCGCAACGACAAAGCTTCACGTTGTCGTAACTTGCACCATCAATAGCGCAGCAGAGCCGAACCCCACGTGAAGCCGCCGCCGAAGGCTTCCAGCAGCAGCAGCTGGCCACGTTCGACCTTGCCCGAGCGCACGGCGGCATCCAGCGCCAGCGGCACCGAGCCGGACGAGGTGTTGCCGTGCTTGTCGACGGTGACCACGACCTGGTCCATCGACATGTCCAGGCGCTTGGCGGTGGCTTCGATGATGCGCAGGTTGGCCTGGTGCGGAATCAGCCAATCCAGGTCGGACTTGTCCAGGCCGTTGGCAGCCAGAGTCTCGTCCACGACCGAGTCCAGCGCCTTGACGGCGTACTTGAACACGTCGTTGCCCTTCATGTTGATGGTGCCGCCGCCATTGGCGCCGTCCTTGAAGCCGGTCGAAACGCCAACCGGGTTCCACAGCAGCTCCTTCTTGCTGCCATCGGCATGCAGGTGGGTGCTGAGGATGCCGGTGTCTTCGTCGGCCTTGAGCACGACAGCACCGGCGCCATCGCCGAACAGCACGCAGGTGGTGCGATCGTTCCAGTCGACCATGCGGGTCAGCGTTTCGGTGCCGATCACCAGCACGTGCCTGCAGTCGCCGGAGCGGATGAACTTGTCGGCCACGCCCAACGCGAACACGAAGCCCGAGCAGGCGGCGTTGACGTCGAAGGCGGGGCACCCGGCCACACCGAGCTTTGCCTGGATCAGGCACGCGGTGGACGGGAAAATGAGATCAGGGGTGGTCGTGCCGACCACGATCATGTCGAGCTGCGAGGCGTCGATGCCTGCGGCTTCAAGCGCGCGCAGGGCGGCGTTGTAGCCAAGGTCGCTGGTGGTTTCGCCTTCGGCCGCGATGTGCCGCTCACGAATGCCGGTGCGCGACTGGATCCACTCATCCGAGGTTTCGACCATTTTTTCCAGGTCGGCGTTGGTCAGGACTTTTTCCGGCAAATAGCTACCGGTGCCCGCGATCCTCGAGTAGATCCGCTTGCTCATCATGTTTCCTGTTGCGCGGGCCGCCGATCACCGGCACACCCGGGAAAGAAGGCAAAGGCCGCTGCCCGGGGGCAGCGGCCTTCCCGGCACATCAATCTTCTTCGACGGCCGAGGTCTTGGTCTGGATGACCTTCTTGCCGCGGTAGAAACCATCGGCAGTGATGTGGTGACGCAGGTGCACTTCGCCGGTGGTCGGGTCGGTCGACAGCTGCTTGGCGCTCAGGGCGTCATGCGCACGACGCATGCCGCGGCGGGACGGGGTGACACGGGATTTCTGCACAGCCATGGGATTGCTCCAAACTCGGTTCGTTTTGCTTCGTCGTATCGTCGCGCAGGACGCCAGCGCCCAGCACACTTTCGCTTTCGCCGCAGCCGCCGACGACAATCCGGCTGCTATTGTTTCTTCAGTGCCGCCAACGCCGCGAACGGGTTGGCCTGCTTTGTTTCTTCTTCGCTCGGCGCCCAGTCCTTGTCGACTGCTTCACCGTCGGGCGACAGCGGCACCACAGGCACCGCCAGCACCAGCTCGTCCTCGACCAGGTCCAGCGGACGCAGCTGGCCGTCTTCCGGCACCAGCAACGCCTCGTACTCCTCCGGCAGGGACGATTCCTCGTCCTCGTCGCGGATCAGGCCAAGCCTCTGGGTCATCTTCACCGGCAACAGGAATCGCTGCATGCTGCGCTGACAGGTCAGCGGCAACGCGGTGTCGATGGTCAATTCCACATAGGATACCCGCAAGACGTCGTCGCGACCGAATTCAAGCGAGTAATTGCACTCACCGTCGGTATCTGCGACCAACCCCTGCAGGCGGGTCAATTCAGCCAGGGACACCTGACCGTCGAAGCGCCTTCGCGCTACAACCATCCGCCAGGCATCCAGCGTTTCGGGCACGTTCGCGGACATAAGCCGCTGAATACTAAGGATCGGGGCGGCGGCTGTCAAATGCCCGCCATACAGGACTTGCCGCTGGCGCTGCGGACACGCCAGACTGCCGCGCCCTGCCCCGGTATTCTCGCATGTCACTGGTCCTGGCCTCCACCTCCCGCTACCGCCGCGAGCTGCTGCAGCGATTGGGCCTTGCCTTCGACTGCGCGCGCCCGGAGGTGGATGAAACCCCGTTGAATGGCGAAGCGCCGCGGGCTCTGGCCACGCGCCTGGCTGCGGCCAAGGCCGCCGAGGTGGCTGCCCGCCATCCGGGCGCCTGGGTAATCGGCTCGGACCAGGTCGCGGACCTGAACGGCCAGCCGCTGGGCAAACCCGGTACGGTCGAGGCCGCCTGTGCTCAGCTGGCAGCGATGTCCGGGCAGACCGTGCGCTTCCACACCGCCGTCTGTCTCAGCCGTGATGGAGAATCATTCACGGCCGTCGATCTGACCGAAGTCTGCTTCCGCGCACTGGAACCGGACGAGATCGCCCGCTACGTGACCACCGAGCAGCCACTGGACTGCGCCGGCAGCTTCAAATGCGAGGGCCTGGGCATCAGCCTGTTCGACGCCATCGACAACCGCGACCCGACCGCGCTGGTCGGCCTGCCGCTGATTGCGGTATGCGGATTGCTGCGCAGGGCCGGTTTCGCGGTGCCCTGAACTGTAGCGTCGAGCCCTGCCCGACGGCTTCTGCTGTAGATGGCAGGCGGCCCGGAAAAAGCAGTCGAGCATGGCTCGACCCTACAAAAGCAGAGGCCTCAACGGACCTCGAACGGCTGCTCCTGCCATTGCTCCACGCTGCCATCGCGGCCATACAGGCGCAGGCCCAGCCAATGCATGCCCGGCGCCAGCGTGGTGGTATCCAGCGATGCGTCGAAGCCCACCGCCGGGTGCTGCGGATCGGTGCTGTCCGGCCACACGGGGCGCACGTCGAACACACGCCCATAGCGGGCGTCACCGATGGAACGGCCATCGACCAGCACTTCGACGCGTGCCAGGCCGACGCCATCCTTGAACGCCCAGCCCTTGATCGCGAACGTGCCGGACACCGTCTCGCCATTGGACGGTGCATCCAGCCACGCCATCGCCGGCGTCACGCACGGCCCTTCCGCGCGCTGCACCGGCAGGCGGAACAACAGGAAGCGCTGGAACCCGTGATCACTGCTGACCACGCGTGGCGCCGGCATCGGCCCCACCTGATCGCAGATGGCGTGATAGCGCTCCAGCAGTTCGCGATAGCGCTGGTCGCTGGGTGACAGCACCAGCAGCATCGGCGCCGTGCGCTCGCCCTCATGCAGCAGGCCCCACTGTGCCAGCTGCGCGGTGCGGCCATGCTTGTCATTGAGCGGATGCGGCAGCACCTCGATGTTGCCATTGCCCAGCTGGAAGCCCAGTTCGGCGCCGACCTTGAAGTTGCCGGCCAGCACGCGCGTCCCTTCCGGCATCTGCCGCAGCTCTTCATGGACCGCTACGGCCAGTGGTTGCCAGCCAGCGAAATTGCGCGGGTAGTACTTGCTGCCGGCCATCTGCTCGCGCAGTGCCGGCGTGGATGCCATCAGGTAGTAGCCGAACGCCAGCACCATGCCCGCGCCTGCCAGCCACCAGCCGGTGCGGCGCAGCCAGCGCGGCCAGCCGTTGAGCACTACCGGCACCGCCACCAGCAGTGCGAGGTAGCCCGGCAGCGGCCAATGGAAACTGATCCGCTCGACGTCAGTGAAGAAGCCAAGCACGAAAATGCCCAGCGTGGATACGCCGCCCACCAGGCCGAAATAGCGCCACTGCACGCGCGCACCGCCACCGCTCCGGGTTCCTGCCAGCGCCACCTTCCACATCGCCATGCACAGGATCGGCGTCACCAGCATCGGCTGGATCACCAGGAACCACAGCCCGCCCCATTCAAAGGCCCAGGGATGACGCTCGACCACCTGGAATTTCAGACCGGCATCGTGGTTGTCCGCATTCCACGCCAGCAGTGGCAGCCATGCCAGCACGCCCACCGCCAGTGCGACCCATACGCGCGGATCGGCCAGCATGCGCCGCCCCTGCGGCAATGCCAGCAGCGCGATGAAACCGACGCCGATGACACCGATGAAACGGTAGTGGCTGAGTGCACCGATCAGCAGGCCCAGCGCCAGCTTCATCGCCGAGGAAGCATCCACGTTGTGCAGCAGGCGCGCACCGGCGTGCAGGCAGATCACCGCCGCCAGCGCCATCGGCACGTCGGGTACCGCCAGCAGGCCCAGCGTCGCCGACAACGGCATCAACAGCGTGAGGCTGCCCGCCTGCCAACCAGCCACATTGCCGAACCAGCGCGTGGCCGTGCGCACCACCAGCAGCGGCAACAGCGCACCGATGGCCAGGAACGGCAGGCGCAGCGCAAGCACGTGATGACCGCCGAGCTCCACGCCCAGGCGGGCCAGCCAGGCGGTCAACCCGGGCAGATCCGAATAGGCCGCGGCCAGATGCTGGCCTTCCTGCCAATAGAACGCTTCGTCGACGAACAGCGGCAGGCGCGCAGCCACCACCAGCTTGGCCGCTGTGACCAGCGTCCATAACCAGAGAAATATCGTCCGTGCGCGCTGTTCGCCTTGCATTGCTCTATGGATAATCGAGTGGATTCCAGATCTGAGACGATCATGCCAGCTTCGTCCCCCAACCCCAGCATGCTAACCGATCAATTGCGTCAGGCCCTGCGGGAGGCACAGGATCAGGTGAACGCACTGGTACTGGGCAAGGTGCCGGAAGTCAGGCTGGCGTTCGTCGCATTGCTGTCCGGCGGTCACCTGCTGATTGAAGATCTGCCCGGCCTGGGCAAGACCACGCTGGCGCATGCGCTGGCCAGCAGCCTCGGCCTCAGCTTCCAGCGCGTGCAGTTCACCTCCGATCTGTTGCCCGCCGATGTGCTGGGCGTGTCGGTGTATGAAGCCGGCAGCCGTCAGTTCCAGTTCCACCCCGGCCCGGTGTTCACCCACGTACTGCTGGCCGACGAGATCAACCGCGCACCACCGCGCACGCAGAGCGCGTTGCTGGAAGCGATGGCCGAGCAACAGGTCACCCTGGATGGACAGACCCATGCCCTGCCCGATCCTTTCTTCGTGATCGCTACGCAGAACCCGGTGGATCTGTCCGGCACGTTCCCGCTGCCGGATTCGCAGCTGGACCGCTTCCTGCTGCGACTGGCGATGGGTTACCCCAGCGCGCAGGCCGAGCGCGAGCTGCTGCGCGGCAGCGATCGCCGCGACCTGATCGCGCGTGCCGTACCGAAACTGGATGACACCCAGGTGCGCGCGCTGCGCGACGCGGTGAACCAGGTGCATGCCAGCGACGCGCTGATCGACTATGTGCAGGCGCTGCTGACCCGCAGCCGCCAGCATGCCGGTGTGCGCGTGGGCCTGTCGCCACGTGCGGGCCTGGCGCTGCTGCGCGCGGCCAAGGCACATGCACTGCTGCTGGGGCGCGGCCATGTGGTGCCCGAAGACGTGCAGACCCTGTTCGTGGCGGTGGCCGGTCACCGACTGGTGGCGGAAGCCGAATCCAGTTCGGGTCCGGCACTGGCGCGCGCGATCCTGCAGACCGTCGCGGTGGACTGAGCGTGGCCACACGCTGGGCACGCATGCAGCTGCTGGCTCGGCCACGCAGGCCCGAAGCCTTGCCGAGGCGGCTGGACCGCCATCGCATCTATGTGCTGCCCACCCGCTTCGGCCTGTTCGTTGCCACCCTGCTGACGGCCATGCTGCTGGGCGCACTGAACTACAACAACAACCCGGCGCTGTTGCTGGCCCTGCTGCTCGCGGCAGCAGCAATCGCCAGTGCCATTGCCGCGCATCTCCAGTTGTCCGGCGTGCAGATCGATGCGATCTCCGCCGAGCCGGTAGCGGCCGGGCAACCGTTGCGTCTGCGCGTGGACCTCTCACTGCGTGACCCGCGTGCGCGGCACGGCCTGCATCTGCAGCTGGGTGACAGCAACGCCTGGACCTCGCTGCCTGCGCACGGCCGTGGCGAAGTGGAACTGGACGTTCCCAGCGAACGCCGTGGCTGGCTGGAACTGCCGCGCATCCGACTGTCCACCACCCAGCCGCTGGGCCTGGTGCGGGCGTGGTCGTGGGTGTGGCCGGAACAGCCGCTGCTGGTCTACCCGCTGGCCGAAGCCGTGGCGCCTGCACTGCCGGAGAGCGGCAGCGATCCGCTGCACACCCGCGCCCATGCCAGCGGCGAGGAACTGCATCAGCTACGCCCCTACCGGGCCGGCGATGCGCCGCGCAGCATTTCCTGGAAGCACTCGGCACGCCGCGACAGCCTGCTGGTGCGCGAGTACGAAAAGCCGGTCGGCATCGAAGTGATCCTCGACTGGCGCTCGTTGGCGCCGTTGGGCCATGAAGCACGCATCGCTCGATTGGCGCGCTGGGTGGATGTGGCCGAGCGCGAGGGCCGCCGCTACACCCTGCTGCTGCCTGCACACCCGCCGTTCGGGCCCGGTCAGGGCGCCAGCCACCATCACCTGTGCCTGCGCGCGCTGGCGCTGATGCCGCATGACTGAGACCCCGGCCCTGCTCGACCGCAATGCCCGCAACTGGACCCTGGCCAGCGCGGCGCTGGCCTTGTTGCCGTTGCTGCTGCAGCTGCCGCCACTGCTGGCTGGTGTGATCGCGCTGGCGGCGATCATCACCGCCGCCCTGTCGTGGCGGACAGTGTTGCCGATGCCGGTACGCCTGCTGCTGGTGCTGGGCATGCTCGGCGCCATCGTCTGGCAGATGGGCATGGTGCGCCCCGGGCGCGATACCGGTTGCGCACTGCTGGCCGCGATGCTGGCGATCAAGTCCAGCGAGCTGCGCAGCCTGCGTGATGCCCGCAGCCTGCTCGGCTTCGCGCTGTTCTCGCCCTTTGCAGCATTCCTGCTCGACCAGGGGCCGCTGACAACCGCGCTGGCCGCGCTGGCCGGGGGCAGCGCACTGATCGCGCTGCAACGCCTGGCCCAGGATGAAGGTCATGCCGGCCGCCTGCCACTGCGCGGGCAGCTGCATGGTGTCGGCCGCCTGTTGGCGATCGGCCTGCCGCTGGCATTGGCCTGCTTCTGGCTGTTCCCGCGCCTGGCCACACCACTGTGGGGTGTTCCCGAGCGCGCCGTGGGTACACCGGGGTTGTCCGACAGCATGGAGCCCGGCCAGTGGTTGGACCTGATGGCCGACGACAGCCCGGCGCTGCGCGTGCAGTTCTTCGGCACTCCACCCGAGCCGGCGCAGCGTTACTGGCGCGGCCCTGTACTGACAGCCTTCGATGGACGGCGCTGGACACGCGACCGCGCCAGCGCGCGGCGGCCTGCTGCGGTGGTTGAAGCAAGTACACAGGGCTGGGATTACCAGATCGACTACGAGCCGACCGACCGCCGCCAGCTGGTGGCGCTGGACCTGCCCAGCCGCGCGCCTGCAGGCAGCATGCTGGATGCGGACATGAGCCTGAGCAGCGAACGCCCGCTGGCCTCGCTCAGCCGCTGGCGGTTGCATTCGGCCCCTCCCCTGCGTTTCGACAGCACGCTGTCGCCCTATCTGCGCCGCGCGACGCTGCAGCTGCCAACCGGCTTCAACCCGCGCACCGCCACGTTGGCTCAGCAATGGCGACAGGAGGCTGGCAGCGATGACGAGGCCATCGTGCGCCGCGCGCTGCAGTGGATCACCACCGACTTCTCGTACACGCTGGACACCCCTGCGGCGGGACGCGACCCGATCGACGAGTTCCTGTTCGGCTACAAGGCCGGCTTCTGTGAACACTTCAGCTCGGCCTTCGTGGTGCTGATGCGCAACGCCGGCGTCCCGGCGCGGGTGGTGACCGGCTTCGCCGGCGGCACCCGCAACCGCATCGGCGACTACTGGGTAGTGCGGCGAATGGATGCCCACGCCTGGGCCGAGGTATGGCTGCCGCAGCGCGGCTGGGTCCGGGTCGACCCGACCGCAGCCGTGGCACCGGAACGCATCCTGGACACACTGGATGACCGCCTGCAGGCCGGCACGGACACGCCACTGCAGCAGCGTTGGCTGCAGCTGGGCCAGCTGGGCGACTGGCTGCGCCGCGGCTGGAACGACCTGGTGCTGTCTTTCGATGCGCGCCGCCAGCAGCAACTGCTCAAGCCGTTCGGGCTGGACGATCTGGGCCCCGGGCAGCTGGTCGCTGGCTTCGTGGTGGCCGCACTGCTGGCGCTGGCGTGGATGGCCTGGCTGCTGGCCCGTGGCGAGCGCGAACGCGACCCTCTGCTGCGCGCCTGGCACCGGCTCGGACGGCGCTACGCCCGCCTCGGCCTGGCCCGTGAACCGCACGAAACCGCCCAGGACTGGGCACAGCGCGTACACCGGCAGCGTCCTGACCCGGCCCTGCTCGCGCTCAGCCAGCGTTTCGCTGATGCGCGTTACGCTGGAACTTGCACCGACCTCGCTTCATTATTGCGGGACCTGCGCAGGCATCGCCCGACTTCCGGAGCCTCCCCATGAACACCAAGTTCCTTCTCACCGCTGTGGCCACGCTGGCCCTGTCGGCCTGCGCCACGGCCCCCAAGCCGCTGCAGGGACAGTTCAGCCTGGTCTCCCCTCGCGATTCAGTCGCTACCCAGCAGGTCGGCACGCCGGTCCGTTGGGGCGGTCGCATCATCGAAACCAAGCCCGGCCAGGGCGAGACCTGCTTCCAGATCATCTCGCGCCCGCTCAATGGCAGTGGCCGCCCGAACACCACTTCGTCCGATGCCAGCGACGGTCGTTTCATCGCCTGCCGTGCCGGCTTCTACGACCCGGCGGTGTTCGAAGCCGGTCGTGACGTGACCTTCATCGGCAAGATCGACGGCTACCAGAACACCCGCATCGGCGAATACGACTACCGCCTGCCGAAGCTGTCGGCCGATGTGATCTACCTGTGGCCGGAACAGCGTCAGGTCGACGTGGTGCCCTATCCCTATGGCCCGTGGGGCCCGAGCCCGTATGGCCCGTACTGGGGCGGCTATGGTCGCTGGGGCTGGTGGTGATCATCACCGCACAGGCATGACGGAAAAGGCCGCCCTCGGGCGGCCTTTTCCATCCACGCCGGGATACGGTAGATCCACGCCAGGCGTGGATAGGGGCTTCAACGCCCCGGGGTACCGAAGTGCCCCAGCGGCGCACCGGCCAGCAGGTGCATGTGGATATGGAACACGGTCTGCCCGGCATCCTCGCGGCAGTTCATCACGATGCGGTAGCCGTCCGGAGCAAAGCCCTCGCGGCGCGCATACTCGGCGGCAGCCAGCGCCAGCTTGCCGATCAGGTGCGCCTGCGACGGCTGCAGGTCATCCAGGGTCGGAATGATCTCGTTCTTCGGAATGAACAGCACGTGCACCGGCGCCTGCGGTGCGATGTCCTTGAAGCCCAGCACCTCGTCATCCTCGTAGACGATGGTGGCCGGGATCTCGCGACGGATGATCTTGCTGAAGAGGGTTTCGTTGCTCATGATCGGCCTCGGCGGGTATGTCGTCCGCATTGTAGGCCGCCCGCGCCCGGCCATGCCGGCCGTTGCTCAATCGCGGAATTCGCTGCGCGTCCCGAACGCGTGCGACAGCGTGCCACGATCGACGTATTCCAGTTCACCGCCCAGCGGCAGGCCCTGCGCCAGGCGGCTGGGCTGCACCTTGCGTGCGCGCGCCAGCTGCGCCAGGTAATGCGCGGTGGCCTCCCCCTCCACAGTGGCGCTGGTGGCGATGATCAGCTCCTGCACCTCGCCTTCGGCCAGCCGCCGCTCCAGCTGCTCCAGGCCCAGCTCGCGCGGGCCGATGCCATCGAGCGGCGACAGCCGGCCCTGCAGCACGAAGTAGACACCGCGGAAGCCGGTGGCGTTCTCGATGGCCAGGCGGTCGGCCGGTGATTCGACCACGCACAGCTGGCTGCGTTCGCGGCTGCTGTTGGCACAGGTCAGGCACAACTCGGTTTCGCTGAAGTCGCGACATTGCGAGCAGTGGCCAATGCGCTCCACCGCCAGCGCCAGGGTTTCGGCCAGGCGCTGGCCACCTTCGCGCTCGCGCTCGAGCAGGTGGTAGGCCATGCGCTGCGCCGTCTTCTGGCCCACGCCAGGCAGCACCCGCAGTGCGTCGATCAATTGTTCAAGCAGGGGTGCGGACACGGCAGGGCGCTTCGATCGTGCCGGGCATGCCCGACGGGTATTTGTAGAGTCGAGCTTGCTCGACTGAAGGACCCGGTAAAGTCGAGCAAGCTCGACTCTACGACAGGCACCCCGCTGAAGATCAGAACGGCAGCTTCATGCCCGGCGGCAGCTGCATGCCGGCGGTGGCCGAACCCATCTTCGACTTCGACTCGGCATCGATCTTGTTCGAGGCATCGTTGAAGGCGGCGGCGATCAGGTCTTCCAGCATCTCCGGGTCGCTGGCCAGCGACGGGTCGATGCGCACCTTGCGGCATTCCTTGGCGCCGGTCAGGGTCACGCTGACCATGCCGCCACCGGCGCTGCCGGTCACTTCGATCTTGGCGATTTCTTCCTGGGCCTTCTGCAGGTTTTCCTGCATCTTCTGGGCCTGCTGCATCAGTTGGGCGATGTTGCCGCGCATAGTGTCTTACTCGTCAAAAGAACGGATGGAATCGGAAACAACCCGGGCGCCGTGCTGTTGGATCAGCACCTGCACTTCCGGATCGTCCATGAAAACAGCCTCAGCCACCTGCTGCCGCTCACCACGCTGGCGATCGGCACGCTGGTGCAGGGTCTCGGCCGGAACGTGTTCGGTTTCCACGGTCTCGACCACGATCTTCGGCGCCTGGCCGAGGGCCTTCTCCAGCATCTCGCCCAGGGCGGCCAGCGCGCGCTCCGAGCGCAGATATTCAAATCCGGGCGAAAGACCCAGTTTCAAGGTCCCGTGCTGGCAACTGATGAAGGCGGCGTTGGCGGCCAACTGCCGCGACGGGCCGCTCAGGCCACTGTTGGCGACCAGATCCAGCCAATCCTCGGCGCTGGCCAGATCGCTGACACCTTCCTGCGGCACGGCATCACGTGCCGGGGCCGGCTCGGCCGGCGCGATGGCAATGCCTTCAGTGCGGAACGGGCGCTCGGGCGGCGCAGGCTCGCTGGGAGCCGCGACGGGAGCTGGCGGTTCATGCCAGGGCGCCACCATGGCGGCGTCCGGCCCAGCCATCTCGGCCGCCAGCGCCTCGTCACGCGCCTCGGCTTCGTCGGTGGCCCACGGCGGCAGGTCGTCGCCCGCTTCGGCTTCAACGGATACCGGTGCCGCTGCTTCGGCCTTCACCGGCGGCGGTGACACGGGCTCTTCCACCGGAACCGGCTCGGGCTCCGGGGTCGGGTCCGGTTCGGGTCGTGGGGCCGGCTCAGGTTCGGGTTCAGGTTCGCGCGGCGCGGCCTGTGCCGGAGCGGCCACCTGCGCTACTACGGCCGGGCTTGCCGAAGTGGCGGCAGCCGCCGGTGTCGCTTCGTGGGTACCCGTACCGCTGCCACCACCGGCAGCATTGCCACCCGGCGCATTGCCTGCACCGTCCACCGACTTCGGCACCGGCGGGACCGCCGCGGCCGGGCGGAACGCCAGCATGCGCAGCACAGCCATTTCAAAGCCCGCGCGCGGGCTAGGCGCCAGCGGCAGGTCGCGACGGCCGTTCAAGGCCATCTGATACCAGAGCTGCACCACTTCCGGACGCAGGCGTTCGGCGAACACCGTCGCATCCAGGCCTTCGGCAGCCGCTGCGGCACCCGGTACCAGCTGCTGCACCTGGATGCGATGCAGGCCTTCGGCCAGCGCTTCCAGCACGCCGCTCCAGTCCGGCGAGAACTCCGCCAGCGCAGCCACCACCTGCAACAGGCGCGGACCATCGCCTTCGGCCAGCGCATCGAGCATCGCTGCCACCTGGGTGCGGTCGACCGTGCCCAGCATGGTGCGCACTACGTCCTCGCGCAGCGCGCCGCCGGCGTAGGCGATCGCCTGGTCCAGCAGCGACAGGCCGTCACGCAGGCTGCCGTCGGCGGCCTTGGCCAGCTGCAGGATCGCGCTGCCATCGGCCTCGATTTCCTCAGCCGCCAGGATGCGGGTCATCTGGCCTTGGATCTGGTCTTCATCCAGGCGCTTGAGGTTGAACTGCAGGCAGCGGCTGAGCACGGTGACCGGCAGCTTCTGCGGGTCGGTGGTGGCCAGCAGGAACTTCACATGTTCCGGCGGTTCTTCCAGCGTCTTCAGCAGCGCGTTGAACGCCGCCTTGGACAGCATGTGCACTTCGTCGATCAGGTAGACCTTGTACTTGCCGCGCGAGGGCATGTACTGCGCGTTCTCGATCACCTCGCGCACGTCATCCACACCGGTGTTGGACGCGGCGTCGATTTCCAGCAGGTCGATGTAGCGCCCGGCGTCGATGTCCAGGCAGGCCGCGCACTGGCCACACGGGTCGGCGCTGGTGCCCTGCTCGCAGTTCAGCGACTTGGCGAAAATGCGCGCGATGGTGGTCTTGCCCACGCCGCGGGTGCCAGTGAACAGGAACGCATGGTGGACCCGGCCGCTGTCCAGCGCGTTGCTGAGCGCACGGACCACGTGTTCCTGGCCCACCAGCTCGGCAAAACGCTTCGGACGCCACTTGCGGGCAAGGACGAGATAGGACATCAGGCCACCGTTTTCCATCGGATGTTCCATTGTGCCATGCCTGTCCAGCCCCCTCGCCTCCGGCACGTCCTTCGCAGGTTCCTGACCGGGGTGCTTGTGAAGTGCCGCGCGGCCCGCTAGAATCTGCGCCCCTGCTGAGGCGTTCGCCGATGGCAGGGATCCGGAGAGGTGTCCGAGTGGTTGAAGGAGCACGCCTGGAAAGTGTGTAAGCGTCTAAACCGCGCTTCGGGGGTTCGAATCCCCCTCTCTCCGCCAGATTACGCAAACCCCTGATAAATCAGGGGTTTTTGCTTTTCTGGGGTGACCCTCGGCGGGACACAAATCGGGACACATTTCTCGATGCGCATTCCCCATCACCTCACCCGCTCTCCCACCGGCCTTTGGGCTTTCCGGCAACGCGTCCCTACCGACCTTCAAGGCGTGGTTGGCCGACGCGTCTTCAAGCGCACGCTACGCACCCGCAACCTGCCCACGGCCAGGCTGCGCGCACTGGCCCTGGCTGCGGGCTATGCTCAGGCCTTCGATGTGTTGAGGGACCAACGCGTGGACAAGCTGAGCAAGCGCGAGGCCGATGAACTGATCGCCCGCCTGACCCAATCCGACAACCTGAAGGAATTGATCCTTCACCGGTCCCGCGCCGCCGATGGCACGGTCACCGAGCGCTGGCAGATCGACAACGAGGAAGACCTGCGGCTTTTCCAGAAGATGCAACGCCAGGGCGCAGACCCGTTGCTGGACGCCGTCAACGGCGCCCCCTCCCCCGCCCCGGCACCAGTCACGAAGTCCAAACTGACCCCCATCACCCTCGAAGACGCCTGCGACGCTTGGCTGGCCACGCTCAAGGGCAACACGCTGCCCAAGACCTGGACGATCAAGCGCACGGCCATCGTTTCCCTGGTCGGCTTCCTCGGGAGCAAGACCAAGCTCCACACGCTGACGCGCACGGACTTGGCCCGCTGGTATCAGCACATGCGCGAAGAGGGCGCCTCAACCCCCACCCTGACCAACAAGCAGTCTTACATTGGAGGCAAGGGCGGCTTCTTCGAGTGGGCCATGGCCTCGGGCTACTACCCGAGGGGCGACAATGTTGCCGCTGGGCATGTCAGCTACTCCATCCGAGAGAAGCGAGCTCGGCGAAAGTTTGGCTTCAAGCCTTACGACACCCACCAAGTCCATGCCCTCTTTGCGCCAGCCGCCTTCGAGCGACTGGCGCTTTCGGCCCGCTGGGCGGCGGTCATCGGTCTTTACACAGGCGCTCGTGCCGCCGAGGTGGGCCAACTGCTTCCCAGCGATGTCACCGAGGAGGCGGGATTGCTCTGCATCCACATGTCCGACGAAGGGGAGCATCAGAAGCTCAAATCCGATGCCAGCATCCGAACCGTCCCTGTTCACCCTGATCTGCTGACCCTCGGGTTTAAGGAATGGGTTGAGGGGTTAAGGGCGGCAGAGGCAAAGCGGCTGTTCCCTGCCGCCAAACCAGATGCCAAGAACGGCGCCGGCAATTGGATCACCAAGGCGTTCGGCCGCCACCTGGAAGCCGTGGGCAAGAACTGGACGCCCGGCAAGCGCGGCTTCCATTCGCTCCGGAAAACCGTCATTCAGTCGCTCCAAGGGGCGGGCGTACCGTCCGAGCTGCGGGCCCAGGTGGTGGGACACGAGTTGGACGACGAGCACCACGCCACGTATAGCCGCGAGTTCACCGCCCAGGAGAAGCTGCATGGGCCTGGAAAGAACACGCCGGGATTGGCGGTCCTGGATTTTGGCTTGAACCTGCCTGCGCTGCGGGCCCTTTTGAACGACCAAACGCCCAGAAAGCGCGTTAGAAGGACGTCGACAGGGTAGTCTTTAGATATTCGACATCAGGGGGATGTATGGGACGACGGAGCGGCCTAGAAGGGTTTCTGCGGGCAGCCGGCCGGGCAGCGGCGGCAGCGCAGCGCGAAAACAAGCGCCAGCAGCGAATGCAAGCGACGCAACTGAGGCAGTTGGAGCGCCATGAGCGTATGGCTGCTGCGCAACAGATGCGGGAGCTGCGCGCCCTGGAGAAACAGGAGAAGGAAGCTGCGCGCTTGGCCAAAGCCGAATACCTCCAAGACCGCCAGGCGGAAGCAGACGACCTCAACGCCGAGCTCAAAGACCGGCTGGAGGAGCTGGAAGGCTTGCTTCTACACACCCTGTCGGTGAACGACACCATTAGCTTCGACAGCCTGCGTCACACCGATGCCTATCCCGGCTTCAAGGTGCCCAAGGACTTGGTTCCGGGGTTGGCGCCGGTCGAGGTCGAGGTTCCGGGCCCCACCGGCTTCTCACGCTTTTGGCCCGGCGCCGCAAAGCGGCACTTGGCAGCCCAGACGGCGGCCCATCAAGCCCACCAGCAGGCTCTCGAACAGTTCCATCGCGCAGAAGCGCAAAAGAAGCAACGGCTGGCCGATCTACGGGCCCAACACGAGACCGAACGCGCGCTCTATGAGGCTGACGTTGGTCGCCGAAACGCTGAAGTGGATGAGTTTCAGAGCGCCTACCTGGCTCACGAGCCTGATGCCGTTGTGGCCTACAACGACATGGTGCTCACGCGCTCCGAATACCCCTCTGAGGGCTTCCCTCAGGCGTTCAAGCTGGCCTATGCCGAGGCATCCAAGGAATTGGTCATTGAGTATGACCTGCCCGAGGTGGGCGTCGTCCCCACCGAAGCCGATTATCGCTACGTCAAAACACGCGATGCGATCGACTCCAAGGCGCGCAAGGCCAGCGACATCAAATCGCTCTACCAAGACATCATTGCCTCAATCGCGCTGAGGACCTTGCACGAAGCCTTTGAGGCCGATCAAGCAAACGCATTGGCGCTGGTGACCTTCAATGGCGTGGTGGACACCCACGATCCCACCACCGGCCAAGAGGTTCGGGTGCCGGTGGTGTCCGTCCGCGCAACAAAGGCCGCCTTCCTTCAGCTGCGGCTCGAACGCGTGGAGAAAGTCGCATGCTTGCGCAGCCTGGGTGCTCAAGTGTCAAACAGGCCCGATGAATTGCAGGCCATCAAACCAATCGTCGAATTCAACATGGTCGACAAGCGCTTCATCGCGCAATCGGACGTGCTCTCAGGGCTTGAATCGCGCCCCAACCTTCTGGATCTGACCCCCAGCGAGTTCGAAGCACTCGTCTCCAACCTGTTCAGTCGGATGGGTCTGGACACGAAACTGACCCGGAGCTCCCGCGATGGTGGAGTGGATGCGGTGGCCTTTGACACCCGTCCCGTCTTGGGCGGAAAGGTCGTAATACAGGCCAAGCGCTATCGGGACACCGTAGGGGTCAGCGCGGTCCGCGACCTTTACGGAACCATGCTCAACGAAGGCGCCAGCAAGGGCATCTTGGTTTGCACCAGCGGCTACGGCACCGAAGCCTTCAACTTTGCCAAAGACAAGCCCATTGAGCTGATCGACGGGGGTGGTCTGCTCTATTTGCTGAGGGAACACGCCGGCTTGGATGCACGCATCGCAGCTTAAGGACAAGAACATGGCTAACGGATCAGTCCCTCACGACACCAAAGTGGCCGTTTTGGTCGATTGCGACAACGTCAGTCCCGAGATCGTGGAACACGCGCTGCTGATGGTGGCCCAGTTCGGGCGCGTGGTGCTGCGGCGCGGGTATGGAAACCACGCCACGTTGGCCAACCGCTGGCAGGAAGTGCTCGTCCAACAGGCGTTTACCCCTTGCCTCCAATACCAATACGCCTCTGGAAAAAACACTTCCGACATTGCCCTGGCTCTCGATGCTCAAGAGGCGTTGTTTGATCACCGCGCCGACACCTTCTGCCTGGTGACCAGTGACTCCGACTTCGCTTACCTGTGTCGAAAGCTGCGGGAGCGCGGCGCGACGGTCTGTATCGTCGGCGAGCCCAAGACGCCAGCAGCCCTGCGAAACGCTTGCGATCAGTTCTTCGAATGGGAGCGCAAAGCAGTCGCCGAGCCTTGCGAAGACCGACCCAATGCATCACCGGCCAAAGCGGAGGGCAACAAAGCTGAGCCCACCGCGGCGGACACAAAGCCGCTTCCCAAGCGCCGTCCCAAGTTCGTGGTGGAAGCGGTCACGCTGCTGGCTGGAGACACCTCAGAGGGCGAGGTAGGACTGGGGCCGTTGGGCCAATACCTCAAACGAACAGACCCCTCCTTCTCTCCCAATGCATATGGGCATTCGGGCCTACTCAGCATGCTGAAGACCTATGACCTACTGACCCTACGTCGGCAGGAAGGAGGCCAGTGGACCGTCAGTCTCGCGCCGGAAAGCAGCCCAGCAAGACAAGACTGAAACGCAGCAACTCTCGACGCTTAAGGCAAGGCATCCAAACGGCAAATGTGTGACGCGCTGCGTCATCACAAGCTTGCGCATTTCCGTCTGGGTGCTTCGATGTGAAGACCCTTCACCAGATGACTTAAAAATGCCAGCAAACGTCGAACTTCGTATCGCCAGCCAGGTTCTTCAAGCCTTGCTGCCTGAAAACAACACCCGCAACGCTGCTGAGCGTGAGTTGGATGTTCAACATGCACTGGATGTCGCAAGACTACTGTTGCGTCGATTCGCCGAGTCGCAGGGAGGCCAAGGAGGTCAGCCCCTCGCCTACTCTCCTACGAGAAGCACTGTATCGCAAGCAGCGAGCGTGGACCGCAGCCAAGTGCCGATAAGCTTCCCTTCTCCCGATGCTTGGCGTGCATCTCGCGGCCTTCCGCCAGCGAAACCACTGCCGCCTCGAAAACCATCGGTGGGCACCGGCCCCCATTGAACACCAGCCCCGCATTCGCGGGGCTTGTTCTTTGTAGAGTCAGTGAAACGTTGGCCCTCGGGGGACAGACCGGACGGAACCCAGGTCATCAGGCGGCACAGGCTTGGGCTCAGCGATCCTGAGAGTTGAGACTGAGGGATGAGGCAAGCCAGCAAGCAGCTCAGCTTTCGCAAGGATGTCGGCATCGATGGCATTCAGCTCTACCTCCGATGCCCGCTCCTGAGCCGCCTTCAGCTCGGCTGTATGTTTCTCGAGAACCGAAAGCCGCCGCCCTCGGCGCAGGGTCCACTCCGACCTCGAGTATCTGGTCGACCCCGGCGGACAATCGGCGTTGAACCGTTCCCACTCCTGCTCGGCCATGTGACGCAGCCTGGTTGCACTCTTCACGTTAAGCAGCCTGCGAGCCCGGCTGATGATGAGGGACTTAAGGGCACGAACCTGGAGCGAAGCTCTGGTGACCCACTGCCGAAGCTCGCTGGTTTCTCCTTGAGAGGAAAGCTGCCGCTGAGCCCACCTCAAGGCATCGCGAATCTTTTCCATGGCCAAGTCTGCCCTAGCCCGGGAAATCTCTTCCACGTCGCGCAGTGCATTGATAATTTTTTCGGCAAGGCTGATGGGCGCCTGCTCCTGCGTATGCCCGTGAGACGAAAGGAGCAGGTTCTGCAGCCGGACCCCGGATACGCCTCGCATCTCCAGCCCCCCAGGTAGCCCTGCGGTTTCCGCATTGAGCACTCGCCCACTTCGCTTTGCGGCCTCTTGGCCAGGCACTGGGGCGGGCTTTCCTTCCAGCCCGGCTTTGCGCACGAGGAAATCATAGTGCTCCCGATTGTCTTCGGCGATCTGGTCGTTCGTGCTTGCCTTGTCGGTCGCCACACCCTTCCCAGCTAGGGCCGCAGCATGCTTGCCTAGGTGCTGAGTCGGTTCGCGGGAGAGCGCCGCTGCCGCCAAGTCGTCGCCTCGCTCCATCGCAGACCGTGCCTGTTCGGCCAGACTTCGGTGGTCGATGGTGCTGGTATGGCCGGCCGCCTCCAAGTGGGCATTTGTAGTCGCCGCGACCATCTCCCGAATCCACTGCACCTGCACCTTGCCAGACGGCCCCACGTCCAGCTCCCGGGTCTTGTCCCCAAAGCCCTCAGGTCCGAGGCGGCGCGTGGTGGCCAGGATATGGACATGGTGGTTGAGCCCATCAGGCGTCCCAGGCGAATGGATGCTGGCCTGGACAGCGAACCCATAACGATCGACCAGCGCGTCGGCGATGACAAACGCCAAGTGCGCCCGCTGCTCTTCGGATAGCTCATGGGGTAAGGAGACTTCAAACTCCCTCGCCACAGTCGAGTCTTTCCGCCGCTCCGCAGCCTCTGCGACTGCCCAGAGCTCCCGAGGGTCCAAGGCCCACGCGGGAGCGTCAGGCGGGGCGAGGCAGAAGCTCTCAACGACGCCGCTGCGGCGGCGGTAGTCGTGCTGCTGCCCGGTGAGCAAGTCCATGAGCAGCAGCCCGCCCCGGTAGGCCGCCGCAGCGACGGCCGACTGCCCGCGGCCGCGGCTGAAGGTTTTGATTGAGGTGTGGAAGATAGCCATAAAAACTCCTGAAAACAGTAGTCTTTATGGATCAGCTTTTGCTTTTGGCAAGCCTCGCAGAGGCTTGGGGTCCTAGGGGCGAAGCCCTTGGCGCACGCATCCGTCAGGATGCCTAAGTGCGCTCTTGCTTCTTCTTGTAGATGCCATGCATCACTACAACGAACTAGCGACCAAAGCCGGAAAATGTAATGTGGAGGTGCTACGTCCTTCCCCATCGACCAGTGGGACAAAGGCACAATGCTAGAAGGCTTAGCAAAGACAACAGCCATATCATGGAATATTCGGACTTATACGCAATCCCTATTGCTCCTCCCGCAAGCCCCAATCCATAGATGAAGTTCAAAGACCTCACTACCAAAGAGAGAGTTCCATCCTTCATTCCGGCCTTTGCAGCCACCGGCTTGGGACCGCTTTCGCTTCGAACTTCTGCGTCATCAGGAGCCACCGCGTTTGGCATGCACCACCAAGGGATGTTTAGCCCATCACCTGGAATCACCAACGGCCGGTCGCCCCCTGCCGCATCCAAAGCAGGTGAATCGCCTTCAGCTGTTTGGGCTTCTGGTCCGAAGTTCTCTAAGTATGTTGCCAAATCGAAATTCTGGACTGTAACGATCTGACTTTTCGGAACGACCACTTTGAAATCGCTCGACTGAATTCGATTTGTCGACGAGCCTTTTAACTTATCGTAGATCTGCTTGTAACCAGTCGTAATGACCAGCTCGCCTTGCTCGTTACGATAACCCGAGGCCAAGGGCTGGATCTGAATCCATTGGCTTTCTGCCAGCCCCCCTTGGCCCGTTTCAAGAGGCACACCAATGTAAACCTTTCCATTCGACAGGCTGACAGCAACCGTAAGACCGGTCCTTACTGATGACGCGAGGATTGTCTCAACAACCTCCAGATCGCCCCTCGCAACCACATACCTAAGATGCCGATTCGCCATATATGGCTGATTCAGCAAGAAAGGCAAAACAACTGCGATGAATAGCGCCCACGCCGCAATAGACACGGCAGCGAGAAAGTCATCCTTTCCCTTACCTAGAGGTGAAAGCCCAATCCCCCCCTCAGGCTTCCCCGACTGATCCGCGAAGATAACTTTTGAGTTGGTCAATGGAGCACCAATGACCACAGGCCGCAGCTGGGTTACGCGCTCTGAAGGTGCGGTGACTTTAACGCGCGCATCTTCAGAACGCGGGAGAACGTCAGAGATGGCGGAGAGAAGAGATCCATAAATCGGAAGGCGCTGTGCAGCCGTATGGACGCTAAGCGCAAGGACAAACACCAATCCCGCCGCAAGTGCTGCCCCGAAATACTGAGGATGCCCAAGACTTCTTATCGCCTTAGCCTTGGTAGGAATGTAATCGCGATACAGCTTCCATCCGCAAGCCAAAATAAAAAGGCTTACTGCTAAGAACCCCATCCTTGGCCCCCTTAGGACTACTTTTTCTTACGAGCCTTTAGGACCTCGTAAAGTCGATCAGCCGCCTGATACTGGCGATCAAGCACTCCACTCTCACTAAGCGCTCGCCTGTCCAGAACCAAATGACCGCGCTCATCGACCGCCATCAAGGATTCGGTACGGCTACGCGAGGACTTCTTTTTTAGGAATGTGAACATGGGCCAATTATCACACAAAGGACACCAAATGCAAGCAGCTAAGCCTCGACAAGCATCTGCGCCCAGCGCCTGCCGTCACATTTGTGAATTCACCAATGTAATGGCGCTTGAGGGGCATCCGGCAACTCCATACTGAGACGCTGCTGTCTCACTTGGTCTGCGACCATAGTCATCCATCCCGACTCCGAATAGCCGGCAGCGGCTCTCAGGCTGGCAGTTCCCGGGCGAACTGCCAACGAGGTCAGATCATCTCGGGACTGGAGGAAGAAAGGCCCATTTACGCCCATCACAAAGTGGTCTCCCTGGAGGGCGTCACAGTGGGAACAATGGTTGGCCCAATAGTTGACGCCGGCAGTCTGCGACCGGCCGATGCGCAGGAGTGGTGCGGCCTGGACGACGAACGCCTCGACGGCTGCGTCCAAGGATTCGACATATTGCAGGACAGCAGCATCAGCAACCTCTAACTCGCCCTCCTCATCGAACTCTGTGAGGCGAGGCACCCAGATGGCAGTGACCAGGGTTCCTGAGCCACATTTCCAACAGGCGATGGGAGCTTGGAGCAAAGCAAAGCTAGGCGCCCGGAGGTTGAAGTCAGTCACGGCGAGAATCCAGATAGTCTCCACGGTCCCAAGATCGGTAGCGCCAAGGGAGGACATCCTCCAAGGCCGTTATCCGCGGCTCTGGCATCAGTGATAGCGCACGGGTGCCCAAAAGCAAGCGATCCACGCGGTCGTTGGGAACGAACAACCATGGCTGAAGCGTCCAATCGGCGGGGATACCACAGTCCCTCGCCAGCGCCTCCTTCAAGGCAAGCCAGTGCTGATCCCAGCTTCTAAGGCGGCCCAACAGCGCAGGCAGGCGGCCCGCATAAGAGATTTCGCAAAGGTAGGCCGCTCGGTCCCGGACGCTCACAGCGACCGCGTCGCAATACCAGTGAGGGCCACTTGTATCAGGATTGCTTCCAGGGTTCAGCTGGATGCAACACTGTGCATTGATGAACAGCCTTCGGTCTGCCCGCAGGAAGTCCAGCACTACGCCCTCAAAATGATCCACCACCCGTCCTACCCCACGCGACCTTGACAGCAATCTCTTGCGATGCAAACGCAATGGACGGTATTGGACGCTGACGGCATACCACATCGCTCTTTGAGCGGGCTAGGGCCTCCGCTGGACCACAAAGACCAGTCCGGCACTCTTCAGCCTGCGCCGCAGGTCTTCCACCACTTCAAGACTGGGATTGTTAGCGAACTCCAAGCGAATGTCGGCATCCTCAAGCCCTGGAATATCCAGATACTCTTCGAAGGCAATGTAAGGAGTGTGTCCGAGCGAAGGGTCTCCCTCGCACACCTTCAGGTGGGGAGCATCCTTGTGCACTGAAGCGCTCATCTAAACCTCCGTCGTGAGGGGTTGGAAAATCTCTTTATACCTTGGCAAGACCTACCAGGGAATGTCGTCGTCAAGTTCGACGATGTCGACCGACGTGGCCTCGGAACCCGCTGCGGGGGACAACATGTCCAACAATCGCTCGCCTTGCGCCAGTAGATGGTCATAGGTCATGACGGTGATACCGTTCATCCGCCGATTGAGACCGTGGAGTGCACGCTGCTGCTCGTCAGTCCAATCATGGGATCGCCCGATCACGATGGTGGCGCGCGGGTGGTAAGCCACGACCTCTTTGTGGTCGAGTAAGCCTTTGTCTGCGAAGTCGTGAAGCATGTCGAGGTATCGGTGGCACTGACCGATGGCTTTCGATACCTCGGCGGAAAAATAGTGGTTCTTGTGGGCCTTGTCATAGAGAAGCACCTCCATGTCGGGCCGCTTCAGCTCAACGATATCTCGATACCCCGCAATGACGTTAGGCAACATCAGATCGATGTTGTCCCCAGTGGTGATTGCACGCACCTCGTCCCGGACCACGTAGGCATTGCCGAAGGCCCAGCAGTGCTTCTCGCACCATGACTGGTAGACCTGCTCAGCCGACTCGCGCCCTAGGCTGGAGCGTAGCTCGGCGACTGCGGAGCGCATCTCACTCAGACGAATAGATCCCCGAAGCGCAGCGGTCAGCTCATGAGTGAGCTCAGTGTTGGCCAGATGCTGGACCAAATCCGAGTGAGAGAGCACTTTGGTGAGCGCGCCAACCAGCGACTGGGGGTCATGCCCGGTAAGATCGGCCGCCCCGTTCGCCACCTTGATCAGGATGAACTCACCGGCTTCCGATTGCTGCGCCAATGGAAGATGCGTCTGAAGGTATTTGAAGAGCTTGAGCGTGGAGGCCTCGGTCAAGGTGATGCTCTTGACCGGGTCCTCCTGCCAGGGCGAAGCCTTGGTCTTCTTGAATCCCTCAAGCTTTATGGAGAACTCTGTATGGTCGCTATGAGGAATCAGCCATCCAACCACATGCAGCTTGGTCCGCGTCGTCTCATTGAGGACCACGACGGGCACATAGTCGAGCTTTCCGCTGCTCGCCGTCTTCCGAACGACTTTAGCCAAATCCCCTGCCTCGCTCATTGCATCTCTTCCTTGGGCCACGGTGGCCCGGATAGTCTCAGCTCTGCTTCGCAAGCGCCATCAGGTGACGCAGCGCTCCCGCCCGGTCCTTCCATGTGTCGACGTTCCACGATGGATGGTAGACCCACGTCATCAGGGCTGACCCTCCCTCGTAGTCCAGTGACCAGACTTCCCTGGATTCGATGTAGCGTGGCTTGCTCGCTCCTCGATTCACCTGTTGGGCAATGAAGGGCTCTAAGCCAGGTTGTGGTTCACCATGACTAAAGAACCGCCAAGCGGTGCGACCCAGCACCAGCACCACATCCGGGTTTAGGACTGGCAGGATATCGTTGACCAAAACGTTGCCACCATCCCGCAGCGCCTGGCTGCGCGGCCGATGATTTGCTTTGGTGCCAGCGAAAGACTGGGATAGGTTGATGAAGGCAATGCGCCGCCAGACCTCTGCCGCCTCCGCTATCGAATGCTGACTGTCCCCGGTAAGCACCAGGTCCAAGGCACGGAAGAATGGACCATCACTGGAATCCCGAACCCGAGTAGCCATCCCTTGAAAGATGTTCTTGGTGTATGGCCGGGTCACCTCTACGGCATCGCTGACTCCTTCCGTCCGATAGTGAGACTCCCCAAGCAGCAACAGCCGCTGCCCATCGAAGCCTTGGGAAAAGCGCTCACCCACGTAAGGGACGAAGCGGACAGATGCCGGCCAAACTTCCTCTATCATCGACTTCCTCATGCCACGCCTCCGTCAAACTGGCCCGATTTAGGATGCGGAGAACGAGAAACCAAACTCAAAACCCTAACAACGAAAAAGTTTCATTTAACCAATGTTCAGCAAAAGATGGGAGCCTGAACGTTTTTTGTTAGCTTATATACATTAAACAGTACCAAAATGACTCTTGAGTTTTCGGATGGACCAATCGCCAACTCATTGTTTTTACTAATTATGGTAGCGCAAACCAGCCCGGTACAAATGTGACACTTCCTTGAGCTAGTCGTGTCGTTGCGCAACACTTACGGCGTTCAGATTGATCCCGATTTTGTATTGACCATTTTGGGACCTGTTCTATTGGTACTTCCATCGTCCCGATGGAAGCCAAGCAATGCCCTCCCCCGCTTTAGAACACCTCCACCAATACCTACTCCACCCCATGGGCACTCTCCAGCTCAGGGGCATCCAGGTAGGCAATCTTCGCATCGAGGAATTGAACATCACCGGCCGAGAGGCTGCCATCCACGCTCAAGAAATGCTTGACCGGGCCGACGACCGCCAACGTCGCAGCCGCCGGGCCAATGGCTGCACCCAATACCCTGTCCCGCTGCCTGTCGCATCCGCCCCTCGTCTTCTTTCAGTGGAGATAGCGGATTACGTTAGGTCCCGCGATGACCGAGGCTTGGCGAAGGACACGACAGGCTCCACCTTCCGCACGCTCACCTTGCTCAAGATGGCGTGTGGCGACATCCCCGTCTCCCGCATCGACCATGCCCATATCTATCGCCTCTGGGAGTTGCTGCGGTGGGCTCCGCCATTGCTTCTCTCAGACCCGAAGTATCGCGGCTACACGTATGACCAGGCAGTCGCGCTGGGCAAGGAGCTGGCCGTTCCTCCGCTGGCACCCAAGACGCTTGAGAAGCATCGCCGCTTTCTTTCCACCTTTTTCAAAGGCCTGGTCGAGGCCAACGCGATTCCGGCCTCCCCCATGGCGCCCTTCAAGAAGTTCAAGGAAGACTTGGCCGAAGACGCAGACAAGGCGGAGCGCCTGTTCGACGAGTCAGACCTGCAGAAAATCTTCGCGCAGGAGACCTTTGTTCCCTGGGCAAAGAACCATCCCCACCGCTGGTGGATGCCCATGATCGGCCTCTACACGGGAGCACGCATCAACGAAGTCGCGCAATTGAAGGTTGCGGACATCGTTCAGGAGGCGGGCATGTGGTGGCTCCGCATTCGAGTCACGATCGATCCAGACCTAGCGCATAAGAACCGAGGCAGAAGCCGACAACGCTTGAAAGGCAGGTCCGCCATTCGAGATGTGCCCATCGCACAGCAGCTCATCGACGCTGGCTTCTTGGACTTCGTGGAGGACATTCGGGAGTGCGGCCATCCCAGGCTTTTCCCTCACCTCTCGGCGGGCGTCAACCGCAAAACGGGCGACTCAAACGCTCGCTACAGCCAAGCGGCACTCAACCAGTTCAGCACCTACATGAAGCGTCTGGGCTTCAGAAAGGGGGTTGGGTTTCATGCATTCCGCCACACCATCGCCACAGAACTTCATCACCAGGACATCCCGGAAGAGGTCATCGCACTGATCACCGGGCATTCACCCAACAAGCGTGTCGCCGTCTTGCACGAGGCCTACTTCCACAAAAAACCGGCGTTGGCTCAAAAAAAGAAGGTTCGCACCATCAAGCGTTACCAGCCTAGCGTTGAACTGCCTAAGTATGAGCGAGGTCAGTTCGCAGCACAGCTTTCCGACCCCAGCAAGTTCTACCCATAATGGCCACCCGGCCACCGCGCGTGTGGCAATCAAGCTCGTTCCACACTAGGCTAACGGCTGTCCATTTTGAGGAAATCTCTAATGCCTATCGATTTGACGGGATTGTCGGTCAAAGAGTTGCGCTCTTTGATCAGCACCGCAGAGAAGCAGCAGACCAAGATCCTGACACGCCCGAAGGCTGCTGCCATGCGTGCCAAGATCAACAAATACGTCAAGGATCATGGCTACACAATCAAGGAACTCTACGGAGTTCCTGATGCGGCGGCGCCCAGCAAGTCCAAGAAGACAAACGTCCGGAGAAGCCCTTCGGCCCGCAAACTGGGCAAGGTGGCTCCGAAGTATCGCAACCCGGCCAATCCGAACGAGACTTGGACTGGGCGTGGCAGACAGCCCAAGTGGATGGCCCAGCTGGTTGCCATGGGCAGATCCCCTAGCGACTTCCTTGTCGCCTGACCTACGTCACGCTGGGCAGGTGGCTCAGTGCGGCGCAATGCTTCCAGTTCCAGGCCCTGCGTTGGGCGCCGGTGGTGCGGGCGAACCCGGGTGAACTTGTAAGCCAGCTGGGAACCATGCTAGGGTTACTCCATACCAGCGACCAGGAGTAGCTCCGGTCTAACGTCTGGTCCCTAGGGCGTTTTATCAACTTACGTATGCCCGGTCGCAGGCTCACGCCCGACCGGGCATTTCGTTTGTGCATCTCTGGCCGGTAATGGGCTACGCTTTCTTCCATTCTAGGGAGCCATAGGCCGCAATTCATGACCCCGCAGCCGTTGCATAAGCTGTTCGACGCCATGTATCACGGCAAATACCGCTTCGACGAATTCTTGGCCCTTTCCCCTGGAGAGAACTACAGCCCGGTCAGCTGGAAGAGCCGCACCATCTACAAGCCGTCCAAGATCCTGAAGGACTTCCATGCCTTCCTCAACGGCTTTGTTTTGGAGCACCTGCCTGTCGACACTTCAGTTTCTTTTGCATATCGCAAGGGAGCGACCCTCGTTCAGGCGGTCGAACCACATGCGAACAGCCGAGCCTTCTTCCAGACTGACCTAGAAAGGTTTTTCGATAGCATCACGACGCCGTTGGTTCGCAAGGTTCTGATGGAGAGCGCGACACCCGTTGCAGACCTTCCTGATCACCTGGAGCATATCCTCGGGTTGCTTACCATCGATGGGAAGCTGCCTATCGGCTACTCCACCTCCCCTATTGTGAGTAACGCCTGCCTGCTCCCTTTTGACCGTCGCATGGTCCAAATCAGCCAGGACCGGGGATGGATTTACACGCGCTATGCCGACGACATCATGCTATCCACTCAGGAGCGCGCCAATCTTTCAGACGCAGAGGCTGTCATTGAAGACTGCCTTGCTAGTGAGCTGGGCGATGAATTCAATCTCAACCCGGCAAAGAGCAAGCTGACAACGGTAGGCAGGAAGGTCAAGCTCTTGGGGCTGGTGATCCTGCCCACGGGCGCCATTGCCATTGATCGGGATGTCAGGAACCGGATTGAGGCCTGGATCCACTTCTACCTCAGCGACCGGGCGCGGCTATTAAGAATATTTGAGGAAACGTATAGCCAAGGAATGGAAGAAGGGTTAGAGCGGCTCAGTGGCCTCATCAGCTATGCCCACGCCGCCGATCCAGCCTATCTTGAGAAGCTTAGGAACAAGTTCGGCACCACCGTCATTGACAGCCTCCTGCATAGGTCTGCCCAATGAGCCGCCTCCAAGTAACGCTTGACGCTATCCAGCACGTGGCGCATCTCCACTTGGACGTGGATCTTTCCAAGAGCGGACTGATGTGCCTTGTCGGCCGAAACGGGGCAGGCAAGACGACCTTGGTGCGAGCTCTTCGGAACCTGTCCAACTCGGACACGTTCATACGGACAGCGACACCCTATGCCTTCTCTCAGAAAAGCCGGATCGTTTACGCCCTAGACGGCGAGCAAGCAACGTTCACCTACAACAGCGCCCTCCGCTCTCTGGATTGTCGAGACAAGATATCCAAGGAGTTACGCGACCTTGTGGACGCGGAGCTCCCGATGCCTTACGGAGCTCGGTTCAACTACTTCAAAAGCGCCAGCGATGCTGATCAAGACATTCGCAAAGCCATTGCGCTAACAACCTATCATTCTCCCGAGGAGCTGATCGCCTTTTTGAACGCTGTCTACGAAACCGACCGCTACTTGGCAATGGCCGAGATCCGGGTCAGGGGAAAGAGCTACTACGCTCTTGTCATGGATGATGGCACATACATCCGAGAGGATTACCTCAGTTCCGGGGAGCACTTCCTCATCAATCTTTACCGCACAATCAAAGGCTCTTCCAAGCTCTTGGTGATTGACGAGATTGACCTTTCGTTAGACGCAGCAGCCCAAGCGAATCTTCCAGGTTGGCTGCGTGGGTTTTGCGCAAAATACGATCGCAAGATCCTATTCACAACCCACTCTCTCGCGCTTATGCGGCAGTTAGAGGTTGATGAGCTCTTCTACATGGAGCGGGAGACTACCCAGGTCTCAATAAAGCCAATCTCCTACAGCTACGCGATGGCGAGGCTATTTGGATTTGAAGGGTATGACAGATACATCTTGACAGAGGACAAGATGCTTACTGCCTTCATTGGTCACATCGTATCTAAGCATTGCGAAAAAACTCTTCTTCGCCACAAGATCATCTTCATCGGCGGCGGCTCTCAGATTGCCGAGCTCATCAGTAAGAATCGAACGGAAGAGTTCTTGGCCCCACGTGATAAGGTCATCGCGATCTTGGATGCAGACCAGAAGAACGAAAAATTTGCCGGGGACCCGGGCATTTACACCATCCCGCTGGATAGCGTAGAAAAAGCTCTGCTAAGCGCGAGCCGAGAGGATGCAGACTTCCCCTTCAGGACACACAAGAGCGATTACACCAACGGTCGGAGCTTGAACTACGACATCAGAGACCAGAGAATCGCCACTCAAGAGGATATCTTTGACTACCTTCTTGAAAGGCATAGGGATGATTTCCAGGACATAGTTGGAACCATTTGTGCCTTCTTGCCTCAACCACAAACCTAGTGGCTCCAGCGTTTTCCCCCTTGAAGAGCTGCAAGCCCTATTAGCAGAGCTAGAGGTCTAATTTAAACACCTCGTGGTGCCTAGCCCTCGATCACCGACCCGCGTTTTTTGGCGAAATCACGCATCTGACGCAGCAGCTCCTCCTGCGCCCCTTCTGGCAACTGTGACATCACTAGGATGGCTTCTGCCATGGGTTCGCTGACAGCGTGGAAGTAGGCGACGGGCAGCTCCAAGGCCTCCGCCAGTTTTGCCATGCTCTCGTTGTCCGGCATCCGATCGCCTCTCTCGTAGCGAGAAATCCTAGGGGCGGCAGTGTTTTCCTCCTCCAACCCCAGCACCGCTCCCAACGCAGCCTGGGTCAGTCCCTTGCTCAGCCTCGCCTCGCGTAAACGGCGACCAAAGGTAGAGGCGGGGGGAAGCGCTGCGGGCATGGAGAAGACCAACGAATGCTGAATTGACCCGTTAGTCTGCCGCTTCCAATCTTGCCCTGCATTTGCCATATTTGCAAATACCGCCAAGCGGGCGGTTTTGCAGGGGATTTGAATGAAGCATCGTGGACAAGGAGCGTTCCTCGCGCTCGTGGCTTTGGGCCTTTGCCCGCACTTCTCTGCCGACGCGCAGAGCCCTTGGAATTCGGATCAAACCGGTGAAAGGCCCGGCTTCTTCCGCCAGTTGGGAAAGAGCCTGAAAGACGCAGGCCAGCAAGCCCTGGGGGCCAAGCCGGCAACCGGCTCCGCGTCGGCCACTGGTCCGCTCTACGCCCCGATCAGTGGTGCTGGCCGGATCAATGGGCTGTTCAAGAACGAGGACCACCAGAGCGCGCAGCAGGGCTGGCTGGATTGGCCCCGGGTCGCGCTGACCTACAAAGAATGGGGCGCAAGCCTGCCCTGTTGGACCGTGGAAGCCCGGATCTGGACCAGCCCCACCGCTTCCACCACCGAGACCTTCCGAGCCTGCGCCGACGCCCCGTTGACCATCCGGGACGACCTGGGCGAAGAAGCGGAGCTCAACAGCAATGCTCGAGCCAAGGCCACCACCGACGTGATGGTGGGCCTGAGGGTTCGCGCTGGAAAGCCGAACACGGGCGACGATCGGACCACTGGCCCTACCCCGCCCCGTGAGCCCTTCAACGTGCGCACGACCCGCGAGGGGGTCGCTTGGCAGGCCCGAAAAGTGGCCTTGAGCGCCGCTTGGGTCTCCGGCTTCCTGCGGGCGGACGACCTGTATCCCGGCCCCTCGGGAATGCTCACGCCCTTCCGCGACACCCGCATGTGGATCGCCGGGTTTGATCCGGCCGGCAACCGCGACAAGTAAGACCCCAATCCTCAACCAGGAAGAGACCCTCATGAACACGATCAGGAACATCGCTTTCAGCTTGACCGCCGCTTTGGCGCTGACGGCCTGCGGCAGCAAACCCTCCGATGATCAGGCCAAGAAAGCTATCACCGCCGAGTTTGAGCGCGTGCTCGGCAGCCAAGTTTGGGTGAAGGAGTATCGGGACTTCAGCCTGAGCGGCTGCAAGAAATCGGAAACGGCCGAGGGAGTGATTTGCGACGTGGGCGGCTCGGTCGTCCTCGACATCGGTGGCGTCGCCCAGGCGCGGCCGTTCGTCCAGCCGGTTCGCTTTTCGAAAGCATCCGGCGAATGGACCGCTCACAAGCTCTGAGGCCACCATGACCACGCGTTCTTACGCCCATGTCGGTTGCGCGACGGTCCTGCTGGGAGGCGCCGGCCTGCTCTTTGTAGCCGGCGGCCTTGAGGCCCAGCAGCAGGGCGCCCCGCTGGGCTGGCTCGCTATCGCGGGCGGCTTGGCAATCTGGGCCGTCTTGGGTTTTCTCTACTGGATCAACGCCCGGGCCTACCGGCGTCAGGAAGAGGCCCAACGGCAACCGTACTCCGCACCCTCGCCGAAGCGAAGCTTGTTCTGGAAAGGCTTCTTCGTGACCTGGGCGATCGTGACGGCCACCCACGTGGCAGCTTTCTTGGGGATGGGTTTTGCTGACCTGCTTCCACATCCTGAGCAAAGCAGAGCGTTCTTCAGCCTGCTCGTCCTAGCGCTTGTGCCAGCGCACGTGGTGGTTCCGGTGTTGGGCGGGGTTGTTTACAGCATGGTCCGGTCAACGGCATCGGCATAGCCTTGCTTCGGGCTGCTCCAGCTTCCCATCGGACCTTGCGTGTTCGTCGTCGGGCCGCTGATGGCCCGACGCGAAAACCGGAAGGCGGCAGAGGAGACACTTTTGATGCCTCCTCTGCGGGCAACGTCGAGAAACCGTCAGTTGTGCTCCTGATGGCCCGTCACCAAGTCCCAGAAGCCGGCAGCTGAATAGTTAGGGTGCCTCGGAGCCGCGCAGGCTGCCGAGATAAACGTAGAAATGCTGTGTGCTGGCAGCGTATTGACCGTGGTGAAAACGGCTACGATTTCTCCGACTCTTTCTTGAACGAGAACAATGATGTCCTTGTCTCCGTTCACCGCCGATGGCTGAGCATTAGTGAGTGAGGCTTGACTTGCGACGCGCACAAATCTCCATTCCAGGTCTCGCGCGGTGGTAGGAGGCTCGAACGATGCGTCATCAAACTGCGGCACTCCAAAGCCGTGCATCAATTTCCCTGAATACGCATTAACGGTCGTTGCAACCCCATTTCTGTTCCGTAGGACCGGGTTCGGAAGAGGGAAAAATGCTCTCGCTATCGCTTCAAAATCCTTAAATCCGTTAAATCGAAGATCCCGAGCCCCGCCTCCAGCACTTGGATCATCGTTAGACTGGCCCACAAACTTTCTCCAGTCACCGTCCGGCACCGTTTTAAAGAGAATGCGCTCCGGATTTCCGTAGATACCTGCCGCTGTCACTGCTGCCATGAGACCCTCCTGATGGTCTGGATTGAACTTCCTACAGGACATCCATAGCTGACATTCGATCCCTATTTCAAGAGCTCAGGCAACTTTTCCAGACCCTGCCTAATTTCTTGGACAAAGCTGGCTAACGCTCGGCGGCCCGATATGCCACGGACCTCAATAGACACCGCCAAGATTGGCCCGCAGCCGGATATCTGAACCTGCTCCAGCACTTCAATCCTTCCCAGAGGAACAACGGGCGATGACGCGAGCCGCGGGTAAGCAAGTATCACAGGGAGCCCTTTGCTCGCCATAGAAAAGGCCATGGACTCATAGATGTCTGACTCGGCGGCGCGCTCACGACCACGGTCAACTCGGCCTTTGTATTTCGCATCCACATGGAACCGGCGTCCATCTGAAAAAATGGATGTATCCGGCCTGACATTAAGCTTGCCCATTTTTCCGTAGGGATAATGTCTCATCCCCAGTTCCAGAGGCGGTTCCGCCAGCACGTTGCCTGCGCCAAAGCCAAGGCGAAGGGCAATGGTGACGAGATCCTGCCATAGCTGCCACGTCCCCATGACGAACCCAGGAGCCCTAGCCTCGCCTTCATTGAACCCCATGCCAAAGCCGTTCACCACATCCACCGAAAGATCCATCAATGCCTGCCAACGCCGCGACCGACCGGGGACCACCTGGTGAAGCAAATGTCCACGAGGGAGGCGAGGCTGAACTCCCAAATGTGATCTCACTCTGGACAGATCAGCGCTCGCGGCCGGGTTTCGGACGTGCCTACGTGCAACCCCGGCAGCAGCAGAAATGATGGCATTGTGGCGGTTGGCCCTGCTGTATCGGATGACCTCCTGCGGATATCCAGCCGCTCCTGGAATGCGTAAATCAAATGGGTCTACGTCACCGTCGAGAAAGAAATCGTGATCGATGGATCTTTTGTAGGATCTGATTGGGCGGTGGTGATGCTCCCAATACATCTCAGTGATCGCCCGAGCCAACAACGAGTCAAGATCGCTGTCCACATCGGTGTCGGCCCGTATGCGATCAGAGGCGAGCACGTGTCCATGCTTGGAGAGCATGGCAAGAAAGAAAAAATCCTCCTGCCATCCAGCACCGTCAGCGTGTTCCCCCAGAAACTTGGGCGCGATCTCGAGCTCGCAGGATCGCCCCAAATGAAGAAGGCCCGCGACCTTACTGGAAGATACCAACGGCCCGCTCACCTCAATCGGCGACTTCTTGAGCCCAACCTGACGCGCAATTCGTGCGCCGGCATCGGCGATGTGCCGGGCAGCCTCAGCCGTCCCCTTCCCCATTGACGCTGCGAGGGACGGAAGAAGGTTTACCGGCTGCCCATACTCTACGACGGAGAAGCGGGCCATCTAGAGCTACTTTCCAGCAATGCTTCGGAGGCCCTTATACAAAGCCTTGCGTGTCCACTGGCTCTCCCCTTCCAAAGCGTATCGAAGCTCGGTGCCGAAAGTGTGCTCAACAAGCTTCAATGGTGACTCCTCGTTGGCGAACTCGGTGGCGTTCAAGGCAATAGCCACGCTACGGAGGTCCCCATAGAAGACCTCTGTGACATGGGCCACCACCTTGTCCCACCCCTTAGCCAGCAGCATTGTCGCCTCTTCGAGTGAAAGGGATGCTGACCAATCCTGCATCAATACGCCATGCCCCACCTGAAAGTCCCTTCCACGCCCTATGGCTATCCTCTCGTTGACCGCCGCCCATGCCCGGGCACTTGCCTCGGCAAGGTCGGCCACGACGCTGGGCTCCTCGGGAAGCTCCCGCTTATGGCCCCCTTCAATCTGAAAGTGGCTTCTTAAGACCGCTTCATCCGGATTGAGCCGGTACGGCTCAAACCGACGGAGGAAAGCAACATCAATGGGCTCCACTGAGCTGTCTGCCTGGTTCTGAACCGCCAGAATGAAGAGACGGTCTGGCAGTGCATACTCCTCAATGAGACCCGTCGGAGGCATCATCACTTCAAAGAACTGCGTGAGCCCGTGAGGACTTCCATCAGGACTGAGGCGCTTGTCCGCCTCGATCGCCACCATGGAGCCACCAAAGACCTGCACGGCGGGGCCTCGGTTGATTTCATCGATGACCAACAGAGAGGCGCACCCTTCTTGGCGCGCATGTTGCGCTGCTCGGAATAGCGTGCCTTCTACAATAGTGAACTGACCGGCCTTGCCCTCACCGACAGCTGGAGCAAGCCCAGTTACAAAGTCCCGGTATTTCGAGTTCTGATGGAAAACCGTTCGGAAGACCTTCGCCTCCTCTGCATCTTGGATGGCCACATCATCGCCATGACTTAGCGTCGGCGTGCCCTGTGAACCTAGACTGCCCGCCTGAAACGCTGCGGCAATCTCCGAAAGCAGTCGCGTCTTGCCAACGCCGGGAGGGCCCGAAAGCAAGACATTCTTCGATGAAGCCAGGAGATTTAGAACTTCGCGCACGGCGACAGATGCGGAATCAGACATGGCAATGCATCCGTCCAGATTGCAAATCGAAGAATCCGTAAGATGCCCGGCGTGTAGATTTTTTGCTGTCTAGGCAGCCGAGAATGTGCTGCTTCACTGCCGCGCTCCATTTGTCTTTGCGAAGCGAAGCCTCAGTTGTAAACCGGGGCCAGATGTCGCCATCATCTGTCTGAATGAGCAGAAGCAGCACACGGTCTCCCGCAGTTATCGGCGGGATGACCCCTTGGAAAACACCGTAGGTGTGAACGCGTGTAATCCGCCACTCACCCTCCCGAGCGCTGGTAGGAGGCTCGATGTAGGCAGCTTCAGAGTGAGTTTCCTGCTTGACGCCTGCACCAGACTTCCAGCAGAACTGCCCCCGGTGACGGATAATGGTCGTCGAGACTTTGTTTCGCCTCCGATTCGCCTTCTCCTGGACTGGGAACATCGCCAAAACGATGGCCTTAAGCTCTTCGTCTCCGCGGAAGCGAAGGTCTCGTGCCCCGCCCCCCGTGTCAGAGTCGTGAGACTGCGCAACAAACTTCCTGCGGTCTCCTGGGAGGATTTCCTTCCAAAGAACTCGGGCGATACCTGCTGCCCCTTTACGTTGACTCGACCCGCTCTGCTCCATAAGTGCCCCCTTCCTCCGGCTCGAAACCTGAATGCTGAGCTGGAACAAAGGCGATCGCCCCTGCGTCCTGCGCAGCAACCATTCGCCGTTGCCAAGGGTCCTTGCCGCCGGACATGCCGGCGAGCACAGAGTCCCAAGTGATCGTTGACCGGCTGTCCTGTTCCAAGGAAGGCTGTCCCCGATCCAACAACGGGAAATCAGCGGCCATTAGATCAAGTTCTGCAAGGGTGACGCTATAGGCACGGGCCACTTCGACATCAATCCTTGTGCGCAGTCCTGCGGCCTCACGGTCGGTTTCAGGGGTCCTGGCAGCCAAGTTAAGCTCATGAAGCTCCCGGGCAGCGGTGGCCAGACGCCTCCAAGGCAACCCGTTGGGCTTTATCGAGGGCATGGGGATACTTAAGAGCACAAAGTAGTTGATGCTGGTCGTAAGGACCCTGCGGAGCATCCAGTCAAAGGTCAAACTATTGACGACGGCCAGCCACACGAAGAGGCGATCCTCATCGGGGTCATTGGGGAAGCAGACTGTTGGGACCTTGTTACCGCACACATAGCCCGGCTCCACCAGGGCTGCCATCATGGAGCGCTCGTTAGTCTGACCTGCGATATCACAGAAGCCGACCCTACGGCGCTGGATGCGCTCTTGGGCCTTGGCAGGACAGTCCTTCGCAGCGATGTAGAACTGAGGGACAACCTCAGCCCCTCCCAACGGAAGGCTTTCCCAGACGGCTGAACGGCCCGATCCAGCGACGTAGGCCTTCGCACCAAAGCGGTGTTGCTGAACATGACGGCCTTCAATAACTCCGATCCTTCCCTTCCCCGGACACCGTGTGAAATATGAGCGCTGGCCTGTCATGTCGACCTCGCGGCAGAACTCTGCAAACCAAGGCGAAAGAGGGTCGTCCATACGCTCTCCACGCTCAACCAAACGCTGGAACAATGCCCAGCTCGCATTGCTATGGACCTCCGGCACACTAAGGTCCGGCCGCACTGCGCGCAGGGTCTTCCTTCCAATGCGAACTCGGCTCAACACCTCCGTCTCTGTTTCCGTCCCACCCTCACGGGTCAGTTGGATAGGCTCCTTTGTATGGGTGTTAGCGTGCTGAGTAAAGCTGAGCGCCAAGAACTTAAAGCGGGTATCTATTCCAAAGAAGCGGGCGCGATTGTCGAACAGCCCAATCTCAAGCCGTTCAGCGCGGTCGAAAAGTGCTTCCCGGAGGGCTTGAGTACCTTGAGAGCGTATCAGCCCCCCCGGGACCAAGACTGATGCCTGACCTCCCGGCTTCAGCAGATTCAAGTAAAGCGCCATGAAAGCCGCATACAAGTCTGGCTCGCCTCGCACCAGGAGAGGAAAACGCCTCGCCAGGAACTCTGCGTAAGACTTCACCTCGCCCGACGATGCTTCGAACGCCGCGCGGTCCATGTGTTCGAGATCAGAGCCGTAGTGACGAGCGGTGCCCTTTCCCAAGAGGAACTCGTGCTTAGTTAGACGAACTTTTTCCCACGGGGGATTAGCAATGATCGCGTCAAAGCCGCGCGGAGCCATCCTTTCCCACTCTGCCGCCTCGAGCGCAAGGCTGTCGCCTGCTCTCCAACGGCTACGCATCTCGATAACCGCACTAAGGTCATCGGTGAGCGCCGCTAGAGACAATGTTGCCCCGCGAAGCGCAGCTTCAGAAAGGTCCATTGCATGGACGCCATTCCGAAGCCAACGAGCCGTCATCCGACGATCATCCCCGCATACAGCCAAGGTCAGCGCTACAAGCAAAATCCCCGAACCCGATGCCGGATCGATGACCTTACTCTTGGCGGTTAGGTTCGGAGCCAAGACCTTCGCCAGACGCTGAGCGAGTCGAAAGTCTGTGTGATACGCCCCAGTGCTTTTCTGCTGGGACGCCGTAAGTGCCTCCCGAGAGAGTGCACTCAGAGCAAGGGCCGGTTCAATGCCAGCCATACGAATCCGTGCAAGCACTGCGCCGGCGACTTCGTCCAGCTGAGCAGCTGGAGCAATCAAAGCCCGGCCAAAAGCTCCTTGGAACTCTGCAACGTCGTGTGAGCCAAGGCGTGCTGCCACAGCCTCCAGCAACTGGAATCGAGCTTCTTCCTGCTTAGACTTGAACTGGCTTGAGAAATCGCGAATCTGAGACGCCGCAGCTCGCAGCCGCGCTTGTTCCAATGTTCCAGGTGAACTCATTTCCGTGCCGTCGCACTCATTCTTGGCAGCGAGGCCGCTGACTTCGGCTCGATGACGACGAGGTATTCACTGACCTCAGAAGCGTTGTCACTCGCCTTCTGATTTGGCCTGTAGCGACCAATACTTGCCAGTGGTTCAACATTGACAACGCCAGTGTCAACCAAACGTTCGGTCAGCTCGTCCAGATCAACGTGACCTTCGCTGCTGTAGGACAAGAGGACTCGCCGTGCGTCAACACCTTGAATCAGGCCAACCAATGCCCCGAGCGCCTTTCGCTTGTAGCAAAAGTCGGATGCCAGATGCTGCCAAGGGCGAAGTCCCGAAACACCCTCCACCACGGGAGCATCGCCATGAACGATCGTTTCCAGGAGGTGGTAATAGGACGCGTATTGGCGCTTCGTGTAAGGGGGATCCAAGTAGACGGTGTCATCAGGGGTAATGCTGACATCCATCACGTCCCCCACCGAAATGTCGACTGGCATCCCTTCGTCGACCAAATCACGCGGACGAAGCAAAAGGCTTCCTTGGCTCTGCGCCGTCCAGCGCGACAAGAAGCATCCGTAGGTGCCCGCAATATTGGCCACACGATTGGCGGCTGAAAGCAGATCTGCCAACAGCACTCGTTCTTCTGAAGAATTCAGCAGCCCCGCCTTGCTCCAGTCGAAAATCTGCGAACGGCAGCTGTCGATACGCGCGGCGTTGGCCTCGGTGAAGTAGCGACGTTCTATACCTGCGCGGGAATGCTGCAAGGAAGCCGGGCTGTACTCGCTCCAGATGAACCCCCGCCGGCCGTCTAGTTCGTTCAGCCGCTCTATCGCTGAGGTGTAGCCTCCCAGCTCAGCGAAGGGCACCTGATTGCGGCCCGTCAGCCGAGCCGAGCTCATGACAGCAGCGTAAGACAGGTGGTCGTTCAGCAACACAGGCCAGCCTAGCTGGGATGCCTGGGCTGCCACAGAGCCCATGCCACAGAAGGCGTCAACGAAGCGACCTTTCCCGGAATATTGCCCGATGAAGGGTGCCAAGCCATCCACGAGGCGAGTCTTCGAACCGATGTATCGCAAGGTCACTGAAGCTCTCCTAAGGGCCCACAAAGTGCTCTAACAGACTGAACAGCCAAGGATTCCAAACTAACGGAATCTTCCGTGCAGTCAAGGGCCGGACAGCGGAACCGATTGTAACATCTGGACCGACGACGGCTCAGAGCCTCCTGGGCCGCCCGCTCTACCCGTCCCTCCTGAAGGGGACAAGGTCAAGGCACTCTCCCACTGTTTCCCGTCCCCCTCGGAAGCTATGATGGACAGGACACAACACAGGACACACTCCTGGTTTGCGATCTGTTGCAGGGTCAAGGGGTTAGGTTCGAGTCGATCCGATCCCCCTCTCTCCGCCAGATAACTGAAAAAGGCTGCCCCCAGGGGCGGCCTTTTTCAGTTATCTGGCGCGGGACGCGAAGTGCGCTGCGCGCGCTTCGCCCCAAACGTTGCTGCGCAACCTTTGGGCCCCTCCCTTTGCCGGCCTCTCCCCGCCCCTGTCGGGGCAGCCCCTCAACAGAGGGGCTTGTTCCTCCAGATGCGCGACATGCACGGACAGATCACCGCAGGCGGGTCCCGAGGCGCAACGCGCATCGGGATCGGGTGCATGGATGCACACGACAATCCCCCTCTCTCCGCCCCTGTCGGGGCAGCCCCTCAACAGAGGGACTTGTTCCTCCAGATCCATCAGTAGATCCACGCCAGGCGTGGATGCTTTTGATCGCCTTACGCACGCTCGTTGGCACTCCAAAACAAAGCTGAACGAAACCTGAAAATTCGCTATCGTAGGCGCCTTCATCCGACGCCTGGCCCATTGCCCATGAGTTCGACCGACAGCGCTCACGCCGACTGCGAGAACTGCAACACCGCCCTGCAGGGCCACTACTGCCATCGCTGCGGGCAATCGGCGCACAACCCGCTCAAGCACGTGGGCCACGCCATTGAAGAAGTGTTCGAATCCTTCTGGCACCTGGACGGGCGCATCTTCCGCACGCTGCGCGATCTCTGGGTTCCCGGCCGCATCACGCAGAACTACCTCAAGGGCCGCCGGGTCGGATACGTGCAGCCTTTGCGGCTGTTCGTCATCCTCACCCTGTTTACGTTCTTCATCGGCAAACTGTTCGTGCACGTCGACGACATCCGCATGGGCGGAGGCGATTCGCTGTATGCCAAGTCCATCACCGTTGAACAGATCGAGGCCGCACGCGCGAAACAGCTGACGATGATCGATCAACAGCAGGCCAGCTCACCTGCTACCGGCAACGCCGGCTTCGCCATGGCCAGAGCGGCGGTGAATGCGGCAGCCGCACAGCGCAAAGCCGAGCTCACCGGCACCAGCAAGGAGGTCGCCACGACCGAGCCCCGCACCTTCTTCAACCACACCGTCAACGGCAAACCGTGGGACGCTGACACCAACCCCATCGTGGTGGCCGGCTGGCCCCGGTTCGCCAACAACTGGCTCAACAAGCGCCTGCACAACGGCAACGCCAACATCCAGCGCATGGGGGGCAAGACCGATCTGTACATGCAGGCGATCCTGACCGCATTGCCCGGTGCCCTGTTCTTCCTGATGCCGGTGTTCGCGCTGGTACTGCGCATCGCCTACGTGCCACGGCAGATGGGGTATCTGGAACATCTGGTGGTGGCGCTGTACAGCCACTGCTGGCTGATGATGGTGCTGCTGGCAACCTTCCTCATCGCCGGCATCAGCAGCGCGCTCGCATCCCCCGCCTTCGCCGCCGCCAGCCAATGGCTGTATGCCCTGCTGTGGCTGGCGGTCCCGGTCTATCTGTTGTGGATGCAGCAACGCGTGTATGGCGGCAACAAGGCGCTGACCGTGTTGCGCTACCTTGCCATCGGCGGCGTCTACCTGTTCCTGGTGAGCTTCGTGGTGATGTATGCGGTGCTGGCGGGAATCTCGGCCTGAGGGATACACGCACGGCATCCGGCCCATGAATCCACGTGTAGCGTGGATCTACTGACGATCGTCTATCGTGGGCCCATGAACCTCCGCCTCTACCGACCCGCAGATGCCAGCGCCTGCCTGTCGATTTTCGACAGCAACGTGCCCACCTACTTCGCGCCCGAAGAGCGCAGCGACTTTGAACGCTTCCTGCGTGAGCAGGCCATGGACTGCGCCTTCCAGGTGATCGAGCGCGACCACCGCATCGTGGCCTGTGGCGGCCTGTCGCGACGCGGTGATGGCAGTGCCGGTTTCTGCTGGGGCATGGTGCAGCACGCGCTGCACCGGCATGGACTGGGACGCGAACTGGCGCTGGCGCGCCTGCGCCAGGCCGAAGCGGATCCCTCGATCAATCGCGTCACGCTCAGCACCAGCCAGCACACCCAGGGCTTCTACGCCGGCCTGGGCTTCCAGGTGACACGTGTGGTGCCCGATGGCCACGGCGCCGGGATCGACGCTGTGGAAATGGAGCGGGAGCTCTAGCGCTCCCGCCCCGGTCCCATCCACGCCCGCCGTGGTTCTACCGCTGGCCCGCTCCCCTCAGAAGCCCACGCGCAGGTTGATCTGCCCGCCGACATCGCGGCGACCGTCGCCGTGCTGGCCCTGCACGAACATCGACAGCTGGCTGTTGCGGCCGAGCCCAACCGCCACGCCCAGCTGGCTGACCAACGCATTGCGTGCCATCACCGCGCTATAGACGTCGAAGGAATTGCCACCGACCGCGAAGCGGTTGCGGCTGGCCACGTCGGTGTCACCCGAAGCATGCTGCCAGCCGAGGCCGACCGTCAGCTGTGCAGGGAAGCGCTCGCCGCTGCCCACGTCCCAGCGGCCCCGCACACCCACGGTGCTGACATTGAGCGTGTCCTTGCCGCCTTCCAGCTCCAGCGCAGCAGTGCCGCCCTGCTCCACCGCGCGATCACTGTCGACCCAGTGCTTGGTGAACTGCACATACGGCTGCAGCTGGGTCCTGCCGTGGGTCCAGGTCCAGCTGCCTTCCACCTGGGCGATGGTCACATCCGAGTCCTGGCGGCTGTACAGGGTCTGGCCCAGCAGCGGCACCTCACGCGTGGTGCGCGTGCGGTAGTCGCCGCGCGACACGCTGCCACCGACCGCAAAGCCGTTGTTCCACTGGCCCTGCGCATACAGGCCGAAGGTGTTGCCACGCAGGCGGGCGCGCGAGCTGCGATCGTGCAGGCGCGTATCCAGCCGTTCGTTGCCGGCCGCTGCACCCAGCACCACGTGCTCGCCCAGCTGCCAGTCCACGCCGGCCATCAGCGCATTGCGGTTGGAGCGTATGTCGTCGCCGTTGCCATCACCATCCTGCCTGAACACCTTGCCGCTGCCGGCCAGCCAGGCCGACGCGCGCTCGCCACGCACCGTCGGCAGCTCGCTGCCCAGGCGCTGGCGGATGCCTTCTTCCAGATAGTTGTCATACAGCAGCACAGCGCGACTGGCGGCATGCACTTCACCGGACAGCTGGTCGAATGCGCTGCGCGCGGTGGCGGCGTCATAGATCAACACCGTGTTGTACAGCCCCAGCGCCGGACCACTCTGCGGCAGGCTGTCCAGCGCTGCGGCGGTGTTGTACTGGTTGCGCGTCTTCGCCGCCGTGGTGAAGGCTGCGGTCTGCGCCACATCGATCTGCAGATTGGCCGTGTTCGCCGTGTAGACCGGGGTGATGGTCAGGAAGGCCGACGGCGTCTTCGCCGAAGCGAACTGCCCGCTCACGCCACCGCCCGCATTGACCACGGTGTACTGCTGGCCCTGCTGGTAGCTGGTGCTCGGCGAGATGGTATTCACCTGCACGCTGCTGCCACCCACGTTGGCACTGCCACCCACCTGCACCGTGTCGCTGCCGGTGGCACCCAGATCGATGCCCAGCGTGCTGCCCGGCGACAAGGTCAGGTTGCCACCCACCGTGATCGTGCCGGTGCCATTGCCCGCACCGCTGCCATTGCCTGGGCCATTACCCGGCGACAGCACGCCGCCACTGGATACCGTCACGCCACCACCGGTACCCCCGATGGTGCCGGTGCCGGACAGCGTGGTGCCGCTGCCGATGGTCCACTGGCCGCCGATGTTGCCGGTGACATTCAGGCCACCGCCGGTGACCTGGCCGGTGCCGCTGAAACCACCACTGTTGCCGCCGAGATTCAACCCACCCGGGCCGGCCTGCACGATGCTGCCACCTCCGCTGATGCTGCCGCCCAGCGTGGTGCTGCCACCGGTGTTGATGATCAGCCCACCGTTGTTGGTGATGTTGCCGGTGATCGAGCCACTGGCGCCGCCATTGCCAACCTGCACGGTGCCACCGGCGTTGATGGTGGTGCCCCCGGTGTAGGTGTTGTTGCCGGTCAGGGTGATGGTGCCAGCACCGGCCTGGGTCAGGCCACCGCTGCCGCTGATGGTGCCACCGACGGTGGTGTTGCCACCGACGTTGAACACCAGGCTGCCGTTGTTGCTGACGTTGCCGGCAATCGATCCGCTCGCGCCGCCGTTGCCGACCTGCAGCGTGCCGCCGGTGTTGATGGTGGTGCCGCCGGTATAGGTGTTGTTGCCGCCCAGGATCAGCGTGCCGCTGCCGGCCTGGGTCAGGCCACCGCTGCCGCTGATGGCGCCGCCGACGGTGGTGTTGCCACCCACGTTGAAGATCAGGCTGCCGTTGTTGGTGACGCTGCCGCCAATCGCACCGGTCGCGCCGCCATTGCCCACCTGCAGGGTGCCACCGGCAGTGATGGTGGTCGGGCCGGTGTAGGTGTTGTTGCCGGTCACGGTCAGTGTGCCGCTGCCGGCCTGGGTCAGGCCACCGCTGCCGCTGATGGTGCCGCCCAGCGTGGTGTTGCCCGCGACGTTGGACACCAGCGTACCGTTGTTGGTGATGTCGCCGACGATCGAGCCGGTCGCACCACCATTGCCCAGCTGCAGCGTGCCACCGGTGTTGATGGTGGTGCCGCCGGTGTAGGTATTGGTGCCGGTCAGCACCAGCGAGCCACTGCCCGCCTGGGTCAGGCCACCCGCACCACTGATGGTGCCTCCCAGCAGGGTGTTGCCTGCGACGTTGGAGATCAGCGAACCATTGTTGGTGATGTCGCCAGCGATAGCACCGGTCGCTCCACCATTGCCCACCTGCAGCGTGCCACCGGTATTGATGATGGTACCGCCGGTATAGGTGTTGTTGCCGACCAGCGTCAGCACGCCGGCACCGGCCTGGGTCAGGCCACCACTGCCACTGATCGCGCCACCGACGCTGGTGTTGCCTGCCACGTCGAAGACCAGGCTGCCGTTGTTGGCGACGTTGCCGGTGATCGCACCGGTCGCACCGCCATTGCCGACCTGCAGCGTGCCACCGGCATTGATGGTGGTGCCGCCGGTATAGGTGTTGTTGCCGGTCAGCACCAGCGTGCCAGCGCCGGCCTGGGTCAGGCCACCACTGCCGCTGATGGTGCCGCCCAGCGTGGTGTTGCCCGCCACGTTGGACACCAGCGCGCCGTTGTTGGTGATGTCGCCGACGATCGCGCCGGTCGCACCACCGTTGCCCACCTGCAACGTGCCGCCGGCATTGATGGTGGTACCGCCGGTATAGGTGTTGTTGCCGGTCAGCACCAGCGTGCCGCTGCCGGCCTGGGTCAGGCCACCGCTACCGCTGACCACACCGCCCACGGTTGCGGTGCTGCCCAGGTTGTAGACCAGGCTGCCGTTGTTGGTGATGTCGCCCAGCACCGAACCGGAGCTGCCACCGTTGCCGAGCTGCAGCGTGCTGCCACCGTTGATGGTGGTGCCACCGGTATAGACGTTGTCGCCGCTCAGGGTCAGCGTGCCGGTGCCGCTCTGCACCAGGCCACCGGTGCCACTGAGCACACCGCCGAAGGTGGTGCTGCCGTTGTTGCCGCCGGTGGTCAGGGTCGCACCGCCCAGCACCACGCTGGATCCGGTTACGCCGGCCAGGCCTCCGATGCTCTGGTTGCCACCGGCACTGATGTCCAGCGTACCGGCACCGGTCAGATTGACCGTGCTCGCACCCGACAGGGTGCCACCGGCCGCCACCGCCAGCGTGCCGCTGTTGATGGTGGTGTTACCGGTGTAGGTGCTGGCACCGCCGAGGGTGACCGTTGCTGCGCCATCCTTGAGCAGGCCGCCAGCGCCGCTGATCGGGCCGTTCAAGGTCAGCGCGTTGCTGCCGGCAAGGGTCAGCGTGCCGCTGGCCAGCTGCACGGTATTGGCCAGCGTCAGCGCGCTGGTGCCGTCCAGGCTGGCATTGCCGCCCACGGTCAGCGTGCCGGTTCCCAGTGCATTGTTGTTACCCAAGGCAAGGCCACCGGCGTTGAGTGCCACGCCACCGCTGAAGGTATTGCTGCCGGTCAGGCCCTGGATGCCTGCACCATTCTTCACCAGGCCACCGGTACCGGTAATGTCACCAGCGAAGGTCGTGTTTCCTACGCCATTGAGGGTCAGCGTGCTGCCGCCGAGCGCAACCGTACTGCCGGTAACACCCGCCAGTGATCCGATGCTCTGCGCACCACCGGCAGAAATATCGAACGCTGTTCCGGCGTTGGCCAGTGTCACCGCGCCATTCGCTGCCAGGCTTCCTCCGGCGCCAATCGCCAGCGTGCCCGCATTGATGGTGGTGCCACCAGTGAAGGTATTGGCACCGGTCAGGGTCTGGGTGCCGGTGCCTTCCTTGATCAGCCCACCGGTGCCCCCCACCGAACCACTGAACGTGCCATTGACGGGACCACCAATGGTCAAGGTGTTGCCGCCCAGGTTCACCGTGCCGTTGCCGATCAGGGTACCGAACTGCTGCGTGCCGCTGCCCGCCGACAGATCGAAGGTGGCACCACTGGCCAGGTTGACGATGCCACTGGCATTCAAGCTCGCGCCGGCACCCAATGCCAACGTACCGGCATTGATGAAGGTGCCACCGGTATAGGTATTGGCACCGTTCAAGGTCAGCGTTGCCGCGCCCTCCTTGGTCAGCGAGCCGGTGCCACTCAGGCTGCCGTTGAGGGTGAGGTTGTTGCTGCCGAGTACGGTCAGCCCGGCGTTGAGGACGAAGTTGTTGGCCAACGTCACCGCAGTGTTCGAATCGAGCGTGCCGTTGCCACCCACCGTTACCGCCCCGGTGCCCAGAGCGGCATCGTTGCCGACCACCAGGCCGCCTGCATTGAGCGTTACACCGCCACTGAAGGTGCTGGCGCCGTTGAGGGTCTGCACGCCTGCGCCGTTCTTGACGAGGCCACCATTGCCGGTGATCGCACCGTTGAACGTGCTGTCTACCGTGCCGCCCAGGGTCAGCGCACTGCCCCCCAGCGCCACGGTGCTGCCGGCCACACCGGCAAGCGAACCGGTGCTCTGGTTGCCGGCCGAGATGTCCAGGGTACCGGTACCGGCCAGGTTCACCGCACCGGTCGAGGCCAGGCTGCCACCAGCACCGATGGCCAGCGTGCCGCTGTTGATGGTGGTGCCTCCGGTGTAGGTATTCGCACCGCTCAGGGTCACGGTGGCCGCACCGTTCTTGATCAGCCCACCGGTACCGGAAACGATGCCGCCCAAGGTCAGTGCATTGCTGCCCAGCAGGTTGAGGTTGGCACCTGATGCCAGCGTGATGTTGTTGGCCAGGTTGGCCGCGGTCGAAGCATCCAGCGTAGCGCTGGCCCCCACCGTCAGCGCACCGCTGCCGAGCGCAGCGTTGTTGCCGATCACCAGGCCACCGCCGTTGAGCGCCAGGCCGCCGCTGAACAGGTTGGCGCCGCCCAGCGTGAGGATGCCGGTGCCGTTCTTGACCAGGCCACCGGTGCCGGAAATCGCGCCGTCGAACACGCTGTTGCCGTTGCCGCCGAGGATCAGCGACTGCGCGCCCAGAGTGACCGTGGAGCCGGTCACGCCGGCCAACGAACCAATGGTCTGGCTGGCACCGGACGTCGAGATGTCGAAGCCGGTTCCCGCTGCGGTAAGTGTCACTGCACCGGTGGCCGCCAGGCTGCCGCCCGGACCGATCGCCAGTGTGCCGGCATTGATGAAGGTGCCGCCGGTGTAGGTGTTGGCACCGGTCAACGTCTCGATGCCCGCACCGACCTTGGTCAGGCCACCCGTACCTGCGATAGAGCCACTGAAGGTGCCATTGGTCGCACCGCCGACTTCGATCGAGTTGGCACCGAGATTCACCGTACCGTTGCCGACCAGCGTACCGAACACCTGCGTGCCACTGCCGGCCGACAGATCCAGCGTCGCGCCGGTGGCGAGGTTCACGGTACCGCTCGCCGCCAGGCTGGCACCGGCCCCCAGCGCCAGCGTGCCGGCGTTGATGTTGGTGCCACCGGTGTAGGAGTTGATACCGTTCAAGGTCAGCGTTGCGCCACCATCCTTGGTCAGGCTGCCGGTACCGGAAATCACCCCGTTGAGCGTCAGCGCATTGGTGCCCAGTACGGTCAGGCCTGCGTTGAGCGCGATGTTGTTGATCAGTGCTGCCAGGCCGGTGGTGTCCAGCGTGGCGGCCCCGCCGACGGTGAGCGCGCCAGAGCCCAGCGCCGCGTCATTGCCGAGCACCAGCCCGCCTGCGTTGAGCGTCACGCCGCCGCCAAACGTGTTGGCACCGGACAACGTCTGCACGCCTGCACCCACTTTCACCAGGCCGCCGCCGCCACTGATCACGCCGTCGAAGGCGGCATTGCCGGCCGTGCCGAAGGTCAACGAATTACCGCCCAGCGCCAGCGTGCTTCCGCCCGCACCGTTGAGCGCGCCGATGGTCTGGCTGCTGCCGGCACCGGAGATATCGAAGCCAGCGCCTGCGCCCAGCGTGACATCACCCGCCGCGGCAAGGCTGCCACCTGTTCCCAGTGCCAGCGTACCGGCGTTGATGGTGGTACCGCCGGTATAGGTGTTGGCACCGGACAGCGTCAGCGTGGTGGCACCGTTCTTGATCAGGCCGCCGTTGCCATCGATCACACCCGACAGCGTCAGCGCATTGCTGCCCGGCAATGTCAGTGCAACACCCGAGCCCAGCGTGACCGCATTGCCGAGCGTCGCTGCAGCACCCGCATCCAGCGTGGTGCTGGCATTCACCGCCAGCGTGCCGGAACCGAGTGCGCCGTTCGCGCCGACCACCAGGCCACCACCGTTCAAGGTCAGGCCGCCACCGAAGGTATTGGTGTTGTTGAGCGTCAGCAGGCCTGCACCGTTCTTGATCATGCTGCCGCTGCCGGCCACCACGCCTGCAAGGGTGAGATCGCTGCTGCCGCCCAGCGTCAGCTGCGTACCCCCACCGAAGTTCACGGCGTTGGCCAGATTCAGTGCCGTCGTTCCGTCCAGGCTGACGTTGCCGCCGATGCCCAGCGTGCCCGTGCCCAGCGCCCCCGAATTCCCGAGGATCAGGCCACCTGCATCAAGCGCGACACCGCCACTGAAGGTATTGGCACCGGACAGCGTCTGCACGCCAGCACCGACCTTGATCAGCCCACCGCTGCCATCGATGACACCGGCAAAGCTGCCATTGCTGGCGCCACCGAAAGTAAGGGTCTGCGTGCCCAATGCCACATGGCTGCCTGCCACGCCGTTCAACGCGCCAATGGTCTGCCCGGCACCCGCTGCGGAGATGTCCAGCGTCGCGCCGGCACCGGCGAGGTCCACCGCACCGATGGCGGCAAGACTGCCACCCGCGCCGAGTGCCAGCGTACCTGCGTTGACCGTGGCGCCACCGAGGAAGGTATTGGCACCGGACAAGGTCAGCGTCGAGGCGCCGTCCTTGATCAGGCCACCGGCACCACTCACCACACCGCTCAGAGTGAGATTGCTGCTGCCCGGCAGGGTCAGCGTATTGGCGCCCAGGTTCACTGCATTGACCAGCGAAACCGGGGCGCTCGCATCCAGAGAAACATTGCCGCCGATGTTCAGTGCACCGGTACCCAACGCACCGTTGGCGCCGACCGACAGACCGCCCGCATTCAGCGTCAGACCACCACTGAAGGTGTTGCTGTTGTTCAACGACAGCACGCCAGTGCCGGTCTTGATCAGGCCACCGGTGCCGGTGATCAGTCCGCCCAGAGCAACATTCTCATTGCTGGTCAGGCTCAGCTGCGCACCGGCATCGAGATCGATGGCATTGCCCAGGTTCAATGCCACCGTACTGCCCAGGGTCGCGTTCGCGCCCACGGCAAGCAGCCCGGTTCCCAGTGCGCCAGCGTTGCCCAGCATCAGGCCACCGCCGTTGAGCGTCAGCCCACCGGCGAAGTTGTTGGCGCCGTTGAGCGTGAGCGTGCTGGCGCCGTTCTTGACCAGGCCACCGGCTCCGGAAACCACCCCGCCAAGCGTGATCGCCTGCGAACCCGGCAGCGACAGCGCAGCCCCACTACCCAGAGTGACATTGTTGACCAGGTTCAACGCCGTGCTGCCATCAAGCGATGCATTGCCACCCACGCTCAATGCGCCCGTCCCGAGTGCACCGCTGTTGCCCAGCAGCAGGCTGCCGGCATTGAGGTTCAGGCCGCCGCTGAAGGCATTGGTGCCGTTCAAGGTCAGCAGCGAGGCACCGTTCTTGATCAGGCTGCCGGTGCCGGTGATGTTGCCGCCCAGGGTGAGGTTCTGGCTGCCCGGCAGGGTCAGCACCGCGCCAAGGTTGATGGCATTGCCCAGATTCAGTGCTGCGGTTGCGTCGAGCGAGCCATTGCCGCTGACCGTCAACGCGCCGGTACCGAGTGCACTGCCGTTGCCCAGCAACAGGCCACCGGCCGCCAGGTTCAGGCCACCACTGAAGGTATTGGCGCCGCTGAGCGTCTGCGTGCCCGTTCCCTGCTTGACCAGGCCACCGGTACCGCCGATCACGCCGCCGAATGTCTGGTTGGTGGCATCACCGAAGGTGAGCGTGCTGCCGCCCAGCGTCACGGTGCTGCCAGCGATGCCGGACAGCGCGCCGATGGTCTGGTTGCCGCCGAGCGAGATGTCCAGTTCGGCGCCGGCCCCCGCCAGGCTCACCGCCCCGGTGGCCGCCAGACTGCCGCCACTGGCCAGTGCCACCTTTCCTGCGTTCACGTTCAGACCGCCGGTGAACGCGTTGGCCCCACCCAGCGTGAGCGTGGAGGCGCCGTTCTTGACCAGGCTGCCGGTACCACCGATCACGCCGCCCAGCGTCAGCGCGTTGGAGCCCAGCACGTTGAGCGAACCACCCACCCCCAGGTTGATGCCGTTGCCCACGGTCAGTGCCGAGCTGGCATCAAGCGTCACCGCGCCACCGACATTCAATGCGCCGGTTCCCAGCGCACCGCCGTTGCCGAGCACCAGTCCTCCAGCCGTGAGCGACAGCCCTCCACCAAACGTGTTGGCGTTGTTGAGGGTCAGGGTGGTCGCACCGTTCTTGACCAGGCTGCCGGTCCCACCGATCACGCCGTTGAACGTAAGTGCCTGGTTGCCGGACAGGTTGAGGATGCTGCCCGCCCCCAGATTGACCGTGTTGGCGAGCGCAAGCGCGCCCGTGGTGCCATCCAGCGTCACGTTGCCGCCGACGCTGAGCGTACCGCTGCCCAGCGCAGCAGCATTGCCCAGCAGCAGGCCACCGGCGTTGAGTGCCACGCCGCCACTGAGGCTATTCACGCCCGACAAGGTCTGCACGCCGGTGCCCAGCTTGATCAGGCCCCCCGTGCCTGCGGCGAACGTACCGGCGTAGCTGGTATTGCCCAGCCCGGCGAGCGTGAGCGTGTGGCTGCCCAGGTTGACCGAACCGCCGAGGCCCGCCAGCGAACCGATGGTCTGGTTGGCGGCTGCCGACAGGTCCAGGGTGGTGCCGACGCCGACCGTGATCGCACCGGTGGGCGACAGGTTGCCACCCGCGCCCAGCGCCAACGCGCCTCCGGCCAGGTTGAAGTTGCCGGTCAGCGAATTGGCGCCGTTCAGGGTGAGGGTGCCGGCACCGTTCTTGGTCAGGTTGCCGGCACCGGAGATCGAACCGTTCAATGACAACGCATTGCTGCCCAGCAGGTTCAGCGAGCCCCCGCCGTTGATCACCAGATTGTTGCCCAGGGTGAAGCCCGCCGTCGTATCCAGCGACGCGCTGCCACCGACGGTCAGGTTGCCGCTGCCCAGTGCCCCGGCATTGCCCAGTACCAGGCCGCCGGCATTGAGGTTGACGCCGCCGGAGAACAGGTTTGCGCCGCCGAGAGTAACGATGCCGGTGTTGCTGACCGTCAGCCCGCCAGTACCGGACAGCACGCCACCCAGACCGAATGCATTGGTTCCGGACAGAGACAGATTGCCACCGAGGCTGAAAGCGTTGGCCAGGTTCAGACCGGCCGTGGAGGAGGCGATGGCACCGCCGCTGGCGGTGAACAGCCCTGTGCCGAAGGAACCGGCATTGTTGAAATTGATCAGACCATCATTGAGCGTGGTCGTACCTGCACCAGCCCACGCACCCTGCAGGTTCCAGGTACCGCTGTTGACGGTGAGCCTCTGGAAGTTGATGTACTGGTTCCAGCCCAGCGTGGTCACCGCCCCACCGGTACCGCTGCCCGGGCCGGTTGGGCTGTTCTGCAGCACCAGGCTGTTGTTGGACGCCGAACCACCGTCGACGATGCCGGCCGCGGCCAGATTCACCGCAAGCACGCCGACCTGTCCAGCGACGCCGATACCGGCGGTATTGACGCTGGAACCAGACACGGCGGTGAAGGTGTTGCCGGAGACCGAACTACCCAGGTTCACGCTGCCGTTGATGGTTCCCGCATTGAGGAAGGTATTGCCGGCCCCCGCCGTGGCCGAGCCTTGGAACCCTATGCGGCCGGTAATGGTGCCGGTGTTGTTGAGATTGGTCTGCGCACCACCGTAGCTGACGATCGATGCCGCATCGGCCGTGGTCAACAGGCCTGCGCCAAGGATCGACATGTCCACATTGCCGGCGTTGATGATGTTGCTGACACCGCCGGAAGCGTTCTGCATCACCAGCGCCTGTCCACCGAAACCGAGAATGGAGCCGATATTGACCAGGCCTTTGATCGCCCCGCCCGCCTGGTTGTTGACGTTGATGGTGTTTCCACCGACGGTGTTGTTACCCAGCACCATGCCCGACGCCGCCAGGCTCAGGCCACCGTTGAGGGTGGGATCGATCGTGCCCTGGTTGTTCACGGTGATGCCGTTACCGCTCAAATTCACGGCACTTCCGCCAACGATCGGCGGCACGCTGAGCACAGCGCCGGTCTGGATATCCAGCGTCACGCCATTGATGCTGTTGGCCAGCGAATTGGTATTGGAGCCAGTCGCGCAGGTCACCGTGGTGCCTGCGGTAGTGCACGCCGCGAATACCGAACCACTGGCCAGCGTGGCAGCCAATGCCACCGCCAACTGGTGCGCCCTCAATCGCGGCACCCGCCCTGCGCAGACCGCGCTTCCGCCGGGATTCTGGGCGACCTCCGAAGCAACCTGCATTACGCCGAGGGCACGATTGAAAACCAGACGGTAAATGCGGTTCATCGGTAAATCTCCATGAAAAGACCAGATGGCACTGCAGGCAGGTTTTTTTGAAGACAATGCGGCCCACCCCGGCTCCCGACACGGGAACAAGGCCTGGCGTCATTAACTTCTGAAAATCTTCACATCTTCACGCGACCGCACCTGGAAAAGGCAGGTCAACGTGTCCGTCAAGGCGAAAACTCCCCGATTTCGCATGACGAATGGCGGCACTGTGCGGCCGATGGCGCCAGCGGCATGTGAATCACGCTCGTTATTTTCATGACGCACGTCAAATAAAACGGGCGGACAAAATGGTTTTGCCGAAAATGCATATACCTGCAGCAGGCGGAGATTCCTTTCTCCGCCCAACTAAATGCATTCAGCTGCTCGAGAGTTTCATCAGCACCAGGCCGGAAACGATCAGCACCGCCGCACCGATCCGCATCGGGCTGACCTGCTCACCGAGGAAGACGATGCCGACCACGAACGCACCGACCGCGCCGATGCCGGTCCAGATCGTGTAGGCGGTGCCCAGCGGCAGGCTGCGCATGGCCACCGCCAGCAGCCAGAAGCTGGCGATCATGCCGATGATGGTGACCACGGTAGGGGTGAGCTTGGTGAAGCCTTCGGACTGCTTCATGGACACGGCCCAGACGATTTCCAGCAGGCCGGCGAACAACAGATAGATCCAGGCCATGACAGCCCTCCTCTTGGTAGGGCCAGGCCGTCCTGGTCATTGATTCCCGATGTGGGGGAGGTCGTTCCTCCTGGCCGGCATTCTAGCAACGCCGGTCGGCGCGGGGCGTTGCCGGCAGACGCGGGTTACAGCCGATTCAGTGCACGAAGCTGGCGTCGATGTACCTGCCTGCGCTATAGTTGCCGTCTGCCATCGGCCAGCCGATGTGCAGTCCGGCTGTGGTCTCCGGCGCATCGCGCGCTGCTTCCCCTGATCCGTGAACCGGCCGCCCATTGGGCGGCCAACGTCTCTATGGTGGCCCCGTCGGCCCCTCGCGACGCTAGGTCGAAAATCCCGCCAGGGCCGGAAGGCAGCAACGGTATCGATCGACGCGGGCGCCGAGGTCAGCCGGCGGGGCCATCGCCTTTTCGGGCGTGGCCCCACTTCTGGTAGCTGCCAATCTTGGTTGGCGCTTTTCGCCGGGCATGGCCCGGCGCTACCGCGCCTCAGGCGTGCCCTGGTGAAACACCACCCTCCATTCCTGCGCATGCCGTCGCCACAGCGAACTGCGCAACACCCAGCCCTGGGCCTGGCCATCAACGTGATAGCGGCTGCGGTAGCGCACCTGGGCCAGATTCTCGGCCAACAGCCACACCGCGTACTGTTCCGATTCGATCAGCACCTGCGCGCGCTCCAGCGGGATCTCCTGCAACGCCGCATCACGGCCGTAGCATTGCCCGGAACTGCCGATCTCGCTGAAATCCTCGTCCAGAAGTGCCGCCAGTTGCTCGCGATCGGCCCGCACCTGCGGCGCATGCAGCGCGCGTTCCAGCGCCTCCAGCTCGGCAGCCAGCGCCGCGTCGGCGGGCTGGCCAGCACCGCTCACGGCGGATCCTGCACCAGCACGTGCGCTGCAGTGGGGTTGGCCAGCGGCACGCACTGCCCCGGCTGCGCCACACGGTGCCCCCGCGCGGCCAGCGCCTGGCCGTCGGCCGCGCTCGCATAGTGGTAGAGCATCATCCGCGCCTGCAGTTCGGCGCTGTACTCGCGCTCCAGGTCGTCCACGCCAGTATGCGACGGGTTGCCGTGCAGGCCGCAGTCGTGCGCGATCAGTTCATTGTCGTTGGCGAAGCGGGCCAGCATCTCCGGAATCGGCCGGGTATCGCCACTCCAGGTCAGCGCACCCTGCAGGCGCAGGCCATAGGCCGTCTCCGGCCAGTGGTGGCGCACCGGGAACACTTCCAGGCGTACGCCCTCATGCCAGAACGCATCGCCCACCACGATCAGCTGGAACGCATCCCAGAAGTTGGCACCGCCCTCGGCCAGCACGTTCGGGTAGTCCCCGATGCGCTTGTGCAGCAGCGGCACCACCGTGGCAGGCACATACAGGCGCACCTTGCCGCGCCGGTGCGCGTTGAAGAAGGTATCGACGAACAGGCGCTCGAAGCCCGCTACGTGGTCCAGGTGCACATGGGTGACGAACAACGCCTGCGGCATGTGGCCGTAGTGCGCCTTGAACGCGGTCAGGCCTTCGCCGCCACAGTCGATGGTCAACCACGGCCGACCGTCCCGTTCGATCACCGACATCGGCGACCCCAGCTCGACCGCCGACGCATTGCCGACGCCGAGGAAACGCAACGACCAGTCCATCAGGTGCCCCGGTTCCAGGCCATGTCATAGGCGCGGCGCAGCCGCGCGTAATCCTTCTGCACGTCTTCCATGCTGCGCTCGCCGCGCAGCTTGATCAGCGAGCGCAGCAGGCGCTTGAGATTGCGTTCGCGCCAGGCGGTCGCCGGGATGCGGATCACCCCGCGGTCGAAGTCGATCAACCAGCCGTGGCCGTTGCCGTCGAACAGGATGTTGTGCGCATTGAGGTCGGCATGGTCCAGGCCGGCACGATGGAAGCGGGCGATCAGCCGCCCGGTCTCCTCCCACGGTGCGCCCCGGCCCGCGACCAGCGCGCGGTCGGCCAGCGAACGGACACCCTCGATCCGCTCCATCAGGATCGCAGCCCGGTAGCGCAGGCCCTCGCGCATGTAGAACGCCGCCAGTGGCCGGGGCACCGGCAGCTTTTTCTCGCGCAGCGCGCGCATCAGCCGGAATTCGGCGAAGCTGCGCGTCCGGTCCGCGCCGCGCCAGAGGTACTGGTCATGGCTGATCTTCGCCGCCAGGCCACCGCGCAGGTAGTGGCGCAGCACGCTGGCGCCGAACGGCGCATCGACGAACCAGGCGCTGCCACGACCGCCCTCGCCCACCGGCCGAGCCCTGCTGCCCCAGTGCTGGGGCGAGAACAGGCCGATCTCGGCTTGCCGCAGCCGCTCGCGGTCGAACAGAATGGCCCCGATGCCGCGACCCTCGCGGCATGGCGTCAGCGCTTCATTGGCGTCGAATGCGACCATTTCATTGAGTCTAACAACACATGGCATCAGCGTCCTCCTCCTTGTGCCTCCTGCGCCTGTCCGCACTTGGCGATGTCACCCACGTGGTGCCCCTGGTGCGCACCCTGCAGGCTGCGCGCCCGGATACGCCGATCCACTGGATCATCGACAAGGCCGGCCACAAGCTGCTCGACGGCCTGCCCGGTGTCACCTTCCATGCCTACGACAAGAAGAGCGGCATGGCCGGGGTCAAGGAACTGCGCAGGCAGCTGCCGCCGGGGCGCTTCGAAGCGCTGTTGCAGATGCAGGTGGCGTTCCGCGCCAACCTGCTGTCGGCCTTCATTCCCGCAGAGCGTCGCATCGGCTATGACCGCAGCCGCTCCAAGGACCTGCATGGTCTCTTCATCAACGAACGCATCCCCGACCGCCCCGGCATCCATGTGCTGGATGCCATCGGCAGTTTCTGTGAACCCCTTGGCCTGCGCCAGACCGAGGTCAGCTGGGACCTGGCGGTGCCGCAGTCCGCATATGAGTGGGCCGCCGCGCAATGGCAGGACGATGGCCGCCCGGTGTTGATGATCTCGCCCTGTTCCAGTCACGTGCGCCGCAACTGGTATGCAGACCGCTACGCCGCCGTGGCCAACCACGCCGCACAGCGCGGTTGGCAGGTGGTGCTGTGCGGAGGCCGCAGCGAACTGGAGCGCAGCATGGCCGATGCCATCCAGGCACAGCTGCACACACCGGCGCTGGACCTGGTCGGCAAGGACACCTTGAAGCAGCTGCCGGCGCTGCTGGCCCGCGCCAATCTGGTGATGACCCCGGACTCGGGCCCGATGCACATCGCCAACGCGATGGGCGCCAAGGTATTGGGCCTGCATGCAGCCAGCAACCCGAACCGCAGCGGTCCCTATTCCGACCGCCGCTACTGCGTGGACCGCTACGACGATGCCGCGCGCAAGTACCTGGCCAAGCAGGCCTCGGATCTGAAGTGGGGCACCAAGATCGAGTTCGACGATGTGATGGAACTGATCACCGTGGAAGATGGTATCGCTGCGTTCGAACGCTACGTCGCCGACCACGTGGGGTGAGCGGCGGGCTGCCCCGGATTACGCGCGCTGTGCGTAATCCTGGTAAGACTTCTCTTCCACGTACGCCGAACCCAGCGCCAGGTTGATCGCCTTCTTGATGCGCGCGCGTTCGTCATTGCGCAGGTAGACGCTGCGCGCCAGATCGATGAAACCCTGGTCGAACGCCTGCGCCTTCTCTTTCAGGCGGATGTCGTCCTCGATGTCCCACAGCTGCTCGTTGACCGCCTTCAGCTCGGCACGCAGCTTGGCGATGTCCTTCACCGCCGCCGGGTGTGCCATCCAGGTCTGCTCCAGCGCCGACAGTTCTTTGCGCACATTGGCCAGCTTGCCCTCGTCACTGATGCGCTCGGACTTGATCTGCAGGATCGAGATCTTGTCCAGCAGCTCGCCGAAAGAAACGGGAACGAGGATTTCAGCGGTCATGGGGAAAGCTCCAACAGGTGATGCAGGCAGTTTAACCCGCAGCTCGCGATGGAATGGGTAGATCCACGCCATGCGTGGATGAGCCTGCCAGCAGGAACAGCATCCACGCATGGCGTGGATCTACTGATGACCCGTCCTGAATTGGGTTGACACCTTTTCCCTCTGGAAAAGGAATGTTCAATGAAATCAACAATCAGGCGCAGTCAGCGGGATTACTCGCTGGCCTTCAAGTTGTCTGTGGTCGATCAGGTCGAGCGTGGAGAACTGACCTATAAGAAGGCTCAGGAGCGATACGGTATCCAAGGCAGCAGCACGGTTCTGAAGTGGCTTCGCCGCCATGGTCGGCAGGATTGGTCAGGTGGTGCATCATCTGCCCCCATGACGACTTCTCCCAAAAGTGGACCGGCCACGCCGCTGACGCCGGAACAACAGATCAAGGCCCTGCAGGTCCAGTTACGGGAGGCCAACGAGAAAGCACAGCTTTTCGAAGCCATCGTGGATGTCCTCAAAGAGGATTACGGGGTGCGCATCGTAAAAAAGCCTTCAGGCAAGTCCTCACGCAAGGGCGCCTCAAAGGCGTAAGCGTGGCAAGGGCTTGCCGCCATTTCGGCATCAGTCGACAGGCGTTCTATCAAGCGGGGTGCCGGCATCAACGACGACGCGCCAGCGAGACCAAAGCACTGGCGCTGGTGAGCGATTGCCGCGTGCGGCAGCCACGGATCGGGACGCGCAAGTTGCACTATTTGATCGAACCGAAGCTGCAGGCGGCGGGAATCACCATGGGACGTGACCGGTTGTTTGACGTACTTCGGGAAGCGCGCCTGCTGGTACCGAAACGTCGGGCTTATCACAAGACTACCGACAGCCATCATCGCTTTCGCAGGCATCCGAATCTGCTCAAACCTGGCCAAGGATGCGTAATACCAACCGGTAGCGAGCAGGTGTGGGTGGCGGACATCACCTATCTGCCGACGCAGGGGAAGTTCGTGTATCTGAGCCTGGTCACCGATGCCTGGTCGCGCAAAATCGTGGGCTGGAGCGTGCATGAAACGCTACAGACAGAGCAGGTAGCTCAGGCGCTGGAGATGGCGCTGAAAGGGAGAAAGGCACCGCAGAAGCTGATCCATCACTCTGATCGTGGAATCCAGTACTGCTCGGATTACTACCAGAAGATCCATGCGCGGCACGGCCTGATCTGCTCGATGACCGACGGCTACGACTGCTATCAGAACGCTCTGGCAGAGCGAGTCAACGGGATCCTCAAGTGCGAGTTCCTGCTTCATCGCCCACGGGACCTGGGGCAAGCCCGCCAGATGGTGGCTGAGGCCGTAGACATCTACAACGCTGAGCGCCCCCACCTGTCCCTTAAAATGCAGACGCCCGATGCGATGCATCGGGCGTCTTTGGCCGCCTGACGGCGGCCGGACCATCCACCCATCGGTGTCAACCTATGGCAGGACGAGTCACCCTGCCCGTAGAAGCCCGAAACCCACGCCGCGTTGATGACGATTTCGCGAATTTTCTCGCGCATGGGCTTATCCACATCGACTTGGAACAGCAGTCGAGGCGGATTGGGGCCGCGCGTGCGGCTGTCGCCCGTAGTGGGAACGGCACCGAAGCGCGGCTGCGCGTTCAACAGTCCGGCGAACCCGATTGACCGGCCAAAGGTGCTGGTCTCCCCCAGGTCGTTGGTCTTGGTCAGTTTGGCGTCAGCGCAGGTCTTGAACGTCTCCTCCCGGGATGCCGTAGGACTGGTCCAGATCGTGGCCTTGACCGTCCAGCACGGCAGGTTCCGCCCGTACTCCACGAACGTGAGCGCCGCCCGAGGCCACTGCAATCGCCCTTGAATGGCTTGGTCGTGGTCTTCGTTACGGAACAACGTTGCAAAGGTCTGCCCGCCACTGATTGGCGTGTACAGCCCCCCCCCTGCAAGGCTTCCGCCACCGTCGGGGTACTCGATGCGAAGGCCCAACTTGTCCTTCACGCCCTTGAAGAACCCTCCAATCCCACCGGGTTTGGGGCCATCAGGTTCAGCAGCCGCCTGCGCAAACACGCTTGCAGTGAGCGGCAACAGGCACACCGCCAACAAAGTCCGTTTCATCTTCTGCCCCCTCTCGGGCCGTTGTGGAGACCCAGTCCTACGATAAACGCAGAGTTGTGCGCACAGCCGATGTGTCAGGTACTTCCTGACAGCCGTCAGTCAATCAGGGTTGGGCCCACCAGCCGTCGCAAACGGCGCAGAAGCCGATCCTGGCTGGGATCGTCCAATTTTGCGTACATGAGGATCAGCCGCGCCATGCGGTCGTCTTCAGCGAAGAAGAACGGCAGTGGGAAACCGAGTGTGTCGGCGATCTGCTTGGCGCTTTCAATGTCCGGGGTGTGATGCCCCTTCTCGTAGCGGCTAATTCGAGGCGAGCCCACGCTTGGATCCAGTCCGATCAGTTCGCCCAATCGTATCTGCGACAGTCCGGCCGCCAGGCGTGCCTGGCGCAGTCGGTTGGCGTAGATCGAAGACGGCATAGGGCGGGTGGTGGCTTCGCAAAGACAATGACGGAGCATGCCCACCCGGTGACGCGAAGAATACTACGCAAAACGCAGACACTCGCCTATCGGTCCGCTAGCAAGCCTTGTGCTTGACATTCAGCATCACTAAAGTGAACGCCCCCTTCACACTGGATGATGACTTTGGGACAAGGAATAAGGATGCGGGCCGTCTCACCATGGAACACGTTTCTGCTGGCTTTAGCGCTGGCACTGGCAACGACAGCGTGCAGAGACAGCACAGCCCCTTCTGAAGCCAAAGATGCAGCGCGCACGGCAAAGGCCACTGCCATCTCAGCCACAGAAATCGCGAACTCCAGCATGGCGGTAAGTGGGAACGCCCCCGCCGCCTATCAGAAGTACTACACCGCGCGGAACGTTCAACCGCTGATAGCAGACCTTGAATTCCTGTCCAGGAGCGGTGACGCGAACGCGAGTTTTGTACTCAGCCGCATCTATGACGACTGCGCCGTCATTCCTGATTGGGGCTCGCTCGCAGGACTGGATATCTCGCAAGAAAAGAAGATCGCAGTCGAGCGCAGCACCACGTGGTTCAAGACACGATGTGAGGGCATGCCCAAAGATGTAGTGAGTGACATTCGCAATGTGAAGCGCTACAAGGCACTGGCGGTGAAGCAGGGGAACCTCGCTGCGCAGATTGAGCAGGCGGCTCCTGGCCTCCACCTCCCGGATCAACATCTTTCTGTGAATGATCACAAGACGTTTGTCGAGGCCGTGCTCATGCAGGATGACGGCGAAGCCTACATGGCGCTTGCAGCAACCATGGGGGAAACAGCCTCCCGCCGCATCGAAGAAATGAAGCCATACAAGGTTGGCAATCCCGTCGAGGAGACTGCGTGGATGCTGGCGGGCTGTCGAAAAGGTGTGCCGTGCGACGCAAATTCGCCCATCGTCCAACGCATGTGCCGCGCTGGCGGGTGTGGTTACAACTCCCTTGAGGAGTTGTACAGCAATGAGGTACTTGCGCCCGAGCAAATGCAACAGGCCCGCGCACGGGCAGACGAGATCATTGCACTATCAAGGAAGATGAAATGAAAGCAAAGACGATGAGGAACCTGTTTCTAGTGTGCCTGCTGCTTCCGGGTGCGGCCTTGGCACTTAAAGGGACAAAGATCATTAACGGTGGAGACGCACTGTACAGAGATCTCCCCAATGTCAAGGAAGTCAACGTCACGGAGATGTCTGAGATCCGTCAGGCGGGAATGTACAATATGCTCGGCAAGTACCGCTTAGCAAACGGCCTGGGGTCGATTAAGGCAGGAGAAACCGTCACATTCATGTGGCCGGATGGCTCCATTGAAAAAGCCGTTGCCAACGACCCAAGATCCAGTGTTGGCGCTGTCATTATTGAGGGTTCGCAGATGACGAAGAAGCAAGTGTCCATCCGCTGCGGCTCATGCCACACCCAGTACCGTTAAGGCAGGCCACTGATATTTATCAGAAATAGAATAAGGAGGGACCCCCTCCTTATTCTTTACTTGAAGCATCAAACGACCAGGTGCAAGAGCAAGAATTCAACACCTTGACAAAACCGCAACTTCAACTAAATTTAATTTACGGCCCCAAGACCGGTAAACCTTGGGGCGAGTAAAGCAAAGCACATTTTGCAATACCCAAGCGTTCGCTCCTGTAGTTCAACTTAGCGAAACATTGCAGAAAGTCAAACCCTCTACTCGCCCGAATATCGACTGCCCGCAAGGCCTGCGGATACCGAACATACGTCCCGCCTTGTCGTGAGTGCGAAAGCACGTGCAGTAGCGCAAGGTCTAAGAATTGGAATTCTGAGTACACGGTCATAGGTATCGCCATTTTTGCTCCTGCGGGGGCCATGGCAACGCGCGCTAGACGATGCCAGTAGCGCGGTCTGAGAGAGGAGCACACCGCCTGTAGGTGTGTGGGGTAACCAGAGGCGCGCTGCTGTAATGCGGTGAATACCCCAAGGCGCGGTGGATTACACAGCCGCACTAGAACCCTGCAAATCCAGGGTGATCGTACCTCAGCACGCAAACTTTTTTGGGTTTGTCTAGGGGCACCTATACCCGCAGCGCGCCCGCAAAGCCAACGTTGAGCATAAGGCCGACAGGCCCGAAGCAAAGCGAAGGTGACACGGCGGCGCCAGCCCGCAGTGTCGGCGGTGGGGGAGCGCCGGAAGGCGCGGGGGAGGGGAACGCTCCCCTCCCCCGCTTGTCACGGCAGGCAGGCAAGCCAGCGCGGTTCAGCAACGAGGTACAGCGTGCATGCGGCCAGCCCGTAGGGGAGCGCTCGTCCCACGAGGGGGCTTCAAAGCCAACCCCCTTCCGACGACGCCCCCACACTTGGGGGGCTGTCGGGTCTTTGTGGAGTATTCACACGCGGGGACAGAGCCCCGCACGCATCCGCGCTTTAGTCAGGAGCAAACAGCGGCGCCAGCGCCGCAATATTCACCACCCGACATTGCCCCAACTCAACGCCGGAAAACACTGCGCGGACAGTACAGCAGGAGAAATTTTCTTGCTGTACACAGCGGAGTGGTCGTCATCAGTCTCCCGCCCACCCTCATGCCCAACGTAGGCAACGCGGTACTCCTTCCCCACCAACGCGTCTTGCATCCGCTGGATGACCGTCTTGCGGAAACTGTGCAAACCAATGCGCCCTTCCCCACGCGCGGAAATTTTCAGCGTGTCGCTCAGGAGATGGCTGAACGCCTTCTGCGGTCCGTTGGCCGGGCCGTTCTTTGCGTCAAACGTCAGATTGGGGAACAACTTGCTTTCGCCCTTCTCCCGCAAACGCTCGACAAGCACCCACAAGCCCAGTTCCAACAAGTCCGGATGAATTGGGATGATGCGCTCGCTTGCCTCCGTCTTAAGGCTCTTGTCCAGGCCTTCCGTCGTGATGTGGATACACTTGACGCCATCCACCACTTTGAAGTCCTCCAATTCCAACTGCGCGATCTCATTGCTGCGCGCCCCGGTGTACAACGCAATCAACGCCACCCAGCGCGACGACTGCCGCCGCATGGCCTTAAGCGCCGTAAAACCAAAAATCAACTTCAGTTGTGGCAGGTCGAAGGGCTGCCAGCCGGTCTTTTTGGATTGCAAGCGTTTGGCCTTCTTGCTGACTTTGATGTGGCCTCGGGCAATGTTGTCGCCCTTGGGGTAGTAGCCCGCCGCCATGGCCCAGTCAAAGAACAGCGACAGCCACCGCGTCTTGGTCTCAATGTAACTGTCCGCCAGCGGCTTACCGGTTCGCTCGGCGGGCGTCTGTTTGAGGTGGATAACCCACTCAGCGCAATCAGTCTTAGACAGGTCACCCAGCGCCACGCGCGCGGGGGAGCGCTTGCGCGTGGAATTCTTCCACGCCACAAACGCCTGCACAGCCTCACGTTTCTGATCTGAGGTCTTCCGCGCCCCGCCGGTCAACGTCTTTTCCCACTTGCCCACCGCCATTTCCAGGGCAATGCGCTGGTTGGGAGCCAGAGGCGCCCCGCCGACAGCGGTCACGCCATTGGCGTTCAACAGACGGACGGCCTCGACGGCGGCTGCGTTGTCCTGCGCCGATCCGTCCGTTTTGACCGTATAGCCGTGAGGACCAGCGACGACTTCAAAGTCGGCCCGCCCCTTCTGCGCGCTGCGCAGCAATTCGTCCACGCTCTTTGCCATATCGCCCCCTTGTACAGCCACAGCATAGCGGGAGGCGAGCACAAGGGCTTGCAGATGCGCCACACGGGCGTCGCGCGTTCCGAGCGAGCGCTTCACCACCTTCAGGCCCAACGGGCCTTGGAAGCGTTTAGGGATCTTCCAGCGGAAGTGATATACGCCAGTGGATGAAACAACGAGATAGTTTGGCAATCGCATGAGTGTCCAAGCGAGTGCCCAAGAGCCCCAAAACAGAAACGCCCGCAAGTCATTGACTGGCAGGCGCTTCGTTCAATCTGGCGGAGAGGGGGGGATTCGAACCCCCGAGGCGCTATAAACGCCTGCCTGATTTCGAGTCAGGTACATTCAACCACTCTGCCACCTCTCCGGGTGGTCCCCGGCGGACCGGGGACGCGCATCATACGAGGAAGTGAGGCCGACGACAAGTCATTCCGGCCAACGAAGTGAAAATTTCCTGAGCGCACGCCTTGCCGGATGCGCGCAGCCACCCGATGATGCCTGTCTCCCCAGCAACACCCCGCCCCAGCGCCCATGATCGAATTCGGACACCTCACCCACCCCGGCATGCGCCGCGAGCTCAACGAGGACACCTACTACGGTGACAGCGAGCTGGCCCTGTGGCTGGTGGCCGATGGCATGGGCGGGCACGCCTGCGGTGAAGTGGCCAGCGCGCTGGCGCGCGAGACCATCGTGCGCGAGATCCGCCGCGGCGCGCCGCTGGCGCAGGCCATCCGCACCGCCGACGAAGAGATCATCCGTGCCTCGCGCCGGCGCAACGACACGTTGCCGATGGGCACCACCGTGGTCGCCGCACGGGTACAGGGCAACCGCTATGAAGTGGCGTGGGTCGGCGACAGCCGTGCCTACCTGTGGCGCGACGGACAGCTGGCCCAGCTCAGCCAGGACCACAGCGTGGTGCAGGAGCTGGTCGCGCAGGGCAACCTGACCGCCGAACAGGCGCGTGCGCATCCGCACCGCAACGTGGTCACCCAGGCGCTGGGCGTGACCGATCCGGCGCATCTGAACGTGGCCACCACCAGCGGCGAACTGCGTCCGGGCATGCAGCTGCTGCTGTGCAGTGACGGCCTGACCGAAGAAGTGGACGACCGCAGCATTGCGCGCACCCTCGCCTTCGAGGATGCCAGCGCACAGGAATGCGTGGACACGCTGGTTGCCGCCGCGCTCGACGGCGGCGGCCGCGACAACATCAGCGTGATCCTGGTGCGCTGCCACTAACCGGTAGATCCACGCCATGCGTGGATGCGGCGCTGCCGGCCTGTGGCCGGCACTACCCCATCCCAGGCATTACGCGCTGGCGGGCTCTTCCACCTTCGGGCCATCCCACAGCGCGTGGCCAGCCTTCTTGCGCAGCCGCTCCAGGCGCGCGGCATGCGCTTCCAGCTCCGACGGCGTGGCCACCACGCGCGGGCGCGGCAGCAGCTTGCTGGTATCGAAGGCCTGCAGCGCCGCACCGGCACCACCACCATCGTCATCGCCCAGACCGAAGCCGATTTCTTCCTGGCCCGAAGTCAACGCGATATAGACGTCGCCCAGGATCTGCGCATCGAGCAGGCCGCCGTGCAGCGCACGGTGCGAGTTGTCCACGCCCAGCCGCTTGCACAGCGCATCCAGCGAGTTGCGCTGGCCCGGGAAGCGCTCACGCGCCATCACCAGGGTATCGATCACGGCGCAGCGGTCGGTGATCTTCCCGTACTGCGGCCCCAGCAGCGACAACTCGTTGTCGAGGAAGCCGAGGTCGAACGCCGCGTTGTGGATGATCAGCTCGGCGCCATCGATGAAGGCCAGGAACTCGTCGGCGATCTGCGCGAAGTCCGGCTTGTCATCGAGGAACTCCAGGGTCAGGCCGGTGACTTCCTGCGCGCCCTGTTCGAACTCGCAGTCCGGCTTGATGTACTGGTGATAGTTGTTGCCGGTCGGGCGGCGCTTGAACAGCTCCACGCAGCCGATTTCGACGATGCGGTTGCCCTTCTTCCACTCCAGGCCGGTGGTTTCGGTATCGAGGATGATCTGACGCATGGGCTCAGTTTACCGGGCTGGCGTCGCGGATCTGGATCGCCGCGTTGCGGGCCAGCGTATCCACCCGCTCATTGTCCGGGTCGCCGGAGTGACCCTTCACCCAGCGCCAGTCGATCTGATGCCGCAGCGTGGCCGCCTGCAGGCGCTCCCACAGCTCGCGGTTCTTTACCGGATCGCCGCCAGCCGTCTTCCAGTTCTTGCGGATCCAGCCCGGCATCCACTGGGTCAGACCCTGCCGCACATACTGAGAATCGGTATAGAGCACGATGTTGCACGGCTCGGTCAGCGACTCCAGCCCGGAAATGGCCGCCATCAGCTCCATCCTGTTGTTGGTGGTGTGCGCCTCGCCACCGCTCAGTTCGCGCTCGTGGCCCTTGTAGCGCAGCAGCGCAGCCCAACCGCCGGGGCCGGGATTGCCAAGGCAGGAACCGTCGGTGTGGATTTCGATGGTTTTCAATACAACTCCAGAATCAGGTAGCTACGGTGCCGTGCCAGCGCACCGGCAGCGGTTTCGGCCCAGGCAGGGCCAGCGTACGTTTTTCCGCATGGAACAGGCAGGCCGCGCGCAGCGGTGCCCAACCTCCGGGACGACGGCTGCCCGCACCGCGCCAGAGCGGGCCCAGGTAACGCATATCGTCGCATTCCAGCCCATGACGGCCGAGCAGCAGGCGGATCCGCTGCGGCGTGCGCACCACCAGCCCATGCTGGCGCCAGCGCGTGCGATACGGACTGAACGGATTGAGGCTGCTCAGCCACAGATGGCCGCCCGGCATCAGTACGCGCTCGCACTCGTCGAGCAGCCGGTCGGCGTCGGCCGCAGTGACATGCTGCAGCACGATCGCATTGACACTCTCATTGGCCAGCGGCAGCGGCAGCGCACAACGGGTGTCGCCGGCATAGCCCTGCCCCTGCCGGAACAGGCGCAGACCGCGTCCGCCCAGCTGTGCATCGTCCAGCCAGGCCGCACTTGGTGCGATCCACAACCAGGGCTGCGCCGGCAGCACCGACAGCTGCGGCAGCAGCAATTGCCGCTCCAGCACACGCAAGGCCTCCGCCGGTTCGCTGTCGAACCACGGGGTCTGGCTCGCTTGACGGGTGCTCTGCAGCGCGGGCATGGTCCAATTCTATGCGACTGACTGCCCTGCCCGCATTTGCGGATAACTACATCTGGACGCTGATCGACAACGAGGGCGCTGCCGTGGTCGTCGACCCCGGCGATGCCGCGCCAGTGCTCGCACTGGCCGATCAGGGCCTGCGCGTGGACACGATCCTGCTCACCCATCACCACGACGACCACATCGGTGGCGTGCCGGCATTGCAGGCGCGTTTCCCCGGCGTGCGGGTCATCGCGCCGGTCGAGGAACGCATTCCCACGGCCACCGAGCGGGTCGGCGAAGGTGAACGCGTTCAGGCACTGGGCCGGACGTTCCACGTACTATCCGTGCCCGGGCATACCCGCAGCCACATCGCGTTTCACACTGCTGAACATCTTTTCAGCGGAGATTCGTTGTTCAGCCTGGGCTGTGGACGCCTGTTCGAAGGTACGCCGTCCCAGCTGCTGGCGTCGATGCGCAAGCTGGGTGCCCTGCCCGCGCAACTGCTGCTTTGTTGCGCTCATGAGTACACCGTGTCAAATGCCGTCTTCGCGCGGCATGTCGACCCCGCCAACGCTGCCTTGTGGCAGCGCCAAGAGGAGGCTTTGGCCATGCGCCGCGATGACCGTTCCACCCTGCCGGTAACCCTGGCCAACGAATTCGACTGCAATCCCTTCCTGCGTGTGCACGCTGCACCGATCCGTGCGTCGGTGTCGGCACACCTGGGCCGTGACGTCGTGGACGACGTCGACGTGATGGCCGGTCTCCGGCACTGGAAAGACGGCTTCCGCGCATGATGCGCCGAAGTCTGCCGCTGGCCCTGGGCCTTGCCCTGGGGCTGGCCGGAACCGCGGGCGCACAGTCGCTGGGCGCCGGCATCAGCCAGAACCTGACCGCCGCTGCGGCGCTGCCGCTGGATCCGTCCGCGCTGCCTGCGCCCTCGGTGCGCAATGGCCAGGAGATCTTCACCAGCTTCCGAGACGGCTTGGCCGAGCCCAGCTGCGATGCCGAGGCTACCAGCCCGCGCTGGCAGAAGCAGTTCGCCCACGCCCCCTCGCGCCTGGCCAACCAGGATGACGATGCGCTGGTGCTGTTCGGCTATGTGGTCGAAGAGCTGCGCAAGGCGAACCTGCCCACCGAATTCGCGCTGATCCCATTCGTGGAAAGCGGCTATCGGCCCAATGCCCGCAACGGCAGCGGCCCGACCGGCCTGTGGCAGTTCATCGCCACCACGGCGCGCAACCACCGCGTACCCATGGCCAACGGCTACGACGGCCGCCTGTCGGCGGTTGATTCCACCCAGGCCGCGGTGCGCTACCTGAAGACTCTGCACGGCATGTTCGGCGGCGACTGGCGCCTGGCCACCATGGCCTACAACGCCGGCGAGTACCGGGTACTGCAGTCCATGCGCAAGGCCGGCATGAACGCGCAGAATGCCAAGCCGGCAGCCCTGCCGGGGCTGTCGCCGGTTACCCATGCCTATGTCGAGAAGCTGCATGCCCTGGCCTGCGTGCTGGAAGACGTGGAGGACCAGCCTCGCGTGATGGCCTCGCTGGACCGCACCGTGCCGGTGTTGAAGGACCACACCCTGCCGGCCGGCACCAGCGTCCAGCAGTGGGCCGCACAGCGCGCCCTGGACCCCGCCAGGATCGCCCGCCTCAACCCGGCCCTGGCCGCCGGCAACCGCGCCTCCGGAACCACCCGGGTCCTGGCCCCGGTCTCGGCCGCCAATGCGACGGTGACGGAAGCCGCCACCACGCAGGTGGCCAGCACCGCACCGGTTGCCACGACCACGCCGACGCCGCAGGTGGCCAAGACCGTGGCCGCGATCGCCGACCGCCCGCGCAGCCGCCGCCACACCGTGCGTGATGGCGAGTCGGCCTGGACCATCGCCCGCCGCTACGGCATGCCGGTAAAGGCCCTGCTGTCGCTGAACGGCCTGAGTGGCAGCAGCGTGCTGAAGCCTGGCGCAGTGCTGCGCGTCGAGGACTGACGCGCTCCAACCCCGCTGTATCTGCTCTTTGTAGAGTCGAGCGATGCTCGACTGCATCTGCACGACTCTACAAAAGGCGGTCGAGCAAGCTCGACCACTACCAAAGCTCAAGCGCGCCACAGACGACGCGAAGGCACAAAAAAAGGCCCGACATTGCCGTAATGCTGTTCACTTAAGCGGTGCAGCCTTGCGATCGACGGGATAACGGGTTTTGGAGATCTTCACCGTCCTCGGCGTTGTTGGCCGGGGACGGTGCTCCAGGAAGAGGCTGGCGACGCCGGATCGCAGCTGGGATAAACGCCTTCCGGTAGCCGAAGCGGGTTGTGCCGCCGCCATCACGATCAGCTGCGCGGCGATGTAGTGGCAGGCAGGTTTGAAACGTATCTCCGAGGGTGCGCGCCCGTAGGCAACCGCTGCCTGGCTGGCCTCCCGGCGGATGATGTTGTACGCCAAAAGCAGGCCCCAGACTTCCTGATACACCAGCTCGACGGTCTTGCTGCGCAGGGTGATGGCATTCCGCTGCATTGAGCTTTTAAGGTCCCTGAAACCAAGCTCGATTTCCCAGCGCTCCTGATAGAGCTCGGCTACGGCCTTTGTGCTGTACGTCTCTGCCGGTAGCGAGGTCAGCACCGTTTTCAGCTTGCCCTGATGCTCATAGCTCACTTCGCGCACCCGCCAGTGCGTGGGCAGCGCAGGATTTTTCTTCCGCGCCTGCGCAGAGACGCGCATTTCCAGCAACCGATCATGCGCGTTGTAACGCTCCACTTGCTCAGATGCCAGATGGCTACGCGAGGGCATGAGCCAGTGCCGCTGATTGCCAGTGCGCGCCAACCCCAACAGCAGATCCGCACCCCAGAAACCCTTGTCCAACAAGGTAATTGAGCGATCTGGAATCTTCTCGACGAAGTCCTGGGCCAAGCGCATTTCGCCGCGACGATAAGGGCTGAGCCGAGCGTCGAGCATGATGTGCGAGCGCACGTTCATCAGCGCTACCAGCCGCATCAGCGGATAAGGCGTCTGGCGTTCGGTGCCGGTATTGCCAGAGCCAAAATGCGCGCGCAGTTCCGGTGTATCTGCGGTGCGCAACAGAGCACCATCAACGGCCAGAACCTGCAGACCCTGCCAGTCATCGCCGGGGTAGCGCTCGGCTCCCCAATGCTGGCCGCATCTGCGGAAAAGATCCTCCACTGGATCAGCGCCAAGCCGCGCGCGAGCGTGGCTGATGCCGCTGCGTGCAGGCAGATCCAGCGACGCAAGGCCTTGGGCACAGATGTTCAGCCGCCTGGCCACCTCATGCACCGGCTCGTCGCGGAACAGGGCCATACCCAGCACCAGCCAAAGCACCTGATCGCTGGGCAGTCTGCGTCTGCGGATTGTGGCCTGCGACGAGAGCTCCAGCGCGCTGGACACCCACTCCACCGGAATGTTCTGGGTGAAGGTGCTCAGGTCGGAGAAATTGAACAGTTCACCAAGGTCGAGCAATTGCTGTTGGACGCCCACAAAAAATCCGATGCCAGGAAACTGGCATCGGATTCTGAGTTGCCCGGCTGCTTAAGTGAACAGCATTACGACATTGCCGGGCCTTCTTCGATCCTGCCCCGCCGCGAGGCTTACAGGTTCTCTTCGGTGGTCTGGATCACGAACTTCCTGCGCATCGCCTCGACGTAGGCCTTGGCTGCGGCCATGCCGTCGATCTGGCTCAGCTGATCCTTGAGCTGCTTCTGCTGCTCGGCGGTCACTTCCTTGATGTCGCCCGGGTTGACCTTGTTCACTGCGAACAGCAGCGCGTGGCCGTTGACGTCGACCTTGCCGTAGCTCGGCTTGCCTTCCGCCGGCACCGGCGCACTGAAGATCGCGCGGTTGATTTCCGGGGTCGGCACCGGCTGGCTGCGCGGCAGGCCCGGCATCGGGCTCACCTGCAGCTTCTCGCTGGCGGCCAGCGACTGCAGGGTGGCACCGGCCTTCAGCTTGGCCAGCACGGCGTCGGCGGCCTTGTCGCTGGCCTGGCGCTGGCGGTCGGCGCGGATCGCGGCGATCACCTGTTCACGCGCCTTGTCCAGCGGCGTTGCCTGTTCCGGGGTATGCGCGGCAACGCGGATGACCACGCTGTGGTTGGTGGCACCACCCAGGGCGATCGGGTCGCTGGCAGTACCATCCTGCACCAGCACTTCGGAGAAGGCCGCACGCAGCACGGCCGGATCGGTGGCGATGCCACTGGCGGTTGCGCGGGTGATCGGGCCCAGGGTCTGCAGCGGCAGGTTCACTTCCTTGGCCGCAGCAGCCAGATCACTCGGGCTCTTGTTGATCGCATCGACCAGGTGGCCGGCCAGCTCGTTGAAGCCGCGCTCGCCGTCGGCCTTCAGCTGCTCGGCGGCCAGCGTGTCACGCACTTCCTCGAACGACTTGCCTTCGCCGCCACGCACCGCGGCGACCTTGATGACGTGGTAGCCGAAGTCGGTCTTGACCGGGCCGATCACGTCACCCGCCTTGGCGGCGAACAGGGCGTCTTCGAACGGCTTGACCATCGCGCCACGCTCGACCCAGCCCAGATCACCGCCCTGGTCCTTCGAACCCGGGTCTTCCGAATTGGCCTTGGCCAGTGCAGCGAAGTCGGCACCCGCCGCCTTGGCTTCGGTGGCGATCTTGTTCGCCTTGGCTTCGGCACCGTCACCGGTGATCAGGATGTGCGCGGCCTGGCGCTGTTCCGGCGAAGTGAACTTCGCCTTCTCGTCCTCATAGCGCTTGCGCAGGGTCGCTTCGTCGGCCGCGGTCGGTGCCGGCAGGTTGGCGCCATTGATCTCGACGTATTCCAGCGACACGCTTTCGGCCTGGCGGAAATCCTTGCCGTGGCTGTCGTACCACTGCTTGATCTGCTCATCGGTGACCGGCGCGGTATCGGCCGGAACCTCCGGCAGCGCGGCCAGTTCGACGTCGCGGGTCTCACCCAGCAGCTTCAGCAGGCGCTCGGTCTCGGCCTGGGTGACGAAGCCCGAATTCTGCAGGCCCGACGGGATCACCGACTGCTGCAGGCTCTCGCGCACCAGCTCCTGGAACTGCGTGGGGGTACGCGGCGGATTGCCACCGGCCAAGGCCAGGCGGTAGTTGTTCTCGTTGAACTTGCCGTTCGAATCGAGGAAGGCCGGGATGGTGGCGATGTACTCGCGCACCGCGCCATCGCCGATCACAACACCGGCCTGCTCGCCCACCAGGCGCACGACCTGCTCGTCGATCAGCTGATCGAGCACGGCCATCTTGTTTTCAGTGCTTTCGAACGCGCGCGGGTCGAAGTTCTCGCCCTGCTGCTGGCGCTCACGCATGCGCTCCTGCTCGAAGCGGGTGCGGAAATCCTGCGCGCTGATCTCGTGGTGCTGCCACAGCATGCGCACCGGCCACCACGACGGTGCCGAACGCCACCAGGTCGGAGGCGCGGAAACCTTGGCCACGTTCTGTGCGCCAACGCCACCCAGGTAGCTGTTGTCGATCACGAACAGGAACGGAATCATCAGCAGCCCCAGGATCACGGTGACGATCCAGCCTGAGGTCTTGTCGCGGAGTTTCTGCAGCATGGTGAGGAATCACAAGGCCTGATTGGCGAGCCCGGCAGTGTAACCCGCTTCGTCGCAGGGACCAAAAGCAGCGCCGGCGCGGCCTGCGCCGATCTCCGCGGACCTGTGCCGTCAGCACCTCGGCAGGCCTGCCGCAGGGCACAAAGAAAAAGCCCCCGGCTTGCGCCGAGGGCTTTTAAAGTTGGCGGAGCGGACGGGACTCGAACCCGCGACCTCCGGCGTGACAGGCCAGCATTCTAACCAGCTGAACTACCGCTCCGCGCTGAAACTTTGCAGGCGCCCAGTATATCCGAAGACTCCCTGGAAACCCAGCCCGATGAACACTTTTTTCAAAGTTTTTTCACAGGGACTTAAGAATTCTGCAATGGCGGAGCGGACGGGACTCGAACCCGCGACCTCCGGCGTGACAGGCCAGCATTCTAACCAGCTGAACTACCGCTCCGTTCTTGCAAAAACCTTTTCGCCTTCCTTCCGAACCTGTCGGTGAGAAGACAAGGCCCCCAGCTTTAGGCCGGGGGCCTCGATGTAGTGGCGGAGCGGACGGGACTCGAACCCGCGACCTCCGGCGTGACAGGCCAGCATTCTAACCAGCTGAACTACCGCTCCGCATTGTTGCTATTTTTGTTTTTCCACCGGCCTGGACCGGGGAGAAAACAAAGCCTCCAGCTTTTGGCCGGAGGCCTCGTTGAATGGCGGAGCGGACGGGACTCGAACCCGCGACCTCCGGCGTGACAGGCCAGCATTCTAACCAGCTGAACTACCGCTCCACACTCAAACTTTTACCGCGGTGCTGTGGTGGGTGCTGAGGGTTTCGAACCCCCGACCCTCTCCGTGTAAAGGAGACGCTCTACCGCTGAGCTAAGCACCCCAGCGAGCCGCTTAGTTTACAGCATCCTTCAGGGCCTTACCAGCCTTGAACGACGGATTCTTCGAAGCAGCGATCTTGATGGTGTCGCCGGTCTTCGGGTTGCGGCCGGTGCGGGCAGCACGGTCGCGGACCTGGAAGGTACCGAAGCCAACCAGGGTGACCGGATCGCCGTCCTTCAGCGCCTTGGTGACGGCAGCAACGACGGCATCGACAGCGCGGCTGGACTCGGCCTTGGTCAGGTCGGCAGCTTCAGCAACGGCATCGATCAATTCGGTCTTGTTCATTCTCTACAACTCCTTTGGCGGTGGGTTCCGCTTATTCGACAGGGAAGCAACCGCACGCCTTCTGCATGCGGCCGCCATGTGGAAACGGTTCGCCGATTCAGTCATCGCTGACAGCGATCACTCATTCGCGAGTGCTGCTTTTATACCAGTGGCCCTACCCCCACGCAAGCTGGAAAGCCAGCAACGACGCGGGTTTCGGGCCATCGGACAGCGCGCGTCAATGCTTGACGCGCGCGCTTCCACTCGGTTTGGCCTTGCTGCGCACCGTGACACGCTGCGCACTCTTGCGCGCCTTCTTCGGTGCCAGCGGGCGCTCCAGCGCCAGGTCCAGGACTTCTTCGATGTACTTCACCGGCACGATCTCCAGATCGCGGGTGACGTTGGCCGGAATATCTGCAAGGTCCTTGCGGTTCTCTTCCGGAATGATGACCGTGCGGATACCACCGCGCAGTGCGGCCAGCAGTTTCTCCTTCAAGCCACCGATGGCGGTGACACGACCACGCAGGGTGATCTCACCGGTCATCGCCACGTCGGCACGCACCGGCACCTTGGTCAGCATCGACACCAGCGAGGTGACCATTGCCGCACCGGCACTCGGTCCGTCCTTCGGCGTGGCACCATCGGGCACGTGCAGGTGCACGTCGTGCTTCTGCAGGAAGTCGCTGTCGATGCCAAAGCCCACGGCGCGCGAACGCACCACCGACAACGCCGCCGACGCCGATTCCTTCATCACGTTGCCGAGCTGGCCGGTCAGGATCAGCTGGCCCTTGCCCGGCACCAGCGTCGATTCGATCTGCAGCAGATCGCCACCGACTTCGGTCCACGCCAGGCCGGTGACCAGGCCGATCTCGTTCTCTTCCTCGGCGCGGCCGAAATCGAAGCGACGCACACCCAGGTACTTGTCCAGGTTCTTGCTGGACACGCTCACCAGCGCCTTGGACTTCTTCGCGCCCTTCTTCGCCTTCACCGGCTGCGGGCCGGCCAGCGCGATCTCCTTCACCACCTTGCGGCAGATCTTGGCGATCTCGCGTTCCAGGTTGCGCACGCCCGATTCGCGCGTGTAGTAGCGCACGATGTCCTGGATCGCATCGCTGCCGATCTCCAGCTCTTCCGGCTGCAGGCCGTTGGCCTTGATCTGCTTCGGCACCAGGTAGCGGGTGGCGATGTTGAGCTTCTCGTCCTCGGTGTAGCCGGGGATGCGGATCACTTCCATGCGGTCCAGCAGCGGGCCGGGAATATTGAGTGAGTTCGAGGTGGCCACGAACATCACTTCGGACAGGTCCAGGTCCACTTCCAGGTAGTGGTCGTTGAACGCGTTGTTCTGCTCCGGGTCGAGCACTTCCAGCAGCGCCGACGACGGATCGCCACGGAAGTCCATCGACATCTTGTCGATCTCGTCGAGCACGAACAGCGGGTTCTTGCTGCCGACCTTGTTGAGGTTCTGCACGATGCGGCCCGGCATCGAACCAACGTAGGTACGACGGTGGCCACGGATCTCGGCTTCATCGCGAACGCCGCCCAGCGACATGCGCACGAACTTGCGGTTGGTAGCCTTGGCGATGGACTGGCCGAGCGAGGTCTTGCCCACGCCCGGCGGCCCGACCAGGCACAGGATCGGGCCCTTCATCTGCTTCACGCGCGACTGCACCGCCAGGTATTCAAGGATGCGCTCCTTGACCTTCTCCAGGCCGTAGTGGTCGGCGTCGAGGGTGTCCTGCGCGGCCTTCAGGTCCTTGCGCACCTTGCTGCGCTTCTTCCACGGCACGCCCAGCAACCACTCCAGGTAGTTGCGCACGACCGCCGCTTCGGCCGACATCGGCGACATCTGCTTGAGCTTGTTCAGTTCATTGCGTGCCTTGGCTTCAACCGCCTTCGGCATGCCGGCTTCGGCGATCTTGCGGGCCAGCTCTTCCAGCTCGCCCGGTGCATCGTCCAGGTCACCCAGTTCCTTCTGGATGGCCTTCATCTGCTCGTTGAGGTAGTACTCGCGCTGGCTCTTTTCCATCTGCGACTTCACGCGGCCGCGGATGCGCTTTTCCATCTGCTGCACGTCGATCTCGCCATCGACCAGGCCGACCAGCATCTCCAGGCGGTCACCGACGGCCAGCGTTTCCAGCAGGCGCTGCTTGTCGGCCAGGCGCACGCTGATGTGCGCGGCGATGGTGTCGGCCAGGCGGGCCGGCTCATCGATGCCCGACAACGTCTGCAGCAGCTCCGGCGGCAGCTTGCGATTGGTCTTCACGTACTGCTCGAACAGCGACATCAGCGAGCGGGCGATCGCCTCCACCTCGCGTGCTTCGCGCTCGTCGGTGGCGTCGATCTCCACGGCCTGGCCGTGCAGCGAGCCGTTACGCTCATCGACGTGGGTGACCTGCACGCGCGACAGGCCTTCGACCAGCACCTTGATGGTGCCGTCGGGCAGCTTCAGCAGCTGCAGCACCTGCGCCAGCGTACCGACCTGGTAGAGGTCGGCCGCATGCGGGTCGTCGGTCTCGGCCGACTTCTGCGCCAGCAGCAGGATGCGCTTGTCCGACTCCATTGCCTGTTCGAGCGCGTGCATGGACTTGTCACGGCCGACGAACAGCGGGATGACCATGTGCGGGAACACCACTACGTCGCGCAGCGGCAGGACCGGCAGGTCGAGGGTTTCACTTGGGGAACGGGCCATGGGGGCTCCAGGGAAGGGGAAAACCGCCTCCGGGAGGGCATCTTCCGGAGACAAAAAAAGCCGATGGCCCCGTTATGGGGCCATCGGCTTTCAGATGCAAGGCATTCCTTGAAAATCCTTTCCAATCAACAACCTGGAAGGATCACTCGGCGCCTGCGGCCTTCTGTTCAGGGGCCGCCGGGGTCTGGTAGATCAGGTACGGCTCGGACTTGTGCTCGATCACCGACTCGTCCACCACCACCTTGCTTACGTTTTCCTGCGACGGCAGGTCGTACATGGTGTCCAACAGGACCGATTCGACGATGGTGCGCAGGCCACGGGCGCCGGTCTTGCGCTTGAGCGCCTTCCTGGCGATGGCCGACAACGCGTCCGGACGGAACTCCAGCTCGACGTTCTCCATCTCGAACAGCTTCTTGAACTGCTTGGTGATGGCGTTCTTCGGCTCGGTCAGGATCCTGATCAGGGCCGGCTCGTCCAGCTCCTCCAGGGTCGCCACCACCGGCAGGCGGCCGACGAACTCGGGGATCAGGCCGAACTTGATCAGGTCTTCCGGCTCGACTTCGGCCAGCACCTTGCCCACTTCCTGCTTGCGCTCGCTGCTCTTCACCTTGGCGCCGAAGCCGATGCTGCCGACGTCGGTGGAACGGGCCTGGATCACCTTGTCCAGCCCGGCGAACGCGCCGCCGCAGATGAACAGGATGTTCTTGGTGTCCACCTGCAGGAATTCCTGCTGCGGGTGCTTGCGGCCGCCCTGCGGCGGAACGCTGGCCACGGTGCCTTCGATCAGCTTCAGCAGGGCCTGCTGCACGCCTTCGCCGGACACATCGCGGGTGATCGACGGGTTCTCGCTCTTGCGCGAGATCTTGTCGATTTCATCGATGTAGACGATGCCCTGCTGCGCCTTCTCGACGTCGTAGTCGCACTTCTGCAGCAGCTTCTGGATGATGTTCTCCACGTCCTCGCCCACGTAACCGGCTTCGGTCAGCGTGGTGGCGTCGGCCATGGTGAACGGCACGTTGAGCAGGCGGGCCAGGGTCTCGGCCAGCAGCGTCTTGCCCGAACCGGTCGGACCGACCAGCAGGATGTTCGACTTCGCCAGTTCGACGTCGTCGTTCTTCTGCCGGCTCTCGATGCGCTTGTAGTGGTTGTACACGGCCACGGCCAGCGTGCGCTTGGCGCGGTTCTGGCCGATCACGTACTGGTCGAGGACCTCGAGGATCTCGCGCGGCTTGGGCAGCGAACTGCGCGCCGACTGCGCCTTTTCCTCAAGCTCCTCACGGATGATGTCGTTGCACAGCTCCACGCACTCATCGCAGATGAATACGCTCGGACCCGCAATCAGCTTGCGCACTTCATGCTGGCTCTTGCCGCAGAAAGAGCAGTAGAGGATCTTGCCGGTGTCCGTGGAACGACCTTGGCGGTCTTCGCTCATGCTTCGCTTACCCAGTTACCCCACCCGCTGAACGGGGGTTCGATTCGAGAATAGCACAGGGCCGAGGGGACACCAGTCCCGCCCGACCCTGCAGGAACGGGGCCTCCATGGCCCCGTGATGGCCGGTCAGCCGGCCTGGATCGACTCGTCCGGACGACGCTCCAGGACCTGGTCGACCAGACCATAGGCCTGCGCCTCGAAGGCGCTCTTGAAGTTGTCGCGCTCGGTGTCGCGGGCGATCGTCTCCAGCGACTGGCCGGTGTGCTTGGCCAGCACCTCGTTCAGGCGCGAACGCAGGGTCAGGATCTCACGCGCGTGGATGTCGATGTCGGTGGCCTGGCCCTGGTAGCCACCCAGCGGCTGGTGGATCATCACGCGCGAGTTCGGCAGCGCATAGCGCTTGCCAGCTTCGCCCGCGGCCAGCAGCAGGGCGCCCATCGAGGCGGCCTGGCCGATGCAGGTGGTGCTCACATTCGGCTTGATGTACTGCATGGTGTCGTAGATCGCCATGCCGGCGGTGACCACGCCACCCGGCGAGTTGATGTAGATGTTGATGTCCTTTTCCGGGTTCTCCGACTCCAGGAACAGCAACTGCGCCACCACCACGTTGGCCATGTGATCGTCGATCGGGCCCACGAGGAAGATCAGGCGCTCCTTCAACAGGCGCGAATAGATGTCGTAGGCACGCTCGCCGCGGCTGGTCTGCTCGACCACCATCGGAACCAGGTTCAGGGCTTTGGTTCGGTTGTCCATTACGTGAGGTACCTATCTTGGGGGGCAACAACCCCGCGCCGGCAAAGGCGCGGGGCATCCGGTGATCCGCCCGGGCTTACTGGCGGATCGCGTCCTGGAACGACAGCTTCTCTTCGGTGTGCTGGGCACGTTCGGCGATCCAGTCGATCACCTGCTCTTCCATCACACGGTTCTGCAGGCCAGACATCAGCTGGGGGTCGTTGCGGTACATCTCAATGACCTGTTCCGGCTCTTCGTAGGTCGAAGCGATCAGGCGCATCGTTTCGTTCAGGCGCTTGGCTTCCAGGCGCAGGTCGTTGATGCGGGCCACTTCACCGACCAGCAGGCCGACCAGCACGCGCTTGGCGGCCGCTTCCTTGAAGCCTTCGTGGGCATCGGCCGGGATCTCGCCGACGTTCTGGCCGTTGCGGCGGATCTGCTCGACCTGCTGGGCCAGCATGGCGCGGGCTTCGTTCTCGACCAGGCGCGGCGGCATTTCCACCGACGAATAGGCGGCGATCAGCTGCTCGCCCACTTCGCGGCGCAGGCGGTTCATCAGGGCACCCTTCAGCTCGCGCTCCAGGTTGGCGCGGATGTCGCTGCGGAACTGCTCGACGTCGCCGCCCTTCACGCCGAAGCTCTTGATGAAGGCTTCGTCGACCGCCGGCACGACCGGCTCGGACACTTCGGCAACCTTGACGGTGACCTGCACGGTCTTGCCTGCCAGCACCGGCACGCGCCAGTCAGCCGGGAACTCGACGTCCAGGGTCTTTTCTTCGCCCTTGGCCAGGCCGACCAGGCCCTTTTCGATGGTGTCGAACATCATGCCCTGGCCGAGCACGATCGAACCCTTCTCGGTGCCCTCGGCCGGCAGGCGCTCTTCGCCGGCCTGCGACCAGGTTTCCACCGCGACCAGGTCACCGTCCTGCGCGCCACGGCTGACCGGGGCCCAGGTACGACGCTGGTTCTGCAGGTTCTCGATCATCTGGTCGATGTCGGCGTCGGTGATCTCGGCGCTGTGGCGCACGACGGTCAGCTTGCTGACGTCGATGTCGCCGAAGTCCGGCACCACTTCCACGGTGGCCACGAAGGAGAATTCACCCTCGTCGCCCTTGTCGATGCGCGGGCTGCCGACGATGCGCAGGTCGTGCTCACGCACGGCGGCATCGAAGGTTTCGCGCAGCAGGCCGTCCAGCGCCTCGCCACGGACCTGCGCGCCGAAGCGCTGCTCGATCACCTTGGCCGGCACCTTGCCCGGACGGAAACCCTTGATGCGGGTGGTACGGGCGATTTCGCCCAGGCGGCCGACGATGTGGCTCTGCAGACGCTCTTCCGGCAGCGAGAAGCTCAGGCGGCGTTCCAGGTTGCCGGTGGATTCGATCGAAGCTTGCATGTTGACTCCTGCCACCGGTGGCCCACGCCCCCGGCTCGATGATTGGGATGAAACGGTTGTAAGGACACGACGTCTGGGACGCGCCTGCTTGCCGCAGCCCTTTAGTTTCGCCCAATTCGGCCTGCACTGCCAGCGCGTGCCGGTCAAGGGGGCGCAGATGGCCCGATCAGGGCGGGGACAGGCCGGCACTGGTGCGAAAGGGGGGACTCGAACCCCCACGCCTTGCGGCACTGGAACCTAAATCCCGAAGCCCCTGCCGATTAGTGCTGACCACTCAACTACTTACAGCGTTCCAGTCTATCAGGTGACGCTTCGGGTGACATATAGGTGACGCCGGGTGCCGCGACAGGTGACACCAGGTGACGCCGAATAAAGTGGTCATCTTCGGCGGACCTCCTCCTAGGACAACCATTCAGAACTACTCATTGCTGTTCACCACCGAGGACTACTACAGTTCCACATAGGTCCACCCAGGACCAACAACCGAACCACTCAGGACCGTACCGGGCAGCCCCCGGTGCGGTCCTCCCGTTTTGACTTTTGCATCCCCCGAGGGCAAACGATGACGACTTGGCAAGAGAACGACCTGCACGCCGCCCAGCTCGAACTGGAGAAGGAAAGCACCAGCCTGGGCATTGCCCGCTACGAGAAGATCAGGGAGCAGCGCCAGGAGGCCGAGACCGGCCCCGGCCGCAAGCTGGTCATGGAGAGCATCGACGCCACCGCCGCCGCGATCATGGCGTTCGTGGCCGAAGCCGACACCGGCAAGCCGGGCAAGCGCCACGCCGCCCTCAAATTCATCCGCCACCTGAACCCCCACGCCCTCGCCTATCTGACCAGCTTCACCTGCGTCAACGCGCTGGTCGCCGATCACCGCAAGGCGGTGTCCGTGGCGATCACCCTGGGCCACGAGGTCGCCAACGAGATCAACTTCTCCCTGCTCCGCGAGAAGCACCCCGGCCTGTACCGGGTCGTCCAGGAGCAGCTCAAGAAGTCCACCTCGGCCCGGCACTCCACCGCCGTCATGCGGCACGTCATCGCCGACGCCGAGTTCGCCCCCGAGGACGACAAGCGCCTCTACCTGTCCGACAAGGACGCGCTGCTGGTGGGCATGAAGCTCATCGAGCTGTTCGTCGAGGCGACCGGGCTGGTCGAGCTGGTCACCGTCGCCGAGCGCGGCAAGCGCCACCTGCTCATCGCCGGGAATCAGAAGGTGCTCGACTGGCTGACCAAGGCCCACGACAGCGCCGCCCTGTACCAGCCGGTGCTGATGCCGATGGTCGTCCCGCCCCGTCCGTGGACCACGCCCCGCGACGGCGGCTACCTGACCGACATCGGCGGCCGGGCTGACCTCGTGCGTACCCGCAACCGCGCCTACAAGCGCGAGCTGGCGCTGGTCGATATGCCCAACGTCTACCAGGCCCTCAACGCCATCCAGGCAACCGCCTGGAAGGTGAACGTGCCCGTCCTAGAGGTCATGCGCGAGCTGTGGAACGCAGGCGGCGGTGTCGCCGGGCTGCCGGAGCGTGAACTGATGGACCTGCCGAGCCGCCCTGCCCTGCTGGAGACCGACCCGGACTACTTCAAGGAGCACCACGCCGACGAGTTCAAGGAATGGAAGCGCGACCGCGCCAAGGTCTACGAGGCCAACGCGCGCAGCGTGTCCACCCGCCTCGCCGCCGCGCAGAAGATCGCCTTGGCGGAGAAGTTCGCCGAGTACCCCGCGATCTACTTCCCTCACAACCTCGACTTCCGCGGCCGGTGCTACCCCCTGCCCCCGACGCTGACCCCGCAGGGTGATGATGCGGCCAAGGGCCTGCTGACGTTCGCCCAAGGCGTGCCGCTCGGCGAGGACGGTGCCTACTGGCTCGCCATCCACGTCGCCAACTGCTTCGGCGTGGACAAGGTGTCGTTCGAGGAGCGCGTGGCCTGGGTGCGCGAGCACGAGGAGCAGATTCTCGACAGCGCCCTCGATCCGCTGGACGGCCAACGCTTCTGGATGGACGCCGACAGCCCGTTCTGCGCGCTGGCAGCGTGCTTCGAGTGGCTCGGCTACAGCCTCAACGGCCGCGATCACGTCTCCCATCTGCCCATCGCGCTCGACGGCTCCTGTAACGGCCTCCAGAACTTCTCGGCCATGCTCCGCGACTCCGTGGGCGGTGCAGCCACCAACCTGATCCCGCAGCCGAAGCCCGCCGACATCTATTCGCGCGTGAAAGACGTGGCCCAGGAGAAGCTGCGCGCCCGTGCCGAGAGCGGCGACCCGCTGGCGATCAAGCTGGACGGCCAGCTCACCCGCGACATCGTGAAGCAGCCGGTGATGACGCTGCCCTACGGCGTCACGAAGTCGGGCATGCGCGCCCAGGTGCTCTCCAAGTTCAAGAAGCTGGGCATGGAGGACGATTGGGAGACCGCCGAGTACCTGGCGACCCTGCTGTGGGAGTGCATCGGCGAGGTCGTGATCGCAGCCCGCGCGGCGATGGACTGGCTGCGTGACGCCTCCAAGGTCGCCTCGTCGGCCGACCTGCCGGTGAGCTGGACGACCCCCGCTGGCTTCCCGGTCCTCCAGGAGTACCGCGAGGAGGAAGGCGTCCGCATCCGGCCGCACGTCGGAGGCCGCGAGGTGAATTTAGTGGTCAACATCGGCGGTACTAAGCTCGACCGTCGCAGGCAGACCCTCGGGATCAGTCCGAACTTCGTCCACTCCTGCGACGCCAGCCACATGATGCTGACCACCTGCCTCGCGGCAGAGAACGGCATCGAGTCGTTCGCCATGATCCACGACTCCTACGGTACGCACGCGGGCCAGGCAGCAATCCTCGCCGCCGCACTCCGGCAGGCGTTCGTCGATCAATACAGCGGCGACGTACTGGCCGACTTCCGACAGCAACTCGTCGAGCAGCTCCCGCCAGAAGCGGCAGAGAAACTCCCACCCCTCCCGCCGCATGGCGACCTGGACCTCAGCCTGGTGCTGGAGTCGCGCTATTTCTTTGCCTAGTCCATCCCCCTTTGGCAATTGATACCCCAAGCGAGAACATCAGCATGAGCATCAACTACCAGCACGCACTGAACACCTACGTTGCCCAGGACCACTTCGGTGTGGTCCTCGGCATCTACAACCCGGCCGAACACGGCACGGTCGAGGAGTTCAAGCACCGCATGACGGAGCTGCACGCAGGTGCGTGATCGCGTCATCGACGGACTGCACTCACGTTCTGCCGAGAGCGCCGCACGCGGCGCTTTCGTAGTGATCGACAGCGTGCAGTCCCTCGGCCACCCGGCCGATCAGGTGATCGGCTTGGCGTGCGCCTTCAAGAACTTCTGCGAAGTGCTCGGCCTCGATCCGATGGAAGTGCTGCGGGTCGTCTCGCGCATGGAGCAGGACTGCCGCTACCGGCAGGTCAACACCCTCAACGCCGTGCGCCGCTACGCGGAGCGCGAGCTGAAACCGCACTACCCGTGATGCGTGACCCGATCACCGACGCCTTCATCGACGAGGCGCTCATCGGCTTCGACATCGACGAAGCCTTCGGCATTTCCGCCGACACCCCGTTGACCGCCGCCGCTGACCTGTGGCGCGCGGGCATCTATCTCCCGACCAACTACGAGACCGACAACTGATGGCAACCAAGAAGCGCGAACGATTCGTCTCCCCCAAGGGCACCGCCGTGTGGCCGCGCCTGAACGAACCGGACACCAAGTTCAAGCCGGAAGGCGAATACACCGTGAGCCTGGCGTTCGACCCGAACGACAAGGACTTCAAGGCGCTGGCGAAGAAGCTGGAAACCCGGCGCGACGAGCTGTTCCAGGAGTTCCTGAGCGAGAACCCGAAGAAGAAGAAGGGTGCCGAAGTGGCCCCGGTGTTCACCGAAGAAACCGACGAGAACGGCGATGACACCGGCCGCGTGCTGGTGAAGTTCAAGATGAAGGCCAGCGGCGTCAGCAAGCGCACCGGCAAGAAGTTCACCATGCGCCCGGACATCTTCGACGCCCGCGGCAAGAAGATCGACAACCCGCCGCAGATCGGCGGCGGCAGCGAACTCAAGGTCTCCTACGAGATCGGCGGCTCGTTCGTCGAATCGGCCAAGAAGTTCTACCTGACCTGCTACATGGTCGCCGTCCAGGTGATCGAGCTGGTCGAGTTCGGCCAGCGCAACGCCAAGGACTACGGCTTCGGCGAGGAGGACGGCTACGAGGCCGCCGACAGCGCGCCGTTCAGCGACAGCGATGACGACTCGGACGACGACAGCGACTCCGACGACGAGGGCGATGACGGCGACTACTGATCCGCTGTCGGTCATCGTGAACACCGCGAGGGGGGCCAAGCATTTGGCCTCCCTCACGTTCCCGTTTGACCCGGTGCCCGCCTCGCGCCCGAAGGTTTCGCGCTGGGGCGTCTACTACGGCAAGACCTACAAGACCTGGAAGGAAGCCGCAGAGAAGCATCTGCCAGCCGGTGATCTGGACCTGTCGCCGACCGATCCGGTTTTAGTGGTCATCATCGCGGTATGCAAACGCGCCAAGACCTCGAAGGCCGCGTTTCCCAAGGGCGACGTGGACAACCTCGCCAAGGGGCCGATGGACGTTGTGACCAAAGCCACCGGCTATTGGGCCGACGACAAGCAAGTCATGTGGCTGCTCTCCGGTAAGCGCTGGGCGCAGCCGGACGAAGAACCACGCACCGAAGTCCACCTCTACAAACTCTAAGTGCGCCTCAAACCTCTGGAATCGGTAGAGGCGCTGTTCGTCCTCGCCAGCATGACCCGCCCCGAGCAGGTCACGACCGGCGAAGAACTCGCACGCCTGCACCGCTCGCAGGGCTACTCGAAGATCGCCGTCCACTTCGTCATCGAACGTGACGGCTCGATCTACGACGGTCGCCCGCTGAATCAGCCCGGCGCTCTCGCCGGTAAGCACAACCAATCCGCATACCAAGTCTGCCTCCTGGGCGGCGTCAACGACGCCATGCAGCCCGAGGACAACTTCACCGAAGCCCAACACGCCGCGCTGCGACGCCTGCTCGCCGCCTACGGCAAGCCCGTCGTGTGGGCACCTGACTTCCCTCGATAGGAGAACCCAACGTGAAACCGCTGCCCCCGCAAACCCAGGTCGTCCTGGATCACCTGCGTCGCCACTCGCACCTGACCTCGTGGCAGGCCGAAGGCGTCTACCGCATCCGCCGCCTCGCCTCGCGCGTCGATGAGCTGCGCGCTGCTGGCTTCGAGATCGAAACGCAGACCTGCGAGGACGCCTCGGGGCAGCGGTACACGCGCTATCGCCTGTCGCGCCGTCAGCGCCGCAGCAAGGCTCCGCTCCTGGAAGCGCGCCGCGCTCCGAAGCAGTACCGCGTCGATGCGCTGCTCCAGCTGTATCGCAACTACTGCACCGACGAGCTGGGCCTCGACGCCAACGATGCGACCGAAGAAGTCGCCGCATTCACCAAGTTCCTGCTGGAGAAGAACGCATGACCAACACCGCTACCACCGTCATTCCGTCCGCGATGCGCCTGGCTTTCGAGCGCGCATGGGCGCGCGCCGACAAGCCGTTCCGCGGCCTGGGCCGCACCGTCAAGGGTGCGCTGAATCGTCGCCTCGGCATTTCCTACCGCAAGCGCATGTGGTCCGTGGAGCGTGCAAAGCGCTGACTCCGAATACCTCCACAAAGAGCCGTGCCCGAACTGCGGCAGCAAGGACAACCTTGCGCGCTACAGCGACGGGCACGGCTACTGCTTCGGCTGCGGTCACTACGAGCCAGCCGAAGGCGAGGAGGTCTCTCAACCCACCAGCAGGAAAACCATGAGCGACTTTGCGAAGGGTGAACCGCAAGCCCTGGCGAAGCGCGGTATCACTGAGGAAGCATGCCGTAAGTACGGCTACTGGATCGGCAAGGACAAGCACGGCAAGACCGTGCAGATCGCCAACTACAAGCGCGATGGCGGCATCGTCGCGCAGAAGCTCCGCTACCCCGACAAGAAGTTCTCATTCATCGGCGACTCGAAGGCGTGCGGGCTGTTCGGCCAGCACCTCTACGAACCGGGGCGACGCCTCGTCATCACCGAAGGCGAGATCGACGCGCTCTCCGTGGCGCAGGCACTCGGCCTCCGCTGGCCGGTGGTGTCCGTTCCGAACGGAGCGCAAGGCGCGGCCAAGTCCATCAAGCGCGAGCTGGAGTGGGTCAACGGCTTCGACGAGGTTGTGCTCATGTTCGACATGGACGAACCGGGCCAAGCCGCCGCGCAGGAAGTGGCGCTGCTGCTGACTCCCGGCAAGGCCAAGATCGCACAGCTCCCGGCGAAAGACCCGAACGAGCTGCTCCAGCGTGGCGATGCCGAGGCGATCACCCGCGCCATCTACGAAGCGCAGACCAAGCGCCCCGATGGAGTGGTGACGTTCGGCTCCCTCAAGGAGAAGGCACTCAAGCCGGTCTCGATGGGCATGCCTTGGCACGACCCGCGCCTCACCGCGCTGACCTACGGCAAGCGGTACGGCGAGGTCTACACCTTCGGCGCGGGCACCGGCATCGGCAAGACCGACTGGCTGATGGAGGAAGCAGCCTTCATCGCGCAGGAAACCGGCGACCGCGTTGGCCTGTTCTTCCTGGAGCAGCAGCCGGTCGAGACGGCGAAGCGCATGGCAGGCAAGGTTGCTGGCCGCCGCTTCCACGTCCCCGATGGGAGCTGGACGCAGGAGGAGCTGGAAGCCGCGTTCGAGATTCTCGACAAGGGCCAGGTGTTCATCTACGACCACTTCGGCTCGTCCGAGTGGGACGTGATCGAAGCCAAGATGGCCCACATGGTCGTCGCCGAGGGCGTCAAGCACATCGTCCTCGACAACCTCACGTCGTTTGCGGCCGGTGCCGAGGACGAGCGGAAGATGCTGGAGGACACGATGGCGAAGATCGCGCAGTTCGCGCAGCGCCACCTCATCTGCATCTACCTGGTCTCGCACCTCGCCACGCCGGAAGGCAAGCCACACGAGGAAGGCGGGCGCGTGATGCTCCGCCACTTCAAGGGCAGCCGCGCGATTGGCTTCTGGACGCACTTCGCGTTCGGCCTGGAGCGCAACACGCAGGCCGAGAACGAGGCCGAGCGCAACTGCACGACCTTCCGCGTCCTAAAGGATCGCTTCACCGGCCAGTCGAACGGCCAGGTTCTCTACTACAGCTACGACCACGCATCCGGCCGCCTGCTCAATGCAGATGCTCCGGGCGAATACGGCGACTTCGCCGACGAGTCATCCGATGTATCCACCTCCGACTACTGACGGCCGCTCGGTCGTCGGCTTCATCCCAGCTGATGCGCCGCTCTCCTTCGCTGAGAGCCTCGTTCTCCCCTACCAACTCCCGCGCTCCGACCAAGCCTGCCGTGTCATGTACGGCAAGCCTGGGCGGCGCGTGGTCATCCACATCAAAGCCGAGGAACTACCCCAATGAAAGAGATCGTCGCCATCGCAATCGACCTGCTGACCGCTCCGTTCCGCAAGGACACCGTGACCGACGTGGTGAAGGTGCTGGAGGGCCAGGTGGACAAGCTGTTCAAGATCAGCGCCGACCGCATCGCCACCGCATCGACGCTGCGCGACAAGGCCGATGTCCTGCACTCGCAGGCCGACGAGCACGAGGAAGAAGCCGAGCGCGCCCTGCGCGTCGCCGAGCGCTTCACCAACCTGATCCGCTAAGGGACCAACCATGACTGCCGAGCAACACGCTCGGTCCCTGTTCGACGTGTTGCCGGCCGAAGTCCGCCACCTGGTGATCCTGGGTGGCGGAAGCCTGCGCGCGTTCTACGACGGGACCGAAATCAAGGACATCGACTGCTTCTTCGTGTCACTGGCGAGCTACACCTACGTGGCCGCGTACCTGAGCGGCCGTAACGACTGGACCAGCGAGGCCGCTCCGAACGGCATCCGCAACTTCCGCTCGCCCGAGGGTCACCTCGTGAGCCTGATCGGCTTCGAGTTCGGTACGCCGCACGAGCACTGCGCCCGGTTCGATCTGCGGTGCTGCGCCCACGTCGCCATCTACGAACCCAGCACCGACGAGGTGGTGGTCGTATCCCTCGAAGGCGCGGTTGCCGACGCATCGGAGAAGCTGCTGTTCGTGCTGAACAACAACGGCACCGAGCGCACCATCCGCCGCATCACGCACTACGTCGAGGATTACGGCTACACGCTGCATCCCGACCAGCCCGAGCAGGACGAACTGTTCGAGGACGACGACTTCCCCGGCCACGCGCCGCAGGGCGTCCACACGCCGCCGAAGGCCCCCGAGCCGGAGTACATCCTCCGCGCCCGCCGCCGCGTCCGCGCAATCCCCGTAACCAACCACGGCTACCCGTAAGGAGGACCGCCGTTGATCCTCGTATTCGACTGCGAGACCAATGGCCTCCTCGACGAACTTGACACGATCCACTGCATTTCCCTCCAAGAGGTAGATGAGACCGGCGCACCGCGCGGTCCCATCCTGTCCGCCAACGATCACGGCACGGGCGAAATGACAGTCCGTCAGGCCGTCGAGAGGCTCAAGAAGGCCAAGCGCGTTGTCGGCCACAACATCGCCGGATTCGACATTCCGGCTATCGCCAAGGTGTTCCCGGACTTCAAGGTCCAGGCGTACTTCGACACGTTGCTGATGTCCACGCTGGTCTACCCGGACCTCAAGGACCGCGACTTCAAGGCCCGCAAGAAGCAGGGAGCGAACCCGGTGTTGCCGGGCAAGCTGATCGGCCGCCACGCCCTCGAAGCGTGGGGCTACCGCCTCGGTCGCTGGAAAGGCGACTACGCGGCGCAGATGGCCGCACGCGGCCTCGATCCCTGGGCACAGTGGTCTCAGGAAATGGACGACTACTGCGACCAGGACGTTGCGGTCACGCAAGCGCTGTTCGCGTTGCTGATGAGCAAGGGCCTCCCTACCGAGGCCATCGAGCTGGAGCAGGCCGTCGCGCCGATCCTCTCGCGTCAGCAGCGCTACGGCTACCTGTTCGATCAGGAGAAGGCGCGTGAGCTGGAGTGCATCCTCGTGTCCCGGCGCACTGCGCTGGAGGCCGAGCTGCGCAAGGTCATTCCGCCGTGGAAGGTGGTGAAGCGCAAGTTCGTACCGAAGCGCGACGACAAGCGCCGCGGTTACGTCAAGGGCGTGGAGGTCACGACCTACAAGGACGTGGTGTTCAACCCGGCAAGCCGCCAGCACATTGCTGACCGCTTGACTGCAATGTACGGCTGGCAGCCCCAGGAGTTCACCGAGAAGGGCCAGCCGAAGATCGACGAAGAAGTCCTGGGCGCGCTCAAGTTCCCGATCATCCCGCTCCTGCTGGAGCACTTCATCGTCAACAAGCGCCTCGGCCAGCTCGCCGAAGGCGACGAGGCGTGGCTCAAGGCCATCAAGAAGGACGGCCGCATCCACGGCAGCGTGAATCAGAACGCAGCGGTGACCGGCCGCATGACGCACTCGAAGCCGAACATCGCTCAGGTGCCGAAGGTCCAGCACTCGAAGGAGAAGGGAATCCTCAAGGGCCAGGAAGGCGGCTACGGATTCGAGTGCCGCTCGTTGTTCTGCGTCCCAACAGGGAAGCTCCAGGTCGGCGCGGACGCCTCGGGATTGGAGCTGCGCTGCCTGGCGCACTTCATGGCAAAGCACGACGGCGGCGAGTACGCCAAGGTCATCCTCGAAGGCGACATCCACTCCGTCAACCAATCGGCGGCAGGACTGCCAACCCGCGACAACGCCAAGACCTTCATCTACGCCTTCCTCTATGGGGCAGGCGACGCGAAGCTCGGCTCCATCGTTGGCAAGGGTCGCCAGGCCGGGGCGAAGCTCCGCTCGAAGTTCCTGGCCGGGCTGCCTGCGCTGGAGAAGCTGGTACGCGGGGTCAAGAAGCGCGCGGCCGAGAAGGGATACCTGATCGGTCTCGACGGCCGGAAGCTGCACATCCGCAGCGACCACGCCGCGCTCAATACCCTGCTCCAGTCGGCCGGTGCGCTGGTGATGAAGAAAGCCCTGGTGATCCTCGACGCCGACCTGCAAGCCGCAGGGTTGGTGCCGGGCGTCCACTACGAGTTCCTCGCCAACGTCCATGACGAGTGGCAAATCGAAGTGGACGAGGACAAGGCCGAGTTCGTGGGCAAGACCGCCCAGGCTGCCATCCGCAAGGCTGGCGATTACTTCGGCTTCCGCTGTCCGCTCGATGGCGAGTTCAAGATCGGAAGGAATTGGGCCGAGACGCACTGACCCGCGGCAAGCGGGACATTGCACTCGCCCTGGTGCGCCAAGCGAAACGCCGGGCAGCTAGGAAGGGACTGCCGTTCGACCTCACGTCGGACGACATCGTGGTCCCCGACTTCTGCCCGGCACTGGGCATCCCGCTGTACCGCGCTGTCGGGCGCAAGGCCCAAGGCCCCAACTCACCCACGCTCGACCGCATCGAACCTGACCTCGGCTACGTCCGGGGCAACGTGCGCGTGATCTCCGCACGCGCGAATCAGATCAAGTCCGACGCGACTCCCTCGGAGCTTCTGCGAGTCGCCTGTTACGTCCAAGAGAACCGATGAACCCAACCAACATCCTGCGCGCCCTCGCGGCGCTGCTGGTCGTTGCCGCGCTCGCGGCAGGCGGCTTCGCAGCCTGGAAGTACACCGCAATGGCCCAGCGCGTGACGGAGCTGGAGGAGTCGGCAAAGGAACTGGCCGACCTCAAGCAGACCGTCGAGACCCTCAACCGCGAAGCCGTGCGCCGCTCTGCCTTCGATGCAGCGCTGCGGAACGCCCGCGCCACCACCAACCGCTCTGTGGAGATTGCAGCAAATGCTGACCCGGAAACTGGCGATTACCTGTCTCGCCGCATTCCTGACGAGCTGCGCCGCGCACACCTCGAAAGTCGTGCCGGAGCAGTTCCTCCAGCCGACCGTCATTGAGGGCACGCACTCCTCACTCGACGCCGTGATGGCTGACCCGACCACCACCACCTACGACCTCTACCGCTTCGGCGGCAACGCCGAGGACGGCCTCCAGCGTTGCAACGCCGACAAGGCGAGCGCCCTGGAAGTCCTCAAGGAATCGAACCGATGAACGAGAACCGGCTTCGCGTGCATTTCATTGGCGGCCCCGCTGACGGCGATGTCCGCGTGATCGATCCGTGTACCACCTACCGCGTGGCTGTGCTCGAACACCAGCCCGAGGTTCATGCCTACAACGCCAAGTGCCCGTGCTGCACCGAGCGCATGCTGCGCCCCGTGGAGTGGAGCACCGCGACCTACTTCATCCGCCGCGTTAGCGAGAAGTGCTGGGTCGCCGTACACGAGAGCATGGTATGAAGCGCGCTCTCCTGATCCTGGCGCTGTGTGCTGGCCTCGCTGCGTGCGATATGAAGCCCTGGCCGCCGAGTGCGGACTATGGCTCGTGCCTGAAAGGGCACAGCGAGAACTCCTACATCATCATGTGGCAGTCGATGTGTACGGGGAACTCCTGCACGCAGATTCCGTACACCATCCCGACCACCGACTTCGTGTGCGACGAGCACGAGTACCCGCTCGGCGACGGCCCGGAGTACCAGGCCGGAATGAAGCGCTACGCCGCCGAGCTACAGGCGTGGTATGAGCGCCACCCGGAGAAGCGGCCATGACTTCCTACGTCACCTATCGGCCACCGCAGGCGGCCGGTTCCTGGGTCATTGGCGGCAACTTCTTCGTGCAGGTCCGGGAGCGTCCGAACTGGCTGCACCGCTGGTTCGCGCTGGCGTTCCTGGGATGGCAGTGGGTGGACGCATGAACAAGCGCGGCCCCCTGCTACTGATCGACGCCGATGTGCTGCGCTACCAGCTCGCGTTCTCGAACACCGCGAACATCGACTGGAACGGCGACGGCAACAAGGTCGAAGCGATCCAGCCCGAGCGCGCGAAGGCGAAGCTGGAGGACTACATCGACGAGATCGTCGAGAAGTTCGGCGCGCGTGATTACCTGCTGGCCCTGTCCTGCAAGAAGCACAACTTCCGCAAGGACATCGACCCAACCTACAAGCTCAACCGTGCCAGCAAGGACAAGCCTGCCCTGTGGTACGTGCTCGACGAGTTCGTCTACGACGAGTTCGGCGACAAGATCGTGGAGATCGAGAACCTGGAAGGTGACGACGTGCTGGGGCTGCTGGCCTCGCACCCGAATCCGAAGCGCGCGCCAGGCAGCCGCATCGTCGTGTCCATCGACAAGGACATGCAGACGATCCCCGGCATCCGTCTCTACAACCCCAACCGTCCCGACGTGGGCGTCCGGCCGATCTCGGCTCACGACGCTGACCTGTTCTGGATGAAGCAGGTGCTCACGGGCGACCAGGTGGATAACTACCCCGGCTTCCCCGGCATCGGCCACAAGGGCGCGGACGAGCTGCTCATGCCCATCCACGAGGCGTACCGCGATGCGTCCGTCGAGGAGCACCTCGGCGCGCTGTGGAACACCGTCGTCACCACCTACACCACCCGCATCCCCCGCGGCGGCACCGAGCCGCTGTCGAAGCACGATGCGATCCGCCAAGCACGCCTCGCGCGAATCCTGCGCTACGGCGACTACAACCCCAAGACCAAGGAAGTGAAGCTGTGGAAACCCTGATCCTGTTCATCACCATCGTCGCCGTGCTGGCCGTGCTGTTCGCCTTCGTCGCCTACGGCGCTGCCTGGCTGTGGTGGCGCAGCCTCAACACCCTCGAACGCACCCTGTACCGCTCGGCTGGCAGCGTCAAGCTGTGGCCGGCCGCTGTCGGCGTTGCTGGCGCGGCTTGGCTGATCGCCCGGTGTTTCGCCTGACGACAACCAAGCCACCTGATCCTGCTTACCGCAACTCGTCCACGTAGAACTGCTTCCAGTGTGCAATCTCTGACGGATTCCGACTTACGGGTTCTCGGCTATTGAAAACCCAAAGCTGGATCGCCTTCGGCGTAGTCAACGTTTCATACGTGCAGCTGAACTCAGTGAGCTTATCTGTGATGAGCTGCTTGGCCGCATCGTAGCGCTCTCGCTGAATTCCTTGTGCTTGCCCTGATGCCACGAGCGCATCCATCGCCTCCTGTAGGCCATAGAGCTTCTGTGCAAGCTCAGAGATTTCCGCTCCGTTTGTGTTACTCGGCGTAGAACTCGCCATACCTGTCTCCTTCCATAACGAACACGAATTGTACCCGGCTAAGGCCGGGTTTCTCTTTTGGAGTCCCCATGAAGATCATCGGAATCACCGGCCGCGCCCGCAGCGGCAAAGACACCCTGGCCGAGTTCCTGGTCAGCGACCACGGCTTCGTGAAGCTGTCCTTCGCGGCCCCGATCCGCGCCTTCGTGGCGGACATCACCGGCCTGCCGGTGTCCGCGATGGAGGACGGCCCGCTCAAGGAGGAGCCGCTCGACTGGCTCAACGGGCAGACCCCGCGCCGCCTGATGCAGACCGTGGGCACCGAGTGGGGCCGTGAAATGATCGACCGCGACCTGTGGGTCAAGGTGGTCGCGCAGAAGATCCGTCAGGCCCGCCGCGACGGCGCTGCTGGCGTCGTGGTGTCGGACGTTCGCTTCGACAACGAGGCGCAGTTCATCCGTGAGTGGGGCGGCCAGGTGGTCCAGGTGCTCCGCGACAGCGCGGCCCCGGTCTCGGCGCATGCCTCCGAGGCAGGCGTCCACGGCGACCTGATCGACACCGTGATCGACAACAACGGCCCGATCCACCGCCTGCGGATGGTCGCGGAATCGCTGGCCCGACTCTAAGGGTTTAGTGGTCATCATCGGGGGAAACGACAGTTTCCCCACCTATTCATAACCCAGGAGTTCTATGCAAATCCCTCTGCACTCCTACGACCTGATCGACCTCCTGGACGAACTGCACCCCGAAGTGATCTACGACCCCGCCAAGCCGAAGGAGGAGTTCCTGCTCCGGCAGGGCGAGCGCCGCCTGATCCTCCGGCTAAAGGCGCTGCGGAAGGTCGAGCAGATGGAGCACCGCGCCCGCTAATCATGTGCAGCAAGCCCAACATGCCGGACCAGCAGGAGAAAGACCCGATCCTGCTGACCCGCCAGGACACCCAGCCGACCGGCCACGCGGCCGATCAGCGGCGTAAGTCCAAGGTCCGACTGGACCTGAACAACGCAACGCAGTACCAAGGACTGACCATTCCGAATGGCTGACGCCAAGCAGACCTCGGCCGAGAAGCAGACGGCCGCGAAGCGCTACGGCGATCTCAAGTCCAACCGCAAAGAAGCCGAGACGCGCGCCAAGCGCTGCGCCAAGGTTACCCTGCCCCGCCTGTGGGTGGACGAGGGCGCGAAATCGCGTACCCCCGGTTCCGCCTACATCGACACCGGCCCGAAGTGCGTCAACGCCCTGGCCTCGAAGATCGTGCTGGCCTGGCTCCCGCCGAACGCCTCGGTGTTCAAGCTCGCGCCTGACCAGGCAGTCGCCGAGAACATCGCCGAGCAGGCTGGCGTGGAGACCTCCGAACTGGAGGCCGCGCTGGTGGACGTGGAGCGGGTCATCGTCAACGACCTGGAGACCAGCGGCGTCCGCCCGGTCCTCAGCGAGGCGGCCAAGCACGCCATCGTCCTCGGCAATTTCCTGCTCTACGACCCCGACGAGGGCAAGCCTAAGCTGTATCCGCTGACCTCCTACGTGACCGACCGCGACGGCCTGGGCAACGTGCTGGAGATCATCACGCTCGACAAGATCGCCCCGGCCATGCTGCCGGACTCGATCCGCGCGGCGGTGATGCAGAAGCTCGCCCAGGAACGCGACGAAAAGACCAAGAACGACGACGTGAACCTCTACACCTGGGTGCGTCGCTCGGAAGATGGCAAGGAGTGGGAAGTGGTCCAGGAGGTCGAGGGCGTCGAAGTCCCCGAGACCGTGGGCACCTACCCCATCGACGCCTGCCCGTGGATTCCCCTGTGCGCGCCGCCGTCCCTCGTGGACGACTACGGCGAGGGCTTGGTCTACGACTACGTGGGCGCGTTCGAGTCGCTGGAGGCGCTGCGCAAGGCGATCCGTAAGGGTGCCGCCGCGCTGGCGAAGATCATCATGTTCCTCAAGCCGACCTCGACGATCCGCGAGCGCCAGCTCACCGAGGCCGAGTCCGGCGCGGTGCTGCGTGGCGAGGCCAGCGACGTGACCACGCTCCAGCTCCAGAAAGCCTACGACCTGAACTTCGTGCGTCAGGAGGCCGAAGGGCTGGCGAACTCGCTGGAGCTGATCTTCGGCGTGAAGTCCGCCGTGCAGCGCCCCGGCGAGCGCGTGACCGCCTACGAAATCCGGGTGCTCACCCAGGAACTCGACGACGCCCTCAGCGGCTTCATGGCGATGTCGGGCGAGCAGCTCTTGCTGCCGCTGATCCGCCGCCGCCTGCACAAGCTCCAGAAGCAGGGTCGCCTGCCCGAGCTGCCGCAGGAACTCATCAAGCCGCGCATCACCGTTGGCATCGCCGCCCTCGGCCGCGGCCACGACCTGAACAAGCTGATCGAGTTCGGTCAGGCAGTGGATGCGCTTGTCGGCGCAGAGGAGAAGGCGCGCCGCCTCAACAGTGGCGAGGCGATCTCCCGACTGGCCGCCGCTTCCGACATTTCCACCAAGGGCCTGATCCGCTCCGACGACGAGCTTGCTGCCGAGCAGCAGGACGCCTCGGCGCAGGAGGCGATGGTCCGTGCCGCTCCGAATATCGCCTCAGCGATGACCCAAACCCCGTAACCCCGAGAAGGACGCAATGTCGAACGAAACCACCGAGAAGCCCGCCAAGCCGACCAAGGAAGCCCCGAAGGCTCCGAGCGTCGAGCGTAAGGGCAAGGCCGAGATCACCCGCAAGACGAACGGCCTGGTCATCGTCAACTACAAGCCCGAGGACAAGTAATGTCGCAGCCGGGCAAGTCCGAAGTGACCGTCAGCCTTGACGGCATCAACGGCCAGCCGACCCCAGGTCAGCAGCCGCCGCAGAACTCCCAGGACACCCAGCAGCCCGCACCGGGCGCGCAGGGTGGCACCGATGGCGAGCGCCTGTTCGGCGGCAAGTACAAGACCGTGGAGGAGCTGGAAGCCGCCTACGCACAACTGAGCACGCCAGCCGACGACAAGGGTGGCAAGGGCGGCCCCGCGACCATCGACGACGCCACCGCGGATGACGCGCGTGACGCCTTGGCGCGGGCTGGCCTGAACCTGGACGACTTCGCCACCGAGTTCAACTCGAACGGCTCGCTGTCCGAGGAGAGCTACAAGAAGCTCCAGGACGCGGGCTATCCGAAGGAGCTGGTGGACGTGTACGTCGATGGCCTGCGCGCTCGCGTGCAGACCTACGAGAACGCCGTCTACTCGCCCGCAGGTGGCAAGGCCGGTTACGACGGCCTGGTCCAGTGGGCTAAGACCAACCTGAGCGCCGAGCAGAAGCGGGCGTTCAACGAAGCGGTGCAGTCCGGCGACGCCGGCCGCGCAGCGCTGGCAGTCCAGGGCCTCGTCGCCCTCCGTGGCGGCAACGGCCGCCTTCTGAATGGCAAGACCGCATCGAACGCCGATGCAGGCCCCAAGCCGTTCCAGTCGCAGGCGCAGGTCGTCGAAGCGATGCGCGATGTGCGCTACCACCGTGATCCGGCTTACCGCGCGGAAGTCTCCGCCCGCCTGGCCGTGTCGCCGCTGTTCAAGTAATCCACTCAACCTCAAGCAAGGACTAAATGTCGGACGCAATCCCCTCCCGCCTGGGTCAAGCCCAGGCCAACGGCGACGCCTGGGCGCTGTTCAAGCAGAACTACACTGCTGAAACCATCACCAGCTTCGTCGAGAACTACAAGCTGGACGGCCGCGTGTCGGTGCGCAACATCGAGAGCGGCAAGTCCGCCTCGTTCCCGAACGTCGGCACCATCGGCTCCGAGTACCATGTGCCGGGCACCGAGATCAAGGGCCTGGTGGTCGAGCACAACGAGACCATCATCACCCTCGATCCGATGCTGATCTCGCACGCCTTCATCGCCAACATCGACGAGGCGATGAACCACTACGACGTGCGTTCCGAGTACACCCGTCAGCAGGGTGCGGAGCTGGCGCTCAAGCGCATGCAGAACGAGCTGCGCTGCGCGATCCTGGCCGCTCGTACCACCGAAGGCAAGGTCGAAGGCCAGCCGGGTGGTGCCATCATCAAGGCCGCCACGATGGCCTCCGATCCGACCGTGCTGGCCGATGCGTTCCGCAACGCCCGCATGCTGTTCGACGAGAAGCTGCTGCCGGACAACCCGCAGGAGTTCACTGGCGCACTGGCCCCGGCTCAGTGGTATCTGCTGACCGAGAACAAGGACTTGATCGACCGCGACATCAACGCGGAATCGAACGGCTCCTACGGCCAGGCGATCATTTCCTCGGTCGCCCGCATCCCGCTGGTGAAGATCAACGCGATGCCGCGTGTCGATGAGTCGGCCCTGGCCTCGATCCCGGCCAAGTACCGCGGCAACTTCGCGGACACCGTGGGCGTGATCTTCCACCGCTCGGCGGTCGGCACCCTCAAGCTGCTGGACCTGTCCCTGGAGGACGTGTACCAGGGCGAGAAGCAGGGCACCCTGATGCTGGCGAAGTACGCGCTGGGTCACGGCATCCTGGCTCCGCGCGGTGCCATCGAGCTGTCGAAGGCCCCGTAAGCAATACCGCGCCGTTGGGCAAATCCCGCGGCGCTTCAATCTCTCTCCATCTACGGGGGACATCCACATGGGTGTCCCCCGTTTTTTTGCCCCGAATCCATGAACCTCGAACTCACTCCGACCACGGAACTCGAAGCCGTCAATGTGCTGCTCGGTGCTATCGGCGAAGCGCCGATCAGCGACCTCGAAGCGCTCGGCAACCTGTACGCCTCGCAGGCGCGCGACACCCTCCGCGCGGTGAGCCGCGAGGTCCAAACCGCTGGCTGGTGGTTCAACACCAGCGAGTCGTTCACCTTCACGCTCAACGCGGAAGGCAAGGTGCTGCCGCCGCAGTCGATCCTCAAGCTCGTCCCCGCACGCGGAAGCGAGCCGCTGGTGATCCGAGGCACGCGCCTCATCAACCCGCTCACCCTCGCCGACACGTTCTCGTCGGCCCCCACCGCCGACTTCGTGACCTGGTTCCTCGCCTACGAGGAGCTGCCCGAGTCGGCCCGCCGCTACATCGCCGTGCGCGCTGCGCGTCTGTTCCAGACGAGCGTGCTGGGTAGCGACCAGCTCTACGTGTTCACCGAGAAGCACGAGGAGGAGGCATACCTCATCTTCGCGCAGGAGCACGCCGACTTCACCTACGCCCGCGGCCACAACTTCCTCAGTGGCTCGACGGACGTGTCTGATATTTGGGACCGCTGATGCCGCTAATCACGGGGGACTATCCCTCGTTCCTGGGAGGCGAGTCGCAGCAGGACGATACCGTCCGCTCGCCGAACCAGCTCACCAAGGCGATCAACGCCTGGCTGCATGCCGCAATGGGCGCTGGCAAGCGCCCGCCCGCCGAGTTCGTTGCTGGCCTTGGCGTCACCCTCGATCACGACTGTGCCTTCCACTCCATCGTCCGCGATGAGAACGAGCGCTACATCGTCGCCGTGGGTCACCGCAGCATCCGCGTGTTCGACCACGAGACCGGCAAGGAATACACCGTCAACGCCACGGGCGACGCGCTCAACTACCTGGACACCCAGGGACAGCGTGCGTGGTCGTGCTTCGCGCTGGCGACGTTCTCCGACACCACCTTCATCGTCAACCGGCTGGTAGACGTGAAGCAGAGCGATGAGCTGTCGCCCGGTTCGCTGTACGGATCGGCGCAAACGATGTCCGACCTGCCGAAGCCCGGCGACAAAGGCTCGGCCGTTGTGCCGACCGGCGCGATCTACAACATCATCGGCTCGTCCGAATCGCAATTCGACGACTACTACGTCCAGAAGCAGTCCTCCTCGGTCTACCTGGAGGTCGCCCGGCCGGGCATCAAGCACCGCTTCGATGCCAAGACGATGCCGCACATCCTCAAGCGCATCCCCGATCCAGTGCATGCGGACGGCTTTTGGTTCTCCTTCGGTGGACCGGAGTGGACCGCGCGCCTCGCGGGTGACGAGCAAAGCAACCCGTTCCCGTCCATCGACGGCCAGCGCATCCGCGAGGTGTTCAAGCACCGGGACCGCCTAGGCTTCCTGGCCGGGGAGAACGTGCTGATGTCCGAGGTCTCCGATCCGTTCAACCTCTGGCGCACTTCGGTGACCCAGGTGCTCGACGCCGACCCCATCGACGTGAGCGTCAGCGGGTCTAACGGCGTCACCACGCTCTACCACGCAGTCCCGTTCCAGTCGGCCCTGTTCCTTGCCGCTGCGGGCGGCCAGTTCCTCCTGACCGCCGAGCCGTACCTGGCCGCCAAGAACGTCAAGAGCGATCCGGTCAACAGCTACAGCAGCTCGCCGTACATCCGGCCGAAGCTGATGGGCGAGTCGCTGTACTTCACCGAGGACAGCGGCGCATACGCCAGCGTGCGCGAATACTTCATCGACGACCTGTCGGTGACCGGCGACGCCGCCGACGTGACGGCGCATGTGCCCAAGCTGATGCCGGGCCGCATGCGAGCGATGGCGAGCGCAAGTGGTGCCGACTGCGTGTTCTTCGCTCCTGACGAGCCGACCGACGCGCAGCTCTACGTCTACTTCGTCCGCTGGATCGGCGACGAGAAGCAGCAGTCCGCATGGACGCGCTGGTCAATCTCCGGCGTCGGTCGCATCGTCCACATGCACGCCATCAACGACGTGCTGTACGCCGTCGCGGAAGCCCCAGGCGGCGGCTGCGAGCTGCTCAAGTTCCGCATGGTGCTCAACCAGCACGACACGGATGCCACGGGCGACTACAACTTCCTGCTCGACCGCATGCTGGTGGTGCAGCCCACCTATCAGCAGTTCGGCAACGAGACCTGGATCGACCTGCCCTACATCGTGCCCGATGGCATGACGGTCACCGTCCTCAAGACGGACGACTGGCAAGACCCCGGCGCGTACCTGGACATCACCAAGGCGCGCTGGGACAACGCCCGCACCCGCCTTGCGCTCCCCGGTAACCACACCGAGGGCCGCGTGGTCGTCGGCATGGACTACGAGCACCGCCTCACCCTGACCAAGCCCATCGTTCGCGGTGGGCAGAACCAGGCCGTGCTGGTGGGCCGCACGCAGGTGCGTGACATCGAGGTCGCCTACAAGGATGGCGCGTACTTCGAGCTGGAGGTCGAGCAGCACGGCAATGGCCGCGTCGAGACCTACGTGGCGTCGCACTCCGGTGCGTACACCGCGCGCGTCCTCAACGACTCGGTGTTCCGCACCAGCGCCCCGACGTTCCACTCCGGCTCTCGCCGGTTCCCCGTGCTGGGCGACGCCAACAGCGTCCGCATGCACCTCGTCAACCGCCTGCCGTTCCAGTGCTGGTTCCAGTCAGCACAGTGGCGCGGCATGTTCGTCTCCCGCAGCCGAGTATGACCCTGACCTATCGAAGCCCCACCGCCAGCGACATCCTCCACGTCGCCGAGAACATGCGGCAGGAGGACATCCTGGAGGTGGCGGCTTCGCATGGTCACACCCCGCTCCAGGCGCTCGCATTTGCAGTGACCGCGAGCGACCGCAGTTTCGCCGCGATGCACGACGGTTCCCCCGTGTGCATCTTCGGCTTCAGCCAGCACGCCGAGGGTATCGCCTCGGTTTGGCTGCTGGGCACCGACGCCCTGGTGGCTCCCACGTTCTGCCGCACGTTCCTCCGAGAAGCTCGGCGGATCAGCGACGAGTGGTCGGCCACCTTCGGCACCATCTTCAACTTCGTCGATGTCCACGCCGTCACCACGCGGCGATGGCTCGGCTGGCTTGGCTTCCGCGAGAGCGGCGTCGAGTCCGCCTACGGCTTCGCCAAGACACCCTTCGTCCGAGTAACCAAGACCCCATGTGCAACCCCGTAGCAGTCCAGGTCGGTATCGCCGCAGTCAGCGCGATGGCGACCATGTACGGCCAGGATCAGAACAACAAGGCCATCGAGGAAGCCGCGGAGCGTCAGCAGGAGCAGATCAACGACCAGGCCGCCGAGCGCACCCAACAGCGCATGGAGGAGGCCCGCGCACTGCGATCCGCGATGCGCGCCTCCGCAGCAGAAGCGGCAGTGTCCGGCAACTCGGTCGAGCTGCTGGCGAACGACATCATGGCCCAGGCTGGCCGTGACGTGGCCCTCATCGAGAAGAACCGCAGGAACGGAGTCGTCGAAAGCGGCTCCGAAGCACGCGCTCGTATCCGCACCGGCAATGCCGAGGCGCTGGGCGGCGTGATGCAGTCAGGCGCGAATGCCTACAGCAACATCCAAACCTACAAGCGCTATTCCATTCCCGGAGACGAGTAACCCGTGGCTCGCACGAAACCCCAAGAGATCATCCGCCGCGCGCAGGTGCCGCAGCGTCTCGCCGAGCGCCCCGTTCTGGCGGTGCAGGCTGACCAAGCGTCCTCCGCTGGTGCCGGTGTCCTCTCTCGCACCGCCGCTGCGGTGCTGACGCGCGTCTCGGATTCCGTCAACTCGCAGATGATCTCAAACAGCCGCGAGCAGTACAGCGCCGCGGCGACCCAACGTATGCAGGAGGACGCCGAGGGTACGCCCCGGCAGGCCGAGGACTTCGTTGCCCAGCAGTCGGAGTCATGGCGTCGCGGCTACCTCAAGGCAGACGGCATCATCCGCGTCCGCGACTGGCAGATCGAAGCGGCCAAAGAGATCGCCAAGGCCGAACCCGGCACCGACATCGAGCCGCTCATCAAGGAGCGGATGGCTGCGCTGACGCAGAACCCCGAGTTCCAAGACCCGCAGGTCCGCAAGGCCCTGATGCCGGTCGCCATGCGCGCCGCGCAGCAGGTCCGCCAGCAGTGGCAGGCCGACTCGATGCGGGAAATGCTGGTCCGGCAGAAGGAGTCGCTGACCGCGATCATCCGCGACGGCATCAAGGGCGGCACGTTCCTCACTTCCGAGGGCATGAACGGCCTGTACGCGATGCTGGACCAGGAGGAGTACGCCTATCTCAACAAGCGCGACGTGGACGAACTCTACGTCGAGGCCGCCAAGGAGGAGCTGGCCGCAGGCAACCGCGATCCTCAGTCGATCCTGGCGTTCCTGGAGCAGGACCGCGGCGACGGCCAGCCCGGCTTGATGAACACCGAGCACGGCGACGAGCTGCGCGCGGCGGCTGCCGCTGGTGCCCGCGTGATCGCACACCGCGAGGACGAGGCACGCAAGCAGGCGATGGCCGAGGCAGAGTGGACGCTCCAGGGCCTCGCGGATCGCGGCCAGCTCACCCACAAGACCATCGACACCTGGGCCAGTAAATTCGGCCTGAGCGGTGGCGACCTCCAGTCCTTCAAGCGATACTGGAACAACCAGCAGGAGCAGACGCTTCGCCGCTGGGAGCAGGAAGCGAAGGAGCGCGCCCGAGAGGAGCGCATCCGCAAGCTGGTAGCCGGGGGCAATCCCTACGAGATCAGCGACGCCGACCTCAAGAAGCAGGCCGGTAAGGAGTGGGAGGAAACCCCGCAGGCCGCACGCGGCCAGGTGCTCCAGAAGTGGGCACGGCAGGGCATCGTCATCCCCCAGCTCGAACGCATCCTCAAGCGCGCTGACCCGGCGTTCCAGGAGAACTTCCAGAACGCCGCGACGCTGTACGAACAGCTCCGCAAGGTCTCGCCCAAGTACGCCGATACGGTCGCTGGCGGCGAGGCTGCCGCAATGCTGGACCAGTACCTCTACGACACCCGGCGCAGCGGTCAGTCTCACCAGGAGGCCGCTCGCGTCCTGACGCAACCGAAGCGGGAAGTCGAGGAGGCCCGCTCGGTCATCAACGACACCTGGAAGTCCGGCATCAAGGACTACCTGGAGATCGACGGCAAGCCGCGTGACCCGCGTGAGCTGCACCGCATCCGCCAGGAAGCCGAGCGCATCGCCTCGCGTGGCGGAGTGTCCGGCGAAGCTGCCATCCGTGCAGCGGTCGGTCAGATCGACGCCCAGCGCACGACCGTCAACGGCCGCCGCGTGCCAAACATCGGCATGCCGCAGGGTGCCGAGCCAGCGGTAGACGAGCTGATCCAGACGGTCGCGCGCAAGCTCGGCCGCGACCCGGATGAGCTGTCGGCCCTGCCCAATCCCCGCAATCCGGGGCAGTGGCAGATCGTCGGCCCCGACAACTGGCTGATCCCTGACCCGGACACCGGCCGCGCCATCGGTTTCGACCCGCGTGCCATCGCGGCACAGCACCAGCGCTGGAAGGGAGACCTTGCGGAATCCCAGGCGCGTCGTCGGGTCGAGCAGCGCACCACCTGGGCGGACCAGTCCCGGAACATCCGCGACCTGCGCTCGCAGTCGGCGACCACGGAAGTCCCTGCGGCCATCGCCAAGCGCGACGCCAGCGCCGCCGAGGCTCCCGCCTTCGAGCTGCCCAAGTTCGACCTCACCAAGCCGCTGGTTCCCAACGCGGGCACCAAGCAAACCACCACCACCCCGGCAGTCCCCGAGGACTTCCTGGAGTACCTGACGAGGAAGTAAGACCGCATGTTTGAATCCCTACCCGGCGCAGACGAGAACATCGTCAAGCCGGCAACCCAGCAGCCCATCGTGCAAGCCGTGCGCGAGCGCAAGGAGCAGCGAGAGGCCGCGGAGCGCCGGAAGGATCAGACGACCGTATGGGACGGATGGGGCGCTGCCCAGGCAAAGGGCGGCATCGGCTTCATCGACCGCTTCATCACCGAGCTGGGCTACGAGCCGCAGCAGGGCTATCGCATTCCCGCAGACGCGCGCAAGCGCTGGGAGTCGATGGGCCTGCGCCCGGAGCAGTGGGAGCTGTTCGGCCGGGCCACGTCCGACGAGCACCTCTCCTATCTGGAATCCGTGGCCTTTATGAATCAGATGGCGGACGACGACCTGGCGCAGTTCGGCCTGGGCGGACAGATCGCCCTCGGCTTCACCGACCCGGTGGCAACCGGCCTCGATCTCGCCACGGGCGGCCTGGGGTACGCAGCCAAGGCCGGACGCCTCGCCAACGCGGTGCGTTCCGGTCTACAGGCTGCGGGCACCTCCGCGCTGATGTCGGCCGCAACCTCCACCTACGACCCCGAGCAGACGCTCGCGGATGGCGTGCAGAGCGCCGCCCTGTCGTTCGCGTTCGGTGGTGCCCTCGGCGCTCGCCGGGGTGCCCTGTTCGACGGCGAGGTGAAGCCTGACGTGGTGAAGCGGCTGGCCGGTGACGACTCGCTGTCCGCCGCCCGCGTGGCAGGCACCGCCGCCAACGACCTCACGCCAGGCGTCCTCCCGCTGCGCAACGAGAGCGCATTCGAGCAGGAGTTCACCGACAAGGCGCTGGTCAACGCGCACATCACGCCCCACTTCGCCACCGTCCGCCGCGACCTTGCTGCCCGCATGGGTAGCGCCAAGTCGCCGCTGGTGCGCGAGGCGGGCCGCCTGCTGTTCCGCGATGGCGTCGGCTACACCGATCGCTCCGTCGCGGTCCAGGAGTCCACCAGCGAGTTCGCCAAGCGCCACCTGGCCGTCATGGAGACGGAATGGCGGAGCGGAGTGAACGCCGCATGGGACGCCTACAAGCAACGGACAGGCACCCATTGGTGGAACTTCTCCGAGCGCGCAAAGTTCAACGAGGAGGTCGGCCGTGCCGTGCGCGGTGCGCCTGACGTATCACCGGAAGCCGCCAAGGCGGCCGGCAGCGTCGCCAAGGCGATGCGCGATGCGCTCAAGCTGGCGCAGGACAGCAACCTCGACGGCTTCGCCAACGTGGCGCAGAACGGCAGCTACCTGCCGCGCTACTGGAGTGGCAAGGGCTTCAAGCGCCTGTTCGGCGAGATGCAGCTTCACCAGGACGACGTGATCGAGCAGCTCATCAAGCCCGCCATGCGTCGCGCCTGGGAGGCCACCACCGACGAAGGCGACGAGATCGACGACGAGCTGCTCGGGGCGGTTGCACGCTCCTACCTCAAGCGCGCCCAAGCGAACTTCGAGGGCGACGGGATGGACCTGCTGGTCCGCCCGCTGGACAGCGATTCGGTCGAGGAGATCGGCAACATGCTGACCGAGGCGGGCGTCTCGCCCGTGCGGTCGCAAGAGCTACTGTCCAAGCTGGAGCGCAAGACCTACGAGTCGGGCAAGCTCGACCGCGCGAAGAAGCGCATCGACCTCGACGAGACCTACTCCACCACCATCCGCAACGAGGCTGGCGAGGACGTGCAGGTCTCGATGGCCGACCTGTTCGACAACGACGTGGACTCGGTGATGACCCGCTACATGCGCGAGATCACCGGCTGGTCGGCGCTGTCGTCGAAGGCTGGCATCAAGAACCGCGCACAGCTCGACCGCTTCGTGTCGAAGCTCAAGAGCGACGCCCGCAAGTCCGGCGACGACGTGAAGGACATCGAGCGCCTGATCGACATCGGCCTCAAGTCCACCTTCGGCCGCAGCACCGAACTCGATCCCGCCAGCCGAGGCGCACGCTACGCGCGGTTCCTGCGCAACTGGAACTTCGCCCGCGTGATGAACCAGGTCGGCTTCTCGCTGTTCGCCGAGCTTGGCCCGACCATCGCGCATGCCGGTCTCCGCAACTTCTGGAATTCCGTGGGTGCCGCCCGCGACTTCCTGGTGCGCGGCGCTGACGGCAAGCTGTCCTCGCAGGAGGCGCGCGTCATGGAGCGGCTGTTCGCACCCGGCACCGACTGGCTGCGCAACCCGCCGTTCCTGCGCCTGGACGAGGATGCGCTAGTGCCGCAGACGTTCAACGTCAAGCACGGCGAGAAGATCGACAACGCGATGAACATGGCGACGCACGTCACCTCGGTCGCATCCGGCATGGCCCCGATCAACACGATGCTCCAACGCATCGCCGGTCGCGCCACGCTGCTGCGGCTGCTGGACATGGCGAACGCCAAGAAGCTGTCGGACGCCGAAGTGGCCCGCCTGCGCACCTGGGGCCTCGACGAGAAGGCCCAGGCCGACGTGTTCGGCTACCTCAAAGGCAAGCGGCAGATCGAGCAGATCGACCCGGACAAGCTGCCGTTCCAGACGCGCGAGCGCATGGCGGCCTTCCTGTTCCGCGTGACGCGACACCAGGTTCTCGAAGGTGACGCCTCGGACAGCATCGAGCTGATGCACTCCACCACCGGCCGCATCGTCACGCAGTTCCGCAGCTTCATGGTCAACAGCTACACCCGCCACTTCCTGAACTCCGTCCACCACTACGACGACTGGCGCACCTACGCGATGGTCGTGCTGTCCACTTCGGCAGCAGGCATGGGCTGGGCGGCTCGCACGTACATCAACACTGCGGGCAACCCCGAACAGCGGAAGAAGCAGCTGACGCAGGAGAACTTCTACAAGAACGCTGTCGCGCAATCGAGCTGGTCGAACGTGATCCCCGCGGTCACCGACGCCGTGTGGGCGGACGCCTTGGGTAACGACCCGGTGTTCGCCAACAACCGCTCGACCGGCCTGGAGAACGGCGTGATGGGCATCCCGTCCATCGACCTGTTCAACAAGGTCTACGGCAGCACGCGGATGATCGGTTCGGCCATCCGCGACGATGAGGAGATCACCGAGAAGCAGATGCGCGACTTCTGGAAGATTTGGTGGTTCAACAACATGACGGGCGTCCGCAACATCGCGGATCAAGCCCTACAGCAGTTCCCTGACCGCAAGGACGGGACTGATCGACCGTAACCAGGAGGCCCTTCGGGGCCTCCACCTTTTTGAGGACGCATGATCGAACTATCGCGCGGCCTTTCCTTCGTGCTCTACACCTACGAGGGAGGCCCTACGCGGTTCACCGTGCCGTTCCCGTACATCGCCCGCGAACACATCCGGGCGTTCGTCGGTGAACCGGACGCGGCCCGCGCTGTCTCCGTGTCGTGGGTGGACGCCAGCACCATCGAGATTCCGTCGCAGGATGGCGTGCTCGACGCACCCTACACTGTGACCATCCGGCGATTCACGCCGATTGACGCCCTCCTGGTCAACTACAAGGAAGGCGCAAACCTCCCGGCGCGCGACTTGTCCAAGTCGTTCCGCCAACTGCTGTACGCACACCAGGAACTCGCCGAGTTCGGTGGTGGCAGCGGCCTCCCCGGTGGCGGCCCCGGTAACCCCGGTGGCGACCCGGACCTCAACGCAATCATCGAGCAGCTCCTCCGCTCGCCAGCACTGCAAGACCTGCTGACCCGCATCGACCTTATCGACGTGAACGCCGAGGCGATCCTGGAGGAAATCATGCGCTCGCACGAGTTCTTCGACGTGCAGCGCGACTATGGCGACAAGATCAGCACGGCCACCCACGAGATCGGACTGCTGACCGAAGGCAACAAGGTCATCGCGCAGCAGATCATCGACCTGTTCGCGCGGGTGGACTACGGCGAGCAAAGTAGCCAGGCACGATTCCTGGAGGTCAATCGCGCCATCGCTGACGAGCGCTCCGCGCGCGTCGAGGCGATCACCGAGCTGCAAGGCCAGGTGGTCGAGAACGGCAAGACGATCTCCGCAGCGCTCAACCAGCGCATCGACGAGGTGGAGAGCACCACCGAAGCGGCGCGTGCGGCCACCGAGCAGCGCCTCGGCGCAGAGATCGAGGACAGCGCGGCGCAGGTCCGCACCGCGGTCATGGCCGAGGTTGACGCAACCAAGGCCCGCGTGTCCGACGTTGAGACGGCAGTAGTCCGCCACGGCGAGAACATCGCTGGCCTGGCCGAGACCACCGAAGCCCTGACGGACGCCGAGGGTGCCAACACGGCATTCCGACAGCAGATGGCGGCCAGCTACGGCGCGAACGTGCCGCAGGGGATTGCCAATGAGATCGACGGCCAGGTGTCGGCGGTTTCGGCCGCCTTCGAGCAGCGCATCGACACCGAAGCGTCCGCGCGCGAAGCCCTGGCTTCCCAGGTATCCACGCTGGAGACCAGCACCGCGCCGACGATCTTCTCGGACGCGCAGCCCTCCCCGCCCGCTGGCGGCTTCAAGGTTCCGACCTTTTGGGTCAAGACCGTGCAGACCGGCGCGTACCTGACGCAGATTTGGGATGGCACCGGCTGGCGCAAGGCCGACCTGGATGTCACCTCTCCGACCGGCGCGCTGGTGCAGCAGCTCAACACCACCAAGATCACCGCCGAGCAGGCACAGGCCATCGCGGCCACGCAGGTCCAGGCGTTCAAGGACGGCGACTTCGCCACCATCCGGCAGGAGTTCAACGTGGTCGCCGGGCAGCACTCCGGCATGTACGGTCAGTGGCAGGCCAACTACTCGGTCAAGATCAACGCGGGCACCATCAACGGCGTCCCCGTGGTCGCCGGTATCGCCCTCTCCGCCAACCCGCAGACCGGCAGCGACTTCATCGTCACCGCGGATCGCTTCGCCTTCGTCCACCCGCAGTACACCTCGGGCGGCACCTTGGCGAGCATCAAGTATCCGTTCGTGATCGGCACTGTCGGCGGCCAGTCCACCGTGGGCATCCAGGGTGCGCTGGTGGTGGACGGGACGATCACTGCGGACAAGATCAGGGTGAACTCCCTGGCCGCGCTCACGGCAAACGCAGGCACGATCAACGGCGGCACGTTCAAGACCCACACCCTCGACGGCAACGGCAACATCGTCAACGCTGCCGAGTTCCGCGTGGAAATCTCCAACCTCGGCGACTGGCCCCTGTGGGTCGGCTCCGGCGCGAAGAACGCCAACAACGCGGTGTTCTACGTGGACCGCAACGGCGGCGCGTTCTTCCGAGGCCGCGTCAATGCTCCCAACATCGTTGGGCAGTTCCAGTCGGCGACCGGCGTGTGGTGGACCGGGGCAACGAGCCTCTGCTACCAGGCGGGCAACAACTTCATCCCGCTCGGCGATTGGGTGGCGATCCACGAGTTCTGGCTCGGCGCTCCGGTGCTGGCTGGCGAGGGTCATACGCCCTCCGTGTCGGTGACCGTCACCGCGAACACGCGCGTCTACGGGCTGCACGTCATCTTGGAGGAGCTGCGCGACTCTGTGTGGGTCGTCATCGCCTCGCACGAGCCGCCGATGTACCGCGCGTTGATTCAGCAGATGGGCGGCGACGGCAACACCTTCACCGCGTCCAACTTCTACACCTACGAGCAGTCGGTGACGCTCTCGGCGTCCGGCGCATGGACAGGCGGTGCCCGCGCATTCCGCGTGCGGTGCCGCGCATCCAGCCCGCCTCCGCAGGTCCACGGCTACGACGCCCCGGCCTACCCGAACTACCTCATCACGTCGATTGGCGGCTTCGCCTTCGGCATCCGATAACCCTCAGAGAGAACCCAAGCACCGCATGAGCACTACCCCCGGCTACGTCTCCAACGCCGAGCTGGCCTCGCGCCTCTCGACGCTGGTAGACCGCTGGAACCGGCGCGAGAATCAGATGATCGCGCTGCTGACTCAGGAGGAAGGCACCGTCGTCGTGACGGACGGCCTGGGCAACAACCACACCCTCCTCTCGTTCCCGCAGCTCCAGAAGGACGTGGCCGGGCTGACCGACGAGCTGACCGGCTCGGTCGTGCAGGTGCGCGACCTGGTGTCCGTGGCAACCGGCATGGCGAACGCCGCGCAGGCGTCCGCAGATGACGCCTCTGGCTTCGCCGACGCTGCCGAAGCATCCGCCGTGCGCGCTGCGGAATCCGCCGCGAGCATCGACGACGACGTGCAGGCCACCGCCGACGCGGCGACCTTCGCTGCTGCCAAGGCGGCCGAGGCTTCCGACAGCGCGACCGAGGCGGCAAGCTCCGCAGTGGACGCCGCCGCTTCGGCGACGGCCTCGGCCACCTCGGCGCTGGCTTCGGCTGGCTCCGCAAGCCAGGCGGGCACGTCGGCCACCGCAGCGGGTCAGGCGCGTTCCGACGCGCAAGCAGCGGCGACTGCTGCCGCCACGTCACGGGATCAGGCGCAGACCATCCTGGGCTATGCGACCGACGCGGCCGACCGCGCGGAAGCTGACGCCACCGCTGCCGCAGCATCGGCTGCCGCAGCCGCCGACAGCGCGACCGCCGCAGCGACCTCGGTCACTCAGGCGACCACCCAGGCCAACCGGGCGGAAGCCCAGGCGTCCGCCGCGGCGACCAAGGCTGGCGAGGCTGCTGGCTCGGCGACCACCGCAGCCGGTCATGCCTCCGCTGCGTCCGGCTCGGCGTCTGCCGCCTCGATCTCGGCGCAGACCGCATCGTCGGCCAAGGCCGCTGCCGAGGCTGCCCGCGACAAGGCTGGCCTGTACGCGAACGCGCCGCAGGGCACCGAGGTCTCGCCGGGCGAGTTCTCGGCGAAGCATTGGGCCGCCCAGGCGCAGGCTGCCGTCACTGGCTCGCTGGTCTACATGGGATCGTGGGATGCCGGCACTGGTGCGTTCCCGGCCAACCCGGTGAAGGGTCACTTCTACAAGGTGGTCGGCGAAGGCACTGTGGGCGACATCCACTGGCGAGTCGGCGACCAGGCGCTCTACGGCGCTACCTGGGAGAAGATCGACAACACCGATCAGGTCACCAGCGTCGCCGGTAAGCAGGGCGACGTGACCCTCGTGGCTGGCGACATCGGCGGCCTGGGCGCGCTGGCGACCCGCGACGACGTGGACTTCAACACCCACGTCACCGGGAAGCCGACGACCTACCCGCCGAGCACCCACACGCACACCAAGGCGCAGGTCGGCCTCGACAAGGTGGACAATACCGCCGACCTCGACAAGCCGATCAGCACCGCGACGCAGACGGCGCTCGACGGCAAGGCGGCGGCGACGCACACGCACACCATCGCCAACGTGACCGGCCTCCAGTCCGCGCTCGACGGCAAAGCGGCGGCGTCCCACTCGCACACCATCGCAAACGTAACCGGGCTGCAAGCGGCGCTCGACGGGAAGTCGGCAATCGGCCACACGCATACCGCCGCCGAGATCGCCAACGTCGTCAACGTGACCGACGATCAGTCCATCGGTGGCGTCAAGACGTTCGCCTCCGGGCAGATTCGTGTGCAGGGATTTGGCGGCGAGGCCACGTCCGGCGTCATGTACCTGGGGTCGCTGGATCGCTATGTGTACGTGCCGCCAGCTGCGAACTCGCTGGAGTTCCGATTCGGCGATGGCACGGGTGGCGTCGCGTCCCTCAACGCTGGCGGCACCGTCTGGACCTCGGCGAACTTCAACCCGGCAGGAAAGGCCGACGCCGGTCACACGCACACCATCGCAAACGTCAGCGGCCTCCAGTCCGCACTGGACGGCAAGGCGAGCCTGGGTGGCGCAACCTTCACCGGGCAGGTCACTCTGGCCTATGGCGCGCCGCTGCGGTTGACCGGCATGGGTGCAGCGGGAACCGCGTACATCCACGGAACGAACGGCGCTGGCGATGACGTTTGCTCGATCACCCGCGTGAACACGAACAGCTGGTACAACCTGTACTGGAACGGTGCTGCGAACATTGCGGGCCGCCTGACGGTCGGCGATCAGATTTACCTCAACGCTGGCTGGTTCCGCTCCCAGCAGTCCGGCACCGGCTGGTACTCGGAAGCGCACGGCGGCGGCATCTGGATGCAGGACAGCACCTGGGTTCGCACCTACGGCGGCAAGGGATTCCTTATCGCTGGCCCAGGCGGTAGCGGTGGCGACCTCCGTTTGGAGAGCTACTCGCCAACCATCACCTGTTACGACTCCGACAACGGGACCACGCACTGGCTCCATTGCAACGACAACAACCACGGCTTCCTCGCCAGCAACGCCTTCTCGTGGTGCGCCTACCGCGACGGCAGCAACAATTGGGTCGCCACGGGCAACATCGTCGCCTATGCGTCCGATGCGCGTCTAAAGAAGAACATCGTGGACGCCTCGGCCTCCAAGGTGGCCGACTTCTTCGACCGCTTCCGTGTACGCGAGTTCGATTGGGATGCCAAGGCAATCGCCGAGCTGAATCCCACGTTCCACCCGAGCGCGGATCACGAGGTCGGCGGCATCGCGCAGGAGGCCGAGGAGGTCTACTCGTTGATGGTCGCCACGCACGCAAACGGCATCAAGACGATCCAGTGGGAGAAGGCTATTCCCTTCCTTATCGCTGAGGTGCAGGCGCTGCGTAAGCGCGTCGCGGACCTTGGGGGAGGTGCCTGATGGCCCTCCCCGGCTCCGGCCCTATCTCCTGGGAAATGATCCGCGCCGAGTTTGGCGGCGGCTACCCGATCTACGCGGACCAGTATTACCGAGGACGTGGATTGGTGCCCGACGTTCCGGCCAACTACGGCGTCCCCACGAGCGGCCCGATCTACGCCTCGCAGTTCTACAACGCGGTCAAGGCGACGCCGTTCCAAGCATCGCTGTCGCCGAGCTACCTGATGGGTAACTGGCCTCAGTCCACCAACGGCACGGTCAGCGAGTCGTTCAGCGTTTATTGCTCGGGCGGCACCGGCAACTACTCCGTGGTCTCCCGCTCCGTCACAGGCGGCGCGTCGATCTCCGGCAGCGGCCTCGGTGGCACTGTGACCGCCTCTGGGCGGAACACCTCCCGCATGGGGCAGTTCACAGTCGTCGTCACCGATGGCGTCACGCAGATCACCCTGACCGGCAACTACGAGTACAGCTTCGGTCGTCCGCTCTAACGCATCCACCACCTACAAGAGACCTAATGCACGATGAAGTGAAGCTGGTCGGCGCTCTCGCGGGCGTCGGCCTCATCGTGGGCATCGCAAAGATGCTCACGTCGAACGATCCGATCACCTGGAAGCAGGCGCTCGGCCGCGCAATCCTCTCTGGCGCTACCGGCCTTGCCGCTGGTGCCATCGTCATTTTCATCCCCGGCGTCTCCTTCGTCGCCCAGGTCGCGCTCGCGTGCATCCTGGCGTCGCTCGGCACGTCCGCGCTGGAGACCGTACTGAACCGCGTCGTCAACAAGTGACCGCCCCCAAGGATGCCTTGGAGCGACTGCACGCCGCAGTCGCTGACAAGCTCGCCGACACCATCGACTCGATGGAGTCGGACGCGAAGGGCCTGGCCTCGATCCTCAACGTGGCCCGGCAGTTTCTCAAGGACAACGGCATCGACGTTGCGGCCACGCCGCCCGGCTCACCGCTGGGCAAGCTGGCCGACAAGGTGTCCGAGTTCCCGTTCGATCCCGCTGAGGATGGGCGGCTGAACTGATGGAGGGCATGACGAGCCTCCACGTTCGTCACCCTTTCGAGGACTTCCGCAACTTCGCCTGGTACGTCTGGAAGGAGCTGGGGCTACCAAGCCCCACTCCGATCCAGTACGACATCTGCGAGTTCCTGAAAACCGGCCCGCGCCGTCGCGTCATCATGGCGTACCGCGGCGTCGGCAAGTCCTGGGTGACGGCCGCCTACGTCTGCTGGCTCCTCTGGAAAGACCCCCAGCACAAGATCATGGTGGTCTCGGCATCGAAGGAACGCGCCGATGCGTTCTCGGTGTTCGTCAAGCGCCTGATCGAAACCCTGCCTGAGCTGCAACACCTGCGCCCGCGTCCCGACCAGCGCAACTCGAACCTGGCGTTCGATGTCGGTCCCGCGCAGCCCGATCAGTCGCCCTCGGTGAAGTCGGTCGGCATCAACGGCCAGCTCACCGGCTCCCGCGCCGACACCATCATCGCGGACGACATCGAAGTCCCAAAGAACTCCATGACCGTCGTGCAGCGCGAGAAGCTCGCCGAGCTGGTCAAGGAGTTCGACGCGGTGCTCAAGCCTGGCGGCGAGATCATCTACCTCGGCACTCCGCAGACCGAGGAGTCGCTCTACAACAAGCTGCCCGAGCGCGGCTACGTCATCCGCATCTGGCCTGCGCGCTACCCGAAGGACACCAAGCACCGTCAGGTGTACGGCGACCGCCTCGCGCCGATGATCGCCGATGCGTTCGACGCGAACCCCAAGCTCGCCTGGAAGAACTGCGAGAGCGTCCGCTTCTCCGATGAGGACTTGATGGAGCGCGAGGCGTCCTACGGACGCTCCGGCTTCATGCTCCAGTTCATGCTCGATGCGTCGCTGTCCGACGCCGAGAAGTACCCGCTCAAGCTGTCCGACCTGATCGTGATGGACGTGGACCGCGAGGTCGCTCCGATCCGCGTGGTCTACAGCAGCGGCCCGGAGTACATCGTCAGCGACATCCCGTCCGTGGGCTTCACTGGCGACCGCCTGTACCGGCCCATGTACCTCGCCTCGGAAATGGAGGAGTTCACCGGCAAGGTACTCGCCATCGACCCCTCGGGCCGAGGTGGCGACGAAACCGGCTACGCGGTCGTCGGCATGCTTCGCGGCATGCTCTACGCGCGCCGCGCTGGTGCGACCAAGGGCGGCTACGACGACGACACGCTGGAGACCCTGGCGCACATCGCGCGCGCCGAGAAGGTCTCCGCAGTCCTCATTGAGGCGAACTTCGGTGACGGCATGTTCGCCAAGATGCTCTCCGGCGTCCTGGCGCGCGTGTACCCGTGCTCCATCGAGGAGGTGAAGCACTACGGCACCTCGAAGGAGAACCGAATCATCGACGTGCTGGAGCCGGTGCTGAACCAGCACCGCCTGGTGGTCGATGCCTCGATCATCCGCGCCGATCAGAAGTCCGAACAGAAGTACCAGCTGTGCTACCAGCTGACGCGCATCACGCGCGACCGCGGCGCACTGCGCCACGACGACCGCCTCGAAGCGCTGGCGATGGCCGTGAAGTATTGGGCCGACCAGCTCTCCCGAGACGTGTCCAAGGAGGAGCAGCGCTACCTGGAGGAGCTGCTCGACCGCGAGTACGCCTCCTTCATCCAGTCCGTGACCGGCCGCATGCCGTCACCCGACAACTACCTCGACATCCTGTAGGAGACCCAATGTCCAACACGCTCGCTGCGTGGCTGATGGCGCTCGCCGCCGCTGGCCTGCTGTACCTGTTCCTGCGCCGCAAGAACGACGACGACAACGACGGCCCGAGCGCACCCGCGCCGGTAACGCCGTGCGACTGCAACCACGCTCCCTGCTGCCACACCCAGGGCGGCCAGTCGAACCCCTACGCGCCGGTATGACCGACGCAAAGCTGCCGAGCCTCGTGGAGGTCAGGGACAACCTGATCCCCGCGGCGGCCCGGCTGCTCCCCGGCGTGGCCTTCACTCCCGAAGCGAAGGTCATGCTGCTCGCCATTGGTCTCCAGGAATCTCGCTTCGAGCACCGCAGGCAGATCAAAGGCCCCGCACGCGGCTTCTGGCAGTTCGAGGCGGGCGGCGGCACCGCAGGTGTACTCCGTCACCCGGCGACCTCCGCACGCGCCTCACAGCTCGTCTCCGCGCGTCTGGAGCGTCCCTCGACCGCTGCGGTCAACGAGGCGCTCGCCTCCGACGACGTGCTCGCCTGTGCGTTCGCTCGCCTGCTGCTGTTCACCGATCCGCGTCCGCTGCCCGCCCTGGGTAACCCCCAGGCCGCATGGGACTACTACGTCCGCAACTGGCGGCCGGGCAAGCCGCACCGTGACACCTGGGACGCGCTCTACGCGAAGGCCCTGGCAACCATCCGCAACACCTAACCGGAACCCATGAACTTCAAGACCATCTACAACCGCGCCAGCGAGCGCCTGGTGCGCGCCTACGAGCGCGCTAAGGGGTACGTAGCGCTACGCATTGCCCTCGCCTCGCAGTGGCTCCTGGAGCGCCTGCGCGAGACCTCCCGTCGCACCTACACCGGCTGGCTGTTCGTCGTCGTGTTCCTGGCGCTGCCCTACGTCGTCCTCGGCGGCCTGTGGGAGCACCTGCGGAATGCCGCGGAGCGCCTGTGGGATGACGTGAACGACATCGAGTGGGCTGCGTTCACCCCGAGCTACTGGCGGGAGCACATCAAGCAGTGACCACGCTGGCCTTTGACGGCCGGCTCGTTGCTATCGACTCGCAGGTCACCGCTGGTGATCTGCGGTACGAGGAGGAGAAGTTCTACCGCACCACCGACACCACCGGGCGCGACCTGGTGGTGTTCGGCGCGGGCACCACTTCCCACATCCAGCGAGCCGTGCGCGAGCTGTCGGAGGGATTCGACGAACTGACCAAGGGCGAGTACACGATCCTCGTGGTCGGCCTGCGGGACAACCCGGTGGCCTTCTACCACGACGGTCTCCCTCTCGACCTCCGGCGCGACTTCCTCGTCGCCGGTAGTGGTGGTGCGATTGCCCTGGCCGCCATGAAGGCAGGCCACAACGCGACCGAAGCAGTCCTCATGGCCTGCTCGACGGACCTCTACAGCGGTCCTCCGGTGCAGACCTACGACACGGTTACAAAGCGTTTCCTAAAACGCCGGACCTGAACTACTGGCGCATGGACGCGCCTAAACAGGAATGCCGATTTGGCGAGTCCTATCAAGGGCGCTCATGAGTTCTTTGATGCGGTACGGCTTCGGGAGAAAGGTCGCCCACTGGTGAGCGTCAGGGAGCTGCGGGTTCGGCACCCCGGACGCGAACATGTAGGGAATTCGGTGCGACAGCAGGTAATCGGCGACGGACATTGATGCTCCGTCCTGCGTCTGGATGTCTAAGATCGCCGCGTGAAATGCTTTCGCCTCTATGCGGTCGAATGCATCGGCAGCGGAGGCGACCACATCGACCTCGTAACCCTGCATCGCCAGGATTTCCTTCAACATCCCTGAGAGGTCAGGATCATCTTCCATGACCAACAACGAGCCGAGCCGACCCTGGCTGTATGCATCCGTAGCCATCGCGCGTTCTCCCACGCCTACGTTCCCCAAACGGTTCGTACCGTACACGACGGCCAGTTAAAAGACAGGAAACGACTCTACCTGAAAGTGAACAGTTCAGCTATCACGCCAATTCTTCATCCTTGAACCACCACATTACAGCCAAGACGACAAACCAAACGATCAGCGGGACGCCAATCGTGAATTCCACGAGTAGGCCTCTCATGTGCTCGTGCTGCGCGGCCTCAGTCAGTGCAGAATCCAGAATTGGCACCGCATCGGCCACCACGCTGTACGAGGTCGTGTCATCGTTTATGACCTCGCGGGTACGTTCGACCAGCTCCCGTGCTGCTCGAAGCTTCGCGTGCTGATATGCGGCGGGCACTCCAGCACAGACCAGCGAGAGGACAGTGACCAGCGCCGCCAAGCGAATGAGGAGGGTATTGAGCGATGCCATAGATGCTCGTTGTAATGTCTATGCCAACCGCTAAGTTTATTCGACCACGGAGCACTGGGAGGGCTTGACAAGGGTGCTATCATAGTAAGACCTAAGTATTACTCTAGCAGGACTATAGAGTTCTATTCATTGGTATTCACCATCAAGTAGAGCTACAGTTCTCCTATGCACTCCTGGGGTGTTCCTCTGTCCTCCTTGGGTGCCACTGCGGCGGACTAGACCTCCGTCCCATCCTTGATGACCCATAGCACCACGCCCGCACCAATCCAAGCGAGCGCCGGGATGCCCAAAGCGAGCTGGAGAAACAGGTTGCGGGAATTGCGGTTGCTGATGAGGTCATTCGTCGCGGCGTCAAACGTCCGCACCGCCTCATCAACCAACACCTGCGGCGAGGCGTCGTTCTCGATGATCTGCTCGTTCCAGGAACGCAACTCCTCAGCGCTCCTTACGCCGGTCTGAAAGTACGCGGCAGGGAGTCCTGCGAGCACTAAGGCCAGGACGGTGATCGCGGTAGCGGTTCTTATCGTGTATCGGCGGGCGTACATAACGTCTCCTCGAAGTGACAGAGGTGGTCGAAAGGTTTGCGGCAAATTTCCGAAGGAGTATCCAACTACTTGGAACGGCGCGATCACCCCCCGTAGGGGGTCGCCCCCTGTAGCGTAAGGCACGATGCGCCCCCTTCGCGTCACCTGCGGCGTCACCACCTCGGCTAACCTACTGATTCCAAAGGTGAACCACCGGATTAGGTATCCAGTGCCTAGGCAATCCCATGCGATACCTGGGCAACCTGCGGACATCCGCGCTCAAACGTTCGCGCCCCTGTCTGTCCCTATCTGTCTTTTTGCCCTGACCGCCACGCGCCCACCTCGGCACCACCTCGGCACACCTGCCGACCACCTCGGCACACCCTGCCCGGCCTATGCCCACCTGCCGCCCACCACGGCCAGCCAATGCGCCACCACGGCCCACGCAAGGCCCGCCACGGGCACCCCTACCGCCCCGCCTATAGAAGCTCCCCACGCGCGCGCTAGGCGCTCCCTGCGACCATCCAAAATCGTTGCCATCGGGGTATTGACAGCCATGCGGGGATTGATCTAATCTATACCCGTCGCCAGCAACACGGCGGCAGCGGAAAAGGCGGCGACAGACGTGCGACCGATGGATCGACAGCACCTAGAGCTTATCCCGCCAGCACTGAGGACTAGCCCCAAAGGCCCCTAAGCGCACCGCAGGTAACGTCCGGCTCAACCATCCCCCTACCGGGAGTGATTGACAAACCGGGAGCAAAAGGGCATAATGCCCACCATCGAACAACGGCCGCAGGGTGCGGTCGGGACAGTAGGAAAGGGGCAGGCAGGAGCGCCGCCCACGGCAGAACGCGGGGAGCTGGGAACACTAGCCGCGCCGGGAAGTGTAAGGGCCGATGAAGGCCGCCACGGATACCGGGTCACCGCCAGAAAGAGCGGGGCCATCTGTACGGGATTCCTAGGCGAGCTGGAGGCGCTCCCGGAAGCTGGCGACGGTCAGATTCCATGCCTTACGAGCATGAGTCTGACCGCCAAAGCGCCCCTACCGTTGTGATGGGGCGTTTTGGTGGTCCGATTCACTGGAGAGCAACCCATGACGATGATCCCGTTTGATATGACCGCCCGCGACTACTACGTGGCCGGTTGCATCCGCCGCGGCATCCGCGAGCACCGCGCCCGACTCAACGAGCGGGAGCGCCAGGCACACAAGAACCGCACCCAAGTTGCGCCTTGTCCATCCCCCGTTGTCATCTGATCCCCTTTCGTCAACCCGGTTTTCCACACCCCGCCGACGTGTGACGGCGGGTCTTTTTTGGAGCTACCATGAGCACCAATGGACCACTGGAGGACTTGCAAGTGCGCAAGCTCACCGCTGAGATTCGCAAGATCAACCGCGAGAGCGACAAGCTGATGATGGAGACCCGGTGGTATCCGCTGGTGGTCGCCACGGCCTTTGTGGCTGGCATCGTCACGCTGACCAAGCTGTTCCTCTAACAGCGCCCTACCCCAATCCCCCGAAGCCGCCGCAAGGCGGCTTTTTTGTTGCCCGGAGAAAGCCATGAACCTCGACAACTACGCCCCCGAGAGCGCGAAGCGCATAGCCGTGGCGCTGGTGGATGCCGCCCTCGCCGCTGGTTACTCGCTCGGCGTCTACGACGGCGAAGAAACCACGGTGCGGCACAGCCGCGACCGGCAAGAAGTGTTGGAGGCCCTCGCCTCTACCGACCACGATCACCTGCGGTTCTACCGCCCGGACGCAACAAAGGCGGGGTTTGTGCTCCTGATTTGGGAGAACGGGGACGACGCCGCGAGCGACTGGAGCGACAACGACGAGACCAACGCGCTGGTGATGCCGGTGCTGCGCGGGCTGGGGGTGCTGTGATGGAACTGCGCACCTACGGAACCCGCAACGTGTTCCTGGCACAGCCGGGGCGCTATCACGAACAACTGGCGGCGACCGCGATGACGCCGCAGCAAGCCGAGGAGTTCGCCACCGTGGTCAACCGCGCAATCAGGGATACCGACTTCGACCCCATCGACCTCGCGCAGCTGGCGAGCGGGTGGACGTGGCCCGAGCCGATGAGCACCGCGCCGCTGGGCATTGAGGACTCCGAATTTCTTGTCGAGGTGGCGCGCATGCTGCACCGCCTCTGGCAGGAGGTCGGCGAGCAGTGGAGCGGCGTTTGGGCCTACGACATCGCCGACCCGCTGGGCGGGTGGCTGTCGAGGAACGGCATCAACCACGAGACCGCCGATGGCGTGGCCCGCGCCGAGCAGCAGGCCCGCGCATGGATCGCCGAGGGCATGGGAGCCGCGCGATGAGCTACCGCGAGGAGGACATCTTGTTCGAGACCGAAAAGGCATGGGTGCTGCGCAAGGGGCCGAACCATTTTGAGGTCTACAAAATCGGCCTCACCCACTCGACACGCCACGGCATTTTTCACAACATCCCCGGCGCACTGGATCGCGCCATCGAACACGCAAAGGGCCTGTCGCAATGAGCAATGACAACGAGCTGGCTGTACCTGCCGGTGACAAGCTGGTCACCCTGGGCGACCGATCGGTCTCCTACGGTCCCCGCCAAGAGTTCGACGGGAGCGTCGAGCCTTGCGCACCGATGGCCGCGCAGTTTTGGGGCGTCTACCGCTGGGCCGGTAAGGACCGCTGGTGGTGGATTGCCGACGTGGCCGACGAGGACACCGCCCGCGCAGTGGCCGCCGCCTACCTGCTGAACGTCAAGCCCGATTGGGCGCACTGACCGATAACCACCCCTGATCCCGAGGCCCGCCTAGTGCGGGCCTTCGCATTTCTGGAGCACACCATGCAAATCTACGTTGCCTGCCTTGCCTCATATAACGCTGGCGTCCTGCACGGCGAGTGGATCGACTTGGAGGGACGCGACGCCGACGACGTGCGCGATGAGATTGCCCGCATCCTGCGCGAGTCGCCGCACCCGAACGTGACCGTTGATTGCCCGGATTGCGGCGGTACTGGAACCACATACGTCCCCCGAGTATTCGGCGGGGCGGAATGCACGGCGTGTGGCGGAAGCGGCAAGGTCGCCAGCGCCGAGGAGTGGGCCGTCCACGACTACGACGACGTGTTCGGGGATACCTGGGGCGAGCACCCCGACCTGGACAAGCTGTGCGCATTGCAAGAGCGGCTGGACGAGTTGCACAACGACACCGAACGCGCTGCCTACACGGCCTTCTGCGACCACGAGGGCCTCGACGATGTGACCGTGGAGCAGTTCCACGAAGCCTACGTGGGCCAGTTCGATAGCTGGGCCGACTTTGCCGAGAACTATGTGGACGAATCGGGGCTTCTCCACGGCGTGCCCGACGCCCTCTCCCGCTACTTCGACTACGAGAGCTATGGCCGCGACATTCGGCTCAACGGTGACGCGTTTGAGGTGAGCGGCTTCTACTTCTGGAGCCGCTAACGCCGCTTCCGCAAGACCCTGCGCCAATACAGGTATGTGCGATGCGCCGGCACCGAGCTAGTCCACACCCATACGACTAGGTGAAGGGCCGTAATGGCGACTTCTACGCGGGGGTCAATCATCGAACGGTCCTTGGGGTCGGGAGTGGCGATCACGCCCTTCAGCCCTAATCATAAGGCCAATCTCGATATTTGGCACTCATTGTTCCATTTGTAGCACTTGCATAACAGGAGACTTACATATGCGTAACGCAGATTTCACCGCAAACTCGACCCTGGTGATCGTCAACGTGGCCCTCCGCGTCCACCAGTTCGGCCCGTTCTTGGTATTCGAGCGGGAGGTTTTGGTCCTGCATGAACGGACCTACGAGGTGCCCGAATGATTCGGACCATCAATTTCGACCATAACGAGAAGCGCGGCGCTCTCCGCGCGATGCTCGGCCTACTCAACGAGCGCGTCCAGTTCTCGGTCGTCCCCGAGGACTGTGGCTGGCGGGTGTCGTATCCGGTCCCACCCGCGGCCCCAACGGAGACCCCGCGGCCATGACTTCACTGCACCAGTCGGGATCAATCTCTCCCGTGGTACTTGATTCCTACGGACGCGCCATCATTGTGGCCTGTAGTCTGCCCGACGGCAGCGTCATGCTGTCGGGCTGCGCATCCGCAGACGACCAGGGGGGCGTTCTCAGTCTATGAGTACGGTGAGACGGACAATAGCCAGCGCGGTAGTCCGCGTAGGGCAAGGACTGTTTTTTGCATCCGTGGTCGGGGCCATTGTGACCCTGGCGGCGATGCTGGCACTACCGTTCTTAAAACACTGAAACGTAAGACCTTTTTGTGGAGCGCAGCCGGGGGTGGCGGCGCATTACAACGCCGTGAGCAGGGGACAGGACGGCCCCTTCGCAGGGCAGAAGTACCTGGACCTGTTCGTGAAAGCCTTTGGATATGAGATCGGAATCGACCCCTCCCCCACGCCTTGGCAGCGTGGTTTCTGGATGGACAAAATTGGCAAGAATGCCATCAACATTGGCTTGGGCCTTGTAATCCTTACATTGCGGCTCCAAGATAGACCCTGATGGTTTCCCAAGGGGGAACCATCCCCTTACGGAAAATGAGCGCACCATGAATCTCTCGCAGAAAGAACTGACGGCCATTCTCACAACCGCACTGTCAGCCTTCCGGGAAGAGATCGACGAGGACATCACCGCCACCCGCATCCTCACCCTACTCGCCGTTGTGGACGAGCCGGGCATTCAGCAGGTGGACCTTGAGCGCGTCCTCGGCGGACTCTCTCCCTCCGCAGTGAGCCGCAATGTGCTCGACCTGTCGTCTATCAAGCGTAACCGCGAGCCGGGGCCTGACTTCCTAGAGCAGCGCCCTGATCCCGCCTACCGCAAGCGCAACCTGATCTTCCCGACGACCAAGGCGCTGCACTGGCTGGCTTCGCTCGCAGAACGTGTCAACCGCAAGGTGACGGCGCGCGTCGCAGCCGCCTAACCCCCAACACCCCGTTGTGCCCCGAGGCCCGCCTAGTGCGGGCCTTTTTCATTTCTGGAGATACACATGGCCCTTCGCCTCAAAGGGACCGCGCCCAAGCCGGGTGCGCCCGATAAGCGCTACTACATGCTCGACGTGCAGGAGGGATACCGGCGCGTGCGCTTGTCCACCGGCACCCGCGACCGCGTGGCAGCCGAGCGCAAGGAGCAGGCGGTCCTCGACGCCCTGCGCGACGACCCCGAGATTGCAGAGGACGCGCTGCGGGAGCTGATTCGGGGCAAGTCCCGGTCGGTGCAGATGGCCGTGGCGAAGGCCAAGGTCCGCCAGCGCACCCTCAAGGACGCGATGGACGACGCGCTGGACGACCGCAACTTTTGGGGCAAGCTCCGGTCCATCGACACCGTGCGTACCAACTGCAAGGTGGTCCAGAGCTACCTGGGCGAGGAAACGCCCATCAACGACATCACGCAGGCCGCGGTCAACGACATGGCGCAGCGCATGCTCGCCGACAAGGCGGCTCCCGCCACCGTGAACCGCAAGATGCAGTGCCTCCTTGCCCTACTGAAACGCGAGAGGAAGGCCGGCCGGTTCTTGGGAGAGCTGCCCGAGTACAGCTTGGCCGACGAGAGGGACAACGCACGCACGTTCGTCCTGAACGTTGAGGACGAGGAATTGATCCTGGCGCGGCTGCTGGAGTGGGACACGCTCCCGAACGGCCCTGCCGGAGGGCACCCACGGGTGCGCGACGGGGCGGACTACCGCGACCTGTTCGTGTGCCTCGCCGACCTGGGCTGCCGCATGAGCCAGGCCATCGGCATCCGGTGGTCCGAAGTAGTCGATCAGGGCGGAAGGCTCCACGTCCGCTTCTGGCGGCACGCTACGCTCAAGAAGGGGCGTCCCCGCACCCTACCCTGCACCGCCCGTGTCGCCGAGGTTCTACAGCGGCGCAAGGACGCCCTGGCGGCCACATCGGACGGCCCCTTCACGATGCTCAATCGCACGCGCGCCGACCGGCTGTGGCAATGGGCCATCAAGGGGACACATCTCGCTTCCGAGAAGGAGTGCGTACCGCATGCGCTCCGCCATACGTGCGCCACTCGGCTGCTGCTGGCGACCGGCAACATCAAGCTCGTGCAGGAGTGGCTCGGACACCGCGACATCCAGACCACCTCAGCGGTCTACGCGAAGGTACTGGCCGAGCAATCGCTCCAAGGCATGTCTGCACTGGAGCAGTTCCGCCTCCCAGCCGCCTCGAACGGAACAGGTGACGTTCCGAGACAGGGATCAATTGCCAAAGCGGGAATCCAATAGGACAACTGACCGTCGCCAGCTTATTTTTCAATCACTTAGGCAATCTGTGCTCGGCCAGATGGTGCGAAAGGCGGGACTCGAACCCGCACGAGGTCACCCTCACTGGAACCTAAATCCAGGGCGTCTACCAATTCCGCCACTTTCGCGTGGCCGGCTCAGGCGTCCATTGTCGCAGGCGGGGGCTGGAAGCGGAAGGCCTGCACAAAACTGAATCTGCCGCGATGCGCGCGGCCCCTGCATCGCTGCCGCCCCGGCGGGCGCACCACCCGCCAGGACGACTGCGGCTTACTGCTGCGGTACAGCGCGGGCCGGTGCCATGCCTGCATGTTCGGCCGGCGCCTCCCCCTTGCGGATCTCCACGCCCCCGTCATCGGTGCGCCGCAGAGCCACCGACTCCGGCATGGCCTTGCGCACATCCACCGAACCGTCCGCATTGCGCTGCACATCCACCGCGTCAGGCAGGACCTCCGCTTCCGCAGGCTGAGCCGGCTGCATCGGCATGGCGTCACCCACCGGGCGCGCCGGAGTGCTCTCCGTGCCCGCATCGCGTTCGACGGTCTTCGCGGGATCATTGGCAGGTGCGCAGGCAGCCAGCGCCATCAACGCGAAGGGAACCCACAGCGTGCGGTGCAATCGATTGATATCAGCCATCAACATCTTCCTTCGTGCATGCGCCATCGGCGCGGAAGATCCATTGGGTGCGATACAGGACGCGATGCGGTGAGAAGCAGCGCACAGCATTGAAAACACTGATGACGCGTATGCCCCTGATTTCAGCATCGCTTCAGTAGATCCACGCCATGCGCCGTTTCAGCAGATCCACACCATGCGTGGATGAAGCGCAACCCGGCGCGCAGACAAGAAAAAAGCCACTTGGCGAACCAAGTGGCTTTCGTCTGGTGGGCTGTCAAGGATTCGAACCTTGGACCTATTGATTAAGAGTCAACTGCTCTACCAACTGAGCTAACAGCCCGAAATCGGGGCGCGAATTATGACCCGATCCGCTCGGTGGGTGCAAGCACTTTTTTCAACATCGTTGAAACCAGCACTGCGGTCCCGCTGCATTGCAGATCCACGGCCAAGCGGAGCTCTGCAACCCGTGATCCATCGAAACGATGGGAGTCACACTTATAAGAAAAAAGCCACCTGGGATACCAGGTGGCTTCTGTCTTGGTGGGCCGTCAAGGATTCGAACCTTGGACCTATTGATTAAGAGTCAACTGCTCTACCAACTGAGCTAACGGCCCGTGAAACTCAGACGCACATTGTAGCGTGCTTTCTGTTTATTGCAATACCGTTTCGGCTGCGCCGATGCGGTTGAATCAGTGGGGTGGCTGAGGGGATTCGAACCCCCGACCACCGGAATCACAATCCGGTACTCTAACCAACTGAGCTACAGCCACCACTGAAACTTTCGCTCCACCGCCGATGAGGCTGACGCTGGACCTTGATGCTTTGCTAGCGGGTGGAACCAGAAGTCCGTCCCCCGAAGCGAGTCCGGCATTTTCCGGGAGTCGCGAAGGAATTGCAAGCACTTCTTCACATTGATGTGCAGGGGCCGGAACAGGAGATCAATGCTGCTCCGCCGAGGTCACGCGCGCGATGTCCGCATGCCCATCCAGGAATGACAGCGTGGCCTCCCCTTTCGGCGTGACCTGCAGCTGCAGGCGTGGCTGGCCCGCTCCGTCGAGCAACTGAAACATCACGTTGCGCGACTGCGTCCTGCCAAGAAGCACTCGACGGGTAATCGCTTGCACACCCTGCGCGTGCAAGCGCTCATCGTCGGCCCAGAACATCGGTCGCAACTGTCCATCGGCGACATCGTTTCGATCACATCGAACGACGTGTTGCGTTCGGCCGTCACCCCCATCAGCAGGCCAGCAAACGCCCGCAAGGCGACAGCACCGCGGCAGAAGGTAAGCCGCCGTTGGCGCCTGCGCCGCCGATGTACTTCGACCAGCACCTGCTTCACCTCACCCACGCCGTTCGAATCTGCATCCATCCCGAGCTAGAGAAGGCGCGTGCCGCACGCAGCGGATGTCAGGCGCTGGCGAACAGCCCGCCCGTCGTCGGGCACGCCCCGAGAGCATGAACGCTTAGTGAACAAATCGTGAATGAATCTCAAATAGGGATGGGGGAGATCCATTCATACAACGTTAGCTGCAGGACATGGAACGCAGGGCGCGCGTTTGCAACCATGCCGGTTCCTGCAATGAAGGTGAGATCAATAGATGAGCAAGCGGCTAATCGGATTCGTCGCGCTGGCAGCCGTGCTGGCAGTGGCAGCCGTTGCAATGTCCGGCTACCGGCAGCAGGCAACTGCGGGTGCCACGGCAGAGGAATCCGGGAAGAGTGGCAGCCTCGATGAACGGCCTGACCAGGGAAGGCAGCTTCCGGCGTCAGGTGCGGCGGCCGCGCAAAGGCTTGAGCGGGACAACAAGATCCCGCCGGGCTCGTACAAGGCCGTGGGCCCCAAGGCCTACGAAATCGTAAGAGGCAATGAGTTCCGGCCTCCCGGTGACGCGCTTGCCCACGTCAAGCAACTGATGCTGCGCTCCGAATCCGGAGATGCCACGGCAACCTACGAAATCTATCGAGCCATCGAGCAATGCCAGACCTTCATCTCGGATCGCGCTGACAAGCTGGCGGATTCGGCCACCACGGTCGGGGCCGGCAACTGGTTCCTGGAGCGGTCGGAACGAATCCTCAAAGAGTGTGAGTCGCTGGCTCTGGATCAGGACATCTATCACGCCGATTGGCTTTCGAAGGCCGCCGCCATGGGCTCGCAGGAAGCGATGCGCGCCTACTCGCGATCGCCGGAGAAAGTCATCGGTTCGCTTGATGACGCAATCCGTGATCCCGCGGCGCTCGAGGCGTGGAAGGACACCGCCACCGGATATCTGCGCGAACTGGAATCACAAGGGAACGTCAATGTCATCAGCGACATGGCGATGGCCTACACCTATGGCGGCATCGTTCCTGCGGATCCCGTTGCGGCCCTGGCGTACACCCGCGTCCTCAACCGGCTGGACCCACGTTTTGCCACCACCAATGACATTGCCAACCATGAGAAAAACCTGAGCAGCCAAGAGAAAGAGAAAGCCCGCATTTCATCGAACGAAATCTTCAAGAACTGTTGCATCCCACGATAAGGACCTATTGTGAAAGCTAGACTGATTGGGATTATCCCTTCGCTTGGTAGAAACTCCGTTCCCGCCATTGCAGGCGTGCTGCTGTTCATGGCGGCCGGGAGCCTTCAAGCGAAAAAGCTTCCTGGCGTCATCAACTGCACCGCCGGATGCACGCTGACAACCCCGTATCCCGATCCGGTGACCAACCAGCAGCTTTCCCAAGAGGTCCAGAAGCTCAATGACGGCCGGACCACGGTCTGGACTGCCCAGACGCGCGTCCAGACCGGCGATGTCCTGACCGTCTGCAACGGTATTTCCTGCGTCAACTACACGTGGCGAGGTGCAGGTTTCGACTCCGGCGAAGTGATTTCGACCGTCCTCCCGCCCAACTCCCGCGGTGGTGGCGGCGGCGGCGGTGGTGGCGGCGGCGGTGGTGGTGGCGGCGGCAGCGGCCCGATCAGCGGCGGCTGCCACGGCAACTGCGGCGGTGGCGGCAAGGTGCGGGTGGGCGAACTGGAACAGATGTGATCCATCCGGGGTGCACTCGACCAGAGTGCACCCATCGCGACATACAACATGAACAGGATCGAGCCTGACTCGACTTTGCGTCAGCGCAGCAAAGCAGGACTTGGCCTCTACAGCCCTTCTCCCTGCAAGGGAGCTGGATGTCTACCTATTGCGGAAGCTGACTGAATGTTGCGATGTTCGGGACAGCATGCTTGCCCATCGACCCACCGGCGCGTACGGAGAACCCGATGACACATCCCTCCCCAAAGTACAGCCTAATCTACCAGTGCGCACGCCTGTCAAAGTTCGCACTCATCGCCGGCATGGTCACCTCATGCTCCAATAAAAATGATGATGCTCAGCAAGTTGGCGATGCATCGGCGAATGAAGCACCCGCGGCATCGGCAGAGATTCGAAGTGTCACTCCAAGATCGACAGCAGTCGATGCCGACCTCCAATCTGCACAGCGCGTACCAGATGTTCCAGAGAAAGACCTGTATCCGTCGCTTCGCAATAGAGCAGAAGCTGGAGATCTGGAGGCAAAACGACAGCTGTTCCTGATACTCAACGAATGCCGCGTTGCAATGCAGCCAGAGAGGCCCATTGACTACTCCAATAGCCAAGTCTCTCCAGATATCCTCAAAGCCAGCGGGAAGACACGAGAGCAATTCCTGGCCGATCAGCAATTGAGCTCTCTTGCTTTCACTGAAGAAAAGCTCAAGCAGTGCGAGGGCATTCCAGGCGACGCACTAAAGGAAACGTCACGGTGGCTGAGGGAGGCAGCGGAAGGGGGGGACACCTACGCGAGGCTGGCCTACTACAACTACCAGGACATCATCGTTGGTGATCAGCAAGAACAAATCGTATCGGCCGAAAAAGTTAAGCAGTTCAATGAAGACTCATATCGCTACATAAAAAGTGTAGCTGACACCGGCAACCCGGATGGGCTTTTCACTCTGGGAACTGCGTATGAGCGCGGCATCATTACGCCGAAGGACCCAATCCTTGCCTATGCCTACAAGAAAGCTGCGGGGCAGCTGATCCCTATCGGTGGCAACGACCAGATATTGGACATGATGGCGCAGTCCATGACTCCGTCTGATCTAAGGAAGGCCAATCAACTGGCCGCTACGCTGGCACAGAGGAGCAGGAAATGAAGATCAGGCTTACGGCAGCAATCTTCTTGGTCCTTCTGCTAGGAGCAACAGTGTATGTGCACGCACAGGTGCAAGGAACCAGAAACATCGGAACTTATCCCTGTAATGACTGCGCACTTGGCTATCCCAGAATCGACGCACACACTTCAAATGAGCTTGGCCTCGCCATAGCAAGCTTCAACAGACTGGTTGCCATTCAGTCTCTATGGATAGTTCCCGGGGACGTCATAACAATGTGCAACGGAACTGCCTGTGTTGGCTATCAAGTTACCGTGGGCGGAGACGGATACATGGGAGTCAAATATGAGGCCCAGGCCAGTACTACGCCGCTGCCGTCTGGTGGAAATGGAAACGGCGTGGGCTCAGGCAGTGGCTATGGGAGCGGTCAAGGCGTCGGCAGGGGTGGCGGTGCCGACGTAGGCGGCGGCAGCTACGGCAGTGGCGGCCGGACTGGGACCGTAACTACTGGTCCCGCTGGCCCGCCAAAGCCAACTCGCCCTCCTACCCACGAGAATTGAAGTGGCGGAGATTGAGTAGATGGGCGGCCTTCTTGGGCCGCCTTTTCAATTACCAGCGCGCCAATTGTTTGCCAGACGACTTCTTTGGGGCGGCTTCGATCTGGGCGGAATAGCATATGGGCGAAGTCTGGCCGCAGCCGGCGTCCGACTTGGGAAACGCCCTCGGCTTGCCAGCGTCGAGCGCTGGGCGAGACAACGGAACATCCGCGTCCAGTACGACGGCCAAGGCAGCATCTTGACAACAAACTTCGCCCTGAACGAGGCACTGGGCCTCATCAAACCCGCTTTCGAGAACGAACGCTATCCCGCTTCGCTGGTCTGAAAGGACTCACAGCAGCACCATGGCACGCCCCAGCAAAGCCGCACCCTACCTGCCGAAGCACATCGACCACACCCGCGCCTTACGGACGTCAATCTTCATCGGTTGCGCGCAGAGTTTATACGCCTAGTCGCGCAGATCGGCTTCGAACTCGACCCTGACGATGACGATGACGAGGACGCCGTTTACGTGGGCTCGATCGGCTTCCTGCTTAGCCTACTTGACGCCTTGGGCGGCCACCGTGGGGCCAAACACGAATGACGCTCAATTCCGGAGCCAATTCCGGACGCCCGCAGAACAAGGCATAGAAAACTGCGTAACTAGTTGATTCCAATGGCGCGCCCGACAGGAATCGAACCTGTAACCGCCGGCTTAGAAGGCTGGCGTACTGTGCATTGCAGTCAACAGCTTAGATTGAGTTCAATTCAGGAGGCCTACGAACAGGCCCCTAGTCTCGCAATGGGCAGCTCCCGTGTATTCGGGAAGGCGAGCAGACCGAGGTCGCGATCAGGGTCCTGCAGGCTCGCCGTGCTGCCATCTGGGCCAAACGCGGCATCACCCAGCTCAATGCACCACTGCCGCCGAAGATGAGGCCGCTATTCGTCAGCGAGGATGGGGAAATGCTCACCGCCCACGGCTGGCACACCGCCTGGGGACGATTCATGCGCAACGCGGTCAGAGATGGAGTCATCACAGAGGGCGAGCGCTTTGCTCTACATGGACTGAAGCATCGCGGCGTGACGGATACGAAGGGGAATAAGAAGAAAGCCAGTGGTCACGTCACAGACACGATGCTGCACGTGTACGACCACTCGCTTCCGATCGTCGCTGAGCCGGCCCCTGATTGATCAGCTGAGGCCCATGCCCGGACTGACTGCTTGGCTGCCCTAGATTTCGTCTAACGCCAACGGGATGAGACGTCTCGCCAGCTCTTTGGGCAAAACCGCAGCAATCAGCCCTCAACTTGTAGCTTTTACCTGTTCACTTGTAACTTTTGACTAATTACTTGACGCAATCCCCTTCGAAGCAATAGGATTCGCCAAACTTCCTACAGCCGAGACGTGCCTTGAACGAGCAGCCAAGCCATGACGCACTTCGAGTCCGTGCCGGCCAAGTTTTCACACCGGGTTCTCCCGTAAACGGGAGGGACCTGTTCGCGGGTCGCTTAGACCAGTTGCAGAAGCTCATGGATGGGGTATCCCAACGCGGCTACCATGCCGTGCTTTTTGGTGAGCGAGGAGTGGGCAAAACGTCACTTGCGAACATGGTTGTGCAGGTGATGCAAATGAATGGCTACATCGTGAGCAAGGTCAACTGCGATGCGAGCGACTCATTCGACTCAATCTGGAGGAAGGCGCTCCGCGATATCACTTACACGAACAAGTCTGTATCGCCCGGCTTCCTACCGGTGACCCAGTCAACGATCACATCAGTAGCGAGCACGCTGCCGGAGGTTTTGACACCAGATGAAGTTCGGCGGACGCTGACCATGATGGGGGCTCACGCTCCGGTTTTGATTATCCTGGACGAATTTGACCGTTTGCTGCATGGATGCGCAGCTAGCGTGGGCATTTCCGACACGATTAAAGCCTTGTCAGACTTTGGCGTGAATGCTTCGATCGTCCTGATCGGTGTCGCGGATTCGGTGACCGAACTCGTTGCGGGACACGGATCTATCGAGCGGGCACTGGTGCAGATTCCAATGCCTCGCATGTCTGCGGAGGAAATCGCTCAGATTGTCGAGAATGGTCTCGACAGGCTTGGGATGACCATTGACCAGGGCGCCAAGAGCCACTTGGTCCACCTGGCGCAGGGCGTGCCCTACATCGCTCATCTATTGGCTCTGTACAGCACTCGAATGGCGCTGCAAGAAGGCAAACTTCACATTGCCCGGGCACATGTTGATGCAGGAATCAACCGATCGCTGGACCAGTGGAACCAGTCGATCAAGAATGCCTACTATCAAGCAGTAAAGAGCGCTCAACCTGGCAACATTTTCAAGGAAGTCCTTCTTGCATGCGCCCTAGCTGAGATTGATGAGCTTGGGTATTTTGCAGCCGCCGCCGTGCGGGGCCCACTGCGCGAAATTACCGGCAGGGAACTGGACATTCCAAACTTCTCCAGCCACCTCAAGCAATTCAGCGAGGAAATACGCGGAGGAATCTTGGAGCGCGTAGGCGAGAGTCGGCGCCTTCGATACCGTTTCGTGAGCCCATTGATGAAACCCTACATCATAATGCGGGCCTATGCCGAGGAACTAATCTAGATGAAATGCGGCCGCCTGCATGGCGGCCGCACTGCTCATGCATGCCAATGGCTGCGCATTACTTGATCGAGCTTGGTAAAAACGGTTGGCTGGCTCTGCCTACAGTGCGCTCTCAGATGCACAGTGTCGCCGTAGAGTCCGGAGACAATTGAGGCGACCGTTGCATACAAAAGGTCCTTGTCCAGCTCCCGCTGGCAAATCCCTGCGCACATGAACTCATAAAAGTTGAGTAGGTACATGGTTCCAACCAGAGACTGATGCTTCTTGTTAACCAGCTCAATCTCCGCCGTAAAGCGCGCCTCCACTTCAGTGACAAAGGGCGCTCTAGACTGCTTAACCTCTCTAACTCGCCTTTCCTCAATATCCGCCAAACGCTGGCGCAGGCCCTTCTTGGTTACAAGCGGGGCATCCTCTGCAGGGATAACAAACCCTGCATGATAGTAGCTCGCCCGCAACGCTACGTTCTCGCCGAACTCCTTGTTCAGCCTGGACTGCATAAGGATGTTGAAAGTATGCGCCCTTCGCGACGCTCGTGCGCTGGTCTGGTGCTGAACGACCCAGCCGATACCAACCATCATTGCTGCGACAAACGCAGCCATCAACCCTGTCACAGCCTCGGGTTTGTTGTACTCCAGCATCACTACAACGCTAATGCCGATGAACATCACGAGATGACTCACCCCGACACCCACGAGGACACCAAGTGGCACCTCGTTACGCTGTTTTGCAATGTTGAAGATGGGACCTATTGTAGCTGCGAGCAGCAATCCCCATGTGCCATACCAAAACGCCAGAAAGTATTTCTCATAGAAACTGTCTTGGTTGCCCGCCCCGAAAATTTTGCAGACAATTGAAATAACGAACAGTGCCACAAACGCGGCGAAGAAGATCCAGCTAACCGGATCAGCCGCCGCAGCCACGGGGCGAAGAACATTGCGATACGCTAGCGAAACAATATTGTTCCGCTTTATCAACTCATTAGACATCCGGTGTCTCCCCCTGAAATGCAAGAGGGCCCCTTCCGGGACCCTCCTGTTACGCTCTACCTACCTGAGTGACGGGAATCAGCCTTCACCAAAGCCGTCTTTCATAGCAGCACCCCTTCGTTGAACCTCAAGATGCTCCGCAAGGTTGCTATCCATGCTGAGCGTTTTTCTGACTTACGTTGTACATCATTGGCGGCGCGAATGTGTGAAACATTAGCCACAAGTCACAACGCCATCTGAATTTTCAGGTCAATTTTCAGGACCACGGCCAAAAACTACCGTAAGCCATTGATTTCAATGGCGCGCCCGACAGGAATCGAACCTGTAACCGCCGGCTTAGAAGGCCGGTGCTCTATCCAGTTGAGCTACGGGCGCCCGAACCGGAACGGTGTCCAATCCGACGTGATGTGGGATTGGTCGGGGTAGAGGGATTCGAACCCCCGACATCCTGCTCCCAAAGCAGGCGCGCTACCAGACTGCGCTATACCCCGGTCTTGCAATCCCCTCGGGCCATGCCCGGGGAGCTGGTCATTGTCGCCAAGCGCATTGGGAACTGTCAACGCAGGATGCGCAGATCCGGCGCCTGCCACAACGCCGAAAGCGGTCATCGGCTATGCTCACGCCCATCGGCCGGATGGCCGTCCTGACCTTCATTCGCACGGAGAACGCGTATGCGCAGCGGCAACCCGGCTCTTTCCGAGTCCACCTTCCTCGACCTCGCCAGTGGCTCGGTGGTGACCAGCCCCGACCAGGCCATGACCCTCAACGGTACCGTCAACAAGACCGGCTTCCTGCTGCTGTTGACCGTGCTGACCGCCGCCTTCGCCTGGAACCAGACCATCGGCGACTACGGCCAGGTCTTGCCCGGTGCCAGGCTGTATGCCATGGGCGGCGCCATCGGCGGCCTGGTGCTGGCGCTCATCACCGTGTTCAAGAAGGAGTGGTCGCCGGTCACCGCACCGATGTACGCGCTGGTGGAAGGCCTGTTCCTGGGCGCCATCTCGGCCGTGTTCAACGCCAAGTTCCCGGGCATCGTGTTCCAGGCGGTGCTGCTGACCTTTGGCACCCTGTTCGCGCTGCTGTTCGCGTACCGCAGCGGCCTGATCAAGGCCACCGAGAACTTCAAGATGGGCGTGGTCGCCGCCACTGGCGGCATCGCCCTGCTCTACCTCGCGTCGTTCGTGCTGGGCTTCTTCAACATCGACGTGCCGGTGATCCACGACTCCAGCTGGCTGGGCATTGCTTTCAGCCTGTTCGTGGTGGTCGTGGCCGCGCTGAATCTGGTGCTGGATTTCGACTTCATCGAAACCGGTGTCGCCCAGCGTGCACCGAAGTACATGGAGTGGTATGGCGCATTCGGCCTGATGGTGACCCTGGTCTGGCTGTATGTTGAATTCCTGCGCCTGCTGTCGAAGATCCAGCAGCGCTGAGCCGAAACATGCCGTAGACGACAAAGGGCGCCCTTCGCGGCGCCCTTTGTCGTTCTTCCCTCAGCGCGCCAGCAGTACCGGCAGCGACGACGCCAGCAACGCGATGCCTGACGCGGTCAGCAGGCCCAGCACGACCTGCCGGAAGCGCGCCTCGCTGATGCCGATGTAGACCCGCGCGCCCAGCAGGGTCGGCACCAGCATGGCCGGTGCCACGATGGCGAAGTACGGCAACATCTGCCGGCTCACCAGGCCGCTGCCGACATAGGTGGCCATGGTCACCGCCAGCATCGCCAGGTTGAAGTTCTGGATGACCGCGCGCTGTTCGTCCTTGCCGAAGCCTCGCAGGGTGCTCCACAACGTCGGCACCGGCCCGGCAAAGCCGCCGATGCCACTGAGCACGCCACCGGCCATGCCAGCAATCGCATCACCGATACGGCCGCCGACGCGGACCGGAGGCAACGAGCGCGCCATCAGCATCACCGGGCACCACAGCGCCAGGAAGCCACCCAGCAGCGCCTTGAACCAGTCCATGTCCAGCCGTGGCAGCACCGTCACGCCCAGCGGAATGCCGGCCAGCCCACCCAGCACGAACGGCAGCAGCAGGCGCAGGTTGAAACCGCGGCGCACGGTGAACACTGCGACCAGCTGCCCGACCAGCGCACCAAACACCGAAAGCGTCGCCGCCAGCCGCGGCTCCAGTCCCCACGCCCAGAACGACATCGCCACCATGCCGAAGGCGAAGCCGGACAGGCCCTGCACGAATCCGGCGACGATCGCGCCCAGCGCGACCAGCAGATACACCGACTCCATCACCACCTCGGTTGCTGCCGCGCGACTACCCCGCCGCGCCCATCTGTGCAGCGTAGTGCGCCGCAAGGTGCTCGACCAGCGCACGCACCTTCGGCGCCAGCGCCCGCGCGTGCGGATACAGCGCGAAGTAGCGCCGCTGTCCGGCGTGCCAGGCGGGCAGCACACGGATCAGGCGGCCGGCACGCAGGTCCTCCTGCACAGTCAGCGCAGTGAACAGGCTGATGCCCATGCCAGCCAACGCAGCGGCATACAACGCTGGCGTCGCATCCACCCGCAGGCGCTGCCCCGCCTCGATGCTCGCGGCGGCACCGCGTGGCCCCTGCAGCTGCCAGGGCGACATCGCCGCTGTGGGACTGAAACCCAGCAGCGTGTGCTGTGCGAGGTCCGAAGCCTGCCGGGGCAGACCGTGCCGCGCCAGATAGGCCGGTGCGGCGACCAGGATGCGTGGGCAGCTGGCCAGCTCGCGGGCGACCAGCTGGCTGTCCGGCAAGGAAGGCGCGATGCGCAGGGCCAGATCGAAGCCACCCCCGACCACATCAACCAGCTGGTCGTCGGCGGAAAGATCCAGCGTGACCTGTGGGTAGCGCTGCAGGAACGACGGCAACCAATGCGGCAGCTCCTGGCTGGCGACCACCTGCGGCACGCTGATCCGCACGGTGCCGCTGGGCTGTGCCTGCCCTGCGCGTGCGCGGTCATCCGCCTCCTGCAGGCGATCCAGCAGCGCTGCCGCCTCGCGGTAGTAATCGCGACCGGCTTCGGTCAGTGACAGCCGGCGGCTGTTGCGATCGAGCAGTCGAACCTGCAGATGTTCTTCCAGCTGCCGCAGTTGCCGTGACATCGCCGAATGGGTGGTACCCAGTCGTTCGGCGGCGGCGGTGAAACTGCCTGCATCGACGATGGCGCGCAGCGCACGCAGGGCGGCGAAATGGTCCATCGGCGGGCGGCTCCAGGTGGCGGGGCCCGCGGCGTGCGGGCCCCGTCAGCTTATCAAGCGCCGTCGCCGGCCTTGCGCACCGGCAGTGCCAGGATCGCGTCAGTCGCCATGACATCGCCGAAGGTGTCCTCAATCTGCGCCAGCGAGGCGTCATGCAGCGCGCGATGACCGATGCGCTGGCCTCCGGCAAGATCCAGATCACGGCTGGCAGTTGCATCGGACGACACGATGACGCGGTAGCCACGCGGTGCCGCTGCGGCATCGCGGGCGGCACCTGCCACGCAGGCATGGGTCTGCAGGCCGGTGACGATCAGGGTGTCGATGCCGGCATCCTTCAGCACCTGGTCGAGCACTGCGGCCGAGTCACCGGCGAACACGCTGACGTTGTCCTTCTGCACCACGGTCTCGCCCTTGCGCGGCTGCAGGTCGCGATGGAAGGCGGCATTGACGCTGCCCTGCGCGAACAGCGGCGCACCAGCCGGCAACACGTGCTGCACATGGATCACGCGGATGCCGTGGGCATCGGCGAACTCGACCACCCGCTTCGCCTGCCGCAGTGCGGCCACGCCATCGGGGATGACCATGCGGCCACCGGCGAAGCCCGGCGCAGCGCTGCCGTCGAAGTATTCGTTCTGGAAGTCGATCACCAGCACGGCGGTCTTCGCCGCATCCAGCGAAGCCACAACGGGTGCGCCAGCCATGTGGCGGATGGTGGGATGGGCCGGTTCGGCAGCGGTGACGGGGGTAACGGTGGCCATGCCGATCAGGCTGGCCAGACCAAAGGCGGTGAGGTTCATGTTCAAGCTCCTGTGCGGTGGAAAGTGGGCACATGATGCGGAGCGGACGGCGCACGAACCAGCCATGTAAAAGCACATGATCTGTGCAAATTTCGCACAGAATGTCCTTGTAGCGTCGAGCCATGCTCGACTACGCAGGAGCAGTCGAGCATGGCTCGACGCTACTGGGCCAGCTTGACCCCATTGAGTCGCACGATCATCGCGTGGTCACGACCCAGCACCACTTCGGCGGTATTGCTGCCCGCGCGCACGGCACGTGCAAGGCCCGCCGGATACTTCACTGGGACGCCGGCCAGGGTCTGCACATGCTGGGCCGGAGAGATCCTGCTCCTGATCACGAACTCGGCACAGCTGCCTTCGAGCAGATACACAGGCGACCCTGTCGGAAATTCGATCAACCGCAGGATGCGCGCCTCGCTCTCCTGCATGCTGCGGAGGGGCGCCCCCTGCGTCCGCAGGCGGCGCAGCGCGCGCTGGGCGCGGGACCACGGCCAGTAGAAGATGGCGTAGATGGCCACGCCGACAGCATAGACGGCAACGGCCGCCACGACCCACACGGCCGCCTCAGGCATCTGAAAAAATCCTGTCGGTGAAAAACCGCAGTTGAAAACGCAGACGGGCCGTACAAGGACGGCCCGTCTTCAACGCATGCAGGCCCGGACTGGACATCGCCGAGACGATCTCCAGCCGGAACAACCGCCGCTTACAGGCGGCTGGCGATGGCCTGGGCAAAGCTCATGGTGGTGCCGGTGCCGCCCAGGTCGCCGGTCAGCGAATCCTTGGCTTCCATGGTCGCCACGATGGCCTTGCGCAGGCGCTCGGCATTTTCCGGCTGGCCGACATGGTCCAGCATCTGCGCCGCTGCCAGCAGCAACGCGCACGGATTGGCCTTGCCCTGGCCAGCGATGTCCGGCGCAGTGCCGTGCACGGCTTCGAAGATCGCCGCGTCCTTGCCGATGTTGGCACCCGGGGCCAGGCCCAGGCCGCCGACGAGGCCGGCGCACAGGTCGGAGATGATGTCGCCGAACAGGTTGGTGGTGACGATCACATCGAACTGTTCCGGACGCATCACCAGCTGCATGCAGCAGTTGTCGACGATCATTTCCTGGAACTCGATCTCCGGGTACTGCGCGGCGACTTCACGGGCGACATTCAGGAACAGGCCCGAGGTCGACTTGATGATGTTGGCCTTGTGCACGGCGGTGACCTTCTTGCGGCCGGTGCTCTTGGCCAGCTCGAAGGCGTAGCGCACGATGCGCTCGGAGCCCTTGCGGGTGATGCGGGTGCCGGAGAAGGCGGTCTCGCCGTCGGCCGACACTTCCTGGCCTTCGGCCAGGTAGGCACCTTCGGTGTTCTCACGCACGGTGATCAGGTCGACGTTGTCGAAACGCGACTTGGTGTTCGGGAAGGTGTGGGCCGGACGCACGTTGGCGTACAGGTCGAAGTGACGGCGCAGGCTGACGTTGATCGAGGTGAAGCCACCACCGACCGGGGTGGTCAGCGGGCTCTTCAGCGCGACCTTGTTGCGCGCGATCGATTCCAGGGTCACCGCCGGCATCAGGTCGCCGTGCTTTTCCAGGGCCACCAGGCCGGCGTCGGCGTCTTCGTACTCCAGGCCAGTCTTGAGCTGGTCGAGCACGAACAGGGTGGCGTCCATGATTTCCGGGCCAATGCCGTCGCCGCGGATGACCGTAATTTTCTGCGTCATTGATCGATGTTCCGAACAGGGGGAAAAACGCCGTCCGGACGTGCCCGGAAACGCCGGCGCAAAGGAAGTTTCACCGGCAATTATGCCTGAGCCGGGGCCGAGGTCCCAAATAGACCATGGTCCCAGTGCCCGGCTCAGGCAGAATTGCCCGCGCATCCCACCTTATCCCCGCGCCTGTCGGCGCGCCCCCTTGGGCAAACCGCTCTGCGGTTTGCCCGCGCATTCCACCTTATCCCCCCGCCTGCCGGCGCGCCCCCTTGAACAACAAGGGGGCTCCTGGGCTGTTGGATCACGGGGAAGGCGCCCCGCACGTCCGGTAGTGCCGGCCGCTGGCCGGCAACCTCGGCCATGTGGGGTTCACGGAATGCCGGCCAGCGGCCGGCACTACCGGGAGGGCCACAGGGCCCGGTTCCCGGCGCCCGCCAGGTTCAGTGCGCGTGCGCTTCCGGGGCGGCGGCGCCGCCTTCGAGCTGGTCGAGGAAGTCTACCGCGCGGCGCAGGTGCGGGATCACGATGGAACCGCCGACCACCAGGCCGACCGAGAAGGTCTCGAAGAACTCTTCACGGGTCACCCCGGCGTCCTTGCACTGGGCGACGTGGTAGCTGATGCAGTCGTCGCAGCGCAGCACCATCGAGGCCACCAGGCCCAGCAGTTCCTTGGTCTTCACATCCAGCGCGCCAGCCTGGTAGGTCTGCGTGTCCAGCGCGAAGAAGCGGCGCACCACCTGGTTCGGCTCGCCCAGGATCCGCTCGTTCATGCGCTTGCGGAAGTCGGTGAACTCGGCGATGCGGTCCTTGCTGCCGTCGTCGGCCGCGCTCATGCCTGGCCCTGCCCGGCCAGCAGCGGCTCGAGCTTGCCTTCACGGTGCAGGGCCATCATGTCGTCGTAGCCGCCCACGTGGACGTCACCGACGAAGATCTGCGGCACGCTGGTGCGGCGGGTCAGCGCCATCATCTTCTCGCGCTCGGCCGGGTCCAGGTCGATGCGGACCTCGGTCCACTGCTGGCCCTTGCTCTTCAGGAAGTTCTTGGCGGCCACGCAGTACGGGCAGACGGCGGTGGAATAGATGGTGATGGCGGGGGCACCGCCGGCGGTCTGGGCTGTCACGGGAAACTCCACGATGGATCGACGGTCTACATATGGTACCGGTGCGCTGGAATTTCCACGCCACGGCCGCAACACTGTGGATTAACGAATGGTTGCCCCCCACCCTGCCACGCTTGGCGCGCCCTGCCCGAGGACCTCCTGCTTGCGAGCCCTGCTGCTGACTACCGCCGTCACCCTGGCCTTGGCCATGCCGCTGGCCCAGGCCCAGGAGAAGCTGCCCGACATCGGCTCCTCGGCCGGCGAGCTGCTGACCCCGGCCCGCCAGGCCGAGTACGGCGCGATGATGCTGCGCGAGCTGCGCAACTACGGCTACCTGCTGGATGACCCGCTGGTCAACGACTGGCTGCAGACCATGGGTACCCGGCTCGGCTCCAACAGCGACCAGCCTCGCCAGCCGTACACCTTCTTCGTGATGAAGGACCGCCAGATCAACGCCTTCGCCACGCTGGGCGGCTACATCGGGGTCAATGCCGGCCTGGTGCTGACCGCCGAGCGCGAGGACGAGGTGGCTGCGGTGCTGTCGCACGAAATCGCCCACGTCACCCAGCAGCACGTGCTGCGCGGGGTCGAGCGTGCCCAGCGCGACCAGATCCCGATCCTGCTCGGCATGCTGGCGGCGGTGGTGGCCGCACAGGCCAGCAACAGCACGTCGTCCGGCAACGCGACGATGGCCGCGATCAGCTCGGGCATGGGCCTGATGCAGCAGCGCCAGATCAACTACACCCGCTCCAACGAATCCGAGGCCGATCGCCTCGGCATCCGCACGCTGTCGCGCAGCGGTTACGACGTGGACGCCATGGCCGGCTTCTTCGAGCGGATGGCATCGGCGATGCGCGGCAACGAGGGTGGCTACAGCGTGCCCGAGTTCCTGCGCACCCATCCGGTCAACATCACCCGCATCAGCGAGGCGAAGGCCCGCGCCGACCAGATGAAGAAGGACACGGTGCTGCTGACCACCAGCACCCCCAGCGGCGAGCGCAGGGAGCGCGTGGACCCGGCCGATCCCAGCCTGGCCGAACCTCTGTTGCGCGGAACCAACCCGCTGCTGCCCAGCAGCGTGCTGCGCATCCCGATGGGCCAGCTCAGCCGCGGCGCCAGTGGCGACTTCGACTGGGCCCGCGAGCGCCTGCGCGTGCTCAGCGCGGATTCCACCCCCGAGCTGGAACGCGAGTATGCCGATCTGGCCAAGCGTCAGAAGGACGGCCTCAACGATGCCCAGCGCTATGGCCAGGCGCTGGCGGTGATGCGCAGCGGTCGCGCCGGCGCCACCCAGGCCCGGCAGACCTTGGCAGGCCTGCTGCAGACCCGCCCGGACAACCTGTGGCTGGCTCTGGGGCTGGGCGAGGCCGAATCGCGTGCAGGCCAGACCGCCCAGGCCAACAGCCGCTTCGAGCAGCTGCTGCGCCAGCACCCCAACAGCCGTCCGGTGGCGCTGACCTATGCCGAGATCCTGAACGAACAGGGCAGCCGCGAGGCGGGCCAGCGCGCGCAGGCCATGCTGCGGCCCCTGCTGTCGCAAAGCGGTAACGATCCGGTCTTCCAGCAGCGGTACGCCCGCGCCAGCGAGTTGGCCGGCGACAGCGTGCGTGCCAGCGAGGCCTACGCCGAGGCAGCCTTCCTCAGCGGCCGGCCGGAACAGTCGCTGATGCAGCTGCAGGCGCTCAAGCGCAATCCGGCGCTGGACTACGTAGGCCGGGCACGGGTGGATGCGCGCATCGAGGCGATCACCCCCACCGTGCTGGAGCTGCGCCGGCAGGGCGTGCAGGACCCGGACCTGGACCGCCGCTGAGCGCTGCATGACCGGCCGATGGCAATCCCGAACGGTTCCGGCCAGGTAGTCACAAACATGTCATCAAACCGTAGTCTACTGGCACCACTCCAGTAACCGAGCCCTACGGTGTCCTCGTGCAGAAACGCATCCTGATCGTCGATGACGAGCCCGCGATCCGTGAAATGGTCGCCTTCGCCCTGCGCAAGGGCGATTACGAACCGGTCCACGCCGGCGACGCCCGTGAGGCCCAGACCGCCATCGCCGACCGCGTCCCCGACCTGATCCTGCTGGACTGGATGCTGCCCGGCACCAGCGGCCTGGACCTGGCCCGGCGCTGGCGCAAGGAAACCCTGACCCGCGAAGTGCCGATCATCATGCTGACCGCCCGCGGCGAAGAGAACGACCGCGTGGGTGGCCTTGAAGCCGGCGTCGACGACTATGTGGTCAAGCCGTTCTCGGCGCGCGAACTGCTGGCCCGCATCCGTGCGGTCATGCGCCGCGCCCGCGAGGACGACGAGGACGGCAGCGTGGCCGTCGGCCCGATCCGCATCGACGGCGCCGCCCATCGCGTGTTCGCCAACGACCAGCCGGTGCCGATCGGCCCGACCGAGTACCGCCTGCTGCACTTCTTCATGACCCACCCCGAGCGCGTCTACACCCGCGCCCAGCTGCTGGACCATGTGTGGGGCGGCAGCGTGTACGTGGAGGAGCGCACCATCGACGTGCACATCCGCCGCCTGCGCAAAACGCTGGAACCGTTCAACGCCGAAAACATGGTGCAGACCGTGCGCGGCGCCGGCTACCGCTTCTCCACTGCTACCTGAGTCTCGTCGTGCCGGCGCCACGCACCTGCGGGTGCCGGCGCCGGCAACTCTGCTATAACCCTCGGTTCACCCCAGTGAACCGCCGCACCTCAACGACGAGATCGCAATGCCCCGCCACATCCGCTCTGCCTGGTTGAAGACCCTGGCCACCGTTGCCGCGGTACTGCTGTTCGCCGGACTGGTGGGGTGGTTCACGGGCCATCTGTGGTTGTGCATCGCGTTGGGCGCGCTGGCCACGCTGGCATGGCATTACTGGCGCCTGCGCAGCGTGCTGCGGCGCCTGACCGCGCGCCAGCGCTGGGACACCGCAGAGGAAGGCACCGGCGTCTGGAACGAGCTGGACCGCCTGCTGTACCGCAACCAGGTGGAAATGCGCGTGCGCAAGCGCCGCCTGCTGGACATGCTGCGCAGCTATCGCGCTGCGGCCGCCGCACTTCCCGATGCGGTGGTGGTGCTGGACCGCAACAGCCAGCGCGTGCAGTGGTTCAACGAAGCGGCCACCGCCCTGCTCGGCCTGCATCACCCCGGCGACCTCGGCGAAGCCCTGGTCGAACGCCTGCAGCCGATGCCGCTGGCGCACTGGCTGGCCGGCGGCCGCAATGCCGAGCCGATCCTCGACGTGCCTTCGCCGGTCGATCCGGCGATCCGCCTGAACCTGCGCCTGATTCCCTATTCGTCGGATTACTGGCTGCTGATCGCCCGCGACGTCAGCAAGCTGCTGCGCCTGGAACAGGTGCGCCGCGATTTCGTGGCCAACGTTTCACACGAACTGCGCACGCCGCTCACCGTGGTGCACGGCTACCTGGACATGATGGACCCGGAGGATTTCCCGGGAACCGGACCGATGCTGGAAGAAATGCGCAAGCAGAGCCAGCGCATGGCCCAGCTGGTGGAAGACCTGCTGACCCTGTCGCGCCTCGAATCGCAGGAACACAGCGAGGAAGAGACCGTGGCCATGCAGCCGATGCTGGCGACGCTGCGCCGCGAAGCCGAAGCGCACAGCCAGGGCCGCCACCAGATCAGCATCGACGACCTGGCCGGCGTTGACCTGCAGGGCTCGACCAAGGAACTGCACAGCGCCTTCTCCAACCTGGTCACCAATGCGGTGCGCTATACGCCGGCCGGTGGCCGCATCGCCGTGGAGTTCCGCCGCGAAGGCGACGGTGCCGTGCTGGCGGTGCGCGATTCCGGCTATGGCATCCCGGCCTCCCACCTGCCGCGCCTGACCGAACGTTTTTACCGTGTCTCCAGCAGCCGCTCCCGCGAAAGCGGCGGTACCGGCCTGGGCCTGTCCATCGTCAAGCACATCCTCGGCCTGCACCACGCACGGCTGGAGATTGAAAGCGAGGTCGGCAAGGGCTCGGTGTTCTCCTGCCATTTCGATGCCGACCACGTGCGCCCGCGCGAGTCCGCCCCCCTGACCTCCATCGAAGAATGACGCCATGAGCAGCCTCGGATCCCTCCCCCTCCCCGTGAGCCCGGACAACGATCCGTTGCGCGACCCGGCGCTGTACATCAACCGCGAGCTGTCGCAGCTGGATTTCAACTTCCGCGTGCTGGCGCAGGCGATGGACCCGCAGGTGCCGCTGCTGGAGCGCCTGCGCTTCATGTGCATCTCCTGCACCAACCTCGACGAGTTCTTCGAGATCCGCGCCGCTGCCGTACGCCACGCACAGGAATTCGGCCTGCCGCCGGCACCGGACGGGATGAGCCCGCAGGCCATCCTCAACGCCATCCATGACCGCGCCGCGGAACTGGTGGACCAGCAGTACCGCTGCTGGAACGAGACGCTGCGCCCGGCGCTGATGGAGGCCGGCATCGGCGTGCTCGGCCGCCATTCCTGGACCGATCGCCAGAAGCGCTGGCTGCGTGCGTACTTCCGCAACGAGATCATGCCGGTGCTGTCGCCGCTGGGCCTGGACCCGGTGCACCCGTTCCCGAAGATCCTCAACAAGTCGCTGAACATCGTGGTGGTGCTGAAGGGCACCGACGCGTTCGGCCGCGCCGGCCACCTGGCCATCGTGCGTGCGCCGCGCTCGCTGCCGCGCATCATCCAGCTGCCGGAGAAGCTCGGCGGTCCGCAGAACTTCGTGTTCCTGTCGTCGGTGCTGTCGACCTTCGTCGATGAACTGTTCCCGGGCATGGAAGTCCAGGGTGCCTACCAGTTCCGCGTTACCCGCAACTCCGAGCTGGTGGTGGACGAGGAGGAAGTGGAGAACCTGGCGCTGGCACTGCGCGACGAACTGGTCGACCGCGGCTACCGGCCGGCAGTGCGCCTGGAAATCGCGCAGGACATGCCGCGCGACATCGTGCGCACCCTGCTGCAGAACTTCGGCCTGACCGAGAACGCGGTGTATCGCATCGACGGCCCGGTCAACCTCAACCGCATCATCCAGCTGTACGACCTGATCGCACAGCCAGACCTGAAGTACCCGCCGATGACCCCGCGCACGCTGCGCGACAGCGACGGCATCTTCGAGACAGTGGCGCGCCACGACCTGCTGCTGCATCACCCGTTCGATGCCTTCACCGCCGTGCTGGACCTGATCCGGCAGGCGGCGGTCGATCCCAACGTGCTGGCGATCAAGCAGACCCTGTACCGCACCGGCAAGGATTCGCTGATTGTCGATGCACTGATCCAGGCCGCACGCAACGGCAAGGACGTGACCGTGGTGGTCGAACTGCGCGCCCGCTTCGACGAGGAAGCCAACCTCGGCCTGGCTGATCGCCTGCAGGAGGCTGGCGTGCAGGTGGTGTATGGCGTGGTCGGCTACAAGACCCACGCCAAGATGCTGCTGATCGTGCGCCGCGAGGGCCGCAAGCTGCGCCGCTATGTGCACCTCGGTACCGGCAACTACCACAGCGGTACCGCCCGTGCGTACACCGACATCAGCCTGATCACCGCCGATGCGGACATCGGCAACGATGTGCACCTGCTGTTCCAGCAGCTGTCCGGGCTGGCCTCGAAGATGAAGCTCAAGCGCCTGCTGCAGTCGCCCTTCACCCTGCACACCGGCATCCTCGGCCGCATCGAGCGCGAAACGCGCATCGCCGCCGCCGGCCGCCCGGCGCGGATCATCGCCAAGATGAACGCCCTGAACGAACCGCAGGTGGTGCGCGCGCTGTACGCCGCCTCGCAGGCCGGCGTGCAGATCGACCTGATCATCCGCGGCGCCTGCACCCTGCGCCCGGGTGTGCCGGGCATCTCGGACAACATCCGCGTGCGCTCGATCGTCGGCCGCTTCCTGGAGCACAGCCGCGTCTACTGGTTCGGCAACGACGGCGCACCGGAGATGTACTGCGCCAGCGCCGACTGGCTGGAACGCAACCTGCTGCGCCGGGTCGAGACCTGCTTTCCGATCCTCGACCCGGAGCTGGCCAAGCGGGTCTACCGCGAGGTCCTGCAGAACTACCTGGACGACAACCTCAATGCCTGGGAACTGGATGCCGACGGCATCTACCACAAGCGTGCGCCCGCCCACGACGAGGCACCGCATTCTGCGCAGATGGCACTGATGCAGGGTCTGTAACCCGGTGTGTCGACCAAGGTCGACACCTACCAAAAGCGATCCCGATCATCCATGGAGCCAGCGTGTCGACCAAGGTCGACACCCACCAACAGCAGAAATCTGTCGAAGGCGGGGTGGGTCCGGTTGCGGGGGCGTGAGCGCCATGGATGGCGCGACCGAGCTTACATGGACGTACTTGCAGCGTCCCCCGCAGCCGGACTCACCCTGCCTGCCCACAGGAAGCCAGCCTTTGCTTCGGCTGTTGCCGTTGCCGTTGATTCGGCAGGTGCAGGGCGCAGCCCTGCCGCACTCCCCTCTTCCAAAATGTGAAGGCCGCGCGGTGACGAGCACACCGCCCCTTCGGCTAACATTCGTCCATGCCGCACACCACCACGACTCCGCCCGCATTGCAGGATGGCGACCTGCTGGCCGCCATCGACCTTGGCTCCAATAGTTTCCACATGGTCATCGCGCGCTACACGCTCGGCCAGCTGCGGGTAATCGACCGCCTGCGCGAGACGGTGCGCATGGCCGACGGCCTGGATGGCAAAGGGGGACTCTCCTCCGCTGCCCGGCAGCGCGCGCTGGAATGCCTGGCCCGCTTCGGCCAGCGCATCCGCAATGTACCGCCGCACCGGGTGCGCGCACTGGCCACCAACACCGTGCGCCAGCTGCGTTCACCGCAGTCGTTCCTGGTTCCCGCCGAAACCGCGCTCGGGCACGCCATCGAAGTGGTCAGCGGCCGCGAAGAAGCGCGCCTGATCTACCTGGGCGTGGCCCATGCACAACCGCCCAAGCCCGGCCAGCGCCGGCTGGTCATCGACATCGGCGGCGGCTCCACCGAGTTCATCATCGGCATGGGCATGCAGACCCTGGAGCGCGAAAGCCTGCAGGCCGGCTGCATTGCCAGCACCCGGCGTTTCTTCCCCGGCGGCAAGCTGAGCAAGAAGCGCTGGAAGGACGCGCTGGCCGAGATCGGTCGCGAGTTCCAGCCCTTCGCCAGCAAGTACCGCGCGCTGGGCTGGCAGGAAGCGCTGGGTTCTTCGGGCACGCACAAGGCGATCAGCGAGATCTGCGCGACGATGAAGCTGAGCAAGGGCGCGATTACCGCCGAGGCCCTGCCGCAACTGCGCGACGAACTGCTGAAGGCCAAGAAGATCGACGACATCCAGTTGCCGGGACTGTCCAGCGACCGCCGCCCGATCATTGCCGGCGGCATCCTGGTGCTGGAGGCCGCCTTCCAGGCGCTGGGCCTGCAGAAGCTGCTGGTCAGCAAGGCCGCGATGCGCGAAGGCATCCTCTACGACATCGTCGGCCGCGCTGGCGAGAACGATCTGCGCGATGAATCGGTGTCCGCGCTCAGCCAGCGCTACGGCATCGATACCGTGCAGGCCGACCGTGTGCAGGACACCGCGCTGTCACTGCTGGAACAGGTGCAGGAACGCTGGCGGCTCGATGCCGACGACGCGCGCATGCTCGGCTGGGCCGCGCGCCTGCACGAGCTGGGCCTGATGATCGCGCACAGCGGCTACCACGTGCATGGCAGCTACGTGCTGGAACACTCGGATATCGCCGGTTTCTCGCGGCAGGAACAGCAGATGCTGGCCGCGCTGGTGCGCAGCCATCGCCGCAGCGTGACCAAGACCGCCTTCGACGCCCTGCCCGAGCGCCTGCTGCTGACCGCTCGCCGGCTGGCCGCCCTGCTGCGCCTGGCGGTGCTGCTCAATCGTGCCCATGAGGACGATCCACTGCCGGCGTTGGAACTGACCGCCGACGACAACCGCCTGTCGTTGATCGTGCCGCAGGCCTTCATTGATGCCCGGCCACTGCTGCGCGCCGATCTGATCGGCGAGACCGACGGCATCGCCGGGCTGGGCATCCAGTTCCGGCCCTTCGTAGCCTGAGGCTCACGCTTTCCCGCGAGGGAGAGAAGGTCACACACCGTTACGGTTCGCGCATGCGCCCCCGGTTGACCTGCTGCGACGCAGCAGATCAAGTCGGGGGAGCGCATTCAGCGTTACAGCTAAGCGACTGCTTTTGTTGAGCTTTCGTGAAATCTGACGATGAAGCCTGGTACAAATCGACACGACCTCTTTACAGAGCATTAACCAACGAGACTACTATCGGGTCATCGGTCCGCTTGTGGGCGGCCGATTTCTTCGACGCCCCTTTTGGCGTCCCTGCACGACCTGAGAGAGAGAGAGCTCGTCATGACTTCACGTACCACCCCCCTGGGGCAGGCCATCCGCTACGCCCTGGCAACCACTGCGACGCTGGCCGCCCTGCCTGCGTTCGCCCAGAGTGGCAGCACCGCCGCGCCGACCACCCTGGATCGCATCGAGATCACTGGCTCGCGCATCCGCCAGGTGGACGTGGAGACCGCTCAGCCGGTCCTGGCACTGAGCCGGTTGGACATCGAGCGCCAGGGCTTCAGCTCGGTGGCCGACATCCTGCAGAACGTGACCGCCATGGGCAGCCCGGCGATCAGCCGTGCAAACGCACTGAGCTCGGGCGAAAACACCGGCGGCACCTACATCGACATGCGCAACCTGGGCGCGCAGCGCACCCTGGTGCTGGTCAACGGCAAGCGCCTGGGCATCAGCACCTCGGGCCTGCAGGACGTGTCCTCGCTGCCGGTGTCGGCGGTGGAGCGCATCGAAGTGCTGAAGGATGGCGCGTCGGCCATCTACGGTTCCGATGCGATGGCCGGCGTGGTCAACATCATCACCCGTTCCAACGTCAACGGTGTGACCGCCAACGTCTACCACGGCCAGTACAGCGAAGGTGACGGCGCGCGCGATCGCTTCGACGTGGTGGGTGGCTGGAGCAATGACCGCGTGTCGCTGACCCTGGCACTGGAGCACTCCGAAGAAAAGAGCGTCTGGGCCAAGGACCGCTGGTTCAGCAAGTACGGCGTGAGCGACCGCCACCCGAACGATGCCTCCAACTGGACCACGCTGAGCCAGTGGGGCCAGGTCACCGGCCTGAAGGGCGGCCCGGGCTGCACCAACACCAAGGACGGCTGCGGCTATTCGCTCAACCGTGGCGCTGACCCGACCAACCCGGCCAACTACCACCTGACCGATGCGACCCCGTTCACCGGCGACGTCAGCAACGCCAACGAACAGATGCACGTCATGTATCCGCTCAAGCGTGATTCGGTGTACTTCGACGGTCGCTTCAAGATCACCGACCAGGTCAACCTGCGCACCGAATTCGGCTACAACAAGCGTTCGGCCGAGCGCCAGATTGCAGGCTACCCCCTGCAGTCCAGCTCGGTGTCCATCTCGGGCGACCCGACCGCCACCGGCCTGATGTCCAAGGACAGCTACTTCAATCCGTTCGGCAACCAGCACGGCTATGCCAAGCCAACCGACGTGGCCTGGAACCGCCGCACCTGGGAAATCCCGCGTGTGAGCACCAGCGAACTGAAGACCTACCGTGCGGTAGTGTCGCTGGATGGCAGCTTCGAGATCGGCCAGCGCTACTTCGACTGGGACGTGGGCTACCAGTACAACCGCAACGAGCTGACCGCTACCGCCACCGGCAACCTGCACAAGAAGCGCGTGCGCGATGCTGTGGGTCCGTCGTTCCTGGATCCGGCCACCGGCAAGGTGATGTGTGGCCGTCCGGGCGCGGTGATCAGCGGCTGCACGCCGTGGAACCCGCTGGTGCCCTACGGCAAGAATGATCCGAACGGGCTGACCGGCAATGAAGAACTGATGGCCTGGCTGTTCCCGGCGGAACGCACCACCGGCCGCACCACCACCAAGAACGCGTTCGCCAACCTGTCCGGCAGCATCATGACCCTGCCGGCCGGCGACCTGGGCTTCGCTTTCGGCGTGGAAAGCCGCAAGGAAGATGGCCGCTACACCCCCGATGCCCTGGCCCAGACCGGCGCCACCACCAACCTGGCCGCAGGCCCGACCGGTGGCAGCTACAACGTGAAGGAAGCCTACCTGGAGCTCAGCGTGCCGGTGCTGGCCGACCTGCCCGGTGCGCGTGAGCTGAGCTTCAGTGCCGCCACCCGTTACTCCAAGTACAACACCTTCGGCAACACGCTCAACAGCAAGTTCGGCTTCAAGTGGAAGCCGATCGACCAGCTGCTGGTCCGTGGTACCTGGGCAGAAGGCTTCCGCGCCCCGACCATCAACGACCTGTACGGTGGTGGTTCGGAAACCTTCGCGCAGTTCAGCGATCCGTGCGACACCGTGTTCGGCTCGGCCAAGGGCAGTGCTGAAGTCCGCGCGCGATGCGCACGTGACATCGCCGATGCCGGCAACTTCCGCCAGCTGAAGCAGGGCAACACCCCGGTGACCACGGCGCAGGATGCGACCCCGACGCCGTTCGTGTCCGGTTCCAACCCGCTGCTGGTTCCGGAAACCTCGACCAGCAAGACGCTGGGCCTGGTGTGGAGCCCGACCTTCATCAGCAACTTCAACGTGGCGCTGGACTGGTGGAAGATCCGCATCGACAACACCATCGTCGGTGACAGCCCGAACCAGATCCTGAGGGACTGCTACGAGCAGGGCATCGAATCGCGCTGCAGCCGCTTCAGCCGTGACCCGTCCAACGGCATCGTCACCGGCCTGAAGTTCGGCAACCGCAATGCCGGCTTTGCCGAGACCGAAGGTTACGACCTGGATGTCAGCTACCGCGTCGACACCAGCTACGGCAAGCTGAGCGCAGGCTGGACCAGCACCTACGTCAGCAAGAACGTCTACCGCTCCACCAACGATGTCCGCGAAGCGATCACGCCGATCAACGGCGTTGCCAACACCATCGGCACCGCCACCAGCCTTGCGTTCCGCGTGCGCTCGAACCTGGTGCTGGGCTGGGATGTGGGTGACTTCGGCGTCAGCTGGACGGCACGCTACTACTCCGGTGTGAAGGAGCGCTGCCTCAACGCCTCGCGGTATGCGGACGAATGCTCCGATCCGACCTTCCTGGCTCCGTGGCTGAAGTCGCCGACCGCGTACAACGAGCGCGGTGCGGTGACCTTCCACGACGTGCAGTTCCGCTACAACCTGCCGTGGGATGCCACCGTTTCGGTGGGCGCGAACAATGTGTTCGGCAAGGAAGCGCCGGTGATGTACAGCAAGCCGAACTCGTCGTTCTCCTACTACGGTGGCTACGACATCGGTCGTTTCATGTACATGAAGTACCAGCAGCGCTTCTGATCCATCCGCGCTGTTGAAGCTCGACGACCACGGCCCTTCGGGGCCGTGGTTTTTTTCTGCCTCCGCGCAGAGTGTCGCTTTCCACATTGACCGTGATGCGTTCAATCAGGGACACGGCCCTCTGCGCTGCGTCCGCCGCGATGCCACAGGTTGGAGCAATCGATTGATTTGCTTCCGCTTTGTGCAGAAGCGTCACGGCCGTCTGCAGCGCTTTCGTCGCTTGCCCATACGTCTCCCCATCCATCTTCACTAGGTTCGAACATCCACCGCCGCGGTGGAGTTGACGCAGCCCCGCTTGGCTGTGTTCCGAAGACTTCGAAGACTGAGAGAGAGACCCATGACCATCCGTATTCCCGAGCTCGGGTTGGCGATCCGTCGTGCACTGGCGATGACGGCCACCACCGCACTGGCCGCCCCCGCATTCGCCCAGCACGCACCGGAAGCCACCACACTGGACCGTATCGAGATCACCGGTTCGCGCATCCGCCAGGTCGACCTGGAAACCGCGCAGCCGGTGCTGACCATCAGCCGCGCCGACATCGAGCGGCAGGGCTTCAATTCCGTTGCCGACATCCTGCAGAATCTGACCGCGACCGGCAGCCCGGCCTTGAGCCGTGCCAGCCCACTCAGTGCGGGCGAGGCCGCAGGCGGCAGCTACGTGGACATGCGCGGCCTCGGTGCACAGCGCACCCTGGTGCTGGTCAACGGCAAGCGCCTGGGCATGACCACTTCGGGTTACCAGGATATATCCAGCATTCCCGCCGCTGCCGTGGAACGCATGGAAGTGCTGAAGGACGGCGCCTCGGCCATCTACGGTTCCGACGCGATGGCCGGCGTGGTCAACATCATCACCCGGCGCAACGTCCAGGGCGTGACCGCCAACGTCTACCACGGGCAGTTCAGCGAAGGCGATGGTGCCCGCACCCAGTACGACGTGGTTGCCGGCTGGTCGAATGACCGCGCTTCGATCAGTGTCGCCGCCGAGCATGTCGAAGAAAAGGGCGTTTGGGCGAAGGACCGCGGCTTCAGCGCCTACACCTATACCGATCGTCATCCGGACGATGGCTGGACCACGGTCGGGCAGTGGGGGCGCATCGTCGGCTTCAAGGGCCCGGGCTGCAGCAGCGCCCGTGGCTGCAGCTATTCGCTCGATCGCGGCAGCCAGCCGGGCGGGCCGGACAGCTTCCACCTCAGTGACAACACACCGTTCACCGGTGATGTCAGCAACAGCAATGAACAGATGCACGTGCAGACGCCGATCAAGCGCGATTCGCTCTTCGTCGATGCACGCATGGATCTGAACGACCAGATCCGCTTCAACACCCAGCTGGCCTACAACCGACGCACCACCACGCGCCAGATTGCCGGCTATCCGTTCCAGTCCGGTGCGGCCGGCATCACGCCGATGTCCGCCGACAGCTGGTTCAATCCGTTCGGCCGCCACCACGGCTATGAACGCCCAAGCGACGTGCACTGGAACCGCCGCACCTGGGAGATTCCACGCGTCAGCACCAGTGAACTGACCACCTGGCAGGGTGTTGCAGCGTTTGAAGGCAGCTTCCAGTTCGCCGGTCGCGACTTCGATTGGGAAGCCGGCTACCAGTACAACCGCAGCGAGCTGGAGCAGCGTGCCACCGGCAACCTGCACAAGCAGCGCGTTGCCGATTCCACCGGTCCTTCGTTCTACAACCCGGCCACCGGCAAGGTGGAATGCGGTACACCGGATGCACCGATTGCCGGCTGCAAGCCCTGGAATCCACTGGTGCCGTATGGCCAGGATGACCCGTACGGCCTGACCGGCAATGGCGAACTGCAGGACTGGCTGTTCCCCGAGGAACTCACCCGTGGCCGCAACACCACCCGCAACCTGTTCGCCAGCCTCAGTGGCGGCCTTGCCACGCTGCCTGCCGGGGAACTGGGCTTCGCCCTGGGTGTGGAGAGCCGCCGCGAGGAGGGTCGCTTCATTCCCGATGCGCTGGCCCAGACCGGCGCCACCACCAATCTGGCGGCGGGCCCCACCGGCGGTGGCTACCGTGTCGACGAGGCCTATCTGGAGCTGAGCGTGCCGGTGCTGAGCGACCTCCCCGGTGCACGCCAGCTGACCCTGGACATGGCAACGCGCTACTCGGACTACACCACCTTCGGCGGAACCCTCAACAGCAAGTTCGGCATCTCGTGGAAGCCGATCGACCAGCTGCTGGTCCGTGGCACCTGGGCCCAGGGTTTCCGTGCGCCGACCATCTCGAATCTGTACGGCGGCGGCTCGCAGACCTTCACCACCGGCTTCCGTGACCCCTGCGATACGGTCTATGGCGCCGCCGCCAGCAGCCCGGAGGTACGTGCACGCTGCGCCGCCGACATCGCCAACGCGGACAGCTACCGCCAGCTCGGCCAGGGCAACGAGCCGATCACCGGCAGCAGTGGGCAGACGCCCCTGCCCTTCACCAACGGCTCCAATCCCGACCTGAAGCCGGAAACCTCGACCAGCCGCACGCTGGGCCTGGTCTGGAGCCCGACGTTTGCCGAAGGACTGAACATCGCGCTGGACTGGTGGAAGATCCGTATCGACAACACCATCGTCGCCGACCATCCCAACGACATCCTCCGCGACTGCTACGAACTGGGCATCGCCGAGCGCTGCGGCAGTTTCACCCGCGACCCGGAACTGGGCATCGTCAACACGCTCAACTATGGCAGCCGCAACAGCGGGTTCCGCCAGGCCGAAGGCTATGACCTGGAGATCGGCCACAAGATCGAAACGTCCTGGGGCACGCTGAGCGCCGACTGGAAGACCACCTATGTGGTCGCCGCGGAAGAACGGACCACCAACGAGGCGGATGCGCCGCCCATTCCCAGCAATGGCATCGCCAGCAACGGCGGCATCGGCTTCCGTGTGCGCTCCAACGCATCGTTGGGCTGGGAGCGTGGCAACCTCGGCCTTAACTGGGGCCTGCGCTATTTCTCCGCGGTCAAGGAGCGTTGCCTGGATGCAGCCACGTATCCGGGTGAGTGCTCGCACCCGGGCCAGCGCGCGCCGTGGTTCAGTGGCAGCCGTGACTACAACCGTCGCGGATCGGTCACCTTCCACGACGTGCAGGCGCGCTACAACCTGCCATGGGATGCGACCGTCTCGATCGGTGCCAACAATGTGTTCGGCCGCCAGGGACCGGCCATGTACAGCCAGCCGAGCGCCAACTTCTCCTACTACGGTGGCTTCGACATCGGTCGTTTCATCTACATGAAATACCAGCAGCGCTTCTGATCCACCGCGCCATCTGCACGACCGCCACGGCCCTTCGGGGCCGTGGCTTCGTACAGGGACCTGACCACCGTCATCCCGTGGTCGCAAAGCGGTCATATCGGCTACATCGCCAGGCCCGAGCATGCCGGAAACCCGGAGGCCCGCCATGCGCTATGCCATCGTCACCGAGACCTACCCGCCGGAAGTGAACGGCGTTGCCCTCACCGTGCAGGGCCTGGAGCAGGGACTGCGCAATTCCGGCCATGACATCGACCTGATCCGGCCGCGCCAGTCCAGCGAAGCGCTGGACTCCACACCGGGCACGCTGCTGGTGCCGGGCGCCGCACTGCCGCGCTACCCCGGCCTGCGCTTTGGCCTGCCTGCACCGATCAGGCTCAACCGCCACTGGCAGCAGCAGCGTCCCGATGCGGTCTACATCGCCACCGAAGGGCCGCTGGGCTGGTCGGCGCTGCGCACCGCGCGCCGCCTTGGCATTCCGGTCGCCAGTGGTTTCCATACCCGCTTCGACGAGTACCTGCCCGACTACGGCGTGGCCTGGCTGCAGGCTGCCGCGATGCGCTGGATGCGCCGGTTCCACAACCAGGCCGATGCAACCCTGGTGCCCACCCGCGAGCTGCAGCAGTTCCTCGGTGAACAGGGCTTCGAACGCGTACGCCTGCTGGCACGCGCGGTCGACAGCCAGCAGTTCGATCCGGGCCGGCGCGACCCGGCGCTGCGCGAGGAATGGGGCGTGGACGGCAACGGCCTGGTCGCGATCCATGTCGGCCGCATCGCTGCGGAAAAAAACCTTGGCCTGGCGGTGAAAGCCTTCCGCCGCCTGCAGCAGATCCGCCCCAAAGCCCGCTTCGTCTGGGTGGGTGATGGTCCGGCCCGCGAAAAACTGGCACATGAAAACCCCGATTTCATTTTCTGCGGCATCCAGCGCGGCGAAGCCCTGGCACGGCATTTCGCCAGCGGTGACCTGTTCCTGTTCCCCAGCCGCAGCGAGACCTTTGGCAACGTGACCCTGGAAAGCATGGCCAGCGGCCTGGCCACCGTCGCTTTCGACTACGGTGCGGCCCGCGAATACCTGCGTGATGGCGAGAACGGTGCGGCCGTGGAAAACGATGAGCAGTTCATCGAGGCAGCGGTGCAGCTGGCCGCCGATGATGCACGGCGCCGCGAATTCGGCAGCAGCGCCGCGCGTGCGATGAAGCGCCTGCATCCACAGCAGGTGGTTGCCGAATTCGATGCCCTGCTGGCCGAGCTGGCCCAGTCGCGGAGGAGCGGCCATGCGCACCACGCCGCTTGAGCTGCTGGCTGGCCGCGAGGCGCGGCTCTGCCGCCGGGCCAACCACTACTGCCGGCGTCGCCGCGTGCGTCGCCTGTTCTCGGTCATCAGCCGGCTCGGCGATGGCGTGTTCTGGTACGTGCTGATGGGCGCGCTGGTGGCGCTGGACGGCTTCGACGGACTGCGTGCATCGGTGCACATGGCCGCCACCGGCCTGGCCGCACTGCTGCTCTACAAAGGCCTCAAGCGCTGGACCCGGCGTCCCCGCCCGTATGCGGCCGATCTGCGCATCCGCGCCTGGGTGGCGCCGCTGGACGAGTTCAGCTTCCCCTCCGGGCACACTCTGCACGCGGTGTCGTTCACCATCGTCGCGCTGGCCTACTACCCGTGGCTGGCGCCGCTGCTGGTGCCGTTCACCTTCGGCGTCGCGCTGTCGCGGGTGGTGCTGGGCCTGCACTACCCGTCCGATGTACTGGCCGCCACCGGCATTGCCATCCTGCTGGCATCGGCCAGCCTGGCCTGGTTGCCGCTGCCGGTGTAGCCCCCGGGGTCAGATCCCTTCGGTAGCGCCGGGCCATGCCCGGCGGTGGATGCCCTAGAATGCCTGCATGACCACGTTGTTCATTTCCGACCTGCACCTGGACCCCAGCCGTCCGGAGATCACCGACCTGTTCCTGCGCTTCCTGCGCGAGCAGGCGCCCGGCGCCGATGCGCTGTACATCCTCGGCGACCTGTTCGAAGCCTGGATCGGCGACGACACGCCCTCGCCTGCTGCCGATGCGGTGGCCGACGCGCTGAAGGTACTTTCCGACAGCGGCGTACCGGTGTACTTCATCCGCGGCAACCGCGACTTCCTGCTCGGCGAAGACTATGCGCGCCGTGCCGGCCTGCGCATCCTGCCCGACCCGTGCGTGATCGAGCTGTACGGCCGCCCGGTGCTGCTGCAGCACGGCGACCTGCTGTGCACGGACGACATCCCCTACCAGCAGTTCCGCGCACAGACGCGCGACCCGGTGTTCCAGGCGCAGTTCCTGTCGCAGCCGCTGGCCGCACGCATCGCCTTCGCGCAGAAGGCCCGGGAAACCAGCCAGGCCCGCCAGTCGGAAATGAAGCAGGATGATCGTGCGCAGTTCGAGTCGGTAACCGACGTGTCACCCGCCGAAGTCGATGCCACCTTCGTGCGCCATGGCGTGGACACCATGATCCACGGCCACACCCATCGCCCGGCGGTGCACACGCTGCAGGCCGGTGGCCGCGCCTGCAACCGCATCGTGCTGGGTGACTGGTACGAACAGGGATCGGTGCTGCGCGTGGATGCCGGCGGCTGGTCGCTGGATACGCTCGCGCGCGAATGATGGATCGCGGGGTGCCAACCAAGGTTGGCATCTACCAGGGCAGGTGAACGCACCCGGGTAGACGCCGACCTCGGTCGGCGGTTGGCCTCAGCGGAAGGCCGCGATGGTGGCCTTGGTATTGACCAGCACGCGCTGGTTGTCGGCGGTGCTGGCATTGCCCATCGGGATGCCGTTGTAGTTGATGTTCGGGTTGGACCAGTAGTTCAGGCGCGGGCAGCCGGCCGAGCAGTCATAAGCCATGATCGTGCGCCAGCGCGAACCGGAGGACGGCTCGTAGCGATAACCGTGCCCATAGGCATAGGGCGACGTGCTGGGATCACTGGCGATATCGTGCCGCGCACTCTGCAGGTGGCCGATCTCATGCGCGAAGGAGTAATAGCCGGTCGCGCAGTCCCAGTACACCGCCGCGAACGCCGTCGATGCCGTCGAACCGATGCCCGAGGCCAACCCGCAGTAACTTGTGTTGTTGATCAGCAGCACGCCGACATCGGCCGCAGTGTTGTTGCGGCTGGTGTGGATGCTGTCCATGTAGCCGTCGCTGGTGTTGCGGAAGCGGGTCAGGTCGGTGGTGAAGTTGCCGGATTCGGTGTAGCTGGTGGTTTCATAGCCGGCCAGCTGCAGGGTGATGCCCACGTTGCTGTTGACGTAGCCCTGGTTGGATTCGGCCACCGCCAGCTGCACCAGCGACTGCATGTTGCCGCCATAGGCCGTTACCGCTGCATTGGTTGCCACCACCAGCACGCGGATGGTGGCCGGGGTACCGGACGAGGCCTGCGCGATGCCGATGCGGTCATTGTTGCCCATCGGGATTTTCGGCAGCTGGTTGTAGTCGGCCGGATGATCGGCCGGCATCCGCGATTCATCCACTTCCACCAGTACATGCCGGTTGCCCAGTGGGCGCAGGCGATACAGCTTGCCGTCCTTGCGGATCGAACCGGTGAGGGTGTTGCCCGAACGCACCAGGATCACTGAATTACCAGGATCATCCTGGCCGTTCGAAGTGGCGGCAGTCAGCCGATCGGACGGCGAGCGCAACTGGCCGTACCAGATGCTGCCGCCATCGGGCAGTGCTTCAACCTTGCTGCGTACCGCCTGCACGCGCTGGCCGAGCAATTCGAACTCCAGCTGCGGCTGCGCAGTGGCAGCAGCGTCGACACGCACTTCCTGTACCGTCGCGGTGGACGGGGTGGCCAGCAGCTTGCCCAGCGCGGGCTCGCTGTTTGCCGATGCGCGGCTGATGACCGTCACCGGCTCGAACAACGGTGCCGCATGCGCGGCCGCTGCCACCGACAAACCCAACACCAGGCCACCTGCCGCTTTGCCAATCGATCTGGACAACATTGCGTCGCTCCTTGAATGATGTGAACAGCGTTGATGCAGCACGCCCGGGTCTACCGGGTCTGGCCATCTGGCCTGCGCGGGTCGTGTGAATTCAATAGAAGATGGGAATGAAAATCAGGAACTGTGATCGACCGCATCTGCGTTAAGTAAGGTCAAAAGCGTCACTACACTTCGCCAATACACCGCTTTCGCGCTACCGTGACGCAGCCACGACGGGGAATGCACATGGCACCATCGCAGGACACGGACGAAGATGTCGGCTTGCTGCGGATCGGCCTGTTCTTCGATGGCACCCGCAACAACGCACACAACCTGGCACGCGGTCGCCCACAGGTTCCGCAGCCACGCCCGGCGCAGCTGCGCGCGGATGATGATTCGACCTACCAGAGCCGGCTGACCAGCAGCTACGACAACGGCCTGACCAACATCGCGCGCCTGCAGCAGCTGTATCCGGACAGCCGCCGCGATGCGATGGCCGCACCTTCGCTGTCGATCTATGTCGAGGGCGTGGGGACCCGCGATGATGCCGATGACGATCTGATCGGACTGGCCTTCGGCATCGGTGCCAGTGGCGTTCGCGCGAAAGTGCAGCGCGCGCTGCAGGTGCTGCTGCCGGCGGCACTGGCCGAGCTGTCCGCGCGCTGGCAGCGACCGCTGCGTGGCGTGCAGCTGGATCTGTTCGGCTATTCGCGCGGTGCTGCCGCGGCACGTGATATCGCAAACCAGCTGCAGGCCTGGGACAGCGCGCGCTGGCGCCAGCTGCTGCAGGGCGCCGGCCTGCCCTGCACTGCGGACTTCGCCGCCGTCACGCCGGTGCTGCGCTTCATCGGACTGTTCGACACCGTGGTTGCAGTCAATGGTGGCCGCGCCGATGAACACCCGCAGCTCGCCCTGCGCAGTGGCATCGCGGCACACGTCGTGCAACTGGCCGCGCGTGACGAGCATCGCCAACACTATCCATTGACCAGCGTCGCGCCAACGTTCACCGAGATCGCCCTGCCCGGCGTGCACGCCAACATCGGCGGTGGCTACAACCAGCTGGAAGAAGGGCCCAAGCTGCTCAGCCGTCCACGCCGGCAGCAGCTGCGTCGCCCAGCGGTTTCCGACTACCAGGTCCCTCCACTGGCGTTGCTGCAGGCCACCACGGCCTACGCCGAAACGCAGGCCGACGCCGAACGCTGGCGGCAGCAGCTGGGCGTGGGTGAAAAGGAGATCTGGGTGGACGTCTGGCACCAGTGGCAGCAGCAGCGTCGCGCCGGCAGCCGCAGCGTGCTGTTGTCGCCGGTGCTGTATGTGACCGCTGCGGTGGTGCTGCGTCGGCGCATCGACTGGCGTTACCAGCTGATCGCACTGCAGGTGATGCAGCAGCAGGCCATCGATGCTGGCGTGCAATGGACCGCCAATGCCGCTGGAGTTCCCGGCTGGGAACTGCCGTCCGCCCTGCAGCCGATTGCACGCCGACTGGTGGCCGGACAGCCGCTGACGCAGACACAGGAGGCGCTGCTGCGACGGCGTTACCTGATGCAGTCGGCGCACTGGAACTTCGATGCACTGGGCGACACCGCACTGACCTACGCCGCCGATGCCGGCGTCAGCGAACTGCCGTACCGGCCGGGTCCCGGCCTGTTCTACATCAACCGGCCAACGGTGGATGGCAAGCGCGTGGTGTTGCCGAACGCATGAAAAAAGGGGACGGAGGGGATTAAGTCGTTTGTGCCACAAACGACTTAATCCCCTCCGTCCCCTTTTCTTCAGCCGGCCTGTTCAACCAGGTTGGCCAGCTCATCCGCATCGAACCCGGCCAGCAGGCGCGCTTCGATGTTGAATGGCCCATGCAGGTAGCCGCCGGCGTACTCCACCAGCAGTTCCTTGAAGCGCGCACGCGGCTCGACAGCGGCGCGGTCGCAGTACCAGCGGTACCAGCGCGAACCGGCAGCGACGTGCGCCACTTCCTCGCGCAGGATCACTTCCAGCACATCGGCGGTTTCGCCATCGCCGACATTGCGCAGCTTCCCGATCATGCCGGGCGTTACGTCCAGGCCGCGCGCTTCCAGCACGCGCGGCACCAGCGCCATGCGTGCCAGGCCGTCATGGGCGGTCTTTTCGCACATTTCCCACAGGCCGTTGTGCGCTGGGAAATCGGCATAGTCGTGGCCATGCACCTGCAGGCGTTCGCGCAACAGCATGAAGTGCCGCGACTCGTCGTCGGCACAGCTGACCCAGTCGGCATGGAACGCCGGCGGCAGGCCGCGGAAGCGGTATACCGCATCCCAGGCCAGGTCGATCGCGTTGAGTTCGATATGGGCGATGGCGTGGATGAAGGCGGCACGCCCTTCCACACCGCCCAGTCCACGCCGCGGCACTTCACGCGGATGCACCAGCACCAGCTGCGCCGGCCGGCCGGGCATGCGGATCGGCTCCGGCGGCGGTGCATCGGCCGCCACCTTCAGGCGGCCAGCACGGAACGCGGCCGCATAGGCCTGGGTCAGCGCCACCTTGCGCAGCGGGTCGGCTTCGGCCAGGCACTGCTGCGCAGCGCGCAGCAGGTCGCCACCAACGTCGGGTACATCGACCACGCCTGGACCTCAGGCGCGGCGCTTGTGCTTGGCGTCGTCCGAACGCAGCTGCTGGATGCGCTCGAAGTAGCCCGGCTCGATACCCGTCGGGTAGTGGCCGTTGAAGCACGACGAATCGAAGTTGCGCAGCGCCGGGTTGCCCTCGCTCACCGCCGCTTCCATGTCTTCCAGGTCCTGGTAGATCAGCCAGTCGCAGCCCAGGTGGGCTTCGATCTCTTCCACGGTGCGGTTGTGCGCGACCAGCTCTTCGGCCGCCGGCATGTCGATGCCGTAGATGTTCGGGTAGCGCACCGGCGGTGCCGCGCTGGCCAGGTACACCTTGCGCGCGCCCGCATCACGGGCCATCTGCACGATCTGCTGGCTGGTGGTGCCGCGCACGATCGAGTCGTCCACCAGCAGCACCACGCGGTTGCGGAACTCCAGGTGGATCGGGTTGAGCTTGCGGCGCACCGACTTCACGCGTTCGCCCTGGCCCGGCATGATGAAGGTGCGGCCGATGTAGCGGTTCTTGATGAAGCCTTCGCGGTACTTCACCCCGAGCACGTTGGAGATCTCCAGCGCGGCATCGCGCGAGGTATCCGGGATCGGGATGATGGTGTCGATGTCGTGGTCCGGGCGCAGGCGCAGGATCTTCTCGCCCAGCTTGATGCCCATGCGCATGCGCGCCTTGTGCACCGAGACGTTGTCGATCATCGAATCCGGGCGCGCGAAGTACACGTATTCGAAGATGCACGGGGTGTGCTCGGCCGGCTCGGCGCAGATTTCCGAGAACAGCTCGCCACGCGCGGTGATCACCAGCGCTTCGCCCGGCTGCACGTCGCGCACGCGCTGGAAGCCCAGCACGTCCAGCGCGGCCGACTCGGAGGCCACGATGTACTCGTCGCCCTCGGCATGGCTGCGCTTGCCCAGCACCAGCGGACGGATGCCATGCGGATCGCGGAAGGCGACCAGGCCCAGGCCCAGCACCACGCTGACCACCGCGTAGCCGCCCTTGCAGCGGCGGTGCACGCCGGCCACCGCGCGGATCGCGGCTTCCGGGCTCAGCTGGCGCTGCTGCTCCAGTTCATAGGCGAACACGTTCAGCAGCACTTCGCTGTCCGAATCGGTGTTGACGTTGCGGCGGTCCTGCTCGAACACCTGCTGGCGCAGCGCTTCGGTGTTGATCAGGTTGCCGTTGTGGGCCAGCGCGATGCCGTACGGCGAATTGACGTAGAACGGCTGTGCCTCGTCCATGCCTTCCGAACCGGCGGTCGGGTAGCGCACATGGGCGATGCCGACGCTGCCTTCCAGGGTGGACATGGTGCGGGCATCGAACACATCGCGGACCAGGCCGGTGGCCTTCTGCACGCGCAGGCGGCTGCCGCTGGCGGTGGCGATGCCCGCCGCATCCTGGCCACGGTGCTGGAGAACGGTCAAGCCGTCATACAACTGCCCGGCGACGTTCTGGTTGCCGACGATTCCGACGATGCCACACATGGTGCGAGGTCTCCGCTGGGCTGTGCCCAGTTACAAGGAAGGTGGCCGTACCTGGCCGCGGTGGTCGCCGCGCGCGCGGTCGACGTTGGCCGGATCGCCCGGCTCGATACTGTCCGGCAGTGCAGGAGCGTCCGGGCGCACTTCGGCCGGATCGTAGGAATCGCCCTGTTCCGCTTTCGCAGGCCGCAGCCATCCGCTGCCTGCCACTACCTGGTTGAGGATGCCATTATCGCCTGCCGCGCCCGGCTTTCCCAACCCGGCGCCTGCGTTCTTGCCCAACTCCATCAATGCAGATGGGGACAGCGCGTCGGTCGGCAAGGCCTTGGGCAGCAGATCGGCCCCGGGAACCTCCCAGTGCGGCAGTTTGCTGTTCATCCAGGCCACGGTCGGGTTCAGCAACGGACGCACCGCCGAGCGCTGCCAGGAGGGTTCGGCGGTCAGCGGGGTGAAGCTGCCCAGCAGCAGCAGGACCGCGGCGATCAGGCCGCCTCGCACCGCGCCCAGCACCCCGCCCAGCAGGCGGTCCAGGCTGGTCAGCATGCTGCGGTGGACCAGGGCCTTGATGACCATGCCGATCACCGCGACCACGATCATCACGCCGATGCCGACCCCCAGGTAGCCACCGACGAAGTGTTCGCCTCCGGGGGCCGCCGGCGCGGCCCACCAGTGGGCGGCATCATTGCCGAAGGCGAAGGCCGCCCACGCGGCCAGCAGCCACGACAGGGTGCCGATGACGATTCCGACGAAGCCGCGCAGCATCCCCAGCAGGGTCGAGGCGGCGATCACGATCAGCAGCACCACGTCGATCATGGCGCCCCGCTCCTTCGGCGGCGCTGGCAACGGGGCTGCGCGTGGGTCATGGGTGCGGTCGCACCATGCCGGCCACGCCGACCTTGGCGGCGACCTGCGCCTTCAGCTGCTCGGCGTCAGCGCGGTTGGCCACCGGCCCGACGCGGACGCGATGCAGGGTGCCCTTGTCCGTGCGCACCTGCTCGACGAAAGCGCTGAAACCAGCGGCACGAACCTTGTCGCGCAGGGCATTGGCATCGTTGGCCTGACCGAACGCGCCCAGCTGCACGGCAAAGCCGACGCCGCTGGCAGCCGGTGCTGCCGGTGTGGTCGGCGCCGTCGCCGGCTTGCTGGCGGTGGCCTCCGGCTTCGGTTCGGGCTTCGGCGCCGGCTTCGGCGGTTCCGGCTTGGCGGCCGGCGGCGCGGTCGCCGTTGGCGTGCTCGGCGGCAGGCTTTCGCTGCGGACCGGGTTGCCGCTGGCCGAGGGCGCAACAGCTGCGGACGGGGTGCTGGCGCTCGGCGCAGCCGGTGCCGGGGTGGCCGCAACCGGGGCACTGCTGCCGGCCGCCGCGTCCAGGGTGATCACTTCGGCCTTCACATCCGCACGGATCTTCACCGCCTGCAGGCGGGCCGCTTCGGCCTGGGCACGGTCGGCGTAAGGTCCAACGCGCACGCGCCATGCCTGGCGGCCGTTGATGGTGGCCGTTTCGGCGAAGCCCGGCAGCTGCGAGCGCTTCAGGTAGGCGATCACCGCATCGGCGTCGGCCTTGCTGCCGTAGGCACCGAAGGTGACCGCATAGTTGCCGGCGGCGACTGCCGGCGAGGTGTCCACGGTCGGCGGCGTAGCCGGCGTGGCAGCCTCCTGCAGCGGCTTGGCCTGCCCGGTCTGCAGGCCGGTGGCACCACCGGCCGGGGCGACCAGCGGCAGCTCACGGGTTTCGAACTGGCCATCGGCCGGCGCATCCGGCGCGGCGATCGGCACATTGGCGACACCGCTGTCGGGTGCGGGTCCCTTGACCAGCATCGGCAGGAAAATCACGGCCAGTGCCACCAGCACGATGGCACCAATCAGACGCTGTTTCAGAGGCGTATCCACGTGAGGCAGGCAACTGTCCGGAGATTGCCGTCGATTATACGGGTGCCGGACCGGCCGGCGTCGGCGTTGGCTGAACGCGGATCAGGCGTCGCCCTGCAGCCACTGCAGGGCCGCAGCGGCGGTATGGAAGGAGCCGAACACCAGCACCCGGTCACCCCGCTCAGCCTGGGCCAGCACCTGCGCCAGCGCCTGTTCGACGCTATCGGCCAGCGGTGCCTTGGCCGCCACCGTACCGCTCAGGCGTGCCTGCAGCTGAGCGGCGCTCTGCCCACGCGGACCGTCCAGCCCGGCCAGGGTCCACTCGCCCACCACGTCCTGCAGGGCCTGCACCACACCCGCCGCGTCCTTGTCCTGCAACGCGGCGTACACCGCCAGGGTGCGGCCGGCTGACACTTCGGCCTTCAGCGCACGCGCCAGCTGGCCCGCCGCCTGTGGGTTGTGGCCCACGTCCACGCGGATCTGCACGCCGTCGCGCTCGAATGCCTGCATGCGGCCGGAGATACGCGCTGCTGCGATGCCCGCGGCCCACGCCGCACGCGGCACCGGCTTGTCCAGCGCGCGCAGGGCGGCGATGGCAGCACCGGCATTGGCCAGCTGGATCGGGCCGGCCAGCGCCGGGGTCGGCAGCTCCATGCGCAGGCCGACGTCGCGCCAGCGCCAGCGCTGGGCGTCGATCGGCTCGTAGAAGTAATCGCTGCCGCCGCGGATCGCGTTGGCACCGACCAGATAGGCACGCGCCAGCACGCTGGACGGCGGATCGGTCTCGCCCAGGATCACCGGCTTCCAGCCACGGATGATGCCGGCCTTCTCGGCGCCGATCGCTTCGCGGTCCTCGCCCAGCCACTCGGCATGGTCGATGTCCACGGTGGTGATCACTGCCACGTCGGCGTCGACGATGTTGACCGCATCGAGGCGGCCACCCAGGCCCACTTCCAGAACCGCCAGGTCCAGCCCGGCGTCGGCGAACAGCTGCAAAGCAGCGAGCGTGCCGTACTCGAAATAGGTCAGCGTGGTGTCGCCGCGTGCAGCTTCGACGGCATTGAACGCAGCAACCAGCGCCGCATCGTCCACGTCCTGCCCGTCGATGCGCACACGTTCGTTGTAGCGCAGCAGATGCGGCGAGGTGTAGGCACCCACCTTCCAGCCGGCAGCACGGCCGATGGCCTCGATGAAGGCCACGGTGGAGCCTTTGCCGTTGGTGCCACCGACCACGATGGTGCGCCCGGCCGGCGCGCCAAGACCCATCGCCGTGGCCACGGCGCGCACGCGCTCCAGGCCCATGTCGATGGTCGCCGGGTGCTGGCGTTCAATGTAGTCCAGCCAGTCGGCCAGGGTGGTCGGGGTGTTCGTCACGGCAGTGCTTCCAGCAGGTACAGGTGGTTCGGTGTGGCGGGTCAGAGTGCGCGGTGCTTGGCTTCGCCGAAGAACGGCGTGTGGTGGGCACAGTCGTTCAGGCGCACCACTTCCAGGCTGTCAAGGTCGGCGCCTTCGAGCAGGTTGAGCGTGGTCGGCGCCTGGCGGAAGGTCCACAGGCGGGAAATCGGCAGGCCCAGCACCTTGCACAGGATCACGCGGTTGACCGCGTCATGGGCGACCACCAGCAGGGTGTCGTGCTCGCCAAGGCCTTCGGTGGCGCGGGCCAGGCCGCGCCAGCTGCGCTCCAGCACCAGGCGCAGCGATTCGCCGCCGGGCATCAGCACGGTATCCGGCTCCTCGCGCCAGGCCTGCAGGCGCGACGGATCCTTTTCATTGATTTCGCTGGCCAGCAGGCCTTCCCACTCACCGTGGGCGATTTCCTGCAGCTCCGGCTCGGTCAGCAGCATGTCGGCACGGGCGGCGCCGAGCGCCAGCTGCGCGGTGCGCTGCGCGCGCGACAGCGGCGAGGCGACGGCACGGGTGATGTCCACCGAGGCCAGGCGGGCACCCAGTGCCTGGGCCTGGGCTTCACCGATCGGCGAAAGCGGAATATCGATCTGGCCCTGGTAGCGGCCTTCGGCGTTCCACGGCGTTTCGCCGTGGCGGGCAAGCAGGATGCGCATGCGTGCAAGGGGTCCTGGGGGGAGGAGGTTTCCGCGTTTCGTTCACATCCTGTGAAGTACGCGGAACAGGGATGATACCTGTTCGGCGCACCCGGCCGGGCCGGGCATGAAAAAACCCCGCGACGTGGGTCGCGGGGTTTCGGAAACTCCGGCTATCTGGTCGAGGTTGCCGGCCAGCGGCCGGCACTACCCTCGGTACAGGCAGTAGATCCACGCCATGTGTGGATGGACCGCCCCGAACCGCGAACCTTAGTTGACCAGGTTCAGTTCCTTCAGCAGCTGCGGCGCCGGCGCCACTTCCTGCATGATCCACTGCATGTAGCGGCTGTCGACGGCGATCATGCGGGTCATCACCGGGTCGAACACCCAGTTGGAGCTGACCGATTCCCAGTTGCCATCGAAGGCCAGGCCGACCAGCTTGCCGTTGGCATCCAGCACCGGCGAACCCGAGTTGCCGCCGGTGATGTCCAGGTTGGACAGGAAGTTCACCGGCACCGAGCCAATGCGCTTGTCTTCCAGGCCGCCGTAACGCTTGGCCTTGACCGCATCGAGCAGCGCCTTCGGCGAATCGAACGGATCTTCACCGGTTTCCTTCGCCGCCACGCCTTCCAGGGTGGTGAACGGGGTGTACTTCACGCCATCCTTGCCATAGCCCATGACGTTGCCGAAGGTGATGCGCAGCGACAGGTTGGCGTCCGGGTAGACGAACTCACCCTGGCTCTTCTTGTAGTCGGCCACGGCCTGCAGGTACAGCGGACGCGCGGTCAGCGATTCGCCTTCGCGGATCTTCTTCTGCTCTTCCTGCTTCAGCAGTGCCGGCATGACGGCCACGGCGTACTGGATGGCCGGATCGCTGCTGGCTTCAAACGCGGCACGGTCGGCCTTGAACCACTTCAGGCGATTGTCCAGGCTGCCCAGCTCGGTGCCGCCCAGCTTGTTCACCAGCGACTTGACCGCAGCGGCATCGCTGCCGGCCAGCCACTTGTTCAGCACTTCGTTGTCGCGCTGCGCGGCCGGCAGGGCCACGTACTGGTCCAGCCAGTAGGTCTGCAGCTGCTGGTCCATCTTTGCCACGTAGCGACGGTCCATCTGCTTCAGGCCACCTTCGATGGTGGTCAGGTCGCGTTCCTGGTAACCGGCCTCGCGCTCGGCATCCGGCTTGCTGCGTTCGATCGACAGGCGGTACAGGGTGATCGCTGCGCCAACGGCCGAGGTGTTGTTGAACTGGCCGACGAACAGGTCGCGTTCGCGGGTCGACTTGCTGGTATCCAGATGCTTGAGCAGCTGCGCGTGGGCGGCCAGGGCCGGCTTGCCGGCAGCGCCCTGCTTCTTCAGCCAGGCCAGCACGGCGGCTTCTTCAGCCTGCTTCTGGCCGGCGGCGTCGATGCGCTTGAAGCCTTCCAGCTGGCCCAGGTAGTTCTTGGCCACGTTGTTCATGCTGGCGGCGGTCGCTGCGTACTTCACCTTGACGTCGGCGTCGGCCTTGCCGGCATCGGCGATCATCTTAAGCACCGCGTTGTAGTGCTTGGCGATGGTCGGGTAGGTGAAGCTGGCGGTTTCGTTGAACTCACCGGCCAGTGCATAGCGGTTGGTGCGGCCCGGGTAGCCGGCCACCATCACAAAGTCGTCGGCGCCCAGCGGCTGGTCGGCGAACTTCAGGAAGTGCTTGGGCTGGTACGGCACGTTGTCGGCGGCGAAGGCGGCCGGCTTGCCGTCCTTGCCCACATAGGCCCGGTAGAACGAGAAGTCGCCGGTGTGGCGCGGCCACATCCAGTTGTCGACGTCGCCACCGAACTTGCCGACGCTGCCCGGGGGGGCGTAGACCAGGCGCACGTCCTTGATTTCCATGTTGCGGAACAGGCGGTAGGTGTTGCCGCCGGAGAAGCTGTACAGGCGGCAGCGGAAGCCGGCGTCGGCTTCACAGGCGGCGACCTGGGCCTTGTCGAAGGCGTCCAGCGCGCGGCTGCGGGCCAGCGGGTCGTTGCCGGCGCCGGCAATGGCGGCCTTGGCCTGGGCGGTGACGTCGGTGATCTGGTCGAGCACGAACACGCGGGCGTTCGGGCCGGCGCTCAGTTCGTCCTTCAGGGTCGGCGCATTGAAGCCGTCCTTGATCAGGTTCTTCTGCGCGGTCGAATTCAGCTGGATGGCGCCATAAGCGCAGTGGTGGTTGGTGACCACTAGGCCCTGCGGCGAGACGAAGCTGGCGGTGCAGCCGCCGAGGGCAACGACGGCGCCCATCGGGTCGCCGGTCAGGTTGGCCAGCTGTTCCGGGGACAGCTTCAGGCCGGCCTTCTGCAGCGGGCCGGCGATTTCCGGCAGCTGCTGCGGCACCCACATGCCTTCAGCGGCATGGGCGACCTGGGCCAGCCCGAGGCTGGCGACGATGGAGAATGCAAGCAGGTTCGAGCGCATGGAGCGGCCCCTGGTAGTGGAACCTTCGATTGTAGCCCGCCGCCCTGCCCCGCCCCGAACCCCGGAAGTCATGGGCCTGCTTCTTGCTCTGCCACGCGCACGTCGGCCGCGCACACGGAAATCGTCCAGAGGGGGCGTGGTCACCCTGGACGGGACCGTTGGCGCCATGGATGGCGCCATCGAGCACCATGGAGGGGCTTTTGCGTGTCCTGGCCAGGTGACCACGCCCCCTTTCCCGGATCAGGGAGGCGCCGCTGTTCGCAGCACGTTCGAAACGCCCGCCGGCACACGCCTTTCGTTCCGCCACTGCACCCGCAGCGCAACATGGGAAATCCGCGCGGCACCCTATAATCCGCGCTTTCCCCCTGATGAGTTCCACCCCGATGGCGCAGCAAACGATGAAGGCCCTGGTCAAGCGCGAAGCGGCCAAGGGCATCTGGCTGGAAGAAGTTCCGGTGCCGACCCCGGGTCCGAACGAGGTCCTGATCAAGCTCGAGAAGACCGCGATCTGCGGCACCGACCTGCACATCTACCTGTGGGACGAGTGGAGCCAGCGCACCATCAAGCCGGGCCTGACCATCGGCCACGAATTCGTCGGTCGCGTCGCCGCACTCGGCTCGGCCGTGACCGGCTATGAAATCGGCCAGCGCGTCTCGGCCGAAGGCCACATCGTCTGCGGCCACTGCCGCAACTGCCGTGGCGGCCGCCCGCACCTGTGTCCGAACACCGTCGGCATCGGCGTCAACGTCAACGGCGCCTTCGCCGAGTACATGGTGATGCCGGCCAGCAACCTGTGGCCGATCCCGGACCAGATTCCGTCCGAGCTGGCCGCGTTCTTCGATCCGTACGGCAACGCCGCGCATTGCGCGCTGGAGTTCAACGTGATCGGTGAAGACGTTCTGATCACCGGTGCCGGCCCGATCGGCATCATCGCCGCCGGCATCTGCAAGCACATCGGTGCACGCAACGTGGTGGTGACCGACGTCAACGACTTCCGCCTGAAGCTGGCCGCCGACATGGGTGCCACCCGCGTGGTCAACGTGGCCAACCAGTCGCTGAAGGACGTGATGAAGGAACTGCACATGGAGGGCTTCGACGTCGGCCTGGAAATGAGCGGCAACCCGCGCGCGTTCAACGACATGCTCGATTGCATGTACCACGGCGGCAAGATCGCCATGCTCGGCATCATGCCCAAGGGCGCTGGCTGCGACTGGGACAAGATCATCTTCAAGGGCCTGACCGTGCAGGGCATCTACGGCCGCAAGATGTACGAGACCTGGTACAAGATGACCCAGCTGGTGCTGTCCGGCTTCCCGCTCGGCAAGGTGATGACCCACCAGCTGCCGATCGACGACTTCCAGAAGGGCTTCGACCTGATGGAAGAAGGCAAGGCCGGCAAGGTGGTGTTGAGCTGGAATTGACCCTTCGGGTCAATTCCCCCGCAGGTTTCCTTATCCCCGCGCCGTCGGCGCGCCCCCTTGAACAACAAGGGGGCTCTCCCCCAGCCGGGGTAAGGCATGCGGCTGAAATTGAAAAAGGCGCCCATTGGGCGCCTTTTTCGTGGACATCAGCGAAGGCGCATCAGTTACCGATCGCGACGCTCAGCATCACGCGGCTGTGGGCCAGCTTGCCGGAGTTGTCGCGGCCGTTGCCGTCGGTGCCGTAGTAACCCAGGCCGACCTTGGCCATCCCGAACTGGCGCTCAACGCCGACATTCCAGTCGGTGTAATCCTTCGCGATGCCGTCTTCAAACGTGCTGCGGCCGACATTGGCATTCAGGGTGAAGTCCTTCGGCAGGCCCCAGCTGCCACCCAGGCCGAAGTACCAGCCATCGGTGCTGCTGTTCCATACATCGTTGGTGTAGGCCACCGTCAGCTTGTAGGTGTCATCCAGCGTGGTGGTGGTGATCAGCTCGTTGTAGTTCTGGTGGCTGGACTTCAGGTAGGTGTAGCGGTTCAGCAGCACGTCGACGTTGACGCGCTCGGTGACGTCCACGCCGTAGCCGATCAGGTAGTCGACCTCGGTCTTCGGATCACCTGCACCAAAGTCCACGCCCGAACCCCAAACGCCGGCATACAGGCCAACCGGGCTGGTGTAGGTGAAACCGGCCTGCAGGGTCGGATCCTCGTCGGTCTGCGACACACCACGGAACAGGTAATCGGAAACAGCGGTGACGTTCCAGCTGTACGGCGATTCGTTTTCCTGGGCGCTGGCGGCGAACGGGGCGGCCAGGGACAGGGCAGCGGCAATGGCGAGGCAGGCACGGGCGTGCTTCATGAGCGTCTCCGGTGGGGGCGGTGGCGTGGAAGGCGGGGAGCGGGCGTAGCGGCCGGAACGGGACAGCTCCGGTTCACGAATTTTTAACCAGTTTGCTATTGCGATGCAACATGTGCCGGCCGTGGCGATGCCCCATCCGGGCCGGTCGGCAAGCGACGATGCCCGGTAGAATCAGCGGTTTCCCCGTTCAGAGCCGTGCCCACGCCATGACCGACGCCTCCTCCGCCCTGACCCGCCACTACGCCGAGGAACTGGACGCCATCCGCGCCCAGGGCCTGTTCAAGTCCGAGCGGATCATCACCAGCCCGCAGTCGGCCGAGATCACCCTCGAGGACGGCCGCAAGGTGCTGAACTTCTGTGCCAACAACTACCTGGGCCTGGCCGACCATCCGGACCTGATCCAGGCCGCCAAGGATGCGCTGGATACCCACGGCTTCGGCATGGCCTCGGTGCGCTTCATCTGCGGCACCCAGGACCTGCACAAGCAGCTGGAGAAGCAGATCGCCGACTTCTTCGGCAAGCAGGACACCATCCTGTACGCGGCCTGCTTCGATGCCAACGGCGGCCTGTTCGAGCCGCTGCTCGGCGAGAACGACGCGATCATTTCCGATGCGCTGAACCACGCCTCGATCATTGACGGCGTGCGCCTGTGCAAAGCCAAGCGCTTCCGCTATGCCAACTGCGACATGGCCGACCTGGAAGCCCAGCTGCAGGCCGCCGACGCCGCCGGCTGCAAGACCAAGCTGATCACCACCGACGGCGTGTTCTCGATGGACGGCTTCATTGCGCCGCTGGACGAGATCACCGCGCTGGCGAAGAAGTACAACGCGCTGGTGCACATCGACGAATGCCACGCTACCGGCTTCCTCGGTGCCACCGGCCGCGGCTCGGCCGAAGTGAAGGGGGTGCTGGAAAAGATCGACATCATCACCGGCACCCTGGGCAAGGCCATGGGTGGTGCACTGGGCGGCTTCACCTGCGCCAGCGCCGAGGTGATCGAGCTGCTGCGCCAGCGTTCGCGCCCGTACCTGTTCTCCAACTCGCTGCCGCCGCATGTGGTGGCCGCCGGCATCAAAGCGTTCGAGATGCTGGCCGCCGCTGACGATCTGCGCGACACCCTGGTGGAAAACACCCGCTACTTCCGCGAAAAGATGGTCGCCGCCGGTTTCGACGTGAAGCCGGGCGTACACCCGATCAGCCCGGTGATGCTGTACGACGCACCGCTGGCGCAGAAGTTCGCCGAGCGCCTGCTGGAAGAAGGCATCTACGCGATCGGCTTCTTCTTCCCGGTGGTGCCCAAGGGCCAGGCCCGCATCCGCACCCAGATCAGCGCCGCGCACAGTCGCGAGCATCTGGACCGCGCGATCGATGCGTTCACCCGCATCGGTGTCGAGCTGGGCGTGATCAAGGGTTGATCCCCACCGGCCAAAGCGTGCCGACCAAGGTCGGCACCTACCGGGCGTGAGGGCGTGCCGACCAAGGTCGGCACCTTCCCGGCATCACTTCTTTTTCTTCTTGCCCTTCGGCTCGTCCTTGCTGGCCACCACCACCGGCTTGGCGGCAGCATCCTGGCCGTTACCCTTGGCAACGCGGATGCCATTGGCCTTCATCCAGGCATCGAACTCATCGGCGGTCATCTTCTTGTCGCCGTTGCTCATCAGGAAGCGGTAGCTGCCGCGACCATCCAGCTCCGGGGTCTTCACTTCCACCACCGGGGTCTCGGCCGGCATTTCCGCCTTGGCCACCTTCTTGTGGCCACCACAGGCGGTCAGCAGCACCATCGGCAGCAGCAGGCCTGCGCAGCGCAGGGTTTGGTTGAGGGTCGGGTGGTACATGGGCAGGCTCCGTTCGGGAAATTCAGCAGCCAGACGCCCCCTACGCCTGGAACGGTGGCCGGCAACCGCCGGCCGCGGGCGATGATCAGCCCGGTGCAGCGGCCCCCAGCCGCTGCTGGTCACTGACCTCCAGCACCCGCCACTGGCCCTTGCCGAGATCGCCGAGCTGCAGCCCGCCGATCGCAACCCGGACCAGGCGCAGCACCTGCAGGTCGAAGGCCGCCAACAGGCGGCGGATGTGGCGGTTGCGGCCCTCGTCGAGGACCACCTCCAGCCACGCGGTCTTATCGCCGCTGCGCAGCACGCGCACAGCCTGGGCGACGAGGAACTCGCCCTCGTCGTCCACGCCGGCCTGCAGGGCCGCCAGCGTGGCGTCATCGGGCAGGCGGTCGACCTGCACGTGGTAGGTCTTGTCCGGCCCGGTCTGCGGGTCGGTCAGGCGCGCCGCCCACTGCGGATCGTTGCTGAACAGCAACAACCCTTCACTGGCCTTGTCCAGGCGCCCGACCGGCGCGATCCACGGCAAACCGGCACCATCGAAGCAGCGGTACACGGTATCGCGGCCACGCTCATCCTGCGCGGTGGTCACCACCCCACGCGGTTTGTTGAGCATCAGGTACAGGCGCTGCGGCGCGCCCATCGGCTGGCCATCGACCTCGATCGGCGGCGCCGGCTGCCCAATCGGGAATTCGGGATCCCGCACGATGCGGCCGGAGACGCGCACGCGGCCATCGGCGATCCAGCGCGCGGCCTCGCTGCGCGAACACACACCGGCCTTGGACAGCACGCGCGCCAGGCCATGACGGACACCGGCGGCTGTGGCAGCGGGAGTCGCACGCCCACGCGGTGCGTGGGAGCGGGCGGCGGGGGCGGCAGGTGGGCGGCGCGTGCGCAAGCCTCTGCTCCCCGCGGTGCTTACTTCTTGTCGACCGGCTTGGTCTCAGCCGGTGCTTCGGCCGGGGCCGGAGTGGCGGCCGGAGCCGGACGCGCCTTGACCACACGCACGCCACGCGCCTTCATCCAGGCGTCGAACTCTTCGGCGGTCATGCGCTTGCCGTTCTGGCTCATGTCGAAGCGCCAGGGCGTGTTGTCGAATTCGGTCTGCGGCTTGTAGGCCGCCGGATCGTTCGGCTTCACTGCCGGGGCGCTCGGAATGGCCTTGGCGATGTTCTGGCAACCATCGATGCGCAGGCGCTGCAGCACCTGGTCCAGCGACTGCGACGGATCGTAGTTGCTGCTCAGCACGCCGGCCGGCATGCCCAGCTGGTTGCCACGGATGTAGAGCTCGTCGGCCACCGGCGCGATGGTCGTGGCCGGCAACGGCAGCGGCGAGGCGCTGGTGTTGACCGAGCAATCGACCGCAGCGTGGGCGGCGGGAACCAGGGCCAGCGCCAGGAAGGCGGCCGATGCAGAGCGCAGCATGAAGGGCATCCAGGAAAGGAAGTGACGCGGCGAGTTTAGCAATGCCGCGACAGCTTTCAAGCGCCACTTTCAATGAATACGGCAACTCATTGGTTTTACGGATAAAAACCCGACGAACGGTTGTTCCCGGACCGACGGACACACGGATTCCGGGCCGCAGAAACAACAAGACCCGGCCGAAGCCGGGTCCTGCTGTGTCCTACTGGCAGAGCGTCAGAACTTAGTTCTGGACGTTCAGCTCGGTACGACGGTTCTTGGCGCGACCTTCCGGGTTGTCCGAACCATCCGGGTTGGTGTTCGGAGCAATCGGACGGCTCTCGCCGTAGCCGATCGGGCCGACCAGGCGACCGGCGTCAACGCCGTTCTTGGTCAGGTAGTTGTACACGGCGGTAGCGCGACGCTCCGACAGCTTCTGGTTGTAAGCGTCGGTACCCTTCGAGTCGGTGTGACCGGCAACTTCAACGCGCAGATCCGGGTAACGCTTCAGGATCTCGGTGGCTTCGCTCAGGATCGCCACGGCGTCCGGACGCAGGTTCGACTTGTCGAAGTCGAAGTTGACGCCCTTCAGGTCGATGGAGACCGGAACCGGGCAACCGTCCGGACCGATGGTCTGACCCGGCTGCGAGTTCGGGCACTTGTCGTCGCAGTTGTTGACGCCGTCACCGTCGTCATCCAGGTCGGCGCAGCTCGGGGCAACCGGAGCCGGAGCCGGAGCAGCCGCGACCGGAGCCGGGCCCAGCGGGATCACGACGCCGACCGAGGCCAGCACGTCACCGAACCAGTCTTCCTTCGGAGCGGCAACGCTCTGGTCGTCGAAGTCAGCGCGGTAGGCCACTTCGGCGCGGACAGCAACGCGCTTTTCGAAGGTGGTCTGCAGGCCGACGCCCAGCTTGGCGGCAACGTTGCCGTCCTTACGCTGGCGCGGACCGTTGGCATTCAGCGCCGGGTACTCTTCTTCCGACTTCTGGTAGCCCAGGCCACCGACGATGTACGGGTTCCAGCCGCGGCCTTCCTTGATGAAGTGGCGACGCAGGTCCAGCGAGACGCCGTACTGCGACCAGTTCAGGTCCTTGTTCGAATCGAAGTTCGGGTTCTGATAGTTCAGCTCACCGTCCAGCGACCAGTTCGGGCTGATGAACTTGCCCAGGCCCAGGGTCACGAACGGAGCGTCATTGGTCAGACGGTCGCTGTCCTGGAAGTTGAAGCCGGCCGAACCGGTCAGGTACCAGCGGTCATCGAACTCCTGCGCCGAAGCTGCCTGGGCAAAAGCCAGGCCGCCCAGCAGCGCGGCAGTAAGGATCTTCTTGTTCATTGAGTACAGCTCCTATTTCGGGGGTATGAAACCGGTAGAGGCATGGGCCAGCACAAGTGCGTCGATGTACGACAGCCGATTCAGCACGCCACCGCCGCGAACATTATGCTCAGGCGGGTGAAGGCCATGTTAACAGTCCCGTAACATGTGAAGTGTTGCGCCCGACCGTCCGCCGGTCCGACGTTGAAACCCTATACAGGATGATGAAAATCCGCAAGACCCCCACGCTGCAAGGGTTTGACGGGGTTTAGACGGGGAAAACGACATATTGCGCGGCGCGCTGCATCAAACGGTTCAGCGCGTCTGCGGAAACGTGAGGAACCTTATGATGGAGCCACGAACCCAGCCGGAGCCGTGATGAAAGCCGTCGCCCTGAGTCGTGAATCCGCCCCTGCCCTGTGCGATATCCACCTGCCTCCGCCGCTGCCTCCCCGGGGCCGTGACCTGCTGGTCCGGGTCGAGGCGGTTTCAGTCAACCCCGTCGATGGCAAGCAGCGTGCCAGCACGGATCCGGCCACGCTCCAGGCACCCCGCGTGCTGGGTTGGGACGCTGCCGGCGTGGTCGAGGCGATCGGCGACGAGGCGAGCCTGTTTGCCTCCGGTGACGAGGTTTATTACGCAGGCGATGTCACCCGCCCCGGCTGCAATGCGCAGTACCACTGGGTGGATGAACGCCTGGTCGCGCGCAAGCCAACCACGCTGGATTTCGCTGAAGCCGCAGCGCTGCCGCTGACCACGCTCACCGCCTGGGAGCTGCTGTTCGAGCGCATGCCGCTGCGGCTGGACGATCGCCGCCACGCCGGCCAGCACCTGCTGGTGATCGGCGGTGCGGGCGGGGTCGGCTCGATGGCAATCCAGCTGGCCCGCCATGCGGGTTTCGAGGTGATCGCCACGGCGTCGCGCGAGGCCTCGGCCGACTGGTGCCGGCAGATGGGTGCCCGGCACGTGATCGACCACCGGCAACCACTTCAGGCCCAGCTGCAGGCGCTGGGCATCGACACGGTGCAGGTCGCACTCAACCTGGCCGACACCGATCACTACTGGGACGAACTGGGCCTGCTGCTGGCGCCGCAGGGACATGTGGGCCTGATCGTCGAGCCGCGTGGGCCGCTGCGCATCGGCGATCCCTACAAAGCCAAGTGCATCGGCATCCACTGGGAGTTCATGTTCGCGCGCTCGCGCTTTGCCACTGCCGACTGCATCGAGCAGCACCGCATCCTCAGCCGCACGGCCAGCATGATCGATGCCGGCCAGCTGCGCGGCACCCTCAGTGAAAGCCTGGGCCCGATCAATGCGGCAAATCTGGACATCGCGCATCAGCGCCTGGCCAGCGGACGCACGGTGGGCAAGCTGGCGCTGGCAGGCTGGGGCGACTGAGCCAGGCTGGAGCGCCGATGTAAAGCCGAGCCCATGCCCGGCCGTGCGGTCTGATCGTAGCGTCGAGCGTGCTCGACTGATTCATCAGGAGCAGTCGAGCAAGCTCGACTCTACAGAACGGAGCAGATCCCGCCTGTGGCAGCGAATTGGCTGGCATCTGTATCTATGGAAGTGACTGAATCGGGATTACGGTGGAAACAGATTACCCTCCCCCGAGACCGCCATGCCGACCGCCCTGCCCTTGCGCCTGCTGCAACTGATCACCGGCCTGTTCCTGTACGGCTTCGGCGCCTCGCTGATGATCCGTGCGGCCATCGGCGTGGCGCCCTGGGACGTGCTGTCGCAGGGCATCGCCGCGCAGACGCCGCTGTCGTTCGGGCTGGCCACCAACGTGATCGGTGCACTGGTGTTGCTGCTGTGGTGGCCGCTGCGGCAGAAGCCGGGTGTAGGGACCGTGCTCAACGTGATGCTGATCGGCCCCTCCGCGCAGTTCGGGCTATGGCTGCTGCCGCCGGCCGTCGGCCTTGGCTGGCAGCTGACGATGTTCTGCGCCGGCATGCTGCTGGTCGCGCTGGCCACCGGCCTGTACATCGGCGCCAGGCTTGGCCCTGGCCCGCGCGACGGCCTGATGACCGGCCTGCATGCCCGCACCGGCTGGCCGATCTGGAAAGTGCGCAGCCTGATCGAGGGCAGCGTGCTGCTGCTGGGCTGGTGGCTGGGCGGCAATGTTGGGCTCGGCACCCTCGCCTTCGCCCTGCTGATCGGTCCGCTGTGTGGTGTCACGCTGGGCTGGTTCGGGATCGGTCGCACCCCGGTAGTGCCGGCCGCCGGCCGGCAGCCACAAGCACCCTGATCTGCCCAGGATGCCGGCCAGCGGCCGGCACTACCCCCCGGAGTTCGGGGGGAGCGCCGCAGGCGCGGGGGCGTGGAGGCCGGTAAGTGGGGCCCGCGGTTCGCGCAGCGAATTGCGGGAGCGACAGCACGCATGTGCCGAGCGTACCCGGCCAGCGGCCGGCACTACCGCCCCCGGAGTTCGGGGGCAGCGCCGCAGGCGCGGGGGCGTGGAGGCCGGTAAGTGGGGCCCGCGGTTCGCGCAGCGAATTGCGGGAGCGACAGCACGCATGTGCCGAGCGTACCCGGCCAGCGGCCGGCACTACCGCCCCCGGAGTTCGGGGGCAGCGCCGCAGGCGCGGGGGCGTGGAGGCCGGTAAGTGGGGCCCGCGGTTCGCGCAGCGAATTGCGGGAGCGACAGCACGCATGTGCCGAGCGTACCCGGCCAGCGGCCGGCACTACCCAAAGGCCGGCCCTTGCCCCGGCCGCCGTTTCGCGGCACGCTTCGCGCTTCCGTACGCAAGCGTATCGACAATGTCGCCAGCCAACGAAAGCGCCTACCCCCATCTGTTCGCCCCGCTGGACCTGGGCTTCACCCAGCTGCGCAACCGCGTATTGATGGGCTCGATGCACACCGGCCTGGAGGATCGCGCCCGCGACTTCCCGCGGCTGGCGGCCTACTTCGCCGAACGCGCCGAGGGCGGTGTCGGCCTGATCGTCACCGGCGGCTTCGCGCCGAACGTGGTCGGCTGGCTGAAGCCGTTCGGCGGCAAGCTGTCCTGGCCCTGGGAAGTACGCCCGCACCGTCAGCTCACCGCCGCCGCGCACCAGCACGGCGCGAAGATCTGCCTGCAGCTGCTGCATGCCGGCCGCTATGCCTACCACCCTTTGTCGGTGGCGCCGTCGAAGCTGAAGGCACCGATCAACCCGTTCACCCCGCGTGCGTTGTCGGCCAGCGGCGTCGAGCGGCATATCGCCGACTACGCACGCAGCGCGAAGCTGGCCCGCGAGGCTGGCTACGACGGTGTGGAAGTGATGGGCTCGGAGGGCTACCTCATCAACGAGTTCATCGCCCCGCGCACCAACAAGCGCACCGACCGCTGGGGCGGCGATGCCAACCAGCGCATGCGCTTCGCGGTCGAGATCGTGCGCCGCATCCGCGAGGCCTGTGGCCCGGACTTCATCATCATCTACCGCCTGTCGCTGGTGGACCTGGTGGAAGACGGCAGCAACTGGGAGGAGATCGTGCAGCAGGCGCAGGCCATCGAGGCCGCCGGCGCGACGATCATCAATTCCGGCATCGGCTGGCACGAAGCCCGTATTCCGACCATTGCCACCTCGGTGCCGCGCGCCGCCTTCGCCGGGGTCACCGCCAAGCTCAAGCCGCATGTGAAGGTGCCGCTGGTGGCGACCAACCGCATCAACATGCCCGACGTCGCCGAGCGCATCCTCGCCGGCGGCGGTGCCGACATGGTGTCGCTGGCGCGTCCGCTGCTGGCCGACCCGCAATGGCCCAACAAGGCCCGTGCCGGCCGCGCCGAGGCGATCAACACCTGCATCGCCTGCAACCAGGCCTGCCTGGACCACGTGTTCGAGAACAAGCTGGCCAGCTGCCTGGTCAATCCGCGCGCCGCCCACGAGACCGAGCTGGTCTATCGCCCCACCGCCACGCCGAAGAAAGTTGCCGTGGTCGGTGCTGGCCCGGCAGGCCTGGCGTGTGCCACCGTCGCTGCACAGCGCGGCCACCAGGTCACCCTGTTCGATGCCAACGAGGAGATCGGCGGCCAGTTCAACGTGGCCAAGCGCATCCCCGGCAAGGAAGAGTTCCACGAGACCCTGCGCTACTTCCGCCACACGCTGGCCGAAACCGGCGTGCAGCTGCGCCTCGGCACCCGCGCCGATGCCGCCACCCTGGCCGGCTTCGACGAGGTGGTGCTGGCCACCGGCATCACCCCGCGCAAGGTCGACTTCCCCGGCGCCGACCACGCCAAGGTGGTCAGCTACCTGGACGTGCTGCTGGGCCGGGTTGAAGTGGGCACCAATGCGGCGATCATCGGCGCCGGCGGCATCGGCTTCGATGTCGGCGAGTTCCTCAGCCACGCAGGTGAGTCCCCCTCCCTCGACCCGCAACGCTGGATGGCCGAATGGGGCGTGGACAGCGCGTTCGAGGCCCGCGGCTCGCTGGGCCGGCCCGAGGTCGAGGCGTCACCGCGTCGGCTCTGGCTGCTGCAGCGCAGCCCGGGCAAGCCCGGCGCGCGACTGGGCAAGACCACTGGCTGGATTCACCGCGCCACACTGAAGGCCAAGGGCGTGCGCATGCTCGGTGGCGTCGAGTACCTGGGCGTGGACGACGAAGGCCTGCGCATTCGCGTGGAAGGCAGCGAGCAGCTGCTGCCGGTCGACCACGTGGTGATCTGCGCCGGGCAGGAACCGAACCGTGCGCTACAGGCCGAACTGCAGGCCGCCGGCATCAACGCGCAGCTGATCGGGGGTGCCGATGTGGCCGCCGAACTGGATGCGAAGCGGGCCATCAACCAGGGCAGCCGGGTGGCCGCCGCGCTCTGATGAGCGCCTGAATGGGGGGCGGAATGTGATTTCCGTCACCCCTGCCGAACCTGAATGTCAAGCCGGGCGGTTCACGATGCGTTCGGCTATCCCCCCCTACCTTGCGCCATCTTTCCGCTCACCAGCCAGTTTCCGGTGAGCCGGCGCAGCCCCCTCGATCGGTACTGATCGTTTCTTTTGGGGCTGCCCACGGGGCGGCCCCGATGGCCGCCTCCCCATGACGCCAAGTCGTACCCCGCCTCCTGTCGCCCCGCGGCCGGAACCGGAGCGTGCGGCCCATACGGAGCAAGGAGTTATATGAAACTGGCCTGGATTCTCTGGCTGTCGCAGTTGTTGCCTCAGCCGGCCGCTGATTCATTGTGTTTGAGCACCACCGTTTACCTGGAAGCCCGCGACCAGACCCTGCGTGGCCAGCAGGCCGTCGCCGAGGTCGCCCTGCGCCGCCTCGACAGTGGCCTGTGGGGCGACTCCATGTGCCAGGTGGTCACCGCGCGCAAGCAGTTCGCACCGACCATCGTCTCGCCCGGCACCCAGCTGGGCAATGATGCGGCCTGGAGCGAGGCGATGAACGTGGCCTTCGACGCCGAGCGCAACTGGGCGCTGCCGGCCGGCGAGCGCCGCGAGATCGTGCCCGGTGCCAGCCACTTCGCCGCGCTGTCCATTGCCAGCCCGAACTGGCGCAATGCCTACCAGGTGGCCACCATCGGCGATCACACCTTCTATAAGGTGCAGAACCTCAAGCCGCGGCAGTCGTAACGATCCGTGCTGGCGGCAGCGTTGCCGCCCGCTGGCAAGCTCTGGGATAGTGGGCGTTTCCCGCCCGCATCACCTGGAGTTCCCATGAAGCTGTACAGCAAGCCCGGTGCCTGTTCCACCGCCGACCACATCGCCCTGCAGTGGACCGGCAAGCCGTTCGAGGTTGAACTGCTGAACAAGGACACCCTGAAGGGCCCGGAATTCCTCAAGATCAATCCGGCCGGTGCCGTCCCCGCACTGGTCGACGGCGACTTCGTGCTGCTGCAGAACGCCGCGATCATGGGCTATATCGCCGACAGCTTCCCGCAGGCCGGCCTCGGCGGCGACGGCAGCCCGCGCCAGCGCGCCGAAGCCACCCGCTGGCTGGCCTTCGTCAATTCCGATGTGCATCCGGCCTTCTCGCCGCTGTTCGCGCCGGGCAAGTTCATTGCCGACGAGAGCCAGTTCGATGCGATCCGCGCCGCCGCGCACAAGCGCCTGCGCGCCCTGTTCGAGACCGCCGACAAGCAGCTGGCCGACAAGCCGTGGCTGGCCGGCTTCCGCAGCTTCGCCGACCCGTACTTCTACATCACGCTGCGCTGGGCCGCCGGCACCAAGGTCGACCTGTCCGGCCTGGACAACCTGGCCGCCTACAAGGCGCGCATGGATGCCGATGCCGGCGTGCAGGCCGCGCTGAAGGCCGAGGGCCTGGCCTGAGCCAGACCATGGGTCGGAGCCGTCTGCACAGCAGACGGCTCTGCCCCCATCGGTGCAATCGCCACACTCAGCCGATCTGGCGGATCACTTCGCCCTTGGCATCGCGCAGGTACGTCGGCACCACTTCGATGCGCAGCGCCGCCGCCACCGGGTAGATGCCGCGCTCGGCCCGCACGCCTGCCAGCGCCTGCAGTCCCGACTCGTCCAGTGCCCAGCGCGCGCTGCCGGCTGATACCTCGCCGGTTTCACCGAGCGCGGCCGGAATGAATTCCCACTGCCGCTCGCGGCTGACCAGTTCCAGCGATTTGCCGTGGCGCAGCCGTAGCGGCAGCAGCTCGCTCACGCTGGCCACCTGGCCCGCACCGAGCACCAGGGTGGTGACGCCCGCCTCCTGCCGCCAGTCCAGCGTCTCGATGAACAGCATGCCGGTGCTGGAGCCCTCGCGCTCGCTGCCGGTCTGCACCTGTGCAGCCAGTGCCGGATCCTCCAGCAGGTTGCCGCGATGCAGGTCGCTGATCCACAGCGGCATCGCCGGTTGCAGCGCCTGCAGCACGCCACGCGTCGACCAGCGCTTGACCGCTTCCATCTCCTCATCGGTCAGCCCGACCAGCTGCAGGAACTGCAGGTGGCCATTGGCGGTGTCGCGTGCGGGCAACTGCGGATCTGCGACGAAGGCCAGATGGCACAAGCGCGTGTTGGTCTCCAACGCGATCGGGCCGTTGGCGTTGAGGTGGTGGCCATCCTCGAACACGTTGCCACTGCCGAACACATAGCGCGCCAGGTTCTGCAGCAGGTTCATCGGCCACACCGGCGGCGTGCTGCCGGCGTTCTCACCGGCGTCGGCAGCGAGGCGGAAGGTCAGCTCGAAACCATAGCCACTGGCGGTGGCATCACTGCTCTCCTTGGCGTACAGCTCGGAGAAGCCGTAGGTGATGTAATGCCAATGCGGTACCGGCGCATCCGCCCAGTACACGCTGATGCCATCGAGCGGATCCTGGCCACCGAGCGTGTACGGAAGCGCGGTGCCGAAGTGACGCGGTTCCTGCCCGGCATACAGCGGCGCCAGCGCCGCATTGATCGCGTCCCAGCCGGGGGTATCGGTGTCGTCGTGGTCGTCCTGCACGCGGGACTCCTTGTGGGGAAGTGAACCGATCACTTTACGCGGTGGCTCAGGCCTGCACGACCTCGCCGCCACCATTGACCACGGCCGCCTGGGTCTCCTGCCACCAGCGCTGCGCCAATGCCGGGCTGCGCGCCTTGCCCACCGCCGCCAGCAGTTCCGGGCACAGGCGTTCCAGTGCCAGCGCATCGGTGCAGCGTTCGATCTTCAACTGCATGAAATAGCCCTTCAGGCCCAGATGCCGACGCACGGCCTCACTCATCGCGTCGTACAGCTGCTGGTACAGCGCCGGGTCCTGTTCACGGCCGGTGCTGATGCTGCGCGTCGGTGCGGCTTCGACACTTCCGCCGATCACTTCGATCAGGCCCTGCGCGGCCAACTGCTCCAGTGCATCCGGCGGTGCCCGCAGGCCTTCGAACAGGTCGCGCAATTCAGTGTCATCGCGATGGCCGTCGACCATCAGCAGGATCGAACGCAGTGCCGCCGGCAGGCGCCGACCACGGTCCTCGATTTCCTGGCGGCCAGCGGCCGTCTTGGCGTGCAGCAAAGCCATTGCCTCCCCCCAATCTCTCGATGCGCAATGCCAGCGCGCCCTGGCGGGCGCGCTCCCCTGTGTGCCATCCCCGGACGGCACGCGCCTTCCCCGGCGCGCACCGCGTATTGCAGGTCGATGACAGGCCGAGCTTAGCGCAAGTGCTGCGGGTAGTGCCGGCCGCTGGCCGGCAACATCAGGATTGATGGGGTGCCGGCCAGCGGCCGGCACTACCAGGTCAACGGCCCAGCGCGCGGCGGATCTCCTCCAGCGCACTGGGATCATCCAGCGTCGACAGGTCACCCGGGTCGCGCTGTTCGGCCAGCGCCTGCAGCGAGCGCCGCAGCAGCTTGCCGGATCGGGTCTTGGGCAGCGCATTGACCACGTGCACGTGCGCCGGGCGCGCGACCGCGCCGAGCGAGGTGGTCACCGTCGCCATCATCTCGGCCACCACCGGCGCCGGATCCTCGCCATCGAGCCCCTGCTTGAGGGTGACGAACACCAGCGGCACCTGCCCCTTCAGCTCATCCTTGACCCCGATCACCGCCGCCTCGGCCACACGTGGATGGCTGGAGATGGCTTCTTCAATCTCGCGCGTACCCAACCGGTGACCGGCCACATTGATCACATCATCGGTGCGACCGAGGATGAAGGTGTAGCCATCGTCGTCACGGATCGCCCAGTCCAGCGAGCTGTACAGCAGCTCCTTGAAGTGGCTGAAGTAGCTCTGCAGGAAACGGCTGTCGTCGTTCCACACCGTGCTCATGCAGCCCGGCGGCAGCGGCGGCGACACCACCAGCACGCCCTTCTGCCCCGGTGCCACTTCCTCGCCGGTGTTCTCGTCGATCACCTTCATCCGGTAGCCGAGATTGGGGAACCCGGGCGAGCCGAAACGCACCGGCTTCATCTCCAGGCCCGGCAGCAGGGTCAGTGCCGGCCAGCCGGTTTCGGTCTGCCAGTAATTGTCGATGATCGGCTTGCCGAGCGCTTCGCTGATCCAGTGCGCGGTGGGTTCGTCCAGCGGCTCGCCGGCCAGGAACAGGTACTTCAGCGCGCCCAGGTCGTGGCGATGGATGAAATCCGCGTCGTGCTTCTTCAGCACGCGGATGGCGGTGGGCGACGAGAACATCGTGCGCACGTTGTACTGCTCGCACAGCGCCCACCAGATGCCCGGGTCCGGATTCGTCGGCAGCCCTTCGTACAGCAGCGACGTACAGCCACCGATGAGCGGGCCGTACACGTTGTAGGAATGGCCGACCGCCCAGCCGACGTCGGAGGTGGAGAACATCACCTGGCCCGGCCTGCAGTCGAACACCGTTTCCATCGACTGTGCCATCGCCACCGCATAGCCCCCCACATCGCGCTGCACGCCCTTCGGCTTGCCGGTGGTGCCGGAGGTGTACAGCAGGTAGCTCGGCTCGCTCGCTTCCAGCCACTGCACCGGCACGTCGACTTCACCGATCTGCGCACGCAGCTCGGCGTAGTCCACATCGCGGCCCGGCACGCGTGGTTCGGCGGCATCCAGCCCACGCGACACGATCAGCACGTGCGGCGGTGGCGACGTGGCTTCGGCGCAGGCTGCATCGACCATCGGCTTGTACGGAATCAGCTTGCCACCGCGCATGCCGGCATCGGCGGCGATCAGCAGCTTGGGCTTGGCATCGTCGATGCGCAGCGCCAGGTTGTGCGCGGCGAAGCCACCGAACACCACCGAGTGCACCGCACCGATGCGCGCGCAGGCCAGCATCGCGAACACGGCTTCGGCCATGTTCGGCATGTAGATCACCACGCGGTCACCGTGACCGACGCCGAGGTGCTTGAGCACGGCGGCGAAGTCGTTCACTTCGCGATACAGCTGGCGATAGGTGATCTCGCGGGCGCTGTTGGTTTCGGTGGAAATGGCGACCAGTGCGAGCTGGTCGGCGCGCTCGGCCAGGTGGCGGTCGACGGCGTTGTAGCAGAGATTGGTTTCACCACCGACGAACCAGCGCCGGAACGGCGGGTTGCTGTAGTCGAGCACCTGCTGCGGCGGTTTGTGCCAATGGATGCGCTTGGCTTCCTCGCCCCAGAAGGCCTCCGGCTCGTCGATCGAGCGACGGTAGGTTTCCTCGTAGTTCATGACGCAGCCCTCCCAGACAAAGTCATGGGTTCGAGGATAGTCCGGCGCTGGCGCGCGGGCCGCCCTACCTTGGTAGGGGGTGGGGTTTTGTTCTGCAGGGCTTGCAGCCCTGCACCTGCAGAATCAACGTCAACGTCAACGTCAACGTCAAAAGCGGGGCCATTGAGGGATGGCGGGGTGGGTCCGGTTGCGGGGGGCGCCGTAAATCCGTCCATGGCGCTCACGCCCCCGCAACCGGACCCACCCCGCCTTCGACAGTTTCCTGCGATCTGTCGGAAAGGCGTATTGCTCTGGTAGATGTCGACCTTGGTCGACTGCTCTGGTGGGTGTCGACCTTGGTCGACACGGTAGATCCACGCCATGCGTGGATGATTCATTCGATATCTGAGAGAAAAATCGTGTCGACCAAGGTCGACACCTACCAACAGCCGCGCGGAACAAAGCCGCAGTTACCAACAGCCGCGGGAACCTGTCGAAGGTGGGACGGTGTCGGAGTGCGGGGTGTCAGCCGCATGGATGCGGCTGCCAACCCTACAGGGACGTACTTGCGGCGTCCCCGCACTCCGACACCGTCCCGCCAACCCACGGATAGCCCGCTTCTGACGTTGACGTTGATTCTGCAGGTGCAGGGCTGCAAGCCCTGCCGAACCCCTAGAACGGAGTCGCGGACTCGAACGCGAGCGCCTCGCCCGTCACTGGATGGGTGAACCGCAGGCTGCGCGCGTGCAGGTGCACGCGTAGCGCCGGTGCTGCACCGTACAGCACGTCACCGACGATGGGATGGCCGAGACTGGCCATGTGCAGGCGCAGCTGATGGCTGCGGCCAGTGATCGGTTCCAACGCCACGCGGGTGCGCTGCGCTTCAACATCACGTGCCATTACGTGCCAACGTGTCAGCGCCGGTTTGCCGCGTTCGTGATCGACCATCTGCTTCGGCCGGTTCGGCCAGTCCACGATCAACGGCAGGTCCACTTCGCCGGCATCGCCTTCAAGCAGCCCCTCCACGATCGCTTCGTAACGCTTGCCAACCTGGCGCTGCTCGAACTGCATCGACAACGCCACCTGCATGTCCTTGCCGCGCGCATGCAGCAGCAGGCCGGAGGTCACCTGGTCCAGGCGATGCACGGTCAATGCATCCGGGTACAGCGCCTGCAGGCGCGCGACCACGCAGTCCTGGTTCTCGGCGCTGCGGCCAGGCACGGACAGCAGGCCGGCCGGCTTCTCGGCCACCAGCAGCGCGTCGTCGATGTAATGCAGGTGGATCATCAGTTCCTGTATTCCTCAAACAGAAACGGGGAAGCCTGAGCTTCCCCGTTGCTGCGTGCCGACCAACGGTCGGTACCTACCTTGATGGAAGACGTACCGGCTCGCGCCGGTACCGCCTGCATCAGCCCAGCAGGTGGGCGACGCCGGCGCGCTCTTCTTCCAGCTCGGCCAGGGTCTTGTCGATGTACTTCTGGCTGAAGTCGTCGATCGGCAGATCCTTGACCAGGGTGTACTTGCCGTTCTCGGTGGTCACCGCGAAGCCGAAGATCACGCCTTCCGGAATGCCGTAGGAACCGTCGGACGGCACGCCCATGGTGACCCACTTGCCGTTGCTGCCCAGCACCCAGTCACGCACGTGGTCGATGGCTGCGTTGGCGGCCGAAGCAGCCGAGGACGAGCCACGGGCTTCGATGATCGCCGCGCCGCGCTTGCCGACGGTCGGGATGAAGGTGTTGGCGTTCCACTCCTGGTCGTTGATCGCATCGGCGATCGACGCACCATCAGCGGTGGCGAAACGGTAGTCCGGGTACATGGTCGGGCTGTGGTTGCCCCACACGACCAGCTTCTCCATGCCAACGACCGGCTTGCCGAGCTTGGTCGACAGCTGGCTCAGCGCGCGGTTGTGGTCCAGGCGCAGCATGGCGGTGAAATTCTCCGGCTTCAGGTCCGGGGCCGACTTCATCGCGATGTAGGCGTTGGTGTTGGCCGGGTTACCGACCACCAGCACCTTCACGTCACGGCTGGCGACCTTGTTCAGCGCCGCGCCCTGGGCGGTGAAGATCTTGGCGTTTTCCAGCAGCAGGTCCTTGCGCTCCATGCCCGGGCCACGCGGACGTGCGCCGACCAGCAGGGCGATGTCGGCGTCCTTGAACGCGACTTCGGCGTCATCGGTGCCGACCATGCCGGCCAGCAGCGGGAAGGCGCAGTCTTCCAGCTCCATCATCACGCCCTTCAGGGCGGCCTGGGCCTTGTCGACCGGCAGTTCCAGCAGCTGCAGGATGACCGGCTGGTCCTTGCCCAGCATTTCGCCGGAGGCGATGCGGAACAGCAGGGCATAACCGATCTGGCCGGCGGCGCCGGTCACGGCAACACGAACGGGTGCTTTCATGGGGGTTTCCTCTTGCTTGCAAGCGTTTGATGGGACGCCGCGGGCGTGGCCACGAAGGCCTGGCGGGCGGCGGGGAACAGGGAAACGGCCACCCGAGGGTGGCCGTTTCGAAGGGGGATCAGGCGGCGAGGTGCTTGTTCCACTCCGCGACGCGCTCGGCCTGGGCGGCCAGCACGGCGTCGACGTCGCCTTCCAGGGTGATCGAATGGATCACGTCGCCCTGCTTGACCGAATCGACGATGGCCTGGCCTTCCAGGACCTTGCCGAAGACGGTGTGGCGGCCGTCCAGCCAGTCGGTCTTGATGTGGGTGATGAAGAACTGGCTGCCGTTGGTGTTCGGGCCGGCGTTGGCCATCGACAGCGAGCCGACCTCGTGCTTCACGCCATTCTTCTCGTCTTCGAACTTGTAGCCCGGGCCGCCGGTGCCACGACCCTGCGGGCAGCCGCCCTGGATCATGAAGTCGGCGATCACGCGGTGGAAGATCAGGCCGTCATAGAAACCGTGCTTGACCAGGTTCACGAAGTTGGCCACGGTCAGCGGCGCCTTGTCGGCGAACAGCTCGACCTTGATCGGGCCCTGGGTGGTGTCGAAAGTGGCGATGAGGGACATGAAGATCCTTGATGCAGAGGGGAACGCGTCTAGCCACCTAGTTTACACCTGCCTCGTGGCGGCGGCGGCTTCGACCATGGGCGCAGATCCGGGCTTCAGCCACGGGACGGGGTGCCCCGCGGTGCAGGCCAGGCGGCCTCGACCGGCGCCGCGGCCCCCAACTGAATGGGCCCCATGACGGGTGTGAAATCCACCTTTTCGCGAATCGTCAAGTTCGACGTATAATGTTGGACTTCTTTTTCCAAATCCGGCGCCGACTGGCCCCCTTTCGTATGTCCATCGAAAATCTTCGCAACATCGCCATCGTCGCCCACGTCGACCATGGCAAGACCACCCTGGTCGACCAGCTGCTGAAGCAGTCCGGCACCCTGTCCGAGCGTACCGTCCTCGCCGAGCGCGTGATGGACAGCAACGACCAGGAAAAGGAACGCGGCATCACCATCCTGGCCAAGAACACCGCCATCACCTGGGAAGACAAGAAGACCGGCATCAAGAACCGGATCAACATCGTCGACACCCCCGGCCACGCCGACTTCGGTGGTGAGGTCGAGCGCGTGCTGTCGATGGTCGACACCGTGCTGATCCTGGTCGATGCGATGGACGGCCCGATGCCGCAGACCCGCTTCGTGACCCAGAAGGCCTTCGCGATGGGCTTCAAGCCGATCGTCGTGGTCAACAAGGTCGACCGTCCGGGCGCCCGTCCGGAATGGGTGATCGACCAGGTCTTCGACCTGTTCGACAAGCTCGGCGCCACCAACGAGCAGCTGGACTTCCCGATCGTCTACGCCTCCGGCCTGAACGGCTACGCCGGCCTGGAAGACACCGTGCGCGACGGCGACATGACCCCGCTGTACGAAGCGATCATGCAGCACGCGCCGCGTCCGGAAGTGGACCCGGAAGGCCCGTTCCAGATGCGCATCAGCCAGCTGGACTACAACAACTTCGTGGGCGTGATCGGCATCGGCCGCATCCAGCGCGGCACCCTGAAGAAGAACATGCAGGTCGCGGTCATCGACCGTGAAGGCAAGAAGCGCAACGGCAAGGTGCTGCAGGTGCTGGGCTTCATGGGCCTGGAGCGCATCGAGCAGGATACCGCCGAGGCCGGCGACATCGTGGCCATCTCCGGCATCCAGGAGCTGACCATCTCCGACACCATCTGCGCTCCGGACACCCCGGAAGCGCTGCCGGCGCTGACCGTCGACGAGCCGACCATCTCGATGACCTTCCAGGTCAACAACTCGCCGTTCGCCGGCAACAAGGACCTGTCCGGTGGCAAGTTCCTGACCAGCCGCCAGATCAAGGACCGCCTGGACCGTGAAAAGGTCCACAACGTGGCCCTGAAGGTCGAGCAGCTGGAAGACGCCGACAAGTTCCTGGTCTCCGGCCGTGGCGAGCTGCACCTGTCGGTGCTGATCGAGAACATGCGTCGCGAAGGCTACGAGCTGGCCGTGTCGCGCCCGGAAGTGATCATCAAGGAAATCGACGGCCAGATGATGGAGCCGATCGAGCAGCTGGTGGTGGACATCGAAGAAATCCACCAGGGCGGCGTGATGGAAAAGCTGGGCACCCGCAAGGGCCAGCTGAAGAACATGGAATCGGACGGCAAGGGCCGTGTGCGTCTGGAGTACTCGATCCCGGCCCGTGGCCTGATCGGTTTCCAGAACGAGTTCAAGACCCTGACCCAGGGTTCGGGCCTGCTGTTCCACGTGTTCGACCACTACGGCCCGAAGGAACAGGGCGCGATCGCCAAGCGCATCAACGGCGTGATGATCGCCAATGCGCCGGGCACCACGCCGGCCTACTCGCTGGGCCCGCTGCAGGAACGCGGCAAGCTCTTCGCTGCTGAAGGCGACAACGTGTATGAAGGTCAGCTGGTCGGCATCCACTCCAAGGACAACGACCTGACCGTCAACGCGATCAAGACCAAGCCGCTGACCAACATGCGCGCTTCGGGCAAGGACGATGCGATCCAGCTGACCCCGGCGATCAAGTACTCGCTGGAACAGGCCCTGGACTTCATCGAAGACGACGAGCTGGTCGAGATCACCCCGAAGGAGATCCGTCTGCGCAAGAAGTTCCTGACCGAAAGCGACCGCAAGAAGGCTTCGCGCGGCGGCTGAGCCAGCACCCCGTGAACCTGAGCGGCTACAACCCGGATCCACACCGGCATCCGGGTCTCCATGTCATCGCCCTGCTCGAAGCGAGCAAGGCGATGCTGGCGCTGTTGGCCGCCACCGGGCTGGAAGTGCTCGGACCGCAGCCGCTACGGCACGGCATCATGGCCCTGATCCGGCGTTTCAGCCTGGATCCGGACCATGGCACCCTGCCCTCGCTGCTGCACATGATCAGCCCCGACGCGGTCCACCTGGCCGCGGCGGGGATGATCGGCTACGGCCTGCTGCACCTGGTCGAAGCCTGGGGCCTGTGGCGGGCCAAGGCCTGGGCCTCCTGGCTGGGCTGCCTGACCGCCGCCCTGTACCTGCCTTTCGACATCTTCGCGATCATCCGCCACCCCGGCTGGCCGTCGTGGACGATCCTGGCGATCAACCTGATCGTGGTCTACGTGCTCGCCCGCGACCTGCGCAAGCGCCACCGCTGAGCACCGGCTACACTGGGGATTGGAGCCGACCAAGCCGCCCCATGCGCCCGTCCTTGCCGCCTCTGCTGACCTGCCTGCTCGCCGCGCTGCCGGCGCTGCTTTCGGCTGGCTGCAGCCCGGCCACGCCCAGCGCGCATGCGGCCGAACCTGCGAGCCGCAACGTGCCGTTCCCGTACGCCGAAACCGATGTCGCCGACCTGCAGGCGCGGATGACCGCCGGGGAACTGGACAGCACCACCCTGACCCAGGCCTACCTGCAGCGCATCGCCGCGCTGGACCGCACCGGGCCGCGCCTGCGCGCGGTGATCGAGCTCAACCCCGGTGCCCTGAAGGAAGCCGCCGCGCGCGACCGCGAACGCCGTGACGGCCGCCTGCGCGGCCCGCTGCATGGCATTCCCCTGCTGTTGAAGGACAACATCAACGCCGCGCCGATGGCCACCAGTGCGGGTTCGCTGGCCCTGCAGGGCTTCCGTCCGGACGATGCCTACCTGGTGCGCCGGCTGCGCGACGCCGGTGCGGTGGTGCTGGGCAAGACCAACCTCAGCGAATGGGCCAACTTCCGCGGCAATGCTTCGATCTCCGGCTGGAGCGCGCGTGGCGGCCAGACCCGCAACCCCTATCGCATCAGCCATTCGCCGTGTGGTTCCAGCAGCGGCAGCGCGGTGGCCGTGGCCGCCAACCTGGTCAGCGTGGCGATCGGCACCGAAACCGACGGCAGCATCGTCTGCCCGGCGGCGATCAACGGCGTGGTCGGCCTGAAGCCGACGGTCGGCCTGGTCAGCCGCGACGGCATCATCCCGATCTCCTTCAGCCAGGACACTGCCGGGCCGATGGCACGCAGCGTCGCCGACGCTGCCGCCGTGCTGACCGCGATCGCCGGCCGCGATGATGCCGACCCGGCCACCGCGACCATGCCCGGCCGCGCGGTCTACGACTACACCGCGCGACTGGACCCGCAGGGCCTGCGCGGCAAGCGCATCGGCCTGCTGCAGACACCGCTGCTGAAGTACCGTGGCATGCCGCCACTGATCGAACAGGCGGCAACCGAGCTGCGCCGCGCCGGCGCCGTGGTGGTGCCGGTGGAGCTGCCCAACCAGGGCGCCTGGGCCGAGGCCGAGCGCACACTGCTGCTGTACGAATTCAAGGCCGGGCTGGAGCGCTATTTCAGCACCCACCGCGCACCATTGCGCAGCCTGGCCGAACTGATCGCCTTCAACCAGGCGCACAGCAAGCAGGAACTGGGCCTGTTCGGCCAGGAGCTGCTGGTGGAGGCCGATGCCACCGCCGGCCTGGCCGACCCCGCCTATATCCGCGCCCGCAGCGATGCGCGCCGGCTGGCCGGCCCGGAAGGCATCGATGCTGCCCTCGCCGCCCACCAGCTCGATGCGCTGGTGGCGCCGACCACCGGCGTGGCATGGCCGATCCGCAGCGAAGGCGACGACTTCCCCGGTGAAAGCTACAGCGCCGCCGCCGTGGCCGGCTATCCCAGCCTCACCGTGCCGATGGGGCAGATCGATGGTCTGCCGGTGGGTCTGCTGTTCATGGGCACCGCCTGGAGCGAGCCGAAGCTGATCGAGATGGCCTACGCCTACGAACAGCGCACGCGCGCGCGGCGCCCACCGCACTTCGATACCGACGCACTGATCGACGCTGGCGAGCTGTGATCCGGTAGTGCCGGCCGCTGGCCGGCAGATCCGGAGTTGCCGGCCAGCGGCCGGCGCTACCGTCCGGGTTCCGGCTCCACCGGCACGATCGCCGCCTCACCATCTTCAGCACCCGGCGAACGCACATCCGCGGTGCGTGCACGTGGACCACGCGGCATATCCAGCTCATCCTCGTGTTGCAGCCGCGCACGCACCTGCGGCAGCGACTGCGGATGCTCGCGCGCGAGGAAATCGAGCATGCGCTCGCGCACCAGGCAACGCAGATCGAAGGCATCGCCCGAGCTGCGCGCGCTGACCAGCAGGCGCACCTGGATCGCACGCTCGCTGGTCTCGGTCACCTGGGTCACGCAGACCCGGCCATCCCACAGCGCTTCGCCACGGCAGATGCGTTCCAGCTCAGCGCGGATCGCGGCAATCGGCGCACGGTAGTCCAACCACAGGAACGCGGTGCCGAGCAGATCGGCGCTGCGCCGCGTCCAGTTCTGGAACGGGTTTTCGATGAACCAGGTCAGCGGCACCACCATCCGTCGCTCATCCCAGATGCGCACCACCACATAGCTGCTGCCGATCTCCTCGATGCGGCCCCACTCGCCCTCGACGATCACCACGTCATCCAGCCGGATCGGCTGCGTCACCGCGATCTGCAGGCCAGCGATCAGGTTGCCGAACACCGGCTTGGCCGCGATACCCGCCACCAGGCCGATCAGGCCTGCCGATGCCAGCAGCGCGGTGCCGATCTTCTGCACCATCGGGAAGGTCAACAGCACCAGCGATGCGCCCAGCACGATGATGCCGCCCATCAGCACGCGGCTGAGCACCCGCGTCTGGGTCTGGATGCGGCGCGCTTCCAGATTGTCGGAGACATCGATGGGATGACTGCGCAGGATCGCGCGCTCGCCCGCCGCCACCGCGCGTACCAGCAACCAGATGAAGCACGCGGTCAGCGCGATGTGCAGCACATGCTGCAGGTTGCCCAGCACCGGATCCTGTAGCGGCGTGGCCTGCAATGCGGGAATCAACAACAGCAGCGGCCATGCAGTGGCCAGTGGCAACCCGAGCACGCGACCGATGCGTGCACGCCGGCGATCACGCCCTTTCAATCGATGGTAGATCCAGAGGATCAGCCACGCGCCGATGCCGCCCACTACTGCTGCCAATCCCAATGGCCATGCGTAGGCCTGTGCGCTTTGCCAGTGCACCGTTGCCACCTCCACTCGAACAGCCAAGCGGACAGCCTCGCGCATGACGCATGAGTGTCACGTCAGTCGTTCGTAAGAAGGGTGTTGGTCGGCAGGGCTTGCAGCCCTGCACCTGCTGCGAGCTGGAGCAACAGCAACAGCAACAGCAACAGCAACAGCAACAGCCGAAGCAGAAGCGGGTTTCCTGCGGGATGGCGGGGTGGGTCCGGTTGCGGGGGGCGCTGCAAGTACGTCCATGTAAGCTCGGTCGCCGCATCCATGCGGCTCACGCCCCCGCAACCGGACCCACCCCGCCTTCGACAGATTCCCGCGATCTGCAGTAGATCCACGCCATGCGTGGATGAATCTCCATCGGAATCGAATATTTCGAATTGGAATCGAAATGCATCCACGCATGGCGTGGATCCAGCGTGTCGACCAAGGTCGACACCTACCAACAGCCGCCGGAATCTGTCAGAGGCGGGGCGATGTGGGTAGGCAGGACCGTTGGCGCCATGGATGGCGCCATCGAGCCCCCATGGTGAAGTGACCCCCGGGAGTTGGACACCAGATCCAACCCCGAGGGATACATGAACAAATACGACGCGCGTTTCAAACTGCAGGTCGCCAAAGAGGCCTGCAAGACCTCCACATCGGTCAAAGCCATTGCCCGTCGCCACGGCCTGGAGTTCTCCACGGTCAGGCGCTGGGTGGCGACCTATCGGCTGCATGGTTGGCGGGGATTTCATCGCCATGCCCGGTCCTATGACCTCCCGTTCAAACTGGCTGTCCTGGAGAAAATGAGCCAGGACGGCATGTCCGGGCGGGAGGCCACCACCTACTTTCAAATTGGCGATGCCGGCGCGGTGGGGCGATGGCGGCGCCTGTATGCTCAAGGCGGTGCCCAAGCGTTGGCACCCCCTCCGCCGCCGCCCCGAAAGCCGATGAAAAAGACCCGTTCGTCCAAGCCACCTGAGGATATGAGCCGCGATGAGCTGCTCAAGGAAGTCGCCTATCTGCGTGCGGAGACCGACTACCTAAAAAAACTCGATGCCTTGATCCGGGAAGAGCAGGCGGCGCAGGACGCAAAGCGCAAGCCGTCCAGGGATTGAGGCAGGTTCATACGCTGTCGCTTCTGCTCGAAGCAGCTGAGCTGTCACGCAGTACGTTCTATTACCAGAACCATGTCCTGGCCCATCCGGATCAGGATGAGGCAGCCCTGTGCGAGCGCATCCGTGCAATCTACGATCAAAGCCAAGGGCGCTATGGCTATCGCACGGTGACGCTGGAATTGGCCAATCAGGGTCATCGGACCAATCACAAGCGGGTTCAGCGCCTGATGGGGGAGATGGGACTGAAATCGCGGGTGCGTGTGAAGCGCTACCAGGCCTTCAAGGGGGCGGCCAATGTTGTGGTTGGCAATGACCTCAATCGCCAGTTCCATGCCGAGCGCCCCAACCAGAAGTGGGTGACTGACGTGACCGAGTTCAAGGTGCAGGGCATGAAGCTGTACCTGTCGCCGATCATGGACCTCTACAACGGTGAAATCGTGGCTTATCAGATCAAGCGTCGGCCCGTATTTGATCTGGTGGGCCAAATGCTGGAGGAGGCCATCAAGAAGCTTCCCCCGGATGAGCGCCCCATGATCCACTCCGACCAGGGCTGGCAGTACCAGCATGAAAACTACCGGCACATGCTGGAAAAGCACTCGTTGAAACAAAGCATGTCCCGGCGCGGCAACTGCCTGGACAATGCGGCGATGGAGAGCTTCTTTGGGACGCTGAAGTCGGAATTCTTCTACCTGAACAGCTTTGACAGCATCGAGAGTCTGGAAGCTGGGCTGGTGGAATACATCCAGTACTACAACGAAGAGCGCATCAAACTGAAACTGAAAGGTCTGAGCCCGGTAAAGTACCGGGAGCAGGCCCAATCGGCCGCCTGACCCCGTCCAAGTCTCGGGGGTCACTTCATGGATGGGTTTACGGCGTGTCCTGCCTGCCCACACCGCCCCGCCAACCCACGGAATGCCCGCTGTTGACGTTGACGTTGACTGCAGCAGGTGCAGGGCTGCAAGCCCTGCCGAAAATCCCTTACCGCACTTGCTCCTGCTTGCGCACGATCGCCATCGCGATCTCCAGCGACTGCTCGTAGTTCAACCGCGGGTCCACCGTCGAGCGGTAGGCGCGCTCCAGGTCACGTTCGGTCAGTTCGCGCGCGCCACCGGTGCACTCGGTCACGTCTTCGCCGGTCAGCTCCAGGTGCACACCGCCCAGTCGCGTACCTGCGGCCGCGTGCAGATCGAACGACATCTCCACTTCGCCACGCACGTTGTCGAAGCGGCGTGTCTTGAAACCATTGGCAGTGCTTTCGGTGTTGCCATGCATCGCATCGCACACCCACAGCACGCGGCGGCCATCGCGCTTGACCGCATCCAGCAGCGGCGGCAGCTTCTCGGCGATCTGCGCTGCACCCATGCGGTGAATGAAGCTCAGTCGACCCGGCTCGTCATGCGGGTTGAGCACATCAATCAGGCGCAGCAGCTGGTCCGGCGTCACCGACGGGCCGACCTTGATCGCGATAGGGTTGCGCACGCCACGCAGGTATTCCACGTGCGCGCCATCGAGCGCGGCCGTGCGCATGCCGATCCACGGGTAGTGCGTGCTCAGGTTCAACCAGCCCTGCTGGCGCGGCACCTGCCGGGTCAACGCCTGCTCGTAGGGCAACAGCAGCGCTTCATGCGAGGTGTAGAAATCGATGCGGTTGAGGTTGTGCACGCGGGCCCCGGCCAGGGTCTCCATGAAATGCACTGCATCGCCGATCGAGGCCACCATCTTCTGGTAGTCGGCGGCCAACGGCGAATGGCTCACCCATTCCAGGTTCCAGTACTCGGGGTGGTGCAGGTCGGCGAAACCGCCGTCGATCAGCGCACGCACGAAGTTCATGGTCATCGCCGAGTGCGCGTGGGCCTGCAGCATCCGCTTCGGATCCGGCAGCCGCGCCGCTTCGGTGAAGGCCGGCGCGTTGATGACATCACCGCGGTAGCTGGGCAGGGTCACGCCGTCGCGGGTCTCGGTATCGGCCGAACGTGGCTTGGCGTACTGGCCGGCGAAACGGCCGACGCGGATCACCGGCTGGCGCAGGCCATGCACCAGCACCAGGCTCATCTGCAGCAGCACCTTCAGCCGGTTGGAAATGGTGCCCGATTCGCAGTCGCTGAAGTTCTCCGCGCAGTCGCCGCCCTGCAGCAGGAAGCGCTTGCCTTCCTGCGCCTCGGCCAGCTGCTGCTTCAGCGCCAGGATTTCCCAGGAGGTGACCAGCGGCGGCAGCCGCTTCAGTTCGTGCAGAGCGGCGTCCAGCGCCACCGGGTCCGGGTAGGTCGGCATCTGCAGCGCGGTCTTGCCACGCCAGCTCTCCGGCGACCAGGCGGCGCCAGTGGCGGCTGCGGCGGGATCGGGCACGGGCGGAACGGCGGACAGGCTCATTGCAGACTTCCGGGATGGGGGGCGGTCATGGTCGCAGAGCCAGCCGCTGGCGCAAAGGGCCGACCTGCTCGGCCAGGCCGCCTGAACGGCAGGGAAAGGCCGATGCGAGCAGCCAGATCCAGCATGGTCAGCCGCTCAAGGCAGGCGCATGATCTGTTACGGAGTAACACTTCCACGTCATGGACCGGCCCCTTCCACGCCCTGCCATCACTCTTCCCATCATGAAGCCCTCGCCCCTCTCTACCGGCATCACCTTCGCCCTGGCCCTGGCCAGCCTGCCCGCCTTCGCGGCCGCCGCCGATGGCGCCGGGCCTGCGGTCAAGGACCTGGACACGGTCACCGTCAGCGCCCAGCTCGACCAGGCCCGCAACGCGCTGTCGCCGGACATCGGCAGCAGCCAGTACCAGATCACCGCCGAGGACATCCAGAAGCAGCCGCTGGGCGCCTCCGCGCCGCTCAGCCAGGTGCTGCTGCAGGCACCCGGCGTGGTCCAGGATTCCTATGGCGGCGTGCACGTGCGCGGCGACCACGCCAACCTGCAGTACCGGATCAACGGCGTGTTGCTGCCCGAGTCGATTTCCGGCTTCGGCCAGACCCTGGATGCGCGCACCATCAAGAGCATCCGCCTGATGGACGGCGCGTTGCCGGCGCAGTTCGGCGAGCGCACCGCGGCGGTGGTCGACATCACCACCCGCAATGGCGCCGAGCTGGGCAACGGTGGCAGCGCCGGACTGACCACCGGCTCGTTCGGCAAGGTGAACCCGAATGCCTCCTGGTGGGGCAACCAGGGACGCTGGAGCTGGTTCCTGACCGGCAACTACGACCAGAACGAAGTCGGCCTGGAGAATCCGACCAACTCGCGCAAGCCGCTGCACGACGATACCCACCAGGGCAAGGCCTTCGCCGACCTGACCTACCTGGTCAACGAGAACACCCGCCTGAGTGTGTTCGCCGGTTTCGCCAACAACCGTTTCCAGATTCCGGTCAATCCAGGGCAGACGCCGCAGTTCGGTTACCTGGACACCACCACCTTCGATTCCAGCCAGCTGGATGAGACCCAGCGCGAGACCACCCGCTTCGGCATGCTGGTACTGCAGGGCACGCTGGGCAGCACCGCCTACCAGCTGTCCGCCGGGCAGCGCTACAGCGATGTGGCGTTCAATCCGGACGTCATCGGCGACCTGGTGTTCAGTGGCGTCGCCTCGCAGGTGCAGCGCAGCAACCGTGCCAACACCCTGCAGGCCGACTTCTCCACACCACTGGGCAACGACCACACGCTGCGCTACGGCTTGTACGGCAACTACGAGAACGCACGGGCCAGCAGCAACAGCTGGGTGTTCCCGGTTGATGACGGCGGCCAGCAGTCCAGCACCACGCCGCTGCTGATTCCTGATCACAGCGCCTTCCATGCCAGCACGCTGGCGTTGTACGTACAGGATGAGTGGAAAATCGGCGACGACTGGACCGTCAACTACGGTCTGCGCGGTGACCGCTACAAGGCCTTCGGCCGCACCGAGGGCCAGCTCAGCCCGCGCGTGGGCGTGGTCTGGAATGCCAGCGACAGCACCACCGTGCATGCCGGCTATTCGCGCTATTTCACGCCACCGGCCAGTGAACTGATCGCCAGCAGCGACATCGCCCTGTACGACGGCACCACCAACCAGCAGCCCAGCGGTGGCAACAACACGCCGCTGGCCGAGCGCAGCGACTACTACGACATCGGCGTCTCGCAGCAACTGGGCGAACACCTGACCCTTGGACTGGATGCGTACGACCGCCGCGTCGCCCGCCTGCAGGACGAAGGCCAGTTCGGCGCCGCCTACATCTACTCGACCTTCAACTACCGCCGCGGACACATCCGTGGTCTGGAGTTCAGTGCCGACTACAGCAACGGTCCGTTCAGTGCCTACTTCAATGCCGCGCTGAACAAGGCCATCGGTACGGATGTCATCACCAGCCAGTACAACCTCGATCCCGAGGCGCTGGCCTATGTGGCCAACCACTGGATCCACCTGGACCACGACCAGAAGCTGACCTCGTCGGGTGGCCTCAGCTACGCCTTCGCCGGGCACAACCGGATCGGGGCCAACTACGTGTTCGGCAGTGGCCTGCGTTCGGACATCGAGGGCGTACCCAACGGTGGCGAGCTGCCGTCCTACCTGCAGGTGAACCTCAGCGCCGGGCACGACTTCAACGTCGACAGCGGCCATCCACTGCATGTGCAGCTGGCGGTGATCAACGCGTTGGACCGCAGCTACCAGCTGCGCGATGGCGGTGGCGTCGGCGTGTTCGCCCCGCAATGGGGACCGCACCGCGGCGCCTACCTGAGCCTGCAGCAGGATTTCTGAGATAGTGCCGGCCGCTGGCCGGCATTCCCGCGGTGTGCCGGCCAGCGGCCGGCACTACCCTGCTTCAGCGCTTGACCTTGCGCAGCGACACCACCAGCGCCCACAGCGCCAGCAGCACGAACCACACGCCCGACCACATCGGCATGGTCAGGCCCAGGAAGGTCCAGTCGATGTTGCCGCAGTTGCCGGTACCGGTCAGCACCGTGCGGAATACTTCCAGCGGCCCCATGGTTTCGCTCAGGAAGGCCAGCGGCGGGCCACAGGTGGACCCCATTTCCGGCGGCAGCATCTGCACGTAGACGTGGCGCGCGGCGATGCCGACACCCACGGCCGCGGCAATGAAGGCCAGCACGCCATAGGTCGCGCGTCCCGGGCGGTTGGACGGACCATGCAGTGCACCGATCAGGAACAGCAGGCCAAGCGCGGCGAACGCCAGGCGCTGGAAGATGCACAGCGGACACGGCTCCAGGCCCATCTTCAGCTGCAGGAAGATCGCGTAGCCAAGCAGGCCCGCGCAGATCAGGAAGCCCAGGAAGAACTGGGCGCGGAAGGGCCAGCGCAGTGGATTCATCGTCAACGCTCGAATGGATCAGGCGCCAAGCGTAACCGAGAGTGCGCGCCATTCGAACCGCCACAGGTGACGCCTGTCGGAACGGTGTGGGTCAGAGCCCTTTCTTGCGGAAAGGGATCCGACCCCGGAAACGCAAAAGCCCGGCAGAGGCCGGGCTTTCGCTGTGTCGCATTGGAGCGGTCCGATTACTCGGCCACTTCCTCGGCCACGACCGGACGGTCAACCAGCTCGACGTAGGCCATCGGCGCGTTGTCGCCAGCGCGGAAGCCGCACTTCAGCAGACGCAGGTAGCCGCCCGGACGGTTCGCGTAGCGCGGGCCCAGGATGGTGAACAGGTTGCCCACGGCTTCGTTGTCGCGCAGGCGAGCGAAGGCCAGACGGCGGTTGGCGACGGAGTCGACCTTGGCCAGGGTGATCAGCGGCTCGGCAACGCGGCGCAGTTCCTTGGCCTTCGGCAGGGTGGTCTTGATCAGCTCGTGCTTGAACAGCGAGGCAGCCATGTTCTTGAACATCGCTTCGCGGTGGGCGCTGGTACGGCTGAACTTACGGCCAGACTTCTGGTGACGCATGGTGATATTCCTTGGTTAATGATGAGACTGTGCGGATCGTTGTCGCCATCCTGGCGTTGCTGCGCGGACTGCGGTTGGTCCTGGCCACCCGTCCTGGGCGACCTGCCGCGCGAACCTGGGGTTCGTCGTGGCATGGTGTGTTGCGTTGAAGGCCCCACCGCGAACGGTGGAGCCTTCAGGCATTACCGATATCAGCCCAGCATGCCGTGGCTGGCGACACCGGCCGGCGGCCAGTTCTCCAGCTTCATGCCGAGCGACAGGCCGCGCTGAGCCAGCACTTCCTTGATCTCGGTGAGCGACTTCTTGCCCAGGTTCGGGGTCTTCAGCAGCTCCACTTCGGTCTTCTGGATCAGATCGCCGATGTAGTAGATGCTTTCAGCCTTCAGGCAGTTGGCCGAACGCACGGTCAGCTCCAGATCGTCGATCGGGCGCAGCAGCACCGGATCCACGCCGTTGTTGGCCGGCTTGGCTGCACCGCGGTCGCGGTGGGTGAAGTCACCGAACACCGACAGCTGGTCGCTGAGGATGTCGGCGGCGGTGCGCACGGCTTCCTCGGCGTCGATGGTGCCGTTGGTCTCGATATCGATGACCAGCTTGTCCAGGTCGGTACGCTGTTCGACGCGGGCCGCTTCCACGGCATAGGCGACGCGGCGGACCGGCGAGAACGAGGCATCCAGGACCAGACGGCCGATGGCACGGGTTTCTTCGTCCGGACGACGACGCGCGGCGGCCGGCTGGTAGCCGAAACCACGTTCGATCTTCAGACGCATGTTGATCGCCGTATCCTTGGTCAGGTGGCAGATCACGTGTTCGCCGTTCAGGATCTCCACATTGTGGTCGACCTTGATGTCGGCAGCGGTGACAACGCCCGGGCCCTGCTTGGACAGGGACAGGGTGGCGCTGTCGCCGGAGTGCATACGGATGGCCACGTCCTTGAGGTTCAGCAGGACTTCGAGCACGTCCTCCTGCAGACCTTCGACCGTGGTGTACTCATGCAACACGCCGTCGATTTCGACTTCCGTGATGGCGAAGCCCGGGATGGACGACAGCAGCACGCGACGCAGGGCATTACCCAGCGTATGCCCGTAACCCCGCTCCAAAGGTTCGATAACGACCTTTGCACGGGTGTCGGTAAGGCGTTCGATCTGCGGACCGCGAGGACGCAGAACCTGGTTGGCGGTAACCGTCATGTTGCGGGTTCTCCTAGTGAACCCCCGGCCGTCGCCGGGGGCTCTCCAATGTGAATTACTTCGAATACAGCTCGACGATCAGCGCTTCGTTGATGTCCGCAGGCAGATCCGAACGATCCGGAACAGCCTTGAAGATGCCGGTGAACTTCCCGGAATCCACTTCAACCCACGACGGGCTCAGGTCATGCTGGGCGGCGACGGTCAGGGCTTCCTGGACGCGCAGCTGCTTGGCAGCCTTTTCAGACAGAGCGATGGCGTCGCCAGCCTTGACCTGGTACGAAGCCAGGTTGACCGACTTGCCATTCACGGTGACGCCGCGGTGCGACACCAGCTGACGGGCAGCCGGACGGGTCACGGCGAAGCCCATGCGGTAGACGACGTTGTCCAGGCGGGTTTCCAGCAACTGCAGCAGGTTCTCGCCGGTGTTGCCCTTCTTGGTCGAGGCCTTCTTGTAGTAGTTGCGGAACTGACGCTCCAGCAGGCCGTAGATACGCTTGACCTTCTGCTTTTCACGCAGCTGGGTGGCGTAGTCGGACAGCTTGCCCTTGCGGGCAGTGGCGCCGTGCTGGCCGGGCTTCTGCTCCAGCTTGCACTTCGAGTCCAGCGCACGCGCCGGGCTCTTCAGGGACAGGTCGGCGCCTTCGCGACGGGCGAGCTTACAGGTAGGACCGATATAACGAGCCATTTCTTATCGCTCCCTTTAGACGCGACGCTTCTTCGGCGGACGGCACCCGTTGTGCGGGATAGGCGTCACGTCGATGATGTTGGTGATCTTGTAGCCGACGTTGTTCAACGAACGCACGGCCGACTCACGGCCCGGACCCGGGCCCTTGATGCGGACTTCCAGCGACTTCACGCCGTAGTCCAGCGCAGCACGACCGGCCTTTTCAGCAGCCACCTGGGCAGCGAACGGGGTCGACTTGCGCGAACCGCGGAAGCCAGCGCCACCGGAGGTCGCCCACGACAGAGCGTTGCCCTGGCGGTCGGTGATGGTGACGATGGTGTTGTTGAACGAAGCGTGGACGTGGGCAACGCCGTCGGTGACGACGCGCTTGATCTTCTTCTTGGTCTTAGCAGCGGGCTTAGCCATTTCTCAGTCCCTTACTTCTTGATCGCCTTGCGCGGACCCTTGCGGGTGCGGGCGTTGGTACGGGTGCGCTGGCCACGCAGCGGGAGGCCACGACGGTGACGCAGGCCGCGGTAGCAGCCCAGGTCCATCAGGCGCTTGATCGCGATGCCGATCTCACGGCGCAGATCGCCTTCCACGATGTACTTGCCGACTTCGGCGCGCAGGCGCTCGATTTCCGGCTCCGACAGATCGCGGATCTTGGTGGTCGAAGCAACGCCTGCGACTTCGCAGACCTTCTTCGAACGGGTACGGCCGATGCCGTAAATGCTTTGCAACCCGACCCAGACGTGCTTCTGGGCTGGCAGGTTGACGCCTGCAATACGCGCCATGACGCGGTTCTCCAGCTGAGTGATGGCCGACAGCGCACCTCGGGCACGCCAATCCGGCAGGATGGATCAAAAAAGTGAACTAGCGATACTAACAAGGTTCCGGTTTACATGGAAGCCCGTGAAACCATTGGTTTCATGAACCCGGCCTGGGGAGTGTGCCCAGGCTCCGGCGCCGGATGGGGTTGGACCTGGGGTTTCCCCCGGGGCCGCCCGCGCTACTCCAGCGCAGGACCACCTCATCACACCCCCACCCGGAACCGCTGCGGGGGCCGCCCTTCGTTTGTGTGGCCGGAGTCCGCGAAGCGGAGGGACCATCACGTCAGGAAGACGAAAGTATAACAGGCCAATCAGCCGCGGGCAAAACCGCCGCGGTTGCCGCCCTTCAGGTTGGCCTTCTTCAGCAGGCTCTCGTACTGGTGGGACATCAGGTGCGCCTGCACCTGGGCGATGAAGTCCATCACCACCACCACCACGATCAGCAGCGAAGTACCGCCGAAGTAGAACGAGGCGTTCAGCTGCGTGCGCATCAGTTCCGGCAGCAGGCAGACGATCACCAGGTAGGCCGAGCCGGCTGCGGTCAGGCGGGTCAGCACGCCGTCGATGTAATCGGCAGTGGCCTTGCCCGGACGGATGCCCGGAATCAGCGCGCCCGACTTCTTCAGGTTGTCGGCGGTTTCCTGCGAGTTGAACACCAGCGCGGTATAGAAGAACGCGAAACCGGTGATCAGCGCAGCGAACACGATCATGTGCAGCGGCTCGCCCGGGCCCAGGGCATTGGCAACCTTCTGCAGGACCTGGCCGAAGCTGCTCTGGTTGGCAGCCTGGCCGGACCACATGGCCAGGGTGGCCGGGAAGGCCAGCAGGCTCGAGGCGAAGATCGCCGGGATGACGCCGGCCATGTTGAGCTTCAGCGGCAGGAACGAGGTCTGGTTCATGTACGCGTTGCGACCGCCCTGGCGGCGCGCGTAGTTGACCGTGATCCGGCGCTGGCCACGCTCGACGAACACCACGAAGAAGGTGAAGGCGAGCACGACGATGGCGATCAGCAGCAGCTGGATGAACTGGATGTTGCCGTCGCGGTAGGCGTCGAAGGTGTGGATGATCGCACCCGGCAGGCCAGCGACGATACCGGCGAAGATGATCAGCGACACGCCGTTGCCGATGCCGCGCTCGGTGACCTGCTCACCGACCCACATCAGGAACATGGTGCCGGCGGTCAGCGCGACCACGGCGGTGAGCACGAAGCCCATGCCCGGCGCGTACACGACCGGAGCGCCCGACGGCGAGACCTGGCCCTGCAGGGCCAGCGCGATCGAGCCGCCCTGCACCACTGCCAGCAGCACGGCGCCGATGCGCGAATACTGGGTGATCTTGCGGCGGCCGGACTCACCTTCCTTCTGCATCGCCTTCAGGGCGGGGAAGATGTGCACGGCCAGCTGCATCACGATCGATGCCGAGATGTACGGCATCACGTTCAGCGCGAAGATGCTGAAACGGTGCAGGGCGCCGCCCGAGAACATGTTGAACATGTCCACGATGCCGCCGCCCTGCTGTTGCATCATGGCAAGCATGGCATCGGGATTGACGCCCGGCACCGGCACGTAGCAGCCGATGCGATAGACGATCAAAGCCCCGACGACGAACAGCAAACGTTGGCGAAGTTCAGTGAACTTGCCCATTCCGCCCGCGAGGTTACCGATGCCAGCTTGCGCCATGATTTTCTTACTCCGTTACGCTGCCGCCGGCAGCTTCGATCGCAGCCTTGGCACCCGCCGTGGCAGCGATACCCTTCAGGGTGAACGCCTTGGTCACTTCGCCCTTGACGACGACCTTGGCCTTCTTTGCAGTGCTCGGGACCAGCTTGGCAGCACGCAGGGCGGCGAAGTCGATCTCACCGGCCGGCAGCTTGTCCAGCGCGTACAGCAGCACTTCAGCGGTGTCCTTGGCGATCGGCGAACGGAAGCCGATCTTCGGCAGACGACGCTGCATGGGGGTCTGGCCGCCTTCGAAGCCAGCCTTGATCTTGCCGCCACCCTTGCGGGCGAACGAACCCTTGTGGCCGCGGCCGGCAGTCTTGCCCAGGCCCGAGCCGATACCGCGACCGACGCGGGTACGCTCGGTGCGGGCGCCCGGTGCCGGGCTCAGTTCATTGAGACGCAGAGTCATGGTCGATTACTCCTCAACCTGGACGAGGTACTGAACCTTGTTGATCAGGCCGCGCACCTGCGGGCTGTCCTTCAGTTCACGCACATCGTTGAGCTTGTTCAGGCCCAGGGCACGCACCGACAGGCGGTGACGCGACTGGGTGCCACGCAGGCCACGCACCAGGCGGACCTTGACAGTCTTGTTGGACTCATTAGCCATGGTTGAGTTCCTCCACCTTCTTGCCGCGCTTGGCCGCGATGCGGGCCGGCGACTGCGCAGCAGACAGGCCCTTCACGGTGGCACGCACCAGGTTGATCGGGTTGCGCGAACCGGTGGCCTTGGCCAGCACGTTCTTCACGCCAACCGCTTCCAGCACGGCGCGCATGGCACCGCCGGCGATGACGCCGGTACCTTCCGAAGCCGGCTGCATGAACACGCGGGCTGCGCCGTGACCATCCTTGATGGTGTGCCACAGGGTGCCGTTGTTCAGGTCAACGCTGACCAGGTTCTTGCGGGCCTGTTCCATCGACTTCTGGATGGCGACCGGCACTTCGCGGGCCTTGCCATAGCCGAAACCGACCTTGCCTTCGCCGTCGCCGACCACGGTCAGGGCGGTGAAGGTGAACTGGCGGCCACCCTTGACGGTCTTGCTGACGCGGTTGACCGCGACCAGCTTTTCGATCATGCCGTCGTCGATCTTCTCTTCGCGGTTACGGTCGCGATCGCGACCCCGCTGCTGACGCTCTTCTGCCATGTTGATTCCTTGGTTGTTTGGGTATGTACGGCTCGAAGCCGCTTATGGTTGTGGCGTGACGCGGCGTTCCGGTGGGCCGCTGCAGAAGAGCGGCGCCGTCCAGCCTCACTCAGGCTGGCGAGCAGGCAGGCAGGAGGCCAATGACCCCCTGCCCTTGTCCCTTAGAACTGCAGGCCGGCTTCGCGGGCCGCTTCTGCCAGGGCCTTGATGCGGCCGTGGTAGCGGTAGCCCGAACGATCGAAGGCAACCTTCTCGACGCCGGCGGCCTTGGCGCGCTCGGCGACGATACGGCCGACCTTGGCGGCGGCATCGGCGTTCTTGCCGTTCTTCAGGCCTTCCATGACGTCGGTCTGGGTGGTGTTGGCGGCAGCCAGCACCTTGGAACCGTCGGCGGTGAAGACCTGGGCGTACAGGTGCTGGCCGGTGCGCAGCACCGACAGGCGGGCGACGCCGAGCTCACGGATGTGGGCGCGGGTCGACTTGGCGCGACGCAGGCGGGCGATGTTCTTGTTCATTTTGATTATTCCTTGAAAGCTGAAGGAAGAGCTTTTCCCTGAGAAGTCCGCACAGGGATGTGCGGGCTCTTGCGAGGGACTCGCGCTTATGCCTTCTTGGCTTCCTTACGGATGATGACTTCGTCGGAGTACTTCACGCCCTTGCCCTTGTACGGCTCCGGCTTGCGGAACGCACGGATCTTGGCGGCAACTTCACCGACGACCTGCTTGTCAGCGCCCTGGACCAGGATCTCGGTCTGGGTCGGGGTCGACAGGGTGATGCCTTCCGGCGCCACGAACACGACCGGATGCGAGAAGCCCAGCGACAGGCTCAGGTCCTTGCCCTGCATGGCAGCGCGGTAACCCACGCCGACCAGCTCCAGCTTGCGCTCGAAGCCTTCGGACACGCCCTTGACCATGTTGGACAGGATCGCACGCACGGTACCGGTCAGTGCGACCAGCTCGGCGTTCTCGGTGCTCAGGGTGGCAACGCCGTTGTCGACGTTGATGGCAATACCGGCCGGCTTGGCCAGCGACAGGGTGCCCTTCGGGCCCTTGGCGGTGACGCTGTCCGACTGGACGTTCAGTTCAACCTTACCCAGGTCGATCGGCTTCTTGGCTACGCGGGACATAGTTCTACTCCTTTCGCCTTAGGCCACGAAGCACAGGACTTCGCCGCCGACGCCCAGCTGGCGCGCCTGCGCATCAGTCATGATGCCCTTGGAGGTGGAAATGATGGAGATACCCAGGCCGTTCATGACCTTCGGCAGCTCGCTCTTGCCGCGGTACTGGCGCAGGCCCGAACGCGAGAAGCGCTTCAGGGTCGCGATGACCGGCTTGCCTTCGAAATACTTCAGCACGATTTCCAGCTCGGACTTGTTGTTTTCCAGCTGGGTCACGCGCAGGTCGGTGATGTAACCCTCGTCCTTCAGGACCTGGGCAATCGCAACCTTGATCTTGGACGACGGGGCTTTCACCGTCTGCTTGCCAACCGCGGCCGCATTCTTGATGCGGACCAGCAGGTCGGCGATGGGATCAGTCATGCTCATATGAGTACCTTTGAGTGCACCGATATCCGCTTTCGCGAAAATCTGTTGTCTCCTGGAAACGGGCCAGGTCCCTTGATGCAGCGGGCCAAGGGCCCACCCCTACAACCCCGTCTGCACAGGGCAAGACGCGGGAGTATACGCCAAAAGAGCCCGGCTTGCGCCGGGCTCTTCGGTTTTTTTTGCGTCGGGAAAGCTGAATGCCTCCCCTGCCCGGTTCAGGCACCCCCGAAGGGGCGCCTGATCGCAGGGCCGGCTGGTATTACCAGCTGGCCTTGCGCAGACCCGGGACGTCGCCACGCATGGTGGCTTCACGCAGCTTGTTACGGCCCAGGCCGAACTTGCTGTAGACGCCACGCGGACGACCCGACAGCTCGCAACGGTTGCGCTGGCGGCTCGGCGACGAATCGCGCGGCAGCTTGGCCAGCTTGGTTGCGGCGTCGATCTTCTCTTCGTAGGTCGCGTCCACGGAGGACACGATCTTCTTCAGAGCTGCACGCTTTTCAGCGTACTTCTTTGCCAGCTTTTCCCGCTTGATGTCGCGGTTGACCATGGAGGTCTTTGCCATTTCGGTTTCCTCGACAGATCAGTTACGGAACGGGAACTTGAACGCTGCCAGCAGCGCCTTCGCTTCCGCATCGGTCTTCGCAGTGGTGGTGATGGCGATATCCATACCGCGGATCGCGTCGACGGCGTCGAAGTCGATTTCCGGGAAGATGATCTGCTCCTTCACACCCATGTTGAAGTTGCCGCGGCCGTCGAAGGAACGACCGGAAACACCACGGAAGTCGCGCACGCGCGGCAGCGAGATGTTGATCAGGCGATCCAGGAACTCGTACATCTTGTGGCGACGCAGCGTGGTCTTGCAGCCGATCGGCCAACCATCGCGGATCTTGAACGACGCAACCGACACACGCGACTTGGTGACAACCGGCTTCTGGCCGGAAATCTTGGTCATGTCGCCGACGGCGTTTTCCAGGATCTTCTTGTTGGTGGCCGCTTCGCCGACACCCATGTTCAGGGTGACCTTGACCAGCTTCGGCACTTCCATCGGATTGGTGTAGCCGAACTGCTTCATCAGCGCCGGCACCACTTCGTCCTTGTAGAACTTTTCGAGACGGGAACTCATCTTCTCATTCCTCAGGCGTCGAGCGCCTCACCGCTGGAGCGGAACACACGCAGTTTGCGTCCATCCTCCAGCACCTTGAAGCCAACGCGTTCGCCCTTGCCCGAAGCCGGGTTCAGAACATTCACGTTGGAGATATGGATCGAAGCTTCGCGCTCGACCACGCCGCCGGCAACACCTGCCTGCGGGTTCGGCTTGGTGTGGCGCTTGACGATGTTCACGTTGGCGACGACCACACGGTCGCCGTCGACGCGGACGACTTCGCCCTGCTTGCCCTTGTCCTTGCCAGCGTTGACGACAACCTGGTCGCCCTTCTTGATACGGTTAGCCATGATTATCTCCTGTCGCTCACAGCACTTCGGGAGCGAGCGAGACGATCTTCATGAACTTCTCCGAACGAAGTTCACGGGTCACCGGCCCGAAGATACGGGTACCGATCGGCTCCTGCTTGCTGTTCAGCAGAACGGCAGCGTTGCCGTCGAAGCGGATCAGCGAGCCATCGGCGCGACGCACACCCTTGCGGGTACGCACCACGACGGCGTCATACACTTCACCCTTCTTGACCTTGCCGCGCGGAATCGCATCCTTCACGGTGACCTTGATGATGTCGCCGATGCCGGCGTAACGGCGCTTGGAACCACCCAGCACCTTGAAGCACATCACCTGCTTGGCACCCGAATTGTCCGCGACGTCAAGGTAGCTCTGCATCTGGATCATGATTCAGCTCCTTATTCAGCCGCGCGCGTGATGACTTCCACCACGCGCCAGTTCTTGGTCTTGGACATCGGAGCAATCTCGGTCACGCGGACGACATCGCCTTCCTTGCAGGCGTTGTCGGCATCGTGGGCGTGCAGCTTCGTCGAGCGCTTGATGTACTTGCCGTACAGCGCGTGCTTGACCTGACGCTCAACCAGGACGGTAACCGTCTTGTCCATCTTGTTGCTGACGACACGGCCTTCGACCGTGCGCAGCGTCTTCTTTTCAGTATTGTCGCTCATAGCGGCCATCCTTACTTCGTGCTGCCGAGCAGGGTTTTGACGCGAGCAATCTCGCGACGGACCCGGCGAATGTCGTGGGTCTTCGGCAGCTGGCCGGTGACCTGCTGCATACGGACAGAGAACTGTTCCTTACGCAGGTCGATCAGGTGGGCCTTGAGTTCGTCAGCCGACTTTTCACGGAGAGTTTTGATATCCATCAGCGCACCGTACGGGTCACGAAAGTGGTGGTGACCGAGAGCTTGGCGGCGGCCAGGCGGAACGCCTCGCGAGCCACTTCCTCGGAAACACCCTCGATTTCATAGATCATGCGGCCGGGCTGGATCTGGGCCACCCAGTATTCCACGTTGCCCTTACCAGAACCCATTCGGACTTCGATGGGCTTCTTGGTGATGGGCTTGTCGGGGAACACGCGGATCCACATCTTGCCGCCGCGCTTGACGTAGCGGCTGATCGAGCGGCGGGCCGCTTCGATCTGACGCGCGGTCAGCTGACCGTGTGCGGTTGCCTTCAGGCCGTATTCGCCGAAGCTGACAGCGTTGGCGCTCCAGCTCAGGCCATCGTTACGGCCCTTGTGTACCTTGCGGTACTTGGTTCGCTTGGGTTGCAACATTGTCGTTACCTCGCTTCACGGGCCGGGCGCTGACGGTCACCACGGTCGCCGCGATCGTGACGATCGTTGCGCGACGGGGTGTCGTCCTGCTTTTCCTGGCCAACCTGGGAGAAATCGAAGACCTCGCCCTTGTAGATCCAGACCTTGATGCCGATGATGCCGTAGGTCGTCTTGGCTTCAGCGAAGCCATAGTCGATGTCGGCACGCAGGGTGTGCAGCGGCACGCGGCCTTCGCGGTACCACTCCGAACGGGCGATTTCTGCACCGTTGAGGCGGCCACCGACGTTGACCTTGATGCCCAGGGCACCCAGACGCATCGCGTTGCCGACCGAGCGCTTCATTGCACGGCGGAACATGATGCGACGCTCCAGCTGCTGGGCGATCGACTCGGCAACGAGCTGCGCGTCCAGTTCCGGCTTGCGCACTTCGGTGACGTTGATGTGCGCCGGGACGCCCATCATCTCGCTCACTTCCTTGCGCAGCTTCTCGATGTCCTCACCGCGCTTGCCGATCACCACGCCCGGACGGGCGGTGTGGATCGTCACGCGAGCGGTCTTGGCCGGACGCTCGATCAGGATCTTGCTGATGCCGGCCTGAGCCAGCTTCTTGCGCAGCATTTCGCGCACTTTCAGGTCGGCTGCCAGGTAACCAGCGAACTCGGCCTTGTTGGCGTACCACTTGGAGTTCCAGTCCTTGGAAATGCCGAGGCGGATACCAATCGGATGAACTTTATGACCCATGGTCTTTTCCTTATCCGCTTACTTGGCGGCGCCCACAACCACAGTGATGTGGCTGGTGCGCTTGAGGATGCGGGTACCGCGGCCTTTCGCCCGCGCCATGAAACGCTTCAGGGTCGGACCTTCATCAACCATGATGGTCTGAACCTTCAGCTCGTCGACGTCGGCGCCCTGGTTGTTCTCGGCGTTGGCAATTGCCGACTCCACCACCTTCTTGATCAGGTGGGCAGCCTTCTTGTCCGAGAACTTCAGCAGGTTGACCGCACGCTCGGCCGGCAGACCGCGCACCTGGTCAGCGACCAGACGAGCCTTCTGCGGGGAGATGCGCGCAGTGCGCAGGATGGCTTTCGCTTCCATTGTCATCTCTCCTTACTTGCCCGACTTCTTGTCACCACCGTGACCCTTGAAGGTCCGGGTGATGGCAAATTCGCCGAGCTTGTGGCCGACCATGTTCTCGTTGACGAGAACCGGGATGTGGTTCTTGCCGTTATGCACGGCAATGGTGACGCCTACCATGTCAGGCAGGATCATCGAACGGCGCGACCAGGTCTTGATCGGCTTCTTGCTGCCCGCAGCGGCCTCCACCTTCTTGACGAGGTGGTGATCGACGAACGGGCCCTTCTTGAGTGAACGTGCCATGGTCGATTAGCCCCTACGATCGCGGACGATGAACTGCTGAGTGCGCTTGTTATGGCGCGTCTTGTAACCCTTGGTCGGGACACCCCACGGGGTGACCGGATGCGGATTACCCTGGCCGGCCTTCGCCTCACCACCACCGTGCGGGTGGTCAACCGGGTTCATGGCAGCACCACGAACGGTCGGGCGGACGCCGCGCCAACGCTTGGCACCGGCCTTGCCCAGCTTTTCCAGGCTGTGCTCGTCGTTGCCGACTTCGCCGATGGTGGCGCAGCACTCGACCGGAACCTTACGCATTTCACCCGAGCGCAGGCGCAGGGTGGCGTAGATGCCTTCGCGAGCCACCAGCTGCACGGCCGCACCAGCGGCGCGAGCGATCTGAGCGCCCTTGCCCGGCTTCAGTTCGATGCAGTGGATGGTGGTGCCGACCGGGATGTTGCGCAGCGGCAGGGTGTTGCCAGCCTTGATCGGGGCATCCGAACCAGCGATCACCTGATCACCAGCCTTCAGGCCCTTCGGGGCGATGATGTAGCGACGCTCACCGTCGACGTAGCACAGCAGAGCGATGTGCGCGGTGCGGTTCGGATCGTATTCGATGCGTTCCACGCGCGCCGGGATGCCCAGCTTGTTGCGCTTGAAGTCGATGATGCGGTAGTGCTGCTTGGCACCACCACCGACGTGACGCACGGTGATGCGGCCATGGTGGTTACGACCACCCGAGCGGCTCTGCGACTCGACCAGCGCAGCGTGCGGAGCACCCTTGTGCAGGTCGGGAGTGACCACGCGCACGGCCGAACGGCGGCCGGGGGAAGTGGGCTTGAATTTCATCAATGGCATGGGATGTACCTCAGGCCTTGGCCGTTACATCGATCGACTGGCCATCGGCCAGGCGAACGTACGCCTTGCGCCAATCGCCGCGGCGGCCAGCACGGTTACGGAAGGACTTGTTCTTGCCCTTGACGTTGACCACGTTGACGGCTTCGACCTTGACGTCGAACAGCTGCTCAACCGCGGCCTTTACATCGGCCTTGGTGGCTTCGTTCGAAACTTCGAAGACATACTGGTTGGAGAGTTCCTGCAGGCGCGCGGTCTTTTCGGAGACACGCGGGGCACGCAGCACGCTGAAGATTTTTTCGTTGCTGTTCATGCCAGCCACTCCTCGACCTTCTTGACCGCGTCAGCGGTGATGACGACCGTGTCGGCACCCACCAGCGAGACCGGATCCAGACCCTGGACGTCACGCACCTGCACGTACGGCAGATTGCGGGCGGACAGGTACAGGTGCTCGGACGCTTCTTCGGTGACGATCAGCGGGCGCTTGCCCACTTCCAGGCCGGCCAGCTTGGCGATCAGACCCTTCGTGTTGGTCACTTCGACGTCGAAGGACTCCACGATGGTCAGACGGCCCTGACGGTTCAGCTCGGACAGGATCGCGCACATGGCGGCACGGTACTGCTTACGATTGACCTTCTGCTCGAAGCTGCGCGGCTTGGCCGCGAAGGTGACACCGCCGCCGACGAAGATCGGAGCCGTCAGTGCGCCATGACGCGCGCCGCCGCCCTTCTGCTTCTTCGACTTCTTGGTGGTACCAGCCACTTCGGAGCGAGTCTTCTGTGCCTTGGTGCCGGCGCGACCGGCGTTGCGGTAGGCAACGACGACCTGGTGGACCAGATCTTCGCTGAAATCGCGACCGAACACGGCGTCGGAGACCGAGACCTTGTTGTTGCTACCCGTGATAACGAGTTCCATCGTCATCTCTCCTTATGCCTTGCTCGCCGGACGGACGATCACGTCGCCACCCGCCGCGCCCGGAACGGCGCCGCGAACGGCGATCAGACCGCGCTCGACGTCGACCTTGACCACTTCCAGGTTCTGGGTGCTCTGCTGCACCGCGCCCATGTGGCCCGACATCTTCTTGCCCGGGAAAACGCGACCCGGGGTCTGGCGCTGACCCAGCGAACCCGGCGCGCGATGCGACAGCGAGTTACCGTGGGTTGCATCGCCCATACGGAAGTTGTGGCGCTTGATGGTGCCCTGGAAGCCCTTACCCTTGGTGACACCCTGGACGTCGACGATCTGGCCGACTTCGAAGATGTCCGCCTTGACTTCGCCGCCAACGGCGAAATCGCCGAGCTGCGCGTCTTCAACGCGGAATTCCCACAGGCCACGACCCGCTTCCACCTTCGCCTTGGCGAAGTGGCCGGCTTCCGGCTTGTTGACCAGGGCAGCGCGACGCGCGCCGACGGTCACCTGCACGGCGCTGTAGCCGTCGGTTTCGACGGTCTTGATCTGCGCGATGCGGTTCGGGGTTGCTTCGATCAGGGTCACCGGGATGGAGCGGCCATCTTCAGTGAACACGCGGCTCATGCCAGCCTTGCGGCCCACGAAGCCCAACGAATACTTCTTCGTCATGGTCGTAGTCCTCAGGTCAGCTTGATCTGAACGTCGACGCCGGCAGCCAGTTCGAGCTTCATCAGCGCGTCCACGGTCTTGTCATTCGGGTCAACGATATCGAGCACGCGCTTGTGCGTGCGGGTCTCGTACTGGTCACGCGCGTCCTTGTCGACGTGCGGGGAAACGAGAACGGTGTAACGCTCGATCTTGGTCGGCAGCGGGATCGGGCCACGCACTTGCGCGCCGGTCCGCTTTGCCGTTTCAACGATCTCGCTGGCCGAACGGTCGATCAGACGATGATCGAACGCTTTCAGCCGGATCCGGATCTTTTGGTCCGCCATGGCGGTAGGTTCCTTCGTTAAAAGAGCGACAGACAAAGCCTCTGGGTTGCTTTGTCCCATGAAATTCCTGAATACGGACGACCCACAGTCCTGCAGGCCGCCAAGGTCACTCCATAGACCTCAAAAACGTAGGCAGACCAGTTACCCGGCCTGCCCAGACGTAGAAGCATAATGGCACGCAAGGCAGCTGTCAACAGTCGCCTGTTGACGCCGCCTGAATGGCATTGACCCTTCCTGGTCCGGGGAACACAAGGCACATCCTGTGCCTGCTTTCCCATTTGATACGCCCCGATGCCCTACCCAGGCAACATCGGGGCGCAGATACTACCAGATTACTCGATGATCTTCGAGACCACGCCGGCGCCGACGGTACGGCCGCCTTCGCGGATGGCGAAGCGCAGGCCTTCGTCCATTGCCACCGGGTTGATCAGGGTGACGACCATCTTGACGTTGTCACCCGGCATCACCATTTCGACGCCTTCCGGCAGAGCAGCTGCGCCGGTGATGTCGGTGGTGCGGAAGTAGAACTGCGGACGGTAGCCGTTGAAGAACGGGGTGTGACGGCCGCCCTCGTCCTTCGACAGGACGTAGACTTCGCCTTCGAACTTGGTGTGCGGCTTGATCGAACCCGGCTTGGCCAGGACCTGGCCACGCTCGACGTCGTCACGCTTGGTGCCGCGCAGCAGCAGGCCAGCGTTGTCGCCTGCCTGACCCTGGTCCAGCAGCTTGCGGAACATTTCAACGCCGGTCACGGTGGTCTTCTGCACCGGACGGATGCCGACGATTTCGATTTCGTCGCCAACCTTGATCACGCCGCGCTCGATACGACCGGTCACCACGGTGCCGCGGCCCGAGATCGAGAACACGTCTTCCACCGGCATCAGGAACGGCTTGTCGATCGCACGCTCCGGCTCCGGAATCCAGCTGTCCAGGGCATCGACCAGCTTCAGGATGGCCGGCACGCCGATGTCGCTCTGGTCGCCTTCCAGCGCCAGACGGGCCGAACCGGCGATGATCGGGGTGTCGTCGCCCGGGAAGTCGTACTTGCTCAGCAGCTCGCGCACTTCCATTTCGACCAGCTCGAGCAGCTCGGCGTCGTCAACCATGTCGGCCTTGTTCAGGAACACGACGATGTACGGCACGCCGACCTGACGCGACAGCAGGATGTGCTCGCGGGTCTGCGGCATCGGGCCGTCAGCGGCCGAGCACACCAGGATCGCGCCGTCCATCTGGGCGGCACCGGTGATCATGTTCTTGACGTAGTCAGCATGGCCCGGGCAATCGACGTGGGCGTAGTGACGGACCGGGGATTCGTATTCGACGTGCGCGGTCGAGATCGTGATACCACGCGCCTTTTCTTCCGGCGCGGCGTCGATCGAGGAGTAATCCTTGAACTCGCCACCGAAGCGCTCGGCACCGATCTTGGTCAGTGCAGCGGTCAGCGTGGTCTTGCCGTGATCGACGTGACCGATGGTGCCGACGTTGACGTGCGGCTTGGTGCGCTCGAACTTACCCTTTGCCATTGTTCTATACCTTGATTGTTCGTAAGTGGTTTCAAGAGAGGCTGAGCGAGGCTCAGCCCTTCTTCATGACGGCTTCGGCGATGTTGGTCGGAGCCGGCTCGTAGTGATCGAATTCCATGGTGAAGGTGGCGCGGCCCTGGGTCTGCGAACGCAGCGCAGTGGCGTAGCCGAACATTTCACCCAGCGGGATCATCGCGTTGATGATCGAAGCGGAGCCGTCACCGGTGGTGTCGGAACCCTGCAGCACGCCGCGACGACGGCTGACGTCGCCCATCACGTCACCCTGGTAATCCTCCGGGGTCACGATCTCGACCTTCATGATCGGCTCCAGCAGCACCGGCTTGGCCTTGGCGAAGCCCTGCTTGAAGGCCATCGACGAAGCCAGCTTGAACGCCATTTCCGAGGAGTCGACGTCGTGGTACGAACCGAACACCAGCTTCACCTTGACGTCCACGACCGGGAAGCCAGCCAGCGGACCGCTGGTGATGGTTTCGCGCAGGCCCTTTTCAACCGACGGAATGAATTCCTTCGGGATCACGCCGCCGGTGATGTCGTTGATGAACAGGAAGTCGTCCTTGATGGCCGGAGCCAGCTTCGGATCGGCACGGTCGGCAGCGGTGATCGGCGACAGTTCGATCACGACGTGACCGTACTGACCCTTACCACCGGACTGCTTGGCGTGCTTGTAGTCCGACTTGACGTCGGCCAGGGTGATGGTTTCGCGGTAGGCCACCTGCGGCGCGCCGACGTTGGCTTCAACGTTGAACTCGCGCTTCAGGCGGTCGACGATGATGTCCAGGTGCAGCTCGCCCATGCCCGAGATGATGGTCTGGCCGGATTCTTCGTCGGTCTTGACGCGGAACGACGGATCTTCCTGCGCCAGACGGCCCAGGGCCAGACCCATCTTTTCCTGGTCCGACTTGGTCTTCGGCTCGACGGCCATCGAGATCACCGGCTCCGGGAACGTCATGCGCTCCAGGATGATCGGGGCGTCCACGGCGCACAGGGTGTCACCGGTGGTGGTGTCCTTCAGGCCCACGGCAGCGGCGATGTCACCGGCCAGAACTTCCTTGATTTCCTCGCGGTTGTTCGAGTGCATCTGCAGGATGCGGCCGATGCGCTCCTTCTTGCCCTTCACCGAGTTCAGCACGGTGTCGCCACCGTTCAGGGTGCCCGAGTAGACACGGAAGAAGGTCAGCGCGCCGACGAACGGGTCGGTGATGATCTTGAAGGCCAGCGACGAGAACGGAGCCTTGTCGTCCGACTTGCGGGTCATTTCGACGGTGTCGTCGTCAACGTCCACGCCCTTCACGTCCGGCACGTCGACCGGCGACGGCAGCAGCTGGATCACGCCGTCCAGCATGGCCTGCACGCCCTTGTTCTTGAAGGCCGAGCCGCAGTACATCGGCACGATCTCGGTGGCCAGGGTGCGGGTACGCAGCGCGTTGATGATTTCAGCCTCGGCCAGCTCTTCGCCGCCCAGGTACTTTTCCATCAGCTCTTCGCTGGCTTCGGCAGCGGTCTCGACCATGAACTGGCGAGCCTCTTCAGCCGGGCCCTGCAGCTCGGCCGGGATTTCACCGTATTCGAACTTCATGCCCTGCGAAGCCTCATCCCAATGGATGGCCTTCATCTTCAGCAGGTCGACGACGCCCTTGAAGTTGTCTTCAGCGCCGATCGGCAGCTGCATCGGCACGGCAACCGCGCCCAGCTTGGCCTTCAGCTGGCCGACGACCTTCTGGAAGTTGGCACCGGTGCGGTCCATCTTGTTGACGAACGCGATGCGCGGCACGTGGTACTTGTTGGCCTGGCGCCACACGGTTTCCGACTGCGGCTGCACGCCACCGACGGCGCACAGGACGAAGACGGCACCGTCGAGCACGCGCAGCGAGCGCTCCACTTCGATGGTGAAGTCGACGTGCCCGGGGGTGTCGATGATGTTGAAGCGGTGCTCCGGCAGGGACTTGTCCATGCCCTTCCAGAACGCGGTGGTGGCAGCGGACTGGATCGTGATGCCACGCTCCTGCTCCTGCTCCATCCAGTCCATGGTGGCGGCGCCGTCGTGCACTTCACCGATCTTGTGGCTCTTGCCGGTGTAGAACAGGATGCGCTCGGACGTGGTGGTCTTGCCGGCATCGATGTGAGCCATGATGCCGAAGTTACGGTAACGCTCGATGGGAGTGGAACGGGCCACGGGAGCCTCTCAGATTTCTTGGATTTCGGATGGCCGAACGCCGCCTTTCGGCGGCCTTCGGATTGGCGCAGTCCTTCTGGGACCGCGAGGCAGCACGCACCGAAGTGGTGCTGCCCTGCCTGTTTTACAAGGCCGTCAAACTCACCAGCGGTAGTGGGCGAATGCCTTGTTGGCTTCGGCCATGCGGTGGGTTTCTTCGCGCTTCTTGATGGCGCCGCCACGGTTTTCCGAGGCGTCGATCAGTTCAGCAGCCAGCTTCTTCGGCATGGTGTTCTCACCACGCTTGCGCGCGGAGTCGATCAGCCAGCGCATGGCCAAGGCCATCTTGCGCGACGAACGCACTTCGACCGGCACCTGGTAGGTGGCACCACCGACGCGGCGCGACTTGACTTCGACCGCCGGAGCGACGTTGTCCAGAGCCTTCTGCACCAGTTCAATGGCGTTGGCGCTGCTGTTCTTCTCGGTGATCACGTCCATGGCGCCGTACACGATCTTTTCGGCGACGGACTTCTTGCCGCTCTGCATGACCATGTTGATGAAGCGGGCGATGGTTTCGCTTCCGTGCTTCGGATCGGGCAGGACGGAACGCTGCGGAGTATTACCCTTACGCGACATAGTGCTCTCTCCTTATGCCTTCGGACGCTTGGCGCCGTACTTGGAACGGGCCTGGCGACGCTTGGCAACGCCGGCGGCGTCGAGCGAGCCACGAACGGTGTGGTAACGCACACCCGGCAGGTCCTTGACGCGACCGCCGCGGATCAGGACCACGGAGTGCTCCTGCAGGTTGTGGCCTTCACCACCGATGTAGGAAATCACTTCTTCCTGGTTGGTCAGGCGGACCTTGGCAACCTTGCGCAGAGCCGAGTTCGGCTTCTTCGGAGTGGTGGTGTAGACACGGGTGCAGACGCCACGGCGCTGCGGGCACTTGTCGAGCGCCGGCGAGGCACTCTTGTAGGTGGTCGCTTGCCGCGGCTTGCGGACCAGCTGGTTGATCGTCGCCATCAGTAGGTTCTTCTGATTGGTGGCCGGAAATCCGGCCAGAGATGCGGAAATGTTAAAGCAGGCCAAAATTCTGGCCTGCTGAGACAGACGATTGTAGCAACCTGCCAGGAAAGCAGTCAAACGCCTCCTGTCAAGCCCGTTCCTGATCCCGGAACGTTACTGGGGGGCCTCCATGTACCCCGTTCAGGTTGGCCGGGTCGATCGCGGACGATCTCCCCTGCCCTTTCCCAATCCCATCGATGGACCGATGGGGTGGTCCGGCCTAGCGGCCGGACCGGATACCTCATTCTTCGCCCGAGGCCTGTTCAGCTTCGGCTTCAACCACCGGTGCCTCGACCGCAGCCGGGGTGCCGGCCAGGGTCTGCATTTCCGACTCGGTGAGACCGGAAGCACCGCGACGGCGGTTGCTGTGGTACGCCAGGCCGGTACCGGCGGGAATCAGGCGGCCCACGATGACGTTTTCCTTCAGGCCACGCAGGTTGTCCGAGGTGCCGCGGACGGCCGCTTCGGTCAGCACGCGGGTGGTTTCCTGGAACGACGCGGCCGAGATGAACGATTCGGTCGCCAGCGAGGCCTTGGTGATACCCAGCAGGACCGGATCGAAGTGCGCCGGCAGCTCGTTGCGGGTCGACAGGCGCGCATTCTCCTCGATAACGCGCTGACGCTCCACCTGTTCGCCGTTCAGGAACTTGCTGCTGCCCTGGTCGGTGATCTCGACCTTGCGCAGCATCTGGCGGGTGATCACCTCGATGTGCTTGTCGTTGATCTTCACGCCCTGCAGGCGGTACACGTCCTGGATTTCCTTCACCAGGTAGGCCGCCAGCGGTTCGACACCCAGCAGACGCAGGATGTCCTGCGGGCTCGGCTCGCCGTCCACGATGGTTTCACCCTTGGTGACATGCTCGCCTTCGAACACGATGACCTGGCGGTACTTCGGGATCAGCTCTTCGTGCTCCGAACCATCGGTGTCCTTGATGATCAGGCGCTGCTTGCCCTTGGTGTCCTTGCCGAAGCTGATGATGCCCGAACGCTCGGCCAGCACCGCCGGATCCTTCGGCTTGCGCGCTTCGAACAGATCGGCCACGCGCGGCAGACCACCGGTGATGTCGCGGGTCTTCGACGCTTCCTGCGGAATCTTGGCGACCACGTCACCCACGCCGACGGCAGCGCCGTCCTGCAGGTTGACGATCGAGCGCGGCGGCAGCAGGTACTGCGCCGGCAGGTCGGTGCCCGGGATCGACAGGTCGTTGCCCTTGGCGTCGACGATGCGCACGATCGGGCGCAGGTCCTTGGCCTGGGTACCACGACGCTTCGGATCGGTGATTTCGCGCGACGCCAGGCCGGTCAGCTCGTCGGTCTTCTCGATGACGGTGATGCCGTCGACGAAGTCGATGAAGCGGATGAAACCGGCCACTTCCGACACGATCGGGTGGTTATGCGGATCCCAGTTGGCCACGGTCTGCCCAGCCTTGATCGCATCACCGTCCTTGGACGTGATGGTCGCACCGTACGGCAGCTTGTAACGCTCACGCTCACGGCCGTGGGCATCGAGCACCGAGATTTCGCCCGAGCGCGACACTGCCACCAGCGAGCCGTTGGCGTGCTCGACGGACTTGAGGTTGCTGAACTTGACCGAGCCGGTGGTCTTGACGGTGATGTTGTCGACCGCAGCAGCTCGCGATGCCGCACCACCGATGTGGAACGTACGCATGGTCAGCTGGGTACCCGGCTCACCGATGGACTGGGCGGCGATGACGCCGACCGCTTCACCGATGTTGACCAGGTGGCCACGGGCCAGATCGCGGCCGTAGCAGCGACCGCAGACACCGAAGGCCGATTCGCACGAGATCGTCGAACGCACCTTGATGCTCTGCACGCCGGCGTCTTCCAGCTTGGCGACCCAGGCTTCGTCCAGCAGGGTGTTGCGGGTGACGATCGGATCTTCGTCGTTGCCCGGCAGGAACACGTCCTCGGCAACCACGCGACCCAGCACGCGATCCTTCAGCGGCTCGACCACGTCGCCGCCTTCCACGATCGGGGTCATGATCAGGCCTTCGGTGGTACCGCAATCCACCTCGGTGATCACCACGTCCTGCGCGACATCGACCAGACGACGGGTCAGGTAACCCGAGTTCGCGGTCTTCAGCGCGGTATCGGCCAGACCCTTACGGGCACCGTGGGTGGAGTTGAAGTACTCCTGCACGTTCAGGCCTTCACGGAAGTTCGCCTTGATGGGCGTCTCGATGATCGAGCCGTCCGGACGCGCCATCAGGCCACGCATACCGGCCAGCTGACGGATCTGCGCCTGCGAACCACGCGCACCGGAGTCGGCCATGATGTACAGCGAGTTCATCGACTTCTGGTCGATGGTCTCACCCTTGGCATTGACGACCTTCTCGGTACCGATGGTGTCCATCATCGCCTTGGCGATGCGCTCGTTGGTGCGCGACCAGATGTCGACCACCTTGTTGTAGCGCTCACCGGCGGTGACCAGACCCGACTGGTACTGCTCCTGGATTTCCAGCACTTCGGCTTCGGCCTCGGTGAGGATGCCCTTCTTCTCGTCCGGGATCAGCATGTCGTCGATGCCGATGGAGACGCCGGCGCGGGTCGCGTAGGCGAAGCCGGTGTACATCAGCTTGTCGGCGAACACGACCGTGTCCTTCAGACCCAGCTGGCGGTAGCTGGAGTTGATCAGGCGGCTGATGTTCTTCTTGGTCAGCTCGGTGTTGGCCAGCGCGAACGGCAGGCCTTCCGGCAGGATTTCAGCCAGCAGGGCGCGACCGATCGTGGTGTCCACGATCGAGGTCTTGTTCTGCTTGACGCCGTCTTCGTCGGTCACCACCTCGGTGATGCGGACCTTGACGCGCGCGTGCAGTTCCACCACGCGGTTGTCGTAGGCACGCTTCACTTCGGCGATGTTGGCGAAGGCCATGCCCTCGCCCTTCTTGTTTTCCAGCGAGCGGGTCATGTAGTACAGACCCAGCACGACGTCCTGCGACGGCACGATGATCGGCTCGCCGTTGGCCGGCGACAGGATGTTGTTGGTCGACATCATCAGCGCACGCGCTTCCAGCTGGGCTTCCAGCGAGAGCGGCACGTGGACGGCCATCTGGTCACCGTCGAAGTCGGCGTTGAACGCGGTGCAGACCAGCGGGTGCAGCTGGATGGCCTTGCCTTCGATCAGCACCGGCTCGAACGCCTGGATGCCCAGACGGTGCAGGGTCGGCGCACGGTTCAGCATCACCGGATGCTCGCGGATGACCTCTTCCAGGATGTCCCAGACTTCGGCTTCTTCGCGCTCGACCAGCTTCTTGGCGGCCTTGATGGTGGTGGCCAGGCCACGACGCTGCAGCTTGGCGAAGACGAACGGCTTGAACAGCTCAAGCGCCATCTTCTTCGGCAGGCCGCACTGGTGCAGGCGCAGGTACGGACCGACCACGATGACCGAACGGCCCGAGTAGTCGACGCGCTTGCCCAGCAGGTTCTGGCGGAAGCGCCCCTGCTTGCCCTTGATCATGTCGGCCAGCGACTTCAGCGGGCGCTTGTTGGTGCCGGTGATGGCACGGCCACGACGGCCGTTGTCCAGCAGCGCATCGACCGATTCCTGCAGCATGCGCTTTTCATTGCGCACGATGATGTCCGGCGCGCTCAGTTCGAGCAGGCGGCGCAGGCGGTTGTTACGGTTGATGACGCGGCGGTACAGGTCGTTCAGGTCGGAGGTCGCGAAGCGGCCGCCATCCAGCGGGACCAGCGGACGCAGGTCCGGCGGCAGCACCGGCAGCACGGTCATGACCATCCATTCCGGACGGTTGCCCGACTCCAGGAAGGCTTCGATCAGCTTGATGCGCTTGGTGAGGCGCTTGAGCTTGGTTTCCGAACCGGTAGCGGCGATTTCCTCGCGCAGGCGGGTCATTTCCGACTGCAGGTCGATCGTGCGCAGCAGTTCGTACACGGCCTCGGCGCCCATCGCGGCGTCGAAGTCGTCACCGTGCTCCTGGCGGGCCTGCAGGTACTGTTCTTCGGTCAGCAGCTGGCGGCGCTCCAGGGCGGTCAGGCCCGGCTCGGTCACCACGTAGGCTTCGAAGTACAGCACGCGCTCGATGTCGCGCAGGGTCATGTCCAGCATCAGGCCGATGCGCGACGGCAGCGACTTCAGGAACCAGATGTGCGCGACCGGCGAAGCCAGGTCGATATGGCCCATGCGCTCGCGACGCACCTTGGCCAGGGTCACTTCGGTGCCGCACTTTTCGCAGACCACGCCGCGGTGCTTCATGCGCTTGTACTTGCCGCACAGGCACTCGTAGTCCTTCACCGGGCCGAAGATGGCGGCGCAGAACAGGCCGTCACGCTCCGGCTTGAAGGTACGGTAGTTGATGGTTTCCGGCTTCTTCACTTCGCCGAAGGACCACGAACGGATCAGGTCCGGCGAGGCCAGCGCGATCTTGATCGCGTCGAAGTCCAGCGTCTGGCGCTGCTGGTTGAAGAGGTTGAGCAGGTCTTTCATGGTGTTCTCCAGAAGGAGGAATGCTGTGTCGATGGGCTTTCAGTTGACTGCCAGCGGCGCGGCGGCGGAGGCCGCCGCGCCGGCATGGATCAGTTGTCTTCCAGTTCCATGTTGATGGCCAGCGAGCGGATTTCCTTCACGAGCACGTTGAAGGATTCCGGCATGCCCGCGACCATCTCGTGCTCACCGTCGACGATGTTCTTGTACATCTGGTTGCGGCCCTGCACGTCATCGGACTTCACCGTCAGCATTTCCTGCAGGGTGTAGGCCGCGCCGTAGGCTTCCAGCGCCCAGACTTCCATTTCACCGAAGCGCTGGCCGCCGAACTGCGCCTTGCCGCCCAGCGGCTGCTGGGTGACGAGCGAGTACGGACCGGTCGAACGGGCGTGCATCTTGTCGTCGACCAGGTGGTTCAGCTTCAGGTAGTGCATGTAACCCACGGTGGTGTGGCGATCGAACGCTTCACCGGTGCGGCCGTCGTACAGCTGGGTCTGGCCACTGCTCGGCAGGTCGGCCAGTTCCAGCATGCGCTTGATTTCCGCTTCGGTGGCGCCGTCGAACACCGGGGTGGCCATCGGCACGCCGTCGGTGAGGTTACGGGCCAGACGCAGCAGTTCCTCGTCGCTGAACTGCGACAGGTCGACACGGTTGGCCACGTTGGTGTCGTCGTGGTTGTAGATGTCGTCCAGGAACTTGCGCAGGTCGGCAACCGCCGCCTGGGCTTCCATCATCGCCTGGATCTTGCGGCCCAGGCCCTTGGCAGCCCAGCCCAGATGCACTTCCAGGATCTGGCCGATGTTCATACGCGACGGCACGCCCAGCGGGTTCAGCACGATGTCCACGGTTTCGCCCGAGGCCATGTACGGCATGTCCTCGACCGGCACCACGTTGGAGACCACACCCTTGTTGCCGTGGCGGCCTGCCATCTTGTCGCCCGGCTGGATGCGGCGCTTCACGGCCAGGAACACCTTGACCATCTTCAGCACGCCCGGGGCGAGGTCGTCACCGGCGGTGATCTTGCCGCGCTTGTCGGCGAAGCGACGCTCGAATTCCTTCTCGTGCGCCTGGATCTGCTTCTGGGCGCGCTCGATGGCTTCCGAAGCGTCCTCGTCCTTCATGCGCAGGGCGAACCAGTCAGCCTTCTTCAGGCCGTCCAGGAACGCGTCGCTGATGACGTCGCCCTTCTTCAGGCCAGCGCCACCGTTGACCACCTTGCCCACGATCTGCGAACGCAGACGCATGTAGATGGCGGCTTCCAGGATGCGGAACTGGTCGTCGAAGTCCTTCTTGACGCGCTTGATTTCAGACTCTTCGATCTGGCGGGCGCGCTTGTCCTTCTCGATGCCGTCGCGGGTGAAGACCTGCACGTCGATGACGGTGCCGTCCATGCCCGGCGGAACGCGCAGCGAGCTGTCCTTCACGTCCGAAGCCTTCTCGCCGAAGATCGCGCGCAGCAGCTTTTCTTCCGGGGTCAGCTGGCTTTCGCCCTTCGGGGTGACCTTGCCGACCATGATGTCGCCGGCGCGGACTTCCGCACCGATGTACACCACGCCGCTCTCGTCCAGGCGGTTCAGCGCCTGCTCGGAGACGTTCGGGATGTCGGCCGAGATTTCCTCCGGCCCCAGCTTGGTGTCACGCGCGACGCAGGTCAGCTCTTCGATGTGGATCGTGGTGTAACGATCCTCTTCCACCACACGCTCGGAGAGCAGGATGGAGTCTTCGAAGTTGTAGCCGTTCCACGGCATGAACGCGATCAGCATGTTCTGGCCCAGGGCCAGTTCGCCGATGTCGGTGGACGGACCGTCGGCCAGCACGTCGCCGCGGGCGATGACGTCACCCACCTGCACCAGCGGACGCTGGTTGATGCAGGTGTTCTGGTTCGAACGGGTGTACTTGACCAGGTTGTAGATGTCCACGCCTGCGTCGGTGGCGCCAACGATCTCTTCCTCGTTGACCTTGACCACGATACGGGCGGCATCGATCTGCACGATCTCGCCACCACGACGGGCATTCACGGTCACACCGGAGTCACGCGCCACGGCGCGCTCGATGCCGGTACCGACCAGCGGCTTCTGCGCACGCAGGGTCGGCACGGCCTGACGCTGCATGTTGGCGCCCATCAGTGCGCGGTTGGCGTCATCGTGCTCCAGGAACGGAACCAGCGCGGCCGCGATCGACACGGTCTGCATCGGCGAGACGTCCATGAAGTGGACTTCCGCCGGCGGCTTCAGCAGCGACTCGCCCTGGAAGCGGCACGGAACGAACTGCTCGGTCAGCACGCTGTCGGCATTGGTCAGGGCGTTGGCCTGCGCAATGACGTACTCGTTTTCTTCGATGGCCGACAGGAACTCGACTTCGTCATAGACCTTGCCGTCCACGACCTTGCGGTACGGGGTCTCGAGGAAACCGTACTGGTTGGTGCGGGCGTACACGGCCAGCGAGTTGATCAGGCCGATGTTCGGGCCTTCCGGGGTTTCGATGGTGCAGACGCGGCCGTAATGGGTCGGGTGCACGTCGCGCACTTCGAAGCCGGCGCGCTCACGGGTCAGGCCGCCCGGGCCCAGGGCCGAGACGCGACGCTTGTGGGTCACTTCCGACAGCGGGTTGTTCTGGTCCATGAACTGCGACAGCTGCGAGGAGCCAAAGAACTCCTTGATGGCAGCGGCGACCGGCTTGGCGTTGATCAGCTCCTGCGGGGTCAGGCCTTCCGACTCGGCCATCGACAGGCGCTCCTTGACCGCGCGCTCGACGCGGACCAGGCCCACGCGGAACACGTTCTCGGCCATTTCGCCGACCGAACGCACGCGACGGTTGCCCAGGTGATCGATGTCATCGACCACGCCGCGACCGTTGCGGATCTCGGTCAGGACCTTGATCACGTCCAGGATGTCGGAGCTGTCGCCATGGGCGGCAACCAGGCGCTTGGACTCTTCGTCGTTGCGCTCACCGTAGTACTTGCGGTCGTACAGCACGGCTTCGCCGGTGGTTTCCTTGCGGCCCACGCGACGGTTGAACTTCATGCGGCCGACCGCGGACAGGTCGTAGCGCTCGAAGGTGAAGAACAGGTTGTGGAACAGGTTCTGCGCGGCGTCCTTGGTCGGCGGCTCGCCCGGACGCATCATGCGGTAGATCTCGACCAGGGCTTCCAGCTGGGTCTTGGTCGGGTCGATGCGCAGGGTGTTGGACAGGTACGGGCCACGATCCAGATCGTTCACCCACAGGGTGCCCACGGCATCCACACCGGCCTTGCGGAAGGCCTGCAGCTGCTCGTCGGTGATCTCGTCGTTGGCCTGGGCCAGCAGTTCGCCGGTCGAAGCATCGACCACGTCGTGCGACAGGATGCGGCCGACGATGTAGTCGTCCGGCACGGCCAGGGCGGCGATGCCCGAGGCTTCCAGCTGCTTGATGTGACGCGCGGTGATGCGCTTGCCGGCTTCCACGATGACCTTGTCGCCGTCGGCGAGGTCGAAGCCCAGGGTTTCGCCACGCAGGCGCTCCGGCACCAACTCCAGCTGGACGCCTTCATCCGGGTTGATGTGGAAGGTGTTGATCTCGAAGAACTCGGCCAGCATCTCTTCGTTGCTGTAGCCGAGCGCGCGCAGCAGGATCGACACCGGCAGCTTGCGGCGACGGTCGATACGGGTGAACAGCGCATCCTTCGGGTCGAACTCGAAGTCCAGCCAGGAGCCGCGGTAAGGAATGATGCGGGCGCTGTACAGCAGCTTGCCCGAGCTGTGGGTCTTGCCACGGTCGTGGTCGAAGAACACGCCCGGCGAACGGTGCAGCTGCGAGACGATGACGCGCTCGGTGCCGTTGACGATGAAGGTGCCGTTCTCGGTCATCAGCGGGATTTCGCCCAGATAGACCTCCTGCTCCTTCACGTACTTGATGGCCTTGGTCGACGACTCACGGTCGTAGATCACCAGGCGCACGGTCACGCGCAGCGGGGCGCCGTAGCTCATGCCACGCTGGCGGCACTCACGCTCGTCGAAGACCGGTTCGCCCAGCTTGTAGCCGACGTATTCCAGGGCAGCGTTGCCGCTGTAGCTGGCGATCGGGAAGACCGACTTCAGCGCAGCGTGCAGGCCGTGGTCCGTGCGCTTGGCCGGATCGACGTTTTCCTGCAGGAATTCACGATAGGAATCCACCTGGATGGCGAGCAGGAACGGCACTTCGAGAATCGAGCGCTGCTTGCCGAAATCCTTGCGGATACGCTTTTTTTCGGTGAACGAATAGGACGTCATGAGGTCTTCCACCTTGTTGTGCGGATCGTGCGCCCACGATCCGAAGGGAACTTGAAATTGTCAGTTGGAAGTCGCTGGTATTGCCGGCACCAGCACGCCTTCTCCCGCTACTTCCAACTGCCAACTCGTCTGCATCCACTCCCCCGCTGCCGCGCTCTGCGCTGGCCTGCCGGGGTCTGACCGCAGCCCGTGTTGGGCTTTTTCTGCTTTTGAAACAGTCGACCAACAGTCGACCCTACCGGTACTGCAACAACGACCAAAGGCCGGGGGCTTACGCCCCCAGCCTTGGCTGCATCGCCGTGAATCGGTGACGATGCAAGGTAACTGCTTACTTGACTTCGACAGTCGCGCCAGCAGCTTCCAGGTCCTTCTTCATCTTCTCGGCGTCGTCCTTCGAAGCGCCTTCCTTCAGGACGCCACCGGCTTCGGCCAGGTCCTTCGCTTCCTTCAGGCCCAGGCCGGTGATGGCGCGGACGGCCTTGATGACTTCGACCTTCTTGTCGCCGGCCGACTTCAGGGTGACGGTGAACTCGGTCTGCTCTTCAACAGCAGCGGCCGGGCCAGCAGCAGCAGCCACGGCAACCGGAGCAGCGGCGGAGACGCCGAACTTCTCTTCGATGGCCTTGACCAGCTCCATCACTTCCATCAGGGACTTCTCGGCGATGGCGTCGACGATCTGTTCGTTGGTAAGGGACATGATTAATACCTTTGGATGATTTTCTGGGTTGAGGTTCCGTCAGGAACCACGGTAAGTCGAAACTCAGGCGGTCTCGGCGGCCGGCTCGGCAGCGTCGGCGGCGACGTCGCCACCACCCTGCTTCTCGCCAACGGCCTTGATGGCGCGGGCAAACATCGTGACCGGCTCGGTCAGGACGCGGGCCAGCATGGCCAGGGCCTGGTCGCGGGTCGGCAGCGAGGCCAGCACTTCGACGTGGCTTGCCGGGAACACTTCGCCACCGATGGCGACGACCTTAGCCTTCAGCTTGTCGTTGCCCTTGGCGGCTTCCTTGATCAGGCGACCGGCAGCGCCGGGCTCCTCGAGCGAGAACGCGTACAGCAGCGGACCAACCATCTGGTCCTGGGCGACTGCGAACTCGGTGCCTTCAACGGCGCGCGAAGCCAGGGTGTTCTTGACAACCTTCAAGAAAACACCGGTTTCACGAGCCTGCTTGCGCATCGCGGTCATCTGGGCGACCGTGGTGCCAGCGTATTCGGCTGCGATCAAGGAGTGGGCCTTGGCGGCGACGTCTGCCAGCTCGGCGACTACTTCTTGCTTCTGGGACAGATTGAGAGCCATTGCACTCCTCCTATTGAACTCCGCTTACGGCTCCTGCCGTGTGCGGTCCTGTGCGGCATCCGTCCTGGACGCCGGGAACATCGGGATGATGTTCCGGGGGTGGGCCGTTCTAGACCTGGAGTGGGCCAACCTGGGAAACCCAGACGTGCGTGAACCAGAAAAACTCCAGAAGGGCACCATCTACGCAGGGTGATTCCGGGGAATCGATTAAGCGCTCATGACTGCTCCGGCGGCGACTCCTTGCCAGATCGAGCTTCCGTGCCCGTCGCCGGTATTGCCACGACCGCGCCTGCGGTCTTTGACGGCTACCGCGGGCGATGTACGGCCAGCGATGCCTTCAAATGTCACGGTCACGGCACCGAAGGTACCGTGACCGCTTGAAACAATTACTTCAGGGTCAGCGACGACTGGTCGACGGTGACGCCCGGGCCCATCGTCGAGCTGACCGAAACCTTCTGCAGGTAGGTGCCCTTCGAGGTGGCCGGCTTGGCCTTGATCAGGTCCAGCAGCAGCGCGGTCAGGTTCGACTTCAGCGCGTCTTCGGCGAAGTCGGCCTTGCCGATGGTGCAGTGAATGATGCCGGCCTTGTCGGTGCGGTAACGGACCTGACCCGACTTGGCGTTCTTCACGGCTTCACCCGGGTTCGGGGAAACGGTGCCGACCTTCGGGTTCGGCATCAGGCCGCGCGGGCCCAGCACGGTGCCCAGCTTACCGACGACGCGCATGGCGTCCGGGGTCGCGATGACGACGTCGTAGTTCAGATCGCCGGCCTGCATCTTCTCGGCCAGATCATCCATACCGACGGCTTCGGCGCCAGCGGCCAGGGCTTCGTCAGCCTTGGCACCGGCCGGAGCGAACACGGCGACGCGGACCGACTTGCCGGTACCGGCCGGCAGCACGGTGGAGCCACGGACCTGCTGGTCGGACTTCTTCGCATCGACGCCCAGGCGCACAGCGACGTCGATCGACTCGACGAACTTGGCCTTGGTGGCGCTCTTCAGGATGTTGATCGCGTCCTCGAAGGCGTATGCCTTGCCCGGAACGACGGCGGCCTTGATGGCCTTCTCACGCTTGGTCTGTGCCATCTTATTAACCCTCCACCACGAGGCCCATGGAACGGGCAGAGCCAGCGATGGTACGCACGGCGGCGTCCAGATCGGCGGCAGTCAGATCCGGTTCCTTCGCCTTGGCGATCTCTTCCAGCTGCTTACGGGTGACCTTGCCGACCTTCTCGGTGTTCGGGCGCTTGGAGCCCGACGAGATGCCAGCGGCCTTCTTCAGCAGGGTGGTGGCCGGGGTGCTCTTGGTGATGAAGGTGAACGTACGGTCCGAGTAGGCCGTGATGATCACCGGAACCGGCAGACCCGGCTCGAGCTTCTGCGTGGCAGCGTTGAACGCCTTGCAGAATTCCATGATGTTCAGACCGCGCTGACCCAGCGCAGGACCGACCGGCGGCGAGGGGTTGGCCTGACCGGCCTTCACCTGCAGCTTGATGTAACCGACAACTTTCTTTGCCATGTGAGTACTCTCCGGGTGCTAGCGCCTTTCGACAACAGGCTCCCCATCGGACCGGGAATCACGCGTCCCGGCATCGCGTTTTGAAATCATGCTGAAGGCCACCTTGCGGCGGCCTCGTCCTGCTGGCTTCCCAGCGGGGAGCCGCGCACTATAACAGGTTTTTTCTTCACATGCCTGAAGCGGCACATAAACGGACGAAACCGGGCAAGGCCCGGCTCCTGGTTCCCTAGAGTCGAGCTTGCTCGACTGATCAGCAAAGTCGAGCAAGCTCGACTCTACGGGCAGGTCAGACGGCCTTTTCGACCTGGCCGAACTCGAGTTCGACCGGAGTGGCACGACCGAAGATCAGCACCGAGACGCGCAGACGGCTCTTCTCGTAGTTGACTTCTTCGACGACGCCATTGAAATCGTTGAACGGGCCGTCGGTAACGCGGACCATCTGGCCCGGCTCGAACAGCACCTTCGGACGCGGCTTCTCGACACCTTCCTGAACGCGATTCAGGATGGCTTCGGCCTCGGAATCGGCGATCGGCAGCGGACGGTCGGCGGTGCCGCCGATGAAGCCCATCACGCGCGGGGTTTCCTTGACCAGGTGCCAGCTTTCGTTGTCGATGCGCGGAATACCGGCTTCTTCGTGGGTCTCGATCTGGACCAGCACGTAACCCGGGAAGAACTTGCGCTCGGAGCGGCGCTTCTGGCCAGCGCGCATCTCGACCACTTCTTCGGTCGGGACCAGGACATCGCCGAAGCGCTCTTCCATGCCGTCACGGACGATGCGATCGCGCAGAGCCTGCGCCACCGACTTCTCGAAGCCCGAATAGGCGTGAACGACGTACCAACGCTTCATGCAATTCTCCTTAGCGGCTCAGGAACAACTGAACCAGCCACTGAATGACGTAATCGAACCCACCCAGCAACAGACTGAGAATGGTCACCACCACCATCACGACCCAGGTCATGCGGATGGCTTCCTGGCGCGTCGGCCAGACCACCTTGCGCAGTTCGAAGCGCGACTCGGAGAGGAATTCGCGGGTGTCGCGCCCCTTGCCGGTCAGCATGAACACGCCGATACCGCCAACCAGACCGACCACAACCGCCAACGCACGCAGCTGACCCGCCCACGCACCCAGCTGGGTGGCGCGACCGGAGTCGGCGGAGAACCAGAACCAGACGAACAGACCGGCCAGCACCAGCAACGATGCGGCGACGTACTTGACGATATCCCCGCCGTTGGCGGAGTTGTCCTTGGAGTGTTCGATCTTGCTATTCATCCGGCTGTGTCTGCTTTAGCGGCCCAGGCCGCTGGATAAGGTGGGCAGATGGCACGCCAGGAGGGACTCGAACCCCCAACCTGCGGTTTTGGAGACCGCTGCTCTGCCAATTGAGCTACTGGCGTACGTGTTGAAACTTGCCTTCCCTTAGACGGCGAAGGCGGACCGAGGTTCCCGGCCCGCCATTCGCGTAACCGGCGGCGCTATGCAACCACCGGTACTGCAGGCTTACTCGATGATCTTCGAGACCACGCCGGCGCCGACGGTACGGCCGCCTTCGCGGATGGCGAAGCGCAGGCCTTCGTCCATTGCCACCGGGTTGATCAGGGTGACGACCATCTTGACGTTGTCACCCGGCATCACCATTTCGACGCCTTCCGGCAGAGCAGCTGCGCCGGTGATGTCGGTGGTGCGGAAGTAGAACTGCGGACGGTAGCCGTTGAAGAACGGGGTGTGACGGCCGCCCTCGTCCTTCGACAGGACGTAGACTTCGCCTTCGAACTTGGTGTGCGGCTTGATCGAACCCGGCTTGGCCAGAACCTGGCCACGCTCGACGTCGTCACGCTTGGTGCCGCGCAGCAGCAGGCCAGCGTTGTCGCCTGCCTGACCCTGGTCCAGCAGCTTGCGGAACATTTCAACGCCGGTCACGGTGGTCTTCTGCACCGGACGGATGCCGACGATTTCGATTTCGTCGCCAACCTTGATCACGCCGCGCTCGATACGACCGGTCACCACGGTGCCGCGGCCCGAGATCGAGAACACGTCTTCCACCGGCATCAGGAACGGCTTGTCGATCGCACGCTCCGGCTCCGGAATCCAGCTGTCCAGGGCATCGACCAGCTTCAGGATGGCCGGCACGCCGATGTCGCTCTGGTCGCCTTCCAGCGCCAGACGGGCCGAACCGGCGATGATCGGGGTGTCGTCGCCCGGGAAGTCGTACTTGCTCAGCAGCTCGCGCACTTCCATCTCGACCAGCTCGAGCAGCTCGGCGTCGTCAACCATGTCGGCCTTGTTCAGGAACACGACGATGTACGGCACGCCGACCTGACGCGACAGCAGGATGTGCTCGCGGGTCTGCGGCATCGGGCCGTCAGCGGCCGAGCACACCAGGATCGCGCCGTCCATCTGGGCGGCACCGGTGATCATGTTCTTGACGTAGTCAGCATGGCCCGGGCAATCGACGTGGGCGTAGTGACGGACCGGGGATTCGTATTCGACGTGCGCGGTCGAGATCGTGATACCACGCGCCTTTTCTTCCGGCGCGGCGTCGATCGAGGAGTAGTCCTTGAACTCGCCACCGAAGCGCTCGGCACCGATCTTGGTCAGTGCGGCGGTCAGCGTGGTCTTGCCGTGGTCGACGTGACCGATGGTGCCGACATTGACGTGCGGCTTGGTGCGCTCGAACTTACCCTTGGCCATGGCTGCTTATCTCGAATTCGTCTGAGAGGTGATGCTTAAGATGGTGCTCACGAAAGGAATCGAACCTTCGACCTCTTCCTTACCAAGGAAGTGCTCTACCGACTGAGCTACGTGAGCCGAGTTTTGCATTATGACATGAACTCGATAATATTCAAAGTTCATTCAATGGAGCGGGAGACGGGAATCGAACCCGCACCATCAGCTTGGAAGGCTGAGGTTCTACCATTGAACTACTCCCGCGCCGGGAATGTCACAACGTGAAACTGGTGGAGGGAGGTGGATTCGAACCACCGAAGGCGTAAGCCAGCAGATTTACAGTCTGCCCCCGTTGGCCGCTTGGGTATCCCTCCTTACCACCCCATTCCGTTGCCGCCGAAGCGTTGCGGTGTGTGGTGGTGAGCCGCTTATTCTGCTGATGGGACGGGGGGCTGTCAACGCTTTTTTCCACTTTTTTCACACGCTGTCGCAAACCCATTGATACGCAAGGTTATTGCCCCGGGACCGCAAGGGTCTCGTTGGCGAAAATTGCGACATGAGGGACGCCGTCGCCGCCGATCCAGCCCCGATACATGCCCTGGGTGTTGAATGGCGTGGCCATTTTTCCGTCTGCAGCGAGCACGATCGCACCGCCGTCACCCCCCATCTGCGGAATCGTCTCGTTGATCACGCCCTTGCCGGCCTGTTCCGGCGTCTGCCCCTGGTAGCGCATGCGTGCGCAGATCTCGTGCGCGGCCGCGGTGCGGATGTAGTACTCGCCCCAGCCGGTGCCGGACACCGCACAGCGCGCATCAGCCCAGGTGCCTGCACCGATGATCGGCGAGTCACCCACCCGGCCATAGCGCTTGTTGGTCATGCCACCAGTGGAGGTACCGGCGGCCAGGTGCCCCTGCGCATCCAATGCGACCGCACCGACGGTCCCGAAGTGCTTTGCAGTCTCCAGGTCGGCATGCGCCTGGCCACTGGCCTCTTCCTTCAGTGCACGCTGCAGCTGCTGCCAACGCTTCTCCGTACGGAAGTAGGAGGGATCGGCCAGAGACATCCCCTGCTCGACCGCGAAGGCTTCGGCGCCCTGCCCCACCATCATCACGTGCCTGGATTTCTGCATCACGGTCTGCGCCAGCAGGATCGGGTTGCGCACCCGCTGCACGCCGGCCACCGCGCCCGCCGCCTGGGTGGCCCCGTCCATCACTGCGGCATCCAGCTCGTTGTGGCCGTCATGGGTGAACACCGCGCCCTTGCCGGCGTTGAAGGTGGGATCGTCCTCCAGGACGGTGATCGCAGCGGTGACTGCAGCCAACGCGGGGCGACCCGCCGCCAGCTCCGCATGCCCCTTCAACAGGGCCGCCCGCAGCGCGTCACGTGCGGCCTTTTCCTCGGCCGGCGACAGGTCCTTGCGCTCGACGCCGGCGCCGCCGTGGATGACCAGCAGCGGTGAAGCCGTCGGTGCGGCCTGGGCAAGCATGGGCAGGGACAACAGTGCGGACAGCGCCAGGCGCAGTTTCATCGGGTACGTCTCCAGCAGAACGAGGGAATGGATTGCGGGGTAGTGCCGGCCGCTGGCCGGCAAGGGGCGCATCAGGGAAGGCGAGTTGCCGGCCAGCGGCCGGCACTACCGAAGCGTGAACTCAATCTCGCCGTCGCTGACGTCGGCCATCGCCTGGTAATCGGCCTCGGCCTGGAAATCGTCCAGGCGCATGCGGCTGCCGCTGGCGACCACCGTTACCGGCACCGCGTGGAAGCGCAGCGGCTCGCCCTCGACCAGACGGTCGGCATCGCGGCCGGGGCTGACCACCCAGACCTTGCCTTCGCCGTCGGCGCTGTAGACCTGTGCCTGGCCATCGGGCTCCACGCACAGGGCGGTGTCCTCGTCGACGCCGATGCCGACGATGTCGGGGTCGCCACTGTCCTGCGCGGCGCGCGCCACGAACACGATCAGGCGGCCGAGCCGATCGCGCTTGTCGAAGTGGGTGTCGGTGACCACGCGCTGCAGGTAGGGCATCTGCAGGAAGCCACTGTCCATGGTCACCGCACTGCCCATCGGGTCGGCCAGCGCACCGGCGGAGGTGATGCTGCCGCCGTCCATCGCGCCGTAGGCATAGCCACCGAGGATGGCCAGCCCGGCGCTGGTACCGGCAATCGGCTTGCCGGCGCGCACATGGGCATTGAGCGCGCGGTTGAGCGCGGTGCCCTTCCAGAAGCGGATGTAGCGCGACTGGTCACCACCGGCAATGAAGATGGCATCGGCCGCAGCCACCACGCGCAGCACGGCCGGATCGTCGGCGCCGCGGCGGCTGTCGAAGACCAGCGTCTGCACTGCGGTGGTCCCGCCAATCTCGCGATACAGGCGGTCCTGCAGTTCATCACTACCGGAAGCGCGCAGGATCAGCACGCGGCCGTTACCGGCCTGCTTCAGCCACCAGTGAAAGGCCTCCGGCACCCATTCGCCACCGCCCATCAGCATCATGGCCGGCGCGCGCGGGCCGGGCCGGGGTGCGTCGAGATCCCCGGCTTCGTAGTAGGCGAAGCCCGGGCCCTGCAGGTCCTGCGCAAGGGCGGCCAACGGCACGGCCAACACCAGCAGCGCCAGCCAGGCGAAGGGGGCACGCAGGGTGCAATGGAGGCGTCGCATCTTGATCTCCCTGAACAAAATCGACTTGCAAGCGTTTTCACTCTTTGCCAGATAGGGACCCAGTAGTCAAGGGCATAAAAAAGGCGTTAAATGCGCGCGCCCATTCCGGAAATCTGAATGGGGGACAGGGCCCCTCCTCTGCGGGCCGGCTTCATTTCCGAGAATTCCTCATGCGTAGAAAGGCGATGGCGTGGTCGATCCAGCTGGCGTTGATGGGCGTGGCTGCTTCCGCGGCGGCCCAGGCACCGGCCTCCTCTTCGGTTCAACAACTGGATGCGGTGCAGGTCACCGGTTCGCGCATTCCGCGCGCTCAGGTGGAAGGCCCCGCCCCGATCACGGTGATCAGCGCCGAGCAGATCCGCTCCAGCGGCTTCACCAGCGTGCCCGACGTGCTGCGCTCGATGACCCAGAACGGCGGTGAGACGCAGAGCCAGCAGTCGTCCAGCGGCGCCGACTTCTCGCCGGGCGCCCAGCAGGTGGACCTGCGCGGGCTGGGCCCGAACCACACGCTGGTGCTGGTCAATGGCCGCCGCATCGCCGACTTCCCGATGCCGTTCAAGGGCCGCAGCAACTTCACCGATGTCTCCAACATCCCGCTGGGCATGATCGAGCGCATCGAAGTGCTGACCGGCAGTGCCTCGGCCATCTACGGTTCGGACGCGATCGCCGGCGTGGTCAACTTCATCCTGAAGAAGAAGGCCGACGGCACCACCGTCGACATGCGCATGGGCACCACCAGCGAAGGCGGTGGCGAGTCGTTCGACATGAGCCTGGCCAGTGGCTTCAGCCGTGGCAACTTCAACGCCGTGTACAGCGTTGAACTGCAGTCGCAGACCCCGCTGTGGGCGTACGAGCGCGACATCCAGGATTCGACCCAGGACGCACCGACTGAACGTACGCGTGCCGCTCGTCGCGCCTATCTGCGCACGGACTACAACGACGACTATCTGGATCCGGGCGCGACCACCTGCGAAGCGCTGGCCGGGCAGAACCAGGGCAGTACTTACCATGCCTACCGGCCGCGCTCCGGCTGGTATTGTGGCAGCGATACGTCAATCGGCTACGGCACCATCCTCAGCAAGCGCCGCGGCGCCAATGGCTACGCCTCGCTGAGCTACGACTTCGACAACGGCCAGCAGTGGTTCGCCGACGTGCAGCTGGGTTATCACACGATGTCGCTGATGCGCGATGTGACGTCCTGGGGCTACATGAGCTCAGACGGCAATGAAGCGGGCTATTTCAGAAACATTGCCAGCACGGAGGCCGATCAACAGATCGAATCCTGGAACCGCCAGTTTTCGCCGGAGGAAATGGGCGGCCTGCGCAACGGCATGGTGCGCAGCACGCAGAAGACCTTCAGCGTGACCACTGGCTTCAAGGGCAATCTGACCGGCAACTGGGACTACGAAGCGGCCCTGAGCCATTCGCAGTACCAGTCGCGGATCAGCTGGGCGAAGATCATCGCCGCCAAAGCCAATGACCTGTTCCTGGGCCCGCAGTTGGGCGATTACACCGATGACGAAGGCAACGTATTCCCGATTTTCAATGCCGACCCGTCACGCCTGTACCGGCCGCTGACCCGCGCCGAGTACGATTCGATCGCAGCGCGCACCACCTACACCCCGAAGTCGCGCACCGAAACGGCTGCGTTAACGCTGACCAATTCCGCGCTGTTCGGCCTGCCGGGGGGTGATGCCGGCTTCGCCGCGACCGTGGAAGTGGGCCAGCAGGCGTACTCGCTCAATCCCGATCCGCTGGCGACCCAGTACTACTACTACAGCTGGAAGGATTCGGACGGCAACGGTTCGCGCAACCGCTGGGCCACAGCGGCCGAACTGCGCATGCCCCTGCACGAGACGGTCAACCTGAGCGTGGCAGGCCGCTACGACCAGTACCGCTATTCCGGCCACACCATCGGCAAGGCAACCTGGAGCGGCGGCCTGGAATGGCGCCCGATCGACACGCTTCTGGTACGCGGTTCGTATGGCACCGCGTTCCGCGCACCGGACCTGCACTACGTGTTCGCCGGCCCGGGCAACGACGAGACTGACGTAGTGGATCTGTACGACTGTCGCGCCAATGGCACCGAATGCGACGAAGACGTCAGCATCATCCGCAGCCGCACCGGGAATCGCCAGCTCGACCCGGAAACCAGCACCTCGTGGAGTGCCGGCTTCGTCTGGTCGCCGGCAATCGGCCTGGATCTGTCGGTGGACTGGTTCGACATCGACATGCGCAAGCAGGTGCAGGACATGGACGTGCGCACGATCCTGGCCAGTGAAGCGAACTGCCGCCTCGGCAGTGCCGACATCAATTCACCGACCTGCGTGGACGCGCTCGACCGCGTTACCCGCACCAGTGATGGCCGCCTGTACGGCGTGCGTGTCGCCCCGATCAACGTCGCCCGCGAATCCACCTCCGGCATCGACATCGGCTTGCGTTACCGCCTGCAGACCGGTATCGGCGACTTCATCCTCAACGGCACCCACACCTGGGTGAAGAAGCACGACTTCCAGCGCTACCCCGGCGACCCCGTCGAAGATCAGTTCGCGGTCAACAGCGGTTTCGATATTCCACGCACCAAAACCAGCCTGAGCGTGACCTGGGAGAAGGCTGCATGGTCGGCCACAGTCTACGGTTCACGACTTGGCAAGCTGCCAACCTATGACAGCTACGGCCAGACCTTCGACTGGGACAGCGGCGACAGCCCGTACATCAAGGCGACCTACCGCTACAACGCGTCGCTGCAGTACCGCTTCGACGACCACTCGCGCCTGTCCCTGTCGGTGGTCAACGTGTTCAACAAGATGCCGCCGAAGGACGCCACCTACACCGCGTATCCGTACTACGACGTGTCCTGGTTCGACAGCGTCGGCCGCACCATCAACCTGCAGTACACCCACAAGTTCGGTGGCAGCGCGCTGTAAGGCACGCCGCATTGCAGAACGTGGACGACAGGGCCCGCCATTGGCGGGACTTGTTGTTTGGGAACCTGGCTCTGGTAGATGCCCACCTTGGTGGGCACTGATCTGCCACGCGCCCACCAAGGTGGGCGACTACCAGAGCGGGCCACACGGGTTTTCCACACCGCGCGTGGAAAGCGATGGGAACTTGGTGTGGACAAGTGGCCGCGAGGCTTGCAGTGCGGGCGTTTCCGGACGTGGTGATTTTTTGTCCATGCCCTTCGATTGTTTTCCACACCGGACGTGGAGAGCGATGGGAACTTGGTGTGGACAAGTGGGCGCGAGCATTGCAGCGCAGGCGTTTCGAAGCGTGGTGAAATTCTGTCCACGGTCCGACTGCACTGATCGGGGTCGGAGCCCTTTCCCGTGGAAAGGGATCCGCCCCCACGGTTTTCCACATGGGGCGTGGAAAGCGATGGGAGTTTGCTGTGGACAAGTGCCGGCAAACGTCGCACCGCAAGCGTTTCGCAGCCTGGTGCTTTTTTGTCCATCACCAGAAACGCGAACGCCCCGCACAAGGCGGGGCGTCCGGGGTCGATCCGTTGCTGCTGGATCAGACGTTGAAGCGGAAGTGCAGGATGTCGCCTTCCTGCACGCGGTATTCCTTGCCTTCCAGGCGCAGGCGACCGGCTTCCTTGGCGCCGGCTTCGCCCTTGTACTTGATGAAGTCGTCATACGCGATGGTTTCAGCGCGGATGAAGCCCTTCTCGAAGTCGGTGTGGATGACCGCGGCGGCCTGCGGGGCGGTGGCGCCCTTGCGCACGGTCCACGCACGGACTTCCTTCACGCCGGCGGTGAAGTAGGTCTGCAGGCCGAGCAGGCTGTAGGCCGCGTTGATCACGCGGTTCAGGCCCGGCTCGCTCAGGCCCAGGTCGGCCAGGAAGGTATCGCGGTCTTCGTCATCGAGCTGGGACAGCTCTTCTTCGATCGCGGCCGACACCGGCACCACCTGCGCGCCTTCGGCGGCAGCATGCGCACGCACGGCTTCCAGGTGCGGGTTGTTGTCGAAACCGTCTTCCAGCACGTTGGCGATGTACATCACCGGCTTCAGGGTCAGCAGGAACAGATCGCGCACCAGCGCCTTCTCTTCCTCGTCCAGGCCCACCGAACGGCCGGACTTGCCGTCGGACAGCGCCGCCTGCAGCTTGGCCAGCACCGGCTTGCGCGCCGCGGCGTCCTTGTCACCCCCCTTGGCCGCACGCTCGGCGCGGTTCAGCGCCTTCTCGACGCTGTCCAGGTCGGCCAGCGCCAGCTCGGTATCGATGGTTTCGATGTCCGAGATCGGGTCGACCTTGTTGTTGACGTGGATGACGTCGGCGTTCTCGAAGCAGCGCACCACGTGGGTGATCGCATCGACTTCGCGGATGTGCGCCAGGAACTTGTTGCCCAGGCCTTCACCGCTGGCGGCACCGGCCACCAGGCCGGCGATGTCGACGAATTCGACTGCGGTCGGGATGACCTTCTGCGGGTTGATGATCGCTGCCAGCTCGTTCAGGCGCGGATCCGGCACCGGCACGATGCCGACGTTCGGTTCGATGGTGCAGAACGGGAAGTTCGCCGCGGCGATACCCGCCTTGGTCAGCGCATTGAACAGGGTCGACTTGCCGACGTTGGGCAGGCCGACGATGCCGCATTTGATACCCATGGGTGACAGCTCTCTGGGGTGAAAGTGATTGGTGAAACAGCGCGCGCGCTGCTTGGCCAATCCATCTCGGTGTCGATCATTGTGTGCCAACCAAGGTTGGCACCTACCGAAAGCGGGCTATTTCGGGGTGTGCAGCCGCTTCATCGCTTCGCTGAAATCGCCCTGCACCGCCAGCGGCAGCACGTCGATCGCATCATCGATGGCGCGCGCGATCAGCACGTCGTCGTCCTTCGACGGGCGACCAAGCACCCAACCCACCACGCGGTCCTTGTGGCCGGGGTGGCCGATGCCCACGCGCAGGCGATGGAACTTTCCGTGGCCGAGCAGGCGGATGGTGTCGCGCAGGCCGTTCTGGCCACCGTGGCCACCGTCGAACTTCAGCCGCGCCACGCCGGGCGCCAGGTCCAGTTCGTCGTGGGCCAGCAGGGTTTCTTCCGGCTCGATCTTCCAGAACCGCTGTGCGGCGGTGACCGACTTGCCGCTGAGGTTCATGAAGGTGGCGGGCTTGAGCAGCCACACCGTCTGCCCGGCGATCTCGACCTTGGCGGTCTCACCGAACAGCTTGCTGTCCACATTCCATCGTGCACCGGCTTTTTCCGCCAGGGCCTCAACGAAATGAAACCCGGCATTGTGCCGGGTCCGGGCGTGTTCCGATCCGGGGTTGCCCAGACCGACAATCAGTCGCAGTCCTGCCATGGTTCCTTCCAATACGGTGCCTGCCCGGAGGCAGGCACCGTAGCGGTATTACTCGGCGGCAGCCGCTTCTTCGTCAGCCGCGTCGGCCTTGCCGGCCTTGGCGGTGACGATGGCGTCGTCGTGGTCCTTGCCCAGCGCCAGGGCCGGGATTTCCACGCCCTTCGGCAGCTTGATGTTGGACAGGTACACCACGTCACCGGCCTTCAGCTCGCCCAGGTCGACTTCGATCGACTCCGGCAGGTCCTTCGGCAGGCAGGTGATGGTCACTTCCTTCAGTTCGTGGGTGACCACGACGTCGGCAGCCTTGCCGGCCGGCGAGGTGTCTTCGTTGATGAAGTGCAGCGGGACCGAAGCGGTCAGGGCTTCGTTCTCGTTCACGCGCTGGAAGTCCAGGTGCATGATCAGCTGCTTGTACGGATGGCGCTGCATGTCACGCAGCAGGACCTTCTGCACCTGGCCGTCCAGGTTCAGGTCCAGGATCGAGGCATAGAACCACTCGTTCTGCTGGGCCAGCCAGATTTCGTTGTGGTCCAGGCTGATGGCGACCGGCTCGGCGTTGCCGCCGTACACGATGGCCGGGATCACACCAGCGTGACGCAGGCGGCGGCTCGCACCCTTACGCTGCAGTTCACGCTTGGTGACCTTGATTTCATGGGTCTTCGACATTTTCGACTACTCAGGTTGTTGCCGCGCCCTGCGGCGTGGCGGTTGAAGATGCTTCCGCGACCAGAAGCACCCGGGGTATGTCCCCGCCGTTGCCGGCAGGGACGAAAAACTCAGTCGACGTACAGCGAGCTGACCGACTCGCCGAAGGCGATGCGGCGCATCGTTTCGGCCAGCATTTCCGCCACGCTCAGCTGGCGGATCTTGCTGCACACCCGCGCTGCGTCCTTCAGCGGGATGGTGTCGGTCACCACCAGCTCGTCGAGCTGGGAATTGGTGATGTTGTCCACCGCCGGGCCCGACAGCACCGCATGGGTGCAGTAGGCGGCGACCTTGAGCGCACCGCGCGCCTTCAGGGCAGCGGCAGCGGCGCACAGGGTGCCGGCGGTATCGACGATGTCATCGACCATCACGCAGGTCTTGCCTTCGACGTCACCGATGATGTTCATCACGGTGGAGACGTTGGCGCGCGGGCGGCGCTTGTCGATGATCGCCAGATCGGCATCATCCAGGCGCTTGGCGACCGCACGGGCGCGGACCACGCCGCCCACGTCCGGCGACACAACGATCAGGTTCTCGGTGCCGTAGGCGCGCCAGATGTCGGCCAGCAGCAACGGGGACGCATACACGTTGTCCACCGGAATATCGAAGAAGCCCTGGATCTGGTCGGCGTGCAGGTCGACGGTCAGCACGCGATCAGCGCCAGCGGTGCTGAACATCTTGGCCGCCAGCTTGGCGGTGATCGGCACGCGCGAGGAGCGCATGCGGCGATCCTGGCGCGAGTAGCCGAAGTACGGCACCACGGCGGTCACGCTGGCCACCGATGCGCGCTTGAGCGCGTCGATCAGCACCAGCAGTTCCATCAGGTTTTCCGCGCTCGGCGCACAGGTCGGCTGGATCACGAACACGTCCTGCTTGCGGACGTTCTCTTCGATTTCCACCTGCACTTCGCCGTCGGAGAAGTGCGAGACCAGCGCCTTGCCCGGGCGAACCCCAAGTTCCTTGCAGATGTTCTGCGCCAGACGTTTGTTGGCGTTGCCGGAAAAGACCAGCAGGTTCGGGGACTCTTGCATCATGATTGTCTCGGGCGGGGACGAGTGGCGGGGATCCGGAGTCGGCAAGGACCCGATGGACCCTTGCTGCTGACAACACCGCGGTTGTTTCCACGTCCCGCGCAGGCGATGCGCTGGAAGGCGCGGACACAGCCGCTATTGGCAGGGGCGGTAGGATTCGAACCTACGAATGCCAGGATCAAAACCTGGTGCCTTGGGCCTCTTGGCGACGCCCCTGCATTGATAAATCAGTGTTGCTCGAGTGCATCCAGCAGTGGCGAACGCGCAACGCCCGCTGCCACCCTTGCCCGCAACTCCTTCGGCAACTTCGACCGTCCCTGCTCTGCGGCAGACTGCGATGCGAACTCGACGAAACAACCACTTCCCGAACCGGTCAGCCGCGCCGTGCCGATGTCGCTCAACGCTGCGAACGCTGCCTCGACGGCAGGCTCACGGCGGCGCAGCACCGGTTCGAACGCGTTCCCGACCAGGGTTCCGGAAGCGAAGTCCTCTATTTTCGCCACTGGGCTGTCGCGCGTCAAATCCGGGTCTGCAAACAGGGCCGGGGTGGGAACATGAACGCCCGGTTCAACCACCACATACCAGGCCGGTTCCAGCACGATCGGCTGCAGGCGCTCGCCCACCCCTTCGGCCCAGGCATTGCGCCCGCGCACGAACACCGGCACGTCCGCCCCCAGGCGGAGGCCCAGCGCGGCAAGCGCGTCCTCGTCCAGACCGGCCCGCCACAGGCGGTTCAGCACCACCAGCACGGTGGCGGCATCGGACGAACCGCCGCCGAAGCCGCCACCGGCAGATACATGCTTTTCAACGATGATGTCCGCACCTTGCGCGACATTTGCCACTTCTTTGAGCAATCGCGCAGCGCGGACCGCAAGGTCATCCGCCTCGGCCACGCCAGCCAGCCCCTCGCCCTGCCGGCGCACCTGGCCGTCTTCACGCAGGCGCAGGCCGATGCGGTCGCCCCAGTCCAGCAGCCGGAACACGGTCTGCAGCTCGTGGTAACCGTCGGCGCGGCGGCCGGTGATATGCAGGAACAGGTTCAGCTTGGCCGGGGCCGGCCACCAGGACCAGCCCGCGTCGTCGCGCCCGGCACTCATGGCGTACCCTGCCCCCACTGGTCCACCAGCAGGCGCACCTTGGCGTCGCCATTGCTGGCTTCGATCCGGCGCGGCAACGCCGGGCGCCCGGCCTCGGCCGGGTACCAGTCCAGGTACTGCACCTGCCAGCCCATCTGCTGCATGCGACGCGGCCGGCCTTCACCGTCGCGCTCGACCTTCTCCGGGCCAGCGGCGTCGCCGGCCACCAGGCCGCGGATCCACTCCGGCAGCTGGTTGACCGGAATGTCCCAGCCAGTCGCCTCCAGCAGCAGCTGCTGGGCATCCTCGCCGTCACGCGGACCGCCGGCCAGCCCTTCCAGACGGCCAGCTTCGGAATGGGTATCGCCGGTCAGCTTCCAGCTCTGCCGGGTCACCGGCGCGCTCAATTCGACCACGTAGCGGCGGCCGTCCTGCTTCCAGTCGATGCGGCCACTGCCGCCATCCTTGCCCTTGCTGACCGCGACCCGGCCCTGGAAGGCCCAGTCCGGCTGTGCCTGCAGCGCGGCCACGCGCGCGGCCTCGGCCTGCGCGGCTTCGGCGGACACGATCTCGACCACCGCCGGCGCCGGGGTCTTCTGCGTGCCCACGCTGGTGCAGGCGCTGACCGCCAGGGTCGCGGCCGCCAACAGCAGCGGCCGGATCAGGAAAACACTCATGGATTGAATTTCTCGCGGGCGCGCAGCAGCGCGCGGTTTTCAGGGTCGAGCTTGGCCGCTTCCTCGAAGAAATGACGGGCCTCATCGTGCTTGCCCAGCACCCACAGCACTTCGCCAACGTGCGAAGCGATCTCCGGGTCCTTGGCCAGGGTCCAGGCCCGGCGCAGCTGCACCAGTGCCTCTTCCTTGCGGCCCAGGCGATACAGCACCCAGCCGTAGCTGTCGACGATGGCGGCGTTGTCCGGTTCGGCCACGCGGGCGCGGTCGATCAGCTCCAGTGCTTCCTGCAGGCGGCCGGTGCGATCGGCCAGGGTGTAACCCAGCGCGTTCAAAGCCGGCACGTTCTCCGGCTCGGTCACCAGGATCTTGCGCAGATCTGCCTCGGCGCGCGGGATGTCGTCGCGGCGTTCCCAGGTGAGCGCTCGGGCGTACAGCAGGCCGTTGTCATCCGGGTAAGCGGCCAGGCCGCGGGCCAGCGCATCCAGTTCACCGGCGCTGTCGTCGGCGCGCTGGCGCAGTTCGGCTTCCAGCAGGTAGGCGTCGCGACGCACGTCGTCGTCGACCACCGCATCGGACTGGATCGCATGCACTTCTTCCAGCGCCAGCGGCAGGCGCCCGGCCAGGGCCTGGGCATTGGCTGCGCGCAGGCGCGCTTCGCTCAGCTCATCGCCACCGGGCACGCTGTGGTACCACTGCACCGCCTCGGGATAACGCTTCAGGTACTCGGCGATCTTGCCCAGCAGCAGGCGCTGCGCCGGGTCCGGCTTGGCCGCCTGCCGCGACAGTTCGTTGTAGAGATTGGACAGCGCGGCCTTGTCGCCCTGCTTGGCCAGCAGCGAGGCGCGCATGCCCCAGGTCTGCACGTCCTGCGGGCCGAACGCCAGCACGCGCTCGGCGGCGGACGGCTGGCCGAGACTGTCATAGGCAATGGCCACCGCATTGCGCAGTTCCGGGTCCTGGCGGGTCTTCGGCTCCACATCGTGCAGCAGCGACAACGCCTTGCCGGTCTCGCCCGCCTGCTGCAGCTGGCTGGCACGCAGCAGCGCCACACGTGGCTCTTCCGGGAAGCGCTTGACCACTTCATCGATCATGCGCCGGGCCAGCTCGGGCTTTTCCATGCGCAGGGCAAGGCGGCCAAACTCCTGCCAGGCTTCGATCTTCGGCGGAATGGCATTGGCGTCGACCAGCTCACCCAGCACCTGCGCGGGCACCGCCGGATCACGGCCGCCACCGATCAGTGCGGCCAGGGCGAACTTCCAGCCGCGCTCGTCGGGGTCGGCCAGCAGGCCCTGCAGTTCGGTGCGGGCCGCCTTCACATCGCCCTGGCGCATGGCCAGCGCACCGGCCGCACTGCGCATGGTCAACGAACGCGGGGCGCGCTGCTGCCACAGGGCCAGGCCCTTGGCGGCGCTGGCATCATCGTTGGCGAGCATGGAAATGCGGGTCGCGCGCTCGGCCAGGCCGGCGTCGCCGTCGGTCTGCTGGGCCGCCTGCAGGTACCAGCGCGCGGCCTCGGCCAGCTTGCCGGCCTGCAGGGCGAACTCACCGGCCATCACCGGTTCCAGCGCCAGTTCCTCAGTGGCCGGGGCCCGTACGGGGGCCTTGGCCGGCACCGCCGCCAGGGCCTGGCTGCAGGCCAGGGACAGCAGCAGAACACTGGGGATGCGAATCAATGCGGGCATCGTCGGCATCGGGGCCTTAAAATGTCGTCCAATGGCCAGCAGCTTATCGCAAGCAACTGAACAATGACCCTGTGGGTGCTCGGACTGAATCACCAGACCGCACCGGTGGAGCTGCGCGAGCGCGCGGCCTTCGCCGGTGAGGCGTTGCCGCGCGCGCTCGGTTCGCTGCGCGATACTCCGCAGATCGCCGAGGCGGTGCTGCTGTCCACCTGCAACCGCACCGAGCTGTACGCCGTGGCCGATTCGGCACAGGCGCTGGACCAGTGGCTGCACACCCAGGCCGGCGACCTGCAGGGCTACCTGTACCAGCACGCCGACGCCGAGGCCGTGCGTCACCTGTTCCGGGTCGCCACCGGGCTGGACTCGATGGTGCTGGGTGAACCGCAGATCCTCGGCCAGGTGAAGGATGCCTGGTCGACCGCGCGCGACCATGGCCTGCTCGGCCAACGCCTGGACCGCCTGTTCCAGCAGACCTTCTCGGTGGCCAAGCGTGCGCGCACCGATACCCAGGTCGGCGCCAACCCGGTATCGGTGGCGTCGGCTGCGGTGCGCCTGGCGCAGAACGCGTTCGCGCGGCTGGACGATTCCACCGTACTGCTGGTCGGTGCCGGCGAGACCATCGAACTGGCTGCACGGCACCTGAGCGAAGGCAAGGTACGCCGGCTGCTGATCGCCAACCGCACCCTCGCCCACGCGCAGGAACTGGCCAGCCGACATGGTGGCGTGGCGCTGCCGCTGACCGAACTGGACCGCCACCTGGGTGAGGCCGACGTGGTGTTCTCGGCCACCGCTGCGCGCGAACCGGTGATCCATCGCGAAATGGTGGCCAAGGCCCTGCGCGCGCGCCGGCACAAGCCGATGCTGCTGTTCGACCTGGCCGTACCGCGCGACATCGAGGCCGAGGTCGGCACGCTCAACGACGCCTTCCTCTACACCGTTGATGACCTGGAACGCGCGGTGGAAGACAACCGCCGTGGCCGCCGCGAGGCCGCCGCCGAAGCCGAGGCGATCATCGACCTGCAGGTGTCGCGCTTCGTCGAGACCCAGCAGGCCAGCGCCCACCAGGCGCCGCTGCGGCAGCTGCGCGCGTTCGGCGAAGCCACCCGTGCCGAGCTGCTGGAGCGCGCACGCCAGCAACTGGCCAACGGCAAGCCGGCCGACGAAGTGCTGGAGCTGCTTGCCCACGGCCTGACCAACCGCCTGCTGCATCCGCCGACCGCCGCCCTGCGTGCGGCCGCGCTGAGTGGCGATGCCGACCTGACCCGCGCCGCCGAGCGCCTGTTCCCGGCCACGCCGGGTTACCGCCACCCACCCGTGAGACCCGATGACGCCGACCCTGCGCCGTAAGCTGGAAGCGCTGGCCGAGCGCCGCGAAGAACTGGAACGCCTGCTCGCCGAACCCGATGTGGTCGCCGACAACACTCGTTTCCGCGACCTTTCGCGCGAATTCGCCCAACTTGAACCGATCGCCATCGCCCTGGCCGATGAAGCCCGTGCCAAGGCCGATCTGGCCGCCGCCGAAGGCATGCGCGCCGACCCGGACCTGCGCGAGCTGGCCGATGAGGAAATCGCTGCTGCACAGGCGCGCCTGCAGGAACTGGAGCAGGAGCTGGCGCTGCTGCTGGTGCCGCGCGACCCGCGTGACGAAGGCAACCTGTTCCTGGAAGTGCGCGCCGGCACCGGCGGCGACGAGGCCGCGATTTTCGCCGGCGACCTGTTCCGCATGTACGCCCGCTACGCCGAGCGCCAGGGCTGGAAGGTCGAGATCGAATCGGACAGCCCGGGCGAGCATGGCGGCTACAAGGAAGTGGTGGCGCGCGTGGTCGGGCGTGGCGCGTTCTCGCGCCTGAAGTTCGAATCGGGCACGCACCGCGTGCAGCGCGTGCCGGCCACCGAATCGCAGGGCCGCATCCATACCTCGGCGGCCACCGTGGCGATCATTCCCGAGGCCGATGAGGTCGATGACATCGTCATCAACCCGGCCGACCTGAAGGTGGATACGTTCCGTTCGTCCGGTGCCGGCGGCCAGCACGTCAACAAGACCGAATCGGCCATCCGCATCACCCACGTGCCGACCGGCGTGGTGGTGGAATGCCAGACCGAGCGCAGCCAGCACGCCAACCGCGACAAGGCGATGAAGCGCCTGAAGGCACAGCTGCTCGATGCCGAGCGCCAGCGCCAGGACGCGGCGCAGGCCGAGTCGCGGCGCCTGCAGGTGGGCAGCGGTGACCGCAGCCAGCGCATCCGCACCTACAACTTCCCGCAGGGCCGGATCACCGACCATCGCGTGGAAGGCCTGACCCTGTACGACCTGCCCAACGTGCTGGCCGGCGACCTCGACCCGCTGCTGCAGCGGCTCAGCCACGAGCACCAGGTCGACGCCCTGGCCCAGTTGTCGGCGGGCTGAGTCGCATGTCGGCCTGGCAGCAGCGGCAGCACCTGCAACAGGCGATTGCACGCCAGCCGGGCGACTTCGTCGCCTGGGTGATGCTGGCGGACCTGGAACTGGAAGCCGGCGACATCGCCGCCGGCGAGCAGGCCGCGCGCCGTGCACTGCAGCTGCGCCCGAACCACCCTGAAGCACTGGCACGGCTGGGTCGCGTGGCCTGGATGGCCGGCGCGCATGCCGATGCGGCGAAGCTGCTCGGCCAGGCCTCGGCCTTGGCCCCGCAGCACCCGGGCATTGCGCTGTGGCTGGGCCATGCGCTGGAAGATGCCGATGATGCCGAAGGCGCGGCGGCAGCCTATCGCCGTGCGCATGCACTGATGCCGGGCGAACCCTATATCGCCGCCCAGCGCCTGGCCTGGCAGCGTCGCCTGTGCGACTGGCAGGACGTGGACGCGCTGGCGGCACAGGTACGTGGTGCACTTGCCTCTGGGCAGGGCGTGGTCGAACCGTTCGCGTTCCTCAGCGAAGATGCCAGCGCAGCCGAGCAGTTGGCCTGCGCGCGTGCCCGGGCATCCGCCGTTGCCGCTTCAGTGCGGCCGTTGCCGCCAGTGAAGGTGCGTTCCCAGGGCCCGCTGCGGGTCGGCTTCCTTTCCAATGGTTTCGGCGCGCATCCCACCGGATTGTTGACCGTGGCCCTGTTCGAGCAGTTGCGTCATGACCCGGCGTTGCAGCTGCACCTGTTCGCGTTGAACCACGATGACGGCAGCCGCATCCGCCAGCGCCTGCAGGTGGCCACGCAGCTGCATGATGTGGCCGCACTGCGCCATGCAGACACTGCTGCACGCATCCGCGCACAGGGCATCGACCTGCTGTTCGACCTGCGCGGCTGGGGCGGCGGCGGCACGCCGGAAGTGCTGGCCATGCGCCCTGCCCCGCTGCAATTGAACTGGCTGGCCTACCCCGGCACGTCCGGCGCGCCGTGGCTGGATGCGGTGGTCGGCGATGCGTTCGCCCTGCCGCCGGCGCTGGAACCGCACTACAGCGAGCGCGTGCTGCGCCTGCCGCGCGCGTTCCAGCCGTCGGACAACACGCGCGTGCTGCAGCCGGCGCCGACCCGGGCCGAGTGCGGCCTGCCCGAGCAGGGCGTGGTGTTCTGCTGCTTCAACAACAGCTACAAGCTCAATCCACGCAGCATGGGCCGTGCCTTCGCGGTGCTGCAGGCGGTGCCCGGCAGCGTGCTGTGGCTGCTGTCCGGCCCGGGCCAGGCCGATGCGCGCCTGCGTGCGGCCGCGCAGGCCGCCGGCGTGGACCCGGCACGGCTGGTGTTCATGGCGAAGCTGCCCCACCCGCAGTACCTGGCCCGCTACGCGCTGGCCGACCTGTTCCTGGACACGCATCCGTACAACGCGCACACCACCGCGTCCGACGCACTATGGGCCGGCTGCCCGGTGCTGACCTGCCCCGGCGACACCTTCGCCGCGCGCGTGGCCGGCAGCCTCAATCACCATCTGGGGCTGGCACGGATGAATGTCGCCGACGATGCGGCATTCATCGCCACCGCCAGTACGCTGGGCAACGACCCGTCGGCGCTGGCCACGCTGCGCGCCGAAGTGGCCCAGGCACGCGACCACAGTGGACTGTTCGACATGGCCGGCTTCGCCCGCAACCTGTCGGCGCTGCTGCAGCAGCTGGCTGGCGAGCATGGCTGGCAGGGCCTCGACATCGCCTGAGCGATCCCTGCGCTACGCTCGGGCTCCCTCCCCGCGTGGTGTGATGATGGCCAAGCTCAAGCGCAAGGACTACGACGAATTGCTGCTGCCGCTGCAGCTGGAACTGACCGCGATGGCGCGCTGGGTGCAGCACAGCGGGCAACGCCTGCTGGTGCTGTTCGAAGGCCGTGATACCGCAGGCAAAGGCGGCGCGATCCAGGCCATCAGCCAGCACCTCAACCCGCGTCAATGCCGGGTGGTGGCACTGCCCAAGCCCACCGACCGCGAAGCCACCCAGTGGTACTTCCAGCGCTACGCCTCGCACCTGCCCGCCGCCGGCGAGATCGTGCTGATGGACCGCAGCTGGTACAACCGTGCAGGCGTCGAGCGGGTGATGGGTTACTGCAGCGAAACCGAGTACCAGCAGTTCCTGCATCAGGCGCCGGTACTCGAGCAACTGCTGGTGGACGACGGCATCCTGCTGTTCAAGTACTGGCTGTGCGTGGATCAGGAACAGCAGGAAAAACGCTTCGCCGAGCGCCACCTCGATCCGCTGAAGGGCTGGAAGCTCTCCCCGGTGGACCTGAAATCCCGCAGCAAGTACAGCGCCTACACCGAGGCCCGCGAGGCGATGCTGCGCGCGACGCATCGCGAGGCGGCACCGTGGACGCTGGTGGATTTCAACGACCAGCGGTTGGGTCGGCTGACGCTGGTGCGCAACCTGCTGGACCGGTTGCCGGACACGCGGGTGGATGCGCCGTTGCCGGAGCTGCCGAAGCTGAAGGGCAAGCTGCATCGCGAGCACTACGATGTACTGAAGCCGATCGAGGAGTTCCCGGTCGAAGATTAGGGTGGGTCGGCAGGGCCTGCGGCCCTGCACCTGCTCAACGCAACGGCAACAGCAACAGCGGCTATCCGCGGGATGGCGGGGCGGTGTGGGTGGGCAGGACACGCCGTAGACCCGTCCATGGGGGCTCGATGGCGCCATCCATGGCGCCAACGGTCCTGCCCACCCACACCGCCCCACCTCTGACAGATCCCTGCGGCTGTTGGTAGGTGTCGACCTTGGTCGACACATCTGTCAGATATCGAATGAAATTCAGGGGTCAGATCCGTTTTCCTGCGGAAAACGGATCTGACCCCATCGACATGAAGTATTCGAACTCGATGGAGATTCATCCACGCATGGCGTGGATCTACCAGATCGCAGAAATCTGTCAGAGGCGGGGCGGTGTCGGAGTGCGGGGTGTCAGCCGCATGGATGCGGCTGCCAAGCCTACATGGACGTACTTGCGGCGTCCCCGCACTCCGACACCGCCCCGCCACCACACGGAAATCGCGCTTTGGCTGTTGCTGTTGCCGTTGCTTGAATGTTTCGGCGGGTGCAGGGCGCAGCCCTGCCGATAACCCCTACTTTGCGCTGGCGATCTGCTTTTCGATGTCGGCGGCCGTCACCGGGCCAAGGAAGGTGTGCGCCAGCTTGCCCTGCGGATTCAGCAGATGCGTCAACGGCAGGCCACGCGGCGTGGCGAAGTCCGCCGGCGGATCGAACGGGTCCACGATCACGATCGGATAGGTCACCGGATGCTTGGTCAGGAACGACTGCATCTCCGGCACCTCGATATCCTCATAGGCCAGGCCAACCACCTCGATGTTGCTGCGCATCGCATGCAGCGCCGACAGCTCCGGCATCTCCTTGCGGCACGGGGCACACCAGGTCGCCCAGAAATTCACGATCACCCACTTGCCGCGGTGCGCGGCCAGGTCGTAGTCGCTGCCATCCACCGCCTTCATCCTCAGCGTCGGGAACTCGGCAGTGGTGCGCTCGGCCGGGGTCTCTTCGACCGGTGCCGGTGTGGTCGGCGTCGGTGCCTGTGCTGGCGGCTGGCTGCTGGCGGGGGTCGGCTCCTGGGACGGTTTGCAGGCCGACAGCGCCAGCAACAGGGCCAGCGGGAGCAGCAACGAGGTCTTGCGGGTCATGGCATGTCTCCGGAATCGGTGTAGATATCGCTGACCTTGCGCTTGAGGCGTTCGCGCAGGGGCAGCCGCAGATCGTCCAGTGCCGCCAGCGCAGCACGGCCCAGAGTGTCGTCGCGGTATGGCAGATGCTGCTCGGCTACCGGAATGCGCAACTGGGTACATTCGTACAGATCGGCCAGGCTGACCTGGTCCAGGTCGCGCGAGAGCAGCCATTCGCCGCGTTCATCGCGGCGCAGCAGGCCGATCTCCTGCAGATTGCAGGCCAGGTCCTGCAGCAGCGAATCGGTCAGCATCGGCTCCAGCCGCAGGATTTCATCATCGGCCAGGCCCTTGCCCTTGGCTCGGGCATGGTGGAAGCGGCCGAGCAGGCGCAGCAGGCCATAGAACTCGTAGCCCTGCGGCAGGCGCAGTTCCACCGGCTGGTAGCGGAAGGCGGCCATCGACGAGGACAGCGACGCGCCCAGCAGCACCGCCACCCAGCACAGGTAGATCCACAGCAGCAGGATCGGCACGAAGGCGACCGTGCCGTAGAGCTTCTGGTAGGACTGGAAGCTGCCCAGGTAGGCGCCGATGCCCCACTTCACCAGTTCCAGGATGACCGCCGCGAGAATCGCGCCGGGCACCGCGTGCCGCCATTTCACGGTGTGGTGCGGCACCACCCGGAACATCAGCGTTATACAGACGAACTCGATCAGGATCGGCGCCAGCCGCAGCGCGAACTCGGCCAGCCAGCGGCCCTCCTGGGTACCGAACAGTGGCATCGCGAACACCCGCGCCGACACCGCCAGCGAAGCGGCAGCGAGCATTGCGCCCAGGGTCAGCACGGTCCAGTAGACCAGGAAGCGGGTCAGCTTGGGCCGGGTCGAGCCGACCCGCCAGATCTGGTTGAAGGTCTCTTCAACGCTGTTGAGGGTGATCAGCAACGAGACCACCAGTGCGATGAAGCCGGCAGCCGTGAGCTGCCCGGCACTGGCCGAGAACTGCCGCAGGTAGCCCTCCGCCGCACGCGCGGCGTTGGGCACGAAGTTGGAGAAGACGTAATCGCTGAGCTGGTCACTCCAGCGGTCGAAGACAGGGAAGGCCGAGAGCACGCCGAACACCACGATGGCCAGCGGCACCAGCGCGAACACCGTGGTGTACGCCAGTGCCGCCGCTGCCTGGAACAGGCGGTCGTCGAGGAAGCGATGCCACAGGAAGCGGCCGAAACTGATGGCCCGTGCGCGATCCCGCGCGCGCTCCATCCACAGGTTGAGCGTATCCAAAGGTTCCATCGGCGAAAGGGTACCCGATGCGGAATGCTCGCAGGATAGCCATACTGGTGGCCACACGACGAGGAGAAGCGGGCACGATGGGCGAGATTCTGGTGCTGTACTACAGCCGGGGCGGTTCAGTGGCACGGCTGGCGCGCCAGATCGCGCGGGGCATCGGCGAAGTGCCGGGCATGACCGCGCGCCTGCGCACAGTGCCGCCGGTGGCCGCCGTGACCCAGACCGCACAACCTCCGGTCCCCGACGATGGTGCCCCCTACGTGAGCGTGCAGGACCTGGTCGAATGCCAAGGCCTGCTGCTTGGCAGCCCCACCCGCTTCGGCAACATGGCGGCGCCGGTCAAGCATTTCCTGGACGGGCTCGGCGCCGAATGGGTCAACGGCACTCTCTCCGGCAAGCCGGCCGGCGTATTCACCTCCACCGCCTCGATGCATGGCGGCCAGGAATCGACCCTGCTGTCGATGCAGGTGCCGTTGCTGCACCATGGCTGCGTGATCGTCGGCATCCCGTTCACCGAACCGGCGCTGAGCCACACCACCAGTGGCGGCACGCCGTATGGCGCCAGCCACGTCGCCGGCGCCGCCGACGACCCGCAGCCGACCGACGATGAAGCCGTGCTGGCGCGCGCGCTGGGCCGCCGGGTGGCCGACATCGCGCAGCGGTTGGCCCGATGAGCGCCGCGCCGCGCACGGCCCTGCTGCTGGCCCTGATGGGGCTGGCCGCGCTGTTCGCCGGCTGGTTCATCAATGACAAGCACTGGCTGGCCACCCAGCTGGTGTTCACCGCGCCGCCGCTGGCGTTGGCCGTTGCCCTGCGACTGGGCTGGCGCAAGGCCGGTTTCTGGGCCTCGGTGCTGGCCCTGGGCTGGTTCAGCCACGGGGTGATGAGTGCCTGGAGCCACCCGGAAACACGCTGGCTGGCGCTGATCGAGATCGCGCTGGCCCTGCTGGTGATCTTCAGCGCCAGCCTGCCGGGGCTGCGCGCCCGCTTCGGCAAGCGACGCTGACGCTGCGGCCGCCGGGCCGTATCATCTGTGTTCCTGGCCCCGCGCCGCTGTACCTGTCCTGGTTTCGCGCATGCACATGATGGAAGAGCTCCTGGTCGTCACCACCGGTGGCACGATCGACAAGATCTACTTCGACGACAAGTCGGACTACCAGATCGGCGACCCCCAGATCGGCATGATCCTGCGCGAGCTGGGCGTGACGTTCCGCTTCAACGTGATTCCGATCCTGCGCAAGGATTCGCTGCACATCAACGATGAGGACCGCGAACTGATCCGCGCCACCATCGCCGCGCAGCCGACCCGCCACGTGCTGGTGACCCACGGCACCGATTCGATGGTGCAGACCGGCCAGGTGCTGGCGACGATCCCGGACAAGACCATCGTGATGACCGGCGCGCTGAGCCCGGCGCGTTTCCGCGGCTCGGATGCGGAGTTCAACATCGGCTGCGCGATCGGTGCGGTGCAGTCGCTGCCGAGCGGCGTGTACATCGCGATGAACGGGCGGATTTTCGACCCGCAGCACGTGCGCAAGAACGTGGCCGCGAACCGCTTCGAATCGGTCTGAGGAACAGCGTGCCGACCAAGGTCGGCACCTACCACGACGCGGCGGCTCGCATCACCGCGCGTCCCCATGCAAAAACGCCCCGGCCGGAGCCGGGGCGTGCCCATGGAGAGGGGCTTGGGCTCAGTACTGGGCGTTGAGGGTCAGGCCCGAGAAGGTGCTGTAGGCCTTCACCCGCACATACCACGTGCCGGCAGCCGGACTGTTGATGGTGCAGGTCTCGCTGTTGCCGCTCAGGTACGGGCGGCAGGTGTAGGCGGTATCGGTCGGGGCACTGCCCTGGCGCACGTACAGGTCGGCATCACCGCTGCCGCCACTGATCGCCACGCGCAGCTGGGTGCTGCCGGCCGGAACGTTCACGGTGTAACTCAGCGAAGCGCCGCTGGCAGCGCCCAGGCCGGTCACCGGAACGTTGTTCTGCAGCACGTTGCCACCCGGGTTCGGGCCGCCACCGTTGATCGCCGCAGCCACGGCCGCGTCGGCGTCGATGATGCCGGCGCCGCAGCCGCCCGAGCAGGCGCCCGGCAGCGGACGTGCGGTGCTCTTGATGATGCTCTCCACCTGCGCCGGGCTCAGCGGGCTCGGGGCAACGGACTGCATCAGCGCGACCACGCCGGCCACGTGCGGTGCTGCCATCGAGGTGCCGTTGTACGAAGCGTAGCTGGCGCTGCCCGGGGTGGTGGTGCCGCTGTTGAGGGTGGACAGGATGCCCTGGCCCGGTGCCGAGATATCGATGCCGTTGCCATAGTTGGAGAAGCTGGCACGCGCACCGGCCGAGGTGGTGGCCGCCACTGCGATCACGTTCGGGCAGTTGGCCGGCACCGACGAGGACACGTTGGTGTTGCTGTTGCCGGCGGCGACCACCACGGTGGTGCCACGCCCGACAGCGCCATTGATCGCGTTCTGGTAGGTGGTCGAACAGCTGCCGCCGCCGCCCAGCGAGAGGTTGATGACCTCGGCCGGATTGGCATTGGCCGGCACGCCGCTGACGCTGCCGCCGGACGCCCACACGATCGCGTCGGCAATGTCGGAGGTGTAACCGCCGCACTTGCCGAGCACGCGCACCGGCACGACCTTGGCGTTGAACGCAGTACCTGCCACGCCGGTGCTGTTGTTGGTCACCGCCGCTACCGTGCCGGCCACGTGGGTACCGTGCCAGCTGGAATTCGAACCCGGGTAGCCCGCCTGGCACTCGTTGTCGCCGTACCAGTCGCCCTCATCGTTCGGGTTGTTGTCGCGGCCGTTGCCGTCGCGCGCCATCGCCGCATCACTGATGAAGTCGTAGCCCGGCAGGATGTTGGCATTGAGGTCGGCGTGGTTGGTGATGCCGGTGTCGATCACCGCCACGACCACACCGGTGCCGGTGGCCTTGTCCCAGGCCGGCCGGATGTTGATGCCGGCATTGGAGGTGCCGAAGCCCCATTGCTCGCTGAAGCGGGTGTCGTTCGGGGTCAGCGTGGCACGCATGATCTGGTCGACTTCAACGTATTCCACGTTCGGGTCGGCGGCCAGCTTGCGCATCAGCTGCTCGGATTCGGCCTGGTCGAGCGGACGATCGGTCTTGACCAGGGTCGGGCCGACGGCCAGCTTGCGGACCTGCTGCAGGCCCAGCGCGCGGCCCTGGCTGCTGGCCAGGCCGGCGGCGGCACTCTTCAGCGAAGAGGCCAGTGCGGTGGTGTTGGCCACCGGCGCGCTGCCGTCGCGGTACTTCACGATGAAACGCTGGTGGGTCTGTGCGGACTGCAGGCCGCTGAGCTGGACATCACCGGCCAGCGCAGGCGTGGCCAGCAGCAGCGATGACAGAACGGACGCACCAAGGACCACCCACACTCGACGCACACGCGGTTGCGTTACCTGGGACATCGTATTTCCCTTTCTTGTGGTGTGAATGCCGGAATCGGCAGAAGCACCGGCCCGAACCCTGGGCTGGCTTGCGTTGGCGAGGTTCGAAGTCCGGCGAGCCAGCGGATCCCCCTAACGATCCGCCGTGCAGATGACGCTAATGACCAAAACCGGACACCACAAGATTTTCAGCGTCTTTTCAGCAAGATGAAATGTTCGTTCTGAGACTTTTCGGGTCGAGGGTTTGTGAAGGTGAAGGAACTTTCTCCTGCCCTGCACGCACCTGACTGGGTCATCACATGTCCTGCGATGGCTTTGCCGACATCGGCGTCCACTGCTGACACCAACGACAGCGCAGCGTGCCCGCGGCGTGCCTGCCCATCGCGTCGGACGCGCTGACTACTTTGCCTGCGGGAGGCGCGCCGGCCGGATCCGCTGACCTTTGACCGGCTCGCCGCGTGCAACCGGCTGGCCATCGGCCACGTAACCGGAGAACTGTGCCGGCAGCGCTTCGCCGACACCGAATACAGGGCCTGCCTGCAGTTGGTAGTGCAGGTGCGGCTCGGAGGAATTGCCGCTGTTGCCGCAGTCACCGAGGTGCGCGCCGCTGCGGACAGCCTGTCCCTGCGCGACCCGCACACTGCCCTGGCGCAGGTGCGCCAGCACCGAGTATTCCTCGTTGCCGTGGTCGAGGATGACGCGGTTGCCGGTGAGCTGGGCGGCATTCATCTGGCCCGGCACGTTGTCGGCGACACCCTCGATCACCTCCACCACCGTGCCGTCGGCGGGCGCGAGGATCGGGCGACCGAAGCAGTAGTAATCATCGTTGCGCAGGCCATCGCCACGGTGCGACCGGCCATCGCGGACCACCAGCAGATCCAGCGCGAAGCGCTGGCCGGCATGGGCCGCATGGTAGTTCTGTTCGACACTGCGCCCGCCCCAGAACACGAAGTACTCATCGTCGAACGGCAGTTGCAGCCGTGTGCGGGTCTGGTAGTCGAGGAACCCGCTCGCTGCGGCCTGCGGCGGCGTGGTCTGGAGCGGGCGGATGTAGAAGCCGCCAATCCGCCCGTCTGCATCGATGGCCCACAGCACCTGGATCAGGTCCGGGCTCCTGGCGAAGCGCGCCTGCCGCAGATAGGTATCGAATCCATCAACCTTCTCGACCTTCTCACTGACCAGCTCGGTTTCTGCACCCCAGCCCGCCAGCACCTGCTCGCGCAGCGCCACCAGGTTCTGCGGGGACTGCAGCCCCGCCTGCATCTGCGGCGTCATCCGTTCCCACAGTGCGTCGATGTGCCCTTCGTAGAACTGCGTGGTCAGCGCAGCTCCCTGTTGGCGCGGATCTGCAGCCGCAGCCGCGCCGATGAGGGCAGAGAAGGAAACAACCAGAACTGCAAACAGGCGCGGGAGCAATGTCATGTCAGGCGTCCTTTCGATCCGGATCGGGAATGCCGGCAACGATCGCCGCCAGCTGTGTGCGGTACTCGGCCAGGGCAGTGCGGCCCATCGGCGTCAACTGCAGGGTGGTCAGCGGGCGCTTGCCGCGGAACGACTTGTCGATGGCGACCAGTCCAGCAGCCTCCAGCTTGCTCAGATGGCTGGACAGGTTGCCCTTGCTCAACCCGCTGAGATGTTCGACAAAACCGAACTCGGCGGATTCGGCACCTGCCAGGATCGACAGGATCAGCAGGCGTGCCGGCTCGTGGATCAAGCGGTCGAGCTGGAGCAGCGCTCTGGAGTCAGGCAGCTGGGTCATTCGGCGTTCGTCCGCGCCGCCATGAACGCGCGCATCTCTACCTGCAGCCGGTGGAAGCGCTGGTGGTCACGCCAGCCGACCACGATCAGTGCGATGGATGCCAGCGGGAACACCGCCGTGCTCGGGCCGAAGCCATACGTCTGCCCGGTGAAGGCCAGCGCGGCCTGGCACAACAGGAACACGCCCACGATGAACTCCAGCGGTGTACGCAGCCAGCGCCACACCACCCAGGGCAGCAGCGCTACCACGGCCAGGTAACCGATGGCGCGCAGGTCCCAGGGCAGCTCGCCCATCGGCGCCAGCCGGGTCAGCACGCTGCCGATCACCAGCACGCTTACCAGCGCGGTGAAGGCAATGAAGAAGCGCTGGAAATTGCGCTCGACCGGCGTGACCTGCTCCTCAACCTGGCCCAGGCGCTGGTAGTAGCGGCGCGCCAGCCACTGCTTGCCGACGATCCACAGCACCGGCACGGCAATCAGCACGATGCGCAGCGCCAGGGTGGTCGGCAGCAGCGCGCCGGCAAGGAACGAGGCCAGGCAGGCAATGCCGCCTGCCATCGCCGACAGGCCCCCGGCACTTCGCGAGTACCGCGAATATTCACGGGTCAGCGCCTGCAGGCGCGAGGAAGGATCAATGACGGACGGCTGCTGCATGACACGCTCCATCGGGGTCGCTTGAATTTAGTTTGCAGTGCAAACCTATTTGCGTCAAGCGCCCGCCTGCTGCGGTCGACGGGCGGGCCCACAACGCAGAAAGCCCGTCACTGGGACGGGCTTTCAAGAAGCGCCGCCGGGCATGGCCCGGCGCTACCGGTTCAACGCGGGCGATCAGCCCAGCTTGACCAGCCAGTTGTGGCGGTCCGGCAGGCGGCCGTACTGGATGTCGGTCAGTTCCTTGCGCAGCGACATGGTCACTTCGCCGGCCGGTGCGTTGATGTCGCCCACCGAGAAGCCTTCGCCCTTCAGCTGGCCGATCGGGGTGACCACCGCAGCGGTACCGCAGGCGAACACTTCGGCGATCTCGCCGGAGGCAACGCCGTCCTTCCACTCGTCGATGCTGACCTTGCGCTCTTCGACCTTCATGCCGCGGTCGCGGGCCAGCTGCAGGATGCTCTCGCGGGTGATGCCTTCGAGGATGCTGCCCGACAGCTGCGGGGTAACCAGCGTGCCGTCCTTGTAGACCAGGAACACGTTCATGCCACCCAGTTCTTCCAGGTACTTGCCCTCGACCGGGTCGAGGAACAGCACCTGCGAGCAGCCCTGTGCCTGCGCCTTCTGCTGCGGCAGCAGCGAGGCGGCGTAGTTGCCACCGCACTTTGCGGCACCGGTGCCACCCTTGGCCGCACGTGCGTACTCGGTCGACAGCCAGATCGACACCGGGGCGACGCCCTTGGCGAAGTACGGGCCGGCCGGGCTGGCGATGACGTAGTAGCCGGCCTTGTGCGCGCCGCGCACGCCGAGGAAAGCTTCGTCGCCGATCATGAACGGACGGAAGTACAGGCTCGACTCATCGGCCGACGGCACCCAGGCGCTGTCGACGGCGATCAGCTGCTTCAGCGATTCGACGAAGATCTCCACCGGCAGTTCCGGCAGCGCCAGGCGCTGCGCCGAACGCTGCAGGCGACGGCCATTGGCATCCGGGCGGAAGGTCCAGATCGAACCGTCGGCATGGCGGTAGGCCTTGATGCCCTCGAAGATTTCCTGGCCGTAGTGCAGCACGGCCGCGGCCGGGTCCAGCTGCAGCGGACCGTAGGCGCGCACGTTGGCGTTGTGCCAGCCGGTGTCCTTGTCCCAGCGCACTTCCACCATGTGGTCGGTGAAGTGCAGGCCGAAACCCGGCTTCTCCAGGATCTGGGCGCGCTCTTCAGCGCTGCGCGGGTGGTCCGAACGGGTGACGGCGAAGCTGGGAATGGACTGGGACACCGGAGATTTCCTGTTCTGGTTGCGGGTAATGCCCGGCCCGCGTCACTGCGGGCCGTGGGTCAAAGCATGCCGGTCTCGAGCCGGGCCGCCTCGGACATCATGTGCTGGTTCCACGGCGGGTCGAACACCAGGTCGACGTCGGCCTCGGCCACCGTCGGAATCATCTCGAGCTTGCTGCGCACGTCGTCGACCAGGATCTCGCCCATGCCGCAGCCCGGTGCGGTCAGGGTCATCTTCACGTCGATCTCGCGCTTGCCTTCGTCCAGGTGCTTGATCTCGACCTCGTAGACCAGGCCCAGTTCGACGATGTTCACCGGAATTTCCGGATCAAAGCAGGTGCGCAGCTGCTGCCACACCAGCTGTTCCACCTGTTCATCGGTGGCGTCAGCCGGCAGCTCGAGCGGTGCCGGTGCCTCCTTGCCGATGGCGTCGCCGTCCTTGCCGGCGATGCGGAACAGGTTGCCCTCGACGAACACCGAATAACTGCCGCCCAGCGCCTGGGTGATGTACCCATAGCTGCCGGCGGGCAGGGTCACGGTGTCGCCCTGCGGGACCATCACGGCCTCGCAATCGCGTTCGAAGTGGACAGGTTCGCTGCTACGGGAATACATGGGGACCGATATGGGGCCGTGGCCAAGGCCACGCAAGACGGCATTCTAGCCCAGCCGCCCTGCCGCCGCCGGTGCACTGCGGCAAACCACAGTATCCTGTGGGTGATCTTCAGGGAGCTTCGATGTCCTCCAATGCCGCGCGTGCCAGGACCGTGACCTGGCTCTGGCCCATCATGCTGTTGCTGGGTCTGCTTGTTGCTCCCCTCGCCTGGATGATGCTGGCGCTGATGACCGGCCGGCAGGTCGGCTGGATGGCGGTACTGACCGCCCTGGAACTGGTGTTCATGCTGCGCATGGGCACGCTGGGCCCGGGCCGGCTGCGCATCGCCCTGGTCGTGCTGGGCACCCTGCTGGTGGCGGCCGTGGCCAACTGGGCCATCGCCAGCGCGTGGATGGGCGGCTCGATCGGGCTGGACCTGTGGGACGCCACCCTGCGGATGGGCCCGCACCTGGCCTGGACCCTGATCACCCTCGCCAATGGCGCGATGGAATGGCTTTGGCTGGCCCTGGGCGTGACCGTGGGCGCCTGGCTGGCGCGCTGACCCACCGGCAGGTAGTGCCGGCCGCTGGCCGGTAGAAGCGTGCGGACCAAGGTCCGCACCTACCCGATGCAACCACCACGCATGGATTCGGTAGTGCCGGCCGCTGGCCGGCAAATGCGTGCGGACCAAGGTCCGCACCTACCGGGCGCAGCCGCCATGCGTGGATTCGGTAGTGCCGGCCGCTGGCCGGCAGAAGCGTGCGGACCAAGGTCCGCACCTACCCGATGCAACCACCACGCATGGATTCGGTAGTGCCGGCCGCTGGCCGGCAGAAGCATGCGGACCAAGGTCCGCACCTACCCGATGCAGCCGCCGCTCAATGCCCGCCGTCGAGCGCCTTCAGTTCGCTCACCAGCGAGGCCGCCGCTTCCGCACCATCGCCGTACAGCATGCGGGTGTTGTCGGCGTAGAACAGCGCATTCTCGATGCCGGCAAAACCGGTGCCCTTGCCGCGCTTGATCACCACCACGTTGCGCGCGTTGACCACATCCAGCACCGGCATGCCGTAGATCGGGCTGGCCGGGTCGGTACGCGCGACCGGATTGACCACGTCGTTGGCCCCGATCACCAGCACCACATCGGTGTTGGCGAATTCCGGGTTGATGTCGTCCATGTCGGCGATCAGGTCGTAGGGCACACCCGCTTCGGCCAGCAACACGTTCATGTGCCCAGGCATGCGCCCAGCCACCGGGTGGATCGCGAACTTCACCTTCACCCCGCGCTGGCCCAACCGCTGTGCCAGCTCCCAGATCTTGTGCTGGGCCTCGGCCACGGCCATGCCGTAGCCGGGCACGATCACCACGCGTTCGGCGAAGGCCATCATCGCCGCCACGTCAGCTGCTTCGATCGGCTTCTGCGAACCGGAAATCGCCTGCGCCTCGCCCGCCGCAGCGCCGCCGAAATTGGAGAACAGCACGTTGCGGATCGGCCGGTTCATCGCCTTGGCCATCAGCCGGGTCAGCAGGATGCCCGCCGCGCCGACCATCATGCCGGCGATGATCAGCGCCTCGTTGCCCAGCACATAGCCTTCGAACGACACCGCCAGGCCGGTGAACGCGTTGTACAGCGAGATCACCACCGGCATGTCGGCGCCACCGATCGGCAGCGTCATCAGCACGCCCAGTGCCAGTGCCAGCACGAAGAACGCGACGATCGCCCAGGTGTTGAGCGTGCTGGCCGCGATGATCGCCAGCACCACCACCGCCAGTGCCACCAGCAGGTTCATCACCTGCTGGCCCGGCCAGGTCACGCGCTTGTCCAGGCGGCCATCGAGCTTGGCCCAGGCAATCACCGAGCCGGACAGCGACACCGCACCGATGGCCGCGCCGACCACCGCCAGCAGCAGCACCATGCCCGAGGGTTGGCGGGCAGCGAGGTCGGCCAGCGCCTGTGCGCTCCAGTGGCTGGTATCACGGTTGGCGAGGAAGGCGTAGCGCAGCAGTTCCACTGCACCGATGGCCGCGGCCGAGCCGCCGCCCATGCCGTTGTACAGCGCCACCATCTGCGGCATGTCGGTGATGGCAACCTTGCCGGCCGACCACCAGGCCAGGCCCGCGCCAAGCAGCAGCGCCACCAGGATCAGCGGCACGTTATGCAGTTCGGGCAGGAAGAACGTCGCCACCGTGGCCAGCAGCATGCCCAGCCCGGCCCAGCGGATGCCGCTGCGCGCGGTCAGCGGCGAGGCCATGCGCTGCAGGCCCAGCAGGAACAGCGTGGCGGCGACGAGGTAGCTGGCCTTGACCAGCCAATCGAGCAGTTCGACGGTGCTGATGTTCAAGCCTGCGGCTCCTTCGGCTCGTCCTTGCCGCCCTTGGGCGCGCTCGGCTTGAACATTTCCAGCATGCGCGCGGTGACCACGTAGCCACCGGCGGCGTTGCCGGCACCAAGCACCACGGCGAGGAAGCCCAGGGCTTTCTCCAGCGGTGTCTGCGCGTGCCCCAGCACCACCATCGCACCGATCAGCACGATGCCGTGGATGAAGTTGGAGCCCGACATCAGCGGGGTATGCAGGATCACCGGCACCCGCGAAATGATCACGTGGCCGGCGATGGCTGCCAGCATGAAGATGTACAGCGCTACGAACCCGTCACTCACCGGCAACGCTCCTGCTCTGTCTTCGTCGTCCCATCATAACCATGGGCTGAACCCGGTGCGCGCCCGGCGTCAACCGAAGCCGCGCTCACGCGTTGTCGATGGTGACCCCGAGCGAGGAACCGTACCCTGTGCTGGTGAGCAGCCCCGTCCCCCCGAGCGCCGAGACCGATGCCCTGCCGGCGTCGCTGGAGGCGTTCCTGGCCAGTGTTGGCCCGAGCGCGTTCCGCTTCGCCGAGGCCGGCCTGCGCCAGCGCGAAGACGCCATGGACGCGGTGCAGGACGCGCTGCTGCGCATGCTGGACTACGCCGACAAGCCGGCTGCCGAATGGGCCCCGCTGTTCTGGAGCATCCTGCGCCGGCGCGTGATCGACGTGCAGCGCCGGCGCCGCTTCCGACTGCCGTTCTGGCGCGACAACCAGGACGCGGAAGGCGGCGAGATCGACTGGGCCGACCCCGGCCCGGACCCGGCACAGGCGCACGAACAGCGCCAGCAGTACCAACAGCTGGTGGACGCGTTGCGCCGCCTGCCCGCCCGCCAGCGCGAGGCCTTCACCCTGCGCGTGCTGCAGGACCTGGACGGGGCCACCACCGCCCGCGCCATGGGCTGCAGCGAAGGCGCGGTAAAAACCCATCTGGCACGCGCCCGCCAGGCGCTGCAGGATTATCTGGAGACCCATCCGTGAACCGCTCCCTGCCTTCCGATGACACCCTGCGCAGCCTGCACGCGCAGTCGCTGCAGGCGTTGTCGCCGGCAACGCTGGCCCGGCTGCGCCAGGCTCGCCATGGCGCCATGGCCGCCCATCGCGGGCGCTGGCGCTGGTGGCTGGCCAGTGCCTGTTCACTGGTGGTGGCACTGGGTATCGGCCTGCAGTTCACCGGCCACGGCACCCTGACGGGCCCTGCGCCGGCACCTGTGCTTGCCTCGGCAGAAGACAACAGCGCGCTCTACGACGAAAATCCCGATCTGTACCTGTGGCTGGGCGATACCGACCTGGCGATGGAGTGAATCATGTCCCGACTGCACACCCTGCCCCTGCTGATGACCCTGTTGCTGCTGCCGGCCTTCCCGGCACTGGCGCAGAGCGCCGCGCCCGCATCTGCCGCACGCCCTGCGCCGGCCGCACCGCTGCCGGCGTGGGAACACCTGAGCGAAGCGCAGCGCGAATCCCTGCTGGCGCCGCTGCGCGACCGCTGGAACAGCGCCGATGCCGGCCAGCGCCAGCGCATGCTTTCGCATGGCCAGCGCTGGCAGTCGATGAGCCCTGAGGAGCGTGACAAGGCCCGCCGTGGCCTGCGCCGTTTCGAGCACATGAACCCGGAACAGCGTGAGCAGGCCCGGGCCCTGTTCGGTCAGATGCGGAACATGCCGCCGGAACAGCGCGACGCCCTGCGCGAGCGCTGGTCGCAGATGACGCCGGAACAACGCAAGGACTGGGTGCGCGACAACCCGCCGCCGGCGAAGCCGCGGTAACGCCGGCATCCGCAGGGTGGGTGCGGACCCTGGTCCGCACGCTGGGCCGTTCCTCCACGCATGGCGTGGATCTACCGGGAAGGCAACCGGCGCTGCCGGCTCACGCCTGCCAGCGTGTCTTCGCCAGCAACTCGTCGTCCCAGTCGAAACTGAGCTCCCCTTCGCGCACGAACAAGGCGACGAAGTTGAGCAGGTTGCGCGCGTACATCTCGCTGGCCTGGGTCGCGCCGCGGCTGGCCAGGCCCAGCGGGCCATCGATGGTCACGCCCTGATGTTCGATGCACTGCCCCGGCTGGGTCAGTGCGCAGTTGCCGCCGCTCTCTGCCGCCAGATCGACAATGACGCTGCCGGTGGCCATGCCTTCCACCATCGCGGCAGTCACGATCGTCGGCGCCGGTCGCCCCGGTACCGCTGCCGTGCAGATCACCACATCCACGCTGCGCAGGTGGTCGGCCAGCCGGCGCTGCTGCTCGGCGCGTTCCTCATCGGTCAACGCACGCGCATAGCCGCCTTCACCGGCTGCACTCACACCAAGATCAAGGAAGCGCGCGCCCAGCGACTGGATCTGCTCGCGGGTTTCCGGGCGCACGTCGAAACCTTCCACCTGTGCACCGAGACGACGTGCGGTAGCGATGGCCTGCAGACCGGCCACACCGGCACCGATCACCAGCACCTTGGCCGGGCGCACGGTACCGGCGGCGGTGGTCAGCATCGGGAAGAAACGCGGCGCACGCTCGGCCGCGATCAGTGCCGCCTTGTAACCGGCCATGCCGGCCTGCGAGCTGAGTACATCCATCGCCTGCGCGCGGGTGGTGCGCGGCAGCTGCTGCAGTGGGAACAGGTGCAGGCGGTCGCCAGCGGCCAATGCCGCAAGCGCCGGATCACTGGCCGGAATCAGCAGGCCGACCACGCTGGCAGCGGGCTTGAGCTGCTCCAGGACCGCCACCGGCGGTGCCTGCACGCACAGCAGGATATCGATCTCGGCCCAGCGACCTTCATCGAACACACGTGCACCGGCGTCGTCATAGGCAGCATCGGTAAATCCCGCCGCCAGACCGGCGCCGGCCTCATACCAGACAGTGATGCCCAAGGCACCGAGCTTGCGCGCGGTTTCCGGCGTCAACGCCACGCGCCGTTCGCCCGGCGCGGTCTCCTTGATCCCCAGCAACGCCACGGCCATGCAGGTCCCCGCTGATCGGTGAGTTTTCCCGATCCTAGCAGGCGGCCACGGCTCAGTGCAGTGTTGCGCTGCCCGGGTCCAGCCGATCGATCACACCCTGCATCGCGCTGTCGAAGGCGCCATCGTCGACGTGGGCGCGCAGGCGGCCCAGCCGCACCATCACCGCCAGTTCTTCCGGCGAGGCCACGCAGAAGCGCACGCCGCGGCGGTTGACGAACAGCAGGCGCGAGGAAATCGGGCTGACCCAGGACAGCTTGCCGGCCTGCACCTTGCCGTCCTTGTCGACGAAGTCCAGCCAGTTGCCGATTTCCATGCGTCGGAAGCGGTCGGCGTCGGCGTTGTCGAAATCGTCGGCGTCGATCTGCCCGCCGAGCTCCACCGCTGGCGACTCAGCCACCGGCGGCGCCGGCAAGGCAACCTGCGGCAGCTCCGGCAGCGCGCGCTGCAGTTCCGGTCGCGATTCCGCAATGCCCTGCAGGGTGTCGTGCAGGGCGTCGATGGCACCGGTGGCGGCATCGCCGTGCACGCCGACACTGGCAAATACCTTGGCCAGCACCGGCTGCCAGGCCTGCAGCCACGGCTTGCCGACGATCTGGCGGCGGGCCTCGGCCACTTCCTCCAGCAGGCCGTCAGCCAGGCTCAGTGCCTCGGCCACCGACGCGCCCTCCTCGCCCTCGCGCAGCAGCGCCAGGGTCAGGTGGTGCTGCCATGGCTGGCGCAGGAACTCAGCGATGGCCGGCGGCAGGGTGGCATCGCCGATGCGGCGATCCAGTTCGGCACCCGCCCGGCTGCGGGCCATTTCCAGCTTCTCCTGGCCGCGCTGCGTTTCGGCGGCGCGGCGCTCGGCGATTTCCACGCGGCGGCGGTGCTGCACGAGGAACTCGCGGAATTCTTCTTCCAGGGTCAGGAAGATCGCCAGGTTCTCGTTGAACTCAGCCACCAGGCGCTCGATGATTTCCTCGACCTTGGCCATCAGCATGCGCTCGGCCTGGCTTTCGCCGGTATTGCCCTCGCAGGCTTCGGCCAGCGAGTTGAGCAGCTTGCGGGCCGGGTGGGTCTTCTGCACGAACATGCGGCGGTCGAGCATCGCCACCTTGACGAAGGGCACCACCAGGCGGCCGATCAGCTCGCGCGAGCGGCCCTCCAGTTCGCGTTCGTCCAGCATCACGTCGAACAGCATGCCGACCAGATCGATCGCATCTTCGTCCTGCGGGTCCAGCCGGGTCTGGCCAGGATCGACGCCGAGACGGGTGGCGCTGGACAGCACTTCACTCTTCAGCCGCTGCGCCAGTGATTCGCCGTCCTCGCCGATGGCCGCACGCAGGGTGGCGCTGGGCGTGGCCTGCAGCAGCGACAGCACCGACATCATCTCGCGCTGGCTCAACGGGCGGTGCTGACCAACCGCGACCTGCGCGGCCGAGGTGGCGTCCTCGCGGACATGACGGGTCTGCTGCAGCAGCTCATGCAGGGCCTCCAGCAGCATTCCCTGCTGGCCGGCATACGCCTCGCCGTTGCCGGCATCCTCGCTCCCGAGGTGCTGCTGCATGTGGCCACGGCGCTCGGACCAGCGCGCAGCGAAGCGCTGTGCCCAGGCCGGCGCGGCCTGTTCATCATCGCTGAATTCGGATTCGAAGCCCGCCGCGTGGCGCGGCTCGACCAGATCGTCCGACCCGGGCGCCATGCGCGGGTCGGGCGCGGCCGACAATGGACGCCGCGGCGCCCCCATCTGCGACATCACGCCAGCGGCGGCCAGCTGCTCGTCCAGCTTCTCGTAGATGCGGCCCACCGGCGCGCGCAGGTCGCGCTCGCACAGCTTGATCAGCACCAGGTGCACTTCCGGCGCCAGTTCGCAGCCGGCAAAGGCCTCATGGATGGCCACGCCCAGATGTTCGGGGCTGACCGGGTTGTGATCGGCATCCAGCTCGGCGCCGCCGATCAGGCGGCCGAGGCGGCGGTCCAGCCGCGCCAGCACCGGCTTGAAGTCACGCAGCAGCACGGTGGCGAAATTGCGCACCGCCAGCCGCGATTCCAGTACATGTTCAGCCAGCAGGCTCAGGCCATCCTCGGCCGGCCCGGACAGGGTGGCTTCGGCCGACAACGGCTCGCCACTGGCCAGTGCATCCCAGGCCCGCTGCAGGTGGCCGGCGAAGGCGGCGGCGATGTCCTCACGGCGACGGCGCAGCTCGCGCATCGCATCCAGGAACAGCAGCTGCGACGAGCCAGCATTGCCGGCGCGGTCGAACAGTGCATCGTCGAAACGCGCCAGTGCGGCCCCGAAGGCCTGGCACAGCGCCGGCAGGACCATGTCCCGGGCACGCTGAAGCTGGACCGGGTCACGGCCCGGCGATCCCATCGGTGTGGGCGCGCTCATCATTCGGGAAGGCTCCCCACCTTCTCTGGTACGACAGACAGCATGGACATCGCGACGGCCGGCACACCCCATGTACCGGTACGTCGATGGTAGGCCGGCCAGCCCGTCACGGACAGTGAAACAGTCCTCACTTCAAACCTCATGACCGGCGGCCCGGCAAGATAGATATCGTAAGCCGTGCGAGGCCCACGAGGCGAGAGGAAGCGGTCGTCCCTTTCCCGCCAGTGGCATGATGTTCATCACAGTTTGATATTCAGGGGCGGGACGCGACACAGACGGCGTCATTGACCACCCCGACTATAATCAAACACCCGTGATGACCGGTTCAGACTCCATGCCCGACCCCGCTGCCCTGCTTGCCCTGGATGCCCGCCGCTCGGTGCCCTCGCGGCAACTGGGCGAGCCCGGACCGGATCCGGCCACCCTGCAGCGCATGCTGGCCTCGGCCGTGCGCGTGCCCGACCACGGCAAGCGCGTACCGTTCCGCTTCCTGAAGATTGCCGGCGATGCACGTCACACTCTGGGCGACTTCCTGGCCGAGCGCAGCCGCCAGCGCGACCCGCATGCCGGCGAGGCGGTATTCGAGAAGGACCGCCAGCGTTTCAGCCATGCGCCGCTGGTGATCGTGGTGGTGGCCAGCCCGCGGCCGGACCCGAAGGTGCCCGAGCAGGAACAGCTGATGACCGCCGGCTGCGTCTGCTTCGCCCTGCTGCAGGCCGCGCAGGCGCTGGGCTTCGGCGCGCAGTGGCTGACCGCCTGGATGGCCTTCGATCCGGCGGTACAGGCCCACCTGGGCCTGGTCGAAGGCGAACGCATCGCCGGCTTCATCCACATCGGTACACCCAAGGCCGATGTACCTGAGCGCGAGCGCCCCGATCCGGCGGCCCTGCTGCGCGACTGGACGCCACCGGCATGAGCCTGCCGGCACCACCGCCATCGCTGTATCTGGTCGACGCCAGCATCTACGTGTTCCGCGCCTGGCACTCGCTGCCGGACCAGTTCCAGGACGCGCAGGGCTGGCCGACCAACGCCGTGCACGGCTTCGCCCGCTTCCTGCTCGATCTGCTCGAACGCGAGCGCCCGCGGCACATCGCCATCGCCTTCGACGAAGCACTCGACAGCGGCTTCCGCCACCGGCTGTATCCGGCCTACAAGGCCAATCGGGACCCGGCGCCGGAAGCGCTCAAGCGTCAGTTCGTACACTGCAAGGCGCTGTGCGCGGCGTTGGGCCTTGCGGTGCTTGCCCACCACGAATACGAAGCCGATGACCTGATCGGCAGCGCCCTGCACGTGCACCGTGGCAGCCACCGCGGGGTGATCATCTCCGCCGACAAGGACCTGTCGCAGCTGCTGCTGGATCACGACGAGCAGTGGGACTACGCACGCAACCAGCGTTGGGACGTAGCCGGAGTGAAGGCGCGGCACGGCGTGCACGCGCACCAGATCGCCGATTACCTGGCACTGTGCGGCGATGCGGTGGACAACATTCCCGGTGTCAGTGGTGTCGGCAGCAAGTCCGCCGCCGTGCTGCTGGCCCACTTCGGCAGCATGGATGCGCTGTACGAACGCCTGGACGAAGTGCCGTTCCTGCGCCTGCGCGGCGCGGCACAGATGGCGGTGCGCCTGCGCGAGCAGCGCGAGCACGCCCAGCTCTGGCGCCAGCTGACCACCATCGCGCTGGACGCGCCGCTGGACGGCAGCCAGCCCGGGCTGCTGCGCCAGGCAGCCGATCCGGAGCTGCTTGGTGGCCTGTGCCAGACCCTGCGCTTCGGCCCGATGACCCGCCGCCGGCTGTTCGATGCCGCCGGCGTGGCCGACCCCGTTCCCACTCCATCCTTTTCCAATTCCAGCGAGCCCGCATGAGCCAGCGCAACACCGAAGCCCCGCGCGTCGTCTATGAAGGCAAGTACCAGCGCATGCTGGTGCGCGGCACCTGGGAATACAGCGAACGCACCCACGCCGGTGGCCTGGCGGCGATCATCATCGCCGTCACCCCGGAGGACAAGGTGCTGTTCGTCGAGCAGTTCCGCGTGCCGCTGCAGGCACCCACCATCGAGATGCCGGCCGGCCTGGTCGGCGACATCGATGCCGGCGAGTCGATCGAAGTCTCGGCCGTGCGCGAACTGGAAGAAGAAACCGGCTGGACCGCCGATCACGCCGAAGTGCTGATGATCGGCCCGACGTCGTCCGGTGCCAGCAGCGAGAAGATCGCCTTCGTACGCGCCACCGGCCTGCGCCGGATCGGCGAAGGTGGCGGCGATGACAGCGAAGACATCACCGTGCACGAGATTCCGCGCGCGCAGGCGGCAGCGTGGCTGGTGCAGAAGATGGGCGAAGGCTACGAGCTGGATGCCAAGCTGTGGGCCGGCCTGTGGATGATCGAGCACCACCTGGACGGGCGCCCGCGTGGCTGACGCCGACCTGCATGCGCTGCCGGCGCTGCTCGGCGCCGACGACCCGGCAATCTACGCGATTCACCGGCCGCAGGGCGCTTCGCCGTATCTGCTGCTGGCCGACCATGCCGGCCAACAGGTGCCGGGTGCCCTCGCCGGCCTGGGCTTGCCACAGGCCGAACTGGATCGCCACATCGGCTGGGACATCGGCATTGCCGGCACCACCCGCGCGCTGGCCGAACGGCTGGATGCCTGGGCGATCGAACAGACCTATTCGCGGCTGCTGATCGACTGCAACCGCCCACTGGCCTCGCCGACGCTGATTCCGGAAGTAAGCGACCACACCGTGGTCCCGGGCAATGCCGGGCTGTCGGCGGCGCAGCGGCAACAGCGCATTGATGCGATCCACGCGCCGTACCACGCACGCATCGACGCCGAACTGGACGCACGCCGCGATGCGGGTCGCCCCACCCTGCTGGTGATGATGCACAGCTTCACGCCAGCGATGAACGGCATGCAGCGGCCGTGGCATGCCGGCGTGCTGTACCACCAGGACACGCGCTTTGCGCATGCACTGCTGCAGGCACTGCGCGACGAAGGCGACCTGGTGGTGGGTGACAACGAACCCTATTCGGTCAGCAGCACCAGCGACTACGCGGTGCCGGTGCATGGCGAAGGCCGCGGGCTGGTGCACGTGGAACTGGAGATCCGCCAGGACCTGATCGCCGATGCCGCCGGGCAGCAGGCATGGGCGGAGCGGCTGGCGCGGATCTTCAGCGCGCTGCAACCGCAGTTGCTGGCCCTGGCATGATCCCATCCACGCATGGCGTGGATCTACTCGCGATACCCCAGTAGATCCACGCCATGCGTGGATGGTGTTGTTCAATGCAATACGGGCGCGTCCATCCACGGGAACGGCTTGAAGCCGTACACCTGTACGGTCGCGCCGATGGCTTCGAATTCATCCTTGATGGCCTGCGCGCGGTTGCGATCCAGGGCTTGCCCCAGCAGCAGGGGCAACGCACGGCAGCGTGCCAGCGCTTCACCCACCGGCACCTCGTGCTGGTGCGCCACGGCCTGCGCCGTGGCCTTCAGCTGTTCATCCCCGCACGCCAGCAACCACAGGTCGAACGACGTAAAGATGTCCGCCCCAACACCGGCATAGCGCGCGGCCAGTCGGTCAGCCTCCGTAGCTTCCCCCAGCGCTTCGTCGACACCTTCTACTTCCAGGAACGCGTCGTGCTCGCAGTAGTGCTCCAGAGCCTTTGCGTACTCCTCCACAGTGGATAGCGGACGCTGGCGCTTCTGTACAAAAAGCACACCCGCAAAGTTGCCAGGTTCGAGATACTCGCGCAGCCCAAGCGCGCGCGCCTCGGCCGGCACCTCGTCGTCGTCATCAAAGGCGGCTTCCTCATCGGGCGGCAACCAGAAGCGCGCCTGCATCGGCTCGCCGTCGGTGGCGTACACCCAGCCGAAGGACAGGGATACGTCGTAGTCATCATTGCAGGCAGCGAACGCGTGCAGGGTCTGTTGCAGGTCGAGCAGTTCGATCATGCGTTGTTGGCCTGTCCATCAAGGGAACTGCAGTCTACCGGTGCCGGGCGCAGGCCCAGCGCGATGACCACGCCGAACAGGGCGAACAGCGCGGCGCCGTACTCGGAACGGACCAGCCCGGCCAGCGCACTGGGCGAGCCTGCAACGCCGGCGCCGGCATTGGCCACCATCACCAGCACTGCAAGCCCCAGGGCACCGCCGATCTGCTGCGCGGTTGCCGCCATGCCAGATGCGACACCCTGCTGTGCAGCCGGCACGCCCTGCCCGGCCACGATCCACATCGAGGTCCAGGTCATGCCCTGACCGATGCTCAGCACAACGACGCCCGGCAACAGCGGCCAGAAGTTCCAGGCGTACGGCAGGGTTGCCGCCACCCAGGCGATGCCGATGGCACCGGCCAGCTGGCCGAGCACCAGCACCTTGCGTGCGCTCCAGCGCTTCAGCGCCCACTCGGCCAGCTGGATGCCCACGGTGCATACCGCGGTGGCCGGCAGGAACGCCAGGCCGGCCTGCAGCGGACTCCAGCCGTAGCCGTCCTGGAAATACAGCGCCATGAAGTAGTACTGCACGCCATAGCTGCTCATGAAGGCGAAGGTGAGGCCGAGCGCGGCACGCAGGCCGGGCAGGCGCAACAGCGAAAACTGCATCAGCGGGTCACGGCTGCGCTTTTCGATCTGTACGAACACCGTCAACAATACGGCTGAAAGCAGCAGGCAGATGAGCGTAGCCGGCGCCGTCCAGCCCCACTCCGGCCCTTGCACCAGGGTGGTGACCAGCAGGCTGCCGCCGGCGGTGACGGTGAGGCAACCGGCCAGATCGAAGGAACGGCCCTGCACGCGTGGACCATCGGCCGGCAGCCATGTACCGGCCGCGACCGCGCACGCCGTGGCCAGCGGCACGATCACCGCCAGCACCGCCGGCCAGCCGAACGCCTGGGTCAGCACGCCACCGAGCAGCGTGCCCAGCGCCAGGCCGACCGCGCTGGCCATGCTCCAGATCGCCAGCGCACGATTGCGTATCGGGCCTTCGGCGTACAGCGTGTTGATCAGCGCCAGCGTGGCCGGGAACAGCAGCGCCGCCCCGACGCCTTGTGCGGCGCGCGCGATGATCAACAGCGTGGCGTTCGGCGCCAGCGCACCGAGCAGCGAGGCCAGCGCGAACAGCAGCATGCCCAGCCGGTAGAAGCGGCGGCGGCCGATGAGGTCGGCGGCACGGCCACCCAGCAGCAGGCTGCCGCCGAAGGCCACGGTGTAGGCACTGACCACCCATTGCAGCTGCTGCGCGTTGATCTGCAGCGCGCGGCCCATGTCATGCAGGGCAACGAAGATGATGGTGGCATCCAGGGCGATGATCAGCTGGGCGGTGGCCAGCAGGGTCAGCGCCCAGCGCGGGTATTTGAGGGGAGGCATCGGCGGTCTGGCGCGGTGGGGGAGCGCAGTCTCATTGATGCAGCCCAATCAATAAACCCCTAAGCGACCATATCTGTCATGATTTTCAGCATGAATGCAGCCTCGATGGACCTCAATGCGGTGCGCATGCTGGTGCAGGTGGCCGAAGCCCGCAGCTTCACCGTGGCCGCCGGCCAGCTCGGCCTGAGCCAATCCGGCCTGTCGCGCGCGATCGGAAGGCTGGAAGCCACGCTGGGGGTGAAGCTGCTGCAGCGGAACACCCGCAACGTGGCGCTGACCCCGGATGGCCGCCAGTTCGTGGAACAGGTGGCACCACTGCTGACCGGCCTGGACGATGCCGAACGGCAACTGGCCGACCGCCCGTGCACGCCCTCGGGCACATTGAAGATCAGTGCGCCGTCGATGTTCGGGCGCAAGGTGCTGGTGCCGATGCTGGCGCCGTTGCTGCAACAGCATCCGCAGCTGCAGGTGGAAGCGGTGCTCAGCGACCGCCTGGTCGATCTGGTCGAGGAAGGCTTCGATGCCGCGCTGCGCACCGGCGTCATCGCCGACCAGCGCATCGTCGCGCGGCCATTGCGGCCGCTGCGCTGGGTGACGGTGGCCAGCCCCGCCTATCTGGCCCGCTGTGGCGCACCGGACGATGTGGCCGCGCTGCAGGACCATGCCTGCCTGGCGGTGCGCAACCTGCGCAGTGGCCGGCTGGTGGACTGGCAGTTCCTGCAGGACGGGCAACTGCGCGAGTTCACGCCGCCGACGCGGATGGTGTTCGACAGCGGCGATCCGCTGGTGGAAGCGGCCATCGCCGGTATCGGCATCGTGCAGGTGATGGATTTCGCCGTGGCCGATGCGTTGGCCGATGGCCGCCTGCAGCGCGTGCTGCAGCCGTTCGAAGGCCGCAGCCGCGAACTGTCATTGATCTACCCACCGTCGCGCCAGCATTCGCCGAAGTTGCAGGTACTGGCCGACGCGTTGCTGGCCGGGGAGTGGTAGCGCCGGCCGCTGGCCGGCGTCTCCAGCAATCCAACCGTCTCAGGTTTGCCGGCCAGCGGCCGGCACTACCCGGCTGCGGTAGATCCACGCCATGCGCGGATGAGGGCCGATAGCACCGGGCATGGCCCGGCGTTACCGATCAGGCGAAGCTATCGGTGGCGCGCACCAGCGCGTCCACGTTTTCGGCTTCGAACGCCGAGTGGCCCGAAGCCGGCGTAATTTCCAGCTTGGCCTTCGGCCACACCCTGGTCAGGTCCCAGGCGTTGGCCAGCGGGCAGACCACGTCATAGCGGCCGTGCACGATCACGCCGGGAATGTCAGCGATGCGGTGCGCGTCGCGCAGCAGCTGGTCTTCCACCTCGAAGAAGCCGCCGTTGACGAAGTAATGGTTCTCGATGCGGGCAAAGGCCAGCGCGAAGTGCGGGTCTTCGTGGCTGTTGATGAAGTCGTCGTCGACGTGCAGGAAGCTGGTCGCGCCTTCCCACACCGCCCAGGCTTTGGCCGCTTCCAGGCGGGTGGTTTCGTCTTCGCTGGTCAGGCGGCGGTGGAAGGCCGAGATCAGGTCATGACGCTCCACCGACGGAATCGGCTTGAGGTAGTGCTCCCACGCATCCGGGAACAAGCGGTTGGCGCCTTCCTGGTAGAACCATTCCAGCTCCCAGCGACGCAGCATGAAGATGCCGCGCAGGACCAGTTCGGTCACGCGCTGCGGGTGGGTTTCGGCATAGGCCAGCGCCAGGGTCGAACCCCAGCTTCCGCCGAACACCTGCCAGCGATCAACCTTGAGGTGCTCGCGCAGCTTCTCGATATCGGCGACGAGGTCCCAGGTGGTGTTGTCCACCAGGTCCGCGTGCGGGGTGGAACGGCCGGCACCGCGCTGGTCGAACAGGATGATGCGGTACTTGGACGGGTCGTGGAACTGGCGCATCTTGTCGCTGCAGCCGCCGCCCGGGCCACCGTGCAGCATCACCACCGGCTTGCCGTCCGGGTTGCCGCACTGTTCGAAGTACAGCGTGTGGCGGTCGTCGACCTTCAGGGTGCCAACGTCGTAGGGGGTGATGGCGGGGTACAGCGTACGCATGCTTGCAGCTCCAGGGTGATGCCCTGCCGGGGCAGGAGAACCTCCATTCTAGGCCGGACGCCGGCCCAGGGTGATGCGGTCGCGCTGCTCCAGATCCTGTACGGTCTGCACCTCCGTAAAACCCGCCGCGTCGAACAGCGCGCGGATCGCCGCGCCCTGGTCCCAACCGTGCTCGATCAGCAGCCAACCGCCGGGCAGCAGGTGGGCCTGGCCACCGTCTACGATGCGACGGATGTCATCCAGGCCATCCACGCCGGAGGCCAGCGCGGTGGCCGGTTCAAAACGCAGGTCGCCCTGCTCCAGATGCGGGTCGTCGCTGGCGATATAGGGCGGGTTGCTGGCGATCAGGTCGAAGCGCAGGCCTTGCAGCGGCGCATACCAGTCGTGCCCGCCCTCGGCGAAGCGGACGTTGTGCAGTTCATGGCGAGCAGCATTGCGCGCGGCCACGGCCAGCGCGCCCGGGCTGGCATCGGTAGCCAGCACCTGCGCTTGGGGCCGTTCGCTGGCCAGTGCAAGTGCAATCGCACCGCTGCCGGTGCCCAGGTCAGCCAGCTGCAGCGCCTGGTCCTGCGGCAGGCGCCCCAGCGCCAGCTCGACCAGCAGTTCGGTTTCCGGGCGCGGGATCAGCGTGGTTGGATCGACTTCCAGGTCCAGCGTCCAGAAACCGCGGCGGCCGGTCAGGTAGGCCACCGGCTCGCCGGCCACGCGGCGGGCCAGCAACGCTTCGAAGGTGGCCTGGTCGGCGGCGGCCAGCGGATCGGTGGCATGTGCGAACAGCCAGCTTCGCGGGCGGTCCAGCACATGCAGCAGCAGCAGTTCGGCCTCGTGGCGGGCCTCGACGCCGCCGAGGCGGGTACTGGCCTCGGCCACGACCTGGCGCAGGGAAGGTTCGGGTTGGAAAGGCATTCCGTAATTGTAGAGCCGAGCCCATGCTCGGCTGCTTCTGGCGCAGTCGAGCTACACATCCACAGGTCCGCAGTCGAGCATGACTCGACTCTACAAAAGGCTGCAATCCGTTCAGGTTCTGCCCGAGCGGATAAGGAGGGACTATTGGCCCTATTCAGCCGTTCCGGAAGATTTTCCTTGTCACACAGGCAGTTGCAGGATGAAAGCGTCCGGGTTCAGTACCTGCTCAGTACATTTTGATAGACTGCATCTATCAAATAGATGCAATCAATGGATTGTTCTTATCGATAGCGAGTCGGTACTCTAGGTCCTGTCGATTCACCCACTCCCCTTCACCCAGAGGAAAAACGATGTCCCTGATCAACACCCAGATCCAGCCGTTCGAAGCCAATGCTTACCTGAATGGCGAGTTCATCAAGGTTTCCGACAGCACCCTGAAGGGCCAGTGGTCGGTCCTGATCTTCATGCCGGCCGCCTTCACCTTCAACTGCCCGACCGAGATCGAAGACGCCGCTGACCATTACGCCGAGTTCAAGAAGGCCGGCGCCGAGGTCTACATCGTCACCACCGACACCCACTTCTCGCACAAGGTGTGGCACGAAACCTCGCCGGCCGTCGGCAAGGCCCAGTTCCCGCTGGTCGGCGACCCGACCCACCAGCTGACCAACGCCTTCGGCGTGCACATTCCGGAAGAAGGCCTGGCCCTGCGCGGCACCTTCATCATCAACCCGGAAGGCGTGATCAAGACCCTGGAGATCCACTCCAACGAGATCGCCCGTGACGTCTCCGAGACCCTGCGCAAGCTGAAGGCTGCCCAGTTCACCGCCGCCAACCCGAACCAGGTCTGCCCGGCCAAGTGGAAGGAAGGCGAGAAGACCCTGACCCCGTCGCTGGACCTGGTCGGCAAGATCTAAAGCGGTACCGGCCTGCCGTGGCCCCACGCCACGGCGCGCCTTTCATCCCCGTGCCGGTCCCCCCGCCGGCGTGGGGGTGAACCCAAGACAGCCAACGCTCGCCCGCCTTGGCCAGCCAGCCCCTTCCACGGTCGCTGTCTTGGGTTCACCCCTACCCCCTGCTGGTCCGCTACCTTCTACAGCGGTGCCACGCCCCCTGTTTGCCTGAAGCCAGGAGATGACCCGATGTTGGACGCCAACCTGCAGTCGCAGCTGAAGACCTATCTGGAGCGCGTGACCCGCCCGATCCAGATCACCGCGCACGCCGACGACGGCGCCAAGTCGCAGGAAATGCTGGAACTGCTGCAGACCCTGGACAGCCTGTCGGACAAGATCTCGCTGCAGGTGCTGCGCGATGGCCAGGGCCGCGTGCCGTCCTTCGACCTGGGCACCCCGGGCCAGGATATCCACCTGACCTTCGCCGGCCTGCCGATGGGCCACGAGTTCACCTCGCTGGTGCTGGCTCTGCTGCAGGTCGGCGGCCACCCGTCCAAGGCCACCGCCGAGCTGATCGAGCAGGTGCAGAACCTGGAAGGTGAATACAGGTTCGAAACCTACTTCTCGCTGTCCTGCCAGAACTGCCCGGACGTGGTGCAGGCGCTGAACCTGGCCGCGGTACTCAACCCGCGCATCCAGCACGTGGCCATCGACGGTGCCCTGTTCCAGGACGAAGTCGAGAAGCGCGAGATCATGTCGGTGCCGACCGTGTACCTCAACGGTGAAGTCTTCGACCAGGGTCGCATGACCCTCGAGCAGATCGTCGCCAAGCTGGATACCAACGCCAGCAAGCGCGATGCCGAGAAGATCGCCGCCAAGGATGCCTTCGACGTGCTGGTGGTGGGCGGTGGCCCGGCCGGCGCGGCAGCAGCGATCTATGCTGCACGCAAGGGCATCCGCACCGGCATCGCCGCCGAACGTTTCGGTGGCCAGGTGCTGGACACCATGGCGATCGAGAACTTCATCTCGGTGAAGGAGACCGAGGGCCCGAAGCTGGCCACGGCGCTGGAACAGCACGTGCGCGAGTACGAGGTGGACATCATGAACCTGCAGCGCGCCAGTGCGCTGGTGCCGGCCGGTGAAGACGGCCTGGTGCAGGTGCAGCTGGAGAACGGCGCGGTGCTGAAGTCGCGCTCGGTGATCCTGTCCACCGGCGCGCGCTGGCGGCAGATGAACGTGCCGGGCGAAGACCAGTACCGCAACAAGGGCGTGGCCTACTGCCCGCATTGCGATGGTCCGCTGTTCAAGGGCAAGCGCGTGGCGGTGATCGGCGGCGGCAACTCCGGCGTGGAAGCGGCCATCGACCTGGCCGGCATCGTGTCGCATGTAACCCTGCTGGAGTTCGATTCCAGCCTGCGCGCCGATGAAGTGCTGCAGAAGAAGCTGCGCAGCCTGGGCAACGTCACCGTGCTGACCAGCGCGCAGACCACCGAAGTGCTGGGCGACGGCAGCCGCGTCACCGGCCTGGTCTACAAGGACCGCGTCGGCGGCGATGCCCACCGCGTCGAGCTGGAAGGCATCTTCGTGCAGATCGGCCTGCTGCCCAACACCGAGTGGCTGAAGGACACCGTGGCGCTGTCGCCGCGTGGCGAGGTCGTCATCGATGACCGCGGCCAGACCAACCTGCCGGGCGTGTTCGCTGCTGGCGATTGCACGACGGTACCCTACAAGCAGATCATCATTGCCATGGGCGCCGGTTCGACCGCCGCACTGAGCGCGTTCGACCACCTGATCCGCTCGTCGGTGAGCAGCAGCAGTGGTGCCGTTGCTGAAGCTGCCTGATCCACCGTTCCCAGATCACCGGGAACATTGTCTGCCTGTCGGGTAACCATGCCGTCAGCCGGTCCGTTACCCCTGGGGTGTAAGGATGAACCTACGTGATCTGAAGTACCTGGTAGCCCTGGCCGACCACAAGCATTTCGGCCGGGCTGCCGCCTCCTGCTTCGTCAGCCAGCCGACGCTGTCCACGCAGATCCGCAAGCTGGAAGAAGAGCTGGGCCTGCCGCTGGTGGAACGTGCACCGCGCAAGGTGATGCTGACCCCGGCCGGCCAGGAAGCAGCAGCACGGGCACGGGTGATCGTGTCCGAAGTGGAACAGCTGAAGGAAGCGGCACGTCGCAGCCGCGATCCGGAAGCCGGTACGGTGCGCCTGGGGATCTTCCCGACCCTGGGCCCGTACCTGCTGCCGCATGTGATTCCGCGCATCCGCGATCGCTTCCCGGAGCTGGAACTGCTGCTGGTCGAGGAAAAGAGCGATGTGCTGCTGGACCGCCTGCGCGAAGGCAAGCTCGACGCTGCACTGCTGGCCCTGCCGGTGATCGACGACCAGCTGCATGCCGAGTTTCTGTTCGAGGAACCCTTCCTGCTGGCCGTATCCGGGCGCCACCCGCTGGCCCGTCGCGAACACCTGGACGTGCAGGAGCTGGCCACGCAGAAGCTGCTGCTGCTGGAAGATGGCCATTGCCTGCGCGACCAGGCACTGGAAGTCTGCCGCCTTTTCGGCGCGAACGAGAAGTCCGAGTTCCGCGCCACCAGCCTGGAAACGCTGCGGCAGATGGTCGCCGCCGACGTCGGCATCACCCTGCTGCCGAGCCTGTCGGTGCAGCCGCCGGTGCCGCGCTCGAACAACATCCGCCTGCTCGACTTCACCGGCGAAGGACGCCCCAGCCGCCGCATCGCCATGATCTGGCGCCGCAGCTCGGCCATGAACGACTTCCTGATGGAGCTGGCCGATCAGTTCAAGCGCCTGCCGCAGGCGCTGTTCACCCTGGAAGCGGTCAACGCCGCCGGCGACACGACCGCCCTGCCCGGCCCCGCGCTGAACGGCTGAACCCCCGCAGCACCGGCCTGGAATCGGCAGGAGTCGATTCCAGTCGCATTTGTCCCCACAATACAGACAGGCGGCGCCAGCAGGTGCCGCCTTTTGCATGGCTTTCAACCAAGGAGCTTCACCATGAGTACCGCCAGCGGCCTGCCGCCGTCGATCACCGTTTCCACCTTCGACATGGACCGCCTGGACGCCATGCTCGAATCCCCTGCGCTGAGCCAGACGCCTGCCGCGCTCGCGCTTGCTGAAGAACTCAACCGTGCCACCGTGCTGGCACCGGACCAGATTCCCGAAGGCATCGTCATGATGCATTCGCGCGTGGAGTGCGAAGATGAAGTGTCGGGCGAGAAGCACGTCCTGACCCTGGTCTTCCCCCGCGAAGCCAACGTCGATGAAGGCAAGGTTTCCGTGCTGGCCCCGGTCGGCAGTGCCCTGCTCGGCCTTTCGATCGGCCAGAGCATCGACTGGAACGCGCCCGGCGGCCGCAAGCTGCGCCTGCGCGTGACCGCGGTCCACAACGACCGTCCCTGATTACCGCTGCGCACCGCGCGCGATTCGATCCCCCTGCACCAGGAGCCGTAATGAGTACCCCGTCCAAACTGTCCCAGCTGCGCGAACTGTCCGTGGTCGTTGCCGATACCGGTGACTACGAGGCGATCAAGCGCCTGCAGCCGGTGGACTGCACCACCAACCCGACCCTGGTGAAGAAGGCGCTGGACCTGCCGGTCTACGCCGAGCTGATCGAACGCGAACTAGCCTGGGGCCGCCAGCAGAGTGGCGACCGCGAAGCCGTGGTGCACGCCGTGGCCGACCGCCTGACCATCGGCGTCGGCGCGCTGCTGAGCACGCTGGTGCCGGGCCGCGTGTCCACCGAAGTGGATGCCGACCAGGCCCACGACACCGCTGCCACCGTAGCCAAGGCCCGCCAGTTCATCCAGATGTACGCCGATGCCGGCGTGCCGCGCGAGAAGATCCTGATCAAGATCGCCGCGACCTGGGAAGGCGTGGAAGCCGCGCGCATCCTGCAGGCCGAGGGCATCGACTGCAACCTGACCCTGATCTTCAACCCGACCCAGGCGCTGGCCTGCAGCGAAGCCGGCGCGTTCCTGATCTCGCCGTTCGTCGGCCGCATCCTGGACTGGTACGTGGCCAACGGCCAGACCCCGGCCAACATCGATGAAGACCCGGGCGTGAAGTTCGTGCGCGGCGTGTATGCCGAATTCAAGCGCCGCGGTTCGCCGACGGTGGTGATGGGCGCCTCGTTCCGTTCGACCGCGCAGATCGAAGCGCTGGCCGGCTGCGACCGCCTGACGATTTCGCCGGACCTGCTGGAGAAGCTGGACGCCGACCACGGCGAGCTGCCGCGCAAGCTGGTGGCCGGTGCGGCGGATGGCGCGGCGGTGACCCCGATCGATGCGGCGAAGTTCGCAGCGGATCTGGCGGCCGATCCGATGGCGACCGAGAAGCTGGCGACCGGCATCGATGCGTTTGCCAAGGATCTGCAGGCGCTGCGCGAGCGCATTCGTTCGGAACTGTGATTCCGGCGAACGGCTGAGCCCCTCGTGGCGGATCGATTTGTAGAGTCGAGCTTGCTCGACTGACTGCTAAAGCAAAAGCCGCGCTGGGTCGGGCGGGTTGGGTTCGCGGGAGACGCCGTGAATCCGTCCCTGGAGGCTTGGCCGCCGCATCCATGCGGCGGACACTCCCGCGAACCCAACCCGCCCGCCCTCTGACAGTTTCCGGCGGCCGCCCGCCACGGATGAAAGAAAGAAGAGCAAAGCGGGTCGCGCGCTTCGCTTGCTCGCAGCCGAGCATGGCTCGGCTCTACAGAAAGCACTGCAGGACCAAACAAAAAGGACGCGGCGAAGGCCGCGTCCTTTTTGTTTTCCTTCAGTTCGTCAGTTACCCATGCTCTTGCCCACCGTCACCGGGAAACTGTCGGGGGTGGGGCGGTGTGGGTTGGCAGGACCGTTGGCGCCATGGATGGCGCCATCGAGCCCCCAAGGACGGGTTTACGGCGTGTCCTGCCAACCCACACCGCCCCGCCCAACCCGCAGAAACGCAGAGCCGCTTTGGCTTTGGCTTTGGCTTCTGCCGTAGATTCTGCCCGCCGCAGGCGGACCACCGCGCGTCAGCGCGGCGCCTCCACATCCAACCCGATCGGGCAGCTCACCCCGGTGCCGCCGATGCCGCAGTAACCGTTCGGGTTCTTCGCCAGGTACTGCTGGTGATAGTCCTCGGCGTAGTAGTACGCCGGTGCCGGGTACTCGATCTCGGTGGTGATCGGGCCGTAGCCGGCCGCATCCAGCTGCGCCTGGTAGGCCTCGCGGCTGGCCAGCGCGGTGGCGTACTGCGCCTCGTCGGTGGCGTGGATCGCCGAACGGTACTGGGTGCCGGTGTCGTTGCCCTGGCGCATGCCCTGGGTCGGGTCGTGGCTTTCCCAGAACAGCTGCAGCAGCCGCTCCAGGCTCACCACCGCCGGGTCGAACACCACCTGCACCACTTCGGTGTGGCCGGTCAGGCCCGAGCACACCTCTTCATAGGTCGGGTTCGGGGTGATGCCGCCAGCATAGCCCACCGACGTACTGTACACGCCCGGTTCGGTCCAGAACTTGCGCTCGGCGCCCCAGAAGCAGCCCAGCGCGAAACGGATCTGCTGCAGGCCGGCAAAACGGTCCTTCAGCGGATGGCTGTTCACGAAGTGCTGGTTGCTGTGCAGCGGCAACGGCTGCTCGCGGCCCGGCAGTGCTTCTTCCGGGCGCGGCAGGCGCTGCTTGAAGGCGCCGATGCCGAGGATGCCCTGGCCAATTCCCAACATGATGCGCTCCTACGCCGGAAGGCCGGCTATGTCGTCTGCATCGGAAATGGGGGCGTCCGGCGCGTGGCCCAAGTCCAGCGCGGCCACGATGTCCTCGGCCTGCGGCCGTGCCGCATCAGGGATGCCCACCCGCAGCACGCCGAACAGTGGCAGCTCGCCCATGCCGCCCAGCAACGACTCGCCGAACACGAAGGCCGGGACGCCGGCATCCTCCAGCGCGTGCTTGACCAGGTGGGCGTCGAACAGGTTGTCGGCCTTGTACACGATGTGCATGCGGCAGCTCCGTGGGACAGGGTTCCAGCATACGCCCGGGGGCTGAATGGTGGTGGTGACGGCGCATGACCGTTCTGCCGGCCAGCGGCCGGCACTACCCAATTGCACGGCGATCCACATTCCGCCGGCCAGCGGCCGGCGCTACCGGGAAGGGGGCCTGGTAGTGCCGGCCGCTGGCCGGCATCCCCACACCCTACCGGGCAGCCCTGCCCCGTACGCGTTAGACTGGCGATCTTTCTGCCTTTCTTTTCGCCGACTCATGTCCGAGCACACCCCCGCCAGCCCCGAGACCCCCGCCGACAGCCACGAAAAGCGCGATTTCATCCGCCAGATCGTGCGCGAGGACCTGGCCAGCGGAAAGCACCAGGCGATCAAGACCCGTTTCCCGCCGGAACCGAACGGCTACCTGCACATCGGCCATGCCAAGTCGATCTGCCTGAACTTCGGCATCGCCGGCGAGTTCAGCGGCGTCTGCAACCTGCGCTTCGATGACACCAACCCGGCCAAGGAAGACCCGGAATACGTGGCCGCGATCCAGGATGACGTGCGCTGGCTGGGCTTCGAGTGGAACGAGCTGCGCCACGCCTCGGACTATTTCCAGACCTACTACCTGGCCGCCGAGAAGCTGATCGAACAGGGCAAGGCCTATGTCTGCGACCTGTCGGCCGAGGAAGTGCGCGCCTACCGCGGCACCCTGACCGAGCCGGGCCGCCCGTCGCCGTGGCGCGACCGCAGCGTCGAGGAAAACCTCGACCTGTTCCGCCGCATGCGCGCCGGTGAATTCCCGGATGGCGCGCGCACCCTGCGCGCGAAGATCGACATGGCCAGCGGCAACATCAACCTGCGCGATCCGGCGCTGTACCGCATCAAGCACGTCGAGCACCAGAACACCGGCAACGCGTGGCCGATCTACCCGATGTACGACTTCGCGCACGCGCTGGGCGACTCGATCGAGGGCATCACCCACTCGCTGTGCACGCTGGAATTCGAAGACCACCGCCCGCTGTACGACTGGTGCGTGGACAACGTCGATTTCGCCCATGACGACACGCTGACCCAGCCGCTGGTCGACGCCGGCCTGCCGCGCGAAGCCGCCAAGCCGCGCCAGATCGAGTTCTCGCGCCTGAACATCAACTACACGGTGATGAGCAAGCGCAAGCTGATGGCGCTGGTTACCGAGCAGCTGGTGGACGGCTGGGAAGACCCGCGCATGCCGACCCTGCAGGGCCTGCGTCGCCGTGGCTACACCCCGGCCGCGATGCGCCTGTTCGCCGAGCGCGTGGGCATCAGCAAGCAGAATTCGCTGATCGACTTCAGCGTGCTGGAAGGCGCGCTGCGCGAAGACCTGGACAGCGCCGCGCCGCGCCGCATGGCCGTGGTCGACCCGGTCAAGCTGGTGCTGACCAACCTGCCGGAAGGCCACGAAGAACAGCTGACCTTCAGCAACCACCCGAAGGACGAGAGCTTCGGCAGCCGCGAAGTGCCGTTCGCACGCGAAGTGTGGATCGACCGCGAGGACTTCGCCGAAGTGCCGCCGAAGGGCTGGAAGCGCCTGGTCCCGGGTGGCGAAGTGCGCCTGCGCGGTGCCGGCATCATCCGCTGCGATGAAGTGATCAAGGATGCCGACGGCACCATCACCGAGCTGCGTGGCTGGCTGGATCCGGAATCGCGTCCGGGCATGGAAGGCGCCAACCGCAAGGTCAAGGGCACCATCCACTGGGTCAGCGCCGTACATGGCGTGCCGGCCGAGATCCGCCTGTACGACCGCCTGTTCTCGGTGCCGAACCCCGACGACGAATCGGAAGGCAAGACCTATCGTGATTACCTCAATCCGGAATCGCGCCGCACCGTCACCGGCTATGTCGAACCGGCCGCGGCCAGCGCTGCGCCGGAGCAGTCGTTCCAGTTCGAACGCACCGGCTACTTCGTGGCCGACCGCCGCGACCACACCGAAGCCAAGCCGGTGTTCAACCGCAGCGTGACCCTGCGCGACACCTGGTCGGCCTGAGGACCTGCGCGGGCGCCAGCACGGCGCCCGCATGACCCCGACGATGATCACCGCCCTCTCCGTCCTGCTCTGGTTCATCTCGCAGCATCCGCTGCTGACGTTCTTTTCGGCGATGGTGCTGGCCGGGCTGGTCTCGTGGTGGCGGCGCTTTCCAGGCTACGCCATCGTGGTGTTCCCGCTGGCGATGCTCAACATCTTCCTCGGCCACTTCCTCAACGCCGCCTTCCTCAACGTGGTGGGCGAGCGTGGTGAAGCGGTGATCGTGAAGTCCGAGCGCACCAGTTCGACGATGAACGAGCAGTACATCTGGCGCTACGAAGGGGTGCTGCGCACCGCCGAGGGCCGCGACGTGGAGGTGGTGTTCCACACCAACACCGCCTCGCTGTGGCCGCTGGAGAACGCGATCCGCATCCCGGCGCCCGACCAGCCGTTCGTGGTCAAGTACACGCCGGGTTTCCCGCGCAACTTCGTCATCCTCACCAATGAATCGCCGCACGGCATCGCCCAGGCCCGGGCCAGCGCGCGCGAGCGGGTGGAAGTGGCGGCGCGCAAGCTGCACTTCAGCCCGGGCAATGCCGATTTCCGCGCGGACTATCGCCGCGAGCTGGAAACCTGGCTGCGCGACCACGGCAACGATCCGCAGCAGCAGTCCGACGCGCAGCGATATCGCGCCGAACTTGACGCGCTCGACCGCTAGATCCCCAGGCCTTGCCTGGATGTTCCACCCCATCCATCCACAGGCCTGACATGACCACGACCTCCACCGACCTCCTCCCGCTGCTGCAGCAGGTCCTGCAGGAGGCCGGCATCGCCAGCCACGTCGACGGCGACGCCCTGCTGCTGGACAGCGGCCTGCGCCTGACCCCGCATGCGATGGCCGCGCACGCGCGCGACAACGGCGGCTGGCAGACCTCTACCGTCATCGAGAGCCAGCATCCGCTGCTGTTCGCCGATGGCCTGTTCGAGTACCAGCACGCCAACGGTGCCGATGAGCAGGCATCGCTGCTGTCCGGCTTCCAGACCTGGGTGCGGGTGGACCTGGCGACGCTGCAGACCGCGATCGGCGCCGAAGACGCGCAGGGCCTGCCGATGATGGGCCTGACCTATCCGGCCGGTGACGATGGCGAGGAACACGAGCGCACCGTGGTGCTGGGGCCGTTGGCGCACTACCGTGCACAGGAGGTGGATGCCTCCACCTGCAGCGAAGACGATCATGGTTCCTGCCCCTGCTGCCTGTTCACCCGCAGCATGGACGCCTTCGACGAGCTGCTGAAGGCCCGCCAATTCCTCGCCATCCGCCTGTTCGCCTCGCGCGATGCCGACGGCCTGTGCGAAGCCGACTGCCGGGTCAACGGCCACGACTTCGCCGCCGCCCTGCCCCTGCTGCGCGCCTATGCCGCCAGCTGGCCGCAGGCCGGGCTGGAGTTCCGCAAGCAGTACGTAGTGATCCGCACCGGCTCGCCGGGCTGACCCGCCGCCACACCCGATACAGGCCGGTGCAGCTACACTGCGCGCCGGTTTCCCAAGCAACCGCACCTTCTTCCATCCCATTACGAGGCACCCCCGCGATGCTGTACGCGCAAGTCCACCTGACCCTTCCCGCCTGGATCCACGACCAGATCGACCTGGATCGTCGATATCCGGGCGATGAGGCCAAGGTCGCGCTGGCGATCGAGCTGTCGCGGCTGAACGTCGAGCACGCCAGTGGCGGCCCGTTCGGCGCCGTGGTGTTCGGCCCGGATGACAAGGTCATCGCCGCCGGCGTGAACCGGGTGATGCCGCACGCGACCTCGCTGGCGCACGCCGAGAACATGGCCTACATGCTGGCCCAGCAGCGCCTGCAGACCCCGCGCCTGAACGCGGTGCTGTCGCCGGTCACCCTGGCCACCAGTTCGCAGCCGTGCTGCCAGTGCTACGGCGCCACCGTGTGGGCCGGCATCGACCGCCTGCTGATCGGTGCCAACTCGGCCGACGTCGAAGAGCTGACCCCGTTCGACGAAGGCCCGCTGCCGGCCGACTGGGTGGGTGAACTCAACAAGCGCGGCATCGAAGTGGTGCAGGGCCTGAACCGCGACGCCGCGCGCAGCGTGCTGCGTGCCTATGGGGAAAGCGATGGCGCCCGTTACTGAGACCGGCATCGGCCTGCTGTGCCTGTGCCGGCAGGGCTTCGAGCCCGAGCTGGCCGGCGAACTGCAGTTCCGCGCCGGTGAAGCCGGTTTCGCCGGTTATGCGCGCACCCAGCGCAATGATGGCTACTTGCTGTTCATGTGCGACGAAGCTGCGGCACTGGCGCCGCGCCTGCGCTGGCGCGAACTGATCTTCGCGCGGCAGAAGCTGGTGGTGCTGGCCGAGCTGCCGCAGCTGGACCCAGCCGACCGCATCACCCCGATGCTGGAGGTGCTGGCCGATGCGCCGCGCTTCGGTGACCTGTGGGTGGAACATCCCGATTCGGACGCCGGCAAGCCGCTGTCCGGGCTGGCCCGTGCCTTCGGCAATGCGCTGCGCCCGGCGCTGCGCAAGGCCGGCAAGCTCACCGACAAGCCGAACGACCGCCTGCCGCGCCTGCACGTGGTGTTCGTCGACGGCACCCACGCCTTCGTCTGCGTAGCCGACCCGGCCGACAGCGCACCGTGGGCATTGGGCATCCCGCGATTGAAGCTGCTGCCCGAAGCGCCGTCGCGTTCGGCACTGAAGCTGGACGAAGCCCTGCTGACCCTGCTGGCGCCGGAAGAACGCGAAGCGCTGGCCAGGCCCGGCATGCGCGCGGCCGACCTGGGTGCCGCACCGGGCGGCTGGACCTGGGTCCTGACCCGCCAGCACATGCACGTGCTGAGCATCGACAACGGCCCGCTGCGCCAGCACGTGCTGGACACCGGCCTGGTCGAGCACCTGCGCGCCGATGGCTTCCACTGGCACCCGGAACAGCCGCTGGACTGGATGGTCTGCGACATGGTCGAGCAGCCGCGGCGCGTGGCCGAACGCATGGCCACCTGGTTCCGCGAAGGCTGGTGCAGGCACGCGATCTTCAATCTGAAGCTGCCGATGAAGAAGCGCTGGGACGAAACCCGCTTGTGCCTGGACCTGTTCCAGGAGCAGGCCGGCAAGCCGCTGGTGGTCCGCGCCAAGCAGCTCTATCACGACCGTGAGGAGATCACGGTACTGGCCTCGCCGCTGCGCTGAGGAACATGCCCGCCGGGCATGGCCCGGCGCTACCGAGGAAGGGAACCATGCGATACCACCCGCTCGCCATGCTGATCACCGTGCTGGCAGCCACACCGGCCATTGCCCAGCAGCTGCCGCACACCCCTGCACAGAGCCAGCCACTGGGCCCGACCGGCGGCGCGATCCGCCAGCAACCGCTGGATGCCGGCCGGGTCAGCGGCAGCGTCGAGATTGCACGGCCGGCCGGCGAGGCACAGGTGACCGTGCGTTCGCTGGAACCGAGCAGCGTGGTCGGCCAGTACCGCATCCACTTCGCCGCGCTGGATGTGAACGGTGATGGCTTCATCAGCCGCGAGGAAGCGCAGGCCAATCCGGCGCTGGCCGATGAGTTCAATGCGTTGGACGTGAAGCGTCGCGGCAAGCTGGATCGTGCCGACCTGGCTGGTTGGCTGGTTGATTGATCCACCGGCGCGATCTTCATCCACGCATGGCGTGGATCAACGGCGGTAGCGGAGCCCGCTTCTGGTAGGTGCCAACCTTGGTTGGCACATCCATCAGGCATCCTGGGCCCAGATGAGGCGAGGGTATTTCCAGCCTTGTGCCAACCAAGGTTGGCACCTACCAGAGCGGCGTTGGCACCTGCCAGAGCGACCTGTATTCCGGTCAGACCCCGGCGGCGCGCTTCCAGAACGCCTGCACCAGCGGCGGCCATTTGCCAACGCAGCCCAGTGCGCGTCCACGGGCCAGGGTCAGGTGCATTTCGTCGTTGGAGAACAGCCGATTGATCGCATCGAAACTGTAGGCGGCGATGTGGTTGTCGCTGCGCCGTTCGCGTGCCCAGCGCTGCAGGCGCTGCGGCGACAGCCGCGGCTGGCCGCGGCGTTCGGCCGACGGCGCCAGCCACTGCTGCAGGGCGGCGACATCGCGCAGGCCCAGGTTCACGCCCTGCCCGGCCAGCGGATGCACCACATGCGCAGCATCACCCAGCGCCAGCACGCGGCCAGCCACGTAGTGACGGGCCAGCTGGCGACGCAGCGGGAAGGCCGCACGCGGTGACGCCAATCGCAGTTCGCCCAGGCGCGCAGCGAAGGCACGGGTCAGTTCGCGGTTGAAGGCGTCCTCGTCCAGGGCCAGCACGCGAGCCGCTTCATCCTCGGGCAGGGTCCAGACGATCGAACTGCGACGCTCGGCCACCGGCAGCAGCGCCAGCGGCCCGGTCGGCAGGAAGCGCTGCCATGCGGTGGCCTGGTTGGGAAGATCGCTGTCCACATAGGCCACCACGCCACGCTGGTGGTAGTCATGCTTTTCAACCTCGATCCCGGCCAGCTGGCGCAGGGTTGACTCGGCACCGTCGGCGGCCACCGCCAGCGCCGCTTCCAGGCGGCGCCCGTCATCCAGCCGCAGGCGCACGCCGTCTTCATCCTGTTCCAGCGCTTCCACCCGTGCCGGGCAGTGCAGCTGCACGCCCGCCGCCGGCAGCGCCGCCCACAGGCGATCCTGCAGCAGGCCGTTCTCGACGATGTAGCCCAGCTCACGACGGCCGAAGCGATCGGCGTCGAACAACAGATCCTCGCCACCCGCGGCATCCCACACCTGCATGCGCCGGTAAGGCCAGGCGCGGGCCTGCGCGATGGCTGGCCACACACCCAGGCGGTTCAACAGCTGCACGTTGTCGGCGGCGAAGGCGAACACGCGCAGGTCCGGCTGTGCGGCCTGCCACGGTGCCGGTTCGCGGCCTTCCACCAGCGCAACCGACAGGCCGGCATCGGCCAGCGCCAGCGCACACGCGGCACCGACCACGCCACCACCAACGATGGCCACATCAAGACGCGTGCGCCGGCTCATGCGGCTTCTCCGCGGCACAGGCGCGGCACGTCACCACGGAAGCCCATCGCACCACCAACCAGCATCGACTGCACCGACGCGCGCTGCGCGGCCACCAGGCCGAGGCTGCGCAGCGGCCGCATCAGCGGTGCCGGGTTGCTGGTCAATCGTGCCAGCCCACCGGAGAACGCCACCGTCTGCCGGCGATCTTCCTCGCGACGCGCGACGTAGGCCTTCAGCAGTGCATCACTGCCGGCATCCTCATGCGCATCCTCCAGCAGTTCGGCCAGGGTCAGCGCATCGCGAAGGCCCAGGTTGAAGCCCTGTGCGCCCAGCGGATGGATGGTCTGCGCGGCATTGCCGAGCAGCACCGTGCGCTCACCGGCCAGCGCGCGCGCCAGCACCTGGATGAGCGGGTAGGCGCTGCGCGGGCCGGACTCGAGCAGGCGGCCGGCACGCCAGCCGATCGCGCTCTGCAGGCGTTGCAGCCAGGCCGCATCGTCCAACGCCATCACCGCATCGGCCTGGTCGCGCGCTACGCCGTGCACGGTGCCGAAGTGACGATCGCCACGCGGCAGCAGGGCGGTTGGGCCGGTATCGGTGAAGCGTTCCCAGGCGGTGCCATCCGGCGCGCGCTGGCTGCGCACGCGGGCCACGAACAGGGTCTGCTGGAAATCATGGCGGTCGACCTCGATGCCCAGCGCGCCACGCACGCCGCTGGTGGTGCCATCGGCCCCGACCACCAGCCGTGCCAGCAGCACGCGCTCGCCAGCCTCGTCAGCCACCCGTACCTGGCGGTAACCATCGACCACCTCACCCAGCCCCAGGAACCGCATCGGCCGGTAGCGGCGCAGGCGCGGCAGTTCCTGCAGGCGCGCTTCCAGCGCCTGGCCGAAATCGCGCGCGACCACCACCTGGCCGAACCACGGCCGGTCGTAATCGGCCGCTTCGAGCTGCACACGGCCGAAATCGCCGGCACGGCTGACATGGATGCGCCGGATCGGGCCCGGTGCCATCGCCAGCTTCTGCATCACCCCCAGCGCGGTCAGCGCATTGACGGTGGCAGCGGCGAAACTGAGATTGCGCTGGTCGAACACCGCAGGCAGCTCGCCGGCCGGGCTGGCCTCAAGCAGGCCCACGTCGCGGCCCAGGCGGTCCAGGGCGATGGCCAGGCTGGCACCCACCAGGCCACCACCGACAATCAGCACGTCATGTCGTTCACTCATGTGTTCATGATACGCGCTCGCCCCGACTGTACGCCGAACGGGCGGCACCTGCGCCAACCTGCGCGGCGGGCTAGAATGAAACCTGAATCCGCTCCGGGCCCCCACCATGTCCGATACCGCCAACCGCGCCTTCGTCCTGTCCGTACTCGTACTGCTGCTGGCGGCGACCCGGGTCAATCACTTCGCGGCCATTCCGGATGCCTCCTGGGCCGTGTTCTTCATCGGTGGCTTCTACCTGGCGCGCTGGACACGCTGGGCGTTCCCGCTGCTGATGGTGTTCGCGGTGCTGGTGGACTGGATCGTGATCCGCAGCAGCGGTCTGGATTTCTGGCAGCACTACTGCGTGTCGCCGGGCTACTGGCTGCTGCTGCCGGCCTACTTCTCTTTGTGGGCCGGCGGCATGCTGCTGGGCCGCAACTACCAGAGCGCGCGCTGGCCGGTACTGGCCAAGGGCGCAGTGCTGCTGGTCGCTTCGGTGGCGGTCTGCCACCTGCTGGCACAGGGCGGTTTCTACTGGAGCAGCCGCAACGTGGCCGAGCCGACCCTGGCCGGCTGGGCACAGAACTACGCGCAGTGGTTCGGGCCCTACCTGCGCACCACGGCGATCTATGTGGCGCTGGCCGCCGCCCTGCAGCTGGCCGTGGAGCAGGTGCTGAAGCTCCAGCAGGCCCGCCGCGACATCCGCCACTGAGCCGCGCCATGGGTCATCGCCTCTCGCGCATCTACACCCGCACCGGCGACGACGGCAGTACCGGCCTTGGCGACGGCCAGCGCGTAGCCAAGGATGACGCACGCGTGGCGTCCTTCGGCACCGTCGACGAGGCCAATGCCGCGCTCGGCCTGCTGCTGGCCGCGCCCCTGCCCGAGGATGTGCGCGCGCTGGTGGTGCATCTGCAGCACCAGTTGTTCGACCTGGGCGCCGAGCTGTGCATTCCCGGCCATGCCGCGATCCACGCCGCCGACGTCTCGGCCCTGGAACAGCAGCTGGACCATTACAACGCCGACCTGCCGATGCTGAAGGAATTCATCCTGCCGGCCGGCGGCGAAGCCGCCGCGCGCTGCCATCTGGCCCGCACCATCGTCCGCCGCGCCGAGCGCGAAACGGTCACCCTGGCCCGCCACGAGGCCGTGCGCAGCGAGGCGCTGCAGTACCTCAACCGACTGTCGGACCTGCTGTTCGTGCTGGCCCGGGTGCTGGCCCGTGCCGATGGCCACGGCGAAGCGCTGTGGCAGCCACAGCAGCGCCAGCGCTGAGTCGGCACGATGCTGGTCTATACCCACCCGTCCTGCCTGCTGCATGACCCCGGCCCCGGCCATCCCGAGTGCCCGCAACGCCTGCAGCATGTTCTGGACGCGCTGCACGCCGCCTTCCCCGGCCAGCTGGACTGGCGCGAGGCGCCGCCGGCCAAGTTCGGCGAACTGACCCGGGTCCACGACAGCGCCCTGCTCGACTTCGTGCTGCAGCCGCAGACCGCGCCGCTGCGCCAGCTGGACATGGACACCTGGACCTCGCCAGGTTCGGCCAGCGCCGCCGTGCACGCCGCCGGTGCCGGCGTGGCCGCGGTCGATGCGGTGATGCTGGGCGAGGACCCGCTGGCCTTCTGCGCGGTACGCCCGCCGGGCCACCACGCCACCAGCAGCACGGCGATGGGCTTCTGCCTGCTGAACAACATCGCCATCGCTGCCGCCTATGCCCGTGACCGCCATGGCCTGGAGCGGATCGCGGTGGTCGATTTCGACGTCCACCACGGCAATGGCACCCAGGACATCTTCCAGCACGATGCCCGGGTCTCCTACTACAGCACCCACCAGGCCGGGCTGTTCCCCAATTCCGGCCTGCGCCGCGACCGCGGTGCCGGCAACCTGATGAACATCCTGTTGCCACCGGGCAGCGGCGGCTTCCGCTTCCGCAACGTCTGGGCCGACGAGATGCTGCCAGCCATCGACGACTTCCGTCCGCAGCTGCTGCTGATCTCCGCCGGCTTCGACGCCCACCTGCGCGACCCGCAGGCGGACCTGATGCTGGAGACCGACGATTTCGCCTGGATCACCCGTGAACTGCATGCGCTGGCACGCCGTCACGCCGCCGGCCGGGTGGTCTCGATGCTGGAGGGCGGCTACGACCTGCAGGCCCTGGCCGAGTGCAGCGTGGCCCATGTCCAGGCCCTGATCACCCCCTCTGCGGGTGCCTCCGCCGGATGAACCCGAACCGGCAGGCTCCGGCGCCCTTCATTGCCCCTATGCAAGGGATGGGGCAAGCTACCGTCCGTTTTCGCCCGAATCCGAACCGCGTGCGCCGAGCCCTCCGCCTGCTTCCCCTGCCTCTGAGCATCGCCATCAGCCTGCCGGCGATGGCCGATGATAAGCCGCTCAACTGGGGCCTGTGCCCGGCCACCGACGTCATTCCCGCGTTCACCGACGCCCCCACCCCGGTCCCGGCCCAGGACAAGGCTGCTGCCGCAGCCGCCCGCGAGAACCAGCCGACCGACATCGAAGGCGACCAGCTGCTGGGCACCACCACGGTGCCGCAGTACGAGGGCAACGTGGCGCTGCGCCGGGGTGACCAGTTCGTCGGTACCGACAAGCTCAGCTTCGACACCGAGACCGGCAACTACATCGCCGACGGCAATGTCCGCTACCAGGACGGGTCGATCCGGATGGTCGCCAAGCGCGCCGAAGGCAACCAGGAAAGCGACACCCACAAGATCTCCGACATCAAGTACCAGCTGGTGTCGCGCCGGGGCAACGGTGATGCCGAGTCGGTCGACCTGCAGGGCGCGGTCGGCCAGATGCACCGCTCCACCTACACCACCTGCGACCCGTCGCAGCCGGTATGGAAGCTGTCGGCGCCGCAGATCGAAGTGGACAACGACGAAGGCTTCGGCACGGCCCGCAACGCCGTGCTGCGCATCGGCAAGGTGCCGGTGCTGTGGGCGCCCTACTTCAAGTTCCCGATCGATGACCGCCGCAAGACCGGCCTGCTGTTCCCGCAGCTGGGCATGTCCGGGCGCAATGGCTTCGATTATGCGCAGCCGATCTATTTCAACCTGGCGCCGAACTACGACGACACCCTGACCCCGCGCTACATGAGCCGGCGCGGCCTGCTGCTCGACAACGAGTTCCGCTACCTCTACAACGGCGGCCGTGGCGAGGTGCTGACCAGCTACATGCCCAACGACAAGCTGCGCGACCGCGACCGCGGCCGGGTGATGTTCGACGGCTACCACAACGTGAACAGCCACTGGCAGGCCCGCGCCAACCTGGCCTGGGTGAGCGACGAACGCTATGTCGAGGACTTCGCCAACCGCCTGGTGGGGGTGACCGCCTCCAACCTGCAGAGCACCATCGGCCTGTACGGCACAGGCCAGAACTGGACGGCCGGCATCATGGCCGACCGCTGGCAGCTGACCGACTACACCCTCGACGAGCGCGCCCTGCCCTACAACCGCGAGCCACGCCTGTTCTTCAACTGGAACAAGCCGGTGCTGCCGTGGCTGGAAACCGGCATCTACACCGAAGCGGTGCGCTTCACCCACGACGACGTCAACTTCAAGTACGACGCCAGTGCCGGCACCGACCTGCAGTACACCCGCAACGGGCAGGTGCAGCGCATGTTCGGTGGTTCGCGCCTGGACGTGAAGCCGTACGTGTCGTTCCCGATCAGTGGCGCGGCCTGGTACGTCACCCCGACCCTGGCCTACCGCTACACCGGCTATGACCTGGACCAGGGCCTGGCCGACAGCGTCCGCCGCAACGTGCTGGTTTCGCAGGGCATCGACCCGAACACGGCCACGCCGGAGCAGCTGCGCGGCAACAAATCGCCCAGCCGCAGCCTGCCGATCGGCAGCATCGACGCCGGCCTGTTCTTCGATCGCGAGACCACCATCGGTGGCAAGTCGTTCCTGCATACGCTGGAGCCGCGCCTGTTCTACCTGCGCACGCCCTACCGCAACCAGGACGAGCTGCCGATCTTCGACACCCGTGACTTCACCTTCAGCTGGGGCCAGCTGTTCCGCGACTCGCGCTATACCGGCGCCGACCGCCAGAACGATGCCAACCAGCTGACCCTGGCACTGGGCACCCGCTTCATCGACCAGACCACCGGCAAGGAACGCTTCTCGGCCGCGATCGGCCAGATCCAGTACTTCGACGAATCGCGGGTGAGCACCACGCCGGGCGGCGCGCCGGTGGAGAAGGGCAAGTCGGCGTGGATCGCCGACGGCAACTACATGATCAACGACCGCTGGACCCTGGGCGCCACCTACCAGTGGGACCCGAAGTACAAGCGCGAGGATCTGGCCAGCGTCCGCGCCCGTTATCTGATGCCCAACGATGGCGTGATCAACCTCAGCTACCGCTACCGCATCAATGCCGGCGCCCCGGCAACCGCCAACAAGCATGACCGGACCCTGCTGGAGCAGGCCGACCTGTCGTTCCTGTACCCGCTGAATGCGCGCTGGAGCCTGGTGGGCCGGTATTACTACTCGCTGCAGGACAAGGAACCGCTGGAGATCATCGCCGGCGTGCAGTGGGACAGCTGCTGCCTGGCCGTGCGTGCAGTGGCCCGCCGCTACGTGCGCAACCGCGAAGGCGACATGAACAATTCCATCCAGCTGGAGTTCGTCCTCAAGGGCCTCAGCTCCATCGGCCAGGACACGGACCGTACGCTGCGCCGTGCTATCCTCGGCTACAACCGCGACGACCTCTATCTCGTGCCGCCCAGCAACACCGGGGCGACCCGGGATGACTACGATCCGAATCAGATCCCATGACCAAGCGCTTCCCCGTTCTTCTCGCCTCCCTGCTGGCGGTGTCCAGCGTGTCCGCCCCCCTGCAGGTGCTCGCGCAGGAGGCGCAGCCGTTGGACCGCATCGCCGCCGTCGTCGACGAGGACGTGATCCTGCAGAGCGAGCTCCAGCGTGCGATCGCCAACATCAAGGCGCAGTACGCCGGCCGTGAAAACCAGCTGCCGCCGGAAGACGTGCTCAGCCGCCAGGTACTCGAGCGCCTGGTGCTGGTCAAGCTGCAGGTGGCCCGCGCCCAGGGCAGCGGCATCCGCGTTAGCGACCAGGAGCTGAACCAGGCGATGAATGCCATCGCCCAGCAGAACGGCTCGAACCTGGATGCACTGCGCCAGCGCCTGGCCCACGACGGCATCGACTTCAACGATTTCCGCGCTTCAGTGCGCGATGAAATCACCGTGCAGCGCCTGCGCCAGAGCTTTGCGCAGAGCCGCATCAGCGTCAGCGAGGGCGAAGTCGACGCCGCCCTGAAGCAGCAGGCCACGGTTGGCAACCAGTACCACCTGGCGCACATCCTGATCGCCCTGCCCGACGGCTCCAACGCCGACCAGATCGCCACCGGCCAGAAGAAGGCCGAAGGCGTGAAGGCCCTGCTGGACAAGGGTGAGCTGGACTTCAACGCCGCCGCCGTGCGTTATTCGGACAGCCCCAACGCGCTGGAAGGCGGCGACCTGGGCTGGCGCAGCCTGGACGAAATCCCGCAGGCCTTCGCGCAGATGATGGAAAAGATGAAGCCCGGCGAAGTGGTCGGCCCGATCCGCGGCCCCAGCGGCTTCCAGCTGCTGAAGCTGGTGGAAGTGCGTGATGCCAGCGCCGCCAGCGGTGGCGAGCACACGGTCACCGAGTACCACGGCCGCCACATCCTGGTGCGCGTGGACGATCACCAGACCGACGCTGCCGCCAAGGCCAAGATCGATACCCTGCGTGCCCGCATCGCCGGTGGCGCGGACTTCGAGACCGTGGCCAAGGAGTCCTCCGAGGACAACAACAGCAAGGGCCAGGGCGGCGATCTGGGCTGGTTCCCGGCCGACGCGTTCGGTCCGGCGTTCGGCCAGCAGGTGTCCGGCATCCAGGACGGTGGCGTCAGCCAGCCGTTCCGCACCGATGCCGGCTGGCACATCGTGCAGCGCGTGGGCACCCGCCAGACCGACGTGACCACTGACAACCAGCGTGCCCAGGTCCGCGAGACCATCGGCCGCCGCAAGCTGGAAGACGAGTACAACCGCTTCCTGCAGGAACTGCGTGGCGAAGCCTACGTCAGCTTCCGCAGCGGCGACCGCGCGGAAAACACCGCCACGCCGCCGCAGTCCTGACCGATGCGCCCCGAGCTCGCTCTGGTACCGGGCGAGCCCGCCGGGATCGGCCCGGAGCTGTGTGTCCGCCTCGTCCAGCAGCCGCGTGAAGATTGCCGGCTGCTGGCCTTCGCCGACCCGGATACCCTGCGCGCGGCCGCGGCCGCGCTGAACCTGCCCCTGCAGCTGTTGCCCGAGGACGCCGAAGCACGCGTCCCCGGCGATCTGCGTGTGCGCGTGGTGGCCAATACCGTGCCCAGCCACTTCGGCCAGGCCAATCCGGCCAACGCCGGCGCCGTCATCGGCGCCCTGCTCGGTGCCGGCCAGGCCTGTCTGTCCGGCGAACTGCACGGCGTAGTCACCGGCCCGGTGCACAAGGCGGTCATCAACGAAGGCGGCATCGCCTACAGCGGCACCACCGAACTGCTGGCCGACCAGGCCGGGGTGAAGGTGGTGATGATGCTGGCCAACCACATCGTGCGCGTGGCCCTGGCCACCACCCACCTGCCACTGCGCGAGGTGGCCGACGCGATCACCGCGCCCGGCCTGGAACACACCCTGCGCACCGTGCACGCTGCGCTGCGCCGCGAATTCGGCCTGCCCGCGCCACGCATCGCCGTGCTCGGCCTGAACCCGCATGCCGGTGAAGACGGTCATCTGGGCCGCGAGGAACTGGACCTGGTCATCCCGCTGCTGCAGCGCCTGCGCGCGGAGGGCATGGACCTGATCGGGCCGCTGCCGGCCGATACCGCCTTCCTGCCGGCCAAGCTGGCAGGCTTCGACACCGTGCTGGCGATGTACCACGACCAGGGCCTGCCGGTGCTGAAGTATTCGGGCTTCGAGCAGGCGGTGAACCTGACCCTGGGTCTGCCCTACCCGCGCGTGGCGGTGGACCATGGCACCGCGCTGGACCTTGCCGGCCGCGGCATTGCCGATCCTTCCAGCCTGCAGGCGGCAACGACGCTGTGTGCGCAGCTTGCGCGGCAACGTACACTGAGCGCATGAATTCCCCGCATTCCCCCTCCGGCCCGGTGTTCACCGCCCCGGCCAAGAAGCAGCTTGGCCAGCATTTCCTGGCCGACCGCCACTACATCGACAAGATCGTGATGGCGGTCAACCCGAAAGACGGTGACCGCCTGGTCGAGATCGGCCCCGGCCAGGGCGCGATCACCCTGCCGCTGCTGCGCGTGCATCCGAAACTGACGGTGATCGAGTTCGACCGCGACCTGATCGCGCCACTGACCGCCGCCGCCGAGCCGCTGGGCGAGCTGACCATCGTCCACCGCGACGTGCTGCGCGTGGACTTCACCGAGCTGGCTGCCGGCCAGCCGATCCGCCTGGTCGGCAACCTGCCCTACAACATCTCCTCGCCGATCCTGTTCCATGCACTGGAACATGCGGCGGTGATCCGCGACATGCACTTCATGCTGCAGAAGGAAGTGGTCGACCGCATGGCCGCCGGCCCCGGCAGCAAGGTGTACGGCCGGCTCAGCGTGATGCTGCAGGCCTACTGCCAGGTGACCTCGCTGTTCGTGGTGCCGCCGGGCGCGTTCCGGCCGCCGCCGAAGGTCGATTCGGCCGTGGTGCGGCTGGTGCCGCGTGACCCGGCCACGATCAACATCCACGACCACAAGCGTTTCGCCGAGGTGGTCAAGGCCGCCTTCGGGCAGCGCCGCAAGACCCTGCGCAACGCCCTGAACAACGTGGTGTCCGCCGAACAGTTCGTTGCCGCCGGCGTGCGTCCCGATGCCCGCGCCGAACAGCTGGACGTGGCCGAATTCATCGCTTTGGCCAATGCCTCCTGATTACACTGCCGGTATGGAAGACGCTGACGTTTATGCCATCTCCGTCGAAGTCGCACCGCGCTTCCTCGACGATCAATCCGCGCCGGAAGACGGGCGCTATGCGTTCGCCTACACGATCCGCATCCACAACCAGGGGCGTGTTGCCGCGCGCCTGGTCGCACGCCACTGGCGTATCACCGATGCCAACGGCCGCGTCGAGCATGTCGATGGTGACGGGGTGATCGGCGAGCAGCCGCGCCTGCGTCCCGGTGAAGACTTCCATTACACGTCCGGTGTCATGCTGGGGACCGATCACGGGACCATGCAGGGCCACTACGACATGGTCGCCGACGACGGCACCGAATTTGCCGCGCCGGTCGCACCTTTCGTGCTGGCCATCCCGCGTACCCTGCACTGACACGGAGGCCGAACGATGAGTGTGTGGGCGATCGGCGACCTGCAGGGCTGCTATGACGTCACCCAGCGACTGCTGGAGAAGATCCGTTTCGACCCGGTGCAGGACACCCTGTGGTTCTGCGGCGACCTGGTCAACCGCGGTGGCCAGTCACTGGAAACGCTGCGGCTGGTGCATTCGCTGCGCGAGCACAGCGTAGTGGTGCTGGGCAACCATGACCTTTCACTGCTGGCCGTCGGTGCGCGCACCGAAGAGGAACAGCGCAAGGTCAACCCGGACCTGCTGCGCATCGTGCAGGCCGAGGACCGCGACGAACTGCTGGACTGGCTGCGCCTGCAGAAGCTGGTGCACGTGGACCGCGAGCTGGGCTGGATGATGGTGCACGCCGGCCTGGCGCCGAAGTGGACCACGCAGATGGCCGAGAAGCATGCAGCCGAAGTCGAGGTGCAGCTGCACGGCGCTGGCTACCGCAAGCTGTTCCGCAACATGTACGGCGACAAGCCGAGCTGGGCACCGAACCTGTCCGGCTACGACCGCTCGCGCGCGATCATCAACGTGCTCACCCGCATGCGCTACTGCACCCCGCGCGGGCGTATCGGCATCGAGGACAAGGGCACGCCGGGCACCCAGGAACAGGGGCTGTATCCCTGGTTCGAAGTGCCGGGCCGGGTCGAGCGTGACCTCAAGGTCGTCTGCGGCCACTGGTCGGCGCTGGGCCTGACCATCACCCAGGGCGTGCACGCCATCGACACCGGCGCGGTCTGGGGCGGCAAGCTGACCGCGATCCAGCTCGATACCGATGAACTGCGCGTGGTGCAGGTGCCAGGCCGCGATGTACCGGCACCCGTGCCCAACGCCCGCCCGCCAGCGCGCCCGGCGCACGAGCGCCCGGCTGCACCGGCGCAGGGCAAGGAACAGGGCGGCGGCAATGCTCCGGCCGCCAACCCGGGCAACCGCGGCCCGCGCCGTCGTCGTCGCCGTGGTGGCGGTGGTGGTGGTGGCTCCGGCGGTCCCAACAACAACAGCACCCCGCCGCAGGCATGACGCGGCACGGCTGGGCACCATGGACGGTGCTGCTGCTGACGCTGGCCCTGGCCAGCGGCTGCCAGCCCGGCTCGCCGACTGCTCCCACGGCTGCGGACAGCGCTGAACGCACACCGACGCCACCACAGGCGCCTTCGCCGCCACTGGTGGCTGCGGCGCGCGCGCAGATCGGCGTCACCACCCGCTACGACCCTGCCTATCAAGTGCTGGCCTATCCCGGCGGCGACGTGCCACTGGATCGTGGCGTGTGCACCGATGTGGTGGTGCGCGCCCTGCGCAGCCAGGGCCTGGACCTGCAGGCACGCGTGCATGAAGACATGCGCGGCAACTTCAGTGCCTATCCGGCGATCTGGGGCCTGTCACGGCCGGACCGCAACATCGATCATCGTCGTGTACCGAACCTGATGCGCTGGTTCGAACGGCAGGGCTGGCAGCAACCGATCACCGCCCTCGCCACCGACTATGCGGCCGGTGACATCGTTGCCTGGAAGCTCAACGGCAACGGCCTGCTGCATGTGGGCATCGTCTCCGACCGGCAACTGGCCGATGGCACGCCGCTGGTGCTGCACAACATCGCGCGCGGCACGCGGGAAGAGAACCTGTTGTTCCAGCACACGATCATCGGGCATTACCGGATGCCCGGGCCATAGAGTCGAGCTTGCTCGACTATGCCCTGTGTATCCGTCAAGAGCTGTCGAGCAAGCTCGGCTCTTGTGTCTTGGATCGTGCCCTGATCAGGCACAATCCCCCGGTGACCCGGGAGGCTCCGATGACGCTGCCTCGGCTCTTAAGCCTTCGAGCTTGCAAAGTAGATTCAGCGCGTCGGCGGCCTGACACCGCCATGGAACTTGAACGGTATCTTAGGCCCGCCATCGGGTGAGAGCCTGTACTCACAAGGGCAAGTCTGGCGGCTTCCGATCACGATCGTAAGTTCAAGCTGGAGCGAAATCATGCAATTTATCGGCATCGACGCAGCCAAGGCGACTTTTGACATCGCCCTGCCTCTATCTCACGGCAAGTATCGAACCAAGGCCAAACTCCCCAATACGCCAAAGGGTTTTGATGAGCTTCTGGCTTGGCGCGCCAAACATGCGCCGAACGCGGCGGTAGGTATGGAGGCTACAGGCATCTATCACGAGGCCTTGGCTCAAGCACTGGTGGAGGCAGGGGTCGTGGTTCATGTGGCCAATCCCGCCCGAGTAAAGGCGTTTGGGCAGGCGGAGGGGATGCGGACCAAGACTGACCGCAGCGACGCCAAGCTGATTGCCCGTTTTTTTGAGGCACAACGCTCGGAAAAGCTATATCCCTACGTTCCACCGACGCCCTCGGAGGTGAAGCTGCGCGCCTTGGTACGGCGTCGAGATGACCTCCAGGAAATGCTGCAGATGGAGCACAACCGCCTGGACGTTGCCGATATCTCGGTCCAGCAAGGGATCAAGGATGTGATCCGGACGTTGGAAGAGCAGATCAAGCAGGTCCAGAAGGCGATTGAGGACCATATCGATAACGATCCGGACCTGCGCCGGCGTCATCAACTGCTTACCAGCATCCCCGGTGTAGGCAACACCAGCAGTGCCCAGCTGTTGGCCATTCTGGGGGATCTAAGCAAATACAGCGACGTGCGCCAGGTGGTTGCCCACGCGGGCCTGAATCCGGCCCAGCGTCAATCAGGAAACTACGAAGGCAAATGCCGGATATCACGCGTCGGCGACGCCAATTTCCGCAAAAAGCTGTACATGCCGGCGCTGACCGGGAAGACCCACAACCCCACACTGAAGTCCTTTGCAGACCGGCTCAGCGCGAAAGGCAAGCCCTTCAAGGTCGTCATGTGTGCAGTGATGCGCAAGCTCATCCATCTGATTTGGGGCGTACTGAGAAGTGGCCGACCCTTTGAGCCTGACGTCGCCCTTGCCTAGGCGAGGGCGACACGGTATCTACAGGTACGTTGCGACGATCAGCGGCGCACGTAGTGCACGAAGCGGAACGCGTAGGCGTGGCGCGCATCGGCCGGGTGCGGCTCGCTGCTCACTTCCCGCCAGTCCTGCACGTCCACTTCGGGGAAATGGGTATCGGCGGGGACTTCGGCATCCACCCAGGTCAGGTACAGGTCACTGGCCTGCTCCAGCAGCTGGTGGAAGATCTCGCCGCCGCCGATGATGCACAGCTCGCTGGCGCCCTCGCCTTCGGCAATCAACTTCGCTTCGTCCAGCGACGCCACCGCACGCATGCCCTCGAACGGCACCTGGCCGCTGCGGGTCAGCACCAGGTTGGTCCGCCCCGGCAGCACGCGGCCGATCGACTCGGCGGTCTTGCGCCCCATCAGGATCGGCTTGCCCAGGGTGAGCGCCTTGAAATGCTTGAAATCATCCGGCAGATGCCAGGGCATGGCATTGCCCTGGCCGATGCCACGGTTGCGGTCCAGCGCCACGATCATCGACAGCTTCATTGCGCTCATACCGCCACCGGCGCCTTGATGGCCGGATGCGGATCGTAGCCGTCGATGCGGATGTCGTCGAACTGGAAGCCGAACAGGTCGGTCACCTCCGGGTTCAACCACAGCGTCGGCAGCGCGCGCGGTTCACGCGACAGCTGCTCGCGGGCCTGCTCGAAGTGGTTCGAATACAGGTGCGCATCGCCCAGCGTGTGCACGAAGTCACCCACGCCCAGGCCGGTGGCCTGCGCCACCATGTGGGTCAGCAACGCGTAGCTGGCAATGTTGAACGGCACGCCGAGGAAGATGTCGCCGCTGCGCTGGTACAGCTGGCAGCTGAGCTTGCCATCCACCACGTAGAACTGGAACAGGTTGTGGCACGGCATCAGCGCCATCTGCGAAAGCTCGCCCACGTTCCAGGCGCTGACCACCAGCCGGCGCGAATCGGGGTTGCGCTTGATCTCGTCCACCAGCCACTGCATCTGGTCGATCTCACCGCCATCGGCGGTAGCCCAGCTACGCCACTGCTTGCCGTAGACCGGGCCGAGGTCGCCGTTCTCGTCGGCCCACTCGTCCCAGATCCGCACCTGGTTGTCCTTCAGGTAGCCGATGTTGGTGTCGCCCTTCAGGAACCACAGCAGCTCGTGGATGATCGAGCGCAGGTGCAGTTTCTTGGTGGTGACCAGCGGGAAGCCTTCGGCCAGGTTGAAACGCATCTGCCAGCCAAACACGCTGCGGGTGCCGGTGCCGGTGCGATCACTTTTCTCGGCGCCGTGTTCCAGCACGTGCGAGAGCAGGTCCAGGTAAGCCTTCATGCCTTGCCCTCGGCAGCTACCGGCGGCTGCGGCTGCAGTACCGGCGCGCGGCGCGACATCACCAGCAGCACCAGGCCGAAGGCGATCAGCGGCAGGCTGAGGATCTGGCCACGGGTCAGCCAGTCGAAGGCCACGTAGACGCCGTTGTCGGGCATGCGCACAAACTCCACCGCGAAGCGGAACAGGCCGTACAGCAGCGCGAACAGGCCACCGACCAGGTAGCGATGACGCGGCTTGGCCGACACCGCCCACAGCACCACGAACATCACCAGGCCTTCCAGCAACGCCTCATACAGCTGCGAGGGATGGCGGGCGAACTGGTTCAACGCACCGGTGGCGAACTGCGCCTGCAGGGTGGCGTGGTCAAGCTGGTTCAGCGGCGCCGGCAGGCCGGACGGGAACACCACGCCCCAGCTGCCGTCGGTGTACTTGCCCCACAGCTCGGCACCGATGAAGTTGCCGATACGGCCGAAGCCCAGGCCCAGCGGCACCAGCGGCGCCATGAAATCCATGGTGTCGAAGAAATGCAGCTTGTGCTTGCGCGACCACCACCAGCAGGCGGCAATCACGCCCAACAGGCCGCCGTGGAAACTCATGCCGCCATCCCAGACCTTGAAGAGCAGCAGCGGGTTATGCAGGAAATCGCCCAGCGCGTAGAACAGCATGTAGCCGATGCGCCCGCCCAGCACCACGCCGAGCATGGCGTAGAACAGCAGGTCGGAGAAGCCGTTGGCATCGACACCCGGCAGGCGCCCGTCGGCGATGCGCTTGCGGCCCAGCAGCCAGGCTGCGGTGAAGCCGAGCAGGTACATGATGCCGTACCAGTGCACCTTGATCGGCCCCAGCGAGAGGGCGATGGGGTCGATGTCGTGGAAATAGATCATGGAAGGTGCCTTGCGGTTGAACGCCTATTCTCGGGCCAGTGCCGCCCCGGCTCAACCAAGGAGCTGGGGCGAGTTCGGCAACGCGTCATCGTTCGACCGCGTCGAGGCCGGAAAGTGCCCTTCGATCAGGCTGGAGACCTCGTCGATGGCATCCTGCAGCGCTTCCACCGGATGGGAACCACGCAGGCCCTCGCGCAGGTGGGTGCAGACCCGCTGCCACTGTGCCGGGCTGACCCGGCCCTGCAGGCCACGGTCGGCAACGATCTCGATCGCGTGATCGGCCAGCAGCAGGTAGATCAGTACACCGTTGTTGTGGGTGGTATCCCAGGTGCGCAGGCGCGCAAAGGCATGCTCGGCGGCCTGGCGCGGGGTCACCCTGTGCCACAGCGCGGCCAGCGGCAGGTCCGCTTCCACCGCGAACATCACCTGCCCGCCGTGGCGCTGCTCACCGGCCGCAATGGCCTCGGTGATCGCCTGCAATGTGGCGGGCGGGAACGCGCGCCGTACCGACGGCGAAAACACGTGCCGACATAGACGTTGGATCATCACCAGCCCCCCGAAGCACCGCCACCACCGGAGCGGCCACCACCGCCACCCCAGCCGCCGCCGCCACCAAATCCACCGCCCCCGCCGAAGCCGCCTCCGCCACCCCAGCTGCCACCGCCCCAGCCGCCGCCACCGGCAAAGCGGCCCGGATGACCGGAGAGCATGGCCACGATCAGCCCTACGACGCCTGCCAGGCCACTGGCCAGCAGCGTGGACGTGAACAGGAACGCCGCCAGCGCTGCACCGGCGCCGCCGAGAAGGCCTCGCAGCGGTCGCGGCACGCGCGAGAACACGCCGCGCAGGATGCTGCCGGCGAACACACCGATGAACAACGCCAGGAACCAGGTATCGCCGCCACCGCTGGGCTCACGCCCGCGATGGCCGCTGACCGGTGCCGGCAGCGTTTCGCCGTCGATCAGCTTGACCAGCACCGCCGTGGCGTCGGTGATGCCACCGGCGTAGTCGCCGCTGCGGAAGCGCGGCACCAGGTATTCCTGGATGACCCGGTTGGCGATGGCATCGGGAATGGCGCCTTCCAGACCGTAGCCCGGCTCGATGCGCACGCGCCGGTCGTCCTTGGCCACCACCAGCAGCACCCCGTCATCCACGCCCTTGCGGCCGATCTGCCACTGGTCGAAGACCCGCGTGGTGTACTGCGCGATGTCCTCCGGCTGGGTGGTCGGCACCACCAGCACCTGCAGCTGGCTGCCCTTGCGCTGCTGCAGTTCGATCGCCTGCTGCACCAGCGCCTGCTTCTGCGCGGCATCCAGCGTGCCGGTGGTATCGACCACCGGCGAATCCAGCGCAGGAACCGGCGCCAGCTGCTGCGCATGCGAGGCCAGCGGCAGCCACAGCAGCAGGGCCAGCAGCGCAGAGGCCAGGCGCATCGATCAGGTCCCCGGCTGCGGTGCCGGCTGCTGCTGCGGCGCGTTGCCGAAATCGACCGCCGGCGCGTTGGAGATCTGCGCTTCGTTGTCCACGGTGAAGTTCGGCTTGGTCTTGTAGCCGAAGATCTTGGCGGTGATCACCTGCGGGAACGAGCGGATGTAGGTGTTGTAGTCCTGCACCTGCTGGATGTAACGGCCACGGGCGACGGTGACCCGGTTCTCGGTACCTTCCAGCTGCGCCTGCAGGTCGCGGAAGTTCTGGTTCGACTTCAGCTCCGGGTAGTTCTCGGTGACCACCAGCAGCCGCGACAGCGCGCTGCCAAGTTCGCCCTGGGCCTGCTGGAACTGCTTGAGCGAGGCTTCGTCGTCGGCATTGACGTTGATCTGGCCGACACGCGAACGGGCGTTGGTCACTTCAGTCAGCACACGCTCTTCCTGGCTGGCGAAGCCCTTCACGGTCTGCACCAGGTTGGGCACCAGGTCGGCGCGGCGCTTGTACTGGTTGATGACCTCCGACCAGCTGGCCTTGACCGCTTCATCCTTCTGCTGGATGGCGTTGTAGCCGCAGCCGGAGAGCAGGGAGGCCAACAGCATCAGGGGCAGGACACGGGTGAACAGGCGCATGGCGGAGGTTCCGGGTGGGCTTGGCGCCGAGCATGCCATGGTTCGGGTGAAAGACCGGCCATCGGGCGCCGCCCCCTCCGCGGTGGTTGGCGGGTTCTCTGTGGTTGGCCGGGAGGGTGGGTTGGCTGGGGGGCGCTGCAAGTACGTCCATGTAAGCTCGATCGCCGCATCCATGCGGCTCACGCCCCCAGCCAACCCACCCTCCCGACCAGGGACAATTTCCTGCCACCGCGGGAAAGATCAAAAGAAAAAACAAAAGCAAAAGCCGGTTCTTCAGGCATTCGTGTCGACCAAGGTCGACACCTACCAAAGCAGAACGACGTTCCGACAGACCGCGGAAAACTGTCGAAGGCGGGGTGGGTCCGATTGCGGGGGTGTCCGCGGCATGGATGCCGCGGCCAAGCCTCCATGGACGGATTCACGGCGTCCCCCGCAACCGGACCCACCCCGCCAACCCACGGAATGCAGGCTTTTGCTGTTGCTGTTGCTTCGGCGGGTGCAGGGCGCAGCCCTGCCGGAAACCCTCCCCTCTCAGCAAGCCTCAGCCACCGCAGTGCGCGGACGCCCCAGCCACGCCAGCAGCAACCCCGAGGCCGCCAGCAGGCCACCGGCCACCGGAATGGCGGCATAGCCCAGGCCCGAACTGATCACCGCACCGCCCAGCGCCGCACCCACGGCATTGCCCAGGTTGAACGCACCGACGTTGATCGACGACGCCAGTCCCGGCGCCTCGCTGGCCGCCTGCATCACCCGGATCTGCAACGGCGGCACGATGGCGAACGTCGCCGCACCGAACAGCAGCACGCCCAGCGCCGCCGTGGCGTGATTCATGAAGGCCAGCGGCAGCACGAACATCAACACGGCCAGGACCGCCAGCAGGATGCGGGTGGCACCATCCAGCGACCAGTCGGCCATGCGCCCACCGATGCCATTGCCGAAGGTGAAGCCGATACCGATCAGCGCCAGCGACATCGCGATGAAGGCGTTGGAGGCACCGGTCAGTTCGGTCAGCACCGGTGCCACGTAGGTATAGAGGGTGAACATCGCGCCGGCGCCAAGCACGGTGGTAGCCATCGCCAGCAGCACCTGCGGCTGCAGGATCGCTCTCAGTTCGCGGCGCACGTCCGGGCGCGGCCCCGGCGCGGATGCCGGCAGCGCGAGGCCGAGCGCGGTGATCGCGACCAGGCCCAGCACCGCCGTGCCGGCGAAGGACAGACGCCAGCCCAGCTGCTGGCCCACCCAGGTGGCCAGCGGCACACCGCCGATGTTGGCGATGGTCAGGCCCATGAACATGGTGGCCACGGCGGCAGCCTGCTTGTCCTTCGGCACCAGGCTGGCGGCAACCACCGCACCGATGCCGAAGAAGGCACCGTGATTGAGGCTGGTGACCAGACGCGACAGCAACAGCAGGCCGTAGTTCGGGGCCAGTGCCGAGAGCAGGTTGCCGACCACGAAGATCGACATCAGCAGCATCAGCGCGGTGCGCTTGCCAAACCGTCCCATCAGCAGGGTCATCACCGGCGCGCCCAGCATCACGCCCACGGCATAGGCGGTGATCAGCATGCCGGCGGTGGGAATGTTCACGCCGACGCCGTCGGCAATGACAGGCAGCAGGCCCATCGGCGCGAATTCAGTGGTGCCGATGGCGAAGGCGCCGACGGCAAGGGCCAACAAGGCGGCTCTGGAGTTCATGGGGTCATCCTGCGTGGGGCAGGTCCTGGAAAAGAGCGCGTAGCCTGCGCGCTTTGCTGCCGCGGATTAAGCCTCGCCCCGGGAAAACACTGTTGACCTCAATTCACAGCTGGCGGGAACCTCCCCGCCGGGCATGGCCCTGCGAGCCCAATGGGTCCCATAACGCAGAACCCCCGGCGCTGGCCGGGGGTTCTGGGACACACATTTGCCTGTGATCTGCTTACCAGTCGCCAGCACCCGGCACGTGGTGATCGCGTGCGCGGCGGCGCATCAGCAGGTTCAGCCATTCCACCAGCACCGAGAAGCCCATGGCGGCATAGATGTAGGGCTTGGGCACGTGCACGTCCAGGCCATCCAGGATCAGCACCGCACCGATCAGCAGGATGAAGGCCAGTGCCAGCATCTTCACGGTCGGGTTTGCGTCGATGAAGCGGCCCAGCGGGTTGGCGGCCAGCAGCATCACCAGCACCGACAGCAGGATGGCGGCGACCATCACCGGGATGTGATCGGCGATGCCGACGGCGGTGATCACCGAGTCCAGCGAGAACACGATGTCGATGATGGCGATCTGCAGGATGACCATGCCGAATACACCCGAGGCCTTGCTGGTGGCCGGGTTCTCGTCTTCGCCACCGGTGATCAGTTCCTTGATCTCCATGTAGCCCTTGATGATCAGGAACAGGCCACCGACGATCAGCACCAGGTCGCGGATGGAGATGCCCATACCAGCCACGGTGAACAGGTTGGCGGACATGTGCGCCAGATAGGCCAGCGACACCAGCAGGGCGATGCGGGTGATGCAGGCCACGGCGATGCCGAGCTTGCGCGCGAACGGGCGACGCTCTTCCGGCAGCTTGCTGACCGCGATGGAAATGAACACCAGGTTGTCGATGCCGAGCACGATTTCCAGTGCGCTCAGGGTGAACAGGGTCACCCAGGCATTGGGGTCGGCGAGGAACTCAAAGGACATGGAAACTCTTCAGGGCAGTGGGGGAATGGGGATCAGCCGTAATTGCCGGCCATTGCATGCGGGACCACGACCAGCGCCCAGCACAGAAGCACGTTCATCATCAGCACGAACACTGCCGCCGAACCCATGTCCTTGGCGCGGCCGGCCAGCTCGTGGATCTCGCTGCCGTAACGTTCGATCACCGCCTCGATGGCCGAGTTGGCCAGTTCCATCGCCAGCACCAGCAGCATCGAGCCGATCAGCAGCGCGCGCTCGACCGGGGTCTGGCCCAGCCAGACCGCGACCGGGGTCAGCAGGATCAGCAGGTAGACCTCCAGCCGGAACGAGGACTCATGCAGCCAGGCGGCGCGCAGGCCCTGCCAGGACCAGCGGGCGGCCTGGAAGATGCGGCGCGGGCCGCGGGGCAGATGGCCGAACTGATCAGCCACGGGTGGAACATCCAGCAACAGGGGCGCGGCGCAGCGACCGCTCAGACGCACGGCAGGGAATCATGGGTGCACAGGGATAGGCAGATGGCCGCCATTTTGCCACAAGGCCGCCAGCCGCATCCCGGCACCGGCCCGGTGAATGGACTGCCAGGGGCAAGCCCCGGCCCGCCCCAGCTTCTATGATGGCTTTCCCCTTCCCTGCTGGAGCGCCTGATGTCCCGTCGCCGTACCTGCCTGCTGATGCTGGGCCTGCTGACCGCCGCCCCCCTGGCCCAGGCGCTGAGCCCGGCCAAGCCGCCGCGCGTGCCCGAGCAGGTCTCCAACGTGGCCTGGGCCGGCGACATGGCCCACTTTGCCAGCGCCGACCAGGCCAGCCCGCCGCCACGGGGCGGCATCGAGTTCATCGGCAGCTCCTCGATCCGCATGTGGGAAGGCCTGGCCACCGACTTCCCCGGCGAGCCGGTGTTCAACCGTGGTTTCGGCGGTTCGGAAGTGCGCGACAGCACCTGGTATGCCGACCGCATCGTGGTGCCGTATGCACCGTGCAAGGTGTTCTTCTACGCCGGTGACAACGACCTCAACAGCGGCCGCAGCGCCGTGCAGGTGCGCGACGATGTGGTTGCCTTCGTGCAGCGCGTGCATCGCGACCTGCCGAAGACGAAGGTGGAGTACCTGTCGATCAAGCCAAGCCCGTCGCGCGCGCACCTGCTGCCGGCGATCAACGAGGCCAACACGCTGATCAAGGCAGCCCTGGCCAGGCTGCCCAACACCGGTTTCACCGACGTCTACACGCCGATGCTCGGCGCCGACGGCCAGCCGGATGCGTCGCTGTTCCGCGAGGACATGCTGCACATGACCCCGGCCGGCTATGCGATCTGGACCAAGGCGCTGGCGCCGAAGGTGAAGTGCAACTGAGCAACCCCATCCACGCATGGCGTGGATCTACTGCGGATCGCGGGAAACTGTCGAAGGCGGGGCGGTGTGGGTTTGCAGGACCGTTGGCGCCATGGATGGCGCCATCGAGCCCCCATGGACGGGTTTACGGCGTGTCCTGCAAACCCACACCGCCCCGCCATTTCACGGAATGCCCGCTTTTGATGTTGATGTCGCCTCGGCGGGTGCCGGGCGCAGCCCGGCAAAAGCCCTCTACCGGAAGATCACCGTCGCCTCGGTGCCCTGACCCGGCTCGCTGGCCAGGCTGACCTTCCAGCCGAAGCGGTCGCACAGCCGGCGCACGATCGACAGGCCCAGGCCGGTGCCCTGCGGGCGGCTCGGCTCGGCGCGGTAGAACGGCTCGAAGGCCCGCGACAGTGCGTCGGCCGACATGCCGATACCGGTATCGCGCACCACCACCCGGTCGTTGTGCACATGCACGTCGATGCGCCCCTCATCGGTGTAACTGCACGCGTTGCGCACCAGATTGCTGACCACCACCTGCAGCACCCGCGGCGGCGCATGCAGCTGCACCGGGCCATCGCTGTGCAGGTGCACCGACACCGGGCGCGTACCCAGCAGTTCGTTGGCGTTGTCCACTTCGTAGCGGACGATGTCGTTGACGTCGAACAGCTCGACCTGGGGCTCGACGTCGGCCTCGCGGGCCAGGATCAGGAAGGCATCGATCACCGCCTCCATGTCACGGCCGGCACGCTGGATGCGCTGCAGGCTGCGGCGCAGGCGCGGCTCCAGGCTGTCATCGCCCAGCGCCATGTCGCTGGCCACGCGGATGACGGTCAGCGGTGTGCGCAGTTCATGGCTGGCATCGCGGGTGAAATTGCGCTCGCGCGCCACGTGTGCGCTGACCCGGTTGGCCAGCGAATGCAGTGCGGCCGCCAGCTGGCGGGTCTCGCCCTGCATGTCCGCCGGCAGCTTGTTCGGCTCCAGGTCGGCCGCCTCCGGGTGGCCCGGGTCCCAGCGCGAGACGCGTCGCGCCAGCCAGTTCACCGGCGATACCAGGCGCTTGGACGCACGATAGGTGACCCAACTGGCGCCATACACCGCCAGCAGGGTCAGCAGCACCGGCACGATGCCGAACCAGAACGCCAGCATCTCCGCACGCGAACGCAGGAATACCAGGTAGAGGCGGCCGGCCGGGCGTACATCGACCAGCACCAGCTGGTCGTCCTTGGGCAGTTCGTGGAAGCCGGGCTCCAGGTTGCGCAGATTGGCCGGCAACGACAGGGCCGACTGCCCGCTTTCCAGCAGGTAGCCACGGATGTTCTGGGTGTTGGGTGGCGGCTGCACCGGCGAGGCCTCGTGCAGCGTCCAGAAGTACGCCGCCTCCTCGCGCAGGGCGGCGCCGACCAGGCTGTGCTTGATCACCAGCGAAACCAGCCACGCACCGAGCAGGATGCCCAGGCTGGCCAGCACTGCCTGCAGGATGAAAGCGATTCGGATCTTGCGCGGCAGGCCGTGCGGCATTGCGGGGTCCCGGTCAGAGCGCTGCGATTATAGGCAGCGCACCGCGCCGTTGGGATGCACGGGCGATGACCGGCGGCACTGCCGGACGGTCATCCCCTGCCCTTGTGCCTGGCCGCAGCCCGGCCCGGCCTGCGGCTGCACCGGCGCGGGCCTGCTCAGGCCATCGGCTGGGCGATGTCGGCAATGCGGTAGCCGGCACTCTGCACGGTATGCAGCAGCGGACGGTCGAACGGCTTGTCGATGATCTTGCGCAGGTTGTACAGGTGGCTGCGCAGGGTGTCCGAATCCGGCAGGCCGTTGCCCCAGATCTCGCGTTCGATCTCCTGGCGGGTGACCACGCGCGGCGATTCGCGCATCAGGATGGTCAGCAGGCGCAGGCCGATCGGCGACAGCTGCAGCTCGGTACCGGCACGGGTGGCACGCATGCTGACCGGATCGAGCACCAGGTCGGCGACCTTCAGCACTTCCGAACCCACCTGGCGACGCTCGCGGCGGATCAGCGCGCGCAGGCGGGCTTCCAGCTCCTGGATCGCGAACGGCTTGGTCAGGTAGTCATCGGCGCCGAAACCGAGGCCGGTGAGCTTGTCGTCCAGCGTGTCGCGTGCCGTGAGCATCAGCACCGGGGTGGACTTGCGCGCATCGTTGCGCAGGCGACGGCACACTTCGATGCCATCCAGGCGCGGCAACATCAAGTCGAGCACCACGACGTCATAGCTGTTCTCCGCCGCAAGGCGGTAGCCATCCAGGCCGTCCTGTGCATAGTCGACTTCGAAGCCGCGACCTTCCAGGTATTCCCCGATCATCTCGGAGATGTTGCGGTTGTCTTCGACCACCAGCACCAAGCCGGAGGTCTCCTTCGTCTGACGCATGTGATTCCCTCTAACTTCAGCTTTGTGAAACATGCCGGATCGACGGTGGACGCGATGTGAAGTTCCGTCAAGAGGTAAACAAACGGTTCAGAGCAGCGGTCTGAGCAGCGGCCAGACGTTGTCCAGCACCTTCGGCTGCGCCTGTGCGGTCGGGTGCAGCCCGTCGGCCTGCATCATGCCCGGCTGCAGGGCCACGCCCTCCAGCAGGAAGGGCAGCAGCGGCACCTTGTACTGCGTGGCCAGCGCCTTGTAGGCCGCCGCCAAGCGCTGGCGATAGGCTGGCCCGTAATTGGGCGGCACGTCGATGCCCAGCAGCAGCACCTTGGCACCGGCCTTCTGGCTGGCCTGCACCATCTTTTCCAGGTTGCCCTGCACCTGCGCCGGGGTCAGCCCGCGCAGTGCATCGTTGCCGCCGAGGGCAATCACCACCACGGTCGGCTTTTCCTTCGCCAGCAGGCCGGGCAGGCGGGTCAGCGCGCCGGCGGTGGTCTCCCCGCTCATGCTGGCGTTGACGATGCGCGCCGGTGTTTTCGACTGCTGCCTGACCCGCTGCTGCAGCAGGCTCACCCAGCCGGCGTCGGCAGGGATATTGTGGGCAGCACTGAGGCTGTCGCCGAGCACCAGCACGGTGCCAGCCGGACCTTTGGCACACGCCAGCCCAGGCAGCAGCAGGAACCCTAGCAGCAGCACCATCATCACGCCGGCTCGCCGGCTCCATCCCGTCTTGCGCATTGGAGTCTCCTCATCGACAGCCTGTCCCCCCGCAGCGCGTCCGTTGCCATCGCCGTCGACCAGGTCGGCAAATCCGTGCAGGGCCCGGAGGGTGAAGTCCACATACTGGACAACATCACCCTGACCGTCCATGAAGGGACCAGCGCGGCCATCGTCGGTGCCTCCGGTTCCGGCAAGACCACCCTGCTCGGCCTGCTGGCCGGGCTGGACCTGCCCAGCCGCGGCCGCATCGCGCTGGCCGGCCAGGACCTGGCGGCGCTGGACGAGGAGGCCCGCGCCCAGCTGCGCGCGCGTGAAGTCGGCTTCGTGTTCCAGAGCTTCCATCTGCTGCCGGCACTGACCGCCGCCGAGAATGTCGCGCTGCCGCTGGAACTGGCTGGGCGCGAAGACCGGGCGCGGGTCGATGAAGTGCTGGCCCAGGTCGGCCTGGCCCATCGCGCCCGCCACTATCCACGCCAGTTGTCGGGCGGCGAGCAGCAGCGCGTGGCACTGGCACGTGCCTTCGTCACCCGCCCGCGCATCCTGTTCGCCGACGAACCGACCGGCTCGCTGGACCACGCCACCGGCCAGCACATCAGCGACCTGCTGTTCGAACTGAACGCCGGCAGCGGCACCACCCTGGTGCTGGTCACTCACGACCTGCGCCTGGCCCAGCGTTGCCAGTACATCCACCGCATCGACGACGGCCGCCTGCTGCCGGTCGAGCGTGGGGCGCAGGCATGAACCTGCTGCGGCACGCGTGGCGCGCGCTGCGCCGCGAGGCGCTGGCCGGCGACCTGCTGACCGTGTTCGCCGCGCTGGTGCTGGGCGTGGCGGTGATGACCGCGGTCGGCACGCTGGTGAACCGGGTCAACCTGGCACTGACCGGCAGCGCAGCGGAAATGCTTGGCGGCGACCTCGGCATCGCCGGGCGCGATGACCCGCCGCAGGCGTTCGCCGACGAGGCGCAGCGGCGCGGACTGGCCTATACCCGTATCGCCAGCTTCGGCAGCGTGCTGTTCAACGGTGATGCCAGCCAGATGGCCAGCATCAAGGCGGTGCAGGCGGGCTATCCGCTGCGTGGCACGCTGCGGGTGCGGGCCACGCCCGGCGGCGCCCTGATCGACAACGCCGGCATGCCGGCCAAGGGCCAGGCCTATGCCGACCCGCGCCTGCTGCAGGGTCTGGGACTGAAAGCCGGTGACGACCTTGAATTCGGCGCTGGCACGCTGCGCATCGCCGGCATCATCGAGGCCGAGCCGGATACCGGCGGCGACCTGCTTACGCTTTCCCCCACCCTGCTGGTCAACCGCGCCGATGTGGAAGGCACCGGCCTGCTCGGTCCGGGCAGCCGCATCAACTACCGGCTGATGTTCGCCGGAGCAGCAGAGCCGATCGCGGCACTTCGGCAATGGCTGCTGCCGCAGGTGAAGGGCCTGCGCCTGCTGAGTGTGGACGACACCCAGCGTGGCGTGCGCCAGGCGTTCGACCTGGCCGGGCGCTTCCTCGGCCTCAGCGCGCTGCTGGCGGTGTTGCTGGCCGGTGTTGCCACGGCGCTGGCGGCGAACCGCTTCGCCCTGCGCCGCATCGACCAGGTGGCGATCCTGCGCTGCCTGGGCGCGCGCCAGCGCGACATCCTGTCCGGTCTGGCACTGCAGCTGCTGATGCTGGCGGTGCCGGCCTGCGCACTCGGCATCGGCCTGGGCATGGCGGCGCAGGAGGGCCTGGTGCAGGTGCTGGGCAGCCTGGTGCCGCAGCGCCTGCCGCTGCCCGAGGCAATGCCTGCGCTGACCGGTGCCGGCATCGGGCTGTTGCTGCTGTTCGGCTTCGGCCTGCCCCCGCTGCTGCGCCTGCGCGGGGTGCCGCCGATGCGGGTGCTCAACCGTTCCTTCGCCGCCCTGCCGCCGGCTTCGCTGCTGGCCTACGTGGCTGCCCTGGCGGCCAGCCTGCTGCTGGCGGTGCAGGTCACCGGTGATCTCAAGCTGGCGCTGTGGGTGCTGGGCGGGTTGGCCGCGCTGGCGGTGGCGGCCGGCGTGGTCGGCTTCGTGCTGCTGCAGCTGCTGCGCGGCCTGCAGCACCGCCTGCATGGCCACTGGCGGCTGGGTCTGGCCGCGCTGACCCGGCGCCGGATGCTGGCGGTGATGCAGCTGGTGGGGCTGTCGCTGTCGCTGTGCGCGCTGTTGCTGCTGGCGGTGACCGGCCCCGGCCTGCTACAGCAGTGGCGCGAGCGACTGCCCGCGGATACGCCGAACTACTTCCTGATCAACATCCAGCCCGAACAACGCGACAGCGTGCTGGCCGCACTGCGTGGAATGGGTGCCAACGACGCCAGCATCGAACCGATGGCCACTGGCCGCCTGATCGCGATCAACGGCAAGCCGCCGCTGCGCGTGGACCGCTCGCCGGAACAGAACGGGCAGCCGGCACAGGGCGAAGGCCAGCGCGATGACGACGACGAGAACCGGCCGTTGAACTTCAGCTGGCGCAGCAGCTTCCCGCCGGCCAACACACTGGTCAACGGCACCTTCTGGAAGGCAGACAGCACCGCCGCCGAAGCCTCGGTGGAAATCGGCTGGGCCAAGCGCTACGGCGTGCATCCCGGCGACCGCATCACCATTGCGGTGGGCGAGCAGGAACGCGAGTTCACTGTCACCAGCGTGCGCAAGGCCGACTGGAACACTTTCCGTCCGAACTTCTTCGTGCTGCTGAACCCGAATGCGGTGGGCGATACGCCACACAACCTGCTGTCGGCATTCCATCTACCGGCCGGCAAGGCCGCCGGACTGGGCGAGCTGGTACGCGCGCAGCCGAACCTGTCGCTGCTGGACGTGGACGCGGTGATCTCGCAGGTGCGCGATGTGATGGAACGGGTGGCACAGGCGGTGCAGCTGGTGATGGTGTTCAGTCTGCTGGCCGGCGTGCTGGTGCTGCTGGCCGCGCTGCAGGCCACGGCCGGTGAACGCCGCTACGACAGCGCGGTGCTGCGCACGCTGGGCGCGACCCGGCGCCAGCTGCGTGGCGCGGTACTGGTGGAATTCGGTGCTCTGGGCACGCTGGCGGCGTTGCTGGCGGTGGGCGCGGCCGCTGCGATCGGCGTGGTGGTTTCGCAGAGGGTGTTCGAGCTGCCGTTGCTGCCGCCGTGGCCGGGCCTGCTGATCGGCGGCGTGGTCGGCATCGGCTTGAGCCTGCTGGCAGGCTGGTGGGGTACGCGGGCGATCCTGCATACGCCACCGGCACTGGCCCTGCGCGAAGCCTGACGCGATCGTGACACGCTCGGGTGGGGCGCTATGCTGCGCGCCCCACCCGATCAGATCGTCCGGAAGCGCGGAAGGTTGCTCCCGCGCTCCCGAGGTTCAAGGAATGAAGATGAAATACAGCCTCTGCCTGCGCATCCTTCTGGCCAGTTCCCCGCTGCTCGGTGCGATGCTGCCTGCAGACGCCCGCGCGGCGGATGGCTATGTTCCTGACGCGGTGCAGGCCTTCATACTGGAAACGGTGCTGGCCGACGAGGCGCAAGCCTTCCACGAGGGCCACCCGACCTCTCTGGTTCCGGCCAGCGTGTCACGCGCGCGCAGCGATGCCGACGTGATGGCCGGCCTGCGTGCTGAATTCGACCGGTTCTACCGGGGCCAACCGAAGCCGAGAAAGGAAGTGGCGCACATGGCGATCCTCGTCGCACAGACCGCGCTGCTGCTGCCGGACCGTAGCGCCTGCAGCACGGATCGAGTGCGTTGCCACCAAGCTGTCATGGGCGTCCGCACCCGCGATGACGAGGCCAGCCTGCAGGCTACCCTGCGTGCCTTCCAGGACGCCGGGCTGGACCTGACCACCTTGAGTGGGCCGGCGTCCTGAGTGCATCGCATCCACGCATGGCATGGATGCAGCGTGTGATCACCGATGGTGAGCGTGCCGAGCAAGCTCGGCACCTACCAGGAGCGGATATCCGGCACGGCACATCCACATCACGCGTGGATGCAGCGTGCGATCACCGATGGAGAGCGTGCCGAGCAAGCTCGGCACCTACCAGAAGCGGATATGCGGCACGGTAGATCCACGCCATGCGTGGATGCGGTGTGCGATCACCGACGAAGAGCGTGCCGAGCAAGCTCGGCACCTACCAGGAGCGGATATGCGGCACGGTAGATCCACGCCATGCGTGGATGCGGTGTGCAATCGTCGGCGAAGAGCGTGCCGAGCAAGCTCGGCACCTACCAGGAGCAGATATCCGGCACGGCACATCCACATCACGCGTGGATGCGGTGTGCGATCACCGGCGAAGAGCGTGCCAAGCAAGCTCGGCACCTACCAGGAGCGGATATGCGGCACGGTAGATCCACGCCATGCGTGGATGCGGTGTGCAATCGCCAACGAAGAGCGTGCCGAGCAAGCTCGGCACCTACCAGGAGCGGATATCCGGCACGGCACATCCACATCACGCGTGGATGCAGCGTGCGATCACCGATGGAGAGCGTGCCGAGCAAGCTCGGCACCTACCGGAAGCAGAGGTTGGTAGATCCACGCCATGCGTGGATGCGGCCGTGGAGTCGAGCAGGGCTCGACTTACTGGGCCTTTTCCACGTACTTGGCGAACACGTCGTCGATCTGCTTGTCCTTCACCTTCTTGCCGGCCTGGATCTCTTCGGCCTGGGTGAACATCGGGATGATCATCGCCATGCCGTCGATCTTGGTCTTCAGGTGCACGCCCGGGGCCTGGCCGAGGAAGCCATCCCAGCGCTGGCGCACCTTTGCCCAGTAACCGGCGGTGGCCTTCCAGTAGTTGCGCGCCGGGGTGAAGTCGACCTCGGTGGTCTTCACGTAGTCGTTGAAGCCGAACTCGCGGGCGATCTCCACCTGGCTGCCATCGGCGTTGCGCTGCACCTTGGTGTTGAACTGCTCGTGGGTCCAGCCGTTCGGGGTCAGCGTGTGGCGGTTGATCACGGCCAGCGCGTTGTAGTCACTGCGCTTGGTGTACTCACGGCGCGGCAGCGGACGCCAGCTCAGGTCGCTGGTCCAGCTCGGCACGTTGTTGGTGTAGGTCCACGTGCCGGTGCCGCAATAGCGCGGTGCGTCGCTCACTTCGTACACGCACTGGGTCCAGGCGCCCTGGTTCACCGCCGCCGGAATGCTGCGCACCTTCCAGGTCTGGTCGGCACTGAACTCGAAACGGTTCGGTGCTTCGTACACCCAGTCCTGACGCCAGTGCTTGGTGATGTGGCCGCTCTTCTCGTCCAGCAGCAGGTGCTGCAGCACGATGCGCTTCGGCGTGTCCTCGACCACGATGACCACTTCGCTGCCGCCGCTGCGCATCGCCGGTGCGCGCTCGTAACCCGGCTTCAGCAGCACGGTCTCGTCGAAGGCGAAGTCCACGGTGTACTCACCCTGCATGGCAAGGATGCTGTCGTGGTCACGGGCGATATCGGAGGGCTGCGCGCTGGCCACGCCGCTGGCGGCGAGCACAAGCAGGGCGCTGGCTGTCTGGAGCTTCATCGGGGTCTTCCTTCGGGGTTGCAGATGCGTTGAGAGGCCGTCCGTGGCCGACAGGCGTTCCATCAGGAGTGGGTCACAGGCGGATCAGCGGCAGGTCGCCGGGAATCCGCGGCGCCGGACGCCGCGCGGCATCGGCACAGCAGCAATCGTCGATTGCCAGCTCGCCTTCGGCACCTTCCAGCCGTGCAATGCGGCGCGCGGTGGCTGCGCCCAGCGAGGACAGGGTCGACAGACTGGCGGCCAGCGTGCGGCCATCGTCGGCGGCATGCAGGCGCAGCGCGCACAGGCGCCAGCGCTGGCCACCCAGATGACCGGCCAGGCGCCGCCACAGGCGTTCGCCGACGCTGCCATCGCTGTCGTGCTCGGGCCCCGGCGGCAGCGCAGCCACCAGCCGGTCCCAGGCCAGGAAGTCGCTGTCCGGCAGCAGGTACAGGCGCCACACGCAGCGGCCGCGGCCATCGAGGAAGCACAGGCTTTCGCGCAGGCCTTCGCTGTCTACGCCCTGGCAGGCATGCACGCGTACGGCCTGGCGCCAGCCGCCCAGCTCGTTGCCGTCGGCGTGGTACAGGCACAGCACGGTGCCGAGCGTGGCCAGCTGTGCCGGGGTCGGCCAGGCCGCGCTGTACGGCGCGGCGATGGTGTCATTCCTGCGTGCGGACAGTGCTCGGCTCATGAGGTCACCAGGAAACGGCAAGGCTGGCGGAGAAGGTGCGGCCCGGGCTGCTGAAACGATCGCTCAGTGCGCGATTGGTGATCAGGCTCGGAGTGATGGACGACCATTCGATGTAGCGCTTGTCGGCCAGGTTGAACACGCCGACATTGAAGGTGGCACCCGGTGCGAAGTTCCAGTGCGCCATCAGGTCCAGCACGCCATAGCCGGCCGGCTGGTAGACGAACGGCGCCGGTGCGTTCGGATTGGTCTGCGCCGCCGGCGGCGGCAGGCGCTTCTTGCGCTGCACGAAGGTACCGGCCAGTTCGACGCCCCAGGTATCGGTGTCGTACATCAGGCCCAGCGTGCCACGCAGCGGATCGACCGAGGCCAGCGGTTCGTCATCGGTCCGGTTGTCACCACGCGACCAGGCCAGCGCACTGCGCAGCGCCCAGCCCTTCAGCGCCGGGCTGAGTTCACCGAACTCGATGCCGGCCTTCATTTCCGCGCCATAGATGCGCGCGTCGGCGATGTTCTGCGACTGGAACACGGTCAAACCCTGTGCGTTGCGGCCGGTATCGACGTTGGACTGGATGAAATCCTTGTAGTCGTTGTAGTAGCCACTGACGCTGACGTACGCCGCCGGCGCGATGAAGCGCAGGCCCAGTTCGTAGCCATCGCTGGTTTCCGGCTTCAGGTCCGGATTGGCGATGGCGGTATAGCGGAAGGCGACATTGGTCAGGCCGATGTTGACGTCGTTGTACGGCGGCGAACGGAAGCCACGCGCATAGCCGGCGAACAGCGACCACTGGTCGGTGAAGCGCCAGACCATGCCCAGCTTCGGCGACACGCTGGTCTTCTTCAGCTGGGCCACGGCCGTGGTCGGGTTGTCTTCGGCGAAGATGCTGTCCACTTCCGGCTTCAGCTCGTAACGGTCCACGCGCACGCCCGGCACCAGCGACAGCTTGCCGTCGGCCAGGCGCATTTCATCCTGCGCGTACAGGCCCAACTCGGTGGTCTTGCTGATCGGGAAGTCACGCACCGGGAAGGTGTCGGGGGTAACGATGTTGCTGACCACACCGGCACGGTTGACCTGGTAGCCGTCGCGCTTCTGGCGGATCTCGGTACGGGTGCCTTCGAAGCCGTAGGTCAATGCGTGCTCGACGCTGCCGGTGCTGAACGCCTTGTTGAACTGCGCCTGCAGGCCAAAGGCATGCTGGTCGAAGGAGAACACGCGGTGGCGGCGGCTGCCGTCGGTGCGGGTCTCGTCGGTCTGCTGCCGGGTTTCGCTGTTCTGCGCATACACCTGCCAATGCAGGCTGTCGGCGAACGGCTGGTCCAGCGCATCCATTTCGTGGGCAAAGGACACGCGGGTACGCTTCTGCGTGTCGTGGGACTTCATGCCAGTAGCCGCAGCCATCGCGCCGGGGCGCGGTGCAACGCTGGCAATCGCCGACAACACATTGGTATCGGTGGTGTCTTCGTTGCCTTCCACGGTCAGGCGGAAGCGCTGGTCTTCGCTCGGTGCATAGACCAGCTTGCTGAGCAGGCTGCGGCCATCACGATCCTGCGGATTGGACGCGGTGCGGGTGTCGTTGTCGCTGCGCACCGTGCCCTTGTTGTCCGTTTCCTGGCCCTGGTGGTGGTTGACGTTGACCAGGCCGCTCCAGTGGTCGCCACCAAAGGCGGCGGTGGCACCGCCGAGCAGGCCCTTCCACTCACCGTCGTAGCCGAACTTCAGTCCGAAGTAGCTGTTCTTGCCGTCCTTGAGGTAGTCGGCCGGGTCCTTGGTGACGAACGCCACCACGCCGCCCAGTGCATCGGAGCCGTACAGCGAGCTGGCCGGGCCGCGCACGATCTCCACGCGCTTGAGCGTATCGAGGTCGGTGAAGTTGCGGTTGGAACTGGCGAACGAACCGATGTCGAACCGGGTCGGCATGACGATGCCGTCGGTCTGGATGCGCACGCGGTTGCCGTCCAGGCCACGGATGCGGAAACCATCCAGGCCGAAGCGGGTCGCGCTGCGGGTGACCGACAGGCCCGGCTCGTAGCGCACCAGATCCTTGATGTCCTGCACCAGGTGCCGGTCCATCTGCTCGCGGTCGATGACGTCCACGGTGGCCGCCACGTCGCTCACCGCCCGCTCGGTGCGGGTCGCGGTGACCTGCACCCGGTCAAATTCGCGCGCGTCGGGCGCAGCGGCGGCAGCAGCGTGGGCGGACAGCGGCAACGCCATCCAGACAGCAAGACACAGGGCGGTATGGCGGGTCATCGGGTTCATTCGGTCAGGCAGGGGAACCCCCGGTTACCGGCACACCCGGAAGGTGCACGCGGTAGACCGAGGGGGAGAGAGCGGGAGCGGACGGGTCGCCCACCCTGTCGGCGCTGCCGGCAGGAGGGAGGGAGGCGGGCGACCAGGCCGCGATTACTTGGTCAGGATCAGCTTGTCGTTGCTGGTGTGCCGCAGGCGATAGAAGCGGTCGCCGTGCTGGATCAGGATTTCACGACGGCCCTTGAGCAGGGCTTCACTGTCGATGACCTCTTCCGGCGGAACGACGCGGACCGGTCGATCGCGGAGGGTCAGCGTTTCGGGGCGCAGCAGTACAGGTTGAGCATTCATGAGCATCTGGACTCGTGCGAGGGACGAGTTAAATGATAATGATTCTCAGTTGACAATCAACAACCATTCTCAATTTCATTGATGAGATTAATGATCGAATTCTGAAATTCGATAGATTTCATCAATTGAAAGATGGAGCGGGCGGCTTTTGTAGAGTCGAGCCTTGCTCGACTGCCCTTCGATCCCGGCCAGGTGAAACCCGCACTGCGCGCGGAGTCGAGCGTGGCTCGACTCTCCAAAGGGCTGTCAGGCGAAGACGGCTTCGACCTGGGCCCAGCCGGCCGCATCGACCTGCTCCAGCACGTCCAGCGCCTGCAGGTTCTGCAGCAGCTGGCTGACCCGGCTGGCGCCGAGGATCACGCTGGAAACGTTCGGGTTGCGCAGGCACCAGGCAATCGCCAGCGTCGCCGGGGCATGGCCCAGCGCGCGTGCCACCTCGCTGAAGCGCCGCACCTGGCCCAGGCGGGCGCCGGCGTCGGCCCCCAGCACCAGATCCTGCAACCACTCCATGCCTTCCCGCCCCAGCCGCGCATCGGCCGGGATGCCTTGGTCGTACTTGCCAGTGAGCAGGCCCGAGGCGAGCGGCGAGAAGATGGTGGTGCCCAGGCCGGCACCCGCATACAGCGGCGCGTACTCGACCTCGACCCGCTCGCGGTGCAGCAGGTTGTACTGCGGCTGCTCCATCGACGGGCCCTGCAGGTTGCGCGCCTCGGCGATGTCCAGCGCCTGCTGGATCTGCGCCGCCGACCACTCCGAGGTGCCCCAGTAGAGGATCTTGCCCTGCCGTACCAGGGTATCCATGGCGTGCACGGTCTCGGCGATCGGCGCGTCCGGATCCGGGCGGTGGCAGTAATAAAGGTCCAGGTAGTCCACCCGCAGGCGCTTGAGCGCGGCATGGCAGGCGTCGGTCACGTGCTTGCGCGACAAGCCGCGCTGGGTCGGCCGCGGGTCCTTGGCACTGCCGAAGAACACCTTGCTGGACACGCAGAAACCGTCGCGCGGCAGGCGCAGGTCGGTGATCACGTCGCCCATGACCTGTTCGGCACGGCCGTTGGCATAACCCTCGGCGTTGTCGAAGAAGTTGACGCCATGATCCCAGGCGGCGGCCACCAGGTTGCGGGCCTCATCGCGCGGGACCTGGTCGCCGAAGGTCACCCAGGCGCCGAAGGACAAGGCGGAAATCGGCAGGCCGGTGGAGCCCAGGCGACGGTATTGCATGCGAATCTCCTGCTGCGGGCCCGCATCCGGGCCGGGATCGAACCCCATTCTACCCGCCGCCGCCAGCCGCAAGCCCTTGCCGTTGCTGGCCTGATCGGTACCGTTGGCCGCGCGCACGCTGCTTTTTCTTGCCCCGGCCCCTGCCCTGCACTAGGCTTCCCGTTTTTCGCGACGCCCCAGGGGAGTCACTCACATGGTCGAAGGTTTGGGCAGGATCGGCTTCGGCCTGTTCGGGTTGGCGGTGCTGATCGGCATCACCTGGTTGTTTTCCAATAACAAGCGCGCGGTTGACTGGAAGCTGGTTGCCACCGGTATCACCCTGCAGATCGCCTTCGCGGCGCTGGTGATCCTGGTGCCGGGCGGACGCGACGTGTTCGACGCGCTGGGCAAGGGCTTCGTCAAGATCCTCAGCTACGTCAACGAGGGCTCGGGCTTCATCTTCGGCTCGTTGATGGACACCAAGAACTACGGCTTCATCTTCGCCTTCCAGGTGTTGCCGACCATCATCTTCTTCTCTGCGCTGATGGGGGTGATGTACCACCTCAACATCATGCAGGGCATCGTGCGCGTGATGGCCTGGTCGATCACCAAGGTGATGCGCGTGTCCGGTGCTGAAACCACCAGCGTCTGCGCCAGCGTCTTCATCGGCCAGACCGAGGCGCCGCTGACCGTGCGCCCGTACATCGCCAGGATGACCCAGTCCGAGCTGCTGACCATGATGATCGGCGGCATGGCGCACATCGCCGGCGGCGTGCTGGCGGCCTACGTGGGCATGCTCGGCGGTGGCGATCCGGCGCAGCAGGCCTTCTACGCCAAGCACCTGCTGGCGGCGAGCATCATGGCCGCGCCGGCCACGCTGGTCGTGGCCAAGCTGCTGATTCCGGAAACCGGTACCCCGCTGACCCGCGGCACGGTGAAGATGGAAGTCGAGAAGACCTCCAGCAACATCATCGATGCCGCAGCCGCTGGCGCCGGTGACGGCCTGAAGCTGGCGCTGAACATCGGTGCGATGCTGCTGGCCTTCATCGCCCTGATCGCGCTGCTGAATGCCCCGCTGACCTGGATCGGCGATGTGACCGGCCTGGCCGCTGCCATCGGCAAGCCGACCAACCTGTCGACCATCTTCGGTTACGTGCTGGCCCCGATCGCCTGGGTGATCGGCACCCCGTGGGCCGATGCCACCACCGTCGGTTCGCTGATCGGCCAGAAGGTCGTGATCAACGAGTTCGTGGCCTACACCGAGCTGTCGCAGATCGTGAACGGCCAGATCGCGGGCGTGAGCCTGTCCGAGGAAGGTCGCCTGATCGCCACCTACGCGCTGTGCGGCTTCGCCAACTTCAGCTCGATCGCGATCCAGATCGGCGGCATTGGCGGCCTGGCCCCGGAACGTCGCCACGACCTGGCCAAGTTCGGCCTGCGCGCGGTGTTGGGCGGTACCATTGCCACCTTCATGACGGCGACCATCGCCGGCGTGCTGACGCACTTCAGTTGAACCCTTGGTTGAGAAAAGATTCCCTATGAGCAGCAGTGTCGTTGTCGTCGGTTCCTTCAATGTCGATCACGTGTGGCGGTGCGAGTCGCTGCCGGCACCGGGTGCGACCATTGCCGGCCGTTACAGCACCGGCCCCGGTGGCAAGGGCTTCAACCAGGCCGTGGCGGCCTGCCGCGCCGGTGCCGACACGCACTTCGTGTGCGCGCTGGGCGACGACGCCGGTGGCGCCACCGCCCGTGAGCTGGCCGCGCAGGACGGCTTCGGTCTGATCGCCGAAGCCAGCAGCGAACCGACCGGCACCGCCGGCATCTACGTCGATGCCCGTGGCCGCAACACCATCGTGATCGGACCGGGTGCCAACGCCGCGCTGAGCACCGACTTCCTGCAACAGCAGCAGGCCCTGCTGACCGGCGCCAAGGTGGTGCTGGTGCAGCTGGAATCGCCGGTGCAGACCATCGAAGCGGCGCTGGCCACGGCCCGCGAGGCCGGCGTCACCACCGTGCTCAACACCGCACCGGCCGACGCCCCTTCGACCATCGGCCTGCTCAAGCTGGCCGATGTGATCACCCCGAACGAGACCGAGTTCGCCGCCCTGCTCGGCCGTCATGTCGGTGAGCGCGTGGATGCCAACGACGTCGCCGCGCTGGATGGTGCCAGCCTGCATGCGCTGTGCCGCAAGCTGGTCGGCAACGGTACCGTGGTGGTGACCCTGGGTTCGGTGGGTGTGTTCGTGTCGCATGCCGACGAGAACCTGCGCGGCGATACCCAGCCGTACTACCGCGTGGGTGCCGAACAGGTGCAGGCGATCGACACCACCGGTGCCGGTGACGCCTTCAACGGTGCGCTGGCCGCGTCGCTGGCGCAGGTGGCCGACGCCCCGTTCGCCCGCCACGTGCGCTTCGCCAACCAGTTCGCCGGTCGTTCGACCGAGAAGGAAGGCGCTGCGGCGGCAATGCCGCGCTTCACCCCGGCCGACGTGGAAGTGAAGTAGATCCACGCCATGCGTGGATGGGAAGGCCCGGGTGCGCTGGCATCCGGGCCTTTCTTTTGCCCATTGTCCAGCTCTGCGACCGCCTGCCGCATTGCCCTCACCCCGCCCCTCGCCGAACATCCGCGCAGCTTCTCTGCACGGGCATGACATGGACGGATTCCCCTGGTTGCTGGTTGCCGCCGCCGGCAGTGCCATCGCAGCCTTGCTGCATATCGGCTGCATTGCCTTTGGGGCCCCCTGGTACCGGTGGTTCGGCGCTGGCCAGCGCATGGTCCGGCTGGCACAGGCGGGGCATTGGTGGCCACCACTGATGACCGCCGGCATTACTGCCGTGCTGGTCGCCTGGACGCTGTATGCGCTGGCAGCCGCAGGCTGGCATTCGCCGCTGCCGGCCAACCGTCCGGTGCTGTCGGGCATCGCCCTGCTGTTGCTGCTGCGCGCGGCGATGGGCTTCGGTCTGGCGCTGCTCCGGCCCGGCTACAACGGCCGGTACTTCTGGGTAGTCAGTTCACTGGCCTGCCTCAGCCTGGGGCTGGCCTTCGCGTTGGGTACCCGCCAGGCCTGGCAGAGCCTGGGGTAGCCGCCTACCATCGCCCGCCCTTGGGGGCGGCGGAAGCAACCGTCAAGCATCTGTTGATGCCGGTACGGCATGAGCTGGGTGCGGATCGGCCTGAACCGGAACGCCCCCGACACGGCCGTACCGCCGCCCGCGCCCTACAATGGGCGCATGCAGATCGGCCCGTACACCATTGCCCCCAACGTCGTGCTGGCGCCCATGGCCGGCGTCACCGACAAGCCTTTCCGCCTGCTGTGCAAACGGCTGGGCGCGGGACTGGCCGCCTCGGAAATGACCATCAGCGACCCGCGCTTCTGGACCACGCGCAAGTCGATCCATCGCATGGACCATGACGGCGAGCCGGCACCGATCAGCGTGCAGATCGCCGGCACCGAGCCGCAGCAGCTGGCCGAAGCCGCGCGCTACAACGTGGACCACGGCGCGCAGATCATCGACATCAACATGGGCTGCCCGGCCAAGAAGGTGTGCAACGCCTGGGCCGGTTCGGCACTGATGCGCGACGAACAGCTGGTGGCGCGCATCCTCGAAGCGGTGGTCAACGCGGTGGACGTGCCGGTCACCCTGAAGATCCGCACCGGTTGGGACTGCGACCACCGCAACGGCCCTCTGATCGCCCGCATCGCCGAGGACAGCGGCATCGCCGCACTGGCGGTGCACGGCCGCACCCGCGACCAGCACTACACCGGCCAGGCCGAGTACGCCACGATCGGCGAGATCAAGGCCGCACTGCGCATTCCGGTGATCGCCAACGGCGATATCGATTCGCCGCAGAAGGCCGCCTACGTCCTGAAGGAAACCGGCGTGGATGCAGTGATGATCGGCCGCTCGGCACAGGGCCGGCCATGGATCTTCCGCGAGGTGGCGCACTACCTGGCCACCGGCGAGGAACTGCCGCCGCCGTCGCTGGATGAAGTGCGCGACATCCTGCTTGGTCACCTGCATGCGCTGCATGCGTTTTATGGCGAGCCGCAGGGCGTGCGCATCGCGCGCAAGCACCTGGGCTGGTACGCCAAGGACCGGCCGGAGAATGCCGCCTTCCGCGCGGTGGTCAACCGTGCCGAAGATCCGGCCAGCCAGATCGCATTGACGACCGAGTACTTCGACCGCCTGATTGCCGGGGAACCGGCGTTGTCTTCGGCAGCCTGAGCGCGCCAGCCCCTCGTAACCCGCCCGACTGCCTTGATCCGTAGAGTCGAGCGTGCTCGACTGGCTTTCTGAACAGTCGAGCGAGCTCGACTCTACGCGCCCCTTCCATTGATCACGCTCGACGCTACAAGAGCCCGCCCCCATGACCCCGCCGATTTCCTCCCCGACCTACCTGCACGGATTCTCCGGCACCGAGCAGCAGCGCCTGATGACCCAGGCCCGGCTGCTGGAATCGAGCATCTTCGGCCAGATCGACTACAGCGGCGCGCGTCGCCTGCTGGAAGTCGGCAGCGGCGTCGGCGCGCAGACCGAAATCCTGCTGCGCCGCTTCCCCGATCTGCACGTGACCGGCGTGGACCTGAGCGAAACACAGCTGGCCACCGCGCGCGAGAACCTGGCGCGCACACCGTGGTGCAGCGACCGCTACACCCTGCAGCCGGCCGACGCCGGGGAGCTGCCGTTCGAAGCACGCAGCTTCGACGCGGCGTTCCTGTGCTGGGTGCTGGAGCACGTGCCGTCACCAGCACGCGTATTGAGCGAAGTGCGCCGCGTGCTGGCCCCGGGTTCGCCGGTCTACATCACCGAGGTGATGAATGCCTCGTTCCTGCTCGACCCGTATTCGCCGCATATCTGGCGCTACTGGATGGCCTTCAACGATTTCCAGTACGACCACGGGGGCGACCCGTTCGTCGGCGCCAAGCTGGGCAACCTGCTGCTGGCCGGCGGCTTCCGCGACGTGCACACCGAGATCAAGACCATCCACCTGGACAACCGCGAACCGGCCCGTCGCAAGACGATGATCGCGTTCTGGGAACAGCTGCTGCTGTCGGCTGCCGACCAGCTGTTGCAGGCCGGATCGGTGGACGAGGAAACCGTGGAAGGCATGCGTCGCGAGTTCCGCCTGGTGCAGAACGACCCGAATGCGGTGTTCTTCTATTCGTTCGTGCAGGGCCGCGCGACGGTGTATTGATTCGGTGGAGCCACGCCATGCGTGGCTGCCTTCGCCGATGCCCGCGCCATCCACGCATGGCGTGTATCTACGGATGCGACACTGCACTGCCGATGGAGGCAGTAGAGCCACGCCATGCGTGGCTGCCTTCGCCGATGCCCGCGCCATCCACGCATGGCGTGGATCTACGGATGCGACACTGCACCGCCGATGGAGACAGTAGAGCCACGCCATGCGTGGCTGCCTTCCGATGCCCGCGCCATCCACGCATGGCGTGGATCTACGGATGCGACACTGCACTGCCGATGGAGACAGTAGAGCCACGCCATGCGTGGCTGCCTTCCGATGCCCGCGCCATCCACGCATGGCGTGGATCTACGGATGCGACACTGCACCGCCGATGGAGGCAGTAGAGCCACGCCATGCGTGGCTGCCTTCGCCGATGCCCCCGCCATCCACGCATGGCGTGGATCTACGGATGCGACACTGCACTGCCGATGGAGGCAGTAGAGCCACGCCATGCGTGGCTGCCTTCCGATGCCCGCACCATCCACGCATGGCGTGGATCTGCGGATGCGACACTGCACTGCCGATGGAGGCAGTAGAGCCACGCCATGCGTGGCTGTCTTCGCCAATGTCCGCGCCATCCACGCATGGCGTGGATCTACTGATCAATGCACGGCGCTGTGGTCGGCCGCACCCGGCTGTGCTGCCGGCTCCTGCCAGATCCGCTGCCACATCGCGGCCAACCGGCGTCCGACGTCGGCGCGTGCAGCCGGGCTGCTGTAATCCACCCGCACCTGCTCGGGCGTGATCGCCCGCCACTGCCCATCAGCCTGCTCGGCCACCGCGAAGTTGAAGGTGTAGTCCGGTTCCAGCCCCATGCGCAGGTCGCTCAGCACCAGCCGGCCGTCCACCACCTGCGCACGCATGAAGCCACGGTTGAACCACGTCAGCTGCTGCACCGCCGGAATGGCCTGCGCTTCGCGCAAGGCCTGCACGTTGGATGCGTGGCCTTCGAACCGCATCGGCCCGTGGTCGGCCACCAGCGAGCGGTCGCCCACCACGTAGCCGTTCGGCGTCATTGCCACCACGCGCCACAGCAGGGTGTTGAACGGCATCGGCACCGAGAAGCGCGGCGCATCGCCCAGGCCCATCGCCGCCAGGCTCTGCTGGGCAGCACGGTCGACCTGCGCCTTGGCGATCAGGCCCCAACCCAGGTAGGCGCTGCTGACCAGCAACGCCACACCCAGCACCTTGCCAGCCCAGGGGCGGGCGCGGCCAAACCAGGCCAGCACGCAGCCCAGCAGCAGCCATACCGTGTAGCCGGGATCGATGATGAAAACGCTGGAGCCCATGGTCGGGTGTGGCCGCAACGGCCACCACAGCTGGGTGCCGTAGACGGTGAACGCATCCAACAGCGGATGGGTGACCAGCGCCAGCTGGATCGCCCAGAACCAGCGCACCGGCGATTGCGCGACGCGGCCGTTGCCGAAGCGCTTGAACAACCACCAGACCAGTGCAGCCACCCAGGGCAGCACCAACAGCGAATGGCTGAAGCTGCGGTGCTCGATCATGTTCGCCACCGGGTCGACGGCGGTGAAGCCGAGCCACAGGGCGTCGAGGTCCGGCAGGGTGCCAAGCGCCGCACCGGCCAGCAGGGCCGCACGGCGATGTCCGGGCGGGGCAATGGCAGCAGCGACGGTGCCGCCGAGCACGATCTGGGTCAGGGAATCCATGGGCCGATGCTAGCGCGATGGCCGCGCGTTTGTAGAGTCGAGCTTGCTCGACTGTTCCGCCCCTGTAGAGTCGAGCTTGCTCGACTGCGGATAGAGCAGTCGAGCAAGCTCGACTCTACAAGAGCAGGTTCAGGCCGCCTGCGACAGGCGCGCGCCCGGCAGTTCCACCAGGGTCTGGCCATTGTGGTCAAGCAGGCGCAGCGCGCCATCATGGTCTTCGGCCAGCGCGGTCAGGCTCTCCACCCAGTCGCCGTCGTTGGCATAGACCAGGCCATCGCGCTCGATCAGCGCGGCGCGGTGGATGTGGCCACAGACGATGCCATCCAGTCCGCGCCGCCGCACGTCATCCAGCCCGGCCTGCACGAAGCGCTCGATATAGCGTTCGGCCGCGCCGCTGCGCTTCTTCAGGAACTCCGACAGCGACCAGTAGCGCATCCCCAGCCGCCGCCGCACCGCATTCAACGCCTGGTTGCCGGTCAGGATGCGGTAGTACAGCCAGTCACCGAACTTTTCCTGCAGGCCACCGAAGTGGGTCACGCCGTCGTACTCGTCCCCATGCGCAACGAGCAGGCGACGGCCATCGGCGGTCACATGGATGGCGCGACGGCGCACCTGCATCGCTGGGAGCATCAGCCCGCACACGTGGCGCAGTGACGCGTCATGGTTGCCGGGGATGTAGACGATCTCGGTCCCGGCACGGCGCAGCGCGTGCAGGGCCTGGATGACTTCGCTGTGCGACTGGCGCCAGTTGGCGCGGCGATGCGCCATCCACCACAGGTCGATGATGTCGCCCACCAGGTACAACCGTTCGCAGCGCAGCTGCGAGAGGAACCGCGCCAGCTCGGTGGCATGGCAATGACGTGACCCCAGGTGCACGTCGGAGACGAACACTGCGCGCCGGTGCGGCGACAGGTTCGCCAGCGCGCTCATGCCGGCGTCCCCACGTCGCGCAGGTAGCGTTTGCGCTTGTTCGGCCTGATCGCGCACAGGTCCACTTCAATCAGGCCGTCGATCGAATCACTGAAGTCCGGGTCGACACCGAAGGCAAGGAAACGGGCGCCACCGGGTTCGCACAGATCGGTGTACTGGCGATACAGCGTCGGCACGCCGGTGCCGAGTGCGGCCAGGTTGGCCTTGAGCACGTCGAACGCGGCACCTGCATCCAGCTCGCCGAAACTTGGCGGCGCGGCGAAGTACTGGAACGGGCGGTTCGATTCGGCCAGGCCGGCGGTACCGCTGTAGTAGCGCTGGTAGTACGCCACCAGCTGCTCGCGTGCATCGCGTGGCAGCGCTGCGCTGATCGACACGGCGCCGAACAGGTAGCGGATGCCGGGCCGGCACTGCAGGTAGGCGCCGATGCCCTGCCACAGATAGTCCAGGCTGCGGCTGCCCCAGTAATCAGGCACCACGAAGCTGCGGCCCAGTTCCAGGCCTTCGGCGATGTGGGTGATGGCGTCGTCGGAATAGCGGAACAGCGACGCGCTGTAGAGCCCGGACAGGCCGTGCCGGGCCAGCGCGTGAGCACCACGCATGATCCGGTAGGCGCCGGCGATGCGCTGCGCGGCCGCGTCCCAGATCACGATGTGTTCGTACCGCGGATCGTAATCGTCCAGATCGCGGCTGCGCCCGGTGCCCTCGCCTACCTGGCGGAAGGTCAGCTCGCGCAGGCGCCCCAGCTCCAGCAGCAGCGGCGAATCGGCGGTACAGGTCGCCAACATGATCTGCTTGCCATCGGCGGTCTGGCCCAGCTGGGTCGACGCGGCAATGCCGGCGGCCACCTGCGAAGGCGGCACCGGGGCCGCCAGCGGCTCGGGGCCTGCGCAGGCTGCGGGATTGCCGGCCGCGCCAGTGCGGCCCAGCGCATACAGCGCGCGGCGTACCGCCAGCAGTTGGGCGCCCGGGTCGCCGCCCTTGCCCAGCTGCATCGGCTCGCCGATGCGCAGCCGCAGCGGACGGCCACGACGGGTGAACATCTCGCGCGCCAGCAGCGCGGTGCCGGCCGGCTTGAACAGGGTCGAGGCGCCGTAGAACAGCGCCGAGTTGCGCGCCTCCACACGCACCGGCAGCACCGGTGCGCCGGCCGCGCGGGCAAAACGGACGAAACCGCGCTGCCAGCGGCCATCACGGATGCCGCGCAGCGACAGCCGCGAGACCTCGCCGGCCGGGAACACGATCACGCACTGCTCGGCGGCCAGTGCTTCCTCGACGGCATGCAGGCTGCCGCGCTGGGCCTTGCCACCGAGGATGCGCACCGGCAGCAGCAGGTCCTGCAGTGGCGCGATTGCCCCCAACAGGTCGTTGGCCACGATCCGCACGTCACGGCGGATGCGGCCGACCGCGTCCAGCAGGGCGAGGGCGTCCAGTGCCCCGGAGGGATGGTTGGCGACGATCAGCAGGCGGCCGGTGGCCGGGATCCTGGCCAGCGCGGCCGGGTCCACCTGGTACTGACCGTCGATGAACTCCAGGCCGGCGGCGACGAAGCCGAAGCCACGCAGGCCTGAGCTGCGCTGCAGGAAGGCTTCGATCTGGTCCAACCGCGACCAGCGACCGACGCTGCGCAGCAACGGCCGCGCCAGTTGGCCCCGGCGGCCGAGGAACCAATCGGGGAAGCGTTGCTGGAGACGCTGTTCAAGTTCCTGCATGGCAGATCCACTCATGCCCGGCGGCCGGATTGGCCGACAGCCTGCGCTCGGCAGGCGGCAGCCAGATGGCGGTTTTTGGGCAGAACGATGACGGCCGCACAGCCGCTGCCGGGCGTTGTGGCCCGCGCAGTCGGGGCCGGTAGCCGCCCGCTGCGTTGTCACGCTGGTGGAACACTGGGCCTCGAGGCTGAGCCCCAATCCCGGCCGGACGGCCCCTGCCGGGCCTACGCGGGCTTAACCACCGGCAACCGGTACAGGTTCACAATGCACAGGCGGCGCACCCCGTGTATCATTCGCGCCCATCTTTCCATCCGAATCAAGGGATATTACGCCTGATGTCCAGCTATCTCTTCACCTCCGAGTCGGTCTCCGAAGGCCATCCGGACAAGGTTGCCGACCAGATCTCCGATGCGGTGCTGGACGCGATCCTGACCCAGGACCAGCGCGCCCGCGTGGCCTGCGAGACCATGGTCAAGACCGGTGTTGCCATTGTGGCCGGTGAGATCACCACCAGCGCCTGGATCGACCTGGAAGCGCTGACCCGCAAGGTCATCGTGGACATCGGCTATGACAGCTCCGACGTCGGCTTCGACGGCGCCACCTGTGGCGTGCTGAACCTGATCGGCAAGCAGTCGCCGCACATCGCCCAGGGCGTGGACCGCAAGAAGCCGGAAGAAATGGGCGCTGGCGACCAGGGCCTGATGTTCGGCTATGCCACCAACGAGACCGACAGCTACATGCCGGCCGCGATCCACCTGTCGCACCGCCTGGTCGAGCAGCAGGCCAAGATCCGCAAGAAGAAGAACTCGCCGCTGTCGTGGCTGCGTCCGGACGCCAAGAGCCAGGTCACCCTGCGCTATGAAAACGGCGTGGTCTCGGCCATCGACGCCGTGGTCCTGTCGACCCAGCACGCCCCGGGCATCAAGCAGAAGGACCTCATCGAGGCCGTCCGCGAAGAGATCATCAAGCCGGTGCTGCCGGCCAAGTGGCTGCACAAGGGCACCAAGTTCCACATCAACCCGACCGGCAAGTTCGAGATCGGCGGCCCGGTGGGCGACTGCGGCCTGACCGGCCGCAAGATCATCGTCGACACCTACGGCGGCTGGGCCCGTCACGGTGGTGGCGCCTTCTCCGGCAAGGACCCGTCCAAGGTCGACCGTTCGGCGGCCTACGCGGCCCGCTACGTCGCCAAGAACGTGGTTGCCGCCGGCCTGGCCGACCGCTGCGAAGTGCAGGTTTCCTACGCCATCGGCGTGGCTGAGCCGACCTCGATCTCGGTCACCACCTTCGGCACCGGCAAGATCAGCGACGACAAGATCGAGAAGCTGATCCGCAAGCACTTCGACCTGCGCCCGTACGGCATCATCAAGATGCTGGACCTGGTGCACCCGATGTACCAGCAGACCGCGGCCTACGGCCACTTCGGCCGCAAGCCGAAGGAGTTCAGCTACCTCAACGGCGAAGGCGAGACCGTCAACGCCACGGCCTTCTCCTGGGAGAAGACCGACCGCGCCGCCGCCCTGCGCGCCGATGCGAAGCTGAAGTAAGAAACACGAAGGGCCGCGCAAGCGGCCCTTCTGCTTCTGGTAGAGCCGGCCGCTGGCCGGCTTTTTCATGGCCTCCGGGAACAATCGCGTGGTTGCCGGCCAGCGGTCGGCACTACCGGTTGCCGATACAATCGCCCCATGTCGACCGAACTGAAAACCCACCAGCTGTCCATGACCGTGCTGATGTCGCCGGAGATGGCCAATTTCTCCGGCAAGGTCCACGGTGGCGCCATCCTGCGCCTGCTCGACCAGGTCGCCTACGCCTGCGCCAGCCGTTACGCCGGCAGCTACGTGGTCACCCTGTCGGTGGACCAGGTGATGTTCCGCCAGCCCATCGCGGTGGGCGAGCTGGTCACCTTCCTGGCCTCGGTGAATTACACCGGCACCTCGTCGATGGAGATCGGCATCAAGGTGGTGGCCGAGGACATCCTCAAGCGCAGCGTGCGCCATGCCAACAGCTGCTTCTTCACCATGGTGGCCGTGGACGAGGAAGGCCGGCCAACGCCGGTGCCGTCATTGCAGCCGGTCACGTCGGACGAGAAGCGCCGCCAGGCGGCCGCGCTGATCCGCCGCCAGTTGCGCCAGGAAATGGAGCAGCGGCATCTGGAACTGCTGGCGTCGAACCCGCCGTCGCCGGAAGAATGAGGGTTCTGCCGGCCAGCGGCCGGCACTACCCTTCCCGTTCGGGCAGATAGGGAGAGTGGAACCGCTCGATGTTCAATAACGGGTTGGCGTCTGCCAATGCGGCCGACGCGTCCACCGACGACACCGCATACATGTAGTAGTCGTAGCCGAAGTGCACTTCGGCGTTCTGATAGACCAGCTTGCACCAGAAGGCGTTGCGCAGCACGCCGCGCGCCACCCGCTCAATCTCGTGCAGGCCGAGTTGCTGGCCGTCGTGGTACTGACACGGGCCGTGCGAAGAAAGCGACTGGATGCGAAGGGACTCGACACCGATGCCGACACAGAAACGCCTTATCACGTCCAGATAGGCATCCTCGACAACGAGGTAATCCTCGATGCTCACGCGCTTGCCGACATCGCTGAAGTCAGTCCACTCCTCGGGCGGTGACCACAGGTAACCCTCAGGCGTCCGCTGCCAGTATTTGCTGATACGCCAGGAATGCTTCATGGGGCGGGAGGATACCGGAAGGCGCGGGGGCCAGCCGTGCAACCTACACCACGGTAGTGCCGGCCGCTGGCCGGCAATCTCAGGTCCCAGTCAATGCCCTGTAGGAGGCTGCAACCAGGACTGCGGGCTCCAGCCGAGCAGCACCTGCGCCGGTTGTCCGCCCCGCGACGCCAGAACCAGGCCTTCCATCGCGGGCGCAAAGCGCCGCTGGAAATCGGATGGCTGTGCAGTGAAGAGCAACCTTAGTGTCGCCATGGATTGCGCCAAGCCGGCGTCATCCAGCCTCGAGAGGAAGAACACCATCTGCCGCCACGCGTAGGCGCCTCGCCTGCGTGCTGTCAGCCATGCATGCCAGTGCGGAGCGACCTGCTGCAGGTCGGTACAGACCGCAGCAAAACTACGCTGGATCATGTCCGGCAGTTCCTCGGCCAGCATCGCGTCGAGCTGGAAACGGTCGAACAGGACCGCCAGGTTGTGGGTGGTCAGGATCTGCACCTGTTCGATCACTGCGCCATTCGCAGCGGGCGCTGCCTGGCCCGGTGCAAGGTCTGCCCGAGCCATGCACAGGCCCGCCAGATCGTCTACCCGATACTGTGACCGTCGGCCCGTTCGGAGTGTCGGTTCGCCAAGCCGCTCGAGCATCGTGCTGTCGATACCGTAGTAGCGGGCGTACAGACTGCCTGAGGTGAACCGTCCGGCATGCCGTGCCGCTGCCGCGAAGCCGGGGGCGAACTTGCCCATGAAGATATCTGCGGCCAGCTCTTCCACCAGTGGCAGATCAGCACCAGCACTGTCCGCCAGGCTCCGCAGCTGTCGCAGCAGGGGGTTGGGCAAGGGCGTTTCCGGGTAATGGCGCAGCGCCAGGGCCACGATGTCGGCCAGCATCTGCTTGGCAGCAGGTGTCCCACGCTGCCGTTCGCCTGCCAGTGCAGCGGCCCATGGCAACTCCGCCATGCGCACCTGCGACTGCAGGTTCAGCAGCAGCAGCGAACGACGCGCATTGAAGGCGGTCTGGCATGCAGCATAGAGACGGCCATGGACCGGGTCGGTGAAGCCTCGCTCGGCGATGCGTGCACCCAGCGGCGGAAGCAGCAGGGCGAGCGACTCCAGCGAAGTCACAAGCCCTGCCTCGATCAGCTGTTCAACGGACCCCTGCTGGCAACGCGCCACACGCCGACGCACCGCAAGCGGCAGCACGCTTCCCGCGGCAACGAGGGCGGTTGCTTCATCCGGCTGCACATCCCGCTGCAGCGATGCGACATCAACAACGCCGGCATCGGCAGGAAACCGGTGCAGACGTGCAGCGGCGATCCGCGCGAGGGCGGCATGAGGTGGCGCAGCGACGCTCTCCTGCTCGAAGGCCATGCGAGCCGCGTAGCTGGCCGAACCCGGCCTGCTGTGCTTTTCGACGTGATCGTTCACGATCTGACGCACACGCGACAGCTGATGTGGATTCAGCACCGTGCCATCGTGCACGCACAGCGTCAGGTACTCCAGCAATTCAACGTCGCGATGCCGCGACGCAGTGCGCTGCGGTGATTTCCCGCGAAGCGTCTTGAACGCGGCGACGACGGGCTGTGCTTCCAGCAGCCAGCCCTGCGGGAAACGCATGGAGGGCTGATCCTCCTGCAAGGTCTGCAGGAACAGCCCGACAGCGGTCGCATACAGCGGACGCCATTGCGTCAGCACCCGGTGCTGCTCCTTCACCCGTACCGAACTGGTACACCGCTGCAACTGCGCGGCAACGGCGCCGGCCGTGTTCACGAAGAGTGTGATGTCACCCTCTGCCGGGGAACTCCCGGACCCGGTAGCCATCTGGACAGGCTCCGGGTAGAAACGCAGGCTCGCGAACCAGCCGATGATGGTGGCCAGAATCGGTTCCACCTGCGCATGCGCACCCTGCTGCAGGAGCCAGGCCACGGTAAGCAGCGCCGACTCTTCCGGCACACTGACGTGATAGTCGCCCCGCTGCAGGCGCGCGTGCAGCCAAGCCAGGCCTTCGTCGCTCAGGCACCATTCGTTCAGGCGAAGGCGTAGATTGCCGTCACCCGCACCCAGGACCTGCGCGGCCAGATGCTTTTCCCAGTCCAGCAGCGGCCCCCCGGCCAGCAGGGTACCGGTGGCAAAACCGCCGGTCGCAACTTCCGGTGTAGCCCACGCAGGCACCCCGGCGATGGGCATCCGTGAGCCGTGCTGCAGCAGGTCAAGGGCCTTGCCGTCGAGAAGTCGGCTCCAGCGATCGACACGTGCCTGTGCGGACTGGCGCTGTTGTCGGGTGGAGGCTTCCTTCAACGCGTGCAATGCCTTCCGCATCTGGGCATCGATGTAGCCGTTCCCGATGGTGGGTGAAGCGTCGCGTTCGTCGTCCTTGGCCATCACTGCTGGAATCCATGTGGTCCGGGGGCTGGAATCGAACCAGCGCCCACCCGGGTAAGAGCCAGGTGTTCTACCACTGAACTACCCCGGAGTAGAGTCCGCATGCTGTCCGATAGTCGACCGCACGGCAAGCGATGGAGAACGGACGGGGGAATTCCCCGTCCCACGAAAGCGGATCAACCGGTGTTCTGCACACCCTGCGAAACACCGTTCACGCAGGCCACCAGCGCGCGCAGCAGGTCTTCATCCTCGCGCCCGCTTTCGCGCCAGCGCTGCAGCAGATCCACCTGCAGCACGCTGATCGGATCGACGTACGGATTGCGCAGGCGGATCGAAAGCGACAGCCGCGCATCGTGGTCGAGCAACGTCTGCTGGCCCATCAGCGCCAGCAACCAGTGCCGGGTCAGTTCCAGTTCGCGCTGTACCTGCGGGAAGAAGCGCCCGTGCAGGTCGCCCGACAACAGCGAGAACTGCTCGGCAATGGTGATATCCCCCTTGGACAGCACCATCGCGATGTCGTCCAGGAAGGTACGGAAGAACGGCCAGTCACGTGCCATCTCGCGCAGGGTCTGCTCGTGACCAGCATCGACTGCCGCCTGCAGGCCGCTGCCCACGCCATACCACCCGGGAATGACTGCACGCGCCTGGCTCCAGGCGAACACCCAGGGAATCGCGCGCAGGTTGCCCAACGCCGCGTCCTGGCCGAGCCGGCGCGACGGACGCGAACCCAGCGTCATCCGCTCGATCACGTCGATCGGCGTGGCCGTGCGGAAGTAGTCCATGAAGCCAGACTGGCCGACGAAGGCGCGGTACACCTCGCTGCTGGAGCCAGCGACCACATCCATCACCGGTCGCCACTCATCCTCGCGGGGTTCGGCAGCCCGCGGGCGGAGGCTGGCGCGCAGCACCGCGCCGGTGGCCTGTTCCAGCGAGCGCAGCGCCAGCGCACGGATGCCGTATTTGCGATGGATCACCTCGCCCTGCTCGGTCACCCGCAGGCGGCCATCGATGCTGCCGCGCGGCGAAGCATCCACCGCGTGCGTGGTCTTGCCGCCACCGCGGCTGATCGAACCACCACGGCCATGGAAGAAGGTCAGGCGGATGCCGGCCTCGGCCGCCACCTCCAGCAGTTCCACCTGCGCGCGTTGCAGGCCCCAGCGCGAAGCAGCGATGCCGCCGTCCTTGCTGCTGTCCGAATAGCCCAGCATCACCATCTGCACGTCATCGCGTGCATGCAGGTGTGCGCGGTACACCGGATCGGCCAGCAGGTCGCGCAGGGTCGCGGTGCCACGCTTGAGGTCGTCCACCGTCTCGAACAGCGGCGCGATATCCAGCGGCACCGAACCGCCCTCTTCCACCAGGCCGCCACGGCGTGCCAGCGCCAGCACGGCCAGCACGTCACTGCGGTCGTGTGCCATCGAGATGATGTAGCTGCCCAGCGCATCGCCACCATGGCGCGCACGCGCATCGGCCAACGCCGCAAATACCGCATCCAGACGCTGGTTGCCTTCGTCGTCGCCCTTCGGCAACGGCGCGTCACCACTGGCATGCGGCGCCAGCAGACGCGCACGCCCCACGGCATCGAGACTGTCCCACGCTGCGTCGCCGCCCAGCACGGTGGCCAGCGCGCGCGCATGCACGCTCGATTCCTGGCGCACGTCCAACCGTGCCAGGTGGAAGCCGAAGGTCTTCACCCGCCACAGCAGGCGCTGCACGGCGAAGCCACCGGCATGTTCGCCGCGGTTGGCGCGCAGGCTGTCGAGGATCAGCTGCAGATCCTCGATCAGTTCATCAGGACCGGCGTAGGCGCCTTCGCCGTCATCCAGTGTGGCCTGCAGGCGTGCACGCATGCGGTCATTGAGCAGGCGGTACGGCATGTCGGCATGGCGTGGGCGCGACTGCACCTGCGGCAGCAGCTGCTGGTAGTGCGCCACCCGTGCCTGCAGCGCATCGCTCACACCCACCCGCTCGGTGGACTGGCTGAGCAGGCTGGCCAGCTGCAGCAGTTCCTTCTGGTAGCGCGCGAGCACCGCCTGCCGCTGCGCATCCAGCGTATTGCGGATGGTATGGGCATCCACGTTCGGATTGCCGTCCATGTCGCCGCCCACCCAGGTGCCGAATCGCAGCAGGCGTGGCAGCGGCAGTTCTTCGCCGTAGGTATCGCGCAGCGCCTGCTGCAGCGATTCGTACAGCACCGGAATCACCCGGTACAGCACCTGCACCAGATAGAAGCCGACGTGCTCGCGTTCGTCATCGACGGTGGGCCGCACCGGCGAGGAATCGGTGGTCTGCCACGAAGCGGTCAATGCCATGCGGAAGCGCGCGGCATCGGCGGCGGCTTCACCCGGTGTGCGCTGGCCATCGAGATTGTCGACCAGGCTGGCCACCATCAGCTGCTCCTTCTCCAGCAGCGCGCGGCGCACTGCTTCGGTCGGGTGTGCGGTGAACACCGGTTCAATGTCGATGCGTGGCAGCCACTGCGCCAGCTCGTCCAGGCCCACGCCCTGCGCCTTCAGGTGCTGCAGTGCATCCTGCAGGCCATCGGGCTGCGCCCCTGCGGTACCGGCGCGCTGGTAGTCACGGCGGCGGCGGATGCGATGCACGCGCTCGGCGATGTTGACCACCTGGAAGTAGGTGCTGAAGGCCCGCACCATGGTTTCGGCCTGCTGAGGCGTGCGCCCGGCCAGGCCATCGGCCAGCTCCGACAACGGCGCCTGGTTCTCGCGGCGGGCGATGGCGCGGGTGCGCACGTCCTCGACATCGTCGAGGAACGCGGCGGAGACCTGTTCAACCAGCAGGTCGCCAACCAGCGCGCCGAGCCGGCGCACGTCATCGCGAAGCGGAAGATCGGGGGAAGCAAACTCGATGCTGCTGCGGTACTCGTTCATCGGCGACGCACAGGCCTCGGTCAACGGATCCAGACCCCAAGCCTAAACCAGAACGGGCATCGTGCTGCGATGCAAAAATGGTTTCATCTGGTAGTGCCGGCCGCTGGCCGGCAACCTCAGGTCGCGTGAGTCCATGAGGTTGCCGGCCAGCGGCCGGCACTACCGGGTCACGTCAGCGCTTCTTCTTCGCCTTGCCCTGCTCGGCCGGGCCGATGGTCTGTTCCAGCCAGCGCTCGCTTTCGGCCAGCATGGTCATGATCGACTCGCGTGCACGGTAGGCATGCGATTCGTTCGGCAGCATCACCAGACGCGCGGTACCACCCAGGCCCTTCACTGCGGCGAACATGCGCTCGCTCTGCATCGGGAACGTGCCGGAGTTGTTGTCGTCCACGCCGTGGATGAAGAGGATCGGATCCTTGATCCTGTCGGCGTAGTTGAACGGCGCCATCTTCTGGTAGACGTCCTGCGCCTGCCAGTAGTTGCGCTCCTCGGCCTGGAAGCCGAACGGCGTGAGCGTGCGGTTGTAGGCGCCGCTGCGCGCGATGCCCGCCTTGAACAGGCGCGTGTGCGCCAGCAGGTTGGCGGTCATGAACGCACCGTAGGAATGGCCACCAACGGCGATGTGATCGCGATCGGTCACGCCACGGCGCACCACTTCATCCACGGCGGCCTGCGCGTTGGCCACCAGCTGTTCGATGTAGGTGTCGTTGGGCTCCTTGTCGCCTTCGCCGATGATCGGCATCGACGGGCTGGCCAGCACCACATAGCCCTTGGCCAGGAACGCCTGCGGGCCCCAGTAGCTGACCGCATTGAAGCGGTACGGCGAATCGGTCACCTGGCTGGCCGCAGCCGCACTCTTGAACTCGCCCGGGTAGGCCCACATCAGCAGCGGCCGCGGGCCGTCGCGCTTCGGGTCGTAGCCCGGCGGCAGCAGCAGGGTCGCGGTCAGGTCGACGCCATCCTTGCGCTTGTAGCGGATCTGCTCCTTCTGCACGCCCTTCAACTGCGGCAGCGGATGCGCGAAGTGGGTCAGCGCACGCGGTGCAGCACCGGCATCGGCCAGCGACTGCACGTAGAAGTTGGCCGGCTCATCCGGGCTCTCGCGGCTCAGCAGCAGCGAGCTGGCCTGGTTGTCCAGCAACGCCACCGGCAGCGCATAGCTCGGCGCCTGCGAGTGGAACAGGCGGGTGGCCTTGCCCGTGGCGACGTCGAAGCGGTCCACGAACGGACGATCACCTTCCGGCGATGCACCGGCACCGGCCAGATACAGGCTGCTGCCATCGGCGCTGGTCTGCAGCAGCGAGCGCCCGCGGTCGTCGCTGGACAACAGCGGCCGGCCCGGATCGGAATAGCGGTCCTGTCCGTCGCGATCCCACAGCAGGCGCGGCTCGGCGCCGGCATTGTCCGGGGCAATCAGCCAGGTCCTGGTCTTGCGCGTCTTCCACCACGACTCGGTCAGCAGGGCCAGGTCGCCACGGCCCCAGTTGATGCCCACCAGACGGCTGCCGAGCTGGGCCAACGTGACCGGCGGCGTGTCGAACGGCGCAGCTTGCATCAGCACCGCATCGCGCACCTTGGCCTCCCTGTTCGGGTCGCCGCCGTCCTGGGCTTCGGCCCAGACCAGCGTGGCATCGGCATCACCACGCCAGCTGATATCGCGCACGCCGGTCACTTCAGCGTCGTTGCCGGTCGGCAAACCTTCCACCAGCGGACGCACGGCCACGGTGTGCACCAGCTTGCCGCTGGCACGGTCGATCACTTCAATGCGGCGCGGGAAACTGCTCACCGGCACCACGTAGGAATACGGCCGCTGCACCGGCTGGCGCAGCACGAAGCGGCCATCCGGCGACACCGCAAAGCCCATGAAGATGCCAGCTGCGCCGATCGCGCGGGTGTTGCCATCCAGGCTGACTTCCATCGGCTGGGTGGTGGCGTAGTAATCGAACTGGCGCGCGTCGGCCTCGTTCTTCAGCAGGTCCTGGTAGGTACGGATCGACACCACGCCGCCGCCCTGGCTGGTCTGCTGCACGGCCGGGCCGGTCGGAATGCCGTCGGCGGCCGGGGCCGCACCAAGGTTGGCCGGGCGCATGAATACCACCAGGCCGCGGCTGTCCGGCAGCCACTGGTAGCCACTGCCGATCACCGTGTTCAGGCTGGCGACCAGACGACGGGCGCTGCCGCCGGCCACATCCACCAGCCACAGTTCATTGGCGCCGCTGGCGGCGTCGACCTGGTTGAAGGCAAGCCACTTCTGGTCCGGCGACCACATCACGCTGGCGATCGACAGCGTGGCCGGCAGGCCGCTGATCTGCCGTTCCTTGCCGTCGGCCACGTTCATCAGCCACAGCTTCTCGCCGAAGCTGAAGCGGCTGTCGGAGAAGGTGCGCGGGTTGATGCGCAGGCCGGCCAGCTTCAGTTCCGGCTGCGCCACCACCTGGATCGACGGCAGCGACGGCATCTGCATCAACGCGGCCACGTCGCGGCGTGGCGACAGGTACAGCGAAGGCGCGCGCGGCGCGTCGACCACCGCCTGCAGCGCGGCCGACGGCAGTTCGTAGCCGGTGACGCCCGGGGCCTGTACCTGGGCGGGCTGCGGGGACGCAGCCCAGGCCAGCGGGGCCACCGCCAGCAGTCCCATCGACAGGACCAGACCGGTCCAGCGCCGTGTGCGGCGCGCGTGCATGCTCATCGTTCCACCTGTGTGATGCGTGAAAACACCGACCTTAACAGGCCGTGCACGCGATCCCACCTGCCGATGGTTGGGTCATCCGGATGTCACGCCGGGGCCGCGATATAATGGGGGTTCTCCCCTGCCGAGGGGCGCTGCGACCGGATCCCATGAGGCCCGGCCAGGCTCGGTAAGGTGGCTTTGTAACAACGGCGCCCGGCTAGATGCGAGCACCCGCTCGCCCACAACCGGAGCACACGAATGAACGCTGTTGCCAAGACCTTCTCCACCGAAGGTGATTACAAGATCCGCGACATCACGCTGGCCGACTGGGGCCGCAAGGAACTGGACATCGCCGAGCACGAGATGCCGGGCCTGATGTCGATCCGCCGCAAGTACCAGGCCGAGCTGCCGCTGAAGGGCGTGCGCGTGACCGGCTCGCTGCACATGACCATCCAGACCGCCGTGCTGATCGAGACCCTGAAGGACATCGGTGCCGACGTGCGCTGGGCCTCGTGCAACATCTTCTCGACCCAGGACCACGCCGCTGCCGCCATCGCCGCCACCGGCACCCCGGTGTTCGCCTGGAAGGGCGAGACCCTGGAAGAGTACTGGGACTGCACCCTGGACGCGCTGACCTTCACCCTGGCCGACGGCACCCTGACCGGCCCGGAACTGGTGGTCGACGACGGCGGTGACGTGACCCTGCTGATCCACAAGGGCTACGAGCTGGAAAACGGCAGCGACTGGGTCAACACCGCCTCTGCCTCGCACGAAGAACAGGTCATCAAGAACCTGCTCAAGCGCGTCGCCAAGGAGCGCCCGGGTTACTGGGGCCGCGTGGTCAAGGACTGGAAGGGCGTCTCCGAAGAGACCACCACCGGCGTGCACCGCCTGTACCAGCTGGCCCAGGCCGGCACCCTGCTGATCCCGGCGATCAACGTCAACGACTCGGTCACCAAGAGCAAGTTCGACAACCTGTACGGCTGCCGCGAGTCGCTGGCCGATGGCCTGAAGCGCGCGATGGACGTGATGCTGGCCGGCAAGGTGGCCGTGGTCTGCGGCTACGGCGACGTCGGCAAGGGCTGCGCGGCCTCGCTGCGTGCCTACGGCGCGCGCGTGATCGTCACCGAGATCGACCCGATCTGCGCCCTGCAGGCGGCGATGGAAGGCTATGAAGTCAACACCATCGAATCGACCCTGGGCCGTGCCGACCTGTACGTCACCACCACCGGCAACAAGGACATCATCCGCATCGAGCACCTGAGCGCGATGAAGGACCAGGCCATCGTCTGCAACATCGGCCACTTCGACAACGAGATCCAGGTCGATGCGCTGGTGTCGTTCGCCGGCATCAAGCACGTCAACATCAAGCCGCAGGTGGACAAGTACATCTTCCCGAACGGCAACGCGATCTTCCTGCTGGCCGAAGGCCGCCTGGTGAACCTGGGCTGCGCCACCGGCCACCCGAGCTTCGTCATGTCCAACAGCTTCGCCAACCAGACCCTGGCACAGATCGACCTGTGGGCGAACAAGGACAGCTACGAGAAGAAGGTCTACCTGCTGCCGAAGAAGCTGGACGAAGAAGTGGCCCGCCTGCACCTGGAAAAGATCGGCGTGAAGCTGACCACCCTGAGCCAGGAACAGGCCGACTACATCGGCGTGCCGGTGGAAGGCCCGTTCAAGCCGGACCACTACCGCTACTGATCGTTTTTATCTATCCGACGGGGCCTTACCGCCCCGTCGGTTTGAGGGACACAACATTGTTGAGCAACAGCAGTGTTACACGACTCGGCGAGCAGCTGAAGAATGGTAATGACGATGCCAATACGCTCACCGAGCTAGAAGCATATCGTTCAGAATTCGTACCCGCATACAACCACGTAGTTCGAATCCTGAAAGATAAGCTGCTTCTTTCGGTCACCGGGCGCTTCAAATCAACAATTTCGATCATTGAAAAATTGAGACGAAGCAGCAGCAGACTTGCTCAAATTCAAGATATTGCGGGTTGCCGCGTCGTCGCCACTACGACAATGGAGCAGAGGGAGATTGCCGACTCTCTCAGACAGTGGTTTCCTGACATTAAATTCATTGATCGCACTACACGCCCAAGTAACGGTTACAGAGCTATACACGCACTTGTTCGACATGATGGCCGCGTTGTCGAAATTCAAATCAGAACGCTCATTCAGAATTTCTGGGCAAGCATCTCAGAGAAGGTCGCCGATCTCCATGGTCAGGAAGTCAAATACGGAGGGGGGCCTCCGGAATTGCAGCGCCACCTCATTGGCCTCTCAGAAGCATTCAGAGTGGCCGAGGATCGCAACGAGCAGTATGCACTGACGCACGTTAGCGTGGTGCAAGCGAAGCGTTCTGGCGTCTCCAAAGACACTTGGAAGAAGCTTCGCGACGATAAATCTAGCGCCAAGAAGAGATATGAAAGCGCCATGAGCCACGTTAGCAAGCTACTTGCTAGCAAGCTGCTTAAGGGAATCTAAATATGTATTACCTTGTTCACTACAATCGGCGCTCCAGATCAGTCCTCAGGCTAAGTGAGTTTGTGGACAGACCTTCTGCATCACGCGAAAAGCTCGCAATTGAGATCAGCCTAATTGGGCACGACGACGGACACGAGGTCGTCATACTGGAAGCTAAGGACATGACAGACCTTCAGCGCAGTCATAGCAGATACTTCGCTGATTTGACGAAGCTAAATCCTTTTGGCCGCAGAACCGAATAGGTCTGATGGTGCAGTAGCCTCGGTCAAGGCAACACCCCTGCCCCGCGCTAGGATGCCCCCATGACTCCGGCCATCAACCTGCTCAAGCGCGAGAAGATCGCCCACACCGTGCGCAGCTACGTGCACGATGCTCACGCCGAATCCTATGGCGGCGAAGCCGTCGACAAGCTCGGCCTCGACCCGGCCCAGGTGTTCAAGACCCTGCTGGCCAGCACCGAGACCCACGAACTGCTGGTAGCGATCGTGCCGGTGGCCGGCCAGCTGGACCTGAAGGCCCTTGCCGAAGCGGCCAGCTGCAAGAAGTGCGAAATGGCCGCGGCCGATGCCGCACAGCGCGCGACCGGTTACCTGGTCGGTGGCATCAGCCCACTCGGGCAGAAGAAGCGCCTGCGCACCTTCCTGGACGCCAGCGCGCAGGCATTGCCCGCGCTGCATGTCAGCGCCGGTCGCCGCGGCCTGGAAGTGGAACTGGCACCAGCCGACCTGCTGCGGCTGACTGCCGGCCACTACGCTGCCATCGGCAAGTCACGCTGATGCGCTGGCCCTGGTCTGCAGCACCGATACCCCGGCTCGACGATGCACAGGCCGATGTGCTGCTGCAGGACCTGTTGTCGCGCGATGCAACGCGCATTACCGATGCCGCGCGTACGGTCGCTCGGCTGTTCAGCGCCTCATCGTTGGACGCGCTGGTCGCGCATGTGGATACGATCGAACGCAGCTGCCAAGGCATCGCCCTTGGCGGCATGCTGATCAGCAACCAGGCGCACCTCAAGGCGGCCCTGCAACGGCTGCGCTACTGGCAGGCACGCGAAGGCTGCCTGTGCGCGCTCTACCCATCCTATGTGTTCTTCAGCCCCGAGCCGCTGCTGGAACAAGATCACGTGCAGCTGCGTGCACGGGGCGAAGCGGAGGACGGCTGGGGCGAATGCTACCGGCTGACGTGCACCTGCTGCGCGCAGCAATGGAGCGCGACCGAGCGCGAATACCACTACACCTGGTGGGAGTGGAAGCCCGAGCCCGCCCTGCAGACGCCTTAGTTGAGCTTGAACGTGACCGTGCCGCGTATCAGGCTCATGCTTGGTGCCTTGCCTGCCGCTTCACGCTCGTAGCGCCAGTCACGCGCGTGCTTGAGCGCCGCCGCATCGAGCAGCGGGTAGCCGCTGGATCGGGACAGGATGATCGCCTGGGTCTTGCCCTGCGCATCCAGCAGCAGCATCAGCTCGACACCTCCCTGCTGGGCCTCGCGCATGGCGGCCGCAGGATACGTCGGGACCGACGAAAGTCGCCGCTGGTGCCAGCCTCCTTCCCGGGCAATCAAGGGCGTGCTGGAAGAGAGTGGGCAACGCGCAGGCATCTGCAGGTCGAAGCCTGCAGCCCCTTGCGAAGGCCGGGTGGTGGCTGGCGCACCACAGGCGATCGCAGACACGCTCTGCAGCAACGACTGCTGACGCGAAAGCGCTGCAGCGTCATCCGCTTCCACATGGAACGTGCAGCGCCCCGACGTTGCCTGCGCCTGCAGTGAACCCACGCCGGCATCGCGGATCGGCGTCACGTCGGACAAAGCACCACAGGCAGCGCCTGCATCGTATTTTGCTGCAGAGCCCTCACACGCGGCCAGCAGGCCTGCGGCGACCCATGCGAACGGCATCCAACTGCGAACATCCATCCCTGTGCTCCCTGCGTTGATCCACCGCCATGGTAGCGCCCCGCTGCAATCTTCCCTGTTCACAGGCCGACTGGCCGGCCGCAGCGTGGGCTCACGGCCGCCAGTTGGCGTTGTTCTCCCAGAACGCGACGGAGCGCTGATAAGCCTCGCGATCCAGCGGCACACCGGAACCGCCCTCCTCCACGCCCAGTGCATTGCGCATCATGGTGATCGGCGCCATCGGTACCTCTTCGGGTTCGGCGGTGTAGATACAGCCGACGATGCCCCAGTCGGCCTCGATCGGTGAACCCTCCTTCGCCAGCTGCCCGGCGCTGTACAGGATCACCACCAGGTAGTTCGCACGCGGTGACTCCACGCCTTCGAACCAGCGCACCAGTACCGGCAGTTCCTCGCGGTTGCGCGCCTCGTAGCCGCTGCGCAGCTGGTGGCGGTTGGCGTCGGTGACCGGCACCGTCAGGCAGCGCGTGCTGGTCCAGTTCTCGTAGACGAACAGTTTGCAGAACGGCGCGTAGCCGTCGAGCACCTTCAGCGGCGCGTGCGCATTGAGGTGTGCCTCGAACTGCTCGGCAGTGCAATCCTGGATGGTGTTGCCGCGCGGCACGCGCGGGAACAGGCGGGGACGGGCGAAGTCGGTGAGGACGATGGACATGGCGGGGCGTGATCAGGGGTTCCACCGCACAGGGTAACCGCCCCGGCGACAGGCAGGGGCGGATGCCGATGGTCACTGGCGCCCGCGTCCGGCTTGCAGCACCCTGCGGGGGACCCAATGCAAGGATCGCCGGCTCATGGATGTAGCACGCGCGTTGCCCCGTTCCGCCCACCGTCGGCGATGGCAGATCGTCCTGACCATCCTGCTGCTGGCGCCGCCATTGCTGTTCGCCGCCGCTCTGCTCTGGCCGCTGTCGGCACCGCCGTTGCCCGAGCCGGGCAACAGCCGCATGATCGTCAACGCGCGGGTGGTGGACGTCGCGCGCGGCCAGGTCAGCGAACCCACCACGGTCACCATCCGCAACGGCACGATCACCGCCGTCGGCGAAGGCATTGCCGATGCAGCGTTGCCGGTCTTCGACGCCGGCGGCCGCTGGCTGCTGCCCGGCTTCTGGGACATGCACACCCACGCCCTGCAGCTGTCGCCGCAGCTGCAGTTCCCGCTGATGCTGGCCAATGGCATCACCGGCACCCGCGACATGATGGACTGCCCGCAGGCTACCGATCCGCTGATCGCCTGCGTGGCCGACAAGCGCCGCTGGACCGCACAGGCCGTTGCCGGCCAGCAGGTCGCACCGCGCTTCGTGCAGATCGCCAGCTTCTATTTCGAAGATCCAGCGTTGGCGCCGGACACCGCGGCACAGCGTGCGCGCACGTACAGCGCGCGCGGTGTCGACGCGTTGAAGGTCTACAACCGGTTGCGTGCGGATACCTACCAGCGGCTGGCCAGCGAAGCGCGGCACCTGCATCGCCCGCTGGTCGGCCACCTGCCCAGGGCGGTTCCGCTGGAGGACGCGCTTCAGGCAGGCCAGCGCAGTTTCGAGCATGCGCACCTGTTCGTGCGTCATTGCTTCGACAACGCCGCCGCTTGGCGCGGCGGTACGCTGGATGGCGAAGATCCGACCGCACTGGCCGAACGCATGGTCGGTGGCTACCAGCCTTCCGTGTGCAATGAGGCGTTCGGCTTGATGCAGGCCAGCGGCGCCGCGTTCGTACCCACCCATGTCACCCGCGAAGAGGATGCGCGTGCGCGCGACCCCGCCTTCATCAACGATCCACGTCTGGCCTATCTCGATCCACTTTCGCGCTGGGCATGGCGCGATGATCTGACGGCCACCACCGAACGCTATCCTGGCCTGCGCGGCGAAGACGCGTTGAAGGCGTACTTCGAGCATGGACTGGCCCTCACCGGTGCCGCGCACCGTGCCGGCGTCAGCGTGCTGGTCGGCACCGATACCGGGCTGGGTGGCTTCCGCTATCACGAGGAACTGCAGTGGCTGCGGCAGGCAGGCCTGAGCCAGGCCGACGTGCTGCGCGCGGCAACGCTGCACGCGGCGCGTCATCTGGAGCTGCAGGCATCGCATGGCAGTGTCGAGGTCGGCAAAGCCGCCGACCTGGTATTGCTCGACGGCAACCCGCTGCAGGACACCGCCAACACCCGTCGTGTGCACGCGGTGCTGCTGGCCGGGCACCTCTACGACCGCTCGCGGCTGGATGCACTGCTCGCCTACACCCGCGCGCAGGCACGTTCACCGGCGGTGATGGCGCGCCTGCTGTGGGGCTTCATCACCAGCCCGGTCAGTGCCGAGCTGTAGCGGCAGCTACAACGCCATCCGTTCACGCAGCTCCCGCGCCTGCCGCCGCGACACTTCCACCTCGCTGCCATCATCCAGCGCCAGGTCATAGCCGTCGCCGATGCTGGGCGACACCCCACGGATACGGCGCAGGTTGACCAGCGTGTTGCGGTTGGCACGGAAGAACAGATCCGGCGGCAGACGTGCTTCCAGCGCACTCAGGCTGCGGGTCAGCAACGCGTTCTGGTCGCGGAACCACAGCCGCGTGTAGTTGCCATCCACCACCAGCCGGCGGATCTCCGAGACCGCGACGAACCAGCAGCGTTCGCCCTCGCGCACGAACACCTGGTCCTGCGCGCCCAGCGTGCTGCGCGGCTCCGGCGTTTCGCCCGCCACCACCTCGCGCTGGCGCGCCCGCTGCAACGCTTCCAGCAAACGCGGTGCCTCGACCGGCTTCACCAGATAGTCCAGCGCGTTGGCCTGGAACGCGCGCACCGCGTAGGTGTCATAGGCGGTAACGAACACCACCGCCGGCACCGCCTCCAGCCCGTCCAGCACATCGAAGCCACTGCCGGACGGCATCTGCACATCCAGCAGCACCAGGTCCGGCGCCAGTGTGGCGATCGCCTCGCGTGCGGCAGGCACATCGTCGGCTTCGCCCACGCACTGCACCCACGGCAGCGCCGACAACAGCGTGCGCAGCTCCTGCCGCGCCAGCCGCGCATCATCAACGATCAACACGCGCAGCACGCCATTCATTGCGGAATCTCCAGCAGGGCCCGCATGCGGTCGCCGACCGGCTGCAGGATGAAACGACCTTGCGTACCGAGCTGCGCACGCAGGTAGGCCAGGCCGACGCCATGCCCAGGGGTGGGCTCGTTGGCGCTGCCCAGAGGATTGTCCACCTGCAGGCGCAGCACGTCATTGTCCAGCGTGGCGCGGATCTGCACCTCGCCGCCGCCGGGGCGGCTGGCGATGCCGTGCTTGATCGCGTTTTCCACCAGCAGCTGTAGTGCCATCGCCGGCAGCTGCGTCTGCATGGCATCGGCATCAATGTGCTGGCTTACCTGCAGGCGCTGTTCGAAGTGGATGGCCTCGATGGCCAGGTAGTCGTCGACCACCGCCAGCTCCTCGGCCAACGTGACCTGCTCACTGCGGTTGTGCGCCAGCGCCTGGCGCAGCGTGCGCGACAGGCGGGTGACCATGTCGCGCGCACGCTCAGGATCTTCCAGGATCAGCGCGCGCAGGTTGTTCAACGCATTGAACATGAAGTGCGGGTTGAGCCGTGCACGCAGCGCATCGCGTTCCAGCGCACTGCGCTCGGCTTCGGCGCGCAGGCGGGCCAGTTCCGCCCCGCGTATCCGACGCAGGCTGTGCAGGCTTGCCCAAAGCGCTGCCCACAGGGCCAGCATCACCGCAGTGGTGTACCAGTAGAGCAGCAGCGCCTTGGGGCTGAAGTCGGCCGTCTGCCGCCCCAGGCTCACCCAGTTCCAGGCCAGCGCCGAGTGCAGCGCGATGTTCACCAGCAGCTGCGCCACTGCAGCACCCAATGCCACCGACAGCGCCAGCCGCAGCAACAGCCCGGCCATACCGCGCGCCCACCAGTCGGCACGCAGCGCCAGCGCACGGATGGCACCGCTGCATCCAAACAGGGCCAACGCCAGGCCCAGCGTGATCAACACGCCTGCGCTTCCGGCATCGCTGAAATAGGCCTGGCGCAGGCCGATTCCGGCAACGCCATAGAGCGCCCATACCAGCGCATTGAGCAGCCAGAAGCGTACCGTCGAGGAGGAATCCGGCATGTCCATTCCGAGGCGTGTTGAAACTCAGTGGTGGCGGTCGAGGAAGGCCCGCACCTGTTCCTGCAACCAGCGCGGATCATCCCACATCAGGAAGTGGAAACCCTGCGCGCTCATCGCGATCTGTACGCCCTGCAGTTTCGCGTACTGCGACTGGAACACCGCCCGGGTGCCGTCCTCGGTGCCACCCATCGGCTGGTAGCCGGCCCAGCTGCCCAGCACCAGCGTCGGTGCGGTGATCGAGGCAATGCTGTCACGCAGGTCAGTGGTCATCACCGCATGCATGGCATCGGCCGTGGTCTGGCGATCGCTGCCTTCGCCCCAGCGGCCCAGTTCGGCCTGGCGCTGAGTATCGCGGGTCATCCCCGGCAGGCCCGCCTTCAACTGCGCCTGCCATTGCGCTGCGCCGGCGGCCAGCATGCCCTTGCGCAGCTGGTCGGCCATCGGCCGCACGCTGTCAGCGGTGGCCTTCGGGTCACGCGCGGCCGGCAGGAATGGCAGGGCGTCAACCACCACCAACGCGCTGACCGCCTTCGGCTCGGCCTGCGCCATCTGCAGGCCCAACAGGCCACCGAGGCTGTGGCCCACCACCACCACCGGCCCCAGATGCTGGTCATGCAGGTAGGCCAGCAGCTGCCCGCGCATCGCCGGCAGGAACTCGACCGGGCGCGGATCGGCCGCGAACGCACCGGCAAAGCCGGGCAGCTGCACCAGATGGCACTGCACATCCTTCAGGGCCAGGCAGGTCTCGCGCCACACCTCGGCGCTGCTGTTGAGGCCGGGAATCATCAGCAGCGGGCGGCCCTTGCCGACCACCTCGACCTGCACCTTGCCCGCCGCCGGGGCGCTGGCGGCGTGCGCCGAGCCGGAGCCGAGCACGGCCATCGCCATGCCGATCATCGCCAGCCGGGCCAGGGCCTTCATTGCATACCAGAGTGCCAGGAAGATCTTCATCGTCTGCTCCTTCGTCAGGTGGGTGGTGCCGGGATGGGCTCAGCGTGCCGCCGGCCATGGCACCCGGGGGGCGATTTCGGAGCAGCGGCCGATCGCCGGGGCGAACGGTCGCAGGCGGCTGACGATGTACGCCCGCAGAAATTGACAACATCCATCTTGATGAAGCGATATACTAATCCGCACCCGCCGCTGCCGCCCGTGCCATGACCGCCATCAGCTTCGAGTTCTATCCGCCCAAGACCGACGAACAGCGCAGCCAGCTGGACCGCGCCGCGGCCAGGCTGAAGTACTACGGTCCCGAGTACGTGTCGTGTACCTTCGGCGCCGGTGGCTCGACCCTGAGCTATACCTCCGAGACCGTGCGCCACCTCAACCAGCACCATGGCTTCGATGCCGCACCGCATCTGTCCTGCGTCGGCGGCACCCGTCAGGAAATCCGCGAGCTGCTCAAGCTGTACCGCGCCATCGGCTGCCGCCGCCTGGTCGCGCTGCGCGGCGATCTGCCGTCGGGCATGGGTTTCCCCGGTGACATGCGCTATGCCGCCGAACTGATCGACTTCATCCGCGCCGAGCACGGCGATGCGTTCCATATCGAAGTGGGTGCGTACCCCGAAACCCACCCGCAGGCTTCCGACGCACTGGCCGATCTGAAGCATTTCAAGGCCAAGATCGACGCCGGTGCCGATGCGGCGATCACCCAGTACTTCTTCAACCCTGATGCCTACTTCCATTTCGTCGACGAAGTGCGGCGGCTGGGCGTGCAGGTACCGATCACGCCCGGCATCATGCCGATCGCCAACTTCAGCCAGCTGCGCCGCTTCTCCGAACAGTGCGGTGCGGAGATCCCGCGCTGGATCAGCCGCAAGATGCAGGCCTATGGCGATGATGCAGAGTCGGTGCGTGCATTCGGCACTGAAGTGGTGGCCAAGCTGTGCCAGCGCCTGATCGAAGGCGGCGCACCCGGCCTGCACTTCTACACCTTGAACCTGGCCAAGCCGACCACTTCGGTGCTGAAGCTGCTGCAGGGCTGAAAGCACGGCGCGCAAGCGTGATCGGCGCTACCCTGCGAGGATGATCCGGCTTTCCTTCCTGCTGTTGCTGCTGCTGCCGTGCGTTCTGTCGAGCGCCGCCCACGCACAGTCCACGCGCCTGAACCGCTGCACCGATGCCCAGGGCCAAAGCGTCTACTCCGACCGGCCCTGCGACAGCCTGGGCGCGCGGTCGCGGTTGCCACCGCCTGCGCCCGCCGGCAACACCCTGCAGCGCGACACCCTGGGGGCACGCTGCCCGCGGCGGCTGAGTGAACTGGTGGACGCGCTGCGCGTCGGCATCGTCAGCAACGATGTGAATCGGCTGTCCTCACTGTATCTGTGGGGCGCGGTTTCCGATGCGGGCGCGCAGCGCATCCTCGGCCAGCTGGAATCGTTGGCGCGGCGGCCCCTGGTGGACGTGGTGCCGGTGTATCCGTCACAGGCGCTGCCGCAATCGCAGGATGAGGATCAGAGCCCTGCCGCGTTGGGATCCGACCCTGTGGCCTCTGTGGCGCGGCATCCCATCGGCCTGCGCCTGGAGCAGACCCTGCCCGGCAGCGCGTCGCGCGCGTCGACGGTGCTGGGGTTGCGGCGCCAGTACGGGTGTTTCTGGATCACGTTGTGATCGCGAGCATCCATCCACGCATGGCGTGGATCTACTGCCCCCATCCCACACGGTAGCGCCGGGCCATGCCCGGCGAGCGAAGCAGCCTTACTCCGGCCACAGCGCGCGGATGGCGGCGATGCCCTGCCCACCATGGCGACGCGCTTCGGCGATGTGACCGCGGCCCATGCCGCCCAGGGCGTAGATCGGCAGTGACACCTGCGCGCGCAGCTCGGCGAACGCGTTCCAGCCCAGCGGCACGGCATCCGGATGGCTGGCCGTGGCCTGAACCGGGCCCAGCACGGCGAAGTCGCAGCCCAACCGCTGTGCGGCCTGCAGCTGCTGCAGGTCATGGCAGGACGCGGCCACCAGCTGGCCTTCGGGCAGCGGACGCTGCGACAGCTCCAGCAGCTGCTCGCTGCCCAGGTGCACGCCCACGCCCAGTGCGCGCGCCAGTTCGATATCGCGGTTGAGCAGCCACTGCACCCCGCTGCGACGATGCGCGCGCACGGCCTGTTCGACCATCGCCTGGCGCGCCGGATGTGCCGTCGGCAACCGCAGCTGGATGCGCTGCTGGCCCGCCGCCACCACACGCTGCAGCTGCTCATGCCAGTGCTGCACGCCGTCGGCGTCATCGGCCGGCGCCGGGGTGATCAGGTAGCTGTCGGGTTGGCGCAGCGCGGCCACCACCGGCAGATCGGCCGGTGGCATCGAATAGCGACCCAGTTTGTCCGGCGCCACCCAGGTAATGGCCTGGCCCTCGCGGCCACGTGGCGTCCCCTTCCAGCTGCGCACGTGGCGCACTTCCAGGGTCAGGTGCTTGTCCGGGTAGCGCTGCGGCACATCCATCAGCCATTCGCCGACATCGGCTTCGATGCCCAGTTCCTCGCGCAGCTCGCGAACCAACGCCTGCTCGGAGGTCTCGCCGGATTCGCGCTTGCCGCCGGGGAACTCCCACAGGCCGGCCATGTCGCGGTTCTCGGTACGACGGTTGAGCAGCACGCGGCCACGGGCGTCGGTGATGACGGCGGCCACGACGTGGATCGATCGGGTGGGGGGAGCCATGGGGGAAGCATGCCCAGAACAGGGCGGCCCGCGCAATCTCGGATCGGGCCGGATCAGCCCCGCGAAACAGCCGCCATGAAAAAAGAGCCCCGCTTTCGCGGGGCTCTTCGGGGTCAGCTCAGCTGGCCGTGGCAGTGCTTGTACTTCTTGCCACTGCCGCACGGGCATGGATCGTTGCGGCCGATCTTCGGCTCATCGCGCTGCGCCTGTGCAATGCCCTGCTGGGCAGCCTGCACCTGCGCGGCTTCCTCGTCGGCGCTGTAGCCGCCCACGTCCTGGTGCTGGAACTGCGACTGGCTCAGGCGCGCTTCGGCCTGCTGGCGTTCGGCTGCTTCCAGCGCCTGCACTTCCTCGTCGCTGCGGATCCGCACGCGCGACAGCAGGGTCACCACTTCGCGCTTGACGTTCTCCAGCATGTCCGAGAACAGCTCGAAGGCTTCCTTCTTGTATTCCTGCTTCGGCTGCTTCTGCGCGTAACCACGCAGGTAGATGCCCTGGCGCAGGTAGTCCATGCGCGCCAGGTGCTCCTTCCAGCTCTGGTCCAGCACGGTCAGCATCACGTGCTTCTCCAGCGCGCGCATGGTTTCCTCACCGACACCGGCTTCCTTCTCGGCAAAGTGCTGGTTGACGCGCTCCTGCACCTTGGCGGCGATGGCTTCGGCGTCCAGCTCTTCGTGCGACTTGACCAGGTCGGTCAGCGACATCTGCAGGCCGAAGTCCGACTCCAGGGTCGCTTCCAGGCCACGCAGGTCCCACTGCTCGTCGATCGAGTTCGGCGGCACGAAGCGGGCCACCACGTCGAAGATCACGTCGTCGCGGATGCCGTCGACGTTGTCCTTCACCGACTCGGCGTCCAGCAGTTCATCGCGCTGTGCGTAGATCACCTTGCGCTGGTCGTTGTTGACGTCGTCGAAGTCCAGCAGGTTCTTGCGGATGTCGAAGTTGTGGGCCTCGACCTTGCGCTGCGCCTTCTCGATCTGGCGGCTGACCAGGCGGTCCTCGATGACGTCGTCTTCCTTCATGCCCATCATGCGCATGGCCTTCTGCACCCAGTCGGAGGCGAAGATGCGCATCAGGTTGTCTTCCAGCGACAGGTAGAAGCGGGACGAACCCGGGTCACCCTGGCGGCCCGAACGGCCGCGCAGCTGGTTGTCGATACGGCGCGATTCATGGCGCTCGGTACCGACGATGTGCAGGCCGCCGGCAGCCTTGACGGCCTCGTGGCGCTTCTGCCAATCGGCCTTGACCGCGGCCTTCTGTTCGTCGGTCGCGCCTTCGCCCAGCTCGTGGATTTCCGCTTCCAGCGAACCGCCCAGCACGATGTCGGTACCACGACCGGCCATGTTGGTGGCGATGGTGACCGCGGCCGGACGACCGGCATTGGCGACGATGGTCGCTTCGCGGTCATGCTGCTTGGCGTTGAGCACTTCGTGCTTCACGCCGGCCTTGCGCAGGTGCTCAGACAGCATTTCCGAGGTTTCGATCGAGGTGGTACCCACCAGCACCGGCTGGCCGCGCTTGGCGCACTCTTCGATGTCGGCCAGCACCGCATTGAACTTGCCCTTGCGGTTCAGGAACACCTGGTCCGGGCTGTCCTTGCGGATGGTCGGGCGGTTGGTCGGGATCACCACCACTTCCAGGCCGTAGATGCTCTGGAACTCGAAGGCTTCGGTATCGGCCGTACCGGTCATGCCGGACAGCTTCTTGTACATGCGGAACAGGTTCTGGAAGGTGATGCTCGCCAGCGTCTGGTTCTCGCGCTGGACCGGCACGCCTTCCTTCGCTTCCACCGCCTGGTGCAGGCCATCGGACCAGCGGCGACCGGACAAGGTGCGGCCAGTGAACTCATCGACGATGACCACTTCGCCATCGCGCACGATGTAATCCACGTCACGCTGGTAGATCGCGTGCGCGCGCAGCGCGGCGTTGAGGTGGTGGACCACGGTCAGGTTCTGCGGCGCGTACAGGCCTTCGGTCTCGCCGTCGAGGATGCCGGCCTCGACCAGCAGCTGCTCGGCGTGCTCCATGCCCGCTTCGGACAGGTGCACCTGCTTGCCCTTCTCATCGACCCAGAAGTCGCCTTCGCCGTCTTCCGCTTCCTGCTTGACCAGGTTCGGCACGACACGGTTGACGCGGATGTACAGCTCCGGGGAGTCGTCGGCCGGGCCGGAGATGATCAGCGGGGTACGCGCTTCGTCGATCAGGATGGAGTCGACTTCGTCGACGATGGCGTAGTGCAGGCCGCGCTGGTAGCGGTCGGCCTTGGACAGCGCCATGTTGTCGCGCAGGTAGTCGAAGCCGAATTCGTTGTTGGTGCCGTAGGTGATGTCCGAGGCATAGGCTTCGCGCTTGTCGCTGTGCGGCATGCCCGGGTACACCACGCCCACGCTCAGGCCCAGCCAGTTGTACAGCTTGCCCATCTGCGCGGCGTCGCGGCGGGCCAGGTAGTCGTTCACGGTGACCACGTGCACGCCCTTGCCTTCCAGCGCGTTGAGGTACACCGGCAGGGTCGCCACCAGGGTCTTGCCTTCACCGGTGCGCATTTCTGCGATCTTGCCCAGGTGAAGCACCATGCCGCCGATCAGCTGCACGTCGTAGTGGCGCATGCCCAGCACGCGGCGACCGGCTTCGCGGCAGACCGCGAACGCTTCCGGCAGCACCTTGTCCAGGGCTTCACCGTCGGCGATGCGCTGCTTGAACTCCGGCGTCTTGGCCTGAAGCTGCTCGTCGGAAAGCTTCTCGATCTCCGGCTCCAGCGCATTGATCTTGGCGACGATGCGGTTGAGCTGGCGCAGCTGTCGTTCGTTACGACTGCCAAATACGCGGGTAAGCAGGCTGTTGATCATTGAAGGAACCGGGTTGGATGGACACGACGCCCGGCCTCCCCCTTGGGATCCGTCCGCCGCAAACGAAACAGGGCGCCTGGCGCCCTGTCGATGGCAACACCCATTGTAGCTTGGGACGGCCGGCTGAGGTTTCAACCCCGAGGGGTAGTGCCGGCCGCTGGCCGGCAACCTCGTTCGGGCCCCTCAAAGGAATTGCCGGCCAGCGGCCGGCACTACCAGATCACCCGCATCGGGTCAGAACCCTCCCGCGGCGCGGAAGGGATCCGACCCGGGCATCAGCCGCGGCTGACGCGGCCGACCGGCGTGTTGCCGCCGTCGCCGAGGAACTTGCGCGGGTTGACCACGTTGCCGTTCTCCCACACCTCGAAGTGCACGTGGGCACCGGTCGAACGCCCGGTGGAACCGGCCTTGGCCACTTCCTGCCCGGCACGGACCAGGTCGCCGACCTTCACCACCAGGCGCGAATTGTGCGCGTAGCGGGTGACGTAGCCGTTACCGTGGTCGACGTCGACCACGTTGCCGTAGCCGCCCTTCACGCCGGAGAAGCTGACCACGCCTTCGGCCACGGCCATCACCGGGTCACCGACCCTGGCGTGGAAGTCCATGCCCTTGTGGGTGGCGGCACCGCGGCCGAACGGGTCGGCACGGGTGCCGAAACCGGAGGTCACGTAGCTGTTGCGGATCGGCATGCGCGACGGCACGGCGTTCTGCTGCAGCTGGTGGTCGAACATCAGCGATTCCATCACTGACAACTGGCGGCCTGAAGCAGCGAAGCGCTGCTCCAGCACCTGTAAGTCGGCGTTGACGTCCTTGACCGGGATGTCGCTGGTCGGGCCGCCGGAGTCGCCGTCACCGAGACCCGGGGTCTCGTTGAAGTCGAACTCGCCGTCTTCCAGCTTGCCCATCTGGGTCAGCCGTTCGCCAAGGGCGTTGAGGCGGGTGGCCTGGGCCTGCAGCTCGCCGAGGCGGGCCGCCAGCGCGTTGACCTGGGTCTGCGCATCGCGCTTGACCTTGGCCAGCTCTGCATCCTGGCGCTCGACCTTGGCCTGCAGGCGGGAATCATTCAGCGCGCTGGCGCCAATGCCGCCGGCAAGGCCGATAATGCAGCCTACCCCGAGCACGCTGCCCAGCAGGGCGCGGGGGCGGTCCTCGAAATAGAACCGCAAACGCGCGATGGGCGACGCTTTGGCCTGTCCTTCACGCGTTTTGATTACGATCTTTTTGAATGCCATCAGTGAGTTTTCATGTCTGAGCCGAAATCCAGCGTTCGCCCCGCGTCAGTGCCGAAGCCGGCGCTGGATGCGGTGATGGCGGACAAAAGCGGGAACCCGCTGCGGCGTGCCTTGTGGCTCGACGCGCTGGACCGTCAGTTGCGCCCCCAGTTGCCGCCACCTCTGCGCAGCCGTTGTCGGCTGGCCAATGTGGACGGGGAACACCTCGTTTTTCTCGTCGAGTCCCCGGTCTGGCATGCCAAGTTGCGGCTTGCCGAAGCCCAGTTGCTCGACGCGGCCCGTTCCATCGGGCTGAAGGCCACCAGGGTGACCATCAAGACTGCGTCTCCCACTCCCACGCGCTCCCCAGCGCTCGACAACCGGAATGGACCCCACGCAGTTTCAGCCGCCACGCACAAAGGGCTACGCGACGCCTTGGCTTGCCTGCAGGACGTTCCTTCGAAGCCGAAGAAGCGGTCCTGACGACAACGGAGCATCCGGCTCCGCTCCCCGTCGCGCGTGTCACCACGGCGTGAAACATTTCGGGGGCCGGGTCGCATCCTAGCTGCCATCCGGGGGCCTGTCGTTAGATTGTTGTTAAAACTACGTTAAATTCAGGCTTCCGATCCAACAGGTTCACAAAACCGTGACCTCGAACCGGCCTTGACGCGCGTCAAGCATGCTGAATGCGCCGGACACGCCTGAAACGACAACGCCGCCCTGGAAGGCGGCGCTTTTGTCTTTCAATTCAACGATCTACAGGAATCAGGCGTAGGCCGGAGTGGCATATTCCACCGGGTCCGGGGTGGCCGGCGAGTCGAAGCTGACCCATTCCCAGGCGGTGGCGTCGGCCATCAGCGCCCGCACCAGCTTGTTGTTGAGGGCGTGACCGGACTTGAAGCCTTCGTAGGCACCCAGCACCTGGCCACCGGCCAGATAGAGGTCGCCGATCGCGTCGAGGATCTTGTGGCGCACGAACTCGTCGGCGTAGCGCAGGCCGTCTTCGTTGAGCACGCGGAACTCGTCCAGCACGATGGCGTTGTCCATCGAACCGCCCAGGCCCAGGTTGCGCTCGCGCATGTATTCCAGGTCGCGCATGAAACCGAAGGTGCGCGCGCGGGAGATTTCCTTGGTGTAGGCCAGCGTCGAGAACTCGATTTCCTGGCGCGACTGCTTGGCCGGGATCATCGGGTGATCGAACTGGATGGTGAAGCCCAGCTTGTAGCCCTCGTACGGGCTGAAGCGGGCCACCTTGTCGCCCTCGGTCACTTCCACGGTCTTCAGCACGCGGATGAAGCGCTTGGGCGCGTCCTGTTCCACGATGCCTGCCGACTGCAGCAGGAACACGAACGGGCCGGCCGAACCGTCCATGATCGGCAGCTCGGCCGAGGACAGTTCGACGATGATGTTGTCCACACCCAGGCCGGCCAGCGCCGACATCAGGTGCTCGACGGTCTGGATCTTGGCGTCGTTGCAGGTCAGGCCGGTGCACAGGGTCACTTCGGTGACCAGTTCGGCCTTGGCCGGCACTTCCACCACCGGGTCCAGGTCCACGCGACGGAACACGATCCCATGGTTGACCGGTGCCGGGCGCAGGGTCATGTAGACCTTGTCACCGCTGTGCAGGCCAACGCCGGTGGCGCGGATCGTGTTCTTGAGGGTGCGTTGCTGGATCATGGGGGATGGGCCGGAAGTGACACATTAGATTAACACGCGCCCTCCCCTACCCTGGCTGAAACGCCAGTGAAGGCTGCCGGCAGGACGCACCGGCACGCCGCGGGGACGCGCGTGAAGCAGGGCAGCCGGACCCATCCTGGCCCGGCGCCCGCGTTTTCAGGACATGGTGGCGCAACCCGGGGAGGACAAGCCCCGGGCGCCCCGCTTAGTCCGCCTGGCGGCGCAGGAACGCCGGGATGTCCAGGTAATCGTTCGGCAGTTCCGCCGCCGCCGGGGCCGAAGCGGCCGGGGCCGAGGGAGCGGAGGCTGCCGCGGTATCGCTGCTGGCGCGACGCAGGCCCAGACCCATGCCGCCCACGGCCTTGGACACGGCGTCGCCGCCGTTGTCGAAGTCACCGAATTCCGGCTGGCCGGTGGTGGCATTGCGGACCAGCTTGATCGGCGCACGCTCGCCCGGACGCTGGGTCTTGCTGGCCGACACGCGGTTCAGGCCGGTAGCGACCACGGTCACGCGCACTTCGTCCTGCATGTCCGGATCCAGCACGGTACCGACCACCACGGTGGCGTCCTCGGAAGCGAAGCCATCGATGGTACGGCCGATCTCGTCGAACTCGGCCATGGTGAAGTCGGCGCCGGCGGTGATGTTGACCAGGATGCCGTTGGCACCGGCCAGGTTCACATCGTCCAGCAGCGGGTTCTGGATCGCGGCTTCGGCCGCGGCCTGGGCGCGGTCATCGCCACGGGCGGTGCCGGTACCCATCATCGCCAGGCCCATTTCGGACATGACGGTGCGCACGTCGGCGAAGTCGACGTTGATCAGGCCCGGACGCACGATCAGGTCGGCGATGCCCTGCACGGCGCCCTGCAGCACGTCGTTGGCGGCACGGAAGGCCTGGATCATGGTCGCATTGCGACCCAGCACGGTGATCAGCTTCTCGTTCGGGATGGTGATCAGCGAGTCGCAGTGCTGGCTCAGTTCCTCGATGCCCTTCAGCGCCACCTGCATGCGGCGACGGCCTTCGAACGGGAACGGCTTGGTGACCACGGCCACGGTCAGGATGCCCATTTCCTTGGCCAGCTGTGCCACCACCGGCGCAGCGCCGGTGCCGGTACCACCGCCCATGCCGGCGGTGATGAACACCATGTCCGCACCCTGCAGGGCGTCCATGATGCGCTCACGGTCTTCCAGCGCGGCCTGACGGCCGACTTCCGGGTTCGCGCCTGCGCCCAGGCCCTTGGTCACGTTGGTACCCAGCTGCAGCTGCAGCTTGGCACCGCAATTCTTGATGGCCTGCGAGTCGGTGTTGGCGGTGATGAATTCCACACCGTCCACCGCCGAGTTGACCATGTGCGCCACGGCATTGCCGCCGCCGCCGCCCACGCCAACCACCTTGATCACCGCATTGGGTGCCATCTTTTCGATCAGTTCAAAATGCGCCATGTCCGTGTCCTCGTTGTATCCGCTTTGGCTGGCATGGGCATTCGGGCGTCCTGCCGTCCTGCTGCATGCCGGCGTTGCGGCTGTGTGGGTTGTGTGTTGCCGGTGTTGCGTTGTGCTACGGGTACTGCGGGTGCTGCGCCCGGGCGATGCCCGGTGTTACGGGTTCCGCGTCAGAACTCGCCGCGGAACCAGGTCTTGAGTTTCTTGAACATGCTTCCAGCGCGCCCGGTCGGCAGCGACGGCCGCCGCGGGTGCTCGATCTGGCTGCCCATCAGCAGCAGGCCCACGCCGGTGGCATGCACCGGGTTGCCCACCACTTCGCCCAGGCCGGTGACGTGCTGCGGGATGCCCACGCGAACCGGCATCTGCAGCATTTCCTCGGCCAGTTCGACCACGCCTTCCATCTTCGAAGCGCCACCGGTCAGCACCATGCCGGCGCGCACCAGTTCCTCGAAGCCGGAGCGGCGCAGTTCGGCCTGCACCATCTCGAAGATTTCCTCGTAGCGGCCCTGCACGGCCTGCGCCAGCGAATGGCGCGGCATGCGGCGCGGCGGGCGGTCGCCCACCGACGGCACCTGGATGCTTTCCTCGGCGGTGGCCAGCTGGGCCAGGGCGCAGGCATAGCGCACCTTGATCTGCTCGGCTTCCGGGGTCGGCGTGCGCAGCATGTGCGCGATGTCATTGGTGACGTGGTCGCCGGCGATCGGCAGCGAAGCCGTGTGGCAGATCGCGCCCTGCACGAACACCGCGATATCGGTGGTGCCGGCGCCCATGTCGACCAGCACCACGCCCAGCTCGCGCTCGTCAGCGGTCAGCACCGCCACGCTGGAGGCCAGCGAGGACAGCACCAGGTCGTCCACCTGCAGGCCGCAGCGCTGGACGCATTTGCTGATGTTGGCCGCAGCCGACTGCGCGCACACCACCAGGTGGGCATGTACTTCCAGGCGCACGCCGGTCATGCCGACCGGGTTGCGGATGCCTTCCTGCGAATCGTCCAGGACGTACTCGCGCGGGATCGCGTGCAGGATCTTCTGGTCGGCCGGAATCGCCACGGCCTTGGCCGCATCGAGCACGCGATCCAGGTCGCCCCAGGTCACTTCGCCGTCGCGGATCGGCACGATGCCCGGCGAGTTCTTGCACTGCACGTGGTTGCCGGAAATCGAGGCATACACCGAGCGGATCTCGCAGCCGGCCATCAGCTCGGCTTCTTCCACCGCGCGCTGGATCGACTGCACGGTCGATTCGATGTCCACCACCACGCCACGCTTGAGCCCGCGCGACTCGTGCGAGCCGATGCCGATCACTTCGATCGGGTTGCCCGGCGAGTACTCGCCCACCAGCGCCACCACCTTGGAGGTGCCGATGTCCAGGCCAACGATCAGCGATTTGTCACCCTTGCGATTCATGTCCTTTCCTGCGTCCTGCTGGCTGGGGTCGCCGGCGTTTTCGCCGGCGTGGCCGGGGTACCCCAGCTCAGCGTGAAACCATTGGTGTAACGGAGGTCGGCGCGCTCGATCGGCGCGTCCTGACGGTTGAGCTGCGGCAGCACCTTGACGAAGCGCTGCATGCGCGAGCGCGCGTCGTCGCGGCCGACCACCACTTCGGTACCGTTGCTCAGCACCAGCGACCAGCTGCCGCGCGCATCCATCGTCACCCGGCGCACGTCGACGCCGGCCGGTGCGAACAATGCACGCGAGTCGCTGTACAGCTTCATCACTTCTTCGGTCTGGCTGTCGGGGCCGTCCAGTTCGGGCAGCGCCAGATCGGCCAGCTTCTTCGGCGTGGGGAACAACTTGCCCTGCTCGGAAACCAGGCGGTCGTTGCCCCAGCGCGCGAACGGCTTGTGCTCGACCAGGGTCACTTCCAGCACGTCCGGCCACTGCTTGCGCACCTGCGCGCTTTCCACCCACGGCAGCTGCTCCAGGGCGTCCTGCGCGTCCTGCAGCTTGACCGCGAAGAAGCCCGCGTGCGCGTACGGCAGCAGCACCTGCTGCAACTGCTCGGCCGGCACCCGCTTGAACTCACCATGCACGCGCAGCTTCGCCAGCGGCCAGCGCTCGGCGCCGACCCAGCCATTGACCACGGCCACCACCGGCAGTGCAACCACCGACAGCGCCAACAGCCAGACGAAGATGCGCAGCACCGCGTTCATGCGTGCGAGGCCTCCAGAGTCTGTTCCAGCACGCGCCACACCAGCTCTTCGAAGCTGATGCCGGCCTGGCCTGCGGCCTTGGGCACCAGCGAATGGCTGGTCATGCCCGGCGCGGTGTTCACTTCCAACAGGAAGAAGCGGCCGCTGCTGCGATCGCGCATCACGTCCACGCGGCCCCAGCCACGGCAGCCAGCGGCACGGAACGCGGCCAGCGCGATGCGGCGGATTTCCTCTTCGTCGTCACCGTCCAGGCCTGGGCACAGGTACTGGGTGTCCTCGGCGATGTACTTGGCGTTGTAGTCGTACCACTGGCCCTTGGGCACGATGCGGATCGACGGCAGTGCGACATCGCCGAGGATGGCCACGGTCAGTTCGTCGCCCACCACCATCTGTTCCATCAGCAGCTGGCCGTCGTAGCGCGCGGCCAGCGCCACGGCTTCATCGAGGCCTGCGTCGTCGGTGACCCGGCTGATACCCACGCTGGAGCCTTCATTGGCCGGCTTCACCACTACCGGCAGGCCCAGTTCGGCTGCCAGTGCGTGCACCGTGGTCGCGTCCACCTTCCGGTACTGCGGGGTGGGCAGGCCCAGCGACAGCCACACCTGCTTGGTGCGGATCTTGTCCATGCTCAGCGCCGAGCCCAGCACGTTCGAGCCGGTGTACGGCACGCCGAAGGCGTCCATCAGGCCCTGCACGATGCCGTCCTCACCGCCGCCGTTGTGGCCATGCAGGATGTTGAACACGCGATCGATGCCACCGGCGGCGAGCGCCTTGGCCAGCGCCGGAATGCCATCCACCGCGAACGCATCGACGCCGCGCGACTGCAGCGCTTCCAGTACGTTGCGGCCGGAGTCCAGCGACACCTCGCGTTCGCTGGAGCTGCCGCCGAGCAGCACGGCGACGCGGCCGAACACGGCCGGGTCGGTCACGCGCAGCGGCGGGAAGGTCAGCGCGCTCACGCCTCGCCCTCCCCCTTGAAGCCTTCCACCGCGATATGGGTGGCCACGGCACCGATGTCGCCGGCACCCATCATCAGCAGCAGGTCACCGTCCTGCAGCACGTCCGGCAGCACGCTGGCCAGCTCGGCGGCCTTGCCCACCACCACCGGCTCGCTGCGGCCACGCGCTCGGATGGCGCGGGCCAACGCATGCGAATCGGCACCGGCAATCGGTTCCTCGCCGGCCGGGTAGACCTCGCTCAGCACCAGTGCATCGACGCTGGACAGCACCGCGGCGAACTTGTCGAACTGGTCGCGGGTACGGCTGTAGCGGTGCGGCTGGAAGGCCACCACCAGGCGCTTGTCGGCCCAGCCACCACGGGCGGCGGCGAACACCGCTTCCAGCTCGCTCGGGTGATGACCGTAGTCGTCGATGATGCGGACCTTGGCGCCGCTGGCGGTGGTCACTTCGCCCAGATCGTTGAAGCGACGGCCGACACCGGCGAAGCCTTCCAGTGCACGCGCGATCGCGTCCGGTGCCACGCCCAGCTGCCAGCCCACCGCAGCGGCGGCCAGCGCGTTGAGTACGTTGTGCTTGCCCGGCAGCGCCAGCACCACTTCCTGGCTGGTGCCCTGCGGCAGGCGCAGGGTGAAGCGCATGCGCGAGCCTTCCTGCACCACGTTCTCGGCGCGCACGTCGGCCTGCGGGCTCATGCCGTAGCTCATCACGTGGCGCGGGGTCTTGGCAGCCAGAGCCGCGACTTCTGGATCGTCGATGCACAGCACCGCCAGGCCGTAGAACGGCAGGCGCTGCAGGAACTCGGCGAACGCCGCCTGCACGCGGGCAAAGTCGTTGCCGTAGTTCTCCAGGTGGTCGGCATCAATGTTGGTGATGATCGACATCAGCGGGTTCAGGCGCAGGAAGCTGCCATCGCTTTCGTCGGCCTCGGCCACCAGCCACTGTCCACCGCCCAGCTTGGCGTTGGCGCCGGCAGCCAGCAACTGGCCACCGATCACGAACGTCGGGTCCAGGCCGCCTTCGCTCAGCACCGCAGCGGTGAGGCTGGTGGTGGTGGTCTTGCCATGGGTACCGGCCACGGCGATGCCGCGGCGGAAGCGCATCAGCTCGGCCAGCATCGCCGCACGCGGCATGATCGGAATGCGCTGGCTGCGCGCTTCCATCAGTTCCGGGTTGTCTTCGCGGATGGCACTGGAGACCACCACGCAGTCGGTGCCCAGCACGTTGGCTGCGGAGTGACCGCGCATGATGCGCGCACCCAGGCTGGCCAGGCGACGGGTCGCCACGTTGTCGGCATTGTCCGAGCCGGACACCTCATAGCCCAGCGTCAGCATCACTTCGGCGATACCGCTCATGCCGGTGCCGCCGATGCCGACGAAATGCACGCGCGGGAACGCGCGCACCAGGTCGTTGGTGTCGTGCAGGCGACGGATCATGCGCGGCCTCGCGCAGGGCAGGCGCGGTGGCATGCCTTCTTCATACAGCTTCCTCAAGAATGATATCGGCGATGCGCTCGGCGGCATCGACCTTGGCCAGGGCACGCGCGGCTTGCGCCATCTGCATGCGGCGGGCGGGATTTTCGGACAGATCGCGCAGCAGTGCGGCAATGCCGTCGGCCAGCGTTCCGTCCTGCTTCAGCAAAACCGCCGCGCCGCGCTCGACCAGGTACTCCGCATTGCGGGTCTGGTGATCGTCGACAGCAGCGGGGAAAGGCACCAGCACGCTACCGACACCCACCGCGCACAGCTCGGCCAGCGTCGAAGCGCCTGCGCGGCACACTACCAGGTCGGCCCAGGCGAAGGCCTCGGCCATGTCGGCGATGAATGGGGTGATCTCGGCCTGCACGCCGGCCTTGGCATATGCCTCGACCGCTTCGGCATGCAGCTTTTCGCCGCTCTGGTGGCGAACCTGCACCGGCACACTCGTGCCCAGCGCAGCAATCGCCTGCGGCACGCCGGTGTTGAGCGCACGCGCGCCCTGGCTGCCACCGACCACCAGCACGCGCAGCGGACCCTGGCGGTCAGCGAAACGCTGTTCCGGCGGTGCGATGGCGGCGATCTCCGCACGTACCGGGTTGCCGACGAACTCCTCGCCCTTGGCGAAGGTGCCCGGGAAGCCGGTCAGCAGCCGGCGCGCATAGCGCGACAGGATGCGGTTGGTCATGCCGGGAGCGCGATTCTGTTCGTGCACCAGCAGCGGCAGGCCGTGCAGGCGTGTGGCCATGCCCCCCGGGCCGGACGCGAAACCACCGAAGGCGACCACCGCACGCGGCTGGCGCTTGCGGATGATCATGCCGGCGGCACGCAGCGCGCGCATCAGCCGCCACGGCGCGCCCAGCAGGGCCAGCTTGCCTTTGCCGCGCAGGCCGGTGATGGCCAGGGTGTCGATCGGAATGTCGTGCTGCGGCACCAGGCGGGTTTCCATCGCACCATCGGCGCCCATCCAGGTGACCGGTACGCCGCGGGCGCGCAGCACGCGGGCCACGGCCAGACCGGGGAAGATGTGACCGCCGGTGCCACCGGCCAGGATCATCACCGGGCGCACGTTATCGGTGGCTGCGCTCATGACAGCCTCCCAAAGGTCGGTTCGATGCGCGACTGCAGGCGGCTGGTACCGCGTGCGGCGTTCGCTGCAGCGGCAGCCGTCGGCTCGGCGCTCATCGGCACGCTGGCCGCAGCCGGTGCGGCCGGCGCGTCCACGGGTGCATCGGCCACGGCCTCGTCGCCACCGCCGATGCGCACGGCCTGGCGACGCTCGGCGCGCTTGAGCTCATAGGAGACGCGCAACAGCAGGCCCATCGCCACGCAGGTCATCAGCACCGACGAACCGCCGGAGGAGATCAGCGGCAGGGTCAGGCCCTTGGTCGGCAGGATGCCCAGGTTCACGCCAATCGAGACGAAGGTCTGCATGCTGATCCACAGGCCGATGCCGAAGGCGATGTAACCGGAGAAGTGGCGCTTCATTTCCACGCAGCGCATGCCCAGCCAGAACGTGCGGCCGACCAGCAGCGCGTACAGGGCCACGATCACGCAGGTGCCGAGGAAACCGAATTCCTCGGCAGTAACCGAGAAGATGAAGTCGGTATGTGCTTCCGGCAGGTAGTACAGCTTCTGCACCGAGTTGCCCAGGCCAACGCCGGTCCACTCGCCGCGGCCCACGGCCATCAGCGCGTTGGACAGCTGGTAGCCGTCGCCCTGCTGGTCGGCCCACGGGTCGAGGAAGGAGGTGATGCGGCGCATGCGGTACGGCTCGATGATCGCCAGCGCGCTCATGCCGACCAGGCCGATGATCACCGGCATCGACATGCGCGGCATGTTCACACCGCCCAGCACCAGCATGCCGGCGGTGATCGCCAGCAGCAGGGTCGAGGAACCGAAGTCCGGCTGCAGCAGCAGCAACAGCACCAGCGCACCGGCCACGCCCAGTGGCTTGAGCATCGCCGGCCAGGTCGCGTTGACCTCGTCGCGGAAGCGCACCAGGTAGCTGGACAGCCAGACGATATAGAGCACCTTCACCGCTTCCACCGTCTGGAACTTGGAGATGCCCAGATTGATCCAGCGGCGTGCGCCGTTGACCGTGCTGCCCAGGCCCGGTGCGAACACCGCCAGCAGCAGCACGAAGCAGCCCAGCAGCAGCATCTGGTTGTACTGCTCGATGGACTTCAGTTCAGTGCGGGCGGCTACGACCGCCAGCACGATACCCACCGCCAGGAAGATCAGGTGGCGGTTGAGGTAGTAGAACGGGCTGCTCATCAGAGCGATCGAGCTGGACGCCACCATCACCACGCCGATGCCCGTGAGCGCGATGATCGCGCCCAGCAGCCACTTGTCGTAGCTGCCTTCGATGGCCTCAAGGCGTGTTGCCTGGCGGGACAGGTCGTTCATCTCAGCGCACCTTCAACGTGGCCAGGCCGATCAGCACGAGCACGACCGAGATGATCCAGAAGCGCACGATCACGCGCGGCTCCGGCCAGCCCTTCAGTTCGAAGTGGTGGTGGATCGGTGCCATGCGGAACACGCGCTTGCCGGTCAGCTTGAACGAGGCGACCTGGATCATCACCGACAGCGTTTCGATGACGAACACGCCGCCCATGATCACCAGCACCAGCTCCTGGCGGGTGATCACTGCGATCGTACCCAGCACCGCACCCAGCGCCAGCGCGCCGATGTCGCCCATGAACACCATGGCCGGATAGGTGTTGAACCACAGGAACCCCAGGCCCGCACCGGCGATGGCCGCGCAGATGATGACCAGCTCGCCGGCGCCTGGGATCTGCGGGATCTGCAGGTAGTTGGCGAACACCACGTTGCCCGAGGCGTAGGCGAACACGCCCAGTGCGCAGGCCACCAGCACGGTCGGCATGATCGCCAGGCCGTCCAGGCCGTCGGTCAGGTTCACCGCGTTGGAGAAGCCGACGATCCAGAAGTAGGCGATGGCCACGAATCCGATGCCGGCCAGCGGCAGCGCGATCGACTTGAACATCGGGATGTAGAAGGTCAGCGCTGCCGGCACGTCGGCCGTGTAGAACAGGAACAGGCCCGCGGCCAGGCCGAAGATCGACTGCAGCAGGTACTTCCAGCGCGACTTCAGGCCGTTCGGGTCGCGGCGGACGATCTTGATCCAGTCGTCATACCAGCCGATGGCGCCGAAGCACAGCATCACCGCCAGCACCAGCCACACGTAGCGGTTGCGCAGGTCGGCCCACATCAGCACCGACAGGGTGATGGTGAGCAGGATCAGCGAACCGCCCATGGTCGGCGTACCGGCCTTGGAGAAATGGGTCTGCGGACCGTCCTTGCGGATCGGCTGGCCGCCCTTGAACTGGGCAAGCTTGCGGATCATCGCCGGGCCGAGCCACAGCGACAGGAACAGGGCCGTCAACGCGGCAAGGATGGCGCGGAACGTCTGGTAGTTGAACAGCCCGAACAGGCTCTCCAACTGCTGCAACCATCGAGCCAGTTCATACAACATGCGGGGATTCCTCTCCTTGCGCCAGCAGCGCTTTGACAATCGTGTCCATGGCGCTGCCACGGGAACCCTTGACCAGGCAGCGCACGCCGGCGTGCAGCTCGTCCTTCAGCGCCTGCGACAGCGCGTCATGGGTGGCGAAATGACGGCCGCCTTCACCGAAGGCGGTGGCGGCAGCGGCGCTGAGCGGACCCAGCGCATACAGGCGCTTCAGGCCAGCCGCGCGGGCGCGCAGGCCGGCCTGCGCATGCAGCGCTTCGGCATCCGGGCCCAGCTCGCGCATGTCGCCAAGCACCAGCCAGCCTTCTTCCGGAGCCGCCGCCAGGGCATCGATGGCCGCAGCCAGCGAACCCGGGTTGGCGTTGTAGCTGTCGTCCACCAGCACCGCGCCGTTGCGCAGCTGATGGGCAATCTGGCGACCCGGCACCGGCTGCGCTTCGGCCAGGCCGGCGGCAATCAGCGCCAGATCAACACCGGCGGCCAGCGCCAGGCTGGCAGCGGCCAGCGCATTGCTGACGTTGTGGCGACCCGGCAGGCCCAGCACCACGCGGGCTTCGCCGGTCGGTGCGACCAGGGTGAACTGGCTGCCCTGCGCGCCGGCGCGGATGTCGCGTGCGGTCACGTCCGCCGAGTGCTCCAGGCCATAGCGCAGCACACGGCTGCGCGGCGGGGTGCCGACGAAGTGCTGTTCGAACCAGCGGCCGTAGGCATCGTCGACGTTGATCACCGCCACGCCATCGGCCGGCAGCGCGGCATAGATCGCGCCCTTGGTCACTGCCACGCCGAGCAGGCTGCCCATGCGTTCCAGGTGCGCCGGGGCGATGTTGTTGACCAGCGCATAACGCGGGCGGGCGATGTCGGTCAGGTAGGCGATGTCACCCGGCTTGCCCGCGCCCATCTCGTAGACAGCGTAGTCGGCATCTTCCGGGGCATCGATCACTGCCAGCGGCAGGCCGATCTCGTTGTTGCGGTTGCCCGGGTTGGCGTAGACCACCTTGTGCGCATGACGGGCCACCTGCTGCAGGATCGACAGCAGCAGGCTCTTCACGCTGGTCTTGCCGTTGCTGCCGGTGATCGCGAACACCTCGGTATCACGGTCACGCTGCATGCCGGTGGCGATCTTCGCCAGCGCCAGTTCGCTGTCGGCCACCAGCACCTGCGGCAGTTCGATCGGCAGCAGGCGCTCGACCAGCAGCGCGCTGGCACCGCGCGCCTGCGCGTCGGCGGCAAAGTCATGGCCATCGAAACGCTCGCCGCGCAGCGCCACATACAGGCTGCCCGGGCCGAGGCTGCGGGTGTCATTGCTGACCGCATCGATAGCCACGTCGTCGCCGTGGATCTCGCCGCCGGCCCAGTGTGCGATCAGCGAAAGCAGAGTGCGCTTCATGCGATGCCCTCCCCGGCCTGCGCGCTGAGCACACCGGCCTTGGCGGCCAACGCAGCGGCGGCCACTTCGGTGTCGTCGAAGTCATGGCGCACGCCATTCACTTCCTGGTACGGCTCGTGGCCCTTGCCAGCGATCAGGATGATGTCGCCGGCACCGGCACGCTTCACCGCCAGGCCGATCGCACGCGCGCGGCTGCGCTGCACGGTCACGGCGGAGGCATCGGTGAAGCCGGCCAGGATGTCGGCCACGATCACGTCGCCATCTTCGCCACGCGGATTGTCGTCGGTGACGATGACCTGGTTGGCCAAGCGCTCGGCGATCGCGGCCATCTGCGGGCGCTTGCCGGTATCACGCTCGCCACCGCAGCCGAACACACAGAACAGCGTGCCCTGCAGGTGGCCGTGCAGGCTGTCCAGCGCCTGTTCCAGTGCGTCCGGGGTATGTGCGTAATCGACTACCACGGTCGGCAGGCCGTCTTCGCCGCCCAGGCGGTTCATGCGGCCACGGATCGGCTGCAGCGCCGACAACACCTCGGCAATGCGCGGCAGCGGCTGACCCTGCGCGTGCAGGGTGCCGGCCACGGCCAGCAGGTTGTCCACGTTGAAGCGGCCCAGCAGCGGCGACTGCACCGCCGCGCGCTGGCCGTCGATGACCAGTTCGAAGGCAATGCCACGGCCGTCCAGCTGCAGCGCCTCGGCGCGCACGCTGGCATCGGTGGCACCGCGCGAGCTCAGGCCGATCGGTTGCACGCCCGCCGGGAGGCCGGCGAACAGCTGGCGACCGAACGCGTCGTCAAGATTGATCACCGCGGCCTTCAGTCCCGGGCGATGGAACAGCCGTGCCTTGGCCGCGCCGTAGCTGGCCATGTCGCCGTGGTAGTCCAGATGGTCGCGGGTGAGATTGGTGAATACCGCCACGTCGTAGTGCACCGCATCCACGCGGCCCTGGTCCAGCGCGTGCGAGCTGACTTCCATCGCTACCGCGCGCGCACCGGCATCACGCAGCTGCGCCAGCAGCGCATGCATCTGCAGCACCAGCGGCGTAGTGAAGCCGGTCGGCTCAACTGCACCGTAAAGTCCGGCGCCCAACGTGCCGATACTGCCACTGGGCGTTCCGAGCAGGTGCCAGGCCTGGGCCAGCAGCTGCACGGTGGAGGTCTTGCCGTTGGTGCCGGTCACGCCCACCATCGCCATCGCCCGCGACGGTGCGCCATGGAACTGGTCGGCCATCGCACCCATGCGCGCGCGCAGGCCCGGCACAGCGATCGCATCGTCCGGTGCCGGCAGTTCGACCGGTGCCGGCGGTTCGAACAGGATGGCGCCAGCGCCGGCCGCACGGGCCTGCTCGACAAAGCCCAGGCCATGCGCGCCGAAACCGGCGATGGCGACGAAGGCATTGCCGGGGCGCACGGCGCGGCTGTCCAGCACCAGGCCGGTCAGAACGGGATCGTGGCCCGCCAGGGCCACATCCGGAAGCAACTGCGAAAGCAACATCGAAGGACTCATTGCGTGCCTCCCGTAGCGGGCGGCGTCTGGGCTTGCGCGCTGGGCAGCGCAGCGTCGAATTCAGCGGCGGCATCCACCGGCAGCGCGGCCTCGGCCGGCGGCGCGGGCAGGATCGAGGCCGAGTGACCGACCTTGCCGGACTGCTGTGCGGCCAGCCACGACTGCAGGTCGTCCAGCGGCACGTCCATCAGGCGCAGGGTGCCTTCCATCACGTTGTGGTAGACCGGCGCCGACACCAGGCCACCGTAGAACTTGCCGGCCTGCGGGTCGTTGATGACGATGACGGTGGCGAAGCGCGGATTGGTGGCCGGCACCACGCCGGCGAACAGCGCGTTGTAATGGCCGCGCTCGTAACCACCCGGGCCGGTCTTGCGCGCGGTACCGGTCTTGCCGGCCACGCGGTAACCCAGCACCGCCGCCTGCTTGGCGCCGCCTTGGGTAACAACCGTTTCCATCATCGCCACCACCTGCCTGGCGACGCTCTCATCGATGATCTGATGCGCTTCGTTGCGCTGGCCTTTGACAAAGGTCGGCGCGATCAATTTGCCGCCATTGGCCAGCGCCGAATAGGCGGTGGCGATCTGCAGCGGGGTCACATTCAGGCCGTAGCCGTAGGACATGGTGGTCTTGGTGGCACCGTCCCAGTTGGCCGGGCGCCGCACGACGCCGCCGGATTCACCCGGGAAGCCGCTGTGCGGCACCGAGCCATAGCCGAAGCGGCGCACGCCGTCATAGAACACCTGGTCCGGCATCTTCGCCGCGACCTTGGCCGCGCCGATGTTGGAACTGCGGGTGATCACACCAGTCACGTTCAACACGCCGTTGTTGCGCGGCACGTCGCGGATGGTGAAGCGCGCCACCTGCATGTAGCCCGGATTGGTGTCGATGACGGTGTCCTTGGTCACCGCACCGGCCTGCAGCGCAGTGGCAATGGTCAACGGCTTCATCGTCGAACCCGGCTCGACCAGGTCGGTCACTGCGCGGTTACGGCGCGCATCGGGCAGCGCGCCGGTCAGCGAATTCGGGTTGTAGGTCGGCAGGTTGACCATGGCCAGGATCTCGCCGGTGGTCACGTCCATGATCACCATCGAACCGCCGGCCGCCTTGTTGGCCACCAGCGCGTTGCGCAGTTCCTTGAACGCCAGGTACTGGATGCGGCGGTCGATGCTGAGGGTCAGGTCCTTGCCCGGTTCGGCGGCGCGCAGCAGATCGCTCTCGACGGTTTCGCCCTTGCGGTTGCGGATCACCCGCTTGGCACCGGCCTTGCCGCGCAGCCATTCGTCGAACGCCAGCTCCAGGCCTTCCTGGCCGCGGTCGTCGATGTTGGTGAAGCCCAGCACGTGCGCCATCGCCTCACCCTGCGGGTAGAAGCGGCGGAACTCGCGCTGCGCGGCCACGCCCGGAATCTTCAGCGCGACCACCTTCTCTGCCTCGTCCGGATTGATCCGGCGGCGCAGGTACATGAATTCCTTGTCCGACTTCTGCGACAGTCGGCTGCTCAGTTCATCCACCGACATGCCGACCGCCTGGGCCAGCTCAGGGATGCGCTCAGGCGAACGCAGCAGGTCCTGCGGGTTGACCCAGATCGAAGCGACCGGGGTCGACACCGCCAGCGGCTCGCCGTTGCGGTCGGTGATCATGCCGCGCGAGGTCTTGATCGGCAGCTCGCGCAGGTAGCGGGCCTCGCCCTGGCGCTGGTAGAAGTCGCTGTTGATGATCTGCACGTAGGCCGCACGACCCACCAGCGACACCGAACACAGGCCGAGCGCCAACGCCACCCAGCGCAGGCGCTGGCGCAGGTTGAAGGCGTTGCGGGGGCGGTTGCGGCCGGTCTTGCTCATGGGCGCACCACCACGATGTCGGCGGCCTCGGGGAACTTCATGCCGAGCTTCTCGCGGGCGATGCGATCGACACGGTTGGCTTCGGCCAGGGTGGCCTGCTCCAGCTGCAGGCGGCCGAATTCCAGATTGATGTCATCGCGCTTGCGCTCAGCGCGCGACAGCTCGATGAACGTCTGACGGTGACGGTGACGCACGAACACGACGCCGATCGCCGAGGCCACGGTCGAGGCCAACAGGATGATCAGCAGCAGCCGGCTCATGCATCAGCCTCCCGCTTCTGGGCCACGCGCAGCACGGCGCTGCGGGCACGCGGGTTGGCCGCCAGTTCTTCGTCGGTGGCCTTGATGGCACCGCCGATCAGATCCAGCGTCGGTACGAACACCTCCGCCTCGGGCAGGCGGCGGTTGGCCGGCGGGGCCTTGGCCAGGCGGTTCATGTACTGCTTGACGATGCGGTCTTCCAGCGAGTGGAAGCTGATGATCGCCAGGCGGCCGCCGGGCTTCAGCCGTTCCACGGCCGCATCAAGCCCGGCTTCCAGGTCGGCCAGCTCGCGGTTGATGTGGATGCGGATGGCCTGGAAGCTGCGCGTGGCCGGGTGGATCTTGTCTTTTCCGCGCGGCATCACCGAGGCGATCAACTCGGCCAGTTCGGCGGTACGGGAGAACGGCTGCTTCTCGCGGCGGGCCACGATGGCACGGGCGATACGGCGGCTCTGGCGCTCTTCGCCGTAGGTCCACAGCACGTCGGCAATCTCGCGTTCTTCAACGCGGTTGATCCATTGTGCGGCGCTTTCACCGTTGTCCGGATCCATGCGCATGTCCAGCGGGCCGTCCTTGCCGAAGCTGAAGCCACGTTCGGCCACGTCCAGCTGCGGCGACGACACGCCCAGGTCGAACAGGACGCCGTCCAGGCCTTCAGCCGTCGCATCCCACTGCAGCAGCTGGGCGAAGCTGCCACGGAAGATGGACACGCGCGGGTCCGGCGCGAAATCGCGCTCGGCTACGGCGATGGCTTCCGGATCCTTGTCCATGACCAGCAGGCGCCCCTCGGGACCGAGCTGGGTGAGCACGCCACGTGCATGACCGCCACGACCGAACGTGCCATCCAGATAACGTCCGTTTTCGATCACCCTCAGGCCTTCAAGGACCTGGGTGTACAGGACCGGCAGGTGCACCGCCGGCGACTGCGACACCGGAAGGTGACCGGCCTGCGCTTCTGGGCGCATCCGGGCACCCCGGCTCACAACTTCAGGTCGAGCAACCCATCACCCAGATCCTCGTCAGACAATGTCTGCTGGATCAGGGCCCGATGCGCCTGCTCGCTCCACAATTCGAACTTGTCGCCCATACCGAGCAATACCGCCTTCTTCTCAATGCCCACCGCACCGCGGTGGCTGGCGGGGATGCTGATGCGACCGTTGCCGTCCAGCTCAAGATGGGCGGCCGAGCCGACCAGCTTCTGCTGCAACAGGCGCACGACGCGCTGGGTGTTGGGCTTGGACATCACGTCGTCGCGGACCCGCTCCCATTCCGACTCTGCATACAGCCACAGGCAGCCGGCTTCGAACGGGTTGTAGGTCAGCACGAGACGGTTGTTGCTGGCGCGCGCGACGAGGTCGCGGTAAGCGGTGGGAACCGCCATGCGCCCTTTATCGTCAACTGTGATGGCCGTCTCGCCCTGGAACACGACGCGTGCACCTATCCTTCGCCCGGTGAAACATTGAACCACGAAAACCCACAAAACACCCGGATTTCCCTCTGATGCCCACCTTAGCAGCGGCCGAAGGGTTGTCAACAACTTTTCAGCGGGGAAATCGCCAGCCACATCAATGGCTTGCAACAACCTTTAGAGAATTGTTCAAGGCTTATCCACAAGTTGCTGATCCGTCTCAATTTTTGAGATTGAACGGAAGTTCAGGGCTGTGGACAGCGCGTGAAACATCGGCCGCGCATTCATCCAAAACGGGCTGGAAGCGGCGCCAGACTGCGCAAACCGTGCACAATGAGGCCATGTGCCTGCTCGCTCTTGGCTGGATGCACCACCCGCGCTGGCGGCTGGTGATGACCGGCAACCGTGATGAGTTCCACGCCCGCCCGACGGCGGCGCTGGCCCCCTGGCAAGATGAGACCTCCGTCATCGGGGGGCGCGACCTGCGCTCCGGCGGCGGCTGGGCCGGCGTCGGTGCCGCAGGCCGGATGGCGGTGGTCACCAATGTGCGTGATCCGCTGGCCGCCCAGACCGGTCCTTCACGGGGCGCGCTGGTGGCCGACTTCCTGCGCGGCCGCGACCCGGCCACCGTGCATATCGACCGACTGGCAACGGTGGCCGGCGCCTACGCGCCGTTCAACCTGTTGCTGGCCGACGGCCACAGCCTGGAGTTCCTGGGCAACCACCCCGCCGAGCGGCAGCGCCTGGGCCCGGGCGTGCATGGCATGTCCAACGGTGCGCTGGACGCGCCCTGGCCGAAGACCCGGCGGCTGATGGCGGCCCTTGAAGCCTGGCTGCAGGAAGGCCGGGTCAGATCCCTTTCGCAAAGCGAAAGGGATCTGACCCCGGACCTGACCCCACTCTGGAATGCCCTGGCTGACGAGCACCGCCCCGCCGACAGCGACCTGCCCGACACCGGCATCGGCCTGGAGCGTGAGCGCTGGCTGAGCCCGGCCTTCATCCGCGGCGACGACTACGGCACCCGCGCCAGCACCGTGCTGCTGATCGACGCCAACGGGCATGGGCAGATCCATGAACGTCGCTTTGGCCCGCAGGGCGCAGCCAACGGACAGAGCCACGTCATTTTCTGACCTGGTCGTGCCGACCGCTGGCGGGAATCTCTCTCCAGCAGGGGTATTGCCTACCGTTGGCCGGAATCTCTTTCCAGCAGGGTAGTGCCGGCCGCTGGCCGGCAACCTCCGGATCTTCGGGCAGGCCACGCCGCTGCCGGCCAGCGGCCGGCACTACCCGTCACTGCGATCCAAGGCTGCCAACGTCATTCAGCTTCCCGACGCAGCGCCTTTCCGCCCGTGCCACAGGGCCTGCGTTGCCGCAGCCACCCCACTGTGCCCTTTTTGCGCTTGGCACTGTGTCTATAAATGCCGCCCGCAACCTCCCAAGGTGGTCATGCCCGGCACCATGCCGCGCGATCCACATCCACATGGAGGCCCCATGCGCCGCACCCTCATCCTGCTCGCCACCCATCTGCTCACTCTCGGCCTCGGCTTCGGCCTGGGCGTGTACTTCCTGCCGATCCTGATCGCTCCTGATGATCCGCCCGCGGCACAGGTGCAGGCCGCCATGAACGACGCCACCCATCACACCACGTTCCGCCGCGACCTCAAGGGCAGCGACGCGGTGCACTGGGCGGAAGGCAAGGTCAGCGTCAGCGCACGCCAGGTGGCCTTCGACGGGAAGATGGGACCGGGACCGGACTACAAGGTCTACCTGGTCCGCGATTTCGTCGACAACAAGGCGGACTTCCTGAAGATCAAGGCGCAGGCCCGGCGCATCGGCGAGGTGAAGACCTTCAACCGTTTCCTGGTCGATGTACCCGATGACGTCAACGTGGACGACTACACCACGGTGGTGGTGTGGTGCGAGCGCTTCTCGCAGTTCATTTCCGCAGGGCAGTACCGTACGCCGGGCTGACGAACGCGCGACGTCGAGGCAGTGCCGGCCGCTGGCCGGCACTCTGTCCGCCCTGCAGGCATCGTGAAGCTGCCGGCCGGCGGCCGGCACTACCGATGCGCGGTTCACGCATATGGAAGAAGGAGGCGGAGCCGGCCGATAAGCCGGGTTCTGTCGTGGACAGTCATTCCTCTAGGCGTTACGTCACCGCAACGCTCAAGCAACCTACCCGGATCCAACGCGGGCCGCGCCAAAGGATCCCTATTTGGTCTTGCTCCAGGTGGGGTTTGCCGTGCCGGTCTGTTGCCAGACTCGCGGTGCGCTCTTACCGCACCATTTCACCCTTACCGGCCTTCCGAAGAAGACGTAGGCGGTATCTTTCTGTTGCACTTTCCGTCGGCTTGCGCCGCCCAGGCGTTACCTGGCACCTTGCCCTATGGAGCCCGGACTTTCCTCGGCACCCCCGAAGGGATGACGCGACTGTCTGGCCGGCTCCGCCAGTGCACATTCTAGCCTACGCACGCCCTTCCTGCCGTGCTGATCGCGGCGTGCGGTTCATCCATCCACGCATGGCGTGGATCTACCGATTCACTGGACAGGGCCGGCGAAACCCGCGCGGCTCTGGTGGGTGCGGATTCCGCTCTGGTGGGTGCGGACCTTGGTCCGCACCATTCACTCGTCACTCGCCGCAGCCAACGATGTTCCTTTTTGTCGGTCGATATTCAAAACACCCGACATTATGGAACAATGCCGTCATGGGAAACGCTGAGGCCAAGGCACGAAAGCTATTGCGACGCGCAGGCACCCTGCGCGCCCGCGAACTGGTGACTGCCGGGATCGCCCGCGCCCAACTGACCCGCCTGGTCGAGGCAGGCGCACTGATCCGGTTGTCCCGTGGCGTCTACGCGTTGGCGGAAAGAAAGAGCGACGACACCGATGATGGACTGCGGATCATTGCAGAACGCCTGCCACACCCCCGTCTATGCCTGTTGAGTGCCCTGCGCCTGCATGGCCTGACCACCCAGGCACCATTCGAACGCTGGGTCTCCATCGGCAACAGCGACCGCGTTCCGCGGATCGACTGGCCGCCCCTCCGTGTGGTCCGCATGTCGGCAACGACCCTCAATGCGGGGCTGGAAGAACGTCGCGTAGGCGGACGTCTCATATACGTCAGCAACGCTGCCAAAACCGTCGTCGATTGCTTCAAGTTCCGCAATCTCGTAGGGCTTGATGTCGCACTTGAAGCCCTGCGTGACGCGCTTCACAGCCGTGCAACCACGCCGGATGCGTTGATGGAGTATGCGCGGATCTGCCGCGTTGCCAGACTGATGAGACCGTACCTCGATGCCCTGGCTTGATCCCCTCTCCAACACCTCCCCACCGCGTTGCTTCCATCCGGCAACGGCTGCTCGATCTCGCACGCAAGCGGGGTGAGGACTTTCAGTTCGTGCTGGACAGGTTCGCCGTTGAGCGCCTGCTCTACCGGCTCTCCGCTTCTCGATACCGCGACCAGTTCCTGCTGAAGGGTGCCATGCTGTTCGCAGTGTGGTTCGACGCGCCGCACCGCCCTACACGGGATGCCGATTTCCTGGGATCCGGCAGCGCTGAGCCCGATCGCCTGCTACATATCGCACTTTCGCTCTGTGGAATGCCCGGGGACGACGGCCTGCGCTTCGATCCAGGCAGCATCGTCATCGAGGCCATACGTGAAGAAGCCACGTACGAGGGGCTGCGCATGCGCCTGATCGCACATCTGGGCCGCGCACGCTGCCATGTGCAGTGGGACGTCGGGTTTGGCGACGCGGTGATCACCCCGCCGCCGGAGATCACCTATCCGGTGATTCTGGAGGGATTCCCTCCAGCCTGCCTGCGCGTCTATCCACGCGAAACCGTGTTTGCCGAAAAGCTCGAGGCTATAGCGGCACTGGGCATCGCTAACAGCAGGATGAAGGACTTCTTCGACTTGCTGGCACTGATCCGTGAAGACGCCATGGATCGCCCGCACCTTGTAGCGGCCATTGGCGCGACGTTTGATCGACGAAGGACCCCGCCGCCAACGCCCCTGCCCTACGGACTGACTCAGTCATTCGCCGCAGATACCCAGAAGCAGACCCAGTGGCGCGCCTTCCTGCGCAGGAATCGCCTGATCGCGCCGGACCTCTCTTCGGTGATTGCCGAGATTGCCAACTATCTGGACACCCTCGACACACCCGTACAGTCCTGACGCGGCAAGGCCTGGCGCTACCGCGTCCGCCCGGGTGGACGCGGACCTTGGCGCGGCCCGTTCATCCACGCATGGCGCGGATCTACCGACTCCGCTGCTCTGGTGGGTGCGGATTCCGCTCTGGTGGGTGCGGACCTTGGTCCGCACGATCCATCAACTCCCGTACAACGCCTTGCGCGGTGCGCCGGTCAGCTCGGCAGCCAGCTTGGCGGCGGTCGACGGCGGCAGATGCTCGCTCAATTTGGCGTAGACACGGCGGCCATGCGCCAGCTGCGCTTCCTCATCGTCGCCAGCACCCTGCACCATCACCACGAACTCGCCCTTGCGCTGGTTCTCGTCAGCTTCCACCTTCGCCAGCAGGCCGGCCAGGTCACCATCAAGCACGGTCTCGAACAGCTTGGTCAGCTCGCGGGCCAACACCGCCGGGCGCTCACCGCCGAAGATCGCCGCCATGTCGGCCAGCGATTCGGCGATGCGGTGCGAGGATTCGTAGAACACCATGGTGCGTACTTCACCGGCCAGCGCCTGCAGGCGGTCGCGGCGGCCGCTGGCCTTGGCCGGCAGGAAACCCTCGAAACTGAAACGGTCGCTGGGCAGGCCGGCCACGCTCAGCGCGGCGATGGCAGCACAGGCGCCGGGAATCGGGCTGACCTTGATGCCCGCCGCGCGCGCAGCACGCACCAGGCGGAAACCGGGGTCACTGACCAGCGGGGTGCCGGCATCACTGACCAGCGCCAGCGATTCACCGGCCTGCAGGCGCGAGACCAGGCGCTGGGCCAGGGCCTCTTCATTGTGTTCGTGCAGGGCCACCAACGGCTGCTGGATGCCGAAATGGGACAGCAGCTGGCCACTGCGGCGGGTGTCTTCGGCACAGATGGCCGCCACCGACCGCAGCACCTCCTGCGCGCGCGGGCTCAGATCGGCCAGGTTGCCGATCGGGGTGGCGACGACGTACAGGGTTGGCACACTCATTTCAGCGGTACTCACGGGGCAAGGGTAGAATCGTAGCGTGTACCCGGCCAAGGCCGCTGCCCTCATCGCATGGACCCGATCATGAACAAGCCCGCCGCACGGATCTCCGCCCTGTCGTTGTCGCTGATGCTGCTGGCCGGTTGTGCCACCACCAGCCTGACCAGCACGCCCGATTCGCCGGCCCAGAGCCAGGCGCTGGCGCTGATCGAACAGGGCAAGCCACGCGACGCCGCGCTGCAGCTGGAAGCCCTGGCCGCCACCCTGCGCGGCGGCGCTCGCAGCAATGCGCTGGCCGACGCGGCCTGGGCCTGGCACCTGGCCGGTGACAGTGCGCGCGCGCGCAGCCTACTGGGCCAGCTCACCGCCCGCCAGCTGTCCGGCGCCAGCCTGCAGCGCTACCAGCTGACCGGCGCCGAGCTGGCACTGGCCGACAAGCAACCGGCGCAGGCGCTGGCCCTGCTGAAGGACCACGGCGACAACGTGCTGCCGGCGCTGCGTACGCGCTGGTATCTGGCCCGCGCCAACGCGCTGCAGGGCACCGGCGATGCCTTCGGCGCCGCCACCGAACGTGCACGCGCCCATGCCAGCCTGACCGGCAGTGCGCGCAGCGAGAACCAGGCCGCCATCTCCGGCCTGCTCGGTACCCTCGACGACGCCACTTTGCGCAGCCGTGCCGCTGCCCTGCCGGCCAACGATCCTCTGTACAACTTCGCCGGCCGTGCGCTGATCGCGCGCGGCCTGCCGCTGCCGCGCCCGTTCGACCGCGATGGCGCGGCCCAGTTTGATACCAGCAAGCGTCCGCCGGCGATGAGCGACGGCTACCGGCCGCCGGCCAAGCTGGCCGTGCTGCTGCCGCTCAGCGGCCGCCTGGCCACCGCCGCGCAGCCGGTGCGCGATGGCCTGTTGAGCGCCTACTACGGTGAAAGCCGTCGCCGCCCGGACATCAATTTCTTCGACACCGCTGGCACCCCGGCTGGTGCCCTCGCCGCCTACGACAAGGCCGTCGCCTCCGGTGCCGACTTCGTGGTCGGCCCGCTGGGCCGCGACGAAGTGGACGCCGTGTACGGCCGCCAGCAGCTGCAGGTACCGGTGCTGGCCCTGAACCGCGGCAAGGATGCACCGCCGGCCGGCAGCGCTGGTTTCTCGCTGGCACCGGAAGACGACGGCATCGTCGCCGCCGAGTACCTGCGTGGCCGCGAGCGCAACCGCGCGCTGGTGATCAGCAGCAACGACGACACCGGCCGCCGTTCCGCCGCCGCCTTTGCCCAGCGCTTCGCACAGCGCGGCGGCCAGGTGGTGGCCACGGTCAATGTCAGCGAAGCCGTCGGCGATGTCGGCGCGCAGGTGCGCAATGCCGGTCAGGTCGATGCCGTGTTCCTCGCCGTGCGCGCCCCGCAGGCCCGGCTGCTGGCGCCGCAGCTGGCGTTGGCCGGTGCCGGTGGCGCGACCCGCGTCGGCACCTCGCAGCTGACCGTCGGCAGCGGCAAGGTGGAAGAAGACGTGGCGCTGGACGGCATCGTCTACCCGAACGAAGCCTGGAATGTGCGCAGCGTGTCCGGCCTGCCGTCGGCCAGCCAGGTGGCCAGCGCGCTGCCCAGCGCTCGCGGCGCCGCTGGCCGCCTGTTCGCTTTCGGTGCCGATGCCTGGAAGATCACCGCCTATCTGGACAAGCTGTCCAACGAGGGCGGCCTGGACGGTGCCACCGGCACCCTGTTCCTGGACAGCAACGGCAACATCCTGCGCCAGCCGGCATGGTCCACCTTCAATGGCGGCCGGCCGATGCCGATCGTCGGTGGTCGCTGAGCGCAGCCAACGTGGCTCGGCGGTGGAAGCCGCCGCCGAGCAGCACCTGCAACAGGCCGGACTGCGGCCGCGTGCGCGCAACGTGCGTTATCGCGGCGGTGAACTGGACCTGGTGATGGACGATGCCGGCACCGTGGTGTTCGTGGAAGTGCGCTATCGCGCGCGATCGGATTTCGGTGGCGGCGCCGCTTCGGTGGATGCGCGCAAATGCCGGCGCCTGGCCCATGCCGCGCAGCTGTACCTGCAGGACAACCCGGCGCTGGCCAATGCACCCTGCCGTTTTGATGTGGTTGAAGCCAGTGGTGAACCACCGCAGCTGCGGTGGCTGCGTGATGCGTTCCGGCTGGATGACTGCTGATGGTTACCGTCCGCTCTGGTAGAGGCCGACTTTGGTCGGCGCTTCTGTGCCAACCAAGGTTGGCACCCACCAGAGCGCAGCCGGGCCGGCACAACCACGGTGCGTGACTGATGCCGTCGATCATCACCCATGCCGCTGTGCCGTTGGCGCTCTGGTGCGCCGCTGACCGTGGCCGCATCCCACCGCGCCTGCTTGCTGCCGGTGTGATCGCTGCGATGCTGCCCGATGCCGATGTGCTGGCCTTTGCACTGCACATTCCCTACGCCGATGCGTTCGGACATCGCGGTGCCAGCCATTCGTTGCTGTTTGCCGGCGTGCTGGCGGCGGTGGCCGCGGTGTTGGCGTTCTTTGGTAGCCGCCGACCTTGGTCGGCACCCCGCAACCCCGGTAGTCGCCGACCTTGGTCGGCGCTTCTGTGCCAACCAAGGTTGGCACCTACCGAAGAGGCAATGGCACGCTCTGGTAGTCGCCGACCTTGGTCGGCGGTTTCGTGCCAACCAAGGTTGGCACCTGCCAAGGCAGGGCCAACGGTGGCATCGACCCTACAAGCGGCGGTGTTCGTCTTCGTCTGTGCCGCCAGCCATCCACTACTGGATGCGATGACCTCCGGCGGCCTCGGCGTCGCCCTTGCCTGGCCATGGAGCGAGCAGCGCTTCTTCGCGCCGTGGCGACCCATCCGCGTTTCACCCTTCGCCCCGCAGTTCTTCAGCGCGCGGGGCGTGGCCACCCTGCTCTCTGAACTGCGCTGGGTGTGGCTGCCACTGGCTACCGCCGTTGTTGCCTGGAAACTGATCCAACCCGCTCCTGTTACCCCACGAGATCCGTCATGAGTCCTGCCCTGCCTGCTGCACTGGTTGCCGAACTGTCCGCCCTGCTGGGCGCGGAGGGCTGGCGCATGGATGACGGCGCGCTGGAGGCGAACGCGCAGGACAACTCATGGCGTCACCAGCGCCCGGCGGCGGTGGCGCTGCCAGCCGACATCGAACAGGTGCAGGCTTTGGTGCGGGCCTGCCGTGCGCATGGCGTGGCCTTGGTCGCACGTGGGGCTGGTACCGGCACCACCGGCGCGGCGGTGCCGCTGCCCGGCAGTATCGTGCTGTCGTTCACCCGCATGGACCGCATCGTCGAGATCCGCGCCGGTGACCGTTGCGCGGTGGTGCAACCGGGCGTGCTCAACGGCGCCCTGCAGCAGGCGCTGGCCCCGCATGGCCTGTTCTGGGCGCCGGATCCATCCAGCGCCGAGATCTGCAGCATCGGCGGCAACCTGGCCTGCAATGCCGGCGGCCCGCGCGCGGTGAAGTACGGCACCAGCCGCGACAACGTGCTGGGCCTGGTTGCCGTTACCGGCACTGGCGACGTGATCCGCTGCGGCGGTGCCTACACCAAGGACGCCACCGGCTATGACCTCACGCATCTGCTGGTGGGCAGCGAAGGCACGCTGGCACTGATCGTAGAAGCCACGCTCAAACTGACCCCGTTGCCAGTCAGCCAGGCCGGCCTGCGTGTGCTGTACCGCGATGCCGATGCCGCCGCTGCGGCGGTATCGCGGCTGATGTCGCAGCCGGTGGTGCCGACCCGCCTGGAGTTCATGGACGCACGCAGCCTGGAGCTGCTGCGGCTGAATGGTGCCGACGTGCCGGAGGCCGGTGCGATGCTGCTGGTCGAAGCCGATGGTGACCACGACACCCTGCCCTACCTGCTGCAGGCGCTGGCCAGCGCCGCAGAGGGCGACGGCATGATCGAACTGGATGTGGCGATGGAAGGTCGTGCACGCGATCAGCTGTGGGCCGCACGCAAAGCGTTGTCGCCCGCACTGCGCAGCGTCGCGCCGGGCAAGATCAACGAAGACGTGGTGGTACCGGTGTCGCGCATTCCGGAACTGGTGGCCGGCGTGCAGGCACTGGCACGTGACTACGCACTCACCATCGTCACCTTCGGCCATGCCGGCAACGGCAACCTGCACGTCAACATCCTCTACCACCCGGATGATGCCGACGAGAACGCGCGCGCGCATGCCGCGCTGCCAAAGATCTTCGAGCTGACGCTGGCGTTGGGCGGCACGCTGTCGGGAGAACACGGCATTGGCCTGGCCAAGCGAGATTTCATGGCGAAGGCCTTCACCGCAGAAACGCTGGCGACGATGCGAGCGATCAAGGCCGCGCTGGACCCGGACGGCATCCTCAACCCCGGCAAGGTGCTGCCGCCGGTGTAGTGCCACTGCCAATGTGTTGACGACGACCCGCAGGAGCCCTCCCCAGCTGGAGGCGTCGCACTGTACCCGCTACGGACCTTCACGCTGCCAGCCGTCAACTGAAGCTCCATCCGGTGTCCAGTGTGCTTTGCAACTTGTTGCATGGGAAAACTGCGCCTTTGCCAGGTACATATCGCCAACAGCACCACACAGCTCTGACCCACGCCCGCCGTGAGCGCCAGCTGCCTGGTCCAGTGAGCCCGCAGTGACAGCACCATCGGCATCTCTGTGAGCCGTTGGCAACCGCCGAACGGGTTGGGTCGAAGCAACAGGGCCCACGCCCTGCGAACAAGGATGCCGAGATGTACAAGCCTCTCTATCCCCATGTCATCACCACTCTTGGCGAAGCCGCTGCGCGCCTGCCACATGACCTCGCGCCGATCCTGGAGCAGGCCCTGGCCGCGGTCAACGATGCGCGGTCGCTGGCAACGGTCACGTGTGAGTCCTGCCTGCAGCAGCGTCGCGGCAGGCAGCCGCAGGCTGACTGAGTACTGGATGTGCAGTTGCAGGCAGCTTAGCGACATCTGCAGAGCCGAGCCCATGCTCGGCTGCCATGGGGCACATCGCGATGAAAGCCGCGCTTCGCGCGTGAGCCGAGCGTAGGCTCGGCTCTGCAGCGTCGATGTCATCCAGCAACCGCGCACCGATACGGCAGCACCCGGTCATGCCCGGCGGTTTCAGTCGCGTGGCAGCGCCGGGCCATGCCCGGCGTCATCAATCAGACGAAGTGCTGGTATCCGCCGTCGGCGGCTTCGCCATCCACATGCACGCCCTGCCCTTCGGCAATGCGACCGATGCGGGTGAGCGGCACGTCCAGCGATTCGGCCAGGTAGTGCAGCGCGTCGCGCTGGTCGGCGGCGGCGGTGAAGCACAGTTCGTAGTCGTCGCCACCGCGCAGTGCGCAGTCGCGCGCGCCATCGCGGCCGAGCAGCTCACGCAGCGCGTGGGAGATCGGCAACGAATCGGCATCGACATGTGCGGCCACGTTGCTGCGCGTGGCAATGTGGCCCAGATCGGCCAGCAGGCCATCGGACACATCCACCGCCGCGTGCGCGAACGCACGCAGGCGCAGGCCCAGGGTCACACGCGGCGTCGGCCGCAGCAGACGCAGGCGCAGGCTTTCGTAGTCGGCCAGCAGCGTGGCGGTGGCGATGCTCAGCGCAGCTTGCTGCCACAGGCGCAGCGCACCGGCGGCATCGCCGAGTGTGCCGCTCACCCAGATGTCATCGCCAAGCTGCGCGCGGTCGCGACGCAGGGCCTGGCCACGACCGACCTGGCCCATCGCGGTCACCGACAGCGACAGCGGGCCACGCGTGGTGTCACCGCCGATCAACGCGATGTCGTGCTGATCGGCCAGGGCGAAAAAGCCATCGGCGAACGCATCGATCCAGTCTTCGGAGGCTTCCGGCAGCGACAACGCCAGCGTGCACCACGCCGGGCGCGCGCCCATCGCGGCCAGGTCCGACAGGTTGACCGCCAGGGTCTTCCAGCCGATGTCGAAGGCCGGGGTTTCCACCGGGAAGTGCACGCCGCTGTTGAGCGTGTCGGCAGTGACCACCAGTTGCTCATTGGCACGCGGCTGCAGCAGCGCAGCGTCGTCGCCGATGCCGAGCAGGATGTCGTCGCGCTCGAGGGTACGGGCGCGGATGCGGTCAATGAGGGCGAATTCGGCCAGGGACATGGGGCGCTCCCGCTGTTGTACGTGCCGCGCAGTGCGCGGTGGGCGGTAGTGCCGGCCGCTGGCCGGCAACCTCAGGATCCCTGCAGCTGCCGGCCAGCGGCCGGCACTACCACAGGTGGGTCAGTGACCCGATTCGACCTTGCGCCATTCCACGGCGGCACGATCCAGCACGCCGTTGACGTAGGTATGGCCATGCTCGGAACCGAAGCGCTTGGCCGATTCGATGGCTTCGTTGATCACCACGCGGTACGGCACGTCCAGGCGGTAGCGCAGCTCGTACGCCGCCAGGCGCAGCACCGCGCGTTCGATCGCGTCCACTTCTTCGATGCCACGGTCCAGGTACGGGCCGAGCGCTTCGTCGATGTCGCGGCGGTTGTCGAGCACGCCGTGCAGCAGTGCTTCGAAGTACGCCAGGTCGGCGATTTCGCGGGCCTGCTCGTGGGCGAACTGGGCGATCAGCGACTGGGCGTTGCCGCCGGAGATCTGCCAGGCGTAGATGGCCTGCACAGCACGACGGCGCGCGCGCGAGCGCAGCACCGGATCGACGCCATCACGGCGGACGGGTTTACCGGAGGGCTTGCCCTGGGTGTTCTTGTTCATGGCAGCTGCTCCAGAAGATTGACCATTTCCAATGCGGCGAGTGCGACTTCCTCGCCCTTGTTGCCGTGGCTGCCGCCTGCGCGGGCCTCGGCGTCTTCAACGCGTTCCACCGCCAGCACGCCGTTCAGCACCGGCACGCCGAAGTCCAGCTGCACGCGCATCAGGCCTTCGGCGCAGCGATCGGCCACGTGCTCGTAGTGGCGGGTATCGCCACGGATCACGCAGCCCAGGGTAAGGATGGCGGCGTGTTCGTGGGCGGCGGCCAGGCGCGCGGCCACCAGCGGCAGTTCCCAGGCACCCGGCACGCGGATCACGTCGATGTTGGCCTCGGTGATGCCGTTGCCAGCCAGGCTCTGGCGGGCGCCAGCGACCAGCGTGTCGGTGATGCGGGCGTTCCAGCGGCTGGCCAGGATGGCGAAGCGCGCCGATTCGGGAGTGCGAAGATCGCCTTCGAAGTGGCTCATATGCGGCTTGGGGGACTCGATAAGGGGGTAATTCTAGCGTGGATGGGCCCCGGCCGTGGCCGATGGGGGCCCGGGGCGTGCCGACCAACGGTCGGCACCCACCGGTGGCACGGGGTCGCCACCCACCGGTAGTGCCGGCCGCTGGCCGGCAATCACGGGGACTGCGGTTGCCGGCAAGCGGCCGGCACCACCCATTACAGGGTCACCGTCTCCACCACTTCCAGGCCGTAGCCGGCCAGGCCGATCTGGCGGCGCGGGGTGCCCAGTACGCGCAGCTTGCCCAGGCCCAGGTCGGACAGGATCTGCGCGCCAGCACCATTGCGGCGCCACTGGCTCACGTCCTTATCCTTGCCCGGCACCACCGGCGCCGGCTGCTGGCGCAGGCGGGCCAGCAGGGCCTCGCCGTCGCGCGGGGCCGACAGCACCACCATCACACCGGCGCCTTCGGCATCGATCGCGCGCAGGGCATCGGTGGCAGCCACGCCGAAGTCATCGCGGCGCCAGTGCAGCAGGTCGGCCAGCGGGTTTTCCACCTGCACGCGCACCAGGGTCGGCGTTTCGGCATCCGGGGTGCCGCGCACCAGGGCGAAATGCACGTCGTGGGCGATGCGGTCGCGATAGGTGACCAGCTTGAACGGGCCGAACTCGGTCTCGATCTCGCGCTCGTCCACACGCTCGACGGTCTTTTCGGTGGCCAGGCGGTAGGCGATCAGGTCGGCGATGGAGCCCATCTTCAGGCCGTGCTCGCGGGCGAACACTTCCAGTTCCGGGCGGCGTGCCATGCTGCCATCCGGGTTCAGGATCTCCACCAGCACGCCGGCCGGTTCCAGCCCGGCCAGCATGGCCATGTCCACGGCCGCCTCGGTGTGGCCGGCGCGGGTCAGCACGCCGCCCGGCTGAGCGATCAGCGGGAAGATGTGGCCCGGCTGGTGCAGGTCCGACGGCTTGGCGTTGGGCTTCACCGCGGTACGGATGGTGTGCGCGCGGTCATGCGCCGAGATGCCGGTGGTGACGCCCTCGGCGGCCTCGATGCTGACCGTGAAATTGGTCTGGAACTGCGCGGTATTGGCCTGCACCATCGGCGCCAGGCCGAGATCGGCGGCGCGGGTGCGGTTCAGCGGCAGGCACACCAGGCCACGGCCATGGGTGACCATGAAGTTGATGTCGCTGGCCTTGACCAGCTCGGCGGCCATGATCAGGTCGCCTTCGTTCTCGCGGTCTTCGTCATCGACGATGACGACCATGCGGCCCAGGCGGATGTCTTCCAGGATTTCCGGAATCGGGGCGAAGTTCATGCTGCATCTCCATGCGGGTGCTGGCCGTTGGCCGGCACGCTGATCAGGCGTTCGACGTAGCGGGCGACCAGATCGATTTCAAGATTGACCGCGCTGCCCACGCCTGCGGCGGAGAAGGCGGTGTTGGCCACCGTGTGCGGGATCAGGGCGACTTCAAAACCTTCATCGTCCACTTCGTTGACGGTGAGGCTGACGCCGTCCACGCAGATCGAGCCCTTCTTGGCGATGTAGCGGCGCAGCGAGGCCGGCGCGGCGAAACGCCAACGCTGGGCACGCGCGTCTTCGTGGATGGACAGCACCTGGCCGAGACCGTCCACGTGGCCGCTGACCAGATGGCCGCCGAGGCGGTCGGTCGGGCGCATGGCGCGTTCAAGGTTGATGACCGCCCCTTCGGACAGCTGGCCGAGCGTGGTCAGGCCCAGGGTCTCGGTGGACGCATCAGCCTGGAAGCTGCTGGCGTCGAATGCGATGACGGTGAGGCAGACGCCGTTGATGGCAATGCTCTCGCCCATCTGCACGTTGTCGAACGGCAGAGTCCCGACATTGAAGGTGAAGCGGACATCGCCGCCAATGGATTCGCGTGCGGCCAGACGGCCGACGCCTTCGATGATTCCAGTAAACAAGTAACGTTCTCCGCGAAAAGTGAGCGAAAAACGCCGCAAGGCAAACAGGCGCACGCAGGGCATGAGCCCTGTGGCACCGTCTTCTTTCATCCGGACTATGACCGTCGGCTCCGGCATTGGACCGGATCTGCTGACCCCCGGCCGTGGGCCGGGGCGCTCGCGGGCTCGTGCTTGCGCACCTACCGCCGGTGGGGAATTGCACCCCGCCCTGAAGACGTTTGTGTACCGGCGAACCGGCGTGGCTAGTGTACCAGCCCGTGCTGAACGGGGTCGGATGCCACAGCTGTGACGGCCGTCGCTCGCAATTTGTAAAACTTTCATTAAAATTCTGCCCCGGACGACATGAGGTCGCCACGGGCAGCCCGCTGGGCATGCCCGCCAAAGGACTGAAATTCACAGGAATTCCCATGCGCAAGATGCTGATCGTGGCCGCCCTGCTGGCCGCCGCCCCGCTCTCGGCTTCGGCCGACGCCCTGAGCTACACCTACGTTGAAGGCGGTTGGACGCAGGTCAAGGTTGACGACAACGCACTGGACGACCCGAAGGTCGACGGCGGCTACCTGCGTGGCTCTGTGGCCATCGCCGAACAGGTCTACGTGTTTGGTGGCTGGTCGCGCACCAGCAAGACCTATCACTACAGCGACGGTTCGCTGAAGGTTGAACTGAATCAGCCGGAGCTGGGCATCGGCTACCACATGCCGTGGACCGACCGCGTCGACTTCACCGCCGACATCGCCTGGGTGCGCCAGAACGCTGAGCTGACCGATCGTTATGACGGCTACAGCGACCGCTACAAGGACCACACCAACCTGGCCCGCGCCACCATGGGCATCCGCGGCAAGCCGTCGCGCATGACCGAAGCCTGGGCCAAGGCCGGTTACATGGACGGCGGCAACAACTACAAGGGCACCTGGGTCGGCACCCTCGGTGGCCAGATCAACTTCACCAGGACCTGGGGTCTGGTGGGCGAGATCTCCGGCTACCGCGACGTCACCCAGTACTCGGCCGGCATCCGCGCCAGCTTCTGATCCAACGATCGCTCCTCGTCGTGCGATCGAACGGGCCCCGCAAGGGGCCCGTTTTTTTGGCCGGCATACACGACCTCGTGACCCCATCGCGCCATCGAAAGCCCACGCAGATGCGCTAGGCTTGCGCGCCTCTGGAACAGGAAAACACCGTCATGAAGACCCCCACCCGTACTCTGCTGGCCAGCATGCTGCTGTGCGCCCCGCTGATCGCCACGGCCGCCCCGGCCACGCTGTCGCCCGAACAGGCGTTCGACCTGTATGCACGCACCCTGCTGGAAGACGACGCGACCGCCACGCGCGCGCTCAACGACGCACTGAAACCGGCATTCGAAGGCCAGGACGCTGTGACCCCGAACCCGGGTGCGCTGGCCAAGGCATTGGCCGAACCCTGGCAGACCGTACTGGCCAGCACCGGCGCCAAGGTAGACGCTGCAGCCACCGAAGCGCTGTATGCCAAGGCGCTGCGTGATTCGAAGTGCCGCGCGACCAAGAGCGTGATCGAAGATAACCAATACGTTGAAGACCAGAAGCTGGCGCGGATCACCTACAGCTGCCAGCTGCCCGACCTGGGCAAGGTGCGCCCGCTGTTCGCCGCCAGCCTCGCATCCGATGCCAGCCCGGCCTCGCGCAAGCAGTTCACCGATGCCTACACCCAGGCGCTGCAGAGTGGCGCGCGCGTGCCGGTCAGCGGCACATTCACCCTGTACCCGGCCAAGGACAACGGCTACTGGTACAGCGGCAATTTCGATGACCTGGTGGGCACCGTGGCCGGTGCGCTGGCACCGTTCGAGGACTGGATGCAGGACGCGCAGGCGGCCAACGCGCCGAAGGTGACCGGCGTACCGGGCTGCGACCTGTTGCTGCAGCAGCATCGTGCCTGCGTGGCGAAGATCGCACCGGACCAGATCAGCGGCGTGGACGCCATGGCCGAGGAACTGAAGGCCAAGGCCCAGGTGCAGTCTGCCGATGAGATGACGCAGGAATGCAAGGCGCTGCGCCCGATCGCCGAGATGATGTGGACCGACGCGTGCGCGTGAGAGGGTGACACTGGGACGCTTTCCAGAGCGTGGCAACCAGCTACCGTTCTATTTCAAACAAATCTGATAGACGGTACCTGACGACCACTGCACACTCGCGAGCCGTTCGCCCCAAGGCTCTAGTGATGCGCCTCCTGCTTTTATCCCTGCTGCTGGCCACGGTGCCAGCAGCAGCTCGACCAGCGCCGCTCTCGCCGGAATCCACCTTCGACCTGTATATGCGGGCGCTGGTCGAGAACGACCGCCAAGCGTGGCGTGAGTTCCACGCAACCGTGGGACCTGCACTGGACATGTTCCGGGGATGGGAAGACGAAACTTCACCGTTGTCCAAAGCCTTTCCAGACGCTGCTCTGGAATGGGTGGCCGATAATGCTGGGGCGGTCGATGCCGCTCAAGCCCAGCAGGCGTGGATTACCGCGGTTACCCGCAGCTCGCGCTGCCGCGCTTTGAGTAGCGATACCTGGCACCGGCTAAGCGACGGCTATCGCGTCGCCACCGTTCGCTTCACCTGCCGGGTGGGCGATATCGAGCGACTGCGCTCCCTGTTTGAGGCCTGGCAGTTTGACGATCAGGATGAGAGAAACGATCTCATTTGGTCGTCCTATGTCACGCTTTTGCGCGATGGCCCGTTCCGGGCTCTCAACGGCACGACCCAGCTGGTGATGGCCCCCGATAGCGATATCTGGCATAGCGAGGAGCTCGACCAGCTCTCGATCCATGGCCGGATTGAGAAAGACATCAGCCGGGTGCTGATGGAGGCATGGGCACCGATGCCCCACTGGTGGGGTCAGACGCTTACAGCGAGCGAAAAACACATGACACTGGTTGCCGATTGTGACGGCATGATCCAGCAGTATCAGCGCTGTGCGGCCCGCTTCGCACCGAATGAACTGCTGGGCGCCTACGAACTGGCAAGGCATATCAGCGCACAGCACAGGACGGTAGCGGACAGCGAACTGGCACAGCAATGCCTGGCACTGCGAGCCAAGGTTGAAGCCCTGTGGCCAGAGCCCTGCGATTAATGCGCAGATGCCCCGCCGTATGCGCCTGTACTCACCAATGCCGCATTCACCTTGAATGATGCCATTTCGGAATAATTGCATGGACGGCCATCTGCGGCGGGGCAATGCTTCCCGATCCTTCGCCAAGGGCGACCCTTGATGCGTACGCTTCTCTACTTCCTGGTCCTTGCCGCCTTCCCGGCTGCAGGCAGCCCCCCTCCCCTTACCCCAGAAGCGACGTTCGACCTGTACGCACGCACCGTGTTGCAGAACGATGCCGACTCCCAGCGCGAGTTCGATGCACGCATCGGGCCCGCACTGGGCGAGTTCCGCGGGAGGCATCCCGATTTCCCAGCGATCGCATGGGCCCTGTACCGCCAATCGCCCAACGTTCATTTTCAGGGAGTCAGCCCGGTTGACGTGAAGACCGCAAGACGGCACTGGGCTACCGAGGTGCAGCGTAGGACGCACTGTCGCGCTATCCACAGCGAGGTCAGGGATGGTCTTGATGAGGGCTTCCACGTGGCAGATGTCGGTTTCACCTGTCACGTGGCCGATCTGGATGCACTTCGCTTGCTCTACGATGCGTCATTGTTTGACCGGGACGATACGAGCGACATCCGCTTCTGGACGGCCTATAGAACGCTGTTGAGCGACGGGCCTTTTCGTGAGGTCGAGGGAGACACCCGATTGATTTCTGCACCGGGGAGCAGTACGTGGCACAGCGAAGGGCCAGGCGTTAACACCGTCTACGGCCAGGTCGAAAAAGATGTGGGTGAGGTCCTGATGCGGGCTTGGCTGCCAATGCGAACGTGGCTGTTCGAGACAATGCGGCGCGCTGAACAGCAGACGACCGGTGTAGCTGAATGCGATGAACTGACCCAACGGTATCGCCGTTGCGCCGCGCGTTTTGAGCCACAGAAGCTAACTGATGTCGATGCTCTGGCACAGAGGCTGAGCATCGAACACAAGGACGTGGCGGATACTGAGCTCGCACAGCAGTGTGTGGCGCTGCGCCCGAAGATCGATGCAATGTGGCCGGAGCCCTGCAAATGACGATTCAGATGTCGCGATATCTGACAGGTCGCACGGCGCTGTTGCTTGCCTGCCTGGTGTTGCCTGCCTTCGCAAAGGGCGCACCGGACAGGTCTGATCAGAGCCGTCTTGACGCAAGCACGCCAGAGCGGAGCTTCAGTCTGTATGTACGGTTCACGGAAGGTGACCCGCATGCCATCGAAAAAATCGCGGCACTGAACGAGGTGCCAGCGCATGATCTTGATGAACTGCGCAGTCTGATGATTCACACGATCATGTTCGGTGATACACCGCATATAGGCGAGGAGGCACAGCTGCGCGAGGAATACGTCCGTGAGCTGAAGGCGCGAATGCGCGCCATGAAGTGTCGAACCATTGGATCGAAACAGGAAGTGCGTGAGGATGTGTACTGGGCCACAGTGGACTACACCTGCCAGTTGCCGGACATTGCTGCGGTGACACCAAGGCTGACGCGGGTAGAGCTTCAAATGAAGCTGGAGGAAGATTCGCTCACAAGGCTGCGCATCGACCTCGATAGGTTGCGAAAGGCACCCAGCATCGCGAGGACCGGCAGCGTGGAATTTTCACAGGACGCGGGTACGAAGGAGTGGGTGCCGACGGACTTGCCGTCGCTGCGTACGTGGGTTTTGATGATGGCTCCGCTGTCGGGCTTACCGGGCGAACCACGCGAACCAAGCGAAGTCAATGTCTGGAATGCCAAACATTGGTAGTGAAACGCAGAGATCTGCTGTTCAGGCCCCACAGCAGGAGCCGCAGCTCTCCCCACTTGGCGCTGGTCATCTACGCGCAGAGGCAAAAGCCGGCCAGCAAGGGCCGACCGTTGTTGCCAGCACCGGCGCCAAGGTCGACGCTGCGGCCACCGAAGCGCTGCATGCCAAGGCCCCGGGTGATTCGAAGTGCCGCGCCACCAAGAGCGTGATCGAAGACAACGAATATGTTGAAGACCAGAAGCTGGCGCGGATCACCTACACCGGCCAAGGACAACGGCTACTGGTACAGCGGCAATTTCGATGACCTGGTGGGCACCGTGACCGGCGCGCTGGCACCGTTCGAGGACTGGATGCAGGACGCGCAGGCGGCCAACGCGCCGAAGGTGACCGGCGTACCGGGCTGCGACCTGTTGCTGCAGCAGCATCGTGCCTGCGTGGCGAAGGTCGCACCGGACCAGATCAGCGGCGTGGACGCCATGGCCGAGGAGCTGAAGGCCAAGGCACAGGTGCAGTCGGCCGATGAGATGACGCAGGAGTGCAAGGCACTGCGCCCGATCGCCGAGATGATGTGGACCGACGAGTGCGCGTGAGCCGCGTGTAGAGCCGAGCCCACGCTCGGCTCTCGGTCGCGGATGACGACTGCACCCGCACTTTCAGAACCGTTGCATGGCCCTGTGCGGCCCGCATGGTCAATGCTGTTGCCCTCTTCCATCGGGGCAACCGCATGAAACACCGCACGACGTCGACCATGGTCATGTTGCTGACGCTGCTGGCGCTTGTGGCGTGCGGGCAAGCCAAAGCTCCCAAGTCCAGGATTACGACCTTCTCGGTCATCCCAGCGGTTGCCTTCGAGTCAACCCTGCTGAGCGACAGGCAGCTGGATGCGTGGATGAGCGAAGACGACGACTGTCACGCGTTCCTGATGTACCACGATCAGTGTGCCGTGTTGGTATTGCCGCATGAGTACGACGACGGGTTTACCCGTCACCAGTTGCGATTGAAGGCGAAGAACCTGCCGGGCGAGGCACTGGGCGCGTACTGCCGCAACCTGCATGCGCTGTGGAAGCAGCAATGGAAGGGCCAGTGCCCCGTCGGCGAAGAAGACGACGAGGAAGCCTGACGACAAGGGCATCGCTCCTGCTTCGCGTCATTGCCTCACGGGCGCAGCAGCAGCCTGATGTCCTCACCGACCTGACGCTGGTCCACCACACGCAGGCGGCGCTGCTGGTCCATGGCATCGATGCCGAGGCCGGCCAGCAGCGGGCGACCGGTATCGCCCAGCAGCGTGGGCGCCTGATACAGCAGCAGTTCGTCCACCCAGCCGCCGTGCAGCAAGGCACCGGCCAGCGTCGCGCCGGCTTCGGTATGCACTTCGTTGATGCCGCGTTCGGCCAGCAGTGCCAGCACCGCGCCAAGATCGAGACGGCCGTCAACACTGGGCACGCTGGCGAATTCGGCATCGGCCGCATCCGGTGCACTCACTGCAGCATCGTGCAGGTACAGCGTCGGTGCCCCGCCCTCGCGCACGCGGCTGCACTCCAGTGAGCGCAGGCGCGAATCCAGCACTACGCGCAGTGGCGGCATCACCTCGGCATCAGCCAGGCGCACGGTCAGCATCGGGTCGTCGGCCAGCACGGTTTCGGCGCCGGTCAGGATCGCGCCGGCGCGCGCGCGCCAGTGCTGCACGTCTTCGCGCGCAGCCGGGCCGGTGATCCACTTGGAACTGCCATCGGCCATCGCGGTGCGACCGTCGAGGCTGGCGGCCAGCTTCACCCGCAGCCACGGCCGGTTGCGCTCCACACGCGACAGGAAGCCCTTGTTGATCTCGCGTGCCTGCGCCGCCATCAGCCCTTCGGCGACCTCGATGCCGGCGTTGCGCAGCAGATCGAAGCCACCACCATCGACCTTCGGGAACGGATCGCGCATCGCGGCCACGACGCGCGACACACCCGCTTCGATCAAGGCCAGCGCACACGGCGGTGTGCGCCCGTAGTGCGCACAAGGCTCCAGGGTGACGTAGGCGGTGGCACCGCGTGCTTCGCTGCCGGCCTCGCGCAGCGCGAACACTTCGGCGTGCGGTCCACCGGCGCGCTGGTGCCAGCCCTGCCCGACCACGCGTTCGCCGTGGGCGATCACGCAGCCGACCATCGGGTTGGGGCGGGTGGTGTAGGCGGCACGCTCGGCCAGGCGCAGTGCGTTGGCCATGTGCAGGTGGTCAAGGACGGAGAACGGGGTGGTCATGCGGCCATGGTAACGCCGCCGGTGCCGGTGTAGATCCACGCCATGCGTGGATGGGCGCCACTGTGCCAACCAACGGTTGGCACCCACCAGTGGATGTGCCATCGGCGCCAACCAAGGTTGGCATCTACCGGGGCGGTCAGCCCTTCTTCTTCTTGGTCAGGGCGATCACGTCGCCCAGCAGCTGCAGCTGTTCGGTACTGGAGGGCAGGTCGCGTTCAAGCTTCTCGATCTCCTCGCGGAAATCGGCCACGTCCTCGAAGCTGCGGTAGACCGACGCGAAGCGCACATAGCCGACATGGTCGAGCTTGCGCAGTTCGTTCATGACGAACTCGCCAACCTTGATCGAGGGCACTTCGCGCTCGCCGCTGATGCGCAGCTGGTGGACCACGGCGCGTACCGCCGCTTCGATCTTGTCTTCGGCCACGGCACGCTTCTGCAGCGCGCGGTCGAAGCCAGCGCGGACTTTGCGCTGGTCGAATGCCTCGCGGGTACCATCGCTCTTGACGATGGCGGGCAGCTTCAGTTCGACCGTTTCCATGGTGCTGAAGCGCTCGCCGCAGGCTTCGCATTCACGCCGACGACGGATCGTCGCGCCGTCTTCGGAGACGCGCGAGTCGATGACCCGGGTATCGGCATGTTGGCAGAAGGGGCAGTGCATGGAACGCCTGGCTCAGGAAAGTACCTATTGCCACGGTCATGGCAGCGTCGCAAAGGTACCTGAGAAAGGGCCCCGCAGCAAATGCTGTCTGCGCGCAGGCGCCTGCATTTCGGCCAATCAGAGCATCCAGCGAGGTCTGGGCTACCCGCTCAACCAGGCCTTCCGACCGGACATCGACGGCGTACAAGCCGAATCGGTCATTCCTCCAGCCTTGAAAGCCACCGCAAATGCCAGCTCAAACTGGCCCATGGGGCGCCGATGATGATCAAAACTGGCGCAGCCAGCAGAAGCCCGGGGGCCCAACCAGTTGCCGCGAAGAGCATCGAGACGGCCGCGGCCGCTTGGAAGGCAGAAACGATGGGGAGGGCCTCCAACCAACTTTTCCTGGCATGCAGCCCTTGCGCTCCAGCGGTTCGCCAAGTGTTGGCCAGCATCAGTGCTGCGTAGGCGCTCCACACCGACATGACCGACCAGTTTGCGATAGCCATCAGAAACGCCTCCGACGACTGGCGGCTGATCCAGATCATCAAAAGCACCAGCGCGACCAGCACGCCCGCCAGAGCACATGGAATGGAAAACAACAGCAGATGCAAACGCAACCTGATGCGTTTTTGGTGAACCAGGGTATTCATGGGTTTCCCCCCAGAATGAAGACCATGGGGAGGTTAGGCAGACGGTCTTCTCACCACCATGCAAATTGTCTGAAAGTGAGCTGTGCGGGAGAGTCGACGTTCGCGATCCCCAGCGCAGCCACGCTGGATGCCCCGCCATCACAAGCAGCCGCAGCCCATGCCCGAGTAACGCCGGCATCGATATATCTCATTGCTTGACGGTGATCTACAGCGTGGCGGCGACCACGCCGAAGGCGAATCGGAACGCCTGGCTCAGGGGAATACCTGCCGGAAGGGTTTTGACAGTGTCGCAAAAGCACTTGAGAAGGGCCCGACCAACAAACTCCGCTTCACTTGACTGGCCCGCTGGCTTTCGACAGCCATCGGAAGTGGCAGGCGAGGCTGATCCAGGGAGCCCCCCAACCGATTGCCAGTATCAGCAGTATCGGATCCACTCCAAAACTTGAAACTGTTATCACCAACGCGGAAACAGCCTGAGCAGCTGACACTAGAAACAGCGTCCCCAGCACTGGCGCGGCGGGCTTCAATCCATCCGGTCCGCGCATATGCCACGTGTTTATGAGCTGGTAAACAGGCGGGATCGCCGTCACAGACAGCAGACCCCACATCGCAAGCAATCCAAGAACTGCGCTGTTGTCACCGCCATGCGCCCATACCCCTAGCATCAGCAGCAGCGAACCCAACAGGCCAGCCAGCGCGCAGGGAATGGAAAAGAGCAGGAGATGCAGAAGCAGTCCGACGCCCTTTCGGCGACCCGTCGAATTCATGGTTTCCCCACGGTAATGAAGACCATGGGGAGGTTAGGCAGGTGATCTTCTCACCACCATGCAAATTGTCTGAAAGTGAGCTGTGCGGGGCAGTGGACGCTTACGACCGCCAACGCAACCATGCCAGGTGCCCGGCCATCACCAGCAGCGGTGGACCAAACCCGAGGAAGCCCAATGTTGAGATCTCCCCGCGCTTGAAGGTGAAGTACAGCGTGGCGGCGACCACTGCCAACGCGGCCAGCACCCCCAGCGCCAGGCCTACCCAGGCGACAACCGGCGATTGGCGCAGGCCTGCAACACCGCGCCACAGGAACAGGCCAGTCAGCCACAACCACGACAGCAGGCCGATGATTCCGGCCGACGACCACAACAGTAACAGCGTGTGCTCGTCGCCCGTCAGGTACTTGCCATCCCATACGACCATCAGCCCCAGCACGGCACCCGTGCCGCCTGCCGCCGCGGTAGGCAGGCCCACCAGCAGGCCGGCAATGGCCATCCAGCGCTTGTGATGACGCTCATCCATGCGTTCGGTTTCCTTCCATGGGCCGCGTCATGCGCGGCGTTTGATCCACACCAGCATCGCAGCCGGCACCAGCATCGACGGGCCCAACAGCAACAAGCCGATGCCTTCGGCGTTCACGGCGATGCCCCACCACAGCGCAAGCCCCAGCGGGGGCAAGGCGGCGAGACCGCCCGCCAGCAGCATCCACCACCAGAGGCGGTGCACGTGCAGCCCGGCACGCCCCTGCATCAGAAAACCCGCGCTCAGCCACAACCAGGCCAGGCAGCCGGCAATGCCGGCCAGGCCCCACAGCGGCATCACCGTTACCGAGGCCAGCGTGCCATGACCAAACTGGCCCAGCCCCATCAGCAGCAGCATCGTCGCCGCCGCGCCGCCCATCGCCAGGCTGGGCAGGCCGAACAGCACCGCCAGGACGGTGTAGAGGTACTTGAGGTGGCGCTCATCCATGCGCGGTTACTCCCATACCGGGGTCGGAGCCCTTCCCGGCGGGAAGGGATCCGACCCCTGCTGCGATCAGCCGTAGACCGGGTACTTGCGGCACTGCGCGCTGACGGCGTCGCGCACGCGGGCGATGACGGCGTCATCGTTCGGTGCGTCGAGCACGTCGGCGATCCAGTTGGCCAGGTCCACGCAATCCTGTTCGACGTAACCACGGGTGGTCACCGCCGGGGTGCCCAGGCGCAGGCCCGAGGTCACGAACGGCGAACGCGGATCGTTCGGCACCGAGTTCTTGTTGACGGTGATGTGGGCCTTGCCCAGCGCGGCTTCCGCGTCCTTGCCGGACACGTCCTTGCCGATCATGTCGACCAGCATCAGGTGGTTCTGGGTGCCGCCGGAGACGATCTTGTAGCCGCGCGCGATCAGCGTGTTGGCCATCGCCTGGGCGTTCTTCACCACCTGCTGCTGGTAGGCCTTGAAGCCCGGTTCCAGCGCTTCCTTGAAGGCCACGGCCTTGCCGGCGATGACGTGCATCAGCGGACCGCCCTGGATGCCCGGGAACACGATCGACTGCAGCTTCTTGACCAGGTCTTCGTCGGCGCCCTTGGCGACGATGATGCCGCCGCGCGGGCCGCGCAGGGTCTTGTGGGTGGTCGAGGTGACCACGTGCGCGTGTTCCAGCGGGCTGGGATAGACGCCAGCAGCAACCAGGCCGGCGACGTGGGCCATGTCGACGAACAGGTAGGCACCGACCTTGTCGGCGATGGCGCGGAAGCGCGCCCAGTCGATCACCTGCGAGTAGGCCGAGAAGCCGGCCACGACCATCTTCGGCTTGTGCTCCAGGGCCAGGCGCTCGACTTCGTCGTAATCGATCAGGCCCTGGTCGTTCACACCATACTGCACGGCGTTGAACAGCTTGCCCGAGGCGTTGACCTTGGCACCGTGGGTGAGGTGGCCGCCGTGGGCCAGGCTCATGCCGAGGATGGTGTCACCCGGCTGCAGCAGGGCGAAGTACACGGCCTGGTTGGCCTGCGAGCCGCTGTGCGGCTGCACGTTGGCGTAGTCGGCGCCGAACAGCTGCTTCAGGCGGTCGATCGCCAGCTGCTCGGCGATGTCCACGTATTCGCAGCCACCGTAGTAGCGCTTGCCCGGGTAGCCTTCGGCGTACTTGTTGGTCAGCTGGCTGCCCTGCGCTTCCATCACCGCCGGGCTGGTGTAGTTCTCGCTGGCGATCAGCTCGACGTGGTCTTCCTGGCGCTGGGTTTCAGCGGCGATGGCCTTGGCCAGTTCGGGATCGTAGGATTCGATGCGGACGTCACGCGGGAACATCGGGTACTCCAGCAGGCAGGGAAAAGGGGTACGGCTCAGCCCCCGATTGTAGCCCCGCACCGGGCCTGCCGGGGCCGAAACGGACGGGGCCGGCATCCCCGAAGGAATCCGGCCCCGTATGGTTTCGAGTGCGCTGTACCGGCGTACCGGTAGATCCACGCCATGCGTGGAGGTGGCTGCGGACTCAGCGGCTGCTGAGCACGTACTGGGCGATCACACCGGTGGCGATGGCCACCAGCAGCATGTTGCCGCGGTCATCGCGGATCCAGTGGTGGCCATACGGCGGGCGACGCAGGTGATAGCGCGGGTAGTCGTTCACCACATAGACCGGGCCACGGTAGTAGTCGCGGTAGCGATGGCCGACCTTCCAGCCGTAGCCCGGGCCATAGGCCGGGCGGTACACCACACGCGGCGGTGCCGGGCGGTAGTAGCGGTCATGGTCGCGGTGCCACTCGCGGCGATCCTGGCGGTAGTCGCGCCGGGCCTCGCGGCGGTCGCGCTCCCAGTCACGGCGATCCTGGCGCCACTCGCGGCGATCATGGTCGCGGCGGTGGTCGTTGTCGGCGAAGGCCGGGGCCACGGCGCCGAGCGCCAGCACAGAGGCCACGGCGCCGGCCATTACTCGATTGATGCGCATGTCAGACCTCTGCTCGGGTGGGTGGTGAGCCCATATTGCGCACCCGATCTGAACCGTTTCCGGCTGGAAACGCTTCCCGCTACAGGACTGTGACCGGGTATTCAGGCCGCGGCCAGCCCGACGCCCCTGCCCGGGCGCGGCCCGGAACCGGTTCCGGCTATAATTGGCGGTATTCCATTTCAGTCTGTGCCCGCTGCCGCAACGGGATGTTCCCGTGACGGGTCGGGCGCAGGGCCGCGCCTACGGAGACCGCATGTCCTCGCAATACATCTACACCATGAACCGCGTGTCCAAGGTGGTCCCGCCCAAGCGGCAGATCATCAAGGACATCTCGCTGTCCTTCTTCCCGGGCGCGAAGATCGGCCTGCTGGGCCTGAACGGCGCCGGCAAGTCCACCGTGCTGAAGATCATGGCCGGCGTGGACACCGATTTCGAGGGCGAAGCCCGCCCGCAGCCGGGCATCAAGGTCGGCTACCTGGCGCAGGAACCGGAACTGGACCCGACCAAGACCGTGCGTGAAGCGGTCGAGGAAGGCGTGGGCGAAGTGCTGCAGGCCCAGGCCGCGCTGGACGCGGTGTACCTGGCCTACGCCGAGGAGGGCGCCGACTTCGACGCGCTGGCCAAGGAACAGGAGCGCCTGGAGGCGATCCTGGCCGCTGGCGACGCGCACACCCTGGAGAACCAGCTGGACGTGGCCGCCGATGCGCTGCGCCTGCCGCCGTGGGATGCCGTGGTCGGCAAGCTGTCCGGTGGTGAGAAGCGCCGCGTGGCGCTGTGCCGCCTGCTGCTGCAGAAGCCGGACATGCTGCTGCTCGACGAACCGACCAACCACCTCGACGCCGAGTCGGTGGAATGGCTGGAACAGTTCCTGGCGCGCTACACCGGCACCGTGGTGGCGGTCACCCACGATCGCTACTTCCTGGATAACGCCGCCGAGTGGATCCTGGAACTGGACCGCGGCCGCGGCATTCCGTGGAAGGGCAACTACACCGACTGGCTGACCCAGAAGGATGAACGCCTGAAGCAGGAAGACAACCAGGAAAAGGCTCGCCAGAAGGCGATCCAGAAGGAACTGGAGTGGTCGCGCCAGAACGCCAAGGGCGGCCGCACCAAGGGCAAGGCCCGTCTGGCCCGCCTGGAAGAGCTGCAGTCGGTCGATTACCAGAAGCGCAACGAGACCAATGAAATCTTCATCCCGCCGGGCGAGCGCCTGGGCAATGCGGTGATGGAGTTCAAGAACGTCTCCAAGAAGTTCGGCGACCGCCTGCTGTTCGACAACCTGAGCTTCCTGGTGCCGGCCGGCGCCATCGTCGGCATCATCGGCCCGAACGGTGCCGGTAAGTCGACCCTGTTCAAGATGATCACCGGCCAGGAAAAGCCGGATACCGGCGAGATCGTGGTCGGCCCGACCGTGAAGCTGTCCTACGTGGACCAGAGCCGCGACGCGCTGGAAGGCAACCACAACGTCTTCCAGGAAATCGCTGGCGGCCTGGACATCCTCAACATCAACGGCATCGAGATCCAGTCGCGCGCCTACATCGGCCGCTTCAACTTCAAGGGCCAGGACCAGCAGAAGATGGTCGGTTCGCTGTCCGGTGGTGAGCGTGGCCGCCTGCACATGGCCAAGACCCTGCTGCAGGGTGGCAACGTGCTGCTGCTCGACGAACCGTCCAACGATCTGGACATCGAAACCCTGCGTGCGCTGGAAGATGCGCTGCTGGAGTTCCCGGGCAACACCTTCGTCATTTCGCATGACCGCTGGTTCCTGGATCGCATCGCGACCCACATCCTGGCGTTCGAAGGCGACTCGCACGTGGAGTTCTTCCAGGGCAACTACCGCGAGTACGAAGAAGACAAGCGCCGCCGCATGGGCGACGACGCTGCGCCGAAGCGCCTGCGCTTCAAGGCGCTGAAGTAAGGCAACAGGAAAGGCCGCGCTCGCGCGGCCTTTCTCCTTTTGGTAGGTCGCCACCGTTGGTGGTGACGCTGTGAAGCGTACCGACCAACGGTCGGCACCCACGTTCTGCATTCGGGTAGGTCACGACCGTTGGTCGTGACGCATTATTGTCGCGAGATTCCCCCATGTCCCTGTTCGAGCGCCTGTTCCAGCTGCAGCAGCACGGCACCACCGTGCGCACCGAGCTGCTGGCCGGTGTCACCACCTTCCTGACGATGTCCTACATCGTCTTCGTCAATCCCGAGATCCTCGGCACCACCGGCATGGATGCGGGCGCGGTGTTCGTGGCCACCTGCCTGGCCGCTGCACTGGGTTCGGCGGTGATGGCGCTGGCCGCCAACTTCCCGGTCGGCATGGCGCCCGGCATGGGCCTGAACGCGTTCTTCGCCTTCACCGTGGTCGGCGCTGCCGGCCTGCCGTGGCAGCAGGCACTGGGAGCGGTGTTCATCTCCGGCCTGGTGTTCCTGGTGCTGTCGCTGACCGGTGTGCGTGCATGGCTGGTGTCGGGCATTCCTTCGTCGCTGCGCTCGGCCATCGTGGCCGGCATCGGCCTGTTCCTGGCGATCATCGCGCTGCAGAAGTCCGGCGTGATCGTCGGCAATGAAGACACGCTGGTGGCGCTGGGCCCGTTGAACACGGCGCCGCCGCTGCTGGCGCTGGCCGGCTTTCTGCTGATCGCGGTACTGGAAGCGCGCCGCATCCGTGGCGCGATCCTGATCGGCATCCTGGCCGTGACCGGCGCTGGTTGGGCATTGGGCGACGTGCAGTACCAGGGCCTGGTCTCGCTGCCGCCGAGCCTGGCGCCGACCTTCCTGCAGCTGGACCTGCCGGGCCTGCTGCACCATGACGGCGGCGCGCCGATCGCGGTGCTGCTGCAGGTGGTGCTGGTATTCGTGCTGGTGGAAGTGTTCGATGCCACCGGCACCCTGTACGGCGTGGTCGGTCGCGCCGGCCTGCTGAAACTTCCGGGCGCGCAGAAGCGCTTCGGCCGTGCGCTGCTGGCCGACAGCACCGCGATCGTGGCCGGCTCGATGCTCGGTACCAGCAGTACCACCGCGTTTGCCGAAAGCGCCTCGGGCGTGCAGGTAGGTGGCCGTACCGGCCTGACCGCACTGGTGGTATCGGCACTGTTCCTGGCCGCGCTGCTGTTCTCGCCGCTGGCGGCGATGGTGCCCAGCTATGCCACCGCACCGGCGTTGCTGTTCGTGGCTGGCCTGATGCTGCGCGAACTGGTGGAAGTGGACTGGAGCGACCTGACCGAATCGGTGCCGGCGGCACTGTGCGCGCTGGCGATGCCGTTCACCTACTCCATCGCCAATGGCCTGGCGTTCGGCTTCATCGCCTACGCCGCGCTGAAGGCCGGTACCGGCCGCTGGCGCGAAGTGCATCCGGCGGTGTGGCTGGTGGCGGTGCTGTTCACCCTGCGCTACGCGTTGGAATAAGCGGTAGGTGATGCCGGCCAGCGGCCGGCACTACCAGAGCACGCTTCGGCCAGCGGCCGGCGCTACCGGGCGCTGGTTCACCTGCTGCGCACGGTGCTCTGGGATGATGCGGGCATGGTGCCGCCAGTCCTTCCTGCTGATCCGTCCTCGCCGTTGCGCCGCCGGCTGCTGCGTGCGGCAGTGCTGGCACCGCTGGCCGCTGCGCTGACCACCCTGCCCGGCTGCTCGTTGCCGGTGCAGGTCGATGGCACCTTCCTGCAGCCGTGGCGCAGCCACCTGCAGTGGGGCCTGGCCGACTGGCAGCGATCCTTGAAGCTTGCCCATACGCTGGGCTGCCGGCAGCTGGTGCTGCAGTGGACCGGCATCGTCGGTGGCAGCGACGGCGACTGGTCGTTGCCCGACAGCAGCCTGCAGCAGCTGTTCACCGCCGCCAGCGGGAACGACATCCGCATCCGCGTCGGCCTGCCCTTCCAGCAACGCTGGTGGCAGGCCATCGGCGCAGACGATGCCACGCTGCAGGCCTTCCTGGCCGACAGCCTGGCGCAGGCACGCCGCTGGTTGGCACAGGCGCCCTGGGCGCAGCAGCCGGCCTTCGGGGGCTGGTACCTGCCCTACGAGCTGGAGCAGTACCACTGGGCCGATCCGGCACGCCAGCTGTGGCTGGCGCAGTGGTTGCACGGCCTGGTGCAGGCCGCCGGCGCACGCGGCGGTGACTGTGCGATCTCCTGTTACTTCAGCCGCCTGCAGACCAATGGCAACCTGGTCACGCTGTGGCAGGCGGTACTCGCGCACGCGGCCGTGCGGCCCATGGTGCAGGACGGCGTGGGGGTGGCCGGCGCCGGCAACGTGCAGCAGCTGCAACCGCTGCTCGATCATCTCCATGCCAACGGCATCGGTTTCGATGCGATCGTTGAACTGTTCCGCGAACTGCCCGGCGGCCCCGCCGACGGCAGCGGATTCAAGGGCGAAACGGCCGATGCCGCACGCATCCAGCGGCAGTTGGCATGGGCACGCGACAGCGGCGCACAGCACGTGCTGGTCTATGCACTGGAGCCATGGCTGACCCAGGACACACCGCAGGCCGCAGCGCTGCGGCGACGCTGGGGCCTGCCTCAGTAGTAGAGGATGGCGGTGGCGAACAGGCCCTTGGCACGCTGCGTATCACCACCGCCGATCGCGATGCGGTACTGCACGGTCAGGTCCAGGTAGGAACGCGGCGTGTTGTAGTGGTCCTCGCGGAACCAGTAACGCACGCCCACGCCTGGCCCTGCGCCAAGTGACCAGCTGCGCTGTGTATCGTTGAGCGCGAACGACTGCGCCGGGAACAGCGGGTAACGGATGTCGCGCACGCGCGAGCGCTGGTCCAGCCAATCGGCGCCAACCACGACATAGGGTGTGACCACCCAGTGCGTCTGCCCGGCACCGAAACGGAAGCTGCGCCCGGCACGCAGTTCACCGGCAGCGAACCACTGTTCGCGATGCAGGCGGCCATTGGCCTCGCCAAGGCGCCGCACCGGCGTGCCGTTGGCATCGAGCGCGTCGAGGGTGAAGGTGGCACCGTTGTCGTCCCAGGTATATCCCCCCTGCGCATAGCCACTGACCATCCACCACTGGTTCACATCGGTGCGCAGATCGGTGCCGTGGTAATAGCCGTAGGTCAGGTAGGACATCCATCCACCGGAACCGCTGGCCAAGCGGTAGCGCGCCAGCGTGCTGGCTTCCAGTGGCCGGTTCAGGGCCAGCTGCAGGCGGCACTGCACCGCTGCCGATGCGGGGTAGACCTCGCCCTGGCGGGTGGCACTGCCGAGGAACTGGCGGCGCTCGATGCCGGCGCTCAAACCGGTCTGGCCAAAGGCGTAGCGCAGGCCGAACGAGGCGATGGTGGACGGCCAGCCGGTGGTCGAGCGCGAATGACTGAGGCGCTCGGCGCGTGCACGCGCATCCGGCGTTGATTCGCCGGTGCACGGATCCACCGCACGGATCGACTCGTAGGTGCCACCCTCGTCGTACAGCGTGTTGAGCAGGCGTGCGTAGAGCTCCAGCGTGCCATGCTGGTCATTGAACGCTGGTGGCCGCCAGAACGCCTCCAGCGTACTGAACACCGAATCGCCGGGCGTACTGATCGCCGCACCGCCGACATTGGTTGCGGCCTGGCGCGCACCCCGGAAACCCGCCGAGGCGACCACGCCCCACTCGCGTGAATAGTTGGCGATGGCATTGCGCACGTTGTAGCGCTGATGCTCATCCAGCGGCAGCTCACCGACGTCGGCGCGGTCGATGGCGCTACGCAGCAGTGACACCGCCTGTGGATGATCGCCGTTGGCTGCGCTGGCGTAGGCCTGGTCGAGCACCACGCTTTTCGGTGCCTTGCCGGTGGCCTCGGCGGCACGGAAGTCGGCCAGTGCGCGCGCAGGTTCGTGCGCCTTCTGGTTGAGGTAGCCGCGCTGCATCAGCGCCTCCGCATCGTCAGGGCGCTGTGTCAGCGCCGCATCCAGGCGCTGCCGTGCTTCGTCCTGCTGGGCACGGTTGCCCGCCGCCAGCGTGGTGGTGAGCAGGCCTTGCAGGTTCGCGTCGTCCGGTGCGAGTTGCACGGCCTGCCGCGCCTCAACGATGGCATCGGCGTAGTCCTCGCGCGCGTAGGCAGCGTAGGCGCGCTGTGCGGCACCGCCATCGCCCTGCAGGTCGGCCGGCATCAGCTCGCAGACATTGCTTGTGTCGCTAGACTGGCAGTGCTGGAACGGTGCCGGGTAGGTCTGGGCGCTGATGCGGGGAAGCGCGCGACTGGAACGGATCGCCCGGGCGCGTTGCTCGATGCCCTGCTGCAGCAACTGCTGCGCGCGTGCATCGCCCGCATCCGTCGGCAATGCCGACTGCAAGGGTGCCAGCAGCGCCGCGGCGCGCGTGCGGTCGGCACTGGCCAGCGCCGCATCCACCGCCAGCAGACGCACGTTGCGCTGCTGCATGGATGACCCGGGCGTGGCGAGTGCCGCATCGAAATCCTCATTGGCCCGCAGTGAACTGCCCTGGCGCTGGCGCAGGTAACCGCGCATGACCCGTGCATTGAGGTCGTTGGCATCTACCTGCAATGCCTGATCAGCACTGTGCTCAGCGTCGGCCAGCTGATCGCCCTGCAGCTGCGCGGTGATCAGCAGCAACCGGTATGAAGCCACGTCGGGGGCCAGTTCCACGGCAGCGTGCGCCTGCTCAATGGCGGCGGCATCCTCGCCTGCGGACAGCGATTGATAGGCCTGCTGGGCCTGCAGCAGGGCGCCTTGGCGACCCAATGCCACGCGCCGCGCGCGCAGCGCCTCGGCATTCGGTGCACCCAGCTGCAGCGCGGTGCCGATGGCGGCGTCGGCCTGTTCGGGCTGTTGCTGTGCCTCCAGTGCCGCCACCCACAGCAGTGCCCAAGCGCCCTGTTTCGGCTGCTGCCGGAACGCCTGCTCGGCCTTGCTGGCCGCCTCTCCCATCCGCCCGGCGTCATAGGCCGCGTACGCCTCGGTGGCCAGCGCGTAGGCCTGCTGCCTGCTGCGGTCTGCGGCGCTGCCGACCGGACGCGATGGGGATGTCGTGCGCGCACCTTCGCCTCCGGTTGCCGCGCTACGTGCAGCGGTGGCAGCCGCCAGCGCCGGCAAGGCCGGATCTTTCATCCCCGCGTCCAGCGCACGGCGCGCCTGCTGCTGCGCTTCTGCGCCACGCCCGAGCTTCTGCAGCGCATAGATCTGCAGCAGGCGCAGCCGCACCACATCCGGGCGCAGCCGGATCGCTTCAGTGGACTGCTGGTACGCCGCTCGGTAGTCACCACGCTCATAGGCGGCAAACGCCTGTTCGGCGATACGGTAGGCAGCTCCAGACAATGGCAGCTGCGCATCGGCCTGGGCCTGTACCGATACGCTGGCCGTGGCCAACGCGACGGCAATGACGGTGGACAGCAGCGTGGTCTTCATGCCGGCAAGGCTCCGGGAGGCGGTGACTGCAGCGCGGCCGCACGTCGACGCTGCTCCTGCATGGCCTGGGCCACGGCCTCCTCGGTGGTGATGCCCTGCTTGACCAGGTAATCGCCGATGCGGCCGTCGCGCTGCGGCATGTAGTCGTCCAGTGCGATCTCGAAGCGCGCGTGGTCGATCAGGCGCATCTCCACCAGCAGGTCGCCCAGCAGCGGCACGTTGTCCAGGTGCCACTGCCGGTCGCCGCCGATCAGGCGCAGGCCCGCGTTGATTTCGCTTTCGCGGGCGATGCTCTGTTCGACGTGCTCGCTGCGGGTTTCCTGCTTCAGCAGTGCCAACGCCTCTTCGGGCAATGGGCTGGCCACGGCCAGCCGCAGGGTGCCTTGCTGGCGCGGTGGCAGCGGCAGCATGCGCCATTGCACGCAGGCATCGGCACTGACCGGGAACTGGCAGGCGCGCAGGTAGTCCACGTCGATGACCGCGCGTGGCAGGTCGCCCTGGAAGGCGATCGCCTCGGCCAGCGTTTCATCATCCAGCCAGCCCTGGGTGAGCAAAATGCGGCCCAACGGCTGCTGGCGGCCTGCCTGCTGCTGATCCAGCGCCTGCTGCAGGCGTTCGGGTTCCACCGCCTGCCAGGTGCTCAACAGCTCACCGAGCTGCTTGCGGGTCTGCACCAGCTGCGCCGCATCCGGGAAGTCGTGCATGGTCTTGTCCCAGACCATGCGCTTGCCGAACAGCAGGTAGGCCAGGAACACCTTCCACGCGCGTGCGGTGGCCATGAAATTGATCATGTTGCCGACCACCATGCGCGGGATCGACATCAGCGCATGCTCCCAGCCATACAGCCGGTTGACGAAGTAGAAGCGCTGTACGACGCGGGTGGCCAGCGCCGCCGTGGTCAGCAGCGCCACGTTCATCTGCCAGGTACCGGCCTGGAACACGCTGGGAAACTGCATCGTCCACAGCCCGGTCATCTTCAACAGCCAGAACAGCAGCAGCTGCAGGAAGATGACGTAGGCGATGATGCTGACGAACGAGGTGATGATGCCCTTGCGGTCACGCGCCAGCAGGTACTTGGTGGCCAGCGAGCCGCGCCAGCCCAGCGACTCCCAGCTCTGCAGGCCGATGCCCAGCACCCACCGCGCCTTCTGCCGGTACGATGCGCGGAAGTTGTCGGGGAAGTACTCGCGCACGCACAGCGCCATCTGCTGGGTGCGCTCGCGTACCGGGCCCCAGCCGAACCAGGACGGGCGACGCACGCGGAACTGCACCGGGAAGCGCGCGAAGATCGACTGCATCCCCATCGCCGCCAGCCGCGCACCGACGTCGTAGTCCTCGGTGAGGCTGTCGGTGTTGAAGGGCTGGTTGTCGGTCTGCGCGCTCAGTGCCAGCAGCGCGCGCCGCGAGAAGCAGGTGCCGACGCCCGCCGACGGCACCATGCCGGAAACACTTTCACGCACCACCAGATCCTTGGCATGCCATTCGGCGAACTCGTCCATGTAGACGCCGGCCACCAGTTCGTACCACTCGCGGTCCAGCGAGGTGACCGGCAACTGGATCATGTCCTTGCGCGGCAGCAGGTAGTTGTAGAAGCGCAGTTCCATCGGGTGCAGCACGTCCTCGCTGTCGTGCAGGATCACCCCGGCGAACTCGATGTCGTGGCGTTTCTCGTAATCGAAGATGGCCAGGATCAGCCAGTTCAGGCAGTCGGCCTTGCTGGTCGGCCCGTCATGCGGCACTTCCACGCGGCGCAGGCGCTTGTAGCGGCGGCGCATGCGCTCGACTTCGTCGATGGTCTGCTGATCATTGGGATAGGTGCCGACGAACACGACGTACTCGCGGTAGTCGAGCACGTTGATCATGTTCTCCACCATCTGCGCGATGACGTCGTACTCCATCCACGCCGGCACCATGATTGCCAGCGGCTGTTGCGGCCGCTGCAGCAGGTCTTCCTGGCTCAGTGGCCGGTACGCCTCGCGACGCTTGATGGTGAGCGCCCGCCAGCTCTCGCGCACCCAGTACCAGACATCGATGAACAGGTCATCGAGGCTGGAGATCAGGATCAGCACGGCCACCGCCGCCGCCGTGGTTTCCAGGGCAGCGTAGTAGTTGGCCAGCTGGATGTTCCAGAACAGACCGTCCACGGTGGATCAGTGCCCTGTGTTGGCGGACTTGCGGCGACGCACCTGGGTAACGCGGGCGGCCAGCAGCGCGAACACGATCACGCCGACCAGCAGCAGCAGCCAGACCATGTGCCGTTCCCACTTCGATTGCGGATTGCCGTCCTGCGCGATACGCGTGCCATAGGGATCCTGGCGGTCGAATTCGCGCACGGCATCACTGCCGTCGAGCACGGCGAGATCACCGCGCAGCAGCCGGAACGGTGCGCCGAATGACGGTGCCTGTGCGCCCAGGTCGCTGTACAGCACGCCGAGCTGGCCGCCGGAGGTGCCGACCTGCACCACCGCGGCACGATCCAACCCGCTGACATCCAGCAGCGGCTGCGGCTTCCCGCCGATCAGCAGATGACCGTCCTTCAGGCCGGCCACATCGACACCCGATGGCGCCACACCGAACGCCAGCCACGGCGCACCCGGGCTGACCGCCGCACCGGCATCGACCACCTTCAGTTCCGACGCCTCCGGCGAGGCACCCACTGCACTGGCCACCGCAATCACCTTGCGCAGCGATGCCGGTGCATCCTGCAGCCACGTGGCCGGCACGAACACCTGGTTGCCGCGCGACAGCTGACTGCTGGCGCCGACGAAATCACTGCCCAGCGACCGCTTGGTCAGGGTCAGGTGGCTGCTGGGCAGGATCGAGACCGGATAGGCGGTGGCCGGATCGTGGCAATAAGGTCGTGCCGGCTGGCGCAGGAAGCTGACGCGGATCTCGTTGCGCGCCGACAGCGCGTAGGCCGGCACCTTGGCCACCAGCCGTTGCGGCTGGCCATTGGCCGACAGCACCTTGCCGCCCAGCAGGTAATCGTTGAAATGGATCGTGGCCACCGCGCCCTGCCCGGCGGCGTTGGGCGCCGCCGAGACATCGATCACCACTTCCTCGGGCAGGCGCCCATCGGCCGACAGCGCGCCGAGGTCGAAGGTGGCACTGCGGTCCGCGCGGGTGACCACATCCATCGTACCGGCGATGTTGCCGAGCCGGCTCAGCAGCACCTGGTCTCCGTCCAGCTTCGGTGTTCCCGCCGCGCTGACCTGCAGGCTGCGGCCCAGCGCATAGCTGCGCCACTGTTCGGCGAACAACCCGGCGACCTTGCCCGCCGCCGGGTCGACCACCAGCGTCGGGCGGCCGGCAACAGCGACCACGCTGACCGAGGCGTTGGCCGCGGGCTTTTCCAGGCCCCCCATATCGGTACCGCGCCATGCGGCGAAAGCAGTGCCCGCATCGGCACCCATAGCCGCAACCTGCACGGCCAGCGCGTCCAGTGCCGCGCGTACGCCGGTCCGCAACGCTTCGCTGCCGATCATCACGTCAGCGGCCAAGGGCCCACTGTCACGCAACGACAGCAGCGCCCCCACTTCGGCCAGGTCCTTGATCGCATGCGTACGCTCGCCCGCAGCCAGCGCGGCATAGGCCGGCACGCCCTGCAGGCTGGCCGGGATGCTGATGCCGGTCAGGTCGACGCTGTCACCGACCTTGGGCAGCGCCACCACCTGCACCTGCTTGCCGCCGCCCTGCAACGCGGTACCGATGCGCCAGGCGGCGTCGTAGGCCGGCGCCTGCAGCGTCTTGCCATCCACCAGCAGCCGCACCTGCGGTGGCAGCGCGCCCCAGGCCTTGGCCACGGTATCCACGGCACGCCCATCGAAGCGGTAGCTGAAGCGCGAGTCCGGCGACAGCCGCAACACGTTGGCCGGCGCGCTCTGGTCGGCACATTGGTAGTCGGAGACGATCGACCACCAGCCGACGCCGACCCGCACGAAGCCGTTCTGGCGAGGTTCGCCATCGATGGCCAGCAGCTGGCTGGCATCACCCTGCGCATCGGTGATCGAACGCGCGGCGATCGGGTCGCCGTCGACCGACCACAAACCGGAAGTGCGCCCAGCGTGGCCGCGCACATAGCGCCCGTCCAGCTGCAGCTGCGCATCGCGGGTGGCGACGCCGGCCGGCACCGGCAGGTAGACCTCGCGCTGGCTCTCCTGCCCGCTGAGCACCAGCGGTTGGCGGAAACCGAGTTCACGCAAGGTCATCTGCCGGTTGACCGTGCTGTCGCCGCTCCATTCGGCGAATTGGCCGGCGACGCTGTCGGCGGCATGGGCACTGGCAACCACGCCCGACAGGACGAACGCGGCGGCGGATGCAAACAGGGGAGAGCGGCCGGTCTGGGTCATGGCGTCACTTCGCGTGGATGGAGGTGGGCGGCACCGCTGTTGCGGAGGCCGGGCGAGAATTCGGGAAGGGGCGTGCCACGCAGGGCGGCGACGACGCGCGCGCTGGCACGGCCATCGCCGTAGGGGCTGGCGTCGGGATCGAAGCGGGTCGGGTGCGGTGGTTGTGCCAGTGCCGCGTTGACCGCCTCGACAATGCGCGAGGGCCTGGTGCCGACCAGCGTCACCACTCCGGCCTCGACCGCCTCCGGGCGTTCGGTGACGTCGCGCATGACCAGCACGGGCTTGGCCAGCGCAGGCGCTTCTTCCTGCACGCCACCGGAGTCGGTGAGGATGACGTCGGCGCGCTGCATCAGGCGCACGAAGCGCAGGTAGTCCTGCGGCGGCACCAGGTGCACGTTGTCGAGATGGCCGAGGTGGGCGTTGACCGGGCCCTGTACGTTCGGGTTGAGGTGCACCGGGTACAGCACCTGCAGGTCCGTGCGTCGCGCCAGCTCGGCCAGTGCACGGCAGATGTCCTCGAAGCCCTGGCCGAAACTCTCACGGCGGTGGCCGGTGACCAGCAGCAGGCGACGATCGGGGTCAAGCATGTGGAAGGGTTCGTCAGCCCGCGCACGCAGCGCCGGGTCGGCATCCAGCCGCTCTACGGTCTGCTGCAGGGCATCGATGACGGTATTGCCGGTGACCAGGATCTGCCCGCCCAGGTGTTCACCGGCCAGGTTGGCGCGCGAGCTGGGCGTGGGCGCGTACAGCTGGTGGCCGACCACATCGATCACCCGCCGGTTCATTTCCTCCGGCCACGGCCGGTTGATGTCACCGGTGCGCAGGCCGGCCTCGACGTGGCCGATTGGAATGCGGTGATGGAACGCGGCCAGCGCGGCGGTCATCGCCGTGGTGGTATCGCCGTGCACCAGTACCCGGTCCGGGCGAACCTGCGTGTAGAGCGCGTCAAGCCGTTCGAACAGCTTGGAACACAGGCCATTGAGCGTCTGGTTGGGCACCATGACATCGAGGTCATGGTCGGCGGTGATCGCGAACAGCGACATCACCTGGTCCAGCATCGCCCGGTGCTGGCCGGTGATGCAGACCACCGATTCGATGTCCGCAGCCTCCGCCAAGGCCCTTACCAGCGGCCCCATCTTGATCGCTTCCGGTCGCGTGCCGAACACCGACAGGACCTTCATCGCAGCGCTCCGAAAGGCCGGCGCGAGGGAATGCCAGGAGCTGTAGCCACGTCTGGATCCTTTCGGCGTTCCCGTCCAACACCCGCAGGCAGGAGACGGTCACCTCATGAGGAAACTCCAAAATCGCGACGTACATCACATTCGAATGATGGTACGTGCGTCGTGGCATTGATCTTCATCGTTGGAAGATCAAGACGCAGTCAACGCCGCCCGTGGAACGGGCGACGTTGCGGTGGAACGCAGCAGTGGCGCGGCCTGCGGCCGACTTACTCGTACTGGATGGTGAAGGTGGCCTGGCCGTTTGCGACACCTGCACCCACCGTGCCGGCCTGGGTCTGCACATAGCGGGCACGCAGCGGCAAGGTCATCGTGCTGGTACCGGGCGTGGTGGTACCGACGTTGACAGTCTGGCCGAAACGCACTTCGCGCTCGGTGCTGCCATCACGCTGGACCATCTGGATGCCGATGCGGGTGGCACTGTTGGTGGCCGCGCTGAGCTTCAGCACGCCCGGCATGTTCGAGCTGTCCTGGTCGGCATCCAGGCGGATACCGATCTTGCTCTGATACTGCGCGACATTGCTGCCTTGGCAGTTCAGACGGATCTCGAAATCGCGATCGACAGCCTTGGAACCGACACCGGTGAACGTGGTGTTGGGCACGCTGCCGAAATCGACGGCAATGTTGCGACTGCCCGCCTGCACTTCGCAGGTCGGGCTGACCACGGTGGTGCCCGAGCCCTTGAAGGTGGAGGTCAGTTCCGGACGGCCAGGGCCGTCGCCGTCGAGATAGTAGGTGGTGAAGCGACCGTTGGGCGCGATGATGCCCGACCCCGTCTGCGCGGCCGTCTTGATCAGTTCAACCCGGAAACGCCCACCATTGAGTGTCAACGTGCGATTGCCCGGCAGTGGCAGAGTATGCGGGTAGTAAGTCTGGATGGAACCGGAATCGCGATAGACACGGATACCGACCCCCGCAACGTCGGTAGCATAGACGTCGTTGAAACCTGGCACAGCATTTTGTTGTGCAGCGTTGACGAAGCGGCCATTGGCGCTGCCCCCCCAGCGATCACATGTGCCTATGTTGTTACGCTGGTTGATCGGCACGATCAGTTCCTTGATCAAACCACCGACCGGCAGGTTGGGCAGAATGACGATCTGCCCCATGTCCATCTGCACGTCCTGCGCGACAAAACCCTGCTGCGTGATGTAGCAGGTTGCCAACGCCGGGCTGGCGAGGGTAATACCTCCCAAGATGGCCACGGTGGCAAGCAGCTTGCGGCCACGGGAAGAGATCATCGGCATGCTGCCTCCAGCGGGATGAAGCCGGTCTTGGACGCATCGGCGCCTGCCGGAACCTGGTAATCGACGGTGCAGCGCTGGTCGGCGCCGGCGCCCCACTCCACCAGCAGGCTGCCCTGGTTCTTGTCACTGCGCACGTACAGGCGGCCGCCCTGGCTGACCATGCCCACCGGCTGGCCCTGCTCGTCCTTGACCTGCGCACCGAACGGCATGGTGCGGCCATCGGTGTTGCGCACCTGGATCAGCAGCGCGTTGCCCTTGCGGGTATCGAAGCGCAGGTAGCTGATGGCACCGGCGAACGGCGCGATCGACTGGCTGGTGCTTTCCAGCTCGACGTCGTGGGCCATGCCCTGCGGGTCGAGGGTGACGGTATTGAGGCGGTACGGCGACACGTACGGGACCACCGCGTAGCCGCGGCCGTCGACGCGCAGGCCCGGGGCGTTGCTGACGATCGCATCGCGTGCGCCCGGCGCTTCCACCAGCACCATGGTGTCGCCACGCTGCGGGGTGAAGGTGAAGCCGCCCGGATGCACGACCACGCTGCCGTTGGCACCGACCGACGCCTGGCGGAAGTCACGCGAGTGGCTGTAGCTGGCGTTCAATGCGGAATAGCGGCTGCGGTATTCGACGTTGCCGATCGCGGTGGTGCTGCCCTCGCGGGAATCGGACAGGGCCGCGCCATAGCTGAAGTTGTTGTCGACACCGGCCGAACCGGTGATGCCAACGCGGCTGTTGTCGTAGCCCCCGCGGTCGCGCACGCCAAGATCAGCACTGAACGACACAGGGTGGGTACCACGGCCCAGCGGCACGCTCATCGACAGCAGGTACTGGGTATCCGAGCGACCGAGTACGCCCTCTTCGGTGCGCAGCGCCGAGAAACCGTAGTTCACCGAACGCCAGGCGTTGTTGTAGCCGACCTGGTACTGCTTGGAGGTGCCGGAACGGTCGTAGAAGTCACGCACCGAACCGGTCACGTACAGCGCGCCGCCACGACGGCCCAGCGGCTGGTTCAGCGTTACCTGGAACTGGCTGCGCTGACGGCCACGGGTGGTCGGATCGATGCCGCGCTTGTCCGAATCACGGCCGTACAGCGCATCCTGCAGGCTGTAGAAGCCTTCGGTCGAATAACGGTAGGCGGCCAGGGTCAGGTTGGTCCCGGTCTCGCCGATCATGTTGCTGTAGCTCAAGCGCACGCTGGCACCGGTGTGGTTGCCGTAGTGGTCGAACGTCGTACGTGCGTGGGTGACGTCGGCGGCGAACGCGCCAACCGGCGTGGACAGGCCGACGCCGTACAGCAGCGACAGGTAGCCGTCGCTCAGTGCACTGCCGCCGTACAGCGTCAGCTGGTTGCCGATACCGCGCTGGTAGGTGCCCTGCACCAGCCACGGCTCATCGGCCAGCAGCTTGTTGCGCACCTGGCCGGCGGTCAGCGAGTAACGCGACACGCCTTCGCGCAGCATCTGCGGCACCGAACCGAACGGCACCTTGAATTCGCGGCGGCGGCCATCGGCCTCGATCACGCTCACTTCCAGGTCGCCGCCGTAGCCGGTCGGGTACAGGTCGTCGATGACGAAGCTGCCCGGCGACACGGTGGAGGAGTAGATCAGCTGCTCGTTCTGGCGCACTTCGATGCGTGCGTTGGTCTCGGCGATGCCGCGCACGACCGGCGCGTAACCGCGCAGCGAATCGGGCAGCATGCGGTCGTCGCTGGCCAGGCTGGCACCGCGGTAACCGATCGAGTCGAACAGTTCACCTGTGGTGTAGGCCTCACCGATGGTGAGCATGCCGCGCACCTGCGGGATGCCGCGCTGTGCATAGGTGGCGATGCTCTGCCAATGGCGGCCATCGCCCTCGGACCAGGTCAGGTTCGAATCGTGGCGGAACTGCCAGCCACCCAGGTTCATGCCGGCGTTGAGGCCGAGGTAGGCACTGCGGTTGCGCTGGCCACCTTCGACACGGCTGTCGCTGTCGATGGCATTGAAGCTGTAGCCGACGAAGCCGGCATTGATGCCGCGGTCCCACAACGCCGGGTTGACGTAACCGCGCGCCTCACGGCGCAGGAACACCTGCGGGATGCTCAGGTCGTAGCGCAGGTTGCCGCTGTCATAGACACCATAGGCATTGGCCATGCGCTGCTGGACCGGCACGCAGCTGGTCTTGTCGGTCGGCACGGACGGATCCTGCTGCAGCAGCACGGCTTCGCTGTCCACGCCCATTTCTTCCAGCATCGGCAGCGGCAGGCAGGCGTCGACACGGCCCTGCGCATCGGCCTTGAACTGCAGATCGCGACGGCCCTGCCAGGCACCGTTGACGTAGACGTCGACGCGGTAGTTGCCGGCCACCATCGGGTTGCCGTTGCTGAAGGCCGCCAGATCGACCTGCTTGGCCTGGCCAGACAGGAAGCTGGAGTTGAACTGGGCCGATTCCGGTGCACGCGCATTGGCCGCACCACTCTGCGCCATCAGCGCCTGTTCGCCGAGATTGGCCGGGGCAGCCAGCGCCCATCCTGGGCAGGCCACGCCAGCAACCAACAGGCAAAGCGCCTGATGGATCGACAATGTCAATCTGTTTCCGATCACACTGACATTCCTTCAATTCGCCGCACAGCGGCGGTGGCGGGATGCGCAGGCCCAAGGCCGGCGCGGCGCGTTCAGCCCCCGGTGCTGCCGAGGCGGATGGTGTGTTCCACCCGGCCGCCGTAGTCGTTGATGGTGATGAAGCGGACCTGGTCGGTGCCCGCCGGTGCGGCGAACTCCAGGCTCTGCTTCGGCGCGACCATCGCGCCCTTGTCCTCGACGGCCTTTTCACTGCTGCCGGTCACGGCATGTACTTCGGCCAGAGTGACGTGGAAGGGGCTCGGGTTTTCCACCCGCAGACGGTCGCCCGTGCGGGTCCAGCGCAGCGCTGCCGGCGCGTCGTTGGCGACGCCCTTCAGGCCCTGCGGCCGGTAGAAAAGCTTCAGGCGCGAACGGAACGCGACCTGCAGGTAATTCTGTTCGCCGCTGTCGGCGTTGTCCGGGGACGGCGGAACATCCAGCACGTTGAGCCAGAACACCGACTCACGGTCGGTCGGCAGCTGCGCGCCGGAGAAGATCAGTCGCAGCGCCTGGCTGCGGCCCGGTTCGACGCGCGCGATCGGCGGCGTCAGCACGAACGGGGCATCGCTGGTATCGGCGGTCTGGTTGGCATCGCCGCTGTCGATCCAGGCCTGCACCAGCGCCGGAGAATCGCCCACGTTGTCGACCTGCACGGTGACTTCGCGCGCCTGCGCCGGATAGATCACTCGCGTGCCATTGACCACCACGCCGGCCAGAGCGTTCTGGCAGAAGGGCAGCGTGAACGCTGCCAGCAGCAGCGCCCGGGGAAAGAATGCTTTCATCGGAAGTACTACGCTCGAGGTATGTGGCCAGGGGCCGCGATGCACTGGCCGGCGCGTACGCCGGCCAGCGCGGGTACGACTACGATCAGTTGTAGATGATCGTGTACTTGACGCTGCTGGTGACGTCGCCCGGGGTGGCGGCGTTAGTGGCGTAGTACTCAGCGTAATAGTTCAGATTGGCCGAGCCGTCGGTGCCGACGGTGACCCACTGCGAGTTCTCCTGGGCCAGACCGAGGCCAGCCGCCTTGATCGGCAGGAACGTGTTGTTCGAGCCCAGCAGCTGCAGCTGCACGTTGGTGGCAGCGTTGGCCGAAGCCTGGTTGACCAGGCGGCCGCTGTTGAAGTCAACAGTGGAACCCGGCTCGAAGTAGGTGGCGACGTTGCCGGCGCTGCACTTGCTCAGGTTGATGGCGAACGGGGTACGGCCCGCAACGGCACCGGCGGTGGCCAGGGTGTTCTTGGACACGGTCGGCAGGTTGACGGCGAAGTCCTTGCCGCCCGGGGTCGAGATGGTGCAGGTCTTGTCGGTCACCTTGCCGTTGAAGGTGATGGTGCCGTCGGCGGCGTTGGCGGCCAGCGGAGCGGCGGCCAGCATCAGAGCGGCGATGATATTGATCTTGTGCATTCGCTTTTACCTAACCCTACTGAAGAGATGAGAAGTAGAGGAGGAAGCAAGGAGCACTGCCGGGCTATCAAGACCCATCCTTGCGTCTCACCTGTGGCCGGACTCGGACATACCTTCCCCTGAATCCGTGACGCAAGTATAGGCACAACTGTGATGAAAGTCTCATTATTTTTCTGAACGCCAATTCATTGACGCCTCAAATGTGACGTGGTATGCGGAATGAGAGCCCGGCGGGCGTGGGGGATTTGACGGCAAGGCGATCAGGTCACAAACGACCCTGCATGACGCTTCCCGTGGCGCGTTCGGCATGCGCGAAAACAGGCTTTTTTCAGGTGGAAATCGCCTTATTTGATGCGCATCACTCTTTCTTGGTGATGGCCCTAGCAGATTCGGATTTGTCCTATTAAAGACGGATCGAACCTGTCGCTAACTAGGACACACCGAACCAGAGAACGTGTCATGAGGAACTCCATTCTGCTGTGTGTGGCCCTGATGTCCGTCAGTGCGCTGGCCCAGGCCAGCAGCGGCAGCATCCGTTTCAGCGGCCGTATCGCCGAGCCGGGCTGCACGACGAACCTGTCCCAGGGTGAGCTGAGCCTGGCCGCCTGCCCGCCCTCGGCCAAGGGCTCGACGGTGGCCGTGACGGCGCTGGCCGATGGCCAGGCCGCGACGCTGCGCGACGGCAAGCGCCAGGGCCAGAAGCTGTCGGTGTCGGCCAGCGCGATGCGCGCCGGCGATATCGCCTTCTCCGAGCGTTACAGCGTGCAGGCTTCGAAGCAGCAGCCGCTGCAGGGCGCCTACCTGGTGGTGGTCGACTACCTGTAAGCCGACGTGTTTACGCCGGCGGCAGCTCGAAGACCTGGCGCAGATAGGCCAGGTAGCCCGGGTCGTCGCACATGCTCTTGCCCGGCGAATCGCTGAGCTTGGCCACCGGCTGGCCGTTGCAGCGGACCATCTTGATGACGATGTTGAGCGGCGTTGGCCCCAGATCATTGGTCAGGTGGGTGCCGACGCCGAAGGCGACCTGGCAGCGACCACGGAAGTAGTCGTACAGGCGCATCACCTTGGCGATGTCGAGCCCATCGCTGAACACCAGCACCTTGCTGCGTGCATCCACCCGGCGCTGCTGGAAGTGGGCCAGCATGCGGTCGCCCCAGTCGAACGGATCGCCGGAGTCATGGCGGACGCCGTCGAACAGCTTGCAGAAGTACATGTCGAAGTCGCGCAGGAACGCATCCAGGCCGACCACGTCGGACAGCGCGATGCCGAGGTCGCCGCGATACTCGCGTGCCCACGATTCCAGTGCCGCCACCTGCGAATCGCGCAGGCGTGGGCCCAGCGCCTGGAATGCCTGCAGGTACTCATGGGCCATGGTGCCGTGCGGGGTCATGCCGTACAGGCGGGCGAAGTGCACGTTGCTGGTGCCGACCAGCTGCGGGCCGAGCGCATCGCGCAGCAGCGGCAGCAGACGGGCATGCCAGTCACGCGAGTAGCGGCGGCGGCTGCCGTAGTCGGCGATGCGGCACTGCTCGAACCCCGGGGTATCACGCAACAGCGCGGCCTTGGCCTGCAGGCGGCGCTCGCCCTCGGCGAAGTCGGCGGTGGTGGTGTTGCGGAACCAGACTTCGTTGATGATCGCCAGCAGCGGCACTTCGAACAGGATGGTGTGCAGCCAGGGCCCGGTGATGTCCAGTTCGATCTCGCCGGGCACGGTCTTCGACGCGCGCAGCTGGATGTACTTGCGGTCGAGGTGGAACAGGCCGAGGAAATCGGCGAAGTCCGGCTTCACGAAGCGCAGGCCACGCATGTAGTCCAGCTCCGCGTCGCTGAAACGCAGGCTGCACAGATGGTCGATCTCTTCGTCGATCTGGTCGATGTAATGGGCCAGGTCGATGCCGGGCGTGCGGCACTTGAACCGGTACTGCACCTGGGCGCCGGGGTGCTGGTGGAGCACCGCCTGCATCATGGTGAACTTGTACAGGTCGGTGTCGAGCAGGGACTGGATGATAGGCATGGGGCGGATTATGCGCCCGGCAGGGTGAACCGGGGTGCCTGCGGCCACACTCAGCTCACGGGAAACAACATTGGTAGATCCACGCCATGCGTGGATGCTCTTGCGGCACTACAACGCCCTGCGCAGCAGCTTCGGCACCAGCATCAGCGCATGCGCCCAGATCGCGCCCCACACCGCTACCCGCACCGGCAGCGAACGCTGCCTGGCCTCGAACTTCTGGAAATAGCGCCACAGGCCCTTGTGCTTGTGCCATTCAACGAAGAACGGCCGCGAGCGGCTGGAGACGCCACGAACGTGGATGACCTGCAGGTCATTGGCGATCGCCACCACTGCTCCGGCTTCGCGTGCACGCCGGCACAGGTCCAGGTCTTCGGCATGCAGACGATAGCCGGCGTCCCAACCTCCGATGCAGTCGAACAATGCACGCGGCATCATCAGCAGCGCACCGGACAGCGCCGGCACCCGCTGCAGCGCCTGCTGCGGGTCACGCGGCACCGCCAGCTTCGAGCCCTTGCCCGGCGAGCGCAGCATCATCAGGAAATCCGGGTCGCGGCGGCGCACGGCTTCGTCGGCATGGCCCTGCTCGTCCACCTGCTCGACACCGAGCAGGCAGTCGCCCAGTGCTTCCGCGCGGCTGCGCAGTGCGGCCAACGTCTCCGGTTCGACCATCAGGTCCGGGTTGATGAAGGCCAGCCATGGGCTGTGCGAATCGGCCACGCCCTGGTTGTTGGCGGCGGCAAAGCCGGGATTGTCCGGATTGCCGACGAAACGCACGCGCGAGTCGTGGCTGGCATGGCGCTGCACGATATCCAGCGTGCCATCCATCGAGCCATTGTCGATCACCCGGATCTCGGCCACGTCCTGCGCCTGGCGCAGACGCGAGAGGCAGGCGTCGATGGTGCTGCCGCTCTGGTAGGTGACGACGATGGCGGCAATGGCAACATTCAAGCAGGAGGCTCCGGCGCGGAAGACGAGACGAACAGGTCACCCTGTTCCTTCGGCATTATCGCCTGCCGCATGCGCTGCTGCAGATCGGCACGCAGGCCATGCAGCGGATCGTGCATGAGGAAGTCAGCCAGCCGTGGCACCCACCCCGGCCAGCGCGCGGCCAGGGCCTCGAGATCGCCATCACGGCTGACCGCCTCCCCTGCCCGGCTGACGAAGGCGGTCTCGCACAGCACGTTGCGCCATCCCAGGCCAGCCATGCGCAGGCTCAGGTCCACCAGTGCCGCGTTCCAACCCACGTAGCTGTCCACGTCCAGGCCGCCGGCGCGGCGACGCGCGTTGCCGCGCACCAGTACCGCGTGGGTGACCGCCGAGGGCAGCTCCGGATGCAGCACCGGCAGCGTGGCACAGGTGTGTGCCAGCAGCGCCGGGTCCTCCGGTTCCGGATTGATCTCGCCCAGCCGCGGCCATGCAGCGGTTTCGCCGGCATTGCACCACGGGGTTGCGGTGGCGATGGCGGCGTCGCGGGCGAAGGCATCCTGCAGCTGCTGCAGCCAGCCCGGCGCGGGCACGCTGTCCGGCGCCAGCACCGCCACGTCCATGCCCTCGCAGGCGCGCAGCATCTCATCCAGATGGGCGACCTCGCCCAACGGCCGCGCGCGGCGGGTGTATTCGGCCTGCAGTGGCGTATGCGCCAACCAGTGCTCCACCACCGCCTGCGCACGCGGGCCGGTCTGCGCGTCATCGGCCAGCCAGACCGCGGTTCCCGGCGCGGTGCCGGCATCCAGCGCAGCCAGGCAGCGGTCGAGTGCGGCATCGTCCACGCACAGCGGCAACAACACGATCGCCCCCATCCCGCCTCCGTGGTTGTCGGTAGCCACAGCCTAGCACTGGGAGGGTATCGGCCGGGTTGCACCCGGCACCTGCAGAGGCCAGAGCCGAAGCAACAGCAGAAGCCGGCTATCCGTGGCATGGCGGGGTGGGTCCGGTTGCGGGGGACGCCGTTAACCCGTCCATGGGGGCTTGGCCGCGGCATCCATGCCGCGGACACCCCCGCAACCGGACCCACCCCGCCTTCGACAGATCTCTGCGATCTGCAGTAGATCCACGCCATGCGTGGATGAATCTCCATCGGAATCGAATATTTCGAATTGGAATCGAAAAGCATCCACGCATGGCGTGGATCCAGCGTGTCGACCAAGGTCGACACCTACCAACAGCCGCGGGAATCTGTCAGAGGCGGGGCGGTGTGGGTTGGCAGGACCGTTGGCGCCATGGGCCCGAGGCATGCCTCGGGCGGGTTGGGCAAGACGCCCAACCCCGGTCTTGCCGTGTGCGCAGGACTGCGCACACGAGCAAGGCGCCATCGAGCCCCCATGGAAGGGTTTACGGCGTGTCCTGACAACCCACACCGCCCCGCCATCCCCCAGAAACCCGCTGTTGCTGTTGCTGTTGCTGTTGCTGTTGCTCCAGCTCTGGCCTCTGCGGGTGCCGGGCGCAGCCCGGCCGTCAACCCCTTACTTCTTTGCGCGCGGCTGGTTCAGCGGTTCCATCGCGCGGAAGCGCTGGCTGTACTCGTCGGTCAGGGTGCGTGCCTCCTGCCCGTTGCGCACGATGCTCGGCGTCAGCAGCACGATCACCTCGGAACGGCGGCTGGTGCGGCTCTTCTGCCCGAACAGTGCGCCCACCACCGGAATCCGGCTCAGGCCGGGGATGCCGCTGCTGCCATCGGTGCCCGTGTCGGTGATCAGGCCGGCCAGCATGATGGTGTCGCCGCTCTGCACCGCCGCTTCGGTCGACAGCTTCTTGGTGGAAATCCGCGGGTTGCAGTTGCGCTCGGTCGGGTTGCAGTTCTCCGGCACGTTCGAGGCGCTGCTCACTTCCTGCACGATGTCGAGGAATACCGTGCCGTCGCGGGTCACGCGCGGGCGCACCTTCAGGATCACGCCGGTGTCGATGTACTGCACCGAGCTGTAGCTGCTGGTGCCGATACCGGTGTTCACCGTGGTGGTATTGATCGGCACCTTGTCACCCACGTTGAGCGTGGCCTCGGCGTTGTTGCGCACGAACACCGAGGGGGTCTGCAGCAGGCGCACATCGGTGACCTTGTCCAGCGCGCTCACCACCGCCGCGCCATTGTGGCCGGTGAATGCCCAGCCAAGGCCTTCGCCACCGGTCGCGGCACCAGCAAAGCTGCTCCAGGAGCCGCCGGCGGCGGCCGGCAGGGTCACGCCGGCCAATGCGCCGGTCAGCGCGCGCCCGGCCACCGCGTTGTCGAAGAACCAGTTCACGCCGTACTTCAGGTCCCCCTCCAGTGCGACCTCGGCCACCTGCGCTTCGATATGCACCTGCAGCGGCATCACGTCCAGCTTCTCGATCACTTCGCGGATCGAACGCCAGGCCTGTGGGGTCGAGCGCACCAGCAGGGTGTTGGTTTCCTCCACCGCCGACACGCCCACGCGATCGCCTTCCACTTCCAGGCTGACGCTGACATTGCCGGACTGGCGCTGCGGCAGGTTCATGCTGCCGTTGCCGGTGCCACTGGAGCCACTGCCCGGCGTCGAACCGAAATTGCTGCTGTTGTTGCTGTCCATGCCACGATCACCGTCGCTGCCCAGCTGCGACGGCATTGCACCCGGTGCCAGCGAGGCCGGGCTGGAACCGCCGCGGTTGCCGCTGCTGGCGAAGGCTTCACTGAGGCGTTCGGCCAGGTCGCGCGCCTTGATGTAGCGCAGCTCATAGGAGAACAGGCGGGCGCTGCCACCGGCGGTGTCGATGCGGTCCAGCCACTGCTGGATCTGGTCCAGGTAACGCACCTGCGGGGTGATCACCAGCACCGCGTTGGCGTTTTCCAGCGGCAGGAAGCGGAACATGCCGGCGCTGGGCGTCTTGCTCTCCTCGCCGAACACCTTCTCCAGGTCGGCGGCCACCTGCTCGGCCTTGCCGGACTGGATCGGGAACACGCCCACCGACATGCCCGACAGCCAGTCGACGTCGAAGATCTCGACGGTGCGCATGTAGTTTTCCAGCTCGGCGCGGGTACCGCCCAGGGTGATCACGTTGCGGCCGCTGTCGACGTTGACGATGGCGTTGGGGCGCGCGTACGGCTCCAGCACCTTCTTCATTTCAGTTGCCGAGATGAACTGCAGCGGGATCACCCGTACCTCGAAGCCACGCGCACTGGCTGCCGGCGCCGTGCTCGGCGCGACAGTGCCGGCCAATGCCTGATCGGCGGCGACGATGTTGTAGCGGCCGCCGCTGTAGACCATGCGGGCATTGTTCCAGCCCAGCACCATCTCCAGCAGGTTCAACGCCTGCGCCGGCGACACCGGCTTGGGCGTGGCCAGGGTGACCGTGCCCTGCACCCCCGGTGCGATCACGTAGTTCTGGCCCAGCATGTCACCGAGGATGGCCTTGACCACCGCATGCACCGATTCGCCTTCGAAATTGAAGGTTGCTTCACCGGTGCTGGCGCCATGCAGTGCCGGAGCCGGTGCGCGTGCTGCTTCGCGGTTGATCATGGTGCCGGTGCCACGGCGGATCACCGCCTGCGGAGCGCCCTGGGCGTCACGGGCAGCATCAGCGGCGACTTCGGCCGCCTGGCCGGCCTCGGCAGTGGGCGACAGATTGCCCTTGCGCTGCACATGCGGTGCGGACACGGTGCTGCAGCCGACCAGCAGCGCGAGGGCAAAGGACCAGGGAAGGAAACGCAGGCTCATGCATTCACTCTATCGGTTGGTGCCATCGCCCGGGGGCGGCGACGGTTGTTGCTGCTGTTGTTGTTGCTGCAGCTGGCGGCGACGGGCCTGGATGCGTTCGCGGATGGCCTGCATCTGCGCTTCGCTGGGGCCGTTGTTGTTGGCAGGCGGTGTGGCGGCCGCCGCAGCCGAGGATGCCGGCGCACTGCCAGCAGGCAACGGCGATGCGGTTGCCGCAGCCGGCGGCGGTGCCGGCGGAGCGCCTGCCGGGGGCGGCACAACGATCGCACCGGCCGGTGGCGCACCGTTGGCGCCGCGCAGCACGGTCGGCGGTTCACCCCCCTGCCCGTTGAATACCGCCAGTTCCAGCACCTGGTTGCCACCGGGGCCGATCACGGTGGCCTGGCGCGGCTGCAGTGCGACCAGCTGCCAGCCGTCGACGGCTTCACCGTTGAGGCGCAGGCGCAGCGAGCGGTTCTGTTCGGTGGTGAAGGTGGCCATGCCGAAGTCGCCGGTCAGCAGCACGCCGGTCAGGCGCAGCGCGGCGCTGGCGGCGGGCTCGCTGCCGCCGAGCAGGTAGGGCTTAGGCCTGCGGTCCTCGGCGAACAGCGGTCGCTCGCCGATCGCGCTGTAGCTGTCGGCGCTGGCCATGCGTTCTGCGGCCAACGGCGGCAGCACCGGCAACGAAGGCACCGCATCGGCATCACCGTCCGCACCTGGCAGCTGGCTGCCCAGACCGAAGCCGGTGGCCAGCCAGACCGCTGCCGCCCAGCCGGCCAGTGCCAGCAGGAAGCCGGTGCGCAGGCTGATCTGCTCAAGCTTCATCGGCCACCTCCTGCCCTTCTTCGGGCGCAGCCGGTGCGGCGGCCGGTGAAGGTGTGGCCGAAGGCGGTTGCGGCGCCGCGCCCGGTTCGGCTGCAGGTGCCGGCGCAGCGCCATCGGCCGCAGCACCGGGCAGCAGGTAACCGGCCAGTTCGAACGACACGTCCAGGCCGAGCCCGGACTCGTTGGGCGACTGCTGGAAGCGCTGCGCGATCAGGTTGAGGTTGTCGACGAACAGGCGCGGGCTGCCGGTTTCCAGGCTGTGCAGCACCGTGGCCAGTTCGGCCACACCGCAACGCAGGCGCACCTGCATGGCCACGCGCACGAATTCGGCGTCACGGCGGTTGTCGGTCAGTGGCGTACGGTTGCTGATGGTGCAGCTGCGGTTGCCCGGGCTGGCCATCGCCACCGCATCCTGCAGCTTCGCGCCCAGCGCAGCGGCCGCAGCTTCGGCGGTGGCTTCGCGCAGGAAGCCCGGCCGCTGCTGCAGTGCCTCGCGGGTGGCGCGCAGGCGCTGTTCGATCTGCGGCTGCTGCTGCAGCTGCGCCTGCACGCGCTGCTCGCGCTCGCGCAGGGCGGCCACGTCGGCGTCGATTTCGCGCAGTGGCTGGGTGAACCAGGGGTGCACCAGCAGCAGGTAGGCCAGGCCCAGCACTGCCAGCAGCAGCGCCAGTGCCAGCCAGCGGTCACGGCGTGCGCTTGGCATCGGCATCGGCCGCCTCCCGGGTCGGGGCCGCAGCCGGCAACGGCTGCAGTTCGGCGGTCATGGTGAAGCGGTCACGGCCACTGGCGGCGCCATCGGCCTGCAGTACGCCGGTCAGATTGACCTTGCGCCACTGCGGTGCGTCCTGCAGCAGCTGCACCAGCTGCGAGGCCTCGCGGCTCAGGCCGATCAGCTGCAGGTTGTTGTTCTCGATGGCCAGCTTTTCCAGGTAGGTGCCCTCCGGCAGGCGCCGGGTCAGTTCATTCCAGATTTCCACCGTTCCGGCGCGCTGGCTGCGCTGCTTTTCCAGGAATGCGGCACCATCGATCAGCGCCTGCAGCTGCGCGCGTTCGCTGGCGACACCACGCGCACTGCGTGCACTGCGCTCGACCTGCGCACGCAGTTCGTCGGCGGCGGCGCGGCGGTTGTCGAGCAGCTGCAGGGCCGCCAGCACCAGCATCACCAGCGCGGCCACGGCCAGCAGCACATTCCAGCGCCGCGTCGGGTCTGCCCGCAGCTGGCGCTGCCCCGGTGGCAGCAGATTCACCTGCAGGGGTTCACCCTCGGTGTCGATGGCATCGACACCGGCCAGTGCATCGGCCCATTCGCCTACGCTGGCCCGCCACGCCTCAAGCTGGCGCAGTGGCCAGGCGATCAGTTCGACCTGCAGCTGGCCCTCGGCGGCGCCCCCGAGTTCACGCACGTCATAGCTGACCTGGCTGGATTCGAACGGCGTCTGGCGGTCGATCTCGAAACCGACCACGGCGCGCAGCCGGTCGGCCGCAGCCGCAGGCAGGCGCAGATGACGACGCAGTACCTCGCTGGCCGGCAGCAGCCACACCCGCGGCAGGCTGCGCAGTCGCGGTTCCAGCACGCGGTCCAGTTCGGCCGGCGACAGCGGCCATGGCACGCTGGCAACTGCTTCGCGGCGTTCTCCGGCCTCTCGCCAGACCTGCAGCTGCTCACCCTGGCGCTGCAGCAGCAGGCGCGCCTGTGCCCAGCCCAGTGCCCACTGCCAACGTGCCGGCACCCAGGCCAGCAGCGATTGCCGCCACCAGCGCAGGAAACGGCCGGCGCCAGGGCCGATCCGGCCCTGCACCTGCCGCACACTGTCCTGCCATGCCGTCATCTTGCTGTCATTCCCTGCTCCCAGCGAAGCACTGTGTAGGACCGCCCGGGAACCCCGCCCGAGCCATTGCGTACCACTGCCTGCAACACCGACCGGCGTCCACTGCCGTCGGTTGCACGAGACTCGATACTATAGGTGCCGCTGCTGCTGGCAAGCGTTGTCGCACCGCCAGCGGTATCTGCGTCACGCTCCTGCTGTGCGCGCTGCGCCAGCACGGTATCCGCATCCAGGCCCAGTGCGGTCAGCACCGGCGCGCTGGCGAACTGGGGATCCGGGCGTGCCTGGCGGCTGTACAGGGTCAGGTGCGGCAGCATGGCCTTGTACAGCGGGCCGCGCATGCCCAGTACCCGCTGCAGTTCACCGAGCGTCTCGAAACGCTTGTTGCGTGGGCCATACGGCAACCCCGCCGCCGCATAGTCCGGGGCTTCGGCACCGCCGCCCGGCTGCAGCAGGCTGTCTTCATCACGCCAGTCGACAATGGCACCGGCCAGCTGCCGGGCTGCCCCTTCGTCTTCGCCGAGCGCCTTGAGGAACGCGGTCAGCAAGGTCACGTCGGCCAGGTTCAGGTTGATCTTGCCGTTCTCGTCCAGCACCTTGATTTCGATGCTGGCGTCATCGAACTGCCAGCGGTAGGTTCGGCCATCAGCGCGCCAGGGCGCCCGCAGCGGATCGGCGGAAAGGCGCAGCAGCGCGTACTCCAGGCCGGCGCGCGCCCGTTCCTGGCCGCGTGCATCGTCATCCAGCACCCGCTGCTGCAGATGCTCGACCCGTGCGCTCAGCGCGAACGCACCGACCAGCGCGGTCATCAATGCGATCAACCACAGCACCAGTACCAGTGCCGCACCGTGTTGCCGGTTCATCGCGCGCCTCCGCTGCCACCGTTACGCGGCGCCACCACCAGCGTCGGCCAGGGCGCGCCCCTGGCCGGGACGATCCTGATCTCCACCAGCATCGGCAGGCGGCGGGTATCGTCCCAGCGCGGCATCCAGTCGCTCACCTGGCCGGTACTGGCATCGATGCCGCGATAGCGCAGTTGTACCGACTTCAGGTTTTCCACCAGCACTTCCGGCGGGCGCGGCGGGTTCTCGGCGATGCGCTCGCCTTCCTGCAGCAGCACCAGGTCCAGCAGCAGGCGCTGCTGGCCATCGCGGCCGTCCACCTGCAGCGCGTGCAGGTAGGGTCCGCCGCGGCCGAGGTAGCCCGGCAGATCGGCGGCGAACAACATGCGCTGCTCTTCGCCCTGGAAGAAGATCGGTTCGCGGGTGGGATCGGGTACTTCCAGCGGCGTGCGCAGCGCACCGGCCAGCTGCCGCCGCAACAGCGCCTGCACCGCGCGCATGCGCTCACTCTCGGCCGCGATCTGCTCGCCACGCTGACTGACCGCCATTGCCGAGCGGACGCTGGCGAACGCCAGCGCCAGGCCACCGGCCAGCAGCACCGTGGCCAGCATCACTTCAACCAGCGTGAAACCTGCGGCGCGGCGCTTCATCGCGCGCTCTCCAGGTCCGGCGGCAGCAGGCGCAGGCTGCGCCAGCGCAGCTGCTCTCGTTCGCTGTCGCCCCAACGCACCTGCAGCTGCAGTTCGGCCAGCCAGGGGGCACCGGCCGACTGTGACTGCACAGCGTTGCCGGCACGTGGCTCCACCCACGGCTGCACCTGCAGCTCCCAGTGGTAGCGTCCCTGTTCCCAGTCGCCCTGCTGGCTACCCACCTGCAGTGGCGTGGCGACACCGGTTTCGGCCAGCAGCGACTGCGCATGCAGTATCGCGCGCGTGCGCAGCTCGGCCTCGCGCACCTGCCTGGCACCACCGGACAGACTGCCCAGCAGCAGGGTCAGCGCCAGCCCGAGCAGGGCAAAGGCGATGATCACTTCCAGCAGGGTGAAGCCGCGAACGTGCCGCTTCATTGTGCCCGCCAGGGGCCGGAGCGGACCTCACCGGTCAGCCAGCCCACGTCGATGCGCCATTCGGCATCGTCACGCTGCAGCCGGATGCGGCCACCGCTGGAGCCACCATCGGGATGGAACTCGATCACGCCCTGCCCTGGCGCAGTGGCCAGCTGCGCGGCGCCTTCGAACTGCACCTGCAGCTGTGCCGGCACGTCACCATGGCGCTGGTTGGCGCCTTCCCAGCGCCGCTTTGCCGGTTCGATGACAAAGCGCTGCGGCTCGCCGCGGGCGATCGCCTGCGCGCGTACTACCCGCAGCTGGTTGGCGATGTCCTTGCCGGCGCTGCGCAGCTGCATGCCGGCGAAGCCGCGCGACAGGCCGGCGGCGGTAATCAGGCCGATCGCTGCGATCAGCGCGATCACCAGCAGCATTTCCAGCAGCGACAGGCCCGCTGCGCGCCTGCCGTGCAGGCGCGGGCGAGGCAGCCGGCGCGGCAGGAAATACGTCATGCAGGATTACGGCTGGTAGCGGATGTCGGCATCGACGCTGCTGCCGCCGGCCTTGCCATCCTTGCCGAGGCTGATCAGCTCGTACGGCTGGCCTTCGCCCGGCGCACGGTACTCCAGCGCGTGGCCCCACGGGTCGTTCAGGTCAGCCGGCTTGGCATACGGCCCCAGCCAGCCACCGACACCCGCCGGTGCGGTCACCAGATCGTTGAGCGAGCCGGGCAGCTTGCCGGTATCGATCTGGTAATTGTCGACCTTGGACGCAACGGTCTGCACCTGCGCCTTGGCGATGTTGGCCTTGCCGCGATCGGCGCCGCCCAGCACGCGGCTGGCGACCAGGGTCAGCACCGCACCGATCAGCACGATGACGATGATGATTTCCAGCAGGCTCATGCCCGACTGGTTGCGCGCGGCGGTGAAGGAAAGGCGGATCGGTCGACGGGAAGCAATCATGGTCGGTCCTTTCAGTTGCGGAGTGTCGGGGTTGCGTAGGGATCCATCGTCAACCGATGGCATTGGTCAGGTCGTACAGCGGCACCAGCACGGCAACGATCACCGCACCGACCACCGAGGCCAGCACCAGGGTGATCGCCGGCACCATCGCCGCCAGCAGGCGGTCGATGCGCCGGGCGCTGTCCTGTTCGAAGGTATCGGCCGCTTTCAGCAGCATGGTATCGAGTGCACCGGATTCCTCGCCGACCTGGATCATCTGCAGCGCCAGGCGCGGGAAACGCTTGCCGCGCGACAGCGCCAGCGACAGGCCGGTACCATTTTTCACTTCATCCGCGGCGGCTTCCACATCGGCGGCCAGCGCGCGGTTGCCCAGCACGTTGCGGGCGATGCCCAAGGCACCCAGCAGCGGCACGCCATTGCGCAGCAGCGTGCCCAGCGTGCGGGCCAGCCGCGCGGTTTCCAGTTCGCCGAGCAGGCGGCCGATGCCGCGACGCTGCAGCAGCCAGCCATCCAGCGCCAGCCGGAAGGCTGGTTGCCGCGCCTTGCGTTCGAAGAACAGCGCGAGTATCCCTGGCACCACCAGCAGCAACACCCACCAGTCGCGCACGAACAGACCCAGCTGCAGCACCGCGTTGGTGAACCACGGCAGCGCCACATCCAGGCTTTCGTACATCTGCGCGAACTGCGGCACCACGTAGCCGAGCAGGAACAGCAGCGCGCCACCCACCACCACCAGCAGGATGGCCGGGTACACCAGCGCGTTGATCACCTTGCCCTGCAACGCGCGGCTGCGTTCGAGGTAGTCGGCCAGGCGCTGCAGGGTTTCGTGCAGGCTGCCGCCGGCTTCACCGGCCCGCACCATGTTCACGTACAGGCGCGAGAACAACCCATGCTGGCGCTCCAGTGCGGTCGACAGCGGCGCGCCACCGCGCACCACATCGCGGATGTCGGTGATCGCGCGGCGCGAGCGTTCGTCTTCGGGCAACCCGAGCAGGATCGACAGCGCGCGATCCAGCGGCTGGCCTGCACCGAGCAGTGTCGCCAGCTGCTGGGTGAACTGCAGCAATGCAGCGCCCTGCAGCGGCCGTTGGCGGAACAGGTTGCGCCAGGTACTGCCACCGATCGCACCGCCATCTGCCAGCTGGGTCTCCATCGGCAGATGGCCCTGGTCCTGCAGGCGCGCGACCAGCTCGGCCTCGCTTGCCGCTTCCATCTGCCCGTCGAAGATCTCGCCGTGCGGATTCAGTGCCTTGTAACGGTAGGTCGGCATGTCAGCCCCGGCGTCCTGCGCGCATCAGCTTTCCTCGGTGACACGCAGGACTTCCTCGATGGTCGTCTGACCACTGAGGGCCTTGGACAGGCCATCTTCGTACATCGTGCGCATGCCGGCTTCGCGGGCAATGCGTTCGATCTCGCCCATGCCGTCGCGGCGCATCACCGCGCGCCGCAGCGCGTCGTTCATCACCAGGAATTCCATGATGGTGGTCCGGCCGAGGTAACCGGTCGGCGCCAGCGCGGAAGGCTTCGGGCGATACAGGTGGATCGGTCCTTCCGGCTGCAGGCGGCGCAGCTCGAAGCGTTCGATCTCCTCCGGCGAGGCTTCATAGCGCTCGGCATGGGTCGGCTCCAGCCGACGCACCAGGCGCTGGGCCAGGATGCCGTTGATGGTGGAGGTAAGCAGGTAGTCTTCCACGCCCATGTCGAGCAGGCGGGTGATGCCGCCGGCTGCGTTGTTGGTATGCAGGGTGGACAGCACCAGGTGGCCGGTCAGCGCCGACTGGATCGCGATGCGCGCGGTTTCCAGGTCGCGCATTTCGCCGATCATGATGATGTCCGGGTCCTGGCGCACGATGCTGCGCAGGGCGTTGGCGAAGTCGAGGCCGATCTGCGGCTTGGCCTGGATCTGGTTGATGCCTTCGATCTGGTATTCCACCGGGTCTTCGACCGTGATGATCTTGACGTCGGCAGTGTTCAGCTGGCTCAGCGCGGTGTACAGCGTGGTGGTCTTGCCTGAACCGGTCGGGCCGGTCACCAGCAGGATGCCGTGCGGCTGTTCCAGCACCTTGCGGAACTGCGGCAGGAAGGCGTCAGTGAAACCGAGACGATGGAAATCGAACACCACCGTTTCGCGGTCCAGCAATCGCATCACCACGCTTTCGCCGTGCGCGGTCGGCACCGTGCTCACGCGCAGGTCCAGCTCCTTGCCCTGCACGCGCAGCATGATGCGGCCGTCCTGCGGCAGGCGGCGCTCGGCGATGTTGAGCCGGGCCATGATCTTGATGCGGCTGATCACCGCAGCAGTGAGGTTGGCCGGCGGGCTTTCGCCTTCCACCAGCACGCCATCGACGCGGTAACGGACCTTCAACCGGCTTTCGAACGGTTCGACATGGATGTCCGAAGCGCGCAGTTCCACTGCACGCTGGATCACCAGGTTGACCAGGCGGATCACCGGCGCTTCCGAGGCGAGGTCACGCAGATGCTCGATATCATCGACCGCACCGCCCTCGCCATCGGCGGTTTCGACGATCGCGCCCATCGCGCTGCGGCCCTGGCCGAACCAGCGTTCGACCAGGTCATAAATTTCTGCGCGCATGCCCAGCACCGGTGTCACCGGCACACCCAGTGCCAGCTGCACGGCCTGCTGCGGATAAGGATCATGGGCATCGGCCAGCCACAGCCGGACCCCCTGTTCATCCAGCGCGAGCGGGCAGACATGGAACTGCTTGAGGAAGCGCAGCGACAACGGCAAGCCTTCCGCCAGCCCTTGTGGCGGTGCTTCCGACAGCTGTTTGCCTTCCAGCAGCGGCAGCCCCAGCACTTCGGCGCTGGCCTGGGCCTGGTCACGCTCGGAGACCAGCCCCAGCCGCACCAGCAGGCCCAGCAGGCTGCCGCCGGCCTCTGCGTGCAGCGGCCGCGCACGTGCCAGATCGCCTTCCTTCAGCCGGCCGCGCGCCAGCAGCGCATCCAGGATGCGGCCTTCAGCGTCGTCGGCAGCGGCGGTAGCAGCAAGCGCGTTCACATGACTCTCCTGTCAATCGGCTCGACTTTAACAGTTAAGCCATGATTTCCGCCGCCCCTGCGCCACCTTTCGTAAAAAGACGAAGCCCGTCACATGGGATGACGGGCTTCGGCCATTCAACTACGACAGTTCAAGCTTACTGCGTGGCGAGAATGCTCACCCCGTTGTAGGCCGCTTCACCCACCACCTTGATGTAGTAGGTGGCCGCCACCGGCTTGGTCACCCGCACCGTCTCGGAGGTGCCCGGACGGGTCGACTTGGCGTCGTTGTCGCTGGCACTGGGCTCACGGCCTTCAGCCACGTAGACCGAAACGTTGCCGGTGCCACCGTAGGTGATCACGCTGAACTGCTTGCCAGCAGCCGCTTCGAAGCTGTAGAGCTTGCTGCTGCCGGCCGCACCGGACAGGCCACCGACGGCGGCCTTGTTGGTCAGCGGCGTGGCCACCGGCCCGCAGTTCTCGGTGCACGGTTCTTCCAGTGCCTTGGCCAGCGCAGCCTTGGCATCGAGGATGCCGGTACCGATCGGGGTGGCCGCCGGGATGGCGACCGGGAACGGACGCGCGGTTTCCTTCAGCAGGGTGCGCATGGCCGCCGGAGTCAGCGGATCCTTGCCCTTGGCGATCAGTGCGCTCTGCACCAGTGCAGCAACGGCGGCCACATGCGGCGAGGCCATCGAGGTACCGCCCATGCCCATGTAGCCCGGCGTGCCCGATTCCGGCGTGGTGGCCGCATTGGAGCCGGTCTGCCAGATGTAGCCACCCGGGTTGCCGTCGACACTGCCGCCGCCACCCGGACCGGACAGGTCCACGCGGGTGCCATAGTTTGAGTAGTAGGTGATGCCACCGGTGATGCGCGTGGCACCCACGGTCACCACGCCTTCGCAGCTGGCCGGACGGTACTTGGACGCGTTGTCGGTCTCATTGCCGGCCGCCACCACCACCGTGGTACCGCGCGAGATGGCGCCGTTGATGGCGTCCTGGTAGGTGCTGCCGCAGGCGCCGCTGCCGCCCAGGCTCATGTTGATGATCTCGGCCGGGTTGGTGTTGGCCGGGATGCCGGTCACCGTGCCACCCGATGCCCAGACCACCGCGTCGGCGATGTCGGACAGGTAGCCGCCGCACTTGCCCAGCACGCGCACCGGCAGCACCTTGGCCTTGTAGGCGACACCGGCCATGCCGACGCCGTTGTTGGTCTGCTCGGCCACGGTGCCAGCGACGTGGGTGCCGTGCCAGGAACTGTCCTCTGCCAGCGAGCCGTCATAGCACTCGTTGTCGTTCTCGACCCAGTCACCGTAGTCCTGCGCACCCGGCACACGATCGTTGGTCGGGCGCCGCGAGGTCTCCGCATCGCTGATGAAGTCGTAACCCTCCAGCAGATTGCCGACCAGGTCCGGATGCTGCGGCAGGATGCCGGTATCGATCACCGCCACCACGATGCCCTCACCCTGCGAGACATCCCATGCCGCCGGTGCGTTGATGCCGCCGACGGCGTTGTGCAGGTGCCACTGGTTCTGCTGGTAGAAGGGATCGTTCGGCACCAGCGCCGGCTGTACGTTGCCTGCACGCAGTTCGGTGCGGCGCAGCTTGACGTCGGCTTCGGCGTACTGCACCGACGGGTCAGCCTTCAGTTCCTTCAGCACACGCTGCAGTTCGGCTGGGGCCAGGCGGCCCTGCACGCGGATCAGGTCCGCACCAGTAGCGAGCTTGCGTACCACCTGCGGGCCGAGGGTACTGGCACGTGAGGTACCGCCGGAGAGGCTGGCCCGGGTCAGCGCCGACTGCACGGTGGACAGCTTCGCCGAGCGGTCGGTGGCGGCGGCAGCGCCGGCCCGGTACTTGACGATGATGCGCTCGGCGCCCGGCTGGGCGGTGCTGGCCTGGCGCACCGGTTCGCGGGTCGGCAGGCCGGCGGCGTGGACGGCACCGACGGCCGTCATCGACAGCACGGCAGCGGCAAGCACATTGATGCGAAGGTTCTGCTTCTTGATCACGTCGAATTCCTCTTCTGGGTCATGGATCGAACCAACACTGCGGCCATCATTCCTTGACGACTCCCGGCCGGCCCAGCCGGGATTGCCGTGACCTCCCCCCAGGCCCTCACTGCAGGTGCTGCGCCGGCGTGGGTGGCCGCCGGCGCGATGGAGTGGCTTACCAGCCGAAGCCGGCACCGACGCCAACCGAGCTGTCGTCGCTGCTGAAAGCACCGCCGAAGGTCACCGTGGCGCGATCGCTGATCGCACGCTGGTAGCCCAGCGACAACGCCGACTCGCCGCCCTGGAAACCAATGCCGACGCCGACTCGGTTCTGGGTGCGGATACCGGCGGCACTGGTGGCCATGTTGAGCATCGCCGCGCTCATCGCACCCTGGCGGTCGATGCGGCGATCCATGTGGCGCAGGCGTCCGTCGATCTCGCCCTTGAACACATCGAAGCTGTCGGCGACGGCCTGGACGCGGCTGTCGGTGTAGCTGTTGGCTGTGGCCATGCCACGGTCGAGCTGGCCCTTGTTGACCGCATCGGTGGCCGTGGTACCCGCCGCCACATTGGTGACCTGGCGCTCGTTGCCTTCACTGCCCACCGAGACCGTGTTGGCACGATCGGCAACCGAGCCCTGGCCCAGCGCCACGGCGTTCGCAGCGGTGGCATTGGCACCCTGGCCGATGGCCGTGGATGAGGCGCCACTGGCGACGGCGCCATCGCCCATGGCAACGGCATTGACACCACTCGCCGGGGTGCCCACCGGAATGCCAGCACCCGCCGCAGCGGCCGTCGGCGTACCCTGCACCCGCGCGGTGCTGGCGGTTGCCGCATCGGCCGTTGCCGGTGCGTCGTTAACGCTGGCCAACGGGCTTTCATCCAGCGAGGTACTCATCGCGCGCAGGCTGGCGGTTCCGGTACGTGAGCCACCGGCGGTGCGGCGGTCGATCTCGCTGACCTTGCGGTCCAGCGCGCCCAGCGCATCGCCGACGTTGCTGTAGGTGGCACCCTGGATCACATAGTTCGGCGCCACGAACACACCCTGCATGCCGACGCTGGCACCACCACCGAGGAAGCTGGCGGCATCACTGAGCGACTGGAACAGCTGGCCGCCATTGATCGCCTGGCGGCTGCCAGCCGCAATGCTGCCGGCACCGACGTTGTCGATGGTGGTGCCCTGGAAGCCGGACAGGGTCAGACGATCACGGCTGGCGTCGTCATAGCCGACGGCGCTGGCCGCAGTGGTTTCAACGGTGGCGATACGAGAATCAAAATCGCCCACGCGGGTTTCCACCGCGCCCACCCGCTGGTTGGTGACGTTGAGCTGCGAACCGGTGATGGCATCGCTGCTGCCGGCGGCAATGCGGCCATCTGCCACGTTGACGATGCGGCGCGTGGCGGGACCATCAGTGGGGTTGCCACTGCCTACCGACACAACATTGGCATCCAGCGCACGCGATCCAGCACCGAGTGCAACCGAGTTCACGCCGACCGCACCCGCGCCGGCGCCAACGGCCAGCGCGCCGGAGGCAGACACCGTGGCATTGGCACCCAGCGCGATGCTGCGTGCGCCAGCCGCATTGGCCACCGAGCCCATCGCTACCGAATCGGTACCGATGGCGTTCGCGGTTCCCGTGCCGTTGGCGCGGAAGTATCGGTTGGTGGTGTTGGCAGTGAACGCAACTGCGTCCAGCTGCCCGCGATTCACTGCGTCATTGATTTCGGTACCGTTGGCGACATTGGTGACCTGCCGGTTGTTGACGGCACTGCCGACGGACACGGTATTGGCACGATCGGCCACCGAGCCTCCACCCAGTGCGACACTGCCCGCAGCCGAAGCGGTGGCACTGACACCCACCGCGGTGGCATTCAAACCAGTGGCCTTGCTGCCGTAACCGACCGCAGTACCGAGGCGGCCGCTGGCTTCGGCATAGCTGCCCAGCGCCGAAGCCCCATCGGCCGAGGCATTGGCGCGGAAACCACTGGCCTGCGACTGGGTACCGCTGGCAATGGCCTGCGCGCCGCTGGCCGTGCTGTAAGCGCCCTTGGCCTGGGCGCCGGCGCCGGTAGCGCTGGCGCCGAGTTCGCTGGCGCTGGCGCCGCTGCCCACGGCCACGCTGTCGACACCACCCGCCTGGGCCGCGTTGCCGAGTGCGGCCGCATTGTTGCCGGTGGCGAGCGCATCGAAGCCCACCGCTGTGGCGTTGGCGGCCATGGCATTGGCACCACTGCCCAGCGCGGTGGCGCCATTGCCGATGGCGTTGGCCGCATTGCCGGCAGCCAGTGCGTTGTCGCCGTCGACCAGTGCGCCGGCTTCGCCATCAGCATTGCCGCTGGCCTGGAACTGCCGGCTGGTCTTGTCGGCGACGCTGGCGACCGCATCCAACTGGCCCTTGTTCACCGCATCGGTGGCTTCGGTGCCGGCCGCGACGTGGGTCACCTGACGCTCACCGCCAGCCTTGCCGACGGCCACGGTGTTGTCACGGTCAGCCTTGGAGCCGGCGCCGAGCGCGACGCTGTTGCTGCCATTGGCGGTGGCGTTGGCACCCAGCGCGGTGGCGCTGCTGCCTGCCGCCCACGAGTTCCAGCCAATCGCGGTCGCGTAGTCTTCGGTGGCCCATGCACCGGCGCCGAACGCCGCCGCACCGGTCCCACTGGCACGCGACGGGATCAGGCCGAAGAAGGTGCTGCCGCCGATGGCCACGCTCTCCTCGCCGCTGGCCTCGCTGGACTGACCCACTGCAACGGCACCGGTACCGGCCGCAGCAGCACCGAAGCCGACTGCAGTGGTGTTGGCACCGCTGGCTGCCGAGCCGTAGCCCAATGCGGTACCGAGGCGACCGCTGGCTTCGGCGTAGCCACCCACTGCGGTGGTGCCATCAGCCGAAGCCGCGCTGCGGAAACCGCTGGCGAGCGCCTGTCCGCCGCTGGCGTTGGCTTCTGTACCTGTGGCCGTGCTGTAGGCGCCGCTGGCCTGCGCACGCGCACCCACCGCGCTTGCACCGACCTCGCTGGCGCTGGCACCACTGCCCAGGGACAGGCTGTCCTCGCCGGTGGCCTGTGCGTTGCTGCCCAGGGCAGCCGCGTTGTTGCCGGTGGCCAATGCATCGATGCCCACGGCGGTGGCGTTGGCGGCCAGCGCATTGGCACCGCTGCCGAGTGCAGTGGCACCGTTGCCGATCGCGTTGGCCGCGTCACCGGCCGCCAACGCGTTGTCGCCCTCCACCAGCGCGCCGGTTTCACCATCGGCATTGCCACTGGCCTGGAACTGCCTGCTGGTCTTTTCCGCTGCCGCGGCTACGGCGTCGAGCTGGTTCTTGTTGACCGCATCATTGCCCTGCGTGCCATCGGCCACATTGGTGATCTGGCGGGTGTTGCCACCGCCGCCCACCGATACGGTGTTGTCGCGATCCGCGATCGAATCGGCACCCAACGCCACGCTGTTGGCACCGCGCGATTCGGCGGCATTGCCCAGCGCGGTGCTGTTGATGCCGCCCGACCAGGCACCACCACCCACCGCGGTGGAGTAGTTGCCCGAGGCCTCGGTGGCCAGCACGCCGAACAACGAACCACCCACGGCGACGCTGTTGGTGCCGGTGGCCAGGCTGCCCTGGCCGGTGGCGGTGCTGTAGGCACCGGAAGCTTCCGAATCGCCACCCACTGCCACACTGTTGGAACCGGATGCATTGGCGAAGTTGCCGAACGCGGTGGCATTGAAGGCCGAGGCCTGTGCATAGCCACCGATGGCGGTGCTGTAACCGCCGCTGGCTTCGGCACCGATACCGAAGGCTGCCGACGCCGTACCACTGGCTACGCTCTCGCTACCGACAGCGGTGGCCGCGTCGCCGCTGGCATTGCTGAAGTAGCCCACGGCCACGGCCTCTTCGCCGGACGCTTCGGACAGCACGCCATTGGCAGTGCTCCCGGCACCGCTGGCGATGCTGGCCGCACCGAACGCCGCGCTCTGTTCGCCGCTGGCTTCGCTTTCCGCGCCATGCGCAGTGGCGTACTCGCCCGTGGCCTGTGCGTTGGCACCGACAGCGCTGGCGTTGGCGGCGGTTGCCAACGCATTGAAGCCCAGCGCCTGTGCGTTGCTGGCCAGCGCGTTGGCGCCGCTGCCCAGTGCGGTAGCGCCATTGCCGATGGCGTTGGCAGCATCACCGGCCGCCAGTGCGTTGTCACCCTCCACCAGTGCACCGGCTACGTCGTCGCCGTTGCCGCTGGCCTGGAAGAAGCGGCTGGTGATGGTGGCCGTGGTCGCCACCGCATCCAGCTGCGCCTTGTTCACCGCATCGGTGGCCTGCGTACCAGCAGCGACGTTGGTGACCTGGCGTTCGTTGCCGGCACTGCCCACCGATACCGTGCGTGCACGGCTGGCAACCGAACCGGCACCGAGCGCGACAGCGTTGCTGCCGCTGGCGTTGCTGCCAGCGCCCAGCGCGATCGCACTTTCACCACCGGCCACCGTGTTGGTACCGATGGCGATGCTGTTGATGCTGTTGCCCAGCGCCTGGAAGCCCAGTGCCACGCTGTTGTCGCCATAGCCGAAGGCACCGCGGCCGACCGCCGTGGAACTGGCGCCGTTGGCCCAGCTGTTGTAGCCGATGGACGTGGCGCCGCTGCCACTGGCCCACGCCGCATTACCGAACGCCGAGGCATTGGTGGCGGTGGCCCATGCACCCGAACCGAATGCTGCTGCGCCACTGGCAGTCGCCCAGCTGTAACCACCTACTGCGGTGCTGTCATCGCTGCTGGCGAACGCGCTGTCGCCGACCGCGACTGCATAGCTGCCGGTGGCGCGCGACTTGCCGCCTGCGGCGAAGCTGTTGTCACCACTGGCCTTGGCAGCGTTGCCGAAGGCGCTGCTGGCAGCCCCGGTGGCCTGCGCGCCACTGCCCACCGCCGTGGCATCGGCAACAGCGGTGGTGCCCACCTGCTGCGCCGTGCCATCGGCACCGATGATCGGCTGGTTGAACTCGTCGTAGGCCTGGCCGAGGCCACCGATGGCGACACCGCCATTACCGGTGGCCGCGCTGTTGCGGCCCACGGCCACGCTGTCATCGCCGATGGCCGACGCGGCAGCACCCTGCGCGATGGCGCCGGCGCCGATCGCATTGCTCGACGAACCCACAGCGATGGAGCCTTCGCCATCAGCCAGTGCGCCAGCATCACTGCCCGCCTCCGGCTGTGCCTGGAAGAAACGCGCGGTGGTGTCGGCAGTGCTGGCCACGGCGTCGAGCTGGGCCTTGTTCACCGCATCGGTGGCTTCGCTGCCCGCAGCGACGCTGGTGATCTGCCGCTCGTTGCCGGCGCTGCCGACGGCCACGCTGTTGGCGCGCACCGCTTCGGAATTCGCGCCGAGTGCCACACTGTTCGCGCCGCGTGCGGTGGCGTAGTAACCCACGGCCGTGCTCTGCGCACCGCTCGCCCAGGTCTGCGCGCCGAGGGCACTGGCGTTCTCGCCCGGTGCATAGGCGAAGTAGCCGACCGCGGTCGCTTCGGCGCCGGAGGCTTCGCTGAGGCTGCCGTTGGCCACGGCACGGTCGCCACTGGCGATGGCACCGGCACCGACGGCGGTGGCGGCTTCGCCACTGGCCTGGGTCTGCACGAAGAAGCCCAGGCCGGGGATCAGGTCAGCCGGACCACCGATGGCGACGCTGCTGGTGCCCGTCGCGTTGCTCTGCGTACCCAGCGCGGTGGAATAATCGCCGATGGCATTGGCCACGGCGCCGAAGGCCGACGCCTGCGCACCGGCCGCATAGGCGCCGACGCCGTAGGACGACGCCGCAAAACCACTGGCTTCGGCACTGGCGCCGACCGCAGTGCCGCCGACGCCTGCGCTGGTTGCGCCGGTTTCCACCGGCACGCCGCCGCTGGTGATCAGCGGGTTGCCGTCGGCATCCACCGCAGCGCCACCCACGGCAACGCTGCCCGGACCGTTGGCCTGCGCGTTGTTGCCGAACGCGGCACTGTTCTGGCCCGAGGCCAGCGCGTTGTTGCCAACGGCGGTGGCGTTCTGCGCGACGGCGGTGGCGCCGGCACCGACTGCAGTGGTGCCGTTGCCGATGGCATTGGCGGCCTCGCCGGCCGCCAGCGCCTCGTCGCCCTCGGCCAGTGCACCGGCATCGCTGTTGCTGCTGCCATTGGCCTGGAAGCGCTTGGCGGTAGCATCGGCCACGGCGGCGACGTCCTTCAGCTGACCGACATTGACTGCATCGTTGTCTTCGGTGCCTGCGGCCACGCTGGTGATCTGCCGGGTCAGCCCGTATTCGGCGGCACCAACGGACACGGTATCGACGCGGTCGGCCAGCGAGCCCGCGCCGAGCGCCACGCTGCCGGTGGCCACCGCCGCGGAATTCGAACCCAGCGCGGTGCTGTATTCACCGACGGCGGTGCTGAACGCACCCACCGCGATCGATGCTTCGTTGGCGGCGGTAGCGCCGCGGCCCAGCGCGGTGCTGCCCGGGCCCATCGCCACGGCACCGCCGCCAACAGCGGTGGCGCCATCGGCAGTCGCTTCGGACAGCGCACCCAGCGCGGTGGCCGCGCCGTTCTCGCTGGCGGCGGTCGCGCTTGCGCCAACCGCGGTGTCGCCGAGACCGAAGGCCGCAGCGCTCTGCCCGACCACCACGCTGGCATCGCCGATTGCCAAGGCGCCCTGGCCGAACGCGCTTGCGCCCAGGCCCGCGGCAATGGCCTGGGTACCGATGGCAGTGGTGGCATTGGCCAGCGACTGTGCGCCGGCACCGGCCGCGACTGCGCCCTGCCCGTCGATCTTCGCCGCGTCGCTGTCATCGCCTGCGCCATCGGCCTTGAAATAACGGTTGCCATCTGCGGCAACGTCGGCCAGCGCGGCCTGCGTGGCGCGCGCCTGCGCGTCCAGCTGCGCCTTGTTCACCGCATCGGTGGCCTGGCTGCCTGCGGCAACATTGGTGATCTGCCGTTCCTTGCCGGTATCACCCACGGATACCGTGTTGGCACGCGTGGCCTTGGAGCCGGCGCCCAGCGCTACGCTGTTGGCCGCACTTGCACTGCTGTTGCTGCCGATCGCCACCGCGTTGCTGCCCTTGGCCGTGGCCGAGCCTTCGATCAGGCACTTTTCGAGCAGCTTGCCGCTGAATGCCACGCAGGTGGCGCTGCCGCCGATCTGCACCGACTGTGCTGCGGCGATACCGCTCATGCCCAATCCCAATACCAGGCCCAGTGCCATCGCCAACCTTGCGGGCGCAGCCTGCGTTGCATCGCGGCGCTGGTCGACGACCCCGCCGCCGCTGTCGGAGGAGGCCAGTTCCGAGGCCACCACCAACTGACCCAATGCTTTGTTCCAGACCTTGCGATAAATCCGATTCATCGGTACGGCTCCTGATTGGACTGGTTTTGGGCAAAGCAACGCCACCGCTGGGCTTTCCGGCCCAACGTCCCCTGGGGGCGTTTATTCGCGTGATTTACTGCGGGGTATTGCCGAACGGCGCGCAGCGACAGAAAACAGAGCGCGTGCGCCAAGCGGTTACTGCGAAATGAATGATTCTGAAACGGGGTTCAAGTGTTAACGGCAACTTTGCAGATCGTCAAGACTTTGACACAGCAAATCCTATTGCCGTGAAGCACATCACTATTTCACGTGTTTATGAAAGGATTTTGTTATGCATGCGTGACGATTCCTCGACGCATGAAAATGCATGTAACTAGCGGTCGCGACTGGAGTTTCAAGCGCGCAAAGAAAAACCCGCCGATCAACGGCGGGTTTTTCCATACGCGATGGCATTGAGGCCTGCGCGATGCAGTGCGATCAGCCGCACCACACCCGCGCGTTGCGGAACATGCGCATCCACGGCGAGTCACCCTGCCACTCGGCCGGAGCCCAGCTCAGGTTGAGCGCGCGCGGGGTGCGTTCCGGGTGCGGCATCATGATGGTGACGCGGCCGTCACTGCTGGTCAGGCCGGTGATGCCGTCCGGCGAACCGTTCGGATTCAGCGGGTACTGGCTGGCAACGTTGCCGTGGCCATCGATGTAGCGCAGCGAGACACGTGCGGCGGCCTGGTCGACGGCATTGTCGAACACGGCCTGGCCTTCGCCATGCGCCACCGCCACCTGCAGGCGCGAACCGGCCATGCCGCGCAGCAGGATCGACGGCGATTCCACCACCTCCAGCAGCGCGGTACGAGCTTCGAACTGCTCGCTGGCGTTGCGGCGGAACTGCGGCCAGTGCTCGGCCCCCGGAATGATGCCCTTCAGCTGGCTCATCATCTGGCAGCCATTGCACACGCCCAGCGCGAAGCTGTCCTCGCGGGCGAAGAACGCAGCGAAGGCATCACGCAGCGCGCTGCGCTCCAGGATCGAGGTGGCCCAGCCACGGCCGGCACCGAGCACGTCGCCGTAGCTGAAGCCACCACAGGCGACCAGGCCGGTGAAGTCCTGCAGGGCCACGCGGCCTTCGATCAGGTCGCTCATATGCACGTCGAAGGCGCGGAAGCCGGCACGTTCGAAGGCGTTGGCCATTTCAATCTGGCCGTTCACGCCCTGCTCGCGCAGCACGGCCACGCGCGGGCGCGCACCGGTGCTGATGAACGGCGCCGCCACGTCCTCGTTGAGGTCGAAGCTGAGCTTGGGCTTCAGGCCCGGCGCCGTGAAGGCACGCGCAATCTCGCGCTCGGCGTCGGCGTTGGCCGGGTTGTCGCGGCGCTTCTGCATCGCATGGGTGACCGACCACCAGGCGTCGAACAGCGCGTCCCAGCGCCACTCGGCCAGGTTCTCGCCGCCCAGTGACACGCGCACCACCGGCGCGGTGGTCGGCTTGGCGATGCGCTGTGCGCATTCGGTCAGTGCGTGGCGTTCGACCAGGTCGGCGAACGCAGCACGGTCTTCGCGCGCGATCTGCACCACCGCACCCAGTTCTTCATTGAACAGGCTGCGGAACGGATCATCGCCCCAGGCATCGAGAGTGATGTCCAGGCCCAGGCGCGAGGTGAAGGCCATTTCGCACAGCGCAGCGAAGGCACCGCCGTCGCTGCGGTCGTGGTAGGCCAGCAGCAGCCCGGACTGGCGCGCATCGCGGATCAGTTCGAAGAAGCCACGCAGGCGCTGCGGGTCGTCCAGGTCCGGCGCGGCACCGGCAAAGGCCGGCAGATCGCCGTGGTCGGCATGCACCTGGGCCAGAATCGAACCGCCCAGGCGCTGCTTGCCGGCGCCGAGGCCGATCAGCCACAGCTCGCTTTCCACGTCGCGGTCGAGCAGCGGCGTCAGCTGCTGGCGCACGTCGGCCACCGGCGCAAACGCCGAGATCACCAGTGACACCGGCGACACGCTCTTGTGCGCTTCGCCCTGGTCGTGCCACTGCGCCTGCATCGACAGCGAGTCCTTGCCCACCGGGATGCTGATGTCCAGCTGCGGGCACAGTTCCATGCCCACCGCCTTCACTGCGTCGTACAGCAGCGCGTCTTCGCCCGGGTGGCCGGCCGCGGCCATCCAGTTCGCCGACAGCTTGATCTCATCCAGCGCATCGACCGGGGCCGCGCACAGGTTGGTCAACGCTTCGCCCACCGCCATGCGTGCCGAAGCAGCGGCGTCGAGCAGGGCCAGCGGGGTGCGCTCGCCGATCGACATCGCTTCACCGGACACGCCGTCGAAGTCGGCCAGGGTGATCGCCACGTCGGCCACGGGCAGCTGCCACGGGCCGACCATCTGTTCGCGTGCGGTCAGGCCACCGACGCTGCGGTCACCGATGGTGACCAGGAAGTTCTTTGACGCCACCGTCGGGTGCGCGAGCACGCGAAGGCCGGCTTCCTGCAGGTCCAGGCCGCCGGTCTTCAGCGCCGGCCAGCGCGGGGCCGACGGATGCGCGGTGTCGCGGTGCATCTTCGGCGGCTTGCCGAACAGCACATCCATCGGCAGGTCGATCGGCGCATCGGCCGGGGTGTGGCCCGGCACCGCACCGTAGGCCACCACCAGGTGTTCCTCGGCAGTCGCCACGCCAACCGCGGCGAACGGGCAGCGCTCGCGGGCACACAGTGCGGCGAACTCGGCCAGGCGCTCCTGGGCCACGCCCAGCACGTAGCGTTCCTGCGACTCGTTGCACCACAGCTGCATCGGCGACAGCGACGGATCATCGGTGGGCACCTTGCCCAGGTCGATGACACCGCCGACCTTGGAGTCGTGCAGCAGTTCGGGGATGGCATTGGACAGGCCACCGGCACCGACGTCGTGGAAGAATTTGATCGGGTTGTTGGCGCCCATCGCCACGCAGCGGTCGATGACCTCCTGGCAGCGGCGTTCCATTTCCGGGTTGTCGCGCTGCACGCTGGCGAAGTCCAGGTCCTCGGCGCTCTCGCCGGAGGCCACCGAACTGGCGGCACCGCCGCCCAGGCCGATCAGCATCGCCGGACCGCCGAGCACAATGACCGCATCACCGGCCTGCAGCTGGATCTTGTCGACCTGCACGCGGTCGATCGCGCCGAGGCCACCGGCCAGCATGATCGGCTTGTCGTAGGCACGCACCAGATCAGCGCCTTCCGGCAGCTCGAAGCTGCGGAAGTAGCCGAGCAGGTTCGGGCGGCCGAACTCGTTGTTGAACGCAGCGCCGCCAAGCGGGCCGTCGGTCATGATTTCCAATGCCGGTGCCATGCGCGGGTTCAGCGCGCGCGGCGCTTCCCACGGCTGCGGCAGTTCCGGAATGCGCAGGTGCGAAACCGAGAACCCGGACAGGCCCGCCTTCGGCTTGCCGCCGCGGCCGGTCGCGCCTTCGTCGCGGATCTCGCCACCGTTGCCGGTCGAGGCACCCGGGAACGGCGCGATCGCGGTCGGATGGTTATGCGTTTCCACCTTGATCTGGAACGCGCTGGGCACCTGCGGCTCGCGGCGGTATTCGCCGCTGGCCGGATCCGGGCGGTAACGCGACGCCGGATGGCCTTCGATCACCGCTGCGTTGTCGCTGTACGCGCTGAGCGTGTGCTGCGGGGTCTGCTGGTGGGTGTTCTTGATCATCCGGAACAGCGAGCGGTCCTGCTCCTGGCCGTCGATGGTCCAGCTGGCGTTGAAGATCTTGTGGCGGCAGTGCTCGGAATTGGCCTGCGCGAACATCATCAGCTCGACGTCGGACGGCGCGCGGCCGAGCGCGGTGAAGCGTTCGCGCAGGTAGTCGATCTCGTCCTGGGCCATGGCCAGGCCGAGGCGCTGGTTGGCAGCCTCCAGCTGGTCCACCGGCACGCGTTCCAGTTCACCGCGGGCCGGCGCCGAGAACAGCGCCTGGCCCTGTTCCACGGTCTCCAGCACCGACTGCGTCATCGGGTCGTGCAGCGCCTTGACCAGCGCCTGCTGGGCGGCGGCATCGGCCGGCCACCCCTGCACGTCGATGCGCAGGCCACGCTCGACCCGGCTGACCGGCTGGCCGGCACCACGGACCAGTTCGGTGGCCTTGCTCGACCACGGCGACAGCGTGCCCAGGCGCGGCACCACGATGCGGCTGACCGCGCCGTCGGCCACGGCTTCGGCCTGCGGCGCGGCTTCGAGGATGCGGCACAGGGTGGTCAGGTCGGGGGCGGCGCTGCCTTCGGGCTGCACGAAGTAGACGTGCCAGGCACCGCTGATGCGCAGGGAGGGCGCGATGGACTGCAGGCGGGATTCAAGACGTTCGCGGCGGAACGGCGACAGGGCGGGCGCGCCCTCGAGGACCATCATGTCCGGGGAACCGTAGTTGGGAAACGGGCCCGACATTGTACCGGAAGCGGGGGGTGGGCTTTGGCCGGGCGGCGCCCGGCACCCGCCGAAGCCAAGGCAACGGCAACAGCAACAGCAACGGCCAAGGCAACAACAGGCATTCCGTGGGCTGGCGGGGTGGTGGGGGCCAGCAGGACACGCCGTAAACCCGTCCATGGGGGCTCGATGGCGCCATCCATGGCGCCAACGGTCCTGCTGGTCCCCACCACCCCGCCTTCGACAGATTTCCGCGATCTGCAGTAGATCCACGCCATGCGTGGATGCTCCCCGGTAGTGCCGGCCGCTGGCCGGCAACCAGGAAATTTCAGAAATCAGGCATTGAAGAACGAAGCGATCGGCTTCTGCTTTTGATTTTTTGTTCTGTCTTCCGTGGCTGGCCGCGCAGGAACCTGTCAGGGGCCGGGTGGGTGGGCTGCGCAGGGGCGTGAGCCGCATGGATGCGGCGATCGAGCTTACATGGACGTACTTGCAGCGTCCCCTGCGCAGCCCACCCACCCGGCCAACCCTCAGAAACCCGCTTTCAGCGACCCACTCCAGCCACGAGGGGCTCCGCCGATGGCCGCCGACCGCGCGCCAGCGCCGCTCTCCGCCAAATCCCCGAACCATGCACTCGCTCACGGATTGACCACACGATTGATGACAACGTTGTCCCTACCTGGCGCCGGACTCTCTCCCCGGCCTCCCAGGTACCTCCGTCCGCCCCCTCCGTCGCCTTCCCGGGCGACGCCCGGACCTGCGTCACGCGCGGCGCCATCGGGGCCCGCGCGCCCTTTGATCGGAGACTTACCCATGTACGACCCGATTGTGCGCAGTGCCGAACGTTCGACCCGAAGCTGTCGTCCCCGCCGCCTGGCCTGGCTGCTTGCCCTGGCCGCCGGTACCGCCGCCCTGCCCGGCCTGGCGCAGGCCGCCAGCTGTGCCGGCGTGGCCCAGTGGGACCAGGCCAAGATCTACCGGGCTGGCGATACCCTGCAGAAAGGAGGCGTCCTCTATCGGGCGAACCAGGACATCTGGAACGCGCCGCCGGACCATCCGGCCGGTGCGCCCTACTACACCAACCTCGGTGCCTGCGATGGCAGCGGCGCCAACCAGCCGCCGGTGGTCAGCCTGACCTCGCCGGCCAACGGCGCCACCTTCAGCGCCGGCAGCACGGTCAACGTGACCGCCAACGCCAGTGATCCGGACGGCAGCGTCGCCAAGGTCGAGTTCTTCCGCGATGGCAGCACGCTGGGCGTGGCCACCAGTGCGCCGTACGCGGCCAGCTGGGCCAATGCCAGCGCCGGCAGCCACACCCTGCGTGCAGTCGCGACCGACAACAACAACGCCACCACCAGCACCGCGACCATCAACATCACCGTCAACGCCGCCGGTGGCGATACCACCGCACCGAGCGTGCCGGGCGGGCTGGCGGTCGGCACCCGCACCGCCAACAGCATCGCGCTCAGCTGGAGCCCGTCCACCGACAACACCGGTGGCAGCGGCGTGGCCGGCTACGACGTGTACCGCAACGGCAGCCTGGTCGGTTCACCGTCCAGCGCCAGCTACATCGATGGCGGGCTGACTGCCTCCACCACCTACCGTTACCGGGTTCGTGCCCGCGACAACGCCGGCAACGCCTCGGCCCAGGGCACCGAGATCAGCGCCACTACGCTGGCCGGCGACGGCGGCACCACCGGCAAGCGGGTGATCGGTTACTTCACCCAGTGGGGCATCTACGGCCGCAACTACCGGGTCAAGAACATCGACAGCAGTGGCTCGGCCGCACGCCTGACCCACATCAACTACGCGTTCGGCAATGTGCGCAACAACCGTTGCGAAGTGGGCATCACCCAGCCGTCGGATCCGAACAGCGGTGCCGGTGGCGATGCCTTCGCCGACTACACCAAGGCCTTCAGTGCCGCCGAGAGCGTCAGCGGCAGCGCCGATACCTGGGACCAGCCGCTGCGCGGTAACTGGAACCAGCTCAAGCAGCTCAAGGCCAAGTACCCGGGCATGAAGGTGCTGATCTCGCTGGGTGGCTGGACCTGGTCGCGTGGTTTCTCCAGCGCGGCGCGTCCGGAAAACCGCCAGGCCTTCGTCGCCTCGTGCATCGACGCCTACATCAAGGGCAACCTGCCGGTGACCGACGGTGCCGGTGGCGCCGGTGCCGCACTGGGCGTGTTCGACGGCATCGACGTCGACTGGGAGTACCCGGTGGCGTGTGGCATCGAATGCGGCAAGCCGGAGGACAACGCCAACTTCACCGCGCTGATGGCCGAGTTCCGCCGCCAGCTCGATGCGGTGCGTCCGGGCCTGTTGCTGACGGTGGCGGTGGGTGCCGGCATCGACAAGATCCGCGTCACTGATCCGGCCGCGTACCACCCGTACCTGGACTACATCAACGTGATGACCTACGACTTCCACGGCGCGTGGGATGCGAAGACCAATCACCAGTCGGCGCTGTTCGATTCGCCGAATGATCCCTCCACCGGCGACCAGAAGCTCTACAACAGCAACGACGCCATCGAGGCCTTCATCAGCCGTGGCGTGCCCGCCGCCAAGCTCAACCTGGGCATCGGCTACTACGGGCGTGGCTGGACCGGTGTGACCAACGCCAACAACGGCCTGTACCAGACCGCGACCGGCGCCGCCCCGGGCACGTATGAAGCCGGCATCGAAGACTGGAAGGTGCTGAAGAACCTGGCGTGGCCGGGCTACACCGACAACACGGCCGGTGCCACCTGGATCTACAACGGCAGCACGCTGTGGAGCTTCGACACTCCGGCCAACATCACCCGCAAGATGGGCTACGTGAAGACCCAGGGCCTGGGCGGCGCGTTCGTCTGGGAGTTCAGCGGTGACGATGCGCAGGGCACGCTGACCAAGGCGGTCAGTGATGGCCTGAAATAAGCACAAAGCCGGGGGCGCATTGTGCGCCCCCGGCCTCTGATCTGTAGCGCCGAGCCCATGCTCGGCTGATGGTCCCGCAGTCGAGCATGCCTCGACGCTACGATTCCGCGTCAGCGCTTCTCGGACAGCTTGTCCAGCGCCGCACGCAGCTGCGCCGGCGGCAGGTAACCGCCCAACTGGGTGCCATCCGGCGCGAAGATCGCCGGCGTGCCGTTCACGCCCAACTGCTGGCCCAGCGCGTACTGCATCGCCACCGGGTTGGTGCAGTTCTTGGCCGGCACACTGCCACCGCGCTTGGCGTTGGTCAGGGCCTGGCGGCGATCCGCTGCACACCAGACCGAAATCATGTCGGTGTAGTCCTTGCTGCCCAGGCCCATGCGCGGGAATGCCAGGTACTCGACCGAGATGCCGTTGCGGTTGAGCTCTGCGATGTCCTGATGCAGCTTGCGGCAGTAGCCGCACTCGATGTCGGTGAACACGCTGATGGTGTACTTGGCATTGGGCGCAGCGAATACGATGCGGTCGCCGTGGTTGGCCTTGGCCAGCAGATCGCGGCGGTAGCCGAGCAGGCCTTCGCTGTTGGCCGGGCCCTTGGCACGCGTGTCGTAGGGCTGCGACTGGAACAGGTAGCGGCCATCGTCGGACACGTACAGCAACTGGCCGGAGACCACGACCTCGCGGAAGCCGGGGAACGGCGCAGCGCCGATGTAGTCCACCTGGAAGCCGGGATTCAGGGCGGTCAGCGCGGCGCGTACGGCCTGGTCGGCCGAAGCGTTGGCGGCCGGGGCGGCCTTGGCCGCAGCCGCGGCGGGTGCCTTGGCGGCCGGCGGAGCCGGCTGGGCGCAGGCGGTCAGGCTGAGCGCACCGAACACGGCGGCGATGGCAAATCGGAGCATGGAGCGGTCCGCGACAGAAGAAGACCCCGGATTCTGACACAGCCGCCGCTACCGGGCCGCGACACTGCCCACCGTCCGAGGCCGGGGTTCAGGCCGCTGCTCAGCCGCGCGGATGGTGGCGCGCGTGCAGCTTCTGCAGGTGTTCGCGGGCCACCAGGGTGTAGATCTGGGTGGTCGACAGCGAGCTGTGGCCGAGCAGCATCTGCAGCGCGCGCAGGTCGGCGCCGCGGTTGAGCAGATGCGTGGCGAAGCTGTGGCGCAGGCCATGCGGGCTGATCCGCACCGGATCGATACCGGCCACCTGCGCGTGGCGCTTGACCAGATGCCAGAACGCCTGGCGGGTCAGCGCATGCAGCGTCGGCTCGACAAACAATGGGGTCTGCCCATCGGCCAGCGCCTGCACCTTGCCCTTGCCGACCAGCTGCGGGCGCGACGCCTGCAGATAGCGCTCCAGCCAGTGCTGCGATTCCTCGCCCAGCGGCACCAGCCGCTCCTTGCTGCCCTTGCCCGTGACCCTCAGCACGCCCTGGCGCAGGTTGACTGCCGTGGCCGGTAGCAGCACCAGCTCGCTCACGCGCAGGCCGGCCGCATACATCAGCTCCAGCATGGCGCGGTCGCGCAGGCCCAGCGGACTGTCGATGTCCGGCGCCGCCAACAGTGCGTCGATCTGGCTTTCGGCCAGCGCCTTCGGCAACAGCCGCGGCAGCTTCGGCGGGTCCAGCAGGGCACTGGGGTCCTCGCTGCGTTCACCACGGCGCACGCCATCGGCGAAGAACGCGCGCAGCGCCGACAGCAGGCGCGCATTGCTGCGCGGCGACCAGCCATGCCGGGTGCGCCAGGCCAGGTAATCGAACAGCCCCGGGCGCTCGATGCCGGCCAGGCCACCGTCGCGCCCATCCATCCAGCGCGCCAGCCCTTCCAGGTCGCGCCGGTAGCTGTCGAGGGTGGCGCGGGCCAGGCCGTTCTCGACCCAGATCGCATCGAGGAAGCGCTGGATGCGCGCGCTGTCGTCGGCGCGCAGCTCGGGCAGTTGCTGCACCAGCTGGCGGCGTTCGGCGGGGGTGGAAACAAGGGCCATGGGTGCAGGATACGAGGGCCACTGCGGGCACGGCCAGCTTTGCGTATGCTCGGCGCATGTCCCGCCCCGTCACCGACACGGCCCCTGCGGCCGCTACCGAAATGCCCCGCCCACGTGCCTTGTTGGCGTGGCGCGTGCTGGCGATGGTCTACGACGCACTGCCGGTGCTGGCGCTGTGGATGCTGGCCGGCACGCTGTTCACCCTCGTCTACACCTTCAGCGGCCACGCGCAGCGCGAGAACATCGCGCCGTTCAGTGCCTGGCAGTGGCTGCTGTGGGCGGTGTGCTGGGGAATCACGGGGTGGTACGCCACGGCCAGCTGGCGCCGTGGCGGACAGACGCTGGGCATGCGACCGTGGCGGCTGAAACTGCAATCGAGCGATGGCACGCCGCTGCGGCGCGGCCAACTGTGGCTGCGCTTCGCGGTGGGCTCACTGTCGCTGCTGCTGGGTGGACTGGGGTTCTGGTGGGCATGGGTCGACCGCGACCGCCTGACCTGGCACGACCGCGCCAGCGGCACCCGCCTGATGCGCATGCCGAAGCGGTGATGCACCACGTGTAGAGCCGAGCATGGGTTCGGCTCTACACGATCAACGCAGCGATCAGCCGGCTGGCGCCGGGTCCGGCAGGATCACCGCCGGCTGCGTCCAGAGGTCGAAGAAGGCGGACGCAAACGCATTGGCCTGCACATCGTCAGCCACCGGCGACTGTCCGCTCAACTGCGCACGGGTCTTCACGAACTCCTGCCACAGTTTCAGGCTGGCCTTCTTCAGGCGCTTCTGCTCGCCAGCATCGGTTGCGGCAAGGTACTGCGCGTACAGCTCGCGCATCGGTTTGCCCTGGGCCTCATAGGCCGCCGGAAGCGGCGGCAGCTGGGCGGCAGTGAAAGCCACCGATGCTGCCGGCGGCCGGTAGCCATCCGGCCCGAAAGCCTCCTTCAGCTCGTCCCCGGCATCCAGGTATTCGAAGAAGCCAGGCACGTTGTAGAGCTTGGTCCGGTAGTCGGACGAGGTATCCGGGCTGCTGGAGACCAACGTTTCAGGCAGCTCGCCCTTCAGTCCTGCGTCCCAACGGCGCGGAATGAAGAAGCCGGTCGCCTTCACGTAGGGACCCTCGATCTCCACATCGTTCAGTTCGATCTTCGATGCCAGGTTGCCGGTATTGGTTTTGCTGGTGACGTACTGCTCGGTGACGATCACGTACTCGGCCATGGCCGGGTTGATCAGCCCACCGATCCCGTCGGCGTAGACAACCATGCGTACGCTGCCGATCTTCTCGCTCTGCAGCCGGTACTGGCCCGGCTCCAGGACCAGGGGCATGGAGGTGTGCGGCGGCAGGGTATGCACCTGCTGGTCGACCGACAAGGTCAGCGGTGCATCCGTCGGGTTGTCGACCTCGAAGTCGACGGTGGACCGGCTGCAGCCGGCAGAAAGCAGCACGGCCGCGATGTACGGCAGAAAGCGTTGGAAGCTCATGTTCGTCCTTGAAGTGAAACGGAAACAGCCGGGCCTTGCCCGGCTCCCTGGGAATCAACCCGATTTGCGCCGGAACAGCAGTCCGGACACCGCCAGCATCACGATCGGTGGCAGCGCATAGGCAATGCGGTAATCGAACTTCAGCGCGCCGGCCATGCGGCCGAAGAACAGCTGCAGCAGCCAGAAGCCCAGCGCGAACAGGATGCCCAGGAACAGGCGCTTGCCCATGCCGCCGCTGCGCAGCGAACCGAACGCGAACGGCACCGCCGCCAGGCACAGCGCCAGCACGTTCAACGGGTAGAACCAGCGGCTCCAGTACACGTCCTCGAAGTCACGCGCGTCCAGCCCGTTGCGCTGCCGGTAGGTGATGCTGGTGCTCAGTTCGGCGAGGCTGAGGTTGCGCGGCTTGGCGATGCCGGTGGCCAATGCGGCCGCATCCAGCTTCGAATTCCACGGTTCGCGCGCGATTTCCTGGCGGGTCGCCGAGCGCTCGCCGAAGGTATCGCGACGTACCCCGGTCAGCACCCAGCCATCCCTGTCATGCTCGGCGGTGTCGGCATGGGTCAATGAGGCGATGCCCCCATTCTCGGCGATGCGGTACAGGCGCACGTCGCGCAGGATCAGGCGCGTGCCCTTGTCGCCGACCAGCTGCTCCTCGCCGCTCTGCGCGTTGAGGAAGGTATCGCCCTCGCGTGCCCACAGGCCCGAGTAGCGGCTGGTGGCGATATCCCGCCCCCACTTGGCGCTGGACTTCAACGCATCGGCGCGGTCCTGGCCCCAGGGGCCCAGGGTCTCGGCGCTGAACACCATCACCGCGGTCAGCAGCGACAGCGCAATCGCCACCGAAACGCTCAGGCGCTTGCGCGACAGGCCCAGCGCACGCAGCGCGGTCAGCTCCGAGGTCGCTGCCAGCTGGCCCAGGCCCATCAGTGCACCGATCACCGCGGCGGTGGGGAACATGGTGTAGGCGCGGCGTGGCACCGTGTACAGCACCCATGCGGCGGCATGGCCCAGCGTGTAGCCGTTCTTGCCGATGTCCTTGAACTCGCCGGAGAACGCCATCACCACGTCCAGGCCAACCAGCACGGCCCAGGTCAGCAGCACCGTGGTGAACACCGACCGGCCCAGGTACAGGTCGAAACGCATCGGGCGCAGCCTCATGCGCGGGCTCCCTTCGGGCGGCCCAGGCGGCCATCACGTGCATACATCCAGATTGCCAGCGCCAGCAACGGCAGGGTCAACCACCACAGGCCGAGCGCTGGGGGGATCTTGCCGTTGGCGATCCAGCCGCTGCCGATGAACATCAGATTGGTACCGACCATGTAGGCCATCAGCGCCAGCATCATGCGGCCGTAGCGCTGCTGGCGCGGCGAGCTGCGGCCCAGCGGCACGGTCAGCAGGGCGAACGCCAGCGCGATCAGCGGCGGCGCCAGGCGGCGGTGCAGCTGCGCCTGCGCCTGCGGACGCTCATCGCCGATCAGCTGCAGGGTCGGCATCAGTTCCGGGTCATCCTCGGTGCGGGTCTGCGCGCCATCGGGCAAGGCCACGTCATTGCGGGCGAAGGTCGCCAGGCGGTAGTCCAGGCCACCGGCCACCGGCCCTTCCACCTGGTGGCCGTCATCCAGCTCCAGGAAGCGCTGGCGGGTACCTTCGAAGAACATGCGGCCGCCATTGGCCGACACCACCTCCAGGCGGTCATCCTTCTGGCGCTGCAGGAACACCTTGCCCAGCTGGGTGCCATCGGGCGAGATCGAGGACAGGTAGACCACGCCGCCGTTGGGCAGCGGGGTGAAGCGGCCCGGCTCCAGACCGGCCATCAGCACGCTGCGGTTGGCCTCGATGATCATCTGCTCGGCCACCCGGCCGGCCCACGGGCCCAGCCACAGCGAGCAGGCGCCCACCAGGGCCACCACCGGCACCACCAGCATCAGCAGTGGCCGCAGCAGTCGCTTGGGGCCGACACCAATGGCGGTGATCACTGCCATTTCCGAGTCGCGGTACAGGCGCGCGATGGCCAGCAGCAGGCCCAGCATCAGCGCCAGCGGCAGGATCAGCGGCAGGTAGGCGATGAACTGCAGGCCCAGCTGCGAGAACAGCAGCTTGGCCGGCAGGCGCCCGTCGGCGATGTTGCCGAGGATGTCCACCAGCACGCCGCCCACGCTGACCACCAGCAGGACGATCAGGGTAGCCAGGAAACTCTGGACGAAATCGCCCAGCAGGTATCGGTCGAGCTTCAACATGGGGCGGTGGTTTAAACTCTGGGGTTCGTTCGCGGTGCCGCCCAGTCTACTGTCTGGGCGTAAACGGCCTGCGATTGTACGGACTCGCCAATGGAATCTGCTCAATGGCCCTCGAATTCACCCTGAACCACGTTGCTCCGGCCGCCGCCACCGTCGATTGCCTGGTGGTTGGCGCGTATGCCGACCATACCCTGACCCCGGCCGCACAGGCCCTGGACGCCGCCAGCGGTGGCCGCCTGGCCGCCCTGGCCCAGCGCGGCGACCTGTCCGGCAAGACCGGCGCCACCACCCTGCTGCATGACCTGCCGGGCGTGACCGCCCCGCGCGTGCTGGTGGTCGGCCTGGGCGAAGCCGCCCGCTTCGGCGTGCCGCAGTACCTGAAGGCCGTCGGCGACGCCGTGCGCGCGCTGAAGGCCGGTGCTGCCCGCAGCGCACTGTTCACCCTGTCCGAAGTGGCGGTGAAGGACCGCGACGCGGCCTGGGCGATCCGCCAGGCGGTGATCGCCGCCGATCATGCCGCGTACCGCTACACCGCCACCCTGGGCAAGAAGAAGGCCGACGACGCCGGCCTGGCCCAGCTGGCCATCGCCGGTGACGACGCGCAGGCCCTGGCCCAGGGCCAGGCCATCGCCGCCGGTGTCGAGTTCGCCCGCGAGCTGGGCAACCTGCCGCCGAACTACTGCACCCCGGCCCATCTGGCCGAGGTCGGCGTGAAGTTCGCCGGCGAGCACGACGGTGCCGAGGCCGAGATCCTCGACGAGACCCAGATGGAAGCACTGGGCATGGGCTCGCTGCTGGCCGTGGCCCGTGGTTCGGCCAACCGCCCGCGCCTGGTCGTGCTGAAGTGGAACAATGGCGGCGACGCCAAGCCGTACGTGCTGGTCGGCAAGGGCATCACCTTCGATACCGGTGGCGTCAACCTGAAGACCCAGGGCGGCATCGAAGAGATGAAGTACGACATGTGCGGTGGCGCCAACGTCATCGGCACCTTCGTCGCTGCGGTCAAGGCCAAGCTGCCGCTGAACCTGGTGGTGGTGGTGCCGGCGGTGGAAAACGCCATCGACGGCAACGCCTACCGCCCGTCTGACGTGATCACCTCGATGTCGGGCAAGACCATCGAAGTGGGCAACACCGACGCCGAAGGCCGCCTGATCCTGTGCGACGCGCTGACCTACGCGCAGCGCTTCGAGCCGGCCGCGCTGGTCGACGTCGCCACCCTGACCGGCGCCTGCATGGTCGCCCTGGGCCACCAGACTGCCGGCCTGATGAGCAAGCACGACGATCTGGCCAACGAGCTGCTGGCCGCCGGCGAGCAGGTGTTCGACCGCGCCTGGCGCCTGCCGCTGTGGGACGAATACCAGCCGATGCTGGATTCGACCTTCGCCGACGTCTACAACATCGGCGGCCGCTGGGCCGGTGCGATCACCGCCGGCTGCTTCCTGTCGCGCTTCGCCGAAGGCCAGCGCTGGGCCCACCTGGACATCGCCGGCGTGGCCAGCGATGAAGGCAAGCGTGGCATGGCCACCGGCCGCCCGGTCGGCCTGCTGAGCCAGTGGCTGCTGGACCAGGCCGCCCGCGCCTGATGCCGTACCCGACCCTGGCCGGCCCCGCCGGCCAGGGCCTCGCCCGGCACTGCCGGGCCCCTGCCTGACCCGGACCCTGCCATGCCCCGCGCCGACTTCTACCTGATCGCCAAGCCCCGCTTCCTGACCGAGCCGTTGCGCCTGGTCTGCGAGCTGGCGCGCAAGGCCAACGACGCCGGGTTGTTCACCCTGGTGCTGGCCCGCGACCAGGCCCAGGCCGAGGAGCTGGACGAACTGCTGTGGGCGTTCGACAACGATGCCTACATCCCGCACCAGATCGCCGGCGAGGACATGGACGAGGAAGAAGCCCTGGTGCTGATCGCCGTGCCGGGCACCGAGGCACCGGCGCGCCCGCTGGTGATCAACCTGCGTGATGAACCCTGGCTGGGCGAGTGCGAGCGCGTGCTGGAAGTGGTTCCGGCCGACCCGGAAGCGCGCGAACCGCTGCGCGAACGCTGGCGCCAGTACAAGACCGCCGGTTACGACCTAAACAAGCACGACATGTAAGTCCAGCGAGGACCCCTTGATGCGCCTGTTGATCGCCCTGATTCTTCCCTGGCTGTCCTTCTTCACCATCGGCCGGCCGTTTGCCGGCATTGTCTGCCTGATCCTGCAGATCACCCTGATCGGCTGGCTGCCCGCCGCGATCTGGGCCGCCTACGCGGTCAGCCAGTACCACACCGACCAGAAGATCCGGCGCGCCCTCGGGCCGCGCTGATCTCCCTTCCGCCTTGATTACCGGTTCCCCCGCATGACCCAACTCGCCTCCAGTTACGACCCGAAGTCCTTCGAGACCGACCTCTACGAGGCCTGGGAGAAGGCCGGCCACTTCAAGCCGTCCGGCACGGGCGAGCCTTACACCATCCTGCTGCCGCCGCCGAACGTGACCGGCACCCTGCACATGGGCCACGCCTTCCAGCAGACCCTGATGGACGCGCTGGTGCGCTACCACCGCATGCGTGGCTACGACACGCTGTGGCAGGTCGGTACCGATCATGCCGGCATCGCCACCGAAATGGTGGTCAGCCGCAACCTGGCGCTGGAAGGCAAGGGCGAGACCCGCGATTCGCTGGGCCGCGAAGGCTTCATCGGCAAGGTCTGGGAGTGGAAGCAGCAGTCCGGCGACACCATCGAACGCCAGATGCGCCGCCTCGGCACCTCCGCCGACTGGTCGCGCAGCACCTTCACCATGGACCCGCAGCCGTCGGCGGCGGTCAACGAGGCCTTCGTGCGCTGGTACGAGCAGGGCCTGATCTACCGCGGCCAGCGCCTGGTCAACTGGGACCCGGTGCTGAAGACCGCCATTTCCGACCTGGAAGTGGAAAGCGCCGAGGAAGACGGCTTCCTGTGGTCGATCGCCTACACGCTGGATGAGGGCCTGAGCTACGAACACGTCGAGCGCGATGCCGACGGCGTGGAAACCCTGCGCGAAACCCGCGACTACCTGGTCGTCGCCACCACCCGCCCGGAAACCCTGCTGGGCGATACCGCGGTGATGGTGCACCCGGAAGACGAGCGCTATGCACATCTGATCGGCAAGAGCGTGGTGCTGCCGCTGACCGGCCGCCGCGTCCCGGTGATCGCCGACGACTACGTGGACCGTGCCTTCGGCACCGGCGTGGTCAAGGTCACCCCGGCGCACGATTTCAACGACTACGAAGTGGGCGTGCGCCACAGCCTGCCGATGATCAACCTGTTCACCCCGGTGGCGGCGCTGAACGAAAACGCGCCGGAGCGTTTCCAGGGCCTGGACCGCTACGCCGCGCGCAAGGCCGTGCTGGCCGAGCTGGAAGACCTGGGCATCCTGGTCGAGACCAAGGCGCACAAGCTGCAGGTGCCGCGCGGCGACCGTACCGGCCAGGTGATCGAGCCGTACCTGACCGACCAGTGGTTCGTGAAGATGGACGACCTGGCCAAGCGTGGCCTGGAGCTGGTCGAAGACGGCAGCATTTCCTTCGTGCCGCCGAACTGGATCAACACCTACCGCCACTGGATGAACAACATCCAGGACTGGTGCATCAGCCGCCAGCTGTGGTGGGGCCACCGCATTCCGGCGTGGTTCGACGAAGCCACCGGCAGCTGCTACGTCGGTCGCAGCGAAGAGGAAGTGCGGGCGAAGCACAACCTGGGCAGCGACGTGGTGCTGAACCAGGAAAGCGACGTGCTGGAGACCTGGTTCTCCTCGCAGCTGTGGCCGTTCTCCACCCTGGGCTGGCCGAACGAACAGGCCATGGCCGAGCGCGGCTTCGACCGCTACCTGCCGTCGTCGGTGCTGATCACTGGCTTCGACATCATCTTCTTCTGGGTGGCGCGCATGATCATGGCCACCGACAACCTAGTCGGGAAGATCCCGTTCAAGGACGTCTACTTCACCGGCCTGATCCGCGACGGCCAGGGCCAGAAGATGTCCAAGAGCAAGGGCAACGTGCTCGATCCGCTGGACATCATCGACGGCATCACCATCGACGATCTGGTCGCCAAGCGCACCGGCGGCCTGATGCAGCCGAAGATGGTGGAGAAGATCGAGAAGGCCACCCGCAAGGAATTCCCGGACGGCATTGCTGCCCACGGTGCCGATGCGCTGCGCTTCACCATCGCCGCGCTGGCCACCCACGGCCGCGACATCAAGTTCGACATGAACCGCGCCGAGGGCTACAAGAACTTCTGCAACAAGCTGTGGAACGCCAGCCGCTTCACCCTGATGAACACCGAGGGTGCAGCGTTCACCGGCGTGCCGACCCCGCGCACCGATGCCGAGCGCTGGATCCTTGCGCGCCTGGCGGCGGTGTCCACCGAGGCGCAGGGCCACTACGCCAACTACCGCTTCGACCTGCTGGCGCAGTGCCTGTACGAGTTTGCCTGGAACGAGTTCTGCGACTGGTTCCTGGAACTGAGCAAGCCGGCGCTGAACGGTGCCGATGCCGCCGACGCCGAAAGCACCCGCCACACCCTGCTGTACGTGCTGGAAGCGCTGCTGCGCCTGCTGCACCCGCTGACCCCGTTCATCACCGAACAGCTGTGGCAGCAGCTGGCCCCGCGACTGGGCCTGACCGAAACCACGCTGTCGCTGCGCCCGTACCCGACCGCCGCCGAGTTCGAAGGCGATTTCGCCCAGGCCGAGGCCGACGTGGAATGGCTGAAGGCCGTGATCAGTGCCGTGCGCCGCGTGCGCAGTGAGCTGAACGTCGCGCCGTCCAAGCTGGTGCCGCTGCGCCTGCAGGCCGGTCTGGAGCAGGACCGCGTGCGCATCGAACGTTTCAGCGCCTCGCTGTCGTTCCTGCTCAAGCTGGACAGCATCCAGTGGCTGGCTGAAGACGAAAGTGCACCGCCGGCTGCCGCCGCGATCGTCGGTGAACTGAAGCTGCTGGTGCCGCTGGAAGGCCTGGTCGATCTCGATGCCGAGCGCGCGCGCCTGGACAAGGAGATCAAGCGCGTGGAAGGCGAGCAGGAGAAGAGCGAAACCAAGCTGGCCAAGTTCACCGACAAGGTGCCGCCGGCGGTGGTCGAGCAGGAACGCGTGCGCCTGATCGACTGGAACACCCAGCTGGCCGGCCTGCGCGAGCAGCGCGCGAAGCTGTAAGCGCCTCGCTCTGGTGCGTGCCAACCAAGGTTGGCACCTACCACGGTGGGAGAGGTTGGCACCTACCGAAGCGGAATCGGAAACGCCGGGCGATGCCCGGCGTTTCCATTTCTCCCGCATGGCATCATCGCTGGATGCCGCTTTCCATCTTCCTGCTGGTTCTCGCCGCTGCAGCCCTGCACGCCAGCTGGAACGCGATCGTCAAGCGCGGGCCGGACAAGTTCCTCGGCACCGTACTGGTGACCGGCAGTGCCGCGCTGCTGTCGGCTGCCGCCCTGCCCTTCCTGCCATTTCCCGCCGCGCACAGCTGGCCGTGGCTGGGCGCGTCGGTGCTGCTGCAGGTGACCTACTACGGCCTGGTCGCACGCTGTTACCAGCAGGTCGACATGAGCCTGGCCTACCCGCTGATGCGTGGCAGCGCGCCGATCCTGGTCGCGTTGGCGGGCACCCTGCTGGGCGAGCAGCTGCCACCGGCAGCGTGGCTGGGCGTCGTACTGGTCAGCACCGGCATCCTGTGCATGGCATTGGGTGCACGTGGCGGCCAGCTGCGCCTGCCGCTGCTGACCGCGGCGATGATCGCCACCTACACCCTGGTCGATGCGCAGGGCGCGCGTCAGTCCGGCAGCGCACTCAGCTATACGTTGTGGCTGTTCCTGCTGTCGGGCATTCCACTGCCACTGTGGGCGCTGTACACGCGCCGCGACGCGGTGCTGGACTATGCGCGACAGCACTGGCCGCTGGGGCTGGCCGGTGGCGTCGGCACCACCGCCTCGTATGCGATGGCGTTGTGGGCAATGACCCAGGCGCCGGTGGCGATGGTCTCGGCGTTGCGCGAATCGTCGATCCTGTTCGCGTTGCTGATCTCGGTGTTCCTGCTGCGCGAACGGATTCCGCGCGCGCGCTGGCTGGCGGCGGCGTTGATCGTCGGGGGTGTGTTGGCACTGCGGCTGGCGTGAGGAAAACGTGCCAACCAAGGTTGGCACCTACCACGGCGGGTGACGTGTCGATGGCAACGGAGATCCATCGGTAGTGCCGGCCGCTGGCCGGCAACCCTGCTCCGTTACAGCGGCGGCATCGCCTGCAGGTCGCCGTCGACCAGTTCGATCGCCATCACCACCGCGTCTTCGCGGCCCTGTGCGGCCGGGTAGTAACGCGGGCGGCGACCGATCTCGTTGAAGCCTTCGCTGTGGTACAAGGCCAGCGCGGGTGTGTTGGACGGACGCACTTCCAGGAACACACGCTGCGCACCCCGGTCGCCGGCCAGCTGTACCAGCGCGCGCAGCAACTGACGTCCGAGCCCACGCGACTGCGTCAGTGGATCGATGCAGACGTTCAGCACATGGGCCTCGTCGGCCGCGATGCTGAGCACGCCATAGCCGATCAGCTGGCCATCACGCTCCATGGCCAGGCCCGGATAGCCCGCACGCAGGCAGTCGACGAAGATGCCGCGGGTCCAGGGAAACGGATAGCCGCGTACTTCAATCGCCATCACCGCGTTGAGGTCGCTCTCGCGCAGCGCGCGCAGGCTGACCGGACCGGGCTGGCTGACCGCACTCATGGCGCGCCCCGCTTGCGCAGGGCGCGCAGCTGCGGCCACAGCGCGCGCTTGGCGGCCGGGTCCTGACGCAGCTGGTCCAGCGGCCAGCTGTCCATCAGCGCCTGCGTGGCCGGATCATTGGGATTGCAGCCGGACGCGCGCAGCAAGGCGATCTGCAGGCGATCCGGCAGGCGCACCACCGGCTGCCGGGCATTGCCGCCAGGCAGCGGCCGGGCAGCCGCGGGCGCGGTGTCCGGTGCGCTGACCGGGGTCTCGCGACGCGCTGGCGCCGGGCGTTCCTGGCGGGAAACCGGTGCGGCCGCAGCCAGAGGTTCGCGCGCGGGTGCGGTTGGCGCCCGCGCCTGCTCCGCCGCTGGTGTGGCAGCCGCCTCGGCGTCGGCCACGCTCAGCTGCAGCGCGGCATCCAGCTCGGCGGCCAGCTGGCCGTCGTGATAGACGGTGTAGCCCATGGCCTGCAGCCAGGCCTGCTGGGCCGGTGACCACAGCACGGGCAGGTCCCCGCTCACGCGGCCTCGGGCTTCTTGCGCAGGCGCTGCACGGCCCACATCACCGGGCCCGACAAGGCGTACAGGATGCCCACCGCGAACAGCACGCGCGGCAGATCGATGACCGCAATGGCGATCGCCACTGGCACCAGGGCCAGTACCAGGAACGGCACGCGGTCGGAGCGGGTGCCCTTGGCGCCGCCGCCCTTGAAGCTCCAGAAGCGGATGCGGCTGACCATCAGCAGCGCCGCGATGATCGTCACCGCCAGCGCCACGTAGCGCAGCTGGTTGCCGTCCCAGCCCAGGTTGCCATCGGCGAACGCCCAGACGAAGGACATCATCAGGCCGGCCGCGGCCGGGCTGGCAAGGCCGACGAACCAGCGCTTGTCGACCACCGCTACCTGGGTATTGAAGCGGGCCAGGCGCAGCGCCGCGCAGGCGGCATACAGGAAGGCCACGGCCCAGCCGACGCGACCCAGCAGCGGGTCGTCGAACTTCAGCCACGACAGCGACCAGTGGTACATCACCAGCGCCGGGGCCATGCCGAAGCTGACCAGGTCGGCCAGCGAGTCGTACTGCACGCCGAATTCGCTGCTGGTGCCGGTCAGGCGCGCCACGCGCCCATCCAGGCCATCCATCACCGCCGCCACGAACACGGCGATGCTGGCGTTGACGAAGTCCCCGTTGGCCGCGGCGATGATCGCGTAGAAGCCAGCAAACAGGCCGGCGGTGGTGAACAGGTTGGGCAGCAGGTAAATCGTGCGCGAACGCGGCGGCGGTGTGATCGGGTCCATGGAATCCAGTTTAATCGACTTGCCAGTGCTCGGCGCCAATGCTGCAATCGGCGTTCTACGCCCATTCCGTGGAGTTTGCCATGCGTGCCCTGTCCTGCCTTGGATGCCTGCTGCTGTTGGCCAGTGCCAACGCCGTGGCCGGCCCGGTCTACAAATGGAAGGACGCCAATGGCGTGACCCAGTATTCGGAGACCCCGCCGGCGGGCAGGAAGTTCGAGACCCGGGCGCAGGCGCGCAGTCCCCAGGCGGCGGCCAGCGCCGAGACCCCGGCCGCGCCGGTGCCCGAGCAGTGCAGCACCGCCCGCGCCAACCTGGCCCTGCTGGACGGCGGCGGCCAGGTGATGCAGGACACCGATGGTGATGGCAAGGCCGATACCCCGTTGGCTCCGGAGCAGCGCAGCGCGCAGAAGGGATTGGCTGAAGCCGCCATCAAGGCCTACTGCCCGGCGGAGTGAGGGTTATCGGCAGGGCTGCGCCCTGCACCTGCCGAGACCAAAGCAACGTCAACGGCAACAGCCGGCTCTGGGCTTTCCGTGGGTTTGGCGGGGCGGTGTGGGCTGGCAGGACACGCCGTAAACCCTTCCATGGGGGCTCGATGGCGCCATCCATGGCGCCAACGGTCCTGCCAACCCACACCGCCCCGCCTCTGACAGTTTCCTGCTGCTGTTGGTAGGTGTCGACCTTGGTCGACACGCTGGATCCACGCCATGCGTGGATGAATCTCCATGGAAATCGAATAGTTCGAGAATTGATCGAACAGCAGCCGAGCATGGCTCGGCCCTACAAAAGGGCGACAGATCGCGGAAAACTGTCGAAGGCGGGGTGGGTCCGGTTGCTGGGGCGTGAGCGCCATGGATGGCGCGACCGAGCCACAGGGACGTATTTACGGCGCCCCCCCGCAACCGGACCCACCCCGCCATCCCACGGGAAGCCCGCTGTTGCAGTTGCAGTTGACGTTGCTTGAGGCGGGTGCAGGGCGCAGCCCTGCCGATACCCCTCCCCCCGGCCGGGCTGGCAGAATAGGCGTCTCTGCCGTTATCCGAAGCCGACGATGCGCCTCTCCCAGTTCCACCTGCACACCACCAAGGAAACCCCCAGCGACGCCGAGCTGACCAGCCACCGGCTGATGCTGCGCGCGGGCATGATCCGCAAGCTGGCATCGGGCCTGTACACCTGGTCGCCGCTGGGCCTGCGCGTGCTGCGCAAGGTCGAGCGCATCGTGCGCGAGGAAATGGACCGCGCCGGTGCCGTGGAATTCCAGATCCCGACCATCCAGCCGAAGGAACTGTGGGAGCAGACCGGGCGCTGGCAGAAGTTCGGCCCGCAGCTGCTGAAGATCAAGGACCGCAAGGACCAGGTGTTCTGCTACAGCCCGACCGCCGAAGAAGCCGCCTGCGACTTCGCGCGCAGCGAGCTGTCCAGCTACAAGCAGCTGCCGGTGAACTTCTACCAGGTGCAGACCAAGTTCCGCGACGAGATCCGTCCGCGCTTCGGCGTGATGCGTTCGCGCGAGTTCCTGATGAAGGACGCCTATTCGTTCCACCTGCACGATGAGTGCCTGGTGCGCGAGTACGAGAACATGAAGTCGGCCTACAGCCGTATCTTCACCCGCCTCGGCCTGGACTTCCGCATGGTGCAGGCCGACTCCGGCGCGATCGGCGGTGATGCCTCGCAGGAATTCCACGTCATCGCCGATTCCGGCGAAGACGCGCTGGTGTTCTCCACCGGTTCGGACTACGCGGCCAACATGGAAGCGGCGATCGCTGCCGATCCGGCACCGCGTGCGGCCGCCAGCGAAGCCATGCGCAAGGTCGATACCCCCACCCAGAAGACCTGCGAGGATGTCGCGGCGCTGCTCGGCATCGACCTGCAGCGCACGGTGAAATCGGTGGCGCTGATGGCCGGCGAAGGCAAGGCACAGCAGTTCGTGCTGCTGCTGGTACGCGGCGACCATGAGGTCAACGAGATCAAGCTGGCCAAGGTTGCCGGCCTGGACGAACAGCGCTTCGCCAGTGAGGCGGAAATCGCCGAGCACCTGGGCAGCGTGCCGGGCTTCCTCGGCCCGGTCGCCCCGACGAAGGCCATCCGCGTGGTGGCCGATCGCGAAGTGGCGGCGATGTCCGACTTCGTCGTCGGCGCCAACGAAGCCGGTTTCCACCTGGCTGGCGTCAACTGGGGCCGCGACCTGCCGGAACCGGAAGTGGCCGACATCCGCAACGTGCGTGCCGGTGACCGCGCGCTGGACGGTGGTGAACTGAAGATCGCCCGTGGCATCGAAGTCGGCCACGTGTTCCAGCTCGGCCGCAAGTACGCCGAAGCGCTGGATGCCACCGTTCTGGACGAGAACGGCAAGGCCGCGGTGATGGCGATGGGCTGCTATGGCATCGGTATCTCGCGCGTGGTGGCTGCCGCGATCGAACAGAACCATGACGATGCCGGCATCATCTGGCCGGACGCGATGGCGCCGTGGCAGGTGGTGGTGTGCGTGATCAACCCGAAGGGCGACGCCGCCGTGGCCGACGCCGCGGCCAACCTGCTGCAGGAGCTGCGCGATGCGGGCCTGGACGCGGCACTCGACGACCGTGGACTGCGCCCGGGCGCGATGTTCGCCGACATGGAACTGATCGGCATCCCGCACCGCGTGGTGGTGAGCGAACGTGGCCTGGCCGCCGGCACCTACGAGTACCGTTCGCGCCGCGCCAGCGAAGCGGAAAGCCTGGACAAGGCCACCCTGCTGCAGCGCCTGCAGGGTTGATCAGGAAAAGACCGGGGCATGCCCCGGTCTTTTTTTTGCCTGACGCCCATTTGAGCAATATTGCAGCGGACATAATCCGGTCAAAATCGACGCAATGCAGCCGGGATGCTGCCAGGCCATGACCGGTCTGCATTTGTGCTGGGATTAATTCATCTTTATTCTGTCCCGCGACGCCAGGGACTGGCTCGTCCCGTCCACTTATTAGTTTCCGGAGTAACCGTAAATGAGCATTGACCTGACCGGCCTGTCGGCACGCGAGCTGGGCGCCCTGATCCGCACCGCCAAGAAACAGCAGACCATCGTCGCCAAGCGCCGGCCGATCACCAAGGTCCGGGCACAGCTGACCAAGCTGGCCAAGACCGAGGGTTACACCATCGAGGAACTGTTTGGCGACGCCCCGGCCCCCCGCGCGCGCAAGGTGGCCAAGGCCGCCAAGGCACCGTCGAAGACCGCTGGCCGCAAGCTGGGCAAGGTTGCGCCGAAGTACCGCAACCCGGCCAATCCGAAGGAAACCTGGACCGGCCGTGGCAAGCAGCCGCGCTGGATGGCCGAGCTGACCGCCAAGGGCAGCAAGAAGCCGGAAGATTTCCTGATCAAGAAGGCCTGAGGCCGGATCGGGATGCAATGAAAAACGCCGGCGAAAGCCGGCGTTTTTTCATTCCCCGGAAAGGAAAGGTGTGTGGACCAACGGTCCACACCCACAGGAAGCAGCCCAGAGGGCAATTACAGGGTTTTGCGGGCCGGCATCAGCAGGTTGCCGAACAGCAGGCCAGCGACCAGCGCCATCACCACGTTGAGCACGGTGAGGAACACGCTCTGGCCGGCGCCCACGTCTTGCTGCTGGACCAGGGTCAGCACGCCGCGCAGGCTGGTGCTGCCGGGCACCATCATGATGATGCCGGGCAGGCGGATGATTGCGCCCGGGCGGCCGACGAGGCGGCCGAACAGATTGCCACCGGCGGTCAGCAGCATCGCCGACAGGAAGATGCCAGCCGGCGCCCCCCAGGCGTGGCCACCGAACTTGGAGATCGCATAACCAGCGACCGAGGCCGCGATCACCCACGGATAATCGCGGCGGTTGGCCTTGAACAGCATCGCGAAGGCAAACGCTGCGGTCAGCAGTGAGCCCCACTCCACCCACGGCCCCTGCGGCCGCGTGGCGCGGATCACCGGATCGAGCCCGAGCACGTCGGCCAGGGTCACCGCGATCATCGCGCCGACGCTGAGCTTCATGATGGTGGTCAGCGCGCCGGCAAAGCGCGCGGTACCCGACACCCAGTGCTGGCTGGCCAGCTCATTGACCGCATTGGTCAGCGACATGCCGGGCAGCAGCACCACCAGCGAGGCGATGATCACCGTGTTGAGGTTGAGCGCGCCGATGAAGGACGCGACCAGGGTGGCGACCAGGCCGGCCAGCAGCGCGGCCAGTGCCTCGGCGGCTTCGCGGGTGGCCGGGCGACGGTCGGTGACCATGCCGAGCAGGCCGATCATCAGGCCGATGACACCGGCGGTGGCAATGTCCAGCCACGGCAGCTTCCACATGCCGGCCACGCCGGCCGCGCCGAGGGTGAACGAAAGGATGGTGCGCAGCTTGCCGCGCCGGCCCGGATCCTTGTCCAGCTGGCGCAGCGCGGTGTGGCCCTGGGCGATGCTCATCCGCCCGTTGGCCACTTCCTCGGCGATATGGTCGGCCACGCTGAGCTTGTGCAGGTCGTTCTCGCCGGGGGCCAGGCGGATCACGCGGGTGATGTCACTGGAGCCGATCGCCTGCGCAGGGTCGCTGAAGCTGAGAATGATACCGGTGGGATTCGACCACGGTTCACAATCCAGATCGAGCTGGCGGGCCAGTGCCACCACTGCCGTTTCCAGGCGCTGGGCCGTTGTGCCATAGCTGTGCAGGCGTCCGGCGATCTCGGAAACGAAGGCCACGCGCTGCGCGTAGGTGGCCTGGGGCGTGGGGATCGTGTGAGCGTCTGCGGACATGCGCCGTAGTATTACCTAGGCTGGGCCTTACCGGAGAAATTCATCCGAGTTCGACGCGATGCCCAATACAGAACGGTTATGCTGCGACCCGAATGGCCCAAGTGACCCCGAACCACGCCCCCCAGCTCGAACAGGATGCCCATGACCCGGGCGTGATCCGCCTGTCCGGCACCTGGACCTTGAAGACCGCGCTGGCCGCGGCCGAAGTGCTGCGCGGCGTTCCCGACACGCTGACCGGCATCGATGCCACCGCCATCGAGAAGATGGATTCGGCCGGCGTGCTGCAGGTGCTGCGCGTAGCCCACCGTGCCGACCTCGGCGAAGACGCACTGAAGTTCCGCCCGGACCATCAGGCGCTGGTGTGCACCATCGAGGAAGTGGCCGACGACCGGCCCAGGCCCAAGCGCGATTTCGGCGTGCTGGCCGCGCTGGAACGGCTGGGTGTCAGCGTCCATGCCACCGGCCACAACATCAAGGCGCTGTGCAGTTTCCTCGGCGAGAACCTGGTCAAGGCCGCGCGCCTGGTCAAGGAACCCCGCCGTTTCCGCCTGACCGCCACCGTGCACCAGATGGAGCAGGTCGGGCTGGATGCGGTACCGCTGGTGGCACTGCTGTCCTACCTGGTTGGCGCGGTGATCGCCTTCCTCGGCTCGACCATCCTGCGCGACTTCGGCGCCGAGATCTATGTGGTCGAACTGGTCAACATCGCCTTCCTGCGCGAATTCGCGGTACTGCTGACCGCGATCGTGCTGGCCGGCCGCACCGCCAGCGCCTTCACCGCGCAGATCGGTGCGATGAAAGCGCGCGAGGAAATCGATGCGATGCGCACTCTGGGCCTGGACCCGATCGACCTGCTGGTGCTGCCACGGCTGCTGGCGCTGCTGGTCACCCTGCCCCTGCTGACCTTCATCGCCATGGTCGCCGGTCTGGCCGGCGGCATCACGGTGGGTGCATTCGACCTGGATATTCCGCCGCAGATGTACATCGCGCGCATGCACGAGACGATGGAAGTGCGGCACATGCTGGTCGGCCTGTCGAAGGCGCCGGTGTTCGCGCTGGTGATCGGCCTGATCGGCTGCCTGGAAGGCCTGAAGGTCGAAGGCACGGCGCAGTCGGTTGGCGAACGCACCACCTCCAGCGTGGTGCAGACCATCTCGCTGGTGATCATCATCGACGCCTTCGCGGCGTTGTGGTTCATGCACATGGACTGGTGACATGAGCACGCATGCGACGCCCGAAGAAATTCCCATGCAGGACGACAACGGCCACGAGCTGGCCATCCGCGTGCGCGGGCTGGTCAATCGGTTCGGCAGCCAGACCGTGCATGAGGACCTGGACCTGGACGTGCGCCGCGGCGAGATCCTGGGCGTGGTGGGTGGTTCGGGTACCGGCAAATCGGTGCTGATGCGTTCGATCCTCGGCCTGCGCGTGCCCGATGCCGGGCAGATCGAAGTGCTCGGCCGCGACGCGCGTGCCGACGATGCCGAGAGCCGCCTGCACATCGAGCGCAACACCGGTGTGCTGTTCCAGGACGGTGCGCTGTTCTCCTCGCTGACCGTGGGCGAGAACGTGCAGGTGCCCTTGAAGGAACACCACCGCGAATTGCCCGAGCGCTGGCACTACGAACTGGCGCTGCTGAAAGTGAAGCTGGCCGGCCTGCCCGCCGATGCGATCAACAAGCTGCCCTCGCAGTTGTCCGGTGGCATGCGCAAGCGCGCCGGCCTGGCCCGAGCGCTGGCGCTGGATCCGCCGCTGCTGTTCCTGGACGAACCGACCGCAGGCCTCGACCCGATCGGTGCGGCTGCATTTGACCGCCTGATCAAGACCCTGCAGGAAGCGCTGGGACTGACCGTGTTCCTGATCACCCACGACCTGGACACGCTGTACGCGATCTGCGACCGGGTCGCGGTGATCGCCGACCGCAGGGTGGTGGCCAACGCGCCCTTGCCTGACATCGAGAAACTGGATCATCCGTGGATCCAGGAATACTTCCACGGACCCCGCGCGCGTGCCGCGCGTGGCGAACAGATCGAGAGTGCCTGAGCCATGGAAACCAAAGCCAACTACGTGCTGATCGGCGCGTTCACCCTGATCACCGGCCTGGCCCTGCTGGCCTTCGGCCTGTGGGCCGCCAAGTACTCTTCCGACCGCACCTGGCAGGAATACCGCGTGGTGTTCCGCGAAGCGGTGACCGGGCTGTCGGTGGGCAGCCCGGTGCAGTACAACGGCATCGCGGTGGGCTCGATCACCGAACTGAACCTGGTACCGGACGACCCGCGCCAGGTGGTCGCGCGCATCCGCCTGAACTCCAACACGCCGGTCAAGACCGATACCCGCGCCAAGCTGGCGATCACCAGCCTGACCGGCCCGTCGATCATCCAGCTCAGCGGCGGCACGCCACAGTCGCCGGCGCTGACCACGGTCAACAAGGACCCGGCGCCGATCATCCCGACCACGCCGTCGGCGCTGCAGAACATCACCGACGTCGCCAACCGCATCGTCGAGCGCATGGACCAGATTCTCAGCGACCGCAACGTGGCTTCGATCAACGCGACACTGGCCAACCTGGAAACCATCAGCGGTGGTCTGGCCGACCGTGACCAGGGCACGCAGGCGCTGCTGCTCAGCGCGCGCGACGCCGCCCGCAGCCTGGACACCACGCTGAAGACCACCAACGGCACCATCGAGCGCCTGGACAAGAACCTGGTGCAGCAGCTGCCCGGCATCATCGACAAGCTCGACGGCACTCTGGCCAAGCTTGATTCGGCCGCAGGCAACGCCGATTCGATCCTTGGCGAGAACCGCGCTGCCATCAACAGCTTCGCCAACGATGGCCTCGGCCAGCTCGGCCCGACGCTGACCGAACTGCGCGGCCTGATCCGCGACCTGCGCCGGGTCAGCGACCGCCTCGAGAACAACCCCGCGCGCTACCTGCTGGGCCGCGACGCACCGAAGGAGTTCGAACCCAAATGAGCCCGACCAACCTTCCGCGCCTGCTGCTGGCCGCTTCGATGGTCACCCTGCTGGGCGGCTGCTCCATCCTTGGCAGCAGCGAGAAAACCGCAGTGACGCTGTACTCGCCGTCGGTGCAGGTGAAGGCGGACCCGGCGTGGCCACAGGCCAGCTGGCAGCTGGTACTGGCCAAGCCCAGCGCCGCGCGCATGGTCGACAGCCCGCGCATCAACGTGCGGCCGACGCCGTCGCAGCTGGAGATCTACAAGGGCGCCAGCTGGGCGCAGCCGGCCACCGACATGATCGAGGACACCCTGCTGCGCGGCTTCGAGGATTCCGGCCGCATCCGCGGCGTGGCCCGCAGCACCGCCGGCATCCGCGCCGACTACAAGCTGTCCACCGACGTGCGCCGCTTCGAATCGGATTACCAGGGACAGGCCACGCCGACGGTGGTGATCGAGGTCAACGCCAAGCTGATCCACGTCGCCGACCAGCGCGTGGTGGCTGACCGCACCTTCCGCCAGGCGCAGCCGGTCGGCAGCACCGACGTACCGGCGGTGACCGCGGCCTTCGAGCGCGGCCTGCAGCAGCTGGCACAGGAGATGGTGGGCTGGACGCTGACCAGCGGGCAGGCCGACCAGCCAACCGTCGCGCGCTGATCGATCAGCGCGGCGTGATCCAGCGGAACGTCAGGTTGATCCGCTCGCCCTGCACCCGCGCCATCTTCGGCAGCGCGTGCTGATAGAACTGTTGGGTCTGACCGGCCATCACCAGCAGATCGCCATGGCCGAGCAGATACTCGGCCTTCCGCGCCGGGTCATCGCGCCGGCGCAGCAGGAATCGGCGCGCCGTGCCCAGGCTCAACGAAGCAATCACCGGGGCCGGCCCCAGTTCCGGCTCGTCATCGCTGTGCCAGCCCATGTAATCACCGCCGCCGCGATAGCGGTTCAGCAGCACGCTGTTGAAGCGGCCGAGGCCCTCCACCTGCAGGCGATCACGCATGGCCTGCAACGCGGGTGGCCAGAAGTGCGGCACGAATTCAGCCCCCGAATAGCGGTAGCGCGCCTGCGGATCGCCGATCCAGCAGCTCAGCCGCGGCGAATCCACCCAGTTGCCGAACATGCGGATGCGGTGAACTTCCCAGGGGACTTCGGCCTGCAGCACGGACAGGAGCCGGTCGGCATCGGTCGCGGCCAGCCAGCCCGGCGAGTGCTGGACATCGGCATCGGGCAGGTCGTGAGGGAACAGCATGGCGCCATGTCTTCAGATGAAATCAGCTCCAGCTTGCCCGATTTGCCCGGTTCAGTCACAGACGGGACAATGCTCCATCTCGACCTATCCTTCCAATTCAACTGATGCCGCGCCTTAAACCCAGCCAGTCCAGCTCTGCATCTGACCAACGGAGTGAACGGTGAAGCTCCGTCGTTACCTTGATGCAATCCAACGCTCGGTTCAGCGCCACGGAGGCGGATTGCCGGGACTCTGGTCGGTGGTCCGTCGCGCACTGAAGATTGCACGTATCATGGGTATCGGTGGACTGCTGCGCCGCGTGCGCACTTCCGGCGCAACTCATCACGCGAGTACTCCACCAGTATGCGACACACCATTGCCAGCACCAGTCCCACTGGAGCTGATTTCATTGAAGGTCGGAGTGATGGCGCATGTCTTCTATCCGGACCTGATTGAAGAGCTGGCCTCGTCGCTGGAACAGATGCCAGTTCCCTATCGGCTTATGGTCTCGGTGGTGGATGACGTCGCTGCAGAGCAGGTTCGTGCACGGTTTGGGCAGCTTCCCAAGCTGATCGACCTGCAGGTAGCGAAGGTAGCCAACCGTGGCCGCGACATCGCGCCACTGATGCTCGCATTTGAAACCAGCATCCGTGAGCTGGACGTGGTGGGCCACGTACACACCAAGAAATCGCTTTACACCGGTAGCACCCAGGAACAGTGGCGACGCTATCTACTGGCATCGCTGTTTGGTGACCACGATCGCCTGGCTTGGTTGCTTGGCGTGCTGCAGGCGGCCCCGGATTTGGGGCTGGTCTATCCGGAAACCCATGCGTCACTACCGCCATGGGCACATACATGGCTTTCCAACGCTTCAATAGGTCACGCTTTGTGCGCCCGCCTGGGTCTGGGGTGGGACGGCACCGGCTACTTCGATTACCCCGCCGGCTCGATGTTCTGGGCGCGAGTGGATGCCCTGCGGCCACTGTTCGAGCTGAGACTTTCGTTGGATGAGTTTCCCGCAGAGCAGGGCCAGATCGATGGCACTCTGCAGCATGCGATCGAACGTCTTTTCGCATTGATCGCTCGCGATCGTGGCTATCGAATCGGCGTACTGCCGGCCGATGGCAGTCGCCACATGGCCACCGAAGGTGAGCGAAATGCCGGTGTTGCCTTCAGGTATCCGCTGGCAGAGCAACTACGGATGGCGGGCATCGAAGCCAGGGTGGTGACGCTGGATGTATTCGACACCATGGTTCTGCGCCCCTTCACGACGCCAAATGGCGCGCGCCAACTGCTGGCACTTCGTGCTGAACGCATATCGGGATTGACTGCGTTCGCCGAGATTCGCGAGGACGCGGAGATCGCAGAACGGCAACGCCTGGGCCGCGATCCGGAACTGGCCGAAATCTACCAGCAGGTGGGACGCATCGGGCACATTGACAGCGCCATGGCCCAGCGTCTGCTGGCACTGGAAGTGCAGATGGAGCAGGAGCTCCTGCGCCCGCGCCAGGGGCTTCTGGAAGCACTACCGGTGTTGGCCGGAAGACGGCTGATCGCTCTGTCGGACATGTACCTGCCCGCAGCCGTACTGCGTAGCGTACTGCCGCCAGCGGTGGTAGCCGTAACCGGCACCTGGTGGATCTCCTGTGAAACCGGGCACCGCAAGGATGCCGACGACAGCTGGGCGCGATGGGCGGAACAGCTGGCTACATCTCCGGATCATTGGCTGCATGTGGGCGACAATGAACATTCGGATGTCCAGTTGCCGCAGCGTGCAGGCCTGATCAATCCGGTCCATGTGCTACGTCCCGTCGCACTGTTCGACATGGTCCCCGCTCTGCGCACGTTACGCCATCGGTCAGCAGCGCAAGCACCTTGGCCTGAGCAGCTATGGCGTGGATTGCTGGCCAATCGTTTGACGTACATAGCTGACACTGCCCCGCATCGCGTGTACCCGACGCCACAACTTGCAGCGGAGGACACAGGCTATTGCGTGGTGGGTCCCATCCTGCTTGATTTCCTGTTGACAGCCGCCACTGCCGCTCAACGGCGGGGTATCGGGTCAATCCTGCTGCTCGCTCGAGAAGGCCATCTGCTGGAGCAGGCTTGGACGCTGTTGGCCAAGGTCCATTCCGGAATGCGAGCACTGCGCGCAGAGTATTTTCTTGCATCGCGGCGCTCCACCGCCTTGCCGGCGCTGGCAGCGGATGCAGATCTATCTGCCGTGCTGGCCGGTAGCTTCAACGGCAACATGCGGCAACTTCTTGTGGCACGCCTTGGCACGCAGGCCATGGACGTGATTGCCCAAGTTGACTCTACTCTGCTGGAGCGCGACGTCTTTTTGCCTGAAATGGCAGACACGGTCTCGCTGTGGCTGCAACCTGCACTTCCCTCCCTCCTTGAGCTGGCCGAGCAGAGCCGACAGATCTGGCAAGCGCGCCTGTCAGAGGCCACTGGCGGCGAACCAGCCATGGTCGTCGATCTGGGTTATGCAGGAACCATCCAGCGCAATCTGATCCGCCTTAGCGGCGAACCGATTGGCGGCCATTACTTCGCCTTGCGGGAAACGGCCAAGCAGCTGGACGGATTGGGCTGGGCTGAAGCGCGCTACTTCGACGGCCGCCAGGATCCCTCAGGCTCATCCTTGATCCTTCAGCACGACCTCTTGCTGGAAGCACTGCTAAGTGCCCCGCACGGTCAGTTCAACGGCTATTTCCGCGACATGAGTGGAGTGGTGCACGGCGAGTTCGGCGAACAGACCTTGGGGGAGCGTGGACTGGAAGCTCTCGCCGCAGTGCAGACTGGCGCGCTCGCATTCATCCGTGATGTCTGCTCGGCGGTCGGCACGGACGTTGTCAGCATCACGCTCGATGAACGGAGTGTGCTGGAACCACTGCGCCTGCTTGCCGAGGGAAGCTGGCAGGCAGGCACCTGGCTGCAGGATTTGGCCACCGAAGACGACTTCAGTGGCCGTGGCAATGTAGCCGTGAGCAGGCCTTACTGACGGAACGCGACGCCCGTCTTTTCCTTCAGTTCTTCATCGCTGACACCCGGCGCGGCTTCCACCAGCAGCAGGCCCTTGTCAGTCACGTCGAACACGGCCAGATCGGTGATGATGCGGTCGACCACGCCCACACCGGTCAGCGGCAGCGTGCATTCGGTCAGGATCTTGTGCTCGCCGTTCCTGGCGGTGTGCTCCATCAGCACCACCACGCGCTGCACGCCGGCCACCAGATCCATCGCGCCGCCCATGCCCTTGACCATCTTGCCGGGCACCATCCAGTTGGCCAGGTCGCCCTTGTGGGTGACCTGCATGGCGCCGAGGATGGCCAGGTTGACATGGCCGCCGCGGATCATCGCAAAGCTGTCGTGGCTGCCGAAGTAGCTGGCACCGGCACGTGCGGTCACGGTCTGCTTGCCGGCGTTGATCAGGTCGGCATCGACTTCGGCATCGGTCGGGAACGGGCCGATACCGAGCAGCCCATTTTCCGACTGCAGCCACACATCCACGCCTTCGGGGATGTGGTTGGCAACCAGGGTCGGCAGGCCGATGCCCAGGTTCACGTAGGCACCATCGGTCAGTTCGCGGGCGGCGCGTGCCGCCATCTCATCGCGGGTCCACGCCATGTCAGTTGCCCTCCGCGCGGATGGTGCGCTGTTCAATACGCTTTTCTGGATGCGGGTTGTGCACGATGCGGTGCACGTAGATACCGGGCAGGTGCACCTGGTCCGGATCGATGGCGCCGACCGGCACGACCTCCTCCACTTCCACGATGCAGACCTTGCCGGCCATCGCGCAGGCCGGGTTGAAGTTACGCGCGGTCTTGCGGAACACCAGGTTGCCCGCTTCGTCGGCCTTCCACGCCTTGACCAGCGCGACGTCGGCACGCAGCGCGGTTTCCATCACGTAGTGCTTGCCGTCGAACTCGCGGGTTTCCTTGCCCTCGGCCACCACGGTGCCGTAGCCGGTGGCAGTGAAGAACGCCGGGATGCCCGCGCCGCCGGCACGCAGGCGCTCGGCCAGGGTGCCCTGCGGGTTGAATTCCAGCTCCAGCTCGCCGGCCAGAAACTGGCGCTCGAATTCCTTGTTCTCGCCCACGTAGGACGAAATCATCTTCTTGATCTGCCGGGTTTCCAGCAGCTGGCCCAGGCCGAAACCATCGACGCCGGCATTGTTGGAGATCACGGTCAGGCCCTTGGCGCCACTGTCACGCAGCGCGGCGATCAGGGCCTCGGGAATGCCACACAGGCCGAAGCCGCCCACGGCCAGCGTCTGGCCATCGGCGACCACCCCTTGCAGGGCCTCCGCCGCACTGGCGAAGCGCTTGCCGCGCTTGCCGGTGGAAGTCGATTGCTGCATTGCTGTACTACCCTGCACGTTGAGGATGACCGCATTCTAGCTGGAGGGCGGCGAAGGGCCTGGATGCGCCGCAGCATTGACGGAGCACCAGGCGGGCATTGGGTAGAATGGGCGATTCCACGCAGAAGGGTGCTTCAGCGCCTACGCCCCTCGATCTACGATGACGCCGACCTTCACAGACGAAGACCTGTTCCGCTGGATCGACGAATGGACACTGCAGAAAAGCGAGCAGTGCCTGGGTGGCGTGCGCAACCGGCAACTTCGCGATGGCCTGCTGACGGCCGAGGTACAGGGTTCGGCCAGGCATCCCTACTACGTGGAGATCGATCTGACGGCCAGTACGCGCACCGCGCACAGCCGCCTGCAGAGTGCCTGTTCCTGCCCCGTCGGCCGCACCTGCAAGCATGTGGCGGCGGTGCTGGTCTCGTACATGCTGGATTCGCTTGCCATGGACGACGAGAGCCCCCTGACCGAACAGGACCTGACGCAACCGCCGCGTCCTGAACTGCTGGCAGAGCTTTCGCGTTGGCAGAGCGCGCGGATCCGGCCGGCCCAGCCACGCCGGAACGGTGTCATCTTCGAACTGTCCACCTACAACCACCACCCCGCCGTGCTGGTCCGGCGCGTCAAGTACGGGGCCGATGGTGCGATCAGCACGGGCAAGTGGATGGATATCACCGCGGACCTGCTGCTGGATCCTCCGGCCTATCTCACGCCGACTGATCTGGCGGTGATGATCCAGCTACGCACCCAGCGGCAGCCCGCGACGAAGGACGAATGGATCGACTTCGCGGCCACCCTGCAGTTGATCGTCTCCAGCGGCCATGGCTGGGTCTCCTGCGGTACGCACGGCGACGTGCCGGCCCGGTCAGGAGCTCCACGCCGCGGCGAACTGGGCTGGACCGTTGGCATGACGCAGGGCGCGACGCTGCTGGAACCCACGTTGAGCGTGGAGGGCGGCGCCAGAGGCGTGGTCCTGGGCCGGAGTGCGTGCTATCTGGACCCGGTCACCGGCGAGGTCGGTCCGCTGCTGCTGGATGTCAGGGCCGAGGACGCCGACGCCTTCCTGAGCCTGCCCAATCTGTTACCCAACGAAGAAGCGGTGGTCGCACAGATGCTGCAACAGATCGACCCTGCCCTGCCGCGCCCCGGTGCAAGCGACACACTGCCCACCCTGCAGATCAGCGCGATGATCCCCGTGCTGCGCCTGTATACGATTGAGTTCCGGCCGGCGTGGCTCGGCCGCCGCGACCCGTCGCAATGGGCCGATATCGCGACCGTGGCCTTCGAGTACGACGAGCACGTGCGGTTCCTGGATGATCCGAGCCTGTTCGCACTCGATCCGGAGGGCCAGCTCGCCCTGCTGCCCCGTGACCTGGCTGAGGAATCACGGCGCGAGGCCCAGCTGCGCACGGTGGGACTGTATCGCGACACGGACCCGCGGGCGCCATTGGACGGCGCTGGCCCGCAGTTCCAGCTGCGCACCCATGACTGGACACGGTTCCTGCTGGATGACGTGCCGCGCCTGGAAGCCTTGGGCTGGAAGGTGGAGACGGACGACGATTTCCGCCATCGCATCACCCGGGTGGATGAGATCGACCTGGACATCCAGGCGGACCCGACGGATGCGGGCTGGTTCAACCTGGGTCTGGACATCCAGGTGGAAGGCCGCAACGTATCGATGGTTCCGCTGCTGCAGCAGGTGCTGCAGTCCGATCCCCGCTGGATGCGTGGCCAGCTGGACGCCATCGGCGACGACGAGAACGTCCTGTTGATGGCAGGCGACAACACCCGCCTGGCACTGCGGGCCGCGCGACTGAAGCCGATCATGGCCCTGTTGGCGGACCTGTTCGCCCAGCGTGGCGCGCCGCTGCGCTTGTCAGCGCTTGACCGTGGCCGCCTGCAGGCACTGCAGGACACGGCGCGCCTGCAGTTCCGGGGCCGCAAGGATACCCAGGCGCTGGTGCAGCGGCTGATGCAGGCACCCGCACTGGGCGAAGTGCCGCCACCGGCGGGGCTGGTGGCAACGCTGCGTCCCTACCAGCTGGAGGGCCTGTCGTGGCTGCAGTACCTGCGCCAGCAGGGGCTGGGCGGGGTGCTGGCCGATGACATGGGGCTGGGCAAGACCCTGCAGACACTGGCGCATCTGCTGGTCGAGAAGGAAAGTGGCCGCCTGGACCGGCCGGCGCTGCTGGTGGTGCCGACCTCGCTGCTGCACAACTGGCAGAGCGAAGCGGCACGCTTCACTCCGGGCCTGCGCGTACTGACCCTGCACGGACCGGCACGTGAAGCACTGTTCGAGGCGATCCCCGAGCACGATCTTGTACTGACCACGTATCCCCTGCTGTGGCGCGACGAGCAGGCGCTGCAGGCACATGCCTACCATCTGCTGATCCTCGACGAGGCCCAGCAGGTGAAGAATCCGAAATCGCGTGCGGCGGTCACCCTGCGCACGCTGCAGGCCCGCCATCGCCTGTGCCTGACCGGTACGCCGCTGGAAAACCATCTGGGCGAACTGTGGACGCAGTTCGACTTCCTGCTGCCCGGCCTGCTCGGCAGCGAGAAACAGTTCAACCAGCATTGGCGCCATCCGATCGAACGCGGCAGCGACCACCGTCGCGCCACGTTGCTGGCGCAGCGTCTGCGCCCCTTCATCCTGCGCCGGCGCAAGGACCAGGTCGCGTCAGAGCTTCCGCCCAAGACCCTCATCACCCGCGCGGTGGAGATGGAGGGTGGCCAGCGTGATCTCTATGAAACCGTGCGTGCGGCGATGGAAAAGCAGGTGCGCGAAGCCATCAGCGGCAGCGGGTTGGCGCGCAGCCATATCGTGGTGCTGGATGCCTTGCTGAAGCTGCGCCAGGTCTGCTGCGATCCGCGGCTGCTGCCGGGCGACGCCCCTGCACGCAATGCCGGCTCGGCCAAGCTGGAGCTGCTGCGCGACATGCTGCCGTCGATGGTCGAGGAAGGCCGGCGGATCCTGGTGTTCTCACAGTTCACCGGCATGCTGGCGCTGATCGCGCAGGCGCTGGAGGAGCTCGGGCTGGCCTATGTGACGCTGACCGGCGACACCCAGGACCGGGCCACGCCGGTGCAGCGTTTCATGCAGGGCGAGGTACCCGTGTTCCTGATCAGCCTGAAGGCGGGTGGCGTCGGGTTGAACCTGACTGCTGCAGACACCGTCATCCACTTCGATCCCTGGTGGAACCCGGCGGCCGAAAACCAGGCCAGTGACCGCGCCCACCGCATCGGCCAGCAGCAGCCGGTGTTCGTCTACCGGCTGATCGCCGCAGGCAGCATCGAAGAACGGATTGCCGAGCTGCAGGAACGCAAGGCCCTTCTGGCGGAATCGATTCTGGAAGGCGGCGGCAGCACGGGTCCACGCTTCAGTGAGGAAGACGTCCAGGCGCTGCTGGCGCCGTTGCCGGGCCTGCCGGCCAAGCGCACCCGCCGGCCAGGCCGACGATCGCCGCAGGCCTGATCCGTGGCGCCAGTCAGGTGGCGTTCTCCGATGGAAACGATTCCCAAACGGGACTGGGACTACAATTGAGGGCTGAGCTCACAAAGGATCTGATCGATGCCCCTGCCCGCCTTCAAGGCCTACGATATCCGCGGCCGCGTGCCGGAAGAACTGAACGAAGACCTGGCCCGCCGCATCGGCGTCGCCCTGGCTGCGCAGCTCGCTCCCGGCCCGGTGGTCCTCGGCCACGATGTGCGCCTGACCAGCCCGGCGCTGCAGGATGCACTGGCCGCAGGCCTGCGTGGTACCGGTCGTGAGGTGATCGACATCGGTCTGTGCGGTACCGAAGAGGTCTACTTCCAGACCGATCACCTCGGCGCAGCCGGCGGTGTGATGGTGACCGCCAGCCACAACCCGATGGACTACAACGGGATGAAGCTGGTCAAGGAGAACGCCCGCCCGATCAGCTCCGATACCGGCCTGTTCGCGATCTCCGATGCGGTCGCCGTCGATACGTCCGAGGCCCAGCCGCCACGCGCCGGGCAGACCGCCCAGCATGACAAGAGCGCCTATATCCAGCATCTGCTGAGCTACGTCGACGCCGCCAAGCTCAAGCCGCTGAAGCTGGTGGTCAATGCCGGCAACGGTGGTGCGGGCGCCATCGTCGACCTGCTGGCACCGCACCTGCCATTCGAGTTCATCCGCATCTGCCACGAACCCGATGGCAGCTTCCCCAATGGCATTCCCAACCCGCTGCTGCCGGAAAACCGCGCCGCCACCGCCAATGCGGTGCGCGAACACGGCGCCGACTTCGGCATTGCCTGGGACGGTGACTTCGACCGCTGCTTCTTCTTCGACCATACCGGCCGCTTCATCGAGGGCTACTATCTGGTCGGCCTGCTGGCCAAGGCCATCCTGGCACGCAATCCCGGTGGCAAGATCGTGCACGACCCGCGGCTGGTCTGGAACACCGTGGAAATGGTTGAACAGGCAGGCGGCGTGCCGGTGCTGTGCAAGAGCGGCCACGCTTTCATCAAGGAAAAGATGCGCGCCGAAGATGCGGTGTACGGCGGCGAGATGAGCGCCCACCACTACTTCCGCGAATTCGCCTATGCCGACTCCGGCATGATCCCGTGGCTGCTGATCGCGCAGCTGATCTCCGAGAGCGGCCGCTCGCTGGCCGACTGGGTCGAAGACCGCATGGCGGCCTATCCCTGCAGCGGCGAGATCAACTTCAAGGTGGCCGATGCCAAGGCCGCCGTGGCCCGCGTGATGGAGCACTTCGCCGCGCGGTCGCCTGCGCTGGACCATACCGATGGCATCAGCGCCGATTTCGGCGACTGGCGCTTCAACCTGCGCAGTTCCAACACCGAGCCGCTGCTGCGCCTGAACGTTGAAGCCCGCGGCGACGCAGCGCTGATGCAGGCGCGCACCGACGAAATCTCCCTCCTTATCCAGCAGTAATCAAGGAAGATCATGAGCAACATCCAGCCCGTCATCCTGTCCGGTGGTTCCGGCACCCGCCTGTGGCCGCTGTCGCGCGAGGCGTATCCGAAGCAGTTCCTGCCGCTGGCAGGCGAACTGACGATGCTGCAGGCCACCTGGCAGCGCGTCGCGCCCATTGCCACCCACGGCCCGTTGGTGATCGCCAACGAAGAGCACCGCTTCGTCGCTGCCGAGCAGCTGCAGCAGGTCGGCGCCGAGCCGGCTGCCATCATCCTGGAACCGGTTGGCCGCAATACGGCGCCGGCGATTGCGGTCGCAGCCCTGGAGGCCACCCGCGACGGCGCCGATGCGCTGCTGCTGGTGCTGCCCTCGGACCATGTGATCACCGATGAGGCTGCGTTCCGTGCAGTCGTGCAGGCTGCAGCCAGCGCTGCCGAGGCCGGCAAGCTGGTGACCTTCGGCATCGTGCCGACCGGTCCGGAGACCGGCTACGGCTATATCAAGGCCGCCAATGGGCAGGGCCTGCGTGCCGTCGAGCGTTTCGTCGAAAAGCCCGACCTGGACACCGCCACCGGCTATGTGGCCAGCGGCCAGTACTACTGGAACAGCGGCATGTTCCTGTTCAAGGCCTCGCGCTACCTGCAGGAACTGGAGCGCTTCCAGCCCGACATGCTGGCCAGCAGCCGCCAGGCCTGGCAGCAGGCCCGTCGCGATTCGGATTTCACCCGCCTCGACAAGGAGGCGTTCGCCACCGTTCCCTCCGATTCCATCGACTATGCCGTGATGGAAAAAACCGAAGACGCCGTGGTGATTCCGCTGGATGCCGGCTGGAACGACGTCGGTTCGTGGACCGCACTGCGCGATGTCTCGCATCAGGATGGCGATGGCAATGCGCACCAGGGCGACGTGATCGCGATCGACTGCCGCAACACCTATGCCTATGCACAGCGCCTGGTGGCACTGGTCGGCCTGGATGACGTGATCGTGGTCGAGACCGACGATGCGGTGCTGGTCGGCAAGGCCGACCGCATGCAGGAGGTCAAGACCGTAGTGGCGCAGCTGAAGGCCGACGGTCGCAGCGAGGCCACCTGGCATCGCAAGGTCTACCGCCCGTGGGGCGCCTACGATTCGATCGACAACGGCGAGCGTTTCCAGGTCAAGCGCATCACCGTCAAGCCCGGCGGTACGCTCAGCCTGCAGATGCATCACCATCGCGCCGAGCACTGGATCGTGGTCAGCGGCACCGCCGAGGTGACCCGCGGCGACGAGGTGATCCTGCTCAGCGAGAACCAGAGCACGTACATCCCGCTGGGCGTGACCCATCGCCTGCGCAACCCGGGCAAGCTGCCGCTGGAGCTGATCGAGGTGCAGTCCGGCAGTTACCTCGGTGAAGACGACATCGTGCGTTTCGAGGACACGTACGGGCGTAGTTGATCCGACGCCCTGCGGCGGGTGCCGACCGTTGGTCGGCACGTCGCCTGCCGGGTCAGGCAATCTCCGCCATCACCCGCTTCAGGCCGTCCTGCCATGTCGGCAGCACGATGCCGAAATCCTGCTGCAGCTTGCGGTTGTCCAGCACCGACCAGGCCGGACGCTTGGCCGGGGTCGGGTATTCGGAACTGGGAATCGCCTCGACGGTCGGCACCTTCGCCAACACGCCGGTCGCCAGCGCTTCGGCGAAGATCGCCTCGGCGAACCCATGCCAACTGGTCTGGCCGCTGGCCGTCAGATGCCAGGTGCCGGACAGCTGCCCCGGATGCTGCAGTGCCTGCGCGGTGACATCAGCGATCAGCGCAGCCGGTGTCGGCGTGCCGATCTGATCGGCTACCACACGCAACTGGTCGCGCTCGGCACCCACCCGCAGCATCGTGCGCAGGAAATTGGCGCCATGCGAGGCGTACACCCACGCCGTGCGGAAGATCAGATGGCGGCCACCGGCAGCGCGCACGGCCTCTTCGCCATCACGCTTGCTGGCGCCATACACACCCAATGGCGCGGTCGGCTCGTCTTCGCGGTAGGGCGTGGTGCCCTGGCCATCGAACACGTAGTCGGTGGAGTAATGCACGAAGGGCACGCCGTGCGCCGCACACCAGCGCGCGATCACGCCCGGCGCCTGCGCATTGGCGGCGAAGGCGGCCTCGGCATCCTGCTCGGCGCGATCGACCGCCGTGTAGGCGGCCGCGTTGACCACCACCGATGGCTGCAGGCGATCCAGCAATGCCGGTAGGCTGTCGGGCTGGCCGAAATCGGCGGTTTCGCAGGCACTTCCGTCGGGCAGTTGCCCGCTGCGGGTAGTTGCGACCACCTTGCCCAGCGGCGCCAGCGCGCGCAGCAGCTCCTGGCCGACCTGGCCATTGCCGCCGAACACCAGCACCGTCACGGGATGTAGACCGGCAGGCGGTCTTCGGCAATGTCCTTCAGGAAGGGCGCGGTGTCGTCTTTGGCCGACAGGGTCGGCGCACTGATCGGCCAATCCACTGCGATATCGCCATCGTTCCAGCGCACGCCGGCGTCGAAGTCCTTGAGGTAGACCTCGGTGCACAGGTAGCTGAACACCGCACGCTCGGACAATACGGCGAAACCGTGCGCAAAGCCTTCTGGAATCCAGAACTGCTTCTTGTTTTCCGCACTCAGCACCACCGCTTCCCACTGGCCGAAGGTCGGCGAGCCGCGACGGATGTCGACGGCCACATCGTAGACCTCGCCTTCGAGCACGCTGACCAGCTTGCCCTGCGGGCGCGGCCACTGGTAATGCAGGCCGCGCAGCACGCCCTGCGCGGAGGTGGAGACATTGCTCTGCACGAAACGGTCCGGCAGGCTCAGCGCAGCAAAGCGCTCTGCGTTCCAGGTTTCGAAGAAGTAACCGCGGGCATCGCCGAACACGGCCGGCTCGATGACCATACAGCCAGGCAACCTGGTTTCAATCACTTTCATGGAACGACTCCACGCAGGGCAAGTTTATGCAGGTATTCGCCGTAGCCGTTCTTGATCAACGGCGCGGCCAGTGTTTCCAGCTGTTCGGCAGTGATCCATCCCTGCCCGAATGCAATTTCCTCGGGGCAGCAGACCTGCAGGCCCTGGCGGGTCTGGATGGTCTCGATGAAGTTGGAGGCCTCCAGCAGTGACTGGTGGGTGCCGGTATCCAGCCACGCATAGCCACGGCCGAGCGCCTCCAGGTGCAGGTTACCTTCGGCCAGATAGCGCTTGTTGAGATCGGTGATCTCCAGCTCGCCGCGCGGCGACGGCTTCAGTTCGGCCGCGTAATCGCTGGCGTTGCCGTCATAGAAGTACAGGCCGGTCACCGCATAGTTCGAGTGTGGCTTTTCCGGTTTCTCGACCAGGTCGATGACCTTGCCGCTGGTGTCGAACTCGGCCACGCCGTAACGTTCTGGATCATTGACCCAGTAGCCGAACACGGTCGAGCCATCCACGCGCTCGTCGGCGCGCTTGAGCACCTCGCGCAGGCCGTGGCCGTGGAAGATGTTGTCGCCCAGCACCAAGCAGCTCGGCTTGCCGGCGACGAAGTCGCGGCCGATCAGATAGGCCTGAGCCAGGCCATCCGGGCTCGGCTGCACCGCATACTGGATGTCCATGCCCCACTGCGAACCGTCGCCCATCAACTGCTGGAACAACGCCTGCTCATGCGGCGTGTTGATGATCAGCACTTCGCGGATGCCCGCCAGCATCAGCACGCTGAGCGGGTAATAGATCATTGGCTTGTCGTACACCGGCAGCAGCTGCTTGCTGACGCCCTTGGTGATCGGATACAGCCGGGTGCCGGAACCACCGGCGAGGATGATGCCCTTGCGCTGGGTCATGGTGTCTCCTGGGTTCAGGCCGCGGTGCCGATGCGCTGCAGACGGTAGCTGCCGTCGAGCACGCCGTTGACCCATTCCTGGTTCTCCAGGTACCAGTCAACGGTGAAGGCGATGCCCTGCTCGAAGGTGTAGGCCGGTTCCCAGCCCAGGTCGTTCTTCAGCTTCGACGCATCGATCGCATAACGGCGGTCATGGCCGGGTCGGTCGGTGACGTAGGTGATCTGGCTGCTGCGCGGCTGGCCGTCCGCGCGCGGGCGGCGCTGGTCCAGCAGTGCGCAGATCGCCTGCACCACTTCAATGTTCTGCTTTTCCGAATTGCCGCCGACGTTGTAGGTCTCGCCGACCTGGCCCTTGGCCAGCACGGTGCGGATCGCTTCGCAGTGGTCGGACACGAACAGCCAGTCACGCACCTGCTTGCCATCGCCGTACACCGGCAGCGGCTCGCCGGCCAGCGCCTTGGCGATCACCAGCGGGATCAGCTTCTCCGGGAAGTGGTACGGGCCGTAATTGTTGGAGCAGTTGGTGGTCAGCACCGGCAGCCCGTAGGTGTGGTGGAACGCACGCACCAGGTGATCCGAAGCGGCCTTCGACGCCGAGTACGGCGAATTCGGGGCATACGGGGTGGTTTCGCTGAACTTGCCGCTCTCACCCAGGGTGCCGTACACCTCATCGGTGGACACGTGCAGGAAGCGGAAGGCCGTGCCCTGTTCAGCCGGCAGCGCCTTCCAGTAGTCGCGTACCGCTTCCAGCAGGCTGAGGGTGCCCACCACGTTGGTCTGGATGAAGGCGCCCGGACCGTCAATGGAACGGTCCACATGGCTTTCGGCGGCGAAGTTCAGCACCGCATCGGGCTGGTGCTCGGCCAGCAGGCGGGTGACCAGGGTCTGGTCGCCGATATCGCCTTGGACGAACAGGTGGTTCGAGTTGCCGTCCAGGCTGGACAGGGTCTTCAGGTTACCAGCGTAGGTCAGCACGTCGAGGTTGATGATCTTGACGCCGTGCGCCACGGCCTCCAGAACGAAGTTGCCGCCGATGAATCCGGCGCCGCCAGTGACAAGCCATGTGGGCACTACCTGTTCTCCTGATCGATGTATCGAAGTTCGGCGATACGGGAACCGTCCGATTCAACCGTACAGAATACATGGAGGGCCCCTGCGAACTGTCTGTCGAGCATGAACAAGGGCTCGGCGCGACTGTTTTTCCCGCAACGCAGCAAACCATACGCATTCGCATGGTAGCCCCAAGCCAGCTAGAATCGGGATCCCACCCCCGAACCGGTTGCTGCTCCAGGACCGGACGTTCTCTCCGTTATTGAAGGACCCCGTACCAGATGAAAATCCTCGTCGCGTACAAGCGCGTGGTGGACTACAACGTCCGCATTCAGGTCAAGCCGGACGGTTCCGGCGTGGTCACCGACGGCGTCAAGCTGTCCCCCAACCCCTTCGATGAAATCGCTCTCGAAGAAGCCCTGCGCCTGCGCGACAAGGGCATCGCCAGCGAAGTCGTGGTTGCCACCATCGCCCCGGCCGACGCCCAGGCGCACCTGCGCAACGGCCTGGCCATGGGCGCCAACCGCGCCGTTCATGTGGTCACCGACCAGGCCATCCAGCCGCTGACCGCGTCGCGCACCCTGCTCAAGCTGATCGAAAAGGAACAGCCGGACCTGGTGATCCTGGGCAAGCAGGCCATCGACGACGACGCCAACCAGACCGGCCAGATGCTGGCCACGCTGTGGGGCCGCCCGCAGGCGACCTTCGCCAGCAAGCTGGACATTGCCGACGGCAAGGCGACGGTGACCCGCGAAGTCGACGCCGGCCTGGAAACGCTGGAAGTCGATCTGCCAGCGGTGGTCACCACCGACCTGCGCCTGAACGAGCCGCGCTTCATCAAGCTGCCGGACATCATGAAGGCCAAGGCCAAGCCCTTGGAGACCCTGCAGCTGGCCGACCTCGGCGTTGAAGCCGCCGATACCTTCAAGACCACCCAGTACGCCGCGCCGTCCAAGCGTAGCAAGGGTGTGATGGTCAAGGACGCGGCCGAACTGGTTGCCGCACTCAAGCAGAAGGGGTTGCTGTAATGAGCAGGATTCTCGTCATCGCCGAGCACCACGACGGCAAGCTCAACGCCGCCACCGCCAAGACCGTCAGCGCCGCCGCTGCCATCAGTGGCGCCAGCATCGACGTGGTGGTACTGGCCGCCGATCCGGCTGCCGTGGCCGCAGAGGCCGCGAAGATCACCGGCGTCGCCAAGGTCCTGACCGTGGCCAACGCCGCCAACGCGCAGGCCATCGCCCAGGTGCTGGCGCCGCAGATCGCGCAGCTGGCCAAGGGTTACACCCACGTGTTCGGCCCGTCGACCACCTTCGGCAAGGACCTGATGCCGTGCGTGGCCGCCCTGCTCGGCGTCAACCAGGTCTCCGACCTGATGAGCGTTGAAGGCAGCCACACCTTCAAGCGCCCGATCTACGCCGGCAACGCGATCATCACCGTGGAAGCCCCGGCCGACCAGATCGTGGTCGCCACCGTGCGTGCCGCCTCGTGGCCGGAAGCCGCCCAGGGCGGCAGTGCCGCCATCGAAGCAGCCAGCGTCGACGCTGCCCTGCCGACCCACACCCGCTTCGTCGGCCTGGCCGCCGGTGCCAGCGACCGCCCGGACCTGCAGAGCGCCAAGCGCGTGGTCTCCGGTGGCCGTGGCGTCGGTTCGGAAGAGAACTTCAAGGTCATCTTCCAGCTGGCCGACAAGCTCGGTGCCGCCGTCGGTGCCTCGCGTGCCGCCGTTGACGCCGGTTACGTGCCCAGCGACCTGCAGGTCGGCCAGACCGGCAAGATCATCGCACCGGAACTGTATGTGGCGGTCGGCATCAGTGGTGCGATCCAGCACCTGACCGGCATCAAGGACGCTGGCACGATTGTCGCGATCAACAAGGACGGCGACGCGCCGATCTTCGAGATTGCCGATATCGGCCTGGTGGGGGATCTGTTTGCGATCCTGCCGGAGCTGGAAAAGGCGCTCTGATCTGCTGAAAGTGATGGCCGGCCCCGACAGGGCCGGCCTTTTTCATGTAGTGCTCAACGATCGATGTAGCGACCGGCGTCTGCCGTTTCCGCACCACCCAGCAGGCGCAGCATCAACATCACGCCAAATGCGATGTAGGCTGCCGCCTCCAACGTCGCCAGCAGGGACGGATAGTTCACACCCAATGCCACGATGTGATGGACCCTTTCCGGGCTGAAAAGCACTTTGCCGAAGATGCCCGCCATGTCCCCGACCTCGCCGGTTCCCCAACCCACCAACAGGAGGATCGACGCCAGCCAGACACCCGCGGCACGCCAACGGTCCTCAGCTTCGGCCACCAGCAGCATCAGGGCCGGGAACATCAGCATGGCCATGCCGAAGGTGTGCGCATAGGCCGCCTGGAACCAGGCAGTTAATGCTGCGGTCACCAGCGCGACAACCTGCCAGGCCCCCATGCCATCGGCAACGTGCTTCACCCGGTAAGCCAGGACCAGGAACGCAATGGTCAGGAAGGCCAACGGTCGGTTGATCACCACTGCATCGCCAAACAACGGGAACCAGGTGGCCCAGCCGATCCGCTGCGACTGCGGGTTCACCCCCAGTGACAGGGCATAGGCCGGCACCCGGCCGTAGCTCCAGTAGATGGCCAGGCTGGCCACTGTCACCGCGGCCGCGATCAGCAGGATGCGCCCCTTGAGTGCCTGCCTACGGGCAGCGAATAGGGCGATGGCCAATGCAGGGAGGACCAGCATGTGCTGAGGCTTGGCGAACACCAGGCCCAGCACCACCAGGCCCAGTCCGGCGGCCAGTGTTCCCGGAGCGAGAACCCGGCGCGCGCCCGCCACCAGCAGGGCCACCGCAATCACATCGACCTGGCCCAGGACCAGCGAATAGTAGAGGCCGAAGGGATTGAACAGCAGTACGAAGAACAGCAGGCGCGGATTGCCGCGCCAGCGCTCCTTGAACAGCAACTGCAATTCCAGGCACAGCCAGATATAGGCAGCCACGATCGACAGGCTGACCAGTGCATAGGGACGCAGATTCATCCCGATCGACTGCAGGTCGCTGTGGATGCCGGCCAGGGCCTGCATCCAGATCAGGCTCAGCGGGTTGTACGGGTAGATCGTCAGCGCCCCACTGGTACCGACCAGCACGTCATGGACGTAGTAGTTCAGGCCGAACTGCAGCCCGGTGATGACGCACCCGAAGGGACCCATGTCGATGATGCCGACCTTGAGCAGGGAGAACAGCAACAGGCCCGTCACCACCAGCAGATCCACCGGCCGCAACCACGGGAAGGTGGTGCGCAGCCGAACCAGCCACCGCCCTGCAACCTGGAGGCGCCACATCAGGACCATCAGGGCCAGCACTGCACCAAGGCCCAGCCAGCGGACCACCGCCAAATCCAGCGGACCACCGTCGGCACGGAACACCCGTACCTGGTCGTCGGCATGGCTGGACAGAGGTTGCCCGTCCTGGGTCAGGACATCACCTTCCCAACCCAGGCCACGCCCCCTCAGCACTTCTTCCGGGACCGGCCGTGCACGCTGGTCGAATACCTTCTTCCCACCGTCGTCCACCAGGACGTAATAGCTCTTTCCCCAGGTACCGTGCTGGAATGCCAGCACGGCGCGGCCAGCCACCAGGCACAGGTACCCCAGCAACAGGGTCAACAGAATCCGCGCGACGACGGCCATGATTCAGCCCCCGAGGATTGCGTGCGCCACTTTGCGACCTTCACGGATCGCATAGTTGGTACCACGATCTTCCGGGTAGATCTGCGCCATCGAGCACAGGTAGAAGCCCTGTTCCGGCCCGCGCACTTCCGGGATCAGGCGACTGTAGAACTTCTCGACAACCGGCTGGGACCAGCGCGCGCGCCAGAGGTGGTGCTTGGTGATCCACTCACGGCGCAGTGCAGGGAACATCTTCTGCAGATAGGGCAACGCGAAGTCGAGGAACTGATCACGGTCCATCGAATACAGCGCATCCGTATGCGGCAGGTACTTGGACAGGTAGACGATATGGCTGCCACCATAGGTCTCGGCACGCTCGAAGTTGGTGTGCTCGATGACGCCGACGAACGGGAAGCTGGGATCGTTGACGTTCAACCAATAGGTATCAGACAGCTTGCGGTCCATCTCCAGCACCAGGCAGACATTACCGATGTACTGGATGCGCTGCAACGACTGCACATACTCCGGCGACGCCCAGCCGGAGACCATGTCGGCCACCAGCGGCAGCGCGGTGGTGGCCAGCACTTTGTCGGCATCGATCGGGCCGGCACTTGTCTGCAACTGCCAGCCGTCACCCTTGGGGGCGAAGCTGTCGACACGGGTACCGGTGATGACCTTGCCCCCCAACGCCACGATGCGAGCCGCCAACGCCTCGGCAAGGCTGGCAAAGCCACCGCGGAAATAGGCCAGGCGCTCTTCACCGCCCTTGCCACGGCTACCGCCACGCAACTTCAGCTTGTTCCAGAACCATACGGCGGAAACCGTGTCGGCGTAAGGACCGAACTTGCCCTTCAGCAGCGGCTCCCACACCACCTCATAGACCTTCTCGCCGCCCAGGCTCTTCAGCCACTGGGACGCAGTCAGGCCTTCCAGCTCCATCCAATGCTTGACCCTGCGCGCGCGCAGGGCGAGCAGGCCCAGGCGGATGCGATCGACGAACGAAAGCGGTGTGAAGTTGAGCAGGTCCCAGGGCGTGGACAGGCGGAAGAAGTTGTTGGCGTAGTACATGCCGGTATTCGTCGGATTCACTTCAACCCGATCGTTCAGACCCAGCTCGTCGATGAGCTGCATGACCTCCAGGTCGTTGGTGAACCAGTGGTGATAGAAGCAATCCAGTTTTTCCCCACCGACGTCGAATGCCGCTGCCAGGCCGGCAACGTCGGCTTCTGCCTCCAGCACCGTCACCTGCACGCCATTGCGCGCCAGTTCATAGGCCGCGGTAAGACCGGTGAATCCGCCACCGATGATGGCAACGCTCTTGTTCTTCATTTCCTATCCTCGGAAGACGGCTTGCCCCGCATCGAGCGGGTCATCAGGAACAGACCGCCGATCACTGTCGGCGGCAGCCACAACATGAAATGGACCAGCAGGGCATAGACAGTCGATTCGGCAACACCGTTGCCCATCGCCGTCATCGCCCTGACCACGAAGTAGTCGAAAGTACCCACGTAACCAGGTGTGCCGGGGAGCAGCGTGGCCAGGGTTCCCAGCGGCAAAGCCAGCCAGGCTGCGGCGGCAACCGCGAGGCTGGCCAGCGCTTTGGCGCACATGTAGAACACCAGCCCCTCACCAGTCCAGGCCAGCACCGACCACAGCATCAGGCCAGCCATGGTGCCCTTGCCGGAAAGATGGCCGAGGGTATCGACCCCCTTCAACAGCTCATCCTGCACGCGGGCTCCGATGCGGGGCGAAATGCGCGAGAGCAGGCGACCGCCCCAGGCCAGCAACGGCGAGAACGCGCCCGGGAACAACAACACCAGGGCAATCACCAGCCCTGCCGCCGCCAGCGTCCAGATCCCGACACCGCCGGCCAGCGAATCACTGACGCCACTGACCCACAACGCAATGCCAAGCAGCAGCACGACCATCAGCAGGTCCAGCAGGCGCTCGACAAACAGGGTCGCCACCACAACACCGGAGGTGACTCCGAGACGGTCATTGAACGCAAAGGCACGGAGGATGTCGCCAGCGCGCATCGGCAATACATTGTTCATGGCGAAACTGCCCATGAATGGTCCCGCGCAGTCGCGCCAGCGCAGGGCGGCATTGTCGCGCGCCAGCATCCGGCGCCAGCGCTCGATGCGTGCCGAATAGCTCAGCAGGAAGCACAGCAGGGCCAATCCCAGCCAGCCCCAGCCGACGTTGGCAAAGGCATTGCTCAGCTGCTCGTAGCTGACCTGGCGCAGCACCAGCCAGCCGAACAAGCCTGCCACCCCCACCCCGACCAGCAGTCGCAGGACCTTTCGGGCCCCGCTCATTCGCCAGCCTCCGCCTGCCTGACGACTGTGGTGCCATCCCTTGTTTCCTGCACGATGTACAATGGGCGACGCTTTACCTCACGGTAGATGCGGCCGATGTACTCGCCCAGGATGCCAACGCAGATCAGCTGCACGCCCCCCAGGAACAGCACCGCGATCATCAGTGCGGTCCAGCCCGGCACCCATTCTTGGGTAAACAGGCGCATGGCCAGCGAATAGACGATGACCAGCATCGCGAGCAACGAGCTCAGCACGCCCAGCGTCACCGAAAGCTGCAGTGGCTTGGCCGAGAAAGACAGGATTCCGTCGGTCGCGAAGCGCACCATCTTCCGCAACGGATATTTGCTTTCGCCGGCAAAGCGCTTGTCGCGGCGATAGGGCAACGCGATCTGGTTGAAACCCACCCAGCTGACCATCCCGCGAACGAAGCGATCCTGCTCCGGCATCGACTTCAGCACCTCGACGACATTGCGGCTCATCAAGCGGAAGTCACCGGTATCCAGCGGGATCGGCACATCGGACAGGCGGTTGAGCACGCGATAGAAGACCCGAGCGGTAGCCAGCTTGAACCGCGATTCACCCGGGCGGTCCGTGCGGGTTCCATAGACAACGTCGAACCCCTCTTCCCAGCGATCGACCATTTCCGCGATGACTTCCGGCGGATCCTGCAGGTCGGCGTCGATCAGGACCACTGCATCGCCGCGCGCCGCGTCGATGCCAGCGGTCACCGCCAGCTGATGGCCGAAATTGCGTGCAAAGCCCAGCATGCGAACACGACGATCACTGGCGGCATAGTGTCTCAGCAGTTCACGGGTGCGATCCCGGCTGCCATCGTCTACGAATACCAATTCAACCTTCAGTCCACGGGCCTCAAGGGTTTCTGCGGTCTCGGAGAGGCGGCGCAGTGTCTCGGCCAGCACCTCTTCCTCGTTGTAGCAAGGTACGACGATAGACAACAATCTGCCGTCCGGATTGTTAATGCTCATTGCAGGGTCCTGGGTCCACATCCTTCGGATGAACGGCACACAGCCCATTCAGGCCGTGTCGTTTTTCAGCCGGAGATGATATCCGAGCCTCTCCACCTTTGCGCTACCGCGGTCCCGGGCGACGCTGATACCATCACTTTCCCCTCTTGCGTAATCCGCCCCCCCCTTTCGCTACAGGCCATTCGCGACAGTCCATGACCCAACAGCATTGCACCGATATCGACCCACAGCGGGTCATGAGTGAAATTGAACGCATTCAGCCTTCGGTGGTCTGCTTCGACTACTTCGATACCCTGGTATCCCGGGGCATCCACCCGGAGGATGTAAAGCGGCTGTGGGCCGAGGGAATTGCCCGCGTGTTTCCCGAGGGCCCCGACGGCCCCGAGCTGTATCGTCAGCGCAACGTCCGTGAGGCCGCCCATTGCGCCATTGATCGCGGCCCCGGCCTGGACAGCGAATTCCGTGCCAGCGAGGTCTATACCGAACTCTGGGATGCCAACCCGGGCTTGCAGTCGATGCCTCGTGCCGCATTCGCCACGCTGGCGCTGGACCTGGAAGTATCGCTGGAACTGTCTACCCAGCAGTTGGACGAACAGGTCGTGGGCCTGGTCCGGGAGCTCACGGCAAAGGGAGTCGAATGCTGGCTGGTCAGCGATTTCTATCTTGAAATCGACGTATTTCAGCGATTCCTTGCCCATCATGGGCTGGATTCGGCATTCAAACGCATGTTCGTCTCATGTGATTCGTTCACAACCAAGCGCGGCAGTGGAATGTATGCCCGTGTGCTTGCGGAAACGGGCATCACCGCAGATCGCGTGGTGATGATTGGTGACAACGAGCACGCTGATTTCAACAACGCCAGGGCCGCCGGCCTGCACGCCATCCACCTGGATCGCAGCCAGCGTCATGCCCACTACCAAGTGCTGGCTGAACGTGCCGCCGACCTTGCCGGCACCCGCTCCGACATCAATCGCCTGCTAGGTGCCGGCCCCGGCGTGTTCCGTGAGCTGGCGCTCACGCTCCACCTTTTCATTGATCGCCTGCACGCCCGCCTTGTCCGCGAAGGCGCCCATGACGTGTTCTTCCTGGCCCGTGAGGGCCAGTTCCTGAAGCGCATGTTCGATCACTATCAGAACACGCGGCGGCTTCAGGGCGCAGTTCGCATCCGAAGCCATTATCTGGAAGTCTCACGCCGTGCCACGCTACTGCCCTCACTGCAGCCACTGGCCGAGGAAGCCTTTGAGACGCTGTTCCGCCAGTACCGGCGCATTTCACTCAACGATTTCCTGTCCAGCCTTGGCCTGCAGTCGATGTCTGCGGAACTGGCCACGCGTCTTGGCGTGGATGCCGATGCCATCCATGACGACCTGCCGTCCAGCGAGGTCTTCTCTCGCCTTCGTGCCGACGCGCTGTTCCAGCAGACCTATGAGCAGGAGCGCCTGGCACGCCGCTCAGCATTCCTCGCCTATCTGGACAGCTTCGGCGCCGACACCGCAGTCCAGACCCTGCACCTGGTCGATGTGGGCTGGAAGGGCACCATCCAGGACAACATTTCGGCCATCGTGATCGGGGCGGATACCGGCCTGACAGCCGTACAGGGCCACTACATCGGTCTGGTCGCCAGCGGCTCGGCTTCGGACCGGAACCGGAAGGATGGCCTGCTGTTCTCCTGCATCGGCAGCACCAGCCGCAACTTCGCCATTTTCAACGAGAATCGAGCCCTGTTCGAAGTCGTGCTCGCGGCCGACCATGGCTCCGCATTGCGCTACGGCTTCGATGCCAGCGGCCTGCCCGTGGTCAGCCACCAGGAATTCAGCGAGGAATCGCTGTTCCGCAGCAAGGTCGCACCGCTGCAAGCCCAGTTGTGGGACCTGTTCGTCGAGCTGGACCGCGTCTTCCGCCACCACAACATCCCTGCCCGCGAGCTGGAACGCCTGGCTACGCACGCGCATGCACGCATGCTGCTGCAGCCGGACCAGGCCGCAATCGAGTGGTTCGAGAACGTTTACCACGTCGAGAATTTCGGCGTGTTCAATCATTCCACCTTCGATGTCGGCGCACATCAACCTTCGTTCATCGACAAGCTTCGTTTCTACCTGTCATTGCGCCGCAATGGCGTGGACAACCTTGGCTTCTGGCCCCTGTTGACCTGCCTGCAGCGCGGCGGCCGCTGGGTTGCCTCGCGCTACGCATCAGGTCGACTGCGCGGCATTGAAGATTGATCACCGGGAAGCATGAATGAAAATTGCGTTCTTTGTCGGCTCTGCCGACATCAGCGGCGGTACTTACGTGGTGTTCCAGCATGCACTGCATGCGATCCAGGAAGGGCATGACGTCACCCTTGTCCTGCAGTACCCCTATGTCGCGAGCCAACGCAAATGGCACCCCGCGCTCGATGTCCTGCGGATCGTGCAGATCTGGGACCTGGGTGAGGAGCACTTCGACCTGGCGATCGCCACCTGGTGGCGTACCGCCACCGAACTGCACAAGATCAATGCCGACCAGTATGCCTACTTCGTGCAGTCCATCGAATCGCGCTTCTACCCGGACGCGGAACGACCTCTGCAGTCGCTGGTCGACAGCACCTACGATCTGGGGCTGCCGGTCGTCACCGAGGCGACCTGGATCCAGGAGCACCTGCAGGAACGCCACGCCAACGATGCCCGCCTGGTGCGCAATGGCATCCGCAAGGACCTCTACCGCCTGGACGGCCCGGCCCACGCGCCGCGTGGTCGCGATCTGCGCGTGTTGGTCGAAGGACCCTTCGGCGTGTTCTTCAAGAACGTCGGCCGCAGCCTGAAACTGGCCAGGACCAGCCGCGCCGATCAGACCTGGCTGCTGACGTCCAGCCAGCTGCGCTGGTACCCGGGAGTCGACCGCCTGTTCTCAAGGGTTCCGATTGACCAGGTTCCCGCGATCTATCGCTCGTGCGATGTGATCGTCAAGCTGAGCTATGTCGAGGGCATGTTCGGGCCGCCTCTGGAAATGTTCCACTGCGGCGGCACCGCGATCGTCTACAACGTCACCGGCCATGACGAGTACATCCGCAATGGCGAGAACGCCTTGGTCCTGCAGCGTGACGACGAGGCCGGCGTGGTCAACGCGCTGAATCTGCTGAAGGACTCTCCGGACGAACTCCAGCGACTGAAGCACAACGCGATTGCCACGGCCGAGGCCTGGCCCGATTGGGATACCTCGTCGACCCAGTTCGAGGCAGTGCTTCGCCAGATGCACACGGTGCCGGCGGTCGACCGCACCGAACTGCGCGAACGCAACGAGCACTTCTGGGCGCGCTATGTTGCCGACGAGAACGAGCGTCTCAAGCACATCCCGCAACACGTAAGCCTGCGCAAGCGCGTGGGCGCGCGCCTGTACCGCATCCGCGCCATCCACGACTTCCGTCAGTGGTGCCGTTACATCGGCGAGGGCTGGTTCTGAACCAGCCTGCCACCCAGGACGCTGTTCAAGCGTCCTGATAGCCTCTCGGATACTGCGTCTGCCAGCGCCAGCTGTCCTCACACATGCGCTGCAGGTCGAACTGCGCCTTCCAGCCCAGCAACTGCTCGGCCAGGCCCGTATCAGCAAAGCACTCGGCCACGTCACCTTCCCGGCGCGGCGCGAAGTCCACCGCGATGCTCTGGCCCGACGCCCGCTCGAATGCATGCACCACCTCAAGCACGCTATAGCCGCGCCCCGTTCCCAGGTTCACGGTGAAGCCCCGCGGATGCTTCTGCAGGGCATCGATGGCGCGCACATGGGCCTCGGCCAGGTCGACCACGTGCACGTAGTCGCGCACTCCCGTGCCGTCACTGGTGGGATAGTCATTGCCGAACACGTTCAATGCGGTACGACGGCCAATTGCAACCTGCGAGATGTAGGGCATCAGATTGTTCGGCGGGCCGTTGGGATCCTCACCGATCAATCCGCTCTCGTGGGCACCGACAGGGTTGAAGTAGCGCAGCAGCGCTGCCCCGAACTCCGGCATGGAGGCGGTCAGATCGCCGATCATCTGTTCCATCACCAGCTTGGTACGGCCATAGGGATTGACCGCACCAAGGCCGGCCGACTCTGTGATCGGCGAGGTGTTGCCATCGCCATAGACCGTGGCCGATGAACTGAACACGAGTTTGCCGACACCTGCGTCCTTCATGGCCCGCAGCAGGCACAGGGTGCCGGTGATGTTGTTGTCGAAGTAGGAAAGCGGATCGGCGACCGACTGGGCCACCGACTTAAGCGCGGCGAAATGGATCACCGCCTCCGCACCGCTGCTGCGCAGCAGCTCGGCGAATGCCGGCTCGCGGATGTCCATCTGATGGAACTCGGGAGTGAAGCCGATGATCTTGGCCAGCTGGTCTACCACACGTGCCGAGGAGTTGCAGAGATTGTCCACCAGGCAGACATCGTAACCCTGCTCGACAAGCTTCACGCACGTGTGCGAGCCGATGTAGCCGGTGCCGCCAGTTACCAGGATCTTCATCCTTGTTCTTCCTTATTTCTTCGTACTTGCCGCTGGGATGGACTACTTGCCGAGCTTCTGGTTGAGGCTCGCAATGATCTGGTCACGCGCCGCGATTTCGGTATCCATATGGGTCATCACCTTCCAGCGAGCCTCCAGGAGGTCGGCCTGCCCCTGCAGAGCCTCATCGCGCGCGTCGATCAAGGCAGTCATCGAACGGATCGATTCATCGCGAGCATCGATCAGGTGCCCCTGCGATTGAATCACCTCATCCCGTTCGGACACCATCTGGTCCAGCGACTGCAGGATCTGCCAACGCTGGTCCAGCAGGCGCGCCTGGGATGCGATCGAGTCGGTACGCTCGCGGATCATCCATTTCCAGCATTGCCGGCTCTGCTCGAGCAGCCGCTCCTGGGGCAGTTGCCGCGCCGGAGACGACCAGCGCAGCGCCTTGATGCTGCGCGTTGCCGAGTCCAGAAGTTCCACACCGACGATCGACGCGAACTGCTGTGGCTGCTGCGAATCACCCAGGTAAGCCTCATGCCCGCACGCAAGCATCTCGAACGCGACTTCACTGGCCATGCGCCAGCGGGCCCGGGCCTGCTCCAGCCTACCGGCCGCTGCCAGCAACTGTCCGGCCTCGTAGGCAGCATCGACAATCTTGGTACCGATGGTCGGGCTGAACGAGCGCCAGTCAACGGCAACAACCGCATCAAGCGCTTCCAGGGCCCCCTCCAGGTCACCGATACGACGCAGCAGGGAGGCGCACAGATAGCGCAGCGAGATCGACCAGCGCACGGCGTGTGGCGACGGAATGGCGCAGTCCAGGTGTTCCACCATCCGCCTGATGAGGGCGTTGACCTCCGCGGCTGCCAGCTCCTGACGCTCAAGCATCTGGTAGCCGAGCACCGCCAATGCAGCCGCCACGTCCGGGGCACCCTCGTTCGCCGGCTCCCCCAGCACGCGCCGGGCGATATCGGCGAGTACCTGCGGATTGCGTGCGCGGAACGGAAACTCCACCAGCGCACGCAGCAGCCAGGGATTTCGATAGTCGCGGGCGAATTCCAGTACTTCAGCTGGCCTGTCACTGGATCCATAGACCGATTCGCGGTAGATGAATCCTGTCGCCAGCGGATCCCGCATCACGACCAGCAACAACTCGGCATCCTTCGGCACCGTGACCGCGGACTCCAGCCCGCAGGGAGAAAATGCACGGACCGCACCGCCCCTGCCCCGGGGAATGCCACCGAGCAAGCTGAAGGCCTGTTCCAGGTACCAGCCGGGCGGGAGCAGATCCTGCAGCTCGGGCCATGGCTCCGCAGCGTTGCCTCCATCAGCCACCAGCGACAGCAGTACGCGACCTCCAGGCGAGACCCCATCCTGCAAGGAGCCCAGCAGGCCCTCCATCGTCCCGCGCGTCACCGGGTCACCAAGCGCCGCGACAAAATCGACTTCAGGCGCTGCGCCGGCCAGCGTCGGGCGAAGACGGGGCTCCACTGCGGCGTAGGCCGCTTCAAAGGCCATACGTGCGGCGGGATCGATCACGCAGTACAGCGTGTCCGCCTCGGAGCGGCGTGACAGCAGATAGCTGCCTGCTCCAGTCGCTGCCGCCAGGTCCAGCACCCGGTCACCCGGCCGTACATAACCGGCCGCCCAGTGGTACTTGTAGAGTTCAGCGTCTGCCGCGATACCCGTGCTGCAGCAGGAGTCGTGCATTGCATCGCCCGCCACCGCTGGCATCGCCTCCAGCGCCAGCAGAATCACACCATCGTCGAAGTTCAGCGACTCGAAGTTGATCAGGTCGAAGTAGCCGGGGTGCTTGCGGAAGCCCGCGTTGAAGCACTTCTGCTCCCACCAGCTGCGCCCCTGGATGACCTGCCGGCCATCGCCCTCCGTCACGACCGCCGACACCTGCACGCGCACCAGCAGCTGCCCTCGGCAGATCCGCCGCAGCTCGGAGAGCACGCGCGGCACATCCGCTTCATCCAGGTACTCGATGAGGCCGTTGGCCACGACACAATCGAAATGGCCATCAGGATAGGGCAGTGACGTTGCAGCGGCGCAGATGAAGCGATCCGGCGCACGATGCTGCGCAGCAGTGATCGCGACCTGTGATACATCGACACCATGGGCGTCCAGGCCCTGCTTGAGCAGCTCGGTGACCAGCCCGCCGCGGCCACAGCCAACATCCAGCACCCTGCCTGCACCGGCAGTGGCCAGGATGGTCTGCGCGAACGCAGCAATTGCCGGATGGTCATCCTCCACTCCGGCGCTCCAGCACCGGTCCCAACGCAGCTGGTAGACCGCTACGCTCTCGTTCTCACCCATGTCCACACACCCATCGCTAACGATCCCAATCGGCCTGCATCCTCAGGTCGATGACACCGCCAAAGAAATGCTCGTCCCTGCGCATCAGCACCTGGAAGAACGCCGCTTCATCCATCCAGTGCAGTATGCGCTGGCTGGTGTAGTCCGGCCGCTCTTCAAACGACACAGCGGCCTGGATTTCATACAGATTGACACCGAGATCACAATCGCAGGTGAACGTGACGCTGAACCTCTCCCCCGCGGCGAACTGGCGGTTCCAGAAGACCTCGCCCTCTGCCAAGCCTGCCAGGCGCTTCATGTCCTGATTCAGGGTGCCCCACGAATAGATCTTGAAGCCTTCCTTGTTTCGAATGCGGATTCCGACATTCAAATTGCTGATCGCGACACGACTCTCGCATTCGACACGAATGGTGATGCGCTGCGAGGGGTAGTACACGGATACGTTGTCACCCGCCTCGTCCAGCGTCTCCACCTTCACCACGAAGGCCTGCTGGTCGCCGAAGGACATGTTGCCCGAGCGTGCGCCCTGGGCCACCTCGTCCTCTCCGACCGGCGGCGACGAAGCCGCATCGGCCTGCGTATCGAGGGGCAGCACGGGAAGCGAGGGCTCCGCTTCCTGCTTGTGGAGGGCTGCCGACGCCGCGATCTTCTCGGTCAATGACGAGAAGTAGCGCGACTCCTCCTCATGCAGCAGTCGCCGGTAGCTCACGATCACTTCCGAAGACGTTCCCCAGCCGATCTGCCGGCCATCGCGCAACAGCAGCGCCCGATTGGTCAAGGTGCGCACCGATTCCTGATCGTGGGAAACGAACAGCAACGATACGCCGTCACTGACGAGGCGCTCGATCTGCTGGAAGCAGCGCTTCTGGAACAGCGCGTCACCCACGGCCAGGGCTTCGTCAACGATCAGGATGTCCGGCCGCAGCTGCACCTGCACGGCGAATGCCAGGCGCACCAGCATGCCGCTGGAGTATGTCTTGACGGGTTGTTCCAGGTGGTCACCGATATCGGCGAACCCGGCGATGGCATCGAACTTCTCGTCGATCTCGGCTGGTGTCAGTCCCAGCAGTGCGCCGTTGAGATAAACGTTCTCGCGCCCGGAGTACTCGTGATTGAAGCCCGACCCGAGCTCCAGCAGCGCCGCGATGCGCCCGCTGGTGCGAACTTCACCAGTGGTCGGCGACAACGTACCTGTGATGATCTGCAACAGCGTGCTCTTGCCGCTGCCGTTGCGACCAACGATGCCAACCGCCTCACCGCGCTTGACCTCGAAATCGATGTCGCGCAGCGCCCAGAACTCACGGAACTGGTCGTGGCAAAGGCCCGGCGAGACACGGTTAAGTGCCGGAACGAAGAACTGCTTGAGCCGCTGACGCGGAGTGTCATACATCTCATAGCGCTTGCTGACGCCACGGACACTGATTGCTACTTCATCAGAGGACATCGGCAAACCCCTTCCTGGTCTTCTGGAACCACCAGAAGCCGAATATGGCAACAACACCGGCGATCACCGTACCCACCAGCAGCTGGCGGAAGTCAGGATAGGTTCCAAACACGATCACCTTGCGCGCATTCTCGATGATGAAGGTCAGCGGATTGAGCATCAGCCAGCCACGGTACTTCTCGGGAAGCGCGCTGATGGGATAGAACACCGGTGACAGGAACAGCAGGATCGTCATTGCCGTACCGGTCATCTGCCCCACGTCACGGACGAACACGCCCAGTGAGGCCAGGATCCATGACAGGCCCATGGCCGCAAGGACCAGGGGCAACATCACCAACGGCAGGAACACCACCGTCCAGTGCATCTCCTGCATGAAGGCCAGCTGCGCGGCAAACAACGCCAGGAGACTGATCGCCGCGTGGAACAGCGCCGAGCCCATCGAGATCAGCGTAAGAATCTCCAATGGAAACACGACGCGCTTGACGTAGTTCACATTGCCCACGATCAGACCGGGAGCACGGTTGATGCATTCGGCCAGGAAGGTATGCATGATCAGGCCGGAGAACAGGATGATCGCGAATGCAGCCTTGCCGCCCGGGGCATCAGTGCCCCAGCGGGCGTTGAAGATCACCGAGAAGAAGAACGTATAGATGACCAGCATCAGCAGCGGATTGAAGAACGACCACGCCAGGCCGAGCAACGACCCCTTGTAACGTCCGGTCACTTCACGCCGGGTCATCTGCACGATCAGACTGCGATGGATCCAGATGCTCCGCGCCAGCTTCCTGGGCGCATTGAACAGGTTGGTACGCTCGGAAATCGAGTTCGGTGTATGGACGACAACGTCTTTCATCGATGTGTGTGCTCCCGGGCTGGCCGCTGTGTCACGCGCCCAGCGCCCGTTCCAGATCCACCTGCAGATCCCCCAACTCTTCAACACCCACGCTCAGCCTTACCAGCGCGTCGCTGATACCCAGCTGCTCGCGCCGCGCGACCGGGATCGAGGCATGCGTCATCACCGCCGGATGGTTCACCAGGCTTTCCACGCCGCCCAGCGATTCGGCAAGGGTGAACAGTTCGGTCTTCTCGCAGAAGCGCTTGGCCGCCTCGAAACCGCCCTTGAGCACGATCGAAACGATGCCGCCGTAACCGGCCATCTGCTTGCCGGCCAGCTCATGCTGCGGGTGCGACGGCAGGCCCGGGTAGATCACCTTTTCCACGGCCGGGTGCTTCTCCAGCCACTGCGCCAGGGCCAGCGCATTGGCGCAGTGTGCCTTCATGCGCAGCGGCAGGGTCTTCAGGCCACGCAGGGCCAGGAAGCTGTCGAACGGGCCCTGCACGCCACCCACCGAGTTCTGCAGGAAGGCCATCTGCTCGGCCAGTTCAGCGTTGTCGCCGACCACGACCATGCCGCCGACCATGTCCGAATGGCCGTTGAGGTACTTGGTGGCCGAATGCAGGACCAGGTCCGCACCCAGTTCCAGCGGACGCTGCAGCATCGGCGAGGCGAAGGTGTTGTCGACCACCACGATCAGGCCATGGCGCTTGGCGATGGCGGCGACCGCGGCGATGTCGACGATCTTCAGCATCGGGTTGGTCGGGGTCTCGATCCACACCATCTTCGTCTTCGGCGTGATGGAGGCCTCGAACGCGGCCAGATCGGTCAGGTCGACGAAGCTGAAATCCAGCCCGGCGGTGCGGCGACGCACGCGCTCGAACAGACGGAAGCTGCCGCCGTAGATATCGTCCATTGCCACCACATGGCTGCCGGCGTCCAGCAGCTCGATCACGGTCGAGCTGGCCGCCATGCCCGAAGCGAAGGCGAAGCCACGGGTGCCGCCTTCCAGCGACGCCACGCAACGCTCATAGGCGAAGCGGGTCGGGTTGTGGGTGCGCGAGTACTCGAAGCCCTGATGCTCGCCCGGGCTGGACTGGGCGTAGGTCGAGGTGGCGTAGATCGGCGGCATCACCGCGCCGGTGCTGGGGTCGGGCGACTGGCCACCGTGGATGGCCAGGGTAGCCAGGGCCAGGGCGCGATCCTGGGAAGTTGCGTTGGACATGTTCTTTCCTGAGGGGCGCCGACGCACGGCGCCATCGAAGGTGCGGAAGTCTACCAGCGCGGCCTTAACGACCTTTGACGCGGATAAACCAGGATTCAGCAGTGAACGTCGGCGATCAGCGGCTTACTGCACGCGACGGCGCAGATAGTTCAGCAGATCGATACGGGTGATCAGGCCCAGGAAAGTGTCGCCGTCCATCACGATCGCCACCTGGCCGCGGTCGAACACCGGCAGCAGCGCCTCGATCGGGGACTTCACGTCCAGCCGGTCCAGCTTGCTGACCATCGCGGTGGCGACGGTGTCGCGGAAGCGTGCCTCATCGCCATACACGTGCAGCAGCACGTCGCTTTCGTCGACGATGCCGACCAGCTGCTCGCCGTCCATCACCGGCAGCTGCGATACGTCGTACAGCTTCATGCGCTGGTAGGCGGTGGTCAGCAGGTCGTTCGGACCGATCACCACGGTGTCGCGCTGGCCGTACGGGCGCAGGATCAGGTCGCGCAGGTCGCCGTGCTGCGGGCGCTGCAGGAAACCGTTGTCCAGCATCCAGTAGTCGTTGTACATCTTCGACAGGTACTTGTTGCCGGTATCCGGCACCAGCACCAGCACCTTCTTCGGCGTGGTCTGCTCCTTGCAGTACTTCAGGCCGGCGGCCAGCAGGGTGCCGGTGGACGAACCACCCAGGATGCCTTCCTTGCCCAGCAGTTCGCGTGCGGTGTGGAAGCTCTCGGCATCGCTGATGGCATAAGCCTTCTTGACGCGGCTGAAATCGGAGATCGACGGCAGGAAGTCCTCGCCGATGCCTTCCACCAGCCAGCTGCCCGACTTGTCGTTCAGATTGCCGTCGTTGATGTACTCGGCCAGGATCGAGCCGACCGGATCGGCCAGCACCAGCTCGGTCTTCGGCGACAGCTTGGCGAAGGCACGCGACAGGCCGGTCATGGTGCCGGAACTGCCACAGCCGAACACGATGGCGTCGAGGTCACCGCCCATCTGTTCGAGGATTTCCGGGCCAGTACCGAATTCATGCGCGGCCGGGTTGTCCGGGTTGCCGAACTGGTTGATGAAGTAGGCGCCCGGGGTCTGCTCGGCGATGGTCTTGGCCAGGTCCTGGTAGTACTCCGGATGGCCCTTGGCCACGTCAGAGCGGGTCAGGCGCACTTCGGCGCCCATCGCCTTCAGATTGAAGATCTTTTCCCGGCTCATCTTGTCGGGAACGACCAGAATGAGCTTATAGCCCTTCTGCTGGGCCACCAGTGCCAGGCCCAGGCCGGTGTTGCCAGCCGTGCCCTCGACCAGGGTGGCACCGGGCTTCAGGTCGCCGCGCTTTTCCGCCGCCTCGATCATCGACAGGCCGATGCGATCCTTGATCGATCCGCCCGGGTTGGCGCTCTCCAGCTTCAGGTAGAGCTCGCAGACGCCGGTGTCCAGGCGCTGGGCCTTGACGATCGGGGTCTGGCCGATGAGTTCGAGGACGGAAGAATGGATGGGCATTCGGAGGACTTTCGGTTCGCGCCGCACAGGGCCGGACCGATGATTATCCGACGGATGGCGATGAAAGTCAGGTCGGCAGGGCCGCAGCCCGTCCACCGTAAAAAGAGATGCGGACGGCCCCGGATCGACGAGGAGACCGGTACCGCCCGCATCGGTGAGCTGTGCCTGCAGGCCAAGGCACCACGGCCTGTGGTGCCTTGGCGCGGCCGCCTCATCGGCGGTGCCGCGATGCCGGGGCAGGAGCGCCCGGCGGGGCCATCGATGGCCGGGTCACGCCGTTCCGGGCGTGACGGGGTGCGTCAAAGCGTGGGGGACGTCATTGGGAGCGGTGTTTCGTACATTCGCAGAAGTCGTTGCTTGGCCAGCAGCTTCTCGCGCTTCATGCGACCCAGGGTGACATCATCGATCGGGAGTACACCCAACTCCGCGTCCATGCACTTCTTGTTCAACTTGCGGTGCTGGTCATGGAGTGCCCTGAACTCCGGATCACGCGCGCGACGGGCGTCGATCTCGCTCTGGGGCTGATCTTCAAACATGATGGACCTCCTTCGACAGATACACGAACGCCCCGGCCGCAAGGCACGGGGCGTTGTTCATGGAGGAGCGCCGGTCGATGGCCACCTGGACGCCTGCAACGACCTGCGGCACTGGCCTGCGCACGTCGATCTGCTGCGGTTCGCGCCCTGTTTGCATCGGCCCGGCCCTCCCATCGTCCGGTCCGCGGCATTGCGTCCCGGACGATTGACCCTACGCCTGCTCAAGGCGGGGTACAAGACCCCTGCGGCAAAAAGACCGAACCCCGCCGGGGCGGGGTTCAGGCTGAATGCTCATTGCAACGAAAAACAAACAATATCAAGCAATTAGGGGGCGATGATGACCTCGGCCGAGCGTGCCCGGGTGGACGCAGCCTTCTTGCCGCTGAGCTGGATCCGGTTGCTCGCGACACCGGCCGCGACCAGGGCGTCGCGCAGCGCTTCGGCGCGTTTCTGGCCGACGCCGTTGGCGCTGTCATAGGCCTCGATGCGCAGGCGGCCCTTCTTGCCGATGTTCAGGTACTCGGCCAGCGCCTTGGCCTGGTTGCGGGCCCCACCGGACAGGCTGGAGGCGCCAGCGGCGAATGCGTCACCATTGAAGGTGAAGACCTCACCACGGCCATCGAACTTCGAGCCCGGCAGCTTCTGCCCGGATACCAGCTCGGCTTCCTCGCGGGCCAGCTTGGCGGCGTTCTGCTGGGCAGCGCTGAGGCGCTGCTGCTGCTTGCCGGCCACGCTGGTCAGAGCATTCTCGGCATCCTGGCGGGCCAGGGTCTCGGCCTCGGCGGCCTGGCGCAGGCGCTCAGCCTCCTCGGCCTGCATCTGCGCCTGCATGCGCAGCTGCTCGGCCTCCTGGCGGGCACGGGCGGCATCGCGGCGGCTGGCCTCGATCAGCAGATCACTGCGGGTGCGCTCGAGGCGATCGACCTCACGCGCGGCCAATGCGGCACGCACGGCAGTCTCGGCAATCTCCACCCGGCGCTCGGCCAGGTAGGTGGCCAGCTCCTGGTCGCGGCGCTTGGCCTTGTCCAGGGTGGCGATGGCCTGCTGGGCCTGCATGCGCTCGAAGGCGCCCAGCTCAGCCGTGTCGGGATTGGCCTGGATGGCCATCAGACGCTGGCTCAGCTGCGCCACCATCGGGTTGTCGGCGGCCAGGGCCAGGGTCGGCAGCGTCAGCAGGGCAGCCAGGGTTGCGGCAGTCATCGGCTTCACCGGCGGTCCTCCCCGGTCGACAGCTGGCGCTGCAGCTGGTTGACCTCGTTGCGGCGCAACTGCAGCTGCGCGGTGACGGTGGCTTCCTCGCTGCGGGCGCGGGCCAGGTCGGCATCGGCAGCGGCGCGCAGGGCGATCGCCGGAGCGTTCTTGCGCTCGCGGCGGTCGCCGGCAGCACGCTGGGCCTGTTCCAGCCCCTGCCGGGCCAGCCCGATCAGGTCCGGGGCGTACTGGTCGGCGTCGGCCTGGGTGGCCTTGTCGACCGCCTGCCGGGCCTGGGCCAGTTCCAGTGCGCCGTCCTGCGCCCAGGCGGGGGCAGACAGTGCGAATGCAAACGCCATCACATACAGGCCATGGCGCATTCGTGCGAAGCTAAGTCGTTTCATTGGGGAGGCCGTACCGGTTGTCGGTTCACGGCCATTGTCGTCAAGCCGACACCGTGCTGGCAACGGGCGTCGGCCGTTTCGTTGGGGAAAATTCGCAATGGATATCGGCTACTTCCTGAAGCTGATGACCGAAAAGAACGCTTCGGACATGTTCCTGACCACCGGAGCACCGGTCTACATCAAGATCGAGGGGAAGCTTTATCCGCTGGGCAACACCGGCCTGCCGCCGGGCATGGTCAAGAAGATCGCCTACTCGCTGATGGACGAAGGCCAGGTGCCGCAGTTCGAGCGCGAGCTGGAGCTCAACATGGCCATCGCCCTGCCCGATGCCGGGCGCTTCCGCGTCAACGTGTTCAAGCAGCGCGGCGAAGTGGGCATGGTCATCCGCGCCATCCGCAGCCGCATCCCGAGCATCGAGGAGCTGAACCTGCCGCAGGTGCTGAAGGACGTCATCATGACCCCGCGCGGGCTGGTGCTGGTGGTGGGGTCCACCGGTTCCGGCAAATCCACCTCGCTGGCGTCGATGATCGACCACCGCAACAGCACCACCACCGGCCACATCCTCACCATCGAGGACCCGATCGAGTACCTGCACAAGCACAAGATGTCGATCGTCAACCAGCGCGAGGTCGGGCTGGACACCCATGCCTTCCACAACGCGCTGAAGAACGCGATGCGTGAAGCGCCGGACGTGATCCTGATCGGCGAGATCCTGGATGCGGAAACGATGGAGGCGGCGATCGCCTTCGCCGAAACCGGCCACCTGTGCCTGGCCACCCTGCACTCCAACAACGCCGACCAGACCATCGAGCGCATCCTCAACTTCTTCCCGGAAAGCGCGCACAAGAACGTGCTGATGAACCTGGCGCTGAACCTGCGTGCGGTGATCAGCCAGCGCCTGGTGAAGAACAAGGAGGGCCGTCGCCTGCCGGCCACCGAGGTGCTGATCAACACGCCGATGATCCGTGACCTGCTGCGTCGCGGCCAGGTGCACGAGATCAAGGCGGCGATGGAAGGCTCGCTGGAGGAAGGCATGGAGAGTTTCGACCAGTGCCTGTTCCGTCTGGCCAAGGCCGGCATCATCGAGCAGGAGGAAGCGCTGCGCGCGGCCGACTCGCGCGATGGCCTGGCCCTGAAGTTCCGCCTGTCCGAAGGCAGCAGTGGCGAGCACGACCCGTACGCGGATTTCTCGGCCGGGCAGCCAAGCATCACCCACGGCTTCTGACCGCACGAAAAAGGGGACGGAGGGGATTAAGTCGTAAGTGCATTTACGACTTAATCCCCTCCGTCCCCTTTTTCTGAAGAATTCAGGGGCGGTCTCATCCAATGAGACCCCTCATCCGTAGGTTTCCTCAATGGAAACCATCCGCAAGCTGGCCATTCTGGCCGATGCCGCCAAGTACGATGCCTCCTGCGCCTCCAGCGGCTCGGGCAAGCGCGATTCGCGCGTCAGTGGCGGTATCGGCAGCACCGAGGGCATGGGCATCTGTCACAGCTACACGCCCGATGGCCGCTGCGTTTCGTTGCTGAAGATCCTGCTGACCAACTTCTGCATCTACGACTGCGCCTATTGCGTGAACCGCGTCTCCAGCAACGTGCCCCGCGCACGTTTCAGCGTGGACGAGGTGGTCACACTCACCCTGGACTTCTACAAGCGCAACTACATCGAGGGCCTGTTCCTGTCCAGCGGCATCATCCGCAATGCGGACTACACCATGGAACAGATGGTGGAAGTGGCCCGGCAGCTGCGCGAAGAACACCGCTACGCCGGCTACATCCACCTCAAGACCATTCCCGAGGCCTCGCCGGAGCTGCTGGCCAGTGCCGGGCGCTATGCCGACCGCCTGTCCATCAACGTGGAACTGCCGACCGAAGCCGGCCTGAGCGCCTTGGCGCCGGAGAAGACGGTGCATTCGATACGCGGCGCGATGGGCGAACTACGCTGGCGCATCGAGGAAGCCAAGGAGGCGCGCAAAGCCCCCACAGCGATGGCACCGAGGGCCAGCCGCAGTCCACGCCCTCCCCGTTTCGCACCCGCCGGGCAGAGCACGCAAATGATCGTCGGCGCGGACGGGGCCAACGACCAACAGATCCTGGCCAGCGCCGATGCGCTGTACGGCAACTACCGCATGCGCCGGGTGTACTACTCCGCGTTCAGCCCGATTCCGGACGCCAGCCGGCAGCTGCCACTGCAACCGCCTCCGCTGCAGCGCGAACATCGCCTCTACCAGGCCGACTGGTTGCTGCGCTTCTACGGGTACGGCGTGGATGAGATTACCGATACCACCCAGGACGGCATGCTCGACCTGGATATCGACCCGAAAATGGCTTGGGCGATCCGTCACCCCGAGCGCTTTCCTGTAGATCTCAACCGCGCGCCGAAGGAAATGCTGCTTCGCGTACCCGGGCTGGGCGTGCGCAACGTGAAACGGGTGCTGATGGCACGCCGCCACGGTCGCCTGCGGGTTGCCGATGTAGCACGCCTGAAGGCACCGATGAGCAAACTGCTTCCGTTTGTGCAGCTGGCTGACCACCATCCACGCAAATCGCTGGACGATCCGGCGGCGCTGCGCGCGCAGTTGGCCCCACCGCCTCGTCAGGGATCGCTGTTTGATGCACCGCCCGCCGCCTGACGCGCAGCGCTGGTCGCTGCGGGTGGACCCGCAGTGGTCGCTGCAGGCCTGGCGCGATGCTGCGCGCGAAGCGTTGCTGCGAGGCGTGGCCCCGCCTCAGCTGGACTGGCTGGAAGGGAGCGAAACGTCGTTGCTGGATGCGCCGGCCGTGCAGCGGGCGCCGATGCTGGCTGATGCCAGTGCACCCAACGTGCCCCGCGATTTCCTGGAACTGGCGGCCACCTGCCTGTGCCATCGCGCCCCCCAGCGACTGGCCTTGCTGTATCGCCTGCTGTGGCGCATCGTCCATGGCGAGCGTTCGGTGCTGAGCAACCCCGCCGACGCCGATGTCCTGCGCGCAACGGCGCTCGCCCAGGCCGTCCGCCGTGACACGCACAAGATGAAGGCATTCGTGCGCTTCCGCGAGGTGCCTGGCCAGCCTGATGCGTTCATCGCCTGGTTTGAGCCACAGCACCACATTGTCGACCGGGTCGCGCCCTTCTTCGCGCGCCGCTTCACCGGCATGCGCTGGGCGATCCTCACGCCTTCGCGCAGTGTCGCATGGGACGGGCAGGCGCTTGCTTTCGGCCCCGGCGCACGGCGCGAGGATGCCCCGGCCGAGGATGCGCGCGAATCACTGTGGCAGACCTACTACGCCAACATCTTCAATCCGGCGCGACTCAATACACGCATGATGATGCAGGAGATGCCGGCAAAATACTGGCGCCACCTGCCGGAGGCCCAGCTGCTGCCACGCCTGGTGCGCGATGCGGCCGACCGCGTGCAGGAAATGCATGACCGTCCCGCGCAGGCACCGCAGCGCAGGATCCCCCTGCGTGCAGGTGTTGCGATGCCAGCAGCGGATGCCAGCAGTCTGGAGAAACTACGCGGACAGGCCAGCACCTGCCGCCAGTGCCCGCTGTGGGAGCAGTCCACGCAGACCGTGTTCGGGCAGGGGCCTGCAGACGCCCGCATGATGCTGATCGGGGAACAACCTGGCGACACCGAGGATCTGCGCGGACAGCCGTTCATGGGTCCTGCCGGTCAGCTACTGGACCGTGCGCTGACCGAATTGGGAATCGATCGCGCGGCGCTGTACCTCACCAACGCCGTGAAGCACTTCCATCATGAACGGCGTGGCAAGGTGCGACTGCACAAGCGACCGGAAAGCCGGCACATCCAGGCCTGCCGCCCCTGGCTGATGGGTGAGATCGCGCGCGTGCGGCCCCAGGTGATCGTGTGCCTCGGCGCGACAGCGGCAGCCTCGGTGTTTGGTCGTGGGTTCGACCTCTCACGCGACCGCGGACGCTGGCACACCCTCGAGGACGGCACCCGCGGCTATGCCACAGTGCACCCGGCATGGGTATTGCGGCAGACCGACGATGCGCGCCGCGAGGATGCCTATCGGCTGTTCCGCGATGATCTGGCCCGATTGCAACAAAAAGGGGACGGAGGGGATTAAGTCGTAAGTGCACAAACGACTTAATCCCCTCCGTCCCCTCTACTTTCAGGCGGCGTCGGGCTGGTTTTCCGGGCGTGCGCGGTCGAAGGCGTCCAGTGCTTGGCAGGCAGCTTCGATACGGCGCAGGGTCGGGTACAGCGCCAGGTCCAGACCGAAGCGATGCGCGTTGTACAGCTGCGGCAGCAGACAGATATCGGCCAGGCCGGGACGGTCACCGTGGCAGAAGGTGCCCGTCGCGCTGCTGTTGGCCAACATTGCCTCCATGGCAGCGAAACCCTCGGCGATCCAGTGCAGGGTCCACTGCGTGCGGGCGTCGGCAGGCACCTGCAGGGTGCGCTCCAGGTACTGCATCACCCGCAGGTTGTTGATCGGGTGGATGTCGCAGGCCACCAGCTGGGCCAGCGCGCGCACCCGCGCACGGCCGGCGGCATCGGCCGGCAGCAACGGCACCTGCGGGAAGCGCTCATCCAGATATTCGAGGATCGCCAGCGACTGGGTCAGTGCATGCCCGTCATGCAGCAGGGTTGGCACCAGCTGCTGCGGATTGAGTGCGCGATAGGCGTCAAGGTGCTGCTCGCCACCTGCGCGCACCAGGTGCACCGGCCGGGCTTCCCAGGCCAGGCCCTTCAGCTCCAGGCCGATGCGCACGCGGTAGGCGGCGCTGGATCGCCAGTAGGTGTACAGCACGATGCCGTCGTCGACCGGGATCTCCATCGCCGCCTCTCTGCTCAGGGCCTGGTGGCCTGTTCGATGCGCTGCTCGATCGCACCGAAGATGCTGTTGCCGGCGGCATCGAGCATCTCGATGCGGACCACGTCGCCGAAGGACATGAACGGCGTGCTCGGCTTGCCGTCGCGCAGGGTCTCCACCACGCGCTGCTCGGCGAAGCAGGAGGCACCCTTGCTGGTGTCTTCGTTGGCGATGGTGCCCGAGCCAACGATGGTGCCGGCGCTGAGCGGACGGGTCTTGGCCGCATGTGCGACCAGCTGGGCGAAGTTGAACTGCATGTCCACGCCGGCTTCCGGCGCGCCAAACCACTGGCCGTTGATGTGGGTCAGCAGCGGCAGGTGCACCTTGCTGTCCTGCCACGCGGCGCCCAGCTCGTCGGGGGTGACGAACACCGGCGACAGCGCCGAGCGCGGCTTGGACTGCAGGAAGCCGAAGCCCTTGGCCAGTTCGCCCGGAATCAGGTTGCGCAGCGAGACATCGTTGACCAGGCCGACCAGCTGGATATGGCCTGCGGCCTGTTCCGGGGTGGCGGCCATCGGCACGTCGTCGGTGATCACCACGATCTCTGCTTCCAGGTCGATGCCATAGTCCTCGCTGACCACCTTGACCGCGTCGCGCGGACCGTAGAAACCGGCGCTGGTCGCCTGGTACATCAGCGGGTCGGTGTAGAAGCTCTCCGGCACCTCGGCGCCACGGGCGCGGCGCACGCGCTCGACATGCGGCAGGTAGGCGCTGCCATCGACGAACTCATAGGCACGCGGCATCGGCGCGGCCAGCGCCTGCGGGTCCAGGTCGAACACGCCATCGGCGTCGCCCGCGTTGAGCGATTCGTACAGGGCGTTCAGGCGCGGCGCGATGTGGCTCCAGTCCTCCAGGGCCTGCTGCAGGGTGGCGGCAATGCCGGTGGCGCGCACGCCGTGGCGCAGGTCACGCGAGACGACGATCAGGGTGCCGTCGCGGCCGCCTTCCTTCAAAGAACCAAGCTTCATGGGTGGGTGTCCGGAGTCGTGGGCAAACAAGTTTCAAGTGTAATCAAATCTGCGTCGACGCCAAGCTGCAGCGCGGCATCGGCCCACCCTACCGTAGTGGGGGGTTCGGCAGGGTTGCACCCTGCACCTGCTTCCAGCCAGGGCAACGTCAACAGCAACAGCCGGCTCTGGGTTGTCTGTGAGCTGGGCGGGACGGTGTGGGTGGGCAGGACACGCCGTAAACCCGTCCCTGGGGGCTCGATGGCGCCATCCATGGCGCCAACGGTCCTGCCCACCCACACCGTCCCACCCCTGACAATTTCCCGATGACGGATCGAACATCCACATCATTCATCGTCGAAATCCGTCAGATATCGAAATTGATCGAATGAGATTCGACAGATCGCGGAAGCCTCTCGAAGGCGGGGTGGGTCCGGTTGCGGGGCGTGAGCCGCATGGATGCGGCGACCGAGCTTACATGGGTGAGGGCGCTTTGCTTGCGAAGCACCGCTTCGCAAGCGCCCGAACGCACAGCCGCCAGCGGCTGGGCCGGGCCCCGGAGGGGTACTTGCAGCGCCCCCCCGCAACCGGACCCACCCCGCATCCCTAAGGAAACCGGCTTTTGACGTTGACGTTGACGTTGCTTCAGCCTCTGCGGGTGCAGGGCGCAGCCCTGCAGAGAGCCCCCCTACCTGAACAGGCCTTTTTGCGTGAAGTCTCAAACATCGTTTAGACTTGCAGGGTCTGCAGCGGCCGTCCGTTTCCCTCCGGGACCGCCGGCGACCAGGGTCCGCCCTCTTCGCCCGCCCCCACTCCGACGCCGTTCGTCACGCATTCCAGCCTGCGCTTCGTGCCGGCTGCACCCAATTCTCGCAGCGCGGTTCACGGGAACGCTCCGAGTCAGCCGATCAGTTTGATCTGCCCCCGTCTGTCCGTTCGGACAGGCGTTTCTTGTACTTGGAGCAATCTCAATGTCTTTTGAATCGCTGGGCCTGGCGCCCTTCCTGCTGCGTGCGCTTGCCGAGCAGGGCTACGAAAACCCGACCCCGATCCAGCAGCAGGCGATCCCGCTGGCGCTGGCCGGCCGCGACCTGCTGGCCGGTGCACAGACCGGTACCGGCAAGACCGCTGCCTTTGGCCTGCCGCTGCTGCAGCACCTGGGCACCGCCTCGCAGGAAGTGCGCAGCGGCCCGCGCAAGCCGCGCGCGCTGATCCTGGCCCCGACCCGCGAGCTGGCCACTCAGGTGCATGACAGCCTGCGCGGCTACAGCAAGTACCTGCGCATCCCCAGCGCCTGCATCTACGGCGGCGTCGGCATGGGCAACCAGCTGGACATCCTGCGCCGTGGCGTGGACCTGCTGGTGGCCTGCCCGGGCCGCCTGATCGACCACCTGGAGCGTCGCAGCATCGACCTGTCCGGCATTGAACTGCTGGTGCTGGACGAAGCCGACCGCATGCTCGACATGGGCTTCCTGCCGTCGATCAAGCGCATCCTGGCCAAGCTGCCGAAGCAGAACCGCCAGACCCTGCTGTTCTCGGCCACCTTCGAGGACAACATCCGCCAGCTGGCGCTGGAGTTCATGCGCAACCCGGAACAGATCCAGGTGACGCCGAAGAACACCGTGGCCGAAACCATCACCCATCGCGTGCACCCGGTCGATGCCGGCCGCAAGCGCGACCTGCTGCTGCACCTGCTGGCGCAGGACAGCCGCGAGCAGACCCTGGTGTTCGCCCGCACCAAGCACGGCAGCGACAAGCTGGCCACGTTCCTGGAAAAGTCGGGCATCAAGACCGCGGCGATCCACGGCAACAAGAGCCAGGGCCAGCGCCTGCGTGCGCTGGGCGACTTCAAGGCCGGCCGCGTGACCGTGCTGGTGGCCACCGATATCGCCGCGCGCGGCATCGACATCAACGAGCTGCCGAAGGTGATCAACTTCGACCTGCCGATGGTGGCCGAAGATTACGTGCACCGCATCGGCCGCACCGGCCGCAACGGCGCGACCGGCCAGGCGATCTCGCTGGTGGCGCAGGATGAAGTGAAGCTGCTGCGCGCGATCGTGCGCCTGCTGGGTCGCGACATGGACATCCGCGATGTGCCGGGCTTCGAGCTGCAGACGCCGATCCGCTGGGGCAACAGCGCGCCGGGCAAGGCCGAGCACGAAACCGGTGAGCGCGCACCGCGCAAGAACCACGCGCGCCGTCCGCACGGCGATGCACCGCGCCATGCGCATGCGGGCCCGAAGAAGGCCGGTGGTGGTCGTCGCGAGGGCGGTGGCAATGGCCAGCAGCGTGCAGGTGCCGGTCAGGGCCAGCGTCGTGGCGGTGGCGGCAATGGTGGCGGCCGTGGCCGCGGCCAGGGTGGCAACGGCGGCGGTCGCGCCGGCTGATCCCAGCTGACAGCTGTTGTGCTTCCCGCTGCGCGGGAAGGCTATCGAGGGACGGCGCTGACGCGCCGTCCTTTTTTGTTGCTGGCTACCGGGTGATGAAGCACGCGGTGGCAGTACCGAGGGCGGATGGGCACGGGGGCAGCGCAGAACACGCTGTAAATACGTCCATGTAAGCTCGATGGCGCCATCCATGGCGCCAACGGTTCTGCGCTGCCCCCATGCCCATCCGCTTCAAGCATTGCCTGCGCCTTCTTCTCCCGCCGGGTAGCCGGGAGAAGAAAGATCAAATTCAAATTCAAATTCAAATTCAAATTCAAAGGCAAAAGCCGAAGTCGCAATTCCTGGCTTTGCTTTTGCTTTTGCCCTTGCTCCCGCCTTGGGGTTCGATGCGTCCGCGTCCGCAGGAAACTGTCGAGGGGAGGCCGGGCGGGCTGCGCAGGACCGTTGGCGCCATGGGCCCGAGGCATGCCTCGGGCGGGTTGGGCAGGACGCCCAACCCCGGCCTTGCCGTGTGCGCAGGACAGCGCACACGAGCAAGCGCCGATCGAGCTTACACGGACGTATTTACAGCGTGTCCTGCGCAGCCCGCCCGGCCTCCCCACCCATATATCAACTGAAGCGCGTGCAGCCTCAACCCCGCGCTTTACTCGGATTCACCAGATTCCCGAAGAAGATCGCGTTGATCAATAGCCGATCCGTCCCGTGCCAGTACTTGCGATGCGCCGGATCATCGGCAAACAGCACCACGTTGCCCTGCCCCTGCGCCGACACCAGCAGCCACGCGCTGCCTGCCACCCTCGCGCGGTTGCGCTCGGACAGATAACCATTCACCCGCGGCGGCGTGTCGATGCGCACCACCGTCGAGAACGGGTTCGCGCTCGGCTGCAACGTCACCGTGTTTTCCTTGTTGATCGCCAGCTGACGGCGTGGCACACCGAACGCCAGCGGATGACTGGTATCAACATCGGCACTGAGGATGTTGCCGCTGACCCGCTCGATCGCGGCGATGTCGCGCTGATCGCCGAATGCACGGCGGCTCTCGTCAGCGGTTTCTTCTTCCTTGCCAAGCTTCTCGCCGTCGGCCAGCTTCTGTTCGATCGCCCATTTCGAGGCACTGCCGTAGGTCACCAACGAACCACCGGCCTGCACCCAGCGCTTCAGTGCAGCCACCGCCGTGGCATCGACGCCGGCATAGGTTCCGCCGGACAACACGATGGTGGTGTAACGGTCCAGCGGCACTTTGCCCAGCTGCTGCGGATCCAGCTTGCTGGCCGGCAACCGCAGCTGCTGGTCCAACAGGAACCACGCCGATCCGATTTCGGTGGCGGCCACGCCCTCGCCCATCACCAGTGCCACCGAGGGCTTGCGCAGCGCTTTGACGCCGTCACTGCCGAGGTCGATGCCTTCGCGGCTGCGGCCACTGGACAGCGCGTGCACCTGCACACCTGCCTCGCGTGCGGCGGATGTCACTGCCTCAAGCAGCGCCGTGCCCTGCAGTGGTTGCCCGGCCACCGGAATCACCAGGCTGCCGGCGGCGAAGCTGGCCTCGCCCTGCGCCGTCGCGGTGGTGAACGGCTGGAATGCCGCGCGTGCATTCACGCCCTTGCCCTGCAGCGCGGCCAGCGCGCGCCCGGCATTGTAGTCGCGCCAGTCGATCGCGTAGGCGAATCCTGCCTGGCCGCCCAGCACGGTGCCCTGCTCCGCCGGCAGCGCCGCCACGCGTGCGCCGCCGTCGATGCGGCTGCGGCTACCGGCGAAGGCCACGCCGTAGGCCGGTGCAATCGCGTAGCTGGTGCTGCCGTAGAACACATCGCCCTTGATCGGCGGCGTCTCGGCAAAGATCGAATGCACCAGGCGGAACTGCGCCTGCTGCACCGGCACCACGTAGGCGCTGCTGGCATCGAAGCGCTGGCCGTCGACAGTGACTGCACGCTCCAGCGTGCGCACTTCGATGCGATGCAGCAGCAACAGTTCCAGCAGGCGCCGGGTCAGTGCCGGATCATGCGCGTCGCCGAATACGAAGCTCTTCACCGGCTGCTGTGCGGCCTGCTTCAACGCGCTCTGGAAGAACTGCTTCTGCAGGTCGAACAGGCCGCTGCGCTCGGCTACCGCGCCGCGCACCGTGCCCAGCCCGGTAGCCACCTGGTTGCGGATGGTGAACGGGAAGGTCAGCAGGCCGTTCACCGATTCCTGCACGCGGCCGCGCGAGCTGGCCTGCTCGACGGTAACGCCGACAGCACCATGGAAGTCCGGGTAGGTGGAGCCGTAGACCGGCGAGAAGTTGTCGAAATTCTCGCCGGTGTAGTACAGCGACCCCAATGCATCCAATGCCTGCGCCTGGTACTTGGCCAGGGTCTTGTTGAACTCGTACGACGCCGCCGGAATCAGCGGGCTGTGCATGCTCTTCGGCGAGGGCTCGAAGTAATAGGTGCTGTCCTTGCCCATCTCGTGGAAATCGATCTGCACGTTCGGGTACCACTGGTGGAACACCTCCACCTTCGGCCGCGAGTCCTGCTGGGTCAGGGCCAGCCAGTCGCGGTTGAGATCGGTGAAGTAGTGGTTGGTGCGGCCCTGCGGGAACGGCTCGACGTGTTCCTTGTCGGCCGGGTCGGCCGAAGCCGGATCGGAGGCCCACGCGTTGTGCCAGTTGGCAGCACGATCACGGCCGTCCGGGTTCTGCGCCGGGTCGAACAGCACCACCGCCTGCTGCAGCCATTGCTGGGTTTCGGCACTGCGGTTGGCCACCAGGTAGTACGCCGTCAGCATCGCCGCTTCGGCACTGGAGGTCTCGTTGCCATGCACGCTGTAGCCCAGCCACACCACCACCGGGCTGTCACCGGCGGCGCTGCGCGGCTGCGCCGGATCGGCCAGGGTCGCGTGCTGCTGGCGGATCTGTTCCAGCCGCGCGTGGTTGCCTGCAGCGGTGACGGTGGCGATCAGCAGCGGGCGACCTTCATAGCTGCGGCCGATCTCGCGCACACTGATCTTGTCCGAGCGTTTCGCCAGTTCCTGGAAGTACGCCACCAGCTGGTCGTGCCGGGTGTAACGGCTGCCGATCGGGTAGCCGAGGAACTGCTCCGGCGTGGGCACCGCTGCATCGAACGCCGCTGCGTCGGTCACCTGCGGGAAGAAGTACGCGCTCTGTGCCTGCGCCGGCTGCGGCGAGGACAGTGCGGTGGCGGCGGCAAGCAGCAACGGAAGAACGGCACGGCGATGCAAGGACACGATGACTCCCCTGGAACACAACGGCAGACAGTCGCGCGGCCGGTCCCTTCAGGTGACCGGCCGCGGCGGATGGATCAGAAGCGGTAATCGAAGCCCAGCGTGAAGTAGCGGCCACGCAGGTCGTACTGGCTGAAGTCGTACGGCGCGCGGATGCCCGGGAAAGAGGCGTCGTACGGCGGCGTCTTGTCGGCCAGGTTCTGCACCTTGGCGTACACCGTCAGCTTGTCGATGCCGGTGTAGGCCAGGTACAGGTCGTACTGGCTGTAGCTGTCGACACGCTGCTGCACGGCCTTGGCGGCGGTACTGGCTTCCTGGCGGTAGCTGCTGGTGTAGTACCAGGTCACGGCTGCGTTGAAGTCGCCGTACGTCCAGTCCAGCGTGGTGGTGGCCTTGTCCTTGGGCAGGGTTGCGCCCAGGTTGCTGCCGGCGTAGTCCACCAGTGGGCCGCCGACCACGGTCGGGCGACGGTAGTCGCGCACGTGGGTGTAGGCCGAGGACACGGTGAAGTCGCCCAGCGCAGCGGTCGGGATGCGCTGGCGCAGCTCGACGTCGATGCCCGAGGTCTTCAGCTCGCTCAGGTTCTGGTAGCGGTTGTAGACCGCCTGCAGCTTGCCGCGCTCATCGCGCTGCACCGCACCGGCCACGTTGTCGTTGACCAGGGTCTGGGTGTTGTTGGTGCCGACCAGGTTGTCCAGCTGGATACGGTAGTAGTCCACGCTCAGGTTGGTGTTGGCCCACGGCGACAGCACCACGCCGAAGTTCACGCTCTTGGTGCGCTCGGGCTTCAGTTCGTTGTTGCCGACGGTGAAGAAGGTCGGGTTCTGGCGCGAGCCCGGCACGTCCGGATCACGCGGATCGACCACGCTGCCGTAGGCGATGCTGGTGCTGTTGGAGTTCTCCGACAGCGACGGCGCACGGAAGCCCTTCGACGCCGAGGCACGCACCAGCAGGAAGTCGAGCGGCTGCCAGCGCAGGCCGATCTTCGGCGAGAACGCATCGCCGAAATCATCGTAGTGATCGGCGCGCGCGGCAGCGGACAGCTCCAGCGTCGATGCCAGCGGCACGTTCACTTCGGCGTAGGCCGCACTGACCTGGCGTTTGCCGTGCACTTCGGCGATCGCCGGGCGCACCTGCAGGCCGGCATCGATCTGCCACGGATTGTTGGAATCGAGCTTCTCACGGCGCCACTCGGCACCGGCAGCGAAGCCGATCTCACCTGCCCAGGTATGACCCAGGCTGCCGGAGATCTTCGCGTCGATGCCCTGCAGCTTGGACTCAGCCGGACGCAGTGTGGCGATGTTGATCGAGTCACGCACCGACTGCGGCGTGGCGGCCGGGTTCAGCAGGTTGTAACTGCCGGTGACCAGCGCATCGGCCAGCGCCCAGCGGTTGGCGAAGCCACCGGAGACGCTCTCGCGCTCGCTGCTGCGCGCGCCGAACGCTGCGACCTCCCAGTCCCACTTCGCGGTGGTGCCACGCAGGCCGAACACGCCGCGGTAAGCGGTGGAGCGGTTGGTCTTGAGGGTGCCGCCAAGGTCGAAGAAGGTGTATTCGATCGGGATCGCACGTCCGTACGGGTTGTACGGGTTGCTGGCCGGCAGCAGCGACGACACCGGCTCGGCCAGGCCACTGTCCGCGTTCAAGGCGAAGCGGCCACTTTCCAGAGTGAAGAACGGGCTGCTGCCGAACCACGCGGTGCTTTTGATCTGGCTGTACAGCACTTCGCCGAAGGCTTCGACGTTGTCGTTCAGGCGGAAGGTACCGTTGGCATAGGCCTGGTAGCGCTTGGTCGAAGGGATCAGCGTGGTGAACGGCGCCTGGTTGAAGCCGCAGGTATCACCGGCCAGGCCGTCGATCGGTGCGCTGGCGACGCGGGTGGTACCAGCCGGGCAGTTGCCGCTGGCATCGAGCATCGGCACCGACACGCCGTTGACCAGGTAGCGCGCGCCCTTGGCCGACCAGCCGTTCCAGCGGCCGCCGGGCTTGTCGGTGTAGATGCCGCTCTTTGTCAGGTTGCGTTCGTCCTGATCCAGGCGTTCGCGGTTGTAGCCCTGCAGGCTGAAGAGGATGTTGTAGCCGTCGGTATCGAGATCACCGAGGCCGCCGACGAACTTCAGGTTCTGCTCGTGCAGGCCGCCCTGGTCGGCGCCGCCGAAGCTGCCGCCGATCTCGGCGCCTTCGAAGTTCTGCCGGGTGATGATGTTGACCACACCAGCCACGGCATCGGAGCCGTACACCGCCGAGGCGCCGTCCTTGAGCACTTCGATGCGCTCGACCGCAACCAGCGGAAGCGCGTTGAGATCGACGAAGGTGTCGGACAGGCCGCCGGCCGGGAAGCCGTAGTTGGCCAGGCGGCGGCCGTTGAGCAGCACCAGTGTGTTCTTCTGCGACAGGCCACGCAGGCCGATGCCGGCCGAGCCGGAGGCCCAGCCGTTGTTGGTGGTTTCGTTGCTGGCGTTGCCGGTGTTGGCCGAGATCGAACGCAGCACATCGGCCACGGTGGCCTTGCCGGTCTGTTCCAGCTGCTGGCGGCCGATCACCTGCACCGGGTTGGAGGCCTCGGTATCGGTGCGCTTGATGTTGGAACCGGTGACGCGCACGGCGGCCAGGGTGCTGGCTTCGCCACTGGCGTCGGCGGAGGTTTCGGCGGCGGCGGACAAAGGCGCGGCCAGAGCGACGGCCAGGGCCGCCACGAGCAGGGTGTGCTTGGGCATGACGATGTGGGGGAGGTGGTAAGGGCGACGAAGTTCCGCAGTAGTCCATGCCTGGCCGGGGCCCGGCCAATAACATCTCTTCATACGGATATAAGAGAAACTAACATCTCTTCATCCGGATGAAAAGACTTACTTCACGAAAGTCCAACATCCGCTCAGGCTGGCCGGCCACCTGCGGCGTACAATCGCGCCATGGAAATCTTCAAAGTCTTCATGCTCGAGGCGGCGCACCGCCTCCCCAACGTGCCGCCGGGGCACAAGTGCGCGCGCCTGCACGGCCACTCCTTCCGGGTGGAACTGAAGGTCGAGGGCGAGCCGGGTGCGCAGACCGGCTGGATCATGGATTTCGGCGACGTGAAGGCGGCCTTCCAGCCGATCTACGACCGCCTGGACCATCACTACCTCAATGACATCCCCGGCCTGGAGAACCCGACCAGCGAGAACCTGGCGGTGTGGATCTGGAACGAGCTCAAGCCGAGCCTGCCGGCGCTGAGCGAGATCACCGTGCACGAAACCTGCACCTCGGGTTGCCGTTACCGCGGCCCGACGGCCTGATCGACTCATTGATCTGAAAGGTGTTTCAAAGGCGCCCTGGGCGCCTTTGTTATTTTTGTTGCATTGCCGCATCAACGGCGTATGCTGCACTGCATCAAGCCACTCCCTGATGCCCCCATGGCCACCGCCTTCAGCGATCGCTTCAGTGATGCCACCCGCCAGCTCGCCGCCGCGGCAACGCGCGCGAACCGGTTGGCGTTGGAGAACGCGGAAAGCATGTTCGGGGTGCAGCTGAAGGCGATGGAGCGCAACCTGACCGCGACCGGCGGCTGGCTCGGCGAGCTGGCCCGCAGTGACGACGCGGCCGGGGTGCTCAACAAGGGCGCACAGCTGTGGCAGGACAACCTGCAGCGGCTGGGCCAGGCCCAGCAGGACGTGGTCGGGCTCGGCCTGCAGGCCGGCAAGGCCTGGTCCGAACTGGTGCACGGCTACAACGAATCAACGGCGGACGCGAACAACCACTGACGCGACGCAACGCTCATTGCGTGGGTCCCTCCCCCCACGCAATCCGGACCCGGCAGATCCCTCCCTCTGCCGGGTCTTTTTTTGCCTGGCGTTTGGACTGAAGAGCGCTTCTTCGCCTGGATTCCCTGCGAGCTGAGGGGCCCCGCCGGGGCAGGCAGGGGCCTGGGCAAATGTCCCCCGGCGCCGGCCGTTGGCCGTCACCTCCTCCTTTACTTTGCCCAGACCCCTGCCCACCCCGACGAGGCTCGGCTTACGGCAGGTAAAGCGCAGCGCTCGTGGCAACCTCTCAATGAGGCGCCGACAAACTCCGAACGCAGGGCGGAGGCCCTTGCGTACGAAGTAAAGGGGGAGGTGACGGCCAACGGCCGGCGCCGGAGGACATTCGTACGCAAGGGCCTCCGCCCTGCGCCACGCTGAACAAACCGCCACAAGCGCGTCTTCGTCCGGATTCGCCGCAAACTGATGGACCCCGCCGGGATGGGCGTGCGGTGAGCAGAGCGCAGCGCTCGCGACAGCCCTTCAATGTGGTGCCGACGAACTCCGAACGCGGGGCGGATGCCCTTGCGTACGAAGTAAAGGGGGAGGTGACGGCCAACGGCCGGCGCCGGAGGACATTCGTACGCAAGGGCATCCGCCCCGCGCCACGCTGATTCAATCCGCTGCACGCAATGCAGAAACCGCTCAGCGCCCGCGGTCACCGTGCCAGTGCTGGTGCCACGCCTGGAACATCAGCACGTTCCACAGGTGCGTGTGCCACTTGCGCTCGCCACGCAGGAACGCCTCCCAGATGCCGCGCACGCGTACTGCATCGAAGCAGCCCTGGTTGCGTAGCAGCTGCGGGTCCAGCAGCGCCTCCGCCCAATCGCGCAGCGGGCCCGCCAGCCAACGCGCCATCGGCGGGCCAAAACCGCGCTTGGGGCGGTACACCAGCGGTTCCGGCAGGTAGCGCGCCAGCAGGTGCTTGAGGATCCGCTTGTGCTCACCATCGTGGTACTTCAGGTGCTGCGGCAGGCGCCAGGCCAGGCGCACCACTTCCATGTCCAGCAACGGCGCACGCGTCTCCACGCCCGCCGCCATGCCCGCACGATCGACCTTGGCGAGGATGCCCTCGGCCAGATCCATGCGGAAATCCAGCAGCTGGATGCGCGCCTCGGCCGGCAGCGCGGTGTCCTGCTGCTGGAAGATCGTCATTGGTTCGCGCGCGCCCAGCACCACCTGCGCCGGCTGCCGCCAGCGGGTGACACGTTGCAGGTAATGCCCTTCCACATCGTTGGCGGCAACCTCGGCCACCAGCGCACGCCAACCGCCCAGGCGGCCACGTTCGACGTTCATGCGGTTGCCACTGCGCCGCGCCAGGTCACGCACCCAGTCCGGCAAGCCACCACAGAGGCGTGCATTGCGCAGCGCCCGGCCATAGCTGGGATGACCGAAGAACAGTTCATCGCCACCGTCGCCGGTCAGCGCCACCGGCTTGCGCGCGCCCAGCAGTTCGCTGGCCAACAGGGTCGGCAGCTGCGAGGCGTCGGCGAACGGTTCGCACCAGACCTGCGGCAGGCGCTGCAGCAGGTCCAGGCCCTGGCGCGCGTCCATGCGGTGCAGGTGATGCTGCACGCCCAGGTGGCGTGCGACCTGCGTGGCCCAGTCGCTCTCATCGTGGCCCGGATCGTCGAAGCCCACCGTCCATGCCTCGATCGGCAGGGTCGATTGGGCCTGCATCATCGCCGTCACCAACGACGAATCGGTGCCGCCGGACAGGAACGCGCCGCAGGCCAGCGGCGAGTGCATGCGAGCGGCGATGGCCTTCTGCAACACCGCTTCCAGCTGGTCGGTGGCCTGTTCCAGGCTCGGCGCCGGCTGCAGCGGTTCCTGCAGCGCACTCTGCATCGCATCGCGTGCGCACCAGTAGCGCGCGCCCCCTTCCGCCGCCTGGCTGGAACCGCCGGCAGCGTGGTCATCCAGATCGACGCGCAGCACCGCGCCGGCCACCAGCTTGTGGATGCCCCGGTAGATGGTGTGCGGCGCCGGCACATAGTCGTGGCGCAGCAGCAGGCTCAGCGCATCCTGGTCGATGCTCGGCGCGAAACCGGCGAAGGCCTGCAGCGCCTTCATTTCCGAGGCGAACAGGAACTGGCCCTGGAACCAGCCGTAATACAGCGGCCGCTCGCCAACCGGATCACGCGCCAGCCACAACGCTCGCGACTCACGGTCCCAGACGCTGAAACCGAAGGCGCCCTCAATGCGCGACAGCGCCCGCTCTACGCCCCATTCAACGATCGCCTGCAGCAGCAGCCGGGCGTCACTGCAGCTGCGTGGCAGCTCGCGCAGCTGCGCCTGCAGGTCGGCGCGGTTGTACAGGCGGCCGTCCAGGCACAACACGTAACGGCCGCAGTCCGAGCTCAGCGGCTGCAGCGGGGTATCGGTCGGCGCCCGGCAATGGCCCAGCGCGAGGCCGGCCTCGGCGTCGGTCCAGTAACCGATGCGGCCCCGGCCACGCTGCTGCAGGGCGCGCAGCATCGGCGCCAGCTGCTGCAGCAGGTGTTCGTCCTCGGCGGGCGGCAACCAGGCCCCGACCACGCCGCTCATCGGGCACCTCCGCAGCGGCAGCGGCGGGACGGGTTCAGCAGGCAGGGGGCGGCGAGCGACATGGGAACGGCACGCGGAGCGGAGGAGACTCCATGCTCGGCGCCCCACCTGCCCCGCGTCAGTCGCTTTGCTGTCAGCGATGGTCACCAGACGTATCACGAAGGTAACGTTTTGTAACGGCAACAAGCTATGCTGGACGCCAAGTTGTTGCCAGGCCGGAGGCCCGGCCCGAGCGCCAGCAACCCCGGCTGAATGGCGCCCGCCCCCGGGACCCGGGCGGCCCGCAGGCTGGGATAGCATCGCCGCGCTCGTGCCGTGGCGGTACGTTTGCGCCCACGGAGGCCTTGAAAATGCTGGATATCGTACTGGTTGAAGACGATGCCCGCCTGGGTACGATGGTCAGCGACTATCTGCAGCGGCATGGCTATCAGGTGGCCCATGAGCGCAGTGGTGAGCGCGCGGTGGCCCGGATCCTGGCCGAGAAGCCGGCCCTGGTCCTGCTCGATGTCGGCCTGCCCGACCAGGATGGTTTCGAAGTGTGTCGGCAGATCCGGCCCCACTATGACGGCATCATCTGTGTGCTGACCGCCCGCACCGACAACATCGACCAGGTGCTGGGACTGGAGCTGGGGGCCGACGATTACATCGGTAAACCCATCGAACCGCGGGTGCTGCTCGCCCGCCTGCGTGCCCACCTGCGCCGCCATCGCCGGGTCGAACCTCGCGACGGCAGCCTGCGCTTCGGCGAGCTGAACATCGACCCGTCCACCCGCAACGTGCACCTGCAGGGCGGCCTGCTGGAGCTGACCACGGCCGAGTTCGACCTGCTGTTCCTGCTGGCCAGCAACGCCGGCCAGATCCTGGACCGCGATGCGCTGCTGCGCGGCCTGCGTGGCATCGCCTTTGACGGCCTGGACCGTTCGATCGATGCGCGCATTTCGCGCCTGCGCCGCAAGCTGGGCGACAACCCGGAACAGCCGGAACGGATCAAGACCGTCCGTGGACGCGGCTACCTGTTCAGCCGCTCGGCATGGGGATGAAGCGCACGCACTCGGCGATGCGCGGCCACGCCTTCCACTTCCTGCGCTACGGCATCGGCTTCCTGGTCGCCCACCTGCTGCTGATCGTGCTGGGCCTGTGGGCCTGGGATGCGCTGCTGGAAGACCGCACCGAAGCCAGCCTGCTGGCCGAGATGCGTGGCACCCATGCGCTGCTGCAGCAACGCTTCGCGGAAACACCACGTGACCAGTGGCCGGCGCTGGCACGAGGGCTCGACGCCGACTTCGCCTATGCCCTGCGAATGGTGCCGCTGGCCGAGGCGGAGAAGGCGCTGTCGGCCAGCCAGCGACCGCCGTTCAACAACGGCCGGGTGCAGATCGACCTGGAACACATGCGCAGCCTGCAGCGGATCGGCGACAGCAATTATGCCGTGATGCTGGGGCCACTGGATGAAGCGTTGCCTGAGGAAGGCTGGCAGGACAGCGAAGTGTCCGGCGTGGCGATCCTGCTGCTGATCCTGATGGTGGCCGTGGCGCTGCCGATGTATGTAATGGTCTACCGCCTGTGGCGCGATGTGTCGCAGCTGGCACAGGCGGCGCGGCAGATGCGCGACGGCCAGCTGGATACGCGTGCGCCGCGTGCCGGCACCGCGCTGGTGCGGCCGCTGGCCAATGCCTTCAACCACATGGCCGAGCAGCTGCAGCAGCTGCTGGAAAGCCAGCGCGTGCTGGCGCAGGCGGTGGCGCACGAAGTCCGCACGCCGTTGGCGCGGATGCGCTTCGGCCTGGCCGACCTGGAGGACACCGCGCTGGACGAGATACAACGCGATGCGCTGGGCGGGCTGCGCACCGATGTCGATCGGCTGCAGCACCTCACCGATGCCGGCGTCGAATACGCCGCACTCGGTCGTTGCCATCAGCTGACCCGCCAGCGCCTGCAGCTGGCCGCACTGGTCCGTGGCGTGGTGGCCCAGTTCGCACCGCTGCCGCTGCCGGTACAGCAGGCGCTGTCGCCAGCAGGCCTGGTCAACGTCAACCGGCATATGCTGGAACTGGCGCTGCGCAACCTGCTCGGCAATGCCCTGCGTTACGCACGGCGGCAGATCCGTATCGCCAGCACGGTCAACGACGGCTGGCTGTGCCTGCAGGTGGAGGACGACGGCCCCGGCATTGCGCCCGAACTGCGCGGCCAGGTGCTGCAACCCTATGTGCGGCTGGACCCGGGCAGCCCCGGTTTCGGTCTCGGCCTGGCACTGGTGCAGGTGGTGGCCGACAAGCATGGCGGCCACGTTGAAGTGACCGACTCCGAACTGGGCGGTGCCTGCATCCGCCTGCACCTGCCGCTGGAAAGCGGCGGTGCCGTGGAGAGCGAGGCGGCCTGCTAGACCGCCGGTTCCGCGCGCGGCAGGGCAAACACGAACAGCGCGCCACGCTCACTGTCGCGCAGTTCGATGCGGCGGCCATGCAGCTGCACGATCCGCTGCACGATCAGCAGGCCAAGCCCACCGTTCTCGCCACGCCGTGCGCCCAGCGCGGCCGGCGCCTGGAACAACTGCGCACGCAGCGCCGCTGCCACGCCGGGACCATCATCGGCCACGCTCACCTCGATGCTGTCCGCGGTCGCACGCAGGCACACTTCGATCCGCCCACCTTCCGGTGCGTGCCGCAATGCATTGTCGAGCAGGTTGGTCAGCACGCGCTCGACCAGGCCCAGGTCAGCACGTACCAGCGGCAGGCCGGGCGGGAACTCGGCGTGCAGGCGCTGGTTGCGCGCCTGCGCGGCCAGCTCGAACTTCTGCAGTACGTCCTGCAGCAGTTCCGGCAGCGCGAACACTTCCCACTCCAGGCGCACTTCGCCATGCTCCAGCCGCGCCAGCTCGAACAGCGCGCGCGCCAGCCGACCAACCTTGGCGCTCTGCGCCAGCGCGATACCGAGGTAGCGGCGGCGCTCGTCCGGTGACAGCGTGGCGTCCTTCAGCGCCAGCGTTTCCAGATAGCCATGCAGCGACGACAACGGCGTACGCAGGTCGTGCGAAATGTTGGCAACCAGTTCGCGCCGCTGCAGGTCCTGCTGGCGCAGCTGCTGCCACTGCTCCCCCAGCCGCTGCGCCATCTGCGCGTGCGCGTGTTCAAGGATCACCAGTTCGTCGCGCTCGCCCGGGCGCAGCGGTTCGGGCGGCGGCAACGGTGTCGGCGCATCGATATCGAAGGCCTGGATGCGCCGGGTCAGCCGCCGCAGCGGACGCGTCACCCAGTAGAACGCCACCAGCCCGGCAAACAGGCCGAGGCCCCCCACCAGCACGACTGACCACAGCGTGGTGTTCCATTGGCTGCCCGCGGCAAGATCGTCGGCGAGCATCTGCCGGTGCTCGCCGACCAGCACCACGTATACATAGCCGGCCGGCCGGCCCTGCACGATCAATGGTGCGGCGCTGAACACCTTGCGGCCATCGGCGCTGCGCGGGTCATCACCGAGGATCGGCAGCGGCGCACCGGCCAGCAGGCGACGCAACGGTGCCACGTCCACCTTGTTGCGCACCAGATGCCCACTGGGTGCATCGTGGCCGAGGATGCGACCCTGGTCGTCCAGCAGGTAGACCTCGACGCTGGGATTGACCGCCATCAACTGACCGAACAGCGCGCGCACCGCCGCATCGCGCATGCCGCTGGTGTCCATCAGTTCGCTGCGCTGGGCGATGTGCTCGGCCAGGCCCAGCGACAGCCGCTGCACCACTTCCTGCTCATGGCGGGTATTGGCGCGCATCTGCAGCGCCAGCAGCGCCATGCAGCACATCAGCATCAGCGCGGCGATCACCGCCGCCAGCTTCTGCCATAGATTGGGCTTGATCATGCCGCCGCCCCGGCCGGGTCGACCAGCTTGTAGCCGCGGCCCCACACCGTCAGCAGCCGCCGCGGGTTGGCCGGGTCCGGCTCGATCTTGCTGCGCAGGCGGTTGATATGGGTATTGACCGTATGCTCGTAACCATCGTGCTGATAGCCCCAGACCTGGTTGAGCAGCTCCATGCGCGCGAACACCTGGTCCGGATGACGGGCGAAGAACAACAGCAGATCGAACTCGCGCGGGGTCAGCTCCAGCGCGTTGCCATCCACCGAGGCGGTACGCGCGACCGGATCGAGTTGCAGCCCACCCAGCTCGATCGCGCCGGCATCGATGCGCGCGCTCTGCGCCATCGCCTCGGCGCGGCGCAGCAGCGCGCGCACCCGTGCCACCAGTTCCGGCATCGAAAAAGGTTTTGCCAGGTAATCGTCCGCGCCGAGTTCCAGGCCGACGATGCGCTGGGTTTCGCTGCCGCGCGCGCTGATGATGATGATCGGTACATAGCGCGCCATCGCGCGTGCACGCTGGCACACCTGCAGCCCATCCACGCCGGGCAGCATCACGTCCAGCACCAGTGCATCCCACGGGCCGTCCTGCTCGAGCAGGCGCAGGCCGGCATCGCCGCTGGCGGCATGGGCGACGTCGTAACCCTCATCGCCCAGATGCATGCGCAGCAGGTCGGCGATGTGGGCATCGTCTTCAACGATCAGCACGCGTTTGGTCGACATCGGCAGCTCGGGGCCAGTGGGGAGGCTGGCTGCATTGTGGCGCGGGACGGCCGCCGATACCTCACGAAAAATTGAATCCTGCGTGAGGATTCGTTGACCCGGGCGGGCGCAGCATGGCCCCGTCGCCCCTTCCCGGAGTCCGCCATGTCCCTCTCCCGCCGCCATCTGCTGGGCCTGGGCGGTGTTGCCACCGCCGCCGGCCTGCTCGGCCTGGGGGCCTGCAGCCGCGCCGCCCCGGCGGCCGCTGAAGCACGCCCGCCGCGACAGTTCGAGGTCATGCACAGCGATGCGCAGTGGCGCCAGCAACTGACCCCGGCGCAGTACGCGGTGCTGCGCCAGCAGGCCACCGAGCGCCCGTACAGCAGCCCACTCAACAAGGAACATCGGCAGGGCACTTTCGCCTGCGCCGGCTGTGCGCTGCCGCTGTTCTCCTCCTCCACCAAGTTCGAGAGCGGCACCGGCTGGCCCAGCTTCTGGGCACCGCTGCACAACGCCATCGGCGAAGACCGCGACGTCACCTTCGGGATGCTGCGGGTGGAGGTGCACTGCCGCCGCTGCGGCGGCCATCTCGGCCATGTGTTCAACGATGGGCCACGCCCGACCGGGCTGCGCTACTGCATGAACGGTGCGGCGATGGTGTTCGTTCCCGGTGCCCCTGCTGGCACTGCCGACGGCTGGCGGGTGCCGGTCGGTTCTTCCCCTGCTTCCGGAGCCTGACGATGCTGCTGTTGCTGCTTGCCTATCTGGGGGGCGCGCTGACCCTGCTCAGCCCCTGCATCCTGCCGGTGCTGCCGTTCGTGTTCGCGCGTGCCGATCGCCCGTTCCTGCGCAGCACGCTGCCGTTGCTGCTGGGCATGGCGCTCACCTTCACCGTGGTCGCCAGCCTGGCCGCGGTGGGCAGCCAATGGGTGGCGCAGGCCAACCAGGTTGGACGCTGGATCGCCCTGCTGCTGATGGCGCTGTTCGCGATCGCGCTGCTCTGGCCGCGGCTGGCCGACCATCTGCTGGCGCCGTTCCAGCGCGTGGGTGCCCGCCTGAGCGCACGCGCCGATGCGGCGGATGCCGCGGGGCACGGCGGCGCGTGGACCTCGCTGCTGATCGGCATCGCCACTGGCCTGCTGTGGGCGCCGTGCGCCGGGCCGATCCTCGGCCTGGTGCTGACCGGTGCTGCCCTGCATGGCGCCAGCGTCGGTACCAGCACCCTGCTGCTTGCCTATGCATCGGGTGCGATCACCGCGCTGGCGCTGGCGGTGTGGGTCGGCGGCCGGGTGTTCCGTGCGCTGCAGGCGCGGCTCGGCCTCGGCGATGTCCTGCGCAAGGTGCTGGGTGTAGCCGCGCTGCTGGCCGTCGTAGCGATCGGCCTCGGCTGGGATACCGGCCTGCTGACCCGTCTTTCGACGGTCAGCACCGCGCGCATCGAGCAAAGCCTGCTGGACGCAGTACCCGGCGCGCAGCCGGCGGCACCGCCGATGATGATGATGGCCGGCGCCAATGCAGGTGCCGATGCACCGCTGCCGGTGGAAGGCACCCTGCCCGCGCTGGACGGTGCCACCGGCTGGCTCAACAGCCCGCCGCTGAGTGCACAGCAGCTGCGCGGCAAGGTGGTGCTGGTCGATTTCTGGACCTACTCCTGCATCAACTGCCTGCGCGCGATGCCGTTCGTGCACGAATGGGAACGTCGCTACCGTGACCATGGGCTGGTGGTGCTCGGCGTGCACACGCCGGAGTTCGCCTTCGAACGCAACCCGAGCAATGTGATGAAGGCGGTGCAGCAGCTGAAGGTCGAGTACCCAGTGGTGCTCGACAACCAGTACACGATCTGGCGCGCCTTCAACAACCGCTACTGGCCGGCGCAGTACTTCGTCGACGCGCAGGGCAACATCCGCGGCCATCAGTTCGGCGAGGGCAACTATGCGCGCTCGGAACAGATGATCCGTCGCCTGCTGACCGAAGCCGGGCAGACCAACCTGCCACCACCGGCCGATCCCGCTGCCGCCGACCTGAAGGGCGTGGCCGTGCAGGCCGACATGGGCAACCTGCGTTCGCCGGAAACCTACCTGGGCCACGCCCGCGCCGAGCAGTTCGCCTCGCCCGGCGGGCAGCGCAGCGACACCGCGTTCGACTACACGCTGCCCACCACTCTGGCGTTGAACCAATGGGGACTGTCCGGGCGCTGGACCGTCACCGACGAAGCCGCACAGCTGCAGCAGGCCGGTGGCCGCATTGCCTTCCAGTTCCATGCGCGCGACCTGCACCTGGTGCTGGCACCGAGCGAGGACGGCAAGCCAGTGCGCTTCCGCGTCTGGCTGGATGGCAAGCCGCTGCCCGCCGCCGATGCCGGCAGCGATGTCGGCGCCGATGGCAGCGGCGTGGTCAACGAACACCGCTTGTACCAGCTGGTGCGCCAGCGCGGCACGGTCGGCCCGCATCGCTTCGAGATCGAATTCCTCGATGCGGGCGTGCAGGCCTATGCCTTCACCTTCGGTTGAAACGGGAGCACACGATGAAACTCTCTTTTGAACAAGGTATCGCCGCCGGTGTCGCCGGCTTGGTAGCTGCTGCATTGATCGCTGGCGTGCTGCTGGTCGACCACGGCGCAGTCGCGGCACCGCTGGAAGCCAGCGCGCAGGCCAAGGCACTACCGGCGCCCAGCGGCGACGCCGCGTTCCGCGATGACGCCACCCATGCCAGCGTGGTGTTCGCCGGCGGTTGCTTCTGGGGCGTGCAGGGCGTGTTCCAGCACGTCAAAGGCGTGAGCAATGCGGTGTCCGGCTACATCGGTGGCAGCGCGGCCAATGCGCGCTATGAGCGCGTCAGCGGTGGCCAGACCGGTCATGCCGAAGCCGTGAAGATCGACTACGACCCGCGCCAGGTCAGCTATGGCCAGCTGATGCAGGTGTTCTTCTCGGTGGTGCACGACCCGACCCAGCTCAATCGGCAGGGACCGGACCAGGGCAGCCAGTACCGCTCGGCGATCTTCAGTGATGACGCACGCCAGCAGGCGGCCAGCCGCGCCTACATCGCCCAGCTCGGCCAGGCCGGCAGCTACCGCGCACCGATCGTCACCCAGCTGGTCAGCGGCCAGCACTTCTACCCGGCCGAGAGCTACCACCAGAACTACATGACCAACTACCCGCAGGCGGCCTACATCCGCTACTACGACGCACCGAAGCTGGCGGCACTGGGCAAGCAGTTCCCGGCGCTGTACCGGCGCGACGCGGCGCTGGTGCCGATGCGGTAACGACCCGGGTAGTGCCGGCCGCTGGCCGGCTCCTGCGGATCTGGGGATCGCCGGCCAGCGGCCGGTACCACCTCCCAAAAAAAGACGCACGGCCATCCAGCCGTGCGTTTGGGAAGTATCGGCCGTGCCCCGATCAGGCCCGTCCGACGATGACATGCTAGGCTCGCCATCATCATGGGTACAGCACCAGATGGCGGGAAGTTCGATGGATACAGATAACCAGAGCGCGATGATCCCACCCCGCTACCAACGGCTGTCCGATGAACTGGCCGAAGCCATCCACGGCGGACGTCTCCCGGTCGGCAGCCGCCTGCCTTCACTGCGGCAGATGGCCCTGCAGCGAAGGCTCAGCCTGAACACGGTGATCGCGGCCTATCGCCAGCTGGAGGACGCCGGCCTGGTCATTCCGCGGCCCAAGGCCGGCTTCGAGGTGGCGCCGCGATTGTCGGTGCCAGAGCGTTCGCTGCGTGATACCCCGTCCGCACCCACCGCACCACTGCAGCAGGTGCTGATGGCGCGCGTGCTGGAGGCACAGCGCCGCCCCGGTGTGATCGACCTGGCGTTCGCCGGTCCGCGCGGTCGCCAGTTCTATCCGGGCGCACAGCTGGCCCGTCACACCGCGCAGGTGCTGCGTCACGGCCAGCAGACGGTGGAGACCTACGCGCGCCCCAACGGTTCACCCCGGCTGCTGGCGCAGATCGTGCGCCGTGGTCCACGCATGGGCCTGCACACCCACAGCGAGCGGCTGCTGCTGACCCACGGCGCGATGGAGGCCCTGCAGCTGGCACTGCGCGCGGTCACCCAGCCCGGTGATGCGGTCGGCATCGAGGCGCCGTCCTACTTCAACCTGTACCCGTTGCTGGCCAACCTCGGCCTGCAGGCCATCGAGCTGCCCACCCACCCGCAGCATGGGCTGGACGTCGACGCATTGGACGCACTGCTGGAGCACACGCCGCTGGCCGCACTGGTGGTGATGCCGACCGTGCACAACCCGCTGGGCTGCACCATGCCGACACCCGCCAAACAGCGCTTGGCCGAACTGGTCAACGCACGGCAACTGCCGCTGATCGAAGATGCGGTGTATGCCGAGCTGCAATTCTGCGAACCGCCGGCGCCCTTGCTGAAGGCATTCGATCGCGATGGCTGGGTGATGGTGGTCGGTGGGTTTTCCAAGACACTGGCGCCGGATTACCGCATCGGTTGGCTGGACGGGGGGCGCTTCGCCGAGCGCATCGCACTGCTCAAGTTCCAGTCCACCGGTGGCGAACCGCAGCTGCTGGGCGATGCGGTGGCGGCGTATCTGGAAGCAGGCAGCTACGAACACCACCTGCATCGCATGCGCCGGCTGTACCGCGAACAGGTGGGACGGCTGCGCCAGCTGGTGGCCGAACACTTCCCGGCCGGCACCCGTGCCACCGAGCCGCAGGGCGGCTTCCTGCTGTGGCTGGAACTGCCGGGCGTGGATACGCGTGAGCTGTTCGAGCGTGCGCTGGCAGAGGACATCGTGTTCATGCCCGGCCAGGTGTATTCACGTGGTGCGCGCTATCGCCACTGCCTGCGGCTGTCGTGCTGCCAGACGCTGGATGCGCGCTTCATCGGCGCGGTGGAGCGGCTCGGTGCGATCGCGAAGGAGCTGGCGGCTGCGGCACGGTAACGCCGGCCGCTGGCCGGCAACCTCGGGATCGCCGGGTGGATGCAGTTGCCGGCCAGCGGCCGGCACTACCCAGGATCATTCGAGCAGGTACGCCGACAGCGCTTCGCCATCCGCACCCGGCAGATGCGGCAGCCGTCCCCAGCACGGCATCGGCGGGCGCTGCTGCAACGTCGCAATGGAACGACTGGGTGCGATTGCGCGGGAGCTGACAGCTGCAACACGGTAGTGCCGGCCGCTGGCCGGCAACCTCGGGATCGCCGGGTGGATGCAGTTGCCGGCCAGCGGCCGGCACTACCCAGGATCACTCGAGCAGGTACGCGCTCAGTGCTTCGCCATCCACTCCCGGCAGATACGGCAGCCGCCCCCAGCACGGCATCGGCGGGCGCTGCTGCAACGTCGCAATGGAACGACTGGGTGCGATTGCGCGGGAGCTGACAGCTGCAGCACGGTAGTGCCGGCCGCTGGCCGGCAACCTCGGGATCGCCGGGTGGATGCAGTTGCCGGCCAGCGGCCGGCACTACCCAGGGTCACTCGAGCAGGTACGCCGACAGCGCTTCGCCATCCACTCCCGGCAGATACGGCAGCCGCCCCCAGCACGGCATCGGCAGGCGCTGCTGCAATGTCGCAATGGAACGACTGGGTGCGATTGCGCGGGAGCTTGCGGCTGCGGCACGGTAACGCCGGCCGCTGGCCGGCAACCTCGGGATCGCCGGGTGGATGCAGTTGCCGGCCAGCGGCCGGCACTACCCAGGATCATTCGAGCAGGTACGCCGACAGCGCTTCGCCATCCACTCCCGGCAGATACTGCAGCCGCCCCCAGCACGGCATCGGCAGGCGCTGCTGCAACGTCGCGATGTTCTCATCCTGGCGCTGCATCACCGGGTCGATGTGGTTGCCGATCCAGCCCAGGCACTCCACGCCGCTGGCCTGCAGCGACTGCGCGGTCAGCCGCGCATGGTTGACGCAGCCCAGCCGCATGCCCACCACCAGCAGCACCGGCAACTGCAGTGCTCGCACCAGGTCCAGCTGGTCCAGCGTGGCCGAGACCGGCGCCAACCAGCCGCCGACACCCTCCACCACCACGATGTCGGCCTGTGCGCGCAGCCGCGCGAACGCGGCCACGATCGGTGCCAGCTCCACCTGCACGCCGTCCTCGGCAGCGGCCAGCTCCGGTGCCAGCGGCTGCCGCAACGCGTATGGATTCAGATCGGCATAGTCCGGCACCGGCCAGCTGGCCGCCTGCAGCGCCAGTGCGTCCTCGTTGCGCAGGCCCTGCCCCAGATCCTCGCTGCCGCTGGCCACCGGCTTCATGCCCACCGCGCGCAGGCCGCGCCGGCGCAGTGCATGCAGCAGCGCGGTGCTGGCCGCGGTCTTGCCGATCTCGGTATCGGTGCCGGTGACGAACAGGGCAGGCGGCAGCGTGGCGGGCAACGGCATCGATAAGCTCCAGCGGGGCAACAGAGCCTGCATTATCGCCGGCCCGGCGCGCTTGCTAGACTGCGGGCATGTTCGCCAATGCCTCGCTTACCGGCAGCAAGCCGGAACAATACGCCCAGCTGCTGGAACAGGCCCGTGGCCTGGTCTACGCCGAGTCCGACCGCATCGCCAACGCGGCCAACCTCTCCGCACTGGTCTATCACGCTCTGCCCGACCTGAACTGGGTGGGCTTCTACCTGTACGACGGCAAGGAACTGGTGGTCGGCCCGTTCCAGGGCCTGCCGGCCTGCGTGCGCATCCCGCTGGACAAGGGCGTGTGCGGTGCCGCCGCCAGCCAGCGCGTGACCCAGCGCGTGGAGGACGTCGATGCCTTCCCCGGCCACATCGCCTGCGATTCGGCCTCGCGTTCGGAACTGGTGGTGCCCCTGCTGCGCGGCGATGAACTGATCGGTGTGTTCGACATCGACAGCCCCAAGGTGGGCCGCTTCGATGCCGACGACCAGGCTGGTCTGGAGGCGATCGCCCGCGTGTTCGTCGAGGCGCTGGGATGAGCGCACCGAAGCTGCGCAACATCGGCCCGAAGAGTGCGGCGTGGCTGCGTCAGGTCGGCCTGCGCAGCCGCCAGGATCTGGTTGCGATCGGCGCGGTCGGTGCCTTCGTCAAGGTCAAGCGCGCCGGCTTCAAGCCCAGCCTGAACCTGCTCTATTCACTGGAAGGCGCGTTGCTGGACTGCCATTGGCAGGAACTGAGCGAGCCGCAGCGTGAGGCGCTGGTGCAGGATTACGAAGCGCGCATCGCTGCGCATCCGCTGAAGGCGGCCGGCCCCGCTTCGGGCCCGGTGCATGAGCAGCGCTTCGATGCCGACGACGACGCTGAGGACAGCGTGGCCGAGCGCGCGGACGAGGATTGAGGCCTCCGCGTTCCTGGGGATGCCGGCCAGCGGCCGGCACTACCACTGTGATGCGGGATCGGTAGCGCCGGGTCATGCCCGGCGAGTGCGGTCAGGGCTGCTGCAGCTCCAGCAGTTCGCCCACCAGCCCGACCTCGCCGCGCTCCAGCCACACCCGCAGGCGTGTGCCGTGGTCAATACGCAGGGCCCAGCACAGCGACATCGGCAGGCCGCAGACCTGCGACAGCACCATGCGCAGCGGGCCGCCGTGGCTGACCACCAGCGTCGGCACCGGATCGTCATCATCCAGCAGGCGATCCAGCGCGCGCGCGATGCGCCGCTCGAAGTGGCCCCAGCTTTCGCCGTTCGGCGGCGGGAATGCATGCGGGTCGGCATGGAAGGCCGCCAATGCGTCCTCCGGCAGGTCGAACAGCGACTGCCCGTCCCAATCGCCGAAATCCAGCTCTTCCCATTCCTCGTCCGCTTCCACGTCCAGCCCACGCGGGGTAGCCAGGGCCATCGCCGTGTGCAGCGAGCGGAGCCGTGGCGAACTGATCACCCGCTCCCACGGCTGCGCGGCGTAGGCATCGACCAGTTCCTGCGGCAGGCGGGCCAGCTGCGGTGGATCGCTGCGGCCATCGAGGAACTCATCGCGACCGTTTCCGGCATGGCGGACCAGGTCGAGGATCATGCGTGCGTCCTGTGCAGGCAACGCGGGAACAGCGGAAAACGGGCGGACATCGGCAACGGCACCACGGGATCGAGGGACCATTCTAAGGGCACAGCAAAGGCAGTCGAGCAGGCTCGACGCTACGGGCCGCCTGCGATGCCGTAGACTGCGCGCACTTCCAGGTGACCTGCGGCCACGGCCGGCAGGTTGAAACGGGAAGCCGGTGACGCGTGATTCCACGCCATGCCGGCGCTGCCCCCGCAACGGTAAGCACGCCAGTTCCAGGCAACAACGCCACTGTGCCACGGGCATGGGAAGGCGCCTGGACGGTGGCCTCGCGCCACCCGGCGGCAAGCCCGGAGACCGGCCAGGAAGCCTCAGGTCGCGATGCGGTGGGCATGGCGCTGGATGACCGCAGCCTGCGCTGCGGCGTCGGCGCATGCCTGCCTTCGCGGCTCCTCCCCTTCGCCACACGGGCGTGCGTGGCACCTGGAGTCCCCCATGAAGCTGCAGTCCCGAATGCTGTCCCTGGCCGTGCTGGCCGCCCTGCCCGCGCTGGCCCAGGCCGCCGATGACACCACCGCGCTCGACCAGATCCTGGTCACCGCCACCCGCACCCCGATCGCCCTGCAGGACAGCATCGCGCCGGCCCAGGTGATCGACCGCGCGCAGATCGAATCCAGCCAGGCCACGTCGCTGCAGGAACTGCTGCGCGGCCGCGCCGGCATCAACCTGACCAACTCCGGCGGCCTCGGCAAGCAGAGCTCGCTGTTCCTGCGCGGCACCAACTCGGGCCACACCGTGGTGCTGGTGGATGGCGTGCGCATCAACAGTGCCGACCTCGGCCTGGCCATGTACCAGGACCTGCCACTGGCGCAGATCGAACGCGTGGAAATCGTGCGCGGCCCGCAGTCCAGCCTGTACGGTGCCGACGCCATTGGTGGCGTGATCCAGATCTTCACCCGCCGCAACCAGGGCGATTTCGCTCCGCACTTCCAGCTCGGCGGTGGCAGCAACGGCCTGCGCGAAGCCAGCGGCGGCATCGGCGGTGGCACCGAACGCGGCTGGTTCGGCGCCGACATCGCCTACCAGCATTCCGACGGCATCGATGCCTGCCGCGGCTCCGCCTCGGTGTTCACCGCAGGCTGCTTTGCCGACGAGCACGACCGCGACGGCTACCGCAACCTGTCCAAGAGCCTGCGCGGCGGCTACAGCTTCAACGACCAGTGGACCGTGGAAGGCAGCGCACTGCGCGCCGACGGCAAGAACCACTACGACGGTTACTACAACTATTCGGAAACCCGCCAGCAGGTGCTCGCTGGCAAAGTGCGCTACACCCCGTCTGAACGCCTGGCTTTCACAGCCAACGTCGGCCGCAGTGACAACGAGTCGGACAACTTCGGCGCACCGGGGGTGTTCGGCAGCGCCCAGACCCATCGTGACAGCGCCTCGCTGCAGGGCGACTTCGGCGTGGCCGAGGGCCAGCTGCTGAGTGCAGGCGTGGATTGGAGCGAAGACAACCTGGACGGCAGCAGCGCCGGATATCTCGTCGACAGCCGCCGCAACACCGGTGTGTTCGTGCAGTACCAGGGCCGCTTCGGCCGCCACCAGCTTCAGGTCAGCGCGCGCAATGACGACAACCAGCAGTTCGGCAACCATGCCACCGGCAGCGTGGGCTGGGCGATGGAACTGGAGCACGGCCTGCGCGTCAATGCCAGCTACGGCACGGCGTTCAAGGCGCCGACCTTCAGCGACCTGTACGACCCGTGGAGCGGCGTGCCGACGTTGAACCCGGAGAAGTCCAAGAGCGCCAATCTCGGTGTTTCGCAGCAGGGCCAGGGCTGGCACTGGGGCCTGGACGTCTATGAGACCCGCATCGATGACCTGATCACCTACGATGCGTCCACGATGAAAATGCAGCAGGTGGAGAAGGCGCGCATCCGCGGTGCCGAGCTGACCGGTGGCGTGCTGTTGGCCGGTTTCGACATCAACGCGCAGCTGAGCTACACCGACCCGCGCAACCGCACCCATGGCAGCAGCCAGTTCGACAACTGGCTGCCGCGCCGTGCGCAGCAGACCGCGCGCCTGGACGTCGACCGCCGCTTCGGTGACTTCCGCGCCGGCCTGACCGTGCAGGGTGCGGGCAAGCGCTATGACAACGCCAGCAACTCGGTGAAGGTTGGCGGCTACGGCACGCTGGACCTGCGCGCCGAGTACGCGCTGACGCCGTCGTGGTCGCTGCTGGCGCGTGCCGCCAACGTGTTCGACCGCCGCTACGAGACGGTGGCGTGGTTCAACCAGCCTGGTCGCGAGTACCAGCTCAGCGTGCGTTACCAGCCGAAGTGACCGCGACGGTCGTGGCAGTGCCGGCCGCTGGCCGGCAACATCATGACCTTCGGCAACGCATCCCGGGTTGCCGGCCAGCGGCCGGCACTACCCAATGCGCCGATCCGGGATTGCCGGCCAACGGCCGGCACTACCCAATGCGCCGATCCGGGATTGCCGGCCAGCGGCCGGCACTACCCATTGCGCCAGCCCGGGTTACCGGCCGGCGACCAGGGATGTCCGTTGCATCAGCCCTGCAACCCCGGCAACTCACGCAGGTCGTCGATCACCGCCACCGCATGCGCGGTGGCCAGGTCCAGGCCACGCGGATAGCCGTAACGCACCAGTGCGATCGGCATGCCCGCATCTTCGGCAGCGCGGTAGTCGGTCAACGAATCACCCACCATCAGGCATGCGTCCACCGGCAGCCCAAAGTGCGCGGCGACGTGCCGCAACGGTTCGCCGCTGGGCTTGCGCTGCGGCAGCGAATCGCCGCCCAGTATCAGCGCGAACGCATCACCGATGCCCAGGTGCTGCAACAGCGGCGCCACCAGCGCTTCGGGCTTGTTGGTGCAGATGGCCAGCGGAACAGCACGTGCACGCAGCTGCGCCAGTGCCTCGTCCACGCCATCGAACAGGCGCGGGCTGCGCAGCAGGCATTCACGGTAGTGCACCATGAATACCGGCATGACCTCGGCCAGGTCGACCTCACAACCCGCGGCATGCACGGCCTGTTCGACCAGGCGGCGCACGCCGTCGCCGATCCAGCCCAGCACCGTGGCTTCCGGTACGCGTGCCACGCCGATGTCCTCCAGCGTGCGGTTCAGTGCTTCGGCGATGTCAGCCGCGCTGTCGACCAGCGTGCCATCGAGGTCGAATACAACCAGCGGATACGGATACGACAAGGGACGGCACCTGCAGGACATGGGGCCGTCCATTGTACGCCGCGCTTTTTCTGCAGCTCCGCCTCAGCCGATCCTGCGTGCGCGGGTGGCCAGGAACGTGGGCAGGTAGCGGTCGATCAGGAAGCGCGGCTGCGGCTGCCAGTCTTCCATGAAGCGATCGATGACGAAGCCGGCATCCAGCTGCCCGCCGATCAGTTCGGTCAGGCTGTGGCCGAAGGTCAGCGCGTCACCACGGGCCAGTTTCGCCTCGCGTTCGGCCGGTGGCAGGTCTTCCAGATCCGAATAGGGAATGGCGTACTGCGGCCGGATCAGGCCCTGCGCATCCAGTTGCGGGTCACGCGCGCCGACGAACAGCACCGGGTTGTAGAAGCTGGCCATCAGCATGCCATCGCGTGCCAGCACGCGGCGGCATTCGGTCCACACCGGGCGCACATCAGGCACGTACAGGTTCGAGATCGGGTGGAACACCACATCGAAACTGTCGTTGGCAAACACGTGCAGATCGCGCATGTCGCCCTGCACGGTGCGCAGCTGCAAGCCATCGCGCGCGGCGACACTGCGGTCCTGTTCCAGCTGCCCGTCGGAGAGATCGAACACGGTGACGTCAGCGCCCGCAGCGGCCAGCACCGGTGCCTGCTGGCCACCGCCCGAGGCCAGGCACAGGATGCGACGGCCGCGCACATCACCCATCCAGTCCAGTGGCAACGCGCGGGGCGTCAGGTGCACCTGCCAGCGGCCTTCGCGCGCGGCGGCAATCGTTGAACTTTCCACCGGGCGCGACCATTCGCGCACTTCGCTGGCCTGGCGGTCCCAGGCAGCACGGTTGTGGTCGATCAAGGCCTGTCCATGGTTCATGAGTTCTCCTTGCCCGGTGGGCGCCAATCCAGATCCTGGAAGGCCGGGCTGGCGAAACACTCGCCCAGGAAATCCAGGAATCGCCGCATGATAGCGGGCTGCTGGCGCCGTGACGCGTACACCGCATGAATGCCCAGTTCGTCCAGGCTGAATTCGGGCAGCAGTTCGATCAGCTCACCGCTGCGCAGCAGCGGCGCCACCTGGTAGGTCGGCAGCATGGCGATGCCGGCACCGGCGCGCACCGCCTCCAGCAGCAGCGAGGCCTCGTTGGCACTGATGTTGCCACCCACCGCCACCGACAGCGAACGCCCATCGCGGTGCAGCTGCCACAGGCTCTTGCCGACGTAATGATGGGTCAGGCAGTTGTGCGCAGCCAGGTGCTCGGGTGCGGTAGGCGTACCGCGTGCCTGCAGGTAGGACGGCGTCGCGCACAACACCGAACGGCAGGTGGCCAGCCGCCGTGCGATCAGGCTGGGATCGATCTGGCGCGCAATGCGCACGGCCAGGTCCACCCGCTCCTCCACCAGGTTCACGGTGCGGTCGACCAGCAGCAGCTCGATGCGTGCCGCTGGGTGGCGCGCCACGAAGCCGGCCACCGCCCGCGCCAGGTGGCTCTGCCCGAACGAGACGCTGGCGGTCACCCGCAGCGTGCCATGCGGCTCGGGGTCATCGCTGGCCAGCTCGCCCTGCAGTTCTTCGCCGATCGCCAGCATCTGCCGGAAGCGCGCCAGCGCCGCCTCACCGGGGCCTGTCAGGCTGACCCGGCGCGTGGTCCGGTGCAGCAGGCGTGCGCCCAGCCAGCTCTCGACCTCGGCCAGGTAGCGGCTGACCATCGCCCGCGACATGTCCAGCACCTCGGCGGCGGCGGTGAGGCTGCCGCGCTCGGCCACCTCGACGAACACGGTCATGGCGGTCAATCGGTCCATATGCTCGATTCATGCAACAAACAAGCGCGTTATACGCTGTTTTTCGAGCAACTGCAGCAGCCTAGAGTGGCCCCATTCCCACCCCACACCGCCCCACGGAGTCCTGCCATGAAAATCGCCCTCGTTGGTTCCACCGGCAACATCGGCCGCCAGATCGCCCGCCACGCGCTGGCCCGCGGCCACCAACTCACTGTCATCGTGCGCAGCGCGCAGGACCTCCCGGCCGAGCTGGCCGGTGCCCATCCGGTGATCGCCTCGCTGGATGACCAGGATGCGCTGGTTGCCGCCATCACCGGCCACGACGTGCTGGCCAGTGCCTACGGCCCGCGCCCGGGCGATGACATCGGCCGCGTCGGCGAGATCGCCGCGCAGCTGGCCGCCGCCGCACGCAAGGCCGGCGTGCCCCGCCTGGTGGTGGTCGGTGGCGCCGGCAGCCTCGAAGTCGCACCCGGCGTGCAGCTGGTCGATACCCCCACCTTCCCGGAGGCCTACAAGCCGTACGCACTGGCCCACCGTGAGGCGTTCAACCGCCTGCAGGCAGTGGATGACCTGGACTGGACCTTCTTCTCGCCGGCCGCCGAAATCGGCCCGGGTGAAGAGCGCGGCCAGTACCGCGTACAGCCCAAGGCGTTCCTGGCCGACGCCAGCGGGCACAGCCGCATCAGCTACGCCGACTACGGCGCGGCGTTCGTCGCCGAGCTGGAAGCGCACCAGTACCCGAAGCAGATCATCACTGCGGCGTACTGATGCCAGGCCGCCGGGCATGGCCCGGCGCTACCCACCTGTGAGCCAGGCCCACGCCCGGCTCGCCGTCCGCCACAAGGAATGCCCCATGCGTACCGCTGCCCTGCTGCTTCCCCTCGCCCTGGCCGCCAGCTTCACCAGTGCGCCACTGCTCGCCGCGCCGGCCGCCGCAGCGCCGGCCACGGCCACGAAATCCCAGCTGCACCTGCAGACCTTCCATCCCGGCCCGCAGGCGATGTTCTCGGTGTCCTCGGTGCTGATCGAAGGCCGCCACGACGCGATCCTGGTCAATGCGCAGTTTGCTGCCAGCGACGCGCGCAAGCTGGTCGAGCTGATCCGCGCCAGCGGCAAGCAGCTGACCACGATCTACATCAGCCACGGTGATCCGGACTACTACTTCGGCCTGGCCACGCTGCAGGACGCGTTCCCGCAGGCGCGCATCGTCGCCACCGCGCAGACCGTCGCCCACATCCAGCAGACCCAGGCCGGCAAGCTGGCCTACTGGGGGCCGAAGATGGGTGCCGACGTGCCGGCGCGCATCGTGGTGCCGCAGGTGCTGGACGGCGATGCCCTGCAACTGGAAGGCCAGCGCCTGCCGCTGATCGGCCTCGATGGCCCGACCCCGGACCGCACGGTGCTATGGGTGCCGTCGCTGCGCGCGATCGTCGGTGGTATTCCGGTGGTAGCCGGTGAGCACGTGTGGATGGCCGATACGCAGACGCCGAAATCGCACACCGACTGGCTGCAGACCCTGCAGCGGCTGCAGGCACTGAAGCCGAAGGTGGTGGTGCCGGGGCATTACGCGCCGGGTGCGGCGTTGGATGCCAGTGCGCTGCGCTTCACCTCGGACTACATCCGCGCGTTCGATGTTGAGGCGGCAAAGGCGAAGGACAGTGCGGCGCTGGTGAAAGCAATGCAGGCGCGCTACCCGAAGCTGGCTGGCGTGGAGTCGCTGGAGCTGAGTGCGAAGGTGGCCAAGGGCGAGATGCAGTGGCCATGAGGTAGGGAGTTTTCTTTTGCAGGGCTGCGCCCTGCACCTGCTCAATGCAACGGCAACAGCCGAAGCAACAGCTGGCTATCCGTGGGATGGCGAGGTGGGTCCGGTTGCGGGGGACGCCGTGAATCCGTCCATGGAGGCTCGGTCGCGCCATCCATGGCGCTCACGCCCCCGCAACCGGACCCACCCCGCCTTCGACAGTTCTCTGCGATCTGCCTGGATGGCATGTCTCCGCAACCTGTCTGGATGGCATGACCTGCTCTTGGTAGGTGTCGACCTTGGTCGACACGAAGATCAGCTACGTGGGGACTCGTTCGGCCCGTGCTCGAACAGTTCCCCCTGCACCACCGGCTCCTTTTCGCGGAAGCCACCGAGTCCGACACCCACCAGCCGGTAGCGCGTCTCCGCCGGCAGGTCGACGCGGGCGCGCAGGGCCAGGGCGATGTCGCGCAGTTCTTCCATCGATTCCGGCGGGCGCTCCGGGGTGAAGCTGCGGGTGAGGATGCGGAACTGCGCGGTCTTCAGCTTCAGCACCACGGTGTGGCCGACGCGCTCGGTCTTGCGCGTGGCATTCCAGGTTTTCTCCGCCAGCTGCACGATCGCCTCGCCCAGGTCTTCCAGCGGCAGATCCTCGGCGAAGGTGTCCTCGGAGGAGATCGACTGCACCTGCTGGTCCGGCTCCACCGGGCGCTCGTCGATGCCGCGTGCGCGGTTGTACAGGCTGCGGCCGAAGCTGCCAAACGCCTCTTCCAGGTCGATCAGAGCCCACTGCCGCAGGTCGCCGCAGGTGACGATGCCGCGCGCGGCCAGCTTGCCTTCCATCACCTTGCCGACGCCGGGCACGCGGTTCACCGGCAATGGCAGCAGGAACGCGTCCACCCGCTGCGGCGGAATCACGAACTGGCCGTCGGGCTTGCGCCAGTCCGAAGCGATCTTGGCCAGGAACTTGTTCGGCGCGATCCCGGCTGAAGCGGTCAGGTTCGTCTCCTCGCGGATCTGCGCACGGATGGTGCGGGCGATGTCGGTGGCCAGTTCGATGCCACTCTTCGGCTCGGTCACGTCCAGGTAGGCCTCGTCCAGCGACAGCGGCTCGACCAGGTCGGTGTGGCGCAGGAAGATCTCGCGCACGTGACGTGACACCGCCTTGTAACGTGCAAAGTCCGGCGGCACGAAGATCGCATCCGGACACAGGCGTTCGGCACGCAGCGCCGGCATTGCCGAACGCACGCCGAACACGCGTGCCTCGTACGAGGCCGCGCACACCACCGAGCGCGCGCCGCGCCATGCCACAACCACCGGCTTGCCGCGCAGTGACGGATCGTCGCGCTGCTCCACCGACGCGTAGAACGCGTCCATGTCGACGTGGATGATCTTGCGCAGTCGGGTCATGTCAGGCGGAAAGGGCGGGGGCGTGCCGAACGGGCCACACGCCGAAGTATGGTCGTTGCACATCAACAGGATGCGCGTATTCCATTGAAAACACTACGGTTGCGTACGGTTGAAATGTTTGATCGGCGCAGTTTCCACGGGCATTCTCGGGCGCTTGTTTCCCTGTTCTTCGCTTCCAGGATTGTGCTTCATGACCCGTCTCCACGCGTTCAACCGCGAACAGCTGCTGGCCAGCGCACGCGGTGAACTGTTCGGCGCCGCTGCCGGCCGTTTGCCCAACGATCCGATGCTGATGTTCGACCGCATCACCGACATCCGCGAGGACGGCGGACCGCATGGAAAGGGCATGGTACGCGCCGAACTGGATATCCGCCCGGACCTGTGGTTCTTCGGCTGCCACTTCATCGGCGACCCGGTGATGCCCGGCTGCCTCGGCCTGGACGCCATGTGGCAGCTGACCGGCTTCTTCCTGACCTGGCTGGGCGCCCCCGGCAAGGGCCGCGCACTGGGCTGCGGCGAGGTGAAGTTCACCGGCCAGGTACTTCCGGAGGCCAAGCTGGTGCGCTACGAGATCGACATCAGCCGTGTCATCAACCGCAAGCTGGTGATGGCCCAGTCGGACGCCCGCATGTACGTGGATGACCGCGAAATCTACAGCGCGCGCGACCTGCGCGTCGGCCTGTTCACTGAAACCGGGAGCTTCTGATGCGTCGCGTCGTCATCACCGGCATGGGCATCACGTCCTGCCTCGGCAATGATCTGGATACCGTTTCGGCTGCGCTGCGCGAAGGGCGCTCGGGCATCACCGCCCTGGCCGACCACGCCGAAGCGGGCCTGCGCAGCCAGGTCGGCGGTCGCGTCGACCTCGACCTGGAGGCGCTGATCGACCGCAAGCAGAAGCGCTTCATGAGCGATGCGGCGGCCTTCGCCTACCTGTCCATGCGCGATGCGATCGCCGATGCCGGGCTCAGCCCCGAGCAGGTCAGCAACCTGCGCACCGGCCTGATCGCCGGTTCCGGCGGCGGCTCCAGCGAATGGCAGATCGGCGCGGTCGACCTGCTGCGCGAACGTGGTGTGCGCAAGGTCGGCCCGTACATGGTGCCGCGCACGATGTGCTCGACGGTCTCGGCCTGCCTGGCCACCGCCTACCAGATCAAGGGCGTCAGCTATTCGCTGTCGGCCGCCTGCGCGACCTCGGCGCACTGCATCGGCGCCGCCGCGGACATGATCCGCCATGGCGCGCAGGACATCATGTTCGCCGGTGGTGGCGAAGACCTGCACTGGTCGATGAGCGTGATGTTCGATGCGATGGGTGCACTGTCGACCAGCTTCAACGAAACCCCGGCCAGCGCCTCGCGTCCGTACGACAAGGACCGCGATGGCTTCGTCATCGCCGGTGGCGGCGGCATGCTGGTGCTGGAGGACTACGACCACGCGGTTGCGCGCGGTGCGCACATCCATGCCGAGCTGATCGGCTATGGCGTGACCTCCGACGGCGCCGACATGGTCGCGCCGTCCGGTGAAGGCGCGGTGCGCTGCATGAAGATGGCGCTGCAGGGCGTCGATCGTCCGCTGGACTACCTCAACACCCACGGCACCTCCACGCCGCTGGGCGACGTCACCGAGCTCAACGCGATCCGCGAAGTGTTCGGCGATGCGGTGCCGCCGCTGTCCTCGACCAAGGCGCTGTCCGGCCATTCGCTGGGTGCGGCCAGCGTGCACGAGGCGATCTACTGCCTGCTGATGATGCGCGATGGCTTCGTTGCCGGTTCGGCCAACATCGGCGAACTGGACCCGAAGGTGGAAAGCTTCCCGATCCTGCGCGAGAGCCGCGAGCAGAAGCTGGATACGGTGATGTCCAACAGCTTTGGCTTCGGTGGCACCAACGCTGCGCTGGTGTTCGGCCGGGTGTGATGGGGCAGGTGTGCCGACCAACGGTCGGCACCTACCGGGGCATTGGGTGTGCCGACCCACGGTCGGCGCCCACCGTTACCTCGGCAGCAGCGGCAGCAGCAGCGCGTGCGCGTCCACCAGCGAGCCGACGATGCGGTGGCCCAGTGCGCGCAGCTCTTCATCCGGATGCACCAGGTCCGGCACCTGAATCACGGTCATGCCGGCAGCCAGCGCTGCACGCGTGCCGGCCGGTGAGTCTTCCAGCGCCAGGCAGCGCTCGGGCACCTGGCCCAGCCGCTGCGCGGCCAGCAGGTAGATATCCGGCGCCGGCTTCGGCCGCGCCACATCACCACTGGTGATCACGGCATCGAAATACGGCAGCAGGCCGGCAGCGGCCAGCTTGCGGTTGGCCCGCGGCTGCCGCGTGGTGGTTGCCACCGCGCGCGGTACCGCGTGCGCTTTCAGCAGCTCCAGCAGCTCCAGAATGCCCGGACGCAGCGGCAGGCCGGTCTGTGTGCGTGCTTCGTACAGCTCATGGCAGCGTGCGGCCACCGCTTCGATCACGCTGTCCTCGATACCCTGCGCACGCAGCAGCGCGTGCGTGTCACGGTCACCGAGGCCGACCATGCGCAGGAACACGGTCTCGTCCAGGCCCAGCCCGAATTCGTCGGCCGCCTCGCTCCAGCAGGCCAGCGAGACCCGCTCGCTGTCGATCATCAGGCCGTCCATGTCAAAGATGACGGCGTCGGGCAGGAACGGCAGCGCAGCGATGGTGGTCATGGAGCGAACAGCGTATCCAGGTCGGTGGAGGTGAGCTGCCGCCATTGCCCCTCGTCCAGTCCCTGCAGGTCCAGCCCGCCGACGCGGCTGCGGTGCAGGGCCTGCACGTGGTTGCCGGTGGCGGCGAACATGCGGCGTACCTGATGGTAGCGGCCTTCATGCAGTACCAGGCGTGCGCGACGCGCATCCAGCACTTCCAGTTCAGCCGGCAGCAGGGGGGTCTTCTCGGACTCCAGCATCAGCGTACCGCTGGCGAACAACGCCACTTCGTCGCCGCGCAGGTCGTCGCTCAGTTCCACCTCGTAGACCTTGGGCAGCTTCGACTTCGGCGAGATGATCCGGTGCAGCAGGCCACCATCGTCGGTCAGCAGCAGCAGGCCGCTGGTCTCGCGGTCGAGGCGGCCCACGGTGGACAGCACCGGATCGCGGTCACGGAAGCGCGGCGGCAGCAGGTCGTAGATCAGGCGGCCGGTGTCCTTGGTCGAACAGGTGTAGCCGGCCGGCTTGTGCAGCGCGATCGACAGCCCCGCCGGCGGGTCCAGCGGCTCGCCGTCGACCCGGATCGCCTCGTGCGGCACCTGGTCGTCGGCATACAGCACCTCGCCGTCGGCGTCGGTGACGCGTCCTTCGCGGAACATCCACTGCACCTGCTTGCGGCTGCCATAGCCCAGGTTGGCGATAAGCTTGACCAGCTTCACTTGCCCTTCCCCTTCACTGCTTCAACCAGCTTGAAGCCATCACGCTCGGCGATCACGCGCACCGCGCCAAAGCTTTCGTTGAGCGTGTACTCGTACGGCAGGTGGCGGTTGGCCACCACGTACAGGCGTCCGCCCGGGCGCAGCGCCTGCGCGGCCACGGCGATGAAGCGCTGGCCGATGTCCGGGCGATCGGCGCGCGAGGGCGTGTGGAACGGCGGGTTGCTGATGATGACGTCGTAGCCCGGCTCGATGCCGGCGGTGACGTCCTGCCACAGAAAGCGCAGCGGCAGCGCGCGCGGCGGCGGCGCCAGGTTCAGTTCGGCCAGGGCCAGCGCACGCTGCTCGGCTTCGTACAGATCCAGCGCGGTGATCTTCGGGCAGCGTTCCAGCAGCTCGCGCGACAGGTAGCCATAGCCCGCGCCGAGGTCGGCGGCACGCCCGGCCAGGTCGGCCGGCAGGTGCTCGGCCAACAGCGCCGACGCCGGGTCGATGCGATCCCAGGCGAACACGCCCGGGCGGCTGAGGAAACGGCCGCCGACGATCGGCCGCACCGCATCCAGTGCCGACCAGCGCTTGGCCAGGTCGGCGTCAATCTGACCCTGCATCGGGGCGGTCCAGTACACGCGGCAGTGGTTCTTGGTCAGGCTGCCGCCGAGGCCGGTCAGTTGCTTGAGGTCGCCCTCGCCCGAACGTGCACCTTCGTTGTTGGACTGGCAGGCGACGATGCGGCCGCCGTCGGCGACCAGCGCCAGCGCGCGCGCGAACAGGGCACGGGCCTCCTCGCGCTGGCGCGGCGGCAGCACCAGCACCAGCGGGTAGCGGCCCTTGCCGGCCACATCATCCAGCTGGCCGCTGACGGTCCAGCCGGCGGCCTGCTGCAGCGGCTGCGCGAACGGGGCAAAGCTCTGCTCGCAATGCACTTCGCGGTTGCCGGCCACTTCGCGCAGCGGCCAGCCGTCGCGGGCACGCAGGAAGGCCACCGGGCCCTCCGGCCAGCGCAGGGCGCCTTGGGAGAACGGCAGGAACAGGGTCTGCAGGGGGGCGTCGTCGCTGGAGGCCATCGGCGCGGGTACTTCAAGCGTGAGGGCCGTCCATTGTACCGGCTTGGCCGGGCCGGCCCCGGCGGCCGCTTTGCGAAACCCGAACGGGGCCTTGATCTGCCAGCAACATTGAAACGTTCAGGGTAGAGGCTCCCCCGGAAACCCAGGAGAACCTGCATGCGAGCCTTGTTCGTCGGTGGCGTGGTCGACAACAGTGAAATGGACCTGGAAGGCAGCCATCCGCCCGTGCATTACCCCGAGGACACCGGCGGTGGCCACTCGCGCTACCGGCTGCACCAGGTCGGCCATGGTGCCGACGGAAGCGTGGCCTATGCGGTGTACGGCGCACCGGACCTGGCCGACGACGAGGTGGCGAGGGTGGCGGAAGAACGCGCCTATGCGCGCCGGTTCGAGGCGACGCCTACCTTGTTCGAGCACTGAGCGCAGCAGCCACGCATGGCGTGGCTCTACTGCAACCTCTGGAAAATCCACGCTGTGCGTGGACGGCATGAGGCCTGGCCGATGACGAGGTCACGCACATCCATGCGTGGCCCTTTCCAGTAGATCCACGCCATGCGTGGATGGGGTTGGCAGGTTGCCGTCAGACCCTGGGCGGCAACCTGCGGATGCTGGCGATCTCGTCCAACCACACATGGTGCTGCTGCACCGGCGTGTCGTAGTCATCCAGACGCAGCTGGCCGTTGCTGCCTTCGTCGCCGGCCTCGTTGCGGTATTGCTGCACCGTCGGTTTCACGGCGACGGTGCCGAGCAGTCGGCGACCATCCTGCAGGGTCAGTTCCACCTGCGTTTCGCCTTCCAGCTGCGGCAGCAGGGCTTCCAGGCGCGCGATCTGCGCCGGATCGGTATGGATGCGGGGAGCTGTACGGGACATCGGCGACCTCCTGCGTGCAGGGTCGCCGATCGGCCGTGAATGCTCAGTGCAGCGCGCTGTCCGCGCGTGGCACCTGCACTTTGCGTACCGCAGCCACCAGCTGTGCCACCGAGTACGGCTTGGCCACGTGTTCCTGGAAGCCCGACGCCAACGCTCGGCGCCGGTCATCGGCACGTGCCAGCGCGGTCACGGCAACCGCCGGCAGGGTCATCGCATCCACGCCCATGTCCTCGCGCAGCGTGCGCACCAGGCCATAGCCATCCATGCCCGGCATGCCGATGTCGGTCAGCATCACGTGGTACTGCAGGTGCCCGGTATCGGCCAGCAGCGCCAGCGCTTCACCGGCCGAGCTGGCTGCCGACACGCTTGCGCCCTGCTCTTCCAGCATGCGCCGCAGGTACTCCAGCACTTCCGGCTGGTCTTCCACCGCCAGCACGTGCATGCCACGCAGCGGATACGGCTCGACGATCACCGGCTCCAGGATCGGTCCGCTGATCACTTCGCGCAGCGGCCGCCGTTCGGCATCGGGAATGTGCTGCGGCAGGCGCACGGTGAAGGTGGCGCCGTGGCCATGGCCCTCGCTGGCGGCGGCGACGGTACCGCCATGCAGTTCGACCAGCTGCTGCACGATGGCCAGGCCCAGGCCGAGGCCGCCATGGCGTCGGGTGGTGGTGCCATCGGCCTGGCGGAAGCGGCTGAACAGATGATTGAGGAATTCGGGCGCGATGCCGTCGCCGGTGTCGCGCACGGTGATCACCCAGTGGTTGCCGTCGGCCTGCAGCTGCAGATCGATGCGGCCTTCGGCCGGGGTGAACTTGATCGCATTCGACAGCAGGTTCCACAACACCTGCTGCAGGCGGGTGGCATCGCCCAGCACCAGGCTGGGCTGCTCCGGCAGCTGCAGGCTCACGTCCAGCGCCTTGCCTTCGGCGACCAGCTCCTGCGCGCCGATGGCTTCGCCCAGCAGGTCGCGCAGGTCCAGTATCTCCACCTCCAGCTGCACCTTGCCCAGCAGCATGCTGCTGAGGTCGAGCATGTCCGAGATCAGCCGCTTCTGCGCACCGGCGCTGTTGGCGATCACGTTCAGGCCCTTGTACAGCGGGCTGGTGTTGTCCACGCGCTGCAGCAGCAGTTCGCTCCAACCGAGGATGGTGGTCAGTGGCGTACGCAGTTCATGCGACAGCGTGGCCAGGAACTCGTCCTTCAGCCGCGCCATGTTCTCCGCGGCGCTGCGCGCGGCACGCTCGGACTGCAGCAGCTCCTCGCGGGCCAGTTCGATCTCGCGGCGTTCGGTCACGTCCGGGCTGCTGCCGGCCAGGCCGATGAAGCGGCCCATCCGCGAGAAGCGCGGACGCGCGTTCATCTCCAACCAACGCCAGTCGCCATCGGCGCGTCGGGCCCGCACCAGCGCATGCATCGACCGCTGCGCCTTCAGCGCTTCCTGCAGTTCGTACTCGAACACCGACGCATCGTCCGGGTGCACCAGGCCACGCCAGACATCTTCCGGCACGCGCGTCTCGTCGCCGCCGAAGAACTCACTGAAAGCGCTGTTGACGAAACGGGCATGGCCGCGCTCGTCGAGCACCCACACCGGCATCGGCAGACCGTCGGCCAGCGCACTGAAGCGGGCTTCGCTTTCGCCCAGCTCCACTTCCATCTGCTTGCGCGCGGTGATGTCGAAGAACAGGATGCCGACCTTGTCCTCACCCGGGCGGCCCACGCGCACCGCATCCACCGCGAACGAGCGGCCCAGCGCACGCGCTTCCATCTCGAACTGTGCCGGCCGGCCACTGCGGGCAACTTCGCCGTAGATGCGGAACCAGTCTTCCTCGTGGCCCGGTTCCAGCGCCGTCATGCGCTGGCCACGCGCATCCTTCAGGCCGGTGTGGCGCTCGAAGGCGTCGTTGACCTCGATGAAACGATAGTCGACCGCACGATCGCCCTCGAACAGCACCTGGATCACGCAGAAACCGGCGTTGATGCGCTCAAGCACGCCATGATGCAGGTCGGGTTCGGGCGCCGGCACCATCATCGGTGGGCGCTCCACGAGGGGCGGCAGTGTGGACAAGGGCGTCAGTGCAGGCCGGGTTGGAGGCACAGCATCTTCCAAAGCGCGTATTCACAGCGTCAAGCGCCGTCAGTCATGGTTGACGACGATGAATTGGCGGCAACCACTCTTGCGCATGACGCAATCTGCCATTGCGGCGCCCCGGCCGCAGGATCACACTCGATCTGTGATCAACATCGTCCCCATCGCGGGGACGCAGGAGACCGTCATGAAACGCTCACTCGCGATTGCCCTGCTGGCAGGCGCCCTGGTGGCGGGCGGCGCCGCCGCTGCACCGCGCACCGTGACCGATGCGGACGCGCCACGTGCGTTGCAGGCCGATGGCCCGGTCAGCGTGAAATGGGAGGACCCGGCCAAATTCACCGAGATCCGCCAGAGCACCAACCGCTTCGAGGCCGAGCGTGGCGACTGGGTACAGCAGCTGGCACGCTACCTGCAGACCACCGCCGCCAAGCCGCTGCAGCCTGGGCAGACCCTCGATGTGACCCTGGTCGACATCAAGCGCGCCGGTGACTACGAGCCGTGGCATGGCCCGCGTGGCCGCGACATCCGGATCATGCGTGACATCTACCCGCCGCGGATCAGCCTGCAGTACACGTTGAAGGACGCCAGCGGCCGTATCGTCAGCGAGGGCGATGCGCGCCTCAGCGATACCGGCTACCTGCACAACCTGGGGCTGAAGAGCGACAGTGATCCGCTGCGCTACGAGAAGCGCCTGATCGATGACTGGGTGAAGCGGCAGCTGGCCAGCCAGGCCACCGCCGCACGATGATCCCGGGCGGCGCGACCCACCGGTAGGTGTCGACCTTGGTCGACACGCATTCAAAGCGCTGACCAAGGTCGGCCGCTACCAGAGCCGCGCCCGGCGGCCACTGCGCGTTAGACCCATCGGTAGGTGTCGACCTTGGTCGACACGCAATCACGGCGCCGACCAAGGTCGGCCGCTACCAGAGCCGTGCGCGCCGACCGGTCCCTACCGGTAGGTGTCGACCTTGGTCGACACGCATTCAGAGCGCCGACCAAGGTCGGCCGCTACCAGAGCCGCGCCCGGCGGCCACTGCGCGTTAGACCCATCGGTAGGTGTCGACCTTGGTCGACACGCATTCACAGCGCCGACCAAGGTCGGCCGCTACCAGAGCCGTGCCCGGCGGCCACTGCGCGTTAGACCCACCGGTAGGTGTCGACCTTGGTCGACACGCATTCACAGCGCCGACCAAGGTCGGCCGCTACCAGAGCCGTGCACGGCCAGCGTTCGGTCAATCCTGATAGACCTTCGCCACGCGCTTGACCGCGCACGGCAGCTGGTACGCGCTCACGCCGCAGCGCGGCGCCAGTTCCGAAAGCGTCGGCGCAGAACCCCACAGTTCCACCACGCTGCCGATGCCGGCCTGCGCGTGCGCGGTCAGGTCCACGGTCAGCATGTCCATCGACACGCGCCCGATCAGGGCACCGGGCTGACCATCGATCAGCACCGGGGTGCCATTCGGAGCGAACTGCGGATAACCGTCGGCATAGCCGAGCGCGACCACACCCACGCGGGTGCGCGCCTTGGCCACGAAGCGTGCGCCATAGCCCACCGGCTCACCGGCCTCGATCCAGCGTTCGGCGATCACCTTCGACTGCATCGTCATCACCGGGCGCAGGCGCTCGGTCAGCGCGGTGTTGTCCGGCAGCGGATTGGCGCCGTACAGCATCAGGCCCGGGCGCACCCAGTCGCTGCGTACATCCGGCCAGCCCAGCAGCGCCGGCGAGTTGCACACACTGGTCTCGCCTTCCAACCCGTCAGTGGCGCGGGCGAAGGTCGCGGCCTGCTCGTGGGTGCGCTCGCTGTCCAGCTCGTCGGCGCGTGCCAGGTGGGTCATCAGCACGATGCGTTCGACCTGCGGCAGCGCCGACAGGCGTGCATGCGCCGCGCGGAAGCTGTCCACGTCCAGGCCGAGGCGATGCATGCCGCTGTCCAGCTTCAGCCACACCGTCAACGGACGCGGGCTGTCGAAGGCAGCGACGGCTTCCAGTTGCCACGGCGAGCCGACGGCGAACCAGAAATCATGCTCGGCCACCAGCGCCATGTCGCTGGGCTCGAAGATGCCTTCCAGCAGCAGGATCGGCGCACGGATGCCGGCCTGGCGCAGTTCCAGCGCCTCTTCGATGGTGGCCACGCCGAAACCATCGGCCTCGCCTTCCAGTGCCTGCGCACAGCGCACTGCGCCGTGGCCATAGGCATCGGCCTTGATGATCGCCAGGGCCTTGCCACCGCCCAGTCCACGGGCGAACCGGTAGTTGCTGCGCAGGGCGCCCAGATCGATCAGCGCGCGGGCAGGACGCATGTGCGGTTCTCTTGTTGCGGCGCGTGACCGTACTGGCCGTAGCGGAAAATATCCAGGCCTTCAGTGCTGATCTGCGGCTGGCGCGCGCTCATCAGGTCGGCCAGATAGCGGCCCGAGCCGCAGGCCATGGTCCAGCCCAGCGTGCCGTGGCCGGTGTTGAGGTACAGGTTGCGGAATGGCGTGGCGCCGATCACTGGCGTACCGTCCGGCGTGGCCGGGCGCAGGCCGGTCCAGAACTGCGCGCGCGACAGGTCGCCGCCCTTCGGGTAGAGATCGCTGACCACCAGCTCCAGGGTCTCGCGACGGCGCTGCGACAGCGACAGGTCGAAGCCGGCCACTTCGGCCATGCCACCGACGCGGATGCGGTCGTCGAAGCGGGTCACCGCCACCTTGTAGCTCTCATCGAGGATGGTCGAGGTCGGCGCCATCGCCGGGTCGGTGATCGGCAAGGTCAGCGAGTAACCCTTCAGCGGATACACCGGCAGGCGCATGCCCAACGATGCGACCAGCGCCGGCGAATAGCTGCCGAGCGCGACCACGAAGCGGTCGGCGGTTTCCAGCTTGCCGTCGATGCGTACGCCGGTGATGCGGTCGCCATCGAACTCCAGGCCGGTGATGTCCTGGTCGAAGCGGAACTCGACACCGGCATCCACGCACATCTGCGCCAGGCGGCGGGTGAACAGCTGGCAGTCGCCGGTCTGGTCACGCGGCAGGCGCAGCGCGCCGACCAGGCCATCGACATGGGCCAGGGCCGGTTCGGCCTGGATGATGCCGGCGCGGTCCAGTACCTCGTACGGCACGCCGTACTGGGCCAGGATCTCGATGTCCTGCGCCGAGGCATCCAGCTGCTGCTGGGTGCGGAACAGCTGGGTGGTGCCCAGGTCGCGGCCTTCGAACTCGATGCCGATCTGCGCGCGCAGCTCGTTCAGGCAGTCGCGGCTGTACTCGGACATGCGCACCATGCGCGCCTTGTTGATCGCGTAGCGCTCGTGGGTGCAGTTGCGCAGCATCTGCCACAGCCAGCGGTACTGGGCCAGGTCCATGCCCGGCTTGATCGCCAGCGGCGCATGCTTCTCGAACAGCCAACCGATGGCCTTCTTCGGCACGCCCGGGGCGGCCCATGGCGAGGTGTAGCCGAACGACAGCTGGCCGGCATTGGCGAAGCTGGTTTCCAGCGCCGGGCCGGGTTGGCGGTCGATGACCGTGACTTCAAACCCGGCCTGTCGCAGGTACCAGGCACTGGTGGTGCCGATCACGCCGCTGCCGAGAACTAGGACTCGCATGGGACTTCTCCAACCCGATCATTCCCTGCACTGGAGCGTGCCGGGACCATAATTGGGGAAGTATAGACAGCCATTCCCAGTTGATTTGCCTGATTTGCAATCAACCGGCAGGATGTTCTCCTGCAATTCATTCCCCAAGGTTGACGGCCATGGCCACCCGTACCCGCGAACTGGACAAGATCGACCGCAAGATCCTGCGCATCCTGCAGGCCGAGGGCCGTATCTCCTTCACCGAACTGGGCGAGCGGGTCGGCCTGTCCACCACCCCATGCACCGAGCGCGTGCGCCGGCTCGAGCGCGAAGGGGTGATCACCGGCTACCACGCCCACCTCGACCCGGCGGCGGTGAAGGCCAGCCTGCTGGTGTTCGTGGAGATCAGCCTGGCTTACAAGTCCGGTGACATCTTCGAGGAGTTCCGGCGCGCGGCCCTGAAGCTGCCCAACGTGCTGGAATGCCACCTGGTATCGGGCGACTTCGATTACCTGTTGAAGGCGCGGATCAGCGAGATGGCCTCCTACCGCAAGCTGCTCGGCAGCACCTTGCTGACGCTGCCGCATGTACGTGAGTCGAAGAGCTACATCGTGATGGAAGAAGTGAAGGAAACGCTGAGCCTGCCGATTCCGGATTGAGTCCGGAACGGTAGTGGGGCCAGATCCCGTGCAGCGGGCTCTGACCCCCGGGTCCGTCAGCGCTGCTGCGGATGCTTCTGCGAGCGCTGTTCCTGCTGCTTGCCACCCTTGTGCGGCTGCTGCGGCTCCATCTGTTGCTGTTGCTGCTGTTGTTGCTGCGGGTTGCGGCCCTGCGGTTCCTTGCCGGGATGACGGTTCTGCTGGTTTTTCATGATCGCGATCCAGTGGACGAAGAACATGCGGCGGCGCAATGCCGGCGCACGGTCACGTTGGTCCCGGAAGGGTTAATCGCAGGCGAAAAAGCAGTGATCTGCAGCGGGTTGTTTTCGTGCGTTCAGGCCGGACAGCGTGCGGTAGCCGCCAACCTCGTTTGGCACCCGAGATCAGCGCTTGATCTGCTGGCCATCGCCGGCCGGCACGCTGTCGTAATAGCGGCCGGTACGCGAATCGAACACGCGGTTCGGACCGGCCGGGCGTACCCCGGGGACGATACGGCCATTGCGGTCGTACACCTTGTCGGCCGGCTTCGGCGCCGGGGTGGGCGCGATCTGGGCGGGACCGGTGGACCTGATCGGCTGCGCCGGCTGCGGCGACGGCAGGACCTGCGGCTGCGGGCGAGCGGCCTGCGGCGGCGGCATCACCGGCTGCGGTGCCACGGTGGTGGCACTGCGGGTGGCGGTCGGGCTCGACGACGTCGGTACCTGGGCCTGCGCGACCAGGGGCAACAGGGCCATCAACAGCAGGGAAAGGGTCGGTTTCATGTCACGCTCCGGCGTGGATCACATTTACCTTGCGCCTGCACCCGTGTGCCGGCCATGAACGGCCATCACACTTGCAAGCGCGCGCCGGCACCCCCACGTTTTCCGCCATCCCCAGGCCATCAACCCCACGGAGCGCCGCCATGACTGCCTTCGACCTGACGCCCCCCACCGCCACCCAGACCGAGGCGCTGATCGCCGGCCTCAGCAGTGAAGAGCGCCGCGTGCTGCTGCAGCACGGTACCGAGGCGCCGTTCTGCGGCGTGTTCCTCGACAACAAGCGCGAGGGCGTCTACTGCTGCCGGCTGTGCGCACTGCCGCTGTTCCGCTCCAGCACCAAGTTCGATTCCGGCACCGGTTGGCCGAGCTTCTTCGCCCCGTTCGACCCGGCACACGTGCGCGAAATCCGCGATACCAGCCACGGTATGGTCCGCACCGAGATCACCTGCGCGCGCTGTGGCAGCCATCTGGGCCACGTATTCCCGGACGGCCCGCCGCCCACCTACGAGCGCCACTGCCTGAACTCCGTCTCACTTTCGTTCACCGGCAATGGCGAGCCCTGGCCCGACCCGTTGCAGCGTGGCGGCGCCGAAAGCGGCGTGGCGGGCTGAAACACCCCGCTGACCGATTTCACAGAATTCCCTCTTCAGAAAACCGGGCGACGGGCCGACAAGGAGATATCCCCTCTCCTTGCGTCGCCCCATGCTCATCATCGTTGGATTCCTGGTCGTCATCGTCAGCGTGATCGGGGGCTATCTCGGTGCCCACGGCCGCCTGGGTGCCCTCTGGCAGCCCTACGAGCTGGTCATCATCGGTGGCGCCGCGCTCGGCGCCTTCCTGGTCGGCACCCCGGCCAAGACGGTCAAGCAGACCCTGCAGGCCATGGTCGGCGTGTTCAAGGGCCCGCGCTACAAGCAGCAGGACTACATCGATGTCCTCAGCCTGCTCTATGAACTGCTCAACAAGGCCCGCCGCGAAGGCTTCATGGCGCTGGAAGACCACGTCGAGCGCCCGGCCGAAAGCGCGCTGTTCGGCAACTACCCCAAGGTGCAGGCCGACCACCACCTGATCGACTTCATCACCGACTGCCTGCGCCTGATGATCGGCAGCAACATCGAGCCACACGAGCTGGAGCCGCTGCTGGAACTGGAGCTGGAAAAGCACCACGCCGAGGCCATGGCGCCGTCGCAGGTGCTGACCAAGGTCGCCGACGGACTGCCCGGTTTCGGCATCGTCGCGGCGGTGCTCGGCATCGTCATCACCATGGGTTCGATCGGCGGGGATATCGTCGAGGTCGGCGGCCATGTGGCCGGCGCGCTGGTCGGCACCTTCCTGGGCATCCTGCTGGGCTACGGTTTCGTCGGCCCGATGGCGGCCGCGATGGAAGCGCGCGCCGAGCAGGACAGCCGCATCTACGAATCGGTGAAGACCGCGCTGCTGGCCTGCCTGCGTGGCTACAACCCGAAGATCGCGCTGGAATTCGCCCGCAAGACGCTGCCGTCGAACGTGCGCCCGGCCTTCTCGGATTTCGAGCAGCACCTGAAGACGGTCAAGTAAGCCATGGCCGAGACCAAGCCCACCGTCATCGTCCGCCGGGTCAAGAAGGCCGGCCACGCCGCCCATCATGGCGGTTCGTGGAAGGTGGCCTATGCCGACTTCGTGACCGCGATGATGGCGTTCTTTCTGGTGCTGTGGCTGATGGCCACCACCAACAAGAACGACCGTGCGGCCATTTCCGAGTACTTCCGCAACCCCAGCCCGCTGAGCGGGCAGAACGCCACGCCGGCGCCCGGCATGGCCGGCCCGGGTGGCGCCAGCACCTCGATGATCAAGCTCGGTGGTGCCACCGACATCTCGCGGGGCAGCAGCAACGATCCCTTCCAGAACCAGAAGGAAGCGGTGCCGCAGCCGGTGGACCAGCAGCAGCGCGACAAGCAGCAGCTGGAAGCGCTGATGAAGGAACTGCAGGAAGCGATCAGCAAGAGCCAGGCACTGGAGCCGTTCAAGGACCAGCTGCTGCTGGATCTGACCCCGGAAGGCCTGCGCATCCAGATCGTGGACAAGCAGAACCGGCCGATGTTCGACCTCGGCAGCGCCACGCTGAAGCCGTACACGCAGCAGATCCTGCACGAGCTGGCCAATTACCTGAACCACGTGCCGAACCGGATCAGCCTGACCGGCCACACCGACATTACCGCCTATTCGGCCGCGCGCGGCTACGGCAACTGGGAACTGAGCGCCGATCGTGCCAACGCCGCACGGCGCGCACTGGTGGACGGCGGCCTGGAGGACAGCAAGATCACCCGCGTGGTCGGCCTGTCTTCGTCGGTGCTGTTCGACAAGGCCGACCCGCAGAACCCGATCAACCGACGCATCAGCATCGTGGTGATGACCCAGGCCGCCGAAGCGGCCGCCCTGGCCGGTGCCGGCCCGCAGGTGGGGCTGTCGGCCCCCGCCGCCGACCCGGACGTGCAGGCCGCGCAGGGGCCGGCAAAGTAAACGGTGGGTGCGGACCTTGGTCCGCACATCCGGGAAAAGCGTTCGGACCAAGGTCCGCACCTACCAGGGGCATGACCCGGCGCACCCGCTACAATGGCGGTCTTTCCGTTTCCAGGTGACTCCACCCCATGTCCCAGAACTCCAAGGCCAAGCGCGACAAGCGCAAGAAGCAGCAGGCCAAGCGCCCGTTCCTCCGCCTGAACGCGCAGCAGCAGGTGCAGAACCATGCCGTGCTGACCAACGAAGACGGCCAGGTGGTCGCGGCCATCGGCCTGCAGGGCCGTGAGTGGCTGCTGGCCATCGGCGGCCAGACCATGGGCAACGCCGAGAACCCGGTGCCGATGCTGGCCATGCTCAAGCACCTGGCCAACGTGCAGGAGAAGGAAGGCCGCAAGGTCAACCTGGAGTACTCCGAACTGCTGCAGAAGCTGCTGGACACCCTGGCCGCCGAATCCGAGCAGACCGCTGACGAGTACCTGGACAAGCTGGTCGCCGAGTTCGAAGGCGTCGACGCTGCTGAGGGCGAGGAAGGCGAAGCCGCCGAGGGCGACGTGGCCGAAGAAGCCGCTGCCGAGGCCGCTCCGGCCGCTGACAGCGACAGCAAGCCGCAGGCCTGAACCGGCCGCGGCGGTGACGGTCTACGTCGATGACGCGGTGCATCCCTGGCGCGGACAGCGCTGGGCGCACCTGATGGCCGACACCCTGGCCGAGCTGCACGCGATGGCGGCGCAGCTCGGCATTCCCCCGCGGGCCTTCCAGAACAAGGCCAGCGGCGCCCACTACGACGTCACCGCCGAACTGCGTACACAGGCGATCGCGCTCGGCGCGCAGGCGATCTCAAGGCACACCGACCGCGAGCTGGTCAAAGCGGTGATCGCCAACGCCAGGGCGCAGTACCGGCCGTAGGCAGGCCTTGCTGGCTACCGCTTGCTGTGGTGGGTGGGGCTACCGCTTGCTGTGGTAGGTGCGGACCTTGGTCCGCACATCAGGCATAAGGCAAGCCGACCAAGGTTGGCATCCACCCACGGGCGGGCTCCGCACCCACCTACCCGCCTCAGAACGGGTCGCTGCCCAGCCGGATTTCCACGTTCAGCAGCGAGCACAGCGCCAGCATCGCGTCGTCGTCGCGGGTCAGCGCCATCACGCCGGTGAAGCCGTCGCTACCGGCATCCACGCTCCACAGCGTGTAGTTGTGCTCGCGCAGGCGGTCGAAGGCGGTGGACATCAGCTGCACGCCGTCCAGGTCTTCGGCGAAGTCCTCGTCGTCCAGGTCGCCGCCCCAGTCCAGCTGCAGGTTGAAGCGCGCCGACAGCTCGTTCACCGCCGACTGCAGCGATTCCAGGTCATCTCGTTCCACCTCGAAACCGGACTGCCAGGCAATGGCCGTGAACAGCGCCGGCAGCCAGTCGCTGTCCGCTTCCAGCGGCTGCCCGTCCTCGGCCAGGTGCTCGCGCCAGCGGTTGAACTGCTGCAGGGCCAGTTCCTCGTCACCCGGGTTGATCAGCACCAGCAGGTTCCAGACCCGCGCCTCGAATCCGTCTTCGTCGAAGTCGTGGATGTCTTCCTCGAAGTCGAAATAGTCGCTGTTGTCGGGCATGGCGGAACTTCCTCTGGGGCAGGCCGGCATTCTACGGTTTATCCTGTGCCGCTGAAGCCGGCCTTGGTGGCCGTCACTGTGAATGAAGCGATGAGCGATACCCCTCCCGACCACCTGGCGATCAACCCGGCCAGCCCCTTCCATGATGCGCAGGCGCTGGAGCGCGGCGTTGGCGTGCGTTTCAACGACGTCGAGCGCGACAACGTTGAGGAATACTCGGTCAGCGAAGGCTGGATCCGCGTGCAGGCCGGCAAGGCCCGCGACCGCCGCGGCAACCCGATGACCATCAAGGTCAAGGGCAAGGTCGAGGCGTATTTCCTGGACCAGAAGCCGGAATAACCCGCGCCGTGGGATCGGTAGAGTCGAGCTTGCTCGACTGCTTTGCGAAAGAGCAGTCGAGCAAGCTCGACTCTACGTTTCGGGGCAGGGTCACTCGCGCTTGCGCGATTCCAGCAGGTCCAGGTTGCGGATCAGGCGCCGCGAGATCTCATCGGAGATCACCCCGCGCCGGGTCAGCCGGAACAGTTCCTCGCGCTCGGCATTCAGGCCGGCGCTGCGCAGCTGGCGGTAGCCCATTTCCATGCGCCGTACCTTCTCCGGGTCCACGTCGGGCCCATCACTGTCGCGCTCCAGGTGCCGCTGGTAGAGCAGGCTGACCCGCGAGGCGGCGTCGTTGTACAGCTGCACGTTCTCGGTGTTCTGGTTCATCACCAGCTGCTGGCGCATGCGCTCGACCCCGGCCAGCGCGGCCTTCGACGACAGCCGGCGTGCCAGGTCCTCTTCCTTGCGCTCGCCCGAGTCAGCCGGCAGCTGCAGGCCCTTCAGCAGCTGTGGCAGCGCGATGCTGGCGCCCAGCAGCGAGAACAGGATCACCGACGCGGCCAGGAAGATCACCAGGTCACGCGCCGGGAACGCACTCCCGTCGGGCAGGAACAGCGGCAGGGTCAACACACCGGCCAGGGTGATCGCACCGCGCACGCCGGCCACCGAGGTCGCCACCACGATGCGCCAGTTCGGCGCCTCGCCCCGCTCCAGGCCGCGACGGCGCGCGCGCAGCAGGTTCCAGCGCAGCGACAGCCACACCCACAGCAGGCGCAGCACGACCAGTGCCAGATTGATCACCACCACATACACCAGCAGCCACCACGCACTCTGGTGGCCGGTCTCGTTCATGGTGGTGGTGGCGCGTTCGACAATGCCCGGCAGCTGCTCGCCCAGCAGCACGAACATGATGCCGTTGAAGCTGAACTGCAGCATGTTCCAGACCCCGGCGCGCTGCACGCGCATGCTGCCGGAGACGCGGCCGGTCAGCTCGACATAGCTCATCGCGATACCGGCGGCGACCGCGGCGAGGATGCCCGAGGCATGGATCTCTTCGGCCAGCAGGTAGGCCGCGAATGGAATCAGCAGGTTGACCAGCATCGCCGCGCCCGGCTCTTCGCCGAAGCGACGCCACAGCCAGCGCTGGAAGGTGGACACACCCAGCGTCACCGCCACGCCCACGGCGAGGCCGGCCACCGCCACCCACACGAAGGTCAGCGAGGCGGTGGCCAGCGAGAAGGTGCCGGTCATCACCGCTGCCACCGCGAAGCGGAAGCAGACCAGGCCCGAGGCATCGTTCAGCAGCGACTCGCCCTCAAGGATGTGCATCAGGCGCTTGGGAATCGGCGCCTTGGAGGCGATCGCCCCGACCGCCACCGGGTCGGTCGGCGACACGATGGCCGCCAGCGCGAAGCACACCGCCAGCGGCATCACTGGAATCAGCCAGTGGATGAGGAAGCCGGCGCCGATGACGGTGAACACCACCAGGCCGAACGCCAGCTCGAGGATCGCGCCCTTGTCGCGGAACAGACCCTGCTTGGGAATGCGCCAGCCATCGAGGAACAGCAGCGGTGGCAGGAACAGCAGGAAGAACACCTCCGGCTCCAGCGCGTGGCCGCGGTTGAACACGCCGGCGATGACCGCACCCAGGCCGATCTGCACCAGCGGCAGCGGCAACGAGAACGGCAGGACACGAACCAGGTAGCCGCTGGCGACAACGGCCACCAGCATCGCCAGGACGACTTCAATGGTATGCATGCTTCTTCCAGGAAGCGGCGCGCGGGGAGGCTCGCAAGCCAGCGCCGGAAACCCGGAAAAAACTACCACATGCGGCCATGACCGCGACGGCCGGGGCCGCCGCGCGTCAGCCCCGGCTCATGCCCCGTCGAAGCGGTACAGATCCATGGCGAGGAAGCCGGCATCGATACCAGCGTCGATGCGGCGTGCACCGAAGCCGCCCTCGCCGGCCGCGCCCATCGCGAAGAACAACGGCAGCAGGTGCTCGTCGGTCGGGTGCGCACGTTCGGCGAACGGCGCCTGCCGGCGGTAATCGAGCAAGGCCTGGCGGTCGTCGGCGGCCAGGCGCTGCTCCACCCACTCGATGAAGGGCCGCACGTACGGCGCTTCCTTGCCGTCCTGGTAGTCGCCCCAGTCGTGCAGGTTGTGGGTGATGCTGCCCGAGCCGACCAGCAGCACGCCCTGCTCGCGCAGCGGCGCCAGCGCGCGGCCGAGCGCGAACTGGTGCTCGGGGCCGAGCAGCGGCTGGATCGACACCGGCACCACCGGGATGTCGGCCTGCGGGCGCAGCAGCCGCAGCGGCACCCAGGCACCGTGGTCGAGGCCACGCTGCGGGTCGAGTGCCACCGGCAGGCCGGCGGCGGCGATGCGGCCGGCCACCTCTTCGGCCAGCGCCGGATCGCCCGGCGCCGGGTACTGCAGTTCGAACAGCGCGCGCGGGAAGCCGCCGAAGTCATGGATGGTCGGCGGCTGCGGATGCGCGCCGACCAGCGGCTGCCGGCCCAGCCAGTGCGCCGAGGCCATCACGATGGCGCGCGGTGTCGGCAGGTCGCGCGCCAGCTCGGCCAGGCGCACGCCAACCTGGCCCGGATGCAGGGCGGTCATCGGCGAACCATGCGAGATGTACAGCGAAGGCAGGCGGGACATGGAATTCTCCAGTTGCAGGGTCAGGCGGCGATCAGCGCGAACGCAGGGTCCACTTGCCATCGCCGACCAGGAACAGCACTACCAGCGCCAGTGCCCAGAACGCCGGGTATTCCCAGCCGCCGCCGGCATTGGCGAAACCGAAGCCGTTGGCGCCGTGCACGGTGACGATGGTGCCCAGCAGCAGCGGCACACCAACCAGGCCCACCCAGCGTGCGTAGATGCCCAGCAGGAGCGCGACGGTGATCACCAGCTCGACGCCGATGGTGAGGTAGCCGAGCACGCCGGGCAGGCCCAGCGACTCGAAGAACGCCGCCGTGCCGGCCGGGGTGAATACCAGCAGCTTGATCAGCGCATGGACCAGGAACAGCACGCCCAGGGCCAGGCGCAGCAGGGTGGCGCCGTACGGGGCCAGCGGCGAAACAGGAGCGGTCGTGGTGTGCATGGGGAAACACCTTGAAGGGAGTGGGCACAGGTTATTGCGCCTTCGTGGACCAATAAATACGATGGATTGACCGTATTTATTTCAAAAGGCGCAACAATGGACACCCTCGAGGCGATGCGCGTGTTCGTGGCGGTGGTCGAGCGCAACGGCTTCAGTGCCGCCGCCCAGGCCCTGGATATGTCTACTGCCGGCGTCACCCGCCAGGTCGCCGCGCTGGAAAAGCGCCTGTCCACCCGCCTGCTCCACCGCACCACGCGCCGGGTCAGCCCGACCAGTGCCGGTGCCGCCTACTACGCCCAGTGCGTGCGCCTGCTGGCCGAGTTCGACGCGCTGGAGGCCAGCATCGGCGCGCAGGCGCTGGAGCCCTCCGGCACGCTGCGCATCAACGCACCGGTCAGTTGGGGCATCGCCCGCCTCGGCCCGCTGCTGGCCAGCTACCGCGAACGCTTCCCGCAGGTGGAACTGGACCTGGCCCTGTCCGACCGGCTGGTGGACATGGTCGAGGAAGGCTACGACGTCGCCATTCGCATCACCCGCGAGCCGGGGCCGACGTTGATCGCGCGACGTCTGGGCGAATCGCGGGTGAGCCTGTGCGCCGCGCCGGCCTACCTGTCCGCACGCGGTACGCCACAGACGCCGCAGGAGCTGCAGGCCCACGCCTGCCTGAGCTACAGCTACTGGGCCGCCGGCGACCATTGGCCGCTGCAGGGGCCGGGCGGCGAAGTGAAGGTGGCGGTGAGCAGCCTGCTGCACGCCAACAACGGCGACGTGCTGCGCGAAGCAGCAATCGCCGGCATGGGCGTGATCCTGCAGCCCGATTTCCTGCTGGAAGACGCGCTGGCCGATGGCCGCCTGGTGCGCATCCTGCCCGAATGGGAGGCCTCGCCGATCGGCATCTTCGCGGTCTATACCAGCCGCAGCCATCTGGCACCGAAGGTGCGCAGTTTCATCGACCATCTGGTGGAGGCCGGGGTGTAGCCGAATCTGGCGCTTGCCGGTAGTGCCGGCCGCTGGCCGGCAATCAGACACATCCCGGTCCTGGGCGAATGCCGGCCAGCGGCCGGCACTACCACTTAGGCGGCAACCTCATCCAGCGCCTCGATGATCCGTTCCAGCGGCGCCGGCCGCCCGAGCAGGTAACCCTGCACCTGGTCGCAGCCGTGCGCAGCCAGCCAGTCCAGCTGCCCCGGCGTTTCCACGCCCTCGGCGATGATGGTCAGGCCCATGCTGTGGCCCAGCGACAGCAGCGCGCGGCAGATCGAGGCATTGCGCGGATTGGTTTCCACGTCGGCGACGAAGCTGCGGTCGATCTTCAGGATGTCCAGCGGCAGGTGCTGCAGGTAGGACATGCTGGAATAACCGGTACCGAAATCATCCAGCGACACACTGATGCCCTGCTCGTGCAGGCGCTGCATGGTCTGCATCGCCTGCGCCGGCTTGCGCATCAGGCTGCTCTCGGTCAGCTCCACGTGCAGCGCGCCGCGGGCCAGGCCGAACTCCTGCTGCGCGCGGGTGAACTCGGCCACCAGATCGCTGTTGAAGAACTGCACCGCCGATACATTGACCGCGATCGGCAGCTCGCCCCAACCTGCCTCGACCAGCCGGCGCTGCGCCTTCGCCGCCGCACGGATCACCCAGCGCCCCAGTGCCAGGATCAGCCCGGTGTCCTCACACAGCTGGATGAACTCGTTGGGCGGGATGAAGCTGCCATCGGCCTGCGGCCAGCGCAGCAGGGCCTCCAGCGCGGCCGGGCTGCCATCGCTGGCGTGCCGGATCGGCTGGAAATACAGCTGGAACTCGTTGTCGATGGCGGCGTGGATGCGTCCGGCCAGGCGCAGGCGGTCGGCCAACCGCGTGGTCACCGCCGCGTCGAACCAGACCACCACATTGCCTTCGGCGCGCGCGGCATGCGCGGCCTGTGCGGCCATGCCGATCACCTGCTCGGCGCTGTGGCCGTCGCCGGCAATGTGCACGGCCACGCCGATGCGCGGCTCGAACTGGTGCAGCGAATCCTTGCCGCGCATCGGCGCCGACACGATCTGCAGCAGGTCGTCCAGCACGCGCTGGGTATCGTGCTCGGCACCGATGGCGAACACGAAGTCCTCCGCCGGCTGGAATGCCAGCGTGCCGCAGCGCGCGCCCAGGCCACCGAGCCGGGTCGCCATCGACTGCAGCACCGCATCGCCGATCTCGCGGCCCAGCGTGTCGGCCACCAGCTGCAGTCCTCGCAACTGCACGAAGGCGATGGTGTAGCCCTCCTGCTGCTCGTCCAGCTGTTCGGTCAACGCACGCACGTTGAGCAGGCCGGTGGCCGGGTTGTGCCGCGCCTGGTAGGCCAGGTCGCGCTCGTAAGCCAGCCGCTCGCTCACATCCTCGGCCAGCACCAGGCAGGCGGGCTGGCCATCGAAATCGAGCCTGGACAGGTGTGCGCGCACTTCGAACACACTGCCGTCCTTGCGCCGGTGCAGGCGCACGGTGGCATCCTGCAGCTCGCCGACACGGGCCTTGGCGATCGCACCCTTCACCTCGTCCCAGCCTTCGCGCGGGCGGATGTCGAGGATGCTCATCGCCAGGAATTCCTCGCGGCTGTAGCCGTACTGGCGCACGGCGGCATCGTTGACCTCGATGAAGCGCAGCGTATCCGGATCGAACACCCAGAACGGTGCTGGATTGCGGTCGAACAACAGGCGGAAGCGGCGTTCCACTTCGCTCATCTGCTCGCGGGCCTGGTAGCGTTCGCTCAGGTCGGTCAGCGCACCGATCATGCGGCGCTCGCTGTCGGCCACCTCCACCCGCTGCCCGCGTGCGCCCACCCAGCGCACTGCGCCTCCGGGCAGTACCAGGCGGAACACCTGGTCGAGCACCGCGCCACCGGCGAAGGCCTGGTCGAAGGCCTGCTGCAGGCGCGCTGCATCATCACGATGCACGCGCGCGAAGAAATCGGCCACCGGCAGCGCATCGGTCTGCACGCCGAAGATCTCACGCGCCAGCGGTGACCAGCGCAACAGTGCGGCATCCTCGTCCACGTACCAGGTGCAGACGCGCCCGACCTGGTGGGCCAGGCGCAGTTCGGCATGCCCTGTCTTCAGTTCCTCCGCCATCGACTGCTGGCGGCGGGTGCTGCGGCGCACCGCGTACAGCAGGACCAGCAGCACCCCGACGTAGGCCAGCACGATCGCTACTGACGCCTGCAGGTAGGGCCACCATGGCGCCAGCACGTCCTCATCGGCCAACCCGACCTGCACCGCCAGCGGGCTGCGCTCCAGCGTGCTGATGGTGATGATGCGCTGCACACCATCGACCGCGCCCGGCAGGCTGCCCAGCTCGACCACGGCCTGCTTGCCGAGCAGGTCGCGATGCGGGAGATCGTAGCGTCGGCCGACCGTACCGTGCGGGTCCGGTACGCGGGCCAGCATGTAGCCTTCCGCATCGCTGATCGAGACCAGCCCGTTCGGGCCAACATCGAGGCCGCCGATGATGCGCTGCAGTTCGCCGCAGCGCAGCCGCGCCAGCAACCAGCGGTCACCGGCCATCGGCAGCGCCAGCGGCACCACCCAGCCACCGTCGCTGGCGCGCAGCGGCGGGCCGATGTACAGCGAACTGCCCAGGCCGCGGCGCTGCGGGTCGGTCCACAGCGGCAGGTTCAGGTCACCTTTGCCGGCCGTCAGGGCGCGGCCATAGCTGTCCAGCACCACGATGCTGTGCAGCTCGGCATGCCGGCGCAGCACGCCGCCGATGGAGGCATCAAGCAGCGCCGGCGCCTGCGCGGGCACGCTGCGGAACACTTCAACGGCATCGGCGGCGATGCCGGACATCGCCCGCTCCAGGTTGCGCAGCTCCAGCGCCAGCAGGCGCTCGCTGCCCACCGCCAGGGCACGGCTCTGGCGCTGTGCGGCCTCCAGCCGGCGGTGATGGTCGTTGGCCAGCATGGTGGTCAACCCGGCCACCAGCAGAATGCCCAGCAACACCCCGCCCCAGGTAATGGCGCGCAGCGGCCGGGCCAACGCCCGTTTCAGCGCGGGCATCGGTTGGTCTTCCTTGTGCAGTCGGCTGGCTTCATGCGCGAACGAATCCTCCACATCCCCGACCTCAACGGCCGGCGGACGCCATTCTTGACGCCTGACCCGCCCCCGCATGGCCACCTCCCCGTGTCCGCGCAGGGCTCCTGAGGCCAGCATGCACCACACCGGTGACGGCGTGAAGATCGCTTCCGCGCGTTCAGCCAGATCCCGCACAGGGCGGGCGGCACTACGGGAGGGCCAGCCGGGGCGGAGCGGATTAGACTTGGGGTTTTCCGCTGCAAGAGAAGTCCATGTCCAAGCTGCGCCGTCCCACCCTGGCACTGGCCATCGTTGCCAGCCTGTCCCTGGCCGCCTGCGACCGCCCGGCCGATCCGGCTGCCGGCACCGCCGCGCCGGCCGATGCCGCACCCGCAGCCGCCAAGCCGATGCTGGGCAGCTTCGGCTTCGATGCCAGCGGCATGGACCGCAGCATCAACGCCGGCGATGATTTCTTCGGCTTCGCCAACGGCACCTGGGTGAAGAACACCGAGATCCCGGCCGACCGCTCGCGCTTCGGCAGCTTCAACGTCATCGCCGAGAAGACCCTGGCCGACACCCGCGCCATTCTCGAAGGCGCCGCCGGCAACACCCAGGCCAGCGGTGATGACAAGCTGATCGGCGACTACTACGCCGCCTACATGGACGAAGCCGGCATCGAGCAGCACGGCATCGCGCCGGTGCAGCCGCAGCTGAAGGCCATCGATGCGATCGCCGACAAGGCCGGGCTGGCCCGTGCCCTCGGCGGCGACGTGCGTGCCGATGTCGACCTGCTCAATGCGACCAACTTCTACACCGACCGCCTGTTCGGCCTGTGGGTGTCGGTGGACCTGCTGCAGCCGGACCGCAACGCACCCTACCTGGTGCAGGGCGGCCTGGGCATGCCCGACCGTGACTTCTACCTGGGCGCCGGCCGCATGGCCGAGCTGCGCAAGCAGTACCAGGCCTACATCGCACAGATGCTGCAGCTGGCCGGTGTCGCCGATCCGGCGGGCAAGGCGCAGCGCATCCTCGCGCTGGAGACGAAGATCGCGCAGGCGCACGCCACTCAGGAAGAAACCAATGATGTGACCAAGGGCGCCAATCCCTGGACCCAGGCCGACTTCAATGCCAAGGCGCCGGGCATGGATTGGAACGCCTTCCTCGACGCGGCCGCGCTGGGCAAGCAGCAGGACTTCATCGTCTGGCAGCCCAAGGCCGTGGCCGGCCTGTCCAAGCTGGTCGCCACCGAGCCGCTGGATGTCTGGAAGGATTACCTGGCCTTCCACGCGCTGGACCGCGCCGCTGCCTACCTGCCGAAGAAATTCGCCGATGCTCGCTTCGCTTTCCACGGCACCACGCTGAGCGGCACGCCGCAGCAGAGCGACCGCTGGAAGCGTGCAGTGGACGACGCCAACCATGCCATCGGCGAAGCGATCGGCAAGCGTTACGTCGAGAAGCACTTCGACGCCAAGACCAAGGAACGCGCGGACGAGATGGCGAAGAACATCATCGCCGCCTTCGCCAAGCGCATCGACGCGCTCGCGTGGATGTCGCCGCAGACCAAGGCCAGCGCCAAGGCCAAGGTGGCCGGCCTGACCGTGGGCATGGGTTACCCGGAAAAGTGGCGTGATTACACCGGCCTGGAGATCCGCCGTGATGACGCGCTGGGCAATGCGCAGCGCGCCGAACTGTTCGAGTACCAGCGCAACATCGCCAAGCTGGGCAAGGCGGTCGACCATAGCGAGTGGGCGATGCTGCCGCAGACCATCAACGCGATGAACGTGCCGCTGGAGAACCGCCTGGTGTTCCCGGCCGCGATCCTGCAGCCGCCGTTCTTCGACGGTGCTGCCGACGACGCGGTGAACTACGGCGCCATCGGCGCAGTGATCGGCCACGAGATCAGCCACGGCTTCGACAACGCCGGTGCGCTGTTCGACGAGACCGGCAAGCTGCACAACTGGTGGACCGCTGAAGACCTGAAGCAGTTCAACGCCGCTGGTGATGCGCTGGCCGCACAGTTCAGCAGCTACGAGCCGTTCCCGGGCGTGCATGTGAACGGCAAGCTGACCCTGGGCGAGAACATCGCCGACGTGGCTGGCCTGGGTACCGCCTACGATGCCTACCAGCTGTCGCTGCAGGGCAAGCCGGGCCAGACCCTGGAAGGCTTCACCCCCGACCAGCGCTTCTTCCTCGGCTTCGCCCAGGCGTGGCGCAGCAAGAGCCGCGAGCAGGCGCTGCGCAACTCGCTGCTGACCGATGTGCATGCACCGGGCCAGTTCCGCGCACTCACCGTGCGCAACATCGACGCCTGGTACCCGGCGTTCGAAGTGAAGGAAGGCCAGAAGCTGTACCTGGCCCCGGACAAGCGGGTCAAGGTGTGGTGATGTAACCGGAACGGGCGCCGCAAGGCGCCCGTTTCATTTCCCGGTAGCTGCCAACCTGGGTTGGCACATGCCCCGCTCTGGTGGGTGCCGACCTTGGTCGGCAAATGCCCCGCTCTGGTAGCTGCCAACCCTGGTCGGCACATGCCCCGCTCTGGTAGCTGCCAACCTTGGTTGGCAAATGCCCCGCTCTGGTAGCTGCCAACCCTGGTTGGCACATGCCCCGCTCTGGTGGGTGCCAACCTTGGTTGGCACATGCCCCGCTCTGGTGGGTGCCAACCTTGGTTGGCACATGCCCCGCTCTGGTGGGTGCCAACCTTGGTTGGCACGGGGCAGGAATCCACGCATGGCGTGGATCTACCTGCGGGTGGTGGCAACCATCAGCAGAGCGCTCGCAGCCAACACCGCAGCAGCCCAAAGCGTGGCGTATGACCCGACACCATCCAGCAGCCGTCCCCCGCCCCACGCCCCGAGCGCGATACCGATGTTGAACACGCCTACATACAGGGCGGTGGCGATCTCCACGGCCTGCGGCACCGCTTTCATCATCCAGCTCATCAGGCCCACCGATACGCCGCCATAGGCCAGGCCCCATAGCAGCAGCACCGCAATGCCACCGCTCGGCGTGCCACCCAGCCACAGCAACAGCAGCGGCGTCAGCAGCAGGCCCGATGCGATCGCCAGCAACGTACCGCGCGGATGGCGCGCTGCCAGCGGCCCGGCAATGAAGTTGCCGGCGATGCCGGCCAGGCCGTAGGCAAACAGCAGTGCACCGATCCACGACGCCTCCACGCCCGAGACGGACGTCAGCAGCGGCCGCACGTAGGTGAAGGCGATGAAGTGCCCGGACACCAGCAGCACGGTCAGCCACAGGCCACGCCGCAGGTCGCGCTGGCCAAGCTGCTGCACGAACTGCCGCGGCCGCACCGATGTACTTACAGGTAACGCGGGAACCACCCGCAGATGCAGCAGCATCACCGCCGCACTGAACAACGCCATCACCACAAAGGCGCTGCGCCAACCCAATGCATCCCCGATCAGCGCGCCCAACGGAACGCCCAACACCGACGCTGCGGCCACGCCGCCGAAGATGATCGAAGTAGCCAGGCCGATGCGGTCAGCCGGCACCAGGCGCGCAGCCAGACCGCCGGCGATGGCCCAGATGCCGCCCATGCAGAACCCCACCAGCACCCGTGCGGCCAACAGCCAGCCGATGCCCGGTGCCAGCGCCGACGCGAGGTTGGCGACCAGCAGGAGCGCAAGCAGCGCGCACAGGATGCGACGGCGATCAATGCCACCGGCTGCGATCACCACCAGCGGTGCGAACACTGCCGCCAGCAGGGCCGGCAGCGAGATCATCAGGCCGGCGGTGCCGGTGGACGCGCCGAGATCTTCGGCGATCGGGGTCAGCAGGCCGACCGGCAGCATTTCGGTGGTGACCACCGAGAACGTGGCGAGGCCGACGGCGGAAACCGCCCACCACGGATGACGAGGCACAGGCGCGGCGTGCGCAGGCGATGAAGCGCTCACGGGAGGATTCCTTCAGGGGATGTGGTCGAGGCAGACGGGCGCAGTGCACGTTGCGCGAGCACGGCGAACAGCAGCACGCCACCGCCTGCCACCAGCGCAACAGCAAAGCCGCTGCGCACGCCCCCCGCATCGACGCTCTGCCCGGACAGTGCTGCGCCCAGCGCCACGCCGATGTTCAATCCGGCCAGCAACCAGGTCATGCCTTCGGTCAGGCGCGATTCGGGCACGTACTGTTCGACCAGCGACATCGCAACGATCATCGTCGGCGCGAAGAACACCCCGGCCAGCAGCACGGCAACGGCCAGGGCAGGCAGGCTGCCGACCCACAGCAGCGGTAGCGTGGCCAATGCAGTGGCCGCTGCTCCGGTCAGCAACAGGCGCGGCAACGGGATCTGCAGCTTCAGCGCACCAAACAGCAGGCCCGCCGCGCAGCTGCCCAGCGCATAGGCCGACAGCACCCAACTGGCAGCCAGTGGCTGCCCGCGCTGTTCGGCGAAGGCCACGCTGGTGATGTCGACGGTACCGACAATCACACCCATCGCCAGCATCAGCAACGCCAGCAGGCGGATCTCCGCTTGCCGCAGCAGCGAGCGCGAGGGTGTTGCGCCTTCGCAGCGCTGCAGCGGTGGTTCGGTACCGCGTTGCAGAACCAGTGCGGTCACCCCGAGCACCAGCAGCAGGGCGGCGGCCAGCACGCCGGCCTGCGGCCATACCACCACCGACAACCCGACGGACAACGGTGGCCCGGCGATGAAGGTCACCTCGTCGAACACGGTCTCCAGCGAATACGCGGTCTGCAGCTGCGGGCGCCCGCGATGGATCGCGGTCCAGCGCGCGCGCACCATCGCCGACACGCTGGGCATGCAACCGGCCAGCATCGCCGCAATGAACAGCGTCCAGTCCGGCGCGGCCAGCAGCGTGCACGCAAGCAGCAACAGCAACCCGGCCGCACTGGCCGCGGTGGCCCACGGCAGCACCCTGCCCTGCCCGCGCCGGTCGACCCAGCGCGATACCTGCGGCGACAGCAACGCGTAGGTCAGCACGAAGGTGGCCGACACCGCACCGGCCAGTGCATAGCTGCCGCGCAGCTGGGACAGCAGGGTGATGATGCCGATACCGGTCATCGGTAGAGGAAGGCGTGCCAGCAGCCCGGCCAGGGCGAGGCCGGCGGTGCCGGGGGCCGCGAACAGGTCGCGATAGGGGGTGGCCATCAGGTTCTCCAGGGCAGTGACTTGCCTGGCGCACCGGGCGCCACGACAATACATACAGAGCGTATGAATAAGAGGCTACATTCATACGAACCGTATGTAAATAATCATGCACTGTGTATGTAAGGAGCTCCGGATGGTTCGTCGCACCCGCGCCGAGATGGAAGAAACCCGCGCCACCCTGCTGGCCACCGCCCGCCGGGTGTTCAGCGCGCATGGCTATGCCGCCACCTCGATGGACGACCTGACCGCCCAGGCCGGGCTGACCCGCGGCGCGCTGTACCACCACTTCGGCGACAAGAAGGGTCTGCTGGCGGCTGTCGTCGCCCAGCTCGATGCCGAGACCGACCTGCGTCTGCAGGCGATCAGCGATGGCGCGGATGATGCCTGGGACGGCTTCGTGCAGCGTTGCCGCGCCTATCTGGAGATGGCACTGGAGCCGGAGATCCAGCGCATCGTGCTGCGCGATGCGCGCGCGGTACTGGGTGGCGCCTCACCGGAATCGCAGCGCCACTGCGTGCACTCGATGCAGCACCTGATCGAACATCTGGTGGCGCAGGGCGTGGTGGCGCCGGTGGACGCGCAGGCGCTGGCGTCGCTGATCTACGGCAGCCTGGCCGAGGCCGCGTTCTGGATCGCCGAGGGCGAGGATGGCGACGCGCGCCTGCAGCAGGCGACGGCGGCGCTGGAGATGCTGTTGCGTGGGTTGAAGTCGGCCGGATGAAGCCCATCCACGCATGGCGTGGATCTACTGCGGAATCCGCTCTGGTAGAGGCCAACCTTGGTTGGCGCTTCTGCGGCACCGCGCGAAATGCGTGCCGACCAAGGTCGGCAGCTACCAGAACCATGGTGTCAGTAGATCCACTTACTGCGGAATCCGCTCTGGTAGAGGCCAACCTTGGTTGGCGCTTCTGCGGCACCGCGCGAAATGCGTGCCAACCAAGGTCGGCAGCTACCAGAACCATGGTGTCAGTAGATCCACCTACTGCGGAATCCGCTCTGGTAGAGGCCAACCTTGGTTGGCGCTTCTTCGGCACCGCGCGAAATGCGTGCCGACCAAGGTCGGCAGCTACCAGAACCATGGTGTCAGTAGATCCACTTACTGCGGAATCCGCTCTGGTAGAGGCCAACCTTGGTTGGCGCTTCTGCGGCACCGCGCGAAATGCGTGCCAACCAAGGTGGGCACCTACCGGAGCAGTTCGGGCCACTCGCGCAACACCGCCACCGGCACGCCCATGCGCGTGCAGGCGCGGCTGGCCAGGCCATCGGGCAGCGCGCGGCGGAACAGCGGCGCCATGCCCTGCATCAGCTTCGCCGACGCTGCAGCTTGTGCGCGCTGGCGCGCATTGCGTTCCAGCATGCCCTCGGCCCAGTCCGGCAGCAGCGCCGCACCGGCGCCGAGGAACACTTCGCGCGACAGGCCCGGCACCGGTACCGGCAGGCGCACGCCGGACAACACCTCCAGCACTTCGCGCGAGCGTTCGTCGACGCGCAGTTCCGGCTGCCGCGCGCAGAAGTACGCGGCCACTTCCGCTTCACTGCGCGGCACATCCACCGCACCCAGTGCCTCGGCCACGCAGCGGTACTCGTCGTAGTAGCGATCGGCGATGTGCGCCGGCACCTCGCGCCCGTAACGACGGAAGCCCTGCAGGAAACCGAAGGCTTCGGTCACATGCACCCACGTCAGCAGCTGCGGATCGTCCGCCGCATAGGGCTCCCCCTGCGCGGTCTGGCCGCGGATCTGCGCATGGATGCGGCGTACCTTGGCCACCAGCGCCTCCACCTCGCCGCTGGGCGCATAGCTGGTGCCGGCAACGAAGGCGGTGGTGCGGCGCAGGCGTCCCACCAGGTCCTGGCGGAAATTGGAGTGGTCGTAGACGCCGGCCAGCGCGCGCGGGTGCAAGGTCTGCAGCATCAGCGCACACAGGCCTCCGGCCAGCATCGAGGGGAACTCGGCGTGCAGCCGCCAGGTGACGCTGTGCGGGCCGAACCAGCCCGGGTCTCCCAGCGGGTGGTCGTAATCGATGCCGCTCTGGCCACGCGGGAAGGCCTCCAGTACCCAGCGCCGGATAGGCGCGGTGACGGGGCGGGAGAGTCGCTGCAGCAGAGCCGGCATCACAGGTCCAGGAAAGGCGGAAGAGCGGCCGCAGGTTGCGCGGTCGGCCCCGATTCTGGGCGATCACGACGCCGACGGCGAGCCTCCGCGCTCAGCCACGGTTTCATGTGCAGCCGCAGCACGTTTCACCCTGCGACATCCTGTCGCAGGCTACGACCATGATGTTGCGATGCAGCAACATTCACCCATTCAGACAAAACCCTTACGCCGCTAGGCATTGCGCCCATTGCACGGCTCGCTGGAAGTGCTAGAACTGAACCCGCCACACCGTCCAACGCTGATCGACGCACGTTCCACAAGGAGCCAGCCATGATTGCTTTGTTCAAGGGTTTGGGACTACTGCTTCGCGACAACGAGCTCTACAGCAGCCCGTTCGAAAAACAGGTCGCGCACTGGCGCAGCCTCAGCGAGCAGCAGATCCGCGATGAAGTGGCTGTGCTGGCCCAGGCCAAGTGCCAATGGCTGATCGCCTCGATCGTCGGCTGGCAGGCGGCCTCGCTGCTGATCCTCGGGCTGATCACCAACTACCTGTGGCGCGACGATTACCACATCACCTTCACCCGCGTGGTCGTGGTGTTCGGCTCATGGATCTCGATCCTGTTCGTGATCTGGTTCATGGCCAACATGTTCGACCGCACCGCCGGTTTCGAGCGTTGGATGAAGGCCTTCAACAGCCGCGCCCGCATCAGCTCCAAGGCCGACAGCGTCGAGAACGTGGCCGAGGCACTGGACCTGGCCGAGCACTACCCGGAAGTGCTGGACTACAAGCAGGCCGTCACTGCCAAGCGCGAGCTGCGCCATGAGGACATCCGCATCATGACCGAGATCGGGCGCATGAAGCAGCACTCAGAACTGGTCGGCCGCCTGAACCATGTGGGTGAGAACGAGCACCACCACGACCTGACACTGCAACCTGCCTACTGACCCTTCAGGGAAGCGGGGGGACCCACAATGCCACCGTGATCACTCACGGTGGCATTGTTCTATCGGGTCCTGGCTGACGCATTGGTGGAAGCCCCTGGGCAGGTCACGCATCGCCTCGGTCTTTCCCACCGCCACCGCGAACCGACGCAACGGCGGCGTGGCACACGCGGCCCCGCTGCTGCATGCAGGGTCCAGCACCACGTAGTGGCAGTGGCCACTGCTGCTGGCGATGCACTGGAACCGCGCCTCGCCATCGACCACGGTGCGTTTGCTGTACAGCGTGTCCACGCCGTTGGCATTGGTACGGGTGATCGAGGTTTCGCTGGACTTCTCGCAGCCGGCCAATGACAGCGCAGCAACGCAGGCAAACAGGAACAGGCGCATGGTGCCTCCAGAGTGCGGCTACATGCCGCGGAACAGGCTCATGAACGGTTGGCTGACCACCAGCGTCTCCGTACGCCCACGCAGGCGCAGCACCCCGCGCCCGGTATCGTCGCGGCTGACCGCTGCCACCGCCTTCATGTTGACGATGGTCGAGCGATGGATCTGGCGGAAGTGCTGCGGATCGAGCACTTCCAGCAGCTCGCGCAACGGTGTGCGCAGCAGGCTCTCACCGGCCGCGGTCATCACGGTGGTGTACTTGTTGTCAGCACGGAAGTAGGCCACGTCTTCCAGCATGATCAGCTGCGTCTCGCGGCCGTTGCTGGCGGTGATCCAGGCCAAGGGCGGGCGCTCTGCCGCCCTCTGCGACGGCCCCAGGCGCTGAAGCAGGCGTTCGAGTACGGCATCGTCCTGGCGCGTTGATGGCAGCCGCGACAGGATGCGTTCGCGCGTGGCCAGCAGGCGCTCATCGCTGACCGGCTTCAGCAGGTAGTCCATCGCACCCTGCTCGAACGCGTCGATGGCGTACTGGTCGTAGGCGGTAACGAACACCACCTGGGTGCGCGGGCTCAGTTCGGACAGCGAACGGGCTACTTCAATGCCACTGATGCCGGGCATGCGGATATCGAGGAAGGCGATGTCCGGCTGTTTCTCGGCCAGCTGTTCCAGCGCACTGGCGCCATCCTCGCACTCGGCCACCAGCTTCAGGTCCGGCCACAACCGGCCCAGCTGCTCGACCAGCGACTGCCGCAGCAGTTCCTCGTCTTCGGCAATGAGCGCCTCAAGCGGCATGGCTGCGCTCCTTGCTCGACTGCGGCAGGGTCATGGTCGCGGCCACGCCGCTGGGGAAGTTGGCGACGATCGCCACGCCGGCCTGTTCGCCGCAGGTCAGGCGCAGGCGCTCGCGCAGGTTCTTCAGGCCGATGCCGGTACCGCTGGTGCCCTGGCCGAAGCCGAGGCCATCGTCGGCCACCGTCACCGTTACATGGTCATCGAAGCCACGCGCCAGGATCCAGATCGTGCCACCGCCGGGCTTCGGTTCCAGGCCATGCTTGATCGCGTTCTCCACCAGCGTCTGCAGCGCCATCGCCGGCAGCTGCACGCCGTGCAGTTCGTTCGGTACCTGCACCTCCACCCCCAGCCGTGCGCCCATGCGGATACGCAGGATCTCCAGGTAGGCACGGGTGCGCTCCAGCTCCACGCCCAGCGTGGACAGCGATTCGTCCACCTGTGGCAACGAGCTGCGCAGGTACTGGATCAGGTGGCCCAGCATCTGGTCGGCACGTGCCGGGTCGGTGCGGGTCAGCACCTGCGCGTTGGCCAGCGTGTTGTAGAGGAAGTGCGGTTCCACCTGCGCATGCAGCAGGTTCAACCGGGCCACCGACAGCTCCTTTTCCACCTGGGTCTGCTCAGCCGCGGCCTGCTCGTCGCGACGCTGGTCGGCAACACGGCGGCTGATCGCGCGGGTGACCGCTTCGGCGTTCTCGAAGTTGCTGCCCTCATCCAGTGCCAGCAGGTCGGCCCACCAGCCGGCATCCGGCTCAAACAACAGGGTGACGGTACTGGTGCCCTGCCCCGGCGTGACCGTCGCCAGCACGCTGTTGCGCTTGATCGCCAGCCGTGCCGGCAGGTTCCAGCGCGATGGCTGGCGGCCGTTCCAGGCATCCACGCGGCGCACGTAGGCCCGCACCTGCAGGCTGCCGGCCGAACTTTCCACGTCTTCTACGCGCGGCAGTTCAGCGATGGCCGCTTCCACCACCGAGAATGCCTGGCCGGCATCCATCGGCAGTTCCACCTGGCGGCGCTGGCGGCCGGAGAGCGTGGTCGAATCCAGCCGGCCGGCGACCAGCCAGACGCGGCGTACATGGGTAATCGCGCTGCCCAGCGCGGAAATCATCAGGAACATCACCAGCAGTCCGAACACCCAGCCAGGGCCGTCGTTCATGCCGCTGAAAATGCCGCTCCAGACCATGCCGGCGACGAACAGCGCCGCAGCCCAGGCCAGCAGGTGACGAAGCAGGAGAGAGAGGCTGGCGAACACGGCGGCGCCTTGGAGGAAGGGGGTGAGCCGAGCATAGGGCGGCCCGCCGGGCAAACAAGCGGGTTGCGACGAAGGGCCGGAAAGCGGGGATGGAAGCCATTCTGGTAGAGCCGGCCGCTGGCCGGCTCCCCATGACCTCCACAAGCATCACAAGGTTGCCGGCCAGCGGCCGGCACTACCCGGGAGGCGCCGGGCGAACCCGGCGCATTCCCTTACTTGCGCTGGTCGGCGCTGGCGTCACGCACGGCGCGGAACGATTCGTCCTTGCTCCAGTTCGGCCAGCTGCGCGAGTTGGCCAGCTGGTTGCCCAGCGTGTACAGCACCTCCAGGTCGCGGGCGGCACCGGCGAACACCCAGTCCGGCTGCCACTCGTCGCCCTGCTGGTGGTAGCGCTTGGCGGTGTAGTCCTCGGAGGCCTTCTTGCCTGCGGCCACGCCACCGTCCACCCAGTCCTGGCCGGCCGACCAGGACAGCGCCGGCACGCCACGCTTGGCGAACGGGAAGTGATCGGAGCGGAAGAACAGGCCCGCTTCCGGCTTCGGGTCCGGCGTGTAGCGGATATCCCAGCCCTTGGCCACGTCCTTCAGCTGGTCCAGCAGCTCGAAGCGCGCGGCACCGTAGATGCCGAAATCACGCGACGGCCCGAACGGCGCCATGCCATCCATGTTGATCACCGCCACGGTCTTTTCCAGCGGATACAGCGGATGGGTGGCGTAGTACTCCGAACCCAGCAGGCCCTTTTCCTCGGCGGTGACCGCCAGGAACAGCAGCGAACGCTGCGGGCGCTTGGCCTTGGCGAAGCCACGAGCCAGTTCGATCAGCGATGCGGTGCCACTGGCGTTGTCCAGAGCGCCATTGAAGATCCGGTCGCCACGTGCGTCGGGCTCGCCCACGCCGATGTGATCCCAGTGCGCGCTGTAGACGATGGTCTCGTCCGGGTGGCTGCTGCCCTCCAGGCGTGCGGCCACGTTGTGCGAGGTGATCACTTCGGTCTTCACCGCGTACTTCGCGTCCAGGCTGGCGCCGGTCAGCGGCACCGGGGTGAAGTCGCGCTGCTGCGCCTTCTTCTTCAGCGCCTCGAAGTCCTGCCCGGCCGAGCGGAACAGCTCCACGGCCAGGTCGCGCTGGATCCAGCCTTCCAGCAGCGGGTGGCTGTCGGCCGGGTTGTCGCGCACCACGTCGAACATGGTGTTGGTGTTGGAACCGGCCACGGTGGCCCAGCCGTACGACGCCGGTGCGGTCTCGTGCACGATCAGCACGCCCAGCGCGCCCTGGCGGGCGCCTTCTTCGTACTTGTAGGTCCAACGGCCGTAGTAGGTCATGCCCTTGCCGTCGAAATCACCCTGGCCGGTCTCGAAGTCCGGGTCGTTGATCAGCACGACGGCGATCTTGCCCTTCAGGTCCACACCCTTGAAGTCATCCCAGTTGCGCTCCGGTGCCTTCACGCCGTAGCCGAGGAACACCAGCGGGGCTTTGCTGATGTCGACGTTGCTGGCGCCGTTCATGGCGGCGCGCACGGCAATCTGCTTGCCCTGCTCCAGCGCAACGGTCTTGCCGCCCTGGTGCAGCGCCAGCTGCGGTGCGCCGACGATGTCGCCCTTGCGCAGCGGCACCGCCTGGGTCCACAGGCGCTTGCCATCCTTGAGGTCACCGCCCGGCTGCAGGCCGGCGTCGGCGAACTGCTTGCTGAGGAAGGCGATGGTCTTCTCTTCGCCGGCGGTGGCCGGGGAGCGGCCTTCGTAGGCGTCGGAGGCCAGTTCCTTGACGTCGGCGGAGATCCGCGCGCCATCGAATTTCGGGGTGGCCGCCATCAGTGCGCTCGACACTGACAGGGCCAGCACGCCCAGTACTACTCGTTTCATTGCTCTCTCCAGCAGGGAAATCCTTCTGGAGTGTAAGGGGTTCGGCAGGGCTGCGCCCTGCACCCGCAGAAACAACGGCAACGGCCGAAGCAACAGCAAAAGCTGGGTTCCTGAGGGTAGGCGGGGTAGGTCCGGTTGCGGGGGACGCCGTGAATCCGTCCCTGGAGGCTTGGGCGCGCCATCCATGGCGCTTACACCCCCGCAACCGGACCCACCCCGCCTTCGACAGGTTCCCGCTGCTGTTGGTGGGTGTCGACCTTGGTCGACACGCCGCTGTTGGTAGGTGTCGACCTTGATCGACACACCGCTGTTGGTAGGTGTCGACCTTGGTCGACACACCGCTGTTGGTAGGTGTCGACCTTGGTCGGCACGCCGCTGTTGGTAGGTGTCGACCTTGGTCGACACACCGCTGTTGGTAGGTGTCGACCTTGGTCGGCACGCCGCTGTTGGTAGGTGTCGACCTTGGTCGGCACGCCGCTGTTGGTAGGTGTCGACCTTGGTCGACACGCCGCTGTTGGTAGGTGTCGACCTTGGTCGACACGCCGCTGTTGGTAGGTGTCGACCTTGGTCGACACGGACGGAAACAAGAAGGGGTCAGTTCCCTTTCCCGGTGGGAAAGGGCTCTGACCCCATCTGTGTGCTGCCTTGGCGTGTTACCAGTTCGGGTCTTCGGCCGGGGCGGCAGCGGGCTTGGGCTTCGGCTTGGCCGCCGGGCGCGCGGCGGCGGCCGGTGCAGCCGAGGCCGTTGCGCCAGCAGCGGCGGCAGCCGGCTTGCTGCCCAGCTTCTGGCGCAGTTCAATCTGGCCCGGACGGAAGCCGCCGCGCATGGCGTCAACGCCGTCTTCGATGGTGCCGTAGGAGGTCTGTGCGGCCACGCGGTCGATGCGGATGGTGCAGCACGGGTGTTCGCTGCGGCCCAGCGAGCGGCCGGTCTGCGGGTCCTTCAGTTCTTCGCCCAGGCGCACGGCCTGCCAGCGCTGGCCGGCCTGCACGGTGTCACCGCCCTGGCTCAGCACCACCTGGTCACCGTCCACCGACACCACTGACACCGGGAACAGCGTGGTGACGATGGTGGTGCCGATCTGGCCGGACAGCGATTCCATCATCGCCGCGGCCATGTTGCGGCCATTGACCACGCGCGGCAGGGTGCTCGGGCCGGTCGAGGCCAGCTGGTGGTCGAAGCTGTCGGACATCACCACCTGGCCGGTTGTGGCGTTGATCAGGCGCAGGGTAATGCGGCCGCCACCGGAGTACGAGGTCACCTGGCGGTCGGACATGCGCAGGTTGCGCACGCTGCGCGGGTACTCGAAGCGTTCGATGGTCGGGATCAGGATCAGGTCGGTCGCCAGCTGCTGGCCGACGCGTGCGGTGTCCTGCAGGCGCACGTTGCCGCTGTTGATGTGGTCGATCTCGGCCTGCAGTTCGTCGCCGAACTCGCGGTCCAGCACGATGAAGCGCTGGGTCTGGGTCAGCGTGTCGGACAGCCGTGCGCGGATCGCATCGGCCACTTCGTCCGCGTCCACGCGGCCGTCGCCCACGGCATAGCTTCCGGCCTTGGTGCGCGGCAGTGCAACCACGATCTTCGGCTTGCCCTGCTCGTCCGGCGCGCGGTACTGGGCAATCTGTGCGCGCACGCGCACCTTCCAGTAGCTGCGCATGCTGCGATGGGTCACGTCGGAATCGAACGAACTGGCGCCACGCTTGGCATCGACGCTGACCTTCTCGTCGTAGCTTTCCCTGACGCTGGCCGAGGCCGAACCGCTCTTGGCCGAGGCTTCGCCGGAGGCACTGGCCGACGCCGAGCCCTTGAAGCTCCAGCCTTCGTCGCTGGCGCGCACGCGGGCGATGGTTTCCTCGTCCAGCTGCCGCACTTCATCCTGCGACAGGATTTCATAGCCCAGCACCGCGCCCTGCGAGCCGGCGATCATCTGCTGGGTGAACGCGTCGGCGCGGATATTGCCGACGTGTTCGTCATCCACATCCACATGCAGGCCTGCACGCAGGCTCTGCATCTGACTGGCCACGCGTACGCCGTTGACCTGCGCCACCGCCGACTGCAATGCCGCCAGCACCGCCAGTTCCGGGGTGCTGCCGATGCCGTCGGCTTCGCGCGCGACCTGGGTGGTGCCGCCGAAATCCGGCGTGCCACGCAGGGGCGCTGCTTCCACTGGCGCATTGCTGGCCAGTGCACTGGTTGCCTTGTCCTTGGCGGGCGCGGCGGCCGGGGTGTCCTGCTTGCCACAGGCTGCAAGCAGCGTGGCAGCCAGGCCCAGGCCGATCAAACGGTAGGTCATACGCATGGAGATTCGCCTCGGATCAGAGCGTGTCGAGCATCGAATCGGCGTTGGACGGCACCTTCACCTTGCTCTTCTTGGCGAAGGTCACGGCCGACTTGGTCGAACCGTACAGGCCCTGGATGAAGCCCGGCGATTCCTTGGCCACCCATGCACCTGCTGCCAGCTTGCGGCCGACGGTGGCCAGCTGGGTCGCGCCCAGGTTCTTCATGCCGGCGGTGAAGTTGCTGGCTTCGCCGCCCAGCTTCTGTGCTTCGGCCGCCGAGGACAGCAGCGAGACCAGGCCTTCGGCGTAGTGCTGCTTGGATTCAGCGTTCAGTTCCGGCTGTGCGGCCTGGCGCTCGTTGATCGCCGCCTGCGCAGCTTCACTGACCGACACCGACTTCTTCATCGCATCGACGCTGACCGAACCCGACGACAGCGCCTGGCGCTCGGCTTCCAGCAGCTGCACCTGCTCGGCCAGGCCGAAGGCGCGGGCAAACGAGGTCTGGGCCTGCAGCGAGTGCGACTGCGAGCTGACGAAACGACGCACCAGCGCTTCCTGCGCGGCTTCGTCCGGAGCGGCGGCGCTGGAGGCGCTGCTGCTGGAGGTGCCGGTAGCGGCGCCAGCCAGGTCCTTCAGCTTGCCCAGGCCAGCGTGGGCCGGCATCGACAGGGTGGCGGCCGCGATGGCCACGACAAGAGCGGTATTGCGGATCATGTGAGTGTCCTTTTGGGAGAGACGGCCGCGAAGCGGCACGTGGGAAATCGGTAACCCCGGGCGATGCCGAGCGAGCTCGGCACCCACCGGGGTGGCGGATCAACGAACTGCCTTGACGTTCAGTTCGTTGATCATCTGCTGGGCAGCCTTTTCAGCCGCCAGCTGCAGCGCGTTGGTACGGGCGACGGTTTCGTTCGGGCCGGTACCGGAGAACTGCACCGGGCCCACCGACGACACGGTGCGCGGGAAGCGACCGGTCACGTCCAGCACCTTGCCGGTGACCGTGACGAACACGCGGGTGTTGCCGCTGGCCGGGTCGCGGTCGCGCATGCCGACGTCGAGGGTGCCGACGGCGATGTACGGGATGTTGGCCGCACGGATGCCGTTGGCGGTATCACGCAGAGTGGCCGGAGCCAGGTCGTTGCCGGTGCTGAAGTCCTTGCGGATACGCTCGATGCTGAGCAGGCCGCGCGATTCGCCTTCCACGTATTCGGCTTCAACCACTTCGTAGCCGGCGGCGCTGAAGGCGCCGGTCATCGCGGTGTTCACTTCGGCGGCGTTGGCCACCTTCCAGCTGATGTTGTCGCTGCGCTGGGTGGTGCTGCCACCGCTGGTGACCGACATCGAACCATTCTGGTTGATGCTGCCGTTGGTGCTGACCGAGTTGCCGCGGAAGCTGTCGCCTTCACGGGTGTTCTCGCTGTAGCTGCTGCTGGCGTCGACGCGGCGGTATTCCTTGTCCTGGAACGACTGCACGGTGTCCTGCGAGCGCGCCATGAACAGGAAGGTCAGCAGCGAGCGCTGCGCGGCGGTGGCACCGGCCACGGCCGAGCCGGCATCCAGCTTGGTCTGCAGCAGTGTGGTGTTGATCTCGGCGCGGACGGTGACGGTGTAGGTCTTGGCCTTCTTGTCTTCGGTGTCCGACAGCTGCACGGCGCTGAGCACGTAGCGGTCGATCTCGCCGATGAACTCGGAGCGACGTGCTTCGAACAGGCGCAGCTTGGCCGCACCGGTTTCGGCGATGTACGCCTCCAGTGCATTGACCTTGGCCTTGTTCAGGGCCTGGGCGCGGGTGTCGGCACTCAGGCGCAGGCCGTAGCTGGCCGAACCGGTACCGCGTGAACTGGCGGTCTGTGCAGCGACCGGGGAGGCCACCACCAGGGCGATGAGGATGAGCAGGATGGTACGCATCAACGACATGACTTGATCAACTCCTGGAGGGCTTGGGTCTGCTGCTGCAACGGGCGGCCGCCCGGCTTCTGTTCGTCCAGCCAGCCGCGCGAATCGGCGCGCTTGGCGGCGGCGCCGGCGAAGGCGTCGAAGCCGGCCAGCAGGGTTTCGTAGCTGGCCGACCACTGGTCGACCTGCCACTGCGTGATCGGCACCACCTTGGTGGCACCCTTGCGCAGCGGCTGTTCGAAATAGACCTTGCCGGAGAATGGCTCGGTCACCTTGGCGGTGAAGAACGCGCCGAACAGCATCGTCTTCATCGCCGGGGTTTCTTCGATCACGCCGTTCTTCAGCGCATCGACCTGCAGGTTGATGACGTAGTCCGGCTCGGGGATCTTCAGCTGGTAGACCTTGCCATCGGCAAAGCGGGCCGCCATCGCGCCACCGATCGCCTGGCCCGAGGCCGGCGGCAGCAGGCCGACGCCGGTATTGGACGACAGCGTCTTGGACAGCTCATGGGCCAGCGTGGCGCGCAGCGGGGCTTCCCACTTCGGGTCGGGCAGCTTGGCGCGGACCGCGTCGGACAGGGTTACGCCACCGACCTGCAGGCGACGCACGGCGGCATCGGGCAGCCTGGCCTGGGCGAGGCTGGCAGCCAGCACCTGCGACAGGCTGGTATCGGCGCTGCCATACAGGAGATCGGCGACGATCGCGTCGATATCGTCGTTGTCCGGCCGGTAATCCTGCACGTCGATGCGCTGCAGGGTAAGCGGATAGGACGCGATCACCTGGCGCTCGCGGAAATCGAAGAACAGCGCCTGCAGCGCCACTTCCACCAGCACCTTGTACTGGTCACCGATCGGCTCGACCGAGACCAGTTCGCGGTCCAGTGCCGCGGCCAGCACTGTCGCACTGGTGGTGCCGTCGAGCATCGCCACCGGCTGGTCGATCAGCTGCAGGTGGGCCGGGGCGCGGCGCTTGAGCGACTGTGCCAGGGCCTGGTTCAACGGGATCAGGCCGCGCTGTTCCAGCACCGCATGCGCATGCGGTGTGGTCGCCTGCACGGCAGCGGCATCAGCGGTATAGGCAAAACCGGCCCAATAGGCCTGCTGTGATTTGTCTGCCGCCTGTACGGCCATCGGCCATACGGCCAGGCACAGGGCACAGGCAAGCAGGCGCGCAAAAGCGCGCGATGCGCTCTTCGTCCTTGAATACATCCAACCGCTCCTCGGTCAATACGCATGGAAAGTGGACGCTGACGCGTCCGCTGGGCGCGAAACATAACGGCTCGCGGGCCCGCCGACAAGTGCTGCCTTCGTCGAGGTCACTCCGTGGGAGGCAGGCCGGCCCGTTGCCGCAGCAGGCCCCGCTCTGCCTGGTTCTGGCTGAGTCTGGCGGCTTCCGCAAAAGCGTGACGTGCGTCCAGGTCGCGCCCCAGCGCCTGTAGTAACTCCCCGCGCACCACCTGCAGCGGCGCGTACTCACGCAGTCGCGCGTCCACCAGCAACGGCTGCAGCTGCGCCCACGCCGCGAAGGCACCGTCACTGCGCAGCACCGCCACGACCCGGTTCAATGCAACAACCGGCGAGGGCTGCACCTGCAGCAGCTGCGTATAGAGCGCTGCGATGCGCGGCCAGTCGGTATCCTCGGGGCGGCGCGCCGCTGCATGGCACGCTGCGATACGCGCCTGCAGTACATAGGGATCATCAGCGCCACCGGCGGCCAGCGCGCGCGCCAGCACCTGCTGCCCGCGTTCAATCTGCAGCCAGTCCCAGCGCGCGCGGTTCTGCTGGTCCAGCAGTACCGGCACGCCCTGCGCATCGGTCCGTGCCGCGGCACGCGAGGCCTGCAGCTCCATCAGCGCCAGCAGGCCCAGCACCGGCGGCACCGGCAGCCGGTGCGCCAGGATGCGCGCGAGCCGCAGCGCCTCCTCGCACAGTGCCGGGCGCATCCAGTCGTCACCGGCACTGGCCGCATAGCCTTCGTTGAACACCAGGTAGATCGCCTCCAGCACCGAAGTCAGCCGCTCGGGCATCGCGTCAGCACGCGGGACCTCGTAGGGCACCTGCTTCTGCGCCAGCGTGCGCTTGGCACGAACGATGCGCTGCGCAATGGTCGGTTCGGGTTGCAGGAACGCGCGCGCGATCTCCACGGTGGTCAGGCCACCCAGCAGGCGCAGGGTCAGTGCCACCCGTGCGTCGGCCGGCAGCACCGGATGGCAGGCCACGAACATCAGCCGCAGCAGGTCGTCACCCAGATCATCTTCCAGCGCCTGGCTGTCGTCCGGCGCCGGCAAGGGTGCCGGATGCAGCTCCTCGCCCCACTGCGCATGCTGCTGCGCCACCCGCTGGTGCTGGCGCAGCACATCAATGGCACGGTTGCGCGCAGTGGTCATCAGCCAGGCTCCGGGGTTGTCCGGGATGCCCTGCTCCGGCCAGCGCTCCAGCGCGGCCAGCCAGGTGTCCTGGGCCAGCTCCTCGGCGCGGCCGACATCGCCCCCGAGCAGCCGCGCCAGGCGCGCGATCAACACCGGCGACTCCATCCGCCAGAGGGTTTCCAGACGCTGCATCAGTGCGGGCTCGAGCATGCGCCGATCACAGCACGCACGCCCGGCCCGCACAAGCGCCGTGGCTCATGCTTCAACAATCGGCTTGAAGCCGCCCCAGAACATGCGCTTGGTATCGAACGGCATGTCCTTCGGGCCCAGCGACGCCAGCCGTGGGTCCGCCATCACTTTCGCGTTGATACGGTCGCGCGCCGCGCGCGAACGGAACACCACGAAGGCGACGATCACCGTTTCGCCGGGCTTTGCCTTGACCGCACGCGGGAACGAGGTGTGTTTTCCCGGTTCCACATCGTCAGCCACGCATTCCATGTACTGCAGCGCGCCATGGTCCTTCCACACCGCGCCGGCCTTGCGGGCAAGGCGGCGGTAGGCCGCCACCTTGTCCTGTGGGCACAGCAGCACGTAAGCATCCACGTAAGCCATGAGGGTTCTCCCTTGCGGCGGCCGTCAGCCCGGCTCGCCGTCCATGTGTGCGATTTCCCAGAGATGGCCATCCAGATCCTGGAAGCCGCGCTGGTACATGAAGCCCAGGTCGCGCGCCGGCTGCGGTTCGCTGCCGCCGGCGGCCAGTGCCTTGTCCACCAACTCGTCAACTGCCTTGCGACTGGGTGCCGAGAGTGCGTTGATCACTTCCGTGTGGGTGTGCGCATCGGCAATCGGCTTGTTGGTGAACTGCTGGAAAAAAGGTTGGGCCAGCAGCATCACGTAGATGCTCTCGCTGATGACCATGCCTGCCGCGTCATCGTTGGTGTAAGTTGGATTGAAGCTGTAGCCCAGCGCGGTGAAGAAGGCCTTGGATTTCTCCAGGTCCTTCACCGGAAGATTGACGAAGATCATCTGCGGTTGCGGTGCATTCATCGGTGAAGCTCCTTGTGGATGAAAAGAAGAGGGATCAGGGCTGCTTCATGCAGTTGACCATCCACGGCTTGCCGTAGCGGTCGATCAACATGCCCCAGCGGTGCGCCCAGAACGTTTCGGCGATCGGCATCTGCACCTGGCCACCGTCGGCCAGCGCGGCGAACACGCGTTCGGCTTCTTCGATGCTGTCGACGTCGACATTGATGGTGGTCGAGCCACCCTCGCCACCGCCGGGACCGTCGGCCGCCATCACGATGGCGCTACCGATTTCCAGCTGGCTGTGCGCGACGTGGTCCAGGGTTTCCGGCGGCATCTCGTTGCAGCCCGGCGAGCCATCGGAGGGCGGCATGTCGCGGTATTTCATTTCCGAGGTGACCTGGCCACCGAGTGCCTTGGCGTAGAACGCCATCGCCTCATGGGCCTGGCCGCTGAAGCCGAGGAAGGGAATCAATTTCATGGCAATGCTCCGTCGTGGGTTTCAGGGGGGTGGCGCCGGGCCATGCCCGGCGGGGGAAATGAATCGGGTCAACCTTCCAGCTGTGCACGCAGACGCTGTTCCTGCTGCTGTAATTCGGGGGTGAAGGCTTCGCCGAAGTCTTCAGCGGAGATGAAGGGACGCAGTTCGAGGGTGCCGCCACTGTTGAACGGCGCGCGGCTGGCCCATTCAACGGCCTCGTCCAGCGAGCGCACGTCCCACAGCCAGAAGCCGGCGATCTGCTCGCTGGCGGGTCCAAACGGACCGGCCTCGACCTTGGGCGCGCCACTGCCGAAATGAATGCGACGTCCGCGCTGGGTGGCATGCAGGCCTTCACCTGCCAGCATGATGCCGGCGGCCACGAGTTGTTCGTTGAAGGCGCCCATTTCGGACAGTTCCTGTTCGCTGGGCATGCGGCCGGCTTCGGAGTCGGCGTTGGCCTTCACGATCACCATTACTTTCATTGCGGTCTCCCGTGGGGACGCGGGGTGCGTGCCCTTCACTGGGTACAACGAACCAGGGGGCTGGGAATCGACACGTCTTTTGAAAATTATTTCTTCCGTGGAAAGCGCGCCTTCGGCGGGAGTCGGCGAACGGCGGAGCCCCTCCGTGGTGGGTTGGGTTGGTCGCTGAAAGCTGGTTTCCTGTGGGTGGGCCGGGCGGGTGGGATTGGCGGGGACGCCGTAAACCCGTCCATGGGGGCTTAGCCGCGGCATCCATGCCGCGGATACCCCGCCAATCCCACCCGCCCGGCCCCAGACAGATTCCGGTGGCCGAACCACCACGGGAAGATCAAGAAAAAAGGCAGAAGCAACAGCAACAGCGGGTGGCTGGCGACCTCGGCTTTGCGAGCGGAGCGACCCGCTTTTGCTCTTGTTGTTGATCTCCCGTGGTGGGTCAGCCGCAGAGATCTGTCCAAGGCCGGGTGGGGAGGCAGGGCAGGGGGCGTGAGCCGCATGGGCCCGAGGCACGCCTCGGGCGGGTTGGGCAGGACGCCCAACCCCGGTCTTGCCGTGTGCGCAGGACAGCGCACACGAGCAAGCGGCGACCGAGCTTACATGGACGTACTTGCAGCGCCCCCTGCCCTGCCTCCCCACCCGGCCAAATCCAAGAACCCGAGCTTTCAGCAACCAACCCACCCCACCACGGAGGGGCTCCGCCGTTCGCCGATCGCCCGCCGCAGGCGGCTTTTCGCGCTGCAGCATGCCGGCAGGCAAACCTGCGCCATCATGGACACCCCGCCCCCGCCAGGACCGTCCCATGCAGCAGTACCTGCTTCTGATCTACATCGAGCCTGCCCTGCTGCAGGCCCTGCCCACCGAAGAATTCAACGCGCTGATGCGCGACTGCCTGGCCCACGCCGACAAACTGCAGGCGGAAGGCACGCTGCTGGCCGCGCAGAAGCTGCAGCCGGTCGACACCGCGCAGACCCTGCGCGTGCGCGATGGCCACAGCCGTGTATTGGATGGCCCGTTCGCCGAAACCCGCGAACTGCTGGCCGGCTTCAACCTGATCGTCGCCCGCGACCGCGACGAAGCCATGCGCATCGCCCGCGATTTCCCGTGGGCGCGCTTCGGCAGCATCGAGGTGCGGCCGCTGGAAGACATGGACGCCGAGCGCGAACGCTGCGGCGCCCCGGCTGCGGCTATGGCAGCAGCCGTACCCTGATCTCGCGCGGGCCCACGCCTTCGTTGCCGCTGTAGTCGCGCACGCTGGCGCGCACGGTGTACTCGCCCGGTGGCAATGCCGCCGGCTGCCAGCGCCCGGTTTCCATCAGGCCGTCACGCACGGTGTTGGTGGCCAGGTAGCGGAAACGGGTCACCGCGCTGCCATGCACGGTGATGCCGCTGTCCGGCGCGTAGGCCACGCGCACCGCTTCGTTCTGCGGCGGCATGCGGTTGAACACGATGTTCCAGCGCGGTTGCTCGTAGCCCTGCAGCGGCTGCCCGGCAGCATCAAGGATCTGGTAGCCCACCTGGTACATGCCCAGGCGGCGGCGCGGCAGGTTGTTGTCGACCTGGTCCCAGGCCTCGACCACGATCTGCACGCCGCGGCCCTGCCGCGCCAGCATCACCACGCCGTCGCTGCCGGCCGCCAGCGGTTGGTCGTTGTCGTCCAGCAGCGCCACATCGGTGATGCGCGGTGCGAAGTGGTCGGCGTAGTTGTGGAAGCCCAGCGCCACGGCGTTGGTTTCGAAGCCGCCGGTGCCCACCGCCAGGTGCACGTGCGCCTGGTTGTTGATGCTGCCCAGGCGATCGCCGACGTGGATGCGCGTGCCGCGACGCACGCGCATCCGCTCCAGCTTGCCCTGTTCGTCGTACAGCGCCTGCCAGCGCGCATCGAACGGCTGGTCGCGCGGTGTGCGGCCGACCCGCATGTGGATGTACTTGAGGCGGTCCACGGCCAGGCCCTCGGCCTGCCCACCCAGGCTCCACGCCGCTACCGGGCTGCTGATCTTGCCATCGGCGATCGCCAGCACGGTCTGGCCGACATCGCCGCGCACATCGAAACCGCCGTGCAGGTGGTGGCGGCTCTCGCCCTTGAAGTTGCCGCGCACCTCGCCCAGCGTGCCGACCACTTCATGCCAGCCGTCCTGGGGTGCCAATGGCCAGCGCCCACCGGTGTCCGGCAATGCTGCATCGGCAGCGGGCCCGACCAGCGCCGGTGCCGGCAGGTCACCCACCGGCAGCGGGCGCAGGCGGTGCAGGCGATAGCTGGCGGAATCGGCGACCAGCACGCTGCCATCGGCATCCATCGCCAACCCACTGGGGCGGGCCAGGCGTGGCAGGCGGCCGTTGCCCACCAGCGCGATCTGGTGGCCCTGCGGTGTTACCTGCACGATGCGGCCATCAAGGTCACCCACGTACAGCACGCCGTCGTGCGTGGTGGCCAGCGACAGCGGCCCATTGATCACCCCGCCATCGCCCAGCAGCGTGCTGACCATGCCGTCGGCACCGACCCGACGCACCGCGTTGTTGAACAGGTCGGCCACCAGCAGCGCGCCGTGCGCATCGAAGGCCAGTGCCACCGGTGTATCGAAGCGTGCATCGCCCGCCAGGCCATCGGCCAGCCCCGGGCGCTCGCCGCCGGCCAGGGTACGCACGTTGCCGTCGGTACCGATCACCCGGATGCGGTCGTTGAAGGTGTCGGCCACATAGACCTGACCCTGCGCGTCCACCGCGATGCCCATCGGCGCATCGAACCGCGCCTGCGCGGCAGGGCCATCGGCGTAGCCCTGTTCGCCACCGGCCAGCGTGGTCACCTGGCCATCGGTGCCGATACGGCGGATCGCGTGGTTGCCGGTGTCGGCCACATACAGGTTGCCCTGCGCGTCGGCGGCGATGCCCGAGGGCGTATTGAAACTGGCCTGCAGTGCCGGGCCATCGATACGCCCCTCGCCCTGCCCGGCCACCGTTTCAACGCGGCCATCGGGAAGTCGACGACGGATCCGGTTGTTGTCACCGGCATCGGTGAAATAGACGCTGCCATCGGCACTGCGCAGCAACGCGTACGGATCGGCGAAACGCGCCTGCGCGGACGCGCCATCGCGGTCACCCGGGTGGCCATCGCCGGCCAGCGGCTCGATCTGCGCGGTCCACGCCAGCGGCGTTGGAACAGGGCCTGCCGGTTCAGCCGGCGTATGCAGCGGCGTCTCCCACCAGGTCGCGGCCAGTGCCACTACGGTCGCCAACGCTACGCCTGCCGCCATCCATTGCCACCGTGCCATCGTGCTGCGCTGCCTGCTGTCTGAAGAGGCACCGACAATAGACGCTGAACGCAGGATCCGCCACGGCCAAACGTACTGCCGGATGCCAGAGTTCCATGCGTCGCGCTTGTTCTCCCTGGCTACAGCGGGTTCAATGCTCTTCCCACGGATGGAGATCCTCCATGCCCCGCATCTTCCCTCTCGCCGCCCTGCTGGTGGCCGCACTGGCCAGCACGCCGGCCTCCGCCTCGATCTCGGTGGCACCACAGAAGCCGTCAGTCACCGCCGATGCGATGCACCAGGCCTATGCCACGCGATGGGATGAGGCGATCCAGCAGTCACGCAGTGGCAACACGCTGGGCGCACTCATCGCGATGGAACGGCTGATGGAAGATCCGATGCTGGATGACTTCGATGCTGAACATCGCGGCCGCGCCGCGCAGGTGGCCGGCTGGACCGCGATGGTGCAGAAGAAGCCGGACCAGGCCCGCCGCTATCTGCAGCGCGCGCAGGAGGCACTGCCGGACGATGCGCAGATCCTGCTGACCCTGGTCTCGGTGGAACTGTCCGAGAACCAACCGGCGCCTGCCACCAAGCACCTGGTGCAGGCGCTGAAGCATGCCGATGCGCCGTTGCCGGTGGACCACCACGCGATCAACTACCTGCAGTTCCGCCTGCGGGACCAGCCGCAGCAGCGCATGGAACTGCTGCAGGCACTGTTCGACAACGGCTGGAAGAGCGGCGGCCTGGAACCCACCGGACTGTGGCTGGCACTGGCCACGCTGCAGGCCGACAACGGCCGTGGCGAGGCCATCCCCGCGACCCTGGCCCGCATCTCCGCGCCCACCGAAATCATCCGGCTGCGCAGTGACAAGCGCTTCGATCCCTATGTCGACCGCGCCAACCCGCGCTTTGATCCCGTGCAGGCTGCACAGAAGCACCTCGACGAACTGCGGGTTTCCGGCCTGCTCGACCGGGCGCTGGACGCGCGCATGGCCGAGTTCAGCAGCACGCTGCTGATGCTGGACCGCAACGAGGAAGTGCTGGCGCTGACCGATGGCATGGCCGCTGCGGCCGCCGAAGGCGAGGCGCCTTCGGCGGCAGAAGCCGAATGGGTGGCATGGCTGCTCAACAGCCGGCTCACCGCGCTGCGCCGGCTGGGCCGCAACGAGGATGCGCTGGCGGCAGCCAAGCTGGCCGCACGCATCGGTGCACTGGGCCCCGATGGTGCCGAGCACCAGTTCAACGTCGGCTTCGTGTTCAGTTCGCTGGGCCGCATGCAGGATGCCGCCACGGCAGTGAATGACATGCCGGGCCTGGCCGGTTACGGCAAGGCGGCCCAGGCACTGCTGCAGTTCGTTGCCGCCCGTGAACGTGGCGATGCCAAGGCCGAACAGGCCGCGCGTGCAGCGATCCTGGCCCAGGGCGATGACGCGCGCCTGTTCCAGCGCGAGATGCTGCTGGACGAGGGCAATCTCGACGGCGCAGCGGCCGTGCTGATCGAACAGTTGCGCTCACCCGTTGAACGCGGTGAAACGCTGGCCAGCCTGCAGGACATGCGCACCTATCCGTCGCTGCCCGGCGACGTGAAGATCGATGCGGCCTGGCGTGCGCTGAAGCAGCGCGCCGACGTGCAGGCCGAGGTTGCCCGCCTGGGCCGCATCGAACGCTACGAACTGGTCAGCACCTCCACCTCGCGCTGAGCAAGCTCCCATGTAGAACCACGTGCGTGCAGCACCACCCGCCTAGCGCGCCGGCACCTCGGTACGGATGCCCATCGCTTCGCGGTAGCGCGCATACAGGGCCATCACCTTGTCGACGTAGGCCAGGGTCTCGGCATAGGGCGGCACGCCCTTGTAGCGGGTGACCGCGCCGATGCCGGCGTTGTAGGCGGCGGCGGCCAATGGCCGATCACCGTTGTAGCGGCGCAGCAGCGCGCGCATGTAGCGGGCGCCGCCATCGATGGACTGCTGCGGCGAGAACGGATCGCTCACCCCGTACTCCTGCGCGGTATCCGGCATCAGCTGCATCACGCCCTGTGCGCCCTTGGTCGAGACCGCCAGCGCATCGAAATTGCTTTCGGCGTGGGCGATCGCGCGCAGCCATGCGTCATCCACGCCGGTGGCCTTGGCGGCGGCCTTGAACTGTTTGGCATGCTGCGCCAGCTGCGGCTTGCCCACCTTGCCCAGGCCTTCGTGGGCAGGTTCACCCGGCGGCGTGGCCATGGTGAACTTCAGGAACACCCGCGAGCCGGGCAGGTTGCGGGTGGAGTAGACCAGCGCGCCATCCTGCTCGCGCTCGTACAGCACGCCGCTGAACACGCCCATGTTGCCCCACAGATTCGGGGTCTGGATGGCGTTGTCGTCGATTTCCTTCGGGGTGCAGCGTGAACCGGGTTCCGGCGCGGTGGCCAGGCTGACGGTGTTGCCCTGCACGCAGCGGTAGACGATGCGCGCGGCGGCCAGCCCGGGCCACAGGCTGGGCAGCAGCAACAGCGCAAGCAGGAGAGGGCGACGGGACATGGCGGCCGGATCATCCGGCCGCGCCCGCTAATGTTGGGTGAATGGGGGTCGGCAGGGCTGCGCCCTGCACCCGTGGTAGTGCCGGCCGCTGGCCGGCAACCTCAACAGCAACGGCAACGGCCGATTTCCTGCGGGGGTCGGATCCCGTTGCTGCGCAACGGTCTCTGACCCCACGCCAGAGAGATCTCTGGATCAATCGATGGAACGCAAATGCTGGACTACTTCGCGGTCCTCCGACGCACCCAATACCCCACGCCCAACAGCACGAACCACACCGGGCTGGCGACCAGCGCCTGGCGGGTGTCGGCCTGCAGGCTCAGCAGCACCAGCACGGCGGCGAAGAACACCAGGCAGGCCCAGCACATGGTGACGCCGCCGGGCATCTTGAAGATCGAGGCGGCGTGGCGTTCCGGGTAGCGGCGGCGGTAGGCCATGTAGGCCACCAGGATCAGCGACCAGACGAAGATGAAGAGCACGGTGGCCAGCGTCGTCACCAGGGTGAAGGCGGTCACCAGGTTCGGGATCAGGTAGATCAGCAACGTGCCGCCCAGCAGGCACAGGCACGAGAACAGCAGGCCACGGGCGGGCACTGCGGCGCGTGACAACTTCGACAACCCGCGCGGTGCGTGGCCCTCTTCGGCCAGACCGTACAGCATGCGGCTGGTGGAGAAGATGCCGCTGTTGGCCGAGGACGTGGCCGAGGTCAGCACCACGAAGTTGATCAGGCTTGCCGCGGCGGGAATGCCGGCCAGCACGAACAGCTGCACGAACGGGCTCTTGTCCGGCACCACCTGGCGCCACGGGGTGACGGCCATGATCGCGATCAGCGCCAGCACGTAGAAGATGATGATGCGCACCGGGATCGAGTTGATCGCCTTGGGCAGGTTGCGCTCGGGGTCTGCGGTTTCAGCGGCGGTGGTCCCCACCAGCTCGATGCCGACGAAAGCGAACACCGCGATCTGGAAACCGGCGAAGAAGCCGACCAGGCCCATCGGGAACATGCCGCCGTCATTCCACAGGTTCGACAACGACGCGGTGTGGCCACTGGGCGAGGTGAAGCCCCACGCCACCAGCCCGGCGCCGGTGATGATCAGTGCACAGATCGCCACGATCTTGATCAGCGCGAACCAGAATTCCATCTCGCCGAACAGCTTCACCGTCACCAGGTTCAGTGCCAGCAACAGCAGCACGCAGGCCAGTGCCGGTATCCAGGCATCCAGCCCAGGGAACCAGAACTGCGCGTAGGCGGCAATCGCGATCACGTCGGCGATGGCGGTGACGATCCAGCAGAACCAGTACGTCCATCCACAGAAGAAGCCGGCCCAGGGACCGAGCAGATCGGTGGAGAAATCGATGAAGGATTTGTACTGCAGGTTGGACAGCAGCAGCTCGCCCATCGCGCGCATCACGAAGAACAGCATCGCGCCGATGATCAGGTAGACGAAGACGATGGACGGACCGGCCAGGCTGATGGTCTTGCCCGAGCCCATGAACAGGCCGGTGCCGATGGCACCGCCGATGGCGATCAGCTGCAGGTGGCGGTTGGACAGGCTGCGGCGCAGGTGCTCGGGGGGCGTTGCGGGCTCGGTCATGGGCGTGCACTGGGGCGGGCGAAGCGTTCGACGTTAGTCCTCCCCGGCCCGGAGCGCCAGCGCTGGACGGCCCGATTACGTCAATGATGGTCGCTTTCATCACATTGTGACCGAATACCGGATTCGTCCCATTCCGCCCGGCCCGGCGTCATGCTCAGATAGCCGCACCTGCCCAAGGATCGGCCTGACCATGTGCCCTGCCCTGCCCGCCCCGCTGGAGCTCCGGCCTTGAGTCGGCTGCGCGTGATCATTGGTGGCACCGCGCTGGCGCTGCTGGCCGCGGCCGTGCCGATCGCGGTGATGGCCTATGCCACCTGGGACCGTGCAGTCAGCGTCGAGCAGCAGCGGCTGCGCGACATCGCCGGTCGCGCCCTGCGCCGCGCCGACCAGTCCTACCAGGAAGCGCTGGCGGCACTGCAGTCGGCCGAGGTCGGCGCCCACGACGCCTGCGGGCCCGACCATATCCGGCGCATGCAGACGCTGGTGATGACCTCGCCGTCGGTCGACCAGATGGGCTACTTCGAGGGTGGCAAGCTGCGCTGTACGTCGTGGGGGCCGTTCCTGTCCGACGTCAACCAGCCCAAGGCCGACCACGTCACCAGTGATGGCGCCGGCATCGCCGTGGATGTGCGCCCCGAGGCCAGCGGACGGCGCCAGGTCCTGTCGTTCCTGTACGGCAACTACGACGTGCTGGTCGATCCGCGCCGCTTCGTCGATGTCATCGCCGACCCGAACGTGCGCCTTGCCCTGGCCAGCCCCGATGGGCGTCTCCTGGCCAGGCAGGACGGCATGGATCCGGCATTGCTGGAGACCCTGCTGCGCGCCCCCGATGAAGGCCTGGACCACCACACCCTGTATGCCACCGCCCGCAACGAAGAGTGGTTGGCGATCGCGACCATGCCGCGTACCGCGCTTGCCGCGACCTTCCGCCAGCAGGCGTGGCTGTTCGTGCCGATCGGCGTTCTGCTGGCCGCTGCCGGTGCCGGCCTGGTGATCTGGCTGTCGCGTCGCCGCCTGTCCCTGCGCGGCGAGCTGGCCACAGCGATCCGCCGCCGCGAGCTGTACCTGCACTACCAGCCGATCATCGAGCTGGATACCGGCATCTGTGTCGGCGCCGAAGCGCTGGTGCGCTGGCAGCGCCCGGATGGCACCCAGGTGCGGCCGGACCTGTTCATTCCGCTGGCCGAAGAGGCCGGCATGATCGGCGCGGTCACCGATCTGGTGATCGAGAACGTGGTGCGCGACATGCGTGAACTGCTGGTGGCCGACCGCAGCGCGCACATCGCGATCAACCTGGCCGCCGAAGATATCAGCAGCGGCCGTGCGTTGAAGATGATCTCCAAGCACATGGCTGGCAGCGGCATCCTGCCGCAGCAGATCTGGATGGAGGCCACCGAGCGCGGCTTCCTGGATCTGGACCGCGCCCGCACGATGCTGGCGCAGGCGCGTCGGGCCGGGCACAGCGTGGCCATTGACGATTTCGGCGTCGGCTTCTCCAGCCTGCAGTACCTGGAACAGCTGCCGCTGGACGCGTTGAAGATCGACAAATCATTCATCGATGCGATCGACACCGAGAGCGCCACCAGCCCGGTAACCCCGCACATCATCGACATGGCCAAGGAGCTGGGCCTGTGGGTGGTGGCCGAGGGCGTGGAGACCGAGGCACAGCTGGCGTATCTGCATACCCGGAAGGTCGAGTTCGCGCAGGGTTGGCTGTTCTCGCGGCCGCTGCCGCGGGATGAGTTCGTGGTGTTCCATCACAAGCGGCAGCAGCGCTATGGCGCGGCGCGGGAGCACATGCAGAATCCGCGCAGCGTGCCGATCGAGCGTGAGGGGATCGAGTAGGACGGCCAACGGCAGAGCCCCTCGTGGTGGGTCGCGCCCAGTGGATCCATCAGTTGGGGCCGGGTGGATGGGTCGCGCAGGGGGCGCTGCAAGTACGTCCATGTAAGCTCGGTCGCCGCATCCATGCGGCTCACGCCCCTGCGCAACCCACCCACCCGGCCACGGACACATTGCGGCGGCGTCCCACCACGGAATCAACAGAAGAAAGCAAAAGCAAACGCGGGTCGCTGCGCTCGGTAGATCCACGCCATGCGTGGATGGCGTGGACCACGGTAGTGCCGGCCGCTGGCCGGCACCTCGGTAACGTCTGGTCTGCGCCTACGCCCAGGCCTTCGGCCGTGCCAGCAGCCACGCCACGCTCACCGCCAGCAACAACAACGGCAGCCAGCCCAGCTGGCTCGGGCCACTGGCCTGCAGCAGCACACCGCCTGCTACGCCACCGGCGGCAATCGCCAGGTTCCAGCCGGTCACCAGCATCGACTGCGCCAGGTCGGCGGCAGCACCGGCACGGCGTGCGAGCGCGGTCTGGAACAGGGTCGCAACCGACCCGAACGCCACACCCCACAGGATCGTTGCCAGCAGCAGCGGTGTGGCCTGTCCTGGCCACAACAGCAGGGCCAACACCGGAAGAATGAAACCGATCACGGCCGCCCACACCAGCGTGCGCAGATGACGGTCCACGCCCCAACCGGCAATGCCGATACCAACGATGGCAGCCACGCCGAAGGCCAGCAGCAGGCGGTCCAGCCACCGGCCGGCGCCTGCCTCCACCGCCAGCGGTTCGATGTAGGTGTACAGCACGTTGTGCGCCAGCACGTACAGCACCATCACCGCCAGCGCGCTGCGCACGCCGGGCATGCGCCACACCGTACCCAACGACATGCGCTGACCGGCCGCGGCCGCCGGTAACGCCGGCAATGCCCAGCGCGCGTACGCCAGCAGGCCGACACCCAGCACGCTCATCAACGCGAACGCCCAGCGCCAGCCGATCTGCTGGCCCAGCAACGTGCCCGCCGGTACACCCAGCGACAGCGCCAACGGCGATCCAACCATCGCCACCGCGATTGCCCGGCCCTGCAGCGACGGCACCACCATGCGCGCCGCATAGCCGGCCACCAGCGACCACAGCAGGCCACCACTCACACCGGCCAGGAAACGCGCGGCAAGGATCAGCGGATAGCTGCTGCTCACGGCGGTCAGCGTGTTGACCACCACGAAGCCGGCAATGGCGGCCAGCAACAAGGGGCGTCGCGGCAGGCGCTGGGTCAACGCGGTCATCGGCAGTGCGGCCATCACCGATCCCAGCGCGTACACGCTGACCAGCTGGCCCACCGCCGCATCACTCACGCCCAGGCTCTCGCCCATCGGCCGCAGTACACCGGCCGGCAGGGTTTCGGTCAGCAGGGTGATGAAGCCGCCGCCGGCCAGCGCCAGCAGCCCCGCCCACGGCAGGCGCGTGGCTTCACCGGCCGGGCTGGCCGCATCAATGGCATGGCCGCTCATCGTGCAGCCTCCAGATCGGCGTAGACCGCGTCACGCAGTTCATCGACGAAGGCGCCATCCATGCCTTCGTACAGGGTGTTGGTCAGCGCCACCACGCTCAGCCCACGCGCAGGATCGACAAACCAGCTATGGCCGTAGGCACCGCCCCAGCGCCAGGTGCCTTCGCTCTGTGGCGTGCCACTGGCGGCGGCATCGCGCAGCACCGCAAAGCCCAGCCCGAAGCCCCAGCCGGCCGGTTCCGGCGGCCCCTGCTCGCCCACCTGCGGGGTGGCCATCGCCGCCACCAGCGCGGACGGCAACAGATTCGAAGCTTGCACATCGCGCAAGGCCTCCAACACCGCCATCACCTCGTCGGCGCTGCCAATCAGTCCAGCACCGGCCGAAGGGAAACGGCTGGCATCGGTGGCGCGCGCGAGGCTGTACTCGATGCCGACGGTGCCCTCGAATGGAGCGACCACCTCGCCTTCCTGCAGGCGATGCGGCTGCGGCGCGTCGGTGACATAGGGCGTGGCCAGCCGTGCGGCATCGGTGGTCGCGAATGCGGTGTCGGCCAGCCCCAGTGGCGCGGCCAACAAGCGCTCGAACAGTGCCTGCAGCGTTTCACCGGTCGCGGCTTCAGCCACGGCGCCCGCGACGTCCACGCCCAACGAGTACAACCATTGGCTGCCCGGCGCGAACAACAGCGGCGCCTGCGCGATGCGATGCACGTTGTCGGTCAGCGTCAGCGGATTCGCATCCATGCCATCGCTGACGCCGGCCTGTGCGTACGGGCCATCCGCATCGGCTTCGAGGAAGCGGTAACCCAGCCCGCTGCTATGGCTGAGCAGTTGGCGCAGGCTGATCGGCGGCGTGCTGCCATCGGCCAGCGCCGGGCGGAAGTCCGGCAGCCAGCGCTGTACCGGCGCATCCAGGTCCAGCACGCCTTCGGCTACCAGGCGCAGGATCACCGTGGTCAACAGCGGCTTGCTGACCGATGCCAGCCGGAACAACTGGTCGCGCTGCATCGGCGTGGCCGACTCGCGATCGGCCAGCCCGGTCGCGCTGGCGTGGCGCAGCACACCGTGCTCGCGCACCAGCACCACCGTACCGACCAGGCGCTGTGGGTGGACCTGCTGCAGCAGCCGCTGCACCGACGGCAGCGTCGGCGCAGGTGCAAGGGAAGGAACAGCGTTCATCGCGGTGATCCGTGGGGAGAGGCCCGCCACGTTAGGCACCACGCCCTCGTGCAAAAAGCCGGTTGCCGCTCCGGGCATCATGGACCGTGCAGTCCGCAATCGGCATGATGGCCGGAACTGCAAGGCCGCAACGGGCTCCACACCACTTCGCACCACAGTGTTGCGATGGCGGAGCCGTCCGCTACAGCCGCGCCGACCTACCCTGCCGCTTTCATTGCCCGCACGCCCATGTCAGTCCTGGACAACCTCGCCAATCTGCAGACCTTCGTGCACGCGGCCGACACCCGCAGCTTCGTCGAGACCGGGCGCCTGCAGGGCATCTCGGCCTCGGCCGCCGGCAAATGCGTTGCCCGGCTGGAACAGGCACTGGGCGTGCGCCTGTTCCACCGCAGCACGCGCAGCATCACCCTCACCGCCGAGGGCCAGCTGTTCCTGGCACGCTGCCGGCGCATCCTCGACGAACGCGATGCCGCACGCACCGAGCTGGCGCAACCGCATGCCGCACCGAGTGGCACGCTGCGCATCAGCCTGCCGCTGGTGGGCGATCTCACCCTGCCGCTGATGGCCGAGTTCATGACCGCGTATCCGGACATCCGCCTCGACCTCGATTTCTGCGACCGCCTGGTCGATGTCATCGAGGAGGGTTTCGATGCCGTGCTGCGCGTCGGCGAGCCCAGCGACTCACGCATGAACGCACGACGCCTGGGCGTGTTCCCACGCCGCATCGTCGCCTCGCCGGCGTACCTGCAGCGGCGCGGCACGCCGCGCACGCCGGCCGATCTGATGCAGCACACGCTGCTGCACTATCGCTTCCCCAGCACCGGCAAGCTGGAACTGTGGCCGATCCACTGGCCCGACCATGAAACACCGCAGGAACTGCCGGTACACATGGTGGCCAATACCATCGAAGCGCGGGTGGCGCTTGCATTGCGCGATATCGGCCTGGCCTTCGTGCCGGTGCACTCGGTGCGCGATGCACTGGCCGATGGCCGGCTGCTGACCGTGCTCGACGAGCATGTGCACTCCTGCGGCATCTTCCACCTGCTGTGGCCGTCGGGCCGCCACGTACTCCCGAAGCTGCGGGTATTCATCGACTTCGTCAGCGCGCGCCTGGAAACCGTGCCGTAGGCCGGTAGATCCGCGCTCGATGGCCGTGCCACGTAGAGTCGAGCTTGCTCGACTGCTCCTCAAAAGCAGTCGAGCAAGCTCGACTCTGCAATTCGCATGCCCTGCGGGCGGTATAATCTCCCCTCATTCCTCCCAGAGGCTCGCGACCAATGCGCCATTGATGCCGCCGTCTTCACAACAGACGGCCTGACTCTTCCCGCCCCTGCGCGCAGGGGAGAACCCGGCATCCATGGAGGTCGCATGACCCCGCATTCCCTCACGCTCGATCGCGTGTCGTATCGATTGGCCGACGGCCGTGTGCTGTTTTCCGATCTGACGTTTTCCTTCGAACCGGTTGCTACCGGCCTGGTCGGTGCCAATGGCGCTGGCAAAAGCGTACTCGCACGCCTGCTGGCCGGGCGGCTGTCGCCCGACAACGGCCAGGTACGTGGCAGCGGCCGCGTGTTCCTGTTGCCGACACCCGGTTATCCACCCGCCGGCACGGTCGGTGAACTGGCCGGCGTCGGCGCGGAACTGGCCGCACTGCAACGCATCGAAGCCGGCAGCGTCGATGAGGCCGACTTCACCTGCTTAGGCGACCGCTGGGATCTGCGTGAACTCCTGCAGCAGCAATGGCGTGCGCTGCAGCTTCCCGACGACCTCGATCCCGCCCAGCCGGCCGCGCGCCTCAGTGGCGGCCAGGCGATGCAGGTGGCACTGTCCGGCGCCTGGGCCAGCGGTGCCGACTGGCTGATCCTGGACGAACCCAGCAACCACCTTGATGCGCGTCATCGCCAGCAACTGTACGAGCAGTTGCAGCAATGGCGCGGCGGCCTGCTGGCGATCAGCCATGATCGCGAACTGCTGGCGCACATGCAGCAGATCGTCGAGCTCGATGGGCGCGGGCTGCATCGCTATGGTGGGCCGTGGCAGCACTATGCCGAAGTGCGCATCGCCGAACGTGAAGCCGCCGCCGCCCAGCTTGACCATGCACGTGCGCAGCATCGGCAGCAGCAACGCAGTGCGCGCGAACAGCACGAACGCCAGCAGCAACGCCAGGCACGTGGCAACCGCGATGCGAAGCAGGCCAACCAGGCACCGATCCTGCTTGGCCGGCAGAAGCAGCGCGCCGAAGCCAGTCATGGGCGCGCGCAACAGGTGCAGTCCGAACGCCTGCAGGCCAGCGCAGAGCAACTGCGCGCAGCGGCCTCGGCGGTTCACACCGCGCCGGAACTGGCGCTGTTTGCCGGTGCGGGGGAACGTGGCAGCACGCGCCTGCTGCAGGCGCAGGATCTGGTCCTCCCACATGGCTGCAGCGCCCCGTTGCAGCTGGAGATCCGCCGCGGCCAGCGCATTGCCGTGGTCGGTGACAACGGCAGCGGCAAGTCGACATTGCTGCGGGTGCTGGCGGGTCAGCTGCCCGCGCGCGATGGGACCGTGCAACGTCACACACCGCTGGCGCTGCTCGATCAGCAGCTGCTGGGGCTGTCCGGCGAATGCAGCATCCTCGACAGCGTGCAGGCCGCCAACCCGAGTGCCGACCCCGGGGAGCTGCGCACGCGCCTGGCCCTGTTGGGTCTGGACGCACAGCGCATCCAGCGCGCCGCCAGCAGCCTCAGCGATGGCGAGCGGGTGAAGGGTGCGCTGGCCAGCGTGCTGTATGCCGATCCCGCGCCCCAACTGTTGCTGCTGGACGAGCCCGGCAATGCACTGGACCTCAGTGCATTACAGGCGCTGGAAGAACTGCTTGCGGCGTGGCCGGGCGCACTGGTGATGGTCAGTCACGACCGGCACCTGCTGCAGGCGTTGCGGCCGACCCAGGTGCTGCAGGTGAGCACCGAGAGCTGGCAGTGGCGTGACGCCTTGTAGATCCACGCACGGCGTATCGACCCGGGGTAGTGCCGGCCGCTGGCCGGCAACCCATGGAGCCTCAATGCACCGTCAGCGCTTCCACACCGGGAACGCCTGTGGCATCTGCTGCCACAGCAGCGGCCCCGCCCGCAGCTCCTGGTCATTGAGCAGGCACGCATCCAGCTCCGCGCGCACCGCACGCTCATCCATGTGCACACCAATCACCACCAACTCCTGGCGGCGATCACCCCACAACGGGTGCCACAGCCGCTGCATCGCCGTGTGCGCGGCTGCATCCGGAAACTCTTCCAGCCCCGGCAACGGTGCGCTCCAGCAATCGGCCTGCTGCCGCGCCCAGCCGAGGTCGCTGTAGGGCAGCGGTGTCGGCGGCAACAACGGCGCAGTGTCTTCCAGGCCGGCACGCACGCGGTCGCGCGCGGCATACCAGAAGCCCGCCGCCTGCGTCCGCGTCGCCGCGCCCACGGTGTTCAACTCGCCTACCCAATCCATGCGGTTGGCCAGCCAGAACCAGCCCTTGCTGCGGATCACGCCGGGCATGCCGGACTGCAGCGCGCGGGCGAATCGCGCGGGGTGGAACGGACGCCGCGAACGGTAGACGAAGCTGCCGATGCCGTACTCTTCGGTTTCCGGTGTGTGCTCGCCACGCAGCTCCTTCACCCAACCCGGCGCGCGTTGCGCACGCTCCATGTCGAAGCGGCCGGTATCCAGCAGCTCGGCCAACGGCACATCACCGAAGCTGGACAGCAGCAGCTTCGCATCCCGGTTCAAGCCACGCAGTACCGCCAGCGTGTCCTGCAGCACCTCGTCATCCACCTGGTCGACCTTGCTGACCACGATCACGTCGGCGAACTCCACCTGCTCGCACAGCAGGTCGACCACACCGCGATCATCGTCCGGCCCGGCCTGCTGGCCGCGCTCGGCCAGGCGCAGGGTCGAACCGAAGTCGGCAAGGAACGCGCTGCCGTCGACCACCGTCACCATCGTGTCCAGCCGCGCGATGTCACTCAGGCTGAAACCGTGCTCGTCGCGCACCGCGAACGTGGCCGCCACCGGCATCGGTTCACCGATGCCCGTCGATTCGATCAACAGATAGTCATAGCGGCCGGCCTCGGCCAGGCGCTGCACTTCCTGCAGCAGGTCGTCGCGCAGGGTGCAGCAGATGCAGCCGTTGCTGAACTCCACCAGCGTCTCTTCAGTGCGGCGCAGCTCGGCGCCACCTTCGCGCACCAGCTGCGCATCGATGTTGACCTCACTCATGTCGTTGACGATGACCGCCACGCGCAGGCCCTCGCGGTTGCGCAGGATCTGGTTGAGCAGGGTGGTCTTGCCGGCCCCAAGGAAGCCGGACAGCACGGTGACCGGAAGGCGACGGTCGGCGCGGGAAACAGTGTTCATGTCGGAGCGGGTTGGCTGCGGAACGGAAATGTTACTGTATAACAATTGCCGTGCAAGGAACCTCCCCCGATGAAGTCGCCTTCTGCCGCCCTGCTCGATGCCGGCGCGGTCGCCCTGTCCAGCCTGTGCCTGCTGCACTGCCTGGCGCTGCCTCTGCTGGCCGCCGCACTGCCCCTGTTCGGCGCGTGGGCCGAAGCGGAATGGGTGCATCTGCTGTTCGTGGCCATTGCCCTGCCACTGACCGGCTACGCGCTGTGGCGGGCCGAGCGCCGTCACCCACTGCCCGTGCTGGCCTGGGCCACCGCCGGCGCCGGGCTCGGCCTGCTGCTGGCCGGAGCGCTGGCCTTGCCCTCACATGACTGGGAAACGCCGATGACGGTCACCGGCAGCCTGCTGCTGGCCGCCACGCATATCTGGAACGCGCGGCACCGCCACGGGTAGTGCCGGCCGCTGGCCGGCAACCGCATGAGCTTCGGACGCCGCGGGTAGTGCCGGCCGCTGGCCGGCAACCGCATGAGCTTCGGACGCCACGGGTAGTGCCGGCCGCTGGCCGGCAACCTCATGAGCTTCGGACGCTGCAGGTAGTGCCGGCCGCTGGCCGGCAACCGCATGAGCTCCGGATGCCGCGGGTAGTGCCGGCCGCTGGCCGGCAACCGCATGAACTTCGGACGCCGCGGGTAGTGCCGGCCGCTGGCCGGCAACCGCATGAGCTTCGGACGCTGCAGGTAGTGCCGGCCGCTGGCCGGCAACCGCATGAGCTCCGGATGCCGCGGGTAGTGCCGGCCGCTGGCCGGCAACCGCATGAACTTCGGACGCCACGGGTAGTGCCGGCCGCTGGCCGGCAACCGCATGAGCTTCGGACGCCACGGGTAGTGCCGGCCGCCGGCCGGAAACCGCATGAGCTTCGGACGCCACGGGTAGTGCCGGCCGCTGGCCGGCAACCACATGAGCTTCGGACGCAACCTGCAGTTGCCGGCCAACGGCCGGCACTACCCCTGCTATTTGCCGTAGCGGCGAAGAAGCTCCACCAGCACCGCAGCCTCGTCCGCCCGCTGCTGCGGGTCATCGGCACCCACTACGTGTTCCTGCAGATGCTCGTGCAGCAACTCCATCAGCAGGCTGTGGGCGGCACCGCGCACCGCGGCGACCTGCACCAGCACGCCCGCGCAGTCCCCCGCTTCCCCCTCGGGCTTGTCCAGCGCCTGCTCCAACGCCGCCACCTGACCCGCGATACGGCGTACCCGGGTCAGCAGCTGCTTTCGATTCTTGTGTACATGGGCCATGGCGGGATCATATACCCTATGGGGGTATCCACTCCAGCTCCCGCCGCCATGCACTTGGACGCCCTCGCCGCCGCCCGTCGCCACGAACACCGCTTCGACGACGGCAATCCGCTGGCCGAACGCAATACCCGCCGCGCCCTGTGGCTCACCGTGGGCATGATGCTGGTGGAGATCATCGGCGGCTGGTGGTTCAACTCCATGGCCGTGCTCGCCGACGGCTGGCACATGAGTTCGCACGCGCTGGCGCTGGGCCTCTCGGTGTTCGCCTACCGCTGCGCGCGCCGCTACGCGCACGATCCGCGCTTTGCCTTCGGTACGTGGAAGATCGAGATCCTGGCCGGCTACACCAGCGCCATCGCACTGCTTGGCGTCGCCGCGCTGATGGCCGTGCAATCGCTGGAACGGCTGTGGGTGCCGGCACCGATCCATTACGACGAAGCCATCGCCATTGCAGCGGTGGGCCTGGGCGTGAATCTGCTCTGCGCCTGGTGGCTGCACGACAGCCCGGGCCACGCGCACCACCACCACGGGCATGACCATGACCATCATCACGGGCACGATCACGGCCATGCGCACGGTCACGACCTCAACCTGCGCTCGGCCTACGTGCACGTGCTGGCCGACGCCGCCACCTCGGTGCTGGCCATCGTCGCCCTGCTTGGCGGCAAGCTGCTGGGCCTGACCTGGCTGGACCCGGTGATGGGCCTGGTCGGCGCCGTGCTGGTGACGGTCTGGGCGATCGGCCTGCTGCGCGACAGCGGCCGCATCCTGCTCGACGCGCAGATGGATGCGCCGGTGGTGGCCGAAGTACGCGAAGTGATCGAACAGGGCCCGTGGCCGGCACGCCTGGCCGACCTGCACGTCTGGCAGGTGGGTCGCGGCAAGTACGCGGTCAGCGCCAGCGTGGTCACCAGCGACGTCAGTCTGGATGCCGATACCGTGCGCAACGCGCTGGCGATTCATGAGGAGCTGGTGCACGTGACGGTAGAGATTCACCGCAGCGCATGATCCACGCCGGGTAGTGCCGGCCGCTGGCCGGCATGGCATGCTCCGGCCGCCGCTGACCAGTAGAGCCAGGCCATGCCTGGCTGCGTTGCCCACAAGTCGAGCATGGCTCGACTCTACAACTACAGCTTCAACATCATCCGCAGCAGGTACATCAGCAGCGGCAGCGCGCTCAGCACTGCACCACCGATGCCGATCCACGGCCAGCGCTCGCCGCGCACGCGCGAAGCCACCGCCAGACCGCAGCCCACCAGCGCCGCGCCCAGCACGCCCACGCCCAATCCCGCAGCCATGCCATTGCCGCCTGCGGCCACCGCCGCCTGCGCAGCGAGGCTGCCCGCGCCCCAGCCCACCACGATCCCCAGCCAACTGGCCACGCCGCACCACGGTGCCTTGCCCTTCGCCATCCGAAAACCCCTGTGTCCTTGCCGAATTTCTGTACGGACCACGCCCGTGCACTGCCTACACTAGCCGCACCTGCCCCGTCGGGACATCCCATGCGCACGCTCCGCCTGCTGCTGCCCGGTGCACTCCTGCTGCTCACCGCCTGTAGCGGTGACGCCGGGCTTCCCTTCTCCGCCGACCCGTTGCAGGGCTGCTTTGCCACCAGCGCGCGCAAGCCGGCCGACTTCCGCATCGAGAAGGAAGGCGGCCAGTACTTCGTCTCCTTCAGCCGCGGCGAGCAGTGGCAGCGCGAACCCAATGCCCTGCACAAGGCCAACCGCAGCGAGATCAGTCGCTACTTCCGCGATGACGCCGAGCAGATCGACGAGGCGCTGATCCGCATGGCCGGCGGCTTCGGCATCTTCCACTTCAACAAGGGCGCGACGCTGAAGGGCAAGGCCAGCGACAGTGACTACATGGCGTTGATGCTGATCGGGGCTGGGCCGGTGTATGCGGTGAAGTGCCCGTAAGACGCAATGATTCTGATGGCGGCTCAGGGCAATATGGGCACATCCTGTCTTCTTTGAGGAGCGATGCCAATGCTGCTGTTTCTGCTGCTTGCGTTAAGCGCGCCGAAGACCCAGGGTGCCTATGACGAAGTCCGGGAACTGCCCGACGGCCAGACACTGATATTGCGCACCCTGGACTGGGATCTCGGCGATGGTCGCCACGAGCGCGTTACCGTGCATTGGCTGCTGCAGGAAGACGGCAGCCTGCGCTACGACTTTGATCGGCAGCCACCGGAAACCCAGGAGGTCCATCGTCGGTCGTGCGCGCTGCAGGGCATGCGGCCTTCGCGTGGCGTCAACATGATCTCAGGAGAAGGAGCCACGCACGGCTTCAGCTGCACCAGCCAGCGGTAGCGCCGAGCCCACGCTCGGCTCCTCCCGTCTACATCCACGCATGGCGTGGATCTACTGCAGCAGCCACGCGTGGCCCCGGCAACAGCTGCGGTACCATGCCCTCCCCCGAACCGCCCCGGTACCCGCCGTGCCCCATTACACCGGCCCTCTGCTGACCCGCGACAGCGCTGACACCCTGCACCGTGCCCATGACAAGGGCGCTGCTGAATGGCAGGGCTCGCTCGACCTGGGCCGGAGCCAGGACAGCGTGGCCCTGAACGCCGACGGCTTCCACTTCCGTGGCCAGGCCTACCCGTGGCCGGGCAAGTTGAAGGACCGCACGCTGTACTACTGGGACGGCGAGGACTTCGCGCCGATCTCGCGCTACAGCGGTTCGCTGATCAAACTGGTGCCGACCGGATGGGGCGCACCGACCTTCGAGATCGACGGCATCAAGATGCTGCCGACCTCCAAGCTGTCACCGTTCGAGGATGCGCGCCGCAAGGTCGAGCTGGTCGCCCCGGCCGGCAAGGTCATCCTCGATACCTGCGGCGGCCTGGGCTACTTCGCCGCCTGCGCGCTGGAGGCCGGTGTCGGCCAGATCCGCTCGTTCGAAAAGAACGCCGATGTGATGTGGCTGCGCACGCTCAACCCGTGGTCGCCGGATCCGGACTCGGCCGCCGCCGGTGGCCGCCTGCAGTTCAGCCACGGTGACGTCTCACAGCAGATCGAACAGGTGGCCAGCAACAGTGTCGACGCGATCCTGCACGACCCGCCGCGCTTCGGCATCGCCGGCGAACTGTACTCGCAGGTGTTCTACGACCACCTCGCCCGCGTCATCCGCAAGGGAGGGCGCCTGTTCCACTACACCGGCGCGCCGAACAAGCTGACCAGCGGCCGCGACGTGCCACGTGAAGTGGCCAAGCGCCTGGAAAAGGCCGGTTTCAAGGCCGAGCTGGCGCTTGACGGCGTGCTGGCCGTCAAGCGCTGAGCTTCATTCCGAGTCAACCTTGGCCAGCTTCATCACCCACTTCGGTACTTCCGGTTCACCGGCGTAGAAGTCTTTCGGCTTCTTCTCGGCCATCGCCCAGCGGTGCAGCCAGCTCGGGCCATAGCGACCGCTGTAGCCCTCGGCACCGCGCGCGTAAGCAGGATCGCGCATCGCCTCATCCAGTGAAATGAAGCGATAGCCGCGCCGCTTCGTCGCCGCCACCAGTTCGGCGAAGGTGGCTGCATTGAGTTCGTTGGCATGCATCAGCCAGACCTGCGGCAGCGCGTAGCCCAGCAGCGCCTGCGACTGCTTCTCGTAGTAGTCCAGCTTGTTCAGCATGTACGGCACATAGCCCTTGCGCAGCTGCGCCAGCGTCGCCTCGCGCGCCGGGGAATCGGGCTGCTCGTTCATCACGTTGGCATAGGCAAACGCCCATACCCACTCCCCGTTGTCGACCGTCACCGGTGCCACGCGGTAGCCGTGCTGCTTGAAGAACACGTCCATCTCCGCGCGTTCTTCCGGTGTGCGTCCGGCACGCAGATAGGGATGGCGCATCCACTGCGGTTTCAGTCCGCGCTCGGCCAGCAACGGCCGCAGCACCGTTTCACCACGCAGAAAATCCTGCTGGAACGCAGGCACCCCCCTGGCGTTCAGATCCATGTGCGAATACGTGTGGTTGCCCAGCACATACCCGGCGTCCAGCCAGTCGCGCAGCATCTGCACCCGCGCGGGCTGCACGTGTCCGTTGATCTCAAGCTTGTTCTCGTTGACGAAGCCGACCACCGGCACACCCGCCTGGCGAAGCTGGGCCATCAGTGCTTCGTGCCGCGACTGCAGGTCCGGCGGAACGATCTCGTCCACCCGCGCCCACGGCAGGTCGTCGATGGTCATCGCGATCCGGCGATCCACCTCGGCGGCGTGTACCGCCAACGAACACAGCAGCAATGGCACAGCACGCAGCAACCAACGCATCAGCACATCCTTGCAGGGGCGAAGTGCTGACTCTAGCGCGATTGCGGGCGCGCGGCCGGTCCCACACCCGCTATGGGCCGGGCGACTGCACCTGACGTTCGCGCACGATCGCCCGCCACAACATGAATCCTGCAGCCATCGCCATCAGCATCAACGCGACCAGCACCAGGGCAAGATCATCGGGATTGCGCAGCAGCGGTGCATGCTCATGGGTGAGAATCTCGAACACCACCTGCTGTGCCTGTGCCAGCGGCAACCGGCCCTGCTCGCCCAGCTCCACCAGGCACGCCGCTGGGGACAACTTGGCCACGCCAGTCCATGCCAGGTCGTACAGGTGCAATGCCCTGAGGGCCAGCGTCAGGATCGCGGCGTGCAGCGCCATCAGCCCCCAGTTGGCACGTCGCAGGCGTTCCGACAGGCGGCCCAGCCGGTAGACGCTGATCGACATCGCGCCCAGCAGCGCCAGTACCACGCCCGCCATCGGAATCCACTGCAAGGGTTGCCACGGTGCAAGCGCAGTGGACCGCGCCAGCAGTTGTTCGGCCACCTGCATGCGCGCGACAGGGTCGGGCCCACCGCATGCGTCATCCACCGGCTCCAGCAGCAGTCCCACACGGTAGTGGAAGAAGCCGACTGCAAGGGCTACCGCCAGCAGCGCCACCACCTGCAGTGCCAGCAGGATCGGGCCAGGACCACAGATACGACAGAAGCGGGTAGCAGCAGAGACCATCGGTTCATCCATGACAACAAAGGACCATCCTAACCAAGCGCCCTGTGCTTGTCGGCTGGCGGATACGACAACCGGCGCGCGGTCCCGGTAGGATGTGGATGAGCATGGATGGTCGTATGTAGAGGTATTGTGGATGGTCACGCTGTATCTGTGGGTGCGAACGTTGCTTCCGCTGTTGGCGTTCGTGATCGCGTGGATGCTGCTGTCGCGCCTGATCAAGGCCCGCGTGGCGCGCCTTCCACGGGTTCCCTTGAACCTGCCCGAGCACAGCAGCAGCCCGCGCAGGAAGGACCGGCGCATCTACGCGCGCAAGCTGCGGCGCAAGCCAGGTCTGCGTACCGCAACGCGCCCGGCCTCCGCGCCGCGCAGCTGGAACCTCGCAGCGGTGTTCGTTTCGCTCTTCACGTTGATCGCCACCGTGCTGGTCGTGCCGGATGGCGCGCGCTTCCAGGTCATGGTCGAGAGCATCACCGGCTACCCGGCTACGATTGCGGAAGTACATGTTCCCGCTGCCGGGCAACCCCTTGTGCTGCAGGCCTGGCAGCCAGCACTGGCGCAACTGTCGCGGCCGGTAACGATGCGCTACCCGATCGGACGCACCGGCGGCGAGCATGATGCGCACGCCACGCTACCGGTACAGGTGAGGCATCAGGGGGATCGGCTTCAGGTGGCTGTGGCCATGCCGGTGGACTCCGAACGGTTGCGTGCAGAGCTTGCGCGCCTGGCGGGGCTGCCGGTTGAGGCTATCACCGTCCGCCAGAACAGGATCTCACCCTGGCTGGAACCCGGCTGGAAGCCGCTGGCCGACCTGTAGAGCCGAGCCCACGCTCGTCTGCTGCAGTAGCTCCACGCCATGCGTGGATGGATGCAGAGCGGAGCCGAGCATGGCTCGGCACTACAGATCACGATCCGCGCGGCAGCTTCGCGGCCCACATGTTGTCCACCAGATTGGGATAACGCCGCCCGTTCTCTTCCGCCCGCTGCCGCGCTGCCGCCTTCTGCGCAGGCGACAACGGCTGCGAGGTCTGGCCCTTGGGATTGGGCTTCTTCCACGGGGGCATCTTCGGTTCACGCATGGCCGCAGCTTACCGCTTCAGGAAGTTCAGCAGCGCCAGATTGAAGTGGTCGGCATGGCTCGTGTTGCAGCCATGCGGTGCGCCTTCAAGGATCACCACCTCGCTGCCCGCAATCGCCTGATGCGTTCGCTGCCCGGAACCTTCAAACGGCACGATCGCGTCGCTGTCACCGTGCAGGATCAAAGTTGGCACCGTGATCTTCTTCAGGTCATCGCGGAAATCGGTGGTGGCAAACGCCTTCATGCAGCCCAGCGCCGCCACCTGGTCGGATTGATGGCACAGCGCGATCGCCGCCTGACGCGTCTCTTCGGTCACCATCAACTGGCCGTTGGCGCTGAAGAAATCACGGGTGAACCCATCGAAGAACGCCTCGCGGTCCTTCTCCAGCCCACTGCGCATGTCATCGGCCTTGGCCTGCGTCAGCGGTCCCTCGGGGTTATCGTCACTACGCAGCAGGAACGGCGGTACCGCCGCGGCGAACACCACACTGTGCAGGCGATCCTGGCCATGGTTGGCCACGTAACGCGCCACCTCGCCACCGCCCATCGAGAAGCCGACCAGGGTGACGTCGCGAAGGTCACGTTCCTCGATCAACCCCGCCAGGTCCGCCGCCAGCGTGTCGTAGTCATAGCATTCGGCGGGCTTCTCGGAACGCCCGAAACCACGCCGGTCGTAGCTGATCACCCGGTGCTGGGCATCGCGCAGGATCGACACCTGCGGTTTCCAGGCATCGGCGGACAACGGCCAGCCATGGATCAGGATCACCGGGCGGCCGTCGCCACCACTGTCTTCAACATGCAGGCGGATGCGGGAAGCAGGCATGGGAGCTCCTGTGGAAGGGGAGGCTTTCAGGCTATTGACCGCCGCCTATCGCGACCGTGATGGAATCACCGGTCGCCATGACATCGCCTGCACAGACGACGACGCCTCGGCCGGGCCGCCAATGCGGGCATTCGCTCCGTGGAAAACCCGTTTCATCGGAAGCCGGCTGCAACGGCCCAAACGCCATGCGAGCCTGCGTGAACCACCTTTGGAGCCTCGCCATGTTGCTGCCTACCTTGCCCCTGCTGGCTGCCGGCCTCGTCGCCACAGCGCCGTCCACCGATGACCTGCGCCAACAGATCCGCCAGGCCGACACCCAGCTGTTCGCCGTCGCCTTCGAGGCCTGCGATGCTGACAAGGCCGCCGCGATGACCACCGAAGACATGGAGTTCTTCCATGACAAGGACGGCAAGTCAGCCAGCAACCGCGAGGACTTCCGCCGCAGCGTGGCCAACATGTGCAGCAATGCGCGCAAGGGCGGCTGGAGCCTGCGCCGTGAGCTGGTGGAACCTTCGCTGCAGGTGTTCCCCTTGCGCGACGAGCGGGCGCTGGAAATCGGCGACCACCGCTTCCATGAACGCGGCAAGGACGGTGTGGATCGCTGGGTGGGCCAGGCCCGCTTCATCCAGGTCTGGCGCCGCGTGGACGGGCGCTGGTTGGCCGAGCGGGTGATCAGCTACGACCATCGACCGGCGGACTGACCCCTCGGGGCGCGCTTCACGGGCCGGATCTATACTGACCGGGCCCACCACGACCCACCGCTACCGTTCGATCGCCATGGCAGAGATCACCCCCAACCACCCCGACTACGGCCTCAACCAGCAGATCCGTCAGGGCGTGGCCGCGCTGGACGCGCAGCATGGCCGTCCGTTCGACCAGACCAGCGAGCGACTGACTGCCAGCCTGACCGTGCTCGCCCGCGAGCAGGGCCTGCAGCAGGTCGACCATGTGCTGGTCAGCAACGCCACGGCCAACCAGCCGGCCGGGCACAACATCTTTGTGGTGCAGGGCGACCCGGCCAATCCGGCGCACCTGCGCGCGATGATGCCGACCGCTGTGGCGGCGCAGACGCCGGTGGAGCAGTCGATGCAGAAGCTGGGCATTGCCCCGCAGCAGCCCGCCATGGGGCAGCTGCCCGAACAGCAGGCCCGAGAGCAGGAACAGCAGCAGAACCCGGCACACCGCCTGGGCTGAACCGCCTCCAGCGTTGCTGGCGGCCCAGCGCGAGAATGCCGGCTCGCCGTGGCGCTTGCCGCCCTAGGCCATGCGCGGCCCGGAGTGCTCCTGCACTTGGCTCTGCTGCAGCTCATCCTGCGTGCGCGACTGCGCAGACTGCGACAGCTGCTCGGCACGCTCGAACGAGGTTTCCGCCGGTGTCTGCGCGGCCAACGCCGTTGCCATGCTGGCGCGCAGCTGTGCCGGGTCGTTGCGCTCGCCCTGCACGATGAAGATGTTCTGCGCCACATCGGCCTGCGCCGTGCGATCGCTCAACAGCACGTGGTCGACATGGGTCAGGCCGTTCGCCTTGGCCAGGGCGTACAGGCTGGCGCTGATGTTCTTGCTGGTGGCATCGAAGGTGCGGCCCCGCTCTGCATCAAGCAGGGCCACACCCTGGTGAATCTGCGATAGGAGCGGATCATTGCTGTGGCGGGCCAGATGATCACCGCTTCGTTCGCCCATGCCCTCAGCGTCGCTCAGGATGCGTTGCTGGAAGCTGCGCGCGGGCAAGGGATTGGTTTTCTTCTGATTGAGCTCGCTGTCCGGAAACGGCGGATCAATGCTGTCCACACCATGGATGTTGCGCAGCGGTCGGAATCCATCCTTGCCTGCGCCCTTGCTCTCCAAGGGAATGCGGACATCGGGAAGCAATTGGCCAATGCCACCTCCCAGCGCGTTCACATCGATGCTCTTTTTCCGCTCGATGCCCGCGTGGTTCAAGGCTTCCCAGGTGAAGTCAACGCAGTTGTGGCGCACGTCCTTGTATTGCAGATCGAAGCCGTACTTACTTGGGTACGTGCCGAACGCTTCAAGCTTCTTGTACTGCTCCTCGCTGATTTCGAGAGTGCGGCTGTAATGGGGGTCCTTGTAGATCGTCGCATCATCATTCATGACCTTGCCTTGGCCGTTCACGCTTCCGTGTTCTATGGGTGCAAACCCATAGCTCTGAGGCTGCTGACCGGGCGCACGAAGCACGTAGAACATGTGGCCTGGCCCGGAAGTCTGCGGCACCCCATCAATAACTTCCTGGCTACCGGTTTTCTTGTCTATCAGCGGCGTGCCGGGGGCGGCGATGATGATCTCGACGACGTAACGTGGCTTGTCCATAGGAAGAATCCTTCAGTTCCCTTCAGCAGTAGGTCGGTAACTATTTTCCAGAGAGAGGGTCAGCATGAACCCGCAGCTGTGCCGGGTAATGCTGGAGCACGGCGGTGGGCTGCACCGTGCGTACATCCAGGCGGTAGCGGGCACCCGTTTCCATCGGCAGAGTGACGATGCTCAACCTGTACCGGCTGGCGTCCATCGATACCTGCTGCGCGTAGCGCCAGTCTGCCGATGCATGCCATTCGGGGAGCGGCTCACCCAGATTGCGCGCCCTTACCTGATAGACATCAGAGGTAGCAACGTCCTGCCAGGCACCTGCGACCCAGCGCTGCAGGGACAACTGGAAGGGAACATGAACACTGTCCATGTCAGGCTCACTGTCAGGCGCGGGTCCGTGTCGCTGCACCTCAAGATCCAGCACATAGGGTCGACCCGGATAGAAGTTGCGGGCATTCGTTTCGAACTCGAAGCGCACCGCCTTGCCGGACTCGGCAACGTCGATCGGCTTGACCAGATCCAGCGGCTCCGGCGCATCCGGTATGCGGCTGCTGCAGGCGCCGAGTGCGCCCGCCAGCGTGAAGATCAGGCCGGCAAGCAACCAGCGATGGATACCCAGCATGATTCAGACCCTTTGGCTCCCTGCCATGAAGTTTCTACCCTGGCGAGCGAACAAAGGCGCCACAACCAAGCGATTGATTACTTTCCAGCGGGACGGGCGGCATGGACCCGCAAACGGGCCGAGTAATCCTGCAGTGCCGCGGTCCTCCGCACCGTACGCACGTCCACGCGGTAGCGGGAGTTAATTTCCATTGGCAGAGCAACCAAGCTCAGCGTGTACTGGCCGTCACTCCCCATGTGCGGCGACGTATACCGCCATTCGCTGGATGCATGCCATTCTGGAAGCGCTTCCCCCCCGTTGCGAGCCATTGCCTGGTAGCTGTCGTAGGTCGCAACGTCCTGCCAAGTACCTGCGGTCAACCGCTGCAGGGACACCTCAAAGGGGATCTGCATTGTGGCGATGCTCGGCTCGCGGGTGTCCTCCGGCCCCTGATGCTCAACTTCCAACTCGAGCGCATAGGTGCGACCCGGGTGGAAGTTGCGGGCATTCGTCTCGAACTCGAACCGTACCGCTTGGCCGGACTCAGCCACCTTGATCGGCTTGACCAGGTCCAGCGGCTCCGGCGCGTCCGGTACGCGACTGCTGCAGGCACCAAGTGCGCCCGCCAGCGTGAAGATCAGGCCGGCACGCAGCCAGCGATGGATACCCAGCATGATTCAGACCCTTTGGCTCCCTGCCATGGGCTTCAACCCTAGCGGGCAGCCTCTGGCACTGCAACCAGGCAAAGAAAAAGGCAGGGTCTGCACCCTGCCTTCTTCACGCGGCACGTCAGCAGGCGGGGCCCGGCGTCAGCGCCTTACAGCTGAATCCGCGCCACGCTCTCGTCAGCGCCCTTGTCATCCTTCTCGCCATTCTTGATGCTCACGAACAACACGTTGTTCTTCGCATCCAGCGCCAGGCTGTTCGGGTGGGTCGGCACCGTGTAGGTGGCCATCTTCTGGTAGCTGTCACTGTTGTAGGCGGTCACCGTGCCGGCTTCGCGGTTGGTCACGTACAGGCGCTTGCGCGGTGCATCCAGCAGGATGCCCAGCGGGCCGGCGTCGGTCGGGATGCTGGCCAGTTCCTTGCCGGTGCTGCGGTCCAGCACCAGCACGCGCTGGCCCGGGTGCTTGCTGACCAAGCCGCTGCTCTTGGCCTGGTAGCCACGCAGGAATTCCGAGCCCTGGTCGGTCACGAACAGGCGCTTGCCGGCCGGGTCCAGCGCAATGTTCATCGGCTGCTCGGCGGCGATCTTGTGCTGCGCCACCACCTTGTTCGAATCGGTGCCCACCACCACCAGATCGGCCAGCAGGTTGCTGGTGTAGACGCGCTTGTTGGCCGCATCCAGCGCCAGGCCCGGTGCCTTGGCATTGCCCAGGCCGTCGATGGTGTTGATCACCTTCAGCGTGGTGGTATCGATCACGAACAGCACGCTGCTCACGTCCGGCTGGCTGCTGTGGCCGGTCACGTACAGGCGGTTGGCCGCGCTGTCGACCACCAGTTCGCGCAGGTCGTGGGTGTAAGCAGCCTTGCCGTCCTTGCCGGTCTTCTTCTCCATCAACTGGATGGTGCCGACAGCCTTGTTCTGCGCGGTGTCGACCACGGTCACCGACAGGTCCACGGTGTTGCCCACGTACAGGCGGTTGTGGGCGTCATCCAGCACCACGCCGAACGCTTTGCGCTCCAGCGGGATGCGGGTTTCCACGGCCAGCGTGGTCGGGTTCAGGCGCAGCACCTGCGCCGGGCCGGCGTCATCGCCGAAGCCGCCGGACGAGGCCACGAACACGGCATTCTGCTTCGGGCTGTAGGCCAGCTCGTACAGGCCCTTTGCCACAGCCTGGCGCTGCACGGCGGCGGTGGCACTGGCGGCGGGTGCGTTGTCGGCGAACGCGGAGGGCACGCCGAGGCTGAGCGAAACGGCAACGGCCAGAGCGGCCGAGCGGAAGAGAGGATTACGGAACATGCGAGCGTCCTTGAATGGGCACGGGAGGGTGTCCTGGCTCGCTGGGCCGTTCTACGACGGCCCGACCTGCATCTGTCTGCGCGGGGTGGGCTGGCTGGGTAGCGGGGGAATGGTAGCAGGTGGGGGGCGTGGCGTGCGCCGGCGCGCGTATGGCAGGCGCGCGGATTACTGTTCCTTCAGGCGCAGCGAATCGGCCACATCGGTCTTGGCCGCCACCTCAGTGGCGATGCTGGCGCGGCGGTGCCCCGGGTCGTTGCGATCGCCCTGCACGATGAAGATGCTTTCGGCGGCATGGCTGCTCTTGGTTGGCTGGCTGAGCAGCACGTGGTCCACGCGTGAGAGATTGTTCTGCTTGGCCAGCACCAGCAGGCTGGCACTGATGCGCTGGCTGGCCGCATCGAACGGGCGGCCATGCGCGGCGTCCAGCTCGGCCACTTTCTGGATCAGCTGCGCGAACAGGCGATGGTCCGGATGCGAGGGGTCCAGCAGCGTGCCGGCCACTTCAATCGGCGTCGGCGGCGGCTCATCGCTGCCACGGTCGCCTTGGCGATGGTGTTCGGCCTCGCGCTCGGGCATCGCATGATGGGTTTCGGCATTCAGATCGCTGCCCGGGAACGGCGCGGCAATGCACTGGATTTCCGGCAGGTTGAAGAGCACCGCGAACTCGCCCAGGTTGCTGCCGCCGTCCAGCGGCGCCGGCAGCGGATGCAGCCCGGCGTAGTGCAGCGCCGCCCAGACGAAATCGCTGCAACGGTTGATGCTGGCCGGGCGATCAACATCGAATTCGAACTCGGCCGGTTCCTCGGCGAAGTCACGCAGGCAACCGTAATGCTCATCGGTGATTTCCAGGGTGCGGCTGTAGTACGGATCCAGATGCTCGTCGGCATCGTCGTAGCGCACCTGCGCGTACTGCACGCCGGTGTGGGTATCGCCCGGCGCTAGGCGCGGCGGTGCGAAGCCGTAGCTGTGGGCCTCGTCGCCTGCCGCCACCTGCAGGTACATGTGGCCGCGCGGCGAGATTCCCCCACTTTTCAATGGGGTGCCGGGCGCGGCCAGATAAAGAGTTGCCGTGTAGCGTGTTGCCTGCTCCATGCCTGTTCAGCCTTGATGGGTGCTGCGGTCCTGGCTGGATGATGGCATAGGTGGGATGGGGGGCAGGTGGAGGACAAAGCTAAGGCCACGGCTGGCTTGCTGAATATGTGAACCAGCCAGCAATCCCAACGGGAAGAAGCTGACTCCTTCGCTACTTGGGCCTGCGCAGGTAGGCAATCAGCAGTTCGGGGTTGACCTGCCCGGTTTCTCCGAGACATTGATATCTAGGAAGATGGCTCCAATCGGAAGATGAGCCCATGAAGAAGAGTCGATTCTCAGAAGAGCAAATGGTGACGATCCTGCGCGAGGCAGATCGCACGACGGTGGCGGAGGCCGCCAAGAAACACAAGGTCAGCGACGCCACGATCTACGCTTGGCGCAAGCACTTCGGGCAGATGCAAGCAGCCGATGTCAAACGCCTCAAGGCCTTGGAGCTTGAGAACAGCCGTTTGAAGAAGCTGCTGGCCGAGCGCGATCTTGACATTGAGATCCTCAAGGAGATCAACGCAAAAAAATGGTGAGCCCGCTGGCGCGGCGCGAGCAACTGGACTTCGTGCGTGCACGGGGCCTGAGTCTGCGCCGCGCCTGCGGGCTGATCGGAATGTCCCGGGCCACGCCGAGCTATCAGTTGCGCCTGCCGGCCAGGGATGCGCCGGTGCTCGCTGCGATGCGGGAGCTCTCGGCGCAGTACCCAAGATACGGCTACCGCCGCATCCGCATCTTCTTGCGCCGCAAGGGCTTCGAGCTGAGTTGGTCGCGTACGCATCGCTTGTGGCGCCGGGCGGGACTGCTGGTGCCCCGAAAGCGTCCACGCAAGCGCATCGCCTCGGTACGCCCGCGCATTCATACGCCCTTCAAGGCCAACATGGTCTGGGCCTATGACTTCGTCTTCGACACCACGGCCAGTGGTCAACAGATCAAGTGCCTGACCGTCGTGGACGAATACACCCGAGAGTGCCTTGCCATCGACGTGGCCGGGGCCATTCGCTCCAGGCGCGTGATCGAAGTGCTGTCGCGGCTGGTGAGCCTGCACGGCGCGCCGCTGTTCATGCGTTCGGACAACGGGCCGGAGTTCGTCAGCCACGCCATTCTGGAGTGGATCGCCCACTCGGGCATCGCCACCGTGCTCAACGACCCCGGCAAGCCGTGGCAGAACGGCACAGACGAAAGCTTCAACGGCAAGTTGCGCGACGAATGCCTGTCCATCGAGTGGTTCCGCTCGCGCCGCGAGGCCGCCGTGCTGATCGAAGCCTGGCGCGTTCACTACAACGAGGTGCGACCCCATAGCAGCCTGCAATACTTGACTCCGACGGAGTTCAAGCAGCAACCCCGTCACAACCTGCAACCCGCTGTCTTCTAGTTAAAACTGTCTCGATTAAACCGAGCAGGTCACAGTGGAGCTACAGCGTTGGAAAGATGGATGGGGCTCATCAGAGAGACGCAGGAGGAACTTGAGCGCACCTGAGAACAGCTGCCCTAGATCTGCGTCCCAATAGCCCCCATCTGCACTCTGCCCCGGCAGCCAAACGCGTCAATCAATGGCGCAAGGAACCTGGTTCTGGCTAGAATCCTGGGCACTTAGCTTCTGGGACAGGGATCTAGGATGGAACTCCCATTCGAGGTGGGCGCGCTCTACAACCGTCAAAAGCAGATCCACGGTGTATTTGGCGGGCAACAGCAAGGCGGCATTTCGACACCCAAGGAGCATCCGCTAGTCATCGCGTTCACTGGCGAGGCCGGCGTGTCTCACGGATACCATGACTTTTGGGACGACGACGAGGTCTTTCATTACTTCGGCGAGGGTCAAGTCGGAGACATGAAGTACGTGGCGGGCAACCGAGCGATCGGCGAGCACGTCAAAGATGGCAAGACGCTAGTAGTGTTTCAGATGATGGGCAAGGGGCGGCCCTATCGGTACCTTGGTAGGTTCATGTGCCAGTCCTCCTACGTTCGACCTGACACGCCAGATGGAAAAGGGCAGCCTAGAGCTGCGATCGTTTTCCGCTTGAGATCATTGGAAGCCTCGCTGGGCCTTGCGGCGAGCGAGACGGACCAAGCAGAGATCGATGCCGCTATCGATGACGTCGGCGCGACCACTACAAGACGCGAAACCGAAGTGCGGACGAAGCAACGTCTCTTCCGCGAGCGCCTGATCGGCGTTGAGAAGGGTTGCCGGTTGACCGGCATTGAGGACCTCAGATTCCTCCGCGCGAGCCACATCAAGCCATGGGCTGATAGCACTCATAGCGAGCGTGTTGATGGGGAGAACGGCCTTCTGCTGGCCCCCCATGCGGACCTGCTGTTTGATCGGGGGTGGATTAGTTTCTCGTCGATCGGTCGCCTGCTAGTCTCGAGCGGCCTACCGCCTGATGTGCAAGTTCGTCTTGGTCTGAAACTGGATGCTTCGCATCGTTGTGGAGTCTTCTCCGCAAAGCAACTTAGCTTCTTGGAATTTCACCGAGACGTTGTTTTTGATAGCTGCCGTCTCCCATCAGGTTGCCCAGAACACTAACTCGAAAATTTTCTGTAATGATCCACCGATTTTTGCTCTCGGAAGGTCGCCGATGCGGTGCTCGCCATACCGATTTGCGACAAGTGCCATCCCAGCAAATGTCGCGTGCCGCAGTCGATCACTAACACCCTGCTGAGCCGGTCGTCCTTGCCACCCCAGAGCCGGCACAGATCCGTAGCCCATCACTGATCCTGCCCCTGGTCGCGAGAAGTCTTCGCTTCGATTCGCGGACGCTGACCAAGCGGGTGCTTCTTGCACCAACCCTTGAGCTGGAAGATCCGCTGCACGATTCACGCCCAGCAATGCAACCACAGTGCGGTAGCCGAACGATGGCTCCGCCTCGATCATATCTATGATTGGCTCGGCCAGCTTGGAATTGGCCTTGGCCGAACCCTTAGTCGGCTTGGAGGGGTTCTACCCCGTTTTCACGGACACTTACAAGAAGGCCGATTCAGGCCATGAGGAGTGTTCATGTCAAAGCGTAGGAAGTTCAGTGCCGAGTTCAAGCGCGGTGCGGTTGAGCAGGCGAGCCAGCCCGGCATCAGCTGCGCCCAGGTGGCCCGGGAGCTGGGAATTCGCGACAGCCTGCTAACCCGCTGGAAGCGCGAGGCGCAGAATCCAGAAGCGGCCGCTTTCGGCGGCGCCGGAACGCCACGGGACGAAGAGTTGGCTCGACTCAAGCGTGAATTGGCGCGGGTGAAGAAGGAACGGGATTTTTTGCGAGAAGCGGCGACGTTCTTTGCAAAGGGATCATCCTGAGGTATCAGGTGATCGAACGTTGCCGCGATGAGTTTCCGATCCGGCTGATGTGCCGGTGCCTGAAGGTATCGGCCAGCGGCTACTACGAGTGGAGTAAGCGCCCTGCGAGCGCCCGGCAGGTCGACAATGAGCGCCTGGTGGTAAGGATGCGCGAACTGCATGAAGACAGCCGGGGTACTCTGGGAGCTGGCCGCATGCGCGAAGACTTGGCTGAGGAAGGCGAGATCGCCAGCCTGAACCGGGTCGCGCGCCTGATGGCGGCCGACGGCCTGCAGGGCTGGCCCCGGCGGAAGCGTCGCGGGAAGCGTGGCAGCCCGTCCGTAACGCCGCCGGGCGTGGTCAACCTGCTTGAACGCGATTTTCTCGCGCTGGAGCCGGAAACCAAGTGGGTCACGGACATCACCGAGATCAAGACCCAGCAGGGCAAGCTGTATCTGTGCATCGTGCTGGATCTTTACGACCAGCGCATTGTGGGCTGGTCAATGCACGATCGACAGGATCGCCAGATGGTGATCCGGGCGGTGCAGATGGCGGTCTGGCAGCGTCAAGGCAGCGATGAGGTGATCCTGCATTCGGATCGTGGCAGTCAGTTCCGCAGCGGTGACTACCAAGGATATCTCGCGGCTAACGGGCTGATCTGCTCAATGAGCGCCGTTGGACATTGCGGCGACAACGCCGCCTGCGAAGGCTTTTTTGGGCTGCTCAAGCGTGAGCGAGTCTATCGAACGAGCTACCCGACACTGGATGCAGCAAGAGCGGATGTGTTTGACTACATCGAGCGACGCCACAACCCAAGGATGCGGCGAAGGGTCGCCAGGCAGGATCAGAAGGTTGCAGCTCTTTTAGAACCGTCCGTGATATCGGGGTAGAACCCGAGTATGTCGACCGACGCGCGGCACCCGTGTCTTTCAGCCCCTGCTGGACCGATAACATCAGCTCACGTCCTTTCCCCTCAGGACGGCCCGCTTCTTTCGGGCGCTGATCACCAGCATTGCCTCGCCGGAGGCCTCCTGAAGACCCTTGAGCCGCCGCTCGTACTACCTACGCACATCCTCAGGCTTGGCACGCCGGGCATTCTCTACGCCGCGCTTGCCGTCCTCGACCCAAATTTCGATCTCAGCGGGGGTCAGATCGAACCGCCGGCTGGCTGCGGCCGCAGCCGTCTCGCTCTGGGTGAACTCAAGGACCAGCGCCGACTGATGCCGGGCCTGCCATCGCCTAATTGTTTTCTACCAGCATTTCTCTCATCGACGTCTCCTTCGGGGAAAGTAACACCTGAGCAGAAAATCCGTGGTTCATTACAGTACGTCGCCAAAGTACGGCGAGTGAAGCATAGGTACAGTGCAATGCGCGAACTAGAAGATAAGCGTCCCCTGCCTATCCAGACGGGTCAAACCATGGATTCGAGACATGCCCTCGCGGAAGTCGGAGGTTCCCCCGTAGCTTGGGTGTCGCACCTGGTCAACCTCAACGCCCAGCTTGGATGCATAGAGAGCCGCGTCCTGCCCAATGGCGACAATTCGCTCAATCCTCAAAATCCTAATCAATTGAGTATTGAGCTCGCTGGCAACCGCAAACTCATGAGCGGTGAATTTTCTGTTTGTAAGCTCATCCCCATCCACATACGGATGAAATGGGAATACATTCCAAAGCATGGGCGGAGCGCTTATTTGACGCAAAACTGACCAGATCTCTGTAGCAGTCCGCTCCGCCACAACTGGCCCCACCGTTGATCGCTGCGGCTGTGCAAATCCATAAAGCGTACCCAGTTCGGACAAGTGCGCTTCATCAGTCAGGGCGACGCCGGTCCGTCGCCCTCCACGGTAGCCGAGGTCCCGCCCCATCCACATGACCCTAGAATCAATTTCCCTGACCGCATTTAGATAGTTGAGGAGGAGTGCCCTTCGAATCAGCGGACTCTCAACAGACTTATCATGTGTTACGCACACGTCTGCGTATGGGTTGAACACCCTTGGCAGGCTTACGCCTGCCAGTCGCTCTACGAACTTCTTTGTGCTCAGTAAGCTCATCTACTTCTTGAAGCCCTTTGTACGTGATTCTGCGCGCGTTGAGATCGGCGACGACATAACCGCCTCTCTTTTCCTTCAGAGTTCTGAAGACCTCGAACCCCATAAGGATAGCATTTGCCCACTCCCAGGGCTGGCACGCCTCGACCTCATACCCCTTAACAAGCGACTGAACCTGCTTCAGAACCGGGTAAGGAAATTTCTCTAAGCGCACCCCTGCAAAAAGATGCTCGCGCCCGATGTTAAACATCCATGTGGAAATAGCCTCCTCGATTATTATCGCTCGCGCGCCGTCCTCATTCTCATCAAGTGCTGGCGATGACTTTCTTTTTCGCTTAAGTAGGGCGCGAAGAACTGGCGACCAACCCAAGCAGGCAGCGTATGCCAGGTGAAACACATCATGAAACCGGTAGTCGTCTGCTTCGTGGCTATTGTCGGTCAATCGATCTCCAACGTTAATGCCATTGACCGAGATGAACGCGTACGGAACTGTGCGGACCTTTCGCTCTTCAAACCGTACCCAAAGTGTACGCGGGAGCTGCTCGTTCTGATCTGAAGCTGAGTCGAAGAGCTCCGATGGCGAAGGACTTGCACCCGGCCACCGCGCACGAACCTTATCAACATTATCTCTGGCGACCTGCTCCAGGTCGAGGTTCAAGGAGTGCGTCAGGAGCGCAAGATCCGCTAGCATTCCAGCCAGCGCAGGAAGTGCTGCACCGGGTGACGAGACCAGAGCACCGGCTCGCCCAACAGCACGCTGAAGGGCTTCGTTCTCTCCCATCTGAACCGAGCTCTTGCTAGCGTTAACAAAGCCCGTCAGACGCCGAAAACTTACATCGGCGTCCCTCCCCCCGAGCGGCTGCACGCGAAGAATGGCCGCAACTTCATTAATGGCCGATTTTAGCAAAGCCGACATCCTAAATTTCTGATGCTTAGCTATTGCAAACAGATACCAGAGAATGTCACCAATTTCCTCAGACGCGACACTTGCCTCTGCGTCCGTCAGCGCATCCCTCTTTGCTTTTTTGATCCCCGAGCAAAGCTCACCAACCTCACCTATTAGGCCGAGCTTATGCTTGAAAAGCTCATCACCTGTCCCCTGAAATTGATTTGAGCTCATGGCAGAGCTCAGATATTGGTCAAAACCGAAGACGCTCTTAAGGCGAGTCATGTTCAGAAGGCTCCCTTCCATTGCGCCGGCTGACCGTGGACTCCGGCAGCATGGCTAGACGTTAGCCAGGCAAGGAAGGAATCTTTGAGTGATTCCGGAATATTAACGATGTGGCCCCGGCCTGGGCGACATAAGTCATGCCTCCCCTGCTTCCTCGCAGACATCGGAACAGCCACTCTACGATCGCCGAAATAATAGAAATCATCCGCAACTAAAACCCTATCTGCGCTAACGTCACGCTTCATGTTTTCGAGATTGGCTCTACCGCCCGGGAAACTATGGTGGGAGTCCGACTGAATCCAAGCGCCCGCTTCCTTATGGTAGATATTGTCGCCATAGGCGCGCTTTAAACTTCCATTGAGCACCGGCCGCTTTACTTCAAAACGTGGATCATTCCAATACTCATCGAAACTCAGCGCCTCGCCAACCTTCATAGCATAGATCAGGTCGCCTTGCCTTCCTGTTGAAACGGCACCAACTCCAATTATCCAGTCCCCTAGCGACGCATTCCCGCGTATCTTCGGCTTACAGGTAGCCAGAGTACATGATCCAGAGAATGGATTTGGCGCAAAACCGAAGTCCCTAACCACCACATAGCTATACAAGCGACTCATTGGCATTTGATCCTCTTGATCTCCCTATCCCCCATCTCAGATCCATCTGAGCACTCCCAACTATCTTTCCCCTCGATGGCTGAAATGATCCGCTCCGAATTCCACCCAACAACTGAATCGGCATACTTCACGAGGGATTCCGGGAGATCGCAACCGCCCTCCCCATGGACCCATATCCCTACAATCCGCTTCCCCAACGCGCTTGCACGCTCCACCTCCCAGTTCACCCAATCGCTGGTCCGGGTATCAGGAGTAATAAGCACGACAACCACCCCAGCCCACTCAATTTGAGGCGATATCACCTGGTACTTTATGTAATCCTCGCTCTGGGCATTATTTGGAGTCTGCGAGGTAATTGACGAGTCTTTGCACTGAAACCCCGATCGACTAAGCAGATCATAGAGCTTCTGAATGTGTGCCTCGTCCTCTTGTATATGGCTAACGAAAACATTCCTTGATTTCATACCCACCCCTGCTTGGTTAGATATCCTTTCTTGCCTCCCACTGAGTATGCTCCCTAGAGAAAGCATTCTCAGCGTCTCCGACGAAGAGGGAGAATTCCCGCTCACCCTTCACCTGCGCCAGCTGCTCCTCCACGACTCCAATCTCATGAGCGGTTAACGCATAGGAGGCGGCTAGTTCAGAGTATCGCTTTGACTGCAGGTAGGCCAGTGCCCCGGACGCGATTGCGACCAGGACCTCTGTCGGCCAGTACTGAAAATCTGAAAACTTTATCTTCAGGAGCGCAGAAGCGACGGCGGCGGTATTCGCGGCCACAACTACAGCGAAACATGCCCTACTGCGCGAAGAACTCTCCTTCGCCTTCGACGCGTACCATGCCCTTTGATTCGAGATTCGGTGGAGCCGATAAGTCGCAACGCGCATAGCTAGGTCATTGCTCCTGAGAAAGCGCATCTGCTCAGTGATCTGACGCGCCTCCAAGTCACTCTGGAAACGACCTGCTAGCTCTCTGTTCTGATGAAGCGTCGCTGCTAGGCGAGATTGAAGTAACTTTTCCGCGTCCTCGTCAGCTTCGTCAAATGGCTCGGCGCGCGAAAGGAATCGCCATGTGAGCGTTTTCGTTGATTCTGCCAATGCGCGGGCGGCGTACCAAATACGCTCAGCTCTAATGGTATATAGCGCCACTGAGAACGCCAACGCAGCGAGAAGCGCCAATGCCTGTAGGAGCGCGATCAGCCAATGATCGACTGAGCCGAAAGAGAGTGCCGCTCCGAGAATCAAGAAGACCAGGTTGCATCGAAGCAATAGAAAGAACCGACGCTGCTCACGTGCTGCGAGATCGTCTGCAGATCGGTACAAAGCCGGGAAGTCTTCTATACGCATCCGTGCTCCCTCACCCCAAAAAAAAGGGACGGCGATTGCCGTCCCTTTATTCAATCAAACCCCAACAGGGTTAGCCTTCTCCGGATCAATCTTGTACTGCTTGATCGCCCGGGCCACATCCTTCGCGGTCATCTTCCCTTCCTTCGCCAGCGCCGCAATCGCGGCATGCGCGATGTAGTAGCGGTCAACCTCGAAGAACCGGCGCAGGTTCGCACGCGTATCCGAGCGACCAAACCCATCGGTACCCAGCACCGTATAAGACATCGGCACGAACGCACGGATCTGGTCCGCATACGCACGCACGTAGTCGGTGGCGGCAATCGCCGGGCCCTGGCGGCCTTCCAGCAGTTCGGTCACGTAGGCCTTGCGCTGCTCACCTTCCGGATGCAGGCGGTTGGCACGTTCCACGTCGAAACCATCGCGACGCAGTTCGTTGAAGCTCGGGCAGCTCCAGATATCGGCGGTCACGCCGAAGTCCTTGTCCAGCAGCTCGGCAGCAGCAATGGCTTCGCGCAGGATGGTGCCCGAACCCAGCAGCTGCACGCGCAGCTCGCCCTTCTTCGGCTTGCCGGCGTCGGTCAGCAGGTACATGCCCTTGACGATGCCTTCGGCCGCGCCTTCCGGCATTTCCGGGTGGGTGTAGTTCTCGTTCATCAGGGTGACGTAGTAATACTCGTCCACCTGGTCTTCCATCATGCGCTTGGTGCCGTGCTGCAGCACCACGGTCACTTCGAAGCCGAAGGTCGGGTCGTAGCTGCGCACGTTCGGGATGCCACCGGCCACCAGATGGCTGAAGCCATCTTCGTGCTGCAGGCCTTCACCATTCAGCGTGGTGCGGCCAGCGGTGCCACCCAGCAGGAAGCCGCGGGTACGCATGTCGGCTGCCTGCCAGGCGATGTCGCCCACGCGCTGGAAGCCGAACATCGAGTAGTAGATGTAGAACGGCAGCATCGGCACGTTGCTGACCGAGTAGCTGGTACCGGCGGCCATCCACGAGCTGATCGCACCCGGCTCGCTGATGCCCTGCTGCAGCACCTGGCCGCTCTGGTCTTCGCGGTAGAACATCAGCTGGTCGGCGTCGACCGGCTTGTACTTCTGGCCGAACGGCGCGTAGATGCCGATCTGACGGAACAGGCCTTCCATGCCGAAGGTACGGGCTTCGTCGGCCACGATCGGCACGATGTGCGGGCCCAGTTCCTTGTCGCGCAGGGTGATGTTCAGGCTCTGCACGAAGGCCATGGTGGTGGAGTAGCTGCGCTCGCCGCTGCTCTTCAGCAGGCGGTCGTAGGCTTCCAGCTTCGGCGCCACGAAGGTCTTGTCGGCCTTGCGGCGACGCTGCGGCAGGTAACCGCCCAGCGAAGCACGGCGTTCCTGCAGGTACTGCACTTCCGGCGAATCCGGGCCCGGGTGGTAGAACGGCACCTGGCCGTCGGCCAGCTGCGCGTCGGTCACCGGAATGTTGAAGCGGTCGCGGAAGTGGCGCACCGCTTCGTCGTCCAGCTTCTTGGTCTGGTGGGTCGGGTTCAGTGCTTCACCGGCGCTGCCCATGCCGTAACCCTTCACGGTCTTGGCCAGGATGACGGTCGGCATGCCCTTGGTGTTCACGGCCTGGTGGTAGGCGGCGTACACCTTGTGCGGGTCGTGGCCACCACGGTTCAGGCGCCAGATGTCGTCGTCGCTCAGGCCGGCCACCATCGCAGCGGTTTCCGGGTACTTGCCGAAGAAATGCTCGCGGGTATACGCGCCGCCGAAGGCCTTGCAGTTCTGGTATTCGCCGTCGACGGTTTCCATCATCAGCTTCTTCAGGACGCCGTCGCTGTCCTTGGCCAGCAGGGCATCCCAGTAACCGCCCCACAGCAGCTTGATCACGTTCCAGCCGCCGCCACGGAACACGCCTTCCAGTTCCTGGATGATCTTGCCGTTGCCACGCACCGGGCCGTCCAGGCGCTGCAGGTTGCAGTTCACCACGAAGATCAGGTTGTCCAGGCCTTCACGGCCGGCCAGGGCGATGGCACCCAGGGTTTCCGGCTCGTCGCTCTCGCCGTCGCCGATGAAGCACCACACCTTGCGGTCGGACTTCTCGATCAGGCCACGGTTTTCCAGGTAGCGCATGAACTGCGCCTGGTAGATGGCGGCCAGCGGGCCCAGGCCCATCGACACGGTCGGGGTCTGCCAGTACTCCGGCATCAGCCACGGGTGCGGGTAGGAGGACAGGCCACCGCCGTCCACTTCCATGCGGAACTTGTCCAGCTGCTCTTCACTGATGCGGCCTTCCAGGAAGGAACGCGCGTAGATGCCCGGGGCGCTGTGGCCCTGGATGAACAGCAGGTCGCCCGGGTGGTTTTCGCTCGGGGCGCGCCAGAAGTGGTTGAAGCCCACGTCGTACAGGGTGGCGCCGGAGGCGAACGAGGCGATGTGGCCGCCCAGGTCACCCGGCTTGCGGTTGGCGCGGACCACGGTGGCCATCGCGTTCCAGCGGATGATCGAACGGATGCGCCATTCCAGCTCGGCATTGCCCGGGCTCTTGGCCTCGAGCTGCGGCTCGATGGTATTGACGTACTCGGTGGTGGGAGAGAACGGCAGGTAGGCGCCCGAACGACGGGTCAGTTCCACCATGCCTTCCAGCAGCTGATGCGCGCGCTCGGAGCCCTCGACATCAATAACGGCCTTCAACGACTCGATCCACTCCTGGGTTTCCACAGGATTCGGGTCGTTGTTCAGCACCTCGTTCAACCAGTTCATTAGCGCTCCCATAACCGCACGCACGCGCGCGACTGTTGTATAGATTTCTAGACCGCAAAGTGTAGCGCACCAAGGGCTTTCGTCACTTGGCTACGCAGGCGTATGGATGCAACCGGCCAGTGTCCGCAAGGGGCTTGCCGGGCCCGCTGAAGGCCCTGCGGCGGGCCTTGTTGGCTGCGCGGGCTGTCGCTTGCGGGCCGCTGCGCCCATGTGCAGGACGCAGTGTTACCGCTGCCGATGACGGTTGTAGGGCAGCGCCATGCCCACCTGTATCGGCTCCGCGTGCTGGCGCTGAACGGGCGACAACGTGTCGCACCTGCCTCTGGATCGCCCCCCGCCCTGCCCTCAGGGTAGGCCTCGAGTGTTGGCCTCGCCCGCTTCGGTCCGCCGTCTGGCCCTGCCTCACTCCCTTCCACAGTGTTGCCCGGGGCGCCTCGCAAGGGGCGCCCCTTTTGCTGTGCGCGGGGCCGGCCGTGGCCCAAAACTGACCTGCTTGTGGCCGGATCGATGATTGTCGGCTTCGATATATCGATATATCGTTTGCACACTCGTTTACCGATATATCGAAATGAGCCGTACCGCTTCTCCCAGAGCCCGTTCCACCAATCCGGAAGTGCCACGCCGCAACGGCCAGCCGCGGGTGCTCAGCCGCGGCGACCTGCGCCTGCTGGTGCTGGCCCTGATCGGCGAGCAGCCGCGCCACGGCTACGAGCTGATGCAGCTGATCAGCAACCAGTTCATGCAGGCCTACACGCCCAGCGCCGGCACCATGTACCCGTTGCTGGCCAGCTTCGAGCAGGCCGGCTGGATCGAGGCCGAGGAAGTGGACGGCAAGCGGATCTTCCGCATCACCACCGCCGGCGAGTTCGAGCTGAAGGTGCAACGCACCCAGGTGCGCTTGGCGCAGCGGCGTGCCTTCGACCGTGCCCGCGAGATCACCAAGGCCTCGCTGCCGCCGCCGCTGGCCGGCGCACTGCGCGAGTTCAAGCGGGCGCTGGTGCATCACCACGGCCGCTGGGCCGAGGGCGAGGCGGAAGAAGTAGCGGCGCTGCTGACGCGGGCATCCGCGCTGCTCAACGGTACGGCCGGTAGCGAGAGCCCACCCTTTTCTACGACCCAGCCAGACTGACTCCAGCCAGGTCGCCCCTACGCCGCGCGCCCCCGCGCGACACCTTTACAGGTAACCCCATGACCGAACACAACAACACGCGCCTGCGCCTGGATGTGCGCTTCCGTGAACTGACCGTGCTGCGCACCGAAGAGGTCACCCCGCACATGCGCCGCATCGTGCTGGGCGGCGCCGAGCTGGCCGGTTTCGATTCGCCCGGCGCTGACGACCACATCAAGCTGTTCTTCCCCAATGCCAGCGGCGAGATGGTGCTGCCGGTGGTCACTGCCGAAGGCCGCAGCTATCCGGCCGGCAAGGAGCCCTCACCGGCCCGCGACTACACCCCGCGCTGGTGGGACCACGAAACCGGCGAGCTGGCCATCGACTTCGTGCTGCACGACCAGGGCATTGCCGGGCCATGGGCCGAGCAGGCCAAGGCTGGCGACACGCTGGTGATCGGCGGCCCGCGCGGCTCGTTCGTGGTGGCCGACAGCTACGACGCCTATGTGCTGATCGGCGATGAAACCGCGCTGCCGGCCATCGCCCGCTGGCTGGACGTGCTGCCGGAGGATGCCGAGGTGCAGGCCTTCATCGAAGTGAGCGATGAAGCCGAACGCCAGGACCTGCCGCAGTACGAGAACGTGCGTATCCACTGGCTGGAGCGCAATGGCTTCCCCGCGGCCAGCAGCACGCTGCTGGAAGACATGCTGACCGACTTCGAAGCACCGGACGGCGATGTCTTCTACTGGATCGCCACCGAATCGCGCCGCGCCCGGATGATGCGCAAGTTCATCGAAGGCCACCTGGGCGTGCCGCGCGACTGGATCCGCTCGACCGGCTACTGGAAGGCCCACCCGGACGAAACCGACGGCGATTGACCGGGCAGCCGGTGGGTGCGGACCCTGCTTGGTGGGTGCGGACCGTTGGTCCGCACGCCCTCCGATGGGTAGTGCCGGCCGCTGGCCGGCAACCTCATGAACCCTCGGCAGGAACCTGCAATTGCCGGCCAGCGGCCGGCACTACCGCGTTGGATGCCACCTGCCGCTTCCACCCGAACAGCTGCGCGGCCCAGATCTCCAGCGCCACCAGCAGCGCGATGATCAGCAACGGCAACAGCAGCCCGAAGTACACGCCGGGCATCATGCCGTTGATCTGCGCCTTCACCAGCCGCAGCACGCCACGGGTGTGCAGCAGCTCATCGACGTGCATGGTCAGCGCCTCGCGCACCACCTTGGGCTCCAGGCCGAGCGTGCCGGCCTTGTCCACCAGCGTGTCTTCCACCATGCCGCGCAGCAGGCCTTCGCGCACTTTGCCGATCACCCAACCGGTGCCGCGCGCCAACGGGCCGTTGCCAAGACGATCAAGACCGGGCAACGGATGTTCGCTGAGGTAGGCCGAAGCGATGGTATCGGCCACATCCCCCACCGTGCCCTGGCTGCGCAATGCCTCGCGCATGCGCGGGTCGTCCAGCGAATCGGTGAAGCCTTCGCTCCAGCCTTCCACCAGGGTCTGCAGGTGCGGCTGGAAATGATCGAGCTGCTTGAACAGCGCGCGGTGCGCGCCAGCAGTAAAGCCCAGCTGCAGGCCGAAGAAGGCGGTGGCCAGCGGCAGCAGCACCACGTAGCTGGCCAGCAGCCAGTGATGCCAGCGCTTGCGCCGCTGCAACCAACCCTGGCGGTGCAGCCAGCGCCAGGCAAAGATGCCCAGCACCAGGCCAAGCAGCGTACCGAGCACGCTGCCGCCCAGCAGATCGAGCACGCTCAGGCCCGTCCAGAATTCGTTCAACCAGTACTGCGTGTCCTGCATGGGTCTTCCTTCCGTGGATGCGGCTGCGCCTGAAATGCCAGCCAGGTAGAGTCGACTGTTAGTTGTGATCTCTCTGTAGGTTGTTCATCCGGGACATCTTTGGAAAATGGCGGTTACCACACCTTTCCAGACCCCAAAGAGCCCGGATGAACCACCATAAAAATGCCCGTTTGACCGTCCATAGTCGAGCACTTCTTGTTCACCGCATTCTTCACGAGGGCCTGCGCCCGGAAGAAGCAGCTCAGGCGTGTGGCGTCAGCGTGCGTACGGCTTACAAATGGCTGGGCCGATTCCGGGAGTTGGGGCCATCGGGCTTGGAGAACCGCAGCTCAAAGCCTCACCAGACGCCGCACGCCACACCGGAGCTGGTGGTCGAGCAGATCAAGGAACGCCGCCGTAAGCGGCAGACCTACCTGACCATCTCCAAGGCACTGGGGGTCGGCCACAGTACGATTTCAAGGCTGATGCGCGCCCACGGCCTCAATCGGCTGTGTCAGCTTGATCCGCCCAAGGAGGTCATCCGATACGAATATGATCAGCCAGGAGGGCTGCTGCACCTGGACATCAAGAAGCTGGGCAACTTCCAGCGGCCAGGGCACAGAACCGATGCCAAACGCCGGGGAAACGCCGCGGGCGGTGGCTGGGGCTACGTCCACGTGGCCATCGACGATCACTCCCGAGTGGCCTTCAGCAGCGTCCACCCCAACGAACAGGGCGAAACCGCCTGCCAGGCGTTGCTGGGCGCTCTGGAGTACTACGCCAGCCTGGGAATCACCTTCAAGCGGATCCTGACCGACAACGGTGCCTGCTATCGCTCCACCGCCTTTGCCAAGCTGCTCAAATCCCTTGGAATCAAGCACATCAGAACCAAGCCCTACACGCCGCGGACCAATGGCAAAGCCGAGCGCTTCATCCAGACCAGCCTGCGCGAGTGGGCCTACGCCTGCGAGTACGCATCCTCGGACCAGCGCAATTCCGTTCTGAACCAATGGCTGCACCACTACAACTGGCACCGTCCCCATATGGCGATCGGCGGCCAGCCACCTATCTCCAGAGTGCCGCTGAACAACGTAGTGGGTTTACACAGTTAGTCGACTATCGCGCGCAGCGCGGGGGTTTCCGGCATTGCGCCAAGAGCAGTCGACTAACAGTCGACTCTACCAAAGCGAAAGCCTCCCGGCCCGGAGCACGCCAAGCAATGCGACAATCGCGCCCCTTTCCTGCAGCAACGAGGGCCACATGGCCAAACTGACCCTGGCCAGCGTGGATGCGCTGCGTACCCGCTTTGCCGATGAAGCCGCCTGCGATGCGGCCCTGGCCGCCTTCGCCGACACCGCTGCCCTGCGCGCACCGCTGCGTGAGCTGGTGGAAGCACAACACCGCTACCTGCAGGCCGAATTCGAAGTGGCGCAGGTGGCCGATGTGCTGCGCCGCGACCAGAAGTACGCGCCGGTGGGCCGGCCTTCGATCAACATCGTGCAGCTGCGCAAGCAGCAGGCCGCGACCAAGCAGGCCGCGCTGATCGCACGCCAGGTCGTGGCGCAGGCGGCGCAGACCTTCGTGCGCGTGAGCGGGATGACGGTGAAGGCCAAGCAGAGCCCGAGCGAAGCGTGCGTGGCATGGTTGGGCGCGCTGCGCTGAACCCGCGTACCCGGTAGTGGCCAACCTTGGTTGGCCCGCGAAATGCTCGTGTGCCAACCAAGGTTGGCACCTACCAAAGCACTCTCCGGCCCTGCATGAACCGGTAGTGGCCAACCTTGGTTGGCCCGCGGAGTGCTCGTGTGCCAACCAAGGTTGGCACCTACCAAAGCACTCTCCCGCCCTGCATGAACCGGTAGTGGCCAACCTCGGTTGGCCTGCGGAGTGCTCGTGTGCCAACCAAGGTTGGCACCTACCAAAGCACTCTCCGGCCCTGCATGAACCGGTAGTGGCCAACCTTGGTTGGCCCGCGGAGTGCTCGTGTGCCAACCAAGGTTGGCACCTACCAAAGCACTCTCCGGCCCTGCATGAACCGGTAGTGGCCAACCTTGGTTGGCCTGCGGAGTGCTCGTGTGCCAACCAAGGTTGGCATCTACCAAGGCGTCCCCCACGCCCCAAAAAGAAGGGTTCTTCTCCCATGTGAGGGGAGAGGCTCACGGCCGACCCGCTAGATTGTGGTTGTCGAGACTACAAACTGGGGCCGGCCGTGGCCAAGCTGGATTGTATGCCGTTGTTGGGGGACTGGGCGGGGTATCGCCTGGATGGTTGGAGACGCGAGGTTCGTCATGGGGTCTCGTGGCTGGTACTTTCGCTGCTTCCCGATGGACGCCGCAGGCACCGCTGCAGCGGCTGTTCCAAGTGGGTTACCTCCATCCACGACCATGTGATCCGGCGTATCCGTGATCTGCCTGTTTTCGATGAGCCGGTCGAGCTGGAGGTGCAGCGGCAGCGCGTGGCCTGCCCTCGTTGCGGGCCGAAGCTGGAGCATCTGGACTGGCTGGATCGGCACTGCCGGGTCACGCAACGACTCGCAAAGAGCGTTGCACAGATGTGTGCTACCACGTCGATCCATGCCACAGCCAGATGGCACGGACTGGACTGGAAAACCGTCAAGGCGCTTGATTTCAGGCACTTGCAGCAGACGTTGGGACCGGTGGACCTCTCCGGAATCCGTATTCTTGCAATGGACGAATTCGCGATCCAGAAGGGCCATCGCTACGCCACGGTGATAGTAGAGCCGTCCCGCAAACGAGTGCTATGGGTTGGGCGTGGTCGTAGCCGAGCGGATGTTCGCCCCTTTTTCGAGCTGTTGGGCCGGGAGGGCTGCGAACGTATCCAAGCGGTCGCCATGGACATGAATTCGGCATTCGACCTAGAAGTGAAAGCCCAATGCCCAAATGCCGAAGTGGTCTACGACCTGTTCCATGTGGTGGCCAAATACGGCCGGGAGGTCATCGACAGGGTCCGCGTGGATGAAGCCAACAGGCTGCGCCAGGACAAACCTGCTCGGCGTGTGGTGAAGACCTCTCGCTGGCTCTTGCTGCGCAACCGGCAGAATGTCCCGGCAGATCAACGAGTGAAGCTCAAGGAGCTGCTGGCTGCCAACAAGGCACTACTGACGGCCTATGTGCTGAAAGACGACTTGAAGCAGCTCTGGCGCTACCGTAGCCAGGCTTGGGCAGCAAAAGCGTGGAAGAGCTGGCGACAGCGCGCATTGCGTAGCCGCCTGGAGCCCCTGCGAACGTTTGTCCGTCGCCTACAGCCCTATCTGGCAGGCATTCTGGCTCATTGCCGGTGGCCCCTCGGAACGAATCTGGTCGAGGGGATCAACAACAAGATAAAGGTCATAAAGCGCGTCGCCTACGGATACCGGGACGACGCCTATTTCTTCCTCAAAATCCGAGCCGCCTTCCCCGGAGTTGGGTGAAGAACCAAAAGAAGGCCCGCTTTTCAGCGGGCCTTCTGCCTTCTCACGACGAGTGAGTGGGGTGCATCAAGCAGCCGGCTTTTCGCCGGTGGCTTCGGTGGTGATGCGGATCTTCACTTCATCGCTGACGTTCGGGGCATACGCGCCGACGCCGAAATCGCTGCGCTTCAGGGTGGTGGTGGCATCGAAGCCGGCGGCCGGAACCTTGGCCATCGGGTGCTCGCCGCCGCCGTTGACGGTGACGTCCAGGGTGACCGGCTTGGTGATGCCCTTGATGGTCAGGTCGCCGGTGACGGTCAGCTTGTTGGTGCCAGCGGCTTCCACCTTGGTGCTCTTGAAGGTGGCATCGGCGAACTTGGAGGCGTCGAAGAAGTCGGCGCTCTTCAGGTGTTCGTCGAACTTGGCGGTGAAGCTGTTCAGGCCGCTCAGCGGCAGCTTCACTTCCACGGTGGACTTGGTCACGTCTTCGGCGTTGTACACCAGGGTGCCTTCGACGTTGCCGAAGTGCGCGCTGGGGTTGGAGAAGCCGAAGTGGCTCCACTGGGCCAGCACGTCGGTGTGGGTCGGGTCCAGCTTGTAGGTGCCCGAGGCGATCTTGATCGCTTCGGCGGCCGGCGCGGCGGCAGCGACATCGGCAGCCGGGGTGGCAGCCTGTTCGGTGGTGGCCGGGGCGGCAGCGTCAGCAGCCGGGGCAGCGGTGTCGGCCGGCTTGGAGCAGGCGGCGATGGCCAGGGTCAGGGCCAGCGGCAGCAGCAGTTTACGGGTGGCGCTCATCTGAGGAACTCTCCGGATCGTAGGGTGGGTACACGGTGCAGCAAGAGCCTGCCACGGGACGGCAGGCCCGAAACCGATACAGCGACTTACGCGATGCGCGCCGCTTCGTCGAACGACAGGCGCGGCAGACGCGGGAACAGGCCCGCCGAGTCACCGTAACCCAGGTTGACCAGGAAATTCGACTTGATGGAAGTGCCGGCGAAGAAGGCTTCATCCACCTTGGCCGCATCGAAGCCCGACATCGGGCCGGCATCCAGGCCCAGCGCGCGTGCGGCCAGGATCAGGTAGGCGCCCTGCAGGCTGCCGTTGCGGATGGCGGCTTCGTGGCGGCCTTCCTGCGGGCCGTCGAACCAGGCCTTGGCATCGGTGTGCGGGAACAGGTACGGCAGCTTCTCGTGGAAGTCCAGGTCGAAGCCGATGATGACGGTGACCGGGGCGGCCATGGTCTTGTCGTGGTTGCCTTCGGACAGGGCCGGGGCCAGCTTGGCCTTGGCTTCCTTCGAGGTGACGAAGACGAAGCGGGCCGGCGTGGTGTTGGCGGCGGTCGGGCCCCACTTCACCAGGTCGTACAGTTCCTGCAGCAGGCTGGCCGGGACCGGCTTGTCGAGGAAAGCGTTCTGGGTGCGGGCAGTACGGAACAGCTGGTCGAGGGCAGCAGCGTCGAGCGCGTGGGACATCGGTGGATCTCCAGGGCGGCTAAGGGAAGTCAGTGCCCGCGGGCGGCGCGGGGCGAAACGACGAGCCGCAGTGTAGAGTGTCGCGACTGTTGCAACACCCAGCAGGGCTGAAACGAATTAATGCCACAGGTGAAACGATCGAGTGCGCCCTGGACGGTCACGGACGGCCGTGCGGGCAATGTCCGCCAGGCGGTCGCGCTGGCCTCTGCGCTGCGCCAGGGCACCCATCGCCCGCTGGTCCTGCAGCCCCGCGCACCCTGGCGCTGGCTGTCGCCGCGGCGGCTGCCCGGTGATGTGAACGGCTATGGCGAGGCTTTCGCGTCACTGGCCGCCGAGGCCCCGGCGCTGGCGATCGGCTGTGGCCGCCAGGCCGCCGGCGCCCTGCGCGTGCTGCGCGCACGTGGCAGCCAGGTGGTGCAGATCCTCGACCCGCGCATCAATGCCCGCCACTGGGACATGGTGGTGGTGCCCGAACACGATGCCCTGCGTGGCAGCAACGTGCTGACCCTGCTCGGCAGCCTCAACCCGGTGGACGATGACTGGCTGGCCTGGGGCCGCGCCGCGTTCGCTGGCTTCAGTACCCTGCCCGGCCCGCGCACCGCGCTGCTGGTGGGCGGGCCGACGCCACTGGCGCCCTGGGACGAGACCGCGATGGTGGGCGTGTTCCAGGCGTTGGCCGATCAGATCCACGCTGAGGGCGGCAGCCTGCTGGCCACGACTTCGCGGCGCACGCCACCGGCATTGGCCGAGATCCTGCGCGCAACGTTCGCCGACCTGCCGCACGTGATCTGGGGCGACGGCGGCGACGGTACGAATCCTTATGGCGGCCTGCTCGGCTGGGCCAACCGCGTGGTGGTCTCGCCCGATTCGGTGAACCTGCTGTCTGAAGCCTGCGCCACGCGCATGCCGGTGATGGTGGCGCTGGCCGATACCGTGCAGGGGCGGCTGGCGCGTTTCCAGCAGCAGCTGCGCGAGCGCGGCCGGCTGCAGGCGCACTGGCTGGACTGGCAGTACAACCGCATCGAGCCACTGCGCGAAACCGCACGGATCGCGGCAGAAGTGAAACAGCGCCTGGCAGCGGGGTAGTGCCGGCCGCTGGCCGGCAATCCTCGGCACCTAGCATCACGGTAATGCCGGCCGCTGGCCGGCAACGCGGTACCTGGCATCACGGTAGTGCCGGCCGCTGGCCGGCAATGCTCTACGCGCTACCGAAGATCCTGACATTGCCGGCCAGCGGCCGGCACTACCGGGGTATCCAGCGTTTTCTGAACATTTCGATCCGGTACCGCGGTTAGAGTCCAGCGTCCCCCATCACTCTGAACGTCTTCATGCGTACCTTGCTCCTGCTGCCCCTGGCCCTGCTCGCGGCCTGCTCCACCACGCCCACCGAGCTGGATCCGATTTCGTATCAATGCCAGCAGCAGTTGGACGCGTACCGCGAACAACCGGCGCTGCGCGATCCGAAGGGCCAGCGCCCACCGCTGCCGGTGGCCCCGATCAGCGATGCCTGCGACAAGGAGCTCCAGCGCAAGGGCGTGGATCGTCCCCTGCGCTGAGCAGCGTATGATCGGCGCGCGGGCCTGCCCGCCGTTGAAGGTATCGACATGGATCGTTTCTCCCGCCTGCCGCGCGCCGCGCTGCTGATCGCCAGCCTGCTGGCGACCGCACCGGCCTGGGCCAACAGCACCGAATGCCGCGAGCGCTACCCGAGCGTGGCCGCGCAGGCGGCGATGCTGGACGTGGCCTGGACCACCGCTGAGCGCCTGGACGCGCTGCCCGATGTGGACGTGGTGGTGGCCGCGCGCGGTGGCCAGGACCTGAGCCGCTACGGCCTGCGCCACAGCCACCTGGCCTTCCTGGTGCGTGAGGACAATGGCCGCTGGCGCGCGATGCACCTGCTCAACCGCTGCAAGACCGACAGCTCGCAGCTGTACCACGAAGGGCTGGGCAACTTCGTCGGCGAGAGCGGCGGCCATACCGACCTGCGCATCGGCGTGCCCTCGGCGCCGCTGCGTGCCGCGTTGAAAGCGATGCTGGTGTCACCCTCGATCCAGCCGAAGGCGCTGCACGAAACGAAGTACAACGTGGTTGCCTACCCGTTTGCCACCGACTACCAGAACTCCAACCAGTGGGTGCTGGAAGTGCTGGCCGCGGCGATGGCGCAGACCGAAGGCGCGCCGGCCATCGTCAAGCGCGAACAGGCGCAGCAGTGGCTGCGCCAGCAGAAGTACCAGCCCAGCGTGCTGCATATCGGCCTCGGCAAGCGCGTGGGTGCGCGCCTGTTCGTGGCCAACGCCACCACCACTGACCATCCGGCCGGCGAACGCATCTCCGGCAACTATTCGGTGGTGACGGTGGAATCGGTGTTCGATTTCCTGCACCAGCGCAGCCAGCTGCAGCAGGAACTGGTGATCCCTCACGTGCCGGTAGCTGGTGCTGCCGCCGCCACGCCCTGAATCCAGCAAGGAGAACGACATGCGTACCCTGCCCGCCGTCCTGATGCCGATGCTGATCGTCGCAAGCCTGGCCTGGTCCACGGCCGCTCATGCAGAGCGCCGCATCGTGATCATCCACGACCCGGGCCCGCAGGGACCGAGCCTGGAGATGTCCACGCAGATGGTGACGTCGGCCCGCGCGGCGGCGGCGAAGGAAGCCCAGGATGCCGCCGACGCTGGCCAGCCGCTGGCCCGCCCGCAGCAGATCAAGCTGCCGCAGATGCAGGTGAGCGCGATCGCCACCACCGTGGATGGCCGCCGCGAAGTGCTGCTGCGCGATGCCAACGATCCGCAGAACACCGCATCGATGCAGTACCCGCGCGGCATCGGCGATCCCGCCGTGCAGTTCACCGTGGGCCAGACCGTGAACTTCGAACCGACCGGCGCCGACCAGGGCTGGCAGTTGAAGGACAACCAGGGCCGTCCACTGGAATACCTGCCCGAGGCCACCGGCCCGCGCGACATCTTCGATACCCGGCGCTGAGCCGCCGTCCCCACCCTGACCAGGAGGTCTCCATGTTCCGTTGCCTGCGCGTTCCCGCCACTGCCCTGCTGCTTTCGGCGCTGGTGGTGCCCACCGTCCATGCCGGCGCCGCGCCGCAGTTGAACAGCGGCCAGACCAGCGTGCTGGTCACGTCGCTGATCGTGCTGTCGATTCCGTTGGCCACGTCGATGGGACTGGCCGAACTGTCCAAGGCCCCGTTCAAGGCCAGCGAGCGCAACGGCAAGGTCGCCGCACGCACGCCGGCGGTGCCGCTGCCACCGATGGAAGTGAAGCAGGTCGCCACCACGCCAGCCGGTGATCGCCAGGTACACCTGCAGGTGCCCGGCAAGGCCGACCAGACCGCAACGCTGCAATGGCCGGCGGCTGCAGGCGATGACCCGATTGCCGGTTTCGTCGTCGGCCAGCAGGTGCGCTTCGACCCGACCGACGCGGGTGCCGGCTGGACCGTGAAGAGCGCGCAGGGCCAGGCGCTGGCCTATGTGCCGACCGCCTATGCCGCCGGCGATGTGATGAGCGAAACGCTGTAAAGCTGAACGGCCGGTTTTGGCATTGCCGCGGGCCGGGCGGATAATGGGCTGTTCCCTTTGTCCCCCTGGCTCGCCATGTCCGTGCGTCCTGCCCCTGTGTTTGCCCCGCTGACCCCGCGCGCCCTGGTGCTGGCGGTGCTGGCCATGGGCGCGGTGGTGCTGCTGTCCAACGTACTGGTGCAGTACCCGATCAACGATTGGCTGACCTGGGGTGCTTTCAGTTACCCGGTCGCGTTCCTGGTCAGCAACCTGATCAACCGTCGCTTCGGCCCGGGCCCTGCCCGCCGCGTGGCGTGGATCGGTTTCGCGGTGGCGGTGCTGCTGTCGATCTGGGTGGCCACCCCGCGCATCGCCATTGCCTCGTGCTCGGCCTTCATCGTGGCGCAGCTGCTGGACATCACCGTGTTCGACCGCCTGCGCCGTGGCAGCTGGTGGCGCGCACCGATGGTGGCCACCACCTGCAGCGCGACGGTGGATACCACCATTTTCTGGTCGATCGCGTTTGCCGGTTCGACCCTGCCGTGGGTGAGCTGGGCTGCCGGCGACCTGGCGGTGAAGCTGGCGATCGGCGTCTGCCTGCTGGCCCCGTTCCGCGCGCTGTTGTGGAAGATGGCGCCGCTGCGCACCACCAGCTGACCGCCGTTGCTCTGGTAGGTGCCAACCTTGGTTGGCACGCTGTTGCCGGGGTCATGAACGCGGATGGGTTGTGCCAACCAAGGTTGGCACCTACCAACGGCGACCATCGCCGAGCCATTGATCTGGTAGCTGCCAACCTTGGTTGGCGCTTTGCATTCATGCCAACCAAGGTTGGCATCTACCAACAGCGGGTCATCGCCGGCCAATGATCCGGTGGGTGCCGACCGTTGGTCGGCACGCCCTGCAGAACCCATCGCTGCCGACAGATGGTGCCGACCAACGGTCGGTACTCACCCAAAGTTGTTGCAGCATTTGCACCCACTCAGGCGAACGGCAGCTCCGCGGCGATGCACGCGGCGGTAATCGCGGCACATGCCTCCTCAATCGCGGGCGTGGTCGGTGCCAGTCGCGGACGTCGATCCAGCGTGCAGGCCAGGCCCACGTCCAGCAGCGTGGCATGTGCTCCATGCAATGCCTGCGCCGTGTCTTCCGGCAGGAAACCAGCAACGGCCAACGCATCGATCAACGATGGCGTATCGCGCGGCTGCAGCAACGCCACGTGCTGCGCACTGCGCGCCAGCACGCCGGTCTGCAGCAGGAACTCCAGGTCCACCACGCCACCGGCACCCTGCTTCAGGTCCAGCCGCGCGGCATCGCTGCGGTCCAGTTCGGTGCGCATGCGGCCACGCATCTTCAGCACGTCCGCGTACAGCACACCCGTGTCGCGCTCACGCCCAAGCGTCTGCGCACGCACCTGCTCGAAGTCGGCCAGCAGGCTGGCATCGCCGGCCACGCCACGCGCGCGCACCAGTGCCTGGTGTTCCCAGGTCCACGCGCGTTCGCGCTGGTATTCGGTGTAGCTGGCCAGCGAAGACACCAGTGAACCCTTGCCGCCATCCGGGCGCAGGCGCACGTCGATGTCGTACAGGCGCCCGGCGGCGGTCACCGCACCGAGCAGCGCCATCACCTTCTGCGCGAGGCGCGCATACCAGCGTCCCGGCTCCAGCGGACGCGCGCCATTGCTGGCATCCACGCCGGCCGGGTTGTCGTGCAGGAACACCAGGTCCAGATCGGAACCGAAGCCCAGCTCAAGCCCACCAAGGCTGCCGTAGCCGATGATCGCGAAACGCCCGCCGGGAATCTCGCCGTGTGCGGCATGCATGTCCGCTTCGGCCATCGCCAACACGGTGACCACCACGGCCTGCGCCAGCTCGGCCAGTTGCCGCGTGCTGTCCACCGCACCCTGGCGGCCATCCAGCGTGGCCATCGCCATGCGGAAACTGAGTGCCAGCCGCGTTTCATTGAGCCAGCGCAGTGCGGATTCGGGATCCTCCACTGCCAGTACCTGTTGGCACTCCGCCAGCATGCCGGCGGCATCGGGCATCGGCCCGGACACGCGCACGTCCAGCAGTTCGTCCAGCAGCAGCGGATACGCCGCCAACCGTTCGGCCAGCAGCGCGCTGCGCGCCAGCACGTCCACCAACCGCGCCAGTGCGCTGGGCTGTTCGTCCAGCAAGGCGAGATAGCTCGTCCGGCGCAGCACCGCCTGCAGCAGGCCGAGCACGCGCTTGAGCGCGGCATCCGGCTGCGGCGAACGCGTGGCCGCATGCAGCAGCGCGGGCAGCACGCGATCCAGCCGCGCACGCGCGGCATCGGACAACGACTTCACGCCGGTGCCCTGGGCGAAGTCGCGCAGCGACTGGTCAGCGCCGTTGGCATCGAGGAAACCGGCTTCGGCCAGCAGCGGTGCGTTGCTGCCTTCGGGCAGGCTGCGCCAGTAGTTGGCCAGCGCGTCGGGCGCGGCCTGGCCCTTGCGCGGTGCCAGCAACGCGGCGAATTCGGTACTGACGCGCTGCTGCTGTTCGGCCAGCGCCGCGCGCAGCACCTCCCAGTCCGGGTAGCCGAGCCCGACGGCGATGCGTTCGCGGTCAAGTGCGTCGCTGGGCAGCACGTGAGTCTGCGCGTCACGCAGCATCTGCAGGCGGTTTTCCAGGCGCCGCAGGAACAGGTACGCCTCGCGCAGCGCGCTGCCATCCTCGGGCGCGATCTGCCCGGCGGCCACCAGTGCGTCCAGCGCCACCAGCAGCCGACGCTCGCGCAATGCCGGTTCACGACCACCGCGGATCAGCTGCAGCGCCTGGCACAGGAATTCGATTTCGCGGATGCCACCGGCGCCACGCTTGATGTCGTCGTGCAGTTCGCGGCGTGCGACTTCGGCGGTGATGGCCGCCTTCATTTCGCGCAGGCCATCGAGCGCGGTGAAATCCAGGTACCGGCGGTATACGAACGGGCGCAGGGTCTGCAGCCACGCCTCACCGGCCTCGATATCGCCGGCCACCGCGCGCGCCTTCAGCCACGCATAGCGTTCCCAATCACGGCCCTCGCGCTGGAAATACTGGTCCATCGCCGCGAACGAGAGTGCAACGCGGCCGGCGCTGCCGAACGGGCGCAGGCGCAGGTCGACGCGGTGGCTGAAGCCATCGACGGTGGTTTCATCCAGCAGCTTGGCCAGGCGCTGGCCGAGGCGCGCGAAATACTCCTCGGCAGCCAACGCGCGCGGGCCGTCGGATTCACCGCCGTGCGGATAGGCGTAGACCAGGTCCACATCGGAACTGAAGTTGAGCTCGCCACCGCCCAGCTTGCCAAGGCCGAACACCACCAGCTGCTGCGGCGCACCCTGTTCATCGGCGATGACGCCATGGCGCTGGGCGAATTCCTGCTGCAGGGCATCCAGTGCCAGCCGCAGGCAGTCCTCGGCCAGGGCGGTGGCGCCGACCAGGGTCTGCGCCACGTCGTCCAGACCGGTCAGGTCGCGCCAGATCAGCCGCGTGGACATCGCCGTGCGCCAGCGCCGCAGCTGCGCCGGCCAGTCGCTGGGCTGCAGCGGATCGAGCACCGGTGCCGGGATCGGCGGGCAGCCGGGCGAGGCCAGCTGTGCCAGCAGGCCCGGCTGGCGCACCAGGGTTTCCAGCGCGAAGTCACTGGTCACCGCCAGCCGGGTCAGCAACGGCAGCAGGTCGGCCGGGATGGGCTCGGGCAGGACCTGGGCCAGACGCGCCAGGGCGCGGTCGACAAGAGGCTGCAGGGAGGCGGGCAGGTCAGCGGGGGCGAGGGTCATGGGCTGATTGTATCGACCCGGCCGGGACGCAACGGACCCGGTAGTGCCGGCCGCTGGCCGGCAGATCCGATGATCCTGCCGAAGGTTACTGGGGTTGCCGGCCAGCGGCCGGCACTACCGATAATGGAGACCGCGTATTCATACTGGACGACAGGCAATAAAAAAGCCCGCTTGCAGCGAACTGCCAGCGGGCTCTGCTCCCTCCCCCACGTCGGGATGCAGGTCCATCGTGCGGGCTGCGAAAGCACTTTGCACGCTGCACTGCAAAACAAAACCGGCGGGTTTGGGTGACCCCTGCGGGAAAAGCCATTCCACGAAGGTAGAACCCCCCGTACGGATGAGGATGGCCGATAATCGGAATTCCCCCCAGCAACACGTGTCGTCATGTCTGTTGATCGCATCGCCAACGCGCGTCTTCGTGACCGCGTGGTCTCCGCAGAGGCCGCAGCCGCGCTGATCCAGCCCGGTGAAACCGTGGCCATGAGCGGCTTTACCGGCTCCGGGTATCCCAAGGCCGTTCCCGTCGAACTGGCCCGCCGCATCGAGGCGGTGCATGCCCAGGGCCAGCCCTTCCAGATCAGCCTGATGACTGGCGCCTCCACCGCGCCGGAACTCGATGGCGCGCTGGCCAAGGCCGATGGCATCGCCATGCGCATGCCGTTCCAGAGCGACCCGGATGCGCGCAACCGCATCAACGAGGGCAAGCTGGATTACATCGACATCCACCTCAGCCACGTGGCCCAGCACGTGTGGTTCGGCTTCTATGGCGAAATCGATACCGCCGTGATCGAAGTCTCGGCCATCCGCGAAGACGGTTCGCTGGTGCCCTCCACCTCGGTCGGCAACAACAAGACCTGGCTGGACCTGGCCAAGAAGGTGATCGTCGAGGTCAACGAATGGCAGCCGGCCGGCGTCGACGGCATGCATGACATCTACTACGGCACCGCGCTGCCGCCGCACCGCAAGCCGATTCCGCTGGTGAACGCCAACGACCGCATCGGCGACACCGCGCTGCGCTGCGACCCGGACAAGATCGTGGCCGTGGTGCGCACCAACGGCCCGGACCGCAACAGCCCGTTCAGCCCGATCGATGCGACCAGCGAGCAGATCGCTTCGCACCTGATCGAGTTCCTCAAGCATGAAGTGAAGAAGGGCCGTCTGCCGCCGAACCTGCTGCCGCTGCAGTCGGGCGTGGGCAATATTCCGAACGCGGTGCTGGCCGGCCTGGCCAAGAGCGGCTTCCGCGACCTGGCCGCGTTCACCGAAGTGATCCAGGACGGCATGCTCGACCTGCTGCGCGACGGCGTGCTGAGCTATGCCTCGTGCACCGGCTTCGCGCTGAGCCCGCAGGCCAACGAGACGTTCAAGGAGAACATCGATTTCTACCGCGAGCGCATCATCATGCGCACGCAGGAGATCTCCAACCATCCGGAACTGGTGCGCCGCCTCGGCTGCATCGGCATGAACGGCATGATCGAGGTGGACATCTACGGCAACGTCAATTCGACGCACGTGATGGGCACGCGGATCATGAACGGCATCGGCGGTTCCGGCGACTTTGCCCGCAATGGTTTCCTGTCGGCGTTCCTGAGCCCGTCCACCGCGAAGAACGGCACCATCTCGGCGATCGTGCCGATGGCCAGCCATGTCGACCACACCGAACACGACGTGTCGGTGATCGTCACCGAACAGGGCCTGGCCGACCTGCGTGGCCTGACTCCGCGCAAGCGCGCGCAGGTGCTGATCGACAACTGCGCGCATCCGGATTTCCGCCCGCAGCTGCAGGACTACTTCGACCGCGCCAGCCGCGAGAGCTACGGCAAGCACACCCCGCACCTGCTGCCGGAAGCGTTGTCGTGGCACCAGCGTTGGCTGGATACCGGCACGATGAAGGGCTGAGACCCGCTTTTGTAGAGTCGAGCCATGCTCGACTGCTTTTCTCGGCAGCCGAGCATGGCTCAGCTCTACAGAGGGCAGCGCCATGATCCCAGGCACGGACATCGGGTAGAGCCGGCCGCTGGCCGGCTCCCCAGAACAGCCGGCCAGCGGCCGGCTCTACCTTCACGCGGTGCGCAGGCTCGCCAACGATTCGGCCTGCAGCCGCTCGTAGATCTCGAACTCGTCATTCACCGCCACGCCCAGCGCCTGCTCGAAGGCTTCGCGGTTGGCGTGTGCGGCATACGCACGCTGTTCTTCGCCGCCCAGGTTCGACTGGAAGATACCCGCCGCACTGACCGGCAGGAAATCCTCGTAGACGATCGGGTCGGCGGTGGCCAGGCCCGCGGCCACCAGCACTTCAGCCGGCAGATCAGCCACGCGCTCCGGCGCGGCGCGGCCGGCATCGGTCAGCTGGTAGCGGTAATAGCCCAGCCCTTCCTGGCGCAGCGTGTCATGGTCATCCGGGAAGCTGGCGAACACCGCCTGCAGGCGCTGGCCGTAGTCGCCGCCGGTGCTGCCTTCGCCACCGGCATCGCGTGCCTGCGACAGCAGCTGGTCGTAGAGCGCGCGGCCCTTCGGGGTCAGCGCAAGGCCACGCTGTTCGATCTCGCCGAAGCGCGCGGTATGCGTACCGGCATCACCACCCTCACTGTCCGGGAACTGCACGGCTTCTTCCAGTGCCTTGAAGCTGGTCTGCCGCAGCAGGATCGGGCAGGCACGGCGCGGCGGGCCTTCGATCACCGCCTTGGCCGCCATGCCATGCTCGATCATCGCCGCCTGCGCCGCGTCGATATCCAGCGTACGCGGGGTCAGGTGGTTGATGTGCGGGCCACGGAAGCTGACCACGTCGGCCACCAGCCGATGCGCGTTGTGCAGCGCGTGGTAGGTCGGCAGATCGACGGTGGCATCGCCGTGCCAGCGGAAGGTTTCCAGTGCTTCATCGACGAAGCGCTCGGCATCGGCCTGCGACAGCCCGCCGTCACGCTCGGCCTGCTCGATCAGCGCCAGCGCGCCCTCGGTGAAGATGCGGCGACGTGCAAGGATCTTTGCCGATTCGGCACGCAGCGCTTCGTCTTCGATCAGCTCCAGGCGCAGCAGCGAGGTGAACACGCGGAACGGGTTCTGCGCCAGCGCTGCGCCGGTGAGCGGGCGGAACGCGGTTGAGTGCACCGGGACGCCGGCCACGGACAGATCGTAGTAGCCGACCGGGTACATGCCCATCACCGCGAACAGGCGGCGCAGCGTGGCCAGTTCCTGCACGGTACCAACGCGGATCGCGCCGTGGCGCTCTTCATCCAGGCGCGCACGCTCGTCGTTGCGCTGCAGCTGTGCGGCCAGCGCAGGGTCCTGGTCAAGCACCTGCGCGTTGATCCGCTCCACCAGTTCCACCAGCGTGCCGTACAGCGGCACTTCGGTGCGGTACATGCGGGACATGGCCTGCGCGAACAGGCGGCGGATCACATCAGGCGAAACGAAAGAGGCGCTCATCAGTCACTCGATTACGGGAACGGGGAACAGCTCGAACCCGTATTGTCGCCGGAGCGCGGGGCCGCGGCGATATGCAGAGCAACATGAAGGAAATCGGTAGTGCCGGCCGCTGGCCGGCAACCTCGGGATGCCTGGAAGGGTGCAGTTGCCGGCCAGCGGCCGGCACTACCGCTTGAGCTGGCGCCTCAGGGTGGCATCCAGGGTGATCGGCCGGTCCCAGTGCTGGTAGCTGGCCACGATGGCATGGCGCACGGCGCGGTAATGCAGGTTGTCCGGCTTGGCCGGCATGCGCTTCACCACCGCCTCCCAGCCGCCCTCCGGGTCCTGGCTGAAGGCGCGCACGCTGTCGCGGCAGGTCTGGCCGCTGGCCTTGGCCCAGAAGCAGGCGAAGTAGATGTCCCCGGCCTGCCAGCCATGGGTGGTGAACAGCGCGCTGATGTAGCCGCGCGGTACGCCGGCATAGCGCGACACCTCGTCGAGGAAGGCGTCGGGGTAGCGTTCGGCGTAGTGGTTGATGTCCTGCAGCTGGGCATCGACCCAACGGTCACCGGTTTCCACCGTGTAGGCCGCCGAACGCTCGGCGGTCTGCTGGGCCAGCACGGTGGCCGGCACCAGCAGCAAGGACAACAACAGTGCGCGCAGTCGGACGTTCATGCCCCGATTCTGCCGCAGCCGCCGGGTCCTGTCAGGCCGCCGCCGAGGCCTTGGCCTCGATCGCCGCCAGTGCGGCCGGCCAATCGTGGGCGGTGTCGGCGGTGACCATGCGCGGTTCGTCGTCGGCCACGCCGTGCTGGGTCTCGTGTGCCCAGGTCACTGCATACGGGGTATGCACGCCCCAGCCGCCCAGGGTCACCACCGGCTCGATGTCCGAGCGCAGTGAGTTGCCGACCATCACGAAGCGCTGCATCGGCAGGTCGAACTCGGCCAGCACACGGGCGTAGGTCTCCGGGTCCTTCTCGGAGACGATCTCGATGCGCGGGAACAACTCGGCCAGGTTGGCGACCTTGATCTTGGCTTCCTGGTGGAACAGGTCGCCCTTGGTGATCAGCACCACCGGGTAGTGCTCGGCGATGGCCGCCACCGCTTCGCGCACACCGTCGATCAGTTCGACCGGGTGGCGCAGGGTGTCGTGGCCGATCTCCAGGATGCGCTGGATGTCCTTGGCCTCGATGCGCTGGCCGGTGATGTCGATGGCCGCTTCGATCATCGACAGCGTCATGCTCTTCACGCCGTAACCGAAGGTGCCCAGGTGGCGCTGCTGCACTTCCAGCAGGTGGCGCGCGGTCTGCGTGTCATGCACGTCGACGTAGCGCGACAGCAGGTCAAGATAATCCTGCTCGGCCTTGCGGTAGTAGTCCTCGCTCTTCCACAGCGTATCGTCACCGTCAAAACCGACCAGGCCGATGGCGCGCGACGGCGCAGGCGTGGGGGTGTTCATCGCACAAGGATACAGGGGTGCTGGTGACGATAAAAACCCGGGCGGCCGCAGCCGCCCGGGTCCCCATGCACCGGTCTTCCCGAATCAGGCGTGGATCAGCGGCCCTGCGCCGCGCCGGCACCTGCACCAGCCTGCTGGGCGGCCACGTAGGCCTTGTACTCATCGGCGCTCAGCTCGCCGTCCTTGTTGGTATCGGCCTGGTCGAACACCTGGGCCAGGCCTGCGTTCACCTGCGCCTCGGTCTTGCTGATGGTGCCGTTGCCATCGGTATCGATGCTGGCCCAGGTCTGGCCACCGCCATTGGCCTGTGCCGAAGCCGCTGCGGCCGCGTTGGTCGCCTGGTCAGCCGCCTGCCCTGCCTGTGCCGCCGACTGCTGCGCCTGCGCGGCCTCGTTCTGTGCCTGCGCGGCCTGCTGCTTGGCCGACTGGGCCATCGCCGGAATGGCCAGCACGCTGCCGGCGGCGACGATCAGGGCGATCAGGGGCTTGCGGTTGCGAATAGTCATCAGGGGTGTCTCCTACCAATTGGGTGGTGTTGCGCGGCGTGTTGTCTCCGCACGGCACCTACCCTGCCACCGCTTTTCTGAATCGATTTTGCCCCGCGACCGGCGTCAACACGCACGATTAACCACTCACCTCCACGCATGCTTTAGCGCGGTGGTTAGCACGAAGTGAGTGGCTCATAAGCTGCGCATTCAGCGCTGCCTGATTTAACCGGCAGCGAACGAAAAACCTGCGTCAGTCGACGTTCTGAGCCGATGACCGCGAACTGAACACCACCCAGCCGAGGGCAACACCGGCGAGCGCACCGGCGATTTCCAGCACTACGCGGCTGCCGAGTTCGTTCGGATCGTGGATGGTGGCGAGGAAAAGGCGCGCATACAGGGGCGACTCCAGACGCACGATGCCCATGTAGAACAGCTTCCAGGCATCGATGCCGGCAGAGATGATCACGGCGATGACGCAGGACCAGCCGATCGCGTGGCCGACCGTCCAGTGCAGGAGCCGGCACAGCTGCGACCACAGGAAGTACACCAGCAGCCCGACCAGCAGGGCAATGGCGCCCGCTTCCAGGGTGCCGAGCAGGCCGAAGTGCAGGGGAAGGTTCATCGGGTGGGCAACGGTGGGATGGCGGCCAGTGTAAGGGATCTGCCTCGGACCCAATCCGGTAGCCCCGGTAGATCCACGCCATGCGTGGATGAATCCCCATCGAAATCGAATACTCCGATGATTGAACGAAGAGCATCCACGCATGGTGTGGATCTACCGTGTCGACCAAGGTCGACACCTACCAACAGCAGCGCCCCTCTGCCGATGTCCCTACCGCACGGGGACGTCGTATGCGGTGCCCGGGTCCGGTTCGGGCTGCAGGGTGTAGTGCCACCACTCCTGCGGATAGTTGACGAAACCACGGCGCGCCATCGCCTGCACCAGCTGCTTGCGGTTCGCCTGCTGCGCAGCGCTCAGCCCGCTCGTCTGCGTATGCGCGCGTGGCCCGAAGAAATCGAAGTCGGTACCCATGTCCATCGGCCTACATGCACCACTGCCGCAATCCAGCAGCCCCAGATCCACCGTGGCACCGCGACTGTGGCCGGAGCGCTCGGCGATGTAGCCGTCGGCCAGCAGCCGTGGCTTGTCCAGATCCGGGTACTGCAAAGCCTTGCGCGAGCGCTCGCGCGGATCGTTCACCCAGGCCATGAAGGCCTGCACCGAACGCACCGGCCGGTAGCAGTCGTAGAGGCGCAGGCCAAAGCCATCCGCGCGCAGGTCCTGTTCCACCTGTGCCAGTGCCTTCGCCACCGGCGCCAGCAGGTAACAGGACGGCGCCTCGTAACCCGGCACGCGCGCGCCGGTGAAGTTGTTGGCGCCGGCGTAGCGGATGTCCATCTCGATGCCTGGCGACAACGTGCGGATCTCCACGAATCCGGCGCTGGCGGCATCGGTGGCCGGCGAAACACGCGGCGGCTCAGCGGCGCTGGCGCTCGCTGCCAGGGCAGTCGCCAGTACGAGTGAAATGCAGGTCCTGGAAGTCATAGCTGAAGTCGATGTCCGGGTCGATGGCACGCAGGTCCAGTGTGGGCGGCGCACCGTCACCGGGCTGCAGCCAGGCCTGTGCGTCTTCGCCCAGCGTATCCCAGCGCAGCAGCCAACGCCCCTGCAACTGCAGCACCGTGGCCTGCAGCCGGGGCGACTTGTCCACGCTGAAGCGCAGGCCATCCGCGCCCGGGCACAGTGAGGCCGGGCCCAGCCACGGATCGCGGTAACGGCCCTGCCAGTGCGGCAGATCTGTGCGGCTCGTCTCCTGCGCCGCAACAGTGGACGGCCGCAAATGGCCGGTCGCCGCCCGCGTTGCCTGGTCTGCCCTCAGCTCGGCCAGGTACGCCATCGCCGGGCGCGCATCGTCGGGTGTGGTGAAGCGCTTCAGCGTGGCCTGCATCAGGGCCGTGCGCGCGTCCTCGCCTTCGCCATTGATCAGCATCACCGCGCCCACCTTGCGGTCGGGCAGCAGCGCCAGCGACGAGTACATGCCCGACAGCGTGCCGGTGTGCGCCACCTTCCACTGCCCGTCCATGTCCGACACACGCCACCCATAGCCATAGCCGTAGAAATGCGCGTTGTCCCAGCGCCGCTGGCGTTCACCCAACGGCATCGGCATGTGCAGGGTCCACAGCGTGCGCCGCTGCTCGCTGCCCAGCCAGTCCGGCACCAGCGCAGGATCCAGCAGCACCTGCATCCAGCGCGTCATGTCGCGCAGTGAACAGCGGATGCCGCCTGCCGCCATCGAGGTCAGGTTCGGGCTGATCGCACCGTCAGCGTTCACCACCTCATTGCGATCACGACGCCAGGCATGTGGCTGCGCGACGTTGCCTACGCGCTTCACCGACCAGGCCCCCACCTGGCAGCGCGTCATGCCGAGTGGTTCAAACACCTGCTCGCGCATCAACTGGTCGTACGATTTGCCACCCGCCGCAGCGGCCACTTCGCCGGCCACCACGTACATCAGGTTGTCGTAGGCATAGTGGCTGCGGAAGCTGCTGACCGGCTTCAAGTGCGCCAGTCCGGCAATGATGTCGGCGCGGGTGAACGTGTTCGGTTCCGGCCACAGCATCAGGTCGCCAGCGCCCAGGCCGAGACCGCTGTTGTGGATCAGCAGGTCGCGCACCTGCATCTGCCGGCCCACCCATGCGTCATGCATGCGGAAACCGGGCAGGTGCCGCTGCACTGGATCGTCCCAGCGCAGCTTGCCCTGTTGCACCAGCCTCGCCAGCAGCGCCGCGGTCATCGCCTTGCTGTTGGAGGCGATCTTGAACAGCGTGTCCTCGTCAATGCGGGCGCCATCGCCACGCGCGCCCTCGGCATGGCGATAGACAACCTGTCCGTTCTCGACCACCGCCATCGCCAGCCCGGGGAGATGCTCGGCCCGGACCACGGCGGCGACATCGGCATCGATGGATGCGGTATCGACCGCCGAAGGGGAGGGTGCGGCCAGTGCCGCCGCGAGGATCAGCAGATGATGCATGCACGCTTCCCTTCCAATGCCCGCGCCGCCCACACGGACGGCACGGGATGCAGCCTCAGAAATTCCAGGTCACCACCAACTGTGTATAGCGCGGAGCCTGCCAGCGCGTCCCGGTGGCGAACGTCGCCTCGCGGTACTGGCCGGGCTGCGCTTCATAGCGCTGGTGCACGTTGATGGTCTTCTGATTGTTGAACAGGTTGTAGACCGACAGCCGTGCGCTGAGGTCGATGCCTTCCACCGGCAAACGCCACGTCACATTGGCGCCCATGGTCCACGTCCATGGCAGGCGACCGAACGCGCCGCGCGGACTGTACTCGAACTGTCGCTGGTTGTATGGGCCGGAGCAGTTGGCCACGCACAGCCAACCGGTGCCACCGCCACTACCTTCACTGGAGGTACTGCCACCGGCGATGGAGTCGTTTGGCCACATCACGCCATACGCAGTGATCGGGCCACCGGACTGCACCTGCAACGTGGTGCCGAAGGACCATTGCTTGTTCAGTGCGTACGCAGCTCGCAGCTTGAACTGGTGGCGGAAGTCGTTGAACAGTACGCCGTAGCGCTCGTTGGTGGCGGGGTGGTCCCAGAACTGGACCATGCCGGTATCACCGTAGTTGGTATCGGAGTTCACTGGTCCTTCGAAGTTGCCTTCACTCTTCGACCACAGGTAGGACGCGTTGAACATCCACTTCTCGTCCCATGCACGGTCGATCTGGAACTCCAGCGCCTTGTAGGTACGCTTGGGCTTGGAGTAACCGATCACCTCGCCGCTGCCGCCCTTGCGATAGCCGCTGTTGGCGGTATCGATGGTGATCCAGCCTTCGTTGGCGCAGCCGATGCTCTTGTCGCCCCAGATTGTCAGGCTCTCGCCCGGATTGGCGATCGGCCACAGCGTGCTCGGGGTCGGGCCGCACGGGGTGTAGTTGATGCGGATGTCATCCAGCGCACGGGTCATCCGTCGATAGGTGGCGTTGACGCCCCAGGACCACGCCTGGTTGATCATGTTCTGGAAGCCCAGGATGTACTCGTCCTGGTAGACCGCCTTGAGATCGCGGTCCACGCTCTGGCGCAGGTCGGCACCGCCGGTGTTCATGCGGGTGTCGGTCGGCCCGATCTGCTGGCCGACGATCGGTGCCATGTACGGCGAGCCTGTCGGCGAGGTCTTCTGTTCCCAGCCATTGAGCACGTAATAGCTGTATTCGTCGGTGAGACCACCGGCGAAGTTCACGTTGATGTTGTTGGTAACCGGCAGGTAGTAGCGGCCGGCGTTGCCGAAGAGCTTGGTGCTGCCATCACCGCGCATGTCCCACGAGAAGCCCACACGCGGCGCGACCAGGTCGTCCATCTTGATGAACGCCTTGCCGGCGGCGGTGCGGTTTTCGAAACGGTCCCAGCGCACGCCGAGGTTGAGCATCAGGTTCGGAGTGATGTTCCAGATGTCTTCCACGTAGAAGGCATTGGCTTCAGTCTCGAACGTGCCTCCCGACTTGCGGTTGCGCGCACGCAGCATTTCGGTAACGCCTGCTGGCACGTAGGCATTGGCACCGTCCCAGACTTCATCGCTAGGTCGCGCTACGTAGGCCGTGTAGCTCAACTCGGTCGGACCGGGGTAGCGGGTGGACTGCTTTGTGGTCATCAACTCACGGTCGACACCGAAGCGCAGCAGGTGATCACCCAGCTGCCATTCGAAGTCCAGTCGCGCCACGTCACGAGTATCGTCACGCTCGGCCACTGCCGTACCGGTGGGGTGGCAGCCTGCGCGCAGGCCCTGCAGCTTGCCCAGGCGCGGGCCATAGGTGCTGTCGGTGAACACCGGGCTGCAGGCCTGATCCAGCGACGAATTGGTGAATGCACGCTGGTTGTTCTGGCCGACCATGGCGCGGGCGGTGAAGTTCTGGCCGAAGTGGCCGGTATAGGTGGCCGACCAGTTGCGCCCCCCAGTCTCGGTGACCGAATCACCGCCCCATGCACCGAGCTGGTCGGCGTTCCAGTTGTAACCATACGAGGCATTGGTGACGTCGCCTTCGTCGGAGAACGCCAGCAGCGCCAGGCTATGGTTGTCGTTGATGTTCCAGTCCAGCTTGGTACCCCAGAAGCCGTTGCCGGAATCGTTCTTGAACCAGGTACTGCCATCGGACGAGGTGTTGTGTCCTTTGTCACTGCGGTCTTCGTACATCGCGAACAGGAACAGCTTGTCCTTGATGATCGGGCCGGAGCCCCACACGTTGGTCTTCAGGAACGAGTTGTTGTCGCGGCTGCCATACGAATGCGGGGTTCCATCACGATGGAAGTGGTCGCCGCCGCTGGAGCGCCATGCACTGGGTTCAGCGGTGACTTCCACGCCGCCTTCGAACTCGTTGCTGCCCGAACGGGTCACCGCATTGATCACGCCACCGGTGGAGCGGCCGAACTCGACCGAGTATCCGCCGGTCTTGACCTGAAACTCCTTGAAGAAGGCGAACGGCGCGGTACTGAAGCCGCGACGGGTGTACATGTCGGTGACATTCAGGCCATTGATGAAGACGGCATTTTCAGCCACCGACGAGCCGGCGAAGGACAAGCCACCAAAGGACGAGTTGCCGCCGACCACGCCAGGCGCCATCAGTGCGACCGCAGACAGGTCCTGCGCCACAGGAAGGCGCGAGATTTCCTGTCGATTGATGTTGAAGGATGTTTCGGTGGAATAGACATCCACGCGATTGACCACGCGTGTGCCGACCACCTGCAGTGCATCGAGATTGGTGACGCCGCCGCCGCTTGCCAGATTGACCGTGGTGGTGCCGCCGATCGCGACGCTGACAGCAACCTGATCACCCAGCTTCTGGCCATCACGGCTGAGCTGCAACTGGTAGTCGCCCACCGGTAGCTGGCCAAGGCGATAGCTGCCATCGGCACCGACCGTGACAGAGCGGGTCAGGCCCGTGCTGTTGCTGACCACGGTCACCTGATCACCGGCGGTGGCACGGCCCGCCACCGCGCCGCTCACGTTCTGCGCCATTGCGGTGCCGGGCAGCATCACGCCCAGACACGCCCCAAGGGCGACGCACAACGCCGCCCGCTTGATGCTGTAAGCCTTCATCCCCTGCTCTCTCCTGCAAGAATTGAATGGTGTGGAATGCGATGTGTCGCGCTAGCGTTGCCCGGCTGGCAGTACCCGCCACTGGAAGTCGTAGCTCCATTGGTCGAAGTACAGGTTGCCGCCTGCCCACTCGGCCTCGCCGCGCTGCGAGTCGACCGTTTCCGAGCGGAAGTGCTGCTTGGCCGGCACGAAGCGCTGGCCGAAATCGTCGTTGAAGGCGATGCGGTAGCCGTCGAGGCCACCCAGGTAGAAATCGCGCAGGGCAGGCACGTCGCTGGCCAGCGCGCCGGTGGTCACATCCATCGGCAGCCAGCCATACGGCGCCAGGTAGACCTGCCCCCAGTCATGCAGGTTGTTGTAGCCGCTGCCATCGTCGGAGAACACCATGCCCGACTGCCAGCGCGCGGGAATGCCGTTCATGCGCAGCAGCGCGATCAGCAACAGCGTCTGCTGGCCGCAGTCGGCATGTCCGGCACGCAGCGCGTAATCGCTGATGTTGCTGATCGTGGAGTATTCGCGCGCACCGGCCCATGGAATGCGATCCACGGCAGCAAACAGCTTGCGCACCACTTCATACGGGCGGGTTTCCCCCTGCAGCACCTGGTCGGAGAACAGCTTCAGCGCCGGCGTGAATCGCACGTGCGGCGGCTGCTCGGCCAGGTAGGGTTTCAGTGCCGGATCGGCCGGTGTCGGCTGCACCTTGGCCGGATCGATCGCGGTATGCCGGGCCAGGATCGTGACCGCATAGCGGACCTCGAAGCGGGTCGGCTGCCCGGCCACCGCCTTGGCTTCCAGATAGGCCGTGCGCTGCAGGGTGCTGGCTGGCGCCACGCGCGCCTTGCCCGGGGTGCTGCCCAGCCACTGCACCTGTTCCTGCTGGCCCGGGATCTCGCGCGGGTATGGAATCCAGGCGCGTACGGTTTCACCCGCCGGGACGGCATCGGCTTTCACCGTGAGCGACTGGGTGAATTCAATGCGCTGCGGCAGTACCGACGCTTGGCCACTTTGTTCCGCTGCGGCAAGCACGCGCGCGTGGTGCGCGTTGAGCACCTCGTTCGGGCCCGGCGGCGACATCGGTGCATCCGCGCGGCGGCGTGCGCGTGCTTCATGGCTGAGCAGGAACAGGTTCGACGGTGCGCGCTTGAAATACCAACGCGTGCCATCGATGTCGAGATGCTCGATCAGGCCAAGCTGATCCCAGCGCGCGAATTCCTCGTCGGTCAGGTCCGGAATCCAGCGGCGCACGGCAGACTTGGCGGCGGTTTCGTCGAGGGAAAGATCCAGGCGGATGCGGCGCATGCGTTCTTCCTGGAACGCGATGTCGTCGAAACTGACGCCAGGCTCCGCCGCGTCCGCAGCCGACCAGGTGTTCAGTTCGCTGCCGGCTTCGGAGAACCGTCCCGCGTCGATCATCTGCACGACCCGCGCAAACTGGATGGCCGAGGGTGGCGGCTCCGCTCCCGCCGACCACGCCCACAGCAGCAGCGCGGCACACAGGCCGGCAGTGGCAGGCAGACGTGGTTTGCGAACGGCAGGATCCACAGCGACACTTCCCCAGCGCGGGTGGTAACGGCTGTGTAACACGGGCCGGGATGCCGGTCAATAATTTATTCTTGCTTTCGATGCCAAAAGGAATAAATATTCCAACAGGCATTCGAGGAGGGTGTGCAGCGCATGATCCTGGCTTCCCGCGAACGGCATCGGCATTGGCCACGCCGCTTGACCCTGGCCCTGTGCCTGCTGGCCGCACCGGCCTTTGCACAGGCGGCCCCGCCGCCCGACCCGGGCGCGCCGCTGCCCTATGTGATCGGCCTGCACGAGGCCTACCTCACCCCGCAGTACTGGACCGCGCGCCTGGACAACGCAGACGTGCCGATCCTGGACCGCAGCCAGATCGAGGCACAGAACGCGCGGATGCAGGCACAGGACAGCCACATCCAGGACATCGCCACACTGCCAGCCCAGCTGGATGCGGCGACGGTGCGTGCCAGCATCACCGCGCTGTCGAGCTGGCCCACCCGCACTCTGTACAACGACAAGGGCCAGGCCATTGCGACGGCACTGCGCAGCGCGACCGAAGCCAATCTGGGCCTGCAGTCCATTCCCGCGCAGACGACACCGCAATACGGGCTGGTGGTGAAGCGCGCCGCACTGCGCACCTTCCCCACCCGCGAGCGCGTCTTCAGCAGCGTCGGTGACACCGACATCGATCGCTTCCAGGAGTCGGCGCTGTTCCCCGGCGACAAGGTCGCGGTGGTCCACCGCAGTGCCGATGGCCGCTGGCTGTTCGTGCACAGCGAACGCTACAGCGCGTGGATCGAGACCGATGCCATCGCCAGCGGCGACAAAGCCACCGTGCTCGGCTACGGCGCGAAGGGGCCGTACCGGATCGTCACCGGCGCCACCGCGCAGACTGCCTACACCCCGGAAGAACCACGCGTCTCGCGCCTGCAGCTGGACATGGGCGTGCGGCTGCCGGTGCTGGCCGACTGGCCGGCGTCAGAGCCGGTGAACGGCCAGCAGGCGCACGCCGCGTGGGTGGTGCAGTTGCCGGTACGCGAAGCCGATGGCCGGTTGAAGCTGGTGCCGGCGCTGCTGCCGCGCTCGCAGGACACCGCCGCCGACTACCTGCCGCTGACCCCACGCCTGCTGCTGCAGCAGGCCTTCAAGTTCCTCGGCGAGCGCTACGGTTGGGGCCACGACTACGACACCCGCGACTGCAGCGGTTTCGTTTCCGAGATCTACCGCAGCTTCGGCGTGCTCCTACCGCGCAATACCAGCGCGCAGGCGGTCAGTCCGGCGCTGGACCGCGTACCGTTCACCGGCAAGGACGGCAAGGACGTGCGCGACCGCGCCGTCACCGATCTGCAGGTGGGCGATCTGGTCTACATCCCCGGCCACGTGATGATGGCCATCGGCCACGTCGACGGCCGCACATGGGTGATCCACGATACGGCGGGCGGCAGCTGGTTCGGTGCTGACGGCAAGCGTGTGCAGGCCCATCTCAATGGTGTTTCGGTCACCCCGCTGGAGCCGATGATGGCCAGCGACAGCGTCCGCTACATCGACCGCATCACCAACATCCAACGCCTGCGTGCCAAGACCCCCTGAATGAAGATCACTGCCATCGAACTGGGCATGCTGCGCGTGCCGCTGAAAACACCGTTCAAGACTGCCCTGCGCACGGTGGAAACCGTGGAAGACGTAGTGGTGCTGATCCGCACCGACACCGGCCACACCGGCTACGGCGAAGCGCCGGCCACGGCGGTGATCACCGGCGATACGCACGGCTCGATCATCGAAGCGATCCGTCACTTCATTGCGCCGCGCCTGATCGGCCAGGACGTGGCCAACCTCAATCGCCTGTGCGGTCTGGTGCAGACCGCGATGGAGCGCAACACCAGCGCCAAGGCGGCGATGGAGATCGCGCTGTACGACTTGTGGGCACAGCTGCATGGCGCGCCGCTGTACCAGATGCTGGGCGGCGGCGACCCGGTGATCACCACCGACATCACCATCAGCGTGGACTACATCGACAAGATGGTGGCCGATTCGCTGTCGGCGATCGAGCGCGGCTTCGAGTCGCTGAAGATCAAGGTCGGCAAGGACATCGGTCTGGACATCGAACGGGTCAAGGCGATCCACGCCGCCGTGGAAGGCCGCGCCCTGCTTCGCCTGGATGCCAACCAGGGCTGGACTGCCAAGCAGGCGGTGCATGCCATGCGCACGCTGGAAGAGGCCGGTGTGGTGCTGGAACTGCTGGAGCAGCCGGTAAAGGCGGCCGACATCAGTGGCCTGAAGTACGTGACCGACCGCGTCAACACGCCGGTGATGGCCGACGAAAGCGTGTTCAGCCCGAGCCAGGTGATGGACCTGATCCAGCAGCGCGCGGCCGACATCATCAACATCAAGCTGATGAAGACCGGCGGCCTGTCCAACGCGATCCGCATCGCCGACATCGCCGGTATCTACGGCGTGCCCTGCATGATCGGCTGCATGATCGAATCGAGCATCAGCGTGGCCGCGGCCGTGCACCTGGCGGTGGCCAAGAGCGATGTGATCACCAAGGTCGACCTCGACGGCCCCTCGCTGGGCCAGTTCGACCCGGTCAGTGGCGGTGTGCATTTCAACGAATCGGAGATCAGCATCAGCGACGTGCCGGGGCTGGGCATCACCGAAGTGCGCGGGCTGGAGATGCTGGGTTGATCTCTGCCTTGCGGCTGGCCTGGCGTACAACTGACTTTGGGTCGGACGTTACTTTTCTTTTCGCGAAAAGAAAAGTAACCAAAAGAAACGCTCCGCCGGCCGCGAGCCGACGTGCTGCGCACGTCGGTGCCCTGTGCTCCTCGGTCCGGCGAGGGACGGCGCGGAACTCGCTGCGCTCAGACACCCGCGCCTCTTCGCCCTCGCCGGACCTGCGGTGCTCGGCTCGCTACAAGGCGGACTCAACGTCCAAAGCAACAGCTGCACCCAGTAAATCCATGCCACGCGTGGATGCACCTGCTCTTGCTTCTGCCCTACCCCGCAACCCCTTCGCGGCTGGCACGCGCGCGATGTGTCCGAGGTCGGGCGGGTGGGGTTTGCAGGGGTGTCCGCGCCATGGGCCCGAGGCATGCCTCGGGCGGGTTGGGCAGGACGCCCAACCCCGGTCTTGCCGTTTGCGCAGGACAGCGCAAACGAGCAAGCGCGGCCAAGCCTCCATGGACGGATTCACGGCGTCCCCTGCAAACCCCACCCGCCCGACCCACTCCATGACACGCTCTACGCGACCAACCGCAATGCGCCTACACATGCCCGGACTCCCCGCATGCCGCCCCTGCTGAAGATCCGCTCCGAGCGCGGACAGATGTCGGCCATCGAGCGTCGCATCGCCGACTTCATTCTCGACAATGCCCACCTGTTGCGCGACTACTCGTCCCAACAGCTGGCCAGCGCGTTGGGCATCAGCCAGTCCAGCGTGGTGAAGTTCAGCCAGAAGCTCGGCTTCAAGGGCTACCCGGACCTGAAGTACTCGATCGGCCAGGATGTGGCTCGCGCCGGTGCCGACCCGCAGCAGGCGCCCAGCGAACCCGACAGCGGCGACGACTACCTGCGGTTGGGCGAGGCCCTGCGCCGCAGCAAGGCCCTGGCCGAGGAGGAAACCCGCCAGGCCAACCCGCGCGGGGAAATCGAGCGCATCGTGCAGCTGATCGACGGCGCGCCGAAGCTGTTCGTGTACGGCCTGGGTGATGACGGCCTGTACGCGCGTGAGTTCGCCATGCGATTGTCGCTGCTCGGCCTGCTGGTGGTGCCGCATACCGACCCGATCCTGATGCTGGCCAACCTGTCGGCGGCACGCCCGGGCGACGCGCTGTTGATGTTCTCCGAGTTCGGCAACCTGCCCCAGCTTTCGCAGCTGTCGCGGCAGTTCCAGGACATGGGTGGCAAGGTGATTTCCATCACCCGCCACACCGCCAACCCGCTGCGCGCGCATGCTGATGCAACGCTGGTGGTGTGTGCGCACGACCGCACGCCGCAGGTCGCGCAGCTGCTGTACCGTAGCGCCATGCACGCGCTGCTCGATTTCCTGTTCGTGCTGCTCTGCCACGCCAATCCGGATCGCCAGCAGCAGCTCGCGGTGAACCTGGAGCGGATCGACCACCTGCTGGATTCCTGACCGGAGCGCACGTTGATGAAATCGCTGGTCCGCCTTGCCACCACTGCCCTGCTGCTTTCTGCAGCGATGTCCGCCCACGCCGCGCCGCTCGATGGTGCACGCCAGCTGATCGTGGTTACCAGCGACAACTGGGACAGCACCCAGGGGCAGCTGCAGGCCTATGTACGCGACGGCAAGGGCTGGCACGCGCACGGGCAGGCCTTCCCGGTCGCGCTCGGCCGTACCGGCAGCGCGTGGGGCCTGGGCCTGCATCCGGCACAGGGCGAAGGCCCGCAGAAGCAGGAAGGCGATGGCCGCAGCCCGGCCGGCGTGTTCGCGCTCGGCAGCGCCTTCGGCTATGCCATCACCCGCCCCGGCACCGCGATGGCCTACCAGCCCATGCTTGAAAGCAGCTACTGCATGGATGTGCCCGGTTCACCGTTCTACAACCGCATCGTCGATGCGAGGAAGGTCGGCAGCGCCGCGGTCAAGGGCTCCACCGAGCCGATGCGGCTGGACCTTCACAACCAGGGCGACGTGCGCTACCAGGAAGGCTTCGTGATTGCCCACAACCCGGACAACCAGCCCGGCAAGGGCAGCTGCATCTTCGCCCATCTGTGGCGCGCGCCCGGTGAGGCCACGGCTGGCTGCACCGCCATGCCGCAGCCACGCATGCAGGCGCTGCTGGACTGGTTGCGCCCGCAGGATACGCCGCGCTTCGTGCTGCTGCCGCGCGCCGAGTACACGCGCCTGCAGGCCCAGTGGCAGCTGCCCGCACTGAGCGGAGACGCCCGTTGAGCGCGCAGGACGAACCGCAGCTGCAGCGCGCGGTCAGCCGCTGGCAGATCGTCGGCCTGTCGATCAACGATGTGATCGGCAGCGGCATCTACCTGCTGCCGGCCGCCACCGTCGCCCTGCTCGGCCCCTTCAGCCTGTGGGGCGTGGTCGCCGCCGGCATCGTCGTCGCGCTGCTGGTGCTCTGCTACGCGCAGGCCGCCAGTTACTTCGATGAACCCGGAGGCAGCTACCTGTATGCCCGCGAGGCGTTCGGCCGCTTCGCCGGTTTCGAGATCGGCTGGATGATCTGGCTGACCCGCATCAGCTCGGCGGCCGCATTGAGCAACGCGCTGGCCGATGCCGTAGCGCGCTTCTGGCCGTGGGCCGGCGCCGGCATGGGCCGCATCGCGGTGATCGTGGTGTCGCTGGGCTTCCTGACCGGCGTCAACATCATCGGCGTACGCTCGGCCGCGCGTACCGGCGTGGTGCTGGTGATCGGCAAGATGCTGCCGCTGCTGCTGTTCGTGGCCATCGGTGCGTTCTACATCGATCCGCAGCTGGCCTTCTCCGGCCAGCGCCCGGACCCGCATGACCTGCAGCGCATGGGCGAAGCCGCCTTGCTGCTGCTGTACGCCTACGCCGGCTTCGAGAACATTCCGGCAGCAGCGGGCGAGTACCGCAATCCGCGCCGCGATATTCCATTCGCCCTGATCACCATGATCATCACCGTCACCGTCATCTACGGCGCGGTGCAGGTGGTGGCGCAGGGCACGCTGGCCGGCCTGGCCAGCTCGGCCACACCGCTGGCCGATGCCGCCGCCGGCTTCGGTGGCGAGGCGCTGGCGCTGATCCTGACCATCGGCGCGACCATCTCCATCCTCGGCACCAACAGCAACACGATGATGATGGGCCCGCGCTTCCTGTTCGCGCTGGCGCGCGATGGCTACGGGCCGAAGATCCTGGCGCAGGTGCATCCGCGCTTCCATACGCCGGCCGCATCGATCCTGTGCCAGGGCCTGATCGCACTCGGCCTGGCGCTGTCCGGTTCGTTCGTGCAGCTGGCGCTGCTGTCGATGACCACGCGCCTGTTCGCCTACATCGGTACTGCCGCTGCAGTACTGGTGCTGGCCAAGCGCTATGCCGATCGCCCTGGTGCGTTGAAGCTGCCGGGCGGCCCACTGATTCCGGTATTGGCGCTGCTGCTATGTGTTGCCCTGTTCGCCAGTGCGAGCTGGCAGAACATTGCCGCTGCACTGGTCGCGTTTGCCATCGGCGCGGTGATCTACAAGCTGCCGCGCAAGGATGCCGACGCCGGGTGAGCGGAGCGCCGGGCCATGCCCGGCGGATTGATCTGGCGATCACGCTGCCGGACCGGGCCGTTAACCGCCTCGCAGGCACGATCAGGTTTCGTCCACAACGGAGCCCTTCCATGACCGAGTACCAGATTCCCGGCCGCGTACCGGACGACAGCACACCGCGCGATGCGGTCAGCAACTACTGGCGCGAGCGCTACACCGCCGAGCCGTACTACGACGACCAGCTGTTCTTCGAGGACTATGAGCCGGCCTACCGCATCGGCCACGCCGCACGTGCGCAGGACATGATCCGCGCCTACGAGGAAGTGGAACGCGAGCTGGAATCACGCTGGGCCAGCGAACGCGGCCGCAGCCGCCTGGACTGGGCGCAGGCACGCAGTGCCGTGCGCCGTGGCTGGGAGGAAGCGCAGCAGGTGGAACCGCGCCTGGCACGCGACCCCTGACGGACCCGATATGCGGCAACGCCGGGCCATGCCCGGCGCCACCATTGCTGCATCATTCCTGTTCCGGCAGCGGCGGCACGGCCGTGCTGCGCTTGCTCTCGCCGCCACCGGCGGCGATCAGGTCGCGGGTATTCTTCTGCACCGCCACCGCACCGAACAGCGACAGCGCGTAGGCCATGCCGTAGAAGCCCTTCTCGCTCAGCACCAGAGTGGCGTTCCACAGGCCAACCAGAAGCAGCAGCAGCGCCGACAGCAATGCAAACCAGCACAGCGCGTAGTACAGGCCACTGACCGGAATGCCCTCGACACGGTCGCGCACGCTCTTCTGCAGCGACACCGCTGCGAACAGGCCAAACAGGAGCAGGGTGAGGTAGTAGCCCTTCTCGTTCAGCGGCATCTCCGCATTGAACAGGCCTATCAGGTAGGCCACCGCGCCGAGCAGCAGGGCCACCCAGGAGGCGGCAATGAAGGCCGGCGAGGGTCGATGGATGATCGGTGCGTTCATTGCGGTTCCTTGCAGTCAGGCGGGCATGCTTTGCCCGGGCGAACCCACCCTAGACGATCCCGCCGCCGCCGCACAGGGGGAAACAGGACCTTCGGGCCAGGACCGTCACCGCCCCGGTGGTATACAAGGGAGAGCCTGGCCATCCGCATCCCCTTCCGCTGGAGATACCCATGACCCGCACGCCCCTGCTGCTCGTCCTCGGCCTGTTGCCGATCCTCGCCACCACGGCCTGCAGTGCCGCCGGCCCCGATGCCAGTGGGCAGAAAGCTGCCGCTGCCAGCACAGACGCTGCCGACCAGCGACCGTTCACCGCATCCGAAATCACTCGTTTCGACCAGCCGTGGGCAATGACCTTCCTGCCCGATGGCAGCCTGCTGGTCACCGAAAAGCGCGGCAAGCTGCAGCATCTGGACCTGGCCGGCGGCCAGAAACACGAGATCACCGGCGTTCCGAAGGTCGCCTACGGTGGCCAGGGTGGTTTCGGCGACATCATCCTGCACCCGGACTTCGCCCAGAATCATGTCGTTTACGTCAGCTACGCCGAGGAAGGCACGCTGGACACCCGCGGTGCCGCCGTCGCCCGGGCCACGCTGGCGCTGGACGCCAACGGTGGCGGTGAGCTGAAGGACCTGAAGGTGATCTGGCGGCAGAGCCCCAAGGTCAGTGGTGAGGGCCACTACGGCCACCGCCTCGTCTTCGGCCCGGACGGCAAGCTGTGGATCAGCTCCAGCGAGCGGCAGAAGTTCGATCCGGCCCAGGACATGGGCGGCAATCTCGGCAAGATCATCCGCCTCAACGACGACGGCAGCCTGCCCGCCGACAACCCGTTCGCCTCGCAGGGCGGCGTGGCCGCGCAGGTGTGGTCGCTGGGCCACCGCAACATCCTCGGCATGGCCTTCGATGCCAACGGCAAGCTGTGGGCGCACGAGATGGGCCCGGCCGGCGGCGACGAGCTGAACCTGATCGTGCGCGGCGCCAACTACGGCTACCCGATCGTCTCCAACGGCAACCACTACGACGGCCGCCCGATTCCCGACCACGATACCCGCCCGGAGTTCGCCGCCCCGAAGGTGACCTGGACGCCAGTCATCTCGCCGGCCGGCTTCGTGATCTACAGCGGCAACCTGTTCCCGCAGTGGAAGGGCAGCGGCTTCATCGGCGGCCTGTCGTCCACCTCGCTGGTGCGCGTGGCCTTCGATGGTGACAGCGCGCGCGAAGCCGAACGCTTCAACATGGGCGAGCGCATCCGCGAAGTGGAACAGGGCTCGGATGGCGCACTGTGGCTGCTGGAGGACGGCAACAAGGCGCGTCTGCTGAAGCTCACCCCGAAAACCTGACAGGATGGTAGTGCCGGCCGCTGGCCGGCACGTTTTCCCGCAACGGCCCCGCACGCGGGGCCGTCTGCGTTCATTGAATGGTGATGACCTTCACCTCGGTCTTCGTGCAGGCCTGGTCCAGGCACTGCCCGTTCAACCACACCTGGCCATCGCCGATCATCACACCCTGCTGATTGACGAAGACCTTGCCGAAGTCCTGTTCGGACACCGCCTTGACCACCGCCGGGGTGATGATCTTCTCGTAGTTGCGCTGGAACTCACCGGGGCCGGTGATCTTCCTTCCGTTAGCGATATTCAGCGGGAAGCGCACTTCCTCCACCACCGCAGCGCGATCACCGCCGACCACCGCGGTCTTGAACGCGTTGAACACCTTCTCGTACTGCGCGGCGTCGCCGAGCAGCGTCTCAATGCGTGCACGCGCGTCTTCCGCGGGCGCATCCGTCGGTGCGGCGCCGGCCGGCTCGGCAGCAGCCTTCGCCGGTTCAGCCGCAGGCGTTGCCGCAGCACTGGCCTCCATCGGCGGCGGTGCGTCCACCGCAGGCTCGGCCGGCGGTGCCGGCTGCGAACAGGCCGCCAGCAACAGGGCGGGAATCAACACAGCGATCGTGCGCATGCGCGGGCATCCATCGGTTCAAGAACACCGATGGTAGCGCCGCCCCAGTGAGGACAACAAAAAAGGGGACGGAGGGGATTAAGTCGTTAGTGGCACAAACGACTTAATCCCCTCCGTCCCCTTTTTCTCGATCAGGCCTTCAGCAGTTCGAACTGCACGGCTTCACCGGACGCCGACGAGGCGCAGACCCACAGGTCGAACTGGCCCGGCTCGGCACGCAGCACGCCGTCGCGGCCGGTGAACGCCAGCTGCTCGCGGGTCAGGGTGAACACCACTTCGGTCGACTCGCCCGGCTGCAGCGCCACTTTTCGGAAGTCCTTCAGTTCGCGCACCGGACGTACGCGGCTGGCCACGCGGTCGTGGATGTACAGCTGCACCACTTCCTCGCCGGCCACGTCGCCGCTGTTGGTCAGCGTGGTGGTGATGGTCAGGCTGTCGTCCCAGCCGAGCTGGCCCGCACTCAACTGCGGCACGCCATAGGCGAAGGTGGTGTAGCCGATGCCATGCCCGAACGGATACAGCGGCTCGTTCGGAATCTCGCGCCAGCGGGCCTTGAACTCCGACATGGTCGGCAGTTCCGGGCGGCCGGTGCGCGGGTGATTGTAGAAGTACGGCTGCTGGCCGGACACCTGCGGGAAGCTGACCGGCAGGCGGCCGGACGGACTGTAGTCACCGAACAGCACATCAGCCACCGCATGGCCGGTCTGCGTGCCCAGGTACCAGGTCACCGCCACGGCCTGTGCATTGCGCACCGCGCCCTGCAGGGCCAGCGCGCGACCATTGCGCAGCAGCACCACCAGCGGCTTGCCGGTCATCGCCACCGCTTCGGCCAGCGCCTGCTGTGCCGGCGGCAGGGTGATCTCCACGCGCGACTGCGCTTCGCCGCTGTAACGCTGCGGCTCGCCCAGCGCCAGCACCACCACGTCGGCGCGCAGCGCGGCGGCCACGGCCGCTTCGGTGCCACCGGGGATGGCCACTTCCAGTTCGCAGCCCGGCACGATTTCCAGCAGCGCGTCATCGCCGATGGCGGTGCGAACGCCGGTTTCCAGGTCCACGTAGCGCTGCTTGTCGCCAAACAGCGTCCAGCAGCCTTCGATGTTCTCGCGGTCCTGCACGAACGGGCCGATCAGTGCGATCTTCTGCCCGGTCTTCTGCAACGGCAGCACGTTGTCGCGGTTGTTCAGCAGCACGATCGAACGACGCGCCGCATCGCGCGACAGCGCGTCATGTGCGGCAATGTGCGAGGTATCGGCTTCGCGCGCCGGATCCAGCGAACGGTACGGGTCGTCGAACAGGCCGATGGTTTCCTTCAGCCACAGGATGCGGCGCACGCCTTCATCCAGCACCGCCATCGGCACCTCGCCGCTCTCGACCAGGCCCGGCAGGTGCTCGGCGTAGAAGCCGCTCTGCATGCTCAGGTCGAGGCCGGCGGTGAACGCCTTGGCGGTGGCATCGCGGTCGTCGGCGGCATAACCGTGCGCGACCAGTTCCATGTCGGCGGTGTAATCGGAGATCACCACGCCCGGGAACTTCCACTCACCGCGCAGGATGTCGGTCAGCAGTTCGGCGTTGGCGCTGGCCGGCACGCCGTTGATGTCGTTGAACGAGGACATCACGGTGATCGCGCCCGCATCGAAGGCGGCCTTGAACGGCGGCAGGTGCACGTCGCGCAGGGTCTGCGGCGAGATGTCCACCATGTTGTATTCCATGCCGGCCATCACCGCACCGTAGGCGGCGAAGTGCTTCGGCGTGGCCAGCAGCGAATCGGCAGCGCGCAGGTCGCTGCCCTGGAAGCCGCGCACGCGGGCGGCGGCGAACGCACACCCCAGCACCACGTCCTCACCGGCACCTTCGGCACCACGGCCCCAGCGCTGGTCGCGGGCGATGTCCACCGCCGGCGCATAGGTCCAGTGCAGGCCGGCAGCGGTGGCCTCGACGGCGGTGGCACGGGCGGTGCGCTCGGCCAGCTCCGGTTCGAAGCTGGCGGCCTCGCCCAGCGGGATCGGGAACACGGTACGCATGCCGTGGATGACGTCGGCGGCCAGGATCACCGGAATGCCCAGGCGGCTCTCTTCGGTGGCGACCTGCTGGATGCGGCGGCCCAGCTCGGCGCCCACACCATTGAACAGCGAGCCGACCTTGCCCTCGCGCACCTGCTGCAGCACCTGGTCGGCATTGCGCACGTTGGCTTCCGGGTTCACGTCCGGGGCGAACGGGCGGACCATGTCCGCGAAGACACCCAGCTGGCCGACCTTTTCCTCGACGGTCATCTGGGCAATGAGGGATTCGATGCGATCGGAGGCCACCGGCAGTCCTTGATGAAAACGTTTACAAGCCCGGCATTCTAGCGATCCCGGGCGATTTGGCGAGAGGTTTCTTCATTCAGTTTCAGCCACCAGCGGGGTCCGCATGGCCCCGCCGGGGGCACCGCAGCTTACTCCGAGCCGGCCAACTGGCGCTGCCCGGCCATCAACATGGCGTCGCTGGAGGCCTGGAACACGCGCAGGCCGAAGGCCGGCAGGATCGCCAGCAGGTGGTCGAAGATGTCCGACTGCACCGCCTCGTACTCGCCCCAGGCAGTGCTGCGGGTGAAGCAGTACAGCTCCAGCGGCAGGCCCTCGGTGGTCGGCTGCAGCTGCCGTACCAGCAGGGTCATGTCGGTATGGATGCCCGGGTGGTTGCGCAGGTAGCGCTCCACATAGGCCCGGAAGGTACCCAGGTTGGTCACCCGGCGGCTGTTGACCTCGGCCACGCCCTGTTCGCGCAGGCGCCCGTTCCACTGGCCAAGCTCCTGCTCCTTGGCCTGCAGGTAATCCCGCAGCAGCGCGAACTGGCCAAGGAAGGCCAGGTCGCCCTCGTCCAGGAAGCCGACACTGTGCTGGTCCAGATACAGCGCGCGCTTGATGCGGCGGCCACCGGCCTCCTGCATGCCGCGCCAGTTCTTGAACGACTCGGTCACCAGCTTCTTGGTCGGGATGGTGGTGATGGTCTTGTCGAAGTTCTGCACCGTGACGGTATGCAGCGCGATATCGATGACGTCACCATCGGCGTTCTGGCTGGGCATCTCGATCCAGTCGCCGATGCGCACACGGCCATCGCCACTGATCTGCACACTGGCCACCAGCGACAGGATGGTGTCCTGGAAGATCAGCATCAGCACCGCCGTGGCCGCGCCCAGGCCGGTGACCAGCGGGCCCAGCGCTACCCCCAGCAGGGTGGCGACGATGGACAGGCCGGCGGCCACGAACACCACGATCTTGACCACCTGCAGGTAGCCCTTGATCGGCTTGTTGCGCGCATCGGGCTTGCGCTCGTACAGGCTGTTGGCCGCGTCCAGCGCATGCGAGAACGCCATCGACACCGTCAGTACGGCCCACACGATGCACAGCTTGATGATGACCTTGACCAGGCCTTCCGGCAGATCCGGGATAAGGCTGATGCCCGAGGCGATCACCTGGCTGGGCACCACGTTGGACAGGCGCGAAATGACCCGCATCAAGTGGCTGCCGCGCCCGGACTCGGCGCCCGGCAGGCGCTGCAGCAGGCGCCGCAGGCCACGCACCAGGATGCGCTTGGTCACCCAGTTGGCCAGGCCCGCAGCGATCAGCAGGGCTGAGATCATCAACGCCAGGTAGGCGCCGGGATAGGGTTCCAGTGTGTTCTGCAGCTTTTCCAGCCACTGTACCGCCACCACCGCGTCCACCATCAGTTGTCTCCTTGCGTTGTCGTTGTTGTTGGGGGTGCCGGCCAGCGGCCGGCACTACCGGATCAGTCCCGCGAGCGCTCGATGATCACGCCCACCGCGCGCGCGCCACGCACCGCGCCCGGCTTGCTCAGTTTCAGGCGCAGCCACTTCACGTCGAATTCGTCCAGCACGATCTGTGCGCAGCGCTCGGCCAGGGTTTCCACCAGGCCGAATTCCGACTCGCGCACGAACTGCTCCAGGCGCTTGCTCACCGCCTTGTAGTTCAGGGTATGGGCGATGTCGTCGGAGGCCGCGGGACGACGGTTGTCAAAGCCCATTTCCAGGTCGAACACCAGGTCCTGGCGGATCCGTCGTTCCCAATCGTAGATACCGATCAGGGCGTCGATCGTCAGCCCCTCGATGAAAACCTTGTCCATTGCGCTTACCAGCCCGAATACAGGGGGCCATGGTAACGGCACGGCGGTGAGCCTGCCCGGAACGGGCGGTGGGTGGCCGACAGGAACGCGGCTCCAGAAAAGACAAAGGGCCCTGCTAGCGGGGCCCTTTGGTACCTCTCAACGTCCCCAGGGGAAGCTGGAATTCAGCCGCGAGTCCCGGAGCACACGCCGCAAGGTTAGGAGTGCCCCCCTGACCAGTCAATTGGCAAATGCGTCACGGCAGACGACCGGGTGAAAAACCGAGCCGATCCACGAAAGAACACTGACGATCATGATGCCGTTTTCTGATGTTCCTGCATCGTTCCCAGGGTCAAGGTGAAACCACGTTCCCTGGGAGTGAGTTGATGAAGGAAAGCAGGATCCTGCAGGCAGCTCTATCCAGGCAGAGATGGTCGACCTACGAGCGCATCGCTTCTCGTTGCGTAGCCGATCCAGCCACGCTCTATGCCTGGAACATGCAGATGTGTGCTGCTCTCCTGCCACCGTTGCACATCTGTGAAGTCGTGATCCGCAATGCAGCAGCTACGGCGCTGGTGCATCGCTATGGTCGATGCTGGCCCTGGCATCCAGCGCTGCTGCGCAGCCTTCCTGCCGAAGGCGCCCTTGCCTCGCTATGCGATGTCTGCGGCAGCGCCGGAGCTCCACGGGATGTACCGGAGGTCATCGCCAAACTGCGATTCGGCTTCTGGCAGCAATTGTTCGCTCGACGGTTCGAGCATTCGATCTGGGCCGGGACCATGGGCCTGGCGCTGCCACACGCACCCTCGGTGCCGCTGTCCGTCCTGCGTCGGTCCATCCATGCCGACCTCGACCGCATCCGCCTCCTGCGCAATCGGATCGCCCACCACGAACCCATCCTGGAACGCGACATCGGTGCCGACCTGGCGGCGATCGGACGGCTGATCCACGCCCGCTGCCCGCATACGCTGGGCTGGCTGCAGCGCCATGAGCGGGCGACAACGGTGTTGGCGGCGTCGCCGTTGGCAGGGCGTCCGTAATGTGTAGCCGGGCGTGGCCCGGCGCTACGGAGGCCTGCCTGTAGAGTCGAGATCCTATGTTCGTGGTCAAGCCTGCTGGAAGCAGGCTTGACCCACCTTCAGCATCGCCGGATCGAAGTCCCGGCCGCTTTTGAAGACACCCCAGGCGATCCTGGCCAGCTTTCTGGCCAGGATGTTGAAGACGGCGGTGCTGGGGTGACCGCGTTTTGACAGCTCGTCGTAGAGCGGTTGCCCCCGACGACACCGCTTGAGCCCCATGGCGGCCATGTAGAGCATCTGGCGCAGCACTGGCGCGCCCTGTTTGGACAGCCGACGCCGTCCCGTTCTGCCGCCAGACTCGTTGGGCCGGGGATCCAGGCCGGTGCAGGCGATCCACGCGTTGGCGTTGGCCAACGGCCAGCGCGTCATGTAGTAAATCAGGTGAGCGGCGACGGCGGGGCCGATACCAGGGATGGTCAACAGGCGCTTGTAGAGCGTGCCATGCTCTCCATCGCGACCCAAGCGCTGCAGTTCGCTTTCCAGCTCGGACAGCGTCCCAGCCAGAGCGCAGAACAGATCTGACAGCTCCCCGGGGGCACTTTTGCTTACCCCGAAGGATTGCTCCAGGCGCGCGCGTGTCTTTACCAGCGTCTGCCGCTTGCGCAGCAAATCGTGCATCTGCTGCTGCTCGTCGGTACGCGGTACGTATTCACGCAGGCGATCGTTCTCCTTCTTCACGTACCGGGCGATCGCTTCGGCGTCCATGGCGTCCGTCTTGCCACGCGAGCCCGTCGCCCGGCCGTAGTGCTTGATCAGACGTGGATTGATCACATAGACAACGTGGCCTGCCTGGCCAGCCATCCGAGCCAACAACTCGTAGTACCGCCCCGTCGCCTCCATGCCAATCCGGCATCGCTGGGGCAAGGTGTTGAGCCACTGGGCTATGCCGGCCCGGGTGTTGGCGATCCTGTCGCCGGCCTTGCGGTCGGCCACTGCCGGTACGAACTCCTTGGAGTCCACGTCCACGCCAATATCGAGAGAATCAGACATTTGTACGGCTCCCAGCTATCTTTAAGGGGCTGGGGTGGTACCGCACCGACGTTAGCTTGCCTACATCGACGATCCCCTTTGGGGGCCGTACGATCCTTTATCGACGTTCGTGTGCGGGATGGGGATCGCTCGACTCGTCTGTCGGCTAGTATCCGCAGATGCATGCTTGACGGTCCCTCCACCCTGGCTCCTACATACCGCGTAGGAGCCGGGAGGAACATACAAGCTTGCTCGACTGCTCTGTGTCCGTCATTGCGCCCAGTCGAGCAAGCTCGACTCTACAAACGCCGATCGAGCGGTTCGCGCGGCCGGGGGGCTCAGACCGCCGGCAGGGTCGCCATGTCCCAGCGCGGGGTCACATCCACCTTCGGCGGGCTGTACTGGCCGGCCTGCAGCCGCAGCGCGCCGGCGAAGGCGATCATCGCGCCGTTGTCGGTGCACAACGCCGGCCGCGGGAAACAGGCCCGTCCGCCGAGGCGCTCGGCCATCTGCTGCAGGCGGGCGCGCAGGCGCTTGTTGGCGCCGACGCCGCCAGCCACCACGATCACGTTGGTGCCGGCCGCTTCCAGCGCGCGCTCGCATTTGATCGACAAAGTCTCGACCACGGCGTCTTCGAAGCCCCGAGCGATGTCGGCGCGGGTCTGTTCGCTCTGGTCACTGTCGCGCCAGGCCATCAGGACCTGGGTCTTCAGGCCGGAGAAGCTGAAATCCAACCCCGGGCGGTCGGTCATCGGCCGCGCGAAGCGGTAGACACCCGGCGTGCCCTGCTCGGCCAGCCTGGCCAGCTGCGGGCCGCCCGGGTAGGGCAGGCCCATCATCTTGGCGGTCTTGTCGAAGGCCTCGCCGGCGGCGTCGTCCAGGGTTTCGCCCAGCAGGCGGTACTGGCCGATCGCGTCCACCGCCACCAGCTGGGTATGGCCACCGGACACCAGCAGCGCCACGAACGGCGCTTCCGGCGGGTCGTCCTCCATCAGCGGGGCCAGCAGGTGGCCTTCCATATGGTGTACGCCCACCGCCGGCACCTCCAGCGCCCAGGCCAGCGACCGCGCCACGCCCGCGCCGACCAGCAGTGCGCCGACCAGACCGGGACCGGCCGTATAGGCCACGCCGTCGATATCACCTACACCCAGGCCGGCGTCGGCCAGGGTCTGGCGTACCAGTGGCAGCAACTTGCGGACGTGGTCGCGGCTGGCCAGTTCGGGCACCACACCACCGTATTCGGCGTGCAGGGCGATCTGGCTGTAGACCGCATGGGCGCGCAGGGCCGCGCTGCCGGCCAGGTCGGTGTCATACACCGCTACGCCGGTCTCATCACAGGAAGATTCGATGCCAAGGACTCGCATGCCTGCTATTATGACGCCCCTGCCGCCCCCTCGGGGGACGTGCAGGTCTCACTGCTTTCGAACCTCTGGCCCGTATTCAGGGTTGGCCGCTTGCAGTTTGTCTATTCGCCGCTATAATGTGCGGCTCGCCGGGCGTGACCCGGTTCTACTGTGTCCCGGAGATTCCATGCCCAGCGTCAAAGTCCGCGAGAACGAGCCCTTCGAGTTTGCTCTTCGCCGCTTCAAGCGCACTTGCGAAAAGGCCGGTGTGCTGGCCGAAACCCGCAAGCGCGAGTTCTACGAAAAGCCGACCCAGGAGCGCAAGCGCAAGGCCGCCGCTGCTGTGAAGCGTCAGCTGCGCCGCTCGTCGCGCGACGTCACCAAGCGTCAGCGCCTGTACTGATCGGACGCATCTTCATTGCGATGGGCTTGCCTGTCGCGATGGAGCCGAAGCCGGCACGCGCGAGCGTCGCCGGCTTTTTGCGTTTCCGGGTTCGGGCATCCGCCCCGCCCCACCTACCACCACGAGGTTCCTCATGAGCATGAAGCAGCAGCTCACCGAAGACATGAAGGCCGCCATGAAGGCGGGCGAGAAGCACAAGCTGGGCGTGATCCGCCTGATCAACGCCGCCATCAAGCAGCGCGAAGTGGACGAGCGCATCGAGCTGGATGACACCGCCGTGATCGCCGTGCTCGACAAGATGGTCAAGCAGCGCAAGGACTCGGTCAGCCAGTTCGAAGCCGCCAACCGCGAGGACCTGGCCGAGATCGAGCGCGCCGAGATCGTGGTCATCGAAGCCTACCTGCCGGCCAAGATGGGCGAAGCCGAGATCGTCGCCGCGATCCAGGCCGCCATCGCCGAGACCGGCGCTTCCGGTCCGGCCGACATGGGCAAGCTGATGGGCGCATTGAAGCCCAAGCTCGCTGGCCAGGCCGACATGGGTCTGGTCTCCAAGCTGGTCAAGCAGCAGCTGGCGTAAGCCATTGCCGGGGTCGGATCCCTTTCGCATCGCGGAAGGGCTCTGACCCCATTGATGCACCCGCTTCACCGCACCTTCGACCCCCGGCTGCTACAACATCCCCATGGTCGAGCAATCGCACTCCCCCGCCGACACGCGTCCCCACGGCATTCCCGCACGGCTTCGCCACTACGCTGACCGCCTGCAGGACAGCTTCCCGATGGCCGTCGCCAAGCGCTTCGTCGAAATCGACGTGCTGACCCAGGCCGCCTCGGTCTCCTTCTACGCCCTGCTGTCGATGGCACCGCTGCTGGTGCTGCTGCTGTGGCTGACCGCCTCGCTGTACCCACCGGCACAACAGACGTTGATCAGCCAGATCGGTTCGGTGGCCGGCAGCAGCGTGGCCAGCGTCGCCGACACCGTGCTGCACAACGCCAACAGCCAGCCCAGCGTCGGTTCATTGGCCGGGCTGTGGAGCACGCTGCTGCTGTTCATCGGCGCCACCGCCGTGTTCGCCCAGCTGCAGAACGCGCTGAACCGGATCTTCCACACCAGCGGCCAGCGTCTGGAAGGCATCAAGGCCTGGCTGCGCAAACGCGTGTTCTCGTTCGGCGTGGTGCTGGCACTGGGCTTCCTGCTGATCCTGTCGATGACCGCCACCACCGCACTGCAGGTGGTGTTCGCGCAACTGCCCTCGGTACTGCCGGCAATCGGCTACCTGACCTCGCTGCTGCTGTACACGCTGGCCTTCGCCTTCCTCTACCACTACCTGCCGGACCGCCGCGTGGCCTGGCGCCAGGCCTTCATCGGCGGTGCCATCACCTCGGTGCTGTTCACCCTCGGCCGCTATGGCATCGGCGTCTACATCGCCACGGTGGCCCCGGGCAGCGCCTACGGTTCGATGGGCGCGCTGGTGATCTCGCTGGTCTGGATCTACTACGCCACCGCCGTGTTCTTCGTCGGTGCGCTGATGACCGCGGTGATCGACGAACGGCAGCATGCACGGGCGCAACTGGCCAGGGCCGGGGCCGATGCGGAACAGGCCAGCCCCGGCACCGCCAGCGAGTAAACTAGGGGAACCTGCCGCCCCTGCTGCGCGCCCTGCGGCCGCGCCCCGTTCTGTTGCCCATGGCCCGTATCCCCGACGCTTTCATCGACGATCTGCTCGCCCGCTCCGACATCGTCGAGGTGGTGGGCAGCCGCGTGCCGTTGAAGCGCCAGGGCAAGGAATACGCGGCGCGCTGCCCGTTCCATGATGAGCGCTCGGCCTCGTTCACGGTCTCGCCCACCAAGCAGTTCTATCACTGCTTCGGTTGTGGCGCGCACGGCACCGCGATCAGCTTCCTGATGAACTACGACCGCCTCGAATTCCTCGATGCGGTGGATGAACTGGCCAAGCGCGCAGGCATGGAAGTGCCGCGCAGCGAGAACCCGCGCAGCCCCCAGCAGCAGGACGACAGCCGCGAGCTGTACTCGGCGCTTGAGGCGGCCACGAAGTTTTTCCAGAGCAACCTGCAGGGCAGCGACAAGGCCCGGAGCTACCTGGATGGCCGCGGCGTGGATGAAGAGAACCGCGCGCGCTTCCAGATCGGCTACGCGCCGGATGGCTACAGCGGCCTGCGCGATGCGTTGGGCAAGGACGAGCGGCGGATGAAGCTGCTCGACCGCGCCGGCCTGTTCTCCAAGAACGATCGCGGTCACGTCTACGACAAGTTCCGCGACCGGGTGATGTTCCCGATCTTCGACCGCCGCGGCCGGGTGATCGCCTTCGGTGGCCGCGTGTTCGAAAAGGACGACGGCCCCAAGTACCTCAACTCGCCGGAAACCGCGCTGTTCCACAAGGGCCGCGAACTGTACGGACTGTGGCAGGTGCGCCAGGCCAACCAGAAGATCGAGCGGCTGATCGTGGTCGAGGGCTACATGGACGTGGTCTCGCTGTTCCAGTTCGGCGTCACCCAGGCGGTGGCGACGCTGGGCACGGCGACCACGCCGGACCATGCCGAGCTGCTGTTCCGCAACGCACCGGATGTGTTCTTCTGCTTCGATGGCGACGCCGCCGGCCGCCGCGCCGGCTGGAAGGCGCTGGAGTCGGTGCTGCCGCGCATGAAGGATGGCCGCCAGGCCTTCTTCCTGTTCCTGCCCGATGGCGAAGACCCGGACACCATCGTGCGCAAGGAAGGCGCCGAGGCCTTCAACGAACGCCTGAAACAGGCCACGCCGCTGTCGCAGTTCTTCTTCGACGAGCTCACCCGCGAAATCAACCTGGGCACGCTGGACGGCAAGGCGCGCCTGGCCGAGCGCGCAAAGCCGATGCTGGCGCAGATTCCCGACGGCGCCTTCGGCGACCTGATGAAGCAGCAGCTGGCGCAGCTGACCGGCCTTGGCGGCAATGCCCAGGCAGCGCGCGCACCGATGGCGCAACGCCAGCCCTCGCGAGCGATCCAGCCCGTGGCCAAGCGCAGCCTGGTACGCGGCGCGATCGCCGTACTGCTGCAGCAGCCGTCGCTGGCGCTGACGCTGGGCGGCAAGCACCACTTCCAGGGCCTGCGCCTGCCGGGCGTAGAGCTGCTGCTGGAGCTGCTGGACCTGGTCGAGCAACGTCCGGACATCAGCACCGGCGCACTGCTGGAGCACTTCGACGGGCGTGAGGAACAGGCGTCACTGCACACGCTGGCCGCGCAGACGATGCCCGGCGACGACGCGATGTGGACCCAGGAACTGCACGATGCCGTGGCCCAGCTGGAGAAACAGCTGCTGGTGCAACGTCTGGAGGAGTTGTTGGCAAAGCAGCGCCAGCAGGGTCTGGACGATACTGACAAATACGAACTGCGCGAGCTGCTGAAGGCGCGCGCCGGACTGCGCCTGTAGCGGGCAGAACGTTTTCACGGAGAGGACCATGCTGCTGCGCCTGACCTGCCTGCTGTTGTTGTCGCTCTGCCTGCCGCTGACGGCCCTGGCCGAAGACGCGCCCCTGAACGAAGTCCGCCCCGGCCTGTATGCCGGCGGCCAACCCAGCGCCACACAGCTGCAGGCCCTGGCCGCGCAGGGCGTGCGCACCGTGATCGACCTGCGCCAGCCCGACGAAGACCGCGGCTTCGATGAAACCCGCGTGGCCGAATCACTGGGTCTGCGCTACGTACGCATTCCGGTGGCCGGCGCCGAGGGGCTCGATGCCGCCAACGTACGCGCGGTGCACCAGGTCCTGCAGCAGAGCCAGGGGCCGGTGCTGCTGCATTGTGCATCCGGCAACCGCGCTGGCGCCGTGCTCGGCCTGGTCAATGCACGCTACGAACATGCCAGCCCGGAACAGGCCCTGCAGCTCGGCCAGCGTGCCGGCCTGAAGTCGCTGGAAGCCGCCACCCGCCAGCGCCTGGCCACGCCGGTCACCTCGCCCTGAACCCTCCGCACCAAGGACTCTGCCCACCATGACCCGCTGGTGGTCGCGCCTGCGACCGGACAATTTCACCCTCGCCCTGCTGTGCACCGTCGGCCTGGCCTCGCTGCTGCCGATGAAGGGCGCCGCCGCCATCGTCCTCGACGATGTCACCACCGTCGCCATCGCCGCGCTGTTCTTCCTGCATGGTGCGCGCCTGCCGCGCGAGTCGATCATCGGCGGCATGCTGCACTGGCGGCTGCACCTGACCATCCTGGCCTGCACCTTCATCCTGTTCCCGCTGCTGGGGCTGATGTTCAAGCCACTGTCGGGCTGGCTGCTGACCCCGGAGTTGTACCTGGGCGTGCTGTTCCTGTGCACCCTGCCCTCCACCGTGCAGTCGTCCATCGCGTTCACCTCGATGGCACGCGGCAACGTGCCTGCCGCGGTATGCAGCGCGTCGCTGTCGAGCATCCTCGGTGTGTTCCTGACGCCGCTGCTGCTGACCGCACTGGCCGGTACCTCCGGCGGCGTGCATGACCCGCTGCACGCGATCGGCGGCATCATGCTGCAGCTGCTGGTGCCGTTCGTGGCCGGCCATCTGCTGCGGCCGTGGATCGCCGGCTGGGTGGAGAAGCAGCGCGCGCTGCTGCGCTACACCGACCAGGCCACCATCCTGCTGGTGGTGTATTCGGCGTTCGGCGAAGCCGTCACCGAGGGTCTGTGGAGCAAAACGCCGCTGCTCTCGCTGCTGGCCGTGGCGGTCGTGGCCGCCGTGCTGCTCGGCATCGCCATGCCATTGATCACCTTCATCGCCCGTCGCCTGCGCTTCAACCGCGAGGACGAGATCGCCATCGTGTTCTGCGGCTCGAAGAAGAGCCTGGCCACCGGCGTGCCGATCGCCAAGGTGCTGTTCGCCGGTGGAAGCCTCGGCGCTATCGTGCTGCCGGTGATGATCTACCACCAGATCCAGCTGATCGTCTGCGGTGTGATCGCGCAGCGGTATGCGAAGCGCGCGCCCTGACCCGACGCGCGGGTTGCTGCGGGAGAAACATCCACGCGCGGCGTGGATCTACTGTAGAGCCGAGCCCATGCTCGGCTGATGCCCGTGATCCGGAGTAGATCCACGCCATGCGTGGATGATCACCAGTTCGAATCGCTGTCCAGCAGCCGCGCCACACTGAAGCGCGGCAGCCACACCCACAGGTCGTAACTACGGCCGGCGTCGGTATCCAGCCTGGGCGATGCACCTTCATGGCTGCCCAGCTGACGTGCTCCGCAGCGCTGAACGGCTGTACACCCCCAGCCTTCCCCACCACGCGCCTCGATACGCACGTTGTAAAGGTCCAGATCCTTCAGCAGTGCGGTCATTGGCGGGTACGCAATCATCTTCGGCTGCGCACGCATGCCATGCACGTTACCGGTCAGCACCAGCAGCCGCCCGTTCTTCGGCAGCGCCTGAGCACGTGACCGTACTTCTTCAGCCATCACCCGGTCACGCGCGCCGGTGCCGGCCATTTCGGCGGGAAGCACGCGGTCGAAGCCGAACACCTGCACGTCGCGCCCCTGGGTGCGCAGCACGCGTGCCGCTTCGATCAGCTCAAGCATGTCCTCGCTGCGACGGCCATCATGCATCCGGCTGCGGACGTTCCAGTACGTCGTGCCACGCAATGCAGCCCGCGCTTGGGCCGTGCCGGCAGACGCCATATAGGTCGCCAGCGCGGCGTTCTCGTCAGTCGGCAGCTCCAAAGCCAACCGCACCGGTGCGCCGTCGGCCGCGTAGGCCTCCACCAGCTCCCGTACCAGCAGCGGAGTCTCGCGGGTACCGTGGAACTCACCCAGCACCAGCAGGCGATGGTCACCGGCATGCTGGCGGATCTGCGCGGCGGTGTCGACGGCATGCGCACTGAGGGCCATGCCCAGCGCCAGCAGCAGCGCGGCAGTCCAGCGGAAGATCGAATGCATCCCTGCTCCCTCCTTTCCTTGCGGTCAGGAACAGCAATGGCGACGCCACTGGAAGAGATCAAGTGTAGAGCCGAGCCCACGCTCGGCTGCTTCTCCGATCAGCCCTCAGCCGAGCATGGCTCGGCTCTACATTGGACTGGCGCCTTGGATGAGGTCACAACCAGGGCAGGATCCAGTGGTCGACCAGCAGGAACGCAAACAGCGCCATCAGGTACACGATGGAGTAATAGAACATCTTCATCGAGAACAGTTCGTCCGGCGGGTCCAGCATGCGCCAGGCGTACCAGAGGAACACGGCGTTGAGCACGATCGCGCCGCCCAGGTAGAACGCACCGCTCATGCCCACCAGGTACGGCAGCAGGCAGACCAGCGCCAGCACCACCGAATACGCCATGATCTGCTTGCGGGTGTGCACCACGCCGTGGGTTACCGGCAGCATCGGGATCTCCGCTTTGGCGTAATCCTCGCGGCGGAAGATCGCCAGCGCCCAGAAGTGCGGCGGCGTCCAGATGAAGATGATCAGCACCAGCAGCGACGAGTACGCCCAGTCCGACGAGCCCTGCATGCCGGTCACCGCGGCCCAGCCCAGCATCGGCGGCATCGCGCCGGCCAGGCCACCGATGACGATGTTCTGCGAGGTCGCACGCTTGAGGTACACGGTGTAGATGACCGCGTAACCAATCAGCGAGGCAAAGGTCAGCACGGCGGTGATCAGGTTCACCCACAGCACCAGGATGACCATCGACAACACGATCAGCACGCCGGCGAACACCAGCACCTGCCACGGCTTGACCTTGCCCACCACCAGCGGACGCCACGATGTGCGCGCCATCTGCGCATCGATGTGCGCATCCAGCAGCTGGTTGATCGCCGCGGCGGCCGAAGCGGCCAGCCAGATACCGAGGAAGCCGAGCACGCCGGCGCGCACCTGCTCCCAGCTGGGCACGCCGGGGATGGCCAGGACCATGCCGACCAGGGCAGTGAAAACAATGAGGGCGACGACCTTGGGCTTGGTCAGGTCCCAGTACTGGCGGTAATTGGAAAACATGGAATCAGTCCGGGGCACGCAGGCGGGCCAGCAGGCTGACCAGCACGAACAACAGGGCAACGGCCACGCCGTTGTGGGCCACCGCCACTTCCAGCGGCAGCGCCAGCTTCACATTGAGGATGCCGAGGGTGACCTGCAGCACCAGCAGCGCGATCAACGCGCTGGCCCAGCCACGCATGCTCGGCAACCGGAACAGGCGCACGCCCAGCCACAGCAGGTAGAGGGCCACCACCACCGCGAACAGGCGGTGTGCCATCTGGATGGCGATGCGCGAGGCGCCATCCAGCACGCCGCCTTCGTAGTCCACGCCGATGCCACGCCACAGGGTGAAGCCTTCGACGAAGTTGTGCTGCGGCCACCACTGGTTGGCGCAGCGCGGGAAGTTGTCCAGCGAGGCGCTGCCACCGCCGCAGGCCAGCGCCGCGTAATTGGCGCTGACCCAGCCCCCCAGCGCGATCTGGGTGACCAGCACCGCTACGCCGATGCGCAGCAGCCACTTCAGCTTCGGCGCCTCGGCCAGCGTGATCGGCATGTGCGTCGCGCGCCAGGCCATCCACACCAGCAGGCCGAACATCAGCATGCCACCGAGCAGATGGCCCATCACTACGATGGGTTTGAGCAGCAGGGTCACCGTCCACATGCCCAGCAAGGCCTGGAAGATCACCACCGCCAGGGTCAGCAATGCAGCGCGCGCCAGGTCGATGTTGCTCCAGCGCAGCGCGGCGATCAGCAGGATCGCCTCACCGATCAACGCCAGCACGCTGGCCGTGCCATGCCAGCCCATCATGTACAGCGGTATGCCGGCGGCCACCAGCACGCAGGCGGTCACCACCGCCGTGCTTCCGAATCGCCGCTTGCGCGTGGCCAACAGGGCCAGGGTCAGGATCTCGATGCCCAGCGCGCCAGCCAGGAAGCGGTGCACCTGCTCACGCCAGGCCTTGTGGGTCTCCAGCGGGCGGATCTCCGCCGCCGGGTGGCCGATGGTCTCTTCCACGTGCTGCGGCCAGGTGGCCTGGCCATAGCAGGTCGGCCAGTCCGGGCAGCTCAGGCCGGCATCGGACAGGCGCACGAAGGCGCCGAACATGATCGTGCTCGCGGTCATGATCATGGCGAACCACGCCAGGCGGTGGAAATTGCGGTGCAGCGCCGGACGCGCGGAAAGGCTCATCAAACGGGACTCACTTCAGTTTCAGCAACGTGGCCATGTCCTTGCGCAGGCCACCCAGGTCGGTGCCCGGGGCATGACGCATGATCACGAAGCCGTTCGGATCGATCACGTAGACCGGCAGGCCAGCCGGATCGTCGACGCCGGGCAGGGCCGCGCGCAGTGCTGGCGACGGAGCCAGCGGCCGCAGCGCGGGCAGCGAGGCGATCGACGCCGGTGGCGTTCCCAGCCACAGGATTTCGACATTATCGGCGTTATGGCCGAACAGCTGCCACACCTTGCCCAGTCCCTGCGACAAAGTGACGCACTGCGCGTCGCAGGCACCGGCCGGCGCCACCAGCAGGCGCCAGGTACGGGCCTCGGGGTTCCAGGCGTAGGGCTGGCCGCTGGCCAGGGTCGGCGCCTGCTGGCGCAGGTCCACCGGCGGCTTCAGCAGCTGGCCGGCATTGCGGTGCCCGGTCGGTTGCCAGCCGGAGAAGCGCAGCACGGCGGCCAGTGCCATCGCACCGAAGAACACGGCAAACAGCAGCACCAGGGTCCGGCGGCCGGAGCCGCGCGCCTGCGGGGACGTAGCAGTGTTCATGCGGGGCATTTTCTCATGGTTGGGTAAGGGATGCGGGTGTGGTGCCCCGGTAGTGCCGGCCGCTGGCCGGCATCCAGGAATCCGAGGGGATGCCGGCCAGCGGCCGGCACTACCGGGCCACGGCACGTCTCCTGCGCCACTCCAGCACCAGCGCGACCACCAGCACGGTCAGGGCCAGGCCGAACCACTGCACGGCGTAGCCCAGGTGACGCTGCGGCGGCAGCGTGTTCGGCAGCAGGTCCAGATCGCGTTCGTCGCCGAACGGCAGTGCCGGGTCCAGGCGCAGGACGCGGTCGGGCAATACCGGTAGGCCAAGCGCCGCCGCCAGGCCTTCGTCGGGCAAACGGCTGGCCAGCCAACGCCCGGCCTCATCGGTTGCGGAGAATGCGGGACCCAGTGCCAGTCCCGCCGACGGCGGCGGCGCCAGCAGCCCGCGCACGGCCACTGGCGAAGGCGGCGCCGGCACATCCGGCAGCGTGCGATCCGGCGGCAGCGCACGCCAGCCGAGGTCGACCAGCAACACGCTGCCCTCGTCACTGCGGAACGGGCGGTAGATCTTCACGCCCGCGCGGCCGTGCCGGGTCTGGTTGTCCAGCAGCACCACGCCGGGAAGGAAGCGACCGTGATCGGCCACGCCATGCAACGCACCGGGCGCTGCGAGCGCCTGTGCCAACGACAGTACCTGCGCTGCGGCTGGACCTTGTGCATCCAACATTGCCTGTTTGGCATGCATGCGCTGCAGTTGCCACAGCCCCAATGCGCTGAAACCGGCCATCGCCAGCACCGCCAACAGCCAGCCGATCACGCGCGTGTGCTGGCGCATCATGACAAGTCCGCGCAAACGCGGTCAGATAGGCGCATCCACCCTGCCCTCGAGCCGCGCATGAGTGATTCGCTGAAGACCCTGCTGGTAATCGCGTTTCTGATCGTCATCGTCTGGAATCTGGGCGCCGGCCTGTATTACCTGCTGGTCGACCGCGGCCAGACCAAGCGCACGGTCAACGCACTGACCCGCCGCATCGCGGTGTCGGTGGCGTTGATCCTGCTGGTGATCGTGAGCATCTACATGGGCTGGATCAAACCGCACGGCATCGGCGGCTGAGGCCACCGATACGTGCGCGGTCAAAGCACGTAGACGAACATGAAGAGCATCAGCCACACCACGTCGACGAAGTGCCAGTACCACGCGGCGGCTTCGAAACCGAAATGGTTGTCGCGGGTGAAGTGCCCCTTGGCCGATCGCAGCCACATCACGATCAGCATGATCGTGCCCAGCAGCACGTGCGCGCCGTGGAAGCCGGTCAGCATGAAGAACGTTGAACCGTAGATGCCCGAACCGAGCGTCAGGTTCAGTTCCTTGTAGGCGTGGATGTACTCCTCCGCCTGCAGGGTCAGGAAGCCGAGGCCGAGCACCACGGTCAGGCCCAGCCAGATCAGCAGCTGGCGGCGGTTGCCCGCCTTCAGTGCGTGGTGGGCGATGGTCAGGGTCACGCCGGAGGTCAGCAGGATCAGCGTATTGATCAGCGGCAGGCCCCAGGCCGGAATGGTCTGGAACGCGCCACCGATCGCCGCCGGGCCATTGGTCGGCCATCCGGCGGAATAGCCCTGCCATAGCAGCTCGTTGGTCATCACCCCGCGGCCTTCGCCGCTGAGCCACGACAGGCCCAGGTTGCGGGTGTAGAACAGCGCGCCGAAGAACGCACCGAAGAACATCACTTCGGAGAAGATGAACCAGATCATCCCCATCCGGAACGAGCCATCGACCTGATGGTTGTAGTTGCCAGCCTGCGATTCGCGCACCACGTCGCTGAACCACCAGAACAGGGTCAGCACCAGCATCGCGATGCCGATGTAGAACGTCCAGCGTCCCCAGCTGGCATCGTTGAGCCAGCTGGCCACACCGACCATGGTCACCATCATCGCGATGGAACCCACGAACGGCCATTTACTCTGGGCCGGGACGAAGTACACGTTGGCGTCGGTCGGTGTCTGGGCCATGTCGGTATCCGGGGTCAGGGTGCGGCGTGCGCGCCTTCCGAGGTGGCGGCCGGAGCCAGCCGATCGGACAGCGCGTCATTGCGGTAGAAGGTGTAGGACAGGGTGATCGTCTTGATCTCCGGCGGCAGGTCCGGATCGACGATGAAGCGCACGGGCATGTCGCGCTTCTCGCCGGCCTGCAGCGTCTGCGCGGTGAAACAGAAGCACTCGGTCTTGCTGAAGAATCCCGACGCACGCGCCGGCGCCACCGAAGGCACCGCGCTGCCGACCACTGCCTGCTGGCTGTCATTGCGGGCGAAGTACAGCGCTTCGTTGAGTTCGCCGGGCACCACGTCCATGGTCAGCTGCTCGGGATGGAACGACCATGGCAGCCGTGAGTTGACCCCGCCATCGAATTCCACGCGCACGGTGCGCTTGCCGGCCGCCGCACCGGCACTCGCTTCGCCACCGGGACCGCGTTCCAGGCGCACGCCGAACACCTTCTCGCAGGCGATGCGGTACAGCGGTACCAGCGAGAACGTGAGCAGGAACACCGCCACCGCCACACCGATCAGGCGCGGCAGCCCGGCGCTGGGTGACGGTGTGCTGGCCGGCGCCTCGCTCATCGGCCGATCACCCCGCTGAGGATGAAACCGACGTAGACCAGCACGGCGATGGCGCCGACCCACATCGCCGTGCGCCTGGCGCGCTGGCGTTGCTGGTCGATGCTTCCACCCTGGTAGAGCCGACCGCTGGTCGGCTGCGCTTCGCTGTTGTAGAGCCGACCGTTGGTCGGCTGCTTTTCGTCAGTCGAGCATGGCTCGACTCTACCGATCGGGAGCGGGCTTTCGTTATGCATGCCCCACCTCAATGCGTGATGTCGTCATGCGCCAGATCCCCCGGGCGGATGGTCGGCGGCGTGGTGAACGTATGCGCCGGTGCCGGCGACGGCAGCGTCCACTCCAGGCCACGCGCACCTTCCCAGGAACGGGCCTCGGCCTTCTCGCCATTGCGCAGCGAGGACAGCAGGATCGCGGCCATCATGAACGGGGTGACAAACATGCCGAACGCGCCGATCGAGCTGATCAGGTTCCAGTCGGCGAAGGCCACGCTGTAATCGGGAATGCGGCGCGGCATGCCGGCCAGGCCGAGGAAGTGCTGCGGGAAGAACAGCAGGTTGACGAATACGATCGACCACCAGAAGTGCACCTTGGCCCACTTCTCGCTGTACATCCGCCCGGTCCACTTCGGCCACCAGTAGTACACCGCCGCGATCAGCGCGAACACCGCGCCGGTCACCAGCACGTAGTGGAAGTGCGCGACCACGAAGTAGGTGTCGTGGTACTGGAAGTCAGCCGCCACGATCGCCAGCATCAGGCCGGAGAAGCCACCGATGGTGAACAGGATGACGAACGCCACCGACCACAGCATCGGTGCCTCGAACGTCAGCGAGCCACGCCACATGGTGCTGACCCAGTTGAACACCTTCACCCCGGTCGGGATCGAGATCAGCATGGTGGCGAACATGAAGTAGATCTCGCCACCCAGCGGCATGCCCACGGTGAACATGTGGTGGGCCCAGACGATGAACGACAGGAACGCGATCGCGGCGGTGGCGTACACCATCGCCTGGTAGCCGAACAGCGGCTTGCGGCTGAAGGTCGGGATGATCTCGCTGACCACGCCGAAGGCGGGCAGGATCATGATGTAGACCTCGGGGTGCCCGAAGAACCAGAAGATGTGCTGGTACATCACCGGGTCACCGCCACCGGCGGCGTTGAAGAAGCTGGTGCCGAAGAACTTGTCGGTCAGCAGCATGGTCACCGCACCGGCCAGCACCGGCATCACCGCGATCAGCAGGAAGGCAGTGATGAGCCAGGCCCAGCAGAAGATCGGCATCTTCAGCAGGTCGATACCCGGCGCGCGCATGTTGAGCACGGTGGCGATGATGTTGATCGCGCCCATGATCGAACTGATGCCGGCCACATGGATGGCGAACACGCTGAAGGCGACGTTGTAGCCGCCCTGCAGCGACAGCGGCGGGTACAACGTCCAGCCGCCGGCCGGTGCACCGCCAGGGAGGAACAGGGTCAGCAGCAGCAGGCTGAAAGCCACCGGCAACAGCCAGAACGACCAGTTGTTCATGCGCGGCAGCGCCATGTCCGGCGCGCCGATCTGCAGCGGAATCATCCAGTTGGCGAGGCCGACGAAGGCCGGCATCACGCCACCGAAGATCATCACCAGCGCATGCACGGTGGTCATCTGGTTGAAGAACTCGGGCTTGACGAACTGCAGGCCCGGCTGTGCCAGCTCGGCGCGGATCACCACGCTCATCGCCGCACCGATGATGAACATGATGAAGCTGAAACCCAGGTACAGCGTGCCGATGTCCTTGTGGTTGGTCGAGAAGAACCAACGCTCGAAGAAACTCTGCTGGTGATGGTGATCGTCGTGCCCAACTGCCGAGTGCGCCATTGCAAAACACCTCTCAGAATCGGTTGTCACCACGGCCGCGAACGGCCGCGGGCTTTACATCACGCTCCGCTGGCCGCGGTGGCAGGCGCGCTGCCGGCTTCAGCAGCGGCAGGCGCTGCAGGTGCCTCTCCCGTCGGTGCAGTCGGTGCAGCCGGTTCGGCAGGTGCCGCCGGCGTTGTCGGCTCGGCGGGCGGCGCCGGCTTGCGCTGCGCCAGCCACTGCTTGAACTCTTCCTTGGACACCGCCTCGACCACGATCGGCATGAAGCCATGGTCCTTGCCGCACAGCTCGGCGCACTGGCCGCGGTAGACGCCGGGCTGCTCGATGCTGGTCCAGGCCTCATTGATGAAACCGGGGATGGCGTCCTGCTTCCAGCCCAGCGCCGGCACCCACCAGGCGTGGATCACGTCGTCGGAGGTGATGACGAAGCGCACCTTGGTATCGACCGGCAGCACCAGGCGGTTGTCGACATCCAGCAGGTAATGCGGGTGAGTCTCGCGGGTCGGCACGATGCCACTCTGCCGCACGCGATCGGACTCGCGGTCCAGGCGGCTGGTGAAGGTGACGTTCTCGCCGAGATATTCGTACTTCCACATCCACTGGTAGCCGGTGACCTTCACCGTCATCTCGGCATCGCGGGTGTCGTACATCTTGATCAGGTTGGCCGTGGCCGGCCATGCCATCACGATCAGGATGATCACCGGGATCACCGTCCAGATGATCTCGGCCTTGGTGTTGTGGCTGAAGGTGGCGGCGACCGCACCCTTGGATTTGCGGAACTTGAAGATGGCGTAGGCCATCGCCCCGAACACGATGACGCCGATCACCGTGCAGATGATCAACGAGAGATTGTTCGATTCCCAGGCCAGGCGCGAGGTCTGGGTCACCCCCTTGCCCATGTTCAGCTGCCACGGCTTGGGATCGGCCGCCTGGGCCCAGGCCAACGCCGGCATCAGTCCCCCGGCCACCATGGCGGCGACCGCTGCATCGCACTTCGTGCCCCACCTGCTGCTTTGCTTCATTGCCTAGACCCTTAGCGTCGTCGGTTGCCGCCATCGCTGGCGGCGAGCAAGCTTTCAAGTGTCTCTGCGAGCGTCTGACGTTCGGCCGGCGCGAGGAAACTCCCCACCTCCACCTGCCGGCCGCTGGATGCCAGCCGGACCCTCTCGTCGTCGGTGAGCAGGCGCACCCAGTGGGGGTGGGCCCGGAACACCGGCGATCCACCGGGTACGGGGATGACCTCCACGTACGCCGGCACTACCCGGATCTCCTCCTGCCGTTCACCACTGCGCCACAAGGCACGCAGTGCCGCCGCCAGCACCAGGCTGTACAGCAGCGCGAACAGGGGGGCGAATGCATTGCCGGCCAACCACCCGAGGGCGGACACCAGCCACATCGCACCCGACAACACGGTGAACAACAGGACGAACTGCCGGGCATCGAGCGCCCGTGGGGGACGCAGCCGCAGCTGCGTACCTGACCCATCCGGAGCTGGAAGCACCTCGATCATGTCGCAACCGCGTTCCTGCCGCGGGAAACGTCTCGATGGTAGCCCCGCCCTCTCGCCGGTAGCAAGGGTGCATTCACACTTTTTACCATGCTGCAACACAGCATGAGGTCGGCGGCACGAATGACGAATTCAGCACAAATTCTGCCGAGCTTGCTGAACACGCTGAATCCACCGCAGCTAGGGGCTATTAGCGCTTCACGAAGGTGGCTGATGGGCACTTCCGCAACCCGCAAAAATGATTAAAATCGCCAAGTTTTCCACTGGCCGGACCGGCATGAACGCACCTTCCTCCTCCCCTGCCGCCCACGACGCTCCGCGTCCCGGCGCGCTGCTGTCGCCGGAACTGCCGGCGCCCCCCAACCCGTTCCGCCAGGCCATCACCGATGGCTGGTTGAAGGACGAGGCCAGCCACGTTCGCGAGCTGCTGGCGCAGGCCCGCCTGCCCGCCGAAGAGCAGGCCAAGGTGCAGGCGCTGGCCGCCGACCTGGTCGGCCGCGTGCGCGTGCGTGCCAAGGACCAGGGCGCGATCGAAGCCTTCATGCGCCAGTACGACCTGGGCAGCGAGGAAGGCGTGCTGCTGATGTGCGTGGCCGAGGCGCTGCTGCGCATTCCGGACCAGGACACCGCCGACAAGCTGATCCGCGACAAGCTGGCCGATGCCGACTGGGAAAAGCACCTGGGCGGCAGCGACTCCGTGCTGGTCAACGCCTCCACCTGGGGCCTGATGCTGACCGGCAAGCTGGTGCAGATGAACGACGCCACCCGTGCCGATGCGCCCAGCGCGTTCAAGCGCCTAGTCGGCCGCGTCGGTGAGCCGGTGGTGCGCCTGGCCGTGCGCCAGGCGATGAAGATCATGGGCCACCAGTTCGTCATGGGCCGCACCATCAGCGAAGCGCTGTCGCGCTCGCACAAGGGCGACAACGCGAACTACCGCTACTCCTTCGACATGCTGGGCGAAGGCGCGCTGACCATGAAGGACGCGCTGCGCTACCTGGAAGACTACCGTCGTGCGATCCACGCCATCGGCGGCGACCACAAGGCACGCGGCGGCCGTCCGGACGGCGACGTCAACAACGCGCCGGGCATCTCGATCAAGCTGTCGGCGCTGTACCCGCGCTACGAGCACGCCAAGCGCGAGCGCGTGCTGAAGGACCTGGTGCCGGGCGTGCTGGAACTGGCACAACTGGCCAAGAGCTACGGCATCGGCTGCACCGTCGACGCCGAAGAGTCCGACCGCCTGGAACTGTCGCTGGACATCATCGAGCAGGTCTTCTCCGACGCCTCGCTGGCCGGCTGGGACGGCTTCGGCGTGGTCGTGCAGGCCTACCAGAAGCGCACGCCGTACACGATCGACCACCTGGCCGACATGGCCCGCCGCGCCGGTCGCCGCCTGCAGGTGCGCCTGGTCAAGGGCGCCTACTGGGACGCCGAGATCAAGCGCGCGCAGATCGAAGGCTACCCGGGCTACCCGGTGTTCACCCGCAAGCAGAACACCGATGTCTCCTACCTGGCCTGCGCCAAGCGCCTGTTCACGCATGCCGACGCGATCTACCCGATGTTCGCCACGCACAACGCGCACACCATCGCGGCCGTGCGCAGCATCGCCAATGGCGGCGTGTACGAGCACCAGAAGCTGCACGGCATGGGCGACGACCTGTACGCCGAAGTAGTGCCGGCCGATCGCTTGAACCTGCCCTGCCGCGTGTATGCGCCGGTCGGTTCGCATGAAGACCTGCTGCCGTACCTGGTGCGCCGCCTGCTGGAAAACGGCGCCAACTCCAGCTTCGTCAACCGCATCACCGACGAGCGCGTGCCGATCGCCGACCTGATCCGCGATCCGGTCGAGATGGTTGCTTCGTTCGAATCGATTCCGCATCCCAAGATCCCGCTGCCGGTTGACCTGCTGCGCAGCCAGAACCACGACAGGAAGAACTCCATGGGCGCCAACCTCGCCAACGACAACGAACTGCGCGCCCTCGCCGAGCAGATCAACGCTGCAGTGAAGCCGTGGCAGGCCGCCCCGCTGGTGCCGGGTGCGAACCCGGCCGGCGCCGCGCTGCCGGTGACCAATCCGGCCGACACCCGCGAAGTGGTCGGCCAGTGGCAGGCCGCCGATGCCGCCACCGTGCAGAAGGCCCTGGCCAATGCCGTGGCCGCGCAGCCGGCCTGGAACCGCACCCCGGCCGCCAGCCGCGCCGCCATCCTCGAGCACGCCGCCGACCAGCTGGAAGCGCGCATGCCGGAGTTCATGGCGCTGTGCGTGAAGGAAGCCGGCAAGAGCCTGCCCGACAGCATCGCCGAAGTGCGCGAAGCGGTGGACTTCCTGCGCTACTACGCCAAGCAGGCGCGCGAGCAGTTCAGCCACGCCGAGAAGCTGCCGAGCCCGACCGGTGAGTCCAACGAACTGCAGCTGCATGGTCGCGGCGTGTTCGTCTGCATCAGCCCGTGGAACTTCCCGCTGGCGATCTTCCTGGGCCAGGTCGCCGCTGCCCTGGCCGCCGGCAACAGCGTCATCGCCAAGCCGGCCGAGCAGACCAACCTGATTGGCTACTACGCGGTGAAGCTGCTGCACGACGCCGGCGTGCCGGCCGAGGTGGTGCAGTTCCTGCCGGGCGACGGTGCCACCGTCGGTGCCGCGCTCACTGCCGACCCGCGCGTGGCCGGCGTGGCCTTCACCGGCTCCACCGACACCGCCCGTGCGATCAACCGCGCGATGGCCGCGCGTGACGCCGCCATCGGCGTGCTGATTGCCGAGACCGGTGGCCAGAATGCCTTCATCGCCGACTCCTCGGCACTGCCGGAACAGCTGGTCAAGGACGCGATCGGTTCGGCCTTCACGTCCGCCGGCCAGCGTTGCTCGGCCGCGCGCGTGCTGTTCGTGCAGGACGACATCGCCGACAAGGTGATGACCATGCTGGCCGGTGCGATGAAGGAACTGAAGGTCGGCAACCCCGGCCTGCTGTCCACCGACGTCGGCCCGGTGATCGACGCCGACGCGCTGAAGATCCTGCAGGACCACGCCGAACGCATGGACCGCGAAGCGCGCCTGATTGCTGCCGCCGAGCTTTCTGCCGAAGCGGCCAATGGCACCTTCTTCGCACCGCGTGCGTACGAACTGAAGGATCTGGGCCAGCTGCACAAGGAAATCTTCGGGCCGGTCCTGCACGTGATCCGTTGGAAGGGCGACCAGCTCGACGCGGTGATCGACCAGATCAACGCCACCGGCTACGGCCTGACCCTGGGCGTGCATTCGCGCATTGACGAGACCGTCGACCGCATCAGCAACGGCGTCCACGTCGGCAACGTCTACGTCAACCGCAACCAGATCGGTGCGGTGGTCGGCGTGCAGCCGTTCGGCGGCCAGGGCCTGTCCGGCACCGGCCCGAAGGCCGGCGGCCCGCACTACCTGCTGCGCTTTGCCACCGAAAAGACGGTGACGGTGAACACCACCGCTGCCGGCGGCAACGCCTCGCTGCTGACCCTGGGCGACTGATCGCCCGATAGTTGCAGTGAACGAAAAACCCCGCGAAAGCGGGGTTTTTTGTGCTTTTTATTCCTGTAGAGCCGAGCCCACGCTCGGCCTGCATGGTGCAGCGGGCACTGGATCGGCTCTACAGTGGCGGGGTGACACTGAACCGGTTGTCCGCCCGCTTCGCCAGCTCGCCCTGCACGCGTACGATGCGCGTCTCCAGATCGCCTTCCAGCAGCACGTACTCGACACCCTCTGCCTGCAGCTGCGCCAGGTACCACGCATGCTGCTGCGACCGGAAGGCTTCGCCCACGCGCGTACCATCCTGGTCGAACGGAATATCCGGCGCGCACAGGAACAGCAGGTCGTAGCGTCGTCGTGCCGCCTGCCGCAGCGGCTCCGGCGCCGTGCCGAACATCCAGCCGCTGTACCCCAGCGTTACCCACGGCGTGGTATCGCAGAACAGCCAGCGATGCGCGCGCCGCGCGGCCTCGTCTTCGTGCTGTGGCTGTGTCATTGCAATGCGAAGCAGATCGTCCGGCGTCAGTTCTCCCCCCTGCTGCTCCCACAGGGTGCGGCCATACTCCGGCACCCAGGCGGTCTGCAGGCGCTCGGCCAGCACGCGCGCCAGCGTGGTCTTGCCGCTGGACTCGCCACCGATGAAGGCCACGCGCTGCACATGGTCGGCATACACCTGCGATGCGAGGCCATGGCGATGCGCATGCGGATCGGTGCGCAGCTGGGTGCCACAGGCCTGCCCGACGTCCAGCGCGCGCTCCAGCCGCTCATGGCGCACCGGTGTGCCGAAGTGCGTGGCCAACGCCTGCGCGAAGCCGTCTCCATAGTCCTCACCGGTGTACACCGCCTGCACCGGCCCACCGAACAGGTTCAGGCACAGCCAGGCGGTGAAGTCGCGCTGCACCTGTTCGTCATCACTGTCCTGCGGCAGCGCTCGCACTGGCAAGCCATGCTGCATGCACAATGCCGCCAGTCGCGCGTCGTCAAGCACTGCTACCGTCGCCTGCGGGAAACGCGCACGCAGCCAGCGCTCACGGCGCTCGGCGCTGTAGCCGGCAAAGCCCGGCTGCGACCAGCCGATCACCAGCAGCTGCTGGCAGCGCGTGGCGGCGAAGTCGATCAGTCGTTCATGGCCGAGGTGCAGCGGGCAGAACTTGCCCACCACCAGCCCCCGCGCAGCACGCTCAGGCAGCGGCATCGGCCGCCCTGGCCTCGTTGCGCATCAGGTGCCGCCAATGGCGCAAGGCCACCAGCGCGTTGATCCAGAAGCCCACGTACAGGATCGAGGTCAGGTGCAGGCCACGGCTGTAGTACAGCGGCACTGCAACGGTGTTCACCAGCAGCCACACCCACCACGATTCCAGCTTGCGCCGCATCATCAGGATCTGCGCGATCACGCTCAGCACCAGCACCGCCGAATCGATGTACGGCGCATAGGCATTGGTCAGGCGGGTCAGCATCCAGCCGTAGCCGAACGTGGCCACCACCGCCAGCGGCGCCAGCCAGGCCCATGCACGTGGTCGCAGCGAGGTGATCGGCAGCGGCGCACCATGGTCGCCGCGCAGCCACTGCCACCAGCCCAGCACGCTGATGGCGATGAAGAAGAACTGCAGCACCATGTCTGCGTACAGGTGCGAACGCTCGAACACGGCGGCGAACAATGTGCAGCCCACGATGCCCAGCCACCAGGTGTGCACGTTGTTGCGGCCGGCCAGCAGGATCGAGCCGGCGACGGCAATGTTGGCAGCCAGCTCCAGCTGGAAGTTCGGATCGGACAGGTTCATGGCGCTATTGTCGTGGATCCACGCCGTGGATGGCTGCGCTCTTCAGTAGATCCACGCCACGCGTGGATGGCCCGTGGCCACAGAAAAAGAAAGCCCCGCTTGCGCGGGGCCTTCCGAGTACTGCGTCAGGCCGAGGCCCGAATCAGAACTTGTACTGGAACGAAGCCGCCAGCACGTCGCCACGGACCTTGTACTTGCCCGACAGCGAGTTGCCCTGGTTGGCAGTGGTGGCACGCACGTTCACGTTCGGATCGCTGGTGAACAGGTGGGTGTAGCCAAAGTTGTACTCGGTGTTTGCCGACGGGGTCCAGCCCACGCCCAGCGACAGCCACTTGCGGCTGGTATCCGGCACGCGCACGTCGCGGTGTGCGTCGGTGGTCGGGGTCTGGTCCAGTGCAACACCACCGCGCAGGGTGACGGTGTCGCTCAGCTTGTAGTCGGCGCCCAGCGACACGAAGGTGGTGTCACGGTAGCCGAACTCCAGGACCGAGTCCGCCTGCGGCGACGCGTAGTCGACGGTGACGCTGTCAAAGGCGGTCGACCAGGCGGTACGGGTCACGTCGCCCATCACGGTCCAGCGGTCGTTGACCTTGTGGGTCACGCTCAGGGTGGCCGAGGCCGGCATGGTCACCGTGGCCTTGCCGCTGGTGTCCATGAACCAGCCGCGGGTACGCGGCGAGTTGGTCAGCAGCGAACGGGCGCGGTCGGCGTCGCGGAAGGTCGCATCACCACCGGTGATCTTGTGCTCGACCTTCGAACGGTAGCTCAGGCCGATGTGGGTGTTCTCGTCGATCGAGAACAGGCCACCGACGGTCCAGCCCACGGCATTGTTGTCACCCTCGATCTTCAGGGTGCCATCCGCGCTGCCCGGGGCAAAGTTCGGAACGCCTGCGCCGGCCAGGATGCTGCCGTAGTCGACGGCGTTGCTCAGCTCGATGGTCAGGTGCTCGACGAACACCGACGCGCCGAAGGACACGTACGGGTTGACGTCATACGACGCAGCGAAGCCGAGGTCGATGGCCTTCAGATCGGTCTTCAGGCCGCTGTAACGACCGACCCAACCGTTGTCGTATTCGGTCTTGAAGCCGAACGGTGCGGTCAGCGACACACCGAAGTGGGCCTTCTCGCCGATCGGCATGTGGAAGTACGCAGCCGGGACCGGAGCGATCATGCCGGCGTCGCCGCCGTCACCACCGGTCTGCGGGCGGCCTGCCGCATTGCGGCCCTGGCCCTTGAACTCGGCCTTGAAGCTGATGGCGCTCAGGTCGCCCTGGACCATGGTGCCTTCCAGCTGGCGCATGCCGGCCGGGTTGACGGCGATGATGGAGGCGTCGCCTTCGGCGCTGCCGGAACCGGCGAACGCGCGGCCGAGGCCCTTGGCGCTGTTTTCCTTCAGCTGGAAGGCAGCAGCGTTGGCGTCGGCGGCGGCCAGCGCACCGGCAACGCCGACGGCCAGCAGGGTCAGACGGGCAATGGTGGAAGCGGTTTGCATCGTAGTTCTCTCTCCGGTAAGCGGTGATGGTGCTCTGAGTGCGCCTGCGCCCGGCAGGCCCTGGGGCCCTTCGGAGCGCGCCGGATTCCCCTCCCGACATACGACGCCGTATGCGAGTATTACCCAGAGCTGTTAATGAAACAATAACAGCGCAGGCGCTTTTTTCGTCCCAGAAGCTGAACAGGACAATCCCCGCCGTAAGCGCCCGCACGCTAGGCTATTGCCCATGTTCGTCTCCCTCCCGTCGCGCAAGAAGGCGGCCCTGCGCTGGGCCACGCCCGTGCTGTTTGCGGCACTGTGGCTGGCGTTCCTGTGGTCGATCTCGCGTCCGGACGACGCCCGGGGCAGCCTCTGGCTGGACTGGGGCGCCCTGTCCACCGGCCTGACCCACCCCCTGGACTGGTGGGCGACCCTGCAGGACGGCAGCGTGCTGCGGCTGTTCACGGCCTTGTTCCTGCACGCGGACTGGTCACACCTGCTGGGCAACCTGGTGTTCCTGCTGATCTTCGGCCTGCCTGCTGAGCGGGTGCTGGGGCCGTGGCGGCTGCTGCTGCTGTTCCTGGTCGGCGGTGCCGTTTCCAATCTGGTGGCGATCTACACCATGGGCAGCCCGGACCAGATCATCATCGGTGCCAGCGGCGCGGTGTCCGCACTGATCGGCGCCTATCTGGCGCTGTTCCCGGGTGCCCGGCTGGGCGTGGTCATTCCGCTCGGCCTGTTCCTGGAGTTCGTGCGCGCCCCGGCCTACCTGCTGATCGGCGTCTGGGCCGCCCTGCAGGTGGTGTTCGCCCATATCGGCCCAAGCTTCGGCATGGTCGCCTGGTGGGCGCACATCGGCGGCTTCGTGTTCGGCGTGGTGTACGGGGTCTACGTGCGGGCGGCCATCGCCCGCCGCCTGCGCAAGCGCCACGGCTTCTGACCCCTGGTAGTGCCGGCCGCTGGCCGGCTCCATGCGCACCCGCTCGTTCGTGGCGTCGAGCGTGCTCGACTCCTTCATCGATATGGATCTGCTCCGTCCGCGATGACGCCGAATGCGTCACTCGCGACTGACCACCAACGTGTTGTGGTGGGTATCGAACAGCAGCGTAGCGCCGTCATCCAGCACCACGAAGTACTCAAAGAACGGCAACTCGCCGAGCAAAGGAATCAGTTCACTTGCCTGCAGAGTCCAGATCGGCCACGGCAATGCGCGCTCATCTGACGCTACCAGGCACATTTCACCGTTCACTTCCGCCAGCAGTTCAGCCAGGCAGGAAAGGCCTTCATCGCTGCTGTCGTATTGGATCGTCTGATCAGACGTCGCTTTGCCTGCCCACCAATAGACAAAGCGCGGATCGATTCCATGGCGGACCGCCAGGGATTCCAGCAAGGTGGCGGCCCGGTCAGGTGGCAGCGGATCACGACCAAGCAGTTGGCTGATCGTAGTCGCCAGGTTCGAATCGTCCATGGGCCGATTCTATCGGGCGACGCCTCGCTGCGCCGCCTTCCGGATGAACAGGGCGTCCCGGGCACGGCCCGGCGCTACCGTCAGGGCTTGGCCGAGGCCGGTGCGGGCTTTGCTTCCGGCTTGCTCTCCGCCTTCGGTTCGACCTTGGCCTCCGGCTTCGCGGCAGCGGCCTTCGCAGCCTTGGCCGCATCCACTTTCGCCGCTTCGGCCTTCAAGCGTGCAGCCACCGAACCCGGGGTCTTCAGCTCGGCCAGCGCGTCGTTGATCGGGCCATCGCCCGGCAGTACCGCACCGGCGTGATAGCCCTCGGTGCCCTCGTCGTCACCGCGCAGATGACCCGGCAGGGTCGCTTCGCTGTAATCGCTCAGGCTGGCCGGCAGTGCATCCTCGGCCGGCGTAGCGGCCGGCTTCAGTTCGACCTCCGGCACGATGCCCGTGGCCTGGATCGACTTGCCGCTGGGCGTGTAATAACGCGCGGTGGTCAGCTTCACCGAGTCACCGTTGTCCAGCGGCAGCACGGTCTGCACCGAGCCCTTGCCGAAGGTGCGGCTGCCAACCACGCGGGCGCGCTTGTTGTCGCGCAGTGCGCCGGCCAGCACTTCCGAGGCACTGGCCGAACCGGCGTCGACCAGCACCACCACCGGTGCGCCCTTCAGCAGATCGCCCGGCGTTGCATCGAAACGTGCATCGCTGATGCTGATGCGGCCGCGGGTACTGACGATGTTGCCCTTGTCGAGCAGGTCGTCGGCCACCTGCACGGCAGCAGTCAGCAGGCCACCCGGGTTGCTGCGCAGATCCAGCACCAGGCCCTTGAGCTGGCCACCGGACTGCTTCTGCAGCTGCTGCACGTGCTTCTGGAAGTCCGAACCGGTGTCGGCCTGGAAGGTGCTCAGGCGGATGTAGCCATAGCCCGGTTCCAGCAGGCGGCTGCGCACGCTGGTCACGCGGATGGTCTGGCGGGTGAGGCTGACATCGAACGGCTTGGGCTTGCCTTCGCGCACGATGGTCAGCACCACCTTGCTGCCGGCCGGTCCGCGCAGCGGTTCGCTGGCATCGATCGCGCTGATCGGCTTGCCGTCGATGGCGATGATCAGGTCACCGGCGAGGATGCCGGCCTTGGCCGCCGGCGTGTCGTCGATCGGCGAGATCACCTTCATGCTGGCGTTGTCCGGCTGCTGCTGCAGCTCCACGCCGATGCCTTCGTAGGCGCCGCTGGCCTGTTCGTCGAAGGCCTGCGCGTCTTCCTTGTTGAAGTAGGTGCTGTGCGGGTCGAGGTCGAGCAGCAGGCCACGCACCGCTGCCTGCATCAGCTTCTTGTCATCGACCGGATCGACGTAGGCGGCCCGCACTGCGTTGTAGACGGCCACGAAGCGGCGGATGTCCTCCAGCGGCACCTTCGAGGTCACCGCCTCCTCGCTGCTCGCTGCCTGCCCGCCGGTTTCCTGGCTCGGGGCGGGCGCGGTCTGCTGCGCCCAGGACAGCGCTGGCAACAGGGCCAGCAAGAGGGTGGCGGTACGGGCTGCGCGCATGGATCACTCCTGTCGACGGTGGCATGGTGCCCAAGGCACATGCACCGATTATGCGCGAAGCACAGCTAAATTCCCGTTGAATCCAGCCCGCACGTGGCGAGCGGGGATTCAGCGCCGCTGCAGCCAGCTGTCCGGATTCACCGGTTGCCCGCCACGACGCAGCTCGAAGTACAGCGCGGTGACCCCTTGGCCCCCCGAGTTGCCGACCTTGGCCACCGCATCGCCACGGCTGACCCGTGCACCGGCGTCCTTGAGCAGGGTGTCGTTGTGGGCGTACAGGCTCATGTAGCCATTGCCGTGGTCGACGATCAGGATCATGCCGTAGCCGGTCATCCAGTCGGAGAACACCACGGTACCGTCGGCCACGGCGGTGACGGTGCTGCCGGCCGGTGCGCCGATCAGCACGCCGCTGCTGGTACGCCCGTCAGGCAGCTTGCCGCCGTAGCGGGCCAGCAGGTTGCCGGACAACGGCCAGCCCAGGCCCCCCACCTTCGGCGCCGGTGCGGAAGCCACCGCCGGCGGAACCTTGGTGGGCGGTGGCGGCCGTCCCTGTGCCGCGGCCTGGCGTGCGGCACGTTCGGCAGCGGCCTTCTCCGCTGCCGCACGGCGCGCAGCCGCGCGACGCTCGGCCTCGGCACGGGCGGCGGCCGCACGCAGATTGGCCAGCAGTGTTTCCAGCGCCTTGGCGTCCTGGCCCAGCGCCTGTTCCTTCTCGCGCTGGTCCTTGAAGCGCTCGTCCAGCGAGGCCACGGTCTTTGCACGATCGCGGCGGTCGGCTTCCAGCGCCGCTGCCTGCTGCTTCTGGTCCTGCTGCGCCCCCTGCAGCTTCTGCTTGCGCTCGGCAATCTGCGCCTGCAGCGCTTCCAGTTCCTTCAGGTCGGCGGTCAGCGTGGTGATGCGCTGGGCCCGCTCACGCTGCAGGTAGCGGTGGTAGGCCAGGGCGCGATTGGCATCGGCCACCGTGTCCTGCGACAGCAGCAGCTTCAATGGTGCGTGGTTGCCCAGCTGGTAGGCCGCACGCAGCAGGCCGGCCAGCTCGCGATGCTGCTGGGCGAGGTTGACCTGCAGCGTGCTGCGGCGTTGTTCGGCCTCGGCCAGGGCGTGGCCCTGCTCGCGCAGCGCGGTTTCCGTCTGCGCAAGCGCGCGGCCGGTGCGGGCCACCTTCTCGTCGGCCTCACGCAGCTGCTGCGAGGCCTGGCCACGCTGGCCCTCGATCTGCCGGCGCTCCTGCGCCACGCCCTTCAGTTCACTGCGCAGTTTCTGCAGCTTGCGCTCGGTCTCGCGCGTGGTCTGCGCGGCCCCCGGCAGCGGCAACGCCAGTGCCAAGGCCAGCCCCAACAGCAGGCAGCGCCCGCCGCGAGCAGCGGCGATGTGATGTCGGCGTGATGGGAAGGCGTTGTTGCGCAAGGGCTTTCCAGTGACTTCAGGCAGTTGCAGGGGGTACCGGGGAATGGTGACATCTCCGCACGCGGCCTGCCAGCCGCACATCCATCGAGGTCCCCATGAAAGCTCTCTCCATTCCGCTGCTGTTGGGCGTACTGCTGGTCACCGGGCCAGTGGCAGCGCAGGAAAACATCAGCAAGGTCAACGGCAGCATCAGCGCCGAACCCGGCCAGCGCTACGGCAAGCTGGACACCGTCAACGGCGGCATCCGTGTCGGCGAAGGTGTCGAGACCGGCAGCATCGACACCGTCAACGGCGGGGTCAAGGTCGCCGATCGCGCGCGCACCGGCAAGATCGAAACGGTCAACGGCGGCGTACGCCTGGGCCGCGAAGTGATCGCCCACGGCAGCGTCAGCACCGTCAACGGCAGCATCTTCAGCGATCGCGGCAGCCAGATCGAAGGCGGCGTTGAAACCGTGAACGGTGGCATCGGGCTGGTCGAAAGCCGCGTCGGCAACGACGTGGAAACCGTCAACGGTGACATCACCGTGGGCATCGGTTCGCAGGTCAAGGGCGGTGTGCACGTGCGCAAGCCGAACTTCAGCGTCTCGCTGACCGCCAGCCGCAAGCCACGCGTGATCATCGGTCCGAATGCCGTGGTGGACGGCCCGTTGCAGTTCGAACGCGAGGTGGTGCTGTACGTGCACCGCACGGCCCGCATCGGCCCGGTCACCGGCGCCGAGCCGATCCCGTTCGACACCGAAACCGCTCCGGCGGACTGAGCACACCGCGCCCATCGGTTCGGTGATACTCGCTGTTACCGGTCGTACACGTGGTGCGGCCGCCCTTTGTTTTCCAGGAATCGACGATGCCCCGCAAACTCCTCCTGTGCCTGGCCGCTGCGGCCGCGCTCAGTGCCTGCAAAGGCGAAGACACTCCGGCGCCCGCGCCGGCCACCGACACCGCCGCTGCCAAGCCGGCGGCCCATGCGTTCTCGCCGGAGATCAACGCCGGCGACTTCGCCGAGATGGTCAAGACGCTGGCTTCGGATGAATTCGAAGGCCGCGCCCCGGGCAGCAAGGGCGAGGAACTGACGGTCAACTACATCCGCGACCAGATGCAGCGCATCGGCCTGCAGCCCGGCAACGGCGACAGCTGGTTCCAGGATGTGCCGATGACCGAGACCACGGCCGACGAATCGACCGTGCTGAAGATCACCCAGGGCGGCAAGACCACCGAGCTGAAGTTCGGCACCGACATGGTGGTGGGTACCCGTACCGGCCAGGCCGAGGTGAAGGTCGATGCCAGCGACCTGGTGTTCGTCGGCTACGGCGTCGACGCGCCGGAGCAGAAGTGGAACGACTACGCCGGCCAGGACTGGAAGGGCAAAACGGTCGTCATGTTCGTCAACGACCCGGGCTTCCATGTCGATGACGCGAAGCTGTTCGACGGCAAGCGCATGACCTATTACGGCCGCTGGACCTACAAGTTCGAGGAGGCTGCGCGCAAGGGCGCCGCTGCCGCGCTGATCGTGCACGACACCGCCGGCGCTTCCTATGGCTGGGATGTGGTGAAGAACTCCTGGGCAGGCCCGCAGTACGACCTGCCGGCCAAGGATGACCCGGAAGCCCGCATTCCGGTGCAGGGCTGGCTGAGTGCCGACGCTGCCAAGGCGCTGTTCGCCGGTGCCGGCCTGGACCTGGCGCAGGCCTACAAGGACGCCAGCAAGCGCGGCTTCAAGCCGGTGCCGCTGAAGGCCACCGCTGCGGTCGATCTGAAGAGCCAGATCGCGCAGAAGCAATCGCGCAACGTGGTGGGCGTACTGCCGGGCAGCAAGCGTGCCGACGAGGCCGTGCTGTACATGGCGCACTGGGATCACCTGGGCAAGCACGAGGGCGAGACCGGCGACAACATCTACAACGGCGCGGTCGACAACGCGACCGGCGTGGCCGGCATTCTCGAAGTGGCCGAAGCCATGGCCCACCAGGAGCCGAAGCCGGAACGTTCGGTGGTGTTCCTGGCGGTGACCCTGGAAGAATCCGGCCTGCTGGGTTCGAAGTACTATGTTGCCCATCCGACCTTCCCGCTGGACAAGATCGCCGGCGTGATCAACATCGATGCGATGTCGGTGGCTGGCCGTGCCAAGGACGTGACCGTCACCGGCTTTGGCAGCTCGGAGCTGGAAGACATCCTCAAGCCGCTGGCCGCGGCCCAGGACCGTACCCTGCACGGTGAGACCTCGGTGCAGAGCGGCTTCTACTTCCGTTCCGATCACTTCAACTTCGCCAAGGCCGGTGTGCCGGCCCTGTACGCCGATGGCGGCGAAGACCTGCGCGAGGGTGGCGTGGACGCGGGCCGCAAGGCTGCAGCCGACTACGGCGCCAACCGCTACCACGGCCCGAAGGATGAGTTCGATGCGGCCACTTGGAAGCTGGACGGCACCGTCGAAGACCTGCAGCTGATGTACGGCGTCGGCAAGGAACTGGCCGGTGGCGATCGTTGGCCGAACTGGTACGAAGGCAACCCGTTCAAGGCAGCCCGCGACGCGATGATGAAGGACAAGGCCCCGGCTGCGGCGAAGTAGCGTCGAGCTTGCTCGACTGAGTACTGAAGCAAGCCAAGGCGGCGCCCGCAAGGGCGCCGCTTTTTTGTGTGTGATCGCGCCCTGCAGTTGTAGATGCCAACCTTGGTTGGCGCCGTGGTTCCGTGCAGAGAGCATCCACGCATGGCGTGGATCTACTTGTAGTGCCGGCCGCTGGCCGGCAAACGATGGCTGTGTGGGCCAGCTGTTGGTAGCTGCCAACCTTGGTTGGCGCCGTGGTTCCTCACGGAGGGCGTCCACGCATGGCGTGGATCTACCGGTAGTGCCGGCCGCTGGCCGGCAATCACAGCGACGCGCACTGTCTGGACCTGCTGCCGGGGGTTGGCGCCGCTCTTCGCAGGGACAGCCATCCACGCATGGCGTGGATCTACCGGCCGGTGTGCAGCCACGGCAGTGCCGGCCAGCGGCCGGCACTACCCGCATTTCGCGCGCACAAAGAAAAACCCCGCTGCGTAAGCAGCGGGGTTTTGGGTGTAAACCCTGGCGATGACCTACTCTCGCATGGCTTGAGCCACACTACCATCGGCGCAGCTGCGTTTCACTTCCGAGTTCGGGATGGGATCGGGTGGTTCCACAGCGCTAATTTCACCAGGGAGACGGTTGCAGCAGCGCTTGCAGCGCCAGCTTCGCGATCTTGCCCTTGGGGCGGAAGGTACCCGGAAAATGCAGTGCCTTCACTTAATAAGAAAAACCCCGCTGCGTGAGCAGCGGGGTTTTTGGGTGTAAACCCTGGCGATGACCTACTCTCGCATGGCTTGAGCCACACTACCATCGGCGCAGCTGCGTTTCACTTCCGAGTTCGGGATGGGATCGGGTGGTTCCACAGCGCTAATTTCACCAGGGAGGCGGTTGGAGCGTCGCCATCCGATACAGCTGGATAAGGCGCCTGCCTCTCGTAGTTCTTGTGACGTAGCGTGCACTTGGATGCTCTTACGACGCTGTCGTAAAGCCAAGGCAACTTGAGGTTATATGGTCAAGCCTCTCGGATCATTAGTATCAGTTAGCTCAATACATTGCTGTACTTACACACCTGACCTATCAACCACGTAGTCTACATGGTTCCTTCAGGGGGCTTGTGCCCCGGGAGATCTCATCTTGAGGCGCGCTTCCCGCTTAGATGCTTTCAGCGGTTATCGCTTCCGAACATAGCTACCCGGCAATGCCACTGGCGTGACAACCGGAACACCAGAGGTTCGTCCACTCCGGTCCTCTCGTACTAGGAGCAGCCCCTCTCAAATCTCCAACGCCCATGGCAGATAGGGACCGAACTGTCTCACGACGTTCTGAACCCAGCTCGCGTACCACTTTAAATGGCGAACAGCCATACCCTTGGGACCGACTACAGCCCCAGGATGTGATGAGCCGACATCGAGGTGCCAAACACCGCCGTCGATATGAACTCTTGGGCGGTATCAGCCTGTTATCCCCGGAGTACCTTTTATCCGTTGAGCGATGGCCCTTCCATACAGAACCACCGGATCACTAAGTCCTAGTTTCCTACCTGCTTGATCCGTCGATCTTGCAGTCAAGCACGCTTATGCCTTTGCACACAGTGCGCGATGTCCGACCGCGCTGAGCGTACCTTCGAGCTCCTCCGTTACTCTTTAGGAGGAGACCGCCCCA